>NZ_BMVY01000001.1 GCF_014650955.1 Streptomyces tauricus
GGTGGGGAGGGCGGCGGCGGCCTGCCCGGCGCGCGGCGCGGGCCGGGCCGCCGCCACGGCGCTCCCCGCCGACGCCACCAGGGCGAGGGCGCAGAGCAGGGTGGGTATCCGGCGGCCCGGGGATCTCGACGAGCTGGTGGATCCGGTCGATCTGAACACGGATTCTCCTGTGCGTGGGGGGGGTGGGGGGTGAGAAGACGTTGTTCATGGATGTGAACAACAAGCGCATTCGTGGAATCTCGGCGATCGGTGAACCTAAAGGTCTGAACCAAGCGCGTCAAGATGTGAAGCAAAGACGGCCGACATTCACCGGGGGAGCGCAAGGAGTTGAAGGCGGCACGGTCTCTGGAGGGGCGGTCCGCGGAACCCGTCATTACGATGAAGGAGATCGTCGCGCCGCCCGAAGGCCGGTGTGCGAGGGGGCCGACCGACGTCAGGAGGGCCGCCGTGAGCACGATCGCGGTGAAGGCCGCCCAGCTGAGGAGCGGGCTCGTCCTCCCTTACGCGGAGGCGGGATATCCGGAGGGTGCCCCCGTCGTCTTCGTGCACGGCCTCGCGGACTCCTGGTGGGCGTTCGAGCCGCTGCTCAGGCAACTCCCCGCCGCGGTGCACGGGTACGCCCCCACCCAGCGCGGCCACGGCGACGCCGAACGGCCCCCCGACGGTTACGCCCCGCAGGACTTCGCCGCCGACCTGGTGGAATTCCTCGACGCCGTGGGTATTCACCGGGCCGTCCTGGTCGGCGCGTCGAGCGGCGGGGTGGCCGCGCGGCTCGTCGCGGGCAGTCATCCCGACCGGGTGGCGGGTCTGGTCCTGGCGGGCGTCCCGGCCACTCTCGCCGACAAGCCGGGCGCGACGGCCCTGGCGGAGAAGGTCAAGGACCTCGTCGACCCCGTGCCGCGTGCCTTCGTCGAGGAACTGCTCGCCGGCCTCACGGCCCGTCCGCCGGGGCGCGGACTCCTCGCGACGATCGCCGAGGAGAACCTGAAGGTGCCCGCGCGGGTGTGGCAGGAGACCCTGCGCGGACTGCTGGAGACGGATCTCGACGCCACGCTGAGAGGGATCCTCGTCCCCACGCTCGTGCTCTGGGGCGACGCCGACGGCATCCTGCCGCGCTCCGACCAGCAGCGGATCGTGGACACGCTCTTCGACGCGCGACTCGTCGTGTACGAGGGGGCCGGGCACGCCCTGTACTGGGAGGAGCCCGAACGGCTCGTCCAGGACGTCGCGGCCTTCGCCACCGGGGTCCTGCCCGACCGTCCGAACGGCCGGGCAGCACCCCGGATGTGACGCGCCATCAGACCCGGATCGGACCCGTATCACAGACCTGGATCGGACCTGGGTCAGCCTCTGATGAGTTATCGATCAGGGCTTGATCAGGCGTTGGGGTCGAACGCGATCCCCGACGGCTTCGCCGACGCGAGATGCGAGTTGAACGTGCTGTCCTTGATGCCGAGCGTCGCACTCCCGAAGTTGTAGGAGGTCAACGTGGTACGCAGGTTGCCCGGGTAGCCGTTCCAGCCGACCAGCGGCGGGCGCTGCCAGGTCCCCTTGTGGTTCTCCGGCGGCTCGTCGCCCGCGGTCGCGGCGCGGAAGCAGTGCGTGCTGATCCCGTCCTTGTGGTAGACGACCTTGGCGTGAGTGCCGTCCCAGCGGATCGCCGACCGGTTGTGGACCGTGAACGAGCCGTGGTTGGACGTCGAGACGTACTGGGCCTCGTTGTTCTGCACCCAGACCACGACGTGCTCCCAGTCGTGCCGGTGGCCGCCGAGCCCGCTGCCGGCCAGCGCCTGGTCCTTCTCGAAGTAGGAGCCGTAGACGATCGCGCACCAGCCGTTGTTGCACTTGGAGCGCGAGTAGGTGTTGACGCTGTCCAGGTCGGACGCGTCACGGCACTGGCCGTTGAGGGCGCCGCTCGGGTTGAGCCCGCCGTTGACCGTTCCGTCGGGGCCGATGGCAGCCGTGGCGTAGCAGCCGTCCGTGTCGTAGTCGTAGGTGGGCTGGAACGTCGAGTCCAGCGCCTCCGCGTTCGCGGGCAGAGCGGGGGGCGGCGCCGCCAGGGCGGTGGCCGGGAATACGAGGACCAGAGCCGCGGCGCCCGCCAGTACGCCGAGCGACTTCCGGCCCAGACGCCGGGATCCGTGGGACTTCGATGCCGGTCTGCCGTTCACAGGTGTCCTCCTCATCGGCCCCGTGCAGGCCAACGCCCTTTGTGGCATGTGACTTTGTGACATGTGCAGTTCAGAGTCGCGGATTTTCACTCGCGTGCCAAGAGGTCCCAGTGGTCACAACGGTTACGGAGCGCCCAACACTTGTCGCTCAACCGGCCCAAGAACGTCACACACGAGGAGGGTTGGTGGAAAGCTGTGCCGCATGAGCGCGCCGCAGGTCACCCGGCCGACGGATGACGGGCACACCGGCCCCCGTCCGCCCGACCCCGCGACCGAGGGTGAACGCCCCGGCCGCTTCGGCGGATTGCCGCGGTATGTCCGCTCGGCGCGGCACCGGCGCTGGCCGTACGCGCTGGCCGTCGCCGCGCTCCTCGCCCAGATGGCCGTCGCGATGGTCACCGCCGCCGTGGAGCAGACCCCCACCATCGACGAACCCGTGTACGTGGCCTCGGCCGAGGTGTACCTGAAGGAACGCAGCTTCCGTTACAACCCCGAACACCCGCCGCTGGGCAAGCTGATCATCGCGTCCGGCCTGGTGCTCACCGACGCGCACCTCGACCCGGACTTCGTCGGAAGCCAGACGGCACTCGGACGGCACGTGCTGTACGAGTCGGGCAACGACCCCGGCCGCCTGATGCTGTACGCACGCCTGCCGGTGATCGCCCTGACGCTGCTGTTCGGGCTGGTCGTCCTCGCCTTCGCCCGCGACCTCACCGGCCCGCCCGGCGGCCTGGTGGCGCTGGCCCTGTACGCGTTCTCGCCGGACGTCATCGCCAACGGCTCGCTGGCCACGCTCGACGTGCCCGCGACCGGGTTCCTGCTCGCGGCCCTGTGGCTGCTGTGGCGGGCCCGACGGCGACCGCACCTCTGCCTCCCGCTCGCCGGGGTGGCCCTGGGCGCGGCGGCGGCCACCAAGATGAGCGTGCTGCCGGTGATCCCGGTGCTGATGCTCCTGGGCGTCCTGTCGTTCTGGCACGCCCGCCGGACGCCGGGACCCGACGTTCGGCCCCCGGAACCCGATGCCCGGCCCCAGCCCCCGCACCTCGACGCCCGCGCCCGCATCAGGCTCCTCGCGTACGGGGCGGCGGCGGCCGTGGGGATGGCACTGGTCGCGGTCGCCGTCGTGTGGGCCACCTATCTCGTCGTCGACCCGCGGATGCGCTGGGCGGCCCCCGAGAACGTGCCGGACATCCCCGGGACGCGAGGCAGGGTCGCGGCCTGGCTGCCGTTCCCCGAGGCCTACCGCGACGGCATGCGCATCCAGTTCGGCTTCGAGTACGACATCTGGCAGGGCTTCCTGTTCGGGCGGCTCTACGAGGGCTCCCTCTGGTACTACCTGCCGGCCGCGCTCCTGGTGAAGACCCCGCTCGGCATGCTCGCACTGTGGACCGCGGGCTCCGCCGCGATCCTCGCCGTACGCGCACTGCGCCCGGCCGCCCCGTACGTGCTCGTCCCCGCCGCCGTACTCCTCGCCATCGCCGTGCACGGCGCCCGGGATCTCGGGGTGCGCTACGCGGTGTTCATGCCGATGCTCCTGGCGGTCGCCGCCGCCGGAGTGACGCTCGCGCGGCGGCGGCCGGCCCACTGGGCGACGGCGGCGCTGGTCTGCTTCGTGGCGGTCAGCTCGCTGCGCACCTACCCGTACTACCTGCCGTACTCCAACGAGGCGTTCGGCGGACCGGCGAAGACCCATCTGCGGCTGCACGACTCGAACGTCGACTGGGGCCAGGATCTGGGCCGTCTCGCGGACCACCTCGACCGGCGCCACTTCGGGGAGCCGGTCTGGCTGGTCTACAAGGGCGCGGGCGTGCCCTCGTACTACGGCATCGACGCGTCCGACCCGCTCAGGGCTCCCCTCGGCGAGGTGCACGGACTGCTGGTGGTGTCCGACTCCGCGGTGGCGAAGGCGGACGGGCGGCTGGCCGCACTGCTCGACACCAGCACGCCGATCGACGACGTCGGCCACTCGATCACGGTGTTCCGCCGCCGCTGACACCGACGGCCACGCACCGTCACGCGGCGGAGCGCCACGGGAGGTCTGTTCAGTCACAACTGCCGCTCGTGCCCGACTGGTTGGGCCGCGGCGAGGGTACCGTCCCGTCATGACGACGCGTCGTACGAGTCCTGTGAACAGACGCGGACGCGGACGCGGCGCGGCCAGGGCGATCGTGACGGCCCTCCTGTGCGTACTGGTGGCGCTCCCCGCGAGAAGCGGCGCCGCGCCGGAGGCGGCGGCCTCCGCACCGAGCACCGGCCGGGACCACTACGTCGGCACGTTCAACATCTACGGGAACATCGGCCACCGGGGCGACGCGGGCGACTGGATCGGGGAAGAGGCCGACGCCGTCCGGGACCTCACCCTCGGCGACATGGACCGGTGGTTGTTCATCGGCCTCCAGGAAGTCTGCAAGGCTCAAGGGGAGCGTTTCGCAAGGGAGTTGGGGCTGCGCAGCGCCTTCGTCGACACCGGTACGAAGTGTGCCGACGGCCAGGCCTACGGGAACACCCTGCTGTTCCACTCGGCCGTCCGGATCCTGCCACCGGCACTGCTGCCCAACCCGGACGGCAGGGGAGGCGAACGGGGCATCATCTGTGCCGTCGTCCGTGTCGCCGGTCGGCCGGACCTGGCCGGGCCACCGGTCACCGCGTGCAGCACGCACCTGACCGTCGGCGCTGCGAAGGACGCGGAACGGCGGGCGCAGACCGGGTTCATCCACGACGACTGGAAGCCGGACGGCATCCACCGGCTCGGTGCCACGGGCCCGGTCGTCCTGGCGGGTGACCTGAACGCACCGCCCGACGCACCGGAACTCGACGTCCTGTACAGCGGCAACGGCAGCGAGGCGAGCGGCCTCCGGGAGAGCGGACCGTCCTACGTCCGGCCGACCTACGACGACGGCCGCAAGATCGACTACTTGTTCTCCTGGGGCGAGGGCGCATCAGGGCGCTGGCACTGCACCGGAGCGCGCCGCACGGTCAACTCGGACCACAGCTTCTACTACAGCGTGTTGTCGACCGGGGCCTGAAGAGCGGACGCCGGACGGGCGGTCGGCCCCGGCACGGGTGAGCGGGCGGCCTCGGGGCGGTGGACGCCGCGCGGCCGGTACCCCAGCCGGTCCGCCACTCCCACCAGATCGGCCAGCAGCCAGACGATGGCCAGCCACATCTCGGTGCCCTGGAGGCCGGGCTCCCGGCCGGGCCCCGTACCGTCCTCGCCCGGCGGCCCGAAGCCGAAACCGGATCCGTCCCGCCACTCTCCCAGCGCGTACGCCAGCTGTTCCCCGGCCCAGGCCCGTGCCTCGGCGGCGCGGTGGCCGCTCTGCCGGCCGACGAGCCACAGCGGATGGGCCACGTCCAGTACGTTGCACGCGTTCTGGCGGCCCGCGGCGAACCAGCGCGGATCCCCGCCGTGGCCGAGCACGGTGTCCACCACCCGCTCCGCGTACGGCAGGGGGAGCCCGAACTGGGCGAACGAGCCGCGCGTGAGCCGGTAGTAGCCGTTGACGAGCTGCAACCGGCCCTCGGCGGGCGAAGCGGCCCGGCCCCACATCCCCGTCCATGGATCCACCCGGGTGCCCAGCCAGCCGAACAGCGCCTCCAGGGTGCCCGGTTCGCCCGCTCCGGCGCCGAGTCCGAGGTTGTGGTGCGCGCCGGTCGCCCAGCAGTCCACCCAGGCGCCGGCCGACCAGGCCCGGGTCCGCCACGGCAGCGCGTCCAGACGTGCGACCAGTTGGCCCGCCGTCATGCGCTCGACCGTGCGGACCGGGTGGGCGAAACGGGAGCCCAGCAGATTCAGCGCGTAGCCCACGGACAGCACGTGGTACTCGGCGGCGCCGTCGTCGATCCAGCCGTCCGCCGCGCGGGCGGGCAGCACGCCGGGGCCGCCGTCTTCGGCGAGCTCGGGCACCATTCCCTCGGCCGGGTCCTGCAGCGCGCGCAGTCGCTCGACGTGCTCGGCGGCGGACAACTGCGGCGGAGGTGTGCCGAGGAGCAGATCGGCGATCTCCACGGCGTCGCAGTGGGCGCGTACGGTCGGCGGCGCGCCGGGCCGGTCGCGGTACCGGCCCGCGCCGGCGTCCCAGGCGCGCGCGAGGAGGTCACCTGCCTGCGCCCGCGCCAGGTCGGCGAACCGGGCGACCGCGTCCCCGAGCGAGCCGCCGGCCTCCGCCGTCCCCCGCAGGGGACCGGAATCACGCCGGGCGGGACCGGACTCGCGCCGGTCGCGCAGCCGACGGGCCGGGTTGCCCGCGGCGACGGACCAGGGCGGCAGATCCTTGGTCACCACCGCTCCCGCGCCCACCACGCAGTGGTCGCCGATGGTCACCCCGTCCAGGACGACGACGTTCGACCCGATCCACACGTCGTCGCCGACGGTGATGCCCCTGCTGGTGAGGGGCTGCCGGTGCACGGGCCGGCCGGGCGCGAACCCGTGGTTGAAACCGAGCAGTGAACTGTGGGCACCGATCCGCACCCCGTCCCCCAGTACGATCCGGCCCCGCACGGTGGCGTACGGATTGACGGTGCAGTCGGAGCCGGTGGTGACCCGGCCGGTGACGTAGGCGTGCCCGGCGACGTACGAGTTCTCGCCGAGCCGCAGCGTGTCGGTGAAGACGCCTGCGGCGGGCGAGACGAAACAGCGCGGGCCGATGCTCGCCCCACCGTCCGTCAGCAGTTTCTGGTGAGCGGCCTGGGCGTCCCGCTGCGCGGCGGAGGCTCGGCCGTCGAAGTCCCAGGGGCAGTGGTCGAAGTAGGAATCGTCCAGGGCGCTTTCCGAATCCATCACACGTAAGTATAGAGAGCGCTTACTCCGCCGACAACGTCACCGGATGCCGAGCGGGAGTCCGAACGGCCGTACAGGGCGCGGTACCGGGGGGCGGGCCGTAGCGTGAGGCCCGGCAGGCCCGGATCCCATGACACGAACCCCTGGTGGCGCGATGTGCTTCAGTGCGACGGCCGATCTCGTGGCGGGATGCGGCATCGCCGCCGTCGGGGTGGCTTGTGTGGCGCGGACCCGCAGGGTGGCCGACCTGCCGATGGCCGCGCTGCCCCTGATCCTGGGCGGCCATCAGATCGTCGAGTCCCTGGTCTGGCGCTCCGGCGGCGGTTCGGGCCCCGCCACCGTCGCCTGGGCGGCGATCGCCCTGCCGCTGCTCGCGGTGTGGGTGCCGGCGGGTGTGCTGTGCGTGGCGCCGCCGAGTGCCGTGCGACGGCTGATCGTCCCACTCGTCCTCGGGGTGCTGACCGCGGCGGTCCTCTCGTACCGCCTCGCCACGCACGGGGTGACCGCCGAGATCCGCGGCCACACCGTCGGCTACGCCGTGTCCCTGCCCGCCTCGGAGGTACTCGTGGCGGGCTATCTGCTGGCCACGATCGGTGCGCTGCTGCTGTCCGGCGACCGGATCCTGTGCCTCCTGGGCACGCTGGTGACCGTGGGCGCGGCGACCTGCTGGGCGCTGTGGGAGGCGGAGTTCGTCTCGACGTGGTGCGCGTTCGCGGCGGTGTGCTCGCTGGTGATGTACCGCTGGGTGCGCGGGCGGTCCGGATCACCGGACGTGTCCCGGGTGTCCGTCGCGGGGTGACGGCGATCCGGGGCCGCGACCCGACGGCGGGTCGGAGACCGGCGTCCCCGCGCACCGACCAAGACGTACGCCGCCGCGCCCGGTAGGTCTCCGGGCGCGGCGGCGTCCGTGTCCGGGCGGCTGCCCGGGGCGCGGTGGCTCAGAAGGTGAGGCTCCAGCTGTCGAGGTAGCCCGGGTCGACCGTGAAGATGCCGGGCGTGTTGTCCGTGACGCGCAGCTTCCATGTGCCGTTGGCCGGGAGCGCCGACGCGTCGACCGTGAAGGTCGCGTGCAGTTCGGACCCGGTGTCCCAGACGAAGTCCTTCACGAGCAGCGCCGTGCCGTCCTCGCCGACCAGGTGGATGACCTGGCCGCCGATGAAGTCGTGCACCAGGTCGACGGTGACCTCGAGGTCGCTGGACGCGTTGCCCTCACGGCCGGTGACGACGATCGGCGACTCGATGGTGCGCCAGTTGGGGATGTCGAAGCGGGCGGGGTTGACGAAGTGGTCGCCTCCGGAGGCCAGGACCCGCCAGGTGAAGGACAGGGTGCGGGTCTCCGCGGCCGAGTTCCTGATGGTGACGGCGGCCGGGAAGGCGCCGGCCGCGGTCGGGGTGCCGGAGACGAGCCCGGTGGCGGGGTCGATGGACAGGCCGTCCGGCAGGCCGGTGGCGGAGTAGGCCAGCGCGCCGGGCCGGGTGCTCGTCGCCTCGAACGCCCGGCTGGTCGGCTGGCCCACCGCGGAGTCGCGGGTGGAGGGCGCCGCCGCGGCGATGTGGTTGACGTACCGGGGGCCGACGTTGACGGCCGCCCAGGCGTTGCCGACCGCCTCGTACGCGTCGCTCGACGTGCCGAACAGGTCGGCCGCCGCCTGGAGCGTGGCGGTGCGGGCTCCCGCGTAGTCGGTGTTGCTGGTCATGTAGCGGGTCAGGGCCCGGTACCAGACGTTGGTGGCGTTGTGCAGGCCCAGGCCCGCGACCGGCAGACCGTCGTAGGTGGGGCTGTCGTAGGCGACGCCCTCGACGGTCCTCTCACCGCTGCCCTCGGCGAGCAGATAGAAGAAGTGGTTGCCCACACCGGAGCTGAAGTGCGGATCGAGCTTGCGGGTCTCCTCGGTCCAGTGATCCTGCGAAGTGCCCTTCGCCGAGGCGTCCTTCGAGGGCTGGTCCATGTACCGCAAGGGCTTTCCGGTGCCGCGCACGTCGGCCAGTTCGCCGATCCGGTAGTCCGGCACGTCCTCGGCGCTGTCGGCGAAGAACTCCACGGCGGTGCCCATGATGTCGCTGGTGGCCTCGTTCAGGCCGCCCGATTCACCGGAGTACGTCAGGTCCGCGGTCGCGGAGGCGACGCCGTGGGTCATCTCGTGGGCGGCGATGTCGAGTTCGGTCAGCGGCCGGGCGTCGTCCAGGCCGTCCCCGTACGTCATGCAGAAGCAGAGGTCGTCCCAGAAGGCGTTGGCGTACCCCTTGCCGTAGTGCACCCGGGAGCGGGCGCCCACGCCGTCGTCGGCGATGCCGTTGCGGCCGAACCGGTCGTGGTAGAAGTCCCAGGTCTTCTGCGCCCCGTAGGCCGCGTCCACGGCGGCCGTCTGCCGGTCGGCGGGCGTCCCGTCGCCCCAGACATCGTTGTCATCCGTGAGGGGGACGCCGTTGCCGCCCGCGCTGATGTCGTAGGTCGTGTGGCCGCCGCGCTGCGGATCGGTCAGCCGGTAGAGATCGCCGTCGCGCACGGAGCCGACCTGCACGGTGCCGCTGTACTGGCT
Source organism: Streptomyces tauricus (assembly GCF_014650955.1). Classification (GTDB taxonomy): domain Bacteria; phylum Actinomycetota; class Actinomycetes; order Streptomycetales; family Streptomycetaceae; genus Streptomyces; species Streptomyces tauricus. The sequence continues at coordinate 9,492 of NZ_BMVY01000001.1, forward strand.
CACCCCCTCACCGGAGTGGACCTGCTCGAAGCTCCCCAGTCGCGCACCGCTGCCGGCGTCGGTCACCACCCGCAGACTGCTCGGCGTCCCGTCCTCCTGAACGCCGTCGACGACGCTCTCCCAGGCCAGTACGGGTTCGGCGGCGCCGTCGCCCGCCCAGACGACGAGCCGCGGCGCACCCTCCGGCGTCGCCTCGTCCGTCTTCTGCGACTCGGCCGCCTCCAGAGCCGACTTCGCCGCCTTCGCGGCCGGTACGGAGGCCTTGGTCGTCGGGACCGAGATCGTGGCCGGCGACGACCTGGAGACGCTGCGGGCCTTGCCGCGCTCGTGGACCACCAGGTCACCCCCGAGGACGGGCAGCCCGGCGAACGTACGCTCGTAGCGGGTGTGCACGGTCCCGTCGGCGTCCTTGATGACGTCCTTGGGTATCAGCTTCTCCCGCTCGCCCAGCTTCAGCGAACGGGCCGTGGCCGTACGGGAGTCGGCCGCCGACGCGAGCAGTTTCCTGCGCTGCGCGGGGGAGAGTTCGAGCGTTCTGGCGCCGGGTCTGGGCTCCGCCTCGATCTGCCGGGGCGCTCGTTCCGTGCGGGCCGTCTGCGGGGCCGCGCTCCACGCGGGAAGCGCCGAACCGAGCAGCGCGACCAGCGTGGTGACCGCGACCGCCGTCGTGCGCGACCGCACCGGGGCGCGTCGGCGGGACGCAGGGGGAGTAGGAGGGCGGGGGATGTCCGTCACTGCTGTGACTCCTGTGGTCCGGCCGTCTGGTGACGGCACGTCAGATGTGGCGCCGGGCGAGGCAGGGCTCCCCGGCGGGAGAGGGGTGAGAGGCGACCGCGCGGTCCCTGGATCGTTTCAGCGGGAAGGGTGAGTGTCACCACTGCGGAGATCATTGTCCGGAATACGGTCAGCGGCGATCCGCCGCGGGCGTCGCCGCGCGCAGGGGATCACATGGGCCTTTACGCGGTGGCAACACGGCCTTCATCGGCCACTTTGGCCACTTCTCGCCCTGCGGACCGCGGACCGCGGGCTACGGGCTACGGCCGACGGGTCACGGCCTGACGTCCGTCACAGCCAGCCCCGGCGTGCCGCCTGCCAGGCAAGTTGCATCCGGGTCGCCGCGCCGGCCAGCTCCATCATGCGCTGGATGTGACGCTGCACCGTGCGGCGGCTCAGGCCCAGTTGCGTGGCCACCGCCTTGTCGTTGACGCCCGCCACCAGCAGGGCGAGCAGCCGCCGGTCGACCGCGGACAGCGGATCGGGGCCGCCGACCCCGTCCGTCCCCGCGACCGCGCCCGAGTCGTCGACGTCCAGCGGGACGGCGTCCTCCCAGTAGCGCTCGAACAGGGCGACGAGAGCGGCGAGCAGATTGCTGTCCCGTACGAGTGCGGCGGTGGGCTCGTCCGGGTTGCCCTGAGGGCCGCCGGGCACGAGCGGGCAGACCGCGATGGCCCGGTCCGCCACCGCGAGCCGCAGCGGCAGATGCGGCACGGCACGGGCGGTCTCCCCGGCGCGCACTCCCGCAACAACGTTGTCAACGGCTCCCTCGTCGTCGAAGAAGTCCTTCTCGTACAGCACCCGGTAGCGCACACCGCGTGCCAGCGCCTCGAACTCCGAACTGTTGCTGCCCGACGGCATCGCCACGTACTGGGCCTTGCAGAACCACAGCATCTCGTCCTGGGCGCTCGCCTGGATCTGCCGCAGATGCTGGCGCAGCGCCTCGGCGCCCGTGATGACCTCGATCAGCTCGCCCGCGTCCCGCCGGCGCATCGTGTCGCGGTACACCTGCAGCAGGTTCGTCGCCTCGGCGCGGGCCAGGTCGAGCGCGTCGGCGTTCCGCTTCAGCCGGGGTATCAGCGCCACGTCCGGGGGAGTGGCCCGGAAGTGCCGGGGCAGCACGTCGGTGTGGCTCGCCATGCCCTTGACGGCCAGCGCGTCGAGCACCGCCTCGGCCTCCGCCGGGCTCAGCCCGGTGCGCGCGGCGACATCACCCGCCGACGCCTGGCCCGCCGTCACCAGATGCCGGTAGACGGACTCCTCGGCGTCCGACACCCCTGCAGCCTCCAGCGTCATGGCGCCCTCCCCGAGACCGACCGGTTTCACTGATCGGACACCGTACTCCACGGGTGTTACAGGCGGTGAGGGTGAGCGGGTCGGCTGGCGCCCCGCCCACCCCCGCTGGGGGCCCGAGCGCCTATCCGCGGTGCAGGTAGGCCCGTTGCACGGTCTGCCGCACCGAGTTGCCCGCCGTGTCGCGCGCCGTCACTCTCAGTGTCACGTACGCGTCACCGCGTACCCGCGAGGGCTTCTTGACGGCGGCCTCGAACACGTTGTGCCCGCGGCCCTTCACCTCGGCCCGGCTCCAGTTCCGGCCGTCGTCGTACGACGTCTCGACCTGGACGCTCACCCCGCGCGGCACGGCGAGCCCGTCCTGGGCGCGCACCGACAGTCCGACCGAGTGCGTGCGGCTGGCGCGGACGGCGTTGTGCGCGTCGACCGGCACGTCGTAGTCGACCTGGAGCAGCGGGAGGGCCGCAGCCCCGCTCGTGCTGCCCGAGCGGAACGACCAGGACGTCTCGGTGCCCGTCCCGTACGCCCACTCCGGCGACACCCGCGAGGTCGTCAGGTCCAGTCGGTAGTCGGCGGCGCCGGCCGGGACCTCGAAGTCCGCGTACCCGCCGTCGGCCTCCGCCGCCTTCTGCCCGTTGCGGTACAGCACGGCGGCGGCCGAGTCGCCCTGCGCCGCCTTCGCCCCGCCCGAGGTGCCGATACCGCCGCCGCCTTCGAGCAGCCGCGAGCGGTGACCCGCCTGCGAGTCGGTGAACTCCGGGATCCGCAGGCTCAGTACGTCACCCGAGCGCACGGACGGAGTCGTGGTGCCCCGAGGGATCGACGGCCGGACGACGGCCCCCTGCCAGGTGTCGCTCGCCCGCTCGCCCGCCCGGTAGGTGCGCGACGCGTCCGACATGCCCACGAGCAGCGGCTTGTCCACGTCGAACGTCGTCTCGTGGTGCACGAAATGCTGCCAGGCGGTGTCCCCGGAACTCACGTACTCGGTCCGCTCGAAGCCGGTCGGCACATAGCGCGTGTACTGCAGCCAGGCCGTGTCCTGGTACGGCCGCCGGGCGAAGCGCTGCTCGCTCGCCCACGGGGCGCCGCCGTTGTCGGCGTACCTGGCCTTCACCACCGCGCTGTTGCGCTCGGACACGGTGTGCACCACCTTGTCGGGGACGCGCTGCGACGACACCTGCATGACGTCGTACAGGTACGGGCTGCGGGCCGTGCCGGTGAAGTCCACCGTGGTGCGCCCCTTGCCGATCCGCTTCAGGAGAGCGGCTCCCGCGCTCGCGCCGATCCGGACCGTCGGCACGCCCCAGCGGTCGCCCTGCGGATGCCAGCGGGTCCAGGCGATGTCGCTGAAGTGGACCAGCACGATGCCGCGTACCCCGGCGGCCGCCGCCTGCTCCGCCAACTCCCGTTCGTCGACGTTCTGTTCGTTGGTGAGGACGGCATGTAGTAGGGATCGAACGCCTCCTTGCTGCCCGGCACCTTCATGTCGAGGAGCGGCGCGACGAACTGCCAGCGCGAGGCGAACTCGAAGGTGCCGTCGGTGACGGCGGAGGTCGGACTCACATACAGCCGCTTGCCCAGGTCGAAGTACATCGTCCCCTGGATCAGGCTGTGTCCGTCGATCTTCCGGTACGTCTGGTAGCTGAGGATGCCCCGCTGCTCGGCAGGCTCGGGCGTCCGGATGTCGACCAGGGTCGTCCTGCGCGCGTCCAGCGTGACGGCCATGTCCTTGGTGACCTTCACCTCGGGCAGGACCACGTGCCGCAGTTCCTGTCCGTCGGCGACCGTGTCCAGGGACGAGTAATCCAGCTGGTAGGTGCCCTCCTCGACTTCGGCGACGGCCGGCTCGGTGGCGCTGCCCGGGTCGGTGTAGCCCACGAAGCCGTCGGCGCCCCAGATCGTCGGCAGTGCCTCGATCTGCTTGCCTGTGAGGTCGATGGTCCTGACGGTGAGCCGGTGGGTCGGCCCCTGCACGGCCAGGCTGACCGTGGTGTGCACGGTGACCTTCCCGTCGGCGGAGGCCGCGGTCACGTACCCGTAGTAGTCGCCCCGCTCGACCCGGGCCGGGTCGACCGTCAGCGGAACCTCGGCGGTGGCACCCGCGGGCACCCGCACCGAACCGGAACCGAGCCGTACCGCCCCCTCGGCCGGTGTCCGGCCGCCCGTCGTGGCCAGCCGCGCGGAGAGCGCCAGCGTGACATCGGCGCCGGAGGTGTTCGTGTACGCCAGCGGCGTCGTACGGGTCTCGCCGTCACCGGTCTGCAACGGACCCAGGGCGACGGTGCCCGTGGCGGTGACAGGACCGAGCGCCGCCGCGGCCACGTCGATGAGACCGCTTCCCTGCTCGGTGACCTCCTGACCGGCGGCCGTACGGGCGGTGCTGACGAGCGCGTCCTTCAGTTGCTGTGCGCTCCAGCCGGGATGCCGCTGGGCGAGCAGCGCGGCGGCGCCCGCCACGTGCGGGGCCGCCATCGACGTACCGGAGGCCGCCACGTGCTGTGCGTCGACCGGGTCGCCCATGGTGGTCCCGGCCGCGCGGGCCGCCACGATGCCGACGCCCGGCGCCGTCACGTCGGGCTTGACCGCGTCGTCACCGGTGCGCGGGCCGCGGCTGGAGAACGGGGCGAGGGAACCGTCCCGGTCGACCGCGCCGACGGTGAGCGCGGCGTCCGCGGCGCCGGGCGAGCCGATGGTGCCCGTGCCCTGCTCGCCGCTGTTGCCCGCCGCGACGACGAACAACGTGCCCGTGCGCTCGGTGAGTTCGTTCAGCGCGAGGCTCATCGGGTCCGTGCCGTCGCTCGGGGCGTCCGAGCCGAGGCTCATGTTGACGACCTCGGCCCCCGAAGCCGCCGCCCACTCCATACCGGCGATGACCTGGGACTCGCTGCCGTAGCCGTCGTCCCCGAGCACCTTGCCGACCAGCAGGTCGGCGGCGGGCGCCACTCCCTTGCCGCCCTTGCCCCCGCCGCCGGACGCGGCTCCGCTGCCGCCGACGATGGACGCGACATGCGTACCGTGTCCGAAGGCGTCCCCGGTCCCCGAACTGCCGGAGAAGTCCTTGGCCTCGGAGATCCGTCCGGCCAGGTCCGGGTGGGACTGGTCGGCGCCGGTGTCCAGGACGGCGACCTTCACGGACTCGCCCCGCTGCCCGGCCTGCCACACGGCGGGCGCGCCGATCTGCGGGACACTGCGGTCCAGCGAGGCGTTCACCCGCCCGTCGAGCCACACGCGCGGGGTGCCGGCCGCACGTGCGGCGCTCACCTGATCGCCGTCCGGGGCCAGTTCCTTCCAGAACCGGCCGAGGTCGTCGTCGGCGACCCGCACCGACCGCGCCCCGATGCTGTCGAGCCGACGCACCGGCGACCCGTCCTCGGCGAGCGCGGTCAGCCGCTGTACGGCGGACCTCGCCGCGCCGTCGGCGCCCCCCACGATCAGCGGAAGCGCGTCGCTGTGCGCCTCGTCGTACCGCTGGGCGAGCAACGCGCCCACGTCGAACAGCCCGCGGTCCAGGCGCCCCGCCGAGACCAGCTCCCCGGCGTCGGACGGCAGGACCGTCAGCCGCCCGTCCTGCTCGTAGGTCCTGAAGAGGATCTGCCGCCGCCCGGGCCCCGGCGTCACCGAGGCGGTCCGGCGCCCCTCGGAGTCCGCGCCCACGGTCACCCGGTCACCGGTGATCAGGCGCACGGTGCCGAGGCTCTTCGGCGCGGCAACGTCGGCCGCCGCCGTCGCCGTGGGCCCCGTACCGGTGCGAGCGGCCACCGGCGCCACCGCGCCGGCAGCCAGGGCGAGTCCTGTCGATATCGCCGCCACCAGGCGAATCCGTCTCATCAGTGCCGTGCCTTCCGTCGTACGCACAGAGAAGTTCATGCGCTGGACAGAATCCGGTGGCACGGAATGTCATGTCACTCGATTCCGGTGGCACAGGTGGGACATGTCGCAACCACGACATCCGGGCGACCGTCCCGAAGGCCCCTCACCAGAGGCCTGGTTCACTCCCGACGACCGCGGCCGAGGGCCTGCCGTCCACGCCCACCGGGACGTCCCCCGCGAGCATCACCCGGTGCATGACCCGCGGATGGTCGACCTGCGTGGTGTCGCTCGGAGCGAGGTGGATGGTGGCCCGGTTGTCCCAGAAGGCCACGCTCCCCGGCTCCCAGCGGAACCGCACGGTGTACTCGGGCCGCGTCGCCTGCCCCAGCAGCATCTCCAGCAGCGGCGCGCTCTCCGTCCGGGAGAGCCCCAGGATCTGCTCGACGTAGTAGCCGTTGACGAACAGCACGCGCTCGCCCGTCGCGGGATGCACCCGCACCAGCGGATGCTCGGTGGCGATCTGCCGCTCCAGCAGATGGCGCGCGTACGCGTCCTCGCCGGGCCGGCTCTGGTAGCCGACCCCGAGGCGGTGCTCGGCGCGCAGCCCGTCGACGAAGTCCCGCAGCGGGGCCGACAGTCCCGCGTAGGCCGCCGCCAGGTTCGACCAGGTGGTGTCACCGCCGTACGGGGGCACGGTCTCGGCGCGCAGGATCGTCGCCGCCGGCGGATCGACGCGGGCCCCGTGGTCGCAGTGCCAGCCGCGCAGCAGCGAGTGGCGGCGCCTGCGCAGCCACTCGTCGTGCTCCATGCCGTACCGGCCGCCGAGCTCCAGCCGGTCGGCCGTCGTCTCGATCTCCGGCACGTCCGCGGGTGACGCGCTGCCGCGCTTGCGCAGGCGGACCGGTTCGCCGAACCGGCGGGCGAACGCGACGTGCGAGGCGTGGTCCAGGCGCTGCCCCCGGAAGAACACCACCTTCCAGCGCAGCACCGCCGCCCGGATCTCCGCGACCACCGCCTCGTCCATGTCCTCGGCGAGATCGATGCCCGTGATCTCGGCGCCGATGTGGCCCGCGGCAGGCCTGACCTCGATCCGCGTACCCCTGTCCGTCGTCATACGTGCTCCGTTGATCGTGCGGGTGAACGTGCGTGCGCTCGTGTGTGCTCGTGCGCGGCGACCGGTGGGGGGCCAGCATGACCCCTTCGTCCGGAGTGCGACAGTGCGCCTCACGAGGGACGGGGTCACTCCCGCGCGCGGAGGGCCGGGGCCCGCGCCGCCAGCGCGTCGAGCAGCAGGTCCACCGCCAGTTCGAAAGAGCTCTCGGCCATGACGTACAGCTCGCCTCGCACCTCGCCCAGCGCCGGATAGGACTCCGGGTCGACCGACCCGTAGGCCGTCGTCCACGCCCGCTCGTCGGCCTCGCGCTGCTCCCGGGGGAGCGCCTGGCACGCTGCGTCCAGCGCCGCGTGCCCGAGGACCGTGTCGATGAAGGCGAGATAGAGGCGGACGGCGTGGGCGGGCCGGAATCCGGCGGACAGCAGCAGCCCCACCCCGGTCTCCACGGCACGGAACTCGTTCTCCCGGCGGGTGATGCGGTACGAGGCCATGGCGGCGGCCCGCGGATGGGCGAGGTATCCGGCGCGCACCCGCAGCGCCATCTCGCGCAGCGACGCCACCCAGTCGGGACCGGGCACGAACCCCTCCATGGCGTCCCCGATGATCCGGTCGGAGACGGCCAGCAGCAGGTCGTCGGTGTTGCGGAAGTAGCGGTAGAGCGCGCTCGGGTCGCAGCCCAGGGCCCCGCCCAGACGGCGCACGCTCAGCGCCTCGGGGCCGTGTTCGCCGATGAGGCGCAGCGCGGTCTCCGTGATCAGTTCCTTGGACAGCAGGACGCCCGTCGCGGTGGGGCGACGCCGTCGGCGTTCCTGCGGGGCACGGGTGGGCATGGCGGTGATTCCTCTCGCGCCTACGGACCGCCGGGACGGTCCTCTGCGGTACGGGTCCCGCCGGGGTGTCTGCCCGGCGGACCTTCGCGCCCTCAGTGAACGGCCGGCCGCCGCCTTATGTCAACGGCATTGACGCAAGATGCGCGGACGCTGTTCCATCCATCGCACCCCCACACGGCTCTTCCTCCCGTCCCTCTCCCTCCCCGTGAGGAGCCCTGATGTCCTCCACCCCGGAACACACCGCCCCGAAACAGACCGCCCCGGGCCAGGCCACCCCCGGCCGGCCCGTCCCGGAGCGCCCGCCGACGGAACTGCGCCGCTCCCTGGGTGTCCTCGACGGTGTCGCCATCGCCGCCTCCAGCACCGCGGCCACCACCAGCATCGCCATCGGGATGGGCGCCGTCGGCACGATCGTCGGGCTCCAGGCCCCGGCCCTCCTGCTGCTGGCGTTCCTGCCCGTCCTCGGCATCGCCACCGCCTTCGCCCGCCTCAACCGCTCCGAGCCCAACTGCGGCAACGGCTACACCTGGGTCGGCAAGTCCCTCGGCCCCTGGCCCGGCTTCCTGGCCGGCTGGGTGACGCTCGTCGGCTCGGTCATCTTCCTCGGCTACACGAGCGCGGTGACCGGCTCGGTCGTGCTGATCTTCGCCGACAAGGCGGGCCTGGACTCCGTCGCCGGGATCGCCCTCGACCCCACGTCCACCGCCGCGAGCACGGTGGTCGGCCTGGTGGTACTCGCCGGGGTCACCGTCCTCGCGATCACCGGGGTACGGGCCGCGACCCGCCTCCAGTTCGGCCTGCTGGTCTTCGAGTACGCCGTCCTGCTGGTCTTCTGTACGTGGGCCCTGGTCACCGGCCACCAGGACTTCTCCTGGTCGTGGTTCAACCCGTTCGAGATCTCCAGCGGTACGGCCTTCGCGCAGGGCATGGTCCTCGCCGTGTTCTTCTTCTGGGGCTGGGACGCGGCGTTCAGCGTCACCGAGGAGACCCGCGGCCCCGGTGATTCGGCGCGCGGCGGCTTCATCGCCCTGTTCGCCATGCTGGGCCTCTTCCTCTTCGCCTCGGTCGCCTTCCAGCGCGAGATGAGCCTGCCCGAACTCATCGCCAACGGCCCGCAGGCCCTCCCGTACCTCGGCGCCGAACTGGCCGCCGAACCGTGGGCGAGCCTGCCGCTGCTCGCCCTGATGTTCTCGGCCGTCGCCTCCGTCCAGTCCTCCGTCATCCCCACCGCCCGCGGCCTGCTCGCCATGGGACGCGACCGCACGATGGGCCCGGTGTGGACCCGCATCCACCCCACATACGGCACACCCGCCGCCGGAACCCTGGTCGTCATGTCGATCGCGACCGCCATCGCCCTGCTCGCCATGGCCATCCCCAAGCTGAGCGACATGCTGCTCGCCGCCGTCAACGCCATCGGTCTGGTCGTCGCCCTCTACTACGGTCTCACCGCGCTCGCCTGCGCCGTCCGCTTCCGCGCCGCCCGCCACGAAGGACCGCGCGAGGCCCTGCTCGCCGTCGGCGTCCCGGCCGTCTCCGGGCTGATCCTGCTGGGCCTCGGCGGCTACCTCGCCTACTCCTACGCGACGATGAGCGACCACATCGAACTCAGCCCCGACAACGGCTGGTTCATACTCTCCCTGCCCGCCACCATCGTGCTGAGCGGCCTCGTCATGGCGGCCGTCGCCAAGTACGTCCGCCGCTCCCCGTACTTCACCACCGGACGCGGCACCGACGCCGACGCCCTCTCCCTCCCCATGGACCGCACGGCCGTCTGAGCCCCTTCCCCAGCCCGACGAACCACACCGCAGACCGGCCCCCTTCCCCTGGAGCGCTGAACCCATGTCCCACCCCCAGGCCGCCGACCTCGTCCTCGCCGGCGGGCCCGTGCACACCGTCGACGCCGCGCGCAGCCGGGCCACCGCCGTGGCCGTGCGCGGCGGACGGATCGTCGCCGTCGGCCACCACGAGGTCCACACACTCATCGGGCCCGGCACGGAGGTCGTCGACCTCGCCGGAAAACTCCTCCTGCCCGGCTTCCAGGACGCCCACGTCCACCCCCTGGGCGCGGGCACCGAACTGGGCCTGTGCCACCTCAACGACACCGTCGACCCGCGGGAGTACCTGCGGCGCGTGAAGGCCTACGCCGACGGCCACCCCGACGCCGAGTGGATCACCGGCGGCGGCTGGTCCATGGAGGCCTTCCCCGGCGGCACGCCCACCGCCGCGCTGCTCGACTCGGTCGTCCCCGACCGGCCCGTCTTCCTGCCCAACCGCGACCACCACGGTGTGTGGGTCAACTCCCTCGCCCTGGAGCGGGCCGGCATCGACGCCCGCACACCCGACCCGGCCGACGGACGCATCGAGCGCGACGCCGAAGGCAACCCCACCGGCATGCTCCAGGAAGGCGCCGCGCACCTCGTGGGCCGCCTGCTGCCCGCCCCCACCCCCGACGAACAACTCGCCGCGCTGCTGAGGGCCCAGACCGTGCTCCACAGTTACGGCGTCACGGCCTGGCAGGACGCCATCGTCGGCACGTACGCGAACATGATCGATCCGACGCCCGCCTATCACGCGGCGGCCGACCGCGGACTCCTGACCGCCCGGGTCGTCGGCGCGCTGTGGTGGGACCGGGGGAGGGGCGCCGAGCAGATCCCCGAACTCGTGGCCCGCCGGGCGGAGTCGAGCCGGGGACGGTTCCGCGCCACCAGTGTGAAGGTCATGCAGGACGGCATCGCGGAGAACCACACCGCCGCCCTGCTCGGCCCCTATCTCACGCGCTGCGGGTGCGCCTCCGACAACTCGGGCATCAGCTTCGTCGAGCCGGCCGAGCTGAGGAAGTACGTCACCGAACTCGACGCGCTCGACTTCCAGGTGCACTTCCACGCGCTCGGCGACCGGGCGGTACGGGAGGCCCTGGACGCCGTGGAGGCGGCCCGCGCGGCCAACGGCTGGCGCGACACCCGCCACCACCTCGCCCACCTCCAGGTCGTGCACCCCGAGGACGTACCGCGCTTCCGGGCGCTCGGCGCGAGCGCCAACCTCCAGGCGCTGTGGGCCGCCCACGAACCGCAGATGGACGACCTCACCATCCCGTTCCTCGGACCCGAACGAGCCTCCTGGCAGTACCCGTTCGGGGACCTGTTGCGTGGCGGGGCGACCCTCGCCGCGGGCAGCGACTGGCCGGTCAGCAGCCCCGACCCGCTGGCCGCGATCCATGTCGCCGTCAACCGGATCGCCCCCGACGCGCCCGAGGACACCCCGGCCTTCCTTCCCGGCCAGCGACTCGACCTCGGCGCCGCCCTCGCCGCGTACACCGCGGGCAGCGCCCACGCCAACCACCTCGACGACGTCACCGGCAGCATCGGCGTGGGCAGACTGGCCGACCTGGTGGTCCTGGACCGCGACCCCTTCGCCGGACCCCCCGAGGAGATCGCCGCCGCCCGCGTCCTGCAGACCTTCGTCGAGGGCCGCAGGGTGTACGCGGCCGACGACGCGTGACCCGGGGAGACCCGGGACAGGGGACTACCGACTATCCGAACTGGCCGACGCGGTAGTCCCCGGCGGGCTGCTGGACGATGACGTTCGCCCGGTTGAAGGCGTTGATGAGGGAGATCAGGAACACCAGCCCGGCCAACTGGTCCTCGTCGTAGTGCTTGGCGGCGTTCTCCCACGCCTCGTCCGTGACTCCGCCGGCCGCGTCGGCGATACGGGTCCCCTGCTCCGCCAACTCCAGCGCGGCGCGCTCGGCGTCGTCGAAGACCGTGGCCTCACGCCAGGCCGCGACGAGGTTGAGCCGGGTCTGGGTCTCACCGGCCGCGGCGGCCTCCTTGGTGTGCATGTCGGTGCAGAAACCGCAGCCGTTGATCTGGCTCGCGCGGATCTTCACCAGTTCCTGGGTCGCGGCCGGCACCCCCGAGTCGGAGACGACCTTGCCCGCCGCGGAGAGATGCTTGACGAACGTGGCCGCGGCCGGGCTGCCCAGGAGGTTCAGACGGGCTTCCATGATGTGCTCCTCAGTCGTTGAAGGGAGGTACACATCCAGGACGGAAACGGGCCGCGCAGTGTGACACGAGCACATGTGACGTGCGTCTCGCGCGCGTCGCCGGCACCTCAGGCCGGACACCGAAGCCCGCCGCCTCCGCGTCCCACGCCCGGTCACCGTCCTGCCGCGGCCTGCCGGTCCGAGGACAGCAGGCCGAACTGCAGGTCGTCCGTCCATTCGCCCTTGAGCCAGCTCGCCTGCCGCAGGAGGCCCTCCTGTACGAATCCGAGCCGCAGCAGCAGCCGGGCCGAACGTGTGTTGCGCGCGTCGCACTCGGCGGACACCCGGTGCAGCCCGCGGCGCCCGAACAGGTCGTCGAGCACCGCGCCCACGGCCTCCGCCGCATAGCCGTGGCCCTGCCGGTCGGCGGCCAGCGTGAACCCGATCGAGGCCTGCATCAGGTTCTCGTGCAGACAGACCCCCACGTCCCCCACCAGACACCCGTCGGCCTTGAGCTCGATCGCGTACTGGAACCAGCCCGGGCTCTCCAAGGACCCCTCGGCGAGCGCCCGTACGATCCGGTCGGCCGTCTCCAGGGGCACCGGCGCCGTCCAGCTCTGATAGCGGGCCACCGCGGGATCGGAGCGGTACGCGGCCAGCGGCACCGCGTCCTCGGCACGGAAGCGACGCAGGACGAGTCGGGGGGTTTCCAGCAACATGCCCCGATCGTCCCACGCCCGGGCGGGCCCTCAGCCGCTGCCCGGCGCCCGGTAGGTCAACAGGTATCGCCAGAAGAGGAGTTGGCGTACCTCGGACCCGGGCAGCAGGCGGGCCGACGCACGCCGGACGTCGTCGAGTGTCATCCGCGGCGGTCGTGCGGGTGGGCGGAGCGGCCGGGGACCGGGTGCGCCACCCGCCCGCTCGGCCAGGGACACCCCGGCGCGTGCCACGGCGTTGGCGGGTACGGCCGCGAGGTCCCACCAGGTGTGGCCCGCGTAGCAGCCGAGGACCAGCAGCACCCCGCCGGGCGCCAGCGCCTCCCGGAACCGGGTGACCGTCGCGAACGGCATGTGGTGCAGGCTCGCCAGGCAGGTGATGGCGTCGTAGTGCCGCCTGGGCAGCCGGGTCGACGTGACGTCCGCCTGCCGGTAGCGGGGGCCTCGGCCGATGCCCTCGGCGACCGCGATCACCTCGGCGCCCGGGTCGACGGCGTCCACCTGGTAGCCGAGCGCGGCGACCCGCCGGGCGAAGCGCCCCGTGCCACAGCCCACGTCGAGAGCCGTGAGACCGTGGCGCGGTAAGCGGCGCAGCAGCAGACGGTGATAGTGGTCGTTGTGATCGAAGGGCATGATCACGACCCTCGCACACGGCACACCGGGCGCGGCAGGGGTGCCTCAGGGTGCGTACGAGGCGTTCTGGGCCGTCGTCACCACCTTCTGGGCGTCGGTCTGGGTCAGGAGGCCTGCTGAGACCCAGGTGTTCACGGTGTTCTGTACCCGTGTGACCAGGGCGGCCTTGGTGGTGAAGGGGGCGCCGGCCCAGATCTCGTCGAGGAGGGTCGTGCCGTTGCTCCGGGCCGGATTGGTGACACCCGAGTCGGTGCCGCCGAAGACGACCTTGGGCTCGGAGCGCCGGAAGTAGGCGTGGGTGGGGTCCTCGGTGCCCTCGAAGAACGGGGCGAACTCCGTGCCGTTCAACGTGTGGTGGAGGGGCTTGCCGGACACCGGGGTGAGGCTCGGCAGCAGGTCCCCGGAGAGGGCCGCGTTGCGGTAGAGCCCGAACTGCAGGCTGCTCGTGGCGCTGCTGCGGGCCACCAGGTTGACCGGACCGTGGAAGAGGGCCTGCAGACCGGGGTCGTCGGGGGTCTTCTCGACGCGGGTACGGAAGGGGATGGTGACGCGTACGACGTCACCGCTCTGCCAGGTCCTTGAGACGGCGAAGTAGGTCCCGGCGGTTGGAGTCCCGTTCACGGCCGCGCCGTTGACGGTCACCTTGAAGCCGCTCGTCGCCCAGGCCGGTACCCGCAGCCGCAGTTCGAACGCCGCGCTCCCGTCGCCGACGGTGAGCGTGGACCCCTGCTCCCTCGGATAGTCCGTGGTCTGCGTGACGGTGACACCCTTCTCGGCCCAGGTCAGCGTGGTCGGGCTGTACAGGTTGACGTACAGCGCGCTCCCGTCGGCCTTCCTGAAGTACACCGAGTCCTGGTACTTGGTGGCGCTCTCCATGCCCGTGCCCTCGCAGCAGGTGGTGCCCTGCCTGGGCGTGTAGTCCCGGACATGGCCGGGCGTGAGCCCGATGAAGTACGTGACCAGCGGCTTCTCGGCGTCGGCCCGGTCCTGCTTCGAGCCGAGGACCTGGTTGTAGAGGGCCCGTTCGTAGTAGTCCATGTACTTCGGGTCCTGCTCGTGGAAGAACAGCATCCGGCTGAGCTTGAGCAGGTTGTACGCGCAGCACGTCTCGGCGCTCGTGTCGCTGATCGTCCCCGCGACGATCCCGCGCGCCTTCCAGAACTCGGCCGAACTCGTGCCGCCGATACCGAACATCCGGTGCGGGACGACCATGCCCCAGAAGTTCTTCGCCGCGGTGAGGTAGCGCGCCTCGCCCGTGGCGTCGTACAGCCGGACCAGCCCGGTGAAGATCGGGATGTGCTGGTTGGCGTGCAGTCCGTCGAGTGTGTCGGTGTTCGCGGCGCAGGCGTCGATGAGCTTGTCGAGGTCGAACAGCTTGGCCAGCGCGAGGTGGTCGGCCTTGCCGGTGAACGCGTACAGGTCGACGATCGCCTCGACGATGCCTCCGAACTCGCCGCTGGAGAAGAGGGCCCACATCCGCTGAAGGGTGGCGTCGGGCAGCTTGGAGAGGCGGGAGTACATCCAGTCGCACATGCCCGACGCCAGGTCGAGCGCCCGGGCGTCGTCCGTGGCGAGGTAGGCGTCCAGCAGGCCCCTGAGGATCTTGTGCGCGGTGTAGTAGGGCGCCCACACCTTGGTGTAGTCGGAGGTGGTCCGCGTCTCCAGGTCGATGAACTGCGTCTCCGGGTACGCGGCCAGGAACCCGGGGTGGCTCGGCCCGCCCCAGGTCCTGCGCAGGGTGGCGGTCAGCCCGCGGCCGGACGCGTCGGCGAAGGTCCCTCCGGAGGTCTCGTCGAAGGCGTACGAGGCCAGGGTGCCGCGGCCCGCGGCGGAGGCGGCGGCGCGATTGCTCTGCAGGGAGGTGATCTCGGCGGCGGTCAGCGCCCGCGACCACACGTTGAACTCGTCGTAGGCGCCCGCGAACACCGGGTCGTCGAAGTGGGAGCGGCCCAGCCAGTTGTTCGTCAGGGTGCCGAGCGACGACGGGTTGAGGGTCATCGAGGTGTTCCGGGCGACCTGGACGCCGTTGACGGAGAGGGTGCCGGTGCTGCCCGAGATCGTGACCGCGAGGTGGCTCCACCGGTCGAGGGGGAGTACGGCGGTGCCGTCGAGGCCCTGTTCGGCGCCGGGCCCGGAGGTCGTGATGGCGAAGCGCGGTACGCCGTTGGCGTTGCGGGCGGCCAGGTACATGTACCGGGTGGTGTCGTTGCCGAAGTCGAAGACCCGGGTCCAGTCGGCGTTGTGGGTGGGCCTGACCCAGGCGGACAGGGTGATCGCGGCGGAGCCGTTCAGCACGGGGGCGGGCAGGCTGACGTACTGGTGGGAACCGCGCACGTTCTCCGCCGCGGTGCCGAACCTGCCGGTGGCGCTCAGCACGGCCGGGTCCTTGCGCAGGGCCGCGCGCACGTCCGTGAGGGCGCCGAGCATGGTCCGTATCCTGTCGGCGTACGCCTGGTCGCCGGTGCTCGCGTACGCCTGCGACAGCATGCTCAGGAAGTGGCCGGTGTAGTGGCCGCGGAGGTTGCCGTTGGCCTCGCCGTCCAGGCCCTCCCAGCCGCCGGGGGCGACCGCGCCGCCTGTGTTGAGGCCGGCGTTGGCGCGGAAGACCTGGAGCAGGCGATTCACGTCGTAGCCGCGGCCGTGGTCGAGCATGAACTGGCGCTTCGTGGCGAAGAGGCCCTGGCCGACCTTCACGTCCTTGAGCTCGAACGGCCGGACTGTCCAGGCGGGCGGGGCGGGCAGGGTGGCCGGGAGGGGGGCCGCCGCGGCGCGGCCCGCGCCGGTGGCGGCGTGGGACACGGTGGGGGTGGCGGCTGTGAGCAGGGCGGCTTGGAGGAGGGTGCGTCTGGGGAGGGCGGGTGCCATGCGGGCCTCGTCTCTGCGGTTGCCTTGTTCGGTATTCCGAACGATGTCCGGGGAGTCGGCCAGAAGATAGGTTTGTGAGAGGGGTGCGTCAATGCTTGTGACGGGATTGGTTCCCGGGGTGTCCCCTGCCTAGGGGGGCTTGTTGCGCCGTTCCCCGCGCCCCTTGGGGAGTGGGGGTGGGGGAGGTGATTGGGGTGCGGGTGGGTTGTGGCTGAGCGCGCCGTTCCCCGCGCCCCTAGGGGATGAGGGCTGGAGGTGTGGCGATGGTGCGGGTCAGTGAGGGCTGGCCGCGCAGTTCCCCGCGCCCCTTAGGTTGGCTGGGTGTGCCGTTTCTCGCGCCCCTTACCGCGTGGGGGTGCTGACGTTTGTTGTCAGTAGGCGGAGTAGGTGTTTGGCTGTGGCGTCCTGTTCGGGGGTCAGGGACATCGCGTCGCCCATGGCCAGGGGGACCGTGTTCGCGCGGTCCTGGAGTCGCACGCCCGCCTCGGTGAGGTGCAGGGCGACGGAGCGCTCGTCCTCCGCCCTGCGTTCGCGCCGCAGCAGCCCGTTCGCCTCCAGGCGCTTGAGGAGCGGTGACAGCGTGCTGGACTCCAGCTGGAGCGCGTTGCCCAGGTCCCGTACGGAGATCGAGTCCTGCTCCCACAGCGCGAGCATCACCAGGTACTGCGGATAGGTCAGGCCCAGTTCGTCCAGCAGGGGGCGGTAGCGGGCGGTGACCGCCCGGGAGGCCGCGTAGAGGGCGAAGCAGAGCTGGTCGTCCAGCAGGAGGGAGCCCTCCTGCGGCGGCGCGGGCAGGTCCCCCTGCGTCGATTCGGCTCCGGCGGTGCTCACGGCGTACCTCCGTACTCAGTGATCTGCCTCGATCTGCCTCGGTGATCTACACCCTAGCGCCGACCCTGCCTTCGGGTCTCCTCGATCGTATCGTGCCCTAATGAGTTGTGCACGACTTAGTCGTGAGCTACTGTTCTCGACGTGCCCCGCTCCCGGCGAAGCCCGCGAGGAGCGTGCCCGCGGCACCAGATCCGAGGAGATCGTCATGACCGACACCAACGGCGTCCGTCCCGTCCTGGAGCCCGCGGCGGCGGCCTTCGCCCAGGCCACCGCCAACCCGCCCTACCTGTTCGACCTCACCCCCGCGGAAGGCCGCAAGGCCGTCGACGAGGTCCAGTCCGGTGAGATCGCCGAGCCGGCCGTCGACGAGGAGTGGATCACCGTCCCCGGCGGCCCCACCGGCGAGGTCCGCACCCGGATCGTCCGCCCCGCGGGAGCGACCGGCACCCTGCCGGTGATCATCTACATCCACGGCGCCGGCTGGGTCTTCGGCAACGCCCACACCCACGACCGCCTGGTGCGCGAACTGGCCGTCGGCGCGGGCGCCGCGGTCGTCTTTCCCGAGTACGACCTCTCGCCCGAGGCGCGCTACCCCGTCGCCATCGAGCAGAACTACACCGTCGCCCAGTGGGTCACCACCACCGGCGCCGACCACGGCCTCGACGCCTCCCGCGTCGCGGTGGTGGGCGACTCCGTCGGCGGCAACATGAGCGCCGCCCTGACCCTCATGGCCAAGGAGCGCGGCGACGTCACGCTCGTCCAGCAGGTCCTCTTCTACCCGGTCACCGACGCCTCCTTCGACACCGGTTCCTACCACCAGTTCGCCGAGGGCTACTTCCTGCGCCGCGACGGCATGCAGTGGTTCTGGGACCAGTACACGACCGACGAGAAGCAGCGCGCCGAGATCACCGCGTCCCCGCTGCGCGCCACCACCGAGCAGCTCACCGGACTGCCCCCGGCCCTGGTCATCACCGGCGAGGCCGACGTCCTGCGCGACGAGGGCGAGGCCTACGCCAACAAGCTGCGCGAGGCCGGCGTGCCCGTCACCGCGGTCCGCTACCAGGGCGTCATCCACGACTTCGTGATGCTCAACGCCCTGCGCGAGACCCACGCCGCCGAGGCCGCCATCAGCCAGGCGATCGCCGTGCTCAAGGGCGCGCTGGCCACCGGCTGACCGTCCCGGCCCCCGGCGACAGCCCGGTCCTCCTCCTCCCGCACCACGCACGTGGGAGGGGAAGGACCGGGCTGTTCGCGACTGTGGGGAGTCGGGCCGGGCGGGCATCGGAGGAGTGGGACCTGTGTACGGTCCGTATGTTCGGGTAGGGCCGACGTACACGACCACTGTCCTGGCCGGAGCCGACCGAGAGAACCGAAAGAGAAGTGCGTGTGACCACTCCCGTGCCGGATCGCCCCCAGCGCGCCGGCCACCCGCCGGACACGCTCGCCGATCACGTGCTCGACGCGGTGGAGAGTCTGGTGACGCTGTGGTTCGCGGCGTCCGCGGACGCACCGCCCCGGTTGCCCACCCGGCAACTGCTCGCGCTGCAGACCGTCCGAAGACTGCCGGAACTCAATCTCACCGCCCTCGCCGAGCACCTGGGCATCGCGCTGCCCACCGCGAGCCGGCTGTGCGGCCGCCTCGAATCCGCCGGACTGCTGCGGCGGACCGTCCAGCCGCACAACCGCCGTGAGGTGCAGCTCGTGGTCACCTCACAGGGGCGACAGCTCCTGGCCGACGTCACCCAGCACCGCTCCCTGGGCCTCACCGGTGTGTTCGCGGTGATGACACCGGCGGAGCGGGCCGCTCTGCAACAGGGCCTGCACGCCTTCCACCGGGCCCACGCCCTCGTACGTCCGCAGCCGCCGCAGGCCGGGTGAGACGGCCCCGTCGGGAGAGTTCAGAAGGCCAGCCTGGTGGGGGTCCTCACCATCTCCGCCGCCCGGCTGTGGAGATGGCACAGCAGGAGACACACGTCGTCGTCCCGCTCGGAATCGCTCAGCAGCGGATGCAGCAGACTGTCGGCCGAGGCGTCCAGGTCGGCGTCGAGGTCCGCGGAACGGAAGGTACCGAGGGCCGCGGCGAGCCGCTCGATGCCCGGGTCTATGCCCTGGGCGCGGCGTTCGACCAGACCGTCCGTGTAGAGCGCCAGGGTCGAACCGGGCGTGAGGGTCACCGTGTGGTCCTGGATCACCTGCTGCAACGGGATGCCGAGCATCGCACCGGGCTTGGCGTCGAGCGTGTGCACCCGCCCGTCGGGGGTGCGCAGCACGGGCGGCGGATGGCCCGCCGCGGCCCAGGTGAGCGTCGGCTCGTCGGGGTGGAAGCGGGCGATGACGGCGGTGGCGTACAGATCGGGCTGCAGGTGGTGCAGGAAGATGTGCAGCCGCGTGAGGAGCTGGCCCGGGGTGCCGCCGTCGACGGCGTACGCCCGTAGCGCGGTGCGCAGCTGGCTCATCATGACGGCGGCGTGCAGTCCGTGCCCGGTCACGTCGCCGATGACGGTGATGAGGCTGCCGTCGGGCTGCCGGAAGGCGTCGTACCAGTCACCGCCGATGTTCAGACCGTGGGTGGCGGGCAGATAGCGCGCGGCCAGATGCAGTCCCGGGGTGGTGGGCAGATCCGTGAGCAGAGCGCGCTGCAGGGTCTCGGCGATGTCCCGGTTGTGCTCGAAGCGCCGGGCGTTGTCGATCGCCACACCGGCCCGGCGGGTGAGTTCGATCAGCATGACGACGTCGTCGGCGTCCCACCGCGCGGCCGGCGGCGAGAGGATCAGGACCCCCTGCTGTGTCCGCCGGGTCCCTATCGGAATGCACAGCAGGGGGGTCGCGGGGCGCAGGGCCGAGGCGGGGTGGTCGTCGACACCGGGGAGGTCCCCCGGATGGTCGGCGGCGTACTGCGGGCGCCCGGTGCGGGCCGCGGCCACGGCGGCGGCCGGACGCGGCGCGTTCACACGGTCCTCGTCGTCCCCGTCGAAGAGCCATACGTCGACACTGTCGGCGTACTCGGGAACCAACAGGCTCTGCAGTCGGCGGACGACCTCGTCGTGGTTGAGCGAGGCCGTCAGCACGGCGCTCGCGTCGGCCAGGAACGTCAGTCTGCGGCGGGCGGTCTCCGCCTCACCGCGCGCCTTCCGCTCGGCGGCCAGGAGGTCGCGCTGGGCCCGGCCTGCCGCGTCCAGCTCCGCGTGCAGGGCCAGTACGCCCTGGTTGGTCTGATCCAGTTCCTCCCGGTGGGAGGTGACCAGGTCCTCCTGCTCGCCCAGTTTCTCCAGCACCAGGGCCGTGTCCTCGTCGGCGCCCAGCAGGGCCTCGGCCAGTGCCCCGGGGTCGTCCGCCACGGCCTCGGGGTCCGCCGTTGGCGCGCCGACGGCGCAGGCGACCGTCATGTGCCACGGCGGCCGTCCCTCGTCGTCCGCGCCGTCGCACGGGGTCAGGACGGCCCGCAGCAGACCGTCCTCGGGCGGTTCCGTTTCCGCCTCCAGGTCCAGTCGCCAGGTGCCTCCCCGCGTGAGGCACTGGCGCAGCCGTGCGCCGAGTGCGGCGGTCAGCCGGGTCCGCTCCATGTCGGAGACCCCGTGCGCCGCGGCCACGCGCGCCGTGTCGGCGCGGGCCCGAGCGGCGTCGGGGACGGTGGAGATGTGCCAGGTACGAATCATGGTGTGCGGTCCGACGGAGTGGGGGCCGGTACGGCGACGGCGATGTCGTCCCCTACGGGCCGGGCGGAGCTGCTCGCATCGCGCGCCGCATGGCGGCGATCACAGCCGGGTGGAAGGACGTGAGGTCCGCGTCCGAGGGCGAAGTCCGTCGGCCGGGCAGGCCGTGACCGATCGTGGGGCCCGCTGATGTGCCGGCACGGCCGGCCGTCCGCATCCCGCGCTCTCCGGCGGTCGCCTGCGGCGTGTGCCCCCGGGAGGGGAGCCCCAGGGAGGGGAGGGGAAGCGGATGGGTCACCGGGCACCGGCACCTGCGGATCCCATCACCCGTGCGCTGTAGAGCATGCCGAAGGAGGGCAACCGCGCCGCTCACTTTCTTGCCTTGGTGAAATGTTGTCAAACAACAACTGTTGTACGTGAGTGTGCTCCGCCGTCCCCCGAGGGCGGAGCGTGCGTGGGGCTCAGGCGGAGTCGCTCGGCTGCTGCTTGTCCACGAGGGCGAGCGAGTCCTCGACGCTGTCGGTCACGGGGACGGTGATGCTCACACCGGTGAGGTCGAGGATCCGTCGCACGGGCGGCGTCGGCGAGATGATGTGCACGCTCCCGTCGAGTTCCCGCGTCTGCTGGTACGCCCTGATGATGATGTTCATACCGGACGAGTCCATGAAGGGCACGGCCGCGAGGTCCAGCAGGAAGTGTCGACGACCGTGCTGGAACTGGTTCGCCAGATGGTGCTGGAGTCCCGTCGCGGTGTCGATGTCCAGATGTCCCTCGACCGTGAGCAGGACGACGTCCTCGCGAGGCAGGGACACCTCGACGGACAACGGGTTCTGGGCTATGGACACAAGTACCTCCCACGAAGTCATAACGGTCTGGGGCAGCTACCCCCGTACTCGCATTCGATGCCGTCGCCGACGGCACACGCGACGTGATCAAGCTCTCGTCGGCGGTTTCTTGCGGCACGCGCAGGTAGGGGCCTCACCAGCGGGTCTGTGTCTGTCGTCGCACATGCCCGCGCGTCTACCCCGGCTTCGCCCCCGCATGCGGACCTTTTTGTTCATGGCCGGTGAAGGACTACGACACGCGGATGCCCACGATGCAGGTGTCGTCGTCGGTGTCCGACCTGCTGTACGTGAGGAGCCGGTCCAGCTGCTGGTCGAGCGTGCACGGCGCCGTACGGACCGTGGTGAGCAGCTGGGTCATGGACTCCTCCATCGTGCGGTCCCGCCGCTCGATCAGGCCGTCCGTGTACATCAGCAGCGTGTCGTCGACCGCCAGTTGGACCTCGTCCTCGCCGTACGTCACCTCGGGCACGGCGCCCAGCAGCAGGCCCTTGAGGAGCGGCAGGGACACCGCCTCCGCGTCCCGCACCAGTACGGGCGGCAGATGACCCGCCCGGGCCCAGCGCAGCTTACGGCTGCGCGGGTCGTAGATACCGCAGACCGCGGTGGCGGTGATGGAGCCCGTCAGATGGTGCGCCACGCTGTTGAGCCAGCTCAGCAGCTGGCCGGGGCCCGCCCCGGTCACCGCGAGCCCGCGCAGGGCGTTGCGCAGCACGACCATGCTCGTCGCGGCCTCTATGCCGTGCCCGGCCACGTCGCCCACGCACAGGAGCACCAGACCGGACGGCAGCACGACCGCGTCGTACCAGTCGCCGCCCACGAGCTGTTCGGTCTCGGCGGGCCGGTAGCGGACGGCCACGTCGAGCCGGGGAGCCTGCAGAGGCGCCTGGGTCGGGGGCATGATGGCGTGCTGCAACTGCAGCGTCAGCCGGTTGCGCTCGGTCGCCTGCTGCTCGGAGTGCGCGAGCTGGTCCCGCGTGGCGGCCAGCGCGACCTCCGTCCAGTGCTGGGCCGAGATGTCCTGATAGGCGCCTCGCAGGACGAACGGCCGGCCGTCGGCGTCGAGCACCGGCTCCGCGACCACGCGGATGTGGCGGGTCACCTCGTCGGGACGCTGGAGCCGGAAGGCCGCGGCGGCTGGCCGCCCGTGGTGGAGCAGGGTGCGCAGGAAGCGGCCGATGGCGACGGCGTCGTCCGGGTGGGCGTGCAGGGCCAGGTCCTCCAGCGGCACCGGACCGCTCGACGGCGATCTGCCGTACAGGCTGAAGAGCTGGCCGTTCCAGGTGATCTCGCCCGTGAGCAGGTTCTCCTCGAAACCCCCGATACGGCCCAGGCGCTGCGCGTGCTGGAGCAGGCTCGCCAGCCGTGCCGTCTCGTCCTCGACGCGCCAGATGAGCAGCACGCTGTTGCCGTGGCGGCTGATGCTGATGTCGGCCACGGACGCCACCGTCACCTGGTCGACGAGAGCCGTGAGGTTCATGCGCTGGGCGCGGAACGGCTCCCCGGTGGCGTAGACGCGCTCGACCCGCTGGAACAGTTCGCTCTCCCCGGCGGCCATCGGGTACGCCTCGAGGAGCAGGGCGCCGTTGACGAGGCCGCGCGGTCGCCCGGCCGGATCCAGGAACCGGCTGTTGACGTGATGGATGTGGAAGTCGACGAGATGCCCGTCGTCGAGGTACGGGACGAGGACCAGCGCGGGATCGTGCAGCCCGTCGGCCAGATCCACCAGTTCGGCGGCGTCCGGCAGGACACGGGGTTCAGTGACGGTGTCGCCGCCGTGCACGAACGCGTACGTCTCCAGCGTGTGGGCGCACAGCTCCGCCAGCGCCTCGACCTGGCGGATCACCTGGGGCGACTGCGGTTCCAGGGGAGTGGGCCAGACGACTTCGAGGACGCCGTGGACGCGCCCGCCGGTGCCGGCGGGGAGGGCGGCCCTTCCCCCGTCGGGGAAGTGGTGCTGGCCGATGGAGGGGAGACCGGTCTCGGAGAGGGAGCCGATCCATTGCCCGGCGCGCTCGGTGAGACTCGTGCGGGCCACCGTCATCACCCCGGGGGGCACATAGCGCCAGCGCCCGGCCTCCGCGGGGGAGAACCCGGCGCTGCCCGCGAGCGTCAGCGAACCGTCGGTGCCCGCGGTCCAGATGGCCACGGCCACCGCGCCGAGCGGGGTCAGCGCGTGGTGGAAGAGGGAGTCGGCGACGGCCTGGGTGTCGGGGGCCGCCAGCGCGCCGCTCTCGGCCTCCCGCAGCCGTACCGCGGCGGAACGCTCCCTCTCCTCGCGGTCCGCGGCCGCGCCTTCCTGGCCCTTCGCGCCGGCCAGGAAGGCGCCGGTCACGTCCGACAGACGGTCGCGGGCGGACTGGTTGATGACGTCGACCGCGAGTTCGAGCGGTGTCACCTTCGCCTGCTCGGCCAGCTCGGCGAGCTGGCGGGCGGCCTGGGCCGGACCGCAGCCCAGCCGCTCGACCAGGATGCCCTTGGCGAGTTCCATCAGGGCACGCCCGTCGGCCTCGGCCTGGGCCGCCCGCACCTCGCGGCGCAGCCGCTCCACCGTCGCGGCCAGCTTGCCCACGGGGTAGTTGGCGGTCAGGGCGGTCTGTTCGTCCGCCGACGCGTCCACCTCCGTGTCCGCGCCCACAGCCACATCCGTGCTCGGGCTCGTGCCTGTACCTGCGTCTGTGGCTGTACTCGTGCCTGCGTCTGTGTCCGTGTCGAAGACGGCGTCGTCGCCGGTGCCGTCGGTGGCGTCGTTCGGGTCAGGGTGTGGTTCTGGAAGGCTCACGATGCCATTGCTCCTCGGCGGGGATGCCCGTGGGGGCGGGGTGCGGGGACCTGCGCCCGGCCGGTGCGCGCACACGGCCGGGCGCGGTCGCTCACGCAGGCAGCCAACGGCGGACGCAGGCGATGAGATCCTCGGTGTCGACCGGCTTGGTGACGTAGTCACTGGCTCCGGAAGCGAGCGACTTCTCCCGGTCGCCGGGCATCGCCTTCGCCGTGACGGCGATGATGGGAAGCCCCGCGTACTGGGGCATCTTGCGGATCTCGGCGGTCGCGGCGTAGCCGTCCATCTCCGGCATCATCACGTCCATCAGGACGAGGGCGATGTCGGGGTGGTTGACCAGCGTCTCGATGCCCTTGCGGCCGTTGTCCGCGTGCAGGACGTGGAAACCCTGGAGTTCCAGGATCCCGCTCAGCGCGAAGAGGTTGCGCGCGTCGTCGTCGACCACCAGGACCGTACGGCCGAGGAAGGCGTCCTCGACGGCCCGCGGCGAACTGGACTGCGGCTCCTCCGTACGGGCCAGGGACGGCACGTCCCCCAGCTCCTCGGCCGACAGGTGCAGGGCGATGCGCTCGCGCAGTTCGTCGAGGCTGGACAGGAACTCCAGGGCACGGGTGCCGGAGCGGGCCTGGAGTTCCTGTTCCTGCGCCAGGTCCGCGCGGTGGCCGCTGTGGACGAGCACGGGGACGTTCGCGAGCGCGGAGTCGCCCTGCATCGCGTCCAGGAAGCGGGGCGCCTCGCCGCTGGGCATGCCCAGTTCGAGAACGACGCAGTGGCAGGGACCCGCGGCCAGCGCGCTCGCCGCCTCGTGCGCTCCGGAAGCGGTGATGACGTCGACCGTGCCGCGCGGGTCGCCGGCGTCCTGCCCCCGGGTGACGTCCGAGACCGCGCTCTCCGCGACCAGGGTCAGCAGTCCGCGCTGCCGTTCCTCGACGACGAGGAGACGGCGCCGCTGGCGTTTGGCGGGGCCGGTCGGACCCGCGATCGGGGTCGCCGCCGATTCGGCGGACGAGGACGCGCCGGGCGCGGGCTCGAGGACGCGTTCGCCGATCACCAGGTTCTCGAAGTCGGGGCGCGCCACGGGCAGGAACAGGGTGAACGTACTGCCCTGTCCCGGTGTGCTGTCCACGGTGACGGCGCCGCCGAGCAGGTGCGCGATCTCGCGGGTGATGGACAGGCCCAGACCGGTGCCGCCGTACTTGCGGCTCGTGGTGCCGTCCGCCTGCTGGAAGGCACCGAAGATCGTCTCCAGATGCTGCTCGGGGATGCCGATCCCCGTGTCCTGCACCCGGAAGGCGACGATCGTGCCGCCGCGGAACACCCCGCCGGGCACCTCGTGGTCGGCCGCCGGTTCGATCCGCAGCTCGACACCGCCGTGCTCGGTGAACTTGACCGCGTTCGACAGCAGGTTGCGCAGGACCTGGCGCAGCCGGGAGTCGTCGGTGAGCAGGTCGGCCGGTGCGCCGGGCGCGGTGCGCACGGTGAAGTCGAGGCTCTTCTGGGTCGTCATCGGCCGGAAGGTGGCCTCGACGTACTCCAGGAGCTGACGCAGCGGTACGACCTCGGGGCTGACGTCCATCTTCCCGGCCTCGACCTTCGACAGGTCGAGGATGTCGTTGATCAGCTGGAGCAGGTCGGAGCCCGCCGAGTGGATGATGCCCGCGTACTCGACCTGCTTCGGTGTGAGGTTGCGGGACGGGTTCTGCGCCAGCAGCTGGGCGAGGATCAACAGGCTGTTCAGGGGGGTCCGCAGCTCGTGGCTCATGTTCGCCAGGAACTCCGACTTGTACTTCGACGCCAGTGACAGCTGCTGGGCCCGGGTCTCCAGCTCCTGGCGCGCCTGCTCGATCTGCAGGTTCTTCGCCTCGATGTCGCTGTTCTGCGCGGCCAGCAGGGAGGCCTTGTCCTCCAGCTCCTCGTTCGAGCGCTGCAGTTCGTCCTGCTGGACCTGCAGCTCCTCGGAACGGGCCTGGAGTTCGGCGGTCAGCCGCTGGGACTCGTCGAGCAGTTCATCGGTACGGGCGTTGGCCACGATGGTGTTGACGTTGACGCCGATGGTCTCCATCAGCTGGCCCAGGAAGTCCAGGTGGATCTGGGTGAAGCGGGTGACCGAGGCCAGCTCGATGACTCCGAGGACCTGGTCCTCCACCATGATGGGCAGCACCACCAGGGCCGTCGGCACCGTCTGGCCGAGCCCCGAGGAGATGGACACGTAGTTCGGCGGCAGTTCGTCGACCGTGATGGCGCGGCGGCTGCGCGCGGCCTGGCCGACGAGCGAGCGGCCGAAGGGGATGCGCTCGGGCCGGTCGTCGTCGTCCGGGTAGCCGTACGAGCCGACGAGCCGCAGTTCGCTGCCGTTCCCGGTCTCCTCCGCGAGGTAGAAGGCCCCGTACTGGGCGGAGGCGAGGGGCGCCAGCTCGTCCATGATGAGTTCGGCCACCACGGACAGGTCCCGGTGGCCCTGCATCAGGCCGGAGGCCCGTGCGAGGTTGGTCTTGAGCCAGTCCTGCTCCTGGTTGGCCCGCGTGGTCTCGCGCAGGGACTCCACCATGGAGTTGATGTTGTCCTTGAGCTCGGCGACCTCGCCCGAGGCCTCGACGGTGATCGAGCGGGTCAGGTCGCCCTCGGCGACGGCGCTGGTGACCTCGGCGATCGCGCGGACCTGCCGGGTCAGGTTGCCCGCGAGTTCGTTGACGTTCTCGGTGAGGCGCTTCCAGGTGCCGGACACGCCCTCCACCTCGGCCTGGCCGCCGAGGCGTCCCTCGCTGCCGACCTCGCGGGCGACGCGGGTGACCTCCGCGGCGAAGGCGGAGAGCTGGTCGACCATCGTGTTGATGGTGGTCTTGAGTTCGAGGATCTCGCCCCGGGCGTCGACGTCGATCTTCTTGGACAGGTCGCCCTTGGCCACCGCCGTCGTCACCAGGGCGATGTTGCGCACCTGGCCGGTGAGGTTGTTGGCCATCGAGTTGACGTTGTCGGTGAGGTCCTTCCAGGTGCCCGCCACGTTCGGCACCTGGGCCTGGCCGCCGAGGCGCCCCTCGGTACCGACCTCGCGGGCCACGCGGGTGACCTCGTCGGCGAACGCGGACAGCGTGTCGACCATCGTGTTGATGACGTCCGCCAGGGCGGCGACCTCGCCCTTGGCCTCGACGGTGATCTTCTGGCTGAGGTCGCCGCGGGCCACGGCCGTGGCGACCTGGGCGATCGAGCGGACCTGGCCCGTCAGGTTCGACGCCATCACGTTGACGTTGTCGGTGAGGTCCTTCCACGTTCCCGAGACCCCGCGGACGGTGGCCTGTCCGCCCAGGTTGCCGGCGGTACCCACCTCGCGGGCCACGCGGGTCACCTCGTCGGCGAAGGCGGACAACTGGTCCACCATCGTGTTGAGGGTCTCCTTCAGGGCGAGGATCTCGCCCCGGGCGTCCACGGTGATCTTCTGAGACAGATCGCCCCTGGCCACCGCGGTCGCCACCTGGGCGACGTTGCGGACCTGCGCGGTGAGGTTGCCCGCCATGAAGTTCACCGAGTCGGTGAGGTCGCGCCAGGTGCCCTTGACGCCCTTGACGTCCGCCTGGCCGCCGAGGCGCCCCTCGGTGCCGACCTCGCGGGCGACGCGGGTGACCTCGTCGGCGAAGGCGGACAGCTGGTCGACCATGATGTTGATGGTGTTCTTGAGTTCGAGGATCTCGCCGCGGGCGTCCACGGTGATCTTCTGCGACAGGTCGCCCCTGGCCACCGCGGTCGTCACCTGGGCGACGTTGCGGACCTGCGCGGTGAGATTGCCCGCCATCAGGTTGACCGAGTCGGTCAGATCCCGCCAGACACCGCCGACGCCGGGCACCTGGGCCTGGCCGCCGAGCCGTCCCTCGCTGCCGACCTCGCGGGCGACGCGGGTGACCTCGTCGGCGAAGGCGGACAGCTGGTCGACCATCGTGTTGACGGTCTCCTTGAGCTGGAGGATCTCGCCGCGCGCCGGGACGTCGATCTTCTGCGACAGGTCGCCCTTGGCCACCGCGGTCGCCACCTGGGCGATGTCACGCACCTGGGTCGTGAGGTTGCCCGACATGGCGTTGACCGAGTCGGTGAGATCGGCCCAGGTCCCGGAGACGCCCGGTACCTCCGCCTGGCCGCCGAGGGTGCCTTCGGTGCCGACCTCGCGCGCGACGCGGGTCACTTCGGAGGTGAACACGGACAACTGGTCGACCATGCCGTTGAAGACGGTGGCGATGTCGCCCAGAAGGCCGTCCCCGTCGTCCGGCAGACGGGTGCCGAAGTCGCCGTCCCGTACGGCCGTGAGGCCGGCCAGCAGCTGTCGCAGCTCCTGGTCGCCCGGCGTGCGGTCGACTGTGTCGGTCGTCTGGCTGGTCATGCGCACCCTCGTTCCATGCCTCTTAGGTCCCTGTGCAAAAGGGACTCGGAACTACAGGCCCACTGCCGGACCACACCCTCGTCGGACATCCTGTTGCACGGGGCCGCCTGACGAGGAAATACGCCGCAGGCTAACCCGTAAGTGAGGTTGTGAACAAAGTGTGGTGCCAAAACCGCCAAGCAGAGGACAAGGCGAGGCCAAGCCGGGGGCAAACGGGTGCCGGGGGAGTGCCCGGGAGGCGTGAGCCGGAGCGTGGCGAGGGTTACGCGGGCCCCTGCTCCGACGGCTGCACGGCCCGCGACCGGCCGGCCCCGCGAGCGGCGGTTCCCAGGGCCGGCGGGACCCACGACCGAGCCCGCCGTCGCGGTCCGGCGAGCGGGGGCTCGTGGGGACCGCGACGGCGGGCTCAGTCACCGGCGGGGGGATGCCGGTCAGGGGGGGCTTGGGGGTGTCAGGCCACCGACGGGTCGAGCAGGCCGGCGCGGAGCCGCTTGATGATGCGGCTGATCAGACGCGACACGTGCATCTGGGAGATACCGAGAAGTTCGCCGATCTCGGCCTGGGTGCGCTCCTCGACGAACCGCAGGTGGATGATGCGGCGCTCACGCTCGTCGAGCTCGGCGACCAGGGGCGCCAGCGAGTGCAGGTCCTCGACGAGTTCGAGCGACCGGTCGTCCTCGCCGATGAAGTCGGCCAGGACGGACTCGCCGTGCGAGCCGTTGTCGGAGGTCAGAGCCGCGTCGAGCGACGAGGAGTTGTAGCAGTTCGCCGCCTTGCGGGCCTCGATGACCTCCGCCTCGGGCAGCGACATCAGGTGGGACAGCTCGGCGGTCGTGGGGGCACGGCCCAGCCGGGTCCGCAGTTCCTCCGTCGCCTTCGCCAGCTCGACCCGGGCCTCCTGCAGACGCCGCGGCACATGGACGGCCCAGCTCGTGTCACGGAAGAAGCGCTTGATCTCCCCGACGATGTAGGGGACGGCGAAGGAGGTGAACTCCACCTCGCGCGACAGCTCGAACCGGTCGATGGCCTTGATCAGCCCGATGGTGCCGACCTGGACGATGTCCTCCATCGAGTCGCCCCGGCCGCGGAACCGGGAGGCCGCGTACCGGACGAGGGAGAGGTTCATCTCGATCAGGGTGTTGCGGGCGTACTGGTATTCGTGGGTGCCCTCTTCGAGCACGGCGAGGCGGTCGAAGAACTGCCGCGACAGCTCCCGGGCATCCTTCGGCCGGACGCGCGAGGGGTCCTCGATGAGAGGCAGGTCCGCCTCGTCCGCCGTCCGGGTCCCCTGCGCCGTGGCCGTTGCCCCGCCTGCCGTCACGGCTGCCATGCCGTCCACCCCACTCACCGTCGCTGTTGATGACACACGCCGTCTGCCCCGCTTCTCGCGGCTCATGCCACCCAATCTTGAAAGAGATCAGGACCACTGAGGATCTGGCCAAAAGTCGACGCCCCGACGCGGTCCTTCGACGCCCCGACGCGGTCCGTCGACGCTTCGAAGCGGTCCTTCGTTGCTCCGACGTGGTCCGTCCTCGTCCGACAACTCTCGCACGAGCCGACCGCCGACGGTACGCACGGGTGGGTCGGCCGCCGACGGGGCGCACGGGTGCGCCGTGCGCCGGTCCGCGACGGGGCGGCATCGCGAGGGCGCCGTGACGGGCCGTCGATTTCGAGACGGTGTGTTTTCTCTCCGGAAGCAAGGGCAGGCGGAATTTCGTGCTTCGGACCGGAGGCACGCCCGCAGGAACGGCATCAGCCGACCGCGGTGGCCCCCTCCGGCGTCCCCGGAAGCCATCGTCCCTGCGGCATCCCCTCGCACGCCACTTGTTCAGGAGCGAATCCGCATGAGCATCGACTTGTCGACAAGCCGCCCGGAGGAATCCGTCCCTGTCGAGGAGCGCTCCGTGTCCACCGGAACGACAGGAACCACCGCGACGACAGGAACGACCGGAGCGACAGCCGGGGCGGGTCCCTCGGCCCGGTCCGCACCAGCGAGGCATCCGCACGACGACGCTCCCGACTCGGCGACCGACTTCGCCCGGCTGGCCGCCCTGGAGGAGGGGCCCGAGCGGGACGCGGTCCGTGACGAGTTGACGAAGGCGTGGCTGCCCATGGCGCACCGCATCGCCGGCCGGTTCCGCGACCGGGGTGAGAACATCGAGGACCTGCGCCAGGTCGCGGCCGTCGGTCTGGTGAAGGCGATAGACCGGTTCGACCCCTCCCGCGGGGCGTTCGAGAGCTACGCGGTGCCCACCATCACCGGTGAGGTGAAGCGTCACTTCCGGGACCGCATGTGGGCCCTGAGGGTGCCCCGCCGGGTACAGGAGCTGCGCAACAAGGTCCGTGTCGCCCGGCGCGACCTCGCGATGAACCCCGGTGCCCCCGAGCCGACGACGGCCGAGATCGCGGCGCACGCCGGGCTGACGGAGGACGAGGTCAGCGCGGGCATGGAGGCGATGGAGAGCTTCAGCACCCTGTCCCTCGACGCCGAGCTGTCGTCCGCCGACGACAACTACAGCCTCGCGGACACCCTGGGCGATTTCGATTCCTCCTACGACACGGTCGTCGACCGCGAGGCGGCGAAGGAAGGACTGCGCCGGCTGCCGGAACGCGAGCGGAACATCCTGTACATGCGCTTCTTCGAGGACATGACGCAGAACCGCATAGCCGACCAGCTCGGCATCTCCCAGATGCACGTCTCGCGCCTCATCACCCGCAGTTGCGCACGGGTGCGGGACGAGGCGCTGGGCGCCCAGGCCCGCCCCGGCCGCGGGGACGCCGACGGCAGGACGGGGGCCGTGTGACGCGGCACGGCGGTCCAGGCGACGTACGCGCCGCCCCGACCGGCACTCCCGAACCAGCGGTGGACCCAGGATTAGGCGACCAAGGAGCGAACCGGATGCTGATGCCCCATCCCGCGACCCTGCGCAAGCTCGTGGGGGAGTACGAGGCCCTCGTCGCGCACCAGGCCGAGACCGGTGCGGTGAAGGCGGACCAGCGGGCGCAGGACCTCGCCTACACCCTGTGCGTGTCGACCGGCACCCGCGATGTGAACCTGGCGTTGAAGAAGGCCCGCAGCCACCTCGCCGCCGCGCAGGGACCCGTGGCGCCGACGCCCCTGCGGCCCACCGGACCCGGGGCCGCCGAGACCCGTGGCGCGGGTGAGGCCCACGGCGCGGGTGAGGCCGTCGCATAGCGCGTCCTCGGGCCGGCCGCACTGCCGTGCGGCCGGCCCGCCGTGTGCAGGGGGAACGCCCGAGTGACGAGGGAACGTCCGTGCGACGGCGTAGGGTGGGCCCCGGGGTGAGACCGGTGGACCTGATGGACAACACGGACAGCTCGTCGTCGACGACGCCGTCGGACGACGGCGGACCGACGCGAACCGTCCGGTCGGCGGCACATCCGGCGCGCGCCGCCCACCCCGTCCGGACCTCGCGGCGCAGCCGCCGGAACGACCGGGCCGTACCGCCCCCGACAGGAGCGCCGACGTGACGACGACGGCCACCGAGCCGGCGACGGGGGCGCCTTTCGTGCACCCCGCGCTGTTCTACCGTGACGACCAGGAGTACCTGGAGGGCACGGTTCCCTTCATCCGAGAGGGCCTGGCGGTCGCGGAGCCCGTGGCGGTGGCCGCTCCCGCCGCGCGGCTCGACCTGATCACGGCGGCCCTGGGCCCGGCGGCGGAAGCCGTGCATCTCGTCGACATGGCCTTGGCCGGCCGCAACCCCGGCCGCATCATCCCCTCGGTCCTGCGCGCTTTCGCGGACGCCCGGCCCGGCGTCCGCGTCCGTATCATCGGCGAGCCGATCTGGCCCGGCCGCACCGCCGTGGAGTACCCCGCCTGCGTCCAGCACGAGGCCCTCATCAACGAGGCGTTCAGCGGCCGGGACGTGACCATCCTGTGCCCGTACGACGCCCGGTCCCTGCCGAAGGACGTGCTCGCCGACGCCCACGCCACCCACCCGGTCCTCATCACCGCGGGACGCGAGCGGGCCAGCGAGGCGTACGACCCCGAGAAGGTGCTCGCGCGCTGCAACGAACCGCTGTCCCCGCTGCCCGGCGCCGCGATGTTCCGCTACGACGCGCAAGCCCTGCCGGCCGCCCGTGACTTCGCGCTCGCCCAGGCGCGCGAGCGGGGGATGAGCGCCGTCCGTCTGCAGGATCTGGCCCTGGTCGTCGCCGAACTGACCACGAACAGCGTGGTGCACGCCGGAGGCGCGGGGACGCTGCGGCTGTGGGCGGAGAGCGAGCAGATCGTCTGCCAGGTGCAGGACTTCGGCCGGCTGGCCGACCCGCTCGCGGGCCGCCGCCCCGCACACCCCGGGCAGATCGGCGGTCGTGGCCTCCTGCTCGTGCACTACCTCTCGGATCTGGTGCGCCTGCACACCGGCGACGCCGGCACGACGATCCGCAGTTACGTCTCACGCGTCTGAAGCAGGGGCAGGGCCCGGATCCGTCACGGATCCGGGCCCTGCCCATGGCAGCTATAGGCTGCCGCGCGTGACAGCCCCCGCTACCGGGCGCCGTCCTGGTGCGCCGAGCGCGCTGCCTCGTTCTCGGTGTGGGCGCCCGCCGTGGCGAGGTCACCACCGGAGCTCTCGAGGTGCGCGCGCACGAACCACTGGAACTTCTCGAGGGAGCGCAGCTGCCCGATGAGCAGATCTTCCGTCACCGGATCGAACTTGCCGACCTCGGCGAGGGCCGCCCGGTGGCTCTCGACGACGCCCGTGTAGACCAGGTCGAGGGCGCCGAGGTGGGCGATCGCATCCGCGCGCCCGACGTCGTAGTCGTCCCAGGTCCGCTCGGCGACGAGCGCGCCGGGGGTCCCCACGGGCACCCCGCCCAGCGCCGAGACGCGCTCGGCGGTGTCGTCGGCCATGGCCCGGACCTGGTCGACCTGCGGGTCGAGCATTTCGTGGATGGCGATGAAATGCGGGCCGACCACATTCCAGTGAATGTGCTTCAGCGTGAGTGAAAGGTCATTCAAAGCGTGCAGCCGCAGGCGGAGCAGTTCGATAACCTTTGCGCCGTCCTGGACGCTGAGTCCGGGGACGGTGTACTTCGGCTCGGTGCGAGACGACGTCATTTCTCGTTCCTCCCTGTGAACCTGTGCATTCCTTGTTCGAGGTGGCGGGCGAAAGGGCTGGTGTCCAAGGGCTCACGGCCCTCCTACCAGCGGTACCAGCGTCCACGGCGGCCACCGGAGGCGGTAGGACGCACGACGAAGCCGAGCAGCCAGACGACCAGGACGACGACGGCGATCCACCACAGGGCCTTGAGTGCGAAACCCGCACCGAAAAGGAGAAGGGCGAGCAGAAGAACAAGAATGATGGGAACCATTGTTATCAACCTCCAGAACCTCTGATGCCCTGCTTTCCCGGTGGTACGCCTGCTCTTTTCGCAGGCGCCCCGCCTTTCTCGCACACGACTCGCACACGCCTGCGCGCGGGCCTTTGCGAACCCGTGCGAGGGACGGTCCCCACGGGCCGGATGAGGCCGCCGAGGAAAAAACACCGGGAATGCGGTCCGGGCGGCAGGGTATTGGCTGCCCCAGGAGGAAGGCGGCCGGTACGCACCGGCAGCGGTACTCCGCTCACCACTCGACCATGGGAAAGGAAGCAGCGACGTGACCACCGACAGAATCTGGTCGTACGCACCGACCAGCGGATACGCGGAGGGACTGCTGCTCACGGGGTTCACGGTCGCCGCGGCCGACGGGACGATCGGGCACGTGGACCGGCAGGTGGACGAATCCGGGATGCGGCATCTGATTGTCGACACGGGGGTCTGGGTGTTCGGCAGAAGCGTGCTGATCCCGGTCGGCCTGGTCTCCTCCGTCGACGCGGAGGCCCAGGAGATCACGGTGGCGTGCACCGAGGAGGAGATCAAGGCCGCGCCCCGGTTCAAGACGGACCGCGAGACGCTGGACCCCGAATATCTCGCCGGAGTCGGCCACTACTACCGGAGCCTGCCCCCGCGGCAGACGACCGCGACCTGAGCCGGCGGGGGCGCATCCGCTGCAATGGATGGGGATTCAGCGGGAAGGCGGATCCCGAAGGGGCGCGGAGCGAGGAGATGGCGATGATGCCGATCACGACCGCGCAGCCACTCGTCCCCACGACGAGGCGCAGGTGATGGCGATGCCGGGGACGGTGACCGGTCCGTGAGGCCGCTGGGCGGCTCAGGATCGGCGCCGGGCATCGAAGAACCAGAGTGCAGGGACACGACGCATATGGACCGAACCGACACGACCGCCATCGCGTCCGCGGCCAGTCCGCCCGGGGGGATGTCATGGGAGGCGGCCCCGGTCACGACCGCGGCGGTGGCGCCGGCCCCCATCACGACCGCGGCGATGGCCCGCGCGTACGCACGGAGCGTGGTGCTCGAACAGTGGAACAACGCCGACCGCACGGCGACGGAGGCGGCTCTCATCGATCTCTCGCTGGTCGTCTCGGAGCTGGCCGCGAACGCCGTCCGGCACGGGGGCGGACTGGCCGGGTTCGAGGTGACGCCCACGCGGCAGGGCGTGCGGCTGGCCGTGCACGACAACAGTGACGTCGTCCCCGCCGCCGCCTTCGGCCCGGGAAGCCTGCCGACGAAGCACCACGGCAACGGCTACGGCTGGCCGGTCATCATCCGGCTGGCGCGGGACATCGCCGTCGAACCGCGTCCCGGAGGCGGCAAGACCGTCAGCGTGCTGGTGCCGCTCGTCTGACGGTCGGCAGCCGCACGTCGACGGCCTCGGACGATTCCCGTCCGAGGCCGTCCTTGGATGGTTCCTGCCGGGCGGCGGGTCTCACCATGGCAGGAATACGTGGATGTCCTTGCCCTTGTCGGTCACCACCACGCTCACCTGGTCGCACAGTGTGTGGATCAGATGCCACCCGACGCCTCCGTCACCCCGGCCGGGATGGAACGGGCGTGGCGCGGGCGGGGTGGTGCTGGTGTCGCGCATGGTCACGTGCACGCCGTCGAACGTGCGCCGCAGACGCAGTTCGAACGGGCCCGGCGCGTACTGCACCACGTTGGCCGCCAGCTCCGTGACGACCAGCAGGATGTCGTCCCAGTGCTCGGGTGCGGCCGGTGGCGCGGTGCGCGTGAGCGCAAGGAGGAACTCCTCCGCGGCGATGCGGGCACCCGTGACATTGGGCAGCTCGCCGGGGAAGGTGGTCGTTCTGGTGTACATCTCCTCAGAAGGCAGTTTGTCGTCCCAACGCGGCTCGGTCGCCATTGCGCCTTCCCCAGCCCACTCCCCACAGGGCTGTGCTGATCCTTTGCTTCCACCGCTGCTGCTTCCCGACGGCGAGGGCCTTACTCGTCCGGGTCCGGTGGGGATGGTAGGTGAACCGGAACGCAGTGGTCTCTGGTGCTTCCTGTGTGATCGGCGAGTACCACGATCGGACCGACTCATGGGTGCTTGGCCGCGGTCGATGTGCGCGGGAGGGCGGCGGGGCCGTCGCAGGCGTACGCACGGGCCGTCCCCGCCGCTGATTCCCGGGTCTGTTTCGGCCAGGCCGGGGCACACGGAGGTCGGGGACGGGAGCTCCCGTCCCGCCACCGGAAAGAGGAGAATCCGTGCTCGGCATAGCAGCTGCAGTCCTGTTCTTCATCGCGTTCCTGATCAACGCCGCGGACATCTCGACCAATGACACTTTCACATCGACGAACGTGATGCTCATCGGTCTGACGGTCCTGGCGCTCCACGTCGCCGGGGTGGGCACCGGGTGGGGGAGCAGGAGCCGCAGGCGGTGAGGTGCGAGACACCGCCAAGGCTCGCACACAGCACGAGAACGGACCGCATGGTGACTTCTGTCGCCGTGCGGTCCGCGCGTCATATCCAGGTGTCCCACCACATCCTGGAATGCCACTCCGGATACGGGATCGTCTGCCCCGTGTAGATCGGGAAGAAGTAGACGAAGTTCCAGACGATCAGGAGCACCACGGCGCCCACGGTGACCGTCCCCAGCGTGCGCCGTCTGCCGACCGTGCCCGGTGGCCCCACCAGCGCACCCGCCGCCATCGCGACCGCCAGGCACAGATACGGCACGAAGACGACCGCGTAGAAGGCGAAGATCGTCCGGTCCTGGTACTGGAACCAGGGCAGCTGGCCCGCGGCCACCGCGCACAGGACGGCCCCGGCCCGCCAGTCGCGGCGCATGGCCCACCTGAAGAGCAGATACAGCAGCGCCAGACAGGCGGACCACCACAGCAGCGGGGTGCCCAGCGCGAGGACGACCTCGGAACAGCCCGCGGCGGTACGGCAGCCGTCCTGGGCGAAGTCCGTCTCGTAGGAGTACGCCACCGGGCGTCCCTGTACCAGCCAGCTCCAGGGGTGGGACTCGTAGCGGTGCCAGGAGTGCAGACCCACGTTGAAGTCGTAGACCTGGCTCTCGTAGTGCCACAGGCTGCGCAGGGCGGCCGGGATCCACGACCACGGGCCCCCGCGGCCCTCCGCCCAGTGCCGCCCGTAGCCCCCGTCGGACAGGAACCAGCCCGTCCAGGTGGCGAGATAACCGGCCACGGCCACCGGCACCACGGAGAGCACCGACCAGCCGGCGTCCTTGCGCAGGACGGCCCGATACGGCTCGTGGGCACCGGCGACGCGGCGTGAGCCGACATCCCACAGCAGGGTCATGACCATGAAGAACGCCAGGAAATAGAGGCCGTTCCACTTGCAGGCGGCGGCCAGGCCGAGGAAGAGCCCGGCCGCGACCCGCCACGGCCGCACCCCCATGCCCGCCCGCTCGCCCGTGTAAGCGTCGGGGCCCGCGAAGCCGTCCTCGCCCACGGGCAGAGCCGCCGCGAGACGGGCCCGCGCCCGGTCCCGGTCGACGAGCAGCGCCCCGAACGCCGCCAGCACGAAGAACATGACGACGAGGTCGAGCAGCGCCATGCGGCTCATCACGAAGTGCAGGCCGTCCAGGGCCATCAGCAGTCCGGCCAGGCAGCCCAGCGTCGTCGAGCGGAACAGCCTGCGGCCGGTCCGGCACAGCATCAGCACCGACAGCGTGCCGAGCAGCGCCACCATGAAGCGCCAGCCGAACGGGTCGAAGCCGAACATCCACTCGCCGACGGCGATCACCCACTTGCCCAGCGGCGGATGCGCGACGAACGCCCCGGCGTCGGAGAGCGGGATCACCTGCGGATCCGCGAGGACCTGCGGGTCGGCGACCTTGCGGTCCGGCCAGGTGCCCTCGTAACCGAGCCGGAGCAGCGACCAGGCGTCCTTGGCGTAGTACGTCTCGTCGAAGACGAGGCCACGGGGCTGGCCCAGCTGCCAGAAGCGGATCGCTCCCGCCAGGGCGGCCACCAGGAGCGGGCCCAGCCAGCCCGTCGCCCTCGCGAGCCGGTGGGCCGCCACCGGGCCGAGACCCAGGGCCTCCCCGAAGCGGGTGCCGGGTTCAGGGAACGGCGGGACCAGAAGGTCCCGGGTGTCGGTGCGCGCGGGCGCCACGAACCCGAACCGGCGCAATCGCGCCGCCCAGGAGCCGGACTCGGACGTCGTACGGGCATCGGTTTCGGCGTCGGAGCCGGCTTCGAGGGCCGGCTCCGACGCGGTGTCACTGGTCACCGGATCATCGTAGGGAACTACGTCAGGCGCAACGCGGCGGCTAGCCCGCCGGGTTGGCCACCTCCGTGACCTTCCAGCGCTGGTTGGCACCGGAGTTGGGTGTCCACAGCGTCACGGCCGCCCCCTCGTTCGTGGCCTGGCCGCCGACTTCGAGGAGCCGTCCGGTGGCCGCGTTGACGAGGGTCCAGGTGCCGTCGCCGGTCGACGACATGATCCACTGGGTGGCGCTGTCGCGCGGGCCGGTGTCGGCCTCCAGTACCGGGGCGCCGTCCCGGACGGCCAGCCGCTTGCCCTCCACCGGGTTGCTGAACACGTACCGCTGCCGGTTGCCGGTGTCGCCGGAGATCTGGCGCAGCTTCCACCGCCGGCCCGGCGCGTCGGCCGTCGCGCTCCTGATGACGAGGCCCGTGCCGTTGTCGGCGACGGTGAGTGCCTTGCCGCTCTGGACGCCGGTCAGTTCGTAGGTGTGGCCCTTGCGCAGCTCGGCGGCGTCCTTCGCGACCCCGGAGACACCCTTGACCAGGAAGGAGGTCACGGACTGCGCGGGCACCGTGAAGGTGGCCCTGCGGTCATCGACCTCGACGGCGTCCCGGCGGTCCAGCTTGCCGTCGGCGCTGGTCACGACGGGGGTGACGGTGGCGTGGCGGCCGACCTCGCCGAACTTCGACAGGTCGATGGTGACGTTACGGGCCTCGGTGGTGCTGTTGACGTGGACGACCGTCGCCCGGTCGCCCTTCCGGGAGACGGCGGCGGCGCTGGACGTGTCGTCCGTCTTGATCAGCCGGTCACCGGGCTTGATGTAGTGGGTGAAGTTGCGGGTCGTGTCGAACTTCGTGTTGGTGTGGATGGGGCACGTCTTGAGGGTGTCCTTCGAGGTGCAGCTGAACGAGAGCTGGATGCTGCCCCAGTTGCCGCCCTTGGCGGACTCGCCGCCCGGCTTCATGTTGTCGTAGTCCTCGACGGGCTGCCAGAACACCCAGGCCTTGGGTTCCAGTTCCCGCAGGTCGTCGACGATGCGCTGGGCCAGACCCAGACCGGGCCGCATGTCCGTGAAGCTCTGGCCGTCGCCCCAGTCGCCCTCGACCTCGCTCTGCCACAGCGGCTTGCCGGCCGCCTTGGCGAGGTCCCGTACGGTGGTGCGCTGGCCGGTGCCGTAGGTGTGGACGTTCATCTGGCCGACGAGGTCCCGCACTTCCTGCGGGTAGGTGTTCCAGTTCTGCGCGAAGATCGACGGGTTGGTCTCGTCCATCGCCGAGATCTCCGCCTCGGCCTTCGCCTTCTTCAGCGCGGGGGCCAGGGCGGCGATCACCTTCTGCTGCAGCTCGGGGCCGATGTGCGCCCCCTCCTGCCGGCCGCCGACGGGCTCGCCGTCGGCGCCCAGACGGGTGCTCCAGTAGTTGGTGTTGGGCTCGTTGAACGGGTCGACCGTGTCGACCTTGATGCCCTCGGCCTTCTCGAGGCGCTTGGTGGCGCCCGCCAGATAGGCGGCGAAGTCGTCGACGGACTCCGTCCTGAGCTGGTCCTCGGTGGCGTCGAAGCCGCCGGACACATAGCCGCTCTTCGTCATGAACCACGGCGGGGAGTTGCTGAAGGTCTCCCAGTGGTCGATGTCGTCCTTGATCCGGTCGACCCACCAGCGCTGGGTGGCGTCGGCGTCCTTGTTCCAGTCGGCCGGGTCGTCGG
Organism: Streptomyces tauricus; assembly: GCF_014650955.1. Lineage (GTDB taxonomy): Bacteria > Actinomycetota > Actinomycetes > Streptomycetales > Streptomycetaceae > Streptomyces > Streptomyces tauricus. Next base: position 49,237 of record NZ_BMVY01000001.1, read on the forward strand.
CGCTCCACCAGTCGGTGTCCTCGCGGGTGGTGCCGGCCGGCGCCTTCCACCAGCCCTCCACCGCGCCCCCGGCCCGCAGATAGTCCTTGACGTCCGGGGCGTTGCCACCGCCGATGTTGTAGCGGGCGATGTTCAGCGCGAGCCCGTCGTCCCCGAAGAGGAGCTTCGCGAGCCTCTCGCGTATCTCCTCGGGGTAGTCGCCGGTCGCGTTGGCGAACCAGACCAGGCTGGTGCCCCAGCCCTCGAACTTCTCCTGCTGGTACGAGGGGTCGGGCCGGACGGTCACCGACGGGGTGTCCGCCGCCGGTGCCTGCGCGGTGGACGGGGGCGCCAGGGTCAGGGCGGCCCCGGTGGCCAGTGCGGTGAGTCCGGCGGCTCCGAGGAGACGTCTGCTGCGGGTAGGGCGTGCCATCGTGTGCTCCCAACTGAGGTGTGGTCGCTGCGCGGTGGAGTGCGGGCTGTGTGGTGCGGTCAGGCGGTGGGCTGGTGGAGTACGGCGACGCCCCTCGGTCCCAGGACGAGACCGCCGTCGGCGTCCGTGCCGCCGACCAGGACCTCTCCGGCGAGACCCGTCAGGGCCACGTCGTCGTCGGTCCGGTTGACGAGGAACAGGAAGCGTCCTCCGGGCCCGCGGCGCACGGTCTGCTCGACCGATCCCCGTGCGTCGGCGGGCAGTTCGCTCTCGACACCGGCCGGGCCGAGCAGCGCAGGCAGCAGACCCGCCAGCCCTTCGGCGCCGAGCCGGGTGGAGACGTACGCGGCCGAACCCTGGCCCACGGCACGGCGGGTCACGGCGGGCCGTCCCGCGTACGAGCCGCTGCGGTAGTGCGCGAGCACGTCCACGGCGGGGTCGGTGACGTCGATCCGGTCGGTCCACAGGGTGCCCGTGGCGTCGCCGTCCAGCGCGACGGAGTCACCGTCGAGCAGCGGCCCGAACTCCTCGATGCGGATACCGAGCAGCTCGCGCAGGGCGCCCGGGTGGCCGCCGAGCCAGATGTGGTCGTTCTCGTCGACGACACCGGAGAAGTACGTGGTGACGAGGTGGCCGCCGGCCTCGGCGTACCGGGTGAGTTCCTTGGCGAGCGGCGCCGGGACCACGTGCAGCACGGGGGTGATCAGGACGTCGTACCGGTCGAGGTCGGTCGTGGTGGTCACGACATCGGCGCGGACACCGAGGGTGTGCAGGGCCGAGTACCAGTCCAGGGCCTCCTGGCGGTAGTCGAGGAGCGCGGAGGGGTGCGAGTCCTGCTCGCTGGCCCACCACGACTCCCAGTCGTAGACGATGCCCACGCGGGCCGGTTCGCGCTCGGAGCCCGCGACCGGCGCCAGCGCCTTGAGGGTCTGCCCCAGCTCGACGACCGCGCGGAAGACCTCGCTGTCGGCGCCGGCGTGCGGCACCATCGCGGAGTGGTACTTCTCGGCGCCCGCGGCCGACTGGCGCCACTGGAAGAAGCAGACGGCGTCGGCGCCGTGCGCGACGTGCAGCAGCGAGTCGCGGGCCAGGTCGCCCGGCCGCTTGGCCAGGTTGACGGGCTGCCAGTTGACGGCGCTGGTGGAGTGCTCCATCAGGAACCAGGGCTGCCCGCCCGCTATCCCGCTGGTGAGGTTGGCGGAGAAGGACAGCTCGTCGCGGTCCTGCGGGCCAGGGTGGACGTAGTGGTCGTTGGAGACGAAGTCGATCTCGCCCGCCCAGTCCGGGTAGTTCATGCCCTTGGTGTTGCCCATCACCATGAAGTTGGTGGTGACCGGCACACCCGGCGTGATCTCCCGCAGCACGTCCCGCTCCGCGATCAGGTACTCCTTCAGCGCGTCGGAGGAGAAGCGCTTGAAGTCGAGCTGCTGCGTCGGGTTCGGGTGGGAGCCGGCCAGCCGGGGCGGCAGGATCTGCCCCCAGGCGCTGTACCGCTGCGACCAGAAGGCCGTGCCCCAGGCGTGGTTGAGGGCGTCGAGGGTGGTGTAGCGGGCGCGCAGCCAGTCGCGGAAGGCGTGGGCCGCGTCGTCCGAGTAGTCGTAGACGTTGTGGCAGCCCAGCTCGTTGGAGACGTGCCAGGCGACCAGCGCCGGGTGGTTCGCGTACCGCTCGGCCATCGTGCGTACCAGGCGCAGCGCGTGCTCGCGGAAGACGGGTGAGGTGGGCCGCCAGTGCTGCCGGGCCCCCGGCCACACCGTCTCACCGGAGGCGGTCACCGGCAGGATCTCCGGGTGCGCCGTGGTGAGCCAGGGCGGCGGGGAAGCGGTCGCGGTGGCCAGGTCGACGCCGATGCCGCCCGCGTGGAGGAGGTCCATGACCTCGTCGAGCCACTCGAAGTCCCACCGGTCCCGGTCCGGCTGGATGCGGGCCCAGGAGAAGATCCCCACGGAGACCAGGTTGACGCCGGCCTCACGCATCAGCCGGACGTCCTCCTCCCACACCTCGCGAGGCCACTGCTCGGGGTTGTAGTCGGCGCCGTACGCGAGACGCGGGGTGCGGTCACCGTCCGGCCCGTCCAGCTGGGACAGGAGGGTGGAGATCATCGTGGTCCTTCCGGGGTTTCACAGGGTCCCGCCGTCGCGTTCCCGGGCAGCCGGGAACGCGACGACAGGACCGTTGGGGATGCGTCGGGGCGGGGCTCGTCTACTCGACGGTGAAGCCCTGCTCCTTGCCGTACTTGACGGAGGCGTCCTGCCAGGACTTCAGGCCGTCGGTGAGCTTGGTGTTGCCGACGTAGGCCTTGCCGACGGTGTCGTTGAAGATCGAGTTGGCGTACTGCTGGAAGGGCAGGTACGACCAGTCGTCGGCGACGTTGGCGGCGGAGTCGGCGAAGATCTCGTTGGCCTTCTGGCCGCCGAAGTACTCGAACTCGGTGTTGAGGAACGAGTCCGACTGCAGCTCCGCGTTGGTCGCCGGGAAGGCGCCCTCCTTGACGCGGCTCTGCACACCGGCGCCGGAGTTGGCGTACTCGACGAAGGCGTAGGCGAGTTCCTTGTTCTTGCCGAGCGTGGGCAGGGTCAGCGAGCTGCCGCCGTTCTCCGCGCTCGCCTTGTCGCCCTTGGTCCAGGCCGGCATGGGCGCCGCGCGCCAGTCACCGGAGGCGTTCGGGACGCCGGTGACGAAGTTGGCGGGCATCCAGGCACCGCTGGGGAGGGTGGCGAGGGTGCCGTCGCCCAGACCCTTGTACCAGTCGTCGGTCCAGCCGTTGATCGGCGCGACGAGCTTCTCGTCGATCAGCTTCTGCCAGATGTCGGTGTACTTCTTGGCGCCCGCGTCGGCGAAGTCGACCTTCACGTTGGTGCCGTCGACCTTGTAGGGGCGCGAGCCGGCCTGCCACAGCAGGCTGGTGGTCAGGCCCGCGTCGCCCGCGTCGTTGGCGATGTATACCTTCGGGTCGGCCTTGTGGAGCTTGCGGGCCGCGTCGAGGTACTCGTCCCAGGTGGTCGGCACCGCGATCTTGAACTTGTCGAAGATCTTCTTGTTGTAGTACAGGGCCATGGGGCCCGAGTCCATCGGCAGGCCCCAGACCTTGTCACTGCCCTGGGTCACGGCGTTCCACGGGCCGGCGGTGTACTTGGACTTCAGCTTGTCGGCGCCGTAGGGAGCCAGATCGCTCAGACCCTTGGTGAGGGCGTACTGCCCCAGCGCGAAGTACTCGACCTGCGCGACGTCGGGGACACCCTTCTCGGCCGAGATGGCGTTCGACAGCGCCGTGTAGTGCTTGTCGCCCGACCGCTCGGCGACCAGGTTGATCTTGACCTTGGGGTACTTCTTCTGGAAGTCGGCGGCGACCGTCTTCAGCGTGGGCTCCCACGCCCAGACCGTGACCGAGCCGCCCTTCTTGAGGGCCGCCTGGACGTCGCCGGCGGAGACCGGCTTCGAGCCGGAGCTGTCGTCGTCGGAGCCACCGCAGGCGGTCGCGCCCAGGGCGAGGACGGAGAGGACGGCGAGGCCGCGCATCAGGCGGCTGGTCGTTCTGCGCATGGAGGTGCTTCCACTTCTTCGTGGGCGGGACAGATTGAGGGTGGAGAGGGTGGAGGAGGTGGGACCGAGGGGGGCCTGTGGGCGCGTCATTCCTTGACGCTTCCGGCGGCGAGACCGGACTGCCAGTACTTCTGCAGCAGCAGGAACGCGGCGATCAGCGGCACGATGGTGAGCAGCGAACCGGTGATCACCAGGTTGAAGATCACGTCACCGCCGATCGTCTGGGCCTGGTTGTTCCAGGCGTCCAGACCCAGGGTCAGCGGATACCAGTCCGGGTCCTTGAGCATGATCAGCGGCAGGAAGTAGTTGTTCCAGGTCGCGACCGTGGTGAACAGCAGGACGGTCACGATGCCCGGGGCGAGCAGCGGCAGGGCGACCGTGAAGAAGGTGCGTGCCTCGCCCGCCCCGTCGATCCGCGCCGCTTCCAGCAGTTCGACGGGGATCGCCTCGGAGGCGAAGACCCACATCAGATACAGGCCGAAGGGCGAGACCAGCGAGGGGATGATGACCGCCCACGGGGTGTCGGTCAGGCCCATCTTGCTGAACATCAGGAAGGTCGGTACCGCGAGCGCGGTGCCCGGGACGGCGACGGCGCCGATGACCACGGCGAACACACCGCGCTTGCCGGGGAAGTTGAACTTGGCCAGCGCGTACCCGCCCAGGATCGCCAGGAAGGTGGCGCCGCCGGCCCCGAGCCCGACGTACAGCAGGGTGTTCAGCAGCCAGCGGACGAAGATGCCGTCGTGGTACGTGAACGTGTCGCGGATGTTGTCCCAGAGGGCGAAGTCGTCGGCGAACCACAGTCCGCTGGAGTCCGCGAGCCCTTCCTGGGTCTTGGTCGCGCTGATGACCAGCCACACCAGGGGCACCACGGTGTAGACCAGGATCAGGCCGGTCAGCACGGTCAGCAGGACGCTGCGCTTCGGGCGCCCGGCGGAGTGCTCACGGCGCTTGCGCAGCCGGGGCACACCCTTGGCCGTACCGGTGGCCGGGACGGGCGCGGACGGGGAGGCGGAGGTTGCCGGACCGCTGGTGCTGCTCGTGCCGCTCATGCTGCTCATCGGTGGTCACGCTCCCTTGCGCATGCCGCGAAGCTGCACGACATAGGCGATGACCATGGTGATCAGCCCCATGATGATGGCGACCGCCGCGGAGTAGTTGTGCTGCTGGCCGTTGAAGGACAGCGAGTACGTGTAGAAGTTCGGGGTGAAGTCGGTGGTGATGGCGTTGCGCGCCAGCGGCCGCAGGATGCTCGGCTCGTTGAAGAGCTGGAAGCTGCCGATGATCGAGAAGATCGTCGCGATGACCAGGGCGCCGCGGATCGCGGGGAGCTTGATGGCGGTGATGACCCGGAACTGTCCGGCCCCGTCGATCTCCGCCGCCTCGTAGAGCGAGTTCGGGATGACCTTCAGCGCCGAGTAGAAGATCAGCATGTTGTAGCCGATGAACTCCCAGGTCACGATGTTGCCGATGGAGGCAAGCACCAGGTCGCTGGAGAGCGGGTCGGGCAGGGTGACGCCGAACGCGCTGTTGATGTCACCCACCAGCCCGTACTTGGTGCCGTACATGAAGCCCCACATCAGGGTGGCGACCACGGCGGGCACGGCGTACGGCAGGAAGATCGTGATGCGGAAGAAGTCCGTGCCGTAGAGCCGGCCGCTGTCCAGCGCCAGGGCGATCAGCAGGCCGATGAACAGCATGATCGGCACCTGGACGGCGAGGAAGAGCGAGACCCGCCCGAGCGAGTCCCAGAACCGTTCGTCCTGCAGCGCCTGCTGGTAGTTGTCGAAGCCGACGAACTGGGTGCCGCCGATCAACTGGTCCCGGAACAGGCTGAGATAGATCGAGTACGCGATCGGTGCCAGGAAGACGAGGGCGAACACGGCCACGAACGGACCGATGAAACCCCACCCCGTCCAGGAGCGGCGGTCACCCTGTGCCGGAGGCCGTGACTTGCGCGGCTTGGCGGCCGCCGGCGGTTGTAGCGTCGTCATGTCGTTCCTCGCTCGTCCCTCTCGCGAAAACCCGGCGTCCTGCGCCGATGATGTTTGCGTAAACACGACGGTCGTCGAAGGCCCGTGGCCTGTTATGTTTACGTAAACATCTGATGGCGGCATGTCTACACTGCCCCGTTGACGGGGGTCAAGGGTCATTTGAGGAAACTACGGTTCGGAACGACGAGGGGGACGGGTGGACACAGCGGACAGCGCCTCGGCGAGCAGACCGCAGGCGGCGGCGCGCACCAGGAAACGGGCTTCCCGCCGGGCGCCCAGCGCCTCCATGGCGGACGTGGCCCGGCTGGCGGGCGTCTCCTCGCAGACCGTCTCGCGTGTCTCCAACGGCTACGCGGGGGTGAACGAGGAGACCCGCCGGCAGGTGCTGGAGGCCATGCGGGAGCTGGGCTACCGGCCCAACAGTGCCGCCCGCGCGCTCAAGCGTGGCGAGTTCCGCACCATCGGTGTGATCACTTTCGGCCTTTCCACCACCGGCAACGTCCGCACCCTGGAGGCGATCGCGACCTCCGCGGCGCACGAGGGCTACGCCGTGACGCTGCTGCCCGTCGCCGTGCCCACCCAGGACGAGGTGCGCGGCGCGTTCTCCCGGCTGGGGGAGCTGGCCGTCGACGCCGTCATCGTCATCCTGGAGGTCCACCTCCTCGACGCGGTGACCCTCTCGCTGCCGCCCCACATCAAGGTCGTGGTGGCCGACTCGGACGCCGGTGACCGGTACACCGTGGTCGACACCGACCAGGCGGGCGGCAGCCGTGACGCCGTGCGCTATCTGCTCGGCCTCGGCCACGAGACGGTCTGGCACCTGGCGGGCCCCGAGGAGTCCTTCGCCGCGCAGCGCCGGGCCGACGCCTGGCGCGCCGAGCTCACCGGGGCGGGCCGTCCGACGCCCCCGCTGGTACGCGGCGACTGGTCGGCGGAGTCCGGCTACCGCGCGGGCCTCGAACTGGCCGAACAGCCGGACTGCACCGCGGTGTTCGCCGCCAACGACCAGATGGCGCTGGGCCTGCTGCGGGCGCTGCACGAACGGGGCCGGTACGTGCCCGACGACGTCAGTGTCATCGGCTTCGACGACATCCCCGAGGCGGGCTCCTTCCTGCCGCCCCTGACCACCGTCCACCAGGACTTCGCCGAGGTGGGCCGTCGCTGTGTCGAGGGTGTGCTGCGGCAGATGGGCCAGGACACCCCGGAACACGGCACGACGCTGGTACCGACACGGCTCGTGGTGCGGGACAGCGCGGGGGCGCCGCGGGCGCGCTAGGCAGTGGCCGGTGGTCGGCGGGCCCTCGCGCCCGTACCGCCGTGGTGCGGGACCGGGACCTGGCTGGAGCATGCTCGCTGCGGCCCCGCGCACGGCTCACCGATGAGTGCCGGCCGGGAGTACTGATCATGTGGACGCGCCGGAGATGAATCCGGACGCGTCGGCGGACGTACTGACGGGTGTACTGAGAGGAGAGATTCTTTGATGACACAACCGGCGACCGCGGAAGGGCTGTTGGCATGGGTGCCCGGCCACGGACTGATCGCGGGGCTCGCCGCCGACACACAGCTGCTGGTCGCGGACTCCTGGCTGCTCAGGGACGGGCAGGTGCGCGGCTTCGACCGGCACCGGGAGCGGTTCCTGCGGGCCTGCGGCGACTGCGGCGGACCCTCTCTCCACCAGCTCACCGAGTTCTGGCGGGACATGACGGCGGCACTGCCCCGCACGGGATCCTGGTTCCCGCGCGTGGAGCTGGTGGCCGGCTCCCTCCAGCTGAGACTGCTCCTGCGGCACGCCCCGCCCCTCGCCCCTGACGTGCGGGTGTGGGCGGCGGGCCAGCCCGATCCACGCACTGTGCCGCGCCGCAAGGGACCGGACCTGGACGTACTGGCCCGGGTCCGGCAGCGGGCCGCCGGGCAGGGCGCGCAGGAGGCGGTGCTGATCGCCCCGTCCGGTCTGGTCCTTGAGGCGGCCACCTCCAGCGTCCTGTGGTGGGAGGACGACGTCCTGTGCCTGCCCCCGCCGCACCTGCCGATCCTCGCCGGCGTCACCACGGGCCTCGTCCAGGAGCACGCCCTGCGCGGCGGGGTCCGGCTGGCCCACCGCGAACGGACCCTGGACCAGCTGGCCGGACGCGAGGTCTGGCTGGTGAACGCCCTGCACGGAATCCGTCCGGTGGCCGGCTGGGAGGGGCGGCCGATGGAGGCGGGTCCGGCCCCGCGGGCCGAGGAATGGCGGGACTGGCTGGACGGACGCATGGAACCTCTGCCGACCGACTGACCGGAGAGATCGCCGGACACAGGCACGCGCCGGACCGGTCGCAGTCGGCCCGGCGCGCACCGCCCTGGAACCCTCCGTCCTCCACACCCCTGAGGAGACTGAGGAGAGCCCCGCGCCGGCCTCAGGGAGCGATACCCACACCGTCGATCCGGCTCCAGGCCTTCTCCTGGCCGGACGTCATGGCAGGCCAGCGCAGCCCGCCCGGTCGGGCGTTGACCTTCGAGGCGTACGAACCGGGCCGGAATCCCGGGTCGTAGAAGCAGCCGGTGCCGTGGTCGGCGTCGAAGGCGGGGCAGGACGCCGCGACCGACCTCGGCGTCGGCTTCCGGCCGGTGCGCACCCAGGAGTCGAGCGCGGAGATCGAGTTGGCGTACTCGGAGTCGCTCAGCCCGCTGTGCTCGCTCTCCCGGGAGAAGGTCTGCACGAGGTTCCGCTCGCGGCCGGCGCCCCGGAGGCTGTCCCGGTACGCCGACTCGTGCTCGACGAACGCCGTCGGATCGTCGATCGCGTGGAGCGTGAGCACCGGAATGTCGACCTTGCCCGTCAGATCGCTGTCGTACGACAGGTCACGTACGGCGGTGGGGTCGGCGGAGAAGCGCTCGACGCCCGCGTTGAGCGCCCGGTCGTCGTGCGAACCGGAGTAGCGCACACCCTGGTTGCCGAACGGATTACGGCCGCCCAGCCGGTTGTGCACGATGTCCCTGAAGGTGAACGTCGCGAACCGCAGATGCGACTCCAGGGTGCGCTCGGGCACTCCCGTGACGCCGAGGATGTCGTCCAGGTTGCGCTGCTGCAGAGCGGTCCGGTCCTGCGGCGCGGACTCGAGGCCCGTGCACTCCTGCAGCCGGGCGCCGAGCCCCGCCGACGTCATGGTCGAGCCCGCCCGCAGCCCCTCCCACAGCGGGTACTGGGCCTCGGTGGGACGCGGATGGTTCTGGCAGTAGTACTGGTAGACCACGCGCAGGTCCACGCGGTAGTCGTAGCCGCGCGACCCGCCGCCGAGGACACCGTTGGTCAGCAGCGCCCCGTCGTAGGGGCCGCGCTTGCCCGCGCCGTACGTCTCCACGACCTTCGCGGCGACATCGCCGCCCCAGGACTGGCCGTGCACATACGTCCGCCGCGGCTCGCCGAACTCCTCGACGAACAGCCTGCGCACCTTCTCCGTGTCGGCGGCAGCCATCCGGGTCCCGTAGCCACCGCGACGGTACGACGAGCCGGCCCACGCGTAGCCCTCGTCCACCATCACCGACCAGCGCTCCAGGTCACCCGTGCTGCGCTCCGGGTCGGACTCCGCGCCCAGGTCGGGGCCGCCGTGCGCGTGCACGACGAGGGACCTGTTCCAGTTCCTCGGGACGGCGATCGCGTAGTAGGCGCCGTCGGAGTCCCGGCCCGTGTAACAGGTGGCCTTCTCCGCGAGGTTCGCCGGGCACTCCACGGCCGCCGGTCCGCTCGCGGTCGCGGAGGCGGTCGAGGTGGCGGAAGCGGGGCCGGAGAGGGTGCCGAGGAGGATTCCCGCGAGGGCCGTGGCCACAGCCGCCCGGCGCCGGCGTCGGAGAAGCCCTGTCCCGGGGGCGGCGGTTCCGTGGGCACCGGATCCGTCGTGGACCCCCGGCGTACTCGGCCTCGTCCTGTCCATGGCGTGCTCTCCCTCTCCTCGTCGGCGCACCGTTGCGCGGCGGGGCCGATGCTAAGGAGCCGTGGAGCGAAAACCCATGGCTTGATCGTTACGTTCATTGAGTTCGCCCGGGTGCTCGTCCGGGTGCCTGTCCGGGGATCCGCCCGCGGGCCGCCGAGGTGCCCGCCCGGGCCGGGGCGGTACCGGTCAGCGCAGATGCTTCTCGAAGAAGGCCATCGTCCGGTCCATCGAGGCCGGCCACCGCGGGCCGAAGGTGTGCCCCTCGCCTTTCCACTTCACGAGCTCCACGTCCTTGCCCGCCGCCTCGAACGCGGCGGCCGTCCGCTCCGACCAGACGAGGGGGCAGGTGTCGTCGGCGGTGCCGTGGTGGATCAACAGCGGCTCGGTCGCCCGGTCCACGTAGGTGACGGGGGCGGCCTCCCGCCAGAACTTCGGGTTCTCCTCCGGGGTGCCGTGCGCCGCGTCGATCTTCGCCGCGATCGGGTCGCCCTCACCGCGCTGGAAGTGGTCGACGTTCTCGTCCGGCCGGGAACTCACCGGGGCGAAGACCACCGCGGCGTCGACCAGACCGGGCGCCACCACCAGCGTGTTGTACACCACGCCGCCGCCCATCGACCGCCCCAGCAGGCCGATCCGGTCGCCGTCGATCTCCTGCCGCCCCGACCCGCGCAGCGCCAGCACGGCACCGATGGTGTCCTCGGTGTACCCGAGGCGCAGGTTCACGTCGTTGTCGGGGTCGTCGTCGGAGCCCGCGTGGTTGCGGTAGTCGGTGTGCAGGACCACATAGCCGTTGCGGGCCAGCAGGTCCTGCTCCCGGGCCAGTCCGCGGCCCGGGGTGTACACGGCCGGGTCGATGTAGCCGTGCGCCAGCACCAGCGCGGGGAAGGGGCCCTTGCCCCGGGGGATGTTCATGATCCCCGAGACGGTGAGCCCGTTGGCCTCGTACGTCACGCTGTACCGGGTGTAGGCGCTCGTCCGGGCGAGCACGTCGCCCAGCCGGAGGTCCGAGCCGCGGTGGTCGCGCTCGATCAGGCCCGGGATCGACACGGGGTTCGCCGGTGCCGGGGTGGGCGTCCTGCTGGGCGCATCGCTCGTGGCGCGGGTCGGTGCCGGTGGTTCCGTCCGGTCGGCGTCGCCGCCCCCGCCGCAGCCGACCGCGGCCAGCAGCACGAGGCCGACGGCGGCACAGCCCCGCTTCCTCATCCGCAGGTGTCCGGTCTCCGTAGCCGCACGGGTCAGCCGCATGGATCCAGTATCCGCGCAAAACCCAGGGTCGGCGCAGGCGATCGTGGGATCCTGCTCCAGCGTCGGGAGCCGTGCGAATCGGGGGGTTGTCCGTGCTCAGCATTCACTTCTCCACGGCGGATCTGAGCCGGATCCGCATCGCCCGGGAGCCGGATCCGGCCTGGGAGATCCTGCTGAGCCTGCACGCCCTGGGAGGCCCGGCCGACCACGTGGTCTTCGGCCCGTGGCGGACCGAGACGCTGACCCGGCTCGACGCTTCGGCACGCATGCTGCTGGCGCTGGCGCCACCCCGCGGGTACTCGCCCGACTTCCTCACCCCCGCCGGTGCCCCCGATGTGCGCTCCGCCGTCGACACCGTGCTCAGCACCGGCCGCCGACGGCTGCGCGCCGACCTCGCACAGCTCGCCGTCCGGCGGCGGATGCCGTCCTGGACACGGCTGCTGGCGGAGGGCGACGCCGAGACGATGGGCCGGCTCGGCAGCGCCCTGAACCGCTACCACGACCGCGTGCTCGCCCGCAGGTGGGACCGCGTCCGCGCGGTGACCGAGGCCGAACGGGCCCTGCGCGCCCGGGACTTCCTGGACGGCGGAGCGGAGAGACTGCTCGGCTGCCTCGGCCCGCCGGTCCGCTGGGAGCCCCCGGTGCTGACGGTGGACTACCCCGTCGACCAGGAACTCCGTCTGCGGGGCAGGGGGCTGCGGCTGATCCCCTCGTACTTCTGCTGGCGCAGGCCCATCACGCTGCTCGACGAGGAGCTGGCACCGGTCCTCGTCTATCCGGCCAACCGCGGTCTGCACCTGCTCACAGGCTCCGAACGACCGGGCCGGTCGGCGCTGGCCCGGCTGCTGGGACGGACCCGGGCGTCCGTGCTGGAGGAGATCGCCCTGTCCGGCGGTACGACAGGGGCGGACATCGCGCGGCGGCTCGGGATGGCGCCGGCCTCGGCGGGCGCGCACACCGCCGTCCTGCGGAGCACCGGTCTGATCGCCACGCACCGGGTCGCCGACACCGCACGGCACACCCTGACTCCGCTCGGTCTGGCACTGATCGAGGGGCACCTGCCGATCGACGACGGGCCGTACGGAACAGGCCCGCCCGGCCCGCAGCACTGACATACTCCACGACCAATGACGGCTGTCGTCAAGGAGGTTGCCGGTGACTCAGGACTCGTCCGCCCCCGACGGAGCGGCGTCGGCGCACATCGACTCGACGGTGCCGCACTCGGCCCGGATCTGGAACTACTGGCTCGGCGGCAAGGACAACTACCCCGTCGACCACGCGGCGGGCGACGCCTTCCGTGAGGTCTTCGCCGGCATCACCGACCTGGCCCGCGGCTCACGGGCCTTCCTCGGACGGGCCGTGCGCCACCTGGCGGGGGAGGCCGGAGTCCGGCAGTTCCTCGACATCGGCACCGGACTGCCGACGGTCGACAACACCCACGAGATCGCCCAGCGGGTGGCCCCGGAGGCGCGCATCGTCTATGTGGACAACGACCCCCTGGTCCTCGTCCATGCCAGGGTGCTGCTGACCAGCACCCCCGAAGGGCGGACGGACTACGTCGACGCCGACCTGCACGACCCCGCGGCCGTCCTGCGCGAGGCGTCCAGGACCCTGGACCTCACACAGCCGGTCGCCCTGACGCTGATGCAGGTCAGCGGACACATCGCCGACTACGACGAAGCACGCGGCATCGTCCGCACGCTGATGGCGGCGCTCCCCTCGGGCAGCTACCTCGCGTTCAACGACAGCGTGGACACCAACAAGGCCAACGCCGAGGCCACCCGCCTCTACAACGAGAGCGGCGCCGCGCCGTACCACCTGCGCAGCCCCGCCCAACTGGCCGCATTCTTCGAGGGACTTGAACTGCTCGCCCCGGGGGTGGTCCCCATCGACGACTGGCGCCCCGACCCCGGGGCGGACCGCCCCGCCGGTGACGTGATCGCGCTGGGCGGTGTCGCACGCAAACCCTGAGACGACGAGGTCCGGGCCCGCCCCGGCGGGACGTGGACGACAGGGCTCACCGCCGACGGAACATGGACGACAGGGCTCACCGCCGGCGGGGCCGCCGGTCCCCGTCGTCCGCGATCGCCTCGGTCACCTCGATGAGAGCCGTGAGGCTGTGCCCGCTCACGAACGCGTCGCAGTGGGGGAGGGCGGCGGCCATACCACCGGTGCGCGGGGCGTAACCGGGCGCCGCCCTGCGCGGGTTGACCCAGACGATCCGATGGGCGAGCCGCGCGAGGCGGGACATCTCCCGCCCGACCGCGGCGGGGTCCTCGCCCTCCCACCCGTCGGAGAAGACCACCACCACCGCTCCGCGTGCCATGCCCCGGCGGCCGTACCGGTTGTTGAACTCCGCCAGCGCGTGGCCGATCCGGGTGCCGCCGGACCAGTCGGACGCCGCGCCGCCCATCCGGCGCAGCGCCGCGTCCACGCCCGACGGCCCGGTGTGCCGCAGCACCGGGGTGAGCCGGGTGAGCCGGGTCGCGAAGACGAACGCCTCCGCCGCGCCCCCGGCCGCGGCGCGCGGAAAGAGCCGCAGGTAGGCCCGTGTGTACGGCTCCATCGAGCGCGAGACGTCACACAGCAGCACCAGCCGTCGCCGCCGGAGCCGGTCGCGGCTGCGTGCCAGGGACAGCACCTCGCCCCCCGTGCGCTGTCCGGCGCGCAGGGTGCGGCGCAGATCGATGCGGCGCCCGCGTCGGCCGGTCTCCCGGCGGCGGCCACGGCGCAACGGCGTCCGCAGCTCCAACAGGGCGAGCAGCCGGTCCACTTCGGCCATTTCACCCGCGTCGAGAGTGGCGAAGTCCTTGTGGCCCAGGACCTCGGCCGTGCTGCCCACGGTGGGCAGCGCCTCGGTCCGCTCGTCCCGCCCCGGCCCGCGTACGCGATCGCGGTCCGACACCGCGCCGAGGTGCGAGGTGGTGAGGACGTCCGGGCGGGCCCCGGGAGCCACCGGGGCCCGCCCGGCCACGGGATCCGGCTCGGCGTCCGCCCCGGGCACGGGCCGCCCGCGACCTTGGCGCACGGAGAGCGACACGGAACGCGGCAGGCCGCCGAAGACCGCCTCGAAGACCCGGTCGAACGCACCGATCTGCTCGCGCCCCGTCACGAAGGCCAGCCGTGCCGCCCAGTACAGCGCCGCACGGTCCACCGGCGGCAGCACGCGCAGCGCCTCCAGGAACCGCACCGACCGCTCCGGGGTCACCACCACCCCGGCGCGGCGCAGCTCCGCGCCCAGCCGGACGCCGAACTCGGCCCGGTCGAAGAGCGGCACCCGCACCGCGGTCACGGCCGCCGGCCCGCGACCAGCCACGCCAGACCGCGGTCGCGCACCGACTCCTGGTCCTCCCGGTACTTGAGCAGCGAGCCGAGGGTGCTTCCGGCGATCCCCTCGTCCAGGACGTCCACACCGAGCAGCCGCAGCGCGGAGAGCCAGTCGATGGTCTCGGCGACACCGGGCGCCTTCTGCAGCTCCAGCGCCCGCAGCCGCCGTACGGCCGCCGCCACCGCGACCGCCAGCTCGCGTGACGTGCCGGGCACCCGCCGCCGCACGATCTCGATGAGCCGCTCCGTCTCCGGATAGTCGATCCAGTGGTACAGGCACCGGCGTTTGAGCGCGTCGTGGAGGTCGCGCGTGCGGTTGGAGGTGAGCAGCACGACAGGCGGCACCTCGGCCCGTACGGTGCCAAGCTCCGGGATGGTGACGGCGGCCTCGGCGAGCACCTCCAGCAGGAACGCCTCGAAGTCGTCGTCGGCGCGGTCGATCTCGTCGATGAGCAGGACGGCGGGCGCCGGGCCGGGATGGCTGAGCGCGGCGAGCACCGGCCGCCGCAGCAGGTACGCCTCGCTGAACAGGTCGTCCTCGCCGATCTGTTCGTGGCGTGCCTCGGCGAGCCGGATGCCGAGCAACTGGCGGGGATGGTTCCACTCGTACAGCGCCTCGGCCGCGTCCAGGCCGTCGTAGCACTGCAGCCGGATCAGCGGGCTGCCGAGGACGGCGGCCACCGACTTGGCCGCCTCGGTCTTGCCGACACCCGCCTCGCCCTCAAGGAGCAGCGGCTGGGGGAGGCGCAGCGCCAGGAAGAGGGCGGTGACCAGGCCGTCGTCGGCGAGGTAGCCCAGTGCGTCCAGCGCGGCGCGCAGACTCCCGACGCCCGGCAGGGCGCGCTCGACGTACTCGCTCACGAAGCCCCGGCCTCCGACCCCGCCCCGGCCCGCGCGTAGCGGGCGGGGTCCTTCTCGTACGCGTCGCGACAGGCGGGGCGGCAGAACCACCGCCGACGACCGCCACCCGCGTCCGAGAAGGGCGTTCCGCCCTCGGCGGCGACGACCTCCATCCCGCACACCGGGTCGACGACGGTCACCGGAACGACCGCGCCAGCCGTGGCAGCCGCCTCAGCTGTCTCAGCCGCTTCAGCCGGCGGCGACGGTGAGCGCACCTCCCGTACCACCTCCGCCAGGATCGACAGCGCGATCTCGCCCGGCGTACGGGCCCCGATCCACAGGCCCGCCGGAGTGCGGACGCGGGCCCGCTGCTCCTCGTCCAGCTCGTGGGCGAGCCCGGCCAGCACCGCCGCCCCGCGCCGGGGACTGGCGACGAGCCCGATGTACGGCACACCGGCCCGTACCGCCGCCATCAGGACCCGTTCCTCGTCGCGGCCGTGGGAGGCGATCACCACGGCCCGCGTTCCGGCCGGCGCCTGCGCGCCGAGCACGTCGGCACCGGACACCGACGTGATCGCGTAACCGAGCGCCGGACCGAAGGCGAGCAGCGCGCGGGCGATGGGGGACTCACCGAACACCACGACACGCGGCGCGGGCCGCAGGGGCTCCAGGAAGATCTCCAGCTCGCCACCGGACAGACAGGGGTTGCAGACGCTGACCGCGCCCTCCTCGACGACCGGTTCCCCGGTGCCGTCCGCCGTCTCCCGCGGTGAGATGCGCAGCAGCAGGGACTCACCGCTGCGCAGGGTCCGCAGCGCCTGCACCCGTACGGTCGCCTCCGCGCAGACCCCTCCGACGAAACCCTCGATCCTGCCGTCCGATAGGACCAGCGCGGTGTCGCCCGGCCGCGCGCTCGCCGGCCGGCGGGCCCGCACCACGGTGGCCTTCACGAACGGCACATGACGTCCCGTCAGTTCGGCCATGCGTGCCTCCAGCACTCCGGGAGGCGGTGGTACGACGGGACTCATTGCGGTGCCTCCACCTCGCCGCCCTGCAGCGCCTGCCACACCCGGCTCGGGGTGAGGGGCATGTCGGCATGGCGTACGCCGATGGCGTCGAGGACGGCGTTGACGACGGCCGGCGGTGAACCGACGGTCGCGGACTCGCCGATGCCCTTCGCCCCGAACGGATGGTGCGGGGACGGCGTGACCGTGTGGTCCAGCTCCCAGGCGGGCACCTCCAGCGCGGTCGGCAGCAGATAGTCCATGAAGGACCCGGAGAGACAGTTGCCGTCCTCGTCGAAGCCGATGATCTCCATCAGCGCCATCCCGATGCCGTCGGCGAGACCGCCGTGCACCTGCCCCTCGATGATCATCGGGTTGATACGGGTCCCGCAGTCGTCCACCGCCACGAACCGCCGTACCTTCACCGAGCCCGTGCCGGGATCGACGTCGACCACGCAGACGTACGCGCCGAACGGGTACGTCATGCTCGGCGGGTTGTAGACGGTCGTCGCCTCCAGGTGTCCCTCCACGCCGTCCGGCAGTTCCAGGGAGCCGTGCGCGGCGAGCGCGATCTCCTGGATGGTCGCCGCCATCGAGGGGTCGCCCTCGACCGACCAACGGCCCTTCGTCCACGCGAGATCGTCCGGGGCGACCTCCAGCATGGCGCCCGCGACGATCCGCGCCTTGTCCCGCACCTTGCGCGCCACCACGGCCGCCGCGGCGCCCGACACCGGAGTGGAGCGGCTGCCGTACGTACCGAGTCCGAACGGCGTCTGGTCGGTGTCGCCGTGCACGACGTCGATGTCCTCGGGCGGGATGCCCAGTTCCTCCGCGACGATCTGCGCGAACGTCGTCTCGTGGCCCTGCCCCTGGGTCTGCACGCTCAGCCGCACGACCGCCTTGCCCGTCGGATGGACGCGCAGCTCGCAGCCGTCCGCCATGCCGAGGCCCAGGATGTCCATGTGCTTGCGGGGCCCCGCGCCGACCGTCTCGGTGAAGAACGAGAGCCCGACGCCCATGAGTTCGCCCCGGGCACGCTTCTCGCTCTGCTCCTTGCGCAGCTCCTCGTACCCCACGAGATCCATGGCCTTGCGCAGACAGGCCGGGTAGTCACCGGAGTCGTACGTCCAGCCGGTCTTGTTCTCGTACGGGAACTGCTCAGGGCGCAGCAGATTGCGCATCCTCAACTCGGCAGGATCGGCGCCGAGTTCGTCGGCCAGACAGTCCACCAGCCGCTCGATGAGATAGACCGCCTCTGTGACCCGGAAGGAGCAGGCGTACGCGACACCGCCGGGAGCCTTGTTGGTGTAGACGCCCGTGACCTCGCAGTGCGCGGCCTCGATGTCGTACGAGCCGGTGAAGATGTGGAAGAAGCCCGCCGGGTACTTGGTCGGCTGCGCCGTGGAGTTGAAGGCGCCGTGGTCGGCCAGGACCTTGACCCGGACACCCAGGATCCGCCCCTCCCGCGTCGCCGCGATCTCACCGGCCATGTGGTAGTCGCGGGCGAAGGACGTGCTCATCAGGTTCTCGGAGCGGTCCTCCATCCACTTCACGGGCCGCCCGGTGACGATCGACCCGACGATCGCGCACACGTACCCCGGATAGATGCCGACCTTGTTGCCGAACCCGCCGCCGATGTCTGGGGCCACCACCCGGATCTTGTGCTCGGGGATACCGGCCACCATCGCGTAGAGCGTGCGGTGGGCGTGCGGCGCCTGGGTGGTGGAGTAGAGGGTGAGCTTTCCGTCGACGGGGTCCATGGCGGCGACCGCGCCACAGGTCTCCAGCGGGGCCGGGTGGACCCGCGGATAGAGCATGGTCTGCTCGACGACGACGTCGGCCCGCGCGAACACCTCCTCGGTGGCCGCGCTGTCACCCGCCTCCCAGTCGAAGACGTGATTGTCCGTACGCCCCTCCAGGTCGTCCCGGATCACGGGAGCCTCGGGGGCGAGGGCGTGCCGGGCGTTGACGACCGGGTCCAGCGGCTCGTACTCGACGTCGATCAGCTCGATCGCGTCCCGCGCCGCGTAGTGGTCCTCCGCGACGACGAACGCGACCTCCTGGCCCTGGAAGCGGACCTTGTCGGTGGCGAGCACCGCCTGAGTGTCCATCGACAGGGTCGGCATCCAGGCGAGCCCCAGCCCGGCCAGGGTCTCGCCGGTGATCACCGCCTTGACCTTGGGGTGCGCCTCGGCGGCGGACGTGTCGACGGAGAGGATGCGGGCGTGCGCGAACGGGCTGCGCAGGACCGCGCCGTGCAGCATGCCGGGCAGCTGGATGTCGTCGACATAGCGGCCCTTGCCGCGGACGAAGCGGGGGTCCTCCTTGCGCTTCATCCGGCCGAAGCCGATGGGCCGCTCGTGCGCCTGTCCCTGTCCCCGTCCCTGTCCCTGCTCCGGCTCCTGGGGTGTCACCGGGGGTTCGTCGACGGCGGTCATGTCTGGCCCCCTGTGGCTGTGGCTGTCGCTGTCGCTGTCGCTGTCGTTGTGGCTGTGGCTTCCGGGGCGGCGGCCGTGGCCTGTTCCCTGGCCGCCCACTGGATGGACTTGACGATGTTCAGATAGCCGGTGCACCGGCACAGCTGCCCGGAGATGGCCTCGCGGATCTCCTGGTCGGACGGGTCCGGATTGCGGTCCAGGAGCGCCCGGCCGGCCAGCATCATGCCCGGTGTGCAGAACCCGCACTGCAGCCCGTGCTGTTCGATGAACCCCTGCTGCACGGGGTCGAGCCTGTCGCCGTCCGCCAGGTCCTCGACCGTACGGATCTCATGACCGGCCGCCATCACCGCCAGGACCGTGCAGCTCTTCACGGGTTCGCCGTCCATCAGCACCACACAGGTGCCGCAGTTGCTGGTGTCGCACCCCCAGTGGGTGCCCGTCAGCCCCAGGTCGTCGCGGAGGAACCGCACGAGCAGATGGCGGGGCTCGACCTCCCGGGTCCTGTCCTCGCCGTTGACGTCGACAGTGATCCGCATACGCCTCACGCCTCCCCTGTGGTGCCCTGGGCGGTCCGTGCCCTTGCGACGGACCGCCGCAGGGCCCGCCTGGTGAGTTCGCCGGCCAGATGGCGTTTGTACTCGGCGCTGCCCCGGCCGTCGGTGACCGGCGAACAGTTCGCGGAGGCCAGCCGGCCCGCCTCCTCGTACAGCGACTCGGACGGCTCGTTGCCGTCCAGCAGCTCCTGGACCGGGCCGAGGTTCAGCGCGCCCGCGCCCACCGCCGCCAGCCCCACGCCCGACTCGGCGATCCGGCCCTCGCGCAGGGTCAGCGCGACCCCGGCGGCGGCGACCGCCCAGTCGCCGGACTTGCGCTCGACCTTCTCGTACGCGCTGCCCGCACCCGGCAGGACCGGGATCCGCACCTGGACCAGCATCTCGCCGACGCCCACCGCGGTCTCGTACGGGCCCTGGTGGAAGTCGGCCATGGGCACGATCCGTTCGCCGGCCTCCCCGCGGATCACGACACGCGCGTGCAGGGCCCCGCACACCGCGGACAGGTCCTCCGACGGGTCCGCCTGGCACAGGGAGCCGCCGATGGTGCCCCGGTTGCGGACCGGCGGGTCGGCGATCACCTTCTCCGCGTCGTGGACGATGGGGAAGTACCGGCCGACCAGCGGTGACTCCAGGAGGGTGCGGTGCCGGGTCAGCGCGCCGATGTGCAGCTCGTCCCCGACCTGCTCGATGTGGTCGAGTTCGTGCAGGTCATTGATGTCTACGAGCAGTTCGGGTCCGGCGAGGCGCAACTTCATCATGGGCAGCAGGCTGTGTCCGCCTGCCACGACCCTGGCCTCCTCGCCGTAGCGCCGCAGCAGCTCCAGCGCCTCGGCCACGCTCGTCGCACGCCGGTAGTCGAACGAAGCGGGTACCTGCACGGCACGTTCCCTCCCCTTGAGGACCGGGACCGGCCCGGCATCCGGCGGTCCAGTGGTCCAGTGGTCCAACGGTCCGGCGGTCCGGCGGTCCGGCGGTGCGGTCCGGGGGGAACGATCGCGCGGACGTACGGGCCGGTCAACGGCGACTCAAGCGAATGCTTAAGTCGGCTGCCGACGGAACGGGTCCTACCGGCCGGACAGCCGTTGTAATGGCGAACATGACGCTGACTCAGCTGCGCGCATTCGTCACAGTGGCCCGCCTGGGATCCGTGAAGGGTGCCGCCCAGTCGCTCGGAGTGACCGAGGCAGCCGTCTCCGGGGCGGTCGCCGCGCTCCGCCGCGAACTGGGCGACGTGCTCTTCATCCGGGCCGCGGGCGGGATCAGCCTCACCCCGGGCGGCAACCGGCTGGCCGCGGGCGCCGCCGAGATCGTGGGTCTCGCCGAGGAGACCCGGCACCGTGTCCGCCAGGCGAGTTCCGGCACCGCCCATCTGCGCGTCGCGTCCACGGAGGCCGGGGTGGAACAGGTGCTGCCCGCCTTGCTGACGTCCTTCGGCCGCAGGCAGCCCGACCTCGATGTGGAGACCCTCGCCGTACCGGTGGCGGTCTTCGGCGATCTGCTCCGCGACCGGCGCGCCGATGTCACCATCGGGCCTGCGCCGCATCCGGCACCGGCCGTCGAGTCGATACCGTTCCTGCGCTTCCAGCTGGCCGTCGTCGCCGCACCGGACCACCCGCTGAAACACCGGCAACGGCTGGTCCCCGCCCAACTGGCCAACGAGCCATGGCTGCTGGGCCCGGCCGGGCTCGACCCGGACACCCTGTCCGGTGCCTTCCTCGCGCACACCGGGGTCGAGGCCACCGGTGCCAAGGCGTTCCCCAGCGTCACGGCCTCGCTCAACGCGGTGGCCGCAGGGGCCGGGCTGTCCGTGGCCTTCCTGCACGTCGTCCGCGACGACCTGCGGCGCGGGTCACTGATCCGGCTCGATGTCGCGGGCGCGAGGCTGAGCGGCATGCTGTACGCGAGCGCGCTCACCGGGGAACGCCGCTCGACGACGGCCGCCGCGCTGTGCCGCTTCGTGACGACACCGGCCGCGACGCAGGCGGTGCTGACCCGGTCCAACGGGGTTCCCATGAACGAGTTCCGTCCGCCGGTCCACGTCACCATCTGGAGCTGACGTCTGCCTTCCCTGCCCGCCGGGCGTCTTAAGCAAAGGCTGAAGAGCGCGTTGACGCTCCGGCGGGCCGCGCCCATGGTGTGTCCGTCATGGACTTCACCAACGAGTTCCGAGTGAACCTGCCGCCCGACGGGGCCTGGGCCCTGCTGACCGATGTGGAGCGGATCGCTCCCTGCATGCCGGGTGCCCAGCTCACCGGCGTGGACGGCGAGGCCTACAACGGCGTCGTGAAGGTCAAGGTCGGCCCCATGACCGTCCAGTACAAGGGGGTCGTCTCCTTCGAGGAGAAGGACGAGGCGGGGCGTACGGCGGTACTTCACGCGCGGGGCCGTGACACCCGGGGTCAGGGCAACGCCGACGCCAGGGTCACCGCCCGGCTGGCGCCGGACGGGGACGGAACACGGGTCACCGTGGACACCCGGCTCACCATCACGGGCCGGGTGGCGCAGTTCGGCAAAGGAATGATCGAGGAGATCAGCGGACGACTCCTGACCCAGTTCGTCGACAACCTGGAGGGCCAACTGGCGGCGGAGCGGCGCCGAGCGCAACCGGCACCCGGTACGGGCGAACCACTGCAGCAGGCGCCACAGCCACAGGGTCAGCCCCAGGCTCAGGCGCCGGTGTCTCCGCCAGCGCCCGTGCCCGCGGCTGGCCCGGAGCCTGGGCCGACCCCGGCGGCTGCGGCTGCGGTGGGGTCGGCCACCGGGCCTGACACCGGCCCGGGCTCCGGCGCGGAGGTCGCGGCGCCGGCCGCTACAGCTCCGGGCATCGGCCTGGGCCACGGCCAGGGCACGGGGCCCGACATCGGCGCGGGCTACGGCGCGGGCACCGGCCTGGACGCTGGCCTGGGCCACGACTCGGGCATCGGATCGGGCCTCGGTGCGGAGGCCGCGGCGCCGGCCGCTGCAGCGCCGGGCACCAGCCCGGACCACGAACCGGGCAGCGGGCCCGACACCGGCGCGGGCCACAGCGTAGGCACGGGCACTGGCACCGGGCCCGAGACCGGCGCGAGCCACGGTGCGGGCACTGGCCCGGGCTCCGGCGCGGAGGTCGCGGCGCCGGCTGCTGCGGCTCCGGGCACCACCGTGGCTGACGGCTCCACGACCGGAGCCGGGCAGGGGCCCGATCCGGTGAGCCCGGCGGCTTCCGCCGCCCCCGTGTCGGACGGGGGCCGCCCCGCGTCCGCACCGCCCGCCCCGGCGGAGGTGCAGCCCCTGGACCTGATGAGCGTGGCCCGCGGCGCCGTCCTGAAGCGCGTCCTCCCGGCAGTGCTGGTGCTGGCCGTGATCGTCACCGTCCTGGTCGTCTGGCTCACGAGCTAGAGGCGGGCCCGCCGGTCTCTCGCGAGGCGAGGGGGTCGGACGTGCCCGGGGTCGGACGCCCTGCTGTCGGCGCCCCGGCTGACGACCACGGCGACCCGCGGAGACCGCGGATTTCGCGCTTGCGTCCGCGTGTCGACAGGATGGGGGTATGAACGACATCCGTACCCCCCGCCTGCTGCTCCGCCGCTGGCAGGACGACGACCTCGTGCCCCTGTCCGAGATCCACGCCGACCCGACGGTGATGCAGTGGATCGGCGACGGCCGGCCGCGGTCCCTGGAGGAGACCGCGGAGGACATCGAGGCGTGGGAGGAGGAGTGGGACGAGGAGGGTTTCGGGGTCTTCGCCGTCGAACTCCTCGGCTCGGGCGAGCTCGCCGGAGCGGTCGGCCTGTACGTCCCCGACTCCCCGCCCGAGATCGCGGACAGGATCGCCATCACCTGGCGGCTCGGCCGGGTCTACTGGGGCCAGGGGTACGCGTCCGAGGCCGCCCACGCGGCGCTCGAGTTCGCCCTTCAGGACCGCGGCATCGACCGGGTCGTCGCCGCGCCCCGCCCGGGCGACAGCGCCTCCGCGAACGTACTGGAGAAGCTCGGCATGACGATGGAGGGTGCCGTGCAGGACCCGGTCCACGGACACGACCTCCGGCTGTACACGATCGACCTGACGGAGTACGAGGGCTGACCCCACGCGACGCGCGCACGGCCGGCGGCGGACGCGCCGGCGGCCGGGGTCGACGGCCATGCACAAATGGCCGGAGTTCGCCCTGGCCCGTCACGGTCGGGCTACGTACGATGCGATCGCTCCCGGCCTTCACAGCGTCTTCATTGAACCTTCACAGATTCGGGGCCGCGAGTGCACCCGAGCGGTTGGCATGCAGTTGATGTGTCGATGTAGTTGATTGATTGACATGTGCATGACTGTGCATGACTGCTCACCCCGATCCCATGCACCTGGTCCGCGACGGCCCCCGTACACGGAGGCCGCACCCCCCATTTCGCGGCGGGGCACGCTCCCCGCCGCCGGAACACCGACGCAACGGATGGGAGCACCATGACCGGTGGGCTGTTTCTGAGCGGCGCGATCGCCGCTCTGTTCGCCACCGCACTGCCCGCGCACGACCCGTCCACGGGGATCATCGACCCGCCCCCGGACAAGATCGTCATCAAGGTCGCCACGGTGAACGGCTCCGGCTGTCCCCAGGGCACCGCCGCCGTCGCCGTGTCCCCCGACAACACCGCCTTCACGGTGACCTACAGCGACTACCTCGCCCAGGTCGGAGGCAACTCCGATCCCACCGCGTTCCGCAAGAACTGCCAGCTCAACCTGATCGTCGCCGTGCCGGGAGGCTTCACGTACGCCATCGCCAGCGCGGACTACCGGGGCTTCGCCTCGCTCAAGTCGGGGGCGAGCAGCACCCAGAAGGCCTCGTACTACTTCCAGGGCTCGTCGAACACGGCCTCCATCACGCACCCCTTCAGAGGCCCCTACGACGACAACTGGCAGGCCACGGACACCACGGAGTGGGCCCAACTGGTCTGGGCGCCCTGTGGTGTCCAGCGGAACTTCAACATCAACACCGAACTCCGCGTCAACGCCGGCACGTCGGCCCCCACCAGTACCAGCTTCATGACCATGGACTCGACGGACGGTGAACTCAGCACCATCTACCACCTGGCGTGGAAGGAGTGCCCCGCGTCCTGAGCGCCTGAAGTGACCGATCCGCAGGCCCTGATGTGAAGGGCCTGGACCGGGTCCCCTCGGCCGGCTCCTTCGCACCGGGAGCCGGCCGACGGCGTACCACCGGCGTACGGCGTTCAGCCGCCGGGGCCGGCGCAGATGTCCTCGGGCGGCCGGAACGAGCGGGCGTCGTCCGCGTCCTCGTCCACCTGCGCCCGTATCGTCTCCAACTGCTCCAGCAGCGAGGCGAGATGCTTCTCCGCGGGGTCGCGGAAGAACTCCAGGACCGCCCGGTGGAAGGCGTCCCGCAGCTCCGGCGGCATCACGTCCGACGCGTCGAAACACAGGGTGCGGGCCGTCGAGTTGAGCAGGCCGTCGATCTCCTGCTCGATGACGTTCGCGGGCTCCGTGGGCGGCAGCCCCGTCGTGTTCGGGAACAGCGGACGCACCGCGGGGTCCGCCTCGGCCCGCCACCGCTCCCGCCCGGCCTGGCTCGACAGCCGCTCGACCAGCTCCTGGGCGTCCGCGTCGTCGCTGAAGACGGCCGCCATGTCACCGGCGACCTCGAACGCGTCGCGGTTCTCGGCCCGTCCGCGCAGGAACCGGGCCGACGGCTCCACCCGGATGTCGTCGCCCGCGTACACGTACCGGATGAAGGCGCTCTGGTGCTCGTGGGTGCACGCGAAGCCGGGGGAGTTCAGCAGCCCGCGGGGCCCGGCAGGGCCGGACGTGCCTTCGTACGACGTCGTGAGCGACTGTTCGACGG
The DNA here is from genome assembly GCF_014650955.1 of Streptomyces tauricus. Lineage (GTDB taxonomy): Bacteria > Actinomycetota > Actinomycetes > Streptomycetales > Streptomycetaceae > Streptomyces > Streptomyces tauricus. The sequence goes on from NZ_BMVY01000001.1 coordinate 74,327, forward strand.
AGTCGTCGGTGCGGCCGGCGAGCAGCTCCGCCCAGGTCGTCCACGCCCGTACGACGTCCGGATCGCGCCAGCTGAGCCTGCTCGTGGCCCACTGCGCGTAGCGGCCGGGACCCGCCTGGTGGAGCAGGATGTCCTCGATCCAGTCCGTCCCGGGCCAGCCGGACGTGGCCTGCGAGGCGAGCCCCACACACCACGACGGATCGTCGCTCGGCGTGCCCTCCTTGCTCCACACCAGACTCTTCAGGTCGACTTTCAGCGGCACCCAGTAGGTGCGGCGGCTGCCGTCCACCAGGAGTTCCGGCGCCCAGGGGGAGAAGGCGCGTTCGCGGGTCGGCTCGGCGAGCGGCTTCAGCTGGTCGCGGCGGGCGTACTCGGTGAGCTCGCCGATGCTGTTGAGGACCGCCACATCCGGCGGGGTGTCCGCCTCCAGCTGCGAGACGAGGGTCTCGCGCAGGGAGCGGGTGCCCTCGTAGGTGTAGGTCCTGCCGGTCCCGTCGTCGAGCCGCTGGAGCGCGGACTCGAAGGCCTCGCCCTCCGCGCCGGTCCACGGGCCGAGGACGACGAGGGGGTCGGGGTCGTCCGAGGCGCAGCCGGGAACCAGGGCGAGCAGACACCCGGCCAGCAGGACACGCAGCCCGCGCCGGGCATGCGGGCGGCGGGTCATGAGACGGCTCCCGGACGGGCGACCACGAGGTATTCGCGGCGGTACGCGTGCAGGGCGCCGCCGGTGAGCCCGGCGGCGAGCAGACCCACGGGGAGGACGAAGGGCGCGACCCCGTCGAGGAAGGGGAGTCGGCCGTCGGACAGCGTCTCGTCGATGCGGGTCTCCAGTACCTCGACGGCTTGGGGATCGGGGCCGTCGAAGGGGCGTTCCTCGGCGATCGTCTCCGTCTCCGGAGAGGTCCGCTCGGCGAGCGCCTCGGCCAGCGGCGCGGACCGTGCCTGGGCGTCCTGCGCGAGCAGCGCGTCGGCCGTCAGGAGCGGTACGGCGAGCAGCGGCAGGGCGGCCGCCGCCAGCGGAACGCTGAGCCGGATGCGGAAGCGGCGGCGCAGGAACACCAGGGTGCGCCAGAGCCCGACGGTGAGCAGGACGAGGGCGAGCCCGGAGACCGCGGCCGCGGTGAGCACGCCCCCGCCCCAGGCGGCCCGTTCGGCGAGCCGGTCGCGCAACTCCCGCTCCAGTTCCGTGACACGGTCCACGATCGAGGTCGCGCCGGAACCGGTCGCCGACGGACACGGCGGATAGCGGTCCTGCCGGTCCGCGGCGGCCACCGGCTCCGAACAGAGCATGCTGCGCGCGTAGGTCAGCTCGGCGTCCCGCAGCACGGCGTCGTTCGCGTGGCCCTGGGCCCGGCCGATCCACCCCGTGTAGTCGACGACCAGCGCGGACACCACCCGCAGCTCCTGCTCCTCGGCCACGGTCAGGGCTCCGCTGCGGGTGACCTGGTTGAGGCTCTGCGTCGCCCGCGCCACCCGTGTGCGGTACCGCTCGCTGAGGCCGCCGAGTTCGGCCGCGCCCGCCTGGGCGAGGTTCTTCTCGGCCTCGCCCTGCGCGATGAACAGCGACGCCTTGGCGTTCGCGAGGCCGACCAGCGCGGGCGCCAGCTGGTCGCGCAGAGACGCTGAGTCGTCCCGTACGTCCATGTACGCCCACCCGAGCGTGCCGAACGCCACCACCATGAGCAGGGGCAGCGCGATGAGCCGGTCCCGCAGGAACGCGCGGTTGCGGCGGCCGGTGGGCGAGGGCCACAGATAGCGCCAGAGCCGGCGGGCGAGTTCGGCGACGACGACCACCGCTCCCCGCGCGGCCCGGCGCACACGTACGGGCGCCGTGGCCGCGGGCGGTGCGGTGGTGGCAGCCGCGTCCCGGGCCGTACGTCCGCGTCGTCCTGCACCGGTCACTCGCGGTCCGTCCGCGTGTTCTTTTCCCTCGGCCCCCGCGACGCCTCTGGCCTTGACCCCTCTGGCCCTTGTGACTGCTCTGACCCCTGCGACCCTCGCGGCTCCTGAGATCTGTGCGATCTCTGCGACCCCTGCGACGGCGTATGGGCGATCGTCCGCAGCCAGGCTGTCGCTCTTCTGCCGAGCCAGGGGCTGTCCCGGTGGTGCCGGAAGGCGAGGGGGCGGACCGCGTAGGCACGGTCCAGCAGGGTCTCGGCGACGGCCCCGTCCTCGGCGGTGGCGGAACGGGCGGCCTGGTGCGCGAGGGTGAGATAGAGACGGGAGAGTTCCCTGCGCAGACCGGGTTCGTCGGACGGCAGTCCCAGCCGTGCGTCGGCGCCCGCGGCGAGCCCGGCCAGCCCCGCCGCGTCGATCGCACCCCGGACGAGGGCGCCCCGTACCGCCTCCCACACCTCCGCCGTCATACGGACCCGGGCCTGCTCGTCCGTCAGCCCGTGCGCGTGGAACAGCCGGGCCAGCCTGGCCAGTACCTCGCGGAGCCGGTCGGCGGCCTCGTCCGGGCGCTCGGCGGTGCGCACATGCTCGACGCCGACGCGTACGGCCGCCGTCCGTGCGGCGGTCCGGTGCCGGGAGTGCTGCGGCACCGCGTCCAGGGCCCGTACGGCGTCGTCCCACGCGGGCTCCCCGCCCAGCGCGAGACGGGCCCGCGCCGCGCCGAACGCGGCGCTGCCGAGGGACGGGTTGCGCAGCCGGACCGCCTCGTAGAACGTCAGCGCCTCCTGCCAGCGGCCGAGGCGCTCGGCGCAGTAGCCGAGGGCCAGCTTCGGCGCGTACTCGCCCGGGATCGCCGCGAACACCTCGTCGAAGTGCCGCCGGGCCGCCCCGACCCGGTCCTGTCCGAGTGCGAGCAGTCCGCGGTGCCAGCCGAGCCGCCAGTCGTAGGGGGCGCGCTCGGCGCCTATCAGGGTCTCGGCGGACCGCAGTTCCCGCTCGGCGGCCGAGGTGCCGCTCCCGGCGCTGCGCAACCGCAGACGGCAGCGCAGCAGCAGGACCTCCGGCGAGTCCCGCCAGTCCCCGGTGTGCTGGAGCAGCGCCTCGGGAGCGGCGTCGGCCAGCCTGCTCAGCTCGGCGTGATGGAGGTCCTGCGGATCGGGCCGCGGCACGGGCAGTCGGCTGGCGACCTCGGCGGGCGACGGCGGCGCGTACGGGGCGGGCGCGTCGGGTGCGGCCCACCGGGTGACGGGCGGCGCCGAGCCGAGGGCCGCGTCGAGCGCGTACGGCGACTGGAAGAAGAGCGGTGACGGCTCGAAGGTCTCAAGGCCGGTCCGCAGTGACCGCAACTCCCGGAAGACACCCCGCAGTTGTTCCTCCATCTCGCGCGCGGTGGCGAACCGTTCGGCGCGTTCGGCGCGGGTGGCGCGGTGCAGTACCCGGGCCAGCGACACCAGGCCGAGTCCGTGGGGAGCAGGCGCCGTCATGGGGGGCGCTCCGGCGGCCCGGGGGGTCTCGTCGCCGTCCGGTGGGCGCGGTGTGCCGGTCGGCGGGCTGATCATGTCCAGTCGGCCCAGTTCCGCCAGGTCGGCGGGGCAGCGGCCCAGTCCGCTCAGCCGCCGCAGGGTCTCCCCGAGGCTGAACAGGTCGTCCTGGCCGGTGGACTGGCCGTTCGGGCCTACGGTCGGCGCCCGGAAACCCTCCGTCGTATGGCCGGGCAGGCCGGCCGAGCGGACGCTCCCCACATCGATGATCTTCGTGGCGGTGCCGTCGTGCATCACGTTGTCCGGCTTGAGGTCGCCGTAGACCTTGCCGGGCCGGTCGGCGTGCAGATGTCCGAGAGCGGCCAGGATCCGCACCCCGTAGGCGAGTACGAACTCGTGGAAGCGACCGCCGCCGAACTCGTCCGGGTTCACCTGGACCCGCGCCCGCACCTCCTCGAGCGTCAGGCCGTCCACGTACTGCAGGACGAGGAAGTCGCCGACCTCGGGATGGTGGCCGTAGTTGAAGACGCGGATGATGTCGCCGTGGCTGAGATCGACCAGGGCCCGCCGTTCCTGGGCCAGGGCGCCCGAGGAGGCCGCCGCCTGCTGCGGGTGGAGGATCTTGATGGCGACCTCGCGGTGGTCGACCTTGGTGTCGAGCGCGAGATACACCTCGCCCATTCCGCCGTAGCCCAGCGGCCGGATCAGCCGGTACTGCCCCGCGAGCAGCCGTCCCGAGGGCAGGGGAAGTGCTTCCCGGTCACCACCGTGGGACGCCGTGCGGTCCAGCAGGGTGATCGACGGCAGCAGCACGGGGTCGGGGCTCTCCTCGGGCAGGACGACATGCGCGGCCCGCAGAATCGGCGACGAGACCACGAGCGGGCCGAACGACGCGCTGGACTCCGGCGGTTCACCGGTCGCCCTGCTGCCCGCTGCCCCCTCCATGCGACCCCAGAATAGACGCGACGGCCGCCAATGACCCCGTGCCGAGGGGGAGATGCTGTGCCGGAGTCGACAGGCGGGTCCAAGGGGCGGCCGACCTGGGAGAGCCGCCCGATGGTCTCGGCGCGGGGCGGGTAGCCCGCCCGGGGGTGTCAGTCGGTGGCCTTCGCGTACTCCTGTGCCATGCCTCCGGCGAAGTCGAACACCACGGTGGGCTCGTCTCCCACGACCCAGGCGTCGTGGCCGGGCGGGCAGACGAAGACGTCTCCGGCACCGACCTCGCCCTCGGCCCCGTCGTCCATCCGGATCCGCATACGGCCCTGGACGACGTAACCGTTGTGGTGGACCAGACAGCTCTCGGTGCCCGCGATCGGTCCCACCGACTCGGACCAGCGCCAGCCCGGCTCGAACGTCGCCACGGCGAAGTCGAGCCCGGTGAGGTGCACGGCCTCCAGGTGACCGTGCGGGAAGTCCCGCCGTTCGTCCGGCTTCTCGACCGCCTTGATCTCCATCATGACGGTCCCTCCAATCCAGCCTGTGCAGCAGCGTCGGGGTCCGGCCGCCGTTGCCGTGCGGTCCACGGACACGCGGATCGGAGCCCCCTTTCCTTCATCGTCCGCCCGCGAGCCGGGCGCCGCCATTCGGGGGAACCGTCCCGTGGCCGCCCCGGTCACACCAGGGGGATGACCACCTCGTCCTCGACGGGCGGATCGAGTTCCTGCGGCAGGTTCCCCGTCGCCGCGAAGCAGCGCAGCCGGACGGATTCCGGGCTGACGTCCAGGCGCAGGAAGCACTTGAAGAACGGCGGACTGTACGTCGCCGACCCCGGCGAGAAGAGCCGGGTGTACGCCTTGCGCACCGGCAGGCGCAGCCGCGAGGTGCGGTCGGGACGGCCGCCCGCGCCCAGCAGGCTCGCGACGAGGCGGGTGCGCGGGGTGACCCGGGTGGAGCCGACCTGGGCCCGGGTCGGGGGGATGCCGAGCCGCCGGGAGACGACGGCGGTCGCCTGGTCCTCGGTGAGGGTGAAGAAACGCCGCATGCGCAGCCGGCGCCCGTAGAGCCCGCTGTAGAAGGCCAGTGAGTCGCCGCGCAGCGGATAGCAGCGGAAGTCGCCCTCCGAGACTCCGGCGACGGAGACACGCGGCATGGTGTGGGTCGCGTGCATGAAGGCCCCGCCGCCACCGGCGACCACGTACTGGATGGTGCGGCCGCCCACCGCCACCGGGTAGCGCTGGTAGTTGTGGATGTCACCGCCTATCGCGGCCACGTAGTGATGGGCGGGGTCGCGCACGATCTCGTCGACCGTGCCGCCGCCCTCGATGGGGCAGGGGTGGTGCTCGGCGTCCACGTACAGGGGGGAGCCGGTGACGAGGATCTTCGGGGTGTCTCCCGCGGAGACCTCGCGGAGCCAGCGGCCCTGCTCGGCGTCCACGGTTCCGAGGAGGCCGGTGTCGATGCCTATGATCCGCACCGGGCCCGCGTCGACGGCCCAGTACGGGCCCGGCTGGACGGCCTGTTGGGCGGGGGCCGAACGCAACTTCCTCGCCTGAGCGAGTCGTTGTTCGTCGGGGGCGCTCGGCTTGTGCCACAGCAGCGACCGCCACCAGGCCGACGACAGCCGGCGGGGCGGGGGCGGTGGCGCGAGGGGCGGCGCGTCGCAGAAGACGCGCATGAAGCCGTCCAGGTCCTCGTACCAGTCGTGGTTGCCGGGTATCGCGTAGATCGGCGCCTGGTAGTCCTGGTACGGGCGGAAGAACTTCGTGCCGTAGTCGTCGGCGGCGCCGACCGGGTAGATCACGTCGCTGGCGAGCACGGCGAACTCCGTGCCCTGACTCGCCTTCAGGAAGCCGGGTACGACGGCGTACTGCGGGTCGTCGCCCTCGCCGGTGTCCCCGATGACCATGAAGGAGAAGTGGTCCGGGGTGTCGCGTCTCACCACCTTGTCGGCCGGCGCGCCGGCGGCCGACCGCTGCTCCACCCAGCGGCTGCGGGTGTGGCCCGTCGGGTCGCCGAACAGCGAGGCGAGTGTGCCGTTGCGGGCCGGCCACAGGGTCCTGGGGTTCACCCAGGACAACTTCTCGGTCCGTTGCGGCATCAGGTGCGTGTACGCGCCGGGTTCCGTGCTGCCCCAGCCGGCGCCGGCCGCGGTGTCACGTGAAGAGTCAGCCATCCGCGAACGGTAACAACGCGGTTGGTTGTGGGTGGGTGGGGGCTGACCGCGCCGTTCCCCGCGCCCCTGAAAGTGTCCCGGCGGCGGGGAGCTTTTGGCTGCGGGGCGGTTGGGGTTGGCCGCGCAGTTCCCCGCGCCCCTTTGGGGCGTTTGGGGTGCGGGGGTTTTGGCTGCGGGCGGGTGGGGGCTGGGTGCGCAGTTCCCCGCGTCCCTAGGTGCCCCATAGGGGCGCGGGGAACTGCGCAATCTTTTTTGACGGTGCCGGGGGACTGCCCGCGGGGGTTACGAGCCGAGTGTGAGGCGGGCCTCCGGGATCACGGCCACGCCGAGGATCTCGATCATCGCTTCCGGCTGCCACAGCGCCGTGCAACCGATCCCGGCCATCGCCGGATAGACAGGGCCGGCCAACTCCCGCCACACCGCCCCGATCTCCTTGCCGTGCGCCTGGTAGTCGGGGATGTCGGTGAGGTAGATCGTCACGCTCACCAAGTCCCGCGGCTCCCCGCCCACCTCGCGCAAGGTCGTCAGGACATTGCCGAACGCCTGGCGGAACTGCTCGACGATCCCACCCGGCACGATCTTCATGTCGGCGTCGAGAGCGGTCTGCCCGCCCAGGTGGAGCGTGTTTCCCACGAGCGTTCCGTGCGAGTAGCCACGGGGCGTCGGCAGCGCCCCCGGGTTCACGGCGATGGGCGTCACGTGGCCTCCGGTTCGGACGGGGTCGGGCGGGCCGGATTGTTCGGGCGGTCGCGGTCCGGCGTACCGTATTGACAATAAATGACGGTCGTGAAAAAAACGAGACACCATACGCACCGCGCCTGCGATCACCCGCTCCCGAAGCCGTACGACCGGAACGGAGCCAGCCCTCATGGAGCCCGACCTCAGCAAGTACCGCCTGGAGGGTGACGCCTCGATGTACCGGCTGCCCAGCGGGATCGTCGCCCCCGTCGTGACGCGCGCCGGGGCGGAGAGCGCGAACACGGCCGACTCCGGCGGAGCCGTCCGCGTCTCGGGCGTCAGCATCCAGCACACTCCCGCCACGAAGCTGTGGTTCGGCAAGGTCAGCAACGACCCCGGCTACCGCTCGGTCACCCACCACCACGGTGAGGCCGAGACCGGCGGTTATGTCCTGTCGGGGCGGGCCCGTATCTACTTCGGCGAGAAGTTCGAGGACTACGTCGACATGTCGGAGGGCGACTGGGTCTTCGTCCCGCCGTTCATGCCGCACATCGAGTGCAACCTCTCCCGTACCGAGCCGCTGACCTGGATGACCACCCGGACGCCGGAGAACATCGTCGTCAACCTCACCGATGTCCCCGACGCCGACCTGCGTGACTGGCTCGACCGATGACGCCGGGCCCCGGGCCGATGGCGACCGGCACGTCACCGACCTCCGCGTTCTTCACCGACGCCGTCACCCTGACCCCCGCCCCGCCGGAACACTTCGACCTCGCCTTCACCGCCGTCACCCAGCCCTGCCCCTGGCCGAAGGCGTACGGCGGCGACCTGGTCGCCGCGGCGGCAGCGGCGGCCATGAGGTCGGTGACCGACACCAAGACGCTGCACTCGATGCACAGCTACTTCCTGCGCCCCGCCGACATCGGCGCCCAGGTGCACTACGAGGTGGAGGTGCTGCGCGACGGCCGCGGCTACAGCACCCGGCAGGTACGGGGATACCAGAACGGCAAGCCGCTGTACGTCTGCCTCGCCAACTTCGCCGCGGGGGAGCCCGGCGGGACCTTCCACGCGGAGTTCGCGGAGGTCGTCCCCGACCCGGAGGACCTGCCCAGTTCGGCGGCGTACCTTCAAGAGCGCAGCGGCGGCTCGATGACCGAGGAGTCGAAGGCCTACTGGTCCGCCGGCCGCAGCTTCGACATGCGGCACCTGCCCGGCCCGGTCTACCTGACGGTCGAGGGCAGACGACTGCCCCAACAGGCGGTCTGGGTGCGGCCGTTCGACAGACTGCGTACCGTCGAAGGGCTGACCGACGCCCAACGCGACCTGGCCGCGCTGGCGTACGTCTGCGACTACACGATCCTCGAACCCGTCCTGCGTGTCCTCGGCCTGGCGTGGGCCGACCCCGGGCTCGTCACCGCGAGCCTCGACCACGCCATGTGGTTCCACCGCTCCGGGCCGGTCGGCGACTGGCTCCTCTACGTCCAGGAAGCGGTCGCCGCCGACGCGGGCCGCGGCCTCGGCACCGGCCGCTTCTTCACACGCGACCACCGTCACCTGGCCACCGTCGTCCAGGAGGGAATGATCCGCCCCGCCTGATCCGCCGCCCGGTACCGGCGGCTCCCGGAAGGACTCCTCCGTTGACTCTTCCGCCCCCGATCCCGCCACAACGAACCCCGTCACCGGCCCCCACGGCGTATGCGGACACCTTCGCCCAGGACCACCTCCCGCCCGCACACCTGTGGCCGACGATCGAGTTCGCCACACCCGGACTGCGTCACCCGCCACGGCTCAACGCCGCCGCCGAACTCATCGACCGCCCCACGTCGGAGTTCGGGGCCGACCGTCCGGCACTGCGCACACCGGCCGGGGAGACCTGGACCTACGGGGAGCTGAGGACACGCGCCAACCAGGTGGCCCAGGTGCTCACCGAGGACCTCGGCCTCGTCCCCGGCCAGCGGGTCCTGCTCCGCTCACCCAACACCCCGTGGACTGTGGCGAGTTGGCTGGGTGTGCTCAAGGCCGGGGGAGTGGTCGTCACCGTCATGGCCGCGCTGCGCGCCCGCGAGATCGCGCCGGTCGCCGAACGGACCCTGCCCGCCCTCGCGTTGGTCGACCACCGGTGCGCCGAGGACGTCCACGTCGTACGCGACACCGTGCTGCCCTCGCTGAAGGTCGTCGAGTTCGGCGGCACCGGGCCGGGCGACCTCGTGGCCCGCGCCTCAGCGAAGTCGGGTGAGTTCACCGCAGTGGACACCGCCGCCGACGATGTGGCACTCCTCGCGCCGACCTCCGGCAGCACCGGCACCCCGAAGATCACCATGCACTTCCACCGGGACATCCTGGCCATCGACGACACCTTCGGCCGCCAGGTGCTGCGCCTCCTCCCGGACGACCTGGTCGCCTGCAGCGCCCCCTTCGCCTTCACCTTCGGCCTCGGCATGCTCGTCGTCTTCCCGCTGCGGGCCGGCGCCTGCGCGCTGCTGACCGAGGCGGTGACCCCGCCGGGCATGGCGGACCTCGTCGAGCGGCAGGGCGTCACCGTGCTCGCCACCGCACCGACGGCGTACAAGGCGATCCTGCGCGAGGGGCGGGAGCAGCAGCTCGCCGGACTGCGCGTCGGTGTCTCGGCCGGCGAACACATACCCGTCGGCACCTGGGTGCAGTTGCGCGACCGCGTCGGACTGCGGGTCGTCGACGGGATCGGCGCCACCGAACTGCTGCACATCTTCATCTCGGCGGCCGGTGACGACATCCGCCCCGGCGCCACCGGAAAACCGGTGCCGGGCTTCCGCGCCACGATCCTCGGCCCCGACGGCACGGAACTGGGCCCGGGCGAGCCGGGCAGGCTGGGTGTCATCGGCCCGGTCGGCTGCCGCTACCTCGACGACGAACGCCAGAAGGACTACGTCGTCAACGGCTGGAACGTCACCGGTGACGTCTTCCACCGCGACGAGGACGGCTACTTCCACTACCACGCCCGCGGCGACAACATGATCGTCTCCTCCGGCTACAACATCGGCGGGCCCGAGGTCGAGGCCGCCATAGACACCCACCCCGACGTCGCGGAGTGCGCCGTCGTCGGCCGGAGCGACACCGAACGCGGCGAGGTCGTCTGCGCCTTCGTCGTCCTGCGGGACGGCGTGAGCGCAGACGCCGCCAAGGCCAAGGAGATCCAGGACCACGTCAAACAGGTCATCGCACCCTACAAGTACCCCCGGGATGTGCGGTTCCGCGACTCCCTGCCACGCAACGCCAGCGGCAAACTGCAGCGCTTCGCGCTCCGCGCGGCCGTAGAGGAGGCGGTCATGGAGGAGACGGCCGTCGAGGACGCGGCAGCCGAGGGCGCCGTTGCCGAGGACGCAGCCGCCCAGGACGAGCAGACCACCACGGCCGCCGGCGAGCACTGAAAGAGGAACCCCCGTGAAGATCGCGATCGTTGGCGGTGGCCCCGGCGGCCTCTACTTCGCCGCTCTCATGAAACAGCTCGACCCGGCCCATGAGATCACCGTGTGGGAGCGCAACGCCCCGGACGACACCTTCGGATTCGGTGTGGTGTTCTCCGACGAGACGCTCGGCGGCATCGAGAACGCGGACCGCGAGTTCGCCGACGCGATGGCCCGCCGCTTCGCCCGCTGGACCGACATCGACATCCACTACCGCGGCCGGACCCACACCGTGGGCGGCCAGGGCTTCGCCGCGATGGGCCGCCGCGAACTGCTCGGGCTGCTGCAGCGCCGCTGCCAGGACCTGGGGGTGCGCGTCCGCTTCTCCATGCCCGCCCCCGACACCGGCGCGCTGCGTGCCTCGTACGACCTCGTGGTGGGCGCGGACGGAGTCAACTCCCAGGTCAGGGCCGCCCACCGGGACATCTTCCGCCCCACCCTCGACCAGCGGCACAACAAGTACATGTGGCTGGGCACGGACCGGGTCTTCGAGGCCTTCCAGTTCTTCGTCAGGCAGACGGAGTGGGGGACCATGCAGGTGCACGGCTACCCCTACTCCGAGACCGGCTCCACCTTCATCGTCGAGATGCACGAGGACGTCTGGCGCCGGGCCGGCTTCGACGTCACCGAGGAGACCGACTTCCCGCCGGGTGCCTCCGACGAGCAGGCCGTCGAGCGTGTCCGCGAGCTCTTCGCCGACGAACTCGCCGGGCACCAGGTGTTCGCCAACAACTCGAAGTGGCTCGGCTTCACCACCGTACGCAACGAACGCTGGCACCACGGCAACCTCGTCCTCGTCGGGGACGCCGCGCACACCGCGCACTTCTCGATCGGCTCCGGCACCAAACTGGCGATGGAGGACTCCCTCGCCCTCGCCGCGTGCCTGCACGAACACCCGGACACCGAGGGCGCGTTGAGGGCGTACGAGGCGGAGAGACGCCCCGTCGTCGAGTCCACGCAGCGGGCCGCCCAGGCCTCCCTCGAATGGTTCGAGAACATCGGCATGTACGCCCACCAGGAGCCCACCCAGTTCTGCTTCAACCTGCTGACCCGGTCCCGCCGCATCACGTACGACAACCTCCGCACCCGCGACCAGGAGTTCGCCGACCGCGTCGACGCGGCCTTCGCGGCCTCCCAGGGCCTGCCGGAGACCGCGCCGGCGATGTTCCAGCCCTTTCGGCTGGGGGAGCTGGAGCTGAAGAACCGGGTGATCGTCTCCCCGATGGACATGTACTCGGCCGTCGACGGTGTACCCGGTGACTTCCACCTCGTGCACCTCGGCTCGAAGGCCATGGGCGGCGCGGGACTGGTGATGACGGAGATGGTCTGCGTCTCGCCCGAGGGCCGCATCACACCCGGCTGCACGGGACTGTGGACCGACGGACAGCGCGACTCATGGGCGCGGATCGTGTCCTTCGTCCACGAGCGCAGCACCGCCCGGATCGGCCTCCAGCTCGGCCACTCCGGCCGCAAGGGCTCCACCCGGCTCATGTGGGAGGGCATGGACGACCCGCTGCCGGACGGCAACTGGGAGCCCGTCGGCCCCTCGCCCCTGCCGTACGGGCCCGGCTCGGCCGTCCCTCGCGAGCTGGACCGCGCCGACCTGGACGCCCTGGTCGCCGACTTCGTCGCCGCCGCCCGCCGCGGCGCCGAAGCGGGCTTCGACCTGCTCGAACTCCACTGCGCCCACGGCTACTTGCTGTCCTCGTTCCTCTCACCGACGGCGAACCGGCGCACCGACGAGTACGGCGGATCGCTCCGGGCCCGGCTCCGGTTCCCCCTGGAGGTCTTCGACGCCGTCCGCGCCGCCTGGCCCGCCGAGCGGCCGGTGATCGTACGGATCTCCGCGAGCGACTGGGTTCCGGACGGCAACACCGAGCACGACGCCGTGGAGATCGCCCGCGCCTTCATCGCCCATGGCGCGGACGCCATCGACGTCTCCTCCGGACAGGTCACCAAGGAGGAGCGCCCCGCGTACGGCCGCTCGTACCAGACGCCGTTCGCGGACCGGATCCGCCACGAGGTCGCCGCGGCCACCGGCACGGCCGTCATCGCGGTCGGAGCCATCGCGTCCTACGACGACGTCAACTCGATCCTCCTGGCCGGCCGCGCCGACCTGTGCGCCCTCGGCCGCACCCATCTCTACGACCCGCACTGGACCCTGCACGCGGCGGCCGAGCAGGAGTACCGGGACGCCGCCCGCCAGTGGCCGCTCCCGTACCGGGCCGGCGCCCGCAAGCCGCCGAGCGCCCGCACCGACGCCGTCCGCCCACGGCTCTCCCTGCTACGGGCCGAGGGGTCCGCGCAGACCGTGCACCTGCGGTGGCTGCCGTCCCGGGAGGCGGCGACTGTCGTGTGAGGCCTGCACGGGGTGTCTTCGGCGCGTTCGAAGAGGGACGGCCGTCCGTGGCCGGTCGCACAGTTCCCCGCGCCCCCGAACCCCGCGCGTCCTAGCCCGACTGGTTGCTGTCCTTCAGGGCGCCCCAGCCGTGCCACCGGTCGACCTCGATCCAGGCGCTGACCCGGTCACGGACGCGGTCGGGATAGGGTTCGCCGGTGTAGTGCCGGGAGATGCGGTCGATGTCCGCCAGGCCCTCGTCGTCCTTCATGTCCACGACCTCGCCCAAGAGGGTGACATGGGTGTACCAGTCCTCCCTGTCGAGCACGGTGAGGGTCACCCGGGGGTCGCGGCGCAGATGCTTCAGGCGCACCCGGCCCAGGTCCATGCTGATCAGCGCGCGGCCGTCCTCCCACATGTACCAGGTGGGTGTGGACACGGGCGCACCGTCCGAACGCACCGTGGCGATGACGGCCGCGTTCGGACGGCTCAGCAGTTCGACGGCCTCGGGCGGAAGCGGCGGCTTGGACATGTGCACTCCTCCATCTGGGCGGGCCCGCCGGGTGAGGGCCTGCCGCGAATGCATCCTCATGCCCCGCGTTCGCCCCCGCCACTCGGCGCTTACGCCACTTGATGCTCTCGCCTCACTCGGTGCTTCCACCACGCGACGCCGCGACCCCGCCGCGCAGGCGACGCGGCCCTCCCAGCCGGACAGGCTCCTGACCGGCAGACCGGCAGACCGGCAGACCGGCAGACCGGCAGACCGTCAGGGCTTCACGGCCACCGCGCCGAACTGCGGGACCGTGACGGGCGAGTCCGTACCGGGGTGCCAGTGCGTGCAGGAGACCAGGCCGGGTTCGAGGAACTCCAGACCGTCGAAGAAGGCGGTGACCTCCGCGCGGGTGCGTGCGGTGATCGGCGGGGTGGCGTTCTCGTTCCAGAACTTCATCGCCGCCACGTTGCCCTCGCCGCCGAGGTCGGGGTCGGTCGTCGGATGCGTGAGGACCAGGTAGCTGCCGGACGGGACCGCCGCCAGGACCTGCCGCACGATGTCCTGCGCCTTGGCGGTGTCGAGGACGAAGTTGAGGATGCCCAGCATCATCACCGCGACGGGCCGGTCGAGGTCCAGGGTCGCCGAGGCCCGTTCGATGATGCCCTCGGGGCGGTGGACGTCGGCGTCGATGTAGTCGGTGGCGCCCTGGGGCGTACTGGTCAGCAGGGTCCGCGCGTGGGCGAGCACGATCGGGTCGTTGTCGACGTACACGATGCGCGCGTCGGGCGCGGACCGCTGCGCTATCTCGTGGGTGTTGTCCAGGGTCGGCAGACCGGTGCCGATGTCCAGGAACTGCCGTACCACGCGCTCCTCGACCAGATGGCGGACCGCGCGTCCGAGGAACTCCCGGTCGGCGCGGGCCACGTCGCGGATGACCGGGAACATGCCGGCGACCTGGTCGCCGACGGCCTGGTCGACCTCGTAGTTGTCCTTCCCGCCGATCCAGTAGTTCCAGACCCGGGCGTTGTGCGCCACCCCGGTGTTGAGTCTCCCGGAACCGCTGGAGGGGGTCTGGTTCTCACTCATGTCTTTCCTCTCCCGGACGCGCGCGACTCGCCGCGCGTGTCCTGGGCGTCTGCGGCCGCCGTGGCGGCACCGAACCGTCGTTCCCGCCATTCTGCCGTCTGTTGATCACGCCGTCCCGGGATTCCGGCTCGTCCGCCCGGCACATCCGGCGGACGGCCGTCCCCGTGAGGCCGTACCGGTCCGGCGGCCGATGCCCAGCCCTTGATCACTTTGAACGATTCAAATCAGAGAGTGTACCCCTGGCAACACCCCTTCGTGCGCGAACCCTTGACGCGTGTGGTGTGCACACTTACCGTCTCCCGCGGACGAAGTAAAACGATTCAACTCTTCGCTGTTCGCCACCCTGCTTTCCGTCTGGTACTTCCCCTGCCCGGAAGGAGCACGGCGTCTTGCCCGCACCGCACGACCTGCCTCGCCCGTCCCGCCGCCGGATCCTCGCCGCCGCGTCCGCGGCGGCCGCCGCCTCATTTGCCCCGCTCGCCCCGCAGGAAGCCGTGGCCGCGACGGCCGGAGCGCGGGGGGCCGCCGCCAGGGCGGCCGGACCGCGGTCGGCCCTCACCGCTTTCCCCCTTGCCGACGTCCGGCTGCTGGAGAGCCCCTTCCTCGCCAACATGCGGCGCACCTGCGCGTATCTGCTCTTCGTCGACCCCGACAGGCTGCTGCACACCTTCCGGCTGAACGTGGGTCTGCCCTCCGCCGCCGAACCCTGCGGTGGCTGGGAGGCGCCGGGCATCCAACTGCGCGGCCACACCACCGGGCACCTGCTCAGCGCGCTGGCCCAGGCGTACGCCCACACCGGCGACGACGCCTACGCGGCCAAGGCCCGTTCCATGGTGTCCGTCCTGGCCGAGTGCCAGCGGGCCGCCCCGGCGGCCGGATACCACCCGGGATACCTGTCCGCGTTCCCCGAGTCCGTCTTCGACCAGCTGGAGGCCGGCGGGAAGCCCTGGGCCCCCTACTACACCCTCCACAAGATCATGGCGGGGCTGCTCGACAGCTACGAACTGGGTGGCGACCAGCAGGCGGTGGCCGTGCTGCTGGACATGGCGGCCTGGGTGGACGCCCGCACGGCGCCGCTCTCCGCCGAGCGGATGCAGTCGGTGCTGAAGGTGGAGTTCGGCGGTATGAACGACGTACTGGCCCGCCTCCACCTCCTCACGGGTGACGCGGCGCACCTGCGGACCGCCCGGCGCTTCGACCACGAGGAGCTGTACGCCCCGCTGGCCGCCGGCCGGGACGAACTCGCGGGCCGCCACGCCAACACCGAGATCGCCAAGGTGGTGGGAGCGGTGCCGAGTTACGAGGCCACGGGGGAGAGGCGCTACCTCGACATCGCCGAGTACTTCTGGACGACGGTCGTACGGGACCATTCGTATGCCGTCGGGGGCAACTCCGACCAGGAGCTGTTCGGGCCGCCCGGTGAGATCGTGAGCCGGCTGTCCGAGGTGACCTGCGAGAACTGCAACAGCTACAACATGCTCAAGCTCGGCCGTCACCTGTTCCTGCACCGTCCCTCCCGCTCGGCGTACATGGACCACTACGAGTGGACGCTCTACAACCAGATGCTCGGGGAACAGGATCCCGACTCCGGGCACGGGTTCGTCACGTACTACACCGGACTGTGGGCCGGTTCGGAGCGGCAGCCCAAAGGCGGCCTCGGTGCGGCGCCCGGCAGTTACAGCGGGGACTACGACAACTTCTCCTGCGACCACGGCTCCGGTCTGGAGACCCACACCAAGTTCGCGGACAGCATCTACTTCCGGACGCGTGACACGCGCGGGCCCTCCCTGTACGTCAACCTGTTCATCCCCTCCGAACTGCGCTGGCGGCACACGGGGGTGACGATACGTCAGGAGACCGGCCACCCCACGACCGATCGCACCCGCTTCACCGTCACCGCGGGAGACGCCCGCTTCACCCTGCGGCTGCGGGTTCCCGCCTGGGTGGCGGACGGCGGCCGGGAGCCCCGTCTCGAAGTCAACGGCCGACGCTTCCCGGGCCGCCTGAAGCCGGGCACGTACGCCGCCGTGGAACGCCACTGGCGCGCCGGGGACACCGTGGAACTCGTACTGCCCCGACGGCCCGTCTGGCGGGCCGCCCCCGACAACCCGCAGGTGAAGTCTCTCTCGTACGGGCCGCTGGTCCTCGCGGGGGAGTACGGCGACACCGCGCTCGCCACCCTTCCCGCGATCCGGCCGGAGACCCTGCGTCCGGTGTCGGGCGGTGGCACGGCGTTCACCGCTCTCGCCGACGGCCGCCGCGTGTCCCTGCGCCCGTTCCACGAGGTGCACCACCAGCGCTACAACGTCTACTGGGCCGTGGCACCGCGCCCCGCACGCGAACGGGACATCGCCCGCTACCCCTTCGACGAGGGGACCGGCACCTCGGCGGCCGACCGTACCCGCACCTTCACCGACGCGACCCTCGCGTCCGGCGCGGTGTGGGCCGAGGCCGACGGCGTGCGGTCCGTCTCCCTGGACGGGCAAGGGGCCCACATCGCGCTCCCCGCCGGACTGCCGAGCGGACTCGACGAACTGACCGTCAGTGTCCGGGTCCGCGTGGACACCCTGACCGCCTCCGCCCGTGTCTTCGACCTGGGGTACCACAAGTCCACCTATCTGTTCCTGGCGGCGACCACCGGAGCCCGGCGCGCCCGCGCCGCCCTGAAGATCGCCGGCATGGAGGCGGAGGACGTCATCGACGCGAGCGGCCCGCTCCCCGTCGGCCGATGGGTCCACGTGGCCCTCACCCTGGGCGGCGGCACCGGTGTCCTCTACCTCGACGGTGTCGAGGCCGGACGCAACGACGCCATGGTGGCGAGCCCGCTCCTGCTCGGCGCGAGCACCCGCAACTACCTGGGCCGCTCACAGAACACCACCCACCCGTACCTGCACGGCGCGGTCCGTGACTTCCGCCTGCACAACCGGGCCCTGAGCGCGTCCGAGGCGGCGCGCCTGGCGGCCGGCTGACCCCCTCCTTCCGGTGCTCCGCCGAGCACCGGCCTCCCTCCGCGTCACCACGTCCCGCTGTAGTACGAGCCCTTCCGCACACCGTTCCGTCCGGCGGGCGCCCCGGTGCCCGCCGTTCACGCAGGAGTTCAACCATGTCTCACGACGACCTGTCCAGACGCCGCTTCGTCGCCGCGGCCGGTGCCGCGGGCACCGTTCTCGCGGTCGGCCTGCCCGACACAGCCCTCGCCGCCGGAGAAGCGGCCAAGGGCGCCGGCGCCACGGCCGCGAGCGCCGAACACACCTTCTCGGCCCAGCACTTCACCGACCCCCGGCGAGACAGCAGGCCGACCGTCTACTGGTACTGGAACGGGCCCGTCACCCGCGAACTCGTGGACCGGCAGATGGCCGACCTACGGGACAAGGGCATGTACGAGGTGGTGCTGTTCCCGTTCGACAACGCAGAGATGCAGCCGGTGTTCTTCACCGAGGAATGGTTCGACATCGTCGGCCACGTCCTGCGCACCGCGGAACGCACCGGCATGCGGGTGTGGCTGTTCAACGACGACCACTTCCCCAGTGGCCGCGCGGGGGAGTACATCGTCAAGGGCGGCACGGTCGGCTCCCGTACGTACCAGCCACGGCCCGAGCTGCGGCTGAAGGCACTCTGGCGCTCCACCACCGTCGTCGAGGGCCCCGCCACCGTCGACCTGCGCCGCAGCAGCGGGGTGGGCGTGGCCGCCGGACAACTGGTCGCCGACGCCGCCGTGCTCGACGGAGCGGCCGTACTGCGCGGCGGCGACGGGTGGACCGACTACACCGTCACCGGCAGCGCCAAGGCCGACCACACCGCGGCCGGTCTCGTCGTCCGGGCCTCCGCCGACGGACTCGACGGGTACGCCGTCACCTTCGACCAGACCGGAGTCGTCACCGTCCTGCGTCTCGCACGCGGCACGGACCCGGTCGAACTGCTCCGCAGCACCCGCACCGACGGCTTCAACAAGACCAAGTTCCACACGGTGGCCGTCACCGTCCGCGCGGGCACCCTGGCCGTCACCCTCGACGGCAAGGACAAGGGCACGGTCACCGACGACCGGTACGCGACCGGCGGGGCGGGCGTACGGGCCGTCGCCGACCAGCGTTCCCTGTGGGACAGTCTCACCGTCACGGCCGCCGACGGCACCACGCTCCACACCACGACCTTCGCCGACCCGGCCGACGCGGGGGACTTCCCCGAGCGCGCCCGCCTCGCCGCCGACGCCACGGCCGTCGCCGCCGCGGCCCGCCCCGTGGGCACCACCGACGCCGGCGAAGTCGTCGACCTGACCGCCCGGCTCAGCGGCGCACACACCTGGCAGGTCCCGGCCGGCCGCTGGCAGCTCGACCTGTTCGGCGGCTCCCCGCTCGTCGACGACACCCAGGGCTACAGCCGCAGTTACGTCGACCTGCTCGACGACGAGCCCGTGGAACTGTTCCTCGACATCGTGCCGGGCGAGTACCACCGCCGTTTCCGCCGCTACTTCGGCACGGTCGTCCCCGGCTTCTGGGACGACGAGCCGTTCTTCGCGTCGGCCGAGGCGCACTTCAAGCGCCTCCCCTGGTCGCCCACCCTCGACAAGGCACTGCGCGCGGTGGGCGTCGAGCCCGGTGTCGCCTACGCCGCCGCCTTCGACGACCTGGGCCGCGACGGCCGGATCGCCCGAGGCCGCTACTGGCAGGCCGTGTCCAACCGCTTCGCCCGCGCCTTCCAGAAGCAGGCCCGCTGGTACGAGCAGCGCGACGTCGCCCTCATCACCAACCCGCTCTACGACGAGACGGCCCCCGCCAAGCGCATCCCCTCCACCGGGGACCTCCACAAGGTCAATCAGTGGGCGCACGTGCCCGGCGGCGACATCATCACCGCGGAGTACGTGGCCGGTGAGCCCACCATGATTCCGCGCAACCCCGTGTCCGTCGCGCATCAAATGGGCCGGGAGCGGGCCCTGTTGGAGATGTTCGGCAACATGGGCTGGCAGGTCACGCCCGGCTTCGTGCACACGACCGTCGGCGCGCAGGCCGCCCGGGGCGTCAACCTGACCATCCTGCACGCCCTGTGGACCGACGAGGTCCGCGTCTACTTCCCGCCGCCGTTCGGCCCGCGCGCCCCCTGGTGGTGGGCGATGCGGCCGCTCGCCGAATGGATCGGCCGCGTGATGGAGGCCGGGCGCGGCACCTCAGGCGCCCGGACCGCCGTACTGCAGCCGCAGCGCGCCGCCGAGCAGTGGACCGGCACCGACCGTCAGGGCGAGGTCGACGGCGCGCTCGCCGACACCGCCTACGCGCTGGAGCGCGCCCAGGTCGACTTCGACCTCGTCCACGAGGGCGCCCTGACCGGCGACCCCGATCTGCTGAGCCACGCGAAGGTGCGGGGCGGCCGACTGGCCGTGGGCGCGGCCCGCTACGACCTGGTGGTGGTGCCCGTGACACCCACCCTGGACGTGGACTCCGTACGCACCCTCGCGGAATTCGCGCGCGCGGGTGGCACTGTCGTGGCCGTCGGCTCCCTCGCCGCCGAGGAGGCGGACCACAAGGACCGCTCCCTCGCCCGGGCCCTGACGGACCTGTTCGGCGAGCGGGTCCCCGGCCGCCGGACGGTCGGCCGCGGGCACGCCGTGCGTGTCGCCGACCCGACGGGCCTGCGCGACGCGGCCCACGAGGCCGGGGTGGCCGCGGCCGTGCTGGAGACACCCCAGGACGCGGTGCGCGTCATCCGGGTCCACCGCGGCGAGGACACCGCCTTCATCGTCAACAACGAGGGTGGCGACGATGTCGAGACGTCCATGACCCTCCCGGCCACCGGCGTCCCCGAGCTGTGGGACCCCGCGACGGGCAGCACCGGCACCGCCCCCGTGCACCGGAGCGGCAGGAACGGCGTCCAACTGCCCCTGACCCTGGAGCCGTACCAGACCAGGATCTTCGTCGTACGCCACGACGCACGGGCGGTCCCGCACCTGACGGCCTCACCACTGCCCGTCCTCACGGTCGAGCGGCACGGCAAGGGCCTGCGGGCGACGGTGGAGGCCTCGGCCCCCGGCAGCCACCGGTTCACCGGCACCGACGGTACGCACACCTACCGGGGCACGGCCCGTACCGACGACCCGCTGGAACCGGTCACCGTGGACGGCGACTGGACCCTCACCCTGGAACGCGAAGGCTCCACCCCGGTCACCGGCCCCCTGGGCAGCTGGGTCGAGCACGACCGTCTCTACTCCGGCAGCGGCACCTACACCAAGGACCTCGACGTCCAAGGGTCCCTGCTCGACGGGCACCGCGTCCTGCTCGACCTCGGCGACGTCCGTGACGTCGCGGCCGTCACCGTCAACGGCACCGCGCTCCCGCCGCTGCTGTGGGCGCCGTGGACCGTCGACATCACCCGGCTGGTCAAGGCGGGCCGCAACTCCCTCGCCGTCCGTGTGGCCAACACGCTCTCCAACGAGCGCAACAAACCCCTGCCGTCCGGCCTGCTCGGACCGGTGACCCTGCGCTTCCGACGCCACCTGACCGTCGACCTCACCCGCGACTGACCCTTTCGGACCACCTCCCGCACGCCCCACCCGCACGCCCCACCCGCCCGCACTTCATGGAGCCCTCATGCTCAGACCCCGTCCGCGACCGCGTCGCCGCAGCGGACACCGGCGGCCCGTACCCGTACTCCTCGCCGGACTGACCGCGTTCGCGACCGTCCTGGCCGGTGCCGTCACCGCCGACGCCACCACTGCCGGCAGCAGTGCCACCATCACCCCGGACCGGCTGCGCACCCAGCACCTGAGCCAGGCCCTGGGTATCGACGACACCACGCCCGACCTCAGCTGGGAGACCGAGGCCCGCGCCACGGACACCCGTCAGGCCGCCTACCGCGTCCAGGCGGCCAGTTCGCCGGAGCTGCTGCGCCGCGGCCGGCCCGACCTCTGGGACTCGGGCAAGGTCCGCTCGACGGTGCCGGAGACCACGTACGCGGGGAAGAAGCTCGGTTCCCGTGACCGCGTGTACTGGCGGGTCATGCTCTGGTCCTCGCACGGGCCGCGCGACTCCGGCTGGAGCGACACCGCCGTCTTCGAGACCGGCCTGACCCGGCAGTCGGACTGGAACACGGGCGCGAAAGCCGACTGGATCACGCACCCGGACTGGCGGCTCAGCGAGCGCACCGCCGAGCCCGTCGTCGTCAAGGTTCCCCGTACCACGGCCCGTTACGTACGGCTGGACGTGACGAAGCTGGGTCTGCCGCTGGAGGAGAACTTCCCCGAGCGCACCTGGCGGGTCCAGCTCGGCGAGATCGACGTACGTGACTCCGCCACCTCCACCACCGGCCTCGCCCGCGGCGCGGCGGTGACCGCCTCCGAGACCAACACCCTGCGCAAGACCTGGGAACCGGCCCTCGCCGTCGACGGCCTGCCCAACAGCGCCCTGCAGACCGCCGCCGGATACGCGAGCGCCGCCCACACGAGTGCCGATGTCTCCGGCGCACCCGTGGTGGTCACCCTCGACCTCAAGGCGGCGAAGACCTTCGACGAGGTGGCGCTGTACCCGCGCGCCGACGTCCTCACGGCGGACGGCCGCGTCCCCAACTTCCCGGTGGACTACGCCCTTTCGAGCGGCGACAGCGCCACCGGCCCGTTCACCGCACTCGCGGACGTGGCCGGGCAGAGGCCCCCGGAGCCCTATCTCCCGGCCGGACTGCCCCTGCTCACCGACGACTTCAAGCTGCCCGCAGGCGTGCGCGGCGCCCGTCTGTACATCGGCGGACTCGGTATCTACGACGCCACCCTCAACGGCGAACCGGTGGGCGACGCCGTCCTGGAACCCGCCAACACCGACTACGCGGAACGCGTCCAGTACGCCACCTACGACGTCACCGACCGCCTCAAGGCCGGCGCCAACACCCTCGGTGTGGCCCTCGGCAACGGCATGTCCAACGTCGTCAGCACCGCCGACCGCTACCGCAAGCTGTACGGCAACCTGAGCGACCCCAAGCTCATCGCCCGCCTTGAGGTGACCCTCGCCGACGGCAGCGTCCGTACCGTCACGAGCGGCGACGACTGGCGGACCACCCTCGGACCCACCACGTCCTCCAACTGGTACGGCGGCGAGGACTACGACGCCCGTCGCGAGACCGCCCACTGGGACGAGCCGGGCGGCGACCGACGTGACTGGGAGCGGGCCGTCGCGGTGTCCGGCCCCGGTAGAGCGGAGAAGCCCGCCGCGCTCAGCGCGCGCGAGACCGAACCCATCAGGGCCGTCGAGACCCTCAAGGGCAAGGAGGTCGCGGGCGCCGCGAACAGCAGGGTCTTCGACCTCGGCCGCAACATCGCCGGCTGGCCGGAGATCACCGTCAGCGCCCCCGCCGGCACGGCCGTGCGCGTCTACCCGGCCGAATCCCTCAAGGACGGTCACGCCTTCCAGTCCATCAGCAACGTCGGCGCACCCCTCTGGGACAGCTACACCACCCGGGGCGCCCGCACCGAGACCTGGCACCCGCGCTTCAGCTATCACGGCTTCCGCTACCTGGAGTTGAGGGGTGTGCCCGAGGGCGCGACCGTCACCGTACGCGGCAAGGTGCTGCGCACCGACAACACCTCGGCCGGAGACTTCAGCAGCTCCGACCCGCTCGTCAACGACATCCACTCGCTGATCCGCCGGGCCGTCGAGGGCAACATGATGAGCGTCCTCACCGACTGCCCCAGCCGGGAGAAGCTGGGCTGGCTGGAGCAGAACCAGCTCGTGTTCCCGGCGCTCGCGGGCAACTACGACATGCGCTCCTACCTGCGCAAGATCGTGCGCGACATGGCCGACGCGCAGACCACGGACGGGCTGATCCCCAGCACCGTGCCCGAGTACACCAGCCTGCCCGGCGCCTACCGCAACGACTCCAACTGGGGCGGCGCGTTCGTCCTCGTCCCCTGGCAGCTCTACACGACCTACGGCGACCGGGACACGATGGCCGCGTACTACCCGCGGATGCGGCAGTACGCCGACTTCCTCGGAACGCAGGTCTCCGGCGGCATCCTCGACTACGGGCTCGGCGACTGGTTCACCCCGGACCGCACCTTCCCGCGCGCGGTCGCCGGCACCTACGGCTACTGGCGCGTCGTCGACGCCCTGAGCAGGACAGCCGCCGTCCTCGGGGACGAGGAGGGGGCCGCCTCGTACCGGGCGAAGGCCGACGCGAGCGCGACCGCCCTCGCCGCCAAGTACTACGACTCCGCGACCGGCACCTTCGGCGGCGGAGGGCAGGGCGCCGAAGCCCTCGCCCTCGACATAGGCGCGTACCCGGCGGGGGAGAAGGACCGGCTGCTCGGCCACTTCACCGGCGCCGTCGAGAGCGCCGGACACCACCTGACGCTCGGCGAGATCTCCCTGCCCGCCGCGTTCCGGGTCCTGTCCACCAACGGCCGCGACGACATCGTCCACAAGATCGCCACGCAGACGACCAGCCCGAGCTACGGCTACCAGGTGCGCGCCGGCAACACCACGCTCGGCGAGTCATGGGACGGCGGCCCCGGCCAGTCGCAGAACCACTTCATGCTCGGCGCCATCGACTCCTGGTTCACCACCCGGGTCGCGGGCATCGGACAGACCGCCGACTCGGTCGGCTACTCCGAGCTGCTCATCGACCCGGCCGTCGAGGGCGACATGACCTCGGCGACCGGCTCGTACCGCACTCCGTACGGGGTCGCCCGGACCGGGTGGAAGCGGGACGGCGGCCGGTTCCGCCTGACCGTGGAGGTACCGGCGGGGAGCACGGCGGAGGTTCACGTTCCGCTGTTCGGCGCCGGTGGAAAGGCCCAGGCGCCCGCCGGGGCACGCCTGGTGCGTACGGACGAGGACGAGGCGGTGTACGAGATCGGGTCGGGCCGCTGGAGCTTCCGCTCGGCGGTTTCGTAACGCCGGGCGGTCTGCCGGCTGCCGTCCGACGGCACGACGAACGCGCACCCAGGTCATCGGCCCGGGTGCGCGTTCGTCGCGTACGTTCTCGGGTGGTCGCCGCGGTCAGACCGCCGGCGCCGGGTACGTCGGGTACTCGACCCCCGTCACATGCTGGACGACCCGGACGACCTGGCAGGAGTAGCCGAACTCGTTGTCGTACCAGAGGTAGAGGATCGCGTTGTCGCCGTCGACCTTGGTGGCTCCGGCGTCGACGATCGAGGCGTGGCGCGAGCCCATGAAGTCGCTGGAGACCGCGTCGGGGGCGGTGGTGAAGTCGATCTGCCGCTTCAGCGGCGAGGTCAGCGACACGTTCCGCAGATAGTCGAGGACTTCCCCGCGGGTGGTCTCACGGCCGAGCCGCAGGCTGAGGATCGCGATCGACACGTCCGGCACCGGCACCCTGATCGAGCTGCCGGTGATCGGCGCGTCGAGGTCGGGCAGCGCCTTGGCCACGGCGGAGGCCGCACCGGTCTCGGTGATCACCATGTTGAGCGGCGCCGAGCGGCCACGGCGGTCGGCCTTGTGGTAGTTGTCCAGCAGGTTCTGGTCGTTGGTGAACGAGTGGACGGTCTCCACGTGCCCGCGCAGGACCCCGTACTCGTCGGCCATCGCCTTCAGCGGCGGGACGATCGCGTTCGTGGTGCAGGACGCGCAGGACAGGATCCGCTCGTCCGGCTTGATCATGTCGTGGTTGACACCGTGCACGATGTTGGGCACGTCGCCCTTGCCCGGCGCGGTCAGCACGACCTTGTCGATGCCGGGGCGCAGATGCTGCGACAGGCCCTCGCGGTCGCGCCAGATGCCGGTGTTGTCGATGAGGACGGCGTCCTTGATGCCGTACGCCGTGTAGTCGACCTCCGACGGGTCGTTCGCGTAGATCACCTTGATCGCGTTGCCGTTGGCGAAGATCAGGCTGCTCGCCTCGTCGACGGTGATCGTGCCCTGGAACTGGCCGTGGATCGAGTCGCGGCGCAGCAGCGAGGCACGCTTGACGAGATCGTCGGCGGCCCGCTCACCGCCCCGGCGGACGACGACGGCCCGCAGACGCAGACCGTTCCCCGAGCCGGCCTTCTCGATGAGGAGCCGGGCGACCAGGCGGCCGATGCGGCCGAAGCCGTACAGGACGACATCGCGTCCCTCGCGGCTCTCGATCTTGTTGGCGCCGGTGGCCCCGGCGACGGCCTCGGCGGTGAAGGCCTCGACCGTGAGGCCGCGGTCGTCGTCGCGGTGCGTGGCGGCGAGCATCCCGATGTCGATCTGGGCGGGGCCGAGGTCGAGCGTGGTCAGTGCCCGCAGATAGGGCAGTGTCTCGGTGACCGACAGTTCCACTCCGGCGATCTGCCGGGCGAACCGGTGGGTCTTGAGGATGCTGACCACCGACTTGTTCACCAAGGAGCGGCTGTGCAGCAGGACGGTGACGTCCCGCTCGCGGTGCAGCTTCCCGATGATCGGGATCATCGATTCCGCGATCTCCTCGCGGTGCTTCCAGTTGGTGAACGAGTCGTCATTGACAGTCACAGGTTTATCTTTCGAGCTAGGCGGTGCTCATATGATAAACCGTCGATGATCTCGCCCCGCACGGGGTCCGCCCACATGCCTGTGGCCCGCCCGGTGGGCGGGCCACAGACACCTTTCAACCGCTCAGCGGCCCGTTGGCGGCCTGTTGCGGGAAGCCGACTGCGGGAAGCCGGCTAGGGGAAGCTGGTGATCTTCGACGGGATGGTGTCCGACCCCGAGGTCGGCGCACCCGTGTTGTTCACGACGTGCGCGTACTGCCCCTTCCCTCCCAGTGAGACGACCTGGATGCTGTGCAGCTTGATCCCCGACTTGACCGGCACCTGGAACCCGTGGTGCTGGACGATCGACGGATCGGACGTGAAGTTGCAGTAGCTGCCCAGACCCCAGGCCTCGTGGGTGTTGACGCTGTCGGCCACCTTGTAGGCGGCGTACCCGACGATGCCGTCATGGGTGATGGCGGCGGAGTTCGGCACGTCGTAGGCCTTCTCGTTCTGGAAGAAGATCGTCCGGCCGCGTTCACCGTTCCAGACCACGTCGTACTTGTTGAAGTGTTCGACGAACAGGCCCGTCGCGAGGACGTCGTCGCCGTTGACCTCAAGACCGTAGTCGGCGCGGTTGGTCTCCCAGCCGACGCCCTCACCGTGGTCCGCCCGCCAGATCCAGGTGTGGTCGATGATGGCGTCGTCGCTGTTGACGACCATCGAACGGGTGGCCAGGCCGGGACCGGCCCCGCCGATCCGGACGAACACGTCCTGCACGGTGGTCGGGTTGGCGGCGTGGTCGGCCGAGGAACCGGGCGCGCCGACCTGGAGCAGGGTGTCGGACTTGGCGGCACCGGCGTCGATGAGGAAGCCGGCCAGCCGGACCCCGTCGACGTCGGCGACATGCATCGCGTCCACGCCGTTGTCGGGAATGATCGTGGCCAGACCGAGCCCGAGGACGACGGTGTTGGCGCGGTTGACGTTGATGGTCTGGTCGAGGTGGTAGACGCCGGGCGTGAACAGGAGGTTGAGGCCCTGCGCCAGTGCCGCGTTGATGGTCGCGGCGGTCGCGCCGGGCTTCACCACGTAGAACTGGCTCAGCGGGAGCGAGGTGCCGCCCGCGTTCGCCGGCCAGGACACACCCCGGGCGTTCGTCCGCTTGCCGGGCACGAACACCTTGTAGTCGTTGCCGTCCAGGTACAGGAACGGCTTCTCACGCGAGATGGGCGTGGTCTCGAGCGTCGTGTACGGGCCGGTGTCGAAGTTCGTCGCCGGGGCGCCCTGCACCCCCGAGAACGTCATGTTCCAGACACCGTTGGTCCAGCCGCCGACCGAGCTCTCGCGGGTGTACCACTGCTGCTGGGAGTACGGACCGACCGTGCCGTCGATCTTCGAGTCGGCGATGTAGCCGCCGGACGCCCAGCCGTAGCCCGCCGGTGCGAGGTTGAGGCCGCCCTCGACGTGGATCCGGCGGAACGGCGCGGCCTGGGCCACCGCCCAGCGGTTCGTGCCGCTGACGGGCCTGATGGACAGGTTCTCCGCCGAACGCCAGAAGTTCTGGGTGGCGTTGCCGTTGAACCAGCCCGCGTCCACGGTGATGTCACCGTTGATCTTCACGTCGTCGGGGTTGAGGCCGAGTCCGGAGATCGAGGTGTAGAAGCCCAGTTGCGCGTTGATGCCGTTGTAGGTGCCCGGCTTCATCAGGAACTGGTAGCGGCCCGCGCCGAACTGGTTGGACTCCTGCTGGGTGAAGACCTGGTCGAACTTGGCTTGCAGGTTGGGGGTGTTCGGGTCCACGACGATGACGTTGGGACCGAGGTCGCCGCCGCCCTCGACGGGCGGGGTGCCGCCGCCGGTGCCGGTGTGCACCGCGACCTCCCACAGAGAGTAGCCGTAACCGGTGCCGCGGGCGGTCCCGTTGACGCGGACGTAGCGGCCCGAGCCGCTGACGTCGTAGGAGGCGGTCCCGCCGGTGCCGTTGGTGACGGACTTGAGCGTGGTCCAGCTCTGGCCGTCCGCCGAGGCCTGGACGGTGAAGTCCTTGCCGTAGGCGGCCTCCCAGTTCAGGTCGACCTTGCAGATGTCCTGGACCGAACCGAGGTCGACCCGTACCCACTGGGGGTCGGACGCCTGGCTGGACCAGCGGGTGCCCGTGTCGCCATCGAAGGCGGACGCGGCGGGCGTGCCCGCGTTCTCCGTGGAGGACGCGGTGGCGGGCTTGCCCTTGGCGGCGTTGGCCGTCGAGCAGGCGGCGGCCGGGGGGTTGCCGGTGCCGGAGGTGCCGAAGACCTGGAACTCCCAGAGGGAGTAGCCGTATTCGGTGGCGCGGGACACGCCCTGCATACGGACGTAGCGGCCCTGGCCGGAGACGTCGAGCGTGTCGGTGCCGCCGTCGCCGCCGGTGACGGACTTGACGTCGGTCCAGGAGCTGCCGTTGTCGGAGACCTGGATCTTGTAGTCCTTGCCGTAGGCCGCCTCCCAGTTGAGGACGACCTTGCTGAGGGTGGCCGAGGCCCCGAGGTCGACCTGGAGCCACTGGGCGTCGGTACGGGCCGACGACCACCGGGTGCCGGTGTCGCCGTCGACCGCGCCGGCGGCGGGGGTGCCGGCGTTCTCGTCGGAGGAGGAGGTGGCCGTTCTGCCTTGGGAGAGCGGTGCTTCGGCCGCGGCGGCCGGTAGCTGGGCGGGGATGGTGATGAGCGCGGCCGCCGTGGCGAGCGCGAACCCCAGGGATCTGAGCCGCAGACGTTGACGTCTCATACGTTGACTCCGTGCGGGTGTGGAGGGTGCGGGACGGACGGGAGGAACCCGATACCGGTGCGGTGACGCTTAGTTCAGGTGTTGATTTAAGTAATGAATCAACTACTCGGCAACCCGTCGGACACGACTTCTTTGCGGCGCTGTTCGCGGGCCGTGCGTCCAGGGAGAGGTCTTCGGCCGGGCGGGGCGCCCGCGTCAGGACATGAAAACTGTCCGGGAACGCCACCGGCCGCCGACGTGCGGCCGGTGGCCGGGGGCGGAGCGGTGGAGGCCCGTGGTCAGGCGGTTCGCGTCGCTGCCGGGCAGCGGAGGGCGTGACGCCGAACGGCCATTAGCACGTGCAGACGAGTCTCGAAAACCGGAACCGTGGCGATCACCGGGGCGGTACCTTGGCGCTGCCGCCACGCGATCATGCGCGTCGGCCCGGAGAGTAGTTCGACCTGCAAGGAGAGCCGTGCTTCACAAGTTCTACGTCGTTGCCCTCCCCCTCGCGCTCGCCGCCCACACGGCGCCGGTGGTGCTCCGCTGGATGTGGTGATCCCACCGCGGACCGTCGGCGACGGAGGCCGAGACCGGCCGGGGTCGACGGAGTGACAGGTGCCGGCTCCTGGGCGACCGCTCAGGAGCCGGTCGACCTGCGGCTGTTGAGGAATCGGAGCAGTTCCGCGGCCTCCGCCTCCGCGCCGAGGGCGCGGTACAGGGCGACGGCCTGTTCGCTGTGGTCGACCGTCCGGTCGGTGGCGCGAGGGGACAGGGACGCGATCCGCGCGAGTCCCGCGAGCGCGTGGGCGGAGCCCATGGGGAACTCGATGCGCTCAGCCACCTCAAGTGCCTGTTCATAGCCCTTGGCCGCGGTGTCGAGCCGTCCCGACTCGCGCTGGACGTCCGCCGCGGCGATCAACGCCCGCATGCGCTCGTACGGGTTGTCGATACGGGTGGCCACCTGCTCCGCCATCGTGAGATGCAGCAGCGCCTCGCCCCGGCGCCCCGACCGGGCATAGGCCGTCCCCATGCTGATCAGCACGTCGGCCTCGCCGAGGGCGTCGCCGCTGAATCGATGGGCCGCGAGCGCCTTCTTGAAGAAGCCGAGTGCCTGGTCCGTCTCGCCGACGGCCTGGTGCACCGCGCCGAGGTTGGTGTCGAGAATCGCCAGATCGACACGGCCGCCGTGCTGCCGCATCAGGACGCGCGACCTTTCGTAGCATTTCTGCGCATCGGCGTACTGCCCCTGGAGGAAGGCCAGTTCGCCGCGATTATTGAGGGCCTGGGCCAGCCCGTACGGGTCGGGCAGCTCCTCGTAGATGGCCTCCATGCCCTGGACCTTCCGCAGGGCCTCGTCGTAGTGCCCCGCGTAATACAGGACGATTCCCTGGACGTTGAGGCATTCGGCCTCGCCGTGCCGGTCACCCACCTCGCGGTACAGCGTCAGCGCCTGTTCCAGGACGCCCAGCGACGTGTCGCCGTGACCCGCCGCGAGATGGGCGCGGCCCGACTGGAAGAGGGCGTCGGCGCGGCCCTCCACCTGATGCAGGGCCTCGTGGATCGACAGGGCCTCGGTCGCACAGCGCAGGGCCGCACCATGGTTCCGCTGCGCCAGCAGGTCCGCGTGGTCGGTGAGGGTCCGGGCCAGCGCGGCACGATCGTCGGACGCGCGCAGGACCGGTACGGCCGCGTCGAAGAGTTCGGCCTCGATGTCCCACGCGCCCCACAGCTTGAGGGACCTGGCCAGCACGTGCGGGAACAGGGCCGCGTACTGAGGGTGCCCGGCGGCGGCCGTGCGCGCGACCGCGACGAGATTGGCGCGCTCCACGGTCAGCCACACCGACGCCCCGTCCGCGTCCGTGAACTCCGCCGCGGGGAGTGACCGGTCCTGTGCGGGGAGGTCCAGGTCGAGCACCCGGCGATGGGGGTGACAGAGCCGGTCGGCCTGGTACGCGGTGGTGAGGTGGTGGGCGATGAGACGGCCGACCGCGGCACGCCGGACCGCTTCCGGGTCCGTGCGCAGACATACCTGCGAGGCGTAGGCCCGGGTCAGATCGTGCAGCCGGTAACGGCCACGGACCGGCTCCTCCAGGAGGTTGGCGTCGATGAGTTCCTCGACGCATGGCTCCAGTGCCTCGGGTTCGCGTCCGAGATCCGCTCCGGCCAGCGCCGCGGCCGCCAGGAGGGTGATGTCGGAGCCCGGGTGCAGCGCGAGGCGCCGGAACAACTCCCGTGTGGGGGCGCTGAGTTCCGTGTACGAGAACCGGAACACCGCGCTGATCACCGCGTCGAACTCCTGGAGCGGACTCGTCGCATGGGCCAGCCGGTCGAGCAGATGCGGCAGGTCCCAGGAGTCCCGGTGCCGGAAGCGGCTCGCGAGGACCTGCACGGCCAGCGGATGACAGGCGCAGGCCTCCACGATCCGCCGCAGGCACTCCGGTTCACCGGCCACCCTCGACGCACCGACGATCCGGGTGAAGAGGGCCGCGGCCTCCTCCCGGGACAGGGTGTCCACGAACAGGTGGGCGGCGCCGTCCAGACCGACCAACCGGCTCCGTGTGGTCACGAGGACCCGGCAGGTGGGGGAGCCGGGCAGCAGAGGGCCGACCTGAGCGGCGTCCCGCACGTTGTCCAGGACCACGAGCACCCGGCGCCCTGCGGTCCACTCGCGCCACCTGGTCGCCCGCTCGTCCAGCGTCGCGGGCAGTTCACCGGACCGGCCGGTGGCGTGCAGCAGACCGGCCAGGGCGTCCGCCGGATCGAGCGGCCGCTGTCCGCTGTGGCCCCGCATGTCCACATAGAACTGGGAGTCCGGATACGCCGAGGACAACTGGTGCGCCGCATGGACCGCCAGGGCCGTCTTGCCGATACCGGGCATTCCGTGGATCACGGTCACCGGCAGAGCGGTCACCGACAGAGCTGTCGCCGTGCGCCTCCCGGCCATCGAATCGGCGAGCAGGATGCGCAGTTCACCAGCCCGCCCGGTGAAGTCAGGGATGTCCCGCGGCAGACAGTTGCGGGGCTGTGCCCGCGGGGCCGGATCGGGAGGACCTGGCTCCGTCCGCAGGAGGTCCCGGTCCTGTTCGAGCATGCGCAGGTGCAGCTGCCGCAGTTCCGCGGTCGGCTCGATGCCCTGGCTCTCGTGTAATCGCGCGCGGGTGTTCCGGTAGACGGCGAGCGCCTCGTCGTGACGTCCGGAGCGGTACAGGGCCAGCATCAGGGAACCGATCACCTGCTGGGCGAAGGGACTCTGGGAGGCGAGTTCCCGCAGCTCGCCCACGAGGTCCGCGTGACGGCCCAACTCCAGTTCCAGGCCGATCCGTTCCTCCCGGACCCGGCGGTGGTCCTCGATGAGCCGAGCACGTGCGGACTGCGCCCAGGAACTCTCGCTGAACTCGGTCAGGGGTTCACTGCGCCACAGCGCCTCGGCGGTCCGCAACAGCCCTATGGCCAGCGGTCGTTCACCTCGCGCCGCCGCGGCCAGCGCGTCCGAGCGCAGCCGCCGGAAGCGCAGCAGGTCGATGTCCTCCGGATCGGCGCGCAGTTGGTACAGCCGTGGGGAAGGCCGTTCCACGCCGACCCTGTCCTCGCCGACCGCCCGGCGCAGCCGCCCCCTGAGCCGCGAGATGTAACTCTGCAGCGTGTCCAGGGCCGTCAGGGGTGGTTCGCCGTCCCAGACCCGGTCCATCAGCGTGTTCGCCGACACCGGTTCACCACGGGCGTGGATCAGGGCGGCCAGCACTCTGCGTTCCTTCACGGAGCCGAGTTCGTGCTGTCGCTGGTCGTGCCAGAGTTCCAGAGGTCCCAGAGCAAGAAGTTCCACCATGCCCCCCGACGGGTGCGCTTCTTCCCACGGCCTTCGCTGATGCCTGTAAGCCTGCCCGTACGTCTCTTCGTACGGCTGTCCGTACGGCAGCCCGTACGTCTGTCCGTACGGGTGTGTGAGCCATACCACTGTTCTACGGCTGTGCCATGGAGTCAGGGGTGGGCACGCAGGCGCACCGAAGCGTGCCGGGCGCACGGAGGAGGGCTCCGTCGCCGTGCCACAGGAGTGCAGGATTCCTGCAAGCCCTCCGTCCAGCCCCGCGGGCATCCCTCTGCCATCGGCCGCGAAACTGCGCGGTCGCGAAGCGACGCAGGAAGAACCGGGGGATTTCAACGATGAGCGTGACAGTGCCGGAGCCGCAGTGGCGGCATGTGCCGGTGCGGCTGGATGTCGAGCGCTGGGCCACCCGCCGGACCCGCAGGCGGGTCCTGGTCGTGGTGCACACCGTGATCGCGGGCCAGCGCCTGCTCGACGCGATACGCCTGCTGGAAGGCGAGAGCCGGGTGCAGACGTTCTTCACCCAGGCACCCGACGTGTTCAGCAACGGGGTCAGTGAGTTCCTTGAACGGCTGGGAGGTCTCGTACTTCCCTGGAGCCAGGCGGTGCAGACAGGTTTCGACCTCGCTCTGGCCGCCGGCCACGGCAGCTTGCACGAACTGCACGCACCCGTGGTCGTCCTTCCCCACGGGGCCGGACACAACAAGGTCATCCACGTCGGGCAGCGCGGCAGGCCGGTGACGCAGCGCGGTGCCTACGGCTTCAGCAGGCAGAGGCTGGTACGGGACGGAGCCGTGGTGCCCGAGGCCATCGTGCTGGCCCACCACGAGGAACTGGCCAGGCTCGGCCGCGAATGCCCCGAGGCGCTGGCGGTCGCCGAAGTGGTGGGCGACCCGTGCTTCGACAGGATCGCCGCGAGTCTGGCCTCACGGGCCCTGTACCGGGAGGCCCTCGGGGTCGGGACACGGCAGCAACTGGTCCTCGCCTGCTCCACCTGGGGGCCCGACTCCCTGCTGGGGGAGGGGTGGGGCACCCTGGAGCGCCTGGTCACCGAACTTCCCGGGGACGAGTACCGGATCGCCGCACTTCTGCATCCGCATGTCTGGAACGCGCACGGCGACTGGCAGGTCCGTACATGGCTCGCCCATCTCGTGCGCTCCGGCCTGATCCTGGTCAGCCCGTACGAGGACTGGGCCGGAACGGTCGTCGCCGCCGACCACATCGTGGGCGATCACGGCTCGGTGACGCTCTACGGCGCGATGACCGGCGCGCCGCTGCTGATGGCGGGCCGCCCCGACGCACCCGTCGATCCGGGTTCACCGATGGCCGAGCTGATGTCGTTCGCCCCGCGGCTGCAGGGCGACCGTCCGGTGCGTCCGCAACTGAAACGGGGTTCCGCGTTCCGCGGTGCGCGGCGCTACGAGCGGGTCGCGGCCAGGATCACCTCCGAACCCGGCCGGTTCGCCCGCAGGATGCGTGCGCTGCTCTACCGCAAGCTCCATCTGCGGGCGCCGGCGGCCAGGACCACCACGGAACCGGCCCGACTTCCGCTGCCGGTGCGCTACGACGGACCGGGCAGCGTGGTGCCCCGATGACTGTCCTCGCCGTGCTGTCCCGGACGGCCGTGTCCGTGGCCCCGTACGACCGGCCTTCGTACGACGAGGCTGCATACGACCGGCCTACGTATGACCGAACGCCTCATGGCCGGGCTCCGTACGACGACGGTTCGGTGGTCCGGGTCCGGACCGTGTTGCTGATCCCGGATTCCGGGACGCTCTTCGTCGACGAGCACGTCAGGGTCCGGGCCTGCGCGCGGAACCGGTGGCCGGCGCTGGGCGATGTGCTGGTCGAGCGCGGTGAGGGGGCGTGGCAGGCCGTCCGGCTTGCCCTGTCCTGTCCGGGGGCGCTGGTCGTGGCCGTGCATCACGGCCCACGTTGCTGGATGCGGCTGGGCCCTGACGGCCGGATGCTCGTGCTCGAAGCGGGCGGTCCGGGACGGCCGGAGGGGTTCTGGGAGACCGTCGCCTCGCTGGCCCATTCCTGGCTCGTGGCCGGGTTGTCAGCGTCGGGCACCGACTCCGCGGCCGGCCACCTCCCGCGTGCTCACCTCTCGTCGGGCGGCTCGTCCTGCTCCAGCCGCCGGAGCCGGCACCGGGCCGCCTCGGCCTCGTCGGACCCGGACCGGCCCACGGAGGAATAGAGGTCCAGCGCCTCCCGGTAGTGGGTCCGGGCGAGATCTGTCCGTCCGCGTCGCTCGGAGACCTCAGCCAGGCTTCCGAGGGCGCGGGCCGTCTCGTAGTCCGCCGCCATGCCGCGCAGTGTCGCCAGGGCCGAGGACAGCAGGTCCCCCGCCTGGTCGAGCCGGTCCAGTACGAGATGCGCACGGCCCAGGAGCGTGGTCGCGCGCGCGGCGTTGTAGGTGTCGCCCGCATCGCGGAGCGTGGTGCGGGCGACACCGGCATGGCGGATCGCCTCCTCGGCCTGTCCGGTGGCGAGGGCGACATCGGCGAGGTTGAGCCCGGCGAGCCCGCCCGCCCGCTCGTCACCGTTCGCGGGTAACTCCGTGGCGGCCCGCGCGAAGTACGCGACGGCCTCGTCCGTACGCCCGAGCCGTTGCAGGGCGAGACCGCGGTAGTTGAGCGTGCGGGCCTGACCGAGCCGGTCACCGCGGCCGAGGAACAGCCGTGCCGCCTGCTCGAACATCTCCAGGGCGCGGTCGGGGTTCCCGGCGCCGAGTTCCCCGACACCGCCCGAGGTCAGCATGCGGCATTCGGCCGCCGTGTCCTCCAGGTCCCGTGCCGCCGCCAGCCCCTCCCGGTGCGCGGCACACCAGTCGTCGTAGAACTTGCGCCGCAGGAAGAGCGGCCACAACGCGTCGGCGAGCTGCCAGCAGACGGTGGGAAAGCCGGCGGACCGGGCCTGATGGATCACGGCCATCAGATTGGGGAGTTCACGCTCCAGCCAGTCCAGCGCGGCTTCGGAGCCGGGTCCCACGTCCGCGACGACCACGGAGGCCGAACCGTAGTCCCGGGCCATGGTCCGGTGCTGGGGATCGATGATCTCCTCGGCGCGCGTGGCGCTCGCCAGATAGTGATCGGCGATACGGCGCGCGGCTGCCGCACGTTCCTCAGGAGACTCGTCCTCCCTCGCCCGCGCGGCGGCGTGCAGTCGTACGAGATCGTGGAAGCGATGCCGTTCTCCCGCGGCATCGACGAGGAGGCTCGCCTCGTGGAGCACGTCCAGCGACCGCGCCGCCGCTCCCTCCGCTCCCTCCGTTCCCGCCGCTCCCTCCGTTCCCTCCGCGATGAGCAACGCCGAGGCCACCGGGGTGTCGAACTCCCGGCCGGGGTGCAGCCCCAGCAAGCGGTAGAGCCGGGCCGCCGAGGGCGGCAGTGCCTGGTACGACAGATCCAGTGCCGCTCGGACGTTGTGGTCGCCGTCGATGGCCAGTGCCTCCAGTCGCTGATGTTCCGCGGCCAGTGAGCGGACCATCGTGCCGATACTCCGCCCGGGGCGCGCCGCGAGCCGGGCGCCCGCGATACGGACGGCCAGCGGCAGCCCCGCGCACAACTCGACCAGGGCCTGCGCGTTCTCGGGCTCCTCGGCCACCCGCCCGTCCGCGAGGGTGTCCGTGAGCAGTTCGACGGCCGCGTCGGAGGCGAGTGGTTCCAGGTGGACGGGATAGCAGCCGTCGACGGTCAGCCCCGGCAGCCGTCTGCGGCTGGTCACCGCGGTGACGCTGCTGCCTCCGGGCAGCAACGGCCGGACCTGGGCCGCGGTCGCCGCGTCGTCGAGCAGGACGACCAGGCTCCGGTCGGCGGTCAACGACCGGTACATCACGGTTCGTTCGGCGAGCATCGTGGGGACCTGCTGTGCGGGAACGCCCAGGGCCCGCAGGAAACGCGCGAGTACCTCTCCCGGGTGCTCCGGCCCGTCGGGCGACTGAGCCCCCAGGTCGGCGTGGAGCTGGCCGCCCGGAAACTGACGGCGCAAGGTGTGGAGCCAGCTCAGCGCGACCGTGGTCTTGCCGACTCCGCCCAGTCCGCTGACCGCGGCCAGCGCCGGCCGCCCGTCCCGCGCGGCGCGGGCACGATGACGCTCCAGCGCCGCCAGCTCCGACGACCGGTCGACCACCCGTACGAGCGGGGGGAACTGCCACGGCGTCTGCCGGACGGAAGGAGTCGGCGCACCGATGTGGATACCACCGTGTACGGAGCCCGCCTGGACGACCGAGCCGTACACGTCGCCACGCAACTCGTTGTGCGACCTGTGCCCCTCGCTCGGCACCCGCGCCCTCCGCCCCGTGTACGTAAGCAGCAATGCCTTCGACGGATCCTTTCCGCGCAGAAGCTCGATATCCGCGGATCCGCGGATCGGCGGCTCACTTCCGGGGGAGGGCGCGTACGAGCTCGGGGGCTCGGGGAGCGCAGCGCGGGCATACGAAGGCATACGAGGGCCGCGCGGATGGAAACACACCGTCATGGAACCCACCAGCGTTGGACACGGCACCGTGGAGGACAGCAGCGTGGAACACCCCGGACTGGACATCGAGGCGCTCCGCGCGGAGACCCCCGGTACCGCGCACCGGGTGCACCTCAACAACGCGGGGGCCGGGCTGCTGTCCCGGCGGACCCTCGTGACGATGACCTCCCATCTGGAGCTGGAGGCGGAGATCGGCGGTTACGAGGCCGCCCGACAGGAACAGGACCGGATCGACGCCACCTACACGAGCATCGCCGAACTGGTCGGCGGGCAGTCCGACGAGATCGCGCTCTTCGACAACTCCACGCACGCGTGGAACGCCGGCTTCTACTCGATGGTCTTCAAACCGGGCGACCGGATCCTGACCGGCCGGGCGGAGTACGGCAGCAACGTGCTGGCGTACCTGCAGACCGCACGGCGTTCCGGCGCCGAGGTCGTGGTGGTCCCCGACGACGAGTCCGGCGGACTCGACACCACGGCGCTGGCCGCACTGATCGACGAGCGCACCAAACTCGTCGGCGTCACCCACATCCCCACCAGCGGCGGCCTGGTCAACCCCGCGCACGAGATCGGCCGGATCACCCGAGCCGCCGGCGTGCCGTTCCTGCTCGACGCCACCCAGTCCGTGGGGCAGTTTCCCGTCGACGTCACCCGGATCGGCTGCGACATGCTCAGCGCCACCGGCCGCAAGTTCCTGCGGGGACCACGCGGCACCGGCTTCCTGTGGGTCCGCCGCGAGGCCCTGGAGTACCTCGACCCGTTCGTCAGCGACATCCAGGCGGCCACCTGGGACGGCGACCGGGGCTTCACCTGGCACGCCGGCGCTCGGCGCTTCGAGAGCTGGGAAGCGAGCTACGCCAACGTCCTGGGGCTGGGAGTGGCCGCCCGCCAGGCCCTGGACCTGGGCATGGACCGGATCGGGGAGCGGGCCACCGCCCTCGGCGCGTATCTGCGCGACGCCCTCGACGCCCTGCCCGGCGTCACCACGTACGACCTCGGCCGGGTCCGGTGCGCCATCGTGACCGCGAAGGTCGACGGCGTGCCCACCGCGGACGTCGCCGCGGCGCTCGCGCGGCAGGGGATCAACGTGACGACGACCGTCCCCGAGCACACCCAGTTCGACACGGAGGTGCGGGACGTCCACCCCCTCGTACGCCTCTCACCGCACTACTACAACACGCATGCCGAACTGGACCGGGCCGTGGAGGCCGTCGCCGCACTCGCGCGCGCGGCCGGATGACCGGCCGCACGCCCTCGTTCCGTCCGACCCCCTAGTCCATGCGGCCCCTCATTCCATGCGGCGCTGCTCCTCGTCGCTCCAGGCGCGGGTGTCCCGGGGCGGAACATAGGGCTCCTCGGTGTCCGGCATGCCGCCCGCGATGGCGCGCTGCCGTGCCATCTCGGAGTCGAACTCCAGCCCGAGAAGGATCGCGATGTTGCTGATCCACAGCCAGATCAGGAAGACGATGACACCGGCGAGCGTGCCGTAGGTCTTGTTGTACGAGCCGAAGTTGGCCACGTAGAACGCGAACCCGGCCGAGGCGATCATCCAGATCAGCAGGGCCAGCACGCTACCGGGAGTGATCCACTTGAAACCGCGGCCCTTCACGTTCGGTGTCGCCCAGTAGAGAAGGGCGATCATGATCGTGACGAGCACCACCAGCACCGGCCACTTCGCGATCGACCACACCGTCAGGGCCGTGTCTCCGATTCCCAGCGCGCCGCCCGCCTGGCGGGCCAGACCACCGGTGAACACCACGATCAGCGCGCTGATCACCGTCAGTACCAGGAGCACGACGGTCACGCCCACGCGGATCGGCAGCACCTTCCAGACGGGGCGTCCCTCCGGCATGTCGTAGACGGCGTTGGCGGAGCGGATGAAGGCCGCCACATAGCCGGAGGCCGACCACACGGCGAGCACGACACCGACCAGGGCCATGACGGAGCCGATGCCGCCCCGGCCCTGCAGCTGCGTCACCGCGTCGCTGATGATGTCCCGTGCGGAGCCGGGAGTCAGTTTCTTGAGGTTGTCCAGGACCTCCTGCGTCGCCGACTTGCCGGCGATGCCCAGGAGCGAGACCAGGAGCAGCAGCGCCGGGAACAGCGAGAGCACCCCGTAGTACGTCAGTGCCGCGGCCCTGTCGGCCAGCTCGTCGTCCTGGAACTCCTTGACCGTGCCTTTCAGAACGGCCAGCCACGACCGCTTCGGCAACTCGTGGAGCTTGTCCGGTGCCCGCTCCTCTATCTCCTCCGCCGGGCCCGGAGTCTGCTCCTGCTGCGCGGACCCCGACGTCGTGACGCCGTGATCGGATTTCGATGTCCTTGCCATACCCGCCGGGTATCCCGCCCCGCCCCGCCCATGCGCGGTCCGCGGCGGACGCGGACGGCGGCCACGACCGGAAGAGATGACCTTTGACGAGAAACGATGGCTTCGCCGGGTTGTAGGCGGACGTTCATCGGGTACCCGGCGCGCCGAGACGAGATCCACAGGGCAGAACCCCCTGCTCCGTGGCCATTCAGTGGAAAGGAGCCGACTGATGAGCACGGTCAAGGAAGCGGTCGAGGTCGAGGTCCCCGTCAGCGTCGCCTACAACCAGTGGACCCAGTTCGAGGAGTTCCCCAAGTTCATGGAGGGCGTCGAGGAGATCAGGCAGGTCGACGACCGCCACAACCACTGGACCACCAAGATCGGTGGGGTGAAGCGCGAGTTCGACACGGAGATCGTCGACCAGTTCCCCGACGAGCGGATCACCTGGCGCACCACCAGCGGTGACACCAAGCAGAAGGGCACCGTCAGCTTCCAGCGGCTGGACGACACGCATACGCGGGTCCAGCTCGTGATGGACGTGGAGCCGACCGGGGCGGCCGAGAAGGCCGCCGACCTGACGGGGACGATCGACCGCCGGGTCAAGGGCGACATGCGCCGCTTCAAGGAGTACATCGAGCAGCACGGCGCGTCCGGTTCCTGGCGCGGCCGCATCACACCGGGCTGACCACACCACACCGCACCGCGTCCGGTGCGGAGCGGGGACGCGACCGGAGCGGCAGGGCGGACGACCTGAGCGGCAGCAGCGACGAACCGGGAGGCCGGACCGATGTTCGAGGGTTTCGCATCCGAGGTGGTCCGGCTCCCGGAGTCGTCCGCCTTCGTCCGCCACGGCGGCGAGGGACCGCCCGTCGTCCTGCTGCACGGCCACCCCAGGACCTCCGCGACCTGGCACCGGGTCGCTCCCCGACTGGTCGAGCGGGGCTTCACCGTCGTCTGCCCCGACCTGCGGGGATACGGCCGCTCGCGTGGTCCGGCGTTCACCGCCGACCACGCGGGTTACACCAAGCGTGTCGTCGCCCAGGACGTGGTGGCGGTCATGCGCTCCCTCGGCCATGAGCGGTTCATGCTGGCCGGGCACGACCGCGGAGGCAGTGTCGCGCTGCGTCTGGTCCTCGATCACCCCGAGGCGGTCCGGCGCGTGGCGCTGATCGACTGCCTTCCCCTGAGCGAGCATCTGTCCCGTATCACCGCGAAGTTCGCCACCCAGTGGTGGCACTGGTTCTTCTTCGCGCAGCCGGACATCCCCGAGCGGGTCATCAACGCCGATCCGGACAGCTGGTACCACGGTGATCCGCGGAGCATGGGGCAGGAGAACCACGACGAGTGGCGCGCAGCCGTGCGCGACCCGGACGTGGTCCGGGCGATGCTGGAGGACTACCGGGCGGGTCTGACCATCGACAGGGGTCACGAGGAGGCCGACCGGGCCGCCGGACGGCGGATCACGTGCCCCGCGCTGGCGCTCTGGTCGCTCCGGGACGACCTGGAGGACCTCTACGGCGACCCGCTGAAGATCTGGGCCGACTGGGCCCCCGACGTACGCGGCCACGGAATCGACTCCGGCCACCACGTCGCCGAACAGGCCCCCGAGGAACTGGCCGAGTCGTTGGGTGACTTCTTCCAGGGCTGACCTGGCCGCCTGCCTGAAGGCCGACCACTCGGGGGCGCACCCCCGAGTGGTCGGCCTTCAGTCGACCTCAGCAGTCGACGTAACAGCGGATGACCGTGCCGTCGGGCCCGGTGTGCACCCGGACCAGATCGGTGAGGTAGTTCACCAGCAGCAGCCCCCGGCCGCCCACTTGCGCGGGCGGGGAGGGGCGCCGCCCGGCGAGGGGATCCTTCAGCTGCCCCCCGTCGCGCACCTCGCACACCACCTGGCCGTTCTCGGCCCACACATACACCGTGCCCGTACCACCGCCGTGCACCACACTGTTGGTGGTCAGCTCGGCGACGACCAGCGCCAGGTCGTCCAGCCGGACACCGGAGAGACCGAACCGGGTGGCCCGCTCGGCCACGAAGTACCGGGCAGCCGGCAGTTCGTCCGCGCCGAAGGCGTAACCTTCCGCCGCCTCCGCGATCGGCAGGGGTTCGTTGTACCGCTCGACCACCCGCTCGGGCGCGTAGGACGGGCTGTTCCGCTGCCGGCCCTCGGAGATCACGACGGGATGGGTCGCGTACGCGTCGGTCAGCGCCTGCTCACTGAGCCCCGCCTCGTCGTACGGACACAGGATCGTCGCGTCCCGGCCCTCGAACGCGCTGTTGATCAGTGCCTCGTGCTGGACGCAGGCCGGGTACTCCACGCCGCTGCGATCGGGCCATATCGGCTCGCCGATGATCCGCACGCGCGAGGTCGGGTGGGCGTCGGCGAAGACGCGCAGCACCTTGGGGATGATCCGGCCGGGGTTGCGTCCCGCCTGCGTCATGTCGATGAAGCGCACATCCGTCGCGGCGTCGCCCAGGGCGGAGCGCAGGATGTCCAGCTTCGGGCCGGGCACGGCGACCGCCACCGGTTCGCCGGCCGCCAGACCCTCGCGGATGAACGGCACGGTGCCGTCCACGTACTCCTCCTCGCCCCGGTAGAACAGGGCGGGATGCACGAACAACTCGGTGGAGGGGGCCGTCATCGTGCCACCACCTCGACGCCCCGCAGGCCGGGCCAGAACATGTCCAGTACCCGTCCCATGGCGGCAGGCGGCTGTTCGATCATGATGCGACGTCCTTCGGGAAGACCTTGAGCCGCCACTGCGAGGGCGGAGACACCGGCGACGTCGACGAAGGTGACCGCCGAGAGTTCCAAGTGGCACACCTCCACATCCTCCAGAGCCAGCCGGTCCAGCGTCCGTTCCCAGGCGATGCGCGTGGCCAGACTGACCTCACCCGCGGCCTGCCAGCCCGTCCGGTCCGACAGGGGGCGCACCTGAAGGGTGCCCGTGGACCGCGCGGACGACACGTCCGGCGGGTCCGCCTCCCACGCTCTGTCCACGCTGACCACCTCTGGAGTGTCGTCGTTTCCACCCCAGTATTCCCTCTGCGCACCCCGCGCGAAGCCACCGGGGCAGGGAAGATCCGATCGGGTGCGGTCAGGGCCGGACGGGCTCACCGCGTCCCCGGCCCGGCCGGTGGACGATCAGCCCTGATAGGGCTGCTGGTGCGGCTGCTGCTGGCCGTGCGGCTGACCGCTCGCGCCCTGCACCTGCAACTGCTCCGCCTGCTCCTTGCCGATCTTGTGCTGTGCGCCGCAGAAGGTGCACTGGGTCGCGTACTTCGTCGAGACGGGGAACAGCGGGACGAAGAACAGGGTGAACTTCGTGACGCGTTTGCTGAGCGTGTGCGCGGCGGGGTTGCCGCACTGGCCGCACACCAGCGTCAGTATCGCCAACTGGTAGAGATATCCCTTGGTGCCAAAGATGATCATGTGGTGGATCCTTTCGGGACGAGCGGTGTCCGGCGGCGCGGTGCCGGTGAGCGGAGGGGCGCTCACCGGTCACGGTCTCGTGTCCCAGTCTGCTGCACGAGGGCGTGCACGGCCGACGGCACTCCCGGTGTCCCGGAACCGTGGGTGCCGCTCGGCGGCCGGGTGGGCCGCCCACCCGGGTGGGCGAACCTGCGGCCGGACGCCGAGCGGCATGGCACGGGGCGGTGCGGGACGGGAGGTCAGATGCCCATGGAGGCCATCTCGATCGCCGACCGGTAGTTCGCCGCCGCGGTCACCACGCACGCGCGGTACGTGCGGTTGTCCTTCACGGCGAGGAAATAGTCCTTGAGGTTCTTCCAGTAGTTGAGCAGGTATCCGACGCCCGGGACGAAGCCGGCCGGCCGGGGCACGAGGGCGAAGGCCTCGGAACACCGGAGGATCTCCCCGGTCGCGGTGGAGAGCACGTCGGCGACCTCGGGGTTCATGTTCCAGCCTGCCGCCAGGTCCGCGTTCCAGATCGCCGCGGCCACCTCGCGCAGATGAGCCTCCTCCTCGGGGGTGAAGCTGCTCTGGCCGAACGCCGCCTCCGCCGCCGCGGCCGGGGGTGTCTGGGTCGCGGCCGAGGCCGCGGTGCCCGAGACGCCGAGGAAGAGTACGGCCGCCGTGAGTGCCGCCGCGTACGTGACCTGTCTGCCGCCCATGCTGATCGGTCCCCTCTGTGGATGTGTCCGAAGACTGCTGCCCGGAGCCCGCTGCCCGGGGCGGACCGACGCTGTCATGTGCCACGCAAAGGGGTCAACGGCGACATCCTGCCAGCCGAGCCAGCCGCGGCCGAAGCGCGCTGCTTGACGGCAGGACAACCAACGGCACGTCAGTCACGCCCAGTTGTGGCGATGAGGGGCAGGAGCGGGCGGTCGGGGAGGGCGGGCGGCACACGTTCCAGAATCCCGCCCGCGAACACGTCGTACAGCGGCAGTGTCTCCAGGTGGACATATCCGATGTGGCAGTCGCACAGCTCCTTGGGGCAGGCCCTGGGGCCGAGCGCGGCACGGTAGGAACCGTCGTAGAGGTTGCCCAGTTCCGTGCGCACGAAATGGCAGCGGCGCACCGTGCCCGCACCGTCGACCGACAGGACCGACTCGCCGGTGCGGCAGGGCATGCCCGCCGACCGGTGCGGGTGCCGGCTGAAGGGGAAGAGCGGGTCCAGCTCCGTCCACTCGGCGGCCTGCGCGTCCGTATAGGTGTGTCCCTCGGCGGCGTTCACCCACAGGTA
Organism: Streptomyces tauricus; assembly: GCF_014650955.1. Classification (GTDB taxonomy): domain Bacteria; phylum Actinomycetota; class Actinomycetes; order Streptomycetales; family Streptomycetaceae; genus Streptomyces; species Streptomyces tauricus. The sequence continues at coordinate 118,325 of NZ_BMVY01000001.1, forward strand.
GACGTGCGACGGCAGTTCCGCGCGCAGCCGTCGCGCGTGTTCCAGGTGGTCGGGCACGCCGACGATCCCGACGCTGAAACGGACACCGAGGCCGGCCAGGGTGTGCGTCTTGGCGAGGAAGCGTTCGTACGGTGTCTGGCCGGGGTGGTAGGTGCACCACAGGGCGACGGTGTCGAGGTCCGCGTCCTTCAGCCAGTCGGTCCGGCAGCTCAGATTGGTCTGGATGGCGACCCGTTGGATGTGCGGCTGGTGCGAGAGTTCCACGAGGGCGCGGCGGTACCAGGAGCGCACCAGCCCCTCGCCCCACGGGGTGAACAGGACCGAGAGACGGTCCTGGCGCTGTTCGTGCGCCCAGGCGGTGAACCGCTCAAGGGCCGTGCGGTCGGCGCGCAGTTGGGCCGTGGAGTCCCGCCGCTTCGCGAACGGGCAGTAGGGGCAGTCGTAGTCGCAGGAGGAAAGGGGGCCGCGGTACAGCAGGGTGAGGTCCACCGGCACTCACTTCGTCTCGTACGCGGCCATGGCCTCACGCACGGCCGGTGAGAAGAACTCGGGGCCGATGGCGTCCGAGTGCGCGAGCCCCTCGGCGGAGAGCCGCAGCAGCTCCGGCCGGGCGTCGTCGAGCCAGCCGCGGCCCACGAGGGTGTCCAGCTCCGTCGGGAAGTCGTCGACGGGATCCGTACCGAACCGACGGCGGTAGTCGGCGACGGGCAGGCCCTCCGCCTGGAGCAGCGACTGCAGCAGATGCCGGCGGCGTGCCTCGTCCTCGTCGACCCACCTGCCGTGCAGGGCGCGGGAGAAGTCCTCGGTGACGGTGTAGTCGTCGATGATGCCGCGGATCTCCCGCATCGACACCGCGTAGTCGAAGGAGTAGTGCAGCCGCGAGGTGTACGAGCGGGCGCCGCAGCCCAGGCCGATCATGCCGTCGGTCTGGCACGCGTAGTCGTCCGGCCCCTGCGGTGGTGCGTCGGCCCGCCGGAACATACGCATCGACACCTGCTCGTACCCGTGGGAGAGCAGATGGTCGCGCCCCTCCCGGTAGCGGCGCAGCCGTTCCTCGTCCCACTGGCGGTCGGCCGTGCGCCGGTCGGTGTGGCGGCCGAGGCCGGTCAGCGGACGTATGTAGAGGGGGTAGAGGTAGATCTCCTCGGGGCGCCAGGCCAGGGCCGCGTCGAGGGAGTACCGCCAACTGGCCGCCGTCTGCCCGTCGATGCCGTAGATCAGGTCGATGTTCAGGACCGGGATCGCGGCCTCGCGGATGCGGGTCAGGGCCGCCTCCACGTCGCTTCTGCGCTGGGGGCGTACGGCGGCCCGGGACTCCTCCTCGACGAAGCTCTGCACACCGAGGCTCAGGCGTGTGGTGCCGCGCTCGGCCAGCACGGCCAGCCTGTCCGCGGTGGCCGTGGACGGCGAGGCCTCCACGGACAGGGGAACGGCCCGCAGGTCCACGCCCATCTCGTGCTCGGCGATGTCGCACAGCCGCTCCAGCTCGGCGGCCTCCAGATAGGTCGGAGTGCCGCCGCCGAACGCCGCGTTGGCGAAACGGGGCGCCTCCTCATCACCCAGGGCCTCGCGGACGGCGGCGGCCTGACGGCGTACGGCGTCCAGATAGCGGCCCGTCAGCCCGTCCGGCGCGCCGATGCGGGTGAAGAGGTTGCAGAAGCCGCAGCGGATCTCGCAGAACGGGATGTGCAGGTACAGCGAGAGGGCCTGCCGGGACTCCCCGGCCCACAGGTCCGCGAGTCGCGGTTCCGGGGCGAGCGGCCGGTAGGCGGTCTTGTGCGGATAGGCGTACGTATAGCTCTGGTACGGGCGCGGCAGAGCGAGAGAAGTGCTCGCGGAGCCGGCCTCAGAGGTGACGGTCATGTGGGCGGCTCCAGGAAGAAGTGGCCGTAGGGCACGGTCCACACGGATTCGTGGCCGAGGCGGTGGCCGGTGTAGCCGTCGTCCCCGTAGGCGGTGCCGTGGTCGGAGCAGACGATCGCGAAGCAGCGGCGGCGCGAACTCATCGCGCCGAACAGCCGCCCCACATGGCGGTCGATGTACTCCAGCGCCGCGGCATGGGTGAGGCGGCTGTCGCCCGCCTCCCGGGTCGCGCCGGGGAGGTGGAACCAGTTCGGCTGGTGCAGCGCCGAGGCGTTCAGGAAGAGGAACAGGCGCTGTTGCGGGGGCAGTTCGGAGACCGTCTTCTCGGCGCGGGCCACCTGCGCCTCGAATGAGGTCGCAGAGGCGACGGAGAACTCCGGCTCCCAGTGGCTCTCCTGGAAGTAGCCGGGCAGTACGTCGCCCAGGGCGCCCTGTTTGTTGAAGAAGCCGACGCCGCCGATGCACACCGTGCGGTAGCCGCGGGCGGCCAGGGCGGACACGAGGTCCGGGGTCTCGAAGACGAACGTGCCGTCCGCCGTGGTCTCGCTGCCCGCGAACCGGGCGGCGAACAGCCGCGGATGCGGTCCGGGACCGGCGGGCGTGGGGAGGAAGCCGGCGAACATCGCCTGGTGGGAGGCGTAGGTGAAGTTCCCCGGCGCGTGCCGCTTCTCCCAGGTGCCGCCCGGGAGATGGGCGGTGAGGTTGGGCAGCCGGCCGGCTGCCGCCAGCTCGACCGCCACGTCGTGGCGAAGGGTGTCCAGGGTGAGGAGGAGCAGATCGTCCCGTCCCACGACCTCGTTCATGTCCGGAGCGCCGGTGGTACCGGTGGTGCCGGCGCTGTCGGTGGTACCGGCGGTGATGTTCGTCGTGCCGGACGTGGTCGGAGGGCGGTCGGCCGGGGGCGGTACGGGGTCGGCGTCAGGTTGTGGCATGGGCTGTCCTCGGCGGGTGGTGCGGGTGAAGTGACTGCGGGTCGGACGGGCCATGCGGTGACACGGGTGGGCCAGGCGGCGCGGGCGCCGTGGAGTGCCCTGGGCCGAGACCGCGGCAGAAGGCACCGGCCGCGGCGATCTGCGCGGCGTACGTGTCCAGGCCCTCCGCCCCGCTGCCCGGCAGGCCGGTGAGGCGGGGCAGCAGGTCGCCGAACGCGTTGACCTCGCCGACGGCGAAGCGGCGCCAGCCGATGGCGGGCAGCAGGTCGACGCCGACACACAGCGTGCCGGGAAAACAGGCGGCGGCCCGCTCACTCACCTCGATGGCCGTGGCCCACCGGTCACCCGCCAGCGCGCGCACGGCGGCCAGATCGCCGCGCGTCCCGCCGAGATGGAGATTGGTCAGCGGGGAGCGGCTGGTGCGGACCACGGCGTGCGTGGCCCGGCCGGCCACGACCACGATGCGCAGATCGGCCGACCGGCCCCCGAGGGAGGCCTTCGGCAGCCAGCGTTCGACGTGCAGTCCGTCGGGTGCCAGCGTGTCGACGATCGCGGCGACCTCCGGCTCCGACGTGTAGCGGCGCACCCGCAGCGAGTTGTACAGCCGGCCGTCCTCGGCGCGCTCCACCGATGTCGTCGCACGGATCCGGCCCGAAGCGGAGGTCTCGACGGCCAGGACACCGGAGGCGGACGAGCCGTGGGCGAGTTTGACGAAGGCACGCCGCATGCCCGCCGCCGCCATGACGTCCCGTACGTCCGACCACCCCCGGACCGGTGCGAGGCCGCCGGAGCCGGAAGTGGGGGACGGGGGCACCGGCACGTCCGCGCGCGCGAGCCGGTCGTGGCACAGCCGTTTGTCGAACATCACGGCCAGCTCCGCCGGGTCGTCAAGCCGGGCTCCGCCGCGCAGCGAGGCCACGCACTTCAGGAACCGCGCGTACCACCGCGCGGAACCCTCCACCCGCGTCGGATCGTCCACCCCGCGCAGCAAGGCGTCCACGCCGGCGTTCTCACCGGGGGAGTCCAGGCGGACGATCTCGTCGTCGGCGAAGTCGTGCCCGCCCTCGCGCAGGACGTCGAGCCACTCGACGACCCGGGGCGTGCCGTGGCCGGCGGCCTCGGCGGCCGTGGTGAACAGTTCCACCCTGCGGTTGTCCCCGTTGGCGACGACCACCCACTTCGGCGGGGCGTCCGCCGATTCCGTACGGCCCATGCCGTTCCCCCTCCCTGGTCCGGACTTCGCGGCGCGCTACTCGCCCACCGCGACGAAACGCCAGACCTCGCCGTCGTCGTCCTCGTCGTCCTCGGCGTCTTCCTTGTCGGTGTCGACGATCACGCCCGCGGGTTCGAGGGTCTCCAGCAGTCGTGTGCTCAGGGCGGGGCTGAGGTAGTTGTGGTGGAGGTCGAGCTTCTTGAGGTGCGTCAACGGCTGGCCGGTGAGCAGTGCCGTCGCGCCGTCGTCGGTGAGCACGCCCATCGAGACGTCGAGCTCCTCCAGGCGTGCCACCACGGGGGCGGACGCGAGGGCCGAGCAGATGGCGTCCTGGATCTCGCTGTTGCGCAGGGCGAGCCTGGTGAGGGAGGGCAGCCTGGTGCCCGCGAAGAAGGGTTCGAGGTCGGCGATGTCGGAGTCCCCGCCGTACTCGGACGTGCCCAGCCACAGGTCGAGTTCGACGAGGTCGGGCAGATCGCTGGCGGCGATGCCGCGCACCGCTTCGACGGGCAGGCCGCCGGTCTCGACGGTCAGCTTCCGCAGCCGCTCATGACGGACGGCGGGGAAGACCAGTCCGTTGCCGCCGCGGACCCCGAACTCCTCCAGATCGGGGAAGGCTTGGAGGAGCGGGCCCATGTCGCCCTGCGTGATCCAGGAGATCTCGGCCTCCTCCATCACGATGTCGCCGACGAACAGCGCGCGCAGGGCGGGCAGCCGGTCCCGGGCCGCCACCAGCGCCTTGACCACCTCGTCGGGAGCGGAGTCATACACGTCGCTCCACGCGCCCACGACGATCGCCCGCACCCGCTCCGTGTCGACGGCCGCCGTGAAACGGCCGAAGGCCGCTTCCCACTGCTCGTCGGAGTCGTAGGAGTTCACCGCGATGCGCCAGGCGACGGACTCGGGCGACGGAAGCGAGGACGCGTCGGGCGTCGGGTCGTCGAGGCCCGGGAAGTCGAAGGCCGGCAGGCCGTGGAACTCCTGGAAGTGGTCACCGATGGTCATGCGCGCCTGCTCCTTCGTGCGGAAGTCGGTGGATCGGCGGTCATGGGTCCTGACTCCCGGCGCGCGCCGACCGCATCCAGGTAACGGAGTTCTACCAAGCCCCACTGACAACGTGTGGAACAGGGGTCCTCCTACAGCGCCCCTCGTCCCGTGCGGGCCGTGTGACCTGCGGTCGGGGGTGATTGTCAGTGCCCGCCTCTACGGTCGTTCCCCTGGCACACGGTGTGCCGCAGCGGGAGGAGACCCATGTACCGGCAAGGAGACGTCCTGATCGTGGCGCTGGCCGAGAGCGCGGTGCCGGAGCACGCGGCCGACGCGGCGTCCGAACCACGGGACGGCCGCGGCAGGCTCGTCCTGGCACTCGGCGAAGTCACCGGCCACGCCCACGCGGTGGTCGGTCCCGGACGGCTCGTCCGCGAGGCCGGCCTGTTCGGACCGATGCTGCTGCACGTGCCCGACGGCGCCCGCGTCGTCCACGAGGAACACGCGGCGATCTCCCTCCCGAAGGGCTGGTACCGAGTGATTCGGCAACGGGAGTACGTGCCGGGCTCGGTGCGCATGGTCGCCGACTGACGAGCGGCACACACATCGCACGCGCGGACAGCGCGACGCAGGACCGGGCGGCACGGGGATGCGGCCCGGCACGGTACTCGGGGAGAGGAACGGCGTTGATGGAGCAGGGCAGTTGGCGGGCGACGGCGGCGGCGACGGGGCCGGGGGACCGGGCGGCGGCCGAGGAGGGCGTCCGGCTCGCCTACCGGCGGGCAGGTCTGGCCGGACCGGAGCGGATCGTATGGACACGCTCACCCCGCGAGGCGGTGCGCACACTCATGGCGGCGGCACGTCCGGACGCCCCGGAGCCGGACACCTTCGGGGCGAGCGTCCGCGACGCCGTGCTGGGCGCCCCCTGGGCCGCCGAACGGGCGCGGCTGCACGGGGAACTGGGACCGGAGGGGTGGAGCGGCCACTGGCGTGCCACCGGAGCGGGCCTGTGGGAGTCCACCCGCACCCTGGTCGACCGGGTACGGGCGGGCGTCGTCGACGAACTCGCCGGCGACCGGGCGGAGGAGACGCGGGTGCGCCTCCTTCTTCTGGACGCGGCCCTCGGACAGCACGACGCGGCCTGGCTGTGCGCGTTCGACTCCGGGGCCGGGAGCCCTCTGGAGGGTCTGGCCGCGGTCGCGCGCCACGCGGGCTGGTGGTGGCCCTACGAGAAGGTGGCGGTCGTCAGCGAGCGCCCCCTGACCCTGCACCGCGACGAAGCCGGACGCCTGGACCGAGGCGACGGCCCGGCCCTGGGTTACGCGGACGGGTTCGAGTTGTACGCGTGGCGGGGCATGCCCGTCCCCCGCGACTTCCTGGACGAGCTGACCAGCCTGACCCCCGAGCGGATCCGCGGCGAGGAGAACGCCGAACTGCGCCGCGTGATGCTGGAGTACTACGGGTACGACCGCTATCTGGACGAGTCAGGCGCGGTCCCTGTCCACCGCGACGAGACGGGCGTGCTGTGGCGGGTCCAACTCGTCGGCGACGAGGACGTGGTGATGGTCGAGGTCGTCAACTCCACACCGGAGCCGGACGGTACGAGCCGCACCTACTGGCTGAGGGTGCCGCCGTCGACCCGCACGGCCCGCGAGGGCGTGGCATGGACGTTCGGCGTCGGCGCGGAGGCGTACGAGCCGCTGCAGCAGACGTAGGGACGCGGGCGGGGGAGCGTGGGGCAGGGGGGGCAGGGGGGGAAGGGGGGTCAGGGGGGCGGCGGGGAGCCGTCGGAGCCGCGCTCAAGCCTGATGTCGACGGCGAGGGGGAGGTGGTCGCTGCCGGTGGCGGGCAGGGTCCGTACGTTCGTCACGGTGGCCGAGCGGGCCAGGACCTGGTCGATCCGGGACACGGGGAAGGAAGCCGGCCAGCTGAAGGCGAAGGCCTGCCGCGCCGAGTCCGTACGGTCCATCCGTGAGGTCACCGGATCCAGACCCCGGTCGTCCAGGGTGCTGTTGAGGTCACCGAGCAGGATCACCCTGTCCAGCCTCTCGGTGGCGAGGGCATCTCCCAGCAGGCCGGCGCTCTCGTCCCGCGCACCGGAACCGAGACCGTTCCAGCCGAGGCGGACCGAGGGCAGGTGGGCGACGTACACCGCGATGTCGCCCCACGGAGTGCGGGCCGTGGACCGCATCCCGCGGCTCCAGCCCTCCTCGATCGCGGCCGGTCTGATGTCCACCCGGCGAACGTCCGACAGGGGATGCCTCGACCAGAGTCCGACCGTTCCCTCGACCGCGTGGTGGGGGTAGTCCGGTGCCAGGGCCTTCTCGTAGGCAGGCAACGCGTCGGGGGTCAGCTCTTCCAGGGCGACGAGATCCGGTGCGGTCTCGATCAGGGCGGCCGCGGTGCCCGCGGGATCGGTGTTCACATCACTGACGTTGTGCTGGACCGCCGTGAGGTCGTGTGCGCCGCGGTCCTCGGGCAGGAGGCGTCCGCCGAACGACAGCCCCCACACGGCCGTCGGCAGCACCAGGGCCACCAGCGCGCTGGCCGAGCGGCGCAGCAGGGCGAGAAGCAGCAACAGGAGTACGGCCATACCGAGCCAGGGCAGGAACGTCTCCAGCAGGCTGCCGAAGCGGCCCACCGTATTGGGCACGACCGAGTGGAAGGCCAGCAGGGCGGCGGTCAGTACGGCGAGCGCCGCGAGCACACGCCCACGCGCCCAGGAGGACGACCGGCCGTCCGCGTCCGGGCCCCAAGGCCGCTGAAAGAGGCGCCGCCAGGGGAGTCTCCGGTGCCATCGGACGGGCGCCGCGGCTTTCGTCCCCGTCGCCGCACTGCCGTTCGCGATCCGCTCCACCAAGCCCCACCCGTATCCGTCCCGCCCCGTACGGGGGTCCCTGTTCCGTCCCGGGATCCCGTATCCGTTCCGGAACCGTTCTTCGGCTCACGTCATGAGCACGACGTGCCCCTAACGACGCACGGCACGGTGATCAGGTTCCGGTCACGGTCACTCACCCCGGACCGGGGGGAGTGCGGGACAGAGTGCGGGACGGCCGCACGCCAGCAGGCCCGCCGGAGCAGAAGCTCCGACGGGCCTGCGAGCAGGTGCCTTGGCGGCGTCCTGTTGCTCAGAGACGACCGCCACTGAGACGGGAAAGCGGGCCTCGCTGCCGCAGACCGGCACGCCGGCCCACGGTGTAGGAGCAGAGGACCACCGCAGCGGTCCCCGCGCCGGCGCCGGCCGCGACGAGCTTCCTGGCCTTCAGGAGGGTCCAGACAAGGCCGGCCTTCCCGACTGTCTGCTGAGCGGCCGTGGAAACACCGCCCTGCACCGTCCTGGCCGTCTCCTTGGCCTTCTGCGACGCGACTCCGCCGAGGTTCACCAGGGCTTCCCTGCTGCCACGGCCGACGGCCCCGGCAGCGTCCCCGGCGTTCTTCACCGCCTCGGTTGCGGCCTTCTGTGACTCCTTCGCGGGCGCCGTGGCACCTTCGGTCACGGTGGTCTTCGCCGCTCGCGCATGCGCGGTGGGCGACTGTCCGTTCGTGGTTTTGTTGTTCGCTCCAGCCATGAACACCGGGTATCCGGCTCTGCGTTCGGCAAACGGAAATGTGTTCTGCGCCTTCACATCTTCACATCGCACGCGTGTGCAGAGTGGGGCGCCGATGCTGCTAGACTCGATCTTGAGCGAGCCGCCGAGTGCGGGCCCGTCTCGCGTCGGTGGTCCAAGGAAAGACGCCCCGCTTCCTGCGGGGAAATGCAGGTGCAAGGCCTGCCCGGCGCTCAACAAAGACCCCACCCGTGTTGCACGGGTGGGGTCTTCGCGTTGGTCGGGGCCGGGCCGCCCGATCGAGGTCAGCGTCGGCCGCGCAGCTTGCCCAGCAGTCGCTGGGCCTGGGCGCGACGTCGCGGATCGGCGGAGGCGCGGCGTGCCTGCTCGATGGTGCGCCGTCCCTGCGGGCTCCGGGCGAACTGCTTGATCTTGTTCATGATGCCTGCCATGGCTCTACTCCTGGGCCGGGGGCGGTGGTGCGGTCCGTGCACAGCTCCGTATACCCCGCCACGGGCGGACAACCACGGCAACCGGCCGCCACTCTTGCGTGGAACCCCCGCGTACCACCCCTGCGACGAACCTGGAGGCGGCGCGCGGGACACCTGGGTCAGGGGGTGAAGGCATCGGTGAGGTGGACGGCGTAGCCGTCGTCCTCCATGAGGAGGACGGTGACGCCGAAGGGGGAGGGGTGGTCGAGGTCGAGCGGGGTGAAGGAGTACGTGAGGGCGGCCTGGATGGGCGGGGCGAGCTCGCCGCCCGGCTGCGGTCCCGGGGCGGGGAGCCACCGGGGCTCGGCCGTGTCCGCGCCCTCGGGCGAGGAGTCCACGGGCTGGTGCGTGCAGGGGAGTTGGTGCAGTACGTGGCCGTCCTTCGTGGCGTGCACCAGGTTCAGGCAGGGTGCCGGGCCGATGACCGGGAGCCCGCATTCGGCCGCGACGTTCTGGGTGTCCCAGGCGAGCACGACCTCGTCCGCGCCCGCCGCCGCGGCGACGTTCGACAGCTCGACGATCGCGGTCATGGCGTCCTCGCCGGTCGTCGCCGGGCGCAGCCAGATGAGTCCCACCAGTTCGCCGCGGACCAGCGGCATGATGACCGGGCGGGGCGCTCTCCCCTGAGCCAGATCCGCGGTGTACGCGTTCTTCATCGATGTGACCAGTGCGTCCCACGTCTGCGTGTCCACGGATTTCCCCTCACCAACAGCCTGTTCACGAGCGACGCAGAGCCTGTCACGGCGGCCCGCCCTCGCGCCACCGGCCCCGGCCGGGCACATGGCGTGCGGCCGGGCCGGGGTGGACTACTGAGCGGGCTGTTCGAGGTGGTCGGTGACGAGCGCGGCGAACTCGTCGGGGGTGGCGAGGCGGATGCCGAGGGTCTCGGCCTTGGCGCGCTTGGATCCGGCGCCCTCTCCCGCCACCACCAGGGTGGTCTTCTTGGAGACGCTGGAGGAGGAGCGGCCGCCGGCCCGTTCGATGAGTTCGTTCATCTGGTTGCGGCTGAGCTTCTCCAGTGCGCCGGTCATCGCGCCGGTCACCACCACCGTCATCCCGGCGAGCGGCCCGCCCGCCGGCGCCGACCCCTGCGAACCTCCCGCATCCTCAGGGCTCCCTGAGCCCGTCGAGCCCTCGGTGTCCTGGGCGCTGCCCGAGACACCCTCGGCGTCCTCGGCGGTCGGTGCGCTCGGGGGAGTGGCGCCGGGCTCGGTCATGTTCACCCCGGCGGCTACGAGCTTGTCGATGAGCGGGGCCAGTTCGGCGAGTTCCGAGACGATGGACGGGGCCTTCTCCGTACCGATGCCCTCGACCTGCTGCATCGACGTGGCGTCGGCCGCGCGGACGTGGTCCATGGTGGCGAAGTGACGGGCGATGCGCCGGGACATCGACCGCCCCGTGCCCCGTACACCGAGCGCGCACAGCACCCGGGAGAGCGGGCGTCCCTTGGCCGTGGTGAGCGCCGCGAGGAGGTTGTCGGTGCTCGTCTCGCCCATCCTCTCCAGCTTCAGGAGCTGGTCACGGGTGAGGGTGAACAGATCCGCGAGATCGGTGACCAGGCCGGCCTCGACGAGCTGGACGACGCGGGTGTGGCCGAGGCCCTCGATGTCGAGCTGATCACGGCCGGCCGCGTACGACAGGGAGGCGACCAGATGGCAGTTGCGGCCGTTCTCGCAGCGCCAGCGCTGTTCTCCGGTGTCGATGCCGCTCCCGCACCGCGGGCACACCTCGGGGAAGACGATGGGCTGTTCGTCACCCGTGCGCAGATGGGCGACGGGGGCTTCGATCCGGGGGATGACGTCACCGGCCCGGTGGACCATGACGTGGTCACCCAGGCGCAGGTCGCGCCGGGTGATGTCGGCCGGGTTGTGCAGGGTGGCGTAGGTGATGGTGGCCCCGTCGATGACGACCGGTTCGAGGACGGCGCGCGGGGCGATGATGCCGGTGCGGCCCACGTTCCACTCGACTTCAAGGAGCCGGGTGATCTTCTCCACGGCAGGCAGTTTGTAGGCGATGGCCCAGCGCGGGGCGCGTGAACCGGATCCGGCGGTCTGCTGGTCGGCGGCCAGGTCGGCCTTGATGACGATCCCGTCGATGCCGAACGGCAGGGAGGCGCGCAGCGCGGCGATCTCCCGCACCCGGGCCAGGACCTGCTCGGCCGTCTCGGCGGTGGTGCCGGGCACGGCGGTGCCCGCGGTGGTGTTCACCCCGAGCCCGGCGGCACGGTCCATCAGCTCGCTGTGGGACAGCTCGCGCAGCCGCCCGGCCAGTTCGGCGTCCGTGTCCGGCAGGGGCAGCAGACCGTAGCCGAAGAACGTCATCGGCACGGTGTAGGCACGCTCCTTGGCTCTCAGGGTGCCCGCCGAGGCGCCGCGCGGATTCGCGAACGGCTGGCCGCCGTGCGCGGTGCGCACCTCGTTGGCGTGCTCGAACTGCGCCGTGGTCATCAGGACTTCACCGCGCACCTCCACCGTCACCGGCTCGGCCAGGACCTCCGGCAGGCCCTCGACGGTGCCGATCGCGTGCGAGACGTCCTCCCCGGCCGTCCCGTCCCCACGGGTGATCAGCCGCTCCAGGCGGCCGGCGGTGTAACGGGCGGCGATCGCCAGGCCGTCCAGCTTCGGTTCGACGCTGAACCGCTCCACGTCGTGGCCGACGCGCCGGGCCAGCGACGCCGTCCAGGCGGTGAACTCGTCCGCCGAGAACACGTTGTCCAGACTCAGCATCGCCACCGTGTGCGGCACATCGCCGTCCACGGCGCCGCCGGCGACCTTCCCGGTCGGCGAGCCGGGCAGCACCTCGTCGGGATGCTCCGCCTCCCACACGGTGATGGCGCGCACGAGCCGGTCGTAGGTGTCGTCGTCCATCGGCGAGGTGCCGCCCGTGTAGTAGGCGGCCGACGCCTTCACGGCGTCCTCGACGGCCTGTGCGTAGGCGACGGCATCCACGATCACTGCAACTGGTGAGGTCATGAGGGCCATCCTGCCTGCCACCACTGACAACGGCCCCGACGCAGGCCCGGGGCCGACGGTGACTGCTTCACCCTGGTGGTCGAGGCCCTCAACACGGGACAGCCGGTCGGTGTGGTCGGCTCGCACCACGCCGGCGCTTCCACAAATGCCAGGCGCGGGTCTTCGCACGCAACGAGGCCTCGCTGGCACTGCACCGTGGACTCGGTTTCGTCGAGGAGGGGCGGCTGCGCGAGCATGTGTTCTTCGACGGCGGGCATCACGACGTGGTCATGCTGGGTCTGCTGGCGGACGAGTTCAGCCCGCCGCACCCCGGGCGGACGGCGTCGTGACCGGCCGCGGACGCCTCGTGCCGTCGGCGGCCCCGGCACGCAATGGCGTACGCGAACGGGCGCCAGTGAGCGTGCCGGCAGCCTGGGGGCCGGGCGCCGACAGGGACGGTCAGCCGGCCGCGGCGGCGGGCTCGGCCGCGGCGGGGGCCTCGGTGGTGGCGGTGTAGAAGACCGAGGAGCCCTGCTTGTTGCGGTGGGCGCTGCTCCTGGCGACCAGGTTTTCGAGGGTGGTGCGCACGACGGTGGTCTTGATGGTGCGCTCCGGGTGGGCCGCGGTGAGCGCGGTGGTGATCTCGGCGGCGGAGCGCGGCTCCTTCTGTGCTTCGAGGTGACCGCGGATCAGGTCGACGAGGCTCGGCTGCGCGGTGGTCTTCGCTGCCTTCGCCGCGGTCTTCCTGGGCTCGGGCTTCTTGGCCTCGGCCTTCTTCGCCGCGCCCGTGGCAGTCGCCTTCTTCGGCTTGGCCGCCTTGACGTCCTTGACGTCCTTGACGTCCTTGACGTCCTTGGCTTCCTTGGGCTGCTTGGTCCGGGCGGAGGACTGACTCGGCACGGAGGGCACCGCCGCGGCGGTGCCGGTGGCGGGGCTCGTGCCACCGAGCGCCTGGTGCATGTTCACCAGCACCGTGTGGTCGTGCTGCAGAGCCAGCAACTGCTCCTGGAGGGCCGCGATGTCCGTCGCGATGCGCTCCTGCTCCTTGCTGTTGCGCTCCAGGTCGCTGGTCACCTGTGCGATGTACTGCGAGGTGAGTTCTGTGGTGGAGATCTGGTTGTCAGACATATGTGGAGCCTTTCTCGGTCCGCCGGCACATGTGCAAAAAGGAAAGACATGTCCGTACGCGAGTTGAGGGCGGGATGGTGTCTGTCAGGGCTGGTCCGTCCGAAGGACACACCTACGCGCTTTGCGCCAGTGTAGAGATAGTACGCACGTGGGGAACGGGCTGTTCCTGGTGCGTACCTCCGTGACGGTGCAGCAAGGTGTCAACACACATCCGTATCCGGTGCCGTTCATGAGGTGGCCCACAGGTCCGTGTGCCAGTCCAGGTGCCGTACGAGGTCGTCGTCGCCCGGCCGTGACGCGGGGGCTCCCCGGCCCGGACGGGACGACGGGGGAGTGCCGCGGGAGATGTTGCCGCTGGTGGTGATGTTGTCCTCGACGCGCGGACGACGTAGTGACTCGTACAGGGTGAGCGCGGTCTCGGTATCGGGTGCGTCGCGCAGGCACTTCGCGAGGACGACGGCGTCCTCCAGGGCCATCGAGGCTCCCTGCCCGGTCGCGGGGGAGGCCGCGTGGGCCGCGTCACCGATGGTGAGGACGCGGCCGGAGCGCCACGGTGTACCGGTGGGGATCTCCGTGGCGTTGGTGACCATGAGGCGGTCGGTGGTGGCCGCGACGACACCCGCGGCAGGGGTGGTGTCCCCACGCAGCAGCGGCAGCAGCAGCTCGCGCCAGTGGCCGGGGGTGCCGTGGGCGATCTCCTCGGCGGCCAGGGGCTCACCGGCCACGCGCGCGAACCAGTACGTCTCCCCGGCCGGCGACACCGCGTGGCCGAAGGAGGTCGCGCTGCCCCGCACCATGGTGATGCGCTCGCTCTCCCCGGCGTTCTCCTCGGCCAGGAGCGGGTCGTCGGAGTAGCCGTAGAAGACGCGCTGTCCCGCGTAACGGGGCTGTACGGCAGGGGCGAACCCGTGCCGTACGACGGAGTTCAGCCCGTCCGCCCCGACGAGCAGGTCACCGGTCGCGGTGCTGCCGTCGGTGAAGTGCGCGGTGACCGCGTCCGGGGTGTCCTGGACGGACGCGAGCCGCGCTCCGTGCCGGATGCCGATGCCCCGGCGGGCGGCCTCCGCCTGCAGCGCGGAGGCGAGTTCGCCGCGGTGCAGGCACCGGTACCGCAGGAGCGGGTCGTGGGCCTCGCCGAGCGGCACATGGGCCACCGTGGCGCCCGTGTCGTCGAGGACACGCATGGAACGCAGGGGGAAGCCGACGGCCGTGACCGCGGCGGAGGCGTCGATCTGGGCGAGGGCCCGCATGCCGTTGCTCGCGAGGGTGAGGAACGCCCCGATGTCCTCGGCCGAGTCGGGATGAGCCTCGTACACGGTGACGTCCGAACCCGCCTTGTGCAGAGCCAGCGCGGCAGCCGTGCCGGCGATCCCGCCACCGATGACAAGTGTGTGCACCACGTCGTATCCCCCACTCGTACGTGTACGGACTCTCGGTCGCACTGTAGGCCCGCACTTCCCTGTGTGCCTCCCGCGTGGTGTGAGGGCCGTGGCACGCCGTTGACGGAAGGGGAGGCCGGTCACCGACTTCGCACCTGCGTACGGGTGTACGGGCCGCAAAACACTTGGACTCATCGTGTGCCGTCGCGGGACAATTCCAGTTCCGGCCCACCCGTCCTCTCCGCTGTTGTCGGCGTGCGGCAACGGAGATTCACCGGAGAAACGGGCGACGGGCCGCCCTACGACCACCCGGGGGTGGGATGGGAACGCCTGAAACACACAGGGTTCAACCACGCAGGGGCGCGGTGCTTCTGGCACTTCGTCACTACGGGCGGGAGTTGGCCCGCTTGAAACCGTTCTCGGTGCCGGCCATGCTGCTGCCGGCCCTGGGCAACATAGGCATCAACTACGTGGCGCCGCTCATCGTCGCGAAACTCGTCGCGAGGATCGCCACCGAAGGCGGCATCACCCTCACCGAGGCCCTCCCCTACGTCCTCGCCTTCGCCGGCGTCCTGTTGCTCGGGGAGGCGCTGTGGCGGCTGGGCCTGCACTGCCTGAACCGGCTGGCCGCCCGAGGCATCGAGAGCCTGTACGTGATCGGCATGGACGAGCTGTTCGCCAAGGACGCGGCCTTCTTCCACGACAACTTCGCCGGGTCGCTGACCAAGCGGGTGCTGAGCTTCGCCTCCCGGTTCGAGGAGTTCGTCGACACGCTGACGTTCCAGGTGGTGGGCCGGGTGGTGCCCCTCGCGTTCGGATCGGTGATCCTCTGGCGGTACGAACCGCTGCTCGTCGTCGGCCTGTTGACGATGCTCGTGCTGACCGCGCTGTGCGTGGTGCCGCTCATCCGCCGCCGCCAGGCGCTGGTCGACAGGCGCGAGGAGGCGATCGCCCGGGTGTCGGGCCATGTCGCCGACAGCCTGATGAACATGGACACGGTCCGCGCGTTCGCGGCCGAGGAACGCGAAGCCGCCGAACACCGGTCCCGGGTGGCCGAGTCACGGCGGCTCACCCTCCGGGCGTGGGACTACGGCAACCTGCGCATCGACACGCTGGTCGCACCCCTGTCCGTACTCACCAACGTGCTGGGCCTGTTGCTCGCGGTCGCCCTCGCCGGCGGCGGGCACGGTGTGGAGGCGGTCGTGGTGGCCTTCACGTACTACTCGAACGCGACGCGGATCATGTTCGAGTTCAATCAGGTGTACCGCCGGCTGGAGAGTTCGATGACGGAGGCGGGGCAGTTCACCGAACTGCTGCTGATGCCGCCGACCGTGCTGGACCCGGTGCCGCCCGAGCCGTTGCTGTCCCAGGCCGCCGACGTCCACTTCGAAGAGGTGACCTTCGCCCACGCGGGGGCGGGACCTCTCTTCGAAGGGCTCGAACTGGCTGTGCCCAGCGGGACGAAGATCGGTCTCGTCGGCCGGTCGGGCGGCGGCAAGACCACCCTCAGCCGGCTGCTGCTGAGGATGACGGACCTCGACGCGGGCCGGATCCTGATCGGGGGACAGGACATCAGCAGGCTGCGCCAGGCCGAGCTGCGCAGCCTCATCGCCTATGTGCCGCAGGATCCGGCGATGTTCCACCGCTCGCTGCGGGACAACATCGCGTTCGCCCGCCCGGACGCCACGGACCGGGAGATCCGGCGCGCGGCCGGGATCGCGCACGTCACCGAGTTCGCCGACGCCTTGCCGAACGGCTTCGACACCATGGTGGGCGAGCGCGGGGTGAAGCTGTCGGGCGGACAGCGCCAGCGGGTCGCGCTCGCCAGGGCGATCCTGCGCGACGCGCCGATCCTGCTGCTCGACGAGGCCACCAGCGCCCTGGACTCCGAGAGCGAGGTCCTGGTCCAGGAGGCGCTGTGGAGGCTCATGGAGGGGCGGACGGCGCTCGTGGTGGCGCACCGGCTCAGTACGGTCGCCACCATGGACCGGCTCGTGGTCCTGGACCGAGGGCGCATCGTCGAACAGGGCACCCACCAGGAACTGCTCGCCTCGGCAGGCGCCTACGCCAAGCTCTGGCAGCACCAGTCAGGCGGCTTCCTGGACGACGGCCCCACCCGGGCGACCGTGCACTGAGTCGGCCGTGCACTGAGCCGGCCATGCGGTGAAGCGGTCATGCACTGAGTCATGGACTGTGTCACGCACTGCGTCATGCGCTGACGCGGGAAAGGGGGCGGGGCGGCCGGATTCGAACCGGCGTCCTCCGAGATGTCGTCGCGGCGCACTACCTCTGTGCTACGACCCCGCCCTTGGGCGTGATCCTAGCGCTCAGGTCTGCGTGCGCCGCACGCACTCCGTGACCACGTCCCCCAGGCTTCCGGTCCGCTCCAGGATCTGCCGCTGGACCCGGGCGCCGTTGCCGTCCCGCAGCAGTTCCGCCGCGGCGGTGTGCACCCGGTCGGTGTCACCACTGTCGTCCAGGGCGGGGCCGACATGGTCCAGCAGCGCGCGGACCACGTCCTGGGCCGGTGCCGGCCGCATGGTCACGGGGTGCAGCAGGTCATCCTCAAGACCCGACCGTGCGGCCCGCCAGGCGGCCAGGCGCAACAGCTCCACGGGGTGCGCCGCCGGGGCGGCTCCCGCACGCCACTCGCGTGCCGCCGTCTCGACGAGTCCACGGGTGAGGGTGGCGAGCAGGGTCGCGGTGCTCGCCTCCAGGCAGACGTCCGACACACGGATCTCGACGGTGGGGTACCGCTCGGCGATCCGCGCGTCGTAATAGACCATGCCCCTGTCCTTCAGAACCCCCGTGGCGACCATGTCGTCGACCCGTCGGTGGTAGGCGTCTGCGGTGCCGAAGAGTTCCGTGGGGCCGGCCATGGGCCAGCGCATCCACACGCGGCTGCGGTAACTGCTGTAGAGGCTGTCCTTGCCCTGCCAGAAGGGGGAGTTGGTGCTGAGCGCGGTCAGCACGGACAGCCAGGGGCGAATACGGTCGAGCACCGCGGCGCCCTCGTCGTCGGATTCCACCGACACATGGATGTGGCAGCCGCAGACGAGCTGCTCCTGGGCCGGCAGACCGAATTCCTCGATCATCCACTGGTAACGGGGACTCATGCTGACCGAGGGCCTGACCGGCAGGGGAGACGTGGCGAGCGCGACGACAGTGGCACCGATGTCCCCCGCGACACGTGCCGCCTCCTTCCGGCAGCGGACTATCTCGGCGCCGAGTTCGGTCATGTCCGCCTGCGGGTGAGTGGCGAATTCGAGTTGCTGGGTGTGCAGTTCCTTCTCGAACGTCTCCTCCGACGGATCGTCCCTGGCGGCCCGGGCGAGTACCGCGGCGGACAGCGCCTGGGGTTCTCCTGTCTCGGGATCGACCAGGAGAAGTTCTTCTTCCACTCCCACGGTACGCACGTGATAAAGCCTCTCATATGGGTCGTCCGAAGGGACGACGAGGAAATGCCGGGAAGGCGGAGGCTGGCAACTCCTCCCGGGGATCCGAATGCCCTGGAACAGCGGGTGGACACCAGGTAGCCGTGAGGGCTTGCGCACGAGGCCCGGTGCGCTCCTGCGGAAGCGCGCCGGCGGCCGTTACCCGGCCCCGGACATGCCGCCGGCCCCACCCGGGCGGCATCGAAGCCGCCCGGGTGGGGCCGTTCACAGCGCCCGGCACCGCCCGGGCGAGGCGGTCACAGCACCCGGCGCCTGCGCCCCAGCCATGTCTGGGCCACCACGACCACGGCGAGGAAGGCCCCGCTGACCACCTGCTGGTACGCGGAGTCCAGGGACCCGATCTGGTTGATGACGTTCTGGATCACCTTCAGCAGCAGCACACCGACCAGCGAACCGCTGACGAAGCCGAAGCCGCCGGAGAGCAGGGTGCCGCCGATGACGACCGCCGAGATGGCCTCCAGCTCCATGCCGGACCCGAGGATCGTCACGCCCGACACCAGCCAGGACGCGTTGAGCGCCCCCGCGAGACCGGCGCACAGCCCCGACAGGGCGTACACGG
The DNA here is from genome assembly GCF_014650955.1 of Streptomyces tauricus. Classification (GTDB taxonomy): domain Bacteria; phylum Actinomycetota; class Actinomycetes; order Streptomycetales; family Streptomycetaceae; genus Streptomyces; species Streptomyces tauricus. The sequence continues at coordinate 136,831 of NZ_BMVY01000001.1, forward strand.
CGATCTTCGTACGGGCCACGGGGGCACCCATCAGGGCCGCCGCGTCCTCGTTGCCGCCGACCGCGTACACGTACTGCCCGAACCGGGTGAGCCGCAGGACGACCGCGCCCAGTATGAACAGGGCCACCGTGATCCATATCGGTACGCCGATGCCGAGCAGCGAGCCCTGTCCGAGGGTCGCGAAGAACGAGTCCTTGTCGACGAGGTAGGTGCGTGAGCCCTCGTCGGTGATCGCCAGCAGGATGCCGCGCGCCCCGAGCATGGCGGCCAGCGTGACGATGAAGGGGGCCAGCCCCGACCGGGCGATGAGCAGGCCGTTGACGACTCCGATCAGCCCGCACACCGCGAGCGGGAGCAGGAGGGCCACAGCCGTGCCGTACTGCGAGCCCCAGGCCGCCAGTACTCCGCCGAGGGCGAAGAGCGAGCCGACCGACAGGTCGATCCCGCCGGTGACGATGACGAACGTCATGCCCAGCGCGACCACGGCGAGGAAGGCCGAGGACAGCGCCATGTTCTCCAGGTTGTCACCGGTCAGGAAGGTGTCGAAGCTCAGCGACGCCGCGACCATGGCCACCAGGAGGGTGACCAGGGCGCCGTGCTGCTGGGCGAGGGCGCTGAATCGCTCGGCACGGCTCGGGGCGTCGGCCTTGTCGGGGCCCTGCCGGGCGGAGGCCGGCTGCAGCTCGGCCTCTGTGGTCTCGACGGTCATCGCTTCCCCCGTTCACGGGCCGCGTAGACGGCGGCGATGATCACCACGGCCTGGGCCATCTGCGTCCACGACGGTTGCAGGTCGTGCTTGATGAGCGTGGTGGTCAGCAGCTGGATCAGGACGGCCCCGGCGACCGTGCCGCCGATGCGTATCCGACCCCCGGACAGGGGAGTGCCGCCGACGACCACCGCCGTGATCGCCGACAGTTCCATGAGGTTGCCCAGCGAGGTGGGATCGCTGGCCGTCAGCCGGGCGGTGGCGAGGACGCCCGCCACCGCGGCCAGCGCGCCGGAGCACGCGTACACCACGATGAGGATGCGGCGCACGGGCAGCCCCGCGAGACGGGCCGCCGGCCTGCTGTCGCCGACGGCGAGCAGCTGGCGCCCGAAGGTGGTGCGTCGCACCACGAAGGCCACCAGCAACGCCAGGGCCGCCGCGATGAGGACCAGATACGGCACGCCCAGCACGTCACCGGAACCGAGCGACGCCATCCCCGGATCGCGTACGTCCTCCAGCTGCGGGAGCAGCACCAGGGCGATCCCGCGTCCGGCGACCATGAGGGCCAGCGTGGCGACGATCGGCTGGACCCCCAGGAAGGCGATCAGCGAACCGTTCGCCAGGCCGATCACGATGCCGCCCGCCACCGCCATGAGGACGGCCATCCACGGGCCGTAGCCGAGATACAGGGACAGCAGCGAGGTGGACAGGGCCATCACCGAGCCCACCGACAGGTCGACGCCCTCGGTGCCGATCGCCAGTGCCATGCCGAGCGCGACGATGAGGACCGGCGCGACCTGGACGGCCTGGGTGCGGAAGTTCTCCGCCGAGACGAAGTTCGAGGTGAAGACGAAGTTGAAGGCGAGCAGTGCCACGACGCCCGCGTAGACGCCGTACTCCTGGAGCAGGCGCAGCAGCCGCTCGCGGTCCACCTGACCGCGGGTGAGCGTCAGGTCGGTCATGGGGCGCTCCCGGCGGATCCTGGGGACTGGGGGAAGTCGGGCGACTTGGAGAGTTCTGCGGAGTCCGGGGGCGCCGGGGACTCGGCGGCGATGGCCCGCATCAGCGCGTCCTCGGTGACGGCGTCGCCGGTCAGCTCGTCGACCACCACCCCGTCCTTGAGGACGATGATCCGGTCACTGCCCTCGATCAGCTCCTCGGTGTCCGAGGAGATCAGCAGCACGGCCAGTCCCTCCTCGGCGAGTTCGTCGATGAGGGACTGGACCTCCGCCTTGGCTCCCACATCGATGCCCCGGGTGGGCTCGTCGAGAAGCAGCACCTTCGGGTGCATGGCGAGCCAGCGGGCCAGCAGCACCTTCTGCTGGTTGCCGCCGGACAGCTCGCCGACCTTCTGGTGCGGGCCCGCGGACTTGATGCGCAGCCGCTTCACGAACGTGTCGACGACCTTGTCGACCCGGGCGTTGTCCACCAGACCGAACCGGGAGAGCCCGGGAAGGGCGGCCAGCGCGATGTTCTCCCGTACCGAGAGGCCGGGCGAGATGCCTTCCGCCTTACGGTCCTCGGGCAGCAGGCTGATACCGGCGCGGATCGCCGCCGGGGTGGAGCCGGTACGCACGGGCGCGCCGCCGACCGACACCCGGCCGGAGTCGGCCGGCAACGCCCCCGCGATCGCCCGCGCGGTCTCACTGCGGCCCGAGCCGAGGAGTCCGCCCAGGCCCACCACCTCACCCGGACGGATGGACAGCGACACGCCGTGGAGCTGATGACGGACCGTCAAGTCCTCGGCGCGCAGCACCGGTTCGGCCGCCGCCTGGTGCGAGCCGGTGAACTTGGTCAGTCCCTCGCTGCGCACCTCGCCGATCTCCCGGCCCAGCATCAGCGAGACCAGCCGCAGCCGGTCGAGGTCGGCGAGCCGCCCGGTGTGCACCACCCGGCCGTCACGCAGCACGGTGACGGCGTCGCAGATCTCGTACAGCTCGTCCATGCGGTGGCTCACGTAGACCACCGCGATGCCGCGCTCGCGGAGCATGCCGATCACGTCGAAGAGGGTGCGCACCTCGCGCGGTTCGAGCGAGGAGGTGGGCTCGTCCATGATGACGACCCGGGCGTCGATGGCGACGGCCCGCGCGAGGGCCACCATCTGCTGGGCGCCGACGCCCAGTTCACGCAGCGGCCGGCTCACGTCGACCCGGATGCCGAGGCCCCGCAGCGCCTCGTCGGCCTCCCGGTGCATCCGGCGGAAGTCGATCAGACCGAGTCGGCCGCGTGGTTCACGGCCGAGGAGGAGGTTGCGCGCCACGCTCATCAGCGGGACGAGGTTGACCTCCTGGTAGATGGTGGAGATGCCCGCCTGCTGGGCCTGCAGCGGTGTGGTGAAGCGGACCGGCGAGCCGTTGTGGACGACCTCGCCGGAGTCCGGCTGGTAGACGCCGGTCAGTACTTTGATCAGGGTCGACTTGCCCGCGCCGTTCTCGCCGACGAGGGCGTGCACCTCCCCGGCGCGGGCGGTGAAGTCCACGTCGGACAGCGCCTTCACGCCGGGGAAGAGCTTGGACACGCCGGTGACGGAAAGCATCTCAGTAGGCCTTGGAGATGTCCGACTCGGCGTTGGCCTCGGTGTACGCGCTGTCCTTGATAACGATGTCCTGCGCCACTTCCTCGCCCTTGGTGAAGCTGTCCAGGGTCTGGAAGGCCAGCGGCCCGAAACGCGGGTTGGACTCGACGACCCCGCTGATCCAGCCGTCCACGATGCCCTGGACGGCGTTGCGCGTGCCGTCGATGGTCACGATCTTCACGTCGCCGGCCTTCTTGCCCGCGCCCTTGAGGGCGTTGACGGCGCCGAGGCCCATCTCGTCGTTCTCGGCGTAGATGCCCTTGATCCCGGGCTTGGACTGGATGAGGTTCTCGGTGACCGACTGGCCCTTCTCGCGGGCGAACTCACCGGTCTGCTGGAACACCACCTTGAGGCCGGGCGCCTCCGCCTTGATCTGGTCCACGAAGCCCTTGGTGCGTTCCGTGGTGACGTTGTTGCCCGCCGCGCCGAGCAGGATGGCGATCTCGCCCTTGCCGCCGGTCGCCTCGATCATCTGGTCGGCGGCCCGCTTGCCCTGCTCCACGAAGTCGGAGCCGATGAAGCTCACATAGTCCTTGCACGCCTCGGCGTTGATCTTGCGGTCGACCGTGACGATCGGGATGTGCTTGGCCGCCGCCGTCTTCAGCACCGGCTCCCAGCCGTCCGAGTTGAGCGGGGCGATCACCAGCACGTCGGCGCCCTTGGCGATGAGGTCCTGGACGTCGCTGATCTGCTTGGAGAACTGCGACTGGGCGTTGGCGGTGAGGAGCTTGATGCCGCGCTTCTTCGCCTCCGCCTCGATCGAGTCGGTCTCGGCGATCCGGAAGGGGTTGGCCTCCTTCTCGGACTGCGAGAAACCGACCGTGGCGTTCTTGAGATCGAGCTTCTTGCCGCCGAACGTGTCGATGGTGCAGGAGGCCCCGGAGCCGGCGCTCGGCGAGGCGACCTCCTGACCCGCGTCGGCCTGCTGCTCGGTGGCCTTGTCGTCGGAGGAGTCCTCGGACTTGGTGCATCCGGTGAGTGCCAGGCTCGTCAGGATGCCGGTGGCGAGGAGGGCGCGAGCGGTGGTGCGACGAGAAGATGCGGTCGACTTCATGGAGATCCCCAAACGGCGCGGCCCCGGAGCTGAGAGCGCTCCCGGGAGTTCGGCACTTGACGGTCGATACGGCGTGCACGGCGTTCAGGGGAGGTTTTTACATCGTTGGAGAGGTCGTGTAAACCCCTCCGTCCGAAATCTCGACCGATTCGTTCGACCCGCCGTCAGCGCCGCCCGAGGGTGCTCTCCCGCTCCACCAGCCGGAACTCCGCCGTGAGTTCACGTCCGCCGGGGTCCTGACGGCCGGAGAGACTGCGCAGCAGCGAGGCCACCGCGAGCCGGGCGATCGCCTGTTTGTCCGGCGCGATGGTGGTCAGCGAAACGGCTCCGAAACGGCTCTCGGCGATGTCGTCGAAGCCCACCACGGCGATGTCCCACGGCACCCTGAGCCCCCGCTCGTGCAGCACCCGCATGGCGCCGATCGCGATGAGGTCGTTGAAGGCGAAGACCGCGTCGGGCCGATGGCCCGCGTCAAGGAGTTCGGCCATGGCCCGGGCGCCGTCGTCCCGGTCCCAGCCGCCGACGGGCACGATCAGGTTCTCGTCGGGGGTGAGGCCCGCCGCCGCCAGCTCCGCACGCCAGCCGTCGAGCCGCAGATGGGCGGGGCGGTTCGCGGAGTCCGTACGGACCCCGAGGTAGGCGATCCGGGTCCGGCCGCGGTCGAGCAGATGGCGCACCGCCGCGCGGGCGGCGGCGACGTTGTCGATCGCGATGTGGTCGAAGGGCAGACCGTACTCGCGCTCGCCGAGCAGGACCAGGGGCACGTCGTCGGCCCGGCCCTGCAGATCCTCGGCCTCCAGCTCCAGCGGACTGAGGATCAGTCCGTCGATCACCCGGGCCCGGAACCCCTGGCTGACCAGCAGTTCCTGCTGGCGCTCGCCGCGCGTGTGGTCGAGCAGGACGGTGAACTCGTGCTCGGCGGCGGCGTCGATCACCGCGCCCGCGAGCTCGGCGAAGTAGGGGTTGCCCAGCTCGGGAACGGCCAGCGCGATGATGCCCGTACGGCCTTTGCGCAAATGCCGTGCGGTGAGGTTCGGCCGGTAGCCGAGTTCGTCGATCGCCTCCTGGACCTTGGCGCGCATCGCTGGGGTGATGTGCGGATAGTTGTTCACGACGTTGGAAACGGTCTTGATCGAGACGCCGGCCCGTTCGGCCACGTCCTTCAGGCTGACCCGCAAGGGATCTCCTCGGCATCGACGGGAACTCCGCGACCGGAGCTGTGTCATGAACCTGGACAGTGGGTGGGAGCCCGTGCTCTCATGCCAACTGCCACTGCTTCCAACGTTGTACAGACTGAAGCTCCGAGCCGCCACCCTTCCTCACCCTAGGCCGTGTCCGCGAGCTCCCGTCGTCCGCCCGCGGGGCAGGCGGGACGCCGTGGACACGGCCCGGGGGGTTTCCGATGGGCCTCCGTCGGTCTCCGTGGGCGAGGGGACGACGTTCGGTGCTCCCGCACAGCCCGAAGGGCGTGGGACCCCAGGCCGGGCCGGGTGAAGCCGGTCCTGGGCGGGGGTGTGTGCCGGGCGTCGTGACGCCGCGCAGACCGGGTGTCGCGACACCGCGGAGATTCGTCAGAAGCTCCCTAGGAGGATTCGTGCGCATCAGATCACTCAAGTCACTCGGTTCGCTCAGATCACGCATACGACGCATACAACTCAGACAACGGCTCGCTCTGCTCCTCGCGTTACTGCTCGGGGCCGCGGGACTGGCCGCCGCGCCCGTCGCGACGGCCGTGGAGGATCCTGTCGAGGTCCACGGCCTCAAGGGGGAGTACTACACCCAGTCCGCCCCCGGCGCCTTCGATTTCCACGAGCTCAAGGCCACCGGCATGGACGCGCTGCTCGACTTCGACAACCTGGAGTCCCGGCTCCGTTCCGCGACCGGGAAGTCGGACGACGTCAGCGTGCGCTGGACCGGTCGGATCGTGCCCGAGAAAACCGGTCCCACCACCTTTTCGATCATCGGGGACAACGGCTTCCGGCTCTGGGTGGACGGAAAGCTCACCATCGACCACTGGGTCGACGACTGGGACCGCGAACAGACCGCGGAACCGGTGGAGCTGACCGCCGGCACGGCGTACGACATCAAGGTCGAGTACTTCGAGCACTACGGAGGCTCCAACCTCCATCTGCGCTGGACTCCGCCCGGCGGCACCAAGACCGCCGTCCCGCAGTCGGCGTTCCTGCTGCCCGCGGGCTACGACTACGACGGAGCCATCGCCACCACCGTCCTCAAGGACGGCCGCACCCTGCGGCTCGACTTCGCCCAGGAACTCAAGGCGCCCCCGGCCGGACTCGTCGACCACCTGGACGCGGTCATCGGCGGGGCCACCTGGCCGCTCGGGCGCATCCGGCTCGACCCGGCCGATCCCAAATCCCTGCTGATCGCGCTCAAGGAACCCGTGGTCGGCAACAAGACCGGCACCGCGCGCGGCAGCGCCGATGTGCGCTACGACGGGGCAGGGGGTCTCTCCGCCCGGGACGGCAACGTTGTCAAGCCCTTCTGGAGCAGTGGCACCAACCGCTCGACCCACCAGCTGAGCACCCGGTGGGGCAAGGACGTCACCCCGGCCAACGCCCACCGCGAGTACCCGAGGCCCCAGCTCACCCGCGACAACTGGCAAAACCTCAACGGCAGTTGGCAGTTCGCCGCGGCAGAGGCGGGGGAGCGGCCCCCGGTGGGCAGGAAACTCGCCGAGAAGATCCTCGTCCCCTACCCCGTCGAGTCCCAGCTGTCGGGCATCGAACGGCACGAGGACCGGATGTGGTACCGGCGCACCTTCACCGTCCCGAAGGACTGGAAGATCGGCTCGAAGCAGCGTCTGCGGCTCAACTTCGGCGCGGTCGACTGGCGTTCCGAGGTCTACGTCAACGGCACGAAGGTCGCCGACCACCAGGGCGGCTACGACAAGTTCGGCGCCGACGTCACCGACGCCCTCAAGCCGGGCCGCACCCAGGAGCTGATCGTCGGCGTCTACGACCCGACGGACGCCGCGAACGGCGAGAACCCGCCCATCGGCAAGCAGCGCCTGGACCCGAGCGGCATCTGGTACACCCCGTCCTCGGGCATCTGGCAGACCGTGTGGATGGAGCCCGTCGCCGCCGACCACGTCGACTCGCTCGCACTCACCCCGGACGTGGACGCCGGCACGCTGACGGTCGCACCGAAGGGCGTACGCGACGGGGTGCCGGTCACCGCGACCGCGTACGAGGGCAAGCGCAAGGTGGCCACCGTCTCCGGCCGCACGGGCGCCCCGCTGACCCTGCGGATCCGTGACGCACGGCTGTGGTCACCGGACGACCCGTTCCTGTACGACCTCAAGGTCAGTGTCGGCAAGGACCGTGTCAGCAGCTACTTCGGCATGCGGTCCGTCGCCGTGGAGAACATCGAGGGGACCCCTCGTACCGTCCTCAACGGCAAGCCGGTCTTCATGATGGCCACCCTCGACCAGGGCTTCTGGCCCGACGGCCTGCACACCGCCCCGAGCGACAAGGCCCTGGCCTACGACCTCAAGATGCACAAGGCCATGGGCTTCAACTCGGTCCGCAAACACATCAAGGTCGAACCCGACCGGTGGTTCTACTGGGCCGACAGACTCGGCCTGCTGGTGTGGCAGGACATGCCGGCCATGACAGCGGGCGTGAACCCGTCCGCCGCCGCCCGCGCCACCTACGAGCGCGAGATGAAGCAGATGATCGACGAGCACATCAGCAGCCCGTCGATCGTCATGTGGGTCACCTTCAACGAAGGGTGGGGCCAGTACGACGTGGGCCGCATCGCCGAACAGGCCAAGGCCTGGGACCCCACACGGCTGGTCAACAACCAGTCGGGCCTCAACCTCGGCGCCGACGGCGGTACCGGCGACATCATGGACGAGCACGGCTATCCGAGCCCTGCCCTGCCACCGCGTCCGGACGGCAGACGGGCACTGGTCATGGGTGAGTACGGCGGCCTCGGACTCGCCGTGCCCGGACATGCCTGGTCGGTGCAGCAGTCCTATGTCGACGTCGATCCGGCCACGTACACCGACGACTACCTCACCAAGCTCGCCGAGGTGCACGCCCTGGCCTGCAAGGGCGGCAACGGCGCGGTGTACACCCAGATCGCGGACGTCGAGGGCGAGCTGAACGGGCTGCTCACGTACGACCGCGCGGTCGTCAAGCCCGATGTGCGGCGGGTCAAGGCGGCGCACGAGGCCCTGATCGACGACGTGTCCCGGGCGATCCCTGCGGGGTGCGTCTGATCGACTGATGCCTGACAGCGGCTTGTCAGGCATCAAGGTGTCAGGCATCGCTCGCGTTCGATGCCAGGGCCGCCCGGCGGGATGCCTCCCCGCTGTTCGCCGGGCGGCTCCGCCTTTCTGCGGGTTCGCGCTCGGTGCGGATGGCCGTACGGCGGGTGCGCGCATGCGGGGGGGGGGGGGGGGGGGGGGGGGGGGGGGGGGGGGGGGGGGGGGGGGGGGGGGGGGGCTGAGCGCGCAGTTCCCCGCGCCCCTGAAGGACGGGGCTGCGCCCCTGTCTTTCGTCTTGAGGGGCACGCGGGAACTGCGCGACCAGCCCCCGCCCGCCTGCAGCCGGCAACGAACCGTGTCAGATGCGCCAGGTGCGGATCCGGTCGGCGGCCTGGTAGACGGTGGCCTTGCGGGCCTGTATGTCGCGCACCAGCTCCACCAGCGCCCCGTAGGGCGGATCGATGCCCTCATCGGAGGTGTGCATGTAGGCGACGGCGACCTGGCAGGCGTACAGGGAGTTCCGGTACGGCAGGGGCTCCAGCCGGACGATCGTGTGCAGGAGCGCCGCCGCCCGCCAGGACGCGTCCGGCGTGGCGAGGCCGGGGCGGGGGATGCGGGTCTTGTGGCGGGCGACCGCGGCCACCAGGGCGGAGTAGTCCCCGACCGTCACGTCCTCGGGGACGGCCTGCTCCTGGATGTCGAGCAGCCAGGCGATGTCGACATGCAGCATCAGGCGGCTTCGGCTCCCTGGTGGCGGCCGGCCGGCGGGATCTCGTCCGGGAACGCCTCGTCGAACTCGGCGCGCCGCAGTTCGCCCCAGGAAACGGCGTAGCGCACGAACTGCTGGCGCTGGCGTTCGCGGAGTGAGAGGTCGTGGACGTACTGCTTGAGGGAGGTGCCTGCGGCTGCGGCCGCGGCGCGCAGCTCCTGCATCTCCTCGTCGCTGTAGGTGATGTTCAAGGACGGCATGGGGGGATGGTACCTAGTTGGTACCGGGGTCGGCAACCGGGCTGCTGGCGGGTCCCTGGTGGGTCCCCCGCCGGGGGTGGCGTTCTGTCTGCGGGGTCGGTGGGGGCTGGGCGCGCAGTTCCCCGCGCCCCTCCAGGGGCGGGGCTGCGCCCCGGCCCGTGGAGGACCCGGGGGCTCCGGGTGCCGGAGCGGGGCCGGAGGCGCAGGGTGGAGGGGTGGGGTGGGGTCGTCGCGTGAGGAGGCGTTGTGGTGGGTGCCGCGTCCGATCCGTTTGTGCATGTCAGAGGTGCCGCCGAGCACAATCTGAAGAACGTCGACGTGGATGTTCCCCGTGACGCGATGGTCGCCTTCACCGGGATCTCGGGGTCCGGGAAGTCCTCGCTGGCCTTCGGCACGCTCTACGCCGAGGCCCAGCGGCGGTACTTCGAGTCCGTCGCGCCCTACGCCCGCCGGCTGCTGCAGCAGGTCGGCGCCCCGCACGTCCAGGAGATCTCCGGGCTGCCGCCGGCGGTCGCCCTGCAGCAGCGGCACGGCGCCCCCAGCTCCCGGTCCACGGTCGGCACGCTCACCACGCTGGGCAACCTGCTGCGCATCCTGTACTCCCGAGCCGGCACCCACCCGCCCGGGGTGCCGCGGCTCGCCGCCGAGGCGTTCTCGCCCAACACCGCCGCCGGCGCCTGTACGCGGTGCCACGGGCTGGGCGCCGTCGTCGACGTCGCCGACGACCTGCTCGTACCGGACCCCTCCCTGAGCATCCGCGACGGCGCCATCGCGGCCTGGCCGGGTGCCTGGCAGGGCGCCAACCTGCGCAGCGTCGTGAGCGGCCTTGGCATCGACATCGACAAGCCGTGGCGCCGGCTCAAGAAGAAGGACCGTGACTGGCTGCTGCACACCGACGAGCAGCCGTCCGTGCTGATCGAGCCGGAGGCCGACCGCATCGACTACGGCTACTACGGCAAGTTCTGGAGCGCCCGCGCCCATGTCATGCATGTCCTCGCCGACTCCAGGAGCGAGCGGATGCGGGAACGGGCCCTGCGCTTCGTGCGGAGTGTGCCCTGCCCGGAGTGCGAGGGCAGCGGCCTGCGGCCGGAAGCCCTGGCCGTGACCTTCGCCGGCCGGTCCATCGCCGAGGTCAACGCGCTGCCCCTCACCGAGGTCGTCGTGCTGCTGCGGCCCGTAGCGGAGCTGTCCGAGGCCGAGGCGGCCACCACGACGGACCCGGCCGGGGAGACCAACGAGGTCGCGGTACGGATCTGCGCGGACCTGGTGGCCCGTATCGAGGTGCTGCTCGGGCTCGGCCTCGGCTATCTCGGCCTCGGACGCCGCTCGACGACCCTGTCGCCCGGCGAGGCGCAACGGCTGCGCATCGCCACCCAGTTGCGCTCCGGTCTGTTCGGCGTCGTCTACGTCCTCGACGAGCCGTCCGCCGGGCTGCACCCGGCCGACGCGGAGCCCCTGCTGGACGTACTGGACCGGCTCAAGGAGTCGGGCAACTCGCTCTTCGTCGTCGAGCACGACATGGATGTGGTGCGACGGGCCGACTGGGTGGTGGACATCGGCCCCGGGGCGGGCGAGGGCGGCGGGCAGGTCCTGTACAGCGGTCCGGTGCCCGGCCTGGAGGAGGTCGCGGAGTCCGCCACCGGCCGGTACCTGTCCGGGCATGCGCCGCCGGTCGAGCACCGCCCGCGGAAGCCTCGGGGGCGGCTGCGCCTGAGCGGTGTCTCCCGGCACAACCTGCGGGACGTCTCCGTCGACGTACCGCTGCAGGTGCTGACCGCGGTGACCGGGGTGTCCGGATCGGGTAAGTCCACGCTGGTGACCCAGGTGCTCGCCGAGGTCGTACGCCGCCACCTCGGCCAGAACCCGGACGGGACCGGGGCCGGGAGCGAGGACGACGACGCGGAGCTGGAGGTCGACCTGCGGGGCGCGGCGGGGCTCGACTCCTTCGACCGGCTGGTACGGGTCGACCAGCGGCCCATCGGCCGGACACCCCGCTCCAACCTGGCGACGTACACCGGCATGTTCGACGCGGTCCGCAAGCTGTACGCGGCGACCGACGAGGCACACAAGCGCGGGTACTCCGCGGGGCGGTTCTCCTTCAACGTCGCGGAGGGCCGCTGCGGGACCTGCCAGGGCGAGGGGTTCGTCGAGGTCGAGCTGCTGTTCCTGCCCGGGACGTACGCGCCGTGCCCGGCCTGCCACGGCGCCCGCTACGACGCCGAGACGCTCGAAGTCACGTACCGGGGCCGGAACATCGCGGACGTGCTCGCCATGCCCGTCGACGAGGCCGCCGGATTCCTCGCCGACCTCCCGGCCGCCTCCCGGAGCCTGGAGACGCTGCGGGAAGTGGGGCTCGGATACCTGCGTCTGGGACAGCCCGCGACGGAACTCAGCGGCGGTGAGGCCCAACGCATCAAACTCTCCACGGAGTTGCAGCGGGCCCGTCGTGGCCACGCGCTCTACCTCCTCGACGAGCCGACGGCCGGGCTCCACCCCGCCGACATCGCCCTGCTGCTGCGCCAGTTGCACCGGCTCGTCGACGCGGGCAACACGGTGGTTCTGGTCGAACACGACCTGGACACGATCGCCACCGCCGACTGGGTCATCGACCTGGGTCCCGGCGGCGGGGACGCCGGCGGCCGCGTGATCGCCGAAGGCACCCCGGCGAAGGTGGCGACATCACGCCACAGTGCGACGGCACCGTACCTGGCACGCCGACTGGCGGCGTCCTGAGTTCCCCGTCGAAGGTGGGCCGATGGGGGAAACGGACAGCGCTTGCGCATCATGAGAACTATTTGGCCACGGAGGGTCCACAAGTCTCGCTCGCAACGTCATGATGCATGCCTCGGCAGCGTCACACAGGGGGACACATGAGCCATGAGTCGACACCGCCACGCATGCCGGGCTTCCCGCCGCCGCCCCTGCCGCCGCCGCCCGCGAAGAAGAACCTCTCGAACGCGGTCGTCATCGGCTCCGCGGCCGCCGTCGTCGTCGCGGTCGTCGCCACGGGCATCGCGGTGAGCGGCAGCCGTGACAGCGCGGCCAAGCCGGCCCCGACCGTCACGGTCACCGAGGTCGCGCCGGCGGACGACGCGCCCGCCGTGGCCGACGGCGACACCGAACCGGTCGCCGAGGAGTCCGGCGACGGCGTCTACAGCCTCAGTGAACCGGTCGCCTACGAGAACGACGTGGAAGTCAGCCTGTCGAAGTTCTCGCGGGGCACGTCGAGCGAGTACGCGTCCCCGGGGAACACGCCGTACGCCAAGTTCACCATCAAGATCGTGAACGGGTCCGACGAGAGCGTCAACGCCGACGAACTCAGCGTCAACTGCGCCTACGGCGACGAGGGCAAGGAAGGTGACGCCATCTTCGACGAAGGGCTCGACGGCCTTCCCGAGACCCGCGTCCTCGCCGGGCGTTCGCTCTCCGTCGTCTGGGCCTGCGAACTCCCCACGGACGAGAAGTACCTCCAGGTGGAGGTCGCACCCGACTACGAATCGGAGACCGCTGTGTTCACCGGCCATGTGAAGTAGGCGGGCAGTCAGGCGCTAGCGGCGGGCCAGCAGTACTCCGCCGAGTCTGCGGGCGGCCGACGTGAGGGTCGGGTGGGTCTCGACCGTGAAGCCGGACTCGTCCAGCCAGGTGGCCACCTGACCCGGTCGGCGGCGGTGGCCGTAGCCGTCGGGCCGGCTCTCGTCGGTGTCGTGGGGCTCGGGCGATGAGGGGTCACCCACGTGGAAACCCAGCAGCAGCAGACCGCCGGGCCGCAGCACCCGGCGGAAGCCGGCGAAGACCTCGCCGATCGCGTCGTCGGGGACGTGCATGATGGAGTACCAGGCGAGCAGGGCGGCCAACTCGCCGTCCGCGAGGCCGAGTCGGGTCATCGAGCCCACCTCGAACCGCAGGCCGGGGTGTTCGCGTCGGGCCACCTCGATCATCCGGGGTGACAGGTCGATACCGAAGGCGTCGACGCCGAGGTCCCTCAGGTGGGCGGTGATCCGCCCGGGCCCGCACCCCACGTCCGCGACGGGCCCGCCGCCCTGCGCGCGCACCCACTCGGCGAACAGCGCCATGACCTCCTGCTCGGGCGGCAGCTCGGCCAGGAGGTTGCGTGTCTCCTCCGCGTAGTCGGCGGCGTCGGCGTCGTAGGACGCCCGGATGGCCGCCAGCCAGCTCTCGCCCTCCGGGTCTTCCCGTCCGCTGCTCATACCCGCAGGCTAGCCCAGACGCCGGTCGCCGTAGCCGGAATCCGGGGCCGCCGCGCCTTCACACACCGGCAGGTCGCAGTGGGCTCAGCCCGCCACCCAGCCCGCGTAGAACACACCGATCCCGAGGATGACGCAGATCCCCTGGATGGTCCAGAAGCGGACCACGACCAGGACCTCGGACCAGCCCTTGAGCTCGAAGTGGTGCTGCAGAGGGGCCATCTTGAAGACCCGCTTGCCGGTCAGCTTGAACGAGCCGACCTGGATGACCACGGACAGGGTGATCAGGACGAACAGCCCGCCCAGCAGGGCGAGCAGCAACTGGGTGCGGGAGCAGATGGCCAGACCCGCCAGCGCGCCGCCCAGCGCGAGCGAACCGGTGTCACCCATGAAGATCTTGGCGGGTGAGGTGTTCCACCAGAGGAACCCGATACAGGCACCCATCAGCGCGGAGGCGACGACGGCCAGGTCGAGCGGATCGCGCACCTCGATGCAGGAACCGGGATCGGTGAGGTTCATCGCGTTGGCGCACGAGTTCTGGAACTGCCACAGACCGATGAAGGTGTAGCCGGCGAGGACCATCGCCGACGCGCCGGTGGCCAGTCCGTCCAGACCGTCGGTCAGGTTCACCCCGTTGGACATGGCCAGGATCATGAACAGGGCCCACACGACGAACAGCACCGGACCGATGGTCCAGCCGAAGTCGCTCACGAACGACAGCTTCAGCGAGGCGGGAGTCAGTCCGCGGTCGTCGGCGAACCGGATCGCCAGGACGGCGAACAGGATGCCGACGATCAGCTGGCCCGCCATCTTGGCGCCGGCCCGCAGCCCCAGCGAACGCCGCTTCACGATCTTGATGTAGTCGTCGAGGAAGCCGACGACACCCATGCCCGCCATCAGGAACAGCACCAGCACACCGGGGAACGTCGGCGGCTCACCGGTGATGACCTTGGTCAGGGCGTACGCGGCGAGGGTGGCCAGGATGAAGGCGATGCCGCCCATGGTGGGTGTGCCGCGCTTGCCGTGGTGGCCGCGGGGTCCGTCGTCCCGGATGAACTGGCCGTAGCCCTTGCGGGCCAGCAGCTTGATCAGCAGTGGTGTGCCGCCGAGTGTCAGGAACAGGCCTATGGCCCCGGCAAACAGGATCTGGTTCATCGGACGGCGGTTTTCCCCTCGACTGCGTGCTCGTGCCCGACCGCCGCACCGGTGCGGGCGGCGGTCGCAGCCCACACCCTATGCATAGAGCCAAGCGCTGTACGCCGGTGGGTAGTTGCCGCCCCAAGCCTCGGCGCCGGAGGTTATGCGGTCGTCGAGTACGTGATGTGCGGGGCGAGCGCGTCGAGGAAGTCGGGGGCGTCGAAGACGTCACCCGCGAAGGCGACACCTGTCCTGCCGGTCCGTCCGTCGAGGACGCGCCGGACGGCCTCCACGGCGAGGGGCGCGGTGACGGCGTAGATGTCCTGCCCCCAGGCCGTGGCACGGCGCTCGGTACCGCCGGACCGTACGACGGCATCGACGAGGAAGGTCTGCGCGGACCGGCCGCTCCCGTCGACGGCGGTGGGCGCCGGAGTGTCCGGGGCCGCGAGGTCGCCGGCCGCCTCGGTGGTCATGTAGGTGCGCACCTCGGGGACGGACAGATGGCTGGGGACGGTGACGACGTCGGCCATGGTGAACTCGCCGATGACGGCCCGTGTGCCCAGCGGGGCGGGGAAGTGCCAGTCGAGGGTGGGCAGGTCGTCCCGGTGGTACTCCAGCCGCCCCTGCCGGAAGCGGACGCGCTGTCCGTCGCGCCGTGCCTGGACGGCCGCGCCCGCGACGCGTGTTCCGGGGGTGGGATGCCAGCCGCTCAGCCCGTAGGCGATGTGCGCCTCGTCGGCCGCGGTCCAGTCACCCATGGCCGTGGTGACCAGCAGATCGCCCAGTCCGCCGTAGAAGGCCATCGCGGGTACGACAACGGTTTTGGCGGCGCGGGCGCGGTCCGCGAAGTGCGCGAGTGTGTCGGTGTTCGCCTCGATCTCGGCCGCCACGTCGATGTACGGGATCCCGGCGCGCAGGGCCGCCTCGATCACGGGGGCGGCCGTGGTGGTGAAGGGACCGGCGCAGTTGATCACCGCTGCCGCGCCGGCCAGCGCACGGTCGAGCGCGGCCGGATCGTCGACCGGGGCGGGCCGGACGTCGAGTCCGGGACGGGACGCGGCCAGCGCTCGCAGCTTGTCCGCGTCGCGGCCGGAGAGCACCGGGACGAACCCCCGCTCCAGCAGCTCCGCCACCACGAACCGCCCGGTGTGCCCGTAGGCGCCGAACACCGCAACCGTATGACCCGGACCCGGTCCCATGACCACTCCCCGTACTCGCTCGGACGACCGGCCCGCCACGCGCTCCAGACCCGCCTGGGATCCGTTGTGATCCACTGCGGTCATCCTGCCGAGGTCCTGTGCCTGCTCGTGAGTGTCCGGAACGACATGCTGCGTACAATTACGGACATGGGCTCTGTCGCGGTGGTCGCCACCGAGGGAATGCTGCACTTCGAACTGTCGGTGGCCTGCGAGGTGTTCGGCAGCGCCCCGGCGGGAGTGGACGTCCCCTGGTACGACGTCGAGGTCTGCGGATCCGCCGCCGTACAGGTCGGCCGGTTCCGGCTGGAGCCCGACCACGGCCTCGACCGGCTGCCGCACGCCGACACGGTCCTCGTCCCGGCCTGGGCCGACGTCGACGAGACCCCGCCCGGCGACCTGGTGGACGCGGTGCGTGCCGCCCACGAGGCGGGCGCACGGGTGGCCTCCCTGTGCACGGGCGCCTTCGTGCTCGCCGCCGCCGGACTGCTGGACGGCAGGCGTGCCACCACCCACTGGGCGCACACCGATGTGCTCGCCGCCCGCCACCCGCGCGTACAGGTCGACCCGGACGTGCTGTACGTGGACAACGGCAGCGTGCTCACCTCCGCGGGCAAGGCCGCCGCGATGGACCTGTGCCTCCATCTCGTGCGCCTCGACCACGGTTCGGCGGTCGCCAACGCGGTGGCCCGCCGCCTGGTCGTGCCACCGCACCGGGCCGGCGGCCAGGCCCAGTTCGTCGCCGCGCCCGTACCCGCCCGCGACGACCATCCGCTCGCCGCCCTGCTGCCCTGGGTCGTCGAACGCCTCGACCAGCCGCTGACCGTGGACGACCTGGCACGCCGGGCGGGGATGAGCTCACGTCATCTCGGCCGTCACTTCAGGGCGGCGACCGGCACCACCCCGCTGCAGTGGCTGCTGGCCCAACGCATCCGCCGCGCCCAGGAGTTGCTGGAGACCACGGACAGCGGTGTCGAGGCCATCGCGGAGGCCACCGGCATGGGGACCGCCACGACGCTGCGCCGCCACTTCAACCACACGCTCGGCGTACCGCCTGACACCTACCGCCGCACCTTCCGCTCACGGCCGGCCTGAACGCTCCTGAGAAGACGTGCACGCTGCTGAGAAGGCCTGCACGCTCCTGACATGACGTACACGCTGCTGAAGGGACCTACCCGAACACCGAGCGGCGCTCGCGGACCATCTCGGTGAGCATGTCCTGGACGGTGTCCCGGACCTCGTCGGAGAGCTTGTGGACGAACATCGGATCGTCCAGCGCGTCCTGCGCGTAGTGGTCGGTCGGCAGGGGCGTACCGAAACGGATCGTCCACTTCGTCGGCAGCGGAATCGCACCGAGCGGTCCCAGCAGGGGGAACGTGGGGGTGATCGGAAAGTACGGCAGCCCGAGGAGCCTGGCCACGGGACGGGCGTCGGCGACCATCGGGTAGATCTCCTCGGCGCCCAGGACCGCGCACGGCACGATCGGTGTCCCCGTGCGCAGGGCGGCGGCCGCGAAGCCGCCCCGGCCGAAACGCCTCAGCCGGTAGCGTTCGGCGAAGGGCTTGCCGAGGCCCTTGTAGCCCTCCGGCATCACGCCGACCAGTTCGCCGCGCTCCAGCAGGCGCAGCGCGTTGTCCATACGGGCCTGGGTGTGCCCGGCCCGGCGGGCCAGCGTGCGCAGCACGGGCAGATCGAACACCAGGTCCGCGGCCAGCAGACGCAGCGCGCGACGGGCGGGATGACGGTCGCGCAGGGCGACCTGCAGCATCAGCGCGTCCAGCGGGAGCGTGCCCGAGTGGTTGGCCACCACCAGGGCACCGCCCTCGCCCGGCACGTTCGCCAGTCCCTCCACCGTCACCCGGAAGTACTTCTCGTACAGGGGCCGGAACGGGGCGAGGATCATCTCGTCGGTGAGTTCGGGGTCGAAGCCGAAGTCGTCGACGCTCTGCTCCTCGGTGAGGCACCGGTCGAGGAGGTCGCGGCCCCGCGCGAGGGTCAGCAGCCCCTGGGCGATCACTTCCGTGAACAGCTCGCCCGGGCCGATGCGTTCCTGTGCCGTCCGGGACTGTTCGTCACCCGCCTCGGCCATGCGCTCCTCCTCCTGTGCCGTTCGGTCTGTCGCAGGTCAGTACTCACAGGTCAGTAGACGAAGGGGACCAGCTTGGCCGTCTTCTTCGCGTACTCGTCGAACGCTGTCCCGTACCGCTCGGCCAGGTACTTGTCGAGCATGGGGATGTTCATGAACGAGAACATGCACGCCATGATCGCCGGGATGATCAGGGCCCAGGGGCTGCCCGTCACCAGGGCGAACCCGGTGAACAGGACGACGTCACCGAAGTAGTTGATGTGCATGGAGTACTTGAACAGGCCCTCGGTGTAGAGCTTGCCTTGGTGCTCCGGCACTCGTTTCCACAGCTTGCGCTGGTACTCCGAGCCCGTGTTGAGGTACGAGCCCACGAGGTAGAGCACCACCCCGAGCCAGGTGACCACGCCCACGGACGCTGCGTTGGTGCCGCCCAGGTACGCCATCGTGCCGTGGATGACGACGACCCAGACGCCCACGGTCGCCGCCTCGGACCACTCCATGCTCCTCTTCAGCATGACGAAGGTCGTGGCGACGAACCGCAGCAGGTAGATCGCCGAAAGGGCGAACAGCAGCCCACGGCGCAGCGGTTCGGCGTGGTCCAGGTCCGTCCCGAACCAGTCCGCCACCGTGTCCGTGCCGCCGAAGAGGAACCATCCGGCGGCCGTCACGGCCAGCGTGTTGCACGTGGTCACCAGGATCTTGGGGCCGGTCGAGGCGTCGTACCCGCCGTACATCAGGAACGGGCCTTCGTCAGGCCGTCCTCACGGTCCGCCGCCGCCCCGGTCCGCTTCCTGCGGGTGCCGTGTGCGCCCTTCGAACCGTTGCCGTTGCCGCTGCCATTGCCGTTGGTCGCGGGAGGTGTCGTGCTGGTCTGTGTCACAGGGGTCTCCGGGGCTGCCGCCGGTGCCGTCTCCGCGTGTGTCTCCGTGTGCGCCTCTGCCCCCGCCTTGGCGTCCGCCTCCGCCTCCGCCTTGAGCCGGTCCCGTATCTGCAGGAACTTGGCGTTCATCTCGTCCACGGCGATGAACTTGTTCACGCCGCGCTCACTGACCTTGGGCTCCTGCCGGAGCATGATGCCCACGTCCTGGGGGTCCTGGACGAGCTTCTCCATCAGGAGGGAAGCGCGCAACACCCAGGGCCTGAGTGGCTTGATGGGCACCATGGTCCGCAACTGCGGGTACTCGTACAGGCGCATGATCGCCAGCGTGTTCTCGTCGTCGATCGGCGTGAGCCATGTCGTGATCTCCAGGAGACCGGTCTTGACGTGCGTCAGGCCCGGCGCCTGGTAGATGAGGTTGAAGTGCGAGCTGTTGGCGGGGTTCGCCTCCTCGCACTGGTCGAAGGTGGAACGGATCGTGGTGCCGTCGACTACGACCTCATGGTTGACGATCTTGTTCGCGGCGAGGTACCGCTCCCGGCCGTCCATCCACAGATTGCGGGCGGTGCCGTACATGAACGTGTAGTCGATGTTGTTGGTCCAGTGATCCCGGTGCACGAAGGTCACGTGGTAGAACTCGAGCAGGCTCTCGATGTACCGGGTGTAGTGCACCGGCCGGGTCCAGGAGATCGTCTCGTGCGGGCGTGGATTGCCCACGAGTTCATGGGGCAGCTCGATCTCGGGGAGCTGCTCCCGCGCCTCGCCCCACCACAGCCACACCAGCCCGTGCTGCTCGCGCACCGGGTAGGTCTTCAGCTGGAGCGACTGGGGGATCCGGGCGTTGGCGCCGAGGGCGGGGACGACCTTGCAGGTGCCCTCGGCGTTGTAACGGAAGCCGTGGTACGGGCACTCGACCGTGTTGCCCTTGAGGCGCCCCTCGGCGATGTTGGCGCCCTTGTGCGGGCAGCGCGCACTCTGGCAGACGAGGGTGCCGCCGAGGTCGCGCCAGAGCACCAGCTCCTCGCCCATACGTCGTACGCCGGTGGGCCGGTCGCGTTTGATGTCACCGGTCTGCAGGATCGGGTACCACTGGTTGGGGATCATCTCGCTGCCTTCCTGGGGTGAACCGCTCCATGGGGGCGCGGCACGGTTCGCTGACGGGCGGGGCGGGGGAGCAGGGGGGAGGGTTCAGCCTTCGACGACCTCCACGACACCCGTGTCGCCGTCGACGACGATCAGGTCGCCCGTGTTGATGCGCTGTGTGGCGTGCTTGGTGTTGACCACGGACGGCACGTTGAACTCCCGCGACACGATCGAGCTGTGGGAGAGCATCGAACCGATGTCGGTGACCACCGCGCCGGCGATGGCGAAGAGCGGTGTCCAGGACGCGTCGGTGTAGCGGGTGACCAGGACCTCGCCGGGCTGGAACTCGTCGGCCTGCCAGACCAAATCTTCCACGATGCGCGCGCGGCCCATGATCCGACCCGGGCTGGAGCCCAGCCCTTCGAGACGGCTCCCGTCGGCCGCCGGCCGCACCGACTGCGTGATGTCGTGCTCGCCGACGAACGTGAGCGGCGGCTCGGGCAGCCGGTTGTGGTACTCGTGCAGCCGCCGCCGCTCGTCCAGCTCGGCCCGGGAGAACGCCTCGCGCTCCGTGGCGTCACCGGCCAGGTAGGCCCGTACGTCCTCGAATTCGAGGAAGGCGACCTCGTCCAGCGAGTGCAGGACGCCTTCCGCGACGAGCCGCCTGCCCACCTCGTACACGACGTTCCTGACCAGCCAGATCGACGTGATCATCGACATGCGGGTGGTCTCGCGCAGCTCGCTGCACAGGCTGTACATCGAGATGACGGTCTCCAGGACCTTCCGCTTGGGCAGCGGCAGCTTCGCCAGGACCGCCCGGCCGTCGCCCTCCGCGTGGGCACGGCTGCGTCCCATCAGGTCGTCCACGGAGATCCCGTCGGCGGCATAGCGGCGGATCATCTGGAAGATGTACGAGGGGTCGTCGATCCAGCGCGGATGGGTGAGCTCCATCTCCTGGCGGCCTCGGGTGCCGTTGGCCCGCAGGAACGGCTCCACCTGGGTGTTCCAGAAGGCCAGGCCCTCGGGATCGCGGCGCAGCCGGTCCTCGATCTCGTCGAGAGGTGCCTCGTCGATGATCTCCAATACGCGCGGCCTGGCCTTCGCGGCCTGGGCCACACCCCAGATCTCCTGTGCCGAGGCGACGGTCCGCAGGCTCGACATGTCGGTCTTGATGCGGTTCTGCAGATTGTCACCGTCGGCGCCGAGCCACTTGGCGCACAGCTCCGTGAGGACGCCGTAGAACCCGAACGCGTTGATGTAGTACGGCATGTAACCGACGTGCGCGTCGTGGAAGTAGCCGAGGTAGCGGGTCAGTTCGGCGTCGAGTTCCCGGCGGCTCATCCGTGTCAGGTCCAGCCGCCGGGCGCGGTCGAACTCGTAGAGCCGCGAGCCGGCCATCTCCTCGGCACGCTGCTTCATGCTCAGCATCTCGGTGGCCGTGGCCTGCACCCAGTGCACCGTGGAGAGCAGATCCTCCACACCTCCGGGAAAGGTGCCGAAGGGGTTCCTGTACGCGGCGAGGTCGACCTCCTCGCTGACGAAGCGCTTGGTGAAGTGGCGCTGGTCGCGGGTGGGCAGGCACTGCCCGAGCAGATAGGCCGTGTAGGAGATGTTCAGATACACATGTCCCTGGAAGAAGCCCATCTGCAGACCTACGTCACCGGTGTCCCGCACCCCGAGCGCGGCGGCGCAGTCCCCGTGCACATTCCGCTGGTAGTACTGCGCGAAGCTGAGACCGAGCGGTGACATCAGCCCGACGAAGATCTCACCGATGTCCATCCGCGACCAGAGCGTGCCGTGCTGCACGGGATCGCTCTGCCGCGCGAGGTACGGGCTGCGCTCGCCGTCCGTCGTCGCCCTGTCCGAGGGGCGCGTGGTGACCGGCCTGGCCTGGAGGAGGTGGAGTTCTCCGTCGCGCATGGCCCACTCGATGTCCTGTTCCGTGCCGTAGTGCGAACGGACCCGGACGGCGAGCCCGGCGAGCACACGCAACTGCTCCCGGGTCAGACAGGGCGCGTCGCGGTCGGCGGCGTCGACCTTCGTCATACCGATCCGGCCGGGGGTGAGGGGCGCGCACTTGGTCACCTTGTACCGCACATGTTCCTCGACGACCTCCAGCGTGCGGTCGTCGACGACGAAGAAGTCACTGGACACCCGTCCGGAGACCAGCCCCTCGCCCAGTCCGCAACAGGCCTCCACGACAAGGCGGTTGGGCCGTGCGCCGACCGGGTCGACGGTGAACAGCACCCCGCTGACGTCCGCCTGGACCATCTCCTGCACGACCACGGCGATGGAGCCCGCGGGTCCCGTCCCGTCGCGGTAGGCGGCGGCGCGGTCCGACCACAGGGAGGCCCAGCAGACCTTCACCGCCCGCAGCAGGTCCTCGTCGCCCGACACGTCCAGGACGGTGTCGTGCTGGCCGGCGAAGGACTGGGCGGCGGAGTCCTCCCGGCAGGCCGACGAACGGACCGCGACCCGGGGCCTGCCCAGGTCCTCGTAGGCGGCGACGATCGCACGGGTGAGGGGCTCGGGTATCTCCCGGGACGTGATCAGCTCACGGACGGCCCCGGGATCCGCGTCGCGCGCCTCGACGGCCCGGATCTCCGCGCCGAGGCCCGTCTCGCGCAGGAACAGGTCGAACAGGCCGGTGGTGAGGCAGAACGCGGGCGGGACGGGCAGTCCCGCCTCGATCAGCTCGCTCAGCCGGGCGGCCTTGCCGCCCAGGACCTCGCTGCCGGCACCGGACGCGGACGTGCGACCGAGCACGACCACCAGTGAGGAGGGAGAGGAGGCGGGGGCCGGAGTGCTTGCCGTGCGTGTGTCCATGATGAGGTCTCCCGGCCCGTCAGGCCTGAATGGGGGTGCCGTTGGTGCCGTCGGCGCCGTCGGCGCCGTTGGTCGCCACGAACACGCGGAACGGCTGTGTGGGGACGATCCCGGCGGCCCGGACGTCCGTGAAACCCGCCTTCTCCAGTTGGGCGACCAGTTCGTCCTCCCGGGGCAGCGGGCCGCCGAAGTCGGCGTACTCGAACCAGAGGTTGAGCACGTCCAGCCCGGCGTTGCCGCCGCCCTGGCACGACGAGGTGAGCAGCAGCCGGCCGCCGGGCGCCAGGAACGAGCGGGCCCGCTCCAGTACCTCGACGCGCTCGGCCTCGGGGAAGTAGTAGATGTTGTTGTGCAGGGTGACGAGATCGAACTGGGGCTGGAGTTCGAGGGTGCGCAGATCACCCTGGCGGGTCTCCACACGTCCGGTGAGCCCCCACTCGGCCATGTTGGCTGCCGCCCGCAGAGCCACCTCCGGCTGGAGGTCGACCGCGAGGGCCGTCAGGCGGGGGTTGAGCCGTGCGGCGTGGCGGACGTACGCCCCCGTCCCGCAGCCGATCTCCAGCAGCCGGACCGGGGTGGCGCGCTCCAGGTGCCGGTCGATCGCCTCCTGCACCATGCCCTGCAGCGCCAGAGAGGAACGGGCGATGACCGTACCGTCCTGGTCGCCGAGGGAGAAACGACGGCCCTCCTTGAGCATCCGCGGCGCGTCCAGCAGCGCGGGCACGTGGAAGCGCATGATCTCTTCGAGGGCGGCGGCCACCGCGTCGTTGCCCGCGTGGGCGAGGAGCTTGGCGGGGGTGCTCCTGAGCCGGTAGCACCCCTCACGCACGTCCAGTTCCCCGAGACGGACACCGGTGTCCAGCCAGACGCGCAGCCGCTCCCGGTCCTGGGGCACCTCCAGATACTCGACGAGGCTGTCCAGGTCGCAGGGCCGGACGGCCAGGCACTGGAGCACACCCGAGCCCGACGCGGACGCCAGGAACGCCGCCCGGTACAGGGGTGTGACCACCACGGTGGAGAGCGCCAGCAGCAGGGGGGTCCGCGGGTCCGTGACGACCTTCGCCACCGCCAGCGCATCCGTGATCGGTGCCTCCACCCGGTCCTTGACGGTCCTGGCCAGGCTCAGTAGATCCATGAGGGTTCCCTCTTCGCAGTGGGCGGACGGTCTCGCACGGCCGTTCCCGCATCCCCCGGCACGTCGAGGTGGCGGGCGAGTTCGGCACGGATCTCGCGCAGGAGGTACGGCCTGGACGGGCCGTTGAGGAAGAAGTGGTCGCCCTCCACGTGGTGGCGCAGGAGCGAGCCCCGGGTGTGGACGCGCCATGCCTCCATCTCGTGCGCGGGCGCGATCGGGTCACGAGTGGCGGAGAACGCGGTCATCGGGCAGCTCAGGGGGCGGCGCGGGGCCCACCGGTAGGTCTCGCAGACGGTGAGGTCGGCGCGCAGCACCGGCAGGCGCCGCTCCAGGTACGAACCGCCGATGGTGTCGTCGGCGCCCAGGCCCCCGAGATCGCGTACCAGCTGCCGCAGCTCCGCGTCGGAGAGCGTGTGGTCGCGACGGTCCCCGTACAGGTGCGGTGCCCTGCTCCCCGACACGAACAGGTGCGCCGGCTCGGCCAGGCCGCGGTCCCGCAGTTCGTGTGCGACCTCGTAGGCGAGCAGCGCTCCCATGCTGTGCCCGAACAGGGCGTAGTCATGAGCGAGTTCGTGCTCCATCAACGCGTCCGTGAGATCCGCGACCAGAGCGCCCATGCCGGTGTACGGCGCCTCCCGTACGCGCAGTCCCCGGCCGGGCAGGAGGACGGGAACGACGTGCACCGGGTCGCCGAGGTGCGCCGCCCAGTTCCGGTAGACGGACGGTGTGCCGCCCGCGTACGGGAGACAGACGAGACGCAGTGGCGCGGCGCCCGCACGAGCAGGTGTGGCCGTGCTCGGGCCGAAGCCGGGGAACCAGCCGGCCGTGGGTGGTCGTGGAGCCGAGGGCCCTCTCCCCGACCGCTCGATGGTGTGCACGTGGATCCTCCCGGTCGGGTCAGCGGATGACGAGCGCGCGCCCCTCCGGCGAGTCCAGCCAGGCCAGCGTCAGCGCGATGCCCTCCTCGAAGCCCACCTCGCTCTTGAACCCGAAGTCGTCGCGCGCCCGGTCGATGGCGTAGGACTGATCACGGTCGAAGAGATGGACGGCGTGGCGGGTGAGCACGGGGCGGGACTTGATCCCCAGGGCGCCGTAGAGCCTCTCGGACACCGTGGCCACGCCCCGGGCCACCGGGGTCGGCAGGCTGAACGCGGGAGGCCTCACGCCCAGACCGCGGGCCAGTGCCTCCACGTACTCCCGCCATGTCGTCGGATCGGGGTCCCGCATGTTGTACGCCTTGCCGACCGCGGTCTCCGACGTGCACGCGGCGATCATCCCGTCGACGAGATTGCCCACATAGACGAGACCCGCCGGTACGGCACCCCCGCGGACGTAGACCATCTGCCGGCTCAGCAGCAGCGTCGCGATCTCGATCACGAAGTCCTTGCTGCGCGGCCCGTAGACCGACACCGGCCGCACGACGGTGACGGGCAGCCCGGTCCGTTCGGCGGCCTGCCGCACGGCGCGTTCCCCCAGCAACTTGCTGCGGTTGTACGGGAGTCCGATGTCCTTGGGCTCCGCGCTCTCGTCGCAGGGGGTGACCGGATAGCCGTACACGTCGGTGGTGCTGAGGTGGACGAGGCGCTCCACGGTCCCCGCGTGGTGGGCGGCCTCGACGAGGTTGCGGCTGCCGTCGACGTTGACGCGCCTGAACTCCTCCCACGGGCCCCAGTCGGCCGACAGGCCCGCACAGTTGTAGACGTGCCGGACACCCGAGGTGGCGCGGCGCAGGCTCTCCCGGTCGTTCAGGTCACCGACCGCCACTTCGACGTCCACCCCTGCGAAGGCGGAGCGGTCGCTGCCCTCGCGCACCAACACCCGTACCCGGTGGCTGTGTTCGGTCAGCCGGCGTGTCAGATGACCGCCGATGAACCCGCTCGCGCCGGTGACCAGCACGTCGGCGGCGGAGTCCCCGGCCGGTCCGGGGTGAGACGTGGGTGAGGGAAGGGGAGCGGTCGGACGTAGGGCCGCGGGCACATGCTCCGCGGGGCCGGGGGAGGGGGGTGTGTGGGTGTGTTCCGACATGGCTCGTCCCAGGAGGTCGAGGGAGTGTTCCAGGTCTTCTTCGGTGTGGTCCGCGTTGACGAAGAAGCGCAGCCGGCACTCGTCGCGTGCGACGGCCGGATAGCCGATCGGCATGACGTTCACGCCCCGCTCCAGCAGGGAGTTGGAGAGCGCCATCGTCTTCTCCCAGTCGCCGATGACGACCGGGATCACCGCCGACGCACGCGACACACCGACGTCGAAGCCGCGCGCGCGGGCCGAGTCGCGGAAGTGCTCGGCGAGCCGCCGCACCCGGGCCACGCGCTGCGGCTCGTCCCTGACGACCCGGATGGCCTCCAGGGCGGCGGCCGTGTTCGCCGGTGAGATACCGGTGCTGAAGATGTGCAGCGGAGCGGTGAACCGGAGGTACTCGATGATCGGTTCGCGGGCCGCGATGTAACCGCCGAGGCTGCCGAGCGCCTTGCTCAGCGTGCCCATCCACAGATCCACGTCACCGCGGTCGACGCCGAAGTACTCGCCGATGCCGCGGCCCGTCCGCCCCAGGACACCGATCGAGTGGGCCTCGTCGATCATCAGCATCGCGCCGTGGCGCTTCTTCACCTCGATGAACCTGCGCAGATCGGGCAGGTCACCGTCCTGGCTGTACGCGCCCTCGATGAGGACCAGGGCCCGCCGGTGCTGCGAGCGGAGCGCACCCAGCGTCGAGTCCAGCGCCCGCCAGTCGTTGTGCGGGAAGGGCCGGCGCCGGGCCCCTGAGAGCATGCAGCCGCGCAGCGCGCTGTCGTGGATCCACTCGTCGTGCAGGACCAGGTCCTCGGGCCCGAAGAGGTGCCCGATGGTCGCCACGTTCGTCGCATGGCCCCCGGCGAAGACGATCGCGGCCTCCGTGCCGAGGAACGAGGCGATCTCGGCGTCCAGTTCGTGGTGCAGGGGCGTCTCGCCGAACAGCAGGGGCGTGGCCGAACTGGAGGTGCCGTACCGGTCGATGGCCTCCTGCGCGGCCCTGCGCACCCGCGGGTGGTGCGACAGCGCGAGGTAGTTGAAGGAGGAGAAGTTGACGACCGGGCGGCCGTCGAGCGAGATCCGGCCGGAGTTGTGGCCCTCGTGGATCCGGCCGTACGGGTTCGAACCGCTCGCCGTTGTCTGGCGGAGGCGGCCCTGCAGTTCCGCGTACTCGGCCCACTCCTCGAACACGCGCTCCTGCTTCACCCGGGGACGGTCGCCGTCCGCCCGACGTGCGGGCCCCGTCGGCGCGGCGGGCCGTGGACCGTCGACGGCGGCCGGGGGAGTGCCGGGCCCGGGGGCCGGGGGCCGGTCACGGGTGTCCAGCAGAGCCACCAACTGGCCGACGGTCGGATCCTCGGGCACCGACTCCCGGTACCTGTCCAGCTGTTCGGGGAACCGGCGGGCGAGGGCGCGTTCGAGCTCGGTGCGCATCAGCGAGTCGAAGCCCAGGTCCGTGCCCAGCCGTGCGTCCAGGGGGATCTGCTCGGGCGGGAAGGCGCAGGCCCGCGCCACGTGGTCGACGACCTCGGTGCGGACCTCGCCTCCGGCGGAGGCCGGGGTGACGGGGGCGGCGGGGGTGAGGGGGGTGACGGGACTGTCGAGGGCCGCGGGGGTGGTGGGGGCGGCCTGTGTCTGGCCGTGATCCGCGAAGCCGTTCTGTGCGGGACCGCTCGGCGCCGACGCCGGGGCGGGTGTCGATGCCGACGCAGCCCTCGATGCTGCTGACTCGGACAACGGCTTCGATGAGAACCAGTACCGCTGCCCTTCGAGGACCGCGTGCGGTACCGGTATACGTGGCCTGCGCGCGCCCTCGTCCAGTGCGGCCCAGTCCACGGACCCGCCCGCGCAGTGCAGTCGGCCGAGCGACTGGAGAAGCGTCTGCCAGTCACCGTCACCCGCGGGGCCACCACGCGTGCGGCGCAGGGAGGGCAGCCACAGCACCGACTCCTCGTCGTCCGGCCCGGTCATGGTGCGTGCCATGGTGAGGAGCGTCGGATGCGGGCCGATCTCCACGAAGGCATCGCAGCCGAGGCGACGCAGCGTCGCGAAACCGTCACCGAAACGCACCGGGCCCACCATGTGCCGCGCCCAGTCGTCGGCCCCGACCGGCCCGGTGACCTGTTCACCCGTGGCGTCGAAGACCCAGGGAATCTGCGGCGGTTGGAACGCGACACCGTCGGCCGCGGCGCGCAGCGGCCCGGCCGCACCCGCCATCAGCGGGGAGTGGAAGGCGTGCGACACCGCGAGCGGCCTGACGACGACCGCCTGACCTTCCAGCCGCGCGCGTACCGCGTCGATCTCCGTACGGGGTCCGGACAGCACCAGATGCCCGGGGGCGTTGACGGCGGCGATCGCGACGGAGTCCTCGGCGCCGGCCGCGGCGCGGATGGTCTCCGCGTCCCCGGCACAGGCGATCATCGCGCCCTCGCCGGGCTGCTCGGACATGTGCCTGCCCCGCACCACGGCCAGTGTCAGGGCGTCCTCCAGGGACATCACCCCGGCGACACAGGCGGCGCCGTACGCCCCGATGCTGTGCCCGAGCAGAGCGGTCGGCCGCACACCCAGCGAGATCCACAGCTCGGCGAGCGCGACCTCCAGTGCCACCAGCGCGGCCTGGCAGTACCGGGTGCTCGCCAGCCGGTCGGCCGACCCCTCACCGAACAGCAGCTCCGTCAGCGGGACGCCCAGGTGGGGTCGCAGGACGCGGTCGGCGCGTTCGAGGGTGCGGGCGAACCCGCTGTGCGTGTCGTACAGCCCCTTGCCCATGCCCGTGTACTGGGTGCCCTGGCCGCTGAAGAGGAACGCGACCTTCGGCGCCCGTCCCGGCCGGGTCCGGCCGCGCACCACGGCGGTCGACGGTCCGCCGCGGGCCAGCGCGTCGAGCGCGGTGTCGAACGCCTCCTGGGAACCGCCGGTGACGACCGCCCGGAAGGCGAGCCGGGCCCGGCCGGTGTTGGCGGTGTGGCAGAGTTCCGCGAGTTCCGCGTCGGGGTGGGCGGCCAGGTGCGTACGCCAGCGCTGGGCCAGGGTGGTGAGGGCCGTCGGGGTGTGCGCCGACAGGCACAGGGCGTGGGTGGGCCGCTTCGGGGCCACCGCGTCGAGCGGATCCGGCTCGGGCGCCGATTCCAGCACCACGTGCGCGTTCGCCCCGCCGAACCCGAACGAACTGACCCCGGCCCGTACGCTGCCGGTGTCCGGCAGGCCGGTGAGCCGGGTCGGCACGTCGAGTCCGGCGTCTTCCCAGGCCAGGCGGCGGTTCGGGGTACGCAGGTGGAGCGTCGGCGGAACCTGGCGGTGCCGTACGACGAGGGCCGCCTTGATGAGCCCGGCGATGCCCGCGGCCGACTCCAGGTGGCCGATGTTGGTCTTGACCGACCCCACCAGGCAGCGGCTGCCCTCGGGCCGGCCGCTGCCGTAGGCGGCCGCGAGGCCCTCCCATTCGACAGGGTCGCCCAGTGAGGTGCCGGTGCCGTGCGCCTCCACGTAGTCGATGTCGGAACCGCTCAGACCCGCCTGGGCCAGGGCCCGTTCGATCACGGAGCGCTGGGCCGAACCCCTCGGCGCCGTCAGGCCGTTGCTCCTGCCGCCGTGGGCGGTGGCCGACCCGCGGATCACGGCGTGGACCGGGTCACCGTCGGCGAGCGCCGCGGAGAGCGGCTTGAGGAGGACGAGGCCCACGCCCTCACCGCGTACGTAGCCGTTCGCCGAGTCGTCGAACGTACGGCACCGGCCGTCCGGGGAGAGCATGTCGCCCTGGGCGAACGCCACCGAGAGGCCCGGCGAGATCAGGAGGTTGACCCCGCCGGCCAGGGCCGTGTCGCACTCGCCGCGCCGCATGCTCTCGCAGGCGAGGTGCACCGCGAGCAACGACGACGAGCACGCGGTGTCCACCGCGAGACTCGGCCCGCGCAGATCGAGGGTGTACGACAGCCTGTTCGCCGCGATGGAGTGCGCGTTGCCGGTCGCCGCGTGGACGTCGATCGTGTCCAGGCGGCTCATCTGCAGTTCGGAGTAGTCATGGCTGCTGATGCCGACGAACACACCGGTCGCGCTGCCCGACAGCCCGGTCGGATCGAGGCCAGCGTCCTCCACGGTCTGCCAGGCGGTCTCCAGGAGCAGCCGCTGCTGGGGGTCCATCCGCGCCGCCTCCCGGGCGGACAGGCCGAAGAAGCGGGCGTCGAACTCGTCCACGCGATCGACGAAGCCGCCGAACGCGGGCGCGTCCACCTGCTCGGTGGCCCAACGGCCGCCCGGGACCCCGGTGATCGCGTCGCGTCCGTCCACCAGGAGCCGCCAGTAGCTGTCCGGGTCCGGGGCTCCCGGGAAACGGCACCCCATGCCGATGACGGCGATGGGCTCGTGCTCGGGGTCCTGCCGCGGCGACGGTTGCCGCAACAGTCGCGGCTGGGGCTGGGGCTGGGGCTGTGACTGGGGCTGGGATTGCGGTGGCGGGGCCGCCGCCGTCGAGATGGCCGCGCTTGCGGAGGCTGCTGCCCCTGCCGAGGCCAGGGTGTCCGCCGAGGCCGCCGGGCCCGCCACGCGCCCGGCGGCACCGACGTGGGCCGCGACGGCCCGGATGGTCGGGTGCTCGAAAGCGGTGCCCGTGCTCATCTCGCGCCCTGTCCTCGCGCCGAGTTCCGCGAGGATCGCCACGGCCTGCTTCGAGTCCAGACCCAACGACGCCATGGGCCTGGTGACGTCGACCGAGGCGGCGGACAGGCCGAGGCGCGTCGCCACCTCCTCGACCAGCCAGGCCTCGACGGCCGCAGCGTCCCAACTGGGTTCCTCGACCGTTTCCTCGCCGGGGTCCTCGCCGAGAAACAGGCTGATCAGGGTGTCGACCCTTGGACGTGTCAGCAGCACGCCCACGGGGATCCGGGTGCCGAGCCGCTCCTCCAGGGCACGTACGGCGGTGAGGAGCGCCGGGTAGTCCAGGTCCAGTTCGAGGAAGGTCCAACCGGTGACGTCCGGTGGTTCGGCCGTCGCCGGGACACCCGTCAGGACCTCGGTGACCGCGTCCACCACCCGCTGCCGGCGCCCGGCGGCGGACAGGCCGGCGAGGCCCCCCGCGGGGAGGGGTGTCGCGGGGTCCCTCGTGACGCTGGCCGCCACCACGGTGAGTCCGAGGCCCAGGAAGTCCCGCTTGCACGCCTGCCGTTGGATCTTGCCGCTGGTCGTCCTGTGAACCGTCGACCTCTTGAGGAGGACGACGGCGTGGGGTGTCACGTCGTGCTCCTCGGCGATCGCCGCGCGCAGCTTCGCCAGGAGCGCCGGCGCCCCGTCGAGGCGCCTGCTCTCGACCTCGTGCACGACGACGAGTTCCTCGGCGCCGTCGACCTCGATCGAGAAGGCCGCGCCCGAACCCGCCCGGACCGCCTCGTCGGCCCGCTCGACGGTGAGTTCGACGTCCTGCGGGTAGTGGTTGCGGCCCTGCACGATGACGACGTCCTTGATACGGCCGACGACGTGCAGATGGCCGCCCTTCAGGAAGCCGAGATCGCCGGTGCGCAGGAAGGGCGTGGGCCCTTCGCCCTCGATACGGGCCCGGAAGGTGGCCTCGCTGGCCTCGGGGCGGCCCCAGTACCCGTGCGCCACGCTCCCGCCCGCGATCCAGATCTCACCGATGTGCCCCTCGGAGTCGATCCGCCGTCGGGTGCCGGGGTCGACGACGGCGACGTCCACCCCGTCGACGGCGGGGCCGCAGCCGACCAGCCGGACCGCCCGCCCGCTCCGCGCCCCGGCGGCCTCGGGCGTGGCTGCGTCGGGCATGGCGGTGTCGGGTACAGCCGCGTCGGGTACGGGTTCGGCGACCCCCGCGCCCAGGGCGGCGGACGCGAACGCGCCGACCGGTGGCGGTTCGTGCGCGCCGACCCCCGTCACCATCAGCGTCGCCTCCGCGAGGCCGTAGCAGGGCAGCAGGGCACGGCGTTCGAAGCCGCAGGCCGCGAACCGTTCGGTGAACTGGTCGAGGGTGTCGGCGCGTACCGGCTCGGCGCCGTTCAGCGCCAGCCTCCAGTGGCTCAGGTCAAGCCCGTCCCGCTGCTCGTCCGTGATCCGGCGTACGCAGTGCTCGAAGCCGAAGTTGGGGGCCACGCTGGTGGACGCCCGGGTCCGCGACAGCGTCTCCAGCCACAGCAGCGGCTGCCGTACGAACGACATCGCGGACATGAGGTGGGCGGGAAAGCCGCCGTACAGGGGCGTGAGGATGCCGCCGATGAGACCCATGTCGTGGTACGGGGGCAGCCAGGACACCATGCCCGACCCGGCGTCGTGCTCCAGCCTGCGGTGGATCGAACGGAGGTTGTGCAGCAGGTTGCCGTTGCTGACCATCACGCCCTTGGGCGACGAGGTCGAGCCGGACGTGTACTGGAGGAAGGCCGTCGCATCGCTCCCGACCACGGGCTCGTGCCAGGTGTCGGCTCCGTCGGTGCCCAGCTCGGACAGCGCCAGCCAGCGCAGACCGGCGAGCCCGAGCGAGTCCATCTCGCGTCGTTTCGTGGCCGCGAAGCGCGACAGGGCCCCGGTCGTGAGGGCGTGGGTGGCCCCGGAGTCCCGGGCGATGGCCGCGAGACGGGGCATGGTCTGGCCGAAGCGCCGGGTGTCCGGCGGGTAGGCGGGTACGGCGACGGCTCCCGCGTACAGGCAGCCGAGGAAGCCGGCGATGTAGTCGAGCCCCGGGGGATGGAGCAGCAGGACCGGTTCGCCCGTGAGGCCTTCGCTCTGGAGGAGTGCGGCCACGGCCCGGGTGCGCAGGTCGAGCTCGCGGTAGTTCCACGACGTGCCTTCTTCGGCCCTTTCGGCCTCTTCCGTGCTGCCTGCGTCGGCGCGGCCCGTATCGGTTCCGGTGAGGAAACGGTAGGCGAGCGCGTCCGGACGGTGTTCGAGATGGTGGCGCAGCAGCCCGGCGACGGTCTTCGGCTCTTTCCCCTGCCAGGGTTGCCAGGGGGTCTCGTGGGGATCCTGGTTCATGAGCGTCTCCGTCATTTGCCGGGTACGGCCTGCGCGTGCAGGACATGCGCGTGCCGGACAGAGCCGGCCGTCCCGCTGCCCAGGCGGTGGTAGTCGGTCTTGCCGTTGGCGTTGCGCGGCAGTTCGTCGAGGCAGCCGGCCAGGTGGGGCAGCATGTAGCGGGGCAGGTGCTGTGCGCAGTGCCGTTTGATCTCGATGAGGTTCGGCCTGCGGGCCCCCGGAACGAGGGTGTAGTAGAGGGCGATCCGCGGCTCCGTGCCCTGTGTGTCCACGACCACGGCGGCGGACGCGACGGCCGGGTGCTTGAGCGCGGTGGCCTCGATCTCGCCCAACTCCACGCGGTAGCCGGAGAGTTTGACCATC
This sequence comes from Streptomyces tauricus, assembly GCF_014650955.1. Lineage (GTDB taxonomy): Bacteria > Actinomycetota > Actinomycetes > Streptomycetales > Streptomycetaceae > Streptomyces > Streptomyces tauricus. The sequence goes on from NZ_BMVY01000001.1 coordinate 170,253, forward strand.
CGGTCACGGCGCCCGCGGTAGACGAGGCGGTCCCCCTCGTAGCTCACCAGGTCGCCGGTGGCGTGGCGGCCTCTTTCATGTCCGACCGCGGTGGGTCCGCAGGTGGCGTCTCCGGCGTCGGCCGCAGGTGACTTCCCACGCCAGTAGCCGGGAGTCACGCAGTCACCCTCGACGATCAACTCACCGAACGCCTCGGGCCCGTGCAGCGTGTGTCCGTCCTCGTCGACCACGGACACACGGGCGCCGGGAACCGGCGTGCCGATCGGTACGGGCTCGTCCCGACCGAGGTCCTCCGCACGGACCCGGTGATACGTGCAGACGTTGGTCTCGGTCGGCCCGTACAGGTTGTAGAGCGCCGTCTCCTCAGGGAGCAGGGCCGCCAGTGAACGCAACTGCCCGATCGGGTACACCTCGCCCGCGAAGAGGACGTACCGCAGGGTGCGGACCGTGTCCGGGGTGAGCGCACCCGAGCGGGTCAGGAGGTTCAGCACGGAGGGCACGGAGTACCACACCGTGACGCCGTGCTCGCGTATCCCCCTGGCCAGCGCCCCGACGTCGCGTGCCCGGTCGTCGGCGACGATCCAGACACCGGCGCCCACCGACAGCGCGGTGAAGAGGTCGAAGGTCGACAGGTCGAAGTTGAAGGAGGCGTGGTTGGCGAAGACGTCGTCCGGTCCCACGGTCAGTTCGGTACGCGCCCAGCGGATGAAGTTCGCCAGGTTCCGGTAGGAGATCCGCACCCCTTTCGGCGTACCGGTCGAGCCGGAGGTGTAGAGGATCGCGGCGAGGTCGTCGCGATCCGGCATGGGTGGAAAGCGATCGTGGTCCGCTGTCGCCGCCACGGTCGTCTCCGCTACCGCCGCCTCCGCTACCGCCGTCTCCGTCTCCGCCGTGAGGTCGGCCCACGTGCGGATCGGTGTCGCGTACCTCGCCGTCGTCCCGGCTGTGGCACGGTCGTCGCGTACCTTGCCCGAGTCGTCCTCGGCGACCACGATCGCCCTTACGCAGGAGGGCAGTTCACGGTCCGTGAGCAGTTCCAGGTGGCGGTGGTCGGTGAAGAGCACGACGGGTTCGCAGTCCGTGAGGATGTGCTCCACGCGTGCGGGCGGCTGACCCCCGTCGAGCGGCACGTACGCGCAACCGGCCCTCAGGATCGCGAGGATGGCCTCGGCGTAGCGTGGCGTCTTGTCCATCCAGACGGCCACCCGGTCACCGAGCGCCGCGCCGAGCCCGAGCAGACCGGACGCGACGGCCGTGACGTCCACCTCCAACTGGCCGTAAGAGATGGGCCGTTCGCCGACGAAGGCAGGCCGGGTCGCCTGCGCGGGGGACAGCGGCAGCGACCACCGGATCAGCGAGGTGTCGTCGGAGTCGTCCGGAACGGCACCGGGGCCGGGCGAGGAGGAACCGCGGCCGTGCGGTACGCGCGTCAGGGCTGCTTCCGTCATCGCCGCCTCACCCCGCCGACGGCAGGACACCGACCTCGCGGGCGGCCTCGACGAAGATGCCCGCGGCGGTCTCCAGATCCTCGGGGGTGTGCTCCGAGGTGACGCTGACCCGCAGGCGCGCGTCACCGAGCGGCACGCCCGGGAACACCACCGTCTGGCAGTAGAGCCCCCTCGCGCGGACCGCGCGGCCCAGCTCCATCGCCTTGCGTTCGTCGCCGACGACCAGGGGAAGGATCGCGCTGCGGGTGTTCTCCAGATCGAAGCCGGCGTCCGCCAACTGGCTCCGCAGCAGACGGATGTTGTGCCACAGCTTCGTGATGCGTTCGGGCTCCGACTCGATGACGTCGATGGACGCGATCAGCCCGGCGGCGACACCCGCGGGGATGTTCGCGGCGAAGACGTACGAGTTCGAGTAGAAGCGGAGGTACTCGACGACCTCCTCGTCGCCGACGACGAACCCGCCCATGCCCGCGAGCGTCTTGCTCATCGTGCCGAGTTCGAGGTCGACCTCACCCTTCAGGCCGAAGTGTTCGGCCGTTCCCGAGCCGCGCCGGCCGAGTACGCCGGTGGAGTGCGCGTCGTCGATCATGACCCTGGCGCCGTGCTCCTTGGCCAGCCGGACGATCTCGGGCAGGTCGCAGATGTCGCCGTGCATGCTGAACACGCCGTCGGCCACGATGAGTTTGCCGCCGGGATCCTCGTCGCAGCGCTTCAGGATGCGCTCAAGGTCGGCCATGTCGTTGTGCTGGTAGATCCTGCGGGTGGCGCCGGAGAGCCGGGCTCCGTCGACGATGCTCATGTGGTTGAGCTTGTCGACGACGACGGTGTCGTAACTCTTGACCAGTGCGGAGATCGCGCCGATGTTCGCCGCGTAGCCGCCGGGATAGACGATGCAGGCCGACCGCTGCTTGAAGGCCGCGAGGCGCCGCTCCAGTTCCTTGTGGAGCATGTTGGTCCCGCCGATGAACCGGGAACCGGTGTGGGTGGCCCCGTACCGCCGCGTGGCGTCGCAGACGGCCTCGATCACCTTGGGGTGGTTGGCCAGGCCCAGGTAGTTGTTCGAGGCGAACATCAGGAACTCGCGTTCGAGGCCCTCCAGTTCGTCGAAGATGACGGCCCGGTTGGAGCAGCGGGAGTGCAGCGGCATGCCGTACCAGTAGAGCCGCTCGGCCTCGCGCCGCCGCAGGTACCTGCCGAAGCTGCGGGTCTTGGCGAAGAGGTCGCCGTCGCGTTCCTCCACGAAGTCCTTCATGGACCGGCTGTCCCAGGCCGAGCCCGGGTCGTCCACGGCGCGCCCGTCAGCGGCGCGTCCGTCCGTGGCACGCTCGTCCGGGACCGGCGACGCACCCCGACCGGAACCCGGACGGGTGAGCGACTGATCCACCCGGCGCGTGTCCTCGTGGTACGGACGCAGGGCCTCCACCAACTCGTCCAGGGAGGTCGCGGTGACGGTGCCCGCCAGGTCGGGCGGAAGTCCGAGCTCACGTGCGGCGTCGGCCACGATCGAGGCCAGCACCACCGAGTCGATGCCCAGCTCGCTCTCGAAGTCGGCGCCGAGGGCCAGCTGACTTCGCTGGTACTGGGTGTGCCGCATGGTGGTGGTGACGACCGTCTCCAGGAGCGGGCCGCCCGGCGCCGCGGTGTGCGCCGGCCCCGGGACATCGGCAGCGGGGGCCTGGCAGGCCCGTTCGACCGCGCGGACGAGGTCGCCGACCGTGACGAGGCCGGACGGCAGCGGCGCCACCAGCGAGAACTGCTCCTTCACCGAGGCCAGGATCGACTCGAAGATGACCGAGTCGATACCGAGTTCCGCCTCGAAGTGGCTGTCGGGGAGCAGGTAGGACTCGTCGTACAGCGTGCGTGAGGCGATGATGTCGACGACCTGACGCCGGACGCCGCCGGCGTCCTCGCCGACCCGGCCGTCCCGCCCGACCTCGCTGTGCCGGCCGTTCCGCCTGTCCCCAGTGACGTTCGTCATCGGACGGTTTCTCCCTCTCGCCGCAGCCGCTCGACCAGCGCCGCCATCGTGTCCACCGTCCGGAAGTTCGCCGGGGAGATCTCCCGCAGAGGCACGGTGATACGGAAGTCGTCCTGCATGTAGTGCACGAGGTCGAAGATCCCGGCCGAGTCGATGATGTTGAGCTCGGCGAGGGGGACCTGCGCGTCGAGGCCCTCGGCGTCACCGTCGAGCCACACACCGGCGATGTAGTTGATGATTGACTGCTGGGTGCTCATGGTCGTCCTCGGCTCGTTTCCGGCGGACTGTGGCCCGACTGGACCTGGCTGGACCTGACTGGGTCTGGCGGCGGCCTGGTTACGGCCCGGTGGGGACCTCGGCGGACGCGAGGCGCTCGATCAGGTCGGCGACCTGCGTGATCGTGTCCCCGGGAGACGCGGCGTCGTCACCGACCTGCACGCCGAAGTCCGACTGGATGACGAGCAGCAGCTCGACGAGGAACAACGAGTCCATGTCCAGGTCCTCGAACGTGGTACCGGGCCCGATCTCCGCGCGGTCCACCTCGAAACGGTCGACCAGGAGATCGACCAGCCTGCCGTACATCGCGCTCATACGTACCTCACGCTCATGCCGTGTGCTCCTTCCGCCGTGCTCGTTCGCGCGTGTGCGTGTTCGTGTCTGTGCTCGTGCGGGTGCTCATGTGTGTGCTCACGCTCGTGCCGGGTCCAGGTCCGGCCAGGTCAGTACCGCGGACCCCCAGGTGAGCCCTCCGCCGAACGCGGTGAGCAGCATCCGCCCGCCCGGCCGCAGCGCGCCTTCGGTGTGTGCCTGGTCGAGGGCGAGTGGGATCGAGGCCGCCGCGGTGTTCCCGACCTCGGCGATGTTGCTGACACAGCGCTCCCTGGGAATGCCGAGGTCGTCGGCGACATGGTTGGTGATCCGCAGATTCGCCTGATGGCTCACCAGATGGTCGACGTCCCGGGCCCGCCAGCCCGCCCGGGCGAGGACCGTGCGGGCCGATCCGGTCATCCGCAGGACCGCGTGCCGGAAGACCTCCTTGCCCGACATGGCGAAGTACCGTTCGCCTGCCGCCGGTGCCAGCCCGGACAGCCGCTGGCGTGATCCGCCGGCGGGTACGGTGATCAGGTCCTCGCCCGCCCCGTCGCTCCCCAGGTCGAACGGACCGAGCGCACCGGGCTCCGCCGGATCTCCGGAGCGCAGTACGACGGCTCCGGCGCCGTCCCCGAAGATCACAGCCGTGGACCGGTCCTCGGGATCGAGCAGGGTGGAGAACGTCTCCGCGCCGATCACCAGTACGCGGTCCGCGACGCCCGCGGAGATGAGTCCCGCCGCGGTCGCCAGCCCGTACACGAAGCCGGTGCAGACGGCGGACACGTCGTAGGCGGCCGTTCCCCTCATCCCGAGCCGGGCGGCCACCACGGGGGCGGTCGCCGGACAGGGGCGGTCCGGGGTGGTCGTCGCGACGAGCACCGTGTCCACGGTGGAGACGCCCGCGCTCTTCAGGGCTCTCTCGCCCGCCCCGACGGCCAGATCGGAGGTGGCCGTGCCGCGCTCGGCGAAGTACCGCTGCTCGATGCCTGTGCGCGAGCGGATCCATTCCTCGGAGCTGTCCAGACCGGCGGCCAGTTCGTCGTTCGGGACGGCCCTGGGCGGCAGGCAGCTGCCGACTCCCGTCAGCACGGCGGCCCGGCCCCGGCTCATCGGACACCGTCCTGGCCGCGCCGGCCGGGGCGGTCACCGGTGCAGTGTCGAGGTGCCGGTCGGTCGCGAAGACGTGCAACCACGCGAGTGCTCCTCGTCTCCCGGACGGCCATGTCCTCCGGCCGGCCATGTCGTGCGGACGGTCATGTGTTTCGGACGGCCATGTCGTGCGGACTGTCACGGGTGATGTCCGGTCATGTGTTCCGGGCGTTCATGGGTGATGTCCGGGCCGAGTCTGGTCCGAGGGGCTGACCGATGGCTGACGAGGCACTGACCGATGACTGACACAGCACCACTCCGGCGGCGGGCGCCGCCCGTCAGCGCACGGTCAGCCATCGGTCAGCGGGCGGTCAGCCCCCGCGCCCACACTCGATGACGACCAGGCCCTGTCCGGTCGATCACGGTGAAGTGCACCAGGGAAGTGCAGCGGCGAAGTGGCGCAGCGAACCGACTGACGCGGCGGTGCCTGTGAGCGCCGGAAAGGTAGGGCGCATCGCATGGGCGTGAGGTACGTATGAGCGCGATGTACGACAGGCTGGTCGATCTCCTGGTCGACCGTTTCGAGGTGGACCGTGCCGAGATCGGCCCCGGTACCACGTTCGAGGACCTCGACATGGACTCGCTTTTCCTCGTCGAGCTGCTGCTCGTCATCCAGTCGGACTTCGGCGTGCAGGTCGGTGACGACGCCGCGTCTCCCGGGGACACGATCACGCAGGTCGCCGACCTGATCGGGCGCCTCGCGTCCGCCGAGGCGTCGGCATGACCACCTCCAGGTCGCCCGCGCCGCCCATCGCGGTGACGGGTGTCGGTCTGGTCACCCCGGCCGGCATCGGCGCCGACGACACCTGGAAGGGCGTGTGCGCGGGCCGGTCCCCGGCGGCCAGGAACCCGTCGCTGGCCGGACTCCCCGTGGACATCTCCTGCACCGTGCCGGGTTTCTCCGCCCGCGAGCACGTGGGCCGGCGCAGCTCCCTCGCGCACGACCGCTTCAGCCAGCTCTGCATCACCGCGGCGCGTGAGGCGGTCGCCGACGCCGGGCTCGACCCCGGTACCTGGGACGGCGCCCGCGTCGGGGTCGTCGTCGGCTGCGGCCTCGGCGGAGTGGCGACCTGGGAGACCCAGCACCGGCGGATGCTGGAGAAGGGCCCGGAAGCGGTCTCCGCCCTGCTGATCCCGATGCTCGTGCCCAACATGGCCGCCGGGCACCTGGCGATGGACCTGCTCGCCAAGGGTCCGAATCTCGTCACGGCGACCGCCTGCGCCTCCGGTGCCACGGCGATCGGCACGGCCCTGCACCTGCTGCGCGACGGAAGCTGTGACGTCGTCGTCACGGGCGGCGCCGAGGCCGGGGTCAGTCCCCTGATGGTGACGGGTTTCGCGCAGATGGGCGCGCTGTCCCGGAGACTCGACGAACCGTCCGCCGCGTCGCGCCCCTTCGACGCGGACCGCGACGGGTTCGTCATCGGCGAGGGCAGCGGCATGCTCGTCCTCGAACGCGAGGCGGACGCACGGGCGCGCCGGGCGACGGTCCGGGCGAGGATCGCCGGGTACGGGGCCTCCGCCGACGCCTACCACATGACCGCCCCGGACCCCGAGGGCGCGGGGGTTCTGCGGGCGTTGCGCACGGCCCTGTCGGCAGCGGGCGTCACGCCCGGGGACGTGGACCATGTCAACGCCCACGGCACCTCCACACCGCTCAACGACGCGGCCGAGGCCAAGGTGCTGCGGGATCTCCTCGGCGCGGGCCCTCCGGTCACCTCAACCAAGGGGGTGACCGGCCACACCCTGGGAGCCGCCGGCGCGATCGAGGCCGCGCTGACCGTGCTGACCGTCGAGAACGGCACCATCCCCCCGACCGCCAACCTCGAACGGCAGGACCCCGAGGTCGAGTTGGACATCGTCGCCGGATCACCCCGGGAACGGAAGGTGGAGGTCGCGGTGAGCAACTCGTTCGGCTTCGGCGGTCAGAACGCGGTCCTGGTGATCACGGCCGCCTGAACCGGCGTACCCGCGACCAGCGGATCGCACAGCAGTGGATCTCGTCCGAAAAAGCCCCGGCCGCCAGGCCACGACACCGGAAGACTCCATCGGGTGACCACACGAGACCTGATCCTCCAGCGCACAGTGGGCGTCCTCTACGTCATCGCCGGCATCGGCAAATTCTTCCCGGAGATCGAGTCGGTCGAGGAGCGCCTCGACGGCGCCGCGGACGGCAACGACGGTGTCGCCGTCATCGGCCCGTTCACCGACTGGCTCGCCGAACACCCCACAGCCGTCACCGTGTTCGTCGCGGCGGCGATGATCGTCAGCGGTGTCGTCCTGATCCTCGACCGCCGCCTGGTCGTCGCCGCGCTCTACGGCCAACTGCTCATGCTGGTCTGCCTGGTCGTCATCCTCGTCAGCAGCGTGCCGCAGATCCTCGTGCTCGACGCCGCGTTCTTCGCCGCGGCCATCTACCTCCTCGTGCGGCACCGGCGCACACCGTCCCCGTCCACCACGGCCACCGCACGTGCCGGGACGGACAACCAGACCTAAGGGCCATGCCATGTCCTTCACCGTTCCGCACAGCGAACTCGCACAGCTCGAAGACCAGGTTCAGGCAGCGCTCAGGACCACGGACGGCAGTGCCCTCGATGTGCTCGGGTACGGCGAAGTCACCCTGGTGCTCCGACTCCGTGCCGAGGCAGGGGCGTTCGCGTGCAAGCGCCTGCCGGTGTTCCCCGACCGCGGACGCTTCGAACGGTACGAGGAAGGCCTCCGCGCGTATCTGAACAGGCTCGCGGACAGCGGCCTCCACGTCGCGGACACCGAGCTGTGGCACACACGGCAGCCGTCGGGCCGGATCACGGCCTACTGCGTGCAACGCGAGCTGCCGCCGCACCGGTTGTGTTCCAGACTCCTGCACACCGAGGACGACGTGTGGATCAAGGACTTCTTCGCCCGGTTCCTCGACCGGGTCGAGAGTGCCGTTGAGCCCACCCTCGGCCTGGACGCACAGGCCGCCAACTGGATGGATGTCGGCGGCGAACTGGTGTACCTCGATGTCACCACCCCACTCATGCGTGACACCCGCGGCCGTGAACAGCTGGACGTCCGGCTCTTCTTCAGTTCGCTTCCCTGGGTCCTGCGCGACGCAGTCCGTGTCTCGATGAGCAAGTCGATCTTCGACAAGTTCTACGAGACCCGCGGCGTCCTGCTGGACTTCCTCGGCAACCTCTACAAGGAACGGCTCCACGAACTCGTCCCGGCGTTCCTCGAACAGGCCAACGCCCGACTGTCGCGGCCGATCACCGCGGAGGAGGTGGCCGCGTACTACCGCGACGACGCCCGGATGTGGGAACTCATCCAGCGACTGCGTCAGGCCGACCGCTTCTGGCACCACAGGATCAGACGCCGCACCTATCCCTTCCTGCTGCCCCCGCGCGTGGAGCGCTGAAGGCCCGGCGATGACGATCACCTCGCCGGACCGCGTCGCGGCACGCAGTCTCGACGACAGCATGGCGCTCGACCCCGCGCGTCCCCTGTACGTCAGCCACGCCCGCGGCCCCCTGACGGTCGCCGTGGTGTCGATCGCCTGGCTGCGCGGGCGCGACGAGACGGACCGCGCGACGATCGGCGCCCGCCATCTCAGCGACGAAGAGATCCGGCAGGCGGCCCAACTGCGCCTGATCAAAAGGCGGTTGGAGTGGCTGGCCGGACGTCTGGCCATCAAGCACAGCGTGTGCGCCTATCAGCGGCGGCACGCCGGCGTCTCGGTACACCCTCGCGACATCACGGTCGGTGTCGTCCCGGACGGACTCCGCGCCGGGAAACCCGTCGTCGACGCCCGCGTCGAGGTCGGTCTGTCGCACTCGGTGGACTTCGCCGTCGCCGTCTGCGGGCCGCGTGCCGTCGGGATCGACGTCGAGCGCAGCCGCCAGGTGCCACCGCCGCTCGCGGACCTGCTCACGCATCCCCCGGAGATAGCGGCGGACCCCCGGCTCGGGGGAGTGGGTGCCATGCCGCTGCCCCTGCGGTGGGCCTGCAAGGAGGCGGTGCTCAAGCACTTCGGCTTCGGCCTGCGGGTGGACAGCCGCGAGGTACGGCTCACCCAGTGGTGGCCCGACGGCCGGTTCGCCTGGCGGGCAGGGCCCGAACTCCGCCGTCACGCACCCGCGGCCGACGGCTCCCGTTTCGACAGCTGGGCCCGGGAAGTCGACGGATACGCCCTGGCACTCGTGTGGCAGTGAGGAGACCGGACACCGTGACCAGCTCACCCATATCGACACCTCGGCCGCCTTCGGCGCAAGGCCGGGCGCAGTTCGAGCACGCGCTGCGCGAAGCGGCCGAGATCGCCGCGCTCAGCCCGTCGTCCCACAACTGCCAGCCGTGGGGCGTCGCATGGCCCACCGGCCGTGGTGCGCGCCGGGCAGCGGAACGGCTCGTCGACCGGGCTCCCGCCGACGGCCCCGAGGCCCCCGACCGTGTCTCCGGTGACGCCCGCGGAACCGGTGGACGTGCCACGGACGAGTATGTGATCCTCGCCCTCGACCGGGAGCGCGAACTGACCTCCCTCCCCGCGCACGCCGTCGAGATGCTGGTCAGCTGTGGCGCGTACCTGCAGATCCTGTTGCGCTCCCTGGCCCTGCAGGGCTGGTCGACGGACCGCGTCCACTTCGTCGAACCGCGCGCCGGCCAACAGACGCGTGGCACCCATGACACGTGGCCCCCGCTCGGTGACACCTGGCCCGTGTCCTGGTCACCCCTGTGCGTCGTCCGGCTGCGCCGCACGGACGAGCCGGACGTGCCCGACGGTTCTCTCGCCGAACTCCGCCGCACCGCCCTCGCCCGAAGGACCAACCGCGCGCCCTACCGTCCCGAAGCGGTCGAACCAGCCGTCCTGGACGGCCTGTCCGCCTCGTCCACCGGCGTCGCGGAGGGCGCGGACGTCACCGTCCGGCATCTCGTGGCCGACAGAGAGCGCGCGGCCTTCGCCGACCTCGTGGCCCGCCACGGAGGACGCGACTTCAGCCATCGACAGGCCTGGCGCGAGACACACTCCTACGTGCGCCGGGACGAGGCCGAGGCCGCGGCACGTGGTGACGGCTTCCCCCTCAGCCAGCTGTTCGGGCCGTTGTCGACGCCCCGGCGCCACGCACTGAGCCTCGCGCTGGCTCCCACCACGATGCGTGTGCTCCGCCACGCGGGCTACCACCGCGTGCTCGCCCGCCAACTCGCCCGCGTCGTACGGCCGACGCCGGTCGTCGTCGCCATGGGGCTCGCCGACGCGTCTCCCGGTGTCGGGGCCACCCTCCGGGGCGGAGCCCGGCTGGCCGAATACTGGCTGCGGGCCACGGAGGCGGGGCTCGCGCTGCACCCCGTCAGTGTCGTCCTGCAGCACGACGACGTACGAAAGGAGCTGCAGGACCGGCTGGGACTGCCGGGCCGGACCTTCTTCGTGAGCAGATTGGGGCGGCCTCTCACAGATTTCCCGCGCGCACCACGTCGGTTAGGAGTCCGTGCCGTACGCACGATCTGACACGTCGTCCAAAGGTCTTGTGAAATTCTCCCGGGCGTTGTCAGAACCAGCCACCAAATACCGGACACATAAGGCACGAGGTTACTCGGTGGTAAAACTCTGTGAGGTCCTCGGAGAGCCGTGAGCGTGTGTCTCCTGTGTTACCCTGCATATGCCATGCGGCCTCGATGTTGCGAGACCGATAAGCAGCGAGGGTCTCCTGGAACACGCAGGGTCGCGTCAATCTCGGGGGAGGAACGAACCTTGCACTGCTCTCGGCGAACGGGCCTCAATGCCACTCATCGTTTCGCGTGGACGACCGACCTGATCACCGAGCGATGAGCGTCCACCGGCGGAGGTCGGGACATCGAGCCGTGCGGGACGACTGGCCGGCCTCCCCGGCGCATCATGCCGCCCCGGGCGGTGGTGCCGGCCGCGGTATCCGGGTGCTGCTCTGCTGTGAGGGATCGATCGTGGGTGCCGGTATGCGCGCCCTCCTCGATCAGCAGCCCGACATCGCTGTCATCGGTTACTCGACCGGGACGGACTCGGAGGCCGCCGCCGCCGACTCGGCCCCGGACGTCACGGTGGTGGTGGCCCCCGCCCTGACCATCGAGAACAAGCGGGAGCTGACCGCTCTGGCCGCCCTCACCAAGGTCATCCACATCACGAAGGCCGAGAACGCGAGCCGTTCGATCGAGATCCTGCGTCTCGGGGTCCGTGCCGTCCTCGCCCCCGACACCTCCGCCGACGAGCTGATCCATGTGCTGCGGACGGTCAGCGCGGGCAGTGCGATGGTCATCCCCGAGGCGGCCCGCAGGAGCCTCGACCATCTGCCGCAGCGCCATGCCTCGGCGCTCGCCGCGAGCGTCGTGCCGTCGCTGACGCCACGGGAGACCGAGGTGATCGTCCTGCTCACCCAGGGAAAGTCCAATGCGGAGATAGCGGAGAAACTATCGGTTTCCACAGCGACTGTTCGCTCCCACGTTCACCATTTGCTGAGGAAACTGGGTGTCGGAAGTCGCGCCCAGGCCGTGGCCGTCGCCTACGAGACCGGACTCATGGCGGCCATTGAACAGAATTCAAAGGACGCGGGCCGGAGCTGACGAGCGCAAATCAATACGCCTTTCGACGTCGGCGGCACATCCGCTATTCACGCGCGATAGCCTTCTCCGATCCGTTCGCCCACCGTCTCGGACACGACCTCGGCCATCTGATCGAAGTCGGAGACCAGCTTTCGAAATGGCGGGCTCTGCATGTCCTGCTCGAAGTCCGCGAGGCCGGATACCTCGATGATTTCGACGTAGGCGAGCGGCTCGGTGCCGGTGTCCGCGACGGTCCCGGCGCCGTCGTGTCCGTCGACCGCGGGCCCGGTCAGCCGCTGGACACTGAACGACAGGACACTGGGCAGCTCGGGGCACGTGGAGTAGTCGACCTCCCGCACCCATGTCTCGAAGCGGTCCGGTGCCACCCCGTCGAGCAGACGGATGCGGTGGACGATGATGGTCATGGTGTACTCCGTTCCGGGCCGGACAAGGTGACCGGGCCGACGAGTGGTTGCCGGAGCAATCGGTGGCTCAGCGCCGCCGGGCCCGGCGGCGGCTGCCGCTCAGGCCCAGCGCCCGCGCGATGTTGTTCTTCTGGATCTCGTTGGTGCCGGAGAAGATCCGTGCGGGAAGCGCGTCGCGCAACAGCGTCTCCGCCTCCCCTTCGAGGACGCCCAGCGCACCGCGCACCTGAATGGCGTCGAGGCCCACCTGCACGGCGGCCTCGCTGACGGCCAGCTTCGCCAGCGCGGGAGCCACCTCGTCCTCGGAGCCCCGCGCCAGCCCCCACGCGGCCTTGTAGAGCAGAAGGCGGGCTGACTCCAGCCGCAGGGTCATGTCGACGAGGCGATGGCCCACCGCCTGGAAACTGCCGATGGGAGCGCCGAACTGCTCACGTTCCCCCGCGTACTCGACCGTCGACTCCAGCACGCGCTGCATGGCACCGAGATAGGCGGCGAAGAGACAGGTGCGCTCCCACTTCATGGAGGAGGAGAAGACACTCGCCCCCGCACCCCGGGCCCCGAGCACATCGGCCGAGGGCACCACACACCCGTCGAAGTGGACGTCGGCCGTCGGGGAACCCCGCAGACCGACCTTGGTGTAGGGCGGCCCCACGCTGAGCCCGGGTGTGCCGGCCTCGACGACGAACGCCGTCAGACCGAAGAAGCCACGGCCCGGTTCGGTCGCCGCCTGCACGACGAAGACATCGGCGACCGGGGCGTTCGTGGTGAAGCATTTGCTGCCGTGCAGCACATAGTGGTCGCCCCGGAACTCGGCGCGTGTACGCAGGTTCAGCGCGTCCGAACCCGCCTCGGGCTCGGTGATGGCATGCGCCGCGATGAGCTCTCCCGAACACAGCGCCGGCAGCAGACGCCGCTTCTGCTCCTCCGTACCGAACTCCACGATCGGCATCAGGGACGCGAACAGGTGCGCCGCGACGGAGAAGGCGAAGCCCGTGTCGGAGGAGCCGTACCCGAGGGCCTCCATGACCGCCGACGCGGCGACCGCGTCCAGGCCGCTGCCCCCGTACTCGACGGGGACGACCCCGCCGACCACACCCTGTTTGCCCGCGAGGAGCCAGCGTCCGCGGAACGCGTCGGCGTCGAAGGCCGCACCGTTCTCCTCGCGCCGACCGGCCAGCTCGCGCCGGGCGAACGCCACCGTCATGGCGCGCATCTCCTCGACGTCCGGGTCGAACTCGAAGTTCATCGTGCTCCGTCCATGTGTTCCTCGTGCTCCTCGACGAGTACGTGATAGTTGATGCCGCCCGTGCCGAACGAGCTCACCGCGGCGCGCCTCGGCTGCCCCGGCTGCCTGACCCAGACGGACGGCTCGGTCGGCACCACGGCGGGAACGGCGGCCAGATCCAGCGCCGGATTGAGGGTGCGCAGGTTCGTGTTGGGCGGCAGTGTCCGCGCCCGCATCGCCAGCAGCGTGCGCAGCAGCCCGGCACTGCCCGCGGCGGCGAAGGTGTGCCCGTAGAACGACTTCGCCGATCCGATCGTCAGCGGACGGGCGCGCGGGGCCCCGCCGTAGACCTCCGCGACCGCGGCGATCTCCACCCGGTCCCCCACCTTGGTGCCGGTGCCGTGCGCCTCCAGGTAGTCGACCGCCGAGGGGGCGAAGTCGACCTGGGCGAAAGCCCGTTCCATCGCGCGTGTCTGCCCCGCGACATCGGGCGCGATCAGGGACTTGGCGTCGTTGGACGCTCCGACACCCCGGACGAGACCGAGGACATCGTCACCGTCGCGCAGCGCGTCACCGTAACGCTTGAGCAGGAACAGACCGCAGCCGTCGCCCGGCGTGAAACCGTCTGCGCCCGCGTCGAACGGCGCGTTCCTGCTGTGCGACAGCAGACCGAGCGCGGAGCACAGGACCATGTCCCGGGCGTTGCAGGCCAGTTCGACACCACCGGCGATCGCGAAGTCGGCGGTCCCCGCGCGGAGCGCGCCGACCGCCACGTCGATCGCCGCGAGCGAGGAGGCGCACGCCGCCTCCACCGCGAGGGGGACCGCGTCGAGCCCGTACTCGTTGGCGAGGAGAGCGGCGATCCCGCTGGCCAGGCAGCCGTCCAGCAGATCCGGCCGTACACCCTCGTCCGGCGGGCCCAGGTGCTCGCGCAGCGACGTGAGGAGCGACTTCCTCCGCAGCGGGGACAGACCGCCGAGGGCGTCGAGACGGGCGACCGTGTCCTCCAGGTCCTGCAGCGACGACTCGGCGTTCAGACGGCGTTCCCGGGACAGGCCGAGATTGCTGCCGACGGCGATCAGCCCCCGGCCGCCCGGTTCGGTCGTGCCCCGTCCGGCGAGGAGTTGCGCGGCGACGGCGAGGGCCAGGCGCTGCGCGCCGTCCATGGAGGCGTGGCGCGACGGGGAGATCCGCAGACCGGGCGGGGGAGCGGTCGGCAGTGCCGTGTGACCGCCCTGGTCGGTGTAGCTGTGGGTGAGGCTCAGCGCGCCCGGGGCGTAGTACAGCTCCCGGTCGAGGACGGTCTCGGGCACCGGGCCGATCCTGCTGACGCCCAAGCGGATGGCCTGCCAGAAGCTCTCCGCGTCGGCCGAGTCCGCGAACCACCCCGCCAGGGCCACCACCGCGATCGGCTCGGTGCCCGACGCCGTGTTCCCGACCGCGTACGGGGAAGTGGGCGGCCGGGGCGGGCGCAGGGCCTCGGCGTCGGATGGTCGGCTGTGCCGGTCCGTACTGTCGTACCGGTCCGTACTGCCGTGCAGGTCCGTACCGTCATGCCCGCCCGTACCGTCGTGCTCTTCGAGTACGAGGTGGCAGAGCGTGCCGGTGAGCGAGGTGCCGTGGACGGTCGCCCGACGCGGGTGTCCTTCCTCGCCCGGTGGCCACGGCCGGCCCGCGCCGATGGGCCGGAGCGGCGTGCCCGAGCGTGCGAACTCCGCTGCCTCGGCCGGCTCCCGCCCCGGCGGGAGCCGGCGGTGGTGCAACGCGAGCGCGACCTTGCTGAGAGCGGCGACTCCCGCGTTGGCGAAGGTGTGTCCGAGCCGGTCCTTCACACTTCCGACGGCCACGGATCCGGCGGCGGCACCCTCGTGCAGCGCGGCGAGCGCCGCCAGTTCCGCGCGGACCTCGGGGGCGACACCGGATCCGACACACTCGACGTACTGGACGGTCTCCGGGCGGACCGCCGCCGCACGCAGCGAGCCGACAGCGGTCGAGTGGCGCAGCGCGACGGAGGGCGAAGCGGCGAACGGGCCCGGGCGGGGGTCGTGACGCAGCGAGCAGTCGAGGATCGTGGCGTAGATCCGGTCGCCGTCGCGTACGGCGGTGGACAGGCGCTTGAACAGGAGCGCCCCGACGCCCTCACCGAGCACGAAGCCGGAACCGGAGTTGGAAATGGAGTTGGAGCCGGAGCCGTCCGCCGGGAAAGGGCGGTTCGCGGTGGAGGTGAGTCCTTTGGCGTCGAGGGCCTTGGCGAACAGAGGGCTCTCCCGGCGCTGCCCGGCGACCAGGAGCACCGCGTCGGACAGTCCGCCGCGGAGATTCAGCACGGCTTGGGCGACTCCCGCGTACGAGGTCGCGTCCGCGGACTCCATGGCCAGCGTCCTGCCGTGGAACTTGAAGGCTGTCGCGATACGCGCCGGGATCGTGCTCGCCATCTCCCCGACTCGGTCGTGCGGGGAACCGTGCAGACGCCGAGCGAGCAGCAGCCGCAGCTCCTCGGCGGCCTGCCGCGCGCTGTCGGATCCTGCGCCCGCGGAGAGCGCCGCGCGTTCGACCTCGCGGACGTGGCGACTCGCCTCTACGCGCAGCGCGTTGGCGTGCTGGCGGTCCAGGCCGAAACAGGTGCCGGTGATGACATCCGTTCGCTCAACGGGCAGTACGCGCTCGGGGTGCCCCGCGTCCGCCAGGCACTGCCGGGCGGCCTCAAGCATGAGGATCTGCATACGGGCCATGGAACGCGCCTGGGCCGGGGGAATTCCGAAACGTGCGACGTCCACTTCTATGGCGTCGAGGCCGGGTGTCGTGCGGGAGGTGGTGGGGACGGGGAATTCGTCGTTCAGCAACTGCCAGTACTCTTCGGGGCCCTGTACGCCCGGGTACAGGGCGGCGATACCCACGATCGCCACGGGTTCCGCCGCATCGAACCGCATGA
This sequence comes from Streptomyces tauricus, assembly GCF_014650955.1. Lineage (GTDB taxonomy): Bacteria > Actinomycetota > Actinomycetes > Streptomycetales > Streptomycetaceae > Streptomyces > Streptomyces tauricus. The sequence continues at coordinate 186,544 of NZ_BMVY01000001.1, forward strand.
TGTCTGAACACTCCCGCTGGTTGGCCCGGCTGACGGTTCAAATATTCCGTGAGAGCAATTTCGGAGAACAGTGATCCCGAAATCCCGAAATGGCTGAGGGGAATACAGGCCGCACGGAAGGTGCGGTCCCGTACACGTCAGTTTCTGGCGGTCGCGGGCTCCCGCCGGCCCGGTATGACCGCGGAGGGGAGCGTCAGTGACGGGTCCTGGGCGAGGATCTCCGTGTGGCGGCGCTGGAGCAGGGCGCCCGGCCGGACTCCCAGCTCCTCGTCCAGTTGCCTTCTGGCCCGCTGGAACAGGTCAAGGGCCTCTCCCTGCCGACCTGTCCGGTACAGCGCCAGCATGAGCAGTTCGCAGAACCGCTCGCGCAGCGGGTACCGGGCGACCAGCTGGCGCAGCTCCGCGATGGCGCCCGCGTCGTCTCCCACGGCCAGATAGGCGCTGACCAGGTTCTCCCAGGCCGTGAGTCGGCGCTCGTCGAAGAGGGCCGCCGCGCCGCGGGCCCGTAGCCCGTCACCGGCGTCGAGCAGCGCGGGCCCCTGCCAGAGCCCGAGAGCCTGCTGCAGGAGCTCCAGCGAGCGTTCCGGGCGGACCGGTAACTCGGCGGCCCCGCGCGCGGCCAAGTCGAGAAACCTGTTGCTGTCGACGCACTCGGGCGGCACTTCGAGGAGGTAGCCGTTGTGCACGGCCCGCAGGACGGAGGCGCCCTGACGCTGCTGGGCGGAGCCGACGATCACCTTGCGCAGTCGCGTGGCGTGCGCCTGTAAGGCGTTTCGGGTGTTGCCCACCGACTGCCCGGACCACAGTTCTTCCGCCAGATCCTCATTCGACACGGCCCGGCCGGCTTCCAGCGCGAGAAGGGCGAGAAATGCCCGTACTTTATTGGCACGTATGGTGTGGTGCGTGCCGTTCGCGCTGATGGACACAGGTCCCAGAATGTTGATCCGCAAGCTGTTCCCCCGTTGTGTGCTGCGCGATGTGCTGCGTCATGGAGAGACCGGCGTGAAAGCCACGCTGTTCCGGAAAACGCGGCCGAATTTGCTGGGGCTCAGTATTTCAGCCCTCCTGGCGCATGTCATCGATCAGCCGGTCGATTTCCCCCGTACACATGCGGTCGAGTCCTGGGGTGTGCTCGGCTCAGCCTTTCGTTGAGGGAGGTGGCGACAGGAGTCAACGAACGGTGGACAGCGGTGGGAGGACGGGGGAGTGGGACCTCGACCGTTCGGACGAGTTCTGGCCGAGGGCCCGGCCCTGAGGGGCGATCGGCTGACGCGCGGAATTTCCGCCAACCCCACTGCTAAGAGACCGAGTTGAGCCACAGCTCCTTCAGGGCCGTGCTCAGGGCGATGGGCTCCCGGCCGAGCAGCTTGGCCAGCGTCGGGTCCACCGCGGCGAACTCCCCCGCGCGGGCCGCGGTGAACACGCCGAGCAGTTGGTCCGCGGCCCCGGCGGGCACACCGTGGCCGATCAACTGCTGCCGGAACGTGTCGTCCGTTGCGGTGCTCCTGGTGAAGGAGCGGCCGGTGACGTCCGCGGCGATACGGGCGATGTCGTCGAAGGTCAGCGCCTGGCCCGCGGTGAGCGGCGGAGTGGGCCCGTCGAAGCGGCCCTCGTCGGCCAGGACGGCGGCGGCAGCGTCGGCGAGGTCGGCGTGGGCGGTCCAGCTCACGGGCCCGTCCGCGGGGAGAGCGACCTCGCCGGTCCGCAGGCCGTCGCCCAGGAACTGCAGCGCGCTGGAGGCGTAGAAGCCGTTGCGCAGGGAGGTGAACGGTACGCCGCACGCGCGCAGCGCCTCCTCGGTGGCGGCGTGGTCGCGGCAGGGCTGGAAGCGTGACGAGGGGTCGGCTCCCATGTGGCTGGTGTACAGGATGCGGCGGGCACCTGCGGCGACGGCCCCGTCGATCGCGGCGCGGTGCTGCCGTACGGCCTCGTCGCCCATCTTGTCGACGGAGACGATCAGCACCTGGGTGGCGCCCTCGAAGGCGTGGGCAAGGCTCGCGGCGTCGGTGAAGCCGCCCTGCCGGACCCGTACCCCCTGCTCGGCGAACGTCCGCGCCTGAGCCTTCCGCGGATCGCGGACGCTGACGCCGATCCTGTCCGCCGGTACGAGGGTGAGCAGTCGCTCGACGATCTGACGTCCGAGCAGGCCGGTGGCTCCGGTCACGATGATCATGTTGCGCTCCAGTGCTGTGTGCCGAGATGGCGTGATGGCGTGATGGCGTTCCAGTGGAAACGTTTCGAGCATATCATCGATATTAGCGCCGGAAACGCCAATGCGGTATCGTTGATATATGCCTTCACCACCACGCACCAGGGACGGGGGCGCCGTCGAGACCCGGCAGCGCGTCATCGAGGCCGCCGCCGATCTGCTCGCACGCGAGGGCCGCGACGCCGTCACCACGCGTGCGGTCGCGGTCGCGGCGGGCCTGCAGCCGCCGGCCATCTACCGGCTGTTCGGCGACAAGGACGGGCTCCTCGAAGCGGTCGCCGAACACGGCTTCGCGACCTTCCTCGCGGCCAAACACGTCGACCCCGACCCGCAGGACCTCATCGAGGACCTGCGGGCGGGGTGGGACCTTGCGGTCGAGTTCGGGCTGGCCAATCCCGCGCTGTACACGCTGATGTACAGCGAGCCCACCAGGGCGACATCGGCCGCGTTCAAGGCCGGCATGGAGATCCTGATGGGCCGTATCCGCCGCCTCGCCGCCGGTGGCCGCCTCCGGGTCGGCGAGGAGCTCGCGGCCATGCTCATCCACGCCACGGCCCGTGGCGCGGTGCTCACCTGGCTGTCCCTGCCGGTGGACCGGCGCGACCCGGCCCTGCTGACCATCCTCCGGGAGTCCATGGTCACCGCCGTCACCAACGAGGAGCCGGCCGTGCAGGAGGTGGGCCCGGCGGGTGCCGCCCGGGCCCTGCGCGCCACGCTGCCCGAGCAGTCGGTCCTCAGCGGGGCGGAACAGCATTTGCTGAGGGAGTGGCTGGACCGGCTGGCCTCCGACGGCTGACGAGCCGCCGGAGGCCAGGGCCAGGCCGGGCGGTCAACTGCCGGGCACGGTGTCCTGGAAGGTGGTGCCCGCGCTGCGGTAGGCGTTCAGCCTCGTGGTGACCTGGGCCGGCGTGAGGACCTGGTCCTTCACGTGCAGCACGTAGTCGACCTGCTGGTCGTACGCCCTTGCCGTCGTGCTGGTCTGGCCCGCGAGGTCGATCAGCCACTGGTTGAAGTTGATCGACATGGGCCGCTCCGGCAGGTACGCGGAGCCGTGCGTGCCGAAGAGCTGCCCGTCGACGTAGTACTTGATGGTGCTGTTGTCGATGGTCAGCACCAGGTCGTGCCAGCCGCTGAAGCTCTGCCTCGCCTCGGTGTGCTCGTTGACCGCCACCCACGGTTCGGCCTGGTAGGTCTCCCAGGACGTCGTGTAGAGGATGTTGGACGGCTCGCCCCAGCCGCCGTTGGGCAGGTACTCGAAGTCGTACTCGGAGTAGTCGTCCGCCAGCGGTGCCTTGAGGTCGTTGATGGTGAAGAACGTCTGGACGAGGCGGTCGCCGTCCGGCCCGTACTTGGGCGCGTCGTTGAACCGGACCCGTGCCGCGTAGGTGCCGTTCTTGAACTTCGTCGCCTTGGTGAGGATCTCGGTGTGCTTGGTGCTCGCCGCGGTGCCGGCGGTCGACGTCTCCAGGTTCATGATCGAGTTGCCGCCCGTGCTGGCGAAGGTGACCTTGTCGGGCGCCCAGGTGGCGCCGGGCACGCCGGGACCACCGGAGTTGGAGCGGACGCTCCAGCCGTTCGCCGAGATCCTCGGGTCGCTGTAGCCGCTGTAGTTGAAGTCGTCGAACAGGGTGGCGGCGTCGGCCGGAGGATCGGTCGGCGGGTCGGTGGGCGGATCCGTCGGCCCGTTGCCCGCGGGCGCCTGGCCCCACACGGTGGTGCCGCCCAGTTGCGCGGTGACCTTGGACCAGTCGCCGTACGACGTCTGGGAGGCGCCGAAGGAGTAGTCGTCGCTCTGGTTCAGCGAGGCCCACGACGACTGGTGGAAGCGCAGTTGCAGGTCACCGGTGTCGGCGCCGGGAGCGAGGGAACCGGCTCCGGAGGTGAAGCCGATCTCCAGGTAGCGGTCGGCCGTGGCGGTCGGGTTGGCGAGCGTGCCGAAGGTGCCCGTGACGTTGGCGCAGCCCTTGACGGCCCAGGAACAGGCGAAGCGGTAGGTGGCGCCCGCCGAGTCGGCCTTGAAGTAGTACCGGACCTTGACGCCGCTCAACTGCACGCTCGCGGTACCGGTGTTCTTCACCTTGAACCAGGGCTCGGCCTGGTCGGCGCCGGCTCCGGTGGCGCTCGTACGGTACTGGACGCTCAGTCCGTCGGCTGCCGCGCTCGCGGTGGCCGGGAGTGCGGTGAGCGCGGCGGCGCCCATGGCCACCGCGACGGCGGTGTGCGCGGTGGCGCGCAGCCTGTTCTTGGTGAATCTCATGGTGGTTCCTCTCCAGGGGGGAGTGGGGTCAGGGGTGGTGGTGGACGCCGAGCGCGTCGAGCCGGGCCGTGTGCCCGTCGAGCCGGGACCGGAAGTCGGTCCAGTCGGTGGCGCCGCTCCAGCCGCGGTCGGCGAGGGCGCACAGGCGTGGATAGGTGAGGTACTCGATGTGCGCGGGCGTCGTGACGAACTCGGTCCACAGCTGGGCCTGCGTACCGAGCACCCGCGCGGCGGCCTCGGTGTCCGCGTGTTCGGGCACCGGGTCGTGGGCATGGACGGCGCGCAGGTCGACGACGGCTCCGGGCTGGGCCTGCGGCTCCTTCGGGTCGTCGGACTGGGCGTAGTCGAGATAGGTGGCCCGGTGATGGGCGTTGATCACACCGTGGCCGCGGCGGGCCGCCGTCAGGGTGTGGGCCGGGTCGCGCCAGGTCATCACGGTGAATTCGGCGGGCAGTTCGGCCCCCGTCTCGGCCCAGCCGACCGGCCGCCGCCCGTTCCGGACGAGGTGCTCGCCGACCTTCCCGAGGAACCAGCCGTGCAGCGCCTCGGGGCCCGACAGGCCCTCGATCGCCGCCCTTTCGCGTGCGGCGGCGCTGTGCGTCCACTCACCGGTCGGGCACTCCTCGCCGCCGAGGTGGATGTAGGGCGACGGGAAGACGTCCATGACCTCGTCGAGGACACCGCGGCAGAAGTCGAGGACCTCGTCGTGGACACCGAGGACGGTGTCGCACACACCCCAACGCGTCCACACGTCGAGGGTGCGCTCCGGGTGGTTGCCCAGGGACGGATAGGCGGCGAGGGCGGCGCGTACATGCCCGGGCATCTCTATCTCCGGCACGACGGTGACACCGCGGGCGGCGGCGTACCGGACCAGGTCGGTCAGTTCACCCCGCGTGTACGCCCCGCCGTGCGGGATCCCGTCGTACGTGCCGCTGCCGGCCGGGCCCCGCTGGGACTCGGCGCGGTGGCCGCCGATCTCGGTGAGCTTGGGGTGGGCGGCGACCGGCATGCGCCAGCCCTGGTCGTCCGTGAGGTGCAGATGGAAGACGCTGATCTTGTGCAGGGCGAGGAGGTCGACGTACCGGCGCACGTAGGAGACGGGCTGGAAGTGGCGTGCCACGTCCAGCATGGCGCCGCGCCAGGGGTGACGCGGGACGTCGGTGATGTCGGCGCACGGCAGCGGCCACCGGGTGACGCGCTGCGGGTCCGCCGACAGGGTGGCAGGAGGCAGGAGTTGACGGACCGTCTGGATGCCGTGCAGCAGGCCGGTGGGGTGCGCGGCCCGCAGCAGCACGGCGTGCGGGTCGACGGTGAGCGCGTACCCCTCCTCGCCCAGCTCGCCGAGGCCGGAGTCGAGCGCCAGGGTGAACTGCCCGTCCGGGGAAGGGCGCAGGGGCAACCCGGTCGCGGGGGTGAGGAGGGTGCGCAGCAGTTCCGCTGCCGGTTCGGCGCCGTCGCCGATACGCAGCGAGGTGTCGGCGTCGAGCGTGAAGTATCCCGGCCGGAGTATCGCTTCGGTGGGGCGGGGGATGAGGGTGAGCGCGGGTGACTGTGCGGGCACGGATCGCCTCCGGAGCTGAGTGCACGGGGAGCACGTGGGGGAGTGGCTGGGGGTGTCAGCCCTTGACCGCGCCGGCGGCGAAGCCGACCGTGACATGGCGCTGGAGCAGCAGGAACACCACGAGCGCCGGGGCCGCGAAGAGGGTCGAGGCGGCCATGGTGGCGCCCCAGTCGGTGCCGAAGACGTTCTGGAAGGAGGACAGCCACACGGGCAGGGTGCGGTTGTCCTGCTGTTTGATGATGAGGAAGTTGGCGTAGGTGAACTCGTTCCAGGCGGTGATGTAGCCGAAGAGCGAGGTGGCCATGAGCCCCGGTGCCAGCAGCGGGAACGCGATGTGCCGGAACGCGCCGAGCCGGGTGCAGCCGTCGACCTGCGCGGACTCCTCCAGCTCCGGCGGGATCGTGCCGATGAAGCCGCGCAGCACGATGACCGTGAAGGGCAGCGTCATCATGAAGTAGACGAGGGTCAGGGTCGGCAGCCGGTCCAGCATGTGGGTGTCCCGGGAGATGATGTAGACCGGGATGATCAGTGACTCCCAGGGCGCCATCTGGGCGATGAAGACCATGAGCATGAACTGCCGGCGCCCCCGCCACCTCATCCGCGCGACCGCGTAGGCGGAACCGAGCGCGATGACGAGGGAGAGCAGGACGGCGCTCAGCGTGACGAGGAGGCTGTTGCGCCAGAACAGGCCGAAGCCGTCGGCGCCGACAGCGGTGCGGAAGTGGTCGAGCGTCCAGGTCCGGGGGACGAGCCGCGGGCTGTCGGACTGGATGTCGCGGGCCGGGGTGAACGCGGTCGCGACCATCCAGTAGACCGGGAACAGACAGAGCGCGACCGTGACGACGGCGGCGGCACTGAGGGGGATGCGGCGCAGGCGGGGCCGGGTGGTGCTCATGCGAGCTCGTCCTCCTGGCGGAACATCTGGCGGAAGTAGAGGACGAGCACGCCCGACATCAGCACGACGGTCACCATGGAGGCCGCGGAACCGAGGTCGTAGCGCTGGCTCGACAGGGCGGTCTGCACCGCGTACACGGGCAGGATCGTGGTCGCGTCGCCGGGGCCGCCGTTGGTCATCACCCAGATCTGGACGAACGCCTTGAACGTCCAGATCACTTCGAGCGAGAACACCAGCAGGAAGATCGGCCGCACGACCGGGAAGGTGATGGACCGGAAGATCCGGATCCCCGACGCCCCGTCGAGCCGCGCCGACTCGTACAGTTCGGCGGGGACGGTGGTGAGGGCCGAGTACAGGGTGATCGCCGCGAACGGCACGGACTGCCACACGATGAGGGCGACCAGGATGGCGAAGGCGGCCGGTCCGTGCGCGAACCAGGCGTAGCGGTCGAAGGACGTGAACCCCAGGTCCGTCAGGACGGCGTTGACGATGCCGAACTCCGAGTGGAACAGCCACTGGAACACGGTGGTCGCCGCGATGACGGGCATCGCCCAGGTCAGTACGAGTGAGCTGAGGACCGCGATCCGGCCGAAGCGGCCGAGCCGTTCGATCATCAGCGCGACCAGGGTGGACAGCACCATGATCAGTACGACGTTGACCGCCATGAAGAGGAAGGTGCGGCGCACGACCTCCCAGAAGCGGCTGTCACCGAGCAGCGTCCCGTAGTTGTCGAGTCCGACGAACCGTGCGTCGCCCAGGATGAGTTGACGCAGTCCGAAGTCCTGCAGCGAGATCACCACGGCGCGCACCAGCGGATAGACGAGCAGGTAGAGCGAGCCGAGGACGGCGGGCGCGATCAGGAGGTACGGCCAGACACCGGGCCCGCCGTCCTTCGACGGGCGGCGCGGTCCTGGGCCGGGGGAGCGCCGGGGGCGCCCGGCGCTCGGCGGGGGATGGGACGCGGTCTGCTCTCGGACGGCCGTCACGGCACACTTCCTCCAGCACGGCACCGGCGCGGACGCCCGGTGCGAGGACGGTTCGGGGGCCGGGCGGTAAGCGACCGACCGCTTCGGGAACCTGCCGGACCCGGTGGCGGCGGGTCGGAGGCCCGGCGGGTTCAGGTGCCGGAGTTCATCGACGTGGTGATGGCCTCGGACGCCTTGGCCGCTTCCTTCCGCGCGTCGCCACCGGTGAGTACGGCGGTCAGATAGTCCTTGATCGGGTTCTTCGCCTCGACGGCGGCCCACCCGGGTGTGTTGGGCGTGGCGTGCCCCTGGGCGGCGCCGACCGCCATGGCCGAGGCGCCCGGGTCGGCGGCGACCGCGTCGGACAGGGTGGTCTTGTTCGGTACGTAGCTCATGGCGACGGCGAGCTTCTTCTGCCAGGTGTCGCCGGTGAGTTCCTTGACGAAGGTGTAGGCCGCGTCCTGTTTGGCGGAGGCCGTGGGGATGACGAGGTCCGAGCCGCCGGTGAAGACGGCGCCGGGGGTGTCCGCGGTCTTCCCCGGGATCGGGAAGAAGCCGAGCTTGTCCTTGAGCGCGGGGTTGTTCTCGACGACCGTGTTGGCGCCGCCCGGGGACGAGACGATCTGGGCGACCTTCCCCTTGGCCATCACGTCCGCCTGCGGGGGATTGGCCTCGTCGGAGTCCTTGGGGCCCCGGCCGAGCGCCTGCAGCTCCTGGTAGAACTCCATGCCGCGGAGCGCCTCGGGGGTGTCCAGCGAGCCCTTCCACTTGCCGCCGGACTCGGTCGCGAGGTCGCCGCCCTCGTCCCAGACGAAGCCCGCGAGGGTGTACCAGTTCTGGCCGGGCAGGTAAATGCCCTGTGTACCACCGGTGTTGAGCTTCTTCGTGGCGGCGATCCACTGGTCGCGGGTCTTGATCGCGGCCGGGTCGACGCCCGCCTTCTCGAAGAGGTCGGTGCGGTAGATGACGACGCGGTTGGCGGCGTAGTACGGGATGCCGTACTGCTTTCCGTCGTAGGCGCCGGGCTCGGCGAGGCCCTTGAGCCAGTCCTTCCCGCCGAGTTCGCCGACCTTGTCGCTGAGGTCGAGCAGGCCACCGCTCTGGGCGAACTGGGCGACCTGGGTGTTGCCGGTCTCGATGACGTCGGGTGCGTCGCTGCTGGCGAGGGCCGCCGTGACCTTCTCGCCGATACCGTCCCACTCCTGGATCTGCACCTTGACCTCGATGTCGGGGTGAGCGGCCTCGAAGCCCTCGACGAAGTCCTTCTGGAACTGGTCCGAGACGCTGTCGCGCATCAGCCACACGTCGATGGCGGTGCTCCCGCCGGAACCGCCGTCGGAGGAACTGCTGCAGGCACTCAGCCCGGCGGTCACGACGAGCGCGGACACACCGGCGAACAAGCGGAGCTTCACGGTTCACCTCTGGAGGACATGAGCGGACCACCTGACCAGTGAAGCCCACTGGACAGCTCACCTCTCGATGCGGGGATGAAACTGGCATAGACCAATCGACGGCGTCAACCCCTTGCGCTGCATGGGTTGTTGACGTCCGAGCGAGGCAGAGCTCGGGTGCCGGTCCATAGACAGCGGTTACACTTCGCCCCACCAGGAGTGACACTGCGCGCGCCAACTGGTCAACTGGTAAAGGGGATGTCGCGCACGGCAGTATGAGGGGCACAGCATGGGGGAGCGGCATGAGGGGGAGCGGTATGAGGGCGGGAGCGGCATGAAGGACGACGCGTCGGGCGCGGTACTGAAACGGGAGCGGGTCCGCGACTTCGTCCTCGACCTCGTCGAGTCACGCAGCCCGGGTGACGCGATCCCCTCCGAGCGCTCCCTGTGCGCCCGGCTGGGGGTGTCCCGCCCGACCCTGCGCGCGGCCGTCGACGAACTGGTGGCCGCGGGGCTCCTGGTACGGGAACACGGCCGCGGCATGTTCGTGGCCCCCGAGAAGATCACCCAGGAGCTCGTCTCCGGCCAGCAGGCCATGACGGCGCCTCAGGCCTCCGGAGCCTGGTCGAGCCGCCTGCTGGAGTTCACCACCTTCGCCGCCGGCGCACGCGTGGGCCGCAAACTGCGGATGTCACCCGCCGCCGAGATCGTGTACGTGGCACGGCTGCGCCTGGTCGACGGGGCCCCGATGGCCATCGAGCACCTGCACATCAGGGCCGATCTGGTCCCCACCCTGTCCGCCGAGGAACTGGAAGCAGGCGACCTCTACGAGCATCTGCGCGAACAGCACGGCGTACACGTCCAGGAGGCCGTGCAGGCGATCGAACCGACCGTCGTCACCCGGGCCGAGGCCGAACTGCTCGACGTCCCCGAACTGTCCCCGGCGCTGCTCTTCGAACGGCTCACCTCGGACACCACCGGCCGCCCCGTCGAATACGTCCACTCGATCTACCGCGGCGACCGCTACCGCATCGTCTCGCGCCTGACCCTCGCGCCCTCGGCCACGGAACCATCGACCGTGCTCGGCCACCACCCCGGCATCCCCCCGGGCGACTTCGCCCACCGCGAGACGATCGCGTCCTCCACGCGGGGGGACATCCAGGCCGGGCAGTGAGGCGTGCCGGGCGGCCGGAGCGGATCCCCGATGGTCGGATCGGGGTGCCTGTGACCCGAGGGGTGCGGGGATCTGGTGATTCGTGTGGGTCCCGGGCTATGTGGTGCGACCCGGGGCAGGCACACTGCATCTAGGCATTCTCACGATCAAGAGGAACACGCATGATCACGCTTACGAAGGAAGACGGCCCGGCGGATCTCGACGGAGTGACCCATCTGTCGATCGGGGTGTCCTGGGACCCCACCGTCGGCAGCAGCGGCGGACTGATGGGCAAGCTGCGCCAGAAGACCGGCACGGACCTCGACCTGATCGCCATCGCCATGCAGGGCTCGGACCCGGTACGACTGGCGGGTCTGGACTCCCTGGACCCGCTGGGCAACGGCTCGTTGGTGCACACCGGCGACAACCAGACCGGCAAGGGCGCCGGTGACGACGAGACGGTGACCGTCGAGTTCGCGCGGGTCCCGGCGAACATCACCTCGATTGTCTTCGTCGCCGCCGCCTACAAGAAGAGCAGCTCCTTCCAGAAGGCGCGGAACATCAGCTTCAAGGTGTACGACGCCAGCGGCGGCAGCACCCAGCAGGTCGCGGACATCTGGCCGAGCCTCCTCAGCAACGACAACGGCTGCGCCGTCGCCAAGGCCATCCGGGTCGGTGGGGCCTGGAAGCTGCAGGTGATCAACGAGACCGGGAAGATCAAGCAGGGCGACGAGCAGGCCCTGATGCGCTTCGCGGCGAGCAAGTAGGTCACCGGGCAGGCCGCACGGAGACGGGACGGGGCGGGACCGGCGCACACGCCGGTCCCGCCCCGCCGTACGTCCCGCCCCGCCGTACGTCCCGCCCCGCCGTACGTCCCGCCCCGCCGTACGTCCCGCCCGCCCGGGGTCGTGCTCCGCCGTGTGTCGCGACCGCCCCGCCGTACGTCCTGACCTGCCGAGAGTCAAGAGTGTACGTTCGTACGCTCCCGCTATAGGCTCACGCCCATGACTGTTGACGTACTGCCCCGGCCCGCGTCGGCCGAACGGCGGGCCCGGGTGGCCGTCGCCGTGCTGTTCTTCACCAACGGAGCCCTGTTCGCCAACCTGCTGCCGAGGTATCCGCAGATCAAGGCGGATCTCGGCATAGGCAACGCGGCCTACGGTCTGGCCGTCGCCGCGTTCCCCGCGGGCGCCATCGCGGCCGGTCTCGCCGCGGGAGTGGTGATCCGCCGCATGGGCTCCGCGCGGGCGGCGGTGGCAGGCACCCTGCTGACCGGCGCGGGCATCCTCGTCGCGGGTCTGGCCGACTCGGTGGTGCTGTTCGCGGCGGCGCTGTTCCTGGCCGGAGCGATGGACGCGGTCACCGATGTGGCGCAGAACGCCCACGGACTGCGTGTGCAGCGACGTTACGGACGTTCCATCATCAACTCCTTCCACGCGATCTGGTCCATCGGCGCCGTCGCCGGCGGATCCATGGCCGCGGCGGCGATAGCGCTCGACCTCTCCCGCGGGCAGCACCTGACGATCTCGGCGGTGGTGTTCGCGGTGGCCGCGTGCGTCGCCCTGCGGTTCTGCCTGCCGGGTCCCGAGACCGAGCCCGAGACCGCGGGCGATGCGGTGGCCGGCCCCGAGGCGGACACCGGATCGGCGACGGACTCGGCGGCGAAGTCCGGCCCCGACAGCCGTGGGCAGCGGCAGGTGCGGCGTCCGACGCCGGGTCGGCGTACCGCGTACGTGCTGGGCGCCCTCGTGCTCATCGCCACGGCCGGCACGCTCGTCGAGGACGCGGGCAACTCCTGGGCCGCTCTCTACCTCTCCGGCTCACTGTCCGCGTCGGTGACGCTGGCCGCCTCCGGCTACATCGCCCTGGTCGGGGCCCAGTTCGTGGGCCGCATCATCGGCGACCGGCTCGTCGACCGGTTCGGCCAGCGCACGGTGGCCCGCACGGGCGGCCTCATCGTCGTGGCCGGCATGGGCCTGGCGCTGGCCGTGCCCACGGTGCCCGGCACGATCCTCGGGTTCGCCGCGGCAGGGTTCGGCGTGGCGACGCTGGTCCCCGCGGCGATGCACGAAGCCGACGAACTGCCCGGCCTCAAGCCCGGTTCGGGACTGGCCATCGTGTCCTGGCTCATGCGGCTCGGCTTCCTGCTCTCCCCGCCGGTCGTCGGACTCGTCGCGGACGCGGCCAGTCTGCGAGTGGGCCTGCTCGTGGTGCCCTTCGCCGGCCTGCTGGTGCTGCTGCTCGCCGGAGTGCTGCAGCCCGGGCGCCGTTGAGTACCCGTTCCGCGCACATGCACGGCATGAGTACGTCGATGAACACCGCGGTGGCGCCATCGGACGGGTCCCGGTCGTGGCTAGGCGCCCAGGACGATGTCGCTCACCGGCCTATGATGCGGTCCAAGGCCCTCCACCCGCTGGGAGAAGACGCATGACGGATGCGAGCACCGGCAAAGTCGTCGTGAACAGGGTGATGTCCCTCGACGGGTTCATCGCCGGTCCCGGCCACACGATGGACTGGATCTTCGAGCACATGACGTCGGCGACGTTCCCGGAGGTCATGGCGGCCACGGGTGCCATGCTCATCGGCCGGGGAACGTACGAGGTCGGCAAGCGTATGTCCGACGAGAACCCCGACTACGACGGCGGGCCGCGGTTCGTCCTCACCCACCGCCCGCCCGACGAGCCGGACCCGCAGGTCACCTTCCTCACCTGCGACATCGAGGAAGCCGTGGCGAGGGCACGTCACGCCGCCGGCGACAAGAACCTGGAGATCCTCGGCGCCGACATGGCCGCGCAGTGCCTGCACCGCGGCCTCGTCGACGAGATCCTGGTGTACGTGCTGCCGGTGCTGCTCGGCGACGGCGTCCGCTTCACCCCGCCGGGCCTCGACCGGATCGACCTGGAACCGTTCAGCAACATCCAGTCGGGCGGAGTCACCATGCTGCGCTTCCACGTGCGCAAGTAGCCACGGTCACGACTACTGGCGAACTGACCCGACAGCGGCCGTAGTTCACGGCGGACATCGGCCGGGCTTCCCACACGGTCGACGCGTTCGGGCGGGCGGCCGAGGACCACCTGCGGTTCCGTGCGGGTGAAGGCACGGATCCCGCTCGGCCCGGCGGCTGAGCCAGGGAGCCGCCCGTAGCCACCTCTGTCGGCACCGTTGAGTGTACGATCGTACGCATGTCGACGGACTACTTCGCCCAGGATCCCCGTACGAACCTCGAACGCATGCTGGCGGGCGATCACTACATCGCCGACGACCCGGAGATCATCCGCCGGTACGAGCGGGCCGTGCGGCTGGCCGCCCGCTATCAGGCCGCCTATGTCGAGGACACCGAGGCGGCCCGGCCGATCCTCGCCGAACTGCTCGGCTCCCTGGGGCCCGACGCACATGTGCGGCCGCCGCTGTACGTCGACTACGGCAGCAACATCACCATCGGCGCGCGCACCTTCGTCAACTACAACCTGACCGCCCTGGACGTCGCGGCGATCACCATCGGCGAGGACTGCCAGATCGGCCCGAACGTCCAACTGCTCACCCCCACCCACCCCCTGGAGCCGGAGCCCCGGCGCGACAAGCTGGAAGCCGCCCGGCCGATCACCATCGGGAACAACGTGTGGCTGGGGGGAGGCGCCATCGTGCTGCCCGGTGTGAGTATCGGAGACAACTCCGTCATCGGCGCCGGCGCCGTGGTGACGAAGGACGTGCCGGCCAATGTTGTCGCCGTCGGCAACCCCGCCCGCCCGGTCCGCACCCTCTGAAGGCTTCCGCCATGGCCACCGGACACACCGACCCGCAACGCCGCGAACGCATCATCGCCGCGACCCTCGACCTCATCGCCGAGGAGGGGATCGCCCATGTCTCCCACCGGAAGATCGCCGCGCGTGCCGGTGTCCCCCTGGGGTCGATGACCTACCACTTCAGCGGTATGGACGAGCTGCTGCGGGAGGCGTTCACCCGCTTCGCCGACCACATCGTCGCCGTCTTCGACGCCCACCTCGCCGCTCCGGCCGACCGCGACCAGGCCCGGCAGGCCGTGACGGATCTCGTCCACGCCCTGTCGGAGGGGAGCCAGCGCGACCTCGTACTCACCCAGGAGCTGTACACCCTCGCCGCCCGTCGGCCGGTCTACCGGGAACTCACCCATGAGTGGATGGGCCGCAGCCGCACGCATCTGGAGAAGCACTTCGACCCGGCGACGGCACGCCAACTCGACGCCCTGATCGAAGGGCTGACCCTGCACCGGGCCCTGGACAACGAGCCCCACGACCGCGCCCTGACCCTTGAGGCGATCACCCGCATCACCACCACACGCCCATAGGGCCGCAGGCCCGACACCCGACACGCGACACCGGGCACCGAGTACCGGGCACCGGGCGCGGGATCGATCAGGAATCGAGAAGCGCCGATCCCACTGCCGCGTCTAGCGTGACTGCCATGGACGTCACCCTGTACGCGAGCTTCCTCCCGCACACCGATCCGGACGCGTCCCTGGCCTTCTACCGGGACGCCCTCGGCTTCGAGGTCCGCGACGACGTCGGACACGGCACGATGCGCTGGATCACGGTCGGGGCCCCCGGCAGGTCCGGCCCGTCCATCGTCCTGGAGCCGCCGGTCACCGACCCCGGCGTCACCGACGACGAGCGCCGGACCGTCGAGGAGATGATGGCGAAGGGCGCGTACGCGGGCATCCTCCTGGCCACCCCCGACCTCGACGCCACCTTCGAGCGGGTCAGGGCGGCCGGCAGCGGCGAGGTCGTCCAGGAACCGGCCGAGCAGCCGTACGGCGTCCGGGACTGCGCCTTCCTCGATCCCGCGGGCAACATGATCCGCATCCAGGAACGGCGCTGAGCGGTCCGGCGAACGCAGCAGGTCGACAGATCTATGGATCGATAGATCGGATCTATGGATCGACAGATCGACAGAGCAGCAGATCAACAGATGGAGACATGATGAGCATGGCCCCGAGGACCGACACGCGGTCGCCCGCGCCGCACGCTGCCGACAGTCATGACCTGATCCGCGTGCACGGCGCGCGCGAGAACAACCTCAAAGACGTCAGCATCGAGATCCCCAAGCGCCGCCTGACCGTGTTCACCGGTGTCTCCGGCTCGGGCAAGAGCTCGCTGGTGTTCAACACGATCGCCGCCGAGTCGCAGCGGATGATCAACGAGACCTACAGCGCCTTCGTGCAGGGCTTCATGCCCACACTGGCCCGCCCCGAGGTCGACGTCCTCGACGGGCTGACCACCGTCATCACCGTCGACCAGCAGCGGATGGGCTCCGACCCGCGCTCCACCGTCGGCACCGCCACCGACGCCAACGCGATGCTGCGCATCCTCTTCAGCCGCCTCGGCACACCGCACATCGGACCGCCCAGCGCGTACTCCTTCAACACCGCCTCGGTCCGTGCCAGCGGGGCGATCACCGTCGAGCGCGGCGCCAAGAAGACGGTGAAGGCCACCTTCAACCGCACCGGCGGCATGTGTACGCGCTGCGAGGGCCGTGGCTCCGTCTCCGACATCGACCTCACCCAGCTCTACGACGACTCCAAGTCCCTCTCCGAAGGCGCGTTCACCATCCCGGGCTGGAAGTCGGACAACCAGTGGACCGTGCAGGTCTATGCCCAGTCCGGCCTCGTCGACCCGGACAAGCCGATCCGCGAGTACACCAAGAAGCAGCTTCAGGACTTCCTCTACGGGGAGCCGATGAAGGTCAAGGTCAACGGCGTCAACCTCACCTACGAGGGAGTGATCCCCAAGCTCCAGAAGACGTTCCTGTCCAAGGACAAGGAGGCGATGCAGCCGCACATCCGGGCGTTCGTGGAGCGGGCGGTCACCTTCGCCACCTGCCCCGAGTGCGACGGCACCCGGCTCAGTGAGGGGGCCCGGTCGTCGAAGATCGGGAAGGTCAGCATCGCCGACGCCTGCGCGATGGAGATCCGCGACCTGACCGAATGGGTCCGCGGCCTCGACGAGCCGTCGGTGGCGCCGCTGCTCGCCGCACTGCAGCAGACCCTCGACTCGTTCGTGGAGATCGGTCTCGGTTATCTCTCGCTCGACCGGCCCGCGGGCACCCTGTCGGGCGGCGAGGCGCAGCGCGTCAAGATGATCCGCCACCTCGGCTCCTCGCTCACCGACATCACCTACGTCTTCGACGAGCCCACCATCGGTCTGCACCCCCATGACATCCAGCGGATGAACGACCTGCTGCTGCGGCTGCGGGACAAGGGCAACACCGTGCTCGTCGTGGAGCACAAGCCGCAGACCATCGCGATCGCCGACCACGTCGTCGACCTCGGCCCCGGCGCGGGCACGGCGGGCGGCACCGTCTGCTTCGAGGGCACGGTCGAGGGGCTGCGGGCAAGTGACACCGTGACCGGCCGCCACCTCGACGACCGGGCCACCCTCAAGGAGACGGCCCGCAAGCCCACCGGATCGCTGGAGATCCGCGGCGCGACGGCGCACAACCTCCAGGGCGTCGACGTCGACATTCCTCTCGGTGTGCTCACCGTCGTCACCGGTGTCGCCGGCTCCGGGAAGAGCTCGCTCGTCCATGGTTCGATCCACGACGACGAGGGCGTGGTGTCGATCGACCAGGGCGCGATCCGCGGCTCCAGGCGCAGCAACCCGGCGACGTACACCGGAATGCTCGACCCGATCCGCAAGGCGTTCGCCAAGGCCAACGACGTGAAGCCGGCGCTCTTCAGCGCCAATTCCGAGGGCGCCTGCCCCACCTGCAACGGCGTGGGAGTCGTCTACACCGACCTGGCGATGATGGCTGGCGTGGCCACTCCCTGCGAGGAGTGCGAGGGCAAGCGGTTCCAGGCCGCGGTCCTGAAGTACCACCTCGGCGGCCGTGACATCAGCGAGGTGCTCGCGATGTCGGTGACCGAGGCCGTGGAGTTCTTCGGCGAGGGTGAGGCGAGCACCCCGGCCGCGCACCGGATCCTCGTCCGGCTCGCCGAGGTCGGTCTCGGTTACCTCAGCCTCGGCCAGCCGCTCACCACCCTGTCCGGCGGCGAGCGGCAGCGGCTCAAGCTGGCCACCCACATGGGCGACAAGGGCGGTGTGTACGTCCTCGACGAGCCGACCACCGGCCTGCACCTCGCCGACGTCGAGCAACTGCTCGGACTGCTGGACCGACTTGTCGACTCCGGTAAGTCCGTCATCGTCGTCGAGCACCACCAGGCGGTCATGGCGCACGCCGACTGGATCATCGACCTCGGCCCCGGCGCGGGCCACGACGGCGGCCGGATCGTCTTCGAGGGCACCCCGGCCGACCTGGTCGCCGCCCGCTCCACCCTCACGGGCGAACACCTCGCGGCGTACGTGGGCGACTGACCGTACCCGCTCGCGGCCCCGCGTCCGCAGACGGGCGCGGTCAGCCGACCGCGGAGCGGGGCGTGGCGCCGTGCATGGAGCGGTGCGTGGCGCGGTGTGTGGTGGCGAGCGCCCGGTCCGCGGCGGCGGCCAGCGCGGCGTCGTCCCGGTCCGTGCCGACCCAGGCGATGTGGCCGTCGGGGCGGATCAGAGCGGCGCGCACCGCGGCCCAGGCGGCCTGGGGCCGGTCGAGGGTCCCGGTGAGTACGGTGAGCCCCGGGCGCGCCCGGTCCGCGAGGACACCTGCCCGGTGGCCGTTCTCCGGGCGGAGGCCTTGACCGGGTACGCCGTCCGTCAGGTCGAGGAGCAGATAGCCGTCCGCGCGCAACCGGCCGTGCAGGCCGCTTCCGGAGTCGGTGAAGGCCAGGTCGGGGGCGCGGCCGCCGGTGAGCGGGTGGGCCGTCACGTCCGGGGCCGGGTAGGCGACGGCGAGCGCGGTGAGGCGTTCGGCCAGGGCCCTGCCGAAGGCCGGCTGCGTGGCGATCATCCCGCTGAGGAACGACCGCAGATCGAGGCTCTCGGGGGTGAAGCCGGTCATCAGCGCGGTCTGCGCCCGGCTGTGCTCCATCAACTGGGCGCCGACAGGATGCCGCTCCGAGTGGTAGCTGTCGAGCAGACCGTCCGGGGCCCGGCCGCCGAGCGTCGCGGCGAGCTTCCAGCCGAGGTTGTGCGCGTCCTGGATGCCGACGTTCATGCCAACACCCCCGGTCGGGAAGTGCTGGTGGGCGGCGTCACCGGCGAGCAGGACCCGGCCGCGCCGGTACGCCGCGGCCAGCCGGGTGGCGTTGCCGAAACGGGAGAGCCACACGGGGTCGCGCATCCCGTAGTCCTCGCCCGTCATGGCGACGACCTTGGTCCGCAGCTCCTCCAGGGTGAGGTCCGGCGGCGCCTGGGTGGTACGGCTGTCGGGGCTGATGCCGACGAGGCGATGACGCCCGCCGGGCAGCGGCGCGACCAGCAGCCCGCCCCGGGGCCCGAAGAGGCCGAACCCGGGGCGCGGCGGCCGGTCGAGAACGACGTCGCCGAGCCAGCCGAGGACCGTGGAGGGCGTGCCGGGGAAGTCGATGCCGGCGGCGGTGCGCACGGTACTGCGGGTGCCGTCGCACCCGACGAGGTACGCCGCCCGCAGCTCGTACGGCCCGTCCGTCCCCTGCACCTGTACGGTCACCGACCCCGCGTCCTCGGTGAACCCGCTGACGCGGTGCCCGCGCACGATCGTGGCGCCGAGCGCGAGCGCGTGCTCCTCCAGCAGCTCCTCGGTACGGGCCTGGGGCAGTGCGAGGGTGTACGGGAACGGGGTGTCCAGTTCGCTGAAGTCGAGCCGCTCGTCGAGCATGGCGAAATGCCCGTTCGGTATCCGCAGCCCTTCGGCGAGGAAGGGCTTGTGCACCCCGCGCGAGGCGAGGATCTCGATCGTCCGGGGATGGACGGTGAGCGCCTTGGAGCGCGGATCGACGTCGGGCCGCTCCTCGACGACGGTGACGGAGACCCCGCCCAGCCGCAGTTCGGCGGCCAGCCACAGCCCGACCGGACCGCCGCCCGCGATGACGACCTGCTGTTCCATGCATCCTCCTAGGTCACTGACCAATAGCGTGTCCGCAGTAAACTAGGTCAATGACCAAGAGGCAAGCGAGTGAGGACCGTGCCCCCCGGCTGGACCCCGCGACGGTGATCCGGGCCGCGCTGGAACTGCTGGACGAGAAGGGCCTGGACGCCCTGTCCACCCGGGCGGTGGCCGACCGGCTCGGCGTACGGATGAACACCGTGCTGTGGCACGTGAAGACCAAGGCCCGGATGCTGGAACTGATGGCGGACGCCGTCGTCGGCGAAGCCCCGCTGGACGGACTTCCGGCCGACCCGGACGAACGCGTCCGCGAACTCGCCCGCCGGTACCGCCGCGCCCTGCTCGCCCACCGTGACGGCGCCGCACTCGTGGTCGGCACGTACGCCGCCGAACGGCACACCCTGGCCTTCGCCGACGCGCTGGTGACCGCGCTGCTGGACGGCGGTCTCGACGACCGGGACGCCGCCTGGACCGCGTGGACGATCATCTATCTCGCCCTCGGCCTCACCCAGGAGGAACAGGCGGCGCCCGCCGGCCCTCTGAAGGACGGTCTGGCGAACGCGGTCTCCAGGACGGCCCACCCCGCCCTCCACCGCGTCCTGCACCACCTCGACGCTCAATCCTTCGACGAGCGCTTCGAGTTCGGGCTGTCCGCGATCATCGTGCGAGCGGGAGACTCGACCCCATGAACACATCGAATCCCGACGCAGGACACAGCGCCGATCCCAAGGCCGACCTGGTCTTCTACCTGCAGAACGCCCGCGACGCCCTGCTGTGGAAGCTCGAAGGGCTCTCGGAGTACGACGTCCGCCGCCCGTTGACGCCGACCGGAACCAACCTCCTGGGCCTGGTCAAACACGCGGCCGGGGTGGAGTTGGGCTATTTCGGCGACACCTTCGGACGGCCGTCCGGCGAGTCGCCGCCCTGGCTGGAGGACGGCGCCGAGGACAACGCGGACATGTGGGCCACCG
The DNA here is from genome assembly GCF_014650955.1 of Streptomyces tauricus. Lineage (GTDB taxonomy): Bacteria > Actinomycetota > Actinomycetes > Streptomycetales > Streptomycetaceae > Streptomyces > Streptomyces tauricus. Next base: position 206,895 of record NZ_BMVY01000001.1, read on the forward strand.
CCGACGAGTCACGCGAGGACATCGTGGGCCTCTACCGCCGGGCCTGGGCCCACGCGGACGCGACGATCGACACGCTCGCGCTGGACACGGTCGGCCGGGTGCCGTGGTGGCCGAGCGAGCGGAACGAGGTGACCCTCCACCATGTCGTCGTACGCGTGATCGCCGACACGCACCGGCACGCCGGCCATGCCGACATCCTCCGTGAACTCATGGACGGCTCGGTCGGGATGAACAAGAGCAACGACAGCATGGCGCCGGGCGATGCGGCGTGGTGGGAGGAGTACCGGAGCCGGCTGGAGCGCGCGGCCCAGGAGGCGGATCGCCGGGCATGACGCAGCACGGTGCCGCTGTATCGCTGTATCGCCTTACCGGTGCCGGTGCCGGTGCCGGCGGTCAGCGGGGCGGGCCGTCGGTGTCCGGGCCCGGTACGGCGGCCTTCTCCTCCCGCATGCCCCACGGCGACCCGTACTCCGTGAGCAGGTCGAGGAACGGGCGGGGCGGCATGGCCTCGGGGCCGAGCACCCCGCTGCCGTGCCAGGCGCCGGACGCGATGAGTTCGAGGGCCGCCACGGGGTTGATCGCGGTCTGCCAGACCACGGCCTGGGAGCCGTACTCGCGCATCGACCACTGGTTGTCGACCACGTGGTAGAGGTAGACCTCCCGTGGCCGGCCGTCCCTGGTGCCCTTGACCCACGTACCGGCGCACGTCCTGCCGTGCATGCGGTCGCCGAGGCCGGCCGGGTCGGGCAGACAGGCGGCGACCACGTCCCGCGGGGAGACCGCGACCCTGCCCCCGCCGCCGTCCACGGTCACCGGCTCGGTACGGTCGAGGCCCAGCTTGTGCAGGGTCCGCAGGACGCCGATGAACTCGTCGCCGAGACCGTACTTGAAGGTGACCCGCCCGGCCTTCAACCACCGGGGGATCAGCAGCACTTCCTCGTGCTCGACATTGACGCACTCCACCGGACCGATGCCCGCGGGGAAGTCGAAGACCTCCGGCTCGCTGAAGGGCGCTGTGGTGAACCAGCCCCGGTCCGCCTCATAGACGACCGGCGGGTTGAGGCATTCCTCGATGGTCGTCCAGATGCTGAAGGACGGGGCGAAGTCGTAGCCGTCCACGACCAGGTTCGCTCCGTCGCGGACGCCGATCTCCTCGATCTCGTCGAAGAGGACGTCGGCGGCATAGCGGGCGAACACGTCCGACAGGCCCGGCTCCACCCCCATGCCGACCAGCGCGAGCCGGTCCGCCGCCTCCCACTCGGCGGACCGCGCGAACTGCGCGTCGCCCAGCTTGACGCCGCACTCCTCGTACGGACGTGTCGGATGCGGCCGGGACAGGGACATCGCCATGTCCAGGTAGTGGGCGCCATGGGCGAGCGCCGCGTCGAAGAGCGACAGCACGAAACGCGGATCGGTGGCGTTGAGCAGGACATCGCAGCGGTGCTCGGCGAGGGCGGCCCGTACGCCGTCGGTGTCCGAGGCGTCGAGCCGCACCGCCGAGAACCGGCGCCCGTCCTCTCCGAGTGCCGCGACGGCCGACTCCGCCCGCGCGAGGTCGTAGTCGGCGACAGTCATGTGCTCGAAGAAGGGGCGACGGGCCGCGATCCTGGTGATCGCGGTGCCGACGCCCCCTGCTCCGACCAAGAGGACTCGCATGGTGCAGCACTCCTTCGTCCCGCCCGCCCGTTCAGTGGGCCGAGACGATAGCAGTGGCACCGCTCGGTCCTGCCCCTACCGCGAGCCCTGTTCCCGTTTCCGCTTCCGCGTGCCGGGCGGCGGGTTGCCGCGGGCGTGGAGTTCGATGGCCAGGGGTGCGGCCGTGAACATCGAGGAGTACGTGCCGACGACGATGCCGATGAGCAGGGCGAGCGCGAAGTCGGTCAGGGAGTCGCCGCCCAGCAGGGTGAGGGCGGCGAGGATGAACACGGCCCCCATACCGGTGTTGACGGTCCGGGGCAGGGTCTGCAGGATCGCCGTGTTGGTGAGGACCGGGAAGGGGATCCCCTTCCGTTTGCCGCCGGGGTCACCGGGGTCACCGGGGTCGCCGGGGATGCTGGGATCTCCGGGGCCGCCGGGGCCGCCGGGGCCGCCGGTCCGGTTGGCGGCCGACAGTTCCCTGATCCGGTCGAAGACGACGACGGAGTCGTTGACCGAGTACCCGATCACCGTCAGCAGCGCGGCGAGGAAGACTCCGTCGACCGGCTTGCCGAGCCAGGCGAAGACACCGACGAGGATCAGCGTGTCGTGGACCATGGCCGCGACCGCCGACGCCCCGAAAGCCCACCGGAAGCGGACCGCGAGATACAGCAGTTGCGCGGCCAGCGCCGAGGCGAGGGCGATGAGGGCTCCCCGCCGCAGTTCGTCCCCGAGGCTCGGGCCGATGAGCTCGTCGCGGATCTTCTCGGCACCGCCCGCGAGCTCGCCGACCGCCCGGTCCACCTCCGCCGCCTCGGCGTTGGTCAGCTGACCGGTGCGTACGGTGAGATCACCGTCGCCGGAGGTCTGCACGACGGCACGGGGCAGCCCCACGTCGGCCAGGGCGGCCCGCGCGCGGTCGACGTCGACCGGGGCGGAGGCGGCGTATTCCATGAGCCGTCCGCCGGTGAACTCGACGCCGAAGTCCAGCCCCCGGACCGCGATGCCCGAGGTGGCCAGGACGAGGGCCACGGCGGACGCCGCCAGCCAGGTGCGCCCTCGCCGCATCAGGTCCGGGTCGCGGCGGGTGAGCCGGTCACGGACCTTCCCGGTGTCCGCGATCCCGGTGAGCCGGGGCCGGCGTCGTACGGAGCGCCGGGCGACCGCGTGGTCGGCGAGGGCGCGGGTGATGACCAGGGCGCTGACCATGGAGGCGAGTACGCCGATGCCCAGGGTGACGCCGAAGCCTCGCACCGGCCCGGAAGCGAGCAGGAAGAGCAGCCCGGCGGCGATGAGCGTCGTGATGTTGGAGTCGGCGATGGCGCTGAAGGCGTTCCGGAAGCCCGCGGTGAGAGCCGAACGCAGGCCCTTGCGGCGGACCGCGTACTCCTCACGGGCCCGTTCGAAGACGAGCACGTTGGCGTCGACGGCCATCCCGATGGCCAGGACGAACCCCGCGAGTCCCGGGAGGGTGAGGGTGGCGCCGAGCGCGGCCAGGGCGGCGTAGGAGATGACTCCGTAACAGGCCAGGGCAACGGCTGCGAGGGCACCGAGGAGCCGGTAGACGGCGATGATGAACAGCGAGGTCAGCGCGGTGCCGATGATCGCGGCCCGGGCGCTGGCCTCGATGGCCGTGGCGCCCAGGGTGGGGCCGACGGTGCGCTGCTCGACGGTCTCGACCGGTACCGGCAGGGCTCCGCCGTTGATGAGCAGGCCCAGTTCGCGGGCCTCCTCCCGGCTGAACGAACCGGTGATCTGGGTGGAGCCGCCGGCGATACCCGTACGACAGGCCACCGACGAGTTGACTTCGGGGGAGGAGATGACCTTGTCGTCCAGGACGATGGCGACGCGGCGGGCCGGGTCGCCGGCCGGGTGACAGGCGGCCTTGCCGGTCAGCTCGGCCCAGGCGTCGCCTCCCCTTCCCCTGAACTCGATGCCGACGAACCAGCCGGCCCCGGTCTGCGGGTCGATACGCGCCTCGGCACTGTCGACGTCCGCGCCGGTGAGGGCTGAGGGGCCGAGCCGCACGGGGCGCCCGGACTCGTCGGAGTCGACCGCACCGGAACCTGCGCCTGGCTCGGTTCCGGGATCCGTGTCGAGAACGGGGTGGAAGGTCAGTTGGGCGGTACGGCCGAGGACGTCGGCGGCTTCGCGGGGGTCCTGGACACCGGGCAGCTCGACGATGATCCGGTTGTCCCCGGAACGGGCGATGGTGGGCTCGGAGACGCCGAGCGCGTCGATGCGGTGGCGCAGTACCTCCAGTGTTCGGTCGGTGGCCTCGGAGTCGGCCTCGGCGGTGGGGGAGTCGCGGGTTTCCAGGACGATCTGGGTTCCGCCGCGCAGGTCGAGACCGAGGCGGACCGGGACGGTCAGGGTGATGTAGAGCGACAGGGCCAGAACGGCCAGGGCGAAGAACGCCCGCACGCGGACGGCGCGCGTCAAGGGTGCCTCCAACAGGCATACCGCACCCGGTAAGGGGGTGCGGTGGGGATCGACTGGGTGACGTCAGATGCCGGTTGAAGGCGGCGGGCCCCGCCCGCTGTACTGCGCGGAATGCGGTGAGGGTGTGACGGCGCCGAGTGCGTCCGGTAGCGGCAGCCCTGTCGCCGGTCGGGGGACCACGAGGCCGGGCGGGAGTGACAGCCCGCCGGGAGGCGGCGCGTGCCACTCGCCCGCGGTGACGCGGCCCGCACGGGGCGGCTGGCCACAGGCGGTGACGCAGGTGTCGTGGACACCGGTACGCGTATCGGCCTGGGCTTTTGCCGGAGCCGGAGCCGGAGCCGGAGCCGGAGCCGAAGCCGAAGCCGGAGCGAGGGCTGGTGCTGGGGCTTGTGCCGGGCCGTGCTGTGCGGCGACCGCGACCGCGACCGACGTCCGCAGCGCGTCGGTGGAGGCCGCGGCGGGGACGCCCTGAAGGCCGAGTACGCCGAGGAGGGTGAACAGCGCCGCCAGCAGTGCGCCGGTGACGGGAGCCCGGTGTCCGTCGGAGGGTGCGGTCGCGCGGATTCGCTCTGCCATGACCTGCCCCCCTCCTCGTCTGACCGCGACCGCATGCGGTACGGCCGACAGAGAGCGGCCTTCAAGGACAACGCACGGGGAACGCACAAGGTTCGCGGGGACCGGCACGGATGAAGGAAGGAGTCAGGGCAGGGGAGCGCCCCTGTCGGGCTCGTCGTCCGGTACCCAGCGCAGCACATCCCCCGGCTGGCAGTCGAGCGTGCGGCAGATCGCGTCGAGGGTGGTGAACCGTACGGCCTTCGCGCGGCCGTTCTTCAGTACGGCGATATTGGCGGGCGTGATGCCGACGGCGGCGGCGAACTCACCGACCGACAGATTGTGCCTGGCGAGCTGGAGATCGAGGTCGACGATGATCGCCATCAGACGACCCCGGCGATCTCGGTCTCCAGGTCCGTCGCCTTGCGCAGGAGGCCTCGCATGATGACGGTGAGCATCGCGAACGCCGCTCCCACGGCGACGGACATGACGGTGGCCCCCAGGACGCCGAGGAGTTCCATGCCGTCGTCCGGAGAGGGAATGTCACTCAGGAGGATGTGCAGGGAGACTCCGCCGGCCAGCAGGGTCGCCGCGACCGAGGACCCGATGACGATGTCGACCCAGCGGAAGGCCCGCGGCGAGAAGATCGCGTCACGCTGGACCATGTCGAGCAGCATCCACACCGCGAAGAGAGCCACCTGGACGCAGGCGACGCCGATGATCGCCACCGTCACATAGGGCGTGGCGAACGGCGCGTAGGGCGGGAAGCGGTCCACCTCGTCGGCCGCCGTCGTCGGAATGACCACGATCTGCCCGAAGAGCCCGCCCGCGACCGTGGCAAGGATGCCGACCCGGAGCACGACGATGAAGAGCTGATGCATGTATCGATTATCGATCGGTATCGATCGAAAATCAATCGATTCCTCGAACTTTGCGGAGTGACTGGTGACCGAGGGCCCCTTGTGGCGGGAGAGTCAAACGATCACGCTGCAAGGGCGGCCGGAACAACGGGCAGGGCCGGCCCACAGCACAGCCGGTCGCCCCGGCATGCCACCGACAGGAGCATTCGTGACGTACGACATCACCGCCCTCCGCGCGCAGTTCCCGGCGCTGAGCGCAGGAATCGCCCACTTCGACGGCCCCGGCGGCACCCAGACGCCGGAGCCCGTCATCCGGGCGATCGCCGACGCGATGGCGCGGCCCCTGTCGATCCGGGGCCGGATGACACCGGGGGAGCGCAACGCCGAGGCCATCGTCACCAGGACCCGGCAGGCCCTGGCCGATCTGCTGGGAGCGCGGCCGACGGGGATCGTCTTCGGCCGCAGCGCCACGCAGCTCACCTACGACTTCTCCCGCACGCTCTCCAGGACCTGGTCGCCCGGTGACGAGGTGGTCGTCACCCGGCTCGACCACGACGCCAACATCCGCCCCTGGATCCAGGCCGCCGAACAGGCCGGTGCCACCGTGCGCTGGGCCGACTTCGATCCCGCCACCGGGGAGCTGACCGCCGACGACATCCGCGCCGTACTGTCCCCGCGCACCCGGCTGGTGGCCTTCACGGCCGCCTCCAACCTCATCGGCACCCGTCCTCCGGTCGCCGAGATCTGCGCTCTGGCACACGAGGCCGGAGCGCTCACCTACGTCGACGGCGTCCACTCCGCCGCCCACGCCCTTGCCGATCTGGAGACGCTGGGCGCGGACTTCTTCGTCTGTTCCCCGTACAAGTTCTTCGGCCCCCACCACGGAGTCCTCGCGGCCCGGCCGGAGTTGCTGGAGACACTGCGGCCGGACAAGCTCCTGCCCTCCACCGACGTGGTCCCGGAACGCTTCGAACTGGGCACCCTGCCCTATGAGTTCCTCGCGGGCACGGAGGCGGCCGTCGACTTCCTCGCCGGCCTGGACACCGACGCCACAGGGACGCGGCGACAGCGTCTCGCCGCGGCCTTCACGGCTCTCGAAGCACACGAGCAGACTCTGCGCACCCAGCTCGACAAGGGGCTGACCGCACTCCGGGGAGTCCAGGTCCACTCCAAGGCGGCCGACCGCACACCCACCGTGCTGCTCACCTTCGAGGACCGGCCGTCGGCGGAGGCGTACAGCTTTCTCGCGGAGCGCGATGTCCACGCCCCGGCCGGGTCCTTCTACGCGATCGAGGCCTCCCGCCGTCTCGGCCTCGGCGACACCGGCGGCCTCCGCGTCGGCCTCGCCCCCTACAACAGCGCGGAGGACATCGACCGGTTCCTGGCGGGCCTGGCCGAGTTCCTGGCGCTCTGATCACTTCGAGGGGCCTACCGGCCGCCGTGTCCGGCGGCGCCCCACGCAGCCGCGCACAGCGCCCGGTCCACCTCCTCGGTGTAGTGGGCCGCCGCGAGCCAGGCACGGGCGAACCGGTTGACGTCGGCGGGGGCGAGACGGCCGAAGACGTCGCGGGACCGGTCCGCGGCGGCGGCGTGGAGTTCGTCGAGGAGGTCTCCGGCACAGGCGAAGCCGTAACGGCTCAGACGCCGGCTGTCGGCGGCACTGTCACCGGGGAAGGCGAGGACACGACGGCCCGCCGAGGCCGCCTGGTGGACACGGCGCCGCAGAAGATGCAGCGGCGCCTCGTCCAGGGGAGCGGGCGGGGAACCGGTGGCCGCGCCCGTGGGTGCCGTCGCGGCGGCGGGCAGGTCCGCGTGCTGAAGGCGGTCCAGGCCCAGGTCGACATGGGCCCCGGCATCACCGGGGTGGCGCGTGGCGACCAGGAGGGCCCGGGGGACCGGAGCGGGGTCCAGGCGTGCGACGACGCGCAGGCGGACACCCGGAGCGGTCGCGAGGAGCCGGAGATTGTCGCGGTAGGGCAGCGCGGGATGGTCGTGCGCGGCGGCCAGACGGAGGGTCAGGCCGTCGCAGTCGGCGAGCAGGCAGTCGCCCGCGGCCTCGCGGACCGTCCCGATGAGGGTCACATCGAGGAACAGCAGCGCGTCCCCGCCGGTCGTCAGGGCACGTGACACCTGTTCGGCGACCGGCGCCGCCCACAGCCGGTCCAGGGGATCCTCGCTCCAGGCGGCCCCCGCCGCCCGCACGGCCCGGACACCCGCACCCGCGCCCAGCCGGCCCGTCGGGGAGACGGTCGCGCCGGACACGGCGAGCCCGGCCCGCGACAGTTCCCGGTGGGTGAGGGCCGTGTCTCCGACCCGTACAGCCCGGTCGGCCGCGCCCACGGCCCGGCCGGCACCGCCCGGGGCGACATCGGAGACCGTGTAGAGCCTGCCGTCGGCGTCGGCTGTCCAGGTGACCGCTCCCGCGTAACCGGTCGCCGTCAGGACGGGCTCGGAGAACAGCCCGTACAGCCGCAGGGACCCGTCCGGTGCGTAGGGCTGCCGTGCGCTGCCGCGCAGGTCGGCGAGGTCGGCATCGGTGGAGTCCGGAAGACGGTGGGCCGTCATGAGGACGTCACGGAGAGCCGCGGTGAGATCGGTGAGGCGGTACGCCGGATCGGTGCCCCGGGCGGCACGGAGCTGGGTGACCACGGAGACCGCCGAGGCGGCGACCCTGGGCAGACCACTGACCCGTGCGGTGTGCGCGGCACGCAGCAACTCCGCCTGCAGCACGGCTCCGGCTCCGTCCGTGCCGGCTTCGAGTACGGCGGCCGCGGCGTCGTACATGGCCAGCGCGGCGGCGCGCTGCTCGGGGGTGACGGTCTCGGACACCAGCGTGAGCACGGAGGCGGTGTCGGATGTCGCCCCGGCGCCGCTGTCCGAGTCGGCTCCGGCGCCCGGCTCCGGCTCACCTGCTGGCTGCGCTGCGGGCTCCGTCTCCGCCTCGGACTCGGCGATCGGGGCGGCCGAGGCGGCGGCCGCGCGGTGCAAACAGTCCGGTGCCAGCAGGCAGCCGCAACGGATCGCGTCCACGCTGGTCACGCTGCCACCGGGGGCGTGCAGTTCGAGGTGGGTGTCGTCGTCGACGGCGATGCGTACGGTGTCGCCGTCGCGCACGTGCGGGCGGTCCGCGAGCTTGGCGACGCCCGCGTCCAGCCGCTTGCGGAGGCGGGGGGTGAGCCCCTGGACGAGTGCGGCGGTCACGGAGGGCGCGACCGGAGGCAGGTCGAGGCTCATGAGATCTTCTCCCCTACCCAGCGGGCGAGTTCGAGCGGGCTGAGGGCGGCGACGGGCATGCCCGCGGCGACGAGCTGTCCGGCGACGCCGGTCGAGTACCGGGGGCGGCCGGTGTCGTCGAGGCTCGCGCAGCCCAGGACATGGCAGCCCGCCCCGACGAGGTTGCGGACCTCGGCGAGCAGCCCTCCGATGGGATATCCCTCCTCGAAGTCGCTGACCACGACGACGAGGGTGCGGGACGGCACGGTGACCAGCTCACGGGCGTGGCGCAGTCCCGCTGCGATGTGCGTGCCGCCGCCCACACTGACCTCAAGGAGCAGCGACAACGGATCGTCGACGTGCCCGGTGAGGTCGATGACCTCCGTGGAGAACGCCAGGAAGTGCGTGGACAGGGTCGGGACCCCCGCCAGGACCGACGCCGTGAGCGCGGCCCAGACCGTCGAGGCCTCCATGGACCCGGACACGTCGGTCACCAGGATCAGCCGCCAGTCCGCGGCGCGTTTGGCGCGCGAACGGAACACGGGGTGCTCCGGAATGACCTGGACGGTCCCGTCCGGGCCGCGGCGCGCCGTCGCGAGGTTGGCGCGCAGGGTGCGGGACAGGTCGAGTCCGCCGCCCGGCCGCCGGCTGGGCCGCGGCAGGGTCGTGCCGTGCAGCGCGGGACGCAGCCGCGTGGCCAGTTCCCGGGTCAGCGCCTCGACCAGACGGCGAACCAGCGGGCGCAGTGCGGCCAGCCGGGCCTCGGGCAGTCCTCCCGCGTGCCGGAGCACGGTACGCAGCAGGTCGACGGAGGGCCGCACGCTCGCCGGATCGAGTTCGGCGAGGACGTCCTTGCGGCCCGACGCGGCGGCGGCCGCGAGCACCTCCTCCCGGATGCCGGGACCGAACAGGGCCGCCAGTTCCTCGGACCACTCGCGCACCCCGGGGTACGGAGCCTCACGGCCGCCGCGTGCGCCCGGTCCGTGCAGCTCGCCCCTGCTGCCCTCGCCGCGTCCGCTGCCGTACAGCTCGTCCAGCGCGGTAGCCAGCGCCGAGGCCGACGCCGGCAGCTGATCCGTACGGCGTCCGAGCACGAGCCGCCAGCGGTCGGCGGCCCCAAGTACGTGTTCCTCGGGGGCTCCTTCGCCGGGCTTGTGCGGTGCGGGCATCTCCACCGTCGGTACGAGCACGTCCACGGGGGGCGGGGGCAGCAGCCCGAGGGTGCGCAGGGCGGCGCGGGCCGCCAGGTCCGCGCCGGTCCAGGTGGCGAGCGCCCCGGGGTCGACGCCACCGGTGTCGCTCAGCCGTGTGGTGGCGAGGCGCTGCTCGACGATGTCGAGCAGCCGGTCGCGGGCCGCCGGACTGAGCGCGTCGAAGCCGCCCCGGAGCGCGGGGAGCCGGTCGAGCAGGTCCCGGTCGGGCATCTCGGTCACTCGGTTGAGCAGTGGCTCCAGGGCGGGAGCCGCCGCCTCCAGCAGGGGACCGGCGGCAGTCAGTACGCCGACGAGGCGATCGGTGAGGGCGGAGCGGGCCTCGGGGGTCCCGGCCCCGTCGACCCAGGAGTCGATCCGGTCGCCGAGAGCACGGGGTTCCTCGTGTCCCAGGAGCACCCGTACGGCTCCGGCGGCGCCGCGCATCAGCGGGGAACCTTCGGCGGCCAGCCGGGCGAGTGCGTCGGCGAGCCGGATGCCGCCCAACAGGTCAGCGCGGTGGGCGAGTTCGAGCAGGGCGTGTGCGTCGGCCGGGTCCTCGGAGCCCGTGAGGCCGTCCACCTGCCGCACCGCCGCGGCGGTCAGCAGCTCGGCCGCGGCGGTCACCGCGGCGGTCCGCTCCTCGTCGGCGCCGAGGCCCGCGACATGACCCGCCCGCAGCCGGTCCGACAGGGCCAGGGCGTCGAGCAGTTCCGGCAGTGTGGCGGACCGGGGCAGCACGTCACGGACCTCGGTGAGGCGCTCGTCGGTGAGGTCCGGCAGACCGCACTCCGCCGCCTGCCGAAGCCCCCGCAAGGTCTGTGCGGCCGTGGGTCCTCCCTCGTCCTGCTCGGCCCGCCGCCGTTCACGCAACAGACCTTCGGCGGCCTGCGCCAGGGTGACTCCCCGGACGCCGGCCGCGGTCAGCATGGCCGCGGTGGCGGGTGTCCAGCGCACCTCCCAGCGCGAGGTCAGAGCCTCCGTGCCGCCGGCGCCGACGGAGTCCTTGGCCTCTCCGTACGGCACACCGCACACGCTCAGCCGGTGCAGCAGCAGTTCGCGGCGGCGGTCCAGGTCGGAGCGCAGCGGGTCAAGGCGCAGCTCCCGGGTGGCGTCGGCGCCCCGGCTGTCGGGCCCGGGCAGCCGCAATTCCGCCAGCTGCGCCTCCACCGCGGGAGCGAGTCCGCTGCGGGGCGCTCCGGGTGCCGGACGGCCGCCGCGCTTTCCTACGAGCACCCGCTCCATCGCCCGTGCGACGGCCCGGCCGCGCCCGTACGGCTCGCCCTGCGTGAGGACCGTCTGCACCGCCTCGACCAGTTCGCCCCGGCCCGCCGCCGGGAGGCCGCGCAGCCGGGCGAGATCCCCGGCGAGGCGGCAGATCTCCCGGGCCTCGGCGGGGCCCGACGGGTGGCCCATGGTGCGCAGTTCGGTGCAGACCTGTACGGCCGCGCGGGTCAGGGCCTCCTCCAGGGCGAGCGGATCGCCCGCCGCGCGCAGCACCAGATGCTGCCACTCCGGGTCCCGGATCCCCGCCGGATAGCCGGACCGCTCGTCGAGAAGCGCGTAGGTGTAGGGGATGAGGGACGTCGTCCACGCGGTCGGCGAGGTCGACGCCTTCAAGGACGTCGGTGGGACCGAGGGCGTCGGTGGGGCCGAGGGGGTCGGCGCTGTCAACGCCGGGGCGTGGAAGGCGCCGACGACCACGGCGGCACGTTCGCCGTTCACGGTGGCGGCGGCCAGCCGGGTACGCATCCACTCCTCGCGCCGAAGGTCCAGCTCGGGCACGCCTCCCGAGGCCGCCGCCTCCCCGCGCAACGCCCAGCCCGTCAACAGAGCGGCGCGCCGCAGCGCTTCGGGCGGCGACCCCGGGGCGGCGGCCTCGACGAGCCGGTCCCAGAGATCGTCACCGGTACGGCCGGTGAGCCGGGCGCGCAGGGCGCCGGCGAGACCGTCAGCGGCCCGGTCGACAGGTGCGGGTGCAGATGCAGGTGCCGGTGCAGATGTGGGTGCGAGTGTGGGCGGGGGATCGTGGCGGTCCGTGCCCCATGCCCGGTCGGCGAGCGGCAGGTCGCAGGCGACGACCGGCACGTCGTGCCGCGCGGCCCAGCGCACCGCGGCCAGTTCGGGCGAGAAGTCGGCGAACGGATAGAAGGCCGGACCCCGGCCGCCGCCCCCGTCGCGGGGAGCGGCGGCGAGGGCGACCGGTGCCCGCGTCTCCTCATGGCCGAGCCAGGGCAGCCATTCCTGCATCTCGTCGGGGAGTTCGACGAGCAGCACGTCCGGCGAGGCCGCGTCCAGCAGCGCAGGCACGGCCGCCGCCAGCGAGGGCGAGTGGTGCCGTACGCCGATGAGATAGGGCGCCGCCGGGTCGGTGAGAGCCGCGACGGCTTCCTCGGGGGAGAGGGGCACGGTGGTCAGTCCTCCAGGACGGTGCGCAGGTCCCACAGGGTGCGCCAGGTGGCGGAGCCCTGCTCGGCGCGGCGCCTGACGGGGCCGTCCCAGTAGCCGCGGAGCCGGGCCGCGTCGGCGGGGTCGTCCTTGCGGACCACGCCGAGGATGTGGCCGGGCAGCAGGCCGAGGACATCGCGGTCGCCGGGGAAGTAGGCGGCGGCGAGTCCGAGGGCGCCCGCCACGGACACCGCTTCCGCGGTGCTCATCACCGTGGAGGGCCGCTCGACCTCCCAGCCTTCCGCGGACCGGCCCTCCCGCAGATCCCGGAAGGCGGTGATGAGGGCTTCGAGGACGGCGTCGTCGACCTGGAAGGGCACCCCGGCGCGCTCGACCGAGGCACGGGCCTGGCTGCGGACGAGCGCGGTCTCGGCGTCGAGGTCCGCGATGGGGCCGATGGTCTCGAAGTTGAAGCGGCGCTTGAGCGCGGCCGACATCTCGGAGACGCCCTTGTCGCGCAGGTTGGCGGTCGCGATGAGGGTGAAACCGGGCGCCGCGTGGGCCAGGGCGTCCTCGCTGCCCGACAGTTCGGGCACGGCGATGCGCCGCTCGGAGAGCAACGACACCAGCGCGTCCTGCACCTCGGGCAGACAGCGCGTGACCTCCTCCACCCGGGCGACGGCCCCCCGGGTCATGGCGGTCAGGACGGGCGACGGCACCAGGGCCTGCCGACTGGGCCCCTGGGCCAGCAGCAGGGCGTAGTTCCAGCCGTACTTCAGCTGGTCCTCCGTCGTGCCCGCGGTGCCCTGCACGACCAGGCCGCTGGTGCCGCAGACCGCGGCGGACAGCAGCTCGGACAGCATGGACTTGGCGGTGCCGGGCTCACCGACGAGCAGCAGCCCGCGCTCACCGGCGAGGGTGACGACGCACCGCTCGACCAGCGCACGGTCGCCGACGAACTTGCCCTCGACGACCAGGCGCCGGGGCACCCCCTCGGGCACCTGGGCGCCGTCGGGCAGCCGCAGGGCCTGCCCGACGCTGCCCATGACGAACGTGACGACGGCCCGGGGCGTGAGCCGCCACGCCGGGGGCCGCGGCCCGTCGTCGTACGCGGCCAGGAAGGCCAGCTCGGTGGCGTGCCGGTCCTCGGGCGGGGTGATCTGGCGGCCCGGGGCGGAGGCCAGGGTGGTGGTCATCGGTGGTCCGTCCGGTCGGGTCGGTGGGTCATCGGCACAGGGGGCGTCATCTGGTGGACGGTCGTCGAGGGAGCCGTCGTCGAGGGCTCGTCCCCGCCGTTCCCGGCAACTCGTGCCGCTTGTGCGGCTCGGGCGGTGGTCATTTGCGGCGGCCCTTCCGGGTGGCGCGGGTGGTGAGCTGCTCGTATGCGGGCGCGTCCCCGTCCTGGACCCGGCGCCAGGCGCGGGCGAACAGCTCGGGCACCGGGAGCAGCGGCACGGCACGCGTGTTCTCGCGTATCGCGTACAGGTCCTCCTTCCAGGTCTCCACCGGCAGCGCGGGCGACTTGAGGTCCCGCCAGCCGCACGGCAGGAACAGGGTGCGCCCGGCGCGCGGTCGCTTCGCCTCGACCACCAGGTCCGTGGCGGCCAGCTCGGCGCGGGCCTTCTTCAGCCGGGTGGGCTTCCAGCCGGTCCAGCGGGCGCAGTTGCGGTCCGTCGGATCGGGCAGGGCCAGCAACTGGAGGTACAGCGTCGCCGCGTCCTCGCCCAGACCGTGGGCCGCGGCCACCTCGGCGACCAGTGCGGGGGCGACGACGGTCGGGTCCTGGGCGTACCCTGCGGGGCCTTCGGCGTCCGTGCCGGCCTGCACCGCGTGGGCCAGTTCGTCGCCGAGGATCGCACGCAGGGACTGCAGACCGGCGTCGCGCTGCGGACCCACCAGACCCGCGAGAAGCCCGAGGGCCGGGTCGTCCGGGCCGGTCAGGGCGGCGGAACGCACCAGGACCGTCTCCCGCTCGGCGTACCAGGGCCGCAGCGCGAGGGCGTCCCCGACGGCTGTCAGGCCGTGCGCGTCGGCACCCCCGGTGGCGGGCAGCCCGTACGCCTTGCGCAGTTCGACCGCCGTCGAGCCGCCCTTCTCCGTCCACATGACATCGAGTCCGAGCAGCAGTTCGGGGTCGGTGAGGCGGTGTCGCAGGGCGGCGAGACCCTCGGGCAGGGCAGCCCGCAGCGGGTGCCCGTACGGCAGGGCGTAGGCGAGCGAGGCCAGCGCGGCCACGGCGCGGGTCAGGTGGTGCGCGCCGGGCAGCGCGGCCGGGTCCGCCGGAACGAGGCTGCCGTCCTTGTCCGGACGCTGCACCGTGGTGCGGCTGATCCAGGGGGTGAGTCCCGGATTGAGCACGGACTCGGCGAAACCGGCGGGCAGACCGGCGAGATCCACCGCGAGATCCTCGGGCAGGCGGACGACGGAACCGAGCAGCTCGGCCCACACCCGGCCCGCGGCCGCGACGTCGGGACCGGTGGTCCACAGGTCCGCGGGGTCCTCGGGCAGCAGGGCACTCAGCAGCGCGGACCGGTCCTCCCGGCTGAGCGACGACAGGCGGTCGTTGCCCAGGTCCAGCTGCCGGGGCTTGAGTCCGATCGTCGCGAGGGCGTCGGATCCGGGATCCTGCGGACGCCCGGCGAGCAGCACCGTGGCCTGCACGGGACCCAGACCGCCGCCGGTCGCGTCGGCGAACGCGGCGGGCGCCCCGGGCAGCCACGGGGCGGCGCCCTTGTCCCTGATCAGCCGGGTGACGGCGGCGAGGCCGTTCTCGGGGAACGCCGACACCACCGGGGTCTCCTTCTCCAGGGCGAAGTGGGCGACGGCACCGAACGCGCCGGAGGGGTCGTGGTCGAGGGCGAGCCAGTTGACCCGGGCGTGCTGGGTGTCGACGTTCTGGCAGGTGAGGACGACCACCGTCCGGCCCTCCCGGCGGAGCACCTGACCGACACGCTGATGCTGGGTGTGCGGCTCGCTCAGCACGATCTCGCGCAGCCCGCCGCCGGGTGCGGCGAGGGGCCCTTCGGTGATCGCCCCGAACAGCAGGAGGAGGGCTTCCCGCTCGGCCTCCGTCACCACGGGTGTGGCGGCCCGGTAGGCCAGTGGCCGAAGCGCGGCGAGCAGGGACGTCCACGCGCTGCCCATGCCGGGGATCGTGTGTTCCTCGCTCCGCCATCCGTCACCGACAGCGCCCGTCCGGGCGAGGTCGGGCAGCGGTTTGCCGTCGGCGGGCCGTCCGGACAGGACATGGTTCACGGACCGGATCTGTCGCAGAACGGTCCACTGGGCCTCGCTGCCCCACCCTCCCCACATGTTGGCGAGACCGTCGACGGCCGTGCGCACCGTCCGGTCGTCGCCGTGCACGGGGCGGTAGTCGGGGAACATGCCCTCGGTGCGCCGGCGGTCGGCCCGGGGCCGCTCGACCGGCGGCTCCACGAACGTACCGACCGACTCGACGACGCGGAGCGCCGCGCGGACCAGGGAGGACACACCGGTGAGCATCCGCTCGTCGGTGAGGTCGGGCAGGGCCTTGGACACGGCACGCCGGACGAACTCGTCCGCGGACGGGATGTCGGGCTTGCCGTCGACGGCGGTCCTGACGGCATGAACCGCCCTGAGGACGGCACCACGCGCCTTCTGGGCGGTGGCACCGGCCGGGAGGGAGGCACCGCCGGCCTTGAGGATCTGAGCCTGCCGCTCGGCCAGCGCCCGGGCCGCCGCGGCCAGTACGTCGGCCACCGTCTTGTCGGTGAGCGCCCGCAGCACGGCGGACGCCCGCTCGTCACGGGGGCGCAGCGCGTGCCAGAAGGCGATCGGCGGTACGAGCCGCGTACCGGCCGCGAACTCCCCGCCGCTGTGGCCGGGGGTCACCCGGCCGAGTTCGCCGGAGTCCGAGGTGTCCTCGGCGGCGAACAGCGCGACCTGCTGGTGGAACTGTGCCGCGACGGGCTCGGCGCCGCCGGGCAGCCGCAGGGCGCCGAGGGGGAAGCCCCCCGACCGGCTGTCGGCCGACAGCCGGGTGACGGTCCGGCCGTCCGGCGTACCGGTGGTCGTCCGGGCCTCGGCTCCGGTGCCCTCCGAGCGCACCCAGCGGCCCAGGACCGTGCCGTCGGTGCCGAACGGGCTCTGTTCGAGGCCGGGTTGCAGCGGCAGCACCTGGCAGTGGTGCTGCAGGAGCGTGGCGTCCTCGCGGATGCCCGACTGGAGGAAGGCGGGCAGGGAGGCACGGCCGTGCGTCCCGGTGGCGGGGTCGTACTCGAGCCAGACCTGCTGCAACCCCTGCCTGCCCTGACGCCAGCACGTCGTGCCGTCACCGATGACGGGACGGTCGGCGGGCAGGACGGTGTCACCGGCGTGCAGGGTGCGTCCGCCGGTGGCACGGCCGCCACCGGACAGCGGGATGGAGGGATCACCGGCGTCGCTGCTGTACCAGTACGGCAGTTGCTCGCCGCCGAGGGTGAACACCTCGGACGGCCGGGCCGACCAGTAGCCGAACTGCTTGTTGTCGTGGCGCCACACCACGAGCAGTTCACCGTCGGTCCAGCGGAACCGCGGATACGTCCAGCGGTCCAGCTCGACGGGCAGCCGCAGCTCGTGGTCGAGGAGCACCTTGTCCGGGCCGACGACGACCGCCTTGTGGCCGCGGGAGAGGATCAGCGCGGGCCAGGCCTCCGTGAGGCGCAGCTGGTCGTCCTGGTCGCGGCCGGTCTCACTGTCCATGAGCCGCAGCGCCTCGTCGAGGGCGGGCCAGCCCAGCTCGTCGGGGATGCCGGCCCGCAGGGTGCGGGCGAGCAGGGGCGCGATCTCGTGCCCCGCGACGCGTGCGACCGCTCGCGGGCTGACCCGGGCGGCGACCGGCCGGAAGGGGCGCAGGCGCTGGAGGGCCGTGCGGGCGCCGGGCAGGCCCGTCGACGCGCCGAACGTCTCGGCCGCGTCGTCCAGCCATTCGCGCAGCACGTCGTTCAGCACGGGATGGTCGGCCAGGCTCGTCAGCAGTTCGGAGGAGAGCGACCGGTCGTTGCCCAGCGTCCCGATGGCCCGGTGCAGCAGAGGCCGGGTGCGCGCGTCCGCGGCGGTGGCGGTCAGGTCGCGTCCACCGGGCAGGCTCTCGCGCAACCAGCGGTCGAGGGCCAGATGCACGTCCTTGTCCGCGTCGGGCATCGCGAGAGGGATGCCCTGTGCCACGCACAGGTCCAGCAGGTCGAGGTCGGCACCCGCGTACCAGCGGCCGGTGAAGAGGTCCACGGCCCGGCCGTCGGCGCGCAGCCGCGGCGCCATCCGTTCGACGAGCTGGAGAGTGAGCGGAGAGCGCCCGCTGACCGTGGCGCCGTGCTTGCGGTGGGTGGCCCAGCGGCTGAGCCAGTCCGCCGCGTCGACGGTGTCCGGCGAGACGACGCTGTCCGGCGGGACGGCGGCGCCCGCCGTAGCGGCCTCGTCACCCGCCGCGCGGGCCTCACGCACCCCGCCCGCGTCACCCGCCTCGTCACGCGGGTCGCGCACGCCGTCCTCGCCCGTGAGGAGGAGATCGGCGCCGCTCTCCGCGAGCAGCGTCAGCCAGAATTCGTCGTTCTTGACGTCGCGTCCCAGACCGGTCGGCATGATCTCCAGCAGCCGGGCCCGTACGGCCGGTTGCCGCTCGGCCAGGACGGCGAGAGTGGCTCGGTACGCGGTCCAGAAGGAGGCGGGCGCCCGCACCGCGGCGGGGGAGGCGACCAGGTCGGCCACGAACGCGCATTCCTCGGTGACCCGGTCGAGCCCCGCGGCCTTGATCAGGCCACGGGCGTCCTGCGGCAGCGACGCGTACGGAGGCATGCCCGCCGCGCAGCGCTCCACGCACAGCTGCCGGAACTGCGCCCACGCCGTGGCCGGGTCGAGCCGGTGGGCCAGGTCCTTCACATACTCCTTGAGGGCCTTGACCGTCAGCGCCCCGGCGAAGGCGAACTCCAGGAACACGGCACGCTGCCGCTCCTCGTCGACGCTGAGCGCGTGCACCCGCTCGGCCTCGCGGGCCTTGCCGAAGAACGTGGCCCCGTACGTCGTGTTCTCGAACTGGAGGAAGATCCGCGCCGCCTGCTCGTAGAAGGTCGGCAGGAAGTGCGGTACGGCACGGCCGAGCCGCTCGCCGAGCGCCTCGAAGCCCTCCTTGGCCGTGCCTGGGCGGGACTTGGCCTGGCGCGCGAGCCGCTCGACGTCCTTGACCAGTGCCAGTGCGTGGTGTCCGTTGGCCGGGTCGTTGACCAGCGCCCAGGCGGGGAAGCCGAGGGTCTCGCGGCGGACCTGGCCGACCTCGGGTGTCTCCGGCTCACGGGCCAGACCGAGGAACTCCAGCGCCAGGTCCTCGGCCTCGCCGAGCGTGCCCGGCACGAGACGGACGGCCACCCGGCCGTCCAGCGCGGGATGGCTGTACGTCCGCACGGTGAGGGTGTCGGCGTCCTCACCGGTGGGGATGCCCAGGGGCAGGACGGCGCCGGCTTCGAGCAGCGCGGCCGTGTCGATGTGCGCGTGCGTGGTCATGCCGCCTGCTCCTCGTCCTCGATGTCACGCCCGACGAACAGGGCCGCTGCCATGCGCATGCCCTCCGACCAGGCAATGGGCCCCACCTGACCGAGCTTCAGCACGCGTCCCGCGCCGTCCGTCCACATCAGGGGGCCGGTCTCGGTCTGCTCGTAACCGTCGTAGTCGCCGATCCAGACGCGGGCCTCGACGCCGCGGGAGTCCTCCCGCACGGAGCAGACGGCGTTGCCACCGCGCACGCGGTATCCGTGCTGGGTGGTCCGGCCCTGAAGGAAGCGCAGTTGTTTGAACACGCCGCCCGCGTAGTCCTCCACGGTGGTGGCCTCGGCGTCGACGGCCGCGGGACGGTGCCACACCTCGCGGAAGAGCTGCTGGGCGCGCTGCTCGACACCGATCTCGACGGCGAACTCCCGCAGATCCTCCAGGTCGTGGAGAAGGACGGGATGGGGGAGGCGGACGAGTTCGGGGGTGATGCGCACGCTGTCGCCGTCGAGGTCGACCAGCCCGAGACCGCGGTCGAGGTCGACGTCCCGCAGGAATCCGGCCACTTCGTGGTCCGGGCCGGTGACGACGAGATCGCGCAGCGCGCTCTGCCAGGCGGGATCCGGCCACACCCGGGCGATGACGGCGAAGGGCACCGGAAGCGAGCGCACCATCCACTTCTCGACGTCGGTGAGGCACTGGCGCTCGTGCCGCTCCAGCCACTCGGCGAGCTGCCGCAGCCCCATGACCGCGGGATCCTCCGCGAGTTTGGCCGGTACGGACTTCAACCGCCGTCCCGCGGCGTTGCGGCACACCACCTTTCCGCCGTCGAGGCCGACCTCGTAATCGCCGGCCGTGACCCACCCCATATGTGCCTCCCCGCACTTCACTGATCAAGTGCCGAGAACTCTAGGTGAGACCACTGACAACGCCGCTTCCAAGCCAACTTCCCACCGTCGCCCCAGGGTCCGGTGTGGTTCCTGGTGCCACTACCGGCGCAGGCCCGCGACGAGGATCCCCACCAGCCGACGCGCGTCGTAGCGGGGGTTGTTGCCGGCGCCCGCGCACAGACCGCCGACGCCGCGCATGAGTTCGTACGGATCCATGCCGGGGCGGATCTCCCCCGACTCCGCCGCGGCTTCGAGCAGTTCGGCGCACACGGGCACGAGGCGATCGAGGAAGTAGGAGTGCAGGGGATCGAAGCAGGGGTCGTCGGACTGCAGCACGGAGGCGAGCCCCTGTTTGGTGACCACGAAATCGACGAACAGGTCGATCCACTCCGCCAGCGCGGCGTACGGCTTCGGGCTGGCTGCCAGCAGAGCGGGGCCGGCCTCGGCGAGGGCCTCCACCTGGTGCCGGTAGACGGCGACGATGAGATCCGCGCGGGTCGGGAAGTGGCGGTAGATGGTGGCTGTGCCGACGCCCGCCTTGGCCGCGATGTCGCGGATCGGCGCCTCCACGCCCGACGCGACGAAGACCGCGGCGGCCGAGTCGAGCAGAACCTCCTCGTTGCGTCGCGCGTCCGCCCGTTTGGGTCGGGCCGTACGTCCTGCGTCCTGATCGCTTCCGCTCACCGCGGTGTTCCTCTCGTCGCCGGCCTGCCGCTGCCGACTTTACTAAACGGGACAGTGTCCCGTATGTTCGAACTCGAAATGGGACAGCGTCCCGTTTATCCATCATGGCAGGTGGGGGAGGCGGTGGCCAGCCGCCCACCCTCAGCACGTCGGACGGTCGGAAGAAGGAACAACCGTGACCGCATCAACCGCATCAACCCCGTCGGCTGCGTCAGCCGCATCCACATTCACACTCCCCCTCGCACCCACCCCCGTCGTCTCGGTGAAGCCGGTGGTGCTGGAGGCGCCCGGCCGCGGCGAAGGCCTCCAGGTGAGGATCTCCGCACCGGTGACCGGGAGCGGGCTGCCGGTCGTCGTCCTCTCGCACGGCTTCGGGTCGTCGTTGAACGGCTACGGCCCCCTGGCCGACTTCTGGGCCGCTCACGGCTTCGTCGTCGTCCAGCCGACGCACCTCGACTCCCGGACGGTGGGCCTCGCCCAGGACGATCCCCGTACACCGCGGATCTGGCGGTTCCGCGTCGAGGACGTGAAGCGGGTTCTCGACCGGCTCGATCTGCTGGAGGAGGCCGTTCCCGGTCTCGGCGGTCGCCTCGACCGGACCCGTATCGCCGTGGCCGGGCACTCCTTCGGCGGTCAGACCGCGGGCAATCTGCTGGGCCTGCGGGTCCTGGACCCGGTGAGCGGGCAGGGGGAGGACCTGTCCGACGCGCGAGTCAAGGCGGGCGTGCTGCTCGCCACGGCCGGGAAGGGCGGAGCCGATCTGACGCCGTTCGCCGCCGAGCACTTCCCGTTCATGAACCCGAGCTTCGAGAACATGACCACGCGGGCTCTCGTGGTCGTCGGGGACCGGGACGACTCCCCGCTGTCCGTCCGGGGGCCGGAATGGCTCGCCGACCCGTACGTCCTGAGCCCGGGTGACAAGAGTCTGCTCACCCTGTTCGGGGCGGAGCACTCGCTCGGCGGGATCGCCGGTTACGAGGTCCAGGAGACGACGGACGAGCACCCCGGGCGGGTCGCCCTGCTCCAGCGGGTCACCTGGGCCTACCTCCGCCATGCGCTCGGCATCGAGGACGACAGCTGGACGGCGGCGCGCAAGGCGTTGGCGTCCGGCGCCGACCCGCTGGGGCGGATCGAATCCAAGTGACCGTCCGGCCGACATCTCACCTCAAGCGTCGGCCAGGCGGGTGATAAGACAGCGGTGAGTCAGTGGTGAGGCAGTGGTGGGGCAGTGGTGAGAGAGCGGCCAGGGGAGGGCGTCAGACGCCGGCCGAGGCCGCCTGGAGCTGGTCGCGGTACGCCCGGGCCGACGTCATCAGCTGGTCGAGCGCGTCGCGGGCCTGGACGAGTTCCGCGATGTGCGTGGAGAGCCGGTCGCGTTCCTGGCTCATACGGTCGAGGGCGGCGTCCGAGTTCTCCTCGCTGGGCGAGTCGACGCAGGGGAGCAGCTCGGCGATGGTCCGGCTGGACAGGCCGCCCGCGTAGAGCCGCTGGATGAACCTGACGCGTTCGATCTCGTCGTCCGTGTAGTGCCGCTGTCCGCTCGCGCTGCGGGTGCTGGTGAGCAGCTTCTGTTCCTCGTAGTAGCGCAACGACCGGACGCTGACACCGGCCCGTTCGGCGAGCTCTCCGATACGCATGCGCTTCTCCCCACTGTCCACCGTCACCCGGGCTCCCGGAGTTGTTACCTGGGTCACAGAACTTGCCCCTGACGTCAATGTCAGGTTTTAGCGTAACCGTTGTGCCCGGAGGACGGGCCACGGATCGCTAGGGAGTCGCAAGTGACGAGCCTGTTCCAGCGTTACGACCTCGGTGCCCTGACGCTGCCCAACCGTGTGGTGATGGCCCCCATGACCCGGGTGAGGGCCGCCGCCGGCGGTCTGGCCACGCCGTCGATGGCGACCTACTACGCCCAGCGCGCGAGCGCCGGGCTGATCGTGACGGAGGGGGTCCAGCCGAGCCTGATCGGGCAGTCCAACCCGGGTACGCCGGGTCTGCACACCGATGAGCAGCAGGAGTCGTGGCGCCAGGTCACGGACGCCGTGCACGCCAACGGCGGACGGATCTTCGCCCAGCTCATGCACGGCGGGCGCGTCTCGCATCCCGACACCACGGGTTTCCAGCCGGTCGGCCCGTCGGCCGTGGCCGCCGTCGGTGATGTGTTCACGCCGACCGGTCCGCAGCCCGCGCCCGTGCCCCGCGCACTGGAGACCGCGGAGGTTCCGGAGCATGCCCGCTCCTACGGTGACGCGGCCCGCCGGGCCGTGGACGCGGGATTCGACGGCGTGGAACTGCACGGCGCCAACGGCTATCTGATCTCGCAGTTCCTCTCCACCAACGCCAACCTGCGCTCGGACGGGTACGGCGGCTCCGTGGCGAACCGGATCAGGTTCGCCGTCGAGGCGGTGTCCGCGACCGTCGAGGCCGTCGGCGCGGCGCGCACCGGCATCCGGCTCTCCCCGGGCGGGACCTTCTGGGGTGTGGAGGAGACGGAGGTCACGGAGCTGTACACCGCGCTGCTCGGCGAGTTGGTGCGGCTGGACGTGGCGTACGTACACATCGAGGCGACCAGCGACGAAGAGGTGCTGCTCAAGCTCCGGCGCGCCTGGCCCGGCATCCTCGTCATGAACCCGGTCCTGCCCATGGGGCCCAAGCAGACCGGTCGTTCGGACGCCGACCACTGGCTCGGCCTGGGCGCCGACCTCATCAGCTTCGGCCGTGCCTTCATCGCCAACCCCGACCTCGTGGAACGCCTGCGCACGGGTGTCCCCATCGCGCCCGTCGACGAGGCGACCTACTACCAGGGCGGCGACGCCGGATACCTGACCTATCCGGCGCACCAGTACAGCGCCTGACCCCGGCCGGCGCTGCGCCGGGCCGAGGGCGGCGGAGTCAGGCCGACGCGGCGGTCTCGGCGAGTTTCTGGAACTCGCCGAGGTCGTAGTTGGCGAGCGTCGAGTCCAGATTGGTCAGGGCGCCCAGGCGCTCGACGAAACCCTTCGGGTCGTACTCGATCTGCAGGGTGACGCGACTCGATGTGTCGCTGAGCCGGTGGAACGTGACAACTCCCGCGTGGTGCACGCCCTCGACGGTGTGCCAGGCGATCCGCTCCTCTGGGACCACCTCGGCGAGTTCGGCGACGAAGTTCTTGTCCGCGCCTGGCAGTGACAGCTGCCAGGCGAAACGGCGTTCGTCCAGGGGCTCCACCAGCCGTACGTGACTGAGGAAGGACGGCCACCTCGTCACATCGCTCCACAGGGCCCAGGTGACGGACACGGGGGCTTGGATGTCGACGGTCTCCACCAGGGATGCGGACACGGGGGCCGCCTTTCGTGGTCGGTTCGGCGCCGAACCGGGCGGCTCGGCAGGGCCCGGCTACCCGCGCGCTCCCCTCCCACACGCGGCCGCCGGCCGGGCCGCTCCAGACCGGCCGACGGGCCCACGCGGTGCTGTGCGCCCCGCCGTGGTTCCAACTGCGCCCGGGACCAGCGGGCTTGACGCAGGCCATGCGGGGTAAGCGGCATCTCCGACGCGCCGCACACGGCCCGTGACCCGTACCTGTACCCGAACCCCGAACCGCACCTGTGGAGGACATCATGGCCGTGACGGACCCGCCCGCCCCCACGATTCCCTCCGAGACCGCTGGACGCGGGCACGCCAGGGAAGACATCAAGGAAGACACGGAGGCGCCGAGAGAGCAGGCGAACCGCCGCTGGAACGAGATCCTCCAGGAGACCCGGGTCGCGCAGACCGGCGTACAGATCCTCTTCGGCTTCCTGCTCAGCGTGGCCTTCACCGCCGGGTTCCGGGACCTCGGGACCATCGACCGGACGATCTACGTCGTCACCGTCGTCCTCGGCGCGGCGGCCACCGGCTCCCTCATCGCCCCGGTCTCGATCCACCGCTTCCTGTCCGGCCAGCGGATGAAGGACGAACTGGTGGAGACCGCGCACCGGCTGATGATGTTCGGCATGGTCCTGCTGGCCCTCACCATCGGCTCGACGCTGCTGCTCATCCTGCGCGTCGTACTGCCGGGCCTCATAGCGGAGTTCCTCGTCGCCGGCGTGATGCTGTACTTCGCCCTGTGCTGGTACGCACTCCCGCTCTGGCTCCGCCACCGCGCCACACGCAAAGAGAACACCTGAGACGCCATGACTACGCCGCCCCTGCTCGCGGTGCTCGCCCACCCGGACGACGAGTCCCTGTCGACGGGCGGAACGCTCGCACGGCACGCGGCGGCGGGCGCTCGCGTCGCGGTCGTCACGGCGACATGGGCCCCGGGCACCGCGCGTGCCGCGGAGTTGGCCGAGGCGCTTCGGATCCTCGGCGCCGATGCTCCACGGCTGCTCGGATACGCCGACGCGCGCGTCCCGCTGTCGGCACCCGGCAGGGCGCGGTTCTGCGATGTGCCGCTCGACCGGGCAGTGGGCGAACTGGTCGTGCAGCTGCGGGAGTTCCGCCCGGAGGTGGTGGTCACCCATGACGCCTACGGCGGGCTGACCGGCCACCCGGACCATGTCCACACCCACCGGGTGACCACACTCGCCGTCCACGCGTCCGGCCTGGAACGGCTCTACCCGGAGGCCGGTGAACCCTGGCGGCCGGGCGCCCTGTACCTGGCCACGCACCCACACTCGGCGCTCCGAGCGTGGGCCGGACACCTGGCCCCCAGGAGCAAGACGATGCGCACTGTGCCGGACGAGTGGATCAGCGCGACCGTCGACGTCGGCCCCTGGCTGGAGCAGAAGGTGGCCGCCGTACTGGCCCACCGGACCGAAGTGGAAAGGGGAGCCGTGCCGTCGCTGATCGCCGCTCTTCCGGCGTCCGGCCGGGCACGGCTGCTCTCCACCGAGTGGTACATCCGCCACGACCCCTGCTCCGTCGCGGCCCCGCGGACAGAACTGACAGTCTGAGCCGGACGCCGCACACGGGGGTCGCCATGGCCGCTCGGCCGCCGACTTCGTCAGGGGCGGGTCGGGGCTTCCAGTTCTCGTTTGAGGTTGCGGAGGGTTCTGTCGATGTTGCCTACCTGGAAGGCGGCGAAGGTCTTGCCGCCGGTGGCCACTCGGTCGAAGACGTCGGCCACGAGCGTGGGCCAGGAACGGCGGTCGTCGGTCCAGGTCTCCGTCACCCGGGTGCCGCCGCCCTCCGCCGCGAACCGGTACTCCCATGTGGCGATGGGTGCCTTGAGGCGCGGTCGCCGGATTCCGATCGCGTGGACGCGGAAGGCGAGGCGCCGGCCGGGATCCGCCGCGGTGACCGTGCAGCGGGTCGTCCAGCGGAAGCCGCGACGCTTGTTGTGCCCCTCGAAGACCATCCCGACGTGGGCCGGCACGTCCCCGCCCGGGACGGTCGCGCCGAGGTTCTCAGGGCTCCAGCGGCCCATCTGCGAGAGCCGGCTGACCTGGTCGTACACGGCCGACGGTGCCGCCTCGACCAGGATGTCACGAGTGACGGCGAACGTGCGGGGCATGGGCACTCTCTCCGTGGGCGCAGAAGTTACCGGCAAGTCTACTGGCAAGTAGGGATACGGAACTCCAGCTCGGGTCGGTCCCACACCACCGCGGGCGGCGTCGCCGGCGCGGTCCCGACGTGCACCGCGCCCACGCTGCGGTAGAAACCCTCCGCGGGAGGATGGGACACCACGCGGACCCGGTCGAGCCCGGCCGCGCGGGCCTCGGACGTCATGTGTGCCACCAGCAGCCGTCCCACCCCGCGCCCCTGCGCCTGATCGGCGACGAACATCAGGTCCAGCTCCGGCGGGGCGAGGACGAGCGAGTAGAACCCGAGCACCTGGCCCTCGTGTCCCTCCGCGGCGGCGGCGGCCACGAAGACGCGGTGGGTCTCGATGTAGTCGGGGCCCACCCGGTAGCCCGCGACCATGGCCGCGTACTGGCCCTCGTAGGCGCGTGAGCCGCGCACGAGCCGCGTGAGTCGCTTGGCGTCCCGTGCGGTGGCCCGCCGTACCGAGACCGAGCCACTCCTGCCTGTAATGCTCCGGTTCATTGGGTGAGTATTACAGGCAGGAGATCGCCTTCTTCACACCAGGCCTCGGACGGACCCGACACCAGGCCTCGGACGGACCCGGTACCGGGCCTCGGACGCACGCGATACCAGGTCTGAACACCCGCGACGCCGCGCCTCAGACGAACGCGCTCTCGCCCGTGACCGCCTTCCCGACGATGAGTGTGTTCATCTCCCGGGTTCCCTCGAAGGAGTAGATGGCCTCCGCGTCCGAGAAGAAGCGGGCGACGTCGTAGTCCAGCACGATCCCGTTGCCGCCGAAGATCTCCCGGGCCCAGCCCACGACCTCGCGCATCCGTGCCGTGACATGGGCCTTGGCCAGCGAGGAGTGCTCGTCCTTGAACACGCCCGAGTCCTGCAGCCGCGCGAGCTGCAGCAGCATGCCCCAGCAGGCGGTGATGTTGCCGAGGCTCTTGACCAGCAGGTCCTGCACGAGCTGGAAACCGGCGAGCGGCCGGCCGAACTGCTCCCGTTCGGTGGCGTAGGCGAGCGCCAGCTCGTACGCGCCGATCATCACACCCAGCGCCTGCCAGGCGACCCCGCTGCGGGTGGCGCGCAGCACCTCCGCGACGTCACGGAAGGACTCGACGTTCTGGAGCCGGTCGGCCTCCGGCACCCTGACATCGGTCAGCGTGATGTCGGCGTTCTCGACGATGCGCAGGGAGATCTTGTTCGCGATCTTCTCCGTGACGAAGCCCGGCGTGCCCTTGCCGACCATGAACCCCTTGACCTGGTCGTCCGCGAGGTCCCGAGCCCAGACCACGACATGGTCGGCGAAGGTGGCGTTGCCGATCCAGCGCTTGGCGCCGTTGAGGACCCAGGTGTCGCCCTGCCGCTCGGCCGTGGTGCCCATACCGGCCGCGACATCGGACCCGTCGAGCGGTTCCGTCAGGGCGAAGGCCCCGATGGTGTCCATGGCCGCCATGCCAGGCAGCCAGCGGTCCCGCTGCTCCTGGCTGCCACCCGCGTGGACGGAGTACATGGCCAGGCCGGTGTGCACCCCGAAGAACGTGGCGACCGAGGCGTCCACCCGGCTCATCTCCAGCGCCATCATCCCGGTCAGCAGATGGCTGACGGCGGGACGGTGCTCGCCGTAGCCCTCGTACGACAGGCCTACGAGGCCGCTCTCCCGGAACTTCGTGATCAGCTCCGTGGGGAAGGTGCCCGCGGCCCAGTTCTCGTTCACCAGCGGCTTGACCTCGTCGTGCATGAACGCGCGTGTCCTCAGCAGGATCTTGCGTTCCTCGTCCGACAGCGCGCCCTCGAAGTCGTAGAAGTCGGCAACGATCCCGTCATCCATGGAAGATCTCATCTTCGCCTTCTTCCACGCTTTCCTTGCAGGATGCACGGGGATTCGGCGAATGGGCGAACCGGTACTGCACCGGAGTGGATCAGCCCGCCCGGCAGAACGGCTCCCTGCCCATGGCGGACTCGATGCCGCCGAGGACCAGCTTCCGGAAGTGCTCGGCACCGGGGAACGAGCCGTCCGTCGAGAAGGCTCCGGCGTCATGGCCGAGGGTGGTGAGCCAGGCACGTCCGCCGTCGTAGTACTGGCACCAGGCGACCGGGTGGCCCCTGCCATGACCGGGGTGGCCCTGGTTGCCCGTGGCACCCCCGGCGAGAGTGGACTCGTCGACGGTGGCCAGGACGCGGACCCGCGAAGGGGCCGGGACGAGGTTGTACCACTCGTCGGTGAAGTCCCAGCGGTCCGGCAGACCGGCGGTGGAGGAGTCGCGGCGGTTCTGTACGACCACCGTGCCGCGTTGCCCGGGTCCGTGGTCGTAGAAGTTGGCGCCGCCCAGCAGACCCTCGTACCAGGGCCAGTTGTACTCCGTGCCGAAGGCGTTGTGGATCCCGGCGAAACCACCGCCGCCGCGGATGTACTGGCGCAGGGAGGTCTGCGCGGCATCGTCGAGGGCGTCACGGCTGGTGGAGTAGAAGACGACGGCGTTGTACCGGAAGAGCCGTGCGGGTGTGGAGAGCTGGGTGACGTCCTCGGTCCAGTCGACGGTGAAGCCGTGTTCCCTGCCCATCGTGACGAGGGCGTTCTGGACGACGTTGGTGTCGGCGAGAGCGGGGTTGAGTCCGGCGCCGAGCGCGGGACCGAGGTTCGCGTGGCGGGGCCCGGCGGTCCGGGTGTAGAGGAGCACCCGGTAGCCGTCGGTGGCCGGGGAGAAGTTGCCCCAGTCGTGGTAGCACTTGGTGCTCGTGCCCCGGCAGACGCCGTAGTCCGGACTGCCCAACTCCCGTGCACCCTGTGGGTGTTGGGCTCCCGCCGAAGCGCCTCCGCCCCGCACGTCCTCCTGCTGCTGCAAGCCGAAGAAGGCGGCGAGTGCGACGAGGAGCGTGGCACCGACGGCGGCCGGTACGGACATGGCGGTACGTGCCGCACGCGCTCTGGAGGTCATGGCGACCGGCCCTCTCACTGGACGGTGATTCACCGGACGACGATCTTGCCGGTGGACTGGGGGAAGGCCGGATCGTTGTAGAAGTACTCGCCCGGCCTGGCGAAGGTGTACGTGTACGACTGGCCCGGCATCAGCAGCCCGGTGTCGAACTCGGCGTCGAAGAACGCGACCGCGCCATGGGCCTGGGTGTTGTCGGCGGGGTTGGTGAAGGTGACGGTGGTGCCGGCCGGGACGGTCAGGTGCTGGGGTGCCATGGCGTTCTGGGCGACCGTGTTCTCGGTGGTTCCGGGCGCGCCCGTGGAGGTGTTCCAGACACGGCCGAGCGTGACGGTGTCGCGTGCCGTCGCCCCGGTCACGGCGGCGGTACGGATCTGGTTGCGGCGGGACGGGGGAGTGGGCGCGGGAGCCTGTCCCACGGTGCCGCCGAGCTTGAACGCCCAGAGGTGGTCGCCCCGCGGGATGTCGGGGAAGGGGAGCCCGTTCCCGCCGGCGAGCACGGCGATGTACTGCTCGCCGTCGATCTCGTAGCTGACGGGCACGGTGTTGACTCCGGCGCCGCACTGCCAGGTCCACAGCGTTCCGCCGTCGGTGTCGTCCATCGCTTCGAGTACGCCGTCCGGGCGCCCCTGGAAGAGGACGCGGCCCGCGGTGGTGAGGACGCCGTTGCCGTGGGCCAGCGACCACGGTCCCTCCTTGCGCCAGGCGACCGTGTTGGTACGCGGGTCCATCGCGACGAGACCGCCGCCGAACAGCTCGCCGAGCGGCCGGGCCGTGTTGACGCGGCCGCCGCGGGTGTTGGAGTAGGAGGAGTTGACGAGCCCGTAGCCGACGTAGACGTATCCGGTCCTCGGGCTGAAGGAGGGAAAGCCCCAGTCGGCGCCGCCGCCCGCGCCGGGGAAGATGATGGTGGCCCGGTCCCAGAAGACCTCGTACAGGCCGCCCGTCGGATAGAAGGGCACGGGCCGGGTCGTCTTGTCCAGCTCCGGATACGGGGACACGAACGGTTCGCCGCCGGGGAAGGGCTGGGTGGGGGACGTCTTCTGCAGGGCGTGCTGGGGGACCTCCCGTTCCTCCATGCCGTGGACGGCCTCACCCGTACGCCGGTCGAGGACGTAGTACCAGCAGGTCTTCGAACCGTAGACGACGACCTTGCGTCTCCTGCCGTCGACGAGGAGGTCGGCGAGCACCGGCGCCATGACGTTGTCGGCGTCCCAGATGTCGTGGTGGACCGACTGGAAGTGCCAGCGCCGCTTGCCGGTCTTCGCGTCGATGGCGACGATCGAGTTGGCGAAGAGGTTGTCACCGCCGCGCGAGGAGCCGTCCGTACGGGGGTACGGGTTGCCGAACGTCCAGTAGACGAGGCCGAGTTCGGGGTCGACGGCCGGGTGGATCCAGGGGACCGCGCCGCCGGTCTTCCAGGAGTCGCCCTCCCAGGTGTCGTGGCCGTAGTCACCTGGGCCGGGCGGGCCCCAGAAGTTCCACCGGACGTCGCCGGTCTTGGCATCGAGCGCGTACCCGCGTCCGCGGGCGCCGGCGGTCGAACCCTCGGTGCCGATGTAGACGAGGCCGTCCCAGTGGACCACCGCGCCCGCGAGGCCGCCGCTGTTGCCGCCGCACTGGCCGCTGTCGTTGTCGCAGCCGTCGTCACCGCCGTTGTCGTCGACGATCAGCGGCTTGCGCCACACGACCGCGCCGGTCTTCTGATCGAGGGCGTACACGATGTTGGCGCCGGAGATCGTGAAGACCTTGCCCTCGGCTACGGCGACGCCCCGCATGTTGGTGGTCTCGGTGCCGAGGCTCGTCCGCCAGATGACCTCGCCGGTCCTGCCGTCGATCGCGAAGACGTTCTGCTGGGTGGTCTCGACGTACAGCACACCGTTCCGTACGACGATCGTGCACTGCTGGTACGCGCCGGTGGAGCCACCCTCCAGATTGATGTGCCAGGCCCCGCCGAGCCGCTTGACGTTCCGCGGGGTGATGTCCTGGAGCGTGGAGTGGTTCTGGTTGCCGTAGTCGCCGCCCACCTTGGGCCAGTCGCGGCCGGTGGTACCGAGCGCGGCGGACTGCGGGGGCACCGGGAGCGCGAGGCCCGAGGGCGCGTTCGCGGCGCCGTTCGGGGCCGCTTCGGCGCCGGGCGCCAGAGTGGGGACGCCGGCCGCGCCGCCCGCCGCGGCCGTCAGGAGGAAGGTGCGTCTTTCCATCGTTCAGTTCCCTCGATTCTCGACTCGATCAAGGTCCGCTAGATGGTTTGCCCAAGCCACACAATGGGTCGGTGTGATGGGAGGTCACGTTAGGGACGGCCATGCGTCCATGACAAGACACATGACAGGGGATTTTCGAGCCACGAGAGTCAACGAGGCGCTACGGGAGCGCTGTTGGTGCCACCAGGTGGACCGGCACCATGGAAGGCGGCATGGGGCTCTTGTTGCGGCGCCCCTGCCCGGTCTCCTCCCAGGCGTGCGCCAGGATGCCGACACTGCGGCTGAGTACGAACAGGCCGCGGGCCAGTGGCGCGGCGAAGCCCAGTTCGGCGTAGACGACGGCCGTGGCGCCGTCGATGTTCATGGGCACGGGCCTGCCTCCCTCGCGCCCGCGGTTGAGCAGCTCCTCCACCGCACGGGCCGCCCGCAGATGGGCGCCCGCCACCAGACCGTCCGCCACGGCCCGGTCCACCAGCGCGAGCAGCGGGTCGCGGCGCGGATCGCGGGGGTGGAAGCGGTGGCCGAAGCCGGGCAGATAGCGCGAGCGGGCCCGCCACTCGGCGACGACCTCCGCCACGACACGCTCGAACTCCGCCTCCGAGGACGCCTGTTCGGCGTCCCGGGTGGGCCGCGCGGCATCCCGGCCGTACCGTTCGACGATCTCGTCCAGCAACTCCACGCACTGCTGACCGGCCCCGCCGTGCACATCGCCGAGCATGTTCACACCGGTGGCCATGGCGCTGTTGAGCCCCACCCCGCAGGTGGCGGCCATCCGGGCGGCGGCGATCGAGGGCGCCTGCGGACCGTGGTCGACGCCGGCCACCAGGGCCGCCTCCAGGAGTCCGGCCTGCCCGGCACGGGGGAGTTCGCCGCGCAGCATCAGCCAGATCGTCTCGACGAAGGTCGTGCGGCCGATCAGGTCCTGTACCGGGTGCTCGCGCAGTTCGATGATGCCGGGCTCGACCCGGCTGACGGCGGTGGCCCACCACTGCGCGACCAGGCCGTCCTGCGGCCCGGCGGCCGTCATGACGCCCGGGCCCCGGCCGCGTGGCGGTGCGCCCGCCAGCGGGCGATCAGCCGCTCCCGTTCCTCGCCGTGCTGGTCGAGCAGCGGAGGCGGGGTGTCCGGCGAAAGCGCCTCACCGTCCACCAGGACGCCGTTGCCGCTGACCCGCAGCGTGCGGCCGGAGCCGTCCGGATAGGGCAGATCCGTGAAGAAGCCGCGGTGCGCCAGCTGTTCCAGCCGGACGGCCTCGGGGACGGTCAGGACGCGGGCCGCCGGGACCCCGGCCGCGGACAGCATGGCCTCCCACTCCAGAGCGGTCTTGCGGCGCAACGCCGCGTTGAGTTCGGAGTTGAGTTCCGCGCGGTGCCGTTTGCGTGCCTCCCGCTCGGCGAACCTGGGGTCGTCGACCAGCTGGGGCAGTCCGGCGAGCCGGCAGAGCGTGACGAACTGCTCCTGCCGGTTGGCCGCGATGTTCAGGCCCCCGTCGGCGGTCTCGAAGGTCCCCGACGGCGCGGCGGTGGCGTTCTGGTCGCCCATCGGCTCCGGATCCACCCCGCTGACCAGGTAGTTGGAGACGGCCCAGCCCATCGCGGAGAGAGAAACCTCCAGCATGGAGACGTCCAGCCGGGCCCCCTGCCCGGTCCTCTCCCGCCCCACCAGGGCCGCGCTGATCGCGAGGGCCGCGCCGAGACCGCCCAGCGAGTCGCACACCGGGAAACCCACCCTGAGCGGGGCGGTGTCGGTGGTCCCGGTGATGCTCATCATCCCCGAAAGACCCTGGATGATCTGGTCGTAGGCGGGAGCGGCGCTCATCGGCCCCGACTGCCCGAAGCCGGTGATCGCACAGCTGACCAGCCGCGGATTCACCTCCCGCAGCCGGTCGGCCCCGTACCCCATCCGGGCCAGCACCCCGGCCCGGAAGTTTTCCAGGAGGACGTCCGCGCCGCTCAGCAGTTCCTCGAAGTCGGCCCGGTCACCGGGGTCCTTGAGGTCGAGTGCGAGGGACTGCTTGCCGGCGTTCTGGGCGAGGAACGAGGCGCCGATACCGGACCGGTTCAGTTCCGGATCGGGTCCAAGGCTCCGCGCGAGGTCGCCCCTGCCCGGCTGTTCGACCTTGACGACCTCGGCACCGAGA
The DNA here is from genome assembly GCF_014650955.1 of Streptomyces tauricus. Classification (GTDB taxonomy): domain Bacteria; phylum Actinomycetota; class Actinomycetes; order Streptomycetales; family Streptomycetaceae; genus Streptomyces; species Streptomyces tauricus. The sequence goes on from NZ_BMVY01000001.1 coordinate 240,014, forward strand.
AGCATGAGGTGATAACTGCAGTACGGCCCTGCGAGCACGTTCGTGAGATCGAGTACGCGGATTCCTGAGAGCGGTCGTTCGGGCATGCACCGGCTCCTTCTGCGGTCACAGCGGATCGAGCGGGTCCTGCGAGTCGTTGCTTCACTTCGACGGACTGAGCGGATGGTCGAAGCCCTGCTCCGACATCCGCCGGGCGACCTCGGCGAGCGCGGTGGCGAACCGCTCGACGACGGACTCGGGGAAACGGTGGCTGGGCCCGCTGAGCGAGAGCGAGGCGACCACGGCCCCGCCGCGGCCCACGACGGGCACGGCCACGGCCGTCAGCCCCTCGTCGCGCTCGCCCCGGCTGACCGCGAAGCCCCGCTCCGCCGCCAGATCCGCCCACACCCGCAACTGCCTGGCATGCCCCTCGCCGTGCGGAGAGCCCGCCGCGATCCGGCGCAGCAGGGCATCGGGGGCCGTACGAAGAAGGATCTTCGACGAGGCGCCCGCCCACAGCGGGAGTTCGTCACCGACCCGTACGACATGACGCAGCGGCTGCGGGCTCTCCTGCTGGGCCACACAGACGCGGGACAGGCCGCGCAGCATGAAGAGATTCACCGTCTCCTGCTGCTCCTCGGCCAGCTCGCGCATCAACTTGCGTGTCTCGCGGGGCAGTTCCCAACTGGTCTGCGCGAGGTGGGCCCAGCGCCACAGGCCGGGACCCGCGGTGTAGCCGGCCGGGGTGTCCCAGAGCAGACCGCACTGCTCAAGGGTCTGCACCATGCGGACGACCGTGGTCTTGGCCAGCCCGGTGGCGTCGACGATCTCCCGCAGCGTGACCGTCGGCTGATCCTCCGTCAGCAGTCCCAGGATGTCCAGAGCCCTGCGCACACTGCGCACCCCGGTCGCCTCGGCCGCCGCCCCCTCATGGTCGGTCCCGCTCACGCGCCTTCCCCCTCTGCTTCGAAACTTCCTCGAACGGCCCTCTTGTCACCGTGAGTTGGCGCCCGTACGTTACACGCCGACCCACAGAGCAGTCCACCAGTACCACTGAGCGGTTTCCTGGGAGATCTCATGCTCGATTCCCTTCTCAAGGCCGGCCTGGACGCGGCGGTGGCCGAAGCGCCTCCCTACGTCGCCGGCCAGTGGGGTGGCAACGGCCCGGCGTCGACCCGGACAGGCCCGTATCTGCGCCGAGTCGTCAGCCGGACGTCCACGGCGACCGGGGACGAGATCTTCCGCGCCCTCGCCTTCGCCCGCTCCTCCGCCCGTACGGTGGCCGGGCTGGCCCCCGCACTGCGTGCCGACGTCCTGGAACGAGCATCCCGCGCCGCGTCCGCCCACCGCGAGGGGCTGGCCCGCCTCCTCGCCCTGGAACTGGGCAAACCGGTCAAGGACGGGCTCGGCGAGATCGACCGGGTCGCGGACACCTTCGCCGTGTGCGCCTCGGAGGCGCGGCACATCGGCGGCGAGACCCTGCCCGTCGCGGGCTGGTCACGAGGCGTCGGCAACACCGCCTTCACCTATCGCGCCCCGGCCGGGGTCGCCCTCGCCATCACCCCGTTCAACGCCCCCGCGAACCTCCTCGCGCACAAACTCGGCGCGTCCTTCGCCGCGGGCAACACCACCCTCGTCAAGGCCCCGCCCCAGGCACCGGCCTCCACCGCGGCGATCGTGGCCCTCCTCCTGGAATCCGGCATGCCCCCGCAGGGGGTGCAGTTGCTGCACGGCGGCGGCGAGGTCGGCGCCCTGCTGTGCGCGGCCGACGAGGTGGCCGTCATCAGCTTCACCGGCAGCGCGGCGACCGGCCGTGAGGTTGCCCGCGCGGCCGGAGCCAAACGCCTGGTCCTCGAACTGGGCGGGAACGCCGCGACGATCGTCTGCGAGGACGCCGACATCGCGCAGGCCGCGAAGGAGTGCGCCCGCACCGGATACAGCAACTCCGGCCAGAGCTGCGTCTCCGTCCAGCGCGTCTACGTCCACCGCTCCCGCTACGACGCCTTCCTCGACGCGTTCACCGCCGCCGTCGACACCCTCAGGGTCGGCGATCCGCTCGACCCGGCCACCGACGTGGGCTCGATGGTCGACGAGGAGGCCGCCGAGCGCGTGGTGCGCTGGTCGGCCGAGGCCGTCGCCTCCGGCGCCCGCGTACTGCGCGGCGGCACCCGGGACGGCGCCACCGCGGCGCCCACCGTCGTCGCGGACCCGGCGCCGGACTCCTCGGTCGTGGTCCACGAGGTCTTCGGCGCGCTGGTCGCGGTGCTCCCGTACGACGACTTCGGCGCGGTCGTCGACACCTGCAACACCAGCCGGTATGGCCTGCAGGCAGGGCTGTTCACCCGCGATCTGGGCCGCGTCGTCACGGCCTGGCGCGAACTGGAGACCGGCGCGCTGATCGTCGGCGGCACCTCCAACCACCGCCTCGACCATGTCCCGTTCGGCGGGGTGAAGGACTCCGGCTTCGGCCGCGAGACACCCCGCTCGATGATCGACGACTACACGGTCGTCAAGACCCTCATGCTCCGCGGCCTGTCCGTCTGGGGCGACACGACGCACCTCGACACGACGTCTCCCGGCACGGCCTCATCCGATACGACCGCCACCGACGGGGAGGCCGGCGCATGACCGCCGTGACTGCCGTGACCGCCGCCGAAGCCCTGGTCGCCCAACTGGAGTCGTACGGCGTCGAGTACGTCTTCGGCACCTGTGGCCACACCAACATCGCCCTGCTGGACGCGCTCGGCCCCAGCCCGATCCACTTCGTGATCGCCCGCCACGAACAGGCCGCCGCGCACGCCGCCGACGGCTACGCCCGTGCCTCCGGAAAACCCGGTGTCCTGCTCACCCACGTCGGCCCCGGCATGATGAACGCGGTCACCGGGGTGGCCACCGCGGCCCTCGACTCGATCCCGCTGATCGTCATCTCCGGCGACATCCCCTCCTACTACGCTGGCCGCCACCCGCACCAGGAGGTCAACCTCCACGCGGACGCCGACCAGAGCGCCATCTACCGGCCCTTCACCAAACGCACCTGGCACGTGCACCGCGTCCAGGACCTGGCCCGCACGACCGAACGCGCCTTCTGGACCGCGACCTCCGGACGGCCCGGGGCCGTACTCGTCAACGTCCCCATGGACCTCTTCAACCGCCAGGTCGAGGAGTACGCCGACACGTACCCGCTGCCCCGAGGCGCCGCGCTCCCCGGTCTCGACCGGGACACCGCCGAACGCATCGCCCGAGCGCTGCTGGACGCCGAACGCCCGCTGATCTACTTCGGCGGCGGACTGCGGGAACCGGCCGCCCGCCAGGCACTGTCGGACCTCGCCGAGCACCTCGACATCCCGCTCGCGCACTCCCTGATGGGCAAGGGCATCCTGCCCGACAGCCACCCGCTGCTGCTCGGCATGCCCGGCTTCTGGGGTCTGGAGACCACCCACGCGTACACGCGGGGAGCCGATGTGGTCCTCGCGCTGGCCACCCGGTTCGCGGAGACCGACGCCAGCTCGTGGGATCCGGCGTACACCTGGACCTTCGGTGACCGGCAGGGCACGTCCGGCAGCAAGCTCATCCAGATCGACATCGACCCCGCCGAGATCGGCCGCAACTACCCCGTCGAGATCGGCGCCGTCGCCGATGCCGCGGACGCGCTGCGGGCCGTCGGCGAGGCCGTACGGGCGGCCAGGCCGGAGCCGCTGACCCGCGACGGGCTGCGCGACACCGTCGCCGCCGCCCGCCGGGCCGTCTTCGACACCGCCCGGGAGGACGGCCGCAGCGACGCCTTCCCCCTGCGGCCCCAGCGCATCCTCGCCGACCTGCGCGACGCGCTGCCCGACGACGCGGTGCTCGTCACCGATGTCGGCTGGAACAAGAACGGCGTCGCCCAGTGCTATGAACTCCCCGCGGGCGGGCGCTTCATCACCCCCGGTGGGGCCTCGACCATGGGCTTCGGCCCGGCCGCGGCGGTCGGGGTGCAACTGGCCCGGCCGGACCGCGTGGTGGTCGCGCTCATCGGCGACGGCGGGATGAGCGCGCAGCTGCCCGCGGTGCCGATGGCCGTCGAACAGGGCCTGCCCGTCATCTTCGTGGTGATGAACAACCGGGCCCACGGCACGATCGCCGACCTCCAGGCCTCGTCGTTCGGGCGCTCCTACGGCTGTGAGTTCACCGACGCCGAGGGTCGGCCCTACAGCCCGGACTTCGCGGCGTACGGCCGGTCCTGCGGCGCCGAAGGACACACGGTCACCGCCCCCGCCGACCTGTCCAAGGCGCTCGCCGACGCGGTCGCCCGGCGCAGGCCCGCCGTCATCGACGTACCGATGGTCAACGAACCCGTGCCGACGCCGGGCCACTGGAACATCAAGGACATCTACCGCGGGTCCTTCGCCGACTGACCGCCCATGTCCTCCCGTCCGCTCACACCGAGGTGACCACATGACCCGCAGCAGCACCCCACGACCACGTACCGTCCCGCGCGCCACCGCCCGAGTCACCACCCGAGCCGCCGTCTGCACGGCCGCCGCGCTGGCCGCCGCCCTCACCGCGTGCAGCGCGCCCGGTGAGTCGGACGACGACACCAAGGCGTCCTCAGGACCCATCAAGGTCGCCGTCGTCAACGCGCAGAGCGGGCAGCTCAGTTCGCTCGGCGACTGGGAGTACAAGGGCGCGAAGCTCGCCGTCGACGAGTGGAACGAGAAGGGCGGTGTCGACGGCCGCAAGATCCAGCTGAAGCTCTTCGACGACCAGGGCGACCCGACCACCGGGACCAACATCGCCCGCAGGCTGGTCAGCGACAAGTACGTCGCCATGATCGGTACGGCGGAGAGCGCGGTGACCATCGCCATGGGCCCGGTGCTCCAGCAGGCGAAGATCCCGAACATCACCTCGGGCCAGTCCGACGGCCTGGTCGCGCTGAAGAGCCCGTACCTCTTCCTCAACGGGCCGACCAGCACCACCTACGACTCGACGCTCGCCCAGTACCTGGTCAAGGACAAGGGCCACAAGAAGATCGCCATGATCACGAACAACGGCTCCTTCGGGAAGGGCGAGCACGACGCGTTCCTGAAGGCCGTGAAGGACCTGGGTGTGACCCCGACGACCGACCAGGTGGTCACCACCGACCAGAAGGAGTTCAGCGCGGCCCTGACGAAGATCCGGTCCACGAAACCGGAGGTGATCTTCATCGGCTCGGAGGAGGTCGAAGCGGGGCTGATCGTCAAACAGGCCCGCGACCTGGGCATCACCGCCCCCTTCGCGGGCGCGGCCCCCCAGGGCACCCCCGTCTTCATCGACACCGCCGGCAAGGCCGCCGTCGAGGGCACCATCGTCAGCTCGCCCTATCTGAGCAACGACGTCAGCGCCGCCTCGAAGAAGTTCGCCGCCGCGTACCAGGACGCGTACGGCAAGGAGGCGGAACTGCACGGCGCCAAGGCCTACGACGGCGCGAACATCCTGCTGACCGCGCTGAAGACCAGCAACGGCGCGAGCGGCGAGGAACTCGCGGACGCCATCCGCGACACCCGGTACAAGGGCCTGCTCGGCGACTTCCGGTACGACGAGTCGGGCGTCGGCATCACCAAGACCACCATCGGAGTCATCCGCGACGGCGAACTCGTCCCGCAGCAGTAGCCATCGGGAGCACTGGGAAGCACGGGGAGCACCGAAGTGCAGGAGACACTGCAGACACTCGTCGGAGGCCTGAGCCTCGGAGCGGTCTACGCCCTGGTCGCCATGGGATTCTCCCTGGTCTACCGCACCATGGGCCTGGTCAACTTCGCCCACGCCGACATCGCCATGATCGGCGCCTACGCCGCCTCCACCTTCTATCTGACCCACCGACTGCCCTTCGCCGTCGCCATGGTCGTCGCGATCGCGGTCACCGCCGCGATCGGCCTGGTCATCGAACGGGTGCTGCGCCCGCTGGAGAACAAGGACTTCGACCTGATGCTGATCGGCACGATCGGCTTCGGCATCGTCCTCCAGGCCGTCGCCATCCTGATCTGGGGCACCACCGGACGGGCGGTCCGCTCACCCCTCCCGGCCGCCCCGCTCGACCTGTTCGGGGTGCGGGTGCGCACGTACGACCTGCTGGTGATGGCCGTCGCGGCCCTCGCCGTGCTCGGCCTCGCCTGGTTCCTCGCCCGCACCAAGCGCGGCGCGGCCATGCAGGCCGTCGCCATGGACCACGAGGCGGCCACCGCCGTCGGCATCGACGTCGGCCGCAGCAACGCCCTCGCCTTCTCCATCGGCGCGGGCCTCGCCGCCCTCGCGGGCGGTCTCGTCGGACCGATGCTGTACGTCGACGCCTCACTCGGCGGCGCCCTCGGCATCAAAGGGTTCGCCGCCGCGATGCTCGGCGGCTTCGGCTCCATCCCCGGCGCCGTCGTCGGCGGACTCGCGATCGGCGTCCTGGACTCCTACGCGGCCGGCCACTTCCAGGGCTACTCGGTGCTCGTGACCTTCCTGGTCTTCACCGCCGCCATCATGATCCGCCCGATGGGCGTCTTCGGGGAGAGGACGGTGAGCCGGGCGTGAAGTTCCGTGCCGCCACACTCGGAGCCCTGGCGGTGGCCGCCTGGCTGCTGCCGTACGGCCTCGGCAGCTACTCCATCCATGTCGTCAACATCGCCCTCATCTATGCCCTGTTGGCCATCGGCATGGGCCTGGCCATGGGCGTCTCCGGACAGATCAACCTCGCCCAGGTCGCCTTCTTCGGCGTGGGCGCGTACACCCTCGCCATCCTGACCACCGACCGCGGTTACGGGTTCTGGGCGGCGGCCGTGGTCGCGGTGCTCGCGACCGTGGCGACGGGCCTGTTCGTCGGCGTCCCCGCCCTGCGCATGCAGTCCCATTATCTGGGGATCGTCACCCTCGGCCTGGCGCTCGGCTTCATCAACTGGATCACCAACGCCTCCGTCACCGGGGGAGCCGACGGCATCTCCGGGATCCCGCTGCCCACCCTGCCCGGCATCGACCTTTCCAGCGAATACCTCTACTACTACCTGGAGTTGGTGGTCTGCGCGCTCGGCCTCGGCTTCGGACTCTTCGTCGTCCGTACGTCGCTCGGGCGACGGCTGCGCGCGATGCGCGACGACTCCCTGGCCGCGGGCGCCATGGGCGCGGAGATCCCCCTGCTGCGCATGACCGCGTTCCTGCTCGCCAGCCTGTACGGCGGCCTGGCCGGAGTGCTGTACGCGGGCCTCATCCGCTATGTCGCCCCGGAGACCTTCTCCATCGGCAACATGTTCATCCTGCTCGCCATGGTCATCATCGGCGGCCGGCGCTCCCTCGTAGGCTGTGTGGTGGGTGCGATCGGCCTGACCCTGGTCCGCGAGTGGCTCTCCGACTTCTCGACCTACGCACAGCTCGGATACGGCGTGGTGGTCGTCCTCATGGTCGTCTTCGCACCCACCGGACTCGCCGGAATCCCGTCCCGCGCGAAGGAGTTCGTGAACCGGCGGCGACACGGGCACGGCCGTCGCGCCGAGGCGGACGACCGTGCCCGGCTCCGCCCCTTCCAGCCGTACGAGGCCGTCGAGCGCCCTTCCTCCACCGCCGAACCCCTGCTCGACATCAGGTCGGTCACCAAGGACTTCCGCGGACTGCGCGCCCTGGACGACGTCTCCCTCACGGTCGCACCCGGCGAGATCCGCGGCATCGTAGGACCCAACGGCTCCGGCAAGACCACCCTGTTCAACGTGATCAGCGGCTTCTACCGGGCCACCTCGGGTCAGGTGCGGTTCGCGGGCCGCACCACGACGACCGCCCGCCCGTACACCCTCTCCCTGCTGGGGGTGGCCCGCACCTTCCAGAACCTGCGCCTGTTCGGCCAGTTGACCGTCCGGGAGAACATCCTCGTCGCACTCGACCGCACCAGGACCCACACCATCTGGCAGTACGCGCTGTGGCAGCCGGGAGTCGTCCGCCGCGAGCGGCGACTGCGCCGCAGGGCCCAGGAACTGCTGGAACGCTTCGGGCTCGCCGACTTCGCCGAGTCAGCGCCCGGCTCCCTGCCCTACGGCATCCAGCGGCGCATCGAGATCGCCCGTGCCATGGCCGCCCGGCCCCGGCTGCTGCTGCTCGACGAACCGGCCGCCGGACTGAACGGCGAGGAGGTGGGGCAACTCGCTGGCATCGTGCGTTCCATCCGCGACAGCGGCACCACGGTCGTCCTCATCGAGCACAACATGGGTCTGGTCATGTCGCTGTGCGAGCGCGTCACCGTGCTCTCCGGCGGCGGGGTCATCGCGGAGGGCACACCGGCCGAGGTGGTGGCCGCTCCCGAGGTCATCGAGGCGTATCTCGGGGACTCGGCGCTGGCGGACGTACCGCGACCGCAGCCGGTTCCTGCTCCTGCTCCGGCTCCGGCTCCGGCTCCGGAGCCTCCGGGTGGCTCGCCTCCGCCGGCTTCACCTCCGTCCGCTTCGAAGGAGGCGAGCCGATGAGGACGATCTCCTTCCGGCGCACGGCCGCACCCGACCCGGGGACCCCGGGCACCCCGGCGACCCCGGCCACACTCGCCGTCGACGACCTGTCCGTGCACTACGGCGGTGTCCGCGCGGTCAGTTCCATCAGCTTCAGCGTGGCGCCCGGGGCATCGGTGGGCATCATCGGCGCCAACGGCGCGGGCAAGACCTCCACGCTCAAGGCCCTGATGGGACTGGTCCCGCGGGGCGGCGGACGCATCACCCTGGGCGAACGTGACCTGACCCGGGTTCGGGCCCGCGACATGGTGCGGCACGGCATCGGCTACGTACCGGAGGGCCGGCATGTCTTCCCCGGCCTGACCGTGGAGAAGAACCTGATGCTCGGCGCGTACGCCCGCCGCTGGGACGACGGGACCCGGTCCACACTGGCCGAGGTGCACGAACTCTTCCCCGTGCTGGGCGAGATGGGCGGGCGGCTGGCCGGCGCGCTCTCCGGTGGACAGCAGCAGATGCTCTCCATCGGCCGCGCGCTGATGGCCGGGCCGCGCATCCTCCTCCTCGACGAACCGTCCATGGGGCTCTCGCCCAAGCTCGTCGGCGAGATCCTGAACGCGCTGAAACGGCTGCGCGAGGAGGGACTGAGCCTGCTGCTCGTCGAGCAGAACGCCAAACTCACCTTCGGCGCGACGAGCCACTGCCTGGTCATGGAGAACGGCAGTGTCGCCATGACGGGAACCTCCGAGGAGCTCAGCCAGGACCCGCGGGTGCGGCGGATCTACCTCGGCCTGTGATCGACCGGTCCACGACCGGCATCCCTCGGTGGTGCCGGCCGGACCGTCAGCTCGCGGTCGGGCGCCAAGCCGCCTCGGCGGCCCGGACCGTCGGGTGGACGGGGAAGACCTGGTCCAGGCCGACGATGCGGAAGATCCGGCTGACGGGATCGGGCACGGCGGCCAGGGCGATGCCCCCACCGGCCGCCAGGGCGTGATTGCGGGCGGCGATGAGCACGGTGAGACCGCTGGAGTCGCAGAAGGTGACGCCGCCCAGGTCGAGGACGAGCTGCTGGCCCGGACGCAGGTCGAGCCCGGGCAGTGCGGCGCGTACCTCGGGGGCGCTGTGGTGGTCCAGCTCCCCGGCGAGCTCGATGACCGCTCCGGCGGGAGCGGTGCGGGTGCGGAGGGTCAGGTGCTGGGTCACTGCTGCTCTTCACTGGGGGGTCGGGGGACGTGGATGGCCAGGACGGCGGTGTCGTCGTCGACACCGCTGCCGAAGGTGTCGAGCAGGTCGCGGATCGCGTCGACGGTGTCCGAGGCGGTGGTGGGAGCCAGGGTGCGGGCGAAGTCGAGGAGGGCGTCGTCGCCGTAGCGGTCCTCGCCGTAACGGTCCTCGCTGTCGAGGCCGGCGCTGACATGGGCCTCGGTGAGTCCGTCGGTGTGCAGCAGCAGGGTGTCGCCGGGGGACAGCCGGACGGCGGTGGTGGCTATGTGGGCGTCGGGCAGGACGCCGATGAGCTGTCCGCCCGGGGTGGGCAGGTAGTCGGTGGTGCCGTCGGCGCGCATCAGCAGGGCCGGAGGATGTCCGCCGCCGGCCAGGGTGATGTGGAAGCCGCCCCGGTCCGGGTCCGGGTCAGGGGTCAGCAGGCCGAAGATGACGGTGCAGAAACGCGGGTCGGCGCCGTTGTACTCGTGGTTGAGGACCGTGTTGAGGTTGCCGAGTACGGCGACGGGGTCGGGGTTGTACACGGCCGCGGCCCGCAGGGTGTAGCGGGCCAGCGAGGTGACGGCCGCCGCGGCGGCCCCCTTGCCGCACACATCGCCCAGGAACAGTCCCCAGGTGCCCTCGGCCAGCGGGAACAGGTCGTAGAAGTCGCCGCCGACCTCGTCGGCCGAGGCGATGTGGTAGTACGCGGAGACGTTCAGGCCGGGCACGTCGGCCAGGATCGGTGGCAGCAGTGTCTTCTGCAGGGTGGCGGCCAGGCGCTGGAGCCGTTCGCGTTCCCGCTCGGCCTCCTTGCGGGCGCGCAGCAGCTCTGTCTCGTAGGCGCGGCGGTCGCGTGCGTCGAAGAGGGTGGTACGGATCAGCAGCGGCTGCCCGTCCTCGCCCGTCCTCACCGTCGAGGTGACCAGGACCGGCAGGCGGGAGCCGTCGGCGGCCTTCAGTTCCAGGGCGATGCCGCTGACCTCGCCCTGCATTCTCAGCAACGGGGCGAAGTGGGTCTCGTGGTAGAGCCGCCCGCCGACGGTCAGCAGGTCGGAGAAGTACCTACGGCCCAGCAGGTCGTCCCGCTCGTAGCCCAGCCAGTCCAGCAGCGTCGTGTTGACCTTCAGGATCCTGCCGTCCAGCAGGGTGGAGAGATAACCGCACGGCGCGTGCTCGTACAGATCCTCGGCGCTGTCCTCCAGCAGCGCGGAGAGTTGCGCCTCGTCGCCGGAGGAGTCACGGCCGCCGCTGTCCCCGACGGCCGCGGCCCCGTCTGTCTCGGCCTCCGCGTCTTCCTCGTCGCCGCAGCCGCGCATCAGGCGAGTGCTTCCACGAACGAGGCGATCGCTGCCGTGGTCTCCTCCGGGGCTGCGAGCTGCGGACAGTGACCGGTGGCATCGAGCGTGACCAGGCGGCTTCCCGGGATCTGGGCGTGCACGAACTCTCCCACCTCCCGGGGAGCGATCGCGTCGCTGGAGCACTGGGCCACCAGCGTGGGGACCTTGACCAGGGCGAGGTCCTCGCGGTTGTCGGACAGGAACGTCACGCGTGCGAAGACCCGGGCGATCTCCGGATCGGTGCGGCAGAAACTGTTGGTCAGCTCCTCACCCAGTTCCGGCCGCTCCGGGTTGCCCATGATCACCGGGGCCATGGCGCCCGACCAGCCCAGATAGTTCGCGTCCAGCGATCCCAGGAGCTCGTCGATGTCCTCGGCGTCGAACCCGCCCCGGTAACCGGTCTCGGGATCGTCGATGAACCGCGGCGAGGGCGCCAGCAGCACGAGCCCGGCGAACGCCTCGGGCTCCTGGACAGCGGCCACCACACCCATCATCGCGCTCACGGAATGCCCCACGAACGTCACGGGGCCGAGCGCGAGCTCCCGGCACAGCTCCAGCACGTCCTCGACGTAGCCGTCGAGCGTCGAGTACCGGTCCGCGCTCCATGCCGACAGATCCGAGTTGCCCGCCCCCACGTGATCGAAGAGCACGACGGTGAAGTCGCGCTCCAGCGCCGGGACCACCAGACGCCACATGTTCTGGTCGCACCCGAACCCGTGCGCCAGCATCACCACGGGCCCGCCGGGGCGCCCGGACACCGTCACGTGGTTCCTATGCCGCACATCCATACCAAACATCCTCGCAGACCGGGGGTGGTCCCCGCGGATCGAGGAGCTGTGCGTGGGGCGGGACGCGTGCGGCGGGGTGGTCGGCCGTCCGCAGCCCTCATAGGGTGACCCGATGGACCAGGACGAGCGGCTGCTCCACTCCTCCTCGTTCGGTGCGGCGGCCGTCGCGTACGCCGAGCACCGTCCGGACTACGCGCGGGCCGCGGTGCGCTGGGCGCTCGCACCCGCGGCCGGGCCGCGCGTACTCGACCTCGGGGCCGGGACCGGGAAGCTCACCGCCACGCTGCTCGCGCTGGGCGCGGACACCGTCGCGGTCGAGCCCGACCCGGCGATGCTGTCCGAGCTGCGCCGCTCACTGCCGGAAGTCCGTGCCCTGCCGGGAAGCGCCGAGGCGATCCCGCTGCCGGACGGGTCTGTCGACGCCGTGCTGGCGGGCAACGCCCTGCACTGGTTCGACATGGCCGTGGCGGGACCCGAGATCGCCAGGGTCCTCGTGCCCGGAGGCATCCTGGCCGGTCTGTGGAACGTCATGAACGACGAGGTCGACGGGCCCGGCGGGGCCGGCGGGATCGATGGGCTCGATGGGGCCGATGGGGCCGGTGAAGCCAACGGCGCCGGTGGGTCCCGTGGGCCCGACGGGGCTGGTGGGGCCGAATGGGCTGGTGGGGCTGGTGGGCCCGGTAGGGCCGGTGGGGCCGAATGGGTCTCCGGGCTCGCTCGGGTCGGCGGGAGCGCGGTCGTCGGTCCGCGGGACACACCCGCTGGCTGGCGCGCCGAGACGGCGACGCGCACCTTCCGGAGACGGGCGCGGCCGCCTGTTTCGGCTCGCCTGAGCGGGCCGAGTTCCCGCACGGGCAGCGCCGTACCGCCGACTCCCTCGTCGCGGCCCTCGCGACGCGCGCCGGCATGCTGGTCATGCCGGAACCGGAGCGCCGGGCCACGCTGGACCGGATCCGCGGCTATCTCGCGAGCCGACCGGAGACCGCCCGCGGCGAGTTCACGCTCCCCATGCTGACCGCCGTACTGCGCGTCCGGCGCCTGTGAGACAGCACGTCGGCACCCGGACCCGACGGCCTCGCGCCTGTCCTGTCCGGCTGCCTGCCCTGTCCGTTATTCGGTGCGCAGAGCCGTGGCCGTACGGGTCCTGGCGGCCCAGCCGGCCGGCAGGAGCGCACCCAGGGCGGCGATGAGCAGGCCGCCCAGGACGAGCGGGACCAGTTCCGCCCCGTGGTAGACGGCCATGACGGAACCGGGGAGGCGGAGCCCCACGCTGTCGCCCATCGCGGGCAGGACCCAGCCGTGCAGGGCCACGCCGAGCGGCACGCCCAGCGAACCGGCGGCCAGTCCGGTCACGACGACCGAGGTGAGGACCATCGCGACGGTCTGCCGGGGCGTCATGCCGAGCGCCTTGTGGACACCGATCTCCCGGACGCGCTCGCGGGTGTCGAGCAGGACGCCGTTGAGCACGCCGAGCGCGGCGACGGCGACGAGCATCAGCGTGAGGATCGCGGAGAGCGCGTTGAGCGTGACGACCATGTCGCCGCCGGCGCCGAGCCCGCCGGCCTGAGCGGTGACACCCAGCGGAGCCAGGTCCTTGTTCAGCGCATCGACATAGCCGGTCACATCGGTACCCGGCGTGACCGCGACGTGATGGCTCGTCTCCGTCAGGTCGGGATGTGCGCCGGCCAGAGTCGAGACGTCGGTGAAGACCTGCATGCCGTCGTTACGGGGGTCGAGGACCTCACCGACGATCCTGACCGTGACCGGCTCGGCCGCCCCGTTCCCGTTCCCGTTCCCGTTCAGGGTGACGGTGTCGCCGATACGGGCGCCGGTGGCGGTCAGGAAGGGGGTCGGGACCACGGCCTCACCGGGCCTGTCGAACCAGCGGCCCGAGACCATCGTGTAGCCGCCCCAGGAGGCGTCGCCGGTGAAGGCGATCACGTCGACGGCGCCGGTCAGACCGGACACGGCCATCCGTACCGTCGCGGCGCTGTAGTACTTCCCTGTCCCGGCGGCGGCCTCGACGACCGCGGCGGGATCGGCCTCGGACTGCTTCTCGGCGCCGGAGCCCTGAGGACTTCGGGAGCCCGGCATGCCTCCGGTACCGGGCGCGTCTACAGCACCGGACGGGCCTTCGGCACCGGGCGGGCCTGGGCGGCCGAAGTCCGGCAGTGGCGCGGGCACCACCACATCGGCGACATCGTGGGCCTTCGCCTTCATCACCTGGCCGAGCGAGGCGCTCATCCCCACGGTGAACGTGACGGCCACGGTGCCGAACAGGATCGCCGTGCCCATGGCCAGCGCGCGGACGGGCCGGGCGAAGGGCCGGGCCAGGCCCAGGGCGACCGGCCGAGGCAACGGCAGCCGTCCGGCGAGGCGGGCCGCCCACCGTCCGCGCCCCGCCGGAGAGGTCCGGCCCACGGCGAGCGCGTCGACCGTACGCAGCCGGCCGGCCCGCCAGGCACTCGCCCACGCGGTCACCGCCACCAGGCCGAGCACCCCGCCGGTCACCGTCAGGTCTACCCAGGGGGCGACGGCCAGGGACGAGGTGCCGTAGACCTCCTCGGTCTCGGCCATGACGGGGACGGCGAGCAGATGGCCGGCGACGACACCGAGGGCCGTGCCGACCGCGGCCGGGATCAGCGCCTGGCCCACGTACGCCCGGACGACCTGGGACGGGGTGAGACCGACGGCCTTGAGGATGCCGATGCGGCGCGTTCCCGTACCGACGGCCGACGCGACGATGTTGCCGACGATGAGCACCGACATGACCAGGCCCAGCGCTCCGAACGCCATGAGGAACGGGACGTAGACGGCGGTCTCTCGCTCGGCGGTCTCCTTGACGGTCAGCCAGGACTGTTTGCCGAGGACCGCTCCGGACGGCAGGGAGCGCGTCACGGCGCTGCCGCCCGCGGTGATCCGGGCGGCGGTGTCCGCCTCGGTGAAGCGGTAGAGCATCTGGTAGCCACCGCCGCCGGGCACCGTGAGCGCCGGCATCTGGGACGGGACCACCCAGGCGTCGGCGGTCCGGGTGACCGAGCGGGCCACCCCGACCACCGTCAGTTCTGGATCGCCGGGCAGGTCGGGGAAGGTGATCTCCATGCCCAGGGCCGGGATGAGCGGGGCGTCGGCGGACAGCGCGACCTCACCGGAGCGCGTGGGCCACCGCCCGTCGCGCAGCGCCACCTCGTCCACGTCACGGCCCGGATCGCCCCGGCCGGCCACGGTCAACGGGCCGCCGGGGCCGGCTCCGTCCGAGCGCGGGGTGACCGTCGCCGTACGGAAGGGCCCGGCCGCCCCGCTCACTCCTTGGACGTCCTTGGACTTCGACAACTGCCCGGCACTCACCTTGCCCGCGTCGAACTGCAGGGACAGATGCGCGCCGTGCTGCTCGGCGAAGGCGTCGTCGAAGGGCGCGCCGGACACCACGAGCAGCGATTCGCCGAGGACGGAGACGGTCACCGCCATCATCGTGGCGAGCCCGACCACCAGCGTCTGTACGCGACGGCGACGCACCCCCGAGCGCACCACTTTGCCGAGCGCGCTCATCGGACGACCTGAGAGGCGTCGATGCGCGAGGCGTCGCCCTGCGAGGCGACGGCTTCCGACCGGACGTCGTCGGTGATCCGGCCGTCGGCGATCCGGACCGTGCGGGTCGTGCAGGACCGGGCCAGGGCCAGGTCGTGGGTGACCACGACGAGGGTCTGGCCCTCGGCGTTGAGGTCGCCGAGCAGCCTGCTGACGTCCCGTCCGGCTGCCGTGTCCAGCGCCCCGGTCGGCTCGTCGGCCAGGAGCAGCGCGGGCCGGTTCATCAACGCCCGCGCCACCGCGACCCGTTGCCGTTCACCGCCGGACAGCCGCCCCGGACGGACGCGGGCGTACCGGTCGATGCCCAGCAGTTCCAGGAGTTCGGCCGCCCGGCGGTCCGCCTCGCCGCGTGCCATCCCCGCCAGGCGGGCGGGCAGGGCGACATTGTCGGTGACGGTCAGATCGTCGAGCAGGTTGAAGAACTGGAAGACCATGCCGACCTTCGACCGCCGGTAGAGCGCCGATCCGGCTTCGCCCAGCCCGTCCACCCGCACCCCGTCCACGGTGACGGTCCCCGTGTCGGGCCGGTCCAGGCCCGCGATGAGATTGAGCAGCGTGGACTTGCCGCTGCCGGAAGGGCCGAGGATCGCGACGGCCTCACCGGGCCGCACGGTCAGGGACACCTCCTGCAGAGCGGGCGGGCCGTCGTCGTACCGGCGGCTCACCTCCCTCAGTTCGATCACCGGCATGGTCACGAAGTGCTCCTTGCGTCGGGGGAGTCGGCTGCCTGAACGCTAGGAGCGGGCCCGGCCCGTACACATCGCCCGCCCGGACCCATTGCGGTACCGCGTCGGGACGATTCCCCGGAACGTCATCCCTGCGACGTAGGCGGGTGATGTATCCGGTGCGGCGAGAACGACCATCAGGACGGACTCCGCGAGGTCGCGCGACGGCGACAATGAACCGGTGAGGGACGCAGAACCGGCGACAGCCGCAGACCCGTTGAGCGACGCAGGCCCGTGGGGAGACGTACGCGCGACGCCGGCGCGCCTGTGGGAGGCCGGCCGCCGGGCGGTCCGCGACGCCGGGCTGCCGAGCGGTCCACGGCTGCGACCCACCCGGCGCGCCTGGCAGTGCGATGTGCTGATGGCCCTGGTCCTCGGCATCGCCACCGTCTACTACGGCATCGACAACGCCGACAACGTCGTGATCCGTGAGATCGCGCCCGGCGTGGAGCGCGTCATACCGCGTCCGTCCGGCCCCGCCGGCATGGCCTTCATGGTGACCCTCGCGGCCGTCGCCTCGGGCGCCCTGGCACTGCGCCGCCGCTACCCGCTCGCCGTGCTGTGCGTCGTGACCGCCGCGACTCTGGCGACACCGCAGAGCGTCCTCCGCCTGACCTTCTACGCGTACGTCATCGCCGTCTACAGCGCCGCCGTGTACAGCCCGTACCGGGTGGCGACCCTGGCGGCGCTGCCGGTGTCGGTCGTCCTGGTCGGCACCACGGGGAACTCGGTGACACCGATCGTCCCCAACGAGTACATCGCGCTGCTGATCCTGGTTCCGATGGCCGTGGCCGCCGTCGGCCTGCGGACCTGGAAACTCCGGACCGACGAGGGCCGCACCAGGCTCTCCGCCCTGGAACGTGAACAGACCCGGGCCCTGCGCCGAGCGGTCGAGCACGAGCGGGCCAGGATCGCGCGCGAACTCCACGACGTCGTCACGCACAACGTCAGCGTGATGATCATCCAGGCGGGCGCCGCCCGCAAGATCATGAAGACCTCGCCCGAGCAGGCGGGCGAGGCGCTGCTCGCCGTCGAGGCGGGCGGGCGGGCCGCCATGACCGAACTGCGCCATGTCATGGGGCTGCTCACCATGGCCGCCGAAGGCGTTGACGAGGAGGAGGCCGAGGGGACGGGCAAGGGGACCGGGACGGGGGATGGAACGGGGACCAGGACGGGGCCTGGGACGGGGACTGGGACGGGCGAACGCGCGGACCCGCCCGATATAGAGCCGGAGCTGGCCCCGCAACCCGGCCTGGACCAGGTGGACAAGCTGGTCGGACGGGTCCGGGACGCCGGACTGCCCGTCGAGCTGACCGTGACGGGCTCGCCCCGCCCCCTCCCGCCCGGCCTCGAACTCGCCGCCTACCGCGTGATACAGGAGGCCCTGACCAACACCGTGAAGCACGCGTCCGGTGCCACCGCCGCCGTGACCGTCGCATACGGACCGCGGCGGCTGCGGGTGGAAGTCACCGACACCGGCGGGCACCCGGGCACGGGCGCGACGGCCGGCAGCGGCCGGGGCCTGATCGGTCTGCGCGAGCGCCTGGCCGTCCACGACGGAACCCTGGAAACCGGCCGGCGCCTGACCGGCGGCTACCGTGTGGTGGCCCAGATCCCCCTGGAGACAGTCCCCTTGGAGACACCGTGGACACCGTGACCGAGCCGCTGCGGGTGCTCCTCGCCGACGACCAGACCCTGGTCCGTACCGGGTTCCGGTTGATCCTCGGCGCCGACGGCATCGACGTCGTCGCCGAGGCGACCAACGGAGCCGAGGCGGTCGAAGCGGTTCGCCGCACCCGCCCCGACGTGGTGCTGATGGACGTCCGGATGCCCGAGATGGACGGCCTGGAGGCCACCCGCCGCATCCTCGCCGGTGCCTCCGGTGCCTCCGGTGCCTCCGGTGCCTCCGGTGCCGCCGACACCCCCAACGCCCCCGACGCCCCGCGTGTCATCATCCTGACCACCTTCGACCTCGACCAGTACGTCTACGCGGCGCTGTCCGCGGGGGCCAGCGGCTTCCTCCTCAAGGACGTCACCCCCGAGCAGCTGACCGCGGCCATCCGCACGGTCCGTACCGGCGACGCTCTCCTGGCACCCGCCATCACCCGCCGTCTCGTGCGGAGGTTCACCCGACGCGGCAGCGACACCGCCGCGCTCCACCGCGACCTCGCCCCGCTCACCCCGCGCGAACTGGAGGTCCTCGGCCTGCTGGCCCAAGGACTGAGCAACGCCGAACTCGCCGCCCGCCTCCATCTGGCCGAGACGACCGTCAAGACGCACGTCGCCCGCATCCTCGCCAAACTCCGGCTCCGCGACCGCGTCCAGGCCGTCATCGTCGCCTACGAGACAGGGCTGGTCAGCGCGGGCGTACACGAGTCCGCGGACCCCGCTCCCGCCGCCGGGCGACCGGAGCGGGAGAGGGAGGGAGAGTGGGAAGGAGAGAGGGGCCTGCCGCCGGATGCTCAACCGGTCGCGTTCCCGAACCACTTGGGCAGGTGAGCGAGCAGGTCCCGCTGATCGTCGCCGGCCCAGGCCACGTGGCCGTCCGGCCGCAACAGCACGGCGGGTACGTCCAGTTGCTCGCTCCCGTCGACGACGTGGTCGATGCGGTCCGTCCAGCCCGACACCGAGAGCAGGCCGGTCCGGTCGAGCAGCAGACCGCGCCCGTCGTGCATCAGCGAGTAGAGGCGTCCGCGCTTGAGGTCGAGGTCCCGCATCCGGCGGCCGAGCAGGTCGTGGCCCTCGCCGAAGTCGTAGCGGACCCCGACCGCGGTGATCATCTCGGTCACGTACCGGTTCACCTCCTCGAAGTCCATCAGCTTCGAGAACAGCTCCCGCAGCGCGGTCGCCCCCGCGTCGGTCCCCAGCAGCGTGATCTGCGCACGGGTGTTGTCCAGCACCCGGGCGCCCACCGGGTGCCGTTCGTCGTGGTAGCTGTCCAGGAGCCCTTCCGGCGCCCAGCCGTCGACCGCCGCGGCCAGCTTCCAGCCGAGGTTGAAGGCGTCCTGCACCCCGAGGTTGAGTCCCTGCCCGCCGGTCGGCGGGTGGATGTGCGCCGCGTCGCCCGCCAGCAGCACCCGTCCGACCCGGTAGCGCTCGGCCTGCCGGGTGGCGTCACCGAACCGGGACAGCCAGCGCGGCGAGTGCACACCGAAGTCGGTGCCCGCGACGGCCCGTAGCCGCTCCTTGAACTCGTCGAGGGTCGGCGCGGTCGCCCTGTCCTCGGCGACCCCGTCGGCGGGCACGATGACGCGGTACGTCCCGTCCCCGTTGGGGATGGTGCCGAACCGCAGCTGGGTCTTGCGGACCTCCGCGACGACGGCTTCGACCGACGCCGTGTCCGCGGTCAGTTCCATGTCGCCCAGCAGCGTCTCGACGGTGGCGGGCTCACCGGGGAAGCCGACGCCGATCAGTTTGCGCACCACACTCCGGCCGCCGTCGCACCCGACGAGGTAGCGCGAACGAAGGCGCGTACCGTCCGTGAGCTCGACGCTCACCCCGTCCTCGTCCTGGCTCAGCCCGGCCACCTCGTGGCCGCGCCTGATCTCGGCGCCGAGTTCGACGGCCCGTTCGTCGAGGAGCCGCTCGGTGACCGGCTGCAGGGTGGACAGGCCGTACGGATGGGCCGTGTCCAGCCGGTCGGGCCAGGGTTTCATGATGCCGCCGAAGAGCCCGCCGACCTGGAACTTCTCACTGACCGCGAGGAATCGGTCCAGCAGGCCGCGCTGATCCATCATCTCGACGCTGCGTGTGTGCAGACCACGGCCCCGGGTCTCCGCGGTCGGCTCGGTCAGCTTCTCCAGCACGACCACGTGCACCCCGTGCAGCCGCAACTCGCCGGCCAGCATCAGGCCGGTCGGTCCCGCGCCCACAACGATCACGTCAATCATCAGAACCCCAACTCAACGGCGTGGAAACTCGGAAGCCGGTCCGGTGGTTTCCGGCTTCGGCCGGTGATTCTGCGCCACGACCGGGGTCTTGCCGCAAGCCCCCCGGTGCGCTATAGCTTGAGAAAGGCAAGGAGCACACGACTCCTTGCCTTTCTCGTTGCCCCCGTCGGCCGTTGTCCTCGCTGACCGTTGCCCTCGCCGGCCGCTGCCTCCGCTCGTTACGGTCGGCGTGCGAGGCGGCCGGGCCACCAGACGGCCGGGCCGATGTCCCGTACCAGGGCCGGGACCAGCAGCGAGCGCACCACGATCGTGTCGAGCAGCACGCCGAAGGCGACGATGAAGGCGATCTGCGCGAGGAACGCGAGCGGGATGACGATCAGGGCCGCGAAGGTGGCGGCCAGGACCACGCCCGCCGAGGTGATCACACCGCCGGTGGCGATCAGCCCGCGCAGCATGCCCTGCCGCGTGCCCAGTCGCAGTGTCTCCTCCCGTACACGTGACATGAGGAAGATGTTGTAGTCGACGCCGAGCGCGACGAGGAACACGAACCCGTACAGCGGCACCGAGGCGTCCGTCCCGGAGAAGCCGAAGCCGTGCCGGAAGACCAGGCCCGCGATCCCCAGCGTGGCCAGGTAGTTCAACGCCACCGTGGCCACCAGGATCACGGGCAGCAGCAGGCAGCGCAGCAGGACGACGAGGATCGCCAGGATGATCGCCAGGACGACGGGGATGATCAGGGTCCGGTCGTCCTCCGCGGTGCGCTGGGTGTCGTACTGCTGCGCGGTGTAGCCGCCCACCAGAGCGCCGGCGTCGGCGGTGTGCAGGCGGTCGCGCAGCTTCTGCACCGTGTTCTTCGCCGAGTCGCTGTCCGGTGCCGCGTCCAGGACGGCGTCGATACGCACCCGTCCCTCGACGACCAGCGGCTTGCCGCCCGGCCGACCCGACGCGGTCACCGTCTGCGCCTCGGCGACCCCCTGCGTCGAGGCCGCGGCGCGCGTGACCTCCGTACGCCGGTCCGCGTCGGCGATGATCACGACCGGCTGGCCGGAGCCGCCGGGGAAGTGCCTGCCCAGGGTCTCCTGCGCGGCGACGGACGGCGCGTCGTTGACGAACAGCTCGTCCAGGGGCACGCCCTTCGACTGCAGCGCGGGGAAGAACGCGGCGCCGGCGACGAGCAGGGCGGCGGAGGCCATCCACAGCCGGCGGGGACGGGTGTCCACCCAGTGGGCGACGCGCCGCCAGATCCCGTGTCCGCCCGTCTCGGCGTCGGCCGAACGGGGCTTGGCGGGCCAGAAGGCCACCTTGCCCATGAGGGCGAGCACGGCGGGCAGGAACGTCAGGGTCGTCAGTACCGCGCACACGATGCCGATCGCCCCGACGGGCCCCAGCGCACGGTTGTTGGTGAGGTCGCTGAGCAGCAGGGCGAGCAGCCCCAGAGCGACGGTCGCGGCGCTGGCGGTGATCGCGCCGAAGGAGTCGCGCAGCGCCTTGCGCGCGGCCTGGAACCGGTCGTCGCTGCGCGCGAGTTCCTCGCGGAAACGCGCCGTCAGCAGGAGCGCGTAGTCGGTGGCGGCGCCGATCACGAGGATGGAGAGGATGCCCTGCACCTGACCGTCCACGCGCACGATGTCGTGGTCGGCCAGCACATAGACGATGGCACAGGCGATGCCGAGTGCGAAGACGGCGCTGATGATGATCGTGAAGGGCAGCAGGACACTGCGGTAGACCAGCAGCAGGATGAGCAGCACGGCTGCCAGCGCCACTCCCAGCAGGATCCCGTCGATGCCCGCGAAGGCCTCGCCGAGATCACCCTGGGTGGCCGCGGGCCCGGCGATCTGGACGCGGGTCCCGGAGACGTCACCGGCGGCCTTCTCCAGTTCGTCCAGTACCTCGCCGAGCTTCTCCCCGAGATCCGGGCGCAGCGGTACCACGCCCTGCAGCGCCGCTCCGTCCTGCGAGCGCAGGGCCGGAGAGGGCTCGCTCTCGACACCCTCCGCGTCGGCGAGCGAGGCCAGGACCCGGGTCGCGGACTTCTGCTGGGCCACGGAGACCTCACCGCCGCCGTCGGCGGTCCAGACGAGGACGGCGGGCAGGGTCTCGCGCTCGGCGAAGGCCTTCTGCTGCTCGATGACCTTGGTGGACTCGGCGTTCTGCGGCAGGAAGGCCGCCTGGTCGTTGGTGGACACGTCGCCGAGCTTGCCCGCGTAGGAGCCGAACGCTCCGCCGAGACCGAGCCAGACGACGACGAGGACAAGGGGGACCAGCCATCGGGCGGGTCGACGCACGGGGTTCATTGACTTTCTCAACCTGGACTTTCCCCACAGGCGTGGCGGACAGGGGCCGGACAGCGGTCACCGACCAAGGTATCTCAAAGAGAAAGTATCTCAACCGTTGAGAGATATTATCCTTGTCCCATGCAGCCCAACAGTTCGGACAGCCCTGAAGGCCCCGCCAGCGATCTCCAGGCCTACGCCGTCCTGCTGCGAGCGCTGAACAGCGAGTTCAACCGGATCGCCCACTCGTTTGCCCAGGCCAACGAACTGCATGCCACGGACGTCCACGCGCTGGCCGCGATCCTGGACGCCTCGGCGACCGACGGTGAGCCGATGACGCCCTCGCGCCTGCGGGAGCGCCTCGACCTCACCTCCGGAGCCGTCACGGCGTGTCTGGACAGGCTCGAACGCGCGGGCCACATCAGCCGCACGCGCGAGAGCGCCGACCGCAGGGTGGTCCACCTCACCTACAACGCGGGCGCCCGTGCGCTCGCCCGCGAGTACTTCAGCCCCCTGGCGCGCAGCACAGAGGCCGCGCGCCAGAAGTTCACCCCCGACCAGCTGGAGACGATCGCCGAGTTCCTCCACGCCCTCAACACCGAACTGAGCAACGAGCGTTGACCGATGAACGCTGTCCGGCGACCGGCGACCGGTGATCAGCGCCCACTGACCGACGCCCGCTGACCGGCGGTCGTGATCGGCGACCGCTGACCAGGCGCCCCGGCGTCCCGTCAGGGCGCCCGGACCTCGGCGCGCTCGGGGAGTTGTCCGACGACCTCCGCGTCGGTGTTCCGGGGGGCACGGACGGCGAGGTAGCGTCCGTCGGCCTCGGCGCGCAGGGGCCCCGACGCCTTGATGCCGCCGACGGACCTGCTCCCGGCGGCCAGCAGGTACGAGGATCCGGAGGGGGCCCGCCAGCCGACGTCGGCCAGCACGTGCTGGCCGAACCGGCTGCACTCGGCGGTGTTCTCGCGGACACCGGCGGAGCGGGCGGGTTTGGTGTCCGGGCCGAGGAAGAGGTACTCCACCCGCCCGGGGCCGCGCCAGGTGTCGGCGCGGGCGCACACCCAGGTGGCCCGTCCGGCGCGCTCGGGCAGATCCTGCTGGGCGAAGACCCAGTGGTTCACCGCGCGCACTCCCCGGCCGCGCATTCCGTCCAGCCGGCAGGCGGTGCGGGCCCAGCCCCGCAGCGCGTCCGGGCCGGTGGCCTCCCGGGGCGGGCGGGGACGCGTCCCCGGCTCCGGCGGCGGCATGTAGGTCAGATGGACGGGCGAGATGCCGCCGAGGTCGGTGAGCAGGAACGCGTGCTTCTCGACGATGCGCGAGGAGGACCGCAGTTGCACGACGGGCCAGGCCCCGCAGTCGCCGTCAGCCGACGGCACCGGCAGGGGCTCGGTGAGACCGCTGTCCGAGCGGGACACCTCTCGGGCCGGTGTGTCGGGTGCCAGCAGATCGCGGGTGCCCGCCTCGGCGATCCACGGCGCAAGCAGCATCCGTACGGACTCGGGGGTGCGGGAGACTACCACCGCGGCGGCGGTCGTCACGTCGGCGCCGTCGGTGAGGGCGGACACCAGCTCGGGTGCGCCGTCGCCCCGCAGCGGTTCGCTGTAGCGCACGGTGGTCAGGTCGTCGTGCAGGACGACGACCGCGCGCCCGTCGACGTCGTCGGCGAACAGCAGACGCGGCGCCCTGCCGCTACCGGTGGACGCCGCTCCCGCCTCCTGCGACCGCCGTCCCCGCCAGGACGGGTCCGACCAGGCCCGCAGGGCACGTTCCAGCAGTGCCCGGTCCCCGGTCCGCGCACCGCGGGCGGGCCAGGCCGTGAAGTCGACCCGCGCGGTGTCCGCCCAGACACCGGCGGGCGTATGGCGCAGCAGTGCGGCGTCCGTCGCCTTCGACGAGGTCCCCGCACGTCCGCTCTCGACGGGGACACCGCTGTCGCCCGCGAGGGAGAGGGAGGTGGCTCCGACGCACGCGGCCAGCAGGACGACGGTCACGGCCGTGCGCACCCGGTGTCTGCGGCGGAGCAGATCGGTCGGCCGCGCGTGCAGCAGGCAGGGGTCGAACTCCGGTGCGAGCAGGGCGGATACGGGTGTGCCGGAGCTGTCGGCCACCGACGTGGGCCCGGATCCGGCGGACGCGACCGCCGCACCCGTGCCGCTTGTGGTGTCCGAGGTGCGGGGGCCGCTCTCGTCGATCAGCCGCCGGCCGGCCAGGAGGGCTTCTCCGGGCTCGGTCACGCCGGTCTCCCCCAGGACGGCAGCCGCCTCGTCGGCGGACAGCTTCTCCAGGACGAGCAGCGCGACGGCCGCCCGCACCGGCCAGTCGGCCTGCGCGAGGGCGCGGTCCAGGAGCAGTTCCTCGGCGCCCCCCGACTGCGGGAAGACACGCAGCCCCCATACCGCGGGGAGCGCGGGGCGCCCCGCCCACCGCCCCCATGGGCGGGGGAGCGGACCGGGCCGCGCGTCCTGGGCCATGGCCGCCCGCAGTACGGATGTCCGCAAGGCCCCGTACGCGTCCGGGGCCGCGTCCCGGGAGTCGTCCGCGCGGCGCCGGCCCGGCAGGGCGGGTCCGCGACGGGGCAGCGCCCGCTGTACGAGACCGTGGGCGGCGAGGACCCGCCGGTGGCGGCCCGGGGAGCGGGGGAGGGTGACGTAGACCAGCCGGACCAACCGCGCGTAGTGCTCCATGAGTGCGGCTTCCGCGCGCCGCACATCGAGCACACGCGGGTCGCCGTCCGAGGGTGACTGCCGGCGCACAAACATGATCGCTTCGCTCTTTCGGGGGACGAGGAAGACCTGTCAGTACGGTCAAACGAGTGATCTTCGATGCCGTCACCTTGGTCACCACACCTCGCCCGCACCTCGCCGCGCCTCGCCGCACCCCGGTCACGTCCCCGGCCCGGCCGAACCCGGCGGGCCGTCAGGGGTGTTACCTGATGTGACGCGTGATGCGGGTGGCGCGATACAGCAGGTACTCCAGCGGACCGCGGCGGAAATAGCGTGTCCAGACGGTCGCCAGCAGCATGGCCGCGCCGACGAAGGCGAGCAGAGCGACCAGGGCCGGACCGGGTTCCTCCTCCATGCCGACGACGTGGATGGCGAGGATGTGCGCGACGTAGGCGGTCAGCGCGATCATGCCGACGGCGGCGACCGGTCGGAGCAGCCGGGTCAGCCGCGGCAGCCGGGCGGCGGCGGTGACGCAGCCGGCCACCACGAGCAGGGCGACTCCCGTGTTGCCGAGGACGGAGAACGTGGTCTGGCTGTGGGGCGCGCCCACCAGCAGCCACGCGGCCGGGGTGTCGTCGCTGAGGTAGCCGACGCCGTCCGACCACCAGGCCGATGCCGCCGCGCCGCCGTCCGTGGCCGCGGCGATCGTGGTGAGGGCGCCCGGGACGAGGTGCAGGGCCAGCCAGGAGCCGCCGTAGCCGAGCACGGCCAGGCCGCCGCCGGTCAGGGCCAGCCGGGCACGAGTGCGGGCCTGGGTGAGATCGAGGCGGGCGACCGCCATCCCGGCGATCATGAACGGCGTCCAGGTGAGCGCCGGGTACTCACCGGTGAAGAGCAGTTCGAGCAGTCCGTCGGTACCGCTGGCCCGCGCCAGCGGATCCGCCGCGATGAACGCGTCGGCCCAGTTCCCGCCGTAAATCGCCCGCTGGATCGCATACAGCGCCACCGGCATGAGCAGGGCGCTCGCGGCGGCGAGCAGCGCCAGGGTGCGGGCGCGCAGCCGGTACAGCGGCAGGACGATCAGGAAGATCAGCCCGTAGAAGGCGAGAATGACGTCGACGTCGGTGTCCAGGGCGGTGAGCGCGTAGCCCGCGACGATCAGGATCAGCGCGCGCAGCACGATCCGGCCCATCGCCTGCCGTCCGGCCCGGCCGGTGTGCGGTCGCGGGCGGCCGGTGATGAGGACGAGGGAGAACCCGGCGAGCAGCGCGAACAGTGCGGAGGACCGGCCGCGCGCCAGCTCGGCGAGAAGGCCCACCGGTCCGCCCACCGTCGGCTCGGGGCCCACATGGGCGGCGTACATGCCGAAGACCGCCAGGCCACGCGCGAGATCGATACCGAGGAGCCGGCCGGCTGAGGGCGGGAGGGGGCCGCCGGCCGGCCGGCTCGGCCGCGGGACCGGCGAGGGAAGGGCCGGTGCGGAGGCTGAAGGCGCGTCGTGTGTCATGGGTTTCAGGCTGACGTGGCGCACCGGCCCGGGCCCATCCGGCAAGTGGCGGACATCATCCAGCCGGTCGGCTGGAAGCCCACCGTCGCCCAGCGGGAAACGTCACCGAAGGAACCCCTGGGCACTCTCCCGCGTGGTACGAAACCTCAAGCGGTCCACGTCGATAGGGGCGCACGTGATTCGCGTACTGGTGGTCGACGACGAAGCGTTGATCCGCACGGGCTTCGAGCACATCCTTTCCGCGGCCGACGACATCGAGGTGGTCGGCGCGGTCGTCGGCGGCCAGGCGGTCGCGGCGGCCCGGCGGTTGACGCCGGACGTGGTGCTGCTGGACATCCGGATGCCGGACGTGGACGGGCTGAGTGTGCTGGCCCAGCTGCGGCTGCTGCCGGCTGCGCCGGTGGTGGCGATGCTCACGACGTTCGACATGGACGAGTACGTGGCCGCCGCCCTGCGCTCGGGAGCGTCCGGGTTCCTGCTCAAGGACACCGACCCCGTCCAACTGCCCGTGCTGGTACGCACGCTGGCACAGGGCGGGGTCGTGCTGTCCTCGTCCATCACCCGCACCGTCGTGAACGGCTATCTCGCCAACGGCCCCCAGCAGGCCGCCCTGCGCCGCGTCACCCAGCTGACCGGCCGTGAGAAGGCCGTCCTGATCCTCATCGCGGAAGGTCTGCCCAACGCCGCCATCGCCGCCCAACTGCACCTGAGCATCGGCACGGTCAAGGACCACGTGAGTGCGCTGCTGGCCAAACTGCGGGTGGGCAGCCGGGTCCAGGCCGCCCTGCTGGCCGAACGCGCGGGTCTGCTCAAACCGCCGGGCGCCCAGGAGGAGGGATGAAGCAGCCCGCGCACGAGGGAGGCCGGACGCGCTCCGCCACGCACCCGGGAGGCCGGCTGAAGCGCGCCGCGCGCCCGCGGCGGTGGGCCGCGGCCCGGCGCGTTCCGCCCCCGATGATGGACGCCCTGCTCATCGGCATCGCCCTGCTGGACATCTGGGTGCACATCGAGGACGACGAACCGCAGCGCAGGGCCGCCGCGCTGCTGGCCGCCGCGGCCCTGTCCCTGCGCCGCCACCTTCCGCTGGCGGCCTTCCTGTGCGCCCTGCCCGCGACCCTGGTCAGCGACGCGGTGTTCGCCACCCTGGCCGCGCTGTACGCCCTCGCCTCGCTGAGCCGCAGCCGGGTCCTCCTGGTGGTCTGCGCGCTGCTGTTCGCCGCCTGCGACATCACCTGGTGGATGTGGCCCTCGCCGACGTTCGCCGACTTCTCCGATCCCTCCGACCTGATCAACGTCACCTACAGCCTGGCCACCGCGGCGGCGCCGGTCTTCCTCGGCCAACTCGTGCAGGCGCGCCGCGAACTGTCGCTGCGGCTGGCCGAGATCTCCCAGGCGCGTGAGCACGGACGCGAACTGCTGGCCCAGAGCGTGCTGGCGAAGGAACGCGCGCAACTGGCCCGGGAGATGCACGACGTGGTCTCCCACCAGGTCAGTCTGATCGCGGTGCGCGCGGGAGCGCTGCAGGTGGGCAGTCAGGAGCCGATGGCGCAGGAGGCCGCGGC
Source organism: Streptomyces tauricus (assembly GCF_014650955.1). Classification (GTDB taxonomy): domain Bacteria; phylum Actinomycetota; class Actinomycetes; order Streptomycetales; family Streptomycetaceae; genus Streptomyces; species Streptomyces tauricus. The sequence goes on from NZ_BMVY01000001.1 coordinate 267,958, forward strand.
CACCATCAGACGGCTGAGCGTGCAGACCCTGGACGAACTGCGGCACATGGTGAGCGTGCTGCGCGCCGCAGGCAGCCGCCCCACGGAACTGACCCCGCAGCCGTCGCTTGCCGATCTGCGGCGGCTGGTCGACACCAGCGGTATCGAGGCCGAGCTGCACACCGACCTGCCGGACGCCCTGCCCGCGACCATCCAGCGCGCTGTGTACCGCACCGTGCAGGAAGCGCTCACCAATGTCCGCAAGCACGCCCCCGGCGCGAGGGCCGCCATCCGTATACGGCTGGCCGAGGGGACGGTACGGGCCGCCGTGACCAACACCGCGCCCACCCGGCCCGCCCTGCTGCTGCCCGGCGCCCACCACGGCCTGGCCGGTCTGCGCCAGAGGGCCGAACTGCTGGGCGGCACCGTCATCGCCGGTCCCGCCGCCGACGGCGGTTATGAACTGCACCTGTGCCTGCCGCTGCGGCAGACGCGGTGAGGCGCGTGAGCACTCCTCCGGTCCCCGCCGGACGTGCCGCGCCCGGCGGGCACCACCGGTGGATCAGCGGAAGTTCACGTCGCTGCACAGGAAGTACGTCTGGTCCATGTGGGACGCCTGCCAGATCGTGTAGACGACATGGCGGCCACTGCGGCCGGAGGTGCTCACGTCGACGGCGTAGTTCTGACCGGGGGCGTACGTGCCGGTGCGGGCGACCAGTTGAAGGTCGTCCCAGGTAAGTGGCTGGGTGGCGGGGTCGAACCCTTGGCGTGTGACATAGACGAGGAGGTAGTCGGCGCCGTGGCTGGCCTGGTCGTGCAGCTTCACGGTGAAGTTGTTGCCGATGTCCGTCGTCTTCCAGGCGCCCACGGTGTCCAGGGAGTTGTAGCGGCCGCCCTCGGTCCGGCCGCCGCTGCACAGCTGCCCGTCGGGGACGACTGCCTCGAAGTTTCCGGCGGAGCCGTTACGGTACAGCCCGTTCCAGTTCCACATGGCGTTCGAGTCGGCCTGCCACGCCTGCCAGCACATGGGGTCTTCCTGTGCCATGGCGGGGTTCTGGAAGTCGCTTCCCCAGCGGAGCCAGCAGCCGTAGTTGCGGGACGCCGGGTCGACCACCGAGCCGTGGGCGTGGGCCGGGGCGCTCCAGGGGATCAGGCAGAGCAGCACGGCGGTGAGCAGGCTCAGGGCGAGGGTCGCCCGGGAAGAGCTGACGCGATCATGACAAGTCAAGGCGTGCCCCTTTCGGATGTGCCGGGAGTTTCCCGTGTCTTGAGGAGGTGGGGGATCAGGTCCTGCGGGCCGGGTCTGCGGGAGCGCACCGCAACCGTGGGGGTGCGCCGGAGGCGTGGGAGCGCTCCCGCGCCACCCAGGCTGGGTGCGACGAAACGGAATGGCAACACTCGATTGCGCCAGATTCACGCTCGGGCCGCTCGGGCCGCTCGGGCCGCTCGGGCCGCTCGAGCGTTCCGAGTCGTCCGAGCCGTCCGGGCCTCCCGGGCTGTCCGGGCCGCTGTGCCGGATTCACGCTCGTGACGCGGTACGGAGCGCGGTTGCCACGCGCGTGACGGGGTCGGTCGGCGGCTGCGGAAGCCGGGCCAGCAGCAGACGTCGCTGCTCCTGGGGCCCGCCGCGCACGGGCAGGACGCGTACCCCCGGCGGCGCGGCGGCGGCGAGTGAGGCGGGGATCGTGGTCAGTCCGCAGCCGGCGGCGACGAGCTGGAGTTTGGCCAGCCAGTCGCGGGCCGTGTGGACGATGTCGGGACGCTCGTCCAGGCCGGGCCACACCCCCAGCAACCGGTCCCCTCCGGCGGCGGATCCGGCGATCCAGCGCTGCCCCCGCAGGGCGGTCACGTCGATGTGCTCGCCGCGAGCCAGTGGATGGGCGGCGGGTACCGCGAGACACAGCGCGCGTTCCGTGAGGGTCTCCAGCGCCAACGGGGGCGACTCCGCGTCCGGCGGGCGGAACGGGGGCGCCGCCGCCAACAGGGCCAGATCGAGACCGCCGGCCCGCAGGGCGCGTACCAGCGCCGGGGTGCTGCCCTCCCTGCTGACGACGTGCAGGCCGGGGTCGCTGCGGCGCAGCTCCGCCAGTGCCGCGGGCAGGAGCACGGCTCCCGCGCTGGGGAACCAGCCCAGTCGGACGGTCCCGGCCTGCCCGGGCAGACCGGACAGTTCGCGTGCGGTCGCGTCGATCTCGTCGAGCACGACCGTCGCGCGCCGTATGACGACATGGCCGGCCGCGGTCAGCCGCACCCCGTCGCGCCGCCGCTCCAGCAGCTCCGCGCCCGCCACCCGTTCGATCGAGGCGATCTGCCGGGAGACCGCCGACTGCGTGTACCCCAGCGACACCGCCGCCGCGGTGAAGCTCCCCTGCTCCGCCACCGCGCAGAAGACGCGCAGCGCGGTCAGTGACACCTGCGTGAAGTCCATGAGGAATACGCATACCAGGTGTGCGCGACTCTCGTTGGACGCATGCCGCGAACCTTCCTAGCGTGGCCCCATGACCGCTTCACGCATCGCCCTCGTCACGGGGGCCAACCAAGGGCTCGGCCGCGCTCTCGTCGAAGGGCTGGCGGCCCGTATGGGCCCGGATGACATGGTTCTGCTCACCGGGCGCAGTCACCGGCGCGTCTCGGAGGCCGCCCGGGAGGTGGCGCGGGCGGCCGGTACGCGCAGCCGGGTGGAGGGCCGCGTGCTGGACGTCTGCGACCGCGAGGCCATCGCCCGCCTCGCCGGCGAACTGCGCACACGGCACGGCGGGGTCGACATCGTCCTCTCCAACGCCATCGCCCGTCTGCTGCCCGAGGACTCCCAGGCCGAGCGGGCCGACGAGTTCATCGACGTGTCCAACACCGCCACCCACGCGATCCTGCGCGCGTTCGGGCCCGTCCTGCGCCCGGGCGGCCGGCTGCTCGTCGTCGCCAGCACGCTGGGCACCCTCGGACACCTCGACCCGCGGCTGCACCACCTGTTCGACGGTGTGAGCCTCGACCAGGTCGAGTACGCCGTCGAGTCCTGGCGCGGTGCCGTCCACTCCGGGACCGCCGAGGAGGCGGGCTGGCCGCGCTGGCTGAACGTGCCGTCCAAGGTGGCCCAGGTCGCCGCCGTCCGCGCGGTCGCCGCCGAACGCCGCGAGGGCGATCTCGCCGACGGGACCCTGATCGCCTCCGTGTGCCCCGGCATGGTCGACACCGCCACCTCACGCCCCTGGTTCAGCGACTACGGCCACGCCCAGTCGCCCGCCCGCGCCGCCCGCGCGGTGCTCGACCTGGTCCTCGCCGAGCGGGTCGCCCCCGACCACTACGGCGAGCTGGTCCGGTTCGGAAAGGTGCTGCCCTGGTACAGCGGCACGCCTCCGACGGAACAGGACCGAATCCTCACACCCTGAATGCGCTGACCGTCGTCACCAACGACTTCACCACCGTGGACCAGCTGATGGCCGCCGCTCCCCACCTCGACCTCATCCATGTCGGCGGGAGGGTGGAGTCCGCCGACCGGTCCGGCGTCGGCCGCCTCACCGCGACCGTCCTGCGGCAACTCGCCCTGGACATGGCCTTCATCAGCACCAGCTCATGGGACCTCCTGCACGGGGTGACCACTCCCTCCGACCTCAAGGTGGAGGTCAAGCAGACGGCCATGGAGTGCACGGGCACCTCCGGAACCGCACTGCATCTGGTGAAGCCTCAACAGTGACATCCCCCGGGCGACGGTTGGTGGTCACCGGGACGGCGGAAGCCGGTAGACGGAGACGTGGGAGCGTGAGTCGGCGGTGAAGGCCGTGCCGTCCCAGTCGGCGTGCCTGGACTCCAGGTCGAGACCGGCGAGTTGGGCCATGAGGTCGAGTTCGGCCGGCCAGATGTATCGGTGCGGGCTGCGGAACAGCCGCGCCCGCTCGGTCTCGTCGAACCGGAAGTGGTGCGAGACGACGTGCTGGCGCAGGACGTCGTACGTGTCCAGACCGATGTAGTCGGGGTCGGACCGCCAGACCATGGCCTCCTGGCCCGGCGGGAGCTTGCGCAACTCAGGCACCCAGAGCTCGACCACGAACCGCCCACCGGGAATGAGATGGCGGGCGGCATTGCGGAAACACTCCACCTGCTCGGCCTGCGTGAGGAGGTTCGAGATCGTGTTGTACACGAGATAGACCAGGCTGTACTCGCCCGGGGCGGCGGTCGTCGCCATGTCTCCGACGACCACGGGGATCGTCGCCTCGTCGGCCTTGGCGCGCAGTTGCTCCACCATCGGCGGTGACAGTTCGATGCCGGTGACGGGGACGCCTCGTCCGGCGAGCGGGACGGCCACCCGGCCGGTGCCGATGGCGAACTCCAGCGCGGCCCCTTCCCCCGCGAGGTCGGCGAGACGGTCCACGGTCGGCCCCAGCGTCTCGGGCGCGAACATGCCGGTGCCGGGCGTGTCGTAGCGCCGCGCGGTGGCGGCGTCCCAGATCTCTGCCTGCTGCATTCCGTCAACGGTCGCCGCCGGCCGATGTGTTGTCCAACGGTTTTCTCTCTATGACGGGCAGCCGGCCGGCGCTTGAATGGGGGTGCTCCGAACGTCGTGGACGAGTGGGCCGAGGCGGGGGTCTGGCGTGAAGGCGATTGTCGTGGGTGCGGGCATCGGCGGACTGGCGGCAACGCTGAGCCTGCGCCGGTCCGGCCATGAGGTGACGCTGGTCGAGCAGACACCGCGGTTCACCGAGATCGGCGCCGGTATCCAGCTCGCGCCCAACGCCACCCGCGTACTGCGGCGGTTCGGCCTGCTGGACGAGGTCGCCGCGCGGGCGTACCGCCCCTCCGAGATGTGCTTCCGTACCTGGTCCGACGGGACCGACGTCTGCCGCTACCGGCTGGGACGCGAGGTCGAGGACGAGTTCGGGGCGCCCTACCTCCTCCTCCACCGCGCCGATCTGCGCGAGGCACTGGCGGCCGGAGTGCCGTCCGCTTCGGTGCGCCTGGACACCACGGTCGTCGGGATCGACCAGGACGACACGGCCGCCCATGTCACCACGGCGAGCGGCGAGCGACTGAGCGCGGATCTGGTCGTGGCGGCCGACGGCATACGGTCCGCGGCCCGCCAGTGGCTCTTCGGCGCGGACAAGGCACTCTTCTCGAGGACCGCCGCCTACCGGGCCCTGCTGCCGGCCGACCGGGTGGCCGATCTGGACCTGCCGGAACTCGCCGTCTGGATGGGACCGAGCCGCCACTTCGTCCACTACTGGGTACGTCGTGGGGAACTGCTCAACATGGTGGCCGTGTACACGGCGGACGAGGCGCAGCAGACGCAGGAGTCGTGGACCGCGCGAGCCGAACCCGGGGAGCAGCTGGGTGAGTTCGCGGGCTGGGACCCCCGGGTGCTCCGCGTCCTGGAACGCGCCGGGCAGGTGTTCCGCTACGGCATCTACACACGAGCCCCGCTGGAGCGGTGGAACGTCGGACGGGTGACCCTGCTGGGCGACAGCGCCCACGCGATGGTGCCGTTCCTGGCCCAGGGCGCGGCCCAGGCGATCATGGACGCGGCTGTGCTCGGTGACGTACTCACCGACGCCACGCCGGCCGAGGTGCCGGGCGCACTCGACCGGTACGTACGCCGACGGCTGGCGACCGCCACGAGCGTGCAGGCCGGGGCCGCGCGGGCGGGCGACGAGTTCCACCTGCCGGACGGCCCCGAGGCCCGGACCCGCAACGCCCGGATGGCGGCCCACGCGGCCCGCAACAGGTTCATGCCGCAGTCGGCCGGCTGGAGGGACGCCGCCCGGCCGTCCCGGTCAGCGGGATGAACGGGCGGTACGGTCCCGGCTGAAGTCCAGCGAGAGGGCGAAGCACCGCTCGACCTCGGCGTCGGGAAGGCCGTACCAGAGGTGATCGGCTCCGTCGATCAGCCGCAGGTCGGCCGGTACTCCGGCCTGCCGCAGAGCGGCGGCCAGCCGTATGCCCTGGTCGCTGGGGATGATGTGGTCCTCGGTGCCGTGCAGGACGAGGAACGGCGGCGCGTCGCCGGTGACGTGGTGGAGGGGGCTGGCGTCCCGGGTGCGGTCGGGCATGTCGGCCGGAGCCCCTCCGACCAGCATCGCCTCGAAGGTGTGCCCGTCAGCCGGGTCCTCGGCGAGTGCGAGGAGATCGGTGGGGGCGTACCAGGTGACACAGCCCGTCACGGGTGGGACCGAGGGGCCGCGGCTGCCGGAGGTGAGAGCGAGCAGGGCGGCCAGGTGCCCGCCCGCGGACTCGCCCCACAGGACGGTTCGGGCGGAGTCCAGGCCGAGTTCACCGGCCCGCCCGTGCAGCCAGGCCAGCGCGGCGGACAGGTCGTCGACCTGGGCCGGATGCACGGCCTCGCCGCTGAGCCGGTAGGCGGGGCAGGCGACGGCGAATCCCGCCTGGGCGAGGCGGGCGAACGGGCCGGGCTGCCAGGAGCGGAACGCGGGGCCCAGGTCACCACGCAGGCCGGTGCGCCAGGCGCCGCCGTGGACGAAGACGATGACCGGGAGCGGCCCCTCGGGCTCCTCGGGGAGCCACAGGTCCAGTTCCAGGGGGCGGTGGCCGTCGGGCACCAGATAGGGGACGCCACGCAGCAGCCGTACGCCGGGGGCGGGCAGCGCCGCGGGCGGCAGGGGCAGCCCGGCCGGGTCGGGCGGGGCGAGGAGTGCGGCGAGGTCGGGTGCCAGGGACATGGGTTCCTCCGGGATCCGCGGCCGGGAGCGGCGGCTCGGTGCGCGTTCGGTGGGCGTTCGGTGGGCGGGGCTTCGGTGAACGGGCCTGCGGTGAACAGGGCTTCCGTGTACGGGACTTCAGCGGGCGAGGCGGGGCAGCAGCCGCTCCGCGTTGGCCGTGGTCAGGGAGCGCCAGGTGACGCCTTCACCCGAAGCCGAACCCGGCACCGAAGCCGAACCCGGGACCGGGACGGGGATCGGGACCGGGGCCGCGTCGACCGAGGCGACGTGCGCCTCGGCGGCGGCCGGCGGGGTCCAGCAGTAGTCGCTCCCGTACAGCAGCCGGTCGGGCTCGACCAGGCTCAGGAGCGCGGGGACCTGGCGGGGGAACGGGGTGCCGGCGAGGTCGTAGTACAGGCGGCGCAGTTGCGCGAGGGCGTCGGGCACGCCCTGGTCGTCGGGCATGAACAGCTTCATGAAGCCGTTGACGCGGTCCGCGAGCACGGGCAGGGCGCCGCCGCAGTGGGGGACGACGACCTTCAGGTCGGGGTGGCGTTCGAGGGTGCCCGCGAACAGCAGGTCCGTGACGGTCCGCGCGGTGTCGAAGACGAACTCCACCATGGGGCGCGGCCGTCCGAGCGCGGACTGCTCCCAGCACACCGGAGAGGTGGGGTGGAGGAAGACCACGGCGTCGCGCCGGGCGAGTTCGGCGAAGACCGGCTCCAGCCCCGCGTCACCGAGATAGACACCATGGGTGTTGGTCTCCAGGACCACCCCGTCGGCTCCGAGGGTGTCGAAGGCGTACGCGATCTCTTCGAGAGCCCCGTCGACGTCGGGCAGGGGCAGTGAGGCGAACAGGCCGAAGCGGCCCGGGTGTTCGCGGACCACGGCCGCGCTCTCCTCGTTGACCTCGCGCGCCAGGCGCCTGGCCGCGGCGTCGTCGCCGAAGTGCACCCCGGGGGAGGAGAGCGACAGCATCGCCGTGCCGATACCGCAGCGGTCCATCAGGTCCAGATGGGCGGCGGGCGACCAGGTGGGCCAGCCGGGCATGCCGTCGGGCAGCTCGTGTCCGGCGGCCCTGGCCCGGCGGACATAGGACTCGGTGACGAAGTGGGCGTGCACGTCGATGAGGCGCGGAGCTTCAGGGGCGGTCATGAGGGGGCTCCTGGGAGGTGGCGGACGAGGGCGCGGAGCCGGGGCCGGGGCTGTCGGCCTCGGAGGGCGCCGGACGGCGGCGGGAGGGCCGGTTGCGGACCGCGGTGACGATCCGCTCGCCCGCGACGATGCCCGCGAGCCCGGTCAGACCGAGCAGCGGAGGCGCGGGGGAGGGGACGGACAGGGCCCAGTAGACGGCGCCCATGAGGGCCCCGGCGACGAGGGCGAGGGCGGCGTGCCGCGTGAACTGTCCGGCTCGGACGATTCTCGGGCCGGACCCCGGGCCGGATCTCGGGCCGGTACTCGGGCCTGTCGTCGCAGCTGTCGCAGCCGTCGCAGTCGTCTCCGGGACGGACTCCGGGGCGTTCACAGCGCCGCCAGGAGGGCCTGGCCGAGCAGCATGCCCAGCAGGCCGAACAGTGCGATCGGGGGCGGCGCGGGGGACCTGACCCACATGACCGCGTAGAGAGCGCCGACGAGCAGCCCGGCCGCGAGCGCCTTGAGGTAGGGCATGCCGCTCATCCCTGGGTGCGCCACTGGTGGTCGGGCAGGAAGCGCACGTCGTACTGCTGGGGGACGGAGCCGAACTTGTGCCCCTCGGGCACGAAGGGCCGCTGCGGCAGACCGAGTTCCTCCGTGGGCGTGCCCAGGTTCTCGAAGAACCGCTCGAAGGTGCCGCCGGGGCCGGCCGCCACTCCGACGATGCGGCTGTGGTGCCGCTCGACGCGGTAGGCGTGCGGGCAGTTCTTGGGTACGAAGCCGAAGTCGCCGGAGGTCAGCAGCTTCTCGTACTGCTCGCCCGCGGTGTCCTCGACGAACAGACGTACCGCGCCGTCGGTGATGTAGAAGACCTCGTAGGTGTCCGGGTGCGAGTGGGCCGGGATGATGTCGCCCTTGGGGCCCTCGGCGGTGAAGAAGTTGAACGTGTTCTCGGTCTGCTCACCGCCCGCGTAGATGGTGAACAGGTCGCCGAACAGGTGGGCGCGGTCACCCATGCCCTTCTCGATGAAGTACGGCTTGCCCGGATCCGAGGGGATGCGTGAGACGGAGCGGTGGCGGGTGGCGAATTCAGCGGTCATGTTCTCTCCCGGGGTGGCTCACGGAGGACGTGGACGAATCCCTATGTCAGGTAGCCTGACATAGGGATTGGCTGCGTGGCAATCCCCCGACCTAAGCTCGGATCCCCTGTGCGTCTTTCTTGAGGAACCCATGAAGTCCGTTGGCACTCCCCTCCCGCAGCTGCTCCTCGACGCCCGCCGCTGGTTCGACGAGGCGCTGGTGGCGACGCTGGAGCAGGCGGGGATGGCGCCCATCTCCCCGACACAGGCACAGCTGTTCGCGGCGCTGGACGAGAAGGGCACCACGGTCTCCGAGCTGGCCCGGCGCATGGGGGTCACCCGGCAGACCGCGCATCAGGCCGTGCACAGCCTCATCGGCATGGGACTGCTCGAACAGGTCCCTGATCCCTCGTCCGCGCGTCGGCGGCTGATCCGCCGCACCGGCGAGGGCGCGGCGGCGCACCTCGAAGCCATCTCCGTCCTGGCGGCACTCGAGGACGAACTCGCGCTGCGCATCGGCCGGGGTTCCGTGGACTCCCTGCGCGCCGCGCTGGAGGCACCGCGGGGCGACCCGCCCACGCTGCGGATCAAGTCGGCGGGCGTACCGGGTTCGTAGGACACGACTCGGTAGTCAGGGACCTGGACGGGGGTCCCGCGGGGCTGCCGACTCGGTCGTGGCCCTGTCGGCAGCGCAGGACGAGCCGGCCCGGCGCCTGCAAGGCCGCACCCCGTTCGGTCGGTCAGTCGGTCAGTCGGAGCGCAGATTCTCCAGTGTCGACCGGGTGTCGGCCTTCACCCACCGCGAGACCTCGCCTATCTCGGGCGGTGACGTCGTCTCGTAGGAGGTCGTGTAGACGTTCCAGCTCATCTGGTACGTCATCCAGCCGTCGCGCACCGCCAGAATCACCGCCCGGCTGCCGCCGACCCCCGAACCGGACGTGGTGTCCTCGGTCACCAGATAGGCCTCGTCACCGAAACCGGACACCTTCGCCACCTCGTAGTCGTCGTAACGCTGGGCGTACTCGGACCACAGCGCGGTGAACTCGGCGGAGGGGTCGGTCTCCTTGTGGAGATCCATCTGTACGGAGAGGTAGGCGTCCGAGTAGGAGGAGGCCGAGGACTTCTTCAGCGAGATGCTGCAGTAGCTCTGGTCGATGGCCTTGTGCTTGAGCGCGTTGTGCGTGGGGGCGTCGTCCTCCTCGGTGTACTCGGTTCTGAGCGAGTCGTAGTCGACCGAGGAGCAGAGATTGGCCCTGGCCCGGTAGCCCGCCAGATCCGGATCGCCGTCGAGCGGACCGAGGAGGAAGAGCCCGCCGGCCCACAGGGTCGAGGCGACGACCGCGCCCACCGCCGCCCACAGCACCGCGCGCCCCGCGGTGCCCTTGCCGCCGGGCGGCGGGGGAGACCCCGGCGGCTGCCCGTACGGGTACGGGTGGGCCGGCGGATAGGCGGGAGGGGGCCCGTACCCGTAGCTGCCCGTCGGCTGTGTGCTCTGGTACGGGAGCATCGGGGGCTCGGGTCTGGGCGGCGAGGGTGGCGAGGACGGCGGATGTTGCGCCTGTGACTGGTGTGCCGGTGCCGGTGCCGGTGCCGGTGCCGGTGCCGATGCCGGTGTCTGCGTCTGCGCCTGTGCGTCCGTCTGCGACTGGGGCGCGGGTGAGAGCTGGTCCGCCGGCGGGGCGGTGGAGCCGGGGGCGGTGGGTGAGCCGGTCGTAGCCGTGGAGTCGGGTGCGGGTGACGCCTGCGGTTCGGGCTGTGCCGGGATGTCTTCGGGCCGGTTGTGCATCCTGTGCTCCTTCTCCGAAGGGCAGTTCTGCAGAAGCGACCTTCCCGCATCGGCCATCGCGTAGTCGTGGACCGGCTCGCACGGAACCCGGCGCGGGGGCCCGGCCGCACGGCCCCCGCCGCTCACCCGTCCATCCATCCGTCCGTCGATCCATCCGTGGGACATGACCGCCTCATGTCCGTCCTGAGGGGCGCGGACATGAGGCGGTCACCCGGTCACCCGCTCCCCGGTGACCCGCTCGGCCGAACGGACGGACAGCCGAACGATCGGCCGGACGGGTCCTAGCCGATGTCGAGGTCGAGGTTCGTCACGTACCAGGAGTCCTCGATCCTGCTGGACTGGATCTTGATGTTCAGCTGGTCCGCCGTCACTCCGGTGGAGTGGGACAGCACGATCTTGTCGAGGGTCTGCCCGTCGACGCTGATCTTGTCGGCCGGGAACTCGACGGTGTCGCCGGTGGCCGGAACCTCGGCGACCTCCACCTTCGGGTCCGCGGGGGGCGGCTCGGGGGTGAACGACTCACCGAGCTGTTCGACGGTCGCGTCGATCTGCTTCCGGTCGGTTGCGCCGTCGCCGCAGGTCTCCTCACTGCCGACCTTGGCGGGCGTCGAACCGTCGGCCGGTTCCGCCATCACCAGGCAGGCCTCCTTGGGCTGCTGCTTGATGACCGCGGCGACCCATGCGGCGACAGCTCCCTCGGCCGTGGACTGGTCGGCGGCCGAAGCCGGCGACGATGCCGAGGCGTCCGAGTCCGGCTTCTTCTCGGCTGCGGGCGAGCCGCTCGCGGACGACTTCTTGTCCGAGCCGGAGTCGGAGTCGCTCGAACAGCCCCCGAGAGCCACGACCGCCGCCAGCGCGGCTCCCGTGATCGAGCTGATCCGTCTCGCCCTCTGATCCACTAACACCACTTCAACTGCCTTTCCTGTGAACATGCATGTGCCTCAGCGGCCCCACGAGTCATCTCTCGTCGCAGTTCCGCGTCAAGCATCAAGACGGCGCGCGGAGCCGAGCGGTTCTCTTGTGAACCGCTCGGTATCGGCGGGGTGCCGGTCAGGCGAACTGCCACAGGTGGTCGTCGGTGCCGTTGTCCTCGAATTGGACGACATGGGCACTGTTCCGGGTGGACATGCCGTCCACTCCCAGGACCTTGCCGCTGTGTTTGTTGCGGATCAGGAACCAGCCGCTCCCCGCGTCGACGAAGGCCCACAGGTGGTCGTCGGTGCCGTTGTCCTCGTACTGGACGACGTGCGCGCTGTTCTGCGTGGACATGAGGTCGACGCCCAGGACCTTCCCGCTGTGGCCGTTGCGGATCAGGGACCACCCCTCGCCCCGGTCCAGGACCTGCCAGGCATGGTCCCCGGTCCCCGAGTTGTCGAACTGCACCACGTGGGCGCTGTTCCCGGTGGACATGCCGTCCACGGCGAGCACCTTCCCGCTGTGCTTGTTGCGGATCCGTCGGTACGGGGCCTCGGGCTGCCAGGGCGTGCCGTCGGGGGAGGCGGTCGGAAAGGACGCGATACGGAGCCGGGCCGCGCCCATGGGGATCAGCGTGACCCGCTCCACCGCACCCGCGGACCGGGCCGGGCTCTGCTGAAGTGGAGCCACCACGTGCTCGTCGTCGGCGATCCACTCCGGGACACGGCGTGCCTCCGCGGTGATCGACACGGGAACGGCCGACTGGGTGAACGGATTCGCGGCGACCGGCCCCGAAGCGCGGTGCACCGTCAGAGCCCCGCCGGGCACCAGGCCGTAGTTCCAGGGGCTCGTGGCATGGACCTCGTACTCGGGGAAGGTCGCGTCGCCGCCGTAGCGGACGTATCGCTCGCCGATGCGCAGCGCGTAGGCGAGCGGGCCGTGGGTGACGCCGACCGAGTCCCGGTTTCCGGACCAGGTGCGCACGGTCGTGCGCTGCGGCAGACGCAGGGAGACGCGGTCGCCGTCGGCCCAGGTGCGTTCCACCCGTACGAAAGCCGGTCCGCCGCGCGCCGGCACGCTCTTCCCGTTGACCTGGAGCCGGGGCGCCGCGCACCAGCCGGGTATCCGCAGCAGCAGCGGGAAGCGCACGGAACGCGGTGTCGTGACGACGAAGTCGACCGTCTCACCGAACGGGTAGTCGGTGGTCTCGGTGACGGTGACGTTCGTGCCCCCGGGCACCCGTGTCGTGACCTGGCAGGCCGCGTACATCGCCGCGGCGAGACCGCCGTCCGGGGTGCCGAGCCAGAGTTCCTCGGCGAAGTAGGGCCATCCCATGCCGTAGTTGTGCGGACAGCAGCGGTACTGGTCGATGCCGGGCTGGAAGGACTGCATGGCGAAGCCGTTCTGGAACTGCCCCTGCGTCTTGCGGGTGTTGTCCAGGTCGACACTGTTGGCGCTGGTCACGTAGTGCACGGCTCTGCCGTCGGGGTCCAGGGACGCGGGCAGCATGTTGAAGGCCAGCTCCTCGCACCGGTCGGCCCACAGCGGGTCTCCGGTGACGCGCGTGAGCAGTTCGTGGCTGGCCATGAACTCGACGACGCCGCAGGTCTCGAAGCCCTGCCGGGGATCGCCGAAACCGGGCCGGATGTTCTCGTCACCCGCGAAGCCACCACCGGCGAACTGGCCGTACGCGGCCAGCAGTTCCGTGTACGTGCGATAGCTGGCGCGGGTGTGCTCCGCCGAGCCGGAGCGCTGCGCGTACTGGGCCGGTTCGCGGAAACCCTGCGCGATGTTGACGTTGTGGGCGTTCGGCAGCGCACCGGTCCAGTCGGCGCCCCACATGTGCATCTTGTCGACCAGGTCGAGGAGGAAGGGCTCGGGCGTCCGCCGGTACAGCCACAGGGCGATGTCCATGCAGTCACCCCACCGCTGCGACACCCAGCTGGTGTCGAAGGCGCCCTTGCCCTGCGTGTTCATGTACCGCAGGAACCGGGTGAGGAAGGGGACGACACGGGTGTCACCGGTGAACTCCTCGAAGCTGCGCAGCGCCTGGAGGAGGGGGAGGAAGGGCCAGAAGTCGGGGCCGCCGTTGAGCGCGGTGCGCAGTGCGCGCGGTCCGAAGAAGCCGTCGCTCTGCTGGGTGGCGAGAATCGCGTCGATCCAGCGCCGCGACCGGTCCAGCGCGGCGGCGTCGCGGGTGGCGACGGCCAGCGGCACATAACCGCGCAGCCAGTACGGCAGCTCCTCCCAGGCGTTGTTCTCCGGGTGGACCCAGCCGCTCGTGGCGAAGTCCAGGAAGTGGGACTTCTCGGTGAGACGGCCGCACAGTCCGTCCAGTTGGAGCCGCAGCTGACCGGCGAGCCAGCCGCGCGGGACGATGCTGCCCGGTCGCAGCCGGAGGAAGGCGTCGGCGGCCACATCGGTCGCCCCGGCAGCGGACACCCGGGGTGCGGCGGCGACGGCTGCGGTGTTCATCAGGGGGGCGCCCGCACCGAGCGCGAGGCAGCCGGTGCGCAGCAGATGGCGTCTGTTGATCGGCATGTCACTGCTTCCTGTTGGGGGAGAGGAAGTGGTCACCGACGGCTGCCGTGCAGGACGGTCGGCCGTCGGCCGTGAGCGGCGGAACAGAGGCTGTACAACGTTGGAAACTTGGTGTGCGGCATCACAGCACGGCGTACGGCGGCTGTCCAGAGAAATGACAAGGACATGCCTGTCCCGTTGTGCCTGCGGGGCCGGGCGTGGCGGCGTATGGTTGACCCGCCTGTTCTGACGTGTGGACCTTCGGCCTCGGCGGCGAGCCGACCTCCTGCCGCCGGCCACCGCCATCACCGGGAGAGCCCATGGGTACCCAGTTCGAGGCCACTGTCGACATCGACCGCCCGATCGACGAGGTCTTCGCCTTCCTCGCCGACGGCACGAACGATCCGAAGTTCAGCCCCCGCGTGCAGAAGATCGAGAAGACGCCGGAAGGGCCGACGGCCGTCGGCACGATCTTTCGCAGCACGGTGAAGGACGCCGGCATGAAGACGGGCCGGGAGTTCGAGATCACCGAACTCGTCTCCCCGAGCAGGATCCGCTGGAGCGAGCGGTCACGGAACCTGGTCACCGCGGCCGACGGCGGTTACGACCTGGAGCCGACGCCGAGCGGCGGTACCCGCGTCCGTATCTTCAACGTGCTGGAGGGCCACGGCATCGGCAAGGTGCTGCTGCCTCTCGCGGGCGGCGCGGCACGCAAGGACGCCCCTGCTTTCGGCCAGCGGATCAAACGGGCCGTGGAGTCCTCCTGAGACCTGAGCCCTGTAGTCGGGGGCCTGGGCCTGGGGCCTGAGGTCGAACGGCCGCCCGTTCAGCAGGGCTGTCTGCCCAGCGTGCGCGCCAGTTCCGTCGTGGCGTGCGCGATCTCCGTGTCGTCCTCCGACACCAGCGCGTCGAGCGCGTCCCGGTGGGCATGGACGGCTTCGCGCGCCGCGCGCTCCCACGCGGCAGGGTTCTCGCGGTGGTTGAGCAGCTTCGGATAGGCGTCCGCGATGCTCTCCCACTGCCGGGTGTCGGCGATGTTCTTGAGCAACTGCAGGATCCGTGCCCGGCAGGTCACCTGGGGCAGCTGTGCGAGCTCCCAGAGGAAGGGGACCGTGGCGGCGGTCGCCTGCTCCACGACGAAGCCGTACTGGCAGACGCGTTCCCGCAGGTCCTTGAGTGCTGTCGCCGCGGTCTTTTCGTCACCCCAGGCGACACTGCTCAGGAGCAGGGGAATGGCGGTCGCGCGGCCCGTGGAGTCCCGCAGCTGGTCCCAGGGGACATGGCCCATGGCCGTCAGCGGTGTCGTGGACGACTTTCCCGTCCGGGCCAGTTCGTGCCCTCGCTGCCCGGTCCTCGGCTGCTGCGGCGGAACGCTACTCATGGCGTAAGGCCTTTCCGGCGTGTCGTATCGGTGGGATGGCCAGGGCGGCGGGTCCGTCCGGAGCCGGGGCCCGCGGGGGTGTACCGCGCCCCGGGCGTCGACGGATGTCCGCGATTCCCGGTACGGCGGCTCCGTCGGCCGTCGGAAGTGGTCGCGCCGGACGTCCGGTGAACCTGCCCCAGCCACCTGCCGGCGACGCGGTCGGCCGCGGCGACGGAGGCGCTGGACGCGCAGGTGACAACACGTCATCTCCCTGATGTGACGTCAGGACGCGATGTCCTGGCTGGGGTTGTCGGCGCTGCAGTTATTATCCACACTGAACACGGCCGTGTGCAATTGCACGCGAAATTGCGTGAACTTTGGCCGAAGACGTTAGGTCGAGGGCCGCCGGCTCGGCGCGATGCGGTGCGGGGCGGGAACGGGAACAGCAAGGAGATGCGGTGCCACAGGTGGAGAACGGGATACGGGCCAGCTCGCTGGACGTCAGCTGGACCAAGAGCCGCCACAGCAATGCGGAGGGGAACTGCGTGGAGGTCGCCCGCATCGACGGGGGCGTCGCCGTGCGCAACTCCCGGGATCCCGAGGGGCCCGCGCTCGTCTACACGTCCGCGGAGCTGGCGGCGTTCCTCGCGGGAGCCAAGGACGGTGAGTTCGACCATCTGCTGTGAGCCGCCGGGCACCGGCCCAACTCCGTGACCGCTGACGGGGGATGGGATGCCGCGCGGTCCGGTGCGATACTGTTGCCGTCCTTGTGCCTTGTGCCGGATCGCGGGGGAGTCGAAGATGGTCGCCGAGTCGCCGCGCGTCGCACGGCTCGAATCCTATCTGGAGCGGTCCGAACCGGCTCCGACTCTGCTGAAGATGCTGGTCGGCGTCCAGCTCTCGGGATTCCGGGAGGACGCCGGCCTCGCTCAGGACCAGGCCGCGCGCTCCCTGGGCTTCAGCGGCGCCAAGCTCTCACGCATCGAGTCGGGCAAGGGCCGCAAGCCTCCGACCGAGGCCGATGTACGCGCACTGCTACGGCTGTACGGCACCGACGAGTACGAAGCCTCGGTGCTCCTCAAGCTGCTGCACCGGGCCAACGAACCCGGCTGGTGGCAGCGTTACGACAAGCGCCTCATGCCCGAGTGGTTCGAGCGGCTGGTGGGCCTCCAGGAAGCGGCCGCCGCCATCCGGACCTTCGAGATCCAGTACGTACCCGGTCTGCTGCAGACGCCGGCCTACACCCGGGCCGTGGTGGAACGGGGCCTGCCGAACGCACCGGCAGCCGAGGTGCACCGTCGGGTCGAACTGCGGATGCGCCGCGCCCAGTTGCTGAACCGCGCGGACGCCCCGCAGCTGTGGGCGATCATCGACGAGTCCGTCCTGCTGCGTGTCCTGGGCAGCCGGGAAGCGATGCGCGAGCAGCTCGCCCACCTCATCGAGATGGCTCAACGGCCCCATGTGGTCCTGCAGATCGTGCCTCTGGACGTCACGAACGCCTCGGCGCCCGCCATACCGATCACCTATCTGCGGTTCGGCGGGCTCGACCTGCCGGACGTCGTCTACCTGGAACACATCAGAAGCGCCCACTTCCTCGAGGACCGCGACGAGACCGAGGAGTACCGGCTCACGCTCGACCGGCTGGCCGACGAGGCCCTGAAGCCTCGCGACTCCCTGCAGATGCTGCGGACCACGATGGAACAGCGCTACGGGCCCGAGTAACCGGCGATCCGGACCGCTGAGGAAGCCGGCCGGCCCGGGCCGCTGGGAAGCCGGCCCGGACCGCTGAGGGAGTCGGCCCGGTCCGTTAGGGGAGCCGGCCCAGGCCGCCGAACTCGATCCATTCCTGGGAGAGCTGCCGGGTCTCCACCTCGCTGTCGGGGCGCCAGGTGGAGACCTCCACCAGCCCCGGCTCCAGGATCTCCATGCCGTCGAACAGCGCCGCCACGTCCTTCTCCTGGCGTACGCGTCCCCAGTGGCCCTGCGTCGCCTTGTCCATGAAGTCGGTGACGAAGTCCCGGACCCCGGCGTCCTCGCTGACCAGCTGGCAGATCACCATGAAACTGCCCGGTGCGAGCCGCTCGGTCACGCGCCGCACCACGGCCTGCGGGCCGTCGGTGTCACTGTCGGGGATGCAGTGGAAGACCGAGTTGAACAGCGCGGCGACCGGCTGCGAGAAGTCGATCAGACGCCGGGTGTCGGGGTGGGAGAAGATCTCGTCGGTGTTGCGCAGGTCCGCGTGGATGACCGCGGTGCGGTCGTTCTGCTCCAGCAGCGCCCGGCCGTGCACGAGCACCATGGGGTCGTTGTCGACGTAGACCACGCGTGCGTCGGGGTCGATGCCCTGGGCGACCTGGTGCACGTTGTCCTGGGTGGGGAGACCGGATCCGTGGTCCAGGAACTGCCGGATCCCGTAGTCCGTCGCCAGTGTCCTGACGACCCGCTGCAGGAAGCGCCGGTTGTTGAGGGCAAGCCGCCGGGTGCTGGGGACGACCTTGTCGAGCTCTTCGCAGGCCTCGCGGTCCGCCGAGTAGTTGTCCTTGCCGCCCAGATAGTGGTCGTACATGCGGGCGGCCGTCGGAACAGTGGCGTCGATCTTCTTGGAGAGCGGCCTGTCGGTGTTCATGGTTCCCCCGGCTCGATCGGCACCAGCTGCATGCGTAACAGGATGTACATCTTAGGGAGTTGGCGTTCGCGGCGGCCAGCCTGTCACGAAACCGGCCCTTCGGATGGCGATGCGGTCAACTGTCCGACACGATCCGGCCTGCCCCGCCCCGTCCGCCCCTGCCGGTTCCGCCGCGGGAGCGCCACGGCGGGCGGGGATCAGGCCGCCGCCACGCTCGTGGTCAGTGCCTCACGCAGCCAGGAGTCCGCCCCGCCGAGGGTCGGACCGGGTGTCAACCGCGCCGCCAGGTGCCAGTAGCGGGCCATCACCGGGTGATCCGCCGCGGCGAGACGGACCGTGAGGGCGCGGCGGAACGCGGGGCTGTCCCGGGTGCCGGAGTCCCGGGCGTGGGCGGCGACGTAACAGTCCAGTGCCTCACCAGGGCCTGGGGCGCGGTCGGCCCGCAGGGCGGCGGCCACCAGGAGGTACGCCTCGTGCAGACCGTCGTAGAGCAGGTCCGGGTGCGCGGCGGTGGCGGGCCGGTGGGACGCGAGGCAGTGGTCGGTGGCGGCCGTCGCCAGGGCGTGGAGGCGGGCGAAGGCGAGGACCTCGTCCGGAGTCGGGTCGGCCGGGGGCTGTGGGACGGCCGCCTCGGTGACGGCGCCGCGCAGCCGGGCGGAGAGGCGGACCGGCAACACCCGGCGCCAGTAGTGCGCGAGGGCGGACGTGCTGGGCGGGACGCTGACCGCCCCGATCAGCTCCAGGCGCTCCGCGAGCCGCTCCGGGTCGCCGTCGCGCACCGCCCGCAGCGCGGCCTCGCGCCAGCGCAGGACGGCGAGTTCGCCGCCGAGGTCGGCCAACCGGCGTGCCACCACGGCCTCCAGCGTGTCGCCGCTGTCGAGGACACGCCCGATCTCCGGGACGGACACGCCCAGTGAGCGCAGCGCGCGGATCGTGCGCAGCCGCTCCGGCGCCTCGGGCCCGTAACGCCGGTGGCCGCCGCCGCTGCGCGAGGCTTCGGGCAGCAGGCCCCGGTCGGAGTAGAAGCGGACGGTCTTGACCGTCGTCCGCGCCTGCGCGGCGAGCTCGCCGATGCTCAGGGTGCCGTTGACGCCGCTCATGCCGTTCACGGCGCTCGTACCGCTCGTGCCGCTCGTGCCGTCGGGTGGCAAGGGTTGAACCTCCCTCAGGGGGAGTTCCTAGGTTAGCGAGGGCGGTTGCCGGCCAGAACGGTCGGTTGCCACGAACCCACCCTGGAGGTACCGATGTCCGTGTTCATCCTGGTCTCGGGCCCGTTCACCGACGGACGGATCTGGAGCGAAGTCGTCGGGCGGCTGCGGGAGGCGGGCGCGCAGGCGCACCCGGTGTCGCTGACCACGCAGCCCGAGGCCGATCCGGAGACGCATGTCGAGGACGTGGTCCGGCTGATCGATTCCCTCGATCCGACGGAGGAGGTGGTGCTGGTCGGCCACGACTACGCCATCCACCCCGTCCTGGGCGCGGCGGACCGCCGCCCCGAGCGGGTCGCACGGGTCGTGCATTTGGACGCCGGGATGCCGCAGGACGGCGACACGGCCCTCGCCCTGGTGCCGGACCCGTCGGTGCACGAACTGCTGCGCGCGGACGGCGATCCCGGGCCGGTCCCGCCGCCGGAGCCGGCGCGATGGCAGCGGTGGGGCAGCACGGAGGGCCTGTCGGCGCGGCACCTGGAACTGCTGAGCCGGCTGGCCGCCCCGCAGTCGGCGCGCACGCTGACGCGGCCACTGCGACTGACCGGCGCCGCCGGGGCCGTGCCCACCACCGGAATCCTGTGCACGGCCGGCGGGACGACCGTGGAACTGGTCGAGGCGCTGGTACGCACCGGCCCGCCGCACCTGCGGAAGCTGGCCGATCCGAGGGTGGGCTTCTTCGAACTGGCCACCGGTCACTGGCCGATGCTCTCCTGCCCGGACGAACTGGCCGGGGTTCTGCTCCGCGCCGCCGCCGACGAGGGGCGCCGGCTGACCGTGCCCGAGGAGGAGTCCTCGTACGGCCGGCCGTTTCTGCTCGACGCCCCGGAGCGCCCGCGCGTACGCAACGGGCGGGTGGACCTCCACCTGCCGGAAACTGGAACGGGAACGGAAGCGGAAACCGGAGAGGGAGAGGGCGCGGACGAGGGAGAGGGCGCGGGAGAGCGAGGGGGAGGGGCGCGAGGCCCCTGGCCCGCGGTGCTGTTCGTGCACGGCGGACCCGTGCCCGCGGATCTAGTCCCCGCGCCGCGCGACTCGCCGTTCTACCTCGGCTACGCCCGGTACACGGCGAGCCTCGGGGCGGTGGGTGCCGTCGTGGAGCACCGTCTGCACGGCATCACCGACTACGCGCGCGCGGCGGACGACGTGGCGGAGGCCGTCGAGCTGCTGCGGGCCGATCCCCGGGTGGACGCGGGGCGCATCGCCCTGTGGGTCTTCTCCGGTGCCGGACTGCTCGCCGCGGACTGGCTCGCCGCGCCGCCGCCGTGGCTGCGCTGCCTTGCCCTCACCTACCCGATCCTGGCCCCGCTGCCGGGCTGGGGTGTCGACCCCCGCTTCGGCCCGGTCGGCGCGCTCCGCACCGCCGCCGGGGCGCTGCCGCCCGTCGTCCTGACCCGGGCGGGCCTGGAGACGCCGCAGATCGCCGCCACAGTGCGGGAGTTCGTGACCGCGGCGACGGAGACGAAGGCCCCGGTCGAGATCATCGACGTCCCGCACGGCCGCCACGGCTTCGAGAGCGACGAACCGACGGACGAATCACGCGAGGCCGTGGTCCGGGCCGTGCGCACGGTGCTCGCACAGCTGGAACGGCTGTGGTGATTCGTCCCACGGTTCAGGGGCGGGGCCGGGTGGCGGTGTCGAGGTAGAAGGCGTCGATGCTCTGGACGGCCTGCTCGAACTCGTCGAGGTTGACGGGCTTCGTCACATACGCGTTGGCGTGGCTGCTGTACGCGCCTGTGACGTCGTCCGGGGCGGTGGACGTCGTGAGGACGACCACGGGGATCGTCTGCAGGTCGTCATCGCTCTTGAGGACCTTCAGCAGGTCGCGGCCGTTCATCCGCGGCATGTTCAGGTCGAGGACGATGAGGTCGGGGCGCGGGGTGCCCGGCGTCCGCAGGTGCTCCAGCGCGGCGACTCCGTCGGTGACCTGGACCAGGTTGCGGGCCCCGCGCTCGGAGAGGGCTTCTTCGATGAGCATGGCGTCGGCCATGTCGTCCTCGACGAGCAGGACGTCGAAGGGACGGGCGGGGGTGGTCATTTTCGGATGCTCCGTGGGTTTCTCGTGGGAGTGGTGGAAAAGCCCCGGCCAGCGGCGCCGGGCGCCCTGGCGGGTCATGCCGCAGGCGGCGCCGATCTGCGGGTATCCGGCGCCCGCGCGTGCGGCGGCCACCGCCGCCTCCTGCTGGAGCCGTTCGGTGGCCTGCTTGAGGTGATCCAGCACGTGGAGCAGGGCCAGAGCCTGTGCCGGGTCGTCCGATGCCGGGTGCGACGGGGCTTCCACCAGCCGACGGGCGAGGCGCTGCGCGAGATCGCCGACCGTCGCGTCCGCGATGGTCGCTGTCTCCTGCGGAGTGATCCGCAGTGCGAAGTCCTTGCCTGGCATACCCGGCACTCTAGGTCCAAGGGGAGCCCCGCGACAACAAGGGTTGTCGCCCTCTAAAGTGTGCTGGCCAAACAAGCAAGACGACAGTCAGAGCGAGGAGCCCACAGAATGACCGGCGATGAGAGGCAATCGCGTACGCGAGGGCTTTCCGCGTGGACTACCAGGCGGTGGCTTCGTGTAGGGGTGGCCGCGTCCCTGGTGGTTCTGGCCGTGCTCGGGACAGCGGGCGCCTACGTCCTGGGGCGGACCGAGACGCTCAGCAGCAACCTCGTGGACGTGCGCTCTCCCGCGCTGACCGTCTCCATACGCCTGGAAGCGGCCGTGCTCAACCAGGAGACCGGGATCCGCGGCTACGGACTCACCGGCACGAAGGCGTTCCTCACCCCCTACGAGGAGGGGGTCACCGAGCAGGAGACGAACCGCAAGCAGCTCGCCGGGCTGCTGCGGGGCGACGCCGCACGGCTGAAGGACCTGAAGACCGTGCAGGACGCCGTGACGAGGTGGCAGGAGAGGATCGCCCGGCCCGTCGCCGCCGAGCCGGCCGGTTCGCCCTCACCGCTGGCCACCGAACGGGCCGCGGAGGGCAAGGTGATCTTCGACGACGTACGCGCCGCCCTGAGCGGCCAGCAGGAGCGGCTGCGCGAGGACCGTGTCCATGCCAGGGACGACCTGATGTCCACGATGGCCCTGCGCAACTGGGTGTTCAGCGCCATCGCCGTACTCATCGTCCTCCTCACGGCGTTGATCTTCGAAGGGCTGCGGCGCGGCATCAACAGGCCCCTGGAGCAGCTCGGCGCGGACGCCCGTGCCGTCGCGGGCGGTGACTTCGAGCACCCCATCACCCCGACCGGCCCCGCGGATCTGCGCCGCCTCAGCAGCGAGATCGACTTCATGCGCCGGCGTCTCGTCCGGGAGCTGGCCGTCAGCGAGGAGACACGGCTACGTCTGAACGCGCAGACCGCCGACCTCCAGCGCTCCAACGCCGAACTGGAGCAGTTCGCGTACGTGGCCTCCCACGACCTCCAGGAGCCGCTGCGCAAGGTCTCCAGCTTCACCCAGCTCCTCCAGCGGCGCTACGGAGGGCAGCTCGACAGCCGGGCCGACCAGTACATCGACTTCGCGGTCGACGGGGCGAACCGCATGCAGATCCTCATCAACGACCTGCTCGACTTCTCCCGGGTCGGACGCCTGCACAACGCGCATCAGAGTGTCGACCTGGACGAGGTGCTGGAACGGACCCTGTCCACGATGAGCGTGGGCATCGAGGAGGCCGGGGCGACGATCACCCACGACCCGCTGCCGACCCTGGTCGCGGACCCCACCCAGCTGGGCATGCTCTGGCAGAACCTGATCGGCAACGCCGTCAAGTTCCGGCGCCCGGGCGAGACGCCGAAGATCCACGTCACGGCGGAGCGGGAAGGCGAGCTGTGGCGGTTCGCCGTCACCGACAACGGCATCGGCATCGCACCGGAGTACGCCGACAAGATCTTCGTGATCTTCCAGCGGCTGCACACCAAGGACACCTACTCGGGCAGCGGGATCGGCCTCGCGATGTGCAAGAAGATCGTCGAGTTCCACGGCGGCACCATCTCCGTCGACCCGGCCTACCACGACGGCGCCCGCATCGTCTTCACCCTCGCACCCCGGCCGCCGGAGAGCCCCGGCACGGACACCACGCCGGAAGCCACCCGCGCGGAGGCGGAGCAGGCGCGATGACCGGACAAACGACGGCCGCCCCGGGCGCGGCCTCCGACAACCCGATGTACCGCATTCTCCTGATCGAGGACGACCCGGGCGACGCGCTGCTCGTGGAGGAACTCCTGCACGACACCGGGCTGCGGTTCGCGCTGACGACCCGGACCACGCTGGCCGAGGCGCGCGCCGAACTGGCGGGCGGCCCGATCGACTGCATCTTCCTCGATCTCCACCTGCCCGACGTGTCGGGCATCGACGCTGTCACCGCGGTCCGCGGGCTCGCCCCGCACACCGCGGTGATCGTCCTGACCGGGCTGTCCGAGGACCGGGCGGGCACCGACGCCATGGCGGCCGGTGCCCAGGACTACCTCGTCAAGGGCAAGGTCGAACCGGACCTCCTGCAGAGGACGCTGCGCTACGCCGTCTACCGGAGCCAGACCGAACGAGCGAGCGCTGAGGCCCAGGCGGTTCAACTGCGAGCGGAGGAGAACGCCCGTCTGGAACGGGGTCTGCTGCCGCAGCCGATCCTCGACACCTCCACGGTCAGAGTGACCTCCCGTTATCTGCCCGGCGCCACGATGGCCCTGCTCGGCGGTGACTTCCTCGATGTGGTCGAAGGGGACGACGGGCTGCTGCACGCCGTGGTCGGAGACGTCAGCGGCCACGGCCCCGACGCCGCCGCACTCGGTGTCTGCCTGCGGATAGCCTGGCGCTCCCTCGTACTCGGCGGGCACCGCGGGGACGACCTGCTGCACCTGATGGAACGCATCCTCATCGCCGAACGCGGCAACCAGCAGCTGTTCGCCACGTGCACGCTGCTCACCCTCGACCAGGAGGCCGCCACCGCGACCCTCCACCTCGCCGGCCACCATGAACCCCTCCTCACCGCACCCGAGGGGACCTGGGAGGTGACCGCCGCCCACGGCATCGCGCTGGGCATCGTCCCCGGCGTCCACAGCTGGCCCTCCACGGTCGTCCCGCTCCCGGCCGCCGGAGCCCTGACGCTCTACACCGACGGCCTCACCGAAGGACACAACGGGACGAAGGAGGAGCGGCTCGGCGTCGAGGGGCTGCTCGCGCTGATACAGAAACTGCCGTCGGCGGACCCGGCCGCCCACGTCGACCTCCTCATCAAGGAGACCCATGCGCTGAACGCCGGCCGGCACTCCGACGACCTGGCCGTGCTCCGCCTCGACTGGGGCAGCCGGCCCGCTCGTCCCTGAGCTCCGGCGACGGCCCCCGCCCGCCCGGAAACCCTTGTCCGGCGGGCGAGTTCACCCGGGCGGGTTGTTTGCGCGGCGGGTGGGACCGGTCGGCGCATGGGCGCCGGACGGGCGGGGAGAAACGGATTGCGCGCATGTGTCCCCGTTCCTCCGTCCCAAGGAGCCGGTCTGTGCCCGACATCGTCTTCACCGCCGATTTCAGTTCGCGAAGGCAGTGGGTGGCCGGCCGCTCCTGGGCCTATCCCGAGGGCGGCCCGGTCAATCCGACCGACAACAAGCTGGACTACCTGGTCCCCGACCCGGCGTACTCCCGCACCGGCACGTTCCGCGCCACGCGCCGCAAGGACGGCCTGTGGAGTGCGGGCCTGCTCACCACCGAGGGCAGCGAGGACGACTTCATGGTGCGCGCGGGGGACGTACTGGAGACACGCGTGCGGCTGCCCGTCGAGGTAGGGGCCTGGCCGGCCATCTGGACCTGGCGGGACGGGGGCCAGGAGATCGACGTGTTCGAGTACCACCCGGACAACCCCGACCTGCTGGAGTTCTCCAACCATGTGCGCGGCGGGCATCTCTACCACCACGACGAAGCCGTGCGTCCCGGCGGCCATGTCGACCTGCGGGTGGAGTTCGGGGCCCGCTCGGTGGTCTGGTGGCTGAACGGCACGCGGATCTTCGCCGACGGCCGAGGCGTGGGAAGGAACTGGCACGCCTACCTCATCGTCAACCTGTCGGTGAGTGCCGGGCGGTACCACCCTCGCCCCGAATCCGGGACCAAGGAGATGTCGTACGTGGTGGAGAGTCTGGTCGTGCGCCGTCCGGCCGCGGTGCCGTCCCGGACGGCCGGGACGGCCGAAGCGCCCCCGTGAGGGCAGAGGAGGGCGGGGGACGGCGGCCCGGCCGAGGGTGCCGTCCCCCGCGTGCGGTCAGGGCGCCCAGGGTGTCTCGACGGCCCAGGTGGTGTCCTCGGTGAAGGAGGCGGGGTTGTCCCAGGCGTGGGAGCCGCCCGGGGTGGCCAGCCACAACTCGGCGTTGTAGTGCCGCAGATACTGCTCGGGGAAGTTGGAGGCCGACAGCCGGATGCCGCCGCCCGCGCCGCGCACGGCACAGAAGGTCGCGTCGGCCTGGAACACGGCCCCGCTGCCCGACTCCTTGTAGACGCGGTACTCGCGGTGACGCAGGTACTGGCCGGGGTAGTTGCGCGACTCGAAGGAGTAGCAGGCGCTGTTGGCGAGGCCCGGTACGACCTTCCAGGTGGCGTCGTTCTTGAGGAGGGCTGCGCTGTTCGCGTCGACCACGTCGGTGTAGGCGGCCCCGTCGCGGTGGCGCAGATAGCGGTTCGTGTAGCCGGGGGTGGTCACCCGCAGGGACCTGTACTGGTTCGAGGGCAGGACCACGGGGGTGGTCGGGGTCCGGGAGGTGTCGATGAGGGCGCGGTTGGCGGCCTGGACGCGGGCCGCGTCGACCTTGACGACCTGCCGGTCATAGGTGAGGAGGCCGTTGGCCTCGTTCTCCACGTCGGTGATCTCGGTGTAGACGGAGGCCGAGAGCCCGGCGGGCATCCGCACCTCGCGCAGCGCGTCGAGGAGTCCGACCAGCCGGTTGTTCAGATGCGCCTGGTCCGGCTGGTCCTCGTAGCTGAAGCCGCCGCCCGGATACCACTCGTGACCGGCGACCTTGAAGCCCAGACCGCCGTACTCACCGAGGACGGCGGCGCGGGTGGCACTGGGCACGGTCGTGCCGGGACCGACGTAGACATGGTGGTCCAGGACATCGCCGTTGCCGCCGTCGACCGCGCCGCAGCAGTTGACGCCGCTCATGTTGTTCACCAGCCGCGAGGGGTCGTACGCCTTCACATGGTCGGCGATGCGGGCCTGGTCGTACTGCCCCCAGCCCTCGTTCTGATTGACCCACATCACCACGGACGGTGAGCTGCGGTGCTGGTCGATGATGCGGTCGTACTCGGCCTCCCACTGGGTGCGGGCGGCGCTGTCGGGGGTGCGGGTGTCCATGGAGGGCATGTCCTGCCAGACCAGCAGCCCCAGCCGGTCCGCCCAGTAGAACCACCGCTGCGGCTCGACCTTGATGTGCTTGCGCACCATGTTGAAGCCGAGGTCCTTGTGCTTCTGCAGGTCGTACTTGAGGGCGTCGTCGGTCGGCGCGGTGTAGATGCCGTCCGGCCAGTAGCCCTGGTCGAGGGTGCCGGTCTGGAAGACGAACTTCCCGTTGAGGACGGGACGCAGGACGCCGTCCACCCGCGAGACGCCCACGGAACGCATGCCGCTGTAGCCGCCCACGGAGTCGACGACGGCCGAACCGGAGAGCAGCTCTGCCTTCACGTCGTACAGGAACGGATCCTCGGGGGTCCACAGCCGCGGGTTCGGGATCGGTACGGTGATCGTGCCGCCGACCGCGCCGGTCGCGGCGCCCACTGTGGTCGAGCCCGAGGACACGGTCACCCGGGCGCTCTGCCCGGAGACGCCGGCGCCCCGGACAGTGACCTTCAGGGTGTTGTTGGTGAGGTCGGGGACCATGTCGAGGCGGGTGATGTGCGCGGTCGCCGTCGGCTCCAGCCACACCGTCTGCCAGATGCCGGAGGCCGCGGTGTAGAAGATGCCGCCTCCCGGGTGCGGGGTCACGTCGTTGATGCGCTGCTTGCCGACCGCCCCGATGCCCGTCTGGCTGGGGTCCCAGACGGACACGACGACGGTGTTGGTGCCGCCGTTGAGCAGCCCGGTGATGTCGTACGAGAAGGAGTCGTAGCCCCCGCTGTGCGTGGCGCCGGCCTGGCTGCCGTTCACCCAGACCGTCGTACGCCAGTCGCTGGCGCCGAAGTTGAGCTGGACGCGGCGGCCGTTCCAGCCCGCCGGGACCGTGAAGGTGCGCTTGTACCAGAGCTTGTCGTTCTGGGTGATCTTGCGCTGGATCCCGGAGAGCGCGGACTCGGCGACGAACGGCACCCGGATCTGCTCGGAGAACGAGGCGGGCTGGCCCGCGTCCGCCGAGGTGACCGCGAAGTCCCAGATGCCGTTGAGATTGGCCCAGTCGGGACGGGTGAGCTGCGGGCGCGGGTACTCCGGCAGTGGACTGTCGACCGATACCTGGTTGGTCCACGGGGTGGTCATGGGGGAGGGCTTGGGTGTCCACGCGGCCGGGGCGGCCTGCACGGTGCCCGTGGCGGTCAGGGCGGCCGTGCAGACCAACGCGAGGGTGGCGAGCACGGTGGTGATCCGCCTCGCCCGCTGTCTCAGCCAGAGTGCCCGGGGGCGCGGGGCCGGGGTGGTGCTGCGCATCGTGACTCCTTGGGTGTCGGGGGCAAGGACGTGCACGTACGGAGAGAAGGCTGGCGGCTCGGCGGCTCAGCCTGTACAACGTTGGAAAGGGCGGTAGTTGGCATGACAGCACGACACCGAAGCTCTGTACAGGTACATGACAAGAACAATTGGGCGAGCACACACCGCACCGCCCCTGGGCCGCGCCGGGCCCAGGGGTCGCGCGCGCCGGTCAGAAGGGGCGGTCGCCCGCGATGGCGACGCGTTCCGCCACGCGACGGTGCGTGCCGTAGTCGTTCACCGCGTAGTGCTGGGTGGCACGGTTGTCCCAGAAGGCGATGTCCCCGGCCTGCCAGCGGAAGCGCACCTGGTACTCCGGAACGTGCGCCTGCTGCACGAGGTGGCGCAGCAACTGGTCGCTCTCCTCGCGGGCCAGGCCGGTGATCCGGGTGGTGAAGGAGGTGTTGACGAACAGCAGCTTCCTGCCCGTCTCCGGATGCGTGCGGACGACCGGGTGCTCCACCGGCGGGAAGGCGTCCTGGTACGGGGCGAGCCGTTCGGGACCGTAGAAGCGGGCGAAGCCGGGGATGAAGTCGTGCACGGCGGTGGCCCCGTCGATACGGTCCTTCACCTCCGGCGAGAGGTTGTCGTACGCGGCGGCCATGTCCGCCCACATGGTGTCTCCGCCGAAGGGCGGCACCTCGCGCAGCTGGAGCACGGCACCGAGCGCGGGCCGCTCACGGAAGGTGACGTCCGCGTGCCACACGTTCTCGAAGGTCGGTGTGGCCCCGGCCCCCTTGTCGAAGCGCACCACGTCGGCGCTGGAGCCGCGGGCGAGCAGGGGGTTGGTCTCCAGCTCACCCCAGTTGCGGGCGAAGCCGCTCTGCTGCTCGGACGTGAGGTGCTGGGCGCGGAAGAAGAGCACCTTCCACTCCAGCAGCGCCCGGTTGAGCTCCTCGCGCAGGGCGGGGTCCAGCGGACGCGACAGGTCGACGCCGCGGATCTCGGCCCCGATCGTGCGCGCCTGGGGTATCAGCTCGAAGAGGTCGTAGGGACGGGCGGGCAGGCCCTCGGGCAGGCGCCGCAGCTCACGGGCGCCTTCGTAGATGCCGCCCGTCGGCACGTGTGCTTCGCGCAGTGGCGGCACGTCCGTCTGCGGAATGGTGACCGTCATGAAGATGCTCCTCGTTCGCATGGCTCGATGGCCGTCGGGCGGCAGGCACGGGGCGTGAGGAGATGACCAGCACGACCGGACTGCGGCGCGGCGAGAGTGATACGGCTCGGTTCGGCGGTGAAGCGGATATCCGGTTATCGACCGGAGCGTTCGCACCCGGTCCGATTCGGGGCACGCAGAGGCCCCGTCATCGCGTCGCAACAGTGCCAGGTCATGCTGATCATTGTGGGAGGAGCCCTCTCCGCTGTCAACGGACGTCGGCGAGGGCCCCGGCCGGCTCAGGCACAGTCGGGGCTGTGCGTGTCCTCCTGCCGCCGTGTCTCCAGCGCGGCCAGTGACTCGCTCACACCGGCGGCGCGCGGTGACCCGATGGCGCTGTACAGGGCGAGCGCCTCCTGCCAGTGCTCTCGGGCCGTCGGCAGGTCGGCGCGGTCCTGGTGGATGCGGGCCAGGCCGATGTGGGCGCGGGCCTGCTCCTCCTTCTCCTCGATCTCCATGGCCAGGGCGAGGGCGGCGCGGTGTGCGGTCGCGGCCTCGTCCGGCCGGCCCGAGCCGTGCAGGGCCTCGCCGAGACCGTTGAGGCTGCCCGCTTCGCCGTAGCGCTCCCCGGTCCGCTGGAACAGGGCGAGCGCCGCCCGCTGATGGGTGGCCGCCTCCCGGTGGTGGCCGAGGCGGTTGTGGGCGTCACCGAGGTTGCTGAGGGCGTGCGCCTCGCCCCCGCGGTGGCCGAGCCGCCGGAAC
Source organism: Streptomyces tauricus (assembly GCF_014650955.1). Taxonomy (GTDB): domain Bacteria; phylum Actinomycetota; class Actinomycetes; order Streptomycetales; family Streptomycetaceae; genus Streptomyces; species Streptomyces tauricus. The sequence continues at coordinate 297,697 of NZ_BMVY01000001.1, forward strand.
AGGGCGAGCGCCTCCTCGAAGTGCTCGGCCGCCGTGGCGTGCTGGTCGAGCCGGGACAGCACGATGCCGAGGTTGCCCAGCGCGCTGGCCTCACCGAAGGCATGACCGAGGGAACGGAAGAGGGCGAGTGCCTGCCGGTGCTGTTCCGCGGAGGTCTCGTAGTCGTCGAGCAACTCGTGCACGATGCCGAGGTTGTTGAGCGTGTCGGCTTCGCCGCCGATGTCCCCGACCTTCCGGAAGAGGACGACCGCCTCGCCGTGCCGCTCGGCTGCCTCGCGGTACTGGCCGCGCAGTTCGTGCAGGACGCCGAGGTTGGTGAGGTTGCGGGCCTCGGTCACCGGCAGCCCGATCCGCCGGCAGAGGGCGAGCGACTCCGTGTGGTGCCGGACCGCCTCGTCGTACTGTGCCAGCCGTCGGTGGGTCGTGCCGAGACAGGTGCGCACCTCGGCCTCGCCCCGCCGGTCACCCGCCGCGCGGGCGGCCCGCAGGGCGTTGCCGTGGATGACGAGCGCGTCGGTGAACAGTCCGCGGCTGTCGAAGTGGCGGTGCAGGGTGGTGGACAGCCCGACGGCGTGCTCGGCCCTGCCGCGTCCGGCCTCGGTGGCGGTGACCGCCGTGAGCACGGCGTGCTCGGCCGCCAGCCAGTCCTTGGCGTGGGCCTCGTCGGGAAACGGCGGCAGTTCGGTCCGCGGGGCCGCGATCCGGGGCCGCAGGTGCCGCTCGGCCGGGAACAGCACGTCCATGGCTGCGCAGGACGCCGCGAGGTAGTGGGTGAGGAGACGGTCGAGCGCCGCCTCGCGGTCGGCGGGCCCGTCGTGCCGCTCGGCCTGCCAGGCCGCGTACACCCGCAGCAGGTCGTGCATGCCGTGCCGGCCGGCGCGGGTGGGCTGGATCAGATGGCTGCGGGCCAGCAGGTCCAGGGTCTGCCGGGTGTCGGCGACGGAGCGTCCGCACAGGGCGGCCGCCGCGTACACGTCCACATCGGGTCCCGGGTGCAGTCCCAGAAGCCGGAAGGCGACGGCGGCTTCGGGCGGCAGGCGGTCGTAGGACCAGGAGAAGACGGCGCGCACGGCCGCCCGGGGATCGTCGTCCGAGTCCAGCAGCTCCAACCGGCTCCGCCGGTCGTCCAGTTCGGCGGTGAGGGCGCTCAGTGGCGAGGAGGTCCGGGCGAGCGCCAGCTCCGCGGCGATACGCAGGGCGAGGGGCAGCCGTCCGCACTGCTCGGCGAGGACGGCCGCGGCCTGTGGTTCGGCCGCGGCCCGGGGTCCGATGAGCCTGCTCAGCAGTCGTACGGCGTCGTCCAGGGGGAGCACGTCGAGTACGAGCCGGTGGGCGCCGTGCAGGGACACCAGGGAGCTGAGCACGTCCCTGCTGGTCACCACGGTTCTGCACCGGCTCGCGCCGGGCAGGAGCGGGCGTATCTGCTCGCTGGACGAGGCGTTGTCGAGCACGATGAGCATGCGGCGCTCGCTCAGCTCGGTGCGGTAGCGGGCGGAGCGGTCGTCCGGGCGCAGCGGGATCTCGGCGCCCGGGACACCGAGGGCGACGAGGAATCCGGTGAGGATGTCGGCCGCGGGCACCGGTTCGTCCGTGTCGTAGCCGCGCAGGTCCGCGTAGAGCTGGCCGTCGGGGAACTGCTCGCGCACACGGTGGGACCAGTGGACGGCGAGCGCGGTCTTGCCGACTCCGGCGGTGCCGGACACGGCGGACACCACGACCGTGTTGGTGGCGTCGGCCCCCTCCTCGGTGGACAGCAAATGCTGGGACAGCTCGTCCAGTTGTTCCTTGCGGCCAGTGAACGCCCGTACGTCGAAGGGCAGTTGCGCGGGCCGGGAGACAGATGTCCGCGCGCCTCCCGCAGCGGGGCCGGACTCCGTGCCGGTGGCCGGCAGTGGGCGGTCGCGCAGCGCCTCCTCGTAGGCCGTGCGCAGTTCCACCCCGGGGACCGAGCCCAACTCGTCGGCCAGCCTGCGGCGGACCTCGGTGTAGTGGTCCAGTGCCTCGGCGGTCCGGCCGGCCCGGGCCAGTGACCTGACGAGCAAGGCCGCGAGGGGTTCTGCCAGGGGGAACTCGTCGGACAGGGCCCGCATCCGGCCGATCGCCTGCGAGGCGTGTCCCGCCGCGGTCTCGGCCCGGGCCCACTGGAGGGCGGCTTCGAGCCGTTCGTTCAGCCAGGCCGTCCGGGTCCGCTCGGCCCAGGCGCCCGGCAGGTCCGCCAGCGGCGAGCCCCGCCACAGGTCGAGGGCGTCCCGCAGGAGCCTGCCGCACTCGGCGTCACCCGGACGCAGACCACGGGCCTGGGCCACCAGCGCCCGGAACCGCAGCAGGTCGATGCTGTCGTCCGCCGCCCGCAGAAGATAACCGCCCGACACCCGGGCCAGTTGGAGCGGCGGATGGTCCGCCGTCCCGTCCTCGCCGCGCGCCGCCTCGTCCAGCACACGCCGGACCCGGCTCACATGCGAGTACAGCGTCGAACGGGCCGCGTCGGGAGGGGTGTCGTCCCAGACCCGGTCCACCAGGGCGTCCACGGTCATCAACCGGCCCGCGTTGGCGGCCAGCGCCGCCAGGACCATGCGCTGTCTGGGCTGCCCCAGCTCGACAGGACGACCGCCGGCCCACAGTTCCAACGAGCCCAGTAATCGAAGATCCACGTCCCCACCCACGATCGGCCGCACTGCTTTTCACGAACTCCCCCGATCTTGCCCAGGATTCCACACATGGGGGGCCGGTGGTGCGGTCATGGTGATGGTTCCGGTACGCCCAGTGATCCCGGCTCGGCCCGAGGTCGGCACGCAGGTCCCGGGCGCGGCCGTGCGGGGGCCGAGGGGCCCGGCAAGGTTTTCACAAGGTCCCTCTTGCAGTCTTCGAACAGCCGGTTGGCCGGCCCGGCGTCCGGACCCCCCTTCGTGCCGGGCCGGTCAACCGGATCAGCCGCAGGTTCAGGCACGGAGCCGGACCTGCAGTGGGGCTTCGCCCGTCGCCGCTGTCAACGGGGGTCAGCGGCGGCGGAGCGGGGCACCGGACACCACCGATGCCGCGCTCCGCGCACGCGCCGTCAGGGGACGCGCACCCAGTCGAGGGTGCGTTCCACGGCCCTCTTCCACCCGGCGTAGCCTTCCGCGCGCTGGTCGTCCGACCACTGCGGCTCCCAGCGCTTCGACTCGTTCCAGTGGGTGCGCAGTTCATCCGTGTCCCGCCAGAAACCGACGGCCAGCCCGGCCGCGTAGGCGGCGCCGAGCGCGGTCGTCTCGGCGACGACGGGACGGCTCACGGAGACGCCGAGGACATCGGCCTGGATCTGCATGCAGAGGTCGTTGGCGGTGACCCCGCCGTCGACCTTGAGCACGTCGAGATGGACCCCGGAGTCCTGTTCCATGGCGTCCACGACGTCGCGGCTCTGGTAGCAGATGGCCTCCAACGTCGCCCGTGCCAGATGCGCGTTGTCGTTGTACCGGGCCAGTCCGACGATCGCCCCGCGCGCGTCGGAGCGCCAGTAGGGCGCGAACAGGCCGGAGAAGGCAGGGACGAAGTACATGCCCCCGTTGTCCTCGACGCTGCGGGCGAGATCCTCGCTCTCGGCGGCCGTCTTGATGATCTTCATCTGGTCGCGCAGCCACTGCACCGCGGAGCCGGTCACCGCGATGGAGCCCTCCAGCGCGTAGATGACCGGGTCGTCACCGAACTTGTACGCCACGGTGGTGAGCAGCCCGTGCTCGGAACGGACCAGCTCCGTGCCGGTGTTGAGCACCAGGAAGTTGCCCGTGCCGTAGGTGTTCTTCGCCTCGCCGGGCGCGAAGCAGACCTGTCCGACGGTCGCCGCCTGCTGGTCGCCGAGCACACCCCCGATGGGAATGGCCGCGCGCAGGGGCCGCGAGGCGCGGGTGACACCGTACGCCTCCGGGTGCGACGAGGGCTTGATGGCCGGCAGCATGGCCCGCGGGATGCCGAAGAAGCCCAGCAGTTCGTCGTCCCAGTCGAGGGTCTCCAGGTTCATCAGCATGGTGCGGCTGGCGTTGGTCACGTCGGTGGCGTGGATACCGCCGTCGGGCCCGCCGGTGAGGTTCCACAGGACCCACGCGTCCGTGTTCCCGAACAGGGCATGGCCCTGCTCCGCCGCCTCACGTACGCCGTCGACGTTCTCCAGGATCCACTGGATCTTCCCTCCGGAGAAGTACGTGGCCGGCGGCAGCCCGGCCTTGCGGCGGATGACGTCGCCCTGCCCCGAACGCTCCAGGGCCGCCGCGATCCCGTCGGTGCGGGTGTCCTGCCACACGATGGCGTTGTAGTACGGGCGGCCGTTGCGCGGATCCCACACCACCGTCGTCTCGCGCTGGTTGGTGATACCGATCGCGGCCAGGTCGGTCGCCGTCAGACCGCCGTAGCGCAGGGCGTTCTGGATCACCGAGTTGGCGCGTTCCCAGATCTCCACCGGGTCGTGCTCCACCCAGCCCGAACGCGGCAGGATCTGGGCGTGCTCCAGCTGGTGCTTCGCCACCTCGTTGCCGCCGTGGTCGAAGATCATGAATCGGGTGCTGGTGGTTCCCTGATCCACCGCGCCGATGAAGTCCGCCATGGGTTTCCGCCTCTCCGGCCGGTGTGGTCAGTCCTTGGATGCCGGGATGCGTCCCGGCGGCTCGGGTTCAGCGGACGGCAGGAAGCGGCCGATGAGGACCTTGTACAGACCCGCGCCGAGCAGGCCGCCGATCAGCGGACCGATGATCGGCACCCAGAAGTAGAGGTTCCCGTACTGGTCCCGCCACGCTCCGCCGTAGCCGGTGAGGAAGCTGGCCAGCCGGGGTCCGAAGTCACGGGCCGGGTTGATGGCGTACCCCGCGTTCGTCCCCCAGGCCATGCCGATCGCGACCACGACCAGGCCGATGACGAACGGGCCCAGGTTCGCGCCCGGCGGCGTGTTCAGCATGTCCGTGATGGCCATGATGAGCAGCAGCAGGATGGCGGTGCCGATGATCTGGTCACGGAGCGCGCCCCACTCGTGGACGGGGAGGGCGGGATTGCCGTTGCCGGGGAGCGTCGAGAACACGCCCTGCGTCTTGAGGGTGTGTCCGGGGTCGGCCTTCGCCAGGGCCTCGCTGTAGTTCCAGCGGACGAGGAGCGCCGCCACGAAGGCGCCGGCCGTCTGGGCCACCGCGTAGGGAGCCACTTTGCGCCACGGGAACCCCTTGAACGCGGCGAGCGCCACGGTCACCGCGGGATTGAGGTGGGCGCCGCTCAGTCTCGCCGCCACATAGACGCCCAGGGTGACACCGAGGCCCCACGCCCAGGCGATGCTGTCGTGGTCACCCAGACCGCCCGCCGGATCCGTGAGAGCGCCGCCCGCGGACACCTGGGCCACCACGCCGCAGCCGAAGAGAATGAGGATCAGTGTGCCCGCGAACTCGGCCGACAACTCGCCGACCACTCCGGCCCGTATACGCCGCTCAGCCATGGAAGCTCACCCTCCGCCGGCTGTACCGGCCGTCGACCGCCCCGAGCGATATCCGCCAGGCTAGGACGGTTTACGCGAGAGTGCATATCGGGGCACATCCGGCTCGGTGGCTGGTGCCCTGCCGCTCCGGAGCCTTGCCGGTGCTCCCGCACACGGGTCACCTGAGACCGCTCTGCGAGCCCCGCCGGTCTGGTCGGTGTGGTGATCGGCTTCGCGTCGGTTTCCTGACCCGCACATCCCTGTGGGATCGCGGTCGCCCCTGCGAGGGTGTGGTCATGAATACGACACCGGACGGACGACCTATCCCGCCTACACACGCCGACGAACGCGCCATGCTGGAAGCGTGGTTGGACTTCCACCGCGCGACGCTCACCCTGAAGTGCGCGGGCCTGAAGGACGACCAGTTACGACTGGCCGCGGCGGCGCCCTCGTCGATGACGCTGCTCGGCCTCGTACAGCACCTGACCGAGGTGGAGCGCAACTGGTTCCAGCGCGTCTTCGCGGGCCATGACGTGCCACTTGTCTTCGGGCAGGACAATCACGACGGCTTCGGCCTCCGGCCGGACCGGGGGCTGGACGAGGTGATGGCTGCCTGGCGGGCGGAGATCGCCCGGGGCCGTGAGCTGATCGCCGACGCGACCCTGGAGGACTCCGGCCGCCTGTCCGAACAGGACGCGGCTCACGTCGGCCACCACGGAGTCTCGCTCCGCTGGATCATGGTGCACATGATCGAGGAGTACGCACGTCACAACGGTCATGCCGACCTCATCCGCGAGCGGATCGACGGAGTCACCGGCACGTGACGGACCGCTCGACGCGGTTCAGCCCCTCGGTCTGCGCCGCCGTGCCCGCCACCTGCGAGCAGGCAGGAGGTCCTCGCCCCGCACCCCCGCTCAGGCCAGCAGGACGTCCTCGCCCGCCGTCACGGGGACGACCTCGTCGGCCGGTGGCGCCCCGGCCTTCACCGGTGTTCCGAAGTCGGACAGCGTCAGCGTCGTCACGGCCTTCATACCGCCGAAGTAGGACAGCCGGACCTGGACGGCACGCCCCTTGCCGTCGACCCACACATCCGCGTAGACGGGCACGTCGTCGCCCAGCTTCTCGCGCACCTCGTCCAGGCCCTGCTTCGTCTTCGCCGTCATCCGGAGCGTCGCGGTGGCGTGGTCGATCGTGCCCCTGTAGTGCACCGCCGGAGCGTCGTTCACCTGCTCCTCGCCCTCGTTCGACACCTGCCGCATCGCCTTCATCTGGCGGAGCAGATGCTCGGGGTCGTTCAGCGGCGACCGCAGGAAATAGCGGGTCAGGGCCTCACTCCGGTCGGCCGCGGCCCAGGTGTCCTCACCCACCGCCCGAGAACCCCGCACATAGACCGTGTCACCGACGAAGACCTCCTCGACGGGGTCCATGCCGCTGTCCTCGAGGTTCACCGTGAGCCGGCCCCTGTCACCCGCCAGGTCGAAGGCGCCGCCGATCGCGAACACGTAGGTCGTGGGGCTGTCGGTGGAGCGCATCTCGATCGTCTCGTCCACGCGGGCGCTGTCCGCGCTCGTCCGCGCGATCGCGGCGCGCACGGCCGCCCCGTGATCCACGGTCTCCTCCGCACTCTCCCCTGAGCCGCCGCCCGGACCACCGGAGCAAGCGGTGCAGCAGAGCAGCATGACAGCGGTGGAGAGGAGGTGGGCGTGGCGCATCGGTTCTCCGGGACATCGTCACTGCGGTGGGGTGGAGCCCCGAAGGGCCTGCAGATCTTCGCATGGAACCGGCCAGGGGGCTCAAGATTTTCGGCTGCGGCACCCTGATCGGAGCGCCGAACCGAGCGGTCTCCTGCGAGCGGACGGCGCCCCCCTCACCGCCTCATTCCGGGCGGGCGCGCCCGAGTACGCGGCTGAGCCATCGGGTTCGGGCTGTGGCGCCCGCAGTGCCCGCAGTGCCCACGCGGCCTACAGCGCCTGCGCCGACCCCTTCGGACGCGGAGAAGCCCCGACGCCCGGTCATGACGCGCAGCCCCGCCCGCTGGAGGAGGGAAGCCCGCGGGCCCCGCCGAGCGCCTGTCCCACGGAAGGCGCGGCGCTGACGCAAGACGCGTTGCCGGAGCGAATATCAGCGCTGCCGCACGTGCCGACGCGAAGGTCTGCACCGGCCCCGACCATCGATGTCACCGAGATCATGGGTCCAGGAAACCAGCAACCGGGCCACTCGCGTCGCCGAAACCCGCAGCCCACTCCGCCACAGAGTTGAACATGTTCAAAAAGGCGGGATACGCTTTCGTCGAACGAAGCCGAGGGGGTTCGATGAAGGTAGTGCTGCCCGGGGGAACCGGACAGGTGGGCGCGATTCTCGACCGCGCGCTGACAGCGGCCGGCCACGAGGTCACGGTGGTGACCCGGAGTCCGTCGAGGGCGCACGACATCGGCTGGGACGGGGTCACACTCGGCCCCTGGGCCGAGGCGATCGACGGCTGCGATGTCGTCGTCAACCTCGCCGGACGCAGCGTCTCCTGCCGCTACACCGAGGAGAACCTGCGGGCCATGATGGACTCCCGGGTGGACTCGGCGCGCGTGGTCGGCGAGGCGATCGCCGCCGCCGAGCGACCACCGCGCGTCTGGCTGCAGATGAGTACCGCGACGGTCTACGCCCACAGTTTCGACGCGGCGCACGACGAGACGACCGGCGTGATCGGCGGTGCGGAGCCCGGCGTGCCGGACTACTGGGCGTACAGCGTCGAGATCGCGCAGAACTGGGAGCGGGCGCAGTCCGAGGCACCGACTCCCGCGACCCGCAAGGTGGCCCTGCGGTCGGCGATGGTCATGAGTCCGGACCGGGGCGGCGTGTTCGACGTGCTGTCGCGGCTCGTACGACTCGGGCTGGGCGGGCCGGTGGCGGGCGGCGCGCAGTACGTCTCCTGGATCCATGGCGAGGACTTCGTGCGGGCGGTGGAGTTCCTGATCGACCGGGACGACATCGAGGGACCGGTGAACCTCGCCTCGCCCGGGCCTCTTCCGCACCGCGACTTCATGCGGGCGCTGCGTACGGCGTGGCGCGTTCCGGTGGGGCTGCCGGCGACACGCTGGATGGCCGAGCTGGGGGCGTTCGCCCTGCGCTCGGACACGGAACTGCTGCTGAAGAGCCGCCGGGTGGTGCCCGGTCGGCTCGGCGCGGCCGGGTTCGCCTTCGCACATCCCGAGTGGGGGAGCGCCGCCAAGTCCCTTGTCCGGCAGGCGGGTCGCAGACATCCGGGCCGGGAGGCGGACCGGCTGTCGACGCGTTAGCGGTCCGTCCTCCTCGGACCCTGCCGGTACGGGAGGACGAACCCTCCGCGGCGGTCCGCCCGGCGCACGCGACGCGCCGATGATCCTGCCTGCGCCGGCCGGCGGCAGCGTTCACAGTCGGCAACCGGCAACCGGCAACCGGCAACCGGCAACCGGCAGTCCGCGGACCACGGACCATGGACCGCGGGCTCAGGACGACTCGCGTACGACCAGTTCCGTGGGCAGCACGACGTGCCGGCGCGGCTCCTCGGGGTTGCCGATCTCCTCCAGGAGGAGGCGGGCGATCGTCTCGCCGATCTCCTCGACGGGCTGACGCACGCTCGTGAGGGGCGGGTTGGTGTGCCGGGCGATGATGGAGTCGTCGAAGCCGACCACGGCAACATCCTCCGGCACGCTGCGCCGCTGCCTGCGCAGCTCCACGAGCGCCCCCGCCGCCATGACGTCCGAGGCGACGAACACGGCGTCGAGCGCGGGGACTTGTTCAAGGAGTGAACGCATCGCAGCCTCGCCGCCCTCCTCGGTGAAGTCGCCGGAGGCCACAAGCCGGTCCGTGGGGTCGTGTCCTGCCTTCTCCAGGGCCTCGTGCCACCCCTGGAGCCGGCTGCGCGACACATCCATGTCGAGGGGGCCGCTGATCGTGGCGATGGTCCGCCGCCCCTGCGCGAGCAGATGGCCGACGGCCGTCGCGGCGCCGCCCGCGTTGTCGGAGTGCACATGGCTGAGCGACTCCGTGACGGAACGGCGCCCGGCGAGCACCGTCGGCAGTCCCATGTCCTCCAGCAGGCCCGGCAGCGGGTCGTGCTCGTGCACCGAGACCAGGAGCACCCCGTCGACCCGGCGTTCCGCCACCGACTCGGTGAGCTGGTCGCGCTCCGCCTGGTCGCGGACGAGGACCAGTTGGAGCTGTGTGCGGGTCTTCGCGAGGGCCGTGCTGACCCCGCGGATGACCGCCGAGAAGTACGGCTCCGAGCCCAGCCGGCTCTCGGACTCGGGGATCACCAGGGCCACGGAGTTCGTCCGGCTCGTCACCAGGCCCCTGGCGACGGAGTTCGGTACGTAGTTCAGTTCGGCGATGGCGGCGAGCACGGCGGCCCTCGCCTTCTCGCTGACGAGTTCCGAGCCGTTGATGACTCGTGAAACCGTGGTCCGTCCGACACCGGCGCGCGCGGCCACGGTCTTGATGGTCGGACGCTGTCTGCCCCGCATGCCGCCTCCTCGCCCCCGCGCCGTCCGAACGGCTGTCACCTGCGCATTGTGCCAGACCCGCGAAGGGCGCCCGGATGGTCCTGGTGCACCTCCGCGACATCTTCCGGCAACGAAGTGGTTTCAACTTCTTGACAGGACCCTGTGGCGGCGGCCACGCTCTGGGCCACCGAGTGGGCACGTTCCCATCGTTGTTTGGGAACGTACCCACCGGACAAATCGGGCCTGCGGAGCGGACCGCGGGGCTCGAACTCCGGTGCGTCAGCGCCGCCGCTAGGAGGACGAAATGGGCAAGGTCCGAAAGAAGTTGCGTACACGAGCCGTGGCCGCCGTATCGGTTGTGTCGGCTCTCGGCCTGGTCGTGGGCTGCGGAGGCAGCGACAGCGGCGGGACGGGCGGAGGGAAGAAGGACGGCAAGACCACCATCACCATGGGGCTCTTCGGTGTCATGGGCTTCAAGGAGACCGGCCTGCTCGACAAGTACATGAAGGAGCACCCGGACGTCGTCATCAAGGCGGACGTCGCGGGTGACGAGCAGACCTACTACACCGCCCTGCAGACCCACCTCGCCGCCGGGAGCGGGCTGAAGGACATCCAGGGCATAGAGATTGGTCGGGCCAAGGAACTGTCCGACACGCAGAAGGACAAGTTCGTCGACCTGGCCGGCGCGGCCGGGACGGACCACTTCCTTCCCTGGAAGCAGAGCCAGGTCACCACCGACGACAAGAAGGTCATCGGCCTCGGGACCGACATCGGCCCGATGGCGGTCTGTTACCGCAAGGACCTGTTCGAGCAGGCCGGTCTGCCCACCGACCGCGAGGAGGTCGCCAAGCTGTGGGAGGGCGACTGGTCGAAGTACGTCGAGGCGGGCAAGACGTTCAAGAAGAAGTCGAAGGACGACAAGGTCGCCTTCATGGACAGCTCCAGCGGACTGTTCAACGCCATGATCTACGGCAACTCCCAGCAGTTCTACGACAAGCAGGGCAAGCTCATCTACGAGACGAACCCCGTAGTGAAGGACGCGTGGAAGCTGGCCTCCGAGGCGGCCACGTCCGATCTGACCGCCAAGCTCCGCCAGTTCCAGCCGGGCTGGGACCCGGGTCTGGCCAACAGCACCTTCGCCTCCACCGTCTGCCCGGCGTGGATGCTCGCGCACATCAGTGAGAAGGCCGGACCGAAGAACAAGGGCAAGTGGGACGTGGCCAAGGCCCCCAAGGGCGCCAACTGGGGCGGGTCCTTCCTCGGGGTGATGGAGAAGAGCCCGGTCAAGAAGGAGGCGCAGGACCTCGTGGCCTGGCTGACCGCTCCCGAGCAGCAGGCCTACCTGTTCAAGGAGATCGGCAACTTCCCCTCGTCGCAGACCGCGCTGGAGATGCCCGAAGTGGTCGACGCCAAGTCCGACTACTTCGCGGGTGCGCCCATCGGGCAGATCTTCGGTGAAGCGGCCAAGGAGATCCCCGACGAGCAGGTGCTCGGCCGCAAGGACGGCACGATCAAGGACATCTTCTCGCAGGGTCTGACCTTGATCGAGGCGCAGGGCAAGAGCCCGAACGAGGCGTGGAAGACCACGGACAAGCGCATCGAGAAAGCCGCCGGCTGACCTCGTAGGACCGGTCCGTCGCCCACCTCCGCAGCCGCCCGGCGTCCCCCGCACGGCCCGTGCGGGCCGCCGGGCCCCTGCCCGCCCCGCCCCACCCTCAGCTCACCCTCCAGGAAGGACGCCTTCCGGTGGCCATCTCCACCTCGACACCCCCAGACGATGCGCCCGGCACCGCCGCGCCGGACGGGACCGGTACCGCCTCCGAGCGCCGCAGTTCGCTGCTCCACCGGCTCGACGTGCGCGGCGCCCCGTACGCCTTCGTCGCCCCGTTCTTCGTCGTCTTCGCCGCCTTCAGCTTCTACCCGCTCGTCTACACCTCGTGGATCTCGCTGCACCGCGTCGAACTGTCGACCCTGAACGTCATGGAATGGGTCGGCTTCGACAACTACACGGCTCTGTGGGACGACGACCGGTTCTGGAACGCGCTGCTCAACACGTTCACCATCGGCGTCCTGTCGACCGTGCCGCAGCTGATGATGGCGCTCGGTCTCGCGCACCTGCTCAACTACCAGCTGCGGGGCTCGACGTTCTTCCGCGTCGCCGCCCTCACCCCGTACGCCACCTCCGTGGGCGCCGCGGCCCTGGTGTTCACGATGCTCTTCGAGCGCGACTTCGGCATGATCAACTGGATGCTGAGCCTGGTCGGCATCGACAACATCGACTTCGAGAACAACAAGTGGGCCGCGCAGACGGCCATTTCCACGATCGTCATCTGGCGCTGGACCGGCTACAACGCGCTGCTCTACCTGGCGGCGATGCAGGCGATCCCACGGGACCGCTACGAGGCCGCGGCCATCGACGGCGCCTCGCGCTGGCAGCAGTTCCTCAAGGTCACCGTCCCCGGTATCCGTTCCACCATCGTGTTCACCATCGTCCTGTCCACGATCGGCGCCACGCAGCTCTTCGGTGAGCCCCTGATCTTCGGCCAGGGCCCGAACGGCATCACCGGCGGCGCGGACAACCAGTACCAGACGCTGGGACTGCTCCTGTACGAGGAGGGCTGGAAGAACTACCAGATGGGCCGGGCCGCCACGGTCGCCTGGGCGATGTTCCTGCTGCTCATCGTCCTCTTCGTCGTCCAACGAGTCGTCAAGCGCGTCCTGGCGCGCAAGGCCTGACCGGGAGATACCCATGACCACAGACAGCATCCCGGTCCAGACGGCGGACGCACGCCCGGAGGCCGCGCGCAAGACCCGCAAGAGCGAGCCGCCCGGTGGCCGGAGCCGACAGCTGTTTCGCCACCCCGGTGCCGGACGTCAGCACCACGCGGGTCCCGTCGCCTACATCCTGCTGGGGATCGCGGCCCTCTTCTCCCTCTTCCCGCTCTACTGGACGATGGTGGCGGCGTCGAGCGACAACACGCGCGTCACCCAGACGCCCCCGCCGTTCCTGCCGGGGCCCCACCTCCTGGACAACCTCGGCAAGGCCTGGCAGGACGCCGCACTGGGCAAGGCCATGCTCAACAGCCTGATCGTGGCCGGTGTGATCGCCCTGTCGACGGTGCTGTTCGCCACCCTGGCCGGGTTCGCCTTCGCGAAACTCCGCTTCAAGGGCCGCAACATCCTGCTGATGCTCGTGATCGGCACGATGATGGTGCCACCCCAGCTCGGCGTCGTACCACTGTTCATGATGATGACGGAGCTGGGCTGGGGACAGCAGCTGCCCGCCGTCATCTTCCCCACGCTCGTCAGTGCCGTCGGGGTGTTCTTCATGCGCCAGTACCTGAGCGAGGCGCTGCCCGACGAACTCGTGGAGGCCGGCCGGGTCGACGGCGCGCACTCCCTGCGCATCTTCTGGAGCATCGTGCTGCCGATCGCCCGGGCACCCATGGCGGTCCTGTTCATGATCACGTTCGTGCACGCCTGGAACGACTTCTTCTGGCCGTTCATCGTGCTCGACATGTCGAATCCGACGGTGCCCGTCGCGCTCACCCAGCTGAGCGCCGGATACGTGCGCGACCAGTCGCTGATCATGGCGGGTGCCCTGCTCGGCACGCTGCCCCTGCTCGCCATGTTCATCGTCTTCGGCCGGCAGATCGTCGGCGGCATCATGCAGGGCGCGGTCAAGGGATGAGCGTCCCGCCGTCCCCTTGGTCCCGGGGCCCTCCGGCGCCCCCACCCCGGCCCACTCCACCTGGCTTCTCCCGTCCCGCAGTACATCTGGAAGGACTCACGTGACCACCGTTACCCGACGTGTCGCGCCCACCCCGGACAACTCCGCCGCCGTTCGGTTCCCGCAGGGATTCACCTGGGGTACGGCGACCGCCGCCTACCAGATCGAGGGCGCCGCCACCGCGGACGGACGCACCCCCTCGATCTGGGACACCTACTCGCACACGCCCGGCAGGGTGCGCAACGGCGACACCGGTGACGTGGCCACCGACCACTACCACCGCTGGCGCGAGGACGTCGAGATCATGGCCGACCTCGGGGTGAGCGCCTACCGGTTCTCGCTGTCCTGGTCGCGGGTGCAGCCGACCGGTCGCGGTCCGGCCGTCCAGAAGGGGCTCGACTTCTACCGCGCCCTGACCGACGCCCTGCTGGAGAAGGGCATCGAACCGGTCGTCACCCTCTACCACTGGGACCTGCCGCAGGAGCTGGAGGACGCGGGCGGCTGGCCGGAGCGCGTCACCGCCGACCGGTTCGCCGACTACGCGACCCTGGCGGCCCGTGCGCTGGGGGACCGGGTGAAGACCTGGACCACCCTCAACGAGCCCTGGTGCAGCGCCTTCCTCGGGTACGGCTCCGGTGTCCACGCCCCCGGCCGTACCGACCCGGTGGCCGCCCTGCGCGCGGCCCACCACCTCAACCTCGCCCACGGCAAGGCCGTACAGGCGCTGCGTGCCGAACTGCCGTCCTACGCGCGGGCGTCCGTCACGCTCAACATCCACCACGTCCGGCCGCTGACCGAGTCCGCCGAGGATGTGGACGCGGCCCGCCGGATCGACGCGCTGGCCAACCGTGTCTTCACGGGACCCCAGTTGGAGGGCCGGTACCCGCAGGACCTCCTCCAGGACACGGCCTCGCTGACCGACTGGTCCTTCGTGCAGGACGGCGACCTCGCCGAGATCCACCAGCCGCTGGACTTCCTGGGCGTCAACTACTACACGCCCACCGTCGTCTCCGCCGCCACCGGCGGGGCCAGCCACGGCTCCGACGGTCACGGCCAGAGCGCGCACAGCCCCTGGCCGGGGGCCGAGGTCGCCTTCCACCGTCCACAGGGCAGCACCACCGCGATGGGCTGGGCGGTCGACCCGAGCGGTCTGTACGACCTGCTGCTGCGGCTCAAGGCGGACTTCCCCGCCATGCCCTTGATGATCACCGAGAACGGGGCGGCGTTCGACGACTACGTGAACCCCGAGGGCGAGGTCGTCGACCCCGAGCGCATCGCCTACCTCCGCGGCCACCTGTCCGCCGTGCACCGGGCGATCAGGGACGGCGTCGACGTGCGCGGCTACTTCCTGTGGTCCCTGCTGGACAACTTCGAGTGGGGCTACGGCTACAGCAAGCGCTTCGGCGCCGTCTACGTCGACTACCCGACCGGCCGGCGCATCCCCAAGGCCAGCGCGCGCTGGTATGCCGGCGTGGCCCGCACGGGCGTCCTGCCGGACGAAGGAGGCGAGGACTGAGCCGTTCCTCCCCGGCACCGGCGCCGCGACCGCGGATCCGTGTGGTGGATGTGGGGCATGTGCAGGTATAGACCCACCGCGACGGGGCACCAGGGGGTGTAGCCGACACCGCTTGGTGTCGCCCAGTGACAACGACGCCACTGAGGAAGTCTGGATTCTCGCGGTGGCACCTGCCCACATGCGAGCTGTGCTGTGTGTGGGAGAGGAATCACCATGATGGTGCCGGCGGAGAAGGAACTGCGTACGGTCCTGGCCCAGTTCGCCGAGGTACGGATCGAGCACGACGTGCGCCCCACCGGACGTACCAGCCGTGCTCTGGAGGACGTCACCTACACCCTCTGCGTCATGACGGCCTCGCGCACCGCCGAGGAGGCGCTGCGTACGGCCGACCTGCTGATCGAGAAGTACCGCACCACGCGCGAGGGGGCGGCGCAGGAGGACGAGACCCTGGCCGCGTAGGGACCTGGGCCGCGCGGTGACGGTGGTCCTGCCGACGCGGGGGCACAGTCGGCTCCCCATCCGCGGGTGTCCCCGCGCCGGTCCGGTCCTCCCCCTGCCGGAGCGAGCGGGAATCGCTCCAGGACGGCGGAGGACGACAATCCGGGGTCCCGGCGTCCGCTGCGAGGATGTGAGGGCCCCGGCCGTTCTGCTGCCGTGTCTGTTCCGGTGTGCGGCGCGGGGTCCGGGAGCCGAGCGGCGCGATGACCCTGCGGGCTGTCAGCACGGGTATCCGCCACTGCCCCCACCGTAGCGGGGCGCGGGTGGCCGCGCGGCGGCGCATGGCGGGCGGACCGGGGCAGGGGACGGCGCACCGACGCACACCCCGGTACGGAACACCTCCCGCCCCGGGGGTACGGCCCGGGTTCAGGTCAGTGTTCGAGCAACATGCGGCGGGCCAGCCGGGCCAGCTCCCGGGTCGCGGGTGACAGTACGGCTCCCTGGCGCCGGACGACGGCGATGGTGTCGTACAGGGGCTCGGCGAAACCGACGGTGTGCAGGTTCTCCGGGAACGTGCGGCTGCCCGCGACCGCCCGGGACACGATGGTGTCCCCGGCGCCCCGCGCCACGAGGTGCAGCGCGGAGTCGACCTGCTCCACCTCGACCACCGGCGACAGGGTGATGCCCTCCACCTGGGCCCGCTCGGCCAGCTGGCGCCGGGTGGGATCCCGCCAGCCGTAGTGGGCGTCGTACAGGATCAGCGGTGCCTCGGCGAGGTCGGTCATGGTCACGGGCCGGGCGGTGCGCTCCGGGTCCGCCGAGGCGTAGACGACCTCGTCGCGCATCAGAGGCGTGATGTCCAGGCCTTCGGCGTCGATGGGCAGGACGACGAGACCGGCCTCCAGATCACCCGCGGCGACGGCTTCGGCGACCTCCACCGAGTTGAGGCCCACGATCCGCAGCCGTACGCGGGGATGCCGGGCGTGGAACGTCTCGAGCAGGTCGGACAGCAGGTAGTAGTCCGCGTTGCGCAGCAGACCGAACGTGGCGACCCCGCCGTCGAGCGAGGTCAGGGAGCGCAGTGCCCGGTCGGCGCCCTCGACAGCCTCCGCCGCCTGCTCGGCGTAGGGCAGCAGCTCCTCGCCCGCCGCGGTCAGGACGAGCCGGCGCGCACCCCGGGTGAACAGCGGTACCCGGTAGTGGTCCTCCATGCGTTTGATCAGTTCCGAGACCGAGGGCTGGGTCGTGCGCAGTTCCACCGCGGCGGCGGAGAACGTGCCCAGCCGGGTGGCGGCGAGGAAGGCGCGCAGCTGGTTGAGCGTGATCGCCGGAGCGGACGAAGGGGGCATGCCCTCCACTCTGCCATAGGGCAGCCCTATGGGGTGGCGAGGACAATTCGAGGTTGTCCCGGGGCAAACCGTCCCTCAGGCTCAGTCGTATGAAATTGAGCTCCCGCTTCACCGCTGCCTACGCCGACCGGTTCACCCTGCTCAAGGCTCCCGCGGTCGACGCTCCGCCCGCCCAGCGCGACCCCGAGGTGATCGAGACGGTCGGCCGCATGCTGTCCGACATCGAGCGCGACGGCCTCGACGCCGTCCGCCGCTACGCGCGCACCCTCGACGGCCAGCCCGACGGCGCGATCGAGCTGGACGCGGCGGACCTGGCCCGCAGCGGCGACCGGCTGCCGAAGGACCTGCGTGCGGCGATCGAGCTGGGCGCGGAGCGCACCCGCCGCTTCGCCGGCCTGCAGCGTGAACACCTGGCGGACTTCGAGGAGGAGATCGCCCCCGGCCTGCTGGTCGGCCAGCGGTACATACCGGTCGCCGCCGTCGGCGCCTACCTCCCCGCGGGCCGCTTCCCGCTCACCGCGAGCGCCTTCATGACCGTGGGCGTGGCCAAGGCCGCGGGCGTCCCCACGGTCATCGGATGCACCCCTCCGCAGCCGGACGGACGCGCCAACGACGCCGTCACCTACGCCGCCCACCTCTCGGGCATCGACCACCTCTTCGTCGTCGGCGGGGTGCAGGCCCTCGCGGCCATGGCCTTCGGTCTGCTGGGCCGGGCGCCCGTCGACATGCTCGTCGGCGCCGGGAACGCCTATGTGGCCGAGGCCAAGCGGCAGTTGTTCGGCACGGTCGCCATCGACCTCCTCGCGGGGCCCTCCGAGGTCGCTGTCATCGCCGACGGCACGGCCGACGCCGAAGCCGTCGCGGCGGACCTGCTCGGCCAGGCCGAACACGGCCCCAACTCACCGGCCGCCCTGGTCACCACCTCGGAACAGCTCGGCCGTGCCGTCATCGCCGCCGTCGAGCGCCAGGTGCCGACCCTGTCCACGCGGGACATCTGCGGACCCGCCTGGCACGACTTCGGCTCCGTGATCCTCGTGGACACCAGGGAGGACGCGGTCGCGGTCATGGACGAACTCGCCCCGGAGCACCTGGAGGTGCACACGGCCGAGGACGACTGGTACCACGACACGCTGCGCAACTACGGCTCCCTGTTCCTCGGCCACTGGAGCACCGTCGCGTACTCGGACAAGGGCATGGCCGGCACGAACCACACCCTTCCGACCGCCGGCGGCGCCAAGCACAGCGCCGGCCTGTCCGTCTCCCGCTATCTGAAGCCGCTCACGTACCAGCGCATCAGCCGTGAGGCCACGCCGCTGCTCGCCGAGGCGGTGGAGGTCATCTCCGCCAGCGAGGGCATGACCGCCCACCAGGCCACGGCCACCCTCCGCCTGCGCTCCTACGCCGGCTGACCCCCCTCCCGCACAGGCCCACACGGCCCACACAGGCATATACAGGCACATACAGGCCCACACAGGAACGGTGCACCGGATGAAATCCGTACGTCGTGAGGTACGTCGTCACGTACTCCGTGAGAGAGCGGGCGCGCCCCGTCGCGCCTGGGGCACCGCCGCGGCCGTCGCGCTGGCCGCGGTCCTCGCCTGCGCCGGGTGCGGCGCGCCCGGCGCGGGGAAGTCCGCCACCGCCGGGACGCAGTCCTTCGTCACCGAGCCGGTGACGACCGCGCAGGTCGCCGCCCTGGGCGACGTCACCCTGCGGATGTGGGCGGACCAGGCGGAGAAGCCGCTGATGAAGTCGGTCGTCCCTGCCTTCGAGAAGAAGTACCCGAACGTCACCGTCGACCTCACCTACAAGAGCTTCGACGACCTCATCGCCACCGTCGTCAACGCCGCCTCCGGCAGCACCCCGCCCGACCTGTTCCAGGGCAACATCGGCTACGCGGTCGACGGCGCCCTGGTCAAGGCCAAGCTGGTCCGCCCTCTCGACGACGTGGCCGCGACCTACGGCTGGCTCACCGGCACCGGCGCGAGCACCCTGGCACCGGCCCGCTGGAACAGCGCGGGCACCGCGTTCGGCGACGGGAACCTCTACGGCATGTCCCCGATCAGCGAGGTCCAGGGCATCTACTACAACAAGGCCCTGCTGACATCCCTGGACCTGGCACCGCCGCGGTCCCTGAGCGACCTGGAGAAGGACCTGCCGGTCGTGAAGAAGGCAGGCAAGCAGCCCGTCATGCTGGGCAACAGCGACCAGTACGCCGCCACCCACATCTTCTCCGACCTCGCCGTCACCGAGCAGAGCCCCGCCTCGATCCGCGACTGGATCGGCGGCAGGGCCGGCACGACCTTCGCCACCCCCGGCAACGAGAAGGCCGCCGACACCATGGCCGACTGGGCGAAGAAGGGCTACTTCGGATCCGGCTACGACGGCCTCAGCAACGAGGACGCCATCGCCCGCTTCGCCAAGGGCTCGGGCGCCTTCTTCGTCGGCGGCTCCTGGAACGGCGCCAAGCTCGACCCCGAGAAGTTCGGCTTCGGCGCGCTCACCACCGGCGGCGCCGGAGCCACCGCCTCGCCGTGGCACATCGCCGCCTCCTCCAAGGTCACCCCCGCCGCCGTCGCCTTCCTCGCGGCCCTGCACACACCCGGGACGGGTCAGAAGATCCTCGACACCGGCCGCCTGCCCGTCGTCACCGACGGCGTCAAGGGCGCGAACAGCCTGCAGAGCCAGACCCTCGACGTGCTCAAGCGCACGATCGCCGCGGGCACACAGGTCGGCTACTACGACTGGAGCGCCACCGACATGCTCTCCGTCATGGGAGGCAAGCTCCAGGAGGTCATGGCCGGCCGTACGAGCAGTGCCGCCTTCACCGAGGCGGTCCAGGACTCCTGGCAGAAGGCGAGGGAGTCCGAGTGAGCACCGTCGCCCCCGCGCGCGAACGCGACACCGCGCCCCCGCCGGCCGGCATACGCCGGACCCGCAGACCACGCCCCCACCTGACCTCCCTCTCCTGGTCCTCGCTGCTGTACGTGGCACCGGCCCTGGCGTTCTTCGCCGTCTTCGTGCTGTACCCCATCGGCATCTCGGTCTGGTACTCGTTCTACGCCTACGACGGCCTCACCGAGGGCACCCCGGTCGGCCTCGGCAACTACACGGCTGTCTTCACCGACCCGGACCTGCGCGCCGCGCTGCTGCACTCACTGGTCCTGCTGTTCTTCTACGCCGCCCTGCCGGTGGCCGTCGGCCTGCTGCTCGCCGGAGCCATGTCCCGCATCCGCGTGTACGGCCTGACCCTGTTCCGGGCGGTGCTCTTCGTGCCGCAGATCCTCTCCAGCGTCGTCGTCGCCGTCGCCTGGCGGAACCTCCTCGCCGAGGACGGCCCGGTCAACGCGCTGCTGCGGGCCGTGGGCCTGGGCCGCTTCACGACGAGCTGGCTCGGGAACTTCGACACCGCCCTGCCCTCGATCGGGGTCGTCGGCACCTGGGTCGAGTACGGCCTGTGCATGGTGCTCTTCCTCAGCGGCATCGTGGCCATCGACCGCTCGACCTACGAGGCGGCCCGCCTGGACGGCGCCGGAGCGGTGCGGGAGTTCTTCTCCATCACCCTGCCCGCACTGCGCCCCCAGATCTCGATGGCGCTGATCCTCACGGTCACCTTCGCCCTGCGCAACTTCGACCTCATCTGGAACACCACCCGCGGCGGACCCGGCACCTCGACGACCGTCCCGAGCCTGTACGTCTACCAGGACGCGTTCCAGAACCGCCTGCTCGGCCGCGCCTCCGCGCTGGCCATCGTGCTCACCGTGGTCATCCTCGCCGTCGTGGTCGCCGTACAGCTCCTGCTGCGGGAACGCGACGGCACGGGCCGCGACCCCGGGCGACCCGGCCTCGTACGCCGCGCACTCGCACGACGCGGCCCCGCCCGGCCGGCCAGGAAGGTGCAGCCATGAGGATCGCCCGTACCGAGAGCGTCACCACGCACGCACTGCTCGTCCTCGCGTCCGTCGTCGCCGTCTTCCCGCTGGTGTCGATCGTCGTCTCCTCGTTCGCCGGCTCCTCCGGCGGACCGTCCCTGTCCAGCTACTCGACGGCCTGGACCCAGGGACGCTTCGGCTCCGCCCTGGTCTCCAGCGCCCTGGTGTCCGTCACCGTCGTCGTGGTCACCGTGCTCCTCGCGAGCCTGGCCGGTTACGCGCTGGCCACCATGCGCGTCCCCGGCGGCAAGGTCGTCCTGGGCCTGCTCCTGCTCGGCCTCGTCCTCCCGTACGAGGTCACCGTGCTGCCCCTGTACGAACTGCTCGCGGGCTGGAACCTCATCGACACCTACTGGGCGCTGATCCTTCCGCAGATCGCCCTGTCGGTCCCGCTCGGAGTGCTGTGGATGCGTACGTTCTTCGCCTCGGTCCCGCAGGAACTGCTCGAAGCGGCGCGCATCGACGGCACCAGCAGATTCCAGACGCTGCGGCTGGTCGTCCTGCCCATCGCCGGGCCCGCCCTCACGACCCTGGGCACCGTGCTCTTCCTCTTCACCTGGAACGAGTTCCTGCTGGCCCTCATCCTGGTCCCCGACAACGCGGCGGTGCAGACCGTTCCGCTGGCGCTGTCCTTCTTCTCCGGGGCCGCCCGCTCCAGCGACCCCGCGGTCACCGCGGCGGCCGCCGTCCTCGTGGCCCTTCCGGTGCTGCTGGCGTACACGGTCCTGCAACGGCGCCTGATCACCGGCCTCACGGAAGGAGCGGTGAAGTGACCGTCAGCCGTCCCACCAGCGCGAGGACCGGGGTGACCCGTGTGGTGTGCGAGCAACTGGCGCCACGGATCGGCGACCTGACCTACAACAAGGGGCTGGCCCTGGAAGCCGTCCGGCGCTCCCTGGCGGACGGGGCCGACATCGTCGTCCTCCCCGAACTGGTCACCTCCGGTTACGTCTTCGAGACCGCCGAGGAGGCCCGCACCACGGCGATCACCGTCGAGGACCCCTTCTTCTCCGACCTGAGCGCGCTGCTCACCGGCACGCGGGGTGTCGTCGTCCTCGGCTTCTGCCAGGAAGCCGAGGACGCGGACGGCACGCTGTACAACAGCGCCGCCGTGGTCGACGCGAGCGGGGTGCGGGCCGTCTACCGCAAGACACATCTGTGGGACAGGGAGACGCTGTTCTTCACCCCAGGGGACCGGACCCCACCGGTGGTCGACACGGCACACGGCCGTATCGGGGTACTGATCTGCTACGACCTGGAGTTCGCGGAGATGCCCCGCCGGCTCGCACTCGCCGGCGCCGACCTGATAGCCGTGCCGACCAACTGGCCGCTGGTCGAGCAGCCGGCCGGCCAGTATCCGGCGGAGATCATCCAGGCCCAGTCCGCCGCACGCGCCAACGGCGTCTTCATCGCGTGCGCGGACCGCGGCGGCGTCGAGCGCGGACAGCGGTGGACACAGGGCACGGCGGTCATCGACCAGTTCGGCTGGCTCACGTCCGACACGAAGGCCACGACCGGCTCGGGTGATCCGGCCGATCCGACCGGTCCGGACGATCCGGCCGCCTCGCCGCAGCGGGCCGTGGCCGACCTCTTCCTCCACCTGTCCCGCGACAAGGCCATCTCCCCGCACAACGACCTGCTCGGCGACCGCCGGCCCGACATCTACGCACAGGAGACCCCGCTGCTATGACCACAGCAGACTCCACTCCCGCAGCCGCACAGACCGGTCCGCTGTCCTCGGCGGCCGACGACGACTGGTGGCGCACCGCAGTCATCTACCAGATCTACCCGCGCTCGTTCGCCGACGGCGACGGTGACGGCACCGGTGACCTGCCCGGCATCACCGGACGGCTCGACCACCTGGCGGACCTCGGGGTCGACGCCCTGTGGCTCTCCCCCTTCTATCCCTCGCCGCAGCGCGACGGCGGCTACGACGTGGCCGACTACCGCGCGGTCGACCCGCGCTACGGCACGCTCGCCGACTTCGACCAACTCCTGGCGCGCGCCCACGGGCTGGGCATCCGCGTGATCGTCGACCTCGTGCCCAACCACTGCTCCTCGGAGCACGCCGCGTTCCGTGCCGCGCTGGCCGCCGCCCCCGGCAGCGACGAGCGGGCCCTGTTCCACTTCCGCGACGGCCGCGGACCGGACGGCTCCCTGCCGCCCAACGACTGGACGTCGATGTTCGAGGGGGCCGCCTGGACCAGGGTCACCGAGGCCGACGGCCGTCCCGGGCAGTGGTACCTGCACCTGTTCGACCCCTCCCAGCCCGACTGGAACTGGGACAACCCCGCCGTACGGGCGGACTTCGGGCGGACGCTGCGGTTCTGGCTCGACCGCGGTGTCGACGGATTCCGCGTCGATGTGTGCGACGCCCTCGTCAAGGCCCCGGGGCTGCCCGACTGGCCCCGTCCGACCCACGGGGTGATCGAGCCTGTCGACGGCGTGATGCCTCCCATGTGGGACCAGGAGGGCATCCACGAGATCTTCCGCGGCTGGCGGCGGCTCCTGGACAGCTACGACGGCCGGCGCATCCTGTGCGCCGAGGCCTGGCTGCCGCCGGATCGCGCCGCCCGGATCATCCGCGCCGACGAGATGCACCAGGCCTTCAACTTCCGCTTCCTGGAGACACCCTGGCAGGCGGGCCCCCTGCGGAAGGTCATCACCGAGTCGCTGGCGGCCAACGACGCCGTCGGCGCGCCGACCACCTGGGTCCTGTCCAACCACGACGTGATGCGGCACGCAAGCCGCTTCGGATACGACGGACAGGTCGAGCTGGAACACGGCGTGGGCGCCGACGACCCGCAGCCCGACCGCCCCCTGGGACTGCGCCGGGCCCGAGCGGCCACCGCGCTCATGCTGGCCCTGCCCGGGTCCGCCTATCTGTACCAGGGCGAGGAACTGGGCCTGCCCGAGGCGACCTCGCTGCCGGACGCGGCACGCCAGGACCCGGTGTGGGAACGGTCAGGACACCGCATCCGAGGGCGCGACGGCTGCCGGGTGCCCCTGCCGTGGACCGAGGAGGGCCCCGCCCTCGGTTTCGGCACCGGCACCGGGTCCGACACCTGGCTGCCCCAGCCGTCCGACTACGGTTCCTACGCCGTGGCCGCACAGCGGGGCCGCCCGGGGTCGACGCTGGAGCTGTACCGCACCCTGCTGGACCTGCGCCGCCGGTACCGGCTGGGGGAGGGGACGCTCACATGGGTGGCCTCCTCCGACGACGTCCCGCGCCCCGGGGGCGACGACGTCCTGCACCTCGCCAACGGCCCCGTCGAAGTCGTCGCCAACCTCGGCGGGCACCCCGTCCCCCTGCCTCCCGCGGCACGGGTGCTGGCCGCGTCCGAGCCGGTGACGACCGAGGTACCGCCGGATGCCACGGTCTGGTTCACCACCGGGGAGGCCGACACCACGGGGGAGGCCAACACCGCGTAGGAGCACGCCGGTTAGGATCCGGTCCATGTCGCTGACCGTGCGGGACGTGGACCGGTTCCAGACGCTGAGGCCTCGTCTGGAGGCCATCGCCTACCGCCTCCTCGGTTCGGCGAGCGAGGCCGAGGACGTCGTACAGGAGACGTTCCTGCGGTGGCAGGCCGCCGACACCGGACGCATCGAGGTCCTGGAGGCCTGGTTGACGAAGGTGCTCACCAACCTGTGCCTCAACCAGCTCACCTCGGCCCGCGCACGACGCGAGAGGTACGTCGGGCAGTGGCTTCCCGAGCCGCTGCTCGACGGGGACCCGATGCTCGGCCCCGCGGGCACCGCCGAGCAGCGCGAGTCGCTCTCGTACGCGGTCCTGACCCTCATGGAGCGGCTGTCCCCCAACGAGCGGGCCGTGTACGTGCTGCGGGAGGCCTTCGACTACCCGCACCGGGAGATCGCCGAGATCGTCGGCATCACCGAGGCGGCCAGTCAGCAGATCTTCCACCGGGCCAAGCGGCACATCACCGACGGCAGGGCCCGCGCCGAGATCGACGGGGCCGCCGCCCGGCGGATCGTCGAGGAGTTCCTGTCGGCCGCCACCACGGGGAAGACCGAGCCGCTCGTGCGGCTGCTCACCGGTGACGCCGTCTCGGTCGGCGACGGCGGCGGGAAGGTCCCGGCCAGGGCCACGCCGTTCGAGGGCGCCCTCGCGGTCGCGAAGTTCATGCGGGGCCTGTTCAGGCCGGCACCGGCCAAGCGCGCTCTGCTCGGCGGTTCGGCCGAGATACACCTGACGACCGCCAACGGCGGACTCGCCATCGTCGCCGTGGTCGCGGGCAAGGTCGTCGGCATCACCTGCCCGGAGATCACCGCCGAGGGCATCGCCGCGTTCCGCAGCCAGGTCAACCCCGACAAGCTGGAACGCGCGACCGAGGTGTGGGCGGCGGCCGACCACGGGGAACCGCTCTTCCACGCCTTCTGACGCGATGTGAGCTGCTTCACACGGAGTTCCTGTCAGGGATCGGCGTGCTGCCCGGTTCAAGGGGCGTCACAGCGCTCGACACGGGCCGGACCCGCGCAGACAGGAGTCGCCATCATGCAGCACCGCATCATCGTTCTCGGCGCCGGATACACCGGAGCCATCGCGGCCGGCCGCCTCGCCAGGCGGCTGCACCGTGACGAGGTCGCCATCACCCTCGTCAACGCCGAGCCCGACTTCGTCGAACGCGTCCGGATGCACCAGCTCGCGGCCGGCCAGGACCTCACGCCGCGCCCCTTGAGCGAGATGTTCGAGGGCACCGGCGTCGAGCTGAGGATCGCCGAGGTGACCGGTGTCGACGCCGACCGCAGGACGGTCACCGTCACCGAGAAGGACGGCGTGACCGGACAACTGCCGTACGACACCCTCGTGTACGCCCTCGGCAGCGGCTGGAACGACCAGGGCGTCACCGGTACCGCCGAGCACGCTTACGAGATCGCGAGCAGGCCCGGAGCGCTCCGGCTGCGCGAGCGGCTGGCCGGCCTTGCGGCCGGACAGCCCGTGGTCGTCGTCGGCGCCGGTCTCACGGGTGTGGAGGCCGCGACGGAGCTGGCCGAGGCCCGCCCGGACCTCGCTGTCGCCCTCGTCGCCCGCGGCGGCCTCGGCGACTGGCTCTCGGACAAGGGGCGCGCCCACCTGCGCAAGGTCGTCGGCGAGCTGGGCATCACCGTGCACGAGAACACCGCCGTGACGGAGGTCCGGGCCGACCGGGTCACCATCGCCGACGGCGGGACCGTCCCCGCCGCGGTCACCGTGTGGACGACCGGCTTCGCGGTCCACCCGATCGCGAGCGCCACCACCCTGGAGACCACCGGCACCGGACAGATCGTGGTCGACCGGACGATGCGCTCGCTCTCGCACCCGGATGTCTATGTCGTCGGCGACGCGGCCATGGCGATGGGCCCCGGCGACAAGCCGCTGCGGATGTCGTGCGCCTCGGGCACCCCCGCCGCGTGGCAGGCCGCCGATGCCGTCGCGGCACGCCTGACCGGCGGCAAACTGCCGCACGCGCCGGTGAGGTACTTCAACCAGTGCATCTCGCTGGGCCGCAAGGAGGGCCTGATCCAGTACGTCACCGCCGACGACCGGGCCGTCGACGCGACCCTCACCGGCCGACTGGCCGCCCTCTACAAGGAGTTGGTCTGCAAGGGAGCCGTCTGGGGTGTCGCCAATCCGACCCTCGGCCTGCCCGCCCGTCGCCGCCATGTCGTGGGGGAGACGGCCGGGACGGGGACGGGGACGGCCGTCGGGGCAGCGGTCTGACGGCAACGGCGCACGGCGGGCGGCCCCCAGGAGTCATGGATGCGCGGGCCCGGGGAAACCGACCGGGCATGGACGCAACGACAACGACGCGCGCACGGAGCCTGATCGCCCTGATGGCGATCGTCCCACTCGTCGCGGCGTGCGGCGCAGGCCACGACGGGAACGACGGCGAGGGCGCCTGGGGGGCCGCGGCACAGCCTGCCGTGGCCCGGGGCGCCGACCTGGTGATCACCACCGACAACGGGGTGCGGCTGCGCCCCGCCGACGGTGACCGGGTGGGCGTCGGGGGCCACATCCGGCACGAGTGGTCGCACCGGGACGACACCTGGGTGCTCGACCTGTCGTGCCCGAAGCAGGACACCCACGGCCGGGAGTGTGCCCGTATGCCCGAGGTCGACGTCCCCGAGGGCACGTCCGTCACCGTCTCCGCCCGCAACGCCGGTATCGACGTGGCCGGTGTCTCCGCCGCGCTGGACCTCACGACCGTCAACGGCGATGTCACCGTGACCAGGTCGGGCCGCAAGGACGCCGCCGTCCGGCTGGAGACCCGCAACGGATCCGTTCGCGCGGGTACCCTGCGCGCCAAGGACGTGCACGCCGAGACGGTGAACGGCGACGTGACGCTCGACTGCGCCACCTCCCCGGGCGGCGTCGGCGGCCGCACCACCAACGGCTCGGTCCGGGTCATGCTGCCGCACGACGCGCCCGCCTACCGGGTCGCGGCGACCACGGACAACGGCCGCCCCTCGGTCACCGTCCCCGCCGGAGACGAGGACGACGACCGCAGCATGACGCTCACCACCGTCAACGGTGACGTCACGGCCGGCGTGGAGTAGGCACTTACCGCACGCGCCAGGGGTTGGCTCAGGGCCCGACAGTGAGGGCGGCTCCCCTGGTCCTGGCGGACGAGGGGCCTGTCTCCAGCAGGAGTTCGCCCGCCTCGACACCCACGGAGAGGTCGCGCGTCACCGAGCCGAGCGTGTCCGCGTCGATGTCGAACACGGCTTCCGCGCTCTCACCCGGCGCGAGCCGGACACGGGCGAACCCGCGCAGCTCTCTCGCCCTGGGCCACGAGGAGCCGCCCGACATCCGCCGCACATACAACTGCACGGTCTCGCACACCGGCCGCCGCCCCGTGTTCGTGACGGTGACCGTACAGGTCAGCGTGGGCGCGTCCAGGGACACGGACGTACGCGACAGCTTCGGTTCGCCGTAGGACACCGTCGTGTACGACAGCCCGTGGCCGAACGGGTGGCGGGCGGACGCCGGTTGATCGACGTATCCCCGGTAGCCGTGGTCCTTGCCGTTGTAGAAGACGGGCAGCTGCGCCGCCGAGCGCGGCACCGACACGGGGAGGCGCCCCTCCGGCTCCGCCCGGCCGAAGAGGACATCGGCGACCGCGGCTCCGCCCCACGGCCCCGGATACCAGGCGCTCAGCACGGCGCCCGCGGTACGGGAGAGGTCGGGCAGCGCGTGCGGGCGTCCCTGGACCAGGACCACGACGACCGGTGTGCCGGTGGCGGCCACGGCGTCCAGCAACCGCAACTGCCCTTCGGGCAGCGTGAGTTCGGCCAGATCGACGCCCTCGCCGCAGGTCATGCCGCTCGGCGTGGCGGAGCCGACGCGCGCGGCGCCGTTGTCGTCGAAGGCCGTGTCGCCGTCGCGGGCGCTGGAACCGCCCAGCACCAGCACGGCCACCTCGGCCGCGGCGGCCAGGGCGACCGCTTCGGGGAGCGCGGACAGATCGGCGCCGGTCAGCGCGCACCCGGCGGCATGGGTGACCTCGGCGCCGTCGGGTGCGGCGTCGCGGATGCCCTGCAGCACGGTGATGCCCGTCCCGGGCCGCTGGGGCGCGGTGTAGTCCCCGATCTGGTGCGGTACGGAGTCGGCGCCCGGCCCCAGTACGGCGATCCGCCGGGCCGCCGGACCCAACGGCAGGGTGTCCCCGTCGTGTTCGAGCAGGACGACGGCGGCTCGGGCGATCCGCTCGCTCAACTCCCGCACGGCATAAGGCGTTTCATGGGCCGGCCGACCGGACGTGTACGGCTGCTCGAAGAGGCCGAGCCGGAACTTGAGCGTGAGGACCCGGGCGACGGCGGTGTCGAGCGTGGCCTCGGGAACGAGTCCACGGGTGACGGCCTCGCCCAGCCGTGGGAAGGCGGCGTCCCACAGGCTGAGGTCGCAGCCCGCCGACAGGGCCATGGCTCCCGCGGCCACCGGGTCACCGGTGAGGCGGACCAGCCGGTCGATGGCGCCGCCGTCCGCCATGACGATCCCGTCATAACCCCACTGGTCACGCAGGAGCCCCGTGAGGAGAGGGTGGTTGGCGACGCAGGGCAGGCCGTCCAGCTCGTTGTAGGCCGCCATCACGCCCGCCGCACCGGCCCGGACGCCCGCGCGTGCCGCCGCGAGGTGGATCTCGTGGAGTTCCCTCGGCCCCAGTTCGGTGGCCGCGCTGTTGCGTCCGCCGACCGTGGCACCCTGCCCGGCGAAATGCTTGAGCACGACCGCGGTGTCCGCCCGGCGCATACCGCGTACCAGCGCCTGCGTGAACCGGGCCGCCAGGTGGGGGTCCTCGCCGAAGCACTCCTCGGCGCGGCCCCAGCGCGGGTCGCGGACCAGGTCGAGGGCCGACACGAGCGCCACATGGCCGCCGCGGGCGCGCAGTTCGGCGCCCGCCGCCTCGGCGGCTGCCTCGTACAGGCCGGGGTCCCAGGTGGCGCCCACGGCGAGGTTCACCGGCAGGACGGTGCCGTCGAGGGCCTGGTGGCCGTGCGGCACCTCCTCCACGAACAGCACCGGGACGCCCAGGCGGGTGTGCTCCACGACGTATCGCTGCACGTCGTCCGAGACCCGGGCGCCGTAGGCCGCCGTGATGCCGTCCGCGAACCCGACCCCCGACCAGGGGTCGGCGCGCTGGAGACCGTAGAGGGCGCCCATGCCGTCGTGCGCGGCGACCTCGGCCCGGAAGGCGTCGGTGAGCCGGTGGTCACCGGACGACCTGCGCTCGTAGGCGTCCCAGCCGTAGAGGCGCTGGTTGACCTGGCCCACCTTCTCCTGGAGGGTCATGCGGCCCAGCAGGTCCCGCACCCGGGTCTCGACCGGCGCGTCCGGGTCCCGGTAGAGCGGGCCGGTCATGTCAGCTCCAGGACGACGACCCCGTACGGGGCGAGCCGCACGTCCGTCACCCGCTCGCCGGAAGTCACGTCGTGCAGGGTGCCGGCCGCGTCCGGGCGTACGGTCAGCTCCTCGGCACACTGGCTGACCAGCCACACGAAGCGCCGGCCGTCCTCGTGCACGAGCAGGTCGGCGCCCACGTACGGGCTGTCGACGGTGACCGGGCGGTCGGCGCCCGCGAGGTCGGCGAGGGCCGCGTACAGGCGGTGGGTCTGCTCGGGGTTGATGTGCGCGGTGCGGGCGGCCATGTGCTCCAGCGGGTAGGTGGCGAGGACCGTGCGTCCGCGTCCGGTCTCGCGTACGAGCAGGGCGGGGCGGCCGTGCCCGTCGACGGCGACCACCCTGGCGTCGCGCGGGACCACCGGCAGATAGGCCCGGCTGTCCTCGTTGCCCGCCACCGGGAAGGAGAGGGTCTCGCCCGCGGAGAGGGGGCCGAAGTCCTCGGTGAAGGTCATCTCCAGTACGTCGTCGGTGATGGGCTCGGCGACCCCGTACGACAGTTGCAGTTCGACGCCGAACAGACCGTCGAGGTCGTCGAACCACGGGCCGCGTGTGCCGGGGTGTTCGCCGGAGCAGAACGACAGGTAGACCGTCGCCCCCTCCTCCGCGCGCCGGGCCAGTTCACGCCGGGTGCGGGCGGTCAACTGCCGTGTGGCGGGCAGCAGATAGAGCTTGGCGTGGCCGGGGAGGTGGTCGGCCTCGCGGACCAGTCCGGCCGGGAGGTCGGCGGCGCGCGCGGCGACGTACGACTGGTGCAGCGAGGTGAAGATCAGGGGGCGGTCGGCGGGCCTGCTGTACGGGTAGCCGCGCTCCAGGAACGCGGGCACCACCAGGGCCGCGTCGGTGTCGGCGCGGCGGCAGCGGGCGAAGTCCACGGCCTGCAGCACATCGGCGAACGCGGCGAGTTCGAGCAGCGGTGCCTTCGGCGCTCCCTCGCTGTCCGTGATGCCGAAGTGCATCTCGAAGGGGTGGTGGTCGTACGGCGAGCGGTCCCACAGGTCGTCGTAGTCGGTGTTGTTCCAGGCGATCCAGCCCGTGGCACCGCCCAGCAGGCTGTTGTGCAGGGTCTGCCGGTAGTAGATCCCGGCGTTCTCGGCGGACACGGTGTCGGTGGAGAGGCCGAACTCCTCCAGGACGACGGGCTGTTCCGTCACCGAGGCCAGCTCGCACTCGAAGGCGGCACGGTAGTGCTGGCGGGGCCGGTCGGTGTCCGAGCGGTAGACGTGCGGGCCCACGAAGTCGACGTACTCGGCGGTGTCCCGGAGCGAGAAACCGTTGTCGCGGCCGGTCACCTCGATGCCCCAGGCGCCGTCCCCGAGGGAGACGGGCTGGGTGCCGCCGGCCGCCCGTACGGCGTTGCACATGGCCTGCGCCCAGGCGGTGACGACGTCGGAGGAGGGCGGGTTCTCCTGGTAGACGCGGCCGTAGCCGGGCATCTCGTTGGTGATGAGCCAGCCGGTGACCGCGGGATGGTCCTTGAAGCGGCGGGTCATCTGCGAGGCGAACCACGCCTGACGGCCCACCATCCACACGTCCTCGTACAGGTCCCGTCCACCGCGCCACACGGGGTCCCAGTTCTCGCCGGACATATGGCCGACGATGAACGTCGGCACGGTGCCCATGCCCGCCTCGGTATGGGCGTCGAGGAAGTCCGCGAACCGCTCGCACAGGGTGTCGTCGATCCGGTGCGGCTCCGGGTGGAAGTCGGGCCAGTAGAAGAAGGAGCGCGTCATGGTCAGCCCGTGCTCGCGCAGCACCTCCAGTTCCTCGCGGACCGTCTTCGGGTCGTAGTCGCGCCACATCAGAGGACCGCCGGTGCGGGACCAGAAGTTGGCGCCGAGCCAGGGCAGTACGGCGGAGTCGTGGGTCAGGTGGGCGCTGTGGCGTCGCATGGTCCTTCTCGGATCGATCGATCGGGTGGTGCGGTACGGGCACGGGGCGGCCGGGCGGTACAGGTCCGGCCCGGAGGCCGGGGCGGGGTCAAGGGGCAGGTCTTCGGGGAACCGGGCCGGTGGACTCGCGGACGACCAGGCGGGGCCGGTCGTCGAGCCGCTCGGCCTCGACGTCCTCGCCGCAGCGGGCGAGCAGGACCCGCGCGGCCGCCGCGCCGACCCGCTGCACCTGCTGGTCGACGGTGGTCAGCCGCGGGTGGAGCCAACGACCCAGCGGCAGGTTGTCGTAGCCCACGACCGACAGGTCCTTGGGGACGCGCAGGCCCGCGCGCTGCGCGGCCCCCATACCGCACACGGCCATGGAGTCGTTGGCGTAGACGATGGCCGTGGGGCGGTCGGCGGTGTCCAGCAGGGCGACGGTCGCGGCGACGGCCGACACCTCCGAGAAGTCGGTGTGCAGCACGGCGACCGGCCGGACCCCCGCCTTGCGCAGGGCCGCGTCGAAGGCGCCGTGGCGCAGTCTGGTGTGCTGCAACTCCTCGGGGCCCGCCACATAGGCGATGCGCCGGTGACCGAGTTGCAGCAGATGGGCGACGACTTCTTCGACGCCGGCCCCCTGCCGGCCGAGGCCGACGCTCGGCACGGCCGCGGCGCGGTCGGGAGCGCCCAGCAGCACCGCGGGCAGGCCGAGGCGGGCCAGCAGCGCGGGACGGGGGTCGACGGCCCGTGCGTCGGTGAGCACCGCGCCGTCCACCCGGCCCTCGGCGGCGAGCCGCTCGTAGAGGACGTTCTCCTCCTGCGCCCCGGCGACCAGATGCAGCAGCAACCCGTAACCGCGCGGGGCCAGTTCACCCTCTATGCCGGTGATCAGCTCGCTGAAGTGGGGGTCCGCGCCGAGGACGTCGGTGGGGCGCCGGACGACCAGGGCGAGCGTACGGGTGCGGGCGCTGCGCAGGGCGGCGGCGGGCGCGCTCGGCGACCAGCCCAGTTCCAGCGCGGTGTCCAGGATGCGGCGCCGGGTCGCCGGGGAGAGCCGCCCCTTGTCGTTGAAGGCCTGGGAGACGGCCGCGGTCGACACACCGGCGGCTGCCGCGACGGCCTTGATGGTGGGACGTCTGACAGCCTGGGCGGGCCCGTCGGTGCCGTCGGTGGGGTCGGTGGCGTCGGGGCCGAAGGTGTCGTCGGTGGAGGTGTTCACATCTTCACCGCCCCGCTGACGAGCGCCTGCTGCATGCGCTTCTGCAGCACGGTGTAGACGACCCATACGGGTACGAGGGTGAGGACGGTGCCCGCGGTGAGGACGCCGTAGTCGGTGCCGGTGATCGACTTCAGGGTGGGCAGCGCGACCTGGACCGTACGCTGCGCCGGGTCGGGCCCGATGATGACGAGGGAGTACAGGTACTCGTTCCAGAAGGTCAGGAAGTTCAGGAGCAGGACCGTCGCGATGCCGGGCATGCACATCGGGATGTAGACGTGCCGCAGGACCGCGAACGTGGACGCGCCGTCCATCCGCGCGGCCTCCTCCATCTCCTTGGGGATGGTCCGCATGAACTGCACCAGGATCACCACGGACAGCGGCATCGCGGTCGCGGGCAGGAACAGCACCATGAACGTACGGGTGTGGAACAGACCCGTCGCCGCGGCCAGCAGGAACGTCGGGAACAGCGCGGCGAAGGTGGGGATGAGGAAGCCGAGCGAGAAGACCTTCTCCATGACCGACGCGAGCCGGCCGGTGGACCGTGCGAGCGCGAACGCCGCGGGCAGCGCGAGCCCCAGCGTCAGCACGAGCGCGAACACGGTCACCAGCGTCGAGTTGACGACGGCGAGCCCCAGGTCGGCGCTGTCGAAGGCGGTACGGAAGTTGCCGAACCCGAACGAGGTGGGCAGGGCGAAGGGGTGCGCGAAGATCTCGTCGTTCGTCTTGAAGGCCGAGGCGAGGAAGTAGTACAGCGGCACGATCAGCAGGACCGCGTAGGACCACACCAGGATGTGCGCGGGCAGCCAGCGCTTGCCGAGCTTCATGGTGAGCGGCTCCGATCAGTAGGTCTGGCGGAATGCGCGGCGGATGGTGAGCAGTCCGACGAGCCCGGCGAGGAAGAGGATGACGCCGACGGTCTGGCTGTAGCCCAGGTCGGCGGCGATGAACGCCTTCTGGTAGACGAGGAACGACAGGGTGGTGGACGAGCTGCCCGGGCCGCCCTGGGTGAGCAGCAGGACGTGCTGGGCGGACCCGAAGAGCGTCCACAGGAACTGGAGCATCGTCACGACACCCACGTAGTCGCGGATGACGGGGAAGTGGATGAGCCACATCGTGCGCCAGTGCCCGGCGCCGTCGAGCTGGGCGGCCTCGCCGAGTTCGTCCGGCACACTGCCGAGCCGGGCCGCGAACAGTACGGCCGTGAAACCGATTCCCGCCCACACGTCCAGCGCGATGAGACACGCCAGCGCGGTGGAAGGCGACGCGAGCCAGGCGTCGGTCAGCGAGCCGAGGCCCACGGATTCCAGAGCGCCGTTGGCGAGCCCGTCGGGGGACAGGGCGGCGTAGAACACCATGGCCTTCGCCGGGGTCGAGATGAGCCCCGGGATGAAGAGCAGATAGCGGATGACCCGGTGCCCCGGCGGCTTCTGCGCCACGTAGTAGCCCAGCATGTACGCGCAGACGATCATGATCGGCAGGGCGACGGCGAGCTGGACGGCGGTGTTGCGCACCGCGTCCCAGAAGACCGGGTCGTCGAGGACGGTACGGACGTTGCCGAGACCGGCGAACGACACCGGCTGCAGCATGCCGGGCCAGTGCAGGGCCGCGACCACGAAGATCGCGATCATCGGCCCGACCATGAAGACCAGGTACCAGATCAGGGCCGGTACGGCGAGGCCGGTGCCGCCCTGCCGGGGCGCGCGCCGTTCCGCGGTGGCGGTCGGCGGGCCGGGGCGGCGGACCGTGGTGTCGCCCGGTGTGGGCGTCAACGTCGTCATGCGGTGACTCCGATGGACTCGGGCGAGGGACGCGAGGAGCGCGGCGGGCGCGGGGGACCAGGGCGACCAGGGGGACTCGGGGGAGAGGTCAGGTGGCTCATGCGGAGTGGTACGCGGCTTCGAGTGCGGTGCGGACCTTGGTGGCGGGGGTGCCCCGGGTGAAGGACGTACTGGTCGCGGTGATCAAGGGCTGGGTCGCCGCGGGCGGCACGTACACGTCGGGCAGCAGGACCTGGCTGACGTCGTCCCCCAGCCGCTGGGCCGCCGCGACCAGCGGGAAGTCCGTACTCACCGTGCTGGAGCGCAGCGCCATGTCCCGGCCGCTCTCCTTGATGAACCGGGAGACGGTGTCGGGGCGGTACATGAACCGCAGGAACTTCTCGACGGCGTCGATCTTCTTCGTGCCGTTCGGACTGATCCAGAACCCGATCAGCGTGTACGTCCGCAGGATCGTCGGCAGCTCGTGCGCGGCGCCCTCGGCGAGGGGCCAGCCGCCCACGTCCGTGTGACGGGCGACGGACTCGGGCACCTTCGCGAGGGCCGACGACATCGCGGACTGGATGGCGGCTGACTGCGTGTTGTACTGCGTGGTCATCAGGTCGGAGGTCAGACCCTGTGCCTTGTCGACGAACACCCCGGCGTCGCGGAGCGCCACGAAGTAGTCGATGCCCTCCTTCGCGCCCCTGCTGCCGCTGAAGTCGCCGGTGGAGTAGACGTGCCGGGCCTCGTTCTCACTGAGGAAGGTCTGGATGATCTGGGCGAGGAGCTTCTGCCCGGTCCAGTCGTTGCCGCCGGTGGTGACGGGGCCGATGCCCTTGGCGCGCAGTTTGCGGGCCGCGGCGATCAGCTGGTCGCCGGTGACCGGGATCTCGTCCACGCCCGCCTTGTCGAGGAGCGAGCGGTTGTAGGCGACGGGCCAGTTGGTGGCGAAGTAGGGGAAGGCCCGCAGCCTGCCCTTGCCGTCGGTCCACGCGTCCAGGGCCACCGGGAGCACCCGCTCGCGCAGCCCCCAGTCGTCCAGGTAGTCCTTGACGTCGACCGTGGCGCCGACGTCCGTCCAGGCCAGGGTCTTGTCGTAGAGGTTGACCATCACGACGTCCGGCTCCTTACGGGCCAGCCGGGAGGTCTCGTAGACCTGGGCGAGGTCGTCGCCGTTGACGAGGTTCTTGACCTTGAGCCCCGGGTTCTCCTCGCGGAAGCGGTCCAGGGACGCCAGATAGGTGGGCGAGCCCGGCGCGGTGGTGCCCAGCTGGCTGTGCACGACGAGCGTGTCGGGGTCGGAGTCCGCCGCGGCCAGCGCGGAGCAGCCGGACAGAGCGGGCAGGGCGGTCGCGGCGGTGAGGCCGGTACCGGCGGCGAGGAAGCCGCGCCGAGTCAGCGGTGAGCGCACAGCGGGGTGTCTCCAACCCTGGAGGTTAACGAGTGGTTAATCGATGTACCTGCGGAAGTGCGAGGACTTTAGGAGGGGTTCCGCGTGGGGTCAAGGCCTGGAGGAATCCGGAAGGGCCCGCCGCTTGGGGGAGGGGCGTCCGGAGGGGTGCCCCGACGGGTGCCCCTCCGGACGCCCCGACGGGCGCGGGGGGTGCGCTCTTGACAGGGGCGCACCCTTGCGACGTACTTTCATTGCGCAACCACCTAGTGCGGGAGTCACCTTGAGGGCGTCACGCGTCAGGCCTGTCCGCAGCGCGGTGCCGCTGCCGGTCTGGACGAAGCGTCGGCACGTCGACCTGTGCCGGACGCATGGCGCGCTCTGTAGCTGACCCCTTGCTCCGGAACTGACCGCGGTTCCGGCTCTCCCCCTGGCAGACCCGCGTGTGCCGCGTGTTCCGCGTGCCCGTGTGCCCTGCGTGCCGGGCCTGTCCCGCGTGCTCGGCGTCTCCCGGGGGTCCGGGTGTCCGCGTGTCACGTGTCCGCGCGTATCGCGGGTTGCCGCAGCTTCGCTCGGCCGCGTTCGGCCGCCCCGGACCGGTATGTCCGGTTACAGCGGTGTCCGGTCCGTCATATCCGGATCGACATGTCCGGATCGGCACGTCCCGGCCGGTGGGTCCGGACATGCGGCGCCCGGACATACCGCGCCCGGACACCCGCGCGCGCCGCAGGAAAATCCCCCGCCCTCAGACGTCACCGGTCCTGGTCCGGGGTCGGCGTCGGTGTCGACCTGACCGTCGGCACCGATACCGGCAACGGTCCCGGACCGGTGGGAATGGACGATTCGTGAGCGCAGAACGCCCCAGGACGCTGAAGACCGTGACCGGAGCAGGCGGCACGTCCGAGACCTACGACCTGGCGATCGACCCGACCCGATCGACTCTGGACACCGCCGTGCGCGTGGCGAAACTCGCCGAGGCCGCGAGGATCGACGCCCTGTTCACCGCCGATCTGCTCAGCTTCGGTGCGCAGGGCCCGATCGGCTCGCAGGAACCGCTGGTCTTCGTCTCGGCGCTGAGCCAGGTGACCTCGCGGATCGGCCTGATCGCCACGGTCTCGACGACGTTCCACCATCCATACAACCTGGCCCGGCTGTTCGGCACCCTCGATCACGTCAGCAACGGGCGGGCCGCCTGGAACCTGGTGACCTCCTCCATCGGTGAGGAGAACTTCGGCCCCGGCGACCTGCCCGGCCCCGAGGAGCGTTACGCGCGCGCCGCGGAGACCCTGGAGGTGGTCAACGCCCTGTGGGACAGCTGGGAACCCGGCGCGCTGACCGTCGGCGCGGACGGGAAGGCGGTGCTGCACCACGACCGGGTGCATCCGATCGACCACTCGGGCCCGTTCTTCACCGTGGCCGGACCGTTGAACATCCCGCCACTGCCGCAGCGGCGCCCGGTACAGATGCAGGCCGGTCAGTCGGAGGCGGGGCAGGCGCTGGGCGCCCGGTACGCGGAGATCGTCTTCACCTCGCTGCCGACCCTGGACATCGCGGTGGACTTCACCCGGAAGATCCGGAGCCGGGCCGAGCGGTTCGGACGGGCCGCCGGACTGCCGCTGATCTTCAGTTCGCTGCATGCCACGTACGGCTCCACCGAGGAGGAGGCGCGGCGGCTGGTACGCGAGAAGCGGGAGTCGATCGACTTCGAACGCGGCCGTACCCAGGTGGCCGACATGCTCGGCGGCGGCGTCGACCTGTCGGAGGTCCCGCTCGACTCGAAGCTGCCGGAGAGCCTGCTGCCCGACATCACCTCGGTGAACCGGCGTCGGGGCCGCGTCGACATCTTCACCGGGTACGCGCGACAGGGCTACACCTTGCGGGAGCTGATCGTCGCCGCCCAGGACACCGGGCACTGGGCCGCCGCCGGAACGCCCGAGCAACTCGCCGACGCCGTCGAGGAACGGTTCCGGGCGGGTATTCTCGACGTGATCACGCTGAGCGGCCTCGCGGACCCGCAGCAGCACGACTTCGCCGTCAACGGCCTGCTGCACGAACTGCGCAAACGGAAGATCGTCGCTCCCGACTACACCGGGACCACGCTGCGCGAGAACCTCGGACTGGAACTGCCGGCCCGGGTGCCCGCACCCGCCCGGGTCTGAACCGACCGGGTGACCGAGCAGTAAGCGGTCGTGCCCGCCCGCCTCTCCGGGGGCGGGCAACCGGGCGGCCGGTCCGGCTGCCGCCGCCACCGCCGATTCCCGCCTCCGGTCGCGCTCACCGCCCCCGGTAGCGCTCACCGCGCGGGGTCGTGCTCACCGTGCGGGGTCGTGCTCACCGTGCGGGGTCGCGCTCAGCGCGCCCGGTCGCTTCGTGCTCCCATAAGGGCGGCCAGGTGGCGCAGTGAGTTGCCGAGGTGCTCGGGGCCGAACGGCGGGAACCGGATGCCCCGCTGCCGGATGTGCGGGGGTACCGCCGACCAGTCGTACGAGAGCGTGACCTCGGTCTGGGGCGGGCTGAGCGCGACAAGGTCGTAGCGCCAGAGCCAGCCGC
Organism: Streptomyces tauricus; assembly: GCF_014650955.1. Classification (GTDB taxonomy): domain Bacteria; phylum Actinomycetota; class Actinomycetes; order Streptomycetales; family Streptomycetaceae; genus Streptomyces; species Streptomyces tauricus. Next base: position 336,248 of record NZ_BMVY01000001.1, read on the forward strand.
CGAACTCCATCTCCCCGTCGCCCTTCTGCTGTCCCGTCAGCCATCCGATGCGGCGCGGTGGGTCCAGCACCTGGACCTTGTTGACGACCTGGTAGTCACCGTCCGGATGGCCGGCGTGATACATGTCCATCCGGAAGATCTGCCCCAGTTCGGTGAGCGGCGCCCGGTCAGCGGACTCCTGGACCCAGCCGGTGCCGTCGATCGCGGAGTGCGTCGTCGGGTCCGACAGCACCGCGAACACCCTCGCGGCGGGCTCGGCGATGGTCAGGGTGGCGCTCACGTTCTCTCGGTCCATGGCGTGCACGCTCCTCGTCGTCTCGTCTCGTCCCGGGCCTTCCGCGAGAGAGGCACGAGGATGTTCGCGGAAAGAGGGGGTTTCCGACATGTGGACGACGTGACGGGGCGGAACTCATCGGCCGTCCGAGAGGGCCGGCCCCCGCCCGGCTCGGGCGAGGGGTCCACCTGCTACTGGTCAGGTGCCACACCGGGTTCGCGGACCCCGCCGGGTTCGACCGCCTCGCCTGGTTCAACGGTCTCACCGGGTTCGACGACCTCGCGGGTGTCCGGCTCGTCGGTGACGTCGGTGACGTCGGTGACTTCGGCGGCTTCGGGCGCGGAGACCACAGCCGCCCCCACCGCCCCCGGAGCATCCGTCAGCCCCGTCAGGCCTGTTGGCTCCGTCAGCTCCGTCACCGTGGGCGGACTGCCTTTCAATAACGGCACCGGATTCACCGTGGCCGCCGAGCTGTTGCGTCCCTTGCGTACCTCGAAGTGCAGGTGAGGACCCGTGGACCGCCCCGTGCTGCCGGACAACCCGATCCGCTGGCCGACCGCGACACGGGCACCCTCGCCGGCCTGCCGTTTGTCCAGGTGGGCATAGAGGGTGAACACCCCGCCGGAGTGGGCGATGATGATGTACCGCCCGTACGACACCGTCAGGTCCACCGACCTCACGACCACCCCGGCGGCGGAGGCGAGAACGGGCGTGCGCTTCGGGGTGCGGTAGTCGACCCCGGTGTGCTGGGTGCGATAGTCCCGCCCGGTGAAACCGCGGCTGATTCCATGGCTGCCCCGGAAGGGCTTGTAGAGCGTGGGCATGGCGACCTCCAGTCGCTGAGGCGGGTGGTTCTTCCGCCCCGCACGGTGCCGCGCCCGCCGTCCCAGGCAGCTGGGGCAGGTGTTCCTCCAGGTCCGGGGCCGGCCACCTGCCCCGGACTCGTATGCCGAACAGGGAACCCGGCCGAGCCCGTGCCTGTCATGCCTTTACCGCGCGGCGCGTCCGCCGGCTCCGCGGAACCGAGGGAGTGCGCGGGCATCCCAGTAGGGGACGGCCCGAAGCGATTCGGCCCGACAGCGTGGGGGAGTGGCCCACGCCTCGTCCTGACCCTGACCCTGATCCTCGCCCTGATACTGATACTGGTCCCGATCTCGCTCCTGTTCCTGCCACGCCGCGCGGCAGGCTGGCTGCTGGCCCTGCTGTTCGTGGCGACGGTGGCTTTCGCCGAGCAGTGGTTCGCGGCGGCGTTGATCGCCGCGGGCTGGGTGCTGGCCACGACCATCGCCACCGGCATCACCCGCACGCTCTGGCGCAGGCAGCAACGCAGGTAGCAGCACAGGTCAGGTTGCGGTGAGAGGGCCTGCGCCGGGCGCAGGCGCCCCGCACGCGTCCGGGGCAGGGTCAGTCGTGATGGCGGCCGTGACGACCGCTGTCGTCGTCGGCGTCACCGTGGTCGTCGTCGGACTTGGTCCGTGACCGTGTGATCTCGCCGCTTGCCCGGTCGACGTGTACGTCGTACCGGGTGCCGTTCTTGCGGATCTTCACGCTCCACACCGTGCGGCCGTGTTCCGTTTCGGCCTCGACCTCGGTGATGGTTCCGCTGCCCACATGGGAGAGCGCGATCTCCCCGGCGCGTCGGCTGCCCACGGAAGAACTCGGGTGGGTGGGCGAGGCCGTGGCGGATCCGGCCGTGTCGTCGCCGGCCGTCGGAGCCGTGCTCGGCGCCCCGGAGGCGGGTCCGGACGAGTCCGTAGCCGTAGGTGTGGCCGTGGCCGTGGCCGAGGTCGACGTCGAGGGCGAGGGCGATGACGTGCTGCGGGAGTGTGACGCGTCGTCGCCTCCGCCCGCGAGTGCGGTGCCGGTGATCGCGGCGACGAGTGCTCCCGAGGTGAGCAGGACGAGTGATGCGCGCTTCATGGCGAACCTCCTGTGAATGGCTGGTGGTGAGGAGAGGTTCGCGCGGGCCGCGGTAGGGCCGCGCTGCGGCAATGCTAAGAGCGGCCTAAGCGGCCGATGAGCCGGCCAAGGGGGCCACCGGGGCCGAGGTGGTCATCGAGAAGAGGGAGGGGTGACCGGGGGCCTGGGGGGTCCCAGTTCCAGGGTCACGTGGGCACCGCCTGCCCGTCCGGTCGTCAGGGTCATGTCGCCACCGCTGGACTGGGCTGCCCGGCGGGCGATGTCCAGGCCCAGACCGGTGGATCCGCCGAGGCTGGCGCCCCGTCGGGCCAGGTCGGCCGAGAGCCCGGGGCCGTCGTCGGCCACGGTGAGTACGGCTCCGCCGCCGGGGCGGGGTGACAGGCTGACGGAGAAGGCGGTTCCGTCGGGGGTGTGGGCGAACACGTTCCCCAGCAGCGCGTCCACGGCGGCGGCGAGTTCGTCGGCGGGGACCCCGACCGGCAGAGGACCCTCCGTCGTGATGTCCAAGGCGACGGCCCGCCCGGTGTCCTCGGCCAGTACGGTCCAGAACGCCACCCGTTCGCGGAGCGCCGAGGCCGCCTCGCACTCCGCGTGCGTATGCGGGTCCGCTTCCGGGCGGTGCCGGGCCTCGCTGATGAGGCCGGTGACCGCCCGTTCCATGGCGTCCACGCGGGCGGTGATCCGGGCGGCGTCGGTGCCGGTCAGTGATTCGGCCTCCAGCCGCAGGGAGGTGAGGGGCGCGCGGAGCCGGTGGGAGAGGTCCGCGACCTGTTCGCGTTCCTCGCGCAGCAGTTCCTGGATCCGGTCGGCGAGATGGTTGAGGGCGCCGGCGACCTCGCGCAGTTCCGGCGGGCCGTCGGGGCGGGCGCGGGCGGTGAGGTCGGCCCGTGCGAGCCGGTGGGACACGGCGGACAGATCCGCGATGGGGCTCACCAGGGCGCGGCTGAGGCGGTCGGCCACGAGCAGGCCCAGCAGCAGGAGCGCGACGCCCAGACCGGCGAGTACCAGCCAGGCCTGGGTGACCCCGCGGGTCAGTTCGGCGGCCGGCACGAAGGCGCGGATGACGGCGGTGCCGTCCGGGCGGCCGAGCACGGCCACGACGATCTCGCGTCCGTCGGCCCGCTCCACGGTCCGGCTGACCCCGGCCAGGGCGGCGAGCCGCACGGCACCGGTCCGCGCCACCGGGGTGCCCAGGACCGACCCGTCGGCGAGGAAGACGGTGAGCGGGCCCCGGGCCCCGGCGGCGACGTGTTCGACGCTGGTCCGCAGGGTCGTCGGGTCCGCGGTCCCCACCAGCGAGACGAGGCTCTGCGCGTCCGCACTGGCGGCGACGGTGGCGCGGTCCTGCGCGACCGTACGCAGCAGCAACGCCAGGGGCACGACGAACGCGAGGAGCGCCAGGCACATGGTCGCCGCGACGAGCAGGGTGAGACGGCGTCTCATGCACGGTCCGCGGGCGCGCTCAGCCTGACACCGACACCTCGTACGGTGTGCAGGTAGCGGGGTTCCTGCGCGCTCTCACCGAGTTTCCGGCGCAGCCAGGACAGGTGTACGTCCACGGTTTTGTCGGCGCTTCCGTACGGCACCCGCCACACCTCGGTGAGCAGTTCCCGCTTGCTGACGACCTGTCCCGCGCGGCCCGCGAGATGGTGGAGGAGGTCGAACTCGCGGGGCGTGAGGTCGAGTACGGTTCCGGCGAGGCTCGCCTCGCGGGTACCGGGGTCGATGCGCAGTTCGCCGACGACGGTGGCGGCAGCGGGTTCGCGGGAGTTGGTGCCGCGCCGCAGCACCGCCCTGATCCGTGCCTCCAGTTGGGCGGCGGTGAACGGCTTCACCACGTAGTCGTCGGCACCCGCGTCGAGCCCTCGGACGATCTCCGCCTCGTCGTCGCGCGCCGTCGCGATGATCACCGGGACGGGGCTGACCGCCCGCAGCATGCGCAGCAGTTCGATGCCGTCGAGATCCGGCAGACCGAGGTCGAGGACCACGAGATCGGGACGCTCGTCCAGCGCGGTCTGCAGCCCGCCCATCGCGGTGTGCGCGGCGGCGACGGCGTGGCCGCGCTCGCGCAGGGCGCGGATCAGCGGTGTCCGTATCGTCGGGTCGTCTTCGACTATCAGGAGGTGAACCACAGCAGGCACGCTATCCGAGCAGTCGGGCGGGTCCGCGCTGTTAACCATCTCTTAGGTTTCCCCGGTGCTCTCCTTATCCGCGGCCGGGGCATAGTCGTACGCATGCCCTCCCGCACTCTTCTCGCTCTGGCCGGCTGGACGGCCGCCGCCGCGGCCGCCACGCTCACCGGCCTGGCCGCCGTCGAGATCATCGGGGACGGGATCACCGGCTCCTCCGACGGCACGACGCTCAGCTCGGAACAGGTCGAGCGGCAACTCGACGCGGCGAAGGCCTCGGCGTCGTCCGGCCCGGGCGGCGGATCGACCACCACGACACCGAGCGCGACTCCCACTACCGAGACAACGACGCCCGGACCCACGTCGACGCCCCCGTCCCCGTCCACATCCACGACCGCGCCCGCCGCCACCGCCACGGAGGTGAGGAAGACCTTCTCAGCTCCGGGCGGCACGGCGATCGCAACCTGCGAGGGAACGACCGTACGGCTGCTGTCGTGGGCCCCTGCCCAGGGGTACGGGGTGAAGAGCGCGGACCCGGGCCCCGACGACGAACACGCCGAGGTGAGGTTCGAGGGCACCGCGGGCAAGGTCGAACTCCGCGTGCGCTGCACGGACGGCCACCCCACCGGATCGTGGAAACGAGACGACTGACGCGGCGCGGCACGCCGGGGTGGCGACGGACACGCGTTCAGCGTGTGTCGCGGGTGCCTCTGGAGACGAGACGGCGGAGTCGGCCGCGCTGATGCAGCGCGACGGAGCCGACAGCGAGCACGGCGCCAGTGGTGAGGCCCGCACCGATACCGATGTCCCAGCCGGAGGGACGCGCCGCGGAGACACCACCGCCCACGCCGGCACGCGCGCCGAGTGTGGGCAGGGCGGGGGAGGGGGTGCTTGAGGCCGGGGTGGTGAGGGTTGTGGCGGTACGGCGGGGCAGGACTTCGCAGGCGGTGCCGTCGTCCGGGCCCTGGTCCTCGTCGAGCCGGTTCGGGTCACTGCGGTCCTGGTCGTACACGGCCTGCGCGTCTTCCTGGTAGCTGAAGTTGCGGCAGTCGAGGTCCTGGGCGTGGGCGGTTCCGGCGAGTGGCGCGATGGACACGACGGCACCGGCTATGCACGCGAGAAGGGCGCGGCTCGGCATGAGGTTCCTCCTACTGGCCGGGGTGGCCATCGCGTCGACACTAGGAAGAGACGGGTTCGGCGGCGCGAGATGGTGGGCCGGACGAGTGGCCGCACGGGTGGCCGGGGCATCGGCTCGACGGCTGTGCCGGATCCACCGCGGGTGGAGGCAGCTCGGCCCGCACTGCACCCGTACTCCCACCCAGACTTCCACCCGTACCTCCACCCGTGGGTCCAGGTGTGTGAGACCCGGGGACGACAGTCTTGGGGGCATGACCACCACCGACTGGATCACCGATATCGCCCTCGTACTCGTCGTCTTCCGGCAGTTGCGGGAAGGACGTCTGGACCTCAGGTCCTATCTGGTCCCGCTGGGGATCGTGGCCTTCGTGGCCTCGCAGTACCTGCACACCGTCCCCTCCGCGGGCAACGACCTGGTGCTGATCGGAGCGCTGGTCGCCGCCGGCGCGGCGCTCGGCGTCGCGGGTGGCGTCTACACCCGGATCCGCGGCGCCGACGGACACCTCTTCATCAAGGCAGGCGCCGTATCGGCGGTCCTGTGGGTGCTCGGCATGGGCGCGCGCATGGGGTTCCAGGTGTGGGTCGACCACGGCGGCGCCGACGACGTGGGCCGGTTCAGTGCCACCCACGACATCACCACCAGTCAGGCCTGGGTCGCCGCCTTCGTGCTGATGGCGCTCACCGAGGTGGTCACCCGCCTGGCGACGATCTTCGTCAGGAGCCGTCTGGTGATACGCGAGCCGCAGCTCCCCGCGGGCCCGCGGCCCGCCGCCGCAGCCCTCGACCGTACGGTCTGACCGTGGGCTATGGTCGCGGCGTGTCCGCATCAGTGAGTGGCCCGCACCCCGGGCCGGCCCCCGACCGGGAGCCCGGCCCCCGGGTCGTGCCCCGCCAGGACCCCCGTCTGCAGTGGGCCGTCACCCTGGCGGTCGTCGTCGCCGCGTTCGTGACGGTCCGTCCGTTGGACACCAGCGGTCGCGGCCTGCTGGTGGCCGCCCTGATCGTGGTCAACTCCGTGGCCCTGCTGGCGCGGCACCTTCCCGAAGCCACGCTCCCGCCCCGGATCGCGCTCCTGTGGCTGACCGCAGGTGTCGTGGCGGCCGCCGCTCTCATCGGCGTCAGCAGTACCGGCTCCGGCTACCTGTTCGCCTACTTCCTCGTCGGCCACATCGGCTACCGGCTCCCCCTCAGGCAGGCCCTCTCCCTCGCGGCTCTGACCAGCCTGCTCTGCACCGCTGTCCTGTACTTCCGCCTCGGCCCGGGCCACGAGGCACTGCCCTGGGCCCTCGGCCTCACCATCGGCGCTCCGGTGGTGGCCGGGATCCTCAGCCGCAGCAGACAGCGCGCCATGGAGGCGATGCTGTCGTCCGCCGAGTCCGCCGAGCGGGCCGCCCGCGCCGAGGCCCGTACCGCCGTACTCACCGAACGCGGCCGTATCGCCCGGGACGTCCACGACGTACTGGCGCACTCGCTGGCCGGGATCAACATGCAGTTGGAACTGGCGGACGCCCTGCTCGACACCGGCGACCTGGAGAAGGTCCGGGCGGCGAACGACAAGGCACACAGCATGGTCAAGGAGAGCCTGAAGCAGGCCCAGTGGACCGTACACGCGCTGCGCGAGGACGCTCTTCCGCTGCTCGACAGCCTGAGCGCGATGGTCGAGTCCTCCGGCCACCGTGACGCCCTCACCGTCACCGGAACCGTCCGTGAACTGCCGGCACAGGTCACCCAGAACCTGCTGCGCATCGCGCAGGAGGCGCTGACCAACGCCGCCCGGCACGCGCCGGGCGGCCACGCCGGCGTGGAGCTGACGTTCGGCGCCGCGTCGACGACACTGAGGATCCGCAACGGCCCCGCGACCGGCGAGGTGACCGCGGGCGTGGGCAGCGGAATGGGGCTGATCGGGATGCGTGAGCGCGTCGCCCTGCTGGGTGGCACCATGACCGCGGGCCCCGTCACCGAGGGCCCTGACCGAGGCGGCTGGCAGGTGGAGGCGGTGATCCCGGGATGAGTGAACCCACAGACGACTCACGGCGGCTGAGGGTGATCGTCGCCGACGATCAGGCCGCCGTCCGTGAGCCGCTCGCCGCGGTGCTCGGCATGTCCGAGGACATCGAGGTGGTCGCCGCCGCGGCGGACGGCACCGAAGTGCTCGCCGCCGTGGCCGCCGCGCCGGCCGACGTCGTCCTCATGGACCTGCGCATGCCCGTGATGGACGGCATCGAGACGACCCGCCGACTGAGCGAGGAGCACCCGCAGATCGCCGTGGTGGTGCTGACCACCTTCGCCGACGACGAATCGATCCTGGCCGCGCTGGGCGCCGGTGCCCGCGGCTATCTGACGAAGAACGCGGGACGCCAGGACATCGTCCGGGCGATCCGTGCCGCCGCCGCGGGACAGGCCGTACTCGACCGCGAGGTCCAGGACCGTCTCCTCGCCACCGCCCGCGCCCGCCCGTCGGCCACGGAGCGGGTACTTCCGCCGGACCTGACCCGGCGCGAGCGTGAGGTGCTCACCCTCATCGGCCAGGGCCTGCCGAACCGGGCCATCGCCGAGAAGCTCTTCATCAGCGAGGCCACGGTCAAGTCCCACATCAACAACCTGTTCGCCAAGGCCGGCATCCGGGACCGCCCCGACGCCGTACGCCGAGCCATCGCGGCGGGCCTGGCCTGACCCCGAAGGCCCGTACAGCCGTATTCCGTACAGCCGTACAGGGTCTGCGTGTTGAGTCCACTCACTCGGCCGGGACCTGTTTCGGTGTGTTTCGGTGCGGTACGACGAAGACCCAGTCGTAGCCCTCATGCGTACGCGGCTCGGGTTCGCCGGCGTCGTTCCCGGTCGGCAGGACGAACTTGTAGGCCTGGATCCCCCCTCCGGGCCGACATCTCGTCCTGGACCCTGCCGAAAGCGGCGCCGACCGGCCGACCACGACCCCCGGCCGACCGCTAGCGCAGTTCCTGTCCCGCCGCCCAGCCCGGAGCGTCGAGGTTGATGGGCGAGTCGCCGACGAATTGGGCGAGCTGCGCTTCCAGCTCGGCGAGTTCGGCGGCGCCCAGACGCACTTCCCAGCGGGCCCGCACCTCGTCGAAGATCTCCGTGCCCGCGGTGATCAGACCGATCCCGTGATCGGTGATCCGGATGTTCTTGCGGCGGCTGTCGGCGGGGTCGGTCTCGGTGGTGACGTACCCGCGTTCGACGAGCGCGGCGATCGTCTTCGCCGCGGCCTGCTTGGTGATGGCGAGTCTGCGGGCCAGGTCCGAGGCACTGTCGGCGCCGGCTCGGATGGCCCGGATCGCGTACTCGTGCGACGGCCGGGCGTCGGGGTATCCCCGGGTCGCCAGCTCCCGGACCACTTCGTCCACCAGATTGCGATAGCTGCCCAGGAGCAGCAGGGCGAGATCGGCGCCGGATCGTGAGGACATGACCACAGTCTAGGTCTCCCCCGATCTGGACAACCAGGTTGACCAACACTACAGTCAACCTGATTGTCTATCTTGGGGGTCATCGCATGACCAGCTCTTCTGTCACCGCCTCGCCCGCCGTGGCGGGCGTTACGCACCACACCGCCGAGGTCAACGGCACCACGTTGCACTACGTCTCGGCGGGCGACACCGGCTCCCCGATCCTGCTGGTGCACGGGTGGCCGGAGACCTGGTGGGCCTTCCACGACGTCATCCCGCTGCTCGCCGCCACCCACCGGGTGTTCGCCGTCGACCTGCGCGGCTTCGGCGACTCCGGCATCGCCGACGGCGACCACGACGTGGCCACCATGGCGGAGGACCTGCACCGGCTGGTCGCCCACCTCGGCGTCGGGCCCGTGCACGTGACCTGCCAGGACATCAGCGGCGGGCCGGTCTTCGCGTTCGCGGCCACGCACCCCGGCGACGTCCTCAGCTTCACCGGCGTCGAGACCACCCTTCCGGGGTACGGCTGGGAGATGCTGGCCGACGTGAGGAACGGCGGCTCCTGGCACGTGGGATTCCTGGCCGCCCCGGGAATTCCGGAGCTGTTCCTGGCCGGCCGCGAGCGAGTGATGCTCGACTGGGCCGTCTCGGCGATGACGACGGTGCCGGGCGGGGTCACCGAGGCCGACCTCGACGAGTTCGCCCGCACCTACGCGCGGCCGAACGGCTGGCGCGGCACCGAAGGGCTCTACCGTTCCTCCCTGACCGGCGGCGACCGGATGCGGGCACTGGCCGAGTCGCGGCCGCTGACCGTTCCCGTGCTCGCCGTCGACGGCGTCAACGCCCCCTTCACCGAGGGGACGATGCGCCAGGTCGCCGGCGACGTCACCGCGGTCACGATCCCGGACGTCGGGCATTTCGTCGCGCAGGAGGCGCCCGCCGCCTTCGCCACGGCGGTCGGCGACTTCGTCGACCGCGTCGACCGGAACCGCTGAACGGCCGAGTCCCCGCACGTCGCTTGGAGGCATCCTGGGGATGTACCTGCCGGCCGTCCTGGTCGACCTGGCGACCTGGCGAACTGGCGGTGACTCTTCGTCCTGCCGGTCGTGCTCGTCCTCTTTCTCGACGACGTCACCCGGGAGTTCGGCACCGCGCTCGGTGTCACGCTCCTCGGAGCGGTCCTGACCGCCGGCTGCCGCAGTGCCATCGACTCCAGGCTCGCCGGGGCACCGGAAGCCGACGCCGACCGAGCCCGGGAGGGCGTCACCAACGCGCCCACGGCCGCCGACGGGGCCGACCAGCACGGGCGGGCGCTGGTCCGGGCCGCACAGGAGTCCTTCGACGGCGGCTGGCAGCAGGCCATGTGGGCGGGCGCGGCGGTGTCAACGAGACCGGCTCCCGGACCGCCCCACCCCCCACCGGCACCCACCGCCACACCCACGGCATCGTCCTACGGGCACGGCGCGCGGTGTCCGCACGGCGCCACCGCCTTCATGGGCCGTCCTGCTGGGGGCCCCGACCGCGGGTGTGTCGTCGAAGGTGGCCGAGAGGGGGATGTGGTCCAGTGCGGTCAGCCGCAGCAGGTGCCGGATGCGCGGCTGGTCGCTGATCAACCGAATACCGCCGTCGCGGGCACGGGCACGACGGTGGGCGCGGCTGAGCAGGTCCAGTCCGCTGGAGTCCATGAAGGACACCGGCCGCAGATCGACGATGACGTGCGGAGCGGGCTGCGCGGTCGCGGCGTCGAGATCGCCGCTGATCTCGCCGACGGTGAAGACGTCGATCTCTCCGTGGAGTTCGACCACCGTGGCCTCGCCGCGCGCAAAGCAACGAGCATGGGCGCCGGGCAGCTCTGTACGGGGCAGAGGGTGGGAATCGTGCAGCGGCATGAGGGCCTCACCAGGAACGTCGTCCGGGCCTCCGTACACTGCGGCACGGCAATGCGGAGGCCGCGCTGATCGGTTGCTGCAGGCTCACGGGGTCCAGGTCGCCTCACTCGCACGGTAGGGCGCGGCGGACACGCAGAAACGATATGCCTGTCCACTGGATCACTCGATCGAATGAATGATGGCCGAGTGGCTTGCGGTGAGTCTGTGGCTCCGTATCCGCGCGGCAGCGTGGCTCACGGCACCGCGGCACCGCGGCGTCTACGGCGTTTGCGGGGTGGGCGAAGAAACTCCGAACCGGGAGGCATAGACCGTCAGGGGTCCGCGCGTCCTTGTGTGCGTTGGGGAAGGGGAGGGCCCATGGATCCGCAGGACCACGAGAGATTCCGGGACTACGTCGAAAGCCGGTGGAGCACTCTGCTGCGTCTGGCGAACCTGCTCACCGGCGGCGACCGGCACGAGGCCGAGGACCTGGTGCAGACCGCTCTGATGAAGGCGCTGAGCCGCTGGCGGCACATCGAGGACCCGGAGGGCTACGTACGCAAGGTGATGTACCGGCAGCAGATCAGCCGGTGGCGTCTGCGCCGCCCGCATCGCGAGCCGACGTTCGCGACGCCGCCGGTGGACTTCGGCGTCGCCGACGGCACGTCCGCAGCCGACCTGCGGATCACCGTCGGCCAGGCGCTCGCCCGGCTGACGCCTCGGCAGCGCACGATGCTGGTGCTGCGTTACTTCGAGGACCTGTCCGAGACGGAGGTGGCGGCCGCGCTCGGCTGCTCCGTGGGCACGGTGCGCAGCACCACCCACCGGTCACTGGCCCGGCTGCGCCGTCTCGCGCCGGAGCTGAACACGTCGGAGTTGGACACGCCGAAGTTGGACACGCCGGAGCGGGCCGCGGCCGTCGTCCCCAGCAGCAACCTGCCGAAGGGAGCCCACACATGAACGGCGACCAGCTCGACCGCGTGATCCGGGACGTCCTGCACGAGTGGACCCCGGACGACCCCGGCGCCCCCGCGGGCGTCGCCGACCGCATCGTGAGCCGCCATCGGCGACGCAACCTCGTGCGGGCCGCCGGAACGGTCCTCGGCGTCGCCGGCATCACCTTCGGCGCGGTCCTCGCCACCGGTGCGGGCGACGGTGACGGGGCGCCACAGCCCGCCTCTCGGGTCAGCAAGGAGAGCAGGCTCCTGTGGCAGACCACCTTGCCCGGCACGTCCTGGGACGCCTGCACCACGGGTACGGGTGCCGTCTACTGCCGTGGGGTGGGGTACGACGGCATCGGCGTGGACGCCCGTACCGGAAAGGTGGCGTGGCGACAGAAGGCCCAGGAGGCCGACGGGGACCGTTCCCCGGCGGGGTCACTCCCCGGGGTCCGCGACGGCGTGCTGTACACGTATGCCGATCACAAGCCGGGGGCCTCCCAGGCGGGTACCGATCTCGTCGCTCTCGACATCGACGGACAGGACGTGCTGTGGAAGCACGAGTTGGCCGACGACAGCCGTAACAGCTCCTCCGCCGTGCTGTTCGACGGCGGGGTCCTCGCCAACTCCCCGACCTTCAAGAGTGTCGTCGCGCTCGACGACAAGTCGGGCGAGCCGCTGTGGACGTACTCGTGGAAGAAGGCCGACTGCGAGCGGACAGCCGTCGGTGGCGTCCCCTACCTGATGTGCTCGCCCGACAGTGACAAGGCCCCTCAGCGCAGCACCGTCGTCCGGCTGGACCCGGAGACCGGCGCGCCGGAGACCGTCGCGACCGTCGAGGGCCAGACCGCCTATATCGGCACCGACGGGGACGCCGTACTGCTGGGCGGTATGGCGGGCGGACAGAAGTTCTTCGGCGACGCGGGTCCGGCCGACCTCATCCGCGTCGACCTCGGCTCGGGCAAGGTGTCGCAACACCGCGTCGACGCACTGCCGATGGGCCCGGTCGCGGACGGCACCGTCCTGGTGACCGGCAGGAACGGCAAGGTCACCGCGTACTCCGCCGAGAGCGGCCGACGGCTCTGGGCCGGCGAACTGGGGCTGGAACTGCGGAAGCAGCCGGGCGATCCGACCATGCGGGAGCTGCCCTCGGCCGCCGTGGTGGATCTCGACAGCCGGGTGGCGTACTACCTCGCTCCGTCCGGGCAACTGGTGGGTCTTGACCTGGACAGCGGCGCGGTGCGCTGGCGCGGCGCGGTCGACGTGCCGAAGAGTCCGGTGGAAGCCGGGATCGCCCCCGAGCTGATGCTCTACGACCAGGGGCTCGTCGGCCAGGTCGGCGGCGAACTGTTCCGGATCGAGCCGAAACCGGCCAGGACAGGCTCGTAACCGGATCGCGGGAAGGCCGCGTGGGACCCGGCGGGGGAACCCGGGTCCCACGCGGCCGCGGTGTGGGGCATGCGGTACGCGGTACAAGGCATGCGGTGCGAGGCATCATGTCGCGATACAGCGCTAGTCTTCTCCTCGCGCCGCTGACCGCGTGGCGTGGAGACGTTCGACCGGACCAGGACGGAAGCATGTCGGAAGAGATCTCGCCCACCGGTAAGCACGCCGGCCCCGGTTCGTCGCCCGAGTTGCGTGCCTCGCACGCGGACCGGGACCGGGTGGTGGACGTGCTGCGTGTCGCGGCGGGCGACGGCCTGCTGACCGCGGACGAGTTGGACGAGCGGCTCGAAGTCGCCCTGTCCGCAAGGACCTTGGGCGAACTGGCCACGCTCACCGCCGACCTGCCGCCCACGGTGGCCACGGTCGGCGGGACCGGAGCCGAGGCCAAGGACGTGGTGCGGATCGAACAGGTCTTCAGCGGCGCGGTCGAGCGCGTGGGGCGCTGGGTGGTACCCCGGAGGCTGGATCTCGCCATCACCTACTGCGAGGTGACACTCGACTTCACCGAGGCGGTGATCACACACGACACCTTGCGGATCGACGTGGCCATGACGGGGAAGACCCTGACGCTGGTCACGAAACCGGGCGTCGTGGTCGACCTGGACGGTCTGCAGCTGGTGCACAGCAGGGTCAAGTACCGTCAGCCGCCCGCGAATCCTGATACCCCGGTCGTGCTGCGGGTGGAACTGGTCGGCCAGAAAGCCCATGGCCGCGTGGTCATGCGGCCCGCGCGCCGGACGTTCGGACAGTGGCTGCTGCGCAAGCCCGCGTCCCCCTCCGCGGGTGGGTGACTCGGTTCGGTTGATCCCTCACAACGGCAATGGTTTCGGGATCTTGTCCTGTTGCTCTCTGGTGGTAGGCGGTTTCGCCGTGTAGCGTCTTCCTCAGATGTCGTGGTTCGCAGTACCTGCCCGCGCTCCGGTGCGGGCATTTTGCTGTGCAGTGCAGGACCAGGGCGATCACCTCCGGGCTCGCGTTGTGTGGGTCCGTTATCGACTGGAAGGCACGAGCATGGCCAAGGGAACTGTGAAGTGGTTCAACGCCGAGAAGGGCTTCGGCTTCATCGAGCAGGAGGGTGGCGGCCCGGACGTCTTCGCCCACTACTCGAACATCAACGCCTCCGGCTTCCGTGAGCTGCAGGAGGGCCAGGTCGTGAACTTCGACGTCACGCAGGGCCAGAAGGGCCCGCAGGCGGAGAACATCACCCCCGCCTGATCCCACAGCCGGACGTCGGCGGCCCCCGGAACACCTGTTCCGGGGGCCGCTGTGCTGCTGTGAAGCCTGATGGCATACGCGCAGCGGCGCCGCCAGCAGGTTCAGCGACTCATTCAGCCGAAGAGGATGTCCAGCACGAGGCCGACGAGACCGTCCACTTCCTCGACCCGGTCGCGGTCGTCGGACGACTGCGAACGGCCGTCCTTGCAGAAGCGGCCCATCTGCCCGGAGGAGTCCTGCCCGAAGAGCAGACGGCAGTCGGCGACCGGAGCTACGTTCGGAGCGGCGGCCTGAGCGGCGGGAACGGTCGCGAAGACGGCTCCGGTCACACAGAGAATGGTGAGTGAAGCGCGCGCGATCATGCGCATGGACTTCCCCTTTGCGAAGTAGAAGAGGCACGGATGGCCTCTGACCTCGCGATCTTCACCGCTGCCCCGAACCGGTCGCGCTGCCCACGCCGGACACCCACCCTCTGTCACCCGGTTCGCGTACGAGCCGAATGGCCTGATCAGGCCGGTTCCGGGAGGTCTCAGCGCTCCATGATCCGCATCTGAGCCTCGGTGTGGGTGTCACCGGCGGCCGGCGGCAGGCCGGTGAGCAGGGCGAGTTGGTCGTCCGTGAGGCGGACGCCGTCGGCGGCGGTGTTCTCCTCGACGCGGGCCACCCGCCGGGTGCCGGGGATGGGCGCGATGTCGTCGCCCTGCGCCAGCAGCCAGGCCAGGGCGACCTGGGCCGGGGTGACGCCGATCTGGCCGGCGACGGCGGCGACCTGGTCGGCCAGGCGCAGGTTGTGCTGGAAGTTCTCCTCGGTGAACCGGGGGTTGTCCGCACGGAAGTCGGTGGAGTCGAACTGGTCGGTGGAGCGGATCGTGCCGGTCAGGAAGCCCCGCCCGAGAGGGGAGAAGGGGACGAAGCCGATGTTCAGCTCGCGCAGCACGGGCAGTACACGGGCCTCGGGGTCGCGGGTGAACAGTGAGTACTCGGACTGGACCGCGGTGATCGGGTGCACGGCGTGGGCGCGGCGGATGGTGCCGGGGCCGGCCTCGGAGAGGCCGATGTGCCCGATCTTGCCCTCGGTGACGAGTTCGGCCAGGCAGCCGACGGTGTCCTCGATCGGCGTGCCGGCGTCGACGCGGTGCTGGTAGTACAGGTCGATGTGGTCGGTGCCCAGCCGCTTGAGTGAGCCTTCCACGGCGGCGCGGACGTTCTCCGGGCTGCTGTCGGTGGGCCCGGTGCGGCCGGTGTGGGAGATCAGGCCGAACTTCGTCGCCAGCACGACCTGGTCCCGGCGGCCCTTCAGGGCGCGGCCGACCAGTTCCTCGTTGGTGTACGGCCCGTAGACCTCGGCGGTGTCGATGAAGGTGACGCCCAGTTCCAGTGCGCGGTGGATGGTGCGGACGGACTCCGCGTCGTCGGCTCCGGCGCCGGTGTAGCCGTGCGACATGCCCATCGCACCCAGACCGATTTGGGAAACGTCCAGGTCCCGCAGTTCGATGTGCTTCATCACTGTGCCTCTTCTCGTGGTCCGCCGACGCGCCGACGTCCATTCTCCGGCAGGGAGCCGAGACGTGCTCCCGCCCCCGTGGTCACACCGTCGTCCACGGGAGCACCGGCCACCACCCCACCCGGCGGTGGCCGGTCGTCGCGGGTCACATCGCGGAGTCGAGCCGTTCGCGCTGATCGGAGGTCAGTTCCAGTGCCACCCCCGCGAACGCCTCGTCCAGTTGCTCGACCGTGCTGACACCGACGATCGGTGTGACAGCCGGGTTCCCGCCGGTCAGCCAGGCCAGCACCACCCGGTTGCGGTTCGTGCCGGTCTCGGTGGCTATCTCGTCGAGCACCGCCAGGCGCCGGGTGGTGCCGGGGTGGTCGTACTCGGCGGCCAGGGGTTTGTCCGGGCGGGTGTAGCGGCCGCCCAGCAGCGGCGTGTACGCCCACAGGGCCATGTCCGGGTGCTGCTCCAGGTAGTGGAGCACCTCATCGGTGACCGCACCGAACCGGTGCACCACGGACGGCCGGGTCGCGGGGCGCGGTTGCAGGTACGTGTGGTGCTGCTGCACCGCGGTGAAGCCCGTACCGCCGTTCGCCCTGGCGAGCTGCCGGGCCCGCTCGACCTGCCAGACGGGGTAGTTGGAGCAGCCGAGCCGACCGACCGTGCCCGCGGACACGAGTTCGTCGAAGGCGGCCACCGTCTCCTCCAGCGGTGTGGCCGGCTCGGGCTTGTGGGCCCAGTACAACTCGACGTGATCCGTACCCAGCCGGCGGAGACTGCCCTCGATCCCGTTCTTGACGGCCCCGGCCGAGAGGCCTTCGGCCGTCTCCGGGAACCGGCCGGCCAGGGTCGGCTCGCAGCCCACCTTGGTGCTGATCCTGACGCGGTCACGGACGCCCGGGCGGCTCGCCAGCCAGCGGCCGAGCAGCGCCTCGCTCTGCCCGCCGAATCCGCTCGGATCCGCCCAGAACGAATAGCAGTTGGCGGTGTCGATCCAGACGCCTCCGGCGTCCACGAAACGGTCCAGGAGCGCGAACGACCGTCGTTCGTCCGCGGTGGTACCGAACAGCATGGCCCCGAGGACCAGGTTCTCCATCATGCTTGTGACGCTAGGCGGATTCGGATCGGCGCTACGCTCCAATTCTGTGACCGTTTCCCAGACCAATTTCGCGTGGGCGACCCTGCTGGAGGTCGGACCCGCGGACGGCGGGCGGCGCCGTCTGCACGACCGACTGGCTCGCGCGCTGCGCACCGCGATCCGCGACGGCCGGCTCGCGGAAGGTGCCGCAGTGCCGCCGAGCCGCGCGCTCGCGGAGGAACTCGGCTGCTCACGTTGGGTCGTGACGGAGGCGTACGGGCAACTCGTCGCGGAGGGATACCTCTGTGCCCGGGTGGGCTCCGCCACGCGTGTCTCGTGGTCGCCCGACACCGCGCAGCCGCGCTCCCGCGTGCCCCGCGCACCGGCACGGCCACCGATCCGGTACGACCTCGCGCCCGGCCTGCCCGATCTGCGGGCGTTTCCCCGGCGTCGCTGGGCGGACGCGGTCCGGGCGGTCACAGGCTCGGCCGTCCACTACGACCTGGGCCTGCCCGACCCCGCCGGACACGCGGAGCTGCGTACGACGCTCGCGCAGTACCTGCGGCGCTCGCGCGGCGCGGACGCACACGACGGTTCCGTCTCGGTGTGCGCGAGCGTCACCGACGGTCTGGTACGCACCTGCCGGGCCCTGCGCGCCGAGGGCATCGCCGACCTGGCCGTGGAGGACCCGGGCTGGGGGCGGCTGCGGGACGCCGCGACCAGCGCCGGTCTGCGCGTACACCTGGTGCCCGTGGACCGGGACGGCCTCCGCGTCGACGACCTCGCGGGTACGCCGGCCCGCGCCGTCGTCGTCGGCGCGGCACACCAGTTCCCCACGGGGACGGTGCTGTCCCCGGCCCGCCGGGCACGCCTGGTGCGCTGGGCCCGTGAGGTCGACGGGTTCGTCGTCGAGGACGACTACGACGCCGAGTTCCGCTACGACCGCCATCCGGTCGCCGTCATGCAGGGGATGGATCCGGGCCGGGTCTTCCTCCTCGGCTCGGTCAGCAAGACGCTGTCGCCGGCCCTCGGCCTGGGCTGGTCGGTCGCGCCCGCCGCGATGACCCCGGTACTGCGGGCGGCGAACCCCGTCGCCGCCGCGCCACCCGTCCTGGACCAGCTCGCGCTCGCCACCTTCATCGACCGCGGCTGGTACGACGCCCATCTGCGGGCCGCGCGGCGGCGGTTCAGGACCCGCCGCGACCTGCTGGTCAGGACGCTCGGCGAACAGGTGCCGCAGGGCCGGGTCGCCGGTACCGCCGCCGGACTGCACATCCTGCTGCACCTGCCGGACGACACGGACACCGCCGGGGCGGTCCGGGCGGCCGCCGCCGCGGGGCTGCGCCTGGCTGACCTCGACGACTACCGCACGAACCGGCCGGTGGAACGGGCGCTCGTCCTCGGGTACGGCAATATCGGCGACACGGAGATTCCGCCGGCCGTCACGCTCCTGAGCGAAGCGCTGCGTACCCCTACGGCATCGCGTGCGGGCGCAGCACCATGAGCGAGTCCTTCAGGGCCGCCACCATGGCGAAGGGGAACCGGTCGAGCTCAAGACAGAGCGCGACGTCATCAGGATGGACTCCCTGACGTATGCCCTGTGCCAGTTCGACGGCCGCGCGCGAGGCGGCGGCGCGGCGGAGGAACTCCGCCGCGTCCGTCCCGGCCTCGGTGGCCCGCCCGGCGATGTACTGCGCACACGCCAGGTCCTCCTCGGCCCGCCCGTCCTCGCCGGTGACCACGAACACGACATCGGGGGCGTCGTGCGTCCGCAGCAGCCGAGCCGTCGCCTCCGCCACCACGAAGCCCGCGCACAGCACCAGCCGCGCACCCTTGACCGCGAGGGCGCCGACCGTCCCCGCCGTGGTCTTCTGTACGACGGTCCGTCCACCGAGGTCCACGGACCGCAGCAGCCCCGGCGAGTTGACGGCGTCGAACCCGGGGGCGGGCGGGCCGTCCTTGAGGGCCACCCAGTCCGGGTGACGGGCCTTGAGCGCCAGGGCCTCGTCCAGCGACTCGGCGAGAACGATCTTTTCCGCACCCTGGGCGAAGGCCCAGGCGGCCACGGTGTACGCACGCATGACGTCGATCACTACCGCCACGGACGGGGGCTCGGACGGAGTCTCGACCAGGTCCGCGATGTTGGAGAAACGAGTGTCCATTCCGAGCATGATCGGGCACACCCGGCCCGGCGCCCCGGCCCCCTCCTGAGAGTGAGGGGCGTCACATCGGCAGACGGGATGGTGTTCGAGGGGACGCTGTGCGGGCTAGGTGCGCTGGTGCTCCGTACCCTAGCCCGCCGTCGAGGCCTCGGCCGTACCCATGGACTTGGTGATCGTCTCGGAGCGGGGGCCGCCCCGGTCCATGAGACCTCCCGTGAAGGCGAGGCCCAGGCCCGCCACGGCGAGAGCCGCGCCGACCAGGTTGGGCGAGGCCCATCCCCAGCCGGCCGAGATGACCAGGCCGCCGAGCCAGGCGCCGCCCGCGTTGGCCAGGTTGAAGGCTGAGTGGTTGGAGGCCGCCGCCATGGTCGGAGCGTTCTTCGCCTTGGCCATGAGGAGCATCTGCACGGGCGTGGTGATGAGGGAGCCCATCGCACCGATGAAGGTGATCGTGATCAGGGCGGGCACGGTGCTGTGGACGGTGAAGTAGAACGTCACCAGCGCCGCGGCGAGCAGCGCGAGTCCCACGTACAGCGTCGGCCGCAGCGCACGGTCCGTGAGCGGGCCCGCGAGCAGTGTGCCCCCGGTCATACCGACGCCGTAGAGCGCGAGGACCAGAGTCGTCGACGCGTCGGAGATGCCCGTCAGATGCGTCAGCATGGGCACCAGATAGCTGTAGACGGCGAAGAACCCGCCGAACCCGACGACGGCGGTGGCCAGACCGATCGCGACCTGCCTGTTGCCCATCGCCCGCAGTTCGTGCCGGATGCCGGACTGCTGACCGCGTGGCTGGTGAGGCACGAAGAGAGCCAGCGACACCAGGGCGACGAGGCCGATGACGGCGACCGTCCAGTAGGCGGAACGCCAGCCCAGCTGCTGCCCGAGGGCCGTGCTGGCCGGCACGCCGACGATGTTCGCGACGGTCAGCCCGAGGAACATCTTCGAGACGGCGCGGGCCGCCCGGTCGGGGGCGACGAGCCGGGACGCGACGACCGCTCCCACACCGAACAGCGCTCCGTGCGGCAGACCCGCCAGGAAGCGCGCGGCGAAGAGGAGGCCGAAGTTCGGAGCGATCGCGGACGCGGCGTTGCTGATCACGAACAGCCCGGTCAGGATCAGCAGCAGCCGTTTGTGGGGGACGCGCGCGCCGATGCCCGTGAGGACGGGGGCGCCGACGACGACCCCGAGCGCGTAGGCGGAGACGAGATGGCCCGCCTGCGGCACGGACACTCCGACCCCGTCGGCGATCTGGGGCAGCAACCCCATGGTGGCGAACTCGGTGGTGCCGATGCCGAACGCGACAACGGCGAGGGCCAGCAGGGCCAGGGGCATGGTGCGGGTGACCTTTCACAGACAGGGTCCGGTGATGGGAGGCGAGGTCGGGCCCGGAAACGCTCCCGGTTCCCGTGGCCCGTCGCGCTGAGCACCATTGCCCGGCAGCCCCAGAACGGGGCAAGCCTATAAGAAGGTCATAGGGCACCTGATCTGGGCGTTCGGTGCCTCGGGGAACCCCGCGATCGACCGTGACGCACTGTTGCTCGCCGTGACCTGTCGTGACCTTTCGCGACCTGTCTCAGTCATGATCGCCGTTCTGAACAGATACGGACAAGATACGACTGGCGTTGGCCGAACCCGACCGGCGGCAGGGCTAGACTGCAGCAACCGAACGGCCCCTGTCCTGCGTGTAGTTGATAGCTGAGAGCACCTGGGTGGTGAGAGGTGCCGATCGGACGGAACATGTCCGGGCGCTCATTCATGCCTAAAGACAAGGGAGATTGGCCCCGATGCACCACGAGGACGCAGCGTCCCCGGACGCGAGCCCGGAGCGGCTGGTCGCCGATCGCTACCGTCTGCTGTCCACCCTCGGCGAGGGCGGCATGGGAACCGTGTGGCGCGCTCGCGACGAGGTGCTGCGCCGCGAGGTCGCCATCAAGGAGGTGCGCGCTCCCTCCGGGCTGCCCGCCGAGAAGATCGAGCGCATGTACACCCGGCTGGAGCGGGAGGCGTGGGCCGCGGCGCGCATCACCGCCCCGAACGTGATCACCGTCCATGACGTCGTCACCGACGGTGACCGCCCGTGGATCGTGATGGAGCTGGTCCGTGGCCGCTCGCTCGCGGACCTGATCAGAACCCAGGGGGCGCTGAGCCCGCGGGAGACCGCGCGGATCGGCGCGGAGGTGCTGAGCGCGCTGCGCGCCGCACACGCCGCCGATGTGCTGCACCGCGACGTGAAACCGGCCAATGTCCTGCTGGCCGACGACGACAGGGTGATCCTCACCGACTTCGGTATCGCCATGGTGGTCGGCGACACCGCGCTCACCATGACCGGCGAGGTCGTCGGTTCCCCCGAGTACCTCGCGCCCGAGCAGGCCCTGGGCCGTGCCCTCGGCCCCGCCACGGACCTGTGGTCCCTCGGTGTCCTGCTCCACACCGCCGTGCAGGGCCGTTCGCCCTTCCGGCAGGACAGTGCCCTGGGCACGCTGCGCGCCGTAGTCGACGACGAGCCGCCGTCCCCGCACCGGGCCGGTCCCCTGACCTCCGTCATCGAAGGTCTCCTGCGCAAGGACCCGGCCGAGCGTGCCTCCGCCGAACAGACCGCGCGGGACCTGCGGCTCATCGCCGCCGGCGGTACGCCCGACGCCGACGTCACGAGGACGGAATCCACCCCTACGGTGACCGTCGCGGCGCAGTCCGCTACCGCCCAGACCGGCACCGGCCAGACCAGTACCGCTCAGACCGGCGGGGTGAGTCCCGCGGCACAGCCCTCCTCGGCGGACGCCACCTCGGACATCACCCTCGACGCGCCCACCCAGGACCCGCGCGTCGCGACGCGGGCCTCGTCCCCGGACGCGGCAGGGACACAAACCGCGGCGGCACACACCGAGGCCACGCACACCGCGGCAGCCGAGGCGGCACACACCGCGGCGACGCACGCGGCGGCGGCCCAGGCCGCGGCGACCGAAGCCACGTCGGCGGCGACCGCCGCCGCGCAGACCGGGGACGTACACCCCGCGGCGCAGTCCCCCGCCACCAGCGGCACTTCGGAGACCGTCGTCGACGCGCCCGCCGGGCAGACGCACGGCTCACCGCAGGCGTCGCCCTTCGAGGCGACGGCGACGGGCACCACCGGCACCTTCGGGCCCGCCCAGCCGGCGGCGTCGTTCACACCCTCGCAGGCTTCGCCGGCGTACTCGCTCCCGACGGCGAGCGGCCCGGTCACCGTGGGGACACTCGCCCCGGCCCGGCCGGGGCGCGCTCGGCGCAAGGGGTACCTGGTGGCGGCGCTGGTGACCGTGTCCGCCCTGCTCCTGGGCGGGCTGGGCTACGCCCTGACGCGTGACGACGAGGACCGGGCGGACGGCAAGAACCCCGGCGCGGAGACGAGTTCCTCCGCGCAGCAGGCACAGAACGGTTCCCCTTCCGCGGAAGGGGACGGCTCGGGCGCCGCGGGACAGCCGCCGGTGACGGTGGCGGTCACGGGGACGAACACGACGTACGCGGGGAGCTGCCCGCCACCGCAGGGGGAGGCTCCCGCGTTCACGGCCACCTTCGAAGTGACGGAGCTGCCCGTGAAGTTCACCTACCGATGGGTCTCGGCCGAAGGGTCGGTGGTCGACAAGACGTGGCGGGCGCTGACCTTCTCGGAAGGCGGCCCCCGCACCCACCAGGAGACGATCCGTGTGACGACGTACGCGCGGGAGGGGACGCTGGCGAGCGCCATGGGCGTGGAGATCAAGTCTTCGCAGCAGAACATCTCCGACACGGTGCCGTTCACGCTGACATGCGAGTGACGGGTCGGGCGGCGGCCGTGCACCCTCGGCGCCCCGCCCACTGACCGGCCCGGTGCGGCCTGCTCGCACCCGGGTTCCCTGCTTGTGATGGTCCAGTTGGCCCTCGTGCCGGATCGGCCGCCCGGTGCGGTCCGGCCCGGCACCGGGGCATGTCTGCTAGGAGTTTGAGTGTCGTCGGTCATCGTGGGACGCACGGGTCCCTTCAGCGGTCAGAGCGTGGTGCTGGGCACCGCGGCCCTGCGGTTCGGTCGCAAGAGCGACAACGACGTGATCATCGTCAGCACGAGCGCTTCCCGGCTGCACGCCGAGATCGTCGTGGAGGACGACGCGTTCGTCCTGCACGACCGCAACAGCAGGAACGGCACCTACGTCAACGAACGGCGCGTCACCCGGCACCCGCTGGCCCCGGGTGACGTCATCCGGATCGGCGACGAGACCTTCCTGTTCGAGACGCAGGAGGCGCTGGAGACGGTCATGGACCTCTCCCAGCTCGACGTGCCGCGCCCCACGGCCCTGGCGAACCCCAGCGCGCTCCGCGTCACGATCGCCGGCGGTGGCCCGGTCGGCCTCGCCTTCGCGCTGCTGCTGGAAAACGCCTTGCAGGGACGGGTGTTCATCACCGTCTACGAGGGTCGCTGGGTCAAGAACGGTACGACGGTGGCCTGGAAGGACGAGACGCTGGGCAACGTCCGCCGTCAGCAGGTCGTGACCATCCAGAGCCGCCAGTACCTCGCGCTGACCGAGGAGATGCAGTCCGCGCTGTTCGACGCGGGGCAGTTCTCCGAGATGTGGCCCGTCGGGCCGGACTCCGTCGACGGCCGGCCTCCCCGCAACATCCGGATCGCCTACGTCGAGGACCAGTTGCTGGAGCTGGCCAACAGCAAGTCGGCGATCCGGCTCGTACCCAAGCGCTTCGACCCCTCGGAGCACGAGCACCGGGTCGCCAACGACCATGTCCTGGCGATCTGCGACGGCGGACGGTCCCGCACCCGCGAGCACTACGCCGACCGCTTCGGCGCGGCCGACGCCTCCATCTACTCCCTCGACGGCGAACACCTCCAGGACGTGGTGCTGGGGCTGCGGGTCAAGTCGCCGCTGACCGACCAGATGAGCGTCCTGCTGACCGTGTCGCAGAACAGGTTCCTGCTCAACTCGCTGCGCGGCGAGGGCTTCCTGAACATGCGGCTCACCCGCGACGAGACCAAGGCCGTGATCGGTATCGATCCCGTCCGCCAGGTCTTCGAGGAGTGCATCGCCGCACGCCCCTGCGTCATGAGCCGCCACGAGGACAACGAGTTCGTCTGTCCCACCCACGGCACCCTGTTCCTGCCCGCCCTGCTGCGCGGCTCGCACCTGTGGAAGCGGATACGGGAGGGCCTCAAGCTGTTCGGTGTGGCCGAGGACGACCTCAGCGCCATCACCTCGTTCCGGCTGGACATGGTGCAACGCCCCAGGTTCACGGCGCAGCTCACCCGCTCCACCGCGACGACCCCGGGAACGTACGGCTTCCTGCTGGGCGACGCCGCCAACGCCATCCACTTCTGGCCGGGGCGCGGTCTCAACAGCGGCCTCGCCTCCGCCGTGTCCCTGGCCCGCTCGCTCAGCCGCACCTGGCAGGGCCGGCCGTTGCGCGACGCCGACTTCATCCGGCACGAGGCCGCGATGTCCATGCTGCAGTACCGGCACAAGAGCCGCGCCTGGAACGCCATGGTCACCACGGACGAGCAGGGTGCCACCCGCGCGATCAAGGACATCATCGCCCGCAGCATGGAGCAGACCGAGTCTCCGGCAGCCGCCGTGGCCAGGGCAGGCGCGCCCGGGGCCGGGGCCGGGGCCGGAGCCGGAGCCGAGGGCGGGGCCGAGGCCAAGTTGGAGCAGCCCGATCTGGACGCGCTGCTCGAGCGCATGCGCGCGATACGCGACCGGCTGGAGACCCGCCTTCCCGGCATGCCCTCCGACGAGGAACTGCGCGAACACCTCGCCACGCTCCAGCCGTCGACCCTGCGGACCCTCCAGGAGAGCGGTGCGTGGGACACCCTGATCGTCGGCGGTGAGGAGGCCGACATCGACCTCTTCTACCAGGCGGACGCGCCCATCTACGCCCCCCGCCCCGCGGACCCACGGGTGGCGGGACCCGACTCGGGACCCCAGGGCCCCGTAGCCCTCGACCGGGCCTGAGAGGCCTGAGAGGTCCGCCTTCCGGCTCAGGGGGAACGAGTGCCGCCGGGACTCCCGGCGGCGCCCGGCTCCTCTCGGCCCAGCAGGGCGAGGAGCGGTGCCGCGGGCAGGGGGTGGCGGGTGTGGCCGTACGGTCCCGTGGTCGTGGTGGCGGTGAGCAGCGCGTTGAGGACGGCCTCCTCCACGGCGTCCAGGACGGCGACGAAGAGGGGGTCCAGCCGGTCGTCGGGCAGCACGGCGGGCCCGGCGGGCGTGCCCAGGGGACGCGTACCGAAGGCGAGGCCGTAGTCGCCGCTGCCGTGTCCGTACGCGGCCCCGGCCCTGGCGAGTCCGTAGACGGCGCGCCGCGCCAGGCGCGTCAACTGGCGGGCGTCCAGCGGCGCGTCGGTGGCGACCACGACCATGCAGGAACCGGCCTCGGGGACGGGGTTCGTCGTCGAGTCCGGGTCCTCGGTCGGTACGCCGACGTCGGCGGGCGTGACCACACGGCCCGACACCCGAAGCGTGCCGCCGAAGTTGGCCTGCACGAGCGTCCCGAGCGTCACGTCCCGGCCGGCCAGCGGTACGCGCCGCGACGAGGTGCCGATACCGGCCTTGAACCCCAGCGCGGTCATCCCGGTACCCGCGCCGACGCACCCCTCGGCGACCGGCCCGCCGCTCGCGGTGTCGAGGGCCGCCCGGACGTGTTCCTCCCGGACCGGACGTGAGCGGATGTCCGACAGGAGCCCGTCGTTGCATTCGCCCACGACCGGGTTCAGGCTCCGCGCGGCGGCCCCCTCGGGCCGCTCCAGGACCCAGCCGACCAGGGCGTCCGCGACCCTGAAGGCGGACAGGGTCGAGGTGAGCAGCACCGGTGTCTCCAGGGCGCCGAGTTCGGCGAGCTGCGTGGTGCCGAGCAGCTTGCCGTAGCCGTTGCCCGCGAACACCCCGGCGGGCAGCGGGCTGCCGGGGCCCACCCCGTCCGGCACGATCGCGGTGACACCGCTGTGCACCCGCGGCGGCCGGACCAGCGTGGTGTGTCCCACGCGGACCCCGGGCACATCGGTCAGGGCGTTGTGCGTGCCCGTGGGCAGGTTCCCTACGGAGAGCCCCAGCTCATGGGCTCTGCGGGCGGTGACGGGCGGGGACGGCTCGGGCAGTGACTCGCGCATGTCGGCACGCTATCGCCGACGGCGTACGCCCCGGGACGCCCGGTCCCCCGGGGCGGGCCCGCGTCCGCTTCGGCGTGCCGCCCGCACGGATTTCGCGGACCGGTGCGTCCGAACGCCTCCGCCGTCCGGAATCAAGGGTGGGGAGTGTGCCCGACACCCGCCGGACGGCACCGGCGGGAGCGGGTGCCGTCCCGCACCGGGCGCGGACACCGCGTGCGACGCGCGCCCGCGAGCAAGCGCCCGACAGGAGAACACGGCACGGATGAAACCGGCACGGATGGAACCGGCACGGATCAAAACGGCACCGATGAAAACGGCACCGATGAAATTGAACAGAGCATTTCGCGTCGACGGGCTGCGGGAACGCCTGGGCAGCGGGCTCTTCGCCCGGGTGGCGGGCCCCGACGGCCCACGCAACCGCGCCCGCATCCACGACACGCCGGGCCCGCGCTGGTTCGGCCCCGAACGCCCGGTCCGCCGGGTGCACGGGGACGCGTCGATGTTCATCGGTGGTCTGTCGGCCCTGCTCCTGCAGTCGCTCCATCCGCTCGCCATGGCCGCGGTGGCCGCCCACTCCGGCTTCCGCGGCGACCCGTGGGGCAGACTCCAGCGCACCAGTACCTTCCTGGCGACGACGACGTACGGCACCGCCGAGAGCGCCCGGCTGGCCTGTGCGCAGGTGCGCTCGGTCCACGAACGGGTGGTGGGGGAGACCGACGAGGGCCTCGCCTACCGTGCGAGCGACCCGCATCTGCTCGGCTGGGTCCACGTCGCGGAGGCCGACAGCTTTCTCCGCGCCCACCAGCGCTACGGGCGCCGCCCGCTGACGGCCGCGGAGTGCGACGGGTACGTCGCGGACATGGCGCGCGTCGGCGCCGCGCTGGGTGTCGTCGATCCACCGCGCGACCGGGCCGAGCTGGCCGAACGGCTCGACGCGTACCGCCCGGAACTGCGGGCGACCGCGCAGGCGCGTGCCGCCGCACGCTTCCTGCTGCTGAATCCGCCGCTGCCGCTGATCGCCCGGCCCCCTTACGGGGTGCTGGCCGCGAACGCCGTGTCCCTGCTGCCCACCTGGGCCACCAGGGAACTCGGGCTGCCACGGCTGGCGGTGGCCGAGAACCTGTGCGTACGGCCGCTCGGCTCCGCCATGACGGCGGCCGTGCGGTGGGCGATGACGCCGCCGCCGACCGCCGCCGCGGCTGCGACCGAGACCGCGCCCGGGCCCGCGTCCGTGACGTCGGCCCCGGCCGACTGAGCGGACGGATCCGAACACCCATCGCGGACCTCACGCGCCCCGTCTACGCCACGGGCACCGTACGCACCACGCGCCCCGCCCACACCACCTTCGACCACCGGTCCGGACGCTGCCCGGGCGACGCACACGAGAGACGGTCACCGTGTTGAGGAACCTGCCCGAGCCCCCTGACGAACTCGTCGGACGACGCCGGGAACTGGCGTACGTCGCCGACGCCCTGGACCGGCACCGTCTGGTCGTCCTCACCGGCGTGGGCGGCGTGGGCAAGAGCAGGCTCGCGCTGCACGCGGCGGAGCAGGTCATGCGCGTCGGCACCCGAGGCGTCGCCTGGGCCGACCTGTGGCCGCTGACGAACGCCCGCCTGCTGCTCGCCACGGTCGCCGACGCCCTCGACTTCGCCGACCACGCGACGGCCGAACCGCTGGACGCGCTGTGCGCCTGGCTCGCGGGCAAGGACGTCCTGCTGGTGCTGGACTCGTGCGAACACCTCTCGGCGGCCTGCCGCGACCTGCTCGGCCGTCTCCTCGACGACTGCCCGGGAGTGACCGTGCTGGCGACCAGCCGGGAAGCGCTCGGGATGGACGGCGAGCACCGCGTCGTCGTGGAGCCGCTGCCACCGGCCTCCGACGCCGTGGAACTCTTCTGCCGTCGTGCGGCCGCGACGGGGACCGGCCCGATGGGCCCGGAGGGCATCCTGACCGCCGCCCGTCTGAGCCGGCGGCTCGAAGGGATCCCGCTCGCGCTGGAGCTGGCGGCCGGCCAGTTGACCCACCACACGCTCGACGAGGTCGAGGAACTCCTGGGTTCACGCCTGGACCTCTCCGCGCCGAAGGCGGGCCCCGCGGGGCGCGTC
Source organism: Streptomyces tauricus (assembly GCF_014650955.1). Lineage (GTDB taxonomy): Bacteria > Actinomycetota > Actinomycetes > Streptomycetales > Streptomycetaceae > Streptomyces > Streptomyces tauricus. The sequence goes on from NZ_BMVY01000001.1 coordinate 364,539, forward strand.
CACTTCCGGCAGCGGACGCTGCGCACCGCGATCGGCTGGAGCCACGAACTGTGCGAGCCCGCGGAGCGTCTGCTGTGGGCCCGGTTCTCGGTGTTCCGGGACGCCGTGGACGCCGACGCGGTGCGCGCGGTGTGCGCCGACGAGGCCCTGCGTGCCTCGGACGTCGAACGGGCGCTGGCGGGACTGGAGCGCAAGTCCGTCGTGGCCCGCGTGGAGGGCCGCTTCCGGATGCTGGACACCCTGCGTGAGTACGGCCGTATGTGGCTCGGCGAACTGGACGAGACCGAGGTGCTGTCCCGGCGCCACGCCGCCTACTTTCTGCGCCGTGCCCGGCGGGCCCACGCCGACTGGCCGGGCCCGGCACAGATGGACGCGTACCGCTGGGTCTCCGCGGCCCACTCCGACCTGTGTGCCGCGCTCGACCACTTCCTCACCACCCGGCCGCAGCAGGCGCTCGAACTGGCCGGGCTGCTGGGCTTCTTCTGGAGCTGCTGCGGTCACCTGCGGGAAGCCACGGGCTATCTGGAGGAGGCCCTGGCACTGACGGAGGAGCCGGGAGCCGTACGCACCCGGGCCCTGTGGTCCCTCGGCGTCGCCCGGGTGCTGTGCGGCGAGCACGAGGCGGCCGAGCGGCTCGCCCTGGCCTGCCGGCGACAGGCCGCGGCCCAGGAGGAGACCGAAGGGGCGCTGCACGCCGCCTATCTGCAAGGGCTGGTCCATCTGCTGCGGGGGCGGCCGATGGCGGCGCGGTTCGTCGTCGACGGGGCCCTGGCGAGCGCCGAGGGCGGGCCCTTCGCCTCCGTGGGCCGTGTGCTGTGCCGGCTGATCCGCGTCTTCGCCCTGACGGCCGAGGGGCTGCGCGAGGAGGCCCGCCGCGAGGCCGTCGAACTGCGCCGGGACTGCGTCGTACGCGGCGAGTGGTGGACCCGGTCGTACGCCGAGTACCAGTTGGCGCTGCTCGCGCTGTTCGAGGACCGCGCGGAGGAAGCCGCCGGACACGCGGCCGCGATGCTCGACGGCAAGCGCCGCATCGGTGACAGCTTCGGCATCGCCCTCGGCCTGGACCTGCTCGCCTCGGCGCTCGCCGCGCAGGGCGCCGGCGGGCCCGCGGTCGCCGCGTACGGGGCCGGCGAGAACTACTGGGCCGCCGTCGGCCACCCGCAGCGGGGCACACCGGAACTCGGACCGGTACGGGACCGGTACGAGTCGACGGCGCGCTCCCTGCTGGGCGACTCCGCGTACGACAAGGCCCTGCTGGTCTCGGTGCTCCGCGACCCCGAGTCGGTGCTGAAGGAACTCCTGGACAGAAAGCGCTGAGAGCGGGATCGCGACGGCGACGCCTTGCCACCCCCGCGGCAGAGCGACGGGCGCCCGCGACCCCGCTACCGACCCCGCTACCGACCCAGGTCCCGGGCCACCTCGCGGGCCGCCCGGGTGCCCGAGGCCAGTGCCCCCTGGACCGATCCGGTGGCCCGGTGGTCGCCGCACACGTACCGGCCGGGTGCGACCCGGGCGGTCCTGCTGAGGGGCTGCGGAGGTGCCATGACGGGCAGCGCGTCGGGCACGGTCCGTACCGTCAGCAGATCCCAGTCACCCGTGTCGGCGCCGTACGCGTCGGCCAGCGCCGTGCGGACCTCCCGCTCACGGCCCTGCGTGTCCTCGCCGAGCACCGAGGTCGCGATCAGGGACATGTGCGCGGGCGCGTAGGAGGGGACGACCTCGCTGAGGACACAGGAGTTCAGAAAGCGTCTGCGGGTGTCGGTGAGGAGCGTGGGCTCGGGGAGGGGGGAGCGTGTCGCGGCGTGGTAGTACGTCGTCACCACGCGGTACGCGGGCACGTCGAGGCCCGGCAGCAGGTCGGCGGCCGGGCCGGGGCCGGTGGCCACCACCACGGCGCGGGCCGGGAGTTCGGCGCCCGTGGCCAGTTCGACTCCGTCGTCCGTGAGCCGGGCGACCGGGTTGCCGAGACGTACGGTCGCCCGGGGGAGCGCGGCGGCGAGCGCGCGCGGGACCGCTCCGATGCCCTCGCCCGGCAGAGACAGCGTGCCGCGCAGCATGCTGCGCCAGACGAGGTGGAAGACGCGTGCGGAGGTCTCCAACTCGTCCTCCAGGAAGACGCCGGAGAGGAAGGGCCGGAAGAAGCGCTCGACGAACTCCTCGGAGAACCCCGCCGCAGCGAGCGCGGTCCGGGTGGTGCGGTCCTCGCCGCGTTCGCGTTTCAGCAGCCGCGCGGGCGCGAGCATGTCCCGGGCCGACAGGGCGCCCAGCGCGAGGAGATCGCGGGTGCCCGCCAGACGTCCGGGACGCAGGTCGCGCAGAGCGCGTGTCCTGGGAGGCATGTGGGGTGTACGCGACCTGCGGGTCGGATCGCTGAAGCGCATCGGCCCGTCCTCGGTGTGCACGAGGACGCCGGGGGTGAAGGGCCTCAGCCGCAGTTCGCGCAGCGGCAGCCGTCGGCGGACCTGCGGGTAGGCGGTGTTGAAGACCTGGAAGCCGCGATCGACGACGAAGCCTTCGTGACGGTCCGTGCGCATGCGCCCGCCCACCTCGTCGGACGCCTCCAGGACCTTGACGTCGAGTCCGACGTCCACCAGGTCGCGGGCGCAGGCCAGACCGGCGAGACCTCCGCCGACCACGAGGACATCCGGTTCTCCGCGAGTAGCGGCCATGGGCACTCTCCTTGTTCGGCATACGACGTCTGACCGGCGGCCCGCGACGCCAGGCGTGCGACGTCCGCTGTACAGCGCCGGCGCCGGCGTCCGGCGTGTCGTGTGGAATCCGCCGACGTGGCCGTCGTCGGCACCCCGACTCCGCGTACCCGCGTACACGCGTTCCACAACCGATCTTCCCGTCGCGGCGCGCGGACGGATGCGGGGCGCGCTGATACGCGTTCACGCCGCCGCGGTAGGCATGCTGCGTGCAGACCTTTCTTCCGTACTCCGACACAGCGGGTCGAGGCACTGCAGGTGCTGCGCGGCCTGACCGTGCCCGGCTACGGATGGCGGCACCATCCGGCGGTACGTATGTGGATCGGTTACGAGGAGGCCCTGGTCCGTTACGGCCTGGACGTGTGCGCCATGTGGGTGGCGGAGGGGCGTGCCGACACCTGTGCCACCACGCTCGTCACCGACTTCGGCCTGTACCGGCCCGGGGCCGCTGTCCGGGTCCAGGAGGACCTCGCCGACGACGGGGAGCTGCCGCCCTGGCTGGGGGACCCCGCCTTCCACCTCAGCCACCGGTCGGCGCTGGTGCGCAAGGCACCCGAGGTCTACCTCCCGGTCTTCCCGGACGTTCCCGACGACCTGCCCTACCTCTGGCCCGCGTCCGACCGCGTCAGTTCGCTGGGCGAGCCGTAGGCGTCAGGGGCGTGAGGGGCGTGCGGGGCGTGCGGGGCGTGCGTCGGCGCGCAGCCCGTCGATGATGACGGTGAGCATCCGCCGACCGCGGTCCGGGCAGGAGGGTTCGCCGTCGCCCCGTCGGTCCCGCCAGAGGGAGGACGCCAGCAGCAGGACCTCCTCCGCTTCGGCGTCCGCTCGCACCTGCCGTGCCTCCTTGCCCGCGCTGAGCAGCAGGTCGAGAGCGGCGACGATCGGTGGGTGGTGCCGGCCGGCCCGGGTGGCGGCCGCCACGGCCTGGGACGCTCCGCCGGTGGGGCGGCCGTCGGCGGCGAGGCGCTCGAACCAGCGGCGCAGGGCTTCCAGCGGCCCGTACTCGTCCAGCAGGAGCGGGGCGGCGGCGGCGAGCGCTTCGAGGTCCTCGCGGTAGACGGCCAGCAGGAGGGCCTCGCGGTCGGGGAAGTGGCGGTACATCGTTCCCTGGCCGACCCCGGCCGCCCGTGCGATCGCCTGAAGGCTCGCCGAGGGGTCGGAGGTGAAGGCGGCGTGTGCGGTCTCGATGATGCGGGCGCGGTTCTCCAGGGAATCCGATCGCGGTGCACGTCGAGGGGTTCGCGTCATCCGGCGCCTTCCGTTCCGGTCCGCGGCGTGCCGACGAGGCATCCGCACGAGTCGCGGTCCGCGGAGAGGTGGTCCGCAGAGGGGGGTCCGCAGAGGGGGGTCCGCAGAGAGGTGGCCAAGCGGCGAGTGCGCCGCCGAAGTCACATTCTTATTCACTTGTTGGTCGTATGACAAGTTTCTTGTAGGGTTCGACGCATGACCACTACTCGCCGCACGCAGAAGCAGCGCCGTGAAGAGGCCGAAACCGCTCTGCTCACGGCCGCCGCCGAACTGGTCGACGAACAGGGCGTACACGCGCTGACGCTGGCGGCCGTGGGGGAGCGGGCCGGTTACAGCCGCGGGCTCGTGACCCACCACTTCGGGTCGAAGCAGGCGCTCGTCGAACGCCTGGCGCGCGCGGCCCAGGCCGGTTTCGTGCCGGGACTGGACGGGCTGCCGGCCGGGCTGGACCGTCTCCTGCGACTGATCGACGGATATATCGGCGAACTCGGCCGCATGGGCGTGCTGAACAGGGTCTTCCTCAAACTCTGGACCGAGTCCGCGACGACAGCGGAACTCACTCCGCTCTTCCGCGAGCGGAACGAGGCGTTCCATGCGGATCTGTACGAGGACCTGGCCGCCGGGATCGCCGACGGCACGATCCGCGCCGACGTGGCACCCGACGAGACCGCGATCGCCGTCGTCGCGCAGCTCCGGGGAATCGGCATGCAACGGCTGATCGACCCCGGACGCGTCGACACGGAACGGCTACGGACCCACGTCACGGCGCTGTGGCGCCAGGCGCTGGAACGGGTCTGAACGGGACGGGTCGCCGCCCTTCACACGCGCGGGGTGACCTGGATACGCGTGCGCGGAAGGACACTCATGTGCGTGAGAGGACGCAGAACTCATGGCCCTCCGGGTCGGTCAGGCAGGTCCACGGGACGTCCCCCTGGCCGACGTCGAGGTCGGTGGCGCCGAGGGCCCGCAGTCGGGCCACCTCCGCCGCCCGGTCGTCACCGGGCCCCGGCACCAGGTCGAGATGGACGCGGTCCGGCACGGTCTTCACATCGGGGGAGCGGAGGAACTCAAGGTACGGGCCGGTACCTGTGGGGGAGCGCCAGACCGCCCGGTCGTCGGTCACCTCGTGCAGGGTCCAGTCCATCGCCTCGTCCCAGAACCGGGCCATGGCCCGCGGATCCGCGCAGTCGACCACCACCGCGGCGACCGGCCCGGTGTCCCGGTAGATCTCCCGAGGCTCCAGCACACAGAACTCGTTGCCCTCCGGGTCGGCGAGGACCGTCCACGGCACATCGCCCTGGCCGACCCCGGCGGGCGTCGCGCCGAGAGCCCTGAGGCGAGCCACCAGCTCCGCCTGATGGGCGGCGGAGGTGCTGGCGAGATCGAGGTGCACGCGGTTCTTCGCCGAACTCTTGGGTTCAGGGACGGCGATGACGTCGACGCAGACGGTGCTCGGGTCCAGCCAGTCGAAGCCGGGGGGTTGCGCGGCGGTCGCGCCTGATCCCTGGCTGGTGAGGCGCCAGCCGAGCGCCTCGGCCCAGAACCGGCCGACCGCCGAGTCGTCAACGGCCTTGATGTTCACCAGAACAGGTCGCAGGGTCATGCCGGCGATCCTATGCACCCGCCTCGCGACGCCGCGTCTAGCGCGCACCGGTCCATGTCCTGATCGCTTGTGTGGCCCAGGGAGATATCCGCAAACGGCTATCCTGCTGCGGGAGTTGCAGGTGGCAGGGGTGGAGCGGGCGCAGGTTCAGGCGGAGGCATGTGGTGCGCGTACAGAGGACTGCGGTTCCGGTCCTTGTCCTGCTGGCGCTGCTGGCCGGATGTTCCTCGACCGACGGCGAGGACGAGGAGCGGCTGACCGTGCAGAGGGAGAACTACTGCACGCAGTTGGGGGCCTGGCAGAAAGCGCGGAACGCGGCGTCCACGGACACGGCGGACTCGGCGGACTCGGCGGGGGACGATGAGGTCGGGACCGTCGCCCGGGATGCCTTCGTCGCGATGCGACCGCTCAAGGACGAGTCCGTCGGTCAGGGCCGCACTCTGGCGGAGGCGACGGTGGCAGCGATGAGCAACAGTGACTCCGAGGCGGAGCAGCGCGTCGTCGAGTACTGCGGAGACATGGGGTTCCAGACCCTTACCCGTTGACGCCTCCGCGGTGAGGGACGACGGGACACCGAGGTTCCTGGGTGGGGCGCACCCAGGATGAGCGCGGCCTGGTTGACGTGCGCGGGGTGCAGCACCTTGGGGATGCGGGGCGGCCGGCCCGTTCCGCGGTGATGGACACGCGTTTCGAATCGAGGACCTTTCATGCGCTACACACTTCTGGGCCGTTCCGGTATCCGCGTCTCCGAGTTCGCGCTGGGCACCATGACCTTCGGGGAGGACTGGGGCTGGGGCGCGGCGCCGGAGACGAGCGCGAGGCTGCTGGACATCTACGCGGACGCGGGCGGCAACTTCATCGACACCGCGAACGTGTACACGGGCGGCTCCTCCGAGTCGATCGTCGGGCGGGCGCTGCGCGGGCGACGCGACCGGTTCGTGCTCGGTACCAAGTACACGGCGCAGACCGTCCCCGGCGACCTGAACACGGCAGGAAACCACCGCAAGAACCTGGTGACCTCTCTTGAGGCGAGCCTGCGGCGGCTGGACACCGACCACGTCGACGTGCTGTGGGTGCACGCCCGCGACACCCTCACTCCGCTGCCGGAGCTGATGCGCGCGCTGGACGACCAGGTGCGCGCCGGCAAGGTCCTGCACGTCGGTGTCTCGGACTGGTCCGCGTGGGAGATCGCCCAGGCGAACACCCTCGCCGAGTTGCGCGGCTGGTCGCCCTTCGTCGGCGTGCAGTTGCGCTACAACCTGCTGGCCCGTTCCGTCGAGTCCGAGCTGACGCCGATGGCCCAGGCGCACGACCTGGCCGTCGTGGCCTGGGGCCCCCTGGCCGAGGGCCGCCTGACCGGCAAGTACCTGGGCGGCTCGGAAGGACGGCTCACGCGCGGGGGATGGGACTTCAGCGGTGAACGGAGCGACCACATCGTCCGCGAGGTCGTCGCCGTCGCCGACGCCGGCGGCTGGACGCCCGCGCAGGTCGCGTTCGCGTGGCTGCGCTCACGGTCCGGCACGGTCATCCCGCTGCTCGGGGCGACCGGCGAGGAGCAGCTGACGGCCAACCTCGCCGCCGTCGACGTCGTCCTCGACGACGACGCGCTGAGCCGGCTCGACGAGATCAGTGCTCCGGAACTGGGCTTTCCGCACGACGTGATGGCGGGCGAGGACATGATCGGTCTCGTCTACGGAGACACGTGGCGGCAGGTGGTCGACCGCCGACGTGCCTCGCGCCGCCCCGTCAACGACAACGAGCAGCTCGTATGAGCGAGTGAAGCCCTCCACGTACTCGACCGCGCTGTGGTCCCGGATCGTGGCCGGGAAGCGTGGGGCGGTCGTATCGGCCTGAGGCGGGTGGGGCTCCTGTCGTCCGCCGTTCCGCGCTGCCCCGTGGTCGCTGTCCTGTGATCGCCGTCCTGATGTGGGCCGCGGAGCGCGAGCCCGCGTGCGCGCCAGGGGAATGCGCCCCGCGTGCTCCGGGCGGGATTCGGCCGAAGTTGGTGCCGGACCGGCCGGGTGGCCGACGGCGCGCGGAGCCGGTCCCCGGGCGCGGCGCCGAAGGTCCGGCGCGTTCGGGCGCTCTTCGAATGGGGTGTTCCGCTTTTTTATGTTCGTGCTCGTCATGCCGCCGCGGACAATCTCTGCGCAGGTGAGGGGAGTTGTGGCCGGTTGCTCCTCAAGAGGAGTTCCAGGTTCTACGCAATCGTCTGTTTAGGCATCTGCTTCCGGGGCACGCGTGGGGGCGGTGAAGCAGGCCAGGACCCCGCCGACGCGTTTAGTTCGGGCTGCTCGCAGACAATGCGCAATGGCTTGCCGATATAGCCTCCACCCAACTTCGGGGGGTTGCCCTCGGTTGACCCACCATGAAGACTGTCGCCGGGTTCGACGGGGTCGAGGAATTTCGCCCCGGTTATGTCCGCTCCGCCCGGCGGCTGTGCACAGCCGCGCGTGTGTTGGCAGGACATCGGGCCCCACCCAAAGGCCCGGCATACGCGAGGTAAAGGCAAGGGGAAGTCGCCGCGTGAACGCTGCGTGGTGCGTTCACTCACTGGAGATGTGTGATGTCAGCTACGTGCGCACGACGAGTGCCGCCGGTTGTTCGGCGGTGGGCGTGGAACCGATACGGTCCGCGCCGCATATGTTGACGCGTATCGCTGAAGCAGATGATGCGAGGCATACGGCTGTACGGGCCGGCGTGAGCGCCGCCGGTGACCGAGTTCGGTGGTCGGTAACGTCGACCGAGTTGTCCAGCCAACCGCTCAGGGCTGCCGTCGGTCGTTATCGCACCAGTTCGTGGCCGAGATCCGGCTCCGCGCCCGGGTTCGATGTCGACCATCCCGCTTGTGGTTTCGCTGTCCCCGCGTACCGCACGAAGGAGAACAGGTGACCGGCAACACATCACAACAGGAGCACTTACCCTTCGACGCGCTGAGCGATCGATGGCAGTCCTTGCGCGCACTGAGACCGGTGCATTACGACGAACAGCAAAGTGCCTGGCAGGTGGTGGATCACGAGTCGGTGGCCGCGGTGCTGGCGGACCCGGCGACGTTTTCCTCCGACTTCTCGTCCATCGCGCCGACGCAGGAGGACTTCGAGGTCTTCCGGCAAGGCAATTTCGTCGGTATGGATCCACCGGAGCACCGAAAACTACGAACTCTCGTGAGCCAGGCATTCACCCCCCGCGTGGTGAGCGGATTGCAACCACGCATCGAGAATGTGTGCGGCCGGCTGCTGGACGACGTCGCCGACCGGGACCGCTTCGATCTGGTCGACACGCTCGCCTACCCGCTGCCCATCATCGTCATCGCCGAACTGCTCGGCATACCGGCGGCCGACCACCGGCTTTTCCAGGAATGGGCGGCCACCCTCTTCGGCGGCGACGAACTCGGTGAAGCGCCCAACATGGACGACCTCGCCCGCGCGCTCAAGGCCATCGCCCCGACCGTACGGGAGATGAACGGCTACGTCCTTGACCATATCCGGCGATGCCGAGCGAATCCGGGGGACGACCTCACCAGCAAACTGCTCGCCGCCGAGGTGGACGGGGTCAGGCTGGAGGACCAGGAGATCGTCGGGTTCGTCGCCCTGCTGCTCGTCGCCGGGCACGTCACCACCACGGCGCTGCTGGGCAACGCGGTCGTCACGTTCGACCGGCACCCCGGCACGTTCCAGGCGTTGCGGGCCGAGCCCGACCGGCTCCCGGACGCCATCGAGGAGGTACTGCGCTGGCTGCCTCCCTTCGCGGAACTCGGCCGACGCGCCACCCGGCCCGTGGTGATCGGCGAGCAGGACATTCCGGCGGGCGCGATGGTGGTGGCCCATCTGGGCGCCGCCAACCGCGATCCCTCCCGCTTCGAGGCACCGGACGTCTTCGATCCGACCCGCAGCCCCAATCCCCATCTGACGTTCGGGCACGGCATCCACTTCTGTTTCGGCGCGCCGCTGGCCCGGCTGGAGGCGCGTATCGCGCTGCGCATGCTGCTTGAACGTTTCTCCGAACTGCGTGTCCCCACCTACGGAGAGGTCACCTTCCAGAACCCGGGCGTCATCGTCGGCGTACGTCGTCTGCCGGTCGAAGTCGCCAGAAGTTAGCAGGCAAGAACGCCACACCCGCACCGACGCGGGGGCCGTTCCGCTCCTCCCCACCGGCCTCGCGCGTCACGTTCACACCAAGCATCACTGGGAGTCCCCTTCACATGCCGTACCCCACCGCCGCTCAAGTCGCCCCGCAACCGTCCCCCTTACACCGAACTCTGCAGGACCGTCTCGACACCCTCGCGCGAACCCACCGTGTGCCCGGCGCCCAGCTGGCCGTGGACACCGGGACGGAGTTCGTCAGTGTGCACACCGGCACGGCCGACGCCGTCCGGGGCACCGCGTTCACCGCCGACACCGCCGTGCCACTGGGCAGTGTCACCAAGACGTACACCGCCGCCACTGTCATGCTCCTGATCGACGACGAGGATCTCGACCTGGACGAGTCCGTCGCCGATGTCCTGCCCGAGTTCCAGGACTTACCCAAGGTGACCGTGCGTCACCTCCTCTCCCACACGGCCGGTCTGCCCACCGGCCTCGACTCGGACACCGCGGCCGGCCTGACGGCCTCCCGCTATCTCTCGACGGTCTGCACCGCCGAGGACGCGCTGTTCGCCCCCGGGACGGACTTCTCGTACTCCAACGCCGGTTACGTGGCGGCGGGGCGGCTGATCGAAGTCGTCACAGGCATGACATGGCACGAAGCCGTTCGCGTGCTGGTGCTGGAGCCGCTGGGCATCACGCCCTCCTTCCTCGGCGAGACCGCCCCCGGCCGTCCCATAGCCAGCGGACACGCCCTGAACACGGCGACGGGAGCCGTGCGGCCCGCCCGGCAGAGCCTGGCGCCCGTCGAGGCCCCGGCCGGCGCCCTGCTGGCGAGCGCCCCTGATCTGCTGGCCCTCGGCAGGACCCTGATCGGCCGGTCCGCCGTCGTCCCGTCCGCCACCGCCGCGCTGATGCGACGCCCCGAGGAGGGAACCGACGCCGCCCCCCTGGCGGACGCCTGGGGACTGGGCGCCGCCCTCTACCAGCAGGACGACCGCTGGTGGTGCGGTCACGACGGCAACGCCCAGGGCACCTCGTGTCATCTGCGCGCGGAGCCGCGCAGCGGTGTCGTGGTCGCCTTCACCGGCAACGCCGGCGGCGCCACCGCCCTGTGGCGGGATCTGGCCGACGAACTCACCCGGCTCACCGGTCTGCGGGTGCCGACCACTCCCGCACGCCCGGACCGGGGCGGACCCATCGCCTTCCCCCAGTGCGCGGGGACCTATCGCAACGGGACGAGCGAGTACCGGATCAGCCTCGGCGCCGACGGCCTGCCCGCACTGTCCATCGACGGCGACCTGTCGCTGCCCCTGGTCTGCTACCCGGATCTGAGCTGCGATCTGGTCGACCCCGCCACCGGTCTCCGGGAGCCCGGCGGACGCTTCCACCGAGATCCCGTCGACGGAAGCGTCGACCGCGTACAGATCTCCGGTCGGACGGCCCGCCGCGTCGGCAGCGCCTGACGCAGAGCCGTCCCGCACCACCCCTCCCCGCGCCGAAGAGCCGCCCCCGTGCGGCCCGGCGCGCCCGGGTGATTCCCCACGCCCGCGCGCACCCGCATCACCACCGCTTTCGAAGGACCCCCCATGACGGACCTGCACAACGAGCCCGTGTCGTCATCCCCTTCCGCCCGGGCGGAGGACGCCACCGCCGCAGGCGGTACCGACGGCACGGTGGAGCCGCTGCCGCTCGGTGAACTCTTCGAGGCATGGGTGCGCCGTACACCGGACGCGCCGGCCGTGACCGACGGCCGGCGGACCTGGTCCTACCGCGAACTCGCGGAGCGGACCGGGCGCCTGGCCGCCGATCTCGTACGGCGCGGAGCCGGTCCCGAGCGGACGGTGGCGCTGGTCCTGCCGCGCTCGCTTGAGCTGATCGCCGCCGAGGTGGCCGTGGCCCGCGCGGGCGCGGCCTTCCTGCCGGTGGATCCCCAGTACCCGCGCGAGAGGCGCGCGTTGATGCTGGCGGACGCGGCGCCCGCCGTCGTCCTCGACGACCTGTCCGACCTGCGCGCCGTCATGGAGGCCACCGGGCCCGCCCCGGACGGCCCGGGCCCGCGGGTGGACCCCGACCAGGCCGCGTACGTCATCTACACCTCGGGCTCGACGGGAACACCCAAGGGAGTCACCGTCACCCACCGGGGCATCGCCGCCTTCACCGCAGGCGCCGCCCGACAGTACGCGGTGGGCCCCGGCGGCCGGGTCCTGCAGTTCTCCTCGCCCAGCTTCGACGCCTCCGTGCTGGAGCTGTTCATCTCCGTCCTGTCGGGCGCCACCCTCGTCGTACCGCCCGACGGCCCCTGGCTGGGCGACGAACTCGCCGCGGTGGTGAACGAACACCGCATCACCCACGCGCTGATCCCGCCGGCCGCCCTCGCCACCGTCCCCGACCCCGCGCGGCTCGGCCCGGGACGGCTGAGCACCCTGATCGTGGGAGCCGAGGCGTGCCCCGCGGCACTCGTCGACCACTGGGCGCCCGGCCGCCGGATGATCAACTCCTACGGTCCCACCGAGACGACCATCGTGGCCTCCTGGACCGGACCGCTGGCCACCGGAAGCGGCACCCCGAGCATCGGCCGGCCCCTCACCGGCACCGAGACGTACGTGCTGGACGCGGACATGCGCCCCGTACCGCCCGGAACCGACGGTGAGTTGTACGTCGGCGGGGTCGGAGTGGCCCGCGGATACCTCAACCGGCCCGGTCTCACCGCGGGCCGCTTCGTCGCCAGTCCCTTCGGCCGGCCCGGAGCCCGGCTCTACCGCACGGGCGACCGGGCACGCTGGAACGCGGACGGCGAACTGGAGTACCTCGGCCGGGTCGACCGCCAGGTCAAGGTGCGGGGCTTCCGTATCGAGCCCGGGGAGATCGAGACGGCGCTGCGGCGCCACGGCGGGGTGCGCGACACCGTGGTCGTGGTGCGCGAGGACGAGCCCGGCCGACGGCAGCTCGTCGGGTACGTCACCGCCGCCGGTCCCGCACAGGACCTGGACGCGGCCGACGTGCGGGCGGTCGCCGCCGCCGTCCTGCCGCCGCACATGGTGCCGTCCGCCGTGGTCGTCCTGGACGCCCTGCCGCTCACCCCGCAGAACAAGATCGACCGGCGTGCGCTGCCCGCACCCGTGCGCGTGGCCGCGCCGGGCCATGTGGCGCCGCGCACCTCGCGCGAGCGGATACTCGCCGACGTCTGGGCGGACGTCCTCGGGGTCGACGGCATCGGCGTCGAGGACGACTTCTTCGACCTGGGCGGCGACTCGATCCTCGCCGCCAGCGCCCTGGCCCGGATCCGTGAGGAACTGGGCGCCCGGCTGTCGATCCGGGACGTGTTCACCGCGCGAACCGTCGCCGCGCTGGCCCGGCTGGTGAGCCCGTCGACCCTCGCGACACCCCTGGACCCGATCCCGCCCGTACCGCGCGACCGGTCGCTGCCGCTCTCCAGCGCCCAGCGACGCCTGTGGTTCCTGGACGACCTCACCCCGGGCGGCACCGAGTACAACACCGGCCTGGCACTGCGACTGCGCGGCGCACTGGACGCCGGGGCACTGCGCCGGGCCCTGGACCGGCTGTCCGCCCGCCACGACTCCCTGCGCACGACCTTCGCCACCGAGGACGGCCAGGGCGTGCAGCACATACACGCCCACGCGGAGCTGCCGCTGCGCACCGCCGACGTGACCCACCTGCCCGCCGACGGCCGCGACGAGGCCGTCGAAGGGCTCCTCACCGAGGAACTCGGCCGGCCCTTCGACCTGGCCACCGGTCCGCTCACCAGGGCCCTGCTCGTCCGCCGCGCGGCCGACGACCATGTGCTGCTGCTGGCCCAGCACCACATCGTCACCGACGGCTGGTCCGTCGGCATCCTCACCCGTGACCTCGCCGCGCTGTACCGGTCCGAGGCGTCCGGCCTGCCCTCCGGACTGCCCGAACCCCGCGTCCAGTACCCGGACTTCGCCGTGTGGGAGCGGCAGCAGCGCTCCGGGGACGGCGACGCGGCCGACCTCGCGTACTGGAAGCGGCATCTCACCGGCATGCCGCAACTGGAGCTGCCGACCGACCGGCCCCGGCCGGTGGTGCGCACCACCGAAGGCGAGGCCCACCGGCAGCACCTCCCGGCCGCACTGGTCTCCCGGCTGCGGCATCTGGCCGGAGGCCGCGGCACGACTGTCTTCACCCTGTTCGCCGGAGCCGCGGCGGTGCTGTTCTCCCGGTACTCCGGGCAGCGGGACATCGCCCTCGGCACCGTCACCACCGGGCGGGGACGCCGTGAACTGGAGGACGTGACCGGGTTCTTCGCCAACACCGTCGTACTGCGCGGCGAGGTGGACGACGCCCTGACCGTCGACCGGTTCGTGGAGAGCATGCGGGCGACGGTGCTGGACGCCTTCGCCCATGAATCGGTGCCGTTCGACCGGGTGGTGGAGGAGCTGGCCCCGACCCGGGACCCCAGCCGCACCCCGCTCGTGCAGGTGCTCGTGGTGCAGCAGACGGCCCTGGACGACCCGCCGGGGGCCGACGGCGTACGGATCGAGCAGCAGCCGCTGCCCCGCCCGGCCGCCCGGTTCGACCTGGTCCTGGAGTTCGTGCCGCGTACCGACGGCGGCTGCGAGCTCACGGTGGAGTACAACACCGGCCTGTTCGAAGCGCGGACGGTGGCGCGGATGGCCCGCCAACTGCGCCGGGTGCTGGAGGGCATGGCCGACGGGCCGCACCGCACGGTGGGTGAACTCGCCCTGCTGTCGGAGGACGAACGGCACACGGTGCTGGAGGAATGGAACCCGCCGGCCGAGGACGCCGGCCGCGCACCGGCCCGTACGCTGCCCGCGCTGTTCGAGGCACAGGTGGCGCGGACGCCCGACCTGACCGCGGTGACGTGCGGACCCGACCGCCTGGACTACGCCGAGGTCAACCGGCGTGCCAACCGGCTCGCCCAGCTGCTGGCCGCCCGCGGCGTCGGGCCCGAGACCCTGGTGGCCCTGTGCCTGCCCCGGACGGCGGACCTGCTGCCGGTGCTGTGGGCCGTACTGAAAGCGGGCGCGGGCTACCTTCCCGTGGACCCCGGCTATCCGGTCGAGCGCATCCGTTTCATGCTCGCCGACGCGGCCCCCGCCCTGGTCCTGGCCACCGGCGAGACGGCCGGGGCGTTGCCGGAGGACTGCGCTCCGCTGCTTCTGGAGGGCTGCGTTCCGCAGGAACCCGCAGCCGCCGCCACTGCCGCAGACGGCGACCTCAGCGACGCCGACCTGGTGCGGCCCCTCGACCCGGAGCACCCCGCGTACGTCATCTACACCTCGGGTTCGACCGGACGCCCCAAGGGTGTGGTGATCACCCACCGCAGCGTCGCGGCGCTCGCGGAATGGGCGGGGGAACGTTTCGGGCCGCGGCGACTGGCCCACGTGGTCGCCTCCACCTCGCTCAACTTCGACGTGTCGGTCTTCGAGATGCTCTGCCCCCTGCTCGTGGGCGGCGGCATCGAGGTGGTCCCCGACCTCCCGGCTCTCGTCGACGCGGCCGACACCGTCGGCGCCGCCGATGCCACCGGGACCCGGCGGGCCGGGCTCATCAGCGGGGTGCCTTCGGTGATCTCCCGGATGCTCGCCGAGGACGGCGCGCCCGTGACGGCGGACACCGTCGTCCTGGCCGGTGAGGCGCTTCCCGCGCAGACCGTGCACGACCTGCGGCGGTCCATGCCGGGCTGCGACATCGCCAACATCTACGGCCCGACCGAGGCCACCGTCTACGCCACCGCGTGGTTCGCCGGGGACGGGACACCGGACCAGGCACCCCTGATCGGCAGGCCCGTGGCCCGTACCCGGGCTTACGTCCTGGACCCCTTGCTGTGCCTCCAGCCGCCGGGCGTGACAGGAGAGCTGTATCTGGGCGGCGGGGGACTGGCACGCGGCTACCTGGGGCGCCCGGGGCTGACCGCGTCCCGGTTCGTCGCCGACCCCTTCGGTGCGCCGGGGGACCGGATGTACCGCACCGGGGACCTGGTGCGGTGGACCGCCGACGGCGAACTGGAGTACGTGGGCCGCACCGACCAGCAGGTCAAGGTACGCGGCTTCCGCATCGAACTGGGTGAGGTGGAGGAGGCGCTGCGCGGTCTCGACGGCGTGGCGGAGGCGGCGGCCACCGTGTGGGAGAGCGAGGGCCACCGCCGGTTGGTCGGCTATGTCGTTCCCGCTCCGGACGCGCGCGTCGAGCCGGAGGAAGTGCGCCGGACCCTCGGCCACACCCTGCCCGACTACATGGTGCCGACGGCCGTCATGGTCCTGGCTGACCTGCCCCTCAACCCCAACGGCAAGCTGGACCGGGGCCGCCTCCCGGATCCGGGACCCGCGCGCAGCCGTTCCCACCGCGTGGCCCCGCGTACGCCCACCGAGCGCATCCTCGCCGCCGTCTGGGCGGACATCCTGCGCGTGGACCGCATCGGGGTGGACGACAACTTCTTCATGCTGGGCGGCGACTCCATCCTCAGCATCCAGGTGGTGGCCCAGGCCCGGCAGGCGGGTCTCACCCTGACCTCCCGGGACGTCTACCGCCACCAGACGATCGCCGCCCTCGCGCGCTGCGCCGACGCGGCCGGCGGGAGGGAGCCCGCCGCCCCGGCCCTCGTTCCCGCCACCGGCCCCGCGCCCCTGACCCCCATCCAGCGCTGGCTGTTCGAGAGCGCCGCCCACCACGCGGGCCGCTTCGCCCAGACCCTGTCGTTCCAGGTCCCCGACGATCTGGACGCGGCGGCACTGGAGGAGGCCCTCAACGACCTCGTCGCCCACCACGACGCGCTGCGCTCGCGTTTCCTCACGGAAGAGGTCACCGGGGAGGCGACCGAGGAGGCCACCGAAGGGACCGCCGTACAGCGCGCCGGCACCGACGCCCGGGGCGCGAACGCGGGTCCGGCCGTCGTCTGGCGCGTCGAGGACGAGGCGCCCCGCGTGCACCTGGCCCGCCACGCGGGCCCGGACACCGACTCGCCGCACCACGGCCCCTTCGACCTGCGGCGCGGCCCGCTGCTGCGCGCGGTGCTGCACGACCGCGGCCCCGGCCGGTCCCGTGTGCTGCACCTGTCCGTACATCACCTGGTCGTCGACGGCGTGTCGTGGCGCGTGCTCATGGAGGACCTGGACCGGGCCTACCGCGCCCGCCGGGAGGGCCGGGACGGCCGGGCGGCGCTGCCCCCGAAGAGCTCACCGCTGCGGCACTGGGCCCGGCGGCTGTCCGCCCACGCGGCCGACGGCGGCTTCGACGACGAGACCGCGTACTGGACCGATGCCGTCGCCGGCGCCGGTGCGGCCCTGCCCACCGACGGCACCGGCGCCAACACCTACGCCTCCGCGCGCTCCGTGACCGTCCGCCTCACCCCCGAGGACAGCTCCGCCCTGCTGCGCACCCTGCCGGACACCTACCGCACCCAGGTCAACGACGTGTTGCTGAGCGCGCTCGGCCGGGTGCTGTGCGCGTGGACCGGGCACGAGCGGGTGCTGGTGGATGTCGAGGGACACGGCCGCGAGGAGCTGTTCGCCGACGTGGACATCAGCCGTACCCTCGGCTGGTTCACCACCCGCCACCCCGTCGCCCTCGCCGTCCCGTCCGACGCCGACTGGGACGTCGTACTCAAGCGGGTCAAGGAGCAGTTGCGGGCGGTGCCGCGGCACGGCCTCGGGCACGACGCCCTGCGCCACCTCGCCCGCCCGGGGGCACTGCCCGGGGCGCCGCAGGCACAGGTCAGCTTCAACTACCTCGGCAGGTTCGGCCTCCCGGACACCACCGGAGGCCTGTACGAGGGCCCGTTCCGCACCCTGGAACTGGATGCCGACCCGGCCGCCCTGCGCCCGCACCCGCTGGAGGTCGTGGGCCGACTGGACGGCGACGCGCTGGAATTCACCTGGTTCTACTCCGACGCACTGCACGCGCGGACGAGCGTCGCCGAGCTGGCCGCACACTTCGCCGACGCGCTGGCCGGCATCGCACGGCACGCCGGCCGGCCCGGCAGCGCCGGACGCACCCCCTCGGACTTCCCCCTGGCCCGCCTCGACCAGAGGGCCGTGGACCGGATCGTCGGCGACGACCCGGACGCGGTGGAGGACATCCATCCGCTCACCCCCACCCAGACCGGCATGCTCTTCCACCGGCTCTCCCAGGACGACCTGGGCGTCTACTTCCAGCAGCTGACCTTCGACCTGGACGGCGTACCCGACCCGGCGGCCCTCGCGGCGGCCTGGCAGCGCGTCACCGACCACACACCCGTACTGCGCGGCCGTGTCGTCTGGCAGGACGTACCCGAGCCGCTCCTGGTGGTGCAGCGGCACGCGACCGTGCCCGTGACCCACCTGGACTGGCGCGACCTGGGCGAGGAGGAGCGCGAGCACCGGCTGCGGGACCTCCTCGACCGGGACCGCGAACGGGGCATCGACCTCGACCGGGCCCCGCTCCAGCGGCTGGTGCTCGCCCGGATATCCGACGGCGGCGTACGGGTGGTGTGGTCGTTCCACCATCTGGTCCTGGACGGCTGGAGCCTGTTCCAGGTGCTGTCCGACGTGTTCACCGGACACGCGACCGGCGGGCGGGAGCCGCTGCCCGACCGGCGGCCCTTCCGGGACTACGTGGCCTGGCTGCGCGAGCGCGACGAGGCGGAGGCCGAACGGCACTGGCGACGCCGCCTGGCGGACCTGGCCGACGCCACCGCGCTGCCGTACGACCGGGAACCGCGCGAGAGCCACCGCGCCGAGTCCACCGCGGCGGTCCGCACCAGCGTGGACAGCGCCACCAGCCGGGCACTGGAGGAACTGGCCAGGACGGCCGGGCTGACCGTCAACACCCTCGTGCAGGGCGCCTGGGCGCTGCTGCTGAGCCGTCAGGCCCGCCGGAGCGACGTCGTGTTCGGCACCACCGTGTCCGGGCGGCCCCCCGAGCTGCCGGGCGCCGACACCATGACCGGGCTGTTCATCACGACCCTGCCCACGCGGGTGACCGTGCCGGCCGACAGGCCCCTGCTCGACTGGCTGCGCGATCTCCAGCAGGAACAGAGCGAGGACCGCCGCCACGACCACGTGCCGCTCACCCGGATGAAGGGGTTCACCGAACTCCCCGAACGCGCCGCCCTGTTCGACAGCATCGTCGTCTTCGAGAACTACCCGGTCGACGACGGACTCGCCGCCGCGCACGGACTGCGGCTGAGCGCCCTGGACGGCATCGAGACCACCAACTACCCGCTGAGCCTGGTGGCCTACCCGGGCGCCGAACTCGGCCTGCGGCTCGGCTACGACCCGCGGCTGTTCGACACGGACACCGTCGAGCGCATGGTCGAGTACCTCACCGTCCTGCTGACGAACATGGCGGCCACGCCCCAACTGCCGCCCGCGCGACTGCCGTTGCTCACGGACGCCCGCCGCGCCCAGGTCGTCGAGGAGTGGAACGACACGGACACGGCCACCGGCCTGCCCGAGGCCACCGTGGCCGAGCTGTTCGCCGCGCAGGTGCGGCGCACACCGCACGCCGTGGCCCTGGAGACGGACACGGAGCGGCTCACCTACCGGGAACTCGACGCCCGGGCCGCCCTGCTGGCCGGCCGGCTCACCGCGCTCGGTGTGACCGCCGAGGTCCCGGTCGGCGTCCTGATGGACCGCTCGGCCGACCTCGTGGTCATCCAGCTCGCCCTGGTCCGCACCGGCGGTGTGTTCGTCCCGCTGGACGGCAGGGCACCGCACGAGCGGCTGCGCAGGATGCTCACCGAGGCGGGCGCGCGGCTGCTGCTCACCGACGCCGACGCCGACCGGCGGGCCACGGCGGCGGAGGTACTGCCCGACGGGACCGTGCTGCCCGTGGCCGACCTCCTCGCACCCGAGATCCCGGGTGAGCACGCCGACTTGGCGGGCGAGTCCCCGGCCCCTCACGCGGTGTACGCCGACAACGTCCAGTACCTGATGTTCACGTCCGGCTCCACCGGCGTCCCCAAGGGCGTCGCGGTCCGCCAGCGGGACGTCGCCGCGCTCGCCCTCGACGGCGCCTTCGCCGGACACGACCGGGTCCTCGTGCACTCCCCGCACGCCTTCGACGCCGCCACCTACGAGGTGTGGGTGCCGCTGCTGCGCGGTGGCACGGCCGTACTGGCGCCGCCGGTCGACGTGGACGCCGCCGTCGTCCGCCGCGCGATCACCGAGCAGGGGGTGCGCTGCCTGTGGCTGACCGCCGGACTGTTCCGGCTGCTCGCCCAGGAGGACCCCACCTGCCTGCGCGGCGCCCGTGAGGTGTGGACCGGCGGCGAGGCCGTACCCGGCGCGGTGGTGGGCCGTGTGCTCGACGCCTGCCCCGGCCTCACCGTCGTCGACGGCTACGGACCGACCGAGACCACCACCTTCGCGACCCGGCGGATCTTCCACGCGGGTGACCCGCTGCCGCCCGTGCTGCCCATCGGACGCCCCCTCGACAACACCCGCGTGTACGTCCTGGACGACACCCTCCAGCCGCAACCGCCCGGGGTGCCGGGAGAGTTGTACATCGCGGGTGCCGGACTGGCCCGTGGCTACGCCGGGCGCCCCGGTGCGACCGCCGCCCGCTACCTCGCGGACCCGTTCGGCCCTTCCGGCGGGCGGATGTACCGCACCGGAGACATCGTGCGGTGGAGCGCCGACGGCGAACTGCACTTCGTGGGACGCGCGGACGACCAGGTCAAGATCCGTGGATTCCGCGTCGAGCCCACCGAGATCGAGGCCCGGCTCACCGCCCACCCGGCCGTCGCCGAGGCGGTCGTCTCGGTGTACGAGCACGCCGGACGCAAACGGCTGGCCGCACACCTCGTACCCGCGCCCTCGGCCGCCCTGCCGTCCGCGGACGAACTGCGCGCGCACGTCGTCGCCGAACTGCCCGACTACATGACGCCCGCCGCCTTCGTCACCCTGGCCGAACTTCCCCTGACGGCCAACGGGAAGGTGGACCGGCGCCGGCTGCCCGCACCCGACTGGACGGCGGGCGGCGGGAGCGAGTACCGGGCGCCGCGCACCGAGGCCGAGCGGACCCTCGCCGGGATCTGGGCGGAACTGCTCGGAGTGGAACGGGTCGGCGCCGACACCAACTTCTTCACGCTGGGCGGCGACTCGATCCTCAGCATCCAGGTCGTCTCCCGTGCCCGCGCCGCCGGACTCACGCTCACACCGAGGGATCTGTTCCGGCATCCGACGGTCGCCGCGCTGGCCGCCGCGGCGACCACCGGTACCGCCGTACCCGTCGCGGGGACCGGTCCGGTGAGCGGCGAGGTTCCGCTCAGCCCGATCCAGCACTGGTTCCTCGACCCTGGGCCCCGGCGGCCGGAGTTCTTCAACCAGTCCGTGGTCGTGGAAACGCCCGACGACGTCGACCCGGCGGCCCTGCGGCGCGCCCTGGCGGCCGTGTACGCGCACCACGACGCCCTGCGCTGCCGTTTCGTCCGATCCGCCGACGGCTCCTGGCGCCAGGAGTGCCCGGGAGCCGACGAGGAGGTCCCCGAACTGCTGGCGTTCCACGACCTGCGCGGGCTCGCGGGGGCGGCGGCCGAGGAGACCGAGGCGCGGTTGACGGCCGAGGCGCACGCCTCCTTCCGGCTCGCGAGCGGCCCCCTGCTGACGGCTCACCTGTTCACCGGCAGCACGGGCACCACCAGTAACGCTGAAGCCACCGGCGGAACCGGCACCACCCGCAGCACCGGCACCCGCCTGCTGCTGATCGTGCACCACCTGGTCGTCGACGGCGTCTCCTGGCGTGTCCTGCTGGAGGATCTGGAGACCGCCTACGGGCAGGCCCGTGCCGGCGAGCCCGTACGGCTGCCGGAGCGGACGACCTCCGTGCAGGAGTGGACGCGGCGGCTGCACGCGCACACCGCGTCGGGCGGTTTCGCCGCGGAGCGCGAGCACTGGGACGCGGTGGCCCGGCACTGCGCCGCACCCCTGCCGGTGGACGGCGACGGCGGCAACACCATGGCCGACGTGGACGCCGTGACCGTACGCCTCGACCGGCGACGCACGGACGCCCTGTTGCGCGAGGTGCCGGGTGTCTACCGCACCCGTGTCGACGACGTCCTGCTGACCGCCCTCGGCCGGGTGCTCGCCGACTGGACCGGACGGCGGACCGTCGCCGTCGGTCTGGAGGGACACGGCCGTGAGGACCAGCTCTTCGACGACATCGACCTGTCCCGCACGGTCGGCTGGTTCACCAGCCTGTTCCCCGTCGCCCTCGACCTCCCGGACGTCCAGGACGGGGACTGGGGAACGGCCCTGAAGTCCGTCAAGGAGCAGTTGCGGGCGGTGCCCGCGCGAGGTCTGGGCCACGGCGCGCTGCGCCGTCTGGCGCGCGACGAGCACCTGGCCGACACACCGATGCCCGGCGTCAGCTTCAACTACCTGGGCCGTTTCGACTGGTCGGCCCGGGGCGGCGCGTTGGTGCACTCCGTGCCCGGCGGCCTCGACGGCGCCGAGGCGCCGGAGTCCGTACGCCCGCATCTGCTCGACGTGGTCGCCCGCGTCGAGGACGGCGAACTGGAGATCGCCTGGCACTACAGCCGCCATGTGCACCGGGAGGAGACCGTCGACGGCCTCGCGGCGGGCATGCTGCGGGCGCTGGAGGACGTCGTCGCCCACTGCTCCGCGCCGGACGCGGGCGGCCGTACGCCGTCGGACTTCCCGCTGGTGCGCATCGACCAGACGGCCGTGGACCGGGTCGTGGGCGACGGCCGCACGGTCGACGAGCTGTACCCGCTGACGCCCATGCAGGCCGGCATGCTGTTCCACAGCCTGATGGACCCCGACAGCCGCACTTACGTCAACCAGGTGCAGCTGGTGCTCTCGGGCGTCACCGATCCGCCCGCCCTGGCCGAGGCGTGGCAGCGGACGGTCGACGCCAACGCGATGCTGCGCACCCACCCGGTATGGCAGGAGACCGCCGAGCCCATGCAGGCCGTACGGCGGCGCGCGACCGTGCCCGTCACGCACCACGACTGGTCCGGATGGTCGGACGAGCGCCGGGCTACGGAACTCGCGCGGCTGGTCGACGAGGACCGGGGGACCGGCATCGACCTGGAGACGGCCCCGCTGATGCGCCTGGCCCTGATCCGCCTCTCGCCCGAACGGGTGCGGATGCTGTGGACCTTCCACCATCTGCTGCTCGACGGGTGGAGCGCCGCCCAGGTCTTCGACGAGGTGTGCGAGCGGTACGCGGCGCTCACGGCAGGGCGCCGCCCGGACGTGCCCGACCGCGCCCCCTTCGGCGACTACCTGGGCTGGCTGGCCCGGCAGGACACCGAGCGGGCCGAGGCGTACTGGCGCGAGGCCCTGGCCGGTTTCCCCGTCGCCACCGCACTGCCGCGCGACCGGCGGCCCGCCGAGGCGCACCGCACCTCGTCCTCCGGTTCGGTGCGGGTGACGCTCGACGCCGACGTGTCGGCGCGGCTGCGGGAGACGGCGCAGACGGCCGGTCTGACCGTCAACACCGTCCTCCAGGGCGCCTGGGCGCTGCTGCTGTCCCGCTACGGCGGCGGGGACGACGTGGTGTTCGGCACCACCGTCTCCGGCCGGCCGGCCGATCTGCCGGGCGTGACCTCCATGGTCGGCCTGTTCATCAACACGCTCCCCACCCGGGCGCGCATCGACGGCGAGCGTCGGCTGCTGGACTGGCTGGGTGACCTCCAGGCCGCCCAGTCGGAGTCACGGCGCCATGACTTCGTCTCCCTCGCCCAGCTCCAGACCTGGAGCGAAGTACCGGGCGGCACATCCCTGTTCGACAGCATCGTGGTCTTCGAGAACTATCCGTTCGACGCGGACGCCCTGGCCCGGCACGGCCTCGCCATGGAGCAGGAACGCGATGTGGAGCCGACCAACTACCCGCTCAGCGTGGTGGTCGCGCCCGGCGACACCCTGACGGTCACCCTGGACTACGACCCCGCCGCCTTCGACGCGGCCACCGTCGACGGCATCGGCGCGAGCCTGCGCACGCTGCTGACCGAGATGGCCACCGGCCCGGAACGCTCCCTGGCCGAGCTGCCGCTGGTGTCCGCCCAGGAGGGCCGCCGGCTGCTGGACCGCTTCGGCAGCCCGGTGGCCGAGGCCCCGTACCGCACCCTGCCCGAGGCCTTCCGCGCCCAGGTGGCGCGTACCCCCGACGCGTCGGCCGTGCTCGGCGGCGGCCGGGAACAGCTCTCCTACCGGCAGCTCGACGAGCGCGCCAACCGGTTGGCCCGGCTGCTCGTCGAGGCGGGGGCCGGGCCCGAACGGTTCGTCGCGCTCGCCCTGCCGCGCACCCCGGACCTGATCGTGGCACTGCTGGCCGTCCTCAAGAGCGGCGCCGCCTATCTGCCCGTCGACCCGGGCTACCCGGCCGAGCGCATCGCCTTCCTCTTCGACGACGTGCGGCCCGAGGCGGTCGTCACCTGCGCGGAGACGGG
The DNA here is from genome assembly GCF_014650955.1 of Streptomyces tauricus. GTDB lineage: Bacteria > Actinomycetota > Actinomycetes > Streptomycetales > Streptomycetaceae > Streptomyces > Streptomyces tauricus. Next base: position 388,581 of record NZ_BMVY01000001.1, read on the forward strand.
CGGCCGGCTGCCGGACGGGCCGTTCACGAGGATCGCCCTCGACGACCCGGAGTGCGCCGCACGCCTGGCTGCCCTGTCCGGCGACGACCTCACCGACGACGAACGGCACGGACGGCTGCTGCCCGACCATCCCGCCTACGTCATCCACACCTCCGGCTCGACCGGCCGGCCCAAGGGTGTCGTCGTCGCCCAGGCGTCGGTCCTGGCCCTGACCGACTGGGCCGCCGCCGAGTTCGGCGGACGCGGCCTGGAGCACGTGGTGGCCTCCACCTCGCTCAACTTCGACGTGTCCGTGTTCGAGATCTTCTCGCCCCTGCTGGCGGGTGGCCGCGTCGAGATCGTCCATGACCTGCTCGCCCTCGCCGAACGCGAGGAGCCCTGGCAGGCGGGACTGCTGAGCGCGGTGCCCTCCGCGCTGGGGCGTCTGCTGGCGGAGGACACCGTCCACGTCAGCGCCGACACCGTCGTCCTCGCCGGCGAGGCGCTGCCCGTGCAGACCGTGCGCCAGGTCCGCTCGGCGGTCCCCGGCTGCCGGGTGATGAACATCTACGGCCCCACCGAAGCCACCGTCTACGCCACCGCCTTCACCTGCGACCCGGCCGAACCCGACCGCGTACCGCTCATCGGCAGGCCCGTCGGCGGAGCCCGCGCCTACGCCCTGGACGCCCGGCTGCGCCCGGTGCCCGCCGGAGTGCCGGGCGAGCTGTACCTGGCCGGGACCGGGGTGGCCCGCGGCTACCTCGACCGGCCCGGCCTGACCGCGTCCCGCTTCCCGGCCGACCCGTACGGCCCGCCCGGCGGCCGTATGTACCGCACGGGAGACCTCGTACGGTGGACGGCCGACGGCGAGCTGGTGTACCTCGGCCGCTCGGACGACCAGGTGAAGGTCCGCGGCTTCCGCATCGAACTCGGCGAGGTCGAGGCCGCGTTGACCCGGCACCCCGAGGTGTCCGCGGCGGCCGCCCGCGTGGTCGAGCACGACGGTCACAAACGCCTGGTGGCGTACGTGGTCCCCGACGGCCCCGGGCTTCCCGGCTCCGCCGATCTGCGGGCCTTCCTCGCACGTACGCTCCCCGACCACCTGGTGCCCGCGCTCGTCGTGCCGCTGGAGCGGCTGCCCCTCGGGGCCACCGGCAAGCTTGACCGGCGCGCGCTGCCCGACCCCGTGTGGTCGGCGCCGGGCGGCGGCGGCGACCGGCCGCCGCGCACCGACGCCGAGCGGGTGCTCGCCACGATCTGGTCCGAGGTACTGGGCGTGCCCGACGTGGGCGCACAGGACAACTACTTCGCGCTCGGCGGCGACTCCGTCCTCGGCATCCAGATCGTCTCCGCCGCCCGCAGGGCCGGTCTCGCCCTGACCCCCCGGCATCTCTTCCGCCACCAGACCGTGGCCGAACTGGCCGCCGCGGCGGAGGGCCCGGAACTGCCGCGGGCCGCCGCGGAACAGGGTCCGGTCGTCGGTGACGTACCGCTGACCCCCGTCCAGCACTGGCTGTTCGACGACCTCACCGGAGACCCCGCCCAGCTGACCCAGGCGGTCTCCTTCCACCTGGCCGCCGACACCGACGAGGCCCTGCTGCGGGCCGCGCTGGCCGTCGTCCTGGAACACCACGACGCCCTGCGCCTGCGCTTCGAGCCGTCCGGCGACGGACGATGGCGGCAGTACGGCACCGCGCCGGGGGAGGGGCCGCAGCTTGAGGTGCACGACCTGTCCGACGGCCACGACGCGGCGATCGTGGCGGAGGCGTCCGACACCTCCGACGCGTCGGCCACGGTGGAGGCGTCCGGCACCTCCGACGCGGTGATACGCGCCCTCGCCGACCGTCTGTCCGCCGGCTTCGACCTGGCCGAAGGTCCGCTGCTCCGGGCCGCCCTGTGCCGGCGCGGCGACGACCGGCGGCCGGTCCTGCTGCTGGCCGCCCACCACCTGGTCGTTGACGCGGTGTCCTGGCGGCTGATCCTGGAGGACCTGGAGACCGCCTACCGCGCGCTGCGCGCCGGAGAACGGGCCGACCTCGGCCCGAAGAGCACCTCCTTCCGGACGTGGGCCCAGCGCCTGGCCACGCACACCGCCGCCGGCGGCTTCGACGACGAACTCGCCCACTGGCAGGGCCTGTCCACCGAGACGACACCCCTGCCGACCGATATCGCCGGTGCCAACACGGCCGCCTGCGAGGAGACGGTGACGGTGGGCCTGGACGCCGACGACACCCGGCGGCTGCTCCAGGACGTACCGGACGTCTACCGCACCCGTGTCAACGACGTCCTGCTGTGCGCCCTGGCCCGGGTCCTGAGCCGCTGGACCGGGCAGGACCGGGTCATGGTGGCGCTGGAGGGCCACGGCCGCGACGAACTGTTCGACGACGTCGACCTGGCCCGTACCGTCGGCTGGTTCACCACCATGTTCCCCGTCGCGCTGGACGTGCCGCAGGACGCGACCACCGGGGCGGCGCTGAAGTCCGTCAAGGAGACCCTGCGGGCCGTGCCGAGGAGCGGACTCGGCTACGGCGCCCTGCGCCGCCTGCACCCCGACCGCGACCGGCTCGGCCTGCCGGGACTGCCGCAGATCGGCTTCAACTACCTGGGTCAGCAGGACCGCGGCACCACCGCGGACGGCCTGCTGCACACCCCGTACGCCGGACTCGCCGGCGGCCTCGACCGTGCGGCGGACCGCCCGCACCTCCTCGACGTGCTCGGCCAAGTCACCGGCAAGCGGCTGGAGTTCACCTGGTCGTACTCGCGCGAGGTGCACCGGCGGGACACCGTGGCCCGGCTCGCCGCCGAACTGGCCGACGAACTGCGGCACATCGTGCGGCACTGCGCCGAACCCGGCGCCGGGGGCCGCAGCCCGTCGGACTTCCCGCTGGCACTACTGGACCAGCCGACGGTGGACCGGCTGGTGGGCACGGGCCGCGACATCGTGGACCTCTATCCGCTCACCCCCACCCAGACCGGCATGGTCGTGCACGGCCTGGACGAACCCGGCCGGGGCATGTACGTCGAGCAGATCACGTTCGTCGCGGACGGGGTGCGCGACCCGCGCCTGCTCGCCGCCGCCTGGCAGCACGTGGTCGACCGCACGCCCGTCCTGCGTACCACCGTGGTGCTGAACGGTGTCCCCGCACCGCTCCAGGCCGTCCACCGCACCGCCGTGCTGCCGGTCACCGAACACGACTGGTCCGCCCTGGCCCCGGACGCGCGGGAGTCGGCACTGGAACGGCTGCTCGCCGAGGACAAGGCACTCGGTCTGGCGCTGGACCGCGCCCCGCTGCTGCACCTGTCCCTGATCCGGCTGGGCCCGGACCAGGTGCGGGTCGTGTGGACCTTCCACCACGTCCTGCTGGACGGCTGGAGCGTCTTCCACGTCCTGGCCGACGTCATGGCCGCGCACGCGGCACTCGTCCGGGGCGAGGAACCCCGGCTGCCGGACCGCCGGCCGTTCGGCGACTACGCGGCCTGGCTCGCGGCCCGGGAGACCGCACCCGCCGAGGAGCACTGGAGGAGCGCCCTCGCGGACCTCACCGCTCCCACACCGCTGCCCTACGACCGCAGGCCCGCCCAGAGCTCCGCGGCCCGCTCCGACACCTGGCTGTCCCAGTGGCTGGACACGGAACAGACCAAGCGGCTGGAGGACTTCGCCCGCCGCAACCGCCTCACCCTCAACACCGTCGCGCAGGGCGCCTGGGCGCTGCTGCTGTCGCGGTGGAGCGGCGAACGCGAGGTGTGCTTCGGCACCACCGTCTCCGGGCGGCCCGCCGACCTGCCGGGCGCCGACACCATCACCGGCCTGTTCATCACCACCCTGCCCGCCCGGGTCGCCGTGGACGGGAGCGCGGCCTGCGACACCTGGCTGCGGCACACCCAGGCCGTACGGGCCGAGGACCGCCGCTTCGACCACGTACCCCTGACCGACCTCCAGGCGTGGAGCGCGCTGCCCGCCGGGACGCCCATGTTCGACAGCCTGCTGGTCTTCGAGAACTACCCGGTCGGCGATGCCACGGCCGGCGTCCACGGCGTCCACGTCCATGACCTCGACGCCCGCGAGGCGACCAACTACCCGCTCACCGTGGTGATCTCGCCGGGCGAGCGGCTCGGCGTCGAACTCGGCTACGACCCGCGCCACTTCGACGCGGCCACGGCCGACTCCCTCGCCGCCCAGCTCCTGCACACGCTCGGCGAACTGGCCGCCGCCCAGGACACCGACCGACTGGACAGCATCGAGATCCTGCCGCCCGGGGAACGGGCCCGGCTGCTGCACGGCCCGGCCCGCCCGCAGCTCCCGCCGGTGGCCCCGGCGACCCTGCCCGCCCTGATCGAGGCGGCGGTGGACCGCGGTCCCACGGCCACGGCACTGAGCGCGCCCGGCCTGTCCCTGACCTTCGCCGAGACGGAGGAGCGGGCCAACCGCCTGGCGCACCGGCTCATCGCGCGCGGCGCGGGCCCCGGCACCCTCGTCGCCCTGGTCCTGCCGCGCTCGGCGGACATGGTCCTCGCCCAGCTCGCGGTCACCAAAGCCGGGGCCGCCTTCCTGCCGGTGGACCCCGACTACCCGCCGGAGCGGGTGGAGTTCATGCTGCGGGACGCGGCGCCCGCCGTGACCCTCGACGCCGCCGAGGTGTCCGCGCTCCTCGCGGACGAGCGCGGTGGGAATGCCGGTCCGGGTGACACCCCGGCTCACCGGCCCACCGACGCCGACCGGAGCCGTCCGCTGGACCTGGACGACCCCGCCTACGTCATCTACACCTCCGGCTCCACCGGCACCCCCAAGGGCGTGGTGGTCACCCACCGGGGACTGGCCGCCTTCGCAGCCGCCGAGGCCGCGCACTACCAAGTGGCGCCCGGCGACCGCGTGCTGGCGTTCGCCACGCCCAGCTTCGACGCCTCGGTGCTGGAGCTGTGCATGTCCCTGCCGCAGGGCGCCCGCCTGGTCGTCCCACGGCCGGGCCCGCTGCTCGGCGCCGACCTGGCCGACGTGCTGCGCACCGAGCGCATCACCCACACCCTGCTGCCCCCGGCCGCGCTGGGCACCCTGCCGCCGGACACCCCCGGCACCCTGCCCGACCTCAAGACCCTGACCGTGGGCGCCGACGCGTGCGGCGCCGACCTGGTCGCCCGCTGGGCCCCGCACCACCGCCTGGTCAACTCCTACGGGCCGACCGAGGCCACCGTCGTCGCCACCTGGTCGGACGCACTGGAGGCGAACGGCACCGCCCCGCCCATCGGCCGCCCGCTGCCCGCCACCGGGGCGTACGTCCTGGACGCCCGCCGGCGGCCGGTCCCGGACGGCGTGCCCGGCGAACTGTGGCTGAGCGGACCGGCACTGGCCCGCGGCTACCTGGGCAGGCCCGGTCTGACCGCGACCCGCTTCACCGCCGACCCGTTCGGGCCGCCCGGCACCCGTATGTACCGCACCGGCGACCTCGTACGCCGCGACGCCCACGGCGAGCTGCACTACCTGGGCCGCACCGACCACCAGCTCAAGCTGCGGGGCCACCGCATCGAGGCGGGCGAGGTCGAGGCCACACTCGTCCGCCACCCGGCCGTGCTGGACGCCGTGGTGAGCGTACGGGAGGACGAACCGGGCCTGCCGCGGCTCGTCGCCCACCTGCTGCGCGCACCGGACGCCGAGATCCCCGCCGCCGCCGAACTGCGGGCGCTGGCCGCCGCCACCCTGCCCGGCCCCATGGTGCCCACCGCCTACGTCGTCCTGGAGCGCTTCCCGCTCACCGAGAACGGCAAGACCGACCGGGCCGCCCTGCCCGCGCCCGCACCGGACGCGACGCGGACCACGGAACATGTCGCTCCGCGCACCCCCACCGAGGAGATCCTCGCCGAGCTGTGGGAGGAGGCGCTGGACACGCCCGTCGGCGCCGAGGACGACTACTTCGATCTGGGCGGCGACTCCCTGCGCGCCCTCCAGATCTCCTCACGGGCCAACGACGCCTTCGGCGTGCACCTCACACCCCGTGACGTCCTGGTCCACCGCACGGTCGCCGCCCTGGCCGACCTGGTGGAGGAACAGGTGCTCAGCGAACTCGAAGACGCCGCACGCGGCGACAGCGACCACGACGAACGGTGAGGACCGGCAGACCATGACGTCTTCGAAGCGAGACCGCACCTCGGCACTGCCCCAGGACCTCCAGGAGGCGATGCGCCGCCGCCTCGCAGGCCGGGCCGCCACCGCCCGCCCGGGCATCCCGCACGCCGACCGCACCCGGCCGCTGCCCCTGTCCTTCGCCCAGCAGCGGCTGTGGTTCCTGGACCGGCTGCGCCCCGGCGACGCCCGCTACAACAGCGCCGTCGCCCTGCGCCTGACCGGCCCGCTGGACCACACGGCCCTCTCCCGCGCCCTGGACACCGTCGTCGAGCGCCACGAGGCGCTGCGCACCACCTTCGAGGAGAGCGACGGACGGCCCGCGCAGACGGTACGACCGCCGGCCCCGGTACCGCTCCCGGTGACCGACACGCCCTCGTACGCGCTGGAGTCGGCACTGCTCGCGGAGTACGAGCGTCCCTTCGAGCTGGGCGCGGGGCCACTGCTGCGGGCCCTGCTCCTGCGCGAGACGGACACCGCGCACACCCTGCTGCTGACGGCCCATCACATCATCACCGACGGCTGGTCGATGGGGATCGTGCTGGAGGAACTGTGCACCGCCTACGACGCCCTGGCCGGCGGTACGACGCCGGAGCTGAAGCCGGTGGCGACGCAGTACCCGGACTTCGCGGCGTGGCAGCGCGAACAGCTCTCCGGCCCTCGCCTGGAGCGCCAACTCGAATACTGGAAAGACCAGTTGTCGGGAGCGGTCGCGTCGCGGCTGCCGCTGGACCACCCCCGTGACGGAGAGGAGTCCGGCGCGGGCGCCGTACGCGCCTTCACCGTGCCCGCGCGGACCACCGCCCGGCTGCGGGAACTGGCGGCCGAGCAGCACACCACCCTGTTCACCTCCCTGGTCGCGGGCTGCCAGGCGCTGCTGGCCCGCTGGTCCGGGCAGGACGACATCACCGTCGGCTCCCTCACCCCGGGCCGCTCCCGCACCGACCTGGAACGCACCGTCGGCTTCTTCGCCGACACCGTCGTCCTGCGCACACCCGTGGACATGGGCGGCTCCTTCCGCGATCTGCTCGGGGCCGCCGCGACCACCGTCAACGACGCCTTCGCGCACGGCGACACACCGTTCGAGCGGCTGGTGGAGGCCGTGGGCGCGACCCGCGAGCCGGGCCGCAACCCCCTCTTCGACGTCATGGTCCTCCTCCACCCGGTCCCGCCCGCCGCCCCCGCCCTGCGCGAGCTGACCGCCTCCCCGGTCGCCGTGCCCCGGCGGGCGGCCACCTTCGACCTCAGCGTCGAGTTCGTCCCCGACGGGGACGGCCTGACGGGCCTGCTGGAGTACCGCACCGACCTGTTCGACACGGCCACCGCGGAACGGATGACCGACCAGCTCCTCCGCACTCTGGAAGGCGCCGCGACCCTGCCGGACCGACCGCTGGGCGCGCTGCCCCTGCTCGGCCCGGACGAGGCCCGGCGGATCACGGAGGAGTGGAACGCCACCGCGCTGGCCGTGCCCGCCGTCACCTGCCCCGAGCTGTTCGCACGGCAGGCGGAGCGCACACCGCACGCCACCGCGCTGGTCGCCGGGGAGGACCGCCTCGACTACGCGACGCTCAACGCCCGCGCCGACCGGCTCGCCCACCACCTCGTCGCCCGGGGCGCCGGCCCCGAACGCCTGGTCGCGCTGCGGCTGCCGCGCACCGCCGACATGATCGTGGCGATCCTCGCCGTCTGGAAGTCCGGCGCGGGCTATCTGCCCCTGGACCCCGCCCTGCCCGAGGAGCGCGTCAGGTTCCTGCTCGACGACGCCCGGCCGGCACTGGTCCTGGACGAGGCGGCGCTGCGCGAGGCGGCGCTGGACGAGGCGGCGCGGCGCGAGGCGGCGGAAGGCGGGCCCTGGCCAGGGCCCGATTCTGGCTCTGGCTCTGGCTCTGGCTCTGGCTCTGGCGCCGGTTCCGGTTCCGGTTCCGGTTCCGGTTCCGGGACAGGCTCCGGCTCCGGTTCCGGGACAGGGTCCGGCTCCGGCTCCGGGACAGGGTCGGCAGGGACAGGGTCCGTATCGGGGCCCGGGGGCGCTGTCCCGCCGGAGACCGGTCCGACGGCCGCACCGCCGGACCCGGACACCACCGCGTACGTCATCTACACCTCCGGCTCCACCGGGCGCCCCAAGGGCGTCGCCGTCACGCACCGCTCGCTCGCCCATCTGCTGGCCGCCCACCGCGAGGGTTTCGTCGCCGACGCGGGCGGCGGGCCGCTGCGCGTGGCGCTGACCGCGTCGTTCTCCTTCGACACCTCGCTGGAGGGCGTGCTGCTGATGGCCGACGGCCACTCGCTGCACCTGGTCGACGAGACGACCCGGCTCGACCCCGCCGCGCTGGTCGAGTACGTCGTCGAGCACCGCGTCGACTTTCTCGACCTGACCCCCTCCTACCTGCGCCAACTGCTGCCCGCCGGACTGCTCACCGACCCGCGCCACCACCCGCGCGTCCTGATGCTCGGCGGCGAGCCGATCGGCCCCGGCCTGTGGCGCGAACTGGCCGGACACCGGGGCGTGGCCGCGTACAACTTCTACGGGCCCACCGAGTGCACGGTCGACGCCCTGGCCTGCCGTATCGAGGGCGACGGGCGTCCGCTGGTGGGCCGGCCACTGCCCAACGTCCGTGCGTACGTCCTGGACGACCGCCTCCAGCCGGTGCCGCCCGGCGTCGGCGGCGAGCTGTACCTGGCGGGCGAGCAGGTGGCCCGCGGTTACGCGGGCCGGGCCGGGCTGACCGCCGCGCGCTTCCTCGCCGACCCGTTCGGCCCGCCCGGAACCCGGATGTACCGCACGGGCGACCTGGCCCGCTGGACCGCCGACGGACGCCTGGACTACCTCGGGCGCGCCGACGACCAGGTGAAGGTACGCGGCCACCGCATCGAGCCGGGCGAGGTGGAGGCGGCCCTCCTGGACCTGCCGGACCTCACCGGCGCCGCGGTCGTCGCGCTCCCCGACGCGCACGGCCAACTGCGGCTCGCTGCCTACGTCGTACCGGCCGCGGGCGCCGAACGGCCCGCCGCCGCGTCGCTGCGGGCCGCCTGCCTGCGCGTCCTGCCCGAGCACATGGTGCCGTCGTCGTTCACCGTGCTCGACGCGCTGCCCCTGACCACCAGCGGCAAGCTGGACCGCCGCGCGCTGCCCGCCCCCGACCTCGAAGCGGGCCCGCGCGAGCGGGAGTTCGTCGCACCGCGCACCCCCGACGAGGAGACGCTCGCCGGTATCTGGGCCGAGGTGCTGGGTGTCACGCGCGTGGGCGTCACCGACAACTTCTTCGAACTCGGCGGCGACTCCATCCTCAGCATCCAGGCCGTCTCCCGCGCCCGCGCGGCCGGCCTGCAGCTGACCTCGCGGGACGTCTTCCGCCATCAGACCGTCGCCGATCTGGCCGCCGCCGCGTCCCCGCGCACCGCCGAGACGCCCGCGCACCGCCGACCGGGCGCGGACGGGCCCGCCCCGCTGACGCCGGTCCAGGAGTGGTACGCCGCCACCCACGGCGACCGGGACGGCCGTCTGCGGCCCTTCAGCATGTCGATGCTGCTCGACCTGCCGTACGACGTCGACGAACCCGCCCTGGAACGCGCCGTGGAAGCGCTGGCCGCCCACCACCCGGCACTGCGCACGCGCTACGCCCGTAGCGGCGAGGGTGTCGAGGGCGGCGAGGACAGCGCGACCGCCGGGACCGCCGGGACCGCCGGGACGGGTGAGACCGGCGACACCGCCGCGACCACCGAAACCGGCGAGACCGGCGACACCGATGGCGTATGGCGGCAGCACCCCGGCGAGGGGCCGGTCACCGGGTTGCTGACCCGGCACGACCTGTCCGGCGCCGTGGACCTCACGGCGGCCCGCCTCGTGGCCGCCGACACCGCCCGTGCCGCTCTCGACCCGGCGACCGGCGCCCTGCTGCGCGCCGCACTGCTCCAGCCCCCGCCCGGTGAGCGCCCCCAACTGTTCGTCACCGCACACCACTTGGCCGTGGACAGCGTGTCCTGGCGGATCCTGCTCACGGACCTGGAGCGGGCCTACCGGCAGGCAGCGGCGGGCGAAGCCATCCAACTGGAGCCCGTGGCAACGGCGTTCACCGACTGGGCCGCGCACCTCTCCCACCTGGCACGGTCCGGCGACCTGGACGACGACCTGCCGTACTGGACCACAGAGGCCGCCCGGCCCCGTACCCCGCTGCCGGTGGACCGCCCGGGAACCCCGCTCGCCGGAACCGTGCGCACCGTCCGCACCCGAGTGGACCGCGCCACCACCGAGGCGCTGCTGCGCCGGGTGCCCGCCGCCTACCGCACGCAGGTCAACGACGTCCTGCTCGGCGCGTTGAGCAGGGTCCTCGCCGACTGGACGGGTGCCGGGCGGGTGACCGTCGCCCTGGAGGGCCACGGGCGCGAGGACCTGGTCCCGGGGGACGTGGACCTGTCCCGCACGGTGGGTTGGTTCACCTCCCAGTACCCCGTCACCCTCACCCCGGCCGGTACGCCGGACGCACCCGACTGGGGCGGCACGCTGAAGGCCGTCAAGGAACGGCTGCGGGCCGTGCCCCGGCGCGGACTGAGCTACGAGGCGCTCGCACGCCTGGGCTCACCCGACCCGGCCGCCCGTGCCCTGCGCGAACTGCCGCTGCCCCAGGTGTGCTTCAACTACCACGGGCAGTGGGACACCACCGCGGGAGCCGACTTCGCACCGGCCGCCGAAGTGCCCGGCCGGGACATGGCCGCCGACGAACCCCTCGACCACCTGCTCGACATCTCCGCCGTGGTCGCCGACGGCGAACTGGAGATCACCTGGCACTACAGCGACCAGGCCCACGAGGCGGACACCGTAAGGGAGTTGGCGCAGGGCATGGTGGCGGCGCTGGCCGCGATAGCCGAGCACTGCGCCCGCCCCGGCGCGGGCGGCCGCACCCCCTCCGACTTCCCCCTCGCCCGGCTGGACCAGGCCGCCGTGGACCGGCTCGTCGGGGACGGCCGGGCGGTCGAGGACCTGCTCCCGCTCACCCCGCTCCAGGAGGGCATGCTCTTCCACCGCCTGGTCGGCGGTGCCGACGACGTGTACGTGGACCAGGCCGCCCTGCTGCTGGACGGTGTCGCCGACCCGCACACGTTCGGCCTGGCCTGGCAGCGGGTCATCGACCGGACACCCGCGCTGCGGACCTCGGTCGTGTGGCAGGACGTGCCCGTCCCCCTCCAGGTCGTCCACCGGGACGTACGCGTGCCGGTCACCCACCACGACTGGCGGGGCGTGGACCCGGGCGAGCGCGCCGAACGCCTGGACCGGCTCCGCGCCGACGACCTCGCCCAAGGCATCGACCTCGCCTCGGCGCCCCTCATGCGACTCACCCTCGTCCGGCTGCCCGACGCCCGGCTGCACCTGCTGTGGACCTCCCACCACCTCATCCTCGACGGCTGGAGCCTGGCCCAGGTGCTCACGGAGGTGTGCGAGGAGTACGCGGCGCTCACTGTCGGCGCCGACGCGAACCCGCCCGTGCGCCGGTCCTTCGCCGACTACGTGCGCTGGCTGGCCGACCAGGACGCCGAGGCCGCGCGCACGCACTGGCGGGAGACGCTCGGCGGCTTCGCCTCTCCCACGCCGCTGCCTGTCGACCGGTCCCTGACCGGGACGCACGAGAGCCGGTCGGCGGACGTCCACACGGCCGAGCTGTCCGACACGGTGTCCGCGACCCTGGCCCGCACAGCGCGCGACGCCGGGCTGACCGTGAACACCGTCGTCCAGGGTGCCTGGGCGCTGCTGCTGGCCCGCCACAGCGCCGAGCGGGACGTGGTGTTCGGCACCACCGTCTCCGGGCGCCCCGACGAACTGCCCGGTGTGGAGTCGATGGTGGGCATGTTCATCAACACCGTGCCCACCCGCGTCCACGTCGACGGCCACCGCCCGGCCGCCGCCTGGCTGCGCGAACTCCAGGACGTACAGGCCGAGTCACGGCGGTTCGCCGCCGCCTCCCTGGCCGAGCTGACCGCGCTGAGCGATGTGCCGTCCGGCACCCCGCTCTTCCACAGCATGGTCGCCTTCGAGAACTACCCCTTCGACGCGGCCCGCACCTCCGGCTCCGGGGTGCGGCTGGTGGACGTCACCTCCCGGGACGCCACCAACTACCCCCTCGTCCTGCGCGCCTACCAGGGCGAACGGCTCGGCTTCGACCTGGCCTACGACCCCGGACTCTTCGACGCCGACACCGTCCGGGCGCTGGCCGACCGCCTCCGCCTGCTCCTCACGGAGATCGCCGAGCACCCGGAGCGGCAACTGCGCGCCCTGGCCCGGACGACCGCCGAGGAACGGCGCCGCGTGCTGGTCGACTTCAACGGCACCGAGCACGGCCGGCCGACGGACACCCTGGTGGACCTGTTCGAGGCGCAGGCCGCCCGCACCCCCGACGCCCTCGCCGTCACCTGCGGGACCGACCGCCTCGACTACGCCACGCTCGACGCGGCGGCCGGCCGCCTCGCCCACCGGCTGGCCGAGGCAGGCGCGGGACCCGAGCGGTACGTGGCCCTCGCCCTGCCCCGCTCCACCGACCTCGTCGTGGCGGTCCTCGCCGTCCTCAAGACGGGCGCCGCCTATCTGCCCGTCGACCCGAAGCTGCCAGCCGAACGCGTCGCCCATCTCCTGGACGACACCGCCCCGGTGACCCTGGTGACGACCACGGAGGCCGCCGGACGCGTGCGGGGAACGGGCGTCCCGCTCCTCGTCCTGGACGCCCCCGACGTACGGGCCGACCTCGCCCGCCGCCCCGCCGGCGGACCCGCGCCCGCCCACCGGCCCCTGCCGGAGAGCCCCGCCTACGCCATCTACACCTCCGGCTCCACCGGCCGCCCCAAGGGCGTGGTCATCCCGCACGCCAACGTCGTACGCCTCTTCAGCCGCACCCGCCACTGGTTCGCCTTCGACGAGAGCGACGTATGGACCCTGTTCCACTCCTACGCCTTCGACTTCTCCGTCTGGGAACTGTGGGGCGCCCTGCTGCACGGCGGCCGGCTCGTCGTCGTCCCCGACGACACCGCACGCTCCCCGGAGGACTTCCTGCGGCTCCTCGCCGACGAACGGGTCACGGTCCTCAACCAGACCCCGTCCGCGTTCTACCCACTGGCCCGGGCCGACGCCGAACACCCTGAACTCAGCGCACGGCTCGCCCTGCGCACCGTGGTCTTCGGCGGCGAGGCCCTGGACGTCGACCGGCTCGGCGAGTGGTACGCACACCACCCCGACACCGCGCCACGCCTGGTCAACATGTACGGCATCACCGAGACCACCGTGCACGTCACCTACGAGCCGCTTGACCGCACCACGGCCCGCACGGGCGCCGCGAGCCCCATCGGCACCGGCATACCCGACCTGCGGATCTACGTCCTCGACGCCGACCTGGCCCCCGTACCGACCGGAGCCGTGGGCGAGATGTACGTGGCGGGGGAGGGCCTGGCCCGCGGCTATCTGAGAAGGCCCGGTCTGACCGCGACCCGCTTCCTCGCCGACCCGTTCGGCGTGCCGGGCCGGCGGATGTACCGCACCGGCGACCGGGCCCGCCGACGTGCCGACGGCACGCTGGAGTACCTGGGCCGTGCCGACCAGCAGGTGAAGATCCGCGGCTACCGCATCGAACCGGGCGAGATCGAGGCCGCCCTGCACGCCCACGCGGGCGTCGGGGACGCGGCCGTGGGCGTGTACGAGGACGCCTCGGGGACACGCCGACTGGTGGCCCACGTCGTCGGCCGCCGGGTCGGAAGCGGACAACCGGACACGGCCGGACAGTCGGACACGGCCGGACCGCTGCCTGTCGCCGGACAGTCGGATACCGCCGGACCGCTGCCCGCCGCCGGACAGTCGGACGCCGCAGGACCGCCGTCCGCCGCCGAGCTCCGTGCCCACCTGGAGCGGCTGCTGCCCGCGCACATGGTGCCCGCCGCCTACGTGCCGATGGCGGCCCTGCCCCTGACCGTCAACGGCAAACTCGACCGGCGCGCGCTGCCCGCGCCCGGACCGGACGGCTTCGCCACGGACACCGGGCGCGTCGCGCCGCGCACGCCCGCCGAGCGTGCGGTCGCCGCCGCCTGGGCGGACGTCCTCGACACCGACGAGGTGGGAGCCGACGACGACTTCTTCGCCCTCGGCGGCGACTCGATCCTCGCGGTCCGGGTCGTCTCCCGGCTGCGTGCCGCCTTCGGCGCGGAGGTCTCGCCCCGGCTGCTGTTCACCCACTCGACCGTGTCCGCGCTGGCCGCCGAACTCGGCGGCCCGGCGCAGAACGGCACCGCACCGGCCGACGTCGTCCCGGCCCTGGACCCCGGCTCCCCGGTGCCCCTGTCGTACGCGCAGCAGCGGTTGTGGTTCCTCGACCGCTTCGAGCCGGGCAGCACCGAGTACACGACCCTGTCCGTGCTGCGCCTGCGCGGCACGCTCGACGTCGGCGCCCTGCGTGCCGCCCTCGACGGGCTGGTCGCCCGGCACGAGGCGCTGCGCACCACGTTCGCCGAAGCCCCCCAGGACGGCCGGGCACGGCAGATCGTGCACCAGCCGTACCCGGTTGACCTGCCCCTGGACGACCTCACCGGCGCCCGCGACCGCCTGGACGCCCTCGTGGAGGACGAGGCGGCCGTCCCCTTCGACCTGGCCGCCGGGCCCCTTCTGCGGGCCCGTCTCGTGCGCCTGGCCGAGGACGAGCACGTGCTGGTCCTGGCCGTCCACCACATCGTCACCGACGGCTGGTCGGTCGGTGTGCTGGGCCGGGACCTGGGCGAGCTGTACACGGCCGCTCTGGAGAGCCGCGCGCCCCGGTTGCCCCACCTGCCCGTGCGGTACGCGGACTTCGCGGCCTGGCAACGCGCCCGCACCGACGAGGTCGACGCGCAACTCGCCTACTGGCGGACCGCCTTGGACGGGATCACCCCCCTGGAGCCGCCCACCGACCGGCCGCGTCCGGCCGTACGCGACCGGACAGGCGCCCTGGTGACCTTCACCCTCCCCGCCGCGCTCACCGAACGGCTGCGGGAGACGGGCCGCGCGGCCGACGCCACCCTCTACATGACCCTGCTGACGGCCTGCACGGTCCTGCTCTCGCGCTGGGCCGACCAGGAGGACATCACCGTCGGCACGGTCACGGCGGGCCGGGAACGGCCCGAACTCCACGACGTGGTCGGCATGTTCGTCAACACCCTGGTGCTGCGCAACCGCGTGGAGCCCGGACTGTCGTTCCGCGCGCTGCTGGAGCGGGTGCGTGCCAACGTCCTGGACGCGTTCGCCCACCAGGACGTGCCGTTCGAGAAACTGGTGGACACCCTCCAGCCCGAGCGGGACACCAGCCGCACCCCGCTGTTCCAGGTGATGGTGGCGCTGCACAACCTGGGCGCCGAGACCCTCGACCTGCCGGGCGTGGACGTCGAACCGCTCACGCCCCCGGTCCGGTACGCCGCCTACGACCTGGCCTTCGACTTCGTCGAGAGCGACGGCGGCGTGACCGGCTATCTGGAGTACGACACCGGTCTGTTCGACGCGGCCACCGCCGAACGGCTCGCAGTCCGGCTGCGGTTGCTGCTCGAAGCGGCGGTGGCGGAACCGCGCCGGGACGTCGGCGCGCTGCCGCTGCTGACGACCGCCGAACAACGGCAGGTCACCGACGACTGGCAGGGCGGCCGTCTGCCCGTGCCCGACAGCGACTTCCCCGCCCTCTTCGAGGCCCAGGCGGCCCGCACCCCGTACGCCACCGCCCTGGTGGCCCGGGACGGCACGCTCACCTTCACGGCTCTGAACGAACGGGCCAACCGGCTGGCCCACCACCTGATCACGCTGGGAGTCGGCCCGGAGCGCGTGGTCGCCGTACGGCTGCCGCGCACCTCGGAGCTGGTCGTGGCCGTGTTCGCCGTGCTCAAGGCGGGCGGCACCCTGCTCTGCCTCGACCCGGACCTGCCCGAGGAGCGCGTCGCGTACCTCGTCGGGGACGCCGCGCCGCACACGGTCCTGACCGCCGACACCCTGGACGCCGTCCCCTGGGACCACCTGCCCGCCCACGACCCCACCGACGCCGACCGGCTCGCCCCGCTGCACCCGGACAACGCCGCCTACATCATCTACACCTCCGGCTCCACCGGCCGCCCCAAGGGCGTCACGGTGGAACACCGCCACCTGGCCAACCTCTGCCACGACCACCGGGAAGGGCTCGTCGCCCCGCACACCTCCGACGGGCGACGGCTCAAGGCCTCGCTCAGCGCCTCCTTCTCCTTCGACACCTCCTGGGAGGGGCCGCTGCTGCTCGCCCTCGGCCAGGAGGTCCACCTCGTCGACGAGGACGTACGCCTGGACCCGGAGGCGTTCTGCGCCCAGGTCGACGAGCGGGAACTCGACCTGGTCAACGTCACCCCGTCCTTCCTCCGGGAACTCACCGCTGCCGGACTCCTCGCCCCCGGCCGCCACCACCCCCGTCTGCTGCTGGTCGGCGGTGAGGCGGTCGGCCCCGACACCTGGGCCGAACTGTGCGCCGCCCAGGCCGACCTGGGCGTCACCGCGTACAACATGTACGGCCCCACCGAGACGACCGTCGACGCCGTCTACGGCCGCTGCGCGGACCACCGCGAACGCCCCGTCATCGGCCGGCCGGGCCGCAACCTGCGTGCCCACGTCCTCGACCGCGCCCTGCGCCCGGTGCCGCCCGGCGTACCGGGCGAGCTGTATCTCGCCGGGGCGCAGGTCGCGCGCGGTTATCTGAACCGGCCGGGCCTGACCGCCGCCCGCTTCCTCGCCGATCCGTTCGGGGCGCCGGGGGAGCGGATGTACCGCACCGGCGACCGCGCCCGCTGGACCCTGTCAGGGGCGCTGGAGTTCCTGGGCCGGGTCGACGAGCAGGTCAAGATCCGCGGGTTCCGCATCGAACCCGGCGAGGTGGAGGCCGCGCTGCTCGCGCTGCCGGACGTCACCGACGCCGCCGTGACCGCCCGCGAACACGCCGGGCGCACCGTACTCGTGGCGTACGTCGTGCCCGCCGGGGAGCCAGTCGGGGAGCAACCCTTCTCCGCCGACGATCTGCGGGTGCGGCTGCGGCGGACCCTGCCGGACCACATGGTGCCCGCCGCGTTCGTGCCGCTGACCCGCATACCGCGTACCAGCGGCGGCAAGACCGACCGCCGCGCGCTGCCCGCACCGCCGGCCCAGCCCGACAGCGGCAGCCCGTATATGGCACCCCGCCCGGGCGCCGAGGAACGGCTGGCCGCCATCTGGGCCGAGGTGCTCGGCGTGGAGCGGATCGGCGCCCGGGACAACTTCTTCGCGCTCGGCGGCGACTCGATCCTCAGCATCCAGATCGTCTCCCGCGCCCGCCGGGCGGGCCTCGCCCTGACCACCAAGGACGTCTTCCGCCACCAGACCGTCGCAGAACTCGCCCTGCGCATCACCGAGTCGGCGCCCCGGCCGACGTCCGGCACGGACGACGCCCCGCCCGCCGAGGCCCCGCTGACGCCGATCCAGCGCTGGTACCTCGACCACCGGCGCCCCGGTGACGCGGTGCGCTTCACCATGACCCAGCGACTCGAACTGGCCGTCGGCACCGACCTGTCGGCGCTCGACCGGGCGGTCGACGCCCTCGTGGCCCGTCATCCGGCCCTGCGGACCCGCTTCCGGCACACCGAGGACGGCTGGCGCCAGCAGGTGCTGCCGCAGGCACCGCACGCCGTGTTCACGTGCTACGACACGTCCCACCTGGACGCCCTGGAGCTGGAGACGCAGGTGCAGCGCGCCGCGGACGCCGCACAGAGGGCGCTCGATCCCACCGAGGGGCGGGTCGTCCGCGTCCTGCTCTTCGACCGGGGCCCGGAGCGCCCCGCCCAACTACTCTTCACCGTGCACCACTTGGTCGTCGACGGCGTCTCGTGGCGCATCCTGCTCGCCGACCTGGAGGCCGCACACCGGGCAGCCGAGGCCGGGCAGTCCGTCGAACTCCCCCCGGCCGGCACCTCGTACGGCCGCTGGGCGCAGCGGCTGGAGCAGCACACGCGCTCCGGTGCCCTGGACGCCGACATGGCCCACTGGACCCGTACCGCCGCGGCGCCCGCCGACCTGCCCGCCGGCCGGCCCGGACCCAACACCCACGGCACCGCCGCCACCGTCACCGTGGCGCTGGCGGCGGAGGAGACCGAGGCGCTGCTGCGCCGGGTCCCCGAGGTCTACCGCACCCAGGTCAACGACGTGCTGCTCAGCGCGCTGGGCCGCACGCTGGCCCGCTGGTGCGGCCGTGACACGGTCCTCGTCGGTGTGGAGGGGCACGGCAGGGAGGACCTGTTCGACGACGTGGACCTGTCCCGGACCGTCGGCTGGTTCACCGCCGAGTTCCCCCTCGCCCTGACCGTCGCACCCGACGCCGACTGGCGCGCCACCCTGCGCTCGGTCAAGGAGCAGCTGCGCGCGGTGCCGCTGCACGGCCTCAGCCACGGCGCCCTGCGCCACCTCCTGCCGGACAGCCCGCTCGCCGACACCCCCCACCCTCGGGTCGGCTTCAACTACCACGGCCGCTGGGACGCGGGCAGCGGCACCGAGGACGGTCTGTACCGGGCGGCGCTCGCGCCCGCCGGCCGTGACACCGACCCGGACGAGGCCCGGCCCTACCTGCTGGACATCACGGGCGTGGTCCAGGACGGACGGCTCGAACTCGGCTGGACCTATCCGGCGGCCGTATACGACGAGTCCACCGTGCGGGACCTGGCCGAGCAGATGTGCGCGGCGCTCCGCGATATCGTGGCCCACTGCGCGCAGCCGGACGCGGGCGGCCGCACCCCCTCCGACTTCCCCCTCGCCGGCCTCTCCCAGCAGCAGCTCGACCGGCTGGTGGGCGACGGACGGCACGTGGCCGACGTCCTGCCGCTGACACCCCTGCAGTCCGGCATGCTCTTCCACGGATTGGTCGACACCGCCGGGGCCTACTTCGACCGTACGGCCGTACGGCTGACCGGAGTGGCCGACCCGAAGGCCTTCGCGACGGCCTGGCAGCAGGTCGCCGACCGCACCCCGGTGCTGCGCACCGACGTCCACTGGCAGGGCCTGCCGCACCCCGTCCAGGTCGTCCGCCACCACGTGGAACTGCCCGTCACCCACCTGGACTGGCGGACCCTGACCGGCGCGGAGCGCGCCGCCGCCACGGAGCGGCTGCTCGCCGAGGACCGGGCGGCGGGCATGGAGCTGACCAGGGCGCCGCTCACCCGGATCACCCTGGCCGCGCTGCCCGGTGACGAGGTCCTGCTGCTGTGGTCCTCCCACCACCTCATCCTCGACGGCTGGAGCACCGGACAGCTGCTCACCGAGGTCTGCGAGCGGTACGCCGCGCTCACCGGCGGCCAGGACAGCGCACCGCCCGTGCGGCGGCCGTTCGCGGACTTCGTGCGCTGGCTGCGGGAACAGGACGAGGGAGCGGCCGAACGCCACTGGTCCGACACCCTCGCCGGGGTCACCGAGCGCACCCCGTTGCCGTACGACCGCACCCCCGCCGAGGCCCACCGGGCCCGCTCCGCCGAGTCCGTCCACCGGGAGCTGGACGACGAGGTGTCACGGCGGCTGCGCGAGACGGCGGCCCGCGCCGGACTGACCGTCAACACCGTCGTCCAGGCGGCCTGGGCGCTGCTGCTGGCCCGCTACAGCGGGCGCGACGACGTCGTGTTCGGTACAACCGTCTCCGGCCGGCCCGCCGAACTGCCCGGCGTCGACACGATGATCGGCATGTTCATCAACACCGTGCCCACCCGGGTACGGGTCCGGGGCGGCGGCGTGCTGCCCTGGCTGCGCGGCCTTCAGGAGGCGCAGAGCGAGGACCGGCGCTTCGACTTCCTCTCCCTCGCCCGTATCCAGGCGCTGACCGAAGTCCCCGCAGGACAGGCCCTGTTCGACAGCATGGTCGTGTTCGAGAACTACCCGGTCGACGAATCGGCCACCGCCCGGACGGGTGTCGGCGTGGCCGAGGTACGCGCCGACGACGCGACCACCTTCCCGCTGTGCCTGCGCGCCCATCTGAGCGACCGGCTCGGCTTCGACCTGGCCTACGACCCCGCCTTCTTCGACCGCGGCACGGTGGAACGGGCGACGGCTCGCCTGGCCACCCTGCTCACGCGGTTCGCCGGCGGCATCGGCGGCATCGGCGGCATCGGCGGTTTCGACGGCGAGGTCGGCGATCTCGATCCGCTCACCGCCGAGGACCGGCGACTGCTGGAGCGGTGGAACACCACCGCCCGACGGTCAAAGCCGCGCAGCCCGGTGGACCTGTTCGCCGAGCAGGCCCGCCGCACCCCGGACGCGCCCGCCCTGGAGGACGGCGACCGGCGGCTGACCTACCGCGCACTCGCCGACTGGTCCGACCGGGTGGCGTCCCGGCTGCTCGCCGACGGCCTCGCCCCCGAGGACGGGGTGGCCCTGCTCATGGACCGCTGCGCCGAACTCGTCGTCGCCCAGCTCGCGGTCCTCAAAGCGGGCGGCGCCTACGTACCGGTGGACGCCCGCGCCCCCGAGGAACGCCGCAGGACCATGCTCGCGCAGGCGAACGTCAGCGCCCGCCTCACGGCCGAGGACGTCACGGCGGCGCGCCACGCCCCCCTGGCGGAACCGGGGTTCGGACCGGCCCCCCTGACGGGAACGGCGAGCGTGTCGGCGGATCCCGACCGGCTGGCCTACGTCATGTTCACCTCCGGGTCCACCGGTCTGCCCAAGGCCGTGGCGGTACGCCACCGTGACGTGGCCTCGCTGGCCACGGACAGCCGCTTCACCGACGGCGTGTGCGCCCGCGTCCTGCTGCACTCACCGGTCGCGTTCGACGCCGCCACCTTCGAGGTGTGGGCGCCCCTGCTGACCGGTGGCTGCGTGGTCGTGGCCCCCGGGGAGACGGTGGACGCGGCCCTGCTGCGTCGGCTGACCGGAACGGGCGCGCGCACCGCGGGCGACGAACAGGCCGACCCCATCGGTGACGCCGCGCACGCCGAGGGCATCGGGCGGACCGCGGAGAGCGCCGCCGGTCTGACGTCCATCTGGCTGACGGCCGGTCTCTTCCGGCTGCTGGCGCAGGACTCGCCGGACTCCTTCGCGGGCCTGCGCCAGGTGTGGACCGGCGGCGACGTGGTCCCCGCGGCGGCCGTACGACGGGTACTGGCCGCCTGCCCCGGCCTGACCGTGGTGGACGGCTACGGACCGACCGAGACCACCACCTTCGCCACCTCCCACGCCCTCGACGACGCGGCGGCCGTCCCCGACACCGTCCCCGTCGGCCGGCCCCTCGACGACAAACGGGTCCACGTCCTGGACGCGCGGATGCGCCCCGTCCCGCCGGGCTGCGCGGGAGAGCTGTACATCGCGGGCGAGGGCGTGGCCCGCGGCTACCTGGGCCGCCCCGGTGAGAGCGCACGCCGCTTCCTCGCCGACCCCCTCGGACCGCCCGGCGCCCGGATGTACCGCACGGGTGACCTGGCCCGCCGCCGAGAGGACGGCACGGTCGAGTTCCTGGGCCGCGCCGACGACCAGGTCAAGATCCGCGGCTTCCGGGTGGAGCCCGGCGAGGTGGCCGCCGCGCTGGCGCCCCACCCCGGCGTCGCGGACGTGGCGGTGGTCGCCCGCGAGGACCGCCCCGGTGCCCGCCGGCTGGTCGCCTACGTCGTCGGTCCGGCCGGGGACGACCCGGACGAGCTGCGCGCGTACGCCCGCCGCACGCTGCCCGACTACCTGGTGCCCTCCGCGTTCGTCGCGCTGACGGCCCTCCCACTGAGCGGCAACGGCAAGGTGGACCACGCCGCCCTCCCGGCTCCGGAGGCGGACGCCGGTCCCGGGCGGGGCACACGGACCGCACCGCGTACGGAGGCCGAACGCCGTACCGCCGAGGTCTTCGCCGACGTGCTGGGCGGCCGGCCGCCGGGCGTGGAGGACGACTTCTTCGCACTGGGCGGCGACTCCATCCTCAGCATCCGACTGGCCTCCCGCCTGGCCGAGGAGTTCGGCACCACCCTCTCGCCGCGGGCCGTGTTCACCCACCCGACGCCAGCCGGGCTCGCCGAACTGCTCACCGGGGACCGGACCGCGGACGAGGAACGCCCCGTCATCGTGCCGGTGGCCCGGGACGCGACGGCACCGATGTCGTACGCGCAGCAACGCCTCTGGTTCCTGGAGGAGTTCGCGCCGGGCGGCACCGAGTACGTCACCGCCCTGGCGCTGCGCCTGCGCGGCCGGCTCGACACAGGGGCCCTCGCGGCGGCCCTGCGCAAGCTGGTGACCCGGCACGAGTCGCTGCGCACCACCTTCGACACGGTGGACGGCAGGGGCGTACAGATCGTCCGGCCGCCGCGAGAGGTACCGCTGCCGCTCCACGACCTGTCCGAGCTGCCGGAGGGCGACCGCGTGGCCCGGCTGGAGAAGCGGCTCACGGCCGACCGCGCCCTCCCCTTCGACCTGCGCGAGGGCCCCCTGCTGCGGACCGGCCTGATCCGGCTGGCCGACGACGAGCACGTTCTGACGCTCACGCTGCACCACATCGTCACTGACGGCTGGTCGACCGCCGTCCTCACCGGCGATCTCGCCCACCTCTACCGGGCCGAACTGGACGCGGCCACCGAGCCGCTGCCGCCGCTGCCCGTCCAGTACGCCGACTACGCCCACTGGCAGCGCACCACCGGCGGAAGTGAACAGCAACTGGGTTACTGGAAGGAGCAGTTGGCGGACATCGAGCCGCTGGACCTGCCCACCGACCGGCCCCGCCCACCGCTGCGCACCCGGTCCGGCGCGAGCGCCCGGCTGACCCTGCCGTCCGGCGTCGCACGCCGTCTCGGACAGGTGGGCAGGGACAGGGGAGCGACCCTCTTCACCACGCTGGTCGCCGCCGCCCAGACCTTCCTCGCCCGGCTGTGCGGCAGCCAGGACGTCACGGTCGGCACGGTCACCTCGGGCCGGGACCAAGCCGAGATCCAGCACCTGATCGGCTTCTTCGTCAACACCCTCGTACTGCGGTCGCGGGTCGACCCCGAACGTCCCTTCACCGACTTCCTGGACGACGTACGGCGGACCGTACTGGACGCCTTCGCGCATCAGGAGGTGCCGTTCGAGCAGGTGGTGGACGAGGTACGACCGGTACGGGACACCAGCCGCACCCCGCTCTTCCAGGTCATGGTCGTCCTGCAGAACACCCCGGCCGCCGGCCTCGACCTACCGGACCTGGAGGTGTCCGCCGTCGAGACGGAGCTCCAGCACGCGGCGTTCGACCTCACCCTGGAGTTCGCCGAGACGGACTCCGGCGCGCTGGACGGGCTGCTCACCTACAACACCGACCTGTTCGACGCGGCCACGGCCGAGCACCTCGCCGATCAGCTCGCCACGCTGCTGACCGCCGTGGCGGACGACCCGCACCGCTCTCTCGGCGCCCTGCCGCTCGCCTCCGACGCGGAACTGAAGGCCCTGCTGGAGCAGGGGCGCGGCACGGCCAGGCCGGTACCGGTGGCGACCCTGCCCGAACTGTTCGAGCGGCAGGTGGCCGCCACCCCCGACGCCGTGGCGCTGGAGGACACCGGACGGCAGCTGTCCTACGCCGAACTCGACCGCGCCGCCGGCCGGCTCGCGCGCCGGCTGATCGCCCGCGGGGTCGGTCCCGAGGACGTCGTGGCCCTCGCCCTGCCCCGCGCCGCCGAGACGGTGGTGGCGCAGCTCGCCGTCGCCAAGGCGGGCGCCGCGTTCCTGCCGGTCGACCCGAACTACCCGCCACAGCGCCGGGAGTTCATGATCCGCGACGCGGGCGCCCGGGTGGTCCTGGACGACCCGGCGGAGATAGCGGAGGTAGCAGGGACAGGAGGGATAGCGGGGACAGCGGGGCTCGGGAAGACAGCGGAGAGCGCGGAGAACTCGGGGGGCGCGGGGAGTGCGGAGGCAGTGGCGACCTGGGCCGCCGCGCCCACCGACGCCGACCGCACCACCGCGCTCACCCCCGACCATCCCGCGTACGTCATCTACACCTCCGGGTCCACCGGGACCCCGAAGGGCGTCGCGGTGACGCACCGGGGCCTCGCGGGCTTCGCCGCGGCCGCCGCCGAGCGGTACGCGGCGGGTCCGGGCGACCGGGTGCTGCAGTTCGCCTCACCCAGCTTCGACGCCTCCGTCCTCGAACTGTGCGTCTCCCTCCTCAGCGGCGCCACCCTCGTCACCGGGGAGGAAGGGCCGCTGATCGGCGAACGGTTGGCCCAGGTGCTCGCCGAGCGCCGCATCAGCCACACCCTCATCCCGCCGGCCGCGCTGGCCACCGTGGCACCGGAGAGCGCCGGGCACCTGCCGCATCTGCGCACCCTGATCGTCGGCGCCGAGGCATGCCCGGCCGATCTCGTGGAGCGGTGGGCACCCGGCCGCCGGATGATCAACTCCTACGGGCCCACCGAGGCCACCGTCGTCGCCACCTGGACCGGCCCGCTGAGCCCGGAGGGCGGCGCACCGCCGATCGGCCGCCCAGCCGGCGCCACCCGGGTGTACGCCCTCGACGCCGCCCTGAGGCCCGTCCCGCCCTGCGTGACCGGCGAACTGTACGTGGCGGGACCGGGACTGGCCCGCGGCTACCTCCACCGCCCGGGCCTGACCGCCCGGCGGTTCGTCGCCGACCCGTTCGGCGCGGCAGGGGAACGCATGTACCGCACAGGCGACCTGGTGCGCTGGGGCGCCGACGGCGAACTGCGCTTCGTCGGCCGCGCGGACGACCAGATCAAGCTGCGCGGCTTCCGTATCGAACCGGGGGAGACGGAGAGCGCGCTGCGCCGCAGCCCGCATGTGCGCGACGCGGTGGTCGTGGTACGAACCGACGGCCCGGACGGTCAACCATCGGACGGCCACGGGCGGTTGGTGGCCTATGTCGTCCCCGCGAACGGTGACGCCGGAGCCGGAGCCGGAGCCGGAGCCGGAGCGGGAGCGGGAGCGGGCGCCGGAGCCGATGCCGATGCCGATGCCGATGCCGATGCCGATGGTGATGGTGTCGTGCAAGGGCTGCCGATCGCCGCGCTGCGCGAAGACCTCGCCGGGCTGCTGCCCCCGCACATGGTGCCGGCCGTGTTCGTGCCGCTGGAGCGGCTGCCGCTGACCCCCAACGGGAAGACGGACCGGCGCGCCCTGCCCGCACCCGGTCCCGCGCACACCGCCGTCGCGGCCGGCCCGCGCACCGCGCCCCGTAACGACACCGAACGCCGTATCGCCCAGGTCTGGACCGACGTCCTCGGCGTGGCGGACATCGGCGTGGACGACAACTTCTTCGTCCTCGGCGGTGACTCGATCCTGAGCATGCAGGTGGTGTCCCGGCTGCGCCGCGAGGGCCTGCACCTGGCCACCCGGGACCTGTTCACCCACCAGACCGTCGCCGAGCTGGCCACCGTCGTCGGTACCGCTCCCCAGCACACCGGCGACGGCCCGGCGACCGGCGCGGTGCCCCTCACTCCGATCCAGGAGTGGTTCCTCAGCACACCGCGCGCCGACCACACCCACTTCAACCAGTCGGCACTGCTGGAACTCGACGGTGCGCCCGACCTCGCAGCTCTGGGCACCGCGCTGGACGCGCTGCTGGAACACCACGACGCGCTGCGCATGCGCTTCACCGAGGAGGCCGACGGCTGGGTCCAGTTCAATCCGCCGCCGGGGGAGAACGGAGAACTCCTCGTCCGGTACGACCTGTCGAGCCTGCCGACGGAGGAGGCGGACGCGGCCATGAAGAAGGCCGCCGACGAGCTGCACACCGGCTTCGACCTGGGCCGGGGCCCGCTGCTGCGGGCAGCCCTGTTCACCGGCGCGGGCGCGGACAGGACCGCGGACAGGACCGCGGACAGGACCGCGGACGAGACCGCGGACGGGGCCGAGGCCGGCCAGGGAGAAGGGACGGCCTTCCTCCTCCTGGTCGCCCACCACCTGGTCGTGGACGCGGTGTCCTGGCGGATCCTCGCCGACGACCTGGAGGTCGCCTACCGGCAGGCCGTGCGCGGCGAGCCCGTCCACCTGGGGGAGCGCACCACCTCGTTCCGCGACTGGGCCCACAAACTCGCCGGGCATGTCGCCGACGGCGGCCTGGACCACGAACTGCCCTACTGGGAGGAGGCCGTGACCGCCGGACAACTCCCGGCCGCGCCCGACCGGTCGGCCCCGCGGGAGGCCGGCTCGTTCACCGTCGAACTGGGGGAGGAGGACACGGAGTCACTGCTGCGAGCCGCGCCGGCCGCCTACCGCACCCGCGTCAACGACGTCCTGCTGGCCGCGCTGGCCCTGGCGCTGGCCCGCTGGACCGGAAGCGAACGCGTCCGCCTGGACCTCGAAGGGCACGGCCGCGAGGACCTGCTCGACGACGTGGACCTCTCCCGCACGGTGGGCTGGTTCACCACCATCCACCCGGTCGTCCTCCAGATCTCCGAACCCGACCGCCCCGGACCCGCCCGGAACTGGCGTTCCCTGGTGAAGGCGGTACGCCGCCAACTGCGTTCCGTACCCGGCAACGGGCTGGGCTTCGGCGCCCTGCGCACCTTCGGGCCGCCCGAGGTACGCGAACGGCTCGGCACGGCCGCACACGGGCAGGTGGTCTTCAACTACCTCGGCCAGTGGGACGCCCGCCCCGCCGCCGAGGACGACGACGGCCTCGTGCGTACCGAGCACGGCTCCTTCGGCCAGGACCACGACCCCCGGGACGGCGGATCGCATCCATTGGAGGTGGTCGGCGCGGTGCGGGACGGACGCTTCGCCTTCACCTGGCACCACCACTCCGGGACCTCCGACCCGGCGACCGTGCGCCGCGTCGCCGAGGACTTCGCCGAGGCACTGAACCACATCGCCCGGCACGCCAGGGAGAGCCTCTGACCCCACACCGACCCGGGGACCCGATGACCCGGCACCACATCCCCACGGACCGACCCCACCACGACCGCCCCCACCACGACCGGCTCCACCCACGACAGGAGAGAACGACATGGACGAGAACACCCGCTACCAGGTGCTGCGCAACGACGAGGACCAGTACTCCCTCTGGCCGGTCGACGTCGAGGTGCCCGCGGGCTGGCAGCCGGTCGGGAAGGAGGGCACCGAGGAGGAGTGCTCCTCCTACGTCGACGAGGTGTGGACGGACATGCGCCCGCGCAGCCTGCGTGAGCGGATGGAGAACAGGGAGAACACAGAGGTCTGAGCCGTCCGTGGCCGCGGCGGGACGGGGACCCCGTCCCGCCGCGGCCGGGCGCACGCCGGGACTCGACCGGAGACCTGTCGCTACGCTCCGCGAGACGAGGTCACTTCTCCACCTCACCCCAGGAGTTCACCGATGACACCCGTCCTGAAGACCGAACGGCTGGAGTTCACGCCCTACCGCACCGAGGACGAGGGCCACTTCGTCGCCCTGCTGCGCAACGAGGAGGTGTGCCACTGGATGGGCCAGGACATGGTGCCCGAGGCCGACCTGCGCGTGGCGTTCCGGCACATCCTCACCGACGTCTACCCCACGGAGCGGTTCGACGTGTGGGGGGTGTGGTGGCAGGGGACGTACATCGGCCACGCGGAGCTGAAGAAGACCGGCAACGTGGACGGTCACGAACTCATCGTGGCCCTCGCCCCCGACTACTGGGGGCAGGGCATCGGCACCGAGGCCGTGCACGGCCTGCTCCGCCATGCCGCCGACCTCGGGCTGACGGAGGCCTACGGCATGGTGGGCGCCGGCAACACGGCGAGTCTCGCCCTGTGCCGACGCCTCGGCTTCCGGCACGTACGCGATGTGGTCGGCGAGGACGGCACGGTGAACCGGATGGTCGTCATCTCCGTACCCGGTACCTGAAGTTCACCGCTTCGCGGCCGGGGTTCACCTCGGTGACGCGGTCGCGGGCGAGGCGACGGGCTCCAGGCGGACCACGATCGCCTTCGACGTCGGCTGGTTGCTCTTGTCGGCCACGCTGTCCAGCGGCACCAGGACGTTGGTCTCGGGGTAGTAGGCGGCGGCGCAGCCCCGGGTGGTGGGGTAGGAGACCACGCGGAAGCCCTCCGCGCGCCGCTCGGGGTCATCGCCCCACACGCTGACCAGGTCGACATGCTGCCCCTCGGAGAGGCCCAGTGCGGCCACGTCCTCCGGGTTCACGAGCACCACCCGGCGGCTGCCGTGAATGCCCCGGTAGCGGTCGTTGGACGTGTAGGGGACGGTGTTCCACTGGTCGTGCGAGCGCAGGGTCTGCAGCAGCAGGTACCCCTCGGGGGCCCGCAGCATCGCGAAGTCGTTGGCGGTGAACAGCGCCTTGCCGACATCGTTGTGGTAGACGCCCTCGTTGACCGCGTTCGGCAGCTGGATGCCGCCGGGACGGGTCACGCGCCGGTTGAAGTCGTGAAGCCCCGGGACGATACGGGAGATGTGGTCCCGGATCGCGCCGTAGTCGGCTTCGAACTGCTCCCACGGGATGTCGGTGCCCCGGCCGTCGAGGGTGCGGCGGGCGAGTCGGCACAGAATGGAGATCTCGCTGAGCAGCAGGGGCGAGGCCGGCTGCAGCCGCCCCTGAGAGGTGTGCACCTCGCTCATCGAGTTCTCGACGGTGACGAACTGCTCCCCGTCGGCCTGGATGTCCACTTCCGTGCGGCCGAGCGTCGGCAGGATGAGCGCGGTCTCGCCGCACACGGTGTGGGACCGGTTGAGCTTGGTGGAGATGTGGGCCGTCAGACGGCAGTTGCGCATGGCGTCTTCGGTGATCGCGCTGTCCGGGGCGGCCCGGACGAAATTGCCGGCCAGAGCGAGGAAGAACTTGATGCGCCCTTCGCGCATCGCCCTGATCGAGTTCACGGAGTCCAGCCCGTGGGCGCGCGGCGGGTCGAAGCCGAACTCCGTCTGGAGCGCGTCGAGGAAGTCGTCCGGCATCTGCTCCCAGATGCCCATCGTGCGGTCGCCCTGCACGTTGCTGTGCCCGCGCACCGGACAGGCGCCGGTACCGGCCCTGCCGATGTTCCCGCGCAGCAACAGGAAGTTGACGATCTCCCGGATGGTGGGGACGGCGTGCTTGTGCTGGGTGATGCCCATCGCCCAGCAGACGATGACGCGTCGACTGCCCAGCACCTCGTCCCGGACCTGCTCGATCTCCTCGCGGGCCAGACCGGTCGCGGCGAGGATGTCGTCCCACCCGATGGTGCGGACGTGCTCGGCGAACTCCTCGAAGCCCTTGGTGTCGCTCTCGATGAAGTCGCGGGCCAGCACCTCGCCCGGCCGGGCGTCCTCCGCTTCCAGCAACAGCCGGTTGATCCCCTGGAACAGGGCCAGGTCGCCACCGTTGCGGATGTGGAGGAACCGGTCGGCGATCTGGGTGCCCTTGCCGATCACTCCGCTCGGCTTCTGCGGGTTCTTGAACCGCAGCAGCCCGGCTTCCGGCAGCGGGTTCACCGCGATGATGCGGGCGCCGTTCCGCTTGGCCTCTTCCAGCGCCGAGAGCTGGCGCGGGTGGTTGGTCCCGGGGTTCTGTCCCACCACGAAGATCAGGTCGGCATGGTGCAGGTCGTCGAGGCTGACCGTCCCCTTGCCCGTACCCAGCGTCTCGTGCAGCGCGAAACCGCTGGACTCGTGGCACATGTTGCTGCAGTCGGGCAGGTTGTTGGTGCCCAGCGCCCTGGCGAACAGCTGCAGCGCGAACGCGGCCTCGTTGCTGGCCCTGCCGGAGGTGTAGAACACCGCCTCGTCGGGGGAGTCCAGCGACCTCAGCTCCGAGGCCAGCAGGTCGAAGGCGTCGTGCCAGCTGATCGGCTGGTACGAGTCGGAGCCCGGCCGCTTGACCATCGGCTCGGTGAGCCGGCCCTGCTGGTTGAGCCATTTGTCGGAGCGCCGGCCCAGCTCGGAGACCGTGTGCTCGCGGAAGAAGTCGGCGCCGATGCGCCGCGACGTCGCCTCGTCGTTGATGTGCTTGGCGCCGTTCTCGCAGTACTCGTTGCGATGCCGGTTGCCCGGCGAGGGATCCGCCCACGCGCATCCGGGACAGTCGATGCCGCCCACCTGGTTCATGGTCAGCAGCGTCTCCCCGGTGCGCCGTACCGAGGTCTCCTCCAGGGAGTACCCCAAGGCGTGCGCGACCGCGGGTACGCCCGCGGCCCACTTCTTCGGCGGGGTGACGGTCAGAGCCTCGTTCGGCTCGTCGCCGGGCGCCTTCTTCATCGACATTGCCTTTCAGTCACACGCTGTTGTCGCTCTCGGCGTCAGCCGACGGGCCAGTGGGCCACGCGGCTCCTGTGCGGCCTCGGTTCCTCGGGCCGTACGCGTCCGCCGCGGATGGTGCCCCGCCAGGCGCCGCTCTCCGCGCCGAGCCCTTCGATGTACGCCTTGAAGTGCCCCAGCTCCCGCTGCACGACCCGGCCGACCAGCTTGGGGAGGCCGCCGCGCAGGGCGGTGGCGCCGGGCGAATCGACCTCGATCCGGACGGTGACGGTCGTACCGCCCGTCGCGGTGGGCCGGAACGACACCTCGCCCCGGTGGACGAAGTGCCGTTCGAGGCTTTGCCACGTGAGATGGGAGTCGGGTTCCTGCTCGACGATCTCGGCCTGGAACTCGCGGCGCAGGGGGCCGACCGCGAGCGTCCAGGAGAGGAGCGCCGGCCGGATCTGCTCGACCTTCTTCACCACGGTCATGAACCGGGGAAAGCTCTTGAACTGGGTCCACTGGTTGTACGCGGCACGCACGGGAACCGCGACCTCGATCGTTTCCTCAACGGAATACATGCTCCACCCATCGTCAGGCGCCGCTCGCCCCAGTCTCACCGCAGGTCCAGCCGGTCGCCACACGTCACCGCTGCTGCCGGGCGGCCGGGTACCCGGCATCCGGGCCGCGTAACGCAGTCCCGGACGGATCGCCACCGCGCACGGCGACCGGAGAGCGACGGGCGGCGCTAGGAAATCGCTGGAGTGGAAGTTAATATTCCGTTATGGCGTGGAGCGGGTGCCCGCTTTGAGGTGGATAACCTGTCCCTGGTGCCCCGCAATTGGTGACGCAAACAGCCTGCGAGGGAATTCAGGGGATATCTTTCCGCGGCTCGGCCCAGCAGTCCTGGCGATGCCTCTGAGCTGCGTCGATACCTCCGAAGTCCGACTCGATGGCTCGGACGGAGATCACAGACCGCGGCCGACGTCCAGGGCTTTGTCAGGCACGTGTGGCCTGTTAACGGCACATCACGTTTTGGTTGCCGGTGGCGCGGGGCGGCTGATACGGTCGCTTTGTCTTGGAACTGCTGTTGACTAAAAGGTGGAATGGCAACTCTTTCACCGTCCGTGATCGCGCCCGAGATGATCTCTGCGGTGTCTCTGGTGTGCTCTTCGGGAGACTGCGCGGTGTTGCGCATCGCCGGTGCCCCGAGCGGGGTCGGTGGGGTCGGCGTTCCACTGGACAGACGGGACAACTGGCGAAATTCACGGGGGTGTGTCTTGAGTCGATCAGCCTGTTACTTTCGCGCTCACGCGGCCGGAGAATTCATCGGCCGCGTACCTCCATGGGCGGACGCCCTTCGATGTCCTTTGCCATCGTTGTCGTCCCGTAAAGCTCCAGCTC
The DNA here is from genome assembly GCF_014650955.1 of Streptomyces tauricus. Lineage (GTDB taxonomy): Bacteria > Actinomycetota > Actinomycetes > Streptomycetales > Streptomycetaceae > Streptomyces > Streptomyces tauricus. Next base: position 420,168 of record NZ_BMVY01000001.1, read on the forward strand.
GCCCCAGGGGGATAAAGTCATGAACGGTCAGCGATTAGCTGACGCCTCTGCACTCGTTGCACATCCGTCCACCGAATTGGTGCCGTTGAGTGAGCTGACGCGCTTCGATTCGCCCCGGCTTTCGGGTGCGGACAATGAGCACGTGCGCCTCCTCGCCGAATCGGACACCGAACTGCCGCCCATTCTCGTGAACCGCCGGACGATGAGTGTCGTCGACGGAATGCATCGCGTACGCGCGGCAGAACTGCGCGGCCAGGAGAAGATCGAGGCGGTCTTCTGCGAATGCGACGACGAGGAGGCGTTCGTACTCGCGGTGAAGGCGAACATCTCCCACGGCCTTCCCCTGCCGCGCTCCGACAGGAACGCCGCGGCCGAACGTATCGTCAGCTCCCACCCCGAGTGGAGCGATCGGGCGATCGCCTCCGTCACCGGCCTCTCCCACAAGACCGTCGGCGCGATCCGGCGCCGTGCGAGTGGGGAAATTCCCCACTCGCACACCCGGCTGGGGCGTGACGGCAGGGAGCGGCCGGTCGACGCCGCCGAGGGGCGTGAACAGGCGGGCAGGATCCTCGCCGAGCGTCCCGGCGTCTCGCTGCGCGAGGTCGCCAGGGAGGCCGGGGTCTGTACCGCCACCGTGCGGGACGTACGGGACCGGCTGCGGCGCGGTGAGGCACCCGTCGGCCCGACGCGGCGCGGGCCGACGACGGCGCCTCCCGATGCGCCTTCCGGCGCGGCTGCCAAAGCGGCTCCCGCTGCGGCCCCCGAGACGGCGGGAGCACTGCCACGGCCGAAGGCACTGGCCCGTATCGACGGTGGCGCCGACCACGACGTCGACCTCGCGGGACTGATCCACAACCTGCGCAAGGATCCCTCGCTGCGGTTCTCCGAGTCGGGCCGCACCCTGCTGCGGCTCCTGGACGTCTGCACGGTGGGCCCGCAAGAGTGGACCCGGATCAGCGAAAACGTTCCGCCGCACCGAGCGGAGATCATCGTCTCGGCCGCCCGTGCGTGCAGCCGGGCGTGGCAGGACTTCGCGACGGAACTGGAGCGACGCTCCGACCGGCAGGCGTCCGGCTGACGTTCCCGTACCTCCCCCTCCCCCCTCCCCCCTCTCTCCTTTCTCTCCCCTCTCTCTGTTCCGCCTCGACGGACCGACGCCCGTCGCCTTGTGCGGCCTACTTCACGGCGCCCAGGAAAGGCAGGCATGACGATCAGCACTGTCCGGGACCCCCGCGAGACGTGCGCACGGGACCTCCTCACCTCCCTGCTGACGCCCGACCCACCCCCGTTCGCGCTCCTGCGCAGAGCCGGCGCGGCGACCCCCGAGGTGGAGGTGCTGACGGGGGAGGTGCGAGAGGTGACGGCGCTCGCCGACGTGCCGCTGCCCGGCCCTGTGCACGGGAGCGGGATCGAGACCGGGAGCGGGGCCGAGAGCGGGACCGGGGACGGGGAGCCGGCGGAGGTGCTGGTAGCCGTCCCTTTCCGTCAGATCACCGAGCGCGGGTACGCCTGCAACGACGACGGCGAACCCATCCTGACGCTGGCCGTGCGGCAACGGGCCGCTCTCCCCGTCCAGGAGGCGCTCGAGTTGCTGCCCGACACCGAAGTCGCCCTCCGCGACGCCGGGTTCGACGTCGGGGACGACGAGTACGAGAAGATCGTGCAGAAGGTCCTCGACGAGGAGATACGGGCCGGCGAGGGATCGAACTTCGTCGTCAGACGGTCCTTCAGGGCGACCCTGCGCGACTACCGGCCCGAGGTCGCCCTGACCGTCTTCCGGCGCCTGCTGACCATGGAGTCAGGCGCCCACTGGACGTTCGTGGTGCACACCGGCGACCGCACCTTCGTCGGCGCCTCCCCGGAGTTACACGTCCAGGTGGCCGACGGCGTGGCGCGGATGAATCCGATCAGCGGCACCTACCGCTACCCGCCGTCGGGCGCGGACGTGGACGGCGTACTGGAGTTCCTCGGCGACCGGAAGGAGACCGACGAGCTGTTCATGGTGGTGGACGAGGAGCTGAAGATGCTCGCCCGGGTCTGCGACGGCGGCGCCCGGGCCCACGGCCCCTACCTGCGGCAGATGGCCAGGCTGGCGCACACCGAGTACCTGCTGGAAGGCCCTACGTCCCTGGACGTACGTGAGGTGCTGCGCGAGACGATGTTCGCGCCGACCATCATCGGCAGCCCTCTGGAGAACGCCTGCCGGGTGATCGCCCGGCACGAGGAGAGCGGTCGCGGCTACTACGGCGGGGCCCTCGCCCTGCTCGGCCGGGACCCGGCCGGCCGCGCCACCCTGGACTCGGCGATCCTGATCCGTACCGCCGAGATCCGGCGCGAAGGCACCGTACGGATCGACGTGGGCGCCACTCTCGTGCGTGACTCACGGCCCACCGCCGAGGTCGCCGAGACGTGGGCCAAGGCCGACGCGCTGTTGGCCGCCACCGGTTTGAGGGGCGACCCCCGGGCGCCGGGCCCGTCGGTGGCGGGCGGCGTCCCCGCGCAGCCGGAACAACTGTCGGAGCAGCAGCCGGAGCGATTGTCGGAACAGCAGCTGGGCCAGCTGTCGGGGCACCCGGCGCAACGGCCGACGGAGCGGCTGGCGGACGACCCCCGCGTGACGGACGCCCTGGACCGCCGCAACGTGGGACTGTCGGCGTTCTGGCTCGGCAAGGAGGACGACCGGCCCGTACGCGCACCGGGACCCGACGCGGGACGCGTGCTGATCGTGGACGCCGAGGACAAGTTCACCGACATGCTCGGCCACCAGACCCGGGCCCTCGGCCTGGACGCCACGGTCCGCCCGTGGTGGTCCGTGCGCTCCTCGGACCTGGACGCGTACGACTGCGTCCTGCTCGGCCCCGGCCCCGGCGACCCCCGGGCCGCCGCCGACCCGAAGGTCCGCGGGATCACCGAGATGACCGGCCGCCTCCTCGACCGAGGCATCCCGTTCGTCGGCGAATGCCTGAGCCACCAGGCGCTGTGCGCGCTGCTCGGGCTGCCGCTCTTCCGCCGCGAGCGGCCCCACCAGGGCACGCAGCGCCGTATCGACTTCTTCGGGCGCCCCGAGGCGGTCGGTTTCTACAACTCCTACGCGGCCCGCCACACCGAGGACGTCCTGCGCTCACCGCTCGCGCGCGGAGACGTGCACCTGTGCCGGGACCCGGTCAGCGGGGAGGTGCACGCCCTGCGCGGCGAGCGGTTCGCCGCCGTCCAGTTCCATCTGGAGTCGGTGCTGACCGAACACGGCACCGGCCTGCTGGCCGATCTCCTCGGACGGGTGCTGCGCCGGCCGACGGACCGCGGCGAACGCGGCGCCCACCGATGACCGGCGACGGCGCGCGAGACACCTCCCGGCAGCCGTGGCCGGCGGGCGTCGAGGCGGCCCAGCAGCCGGACTGGGCGGCGCACCCCGCCTACGGATCCAGTTGCACCGCCCTGGCGTCGGCGCCCGCGCTGGTGACCCCGGAGGAACTGGCGCGGCTGCGGCGGGCCCTCGCGGTGGTGGCCGGGGGCGGCGCGGTGATGCTGCAACTCGGCGACTGCGCGGAGAGTTTCGAGGAGACCGACGCCGACCAGGTCCGGGCCAAGACGGCGGTGCTGCACGCCCTCGCCGACGAGGTGGCCGACGGCACAGGCCTGCCGGTGCTGCGGGTCGGCCGGATCGGCGGCCAGTTCGCCAAGCCCCGCTCCCTGCCCCACGAAGAGGTCGACGGAGTGCTGCTGCCGGCCTTCAGGGGCCACATGGTGAACGGCGAGAGCCCCACCCCCGAGGCGCGGGCGCACGACCCGCGCCGGATGGTCCGGGCCTACGAGGCGAGCGCCGGCGTCCTGCGCGCCCTGGCCCGCGAGCGCGACCAACGGGTGCGCCGCTTGCAGGACTTCCGCGAGCTCCAGGGGTTCAAGGAGCTCCAGGGGTTCCAGGGGGCCCCGGAATTCGAGGACGGGCCGTGGGCCAGCCATGACGCGCTGGTCGTCGACTACGAGGCCCGGCTGGTCCGTACGGAGGGCGGGCGACGGTTCCTCGGCTCCACGCATCTGCCCTGGCTCGGCGACCGCACCAGAGCCCCCGACTCGGCCCATGTGCGGCTGCTGGCATCGGTCGTGAACCCGGTGGCCCTCAAGCTCGGACCGTCCACCGCGACGGCCGAACTGCGGCAGGTGTGCGCGCTGTTGGACCCGTACCGGATGCCCGGCCGGCTCACCCTGATCGTGCGGATGGGCGCGGAGCGGGTGACCGGGCTGTTGCCGCCCCTCGTCGCCGCCGTACGGGACGCGGGGCACCGGCCGGTCTGGCTGAGCGATCCGATGCACGGCAACACGGTGCGGGAGGCCGGGCGGAAGACCCGGCGCCTCACCGACATCGTGGACGAGGCCAGCCGCTGCAAACGGGTGCTGGAACGGGCGGGGGAGCATCCCGGCGGACTGCATCTGGAAGTGGCCGCGTCGGATGTCACCGAATGCCTGGGCGGAAAGGTCGACGGGGTCGACCGGCTGGCCGAGCGGTATACGACGCTGTGTGATCCGCGGCTGAATCCGGACCAGGCCGCCGAATTGACGCGCGCCTGGGTCCGGGCCTGACCGCATATCTGGGCGCGGGCCAGCCGCACACACCTGGATTCGCGCCCAGGAATCCGTAGACTCGCGATATCCCGCCGTTGCCCTGTGCCTTGTGCCTTGTGTCTTGTGCCGGCGGATGCCCTTCTTTTCTGGAAGCTTTTCTGGAAGGTGGGAAGGTGACCGAACACAGTGAAATCGACTGCCGGATCGCGCTGGTGACGGGAGCGGCAGGCGGAATCGGAACCGCCGTGGTGCGCGCTCTCGCAAGCCGCGGAGCCGTGGTTGCGGCCGTGGACAAAGACCCCGCGGGACTCGCCGATCTGGTGGAGAAGTCGGCCGCGGACGGGCTGAAGGCCGTCGCGTTTCCCACCGACATCACCGACAGCACCCGGATCGAGGAAACCGTCGAGCGGATCGAGAGTGAACTCGGTTCCATAGACCTGCTGGTGAACGCGGCCGGAGTAATGCGCTCCGGATCGCTGGTGGACATGACCGACGCGGACTGGCGGGCGATCTTCTCGACCAATCTCGACGGCCTCTTCCATTGTTCCCGGGCTGTCGCCGCACGGATGAGGGAACGCGGAGCGGGTGCGATCGTGACCATCGCCTCCAATGCCGGGCGGATACCCCGGATGCAGATGGCCGCGTACGGCGCCTCCAAGGCGGCCGCGTCCCTCTTCACGAAATCACTAGGCCTGGAACTGGCGGAACACGGCATTCGCTGCAACGTGGTGTCGCCCGGCTCCACCGACACCGAGATGCTGCGCTCGCTGTGGACGACGGAATCGGGCCGCCAGTCGACGATCGACGGTTCGGCGGACGCCTACAGGACCGGAATTCCGCTGCGCCGCATCGCCGAGCCCGGGGACATCGCGGACGCCGTCGTCTTCCTCGCCTCCGACCGGGCCCGGCACATCACCATGCAGGACCTGTGCGTCGACGGCGGCGCCGTCCTGGGGGTGTGAGCAGCGGACATGAGCATCCCCGCCATCACGCCCTATTCCATGCCCACCGCCGCCGAACTGCCGGCCAACCGGGTCGACTGGCGGCCCGACGCCGACCGGGCCGTCCTGTTCCTGCACGATCTGCAGGCGTACTTCCTCGCTCCCTTCGACGCCGGCAGGTCTCCGTACAGGGAGCTGCTGGCCCACATCGGCGCCTTGCGTGAGCGGGCGGTGGCCCTCGGGATGCCGGTGGTCTACTCGGCCCAGCCCGGCGACATGGACCGCGAACAGCGCGGCCTGCTCCATGACTTCTGGGGCCCGGGGATGTCCGCGCGGGAGCACGACACCGCGATCGTCGAGGCCCTGAAGCCGGCCGACGGGGACCTGGTGCTCACCAAATGGCGCTACAGCGCGTTCGTCCGCTCCGAACTCCGTGACGTGATGGAGAAATCGGGGCGGGACCAGCTGATCGTGTGCGGGGTGTACGCCCATGTCGGCTGTCTGATCACCGCGGTCGACGCCTTCAGTTCCGACATCCAGCCGTTCCTGGTCGCGGACGCGGTCGCGGATTTCAGCGCCGAACACCACCGCTCCGCGCTCGACTACGCCGTCCGGTGCTGCGCGGCGGTGTATACGACCGCGCGGCTACTCGATTTCCTGACCGTCCCAGGCGTTCCGAGCTTTCCGGGCGTTTCAGGCGTTCCAGTTGTTCCGCAGGAGGGGTGACGCAGTCATGAGTTCCACCGAGACCTTTCGCGTCGACGTGACGACCGACGTGCGGGCCGATCCCGCGACGGTGTTCGCCTATGTCAGCGACCTCACCAGGAGCGGTGAGTGGAGTCCCGAGTGCCGGGGTGGCGAATGGACCTCGGGAGATCCGGCGACGGTCGGTTCCGTCTTCACCGCGCGCAATCACCGAGAGCCGGACGTGGTGGCCTGGGCGCCGGTCGTGCGCGGTGAATGGACCACCCGGTGCGAGGTCGTGGAGGCCGTTCCGCCGCGGGTGTTCAGCTGGGCCATGAGGGACAGCGGCGGGCGCGCCCAGGAAAGCGTATGGTCGTTCACGGTCGCGCCGACGGCGGAGGGCAGTGCACTCACCCACGCCTTCTGGATGGGCGAACTGACCGAGGGCATGCGGGGAATTCTCGCCGGCATGAACGACGACGAGGTGAAGAAGTTCCTCGTCGACTGGGCGGACAAAATCCAGGGCGACATGGGCCAGTCCCTCGCGCGTATCAAGACCCGCCTGGAATCCGCCTCCTGACGACACAGCGACACAACGGCAAAGCGGCAGAACGAGAGAACGGCAGAACAGCGACCGGCACGGCTGAACGCGGACGCCCGTGGAAGGTGGCACCACCGTGATTCTGCAACGCATAGGGAACAGGGGACTGTTCCTCGGCTCCTTCTTCGACGGCGCCGCCAGGAAGAGCCCGTACCAGCGCATCACCCTCGACCACGAACTCGACATCGCGCCGGAGTTGGGCAGTGATCTCACCGTCTACGCCTGCGCGAACCTCGTCGCCGAAATGGCGTCCGCCCTGCGCGACCAGAACGTGCGCCCGGGCGACAAGGTCGCCGTCTACAAGCAGGACTGCTTCGACATCTTCCTGCTGATGTGCGCGGTGGCCCGGATCGGCGCCGTCCCCGTCGCTCTCTCCCCGAGCCTCGACGGCGAGACCGTGACGCGGCTGCTGGAGCGCTGCGCCTGGCCGCATCTGATCACCGACGAGAAGAAGCTGCGGGAGGAGCTGCCCGCCGAGGTGGCCGGCCGCTGCGCCCGCGTCCTCCTGGTGACCGGCGAGGCCGAGGGCGCCACCCCGCTCCGGCGCAACCCCGCGACACACCCGCGCCCCTTCGCCAGGCCCCGGGCGGACCGCCCCGCGCTGCTCACCCACACCTCCGGCACCACCGACGTCCCCAAACTCGTCGTCCACACGGCCCGTTCCCTGCGCGCCCGGTACCGTCCGCAGGCGCTCGGCGCGCGGTTGCTGATTCGCGGACGCGAAACCCTCGCCGTACGGGTCTCGTTCGTCCACTCGCGTCTGGTCACCGCACTCGCCATCGCGCTGGACCGCGGCTTCCCGATCGTCATCACCAGGGACGCCACGCCCCAGCGGATCGCCGACATCTTCGCCGAGGTCAAACCAGGCGTCCTGGAGGCCCACCCCAACACGTTCGTCGAATGGGAGACGCTCGCGGACGACCCGCGCGGTCCCCTGTCCAACGTGCTGGCCGTCAGCTCCACGTTCGACGCCATCCACCCGCGGACCGTGCAACGGATCCTGGGCGCCTCCCACCGCAGGCGCCCCTTCCACCTCCAGCTGTACGGGCAGAGCGAGATCGGGCCGACCGTCGGCCGGGCCACCTCCCGGCGGCGCGCGATGTCCGCCGACGGCCGGTGCGTCGGCTTCCCGTTCCCCGGGATGACCGCGGTGCGGGTCGTCGACCGCGACGGCCGCACGCCCGGCCCCGGTACACCCGGATTCATCGAGGTGCGCTCGGACGGCCGGGCGCTCACCTACTTCGGCGAGGACGCGCGCTTCCGGCGCCAACTCGATGACGGCTGGTGGCGCATGGGCGACGTCGGCCACCGCACCCGGTGGGGCTGTCTGCACGTCTCCGACCGCGAGGTCGACGTCATCCCCGGCTTCGGCAGCGCGCTGGAGGCCGAGGACACGCTCATGTCGCGGCTCGACGCGCTGCTGGAGGTCGTGGTCGTTCCCGGCGAGGAGGGCGCGCCGACCCCGGTCGTCGTCACCCGGGACGACACCCCGCTGGACCCCGACCGCTGGACCGCGGCCACCGCGGGGCTCCCCGCCATGCGCCCGCCCGTCCAACTGCGCCTCGCCGAACTGCCGCGCACCGCCACCGCCAAGGTGCGGCGGCTGGAACTGGCCCGCCGGCTGTGGGCCCCGGACTCCGGCGCCCGACCGGCCACGTGAAGGGGAAGGTCACCATGTCGCAGCGTAAGACGGCCGACCACGAGCGGCTGCTCGGCTGGCTGGACGCCCCGTCCGACGAACGCGGGATGCGGTTCCGGCTGGACGACGGCTCCTGGCAGCGCCTCACCTACCGCGAACTGGCCCGCCGGACCCTGGGTGCCGGAGCCGCGCTCGCCGACGCGGGGGTGCGTCCCGGCGACGTGGTGCCGCTGGTGGTGCCGGGCGGGGAGGACTTCGTCACGCAGTTCTTCGGGCTGCTGGCGATCGGCGCCACCCCGTCCGTACTGCCCCTGCCGCTCGCCCTGCGGGCGGGGGAGGGCTACCAGAGCCAGCTGAAGGCCATCACCGCCCGCATCCATCCACGGCACGCCGTCGCGGACCCGCGCTACCACGACATCGTCGCGGAGAACGTGGCCAGGATCGGCGGCGGCACCGAGGTGATCGCACCGCGGTACGAGGACCGCCCCGGTGACGCGCCGCGCGCCTGGGGCGACCTCGCCGTCCTCCAGTTCACCTCGGGCTCCCGCGGCTCCCCGCGCGCCCTGCGTGTCTCGGTCGCCAACCTGGCCGCCAACCTCCGCATGATCGGCAGCTGGATGGACCCGGTCGGCCACGGCGCGGTCACCTGGCTGCCGCTCTACCACGACATGGGTCTGGTCGGCGGACTGCTGGGCGCGCTGACCCTCCAGGTGGAGCACGCCCTGATGCGCCCGGAGCAGTTCGTCCGCGACACCCCCGGCTGGCTCGCCGAGTACGGCCGCACCCCGTACACCTGTATGTGCATGCCCAACTTCGGCTTCGAGCGGGTGCTGGCGACGGTTCGGCCCGAGCATCTGGAGGGGCTCGACTTCTCCGCGCTGACCGCCGTGGTCAGCGGCGCCGAGCGGATCGATCCCGCGGTACTGGCCCGCTTCGCCGCGCTGCTCGGCCCGTACGGCTTCGACGTCCGGGCGCTGATGCCCGCGTACGGCCTGGCCGAGGGCACCCTCGCGGTCACGGGCGTCGGCAAGGGGGACCTGCCCCGGCTGGTGCGGGTCGGCGGCCTGGAGCGGCGCCTCGGCGAGAAGCTGGATGTGCGCGAGAGCGCCGAACTCAGCACCGAGCCGGTCACCGAACCCTGGAACTGGCAGGTCAGCTGCGGTCCGCCGCTGGAGAGCACGCGCGTGGAGATCCTGGACGAGGAAGGCGCCCCGCAACCGGAGGGCGTCCTCGGTGAGATCTTCGTCCAGGGCCCCTCGGTCGCCGAGGGCTACGCGGACGCCACCCCCGAGGACCTTGCCAAACTCGGCGACGGCAAGCTGCACACCGGTGACGCCGGATTCCTGCTGGACGGCGAGCTGTATGTGATCGGCCGGCTCGGCGACAGCGTGAAGATCAACGGCCAGAACGTCTTCGTCGAGGACATCGAGCTGGAACTCGTCGCCTCCGGAGCGGTCTCCAAGCGCTACGCCACCGTCGTCGCCGGAGTCGTACGCGGTGAGCCACGGGTCCTGGTGGTCACCGAACGCCCCCTGGGGGACCGGCTGGAGGACGTGCTGTCGGTCATCACGTCGTTCACCGGTGACGCGGGACGCGCCGAGGTGCTGTCCGTCAAGCGGGGGACCATCCCCCTGACCTCCAGCCGCAAGCCCCGTCGCCGTTCGCTGTGGCTGGCGTACCTGGCGGGCGAACTGAAGGAGCGCAGCGACTCGTGAGTGTGGTGGACACACCGGCGGACACGTCGGCGCGGACCTCCCGCCTGTTCGCGGCGGGACCGTTCGGCGAACGCGTGGAGGAGGCCCGCGAACGGGTCGCGGGACTGCTGCGGCGGGCCTTCGAACCCGTCGCCCAACAGGCCGAGACCGCGGGCCTGTTCCCCCGGGAGCTGCTGGCCGGACTCGGCGCAGCCGGACTCTTCCGTGAGCGCTGGGCGCGGGCCGACGCCGCCGACCCGTACGGCGATCCCGGGCTCGGCGTGCTCATCGCCGAGGAGAGCGGCCGGCTCGGGCACGCGGGCCTGTCGGTCGGGCTCAGCCTGCACTGCGAGACGGTCCTGTCGGTCCTCACCCGCTACGGCGACACCCCGCTGCTCGCCGAGTACCGGGCGCGCGCGCTGGAGGGACGGCTCGTGGGCTGCCTCGGCGCCTCGGAGCCGACCGGCGGCTCGGACCTCAACGGCGTGCGCACCGTGGCCCGCAGGACCGCGGGCGGCTGGCATGTGACGGGCGAGAAGAAGTACCTGTCGCTCGGCCTGGTGTGCGACATCGCGCTGCTGCTGTGCCGCCTCGACGAGGGCGCGGGGCCGGTCGCCGGACGCCTGGGGCTGCTCGCCGTCCCCGCCTCCGGACTCACGCCCCGCAAGCGGCTCAGCAAGGCCGGCACCGCCGCGCTCGACACCACCTGGATGGTCGTCGACGCCGAGGTGCCCGACGAGGCCCTGGTCGGCCGGCCCGGCAGCGGACTGCTCGTCGCGACCTGGGGGCTCAACCACGAACGGCTCTCCATCGCCGCCCAGGCCGTCGGCGGCGCCGCCCGCGCCATCGGTCTCGCCACCGCCCACCTCCAGCGCCGCGAACAGTTCGGCGGACCGCTCATGGATCAGCAGGCCCTGCGGCTGCGGCTGGCCGAACTGTCCTCCCGGCTCGTGGCGTTGCGCTTCGCCGTCTACGCCGCCGCCCAGGGCGTACCGGTGCCGGGCGCGTGCGGCACCCGGGAGATCGCGGCGCTCAAGACCACCGCCGCCCGGTTCGTCGCCGAGGCGACCAGCGAGTGCATGCACCTGTTCGGCGGCGCCGGCTACCTGGAGGACGAGACACCCATGTCCCGTATGTGGCGCGACTCCCGGCTGGCCCGGATCGGTGGCGGGACCGACGAGATGCTGTGGGAACTGGTCGCTGGCGGACTGGTCCCCGACGACGCCGCCTACGACGAGAGTGTCGACCTCGGATGAAACTGCTGCTGACCGGAATCACCGGACAACTCGGAACGGCGGTCGCCGGGATCGCGCCCGAGCGCGGTGTCGAGATCGTGCCGCTGGTGCGTTCCGCCCGCCCCGGCCAGGTCCCCTTCGAGCGCGCGTTCCCGTCACTGGCCGCCGCCAGAGTCACCGGCGACGTCCGTGAACCCCTCTGGGGTCTCGGCGAAGCCGACCTGGACGCCCTCGCGAACGACGTCGACGCCGTCGTCAACCTCGCCGGGGACACCAACTGGGCGGGCAGCGGCCGGGACCTGTACGCCGTCAACGTGCTGGGCGCCCGCAACGGCTACGACGTGGCCCGTGAACTGCAACGCCGCTCCGGCCGCCGCGTGGCCTACGTCCAGGCGTCCTCGATCTACGTCGTGGGCGGCACCCTCGGCCGGATCGCCGAGACGCCGCTCGCCCCCGACCGCCACCGCACCGCGTACGAGCACAGCAAGTGGCTCGCCGAACGGGAACTGGAGCGGCAGCACGGCCCCGGCGACCCCGACATCCTCATCAGCCGGGTCGCCGCGCTGCTCGGCGACTCCCGCACAGGTGCCACCCGCAAGCGCAACTCGCTGTACCTGCTGGCCGAGCGGTGGGACGAACTGCCCGGCCGGGTCCTGCCCGCCATGCGCGGCGCCAAGGTCGACGTCCTGCCGCGCGACCTGGCGGCCGGCACGCTCCTGGACGCGGTGGCCGGCCTGCACCGCTCGGGACCGCACCCCGAGCCCGTCATCACCCACCTCTCGGCCGGCGAACGGGCCCCGACGCTGCGCGCCCTGCTGGAGACGGCGCGCGCCCTGTCACCCCTGGCCTTCGGCAAATGGGTCCGGCTCGTGCCCGCCTCCGCCGAACAGGTCTTGTGGATGTCGGCCAACGCCGAACGCTTCCTGCCCCTGTCCCCGGCCTGGCGCAACAGCCTCATCGGGCTGCGCTACATCGGCCTGGACCGGGTGATGGAACGCGGCCGGCTGGCCCAGCTCGTCGACGGACCCCTGCCCGAACCCTCCACCGAACTGCTCGCCCGGCTGCTGTTCGACCTGCCGGAGCCCCAGCGGCCCCTGGCCCCCGCCGACCGCGGATTGTCGAGGTTCCTGGCATGAACGTACTGATCCTGGGCGGCTCCGGATTCCTCGGCACGGCCGTGGCGCAGGCCTGCGAACGGTCCGGCGCCACGGTCCGGGTCCTGTCGCGCACCGGCCGCACCACCGCGGGCGAGGGAGTACGCGGCGACGTACGGCTGCCGCGGCTCGGCCTGTCCGCCGCGGACCTGGCCCGGGTCCGGGCGGAGACCACCCACGTCGTGTTCTGCTTCGGCTCGGTCTCCTGGACCTCCGGACCCGGCGAGGTACTGGAGACCCACAGCTCGGGGACCCGCTCGGCGCTGGCCTTCCTGCGCGAACTCCCGGAACTGCGGCAGGCCGTGCACGTCTCCTCGCTGCTCGCGCTCGGTCGCTCCGAGGGCCGCGTCACCAACCGCGAGCTGTACACCGGCCAGCGGTTCCGCAACTGGTACGAGTACGGCAAGTACTGCGCCGAACGCCTCGTGCGGGACACACCCGATCTGCCGGTCGGCGTCGTCCGCTTCGGCCCGGTACTGGGACCCGACCCGCGCGGCGGACGCCCCGACACCCGGCACGGACTGCCGATGGCGTTCCCGCACCTGCTCGCGGGCTACCCCGTGCACCTGGCCCGCCGCGGTGACTTCCCCTGCTGGATCACCGACGTGTCCTCAGCGGCGGAGATCGTGCTCACGGCCCTCGACACCCCCATCGGGCGGGCCACCTGGACCTGGTTCGACCCCGCCCTGCCCACCCTCGGCGAGGTCTTCACCGAGGTGTGCCGGCCCTGGGGCGTCGTACCGAAGATCGTGGAGGCCGCGCCGCTCGGCCGGTTCACCCGCCTGATCGGCGAACGCGTGGGCACCCCGCGCGAACTGGCCGACTACGCCGAACCCTGGCTCGACCTGGACGTCGACGTCCTGAAGGACATACCCGAACCCTGGCCGGTGCCCGACCCCGACTACCTGGGCGCGACCGGCGAGGCCCTGCGAGCAGGCACACAGACCCAACGGGCAGGCACGGAGAGGAGGGCCCTCACATGACCGGGCGACCCGCGTCGGTGGACACCGATCCGCATCCGTACTTCACCGTCTACTCGGCGGGCAACTTCGGCGAGGTGGCCCCCCAGCGGCTCTCGCCCATGTCCTGGTCGCTGGTGGGCGATCCGATGGAACGCGGCACCCGCGCCCTGGCCCGACGGCTGTGGGGGCGCCCCGCCTGGGCCGAAGGCGGCCACTACGTCTTCGTCGGCTACTTCGGCTGCCGCCCCTACCACAACCTGGCCGCCTACTGTCATCTGTCCGCGTCCATCCCGGGCCTGCGCCCCAGCGACGTCACCGACGCCTACTTCGAGGGCGTCGACTCCCCGGCCGAACTCACCGCGCTGCGCTCCGGCCGGACCCGTCAATGGGCGGGCTCCGCCCGGCTGCTGCGGGAGATGCGGGACGCCGGACCGCGCCTGCGCGCCCTGGAGGAGCGGGTCGCCGAACTGGAGTGGGGGCTGCGCGCCGCGACCACCGCGAACAGCCCGATCGCCCTGGCCGGAGTACTGCGGGACGCACAGCCCGTCCTGGAGGAGGCCTGGGCGGTGCACATCCTCACCACCTCAGGACTCGTCCCGGTGCGCGCGCTGCAGCGCCGGGTCTACGGCAGGCTGCTGCGGCACGGCGAGGAGATCGCACACTGGCTCACCCGGCCCCGCGAACTGGTCTGGGACCGGCTGCACACCGCCGCCTCCACCCTGGACCCGTACGGGCCGGGCGACTTCCTGTCCTCGTCCTTCTACGAGGTCGCCGACGGACTGGCCCCCTGGCAGGACTACGCGGTACGGCACAAGCAGGTGGCGAGCGGCGGCGCCGAGGCCGCGGTGGCCCCGATCGACCCGGCCGAGGCGCTGACCGGCATGGTGTCCCCGTGGCGCGGGCGCACCGTACGGGCGCTGGCGGTCGCGGTCGGCGAGATGATGGCCGGTCGCGAACACTCCAAGTCGCTCGCGATGCGCACCCTGCACATCTACCGGCGGCTGCTCCCGGCGCTGGCGGCCTCGTTCGGCGAGGACGCCGAGCGGCTGTGGCCGTATCTGACGCTGCGGGAGTTCACGGAACTGGCGACGTCACCGGGACGGATCGAACGGGCCCGGCCGCGTGTCGACGCCTGCCGGGCGGCACTCGCCACCCCGATGCCCGAACACCTCGACCTGAGTGCCGGCGACGACGTGATGCGGCCGTGGCTCAGCGCGACCCCCCAGGAACAGCGCGGTGTGGCGCCGGGCATCGGCACCGGCACGGTGATGGCCCCGCAGGACGACCTGCCCGACGAACCGGTGATCATCGTCTGCTCGTCGGCGGACGCGGACATCGCCCCCTTGCTGCCCTTCGCCGAAGGCGTGCTCAGCGAGCGCGGCAGCGACCTGTCGCACATCGCCATCCTCGCCCGCGAGTACGGGATCCCGTGCGTCGTGGGCTACCCCGGAGCGGCCTCCCTGCCCACGGGCACGGCCGTCTCCATCAACGGCAGTACCGGAGAGGTGAACATCTTTGACCGTTCCTGACCGCACTTCGACCCCCAGTGGGACCCAACGCAGCGGGACCCAGCCCAGCGGGACTCAACCCGGCGGGACCCAGCCCAGTGAGACACATACGGCACTGGAGGAGATCTACGCCAAGGTGAAACGTGTCCAGCGGGACCTGCGGCCGTCCGACCGGATCGTCCAGGACCTGGGAATCGACTCGCTGGCCACGCTGGAGATCCTGCTCGCCCTGGAGGAGCGCTTCGGGGTGGCGCTGGTGGACAACCCCCGCACCGCCGGGACCGCGACCGTCGGCGACCTCGTCGCACTCCTCGACGAACTGCGGGCCGACCGCGCCTCCTGACACCCCGTGTCCGACGACCGCCCGACGACCCCGACGACCCCATGACGACGGGAGATGCCGTGCTTCCCGACACCGCCGCGTTCGACGTGCTCCACGTGCTGGCCCTCAAGGGGATGGCCGCCACCGACCCCTTGGTGGCGGGCGCCCGGCACGCGCGCGAGGACGTGCTCGCCGAACTGGAGAAGCTGCGGGCGGACGGGCTCGCCACCCATCTGGAGCGGCGCGGTCTGTGGCGCGTCACGCCCGAGGGACGCGCCCGGCACGCCGCGCTGCTCGACGAGGACCTCACCGGCGAAGACCTCACCGGCGAGGACGGCACCCACGAAGATGGCACGGACGACGCCCGTGACCGGCTGCGAACCGGGTATGAGCGCTTCCTGCCCCTGAACGACCGGTTCAAGGAGCTGTGCACCCGCTGGCAGCTCCGCGACGGCGTGACCAACGACCACACCGATCCCGCGTACGACCGAGCGCGGCTCGACGAGTTGGACGCGCTGCACGAGGAGGCCGTGCCGGTCGTCGACCGGCTCACCGCCGTACGTCCCCGCTTCGGGCGCTACACCGAGGGGCTGACCGGAGCCCTGACCCGCCTGCGCGGGGGAGAGCAGCAGGCGTTCACCGGTGTCCTGTGCGACTCCTACCACGACGTCTGGATGGAGCTCCACCGCGATCTGCTGGTCTCGCTGAAGATCGAGCGGGAGACCGAGGAACGTGCCGGGACGCCGCGATGAGCGACGACGACGCGCTGCTGCGGCTCACCCGTGACCTCGGGGACCGTGACCGCGGGGCACTGGGCGGCAAGGCCGTGGGGCTCGCCGCGCTGCTGCGGGCCGGGGCGGCGATCCCCGACACCTGGGTGGTACCGGTCGGCGCCGACCCCTCCGCCGCCGCACTGGCAGGACTCGCGGCCGTGGCACCGCGCTGGGCGGTACGCAGTTCGGCCACGGTCGAGGACGGTACGGGACTGAGCTACGCCGGCCTGTTCCGCAGCGAACTCGGCGTCCCCGCCGACGGGTTGGCCGAGGCGATCGCCGCCGTACGGGCCTCGGCACACAGCGGCCGGGTCGCCGCGTACCGGGAACGGACCGCGGGCAGGTCTCCGGCGGCCGTGGAGATGGCGGTGCTGCTCCAGCCGTTCCGCCCTCCGGTGCGCAGCGGGCTCTGGCTCGGGCGTGGTCCCGGCCGGGGACGTCTGGAATGGACCGGGGGCAGCGGGGAGACGCTGGTCTCCGGCGCCGTCACCCCCGCCTGGGAGGAGTGGACGACCGAGGGCCGTACCGCGGGGTCGGAACGCGGCGCGTGGGAGAGTGGCGGGCAGCCCGTCGGCAGGACGTGCGCGAATCTGCAGGAGGCACTCGGTGTCCCCGCCGACCTGGAGTTCGCACAGCTCGACGAGACGTTGGTGTGGCTCCAGTTCCGCCCGATGACGGCCGCGCTCGGCGAGGCGCCGGACGAGCGGGACGGCCGACGCGCCGACCGACGCGCAGGCCGATGCGCCGACCGACGCGCAGACCCAGGCGCCGACCGACGCGCAGACCCAGGCGCCGACGAGGGTGAGCAGGTCGTGCACGGCATCGCGGCCTCCGGAGGGCTCGCCACCGCGCGGGGCCTGCGGCTGCGGGACGTCGACGATCCGTGCTGGGAGCCCGGCGCGGTGCTGCTGACGGACCGCACCGACCCGGACTGGGTCCCGCTGATGGCGGAGGCGGCGGCACTGGTCACCGCAACGGGCGGCATGCTGTGCCACGCGGCCATCGTCGCCCGCGAGTTGGGTGTGCCCTGTGTGACCGGAGTGGGCGAAGCGGCGCTGGCGCGCCTGGGTTCGGGACGTCCCCTCGCCGTCGACGGCTCGGCGGGAACGGTGGCGGTGCTGTGATCCCCGTACGCGATGCCTTGACCGATCTGGCCGACGAGCAGCGGGAGTTCGCGGAACTGCTCGCGGCCCTGGGGGACGCGGACTGGCAGCGGCCCTCGGCGGCGGACGGCTGGACCGTCGCCGACCAGGTGGCGCATCTCGCCGACACCGAGGAGGTCGCCGCGGACACCCTGACCGACGGCCCCCGCGCGTTCGCGAAGACCGTGCCCCGGTATGCGACGGCCGAGGACTTCACCGCCGCGGGCTGCCGCCGGGGCGACGGACTCACACCGGAGGACCTGACCGCGTGGTGGGACCGCGCCGCCGCGAGGACCCGCCGGCTGCTGGCCGGACGCGCCGCCACGGACCGCGTGGCCTGGGGATTCGGTATGACCGCCGAGACGTTCGCGGCAGCCCGGCTCATGGAGCACTGGGCGCACGGCCTCGACATCCGCGACGCGCTGGGACTCCATGTGGACGAGACACCGCGGCTGCGCCGGATCGCCGTCCTCGGCCACTCCACCCTGAGCTACGCCCTGGCGCTTGCCCGGGTGAGCCGGCCGCAAGGGCGGAGTCTGCGGCTGGAGTTGACCGGGCGGGACGGCACCGGACACGTGGTCGGCCCCGCCGACGCCACCGATGTGCTGCGCGGCCCGCTGCTGGCGTGGTGCCGGGTCGCGACCCGGCGCTCGCGCGCCAGTCCAGCCGCTCCGACCGCGCTGGGCGCTACGACCGATCCGGGCACTCCGGCCGTTCCGACCGCTTCGACTGCCGAGAGCCGAATGACCGCCGAAGGTGAACTGGCCCAACTGGCCCTGCTGCACGCGCGGGCCTATCTGTGACGCGATCTTTTCGGTCGGCCGAAACGAGAGGAGGCATGCGGAAGGGACGGAAGCTGTCAAGCCGGTAGTGTGACGGCATGGTCAAGGTGGAGAAAGAACAGACAATCGCCTGTACACCGGAAGCCTTTCTCGGCTTTGTGCTGGACGTCGAACGGTACATCGAAGTCGACGACAAGATCGGCGCGATCTCCTGGGTGCGCAGGGACGGCAATCTCACCGAGTTCAAGTTCCAGCCGCGACTGCCCGGCCTGCCCCTTCCGGAGCCGAAGGCAATTGCCCAGATGAGGCTCACCCCAGGTGAAAGCATCGACATCCGGCTGGCTCCGCTGCCCCTCAACAAGTTCAATCACCGCATGGCGGAATTCGGCGCGCGATTCTCCTGCGAGCCCGTGGAAGGCGGCATCCGGGCCACCCGGATGATTTCCTTCCGCTTCAACCCCCTCACCCGGTGGATGCTCGATCCGGTGCTCAGGCGCACCCTGCCCGCGTCCGTCGAGCGGGAACTGCGGTTGAGCAAGGCGATTCTGGAACGCGGCGAAACCGGATAGCCTCGGAAATACGATCCGCGCACAGGTCGACGACAAGGGGAAACCCATGCCCGTATCGGCGAACGACGCGACCCCGGACGTCAGTCCGGACGCGAACCCGGACGCCAATCCGGGAGCGATTCCGCACGTCGGTCCGGACACGACCCCGGAACCGGCCGCCGAACGATACGCGCATGTCATCGTGATCGGCGCCGGATTATCGGGAATTGCCGCTGCGGTCAAACTGCGACGCGGCGGCATCACGGACTTCCTGATCCTGGAGAAGGCCGACCGCGTCGGCGGGACCTGGCGGGAGAACACCTATCCGGGCTGCGCCGTCGACATTCCCTCGCCGATCTACTCCTTCTCCTTCAACCCCAATCCCGAGTGGAGCAGGAACTTCGTCGGCCAGCCAGAACTGCTGGCCTACATCGAGGCCACGGTCGACAAGTTCCGCCTGGCCCCGCACCTGCGCCTCGGCACCGAACTGCTCGAAGCCGCCTGGTCCCAGGAGCGCCGGCGCTGGGTGCTGGAGACCAGCAGGGGACGCCTCACCGCCCAGCACGTCGTCTTCGCCTCCGGCCTCCTCCACGAGCCGATCGTCCCGGACCTGCCCGGACTGGACGGCTTTCCCGGGCCCGTGTTCCACTCGGCCCGCTGGAACCACGACGTGGACCTGACCGGCAAGCGGGTGGCCGTCATCGGCACCGGCTGCTCGGCGATCCAGCTCATCCCCGAGATACAGCCGCAGGTGCGCAGGCTGTACGTCTTCCAGCGCACCGCCGCCTGGGTCATGCCGCGGCTCGACTTCCGGGTCCCACGGGCCGTCCAACGGCTCTTCCGGCACGTACCGTTCACCCAGCGGCTGTTCCGCGGGATCTGCGACGCCGTCCTGAGAACGCTCGCGCTCCTCATGCGCCGCGCGAGGGTCGCACGCCTGCTCACCCCGGTCGGCAAACGCGTCCTCAAACGCCAGGTGCCCGACCCGGAACTACGTGCCCGGCTCACCCCGGACTTCACCATCGGCTGCAAACGCCTGCTGCTCTCCAACAGCTATCTGCCCGCCATGTCCCGGCCCAACGTCCAGCTCGTCCCGCACGCCCTCGCCGCCGTCGAGGGCGGCGAACTCATCGCCGCGAACGGCGAGCGCGCCGAAGCCGACGTCATCGTCCTAGGCTCCGGATTCGAGCTGCGCCACCCGCCGATCGCCGAACGGATCCGGGGGCGCGACGGCAGAACGCTCGCCGACACCTGGGCCGTCGACAGCCCCGAGGCCTACCGGGCGACCACCCTGCCGGCCCTCCCCAACGCCTATCTGCTGCTCGGCCCGAACATCGTGATGTACAACTCGCTGCTCGCGCTCGCCGAAGCCCAACTCGACTACATCGTCGACGCGATACGCACCGCACGCGACCGCGGTCTCGACGCCCTGGAGATCCGGCCCGGGCCGTTCCGCTCGTTCAACGACGAGGTGCAGCGCGGCCTCGCCTCGACCGTCTACAACAACGGCGGCTGCACCAGCGTCTACCTCGACGAGAAGGGCAAGAACTTCGTCACCTGGCCCTGGTCGACCAAGAGGCTGCGCAAGGACCTGGCCCGCTTCGACATCGAGAACTACGCCACGACCCCCGCGGAGCGCTGAATGTACGACTACACCCAGCCCCTCAAGCGCAGCGAGGCCAGCCGCGCCAAGGTACGGCGGCAGACGGACATCGAGCTGCGCGGCCGGCGATGGACCCTGCTGCCGGACGTGTTCTCCCCGGCCGACTCCCGATCCAGCCTGGCCCACCTCGATCTGCTGAAGTTCCCGGTCGACGGAACCTTCCTGGAGATCGGATCAGGCACGGGACTGATAGCCGTCAGCGCCGCGCTCGCCGGCTGCCGAGCCGTCCACGCCACCGACCTCAACCCCGCCGCTGTCAGGAACACCGCGCTCAACGCGGAGCGCTTCGGCGTCGCCGACAAGGTGACCAGCGTCGAGAGCGACCTCTTCGACGGACTGCGCGACGCACCCGCCTTCGACGTCGTCTACTGGCACTCCAACAACGTGTGGGCGCCGCCCGAACTCGACATCAACGTCCACGAGCTGGCCTATGTCGACCCCGGATACGAGGCGCACCGACGGTACTTCCGCGAGGCCCGGCGCTATGTGGCGCCCGAGGGCCGGGTGCTGATCGCGCTGAGCAGCCGTGCCGGCCGCGCCGAACTGGAGGAGCTGGCGGCGGCCGAGGGGCGGGGCCTGCGGACGGTCGACTCCACGACCGTGGAGGAACCGGAGGGCCCGGTGGTCTACGAACTGCTGGAGGTCGTCCCCCTGTGATCGCCGACCTGCCACCGGCCGCGTCACCGACGTGAAACCACCACCCGCCGCTCGCCGGAACCGCCCGAGAAGAGGCCCCCCTTGATCTTCGACAAGCTGCTGGCTCTGCCCAGCGACGCCGAGCCCTGGATCGTCGACCATCAGCCGATCATCGTCACCGCCCAGGACGAGAGGATCGCGCCGAGCGAGATAGCGGACGCCGCCGCGCGGGCCGCCACCGCCCTGCGCTCCCGCGGAGTGGTCCCCGGGGAGCGGTGCGTCGTCTGGCTGGAGTCCCCGACCGACATCATCGTCGCCTACGCGGCCGTCACCGCGCTCGACGCCGTGCCCATCCTCCTCAGCCCGACCCTCACCGGTCCGGTCGCCGCCTCGATGGTGGAGAACGTCTCCGGGATCGGCGCCGTGATCGCCACCGACGACCGGCTCGCGACCAGCGAGAAGACCTTCCCGGAGAGCGGCCGCCTCGTCGACTGGCGTGACATCGCCGCCGAACTCCCGAGCCACCGAAGGATCTCCCGGCGCCGCGAGGTGGTCTCCGACGCCCCGTACGTCATCGTCCACACCTCCGGCACCACCGGCACCCCCAAACTGGCCGAGTGCTCCAGCGCCAGCATCCGGTTCAACGCCCGGGTGCAGGCGGTCATCCACTGGCTGTCCCGTCTGGACGGACACCTCGCGCTGGTCATCTCCCCGGTGCACGGGCGGACCGTGGTCGGCATCCTCGCCGCGCTCATGCGGCGGGCGCCCCTCCTGCTGCTGCAGGACGACTCACCGGACAACGTGGACCGGATGCTCAAGCGCCACCGGCCCGTCTACCTGGAGACCCACCCCAACACCTTCCGCGCCTGGCAACACCTGGCGCCCGGCGGCGCGTTCCGCTCGATCCGCTTCTTCGGCGCCGGATTCGACGTCATCCACCCCGACACGGTCGCCGCGCTGCTCGCGGGGTCCGACCACCGGTTCGCCGTCTGCGTCGAGGTGTACGGCCAGAACGAGACCGGCCCCATCGCCATCCGCAGCCACCTGAAGGGCATGCAGAGGGCGACGCGCGCACTGCGCCGCATCCAGCGGACCAAACTGCTGCGCGGACACCCCGCCGGACCGCACTTCCCGTTCTGCCGGGTCCGTATCGTCGACGACTCGGGGCGCACGGTACCGGCCGGCACTCCCGGCCGGATGGTGGTCAACACCCCCGGCGTCTTCTCCGGCTACATCAACCGGCCGGACCTGACCTCCCGGAACTACCCCGACAACCGCTGGTGGGACACCGGCGACTGGGGAACGAAGTCGCGCACGGGCCGCATCACCCTCATCGACCGCCAGGTCGACAAGGTCTCCGGCGCCATCAGCGGCATCGGCATCGAGGACATCCTGCTGGAGAAGTTGCCCGAGTTCCTGGAACTGGTCGTCCTGGAGATGGACGGAACCCTCCAGCCCGTCCTGTCCCTGCGCCCCGGCACCGAGTTCCGGCCGCGCGCCTGGGCGGCCGCGGCCGGCCGCCTGCCGAAGATGGCCGAGCCCGTCGTCGTCCCCGACCGCGACTTCCCCCGGACCGTCACCGGGAAGATCCAGCGGGAGCAGCTGAAGAAGACGCTGGCCGATCGGAGCCCGGCCGGCCAGAGCCGTTCCGTACGCCTTTGAGGGAGCGTCCGTATGACCGCCACCAGCGCGTCCGAGGCCACCAAGAACTCAGCGGCCGCGAAGGCCATGGGATACGTCCGGCTCGGCAAGGTCCGGATCTATCACCACGCCTACGGTTGGATTCTCGCCCTGCTCCTGCTGCGCCTGGACGGCCACGTCAGCGGTGACACGGCGCCCGCGCTCGCCCTGCTCCTGCTGATGGTGCTCGCCACCCAGTGGAGCGGGGGCGCCGCCGACGACCTCGGCGGTTTCCGGGACGGCAGCGACGCCCGCAACTACGCGGGCAGGCCGCCCGGCACCGTCGCCAAGAAGCCCCTGCTCACCGGGGTGCTGACGGAGGCGGAGGCGGTCCGGTTCGGCGTCGTGATGTGGGTGATCGCGGTCGCGGCGGGCCTCATCGCCGTGGCCACCCTGGACGGCAGGGCACCGCTGGCGGCCGTCGTGGTGATGCTCGTCGGCCAGATCGCCTCGGTGCAGTACTCGACCGGGCTGAAGCTCAGCTATCTGCCAGGCGGCCTCGAAGTCACCATCTTCTACGTGATCGGCTGCATCGGCCTGGTGCCGTACTGGCTGGTCGCCGGCCAGGTCACCGCCGAAGCCCTGTTCACCGCGGCGCTGGTGGGAGTGTGGTTCCTGCTGATCGTGTCCTACGGCAACGCCTCCGACAAACAGGGCGACTCCGAGGTGTCCCGGCACACCATGGCCGTGCTGCTGCCACTCGGGGCCTTCAAGGTCTTCCTGTCCCTGCTCTTCGCCGCCAGCGTCACCCTGCTGACCCTGCTGTTCACCACCACCCGGTTCGACCCGCTGCTCGCCCTGACGGTCGTGCCGGTCGTCGTCCTGCACGCCGTGCAGCTCTACTTCGGCGCCGGAAAGGAAGAGTGGCGCAAGGCGCGGTTCATCGGGCTCAGCTCGGTCGACCTGGGCTGCCTGGGACTGGCACTCGCCTTCGTACTGGCATGAGGGCTTCAACGAACGCCTCCATGACGGCGGCCTCCACGACGGCGACCGACATGACGGCGGCGTACATCACGGGCTTCGGCGGGGCGGACGCGATCCGTGTGGGCCGGCTGCCGAGGCCCGTCCCCGGCCCGGACGAAGCGCTCGTCCGGGTCGACGCCGTGGCCGCCGATCACGTCGACACCTTCGTCCGCTCCGGCGCGTACGCGACCGACGTCCCCTTCCCCTTCGTGATCGGGCGGGACCTGGTCGGCACCGTCGCCGTGCCCGCCGGCCCCTTCGCCGCCGGCGACCGGGTGTGGTGCAACAGCCTCGGCCACGACGGCAGACAGGGCTCGTTCGCCCAGTACGCCGCCGTCCCGGTGGACCGGCTCCATCCACTGCCCGCCGGAGCCGACCCGGTGGCCGCGGTGGCCGTACTGCACACGGCGGCCACCGCGCACCTCGGCCTGTTCCGCACCGCCCGCCTCCAGAGGGGCGAGACGATCCTGGTCCTGGGCGGCGGAGGCGGCGTCGGCAGTGCCGTCGTCCAGCTCGCGGCCACGGCCGGCGCGCGGGTCGTCGTCGTCGACCGTGCCGAGAACGCCGAGTGGTGCCGCGCCGGCGGAGCCGACCAGGTGCTCGACCGCGACGACCCGAACACACCCGATACCGTCCGTGACCTGGCGCCCGGCGGAGTGGACGTGCTCTGGGACTGCTCCGGGCACCATGACTTCGAGACGACCGTCCCGTTGCTCGCGCGGGGCGGTCGCGTCGTGCTCACGGCCGGGCTCCACGTACGCGCCGTCCTGCCCGTCGGTGCCGTGTACACCCGGGACATCAGCGTGCGCGGCTTCGTCATCAGCAACGCGTCCGCGGCCGAACTCGCCGAAGCCGCCGAGGACATCAACCGCGAACTGGCGCGAGGCCGCCTCAAGGGCAGGATCCGGGCCACACTTCCGCTCGCCGAGGCCGCCCGCGCCCACCGCATGCTGGAGGGCCACGAGGGCACGGGCGCCCCGGGCCGCGTGGTGCTGCTCCCCGAAGATCCGTGGCGAGCGCGTCTGAACAGGGCCGACAAGGAAGGAAGGCACACGTGCCGCGTCTGCTGAGCAAGGAATGGTGGGAAGAGCGAGTCCTGCGCATGTACGACTCGTGGCGCGACCCGGTGACCTGGCACGTCGCCGAGACGCCCGACGGACCGAAGGACCTGCGCCAGTTCAAGAGGCGCCGCTTCGCCCTGCTGGTCACCTACAAGCGCAACGGTGACGCCGTACCGTCGGCGATGTGGTTCGGGCTCAAGGACGGCCGGGCCTATCTGCGGACCGGCTGCGACTCATGGAAGGTGCGGCGCATGCGGAACAACCCGCAGGTCCTGTTCGCGCCGTCCAACATCCGGGGCAAGCCGAAGGGCGCGGTCCTCGCCTGCACGGCGCGCATCCTGCCCGACGAGGAGAAACCGGCCGCCGCGCGGATCATCGCGGGCGCCTACGGGGCCGGCCGCAAGCTCTACGACCGTACGGTCGCCACAGTCTACGAGGAGGCGGCCTACATCGAGATCACGCCCAACGCCCTGGTGCAGGCGGAGGCGCAGGCGGCGGAGGAGTCAGCCGCACGGCGCGTGGAACAAGCACGGGACTGACGGAGCGGAGCGGCGCCGCTGGGTGAACGCGGGGCGTGAGCGGGGGAGTTGCCTGCTTTCCCGGTCACGCCCCGCGCTGCGCACAGCATTCAGCGTTCCGCACCGACCTCGGTCCGGGGTTCGGTCCTGCTCTCCTCCACGCTCGGCTCCTCACGCAGGCCGGCCTTGGCGTGCAGCGCCCGGAGCGGCTTCGGCGCCCACCAGTTGCCCTTCCCGACCAGCCGCATGAACGCGGGCACCAGGAGGCCCCGTACCAGGGTGGCGTCCATCAGGACCGCCAGCGCCAGTCCGAGCCCGATCGCCTTGAGATAGACGATGCCCGAGATGAGGAAGCCCAGGAACACGATGGAGATCAGCACCGCCGCGGCCGTGATCATCGAGCCGGTGCGTTCGAGTCCGCGGGCCACCGACGCCGTGTTGTCGCCGGTTCTGTCGTACTCCTCCTTGATACGGGACAGCAGGAACACCTCGTAGTCCATGGACAGCCCGAACGCGAGGCAGAACAGCAGCAGGGGCACGGTCCAGGTGATCGAGTCCGTCACCACGAAGTCCCCGACGACGCCTCGCAGATGGCCTTCCTGGAACCCCCACACCAGGACGCCCAGGGTGGCGCTCAGGCTCAGGCAGTTGAGGACCAGCGCCTTGAGGGGGAGCAGCAGACTGCCGGTGAACAGGAACAGCACCACGAAGGAGCTGACCGCGATCACGGCGAGGGCGGCGGGCAGCCGGGCGTTCATCGAGTCGATGGAGTCGGTGAGTTCCGCCGCGGGTCCGCCCACCTGCACGGCGTACGGGGCCGGGAGGCTTCGCAGGTGTGTCACCAACTGCCTGCCCCGCTCCGACATCGACTGGTCGCGCGGCACCACGGACAGGTAGGTGCTGTCCTCGGCGCCGAACCGCGCGGAGTGGACCGAGGGCCGTTGGACGAGCCGGCCGTCGGCGAAGGTCCCGGCCTCGCTGTCCACCCGCGCCACCCCGTCGAGCCCGGACAGCCGCTCGGCGTACGGGGCCACCTGGCGGGCGCCGGGTCCCGGGGTGTCGCTGAGGACCACATTGAGGGCCTGGGTCTCCTGCGCCCGGAAGTTGTCCCGGATGACGCCACCGACCTGCCGGGCCTGGCTGTCGGCCGGGAGCACCCGCTCGTCCGGCAGGCTCAGCCGCAGGCCGAGGAAGGGCGCGCCGAGCAGCAGCAGAAGCGCGACGACGGCACCGGCGACCGGCAGCGGGAACCGCATGACACCCATGGCCAGCCGGTACCAGAACCCTTCCCGGGCCACGCGTTCCCCGGCACCGCGTTCTCCGGCCTCGCGCTTCCCGACTCCCCGCGCCGCGGTCGCGGCGGACCGACGGCCGGGGAGCCGCCCCTTCTCGATGCGGTGGCCCAGCACCTTCAGCAGCGCGGGCAGGAAGGTGAGCGAGACGAGGGCGGCGAGCAGGGCGGTCGGGATCCCGGCGTACGCGAACGAGCGCAGGTAGTAGAACGGGAACACCAGCAGCGCGGCGAGTGCCAGGGTGACCGTCACCGAGGAGAACAGCACGGTACGGCCCGCCGTGCGCAGCATCAGGGCGATCGCCTGGTCGGTCCCGGTGCCCCGGTCCCGTTCCTCCCGGTAGCGCTTGATGAGGATCAGGCTGTAGTCGATGGCGAGGCCGAGGCCCAGTCCGGTGGCGACGTTGCTCGCCAGCGCGGAGACCTCGGTGAACAGGGTCAGGACCCGGACGACCAGGAGGACGGACAGGATCGTCAGCCCGCTGACCAGCAGCGGCACCAGGGCGGCGACCACACTGCGGAACACGAACAGCATCACGACCAGCAGGACCGGGAAGGTCACCGCCTCGATTTTGAGGAGGTCCTTCTCTGTGGTCTCGGACATCTCCTTGTCGGCGAGGGCGTTGCCACCCACCCGGACGTCCAGCCCCTGGGGTGTGTGCCGGTAGCGGTTCTCCAGCCGTTCGAAGGTGTCCTGCACCCGGTCCTCGTCGCCGGAGAGCCGGGCCATCACCAGGGCCTGCCGCCCGTTCTTCCCGCGCAAGGGCTCGGCCCTGCCCAACGACCAGTAGGAGACGGCCTGTTCGACCCCGGGTTCACCGGCCACCCGGGTGGTGAGCCGCGCACCCGCGGCGGCGACGGCGGGGGAGTCCACGCCTCGCTCGTCGGAGACCAGGAGGACGAGGTCCGGGGCGCCCGCCCCGAATCGGTCGTCCATCGCCTTCGAGGTTCGCGCCGACTCCGTCGACTCGTCGACGAAGCCTCCGGCGGACAGTTCCTGGAGCACACTCCCGCCGAGCGCACCCGCGACGACCAGCAGGACCCCGGAGAGATACAGCACGAGTCCGCTGCGGCGGCAGGCGAGTCGGGCCAGTGAGGCGAACACGTCGGCTACCCCCTTTCGCGCCGCGGCTTCCTGGACGAACGGTTCACCCGGAGCGCGCGCAGCAGCGTGGCGGGAGCGGCCAGGGAACTGGGATGACTGCGCATATAGGTCACGGAGTTGAACCGCACGGCGACCTCCCGGTCCGTGACGGAGGCCTCCGCCATCTGCTCGGCGAACCACTTCGTGAGGCGGTAGCCGCGCGGGTAGGGGCCGTGTACGTCGGGACGGGCCAGGTCGGCGGCGGTGGATATCTGCCAGGCCGCGTCCACCACGACACGCTGGTCGGCGAAGAAGGCGCGGGCATGTCTGCGCAGATCCGGCGCCGACCGCAGGTAGTGCGAGAGGGCGGACGCGTGCAGGGCCGCCGAGGACATGCCCTGTCCGTAGATCGGGTTGAACGAGGCGACCGCGTCACCGAGGCTGATCAGCCGCGCCGGGAACCGTTTCAGCAGGTGGTAGTCGCGGCGGCGGCTGTCGGCCTGGTGGTAGGTGAGGATGTCGCCGAGCTGCTCGCCCTCGACCGCCTCGCGGTACACGGGCGGCAGTTCGCCGCACAGCTTCCGGAACTCGTCCACGTCCCGGATGGGCGGCTGCTTCCCGTAGTTGGCGAGGGTGATGAGCCAGCGGTCGCCCTCGATGGCGGTGATCGCGCCGCTCGCCACCCGGGGCGGGATCGCGGTGGGGGTGCGGTAGGCGATGGCCGCGGCCAGTTCGGGGTCGCTCGTGGTCCGCCGGAAGTAGCCGGTGGCGTAATCGATGTCGATGGCCATGCGGCGCATCGCGGGCCGCTCCCAGCCGGCCTTCTCCAGCCAGTCGCCCAGTTTGCTCGCCCGCCCCATCGCGTCGACGACGAAGTCGGCGTCCTCGACCCACTCTTCGACACCGGACCCGACACCGGACCCGACACCGGACCCGGGGCGGGAGACCGGGCCGCACCGCACCCCGCTGACGGCATCACCGCGGAACTCCAGCCCGATCGCGCGGCAGGTGAGCACCTTCACGTTCGGCAGGGCCAGGGTGCGGCGGCGGACCAGCGCCTCCAGGAACGGCCTGCTGCTGGAGATCAGCCCCATCGCGCCGTCGCTGACCTTCGGGACGCCGTCCGCGTAGGCCCGGATGGTGTACGGCGACGACACGATCGCGCCACCCGCCCGCGCTTCTTCCTCGAACCCCGGGAACAGCCGCTGGAGTTGCATCCGGCCGCCGTGCATCAGGGTGTGCAACTGCCCGTCGTGCGGGGTGCCCGGCCGTGCGGCGGCGGCCGGGGGCAGGGAGTCCCGGTCGACGACCACCACGCTCTCGGCGTGGTCGGAGAGGACTCGCGCGGCCAGCAGCCCGGCGAGACTCCCGCCGAGCACCACGGCCTTGGCCATCAGCGTCCGGGTTCTCGTGACGGGCTCGTCGGTACTGAGGCGGGCGAACACGCGGGCGGCAGACTCGGACACGAGAACCTCCAGACAGAACGCCGGCATCATCCGGCCGCTACGGGGCGCGCACGCATGCGTCCGACGAAGAGAGTGAGGTGTGCTCGTCCGCCCGGTCCCAGCGTTCCGCCGCAGCCCGGTCACCCATGCTTCATCGCACCCCGCAACGGCGCAAGAACCATCTGCCGCAGGCGATACGCGACTTCCCTTTGGCGAAAAAGCATCCTCATGGGCGGCTGCTGCTTGACGAAGAGACGGTCAGTGGCCTCCCCGGTTCTCGACGCAGGGGCCCGTTCCGGGCTGGGGTTCGGCGTAGGCGCCGTGCACCTCGCTGGTCAGCTGGTCCTTCGTCACGTAACCGGACACGCACACGACTCCCGTGTGCAGGCTGTAGAACCCGTACCCGATGTAGACGCCGTGCTCCTTGCCGCAGCCGAGACGCTTCAGCGCCGCCGCGATCCGCTTCTCGTCGAAGACGCCGTACGCGCCGGAACCACCCTCTTCCCGGACCTTCTCCAGTTCCTTCCTGACAAGCCTGGCCGAGGCCTGACCCTGGGCGAGTTTGCCCTCGGCCAGAGGTGCTTGCATGCGGTAGGCGTGATTCTCGGCGTAGTGCGGCGGGCGGTCCTCGTTCGCTCCCGAACCCCCTTCCGAGCGGTCGCGATCGGCGCTCGGACGGGGCGAGGACGGCTGCTCGGTGGGCACACCCGTGGGCACCTCGGCGGGCTGCGCGCACTTCGGCCGGGGAGGGTAGGAGGTCTGAGGCGTGGCCGACTGCGGCTGACCGCTGTGCTCGGTGCCGCAGGCGGTCATGGTCGCCGCGATGAGGACGGCCGCGCTGACCGTCCGTCTGAGGAGCCTGGGCGCAAAGGACGTGGGCGTGGGCATGGAGGAAGTCTGAGGCCTTGGGCAGCAGGTGTCATGAGCGGAGGTACTCATACGGTGGCGGGCTTCACCAAGGGCAGCGAAAGCGCCGGCCCACGCCTCCGGAGCGGGAGGCATGGGCCGGTGAACGTACGCAGTCCTGCCTGTTCCAGTTGTCCTACTTGAGGGTGATCGCGTACACCTGGACCCGAGGATCGTTCTGCAGGCCGATGGAGCGCACCGTCTTCGACGCGTCCAGGTCCGCCGAGGCGCCGAACAGGCGCACCGGCGGGCCGTCCACACCCTGACCGCGCTTGATCCGGTGCGGCATCTCCAGGACCACGGAGCTGCCCTGCGGTGCTGATCCCGCCCAGTCGCCCACGGGGACGGGCACTTCGGCGGTGGTCCCGTCGGTGTAGCGGACGGTCAGCGCCGTCGTCACCGGGCCGTGGTGGGCCACGGCGACCACGCGCAGCGCGCCGTACGAGCCGGACGGAAGCAGCATGGACTGGCCGCGGGCCTCAACGAAGTTCTCGGCCGTCCCGGACGGATCGGGAGCGGCATAGGTCACGCCGCCCCAGACGACCGGACCCGCCGCGGGCAGCAGATCACCGTCGAAGCTCCAACCACCGCCGTCGAAGTCACCCTGGTCGGACGCCGCGACCGTCGCGGTTCCGTCGTGGTTCAGCTCCTTGCCGAGGTCCACGGCACACTGCTCGTCGATGTCAGGCGCGCAGCGGGCCGCGGCGCGTACCTCGATCGTCGCGACGCGTTCCACGCTCTTCACCCCCTTCGCGGCAGCCGTGATCCGCACGGTGTACGAACCCGGCGCGGTCCCGGCCGGCACACTCACGTCCACCGTCGCGGTCCGCTGGACCGGAAGACGGCGGGACGTGAGGGAGAAGGGCTCCGAGGTCTTCGCGGTCCAGCCGCTGGGAGCCTTCGCGCCGACGGTCACCCGCAGGGTGCCGGGAGACTGGCCCAGCACGTCCAGCTTCAGACGGACGCTCTGCGCGCTGTCGGCCGTCGGCAGGACGTCGGAAGCGGTACGTAGCGACGCGTCGAGGTGCCGACGCGAATCGGCTGCGGCGCGGTTCACGGACGGCGGCTCGTCGCCCTTGCCCGTACCCCACGCCGACGGCTTGCCGGTCATCTCGAAGGCGAGGTTTCCGCCCTTGGCGACCGCGTCCCAGTCCAGCCAGGTCGCGCGCAGGTTCTTCCCGCCGAACTTCGCCTGCCTCACATAGCGTTGGGCGTCGCTCGTACCCGGCGCCTTGACGGTCAGGGTGCCGCCCTGCTGCTTCCCGTAGGCGCCGATGCGAATGGCCGCCGAGGGGAACTGCGGGCTGGACACGGCGAGGAAGTCGCCACCGTTCGTCGTCGGGTACAGGCCCAGGGAGGAGAAGACGTACCAGGCCGACATGGTGCCCAGGTCGTCGTTGCCGGTCATGCCGTCGGGCCCGTCCGTGAAGAGCGTCATCGCGGCGCGGACCACGGTGGCGGTCTTGGCGGGCGCACCGGACCACAGGTACATGTACGGGGCGTGCAGATCGGGCTCGTTGTTCGGGTTGTACGTCGGCTTCCCGTAGTAGTCGTACGGCGCCGAGATCCAGTCCTCGCGAGCGGTCTTCGCAGGGTCGGCGAGGAGCTTGTCGTAGGCGAAGAAGGAGTCGAGCCGCTTCTCGGTCGCCTTCTTGCCGCCCATCAGGGAGACAAGACCGGCCGGGTCCTGGGGCGCGAGCCACTGGTACTGGTAGGCGCCGCCCTCATGGAACTGGTGGCCCGCCTCGACCGGGTCGTACGGCGTCAGCCAGGTGCCCTCGGCCGTACGCGGCCGGAACTGCTGGATGGAGGAGTCCCACAGGTTCCGGTACCACTGGCCGCGCGCCGCGAACATCCGGGCGTCCGCGCTGTGTCCCAGCCCCTTGGCCATCAGCGCCAGCGACGCGTCCGCCGCCGCGTACTCCATGGTCGCCGAGGCGGGATGGCGGCAGTCGTTGTCACCGCCCTTGTCGGCGCAGTCCTTCCCCGGCTCCAGCCCGCTGGGTATGTATCCGCGCTTCTGGTACGCGGCCACGCCCGCACGGCCGTTGTAGGGGGAGTCGGCCGGTGGCGTACTGACCGCGTTCTTCCTCAGCAGCGCGTACGCCTCCTTCTCGTGGCCCGCGAGCAGGCCCTTGGACCACGCCTCGACCAGGAAGGGCGTCACCGGGTCGCCGGTCATGATGTTGGTCTCGCTGTTGGCGAGCGACCAGCGCGGCAGCCAGCCGCCGTCCCGCCCGATCGCGACGACCGACAGCGCGACATCACGGGCGACCTTCGGCTCCAGCATCTGGAGCAGCTGATTCTGCGGCCGGTGGGTGTCCCACAGCGACAGGTTCTGGTAGGGCGTGAACCCCGACGCCAGATGGTTCTTCCCGTCGAAGCCCGCGTACCGGCCGTCGACGTCCCCGGCGAGGTTCGGGTGCAGTTGCGCGTGGTAGAGCGCGGTGTAGAAGGCGCGTTGCCGCTCCGCCGACCCGCCGCCGATCCTGACAGCGTCGAGCTGCCGCTCCCAGGTCGCGTGCAGCGCCGCGCGCGTGGCGTCGAAGTCGTACGAGTCCTGCGTCTCCGCGGTCAGGTTCTTGCGGGCGCCTTCGACACCCGTGTAGGAGAGCCCCACCTTGACGACGACGTCACGGTCGGCGTCGGCGTCGAAGGTCACCCAGGCACCGTTGTCGCCCTCGCCGGCCGCGTCCCGTTCACCGGGGGTGGGGGTGTTCCCGCGCCAGGCGCCGTGCGAGGTGAACGGCCGGTCGAAGGTCGCGGTGAAGTAGACGGTGTGCTTGTCCTTGCCCGCGCAGAAGTTGCCCGCCTCGACCCGGCCCTCGACGGTCCGGTCACCGACGACATGCACTTCCGAGCTGTAGACCTTCTGGTTGGCCTTGCCCGTGTTGAACAGGACGTTGGCGCGGTCGGTCGACGGGAAGGTGTAGCGCTGCCATCCCGTGCGGGAGGTGGCGGTCAGCTCGGCGTCGATGTCGTACGTCTTCAACCCGACGCGGTAGTAACCGGGTTCGGCGTCCTCGTCGTCGTGCGAGAACGTCGAGCGGTAGGCATTCGGATCGACGCTGTCGACCGCTCCCGTCGTCGGCATGATCGGCAGCTCACCCATGACGGAGCAGCCGACACCGGAGAGGTGGGTCTGGCTGAACCCGTGGATCTTGTCCTGCTGGTAGTCGTAGCCGCCCTGGCCGCCGGTGTCCGGACTGACCTGCACCATGCCGAAGGGAGCACTGGCGCCGGGGAAGGTGTTGCCGAAGTTCTGGGTACCGATGAACGGGTTGACCAGGGATGTCGGTTGACCGGCGGCCGCGGGTGCCTGGGCGACGGCGGGCACCGGAGCCAGGGCGCCCCCGGCGACGAGCAGTGCGGCGAGGACTGTCGACGCGCGGTTGCGCCATCGGTGGAGGGGTCTGTGCATGGAAGCGGGCTCCTGTTCCTCACTCTTCATGTGCTGCGCACGGAAGGAAGCGCCGGCTCGAAGGGGCCGGCGCTCGTGTGTGTGCCTGGGGTGAGGGGAAACCGGCACGGAAAGGAGGCGGTGTGCAGGTCATCGCGTCGAGCCCCCCTCGCAGCGCAATCAGCGGCATCTGGCTGGATCGAAGCGGACTAGATCACGCGTCTGACATCGTTGTCAAGAGTTCTGACGCGGACTGGTGGTGGTGCGTCTGTCTGGGGTCACCGGCGGCCGGTTGCCGACCGGCGAGTGGCCGGCGGGCGGTCGGCCGCGGCCTGCCCGTCGAGCACCTTTAGGCGGGCGACGGGCGACGGGCGACGGGCGGCAAGTGGTGGCGGCGGGTAGCGGGTCGCAGGCGGTGGACGGCGGCCGGGTGCGGCGGGAGCCGACGCTGGCAGCGGGGGCAGTGGGCGGCGGCGTCCCGCTCGT
Organism: Streptomyces tauricus; assembly: GCF_014650955.1. Taxonomy (GTDB): domain Bacteria; phylum Actinomycetota; class Actinomycetes; order Streptomycetales; family Streptomycetaceae; genus Streptomyces; species Streptomyces tauricus. Next base: position 453,846 of record NZ_BMVY01000001.1, read on the forward strand.
ACCTCCGCCCCCTCAAGAGGTCACGTCTGTGGGGAGATTGCGCGCTCGGGGGTGCGGCGGGAGTGGAGCCACTGGGCGAGCAGTGCGAGGGCGGCGAGGAAGGCGACGGTGGCGGCGTAGGCGACGGACGTCTCGTGTAGCCCCGTATGGGTGGTGGCGATTCCGGCGACGACGGCGGGCACGCTGAAGGACAGGTAGGAGATCACGAAGGCCACGGAGAACAGTTCGCCGCGTTCGGAGGGCTTGGCCATACGGGCCAGCGTGCCGAAACTGGCGAGGGAGGAGGCGCCGAATCCGACCCCGGCGACCAGGGTGCCGAGTGCCGCGGTGAGCAGCGAGTCCTCCTCGACCCCGGTCAGGGCGACGACCGTGCCGGCGAACAGCAGGCCGGCGCCGAGCGCGAGGGTGCGGGCTACGGGCCAGCCGCGCAGCGCGATCGCGGTCAGGCAGGCCGGTACCGTCAGCAGGGTGACCACCAGGCCACCGACGACGTGACTGGAGAGGCCGAAGAGGCCCACGGCGACCGACGGTCCGAGCGAGAGGTACAGGCCGCCCAGCGCCCAGCTCGCGACGAGGATCGGCACCAGGCGCAGCAGGTCCGCCCGCAGGTGGGAGGCGACTTTGAGGCGGGGCTGGAGCGAGCGGGCGGCTCCGGGCCGCCGCAGTGACGTCTCGGGCAGTGCCGTGACCACGGCCGCGGCCAGGACGAGGCCCGCCAGCAGCAGTACGTACACGAGCCGGGTCGGGTGGGGCCCGTACTCGACGAGGAAACCGCATCCCAGAGCACCGAGGCCCAGCCCGAAGGTCGGCGCCGCGCCGGTGACGACGCCGGCACGGTGTGGTGCGTGGGTGGGGTTCAGGTCGGCCAGGGCCGCGCCGAGGGCGGTCATCGCGGCCCCCGTGGCGACGCCTTGGACCAGTCGCGCGGTCAGCAGCAGGGCCACGCTGTCCGCGACGAGGAAGAGCGCCATCGACGCGGCTTCCAGGGTGATCGCGGAGAGCAGTACCGGGCGGCGGCCGAGATGGTCCGACAGGGAGCCGAAGACCAGCAGCGCCGCGATCATCCCGAGCACGTAGACGGCGAACACCGTGGTGAGGGTGGTCGCGGAGAAGTCCCACCGCTGCTGGTAGACGACGTAGAGCGGTGACGGCGCGCTGGACGCGGCCATGAAGAGGACGAAGACGACGGCGATGGCGGCGAATGCGGTCGGACGGTTGAGCTCGCGGCGGGTTCGACGGGGTGGGGCGGTATCGGACGGCGGCGGTATCTGGTTGTCGTTGTCGGGCAGGGCGGAGACGGGCACGACTCTCTCCAAACGCAGTGATCGATGCGTTAAGGACGCTACCACTAACGCAACGATCAGTGCGATAATTTCCCCATGGTTGACGCTCAAGCTCAGGTACGCCCCGGCGGTCGCTCCGCGAAGGTCCGCGCGGCCGTACACCACGCCGTCGCACAGCTCCTCGCGGAGGAACCCGCGGAAGCCCTGACGATTCCCGCCATCGCCGCCCGCGCGGGCGTGCACCCGACCACGGTGTACCGGCGCTGGGGCTCGGCCGCTCAGCTCCTTGGCGATGTGGCCACCAGCCGGTTCAGCGGTGACGTCGTCGTGCCCGACACCGGGACGCTCACCGGTGACCTGGAACGCTGGCTCGGCGACGTGGCCACCGACCTCACCGACCCCGACACCCTTGCTCTCATTCGCGCCACCATCGGCTCCGGGCCGGACGGTGGTTGCGCCTGCCTCGGGGACCGTCATGAGCAGTTGAGCGCCATCATCGAGCGCGAACGCTCGCGCGGTGGCCGTGCCCCCGAGGTGGAGCACGCCGCCGACTTCCTGCTCGGACCGCTGTACTACCGCGCCATCTTCAGCGCCCAGCCGGCCTCCAGCGATTGGGCGCGTGAACTGGTGGCCACGTTCCTCGCGGCGTCCGAGGCGCTGGCCGCCTGAACGGACGCGAGGGTCGCGCAGTGCCCTGAGCGTGCGACCCCTCGGCTTGGGGCCGGGGGTCTGCGCCGGACCCCCGTCCTCAACCGGCGGGGAAATAGTGGCCGTTGTCCAGATCGGCGAGCAGGCCGGGCCGGGTGGGTTCCCAGCCGAGGGTCCGGCGGGTGATGAGGCTGGACGCCGGGTAGTTCTGCGTGACGATGTTCGCGAGGAACCCGAAGTATCCCGGCACCATCAGTACGTCCGCGGGAATGCTCACGGCGGGCAGGCCCAGACGCCTGCCGATGGCCTCGGCGATCTCGCGGAGCGGCACGGCCCCGTCCCCGACCGCGTGCCAGTACCTTCCGGCCGGCCCCTTCTCCAGTGCCAGGCGGAACAAGGAGGCGGCGTCGCGGACGTGCACGGCGTTCCACAGGTTCGTGCCGTCTCCGGGGTAGCCGACGAAACCCTTCTCCTTTGCGAGTGCGATCAGTTGTACGAGGAAACCGGCACGGTCGGTCGTGCTGTGCGCGATGTTGGCTATCCGCACGACTGAAGAGCGCACTCCCTGTTCGGCGAGGCCGACCACGGCGGTTTCCACGACGTTGCGAACCCGCAGAGTGCCCTTGTACTCGTTGCCGCCGCGAAGGGCCGGGTCCTCCTCGGTGGCCGGCCGGCCCAGGTTCCCCGGCGAGCCGATGCTCCCTGCCGCGACCAACGGCTTTCCGGTCCCCGCGAGTGCCTCGCCGTACGCGAGTACGACCGGGAGTTCCGCGGCGGCCACGGCGTCGATCCCACCGGACGGAAGCAGGTCCTGCCGGTGCGCGACATGGATGACGCCGTCGGAATCCGCGGACGCCTCCTTCAGCCCGTCGAGATCCTCCAGGTCGCCGCGACGCACCTTCGCGCCGAGCGCGGACAGCGCCGCCGCGGCCGCGTCCGACCGGGCCAGGCCGGTGACCTCGTGCCCGGCGGCGATCAGCTCCGGAATGATGTACGAACCGGAATGGCCGGTCCCACCAGTGACGAAAACGCGCACGCTACTGCTCCCTGTGAATGGGTGGTAAATGGTGTGCCGCCGCGAAAGGTGGTCATGCGGTGTGCTCAGCTGAGAATGCTGACGCCGAGGGAGAAATTGGTGTGCTTGACGGAGTGGGCGAAAAGACCCAGCATCAACAGGCCGGCGTTCTCCAATGTCCGCGCCATCGCCAATTGCCCGGTGTCCATCGGGCGCATTCCCAGGCTCTCGACGAACGCTGACACGCGCGCCTTTGCCTGCGCGTCGTCACCGGCGATGAACACGTCCAATCGGCGCCCGGAGGCTGGGCCGGCCGCCAGAACATGCGAGTACAAAGTGTTGAACGCCTTGACGACCTGTACGCCGGAGGGGGCGGCCTCGGCGATCTCCTGCGCGGCGGAACTGCCCTCGGGGGTGACAAAGCCCTGGAAGTCGGGGGAGACGGGGTTGGTGATGTCGACGATGACCTTGCCGCGTAGTGCGTCCCCGTACTCGCTGACCACCTTCACCGCGCCGGCGTAGGGCACGGCGAGGACGACGATGTCCCCGGCAGGGGCGGCGCCGAACGTCCCGACAGTGGCGCCGCCGCCGAGCGCGGCGGCCAATTCCTCGGCCTTGGCCGGGTCGCGGCCGATGATCTCGACGGCGTTGCCACCGGCGAGGGCCCGGCCGGCCAGGGCGCCGGCCATGTTTCCCGAACCGATAATGCTGACGCTGCTCATTGGGGTGCCGACTTTCTGTGGGTAAAACCGAATGGCGAAACGACGCCGCCTCAAGCGACCAGGCGAATTCGTGTGTCGGATGCGCGTGCCGAATTCGCCTCGAATTGCGCCTCGTTGGGTACCTGTTGAGGCTGTCAGTGACCTGCGTTGGTGTCCAAGACCTCTTTTGGGCGTGGTGATACCTTGAAGGCATCACCGGACCGGGAGGTTCCATGGATCTGGACCTGCGCAAACTGCGCTACTTCCTCGCCGTCGCCGACGGGTTGCACTTCGGTCGCGCCGCCGAAGAGCTGCATATCGCGCAGCCGGTACTCAGTAGGCAGATCCGGGCGCTGGAAAAGGACCTCGGCGCCTCGCTGTTCACCAGAGACCGCCACGGCGTGGAGCTGACGGATGCCGGCCGACAACTGCTGGCCGACGCCGGTCCGCTGCTCGCCTCCGCGGACGCGGTCCGCCGCCGGGTGACCGTGGCCGCCCGCGGCAGCCAACGGCTGGCGGTCGGCTTCCGGACCGGTATCCCGGTCATTCCGGCGGCCCGGGCGTTCGCGGTGCGACATCCGGACGTGGTCGTGGACGTGCAGCGGATCGAGTGGGCCGACCAGGTGCCGATGCTGCTCGACGGCCGCATCGACGTCGGTTACGTACGGCTGCCCATCGACGAGACCGGCCTGCGGGTGACCCCGCTGTACACCGAGCCGCTCATGGTGGTGCTGCCCGCGGGACACCGGTTGACCGGCAAGGACGAGGTCACCGAGGCCGACCTGGCCGGTGAGCCGCTGGTCTGGCATGCCGACCCGAGCACGCATCCCACCAGGCGCCCGCAGCCCGACTCCGGGCTCCGGGTGCGCGGTGTGGAGGAGAAGCTGGAACACGTCGCGGCCGGCCGGGGCATCTCGTTCGTGGGCCGCTCGGAGACAGTGTTCTACTCACGTCCGGACATCAGCTACGTACCCATCCCGGAACTCGCGCCCGACCAGGTGTGCCTCGCGATGGCGGCTTCGCGCACCTCGCCGCTGGCCGACGACTTCTTCGCCGCGGCGCAGGCGACGGCCGAGATCACGGCGGACTGCGGCAATTGGGAGGCTCATGCAGGCGGTCACGTGGAGGCGTAGGGCGGGGACGGTCGGGATGGCTTCCTGACAGGGCCGCCGGGCACGCCATCGACCCTCTCGCCGCCGGCACCCTTTCACACCGAGGGCGTCGGCTTCGTCGCCGCGCTCCAGACGGGTGTAGTAGTCGGTACTGATCCCGGCAAGGGTGGCCAGTTCCTCACGACGCAGCCCGGGCGTGCGACGCGGAACCGGGCCGGTGGCGAGACCGGCCTCGACCGGCGTGATCCGAGCCCGACGAGCGCGCAGAAAGCGCCCCAGCTCGGTGCCGCCACTGGCAGGCTGCTCCGATCTCATGCTCTTGAGTGTGCGGCCCCGGATCATCCACCGGTAGGCGTGTGTGGGGCCCTGCCATACCCAGGAACACGGTTCCCCGGCTAATCAGTGTCGGTTTTTCCGGTGAGGTGGTGTTTCCGGGGTAAGCGACTTCCGGTAAGAGCGCTTCGGCAGTGAGGCGGAACGATGAATCTGGCTGGGCAGGCAAAAGGCCGGCAGCGACTGACGGACACTTCCGCGGCGGTAACCGCTGTGGTGGAGGGCAGCGCGGGTATCGGTGATGCCCGCGATGTGGCCCGTACATTTTTGGAATCCTTGCAGGCCGAGCAGGGGCTACCGGTGTCCTCGCGGGCGCTCGGAATGGCTCAGCTGGTGGTGTCGGAGCTGGTGACCAACGCGCGCAAACACGCTCCGGGTCCCTGTGTGATGACCCTGGAAGCCGACGACGGGGCCGTCGCGGTGACGGTGTGGGACAGCTGCGCCACGTTGCCGCAGATCCTGCCGCCGGACCCCGCTCGGGTCGGGCAGCACGGCCTGGAGATCGTCATGGCGCTGTGCCGGAGCTTCGAGGTCCACCGTGAGCCGGTCGGCAAGCGCATCCGGGCCTCGGTCGTCCTCGCCGACGACCCGGACGGTGACGCGGCCGGCCGCCGGCCGATGTGAGCACGGGCGTGCGGCGGGCCGGCCGTACGAGGTCGGCCCGCCCGCTCCCGACCCGGTGGCGCCGAGAGCCCACGCAGGGCCGGGAGCCCACGCACGCCTGAAAGATGGGTGCGAGGGGCCGGGCACTCGGGCTCGGTCAGATGCTCGCCGCGTGGTCGGGGACGTACGTCTGCAGGTCGCGCGGCGGGCGCTCGTAGCCGGTCGACGGCGGTCGCTTCGGCAGCTCCAGCACCGGTGGGGGCACGTCGTGGTAGGGCAGCGACCCCAGCAGATGAGCGATCATGTTGAGGCGGGCCCGCCGCTTGTCGTCGCTCTCGACGATGAACCAGGGCGCCTCGGCGATGTCCGTGTGGACCAGCATCTCGTCCTTGGCCCGTGAGTACGCCTCCCAGTGGGTGACCGACTCCAGGTCCATCGGCGAGAGTTTCCAGCGCCGCACAGGATCGTCGAGCCGCCGCCGGAACCGGTCCTCCTGCACGGCGTCGCTCACCGAGAACCAGTACTTGCGCAGCACGATTCCCTCCTCCACCAGCATCCGCTCGAAGATCGGACACTGGCGCAGGAAGAGCTGGTACTCCTGCTTCGTACAGAAGCCCATGACGTGCTCGACCCCGGCCCGGTTGTACCAGCTCCGGTCGAACAGCACGATCTCCCCGGCCGCGGGAAGGTGTTCGGCGTAGCGCTGGAAGTACCACTGGGTGCGCTGCCGCTCGGTCGGCTTCGGCAGGGCCACGATCCGGGCGACCCGCGGATTGAGATGCTCGGCGACCCGTTTGATGGTGCCGCCCTTGCCTGCCGCGTCGCGCCCCTCGAAGACGACCACGAGCCGGGCACCCTCCGCCCGGACCCACTCCTGGAGCTTGACCAACTCGGTCTGCAGCCGCAGTAGTTCACGCTCGTACGGTTTGCGCGGCAGACTCGCCGCCTTCTTGTCGGCCATACCGCCTCCACCGCTCGCGAACCCGACGGAACCACCCCGCCCGAGGCCGGACACCAGAACAGCACGGTACTGACCACGGGGAGGCCGCGCACCCCGGAAGCGGTGGCTGCGGCCCGGTCCTCAGCCGGGGGCCACCTCGGCGATCAGTTCGCGTACGCGCGTCTCGATCGTGTCGCGGATGGGACGGACGGCCTCGACGCCCTGACCGGCGGGGTCGTCGAGTTGGGTGTCGAGGTACCGCTTGCCGGGGAAGACGAGGCACGCGTCGCCGCACCCCATGGTGATCACGACGTCGGACGACTGGACGGCCTCCACCGTGAGGATCTTCGGGGTCTGCGTCGAGACGTCGACGCCGACCTCGGCCATCGCTTCGACCACGGCGGGTTGACGGTGTCGGCGGGGGCGGAGCCGGCGGAGCGGACCTCGATGCGGTCGCCGGCGAGGTGCGCGAGGAAGGCGGCGGCCATCTGGGAGCGGCCGGCGTTGTGGACGCAGACGAACAGCACCGACGGGCGGGAGGCGGAAGCGCTCACGAAAGGCGGCTTTCTCGGGGCGTGGTCAGGGGGGCGGGTTCAAGTTCGGGGTCGGGTTCGTCGTGCGGGGGGGGCCGGTCTCGACCACCACCGTCACCAGCAGCCCGGTTCCGATCGCCTCCGCGGCGACCCGGCGGCCGAGCGGAGCCTTCACGCGCCGGCTCCGGCAGCCCGCGGGGTGGCCAGGAACGCGCCGAGCCGGTCCAGTACGCCCGGCAGCACCCAGTAGTACACCCACGTCCCGCGACGCTCGCAGTCGATGAGACCGGCCTGGCGCAGGAGTTTGAGGTGGTGGGAGATCGTCGGCTGGGACAGGTCGAAGGCCGGGGTCAACTCGCAGACGCACACCTCGCCGCGCTCGCTGCCCTCGCCGCGTGAGGCGATCATCGACATCAGGCGCAGGCGGACCGGGTCGCCCAGGGCCTTGAAGAACTTCGCCAGGTCGGCCGCCTGGTCGTCGTCCAGCGGCGCGGCGGCCAGGCCGGGGCAGCAGGCGCTGTCCTGGCCGATCAGCGCAAGTTCTTGTTTCGACATGCTTCTATGTTGACGTCTTTCGATCCAAGGCGCAATGTTGTATCAATGAACGTCAATACAGACTGTTCCGGGCCGTTCCGCGGTCCATGACCAGGGAGTGAGACATGAGCGAGCAGTCCACCGACCTGCGCGAATCCGTCCGTCAGCGGTACGCCGCTGCGGCTCTGAAGGTCACGGCGACCGGGAATGCCACCGAAGGCGGCATCGGCTGTTGCGGGCCACAGCCGGTCGAGATCGACGACAACTTCGGCTCGACGCTGTACGGGGCCGACGAGCGTGACACCCTGCCCGCCGAGGCGGTCGCGGCCTCGCTCGGCTGCGGCAACCCCACCGCCGTCGCCGCACTGCGCGAGGGCGAACGCGTGCTCGACCTCGGCTCCGGCGGCGGAATCGACGTCCTGCTGTCCGCCCGGCGGGTGGGCCCGACCGGCAAGGCGTACGGACTGGACATGACGGAGGAGATGCTGGCGTTGGCCCTGGCCAACGCCGAGAAGGCGGGCGCGACGAACGTCGAGTTCCTCAAGGGCACCATCGAGGCGATCCCGCTGCCCGCGGACACGGTCGACGTCGTCATCTCGAACTGCGTGATCAACCTGTCCACCGACAAGTCCGCCGTCTTCGCCGAGACCTTCCGTGTCCTCAGGCCCGGCGGTCGCATGGGCATCTCCGACGTCGTCGCCGACGACACCCTCACCCCCGGACAGCGGGCCGAGCGCGGAGACTACGTCGGCTGCATCGCCGGCGCCCTGTCCTTCGCCGAGTACCGCCAGGGGCTGGAGGCGGCCGGCTTCGCGGACATCGAGATCACCCCGACCCACTCGGTCGCCGACGGCATGCACTCGGCCATCGTCCACGCGACCAAGCCCACCGGGCCCGGCGCCTGATCTGCACCGGTGCGAGACAGCGGGCCCGTCCCTCGCGGACCACAGCGGACGCCCGTCACCCGCGTGCACGTCGATGTCCGATCTCACCGGGGCCGGCGCGGCGAGACCGGGCCACCGTGGGAAGGGCGGCCAGGAGTCGTCGTGTCGCCACTCGCTCCGGAAGCAGGTGGCGGCGTCGGAGTCGGCTCCGTAGCCGCCACCCACGGGTTCGAAGGAGCCGTCAGGGTGTTCGAGCAACAGCGGGTACGGACCGGTCTCACGGCGGCGGGCGTCATCGGTAATGCACGCGGCACCTCTGACAACGCCCGCCGGTGAACCCCGGCGGAGCCGCTCAGCGGACGCGGATGAAGACCACGTCGTATCCGCTGTTCGTGGCACGGGACCTGACATAGACGCCGTCGTTGTCACCGTTGGGATTGCCCGTGTTGCCCTCGACGGTGGTGAAGGACGATCCGGACACCGTCCGCACGATGCCTATGTGCTCGTTGCCGCCGGTGAAGTCGCTTCCGCCGTCCCAGTCGAAGGCCACGATGTCGCCCGGCTGCGGGCTGGTCGTCACCGACAGGCGGTAGTTGCCGGCCCGCGCCTGCTTGACCCAGCCCGAGACATAGGAGTTGCGGTAGGAACTGGCTCCGGTCTGCTTGGCCACCCAGCTCACGAAGGTCGCGCACCAGGCGTAGTTGCTGGTGGAGAGCGACAGGCCCACGGATGAGCCGTAACTGTTCGCGCGTGCGCTGCCCTCGACCGTGCCGGCCTCGGCCTCGGCCACGTCGAGGATCTTGGCGTAGCCGCCGCCGGGCGGAGGCGACGACGGCGGGGTGACCGCGCCGTACAGCGCGGCCTTGGTGTTCGGTCCGGCCTGGCCGTCGACGGTCAGTCCTTTCTCGGCCTGGAAGTCCCTGACGGCGCTGCCGGTGAGCGGGCCGAAGTCGCCGTCGACGGCGAGATCGGCACCGTGGTGGTTGAGCAGGCTCTGCAACTCGGTGACGCAGCCGCTGCGTTGCCCCTGCACGATCTCGTTCGGGCAGGAGGCGGAGTTCAGGTTGATCGGCGCGGGCGCGCCGTTGCCGCCGCCCCCGCCGATGTTCGCGTACAGGGCGGCCTTGGTGTTCGGGCCGACCGCGCCGTCGGCGGTGAGGCCGCTCGCGGACTGGAACGCCTTCACGGCCGCCAGGGTCTGGGGCCCGAAGCTGGCGTCGACGTCGAGGCTCTGGCCCTTGCCGTTCAGCAGGGACTGCAGCGTGGCGACGCAACCGCCGCTCTGCCCCTCCACGATGTTCTCCGGGCAGGACGACGACCGCAGGTCCAGGCTCGTCGACGGTGACTCGTCGGTGTCGTACAGGGCCCGCTTGGTGTCCGTACCGACCTGGCCGTCGGCCGTGAGGCCGCGGGAGGACTGGAAGGCGCGGACGGCGCTCGCCGTCCCGGCCCCGAAGTCGCCGTCCACGTCCACGGCGTAGCCCTGGTGGCGCAGCAGTCGCTGGAGCTCGGTGACGCATCCGCCCTTGGCGCCCTGGACGATGTTCGCGGGGCACGAGGAGGACTGCAGGTTGATGGGGGCGGGCGCCGAGCCGCCGGTCGCGTACAGCTTGCTCTTGGTCGCGGGGCCCACCCGCCCGTCGACGGCGATGGCGGTGGCGGCCTGGTACTCACGGACGGCGTAGAGCGTGCCCGCCCCGAACTGACCGTCCACCACGAGACCGGCGCCGTGCGCGTTGAGCAGGTTCTGCAACTCCGTGACGCAACCGCTCGTCTGGCCCTGCACGATCTCGGCGGGGCAGGACGCGGAGGTCAGCCTGATCGGGGCCGGTGCCGCCGCGGCGGGCTGGGCGCCGATCACGATGCCGGCCGAGACCATGGCCGCGGTGGCGGCGAAGGTCCCGATGCGGGTCCGCCACCCGGTCCCGCCGCGGTGTGTGTCCCGCCGACGTGTTCTTTCGTCTTCGGCGTGAACGAGAGGTGCGACTCTTCCCATGGCGGCGAGGTTCTCCTTCGGTTGCTGGCAACGGCTGGCACTGCTGGCGGTTGCTGGAACGTCGGCTGACGCATCGGCGTGGACCCCGGCCCCGGCCCCGGCCCTGACCGACCTCGACCCCGGCCCGTCCTTGCCGTTCAAGGACGGGCCGGGGTCGGTAAGGCGTTGGGGGGCGGTCAGGCGGCGAAGCGCTTGAACGCCGCCCGGGTGCCCGAACCGGCGATGCCGTCGATGGCGCCCGTGTAGCCGTAGCTGTCCTTCAGCAGACGCTGCAGCGCCTTGATGGTGTTGGGGCCGGGGTCCCCGTCGATGGCGCCGGTGTAGCCCCAGTACGTCGCGAGGCAGCGCTGGAAGGCCTTCCAGCTGTTGGTGCCCAGCTGACCGTCGATGGCTCCCGTGTAGCCCCAGTGGTACGCGAGGAAGTCCTGGACGTTCTTGGCCTCGGCCGTGGTCAGACCGAAGTTCTCCGTCGCGGTCACGGCGGCGGGCTGTGCGACCGCCGTCGTCTGCGCGGTGGTCGCGGTCGCCGCGAAGCTGGTGCCCGCGGTCGCCACACTGCCGACGGTGAGGCCGACAACGGTGACGAGGCCGGCGAGGGTCGTGCCCAGAGCGTTCGGTCGCATGCTTTCCTCTTTCGGTCGTGGAATCTGCACCTGTCCCGACTGACGGGACCAGGTGGCGAGGTCAAAGGTGCAGGGCGCCGGGGCCTCGTCGCCACGGCTGTGGCACAGGTGGCGGTTGCTCGGGACGACCACCCTGCTGACCTGCGACTACAGGGTGCAGGGGGACGGTTGTGTGGGACAGCTGTGACAGATGTGACAGGCTCATGCAGAATGCGAAGCAGCGGAGGGGGCCGCTGATCACGTTCGTGACCGCTTTGGGGGAACCATGTCGCGCTACAAGGCGCTGTCCGCTGAACTCGATCCTTGTGCGCGGCAGTTGGTGGAACGCTTACGCCAGCTGAAGGATCACGGCGAGCTGACGATGCGACACCTCGCGGCGAAGACCGGCTACAGCGCCAAGTCGTGGGAGCGGTACCTGGGAGGCACCTCGCTGCCGCCCCGGGAGGCGGTGGAGGCACTGGCCCGGGTCACCGGCGCCGACCCCGTCCCCCTGATCGCGCTGCACGAGATCGCGGCCGACACCTGGGGGAGCGGGCGCGCCAGGACCGCCACAGCAGAGCCGCGCCCCACGACGCAGAAACAGGAACCGATCACACTGATCGGGCCCACGCCACCGCATGCCACAACACCGCATGCCACAACACCACGTGCCACGACATCACCTACCACGGCACCGGCCGCCGGCCGCTTCCCGCACATCCACATCGCTCTCACGACGGGCGTCGTAGCCCTCGCCGTGGCCCTCCTCGCGGCGCTGCTGCTCATGCTGCGCCTCGACGAGGACATCACCCCGGCAGCCGTCGCCGCCCCACCCAGCACGACCGCGGCCTCGCCGTCGCCCTCCTACACCTGCCGTATCAGCCGTATCGGCGGCCGTTGGTCGGCAGGCATCAACCAAGGCCGGAACGACGAGATCGTGTACGGGGCCACGGGCGCCGACGTGGCCGAGGCGCAGTGTCTGCTGCGCCGGGCGGGCATCTCACCCGGCGGCATCGACGGCATGTTCGGCCCGCTGACGCTGCGGGCCGTCAAGACGTTCCAGCAGCGCGAGGGCCTGGTCGTCGACGGCATGCTGGGGCCGCGCTCCTGGAAGGCGCTACGCGGATGACACGGACCGCACCCTCACCGCCGGGTGCCCGACTGGCCGTCGTACTGCAGCAGTTGAAGCAGCGCACCGGTCTGAGCCTGGCGCAGCTCGCGAACGTGACCACCTTCAGCAAGTCGTCCTGGGAGCGCTACCTCAACGGCAAGAGCCTGCCGCCGCGCAGCGCGGTCATCGAGCTGTGCCGCCTCGTCGGCGAAGCGCCCGACCATTCATTGGCGCTCCTGGACCTGGCCCGAACGCACCGAACGCCCACGACGCACGGGACACCGCCGGCCGAGAGCAGCGAGCCGACGCGGGGCACACCGGCTGGTCAGCGCACCGAAAAGGGGCAGGAGACGGACAAGTCACCCCCTGCCCCCGCCGCCCCGCCCGAGGCGACCCCACCCGACACCGACGCCGCCCCCACTCCCACCCACACCCGCCCGACCAACCACCGCCCCGTAACCATCCTCACGGCCCTGGTATCGGTCTGTGCCGTGGCCGTAGGGGCGCTCGTACTCATCCACCTGCCCCCCTCCCGCGACGGCAGGACGGCGCCACCGTCTCCCACGCCGCCCCCGGTCACCGGGGCCCTCTGCCGGCACAAGGCATGCCAGGACAAGGACCCGATCACGATGAGATGTGCCGCCGAGCCGATGACGCTCGCCGAGCACGAGACCGCCACGGGTGCCTGGATCCAGATCCGCTACAGCGAGGAGTGCGGGGCGAGTTGGGCCCGGATGTGGGGCGCGGCCATGGACGACCGCGTCGAGTTGTTGGCAGGCGGTCAGGGCGGCTCCCGCCACGACGCACGGGTCACCAGCCGCAACGAGGCGGACACCTACGTCCACACACGCATGAGCGTGGTGAGCCCTGGAACACGGGTACAGGCTTGCTTCAGCCCGGCGGCGGGCGGCACAAAGGAATGCGTCAGAACACACCCGGACCAGTCGGTCGCGACTCCGCACCACGGCTGACGTGTGAGCGTTGGATCGGCGCGGACAACACCGCGGACTTCTCCGTGACCGGTGACGCCATCTCCGGTGCGGCCGGCGAGACGGTCACGGCCGAGCTCCCGTTCAAGGACAACGGTCCGGCCTGGTTCGGCCACCTCGGATCCGGCGACCCGCTCGTCAGGGTCCGGCTGATCGTGCCCCAGGGGGCCAAGGTCACCGGCATGCGGTCCGGCGCACGTTCGCGTTCTCGGTGCGTGTCGACACCGTGGTGCCCGGGGCTACACAGGGCGAAGCAGGTGGGGCCCGGCCTAAAATAGTAGCCATGGACATTATGTCTATGTACTCTATTCGGCATGAGCAAGGGTTCACCGGGCCCCACACCCGGCTTCTTGGTATGGCGGCTCGCCAACAAATGGCGCGTCGCGGTCGATCGCGCGGTGGCTCCGCTGGGTCTCACCCACGCGCAGTACTCGCTGGTCGCCTCGCTGTACGGCATGCGGCGCGTCGGTGAGCGGCCCAGTCAGCGCCGTCTCGCCGACCACACAGGGCTGGAGGCGTTGTACGTCTCGAAGCTGGCGCGCGCACTGGAGTCCGCCGGACTGGTCGAGCGCACCCGCGATCCCCGCGACCCCCGTGCCGTACAGCTGGCGCTCACCGCGGAGGGGGAGGCCGTCACGAAGCAGGCCATCGAGGTGGTCCAGGAACTGCTTCAGCAGTTGCTGGAGCCGCTCGGCGGCCTCGACGCCCCGCGAACGCGTGCGTTCACCGGCGAGCTGACGGCCCTGCTCGACGTACCACTCGCTCCATCCGTACCACCGACCGACAAGAGCAATCGACGGAACCAATCAGGCGAAACCAATCAAGGGACCCCGCCATGACCGCGAACTCATCCACCCGGACCTCATCCACCACCACCGCAGCCACCACAACCGGACCCGCAACCGCGACGGGACTCACCACCGCACCCGCCCCCGCCGCCAACGCCCGCGACCTGGCCCTGGCCCACTACGCCGCCCGCGGAGTGCTGGAGCACGTCCTGGCCCGGCACGGCGCCACCTTCCAGCAGCAGGTCGCCCTGCGCGCCGCCGTCACCTCCGACGCCCCGCAGACGGCGGATGATCTCGTCGCCCAGGTCCAGGGGTCCCTCAAGGCGGATCCGGCCGACATCCGCACCACACTCGACGAGCTGCTGGCCATGCGACTGCTCGTCGTCGACGGTGCGCACCTCCGCCCCACCGACGCGGGGCGGGCGCTGCTCGCCGCCGTCGGCGCGGAGACCGCCCCCATCTCCGCCCGCATCTGGGGCGGGATACCCGCCGAGGACCTGGCCGCCGCCGGCCGCGTCCTGACCCACGTCACGGAGCGCGCCAACGCGGAGCTGGCGGAGCTGACGGCGCCGACGACCTGACCGTTTCCCCGTGGCCCCACCCGATGTGCGGCGGCTGAACCCGTGGCCCGCCTACGAGATCCACGGGACCCACAGGATCCATAAAACCCACGCGCCCCACAAGCCCTCCATTCGCCACGTCGCAAACCCTCCGCACTGGGTACTCGGCGCCACGTGCACACTCCTGAAGTCGCGCCCCGGACACCGGAAGCTCCCTCGGCGCTCAAGAAAGCCCTGACCACCCCGCTGCTCTACTTCTTCATCCTCGGCGACGTCCTCGGCGCGGGCGTGTACGTCCTCGTCGGGCAGGTCGCGGCCGATGCCGGTGGCGCCGTGTGGGCCCCGCTCATCGTGGCCCTGTGCCTGGCGCTGCTGACGGCGGCCTCGTACGCCGAACTGGTCACCAAGTATCCGCGCGCGGGCGGGGCCTCCCACTACGCCACGTTGGCCTACGGGCCCTTCGCCGGATTCCTCGCCGGTTTCTGCATGCTCGCCGCCGGCGTCGTCTCCGTGGGCGCCCTGGCCCGCGGATTCGGCGGCGACTACCTGTCCGAGTTCGTCTCGCTTCCGATCGTGCTCGTCACGATCGTCTTCCTGGCCGCGCTGGCGTTGCTGAACGCGCGGGGCATCAGTGAGTCGACGAGGGCCAACGCCGTCGCGACGGTCGTCGAGGTCGGCGGACTGTTGCTGGTCATCGGCCTCGGTGCCTGGATCGTGCTCCGCGGCGACGGAGACCTGGGACGGCTCACGGACCTGGGGACCACGAGCAAGGGCCCTGCCACCGCCGTGCTCAGCGGGGCGGTACTCGCCTACTACTCGTTCGTCGGATTCGAGACGTCCGTCAACGTGGCCGAGGAGACCCGCGATCCCCGCCGCGCGTATCCCAGGGCGCTCTTCGGCGCTCTGATCACCGCGGGCGCGGTGTACGTCCTGGTCGGAGCCGCCGCCGCGGCGGCCGTGCCGACGGCGAAGCTCGCCGAGTCCAGCGGGCCGCTCCTCGAAGTCGTCCGGGCGGCCGGCGGGGTCCCCACGGAACTCTTCAGCGCCATCGCCCTGGTGGCTGTCGCCAACGGCGCGCTGCTCACCGGCATCATGTCGTCGCGGCTGGCCTACGGCATGGCCCGGGACGGCCTGCTGCCGAGCTTCCTGACGAAGGTGCTGCCCGGCCGGCGTACGCCCTGGGCCGCGATCGCCACCACCACGGCGCTCTCGCTGCTGCTCGCACTGACCGGCGACGTGAGCACACTCGCCGCCACGCTGGTCCTGCTCCTTCTCGTGGTGTTCTTCCTCGTCAACACCTCTGTCCTCGTGCTGCGCCGCGACGTCACCGACCACGATCACTTCCGGGCCCCGTCCGTGGTGCCGGTCCTGGGGGCGGCGTCCTGCGTCGTGCTCGCGACCCAGATCGAACGCGATGTCTGGCTGAAGGGGCTGGTCGTACTCGCGGTGGGTGTGGTGCTCGGCGTCGTGGCAGCGGTGCGGTTGCGGCGCACCCGCTGAACCGGCCGGTCCTCAGGACGAGGTCCCGTCGAGACCGTCAGGGCCGTCAAGACCACCGCGGCTGCCGCGGCCGCCACGGCTCTGGCGGAGCCGGTCCGTGTGGTGACTGATGGAGTCGACGCGCGCCGCCAGGTCGGGGTGACCCGCTTCGAGGTGCGTGTGCGTCTCGGTCAGGGGGCCGATGAGGTGGGTGGCGTCGTCGGCGGCGAGGGCGTCGGCGAGCCGGGCCAGGGGAGTGTGCGCCTGGGCGGGAAGGTCCGTGAGAGCCGTGATCTGCCCGGCGAGCTGGCGCAGTTCGGCGGCGTTGGTCCGCGCCCAGGCGGAGACGGAGCGGTCGGCGGCCCGATGGTCCCGGGTCGCCTGTACGCGCTGTTCGCCGGTGCTGCCGGAGGTCCCGGGGCGTACGCGCAGGTAGCGGCGTTCGGCGGCCTGGCGGCTTGCGACGCCCAGAGGCTGGGCGAGCTCCGCCCAGCTGGAGCCCGCTGCCCGGGCCGCCTCGATCAGCCCCGGCTCCCATCCTGCGAGCTGTTCGCGCAGCTCACGCAACAGCACGAGCGCCGCCAACGCCTGGTCGGCGGCGGCCTGCCCGTCCTCCGAGGACGGTTCCGGCCGTGAGGTCCGGGCGCTCCCGGCGGCCCCGGCGGTCTTGGTGGTCCCGGCAGTGCGGACGGCTTCGCCGATCGCGTCGAGCGCCGCTTTGGCGGCGAGGAGCGAGGCGGGGTCATGGGGTTCGCGAGAAGGGGGCATGGAGATCCTCTCGGGCAGCTTCATCCTGTGTCACCCTTTGGATGACATCGGAGTTGTCATCGTTCGGATGACATGCTACAACGGTTCCAGACGAAGCGCATTGGCAGTTACTGCCAGACCTGTGGAGGTGTTTTCGCGATGTTGATGCGCACTGACCCGTTCCGCGAACTCGACCGGCTCGCGCAGCAGTTGACCGGTGTGACGGGTACCTGGTCCAGGCCCTCGGTGATGCCGATGGACGCCTACCGGGAGGGCGAGGAGTACGTGATCGCTCTCGACCTGCCGGGTGTGGACAGGGACGCGGTCGAGGTCGATGTCGAGCGGAACATGCTCACCGTCAAGGCCGAGCGCCGTCCGGCCGCGGAGGCCGACAAGAGGCAGATGGAGCTCTCCGAGCGGCCCGTCGGCGTCTTCTCCCGCCAGCTGGTGCTGGCCGACACCCTTGACACCGAGCGCATCACGGCCGACTACGAGGCGGGGGTGCTGACCCTGCGCATCCCGATCGCCGAGCGCGCCAAGCCCCGCAAGGTCTCGATCGGCGGCGGGGCCGAGCACAAGCAGATCCACGGCTGAGGACTCCCTCCTCGGCAGATCCGCAGGTGAAGGACGGGATCGGGCTCCCCGACGGGTTGCGGTTCCCCGACGGGATCGAGGTCCCCGACGGGATCGAGGTCCCGCCGTCCCGATCCCGTCCCACCCGCGGCGCGCAAGAGGCGGGGCCGGCCACGACCCACCGGGTCGGCCCATCCCACCGGCACAACGCCCGACGGGCGAGAAAGGCAACAAACCCCGATGAATTCGCTGCGTGAAGCGGCTTCTGCTCGGCCTTCCACGACGTTTCACCGGCTGCTGGAGAAGATCCGGTACGAGGGCGCGTACCCCACCAGGGAGCGGGCTGAAGAAGTGACGCGTGCCGTGCTCGCGGCGCTGGGCCGTCAGCTCACCGGCGAGGAGGGACTCGATCTCGCCGCCTGCCTCCCGGCCGAGGCCGCCCTCGTCCTCACCGGCCAGAGCCCTGATGCACAGCCGCTCACGGGCTGGGGCTTCGTCAAGGACCTCGCCACCCGCACGGGCGGTACGCCTGCCACCGCACGCTGGGACACCGGAGCCGTCCTCACGGCCGTCGCGGACCTCGCCGGTCCCGACCTCCTCGACCGCGTCCTCGCCCGGCTCCCGTCCGGCTACGCGCTGCTGTTCGGCCGCGCGGAACTCATCCAGCGAGCGGAACTCGTCCAGGCCGCCTGACCTTTCCGGCCCGCCTGGCCTGTCCGGGTCGCCTGACCTGTCAGGGCCGCCTGACCTATTCAGGCTGCCTGGCCTGTCCAGGCCGGCACCGAGCGGGGGACAGCTGGGGGACAGCGTCGGAGGCAGCCCGAGTCGCAGCCCCGGCGGCCTTTCGATACTCGACCGAATTCCACGAATTCCATGGGCGTACGAGTCCGTTGTCCGGGTACGCGCGGGCAGGATCCAAACGGCAGCCACGCTTGAGGCACAAGGAGCGAGACCCAATGACCATCGTGACGGCGCAGGAACAGACCGGGGCCGGTGTCCGGGCCACCGGGGTGGAGCAGGACCTCGTCGAGCGCGCGTACGCGGCCCCTTCCTCCATCGCGCCCAGGGACGCGCGGGAAGTCGGCAGGCGGTTCTTCGACCGCCTCACGCAGCTCGAGGAGGGCACGCACGAGTACCAGTACGTGCGCAACTGCCTGATAGAGATGAACCTCTCCCTCGTGCAGTACGCGGCCTCCCGGTTCAAGCACCGTGGCCCGCAGGAGATGGAGGACATCGTCCAGGTCGGGACCATCGGTCTGATCAAGGCGATCGACCGGTTCGAGCTGTCCCGTGAGGTCGAGTTCACGTCCTTCGCCGTTCCCTACATCACCGGCGAGATCAAGCGGTTCTTCCGCGACACGAGTTGGGCCGTGCACGTTCCGCGCCGTCTTCAGGAAGCACGGCTGGAACTGTCCAAGGCCACCGAGGAGTTGCGCACACGTCTGGGGCGTTCTCCTTCGACGGCGGAGCTCGCGGAGCTGATGCAGCTGGAGCGCTCCGAGGTCGTCCAGGCGCAGATGGCCTCCAACGGCTACAACGCCGCCTCGCTGGACGCCGCCGTGATGAACCAGGACGAGGAGTCCGAGACCGCCCTCGCCGACTTCATCGGCTTCGAGGAGAACTCCTATGACCTCATCGACAACTTCCACTCCCTGGCCCCGCTGGTCGCCGAACTCGACGAGCGTGACCGCAGGATCATCCACCTGCGCTTCGTCGACGAGCTGACCCAGCAGCAGATCGCCGATGAGCTGGGCTACTCACAGATGCACGTGTCGCGGCTGATCACCCGCGTCCTCGGCAAGCTCCGCGCCGGCCTGCTGGCCGCGGACTAGGACCAGCCAACGTCGGTCCGACCAGCCGATGTCGGACCGACCAGTCACCGTCGGGCCGACCAGTCACTCTCGGGAAGAGTCGGCGCCGTACCGAACAGGTCGGCGCCGACCAGGACGAGCCGCGGTGACAGCTGACCTCATGTCAGCGACGGCGCATCATCATGACGACGGCGATGATGATGACAATGACGACGATGGTACCCAGGCCGATGTACACGGGTTTCTCTCTCTGTCGGAAGAGCGACACCCAGTGGTGTCGCGGAGGTCGGGTGCCCCGGCTGGGGCCGTTCATCCCGGCGGCCCGGCAGACGACGATCCGTGCGCAAAGGGTTTACAGGTCTCTTGCAACGATGTAAACACCTGCTTGCAGCAACCCCATGAGCGACTCCAATCCCCACCGCGCTTCTCGGTGTTCAGCTCTTGACAACGTTGTCTGCCCTTGCCGGCCTCACCCCCCACGGAGGTTCTCGTGACTGTCCGATCGACCGGGTTCGTCGCCAAGTCCTGGGCCACGCTGCTCGTCGGCGGTCTCGTGGCGATGTTCTCGCCCACGACCGCCGTCGCCGCGCCCGAGTACTCCACCGCCGAGGCGGGCAACCCCTTCGTCGACGGCTGGTACGCGGACCCCGACATCGCGGTCTACGAGGGCAAGTACTGGGTCTACCCCACGGCATCCAGGCCCTACGCCGAGCAGACCTACCTCGACGCGTTCTCCTCCACCGACCTGATCCACTGGACCAAGCACAGCAACGTCCTGAAGACGGCGGACGTCTCCTGGGCCAAGTACGCGGTATGGGCGCCCGCGCCGGTCGAACGCAACGGCAAGTACTACCTGTACTTCGCCGCGAACGACATTCAGAACAACTCCGAACTCGGCGGCATCGGCGTGGCCGTCGCGGACCGCCCCGAGGGACCCTACAAAGACGCTCTCGGCAAGCCGCTGGTCTCGCAGTTCCACAACGGCGCCCAGCCCATCGACCAGGACGTCTTCATCGACGACGACGGTCAGGCGTACATGTACTACGGCGGCTGGCACCACTCCAACGTCGTCAAACTCAACCCGGACATGACCAGCCTGGGCACGTTCGACGACGGATCCACCTACAAGGAGATCACCCCCGAGAACTACACCGAGGGCTCCTACATGTTCAAGCGCGGCGGCAAGTACTACTTCATGTGGTCCGAGGGCGGCTGGACCGGCCCCGACTACTCGGTGTCGTACGCGATGTCCGACTCACCCACCGGCCCCTTCAAGAAGATCGACAAGGTGCTCGCCCAGGATCCGGCGGTCGCCAAGGGGTCCGGCCACAACTCCGTCGTCAATGTGCCGGGCACCGACATCTGGTACATCGTCTACCACCGCCGTCCGCTCAGTGAGAGTGACGGCAACCACCGCCAACTCGCCTACGACCGCCTCCACTTCAACCCCGACGGCACCATCCGGCGAATCGCGATGCAGGTGAGGGACAACTTCGCCGACGGCAACGCGCTGGGCTGGAAGACGTACGGCGGGACGTGGTCCGTCAGCGACGGCCAGTACCGGGTGGGACGAAACCAGGGCGGCAAGGCCCTGCTCGACACGAACTTCGCCGACTTCACCTACGACGCCGACGTCACCGTCACCTCGGGCGGCGGGGACGCGGGCCTGACGTTCAGGGTGAGCGGGCCTTCGGTCGGCTGGGACAGCTACTCGGGCTACTACGCGGGTATCAGCCCGAGCGGCAAGGTGGTCCTCGGCCGGGCGAACGGTTCCTGGACCGAGTTGGCGACCGCCCGCACGGCCGTCGCCTCCGGCTCGGCCCACCGGATGCGCGTCACCGCCGTCGGCTCCACGATCAAGGTGTTCGTCGACGACATGACGACACCCAAGATCTCCGTCAGCGACAGCACCTACCGCAGCGGAGCGAACGGCGTCCGGGTCTTCGACACGGCGGCGGCCTTCGACAACGTGGCCATCGCACCCGCGGGGTGACGACGCGGCGGCGCGGGGAGGGTGCTCCCCGCGCCGCCACCTCCGGACGGACGGCCAGCGGCTGCGGACGGCCCGCGACTCGACCGCCACCGTCGGCGACCGCCGCGCACGGCGCCTGCTGCCGAAGATTGTGCTGACGGGTGTCGGAGCCGGCGTGTCTCCCAGCGGCCGACGGCGACACCGGCACCTGGCGACCAGCGCGGAGCGTGCGACCATACCGGCCACCGAGGTGTTCCGGTGCGCCCGGGCGCCGGTCGAGCCCGTCGCGCGGCCTGCGCGGGCAGGAGCCGCCGACGGTTGCCTACCCTGGTGGCATGCGCATGCGCCCCACTTTGAGCTGGACCCCGACCGATGACCTGCCGCCCGGCACCACGGATCCGCAGCCCGTCGCCGACGCGCTGCGCTTCGGCGGTGTGCTGGTGCTCAGCGGAGCGGGCATCTCCACCGAATCAGGCATCCCCGACTACCGGGGCGAGGGCGGGAGCCTGAGCCGGCACACCCCGATGACGTACCAGGACTTCGTCGGCGGCCCACAGGCGCGGCGCAGGTACTGGGCGCGCAGCCACCTCGGCTGGCGCACCTTCGGCCGGGCCCGCCCCAACGCCGGGCACCGGGCCGTCGCCGCCTTCGCTCGGCACGGCCTGCTCACGGGTGTGATCACGCAGAACGTCGACGGCCTGCACCAGGCCGCGGGCACCGAGGGCGTCGTGGAGCTGCACGGAAGCCTGGACCGGGTCGTCTGCCTGTCCTGCGGCACCTTCAGCCCGCGCCGCGAACTCGCCCGTCGGCTGGAGGAAGCGAACACGGGTTTCGCACCGGTGGCCGCGGCGATCAACCCCGACGGTGACGCCGACCTCACCGACGAGCAGGTCGGTGACTTCCACGTGGTGCCCTGCACGGTCTGCGGCGGCATCCTCAAGCCCGACGTGGTGTTCTTCGGCGAGTCCGTGCCCGTCCCGCGGGTCGAGCAGTGCCGCGAACTGGTCCGCACGGCGACCTCTCTGCTGATCCTCGGCTCCTCGCTGACGGTGATGTCCGGACTCCGCTTCGTCCGGCAGGCGGCCCAGGACGGGAAGCCGGTGCTGATCGTCAACAGGGACGCGACCCGCGGTGACGTCCATGCCGTCACCCGGGTCGCGCTCCCTCTGGGGACGACGCTGACCACCGTGGCCGACCGGCTGGGCATCCCGGTCGAGGGCGAGACGTCGGCCGGGATCGGATAGCGCCGGCGCCGTCACGGTCCACTCCCCGGGTGAGCCACGCCGACCGACGGCCACTGGCCGCCGGTGGACCCCCGGACCCGTTACCCGGGGCCGGGCCGGGGCCGATCAGCCGGGCGAGATGCCGGCCGCCCGCTCACCGAGGAGTTGTGTCGCGCCCCGCAGGTACGGGAAGCGGCGCTCGGCTCAGCCTTCCTTCACCAGGGCGAGGATCTCGGCGGCCAGCTCCAGCGAGTCCTCGACCGTGTCGGCGGTGTAGAGGGAGTCGATCATGAAGTGGCTGATCCCGGTGCGCTCGTGCACGGACTTGATGGTGTCGACCACGTCCGCGGTCGGGGTACCGGCGTCGATGTTGACGCGGAGGACCGCGTCGATGTCCGCCGGGTCGCGGCCGGCCTCCCGCGCCTGGCTGTCTATGAGGGCGCGCTGCGCGACGAGCCCGTCGATGTCGACGTAACTCGGCACCACGCACAGCGGCAGCCAGCCGTCGCCTCGAAGGGCGACGCGGCGCAGGGCGCGCTCGGACATCGCCCCCAGGTAGACGGGCGGACGCGGGCTCTGGTGGGGCTTGAGCGGGGCGTGGTGGAGGGGCACGGTGAGGTGGGTGCCCTTGTACTCGGCCGGGTCGGTCGTCCATATGGTGTCGAGGACGTCGAGCAGCTCCTCCATCCGCGCGCCCCGCTTGTGGAAGTCAAGGCCGGCCGCCTCGTACTCCTCGGGGGACCAGCCGATGCCGAACCCGGGCAGCAGACGTCCTTCGCTCACCAGGTCGAGAGTGGTCAGTGAGCGGGCGAGCTGGACCGGCGGGTACAGCGGCGCGATCAGTACGTGCATACCCAGCTGCACGCGTTCGGTGACGCTCGCCGCCGCGGCCAGCAGGACGAACGGGTCGGCGGCCGGGTTGAGTTCGGCCGGGATGGTGTCGCCCTGGCCGCCGTAGCCGACCTTCGGGGACACCGCGGCCAGGTTGCGGTCGCCTACCCACAGACTCGCGGCGCCGGCCTGCTCGACCTCTCGGGCGAATCTGGCGACGCGGGAGATGCCGAAGGCCTGCTTGTGGAACTGGGGGAGCGCGAAGCCGATCTTCATGTTCTTTCTTTCCTTGCTGAGGCACGGCCGGGCGGGCCGTCGGCCGCCCGATACGGTCGGGCGGCCGGCTTCTGCACACCGGACGCCCGTCGCCAAGTCGGCGCACACACAAGGTAGTTGCGGGAACAACCATCGAACACGAAGGCGCGCCGCGGAGCCTCTTGTGTCACTCGGTGCGCCAGGACTCCAAGCGCTGCGCGATGGTGCGGAGGTCGGCTTCCTGGGCGCGGATCGTCTGAGCGAGTTCGTACAGTTCGTCGTCCTTGGCCTGGAGGGGCTGGCCGGAGACATGCATGTACTGGCTGGTGCAGGCCCAGCCGATGACCAGGTTGTAGTCGGTGAAGGGGCGCAGCAGCAGCGCGGTGTGCAGGAAGGTCGCGGCCCGGGAGGCGGGCTCCTCGTAGTAGAGGACGCCGCGCTCCCGCTCGAACTTGTGTCGTTCGGCCATGAAGCCCAGAACGCCCCAGTCCGCGATGGGCACGTTCAGCGGGGAGATCGCCGACTGGATCTGCAGGACCCAGCCGACATCGACGCGGATGACAGGGCTCACCGCTGTCCCGCCGGGAAGCGGGCCTCGACACCGGGCAGTACCCGAGCGGCCTCCGCGACCGCCCCCTCGACGAAGGCCAGCCGGTCGGCTTCCTCCACGGTCACGTCGTGCACGTGCTGCTTCAGACTCCGCCCGGTCAGAGCCGCCCGATGACGCAACCGGGCCATCTCTTCCTCGCTGAATTCCACATTGAGTGCAGGCATGCACCGAAGGTACCTCACCCGGTACCGGCCGAGGTACCCGCTTGTTCAAGGTCTCGGAGTGCGCACCCAAGGATTCGCCGCGGGGCACGCCACGGCTTCGCCGTTCGTCAGGCGGCGGTGAGGTGGGTGGCGTAGAAAGCGGTCAGTTTGTCGATGGCGGGGTCGATGTACTCCTTCTTGTCGTAGAGGTCGACATGGCTCGCGCCCTTGATCCAGTGGATTTCCTTGGGGCCGGTGGCGCGCTGGTGGGCCTCGATCGCCATCCACGCGGTGACGGCGCGTTCGCCGATGATCTGGAGCATGGGGCGGGGGCCGATCAGCGGGACGGAGAAGAAGGCGTCGTGGAGGGCCATCCTGTCGACGCTTTCCCAGGCGAGGGTCTTCGCGGAGCGCTCGTGCCGGCCCCGCGGGGTGCGGTAGTACTCGAAACCTTCGACGCCGTGGTCGCCGCCGAGCGCGCGGGCCTGCTCGGCGGACTCCGGGAACATGGCCATCGCGCCGGGGTCCTCACCGCGCGCGGCGGCGCTGCGAGCCGCCGCCGCGGCGTCCAGCAGCGACAGGAAGAGCGCCGGGTCCTGGGTGCCGTCGGCGCCGAGACGGAACTGGCGGGCGGGCTCGGCGGTGGACACGGTCGCCACGGCCCTGACGCGGTGGTCGCCGCCGGTGGCGGCCAGCGAGTAGCTGCCGGAGGCGCAGATGCCCAGCAGCCCGATGCGCTCGGCGTCGACGTCGTCGCGGGTGGTCAGGTAGGAGACGGCGGCCTTGAAGTCCTCCACCCGCTGGGCGGGGTCCTCCAGACCACGGGGGAGACCGCCGGACTCGCCCTGATGGGCGGCGTCGAAGGCCAGCGTGACGAACCCGCGCTCGGCCATCCGCCGGGCGTACGTGCCGGAGGTCTGTTCCTTCACCCCCGTACCGGGGTGACCGACCACGAGCGCCGGCCGCGGACCTGACGCGGGTGTGTCGGGGGTGTGGAGGTGGCCGGCGAGCGGGATGCCGGCGCTGTCGAAGCTGACGGTGGACCTGGCCATGAGGACTCCCGGAGAGGGACGGGGATGACGTGTCGTGGCGCACCGGCACGGCGCGGACTCGGGGTCCGCGTCCTGCCGGGCACACCTCCACGTTCCGCCGCTCTCCGCACGAGCGGCAGAGCCAGGTTTCTGCCTGGGAAAGAACGTGCCCCCTCACACTCGTGCCGTGGCCGTCGCGGCAAGGCGACACTGGGGAGCATGACCGCAGACTCCGACTCCCGGGCACTGGGCGCCTTCCTCAAGGCCCGCCGGGCCCAGCTGACACCGCGGGAGTGTGGCCTTCCCGAGACGGACTCCGCCCGCAAGGTCGCTGGACTGCGCCGCGAGGAGGCCGCACAGCTCGCCGCCATCAGCGTGGACTACTACACGCGACTGGAACAGGGGCGGGTACGGGCCTCCGTACCCGTGCTGATGACCCTGGCCCGGGCTCTGCGTCTTGACGACGACCAGCAGAAGTACCTCTATGACCTCGCGGGCCGTACCGACGCCCACCCGCGCCGCCGCCGACAGGCCCAACGCCTGCGTCCGGCCATGCGACGGCTGCTCGACCAGCTCACGGAAACCCCCGCGCTCGTCCTCGGCGAACGCCTGGACATCCTCGCCTGGAACCCCGCCGCCACAGCCCTCTACACGGACTTCGCAGCCATACCGGCGCATCGGCGCAACTACCTGCGACTGCTGTTCACCCATCCGGTGGTCCGGCAACTGCACCAGGACTGGGCACACGACGCCCGGGAGGCCGTCGCCGCACTACGGATGGAGGCCGCGGGCAACCCCGACGATCCCGACCTCGCGCAACTCGTGGGTGAACTGTCCCTCCAGGACCCCGACTTCCGCACCTGGTGGGCCGAACACCGTGTCAACAGCGCCAGTTACGGTACGAAGCGCTACCGTCACCACCTGGTGGGCGACCTCACCCTCGACTGCGACACCTGGGCCAGCCCTGACGGCTCCGGGCAGCGCCTGATGATCCTGACCGCCGAAGCCGCCAGCCCCTCCCACGATGCCCTGCGCATCCTCACGTCATGGACGACCCGGCAGTCGAGCACCGACGGCAGTCAATGAAATGCGGGCGCAGTACGCGCAGGCGCTGTACGCGGCCGAGCCGGGCCGGAGCCCTCAACAGGGTTCCGGCCCGGCTCGTCACCAGGTACTGCTGCCTTCCCGCTCATTCCCAGCAGGGGTCAGTCGTCCTGCGACTTCGTCTTCGGCTCTTCGTGGGCGGCGGACTCTTCCGGCTCAGCCTCTTCGTCGGCAAGGTCAGCCGGGTCCGTAGGACCGCTGTCCCATGCGACGGGAGGCGTCGGCACCGGGATGGTCTGCGGTTCATCGGAACCGGGGTGGACGCTCGGCTGGGATCCGGGCGCGTGGTGCGTGTGCGAGTCGTCATCATGCTTTGTCATACACCCCATGTTCCCGCTGTTCTCCGTCGAATGCCTGCGGGCCGGATGCGCGAGGAGTCACGACCGCCGTTTGAGGTGGGGGAGGGGGCCAAGGGCGGGGCGGCCCTCGATGGTGTGCGCGCCCCGCCCCCGTCCGGTGGGTCCGTTCCGGTCAGTTCTTGCCGAGGAGCTTGTTCATCCGCTCGATCTCCGTGCTCTGCGCGGTGACGATCCGACCGGCCAGTTTCACGGCAGGAGCGGACGTGCCGTCCGTTCGCTCGGTCTTCGCCATGGTCACCGCACCCTCGTGATGCTTGATCATCATCTTCAGGAAGGCGGTGTCGAAGGCCGTACCCGAAGCGTTTTCGAGCTCGGTCATCTCCGCGTCCGTCATCATCGTGCCCATGTCGTGCGTGGAGTGGTCCATGCCGCCGCCCTCGGCGGGTACGTCCTCACCCCAGGAGGTCAGCCAGCCGGACAGCGTCCGGATCTCCGGCCCCTGGGCCTTCTCGATGTCGGCGGCGAGCTTCTTCACCTCGGCCGACCGGGCCCGCCCCTCGGCGAGGTCGGCCATCTCCACGGCCTGACGGTGGTGAGGAATCATCCCCTGGGCGAAGGCGACATCGGCCGCGTTGTGCTTACCCCGCACCGCCGACGATGCCGACGCCGAGGCCGATGAAGGGCTGGAGGCGGCGCCGTGCCCGTTGTGCCCGGGCGAGCCGGCGTTGTCGCCACCACAGGCGGCCAGTACGAGCGCCGCGGCACTCGCAACGGTGACGGCGGCCGTACGGCGGACAAGTGAACGCTTGCAGATCATGATGGTGCAACTCCTTGACGCGCGCCGGTACAGGGCGCGCGGTGTCACGGACAGTGAGAGCGTGCGCGAGGACGGCACCGGCCACCGGCCCGAAACCGGGCCCAGGCATGCCGGTGCCGTGCGGGGGCTCTATATCCGTAGAAGTTGCAGCTCGGACAGGCCGGGCGGGGCCCGGCCCTCATGCGTCCACCCGGTGGCCGCCGCCACGGGAGAAGCGGCGGCGGGTACGTCGAGGAACGAGTCGGCGAGCGCGGGCGGGGTGTACGCCGCACTCGTACCGGCGGCCGCACACGTGCCGTCCGCGTGATCGAGGTGACCCGACCCGCCGTCGGTGTGCGAGCAACCCGCGTCCGCGTGCGGCACGTTCTCCGCCGCGGCCATCATTTGTTCGTGTCCGGCGCCCGTCGCCTCAACTCCGCCGGGTGCCAGCGCGTGCATACCCAGCACACCGGCCAGCACGGCCAGGACCAACAGCACGAACAACCGCCCGGCGGGGCGGTGGGTTGCTCGGGCGGCTGCGGTCACGCCCTCATCGTAGGGGGCGTCGCGGCCACGATGTCGCGGACGGCCACCGTGCGGCATCCGCCCCGCTCGAACAGCGGCACCGCGCCAACACCCGTAACGCGCGAACACCTGTACTCAGGTGCACTCACCGGCCGTGCCGTGCCGCGCCGAGCGACCTCGTTTGCGGTTGACTTCGATTGGTTCCAGTCCGGCGCATCCACGGGCGGCCGGCGCCCGGAACCACTTGTGTGACAAGGGGCGCGGCCCGGCTGCCCCGTGATCGGGAGTGAGACGTGGAAATGAACGGCGCGCGCGTGCCGGTGGCCGCAGCCATCGGTGTCCTCGGCGACGTGCGCACGGCTCCTGACGGGGTACCGGTCGTCGAACGGCACGCCCGGTGACCCGGCGCTCCAACGCTCTCGCTCCGGACGTCGTGTCCGACGTGATCATCGTGGGCGGCGGCGCGTCCGGGCTCAGCCTCGCGCAGCGCCTCGTGGCGACCGATTCCCCGACCGTGACCCTGGTGGAAGCACCGGACGGCCCTCTGCGGGCGCCCGAGCGGACCTGGTGCTACTGGGACGGGGACACCGGCGAATTCGACGAGGTGGTCACCGCGTCCTGGTCGCGGCTGCGCATCCACGACGCCGACGGCGGCGCGATCACCGTGGATCCCTCCCCGCTGCGCTACCGCATGCTCCGCTCCACGGACTTCGAGCAATGGGCGTACGCCAGGATCGCCCGGTCGCCCGGTGGGCGCATCGTGCGCGCGACGGCGGACACGGTGCGCGACATCCCTGGGGGAGCGGAAGTCAGGTGCACGGCGCCGGACGGCGGCACACTGACCCTCCACGCTCGCCACGTGTTCGACTCCCGCCCCCTCCCGGCCCTGCCGCCGGCCCGGACACAGCTGCTCCAGCACTTCCGCGGCTGGTTCGTACGCACGGACACGGACCGGTTCGATCCGTCGGTCGCGGACCTGATGGACTTCCGGGTGCCGCAGCCGCGCCACGGCCTCGCCTTCGGCTACGTACTGCCGCTCGCGCCGGACCGGGCGCTCGTCGAGTACACCGAGTTCTCCCGTACCCCGTTGACCCGTGCGGCGTACGAGGCGGCGCTCGGACACTACAGCCGGGAGATCCTCAAGCTCGGCGCGTTCACCGTCGAGACGGCGGAGCAGGGTGTGATCCCCATGACCGACGCGCGCTTCCCCCGCCGGATCGGCGCAGCCGTCTCCCGTATCGGGACCGCCGGCGGTGCCACCCGCCCGGCGACCGGTTACACCTTCGCCGCGGTGCAGCGGCAGAGCCGGGCCATCGCCGCCGCCCTGCGCGACGGCCGCGCGAGCGCACCCCGACCGCACGCCCGGCGCGTACTGGCCATGGACGCGATCCTGCTGCGCGCTCTGGACACCGGGCGGATCGACGGACCCGGCTTCTTCACCGGGCTGTTCCGCAGCGTTCCGCCGGAGCGGCTGCTGCGTTTCCTGGACGGGCGCACCTCACCCTGGGAGGAGTGGGGCATCGGCCTGCGCACCCCCGTGGGCCCCATGCTGCGCACCGCCGTCGAACTCCCCTTCCTGCCACGCCGTACCCACCCAGCCCCACGAAGCGGAGAGAGCCACCGATGACCCTGCTGCGCGACCACGACCTGGCACTCGCCTTCGACCACGCTTCGCACAGCTACGACCGACTCACGGCCCTCAACCCCGGATACCGCACCGATCTCCTGCGTTCGGCGCGACGGCTTCGGCTGCCCCGGGAGGGCGCCGGTCTGCACATCCTCGACCTGGGGTGCGGAACGGGAGCTTCCACCCGGGCCCTGCTCCGGGCCGCGCCCCGCGCCCGGATCACGGCCGTCGACGCGTCGTCCGGCATGCTGGCCCGTGCACAGTCCAAGACCTGGCCCGCCCGGGTGCGCTTCCAGCACCTGACAGCCGAAGGGCTGACCACCACGGACGAGGGATCGTACGACGCGGTGTTCGCCGCCTACCTGTTCCGCAACGTCACGGACACGGACGAAGTGCTCAAGACCGTGCGGACCCTGCTGCGCCCGGGCGGACGGCTCGCCGTCCACGAGTACAGCCTCAGTGGTTCCGCCGTGCACCGGGCCCTGTGGACGGCTGTCTGCCGAGGCGTGATCATCCCCGCGGGTTCGTTCAGCGGTGACCGCGACCTGTACCGCCATCTGTGGCGCAGCGTCCTCGACTTCGACACGGTTCCCGACTTCACCGACCGTCTCAGGGGCACCGGATTCTCGGCCGTGCGCGCGCTGCCCGTCGCCGGGTGGCAGACCGGGATCACGCACACGTTCCTCGCCCGCGAGGGCTCGGCGACCACAGCGGAGTACGCACGGTGAACGACCCTCGACGTGCCGCCCGGCGGGGCCGGGACCGCAAGGCCGAGATCGTGATGCCCGCGCCCGGCCTGAAGCGGTTCCCCGCCGCGGACACCCCGGGTGTCGCCGTGATCGGTGGAGGGATCGCGGGTCTCGCCGCGGCGACCCTCCTGGCCGAACGAGGTGCCCGCGTGACCCTCTACGAACAGGCGGAGTCACTCGGCGGCCGGCTCGCCGGCTGGTCCACCCGGCTTGCCGACGGCGGGGAGGCGACCATGAGCCGGGGCTTCCACGCGTTCTTCCGCCAGTACTACAACCTCCGTGGCCTGCTGCGGCGCACGGATCCGGCGCTCGACCGTCTCCGGCAGGTGCCCGACTACCCGCTGCGGCACAGCGGCGGGCTGACCGACAGCTTCGCCCGCGTACCCCGCACACCACCGTTGAGCGCACTCGGGTTCGTCGCCCTGAGCCCCACGTTCGGCTGGCGCGACCTGGCCGCGATGGACGCCCGAGCCGCGCTGCCCCTGCTCGACGTCCGCGTACCCGAGGTCTACGAGCGCTTCGACTCGGTCAGCGCGACCCAGTTTCTCGAAAGCGTCCGCTTCCCCGAGGCCGCACATCATCTGGCGTTCGAGGTGTTCTCCCGCAGCTTCTTCGCCGACCCCCGCGAACTGTCCGCCGCGGAACTCCTGCTGATGTTCCACATCTACTTCCTCGGTTCGTCCGAGGGCCTGCTCTTCGACGTCCCGACCGCTCCCTTCCCGCAGGCGCTGTGGGACCCGCTCGGCGCGTATCTCCAGCGCCTCGGCGCGCACATCCGCACCGGTACGCCGGTACGCGCCGTCCACCCCGGCGACGGAGGGGGAGGGGGAGTGGAGGTGCGGACGGACACCGCCGTGGACCGTCATGACGCGGCGGTTCTCGCCCTCGACGCCAGCGCCCTGCGGGGCCTCGTCGCGGCGTCACCCGCGCTGGGCACCTCCGCCTGGCGCGACGACATCGACGGCCTGCGCACCGCGCCGCCGTTTCTCGTCTCGCGGCTCTGGCTCGACCGCCCGGTACGCGCCGACCGCGCCGCGTTCCTCGGCACCAGCGGCTACGACGGCCTCGACAACGTCAGTGTCCTGGACCGCTACGAGGACGAGGCCGCCCGATGGGCGTCCCGATCCGGCGGCTCGGTGGTGGAACTGCACGCCTACGCCGTGCCCGAGGACGCGCGGCGCGAAGCCGTACAGTCCCGGCTCGTCGACCGTCTGCACGAGGTATATCCGGAGACACGAGGGGCGCGGATCGTGGACGCCCGGCATGAATGGCGCTCCGACTGCCCGCTCTTCCCGGTCGGCTCCTACACCCGGCGGCCCACCGTGACCACTGCGCACCCGCAGATCGTGCTCGCCGGTGACGCGATCCGCTGCGACCTGCCCGTGGCCCTCATGGAACGCGCCGCCACCACGGGCTTTCTGGCGGCCAACGCCCTGCTGGCCGGCTGGGGAGTCCGGGGCCAGGTGCTGTGGACGGTACCCCGAGCGGGCCGTTCGCCCGTACTGCGGGCGCTCGGCACGGTCGGAAGCCGCTGACCCTCGCTCCTCCGCACGACGTTCCGCTCCTTCGGGAAGACCTCGAAGACGCCCTGGCGGTCGAAGAGGCCCTGGCCGGCAGACGGTGTCAGCCAGGGAACCGGCCCGCGCTGCGCAACGCCCAGCGCCGCTCCGCGTAGGCCAGGTCGTCGCGCCACAACCGGCCGGCCGTGCGGCGCATCAACGGTCGGAGCGCGGGCGCGGCGGCCCGTGCCAACGCGAAACCCCGCCGGTCCGAGGCAGCCACGACCGCCTCGATGACGGCGGTCCGCGGCTGCTCCGCGTTCTCGCCGGTCAGCGGCGTGGCGTGGGTCTCGACCACGGACGTCGATCCCTCACCCTCGGTGATGCGCATCACCACGGTCCGGGGTCCGGGAGCGGTGAACTCCGCCCGCACCGGCACCACCAGACGGTCGGTCAGCCGGAAGGAGACATCGACGACGAACGCGTCGTCCGCCTCGCCCCGCGGCGGGCGCGTCACCGTCAGGTCGACGAACGAGTAGGGGTGGAACCACGAACCGTGCCACGGATCCAGCCGGTTGGCGATCACGTCCTGGGGCTCGCACCGGCCGACGGCCGTGTAGACGGCGTCCACCCCGCTGCCCGCCGCCGGCCGCGCCGGCACCACGGGCCGCTCGGTCGGCTCCTCGCCGCCGACCGAGTCCAGCCTGACCCACACCAGTACACCGTCGTCGTGGGCGGGGAACGGATCCCAGCCGGCGAACGACCCGCCGTCCAGGGCCAGTCCGTGCCAATGGCACACCAGCGTGCCGCACACCACCCGGCTGTCCCGCAGCGGGGCGCCGAGATGCGGGCAGGCGCCCGGACCGGCGTGCAGCCGGCCCGTGTCCGACCGCCACAGCACGACTTCGACCCCGCCGACCGTTCGGCCGTAGGGGCGGTCACCGGCGCGTACGTCCCGCGAGGCACCCACGACGAACCAGTTCCCCGACGGACGGGCGGAGGCCCGTTTGAGCGCGTCGGAGATGATCGACGGGCGTGCTTCCTGCCAGGTCGGCGGCTGCGCCGCCCAGTCCGACCGGCGGCGCCGCCGCAAGGGTGACGTCCAGCCGGGCCGGTTCGCTCGGTCGCTCACCGCACGGGACCTTTCCGCTGCAGGGGCGTGACGCCCGCCTGTGCTGTCAGGGGCGAGGAACGGGCGCGCCATCGTGCCCTCGTGATGTCGACGATCCCCGCGGCGGCCGTCGCCGCACGGCGCCCGCGCGACACGACCGCGCGGCGGTGCAGCACGGTGTAGTCCTGGTCCGCGATCGCGTCGAGAATGCCACCGTAGAGCGTGAACGCGGTACGGATGCAGGGCCGCGTGCGCGGGTCCAGCATGGCGATGCCCGGTTCCGCCGCCCGGTAGATCTCTCTGGTCATGCCCTCGGCGGCGACGAGCGCCCGGCGAATCCTCGCGTCGGGTCGTCCCGTACGGCGGCTCCACTCCAGCAGCGGACGGTCCACGCCGTGGGCCGCGAGCAGGTCCGCGGGCAGATAGACGCGGCCCCGGTCGAGGTCCTCGCCGACATCGCGCAGGAAGTTGGTGAGCTGGAAGGCCACGCCCAGGTCGGCGGCGTGCGGTGCCGCTTCCTCGCGTGAGGTGACCGTGCCGAGCACGGGCAGCATCTGCAGTCCGATTACCGCGGCCGAGCCGTGCATGTAGGCGCGCAGGTCGGCGTAGGTCGGGTAGTCCGTGACGTGCAGGTCGCTGCGCATCGACGCCAGGAAATCGGCGAACAGCGTGTGGTCGATGTCGTACCGGCTCGCGGTGTCGGCCACGGCCCGGACCACCGGCTCGTCCCCGGCTCCGGTACGCAGCCCGTGCGCGAGGTCGCTCTCCAGGCACCGCAGCAGCCGGTCGCGCTCGTCAGGGGTGCGGCGCCGGTCGAGGTCGTCCACGATGTCGTCCGCCCAGCGGGCGAAACCGTACAAGGCGTGTACCGCGGAGCGGCGTTCCACAGGGAGCAGACGGGTGGCCAGGAAGTAGGTCCGGCCGTGGCGGGCGTTGAGCCGCCTGCACTGGGTGTAGGCCTCGCGCAGGGCGGGATCGGTGATGTCCGCGGCGTCCAGCTCACGACGCGTCATGAACGCCCTCCTCGGTGGAGACCGCGGCGGTACGTGCCGCACGCTGTACGGGACGGACGCGCTGTACGGGACGGAGGCGGGGGCCGCTGCCCCGGACGCCGCCGGTGACGCGCGCGGCGGCGAGCTTTCCGCTGATGAGCACCGTCGGCACACCGACGCCTGGTGTGGTGCCGCAGCCGGCCAGTACGACGTTCTCCAGACCGCGCACCAGATTGCGCGGGCGGAACGGTCCTGTCTGGGCGAAGGTGTGGGACACCGAGAACGGGGTGCCCGCAGCATGTCCCTGCGCCGTCCAGTCCAGCGGCGTCACGAGCATTTCCTCCTGCACGCTGTCCGCGAACC
Source organism: Streptomyces tauricus (assembly GCF_014650955.1). Taxonomy (GTDB): domain Bacteria; phylum Actinomycetota; class Actinomycetes; order Streptomycetales; family Streptomycetaceae; genus Streptomyces; species Streptomyces tauricus. Next base: position 488,218 of record NZ_BMVY01000001.1, read on the forward strand.
CGTCCAGGCCCCGGCGTTCCAGTTCGGCGACCAGGCTGTCGCGGTAGCGCGGGCCGAGGTCCCGCCAGGCCTCGGCGGAGGGCCCGACGTCGGTGTTCGGGCACGGGGCCAGCACGTAGTGCAGGTGCTTGCCCGGCGGGGCGAGGGCGGGGTCGTGTGTCGTCGGCCGGGTGATCAGCAGGGACGGGTCGCTCATCAACGTCCCCGACCGGGTCAGCTCGTCGAAGGTGCTCTCCCAGGCCGTGCCGAACGAGAGGGTGTGGTGGGCGAGACCGGGCCAGGTGCGGTCGGTTCCCGCGTGCAGCACCACGGCGGACGGCGAGTGCCGCAGTCCCACCGGGCGGCGGGGTGTCCGTCCGACGAGCCGGTGCGCCGTGGACAGCTCGCAGGTCAGCACCACCGCGTCGCAGGCGATCCGCTCACCCGAGGCGAGATGTACGGCACGCACACGGCCGCCGCTCCGTTCGAGGGAGGTCGCCTCGGCCGACCAGCGGAAGTCGGCGCCCGCGCCGGCCGCCGCGTTCGCCATGCCACGAGGCAGCGCGTGGATGCCGTTCTTCGGGAACCAGACGCCGGCCACCGTGTCCATGTAGGCGATCACCGCGTACGCCGCGAGGGCCCTGGCCGGGGTGACTCCGGCGTACAGGGCCTGGAAGGAGAAGACGCGGCGCAGCCGCGGGTCGGAGATGAAGCGGCCGATACGGCGGTCAAGGCGTCCGAAGCCGCCCAGCGCGGCCAGCCGGGCCAGGTCCGGGTGGAGGAGCTGGAAGGGGGAGTCGAAGTTGGTGTCGATGAAGCGCCGCATCTGCGCCCGGTACAGCCGCTCCAGCCAGGTCCTCAGCTCGCGGTAGCCGGCTGCCTCGGCCGGTCCGGCGAACTCACGCACCGCGCTCTCCATTGCCTCGCCGTCCGTGTGCACGTCGAGTGAGGTGCCGTCCGCGAAGGACGCCCGGTAGGCCGGGTGCAGGGGCGTCAGCTCGACGTGCCGGGCGAGGCTGTCACCTACGGCGGCGAAGGCCTCGTCGGCCAGGTGCGGCATGGTCAGCACCGTGGGACCGGTGTCCACTTCGAAACCGCCCATGCGGACGTGACCGGCCCGGCCGCCCGGGCCGGCGTTCCGTTCGACGACGGTCACCCGCCGACCGGAACCCAGCAGGTGCAGCGCACAGGCGAGGCCGGACAGTCCGGCTCCCACCACGACGACATGATCCGTCGGCCCAGGTACCGTTCTCACGCCGCCTCCCCGGTATGTCCCAGTGCGACGCCCGAGGCGCGCTCGACCAATGTGGTGAACTCCCGCCGTACGACGGGGTCGGGGGTCGCCCCCGCGAAATGCCGCACGCTTGTCGCCGCCAACTCCGAGATCTTGGACTCCACGACGCCTCTCGCGCCGGTCCGCTCCAATGCCGCTCGCATGCGGCTCACCGCCTCGTCCGGCCGGCCGCCGACCCCGACGTCGGGGCTGGGGCTGGGGCTGGGGCCGAGGGCGTCGACTGCCTCCTCGTCACCGGCGGCGTCAGCGAGCCACAGGCCGACCGCGAGGAGATAGGTGAGTTTGCGGGTCCGCAGATCGTCGTCGGCCGGTTTGCCCGTCGTTTTCGGATTGCCATAGGTGCCAAGGAGGTCGTCCCGTAGTTGGAAGGCCAGCCCGGCACAGCGCCCGGCCGAGCGGAGGGCGTTCAGGGTGTGGTCGTCGCCACCGGTCAGGGCCGCGCCCAGGGCCAGGGGCCGCTCGACCGTGTACAGGGCGCTCTTGAGCGTGGCGATGCTCACGGCCTCGTCGACACCGGACGATCCGGCGGCCTGCGCGTGGATGTCGCGGTACTGCCCGGCGACCATCTCCGTACGCATGGCCCGCCACTCGTGGAACAGCCGTGTGCCGTGCGGCGAACCGAGTGCCGTCTCGGTCAGTACGTCGTCCGCCCAGACCAGGGCGAGGTCGCCGGCGAGTATCGCGGCGGAGGTCGAGAAGACCTCCGGTGAGCCGGTCATCCGCGCGGCCCGGTGCATCTGGGCGAGCTCCACATGGACGGCCGGTGCGCCCCGGCGGAGCGGTGATCCGTCCATGACGTCGTCGTGTATGAGAGCGCACGCCTGTACGAGTTCGAGCGCGGCCGCGGTCCGCAGGAGCGCGGTGGGGTCACCCGAACCGCCCGCGGCCCGCCAACCGCACCACGCGAACGCCGAGCGCAGCCGTTTGCCGCCCCGGCGGACGAACGTGGTGACCCGGCCGGCGACGTCCTGTGCGAACACCTGGTCCACGTCGAAGGCCCTGCGCAACTTGGTGTCGAGTACATGCCCGAGCTCCGCCTCGACGGCGCGGACGGCCTCCAGGGCCGTGAGCGGACTGTCGACGGGCACGACCGGTTCGGCCGCGGTGGGCCGGAGTCCCAGCATGCACAACTCCCCTTCACTCTCGGTCACCTGCACACCAGTGTTTCTCTCGCGGGCGTGTTAACGGATGCGCTGATTCCTGCCCGTTGCGAGACCTGTCGCCGGTCGCAGTCACTCCACTGGCGCAGCGCTCTGCGTCTCATGGCGGTGTGGACGAGATCGACACCGTGGATTGGGACGCCATCCGAGCCGTCCCCGGTATTACCGGCGCGGCGAACCTGGTACAGGCCGAGGCGGCCGGCTCGTAGCTCGGCGGTGGTGGAATCGTCCGGGTCCCCCTCTGGTGCACCATGGCCGGCCGTCTGCGAGAGCGCACCGATTTCCTCGTCGGGCTGGGTAAGAGGGGCAGGTCATTGCTGGCCGACGAGGCCACGCACTGGCGTTTCGAGGTTCGCGAGTGTGTCGCCGTCGGCGGGGACACGGCGGCCTTCGGCGTCATGGCGGGCCGTCTCCCCGACGGCGTGCGGACGGCGAAGGTACATCTCGCGGGTGCCATCACCGGGCTGAGCGAACCCACCCTCGTACACCCGCCGGTGGAGGGCTCTCCCGAGGCATGCCTGCGGGTGACCGGTTGCCCTCCGCCAGAACTGCCGCCAGGTGCGGTGCTCTTGGCGGCGGAGTGCGGGATCAGTGCGTGCACTGACCGTGCACTGATCGGGCCGCGCCAGGCGATTTGAGCACTGCCGTCGACCATCAGCGGGCGGTCAGCCACCGTTTCCACCGCGTTGCCGGCTCGTTGGATCGGGCGTCGGTCGTGGCCATGGAGCGGGGGACGGAATGCGTCGGCGATGGGCTGTGGCCTGGGTGTTGTGCGCGGCTGTTGCTGTGGCGCTCGCGTTGATGTGGCGCAGGTGGGACGAGAGCACCGCCGCGACGGTGAGTTCCGTGGTGGCGGCCGTCGTCGGGCTTTACGGAGTGCTGGCGGTGTGGGTATGGCGTCGCGATCCGAGGAGGGGACATTCGAGTACCGGGCAGCTGGCGGATGCCGCGGCGGTCCTCGCGCGTCTGGTGGGACGGCAGTGGCAGGAGGAGGCGACACTCAGGCAACTGTTCGACCCCGCTCCGATGCCTGTGGTGTGGTCCGACTGCCTTGAGGTCGGAGTGGGCGACCACCGCCGACTGATCGGTGCCCCCTTCTCCTGCTGTGCGGACCGGCTGGGCGAACTGACCTCGGCCTACCGGGCGCTGCCCAGAGGCCGACTCGTCGCACTGGGACCTGGAGGGTCGGGCAAGACCACGTTCGCCGTGCTCCTCACGCTCGGACTGTTGCGCACCCGGGAAGAGGGCGATCCGGTGCCGGTGCTGCTGTCATTCGCCTCCTACGACCCGGCCCGCGAGAGTGCTCACGACTGGCTGAGCCGCCGGATCGCGGCCGACTACCCGGCGCTCGCCGACGCCGAGGCCTATGGGCCGACCGCGATCCGCGACCTCCTCGCCGGACACCAGGTCCTTCCCGTGCTCGACGGGCTGGACGAACTCCCCGTACCGGCCCATGCCGCTGTCCTGACCGCACTCAATGACTCCCTGGACGCCCACACGCCCTTGGTTCTGACCTGTCGCACCGCCGCCTACACCGCTGCGGTCGCCGAAGCGGGCGTCCTGGCCGGTGCGGCTGTCATCGAGCCCGCCGAGGTGCGTCCCGCCGACGCCTTCGACCTGCTGCGCCTGGCCACCTCACCCGGACCCCGCCAGGAGCGATGGGACGAGCTCGCCCAGCACGTGTCCCGGCACCCCGGCGGGCCACCGGCCCGGGCCCTGGCCAGCCCTTTGATGGTGGGGCTCGCCCGATCCGTGTACGCCGACGCCGATGGCGACCCGTCCGAGCTCGCCGACCACGACCGCTTTCCGACCACCGCGACCATCGAGCACCATCTGCTGGATGCCCTGGTCCCCGCCCTGTATGCGCGTGCCCACCGCCTGGGGCCCGCTGCCCGCCGCTGGGACCGGGCCCGCGCTCAGGGCTACCTCACCCAGCTCGCCGTAGGCCTGCGTCGCCAGGACACCCAGGACCTGGCCTGGTGGCAGCTCTACCGCTGGACACCGCTGGCCCATGCCTGGAGCCGTGCCGCGCTGTCGGCTCTTGCCGCGTTCACCCTCGTCTGGGCGGCCTACCTGGCTGACCGTCTCAGAACCCCCGGACTCTCGGGCTGGCCGCTGGAAGTCGTGTTCTCGTACAGCGGCGCAGTGGCTCTGGCCATGGTGGCCATGGTCCGCGTCGCGGCGTGGAGGGCGGCCGGGCCGCACACACGGGCCGGAGCGCTGCGGGCGGTGCTGCTGATCGCCGGGTGCGGCTATGTGGCCCACTCCGCTCCGAAGTCCGTGGTGCGCATGGCCGATATCAGCGTCTGGGCCGGGGTCGAATACCTTGTGCTGGCCAGCAGCCTCTACGGGCTCTCCTACCTGGCGGTCCTCTACACCGCCGGAATTCCGGCACCGCCGCACACGCCCAGCCGAGGTGGTCTCGGCACACTTCACTGGCGTCACCGGCTGCCCCGGGCTCTGCTCACCGTCGCCGGCACCGCAGTCCTCACCGGCTCCGCACTCACCCTGCATGTCTTCACCGTGCCGCCGTGGTTCCCGGCTGAAGTATCGGCGGACTCCATCCCTCCATGGGACGCCTGGACGTACGGCCTGACGACGGGGTGCTTCTTCGGCACGGTACAAGCACTGCTGCGCTGGACGCGGCACACCGTGTCCCCGGACGAACTCACCACAGCGGCCTCTTCGGTACGGGCCGACCGGCTCATCTCCCTGCTGACAGGCGCCGCAGGAGCGTTGCTGATCACTCTGCCCGACGTCCCGCTGGTGCTGAGCGTCGCGGGAGCCCTCCCCGATGTGAGCCTTGCCGTGTCCCTGGTCGGGTACCTCTGGTACAAACTTCCTTTCGTGGGCCCCGTCGGCCTGTTGCTCGCCCTGGCCGCCTGCGCCTGGCCGTACTACATCGCGGCGCGCATCCTGCTGGCAGCCCGGGGCCGACTGCCGTGGAGGCTCCAGTCATTCCTGGCCGACGCCCACCGCCTCGGTGTTCTGCGCCAGGTAGGACCCACCTACCAGTTCCGCCATGCCCGCCTGCGAGACCGCCTGGCCGACGGAGCACGCCTGCCTCATCCTCGTACGACATCCGCTCCGCAGGTAGATGCGGCTTCGCCTCCGGACGCTCCGTCGCGATCACTGGGCTGAGGTCATGGCTGAGGGCAAGCGCACGGTGGTCGTTGCAACACACGTCACCACGTACGGCTGAGCGGCTGGCGTCGTCCCAGGGAGCCGGTGACCTGGCCCGGCCGTCCCTGCGGTCCCAGACTGTCGCGCGGCGCCGCTCGGACAGCCGTGGAATGGCACCGGTTGTCAGACGCGGTCGTGGAGCGTGACCTGGTAGCCGTCGGGGTCGGCGAAGGTGAAGGTCCGGCCGAAGGGGCCGTCGATCGGCGCGGAGACGATGGTGTGACCGTCGGCGACGAGAGCATCGTGAATGGCCTGGACATCGGTGGCGTGCAGCCAGATCGCAACACCGATGCCGGGCTGGGCGACGGACGCGAGATCGGTGCCGGGAACGATGGCGCGGAGTGCGAACGCGATCGGCTTCGTTTCGAAGACGACGGCGTGCGGAGGCCCGGCCTGCGAGCGGACGAGGCCGAGGTACTGCTCGTAGAACGCCTGCGACGCGTCGAGGTCGCGCGCCTGGAGCGAGATGAAGTCGGGGCCGGTGGCGGGCATGATGATGCTCCTTCTTCTGGAGTCGCTTGGTCGGGTGGCCTTCGTGTCAGCTTTCTGACACACGTCAACCTATGTCAGAATGCTGACATGAATCAAGACGGCATCGACCTGGAGACTTCTCTGGGCTACCTGCTCAAGGAGGCGTCGAGCGTCCTCCGCGCGGCCATGGAGGAGGTGCTGCGGCCGCTCGGGATGAGCGTGACGCACTACTCCTGCCTCGAACTGCTGGCCCAGCGGCCGGGCCTGTCGAACTCCGAGCTCGCGCGGGGCGCGTTCGTCACACGGCAGTCGATGAACGTGCTGCTCCAGACCCTGGAACGAGAGGGTTACGTGACCCGGCCCGCGGAGGCACCCGTCGGGAAGGTTCTCCCCACGCGGCTCACGCCGAGCGGCCGACGCAGCCTTGAGAAGGCGACCGTCGCGGTCCGGTCCGTCGAGGTCAGGATGCTGGCCGGCATGACCGAGGTCGAGCAGTCGGGCGCGTTCCGGAGCCTGCGGAGCATGATTCATTCCCTGCGCGACGGCAACGGAGGCACCAACGGCAACGGCGGCGCGTAGCTCGTTCCTCGGGGAGCGAGGTCAGGAACTCCGCAGGCACCCCTCGGGAAGCTCTTGAACACCCGCTGCGCGTTCAGCGGCTCCTTGCCGAACGGAGTGCGGACCCGACCGTCCGAGCCTCTCAGCTGTCGTCACCCCGCGCCGGGCCAGTTCGCTGGGCGGGTAGGCGTCCTGTACGGGATGCTGCACGCATGATCAGTCGAGAGGCCGCGGTGCAGGCTGTCGAAGAGCAGCTGGAGCGCGACTGTCAGGCATGGCGGAGTGCGAGGGCGCCCGTGATGCGCATGGTGGTGGTCCATGTCGAGGAACACGAGTTGGTGTGGATCGTCGCCTATGACTCCGAGGAGTTCGTACGCACCCGGAACTCGGAGCACAGGCTGGCCGGCAACGAGCCGTACCTGGTCGACCGCGTCGACGGAGGACTGCACCGGATCGGCCCCGTCTCCGCCATGACGGGAGCGTGGGAGGACGACTACCGGGCGCGGATACGGGGGTTGCCCGTACGAACCGCGGTAGACGACCTCCACGATGAGATACGAGAAGTCGCCGCTGCCCGTGGACGCATGCACGCTGTCCGGTCCCTGCGCCAGAGACTGCCGCTACTGTCGCCGGCGCAGGCCATCGCGTACGCGGATGCCGTGCTGAACGGCACCGCACCGGCGCCACATCTCACCGCCGTGGCCACCCAGGAACTCGTGGAACCTCTCGACCCGGTACTGGCCGTCAAAACCATTCACCCCGGTGTACCGGACGAGACTGGCTGAGGCGGACCCGCTGTCCCCAAGTCGGGTCACCACAAGTGCCGTTCTGCCGGTACGTCGCCCCCTCACCGGGGCGAGGGAGAGCCCCTACCTCTGAAGTGCGCTATCCCTCCGCTCCCGCTTTCGACCCTCAGTCGGCGAAGGCCCGTAGGTTGAGTTCCGATGGCCCGTGGTTCGAGAGCCATGTCATCCGGCTGTCCGTTGCGGCGAAAGCCTTTCGCGCCGCGTGACACCAGGCCGTGCGGTCGGTCAGGGCGAGGTATGACGTCCGTAGCCGGTGCCACCGAGCGTGGAGTTCGGTGTCGTCGGACCACAGGGGTGTCTCCTTCGTCAGGTAGGCGGCGACCGTCGCTGCGGCGAAATGGCGCTCGGACGTCGGCGCGAGCGCTTCGAGGTGCCTCACGTGAGCCTCCATCACCTCGACCGCCCGCGGGTAGTGGCGAAGAGATGTGCCCATGCCCTCGCAGTACGTCATCACATGGAGGATTCGCCCTGTGTGGTCCACGAGTTCAGCGTCGGCCCCGGGCTCCGCGATGGCCTCGGGGAGTCCGGCGGCTCGGGCGACGAGGTGGGCGAAGTAGCTGTTGAGGAAGTCGCCGTCGGCGGCTCGCCGCAGCAACCATGGCCGGATGGCCGGGTGATCGTCCACATGTCGGCACAGCGCCTCCACCGCGTGCACCCGGCCTCAGGACGTCACTCGCTCCGCGAGCCAGATCAGCGCGTCCACACTGTCCGGCAGGCGTTCGAGGGCCCGTACGGCGAGAGGTCCGAAGTCGTTGGAGAAGAGGCTGACCGTCTGGATTCTGGGGATGTCGTCCACCGTGGCGACCTCGGCGAGCAGAGCCAGTCCGAGGGCGACGGCGTCGGCGTCGGCGTCGTACCCGTGTCGCACCAGCCACCGCCCGGAATCCCGGGCCCTGGCCGCCGGTGCTCTCAGGACGGCGGCGGTGACGTGCTTGTCGCCGCGGACCGGCACATGGACACCGTCAAGACTGGCGGCCAGCTCGCGCGGCGAGGTGCCTGGATCGGCGAAGAACCCGTCGAGAACGGCAGCGGCGTCCACTCCGACGCGCGTGTGGTCACGCCGTCGTGCCGACCCTGCCCTGCGGCGACGGCGTACCGCATCAGGCAACGCCCCGAGGCGCGGCAGAGGTTGGTCAGGCGTCAGACGGTGAAGCCTGAGCGCATGCTGGAACAGCGAGGTCGGGGTACCGGGCAGCCGAGGCCCGGGCGCCTCGCTCACAGGCGGGCGGAGGACTCGATTCTTTTGATCATGTCTCCCAGCCTGCCATCCAGGTGGCCGCCGACGTAAGTACTTCCTACGCTCCGATGTGCTTGGAACAGGGCGAGACGCAGGACAGGGCTGGCCTCGCTCCACACCAGCAGGGCAAGATCGTCCCGTGATACGCCATGCCCACGAGGATCCCGAGCTGCGGGCCCTGGTACGCCGCTACGTCACGCCCGAGCGACGCTACTGGAAACTCAGCGGCAGCTTGCTGCGTATGCAGAGTCCTGAGTACGACCAGTTCCTACGAGACCTCCGCGAGGACGCGGAACTCATCACCGCGGATGAGATCGCCACCCTCCTTGAGGGCGGATGGCGCGAACGGAGAACCGCGGCATGGCTCGTGGCTGTCTCCCGCCGGACCGGGTTCCGTGAACGCCTCGGGGAGCTCCTGCTGGCCGGCGAGGTCTGCTGTACCGGACTTGCCTATTGCGTGGCCCTGGCCGGTTTCGGGACACCGCGCGACGCCGAGCTGCTGAGCGCCTACCTCGACCGTTACCTTCGCCGCCCCGACCTCGCGTACGACCAGCCCGTGGCCATGGGCGCTTTCCTGTTCATCGACCTCAATCTGCAAGGCGACCGGACTGCCCGTTTCCTCGGCCCCGACGGCTTGTGGCAACAGTGGCTCCAGGACGCGGCGCACATGTCGTGCACCACGAGTGTCGTCACCTACTTGAGCCTGATGCGACGACTTTGCGCTGTCGTCGACGAGTGTGCCGAAGCGCAATGAGTCATGTCAGCGGTCCGTCCCTCTCCAGGCCATCCCCGTCACCCGGTCCCGGTCGGACGTGACCCTGCAAAGGTTCGCTAGAAGACACCGAAGACGATGAGCGTGGGCAGAGCCGTGGCCGTGAGGCTCAGCAGCCAGTAGGCCCGCCCCCGGTGTCAGGCGGGTGCGGCGTCGGAGCGGTCGGTTCACGGTCGTACTGACCGGCGTTGGGGTGCACATCGATGGTGCGGACCGGTCGTGTGCACCGCCAGCCGCGAGGACGGGGTCAGCCGACCCTGGTGATGCTGTACGGGGTCAGCGTGACCGGGCCGACGAGACCGTTGGCCTGTGCGGCGCGCGTGGACAGTGCGCTGGAGAGCGTGCGCAGTCGGTTGATGAGGGTGGTGGAGACCCGGATGGTGACGGTGTTCTTGCCGGCGTGCAGATAGGCGCCGATGTCCGCCGTCGCGTTCAACTGGTTGACGGTGGGGACTTTGCTGCCGTTGACCGTGAGGGTGTAGCAGTCGGTGACCTGACCCAGGTCGAGCCGCGCGCCGGTGCCCTTCTTCCAGGTGGTGGGCAGGGTGACGGTCGTGGTGTAGGTCCCGGTGCCGGAGGTGTTCTTCAGCTGCGGGATGTCGGTCCAGGGCGTGAGCCGGTCGATGTCGACGTGGACGGGCTCCTTGCCGGTCTTCGTCCCTGCTGAGCCGGTGGTGCCGTAGGGCGCCGCGGGTTGCCAGTCCTGGACGTGCAGGCTCCATGAGCGGGTGGTCAGGTCGATCGCCGAACCGGGGGAGGACGTGGTAGTCCGTACGGTGCGGCCGTTGCTCAGCCGCGTGGTGTAGGTACCGGCCTTCGCTGCCTCCACGGCGAGGCTTCCGTCGGCCCGGACCGTGGCCGCGTCGGCGGTGGTGGACACCACGTGCAGGCCGTGCCCGGTGTTGGAACGGGTGCCCGCGAACCGGTTCGGGTTGTCGGTGAGGGCGATGACCTGGCTGTCGTCCCCGGCCAGCGACACGCGCACGGTGACGCTGTCCCCCTTCGTCGTGTACTGGGCGATCGGGGTGACGGCGCCGGTCCAGGTGTTGAGCAGGTAGGGGACACCGCGGCCCTGCAAGGTGACCTCGGTGTCGACCGGCTTGGCCGAGGTGTTGGGGTCGAAGAGGGTGGCGGGTTCGTCGTCCTGGGTGACCGAGCCCTGGTTGTACAGCCAGTAGAAGTCGGTGTCGGCGTCGGAGCGGTGGACCGAGACGATCGGCCCGGGGGAGGCCGGCTCGGCCGACGGCCGGATGCCCAGCCGCCGCAGCAGGCCCGGCACCGCGGCCTCGGACTTCACGACGTGCACCGACTTCTGCTTGAGCAGGGACGCGATCACGGGCTGGAGAACCTTGTCGCCCTCGGCGTCGAGGCCGGGAACGGTGCCGGGCGCCGTACCCACCACGACCACCGGGAGTCCGGACCTGGCGAAGGAGAGGATCTTCTTCGCGGTGGCCACCGGAATGCTGCTCCGGAAGGGCGCGGAGGTGGGCAGCTGCTCGCTGTCCAGGACGAGGGCCTGGTAGGCGGGGCCGTTCGCGGCCAGTCGCCCGTTCGTGACGGTGGCGTTGGGCAGGTCAAGGAGCGGCGTCACTCCGGGTCTGTCGGGCACCGCCGTACGTACGCGTCGGCCGCGGCCCAGCCGCGGCTGACGGCCTCCTGCCGTTGGGTCAGGTTCAGGCCGAAGTCGGTGACACCGAGGGCCGGGAGGTCGACGGTGATGGTCCGGTCCCGTATCCCCGGGCGGTCCAGGTGGCTCTGGTCGTTGCCCACGACGGCGGTCGTGACGACCTGCTGGAGCAGTTGCAGCAACGGGAACAGCTTCAGGGCCGGGAGTGAGAACAACTGGGCCATACCCGCGGGCAGATCGGGCAGGATGCGTACCCCGATCGTCCGCCAGCGGCTCTTCGCTCCGTCGGTGCGGTCGAAGATCTCGACGGGGAAGTTGGACAGCACCCCACCGTCGACGATCACCGAATCCTGGCCGGTGTCACCGTGGGTGAGGGTGCGCGGCTGGAAGTAGAAGGGGATCGACAGCGACATCCGTACGGCGTCGGCCACCAACTGATCTTCCGGCTTCAGGCCGTAGAGGTGGTAGTCCCAGGGGAGCCGCAGCAGCCGGCCGCGTGTGACGTCGGTGGCCGTCACCACCAGCTTGTACTTCTGGTCCTCCGTCAGCCCCTCGGAGTCACCGCTGTCCTCGCGTCGCAGGTCGGCGAAGGTGGTGACCTTCTTCGTGGCGAGGACGGTCTTTATCCAGTTGTGGATCCAGGCCCCCTGGTAGGCCCCGTGCCGGCGGAGCAGTGAAACGCCTTCGCTCAGCATCGGCACGCCTGGCACCAGCCGCCTTCCGAGCCGTTCCCGGTCGGGTATCAGCCTCAGTTCCAGCTCTTCCATGACCGTGCGCAGTTCTTCGGCGTCCATGCCGGCCGCCACGAAGGCCGCCGCGACGGCACCCACCGAGGTGCCGGCCACGCGCTGGAAGGTGTATCCCTCCTCCAGCAGCCGGATCACCGCACCCGCGGTGCCCAGACCGCGTACCCCGCCGCCTTCCAGAACCAGATCCGCGTTGGACATGGCTCCCCCCTTCTGGTTCGGTTCTTCTCAGTCGTCCCGGAGGCGTTCCTCGACGGCCTCCACCAGACCGGCGATCACGCCGTCGGGTGAAGGGCTGTAGTGCGGAACGGCCCACCGGGTGATGTGGGCGTCGATGAGCGTGGGGCGGCCGGAGCCCAGTGCCCTGCGGAACGCGTCCTCGAACTCGTCGAGCGTGTCCACCCGGTAGCCGTCCGCGCCGCAGGCGCGCGCGTACGCCGCGTAGTCCGGGTTGCGGAACCCGGTCAGGCCGGACTCCCCGTGCTGGGACAGCTGATAGAGCTTGATCAGCTTGAATTCCTCGTCGTTGAAGATGACCCAGATGACAGGGATCTCGTGCTCGACGGCGGTCATCAGCTCGAACCCGCTCATCGCGTAACACCCGTCGCCGCAGCCGACGACGACGGTCCGTCCCGGGTGTGCGAGCTGCACGCCGATGGCGCTGTTGACGGCTCCGGCCATCGGCCCGAAGGAACCGGCCTTACGGAAGTGCTGCCCGTCGTCCAGCTCCACGTAGTAGCCGAGCCAGGCCGTGTGCGCGCCCGCGTCGCCCAGCAGGATCCCCTGTGGCGGCAGCATCCGGCCGATGGCCTGCGCGAGTTGACCGGGATGGAGCTTCCCGGGCAGCCGGACGATCCGCCGGGCCTCGTAGTCCTGGCCCTCGACCTCGGCCTGCGGCACCTCGTCGACCCGCCGCTCCAGCGCGTCGACGAGTGCCGCCACCGCCGGGCGGGCGTCGGACACCAGGGTGTGCTCGGCCCGGTACCTCTTCTCGAACTCGTCCCCGTCGATGTTCACATGGATGAGCTTCTTGCCCTCGAACAGGTCGCCGCGGAAGTCGAAGGTGGCGTGCTGGTTGAAGGAGTTCCCGACGGCCAGGACGACATCGGCCTCACGGAAGACCTTCCAGGCGCTGGAGTGACCGCTGTCGGCGAAGACGCCCACGGCGAGCGGATGCCCTTCCGACACGATGCCCTTGCCGTCCAACGTCGTGATTAAGGGGATCTGGAACCGCTCGATCAGCCGCCTGATCTCGGGCCCGGCACCGCTGCGCACCGCGCCGAAGCCGGCGAGCAGCACGATCCTCTTCCGCTGCCCGAGCGCGTCCGCCAGCACCGACGAGATCTCCTCCACCCGCGCCGGGTCGGGCAGCACCGGCGCCACGTCGAGCCGCAGGGGCCGGAAGTTCTTGACCTCGACGCCGCGCTCGTTCAGATCGCCGGCCACCTGGATGTGCACCGGGCCGGGCCGCCCCTCCAGGGCGATGTTGACCGCTTCCTCCAGGACGTCACACGTGTCGGACGCGTCGGTGAGCAGGAACGACTTCTTGGTCGTGGCCGCGAACACGGCCTTCGAGTCGGCCGTGCGGCGCAGCCCGGAGGTCTCGTTGAGCGCCCCCCACCCCTCCCACTCCAGCCGTGCGTAGCCCGAGACGGCCAGCACCGGATAGGAGTCGGTCATCGCCACGCCCAGCCCTGATATCAGGTTGAACGCGCCCGGCCCCGCTGTCGCGAAGCAGAAGCCCAGCCGGTCCGTGTACATGGCCTCACCACAGGCCATGAAGGACGCGGCCTGCTCGTTACGGGTGATGACCGTCCGGATCCGTCGCGACTCCTCCAGAGCCAGCATCAGGTCGGCCACGCTCTCCCCGGCGCCGCCGAAGGCGGTCTTCACCCCGATTCCTTCCAGCCCTTTGACGATGGCCTCGTAGACCTTCATGGAACCCTCCCCCGTCTCGACCCGCCCCATGTCCGTCTTGCGATCTTCCTTACGTTCTGTCCGTTCTCGGAATGTGCAGCGTAATTGAGGACCGCGAGGCTCCACGTGTGAGAACCGGCCACTCCTTGACGGCCGAGGGCCGAGGGCCGAGGGCCGAGGGCCGGGGGTCAGGGAGCCGGGGACCGCCGCACGGAGGATCGGTCTTCAGACGGGGACTCGTAAGGCGATCACGGCCGGGTCTGCGCCAGGCAACTCCCTGGCCTGCGGCCTTGTCAGTGGCCTGTCGTAGGGTCCCGGCAAGAAGATCCCCGTCTCTCGGAGCCCTCGTGCCGCACCTCGCCCGACTCGTGACCACCATCGCCGCCCCTCTGGCTTTCTCCGGAGCCGACGACGCCCCCCGCCTGGAGCGGCGAGCCGGAACGCGGCTGCTCGTACAGCGCGGTGACACGGAGCTGATCGTGCAGCACCTCGACGAGCCGGGGGCCGGGGCCGAGACCGCCCGCTTTCCGGCTCCCTGGCCACGCCGGTACGGGCACTGCGCGGTGTCGCCCGCCGGCGATCTGGCCGTCTTCGCCGGGCTCCATGCGCTCCAGCTTCTGGACCGGGCGGGAAACGTCCGGTGGGAGGTACGGCACGAGTGCTGGGCAGGCTGCGCGGGGCACGAGTCCTTCACCGAGTACGCCGACGAGCGAGACCATCGGTACGTCGGCAGCGGCTCGGCCGGTTTCTCCGCGGACGGGGCACTGGTGTGGGCGCACGTCCGCGGTCCCCTGGCCGTCGACCGGGGCCGTGGGGCGGACGAGTGGCTGGTCGTCGCCGCACAGGACGGTACGGTGCTCGCCCGCGCGGCGACGCATACGGCAGCGGCGGGTTCCGAGCACATAGGGCATCCGGACCCCGGCCAGATGGGCCTGACCATCGGTGAGGGACAGGACGGCGCTCCGCTCCGCTGGGGACGCTGGAACGGCCACACCCTCGCCGTCGACAGCTTCGGCGACGAGGACCGCGTCCTGCTGGCGGTGAGCCCCAGCGGAGACCGTCTGCTCACCGTCACTCACGACCAGGACACCGTGGCCCTCCACCGGGTGGCCGACGGCACGGTGGAAGCTGAACTGTCCGCCACCGCACTCCCACCCCATCCCGCGCTGGAAACCGAGGAGTTCGCATCCTTCGAGGACGACGAGGCAGAGGCGTTCTTCGACTACGAGGGCGGCTTCCTCGACGAGGACACCGTCGTGGTGGGGACGGTGGAGAGCGACGAGGAGTTCGGCACGGGCCGGCACTGGCTCGTCGACGCGGCCCGTATGCGACCGACCGACCGGCTCGTCTATCCCTTCGAGGTCCCCGGCATGCCGAGGGCCCTCGGCGACGGCACCTGGTACACCACCTCCGCCACCGAGAACGCCCTGCACCTCTGGACCACCTAGCAGCGCTTCCAGCCGGCGCGCACCTCCCACGCGCGCCGAGCACGTTCGGCCGTTCTGCCGACGCGGGCCGACGGCGACCGGTGACCAGTCATGTGACAGAAGCGGTACCGCCCCGGTCTCGGCGACAATCCCCTGGTCAGGGAAAACGCACCGCCCCAGGAGTACGTGCATGACGCTCCACCCGCCCCAGCAGCCCATGACCGGCCACGAGGCCACCGTCCTGGGCCGGGACGACGAGATCGAGCGGATCCTGCGGTGCGTGGCACGCGAGCCCGGCACCCCTCAGACCCTGCTGCTCCTCGGCGGAGAGGGAACCGGGCGGACGACCGTGCTCCGGCACGTCCGGAAAAGGGCCGCCGCCGACGGCGTACTGGTGCTGTCCGCACAGGGCTGGGCCGAGGACCCGGGGCACGCGCACGTCTGTCTGCGCCAGTTGCTGACACCGCAGGTGCGGGGCGAGCTCACCGCCCTGCCCGCCGCGCAGCAACGCGCCCTGACGGTGCTACCGGGAGCGGACGACGGGGACAGGGCGGAGCTGCACGCGGCGGTCACGGCGCTGCTGGACCGGCTCGCCGCGGCCCGCCCGGTGCTGGTGTGCGTGGACGACGCCGACCAGTGCGACCGCGCCTTCCTGGAGGCGCTGCTCACCGCGGCCCGGCTGCTGCCCGGCCGCCCGCTGACGGTGCTGCTCGCCGCACGCCACGAGGCGGACCTGCCCGGCTCGCCGCCCGGCTCCGAGACCCTGCGACTGGGCCCGCTGGGCGACGCCCCGGCCGCCGCGCTCCTCGACCGGCAGCCGACAGCGCCCACGGGCCGCCGCCGGCTGGAGATCCTGGCCGAGGCCGAGGGCAATCCGCTGGCCCTCGTGGAACTGAGCCGCGGTGTGCCGGGGCCCACCGGAGCGACGCGGCACCCGCTCACGGAGCACGTCTTCGGCGTACGACTCGACGCGCTCCCCGCACGGACACGCCGGGCCCTGCTGTACGCGGCGGCCGCCGGGCCCGGTGAGACCGCCGGCGCCGTCATGGCCGCCCTGGGCACCGGAGACCTGGCGGTGTGGGCGCCGGCGGAGGCCGCCGCTCTGGTCGCCCTGGTCGAGGACCGGCTCGACTTCCGGCATCCGCTGGCGAGGTCGGCCGCGTATCTGAGGCGTCCGGCCAAAGAGCGGCAGCAGGCACACCGTGACCTCGCCAAGATCGCCGTACTGCCTGAGGCCAGGGCCCGTCACCTGGCCGCCACCACCGTGGGACCCAACGCGTTCGTCGCCGCGCTCCTGGGGGACTCCGCCTGGCGGCGCGGGGACGCCGTGGCGGCCACCACCGCCCTGGAGCAGGCGGCGCGGCTCAGCCCCCAACAGCCGGTACGGGCGCGGCGGCTGGCCGAGGCGCTGACGGCGGCGCACATGGTGGGCGATCCCGGCTGGGTACGGGAGCTGCACGGACGGCTCCTCCAGGAGTCCGCCGACCCGGAACACGTCTGTGCCGCGGCAGGTGCCCTGGCCTCCGTCCTCTCCCAGGAGTCCGCCCAGCGCGAGGCCTTCGAGGTACTGGCCGACGCTGCGGAACACTTTCCGGTGATCGACCGCACCCACGCGCTCGCACTCGCGGGGCTGGCGGCGGCCATCGCCGACCAGTCCGGGCTGCCGGAGCACACGGCGGCGCTGTCCACCCTGCTCGACCGCGCCCGGCGGGCCCACGGGTCCGGGCGGTGGCACCCCGCCGCGGCCGGGCCGCTGGTCCGCCTGGACACCCCGCACACGCGGCGGGCACTGGAGGCGCTGGTCACCGCGGTGGCCCGGCCGGAGTCCGCCACCGGCTCCCACTCCGGCCTCGGCCGACCGGAGGGCGCGCCGCACACCGCTCTTCCCACCGGCTCGTACGCCTCGCCCACCGGCTCGTACGCCTCGCCCGGCGGCTCGTACGCCTCGCCCGGCGGCTCGTACGCCTCGCCCGGCGGCTCGTACGCCTCGCCCGGCGGCTCGGACGCCGCCCAGCCCACCGGCCCGCGCACCCCGCCTGACGCCCCGGACACCTCACCCGCCACCCCGGACGCCCCGGCCGCCCGCGTGGTCCTCGCCGTGGTGGCCCGGCACGCGGACGAGGCGGACGTGGACCTGGGGCAGTCGCGTACGGCCGACGACCGGTTGCGGTCCGCCCGGGCCTTCGGGCTGCGCGGCTGGTCGGTCCTCCCGCTCGTCGACACCCTCCTGGCCATCGGGCGGTTCCCGGAGGCCGAAACCGTCATCCAGGACGCCCTGGCCGAGGCCGAGGTGCTGCGCCTGCCCCGCCTCCAGGCCGATCTGGAGGCACAGGCACTCACCGTCCAGGCGCTGCGCGGAACTCTCACGGAGGCGCCCCGGCTCACCCCCGCCGTCTGGCGTGCCGTCTGCCTGGACGAGAACCGGGCCACCCACGCCCGACTGCTGCGCGCCCGCGGACTCGCCGCCCTCGCACTCGGGGACGTGGAGGGCTCCTGGCGGCAGCTGCGTGAACTGTTCACCGCCGACGGAACGCCGCTGCACCCCCACCTGTCCGCGCGGAGCATCGCCGAACTCGCGGTTGCCGCCCAGCGCACCGGCCGGTCCGCCGAGGTACTGCCGATCCTGGAGCGGGTCCGCGCGGAACAGGGGGAGCGGCCGAGCACCAGGATGACGCTGCTCCTTCACCACGCCGCCGCCATGGTCGGCCCGGACGACGAGGCCGATGAGCACTTCCAGCTCGCCCTCGTCAACCACGCGGCCGGCCGGTGGCCGTGGGAGCGCGGCCAGGTCCGCTTCGACTACGCCATCCGGCTGCGCCGTCGGCGCCGGACCCTGGAGGCGCGCCGCCAGCTGACCACGGTCCTGGAGACCGCCGAACGCCTCGGCGCCGGCGCCCTCGCGGCAGCCGCGCGGATCGAGCTGCGCGCCAGCGGCGCCGCGCCCGACCCCAAGAGCCCGGGACCGCTGGAGGAACTGACGGCACAGCAGCGGCAGATCGTCCAGTTCGCCGCGAGCGGTCTGTCGAACCGGGAGATCGGTGAGCGGCTGTTCCTCTCACCGCGCACCGTAGGCTCGCATCTGTACAACGTGTATCCCAAGCTCGGCGTCAGCAGCCGGCACCAGCTCCGTGACCTGGTACAGGATCGGTGAGAGCGGCGCCAGAACGGTCGGAGGAGAGCCCATGAGACCCGGAGAACCGGGTAGGGCCGTGGTCCTGGACCACATGGTGCAGCGCCTGATCACCGCCTCCGCCGCCCCGCCCTCCCTCGACGACCTCGGCCCGGACACGGCACGGCGGGCCCTGCGGGAGGCCCAGCCCGCCCGGTTCGAGGACTTCGACGTGGACGCGGTCTTCCGCGTGGCACCGGTCGGCCCGTCCGGACTGCTCGGCTTCTGGACCGTCCGCCCGGCCGGGGTGTCCGGCCCGCTGCCTGCCCTCCTGTATCTGCACGGCGGCCGGTGGGCGCTCGGCGACGCACAGACCCACGCCCGTCTCATCAGCGAACTCGTCACCGGTACGGGGATGTGCGCCGTCGTCCCGGAGTACAGCCGCGCCCCCGAGGTCCGCTACCCGGTGGCCCTGGAGGAGTGCTACTCCCTGTTGACCTGGGCGGTCTCGCAGGCCGACGAACTCGCGCTGGATCCCGACCGGCTGGCGGTGGCGGGTGACTGCGCCGGGGCCACGCTCGCCGCTGCCGTGACCATGCTGGCGAAGAACCGGAACGGTCCGCGGATCGTTGCGCAACTTCTCTACTACCCGCTCACCGACGGCGACTGCGACAGCGCCTCACAACGGCAGTTCGCCACCGGCTACCTCCTCACACGCCAGGCGCTGCGCGCCTACTGGGCGCGGTACGTCGCCGACCCCGCCCGGCGGGCCGAACCCACCGCGGCACCACTGCGGGCGCGCCCGGAGGAGCTGGCGGGGCTGCCACCCGCCCTGGTCGTCACCGCCGAGGCCGACGTCGCCCGCGACGAGGGAGAGCAGTACGCGCGCCGGCTGTCCGAGGCCGGGGTCGAGGCGGAGTCCCTGCGGTTCCTCGGGACGATCCACGACTTCGTGGCGCTGCACGCCCTGGCCGACAGCGAGCCCACCCGGGCGGCGATCCGGACCGGATGTGCCTTCCTGCGTGCCCGTTCGAGCAGCTGAACAGCGAGAACAGTGCGAACAGCGAGAACAGCGAGAACAGCGAGAACAGCGAGAACAGTGCGCACCGCGCGACGGCCGCAGAGCAGCCGGTCGCAGAGCAGTCGGCCGACTGATGCGTCGACCGGCACCGCCGCGACATGCTGGCGGTATGCCAACCGCGATCGACTCCCACGAGGAGAGACGCCTGCGCCCGGCCGTACCGGCGAGTGGGCGCGGCACCGTGCTGACCACCCGCTCGGTCGCGCCGAGCGAGAGCCTGGACTACTGGCACGACGTCGTGCTCGACACCCTGGTGGGGATGGACATCACCACCGAGGGCCGCACCTACGACGCCGCCATGCGGACGGACCGTCTGGGAAACCTGCAGATCACCACGGTGGAGTGCGACCCCGGCCAGGTCCACCGGACGCCGCGTGCCATCGCACACGGCGACGGACGCCAGGTCTTCGTGGCCGTTCAGGGCGCCGGCCGGGCCCAGGTCGAACAGGACGGCCGCACCACCGAACTGCGCACCGGCGACATCGGGTTCTTCGAGACCGTCCGCCCCTTCCGGACCGTCTACCCGGAGCGCTTCCGGATGAAGATCTTCGCGGTCCCGCGCGCGCTGCTGCAACTCCCCGACGCCGGCCTGCGGCAGCTCACCGGCCGCTCGATACGCCCGACCGGTGGGCTCCCCGCCCTGCTCGCGCCGACGCTGGACCGGCTGGCGGACACCTCCGCGTCGTACGCGGCGCCGACGGCCGACCGGCTGGCCGAGAGCGTCATCGACCTGATGGCGGCGACCGCGGCGGACCAGTTGGGGGCGGATCCCGCCGAACTGCCGGGCGCGGACGGCGTCCTGCTGCTGCGCATCCGTACGTACATCCGCTGGCACCTGTCGGACCCCGGACTGACCCCGGCCGTCATCGCCGAGGCGCACGGCATCTCGGTGCGCTGTCTGCACCGGCTGTTCGAGGCCGAGGACAGCACCGTGTGCCGGTGGATCCGCGAGCAGCGACTGGAGGAGTGCCGCAAGGAGCTCGCCGCCCGGCCGCCCGGCTCCGTCACCCTGGGCCAGGTCGCCCGGCGCTGGGGGTTCACCGGCCCGGCCGGACTCGCCAAGGCCTTCCGCAACTCCTTCGGACTGTCACCGACGGACTGGCGGGACCGGGTATGGGCGGGAGCGGCGTCGTGCTGACCGGCCACGCCCCCTGGGCGTCCTGCTCCACCCGGGACCTGGTGCCCGGCGACCGGCTCCCCTCCTGGCAGCGCGCCCTCTCGCGGACCTTCGTGGACGTCGAGGTCACCGTGGAGCAGGACCGTCCGTGGAACGGCGAACTGACCGCCGAGCGACTCGGCGTGCTCCAGATCGCCACCCAGGAGTTCGGCCCCGGAACCGTGCTGCGCGGGGCCCGCTCGGTGGCCGCCGACCCACGGACCCACCTCCTGGTCCGCCGCCAGCTGGAAGGCACCGCCCGACTGCTCCAGGACGGCCGCACCGCCGAACTCCACCCCGGCGACCTGGCCTTCCTCGACGCCCGGCGGCCCTTTCGGATCGTGCTCCCCGAGCGGCAGCGGGCGCGGATCCTCATGGTGCCCCGGGCCCTGCTGCGCCTGGAGGAACGGCAACTGCCCGCCCTCACGGCCACAGTGGTGGACGAGAGGGCGGAGGGCGCGGCCGGCCTGCTGCTGCCGCTGCTCGACGGACTCGTCGACGAGGTCGCCCGGGCCGGCCCCGCCCGGCGTGAGCAACTCGCCCGTACCGTTGTGGACATCCTGGCGACCGTGGCCCTCGAACAGTCCGGCCGACCGCCCGAACCGGCGGACCTGTGGGAACGGATCACGGAGTCCGTACGCGCCCGGCTGGGCGAACCTGGTCTCGGCCCCCAGACCATCGCCGACCGGCACGGCATCTCGCTGCGCTATCTCCACCAGCTCTTCCAGCGCCACGACACCACCGTGGGCGCCTGGGTACGCACCCGGCGACTGGAAGCGGCCCACGAGGAACTCGTCCACCCCGCGACGGCCCACCGTTCCGTGGCCGCGGTGGCCGCGCATTGGGGGTTCACCAGCCCTTCCCACTTCAGCCGGGCGTTCCGCGACATGTACGGGATGTCACCGGCGCAGTGGCGCAGGGCGGCGGGCACGGCCCGGGCGCACTGACCCCGCGTACGAGCTTTACGCTTTCCGGTCGACGGCCGGATCGAACCGACTGTCCGAACGGACTGTCTGAACGGACTGTCCGAACCGACGGCCCGGACCGACGGGCCGCACAACGATGGAGCGCACATGAGTGACGAGGCGATGGGTGACGACGTCTACCAGCCGGACGGTTCGGAGGTGCAGGACGACGCGGGTCTGCTGGACGCCTCGGACACCCTGGACTACCGGGCCGGCGAGGAGGCCCTGGACGAGGGCTACTCGCCGCCGGAGCGGCCCTGGGGCGTGGAGCACACGGGCGTGACGGCGGCGGAGGCGTTGCGCGGGGAGACCCTGGACGAGCGTCTGGCTGAAGAAGTACCGGACATCGGTGTGCCGGAGGGCGACGACCTCGGCGACAGCCCCGACACGGACGGCGAACTCCTCGACGAGGAGGTCGGCGACACCCGCGCCGGCCGGCTCCTCGCGCCGGACGAGGGGACGCACGAGGTCACCGAGTCCGACCTGTTCGCCTCCGACCGCGGCCTGGACGGCGCCGGGGCCTCGGCGGAGGAGGCCGCGATGCACGTGATCCCCGAGGCCGACGGCTTCTGACCTTCCCGCCTTCGGGGATCAGGGCCTTTCGTGGATCAGGGGCCCTCAGGCATTAGGCCCCTCGGGCGTCAGGGCCCCTCGGGCATCAGGGCCGTATCGGCGGTCCGCCCG
Source organism: Streptomyces tauricus (assembly GCF_014650955.1). Classification (GTDB taxonomy): domain Bacteria; phylum Actinomycetota; class Actinomycetes; order Streptomycetales; family Streptomycetaceae; genus Streptomyces; species Streptomyces tauricus. Next base: position 510,390 of record NZ_BMVY01000001.1, read on the forward strand.
AGGTGTCGAAGGCGTGTGTCACCTCGGGCGTGCTGCCCGGGGTGAGCAACGCCCGGGCCTCCTCCTCGAAGCGGCGGTCGGTGGCCGTCAGCCGGACGTGGTGCTGGTCCAGGTGCTCGGCCCAGGAGGAGACCAGGTAGTTCTCGACGAAGCGCTCCGGGGCGTGGCCGTCCTGGTAGAGACCCCAGGACAGGGCTCCGGTACGGCGCCGGGAACGGGCCACCCGGTGCATCCGCTCCGTGAACTCGCCCCAGTGCTCCGCCGGGACCCGGTACACGACGGAGACCAGGACCGGGCCCACCGGGCCGTCGGACTCCTCCGGCGCGAACACCAGGGGAGGGGCCGGCCAGTGGTCGGACGGCGTGGGGTTGATGCCTTCGGCGTCCCGCAGCGGCCACCGCCGTACGGTGGCCGCGCTCAGCAGCATCACGGCGCCGGCGATCAGCAGACAGGCGCTCAGCCCGAGCCAGTCGGCCACCGTGCCCCACAGGGGTGCGGCCAGTGCCTGTCCGCCCTGGAAGACCAGGAGGTAGACGGAGAGGCCGCGGGCCCTGACCCAGCCGGGGAGCCGGGTCTGCACGGCCGCGTTGAGCGTCGACAGGACGGCGATCCAGGCGAGGCCCGCGGGCAGCAGGGCGAGCGCCACCACCCACGGGGTGTGGACCGTGGCCAGCACCGCGAGCACTCCGGCGAACATCAGGGCGCCGGCCGTGAGGGTGCCGTTGGCGCCCAGCACGCGATGGGCGCGGGGCAGCAGGAAGGCTCCGCCCACCGCACCGACGCCCACCGCCGCGAGGAGCAGTCCGTAACCGCCTGAGCCGAGGCCGAGGGAGCGGCTCGCGGTCAGCGGCAGCAGGGCCCACAGGGCGGCGCCGCCGGGGATGAACAGCAGCGTGCGCAGCAGGACCCGGCGGACGCCGGGCGCGTTCCAGACGTAGCGGCGGCCCGCGTGCAGGGCGGCCAGCAGCCCTTCGTTCGTGGCGGGCGGCGCGCTCGCCGCGGCGGGGCGCCGCCACAGCAGCAGGACGGCCGCGATGCCCAGATAGGACGCGGCGTTGAAGGCGAAGACCCAGCCGGCGCCCGCCGCGGCGACCACCGCCCCGCCGAGCGCAGGGCCGACGGCACGGGCCAGGTTCATGTTCACCGCGCCGAGCGCCGCCGCCTGACCGAGCCGCTTCCGCTCCACCAGTTCGGGCTGGATCGCCTGCCAGGCCGGGCCCATCAGCGCGGTGCCGCAGCCCAGCAGGAACGTCAGGAGCAGCAGGACCGTCGGCGTCAGGGCGTCCAGGAACGCGAGTACGGCCAGCGCCCCGGACACCGCCAGCATCGCGAACTGGGCGGTCACCAGCACCACACGCCGGTCGAACCGGTCGGCGATCACCCCGGAGGGCAGCGCCAGCAGGACGACGGGCAGGCTGGCGGCCGTCTGCACCAGCGTCATCAGCGCGGCACTGTCCCCGACGAGGAGCCACTGGGCGCCGACCGTCTGCATCCAGGTGCCGATGTTGGAGACCAGTTGGGCGATCCACAGCGCCCGGAAGACACGTGCCGCGAGCGGCGCCCAGGGGGAGTCGGTGGTGGCGCTCTTCATGATGCTCCCGAGTGGGTCCGGGCGGGGCCGTCGCCCGCCGAGCCGTCACGGTAGGTCCGGCCCCGGCCGCGGTGTGTCCCGTGCGCGCACTGACATCGGCCCCGCAGCGCACCGGCCCGCAGCGCACCGACTCGGCAGCGCATCGACTCGGCAGCGCACCGATCCCGTGATGCGCTGACTCCGCGATGCGCCACGGCCGTACGCGCGTACCGAGGCCGTACGTGGGCTGCTGGGACGACCGCAGCGCACCGCGGGCGTACGTGCGCTGCGGGGCCGGTGCCAGTGCGCTCGGGGACAACTGTCCGGCGCGCCGGACTCCTACGGTGGGCCTCAAGGGCGCCGGACCGACCGGGGTGCCCCGCTCAGTCCCAGGAGATGCACATGTCCGAAGCCTTCACGCCCGTCGAGCCGGTGCTCGAACCCGCCGCCCAGGCCTTCGCCGAGGCCACGGCCAATCCGCCCTACCTCTTCGACCTGGCCCCCGCGGACGGCCGCAAAGCCGTCGACGAGGTGCAGTCCGGTGAGATCGCCAAGCCGGCGGTCGACGAGGAGTGGATCACGGTCTCGGGCGGCCCCACGGGCACGGTCCGCGCACGCATCGTGAAGCCCGCCGGTGCCACGGGCCCCCTCCCGGTGATCATCTACATCCACGGCGCCGGCTGGGTCTTCGGCAACGCCCACACCCACGACCGCCTGGTGCGCGAACTGGCCGTCGGTGTCAACGCCGCGGTCGTCTTCCCCGAGTACGACCTCTCGCCCGAGGCGCGCTACCCGGTCGCCATCGAGCAGAACTGGACCGTGGCGCGCTGGGTCGTGGAGCAGGGCGCGAGCAAGGACCTCGACGCCACCCGGATCGCGGTGACCGGTGACTCCGTCGGCGGCAACATGGCCGCCGCCCTCACCCTGATGGCGAAGGAGCGCGGCGGCGTCCCGTTGCTCCAGCAGGTGCTGTTCTACCCGGTGACCGACGCGAGCTTCGACACCAACTCCTACCACCAGTTCGCCACCGGCTACTTCCTGCGCCGTGACGGCATGCAGTGGTTCTGGGACCAGTACACGACCGACGAGGCCGAGCGCGCCCAGATCACCGCCTCGCCGCTGCGCGCCACCACCGAGCAGCTCACGGGTCTGCCCCCGGCCCTGGTCATCACCGGCGAGGCCGACGTCCTGCGCGACGAGGGCGAGGCCTACGCCAACAAGCTGCGCGAGGCCGGTGTCCCGGTCACCGCGGTCCGCTTCCAGGGCATCATCCACGACTTCGTGATGCTGAACGCCCTGCGTGAGACCCACGCCGCCGAGGCCGCCATCTCCCTGGCCGTACGCACGCTGCACACGGCCCTGTACGCGGGCTGAGCCGGGCGCGGCCACCTAAGGGCCGCAAGAGACACGGACAGGGACCTCGGCGTCGACCCGCGCCGGGTCCTGTCAGACCTCACACAACGGACTAGGAACTCCCATGACTGACTCCACGCCCACCGTCGTCCTGGTGCACGGTGCCTTCGCCGACGCGGCCAGCTTCGCCCGGGTCGTCCCCGAGCTGCTGGCCGACGGCCTGAAGGTGCTCGTCCCGGCCGTGCCCAACCGCAGCCTGACCGGCGACGCCGCCTACATCGCCTCGGTCGTCCGCGCCATACCCGGCCCCGTCGTCCTGGTGGGGCACTCCTACGGCGGTGCCGTCATCACCGTCGCGGGCGTCGAGGACAATGTGAAGGCCCTGGTCTTCCTGGCCGGTTACGCCCTGGAGGAGGGCGAGAGCCTCGGCGAGCTGCAGGGTCGCTTCCCCGACTCGGACCTTGCCTCGGCCCTGGTGTACACGCCGTTCCCGGTCGAGGGTTCGGACGAGCCCGGCACCGATGTGACCGTCGAGATCGACAAGTTCCCCGCCATCTTCGCCGCCGACGTGGACCCGGACCTGGCCAAGGTGCTCGCCGTCTCCCAGCGTCCGCTGGCCGGCGCGGCCTTCGCCGAGGCGGCCCCCGTCGCCGCTTGGAAGACCAAGCCGTCCTGGGGCCTGGTGTCCTCCTCGGACCACACCATCAACCCCGACGTCGAGCGCTTCGGCTATGAGCGCGCCGGCATGACCACGACGGAGGTCGACTCGTCGCACCTGGTCATGCTCGCGCACCCCAAGAAGGTCGCGGATCTCATCCGTGAAGCGGTCCGGAGCGTCTCCGCCTGACGGGGTTTGGACCGGTCTCGTACGGGCCTCTGACCGGGCCCCTCCGTGACACGTGAGAGGGCGTTGGCTCCGGGCGAGAAAGATAGATCCCCCGGAGCCAACGCCCTCTCCCGTGATGCACCGAAAACGCGTCGGCAGGCCGCCGTCGAACTGCGACGATGCCGCTGATTCCCAGCGGAGGATACTTGTTCGTTTTCGTGTGTGCGGGATGCGGTGCCGGTCTGACCACCCCGCTGTCCCAGGTCGCTCTGCCGGTTCACGCCCATCAGACGTACGGGAACGGGCTGCGACTCCCGGTGCTCATGGAGTCGGGGACGTTCGCCGTGGAACCGCGGCCCTGGGGGCCGCCGTGGCGGACGTGGGAAGAGATCGACCCCGACGAGGCGGCGGCCCGCGGCATCTACGCGCCGGTCCACGCCCTGTCCGACGGCCACACGCGTGAGATGGGTCTCCAGCCCGATCCCGAGTTGCTCTACCTCTCGGCGATGTTCCATGACACGGGCCTGCTGCTCCCGTTCTCGGACACGCAGCAGCGATTCGAACTGGACGGCGCCGACCACGCACGGGAGTTCCTGCGCGACCGCGGGTTCTCCCGGAGTGCCACCGAGGCGGTCTGGACGGCGATCGCCCTGCACACGACACCGGGGCTTCCCGACCGGATGGGCCCCGAGACGGCTGCCACCCACTACGGCGTACTGACCGACGCGGTCGGCTGGGGTCTGGACAGACTGGCAGGCGACCAGGTGGATGAGATCACCGCCGCTCATCCGCGTGGCGAGTTCAAGAAGGAGTTCCTGCGGGCATTCGTCGACGCCCTCAAGGACCGCCCGGACACCACGTACGGAACCGTCAACGCGGACGTCCTGGAACACTTCGTTCCAGGATTCCGCCGTACGTCCATGGTCGAACGCGTCATGGACGCGCCCTGGCCCCGGTGACCGGAAGCCGGACTCAGATCGACGCGACCCGCCGCGCCGCCTGTCTCCGAACTGACGGCGCGGCAGGGCCTGTTCGCCCCGCCCAAGCACGGCTCGTCGCCGGGCAGAGCGGGGCGGTTTCGACCTGGCGCGGACGCGACGGCCGGCTGAACTGTGGCCGCGGAGTCAGTTGTTGTTGACGTCGCGTTCGAAGTCTTCGGAACACTGATCGCGTTCGGACTGGTTGTCCGCGTGCTGGACGCAGTCGTTGTAGTCCTTGAACGAGTCCGAGGTGAGGAACGAGACGCCGATCGCGACGATGACGGCGGACGCGATGACCGCGAGGGCGCTCAGGACCGCGCCGACGATGGCCATGCCTCGATGCGGGGCCCGTCCGCCGCGGGCGCGCCGGGCGGCAACGATTCCGAGTACCAGCCCCACCAGGCCCAGGACGATGCCCCCGAACACCGTCCAGAAGAACACGCAGGCCGCGATGCCGAGCACCAGTGCCGCGATCGCCAGACCGTTACTGGTCCTCGCCCCGGGATCCTGGTGGTGTCCGGGATAGGAGTGGGCAGGTTGACCGTAGTGAGCCATCCGCGGGCCTCGCTTTCCGTTGACCGTGACCAGTACATGTCGTGGGTATGCTCAGCCGCCTTCCCCGTGATGTGCCTCACATGCCGAATGCCGTCGTACGCTGGCCGTAGGCAGACTGTCGAGCTGCTGCCCGACGCGACGACCGAGCGGACCGTACGCGAGGTGTGGCGCCGCCTGTCGGAGGCCGGTCTGCCCAGCCAGGCCGCTCACCGGCACCCGACGAACCGCCCTCACCTCACCCTCGCCACGGCCGACACGCTCGTGCCCGAGGTGCGCGTCCAGCTCAAGCACGTACTCGAGGGTCTGCCCGTCCCCCTGCACCTCGACGGAACGGTACGGTTCACCGGCCGGACGTCTGTCCTGGCCTGGGCCGTCCGGGCCGACGCAGCCTTGCTGCACCTGCACGAAGCGGTATGGCGCGCCCTGCGCGACGCCCCGGCCTGTGGACGGCTGAACCCGATCCATGCCCCCGAGCGCTGGCAGCCGCACGTCACCCTCGCGCGCGGGCGCGCAGTCGCCTGCCCCGGCACCGGGCTGTTCTCGGCGCCGCCCGACGGACCGGCCGACGTCCTGGCGCGCCAATGGGTGAGCGCCCGTACGTACGACTCCACTGTCCGCTCCGCCACCCCGCTGGGGCAGTGACCTCGGCCCTGACCGCCGCTCCGCGGCTACGGGAGGCGCGTGCTGCGCCACACGCCCGGCGCCTGACGGAGGCACTCACGGCATGCAGAGCACTCGGAGCGCTCAGAGCGCGAAGATGCGGGCGATGAAGAAGCCCGCGACGATCACCGCGCCTATGACGATCAGCCAGACCCAGACGCCGGGGTGTTCCCACATCCCTCCGTCCGAGCGTTCCTCGTGTGCCTCGGCGATCGAGCCCTCGGCCGGGGGCGTCTCCTCTGGGGGTACGCGCGGATCTGTCATGACTTCAGGCTCACGCAGGTCACACGTGCGCGCATCCGCAGATCCTTGCGGTGTCTTGCGCAGAGCGCGGTGGAGGAGTGCGCGGACGTCCGTACCGGCGTCCTGAGAAGGCGCTCTCAGGGGCTCGTCTCGCCGCGTACCAGGGGCAGGCACACGGGCTGGATGCCCTGGGGGAGGTCATCGGGGCGGCACCAGCGGGCTTCCAGGATCTCGAAGGGGTCGAGACGCAGGGCACCGCCGATGAGACGCGCTTCGTAGGCCACTTCCATGCGCGTACGGAAGCCGCTGTTCAGCATGACCAGGCGGCCCACTTCCACATCGAGACCGGTCTCCTCTTTCACCTCGCGGACCACGGTGTGCCGGAAGTCCTCACCCTTGTGCGCGAAACCGCTCGGCAGACCCCATTGCCGGTTCGGCGGCCACATACGGTGCCGGAGCAGCAGGACCCGTCCCTCGTCGTCGCGCACGACACCGATCACGCCGACCACGAACTTGGCGTTGAGGGACCACACGATGCGGTTCTGAACGGGGCGCAGGAGCCGCCAGAGGCGGGCAATCAGTCGTCGCACGGGGCCTCTGACGGTCGGAAACAGACGGGACGTCACCGTTGGGAACGGTACAGCCCCGGCTCCGTCCCCGAAGCGGCGCGTTCCCATCGCGGGCGGCGCATCCCCGACGGGCGGACTCGGCGTCTCAGGTCGACCGGCCCCGCCAGCGCGCGATGGAGTTCCGGACCATGAACGTCCGCCGCTGGGACCGGATCGTCGCCGCCTGAACGTCTCGCGACGGGCAGGTGGGCGAACGGCCAACCAGGCGGCCACGCCGGGGGAGGCGTACTCGGTACCGACATCGCGCCCGGCGCCGTACCGCCGCGGCAGGTGGACCCACCGCGTTCAGGGCTGGCCCAGGCCGGTAGCGCCGAGACTGCCCGGCTGTCGGCACCACTCAGCCGAGAAAGATCCGTACCTTCCCGCGCGTGCGAGCGGTTGAGACCCCTCGCCGCAGCTCGATGACGAGCGTCATCACACCCCCCTTCGCCCTTCAGGTCATCGATGGTATCGATCTGCGGCCAGCCGGTCGGCCGGGGCCCGAGGAGGTACGGCTCGACGTCGTGCTCCGCGCCCCTCGGTCATCACCATTGCCGACGGCAACACTCCTCGCTATGTTAATCGAGAATCACATCCCTGCTACAAGGCGAAGCACGCTCAGCGCATGCAACTGGGGGCTACCGGAGCCGGACTCGGCGGCATCCCCTCGACGGGAAGCAGGTAAGTCAATGGAGAATCTCAGTAGAAGAAGGGCGTTGTCCCTCGGTGTCGCCCTCGGCCTGGTGGGTGTGGCGAACCCCGCCGGGGCGTTGACGTCGACGGGTTCGACCGGCTCGGCGGCGGGCGCCGCCGCGGGGGCCGATCCGGCGTGGATCTGGGACGAGGCGACGGACCCTCTGATGGTGTCGATGCTGGAGAACGGCCACGTGCCGACGATCAACACCAAGTGGGCGGCATGGGTGAACAACAACGACCCGCTGCCCGACGGCCTCCCGGACGCGTTCGCCGCGCACCTGCGGCAGGTCAACCGGCTGCCTTCCTGGGCGGACCGCGCCAAGCTGGCCCGCGCCGCCGACTTCAACCGGCGCAGGGACACGTACCTGTTCATGCTGTACGGCCTCGGCAGCGGCATCATGAGTACCGTGATCCCGCGCGAGGCCAAGAGCGTGTACTGGTCCGCGGGCGGCGCCGACATGCAGGACCGTGCGGCCAAGACGTTCACCTTCGGCTACGACCTGTCCCAGCTGGGAGCCTTCGAGCCGACGGGGCAGTTCGTCGTCACCGCCAACAAGACGCGCGTGGTGCACGCCGCGGTACGTCATCTGCTGCCGCAGTCCCCGCACTGGAGGGCGGTCGCCGACGAGACGATTCCGATCAGTGCCGCCGACATCCTCGTCACCTTCCACAGCCTGGGCACCTTCGTGTACAGGAAGCTGCTCGACTGGAAGATCCCGTTCCCGGCCGCGGACCAGGAGGCGTTCCTGCATTCGTGGCAGGTCGCCATCCATCTGCTCGGTGTGCCGGACGAGCACATTCCGCAGACGTGGGCCGCCGCCGAGAAGCAGGCGGCGCAGGTGCTCACCCCGATCCTCACTCCCTCCACCGAAGGCATCGCGCTGGCCGAGGACCTGCTCGGCCTGACCGCGCAGATCGACCTCGGCGTCACCCGCGGGTTCCTGAACGAGTTCGTGCGCTATGTCCTGAACGACGAGGTGGGCGACTGGCTGGGACTGAAACGCGACTACGCGTCGGCCGCCCTGGTCCGCACCGCCTGGCCGGCGTTCATCCTGTTCCGCGAGGGCCTCTCACCCGTCATGCCGAACACCTTCTACGTCTTCGACCAGTTCGTGCGCGCCCTGGCCATGCTGTTCCTCAACAAGGGCTCCTCCGGGACCACCACCCCCATCACGATCCCCACCGGCAACAGAGCGGGCTGAGCCAGCCGTCGATGGGACCGGCGGCCGTTCAGAGCCCCAGCGCACCCAGCATCAGAGCGGTTACGGCCCCACGATGGTCGGGGCTGTCCCGCCACCGCAGTCTGCGTCCCGCCTCGACCACCACTCCGAACCCGGCGTGTACCAGCACCCGGGCCTGGCGCGGGTCCAACTCGGGACGGGCCCGCCGCAGTTCCTGTTCCCAGACGGCGATGTGGTCCCGCTGCGCGAGGACCACGGGCTGTCGCAGTCCGTCGGGCAGGCCGGCGAGTTCGGCCTCGGCGACGCTGTTCAGTTCGGTGTACTCGAAGCTGTAGGCCACGTAGGTCGCCGCCAGCGCGCCGACGGCCTCGTGCGGCCCCGTCACCTCGTGCAGATTGCGCTCCACGCCCTGGGCCAGCAGCCCGGCCGCCTGAAGGCATGCGGCCGCCAGGATGTCGATCTTTCCGGGGTAGTGGCGGTAGAGCGCGGACGGGGTCAGTCCGACCGCCTCGGCGATCTGTCCGTTCGTGACGCTGGTGAAGCCGTGCCGCGCGAACAGGGGGATGGCGGCCGCCAGGATCTCCGCGCGTCGCGTGCGCGGCACCGGCCGGGCGGGCAGATCGACGCGGTGCGCGCCGGGTGGGCCCGAGGTCGGATCGCTCGCCGCCACGCCCGACGCGGACGCCAACAGCAGTTCCTCGGCCCTGCGTTGGGCGATGGACGTGTGGTGCATCGTGATGGAGCCGATCGCGCCGAGGGCCGCCATGGCCCGCAGCCGCTCGTCGGCCAGCGGGTGTGCGCGCTGTACCGCGTCATCGACCCGCCCGACGAGGTGGCCGAACTTCACCGCGAGACGGTGGCGGTCCTCGCGGCTGAGGTACCGGGCCTCCCAGCGGTACACGCCGCCCGACGCGCGATGAGCGACGGTGATGCGGGTGATGGGGGTCAGCACGTCCGGCAGGGCCGCCCCGGGCGGCACCTCGTCGAGCGCGGCGACCAGTCCGTCCACCATGACGTCGGCGCACTCGGCGAACAGCGCGTACTTGTTGGGGAAGTGGCGGTACAGGGCGGCGGCGGAGATGCCCACACCGGCCGCGACCTGCTCCATGGACGCCGAATGGTAGCCGCGCTCACTGAAGACCCGCCCGGCCGCCTCGACGATGAGCTGTCTGCGATTGCGGGGCCGAGCGGCCGCGGTGCGGTCGGCGGTCTCGGCCGAACGGGCGGACGGGGAGGCGGAGGCCATGCGAATCAGTCAATCACACGGCGTCAGAAGGCGGGCTCCCTCGGCGCCGCCCGCGCTGCCCCCAGACGTCCGGGCTGCCCTCCCCGCTCGCACAGCCCTCACCTGGTGACAGGCATGCCGGGAGCAGTCCCTGTCAGGCGTGTCAGGCGAAGGTGAGCACCGGCTTGACCACACCGCCGTCGCCCATGGCGGCCACGGCCGCGCCGATGTCCTCGAAGGGGAACGTGGTGACCAGCCGGTCGACCGGGAAGAGGCCACGTTCGTAGAGGCGTACCAGTTCGGGTATGAAGCGGGCGGGGTCGGAGTCACCCTCGATCACTCCGTGCACCCGGACCCCCTTGGCGAGCAGGCCCATGACGTCGAACGTCACCTCTCCGCCGAGGCCGAGCAGGACGAGGTCGCCGCGCGGGCGCAGCGCGCCGACGGCCCGGCGGGCCATCTGCGGACGGCCGGTGGTCTCGATGACGTGGTGCGCGCCGCCGCCGGTGAGGTCCCGGAGCGCCGCCACGAGTCCGTCCTCGGGTGCCAGCGCCGCCCTCGCGCCGAGTGCGATGGCCAGGTCGCGGCGGGAGGCGACCGGGTCGACGGCCACCACCGGGTCGCAGCCCACGGCAACCGCCGCCATCAGCGCGCTGAGACCGACCGCGCCAGCGCCCAGGACGACCAGGGACGAGCCCGGCTCGGGCCGCAACCGGTTGAGGACGGTCCCCGCGCCCGTCTGGCCACTGCAGCCGAGCGGCGCGGCGACCGCGTCCGGCAGGGCGTCCGGCACCCTGATCACACCGCGTTCGTGGACGACGGCGTACGTGGCGAAGCTGGACTGGCCGAAGAAGCCGCCGTACAGCGGTGTGCCGTCGAGGGAGAGCGGGGTGGTGCCGTCCGCGCGTCCTCCGGAGAGGTTACGAGCCTGGGCGGCGCGGCAGTAGGCCGGGTGGTCCGCCGCGCACTGGTCGCAGGTGCCGCAGCTGGCGAACGTGAGACAGACCCGGTCCCCGGGCGCGAGGCCGGTCACCTCCGTGCCCACCGCCTCGATCCGGCCCGTGCCCTCATGGCCGAAGACCATCGGCGTGAGCCGAGGCGGCCAGTTGTCCCGCATCCCCAGATCGGTGTGGCAGACGCCGACCGCGGTCATCCTGACCAGCACCTCGTGCGCCCGTGGGTCCTCAAGGTCCGCGGCGTGGACGGTGAACGGGGCGCCCGGCGCCCCGGTGACCGCGGCGCGGACGCGTCTCACGCGCCTTCTCCGGCACGCGCGCCGGCGCCCCCGCCCGCCGTCACCGGGACCCGCTCCAGGAAGAAGTAGTAGAAGGGGCCCTCGTCGGGGACCCCCTTGGCATGCATGATCCCCATCAGCGTGGTGTCGTCCACCTGTTTGAAGTGGTCGAGGACCGGCTGCCCGTCGTAGACCATGGTGGCCGTCGTCTCGCCGCGGAACTCGACGGTCCAGAGGCTGGCCTCGCCTTTGCCGAGTTCGCGGTTGGAGTACAGCCGGCCGGCCGCGTCCCGGCACATCAGCGGCTTGACGTCGTGCACGGAGTTGAACGTCTTGCCGTACCAACCGGCCTTCTCCAGCTCGCCGTTGAGGGGATGACCCGTGTCGAACTCGCCGCCCTTCCACTCGCCGAGTATGTCCTCGGGGCGGACTGTGGCCAACGCCGCCCAGATCGCGTCGAGTTCAGGGGCGCCGACCGGGCCGTCCTTCTCCCGGAGCTCCTGGAACCTGGCGCGGGCCTCGAACACGTCCATGCGGCTTGCCTCTCGTCGGTGCTGACACAGGAACCGTCTGCTTAGCGGTCGATCAGGAAAACTCGGCATCAGGCGCCAGTCATGACGTCACCGCCACGACTAGGACGCGCAAAATCCAGTATTACAGGGGAAGTTGCTCGACCACACCCGTACGTCGGAGTTCTTAGCGAACGCTCAGTACGTCTCAAATGTAGACATGCCGACAGACGGCATACCGTAGAAGGGGTGCAAGCGCAGGCGCCGCGCCGCGCGGAGGAGGGAGCCTGATCATGAGCGAGCAGAAATGGGACCGGATCCCCTGGGGCGACGTGGGCGTGCTGGACGGGGCGATCGGTGGGTCACCGCGGTTCTCCGGGACCGAGGGCGGGACGCGCCTGCGGGTGGAGTACCGGGTGACGGGCGAGGGCGTCACGTAGCTGAACTACGCGCCGACCGGCCAGGAGGGGGAGGAGGAGGTCGGCGTGGACGAGCCGCGCCTGCCGTGGAGCATGGAAGTCGTCATGCGCGGGCCGATCGCGATACCCGTGCTCGGCGTCACCCTCGGAGAGGACGGCGGACCGGCCGAGTTGGTGGTGCTCGTGCGGGAGCGAGGGGGCGGGGGAGAGGCGCGCGACGTGCCGAGGCGCGAAGTGGAAGCCAAGGGTCAGGCGTCAACTGGCCATTAGCCCCTGATGACTTGGTAAAAACCAGGCCTTAGGTCATGTACACGTCCACACCGAAGAGTGCAGAGTCTGCGTGTCCGTTGCATCGGAATGCGCGCGAAGGGATGACTCATGGCACTCTCCCGTTCGGCACGTCTGGGCGCGTTGGCCACGGCCGCCGCCTCCTTCTGCCTGATCGCCGCCGCGCCCGCGCCCCACCCGGGCGCCGACGGCGTGGGCGACCCGTACTTTCCACAGCTCGGCAACGGCGGATTCGACGTACGCCACTACGGCCTCGACGTGGCGTACAACCCCGACACCGACCGCCTCGACGGCCGTACCACGATCACCGCGCGCGCCACCCAGAACCTCTCCTCCTTCAACCTCGACCTCCAGAAGCTGGAGGTGACGAAGATCGAGGTGAACAGCAGACGGGCGCGGTTCACGCGCGAGGGCGACGAGATCCGCATCAGCCCGCGCGACAGCCTGCGCAAGAACAAGACGTTCACGGTGACCGTCACCTACGGCGGCGTACCCGAGCCGCTGAGCGGCCCCATCGTCTTCGGCTCCGACTACGGCTGGATGAAGACCACCGACGGCGTCTTCGTCGCGTGCGAGCCCAACGCCGCGTCGACATGGTTCCCCTCCAGTGACCACCCGGGGGACAAGGCCACCTTCGACATCCGTATCAAGGCCCCCAAGGGCCTGACGGCGGTTTCCAACGGCCGTCTGGTCGGCACGTACGACAAGGGCGGCCAGACCGTCGCGCACTGGCGCGAGAGCAAGCCCATGGCGACGTATCTCGCGACCGCCACCATCGGCAAGTTCGACGTGCGGCAGGGCACGACGCCGGGGGGCATCCCGATCTACGTCGCCATCGACCCCGTCCTGGAGAACAGCAACAACGTCGACGTGTACGGCCTCACGGCCGAGGCCACCGACTACTGGTCGAAGATCTTCGGCCCTTACCCCTTCGAGGAGACCGGCGCGATCGTCGACGACATGCCGCAGGCCGGCTTCTCCCTGGAGACCCAGACCAAGCCGGTCTACTCCGCCGTGCGCAGCGAGGGGACCATCGTCCACGAACTCGCCCACCAGTGGTTCGGTGACTCCGTCTCGGTCGAGAAGTGGAAGCACATCTGGCTCAACGAGGGCTTCGCGACCTACTCCCAGTGGCTGTGGACCGAACACAGGGGCACCCAGTCCGCCCATGACGCCTTCCTCGCGGGCTACAACGCACGCCCCGCCGACTCGGCCTTCTGGCAGACGGTCGTCGGCGACCCGCAGCGCGACACGATGTTCGCCTCCGCCGTCTACCAGCGCGGCGCGATGACGCTCCAGGTCCTGCGTGAGCGCATCGGTGACAAGGCGTTCTTCAAGCTGCTCCCGGCGTGGACCAAGCAGAACCGGTACGGCAACGCGAGCACCGACGACTTCATCCGCCTCGCCGAGAAGATCTCGGGCAAGCAACTCGACGTACTGTTCCAGACATGGCTGTTCACACAGGGCAAGCCCGCGCTGTAGGGGGTGTCTGGGGAGTCCCGTTCAGAACAAGCGAGGTCGTGGCTTTCGGCTGGTGCTGCCGCACGGCAACTGTCTACCTCTAGAACCTGTCCGATGGGTCGGGTGAGCCGGGTCAGGGCGACCAGGTGGCGGTCGTCCTGGCCGAGGTAGACGGTTGTTGTGGGACGTCCGGGCCTATGACGAGCAGCCGCGGTGTCAGCGGTCGACGTCTTGTTGTTGGCGTTTTTCGGCCTGGTCGTGGGGGTTCGAACGGCCCCATGCTGGCAGGTACATGCCGTAGGGGGGCGTCGTGATGGCCATGGGTTCTGTGAGGCGTTTGCGAGTCGTCGGTCGTGCCGTTGTCGTGCTGGCGCTGTTCTTCGGGTGGGCCACTGCTGTTGGGGCGTCCGCTCACGCCGATGAGCGGGTGGAGCGGCAGGCTGCCGTCGTCGTGCGTGGTGGTGACACGCTCTACAGCACGAGCAGCCGCTGCACGGTGGGCTTCAACGCCCGTTCCGGTGCCACGCTGTACGCGTTCCTTTCGGGTCGGTGCGCTCAAGGCGCCTCTACCTGGTACGCCGATGCCGCCCTGACGGTCAACGTCGGTGTGACTGTGGGAGTGAGCTTCCCGGGCAATGACTACGCGACTGTCCGGTACACGAACACGACGGTTTCCTACCCGGGTGAGGTCTCGCTGGGCGTCGGGGCCGGTACTCGTGACATCACCGGCGCCGCGAATCCCGTGGTCGGGCAGTCGATCTGCCATGTCGGGCGGGTCGGCGGATACCGCTGTGGGAGCGTCCAGGCGGTGAACGTCACCGTCAACTACGGCGGGGGAGTGGTGTCCGGGCTGTTCAGGTCCACCATCTGCTCCGAGCCGGGAGACACCGGAGGTCCGGCCTTCTCGGGCGGCACGGCGCTCGGCGTCATCGTCGGCGGCAGCGGGAACTGCAGCACAGGAGGAGTCACCTACTACCAGCCTGTGGTCGAGTGGCTGTCGGCGTTCGGCCTGAGCATCTATTGAGGCCGCTGTCAGGGGCGAGTTCTCGCCGGAGGCCAGGGTGTCCATCTCACGCACACGACCGGAGGGCGAGCTCCCACATGTGGCTGGAATATGCCATGGTCATGGAGTCCGATGAGATAGTCGCCCTGGAGGGCGTCGCCGGACCTCTGGCGGCCTCGTAGAGCGCCGCACGGCCGGAGAGCTCACGGCGCTCTCGCAGGCGGCCCCGTTTCTCCTCCCCGCCGGGCGGGGCCGCCTCAGTTCGACCAGAGCGCCGATCCAGTGACCTCCAACCAGCCAGGGAGCAAGGCCAGATGCAGGTACTGGTGGGCGCGCGGAGGTCTAAAGCCCCAGTACCTCGCCGTACTTGATGGCGCCGTAGGGCAGCGCGAAGCCGTAGGGAGTCAGTGACTTGCCCAGCGGGTAGGTCTCCTCAGCGCTGCTGGGCGCGAACCAGACGCCACCGGACCTCGGCTCACCGGCGTTCTCCCCGGGTGCGCTCACCGCGGTGTCCCACAGTCCGTCGCGGTTGTAGTCGCCGACGGCCAACTGGGCGCCGAAACGGTCGCCGGCCTCGGCGGTGCCGGGCATGTTCGGGGTGCTCTGGCTGCGGGCCAGCCCTCCGTAGAGGCCGTCCTCCGTGCCGTTCATGGTGACGTATCCGCCCGCGTCCTTCACGGTGCCCACGTCCTCGCCGGGCACACCGACCACCAGTTCCGGACGGCTGTCGTCGTTCAGATCACCGACCGCCAGCGCGGCGCCGAAGTCGTCACCCTCCTCGGAGGCACCGCCGACCTCCGGGTTCGACTGCGTGATGCACTCGTACTCGGCGCCGAAGTTCGCGCTCTTCGAACCCTTGAGCAGGAGCACCGCACCACCGAGCCGGTTCTCACAATGCGTGCTCTCCGACTCGGGGTTGGGCTGCACGAGGCCGACCGCGAGGTCGTCCGTGCCGTCCCGGTCGAAGTCGGCGGCGGCGAGCGCACTACCGCGGTCGGCGTCGGCGTACCACTGGGCCGGCACGGCCTGGTCGTCCCAGCGCGTGATGAAGGTGCTGGAGTCCTCCAGGCCCCGCCAGGTGGCGGCGAGGTCGTCGCGGCCGTCGCCGTCGAAGTCGCCGGTGGCCAGGGCGCGGGTGGCGCCGCCCATGCTGTAGCGGCGCAGGGTGGTGGTGCTCACCGGGTCGGCGGTGAGAGGGCCCGGGCGGAACCGGAGCGCGCCGTGCTCCTCGCCGTTCTCGCCGTACGCGAGGTCGGTGTCACCGTCGCCGTCGTAGTCGCCCGTGGCGATGGTGCGACCGATGCTGCTGTATTCGGACGTGCCCCTGGCCACGGTGGTGCCCTTGGGCTGCCACTGCAGGCCCTCCAGGACGGTGATGGTGCCTTCGTCCTTCAGTTGGTCGGAGGTGAGTGACTCGCCGCTCGCGCCGACGACGAGTTCGAAGACGCCGTCGCCGTTCACGTCGACCGGTGCCAGGGAGGAGCCGAAGCGGTCGCCCGCCTCGGGCGTGCCGGGTATGCCGGCCTCGGCCTGGCTGATGACGCCGGTGGACTGGTACGGGCTCTGCGCGCCGCCGTAGATCACGCTGATGTAACCGGCCTTGGCCTTGCCGTCCACCGTGGCGTCGGGCATGCCGACCGCGATGTCCGCGTATCCGTCACCGTTGAAGTCGAACCGCGGAGGCGTCGCGGCCGCGGCGCTTCCGGCGAGCGGCAGGGTCAGACCGGTGGCGGTGAGTGCCACCACGGCGGCGGTGGCGGCCAGGGTACGTACACGCACAGGGGAACTCCCGTAGTCAGAAAATCAAAAGGCGAAAGAAACAAGGGGGGCAGGGCTTACGGGGGCTGTGACTCATGAGGTGTACGAAGGGTTGTGCGTAGGTGTCCGTCTGGTGAACGTGACTTCCGTGAGGGTGCCGTGCAGCCCGCCAGGTCTGGGAGTCAGGTCAGCGGGGCGAGCGTGAAGTGCCGTACCTGGAGTGGTTCGACCAGGTACTCGTCCTCACCCGGCAGAACTACGGGTTGGTCCCGCCAGTGCTCACCGGCGTAGTCGACCAGGTCCTGCTCGCTGCGCCAACGACTCACGTACAGGAGCGAGTTGGGTGGCGCGAGCAGTACCTCGTGTTCCAGCAGACCTGGATAGCGGCCGGGGAAGTCGCGCACCGCGGAGACGATCATGTCGCGGAACGCTTCGAAACGTTCAGGACGTACGTGGGCCTCACTCACTCTGATGATCACGGCCATCAGGGTGGCACACGGGCGGCTGCGATGTCCTTTGTTCGCCGCCCCCCCCGGCACACGTTGCGCTTGTGTGCCGGTGGCTCCCGCGCCGTGCCGGCAGGTGTGCTCAGGACCGGCGGGTCTGCCCGGGACCGGCGGGTGCGCGCGGGGTCAGAACAGCCTGGCCTGGTCGAAGGACGGGACCGCCGGGCGCTTCTCCGCGCGCGGAGGGTCCGCGGCGGGAGTCTCGTCACCGAACAGCGGGGCCGTACCGCACTCGTCGGGTACGGCCAGGACGGCGGCCGGACCGGCGGGCGCGTCCGGTCGCAGTGGCGCATCCTGGTCGAAGTCGTCCGGGGTCATGCGCGTCCAGTCACGTCCGTGCTGCACACTCACTCGCCGCCTCCCGTCGCCGTTTCCATCAGATCCCCGCTGTACATCTTCCCCGGATCCAGGCTCAGCGATCATGGTGTGCATTTGTTCGTCTCCGGTCTCACGGCTCAGGCTCACGCCTCACGCCTCACGCCTCACGCCTCACGCCTCGAACGACGGGCGCGGGCAGCGCGCTGACGGTCACTGAGTCGCAGGGCTGTGCGGGCCCGCCCGGCGGATGACTGACGACGGGGAAATCCGGTCGACAGGCGAGCCCGCGACCCACTGTGATGGTCCGACCGCCCGCCGCACGGGGCGGACCGACTCCAGGAGCTGCACTTGGCAACCGAGAGCATCGCGGACACCCGTCCCGCTATTGATGCCGCGCTCGTCAGGCGCCTCGTGGATACGCAGTTCCCGCAGTGGGCCGGGCTGCCGCTGGAACTGCTCGACCCGGCCGGTTCGGACCATGTGATCTACCGGCTCGGCGAGGAACTGTCCGTCCGGCTGCCCCGCCATTCCGGGGCCATCGGGCAGGCGAGGAAGGAGTCCGAGTGGCTGCCCCGGCTCGCCCCGCGGCTGCCCCTGGCCGTCCCGGTACCGGTGGGGGTGGGGGAGCCCGGCTTCGGCTATCCCTGGCCGTGGGCGGTGTCCCGCTGGCTGGACGGCGAGGTGGCGACCGTCGAGGCACTGGCCGATTCGTCCGAGGCCGCCGTCGAACTGGCCGCGTTCCTGCTCGCCCTCCAGCGGTTCGAGCCCGAGGACATGTGCGCTCTGGCGGTCCGCGAGGATCTCACCGTCGGGCCGCTGGCCGCACGGGACCGGGCGACGCGCGCCGCCATCGCGGAGGTCGACGCTGCGTTCGACGGCGCGGCCATGACCGGGCTGTGGGACGCGGCGCTCAGCGCCCCCGCGTGGGATCGCCCTCCGGTCTGGTTCCACGGTGACTTCCACACCGGCAACCTGCTGACCGTCGACGGCCGCCTCAGCGCGGTCGTCGACTTCGGCGGACTCGGCATCGGCGACCCGGCCTGCGACCTGATGATCGCCTTCACCCTGATGTCGGCCGGGCCCCGGGCCGCCTTCCGCGCCGCGCTCGGAGTTGACGACGCCACCTGGCTCCGGGGCCGCGGCTGGGCGCTGGCCACGGGCCTGAACGCGTACACCTACTACGCTGCCGTCAATCCGCGAGTCGCCGCGCAGACCACCCGTCAGATCACCGAGGCCCTCATCGGCTAGGCAAGCGGGACGAAGACGCATCACTTCATGGCGTACGAGGGTCGATGAGGCGGTTTTCGTAGGCGAAGATCACGGCCTGGATCCGGTCGCGGAGTTCGAGCTTCTGCAGGATGCGGCCCAGGTGGGACTTCACGGTCGCTTCCGCGAGGTGCAGGGTGGCCGCGATCTCGGTGTTGGACAGGCCGCGGCCCACCTGGACGAGCACCTCGCGCTCGCGGGCGCTGAGCCGGTTCAGCCGCTCGTCGCGGTCGATGTTGCCGCCGTCAGGGATGTGCGGGCGGAAGTTCTCCAGCAGGCGGCGGGTGATCCGCGGGGAGACCACCGCGTCGCCCGCCGCCACGCTGCGTATCGCGTGGAGCAGTTCCTCGGGCCTGGTGTTCTTCAGCAGGAAGCCCGAGGCTCCGGCGCGGAGTGCGGTGAAGGCGTATTCGTCGAGGTCGAAGGTGGTGAGGATCAGTACTCTGCTGCGCGGGGAGATCCGGACGACCTGCCGGGTTGCCTCGATCCCGTCGGTCCCGGGCATCCGGACGTCCATGAGGACGACGTCGGGGCGCAGGTCCCGGGCGAGGCGTACGGCCTGGACGCCGTCCGCGGCTTCGCCGACCGGTGCCATGTCGGGCTGGGTCTCCAGGACCGTACTGAAGGCCATGCGGAGCAGCGCTTCGTCGTCGGCGATCAGGATGCGGATCGTCATGCGGACGCCGCTCCCCTGCTGGCGAGGTCGAGCCGGGTGTGGACTCCCCAGCCGCCGCCCGGGAGCGGTCCGGACCGCAACGTCCCCCCGTAGACGGCCGCGCGCTCACGCATACCGGGGATGCCGTGGCCGGATGGGACGGCGCCGGGCTGTGGCGGGGTGGGGCCGTTGTCGGTGACGTCCACTGTGACGGTCTCGGCCGAGCACCGTATCCGGACGTCCGCGTGTGTGCCGGTGGGTGTGTGCTTGAGGGTGTTGGTCAAGGCTTCCTGTACGAGGCGGTAGACGGTCAGTTGTGCGGTGGCGGGTATGTGGGTGTGGCCGCCCCGGACCTCGACGCGGGTCGGCAGTCCGGCGGCGCACATCTGGTCGGCGAGGGCCTCCAGTTGTGCGATGCCGGGCAACGGGTGGCGCTCCGCGTCGGGTTCGTCGGTCCGCAGGATGTCCAGGGAGCGCCGCATGTCGGTCAGGGCCTGCCGGCCCGTCTCGGAGATCTGGAGCATCGCGGTGGTGGCCTTGTCGGGCGATCGGTGCTGCGCGTAGACGGCGGCGTCGGTGAGCGCGACCATGACGGACAGGTTGTGGGTGACGATGTCGTGCATCTCCCGGGTGATACGGGTCCTTTCCTCAGCGACCGCCAGTCGTGCCTGCTGGTCATGCTCCTGCTCCAGGCGTGCGGCACGTTCCTCCACGGCCGCGAGGTAGGCGCGCGTGGTCCGTGCGTTCGCCCCCAGGACGGCGGCGGCGACGACCATCGCGGTCACCGCGACGAAGGGGGTCACGAAGGCGCCTGCCGTCGCCCAGCGCAGGCAGGCCAGCAGGGCCCCGCCCTCCACGACGGCACCGGCGACAAGCGTGCCGCGCCGGCCTGAGTTCGCGGCCACTGTGTAGAGAGCCACCAACAAGGCTATGTCCGCGGGCAGTTGGACGTCCATCAGCCACTGGACGAAGGCCGCGGCTGATACGGCGCCGAACACCGTGAGCGGGGCCCGGCGTCGCCACACCAGGGGCAGCGCGAGGGCTGCGGTGAGGGCCATCGCCACCGGGAGTTCTTGTGGCGTGCGCGTGGTGAGGATGTTGAGCAGGAGCAGCGCCGGCAACAGCGAGTCCCACACCATGGGCGGCAGCCGGGAGCCCCAGCGGTGGACGGCTCTCAGCGGTCGCGCCGCTCGTGCGGAGGCCTGGTCGGTGTACCTCGTCGGTCGTACGGCTGTCCTAGCCCGAGGCACCCGTTCCTGGTGGCGCTCCGGGTGGGTACTGCTGACTTCCGCGGCCGCCTCGGTCATCACACGTCCTGTCGATTCAGCGTCATAGTGGCAGCCCCGGCCGGGGCTGCCACCTGCCATCGCGTACAGCTGGGACCAGGTCGGCGCAGCTGGAACCGGGTCGGCACGCTGAACGCGGGTCGGCGCATTTGGAGCCGCGTCGCTCACGGGGCGGCGCGTAGGAGTCGCGCTGTCCGCACGTACCGCGGTCCTGTCACGGTAGGCCGCGATCCAGCGGTGCGCATGAGCCCACCGTCTGAAGGAATCGCGCGGAAGTACGACCGCAGGAGGAGCCCGGCTACCTCCCACGGTCGCAAAGCCGTTCACACAGGCGTGTCTCGGATTGCGACTTCGGGTGTACACGATGGCGATCCGGGGCCGATGTGGCAGCGCGTGCCCCGCGCCGAGGATGGCCGGGTGACCGAGATCATCATGGGACTGCAGATGTCCCTACTGGAAGTCCTTGCCCTGCTGAGTGCCGTCGCGCTGGTGGTGGCACGCTGGCTCCCGCCGACCGTCCGCCCACGCGTCACGATCGCGGCGGGCGCGGTGTTCGTGCTGTCCGCGGTCGTGCTGAGCGTGATGGGGATCCGCTGGCAGCTGCTGCCGGTACTGGCGGGTGCCGGCCTCGCGTTGCCGTTCGCCGTCGCGCCTCTGCTGCGACGACGTACCGGCCGCCCGTCGTGGCGGGCCCACCGGTGGCTGGCGCTGCCGGGATCGGTGGCCTGCGTCGGCCTGATCGCCACGGGACCGGTGGCGGCCTGGGCCTTTCCCGTACCGGTGTTTCCCGAGCCGTCGGGCCATTTCGCGGTCGGCACCCGCGTGATGCAGTGGACCGACGCGAAGCGCCCCGAGACCGCAACCGCCGACCCGCACGACCGGCGCACCGTCGTGGTCCAGCTCTGGTACCCCGCGCGGAAGAGCCCCGCGGGCGCGCAACGGGCTCAGTACCTCGGCCGCACGGAGCACGAGGCGCGCACCGTTTCCGACGCCCTCGCCCGCGGGGCCGGCCTGCCCGGCTTCCTGATCGACGGCGTCCCGCGTGCCCACAGCCATGCGGTCTTCAACGCGTCCGTGGCCGACGGGGGCGGACGCTTCCCGGTCGTACTGTTCTCTCCCGGATCGGGCGGGGTGCGCACCCAGAACACCGCCTGGGCGGAGGAACTGGCCAGCCACGGCTATCTGGTCGCCGCCCTCGACCACCCGTACGACTCCGCCGTCGTCGTCCTCACCGACGGCCGAACGATTCGCACCACACTCACCTCCACCGGTGACCGGGACAAGGACGCCGCGTCGGCCGCCGACGCGACGGCTGTTCGGGCCGCCGACCTCGGGTTCGTCCTCACTCAGCTGGGCCGTCTGGACAGAGGTGAGATCGCGGGGCCGTTGACGGGACGCCTGGACACCGGCCGGGTCGCGGCGACCGGCCACTCCATGGGGGGAGCCGCCGCACTGCAGGCGGCCCGGCAGGACCGCCGGTTCGACGCCGTCATCGATCTGGACGGCTACCCGCACGGCCCCCTCTCTCCCACCCTCCGCCGGCCGACGCTCGCCCTCACCCAGACCATCACCCCGGAAACCGACCGGCGTTACATCCCCCGTCTCACCAAGGTCCTCAAGCTCAACACCGCGACCAGCTACCGGCTCACGATCCCCGACACCGCACACCTCACGTTCATGGACGGCCCCCTCTACCTGCCACCGGTGCCCTCGATAGTCGGCACTTTGGGCCGCACCGAGAGCCCCCGCGTCGTCGCCGCAACCACGCTCGCCTTCTTGGATACGACCCTGCGTCACAAACCGGCTGACTTGGCCGACGTTCTGTCGGCTTACGGAGACCTCAGCGTCTACGGCCCGGGCGACGACCGCTGACCAACTGCGCGACGCAGGTCCGGGCACGGCCGTTCTTCCAGCTCGGCCCTGCTACCGCTGATCCTTGGGTTACCGCCGGTCGGTTCGCCCAGGGGTCGGCCACTCCCGTGATGTCAGTGCCAACTCATAGGGTGCGGTGGTGTCCAACGAGGAGGTTCTATGGGCTTTTCCGGCCATCTGGTCTTTGCGCGCAGCGAACGCCGCTTGCTGGAAGCGCCTTTGCTCGCCAGCGCCGGCCCGGGGCTGAGGGGCGAGGCGCACGAGTGGCCGTCGCGTCCGGGTGGCTGGCAGACCCTGCAGTTGGAACACGGCATCTGGGAGGACGATTACCTCCCCGCCTTGGTCGAACGGACTGGTGCGGCGGCTTGCGTCGCCGATGTCTCCGACAGCAGCGTCGCCCTCGTGACCGGCCTGGACACCAGCGGGCGGCGTTGGCAGGCATGGCTGAACCTCGACAACGCTGCGGCCCTCCTCGTCGAGGAGCCTGAGGACGTGGACGACGTGAGCCTGTGGGTGACCACCCCGGAGTTCGACGAGGCCCTCAGACGTAAGCGCGCGGAACTCGACGCGGAGGTGCCGGCCGACGCCGAAGGTGCTCTCGTATGGGCTTCAGCCGCTGGTGTCCGGGCCACAGCGCAGCAGGCGCGGATCGAGGAGCTGCTGCGTGCACAGGAGACCTTCGTGGAGGAGCTGTTCGACGCCCTGCTGGACCAACTGGGCTTCCCTGAAGCAGCTGACGCCAACAGATGACTCAACGATCGACCCGGCGATCGATGCGGCGGACGTCGAGGCTGGGCGAAGTGCGTCGATCACGTGATCGAGAACTGTCACCGTCCCCCTCACGACGGCAAGGGGCGCCCGGTGATCACAGGACAGCCCGTTCCCCGTATCCCGTCATGAACGGGGAACGGGGAACGGACAATGAACGGGCTCAGCCCCCGTAACGGGATCGCCGAAGTCGGCCAGGCCTCAGGTGGGTTCCGGGCGGAGGATGACCGGGAGGGCGGCGACGCCGTTCACCGCTGTGGAGATCACGGGGACCAGTTCCGACTCGGGCACGGCCAGGCGCATGGTGGGGAAGCGGGTGAAGAGCTGGGAGAGCCCGATCGCGCTCTCCAGGCGGGCCAGGGGCGCGCCGAGGCAGTAGTGCGGGCCCGCGCCGAAGGCGAGCTGGCGGTCGTAGTGGCGGGAGTCGCGGATGTCGAACCGCGCCGGGACCGTTCCGCGCTGTTCGCGGTTGGCGGCGGCCAGCCCGACGACGATCGGCTCGCCGCGGCGCACGGTCACCCCGTGCAGATCGGTGTCCCGCACCGCGTACCGCATGAACAGGTTGCGCAGCGGGGCGTTCCAGTGCAGGCCCGCCTCCACGGCGGCCGGCCAGTCCAGTTCGCCGTCGAGGAGCGCGGTGAGCTGGTCGGGATGGGTGAGCAGGGCGTGGACGGTGCTGGTCAGCGAGTTGACCGTGGTCTCGTGCCCGGCGAGCAGGATGATCTCCAGGGTGTCGATCAGTTCCTTCTCCGTCAGCCTGCCGGCCTCGTCGTCCAACGCCTCGATCAGCGCGCTGGTCAGATCGCCGAGCGGGGCCGCGCGCCGGTCGGCGACCAGCCGTGCCAGCACCTCGCGCTGCCCGACCGCGGCCTCCTGCCGTTCGGCGCCGCTCACCTCGACGCTCAGCATCGTCTGGAAGTGGCCGCGTAATCGGTGCTGCTGATCGGGTTCGGTGAGGCCGAACAGCTCGCAGATGATCAGCAGCGGGAGCGGATAGGCGAAACTCTCCTTGAGATCGGTCACCGCCCCGGGCCCCCCGGACTTCAGCCCGGACTCCAGACCGTCCAGCAACTCCCCGCTGATCTCACGGATCCGGGGCGCGAACGCCTCGATACGCCGCGGAGTGAAGGCGTAACTCACCAGGCGGCGGAGCCTGCGGTGGTCGGCCCCGTCCGCGTTCAGCATCGACTCCCCGACGATCAGGTTGAGGAGCGGCCATCCGGCGGGTATCTCTCCGCGCGTGTACGCACCCCAGTGCCGCGGATCGCTGGAGAGGTCGGGGTGCGCGTCCAGTATCGTCTGGGCCGCCGCGGCCGACATGGCCGCCCAGGCACGGACGTCGTCCGGCAGTGCCACCGGTACCACGGGGCCGAACCGCAGCCACTCGGCTGCTTCCTCGTGGGTCCCGCGGTTCGGATCGAGGTAGGACACGGGCTGGTCGAGCGACAGCTTCGAATGGTCGATGCGCATGGACAGCTCCAACTGCACGTGGGATACGTTGCCTTGCGTCCGCTTACCGTGTGCGGCCGTACCGCGAAGGAAGCTGTACCGAGTCCGGGCCGACCGCCCGACAGGGCCGGAACCGTCGCCGGGCGCGAACCCCGGAGCCGACCCCACCACTGTCATCCGATGTCATCCATCGTCATCGTAACGACCCGGCTCTGCGTATACGTACGAAGCGGACGAAGCCCTGCCCGACGGACTCAAGTCGTCCGGTTCAACTGGTACGTTGACCGGTTTCCCCGATGCGTTGACCGGTTCGACCGGCAGCGAGCCGCGAACCGCCTCTCCCACCGGCGCTCCTATCCCCGAGGCGGCGTCACCAGCCCCGACTCGTAGGCCATGATGACCAGTTGCACGCGGTCCCGCGCGTCCAGCTTCGTCAGGAGTCTGCCGACATGGGCCTTGGCCGTGGCCATGCTGATGTGCAGCCGCGCGGCGATCTCCGCGTTGGAGAGTCCACCGCCGACCAGGGTGAGTACCTCTCGTTCGCGGGCGGTGATGCCCTCCACCACCGGCCGATGGGGCGACGGTACGGCGGCAGGGCGGGCCGCGAACTCCGCGATCAGCCGGCGCGTCACGCTCGGCGCGATGAGGGCGTCGCCCGCGGCGACGATTTCGATCGCGGTGAGGATCTGGTCCATGTCCATGTCCATGTCCTTGACGAGGAAGCCGCTCGCCCCGGCCCGGAGCGCGCCGTAGACGTACTCGTCGTCGTCGAACGTGGTGAGGATGAGGACCTTGGGCGGGGTGCCGGGGCTCGCGGAGATCCGCCGGGTGGCCTCGATACCGTCCATGCCGGGCATCCGGATGTCCATCATCACCACGTCCGGCGCCAGTCGTTCGGCGAGCCGTACCGCCTCCTCGCCGTTCGAGGCCTCGCCCGCCACCTCCAGCTGGGGGTGGTCGGCGATCAGCACCCGCAGCCCGTGGCGGACCAGCGGCTGGTCGTCGGTGAGGAGCACCCGGGTCATCCGACAGCCGCCGACACCGGGAGCCGCGCCGCCACGCGGAAGCCGCCTTCGGCGCGCGGCCCGGCCGTGAACTCGCCGTGCAGCAGCGCCGCCCGTTCCCGCATGCCCGTCAGCCCGTAGCCCGCCGCGCCGGGCAGGGTGGACATGCCGCGGCCCTCATCGGTGATCTCGACGGACAGGTCGTCCTCCCGGCGGTCGACGGTCACCCGGCAGGTGTCGGCGCCCGAGTGGCGGACGGCGTTGGTGATCGCCTCCTGGATGATGCGGTACGCGGACAGCTCGATCTCCGCAGGCAGCGGCCGCCCTTCGCCGTGCGCCTTGCCCCGCCATTTCATGTCCACCCGTACGCCCGCGTCCCGGGTCCGCTCCACCAGCTCGTCGAGATCGGCGAGGACCGGTGCCGGGCCGAGCGGCGCACCGGCCTCCGGGTCCGCCTGCCGCAGCGCGCCGAGCATCCGGCGCAGGCCCGCCAGGGTGTCGCGGCTGGTGTCCTCGATGGCACCGAGGGCGTTGCGGGCCTCCGACGGCTGCGTGTCGATGACGCGTCGGCCCACCCCGGCCTGGATGGCGATGACACCGATGCTGTGCGCCACCATGTCGTGCAACTCCCGTGCGATGCGCAGCCGTTCCGTGGTGACGGCCTGCTCAGCGGCCCGGGCCCGCAGGCCGGCGGTGTGCCGGCGGCGTTCCCGGATCGAGTAGCCGGCCGTCGAGGCGGTGACCATCGTCAACGCGAGGAAAACCGAGGCCGCGAGGAACGACGAGGAGCCGTCCCGGTAGTAACTGGCGCCCCCGATCTGCACGCCGAGGGCCACGAGTGCGGCGACGGCCGACATCAGCCGCGACTTGGTGGCGGCGATCCGTCCGACGGTGAGATCGGTGAGTACCGCCTGCAGATACGCGATCTGCCACGCCTGTGTCCCCGAGGGCGCGACGCCGCCCATCACGTCCTGCCCCACGTCGTGCCCCACTTCCTGCCCCGCGGCCATCGCCGAGTCCGTGCTCACGGTGGCCGCGAAGGAGGCGCCGAGCAGCAGTACCAGGGCGGGCAGCGGCCGACGCAGTATCAGGGGCAGCAGCAGTACGCCGGGCAGGGCGACCAGCAGCAGGCGCATCCCGGTCAGATCGCGGCCCGTGTTCAGCACGACGACGTGCAGCACGATGACGTACGCGATGCCTGAACACCAGGCCAGGGTCTCGGTGAGCAGCGACCGCGGAGGATTCAGCGGGGCTTTCATGCGCAGATCATAGGTGTGCCGCCCGCACCCGGGAATCGGCCCACGGGCCTACTCCTCGGGGCTACTTGGGATGACCCGATTGTGGCCGGTGGCCAGATGCCCGGGCGGGGCCCGCCCCGGCAGCGTGGACGTGTGATCGAAGCAACCGAACTCACCAAGCGCTACGGCCGGACCACCGCCGTCGACCGACTGTCCTTCACCGTGCGCCCAGGCGTGGTCACCGGCTTCCTGGGACCGAACGGCGCCGGCAAGACCAGCACGCTGCGGATGGTCCTCGGACTGAACCAGCCCTCCGGCGGCACCGTCACCGTCGACGGGCAGCCGTTCGGCGACCGCCCCCGTGGCCTGCGACATGTCGGCTCCCTGCTCGATGCCCATGACGTGCATGGCGGCTGCACCGCCCGCGCCCATCTGAGGGCACTGGCGGCCGGCAACGGGCTGCCACTACGGCGGGTCGCGGAGGTGCTGGCGGAGGTCGGCATGGCCGACGCGGCGGGCCGCAGGATCGGCGGATTCTCCCTGGGGATGAAACAGCGGCTCGGTATCGCAGCCGCGCTGCTCGGCGATCCACCCGTACTGCTCTTCGACGAGCCGCTCAACGGCCTCGACCCGGAGGGGGTGCGCTGGCTGCGCAACCTCTTTAGGCAACTGGCGGACGAGGGCCGCACCGTACTCGTCTCCAGTCATCTGATGGGGGAGATGCAGCAGACCGCCGACGAGCTGATCGTCATCGGCCGCGGCAGGCTGATCGCGGCGGAGAGCCTGCGGGAGTTCGCCGCCCGCGGCACACAGTTGCGGGTGAGCGTCCGTACGCCCGACGCGGAGATCCTGTCCGGGTTGTTGGAGGGCGCGGGGGCGACGGTCCGGTTGGAGCTCGACGGGGCGTACACGGTGACCGGTCTGCCCGCGGACCGCATCGGCGAGCTCGCCTTCGCGCACGGGGTGCGGCTGCACGAACTCAGCCCGCACGCGGCCTCCTTGGAGGAGTCGTTCATGGAACTGACCACGCAGAGCGTCGAATACGCGGCAGGAGCCGCCCGATGACCCCCGAACTCGACGAGGCCCCTGCCCGCCTCCAGGCCCGGGTACCTGTTGCCCGGTTCCGTCACCTCCTCGCCGCCGAGTGGATCAAACTCTGGTCGCTGCGGTCCACGTACTGGGTGCTCGGTGTCGGTGCGCTGACCGTGATCGGCATCAACGTGAACTCCGCCGTGTCCAACGCCGACCGGCTGGCGCATCAGACACCGTGGTCGCCGGACCGGCCGGACTTTCCGGACCGCTCCGAGTTCTCGTTCGATCCGCTGACCACGGCGTTCGTCGATCCCGCCTGGCAGATGTTCATGATCATCACTGCCGCGGTGGGGGCGATCGCGGTCTTCGGCGAGTACTCCAGCGGGCTGATCCGTACGACCTTCGCCGCCGTCCCCGACCGCCAGGCGGTGATCGCCGCCAAGATGACCGTGGTGTCGGCGGTCATGGCGGCGCTGGGCATGCTCGTCTCCGGCACCTCCTTCGCGGTCACCCAGATGCTGCTGCGCGATCATGGCGGCCTGTCGTTGGGCGACCCGGGCGCACTGCGCGCCGTGGCCGCGGCCGCGCTGCTCGCACCGCTGTGCGCACTGGTCGGTACGGCGGTGGGTGCGGTCGTCCGGCACGCCGCGGGTTCCGTCGTCACGATCGTCGCCCTGCTGCTCCTGGTACCGGTGCTCTTCCAGGGTGAGCGCTTCCGCTGGGTCAAGGAGATCGGCAACGCCATGCCGCTCAGCGCGTGGGAGCGGCTGGTGACGAACCCTGAACGGGCGCACGACCTGGGCAAGTACCCGCTGACGGTCACCGAGGCATGGATCGTGTACGGCGCGTGGGCTGGCGTAGCGGTGACTGTCGCGGCGCTCGTGGTGCGACGCCGGGACGTGTGAACGAGGGAGGGTGGGCGCCAGCTCTTGCGGAAAGCCACCTGTCGATACTCGTCAGCCCTGATGCCGTCGGGCGTGTTGCCGGACATGGTGCTAGGTGCAGATGTCGTGCTTGTGGGTGGGTTCTGGCTGCGAGGCGAGAGTCACGCTGGGACTCGGATCCGGGCTGGGGCTGGGGCTGGGGCTAGGGCTGAGGGCCGTCGCTGGGGCCGCGCTGGGCGGGGGAGTTGTGTTCGGTGTGGGGTTGACGGTGGGTGTGGGTTGGGGGAAGTCCGCAGGGCAGCTGGTCTGGGCTGCGTAGAGGATGCACATGCCGGGGGCCTGCGGGGCTTGCGGGGCCGCTTGCTGCAGCACTCCCGCTGCGAGAGCCGGGTAGTGGACCTCTCGAGTCTCTTCGGCGGGGAGCGAGAGCTGGGTGCTGCTGGCGTGTGCGGCCGCGCAGAGGTGAGGGCTGCTGGCGTCCAGGGCGAGGATCAGCACGCCCGCCAGGCCCATCGCCGTCAGCGTTCGGCTTGCCCTGGTGAGAGCGCGCGCCGCGAAGTGGCCGGGTCCTGTCGATGGATGAGGTGCCGTCACGGTCGGCGAGGGGGTTTCGAGTGCACCAGGAGCAGGAGCAGGAGCAGGAGCAGGAGCCGGAGCAGGAGCCGGAGCCGGCGTACGGGCGGGGGCGGGTGTGGGGGCGGGTGCGGGCCGGTGTCGGCGGGATCGCAGTTCGGCGATGGCGCGCCACTGTTCGTGCCAGGGAGCGAGGTCGGGATGGGTGCGGTCAGGGGGCGAACAGGGCTGGCCGTAGGGGTCCCAGGACATGAGGGTACGCACGAGGACGATCAGCTTGTCGAGGCTGACGTAGCGACCGTTGAACGCGGCGTGCTGGGTAGCCAGCGGCAGCGGCACCCCATCGCCGAACAGTTCTTTGGCCCGCGCCTGGATCCTGCGCAACGGGGGATCACCCCGCTGCACCTTCAACCGCCGCAGCGCCTGCGCCTGGCGTTCCAGGTGCTGTTCGTACAGGTCTGCACCCTCAGCGCCTTCGACCGTCGTGTTGTGCTCGCTCACCGTCGTCCATCCCCCGTCCAGCTGTGCTGAGCAGGCTAGAAGGGCTGCGGTGGACCAGTACCGAACTTGGCCGAACAGCCCGCCGGTGTGACAGAGAGGCAACGTTGCGTTCGACCCGATAGGAAAAGTGTTCACCGGCACTGGCCTGTTGATCGGGTGTCATCGGATCTGTTCGGTGCGCGCCTACCGTCGTCCTGCTCGGCGAGACGGTTGAGCCATGAGCACTCCTGAGCCCGCGCAGTCCGCCCAGTCCGGCCATTCCGTTTCGGCCTCCCGGCCGGATGCCGCCGCCTCATCCCAACCCACTGGCCAGCCAGTCGTCGTACCCGCCCCCGCTCCCGGCACCGAGCCGTTCGTGTCCCTGCACACCGCCGTCGTCCTGCTTGCCGCCGTGGTCATCGGCCTGGTGATCGCCACTCTCACCGTTCTGTCCGGCGCGCACCCGGCCACGGCTGCCATCACCGGGCTGACCGCCGCCGGTGCCAGCACCGGCGTCCTGCGTAACCTCATCCGATGACGATCCCCCGTACGATCGCAAGCCAGGGAGGCAGCGCGATGATTACCGCAGCAGGCGGCGCGAGTGGCGGCAGCACGGTGATCAGCATCGTTCTGGGCGTCGTCCTCGTTGCGGGAGTCCTGTTCGTGGTGGTGGCCAGGAACCGCAAGCGCTGAGGTCCCGGCCGGGCGTGCACACCCGACCGGGAAGGCTGCTGCGGCGTCGGCGGTTGGTCGATGGGACTGCGCGCCTCACCCCGGCCGAGGTCGCCGGGCGCCTCTCCTACCTATTTGCGCCAGAAGAGGTGGTGGGTGACGCCGCTCGGGCTCGGCACGATGTCCATGTGGAACCGGTCCAGCAGTTCATCGGGGGAGTCCCACAGACGAAGCCCGGATCCGAGTTTCACCGGTGCGACGGCCACGTGCAGGGTATCGACGAGACCCGCGTCGAGGAACTCCCGGATGGTACTCACACCCCCGCCGAGTCGAACATCCTTGCCCTGCGCGGCTTTTCGTGCCTGCGCGAGCACGCCGGCGGGGTCGTCGTCCACGAAATGGAACGTGGTGTCGGACAGCGTGATCGATGGACGGGTGTGGTGGGTCAGGACGAACACCGGTGTGTGGAAGGGTGGTTCGTCACCCCACCAGCCCTGCCACTCATGGTTCTGCCAGGGGCCGCGCTGGGGTCCGAACTTGTTGCGGCCCATGATCTCGGCGCCGATGTTGTGCTGGAAGTCCCGGGTGAAGTAGTCGTCGAGGCCGCGGCTTCCTCCGGGCTCGGTGCGGTGGGGCCAGCTCGCCGTGGAGCCGGCCCAGGAGAACAGCTTTCCCGGATCGATGTGGTGGCCGAATGGCCGTTCCAGGCTCTGGTCCTCGCCGGCGGCGACCCCGTCGCTGGAGATGGTGAAATTCTGCACGCGCAGCAACTGCTCCATGTGTTCCCTCATCCGGTCCTGTCGCACCCTCTGCTGATGCGCCCTACAACAGCACGTCGAACGGGACGGGACGGGATCGACAGCAGCGCTCAAGTTCTCTATCTGACCCTGGTCGCAGATCCGTCCGGGGCGAATGGGTGGTGGAAGGTGAAGGCGTGCGGCGCGGAGCCGCGGTCGTGGAGGTGCTCCAGCCTGGAGACCCCGTCCTGCCAGGTGGGTATCACGCCACCGGAGACCCACCAGCACGCGTGACTCGGGTGCCCTGTCCTCTCGAACCAGTCGTAACGCCGGTTCAGCGCCTCCCGGTGCAGACCGGTGTAGATGGCGTCGAAGGCGGGGCTCAGGTCGGTCCAGAGTGAGAGTGTCGCGGCCAGGGCGGTGGTTTCCACGGTACGGCCCTTGCCGTACCAGGCCGGTACGGCGAACTCTCCCCACGCACCCCAGTCCGCCTCGAAGAGCATGCCCTTGTCACCGCCTGCCGCCTCGGCACGCGCGACGTATCCGGGGTGTTGGCTGATCCTCCGATAGACGGCCTCACCTGTGTCGTAGAACTCTCGTGTGAGAGGTGAGGGATCGGCGAGAGGTGACTTCAGGACGCCGAATGTGTACAGAGCAAGATGAAGCATGCGTCCTCTCCCTGGTTGAGGCTGCCTGGCGTGGACCCGGTGTTCCGGTTTACGCACTGGGGCGAGGGTGCGTGGGGCAGGACAAACCCAACCCGTCACGGGTGGCTCAGCCCCAAGGACCTCCTGCGCGACCGTGGGCGATCGCCGAAGACGAGAGGACGGTAACTGCCTCTGCGGGCGCTGTCGAAGTTGCGTTTTCCCCGTCCAAGTGGCTTCTTGCACGCTCACTGTCGCAGTGATGTGGCGGCGTCGATGAGCGCGGTGACGTGCTCGCGGTGACGTGCTCGCGGTGGTCGTCTTTCCGGCCGGCGGAAGGCCTGGCCGTCAGCGCCGGTCGCTACGTCTGTCGCCCGGGCTCCGGTCACGCACGCGGGCGGGGTCTGAAGTCGCCGTGATGTCCGCGGACGGCCAGCCCAGCACGGTCAGTTCGGGCCACTCCTGCTGCCACCGGGCCGCCTTGACCTCGTAGACCGACCGCGGAGCAAGCACCGGGTTCGGCCGGAGGACGAGGTTGAACACGTCCGACAGCCCATGGGGTGCATAGACACGCCACCGTCCGTTCGTCTCCACCCGCACTCCCAGACAGCACGTCGTCGCGGCGAAGCTGTCGATCGCCGCCTCGGCGGAGTCATACGGCGGACACGGGACACCGAACTTGTCCTCGTACCAGAGGTGAACTCGTGCCTCGTTCCTGATCTCGACCTCTGCAGGCAGATCGGCGAAGACCTCCCGCGGCCTGGATCACTGAGTCTTCCGCCTCCCAGGAAAGGTCGCTGCCATCGAAGTAGAAGACGTCGTAGTCCTTGATCCCGCTGGTCGGAGGTTTCTCCGTGACCACATTCCATACCGTCTGGAACAGGCATCCGGCCGTCACGTACCACCCGGGGAGGTCCAGCGCCGCGGTTCGCGCCAGCACTTCCGTCAAGACGTCGTTACGGGAGAGCACCGAGCGCAGGGACTCAAGTTGCTGGTCAAGAGGGAGTCGACTGATCGCCAGCCCTCCTTACCACAACTCGTTCGCGGTCAGCCTCGGTTGACCGAGACGCCGACGAAGCATCGGGGAGACGCCCGCGCTGCGTATGGCCGGGCGTGTTGCGTGCTGCATTCCGAGAGAGTCGCTGCAACTGGTGCCTGATCGTGGAGACCTTTGCCCCCTTTGCGGGGTACGACATGGCGGAGTCAGGTCGCATAGAGATGGCGCCGATCAGCGGGCGAATCTCACTGGAGATCACCTTCGGCTCTGGCCGTGTGCGGTGCGATACCTGGTCCGGAGACCTCCACCTGTCCAGCAAGTGATCGGCACCAGCTCCGGCGAGATCATGGCGTACGGGCGCACCAGCTTGACGCCGCGGCGGCTTGTACCGCTGTTCGTTGTCTCGAAGTCCGCGGCCTACCGGATCACCAGGTGCCGGCCTGGTGATCCCGCACCGCCATGCCTGGAACACACCGGAACCGGAGAACCGGCGCTGGTCGCCTCGCCTGGCCTCCGGCCAGGGCCCGACCGGGAGTCAAGGGTCGGTCACGCGACACGCGGGGCGCGCGGAGGCCATCACCCGGAGGAGCGCGGGTGATGCTGGTCGCGCCAGTCCCGTGGCGACATCCCGTACGCCTGCCGGAACACCTTGCTGAAATGCGTCGCGTCCAGGAAGCCCCAGCTCCGCCCTATCGCCGCGATGGTCCGCAGGCGGCCGTTCGGGCCGGCCAGATCCCGTTTGCATTCGGCCAGGCGGCGTGCGCGGATCCAGTCCCCGAGGCTGATACCCGAGCGGGACAGCACGGCGTAGAGATGACGTACGGAGATTCCGTGTGCGGCGGCGATCCGTGCGGCCGACAGATCGGGGTCATCCAGGTGGGCCCGGATGTAGTGGGTGATGCGCAGGCTGAGCGTTGCCTCCAGCGGGGCTCTGGCGCGGCTGGAGTCACCGTGCTGGGAGGTCAGGACGGCACGGAGCAGTTCGATGCTGGGCTCTACGACGGCGTCGGCGTACACGCCCTGGCGTAATTCGTCGCTGGCGGCCAGTTGGGAGAAATAGGTGGAGGCCAGGCGCGCGACGGGATTGCCGGGGCCCAGCGTGACCGCGGTGACGTCGCGCAGCAGCCGTTCGGGAAGCGCGAGTGCGGCGCGGGGGAGACGGAAGAAGTGGTGGTCGACTCCCTCGTCGAAGAGAAGTGTGTAGGGAGCGACCGATTCGTAGACGGCGAAGTCTCCCGGCCGCAGCAGGCATTGGCGGCCGTTCTGCATCACCAGGCTGGTGCCCGTCATCTGCAGACCGAGGAAGACGAGTGGCTCCTCGTCCTCACGGGCCAGCCGCTCCGTCCGACGGACAGTGACCGCGGTCGCCCGCGCCGAACAGATTCTCAGCGGCCCGACGCTGCCGAGCCCAATGCGAACGGAGATGTCCTCCGCCGGAAGCGGATGGTCGATATCGACCGCCACCACGGATTCCCACACCGCTTCTCGGACCACCTCCTCTCGGTCCCGCGGCGGTATGTACGCGGTGTCCAGGACCGGGCTCATGAGGCAGCCCCTCGTCTGCGTCGGTTGTCGAGCCGGCCCGGCAATACCTTGCCCCGTTCCCCCACAAGCCCCCCTCGTCACAGATGGTTCCCGGCATCAGTCTGGCGGGATTCTCTTCCGCCGTACAGCGGCCTCGACGGGCCCGCGCTGAGCTCCTGCCTGCCTGGTGCGGCGTCACCTTGCGGCTGTGCACTCCTGACACATTCCCCTGCACGGATGACAAAGGCCGAAGCCCTGGATGGTCCTAAGGTCCTGGTCGAGGCCGGAGAGAGGAGAGTCGACGGATGGCCTGGACATCGGTCCTTTCCGGTTTCCCGGTATCCCGGTTTCCGAGACCACGCACGAGATGTCTCCGGTCCTTCAAGGCCAGATTCCCCTATCCCGCTCGCTCTGTAGCGGCGAGACAATGAAGAGGACAACAATGCGACCTGTTTTGACGAGGACGTTCGTCAGCGCTGCCACCGTTATCGGGCTCGCCACCGGCAGTCTGGCGGGTGCGACCATCAGCTCCGCGGCATCCGAGCCGATAGCCAAGCCAGCGGCGAGCGCCCAGGACGTTTCCGTTCTCGCGGTGAAAAACCTCGGCCTGACCGTCGCCCGGGCGAAGAACTGGCAGTGCTTTCTGACCCGCTCCGGTTACGAGCCCTGGGAGCACAACGGCCTGCTGGGCACCGACAGCTGGAAGGCAGCACAGCGGATGTTCAACGCGCGTGGCTTCAACGGAGGTGTCCGCTTGGAGGTCGATGGAATCGTCGGCCAGTACACGATCAAGGCGTTGCAGCGCTTCTTGAACTCTTTCGGCTTTGGCCTTGCCGTTGACGGAGTCGCCGGCCCGAGGACCACGGATGCCTTCTGGGAATTCAACGGCGTCCCTACGCAGGACCCCCGATGCGTGTGAGTGCAGTTCGCTCCACCGCATGCCGGGTGGAGCGGAAACCGAGGGCCACCGCTCCTACGGTTCGATGATGTGCCGCAGATAGGCGTGCGGGTCGGCGAGATAGCGGCGCCAGTGGTCCACGACGCCGAGCTCCTGCCAGGCGACCCGCCGTATGCCGTGTTCGCCGACCTCGATGATGTCCGCGCCGGGCAGGGCGGTCAGCAGGGGTGAGTGGGTGGCGCAGATGATCTGGCCGCCCTCCTTGGCCAACCGGTCGATGTGCCCGATCAGTTCGAGGCACGAGGAGAAGGAGAGCGCGGCCTCCGGCTCGTCGAGAACATAGAGCCCGGTGTGGAGGAACTTCCCGCGGAACGCCGCGAGAAAGCCCTCGCCATGGCTGACCGAGTCAGGTGACAGCCCCTCCCTGCCCAGGGCGTCCAGAGCTGTCTCGGCCCGCAGGAAGAAGCCCTTGCGGGCCGACCAACTGGTGGCCATCCGGCGCCCGCGCGGGGCCGCGTCGAATTTCATCCGCTCGCCGAGTACCGACTTGCCACGCGGCGAGGCGTAGCGCCAGTCGTGGGAACCGCCGTACGAGTCCAGACCGAACCCCTCCGCCAGCGCCTCGACCAGGGTCGACTTCCCCGAGCCGTTCTCACCGACCAGGAAGGTCACCGGCGCGGTGAAGCGCAGCCCTTCGTCGAGCAACTGCCTGACGCAGGGCACGGACCAGGGCCAGGAGTCCTCGTCGTACGAGGAGAGGTGGGCATACGCGCGTTCGACGATCACGCGACCAGTGTCGCGCAAGACGCCGGTCGACGTACGCGCCCCCCACGCGCGCCATGAGGCGTACCCTCCTCGCCCGTCGACGGCCAGAGCCTCACCCGGTCAGCTCCTTCCGCCTGCTGTCGAGCATGAACGCCGAGGACTCGCGTGCGCGTTCCTCCCACGCGAAGACGCAGGCGGTGGCGACCCCGTCGAAGCCATGGGCCTGTTGATCGCGTTCACCCGGGCGGGCGTAGAGGTTCCGGACGAGGTCTCCGTCGTCGGCTACGACGACAGCCGCCCGTCCCATGTGATGCCCGTCGACCTGACGACGGTCCGTCAGGACGCCCTGCTCTCCGCCTCGGGACGAGTGAGCCGGACCAGTGGTTCCGTGTCCTTCACCGACGGAGTGCGGTGTCTTTGCCGCAGTCCAGAGTCAGGGTCTCGGCCGGTGACCTTCTACTGGTCGACTTCGTACTGGCCGACTTCCAGGAACCAGCGCATCTCCTCCGGGTCGCTGGTCCTGAGGATCGCGCGGACGGCTTCCTTCAGCTCCGGGCTCGTGTCGGGCTTGGAGTGGAGCTGGGCGAGGGCGACGCGGTCGTCCTGGGCCTGCGCGAGTCGGTAACCGGTGTCCAGGAAGGCACGCATGTCCTCGACCGTGCCGTGCAGGGCCGCCCGGCCCTTCTCCTCCACCTCCGAACCGGCCTGCGGCAGGGAGATGAGCTGAGCGATCGCGACTCTCAGGTCGTTGAGCTCGTCCTCGTCGTCATCGAGGGTGGCTGTGGAATTGGTTGTGGAAGCGGCTGCGGAGGGGGGTGCGGGCACCGCACCGGCGGCCGGAGCGGGAGCGGCGAACGTGAGGGCCGCGAAGGCATGGCGTGGAATCGGGAAGCCGGCCGGAGGGGCTTCAGCCGGTGGGGGTGCCACTGAGGAGTGGCAGCAGCACCTGGTCCACCAGGCGGGCTATCCCGTCCATGTCGAGAACCGCGCCGAGCAGGTGCTCCTGGAGGACCATCACCCCGACGGCTGCGGCGATCTCCATCCTGTCCGGGGCAAGCAGAAACGCAACCCTCTCCGCGGTGATCTCGCCGCGCTCTTGAGCGCGGTGGAGGCAGGCGGTGATTCCTTCGCGCTGCCCGGCGATGTAGCGCTCGCGCAAGGTGTCGGTGATCTGGGGGTGAGAGTCGGTGGCGGCGGCGAGCACAGTGGAGAAGCGACGGCCCTGGGGTTGCAGGCACGCGGAACTGTGGGCCAGCGTGGCGATGAGGTCCTCGCGCAGTGTCTGGGCGGCCGTCACCTCGGCCGGGACAGCGGCGGGGAGCATGAGGCTTTCCAGGGCGTCGGCGACCAAGTCCTCGCGCGAGGCCCAGCGGCGGTAGACGGTGGCTTTGGCCACCTCGGCGCGCGCGGCCACCGCGGCCATGGTGAGATCCGCG
This sequence comes from Streptomyces tauricus, assembly GCF_014650955.1. GTDB lineage: Bacteria > Actinomycetota > Actinomycetes > Streptomycetales > Streptomycetaceae > Streptomyces > Streptomyces tauricus. The sequence goes on from NZ_BMVY01000001.1 coordinate 547,963, forward strand.
TAGCCGCTCTCGACGATCAGGTCCAGGACCGCTTCGATGATGCGGGTATTGCGCGTCTCGTCGCGGACGGGCCCGAAGGCGCCGCTGGGGCGCTGGCGTCCAGCGGGGCGGGTTGACCTGGTCATACGCACGACGGTACTGCATCCGCTTCCTCTGCCGCCGGGTCTTCCTGCCTCGTCCGGCTGTCGGCCGCCCGTCTCTGCTCAGGCAGGCCATCAACTCGATACACGCGAGACTCGATACTGTAAGGTCTTTAGTTGACGGGTCTTCGTGCCCGTACCTCCGACATCACACGACCAACCGAAGGCAAGGCGCGCTATGACGCACAACGGCAAGGCGAAAGTGCTGGTCACCGGGGCCACGGGCATGCAGGGCGGCGCCGCCGTCCGGGCACTCCTGCGCGCGGGACACCCCGTGACCGCATTCGTCCGCAACCCCACCTCGGCCCCCGCCCAGGCGCTCGCCCGGCAGGGCGTCGCCCTCGCGAGGGGAGACATGGACGACCTCGCATCCCTGGAGGCGGCCGGCGCCGGACACGACGCGGTCTTCTCCGTGCAGCTGGCGGGCGTCGACCCGGCCGACCCCGGCGCCGAGCAGCGCAAGGCCCGCAACATCGCCACCGCGGCCCAGCGGGCCGGCATCGTCCAGATCATCCACACGTCCGTATCGGGCACCGGGTGGCGCAGCCGGCACCCGGGCTACGAGCAGTCCGCCCTGTGGAAGGCGTACTGGGGCGAGAAGGAGGCCGCGGAGGACGCGATCCGGCAGTCGGGCCTCGACCACTGGACCATCTTCAAGCCCGCCTTCTACATGGACAACTTCCTCCCGGCCAAGCAGGACCCCATGTTCCCCGACCTGCCCCAGGGCAGGCTCGTCACCGCCACGAGCCCGCAGACCAAGTTGGCGCTCATCAACTCGGACGACTTCGGAGCAGCCGTCGCCGCCGCCGTGACCGAGCCCGAGAAGTTCCATGAAGCCGAGATCGAGTTCGCGGGCGACGCGCTGACCCACCCCGAAATCGCGGACACCCTCTCCAAGGCATCCGGCCGCGAGATCACCGCCGTCTCCGTCTCCTGGGAGGAGCAGGAACAGCGCCTGGGCGCGCCCGCGGCGGACGGCCAGATCTGGAACGACCGCGTCGGCTACCCCGCACGCCCCCACCACGCCGCCCGCTACGGCCTGACCACCACCACCTTCGAGCAGTGGGCAGCGCAGCAGGACTGGACCCTCCCGGTCGCGTGAACCCGGGCAGCCCTCGGCCTCACCAGCGCAGCGGTGTTCCCGGCGGCGGCCTGCCGTCGGGAACACCATCTACCGCGCGAGGATCACCATGTCCCACCTTCCGCGGCAGCACTGCCCGCTGATACCGCACTCGACTGCGTGACGATCACGGTAAGCGGCCGGATCGAAACGCGGAGGCCGACCGCACCAGTCCCCGATGCACACCCATCCTGGACGGTGATCAGCTGCCCTCCTACAGGCTTGCGGAGCGGAGTGCGATGAGTGCGATTGCCGTGACCGTGAGGACGGCTGCCGGGGGTGCGCCCTTGTAGTCGCTGACGCGTAGGTGTGTGGCGACCGCGCCGAGGAAGTAGAGCGCCAGGCCGACGGCGGAAGCGATTCCGAGGGGCCCCCACCAGAGCCCGATGACGAGGCCGCCGGCGCCGGCGAGCTGCACGACGCCCAGGAACGGCAGTACGCCGTAGGGCAGGCCAAGAGTGGACATCTGCTCCACAAGCCGCTTCGGCCGGGTGAACTTGGCGCCGGCCGAAGCGAGCAGCACCGCCGACATGAGTGCGGCGACGATGGCGTAGACGATGAACATGGGGAGACCTCAACTGTCGGACGGGTTGGGGGAGTGGCTGGACATTCGGCGACCTGGCAGCAATGCGTTGCTTCGCCGGTCAGCCGGTCAACCGGTCAGGTGGTTTCGAGCAGCAGGGCGCTAAGTTCTGCGGGCCTGGTGACCATGGCGTCGTGGCCGGTGTCCAGCGTGTGGACGCGAGACGGCGTGCCGTTGGGCTGGAGCTTCGGGATGGGCCGGCGCGTGACGCCGCTGGGCTCGTTGCCGGTGCAGAGGATGTGAGCCCGGGGGATGGCTGCCTGGGCGGGGTTGGACATATCGACCGGCTGTTGGAAGCAGAGGACCGACTCGTCCGCCAGCGTGGTCTTGAGCCACGCGATGTCGTCAGGGTCAGTGATTCCGAAAAGACCGAAGGGCGCGGGAGCCTCCGGCAGCGGCGGAATGCGCCAGGGCTGGGCACTGTCGGCGGCTCTGTCGATGAGGACCTGGGTGAGCGGCATGACATCGACGGCGTTCTCGCCGTGCGTCGGCACCATGGCGTCGACGTACACCAGGCGTGAGATGCGCTCGGGAACCCGGTTCGCCACGCTGGAGATGACCATGCCCGCGTAACTGTGTCCGACCAGGACGATGTCGTTCAGGTTGTGGTCGAGGATGAGGTCGACGACGTCGTCGGTGTGGGTGACAAGACCGATCTCAGGGCTGAGCAGGTGTGCCTTGTCCCCGTGGCCGGTGAGGGACGGCGTGAAGACACGGTGCCCCTGAGCAGTGAGCAAGGGGGCGACGCGATTCCATGAGCGTCCGTCGTGCCATGCGCCGTGCACGAGGACGTAGGTGGTCGGGCTGGTCATGACTGTTTCCTTGGAGGTGGTGGGGAGGTAGGTGGGTGCGGCGTCGGAAGCGAACTTCCTGAAGGCGGTGATCTCCTGTGTGCCGCCGACCATGAGGCGCCGTCGGGACCGGTCATCGCCTCGAAGCGGGCGGACGGTCAACCTGAAGGCTTCGGCCCTGCGCGAGATATGCGCGGTAGTAGCGGTAGTAACGGCCGTAGGGGCCGAAGACCTCGCGGGCCCCTGCGAAGGGCGCCCGAAGAAGTGGTGCGCTGCATGCCTTCGACGTTAGGCATCCGTTAGGTACTAAAAGGTAACCTTCGGCTTGTGAGCCTCCGCCCCGGAACCGTGTTCCTCGCCGACTGCCCCGCCCGCATGGCCATCGAGATCATTTCCAGCAAATGGGCCGTGGTCACCCTGTTCGCTCTGACCGACGGCCCCGTGCGCCATGGAGAGCTGGCCGAGTTGATCGGAGGTGTCTCGCGCAAGGTACTGACGCAGACGCTGCGCCGCTTGCAGGACAACGGGCTCGTCGAGCGGCGCGCGTACGCCGAAGCGCCGCCACGGGTGGAATACGGCTTGACCGAGCTCGGGCGCACCCTGGAGGAACCCATCAGAAAGCTCACCGAATGGGCAAGGACCAACGGTGAGGCGGTCGTCGCCTTTCACGAGGCAGCTGAGGATGCGTCTGACCGATGAGCCGCGGCCATCTCTCCGGCCGACAACCGGTGGGCGTGGTGCAGACGAGCGGCGGCAACAGCCCCTCAGTCAGTAGGTGTTGTCGTCAAGACGCTCTTCCTCGGGGGTGCGCCGGATACGCCACACGCCGAAAGCGGCTCCAAGTGCCCCGCCCACGAAGGCTGCCACACCTGCCCACACGGCGCTGCCCGAGAGCCCCGTACCCAGCAAGCCGCCCAAAAACGCCCCGATCAGCGAGTACATGACGACGATGAAGCCCGCAGCGAGGTATCGGTTCCTCAGCGGCGGCAGGCCACCGCTCACCTCTCCGCTCCCGCATCGATGTCGGCCTGGAGCACCGCATCACCGCACAGGCCCGTGGTGGCACGACACTTGGACGAGTTCATCCGCGTGAGGTGCGCGGTTGCGTGGCAGCGTTGCATGAGGTCCCCGCTTCCCGGTCGGTTCATCTGCCTCCCATGTGTCCCTGAACGGTCGCGGCAACCCAAGCCCGCGCGCGGTCGTCACGTACGGGCGGAGGGCAGATCTCGTCCGTAACGTCCTCGCTGTTCTCGTCTTTCACGCTCATCTCGACTGCAGCCTGTTCAGCGACGTCGAACGCAACGATCGATTACTGCTGACCGGGACGACGGGAGCGCCCCTCGTGTGATGGGGATCACGTCGATACGAAAACCTGACGCGAGGGCTCGGCGTCTAGCGGGTGTGAGATCAGTCAGGGCACCGCTGCTGCACGAGGTGGACGAGGTACGTCTCGTCCGGCTCGTGGCGAAGGGCGACCGTGCCGCATTCGAGGAGTTGTACCGGCGCACGTCGCCATGGCTGGCGGTGCGCCTGCGTCGCCGATGCGTGGACGAGCAGATCGTCGCGGAGGTCATGCAGGAGACCTACCTGGCCGTGTGGCGTGCTGCGGGCGCGTTCGCCGGGGCCGCGGTCGGAGGGACGGCCACCGGCTGGCTGTGGACGATCGCGGCGCGGCGCCTGGTCGACGCGTTCCGGCGCAGGGCCCACCATGCGGAGCCGCCACCGGCTGCCGCTGTGCCGGCTGCGGCGCCCGCCGCCGAGGAGGAGGCGCTCGCCGCGAGCGTCGGCGGTGAGGTCGGGGACGCGCTGCGGTATCTCGCGCCGGAACTACGACAGGTATTGCAGGCCATGGTGCTCGACGGGCTGTCCGTCCGGGAGACCGCGGTCCTGCTCGGGCTGCCTGAGGGCACGGTCAAGACCCGTGCCCGCCGGGCGAGGACCGCGATGCGGAGGGCGCTGGCATGAGTGGAGAACACGCGTCGGAGCGGGCACATGCGCCAGGGCGGGAACATGCGTCGGGGCGGATCATCGAGAGGTACGCCCATGGGGGCAGGGACCTCGCCGCTGACGAGGTGTGGGCCGTGGAGGCCCACCTGGAGGCGTGCCGGGTGTGCCGTGACCGGCTGTCCGCCGTGGTCGCCGTCCAGGTGCCCGCCGTGACGTCACTGGTCGGCGCCGTGTGGTCCGGCCTGGAGCCCCGGCTGGCGGTCACCGCCACCATGCGGCGCGGACGGCTCCAACAGGCATGGCTGTCGCGGCTGTCGAGACTGTCGCGGTGGATGACGCCCGCGATGGTGCCCTGGCTGGCCATGGTCGTCGCCGTGACGCTGCTGGCTCTGCTGCTCGACCTGGTCGGCGTCGGCACGGGCGAGGTGTCGCTGGTGCTGCTGTTCGCACCGGTCCTGCCCGTACTGGGTGTCGCGGCGTCCTGGGCCCGCGGGCTGGACCCGGCGTACGAGCTGACGGCCTCGGCGCCCAGGGCCGGGCTCCAGCTGGTGCTGCGGCGCACCGCCTCCGTGCTCGGCGTGGTCGTCCCCGTGCTGCTGGTGTGCGGGTGGCTGACCGGGGTGATGGTGGCCCAATGGCTGCTCCCCTGCCTGGCGTTCACCGCGGCGACGCTGGCGCTCGGCGGTGCCGTCGGTGTGACGCGCGCCGCCGTCGTGCTGGCCGCCGGGTGGGCCGTCCTGATCCTGGCGCCGACGTTGGCCACCAGCCGGACGGCCCTCGCCCTGCGGACGGACGGACTGCCCGCCTGGGCGCTGCTCCTCGTCCTGGGCACCGGAGTCGTGATCGCTCGCAGGGGCGCGTACTCCGTGCTGAGAACTCATCGATGATCACCGGAAAGGAACACCACATGACGTCCGCGGTCAACGCGGCCGACCTCGCACCGACGCCCTACGCCTGGGAGATCCAGGCCACCGGGCTGAAGGTCAGGGTCGGCAGGAAACGGATGGCCGTTGACGGCCTCGACCTGCGGCTCGGTACCGGCGTACATGGCCTGCTCGGCCCCAACGGGGCGGGCAAGACCACGCTCATCCGGACGCTGGCCACCGTGCTGCGCCCCACCGAGGGCACCCTGGTCATGCTCGGCGAGACCGCGGGCGGCCTGGGTGAGCACCGTGCGCTGCGCCGCCGGATCGGCTACCTGCCGCAGGAGTTCGGCTACTACAGGCGCTTCACGGTGCGCGAGTTCGTCGAGTACATGGCGTGGCTGAAGGAGGTGCCGAAGGCGGACATCCCCGGCGCGGTGCAGCGTGCCGTGGAGCGGGTGGGCCTGGCGGACCGCGCCGACGACAGGATGAAGGCGTTGTCGGGCGGCATGGTGCGGCGCGTCGGAATCGCCCAGGCCATCGTCAACGACCCGACGGTCCTGCTCCTCGACGAGCCGACGGTCGGGCTGGACCCGGCGCAGCGGCTGCGTTTCCGCGAACTGCTGCAGGAGTTGGGCACGGACACCTGTGTGCTCGTATCGACCCATCTGGTGGAGGACGTCGCCGCGGCCTGCACCGATGTGGTGCTCTTCGCCGAGGGCCGGCTGGTCTTCCAGGGAACCCCGGACGAACTGGCGGCGGCGGGCGGCCCCGAGCACGTGGGCGACAGCCCCCTGGAGCGGGGCTACTCGGCGCTGCTGCAGAAGCCCGGCCAGGAGAGGGGCAGTTGGTGAACCTCCGTGTCCTGCGCATCGAGCTGAGGCGCTCCGTCGCCCCATGGGCCGGCGCCGTGGTCCTGGTTCCGGCGCTGGCGTTCCTGTACCTGGTGGACGGCGCGTGGTGGCGAGACACCACGGCGTGGACGGCCCAGTGGACGTCCATGGCCCTGTGGACCCGCTCCCTGCTGTTCTACCTGTGGCCGCTGGCCGTGGGCCTCGGAGCGCTGCAGGGCCTGCGCGACCACCGTTCGACGATGTACGAACTGCTGACGAGCACGCCGCGGCCGGCCAGGCACCGCGCCGCCGCACTGGCGGGCACGACGGCGCTCACACTGGCCTCGGCCTTCGCGCTCCTCGTCCTCGTCGGCGGATTCCAGGTGCTCGGCAACACCGAGTACACGCACCTCGGTTGGCTGCCGATCTCACTGGTGGGGGCCCTCTTCCTCGTCGCGGGGGCCGTACTGGGCATGGGGGCGGGGCGTGCCCTGCCGTCCGCGCTCACCCCGCCCGCGCTGGCCATGACCGCATTCGTCTTCACCGTCCTGATGCACATGTCCTTGGGCCGCACGAAGACGGTGATGGCGGGCGGCTTGCCGTCCACGGAGCCGAACCGGGTCTCGCTGCTGTCGCCGACGGTGGAGGAGGTGCGCGACACACTGGTCACGCTCTCCGTCCCCGTGCACGCAGGGCAGACGGTCTGGCTGCTCGGTATGGCCGCGACCGGCTTCGCACTGCTGATCGCGGCGACCCCGCGAACCCGGCTGACCGCCCTGGTACCCCTCCTGGCGGGCGCGGTGATCGCCTTGCTGATGCTGCCCTCCGACCCGCGCCGGATGTACGTCGTCGACACCTCAGCCGCGGAGCTGGTGTGCGAAGGCCCGGTGTGCGTGACCACGGCGCAACGGGCGCGACTCGACGACCTCGCGGGCCCCGGCAAGAAGGCGTTGCGCCTGCTGCACGCCGCACTGGGCGGCCAGGCACCGGATTCGGTCCGGGAGAACGCCGCCGTACTGCCGCAGGGCTCCACGCCGCGATGGTCCCGCGAGAACGTGCTGTTCGACTTCGACGACGACATGATCACGGGGGTCAAGGGCGAGGAGCTGACCCGGGCCCTGATCGCGCAGGCCATGGTGCCGACGTGCGTCCCCGTCGGCTGGAGCGGTACGACCGACGCCTCCTCGCAGATCATCGCGGTCGGCTGGGTCACCGGCGACCTCGCACCGCTCGACGGCACCGGGTACTCCGAGGCGGAGCAACTGGCCGAAGCCCGCCCGGTGTGGGCGGAGTTCAGGGCGCTGCCGGGAGACGAACAGCTCTCCCGCATCCGTACGATGCGTGCCGCCGCGCTGTCCTGCGAGGGCGACCCGCTCGCCGCGCTGAAGGGCGGTGCGTCCCGGTGAGGTGGCTGACGCTGTACGCCCGCTCACGCCAGGTCCCCGCATCGCTCGCCGCGGTGGTCGTCAGCGCGGTCACGGCGGCGGTACTCGGCCGGGACGGGGGTGGGGGAGAAGGGCCCCCCGACCCGGGGCTGCCCGTGCTCGTCCTCGCCGCCGGGGCGATGGCCGTCTCGGTCGGGCTCAGTGGGCAGGACCCGGCGTTGGACCGGACGGCCGCGATCCGCTGGGTGCCCCGCAGAGCGGCGCACGTGCTGTTCGCGGGCGCGATCGTCGCCGCGGTGCTGCTGACGGCGCAGATACCGGGCGAGCCCATGGCCACCGCCTCGTTCGTCGTCCGGGACAGCGCGGGCCTGCTGGGACTGGTCGCCCTGGGTGCGGCGCTCACGGGCGGCCAGTACGCCTGGACGCTGCCGTTCGCCTGGCTCTCGTTCGCGTTCTTCGCCCCGCCGCCGACCAGCACGCCGATGCGGGTGGCCACGTGGATGCTGCTGCCCCCCGGCACCCCGTCGGCCACCTGGACGGCCGCGATCCTCACGACGGCGGGCATCACGGCCTACGCGTTGGCGGGCCCGAGGCGGTAGGCGGGTCGGGGACACGTGAGCGGGGCAAGGCGATGGGGGAGGCTGCGGTGCTGCCGGCAGGGTCCTTCCGGCCCGGTTCAGGTATCAACGGACTCTGCTCCCCTCCGCGGAGGACTGACTGGCCGTAATGTCGACCCCTATGACCAGCGGTGGGAGGCTGATGTGAGCCAGTACTACGACTTGGGCGACCGAACCTTGTGGAATCCGTCCGACGGGGCGTCCCGCCTGTTCATGAGCCAGGTCACCGTCTACCAAGCCGAAGTGGGGGTGCCATCCGGCATCGGCCCCATGGAAGCCGATGAGTGTCAGATCGACCCGATTGCCTTCGCGGCGTTCGTCGAAGCCCTGCTCGCCTGGCATGCCAACACCAGGCACGCCGTCATGGCCACACTGTCCGAAGGGTTCGTCGCCACGGTGTTGGCCTTGGCCGAGAAGGCGAACATCGAGGTGAGCTGGGAGGCGGCCGAGCGCGCCGAGAGCCACTACCTCAAGACGACTTCGGATCCCCGTGCGAGGGAGTGGACGACCGCACTGCAGCAGAGGTCACGGGAGCTCAACCGACACCTGGCGCCCTGAACCTCCTCTGCCAGCACGTCTGTCCACTCCGGTAGCGGGGCGATCATGGGGGACTGGGATACTGGGCCGGCGTCGATGGCGGACGTCGAGACGGCGGCCGAGTCACGTGCCGTGGTGCTGCGGGCGGAAGTCACCACTTTGTCGACGCCCCGTACGCTCAGCCGCGGCTCTTGTCTCCGGGAACTGCTTCCTGCTACGTGGGGTCTTGGAGGCTGAAGACACGAGCCACGCACGTGTCGATCAATGTGCCGAACGCTTCAGCGGAACTGATCGCAGGGGTGGAGATCACGCCTGCGTCGTCGATGTCCGCGATGAAGTCGGCATCGACCCACCCACCACGGAAGACGACAAGGCGCAGTTCGGCCCCGTGCTTGTGCGAGCTGTGCAGGTGGAAACCGACTGAGTCAGGGTCACTCACCGTGGCCCTGTCGGTCTCGAGCCGCTGTGGCCAAGGAGTTGCCGAGTCGCGCCAGGTCACAGAGTCGACGACTATCCCTGCGGTCTGCCAGGCGGACCGGCGGGCAGCGACTTCAGCAACAACTTCGTCCAGATCTATCACATGATCCATGTGGCAATGATCGCCCATCGCGCCGCCGGCAAGGTCTTCGATCTCGGTGACGCTGTGGTCAACGCCTATAACGAGTAGTAGTCAAGCCCTCTGGGCCAAGTCAGCGCAACTGCATGGGGTGTTGGAGGCCGCGGGTGGCTGCGTTTCGGACACGGCGAGTCCGTCCCTGCTCGGCGAGTAGCGCAAGGGCTTCAGGCGAAGTGGCGATCTGCCCGGTCGTGACCGTGCGCTGGCACCAGTCGGATGCCGTGGTCAGGTCTTCGGTGCCCCAGCGGTCACCCAGCGCGATGGCTCTGACCAGGCTCCACTCCCGCAAGCGACGGGTAAGGAAGTCGTGTTCGGCGATGATGCCGGTCAAAGTGTCGGCCCACGTGGTGAACCGGGAGTGGGCCAGCAGCTCGGCGGCCCGGCGGTCGATGTGGCGGACCACCACGCTGTGGGCCATCGATGCGTCCTTGTCCTGCAATACGGCGGTCACCAGCTCGGCCTCGTCTGCCTCGGCGACGGCTTCCAGCGCCGAGAGGTAACGGGCGAAGCGTCGGTGCTCAGCTGGTTCCTCGTCGATGGGGGAGTCGGTCATGTTGTTGGGATCCAGTGCTCGGGATGCAAGTCGTAGAACGCCAGCAGCTCGTCGGCTTCGTCGGTGATCTTCTCGTTGGCCATGAGGAATGCCGCACCGTAGGTCTTGGCGAACGCGGCGACGGACTCCCGGCGTGCACAGTCTCGCAGCAAGTCGGCCCAGGAGTCGGCTGATTCGAGGTAGCCCCCGCTGCGGTCATGAGCATTTGCTCACCACGGGGGGGGGACTTCACGAACAAGCCGACCAGCAGCTGCCCGAACGAAAACGACACCCGCTCCGTCAGTACTCATGAGGCCGGACGGGACAGGTCCTGGCCCTCTCTTACATCTACCAGGAGGAACAATGAGCCGGTCAGGGCGAACCACGCGAATGCCTCTCGCGGCAGCGATGATGGTGCTGGCCGTGGCCTGCACCTCGGAGAGCAGCAGTGACGGAGGCGGAGGCGAGCACGCGGCATCCTGCGCCTACAGTGTCCGCTTCCATGACCGCACGTACCGGGACGTAGCGAATGTGGAGTTCACGCCGGGAGACAAGCTCGGTTCCGCCACCGTCCCACCGTGTGAGGACACCGGCGGTCAGGACAGGGACAAGGACGAGGAGTCCGGGGAGGCGACCACCGCCTACGCCGTGGACGGCATCTCTCCCGATGTGGCCGTCGCGGTCGGCGACAGCCGCGACGACACGACCTTCATGGCAGCCTACTCGGGCAGCGAACTCCCCCCGGAGATACGGAAACTGATCGACGGCTCCTGACGTCGACCGCGTCCACCCCGCCACCCGAGCGCCGTGGAAGCAACAGAGGAAAGCTGGAGGTTCAGTGTGGGTGGGCTGATCGCGGGTGCGGTAGTGGCGCGTCAGGGCGAGGTGCTCCTGATCCGGCGCGCCCGTCCCGTGGGTTCGCTCGTCTGGTCGTTTCCGGCGGGCAAGGTCGAACCGGGGGAGTCGGTGACCGACGCTGCCGCACGTGAGGCGTTGGAGGAGACGGGCGTGTCGGTGACGCCGGTCGTGGCGCTGGGGTCACGGGTCCATCCGGTGACGGGCCGGCGGGTCGTGTACGTCGCCTGTCGGCTGCTGGGCGGAGTGGCTCGGGTGGCGTCTTCGCGGGAGGTGACCGAGGCGGCATGGGTGCCGGTCGGTGAGCTGGGCGGATACGTACCTGGTGGGGTGTACCCGCCGGTGCGGGCATACCTGGACAGGGCGCTGGCGCGCTAGGCCGCTTGCTCGGCCGCCGTCGCTGGGTCGAAAGGGTTGCCGTGTTGCGGGGAACGCCTCGTCTGGTGCGGACCGTCTCGTCCGTCGACAGGTGTCCCGTCTGAAAGCCGCCGTGTGGCGTGGGCGCGGAGGTCGCACGCTCACCATATGGGGGTTGATGGGGTTTCGCTGCTGGGCGGTGGCCAGACGGTTGCATGCCCGTTCTGCGGGCTGCCACAGGATCGGGTTGCGACGCTGGAGCACGACTGGGTTCTGCTGGAGCCGGGTGTGGACGTGCTGGCGCATCTCGTGCCGGCCGAGCATCGGTGGATCGCTCTGACGGACGGGCGGGTGGCGGTGTACGCGGTGTGGCCGCCGGAAGCGTTGCAGCGCTGCCGGATCGAGCATCGACTGGCGTGTTCGGGGCAGCGGTTGCCGGATCTGTGGCCGTGGCTGACGGCATTGCGGTTGGAGAACGCGCGGCGGGTCGAGCGGGAGGCGAGTACAGAACCGGTGGCCGGCGAGCTGGAGTGGCCGGACGTCGGGTGAGCGACGGACGTCACAGGAAGAGGAGTTCGACGTCTTTCTCGATGCAGAAGCGTAGGACGAGCGTGAGTTGTCGGGCGCCTGCGATGTGTCGCTGGAGGAGAGGCGTGGTGGCCTGGCCTTGCCATTCGCCGGTGATCGCTTCCAATCGCGGCAGAATCGCGGTGCACTCGGCGGACGAGAGCTCACCGCCACCGTCGTCCGGACGGTCGAGGAAACACTCCAGCGTGGTGGAGACTTCGCTCCAGGGACGCTCTCCGCCGAAGCCCTGCATCTCGTCGAGGCCGAACCCCTCTGCCTGTGCCAAGCGGCAGCGGAACTCATGGAAAGCGCTGTAGGACCAGGCGACATCCGGACTGGTGGTGTCGTCGTCGCCCGGAAACAGAATCAGTCCCACGCCGTCCTCGTTCTCCACCGCTCGACGTGCCGGTGTACAGGTGTTCTGCACGTCGATATTCAACCCTCGCTGCACCCGGGTAGTTCGCCTCGTACGGTCCTGCAGCAGGTCCGCCTCTCCGGGCGGCCAGAACAGGGGTATGTCGCGCAGATACAGCTGGGCCACGGGCAACATGGGGACCGGGCACTCCGCGAGCGGGGGAGAGCCGGCGTCGAACCGCGTCGCGAGTCTCGCGGCATCCTGTTCCCTGCTGACCTCCTCCTCGGGCGTGAACGCGGAACCCTGCGGATCCCGGTGCTGCCGGGCCACCCTGCGTCTGGTCAGCCGTATGTCCGCCGGGGATCGGCGGAACCCACTGTCCGGGTGCACGCCTTCACGATGTGGCCACGGCTCCGCAGCCGGCCACAACAACGGACCCCCGACCGAACCCTCCCCCGCCGAAGGCGACCCAGGACGAGGATGGAGCCGGATCGCAGGACGCGCGAACGGAGTCAGCTCAGGAAAGACCGCGGTCACTCAAGAGGCCGCGGCGGAGTCGTACGTACGAGAACCATGCCGGTGATCCTGCCACCAGCCACTGACAGTCCCGGCTGCCCGAACCGGGGGCAGCGCTCAACTGGCTGCAGGACGCGGACGACGGGCTGCTAGGGCCTCCGGTCACTCCGTGGAGTGGGTGAGGAGGTAGTCGATGGCTTCGGTGACGTCGTCGACGGTGTGGTGGGGGGTGGCGAGGCCGTCGGGCCAGGGCCGGCCGCGTACCCAGATCGCGCGCAGGCCCGCGGCCGCGCCGCCGGCGATGTCGGTCTGCGGGTTGTCGCCGGTCATCCAGTCGCCGGGGGTGAGCTGGGTGCCGCATCGTGCGGCGGCGAGTTCGAAGAGCCGCGGGTCGGGTTTGCGGACGTCGATGTCGCCGGAGGCGGCGATCCCGTCGATCAGGTCGGCGAGACCGGTGGCGCGGATCTTGGCGCGCTGGATGTCGCTGGCTCCGTTGGTGGCGACGCCGACGCTCCAGCCTGCGTCCTTGAGCCGGGTCAGGCTGGACAGGACAGCGGGGCGGCAGGTGACAGCGGCGGCCATGCGGTCGACGTAGACGCGCCACAGATGGTCGGCAGGCTCGCTGAGCCGGAAGGTGGCGGCGAGGCGGTCGAAGTCGCTGCGTTCGGCGCGGTCCGCGAGTTCGGTGAGCAACCAGTGCTCGATGTCGGGGCCGTAGCCGTGGTCGTGGCTGAGGGTGGCTATGGCGTCCGCGAAGGCGGCCGTGCGGTCGACCAGGGTGCCGTCCAGGTCGAAGAGAGCGAGGCGCATACGAGGGACCCTATCTGGGTGGCCACCTGCACCGATCACCCTCCGGGAGCGGGGCAGCCCCTTTCACCCGCCACGGCCATGACGATGACGAACCGTCTCGACCGCCGCGCTGCCGCCAAGCGCCGCGAGGCCCTCGGCGGACTGGCCAGACACTCGCTCAGTGGTCGGCGGTGCCGTTCCGCAGAGTCCCGTACCGTCGGCCCGTGATGATCAAATCCGGCGAGCCGCGCCAGCTCGGCGTCCCAGCCCTCGAGGCGCGGCCGCGCTTCGAGACGGAGCCTCAGGAGAGTGGGGGCAGGCCGGGACGCAGGTTGCCCATGGTCGATGGAGAACCCGCCTTCGGACTCAGCTACTGGCGCGGTACTTGCCCGTTCCGGTTCCGTCGGCTGTAGACGGCACGGGAGACATCGCTGGAGAGCGTGCGGGAGCGGCTTGGCTTCGGAGGCGACCACTCCCGGCACTGGAGGCTGACACACCTACCCCTCCACGGCCACCGGTCCGGGCATGACCTGCTGGCGCTCCCACGGCCGGGTGCTAAAAGGGGGCTACGACATGCTCAGCTGCCACCAGAACCGCATGAGGAAGCGACACTCCTGCTGATCGCGGTCGTCTGCCAGACGATCATGAATGACCGCCTGGACGCGCCGCCTCTGTTCGTCGTCACGGAAGCCGTTGCTGAGGTCGGTGAGGGTCACGCCCGGACACTAGCAACCACACGGACCACCCATCACGGAGCCATCAAGACGCCCGAGCAGACGTATTCCGTCAGGGAAAGGCGCGGACCTGTCGGTTCACTCCGAGGGCTGGTGACCGTGGTTGTCCTGGAGGGAGTCACGACGTTCCTGTTCCCGCTTGGAGTAGGCGGCCGCCCGGATCGCCTCGTCGCTCTCCAAACCTGATCCCAGCGCGCCGCCCACGGTGGCGACCGAAGCGACGAACCAGGACAACGTCCAGTACTCCGCGGCGTCCAGCGGGGTTCGTGTCATAGAAGCGAACACTCGGTCGTTGAGGATGAACAGTGCCCACACCAAGTTGATGACCATCAAACCCACGTAACAGACGAGCACCCCGATTCCTACGGTCAAGACCGTCGAGGCGTTGTACAGCCGCGCCCTCTGCCGTTCCTCCGGCGAGCCATCTGCTGAGCGATGCCACAGTTCCGCGTCCACGATCAGCCAGCCGATCATGATTCCGACCGATCCGACCATCGCGATGACGAGGCGTGGCGCGCTCAGCGCCTCAGCCAAGATCCAAACGGTGGAGTTGACGGTGGCGACTGCTCCCGTGGCGAGTGCGGCCGCCAGGGCTTTGGACAAGCCCGGCACCAGTCGCCAGGGCCGGTTGGCGCGGACCATGCCGGAGAGCACCCGCAGGTAGCCGCGCGGCCCGCCGGCGACGTACCGAAGGTCGGGGGCCTCCTCCTGGCCGGGCGGGGCGGAGCGCTCCAGCAGTGGCCTGTTTTGCGGAGGCTCCTCAGCCCCAGTGGCCGGCGGTCCCGCCAGGCCGAGCACGGCTTCTTCCACGGCCTGCCGGGCCCTCTTCGGCAGCCGCAGGCCGCCCAGAGAGGGAAGGGACAGCAGAGCCAAACCGTGTTCGTGGCTCAGATTCACAGCGAGCTTACGCCCGTGCAAGTGCAGCGGAAGGTCGGTAAGGGCTACGACGATGTCCCAGTTCTCCGCACTTCCGCGGTCCAGGATGCGACGCATCAAGGTGGGCGGGTCCTCGGTCCCGGCGGTGAAGGGCTCACTGATCACCTCGATCTTGAACCGTCGCTCCTGGCCCGACTTGGTGGCGAGCCGAGTAGGAAGTGTGCGGGCCATGCGCTGCGCGATTTCCGTCGGCGCGTCCGGATCCGCCAGGAGAGCCACGACCGTAACGCCCTGAGATGACACCCGCATGTGTGGGACCTCCTCGTAACTGCCCGCGATCCCAAGCGCCCGCAGATGTCGCTGAGGGAACGTTGGGCTTGCAGTCAGCCTGTCCGAAAGCACGGCGCGAATGCATGCGTCTGTCGGGCTCGATCGGCTTTCCCTTCATTGCCCTGCCAGGTCCAGGCGTTCCACTGTTCCTGGGGAGCCGGACGTCCGCGCGGATCGGCAGCAGGACGACGTCACGTCACGGAGTGGCCCTACGCGCCCCGTGCAACGCGTGATTTCAGATGCCGCTGCTGGTGAGGGCGAACGCCGCCGCGTCGAACATGCCTGGAACCGGGAGTCGCCCCGGCACCCGCAGCGGAGGTTGCCGTCATGGCCGCGATGTTTATTGCCTGGTTCCAGAGGTCCTTCCGAGCCCTGCGATCTGCTGACCGCCGCGCAGACCGCTTCAAGGCCGAAGGAACGCGACACCATCCAGACCTGTGACCTACCCATCACGATAGGCCTGCAGGAGAGCATTCACCACTTCCGCTTGGAACAGCTCGCCACCCACTCCGCCCTGGACCGTACGCCCGACTAGGAGATCGAGGCGGCCTTCCCGGACACCATCGGCGCACTCGGACCGACCCTTGCCCAGAGCTTCAAGATCCCCTGCCCCGACCTGAAGGACCCCCGGCCCGCTCCGAAGCCTGATCAGCCTGGCCGCCATGACCGATCAGATGGCCCGCCGCCTCACCGGCGATCGACGTCCAACCTCATCGCGAAGACTGCGCACCTTGCCCGTTCGAGGTCCGGGCCAGCGCCGACCCCGGCCCGGACCTCTCCGGCGTCGGGCAGTACACGTTGGCGGGGTCCAGGCCACATGTGCGCTGCCGACCCGCCCGCGGCTGTTGGGGGGGCGCCGACGGGCGATGGCCGGCCCGAACGGGGGAGACGGGCCGACCGATGTCCGCGCGGCGGACCGAACACGGGGACGCGCGAACACCAGGAACCCTAGGACGTGGTCGTCATCGCGCACGATCCGCTGAGCGCGGTTGTCGTCCGCACAGCGCGGGGCAATGGCCGTGGGCCGTGGTCACCCGGAACGCAGTGTCTGCGAGGGCAACTCGCCGAAGCGCGCCCGGTAACGGGACGCGAAGCGGCCCAGGTGGCCGAAGCTCCAACGATGGGCGACCTCGCTCACGTTCACCTCGCCCGGTGTGCCGCGGCGTAGTTCGTCGTGGACGCGGGTGAGGCGGACGTCGGTGAGGTAGGCCAGCGGGGTCATGCCGACGTACTGCTGGAAGGCTTCTTGGAGTCGCCGCACGCTCACCCCGGCGAGCACGGCCAACTCGCCGACCGTGAATGGATGTTGCGGCATGCTGTGCATGGCCTCGACGGCACGCTTGACGTGGCCCGGGCGCAGGGCGGTTTTCGGCCGGTCGAGCTCGTCGCGGTAGCGGTGGCCGGTGGCGAGGAGGAACCCGGTCAGCAGGGACTCCTGGAGCGGACGGGCGACCATCGGCCGTGTGAGCAGCCCGCCGACCTGTATCTCGGCGAACGCCGCGCGGATCATCCGTACCCAGCTCAGACCCGCTCCCTGCGCTACGTCGAGTTCGGGCGTGAGGGCGACGGGCGTGCTCAGTGGTCGGCCGAGTAGGCGTTCGAGTTGCTCGTTGAGGGCCTCGGGGTCGATCTTCACGGCCAGCATGGAGCAGTCGGTGCTCACTCGATCCAGGGCCGTGTCGCCGTGCGGCTGGAAGACGGCGGCGTTCGCGGTGGTCGCCACCGCCTTGGTGTGCCTTCCCTGCCGCCAGGCCAGGTGGCCGTCCAGAGGGATGTCCACGTGGTACGAGCCGAGTTCCCCGAACTGTATGCGCACCTCCGCCCCGAAAGAGAGTCGTCCGAGTGCGAACGGACCGAGGGCTGCGATGTCGTACCGCGCCATGAACTCGGCGCCGCCGTCGGGTACGTCGATGAAGTTGGCGTAGAAGCGTTCGTGCATGACCTGCCGAGCTTCGTCCACATCCGTCGTCCGGAACTTCAGCAAATTCTGGCCCTGGTGGGGCGAGTGGTGCATACCGTGATCTCCTGTGCCTTTTGGGCATACGAGGGATGGTGCAGATCATCGTCACCCATTGCCTGCCGCCATGCCCAGTGTTCCCTTCTCACGGTTGCCTGGATCGGAACGAGACGTCGCCTCCGGCCGACCTTGTCGAAGATCCTAAAGCTCTGAGGATCAAATCACTGAAGCGCTCGATGATCACGAGCGGTGCGAGCCACCGGCGTCCGCTGGACATCACGGGCCGCTCACCTGCATGAGCGGGATGCCGGCCCGAGCACACCCGTCCGGCGGGGCGTCGACGTAGGTCTGGTGGTCCTTACGATACGGACCCGGACCCCCGCTCGTGTACGGCGCGTTCGTCGCTCAGCTCGGTGCTTCGGGAGCGGGAGCGGGTGAGTGCTCGTCGGCCGATGGCCATGGCTGTCAGTCCCAGGGGGAGGGCTGCGACGGCTCCGACCATCCCGTTGCCTGTGCCGGGGCCACCGCTGGAGGTGGCCAGATGCAGCGCCGCGAGTACGATGCCGACCACGCCCGCAGCCATGGCCGACATGGCGCCGATACGCGCGCTGCCCGTGCTGATCCGGCCGGCGACGCGGGCCAGGGCGAGCCAGCCGATGGCCACGCCGAGCAGCCCCACCCCGAGGGCCAGGTTGGCTCCCGTCCGCCCGTCGCCGATGACTCCGCCCTCGGCGGCCACCGTCAGGACATCTGTTGCCCTCATGTCACTCTCCTCCTTCGCGCGTGCCGGATGTCCGGGATATCGCTGTCCCTTGAGCGTCCCTGCCGACCACACCGCTCGTCGTCCGGCAGACGCGGTCACTTCGGTCTGCCGTCGATGTGGCAGGCGGCTGCTGCGCATGCGGCAGGGCGCGGGCCTGTACCGCGGGTGCGGTAGCCGGGTACTCGTCCGCAGGCGGGACTCGCCCGCAGCGGCGTCCGGCTAGGGTGCGCGCATGGACACAGGGCGTTTTCGTGTCCCGGCCGGTGCCATGGACTGGGCGACAGCCGTCGGCGTGGCGGCACTGCTGCTGGGAACCGGGCTGTCCGGGCAGCACCCGGCCGCGGGGCGTGAGCTGTTCGGCGCCGCGCTGCTGGTGGCGGGCGGTCTGGCGCTGGCCGCGCGCCGAAAGGCCCCGATAGCCGTGCTGGCCGTCACCGGCCTGTGCGCGGTGGGGTACGAGGCGGTGGGTTTCGAGGTGCTCGCCGTGTCGTACCTGGTTGCTGTGTACGGCGCAGTGCGGGCAGGGCACCGCGCCCTGACGGTGGTGGCATCCGTGTCCGTCCTTGTCGTCCTCCCGTTCACGGCGCTGGTCTTCCGCGACGGGCCGGCGCGCGAGGCGTTCGCCCAGGCCCGGAACGTCCTGGAGATCGCTTGGCTGATCGCTGCCTTTGCCGCCGGCGAGGCGGTACGGCAGGCCGAGCAGCGGGCGGACGAAGCCGAGCGCACCCGGGAGGAGGCCGCGCGGCGCCGCGCGGATGAGGAACGCCTGCACATCGCCCGGGAGTTGCATGACTCCCTCACTCACCAGATCTCGATCATCAAAGTGCAGTCCGAGGTCGCCGTTCACGTGGCCCGCAGACGCGGCGAGCAGGTGCCCGGACCGCTGCTGGCAATCCGGGCGGCCGGGCGGGAGGCGATGCGGGAGTTGCGCGCGACCCTGGAGGCGCTGCGCGATGACGACACCACCCCGCCGTGCGGGCTCGACCACATCCCGGAGCTGGTGGAGCGGGCGAGCGGGGCGGGCCTGGAAGCAACGCTGACGATCGAGGGACAGCGCGGCGACGTGCCGGCCGCGGTGGGCCGGACCGCTTACCGGATCGTTCAGGAGGCGCTGACCAACATCACCCGGCACGCCGACGCCGCGACCGCGTCGGTCCGTATCGTCCACCAGGTCGGCTCACTGGCCATCCAGGTCGACGACGACGGCAAGGCCGCACCGGCTGCGGTGGCGGAGACCGGCCTCGGACTGCTCGGCATGCGGGAACGCGTCGCCGCCCTCGGCGGTCGGCTGTCCGCCCAGCCGACCGACGAAGGCGGCTTCACCGTCCGGGCCGAACTCCCCGTGGAACGAGCCTCATGATCCGTGTCCTGCTCGTCGACGACCAGCCGCTCATTCGCAGCGGATTCCGGGCACTTCTCGACCTCGAAGACGACATCGAGGTGGTGGCCGAGGCAGCCGACGGCGAGCAGGGTCTGGCGCTGACCGAGCGGTACCTGCCCGATGTCGTGCTGATCGATATCCAGATGCCGGTCATCGACGGCATCGAGACCACCCGGCGCATCGCCGCCGACCCGGCCCTGGCCTCGGTGCATGTCGTCATCCTCACCAACTACGGCATGGACGAATACGTCCTGGACGCGCTGCGTGCCGGCGCCGCCGGTTTCCTCGTCAAGGACATCGTCCCGGACGACTTCGTACACGCCGTACGCGTCGCCGCGCGCGGTGACGCTCTGCTCGCCCCGTCCATCACCCGTAAGCTGATCAAGCAGTACGTCACCCAGCCGCTCCCCGTCGCCGCCGGCGCCGGACTGGCGGAGTTGACCGGCCGTGAACGCGAAGCCGTCACCTTGGTCGCACACGGGCTGTCCAACGACCAGATCGCCGACCGCATGGTGATCAGTCCGGTGACCGCGAAGACCCACGTCAACCGGGCCATGACCAAACTCCACGTCCGCGACCGAGCCCAACTCGTCGTACTGGCCTATGAATCCGGCCTGGTAACCCCGCGCAACCCCTGACATCCACGGACTGGACGAGAAGGCCCGCAGCAGCGTGTCCAGAGGGTCGTGCTCAAACAAGCTCCATCCTGAGGCGCGGCTTTGATGAGTCACGGGCACGGTACTTTGGCTGCACCGGGCAGAGGGGTGAGGAACCGATGGCGCTTGATCCAGCTCGCGTTGCACGGATCTCCGCTCTTGTCGTGGAGTGCCGGTCGATGCTGGAAACAGACGCAGGAATGGGGACCGTGCAGCGGTTGCTGAGTGACCGCGGGGTGAGCGTGCTGGACTCGATCATCATCACGCGGGAGCTGCTCGGCGCGGGTCCCCATGCCCTGGGCGACGCCAAGGGCATCGTGCTGTCCAGCCCGTCAAGGAACGTGGAGCGGCAGCGCCACGAAGTACTGGTGGACACGCTGCTCGACGCGGTGGAGGAGTCAGCCGAAGACCGGTGACCAGCCCGACAAGTCAGCGGGGTGTGCCGGCTTACCGCTCGGGTCAGGGGCGCTGGTTGCGGAACGAGGGGAGGAGACCGCTCGTGCGGCGGCCCTCCACCGTGACCGACACCCGCCCCAGGTCGAGCGCGTCGAGGCCGATGACCTTCGTCGTGTTCCGGACGCGGACGGTGACGGAGTCGATGCCTCGCACTCGGGACAGATCAAGGGGCGCCCGGCGCGGCCTGCGATGCAGGTTCAGGTGCAGCCGAGTCAGGCCGGGGAAAAGGGCGGCGAAGTCGGGCAGTTCAGCTGTGTCGGCCACACCCTTGAGCCGCAGAGACGTGACGGAGGGCAGCGCGACATCCGGGAGAGCGAGTCGGTCGGCGAAACTCAGGCTCAGCGTGGTCAGCCGCGGAACGGCCTGGAGCGCGGAGAGGTCCAGGCCGACCGGTACGCGGTCGAGCACGAGTTCCTGGATGGCGCTGTCGGCGAGCGGTTCCAGGGACAGCGTGGACGTCGGACTGTGTACGCGCAGGCGCCGCAGCCCGGGCAGTCCGGCGAGGGAGGGAAGCTCCGACGTGCGGTGCTCTGCCGTGCCCAGCGCGAGGGACACAAAGGAGTCCCGGTCGAGGACGGCGGAGAGTTCGTAGATCAGCGACGGCCGGGGGAGCGACAGATTGGGCGTTTCGGGGAGCTGCCGCAGACACGCCACCTGCTCCACGTTCGTCACCGGGATGTCGATGTCGTCGCAGCGGCAGCCGGCCAGGATGGACTCGGCGAACTCGACGGTGTCGAACCGCGGCCACGTGTTGACGACCTCCTGCCGGACACCGCGCTGGGGCGCGTCCTTGTAGGCCCGCATCCGCTGCAGTGCGGCGGGGCCTCCGATCAGCCCGATCGTGCGCACGCTCGCGACGGCCTGCTCCTCCGTCATGTCGGCAGGACCCGACAGTACGTCGAGGACCACCGCGCCCGCCTGCGCCAGGTTCTCCGCCTCCTCGAAGGTGGCTGGAGGGATCAAGAAGGACGCGCGGCTGAGGACCTCCGCCCTGACCGCCGGGTCGAGCGTCGTGGCGTTCTCCAGGCTTGCCGCGGCCAGGAGATGATAGCGGCGCCGCTGGGAGGGACGCTGGTCACCGATGGCCACCAGCTTGCGGAGCAGTTCGGCTCGCTCGCGTTCCCGAGCGTGGCCGACGGCCATGCGGATGACGTCTTCCCACTGGTCGTCACCGGCGTTCTGGGCGAGCAGATCCAGGTCCGAGGACTCGACGGCCGCCTTCGAGCCGAGGTAGTCCTGAAAGGTCCGGTGGATGAAGTCGACCGTGTCAGGCGTGGGCTCCCGTAACAGCCCGCTGCGCAGCAGCAGATGACGGAACACCTGGTGTGCGCCGTCCAGCGGGACGACGGGCGGCATGGAGGGCAGCCGTTCCCGAATGATGCGCACGGCCAGCGCCTGAGTCGCCTCGGACCGCCCGTTGCGGATGAGCCAGTACGCAAGCCGCTGGAGGAGCTGGATCTGCTGCTCCTCGGTCAGCTGCAAGCCCTCCGGCGCGATGACCTCGCGTTCCTTGTCGCGGCGGACCAGAAGCATCCGCAGCGCGGCCGCGTACAGGTCCATGCGCCCCTCGGGCAGCTGCGAGTGCCGGTCGCGGTGCAAGGCGCAGATCACTGAGCACATCAGGGGATTGGTGGCGAGCTGATACAAATCGGGCTTGCGGCGCAGGGTGACGTGCAGGGCGGCCCGGTACCGCTCCACCTCCGTACGCTCCTCGGCGTCCCCCAGAGTCGACAGGGCCGCGTCGTGCCAGCGGTTGACGAACTTGTCGATGTCGCCCTGATTGAGGGGCAGCAGGTCGAACTCGACGAACCCGAGGTCCGCCGCCCAGCCGATCGGGACCGCGGAAGGGCGCGTGGTGACGAGGAAGAACGTACGCGGGTAGATCTCGGTCAGTTCCGTGAGCCACCGCTTGGTCAGCACCCTCTTCGACTCCGAGATCTCGTCGATGCCGTCGACGAGCACGATGCCGCGCCCGCTGTGCAGGACCCGGTCGGCCCAGCCCTTCGGTTGCGCACCGTCCAGCATGCTGCCGGCCATGGCGAGGAACTTGTGCGCGGTGGGAAGCGTGGACTCCTGCGCCAGGCTGCGGAGCGGGAGGATGAACGGGACGCGGCCGCGAAGGAAGGCGAGTTCGTCGTCGAAGTCGTTCTGTGCTGCGCTGACGGCGAGCCACTGGACCAGTGTCGTCTTGCCCGAACCGGCGGGGCCCCGCAGCACCACACGGCGCTTCCCGGTCAGGGCTCCTTCGACCCGGAGCCGGTGGGTGGCCGAGACACCTCCGTCGCGGCTCTGCGCCGAGAGTTCCAGGCTCAAATAGGCCGTGTCGAGCGGCCAACGAGCCTGACCGGGGGCGCTGAGGTCGAGTCCGAAGATGGCGAGCTTGCCGTACTTGAGCCCGAGATACTCCAGGTATCGCTGCTCGAAGTCGGCGTCCTGGCTGAGCGGTGGGGGAAGCCGCGCCGTCAGCACCTCCATGCGCCGCAGCGTCTCGTCGATCATGCGGGTCTGCGTGATCAGCGTGGCCGGGATGAAGGACGAGCGCTGCGTGAAGAACTGCAGTATGTGGAGGCAGCAGACGGTGAGCAGGGAGCGGTAGAGGTTCGTCGCGTCGGCGCTCATGTTCCGCGTGGAGTCGTTCGCCGCGACCGACAACCTGCGTGCCAGCTCGACGTGCCCGAGGTGGACCGCCTGGACGTCCTCCATTTCCAGGTCGCCGAGCGAGAGCAGGGTCTTGGTCAACGCGTCGACCACGGCGATGCGGTCACCGTCGTGCACCGCGGGTTCGTACGGGTTCGCGGCGAGCGTCCGGCTGATCAGTTTCTCGCTGATCTTGCGTACGTCCCGCTCGTCCAGGGTGCGTTTCTGGCCGCGCCAGCTGACCAGTTGGGAGACACGGATCGGCTTGCTGACGAGGTCGGCGCCGCTCTCCTCCCGTACGAACAGCTTCGCCACGAGCGGATTGATCAGTGTCGAGGCCACCCGTGCGGCCATCCCCAGAGCCGCAGGCTCCACCCTCGACCGCCTTCCGGTGATTGAACCGTCGCGTCGACATCAGATTAGAGGAGCGGGGGCCTGCTGTCGGCGGAGCACGAAAATCTCCGCGACCGCGGTCTTGGCCGAACGCCTCGAACGGGCCGAACGCCGCTGTAGCCGCGCTGCCGACGCGGGCACCTACGGGTGCAAGCGGGCGTAGGCGCCGCTCTTCACCGTCAGGCGTTCGGCGTCGGGGCCCATGGCGACCCGGTCAAGTTCTACGAACGTCCGCAACAGGGCGCCACCTTCGACACTGTTCCGGCGCCTCTCAGCTGTAGGGGGAGTACGCGTTGTTAGCCTCGGCTGAATGTGCTTCGTTGCGGACATCACCCTCATGTCCGAGGAACAGGGCGGTGCGGACGTAGTATCCGGCGATCGCCTTCGCTTCTACACGCGCAGCGCCGCAGTGTGGGGCACCGTCACGCTTCACGGGGTGGATGTGGTGCGGCCCCTGCACGGAGCCGAAGTGACAGTCACCATCGAAGAACAAATCGCCCTGGAGGCAGTCCAGCGTTTCGCGTTCCGCCAGCGCGGTCGTGCCGCCGGCTCCGGCACCGTGAGGCGACTCCGGCGCTGAACTGCACGAACGGAGCCGGAGCCGGAGCTGGATCGCATAGCGGTGACTGCGCGGTCGGACATCAGCGCGGGCCGAAGGGATACGCCGGTCATCCCGACGGGAGAAGGCGTTCGACGGCCTGTTCAACAACATCTTCCACCAGGGCAGCCGGTACCAGGCATCCCCGGTGGCTGTTCCGTTCCTCGCCCGGATCGCGGTGGCCGGGCCGCCGACCGCCCGTGAGAACACGATGTGGCCGCTGACGCGCCTCGCGGTCGACTGGTACGACGAGCACCGGCTCACCACCGGGATCGACACGGCGGCCTGGCGTGCGGCTGCGTCCGAGTGCTCCCCGCAGAAGATGCTCCTCTGGTACGACGAGCAACTGGCCGCGGAGACGGACGAGCGGCAGCGGCGGCAACTGCGCGACATACGGGACTGGGTGGCAGCCGGTAACTCGCCGGACGCGCGATGGACGGCACTGTGCTCGTACGACGCGGTCCTCGCCGAACTGCCCGGACTCCTGACCCTGTTCGACCACGGCGATCCCCGCCCGCGTACCCGGATCGCCTATCTGACCGCCTGGTTCCCCGAAGCCGCGCCCACCACGCTGCCGCGTCTGCTCGCCCTCGCCGAGCGTGAGCACGAGCCTGTCGCGGCGGCCACCGCCCTGGTCGCCGTCGGCCTCGTCGGCGGCCCAGCGCACGCCGTCCGCGTCGCCCCGTACCTGGACAGCGCGGACAGACTGGTGCGCTGGGCGGCCGCCACTGCGCTCGCCCGCATCGCCAGTGGCAGTCGAGCAGGCCTCGAGTCCGCGCTGGTCGACCGTGCCGTCGCTGAACTCACCGCCGCAGCCGCCGGCCCCGCTCCCGCTTCCTGCACCGACTACAACTCGGGCGACTTCCACGGTCACATCGAACGCACGCTGCGCACTCTCGCTTCGGGTACGCCATAGGCACTCCTCCGGCCACCGTGCGGTGTCTGCTCAGCTACCTGCTCAGATCTGGTTCGTGCCGCCGTCGACGTAGATGTTCGCGCCGACGACGTAACTGCTCTGCTCCGAGGCCAGGAAGGCCACGACCGCGGCGGCCTCCTCGGGCTGACCCATGCGGCCCTTCGCCACGGTCGCGGCGACATTCTCCTTGACGGCCCGGGCGGTCTCCTCGTCGCCGAAAGCCGCCGTGCCCCCGGGCGTCTCGATCCAGGCCGGCGAGACCACGTTGACCCGGATGCCACGGCCCTTGAGCTCGTTGGACCACGTCCGTGCGAAGGACCGGACGGCCGCCTTCGACGCCGCGTACGCGCCGAACGCCTCCACCCCACGGTCGCCCGCCGTCGAACCGACCAGGACGACCGAGGCCCCGTCGTTGAGCAGCGGCAATGCCTTCTGCACGGTGAACAACGTGCCTCGGACGTTGACCGCGAAGGTCTGGTCGAAGTGTTCCTCGGTGGTCTGCTCCAGCGTCACGAACGCACCGATCGCCGCGTTCGCCACGAGCACGTCCAAACCTCTGCCTCGCGCCCGGACCGCCTCGTACAGCCGGTCCAGGTCCTCAGGCTTCGCGATGTCGCCGACGACCGCGGTGGCCCGGTCCGCTCCGATCGTCTTGACGGCGGCCTCCAGTTCGGACTCGCGTCGGCCGGTGACGAACACGTACGCGCCCTCGTCCGCCAGCCGTATGGCGGTGGCCAGTCCGATACCGGTGCTGCCCCCGGTGACCACCGACGTCTTGCCTTCCAGCTGTCCCATGTGAATGTCTCCATCACTCTCGTGGTGCCGATCCGTTCGCTGTCGATAGTGCGGGCACTCGGCGATAACATCCATGATGAAAAGTCCGGCATTCTTTACGTACCGTCCAGGAGGAGTCGTCGGTGCTCGGATTTCGGGACCCCGTGGCTGACGCGATCGGTCTGCTACGCCCCCACACGGTGATCGGGCCCAGTCTCCGGGCCGCGGGGGAGTGGGCTGTGCGCTTCGACCCGTTCCTGCACGTACGGATCGGGGGCCTCGTGCACGGCACGTGCTGGTTGATCCTCGAAGGCCACGAGCCGGTGCTCCTGCGGGAGGGGGACACCTTCATGCTGGGCAATCCGCCGCCGTACGTGCTGGCCAGCACGCTGGACGCGAGGCCGCGCCCCGCAGAGGCGGTGTGGGTGGGTGCCGAGGACGGGTTCGTGCGGCTCGGCCCGGAGTCCGAGGAGGACCTCTACCTCTGCGTCGGGCACATCGCGTTCGACGACAGGAACGCGGCTCTCCTGACCGACCTCCTGCCACCGCTCGTGATCGTCCGTGTGGCCGATCCTCATGGCAGGCAGCTGGCGCAGCTGATCGATCTACTCGCCATCGAGGTCGGGGTCGCCGCCGCCGGCGGCCCGCTGGTGCAGAACCACCTCGCACAGATCCTGCTCGTGCACATGCTGCGTGCGCACGCGGGTCAGACGGACCGGCCCACCGGCTGGCTGGGCGCCCTGAACGAGGACGGCATCGGTGCCGCTCTGCGTGCCGTGCACGCGGACGTGGCGCACTCCTGGAGCCTCAAGGAGCTCGCCGAGATCAGTCACATGTCCCGTTCGACGTTCGCCCATGCCTTCAAGAGCCACGTCGGGGTCCCGCCGTTGGAGTACCTGATCCAATGGCGCATGAGCCTCGCGCGTGACGCCCTCGCCCGCGACACCCTGTCGATCTCCGAGCTCGCACGGGCCACCGGATATCTGTCCGAGAGCGCGTTCAGCACCGCGTTCCGCCGCGTGGTCGGTACATCGCCCGCGCAGTTCCGGAACCAGACGCGGCAGTCGTCGCCCTCGACCGCGAACGAAAACTGAAGAAGAGGTCGGCCGGATCGACGATGGCCGGTTCATGCACCTGAGGTCTGCCGGCTTCTCCTCGGTGCGGGCGAGACCTGGCGTGCGGTCGGACTACCCGCATCAGCGGGGTGGGCCGCGGAAGCGCTGAGGGCTTCGAAGCGTTGAGCTGTGTCGGTGCCCGCGAGTGGCCTCATGACCAGCAGGCTGCGAGTCGTGGTCGCGCTGCGGATGGTGTCGCAGCTCACCTCGAACCGTCCGTGCCGCTGGTGCACCAATTCCTTGTGCGTGGACTGGATGTGGCCAACGCCCATGTCCTCCCAGAGGTATTGGAACTCCGCGCTGGACGCCAGCAGATCGGTGACCAAGTCGCTGGACGCTCGGTCGTGTCCTCGTGCCGCCCAAGCCGATCGGAGAATGGCCGCGTACTGTCGCCCGACCGCCGGGTCATCTTCGAGGAAGCTCTGGGCGCGGGCTTCTGGTTCGGTGAACCAGCGCCAGATGGCGTTGACGCGTCGTCCCGTCTGCTGGGCCCATGGACCGAACAGCATGACGCTGAGACGGTTCTGCGCGAGGACGTTGCTCAGGTCGTCGACCACATGGGCCGGTGTGTGAATGAGCGAGTCGAGGAGAAAGCGCAACTCCGGCTCGACGCGGTCCTCGGTGTCGGACGCCGCACTGGCCGGGTAGCCGGCGAGGTTGTGGAGGTAGTTTCTCTCGGCATCGTCAAGCTTCAGTACCGTTGCCAGGACGGTCAGAAGCCGCACCGACGGCCGGCCCGCACGATCCTGTTCCAGGCGCTCGTAGTAGTCGACTGAGATGTCCGCCAGGAGGGCGACCTCGGAGCGCCGCAGTCCCGGCGTGCGGCGACGCGCGCCCGTCGACAGCCCGACATCGGCGGGTTGCACCGCTTCCCGTCGAGTTCGGAGAAAACGCCCCAACTCACCGGAGTTCAACGAGGATCCTCCACTTGCCGTGTTCGTGACGGTGAGCGATCTGCCGCACGGCCGGAGCAGCTCAGCTCAGGTCAGCTCAGCTCAGGTCAGGTCAGGTCAGGGCAGCTCAGGTCGGCTCAGGTCAGGGAACCGACTGTACCGGCTCACCTCGCGCCCGACACCGGGCGGATACGCCGGCGCGGGCGATGGGGGCGCTGCGACGGACGGAGAGTACGTACGGATGCGTAACGAATTGAGGGTCGCCCTGGGAGAGCGGGTCTCACGCGGGCGTTGTTCTCCCCCGCGAACGGACGCAGTATGCGAGTTCGGCACAGACGAAGTGCGCTGTGCGAAACACCAGGAAGGCTCCATGCCCACCATCGCGACCCCGCACGGCACCTTGAGTGGCTCTGAGACCGATGGCGTCACCGCCTTCAAGGGAGTCCCGTACGCCGCCGCACCTTTCGGCCCGAACCGTTTCCTGCCTCCCCAGCCGGTCGAACCCTGGCAGGGCATACGCGACGCACATCACTTCGGGCACACCGCGCCCCGAGTCGCCTATCCCGCTCCCCTTGACGTCCTGGTCCCCGAGGTCGAAAGGACAGGTGAGGGCTGTCTGAACCTCAACATCTGGACACCTGACCTGGCGGCTCGGCTCCCCGTCATGGTGTGGCTGCACGGCGGATCTTTCACCAACGGATCCGGCGCCGCGCCCGCCTACGACGGCGCCCGGTTCGCCCGGGACGGCGTGGTGTGCGTGACCATCAACTACCGGCTGGGAGCCGACGGGTTCCTGTACCTCGGCGACGGCGACACAGCCAACCTCGGACTGCGCGACCAGCTGGCCGCGCTTCGGTGGGTCCAGGAGAACATCTCGCTGTTCGGTGGCGATCCCCGCAAGGTGACTGTCTTCGGCGAGTCCGCGGGCGCCATGAGCATCGGCGCTCTCCTCGCCGTCCCCGCCGCGGACGGACTGTTCCAGCGTGCAGTCCTGCAGAGCGGGGCAGCACACCATGCCCTCCCCGCAGCGACGGCGCGCCGGATCGGCCACCACTTCACGGACATGCTGGGTATACCCCCCACTCGGCACAGCCTCTCGGGTGTCTCCTTCGACCGCTTGGCCGAGGCGGCGGAGAAGCTGCGTACTGCCATCGCGGCCGATCCCGATCCGCGGCGCTGGAACGAGGTCGCGCACAACCTGATGCCCTTCGAACCGGTCGTCGACGGAGACCTGTTGCCCCGCGACCCGCTCCCCTCGATCGCGGACGGTTCAGCAGCCACTGTCGATGTCCTGGTCGGAAGCAACACCGACGAGTTCAGGCTCTTCCTGGAGCCCACGGGTGTCATCGGCTTCATAGACTCCGCGACCCTGGAAGGTGCCGCCGCCGGCTACGGTCTCGATCCCGAAGAGGCTGTCGCTGTCTACCGCGCGAAGCATCCCGATGGCACTCCCGGTGACCTGCTCGCGGCACTCGCGACGGACTGGTACTACCGGATTCCCGCCATTCGCCTCGCGGAAGCTCACGTCGGCCGGCCCGGGCGTACCTACCTGTACGAATTCGCGTGGCGGCCGTCGACTTTCGAGGGGCGCCTGGGAGCGTGCCACACCCTTGAGATCCCGTTCGTCTTCGACAATCTGCAGGTGCCGGCCCTGTCGCCGTTGCTCGGCCCTGAACCCCCTCAGCAACTCGCCGATGAGATGCACGCTGCCTGGATCGCCTTCGCCACCCACGGAGATCCTGGCTGGGCGCCCTACGACATCATGAACCGCACCACGATGCGTTTCGACACCGAATCCCGTCCCCTCGACGACCCCGACGCCGAGCAGCGGTCGCTGTGGGACGGACGGCGCTGACACGCTGTCGAGTTCGAAAGAGGAGCGGGAGCTCGTGAAAGGAATCATCCACACTGCGCCAAGGCGTGAGGAAAGGGAGCCCATACCCGATACCTACACATCGGCCGATGAACCGAAAGCCGCAATCCGCGGCAAGGACGGTTACTCGCTGGCGATCGCCAACCGCGATGAAATCCGTGAAGCCCAGCAACTGCGCCACCTCGTGTTCACGACCGAGTTCGGTCCCCACCTGTCCTCTTTGGGCAGTGGACTGGATATCGACGAGTACGCCGAGTACGCGGACCATCTGATCGTGCGTGAGAATCGCAGCGGGATGATCGTCGGTACGTATCGCATGATGCCACCGCGGTGTGCGGCACTCGTGGGTGATCGGTTCGGGGACCGAACCTTTGATCTCGGGCCGCTGGACCCCGTTGCCGCGGACCTGGTGGAAACCGGACGCTCGTGTGTACATCCGGATCACCGAAACGGCGAGGTCATCCATATCTGATCTGGAGTGGCATCGGCCAGTACATGCGCAGGACGGGACACCGTTGGCTGGGCGGTTGCGCCTGGGCTCCGTTGAACCACGGAGAGGCGCCCGCCGACACCGGCGCTGGCACCTGGAAAACGGTCCGTGATCGATACCTCGCCCCGCGCGAATTCCGGGTCGCTCCTCTTCAGAGCCTTCAGAGCGCTGGTGATTTCGATGCGGATCGCCTTGTCGTGCCACCGTTGTTGAGATGGTCTGCGGCCCGGCGAGTGACTCCACGAGCTGCAGACCGCTGACCAGCAGGAGACCGTAGGCCGAGCCGAGGACGACGGCCGTCCCGAGCAGGAGGAGTGTCTGCCACGCACCCGGCGTCCTGCGCCACACCGTCAGCGAAGACGGCACACCCCGGGTGCAGACCAGGAAGGTCACCGGCTTCACCAACACCGAAGAGGGAGGCGTCCAACTCACCGACGTCGTCCCCTTCCTCGTCGAGGACGAACTCAAGAACCTCGGCGGCCACTACTCCAAGATCGGCGTCTGGGAACCGTACGTCGTCCAGGACGGCCTGCTCATCACCGGCCAGAACCCCGCCTCCTCCGGCCCGGCAGCCGACACCCTCATCGCGCTCACCACTGCTCAGGCCGGATCGGGCCGGATCGGTCGGTGAGGACGGCTTGTCCGCCTCGGAGTGAAGCAGAGGTTTCGGCACTGCCTGCCTGGCTGAAGCCAGGCAGGCAGTGCCGCGTGATCTGGGCGGGGGACGGCTCCCGGCTCCCAGCCGCCCCTCATGCCGGGGCCTGGCCGGGACCGGACCAGACGGGTGTCCACTCACCATGCGTCGCGTCGGCTCCCGTCAGCAGGAAGCAGCAGCGAGCCGCGGGGGAGGAAGGGCGTAATCCGGCCCGCTGTAATCGCCTCTACGCGTGCAGGAGTCGGCGAGTCATCGCCGTGGTGGCATCGAGGGGTTCGAGGCTCCGATGGATCTTGGCCATGACACTGGCGCCGAGCCACATGTCGTAGAGGATCTGTGCCGTCTCGCGCGGAGCGCCGTCGATCGCGACCGATCCGTCCGTGAGGCCACTCGTGATGGCCCGCTCAAGGCGGTCGACGATCGCGCCCGTGCCCTCCTTGAGGGCCAGCCGCATCGGTTCGGAAAGGTCCGACACCTCGGCTCCGAGCTTCACCGCGAGGCACTTGCCCTGGCACTCGTCGAAGCTCTGCGTTTCCCGCCACATCTGCCAGTAGGACATCAGACGCTCGGCGGCGGACCGGCCGGGCTGTGCGAGTACCTGGTCCATGTCGGCGAGATAGTCGTCGAAGTAGCTCTTCAGCAGGGCCTCGCCGAAGGCGTCCTTGGAGGAGAAGTAGTGGTAGAAGGACCCCTTCGGTACGGCGGCCGCCGCGAGCACCTCGTTGAGGCCGACTGCGGAGTAGCCCTTGTGGGCCATGATCCGCCGGGCGGCGTCGAGGATGTTCCGACGAGTGTCGGCGCTGCGCGCTGTGGTGGCTGGCATACCCCGAACTGTACCCGAGCAATAGACCAGTCGTCTAAACTTGTCGCGAAAGTCCAGGTGCCCACCGCCGGGGGGACGGGTGAACCGGGGAAGTCGACGTCCCCGCCTCGCGTGGGCAGGTTGATTCCCGTGCTCGATGTCAGATCATGCGTCCTCGGTGAGTACCCGCAGTGTTCGAAGCAGTTCCGTGCGCTGCGCCTCGTCGAGAGGTGCGAAGAGGTCCTGCAGTACGCCGACTGACAACTGCCGACCCTCCGCGAGTGTTGTACGTCCCTCCTCGGTGAGGGTGTGCTCGAAGCGTCGCCCGCGGCCTGCGGACCGAGCGATGAGCCCACGGTCCACAAGGCGGTTCGCGAGCGTGCCGAACGCCTGATCGCTCTGGAACGTGGCGACGGCGAGTTCATGCCCGGAGGCTCCCGGCATCCGTTCGATGGCGCGCAGGGCATCCCACTGGACGAGGCTGACCCCGATCTCGCGGAGCGCGGCATCCATCGTGCGGTGGTTCCGGTACTGCGCACGCTTGATCGCTTGCCCGAGGACTTCTAGGTCGGTCGTCATGGTGCTACTGTATCAACATCGGTATATAAACATGTTGAGTCATGGAGGAGCGTCATGAGCATTTCCCTTCCGAAGGACCTTCCTGTCATCCAGGCCGGCGCGCCCGAGGCACGCACGGCTCTCGTGCTGCACGGCGGTGGCGGGCCGCGGACAGTCGCGCCCATAGTGGGACACCTCTCGGCCACCATGCACGCGATCGGGCCGACCCATCCCGGGTGGGAGGGCACAGTGCGCCCCGACTCCATCGCCTCGGTCGCGCACCTAGCGGCCGCTTACCTGGCGCGCCTGCTTGAGCACAAGGAGCACGACGTCGTGCTGATCGGGTCTTCCATCGGCGGGTGGATCGCGCTTGAGATGGCAGTGCAGGCCGCCCATGACGAGCGGTACGCGGGACTGGTCGGGGCCGTGATCGACATCGACGGCGTCGGCGCGGTCGTGGAGGGTGAGCCGGTCGCGGACTTCTTCGCCCTGGACGCCCGCGGCCTCGCCGAAGCCGCCTGGCACGACCCGGCGCGCGGCTACGTCGACCCGGCAGGCCTCACCGATGAGCAGCGCGCGATCCAGCAGGCGAACGGACGCACGATGGCCGCCTTCGTCGGCACCGGCATGAGCGACCCGACGCTGCTCGGCCAGCTCGGCGCGGTGAACGTCCCGACGCTCGTGGTGTGGGGCGAGAGCGACCGGATCGTCACGCCGGCATACGGACGGGCTGTCGCACGTGCGGTGCCGGACGCGCAGTTCGTCGAGATCCCGGCGGCCGGGCACCTCCCGCACCTCGAAGCCCCGGACGCGACATGGTCGGCGATCGACCCGTTCCTGACGAAGTCCTAGTAGGGCTTGGTCAGCTTCAGTTTCGAGTGGCGTGTCTGTTGGGCTGTTGGTGTCGTTGTGATGGTGTGAAACCTGGGGAGATGGCCGAGGTCCGGTCCTGGGGCATCGACGTTCCCCTGGTCGTCGCGGACGCCGGCTACGGTGATGCCGCCGCCTTCCGGCATGGCCTGGAGGAACGCGGTCTGCCCTACGCGATGGGCATCTCATCGCGCCACACCGCCCATCCATCCCATGCCCAGCCCGTTCAGCCCGCCTACGCGGGCACCGGCCGGCCGCCGAAAATGCAGTATCCCGATGCACCGCAGACCGTGAAAGACCTGGTGATCGCGGCCGGACGGACGGCGGCCAGGCCGGTGTCCTGGCGGGAGGGATCCCGGCCGGGCAACGGCCGCAGCGGCTTCAAGCGCATGTACTCCCGGTTCGTCGCTCTCAGAGTCCGCCCTGCCGGACGCGATGTCCGCCGGGCCACCGACGGCCCGGAACTGCCCGAACGCTGGCTGCTGGCCGAGTGGCCCGCCACTGAGAGCGAGCCGGTGCGGTACTGGCTATCCAGCCTGCCCTCGGGGATGCCCCTGGCGGCGCTGGTGCGGCTGGCCAAGCTCCGCTGGCGCATCGAGCACGACTACCGCGAGATGAAACAGGCCCTGGGCCTGGCTCACTTCGAGGGCCGCACCTGGAACGGCCGGCACCACCACGTCACCCTCGTCTCCGCCGCCCATGCCTTCTGCACCCTGCAACGACTGGCACGAGACCCAAAAGACGCAGCGCAGGTCTGAGCCTCTACCAGACAGTCCGCGAACTGCAGACACTCCTCGCCACCTGGACCGGCGCCTGCCCCACCTGCCACCGCAACATACCCACACCCCTACGAACCTGACCAAGCCCTACTAGCGGTGTACTCCGCTGGGCTCCGTTCCCGCTGGTCGCGCGGTCTTTGGGGCGTGGTGGGTTGATGATGCATCACTGGCCGGTGCGCCAGATCCCGAACGGGGCCTGGAATGCGCGGACTTGCGCACCGCCAGAACGCAGTCGACCTGAGCCTGGACGGAGCTGCTCATCCTCGTCGGCCTGGACGAGGATGCGCGGCGTAATCGGGAGGCGATCCGGACGGTGGGTGCGGAACACTTCGCACGGTGATCACGATGCACCCCGTCCTGGAGATGTACGTACCTGACGGCTTCGACCTCTGGGCTGTCGCTGAGGTCGAACCGTTCGGCTTCCTGCCCCTCAGCGGGAAGCTTTCACCCGCTGAGGTAGGGACGGTGGTGATGCGCATCGCCGACTACAACAACATCGCTCCCGATGGCGGCCACCCACCCCAGTCGGCCACCACACTCGGCTGCTTCCTGCACGGACTAATCTGAGTGCCACGGCTCTCGTGGACGGGAAGCGGAAGCGTTGCGCCGGGTGCGCCGACACTCAGCTAACTTCTATTTTCCATAGTCAGCGATGTGCATGACCTATCTGGCTATGAAAAAGGGAAGTTGGCTGAGTGTGGGTGCACCGGGAGGATGACGCCGACCGCCCCCGGATACGACCCTCTGATCCCGGGCCCGGAGAATCAGCCGGGCTCAGGGGCATCCGTGGGCTGTCGGGCAGTCTCGGGATCGGCCTCGGGAATGTCTTCTTCCGGCATGTTCAGTGCGACGAACTCCTGTGGAACGGGACCGCTTTCCGACCCCTGTTCCGTCTCCGCGGTCGGTGCCGGGGCTCCCGCGGAGTGCACCTGGAGGTCGAGGGACTGGCCCATCGGGAACCAGAGCACGGTGAGCGTCATGAACACGCGGTACAAGTCAGGGTTCACCTCCGCGTAGATCCAGACCGACTGGCCCTTGCGCAGTGGGATCGAGAACGATGCCATGCCGGGTTGCGCCGGAGGGGTGATGTTGTTGTAGCGGCCGTCGGTATAGACAGTCAGCCTGGTCGTGCTTCCGGAGATTCCGGTCGGACCCGTCACCTGTCCGGACAGGGTTCCGTCGGTGGGGGCGGTCGCGTGGAAGTAGTTACCGAAGGACGGCACGGACTGCTGTGGCCAGGAGCGCCGGTACGCGGGTGAGCCGTACGCCTGGACCGCACCGGCGAACTGGACCGGCCCGCCGGCGCGGAGGGTCTTGCCCGTAGCGACGGTGACGTTGTTGTCGAAGGTGCTCGCTCCGGCGACGTTCAGGGCCGCGTCGACCTTCAGGCCCGCGGGCTGGCTGATCCGCAGCGGCTTGCTGCCCGCACCGCGGAGTGAGCCGGTGACGGTCACCGTCGTCGTGTCCGATCCGGTGACCGCCACGTTGTTGGCGAACGTGCTCGAACCGTGGACGTTCAGGGCGGCGTCGACCTTCAGACCTGCGGGCTGGCTGACCCGCAGCGGGCTGCTGCCCGCGCCGCGCACCGATCCGGCGACCGTCAGGTCCTTGGCGGTGTTGCTGAGGCTGACGTTGTCGGCGAAGGTGGCCGGGCCCTGGACGGTGAGGTTCCTGACGACGAGGTCGGGGATGCGTACGGTGACCGCCGTGGTCAGGGTGTGGGTGAGGGTGGAGCCACCGGCTGTGACTTCGGCACGGAGCATGAAGCCGGTGACGGTCGTCAGGCCGCGCGGGGTGGGCCAGACGCGTTCCTTGTCGAGGGAGACTCCGGCGGGCGTGTCGCCCCAGTGCATCGTGTATTTCGCGTCCGAGCCCTCCCAGCGGAGCACGGCTGCCTCACCGTTCTCCACCATGATCTTCTCGGGCGCGAAGTTCCGGAACACGAAACCGGCCGGGAACTTGTCCACCACGACCGCGCCGCTCTTGTCGGTGAAACTCCCGTTCGTCGGTGACGAGCTCTCGACGATCGCGAGGGAGACCTGACCCGCCGTGCGGTTGACCGCGATGTTGGACAGGGTGAGGGTGACGATCTGCCCGGTGAACTGCACGGCACGCGCCGGAGTGAAGGTGATGACCGCGAAGCCGCCGGAGACGGCGGGAGCGGACGGCGTCCAGCCGGTACTGGCGCCGGTCCTGATGCCGGCGCCTTCGGTGGTGAGGTGCTCGGCCCCCGCGCCGACCGGCACCCGGACGGTGATCTTGCTGCACCAGGCCGGCGTGGTGATCCCGCCGCCCACATTGATGTTGACGGAGCCGTATTCGGTCTCCTCGGCGGAGCTCACCCGCAACGGCTTCGGGTCGGTCGACGGCTCGTACGGCAGCAGGTTGGTGGCGTTCACCATGATGACGCTCATGCAACAGCCTTTCCTTGGGCGGAGGTTCAGGACAGTTCGGTCGCGTCGAGCAGCAGGTATCCGTACCGGGCCTGCGCCTGCGGATCCCCGAAGTGCGCCGCGGAATCGGCCGGCACGATCGGCAGCTCCACCCACTCGGTGTCCGACCCGCGCGGCTCGGCCCAGCTCCACGCCCCGTGCCACGACGCCGGCTGCGGCAGCACCACACCTGCTTCCGTAGGCTCCTGCCCCTCCCGCGTCCGCCGGGCCTCCTCGGCCTTGTCGACCCGCTCGGCGGCCAGCAGCGGGCCGAGCCGGAACGACGCCCGGATCCGCCGCATGGCCTCGGACACCAGGTCGTCGGGCAGCTGGACCTTGGTCACCGGGAGGATGTCCGTGGTGGCGTGCACCGCCGCGTACGGATCCATCAGCAGCGTCAGGTGGTGCTTCACCGGCTGGTCCGGGGTGCGTGCGGGCACGGACAGGCCGTGGCCCTTGTCGATCGGAGTCAGGTAACCCCCTCCGCCCTGCGGCATGACCGCGTGGAACAGCTCGTACGAAATCTCCTGGTCGGGGCCGGTCGCCCCGGCGAAGTAGCCGATGAGGCCGTCACCGAGCCGCTTCTCGTTGCCGAGCCGCACCGGCCAGCGGTAGCCGTCGTACTCCTCCTGCGACTCGCCCAGTACCTGGTCCCAGCTGGGGTTGCTCAGCAGTGGTCCTTCGAGCTCGACGCCCAGATCGGCGCGTACCAGCGCGAGGGGGCGGCCGATGAGCCGCAGCGGGGAGCCGTCCTCCTGGGCCGCGTCGTCGAGGATGGTGTCGAGGGTCTGGTCGATGGTGTCGAGCAGACCGGTGAGGGCGGCGGCGGGTTCGTCCTTCAGGGTGCGGACGAACCGGGCCAGGTGCGGCATGGCGTCCTCGAACTCGTCGGCGTCGACGTCGGGATGGGGTGAGCCGGGGAGCGGCAGCCATACGCTGTCGTCCGCCGCGTCGATGTCCTTGACGACGCGGAGTTCGCCGAGGGCGACGCCGTCGGGTCCGTGCACGACGAGGGTCTGGTCGAGGTGGTTGAGCAGCAGCCAGCCGGCCAGGGGGTTCTCCGTGGTGGCCGCGCGGGCCATCGGCGAGAGTCGCTGTCCGTCCACGGCGCGTACGGTCTCCAGCCGGACGCGGGCGCCCTGGAGAAGGCGCGGGCCGAGCTGGACGAAGCGGGCGGTGCCGATGATGTCCTCGTCGAGGACGCTGTCAGGGGCGACGCTGTCCGCGAGGGTGAGGGATACCTGTTCGTAGTTGGTGCTGTTGACGATGTTGTAGGTGCGGCCGAAACGGTCGACGATGCGCAGGTCGTGGAAGGCGAACTGACCGGCGCGGACCGGCTGGAACGGTGTTCCGGGGTCGTCGGCGGGCGGGTCAAGCGGCCCGCCCTCCGGGACGCTCTGGATGTCGCCGACGAGCCGGGCGGTGGCCTCGGGGACGTGCACGGTGGTCCTGGCGGTGCCGTCCTGCTGGACGAGCCAGTCGTGGAAGCCGTCGAGGCGCTGGGAGAGCAGGCCGGGGTCGCCGAGTTCCTCGCGCAGGGCGAGCAGGCCTTCGGTGGGGGCGCCGGAGTAGGTGTCGAGGTAGCGGTCGATCTGCTTCTGCAGGACGTACGGCGCGCTCGGGGTGAGGAACGCCCGGTTCTTGAAGGTGAGCCAGCGCAGGTCGGCTTCGCCGCCGCCGGGCTCGGCTCCCCGGCCGGACCATTCGTACCGGCTGCCGTCGAAGGTCGAGTAGGTGGTGCCGTCGCCCTGGAAGGGCGTGGGGCAGTACTTCAGCTCGTATTCGAGGTGCATGGGCAGCCAGGGCTGCCGCCACGGCGCGGTGTGCTCGGGGACGGGTCCGGCGACGGCTGTGGGGTCCGCGAGAGCCGCTTCGAGGGCGCCGGGGACCCGGACCACCTGGTCCAGGAGGGCGAACTCGGCGAGCAGCGGGGTGCAGGCGTCGGGGAGTCCGGCCAGTCCGGGGCTGGGTGGAGTGGTGGGCCGGTCGTAGGTCTTGCCGTCGACGGTGATCCGGGTGATCAGAGCCTCGGGGAGGCGGCAGGGCAGTGGGGCGTCCCGGGTGAGGGGTTCCCTGGCTCCGGTGTCCTTGATGAGTACGACCGGGTCGGCGGGGCGGTAGTAGGACTCGCGGGCGGTTCGCTCCAGTTGGTAGCGCGGGTCGAGTCCACGCTCGGTCGCGTACTTCGCGATGTCGGTCGCGAGTTCCTCCGGGGTGCTTCCGGTGGGCAGTTGCCGCGACAGCGCGAACTGCTCGTCGAGCAGAGCCCCGGTCCGCCCGGCCAGACTCGTCGGGTCGCTCTCGTCGAGCTGGACATCGGCGTCGTCGTCGAACCCGGCGGGGTGCTCAGGGGTGAACGCGGGGACCGGCTTGTTGCGCAGCCACCAGATGTTCCACAGCCGCTGTTGAGACCGGCGGAGCCTGGGCGTGAGGTCGTCGTACTGCCGTTGGACGTCGTTGAGCCCGGCCAGCCACCCGGGTGCCGGCGGTGGGGGCGGCAGCTCGTCATCGCCTTCGACGGGGCGCGCGGACACCTTCCACACATGGCCGCCGTCGGATCCGGAGAACCAGGAGTGGTGGGTGATGGTGTCGAGGTCTTCTTCGCCGTCGGCGGTGTCGAGCGTTTCGAGGGTGCCTTGGAAGAGTGAGCGTACGAGGTCCCCGGTGCGTGCGGACCGGGTCTGCCGGCCGGCCAGCCGGCCGAGGGCCTCGGCGCTGCTGCTGCCCAGCGTGAGGATTTCGCTCAGCTCGATGTTGCTCGGTTTGTCGGACTCGTGGGTGGCGCCTTCGCGCTGCCAGTCGACTCCCAGCGCGAAGCCGCTGTAGAGAGTGCGGTCCAGGGCGTCGGCGGCGGTGCCCTCGGGGGCGTCCCAGCCGAGGGCTTCGAGGAGGTCTGCCGTCCCGGCCGCGTCCGGTGGGAGCAGGCCGGGCACCGTTGCGGCGCGGTGGAGGTAGTCAAGATCGTCGTCGCTGTACCAGCCGGCGACGAAGTAGCTCAGCGTCGCGTCGGGCGGGTGGTTGTCCAGGTCGCCTTTGAGGTCCTCAAGGGTGTCGTGGATCGAGAAGACGTCCTTGTTGTACGGCTGGTAGGCCGCGAAGCCGGGCAGCCCGGGCCCGGCCGCGGTCAGGTGCGGCTGCTGGGCGGGCGGTTCCGTCCATGGCGCCTGGGTGAGGTCGTGGCGGCGGCCCAGGAAGGTCAGTTCCAGCGGAGCACCCTCGGGCGATTCGGGGTTCGGGTGCTTGTTGGTGCCCAGGACGTCGTTGCCGTCGGCGTCCTGGACCGGACGGCTCTCCAGGTAGTCGCTCTGCACGACCCACCCGACGGCTTTGGGGCCCGAGGCCGTCGGTGTGCTGCTGTAGCGCACGACCAGCCAGCGGTTGGGGACGAAGGGGAAGGTCGTCTCCCCGGTCGTCTGGTCGTAGTGCCCGTTGGCCAGCGCCTCGGGCAACTGCCACTGGACGTAGACGCCTTCGCTGTCCGGGCCCATGGTCTCGGTGCCGACGCCGGGGGACGGCTCCGCGCCCGCGCCCTCCTCGATCATGGCGTCGAAGTTCGGTGTCCACCGGTTGAAGGTCTCGGCGGTGCGGGTCAGCCGGTTGACGACCAGGGCGTTCACCTTGACGGGGATGATCAGGTCCGTGGCGCTCACAGGGCGGTCTCCGTCCGGGCAGTGAGGGCGGTGGGGCTGAGGATTT
Organism: Streptomyces tauricus; assembly: GCF_014650955.1. GTDB lineage: Bacteria > Actinomycetota > Actinomycetes > Streptomycetales > Streptomycetaceae > Streptomyces > Streptomyces tauricus. The sequence goes on from NZ_BMVY01000001.1 coordinate 588,000, forward strand.
CCTGTTCCAGCGGGGCGTTGACGAGTTCCAGGGCCAGCTGTCCGGGATCCAGGTCGGTGAGCCCGAACTCCCGGGCCAGGGCGGGTACCAGGCCGTCGGTGCCGAACATCTGGAGCACTGCGGGTCCGGTGTCCGGGTCGCCGCGCAGATGGAGGTCGAAGAGGTCGCCGGTGGCCGGGTAGTAGGTCTCCAGCGGGGTGCCGATCGGTGGGTCGGCGGCCAGGCTGCGCAGACCGAGGCGGTTCCCGGAGTCGATGCCGTAGTGGATGCCCTGTCCCGGTTCGCGGAGGACGACCTTGTCGGGAACGCCGTCCCACAGGACGAGCAGGATCCTCTTGTCCGGTGTGGCGCGGCGCAGTTCGGTGAGGACGGTGCCGTCCTCCAGGTAGGCGGTGATCTTGATGTCCGGCCAGGCGGGGATGAGTTCGGAGTGGATGAGCAGCCCGCCGGCGGCATCCTTCGCGCTGGTCGCGCGGGCGGTGGCGCGGTTGAGTTCGGGGGCGAGGCGGCTGTCGACGGAGGTGTGCACGCCGACGTCGGCGGCTCCGGCGACGAGCGCGTCGAGCCAGCTCTGGTCGAGGCGGAACATCCGGAGGGATTCCAGGGGCAGCATGCGCGGGTCGGGCACGAGGTGGTGGAACGGCACGCCCTGGAGCAGGCCGAGGCGGGCCTGCCAGGCGGCGATGGTCCCGGCGTCGCGTTCCGCGGTGGTCCGCAGCAGGGAGAGGGCGCGCTCGTCCGCGAGCACGGCCCTCGCCCGGGTACGTGTCACTCTCGGCTGCGGGGTCCTGCGGCCGGCGTCGTCCGGGAGCTGGGGCCCTTGAGGCCGGTGCTGAGCTGCTCGCGGAAGCGGGCGGAGGCGAGTTCGCGCAGCGCGCCGAGGGCGGGCGGGGCGTCGGGGTCGACCGAGGCGCGCGCCGGATCCGCGGCCAGTGCCATCAACGTCGTCGCCCGGTTGGCCAGTTCGCGGCGGGCCCGGCTGACGGTGGTGGTGTATTCGGGGTCGGCCAGGCCGATGGCGCGGCCCAGGGTCCAGGCGGCGGCGTAGCTGACGTCGAAGATGCCGTGCTCGGGCTCGTAGATGAGCGCGTGGTCGGAGGTGGTGTGCGGGCCGGGGCTGTGCTCGGTGGGCACGTCGAACGCGGTGACCGGTGTGGCCGGGCCGCGGTACCAGGCGAAGGTGCGTTCTCCGGAGAGGGTCAGCTGCGGGACGGCGGTGTAGCCGCGTTCGAGGCGGTCGCGGACGTAGTCGTCCTCGGTGTCGTCGGTGGCGGGTGCGGTCACCGGCAGGCGCAGGGCGAGCTTTTCGGGTTCCTCGGCGCCGGGGGCGACGAGGTTCTCCAGCAGCGCTCCGGGGTCGGCGGCGGGCCCTTCGCTGCTGGTGAAGCTCCAGCTGTGCAGTGAGCACAGGCGGACGGCCGTGGTGCCGTCGGGCAGGGTGCCGGACAGGCGGCCCTCGAAGCCTTCGAGGGAGACGAGGTGGACGGCGTAGTTGCCGGGGTTGTGCGGGAAGCGGCTGGCGTTGACGACCGCGTACTCCCCTTCCTTGAGGACTTCGCCGTCGGCCCGGGTCTTGCTCGCGTCGACGACCTTGCGGACGTGCGCGAGGTAGTACATCTCGTCGTCGCGCGGGGCGACCGCGTTGAAGAGGTCGGCGGGGACGTCGACGGTCCGGCACGTGCTGCGGTCCTCGTCCTCGTCGACGCCGCCAGCCGGCAGGTTCGGCCCCTTGACCCCTGCCTCGGCGGGGTTCCGCAACTCCGCGACGGTGCGCGACGCGGTGACCCCGGACGCGGCCGGGTCGTCGGGCAGTTCGTTCTCCGCGAAGACGAGCAGGGCGAGCCAGGGCGGGCGGGCCGGGGGCTGCTCGGCGCGGGTTCCGGCGAGGTTGCGTTCCCAGGGCAGGATCGACCGGCTGAGGGTGATGTGCGGCAGGGTCCTGGTGTAGGCGCCGGTGCTCTCGCGTGGCGGGTAGTAGGCGTGGACGGACGCTTCGTTGAGCACGAAGCGGACAGCCTTGATCTCGAAGGTCTCCTCGGACGGGGGCAGCTTGTCCTGGGCGTCCAGTTCGCCGCCGGAGTCGGTGAGGGTGTTCTTGACGACGACCCGGTAGTCGCCGGGGGTGGCGCGCGGGATCAGGTGGTCGAGGAAGTGGATGCGGAGATCCGGTTCAGCACTCACGGCCGGTCACCTCGTCGCGGTGGTGGTCAGGGGCGGGGTGGTCAGGCTGCGGCCGGCGAGCGCGGCGTAACCGCTGAGCGGGCTGTCGGTGTCGGCGCCGGGTCCCGCGCCGAGCCGGGTGAGCGTGCTGAGCACGGCGGTGCGGCGGCCCTTGACGGTGGGATCGGCGACGGTGTCGACGATGGTCCGTACGCTTCCGTCGTCGGCTCGTGGTTCGGGTCCGGCGGGATCGGAGACGCGCAGGGGCATGCGGCCGTCCGGGAGTCCTTCGTACGAGAGCGCCTTCGAGGTGACGGGTCCGGTGTCGGTGCCGTAGTCCGGCGCGGGCAGGGTGATGCGCAGTCCGGTGAGGCGGTTCTCGAGCAGTTGGTCGCCGTCGAGCGCATCGCCGGGTTTGGCCAGGGGTTTGCCCCACAGGCCGGGGGCGACGGTGCCGGTGACCGGCTTGACCACCCAGTAGTGGTCGGCGGGGTGGAAGGTCGTGCCGTCCTTGGTGAGGGTGACCCGGTGGGCGGAGGTGACACCGGTCTTCCGCATGGGGCGGATGTCGATGGTCCCGTCCTCGGACTGCTTGATCAGCCGTTCGTTGAGGTAGAGGTGCGAGGCGGGGATGCCGGCCTCGGTGGTGAAGGTGAAGCCGGCCGACGAGACGAGGATCGGTTCCTTGGCGGCCGCGCGCCGGGCGATCTCGCCCTGGTCGGCGTCGGCGAGCAGGCCTTCGTTGGCTACGACCCGGACGGGTGCGGGGATCTGGGTGCGGAACTCGGGCCAGTCCACGGCGGGGGTGCTGTCGCGGGAGGAGCCGAAGCCGAAGCTGAAGGAGATGAACCAGAGTTTGACGGTGGCCCGGCCCCCGAAGGGCGGCAGCCACAGGTGCAGGTCGATGCCGACCTCGACGGAGATGCGGACCCGGACGAACCAGACCTTGATGGTGGCCGCGACGCCGATGCTGATGCCGAGCCGGACGTCGAGGTAGAAGGGTTTCCACTGGACCAGCACGTCCAGGTGGGCGGTGAACCAGGCGGAGAAGATGCCCTTGTCGTAGACGGCGGCCAGGCGCCCCCCGAACATGAACGCGGCGGGGGTGATCGCGGCATAGGCCTCGGCCCGTACGGTGATGTCGCTCGCCGGGGACCACACGAACCCGAGCCGCTTGGGCCGGGGGTAGTGCGCGGGGACGTTGTAGGCGGGGTGGTAGCCGCCGAGGCTGATGGCGAAGTCCCCGGCGCGGTATCCGCCGGTCCAGACATAGACGGCCAGACCGCCGGTGAGTTCGATCGACGGGTCGAGCACATAGCTGCCGGGCAGCAGGGCCACGTCCATGGACAGGCAGTGCTCGGCGGAGCTGAAGCCGAGGCTCAGGCCGATGTTCACCCTGGCGATGGCGCGGGCGGTCGGAACGAGGGTGCGCGGCAGGCTGACGGAGGTACGGCCGAGCAGCATGGCCTTGACGGAGTCGCCGAGTTCGATGACGGCGAGGGCCTTGGTCTCGATGAAGCCGAAGCTGGTGAACTTCACTCCGGCGGCGATCCAGTACTGGCCCTCGGTGGGGCGGATCCAGCCGGTGGGTCCGGTGAGGGCCTTGAGCGCGTCCTCGGGGGTGTACGGCGTCGGGGCGGGCATGCCGGGCAGCGCCTGGGCCGCGTCCAGCCGTGCCACCAGCGGGAATTCGGCGAGCTCGGCACCGCTGGGGACCTTCTTGAAGGAGCTGTTGATCCCGAATCCGGCGGAGAAGCCGGTGACGGTGAAGGGTGGCGGGCCGAAGACCGAGGCACCGCCGAGGAGGGAGACCTCACCGTAGATGAAGACCGAGTGCCAGCCTTCGACGCTGCGTGCCCACACGGCCTGCGCGCCCAGTTCGACCGCCATCGCCTGGACCAGGATCAGTCCGGCGAGTTCGAAGTCGAGGGTGGGGTCGTCGGGTGTCTTGTTGAGCAGGCCGCCCTTGAGGCCGATGAGCCCGTCGGCGGCGGTGGCCTCGATATTCATGCCGTGCAGGAAGGGCAGCAGCGGGAAGCCGCCGCCCATGCCGACGTAGAAGCCGAGTCCGGCGACCTGCCAGGTGAGGGAACCGATCGTGACCTGGCCCTGGAGCTCGATCAGCAAGCCCTTTTTGAAGTCGTGACGGAACACGATCGCGGACAGGTAGACAGGCCCGAACTGCTTGCCGATCACGAACTCGTATTCGAGCTTCGGCTTGTCCGGGCCCTGCGGATCCGGTCCGAACTTCGGCGGCACGGTGATCACCACTGCCGGGGTCGGTTGGCCCATGACGGCGAGGTGGACCGCCGCACTCACGTTCTTGCCCAGTGGGACCCCTGCCGCCTCGTTCGCCACCGGCAACTGCTGGAGCGGTCCGAGGTCGTACTCCGTGACGACCCGGTTGATCTTGATGACGTCTTCGGCGCCGAGGTTCTCGGAGACGTACATGACCTGGAGTGCGGGCAGGGACAGCAGCCCGTCGCCGATCATGGGGCCGATCACCGGCAGCCCCGAGCCGTCCCAGTCCGTGCGGACCCGGACCATGGCGACGGTGGTGGCCTTGGGTTTGCCGTCCTGGCCGGTGCGGCCGAGCACCGTGGTCCGCAGCACCAGCACTTCCACCGGGTTCGCGCCGGTGTCGTGGTCCACCGGAGCCTCGGCGGTGACCATCAGGTTGTCCGTCTTGCCCATCGGATGCTGGTGCAGCTGGACCCGCTCCAGCCAGTCGACCAGCGGGCCGGGCAGTTCGACGTCGTACTCGCCGAGGGCTTCGAGCAGTGGGGTGATCAACAGGGGTGGTCCGTCGAGGGGCTGGGCCGTGCCGATGGAGTCCCTGCGCAGTTCGGCGCGGAACTCCAGCGGGTCGGCGACCGCGCCGCCGAGCTGGAAGCCCACCCATGGCCCGGTGCCGGGGCACCGTCCGGCCTCGGCCGCGGCCTGCCCGGCAGCCAGCAGGACCCGCAGCGAACGGCCGCCGGACAGCGCGGACAGGTCGACGCGGGCCACGGCGGTCTGCAGCAGCCAGGTCGCCGGGCTCGCCTCGAAGAGCAGCGCGTCGACCGCCGTGCCGGTGGCGAAGAACCGGGCGCTGGCCGGCATCTCCTCACCGGCGAAGCTGACCTTGCCGGTCACCGTCAGCGTGGCCCTGTCGGCCGTCGCCTGAGTGAGGGTCAGGACACCGCCGGGCAGATGCTCCAGGGACTCGGACTCGCCGCTCATCCCGAGCCGCCCGGTGTCGAGTTCGAACGTTCCGGCCCCGTCCGCCGGGAACAGTGCAACCAGGTCGTCGACCGTCAGTGCCATGGGTGACCCCCGTCTGTGGACACGGTTGGGTGGGGTGCCTGTTGCGCGCCGGCTCCGTCGGGCCCCCACATATCGATGCCGGGGGAGTAATGCACCGCGATGTCGCCCAGCCATCGCTGCCACCGGCCTGCATCACCGGAGCTGAAGCTGTCTGCCGACAGGCCTCTCCCGCGCCGTGTTGTCGCCCTGTGGGACCGAGGTCCCTCCGTCACGTCCATGAGCTCTCCCCTCCAAGCGGCGGCCCGCGCGGCTCCTCTGCGCCGACCGAGCCGAGGCCCGTCGTCGGTCACGCCGCCTCCGCCCGGGGGTGAGGAGACGACAGGACGCGACCATCCGATAGCAACGCAGCACACTCGGACGATTACTGAGTGTGATTCCTGAATGGGTCTGCGGCATACCCCAAAGCGCAAATCCGGGGGCACATTCACCGGAACGTGGCTTTCCACACCCCGAGGCGCCAAGCCGGACCGCCGCACGGGACGCCGCGCCGACCGCGGCCCTGAACTGGCTGAGTTCGAAGGCGACCGGCGACTCGTGAGCGGGGTGTGCTTCGTGGCGGGCGGAAACGCGTTACGGGGCGCGGCGCCGCTCACGCGGGCGGCACCGACCGGTGACGGGCGTCAGGGGGTGATGGTGTGGACCGCGCTGACGCGTAGGAATTCCAGGCGTTCGGCGTCGGGGCTGTCTGCTGCGGCGGTGTACAGGGTGATCTTCAGGTCGGAGCAGGGAACGGTCAGGACGTCGCAGTCCAGGGCGAGTTCACCGGCGAGCCGGTGGTGCATCACCTTGCGGGAGGTGACGTGCCGCCCTGCCGCTCCTGAGTTCCACAGATCACGAAAGCGCGGGCTGGCGTCGCTGACTTCGGCGACGAGGGAGCGCAGGTTTGCATCTTCCGGATAGGCGGTCACGGCCTGGCGCAGGTCGGCGACGAGGGCGCGCTCGTTGTTCCCGTCGATCTTTGGAATGGCTGTCGGATGTTCCGTGCCATTGGAAGTGTTCGAGTCCGTGGCCGCCAGTGTTGTCGAGGTGCGGTCGGCACGGACAGCCGTGATCGTGGTGAGGGAGTCCCCTGCTCCTTGCGGCCCTGGCTGATGAGGGCGGGGGTACGCGGGCGGTTGGGCCCCATCACGGGATACGGGTTTGATTTTTATGGACAAGCAGCAGCTCATCGACAGGACCGCGGGCCAGACGGACGCCGCAGGCGACGGCGAGCGGCTTGCGCCGCAGGATGTCGAGCGCGTACTGGACGCGCTGTTCGGGACGGTGGAACACCCCGGAGTGATCGCCGAGGCCGTCAGGTCGGGAGAGACGGTCGTCCTGGGCAGCTTCGGCGACTTCCACGGCGCCGACAGCACGGCCGCCTTCCGGCCCGGCAAGGCCCTGGCCGCCTATCTCCAGGACGGTACGGGGTGAGCTCGGCAACCGGCGCCGGCCGCTCACCGGTCGCATACGTCGCTGTGCGGCCGCGCCCATGGCTACGCTGAGTCTGCGGGCCACCGGCCCCGCCCCGGTCGGCACGGTGTGGCGGCGCTACGTGGAATTTCAGCAGTGGCCCGGTTGGTCGCCGCAGATCAGGGCGGTGCGCACGGATACGGCGTGCATCGCGCCCGGGGTCCGCGGGAGCGTCGAGTCCGTGCTCGGGCTCAGCGTCGCCTTCGTGGTTGAGGGCGTCGACCACGAACGGTGCAGCTGGAGCTGGCGGGTACGCCTGGGGCCGGTACGGGTGCGTCTCCGGCACGACGTGCACGTACGCCGTACCGGCGCCGCGGCCGGGACGGGCGCCGAGACCCGGCTCGTGATGCGGGGACCACTGCTCGCCCTGGTCGCCTACGCTCCGCTGGCATACCTTGCCCTGCGCCGGCTCGTCCGTAGCTGAGCGGCGGCCCGTGCGGGAGTGCGGCAGTGACGCCGGCGGTTGACGTCAGCCACAGCGCTGAAAGCTGCTAGACCCATCCCTCGTCGAGGTAGATCGTCCAGGTGTCTCCCACTGCCCGGCGAAGTACAGCCAAGGCCGCCACGTCGGCTACGGCTGCCGGCGCGTCGGACAGCCGCAGAGGGGAGTCCGGGACGTCGCGCCGAGTGTAGGTCGGCAACTCGCCGTTACAGCTGAAGGCGTGGAGCGGCTGGGGGGCGTCGTTGAACCACGAAGGGCGGTTCTCCTCCGCCCACGCCGCTGCGGCATCGACGCGATCCACCTGCGCCAGCACCTGCTCAGGAGCGGGCCCGCCGCTGAACTGCACGAGGAAGCCCTCGGCGTCGACCGCCCACCAGTCCCACATGAACCCAGGTCGAGGGTGTCGCAAGATCGTCCTCCGCTCCCGTTACGCCGACTGTGGTTGGTGACTGTCGAGCAGTTTGCTGAGCAGATGGCTCAGTTGCTGTCGTTCCTCTGGGGTGAGGCCGGCGAGGAGTGTGTCCTGTACGGCGTCGGTGTGCCGTTGTAGTTCTTCGAGGTGCGCTTCGCCGACGGGGGTGAGGCGGATCAGGTTGCGGCGCCGGTCCGTGGGATCGGTCTGCCGGTCGACCTGACGGTGGCTTTCCAGGCGGTTGAGGACCCCGTTGACGTCGTTGCGGTCCAGGCCCAGACGGCGGCCGATCTCGGCTTGGCTGAGCGCCCCGTACTCCTCCAGCGCCGCCAGGACGGCGAAATCGGTGCGGGCGCCCAACTGCATGCGTTGGGCGGTCAGCCGGGCGCTGAGCGTCGACACCTTGTTGACCTGCCAACTGGCAAGCGCGCGTAGCCGACCGGGGGGCTGCAAGGGGTGCTCCATGTCCGACATCCTCTGATCCTAGCCGTTGGACACCCCAACAGTTCTGGCTTATGTTGGGGCAGCCAACGTTGGGTGCGCCAACGTGTATGTCATGGTGCTCCGCACCCACTCCCTGCCCGTAAAGGAAAGTGCCGCCCATGATCCTCATAACGACACCCGGCAAGGTGGGCTCCGAAGCGGCGCGTCTGCTCGCGGAGCGAGGCGAGGCCGTCCGGGTCCTTGCACGCGACCCGGCCAAGGCGGACGGGCTGAGGCAGGCCGGAGTGGATGTGGTCGAAGGTGATCTCAACGCCCCGGCGTCCATCGACGCGGCCATGCGGGACGTGAAAAGCGTGGTGCTTGTCAGCCCTGCTGTGCCGGTGCAGGAGCTGAACGTGATCGACAGCGCCGCTCGCGCGAACGTCGCCCACGTCGTGAAGATCACCAGCAGGGCATCGGCGGACTCACCGATCGCCCGGCAGCGCGGACAGGTCGAAATCGAGACCGGTCTGATCGCCTCAGGGCTGGGGTACACCCTCTTGCGCAGCAACTTCTATATGCAGAACCTCCTCATGCTGGCATCCGGCATTTCACGGACCGGCCGCTTCGGGTCTTCCGCCGGTGCCGGGCAGGTCGGTTTCATCGATGCCCGTGACGTCGCGGCGGTGGCCGCGGAGATCGCCTCCTCTCCCGAGCGGCACACCGGCAGCACGTATCTGCTCACCGGGCCCGAGCTGCTTTCCTACGCCGATGTGGCGGCGACGCTGACAGCTGTGCTCGGTCGCCCCATCGCCTTCGACGAACGCACAGTCGAAGAGGACAAGCAGGCGATGACGAACGTCGGTGTGCCGGAGCCGGTGGCCGCGATGAACGCCCACGCGGTCAGCCTGATCGCCGAGGGCGAGGCGGCCTGGCTGTCCGATGACGTGCCGGCGATCCTTCGCAGGCAGGCCCGCACTTTCCAGCAGTTCATCACCGATCACCTGGCCGCGTTCTCCTGAGGCGCAGTCGGTTCGGATGCTCACCGGGGCGCGTTGTGCGCGGCGGCGATCCGCTGACCGGGGCCGCGCTGCTGGTGGCCTGCTCGTGATGTGATCGTCGCCACAGAGACGACGAGTGCCGAGCGGACAGGGCTGGTTGTGGAACTTTCCCTGCGTGACCGGATACGCGCCGGCGATCCGGAAGCCTTCGCCGAACTGTTCAGCGCGCATGCCCGGGCCGTCTACGGCCATGCCGCCCGCCTGTCGGCAGACCGGCACACCGCGGAGGACGTGGTGTCCCTGACCTTCCTGGAAGCCTGGCGGCTCAGAGAGAAACTCAGACCCGAGGCCGCGCCTTTGGACGAGGACGCCGACGTTCCCGAAGGCGACGGACTGCGCCCCTGGTTGTACGGCATCGCCACCAACGTCCTGCGCAACACGCGCCGCGCCGCCCGCCGGCACAGCGCCGCGCTCGCCCGGCTGCCAGGCCGCCCGGTGGACCGTGACACCCTGCCCGACTTCGCCGACGACGTCGTCGGGCGCATGGAGAGGGCCGAGCGGCTCGCTGCCGCGCACACCGCGCTCGGCCGGCTGCGCAGGACCGAGCGTGAAGTGTTCGCGCTGTGCGTCTGGTCGGGACTGAGCTACGCGGCGGCGGGCGAGGCCCTCGGCGTACCCGCGAGCACCGTACGGTCGCGGCTCGCCCGGGCGAGGCAGCGCCTACGGACCCTGTCGGAGGCTGAGTTGGCCCGGCCCGGGCGCGCCGGGCCCCCGGCCGCCTACCCCGGGGAGCCACGTGCCGCCGTGCTACCCGATGGCCCAACTACGCAAGAAAAACCGGGACTCGGCCAGCGCACCGGACAGGTACCGGGTGGCCGTCCCGAAACGGCCCGGTCGACTCAGGAGAAGCACCGATGAACCCCGAAGAGCGCGAGGAACTGGCCGAACTGCTGCCGAGCCCGGGTGAGCCGGTCCTGACGAACGACCGCCACGACCTGCTGAAGGACCATCTGATGAGAGAACTCACCGAGCGCGCCCCGCAACTCCCGGACATCGCGACGGCACCCGGCCGGCGGGCGAGCGCCCCGCGCCGCCGGTTCGTTGCCATCGCCGTCCCCCTCGTCACGGCGACGGCGGTCATCGCCGCCGTCCTTGCCGACGGCAGCGGATCCAAGAACGCCACGACCGACGCGGATGCGGTCGACCTCCTCCATCGCATCGCCGCGGTCGCCGCCGCGAAGGAGTCCGTGCCCGTCAGGGACGACCAGTACGTCTATGTCCGTACGCAGGGCACCATGAAGTTCTCTGACAAGGACATCCGGGTCCTGCGCGAAGCGAGTTGGACCGCCGTCGACGGCAAGCGCGCGGGACTGCGCCGAATCACGGTGCTGGAGGGTCCGCCGTTCCGAGCCGGCGACCCGTTCTCCTCGTACTCCAAGGGCACGCACGACATGACGCTGAACCCGGACCCGAACGTCACCACGTTCCGTGAGCTACAGGAGCTGCCCACCGACCCCGATGCGCTGCTGCAGAGGATCTACGCCGACACGAAGGGGGAGGGGCCTACCAGGGAGAGCGCGGCGCTGGAGAAGATCGGCGGCATGCTGCCCGACGCCATGCTTCTGCCCGAACTGGACGCCGCGCTCTACCGCGCGGCGGCGAAGATCCCGGGCGTCTCGGTCGTCGCCGACGCCAAGGACTACACCGGCCGCACCGGCATCGGCCTGAGTTTCAAGGAGCGTGACGGCCGCACGGTCTGGGTGTTCAACAAGAAGTCCCTCGACTTCATGGGCTCGGCGGACGAGGCGCTGCTGGACGTCGACGTCGTGGACGAGACAGGCGAGGCGCCGGCCGCATGACTCGCAGTTCCCGGAGAGCTGTTCCGTCGCGGGACTGAAGCAGCCCGGACAACGTACAAACCCCAGGCCGCCGGCCTGGGGTTTGTACGGCGCGGCTGGCGACATGCGCGCTGGGCGAGGGGTTCACGGCGGCCTGCTCACCGGCGACGCCGGGCGCAATGCCATCCTGCGCCGTCCTGCGCGGCGATCCGATCGAACCGCGCCGCACGGCAACGGCGGCCATGCCGAGACCGATCTCCACGAGACCGATCTCCACGAGACCGATCTCCACGAGACCGATCTCTACGAGTCGGTCTCCGTGGGGCGATTTCCGCGAGGCCGAACGGATCCTGGTGCGTGATCGGGCGGGGCAACTCGCTTACCGGCGTACACGACGATCGCTCTCGGGGCGCGTTCTTTGGGCCGTAGTGCGCGATGGCGCCCTGCCTCACGGACACCCTCCGGTGACACCGGCCGCCTGATGCGGCGCAATGGGGCGCATGCTCCTCAGCCGTCCCTTGCGCGGCTGGCTGACGGGGGAGGGGGTCCGGCCTACGCATAGGGGTGGAGCGGTGTGATGTCCGGACCCTGGGTACGCGCTGCGTGCCTGCAAGCCACAAGGCACCCCCTATCTCAGGAAGCAGGACACGATGACCGCAGCTTCGTCCCCCGGGTATCCGGCAGCGGAATCCGGCCCGACCAGGGACACGCATACGGCACGTCGAACGCAGTCCGAGACCAAGCCCTCGTTCAGACCTCGGAGATCTTCGTCTACGCGGCGTCGGTGATCGCCGTCCTCATCGCCTCCTTGGCGGTCGGTGACGGCTCTGACGGCGTGGACCGTTTCCCGGCCGACCAGGCATGGCTGTACGTCACCCTGCTGACCATCGGCTACCTGATCAGCCGCGGACTGGCCAAGAGCGGTACCCGCGACAGCTCAGACACCACCCACAGGTGACCCGCCACTGACAACAGCACCTGAGCCGGGGCCCTCGACCAGGGCCCCGGCCGCGCTGTCGGAAGAACGGCAGCACCGGCTGCGGACGGATCAGAAGCGATCTCGTCGGGCCGGCGCATGGCATGCAGGACGATCGCGTCGTCGCGGACGCGCAGCAGGGCGCGGCGTTTCCGGAGGGTGTCCTCCCATGCGGCCACAGTGCTAGCGGGTTCTGATGAAGCAAAGCGCCCGGCCGTTCTCGTCGGGTGTGGCGTCCGCGCACGCCGACTGCCATCCTTCCGGGAGCGAGGGCGTGGGGTGAGACTCCTCCCCACCATGTCGCTGCGGCTCCGTCGAGTCCTGCCACCACAGGGTCAGCCCGCCCGTGGCCGCCACAAGAACCAGCCAGACCGTCACAGCCCAGCGCCATGCCCTGCGGCCTCTCACCGCCACGACTCCAGCACAACGACCGCGCCCGTCGGAATCGGGCCGTACATATGCTGGGCCTTCGCAGCCGCGGGCTCCGGTGCTTCGCATGTCACCGGCACATCCCACCACACAGGTCGGGCGGCTGCACAGGCAGCACGGACTTCGACGGGAGTTGCCCGCTGGGGAGTTCGCGCGGACGGCGCCGGGCTCGCGAGCCTCGACCAGTAGCGCGCCACCCACAACCGCAACGAGTGGCCCCGGCCCCGGCTCCTGCTCCTGCTCCCTTGCTCAGGCAGCCGTGAAGGCCGGGTAGTCGGTGTAGCCCTCCGTGTGTCCGGCGTAGTGGGTGGCCGGGTCGTCGGTCGCCAGCGGGTGGCCCTGTGCGAAGCGCTCGACCAGGTCGGGGTTGGCGATGAAGGGGGCGCCGAAGGAGACCGCGTCGACGATGCCGTGGTCGAGGATCTCGTTGCCGAGGGCCTGGGTGAAGCCGAGGTTGGCGACGATGTTGCCCTGGTAGTGGGCGCGGTAGCGGGAGAAGAGAGCGACGCGCTCCTCGATGGTGCCGGGGGCGCCCAGGAGGTGCAGGTAGGCCAGCTCGCTGTCGTTGAGCTTCTTGAGCAGCTGGTCGTAGTCGGCGAGTGTCTCCTCGTCCGCGGTGAACGCGGTCCCGCTGGTCCAGCCCGGGGATAGTTTCACGGCTGTACGGTCGCTGCCCCACACGTCGCTGACGGCGTCGAGGATGTCGAGGAGCAGCCGGGCCCGCTTCTCGCTGCTGCCTCCGTAGGCGTCGGTGCGCTGGTTGAGCCGGGGGTTGAGGAACTGCGGGATCAAGTGGGAGACCTGGGCGTGGAGTTCCACGCCGTCGAAACCGGCGCGACGGGCGTTCTCGGCCGCGTGGCGGTAGTCGGCGATGGTGTCGGCTATCTCGGCGGCGGTGTAGGCGCGCGGGGTGAGGGTGTCCTTGGGGCCGGAGGGGGTGAAGGACTTCTCACCGGGGTTGATGGCCGAGGGTCCGGCCGGCAGGCGGCCGCCGAGGTGGTCGGGGTGGGAGGCCGCTCCTACGTGGCCGAGCTGGGAGACGATCTGCCCGCCCGCCTCGTGGACGGCTTCGGTCACCCTCGCCCAGCCGGCGGTCTGCGTGTCGGTGTAGATGCCCGGGACGTTGATGAAGCCGATCGCGTCGGGACTGACCCAGGTTCCCTCGGTGACGATCAGCCCGGCGCCGGCGCGCTGCGCGTAGTAGGTCGCGTGCAGATCGGTGGGAGCCAGCTCCGCGTTGTGGGCGCGGGCGCGGGTCATGGGGGCCATGACGACGCGGTTGGGGAGCTCCAGCGCACCGAGTCGGACGGGCTGAAGCAAGGGCTGGGTCTGGGGCTGGGTGGTCATGAGCAACTTCCTTGTGTCGAGGGGAGGATGAGGAGGACAGGGAGGATGGGCGCGAGGAATGCGCGAGGGTGGGCTCAGTCCTGTTTGAGGGCGTGGAGGGCGGAGAGCGGGCCGCCGAGTTGCATGAGGCGTCCGCCCTCGCGCAGGGAGCCGAGGTCGACGGGGGCGAAGCCGAAATCGGCGGTGAGGTCCTTGACCGTCGTCCTGGCGTCGGCGTCGTCACCGGCGAGGAACAGCACCTGACGCCCGGCCTGATGGCGCGGGTCGGCGGCGATGTACTGGCCGTAGAGGGTGTTGAACGCCTTGACGACGCGCGCCCCCGGCAGCAGTGAGGCGACGTACTCGCTGCCGGTCAGCTCGCCCAGGTCGGCGATCTTCGGGTGCGGGGGCGGGGAGGCGAACTGGTTGGTGGCGTCGATGACGATGCGTCCGTCGAAGTGCGGCAGGCCGGCTGTCGCGTCCGGGATCTGGGGCCAGCCGACCGCGAGGAGTACGAGTTCCGCCGCGGCGGCTTCTTCCGGGGTGCCGGCGTGGGCGAGCGGTCCGAGTTCGTCGGCGAGCCCGGCCAGGGAGGCGGGGCCGCGGCTGTTGCTGAGTACGACCTGGTGGCCGTGGGCCACGGCGTGGTGGGCGATGGCCTGGGCGACGGTACCGGCGCCGAGGGTTCCGATCTTCATGGCTTTCCCTTCGTAGGGTTCAGGAGGCGGGGCTGGTGAGCAGGACGGTTCCGCTCTTGCCGGGGCGGCGGACATGGTCGACGGCCTGCGCGAAGTCGGCGAGGTCGTAGGAGGCTGCGACCTCGAAGAGTTCCGGGGCGGTCGCGGCCAGCCCGGCGGCGAAGGCGACGTCCTCGGCCCGTTCGTCCGGCGTGCGGGTCATCCACCGGCCGATGGACACGCCTCGTACGGTGAGGCCTCGCGGGATCAGCGCGACCGACTCCAGTGACGTACTGCCGGAACCGAGCTGTCCGTAGGTGATCAGCGTGCCGCCGTCGTCGAGCAGCCCGGCCAACTCACCGGTCAGGGACCCGCCCACCGCGTCCAGTACGACCTCGGCACCCCGGCCGCCGGTCGCGTCCCGGACCTGAGCGCGCCAGTCCGCGTCGGCCGTCGAGATGGTCGGCAGTCCGGGGAAGCGCTGGCGCAAGGTCTCTGCCCCGGCGGCACTGCGTACCAGGTTGACCAGCGGGATGTCGTGCTTGAGCGCTGCGGCGCTGACCAGCTTTCCCACCGACGAACCGGCGGCCGTCTGCACCACCGGACCCGCCTGGCCGTGCTGGCCGCGTCGGCCGTGCTCACTGTGCTCGCCGCGCCGGCCGTGCTGGGCGTCCTCGACCGCCCGCAGCAGAATGAGCAGGGTGATCGGGTTGACCAGCATCAGCGCCGCGGTCTCGTCGCTGACACCTTCGGGGACCGGCACCACCAGATCGGCCGGTGCCGTGACGAGTTCGCTCCACGCGTCCGGCACCGGGAAGAACGCGACCCGCTGACCGGCGTACAGCTCCCGCACGCCCTCGCCGACGGACTCGACGACGCCCATTCCCTCCAGGCCGGGAATCCGCGGCGTGGCGAACCGCTGCCGCGGCACATCCGGAAAGCCCTGCACTCCCGCCAGGTCGCCGGGGTGGACGGGCCGGGACAGTACCCGCACATGCACCTGTCCGGCTGCGGGCGCGGAGGGGGTCGGCTGCTCGCTCAGGCGTAGTACATGACTGGCTTCGCCCTGCTGGTCATGGGTGATGGCGCGCATGGAGCTCCCGTTCGAGATGGATTATTGATGATGGGTGTCATTGAAACTCTTGTTATGATGAGAGCCGTCATTGAAAAGGTCAAGTCGAGAGCGACGCGAGAGGACGGCAATGCCGCGGATCACCAAGGAGGACAAGGCCCGTAACCGGCAGAACATCCTCGAAGCGGCGGGCCGCATGTTTCGCTCGCAGGGCATCGACGCGGTCGGCATCGCCGAGCTGATGAAGGAAGCGGGACTCACCCACGGCGGCTTCTACAACCACTTCGCCTCCAAGAACGACCTGGTCGTGGAGGTGTGCGGGGCCTCTTTCGCCGCCTCACTCGGGAGCCTGGCCCGGACGGTCGAGGAGGGCCCGGACGAGGATGGCTCTCCGCTG
Source organism: Streptomyces tauricus (assembly GCF_014650955.1). Taxonomy (GTDB): domain Bacteria; phylum Actinomycetota; class Actinomycetes; order Streptomycetales; family Streptomycetaceae; genus Streptomyces; species Streptomyces tauricus. The sequence continues at coordinate 603,911 of NZ_BMVY01000001.1, forward strand.
GAGCGGGTCGTGGCCGGATACCTGTCCACCGCACACCGTGACGCCCCGGACGGTGGCTGCCCCTCCGCCTCCCTGGTCACCGACGCCGGACGGCACAGCGAAGCCGTGCAGAGCGCGTATGCCGAAGGGGTCGAGGGCTATCTCACCGGCTTCGCCGCCGAGCTTCTGCGCGAAGCGGAGGAGAAGGGCGAGAAGCTCGACCCGGGCGAGGCCCGGCGCAGGGCCATGCGCCTGCTCAGTGAAATGGTCGGCGCGCTGATGCTCGCCCGGGCCGTGCGCCATGTCGAGCCCGAGCTCTCCGACGAGATCCTGCGGACCGGCCGCGGCCACGCCCTCGACTGACGCGACTCGGAACGGTCCTTGAACCCCAGGCCCGCGACGACGCTGCTCCACCTGTGCTGCCCCGCCTACGCGCACAGCTCCCGCCCGCGTCGGCGTCCGCGTCCATGCCCGCGTCGCCGCCCTCGTCGGCCGCGGAGAGGCCGGCGTAGGCCGAGAGGTGCGTCAGCGTCGGCGTCGGCGGCGGGCCGCCACCGCTTCGGGGTCGATCTCCGGGTCGGTCCACTCCGCGGCCAGCGCGACACTGACCTGGCGGCCCGCCGTGATGTGGTCGTGGGCCAGGGAGGCGGCGCGGTCGCCGTGGCCGGCCGCGATCGCCTCGTACAACTCCTCGTGCTCGCTGCACTGCTGGGCGGTATCGCGCTGCGCGGTGAGCCGGAACAGCCAGTGGGTGCGCGCCTCCAGCGGGCGCATGAGGCCGGTCAGGAGCGGGTTGTCGGCCAGTTCGACGATGTCGTTGTGGAAGCCGGAGTTGGCGGCGGCGATGGCGTCCCGGTCGCCGTCGCGGGTCGCGGCGCGTGCGCTGTCCAGGCGTGCGGCGAGCCGCAGCAGACCCGCGCGGTCCGTGCGTTCGGCCGCGAGGCGGGCGGCGAGCGACTCCAGCGATTCGCGCACGTCGAACAGGTCGCGTACGTCGGCGGGGGTGAAGGGGGCCACCAGCGCGCCCCGGTGCGGCACCAGCAGGACCAGCCCGTCGGCCGCCAGCAGCCGCAGCGCCTCCCGCAGAGGAATGCGGGACACCTCCAGTTCGGTCGCGAGGTCGCGCTCCACCAGCCGCTGACCCGGGCGGAGTTCGGCCTCGACGATCCGTCGGCGCAGCGTGTCGTACACGTGCTGGCGCAGGGAGCCGCGAGGCTCGGCGGTCGGCCCGGCGCTCTTCACCACGGATGTCCTCCACGTCTCGGGGACTGCTCACTCTAGGCCGCCGCCACCGAGGTGCCGTGAGTGCTAACCGCGCCCTAACACCGCTGAAACACACAGCTCGGACACTGAGGGCACTTAACGGTATACCAGTAACCGGCTCACGGGCCCTGTCTCCCGGAGGCACTAGATGCCGCACTCCCGTCCCCGCACCGCGCCGGTCCGGCGCACCCTGGCCTGCGCGGCCGCCCTCGGCGGGCTCGTCGCCGCCACCGGCTGCGGCGGCTCCCCGTCGGCGTCCGCCGCCGACGACACGCTCTCGGTGGGCGTGCTCTTCCCCGGCTCCCTCTCCGACGACGGCTTCATGGAATCGGCGTACCTCGGCTACCGCAGGGCGGCGGAGAAGCACGACGGCACGATCACCTTCAGCAAGGTGGAGCAGGTCACCACCGCCGACTACGAGCAGGCACTCGTCCGGTTCGCCACCGCCTCCGACCTCGTCATCTCCCTGGGCGGCCAGACGGACGCGGCCGTGCGCAAGGTCGCGGCCCGGTTCCCCGACGTGAAGTTCGCGGAGATCGGCGGCCCCGCCGACGGCAAATCCACCGCCAACCTCGCGCTCTACGACCCCCAGCAGGCCGAGGCCGCCTACCTCTCGGGGGCCGCGTCCGCGCTGGTGACGAAGAAGGGCACCGTGGCCTTCGTCGGCGGCGCCGAACTGCCCGCCATCGTCAACGCCGCGGGCGAGTTCGCCAAGGGCGCCAAGGCCGCGGACCCCGCCGTGCGGGTGCTCGCCCCCCAGTACGTGGGCGACTTCAACGACGCCGCCAAGGCCAAGCAGTCCGCGCTGGCCGACTACGGCGCCGGGGCCGACGTCCTCGGCCAGATCCTCAACCTCGGACACCGGGGCCTCGCGCAGGCGGCCACGCAGAGCGGCGGCTTCGTCATCGGCGGACCGATCGCGCACCCGTGCTCCGCCGACGCGGCCTACGCCGGATACGTCGAGACGGACATCGGCGCGGAGATCGAGTACGCCGCCGACCACCTCGCCGCCGACACCTGGAAGGCCGAGTCGGTCCACTTCGGTCTCACCTTCGACGAGCCGCACAACGACATCGTGCTGTGCGGCGACGCGCCCGCGGCGACCACGAAGAAGCTCGACGAACTCAAGGCGAAGATCGCGGCCGGAGACATCACAACCCGATGAGCACCCCACACGACCGCGAAACCCGGCGTCCCGCCGAGCCCCCTTCCCGGACTCCCGCACCGGAACACACCCCTTCGCGGACTCCCGCACCGGAACGCACCTCTTCCTGCACTCCCACGCCGGACCAGCCTCCTTCGCCGGAGCCGGACCAGCCCGCTGTCCCGGTTCCGGACCAACCCTCTGTCCCCGCTCAGGTGCGGGCCCGGCCCGCCTCCCCGGCCGCGGCGCGGGTCCCCGCCCTGGAGATCCGGCGGCTCACGAAGTCCTTCGGCGCCGTCCGCGCCCTGGACGACGTCAGCCTCGTCGTCGAGTCCGGCACCGTGCACTGTGTCCTGGGCGAGAACGGCGCGGGGAAGTCGACCCTGTGCCATCTGATCGGCGGCTCGCTCGCCCCCGACACCGGGACGCTGCGCCTGTACGGGAAGCCGTACGCGCCCCGCAGGCCCGCCGACGCGCTCGCCGCCGAGATCGCCATGGTCCACCAGCACTTCAGCCTCGTACCGACCCTCACCGTGGGCGAGAACCTGCGCCTGCTGCGGCTGCCGGACCTCGCCCGGCGCGTGGACCGGGTCGCCGACGAGTACGGGCTCACCCTCGACCTCGGCGCCCGCGTCGCCGATCTGCCGGTCGGAGTGCGCCAACGGGTCGAGATCGTCAAGGCGCTGCTGCGTGAGCCACGGCTGCTGCTGCTCGACGAGCCGACCGGTGTCCTCGATCCGGTCGGCACGGAGGCGCTTCTCAAGACCTGCCGGCGCATCGCGGACCGGGGCGGCGCGGTGGTCCTCATCACCCACAAGCTCGGTGAGGTCGCCCGGACCGGCGACACGGCGACGGTGCTGCGCGGGGGACGGGTCGCCGGCGGCGGTCCGCTGGCCGAACTGCCCGCCGAGCGGCTCGTCCCCCTGATGATCGGACGCTCGGCCGACTCGTTGGACCCGGCCCTGTCCGGCACCATCGGGCTGACAGAGCTGACAGAGCTGACCGGGTCCAGCATGAGTAAGACCCCGCAGGCGCCGGCGGACCGCCCAGGGCCGTCCGCCCTGCGCGTGCACGCCCTCACCGTGCGCGGGACCGACGGCACGCACGCCCTCGACGGCGCTTCCCTGGAGGTCGGGCACGGCGAGATCGTGGGCGTCGCCGGAGTGGAGGGCAACGGCCAGAGCGAACTCCTGGCCGTACTCGGCGGATCCCGTGCGCCGGACGAGGGCACCGTCGCGGTCGGCGACACGGACATCACCCGGGCCACACCGCGGCAGCGGACCGATGCCGGTCTCGGCGTCGTCCCGGAGGACCGTCACCACGACGGCTGCGTCCCCGCGCTGTCCGTCGCGGCCAACCTCTTCCTCGGCCGCCTCGGACAGTTCCGCCGCGCCGGGCTGTTCCTGGACCGGCGCGCGATGCGGCGTGCGGCCGACACGGTCCTCACCGCCCACGACATCCGTGCCGAGGGCCCGGACACCCCGATGTCCGCGCTGTCGGGAGGCAACCAGCAGAAGGTGGTGCTGGCCCGCGAACTCGCCCTGGACCCCCTGGTGTGTCTCGCCGCCGCGCAGCCCACCCGCGGACTGGACGTCGGGGCCGTGCACGCGGTGCACAGCCGTATGCGCGAGGCCGCGGCACGGGGCGCCGGAGTCCTCGTCGTCTCCTCCGAACTGGACGAACTCCTCGCCCTGTGCGACCGCGTGGTCGTCGCCTACCGCGGGCGCCTGTCCGCCCCGGTCGACCCGCACGAACCGGCCGCACGCGAGCGCATCGGACGTCTCATGCTCGGCGCCGCCGCCGAGGACTCCGCAAGAGCCAGCGCACCCACCGTCGCCGCACCCACCCTCACCGCCCCCGCCCCCGCCGATCCCGCCACGCCCGCCGATCCCGCCCCACCCACCGAAGCCATCACGCCCCCCACCCCGCCGACCGCCTAGCCAGGGCGCGCAGCCCTCAGGCCCGCGCCCCGCGACACAGCCCAACTCTTCACCCGCCGCCACCCGTTCGACCGCCCCGAGGACCCTCATGACTCTGTCCCTGGCTCCGCCCCGTCCGCTCAGCCGTCTACGTCACCCGTCGGTCCTCGCCGCGGGCGCCGCGCTCGTCACCGTCGGTCTCGGGGCCGCGCTCGTCGTCGCCGCGGGCACCGACCCCGCCACGGCCTGGGCGGCCCTCGAGGAGGGCATGTTCGGCTCGCCGTACTCCGTCGGCACCTCGCTGAACTCCGCCGCCGTGCTCGCCCTCATCGCCACCGGCTTCAGCGTCGCCCACCGCGCCGGGCTGGTGAACGTCGGGGGAGAGGGGCAGTTGTGTGCGGGCGGGCTCGCCGCCGCGGCCACCGGACTCGCGCTGCCCCCACAGGTGCCGACCGCGCTCGGTGTGCCGCTGACCCTCGTGGCCGGGTTCCTCGCCGGGGGCCTGTGGGCCTGGCTCGCCGCGGTTCTGCGGACGCGCCGCGGCACCAGCGAGGTCATCACCACACTGCTGCTGAACTTCGTGGGTGTGGGCGCGGTGTCGGTGGCCGTGCACGAGGAGGGACTGCTGCGGCAGCCGGTGACCTCGTCGGAGACCCTGCCCCAGTCCGAGGCGCTGCCCGCCGGTGCGCACCTCCCGCTGATCGCGGGGGCCGAGTCGCCCGCGACCGTCATCGTCGCCGTGGCGGCGGTCGCCGTCGTCGTCACCGCGGTCGTGCTCCGGTTCACCGGCACCGGCCTGCGGTTGACGGCGGTGGGACACAGTCCTTCGGCGTCGGCCCGGCTCGGACTGCCGGTGGCCCGCCTCCAGGAGGGCGGACTCGGGGTCGCGGGCGGGCTCGCCGGCCTCGCGGGTGCCTGCCTCGTGGCGACCGCGCCGTACGTGCTCGCCGAGCACTTCTCCTCCGGGTACGGCTTCACCGGGCTCGTGGTGGGGCTGCTGGCCCGCGGCTCGCTGATCGCCGTGGCCGCCGTCTCGCTGCTGCTGGGCTTCCTCACCAGCGGTGGCATCAACCTCCAACTCGCGGCCGGGGTACCGGCGTCGTCGGTGCAGATCGTGCAGAGCGTCCTGGTCCTGCTGATCGCGGCGACGATGCTGTGGAGCAACCGCCGTACGGGAGCCGCCACATGAGCGCCGTACTCGACGAACTCGCCGCGGGCGGCGTCCGACTGGCAGTACCGCTGCTGCTCGCCTCCGCCGGTGAGCTCCTCAGTGAACGCGCGGGAGTTCTCAACCTGTCGGTCGAAGGCATGATGCTCACCGGCGCGTTCGCGGGCGCGGCCGGCGCGCTCGCCTCGGGCAGCGCGGCCGTGGGCGTCCTCACCGCGCTCGCCGCGGGGCTGACCGTGGCCCTGCTCCAGGCGGTCCTCAGCGTCACCCTGCGCGCCGACCAGATCGTCACGGGGATCACGATCAACGCCCTGGCTCTCGGCGGCACGACCTACGGGGCACGGCTGCTGTTCGGCGACGGCGCCGCGGACTCCGTACCCGGCTTCGACCCGATGCCGGTGCCCGTCCTGCACGACCTGCCGGTGCTCGGCCCGGCCCTGTTCGAGCAGAGCGCCCTCGGCTATCTGGCCTGTGCCGTGACCGGCGCGCTTGCCGTCGGACTCGCGCGGCGAACCCCCTGGGGGCTCGCGATCGACGCGGTGGGGGAGGACGCGACCACCGCCGACCGCTGCGGGCTGCCCGTACGCGCCGTCCGCTACGCCGTCGTCCTGCTGACCGGCGCCGTCTCCGCCCTGGCCGGTGCCCAGCTGGCGCTGTCCGAGGTGCATGCCTTCAGTGACAACATCACCGCCGGTATCGGCTACCTGGCGGTCGTCGCGGTGATCGCCGGCCGTTGGCGGGCCTGGCCCACCGTGCTGGCCTGCCTGTTCTTCGGTGTAGTCCAGGCGCTCCAGTTCGCCGCGCCCGCCCTCGGCCTGCATGTCTCCGCCCCGCTGCTGACCACGCTTCCTTACCTGTTCGCGCTTCTCGCGGTCAGCGGGCTGGTGGGCCGCAGCCGGGCACCCGCGGCGCTCACCGTGCCCTTCGTACGCGGCACTTGACGCCGCGCACCCGTCCCTCAGCCCGCGCCAGCCGACCTACCGGAGAACGCCGACGATGACCCTGATCCTGACCCGCTCCGAGATCAGCCGCCTCCTCGAACACGCCACCGCGGAGGTGGAGGCGGCGGTGGAGCAGGCACACCGTGACGTCGCCCGAGGACGTGCCGCGCTCCCGGCGCCACCGGCTCTGAGCCTCGCCGGCTCGGACGGCGTGTTCCTGCCGATGGCGGCCCTGTCCGCCCCGGCCGGTCTGGCGACGGTGAAACTCCTCGCCGACCTGCCCGGGAACCGGGATCTGGGACTGCCCGCACAGCGCTCGGCGGTGCTGGCCCTGGACGCGGGCACCGGCGAGGTCGCGGCCGTACTGGACGGGGCGCTGGTCACCCGCTTCCGTACGGCCGCCGCGACGGCGGTCGCCACCCGGGCGCTCGCCCGGCAGGACGCCCGCGTGCTCGGGGTGATCGGAACGGGCCCGCTGGCCCTGGCCCATGTGCGGGCCCTGCTGACCGTCAGGGACTGGAAGTCGGTGGTGGTGTGGGGCCGAACCGCGGAACACGGAGCCGCCCTCGTCGACCGCATCACGGGCGAACTGGGCCTGCGTGCCGAGCAGTTGGCCGATCCGCGTGCGGTGACGGAGGCGGCGGACGTCCTGTGCACCCTCACCCCTTCCCGCGAACCCGTCGTCGAGGGAGCCTGGTTGCGGCCGGGGCAACATGTCAACGCGGTGGGGGCGCCGCCCCGGCCCGACCACCGGGAGGTCGACACGGCAGGCGTCGTACGCTCGCGCATCGTCGTCGACTCCTTCGCCACCGCGCGCCGCAAGTCGGGGGAGGTACTGATCCCGCTGGCCGAGGGCGCCCTCGTGGAGGGCGACTTCGAGCTGGAGCTCGGGCATGTCCTGGAAGGACTGGCCCCCGGTCGTACGGCGGACGATGAGATCACCCTCTTCGACTCGGTGGGCGTGGGAGTACAGGACCTGGCGGTGACCCGCCTGCTCATCGACCTCGCCACCGCGTCCGGAACGGGCACCCGGATCGACCTGACCGAGTGAACACGCCCCGCCCACCACGATGCCGGCAGGACGCCCGAACGCCGGCGGCGGGAGCCGGTGTGTGGGGCTCATGCCGTGGCGGTCACCTCCGTGAGGGTTCGGTCCAGGATCTCCAGGCCGAGAGTCAGTTCCTCCTCTGTGGCGGTCAGGGGCGGGGCTATGCGCAGGGTGCCGCCCATGCCGGGCAGTTGCACGATGTTCATGTGCAGGCCCAGTTCGAGGCAGCGGCCGGTGACGCGGGCGCCCAGGGCGTCCCTCGCCGATGTGTCGCCGTCGTCCGTGGCGAACTCGACGCCGAGGAGCAGGCCCCTGCCGCGTACGTCGCCGATGCTCGGGTGGCGGGCGGCGAGTTCGTCGAGCCCTTTGCGCAGGAACTCCCCGCGCGCACGGGCCTGTTCGTCGAGCCGCTCGGTTTCGAGGACGTCGAGGACCGTGTTGCCGACCGCCGCCACGAGCGGGTCGGAGACATGGGTGGTGAAGAAGAGGAAGCCGCGTTCATGGGCCCGCTCCTCGATCTCCGCGCTGGTGATCACCGCGGCGAGCGGGAGCCCCGCACCGAGTGTCTTCGACAGGGTGAGGATGTCGGGGACGACCCCGTCGCGTTCGAAGGCGTACCAGGTGCCCGTGCGGCACAGGCCGGTCTGCGCCTCATCGAGGATCAGGAGCATCCCGCGCTCGCGGCACTTGCGGCGCAGGGCGGCGAAGTAGCCGACGGGCGGCTCGATCACCCCGCCGGAGCTGAGGATCGGCTCGACCAGGCACGCGGCCAGGCTGCCGCTGGACTGGGCGTCGATGAGGTCGAAGGCGAGGTCCAGCTGGCGCTGCCAGTCGAGGGTCCCGTCGGCGTGCGTGATGCCGGGACGGTGGGAGTGGGGCACGGGGATGGCGAAGTTGCCCGGCGCGCCAGGACCGTAGCCCTTGCGTCCCGCGCTGTACGTCGCCGACGCCGCGGCCTGGGTCATGCCGTGCCAGGACCGGGCGAACGACACGATCTCGTGGCGGCCGGTGACGAGTTTCGCCATCCGCAGCGCGGCCTCGTTCGACTCCGCGCCGGTGGTGAGCAACAGTACCTTGTCGAGCGGGTCGGGCAGGGTGCCGGCCAGTCGCCGTGCGAGGTCGACGACGGGGCGGCTGAGCATGCCGCTGTAGAGGTGGTCGAGGCCGGCGATCTGCCGCTGGACGCACTCCACGATGCGTGGATGGCTGTGCCCCAGGATCGCGCTCATCTGACCGGAGGTGAAGTCGAGGATACGGCGGCCGTCCGCGGTGTGGACGAAGCTGCCGCTCGCGTGCTCGATGATCTCGGGAGTGAAGGCGACGCCGTAGCGCAGCAGATGGCGCCGTGCGTCGTGCCAGAACTGTGCGTCGCGGTCCGTGCCGGTCGTGTCGTCTGCCATGACGTCGACGGTAGGGACGGGGCGGGGTGCGCGTCCATCACACGATGTCGGCTTTGCTGTGCGGGAAAACCGTACAAGAATCGCCGGGGTGATGAACCCGTGGAGGCTGAGGCTGCTCAGCCAGCTGGACACGCTCGGCACGGTCCGCGCGGTGGCGCAGGCCGCCCATCTCAGCCCGTCGAGCGTGTCCCAGCAACTCGCCGTCCTGGAGACGGAGACCGGCATCGCGCTGCTGGAGCGCACGGGGCGGCGGGTACGGCTGACGTCGGCCGGGCTGATCCTCGCCCAGCGGGCCCGCGCGATCCTCGACCACATGGACGGCGTCGAGAGCGAACTGCGCGGCTTCGGCGAGGAGCCGTCGGGGCTGGTCCGGCTGGGCGTGTTCCAGAGCGCCATCCACACGCTGGCCGTCCCTGCGGTGACCCGGCTCGCGGCCGCCCATCCCCACCTGGACGTCGAGATCCTCGAACTGGAACCGCACGCGAGCATGCCCGCCCTGCGCATGGCGGACGCGGACATCATCATCACCACGACCGACCTCGACGAACTCCCGCTGGGCCCGGACGTCGACCTGGTGCCGCTGGCCGAGGACCCTGTGCTCCTTGTCCTGCCTGCCGACCACCCCGCCGGACGCGGCCCCGTGGACCTGGCCGCCTTCGCGCACGAGGCCTGGGCCTTCGACATGCCCCGCTCCTACATGGCCAACCTCGCCCGGCGGCTGTGCCGCCAGGCCCGTTTCGAACCGCGGGTCGTGTGCCGTTTCAGCAACTACATGATGGCGCTGCAACACGTCGAGGCCGGACTGTCGGTCACCCTTCTCCCGGCCCTCGCCGTCGCCCACAGCCGCTACGACGTGACCACGCGCGAACTCGCCACCCCGGTCACCCGCACCATCACCGCCGCCGTCCGTCGCGGCACCCCCACCCGCGCCGCCGTCCGCGTCGTCCTCGACGCCCTGCGCCACGATCCGACGCCGTCGCCCCTCACCCCGCCCACCGGGCGGGGCGTCGCGGCGCCACCCGGCCGCACGCCCTGAGGACCGTCCAGCGGCCACCGGTCCGCCGCCTCACGACGGACCACGATGTGCGGCGCGCACGCGGTCGGCGATGCCCTGGGTCAGCTCCTCCGCCTGGTCCTCCAGGTTCCACTTGCCGTCCCTGTAGGCGTGGTTGCTGACCCAGTGGACCAGGACGCCGTCGCGCAGCGACCTCGAAAGGTATGCCAGCGACCAGTCGTTGCCGCCGTTGTGCCAGACGGTCCGTCCGGCGGGGGTCTCGCGGACGGCCCAGCCGTATCCGTACGAGCCGTCCAGGCCGGGTACCTCGACGCGTGGCGCGAACAGCTTCCGCCTGGCCTCCTCCGGCAGCACCTCGTCGCCCGACAGAGCGCGGTGCCAGCGGAACATGTCCTGGGCGGTGGAGAGCATGCCGCCGTTGCCGCGCAGGTTCCAGTACGGCCCGTCGGCCGCCCAGGGGTGGTCGACGGGCCTGCCCTGGCTGCGCCCCTCGCTGTCGTACTCCACCGCGATCAGGTTCCGCGGCCAGCGGGGCAGGACGTATCCGGTACGTTCCATGCCGGCCGGAGCGAACAGGTGCCGGGCCAGGAACGGCTCGTACCCCTCCCCGGACGCCTTCTCGACGATCACGGCGAGCAGGCTGTATCCGGTGTTCGAGTAGTGGAACTCCGCACCCGGGGCCGACCGTGGTTTCGACGCCATCGCCCGGCGCACCAGTTCGTCGCGCGAGACGGGCTGATAGTCGTCGCCGAGCGCCTCCACGAGACCCGAGGTGTGCGTGAGCAGCTGCTCGATCGTGATGTCGCGCTTGCCCTCGGGCACCGGCCCCAGGAACCGGCTGATCCTGTCGCTCACCCGCAGCCGTCCCATCACCTCCAGCTTCAGGATGGCGGCGGCGGTGAACTGCTTCGTGATCGACATGATGTCGTACACGGTGCCGCAGCTCGCGGGAGTGCCGGAGGCGCGGTCCGCTGCCCCGAAGCCTCCGCAGTACGCGAGTTCGTCGCCGCGTGCGGCGATCACGGTGCCGCTCACCCCGGTGGGGAGGACATGGTGGAGGTAGTCGGCGACCGACTCCGTGCCGCGCGCCTTCGGGGCGCCCGGGGCCGACGCGGTGTCCGGCCGCCGGGCATCACCGTCCTCGGCGCACGAGCCCAGCATCAGCAGGGCCGCCAGAGCGGTGACGGCGGCGCGGGTGCGACGGCAGCGGGGCAGACCCATATGACCTATGACCTCCAACATCGGGAATTGGCACCGAGGTTGACGGTGGCTTCCACCGTTCTTCAAGCTGTCAGGGTGTTCGAGCTTGTGCGAGCCCGTGTACGTCCAGCTCATCAGGGGGGCCACCGTCATGACCACCGCACCGCCCACACCGCCGGACAGTGACGCGGCCGCCTTCGTGGCGGCGCTGCGGCGGCTCAAAGCCTGGTCGGGTCTGAGCTACCGACGCCTGGAACGCGAGGCGGCCGACGCGGGCCACTGTCTGCCGTACTCCACGGCGGCGACCATGCTCGGCAGGGAACGGCTTCCCCGCGAGGAACTGGTCGCGGCGTTCGTGGCGGCCTGCGGAATCCGGGGCGACGAGGCGGAGGCATGGCTCGACGCCCGCACCGACATCGCGTGCGGTCCCGCATCCGCGCCCGCGCCCGCATCCGCAGACAACACGCACACGGGCACCACGCCCACGGACATCGCACCCGCGGTGGTCGTACCGGCGCGCACCAGGCCCCGGCGGCTGCGGTGGACGCTCGTCGGCGTGGCGGCGCTCGTCACCGCGCTCCTCGGCGGGACGACGGCGGCCGGCGTCCTCACCGACGACGAAGAAGTGGTGCGGGAGACACCGACATCGGCCCGGCTCTGAGGCGTCACGGGCGAACCGGAGGAGAGCGAGTACGGCTCAGAAGCCGGCTTCCTCCTGCCTGTCGAAGTCTCCGCGTGCGCGTTCGATGGTGGGCATGTGCTGTGCGGCCCATGCCAGCAACACGTCGACGGGGTTCCGGAGGGTCTTGCCGAGAGGCGTGATCCGGTACATGACCGCCACCGGGCGGGTGGAGACGACCTCGCGCTCGATCACACCGTTGCGTTCCAGCCGCCGGAGCGTCGCGGTCAGCGATTTCTGCGTGACCTGGGGGATGGCCCGGCGCAGTTCGTTGAAGCGGCAGGGGCGTTCGCAGAGTTCGTTGAGGACGCTCAGCGACCACTTGTCGAGAATCTGATCGAGCAGTTCACGGTGCGGGGCCTCGATCCGGAGTTCGTCGTCGGTATCCATGGCGAAACCTGGTCTCGTTGAAGTGTCCTTCTTCCACTAGGTAGCTTACAGATACTTACTTGGAGGAGAGAAGACCATGACTGTCCAGTACTTCACCCCCGAAGGCATGCTGCGGCCGGCCCCGTACCACCACGTCGCCGTGGGCACCGGGACGAGGCATGTCCACGTGAGCGGGCAGATCGCACGCCAGGCCGACGGGACTCCGGTCGCACCCGGCGATCTGGCCGGGCAGGTCGCCCAGGCACTGCGCAACACCTCCGTCGGACTGGCCGGCGCGGGCGCGTCGTTCACGGACGTGCTACGCCTGACGTTCTACGTGACCCACTGGAGCCCGGACCGGATCGGTGACTTCATGGCCGGTGTGGAGGCCGTCGCCGACGAGATCGGGCTCCGGCTTCCCATACCGCCGGCCTCCCTCATCGGCGTCGACTACCTCTTCGAGCCGGATGTACTCGTAGAGGTCGAGGCAACCGCGATCCTTGCGTGAACCTCTGGGCCACCCCGGAGTGTCAGCCAGCCGCGCCGTCGAGCAGCCGGCTGTACCGCAGCCGCAGGGCCCGCTCGGTACTGGCCGCCAGGGTGACCAGGGTCAGGAGGACATTGCACCAGGCCGGTGGATGGACCGGCGTGGTGAAGACTCCGATGCGCTCGGCAACCGCGGGCACCTCGGTGACCTGCTCGGCGAGCTGCGTGACCAGCACGACCAGGGCGACGACGAGGAAGGTCAGGGACAGGGCGCCGATCCAGCGGCTGAGTACCGGATGCGCGCGGTCGAGGTGGGCGCGGCGTCCCTCGGCGGAGTCGCGGTCCGGGACGAGCAGCTGCTGGGTGCCCTCGGCCGTGACGTAGTGGCAGCGCCGCAGCCCGAAGTTGCTCAGCCGCACTTCGACGGTGCCGCCGGGGACCGGGAAGGCGGCGGGCAGCCTCGACCGGGCGTGGTGCCTGCCGTCGAGGTACAGGTCGGCCTTCGCCTTCGCGGAGGTCTGGTCCTGACCGCGTCCGACGTCCACTGCGTAGACCGCCTTCCCGCCGTCACCGTCGGGCAGCTGCAGGTAGAACAGGGAACGGTAGGGCAGCTGCCACCAGCGGAACCGCTTGAGCGGCCGTCCGTCCCCGGGAGTGATCCGCCGGGCGGCCCGGCGGCTCCGCATCGCCTCGAACATGTCCCGCGCCTCCGTCACTGTGCCTCCGTCACTGTGCCACTCGCCTCCATGCCTCTTGGCTTCCTCGCTCAGCTGCCCAGCCTCGGCTGCTCAGCTGTTCGGTTGCTTGCTGGCGTGGTTGCTCGGTTTCGCCGCGCAGGCGAGGTCCCGTGCGGGGCGTTCCCCGGTGGTCAGGAACGCGGTGGCGGCGTCGTTGGCGCACGTGTTGCCGCCGTACGGGTAGACACCGTGGCCGCCCTGGTCGACCGTCACCATCGTGGCGCGCCCGCCGAAGGCCCGCCGCAACTCCCGCGCGCCGGCCAGCGGCGTGCCCGGGTCACGCTCGTTCTGCACCATCAGCACGTTCGAGGGGCCCTTGCCGTTGATGCGCACCGGCGGTTCGGTCCGCTCCCGCGGCCAGTACGCGCAAGGGTTGATGCTTGCCGTGGAGCCGCCCAGCATCGGGTACCTGAGCCGGTCGATGAAGACATTGCGCTGGTACTCCCGGACCGTTCCCGGCCAGCGCGAGTCACCGCAGACCACGGCGAAACGTGAGGCCATCAGGTTCTCCAGGTCCGCGGGCGGCTCCGGCAGCGGCAGCTCCCCGCCGGTGTCCACCGCCTGCCAGAATTTCGCGAGTTGGGGCATGGAACTGTCGGCGTACAGCTGCTCGAAGGTGAACGCGCGGAAGGCGGTCCCGTTGACGTCCTGGACCGGCTTCGCGTCCAGCCGGGCCGCGAGTTCGTAGAACTTGGCGGTGACCTGCCTCGGCGTGGAGCCCAGACCGTACTCGGGGTGCCCGGCGGCGAACGCGGCGAAGTCGGGGAAGCGGTCCTCCAGCCCCCGGGCGAACAACCGCATGGCCGTGACGTCGTAGCCGCCGGGACCCAGATTGCTGTCGAGCACGATCCGGTCGCCGCGCCGCGGGAACATCGTCGTGTAGACCGCGCCGAGGTAACTGCCGTAGGAGGCGCCGAGGTACGACAGTCTCGGCTCGCCCAGCGCTGTCCGCAGGCGGTCCATGTCGCGCGCGGTGTTGGCGGTGGTGATATGCGGCAGCATCCACGCCGTCCGTGAACTCTCGCACTGCCCGGCGATCTTCCGCGCGTACCCCGCCTCCCGCGCCACGTCGGCCGCGGTGTGCGCGTACGGCGGGAAGTTGCCGCGCCACTGCTGCTCCTTCGTCAGGTCGCAGGTCACCGGGGTGCTGCGGCCCACACCACGCGGGTCGAGGCCGATGATGTCGTAGGAGTCGAGCACGTCCCGCGGCAGCCCCGACGCGGCCAGGACGGCCGGGTAGATCAGGCCGGAACCGCCCGGGCCGCCCGGGTTGGTCAGCAGGACGCCGCGCCGCCGCGACGGCTTCTCGCTCGCCAGCCGGGAGACGGCGACCTCGATCTTCCTGCCGTCCGGATGGCGGTAGTCCAGCGGGACTTCGAGCGTCGAGCACTGCAGGCGGGGCGCGGCGGCGCCCTGCGGGCAAGGACCCCACCGCAGGGTGCCGGGCGCCGGTGTCGTCGTGGCTCCCGTCGTGGCGGACGCCGGCAACGACGGTGTCGCGGTGGAGGCCGACGCCGGAAGCACGGTCACCGTCAACGCCGCGGCGGTGAAGGCGAGAGACAGACTTCTACGCATGAGGTGTCCTCCTGTGGGGGGCTTTACCGGCACGCGAACGAGTCTGTTGATCGGGAACGGCCGGCACATCGGCCCGGCGGACCGACCCGGCCCCGACCGGGGGAGAGGGGCTGGTTAGACCTGGGTCGAAGGCGTATCCGCCCTGGGTGTGATCCACCGATCGCCCGATGTGGCGACAATGGCCTGGTGAACACGGACGTTGTGCCGCGGCTCGGGGTGTGGCAGCAGGCCTGGCGGCTGATGGTGGCCGCGGCCGTGAGCCTGCCGATCTGGCTGACGACCCTCGCCCTGATGCGTAAGCAGTCCGGCGGCCCGGACACCTGGATCCTCGTCGGTGATCCACTGGTCGCGCTGGGCTGCCTGACAGTACTTCTGTGGCGGCGGCGATGGCCCCTCACGGTTGCCCTGGCGGTCACGGTCGCCTCGACCACGTCGGCGCTCGCCACCGGCGCGGCCCTGCTGGCGCTGTGCTCGGTCGCCACCCGCCGCCGTCCGGTGGAGATCGGGGCCGTCGTCCTGGCGTACGTGATCGCGTCGCAGCTCGCCGTCGGGATGTTCCCGGTGGAGGGCTCGGCCGATGTGCAGTGGTGGGTCCAGGTCGTGGTGCCGGCGCTGACCGCGGGGATCGCGGTGGCCGCGGGCATGGCCGTCGGGGCGCGGCGGGTCGAGGTGCGGTCCCTGCGGGAGCGGGCGGAGAGCGCGGAACGGGAGCAGAGCGCGCGGGCGGCGCAGGCGCGGGCCCTTGAGCGCAACCGGATCGCCCGCGAGATGCACGACGTCCTCGCGCACCGCATCTCCCTGGTCGCCATGCAGGCCGGGGTGCTCGACCACCGCCGTGACCTGTCGGCCGACGAGAACCGGGTCCTGGTCCGTGGTATCGCCGAGGGCTCCCACCAGGCACTCGAAGAGCTGCGGGAGGTTCTCGGTGTCCTCCGCGCCGACCCCGGCCGTCCGGAACCGCCGCAGCCGTCCCTCGACCGGATCCCCGACCTGGTGGCCGATGCCCGCGCCTCGGGACTCGACGTCCGGCTGACGGACACCGTGACCGCGACCCCGCCCGGCGCGGTCGGGCGGACCTGCTACCGGATCGTCCAGGAAGCGCTGACCAACGCCGCCAAGCACGCTCCCGGCGCGGTCGTACAGGTCACCCTCGACGGCACCGCGGGCGGCACCCTCGACATCGGCGTCCGTAACGGTCCGGCCCCCCTGCGCACCACGCGGCCACCCGTTTCCGGTTTCGGCCTGCTGGGCCTCGGCGAACGGATCACCCTGGCCGGCGGTGAACTCCAGCACGGTTCCACGCCCGAGGGCGGGTACGTTCTCACCGCACGACTGCCCTGGCCGGACGGCCCCGCCCACAGCCACGAGAAGAGCGCATGAGCCACGACGAGAGCACGTCGACGGAAGGCCGGCACGATCCCGTACGGATCGTCGTCGTCGATGACGAGGAACTGGTGCGCATGGCCCTGCGGCTCGTCATCGACGGCGAACCGGACCTGACCGTCGTGGCGGAGGCGGCCGACGGGAACACCGCGCTCGCCGTGGTGGACGAGCAGCGGCCCGACGTCGTGCTGATGGACGTACGGATGCCGGGCCGGGACGGTCTGGACACCACCCGGGAACTGCTCACCCGGCCGGCACCGCCCCGGGTGCTGATGCTGACCACCTTCGACTCCGACGACCTGGTGCTCGGGGCGCTGCGCGCCGGAGCGCTCGGCTTCGTCCTCAAGGACACCCCGCCCGCCCGCATCCTCGACGCGGTGCGCACCGTCGCGGACGGCAACCCGGTACTGTCCCCCGCGGCCACCGCACGGGTGATCGCCGCGGTCACCGGCCCGGACTCCGCGCACACCCGCGACCACCACCGCGCCGCCGCCCGCGAACGGCTGTCGACGCTGACCGAACGGGAACGGGAGACCGCCCGGGCCATCGCGGACGGACTGGGCAACGCGCAGATCGCCGAACGGCTGCGCATCACCGTCGCGACGGTCAAGGCCCACACCGGCAGCCTGTTCACCAAGCTGGTGGTCGAGAACCGGGTACAGATCGCGCTCCTGATCCGCGACGCGGAGGACTGAGCGGGGGAGTTCCCCTGTCCGCGGGGGCCTGCTGTCACCCGGCCCGGAGCCGCCCCTGCTCGCTGATGTCACTGTTGTCGTGGTTGTCGTGCGTTTCGATGACGTGGACGCACCGGGCGAGGGCGGCAGTCATGTAGCGGCGCCAGAGCGGGGCGAAGGGTCCGGCGAGGATCCAGCGGCGGCCGGGCAGCGGCTTGAACTCGTAGGTCCAGCGGATGAGCGTGCCGTCACCGTCGGGGTTGACGTTGAACTCGCCCCGGACGCCGGCCGCGAGGCGGGACAGCACGTTGGTGAAGTTGGTGAGCTGGTAGGCGAAGCTGGAGTCCGGTACGTACTCGGTGAGTTCTTCGTCGACCTGGGAGCCGTCGTCGAACTGCGGGTTTCTCCGCGGTCCCGCGTGATCCCAGGCCTCGGTCTGGTTCTGCACGCTGCTGACCCCTGGGAACGGGGCCACCGGGCGGAAGACGGTGGGCAGATCGATGGGCGCCAGGACACGGAAGGCGTCCTGCGGCGCTGTACGGGTCCGCTGCTGGACGGTGATGGCGACGGTCCGGTCGGCCGGGCCGATGAGGAGAGTGGTCATGGTTCAGTGCTCCGAGGTGGTGAGGAGGGTGGGGTAGTCGGTGTAGCCGCGGTGGTCGCCGCCGTAGAAGGTGGCCGGGTCGGGCTCGTTGAGCGGCGCGCCCGTGCGGACGCGGTGGGGCAGGTCGGGATTGGCCAGTGCCGCGGCGCCGACGGAGACGACATCGGCCAGGCCGGAGTCGAGGTCGGCGAAACGGGTGGCGAGCGGGGTGCCGCCGCGGTTGACGATGAGCGCCGTGGACCACTGCCGACGTATGCGCCGCAGGAGTTCCTCGTCGGGGCCCTGGATGATGTGCAGGTAGGCGAGGCCGAGCGGGTCGATGGCGTCGAGCAGCGCCGGGTAGACCTCGTGGGTGTCGGGCTCGGTGATGTCGTTGTAGGGGTTGCCGGGGGAGACGCGCAGGCCCGTGCGGTCGGCGCCGATCTCGGCGGCCACCGCGGACGTCACCTCGGTGGCGAAGCGGATGCGGTTCGCGACGGAGCCGCCGTACCGGTCGGTGCGCTCGTTGGCGTTGGCGGACAGGAACTGGTGGACGAGGTAGCCGTTGGCGCCGTGGATCTCGACGCCGTCGAACCCTGCGGTGACGGCGGCTGCCGCAGCGCGGCGGAACTCGCCGACCACACCGGTGACTTCGTCGGCCGTCAGGGCCCGGGGGACAGGCATCTCCTGGGGGCCGGTCGCGGTGAACATGACGCCCTTGGGCTGTACGGCCGAGGGGGCGACGGGCGTGCGGTGGTGAGGGGTGTTGTCCGGGTGGGAGATACGGCCGGTGTGCATCAGCTGGACCACGATGCGGCCGCCCTCGGCGTGGACGGCGTCGGTGACCTCGCGCCAGCCGGCGATGTGCGCGTCGGTGTGGAGGCCCGGCGTCAGCAGGTAACCCTGACCGTCCTCGGAGGGCTGGGTGCCCTCGGTGATGATGAGAGCCATCGAGGCCCGCTGCCGGTAGTACTCGACGTTGAGTTCACTGGGGAGGCCGTCCGCCAGGGAGCGGTCGCGGGTCATGGGCGCCATGGCGAGCCGGTGCGGCAGTTGCAGGGCGCCGACGACCACGGGGGTCCAGACATTCATGGGTGAACGCTCTTTCTTTTGAGGGGAGTTGAGAGCTGGAAGGCGTGGGGTGCTAGAGGGAGGCGAGGGCGCGTACGCGGTCGGCGACGGCTCGGCGGGCCACGTCGGAGGTGAGGGCGATGGAGTCGAACTCGTGCGGGACACCGGGGTGGAGATGGAACTCCACCGGCACACCGGCCCGGCTGAGCTTGAGGGCGTAGGAGAGGTCCTCGTCGCGGAAGACGTCGAGCTGGCCGACCTCGATGTAGGCGGGAGGCAGACCGGTCGCGTCCTCCAAACGGGCCGGGGCGGCGGTGGCGGGTACGTCGGGCCCGCCCGCGGCGTCGCCGAGCAGGGCGGGCCACGCGGTGCGGCTGTCGTCGTAGGACCACAGCAGATAGGGCTCGATGTGCGGGTCGGGCGCGGCGGTGCGGTCGTCGAGCATCGGCATGAGCAGGATCTGCCGGGCGATGGACGGGCCGCCGCGCTCCCGGGCGAGAATCGTCAGCGCCGCGGCCAGTCCGCCGCCGGCGCTGTCGCCCATCACCCCGATCCGGCTCGGGTCGACGCCCAGTTCGCCGGCATGCTCGTGCAGCCAGCGCAGGGCGGTGTACGCGTCCTCGGCCGGGGTGGGGAAGGGGTGTTCGGGGGCTCGGCGGTACTCGACCGACAGCATCGGCACCCCGCTGGCGGAGACATAGCGGGCCACGGGACCGTCGAACAGGTCGATGTGGCCGAAGATGTAGCCGCCGCCATGGAAGAACAGCGCGGCCGGACCGGCAGGGGTGTCCGTCTTGGCGTACCAGCGCATCGTGATCTTCGTGCCGTCATCGGCGATCGCGTGGTACTCGGTGGTCGTGACGTCGGCCGGGACCGGCTGGGCCGCCGAGGCGGCGCCGATGATCGGCTCCCACAGGGCGCGGCGCGCGGCGACGTCGCCGACCGGCGGAGGGGTGGTGCCCGCCATGGCTTCGGCCATGGAGGCGAACACCTGGGCGAACTCGGGGTCGAGACTCAGTGACATGACTGTCCTGCCTTCTTGGGTGAGTTGGGTAATGGGCAAGGCCGCGCACACAACATGCTTCAAATTTGAAGTGTTGTGAGGCCTGGGCGTGCTCCGGTTTCGAAGGGGCACCGCAGGGTGGGCGGGTGGCAACTGCCCGTAGGGGCCTCAGGGGCCTCAGGGGCCTACAGCGAACAGCAGCTGCAACTTGCCCTGGCTGGGGGAACCGGGTACGGCCGTGAAGAGCACGAGCGTCTGGCGCTGTTCGGGATCCACCAGCATCTCGGAGTAGAGCTCCAGTTCGCCCAGTTCGGGGTGGAGGTAGCGCTTGAGGTCGTGGTGGTGGGTCACTCTCGCCTCGTGCAGCCGCCAGATCTCCTTGAACTCGGGACTGGCGTCGAGTAGCGCGGCGACGATCTCACCGGCTCTGCCCGTGGGGTCCGCGGTGTACGCGTCCCGGATCTCCGCGGCGAAGAGCCGGCCCCGTCGCGGATGGTCCTCGATGGGGTACAGACCGCGTAGCCGCGGGTCATGGGTGAACCAGCGGTAGGCCAGGTACCGGGACAGTCCCGAGTACTGGGTGAAGTCGCCCAGGAGCGCGATCGCCGGAGGCGTCTGCAAGAGCGCCTCGCCGAACCGTGACAACACGATGGCGGGCACGTCCGAGAGGCTGGTGACGATTCGCATCATGGTGGGACCGACATGGTCGTCGCGTACGATCCGCCGGGGTGCTGCGATGCCGCCGAGGACGAACAGGTGGTCACGCTCGCTGAGGTTGAGGCGCAATGCCCGGGCCAGTGCGACGAGCATTCGCTCCGAGGGTGTCGGACCACGTTGTTGTTCGATCCGGCTGTAGTAGTCGGCCGACATGCCGGCGAGTGCCGCGACTTCCTCGCGCCGCAAGCCTCCGGTGCGGCGGCGCTGCCCGCGAGGAAGTCCGACATCCTCGGGTTGCAACACCTCACGACGTGCACGGAGGAAATCCGCCAGCAACGCCCGGTCCATCGTCCGACCTCCCCTGTTCGACACATCGATCCTGGCGTGGGCGGCGGAGCGGATGAAGGCCTACTTCATCCGGGGACAAGTTGTCCCTGGTCGGGCCGGCCGGGGTGGGCGGGTGTGGTGGCCGGGGCGGCCCGGGTGGTCGTCGGCTGACGGCCGCGCGCGGTCGACCCTCGCCTCCACGTCCTCTAGGTGAGCGAGGTGGGGGGAAGGATGACGGCCTTTCCGGAGACCGGGCCCGCGGCGGCTTCGGCGTGCAGGGCCGGCAGGTCGGCCAGAGGCACCCGCCGGGTGATGTCCACGCGCAACTCACCGGCGTCGACCAGTGCCACCAACTGCGCCAGCTGGGTGGCGTCGCTCTCGACGAAGAGGTCGATGCCGCGGACGCCGCGCTTCTCGTCGGAAGGCGCGGGCATCCACACCGTCGTGTTCACCACGACACCGCCGTCGCGGACCACACCGGTCAGCGCGGCCAGCTGCGCCGGTTCGACCGGCGCGAGGTTGAGGACGACGTCGACCGGCTCAGCCAGTTCGGGAAGCCCGTGGCCGAGAACCTCATCGGCGCCGACAGCTTTGACGCGCTCGCTGCTGCGCGGGCCGGCCGTGGCGATCACATGGGCGCCGACACGCTTCGCGAGCTGCACGGCGTAGCCGCCGACCGCGCCGCCCGCGCCGTTGATCAGCACGCGCTGGCCGGCGGTCAGCCCCGCGTGGTCGAAGAGGGCCTGCCAGGCGGTGAGGCCGACCAGCGGCAGCCCGCCGGCGTCGGCCAGCGGAATGCTCGCGGGCGCCGGTGCCAGGATCCCCGCCGGTGCGAGGACGTATTCCGCGGCGGCTCCGGCGCCGGTCATCGGAAGGAAGCCGACCACCCGGTCACCCGTCTCGATACCGTCCACGCCCTCACCCAACGCGTCGACCGTGCCGGAGACGTCGATCCCTGGGGTGTGCGGCAGTGCCACAGGGATGGGGCCTTGCATGAAGCCGGCGCGGATATTGCCGTCGACCGGGTTGAACGAGGTCGCGGCCACCCGGATGCGGACCTCTCCGGCGCCGGGGACCGGCTGTTCCACATCCTCGTAGCGCAGGACGTCGGGAGAGCCGTACTCGTGGAAACGCACTGCCTTCATGGCGTACCTCAACTTTCACGACGCAGGAACTAATTCAGATTTGGACTAGTTTTCGGTCGGAGCCTGCTCCGACTTCGAAGAGACGCCCCGCCGGGACTACGGGAGAGTCGACAACCGCTAAGCGCCGACAGCGGACAGGAGTTGGAGCTTCTGATGGCTGGGGGAGCCGGGTATGGCGGTGAAGACCAGCAACTGCTGGCACTGCTCGGGATCCACCAGCATCTCGGAGTAGAGCTCCAGTTCGCCCAGTTCGGGGTGGAGGTAGCGCTTGAGGTCGTGGTGATGGGTCACCCCCACCTCGTGCAGCCGCCAGACCTCCTTGAACTCGGGACTGGCGTCGAGCAGCGCGGCGACGATCTCACCGGCCTTGCCTGTGGGGTCGGCGGTGTACGCGTCCCGGATCTCCGCCGCGAACACTCTGCCTCGCAGGGAATGGTCCTCGGCGGGATAGAGGCTGCGGACCTGCGCCTCACCCGTGAACCAGCGGTAGGCCAGGTACCGGGACAGTCCCGAGTACTGGGTGAAGTCGCCCAGGAGCGCGATCGCCGGAGGCGTCTGCAGCAACGCCTCGCCGAACCGTGACAACACGATGGCGGGCACGTCCGAGAGGCTGGTGACGATTCGCATCATGGTGGGACCGACATGGTCGTCGCGTACGATCCGCCGGGGTGCTGCGATGCCGCCGAGGACGAAGAGGTGGTCACGCTCGCTCAGGTTGAGCCGGAGCGCCCGGGCGAGCGAGACGAGCATCCGTTCCGAGGGTGCTGGACCACGCTGCTGTTCGATCCGGCTGTAGTAGTCGGCCGACATGCCGGCGAGTGCCGCGACTTCCTCGCGCCGCAAGCCTCCGGTGCGGCGGCGCTGCCCGCGAGGAAGTCCGACATCCTCGGGCTGCAACACCTCACGACGTGCACGGAGGAAATCCGCCAGCAACGCCCGGTCCATCGTCCGACCTCCCCTGTTCGACACGCCTATCCTGGCGCGAACCAGGAATCGGATGAAGGCCGACTTTAACCGGGGACAATTTGTCCCTGGCTTGGGCGCCGCTGGGCGCCGCTGGGACGAACATCGTCAGGCTGAGCGGACGGGTAGTCCGAGGTCGACTGCAGGTCTCCGTCGACAGAGGCGGTCTTGCCGACCAGTTGGTGAGGGCGGCCGTAGGCGTCGGCGAACTCCACCAGGACCAGCCCTGGTTGCGGATCGTCGGTGAGCCAGTAGATCGCGGTGGCGGGCAGTTCGCAACCATCGCCCGTGCCCAGGCCTGTGTCCATGGCCGCATGGTACGCATCGGGTGTCGCGTAAGGCTACGGGTACAGGGGCCACCCCCTACACCACCAGGGTCCGTCAACCCGTGGACGGACACCCCTGCCAGAGTGGGCCCCAGCAGATTTGCCCTTCGTCGTTCCCCTTCGTCGCCTCGTACAGCAGGACAGGAGCAGCCCGGATGAGTTTCTACGACCGGATGGAGGAGCTGTACGGCCTTCCCGCCTTCACGTTTCCCGCGCGGGAGGCGGCGACGGTGCTGCCCGCACCCGACGCCGTGGCATGGCGGATCAACGGCCAGCCCGACGCGGTGGTCTGGCGAAGCACCGTGGGGGAGCCGTTACCCGAAGAGGAGTCCTGGGACGAGGCCTTCGACCGCTTCTGCGCCGAGGTCGACACCACGCGGGTCCCTGCCCTGATCGTCGGCAGCTGGGACGACCCCCTCGACACGGACCCCTCTCAGGCCATCGAGTCACTGTTGGCCGCGCGTGACCGGCTGCCCGCCCTGCGGTCACTGTTCCTGGGGGACATCGTGGGCGAGGAGGCCGAGATCTCCATGATCAGCCAGACCGACGTCACACCGCTGCTGGCCGGCTTTCCCGCGCTGGAGGAATTCGGCGTGCGCGCGGGGGAGGGCAACTCCATGGGAGAGGTACTGCGGTTGCGGTTCCCTGCCCTGCGCCATGACGCGCTGCGCAGGCTGACTGTGCAGAGCGGTGGCCTTCGGGCGGACGTCGTACGCGGTGTGGGGGCGAGTGAACTGCCCGCGCTGGAGCACCTCGACCTGTGGCTGGGCATCTCGGAGTACGGAAGCGACTGTACGGTCGCCGACCTGGAACCGATCCTGTACGGCGACCGGCTACCCCGGCTGCGACACCTGGCCCTGCGCAACAGCGAGATCCAGGACGAGATCGCCGCCGCCCTGGCCTCCGCTCCGGTGGTTGCCCGGCTCGACGTGCTCGACCTGTCCATGGGCACGCTGAGCGACGACGGCGCGGCCGCGCTCCTCGAAGGCCAGCCACTCACTCACCTCAAGAAGCTGGACCTGCACCACAACTTCCTGAGCGAGCCGTTCCGGCAACGGATACGCGAGACGCTCGAACCCGCGGGTGTGGAGGTGGACCTCGACCGGGGCGACGCGGAACCGGACGCCGACGATGACGACACCGTCCAGCGCTATGTCGCCGTCGCGGAGTGAACCCCGCGAGAGCGGTCGAAGAGTCCTGGCTCACCGATAACTCATCGATCTTGAGCTCGGACACCGCGACAGGGCCGCCCGTTGCGGGGTCCTACAAGATCTCGACAGCCCCGGGCGGAACCGGTCCCTCGCCCGCGTAGGTGTCGCCCCGTGGTGCCGACGGAGCGTCGTCCTCGGCGAGCGTCAGGCTGGGCCAGGGCCCGGCGAGGGTGGCGTCGTCCAGGGCGATGCCGAGATGGTCCAGTACGAGAGCCACCGCAGGTGCCGTCCCGGCGCCCTCACCTTCGTGCGCCGCGAGCGCCGTCGGCCCCGTACCGGGTGAAGACCTCCTCGGGGCTCAGGTCCCGGGAGAAGGTGACACACATTCCGGCCACCGCCCAGCGGAGCGAATCCAGGTCCACGTCTGTCCTCACGTCTTGCCTCCGTCGTTCACGCCGGTATCGCTCACCAGCCCGGCCGGGCCGCCGTGTTCCCGGCCATACGCGTGGCGCGAGGGGAGCCGGGCTCATGTTGCCTGATGGCCGCGGAGGTTATTGCAGCAGGATCATCATGCGGAGCAATCCGCAGCAAGGCCCATCCGTAGAGCTGACCTTGGTGAGAGGACGAACACATGGATGTGTATGAAGCCGTGAACAGTCGCAGGGCTGTGCGGGCGTTCAGCGACGAGCCCGTACCCAGGGAGGTACTTGATCGAGTGCTGGCCGCAGCGGCGCGGGCTCCCTCAAGCGGCAACCTTCAGCCTTGGCATGTGTATGTCGTGACGGGCGAACCCTTGGCCGAACTGAAAAGGCGCGCGACGACCAGGGCGCTGACGGGGGACCCCGGTGATGAGCGCGAGTATCCGATGTACCCGCCCGATCTGGCCTCACCGTATCTGGACCGTTTCTCCGCTGCGGCTGCCCTGCGGTACGAGGCGCTGGGAATCGAGCGCGACGACCCTGACAGGCCTATGAAGATCGCCGCGTTGAACACCGGAGCGTTCGGGGCGCCGGTCGTACTGTTCTGCTATCTCGACCGGACGATGGGCCCCGGGCAGTGGGCGGACGCGGGGATGTATGTGCAGACGGTCATGCTGTTGCTGAGGGCGGAAGGGCTGCACAGCTGCCCCCAGGTGATGTGGACGCAGTACCGCAGGACCGTCAGCCAGCTGGTCGGAGCCGACGACGGGCGTGTGCTGTTCTGCGGTGTCTCGGTGGGATTCGAGAAGGAAGGCGCGGCACAACTGCGCACCGGGCGGGCGGACGTGACAGAAACAGTGAGCTTCCTCGGAGCGTGACGGTCCGCTCCGACGCCCCGCCGCTCACACGGGCGGTGTTACTCCCTTCCGGCGGGTGGTCCCGGCGCGTCAAGGCAGTCCGGGAACCGGGCCCTCAGGCGTCGAACCCGAGGTGGGCGAAGACGACGTCCCGTACCCGCAGTACCGCATCGGGATCGATCGCGGCGAGTACCGGCAGCGCGTGCTGCCAGCCCTCCGGGGACAGTGCCTCCGCGAGGAGGCTCCGGGCACGCGGGAGGTCGGGGCCGGCGGGAGGCGGGAAGAGGAGCGTGGCCAGGCGCCGGGCGAGCAGGACGACGTCGGACGGGTCATGGAGCGGAACCGGAACCGGTACCCGATCGCCGGGCAACAGGGCGGCGTACGCGGCGAGGTGGGCGAAGGCCGTCGCGCGCTGCTCCGCGTCCTCTCCGCGCGCGGCCATGGTCCACGCACTCTCGTGGTCGCCGAGCGCGGCGTGGACGAGGGCCGATCCGCTCACCGCCCGTGCGCCACCGGGCCGCGGTGGCGCGTATCTCCGAATCCCGTCGAGGCGCCTGCGCGCGCCGGTCGGGTCGGTGGTGGCGGTCAGCAGACTGAGCAGCACCTCTCTGCTGCCCGGGTGGAGCCCGTCATGGCCTCGGTAGCCCGTACCCACATCCTCCGAGGGGTCCAGGACGGCGGGGGAGTGCAGTACCTGCCTGACGCGCGCGCCGAGTTCACCGTCGTGGGGCCCCACCGCGACGAGCAGCCGTACGAGGGGCAGCACGGAATCGCCGCCCACGCCGCTCGCGCCGCCAGGCACGCCGTCGAGTACTTCGCCGAGCAGGTCGTTCACCAGCCGGGCCGCCCCCGACGGATCGTGCGCCCACAGTCCCCCGGCGGCCTCGACACGCGCACGATCGCGGTCGTACGTGCCCGGCGGGGCGTTCTCGTGCGCCGGGGCCCGCAGGATGTCCGCGACGCGTTCGCCCGCGCCGGCCCATGCCAGGGCCTGGACGGCGGTGGCCATGGGGGAGGGGGTCGCCCAGTCCTCGTCGAGCTCCGACGACAGGTCGACGGCCGCCTCGGCGAGACGCAGCGCCCGGCCGGGGTCGGTTGCGGCTACGGCCAGCGACACGGCGGCGAGGCCCCAGGCGCGTACGGAGGGTTCGCTGATCGCCGTCACCAGTCGTTCCGCTTCGTCGGGCCGGCCCGCGGTGGCGAGGGCACCCGCCAGGGCGGCGAGACGCTCCTGATCGACCGTCGGCGCTACCTTCGTGGCGGTTCGCGGCGGCCCGTGCTCGGCCGTGTGGAGCAGTTCCAGCGCTCGTTGCGGGTCGGTGGCGGCGAGGTGCCCGGCGAGTACGGCCAGCACCTCGGCGGCCTCCCACCAGGACGGGCCGTCCGGTGCGGAGTACTCCTGGGCGACCAACGCGGCCACCAGCTGCTCGGCGGCACCGACACCGGTACTGGTACTGGCACTGGCACTGGCATCGGCACCAGCGCGTACAAGGGACTCGACGACGCGCTGAGTGGTGTCGTCGATGTCGCCGTCGAGTACGCCGGCCCGCCGGGACTGTTCGCGTGCCGCCCAGGCCTCGGTGGCCGAACCCCGGCGGGCCCAGCCTTCGGCGACCACCGACCAGACGACCCGCTGGGCACGCAACCTGCCCGGATTGCCGATGTGTTCCGCGAGCCGGTGGGCCTCCGTCATCCGGCCGGCCGCGACGAGTGCGCAGACGTCACCACACGTCGCCTTGCCATCGGCTCCGTGCCAGCCCCCACGCTCGGCTCCGTGCCCGCCCCCATGCCCAGCTACGTGCTCGACCCCGCGCGGCTGGGCCGCAGGCATCCGGGCCAGTCGCTCCGCATCCTCGGGACGCGTGTCCCGAAGGGCCTCCGCGGTGATGGCGTAAAGGTTCTCGAAGTCGCTGGTGTCACGACACCCGGCGAGCTCGGCCACCTCCCCGTAGAGCCGTGTCGCGTCGTCGGGAAGGCCGCACGCCGCGCACGTCTCGGCGAGGGCCGCCAGGACGCGTACCCGGTCCGGAAGGAACTCGATCAGCTCGGCGGACTCCTCCGCGAGCCGGAGCAGGCCGGCCGCGGCCGCCGGGTCCCGCAGGACGCCCGCGGTCGTGATCAGGGCCCCGACGAAGGCTTTGGCGCCCGGGCCGTCGTGGGCCCGGGGCTTCTCACGCAACCCCCGCACCGCCTCCTCCTCACGCCCCGCCAACACCAGGGCCGTCGCCCGCAGACCCTGCGCCGCCCACACGCCCTGCGCCGCCGGCAGGCCGCCCGTGCGGCCGGACGCCGCCTCGTTCATCGCCCGCTCCGCCAGCCGCGCCGCTTCCTCCGCCAGCCCGGCCGTCCGGCTGTCACCCGTCTCCGCCAGGACACGTGCCACACCGAGTACGGCCCTGGCGCGGTCCCCGGTCCTGAAGACGCTGCGGGCCAGGCCGAGGGCATGGCGTACCCGGCCGAGTCGCGCGTATCCGGCCGGGATGTCCGGATGCAACGACTCGTTGCGCCGGGCCACCAGATCCTCCGCCGCCGCCAGCGCGCCCAGCGCCCCCAGGTCGTCGGGGGTGCCCCGGCGAACCGTCTCCCGCGCCGCCGCGATCTCCGCGAGGCACGCCGCGTCGCTCCCCGTCGCCTCCCGCAGCCGGTTCCGCCGCCGTAGGTCCGTGGCCAGGGCGGTGGCGCGTCCCGCGTCCTGGAGGAACGCCACCAGACGGCCGTAGGGCTGGAGCAGATACAGCGGGGTGCTCTCCGGCCAGCCCCGGCGCTCGTACGTCTCGGCCCAGACGCGCAGCCGCTCCCAGTACGTGTCGACGTCCGGCCCGAGTTCGTCCCGGGCGGCCACGAGGAGTGTCTCGTGGGCGAAGAGGTAGCCGCGGCTGGTCGTGTACAGCGTCACGTCGGCCTCGCCGGAACCGCCGATACCGCCGCCCCGCAGCCGCAGGATGCGGCCGAACACACTCCCGAGCTTCTGCCGCAGCGAGTAGCCCGTCTCACCCGTCAGTTCGCGCAGGTCCTCGATGGAGAGGGTGCCACGCGCGGCGGTGAGCAGGCCGACCACATCACGCTCCAACCGGTCGCCGGCCAAGGCCTGTTGCAGGTCGAACTTCGCCTCGTGCTCGGTGTGGCGGGCCGCTTCGGAGGTGGCCAGCTCCACGACCGGGCAGTGGCGCAGCGGGTGCCCGCCCGTGACGTCCGGCGGGATGCCGGGGTTCGGCCGACTGGTCACCAGGACGCGGACGTTCGGCGGGAGGCGTCCCGGCAGCAGGGAGGCGATGCTGGTGCCCGCGCCACCGGGCACCCGGGACTGGTCCTCGTCGAGGCCGTCGACAACGAGCAGCAGCGTGCCGCCGTCCTCGGCGACCCGTTCCGCGGCCTCCCGCAGCAGCAGCCGGCGTTCGCCGTCGCGGGCCGCCGGGGAACCCGCGACGGCCGGCTCGCGGCCCACGATCGCCGCGAGTTGCTCGACGACGGCCGCCGTGTACGCGTCGCTGTCGGACTGTCCGGCGTACCGGGCGGTGATGAAGAACCACACCGGCACGACCCCACGCGGCGGACGCAGCGCGAACCAGGCCGCCAGTGCTGTCTTGCCCGCCCACGGACGACCCTGCAGCCAGAGGTACGGCTCCGGTCCGCCGCAGAAGGAGACCAGGTCCGCCAGTTCGGACTCCCGCCGGTCGAGCAGTTCGGGCGCGATGTCGGTGAGCTGCGCCCGGTACGCCTCCTGGACGAGGTCGAGGGCGGCGGCCGGCCCGCTGCTGGGCAGCGCCATGAGGTCGTGGCCCAACAGGCTCTCCAGGCGGGCCCGTTCGCTCGCGCTCAGCGCGTCCGCCCACCGGTCGACCCGTCCCGCCGCGATCCGGCCCGGCCCCTCCCTGCGGTGGTGGCGGCTGACGACACCGACCAGGTGTGCGCCGCTGAACACGGCCGCGCCCGACATGCCTTCCCAGGCGTCCCGCGCGGGGTCCGGGTCCTCGGCGGGCGGCGCGGTGATCCGCAGGTCCAGGGTGCCCTCGCGCCGGTTGGCGAGCACCGCGCAACTTGCGTCCATGTGCTCGGCGTCCCGGAAGCGCCTGCCGGCTGCGTCGGTACGCAGTTTGAAGCGGGGGAATCCCATCGCCGTGCAGCTCAGTACCGTGTCCTGCTCGTCGATCCTGCCGAGGGAGACGGGCGGGACGTCCTCGGCGGCGGTCTCCGGCAACGTCAGTACGGCGATGTCGACGGCGTCATTCGACCAGGCCAACTCGGCGTCGACGACTCGTTCCCCGGGCCGCCCCGCCTGGAAGCGGACGCGGATGCCGTCGGCGCCCGTGACGACGTGCGCGGCGGTGAGGACCGTGCCCGGCGCGACGAGGTACCCGGAACCACGCCGCCCACCGCCCCCGCCCGCCGGCATGCTGACGATGATCTCCGCGGTGCGCTCCGGCCGTATCCCGCGCTCAGATCTCGTCGTCAACCTCGTCACCCGTGATCAGCGCCGTCTCCGCCGGACCCCCGCCGGGCGGCACGACCTTGGGAACGAGGGTGAGCGTGATCCGCTGCGTCTCGGCGTGCCCGTACGTGCCGCTGGCTCCGGCGTCGACGACCCACAGCCGTACCTTCGCGTCGCCGCCGCCCTCCCGGGTGACGGCGACGGACGTCTCGACCTCCACGGGTCCCAGTTCGAAGCGGAGCATCCTGCCGTCGCCGTCCGCGAGGGCCGAGGTCAGCTGCTCACGCAACTCCCGGATCATGTCGGCCAGTTCGATCACGCGTCCCCCTGGTACGGCTTGTACGGCGGTGCTCAGATGCTACAAGTCGGCGCGGCGCGACACCGGTGGGCTGCGCTGACGGGAGGCCGGTCGCGCGGTCAGGTCGATTCGCGTACCACGAGTTCGTTCGGCATGATCACCGGGTCCGTGGGGCCGCCGTCTATCAGGTTGAGGAGCAGGTGGACGGCCGCGGTCGCCTGGTCCGCCATCGGGCTGCGTACCGAGGTGAGCGCGGGGCTCGTGTAGGACGCGGCCTCGATGTCGTCGAAGCCGATGACCGCCACGTCCTCGGGAACGCGTCGGCCCGCCTTCTGGAGGGTGCGCAGGGCTCCGATCGCCATCAGGTCGTTGGACGCGAACACCGCGTCGAGGTCGGGGTCGTCCTCCAGGAGCTGGCGCATGGCCTCGGCGCCGGAGACTCGCGTGAAGTCGCCCAGTGCCACGATCGAGCGACGGCCGGTGTCCCGGAGCGTCTGCCGGTAGCCGTCGAGGCGTTCACGTGCCTCGTAGAGTTCGAGCGGCCCGGTGATGGTGGCGATCCGGCGCCGGCCGCGCTCCAGCAGATGACCTACGGCCAGTGCCGCACCGCCGGCGTTGTCCAGCGCCACGTACGGGACGTCCTGTGCGGAGGTGCGGTTGAAGGACACGACGGGCAGACCCTGCCGGGCGAGCGCGGCCGGCAGGGAATCCGTACCGTGCAGGGCGACCAGCAGCACGCCGTCCACGTGTCCGCCGGCGATGTACTGCACCACGCGGGTCCGGCTCTGGTCCGACTCCGCGAGCATGAGCACGAGCCGTTTGCCCGCCTTCTCCAGCTCTCTGCTGACGGCGCGGACCACGGCGGAGAAGAGCGGGTCGTCGGAGACGACTCCCTGCGGCGGGTCGGAGACCACCACGGCGAGGGTGTCGGTGCGGCGGGTGACGAGGTTGCGGGCGGCCCCGTTGGGCACGTAACCCAGTTCGTGCACCGCCTGCATGACGACGTCCCGGATCTCCGGGGCGACCGTCGTCTCGCCGTTGATGACGCGGGAGACGCTCGATTTGGACACGCCCGCCCGAGCGGCGACCACTTCCAGAGTGGGGCGTTTCATACCTGTCCGTCCCCTGTGCCGCCGCCCGGGTTCGTGCGCGGGGCGGGTTTTCTCATCAGGGCGACCTCCGGCTCAGCGTCATGACGTTGCAAGCAGCGTATCCGCAGGCCGGGGCGTCATGAGCATGCCGAAGAGCCTTTGGCCCCCTGCGCCGCGCTCGGGCCGACATCCCGCCACGGGACCCCTCAGGGACCGCTCCCTCCATAAGTCGAACGCGTTACGCCCCTGTTTTTTCAAGGTGAAACAACTCTTGACAGCTCTCACGCGCCCCTCCATTCTCCCCTTCAGGGAGCGCTCCCTCACCTCGCCCCCACTTGAGGAGTCGCCCATGCAAGCCCCGCTGCGTCGCTTCGCCTTATTTCTGACACTCGCGGCCTCACTACTCACTTTCATCGCTCTGCCCGCACCTCCCGCACAGGCTGCGGAGGCCCTGCTCTCGCAGGGAAAGACCGCCACCGCCTCAAGTACTGAAGGGGACTTCAACGCGCGGAGCGCCGTCGACGGAGATCCCGGCACCCGATGGTCCAGCGCCTTCGCCGACCCGCAGTGGATCCAGATCGACCTCGGGACGAGTGCCGGGATCAGCCGGGTCGTCCTCAACTGGGAAGCCGCGTACGGCACGGCGTTCAGGATCGAGGTGTCGAGCGACGCGCAGAGCTGGACCACCGTCCACCAGACGGCCACGGGCACCGGCGGCACCCAGAACCTGACCGTCTCCGGCACCGGCCGCTATGTGCGCATGTACGGCACGCAACGCGCCACCGCCTACGGCTACTCACTCTGGGAGTTCCAGGTGTACGGCACCGCCGGCGGTTCCGGCGGCGACCCCGGCAGGCTGCTCTCCTACGGCAGGCCGGGCGCGGCCTCCTCCTCCCAGAGCGACGGGAACTGCTGGGAGTGCACACCGGCCAGGGCGTTCGACCGGGACCCGGCCTCCCGCTGGGCCACCAGCTCCACCACCGGCTGGACCGACCCGGGCTGGATCTCCATCGACCTCGGCGCGACGGCGCAGATCGACAAGGTCGTCCTGCAATGGGATCCCGCCTACGCCAAGTCCTTCCAGATCCAGGTCTCACCGAACGGCACCGACTGGACGCCGATCTACTCGACGACCTCCGGCACGGGCTTCAAACAGACCCTGACGGTCTCCGGCTCCGGCCGCCATGTGCGCATGTACGGCACGGAACGCGCCACGCCGTACGGCTACTCGCTTTGGGAGTTCCAGGTGTACGGCTCCGGCGGCGCCCCGATCACACCCCCGCCCATGCCGAGCGACCCCGCGAACCCGCCGCGGCTGGTGTGGAGCGACGAGTTCGACGGCGCCGCGGGCGGCAGGCCCGACGCCTCGAAGTGGCGGGCCGACCCGGGCACCGGGCCCAACAATGAACTGGAGTACTACACCGACCACCGCAACGCCTCACTGGACGGTTCGGGACACCTGGTGATGGAGGCCCGCAAGGAGGTCACCGCCGGATCGTCGTGCCCGCGCGACCCGTTGAGCGGCAGCACCACCTGCCAGTACACCTCGGCGCGGATGAACACCGGCGCGACGTTCCAGTTCACCTACGGGCGCGTCGAAGCACGCATCAAGGTGCCCAAGGGCAACGGCCTGTGGCCCGCGTTCTGGATGATGGGCGCCGACTTCCTGACGGGCCGGCCGTGGCCGTACAACGGCGAGATCGACATCGTGGAGGTCCTCGGCAAGGACGTGAAGACGGCGTACTCGACCGTCCACGCGCCCGCCTACAACGGCGGCGGCGGAATCGGTTCGCCGTACACCCTGCCCGGGAACGCCGACTTCTCCGACGACTTCCACACCTGGGCCGCCGACTGGAACAGCAAGGGCATCACCTACAGCCTGGACGGCCGGACCGTCTTCACCCTCGACAAGGACCAGGTGGAGCAGACACGCGGGCCGTGGATCTTCGACCACCCGCACTACATGATCCTCAACCTCGCGGTCGGCGGTGACTGGCCGGGCCCGACGGACGCCAGCACTCCCTTCCCGTCGAAGATGCTCGTCGACTTCGTACGGGTCTATCAGTAACCCCCGGCTCCCGGGCCGCTCCGCCCCGCCCTCTCGGGGCGGAGCGGCCCTCCGGCAGGAACCAGTCCCTTCGCCCGGCCCTGCCCGGCCCCTTCGTTCGCTCCCTTCGCCCCCGATGTTCGTGAGGAAGTGAGATGCGCAGATATCGCGTCCCTCTGTACACACTCTTGGTAAATGCCCTGGTGGTGGCGCTGGCCGCCACCCTGAGCCTGACCGTCTCGACCCAGCGGGCGCAGGCCGCGACGGTCACCGTCCAGGCCGAGTCCTACGCGGCCCAGTCGGGCGTCGCGCTGGAGGCGACCGCGGACATGGGAGGCGGGCAGAACGCCGCGTTCCTCGCCGACGGCGACTGGATGCGGTTCGACAACGTCGACCTCGGCACGGCCGGCCGGCTGACGGTGTCGGCCCGGATCGCCTCCGCCGTCGGCTCGGGCACGGTGGAGCTGCGTACCGGCAGCCTCACCGGACCGCTGCTCGCGGTCATCCCGGTCTCGCCGACCGGCGGTTGGCAGAACTGGGCGACCCGGGAGACCGAGGTCTCCAGCCACCCCACCGGCTCGCAGACGGTGTTCGCCGTCCTGCGCGGTACGGGTACGGGGTCCGGTGACTTCGTCAACATCAACTGGTTCTCCTTCGTCGGTGAGGGCGGCGGCGCGGCGCCCGGCTGGGTCCCCGTCGACCAGGCCAAGTGGAACGCCCAGCTGAGCCAGTTCCGTGCGATGACACCGGCCGCGGTGCCCGGCGGTGTGGTCCGGGTTCCGGAGTTCAACGCCACCTGCACCTACAGTCACTCCAAGCAGGACGACCCCATCGTCCTGCCGGGCCTGCCCGGTGCGTCCCACATGCACAGCTTCTTCGGCAACAAGAGCACCGACGCGTTCTCCACGACCCAGTCCCTGCTCACCAACAAGGCGACCAGTTGCACGCCCGCCGAGGACCTCTCGGCGTACTGGATCCCCAGCCTCTACGAGGGCGACAAGGCCGTCGAAGCCGAGGGCATGATCGTCTACTACGGTTCCCGGCTGCCCGACCCCTCGGCGACCGTGCCCTTCCCGGAGGGCTTCCGCATGATCGCGGGCGACGCCAAGGCGCAGACGCCCACCCCGGCGGGATCGACGGGCCAGTACTGGTGCTCCGGCGAGGGCGGTGAGATCGGCCGCAGCGCCGACGGCAACTGGCCGGTCTGCGCCCCCAAGGCCCACCTCACCCACCAGCTCGTCTTCCCCGACTGCTGGGACGGCAAGAACCTCGACAGCCCCGACCACAAGTCGCACGTGGCGTTCACCTACGACGGCAAGTGCAGCGGCGCCTACCCCGTCGCCATCCCCAACCTGTCCTTCGTCGTCAGCTACCCGACCAGCGGCAGCAGCGCGGGCTTCCGGCTGGCCTCGGGCATGGCCTCGTCCATCCACGGCGACTTCTTCAACGCCTGGGACAACGCCGCTCTCGGACACCGTGTGAAGGACTGCATCACCCAGAAGGCCAAGTGCAACTCCGCCGGCACGTTCTGACCCTGTGGTCGGTGTGCGCCGCGGCTGTGGCACTGCTGGTTGTCGGCTGCTCCCCGCAGCCGACAACCGGCGGTACGTCGCCGGCAGCCGCCGAGTCGCGGACATCGGCCTTCAACGCGACCGACACCGCCTGGATCCTGCTGATGATCCCCATGGCCGAGCGGGCCAGGCAGCTGACCGACCTGGCACCCTCCCGCTCGGCGGACCCGGCGGTTACCACGCTGGCGGCGAAGACGGGCTCGACACTGCGCACGGATCTCCGCCGTCTGCGGGCCGCACTGAAACTGTCAGGTGTACCGGACACACGCCCCCACGAGGGGCACAACATGCCAGGCATGGTCAGCCTCGACACCCTCGACAAGGCGGCCGCCACGAAGGGCCGACCGTTCGACCGGATCCTCACCGACGCACTGCGCGCCCACTTCACCCAGTCCCGAACACTCTGCGCCGGCGAACAGAACCAAGGCAGGGCCGACGAGGCGAAGGGACTGGCCACGGCCATCGCGAGGAGCACGTCGCAGCAGATGGCCGATCTGGACGAACTGCGAGCAGCACGTCCTACGACACATTGACGGACCCCTTCTCGTACGTGGTCGGCTACGTGGTCAGCCGGACAGAGGCTGCCAGCGTTGCTCGTGTGCTGGGTCGACGCTGCTGAGCCACACCAGCGCCCCGCCGATCAGGCCTGGCTTGTCCCGTGCGGCCAGGGCCGGAGTCTCCAGCATGTCGGCCGCTTCCTCCAGGTAGGTGACCAGCGTGTCGAGTACGTCGCCGAGGGCTTCGACTTCGCCGGAGAAGAAGCCCAGGCAGCCCGTAGCCGTGTCCAGGTACAGGCCCATGGTGTGGTCGGCCGGGCCCAAAGCGATCACCGGAATCCGCGTCGCCTCCCACACGGTGATCCGCTCTTCCTCGGGACGGCGGGCGTCGAGGGCAGCCTGCCGGGTCTGGGCGCCCGTCTTCAGCCGGTAGCGGGCTGCGACGGCGTCCAGGTTCATCAGCGCCATGTTGCCCGGAAGGCATCCCCAGCCGTCGGCCCCGTCGTCGCCCCCGGTCAGCATCCACAGCGTGCGCAGCTCGACGGGTATCGGGATGCCGAGACTCTTCCAGGGCGGCGATGGCAGCTGGGCCGGCGCCGGCGCGGAGCGCGGCGTAGGAGTCGGGGGCGTTGTGCTTCAACCACCCGGTGATGCGCCGCCAGGCGTCGGCGACTTGCCGCACGGTGACCGTGGCGGCCAACGGACCACCGGACTGCTCCTGGCCTTCGCCCGGTTCCGGTTGCTCTTGGTCAGGGGCAGGCGTGGAGGCCTCGGGGGAGGGCAGCGCTTCGAGGAAGCGAATGTCGATCCGATCCGCTTCGCGGAGATAACCGACGGACAGGTCGGGGCAGTTGTCGAACATGTCGCCGTCGACCGTCACCGTCAGGACGCCGGGCAGTTCCGAGGGCAGGCCCAGGTCGGGGTCGTCGGCCAGCCGGCCTGCCAAAGCCTTCAGCGCGTAGGGAACGTCTGCCCCGAGCCGGGCGGCGATGTCGCGTACGTGCGCCTGGATCTCACCTTCACGAACTGTTGCTCCCTGCTGCTCGATCGGAGGACGGTGCTCCCACACCGTAGGCCTCGAGCACGGGGGCCCACAGCCGTGATGCCGAGCTCCGGCGGACGCAACTGTTGGAGCACCGGCTCGTTGGGTTGTGGTGCCTCCTATCCCCTTTCTTCCCGTTGCCGGCCCGCGGGGGTTGCCGTTCCTCGGCAACCTGCCCGCCTTCGGCAAGGGGCCGCTGGCGTTCCTGGAACATCTGCGCGACGACTTCGGCGACGTGGTGACCTGGCCGCTCGGCCCGGCACGGATCATCTTCCTCGCCCACCCCGAACACATCGCGGAACTGCTGGCCGCCCACGAACGAGACTATGCGACCCCGGACATCGGCTGGGCATTCGGACGCCTGGTCGGCCGCAGCGTCATCCGGAGCCAGGGAGCCGACTGGCGCCGCAAGAGGTCCCTGGTCCAACCAGCCGTCCGCCCCCGCCAGGTCTCCATGTACGCGGCGACCATGGTCGAATGTGCCGCGGCGCTCGCGGACCGCTGGCAGGACGGGACCCGGATCGACGTACTGCGAGAGATGACCCTGCTCACCCAGCGGATCGTGGTCCGAACCCTGTTCGGCAACGACATCGGGGACCAGGCACGCGTCCTCGCCGAGGCGATGACCGTGGCGGGGCGCGAGATCGGCACCGAGCTGCGGGGCATCGGACTGTTCCTGCCACCCTGGGTGCGCACCCCTGCCCGGCGGCGATTGCTTGAAGCCGTCGCGGCGGTCGACACGGAGATGGGCCGGCTCATCGACGCCCGGGCGACGCGGACTCAGGACGACGGCCGCGAAGACGCGCTGAGCAGACTACTGGCCGCCCGGGACGAGGCAGGCCGACCGCTCACCCGCACCGAGGTACGGGACGAGGCGGTGACCCTGTGGGTCGGTGGCCACGAGACCACGTCCACCGCCCTGACCTGGTCCTGGTATCTGCTGTCGACCGCACCGAATGCTCGTACGCGCCTTGCCGCCGAGCTCGAGCGCGTGCTGGCCGGCAGGCTCCCGACCATCGACGACTACGAGCAGCTCACCTGGACACAGCAGATCGTGAGAGAAGCTCTGCGGCTGTACCCGCCCGGCTGGATGATCCCGCCCCGCGTCGCGCAGAAGGGCGCTGTCCTGGCAGGCACGCCGATCCCGGCCGGCACGATGGTGTGGTGCAGCCAGTGGGTCACTCACCGGGATCCGCGCTGGTTTCGCGACCCCACGTCCTTCAGACCCGAACGCTGGGACGCCGACGGCGGGGAGGCGGTACCGCAGCATGCCTGGTTCCCGTTCGGAGGCGGCCGGCGCAGCTGCCTCGGCGCCCGCTTCGCCCTCGTCGAGACGGCACTGGTCCTCGCAACACTGGCCCAGCGGTTCCAACTCGATGTCGCTGAGGGTGCCATCACCCCTCTTGCCGGCCTCCAGCTCCAGCCCGCCACCCGGCTGCACGCCACTGTGCGAGCCACGTCGGCGCGTCCCGGCGGCTGACGTGGCACGCGCTTCGCCCCGACGGCAGCGGACAGACGCGTGCCCTGCTCCTTCGTGAGGCTGCCGCGTTCCTGCCCTGCGCGCCGGAGCCACTCGGTCGGGTGAAGACGGCGACAGCAACGAACCTTCCGCGGAGGTTCGTGCGTGGTCGCCCACACGGAGTTGGGTTGCAAGGGGGAGGAGCTGAGGTGCAGCGACAGACACCAGATTCTCTGTTCCTGGGCAGGCAGGAGGAACTGCGCAGGATGGCGAGCCGTCTGGAGGCGGCGGCTCGTGGCGCGCCCCAGGTCGTGCTCGTCGACGGACCCGCCGGTATCGGCAAGACCTCACTGGCCCGGCGTTTTTTGTCCGATGCCGCCGCGGAGTGCTGCGTCGCCGAGGCCAGTGGCGAAGAGCTGGAGAGGGAGCTCGCCTACGGTCTCGTCGCACAGCTCGTACCGCAGCTGCCCGATGTGCCGGAGGGCCTGCGGGAGTTGGTCCTGGGCATGCCCGAGGCCGCCGCCACGCGGGATCCGATCACTGTCGGCGCGCTGCTCCTGGACGCCTTGGGGCAGGCCCAGAACCGCACCCCGGTAGTGCTGTTGATCGACGATGTGCATGAGGCCGACACCCCTTCACCGCACGCTCTCACCTTCGCCTTGCGGCGACTGCGCAAGGACCGGCTGCTGGCGGTGCTGCTGACGCGGGACGCCCACGATCCCCGGCTTCCGCAGGGACTGCACCGCATCCTCCATGACGACACGACGCTGAAGCTGACGTTGGAGGGCCTCGCCCTCTCTGACGTCGTCGCGCTCCAGGTGGCCTTGGGGCCCTCCGCCCTGCCCCGCTGGGCGATCGCCCGGCTGCGCGAGCACACGCACGGAAACCCGCTGCACACCAAGGCACTACTGCTGCAAGCTCCCGCTGACGTGCTCAGCGGTCACACCGTCTTGCCTGCCCCTCGCCGGTACGAGCGTCTGGTCTCGGCACGGCTCGCGCGCTGTGGTGCTGCCGCACGTGACCTGGTCGAAGCCGCCAGCGTCCTCGGCGTCTCCTGCTCCCTGCACCAGGCGGCACAGGTAGGGGCGGTGCCGGACCCGTTGGGTGCCTTGACGGAGGCGATGGCATGCGACCTCCTGGAGGAGGTTCCCACCGGCGCCGTGCCCCGGGTGACCTTCCCCCATCCGCTGCTGCGGGCGGCCGTCTACCGAGGGCTGGGGCCGGCCGAACGCTTCGGCCTGCATCAGCGGGCGGCCACCTGTTCCGAGGATCGGTACGCGGCGCTGCAGCACCGGGTGCACGCCGCTGTCGCACCGGACCGCGAGCTCACGGACGAACTCATCCGCTTCGCAGCGGAGCAGGCCGAGAACGGCGCCTGGGCGGCGGCCGCCGCGGCGGCGATCTCCGCCGCCGACGTGTCTCCCGAGGCCGGTCTTCGTGAGCGATGGCTGATCCGGGCGGTCGAGTACCGTCTGCTCGCCGGTGATGTCAGTCAGGCCACCGAACTTGAGCAGACGATCCGCGATATGGCACCCGATGCCGAACAGCAGTACGTGCTCGGGCATCTTGCCCTCACCACAGGTCGCCTGGACGAAGCGCGCCGACGGCTCGCGGCGTGCTGGGAGAGCTGCGACGCGGCCACCGGAGCCGAAAGCCTGCGCAAGGCCGCCGAGCAGATGGCCTGGCTGTGCCTCATCCAGGGAGACGCGCCGAACATCGTGCGGTGGGCGCGGCTCGGGCTCGAACTCCCGCGGGGAAGCCGGTCATCCTTCCTGCCCGACTCCCTCGCCATCGGTCTGGCCCTCTCCGGCCGGTACGAGGAAGGCATCCGCTCCCTTACCCACCTACCGCCCTCGGGACCCCGC
The DNA here is from genome assembly GCF_014650955.1 of Streptomyces tauricus. Classification (GTDB taxonomy): domain Bacteria; phylum Actinomycetota; class Actinomycetes; order Streptomycetales; family Streptomycetaceae; genus Streptomyces; species Streptomyces tauricus. The sequence continues at coordinate 643,692 of NZ_BMVY01000001.1, forward strand.
CAGACCCCTCGACAACTGGACGGTCTGCTCGCGCGGGGCATGCTGCAACTGTGGAACGGGCAACTGCCGCAAGCACGCCGCGACTTACGGGAGGCGTTCGCCGCGCACCGCCGTGGCGGGCTGCCGTACGCGGCCCTTGTGGCGCTGGGCTTCCTCACCGACACCGAGTACCGGTCCGGGCTGTGGGACGAAGCCGTCGCGCACGGCACTCAGGCCGTGTCCCTGGCCGAGGACACCGACCAGATATCGATCCTGGCGGTCGTCCACGCCTTCACCGCCTTCCCCCTCGCCGGCAGAGGCGAGTACGAGGACGCCGAGGCCCACGCCAGAGCCGCGACGCAGCACGCCCGGACCCTGGCCGACGTCAACGACGGTGCGTTCGCGGCGACAGCGCTCGCGCTGGTGCACACCGCACGAGGCGACGACGAGCGTACAGCGGCCGAGCTGAGCCCCTTCCTGAGCGAGGAGATCGCCCACCGCGGCGGCCTGGAGGAGGTCGGCATCGTCGCCTGGCGTCCGCTGCTGTCACAAGCCCTGACGCGCCTCGGGCGCACGGAGGAAGCCCTGGAGGTGCTCATCCCGTACGAGAGGGGCGCGACCGTACGAGGCCGATGGCTGGACCAGGCCACAGCAGCACACTGTCGGGGCCTGCTGGAAGAGGCGAACGGCCATCGCGAAGCGGCGGACCAGGCATTCCGGACCGGGGTACGGCTCTGCGCGCAGGGGACCCCGTGCTGGGAAGAAGCACTCCTGCACCTCTCCTACGGCACGTTCTTGCGCCGCGAGGGCCGGCGCAGGAAGGCAGTGGCCGAACTGGAGGCCGCACAGGGGAAGTTCCTCCGTCTGCGAGCCACTCCGTATCTGGAGCGGTGCACCCGTGAGCTCGCCGCCTGCGGGCGCGTACAAGCACGTCCTGGCACTGCCCGGCATACGGGACTCACCGCGCAGGAACTGACCGTGGCCAGGCTCGCCAGACGAAGCATGTCGAATCGGGAGATCGCTCGGGAACTGGTGCTCAGCGTCAAGACGATCGAATACCACCTCGGCAACGCCTACACGAAACTCGGTATCAACTCGCGGATGGGGTTGATCACCGAGCTGGACGAGGAGAGCTGACGGGCGGAGCACCCGTTCGCGCTGCCGCTCGTGGCCCGACAACCCGGGGTGGCCCGACAACCCGGGGTACGACCCCGGGGAATCACCGAGGCGCGCAAACCCCCGTTTGCCTAGCGTGCTGCACGGAAGGACTTCACGTCGGACAAGTACTCCGACCTGCAAGGGGGGAACAATGCTGCCTTCAGCGCCGTACACGGCCTACAAGCTCTGCCGCACCCTGATGCTGTGCCTCGTTCTCGGCCTCGTTCTCGCAACGGCGAGCGGCTGCTCCGAGCCTTCGGGATCTGACCCGGACCAGGTGATCTACACGCCGGATGAGACGACGCCGGAACCCGAGCCGGATACATCGGAACCCGGCACGACCCTGGAGACGACTTCGCCTGACCCCGCCTCAGACCTCGACGAAGAGGAACTGCAGGGGTCGGTTCCCGCCAGTGTGGTGGGTGTCTGGTGCGGCGGCGCGAACGACCGACCGAACGGTCACTGGACGTACGCCTTCACTGCGGAGGGCGCGTTCGCGGCGAAGGACCAACGCGACAGCTTCTCCGGGTATGTGGTCACCGAGGGAGACGTCATGACCTTCTACATGGAAGGGGCGGACCCGGTCGAGTCGACGTGGGCGGTGGCCTACGAGGAGGCGCTCGGAGTCAATCTTCTCTACCTCGACGGCTACAGCTACTACCCGGGAAGCTGCGAGTCCTGAGACCCCGTGACCGCGGCCGGGCCCCGTCCCGGCCGCGGTCACGGCCGGAGTAGGTCTGTCGCCGCGCCCGTCGCACCGGCACCCTGAAGGAACTGTCCGGTACCGGGCCACCGATGACCCCAGGAGGGGCCGTGAGACGTCTGCACACCTGTCTGGCGATGCTGACCACAGCCGTGACGGCTGTGGTCACCCTGTTCTTCGGCACCGTTTCGTCCGCCACCGCACTGCAACTGACGACGATCCGGGGCGGCACCATGCTCTACGCGGCCACCGGCGCCCGGTGCGTCGTCGGCTTCAACGCGACCGGCAACGGCGTCTTCTACGGTGTGATGGTCGGCCACTGCTCGGGCACCCACACCACCACCTGGTACGCCGACGCCGCCCGTACCGTGCAGGTGGGGGTCACCGCCGGAGCTTCTTACCCCATCGACGACTACGGGGTGGTCCGTTACACCTCGAACACGCTGAACCTGCCCGGTGGCATCGCGCTGGGCGGGGGCGTCTACCAGGACATCACCGGGGTGGCGAGCCCGGCGATCGGGCAGTCGCTCTGCCACGTCGGCCGTACCAGCGGGGTCCACTGCGGCCGGGTGACCGCGGTGAACGCCACGGTCAACTACGCCGAGGGCGCCGTCCACGGCCTGATCCGGTCCACCACGTGTTCGGAACCCGGCGACACGGGCGCTCCGGCATACTCCGGCACCCTGGCCGTCGGCTTTCTGGTCGGGGCCACCGGCAACTGCACCTCCGGCGGGATCTCCTACCACCAGCCCGTCGCGGAGGTCATGGCACACTTCGGCCTCACCGCGTACTGAAAAGCGGTCGGTACTGCCCCAGCACCGGGCCGAGACCGGGGACGAAGTCTGGCAGTTTTCGTCTCCACCAACCACAGTTGTCTCAGTATTCTCATAGGTGGACAGCAGTCCACCATCCCCCCACTCAGGTTGCGTTCCGTCACGGACGGATCCCCACCGCATTCCGGCCGCTGACTGCGTGACCTACCGATTCGCCGCCTCCAGGAGGATCACGGTGAAAGTTCGCACCAGAAGCTCGGCGATCATCGGCACCCTCTGCCTTGTCGCTTCGCTGACCCTGGCCCTGACCACAGCCTCCGCCGATGAATCCGTCTCACCAGTTCGGGCCCCGACGGTCGTGCTCACGACGCTGACCGCGGCCCAGAGTCCGACCGCCGGCGCAGCCGGCCCCGACGGCACGGTCTGGATCGCCGAACGTGCTGGAACAGTACGGGTCTTGAGTGATCAGGGCCTCGGCCAGCCCGTCCTCGACGTGTCCGACGAGACCACGACCGACGGCGAACGAGGCCTGCTGGGCATCGCGTTCGACAACGACTTCACTCACTTCTACATCTCGTTCACGAACCTCGAAGGCACCAGCACGGTGGACGAGTTCACCGTCCAGGACGGCAAAATCCAGCCGGACACCCGGCGCACGGTCCTCACCCAGACGCAGCCCTACGCGAACCACAACGGCGGCGACATCAAGTTCGGCCCCGACGGGTACCTCTACATCGCGCTCGGGGACGGCGGCTCAGGCGGTGACCCCCACGGAAACGGCCAGAACCTCGACACGCTGCTCGGCAAGCTGCTGCGCATCGATCCGCGAGGCGGCGAGCCGTACGCGATCCCGCCGGACAACCCTTTCGTGGACGATCCGAACGCGAAGGACGAGATCTGGGCGTACGGGCTGCGCAACCCGTGGCGGTTCTCCTTCGACGAGGGCACGGGTGATCTGCTGATCGGTGACGTCGGACAGAGTGACTGGGAGGAGATCGACTGGGCCCCGGCCGACAGCGACGGCGGCGAGAACTACGGATGGTCCCAGATGGAGGGCAACCACCCCTTCCGGGGCGGCACGGAGCCCGCGAACCACGTGCCGCCGGTCCACGAGTACGACCGCAGCGGCCTGGGCTGCTCGGTGACCGGCGGGTACGTCTATCGCGGCGACAAGATCGCGGACCTCAAGGGGCGATACGTCTTCAGTGACTACTGCGACGGAACCATCCGTACGCTTCAGATCGAGAACGGCGAGGTCACCGGCGTGAGCGACCTCGGAGTCACCGCCGGCGAAGTGGTCTCGTTCGTTCAGGGCGGCGACAGGGAACTGTACGTGCTCGCCAGCGGCGGCAGCGTCTTCCGCCTCGACCCCGCGTAACGGCCGCTGACCTCGGGGCCTGCGCGTTCACCTCGAAGGCCGGGTCTCCGTCGGCACCTCGCCCCTGCGACACCGGGTATCACCTGGTGTCGCAGGGGCAGTTGTGCAGAGAAGAGGGCCGGCCTTCGAGGTGACCGCGCGGGCCCCCGTACGAGGCCGACGGCATGGCGCGACCACAGCGATCAGTGCGGTTACCGGCCCACGTTCGCCGCGCTGACATTCTCGATCACATGGCCGAGTTTGGTCTTGGCCCGGGTCAGGTCCTGGATACGTGCGGCGATACGGTCGCGTTCGACGATGAGCTGGTCGAGCATGTCGGGGGTCGCGACTCCCGTGCTCACGCACGGCAGGAGTTCGACGACGGTACGGCTGGAGAGGCCGGCCGCGAAGAGGTCCTGGATGAGCTGGACCCGCTCCATGGCCTCGTCGGGATAGTCACGCTGCCCACCGGTCGTCCGCGTCGATTCCAGGAGCCGCTGCTCCTCGTAGTAGCGCAGGGCCCGCACGCTGACCCCTGACCGCCTGGCGAGCTGTCCTATGCGCATGACGCAGGCCGCTCCCTTCGCTCGTACCTCACGTTCACGTCAGGTTGAGGCTAGCAATACCGGCTCCGGGACAGCCCTGAGGGCCGCCGGAACCGCTGTCGACGCCGAGATTGATCATGGCCCGGTAGGGGACCCGAGGGCGTTCGTGCGGTGCACGCGCAGGGCCCCCACTCTCACCCCACCCGCTAGGCAACCTCACCCCTCCGCGCCTGCCTTCCTCCGGACGTCCGGAAATTGCGACTTGCACCTCACGTCAACGTCAGGTTTTAGAGTGCCGAGCACCGGATGAACACCTCATTCCGGCCCATCGAAGTAAGGCAGACCATCATGCGCGCAGCCCGGTTCCACGCATACGGCGGAGCGGAGATCCTGGTGATCGAGCAGGCCCCCGACCCCCACCCCGGGCCCGGTGAGATTCGTGTCCGCGTCGCCGCGGCCAGCGTCAATCCCATCGACTGGAAGCTGCGCTCCGGCGCCCTGCAGCAGATCTTCCCCCTGGATCTGCCCGGCATTCCCGGGCGCGACGCCGCCGGTGTGGTCGACGAGATCGGCGACGGGGTGCAGGGGGTGAGCATCGGCGACCAGGTCTTCGGGCTGGGCGGCGTCACCGGCGCGACCGCGGAGCTGTTCATCCTTTCGGCCTGGGCGCACACCCCCGCCACGTGGAACGACGAGCAGGCCGCTGGCGCCGGTCTCGCGTCCGTGACCGCGATGAGCGGGCTCGACGCGCTCGGCCCCCTCGCGGGGCGCACCCTCCTCATCGAAGGCGCCGCCGGAGGCGTGGGCAGCGCGGCGGTCGAGATCGCCGTGGCACAAGGTGCCGACACCGTGATCGGGACAGCCAGTGAACGCAACCACGAGTTCCTCGCCTCCCTCGGAGCCGTTCCCACCACCTACGGCCCCGGCCTCGCGCAGCGCCTCACCACCCTCGCTCCGCAGGGCGTCGACCTCGTGCTCGACACCGCGGCCTCCGGTTCCCTGGACGACCTCGTCTCGATCGCGGGCGACCCCAAGCGCGTCGCGACGGTAGCCGACCACGCGGGCGGGCAGCGCCTGGGCACGCAGGTGGCCAACGCGGTGAACGACTCCACTCTCCTGTCCGCGGCGGCGGAACTGGGCGGGCAAGGCCGCTACACACCCCGTATCGAACAGGCCTACCCCTTGGAGCGGATCGCCGACGCCCACGCGCACGCCGAGGGCGGACGCACCCGAGGAAAGATCGTGATCTGCATCTGAGGAGCCCGATCCTGAGATCTCAGCGGGTTCTGGCTCAAGTGGCGTGATCCGTGCGCCGTAAGGAAGCTGCGGACCGTGTCGCGCAGCCGGCGCCGGGCGGGGTCGTCGTCACGGCGGCGACAACGCCCTCGGCTCCTCCGCGGCGAGGGTCGACCTGGCCGCCGACATCGCCCGCCGCTCCGGCTACCACCGGAACTGGGCCGGCTCAAGGGCTGGTCGGCGGGGCGATGACCAACTCGGTGTCCGGGGCGTGGCCGATCCGCGGAGGGCCGGCGACGATCATGGTGGCTCGGGCCCACGGTTGTTCTCGCAACATGAACGGCAGTTCCTCCAGCAGCCAGCTCGCCACGTGCTCCAGTTGTTCGGGGGAGTCACCGTCGCGTACGGCTGACACGCGCTCTTGTTCATCGAGGTCACCCTGTATCCACACCGACGCGTCCAACCACGGGGCAAGCTCCTCGCGGATGATGCCGGTGCCCTCGACCCAGATGAAGTCGGCACCGGCCGGTACGGCGATGGATCCGGGCCGGTTGTGGGTGATCCAGGCCTCAGGGCGGAAGTCCACAGCCTCACCCCGGCGCAGGGGTTGCAGGATGTTCTCGACGAGCAAGAGGCCCCAGTCGAAATAGGCGTGGTTCCAGGCGATGTCGTCGGTGTGGACGACGGCGGAGTTGGGCACCGCCTCGCACAGCTGCTCGGCCAGAGTCGTCTTGCCGGCGCCGCCCCGGCCGTCGATCGCGATCACCCGCGGACGTCCCATGACGTCGGGCGACGCATCGCGCAGCTGCCGGACGGCGCCGAGCAGCGTCACCACCCGCCAGTCGACGGCCCCGGTCTCGCCTGGATGTAGACGCATCGACAACCTGCTTCCGGACGTACACGGGTCGGACCTGCCCTGACGGTCCGCAGGTCGCCTGACCTTAGCCGAGGCGCCATCCACACGGGGGACAGTCGGTACGACGGCCGCAAGGATGCGGAGAATTCTCTCGTCGAGATCGCCCGGCGGCCTCGCGTTTCTGGTAGAGCTCCTCAGCCTGTGTGTGGTGTGACGTGGTGTGACGTGCACAGTTTCACGTATGGCCTCTTCGAAAGATTTCGGTGCCGGAAGCGATACATGCGAGAGGTATTGACGTCATTTACGGGCTCCCTATGATTCAGACTGCTCGATACTTCGGCCCCTGTTCGGTATTGCGAACACGTTGAAGTCGGTCCATTGCGCAGCAGGACGTGTCCGGGCCGTGCGCCGAACGCCGAGCCGCTAGGAGTGCGCCGTGTGTGCATGTGTCATGAACGCGTCAGCCACTTTCCTGTGGTCGCGCGAAGGAGGCCTCGGGAGGTGCGCGCGGAACCGGCTACGAGCCGGCGAGCGCGGGCATCCGTCGCCGCTGCGCACCGCACTGCACGACGCGCAGCACCGCACGACGCACCGCACCGACAGCCCGGTCGACCTCTGACGAGGTCGACCGGAACCGCCTACTCAAGGTTGGGGAAGTTCCCATGCGCAGAGGAAGATTCAGCCTCAGGCATCCGTCCGGGGTGCTCGCCGCCGCGATTACGGTCCTGGCCGCGTTGGCGGCGATGCTCGTCGTCGGCCCGGCTCAGGCGGCCAGCAGCGGCGCCTTGCGCGGAGTTGGTTCGAACCGGTGTCTCGATGTGCCGGGCGCCAGTCAGACCAACGGCACGTACCTGCAGATCTACGACTGCTGGGACGGGGCCAACCAGCGGTGGACGTTGACGGACGCCAACCAGCTGACCGTGTACGGCAACACATGCCTGGATGTTCCGGGCCACGCCACCACGGCCGGTACCCGGGTGCAGCTCTGGACCTGTTCCGGCGGTGCGAACCAGCAGTGGCGGGTGAACTCCGACGGCACGATCGTCGGCGTGGAGTCCGGACTGTGTCTGGAGGCCGCGGGCACCGGTACGGCCAACGGCACGGCGGTACAGCTGTGGACGTGCAACGGCGGCAGCAACCAGAAGTGGACCGGACTGACGTCGACCCCGCCGCCGGACGGCGCATGTACGCTTCCGTCGTCGTACCGGTGGACGTCGACGGGTGTGCTGGCGCAGCCGGGGAACGGGTGGCTCGCGGTGAAGGACTTCACCACCGTGACGCACAACGGCAAACACCTGGTCTACGCGTCGAACGTGTCGGGTTCGGCGTCGTACGGCTCGATGATGTTCAGTCCCTTCACGAACTGGTCGGACATGGCGTCGGCCGGGCAGTCCGGGATGAGCCAGGCCGCGGTGGCACCCACGCTGTTCTACTTCGCGCCCAAGAACATCTGGGTGCTGGCGTACCAGTGGGGTGCGTGGCCGTTCATCTACCGCACTTCGAGCGACCCCACCAACCCCAACGGCTGGTCCTCTCCGCAGCCGCTGTTCACCGGGAGCATCTCCGGGTCCGACACCGGCCCGATCGACCAGACCCTGATCGCCGACGGCCAGAACATGTACCTGTTCTTCGCCGGTGACAACGGCAAGATCTACCGGGCGAGCATGCCCATCGGGAACTTCCCGGGCAGCTTCGGCTCCTCGTACACGACGATCATGAGTGACACGAAGGCCAACCTGTTCGAGGGCGTACAGGTCTACAAGGTGCAGGGCCAGAACCAATACCTCATGATCGTCGAGGCGATGGGTGCGAACGGGCGCTACTTCCGTTCCTTCACGTCCTCCAGCCTGAGCGGCTCGTGGACCCCGCAGGCCGCGAGCGAGAGCAACCCCTTCGCGGGCAAGGCCAACAGCGGCGCCACCTGGACCAACGACATCAGCCACGGTGACCTCGTCCGCAACAACCCCGACCAGACCATGACCATCGACCCCTGCAACCTGCAGTTCCTCTACCAGGGCAAGTCCCCCACCGCTGGCGGTGACTACAACAGGCTGCCGTGGCGGCCGGGTGTCCTCACCTTGCAGCGCTGAACTTCCCGATGCACGGTGACCGCGCTGCGGTGCGGTCGGCCGGCGCGCGGACGAGCGGTCTGCGGGATGGGCGACTCCACCTGCTGATCGATGCTCACCTGCTCCCCGCATGGAGGGCCCCCGGCCGTGTGCTGGTCGGGGGCCCTCGTCAGCGTGTGCCTTACGCGCCGGACTCGGTGCGGTAGGCCCCCGGCGTCTGTCCCATGGTGCGGTTGAACGTGTCGATAAAGGCGCTGGTTGTCGCCCACCCGCATCGCCGTCCCGTCTCGCTGACGTTGGCACCCTCCGCCAACAGCACCATGGCGTGGAAGACCCGCACATTGGTCCTCCACTGCGGATACGTCATGCCCAACTCGGTCCTGAACAGCCGGGCCAGGGTGCGCTCGCTCACCCCGATGCGCTTCGCCAACCAGACTGCGGTGCGCGGGTGTTGCAGATCGTCGGCCACCAGCGCACAGGCCTGCCGCAAGAGAGGGTTGCCGGGCACGGGCAGCGTCAACGGCTCGATGAGCGCGCGCCGCAACCGGTCCCGCAGGACGGCACGGAGGCGGTTCGCCTCCGGCAGGGGGAGGGACGGTTCACTGCACGCGATGATCAGTTCGCGGACCAGGGCGTCCACGGCCACGACGACCGGCGTCCCGGAGTCGAGCAGGACGTCATGGAGGGGGAAACCGAGGGTGTGCACGGAACTGTGTCCGTGCACCCGGTGCTGGTGCCAGGTCCCCGCCGGGATCCACATGGCGCGTGCGCTGGACGCCACCCAGGACGCCTCGCCCGTCTGGACCGCCAGGACACCGGCGCTGACGTACAGGAGCTGGTGGTAGCCGTGCTGATGGCGCCCGATGACCTCGCCCGCGAGATGTGCGTGGGTGGAGTCCCTGGGCTCCGTGTCCGTCTCCGCCGTCTGACCGTTTTCCGACATACGACGGCAGAATAACGGAAGCGACACACCGTACGGCCCTGCGAGCGTGACGACCATGCCCACGACGCCGCAGACCCCGCCCCCCGACTACCGCCCCTCCGCCGCCCCGTACCCGCTGAAAACACGCATCACCTCCGGTCTGCGTGGCGCCGCACTCGACACCCGCCCTCTGGCACATCCGGTCTTCCGGCGCCTGCTCATCGGGCAGAGCGCGGCGTACATCGGGACCATGGTCACGGGAGTCACCATCCCCGTGCAGGTCTACGCGCTGTCGCAGTCGTCCCTGTCCGTGGGCCTGACCGGACTGGCGGGACTCGTGCCGCTCGTGGTCTTCGGTCTGTACGGGGGAGTCGTCGCGGACCGGTTCGACCGCCGCGTGCTGTACCTGGCGTCGGCGTTCGTCACCTGGGCGACGACGCTGGCGCTGCTGTTCCAGGCCGTCGCGGCGCTGCGATCGGTACCGCTGATCCTGCTTCTGGTGGCCGTCCAGGCCGGCGCGTTCGCCATGTCGTCCGCGGCTCGCGGCGCGATCATCCCCCGGGTAGTCCCCACCCACCTGGTGCCCGCCGCGAACACGTTGTACTTCACCGCCGGCAACGTCGGGCAGATCGCCGGACCGCTGGTGGCCGGCGCCCTGATCTCCCTGCCGAACGGCTACTGCTGGGCCTACGGTGCCGATGCCCTGCTGTTCTCCCTCCTGTTGTACTCGACGTTCCGCCTCCCTCCGGTCAAGCCGAGCGGTACGCGGATTGCTGCCGGCGGACTGCGACCGGTCCTGGACGGGCTGCGCTTCATCGCGGCCGCCCCTGTGCTGTGGATGTCCTTCGCGGTCGACATCGCAGCCATGACACTGGCCATGCCGACCGCCCTTTTCCCGGAAGCGGCGGAGTTGCGGTTCCACGGGGGAGCGGGCCTGCTGTACTCGGCCATCGCGATCGGCTCGGTCGCGGCCGGACTCTTCAGCGGATGGATCGGCCGGGTACGCCGTCAGGGGCGGGCGCTGGCTCTCGCGGTGGCCGTCTGGTCGGCGGCCGTCGCCCTCGCGGGCACGGTCCACCATCTCGTGGCCGCCGTGGTCCTGCTGGCGGCGGCCGGTGCGGCGGACCTGGTCAGCGCGGTCTACCGCCAGACGATCCTGCAGACCTACACGCCCGATGCCCTGCGCGGTCGTCTGCAGGGTGTCTTCACCGTCGTCGTCGCGGGCGGGCCCCGCCTCGGCGACCTCCGCGCAGGTGCAATGGCCTCGGCCACCGGCCTCGGCCTCGCATGGAGCGGCAGCTCGCTGCTGTGCCTCGTCGTCGTCCTCGGCGGAGCGCTGCTGGTGCGACCGTTCTGGCGCTACGACGTGACCGCGACGCACGCCGACCACGGGGCTCGGCAGAGCTAGAACGTGTCTCTCCGATGCGGCGGAAGTGCAACGGCTGCGGCATGGAAACTCTGGTTTACATCCAGGGCATCGGTAACTATGGTTGTCGCATGATGGTCTCTGGGATCACCGAAGAAGAGCAGGTAGAGCTCGACAAGGCCCTGTACGACGCCCTGAATCCCCTGGCCTCGGCTATCCGATCCCGTGAGAGCGGGATGTCCGCGGACCGTATGTGGGAAGCGGATCCTGTCGAAGTGGCGCTGTCCGTCCTGGCCGCTTGGAAGGTGGTGGATATCGAGGTCAGACGGCTGGCTGGGCAGGCGGCAGCAACCGCTGGTTCGTACGGAGCAAGTTACGAGCAGTTGGGAGCTGTCTGGGGCATCACCCGGCAGGGTGCCCGCAAGAAGTGGCCCGACGCCGTCAGTCGTCCGGCCCCCGCGTCGGCGGACAAACGCGAGCTTGCACTTTTCGGAGGCACTGCTGAGCTGGTGCGGACGCCTGCCGGCGACTGGAGCTGGACGGGTAGGGGTGCTGACGGCACATCCGGCACAGCCGTCGATGGGCCGCGCTACGCGACCGCGGAAGAGGCGGCGGCTCATGCGGGCGCGTTCCTCAAAGAACACGCGCTTGGCCTCGGCGATCTCTCCTAGAGCTGCTCTCGACCTGGCTCCTGAGGCGTGCGGGCGTGCTCGGAGGACCCAACGTCCCCGACAACACGATCAAGGAATACCGGTGGGCGGCCAGCCGGTGGCCCGGGCGGCGCCGGTGTCTGGGTGAGGTGTCCCAGGCATGACGCCGACCAAGCCTGGTGCCGGCACGTGCGCCTGGGTCATGCCCCCAGACCCTCCGTCACGGGCAGACACTCGGCGAGCAGGTCGACGACGTCCCGCCAGGCGCGCTGCGCGTGCTGAGGGTGATAACCGACCCCGGGAAGCACGACGTGGTCGACCGTGGGGTGATGGAAGGCATGCAAGGCGCCGCCGTAGACCACGAGGCGCCAGTCGACGCCCGCGGCCTGCATCTCAGCGGTGAACGCGTCCCGTTGAGCGGGCGGCATGATCGGGTCCTCCGACCCGACCCCGGCCCACACCGGGCACCGAATGCGCGCTGCCTCGCCCGGTCGGCCCGTGATCAGGGCGTTGACCGTCCCGATCGCGCGCAGGTTGACGCCGTCGCGCCCGAGTTCCAGCCCGACGGCGCCCCCGGTTCCGTAGCCGACGACGGCGATCCGGTCGGAGTCGGTCCGCGGTTCGGCGCGCAACACGTCGAGGGCCGCATGGCCGATGCCCCGCATCCGGTCGGGATCGGAGAGCAGGGGCATGCAACGGGCCAGCATCTCCTCGGGGTCGCTCAAATAGCGCCCGCCGTGGAGGTCGAAGGCCAGTGCTATGTATCCCAGTTCGGCGAGAGCATCGGCCCGGCGGCGCTCGATGTCGCTGAGCCCCGTGCCCTCTGGTCCGATCAGCACCGCGGGCCGGCGGTCGACACCGGCCGGGAGCGCGAGGTGCCCGATCATCGTCAGACCGTCGGCCGGGTACTCGACCGAACGCGTCGTAATCGTCGTCATGAGGCTGGACTGTAGTGATCGTCGAGCCCGATCCGGCCGCTGTTCTGCCGCAGGCAGAGCAGCGTGGGTATCACCTTGACATACGACTGACATACGACGAGGGCGCACAAGAACCGTCCCAGACCTCGTCCCCACGTCAGTGCCGTCCATGGCCCACCTGATCAGCCGCTTGCGGGCGGTCTGGAACGAGCCGAGCTCTTCGGCACTCCGTAGTTGGCTCATTACCCGTCAGACGGCGCCCGTCAGACGTCGCGCCCCAGCAAGGAAAGAAGCGAACGGCAGGATCGGCGCTGAAGGTGCGCACCGCAGCAGCGATGATTCCCAGCTCAGCCATCCTGCCGGCGTCGGCGCGCGCGTAGGTCAGACCCGACCAAGTGTTTGACGAGATCCCGAACGGTCCACTCGGCGCACGGAGTTGAGTCGCCCCGTTGGTGGCCGTCGACCGCATGGACTCGTGAGCCGAAGCGGTCGATGGCATCGGGAATCAAGCGCAGGGATGGATTCGTCATGGCGGCACGGTACGTAATGATCTTCCGCCTTCCCCGAACGGAACGGAACCGAACGAAAGCCGAGCGACGGCGTCGCGACCGGACCGTCTCTGCTCGCCGTCCGCGACGACCGACTCGACTTCGTAGCCGACCGCCTTGAGGCGGGCGGGTCAGCCGAGGGTCTTCACCTCCAGGCCGACCGAGCCGAGGGTGACGACCAGAGGCAGGAGGCCGAACTCAGAGACTGACCGCGGTCCGTACGAGGTCGGCGACGGCGCGGATACGACTGTGCGGGGGCCAGGCGATCACCGTGGTGACCGCCGGCGCGTCCACGATCGGCACGGCGACCACGTCGTCACCCAGTTGCGGGCGACAGGAATCCAGTACCGTCATCAACGTCCGACCGAGGGCGACGAGTTGCAGCAGTTGCGTATGACTCTGCGCCTCGGGGCCGGGCCCGGCCGCGTAGGTTCCGTCAGGTCCGGGCCAGCGGGGTGCCGGTAGATCCGGCACATCGGTCAGGTCGTCGAGGCGCAGGTCCTCGCTGGTGGTGAGTGTGTGCCCGGCCGGCAGGACCGCGATCTGCCCCTCGGTGAGGAGTTCTTCGGTGTCGAAACCCGCGGTGTCGTCGAAGGGCTGGTGGAGGATCGCCACGTCCGCCCGGCCGCTGCGCAGGAGCCGTACCTGTTCGCCGGGACCGCAGAGCATGACGTCGACGCGCACGGAACCTGGTTCGGCGGCGTAGGCGTGCAGCAGTTTCGCCAGTATTTGGCTGGAGGCGCCGGCTTTGGTGGCCAGGACGATGCTTGGCTCACCGGCCGCGGCGAGGGCGGCGCGTCGGGTGCGGTGCTCCGCGGCCTCCACCGCGTCCAGAGCCACGCGCCCTTCGTGCAGCAGGACGGTCCCGGCTTCAGTCAAGGTCACCGAACGGCTGGTGCGCTGAAGCAGCGCGGCGCCCAGTCGGCGTTCCAGCTGGCTGATGGCGCGCGACAGCGGCGGCTGGGCGATGCCCAGGCGCTGGGCCGCTCGGCCGAAGTGAAGCTCTTCGGCGACGGCGATGAAGTAGTGCAACTCCCGGGTCTCCACCCGATCAGGCTACTCGCGAATCGTTCTTCATCGATACTTCTACGGTATCGCTCAAGACCCAGGCGGTGTTGGACGCCGCATCCGGTCCGGCCGCAGCATTCCTGACATGACCGCAAGCAAAACCGCTCTGGTGACCGGGGCGAACAAGGGCATCGGCTACGAGATCGCGGCCGGACTGGGCACGCTGGGCTACAGCGTCGGAGTCGGTGCCCGCGACCGGACGCGACTTCTTCGAGGCCGCGGGCGTCATCCCTTGGTGAGATGCCAGTGACGCCACTGAAGAACCGGACAACCACCCCACAGGAAGAAGTTCATGAACATCGCAGTCCTCGGCACCGGCAAGGTCGGCACGGCACTCGGCACCCGGCTGTCCTCCGCCGGTCATCAGGTCGTCTACGGATCGCGCACGCGTGCCGGTGAGAAAGGGATGTTCACCCACCGTGAAGCCGTTGCCTCCGCCGACGTGATAGTCACCGCGCTGCCTGGCACCGAAGTCGTCACCACTCTGGAGGAGATCGGGGAAGACGTCCTCGGCGAGAAGGTGGTGCTGGACCCGTCGGCCGCGTTCACGCCGCAGATGACGATGGCCTATCCCGGCGACAGCGTGGCCCAGCAGGTGCAGAAGCGGTTCCCGCGGACGCGGGTGGTGAAGACGCTCAACACGATGAACTTCACCATCATGGTCGACCCGCTTGCCTCCCTCCCGCAGGCGACCGCCTTCGTCAGCGGCGACGACGCCGCGGCCAAGACCGTCGTCACCGACCTGCTGGCTGACCTGGGATGGCCCCGCGATTCCATCCTCGACCTGGGCGGCGTCGAGACCGCTCTGGCCACCGAGCACGCCGCACCGTTGTTCTTCGCGACCGCCCGGTCCCTGGGCACCGCGAATTTCAACCTCTCCATCTCCCGGTGACGACCGAATGCCCCGGAACTCGGGTGCCCGACGCCCCGGCCCGCCCATTCGCGCGTACCGCTGAATAGCCACGTACCCACGCATCTACGTACTCGCGAGAACACGTCCACTTTCAGAACCAGTCAGGACCATCATCATGAGCACTCCGTTCACCGAAACCGCCGGCCTGCCCGTCAACGCCGCCCAGCCCGTCGTCACGTACAGCCCGGTGACGTTCAACGTCCCGGGCCGTCCGGCTCCGTTGGAGATCAAAGTCTCCGCACCGGTCGGTGGGGAGAACCTGCCCGTCATCCTGTTCTCCCACGGCCATGGCGCATCGAACTTCCTCGCCTCTCTCAACGGCTACGGTCCACTTGCCAACTTCTGGGCCGCGCACGGATTCATCGTCCTGCAGCCCAGTCACCTGGACTTCCCCGGCCTGGGGTTGCGCGATGACGTGTCGGCCGGCGCCCCGCTGTTCTGGCGTGCGCGGGTGGAGGACATGCACTTCATCCTCGACCACCTTGAGGACATCGAATCGACCGTGCCGGGACTGGGCGGCCGGATGGACCGGACGAAGATCGCAGCGGTGGGGCATTCGATGGGAGGTCACACCGTCGGGATGCTCTCCGGCATGACCGTGACCGACCCTCGCGACGGCACCGTCTTCGACCTGCGCGATGAGCGGATCACGGCCAGTGTCGTCATGGCAGGCCCGGGTGCGGGTGAGGATCTCGCGGCGCCGGCCTCGGAACGCTTCCCCGAACTGGGCGGGACGACTTTTTCGCAGATGACCGAGCAGGCTCTCGTGGTCGTCGGTGAGAATGACTACAACCCGGTGTTCAGCGAGCGCAAGACCTGGCGCGCGGACGCCTACTGGCGGAGTCCGGGCCAGAACAAGACGCTGCTCACCCTGTTCGAAGCCGAGCACATACTCGGCGGCGTCTCGGGATACGACGCAGCCGAAACCACCGACGAGAACCCCGAACGCGTAGCCGCGCTGCGGGCACTCATCTGGGCCTACCTCCGCAGTGCGTTTGACCCGAGCGACCCCGCCTGGACCGATGCATGCGCGGCCCTGGCCGCCCAGCCCACGCCATGGGGTCGCGTCGAAGTGAGGTAGCCACGGTGAACTGAGTCCGGAAGGGGAAGGGAAGGGGGAAGGGGAGACCGGATCGTCGGTGTACTCGCGGAAAGCGGCCCTGGCAGCATGTCCGTCGCTGAGGTACCCGGGGCGTGTGGTCCGCTACGGGTTCAGCCGCACCGCCAGCGAGTACAACCGGGTGATCTGGTCGCCGCTGCCGTTGTCGTCGGAGATCAGGTAGAGGGGGCGCCAGCCCTTGTAGCGGCCGGTGCTCCATTCCTTGCCCAGAGCCATGCCTTCGACGTTGTCCATCAGAGGGTTGCTGTGGTTCGAAGCGGGTGTGGCGACTGCCCCGGGGCCGCCGGCGGGACAGGCGGCCAGGTCGAGAACGGGGGTCTCGTCGGCGAAGACGTCCGCGGGGAGTCCGTAGAGGGAGTCCTCAGCGGTCACGTCGCGGGCCTGATCGAGGGACAGTTGGACGACACGCGCGGCTGTGCCGAGGCCCGCGGTGTAGGCGCGTTCCAAGGCGAGAAGTCCGTTGCTGTTGTTGAGGGCCACAAGCTCCACCAGGTGCATTCCGTCGCTGGCGAGATAGGCGTACTGCTTGTCCGGGGTGTAGGCGCCACCCGGCTCGCCGGTGTAGCGCTGGATACGGATCAGGGCCCGCCCGCGCTGGTCACCGTCCTTGGCCAGGGCTGCTTCCCAGCCCGCGTAGAGATGCCGTCCGTCCGGCGAGAGGGTGAGGGACTCGATGCTGCGGCCGGTCTGTGCGCTGCCCTGAGGCCAGAACCGCAGGTCTTCGGGGATGGGGAAGTCAGCCCCGAGCTGTTTGCCGGTGGCGATGTCGAAGCGGCGGATGGCCGGTCCGGTCTCGGAGCCGACCAGTACCGTCCGGCCGCCCTCTTCGAGTGCCATGCCCTCACCGTCGTACCACTGGGGAAACTTCTTGCCCGTGGCGCGGCGCAGCGTGTGCGCGGTGTCGGCGGTGGGGTTCAGGTCGAAGGGGCTGCCGAGGGTGAGAGGAAAGAGCAGGCCGGGGGAGTTGTCGGCGAGCGCCAGAGCTTCGACACCGGCTGGTCTCTCGGAGACGAGGGCGAGCGCGGAGAGCCCTTCGACGGCTTCGTAGTCGACGTTCTTCTTGTTCAGCGCGTCGGAGTGGTCCAGGAGGACCGCACGGGGCGCGTCCGCGTCAGCCAGATGTCCACCGCAACTGCCGGTCGCGGACGCGGGATGGTTTCTCTGCCACCAGTCGGCGGCGGCAGGTGCGCCGAGGCCGAGGGCGAGGCCGGCCGCTCCGGCGGTCAGCGACCACAGGAGGGTGCGGAGCCGGCTCCGCCGCGGCAGCTCGGTGACGAGGTCGGGCGCTGGAGCCAGAGGCGGCAGCACGGCGACGTTGCGGACGAAGTCCAGCCTGCCGACCCCGTTACGGTCCTCGTCCTGAGGCTCCTGCGGCATTTCGGGCCGCATCGCCGTGATCCGCGCCTTGACCGTCTGAAAGATCGCGTGCAGTCCGAGCTTCGGGGGACCGTCCGGCAGCCCGTGTCGCAGGACGTCCACCAACGCACCGGTGAAGACCGTGCAGCGTTTGGGATCGGGGGCGTGGGAGGGCCGGTCGCGCGGTGCGGAGGTCATGACGTAGGAGCCTTCGACTCCGCGCAGCGTCTCCACCGCCACTTGACCGCCCTGCCGTCCGCTGTCGACGCTGGTCATCTCGGTGAGCACTTGACCGCTGAAGCAGCAGTCGAGGATCAGGACGCGGCGCAGCGCGGGGCCCGTGTCACGGATGGCGCGCCGTACGTCGCCGGCCCGTACGCAGGTGTCCGGCTGGTCTTCCACCGACCCGGGCAACGTGAGCAGGAGTTGCTGCTCGTGGCGGTCGATGAGGCCGTGGCCCGCGTAGTAGACGATCAGCGTGTCCTCGGCAAGGAGCCCGGCCTCGCGGATGGGGCCGGCCAGGTCGGCCGGCGCGGACGGATTGGCCACCGTGAAGATCCGGTCCTCGGGGATTCCCCAGATTTCCTCGTTGGTGAGCGCGGCTCGTAGTTCGACGAGGTTGTGGCGGACGCTGCGCAGTGAGTCGAGCAGCGTGTAGTCGTCCACACCGATCAGCACGCAGGCCGAACGGCTGGGGTCGATGCCCTCGGCTGAGATGGGCTCCGTGATGGTGCTGAATGCGGTCACGTTCCGGGCTCGCCGGAGCTGCCGTTGCCCGGGGACGCGTCCCGGAGCCTGCGCAGCAGCGCCTCGGTCTCCGTAGGGTCCGCGCCGACGACCTGGATGGTGACGGAGGGTGCGGCCGACCTGCGGCTTTGCCGCCAAGCGAGGTAGGACAGAGGCAGTTGCAGTACACCTACCGCCGTAGAGATCACTGCCAGAACAGAGTCGAGTTCCGGGCCCATGCGTCCGGGCCTGTCGGTGACGGTCCGCTCCACTTGTACGAGACCGCGCAGCGACCGGTCGTCCGTGAACCAGCCCAGCAGCGACCGCAGTACTTCCTGCTGATCCCGCCCCTCCGCCCTGAACCTGATTTCTAACCGCTTCTCCGCCGATCCCACCCCAGGAACCTCTGCCTCACGCACACCATCAGACTGGCACAATCCGCCGATTCGTTGGGGTGGTTCGACGAACTCCGGCAGCACTATCTACCCGGTGCTGACACGGTTCCCGACAGTCGTGACCACCCCGGCGATCGACGGATGGACGTTGGTCATCGGAGCGTGGTGCGGACTGCCCTACTGGCCGCATGACGGGCGGCTGGCCCACATGTATCCCCCTGTCCGTGAGGTGGGAGGAATATCGATGGCATCCTGAGCCTCCCGGCTGACAGGCTGTCACCATGACTGTCCAGTCCAACGGCGCATCCGGCCCCGCCTGGCTGGGCCGGCCGATCGACGCTCGCCCGCTGTTCGGGCCGGAGCTGGCGTCGCTCCTCGACCTGCTGCGTGGCTTGCGGCGCGATGAGTGGAGCAGGACCGCGGTCCCGGGCTGGACCGTGCGTGGTCTTGCCGTGCACATCCTCGGCGACTGCCACGGCCGTCTCGGCTGGAGGGCAGGGAGCCAGCAGGGTGCCGCGGTTTCCGGGGAGACGCTGGAAGCCTTCATCCACCGGGCCAACCAGGAATGGATCGACCTCCACGCCGATCGCAGCCCCGCCGAGATCATCGAGGCCCTGGAACGGGCCGGGGCCCTCGTCGCCCGGCGATTCGAGGGTGCCGACCTCGACGCGACGGGTCTGGGAGTGTCCTGGGCGGGGATCGACCCGGCACCCATGTGGCTCGACGTGGCCCGGGAGTTCACCGAGTACTGGACCCACCGCCAGCAGATCCGTCACGCCACCGGACGGGAAACCGATCCGGAACCGAACGCTCTGTCCACGGTCCTGGACACCTTCATGAGGGCCTTGCCCCACACTCTGCGTGGCACACCCGCGCCCTCCGGGACGCAACTGCAGGTGCTCATCGATGAGTTGGCCGTCGGCACCTGGACCGTGACCGCCACGGCGGACCGCTGGTCACTGGCAGAGGCGCCCGGCGGCCGGTCGACCGCGTCGGTGCGGCTGGACCCGGAGACGGCCTGGCGACTCTGCACCCGCGGCATCGATCCTGGCACTGCCCTCGCCCGGGCCCGCGTCAGCGGAGACCGCCGGATCGCCGAAGCCGCCTGCCAGATCGTGTCCATCGTCCACTGATGGATGCCGCGTATCGAGGTCCACCGCCTCGGTGTGCCGGCAACCTCCTTGACGGCATGCATACCTCACACCTGGCTGGCAGCCAATCCGTACAAGGGCGTGGATGCCGTCTTTCGGCCTGGCGTCGGGGCAGTCGCGGGCTCCCGGAACGGGTCCGGTCGCAGTGCGTGCACGCGCCGGGAACATCTGGCGGTGCGTGCTGGTTACAGCAGGTGTGGTTATGGAGGGGACAGTGTCCCCGGGCCTCACCTATAGCCCATGAGGACGATCGTTCGGCTGAAGCCTCATGGAGCCTTTCGCCGCGTAGGCGACCGCCCTCCACAACCACGCTTTCGTGGCAGCCGCTGCCGGGACTTCCCTCCCGGCAGCGGCTGTTCGCGTTCTGCGCAGTCGCGATCCGGAAGGTACATACACGTAAGGCTCAGCCGGCCGGGGGTTCGCCCGTGGGAGAAGGTGCCGTCAGGATTCCTTGCCCACCGGTACGGGGCCGGCAGAGGCTCCGGTTCCGGCGGGTGACTCGGTCAGGATGGCGTACTGACCGGCGAGGAGTTCGGTGAGGATGCGGCGTGCGGCCTTCAGGAGGTCGGCGATGTCGCCGCCGGCGAGGGCGTAGATGACGGTGGAGCCCTGGCGGGTGGAGACGATGATGCCCGCCCGGCGTAGCACTCCCAGTTGCTGGGACAGACTCGACGGTTCGATCTCGATGTCGGCGAGGAGGTCCCGCACTGCGAGAGGGCCGTGTTGGAGCAGTTCGAGCACTCTGATGCGTACGGGATGGCCCAGCATGCGGAAGAACTCGGCTTTGGCCTGGTAGAGGGGCACTTGCATAGCCGTTAGCTCCCTGCGCGTGGGCGATGAGGCCGGGCGGGACTCGGTGCTCCCGTCTGGGTGAGCAGTCTGTCGCACCTCGTCCCGCCGGGATCTACGGAATGGATATGTGTGGATGTCGAGAGTTGTAAATTTCTTCACATCGAGGGCATGCGAAAACGAGGGTCAGACAGCGAGGTTTTCCTCCACTCGTTTGAGCTGGTGACGTGCCATCGCCAGGTTCGACCTGGCTTTGTCCAGCACCAGGTACAGGAACAGGCCGTTTCCGCCGCGTCCGTTCATCAGCCGGATGACGTGGTAGTGCCGGTCGAGGGTGATGAGGATGTCCTCGATCTGGCTGGCCAGGCCGACATGCTCCAGGGTCCGCATCTGTGCGCGGACGACATCCGTGTTTCCGGCGGCGGCGACATCCAGGTCCAGGTCCTTGCCGCCGCCCAGCACGCCGAGGGCCAGGCCGCTGGTGTAATCCACGACAGCGGCCCCCAGTGCTCCTTCCACGCCCGTCATCAGCTCTTTGAGCGAGACCTCCACATCGGCCATGGCTTCTCTCCGTTCGTGTGCCGGGCCGGGCTGTTCCCGCCCCGTTGCGCCAGCCACGGTAGGAGCAAGCCCGTGCACAAGGGCTGCATATGCACAGTTGAGTGAAATTGCAGCCGAGCGTTGCAGCCAAGCGAAATTTATTGAAAGTACTCGATCGTTTTATCGTCGGAAATGCCCGGGGTGACGGGCCTGCGGGCCTCGCCCGTCGCGCCCGTACCGGAACCCCCGAGGCCCGACCGCACCGACATCATCGACCTTTCAGGACCGCCGGGCAACGGAGCGGGGAACTGGCATGAGTGACGCGAACACGGGCAGTACGTTCGCTTTGTACCGGCACGACCGGCCCGCCGTACACCGGTTCATGGGCCTGCTGGAAGCGGCCGAGGACGCGCTGGTGGTCGTCGACGAGACCGGTCTGGTCGTGCTGGTCATGTGGCGAGCAGCCGTCGCGTGACGCGCAGGACCGGCACCGCAGTCCTGGCCGCGGTCGGACCCAGTCGCTCCTGCCCCGGCGAACGCCCCCTGGGCTGCGGTCCCGTCAGTCACGGCGGTGACGGTGAGACGACCGTCAGCAGGGGCGCGGGCTTGCGAGGCGGGGCGCGCACGTGCGCGAGCCACTCCTGCATGCTGCAGCACTCGCCCGTCGACTTGCGCTGGAGGGTCTGTGCCCCGTCTTGCGGTACCTGCCTGCACGCCCAGCCTCGCAAGGAGGCGCACGACGTCCAGCGCCTCCCCACCTCCCCACGCGGTAGAAGACGACCACTCCGACCAGTCACTCGCGCACGGTGTCGGGGTAGGCGGTTGGCGGGGCACAGCACCCACGGCGCTGTCAGTCGGCGTTCGCGGAACAGGTCCTCGAGTGCTGAGGCATGACGTCAGGATTCAGTCGCGGGAGTGAGGGCTTGCCAGCCGTCTTCGAGCAGGTCGAAGGCGCGGATGACGGCTTCTCGGGGGTTCTCGTGGCTGCGGGCGGCTCGGGGTGCTTCGAGTGCGAAGTGGGCGAGGGCGGTGCAGGCGGGGTCTGCTTCGGGCAGGCCGCTCTCCTCGGCGATGGCTTGTGCCAGGGCGCCGGTGTGACGCAGCCACATGGCTTGGGCGTAGTCGCGCAGGGCAGGGGTGCCGTTGACCAGGTCGAAGAACGCGGTGAAGCGGGCGTCGCCGTCCGCGGCGGCCATGCGGTAGCGCAGGGCGTGCTCGCGCAGGGCCGCGGGGATGGACTGGCCTTGGGAGCGTTCGCGTACGGCAGCGAGTAGGCGGGCCTCGTGCTCGGCGTCCTCGTCGAGGACGAGGGCCTCCTTGACCGGGAAGTGCTTGAACAACGTGGTGGTGGAGACATCTGCAGCGTCGGCGATCTCGCGGATGCCCACCTCGTCGTACCCGCGCTCCAGGAACAAGCGCAGCGCGGCGTCGGCGATGGCTTGGCGGGTGGCGGCCTTCTT
This sequence comes from Streptomyces tauricus, assembly GCF_014650955.1. GTDB lineage: Bacteria > Actinomycetota > Actinomycetes > Streptomycetales > Streptomycetaceae > Streptomyces > Streptomyces tauricus. Next base: position 666,289 of record NZ_BMVY01000001.1, read on the forward strand.
GCGCTCACGGCGCCCCATCGGCGCAGGTGCGGTGCCGGTCTCGGTGTCGGTCATGCCTTGCAGTGTATCTTTCAGTTGCCCAACTCCGAAAGTGCAACGGTTGAACTAAATGAGTCGCTGTGCTTTTCTAGCAACGTGGTCGCAGGCACCGCACACCTGACCACATCCCTCTGTCACCTCCCCGCACTGTGCGGGGCTGCCCAGTCGGTGAGGCCCTGTTGCGGGCCGGCCCACTGCCTGCCGCCGCGAGCACGCCCACCTCGGCCACGACCGCCGGCTGACCTCCGGCACCAGCCAGTAGGACACGACACCGGCAGGACATCGCACCGGCACGTCACCGCCGCGCCACTCACGAACGGAACATCACCATGAACACCCCACTGACACCCACACCCACACCCCGCATCTCGATCATCGGCGCCGGCCCCGGCGGGCTGACCTGCGCCCGCATCCTGCAAAACCACGGCATCGGCGTCACCGTCTACGACCGCGACCTGAACGCCGACACCCGCAATCAGGGCGGCAGCCTCGACCTGCACGCCGACGACGGTCAACTCGCCCTGCGCGAGGCGGGCCTGATCGGACAGTTCTGGAAACTGGCGCGTCCGGAAGGACAGCAGATGCGCCGCTGGGACACCGCCGGCAACATCCTGCTCGATCAGGTACCCGACGAGGACGACCTCCACAAGCCGGAGATCGACCGCGGCCAGCTGCGTGACCTGCTCCTCAACTCCCTCGCGCCGGGCACGGTGCAGTGGGGCCGCGCCCTCGCCTCCGTCGCCGGCCCCGCGGACGGGCCACGGACGCTGCACTTCACCGACGGAACGAGTATCGAGACGGATCTGGTCATCGGAGCGGACGGCGCGTTCTCCCGGGTCCGACCGGCCGTCTCAGCAGCCGTCCCTGCCTACTCCGGAGTCACCTTCACGGAAGCATGGTTCGACGACGTCGAAAACCGTCACGCCGATCTCTCAGCTCTGGTCGGCAGCGGCAGCGCGACCGCAACCGACGGCGAGCGCGCGCTGTTCGCCCAGCGCAACAGCGGTGGGCACATCCGCGTCTACATCATCCGGCGCGCCCCGGCCGACTGGATCACCGCGTCCGGTCTGAGCGCAGAGGACACCGCCGGTATCCGCGACCACCTGTTGGACGAGTTCGCCGAATGGGCACCCCGCATGCGGCAAATGATCAGCAACAACGACGGTCCCTACGCCGACCGGCCGCTGTTCGTCCTTCCGGCACCGCACACCTGGGACCACGTGCCCACAGTGACCCTGCTCGGCGACGCCGCACACCTCATGCCGCCGATCGGCGTCGGCGTCAACCTGGCCATGCTCGACGCCCACGACCTCGCTCTCGCCCTGGCCACCCACCCCACCGTCGACGAAGCTGTCCGTGCCTACGAGAAGGTCATGCTCCCACGCTCCACCGACCTGGCCGAGGCACTCGTCGGCGGCGCCGACTTCCTCCTAGAAGTGGACGAGCAGCCCGACGGCCAGGACGAGGCCCGCGCCCTGCAGCAGAAACTCCAGGAACAGAGGCAGATCGACGGAACCTGACCTACAAGGCCGGCGGTGGCGATGAGACCGCTGAACCCTGTCCGGCATGGCCAAGTCCATGATTCTTTCCCTGCCGTTCACGGCCGTCCGGCCTCCCTCGGACGGACGCTGAACTCGGAGCGGGCCTCGCGTACGAAGCTCGCAAGTCGTGCTGGAGACGCCCGGCTGCTCCCTGGCCCCCGGGGCCGCACGAGGATCAGGTCATGTGGGTGCATTGATCGGGTATGACGGAACCGAAGATGCTGAAGGGAACGCGCAACAGGTGACGAGCAAGATGATCGTGCTTGGTGGTACGCACGCAGGGGAGTTCTATGCCCGCACCGAGCGGGAGGTGGGTTCACTTATTGATCACATCATGAGTGAGCTCATCCAAGAAGGGCGAACTCCAGATGGCTTCGAGATCATTCCCGAGAGGGCTGTGCTCAGTATCGTCAAGGGTAAGTATCCGGAAGAGAGCAATGAGAGATGGCCCAACAACTACATGTATGTTTCGGTGAACAACCGAAACGGGTATGGGGCGTTGAAGTGGTGGACGGCAAACATTCCGGAGGGATCGCCTGAAAATGACGTCACCCGATCTGTATGGACTTCGGGAGTCTCGACCCCTCTGCCCTTCGATCCGAGACTGATTTCGGATCCGGGGAACCCCACGTACTACCCACCAGAGGCGGCAATCCCGGTGAAGCTGGTCCGCGAAGCCGTCGAGGAGTTTTGCCGATCGCGAACGGGCGCGCGGCCAGAATGTCTGCCGTGGCAGCGTCTTGAGCAGTCAGTGTAAGAACAGAAATGGTTTAGACGTGACACGCGACGGCGGCGTGAAGCAGACCACGTTCGCCGAGGCCCGGACAGCCGTTCTCTGCGTGGCAGGTGGTGGGACCGGGCCCATGCCGGGCCCGGTCCCACCACCGGTTCAGTTCTTCCTGCCGATCAACGTGCGGCGGATCAGGCGGCGTTGACGTGGTCGCCGGCCCATTGCCACTTCAACGCGCCGGACAGAGAAGTAGTCACTTGACCGACCGGTCCAGTCCTAGCAGAACGGGGTGTCCGGGAGCACGTTGTCCGGGTAGTCGACGTAGTAGCTGGCCATCCAGCCGTCGAAGTTGGGCAGGATGACATAGACCCAATACGGGTTGCCGCCCACTGTCTGGCTGCCGATCTTCTGGCACCAGGCCTCGAAGGAGACGCCCGGGTTCACCTGTCCCTCGACGTTCGGACAGTTGGCCACGGACGGCGAGTTGTTACAGGCGGCGAAGTTGCTGTTGTTGTGGCGCACGTTCACGTTCGTGGCCCAGGTGGTGAAGGCGCGTTTGATGGAGACATCGCCTTCGCCCTTGCCTGCGACCGTGGGTCGAGGGCCGGGAGCCGTGGTTTCGGCGGCTCCCGCAGGGATGGTGGTGGCCAAGCTGAGTCCGATGGTCAGGGCGGCTGCAGCCAGCGCCGAACTCATTCTCATCTGAATCCCCCGTCCGGCCGGTGGTCCGTCCACCGCAACCGAACGGGTCCAGCATGACCATTTGGGACCATTCGTGAAAGGTGCATGTCAGCCACGGCGTAGAATCTGACGGCGGAAACCCTTCTCGGGCGTGCAGTGGGCTCGGGACCTGCGGGAACGTCGACAGACGCCTGCCGCCTGGCAGCCATGGCCGTGCTTCGCCGTAGAGCACAAGGTATGGATCTGACCTGGCCGCCATCGGTGGCTTCGGCGCCACATCGTTTCGGTTCCGGTTGCGCGCATCACTCGGTCGGAGGAGGGGCGCCCGGCGGCAGCATCGGCTTCGAGGTGACGGACACCGCCGGGCACCGTCACTCTGGCACGACGCACTGACATCACTGGCAAGGCCAGGACTCTGTGGATGTCTCGGGGGGGCGGGCCCTGACTACGTCGAAGTCCGGCACACCGATGCGGGGACGGAGCTCGTCCTTGAGCATTCAGACAGATCTCGTCGAGGCGCACCATCCGCCGGAGGGGCGAGCTGTGCCAGTCGGTACAGGTGGTCGCGTTCGGCTGGGGACCAGCGCAGGGTGCGTGCCATGGATGCCACCACTGGTGCCGAAGGAGTAGTGGCCCGCGCTTCCCTTCGGAGTTCTGCGTTGGATACTTTCGGAAGGTCCGGCCGGTTCGATGACGCGCAGTTTCCAGCGGCTGAAGCCGCCCGCGTTCTCGCGGTATCGCACGCGTCGCGCCGAGAGCGCGCATCGCAGTTCGCGGGCAGGACCACTCGTGCGGAGCCGCGTTGATGGACGGTAGTGAGCCATGACCGAGCCCCTCGGTGGTGCGAGCCCTTGTGGACGGTGGTCAGATCGAAATTGGAGGTGAGTTCTCCACGGAATGGGAGCAGCCGGGGTGCCCCGCTGCCTGCACCGGCAATCTTGATGGTCCGGTCCTGGCAGCCGACGACGTACCGGCGGCGGTCATCAGGAGAAGAACTCCATCAGTTCGGACAGGCGAGGCTGCCCGTTCGCTAAGTCGCCGCTGGCTTCCGGTTTCCGAGGCGAGGCCGTGGGTGGCCTCACCGGAGCGGGGTACGGGCCGTGCCGAGGCGCAGACGCTGTGGTGAGCGGATCGATGATGCGCCGCAGACGTGTCAGTCGGTGAAGGGATCTTCCACTGTTGGGATGCAGGGAGACAGCAGCGCCTCCGTATGCTGCGTGACCACACCCCGAACGAGCCTGAGCACGCGTACCTCGTTTTCATGGTCTGGTTCTTCGTCGTCGCGAACGTGGAGGAGCCCATAGGAACCAGGGGCAACCACAGCCACATGCTCGAACAGTTCGGCAACGTCAGGCGACGAGCGGTGATTGGAGCAGCCGCCGAGGTGGATGAACGGTTCGCCGTTCATCCACCGAAGCTCAAGCAAGTACGGACTGTCCATCTGGGCGATGTGAAGCCGAAGCTCATCGACGATCTGTCGAAGACGGGCATCGTCGCCATCAGCTACGGTCTCCCGGACGGTAATCCAACCGTGGTATTCAAACATGCCGTGATCGTAGTGAGATGGCCTGCTACACCGTGCCGGTCGCAGCATGATCCGCCGAACATTCCTTAGCGCGCAAGCCGGCGCATCCGTATGCCTGGTGAGGCCCGCCGACAGGCGTACGGACAGCTTCTGACTGTGCACCATTGCGCCGAACCCGTTCGCCGAAGGCCTCCCGACCGGTGGATCTTGTGTGTGCGGCGGTATCGGCCCACGTCATGACTTCCCTCTCGGCGAGCGCGGACAATACCGCGTGCTCCGTGAGGAAGAGCCACCGGTGGGGAGGACGAGGAGTGCGGTGGCCGTCGGGCCACGCAATGCGTCACTGAACACGCTGAGTTGATACCGGTCCTGTGGCAGGGCGGCAGGGCGGCGAGGTCGTCCTGACTTCCGCCGGCGGTGATGCGCGGGCGTCTTCGTGCAGTGCCTGCGGCAGCTCGGTGGGGGAGTGGCCGAGGGGCCGGGATGGTTCGTCAGTCGCCCGTCGACGGTATAGAAGGTGCCGTTGGCTGCGCGGGTTTCGGTGAGTCCGTCGGTGCTCAGCAGTAGCGTCGATGCGTCCGGGAAGACGAACCAGCCCACGGCCGCGTGCGTTCGGCGGACAGCGGGCAAGGGGAAGATGGGCAAACTTCAGGGCAAGGCCAGCTGATACACGCCCTGGAAGAATAGATAGGAGGTCACTGCGACATCCAAGTGAAATCCGGAATGAGAATCGTGACCCACGGCAACGGCATCGTTCTCGGGTGGAACGGTTTCATGGCCTCCGTCTCCTCCATCTGTAAGGCCAGCGCGTAATCCGGCGTCACGTATCATGATCACCACATGAGTACGTGACATATCCGGGTGGCCCCCCACAGGGGTGGGTCACCCCGGCTCTGGTCGCTTCCATGAAACAACCGTATTCGCGCAAGGATCAGGATGCCTAAGAATCTGGCAGAACTCGCCCGCGCGGCTCTGACGGCCAAGCACACGCTGGGTGCTGCCGCACCGCGCGCCCTGCCTACCCGCCGCGACAGTACGTCCACGGGCGCCGTCGTCGACACATGCATACGCGACGGTCTCGGCTTTGTCCTCCTTTCTCACCGGCGCAAAGACGCCTGCTTCGCCGAAGAGCTCTACTTCTCGACCCAACTGGATGACGCAAGCTGGACAGCATCCGAACACCTCTCCGGTGGCGCCGTGGGAATCGATCCGACCAACGCCCGGGACATCACGGAAATTCTGAGCGGTAGGTCCTTGGTGGTGTTCGGTGAATCCGAGACGGATTTGTTCACGGGCCGACCTCAAGCCGACGATGGATATGAACTGCTGCGCTTCATTGAATTGCTCGTGGATAAGGAAGTCAGCCATCTGGAAATCGAGAGCGCGTCACCAGATGCTGACGCTGGACGCAGCCTGATCCATAAGCCGCTCATCTCTCAAGTAGCGCTCCTCGCGCTCTTTCCAGGCGAACGTTTCACCATTCGCGCGATGGGGGGGAAGGGGTTACTTCCTGCCCCCTTGGCGAGCCGTACGAGCTGACCGGCTCCGATCTCGGGCACGTAGCCGACTCGCCGACCTGGGTTAAGGACTCATCGAGGACGGAGCCGGAAGCCTGACCGCGATTCGTCAGCGGGGTCCGGTCGTCCAACGCTGCGGCGATCCAACCGTGATGGGCCCCGCTGAGGTTGGATGAGGGGGCGCGGTGACGCTGCGGCTGCTCCGGGTTCCATGCAACCAAGGGCTGCGAGGATGCCTTCTCTTCTGGGTGAATTCCCAGTCTTCGAGCGGGACATGTAGGCCTCGGCCGGCCGGGTCAAGCCGAAGGGGATGTTTGTGCCGCGGACCCACGAGGTGTGTCTAGGCGCGGGTGGATCCGTCCGCGTACCGTGTCGGGGTTTGGGCCCAAGCGGTGGAAGCGCCGCCACAACACCAAGCACGGTAAGGCGGCGCGTGCGTAAGTTTCTGCTATGACTCCCGGGCGTTGCGCTGTCGGCGTGCGCGCTCGAACTCGGCGACGTCCGACATCCAGGGGCCGTGTTGTTCGAGTGCGGCGTAGCCGCCGCGGACGAAGATGCTCACCAGGTTCCGGTACCCGCTGATCCCGTCGACCAGGCCGTACTCGACCCGATACTCCGGATCCGACCCGCCTTCGCCTGCGCGCAGTGTCGTGATCCGGGCGATGGAGTCCGCGTAGAAGTGGAGCTGGATCCCTTCGCCCATCTCCTCGTCCTCGATGGTGAACACTTCGTTGTCGGCGGCAGAGCGATCGCCGACGAACTCCCAGAACTCCGCGGCGGCAGTGCGGGGACTGTCCCGTTGCCACTTCTTCTCGACGCCCTTGTCGTCGGTGAACGACAGGACCGTCCTGCTCGTACTTCCGCCGAAGTCGGCGAGGTGGCCGGCGGTCTCCTCGTCTTCCTCCATGGGCGCGTTCCTAGAACGGTTCGCCGCCTCCGAGCACATCAGGAAGCTCACGGTACGTACCGCGTCATCGACGAGTTCAGGGTGCGCACGGCGCACGGCCGCTTCGACGGTGGTCTGCATCCGTTCCCAGTCGCGCTTGTCCGTGGCGCGCTTTCCCCGTCGCGGATCGCGGCCGATCCGCATCCCGGCGCACGCCTGCTCCGCAGTGGCGATCACCCGCATGACCTCGGGCAGCAGCGCGGGGGCGACGGCATCAGGCATCCGCCTCGGAACCGTCGCGCCGTGCAGATACTGGCCCGTGTACCGCAGCATCGCGGCGTCCAGTGGACCGAGTACAGCTCCGCGCTGGGCGCGACGGCGGTCCGCGTGGTACTCCTGAGTCCGTTTCTCGTTCGACGTCTCTGTCGCCGCGCGCATCGCCGCGTACACCTGACCGTGCTTAAGCAGCCCGATGTCGGCCCCGTGGGCGATGAGCCGGATCCTGTCCCATCGGATGCGCCGGAAGAGCGCGTCGACGTCCGCGGGCGCGGCGAGGAGGATCGGGTCCAGGAGCGCGGCGGCAGCGTTCTCGTCGAGCCGGCCTCGGGTTCCGGCGGCGTCGCACAGGGGAAGGACCGCACTCCACAGCAGCAGGTGTCTGGCCAGGTCCTCCCGGATCACCGCAAGATGGGCTTCGCTGATCGAGAACGTGAACGTGCGAGGCGCGTGGTTGGCGTCGGCTCCGGCACCGAGCCTCAGCTTCAGTTCGCCGTCCTCGCGTATCACGTTCGGGATCCAGCCGCTTTTGCGCGTGAAAACGATGTCGCTCATGGATTCAGTCTTTCCTGGAACGGCACGGGCTGGCAGCACGGCGATGTTGCAGCCTCATCCCGCTCGATCCGTTCGCGGCCACTCGGTTCACGACCACCGTGCGAATTCGATGTCGAGGCTCTGCTCGTTCGGGGCCCGGCCCGAGGGCAGTCCGTCAGACACTCGCCTTATCGCTCACCTGGTGGGGTGCGGGTCGTTACTGCGAGAGGCACCCCCGGCAGCGGGGTCCGGGATGGTGTGTCGCGTGAAGGCCCACAGGGCGAGCCCCAGGCAGCTGAACGCGGAACCCAGTACGCATACCGCGCCCCAGCCGGCCAGCGTGTAGAGGAAGGTCGCGGCGATGGCGCCGATGGCGCTGCCGATCGAGTAGAAGACCATGTATCCGCCGATCAGTCGGCTGCCCGCGTCCGGGTGCAGCGCGTAGATCAGGGTCTGGTTGGTGACGTGGACCGCCTGTACAGCGAGGTCGAGAAGGATCACCCCGACGATCAGGGTCCAGAGCGAGTTGCGGGTGAAGGACAAGGGGAGCCACGAGGCGGTGAGCAGTGCCAGGGCGATGCCGGTGGTTTGCCGGGAGAGTCCGCGGTCATTGAGGCGGCCGGCGGCGGTCGCGGCCAGGGCGCCGACGACACCGATCAGTCCCAGGGCCCCGATCGCGCTGTGGGACAGGAAATACGGGGCCTCGCTGAGGGGCAGCGCGATGCTGCTCCACAGCGTGCTGAAGGCGGCGAAGATCAGCAAACCGAACAAGGCTCGGAGCCGCAGCAGTCGTTCCGTTGCGAACAGGGTGATCGTGGAGCGCAGGAGTTGTCCGTAGCGCAGGATCGTCGGTGGCGCGTCACTGTGGTGTGGCAGTACGCGGTACAGGACCAGGGTGAGCAGCGCGGTGAGCGACGCTGAGACGAGGTAGACGGAGCGCCAGCCCGCGAGATCGGCCAGGAGGCCGGATACGGTGCGGGCGAGCAGGATTCCGATGACCACTCCGCTGGTGACCAGACCGACGACCCGTCCGCGTTCGGCGGGAGGGGCCAGTGATGCGGCGAAAGCCATCAGAGTTTGCGTGACGACCGCGAGAAGTCCCACCGCGGCCATGCCCGCGAGCAGGATCGCTGCCGTGTGGGCGGTGGCTACGACGGCCAGCGCCACCACGAGGAGGAGTAGTTGGGTGACGATGAGCCGTCTGCGGTCGGCCACGTCGCCCAGCGGTACGAGCAAGAAGAGTCCCAGCCCGTAGCCGACCTGCGTGAGGGTGACCACGCTGCCGACGAGCGCCGGGCTCATGGCCAGGTCGTGGCCCATGGTCACCAACAGCGGCTGGGAGAAGTAGACGTTGGCCACTGCGGCCCCGCAGGCGACGGCGAACAGTATGACGACGCCACGGGGCAGGACGACCTCGGAGCCCTCCCTGCTGCGGTGATCGATCCGTCGAGTCACAGCCTCACCTTTGCCGGGCACCAGCACTCCTCCGCGCATTTGGTTGCAACTTGCCACCGGCCATGACCGTAACTATTTTGGTAGCATGTTGCAACCGTCGAGGAAGAGGGATGCCATGGTGACCAGGACGCGCTTCGACGACAGCGACTGTCCCGTTGCCCGGTCGGTGGACGCGATCGGCGACTGGTGGTCGCTGCTGATTGTGCGAGACGCCTTCGACGGAAGCCGGCGCTTCGGGGAGTTCCAGCGCAGCCTCGGCGTGGCGAAGAACATCCTCGCCACGCGACTGCGCACTCTGGTCGATGGCGGTGTTCTTGAATCCGTCCCCGCCTCGGACGGCAGCGCCTACCGCGAGTACGTACTGACTCCGAAGGGCGAGGCGCTCTTCCCCGTCATCGTGGCGCTGCGGCAGTGGGGCGAACAGAACTTCTTCGCCCCCGACGAACCCCACTCGCAGTTGGTCGACCGTCGGCAGGGACAGCCCCTCCGCCCGCTGGAAGTGCTCTCCGCGGATGGGCAACGGCTGAACCCCGACGACACCACCGTCCACAAGGTTTCCACCCAGTGATCTGCGCCGGAGACCCGGCGCCCACACGTCGCTGGAGTGGAATCCCCACTGCGTCACCCGCCCGCTGGTTGGCGAGGACTTACCTGGGTTTCAAACGGAGCAACTCTGAGGACAACCCGAGCACTGCGTGGGGAGATCCAGGATCCAGGGTTCTGGCCACAGTTCCGTGAATACGTAAGTCAGGGGCGGCATGCGGTCGCGGTCGCGGTAGAGCTCGGCGGCCGTCTCCGTCAACGGCTGTGCCAGCGGGTGTGGTTGAAGGCGGCGCGGATTCCCGCAGGCCCTGGCGGATCAACGGAAGGCGTCGGCGTTCTCCGAAGCCCACTGCCGGAACGGGCGAGCCGGCGTTGCGGTGACCTGGGAAACCGTGTCGCGCACCATCAGCAGCTCGGGGTTCACGTCTCCACCAGTGACGTCCAGTACCGCGTCCGCGGCCACAACCCCGAAGACCGCGACCATCTGCGCGTGGGCCTGTCGACGGCTGATCTCGGCGAAGGGAACCTCCCGACCCAGTACCGCCGCGATGGCCTCGACCTGCTGTCGGGCGGTTATCGGCTCCGGCCCGGTCAAGGCATACGTACGTCCGTGGTGGCCGGGCTCGGTCAGTGCCACCCGTGCCACCGATGCGATGTCCGCGGGATGGATGGTCGGCAGCGCGGTCTCGGCGTACGGCGCGCGGACGGTCTCGCGGTCACGGATGGACGCAGCCCACATCATGGCGTTCGACGCGAACTGTGTCGGCCGCAGGATCGTCCAGGCCATTCCGGTTTCCTTGAGCAGTTGCTCCACCGCCCGGTTCTCGTCGGCGGGGCCGAGGTGCGGGTGGGTCTGGACGGTGATGGACGACACCAGTACGACGTGCTCCACCCCTGCCTGCCGGGCGGCTTCGAGAATGTCGGCGTCCGAGCCCAGGCGCGACACAAGAAACAGCGAACGCACCCCCTCCAGTGCGGGCTTCAACGACACCGGCTCTGCGAAGTCGCCCTCCACAGCCTCGACCCCCTGGGGGAAGACGGCCCGTGCGGCATCACGGGTGAGTCCTCTCAGCGGTCCGACGCCACGTGCGTGCAGCTCCTTGAGCAGGGCACTGCCTATGTTTCCAGTGGCTCCGGTCACCAGGATCACGAGCGTGTCTCCCATCGTCAGATGATCGAGTAGGCGACACGCTAGAACCTCAATCATGCTTCAGGTCAAGAAGACGTCTGGCTATGCCCGCGAGACGGAGCGACCCGAAGACGACGCCCTGACGCCCTGTTGACCTGTCGACCGCTGTGCCGTGCGGGAACGCGGCGAGGCTCCTGGCTGCCCGTGCGGTTCGCGCCGTCCGGTGCGGTGACCGGGGCATCAACTATCCGTCGCCGCGGTGAGTCGGCCCTGAGAAGTGCCTGGGGCCGGCGGGTCGGGGCGTGCCTCCGCGTCGTTCATCGCACGGCCGCAAACCGTCCCCCAGCCAGCGCGCTCCACGAGGTGGGCGGCCGCCTTGCAGCTTCGCGTGATCGACAAGGCTCTTGGCCGGCACGCCACGGGGGCGCCACCCACCGGGACCCTGGGCTCGCCACGCTGACACGTCAACGAGAGGCCCGTGTTGCCGCCTCTTGGGGTGGTTTACCGACCATTGCCCGATCATGCGCACGCAGGCCGCGAACACTGGTGGCAGGTGGCGCGAGGTCATCGGGCAGGGGGGCGGCATGGCTGAGGGCACGGTTCTGGTGGCGGTGGCGGAACATCCAAACGACAGGTGCGCCACCGCTGGGCAGTTGACGCGTATCGCCGAGGGGATCCGGGCGAGCGGCCTTCAGGTCCGGTGGGTGGCGAGCGTCTCGGACGCCGAGGCGGTGCTCAGGACGGAGGCCGGTCTGGCCGCCGCGGTGGTGGCCTGGGATCTTCCGCCCGGGGCCGAGGAAGGGCCGGCCGGCGCGACCGTTCTGCAGAGGATCGGACGCCGGTTCCAGAATCTGCCGGTGTTCCTGGTCATGGCCGACGAAGGGCTGGGCGAACTGCCGCTGTGGGTGTCGCAGTCAGTGGTGGGTTACCTGTGGCCGCTGGAGGACACGCCGGCGTTCATCGCGGGGCGGATCACCACCGCCGCGCGTGCCTACCAGGACGCCCTGCTCCCGCCGTTCTTCAAAGCGCTGCGGCGCTTCGACGACGCGCACGAGTACTCATGGCACACCCCGGCGCACTCCGGCGGCGTCGCCTTCCTCAAGTCGCCCGTGGGCCGGGCCTTCCACGACTACTTCGGGGAGCGGCTGCTGCGCAGCGACCTGTCGATCTCGGTGGGGGAACTCGGCTCCCTGTTCGAGCACACCGGTCCCATCGGTGAGGCGGAACGCAACGCCGCGCGGGTCTTCGGTTCCGACCGTACGTACTTCGTCCTGCACGGCGACTCCACCTGCAACCGTCTGGTGGGGCACTTCAGTGTGACGCGTGACGAGATCGCCCTGGTGGACCGCAACTGTCACAAGTCGGTCCTGCACGGCCTGGTCGTCTCCGGTGCCCGACCGGTGTACCTGGTCCCGACCCGCAACGGCTACGGGCTAGCCGGGCCGCTGCCGCCCGCCGAGATCGCGGCGGACTCGGTTGCGGCGAGAATCGCGAGGAACCCTCTCTCCGTGGGCGCGGTGTCGCCGCGGGCCCAGTACGCGGTATTCACCAACTCCACGTATGACGGCCTGTGTTACGACGCGTCGGCCGCGGCCCGGGCCTTCGCGGCCAGCACTCCCCGGCTGCACTTCGACGAGGCGTGGTTCGCGTACGCCCGCTTCCATCCCCTCTACGCGGGGCGCTACGGCATGTCCGTGGACGAGGAGACGTTCCCCGGCCCCGACCGGCCGACGGTCTTCGCCACTCAGTCCACGCACAAGCTGCTGGCGGCGCTGTCACAGTCAGCCATGGTGCACGTCCGGCCCGCCCCGCGGGCGCCGGTGGAGCACGACCGGTTCAACGAGGCCCTGATGATGCACGGCACGACATCGCCCTCGTACCCGATGATCGCCTCGCTGGACGTGGCCACGGCGATGATGGACGGTCCGCAAGGGCAGTGGCTGATCGACGAGGCGGTCACGGAGGCGGTCCGCTTCCGCCAGGAGATGGTGCGGATCGGGCGGCGGATCGAGGCCGCCGGGGACCGGCCGCCCTGGTTCTTCGGGGTGTGGCAGCCGGACGAGGTGACCGACCCCGCGAACGGGACGCGGCTTCCGTTCGACGAGGCTCCGGCCGAGTTGCTGCGGACCGAGGCGTCCTGCTGGCACCTCGCACCCGACGCGGACTGGCACGGCTTCCCCGGCTTGACCGACGGCTACTGCATGCTCGATCCGATCAAGGTCACCTTGACCTGCCCGGGAGTCGACGCGACCGGTGTGATGTCCGACTGGGGCATCCCGGCACGGATCCTCACCGCCTATCTGAGTACGCGCGGCATCGTCGTGGAGAAGACCGACAGCTACACCACGCTGGTGCTGTTCTCCATGGGCATCACCAAGGGCAAGTGGGGCACGCTGCTGGACGCCCTGATGGACTTCAAGGACCTCTACGACGGTGACACCCCGCTGGAGCGGGTGCTGCCGGCCCTGGTCGCCGAGCACCCGCGGCGCTACGCGGGGCGGAGCCTGCGCGACCTCTGCCAGGAGATGCACGCCCACCTGCGCGACGCCCGCCTGGTCGAACTGCTCGACACGGCCTTCCAACAACTCCCGGAGCCTGTCACGCCGCCCCAGCTGTGCTACGAGCGTCTGATCCGCGGCGGCACGGACCGCATCCCCCTGGCGGACGCGCCAGGCCGGGTCGCCGCGGCGATGGTCACGGTGACGCCGCCCGGTATCCCGGTCCTCATGCCGGGCGAAAGCATCGGAGCCGAAGACGGCCCCCTGCTCCGCTACCTCGGCGCCCTGGAGTCCTTCGACCGTCACTTCCCCGGCTTCGGCAGCGAGACGCACGGGGTGACCCGTGCCCCCGACACCGGCGACTATCTGATCGAGTGCCTGCGCCCGGACGAGCAGGACGGCCCCCTCGGCGCCACGACGCCGGCGCAACGACGGGGGCAGTCACGGACGGCGGAGCCCGACCGACGCTGACAACCTGCTGCACGAGGGGCATGCCATAGCGACGGGCATCGGCTGTCTCGGGTGACGTGACGTCTGGTGCTCTGGACGGACTTGCCCTCAGGGGCGGGGCCGGAGCGCGGGATCGTCGAGCCGGTTTTGCATTCCTCATAGGGGATGCCGGGGGAGTGGCGTATGGAAGTTGCCTCCTGGAAGGCTGACGAACGAGGACGGGGCGATGACCGAGGGGCGTGCACTCCGCCTGGCGGGCACCCCAGCCGACACGCTCGGCGGTCCGTCTGTGTCGCCTGGGGGTAACCCCCAGCACCGCCCCTGAGGACAGCAGGCCGCACGTCGGGGGGAGAGCCGGATGGGCCGATCCCTTCATCACTGGTGGGATGGTCGTCGGCCACTCGTTCCGGGGGGTGCAAGACACCCGGGGGCCGCTGCCTGGGCGCTGAACACGCCGGCACCCGAACAGGACGGGGATCATCGTGCGTTCGGCACCGGCACCGGCACCGGCACCGGCACCGGCACCGGCACCGGCACCGGTATCGACGTCACGGTGCTCAATCCGAGTATGGCGGTCGGCTCCGGATCGGTCATCAGCACCGCGCATGACCTGAACCGGTTCTACGCCGCGCTGCTCGGCGGCCGTCTGCTGGCTCCGGTGCAACTGGACGAGATGACGACCACCGTGAACGCGCCCGAGCTGGGCGTGCGGTACGGACTCGGTCTCGCCGAGATCCCGTTGTCCTGTGGCGGCAGCTACTTCGGCCACCGGGGCGAACTGCTCGGCTACATCACCTGGGGCGGCGCCACTCGAGACGGTACCCGGACCGCCGTGGTGTACGTCAGCAGTGACGGCGGTCAGGACACCGAGCAGGCCATGCTCACCCTCGTGGACCAGGAACTGTGCCGGACGGGCCCGAGACCAGTACGGTCCCGGGCCCATTCAGTTGCGCGCTCGCCGAGGCTGCTTCGGCCTGCGCTCACGCTTCCTTGAGCTTGGTCACGATCCACTCGCCGAGTTCCGGGGTCATCACCGTGTGGCCTTCGTTGGCGGTGGCGCAGAGAAAGTCGTGGAGGTCGCTGGAAACGGCATCGACCTTGCTGTAGAGGGTGTCGTGGTCGTCGATGCCGCCTGTCGCGACGGCGCTGACGGTGGGGACGAAGGTGGAGGCGTTGTAAGTGGGTTGCGTCGTGCCTCCGTTGAGGAGGTTGGCCAGCATGGCGGCCACCCCGAAGTTGGAGGCGCCGCCGAGGAGCTCGGGGAAGAGGCCGCCGGGAGCGCCGTCGAGCTCAGGGAAGCCTGTGGTGTTGATCGTGATCTCGGCCTGCTCCGGTTCCCGCATCCGGGCGACAGTCCTGCTTCCCCGGCCCTGGGTGCGCAGTTGCGCGGCCACCGTCGGCCCGGAGGATTCCAGCGCGGGTGTGTCGGCGGGGATGTTGTTTCCGGCGCCGGTTCCTGTTCCGTTGGAGACGCCGAGCAGGCGGGGGATCTGCGGCCAGTCCCCCATCCGCTCCAGTGCGTCCAGGAAGTCGGTCCGTGCCTGGTCCTGGCCGGCGGCGACGTCGAGGGTGATGTCGGTTCCGGTCGCGAGGTGCCAGCGCAGCATCTGGCGGGCGGCGGGGCTGTTGATCAGGTCGGAGTAGAGGTTGTAGAGCGGCTTTCCTTCTCCTCCCCAGCGGTCCTTCACGTAGTGGGCGAAGGCCTGGACCCCAAGGGGCAGCCACGCGCCGCGGTGGGGAGCGTCGTAGGAGAGGTAGGTGGAGGTCTCGTGCTGCATCCGCTGGCGCTCCAGCTTGGCCAGGGCGTAGCGGGTGACCAGCCCTCCCATGCTGAAGCCGCCCACCGTCAGCGGGGCGCTGCCGGTGCGGTCGGCGATGGTCCGCAAGATGCACTCGATCGCGACTTCGGCGTTGTCGGGGATGGCCGCACTGCGGTCGTCGAAGCCCAGCAGGATGACGTCGAAGCCGCTGTCGCGCAGTGTGGAGATGAAGGGGTAGGCGCCGTTCTCCAGACCGTCGTACAGCAGGTCGACGTTGGTCGCTCCGGGGGAGAAGCCGTCGGAGAGGATCACCGGCCGCTTGACGTGTTCCTGGTCGGACGAGCTGTGGAAGACCCAGGCGGTCCCGTTGCGCAGATCCCACGTGGCGTCCGAGGGAGCGGCTTGCGTGGCTGTGGACTCAGTCCCCGGAGGGGTACCCCAAATACTGACGACAGGCTTGGACATACTTCGACGTCTCCTTTGTGCCGCGGCGAACATGCCGAACACAGCCATCGTCCCGACGCGAGCACCCATGCTCCGCCGAACCGCATGAGATCACCCTTCCGGGGATGTAACGGTCCTTTTCACTCCCTGATGCGCGCCTCTCGTACACGGACACGCCCCCCGATCCAATGGGATGACCACTCGATAGGCCTTTGCGAACTGGTACTTACCTTGCCATTTGGTCGATCCGCGGCTGCGCGTCCGTTTCGAGGCGGCGTGGCGCTGATCGAGGGAATTACGCAGGACCTGGCCCGAGGTGGCCAGGGCGACGCAAGCCGGGCACGAGGGGGGCGGCGCTGACCGACAGCAATCGAGCCAACCGCGCATCGGGACAGCCGCTGCACCCTCGGTGCATTGGCCGACTCTTGTCGCGGCTCGATTCGTGCTGCGTCTCGAATGTCCTGCGGTCGAGGTGTGAGGCCCGGGTTACGGCGCCGCAGACCGCACGAGTCCACGGTGCGTGCGACGGCGGCAGGCTCGGGTGCCACCGCCTCGCGGGGTTCAGCGACGCGAGCGGTGCGGGTCGGAGGAGGGCCTGGAGGCCGTCGGCGGGGGTGAGGCCGGCGCCAGCTCGCCTCCCCTATCGGCGGCCCCGGCCCCGGCCCCGTCGGCCCGGCGGCCGAAATGACCGCCGGTGTCTACACGAGGTTCGTTCGTGACGCCGAGGGCACGCGCAATCCATGACCCGTGACAGCAGGGCGTACTGCTACCTCACCGACCCCCTCGGCTCCGTCGTCGGCATGCGAGGCCGCAATTCAAGGGTGAAGGCCGACTATGGATCTCACACTGATGCTCGTCGCCGGGATCGTCGGAGCCGTTTGCGGAGGCATTTCCGTGGTCGTCGCCGGCAGAAGGAGACGCCGACCGTAGTCCTCGGTCGCCTGCTGACGCGCTGCTTCAGATAGCACTACTGGGCAGCCCGACCTGCGGATGGAGCCGAAAAACCACGCATTCGACCCTGGCGGAGCTGCCCCTGCCTGCCCCGCACCATGGAAAGCGGGACAGCGTCCGTGGATGGCCGGCGTTGAGTAACTGGATGACGACTGGTTCAGATCTGATTGCTCTTGTTCCGTGCGTTTCAGAAAGCCAGGAATGCTGCTCGCTGGTCGGCTAGCTTCACGACGTCTTCGGGAAGTGCGGGGGCGAATATGTCGACTGTCTCAGAGATGCTGCTCGTGCCTCTGACGGGCGGACGTATGCCTCCCGTCCGTTGGTGAACTGCTTTAGCTGCCAAGAAGGGTGCACGTTGGGCGGGCCTCTTGGCAGCACGGCAGGCGGCCCTCGCGGTCCAGTTGCTGTCGGGCCGGTGTGAGGTAGTCCGGGTAGTCGGCTCCGGAGCGGTCGAACATGCTCTCCTCCTGCTCTGCGGGACCAGCCGGCTCTGCGGGACCAGCCGGGACCGCCACTCGCGTGTTCGAATACTAGTTCGATATGGTGAAGGCATGGAGCAAGCCCCCTTCCCCCACGACCTCATCCAGCTGCAGGTGGCATGGAACCGCACCTACGCCGCCCTCGCCGCACCCCGCCCCACGGCCGGGCACGCGGAACTCCGGCGGCGCCTGGTGGTGCTGTCGACCCGTCTGTATTGGCATCCGTTCTGGTCGGGGCCGGGCCGTACTCCGGCCGCGCGGGCGCGGCTGCGCATCCACGCCCGCCCTTCGAGTGCCCAGTCGCGCGCGCACGCTTGCCCAAGGGCAGGGGCCGCGCAGTGAACCTGGGACCTGCGCACCTGTCCGAGCGGGAGGCCCGGCCGCTCGCGGAAGCGGCCACCGGCCGGCGCCGTGTAGTTCGGGCATGACCGGTCTCCTCACTTCTCACGCAGGGCGGGGTCGGGGTGGGCGCCTTCGCTCTCGACGCGGTATTCACGGCCGAACATCTCGTTGTGCTGCGTGATCACCCGCTCGCTGGGTGGCGCCTCGCCGCCGTGGAGCTGCTCCTGCATCTTCTCGAACCGTTCGTGCGCTTCCCGGACGTATCCGGCGCCGAGCGTCGTCAGGTCGATCTGCGTGTCGAGCAGCCCGCGCAGGTAGGCCTTGTCCGGCTCGAAGGCCAGGACGGGGGGCAGCTGCGGTGCCAGAACCGACTGCGGGTCACGTCCGTCATGACGGCGCATCAGATCGCAGGCGATGTGCAGGTGTTCCAGTTCCTGGTTGAGGTGCAGCTCCCAGATCGCCTTGACCTTGGGGTCGCTCTCCTGCTCCATGAAGGAGTAGTAGAGGTAGCACTCGTTGTACTCGTGGTTGACCAGCTGCTCCCACCACGTCTCACCCGGGTCGACGAGGGACTCGTAGTGGGTGACGTGCTCCTCCTCGATGAGCCCGATCTCCTGATAGAGCTGTCGGGCGATCGGCTCCATGTAGGTGGGGCCGGTGTTCATGTAGAAGTTCATGGTCTGCTGCTCGGCCGACATGATCGTCAGCGCGTGCAGTTTCGACAGCGGGTTCGTCCCGTCCTTGGCGTACGGGTCGCGGACGTTGTCCGCCGGGTCGCGATGGTGGTACTTCGTCGGCCGGCCCGGCATGACCTCGGTCAGGCCCTCGACGATCGCGTCCGCCTTGCGGTGCTCGATCATCTCGTACAGGTTCGCGTACCGGTACAGGTGGTCGAAGTCCTCCAGCACGCCGAACTGGTAGGCCTGCTGCAGGTAGGGGTCCGGTTCCATACGGGCGACCCAGGCGGTGAGGTCGACGGCCACCTGCTCGTAGGCGATCGTCGTCTCCAGCACCGACGCCACCCCGGGCAGCAGCCAGTTCACTGCCCGGGACGCCGACTCTGCTACGGCGACAGCCGCATTCTTCGGGAGCTCGGAGGCCTGCCTCTGTGCAGGATCGGCGCGCTGACGATTGTTCGAGCGGCGGCCGGCGCCGCGGTGACGTCGGCCGCGACGTCGCCTGCGAGCTCGAAGGCCAGGCCGGCACCCTCTCCGCGATGGAGGGGACGGAGAGCCGTCGCGCGCCCAGCTGATCCTCCGGTCGTCCGAGTATCACGCGGCGACCGTTCTGGCGAGGCTGCTGCCCGGTGGCCGTAGCCGCTCCCCTCCGGGTCCGCATCAAGATCGCGAAACCGGACCGAGGTATCAGGAGTGATCGAACAGAGTGACTACGCTCTGCGGTGCTTCCGGGCCGAAGAAGATCTCCAGGTTCTTCGCCGAGCGGCCGGCGGCGTCGCTACTGCGCAGGAACATCCGCTCTTCGTACGCGGTGAGCGCGGCCTCGATGTCGAGTTGCTCGAGCAGCTGGCCCGCCAGGTCCGCGCCGTCGTACATGGCGAGGTTCGCACCCTCGCCGGCAAAAGGCGACATCAGATGCGCGGCGTCGCCGACGAGCGTCACGCCGGGCATCCTGTCCCATGTGAGCCCGACGGGAAGGGCATAGATGGGTCGAAGCCACGGTTCCGCGTCGCTCTCTGTCACGAAGGTGGTGAGCAGTGGCGACCAGCCGTCGAACTCGTCGGCAACGTGACGGAGGCCCGTGGACGGGTCGCCGAAGTCGATCGACCTCATCCACTCCTCGGGTTTGTTCAGCGCCGCGTATCCGAGCACGCGTCCGTCGGCGTGGCGATGGGCGATGATGCCTTTGCCCGGCGCGACCGCCATCAGCGTGCCGCTGCCGATCGCCGCCACGCTCGGCCGATCGGCCTGGCCGCCTGAAGCGAGAGCGATCTCGATGAAGCAGGTTCCGCTGTAGAGGGGCGTGGCGGGGGTGAGCAGCGGACGCACCTTCGACCAGGCACCGTCCGCGCCGATGACGATATCGGCGCGCGTGGCGGGACCTTCCGCGAAGATGAGGTCGTAGCCGCCCTCCGTACGGTGCCGGACCGAGGCGAGCCTGTGCCCCCACCTGATCGTCCCGGGCGCCAGCGAGTCGATGAGCAGGCGCCTGAGATCACCACGGTCCACCTCAGGGCGGGCCGAACCGGGGTCCGCAGGCATATCGAACAGAATCATGCCGTGCCGGTCGACCACACGCTTGGCGTCCTCGCCCGGACGGACCAGAGCGAGGAACTCGTCGTACAGACCGGCTGCGCGAAGCGCGACCTGGCCGGTCTCTTCGTGGATGTCGAGCAGGCCGCCTTGCGTACGGGCTGTCGCCGAGGCCTCACCCTCGTAGATCGTCGCGGCGACGCCGTGGGCCTGAAGCACCCGGGCGAGCGTCAGCCCGCCCAGTCCCGCTCCGACAATGGCGATGGTCTTCTGCATGCTGCGCTCCTCTGTCGCACCGGCACGCGCCGGCGATGGTCAGCGCCAGGAGCGGACGGGATGTCCGGCCTCGGCAAGGAGACGCTCAACGATCAGAACCATCTGGATCGATGTACGAGCGATGTCCGGCGGAGGAACCCGTGGGACATCGTTTTTCGCGACCAGATGACTATAGCTCCCGTCGGCCTCGCGGCAGTCGGGGCGGCTCACGCGTCGAGGTACCGCACCCTGCAGTAGTAGCTAGGTGCGGTCCTGAAGAGCGCGACATACATGTCTGGGAAGGACGGATGGTGAGCCGCCGGTCGGCGGACGGGTTCCCGCGTATCTGCCGGGCGGGTGCGACCGTACGTATGCGTATGTGCTGATTGATCACATGCAGTGGCTGCGGTTCGCGGGCTTGGAGCCCGGGTCGGTGACGTGTGAGGGCTAACAAATCTTCGAGAGTGTGTGGATGTCGTGTTGTCGGGCACTCGTGTTATCGCACCGGAGTTCTGGTGTGATGCGGAGCCGGTGCCTATCGGTCGAGGGGAATGTGGGCCGCTGTGGCCCATACGTCCACGCGTCTGAGTCGGACCTGACGACAGGAACTTGAAATGATCATTCTTGGGCTTATTCTGCTCATCATCGGCTTGCTGGTCGGCGTGGGACTGCTGACGACGATCGGCGGCATCCTCATCGTGGTCGGCGCCATCCTGTGGATCCTGGGCGCGACCGGCCGCGCGGTCGGCGGACGCAAGCACTTCTTCTAGAAGCGGGGCGCCTCACCGGATCGCTGCGACGGGTGACTGTTCGTGGCTTCTTCCCCCATGGGGCAGGCCATCGCATTGATGTTCATCCGGGAGCGCGTCCTGGAGCTGGTCGGCGTAGACAGCTCCAGGGCGCGCTTCTGGCTGCCCCAGAGCGTGGTGAGCGCTTCACGGCCGAGACGGCGTACGGCCGACGGGGAACGCCTGGTTCCACCGGTGCACTTCCCGGGCACCGGCGATCGACCATGCACACGGCGTACGCACTGTCACCGAGACAAGCTCTGGCGCGCGAACACCGGCGCTTCGGGCGGCGAGTACGACGGTTACGAGTGGGTGGACCGGCAGACCCCGACCCAGGGCTAGGTCTGCGACACCGGCGGTCAGGGTACCTACGGGGTGATCGAGTCCGTCGACTCCGGCGGCGAGGCCCCCAACACGACGAGCGGGCTCGTCTTCACCCAATACGGTTGCGGGGACAGGCCGTTGTCCCTTTCGCCACGCGGACGGCACTGACTGTGCACGAGCCTGCTCCGGCCTCCGGCAGAGGCCACGCGGCTTCCGGCATTACGTAGCCGTGGGCGGCGTCTCGCCGTTCGGCGGGACGGGCCTTGCGTCGGGTGAGGTGTCGAGTCACGAGGACCTGTGCTGGTCAGTGACCGATGCTGTTCAGTTCGGCCACATCCTCGTCGGAGAGCGTAAGCCCGGCTCCGGCGATGTTCTCGCGCAGGTGAGTGGTGGACGAGGTGCCGGGGATGAGCAGGATGTTCGGCGAGCGCTGCATCAGCCAGGCCAGCGCGATCGACATGGGCGTCGCCCCCAGTCGGTTCGCGACCTGTGAGAGAGCCTCGGACTGTAGCGGCGTGAAGCCTCCCAGTGGGAAGAACGGCACGTAGGCGATGCCATCGGCGGCGAGATGGTCTACGAGGTCGTCGTCGTGGCGGTGGGCGATGTTGTACATGTTCTGCACGCACACGATCGGGGCGATGCCGCGCGCCTCAGCGACCTGCTCCCGAGTGACGTTGCTGACGCCGAGGTGACGGATGAGCCCCTCTTGCTGAAGGCCGGCGAGCGTCTCGAATGCTTCGGTGATCGAGCCGGGCTGGGGGCCCTGAGCGTCGCCCATGCGCATGTTGACCAGGTCGAGGGTTTCGAGTCCGAGGGCTTGGAGGTTCTCATGGACCTGCTTGCGCAAGTCTTCGGGGCGTCGGGCCGTGGGCCAGCCGCCCTGGGCGTCGCGGGTCGCACCCACCTTGGTCGCGATGAGCAGTGATTCCGGGTACGGGTGCAGCGCCTCGCGGATCAGCTCGTTCGTGACGCGCGGTCCGTAGGCGTCGCTGGTGTCGATGTGGGTGATCCCCAGGCTGACCGCCTCGCGCAGCACGGCCAGGGCTCCGTCGTGGTCGGCGGGCGGGCCCATGACCCACGGGCCTGCGAGCTGCATCGCGCCGTAGCCGAACCGGGTGACGGGCGAGTCACCCAGCGTCCAGGTTCCGCCGGGAAGAGGTGCGGAGGGCGTGTTCATCGTGGTGCCTCTCATTTCATGCGAGGGGTGGTGTCTCCAGCTCACTTGCATAATTATTGGAGAGTAACTTCCTGCCGGGAAGTAGGCACTCTGAAGTGCGTAACGACCCAGAAGGTGTGAGGCGAGATCAGTGGCGACGACGAAGGCCGACGAAAAGGCGCAGGCCAAGGCGGAGTACAACGCGTTCCTGGCGGTGTGCCCCAGCCGTCAGCTTCTCGACCGGATCTCGGACAAGTGGGTCGTCCTGATCCTGTGTGCACTGGGCGGTGACACATCCGAATCGTCCGGTGCATCGCAGACTCCGAAGGCGATGCGCTACTCCGAGCTGGCCCGGCTGCTGGCCGGCGTCAGTCAGAAGATGCTGACCCAGAACCTACGGGCCCTCGAACGCGACGGCCTGCTCATCCGCACCGTGACACCCACGGTCCCTGTCACCGTCACCTACGAACTGACGGACCTCGGTCTCTCACTCCACCACCTGACACGCGGGCTCAGGCAGTGGGCCCAGACCCATATGGAACAAGTACTCACCCATCGCGAGAGCCATGACGCACGAGCCTCCTAGGGCCTGTGTGAGGTCGTGATCAATCTCGGGTTTTGGTCCCTTGCGGGGACAGGACCTGGTAGGACGCTGGGTGTGACACGTAGGCAACTCACCGACGAGCAGTGGGAGTTCATCGAGCCGTACCTGCCGATAGGCGAGTACGGTCCGTACCCCGAACGGCTGCGGGAGCAGTTCGAAGGGGTGATCTGGCGGTTCCGGTCCAGCGCCCAGTGGCGCGAGATGCCCTCCGAGTTCGGACCATGGCCGACGGTCTACGGCCGCTTTCGCGTCTGGCGGGACGCCGGGGTCTTCTCCGCTCTTCT
Source organism: Streptomyces tauricus (assembly GCF_014650955.1). Lineage (GTDB taxonomy): Bacteria > Actinomycetota > Actinomycetes > Streptomycetales > Streptomycetaceae > Streptomyces > Streptomyces tauricus. The sequence goes on from NZ_BMVY01000001.1 coordinate 689,690, forward strand.
GGAAGGCATGATCGCGGAGGCCGCCCGACGGGGGCAGACGGACTTATCCCTGGTCAGCGTCGACTCCACCACTGCCCGCGCCCATCATGACGCCGCCGGGATGCACATCGGCAAGGACGTCATGGACGCCCTTGAAGAAGCTGCCGCCGAGCAGGAGCGGCCCCGGCAAAAGGGGGCCGCCCGGCAGAACAGAACGGACAGGACGGCAGGGACGACCCCGAACGGGAAGAGCGACGGCGCATCAGGCGACGGCGCAAGCTCCGCTTGCACCAAGCCCTGCTCGGCAGATCCCGGGGTGGGCTGACGAGCAAGGTTCATCTCGCCGCGGACTGCAAGTGCCGTCCGTTGTCGCTCGTCCTGACCGCAGGACAGGCCGCCGACAGCCCGCAATTCGTCCCCGTGTTGCAGAAGGTGCGGGTCCGTCTGCCTCTCGGCCGGCCTCGAACCCGGCCCGACGCTGTCGCCGCGGACAAGGCCTACTCGTCACGCGCCAACCGGTCTTACCTGCGCAAACGCGGCATCAAGGCAGTCATCCCGGAGAAGAAAGACCAGGCCGCCAACCGAAAGAAGAAGGGCCGCCGGGGCGGCCGACCCACACGCCACGACGCCGATCTTTACAAGGAGCGAAACACCGTCGAGCGGCTCATCAACAAGATGAAGGCATGGCGCGGTATCGCGACTCGATACGACAAGACGCCCGAAAGCTACCTCGCCGGCCTCCACCTCCGTGCCTCGATGATCTGGATCAACGACCTCCTGAAGGCAACTGGCTGATCACGACCTCACACAGGCCCTAGTACTCCAGCGGTAGAGCGCGATCATGCCGGGGCCGCGGCGGCCTGACGGTGGCCGCAACTGGCTCGGGATCGGGCCTGGTAACGGCGTCGCCAATGGGATCAGCGGAGTCGATGGGCTGCTGGTAGACCTCGTCCCCGGCCACCCAGGAGGCGTGGTGACTCGCAGTGGACTCGCCTGGGGCGAACGCCAGCGCCATCGACATCACGATCACCCGACACAGCGACTGATCCGGCGAAATCAACGTCAGGACTAGCCCAGCAGCAAGATCACGATTTACCCGCATGCGCCAGGGGCAGCTCGCAAGCAGGGTGACCTGCAGAGGGAACCACCGGGCGGTAGGGCAGTGCGGGGACTTGCCGCGGTTCGGACCCGTACTGGAGAGAGTCCTCGCGCCCTGCATCGGACGCTACGAAGCGACTGTGCTGGTCGCAGTGATCAACGAATGGCTATGACTGCGTCTTGCGCGTCATCGCGTATGTGTTTCCGGCGTCGGGATCGCCGTAGAAGAAGAACAGCTTCAACTCGTCGTGCTGATCGCGGTCCACGTAGAAGGACCACACATATGTCGATGGGGGGTCAGGGCTCGAAGTATCAGTTGCCGTTGCGGGGGAACGGCTCTCCACCTTGGTCCGGGTCGTCAGCGTCAGTCGGACGACCTGTCCGCCGTCTTCGTCAGTCAGTTGCCAGGTTCCCGTACCGGAGAGGCGCCATCCGTCGTCGAAGTCGAAGTCCTGCCCGTCGAGCTTTTCGAGAAGAGCCGTTGCGTCTTCGCGAAGCACCACGCGAGTCCCCTCGATGTTTTCCCAGCCCCCAGCGACTTCGGCCACCGTGGCGTCGTGGACCCCTGTCCCGTTGTAGTACTGATAGGGGCCGGCACACGCAGCCAGAACTGCCAGCACCACCACCACGCAGCCAACGGCCGCCCACCGCACCCGCAGCCTGCTTCCGGCCGCCACCAGGACCTCCCCCTGCAACCCGCATCGACCAACCGATAGGAGTGGGTCGTGGAGAGGTACCTTGTCAGACTTGTTGAACGTGTTCAACTCTGCGGTCGGAGAGGCAATTGCACGCAGTCCGGTTGTCTCCACCGGACACACCGATTTGCGCAGCGAACTGTCGCGAGGGAGGAGCAATGCCGTCGAGTCCTCCGAGTCGCTGGTTCAGGGGAACTGGCCTTGGCGTCCTCTTCGTCGGCATGCCGGACTCCTGCCCCGGCCCGTTGTGTCCGGACAGCGTCCCGCCCTGGTGGCCGAACTTCATCCCGGCATGACTCCGGCGTAGCCCGGGATGACCTCGGCGGCAGCGGCAGCGTAATCTGTTGCTACAAGCACCCTCTCGAACTGGCCATGTTGGCCACGGTGTGAAGCTGCTTAAATCCGGCATGGCTCGTTTTTCCCTGACAGTGGATCTTTTCCGGTCGTAGCGTCTGCGCGACGTGTTCGTTCTTCTGTCAGGTCGGCACTTCGGGCGGGGCCCGACGGTTGTATGCGGCTGCTGAGCCCGTGCGTTGGGGGTGCTGCCTGCCGACGAGAGGAAGCGTATGGTCAGCCTGCCGATACCCCAGGGTCCGCAACTGATCGTTCAGTCGGTGACGGGTATGCACATCACGCCGTACGGGTGGGTCGACGGTGATGTGCCGGCTGTTGTGTGGCGGGATGCTGCCACGACGGCGTACAGGCAGTCGCAGTGGGAGTTCATTCCCGAGCCCGGTTACGGGGAGCGCGTCGTGCGCATCAGGAATGCCGCCTACAACAAGGACACCGGTGCTTTCGATCGGAGTCTCGCCCTCATCGCGGAGACCCCCGAGGACGGTGCGGCCGTCGTCTCGCGCCGGTCGGACAGCAAGAGTGAGAGGCAGCTGTGGCGTCTGCTCTCCATGGACGTCGCCCAGGCGGACTTCGTGATCGTGCCGCTGGGCAATGACGGCCTGGCGGTGGCCACGCGCCAGAGCTATCAGGAAGGGAACGCCGTCCTGCAGCTGGAGGAAGTCGGGCCGTGGACGGATCAGTTCTGGCGCTGGCAGCGGGTGCGGGGCTGACCGCGGCTGCTTCGCGGCACCCGTACCGCTTGCCGTCACCTGGGCTCGTGCTCGCCCCGCTCGCGGCGTCGGCGGGCACGGGCCCAGGTGTGGTCACATGCGCACACTTGCAAGGCTCCTGACGCACTGGATTATGACTTCCGAGGCCGACAAGCGATCAGCATCGGCAGGTGGTGCATCAGTGCCTTGGGGGTTTTGGTGTCATTCGGCGCGACCCGCCAGGACTCCTGTGCGTACTCGATACACGTGTCGTATGTGCTCTATGCAGGCATGCGGCGCCGGGCAACGCGCGTCGCGTGCGACTAAAGAGGCTCCCTCTCAGCCGTTTCCGATGGTCACGGGGCCGATGTGGGTGGCCAGCCAGGCGGGGAGGTCCAAGAGGCGGACGCCTTCTTGTTCCTGTGGGTCGGTGCGGGCGACCAGGCAGATCATGTCCTGGTCGCCCGTGTTGACCGGCAGGTGCGGAGTGTCGGCAGGGATGTGGAGGTAGTCGCCGGCGTGCAGGACGATGTGTTCGGTGAGGTCGAGGCCGTGCCAGACCTCGACCTGGCCGGACTGGATGAAGATGGCCGACTCGTGTCCCTCGTGCAGGTGAGGACGGCCCCTGCTGCCGGCGGGCATCACCAGCTGGTGGAGGCACAGAGCCTGGGCGCCGGCGGACTGGGCGCTGATGCCGGTGGCGAAGGTACCGCCCTGAACACCCTGGTAGCTGCCGTTTCGTACTACTGTGCACTGCTTTTGGTCTGTCACCTCCGCAGTACAGCAGCGGCTGCGGAGCGTTCGAGCAGTTCACGCCAGCCTGCACAGCAGCGCTACGGCGCCGGATCGGCTCTTCGCCTCCGTCGTGTTGCGCCGGACGGAGTTAATGGGGGGGGGAGGGGGTGCGGCGCGGGTGGAGCAGGTCCAGTGGATCCCGCGGGTCCCGAGCCTGGGCTAGGCGTCCGGCCGACCACGGCGAAACCTGGTCGAAGAGGGCGTGGTGGTGCGCAACACCGGGTTGCGCTTCATCCAGGAGAAGGGATGGCAGCCGCAGGCGCTGAGGCCCAGGAGGAGTTCCCGAAACTCGGTCGTATGTCGCCGGTGGTGGTCTCCGCTGTTGCGTTGTCGAACCATCCGGCTGGTTTCCGCTTCGCTCTTCGAGAAGCACGACGAATGGGCGCCTTGCCGTGCCGCCACCTTCCCGAAGTTGATATGGGTGATATCTACCGTAAGCTCTTTTTAGTTCCTCCGCGCCTCCCAACGCGCTGCAATGCGACCGCCAGTTGGTCCCCATGTCATGACGAGGGGTACTGCCTGGCGGGTGCGTGGGGCGGGCTGAATGGCACTCGCTTCGGTGTCCTCCCGTGCAGGTCGTCGGAGGCCATCTACCCAGAGGGTGCTGGGCAGTTGACCTCAGTGTTTCGTGGTAGCGTCCTTGTTCGGAGGGACAGTGCAACCTGAAAGGGAAATCGTGAACACGGAGAAGATCGCCGCTCGCCGCCTCTCGCTGGAAGAGGTGTCGAAGCTCGGCGTAAAGGACAGGCTCTTCGTTTCCGCCGACACGGCAGAACTCAAGATTCCCGACTGTTATGTCCCTGCCTTTCTGACCAAGTCCGGTGAGGATTTCGAGGGCGGTTCGATCACGGCCAGAACCGTATTTCAGGAAGAGGTTTCCTGCCTTCCTGACGACGAGAACGAAGCCGGCGTCTACTTGGCCGACGAAAACGGCTCGGTGACCATCGAGGTCCTCCAGTCCGCCGGTGTCGTGCTGGACTTGGCGCTTTTCGTCCCTGGTGGGGACAAGGGTGCCCTCACGGCCCTTTACGCCGCGGTCCGGCAGGCGTTCGGCGCCGACGTCGTGCAGATCTGGCGCCAGGGCCTCAAGGAGGTTCCCGACCTGAAGGTCGACATCTTCGAGGAGCAGATTCCCCGGGGGCGCAAGGGGGGCGACAGTCCCAAGCGTGACCGTCGCGCGATCGACACCTACCCCACCCGTGCGGACTTCATCGAGTTCTCCGCGGGGTGGAAGCCGGTCGTTGAGATTCACAGGCCGGTTGTTGACGACACCCCGACCATTTGAGGCGGCGTCACCTCCCGTTCTCGGCCTGAGAAAACGCCGAGAACGCATGCGCCGGAACCGGTCGATCTCTGGTCATGAATACGAGGGTGAGGTTGTGCATGTGGGCGACGGCCTGGTCCGCGTGACGGAGGCCGTCGCCGCGCTGTCGGCGGTCGCGGTTCTTCATATGGCGGCCGATCGCATGTTCCACGCGCGCACGCGTCCGGTAGTACCCCGCAGCCATCAGCACCCGCTCGGTCATCGGCAACGGCAACAACCACCGTCGGCCTCGCAGCGTGCCGTTGCCACCCCGCTCACCACACCCGCCAACACACATGCACCCAGCCATGCCCTCGCCAGGCCCGAGTCGGCCATTGCCCCCCGACAAGCCGCGAGCGCCACCTGAAGCGCACGATGTCCGGCCCGGCTCGTCAAAGGGGCTCTCGGAGCAACTGGTCCATGCCGGTCAGCTACCGGTGGCCGACTTCCAGGCGTCGATGTACTCGTCGAGGCCCGTGCTGATGGCGGACCAGTCCGGCTCGAAGATCTCCACGCCCTTCATCAGCCCGGCCAGCTCGACGGCGTTGGCGTCGGTGGCCTCGATGTCCTTGCGCGCGCTGAATCCGCCGCCGACCGCGCTGACGTCCTGCTGGGCCTGCTCGGAGAGCATGAAGTCGAGGAGCTTCTTGCCGTTGGCGCTGTGCGGTGCCTTCTGGACGAGCCCGGCGGCGTACGGGAGGGCGAAGGTGGTGGGCTTCGCGCCGTCCTTGGCCGGGAACCAGATGCCGAGGTTCGGCATGTCCTTGGACTGGGCGAAGTTCATCTGCACGTCACCGTTGGCGACACGCAGTTCGCCCTTGTCCACCTTGGGGGCGAGCTTGCCGGTGGAGGCGGAGGGGCCGACGTTGTTGGTCTGCAGCTTCTTCAGGTAGTCCATCGCCGGCTTCTGGCCGCCGAAGTCGTGCATGGCCTTGATGAGGACGGCGGTGCCGTCGCCGGCGACCCCCGGGGTGGAGTACTGCACCTTCTCCTTGTACGAGCTGTCCAGGAGCTCCTCCCAGGTCCTGGGCGGGGTCTTCAGCTCCTTCTTGTTGTAGATGAACCCGAAGTAGTTGTTGACGACCGAGGTCCATGTGCCGTCGGCGGCCTTGTCCGCGGCGTCGACCTGGTCGGAGCCGGCCGGTTCGTACGTCTGGAGCAGGCCCTTGGCTCCGGCCTGCTGGATGAACGGAGGCAGGGTGACGAGGACGTCGGCCTGGGTGTTGGACTTCTCGCGGACGGTGCGCTGCACCATCTCGCCGGAGCCGCCCTCGACGTATTCGACCTTGATGCCGGTCTTCTTCTCGAAGTCCTCGAAGACCTTGTCGTACCAGCCTTCGCCGTTCTCGCCCTTGAGGCCGTCGGCGCTGTAGACGGTGACGACCTTGTCGTCCGAGGCGGCCGAGGAGCCGCCGCAGGCGGTGAGGGCGGCGGCGAGGGCGAGGCTTCCGGCGACCGCGGTCGCCGGCCTGAGGATGTTCGTGCGCATGGGAGTCGTGTCTCCTGGAAGCAGGTGGGGTGTACGAGGTGGGTGTACGCGGTGTACGAGGGCTCAGGGGTGGTCAGCGGTAGGAGGCCCGTGTCCGGATGCGGGAGACGGCGAGCAGGACCAGCAGCGTGGTGCCCATGAGGACCACGGAGACGGCCGCGCCGGTGAAGAGCGATCCCCGGTCGGTGGCCGCGAAGATCTGCACGGGCAGGGGGGTCCAGTCCGGCGGGTAGAGCATCATCGTGGCGCTCAACTCGCCCATGGACAGGGCGAAGCAGAGCCCGGCCGCCGCCGTCAGGGACGGGAGCAACAGGGGCAGTTTGATCCGCCACAGGACGTGGGCGGGCCGGGCGCCCAGGCTGGCCGCGGCCTGCTCGTACATCGGGTCGAGGCGTCGGATCGCGGCCGCCACCGACTGGTAGGCGAAGGCCGTGACCAGGACGGTGTGGGCGAGGATGACGATCCAGCGCGTCCCGTTGAGGAGCAGCGGCGGCTTGCTGAACGCGACGAGCACGGCGAGGCCGACGACGACGGACGGCACGGCCACCGGCAGCATGAACAGCGCGTCCAGCAGCCTCTTGCCGGGCTTGCGCAGTGAGGCGGCGGCGAGAGCGGCCCAGGTGCCGAGGGCGAGGGCCAGCAGGCTCGCGCACAGGGCTGTGACGAGGCTGGTGGTGAGGGCTTGGAGCGAGTCGCCGCTGGTGGCGGCGGTGTAGTTGCCGGCCGTCGGTCCGGAGGGGAAGGCGCCGGACCAGTTCGTGGAGAAGGACGCGGCGACGATGACCAGCAACGGCACCGCGAACAGGGGGACGAAGAGGAGGAGGAAGAGGGCCCAGGTGCCCCACTTTCCGGCTCGGCTATGCACCAACACGGCGGCTCACCGTCCGATACAGGGTGTAGAGGCCGACGGAGAGGGCGATGTTGACGACGGCGACGACACAGGCGGCCGGGTAGTCGGACTCCAGGATCGCCTTGCCGTACACGAGCATGGGCAGGGTGGTGACGTCCTTGGCGCCGGTGAAGAGCACGATGCCGAATTCGTTGAGGCACATGACGAGGACGAGGCTGCCGCCCGCCGCGAGCGCGGGCAGGGCTTCCGGGAGGATCACCTTCCGGACGATCCGGGCGGGCCGTGCGCCGAGCGAGGAGGCCACTTCCAGCTGCGCGGTGTCGAGTTGGGAGAAGGCGGCGAGCAGGGGCCGCATCACGAACGGGGTGAAGTACGTGATCTCGGCGAGGAGGACGCCCCATGGTGTGGTGAGGAAGTGGAAGGGCCCCTCGGAGGCGCCGGTGGCGTCGGTCCACACGCCGTTCGCCATGCCGACCGTGCCGTAGATGAACAGCAGTGCGAGCGTGATCAGGAACGACGGGAAGGAGAGGAAGACGTCGATGAACTTGGCCACGGCCTTCCCGCCGGGGAACGGCACGAAGGCGATGACGAGCGCGAGCGCGAAGCCGAGCACGAGGCAGCCGACCGTGGAGCCGACGGCGAGCCAGACGGTCGTGCCGAGCGCTGAGCGGAAGGACTCGGAGGCGAAGACATCGGCGTACGGGGTGAGTGAGGTGCTGCCCTCGTCGGGGGTGACGGACTGCTGGACCACGAGGGCCAGCGGGTAGAGGAGGACGACGGCGAGGACCGCCACGGGGGGCAGTGCCCATACCCAACCGGCCCGGCCCCGACCCTGGCCCCGGCTCGTGGTGGTGACGGCGCTAGCCATGGGCCCCGCCCGTCGCCGTCACGGCTTCGGGCGCCGATTGGTCCACCGCGGGGAGGAGGACGGCGTCCTCGGGAGCGAAGTGCAGCGTGACCTTCTGGCCCAGCGCCGGGGGTTCCCGGAGTTCGCGGAGGTCGGCCTTGACGCGGTGGCCGCCGATGTCGACGTACAGCCGGTGCGTGGAGCCGCGCCACTGGACCTCCGTGACGGTACCGGTGAGCGCGTTGGGTCCGTCGCCGAGTCCGACGAGGTGAGGGCGGACGCAGAGCGTGGCCGTGGCTCCGGCGGTCGCATCTGTGGTGAAGAGTTCCAGGTCGCGCCCGGCGAAGGCGACGGTTCCCGAACCGACCGTGACCGGCAGCAGGTTGGCGTTGCCGACGAACGAGGCGGTGAACTCCGTGCGGGGGCTGCGGTAGAGCTCCTGCGGGGTGCCGCAGTCCTGGAGCCGCGCCTGGTCAATGACGGCGATCCGGTCGGCGAGGGTGAGGGCCTCGACCTGGTCGTGGGTGACGTAGAGGATGGAGACGTCGGGCAGTTCGCGGTGCAGGCGGGCCAGTTCGGCGAGCATGCCGGAGCGGAGCTGGGCGTCGAGCGCGGAGAGCGGTTCGTCGAGCAGCAGGACTCCGGGGCGTACCGCGAGTGCGCGGGCGATGGCCACGCGCTGCTGCTGGCCGCCGGAGAGTTCGCGGGGATAGCGCGTGGCGTAGGCGGACATGCCGACGAGTTCGAGAGCGTCGGCGACCCGGGTGGCGGTCTCGGTCTTGTAGACCTTGCGGGCCTTGAGGCCGAAGGCGACGTTGTCCCGGACGCGCATGTGCGGGAAGAGGGCGTACTGCTGGACGACCATGCCGATGCCCCGCCGGTGCGGCGGCAGGTCGGTGACGTCCCGGTCGCCGAGGTAGACCCGCCCCGAGGCGGGCCGCACGAAACCGGCGACCGCGCGCAGAGCGGTCGTCTTCCCGGACCCGGAGGGGCCGAGCAGAGCCATGACCTCGCCGGGTTCCACCGTCAGGTCGAGCCGGTCCAGGACGGTGTTCCCGCCGTACGCGACACTCACCCGGTCGAATCTGATGCCGCTTGCCGCCGGCCCCGCTGCCGCGCCCGTCATGCCTCGGCCCGCGCTATCAGATCGGGCAGTTCGGCGACGGAGCCGAGCACGTGCGTGGCCCCGTGCCCGCTGAGCCGGTCCCGGTCGTGGGCGCCGGTCAGGACTCCGGCGACGATGCCGGCTCCGGCGCGTACGCCGCTGAGCATGTCGTAGGCGGTGTCGCCCGCGACCACGGTCTGCTGGACGCCGTCGACGGCGCCGGTGCGCAGGAGGGCGGTGAGGACCATGTCGGGGTAGGGGCGGCCCCGGCCGCCCGCGTCGGCCGGGCAGAGGGTCAGGTCGGCCAGGTCCTGCCAGCCGAGGGCGCGGAGAATGGCGTCCTGGGTGGTGCGGGCGAACCCGGTGGACAGCACCACGGTCCGGCCCTCGCCCCTGAGCCGCTCGACGGTTTCGCGGGCGCCGGGTACGGGGGCGATCAGGCCGCTGTCCACCAGCGTGCCGTACGCCTCCTCGAAGGCGGTGTTGGCCTGCTGCGCCAGGGACTCCGCACCGAAGAGGTGCCGGAAGACGGAGATCTTGGACTCGCCCATGGTGGCACGTACGTAGTCGAGCTTCTGCGCGTGATCGGCGGAGCCCGGCTCGACGCCGAGGCGCGCGGCGGCGGCCGAGAACGCCTGCTCGACGAGGCCGCCGTCGGCGACGGTGGTACCGGCCATGTCGAGGACGATCAGATTCAGCTTGGAGTCGTCAGGCAGCTTGGAGTCGGCGGTCCACTTGGAGTCGTCGGTCAACGTCTTCACCAGTTCAGTTCGTCGGCGGTTGTTTCGGCGATGGCGGGGGAGCAGGTCATGCCTCGGCCGCCGGGCCCTGTGACCAGCCAGACGCCGTCGCGGACCTGCTGTCGGTGGACGACCCGGCTCGTGTCGGTGCACTGGGCGTAGACGCCGGCCCAGCGTCGGCGGACGCGGGGCAGCGGGCGGCCGAGGAAGGACTCGACGACCCGGGTGAGGTGCTCGTACGGCTCCTCGACGGTGTCGAACGCGAAGGGGTGCTCGTACTCGTGGGTGTCCCCGATGGTCAGTCCGCCGTCGCGGCGCTGCACCATCAGGAGCTGCATCCGGTGCTCGGCGGCGGTCGGCGCCTGAGCCTGGCCGGCGTTGAGCGCGTCGAGGGCTTCGCCCGCGTAGGCCGGGTAGTAGCGGAAGCTGTCGGCGTCGGCGACCGAGGTGGTCAGGGTCTCGCCGAGGGGGTCGGTCTGCATCATCTGCAGGCGGACACGGCGCACGGGCAGATCCGGCCCTGCCAGTTCGCGGACGAGGCCGCCCAGCCACGCGCCGGTGGCGAGGACGACCGTGTCGCCGGTGTGCACATCGCCGTGGTCGTCGCGCACGGATGCCGTACCGGTCACCTCGCGCACCTCACGGCCGCCGAGGTAGGTGTACCGGCCCGAGGCCAGCAGTTCCTCCTTCAGGGCGAGCTGGGCGGTGCGCGGCTCGACGGCCGCGTCCCGTTCGCACCACAGTGCGGCGGTGAAGTCGCCGCGCAGCGCGGGGTTGACCGCCCGGGCCTCCTCGGCGGTGAGCAGTTTGTAGCCGCGGGCCGCCGCGTCGGGGCGGGCGACGGCGGCCTCGGCGACGGCGGTCTCCCGTGCGGTGCGCACCAAAGTGAGCGAGCCGCAGGCCCGGAAGCCGAGGCCCGGCACCCGTTCGCCGATGGACTCCCAGAGCTCACGGGCCCGCAGTGCGGTCTCCAGCTCCTCGCCGCCGGCTCGGCCGCTGACCCATATCTGTCCGAAATTGCGGAGTGATGCTCCGCGTGCCTCGCTCTCGCGCTCGATCTGTACGACCTCGTGGCCGCGGTTCACTGCGTGCCAGGCGTGCATGGTTCCCACCACGCCGGCTCCTACGACGATGACTCTCACGTCGGTCACGTTTCTGGGGGCGGGTGACCGGCATCGATCTGCTCGGCAACGGGAGGGTGAACCGCCACCCAAGCTTGGACCAGACCCGTTATCTTTTCGTGACTTACGCGTCCGGGGATCATCCCGGTCCGGCGTCAGTCGCGCGGGCCCAGCTGTGCCGTGAAGGAGAACCGGTCGCCCCGGAACAGGGTCCGCACCCGTTCCAGTGGCTGCCCGTCGGCGTCCCGCGAGATCCGGTGGAGCAGCAGCATCGGCAGCGCGGGCGGCGTGCCGATGAGCAGCGCCTCGCGTGGGGTGGCCAGCACGGTCTCGATGCGCTCGTCCGCACCGCCGAAGGTGATCCCGAGCCGGTCGTTGAGGTAGGCGTAGAACGACGAGTCGGGGTCGAACTCGTCGTCCAGGCGGGGGACGCGGGCCACGGAGACGTAAGTGCTCTCCAGGCCGACCCGCTCGTCGTCGGCGAGCAGGACCCGCTCCAGGTGCCAGACCGGTTCGCCGCGCTCCATGCCGGTCTCGGCGGCGAGCGCCTCGGGGCAGGGGAAGCGGTCCAGCCCGATGAGATGGCGGCCGGGCGTGCGGCCCTGGCGGCGTACGCCCTCGGTGTAGCTGGCGAGCGAGAGCGGCTGTTCGAGCTTGGGGCCCGCCACGACCGTCCCCCGCCCCTGTCGGCGCAGCCGTCCCTCCAGCAGCAGTTCGCGCAGTGCCTGCCGTACGGTCTCGCGCGACACCTCGAAGCGCAGGGCGAGGTCGCGCTCCGTGGGAAGGGTGCCACCCTCGCCCAACTCGTCCATCAGAGCGGAGACATGCGCCTTCACCACGTAGTACTTGGGGATACGGCCGTGCTCCGGGATGCCGGAACGGATCGGTGCGCCAGGTGCCTGGTCGGTCGGGAAGTCCACGAGATGAATGGTGGCAGACGCACCGGCACGCCCTCACCCTCGGACGCGGGAGGCGACCAGCCCCTTCGCTGCTGGGGGGAAGGGGCGCTGCCCGCCGGTTCAGGCACTATGTGCCGGTTCCGCCGACGGGACGGGACAGTCGGTGCGGTTCGTCCCGCCCGACAGGGGGCCAGCCGACGCCTTGCACGCCGTTCTGGCCGGCGTTCGCCGGATACACCAGCCACCCGTCGTCGCCGGGCCCGGCGGTCGTGTCGATGGTCACCGGGTACGGCCCCGGCGCGGTCACGTCGGTCACCGGGGGCAGCGTTCCGCCCGGCGGATCGGTCGGTCCGCCGCCCTCCGCGCGGACGAGGACGTCGTCGACGGTCAGCGTCTCCAGGGCGCCGCCGGCGTCCAGCGAGAAGCGGAGCCGCACGGTGCGGCCGTCGACCGACGAGGGCAGGGGGAACGACACCGCGCCCGAAGCGGTGCGCGAGGACTCGAGCGTGGTGAACGCGCCGCCGTCGACGGAGTAGGCGACCGTGAACGCCTCGCCGAGGTCGAGCCCGGAAGCCGCCCGCGTGTACGACACCGAGACGCCGCTGTAACCGGTCAGGGCGATGGGCGCGGAGGTGAGCGACGCGTCGGTGAGCAGCGAGCCGCTCAGCCGGGCCGCCCCGCTGGAGGCGCTGACCGAACCGGTGGACAGGAAGGCCCCGAGCCCGGCGGAGAAGTTCTCTGCGTAGACCTGGGTGGCCGCGGAGGCGGGGCCGGAGAGCGCACCGGTGAGCCCCAGGGCGATGAGGCCGGCGGTGGCCGCGCGGAGCAGGCGCGGACGCCGCAGACCGAAGCGAGATGACATGGTTGATCCCTTCTGACCGCGCCGGCCGCCCACAGCGGTGGCGGTGCGTCGTCGTGCCGGGCGCACGGACAAGTCCGGCGCTTCCCGGCTCCGGAGATCGTGCGGGAGTCGGACCATGCCGATTCAAGTGGGGCCTGCGGCAACGGGAATCGGCGAAATCACCGGCGTCGGTCCGGCCCGGCATGCGGATGTCCACCGGGCCAGGAGCACGTCGGCCCGGGTGACCGCCGTCCACCCCACTGCGGACTCGCCGTCCCGCGCCCTTCCGGCGGCCTTCACTGCGGGAGCCGCATATGTACGGTCGTGCCGTATACCCAAGTCATCTCTGTCGCGGAGCAGAGCGGACACGCGAGCTGTGCGGTTGCCGGACGGCGGCAGGGTTCTGGAAGGTGTCGGTGCCGGAAAGATCGCTTCATCTCCAGTGGTGCACTGCGTACCGTTGCATGGCCGTCGGCGATCGACGGCGGAGCGGGATCGTGGTGGACGGTTCGAAGCGAACACGGGGTGACGATGGTCTACCTGTTATTGGCCGTGACAGCAGTCGTGTCCATTGGGGTGGCCGCCGTGGTGGTGCTGGTGCGTCGGCAGCGGCGTCGGGTGGGTTCCAGTTCGGAGGCGCAGCGGATCGAAGCGGCGGCTACGAGCGGCATACGCGATGCACGCCGCCAGGCTCATGCTCATCAGCATTTCAACGACGGCGGCGGCCTGAGTGCCGTGCGGGACCGTGACTCTCCTTGGTAGCGGTCGGCCGTCGGCGGTCTGGCGCGACTGATCCAGCATGCTGCTGGTGGGCATCTGGTGTGCAGCCAGGCCGGTGCCATGGCAACCGCCGTCGGCGATGACCGGCCGTGCGCCTCCCTGGCTTCCCGAGCGGGCGCCTGTGGCTACGTTGGTAAAAAAAGGCAAGATGGGGTAATGGCCCGCTCCACAAACACCCAGTTCGCCGTCGCCGTGCACGTACTGGTCATCCTGACAATCGCCCCCGAAGGCGACACCGTGAGCTCTGAGGAACTCTCCAAGAGTGCCAATGTCAACCCGGTGTATGTACGCCGCGTGCTCGGACCGATGCGGAATGCGGGGCTGGTCCGGTCTCGTTCCGGTGCGAACGGCGGCTGGGAACTGGTGGTCGACCCTGCTCAGATCACCCTGGAACAGGTGTGGTTGGTACTTCAGGGCGACGAACCCGTGCTCGGACTGCACGGTCCCGATCCGACCTGCGTCACGGGCCGGTCCGTCCAGAAGTCTCTGGTGTCGATCGACCGCAGGGTCGCTGACGCCGTGGCGACGGCCCTCGGGCACTTCACCGTGCAGGAAATCGCGCAAAGTGTTCCGGAAGCGGCGCTGCTCCTGGAGGGCACGCGGCTGTGATCCTCGCGGTCGACCGAGGACAACTGTGCCGCAAGATGGACATGCGGTCAGAGGCCGTTACGCGAAACACTTCTGGCCCATCAGGCTGACGCCGACGGGCCGGAAGCGTCAAGAAGATCTTTTACTTGGAGACGGACACGCTCTCCTCATCGACGGACCCCGCCTGAGCAGTGGTGAAGGCGATGAGGGTGTCGGCTACGGGCTGGAGGAGGCGGGGTTCTGGCCGGTGATGAGCTGACCGTCCTGGACGACGTACGGTTCCCAGTCGCCGATTTTGGAGTAGTGGCCGCCGAGGCTCTTGAGTTCGTCTTCGACGAGGAAGGGGACGACGTCGGTGAGTTGGACGCCTTCCTCTTCGGTGTTGGTGAAGCCGGTGACGTTCCGGCCCTGCACCAGGGGGGTGCCGTCTTCGTTGAGGGTGTGGCGCAGGACGCCGGGTGCGTGGCAGACCAGGGCCAGGGGCTTGCCGGAGCGCAGGGTTGTCTCGATCAGGCGGGCGGAGACGGCGTCCTCGGCGAGGTCCCACAGGGGGCCGTGGCCTCCGGGGTAGAAGACGGTGTCGTAGTCGTCGGCGGAGAGGGAGTCCAGGCGCACGGTGTGGGCCAGCGCGGTGGTGGCTTCCGGATCGGCCTCGAAGCGGCGGGTCTGGTCGGTCTGGTTGGCGATCTCCTTGCTCTTGGGGTCCAGGGGCGGTTGGCCGCCCTTCGGGGAGGCGAGGGTGATGTCCCAGCCGGCCTCCTTGAACCGGTAGTACGGGGCGGCGAGTTCCTCCAGCCAGAAGCCGGTCGTGCGGCCGGTGTCGCCGAGTTGGTCGTGCGAGGTGAGAACGATCAGAACCTTCACGATGACTTCCTGTGGATCTAGGCGAGCCCCCCTGGTGAGGCGAGTCACGCAGGGGGCGTGATGAAGCGGATACGAGGATGCGGCCGGCCGGCCGGAGCCGGCCGACCAGGCAGAGGTGGGGCCTACTGGGCGAGGAAGGCCAGCAGGACTTCGTTGACCTCGGCGGTGTGGGTGATGATCAGCCCGTGAGGTGCGCCGTCGATCTCGGTGTACTGCGCGGTGGGCAGTGCCTTGGTGAAGCGCCGGCCGGTGGCGTCGATGGGCAGGGTGCGGTCGGCGGTGCCATGGACGATCAGGGCCGGGACATTGATCTTGGGGATGTCGGCGCGGAAGTCGGTGGGCCAGGTCAGAGGAGCGGCGGCCGAGGCGATGGCCCCTGATCCCGCGGCGACGTTCCAGGCGTTGCGGACCGCTCCCTCACTGACGCGGGTGCCCAGGTTCTCGTCGAGGTTGAAGAAGTCGTTGTAGAAGTCGGAGAAGAAGGCGTACCGGTCCTTCTTGACCGCCTCAGAGACACCCTCGAAGAAGGAGGCGGGCGCGGCGCCGTCGGGGTTGTCGTCGGTGATCTCCGGGAACGGCTCCAGGGACGCGAGGAACACGGCCTTGGCGATCCGCGCCGAACCGTAGACGGACAGATAGCGGGCAACCTCACCGGTGCCCATGGAGAACCCGACCAGCACCGCCTCGCGCAGGTCCAGCGTCTCCAGTACGGCATTCAGGTCGGCGGCGAAGGTGTCGTAGTCGTACCCCGTCGAGGGCTGACTCGACTTGCCGAAACCACGCCGGTCATACGTGATCACCCGGTAACCCGCGTCCAGCAGTGCCGCCGTCTGCCCCTCCCACGAGTTCCCGTCCAGCGGGTGACCGTGGATCAGCACCACCGGCTGACCCGATCCCTTGTCCTCGTAGTGCAGTTCGATGTCCGCACTGTTCTCCGTACCGACCTTGACACCCCCCATGACGTCCAACCTCCACAGTGTGTTTCACGCTCCGGCATCCAGAACTGAACGACTGCTCCACTCACCCGTCGACCGTGGCCGCCCGGCCGGGCCCGCCGATCACCTCACCGACGGCCGGAGACGGCGGGTCGTGATCGGCACGGATGTCCCAAGGGTTACTTGGAGGTGGCTCGGGCGGCTCGTTCGATGAGGCGGGTGACCGTGCCGGGGTGGGAGATGGCCACCGCGTGCGAGGAGTTGACCTCGATGGTGTGTGCGTGGGCGCGCTTGGCCATGAAACGCTGCTCGTCCGGTGTGATCGCGTGGTCCTCGGTGGTGACCAGATCCCAGGAGGGGATGGTCTTCCAGGCCGTCTTCGTGGTCTTCTCGTCGAAGACCGAGGCGGCCAGCGGACGCTGGGTGACGGCCATGAGGTCGGTGACCGACTTGGGTACGTCGGCGGCGAAGGCGTCGTGGAACTTGTCCTTCTGGACGTAGAGATCGGTGCCGGTACCGCCGCCCGGCAGCGGGTAGGGCACGCCGTCGAGTGCGGCGGGAAGTGTCGCCCCCGGGAACCTGTCGCCGAGTTCCGACAGGGTCTCGTCCTTGTCGGGGACGAACGCGGCAATGTAGATCAGTGCCTTGACCTCCGGGTTGTCCGCGGCGGCGTCACTGATCACGGAGCCGCCGTAGGAGTGGCCGACGAGGACGATCGGTCCCTTCTTGCTCTTGAGATAGCCTCCAGGTAGTCCGAGTCACTGGCCACGCCACGCAGCGGGTTGGCGGGAGCGGCCACCGGATACCCCGCGTGCCGCAGACGCGGGATCACGCTGTTCCAACTGGAGGAGTCCGCGAAGGCTCCGTGTACCAGCACGACCGTCGGCTTTGCTTCCGGAGTGGCGGACTGAGCCTTGGCCGCGGAGGCCGACGGCATGGATGCCAGGCTGAAGGCGGCCACGCCCGCGACGGCCGTCAGCGCGACCACACGGCGGCGGGAGGGGCGCAGCGCACTCTTCATCTTCGTCTTCATGTGGACCGGTATCTCCTTGAGAGGTGTCGTGGTTCGAGAGAGGTGTTGTGCTGCAAGGGAGGTGTAGTGCTGCGAGCGGCCGGTCCCGCTCTTCCGCGGGACGGGCCGGGGCAGTGCCTGTCAGGTCGGCACATGCGGTGCCGGGTAAGTGGCCAGACGCGCCCAACTGGTTCGGAGAACTGCCTGAGTCAACGCTCCCACCTGCGTGAATGCGAAGATCTCACCCTTCTGCCACCAGCGCGGCTACGATGACACTTTCGTAGCCGCGCTGGTGGTAGATAGAAGATGACGTGTGGGTGGCCAGTTGTGACGGCCGGCGCTACCGCCCTTCGGACCTGCATATCGCTTGGGCGGCGCAGCGAGGCGACAGTGCATGGATCGCCTACCGATGGCAGCGCGGCCCGTTTCTCATCCGACAGGATCAACTCAACTGTCGGCCGTGGGCCATGACATTGAGGGCTGGCAAGTGGCCGGACCGCATCAGGCCGGACCGGGTACGTCTCCGATTCCACCCGGTGCTTCCGGCGGCCCGGGCACCGAGGTGACCCGGACCGCCGGCCGGGTGCGACTCCTCGATGGCAGCGCCGAGTGGCGCCTCAGCCCGTGCGAGGGTCTCGTACGGCACCAGTTACAGGGGCCTCTCTCCCCGGTACGGGCCACCGATACGGGCCAACGGCGCGGCGATCGGTCAGCCGGTGGCCCTGCACTCGCCGCGCGGCGCCGCGCCGCGTCGCGCTGATGAATCCGCAGCACGCAGCCGCACGCGGGACAGCAGGCGGTGGGCAGCAGGCGGCGGGGCGGCAGGGCAGCGGCGCCTCAGCAGGTGCGGAAGGTGTAGCCCCCGGACCCGCGAGGGCTGACGTCGAGATCGCGCTGGACGATGCCGAGTTTCGCGCCGAAGTCCGCGCAGGCCCGGCGGAATCCGGCGTTCTTGTACTCGATGACGAAGACACGGTTCGCGAACGCCTTGGCGTAGGCGCCGCATTCGTTGTACTCACCGCATTCCTCGGCGACGGCGAAATCGAAGCCGATCTTCTTGCGGTCCGGCAGCATGTCCACCGTGTTCTTCTGTCCGGCGGCGAGCCCCGCCGCGTGCGCCCGGGCGGCCAGGAGCTTGGCGAATGCCTCGTTGTGCGCCTTGGTGAGGCGACCGCCGGAACGTTCGTAGGAGTCGAGGTTGTCCAACTCCACGGCCTGGAAGCCGGACTTCGCGCAGCCGTCCACCCACGCACCGACCACCGCGGCGAGCCGGGTGCGCTTACCAGCCGTCGAAGTGTCCAGGAGTGCCTCGTCCCAGTCCTCGTCGATGACCGGGTGGTTGTTCTTGTCGCGCAGGATCAGGTCGGGGTGGTGTTTCTGCCACCAGTCCAGTACATCGGGCTGAGCCTGGAACGCGTTGACGTAGCAGACGTTGTAGACGCCTTTCGCGGGCTTGGCGGACCGGTCGCGTGACACGGCGGTGACGCCCTTGGCGGGTGCGTACCCGCCGCCGATCTGGTAGTCGAACGTGGCGTTGGCCGTGGGAAGCACCACCTTCGGCGCCGCGGGAGTGGCCGCGAACACGTTGGACAGTGTCAGACCGGCTCCGAGGGCGGCAACGGCCCCGACGGCACCGGCGACGCGGGTGCTCCTGCGGCGGAGCACTGGTACGGCGGAGTGTTTCGACACGCGGACTCCTGTGCGAGGAAGGTACTGGTACGCACATCCTGGGCCGGTGATCGTGAGGAATTCATGAGGTGGGATCGCGGTCCGGGGAAATGCGTGGTGCCCGGCGGTGCCCGGACGAGCGCGGTGCCGGTCCCAGGCTGAGTACGAAGGCCGATCCGCCGCCGGGCCGCCGCCGTACCGTGACGTCTCCGCCGTGCGCGGCCGCGATCTCCCGCACCAGCGACAGCCCGATGCCGGTGCCGCCGCCGGGGGAGCGGTACCGGACCAGCAGACCGGGCAGGCTGTCCGGATCCACTCCGACCCCCCGGTCGGCCACGGTCACCGTCGTGCCGCTGACAGTGATGTCCACCTCGGCCCTGTCCTGCGGATCGCCGGGAGTGCGTCCGTGCCGCAGCGCGTTGGCGAGCAGGTTGCGTACCGCTGTCCGCACCAGTTCAGGGTCGGCTCGCACCACCGACGGGTCGAGGAAGGACGTCACCGTGTGCCGGGAGGGCGGCAGCTCCTCGCAGACCTGCTCGACGAGTTGGTCAAGGCGCAACGGCACGGGACGGAACGCATGGCCCGCCTGAAGCCGGCCGCGCGTGAGGATGTTGTCGACGACATCCGTCATACGGTCGGTGGCCCGCCGCAAGCGCGGCAGATGTACGTGCAGTTGGCCGGGGTCGGCGTCCGCGAGGTCCACCGAGCCGCGCATCACGGCCACCGGGGTGCGCAGTTCGTGCGCCGCGTCCGCGAGCAGCCGTTCCTGAGCGTCGAGCGCCTCCGCGGCGGGGCGCAGGCTGCGCCCGGACAGGACGTGGCCGGTCACGCCCGCCAACAGCGTCAGGAGACCGGAACCACTCAGCACTGCCACCACCAGCCGATGGTGTTCGGCCTGTCCCTTCGCGGGGTCGCCGACCACGACCACGGCACCCGACGTCTGCTGTGTCCGGTCGTGGTAGAACGGCAGCCCCAGCAGGTACACCGGCTGTCCCGCACTCGTACGGCCCTTTGTCCGCACGGTGTCGTCCCGGGCCATCGCCGTACGTGCCACGCGGGCGGCCGTATCGGGCTCGATGCGTTGCGCGGAGCCGCGTGAGGTGAACACCTGCCGCAGTCCGTCACGGCGGACCTGGAGGACGAGCACCTCGGGGCGTCCGCTGGTCGCCTCGTCGTCGTACAGGCCGTCGAGCTGGATCCCGGCGTCGGTGTAGTAGATCAACGAGGCTGTCACCGCCGCCCTGCGGCGCATCTCCTCGTACTCGACCGCCTGCCAGGACCGTCCGTCGGTGCGGATCACCAGCCAGCACAGCACTCCCACCCCGGCCAGCGTGATCAGCGTGTACGCCAGGGTCAGCCGCCGCTGCAGACGGCTCAGGCGCTTGCGGGCCGGGGACCGCGGTGCGGCCCGCTTCCCGGCGGGTCCGTCGGTCATGACGGCTGGGCGTTGTCCGTGAGACGGAACCCATGACCGCGTACGGTCTGGATCACGCCGGGCGCGCCGAGCTTGCGCCGCAGACCCGCCACGACCGCGTCGACGACGTTCGAGACGGGGTCGGCCATCTCGTCCCAGCAGTGCTCGATCAACGTGGTTCGGGTGACCACCTCGTCCCGGTGCAGCAGAAGCAGCCGCAGGACCCCGTACTCCTTGGGGGGCAGGTACAGCAGGACACCGGTGCGGCGTACCTCGCGCCGGGTCTCGTCCAGTTCGATGTCGGTGTGGCGCAGAAGTACGGGCAGCCGCTCCGCTGCCCGGCGGACGAGACTGCCGACGCGCAGCACCAGTTCCACCATGGCGAACGGTTTCGCCAGGTAGTCGTCGGCTCCGGAACGGAAGCCGTCGACCCGGTCCGGGACCTCGTTCAGGGCGGTGAGGCACAGCACCGGTGTGGTCCAGCCGCGGCGCCGGCGCTCCTGGAGCGGGTACAGGGTGTCGCCGGACGGCACCAAGCGGTCGAGCACCACGCAGCTGTACGGCACGGAGTCGAGCATGACGTCCGCGTCGGGCCAGTCGGACACGGCGTCGACGGCGTACCCGGCGTCCCGAAGGCCCGCCACGATCACATACCGCAGGTCCTCTTCGTCCTCGACCACCAGCACGCGCATGGTTCTGATTCGTCCTTGGGTAAAGAGTTCTTCCGGGCCCGCCATGACGAGGACTCTTGCGGGTCAGCCCGTCCGGCATCACCGGATCTGGGTCGACGACAAACTGCCCAGTACACTAGCCGCCCTCACCCAGGACTCAGACGGCCGTTCCGCACGGTGGTGGCTGACTCCACATGTCGCTGTCTGCCGCCGCGTCGTCCAAAAGCCTCAACTGGCCCATAATGCAGACCACTTGGCGTCAAAGATGAGTTAGGTGTCGAACGTTCCGCAGCTGACTGCGGCTGATTGACACAACGCAGGCCGCTCGGTTTACTCGCTGCAGCGCCAACATCGAACTCCTGGCGCCAGAGGTACGCCCAGCCGGTAGTGCGGTTCACTCAACCGCAAGTCCGGACTCAGTCGCCAGGACGGACGCATCCAAGCGTAGTCCGAGGCGGGGACGTACTCCCACCTTCTGGAGCTCCACATGCCCCACACCCACCATGTGCGATCCCGCAAGCCTGCCGTCGTGGCCGCGTCCCTGACGTGTGCCGTCGTCGGTGCCCTGCTCGTCTCCTCAAGCGCGAACGCGGCGACCCAAGCCGTGGAACTACCGCCGGTCAACGGGTCCTTCGACTACCAGATCGGCCAGGCCTACACCCCGGCCGCCGACGTGAAGGTTGTCTCCCGCGACCACACCGCTTCCCCGGCGGCCGGCCTGTACAACATCTGTTACGTCAACGCCTTCCAGGCACAGCCGGGAGCCGAGGACGAGTGGGGCGACCTGCTGCTGACAAACGCAGACGGAGAGGTCGTCTACGACCCGGACTGGGACGAGGCCTTCCTCGACATCCGTACGGCCGCCAAGCGCCAGCGGGTCGCCGCGAAGGTCAACGCCTGGATCGACACCTGTGCAGACAAGGGCTTCGACGCCGTCGAGCCCGACAACCTCGACTCCTTCACCCGCACCGACCTGATCAGCCAGGACAACGCCAAGGCGTTCGTCAGGCTGCTCGCGGACCACGCCCACGACAAGGGCCTGGCCATCGGACAGAAGAACACGCCTGAACTGTCCACCGAGCGCTCCGAGACCGGTCTGGACTTCGCTGTCGCCGAGGAGTGCGGCGAGTGGAAGGAGTGCGGCTCCTACACCGAGGGCTTCAACAACAACGTCATCGTGATCGAGTACCAGCAGAAGTACTTCGACGAGACGTGCGCGCAGTGGGGCAGCCGCCTCAGCGTCGTCCTTCGCGATGTACTCGTCACGGCTCCCGGCAGCAGCGAATACGTTCGCAAGGCCTGCTGACCGAACTCGCTCCCAAGCCGTGGACCACCGCGGTCTCTGAGCTGAGCTGAGCTGAGAGGACGGGCCGGAACCGCCCCACGCAACCGGCCCGTCCCCTGCGCAATTCGGCACTCGACCCCGCCCGCTACCGGTTCTCCTCGCGCCTGCGGCATCCGGTCAACTGGGCGCCGCGCCCTGGACCTGACCACCCGGACCATGCCGGGCCCGCGCACGCCCGCCGATGACACGGCCGCGGTCGCGGGGTGATGCCCTGGACGCCACCCGGACCGGGGAGAGCATGACGACCAGGTGCGGGTTCAGGACCAGGCGATCTCGCCGTCGCGGGACACGAAGCGCCCGGTTCCGGCGCCGGGCCCTTCGGTGGCCAGGGTCACGATCGCGTCCGTGCCCTCAGTGACGGTCTGGGGGCCGCTGTGACCGTTGAGGTCGGTCGCGGTGTAGCCGGGATCGGCGGCGTTGACGCGGATGTCCTTGAGTCCCTTGGCGTACTGCGTGGTCAGCATGGTCAGCGCCGCCTTCGAGGAGGTGTACAGCGGCGCGACGACGTGCGACTCGGGCCGGTCGGGGTCATGGGTGAGGGCGAGGGAGCCCATACCGCTGCTGACGTTGACGATCACAGGGTCGTCCGAACGGCGCAGCAGCGGCAGGAACGCGGTGGTGGTACGGATGACGCCGATGACGTTGACGTCGTAAACGGCGAGGGCATCGGCGGCGGTGAGGTCGCCGGGATCGCCGGCGGCACCGTGCACACCGGCGTTGTTGATCAGAACGTCGATCCTGCCCTCGTGTGCGGCGACATCCGCGGCCGCGGCGGCCACGGACGCGTCGTCCCTGACATCGATGGGAACGTAGCGTGCGCCGAGCGCTGTGGCGGCCTCCTCGCCCTGCTCACGGTTGCGGGCTCCGACGAGCACGGTGTGACCGCACTCGATCAGGCGGCGGGCGGTCTCGCGGCCGAGACCCTTGTTGGCTCCGGTGATGAAGGTGATCGTCATGCCTTCGATCTTGCTGTGGCCGGGAGGCGCGGGCCAGGGAGACTTCGACGGTAGGAAGAGCAGTACCACCCTCGCGCCCGCCCCGACGACCACGAACGCGGCAGTATGGGGAACATGACGGCAAGACCCGAAAGCGGACTGGGCGCGATGATCCGCACGTGGCGTGACCGGCTGCCCCCCTCGGCCGCCGGACTCCCGACGGCACGAGGACGCCGCACGGCCGGGTTGCGGCGCGAGGAACTGGCCGACCTCGCAGGAATGTCGGTCGACTACATCGTGCGCCTGGAACAGGGACGCGCCACCACACCCTCAGCGAGTGTGGTGGCATCCCTGGCGCGCGCCCTGCAACTGTCCACGGCCGAACGGGACCACCTGTACCGGCTGGCCGATCTGGTCCCACCGACGCACGGAACGGTCCCCGACCATCTGCCGCCCGGCGTTCAACGGGTGCTCGCCCGTCTCGCAGACGTCGCGGTCGCCGTCTTCGCCGCGGACTGGCAGCTGATCTGGTGGAACCGCGGATGGGCCGCACTCCTGGGCGATCCCTCCGCCTCGCCGCCGCGCCTGCGCAATTTCGCCCGTGACAGATTCCCGGTCGACGAAGGCCCCGCCCGCCTCGCGCTGTGGCCGGTGACCGAGACGGACCGGCACGCCACCGACGCCGCCGTCGTCTCCGACCTGCGCCGCGCCACGGGCCGCTTCCCCCAGGACACGCGCCTTGCCTCGCTGATCCGCGAACTGACCGCCGGAAACACCAGGTTTGCCGAGCTGTGGACGACCGGAGAGGTGGCCGCACACCGCGAGGACCACAAGACGATCGACCACCCCTCGGTAGGGCCTGTCACGGTGGACTGCGACACCTTGACCGACGGCGACTGCGAACTCAAGATCGTGATCATGACTGCTGCGCCCGGCAGCGAGGACGAGACCAAGCTGCGACTGACCGCCGTCGCCGGCCCACTGGCCACCACGCACAACTGATCCGACCCCACGCGGTTGTACGGGCTTCGGCGAACATGTCATGCCCCCTCGGCGGTGAGCCGGCCGACGGCCCGGATGATCTGGCGTCGGGTGGCCAGGCGGCGGCCGACCAGGGCCGCCACCCGGTTCATGCGTCCTGCGATGACACTGGGCGGCGGATTCCTGCGGTCCAGGGCGGCCAGCGCGGTGTGCACGACATCGGAGGGCGAGGCGAGTGTGGCGCCCCCCGCGGCCCGCGTAGTGCCCACGACCTCGAAGAACTCGGTGCGGGTGGCGCCGGGGGACAGAGCGAGTACACGCAGTCCGGTACCGCGTGACTCCTCCCACAGTGCCTCGGTGAGACTCAGCACGAACGCTTTGGTCGCCCCGTAGAGCGCCATACGCGGGTTGGGCTGATAGGCGGCCATGCTCGCCACGTTGACCAGCACGCCGCGCCCCGCCGTGCGCAGCTGCGCGATGAAGGCCCGGCTGACATCGGCCACGGCGGTCACGTCGACAGCGATCTCCCGGCGCAGCCGGTCCGGATCCGCCTGATGGAAGGGGCCGAAGGTCGCGAACCCGGCGTTGTTGACGACGCTGGTGATGTGCAGGCCGCGCCGCTCCATCAGCGTGGCCAGCTCCTGCCCGGGGTTGTCCGTGGTCAGATCCATCCCTACGACGTGGGCCCGGACGTGATGCTCTGCGCGCAGCTCGGCGGCCAGCTTCTCCAGGCGCTCCTTGCGGCGGGCGACGAGCACCAGATCGGAGCCGCGGGCGGCGAGTTGGCGGGCGAACTCGGCGCCGATGCCCGCGCTGGCTCCGGTGATCAGTGTGGTCTGTCCGTGGTAGTCGACGGCGGTCATGGCTGCCTTCTTTCAGTCGATGCCTACCTGGCAGTTAATGCCAACTAGGCGCCTGCTGTCCAGAAGCGATAGCCTGACGACCATGACGTCTTTGTGGGATCGCTCGCGACAGGTGGCCGTACAGGCGATCCTGGATACGGCGCTTCGCTTGTTCGCCGAGCAGGGCTACGAGCAGACGACGATCGCGCAGATCGCCCGGGAGGCCGGGATCTCGCAGCGCTCCCTGTTCCGCTACTTCGGCACCAAAGAGGACCTGGTCTGCGGGGATCAGGATGCGCTGGGGGAACTGCTGAAGCAGACCGTGGAACAGCAGCCGGCCGAGGTCTCCGCATGGGATGCCTTGCGCGCCGGCTTCGAGGTTCTCCTGACCGCCAACCACACTCCCGAGCGGGCGCTGGAACTTTCCCGTCTCATCTTCGACACCCCCGCCCTGCACGCCCGGTACATCGAGAAACGACTGCGCTGGCAAGCCGCACTCGTCCCGGTCGTCCAGGCGCGGCTGGGCGCCGCCCCCGGTCCGACCCCCGACCCGCGTGCCAAGGCGATCGTCGCGACGGTCTTCGCCTGCGCCGACTCGGCAACCGAACTCTGGGCCACGCACGACGGACGACTCGACCTGGCAGACCTCTACGCTCAATGCCTCGCGGCGGTGCGGGGCCGCAGCTGAGGGGCGGATCCCAGCGCCGTGCAACCGATCGCTTTGCTGACCGCCCCAGGCGGCAGTATCCGGTCTTCGAGACCGCGAACAACGGCGAACATCGACGCAATGTCAGGCCCATGGGTCAGTGCGACGACGCCAGCAGCGAAGGAAGCCGGTTCGGTGCCCGACGTCTGGCCGGCCCACCCCAGCTCGAACATAGGTTGGTCCCATGAGCTTTGGCGATGAGATCCGCAGCCGTGAGGAACTGGCCGCGTTCGTTCGTGGTCTTCGGCAGGAGTATGCGCGTCGAGGCCAAGAGTGGGAAAACGCCAGCCTGGAGAGTTTTCTCGGGGCTCTGGCCGCATGGATCGACGATGCGGACGGTGTCTACCGCAACTTCGGCAAGGATCTCCCGCCTGGAGGCGACTGGACCTTCTTCGCGCGGAGTCTGCAAGCGGCCACTGTGTACGAGTGACAGGTCTGAACACTCCAGAGGTACGCGGATTGCTGGCCTTCCCACGCGCACTCGCACACACGGCGACAAATATCAGGCAGACCCTCTGCACGCCTGCTACCACCTTGCTACCATGCGGGTGTGACTTCCATGAAGAAGCAGACGCAGGTCCGGCTGGAAGAGGACGTCCTCGCCGCCGGCAAGGCCGCCGCGGCCGCCCGACGACTCGACTTCAACCGCTATGTGGAACGGCTGATCATCGAGGACACCACCGGCGCCCGCGCCGCGGGTATGGCAGCCGCCCAGCGGCTCATCGAGGAGCACGGCACCTTCCTCGACGACCTGGAGGAGCAGCTCGACGCCCCGTACGCTCAGCCACGGCAGCCGGGTGCCGCCGCGTGATCCTGCACGTCGACGAATCCTGGATCCTCGAAGTCGCCGAACGGGCCGGTCACCGTGACCCGGCCGCCGACGACTACGGCGTGCCCATCGCCGCCGTCGCGCGCCACCGCGGCGAGCTCCTCGACACTCCCG
Source organism: Streptomyces tauricus (assembly GCF_014650955.1). Lineage (GTDB taxonomy): Bacteria > Actinomycetota > Actinomycetes > Streptomycetales > Streptomycetaceae > Streptomyces > Streptomyces tauricus. The sequence goes on from NZ_BMVY01000001.1 coordinate 716,179, forward strand.
TCTACGACGGCCCCTACGCCCGCGCCGCCGCCCTGGTCCACAACCTCGGCCGCTGCCGCTGGCTGGAACGCTCCAATCTCACCGTCGCCTGCGCCGTCGCCGTCATGTACCTCGAAGCCAGCAACATTCCCGTCGACCCCACACGGGAACAACTCACCGCCCTCGCCCATGAGCTGGCCAACCCACGCAGCACCGCGAGCCGCATCGCCACCATCCTCCGCACCTGGAAACCCTGAGGGGTTTCCTAGCGGGGCAAGCTGGCGCGCGTCGTCATGCTCGTGCGCCAGTACGTCGTGACCGGCAGGACACGGTCCTCTAGGCGGTTTCGTTTGGATCAGCGGGCGGACCAGAGGAAGATGCCCGCGATGTGTAGTCCAGCGAGGTAGATGGTCGCGGTCTTCTCGTAGCGGGTGGCGATGCCGCGCCATTGCTTCAGGCGGTTGATGCACCGCTCGACGGTGTTGCGCTGCTTGTATGCCTCGCGGTCGAAGGCCGGCGGTCTGCCGCCCGCCTGTCCGCGCTGCCGCCGGTTGGCCTGCTGGTCAGCGCGTTCCGGGATCACTGCGCGGATGCCGCGTCTGCGCAGGTGGTCGCGGATCGCGCGGGAGGAATAGGCCTTGTCGGCCAGGACCAGGTCCGGCCTGGTGCGGGGCCGTCCAAGAGGGCGGGGAACGCGCAGGCGGGCCATGACGTCCGTGAAGGCGGGTGCGTCGCCGGCCTGACCTGCGGTGAGGGCGAACGCGAGTGGTCGGCACCGGCCGTCGGCCGCGAGGTGGATCTTCGTGGTCAGTCCGCCGCGGGACCGGCCGATGGCGTGGTTGTCCGGCTCGCCGGCCGGGGCCCCTTTTTGCGGGCTCCGGCCGCGTGCTGGTGTGCGCGCACGATGGTCGAGTCGACCGAGACGGCCCAGTTGAGGTCTTCGTCAGCGTCTGCCTGTGCGACCAGGGCGGTGAACACCCGCTCCCAGGTGCCGTCGACGGCCCACATTCGCAGCCGGTTGTAGACGCCCCGCCAGTTGCCGTACTTCTCCGGCAGGTGCACCCACTGGGTGCCGGTCTGGAACTTGAAGGCGATCGCGTCAATCACCTCACGATGGTCCCGCCAGCGGCCACCCCGCTTCGGCGTCCGGTCCGGAAGCAACGGCTCAATCCGCGCCCACTGCGCATCAGTCAACGGCACACCCGGACCAACGACCGACTGATCCAAACGAAATGACCTAGTCGAAGAGGTCCGGGTCGGTGCGGGTGATCTGGTCGAAGAGGGGCTGGAACTGGAACCAGCCCGCCAGGTCGAAGCCCACCTGGCCGTAGGTGAGTTTGGCCTCTTCGTGGGGGATCGGGATCGTGGGTCCCGATGCCTTGGCGGCGAGTTGGGCCTGGGCCGAACGTTCCATGGTGATGAACCAGTACGCGGCGGCGTCGACCGAGCCCGCCGCGGTGAGCAGGCCGTGGTTGCGGAGGATGACCGCCTTGTGTCCGCCCAGTGCCTCGGCGATGCGCCGGCCCTCCGCGGGGTCGTCGGCCACGCCCGAGTAGTTCTCGTAGCAGCCGTGGTCCTCGTAGAAGGCGCAGGCGTCCTGGGTGAGGGGTTCGAGGCGCTGGCCTGTCGCCGACAGCGCCTTGCCGTACACCGAGTGGCTGTGGGCGGCGCCGACCGCGTCGGGCCGTGCCGCGTGGACGGCCGCGTGGATGGCGAAGGCTGCCCGGTTCACCCGGTGGCGGCCCTGGACGACATCGCCCTGGTGGTTGACGAGCAGCAGGTCACTGACCTTCACGTGCTTGAACGACATGCCGAAGGGGTTGACCCAGAAGTGGTCGGGGAACTCCGGGTCGCGTGCGGTGATGTGTCCGGCGACGCCTTCCTCGAACCCGAACCGGCCGAAGATGCGCAGGGCGCCGGCCAGGCGTTCCTTGCGGTGACGTCGCTCGGCGGCCGGGTCGCTGAACACGGCGGGGAGCCGGAAGGTCAGCTTCTCCTCCGGGATCGGCGTCAGGTCCTGCCGGCCCAGCCGGTCGGGCACCCTCAACGCGGCCAGTGGGACGTGGTGTTGGCCGGCGTGGATGTCCCGGTCCCGGAGACTGGCCTGGGTGACGGGGCGCGGGAAGGAGATCTTCACGACGTTCAGTGCGGGGATGCGGAAGATCTGGACCTGCTCGGCGTCCACGCGGTACAGGTCGGCGACGACCGCCTCGTTGAGGATGGACTCGTCGGCCGCCACGGCGTATCCGGCGCTGTCCTTCATGAACGTTTCCAAGGTGACCCAGAAGGGGCCGGCGTTCTTGGAGCGGATCTCGGTCGCGTAGTCACCCAGCACGGTCGAACGGTGGACGTGTTCAGACATGGGAGACCTCGCGGGAGTGCTGGGTGCGGAACATGCTGGTGGGCGAGTCGACCTCGACGACGTGGTTCAGGACGAACTCGTAGGCCGCCCCGCGCTGGGTCTCCGCCGGTGAGGTGGCGAAGGCGAAGCTGGGCAGGTACTCCATCTCCGGCAGCGGGAGGTGCAGCATCAGGGGGTTGGCGACCTTGGCGATCGCTGTCGCGGTGGCCTGCGAGGGCGCGTTGACGAGGAGCATGACGCCGACCTCGCGGGGTGGGCCGGAGTCGGGCTCGATGTCGTCGAGAATCGCGTTGTGGCCGTAGAGGCGGATGTCCAGGCCGTAGTCGTCGTCGGTCAGTCCGAGGGTCTGGCCGACGCGCTCGGTGAGGATGACGCGCAGGAGCGCCGCCCAGCGGTCGATGTGGGCGGTGATGTACGGGTCGCGGATGCCGGTGAACGAGACCGTCTCGTAGCCGGTGACCCTGGCTCCTTCGAGTTTGATGGTGTGCTGCCCGGCGGGCTCGAAGCGGGATCCCTCGACGCGTACCCGGCGCTCGTCCAGTGCGGTGTAGGTGGCGTCGGAGACGTCCAGCGTGCCCGCCGGTTCCCGCATCCGGTACGGGTTGGCGGTCTCGTACAGCATGTGCGCGGCCACCGAGATCGGTGTGCAGGCGTTGGCCGGGTCGAGGGGCTCGATGACGAAACCGCTGTGGTCGATGGTGGCGAAGACGCCGCCGGCCCGCGGGTCCGTGGTGCACTGTCCGCCGCATTCGACGATCTTGGCGGCGTGCCAGGTGGGTCCGGCCGGCATGCCGAGCATCAGGGGTACGGCGGCGGCCAGGGCGGTGTCGGTGGCCCGTCCCGCGAGGACGACCTGGGCGCCCGCCCGGATCGCTTCGACGAAGGGTTCGTGGCCCATCATGCCGACGATGTGCGTGCAGCTTTCGAGCGTGTGCGGTTCGAGGGGGCCGTGCGGGGCCAGGGGGTGGATCCGTCCCGCGTCGAGTTCCCCCTTGAGGAACGTGGGTTCCTGCTCGCTGTAGATCCGGGCGATCCGCAGATCGAGGCCTTCCTCGGCCATGATCTGTTCCGCGATCCCCGCCACCCAGTCGACGCCGGAATCGGTGCCGCTGGTACCGCAGGAGCCCACGATGAGGGGGATGTCGGCGGTGGCGGCCGCCTTGAGGAGGATGCGCAGGTCACGGCCCACCGCGGCGGCGGTGGTCTTCGCGACACCGGCGCCGAGGTAGTGGGGTCCGGAGTCGGTGGAGCCGCCGTCGACCGCGATGACGTCCGGGTGGAGTGTCAGGCCGCGCTCGATGCTCTCCGGGGTGAAACCGGCGCCGAGCATGCCTGACGGTGTCAGGATTCCGACCCGCGCGGCGGCGTCAGTGGACGGGGGCATGGTGGTTCTCCTCGTGGGAGTCGGCTTCCTCGTGGAAGACGCGGATGTCTTCCGGCGGAAGGCTGACGGTGAGTTCGCCGGTGGCCGCCGGTCGTGTGGTGGTCACGATCACCGGGGTGCCGCCGATGCGGATGGTGTAGCGGTAGTGGTCGCCGAGGTAGGCCTGGCTGTCGACCTTGGCCGTCAGCGTGTTGCGGGGGTGGCTCGCGTCGGCGCCTCGCTGGATGTCGATGTTCTCGGGCCGGACACAGATCCGTACCGGACCGAGCCGCCTGTCCGTGTGCGGCACCTTCAGTGGCTCGGCGACGCCGTCGACGCGGAGCACGGCATGGGTGCCGTCCGCCTCGACGACCGTCGCGGCGAGGATGTTGGCGGTTCCGACGAAGTCGGCGACGAACAGGTCGGCCGGGTGCTCGTAGATCTCGGCGGGGGTGCCGACCTGGCGTACCCTTCCCCGGTCCATGACGGCGACGCGGTCGCTGACGGACAGGGCCTCGTCCTGGTCGTGGGTCACGAAGACGGTGGTGACTCCGACCTGCGACTGGAGTGTCTTGAGCCACTGCCTCGACCGGTCGCGGAGTTTGGCGTCCAGGTTCGAGAAGGGTTCGTCCAGGAGCAGCAGGTCGGGTGGGTGGGCGAGGGCCCGGGCCAGTGCGACCCGCTGCTGCTGGCCGCCGGACAGCTCGTGGGGGTAGCGGCCTGCGTGGCGGCTCAGTTCGACGAGTTCGAGGACCTCCCGCACGCGCCGCTCGCGTGCCGCCCGGGGGGTCTTGCGGAGTTTGAGGGGATACCCCACGTTCTCCGCGACCGACATGTGCGGCCAGATGGCGTAGGACTGGAACACGACTCCGCAATTGCGGTGTTCCGGTTCGACGTTGACGCGCCCGTGGTCGAAGACGACACGGTCGCCGAACGCGATGCTGCCCGAGTCGGGCTGGTGCAGACCGGCGATCGACCACAGCGTGGTGGACTTTCCACAGCCGCTGGGGCCCAGCAGGGTGAATATCTCGCCGTCCTGAACGGTGAGTGACACCTCGTGCAGAGCGGTATGACGGTCGAACTGTTTGGTGATGCCGTCCAGTTGGAGACTAGGCACGCGGACGCACCCCCAGCAGGGCGCGGCCTGCGCCCAGGACGACCAAGGTGATGACCATCTGGATGACTCCCAACGCGGCGACGGTCCCGCCGATGCTTGTTGCCGCGAGTTGCAGCATGGTGAGGCCGAGTACGGGGGTCTCGTCGGTGACAAGGAACACCGCCGGTTCGGCGTCGTTGAGCATGGCTACGAAAAGCAGCACGAATGAGGCGCCCATGGCGGGTGCGACCAGGCGCAGGACGATGGTGCGCATCGCCGTCCACCAGGTGGCGCCGGACGTACGGGCGGCGTTGTCGAGGTCGGCGCCGATTCCGGCGAGTGCCGGATAGAAGGCGCTGTAGCCGAGAGCGAGACTTCTGACCGCGAACGCGATGCCGATGCCCCACAGGCCGGCGCGGATGGCCCCGGATCGGTCGAGGAGGGCGAAGCTCCAGAAGAACGCCATGCCGGTGACGAGCGCCGGCATCATGCGCGGCCACAGCATGCCCTGTTGCAGGGATCCCCGGAAGCGGAAACGGGAGCGGTGTGCGATGACCGAGAGAACGGCGATGGCGAGGGTCGTGAGCGCCCCGCCGACTGTCGCGATGAGCAGGCTGTTGATGATCGAGTCGGTGTAGAGCGGGTTCTCGAAGACGGCGGAGAAGTTGCTGAAGGTGAGGACGCTCCACGGGGAGATGAAGGGCGACAGGATGGAGGTGAAGGCCGCGAGGACGACTCCGGCGAGCGGTACGACCACGAAGACGAGAAGGAAGAGGGCGATCGCGGCGGCTGTGAACCAGCGGGCACGCCCCAGTTGGAGTATGCGGACGCCGGTGGGTTTTCCGGTGGTCGTGGTGAAGCGCGCGGTGTCGCCCACGAGCCGGTTCCGCAGGACGAGGAGTGCGGAGACCGCGACGAGCAGGAACACCGCGCCGGCGGACACCAGGCCCTGCTGCGCGTCGTTCACCCAGTGGTCGTAGAGATACGTGGAGATCAGGCTGATCCTGTTGGAGAAACCCAGGATCAGTGGCAGTCCGAGTACTTCCATCGAGAGGGCGAAGACGAGAAGCGCCGCGTTCGTGATCGCCGGACGCATCAACGGCAGGCTGACGGAGAGCAGGCTGCGCAGCGGGCTCGCCCCCGACGTGCGGGCGGCGTCCTCCAGGGACGGGTCGATCGACAGCAGAGTGCCGCGGCACAGCAGGAAGACGGTGGGTGAGGCCACGCTCATCGCGACCACGGCCATGCCGGGGATGCTGTAGAGGTCGACCGGCATGCTCAGGACCGTGTGCGTCTCCAGCCAGGAGGACGCGAACCCCGCCGGGGTCCACATGGCCGCCCAGCCGATGATGAGGACGAGTCCGGGCAGGGCGATCGGCACGAGCAGGAGCGTCGTCAGTACCCGGCGTCCTGGAACGTCGGTGCGCGTGAGGAACAACGCGCACGTCACGCCCACCAGAATCGATCCGACGGTGTTGAGGGCGGCGAACAGTACGGAGTTGGTGACCGCGGTCCACCAGGTGCGGTCGGTGAGCAGCGCGTGGAAGTTGTCCCACGTCGGATGCCCGCCCGATTCGTAGAGCGGGGTCGACCACAGCGCGGCGGCCACGACCGGGAGGACGGACCCGACGATGACCAGCAGGGCGACGGCCCAGAGAATGTAGTGGCTCGCGTTGGTGGAGATCCCACGCCGTCGGGGCCGTTGCGGCGATGGCGTGGGGATACGGGCCGGTGGTGGCCGGAGTGGGGCGGTACTCATCGGCCGTACGCCTTCTTCCAACGGTCGACGATCACCGGCTTGTTCTTGACGATGTCCTTGGGATAGCCGCCGAGCATCATGTTGTCGGCGCCGACGACCTTTTCGACGGCCGGCAGACCGTAGGCGCACTTCACTCCGTCGCGGTACGGCGTGAATCCGCCCTCGCAGGCGGCTTCCTGTCCTTCGACCGACAGCAGGAAGTTCACGAAGACCTTTCCCGCGTCGGGCGACTTCGCCTTCCTGGTGACGGCGACGGCCCTCGGGAGGAGCGGTGTTCCGTCCGTCAGATACGTGTAGTTGAGGATCTTCGCCGCTTCCTCCCCCTCGATCAGCGCCCGGACCGAGCCGGCCACGAAATAGGTGGCCTGGTACTGCCCTTGGGCCAGTTTCTGCATCAGATTTCCGTTGCCCGACTCGACGCCGGTGTTCGGGCCCAGGGCTTCGATGTTCTTCCACCCCGCGTCGCCGTGCTTGGCGGTGTAGTTGCTGACAGCGCCGAAGGAATGGGGGTTGCTGATGTCGGTGGTCCCGATTTTCCCTTTGAGGGACTTGGACAGTTCGGCGAGGGACGTGAGGTCCTTGGGCTGCTTGTCCTTGGGAATGAGCGCGGTGTTGTACACGGCGACGAGCGGATCCTCCGACATGGAGACCACTCCCGGGGCGAGTCGCGCGTACGCGGGAAGGTGTTCGAGGTTGGGGTCCTGGTAGTCGAGGACATTGCCCTTGTCGACGAAGTTCAGTACTTCCACCGCGTCCGTGGCCATGACGACGTCCGCGGTGCGCACCCCGGTGGCGGATTCGGTGGCGTAGCGCTGGAAGGTCTGTGTGTCGTTCATGTTCAGCACACGTACGTCGATGCCGGTGTACTTCGCCTCGAAGGCCTTGGTGAGCGGCGCCATCTGGTCGGCGTCCGCGTTCGTGTAGAGGAGGACCGATCCCTGTTTCTCGGCCCTGGCCACGGTGGCCGCGTCGAGCGGGGTGGCGGGCGCCGCCTTGCCCACGTCGACCGAGGAGGTCGGTGTCGTCGACCCGTCCGTACCCGTGGAGCCTCCGCACGCGGTCAGAACGACCGCGCAGGCGGCTGCCAGAGCACAGGCCCTGGGGAGCGAGATCATCATTGATCCTCCACTATTTGCTATAGCACTAGTGCCGTAGATGAACGGGGGTTTTCCGTGCGGGACGGGCGACTCGGGGTGCGGAAGTCGAGGAGATCAGCGCACCGAGCAGGGCAAGGGCGGTGAGTACGGCGATACGCCGGGCGGGGCCACTGGGGTCACCCCATGGGTAGAGATGGTATTTGCTACAGCATCATTGTCAACCAGTTGCGCCGCGCGGAACGCGCGGGAGCCGGATGGTGACGGTGGTGCCCACTCCGACCTCGGACTCCACCCGTACCCCGCCCTGGTGCGCGTGCACGATGGCCTCCACGATGGCCAGGCCCAGGCCCGAGCCGCCGTAGGCACGGCTGCGGCTGGCCTCGGCGCGCCAGAAGCGTTCGAAGACACGGGGCAGGTCCTGGGCGGCGATACCGGGACCGTCGTCGATGACGCGCAGTCGCACGCCCTCGCGGTCCTGGGTGATCTCGACCCGTACGGCGGTCCGGGCGGGTGTGTGCTGGACGGCGTTGCCCACGAGGTTGCGCAGGACTTGCTGGAGCCGGTCGGCCTCGCCCACGACGGGCGCCCTGGGCGCGGGCGCCAGGGTGATGGCGCGTCGGGGATAGATGATCTGGGCGTCCTCGACGACGCTGGCGGCCAGCTCCGTGAGATCGACGTCGTGCCGCTCGACGGGACGGCCGGCGTCCAGGCGTGCGAGCAGGGCGAGGTCCTCGACCAGCAGGCGCATCCGTCCCACCTCGTTCTCGATGTGTTCGAGCGCTGTCTCCAGACCCGGTCCCGAGACACCGCCCTGCCGGTGCAGGTCGAGCCAGCCCGAGATGGTGGAGAGCGGGGTGCGCAGCTCGTGGGAGGTGTCGGCCGCCAGGGAGCGCACGGTCGCCTCCGCGCGGGCCTGGGCGTCGAAGGCCCGGTTGACCGCCTCGGCGAGCCGGTCGGCCTCGCTGCCGTTCCGGGTGGCCGGCAGCCGTTCCGTCAGATGGCCCTCGGCGATGGCGTCGGCGGTACGCGCCATACGGGCCAGGGGCCGCAGCCCCAGCCGCAGGACGAGCACGGCCAGCCCCAGCAGGAGCAGCAACGCGGTCCCGACCAGGACGAGCTGCCGTTTGACGAGGGCGCCGACCGTGCCGTCGCCGACCGACGAGTCGATGGTGAGGACGAGCGCCGCAGGTCGTACGTCGTCCTCACCGGGTCCGCGGTCGACGGTGAGCCCGGGGCTGGGGATACGGATCACGGCGAGGCCGTGCTCCTCGTCGTGCCCGTCGTAGTCGACGATGGTGCCGACCGGCGCGGTCGTGCTGAGCGCGGCGACCGGGCGGGCCGCCGAGGACGCCGAACCGGTGCTCAGCAGCACCTTGTTGGCGGCGTCCACGGCGACGAGACCCAGCGGAGGCCCCAGAAGAGTGCCGAGCTGGTCGGCGTCGGCGGTCTGCGGACCGCGGCCGATGACTTCGGTGATCCGGTCGGCGCTCGTTTCGAGGGTCCTCTCGTAGCGCCTGTCCAGATAGTCCTCCAGGAGGGCGCCGGTGATGACGGCGCTGGCCGTCAGTCCGGACGCGAGCAGAACGGCGAGGCCGGTCAGCAGCCGCAGACGGACACTGGAGAAGGACCAGATGCGGCGGTCGCGGAGTCTCATGTGCGGGCCTGCTCCCGGAGGGTGTAGCCGACGCCTCGGACGGTGTGCAGCAGTGGCGGACGACCGTGGTCGATCTTGCGGCGGAGGTTGGAGACGAACCGCTCGACGACGACGGTGTCTCCCCCGAAGTCGTACTGCCAGACGGCTTCGAGGATCTGGGCGCGGGAGAGGACCTGGCCCTGGTGGCTCAGGAAGTAGTGCAGCAGGCGGTATTCCGTGGGTGACAGTTCGAGGAGGCGGCCCGCGCGGCGGACCTCGTGGCGTGGGTCGTCCATCGCGAGGTCCGCGAGGGACAGGGGTGGCTCCTCGGTGGCGGCCGGTGCCCCGCTGCGGGCCCGCCGGAGCAGCGCCTGCAGTCGGGCACCGACCTCGACGACGCTGAACGGCTTGGTGACGTAGTCGTCCCCGCCCAGCCGCAGCCCCCGTACCCGGTCCTCGATCGCGTCGCGTGCGGTGAGGAAGAGGACCGGCACCTCGATACCGCGGTCGCGCAGCAGTTGCAGGATCTCGAAGCCGTCGGCGCCGGGGAGCATGACGTCCAGGACGATGACGTCGGGCGGGCGGCGGGCGACCTGTTCGAGCGCTTCGGTCAGATCGCCCGCCACGTCCACCGCGAATCCGGCGAATCCGAGGGCCGAGACCAGCAGGCGCCTGATCCCGGGGTCGTCATCGATGACGAGCACCCGGTCGGTGGTGCCCGGTGCGTCGACGGCGTTCATACGTGCTCCTTGTGCGGGCGGATGGGGCTGCACGAAGTCTGCCGACACAGGTCCGAAGCCCGTCGACGCGACCGACGCAGGTACGTCACAGGCCCACTGGAGCGGACTGCTTGCCGGGGGTCTCGGGCGCGGCATCGGGTGCGGTGCCGGACGCGGCATCGAGTGCGGTGTCGGGTGCGTGGAAGTTCTCGCCCTCCACATCGAGCCGGGGCAGGAAGCGGTCGAGGCGCCGGGGCAGCCACCAGGCCCGGTCCCCGAGAAGGGCCAGTACCGCCGGCACGAGTGTCATACGGACCAGGAAGGCGTCCACCATGACTCCGAAGGCCAGGGCGAAAGCGATCGGCATGATATCGGCGTCGTGCGAGAACAGGAAGCCGACGAATACCGAGATCATGATGAGGGCGGCGGAGGTGACCACGCGGGCGGCGTCGCGGGCTCCGGTGAGGATGGCGGCGCGGGCGTCGCGGTGACGGACGTAGTCCTCGCGCATGGCGGACACGAGGAACACCTCGTAGTCCATGGCGAGTCCGAACAGCACGGCCATGACGATGATGGGCATGAACCCGGCCACCGGCCCCGTGCTCGCCACCCCCAGCAGGCCGGCCAGCCAGCCCCATTGGAAGACCGCGACGGTGGCTCCGAACGCGGCACCGACGGAGAGCAGGAATCCGATGGTGGCCTTGACGGGTACGGCGACGGACCGGAAGGCGATCATCAGGAGGAGCAGGGAGAGGCCGACCACGACGACCGCGAAGGGGACCAGCGCGCCGCTGAGTTTGTCGGAGACGTCGATGCTGACCGCGGTCAGACCGGTGACGGCGACATAGCTGCCACCGGACTCGGCGACGGGCTTCATCTCGGTGCGCAGCCGGGAGACCAGGTCGCTGGTCTGCTGGGTACGCGGTCCGGTGTCGGGGATGATCCGGATGCGCGCGGCCGACTCGTCCTCGGCCACCTCGACGCCGCTGACGTCCGCGATGCCCTCGACGTCCCGCAGCCTGTCCTCGACGGCGGTGGCCGTCGAGGCGACGGCGGCCGGGTCGTCGTCCTCGACGAGGATCACCAACGGGCCGTTCGCCCCGGCTCCGAAGGCGTCACCGACCAGGTCGTACGCCTGACGGCTCGATGTCGTCGTGGGGCTGTTGCTCTCGTCGGTCAGGGCGAGCTTGAGCTGTGTCGCCGGAAGAGCCAGGGCGATGAGGGCGACGGCTCCGAGGACGAGCGTACGCACCGGCCGACGCAGTACGCCTTCGGTCCAGCGCACGCCCATCGAGGTCCCGCCCTGCCGTGCCGGTCGCCGGACCCGGCGTGTGCCGGCCTTGGGGATGAGTCTGCGGCCGGCCATGCCCAGCAGTGCGGGGAGCAGTCCGAGTGCCAGTACGACGGCGGCGGCCACGGCTCCCGCGGACGCGAGTCCCATGGAGGTCAGCATCGGGACACCCGCCACCGAGAGTCCGGCGAGCGCGATGACCACCGTGGCACCGGCGAAGACGACCGCGCTGCCCGCGGTCGCGTTGGCGCGGGCGACGGACTCCACGACGGGCATGCCGGCGGCGAGTTGGGTCCGGTGGCGCGAGACGATGAACAGGGCGTAGTCGATGCCCACGGCGAGCCCCAGCATCATCGCCAGGGTGGGCGCGCTGTCACTCACTCCGAGCACCGTGGCCGCGCCCATCATGGCCGCCATGGTGCCGACGACTCCGAGAACCGCGGTGATCAGCGGCAGTCCCGCGGCGAGCAGCGAGCCGAACGTGATGACGAGGATGACCAGGGCCACTCCCAGCCCGACCATCTCGGGCGGCCCGAAGGGCGAGGTCGAGGGGGCGTAGGCGTCACCGCCGTAGACCGTCCTGAGACCTGCCTGCCTGGCCCGCTCCCCCGCGTCCTTCACGGCGTCGAGCGTGCCGGCGGGCACGTCCTCGTCCTTCTTCGTCGTGAAGGCGACCTGCGCGACGGCGGTGCGGCCGTCCTCGGAGACGGTGTCGTCCTCGACCGGGTCTCCGACCTCGGCCACGCCGTGGACGTCTCCCATCGCGGCGATGCCGGCCGCCAGTGCCTCGCGCAGATCGGGGTCGGTCACCTCGCGGCCGGGCGGGGCCTGGAACACGATGTCCGCGGACTGGACGTCCGGGGAGGGGAAGTGACGGTCCATCTTGGTCAACGCGGTCTGCGCCGGTGACCCGGGGATGGAACCGCTGTCCTCGAAGGAGCCGGCGAACGAGAAGCCGAGGCCGGTGACCGCGCCGAGTGCCAGGAGCCATCCGACCAGCGTCGTTCGCCACCGTCGGGCGCCGAGAGCGCCCAGCCGGTACAGAAGTGCTGCCATGCCTGCATCCCCCATGGGTAGGTGGTTGAGGCACTGATCCTGCTCGGCGGACTTGACGGCCACCCCACGCCGAACCTGAGGGTTTCTTGACGGTCGCCGGCCGCCTTCTCGACGACCGGACAGGCCTCTCGACGACCGGACGGCTTCTCGACGACCGGCTCGCTTGTTTGACAATTATGCTGTAGCAAATACCATGTCCGTCATGGCTCTGCTCCCCCAGCTCCCATCACCGGTCACCCTCGGCGATCAGGCGTACACCGCGATCCGCGAGGCCATCGTCACCGGAACCCTGAAGCGCGGGGAGAAGGTCACGGAGCGCGGCCTGGCGGAGTCCCTCAGCATCAGCGCGACCCCTGTCCGGGAAGCGCTGCGGCGCCTGGAACAGGACCGGCTGGTGGAGCGTACGGGCCCCAGGTCGGTCCGTATCGCACAGTTCGGCAAGGAAGAGCTGCGCGAGTTCACCATGATGGAGGACGTGCTCCGGGCCCTCGCCGCCCGGCTGGCCGCGGAGAAGTCGACGGCGGCCCAGCGCCGCGAGATGTCCGACTGCCTGGACAGGGCGGACGCCTTGCGCGGCGAACTGCGCGACGCGGAGGCGGGCACCGACTCGGAGCGGGACCTGGTGCTCGAGATCCAGGGACTCATGCGCCACTTCCACACGATCGTGGACCAGGCCAGCGGCAACGCGACCCTGGTCCAGATGCTGCGTACCGTCGACGCCTTCGGCTCGGAGGAGCGGCGGGACAGCATCCTCTCGGAGGTGCGCGGCGAGCACTCGAAGGTGGTCGACGAGCGGTACAGACAGCATCGGATCATCTACGAGGCCATCGCCGCCGGCAACGGCGAGCGGGCCGAGGAGCTGATGCGGGCACACAGCCACACCTCGAACATCTCCCGGATCGCCACGCGCTTCCCGAGCTGACGCGGCTGCTCCGGGCAGGGCTACGGCGTCAGCACGATCCTGCCGAAGACCTCACCGTCGTCCATCTTCCGGTGCGCGAGCACCGCTTGGTCCAGCGGCAGCAACTCGTGCACGACCGTCGCCAGCTCACCACGGACCGCGGCGGCGAACTGTTCGCCCCGTACGGCGTGCCGGTCGGCCGAGGTGACGGTGTCCGCGCTGAAGGTGGCGAAGGACAGCGACTTCCGGAACGCGGCGAGCATCTTCGTACCGAAGTCCGCCGGTGGCTGGCCCGCCACGACGCCGACGGCGACCATCCGGCCGTTCGGGTTGAGCCTGTCGAAGAACGACGGCATGGCGTCACCGGCGACGATGTCGATGATGACGTCGTAGCCGGCCGGGGCGTCCTGTCCGCCGTTCCCGGCCCGGTCCAGTACATGGGTCGCGCCCAACCGGCCCAGCCGCGCGCCGCGTTCGGCCGACGACGTGGTGACCGCCACCGCGGCGGCACCGCCCCTGGCCGCCAACTGGACGGTCATGATGCCGATGCTGCCGGCCGCGCCGCGCACCAGGACCGACTCCCCGGGGGCGAAGTGGGCATGCGCGAGTGCGTAGTGGGCGACGACTCCTGAGCTGCCGAGCGTCACGGCGTCGGCTGCGGAGAGCCCGTCGGGGAGGGGAAGGATCTCCTGCACCGGGGCGACGGCCTGTTCGGCATAGGCGCCGCCCGTGCCGGTGAATCCCCACACCCGTCGGCCGATCCATGACGGGTCGACGCCGTCGCCCACCGCGGTGACCGGGCCCGCCACCTCGCTGCCGGGGACATGCCCCTCCTTGAAGCCGTAGGCCGCCAGAGCGCCGCTTCGGATCACGGTGTCGACACCGCCGACGCCCACCGCTTCCGCGGCGATCACCACTTCTCCGGCGGCCGGTACGGCTGCGGGCAGGTCGACCACGGCCAGACCTTCGGGGCCGCCGTACGTCCTGATCTCGATTGCCTTCACTGTCGTCTCCACGTGCTCGGATCGATGTGCCGCACCCAGTGACCAGGGCGGTTGCTTCCCGCTCCCGGACGCTAACGGACGCCCCCGTCCACTTGGGTAAAGTGAGAGCGGTGACCGATCATTTGCCTCACACGCTGCGTTCCGACGCCCTGGACAACCGCGAACGGATCCTCGACGCGGCGAGGAAACTGTTCGCGGCCGAGGGCCTGGACGTACCGATGCGGGAGATCGCCCGGCGCGCCGCGGTCGGCCCCGCCACCCTGTACCGGCGCTTCCCGACCAAGCAGACACTGGTCACCGCGGTCTTCGCGGACCAGCTGCGCGCGTGCCGCACCATCGTCGACGAGGGGTGCGCCGATCCCGATCCCTGGCGGGGCTTCTGCCAGGTGATCGAGCAGGTCTGTGAACTGCACGCACGCGACCGGGGTTTCACCGAAGCCTTCATGTCCACGTTCCCGGGCGCGGCCGACGTGGACGCGGGCCGTGAGTACACGGTGCGAGCGGTCGCCGGACTGGCCCAGCGCGCCAAGGAGGCGGGGCGCCTGCGTCCCGACTTCGTCCTGGACGACCTCATCCTCATGCTCATGGCCAACAAAGGGCTCCACACCGCCTCGACCGCCGCCCAGGTCATGGCCTCCCGGCGCTTCGCGGCGTTCGTGATCCAGGCGTTCGAGGCCTGCCCCCGGCACGCCCCGCTGCCGCCGTCGGCACGGCCGGCGTTCACGGCACGGGACATCACCTGAACTGCAAGCACCGCTCACAGCACCTGACGGAGCCGTGCGGGTGCGGGCCGCTCATGGTGTGTCCGGGGCCGCCAGTTCGAAGTCTGCACGGGCCGTCGCGACTCCGTTGATCTGCAGGGAGACGGCGTGCGGCCCGGGGTGGTAGCGGCGCGTCGTGATCGGCCGGAACGAGTGCTCCCGCGCGATGTCGATCCGTTCGTCCGGCGCGAGGGTGCGGGTGGTGAGTTTGAAGGTCTTGCCGGTCTGGCCGCCGTTGGCCTTGCGGTGGTGCACGACGTAGTCGATCGTGAGCCGCGCCTGGACGTCGCCGGTGTTGCGGATCGACGCCGTGAAGCGGACCGTGCCGCCGAACGGGACGACGGCGTGGTCCAGTCGGGGTCCTTCGACCTCCAGGGTCGCGGGAGGGAATCCGAGCAGTTCCAGGGCGCCGGGGTGGCCTCGCTTGACCAGGGTGCGCAGCCCGTGGCGCACCAGGCGCTCCGTGGTGGCGCCGGGGTTCTCCAGCCAGCGGCGGGCCGCGGCGACGACGATGTCCGGATGGTCGCGGCTGAGGTCGTTGAGATGGTTGGCGACCGAGCGGCGTACGTACTCGCTCTCGTCGCGGTAGAGGGCGTCCAGGATGGGCACGGTCACCGCGGGACGGGCCAGGATGTCCGGGACCCGTACCGCCCAGGGAAGGTAGGGGCGGGTGCCTTCGGAGGCCAGCCTGCGCACGTCGGCGTCGGCCGAGCCGGTCCAGCCGCCCACGACGACGCCGAGGGCCCGGTCGAGATCGTGCCGCAGCAGGGTCCTGATGGCGAACTCCGAGGACAGGCGCCCGGTGAGACTCGCGAGGAGGTCCATCGCGTCGTCGAAGGCCGCCGCCCCGCCCTCCTGGACGGCGCGGGTGGCGAGAGCGCTGGTGACCGGCCAGATCAGCCATCCGGTGAACTGCGGGGCGTGGTCGCGGGCGACGCGTACCGTCCGGGCCAGCGCCGCGTAGTCGCCCGGAAGGTCCGCGAGCAGCGCGTCGCGCAGCAGGTCGGCACGCTCCCGCAGGGACAACGGGTCGATCAGTTCGGGCGCCGCGCGCAGCGCCGTGAGTTCGGCCTCCGGAGCGGCCGTCCGCATGGCACTGATCAGGCTCTGCACGGTGTGGCGGCCGATGAGTTCGTCGGCGAACGGCATGGCGGGCTCTCCAGCGGTGTTACTCGGTCTTCCGCCCGTCGGCGAGGATCGCGCGGGCGCTTCGCATCAGGTGTTCACGCACCTGGGCGGGATCGTCCAGGTCTCCCCCGGTCATCGCCCCGTCGCGCAGAAGCACCAGAGCGGCCGTGGTGTGTTCGCGGTCGGTGCAGCCCGCGGCGGTCACGAGGTTCAGGACCGTCTGCCGGAACCAGGACCGGTGTGCCTGGACCGCCAGCCGGACGGGGTGCTCGGGGTCCGGGTACTCGGCGGCCGCGTTGATGAACGGGCAGCCGCGGAAACCGGGGCCGCAGATCTCCTCCCCGATCCCGGCCATCATCATGACGAGCAGCGCCTCCGGGTCGGTGGTCCCCCGGAACGCCTCCGTCACCAGCGCCCTGATCTGCTGGTCGCGCTGCTCGACATGGGCGAGCACGAGGTCTTCCTTGCTGGGGAAGTGCCGGTAGAAGGTGGCCCTGGTGACCTGGGCCTCGGCGATGATGCGGTCCACGCCGACATGGCGGATGCCGTCGGCGTAGAAGATGGCGGACGCCGTCTCCAGGAGCCGGGTGCGGGCCGGAGACGAGGTTCCGGAAGCGGGGGACGAGGTCACGCCCTCACTATACCGGAACGACCGTTCTCCCTGACGATTCCTGGAACGAGCGTTCTCGCGTGGACCGCCGCAGCGCACACGCCCTGCCATGCCCTTTGCTCATCTCCCGCGCCACCTCCCAGGAAGACGGAGCATTCTGCCTCCCTGGATCCAGGAAGAAGGAAGAGGCACCCGCTCCCTTACGGGTCGGACAGGGCGATGCGGGCTGTTATCCGCTTGCCGACCGGCTCTTGGTGGATCTCCAGGTCCTTGGCGACGGCTTTGACGATCTCCAGGCCGTGCTGGCCGACCCTGCCCGCGTCGGCGGCATGCGCCTCGGGGACCGTCGGGTCGCTGTCCCACACGACGACATCCACCGTCTCAAGGGTCACGCGCAGCTCCATCAGCACGGGGCCGGGGGCGTACTTGCAGGCATTGGTGACCAGCTCGCTGACCACCAGCTGCGTCAGATCCATCACACGGGCGGTGACGGCCGAGTGGTGCTCGGTGCGAGCCCGTTCGAGGAAGGCCGCGGCGTGATGACGGGCATCGGCGATGCATCCGTCGTCCCCGCCTATGGCGTAGCCGGTCTGCATCATGTGTCTGTCCGACCCTGTACAGCCGTCACCGTCGTCGTGGGGTCCCACCGGCACCGCCCTCATTCTCCGTTCACAGGCGCTCCGCTACCCGTGGTCCCGTCATTCATGCATCGTACAAATGTGCTCTCCGGCACAGCTGTGTGGGTGCGGGAGGTGAAGCGTTCGGGCACAATGGCCGGGCACCTCGTGGCCCGGGGCAAGTCCGGGCACACAACCGCAGTCGAGGAGACGGTGACCCCCATTCAGAGCGTGGATCAGCCAGGCCAGCTCTCCGTCGAGCACTCCGCGATCGACGGCATCCGTGTCGTGACCGTGCGGGGCGAGATCGACCACACCGTCAAGGACATGCTCAGCGAGGCTCTGCTGTCGCCCGACGGTGAGACGCCTCCGCGGACCGTGGTCGACCTCAGCGGTGTGACCTTCATGGACTCCAGCGGGATCAGCGTCTTCATCGGCGCGTACCAGGCGGTCAGCGACACCCAGGGCTGGCTGCGCATCGCAGGCGCCCAGGAAGCGGTGCTGCGGATCCTGCAGATCGTCGGGATGGACACGTTGATCAGTTGCCACCCCACCATTGAACAGGCCGTGAACGCCTGACCGCCCGGCCGTATCGCCAGATGGCCGCCCGGCTGCCCGGCCGCCCGAGTAACTGGGCCCAGGACTCCTGAGCCGCCGGGCCGCCGGTCGGGCCCTCTTCGCAGTGAGCGCGCGGGGTGCGCCACGTAGCATGCGGGGCATGTCGGACGCATCGCCTCAGCCGGAGCCGTTCACCCCGCACACCGAGCCCGCCGCGCTCGAAGATCTCCGTACGCGGTTGCGTGCGACACGCTGGCCGGACGCGCCCGAGGACGCCGGTTGGTCGCTCGGCACCGATGTCGACTACCTCCGTGAACTCGTCGCCTACTGGGCGGACACGTTCGACTGGCCCGCGCAGGAGGCCGCGCTCGCCCGGCTGCCCCGCTTCCGCGTCCGGCTCGGCGGCCTGGGCATCCACTTCGTGCACGCCCGGGCCGTCGCGCCGGCCGGCCCCGTTCTGCCCCTGGTCCTCAGCCACGGCTGGCCGGACTCGTTCTGGCGCTATTCGAAGGTCGTCCCGCTGCTGACCGATCCCGGCGCGCACGGCGGTGACCCCGCCGACGCGTTCGACGTGGTCGTGCCGGACATGCCGGGTTACGGGTACTCGGACCGCCCCACCGGCCCGCCGCTCAACTCCGTCGGCGTCGCGGGCCTGTGGGCCGAGCTCATGGACGTCCTCGGCTACGCGCGGTTCGGCGCGGCGGGCGGGGACATCGGCAGCCACGTGAGCCGCTATCTCGCGCTCGACCACCCCGACCGGGTCGTGGCCGTCCACCGTATGGACGGTGGGCTGCCCGTCTTCACCGGCGACCCGGCCGAGCTGGCACCGGAGGAGCGCGCCTGGTTCGCGGAAGCGGCGGCGTGGGGCGCGAGCGAGGGTGCCTACGGGGCCATCCACCGCACCAGGCCCCAGACCGCCGCCGCCGGACTCAACGACTCGCCCGCCGGGCTCGCCGCGTGGATCGTCGAGAAGCTGCGGGCGTGGAGCGACTGCGACGGCGACGTCGAACGGAGCTTCACCAAGGACGAGATCCTGACGAACGTCACGCTCTACTGGCTCACCGGCACGATCGGCTCCTCGATGCGCATGTACAACGCCAACGGCGCGCTCCCGCCCGAGCAGCTCACCCGCCGGGTCGAGGTGCCGTCCGGGTTCTCGCTCTTCCAGGGGGACATCGTCCGCCCGCCGAGGGCATGGCTAAAGCGCACGACGAACGCCGTATACGTGAATGAGCCCGCGCGCGGTGGGCACTTCGCGCCGTTCGAGGAGCCCGAGCTCTACGCGGAGGAACTGCGGGCGTTCTTCCGTCCCTACCGGGCGGCGGCGAAGAACTGAGAACGAGGGCGCGAGAACGAGGGCGCTGCCGCAGTTGCCCCAGGCGCGGTGGATGCCCGTGCCCGGCGTGCCCGGTGTGGCAGGCACGGCAGGCGTGAGAGGCGTGAGGGGCAGGCGCCGTCAGTCGGCCCACGGCCCGTCCGCCCGGGGGGCCGTGCGCGCGACGACCGTGTGCCGGGCGGCCGAGCGCAGGGCGAACAGCCGGGTGAGCGGGTGGAAGCGGTAGCGGCCCGGGGCGCGGGACTCCAGGAGCTGTACGTCGACCAGCTGCTCCAGGATCACCTCGGTCGCCGACACCGCCGCACCGGTCGTCGCGGCCGCCTCCGTGACGGTCAACTCGCCCTGTCCCGCCGCCAGCAGAGGGAGCGCGAGCGCCGCCGCGCGGCTGGCGGGCCCCCGGGCCAGCAGCTCCCGGTGGCCGGCGTCCAGGGCCGCGTGCATGTCGAGATCCGCGAAGGACAGCTCCGCGAGGCGCCCCGCGGGATCGGCGAGCCGGTCGGCGAGTTCCCGCACCGGCCACCGCGGGCGCGCCGCCAGACGGGCGCCCGCGATGCGCAGGGCCAGCGGAAGGTGGCCGCAGTGGTGGGCGATCGTCTCGGCGGCGCCGCGTTCGGCGGCCAGCCGTCCCGGTCCCGCCCAGAGACCGAGGACCTCGATGGACGCCGGGGGTGTGAGGGGCGAGAGGTGGAGGTGGACGGCGCCGTTGAGGGTGGCGAGGACACCGAGGCTGGTGACGATGACGGCACAGCCGTGGGCCGCGGGCAGAAGCGGACGTACCTGGGCCGCGTCCAGCGCGTTGTCCAGGACGATCAGCATCCGTCGCTCGGTGAGCAGCGTGCGGTAGGCCGCCGCCGCGTCCGCCTCGCTGCCGGGGCAGAGCCTCGGCTCGCCCAGCGCGCAGAGGAATCGCCTGAGGACGGCGGCGGGCGGAACGGGACGCTCGCCGCGATGTGAACCCCGCAGGTCGGCGTAGAGCTGACCGTCGGGGAACCGCTCGCCGAGCCGATGGGCCGCGTGCACCGCCAGCGCCGACTTGCCGACGCCTCCGGGGCCGTCGAGAGCGACCACGACGGGACCGCTCCCCCGCTGCCCCGGGCGCAGCACGTCGAGCGCGTCCAGCTCCCCCGCCCGGCCGAGGAGTTCGGGGATGTCCGCGGGCAACTGGCGGGGGACGGGAGACAGCGGACCGGTGTCGTCCGTGCCGGGCGGGACCGCGCGGCCGCTTGCGGCCAGGCGGGCGCGGCGGGCCTCCTCCACCCGGTGGCGGGCCGTCGCCAGCTGCCGGAGCTCACGGCCGGTGACACCGAGCAGTTGGACCAGGGTGTCGAAACGGTCCGTCGGTGGCAGGGTCTTGCCGGCGAAGTAGTCGCCGATCACCCCGTGCGCCCAGCCTGTGAGCGCGGACAGCTGTCGGTAGGTGGGCTGTGCTCCGCCTCCCCTGCGCGCGGCGCGCCTGCGCAACTGCCGTAGCAGCGCCGCCAGTTCCTCGGTCGTGTGCACGGCGTCGACCGGGCCGATGCCCGCTGCCGCCTCCTTCGGTTCCCCGTCCGCCGGATGTCCGGCCGCCCCCGGTCCGCCTGACATTCGTTCGCATCCTCCGCACCGGCGCACACCGGGCGACCGCTGGGGGCGTCGCCCGGCCGAGGCCATCCGAACCTGTCCGGCGCTGCCCGATATCCCGAACCGCTCCCCGGGACGCGCGCGAGCATCCAACTACCGCTCGGGTCCCGCGATTCGGCGACCGGGCATCGCACCGGCTGTCACTGGGGCATTCGTGGAGTGCCGCCCAACGGTTTGGTACCGCTTCCCTCGAATTCCGGGCCTCGCGTGCGGGGCCTCACGTTCCGGGCCCCGGTCCCGGACACCGAGCGTCGAACCAGGCATGACCGATATCGGACGACGAAGGAGACGCAACCTCCATGAGCAGGATCTGCAACAAATCTCCCGACCTTCCTGAACTCCACCACTCCGGCCGCCCGCAGCCGCAGCACCGCGGCGAGCCCGCTCTCCAGGGCGCGCAGTGCCGTGCGTACGAGGGTCAGCGCACCGAACACGGCGAGGGCGACCAGTGCGCGCCGGGCCTCCTGCGATCCGGCGCCCGCCGTCACGGCTCCGGGCAGCGCGCCCACGAGCCGACCGGTCCCGACCACGATGAGCGGGCCGGTGAGCGCCCCGCAGACCACGGTCAGGGCGAGGGCGGCCGTGTACGGGGGGGGCCTGCCCGCCACAGCAGCCGGACCGCCGCCGTCCATTCCTGCCCTGTACGCATACCGGCCTCCTGCGCCGCGCGCCACCGTCGGGAGCACGATGCTCACAGAGGAGGCGGGCGGCCCGGTGACGGTCCCGGGCGTGACCGGACGCTGCCGGTCGCGGGTGGGGTCCGCGGGTAGGGTCGGCCGGTATGACCGTCGCTCGTTCCGTCGCCCTGTTCGCCGTCGCCGCCCTCTTCGAGATCGGCGGCGCGTGGTTGGTGTGGCAGGGCGTCCGCGAGCACAGGGGCTGGATCTGGATCGGCGCCGGTGTGGTCGCGCTGGGCCTCTACGGCGTCGTCGCCACCTTCCAGTCCGACGACAACTTCGGGCGGATCCTCGCCGCTTACGGCGGGGTCTTCGTCGCGGGTTCGATCGCCTGGGGCATGGTCGCGGACGGCTACCGCCCGGACCGTTACGACGTCGTCGGCGCCCTGGTCTGCCTCACCGGCATGGCGGTGATCATGTACGCGCCTCGCTCACACTGACTCCCGACACCCGTCGGGGCTGCCGTCGCCCGTCACACCGCCGAACGCCTTCCTTCCTTCCGGCAGGTGGGCGTCGAAGACGTCGACGTGTCGCTCATGGGTGCGTTCCTAGATGCCGGCGAGGACGGAGGGGTCGCCCTCGGTCCAGGCGTTGTCGACGGTGAGGTGCCGGATGACCCACACCTGGCCCTGCCTGGCCAGGTCCACGTCGTACCGGTTGGTCATCAGGACGTGACGCGAGTGGTCCTCGCGGGGCAGGTGCTGGCACGCCATGATGCCTTCGAGGTGTGCCGTGTCGCCGTCGAGAGTCACCCTCGGGTTGCTCAGCGAGTGCGTGGTGTCCAGGTGGCCGAGTGAGCCCAGCAGGGCCGCGGCGATGGTCCCCCCGCCCTTGATCGGCGGGTACTCCTGGCCGGCCTTCTTCGTCGCCGGACCGAAGTCGGCCACCGCGTCGTCCGCGAAGGCGGAGGCGAGCAGTTCCTCGTCGCGCAGGTCGAGACCCGCGGCGTAGCGGTAGAGCGTCTCCACCGCGGCGAACTTGTCCTCGATCGCCGTGGGGGCGGTGGCGCTGTCGGTGGTCGTCATCTCGCGTCCTTGGTCGGTGGGCTGGTGCTTCTTCACCGTAGACGACTATTTGACACATGTCGAATAGTCGTCGACGTCGACAGCGGGCCGGTCGCAGGCGAGTCATGCCCGAAGAAGGCCGAGGGGGTGAGGTCCGCCGATGACCTGCGCAGTAGTGTGCGGGGATGGTGAGTGACCAGTCCCCGGCCGTCGAAGCGGATCCGCGCTTCACCCGCTCGCGACGGGCGATCGCGGACGCCCTGGCCGACCTCATGCGGCAGAAGCGGACGAGTCCGTCGGTCTCCGCCCTGGCGGAAGCCGCCGGCATCCACCGCGCCACCTTCTACAACCACTTCGACTCGGTCGAGGAGGCCGCGGTGTACGTGATCGCGGACGAATTCCGCGCCCTCCACGACCTGAACATCAGCGACCGGCGGAGGGGCGGGGAGCCCGCCGAGCTGGCCGTGGCGACACTGAACGCCATGCTCGACACCCTCAAGCAGCGAAGGAGCCTGTTCCTGCTGGCCTCGACATGGCGGTCGCCGAGCGGGCTGATGGGAATCGGCGACCTCCTCCTCGAACAGCTCCACGCCCTGAGGCGCGACCTCGGCATCGACGAGCGGGAGACCGGCCCGGGGAACTCGGTCGAGGACGTCTATACGGCCTCCGGAGTGCACGGAGTCTTCTCGGCCGCCGTCGGAGGGAACACCGACTGCGACCCGGAGGAGATCGCGGTCCGCCTGTACGCACTGCTGCCCGCCTGGATCCACCACCCCCCGCAGCCGCCGACGACCTGAGGATGTGGCGGCACCCTCCCCGGGGCAGGCCCTACGCGCCCATGTCGCGCAGGGTCCGCTCCAGGCCCCCGCCGATGCGGTCCATCGTGGTCGCGTAGGCCTCCGGCATGTCGACGTCGAGCCGGTCGGCGAGCACGAAGACCCACCACAGGCACTCGGCCAGCTTGTGCCGCAGTTCGGCGTCCACGTCACCGTCGATGCCCCAGGTGCGCTCGGCGGCGAGCACCAGGCGCCCGACGTAGGCGGCGTCGTTGGTGAAGCCGATCGCGAGTTCCGGCAGGGTCCAGGTCCTGCCCAGCACCCGCTGTTCGACCTGTTCGTACTGCGCCCGGACCTTCAGTGCCCTGTCGTCGGCCTCGACGAGTCCGGCCTCGCCGTCGTGCGCCTGTGTCTCGTTCATACGGGTGCCCTTCGAGCAGTTTGGTGATTCGGTCTGTCGACGGACAGCTAATGACATGTCCGACATGGTGACTCCATCACGTCAGGTGGTGCAGCGCAGTGGTGAGCTGCCAGTCCACGCTGTCGTGGTCGATCGTGGCGTGGACGGGCGAGTCCGCCATCTCACCGGTGATGCTGGCGGCCCCGGCCCGCGCGTGCGGCAGGCTGTCGTAGGCGACGATGTCGAGGACGCGTCCGTCGTCGGTCCCGACGATGCGCCGCCACAGGAAGCCGGGCTGCCGCCTGAGATAGGCGTCGATGTCGGCGTTCGCCTTCACGAAGTCGTCGGCGGTGTGGCCCGGGGCCGGCCGCAGGGTGGTGATCTCGAGCGTTTCCGTCATGGTGTGTTCCGTTCCTGCCGTGTCGTGGTGTCGAGGGGGTCAGCGGACGAAGGCCTTGGCGGCCAGGCCGTTGATGGTGGTGTCACCCTGCTGGAAGCCGACCATGGACTCGGTCATGTTGTGCGGGTAGTCGAGGACCGGCGCCGTGAGCGCGCTCAGCTCACCGGTCTGCTCCTCGGTGAGCGTGACGTCGAGCGAGGCGAGGTTGGCGGCCAGCTGCTCCTGCGTACGGGCACCCACGAGCGTGGACGTGACCTCGGAGCGCTGCCGGACCCACGCCAGCGCCACCGCGGCCACGGTCGTACCGAGGTCGTCGGCGATCCTCTTCAGGGCGTCGAGCAGGACGAAGGTGGACTCGGTCAGGTAGGCGGCGGCGTAGGCCGTGCGTCCGGAACCTGCCACCTCGGTGGCGGTGCGGGAGTACTTGCCGGACAAGACCCCGCTGGCCAGCGGGCTCCACGGTGTGATGCCGAGTCCGAAGCGGCGGGCCGCGCCGAAGGTCTCGCCCTCGACGCTGCGGGCGAGCAGCGAGTACTCCACCTGGAGCGCGGCGACGGGCTCCCACTCGCGCAGCCGGGCGGTCGTGGCGGCCTCCGCGACCCACCAGGCAGGCACGTTGGACAGGCCGATCGCGTTGATCTTTCCGGCCCGCACCAGGTCCGTGAGGGTCGACAGGGTCTCCTCGACGGGGGTGTGCCGGTCCCACTGGTGCATCCAGTACAGGTCGACGTAGTCCGTGTTCAACCGGCGCAGGGACGCGTCGAGCTGGGCCCGGATCGCCTTCCGGCCGGCGCCGCCGGAGTTGGGGTCGTCCGCCCGCATGCTGCCGCCGAACTTCGTCGCCAGGACGACACGGTCGCGGCGGCCGGGGCGCTGGGCGAAGTAACGGCCCAGGGTCTCCTCCGAGGCACCGCCGTTGTACATGTTGGCGGTGTCCACGAAGTTGCCGCCCGCGTCGAGGTAGTGGTCCAGCAGCCCGAACGAGGTCTCCGGGCCGGAGCCCCAGCTGCCGTCGTCGAAGTTCATCGCGCCGAAGGCCAACGGGCTGACCCGCAGACCGGAACGGCCGAGGGTGCGGTACGAGGTGAGAGACATGGTGTTCCTTCTTGGTTCTCGGAATCGGCTCTGACGGGTTCTGCGGACAGAGGGTCAGGTCGGTACGGCGGTACGGCGGTACGGCGGTACGGCGGTACGGCGGGCTTCGGCGTCGTGGTCAGCGCTCGGCCATGGCCGCCAGGTAGACGAGGGCCTCGGCACTGCGGCTCCCCGGGGCAGGGGTGCCGACCAGCAGACGCTGTCCCGGAGCGGCCGGGTGGCCCCGGACGCGGTAGGTGAGCGCGACGCGCCCGGCCTCGGGATGGACGACGGTCCCGTACGCGCGCTCCAGGACGGCTGCCGACCCGTCCCGCCACGCTGTTGCGAAGTCGGCCACCCCGGCGGACAGGTCGGCGACGAGGCCCGCGATCGCGATGTCTCCCGGCAGCCGGGCGGCGTTGAGGCGTAGCGCGTACAGGGAGGCGGTCACGGCGAGCGGCCACTCGGTGTAGTAGCTCTTGGCCTGCGGGTGGGTGAACAGGGCGCGGATCAAATTCAGTTGTCCACCGGCGCTGCCACTGGCACCGGCATCGACACCGGCCGATCCACCGACACCGGCCGGTCCGCCGACTCCGCCGCCTCCTCCGACTCCGCCGAGTGGTGACAGCAGCGCCCGCGCTTCCGCGTTGGCCGCCAGGACGTCGAAGGACGGGCTCAGCGCGTAGGCCGCCGACGGGTTCGCCGTCTCCAGCAGGCGCAGCAGCTCGGGGTGCGCGTGCCCGCGGGTGTCGTCGGAACACAGGCGCGGATCGAGTCCGGCGAGCAGGAACAGACGGTTTCGCGTGTCCGGGTCGAGCCGGAGGGCTTTGGCCAGTGCCTCGGCTGTGCGGGGCGAGGGGTGTCGCTCCCGGCCCTGCTCCAGCCGGCTGTAGTAGTCGACGCTGACCTGCGACAGGACGGAGACCTCCTCCCTGCGCAGTCCTGCGACCCGTCGGTGACGACCGCCGGGACCCAGGCCCAGGCCGACGTCCGCGGGAGTCAGCTGCGACCGGCAGGCCCGTAGGAACTCTCCCAGGGGGTTGGCCGGTGACACCTCCGGCCGGTCTCAGGCGTCCCGCGGGGCCTTGAGGTGGTAGCGGGTGTCACCGGTGAAGTCGATCGTGACCTCCCGCCGCGCGAAGGACCACGTGCCGTCGCGCCGCTCGAAGCGGTCGCGGTAGCGGCCTCCTGCCACCATCTGCAGCGGCAGCCGGCCGGGCACCGACTGGAGGATGTTGTAGTACGAGCGTGCCTCGGCGCTGTCGTCGTCCTCGTCGACCTCGATCAGGATGTTCGTCGTGATGTGCCGGGTGCGCAGGGTCCCGTCGTCGTGCACGACGAGCATCGAGCTGATCAGTTCCTCGATGGCCCTGCCGCCACGGAGACTCACCTCTCCGCTCACGAAGTCGGCGTTCTCGAAGAGGGCGCCGAACCGCGCGAAGTCGCCCTCGTCGACGAGGTGGGAGTACCGGGCGATGAGGTTCTCGATCTGTCGGGCGCTCGACATCGAGACGGTGGGAGACGGCATGGCAGCGGCCTTTCAACAGGGGTTTCGTTCGCCTCCGTAGGGCGGACACCGTCAGCCTGCTCGCGCGGGACCCTGCCAGGAAGGACGTGTCCGCCTAGGAGTCCCACACCCAGGCAGCGCGCCCGGCCGCCTCCGGTCCGCCCGCTCGGCACCGCCACTCGTCACCCGTCACCCGTCACCGCCGCCCGTCAGGAAGCGCCCCCGCGTTCGGCCGGTGCCAGAAGGGATGCGATCGCCGCGGCACTCGCGCTGCCGGGTTCGGGCACGCCCACCAGGAGCTGCTGCCCGGGAACGTCATGGACGTCGAAGGTCTGGTACGTCAGCTCGATGCGGCCGGCGCCGGGCAGCACGAAGACCTTGTACGCGCGGGCCAGGTTCTCCACCTCGTTCTCCTGCCACAGGCGCCGGAAGTCAGGTGCCGTCCGCGACAGCTCGGACACCAGGCCGCCGATGGCGGGGTCGTCGGGGAAGCGGCCGGCGTGCAGCCGCAGCGCGTGCACCGTGGCGCGCGCCACGACGTCCCAGTCGACGAAGACCTCTCGGGCCCGTGGGTGCTGGAACAGCACCCGGACCATGTTCGACGTGCCCTCGAAGGGTGCGAGGAGCGCGGTGGCGACGGCGTTCTTCGCGAGTACGTCGAAGGCGGGGCTCAGGACGTAGGCGGCGGCCCCGGGGAAGGCGTCCAGGAGGTGCAGCAGCGAGGGGTGGACCAGGTCGCGGCCCGCGGCCGAGGTGAGCGCGGGGTGCAGGCCCGCCAGCCGGAAGAGGTGGGTCCGCGCGTCCGGGGTCAGCCGCATCGCCCGGCCGACCGCGTCGACCACCTGGGGTGAGGGGTTGCGCTCGCGCCCCTGCTCCAGGCGCGCGTAGTAGTCGGCGCTCACACCGGCCAGTACGGCCACCTCTTCGCGTCGCAGGCCCTCGACCCTGCGGCTGCCGCCACCGGCGGGCAGCCCGACGTCGGCCGGTTCGGTGCGGGCGCGGTTCGCTCGCAGGAATGCGCCGAGTTCGTTCTGTGGCTGCTGCATCTACCGGCCTACTCGCTGGGGCGAACAACTGTCGTGTCCCATGCAGTCTCGTCGAGATCAGCACCACTGGTCGAACCGAAGGTTCTCGTACCGGCGGAACGACCCATGGCCCCACCTCGCCGTCGGCGGCGGGGTGGGGCCATGGACAAAGAGCCTCGGTGGGAGGACGAAAGTGCCGCCGGGGTCTCAGGAGCCGGTCGTGGCCCCGGCCCTGTCCTTGTCCGGATCGGCCGGTTCCACCGAACCCTCCTTGGCGAGTGCCTTGTTGCGGCGTACGGAGGACAGGAAGGACCAGCCGATCAGGACGACGCCGACGAGACCGGTGATCACCTCGTTGATCTCGTACTGGATGGTGACGAGGAGGATGACGGAGAGAGCTCCGATCGCGTAGTGGGCGCCGTGCTCCAGGTACACGTAGTCGTCGAGGGTGCCCTGGCGGACCAGGTAGACGGTCAGCGAACGGACGTACATCGCGCCGGTGCCGAGGCCCAGTGCCATCAGGACGATGTCGTTGGTGATGGCGAAGGCGCCGATGACACCGTCGAAGGAGAACGACGCGTCGAGGACTTCGAGGTACAGGAACATGAAGAACGCGGCCTTGCCCGCGAGGGCGACCGCTGAGCGGGGCCCGCCGCCGCGTTCGGCCTCGCCCTGCGCCTCCTTCTCGCGTTCCTCGTCCTCTTCGATCCGGTTCTCGAAGTGGCTCGAGAGACCGCCCACGATCATGTACGTGACCAGGCCCGCGATACCGGAGAGCAGGACCGTCTCCGCCTTGTCGGCGTGCACTCCGCCGTGCTGGTGGGCATGGGCCGCGAAGGTCAGGGAGGCGATCAGCAGCACGATCAGGGCGATGCAGACCGACAGCATGTCGACCTTGCCGAGCTTGGCGAGCGGCCGCTCCAGCCAGCCGAGCCACTTGATGTCCCGGTCCTCGAAGATGAAGTCCAGGAAGATCATCAGCAGGAAGATGCCACCGAAGGCGGCGATCGACGGGTGGGCGTCGGTGACGAGTTGCTGGTAGCGGTCCTTGTCCGTGAGGGCGAGGTCGACGGCCTCGATCGGGCCCATGGAGGCGCTGACCGCCACGATGACGACGGGGAAGACCAGCCGCATACCGAAGACGGCGATGAGGACGCCGATGGTGAGGAAGATCTTCTGCCAGAAGGCGCTCATCTTCTTCAGGATTCCGGCGTTGACGACCGCGTTGTCGAACGACAGGGAGATTTCGAGGATGGCGAGGATCGCCACGACGCCGAAGCCGGTCCACCCTCCGTAGAAGACCGCTGCGACCAGGGCGAGCGCGGTGACCGCGAACGACCAGCCGAAGGTTTTCAAAAGCACTGGTTACCCCATCGTGTGGTGGGGGGCCGTGGGCCCCGTTGCGCTGTTGTGTGGTGGGTGGTGTCCGCGTGGTGCGTGGGACGTGACGGGCACGTCGATGGTACCCACGGAGTCCTTGCTGCTCTCGCGGCGATCCACGGAGGCTCTTGCGGTGATTCACAGGGGTTTCCGTGGTGATTCACGCCAGGGCCGGATCACAGCCGCATCAGAACCGGTTCACGGCCGCATCAGAACCGGTTCACGGCTGGCCCAGGACCTGTTCAGGACCCGGGCTCAGTCGGCCACCACCCTCTCGGGGTCGTCCGCCGGGGTGCCGACACGCAGCCACCGATATCCGTACGCGGGCAGCTCGACCCGGAACAGGCCGTCGTCGGGCACCGTGAGACCGGCGTGCCGCTCGTCGAGCAGATCCGTCAGCCTCCCGCCGGGCCCGGCCTCGGACAGCCGCAGCCGTACGGTGACGGGCTCGCCCGCGAAGTTGTGCACCGCCAGGACCGTTCCGTCACCGGCGCGGCCCGCGTGCGCGAGGACCGCCTTCTCTCCCGTCTCCACCACGCGGTAGTCGCCCCAGGCCAGCTCGGGAGCCTCCCGGTAGCGCTCGGCGAACAGCCGTATACGGCTCAGCAGCGAGCCCGGATCACGGCTCTGCTCGTACACGTTGACCTTCTGGCAGCCGAACGCGCCCTCCACCAGCGGGTTGGGGAACGCGTCAGGGCCGGCGGTGGAGAAACCCGCCCCCGCCTCCGGAGTCCACTGCATGGGTGTGCGTACGGCCTGGCGTCCCTCGGCCGCCAGGTTCTCCCCCATGCCGATCTCCTCGCCGTAGAAGAGCACGGGGGTGCCGGGCAGGGTGAACAGCAGGCTGTAGGCGAGTTCCACGCGGCGCCGGTCGCCGTCGACCATGGGCGGCAGCCTGCGGCGCAGCCCCCGGTCGTACAGCTGCATGTCCTTCTCGGGGCCGAAGGCCGCGAACACCTCGGCGCGTTCGGCGTCGCTCAGCTTGTCGAGGGTGAGTTCGTCGTGGTTGCGCACGAACGTGGCCCAGTGGGCGTCCCGCGGTGCGGCCGGGCGCTCGCGCAGTGCGGCGGCCAGCGGTCGGGCGTCCCCGCGTGCCATCGACAGGTACATCTGCTGCATCCCGACGAAGTCGAAGCACATGGTCAGCTCGTCGCCGCGGTCCGAGTCGGGGTCGCCGAAGAACCGGGCGAGGCCGTCGTAGGGCAGGTTGACCTCGCCGAGGAGTATCGACTCGCCGTTGCGGCGGCCGAGGAAGGCCCGCAGATCGGCGAGGTACTCGTGCGGGTCGGGCAGCGCTCCGGCGTCGTCCTGTCCGTCGGTCTCCAGCAGGAAGGGCACGGCGTCGACGCGGAAGCCGGACAGTCCGAGCTGTGTCCAGAAGCCCATGATGCGCGCTATCTCGTCGCGGACCTCGGGGTTGGCGACGTTGAGGTCGGGCTGCTGCTTGTAGAAGCGGTGCAGGTAGTACTGGCCGCTGCCCTTGTCGTACTCCCAGAGGCTGTCCTCCGCGTCGGGGAAGACCACGCCCTCGGGGCCGTCCTCGGGCGGCTCGTCCGCCCAGACGTACCAGTCGCGGTGGGCGGAGTCCCGGCCGGAGCGGGCGTCCTTGAACCACGGGTGGTCCTCGGAGGTGTGGTTGACGACGAGGTCGGCGATCACCCGGATGCCGCGGTCCCGGGCGGTGCGGACGAACTCGGTGAAGTCGCCGAGGGTGCCCAGGCGCGGGTCGACGCCGTAGAAGTCCGTGATGTCGTATCCGTCGTCGCGTTCACGGGTCGGATAGAACGGCATCAGCCAGACGCAGGTCACGCCGAGGCGCACCAGGTGGTCGATGCGCTGGGTGAGGCCCGCGAAGTCGCCGATGCCGTCACCGTTCCCGTCCTGGTAGGTCTCGACGTCCAGGCAGTACACGACCGCGTTCTTCCACCACAGGTCGGAGGTTCGGGTCAGACGCATCGGTACTCCTTCGCCGTGGCGGGCAGGGGGCGTGTGACGTCGAGCCGCGGCAGCACCTCGGCCGCGAACGTGTCGATGAACGGGCCCTGCTCACGGCCCACGTGGTGGAGCATCACGGCGTCGAAGCCCAGCTCGGCGTACTCCTGCAGCCAGGCGGTGTGCCGGCCGAGGTCGGACGAGATGTTGACGCTCTCCGCCACCCGCTCGGGGGTGACGTGCTCGCTGACGCTGTCGAACAGCTCGGCCGAGTCCAGGTCCCAACTGGCCGGTGGCCCGTGGACGTTGGTCCGCCACTGGTCGTGCGCCAGCGCGGCGGCCTCCTCCTCGGTGGGGGCCCAGCTCAGGTGCGCCTGGAGGTGCAGCGGGCCGCGTCCGCCCGCGTCGCGGTAGGCGCCGACGATCTCGCGCAGTTGCTCCCTCGGGGCGTTGACCGTGATCAGGCCGTCCGCCCATTCGGCGCACCAAGCGGCGGTGGCCGTGCTGCAGGCGGCTCCGATCAGCGGCGGCACCTCGGGCGGCAGCGTCCATAGCCGGGCCCGGTCCACGGTCACCAGGCCGTCGTGGCTGACCTCCTCCCCCTGGAGGAGTGCGCGGATGATGTCGACGCACTCGCGCAGGCGTGCGTTGCGGACGTCCTTGCGGGGCCAGCGCGCTCCGGTGATGTGCTCGTTCGAGGCCTCCCCGCTGCCGAGTGCCACCCAGAACCTGGCCGGGTACATCGCGGCGAGACTGGAGACGGCCTGGGCGACGATCGCGGGATGGTAGCGCTGGCCCGGCGCGTTCACGACGCCGAACGGCACCTGGTCGGTGGCCTGGAGGGCGGCTCCGAGCCACGACCAGGCGAACCCGGACTCTCCCTGGCGGACGCTCCACGGGGAGAAGTGGTCCGAGCACATGGCGGCGGTGAAGCCCTTGCGTTCCGCGTGCACCACTGCGTCGAGCAGGTCCGCGGGCGGCACCTGTTCGTGCGAGGCATGTATTCCGTAGACGGTCATGCCACGGCGGGTACCCCTCGGACGGCGACTCAGCGAAGTGATGGGCGCACACCGCGAATTGGCGTGCGCCCCACTCGGTACGCCCCAAGGACCACCGGTTCTACGTCACTTTGCCGACGGCGGCCCCTCCGGCACCGGACCTCCACCCTCCGGCACCGGATCCTCCCGGCACCCCCCCTTCGGCACCGGATCTTCCCGGCACCGGTGGGGACGGGCCCGTCATCCGGTCGCGGTGCGCTCCCGGATCTCCTCCGGGGTCAGATACGCGTTCGTGTACTCGAAGTCCCGCAGCGTCGCGGGCGTCCGCGACTGGAACCCCGTGCGGACGAAATCGTCGCCCGCCAGGGAGTTCAGCACCCAGTTCGTCGCCACCCGGGCCTTCGCCACGTTGGTGCGCAGCGCCGCCCAGTGGTAGCCGCGGGCGGCGACCAGCGCGGGCACGCCGCGCAGTTCGATACCGAGCGGCTTGGACACGGCGTCGAGACCACCGAGGTCGACGACGAGTCCGAGGTCCTTGTGGACGTACGGCGTCATCGGCTGGCCGCGCAGCGAGGCGATGACGTTGTCGGCGACGTGCTTTCCCTGGCGCATCGCGTGCTGGGCGGTCGGCGGGCAGACGGCGCCCTCCACGTCCTTCGCCTCGTCCGGTACGGCGGCGGCGTCACCGAGTGCGAAGACGCCGTCGTGGCCGCGCAGGGACATCTCCGAGCTGACCGCGAGGCGGCCCTTGACCGTCTCGGCGCCCAGGGTCGCGATGAGCGGGCTGGCCGCGACTCCGGCGGTCCAGATCAGCGTGTGGGTGGGGATCACCCGGCCGTCGGTGAAGGTGACCTCTTCGGGGCCCGCCTTCTCGATGGACACGCCCAGGGAGACCTCGATGCCCCGCCTGCGCAGGATCTGCAGGGCGCTGTTGCCGAGTTTGTCGCCCAGTTCGGGCATGAGCTTCGGCGCGATGTCGATCAGATGCCACTTGATCAGCTTCGGGTCGAGCCTCGGGTAGCGCTTGACGGCGTTGTGCGTCAGGCGCTGCAGGCACGCGGCGGTCTCCGTACCGGCGTAACCGCCGCCGACCACCACGAACTGGAGCCGGGCCGCCCGCTCGGCCTCGTCGTGGCTGGCGTCGGCGATGTCGAGCTGCGAGATCACGTGGTCGCGGACGTACGCGGCCTCGGCGAGCGTCTTCATCCCGCGGGCGTTGTCGGCGAGGCCCGGGATGTCGAAGGTGCGGGTGACGCTGCCCGGGGCCAGCACGATCTGGTCGTACCGCTCGTTGACGATCTCACCAGTGATCTTGCGGACGACGCAGACCTTGGCCTTGACGTCCACACCGATGGCACCGCCGGGAATGATGCGGGTGCGGTACCTGCGGCTGCGGCGCAGCGACACGGCGATCGACTGTGGAGTGAGCACCCCCGAGGCGACCTGCGGCAGGAGTGGCAGGTAGAGCTGGTAGGAGAACGGTGTCACCAGCGCCAGGTCGGCCTCGTCGGGTCCCAGTTTGCGCTCCAGGCGGCGGACGCACTCCACTCCCGCGAAGCCCGCTCCCACCACCAAGATCTTCGGTCGTACCACGATGTTCATCCCTTTCACCGGCCGCGTACTGTCGGGCTTCCCCCACTCCCCTGTGCCCCCGAGTCTCCTCATCGCACATGGTGATCCCTCAACGAGACGAGCCGACGTACCTCCCTCGACCGGCGAGTCGGCCCCGGAGTCGGCCCGGGCACGGAGGGAGGAGCCGCAGGAATGGGCCGCAGACAGAGGCCTTGGGGACGGCCGTCCGTCAGCGGCCGTGCCCCTTGCGGAGCTGCTTCAGCACGGCGCCGGCCATGGCCGCCTCGCCCTTGGCGTTGGGGTGTGCCGGGGCCGCGGGCGAGGCCGGCTGCAGGGGTTCGATCCAGCGGACCGCGGGCTCCTTGCACATGTCGTGCCCGATCGTGGGCCCGTACGTGTCGACGTATTCGGCGTGGTTCAACTTCGCCACCACACGCATCATCAGGTTCAGGCGCTTACCGGTGTCGCGCAGATAGGGAAAGTCCTTCGCCGCGAACGGTACCGAGGGGTAGCAGCCGCTGCCGTCCTCCGGCAGGAGGTCCGGGTAGCCGACGACGAGCACGCGCGCGTGCGGCGCCCTGGCGTGCACGGCCCGCAGCACGGCGGCGACCTTGGGGGCGGTGTCGAGGATGTTGAGCGTCAGCTGGTCGGCACCGGACGGCGTCCTGAAGTGACGCTGGCACGGGTTGCCCTTGAGGTCCTGCGCACTCAGTTGCGCGCAGGTGGCGATGATCGAGCCGAACCCCATGTCGTTGCCGCCGATCTGGACCGTGACCAGGTCGGTGCCCCGCTGCAGGGCGTTGAGCTGCGGTGGGTTGGTGCCCTGGGCCTTCCACATGTGCTCGGTCGTGGCGCCGCCGCAGCTCACGTCCTTGAACGTGGACACTTTTCGCTCCGCGGCGACGAGTGAGGGGTAGTTGCGGTCGGAGCGCGCGCAGTTCGCGTCCACCTGCTTCGGTATCAGCGGGCCCGAGGTGTAGGAGTCGCCCAGGGCGACGTAGTCCGTGCCTTTGCCGTGACTGCCGCCCTGGCCACCACCGTGCCCGCCGCCGTGCCCACCACCATGCCCGCCGCCGTGTGCCGCGACCGGTGCCGCGGAGGCGACGACGAGGGCGCAGCCGCTGACGGCCGCCGCCACGGCGGTCGCCCGGCGGCGGATCGAGGCCGGCCTGTCGTGCCTGGTGCGACGGTTCATCGGGGTACCCCCTGGGTCCGGGACGGCGCGTGACTGCCCTTGTATACCGGCCAGTTCACTCCGGGGACCAGAGGTGGGAGGGTGCCGTCTGCGGCGCGGTCGTGGCCGAACACGCAGTTCCCGCACCCCTGAAACGGGGCTGCGCCCCTGCTTTTCGCATTCAGGGGCGCGGGGAACCGCGCAACCAGCCACGACGGCTCCGCAGCCGAACACGCACCCGATCGAGCGGCGTGGTCAGACGCCGAACTCCGTGGGCGACAGCCCGAGCGCCGTGCACGCCTCACGAATGATGTACTGCTCGGACGCCTCGAACTGACCGTCGGCGCCCGCGACCACCATGCCGGTCTGGACGACCGCGCGGGCCTCCGCCGGCTTCTTGGCCGCCTTGGCGATGTCCCGCAGCGCCTCGGCCTTGCCCTGCTCGAAGTTGGCCATGAGCCGGTCCACGTGCTGGTTGAAGCGCTGGCGCAGCTGGTCCGCGGGGAAGTTCTGCAGCACCTCGTTCGAGACGATCAGCTCCTCCACGCGCTGCCTCTCCGCCGGGTCCACCCGGCCGTCGGCCGCGGCCACCAGGGCGCACATCGCCATGCTGGCGTCCCGGTAGGAGCCGCTCTTCAGCTCGGCTTTCGCCGACGCGAGCTGGGACTTGAACAGCCCGAGCAGCTGAGCCTTCGAGCCACCGGAGGAGCCCGAGGAACCGGCGGAGGACGAGCCGGGCCCATGGCCACCGTGCTGCCCCTGGCCCGTCCCTCCCCCGCCGCTCCGGGACTGCTGGAGGTTCTTCGCCTGCTCCTTGAGCCGGTCGAACATCGCCACTACTGCCACCTCGGCTTCTGCTGTTACCTGTGCGCGGTTGATACGGGTGCGCGGTTGATACCGGTGCGCGGTCCGTCAGATGAACGGCTGCCGCGCCCGGAGAGGTTCCCGATTGGCAAAGGTAACGTAAAACGATCATGTGCAGGGCCGAGATGGGCGAACCCGCTCTACCCCACGGGCGCCAGCACCGTCGTACGGCCGCCCAGCGCGACGGAGAACTGGTCCGTGACCTGCGCCAGGGCCTCAGCCGCACCCGGGGCGAGGGTCAGAGCGCCGTCGGCCCCGGCCGTGATGTCCTTGTCGAGCGTGAACCAGCCCTGGACGATGTGCGCGGCTCCCATGGAGCTCAGTACCGGGCGCAGCGCGTAGTCGATGGCCAGGACGTGGGCCGTGCTGCCGCCGGTGGCGAGCGGCAGGACCGTCTTGCCGGCCAGCGCGTACTGCGGGAGCAGGTCGAGCAGCGACTTCAGCAGCCCCGAGTAGGCGGCCTTGTAGACGGGGGTGCCGATCACGACTCCGTCCACCCGCTCGAACAGTGCCGTGGCCTCGACGACGGCCGGGTGCCGGAAGTCGGCACCGAGCAGCGCTTCGGCGGGCAGGGTGCGCGCCTCCAGGGAGATGACGTCGTGCCCCTGGTCCCGTAGCCGGTCGTCCAGGTGGCGCAGGAGTCGCGTGGTGCGGGAGGTGGCCGAAGGGCTTCCTGAGACGGACAGAATCGCGGCCATGAGGGACCTTTCGGGACGCGGGATACGGGATACGGGAACGGGATGCGGGGTTCGGACGCGGCGGTGCGGGAGCGCGGGTGAGGGGCGGCGAGTAAGGGGGTGACGGGTGAGGTTTGGCGGGTGCGTCGTGGCGCCCCGCTCACCAGGCGCTGGTCTCCACGGCGATCAGGGGCACCAATTCGTTGCGCAGGGTCTCCAGGAAGGTGACGATCTCGGCCGCCACCGACCGGTGCTGCAGATCGTTCAGCACGTCGTGGTGGCCGCCGCGGACGGTCGACAGACGGGCGCGGGGAAGGGACTTGGCCGTACGGACGATCGCGTCGTGGTCCGCGAGCGGATCGGCGTCGCCGACGAGGAGCAGCGCCGGGATGTCGGCCTCGCTCCCGTAGGCCGCCGCGAGCAGGGCCTCCGGCACCGACTCGCCGAGTGCGCCACGGCGTACCCGGGTGTCGTCCGTGAGCCTGCCCCGGTGGGCGGGGCAGGACGTACGCACGTCGAGTTCGTCGTCCCAGGTACCTGCGGCGTCCACGGCGCCGGTGGTGCGGCCGGGCAGCCCGGCGAGTACGACGGCGTCCGGTCGCAGGCCGGTCACGGTGTCCGCCGCGCCGACGAGCGCGGCGACGGCGAGGGCCCCGGTGTCCGCGCCCACCAGCACGACCGGACGGACGATCCCGTTCTCGGTCCCGCCCCCGGTCCCGTTCCCGCCCGCGGTCCCGTCGCCCGCGGCGGCCAACCGGGCTCCGAAATCGGCCAGTTGGCTGCCCAAGTCGTCGTCGGCGTCGAGGTCCGGGGCGTCGACCACACGGACGCGGTAGGCGTCGGCGGCGAGTCGCCTGCCCAGCCGGGTGTAGGTCTCGCGGGTCTCCCCCCTGCCGGGTACGACGATGACGGTGCCGCGCGTGCGCAGGCCCTCGGGGGCGTGGTGGTCGGTGTATTCGGTCATGTCAGACTCCTGCGAGTGCGGGCTCGGGCTCGGTCGTAGGCTGCCAGCCCAGGGCGGGTGCCACCTCGGTCGCGATGAGTTCGAGGGCGCGGACGGCGGTGTCGTGGTCGAGGACGGCGGGGTTGAACTGGGTGATCAGGTCGGTCGCGAGGGGCAGCACCTTCTCCTGCCGGAGTTCCGCGACGATCTCCTCGGTGGAGCCGTGGAAGCAGTGGAAGCGGCGCAACGCCTCCTCCGTGGTGAGGCCCTCGGGGAAGGCGCCGCTCCCGGCCATGCGCAGGGCCGCCCGGTGCACGTCGTCGCCGATGTGCCGCAGTGCCGTGCGCCGGTCCTTCGCCGGGAACACGAACCGGGACAGCCCGATCCGCGGACGGCGCGGCCGGTCCCAGGCGTCCAGGTAGGCGTCGGCCCAGGGCCGCTGTATCTCGTCGGTGGGTGCGTCGAACCCGTACGCCGCCCGGTTGAGCAGCAGGTTCGAACCGCCGTCGGCGGCGTGCCGCGCCCCGGGTTCACTGAAGACGCCCTGCCAGATCCGGTCGGAGAAGTCCCCGGGCGCGGGCTGGACGCGGAATCCTGGCGTACGCACCTCTTCGCCGGCCAGGGCGGCGCGCAGCACGCTCAGGTTCTCGGTGGTCGACTCGCGTTTGCGGGCGGGGTCCCGGCCGAAGGCGGCGTACTCCAGTTCGCTGTACCCGCTGCCGACGCCGACCTCGACGCGGCCGCCGCTGAGTGTGTCGACCACCGCGACGTCCTCGGCGAGGCGGACCGGGTCCTCCAGCGGCAGGACCGTGATGGCCGTACCGAGGCGGATACGGGTGGTCCTCGCCGCGGCGTGGGCGAGGAACGTCCAGGGTGAGGAGAGGCCGCCGCCGCTGCCCGGGACGTGGTGCTGGGCCACCCAGCCGACGTCGAAGCCGAGTTCGTCGGCGACGACGAAGAGTTCCTGCGCGTCGCGGTAGGTCTGGGCCAGGTCGGTGCCCCGGCCCTGCACGTGTGTGAGGAAGCCGAGTCTGAAGCGCGGTGTCCGGGTGGTCGTTTCAGTGGTCATTGCGGTGGTCGTTTCAGTGGTCACTTCGCTGGTCATGAGGCGCTCGCCTTTCGAAGTCGCCCGATCCACGGCCGAGTCGACGAACGGAGACGGCTCACCGTCCGGCTCCGCCGACCGCGGCGACGAGCCCCGGGGTGTCGGTCCCCCGGCCGCCGTCGGCCCCCAGCACACGGTCGAGGACGGCTTTCGCGCCGCCGGCGGGAAGTCCGTCGCCACGCCAGGCGACGTGCTGGTCGGGGCGTACGAGGACGTTGCCGGTGCCGTAGACCGCGCGTGCCTCGGGGTGGGTCAGGTGGATCACGGCGAAGGGCAGCGCCCGTGCCGCGGCCTCCGCGACGAAGGCCTCCTCGACATCCCGGTCCTCGGTGAGCACGAGCAGGGCCAGTGAGACCCCGACACGGTCGTGGAGTCTGCCGCCGTACGGGTCGACGTATCCGTCGGGGGCCCGGTGACCGGGTCGCGGGTCGTCCTCGTAGACGTCGGCGCGCCAGCGGGGTTCGGAGTCGAGCTGGCCGGGTTCGTACCAGACGGCACTCGACGCGTCGTAGCGCTCGTCGAAGGTGACACCCGGCGCCGGGTCCCGGTCCTTGCTGAGCCGTTCGCCTATCTCCTGTCGGCGCCGCGCGGCCTCCGGGCTGACGTCGGCGTCGTCGGGGATGCCGCCGCGGCGGATCTCGGCGAGTGTCGACTGGGTGCGGCGGGCCCGCTGGAGGGAGTGGTCGGCGATGCGCCAGTTGTGTCTGCGGCGTTCCTCGTCGTAGGAGTCGAGCAGCGTCCGCAGGGCGTGGCCGCCGAGCACCGCGGCCAGTTTCCAGCCGAGGTTGACCACGTCCCCGAAGCCCTCGCCGAGGTTGCCGCCTGGGGTACGGACATGGGCGGCGTCGCCGGCCAGCAGGACCCGGCCGCGGTGGAACGTCTCGGCGATACGGGTGGCGTGGTAGAAGGTCGTCGCCGAGACCAGTTCGAGGTCCAGGTCGAACCCGAACGCGGCACGGCCGATCTCCAGGAGTTCGTCCTCGGTGGGCTCGTGGTCGAGCGGGTACGGGCCCGCGTAGATCCGCCATTCGCGGGTGCTGACCGCCGCCAGGAAGCCGGACGCCTTGGGGTTGACGACGATGTTGCTGCCGCTGGGCGCCGCTCCGACCCGGTCGCTGATGTCGCCGGTCCGGACGATGAGCCGCAGCCGCTTCTCCGTGGCGTGCTCGCCCTCGCGGTCGATGCCTGTCAGCCGGCGGGTGGTGCTGCGTCCGCCGTCGGCGCCCAGTACATAGGCGGCACGGATGACACGGCGCTCGCCACCGGCCACTCCACCGGTCACGCCCCCTGTCACGCCGACGACCTCGGCGTCGATGCCGTCGTCGTCCTCGCGCAGTGCCTGGAGCTCCCACCCGCCCGCGACGCTCACACCCTGTTCCCTCAGCCGGTCGAGGAAGACCTGCTGGAGCACGGTCTGCGGGCGCCGCAGGGCCTCCTCCGACGCGTACGACGGGGTGTGGCGCCCGGAGTTGAACGAGGGGCGCGGCAGCGGGACCAGTTCGTGTCCGGCCAGGGAGGTGACCAGGCGGGTGCCCTGGTTCCACTCCGGCGGATAGGTCCAGGCGTCCCGGATGCGCTGGAGCAGCCCCCAGCGGCGGAAGTGCTCCACCACGCGCGGGGTGTGTCCCATCGCGCCGGCCCGTACCAGTGTGGCGGTGCGGGCGCGGTCCACGACGGCGACCCGGACACCGCGTCCGGCCAGTTCGACCGCGGCGGACAGGCCGACGGGGCCCGCGCCGACGATCAGCACGTCCACCGTGTCGGGCGGGGTGGCGGCCGGGAACCGTACCGTGTGGACGTCACGCCCGCCCGTCACCGAGAGTTCGCCCGTCACCGAGAGTTCGCTCATGTCGCGATCCTCAGTGGTCCGCGAGGCTGGGCTCGCGGGTGTTGCGGTTGGCGGGGACCGGCAGGCCGAGGTTGCCGCGCAGGGTGTCGGCCGCGTACTCGGTGCGGAACAGTCCGCGCTTCTGGAGGATCGGGACCACACCGTCGACGAAGAGTTCCAGGTCGGCGTTGTTGCGGAAGGCGAGGTTGATGCCGTCGAAGGTGCCGGCGTCGAACCACTTCTCGATGGTGTCGGCGACGGTCGTCGGCGCCCCCACGAACGGCGACCGGCGGAACTCGCTGACCGACTCAGCCACTTGACGCAGTGTCAGCTTCTCCGCCTTGGCCCGCTCGATCAGCTTGGCCGCGCCCGTGCGGCCGCCCTTCTCGGCGAGGTGCGCCACGTCCGGGAACGGTGCGTCCAGGTCGTGCGCGCTGAAGTCGTACGCGCCGAAGGAGCGGCCGAGGAGCGCGAGGTTGCCCTTGAAGTCGTTGTCCTCCTCGAAGATCTCCCGCTCACGCCGCTGGGCGGCCCCGTCGGTGGCGGCGACGACCGGACCACCGTGAATGAAGATCTTGATGTGCTCGGGGTCGCGCCCGTAGGAGGCGGTGCGCTTCTTGATGTCGGCGTAGTAGTCCTGCGCCTGCTGCAGTGAGCCGCCGGGGGCGTAGATCCCCTCGGCGACCTGTGCGGCGAGGTCGCGGCCCTCCTCCGAGACACCGGCCTGGAAGATGACCGGCTGGCCCTGCGGTGAGCGGGAGAGGTTGAGCGGTCCTGCGATCTTGAAGTGCTCGCCGTCGTGGTTGAGTTCGTGCAGTTTGGCGGGGTCGAGGAAGACGCCCCGCTCGACGTCGGCGGGGAACGCGTCGTCCTCGTAGGAGTCCCACAGCCCGCGGGCGACCTGGACGAACTCCAGGGCCCGGCCGTAGCGGGTGGTGTAGTCGAGGTGCTCGTCGAGCCCGTAGTTGCGTGAGGTGCCGGTGTCGAAGCTGGTCACCACGTTCCAGCCGGCCCGGCCGCCGCTGATGTGGTCGAGGGAGGCGAACCTGCGGGCGAGATTGAAGGGTGAGTTGTAGGTCGAACTCGCCGTGCCGACCAGGCCGATGTGCCGCGTGTGGGTGGCGACCGCCGACAGCAGCGTCAGCGGTTCCAGTCGGTTGAGGTAGTGCGCGGGGTAGGTGGAGTTGATGAACTGGCTGTCGACGATGAACAGGGCGTCGAAGAGGGCGTGTTCGGCCGCCTGGGCCTGCTTGATGTAGTAGTTGATGTCGATGCTGGCGTTCTTCGCGACGCTCGGGTCCTTCCAGAGACCGTGCTGGCCGGGGCCGCCGACGCCGTAGGGATGCAGCGCGAGGTGGATCGTGCGGGGCATGCGGATTCCTCTCGGTGGTGCGGAAGTTGAGGGGTGCGGAAAGCGAGGGTGCAGAAGGTTAAGAGTTCACGGGCCTCGCGGTACCGCTTTTCAGGCGTGCAGCAGCGCGCGCAGGCGGTCGCGCTCGGCCCGGTCGGCCGATGCCGTCCGCAGGGTGGGTGCGGAGCCGACGAGCAGCCGGGTGTACACGTGCCGGGGGGCGGTGATGACCTCACGGGCGGCCCCGACCTCGACGAGTTCGCCCTGGTAGAGCACGGCGATACGGTCGGCGACCCCGGCGACGGATCCCAGGTCGTGCGAGATGAAGACGAGGGCCACACCCGCCGCGCGCAGGTCCTTGAGGATCTGCAGGATCTGGACGCGGTTGGCGGAGTCGAGGGCGCTGACCGGCTCGTCGAGGATGATCAGCTTCGGTTCGGTGACCAGCGCCCGGGCCACCGCGACCCGCTGGCGCTGACCGCCGGACAGCTCCCCCGGCAGCCGGTCGAGCAGTTCCTCGGAGAGCTGGACGCGCGCGAGGAACGTACGGGCCCGGGCGGTCGCTTCCTGTCGCGCGACCCCCTGGATGAGCAGCGGCTCGATCAGCGACTCCTCGACGGTGAGGTCGGGGTCGAGGCTGCGCAACGGGTCCTGGAAGACGTACTGGACGATCCCGCGGCGCCGCAGCCTGCGCCACTGACGGCCGCCGTACGCTCCGACGTCCTCGCCGCCGATGACGATCCGGCCCGCGGAGGCGCGTACCAGGCCCAGGACCGTACGGGCGAAGGTGGACTTGCCCGACCCCGTCTCGCCGATGATGCCGACGGTTTCACCGGGTGCGACGCTCAGCGAGACGTCGTGCAGCGCGCGGCGGCGCTGCCGGCGGGACCCGTAGTGCACGTCGAGGCCGGTGACCTCCAGGACGGCACGCCCGTCCGCCGCCGCGTCGGCGGGCCGCTGTCCCTGCGCGTGTTCGGTGGTCACGATGTCTCCTGCGGCGTGAGCGGGGTGAGCGGCGCGAGGAATTTCTCCAGGCCGTACTGGTCGTGCTCGGCGATGAGCAGCCGGGTGTACTCGTGGCGCGGGTGGTGGAGGACTTCGCTCGTCGTGCCCTGTTCCACCACCTCGCCCTCGCGCATGACGAGGACCTCGTCGCACAACTGGGCGACGACGGCCAGGTCGTGGGAGACGACCACCAGGGCGAGACCGGCCTGTTGGCGCAGTTCGGCGAGGAGGTCGAGGATCTCGGCCTGGACCGTGACGTCCAGCGCGGTCGTCGCCTCGTCGGCGATGAGGATCTGCGGGTCGGCGGCGATCGCGGCGGCGATCAGGACGCGCTGGAGCATGCCTCCGGACAGTTCGTGGGTGTACTGGCCGTAGACCAGCTCCGGATCGCGCAGTTGGACGGCCTGGAGCAGTTCGACGGCCCGGTGGCGTGCTTCGCGCCGCTTGAGCCCCTTCTTGACCCGGATGACCTCGGCGATCTGCGCGCCCACCCGGATGGAGGGGTTGAGGTAGGACGCCGGGTCCTGGAAGACCGCGCTGATCGTGGCGCCGCGCAGGGCTGTCCACTGCTGGGGGGTCAGGGTCGCTATGTCGGTGCCGGCGATCTCGATCGAGCCCGCGGAGACCTCGAAGTGCGGGGGCAGGATGCCCAGCGTGGCACGGCAGGTGAGGGTCTTGCCGCTGCCCGACTCACCGACGATGCCGACCGTTTTCCCCGGGGTGAGTTCGAAGCTCACCCCGTGCACGATCTCGCGGTCGGTGACCTGGTCGCTGATGTGCACACCGCGCACGGCGAGCACGGGTGCGGCTG
Organism: Streptomyces tauricus; assembly: GCF_014650955.1. GTDB lineage: Bacteria > Actinomycetota > Actinomycetes > Streptomycetales > Streptomycetaceae > Streptomyces > Streptomyces tauricus. The sequence goes on from NZ_BMVY01000001.1 coordinate 759,572, forward strand.
CCGCTGCCGGGACAGCCGTACGGGGCTCGTCGGCGGTCTCGGTGCCGGGCTCGGTGCCGGGGCTGTCGGGCTCGGTGTCGGGCTCACCGGCACGCTGGGCGGTGCCGGCAGCGGCGTTGTCTGACAGTTCGGACAGCGTCGTCATCACGCACCTCCGGTGGATACGGGGTCGGGCTTGCCGAGGCGATTGGCGCGGGCCTTGCGGGTGTTGACGAAGGCCCGGCCCGCCTCGCCGGAGACATCGCGGATCGCGTCGGCGAGCAGGTTGCCGGCCCAGACGGTGATCATGATGAGCACGGCGGGGGCGAGGGGCGCCCACGGCTGGTAGCTGAGGTAGCCGAGGTCGGAGGCGAGCAGCCCGCCCCAGGTGGGTGCGGGAGGCTGCACGCCGATGCCCAGGAAGGTGAGGCTGGAGACGATGATGAAGCCGACGCCGATGGTCTGGGCGAGGGCGACGGCGATCGGCGGGAGCACCTTGACCCAGACGTGCCGGCGGACGATCCAGCCGGTCGAGGCACCCGCGATCAGCGCGGCCTCCACGTACGGGGAGCGGGCGACGGCCAGGGTGGCGGCGCGGGCCACGCGGTAGAAGAGCGGGGAGACCAACGCGCCCGTGACGAGCATGGCCTGGGTGATGCCGTTGCCGAGGAGCGCGATGACCGCGACCGCGAACAGCAGGAACGGCAGGGCGACCAGCGTGTCGGCCAGGCGCAGGGTGAGCCATTCGAAGGTCCGGCCGAGGTAGACCGACAGGATGCCCGGGATCGCGCCGACGACCAGTGCCATCAGGGCCACTTCGAGGGAGCCGAGCACGCTGACGCGTGAGCCGTCCAGGAGCCGGCTGAAGGTGTCCCGGCCGAGGTAGTCGGTGCCCAGCCAGTGGGATCCCGAGGCCGCGGCGAGGGTGTTGTCGCTGGTGGCCAGGGGGTTCTGCGGAGCGAGCAGCGGGCCGAAGACGGCCAGCAGCGCGATCGCGGCGAGGATGACCACGGCGATCCGGCCGGATGTCAGGGTGAGGACGCGGCGCACCATGGTCATACCCCCCGCTGGGATGCCGGTGTGACACGTGCCAGCACCAGGTTGACGATCAGGTTGAAGAGGACGACCAGGACGATCGACACCACGAGGACGCCCTGCACGGCCGGTACGTCGCCGGCCTGGGCGGAGTCGTTGGCGAACCGGCCGAAGCCCTGCAGCCCGAAGATCCACTCGGTGACGACGGAGGCGCCGACCAGGGCGGGGAACTTCAGGCCGAGGGTGGCCAGGGCCGGGCCGATGCCGTTGCGGAGCACATGGCCGAGGAAGATCCGACGCGGACTCAGGCCCCGTACCACCGCGCCCGTCACGTAGTTCTCACGGAAGGCCGCGACGAGGCTGCCACGAAGTTGGCGGGCCACGTCGGCGACGACGTCGAAGCTGAGCGCGAGCGCCGGGAGGGTGATGTGCGCGAGCCAGGGACCGAAGCCCTGTTCCGCCGGGATGTAACCGGCGGAGGGGAACAGGTGCAGTCCCACGGCGAAGACCGCGACCAGCACGATGCCGACGACGAACGCGGGCATCACCGAGATCAGGGTGACGAAGCCGGTGATGGCCCGGTCGATCCAGGTGGTGCGCTTGAGCGCCGCGAGCGTGCCGAGGGTGAAGCCGAGGACGACACCGATGATCAGTGCGAACGTGGCGACGGACAGGCTCACTCCGAGGCCGAGGCCGATGAGTGTGGAGATGTCGGCGCCGTTGGTCCAGCTGGTGCCGAGCTGTCCGTGCAGGACACCGGTGAACCAGTCCCAGTACTGGACCAGGAAGGGCCGGTCGAGACCCCACTGGGCCTCGACCCGTGCGATCGCCTCGGGTGTCGCCTCCTCGCCCAACTGGATCCGGGCCGGGCTGAGTCCGCTCATCGACCGCAGCGCGAAGGTCACGAAGGTCGCGACCAGGAAGACGGGTACGAAGATGGCGACCGACCGGGCCAGGGTGACCAGGAGGCGGCCGAGCGTGTGCCGCACCCTGGTCCCGACGACCCCGCGACGGCGGGCAGGCGGGGCCTGTTCCGCGGTCGTCGTCATGGGCTTGCCCCTCTCTTGTGGTGGTCTTGTGGTGGGTTCCGTGCTGGGCGTACCGGTACCGGGTGGGTGTCAGCTGCCGGAGATGGTCACGCCGGTCCAGTCGATGTGGGCCGGGTTCTTGGGCAGGTCCGAGATCGACTTGCTCTTGGCGATGAGGTTCGGCTGGGAGTAGGTGAACACCAGCGCCTTGCTTTCGAGGCCCGCCCGGGTCGCCGCCTGGAGCACCTTCGTGTAGTCGGGGGCGTCCAGCGGGGTCTCGCGCACCTTGGCGATGGCGGCCTCGAAACCGTCCGGCTCGTAGGGCGTGCTGAGGTTCAGCGGGCCGTTGGGGCCGAAGTGGGCGGTGAGGGTCTGCGCCGCGGAGTCACGGCCGGTGGTCCCGTACAGCGAGAACGTCAGGTCCTTCGCGAAGAAGGGGGTGGCCCAGTTCTTGTCTATCTTGATGGTGACCTTGATGCCGACCTTGGCGAGCTGCGACTGGACGATCTCCGCCTGGGGGTCCTCCGCGGGGATGACCAGGTTCAGCTTGATGTCGCCGGACTTGTAGCCCGCCTCGGCGAGGAGCTTCTTCGACTTCGCCGGGTCGTAGGGGTAGGCGTTCTCCGACTCGGGGTCGTAGGCCTCGTACCCCTTGGGGAACGGCTGGTCGGTCACCTCGCCGTAGCCGAAGGTCAGCTTGTCGACGAACTCCTTGCGGTTGACCGCGTGGCGTACGGCGTCGACGACCCTGTCGTTGTCGAAGGGTGCCTTGTTGACGTTGAGGCTGAGGTTGGAGGCGTTGAAGCCCGGCTGTACGAAGACGTCCAGGCCGGCCTTCTTGGCGGCGGAGGCCTGACTCGGGTCCAGGTCGGCGAAGTTGTAGACGCCGGTCCGCAGGCCGGAGACGACGGTGGAGGCGTCGGGGGCGGAGGTCAGCTCGACGTTGTCGATGTGGATGTTCTTCGCGTCCCAGTAGTCCGGGTTCTTCTTCAGGAGCGCCTTGGTGCCCGGGATCACCTGGGTGACGACGAACGGGCCCGCGCCGACCGGGTTCTGGTCCAGCTTCTCGGGGTTCTTCGCTGCCTTGGGGCTGGCGATCTGCAGCACCCGCTGACCGAGCAACTGGGGTATCTGGTAGTCGACCTGGCTGAGGTGCAGGACCGCGTCAAGACCGTCGGCGTCCACCGACTTGATGGAGGTCAAGTCACCGAAGAGCGCCGAGTTCTTCTGCTTCTGCGCCCGTTCGATGGCCGCCTTGACCGCGGCGGCGTCGACCGGCTCGCCGTCGCTGAACTTCAGGCCGGAGCGCAGATGGAAGGTGATCTGGTCACCCTTGTCGTTGTACTCCCAGCTCTTGGCGAGGTCGGGAACGGCCTTGCCGCTCTCGTCCGTACGGGTCAACGAGGCGTAGGCGAGGGCGAGTTCACGGAACTGCGCGCCGCTGCCTCCGACCACCGGGTCCCAGTGGGTCGGGAAGTACGAAGAGGTCCACTTCAGCGTGGACCCGCCGCTCGACGCGGCGGAGTCACCGCCGCAGGCGCTCAGGACGGGGGTGAGCACGGCGACGAAGGCGGTGCCGAGGGCTGCGGCCCGCAGGCGGCCTGCACCTCGGGACGTACGGCGGTCCGGTCCGGGGCGGTGGGTGATGAGGTGAGCGGGCATCTCGTTCTTCCTGTGGCGGGCTCCGGCCGGGGCCGGGGCGGGAGGAGCAAGGCGAATGGGCCGGGCTGACGGAACAAGGCAGACGGGCCGAGCCGGCAGGCAGGGCAGACAGGCCGGCCTCGTCCCGCACGGAACGTCGACTCGGACCCGCACGGGCATGCCGGGGACAGCGCCGGCGTGCACCTGGGCATGCGGCGCTCAGGGCACGAGGCATTGAGGGCAGGAGGGAGTCGACGGGCTCGCGGGGAGGGCGGCCGGGGGTGTGGAAGGTGTACGCCGGGGCGCGGCGAAAGCGACCGCGGACGGAAGGCGCGAAGGGACGCCCGAACAGCGGGCGCGAACGGGGGGGCGCGAACAGAGGGCGCGGATGCGAGAGCGGCTCAGTCGAGCACTGGACGGCCAGTGCCGGAGGCGGCGGTCAGGCGTCCGCGGACCGGGGACGGCGAAGGGTCAGCGACAGAGTGCGCTGCTGGTGCGCCGCAGGTCCACGTAGCGGCACACCACACCGGGGTGCGTCGTAAGCATGGTGCTCATCCTGGGGGCTCCCGCAACCGACTGTCAATGGACACCAATTGGTGTCTCATTGGGCGGGACGGCGTCCGTCGCAGATCACAGCTCCGGCCACCATGAACTCAGGGTGCGGCGGGGTGTGTCGCCGCCTCGTCGGGGTGCAGCCACAGGGGCCCGTTGGCCGTGTCCACCCGTACGGCACCCGGGGGCGGCCAGTGCCCCTCCGTCAGCAGCGCGCGCTCCGGATCGGTCAGGCTGCGGTAGCGCTCCAGCGCGTCCGCCGGAGTGAGCGGCGCGGGGGCTACCGCCGGCCCGGGACCCACTTCCTCGACGGCAGCCGCGTACGCCTCGTAGGGCCGCCAGCCGGGTACGACGCGGTACTCGCCCGCGGTCCGGACGAGCAAAGTCGGCAGCGCGTACCGGTGTCCGCCCTCGGCGGTCTCCTTGGCGGCGCCCGGATGCGGCGACCCGCCCCGCGCGGAGAGCACGTCGGCCACCGGACGGCGGGCCTCCAGCCGGTCGGCGCGCACCTGCTCCAGCACCGCTCCGGAGGCGGCGTCGACCGCGAGCCGCCGCGGATCCAGGTCCGGTACGCCCCGGACCGCGGCCAACGCCAACTCGGTGGTGTCCGCGGGTTCGCCGAGCACGAAGACGCTCTCCCGCAGCCGCCGCAGCACCCGTTCGGCCACCTCCGGGCCCTGCGGTTCGGCGGCTTTGGCGACGAGCGAGGCGGGCCAGGAGTCGGCCGGCATACGGCTGAGCCGCACGGCGCGCGGGGCCCGGGTGTGCGAGCTGATCTCCTCGACGTAGCGCGCGTACCAGGCCCTCTCCGCCGCCGGGTCGGGCGGCGGATCGTCGTCGTGATCGAAGAGGATCGCGTACGCCCTCCGCCAGCGCACCCGGCCGGCCAGCGCCGCCCGCAACGCGCGGAAGACGGGCTCGGATCCCCAGGCCCAGGGGCACAACGGGTCGGTGTACTCGACGACTTCGACCGCTGCCGGGCCCGGTGCCGAGGCGGGTAGCCATGCGCGTACCGAGGCGGGTACCGAGGCCGAGATCGGTACCGGTTCCGGTGACGGTGGCGCGCCTGTCACGCGGCGCCTCTCCCGGCAAACCGTTCCGTGGCCCCCACGGTTCTCGTGGCTCCCGTCGCTCCCGTCGCTGTCGTGGCTCCCGTGGCTCCCGTGGCTCCCGTGGTGAGCAGCGAGGTCAGAGTCACCCCGCCCAGGACCGCCGCGGCACCCGCCTCGACCTCTCGCCACACATCGGGCAGCCCGGTCGCGGGGCCCGGGTAGTCGAGGCCCGCCAGCGGCTCGCCGCGCAGGGTGATCAACTCACCGTCCACGGCACGCGTGACGTCCAGCAGGGTGATGTCCTCGGCGGGTCTGCCGAGCCAGTAACCGCCCTCGCAGCCGCGCTGGCTGCGCACCAGGCCGGCTCTGCGCAGTTCACCCACCACGGACTTCAGGAAGCGGAACGGGATCTCCTGCGAGGAGGCGATGGCTTCACAGGTGAGCGGACGGGAAGGTTCGCGGGCGAGCTCCAGCAGCGCCCTCATGGCGTAGTCCGCCTTCGCGGAAATATGCATGCGCACATCATGCCTGAGGAGTGGGTCGGCAGGCGGGGCTTCGGCGGCTTGTTTCCAACATTGCGGGAACATTGCCGCAGGTGAAAGGCAATGGACACCTCTTGACATCCTTTTCGGGGCCGCTCTAGCGTCGCCGCCATGAGCGAGCCGCTGACGACCCCCGGTGAGGGTTTCCACCCGCACCTCCACGACACACCGGACCCGGACCACCCGACCGCACCCCTGCGCGGCCGTCTGCACCACATCCGCGCCGGCGCCCTGGACGGCGACACCGCGCAGAGCGGTGGCATGCGCAGGTTCGCGGCTGTCAGCGGGAAGACGGTCGGCTCCGAGAAGCTGTGGATGGGCCAGACACATGTGGCCCCGTCGACGGCTTCCTCCGACCACCATCACGGTGAGTCCGAGACCGCCATCTATGTGGTGAGCGGGCACCCCGAGTTCGTCTTCATCGACGACTCGGGCGAAGGCGACGGCGACGGCGAGGAGCCGAAGGAGGTACGGCTGCGGACCTCCCCCGGCGACTACATCTTCGTACCGCCGTTCGTCCCGCACCGGGAGGAGAACCCGGACCCGGACGACGAGGCGGTGGTCGTCATCGCCCGCAGCACGCAGGAGGCGATCGTGGTCAACCTCCCCCAGCTGTACGCGCTTTCGCCGGACGAGTCCTGACGCACCGAGTGGCCCAGGGCCTTCGGTGCGTCAGCTGACAGCTGGGCCGGGCGGCTGGGCGCCCGCGGCGAGAAGCACGTCGATCGTCTCCGGGTGGGGCCCGGCCATCGCCCACTCCAGCGGGGAGCGACCCGTGCCATGGTCCTCGCGGAGCCGGGGATCGGCGCCGTGCGCCAGAAGTGCGCGAACCGTCTCTACGTGTCCCCAGCAAGCGGCCCCGCACAGGGGTGTGCCTTCCGCGCCGCGCCCGCTCTCGGTGTCGGGCCGGGCCCCGGCCGCGAGCAGGCGAAGCACATGGTCGGTGGCGCCATGGACCGAGGCGGCGTAAAGGGGCCTGGTCCCTTCGGAGTTGGCCGCCTCGGGGTCGGCACCGGCTCGCAGGAGTGCGTCGATCTCGCCGCTGTCGCCGAAGGTCGCCGCGTTGATGAGCCGCTGGGACAGTTTCTTCTGCCGACGCCTGTTCACAGTGCCCCCGAAGCCGGAGTCGAAGCCGGAGCCGCGGGCGTCTCTCCGGCCGCGTGGAACTCATGCACCACCTGGATCCCGCCGACGATGTGCGCGTTGAACTCGTCGAGCTCCTCGGCCGGTACCCACAGCTCCAGGATCGTCCGCCCGCCCGCCTGTCGGACCGGGTACCTGCGTACGAAGTCGGAGTCGACGTCAAACCTGGTGACGAAGCCGGCGCCGTCGTGCTTGACGTTCCAGTCCCGCGCGATCCTGACGGCGTAGTCCTCGTTGAGGACCGGGTAGAAGATCGGCTGCTCGGGAAGCCGGGGCGGCCAGGCACGCCAGTCCAGCGCACGGACCAGCTCCAGCTCCTTGGGGCCGGTGGGGCGCCACAGGGTCGTCGTCGCTCGGGGGCTGGTCACTGGAATCACTCTCTGGACGAGGGAGGGCCGGGCAACGGCTGCCGCGGCCTGCCGGGAGCCCGACGGTATCGGCAGCTCCGGCGCACGGCCAGCGGGTTTCCGAGCGGCCTCCACCAGGCACCGCGTCGTGCCGCCGACGATGGAATCGGTGAACCGCCGGAGAACGCGAGAGGGCCCGGACCTCACGGTCCGGACCCTCTTCGACAGTAGCGGGGACAGGATTTGAACCTGCGACCTCTGGGTTATGAGCCCAGCGAGCTACCGAGCTGCTCCACCCCGCGTCGACATCGCCTACCATACGCCATCATCGAGGGCCTCGATGACCACCCACCGCGACCACGGGGCCTCCGGGCGGCCCCCGCGCCACCTCCGTGCGGCCTCCGTGCGGCCTCCCTGTGGCGCATCCGCGCTGTGCGAGGGGCCGTCGCAGCGCCCGGGTGAGCTGTGAATCGGCCGGGAACGCGGGTAGTTGAAGAGCGCACCCGGTAACGCGGGGTGTGGCGGCCGCCGTCTTCTGTCTGCGACGACGGCGGCCGCCTGCGTGAGGACTCGCGTCGTCCCCTGACGCGAGAGCCTCGCGCGGGATCGTCCTCGCGGCACTCGGGGCGCGCGGGAGTACGCCCCGACTCGAAAAGCCGGGAGGACGAGGGACCGGGGTCCGCGCAGAGCATCGCGGGATGCGGACTCCGGTTTCCCGTGTGGCGTGGTGGTCTCTCGGGCCCGGGGACTGGGGGCCGCCTGCTGGGGCCCGCCGCGGCGGGCCGCCCGGCTGCCCGTGCGGGAGCCGATGTCTCTGTCCGAGATCTTAGAACGTCGCTGGTACGAGGCAAGAACGCGTTTCGGCCCCGACGGGCGGGACGTGCCGGATCGTATGGGGTCGGACGCACCCCGGGCCCACCACTGTGACCCCACCACCGATAATCGCCGCATGGTGACCCCGCGAAGCACGGGCACCGCGATCGGAAGGAAGGCGGGCCATGGTCTCGTACGTCATCATCCCCGGGATCGACGGTTCGGACGAGCGGCACTGGCAGAGCTTGTGGGAGAAGCGGTGGGGCGGCTCGGCTGTCCGTATCGCGCCGGCCTCGTGGAGCAGGCCCGAGCTGTCGGACTGGGTCGACGCGGTCCAGACCGCCTACGAGTCCGTCGCGCGGCACGACAGCCAGGTCGTACTGGTGGCGCACAGCCTCGGCTGCTGGACGGCCGCGGAGTGGCTGGACCGTGTGCGGCCCACCGGGGTCGCGGCCTTCCTGGTCGCTCCTCCGAACACCCGGGCCACATCGTTCCCTGGCCGGGCGGCGGCCTCGTTCGTGGACGTGACCGCTCGCCCGCTGCCGTGCCGCAGTCTGCTGGTGGCCGGCGACGACGACCCGTACTGCGATCCGGCGGCGTCCGCCGCGTTCGCGCGCGACTGGCAGGCAGAACCGCATCTCGTCGAGAACTGCGGTCACATCAACTCGGACAGCGGTCTCGGCGACTGGCCGGTGGGACAGGAGCTCCTGCGCACGCTCGTCGACCGGCCGAACGCGTAGGCCGTGGCCCGTGCCGGGTCTCCGACCACTGACCGGATCGGTCCGCTTCGGGACCCGATGCGGTGTGTCGTGGCGCCCCACGTGTGACACAGACTCTGGGCATGAACCGAGCACTGATCGTCATCGATGTCCAGGAGTCCTTCCGCGCCCGTCCGCTGTGGTCGACGATCTCCGACCCGAAGATCGCCGACCAGGTGAACCGGCTGGTCCGGCTCGCCCGCGCGGCCGGGGACCTCGTGGTGTGGGTACTGCACTGCGAGCCCGGCAGCGGCGATGTCTTCGACCCGGCCCTCGGCCATGTCCGGCTCATGGAGGAACTGGAGCAGGAGGAGGGTGAGCCGCTGATCCACAAGACCTCGCACAACGCCTTCACCACGACCAACCTCCAGCAGGTGCTCACCGAACGCGGGGTCCGCGAACTCGTCGTCTGCGGCATCCGCACCGAGCAGTGCGTGGAGACCACCACCCGTGTCGCGAGCGACCTCGGTTACCAGGTCACCTTCGTCACCGACGCGACCGCGACCAACCCCATCCCGCACCGCGACGCCCCCGACGACCAGAGCGTCGCCGACCTGCTGGCCGACCCTCGTACGCTCGCCGCCGACGAGGTCGTCCGGCGCACCGAGTACGCCCTGGCCGGACGCTTCGCCACCATCGCGACGGTCGACGGTCTTGAGGCCGCGGCAGCACATCGGGCATGATGACCGGATCGTGAGTCACATCGTCTTCTTCCTGGTGCCCGGAGTCCATCTGCTGGATCTGGCCGGCCCCGCGCAGGTCTTCTCCACCGCCGACGACTTCGGGTACCCGTACACGCTGTCCTACGTCGCCGAGCGGCCCCAGGTCCGCACGGCTCAGGGGCTGCCGCTGGTGGCCCGGCTCGACTGGCCGGAGCTCGGACCCGAGGACCTGGTCGTGGTGCCCGGCTGGCGGGCGGGCACCCTGGCCGACAGCCCCGCCATCGGCAGCGCCCCTCTGCGGGCCATCAGGGAGCACCACACCCGGGGCGGCACGGTGGCCAGCGTCTGCGCCGGGGCCGAGGCCCTCGGTCAGGCCGGTCTGCTGGACGGCCGTCACTGCACCACCCACCATGACGTGCAGGACGAGCTGGCCCGGCGTCATCCGCGGGCGCTGGTCGTCCGCGACGTGCTGTTCACCACGGACGACCGGGTGGTCACCTCGGCCGGTATCGCCAGTGGCATCGATCTGGCCCTGCACCTGGTCGCGGGCCGGCACGGTCCCGCCGTCGCCGCCCAGGTGGCCCGGGAGATGGTCGTCTACGCCCGCCGCAACGGTCACGAACCGCAGTCCAGCGCGATGCTCCGGCACCGTTCGCACCTCGACGACACCGTGCACCGGGCGCAGGACCTGATCGACGAGCGCTTCGACCAGCCGCTCCCCCTGCCCACCGTGGCCTCGGCCGTGGGGGTCAGCGAACGCACCCTCACCCGTCTCTTCAGCCGCGCCACCGGGCTGACCCCCCTGCGCTATCAGCAGACACTCCGGCTCGAACGCGCCCAGCACCTCATCAGCCATGGCGCGACCATGGACGCCGCCGCCCGTTCCGTGGGCTTCGAGGACCCGCGCATGCTGCGTCGCCTGCGCGCCCGCACCACCTGATCACGGTAGTCGGCACCGGGGCAGTCCGCCGGACTCGGCGCGCGGCGAGGGGAGTTGGGCGTGGCCCGCCTCCGGAGACTCCATGTTTCTGCCCCGGACCGGAGGCCGAGCGGGGCGTCGTCGGGGAGGCCGCCGTCGGCGTCGTACCAGGGTTGGCCGAATACCGGCGCCCGCACATGCGCCGGCTCCGCGGGCCCGGTGCGACGCTCCCAACATGCCTCCACCGACGCGCTTCCGTCACAGCAGGTACCGCGCGCGTACGGCCCCAGTAGTGCGTGGGCCGGTGTCATGAAGGGTCACATCTGCGGGTAAAGTTGTGCCGGTGCTTGGGCAATAGGCACATGTCCTCCATGAACCTCACCAGTGGAAGAACGTGAGGTTCGTGTGAGCGTTCTGTCGTGCCCAAGCGTGTAAGGAAGACCGTGTCGTGAGCCAGGAATCCCCTCACCCACTCCCCCGCAACACCTCTCGTTCCGCCGGCATGCCGGAAACGGACGAGACGGCGGGGCAGCGCAACCGACGGCTGGCACACATCGGTGTCGCGCATGCGCAGCGGGTCCTGACCGGCCGTTACCGCCTTGCCTCACAGCAGGAGGCGTTCGAATTGCTGCGGCAGACCTCACAGCAGTTCAACATCAAGCTGCACACACTGGCCGATGCCGTACTGCACACCGCGCCACCCGACACCGACGCCGAACTGTGGTTCCCCAGACGCGCCCGCTACAGCCCTCCGCCGCTTCCGAACCTGGCGGTGGACGAGTCGAGCCGCACCAACCACGGGGTGGTGCTGAGGAACGCGATGCGGCGCGTACTGCACATCACCGAAACCACCATGGGCAACGTGCAGTTGGCGGAGCAGGGCATGCTGCGCCTGGAGAAGCACACCGGGCTGAACCAGGAGTTCACCGAGTTCTTCGCGTTCGTACGGGATTCCACGACGTCCTGTGCGCAGTCCGCCGAACAGCGCCAGCAGATCACGGTGAAGGACGTGGCGGTCGCGGACGTCTTCGACGACGAGTCCCGGCACGCGATCCTGCAGACAGGCAGCCGGGCCGCCCACAGTGTGCCGCTGGTGGGCCGCAAGGACCGGGTCGTGGGCATCATCTCCAGCCATCACGAACAGCCCCTGACCGACTTCACCCGTGCGCAACTCGCCGCTCTGGAAGCCGTCGGCACACATGTGGGTCACTGGTTGCTCTGGCACCGGCACACCATCGTCCTGGACGCACTGGAACAGCTCCATGCCACCGCCCGCGTCCAAGCTGGTGAGTCGGGCTGACCCACATACGTGCGGTACGGCTCCGGCGCGTCCTCCCATGTCCCGCGGATCACCAGCTTCGGCCAGGGGGTTACGGGCCGGCGTCGCCCGCCGCTTCGGCGCGGCGCAATGCGTTGTAGCGTTCCCACAGTTCGGGTCGCGTGTCGTCCATGTACCAGGCGCGCAGGAAGAGTTCCAGGAAGGCGCTCTCCGACTCGTCGCCGCCCCGGCGGTAGAGGTCGGGGTCCGACTCGACCCACGCGGCCACCGGCCGACGGCCGCCCGCTCCCTCGGCCACGGTCACCCGGAAGACACCATGGCCGGTCCAACTGCGGTGCAGCGACAGCTGATCGCCCTCCAGGTACGCGTCCCACTTCTCCTCCATGCTGAGGGACCGCACGCCGTGCCGCACACGCTGCCACTGCCCCGGCGTCCACTCCAGCCGGGGCACCGGAATGCTCTCGGGCCGACGCAGGGGCGTCACCTCATCACCCAGTGCGGTACGGGTGAGGTCCTCGCCCAGTTCGTTCTCCGCCACCCACTCCGGCAGTGCCTCGCTCGCGGCGCGCCACCCGGCGGGGATGCCGTCCGTGCCCACGCGCGCGGCGATGATCCCGCCGACGATCGCGCATGTGGTGTCCACGTCCCCGCCCACCGACGCACACGCCCACAACGCCTCCTCGAAGTCCTCCAGGTGCCGGGCCGCGCACCAGAGGGCGAAGGGCACCGTGTCCGCCGCGCTCACCCGCCGCCCGTTGCCGAGCCGATGCGCCGCGTACTCGGCGTGCGGCTGGCTCAGCAGCTCCCGGGCCTCGGCGACACCCGCCCGGATCCGGCCCTGCGGTGTCAGTTCCTCCACCGTCGCCAGCAATTGGGCTCCGGTCACCGGCCGTACCCGCCCGCGAGCCGCACAGGCGGCGGCGACCGCGATCGCGGCGGCTCCGGCCACGGCCTCCGGGTGCGTGTGGGTCACCCGGGCCTGCCGGCCGGCCTGCGCGGCGGCCTCGGCCGGATCCACGGCGAACCACGCCCCGAGGGGCGCCACCCGCATCGCGGCCCCGTTGCCCCACGACCCCTGGCCGTCGAACAGTTCCGCGGCCAGCTCCTGCCACCTGCCGCCCTCCCGGACGAGCCGCAGCAGCCGGTTCATCGCCGGGCCGTAGCCGCGGTCGAAGTCGTGCCGGCGGGCGAAGCCCTGCGCGAGGTCGTACTGGTCCACGCTGCCGCGCCGGCGCAGCACCTCGAAGACCGAGCAGGCCATTTCCGTGTCGTCCGTCCAGGGCCACTCGGCGGTGGGGAGCCGGCGTTCCCGCAGGCCGGGAAGGTTCTCCGGTACGAAGAACTGGGCTCCGAAGGCGTCACCGACCGCCAGGCCACGCAGCGCGTCGCGGGCCGCGGAGCGGTGATCGAAGGAGTCGGAGAGGCCGGAGAAGTCGGCTGATGTGAAGGAATCGTCGGCGGAAGGATCGTGGATGGGCAGATCGGTGGACATCTCGCTCATCCTGCCAAGTACGCCTTCCTCGGCGCCACATGGAATCGCCGCGCGGCGGGAGGTTAACTTCCCGAGAACTCATCGGACGAGACGGTGAAAATCTTCGTGGTTGTCATTGACATGTCAGCGTCTACGCGCGTCATCATGGGGGCATGAGATTCCCCCCACGAATCACTCGCATCGGCGCCGCAGCCGCCGTTCTGTCCGCTCTCCTCGTCGGCGGCACAGCGACCGCCGAGGCCGCGGGCACGTCCGCCTCGGCGGTCGGCAGCATCTGCTACGGCAGTCTGCCGTCCCAGGCGCACGACACGCTGGACCTGATCGAGCAGGGCGGCCCCTACCCCTACTCGCAGGACGGCAGCGTCTTCCAGAACCGGGAAGGCATCCTGCCCAGCCGGTCGACCGGCTACTACCACGAGTACACGGTGATCACGCCCGGCTCCTCCACGCGCGGTGCCCGTCGCATCGTGACCGGTGAGGAAGTCCGGGAGGACTACTACACGGCCGATCACTACGCCTCGTTCAGGCTGGTCAACTACAGCTGCTGACCGGCACGTTCAGGAACCCTCGCCCCGCGGACCCCCCACTCCCATCGGCCGCGGGGCGAGTGGCCTGGCCGCGTACGTGATGCGCACGACGCCGTCCGCGTGCCTCGCCGTGTCCCCCTGTACGCCGAAGACCTCGCGCAGCAGCTCGGGTGTCAGGACCTCCAGGACCGGGCCCGCCGCCACCACCGCGCCCTCGTGGAGCACGACGAGACGGTCGCAGAGCCGCGCGGCCAGGTCGAGGTCGTGCAGGACCGCCAGGGTGGTGATCCCGGTGCTGCGGATGAGCTCCAGGAGTTCGAACCGGGCGCGGATGTCCAGGTGGTTGGTGAGTTCGTCCAGGACCAGCAGGCGCGGCTGCTGAGCGAGTGCGCGGGCCAGCAGGACACGCTGGCGTTCGCCGCCGGACAGGGTGGCCCAGTCCCGGTCCGCGAAGGGCCCGACCCCGCAGCGGCCGACCGCTTCGGCGACCGCCCGACGGTCCTCGGCGCCGTCCCTGTCCATCAGCCCGTGATGGGGCGTCCGGCCCAGGGCGACGATCTCCGTCACGTTCAGGCCGGTCGTCGTGGCGGCGTCCTGAAGGACGGCCGCCGTTCGCAGGGCTGCCGTACGGGACGACAGTGCCCATACGTCGTCCCCGCCCACCCGGACCACTCCCCCGGCCGGCCGGAGTGAGCGGTAGACCGCCCGCAACAGGGTGGACTTCCCACTGCCGTTGGGGCCCACGAGGCCGACGACGTCACCCGGGGCGGCCTCCAGACTCACCTCACGGAGGACGGGCGTGCGGTCCAGGGTGATGCGGAGGTGGTCCACGGTCAGTTTCATGCGCTGTCCAGACCCTTGCTGCGGCGCAGCAGCCACAGGAAGAAGGGGGCGCCCAGGAGGGCGGTGAGGATGCCGAGCGGGAGTTCGTTGGGGCGGGTGAGGGTGCGGGAGAGCAGGTCGACGGCCACGAGGTAGACGGCACCGAGGAGTGCGGTCAGGGGCAGCAGTCTGCGGTGGTCGGCCCCCGTCGTGAGCCGCACCAGATGCGGGATCATCAGGCCGACGAAGCCGACGCCGCCCGCGACCGCGATGACGGTGCCCGTGAGCAGCGCGCTGATCACCAGCAGGACGGCCCGCAGCCGGTTGACGTCCACGCCGAGAGCGGTGGCGGACTCGTCACCGGCCAGCAGGGCGTTGAGCCGCCGCCCGTACAGGGTGAGCAGGACGGTGCTCCCCAGGACCACCACCGTGACGGTGGGCAGTTGGCCCCACTGGGCGCCCGCGACGCTGCCGAGCATCCAGAACATCACGGTACGCAGTTCGGTGGGGGTCGCCATCAGCTGGACGAAACTGGTCATCGACAGGAGGACGTAGCCGACGGCGACCCCGGCCAAAACGAGCCGGGTGGGGGCCAGCCGGCCCTGTCTCCGTCCGAGGGCGAAGACCAGGGCCCCGGCCGCCAGGGCGCCGACGAACGCCGCGCCGGACACGCCCAGTCCGCCCAGTCCGCCGAGGGCGGCGCCGCCGAGGGTGATGACCAGCACGGCGCCCAGGGAGGCCCCGTACGAGAAGCCGAGGACGACGGGGTCGGCGAGCGGGTTGGAGACCAGGGTCTGCAGGACCGCGCCGGCGACGGCGAGGCCCGCGCCGACCAGGGCCGCCAGTGCGACGCGGGGTGCTCTGAACGTCCACACGATCTGGTCCAGCGCCGGGTCGCCGGTGGCTCCGCGGCCGGTGACGTGGTGCAGGAGGACCGACCACACGTCGGTCAGGGGGATGTTCACCGCGCCGATGCTCACCGCCACCACCATGACGGCGACGAGGAGGACCAGCAGCGCGAGGGCCGCGAGCGACAACCGCAGACGGCCCGGGAGGGGCTTCAGAACGTGTCGGGGTGCAGCATCTCGGCGATCTTCGCGACGGCCAGGTCGTTGCTCGGGCCGAGGTACATCGAGTCCGACAGGGCCACGTACGTGTTGTTCTTCGCGGCCGGCCACTGGGGGAACTCCTTCAGCAGTTTCCTGGCGTAGGCCGCCGGGTTCGGGTCGTTGTAGCCGATGACGACGAGCGCGTCGACATCGGTGGCGGCCACCTTCTCCTTGCTCAGGTCGGCGAAGGAGGTCTTGGACGCCGACGCGAAGGCGTTGGTGCCGCCCGCCTCGGCGAGGATGTCGTTGTAGATGCCCTTGGCGACGACCGAGCTGAAGTCGTTGCCGCCCATGGCCATGTTGGAGAAGAGGACCATGACCTTGGGCCGCTTCTCGCCCTTCACCTTGGCGGAGACGCCCGCGATGTTCTTCTCGGACGCGGCGATCAGTCGCTCGGCCCGGTCGCTCCGGTCGAAGACCCTGCCCATGTCCCGCAGGAGCGCGTAACTGTCGGCGATCGTCATCTTCGAGGTGTCCTGGTCGCAGCCCTGCGGGGAGACGTAGGTGCGGGCCCCCACGTCCTTGAGCTGCTCGCGGGTGGCGAAGCCGTTCTTCTCGTCGAAGCCGTAGGAGGTCGTGGACAGCACCAGATCGGGACGCAGGCCGATCATCGCCTCGCGCGGGACGTCATAGGCCTCGTTGAGCTCGACGCCCCCGTCGGGGAGGGCCTTGATGGCCTCGGCCCGGCCCTCGACCTCGGACATCCCGTAGCTCTGCTGGTTGGCGACGACGCTGTCGCCGAGGCCGAGGGCGAGCAGGGTGGAGACCTCCGCCACCGAGGCGCCGTTCATGACGACCACCCTGCTGGGTGCCTCGGTGAACTTCTGGGTCACCCCGCAGTTTTCGAGGGTCACCGGATAGCCCGGCCTCGCCGCGGTGGCTGATGCCTCGGCCGCGGCGCCTGTCGTGCCGGTCGCGTCGGCACAGGCCGTCGTGACCAGACAGAGGGCGCCGGCCAGGGCGACGGCGACCGGCCGTTTCTTCGACATGCGGGGCTCCTTGGTACGTGGGTGGTCCGCCGGCGAACGGCTCTGTTGCAGTAGTCGGGAGAGTCAACTGCCGAGTTCCCGGCGGCCGGTGACTACTTCGCGGGCGGGGGCAGCTTTCCGCTGGTGACGCAGTGGTCGAGGTAGCGGAAGACGAGGTCCCGGTCGATGGGCGGGTAGGCGATGCCACTGCCGCGCAGCCCCGTCCTGACGTTGTCGGAGCGCACGCGGCCCAGCCGGAGGTCCGGTCCGGCCGACTCCGCGTCCTGGGAGTCGAAGAAGGCGAGCGTGGTCGCCACCGCAGAAGCAGAGACGCCCGAGACGCCCAAGGCATCCGAAGCGTCCGAGGCGGCCGAGGCGTGCGAGGCATTGGAGGAGTTGGAGGCTTTGGAGGCGTCCGAGGAGCGCGCCAGTTCGGTCCGCCATCGATCCGTCGTCATACGGCGCAGCGGGTAGCCGTACTCCCCCAGCCATGTGTAGAGGTCGTTCAGGCGCACCGGCGCGGTGGCCGCGTGCTGGAAGACGGTGACGTCCGGGGGCGGTTGTACGAGGCAGAGGTGGACGAGCGCCTTGGCCACCTGGTCGACCGGTGTCCAGGTCTCCTCCTCGAACAGGTCGGGGACGATGCCGGCGGGCACTCCGGCGCGCAGCACGCTCCACAGGAAGTCCCGCTCGTTCACGTAACCGGTGGTGGACGGGCCGACGACCCGGCCGAGCCGGTGCACGGTGACGGGCAGACCTCTCTCGGCGGCCTGTTCCAGCAGGCGCTCGGCCGCCCATTTCGACTGCTGGTAGCCGGAGCGGAGTCCGCAGTGGGGCGGGATGAAGGTTTCGGGTACCTCACGGCTGAGGGCGAGTGGCGGGGCGACCGAGAGGGTCGACACATGGTGCAGGGGGATCGAGTGTGCCGCCGCCAGGCGCAGGAGGTCCCTGGTCGACTCGGTGTTGGCGGCGCGGAGCGTGGCGTACTCGCGCAGGATGCTGACGGTCGCCGCGTTGTGGAAGATCGCTCGGCAGGTACGGCCCAGTTCCGCCAAGTCCCTTTCTTCGAGGCCCAGTCGGGGGCGGGAGAGATCCGCGGGGATCGCGGTGACGCGCCGCAGCGCCGGGCCGGGAAGGTGGATCCGGTGGGTCCTCAGGGCCTCCCGGATACGGGCGGCGGCCTCGGCGGCGCTCCGGGCCCGGACGGTACAGACGACCTCGGGGCCCTCATCCGTACGCACGCCCGTGCTCGTGCCCGTACTTGTACCGGTACTCGTGCTCGTGCTCGTGCTCGTGCCCGTGCCCGTGCTCGTGCTCGTGCTCGTCAGGAGTTCGGCCAGCAGGTGGACGCCGACGAAGCCCGTGGCACCGGTGAGGAGGATCCGGTCGGGGGTGCGTCCCGCCCGGGACCCGTCGCCGGGCCGGAGTCGGGACCGGGATTGGGGCTGGGGCCGGATGTCCGGGTCGAGGACGCTGTCCGCGAGCAGGGTGGCCGGCAGCCCGGCGGCGACGGACGGCCGCGGCGCCCGGGCCTGCCGTGCCAGGAATTCCGCCAGCCCGGCGGGGGTCGGGTGCTGGAAGAGCCAGGCGACCTTCACCTCCCGGTGGAGTTCGCTGCCGAGGCGGTTGGCGACCTGGATGGCCTGGAGGGACTGGGCGCCCAGGTCGAAGACGTCGTCCCGCCCGGAGAGGGCGGTGATGCCGAGCGCCCGCTGCCAGACGGTGGCGACGGTCCGCTCCAACGGGTCGGCGGACTCGGCCTCGTACGCGACCGGCGGGCCGTCGGACGTGCCCTTCAGCGCGCCGGGGCGGGACGCCTGCCGCACCAGCGCGTCCCTGTCGGTCTTTCCCGAGCCGGTACGAGGCAGGTGGTCCAGGAACTCGACAGCCGAGGGGATCATCGCGGCGGGGAGTGTCGCCCGGAGGTGGTCCCTGATCCGGGTCGCCGCCGGTGGCGGGCCGTCCGGGACGACGAACGCGATCAGGCGCCGTGTCCCGTCCTCCCGTACGTGTCCGACCACGGCGGTGTCGCGGACCCCCGGGTGGGTGAGGAGCGCGTTCTCCACCTCGGCGGGGTGCACCCGGTGACCGCTGATCTTGAACTCCGCGTCCGACCGGCCCAGATACCGCAGTTGACCGTCGTCGCCGACACGCACCAGGTCACCGGTGCGGTAGGCACGGGGCGCTCCGGGGAGCCGGTCGAGCGGGGCGAAGCGGGACGCGTCCGGCGGCCGGGCTCCCCGGTAGCCGCGAGCGAGGTTGTCGCCCAGGAGGTGGAGTTCACCGTCGACGACGGCGGCACGGGTGCCGGGGAGCGGCAGTCCGATGGGGACGTCTCCTTCGGCGCGGGAGGTGTCGTGCAGATCGGCGACGGTGGCGACGACGGTCGCCTCGGTCGGACCGTAGGTGTTCAGCAGCCGCACCGAGGTGCCGACCGCCCCGCGCCAGCGGTCGACCCGTTCGGGGAGGGCGGCCTCCCCGCCGATCACGACGGTACGTATCCCGGCGGGCAGGGCCGGGGCGTCGGCGGAGTCCGCCGAGAGCGCGTGGGCCAGTTCGTGCCAGTAGGCGGTGGGGAGATCGAGGAAGCTGATCCGCAGCCGTGCGCAGGCGGCCAGGAAGCCGGGGACCGAGTCGGTCATGTCGTCGTCGCGGACGACGAGCGTGGCGCCGCGGCACAGGGTGAGGAAGACCTCCTCGACGCTCGTGTCGAAGTGCAGGGGGGCGAACTGCAGGACGCGGTCCGTGCGGTGGAGGCCGTAGCGGTGGGTGGCGCCGGCGACGAAGTGCGCGAGGGCACGGTGGCCGATCTCCACGCCCTTGGGACGCCCGGTGGAGCCCGAGGTGTGGAGGACGTAGGCGAGGTCGTCCGGCGCGGGTGCCGGAGACCGCCGTGCGTCGGGCTCGTGGTGCGACTCCTCCCGTACCGGTCCGGTGGTCAGGACGAGTGCGGGGCGGACGTCGGCCAGCAGCGCCGCTCTGCGTGCCGAGGTCGCGGCCGGGTCGAGCGGGCAGTAGGCGGCTCCCGCCAGCAGGACACCGAGGACGGTGGTGACGGCCTCGATGCCGCGCGGCAGGACGACGGCCACGACATCGCCGCGGCCGATCCCCCGGACGGTCAGGCGGCGGGCCGTCTCCCGTGCGGAGTCGAGCAGTTGGCCATAGGTGACGGCTCGCCCGGCGTGCTCGACGGCGACGGATCCGCCGCGCAGGGTGGCGTGTTCGGCGATCAGGTCGAGGACCGGACGGGCGGGGCCGGGCAGCGGCCCGCCGTCCAGGACCTGGGGTTCCGCGGGGGCCCGTGTGCCACCGAGCGCACGGTAGGGAGTGGCGAGCGCCTTGTAGGGAGCGGCGAGCGCCCGGTCGAGCAGGAGGAGCAGTTCCTCGTGGAACGTGGCGGTCGCCGCCTCGTCGTAGAGGCCGGGGTTGGTGTCCACCGCGATGCGCGGTCCCCCGCCCTCGGCGCGGTCGTACACGTTGACGGAGAGATCGTCGACGGGCCCCGCGGAGACGTTGTGGACGGTGCTGGGGTGTCCGGCGAAACGCAGGTCGTACGCGAAAGGCATGATGTTGACGCCCGGCCCGGACAGTCGGCGCTGTCCGCCGACGAGTCCGAGGTCGCGCCGCAGTCGCTCGTAGCGGTAGCGCTGGTGCGGCAGGCCCGCGCGCAGTTCGGCGGAGATCCGCAGGGCCAGGTCGCGCACGCTGTCCGACGCGGAGACGGCGACGCGCAGGGGCAGGATGTTGCGGACCATGCAGGGCACGCGCAGGGCGACCGAGCCGAGCCGGCCCATCGTGGGCAGGCTGAGGACGATCTCCGGTGCGCCGGTCGCGCGGTGCAGTTGTGCCGCCGTCACGGCCAGCAGGATCTCCGACCAGGTGACCTTCAGGTCGCGGGCGACCGTACGCAGGGCCTTCGTGCGGGCCGCGCCGAGGTCGGCCGCCCGGCGGTGGAAGGTGCGTGCGGGCAGGGCCGTACGGCCGGCCGGGGTGGCCACCGGCGGACGGTCCGCGAACCGGTCCGTCCAGTAGGCGCGGTCCTCGGCGAGGCGGGGCGATCCCCGGTAGGCGCGTTCCTCGTCCCGTACGGAGGCCAGGGTGCCGAAGCCGCTGTCCCCCGTGGGCTCGCCGTTCGTCAGGGCGGTGTAGACGTGGGCGACGCGGCGGGCGACCAGCGACAGGCCGAAGCCGTCGAGGGCGATGTGGTGCACCCGGTGGTACCAGAGGTATTCCTCCGGTGCGACACGCAGCAGGGCGTGGCCGAAGAGCGGGCCGTGTACGAGGTCGACGGAGTGGGCCATGTCCGTGGCGATCCACGCCAGGGCGGACCCGTACGGGTCGGGACGGGCGGTGAGGTCGGCGGAGCGCAGCCGCCAGTCCCCGGCCGGTGTCTCCCTCTGCCGGGGCCGGCCGTCCGCGTTGGCCACGAAGGTGACGTTCAGCGCGGGGGTCTCCTCGACGACCTGGTGCAGAGCGGAGTCGAAGAGCGCCGGGTCCACCGGTCCGGTGATGTGCACGTACTCGGCCGTGTTGTACGCGGGGCTGTCCACGTCCAGTTGCTGGCCGGTCCAGATGCCTTCCTGTGCGGCGAGCAGCGCGGAGCGGTCCGCCGTGCCGTCGTCATGCGCCGGCACGGTCCGCTCCCTCCCGCCGTGCGGAGAGCAGGTGCCACCACTGGGCGAACGAGGTGCACTCGGCGAGTTCGACGAAGGTCACGTCCACGCCGGTCTCGCGCCAGCGTTCGATGAGGGTGACGATGCGCAGGGAGTCCAGCCCCGCGAGGAGGGGGCTCTCTTCGAGGTCGACCTCGTCGGGCCGCTGGTACAGGAACTCCGCCAGGTCCGCGCGGAATCCGTCCAGGGTGAGGGGGGCAGGCAGAGCGGGCATGCGGTCTCTCTCGTGGGTGCGTGGGTGCGTGGGTGCGTCGGGCTGGGCCGCGGTCAGTTGACCTTGCGGGAGGAGGCGCTCCAGAAGCGGTCGCGCAGTTCCCGGCGCAGGATCTTGCCGCTGGGGTTGCGCGGGACGCTGTCGATGAGTTCGTAGCGGGCGGGCAGCTTGAAGCCCGCCAGCCGCGGGACGAGGAAGGTGTGCAGGTCCCGGGGTGTGGGCCGGTGCTCGGGCGCGGGGACGACGAAGGCGTGTACGTACTCGCCCCAGCGTTCGTCCGGGGCGCCGACGACGACGGCCTCGGCGACGCCGGGGTGCCCTTCCAGGACGTTCTCGATCTCGGCGGGGTAGACGTTCTCGCCGGCGACGAGGATGGCGTCCTTGATGCGGTCCCGGATGACGACGTAGCCGTCCTCGTCGATGTATCCGGCGTCCCCGGTGTGGATCCAGCCGTCGACCAGGACCTCGGCGGTCTTCTCGGGCAGGCCCCAGTACTCGACCATGTGCGCGGGCGTGGCCAGGCAGACCTCTCCGACCGCGCCCGGCGGCAGTTCGCGCCCCTCGTCGTCGATCACTTTGCCGCGCACGCCCGGATAGGGCCGTCCCGCCGCCTGCATGAGGGGACTGCCGGGGACATGGGCGGCCGGTGGCAGGCACACCGCGGTGTTGCCGGTCTCGGTGAGGCCGTAGATCTGGGCGAACTCGCAGTCCATGACGGTGAGGCTCTCCTCCAGGAGTGCCTCGGAGATCGGGGAGCCGCCGTAGACGACCTTGCGCAGGGTGGTGAAGTCCCGTTCGCCGACGCCGGGTTCGCCGAGCATCATGCGGAGCATGGCGGGCACGACGCAGGCGGTGGTGATGCGGAGTTCCCTGATGAGGTCGACGGCCTCGCGGGCGGCGAAGGCGCGCATCGCGACCACGGTCGTACCCGCGTTGAAGTTCTGGGTGGCCCACCACAGGCCGCCGACGTGGAATCCCGGGATGCCGATCAGGGCGATGTCGCCGGTACGCCAGTCGATCCAGTCCAGCCCTTCGCTCGCCAGGGCGTCCCTGATCGCGAAGAAGCTGCGGTGGGCGAGGACGACACCCTTGGGCAGTCCGGTGGTGCCGCTGGTGTAGAGCTGGGCGACCGGCATGTCGGGGGTGACGTGCGGCGCCGCGGTCAGATCCGTGTCCGGGTGGGACGCCTTCCATGGGGTGAAGCCGTCGTCCAACGCGATGATCGTCTCGGGGGGTGAGCCTGGCATCCGCTCGACGGTCGGCCCGAACTCGGCCTCCAGGAACAGCAGTCGGGCGCCCGAGTCGTGCAGGATGTGGCCGACCTCGGGCGGGGCGAGCCGCCAGTTGACGGGCACGAGGACCGTCCCGCTCTTGGCGCACCCGAACAGGACCTCGTAGTAGTGCTCCGACTCCTTGCCGAGGTAGGCGACCCGGTCGCCCGGTCCGAGTCCGGCGGCCCGGAGGGCGTGGGCCACACGATTGCTCTCGCCGTGCAGCTGCCCGTACGTCAGTGTGCGGCCCTCGCAGAGCACGGCTGGGGTGGTGGGCCGGTGCTCGGCGTGGAAGCTCGTCGTCCGGACGAGCGTCCGGAGCTGTGGGTGGTGGAGTCTGTCCGTGGTCGTCACCGTCATGGCGCTCTCGTCTCGTGTCACTCGGTCAGGGGACATCCGCGTCCCGCGTCAGGGGACGTTGACGAACGCCAGGACCGCCTTGCCGTCGCACCGGCCCGCCGCGGCGTCCCGGTAGCGGTAGACGGTCTCCGCGTGCAGGAACGGGGAGCCGTCGGCCTGGGCGCGGCGGGTGACGGACCGGAATTCCATCTCCCCGGAGAAGGAACGGGGATCGACGGGCCGCCGGAAATTCGCGGCGAACCGGGCGATGAGAATGTCGGGGAGCTGGTGCTTCCAGAAATCGTCCAGCGTCCAGGACTCGAACCCCGTCAACAGCCTCTCTTCTACGGACTTGGCGACGAGGTAATACATCATCTGGTTGTAGCAGATGTTCACCTCGACCGAATTCAGGTGCCCGGTGTCGTCGATGTAGCACGACTCGGGGATGGCGAACTCGCAGCGGGCGGACGCCTGTCCGGCGCCCTCGGACACGACGACGGCCGAACGAAGGTATTTGCAGTGGTCCTTGTAGGGCGTCAGCACCCGCGCCAACAGGTGCTCGTCCGTGGGGTACTCGGTCGCGACGAGGGTGGTCATGCCGCCTCGATTCCGTCGTGGAGCCTGCGTTCGTCGTGCACGGTGACGCGGAAGGAGACGGTCGGCTCGGGAGTGGCCGTGTGCCGGGCGCGGTGGATGAGGCTGCGGTTGTCCCAGACCAGCAAGTCGCCCTGCTCGAAACCCTGCAGATGGATGTTGTCGTGCTCGAAGGTCTCGTCGAGCTGGCCGGTGGCTTCGAAAAGGCGCGTGAGCAATTCCTCGCCGAGCGGCTCCCCGGTCCGGTCCTCGATACCGACGGTGAATCCCTCACTGAGATAGAGAACGGTCTCGCCGGTCATGGGGTGGGTGAACGTGGTCGGCTGTGTGACGGCCGGGGTCTTCCGCTCGACCTCCTCGATGATCTCGGAGAGCGGCCGGTAGACGTCATGGGGACGGATTTTGAAGTACTTGCGCACGGAGTGCCGGCAGTACGTTCCGTCGATCTCCTTCTTGAGCGCCTCGGGCAGTCCTTCGTACGCCCGGCCCATGTCGATGAAGTACGTGCCCCGGTTCCGCGCCGGAATCACCCGGGGGTATATCAGGGTGAGACCGAAGGGGTCCGGCATGAACTGGTAGTCGGCGTGCCAGAACTTGCCGGTCCTCGGTACGCCGATCTGCTGTCCGTTCTCCGGGACATTGGAGGAGACGAATATCTCCGTGACCTCCGGGTGGTGGTACATGGGCTCGTAGTAGGTCTCGGGACGGCCCAGTCGCCTGCCGAGCGCGAGGAACTCCTGTGGAGACAGGTGCTGTCCCTTCAGGACTGCGATCTTCTTCGTGTAGACGGTGTTCTTGAGGGCGTCGATGTCGGCGTCGGAGGCGTCGAGGTGGTCGAATCCCCCGACGCTCACGCCGATCGCGTCACCGGGCTGGTCTTCGATCTGCATGGGGTGCTGCCTTTCCTGTGTGGGGACGACCGGTTGGCAGTAGCTCGTTGTCCCGGCCGGTTACTGATGGGCACTGCTCAGGGCGTGGTGCGTCCCGTCGACCGGTGGCGGGCGAACAGTGCGAGCGCGCCGCAGCCGATGCCTCCCGCCGTGGCGAGGACGGCGGTACGGATGCCGTCGACGAGGGCGGGGCCTGAGGCGTTCTGCCCGACGCCGCCGGCCACCGCGACCAGTACGGCGAGGCCCACGGCACCACCGACCTGCAAGGCGGTCGACGCCATCCCGGAGGCGACGCCCTGGTCACCGGGGGCGACCCCGGCGGACGCGGCGATCCACATCCCCGTCCAGGCGGCTCCCTGGCCGAGGCCCAGCAGGACGATCCCCGGCAGCAGCTCGGGATACGAGCCGTCCGAGGTCAGCGCCAGAGCCAGTGCCGCGGCTCCGGTGGCGCCCAGTACCATCCCGCCGACCAGCATCCGGCGGACGCCGAGGACGGACACGGCCCGCTCGCCGGCCTGGGTGCCGACGGCGACCACGAGGGCGGGCACCAGGAACGCGAGCCCGGTCGCGGCCGCGCCGTATCCCTGGACCGTCCGGAAGTACAGGGTCAGGAAGTACGGGACCGAACTGAAGGTGGCACCGAACAGGGCGGCGGTCCCCAGGGCGGTGAGCAGACCTCGGTGGCCGAGCAGCCTCGCCGGCAGGAGCGGGTCACGGGACCGGCGCTCCACCACGCCGAAGAGCGCCAGCAGTCCGAGGGAGAGCACGGCACTCACGAGGACCGTGGGAGTCGCCCAGCCCTCGGCGGGTGCCCGCACCAGCACGAACACCAGGAGGGTGACACCGCCCGTCGCGGTCAGCGCACCCGCCGCGTCGAAGCTCCGCGAGCGGTCCCGCGGTCCGTCGGCCGGGAAGAGCAGCCGTCCGGCCACCGCGAGCGCTCCCGCCACCGGCACGTTGACGAAGAACACCGACGGCCAGCCGAACGCCTCCACCAGCACCCCGCCCAGCAGGGATCCGAAGCACAGCCCGCCCGCTCCCGCGGCGCCCCAGACCGCCAGGGCACGGTTCCGGTCGCGCCCCTCCTCGTACAGGGTGCCGATCAGGGACAGCGTCGCCGGGAACAGCAGGGATCCCCCGATGCCCTGGACCGCCCGGACGGCGACCAGTACGCCGGGTGACTGCGCCAGGCCGCCCACCAGGGACGAGCCCGCGTAGAGCAGCGCCGCGACGACGAACATCCGGCGCCTGCCGAGCAGGTCGGCGGCCCGGCCGCCCAGCAGCAGGCAACCTCCCGTGGCCACGACGTAGGCGCTCACCACCCACTGCAGGTCGTGGTCGGAGAACCCCAGCCCGGCGCCGATGTCGGGCAGGGCCACGTACACGATGTTGTAGTCGAGCGAGATGACGATCTGCCCCAGCGCCAGCACCGCCAGCGGAAGCCCGAGCGGATGGCGCATCACTCGGCCCGCATGAGCCGACGGACCTCGTGCACGACGGTCTCCAGCGCCCGGCGTTCCGGAACGGTGGTTTCTGGATGCCAGAGGTCGACGAGCAGACAGGTCCGCGGTGCGGAGCCTTCGTTGCGTGCCTCGTGCTCGAAGGAGTAGTCGAAGAGCAGGCACTTTCCCTCCTCCCACGAACGCGTCTCTCCCGCGACCGTGACGCTGCACCCGTCGGGGATGTCCACCGCGAGATGCAGATTGATGCTGAAGTTCCACAGATCGCAATGGGGTTCGATGACGGCGCCGGGCAACAGTGTGGAGAAATGGCATTCCAGGAGGGGGCACAGGATGCCCGTATCGACGGCGAATTCCTTCAGCACCCGATGAGCGGTGGGGACGACAGCGGCCGACTCCTCGACCGGGCCGCCTCCGCGGAAAAGGTAGAGCGCCTGCCAGTCCTGCTGGCGTGTCAGATAGTGCTCGTAGTCCGAGAACACCGCACGCCGGTCGGCCCACGCGGAACCGAACTCCTTCTTGACCGCCCGATGATCGGCCTCCAATGCACGGACCAGGGGAGCCAGTTCCGCGTACGCATAGGGATCGTGCCAGGGGGTGGGAGAGATTCCCGGCAGGATCCACTTGGCCGCCTTCTGCAGTGGATGCCTTTCCTTTCCGCCCGACTCCAGCATCCGCTCGACCCGGTCGATCGAACCCTTTCCGAACTCGGCTCTGATCGCGGCGAAGGCGCTCTCTGTTTCCGGTGTCACACGGTTCTCCATGTCCCGCGTCCCGTCCCGCCGACGACCTCGTACGGTGGCCGGCGTTCCGGGTCTGCGCTTTCACCTCAGTAGTCGGCCACCGATGCGCGAGAGTTCCCGCGAATAAGCGGGAGTTCTCATCCGGTCACGGTGGCCGGGAGACGGGATTCCTCGGCCTGGGCGAGAAGTTCGACGAGGGTCGCGCGGGCCCTTGCCACCCGTGAACGGATCGTCCCGACGGCGCAGCCGCTGAATTCGGCGGCCTCCTCGTAGGCCAGCCCGGCCAGTTGGGTGAGGACGAACGCCTGGCGGCGCTCGGGCGCCAGCGCGTCCAGCAGGTCGAGCAGCGCCACGCCTTCCTCGAAGCCGGGCAGCCCGCTCGGCCGTGCCCGGTCGGCGCATATCGTCCAGTCGTCCGTGTCGGCCAGCCGCGGCCGTGCGGCTGCGTACCGGAAGCTGTCGACGACCGTGCGCCGGGCGATGGACAGCAGCCAGGTACGCGCCGACGAGCGCCCCTCGAACCGGTGCAGGCTGCCCAGCGCCCGCAGGAACGTGTCCTGGGCCAGATCGTCGGCGACCTGGTGGTCGGCGCCGACGTGGGTGATGTAGCGGACGACGTCGGGACGCAGGGCGCGTACGAACCGGTCGACCGCATAAGGGTCGCCGCCTCTCGCGGCCAGCGCCCAGGCGGTCGCCGACTCGTCGCGCGCGTCCGAGGTGCTGGGGTCCGTCAACACCCCTTTCTCTGCAGCCACTTGATGCTCCGAAGCGGCGTGCTTCGAAGGCGGAGCGGGTTGAACTGGAGTGGTCACCTTGAGGTCCTTCTCGGGTTGTCCGGGGTCCCGCACAGCGACACGCCGACATGCGGCGTGACGCGTCCCTGACCTGCCGGGCGACGCGACGGGCGCCGTACCGAGCGACGTGCCGGGCGCCATACCGGGCGCCGTACCGGGCACGTTGGTGCACCCGTGCGGTGGCGTCCCGGGACGGGTGAAAGGGGTGCGGGGGTGGGTGAGGTGGCTCGGGGCAGCCGGCTGTCTCAGCCGACGGCGGTTCCGGCCGGTGGCCCCCGGGAGAGGACCGGGTCGGCGAGGGGTGCCCCCGGCACCCGTTCCGCCCGCTCGCGTACCGGCGTGCGAACCGGCTGGTACGCCGGAACGGGCGCGACCACGGTCGGCAGTCGCAGTGGGGCGGCCAGCCAACCCGCGACGGTCCGCAGCAGACGGAACGCGGCCCGCTCGCCGTGAGCCAGCCACAGGCCGCTCAGCAGGGCCGCCGTCACGTGAGCGGCGAGCATGCCGAACGACGAGATGCCGCCCATGTCGTGCGCCACGGCCTGCTGGCCGAGGTGCGCCGCGTGCCCCATGTGCGCCGCATG
Source organism: Streptomyces tauricus (assembly GCF_014650955.1). Lineage (GTDB taxonomy): Bacteria > Actinomycetota > Actinomycetes > Streptomycetales > Streptomycetaceae > Streptomyces > Streptomyces tauricus. The sequence goes on from NZ_BMVY01000001.1 coordinate 787,802, forward strand.
CCCCGTGTACGCGGAGTCGGCCATGTGCGCTGAATGGGTCATATGCGCCGAGTGCGCCATGTCGAGATGACCCACCAAACCACCCGTGCCGGAACCCCCAGACATCGACCGGGACCCCGACCGGGGCCCCGACTGGGCCCACGAGAAGACCGAGTGGAGAGCGCCCTGGGCGAGGACGGTCGCGGACACCACCAGGAGGAGCCCGCGTTCGCGGCCTGCCAGGGACCAGCCGAGGCCGCAGGTGCCGGCGAACCCGGCGGCCATCGTCCACCAGGGCACGGCGGAACCGGACATCAGCACATGCCCGAGCGCGGCGAGCAGCACGCAGACGGCCGCGAACACCGCGGCCCGGACCGTGCGGGCACCCCACCCGGCCGTCATGACGGCCTCATCCGGCGGTCACGTCCCTCCCGCGCCCGGCCGGTCCACGACCGCGTCGCTCCGCACCGCCCCGCTGCGCTCGAAGTGCAGGGTGAACGTCACGAGGTCGCCGACCTGCCAGTCCGCGTTCGCCGGCACGATCACGTCGAGGCCGTTCGGGGACATGTCGATGCTGCCGCCCGCCGGTATCGGAACCGAGGTCACCGTCCGCGCGGAGGCCGAGCGGGCGCCGGTCATGCGATGGCGGCTGAGGCTGGTGGCCCCGTCGGCCTCGGTGGACGTCACCTTGAGCAGCCGGTCCGCGGAGCCTCCGGTGTTGGTGATCCGGAAGAAGGCCGCCGTGTCCGGGGTGTCACCGGTGGGCAGGAACAGGCGTCCGCCGGTGACCGCGATCCGGGCCGGGCTGCCCGCGTTGCCGAGGACGGTCCACATGCTCAGACCACCGAGAGCGAGGACGGACACGGCGACGGGCGCGAGCGCGGCGAGCAGGGTGTCGGTGAGCCGGCGGCGCGTCGGCCGCCAGAGGGAGGACTGGTCGGTCATCGCGTACGCCTCCGGGCCGCGGGTGAGGGCTGCCAGGCGCGCAGGCGCAGGCTGTTGGCGACGACCAGCACCGAACTGGCCGACATGGCCGCCGCGGCGAGCATCGGGTTGAGCAGGCCGACCATGGCGAGCGGCACGGTGACGCCGTTGTAGCCGAAGGCCCACACGAGGTTGGCGCGGATCGTGCCCAGCGTGCGCCGGGCGAGCAGGATCGCGTCCGCGAGGGCTTCGATGTCACCGCGCACCAAGGTGACGTCGGCGGCCCCGATGGCCACGTCGGTGCCGCCGCCCATGGCGATGCCCAGGTCGGCAGCGGCCAGCGCGGCGGCGTCGTTGACCCCGTCGCCGACGACCGCGACCCGGTACCCCTTCTCCTGAAGGTCCCGTACGAGGTCGGCCTTGTCCTCGGGTCTGCGGCGGGCGTGCACCTCGTCGATCCGCAGGGCGGACGCGACGGCCCTGGCGGGCGCCTCCCGGTCGCCGGTCGCGAGCACGGGGCGCGCTCCGAGGTGGCGCAGCCGCTCGACGGCCCGATAGCTCCCGGGCCGTACGACGTCCCCGATCGCGATCAGGGCTTCGACCGTGCCGTCGACCCGGACCACGACGGGCGTGTGGGCGGCGGCCTCGGCCGCCGACAGGGCGTCCGCGAGCGCGTCGGGCATCCGCGTCTCGTCGTCCGGGGCGAGTACTTCCACGAGCCGCCCCTCGACCCGGCCGCGCACTCCCCGCCCCGGCAGAGCACGGAACTCACTCACCCCAGGCAGCCGAGGCACCCCGGACACCGCAGACATCGCAGGGGTCCCAGGCACCGCAGCCGCCTCTTCCGGAGCTCCCGGCAGTTGTCGGCCCGCGGCCGGCTCCCGCCGCGCGTACGCGGTGACAGCGCGGCCGAGCGGATGTTCCGAGCCCTGCTCCACGGCCCCCGCCAGCCGCAGCACCGCGTCCCTGCCGAGCCCGTCCGGCACTGCGGTGACCGCGGTGACGCTCATGTGGCCGGAGGTGAGCGTGCCGGTCTTGTCCAGGACGACGGCGTCGACGTGCCGCAGCCCTTCCAAGGCCTGCGGGCCGGTGACCAGGACGCCGAGCTGGGCGCCCCGCCCGGTCGCGGCCATCACCGCGGTCGGGGTCGCGAGGCCCAGCGCGCAGGGGCAGGCCACGACCAGGACGGCCACGCACGCGGTGACGGCCGCCTGCGCGTCGGCACCGGCGCCCAGCCAGAACCCCAGGGTGGTCACGGCCAACGCCAGGACGACAGGCACGAACACACCGGCCACCGTGTCCGCGAGCCGCTGGGCGCGCGCCTTGCCGGTCTGCGCCTCGACGACCAGGCGGGTGATACGGGCGAGCTGCGTGTCCGCGCCGACCGCCGTGGCCCGTACGAGGAGGAGCCCGCCGGAGTTGACGGCCCCGCCGACCACGGCCGAGCCCGGCCCGACCTCGATCGGCTCGGTCTCACCGGTGACCAGGGACAGATCCACCGCGGAACTGCCCGCCGTCACCTCCCCGTCGGTGGCGACCCGCTCCCCCGGCCGCACCACGAAGACCTGACCGGCCCGCAACTCCTCGATGGGGACGAGCCGTTCGGTGCCGTCCACGCGGACCGCCACCTCCTTGGCGGCGAGTCCGGCCAGCGATCTCAGCGCCGCCCCGGTCCCGCGCCGGGCCCTGGCCTCCAGGAAGCGGCCCGCCAGTACGAACAGCGGTACGCCTACCGCAGCTTCGAGGTAGATGTGCGCGACACCGTCCGAGACGGAGGGCACGAGCGTGAACGGCATCCGCATCCCGGGGTCACCGGCGCCGCCGAGGAAGAGCGCGTACGCCGACCAGGAGAAGGAGGCCAGTACGCCCAGCGACACGAGGGTGTCCATCGTCGCCGCGGAGTGCCGCAGACCTCGTACCGCGCGGGTGTGGAAGGGCCAGGAGCCCCACACGGCGACGGGCGCGGTGAGGGCGAAGCACAGCCACTGCCAGTCACGGAACTGGAGCGCGGGCACCATCGACAGGACGAGTACGGGCAGTGCGAGCAGGGCCGTGACGATCAGCCGGTCCCGTGCGGACCTGGCAGCCTCGGACTCGGACTCGGACTCGGACTCGGACCTGGATGCGGATGCGGACTCTCCGTCGGCCGGGGGCCTCCGCTTCTCGCTCCTGGGTGGTTCGGGTATGGCGGCGGTGTATCCGGCCTTCTCCACGGTCGCGATGAGTTCGCCGGGGCCGATGCCCGCCGGATGGGTCACGCGGGCCGTGCCGGTGGCCAGATTGACGGTCGCCGTGACCCCCTCCAGCCTGCGCAGCTTCTTCTCCACCCGGTTCACACAGGCCGCACAGGTCATTCCGCCGACGGTCAGATCGGTGGTGACCAGGGTGGTCACTGGTTCCGCGCCCATCAGCGGCCTCCCTCATGCGTGCCGCCCATGCCACCCATGTCTCCGCTGTCCCCGCCGTCTCCCGTGTCGTCAGCCCCTCCGGTGCCGGTGCCGGTGCCGCTCGTACCGGCCGGCCCGTGCATTCCGGGTGCGACCGGTCCGGCGGAGACTCCAGCGACGTAGGAGGCCGTGAAGAGAAGTGCCAGCAGCAGGAGGAAGCCACAGAGGGCGGGCGGGGGTGCCGCCCTCCTCGGACGCTCGGCCGCACCGCTCACGGGGGATTGCCGGGGCTCGTCCATCAACCGCGTCTCCAGGTCACGTCGTACGGCGTCGCCGGGCTCGCGCCGAACCGCCTCAGTAGTCGGGCCGGCCACGAGCGGGGTTCCTCGGCACGTCTGTGGCCCGCGTCACACGAGTGGCGGCTGTTCGGGTGTGCCTCCCGGAGGTGCGCGTGACCGGTGAGGCGGAGGTCACCGAGGCCGCGAGGGCAAGGTCACAGCTCTCGCCTCTGCTGCGACTCGAGGAATCTGCCCTAGCATCCGAGCATGACGGTCCTGCCCAACGACGGGCTCTCGCTGGCCGCCGAGTTTCCTTCCGCGACACATGAACAGTGGCGACGCCTCGTGGCGGGCGTACTGAACAAGTCGGGCAAGGAGGTCTCGGACGAGACGGCGGAGGCAGCCCTGTCCACCGCGCTGGAGGACGGGCTCGCCACCCGGCCTCTGTACACGGCGCACGACGAGGCCCCTGATCCCGGTTTCCCCGGCTTCGCGCCCTTCGTACGAGGGGGCAGGCCCGACGGGAACACCGTCGGCGGCTGGGGTGTACGCCAGCGGCACACGACGGCCGACGGTGCCGCGGTCCTCGCGGACCTGGAGAACGGCGTCAGCTCGCTCTGGTTGGTCGTCGGCGAGGGCGGTTTCCCCGTGTCGTCGCTCGCCCAGGCACTCGAAGGCGTCCTCCTCGACCTGGCGCCCGTCGTCCTCGACGCCGGACGTGACACCGAGCCGGCCGCGCGCGAGCTGCTGCGGCTGTACGAGGAGCGGGGCGTCGCCGAGGACGCGGTACGCGGCAGCCTGGGCGCGGACCCGCTGGGCCACGAGGCGCGCAGTGGCGAGGCGTTGGACTTCGCCCCGGTCGCAGCTCTCGCGCGGCGGTGCGCCGAGGAGTACCCGGGGCTGCGCGCCCTGACCGTGGACGCGCTGCCGTACCACGAGGCGGGCGGCTCGGCCGCGCAGGAACTGGGAGCTTCCCTGGCGACCGGCGTCGCCTACCTGCGGGAGCTGACCGAGGCGGGACTCACCGCCGAACAGGCCTGCGGACAGCTGGAGTTCCGGTACGCGGCCACCGCCGACCAGTTCCTCACCATCGCCAAGCTGCGCGCCGCGCGCCGGCTGTGGGCGCGGGTCGCCGAGGTGTGCGGGGCGCCGCGGGCGGGTGCGCAGGTGCAGCACGCCGTGACCTCGCCGGTGATGATGTCGCGCCGCGATCCGTGGGTGAACATGCTGCGCACGACCATCGCCACGCTGGCCGCCGGGGTCGGCGGCGCCGACGCCGTGACCGTGCTCCCCTTCGACCATGCCCTCGGGCTGCCGGACGCGTTCGCCCGCCGGATCGCCCGCAACACCTCGACGATCCTGGTCGAGGAGTCACATCTGGCCCGGGTGATCGACCCGGCGGGCGGCTCCTGGTACGTGGAGCGACTGACCGACGAACTCGCCCACGCGGGCTGGGAGTTCTTCCAGCGGATCGAAGGGCTCGGCGGTCAGGCGGCCGCCCTGCGCTCGGGCCGTCTCGGCGAGGACCTGGCCAGGACCTGGGAGGCGCGCAGCGCGAAGCTCGCCACGCGCCGCGAGCCCATCACCGGCGTCAGCGAGTTCCCGAACCTCACCGAGCGCGTCCCGGAGCGCGCGCCCGTGGCCGAGCCGCCGTCCGGCGGACTCCCGAGGGTGCGCCGCGACGAGGCGTTCGAGGTGCTGCGGGCCCGGTCCGACGCGCATCTCGCCGCCACCGGCACCCGGCCGCGCGTCTACCTGGCCTCCATCGGCCCGGCCGCCGCGCACACCGCACGGACCTCCTTCGTCTCGAACCTCTTCCGGGCCGGCGGCATCGAGCCCGTCACGGAGGGCTCCTTCGAGGACAGCGGAGCCACCGAGGTGTGTCTGTGCTCCAGCGACGCTCTGTACGAGGAGCAGGCCGCCAGCACGGCCCGGGCGCTGCGGGCCGCGGGTGCCCGGCAGGTGTTCCTCGCCGGCCGTCCCGGGAAGTACCCGGATGTCGACGCGTACGTCTTCGCGGGCTGCGACGCCGTCGCCGTGCTCTCCGCCACCCTCGACCGCATGGGAGTGTCCTGATGGGAATCCCCGACTTCTCCGGGATCCAGCTGGGGACCCCGGCCGCCGCGGGCGGCCCCGACGACTGGCGCACGGCCGTCAAGCACGCCACCGGCGACGACGAGGTCTTCTGGGAGACCCCGGAGGGCATCGCGGTCAAGCCGCTGTACACCGGCCATGACCTGGAGGGCCTCGACTTCCTGGAGACCTACCCGGGCGTCGCGCCGTACCTGCGTGGCCCGTACCCCACGATGTACGTCAACCAGCCCTGGACGATCCGCCAGTACGCGGGGTTCTCGACGGCCGAGGAGTCCAACGCCTTCTACCGCCGCAACCTCGCCGCCGGGCAGAAGGGTCTCTCGGTCGCCTTCGACCTGCCGACCCACCGCGGCTACGACAGCGACCACCCGCGGGTGACGGGTGACGTCGGCATGGCGGGCGTGGCCATCGACTCCATCCTCGACATGCGTCAGCTGTTCGACGGGATCCCGCTCGACAAGATGTCCGTGTCGATGACGATGAACGGCGCGGTGCTGCCGGTCCTCGCGCTGTACATCGTGGCGGCGGAGGAGCAGGGCGTACCGCCGGAGAAGCTGGCCGGGACCATCCAGAACGACATCCTCAAGGAGTTCATGGTCCGCAACACCTACATCTATCCGCCGAAGCCGTCGATGCGGATCATCTCCGACATCTTCGCGTACACCTCGCAGCGGATGCCCCGCTACAACTCCATCTCCATCTCCGGCTACCACATCCAGGAAGCCGGGGCGACGGCCGACCTGGAGCTGGCGTACACCCTCGCGGACGGTGTCGAGTACATCCGGGCGGGCCGTGAAGTGGGCCTGGACGTGGACGCGTTCGCGCCACGGCTCTCCTTCTTCTGGGCGATCGGCATGAACTTCTTCATGGAGGTCGCCAAGTTGCGGGCGGCGCGCCTGCTGTGGGCCAAGCTGGTACGGCAGTTCGACCCGAAGAACGCCAAGTCGCTCTCCCTGCGCACCCATTCGCAGACCTCCGGCTGGTCGCTGACCGCGCAGGACGTGTTCAACAACGTGACGCGTACGTGTGTGGAGGCGATGGCGGCGACGCAGGGCCACACCCAGTCGCTGCACACCAACGCCCTGGACGAGGCGCTCGCGCTGCCCACCGACTTCTCGGCGCGCATCGCCCGCAACACGCAGCTGCTGATCCAGCAGGAGTCGGGCACGACCCGGGTCATCGACCCGTGGGGCGGCAGCGCGTACGTCGAGAAGCTGACGTACGACCTCGCGCGGCGGGCCTGGCAGCACATCGAGGAGGTCGAGGCGGCGGGCGGTATGGCCAAGGCCATCGACGCGGGCATCCCCAAGCTGCGCATCGAGGAGGCCGCGGCCCGTACGCAGGCCCGGATCGACTCCGGCCGGCAGCCGGTGATCGGTGTCAACAAGTACCGCGTCGCAACCGACGAGCAGATCGACGTGCTCACGGTCGACAACTCCTCCGTGCGCGCCCAGCAGATCGAGAAGCTGCGGCGGCTGCGGGCCGAGCGCGACGCGGGGGCGTGCCAGGACGCGCTCGACGCCCTGACCCGGGCGGCCGGCGGCGAGGGCAACCTCCTGGAGCTGGCGGTGGACGCGGCCCGCGCCAAGGCGACCGTCGGGGAGATCTCGGACGCGCTGGAGAAGGTGTACGGGCGGCACGCGGGCCAGATCCGTACGATCGCCGGTGTGTACCGCAACGAAGCAGGGGAGTCCCCGGCCGTGGACCGCACCCGTACGCTCGTGGACTCCTTCGAGGAGGCCGAGGGCCGCCGCCCGCGCATCCTGGTCGCCAAGATGGGCCAGGACGGCCACGACCGCGGCCAGAAGGTGATCGCCACGGCCTTCGCCGACCTCGGCTTCGACGTCGATGTCGGCCCGCTGTTCCAGACGCCGGGTGAGGTGGCCCGTCAGGCGGTGGAGGCGGACGTGCACATCGTGGGCGTCTCGTCGCTCGCCGCCGGGCACCTCACGCTCGTACCGGCGCTGCGGGAGGAGCTGGCGGCGGAGGGCCGCGAGGACATCATGGTCGTCGTCGGCGGGGTGATCCCGCCGCAGGACGTGCCGACGCTGCTGGAGATGGGCGCGGCGGCCGTGTTCCCCCCCGGGACGGTGATCCCGGACGCTGCGTACGACCTCGTCCAGCGGCTCGCGACCGGTCTCGGGCACGACCTGTGATCGAACTCGACACCTATGTGAAGGGGGTGCTCGACGGGAAGCGGGCGCTGATCGCGCGCGCCATCACGCTCGTCGAGTCCACCCGGCCCCAGCACCGTTCGCTGGCGCAGGAGTTGCTCACCGAGCTGCTTCCGTACAGCGGGCGGGCCCGGCGGATCGGCGTCAGCGGTGTCCCGGGTGTCGGCAAGTCGACGTTCATCGACGCGTTCGGCACGATGCTGACCGGCCTCGGGCACCGGGTGGCGGTCCTGGCGGTGGACCCGTCGTCCAGCCGTACGGGCGGCTCGATCCTCGGCGACAAGACCCGGATGGAGCGCCTGGCCGTGGACCCGGCGGCGTTCATCCGCCCCTCCCCCACCGCGGGCACGCTCGGCGGGGTCGCCAAGGCGACCCGCGAGTCGATCGTCGTCATGGAGGCGGCGGGTTACGACGTGGTGCTGGTGGAGACGGTCGGCGTCGGCCAGTCGGAGACCGCGGTCGCGAACATGGTCGACTCCTTCCTGCTGCTGACGCTGGCCCGCACCGGCGACCAGCTCCAGGGCATCAAGAAGGGCGTCCTGGAACTGGCCGACGTGATCGCCGTCAACAAGGCGGACGGCCCGCACGAACGCGACGCCAAGGCCGCCGCCCGGGAACTGGCCGGCGCCCTGCGGCTGATGCACGGCAAGGACGCGGCCTGGACCCCGCCCGTACTGAGCTGCAGTGCCCGCGAGTCGGCCGGCCTGGACACCGTGTGGGAGCGGCTGGAGCAGCACCGCACACTCCTCGGCTCCAGCGGCCGGCTCGCCGCCAAGCGCCGGGACCAGCAGGTCGACTGGACCTGGACCATGGTCCGCGACGAGCTGCTGGGCCGTCTGCACGCCGATCCGGCCGTACGTGCCCTAGCGCCCGGACTGGAGGAGCAGGTGCGCAACGGCGAGCTGACGGCCACGCTCGCCGCCGAGCGGATCCTGCGCACGTTCAACGACGCGGGGGCGGGCGAGGGCTGACGGTCAGCGGGTCACGGCGTGCTGTCCCGTACGTCGAGGTGGGCCCACGGGTCGTCGACCTGCTGGGCCCCGGCCGCTTCCTCCTGGGCGGCGGCCTCGGCAGCCGCCTCCGCGGCCCGCTTCTTGAACGCCACGGTCCTGCGGGCCTTGGCGATGACCTCGTCGTGGTCCCAGCCGAAGGTCGCGGCGTCCAGCCGGGCGTTGAAAGCGGTCAGCAGCTCGGGGCTGATCGCCGCGAGCGCGATGCGCAGCTCGGCGAGCGTCTGCGGTCCCTCGGCGAACTCGAACTCGTACGGGTCCGAGGATGCCTCTGAGCTCGGCTCGTGCGGTAGCGCGGACATGTGTGTGACCTCCGGTCGTGATGTCACCACGGTACGCGGTCGCCGTGGCGGCCGTGCACGGAGGACCGCACACCGGCGGGCGGTCCCTCCCGGCGCCCGGTGACGACCGCATCACGATGGGCCGCACGGGCGTAGCCGGTCGTGTGGCCTCTCGTTGAACGTGCCATGACGACATGGGACGGGGACGGGCCTTCGGTGTTCTTCGCGCGCGTGCCGGGTGCGTCCTGGCCCGACGACGAGAGCGACTGCCGCTGGTGCAGCATCCTTCTGGGCCCCGGCTTCGCCACGGGTCCCGCCCGGACGGCACGTGAGCCCGTGCGGCGGCGCCCCGGACACCGCACCGGGCGCGTGCGCGCGTGGCTGGAGCGGACGCGCACGGTGATGCTCCCGGTGGCCGCGATCACCGTACTGGCCGCGCTGACGCTGGTGGCCATGGGCTGATCCGGTGCCGTCCTCCCGGCCCGTGAACTGCCACGAAATGCCCGGCCTCGGTGGCGGGACGAAGTCCGCACCGTGCTGGCAGGCTGACCGCGCGGCCGCCGCCGCGGTCGGCGACGGCGGCGGCCCGATCGCCCCGTTCGCGACCTGCGACGTACGCGACGCGCGCGCCGTCCACCACCCGCGCCCCGTTCGCGACCCGCGTTCCGTTTGCGGCCCCGCGGGTTCGCACGGCAGGGTTCGGGGGTGGCTACCTTGCTGATCGTGCACCACACGCCCTCGCCCCACTGCCAGGCGATGTTCGAAGCCGTCGTCTCCGGTGCGAACGCCCCGGAGATCGAGGGCGTACGCGTCGTCCGGCGGGCGGCGCTGGCCGCCACGGCTGCCGACGCGCTGGCCGCCGACGGATATCTGCTCGGCACACCGGCGAACCTGGGCTACATGTCCGGCGCCCTGAAGCATTTCTTCGACCAGATCTACTACCCCTGCCTGGACACGACGCAGGGCAGGCCCTTCGGTTACTACGTGCACGGGGGCAACGACGTCACCGGAGCGGTCCGGGGCATCGAGTCGATCGCCAAGGGCCTCGGCTGGCGGCGCTCCGCCGAGGCCGTGACCGTGACGGGCGAGCCGGACAAGGCCGACGTCGAGGCGTGCCGGGAACTGGGCGCCTCCCTCGCCGCCGGCCTCATGGACTGACCGACAGGGCCTACGGCGTCAGGGCGCGAGCAGCAGGCTGTCGCCGCGCTCCTTGGCGGCGGCGTAACGCCGGGCCACGTCCTGCCAGTTGACGACCGCCCACATGGCGTCGATGAAGTCGACCTTCTGGTTCTTGTACTGGAGGTAGAAGGCGTGCTCCCAGGCGTCGAAGACCAGGATCGGCGTCGACCCCTGGCCGACGTTGCCCTGGTGGTCGTAGACCTGCTCGACGATCAGGCGTCCGCTCAGCGGCTCGTAGGCGAGGACACCCCAGCCGGAACCCTGCGTGGTCGCGGACGCCTTGGTGAGCTGCGCCTTGAACGCGGCGAAGGAGCCGAACGACTCCGCGATCGCGTCCGCCAGCTCACCCACACCGTCCACGGCGAGGGGCTCGCCGCCCCCGTCGCCGGTCATGTTGTGCCAGTAGATGGAGTGCAGGATGTGGCCGGAGAGGTGGAAGGCGAGGTTCTTCTCCAGGCCGTTGATCGAGCCCCACGACTCCTTGTCGCGGGCCTCCGCCAGCTGCTCAAGGGTGTCGTTCGCGCCCTTCACATAGGCCGCGTGGTGCTTGTCGTGATGCAGCTCGACGATCTGCGGGTTGATGACCGGTTCGAGCGCCGCGTAGTCGTACGGAAGCTCCGGGAGCGTGTAAACCGCCATGTCCAACATCCTTCGGCCGTGTTATTGCAATCAATGTGCAGTTGCACGCTAGCAGCAGAAGGGTGGGAAGGTGGAGAGCGTCGCCGATCAACACAGCGAGGGCCGGAAGGGTTTCCCCTTCCGGCCCTCGCTGTGTTGTCGGTACCCGGGCGTCAGTCCTCGCCCTCCAGGTCCCCTTCCGTCTCCAGGTACACCTGGCGCAGCGCCTCCAGCACCGCCGGGTCCGGCTTCTCCCACATCCCGCGGGACTCCGCTTCGAGCAGCCGCTCGGCGATGCCGTGCAGCGCCCAGGGGTTGGCCTCCTGGAGGAACTCGCGGTTGGCCGGGTCCAGGACGTACGTCTCGGTGAGCTTGTCGTACATCCAGTCGGCGATCACGCCCGTGGTGGCGTCGTAACCGAAGAGGTAGTCGACGGTGGCCGCGAGTTCGAAGGCGCCCTTGTAACCGTGGCGGCGCATCGCCTCGATCCACTTCGGGTTCACGACCCGGGCACGGAAGACCCGGGAGGTCTCCTCGACGAGCGTGCGGGTGCGGACCGTCTCCGGGCGGGTCGAGTCGCCGATGTACGCCTCGGGGGCGGTGCCGCGCAGGGCGCGGACGGTGGCGACCATGCCGCCGTGGTACTGGAAGTAGTCGTCCGAGTCCGCGATGTCGTGCTCACGGGTGTCCGTGTTCTTGGCGGCGACCGCGATGCGCTTGTACGCGGTCTCCATCTCGTCCCGGGCCGGACGGCCGTCGAGTTCACGGCCGTAGGCGTAGCCGCCCCACACCGTGTACACCTCGGCGAGGTCGGCGTCGGTGCGCCAGTCGCGGGAGTCGATGAGCTGGAGGATCCCGGCCCCGTACGTCCCCGGGCGCGAGCCGAAGATACGGGTGGTGGCGCGCCGTTCGTCGCCGTGTTCGGCCAGGTCGGCCTGGGTGTGGGCGCGTACGAAGTTGGCCTCGGCCGGTTCGTCGAGGGAGGCGGCCAGGCGTACGGCGTCGTCGAGGAGGCCGATCGTGTGCGGGAAGGCGTCCCGGAAGAAGCCCGAGATGCGCAGCGTCACGTCGATGCGGGGGCGGCCCAACTCCTCGTACGGGATGGGCTCCAGGCCCGTGACCCGGCGTGAGGCGTCGTCCCAGACGGGGCGGACGCCGAGCAGCGCCAGGGCCTCGGCCACGTCGTCGCCCGCCGTGCGCATCGCGCTCGTGCCCCAGAGGGAGAGGCCGACGGAGGTGGGCCAGTCGCCGTTGTCGGTGCGGTAGCGCTCCAGGAGGGAGTCGGCGAGGGCCTGGCCGGTCTCCCAGGCGAGCCGGGACGGGACGGCCTTGGGGTCGACCGAGTAGAAGTTCCGGCCGGTCGGCAGGACGTTGACCAGGCCGCGCAGCGGCGATCCGGAGGGTCCTGCCGGGACGAAGCCGCCGTTCAGGGCATGCACGGTGTGGTCGAGTTCGGCGGTGGTCCCGGCGAGGCGCGGGACGACCTCGCGGGCGGCGAACTCCAGGATGGCGGCGACCTGTTCGCCCTGGTCGGCGGGGACGGCGGCCGGGTCCCAGTCGGCGTCGTCCATCGCCTGGACCAGCGCGCGGGCCTTCGCCTCCGCCTCGTCGGCGGTGGTGCGGGTCGCGGCCGACTCGTCCAGGCCGAGGGCCTCACGCAGGCCGGGCAGGGCGGAGGAGCCGCCCCAGATCTGGCGGGCGCGGAGGATGGCGAGGACGAGGTTGACGCGGTCGGCGCCCTTCGGCGGGTTGCCGAGGACGTGCAGACCGTCGCGGATCTGGGCGTCCTTGATCTCGCACAGCCAGCCGTCGACGTGGAGGAGGAAGTCGTCGAAGCCGTCGTCCTCGGGGCGGTCCTCAAGCCCGAGGTCGTGGTCGAGCTTCGCGGCCTGGATGAGCGTCCAGATCTGGGCGCGGATCGCGGGCAGCTTCGCCGGGTCCATCGCGGCGATCTGGGCGTGCTCGTCGAGCAGTTGCTCCAGGCGCGCGATGTCGCCGTAGGACTCGGCGCGGGCCATCGGCGGCACCAGGTGGTCGACGAGCGTGGCGTGCACGCGGCGCTTGGCCTGGGTGCCCTCGCCCGGGTCGTTCACGAGGAACGGGTACACGAGCGGGAGATCGCCGAGCGCGGCGTCCGGACCGCACGCGGCGGACAGACCGGCGTTCTTGCCCGGCAGCCACTCCAGGTTGCCGTGCTTGCCCAGGTGGATCATCGCGTCGGCGCCGAAACCACCGTCCGCGTGCGCGGCGGCGATCCAGCGGTAGGCGGCGAGGTAGTGGTGCGAGGGCGGCAGATCGGGGTCGTGGTAGATCGCGATCGGGTTCTCGCCGAAGCCGCGCGGCGGCTGGATGAGGATCAGCAGGTTCCCGCGGCGCAGGGCCGCGAGCACGATGTCGCCCTCCGGGTTGCCGCTGCGGTCGACGAACATCTCGCCGGGCGCCGGGCCCCAGTGCTGCTCGACGGCGGTGCGCAGGGACTCCGGCAGGGTCGCGTACCAGCGCTTGTAGTCGGCCGCCGGGATACGGACCGGGTTGCGGGCCAGCTGCTCCTCGGTGAGCCAGTCCTGGTCGTGGCCGCCCGCCTCGATGAGCGCGCGGATCAGTTCGTCGCCGTCCCCGGAGACCAGACCGGGGATGTCCTGCTTCGGCCCGAAGTCGTAGCCCTCGTCGAGGAGTCGGCGCAGGATCGCGACGGCACTGGCGGGGGTGTCGAGGCCGACGGCGTTCCCGATCCGGGAGTGCTTGGTCGGGTACGCGGACAGGACCAGGGCAAGGCGCTTCTCGGCGGCCGGGATGTGCCTCAGGCGGGCGTGGCGCACGGCGATGCCAGCCACCCGGGCGGCCCGCTCGGGGTCGGCGACGTACGCCGGCAGGCCGTCCTCGTCGATCTCCTTGAAGGAGAACGGCACGGTGATCAGACGGCCGTCGAACTCCGGGACCGCGATCTGGCTCGCCGCGTCCAGCGGGGAGACACCCTCGTCGCTCTCCTCCCAGGCGGTCCGCGAGCCGGTCAGGCACAGGGCCTGGAGGATCGGGATGTCCAAGCCGGTGAGGGCGCCCGCGTCCCAGGACTCGTCGTCGCCGCCCGCGGAGGCCTCGGCGGGCTTGGTGCCGCCGGCCGCGAGGACGGTGGTGACGATCGCGTCGGCCGCCCGCAGCTCCTCGATCAGCTCCGGCTCGGGGGCGCGCAGCGAGGCGACGTACAGGGGAAGCGGACGGCCGCCCGCGTCCTCGACGGCGTCGCACAGGGCGCCGATGAACGCCGTGTTGCCGCTCATGTGGTGGGCCCGGTAGTAGAGCACGGCGACGGTCGGACCCTCGACGCCCTCGCGGGGCGTGCGCTCCAGCGGACCCCAGGTCGGGGCCGGGGCGGGCGGGTCGAAGCCGTGGCCGGTCAGCAGGACCGTGTCGGAGAGGAAGCGGGCGAGCTGGTCGAGGTTGCCCGGGCCGCCGTGGGCGAGGTAGGCGTGCGCCTCGGCGGCGATACCGATGGGCACGGTGGAGGCGGCCATCAGCTGGGCGTCGGGGGCCTGTTCGCCGGTGAGGACGACGACCGGGCGGCCGTCGGCGAGCAGCAGGTCGAGGCCGTCCTCCCAGGCGCGCAGACCGCCGAGGAGGCGTACGACGACCAGGTCGACGCCGTCCAGGAGGGCGGGGAGGCCGTCGATGTCGAGGCGGGACGGGTTGGCGAAGCGGTAGGGCACCGGTCCGCCGGCCGCGCGAGCGCTGAGCAGGTCGGTGTCGGACGTCGACAGCAGAAGGATCATGTGGCGTCGGGCCTTCCTCGGGGTCCGCGCCCCGGGCGGTGGTGGAGTGGGTCTCCCCGTGCTCACGCGCGAACTCGTGAGCTGGGGAAAGGGAGTTCCTGGCTCGCCCGGATTCTCTGGCCGGGCTCACAGTGGCGGGACCGCGCCGGCTTCACACCGGCTTCCTCCCCTGCCGCCGTCGTGGCGGTGGCGGATCGGATGATCCACCGATAGAGATAGTAAGGGCCGGGGGAAAAGGGCGGGGCATACAGCCTGCGGGAACGTAGGTATGCTCGCCGCCATGTCCTCGGCTGCCCTCCGTCCATCGTCCCAGGCCACAGCGGTCTCGCGGGACCGCGGTGACGCCTGCCCGGGGACCCTGCGACTACATGTGGCGGACGACGGGGCGCTGGCCCGGGTCAGGATCCCGGGCGGTGTGCTGACCGTCCGCCAGGCCGAGGTGCTCGCCGACGCGGCACTGCGGCTGGGCGACGGTGACGTGCATCTCACCTCGCGCGGCAACGTACAGCTGCGCGGGCTGGCGCAGGAGTGCGGAGCCGAACTGGCCGAGCTGCTGACCGCCGCCGGACTGCTGCCCTCCCGCGGGCACGAGCGGGTGCGCAACATCGTCGCCTCCCCACTGTCCGGCCTCGACGGACATGCTCCGGACGGACGAGGTCACGGCGGACAGGGCCTGGACGGACAAGGCCTGGCCGGGCAGGGAGTGGCCGGACAGGGTGTGGCCGGGCAGGGCCTGCGGGACGTACGGCCCTGGCTGACGGCGCTCGACACCGCGCTGTGTGCGAGCGAGGCGGCACAGGCCCTGTCGGGGCGGTTCCTGTTCGCGCTCGACGACGGGCGCGGGGATCTGGCCGGTCTCGAAGCCGATGTGACGGTACGGGCGACGGCGGACGGCGGTGCGCAACTCGCTCTCGGATCGGCCGACCACGCGCTCCACGTGTCGGCGCGGGATGCGCCACGGGCCGCGCTGGTGGCGGCGGAAGCGTTCCTGGAGGCCGAGCGGGCCGGCGGGACACGCGCCTGGCGGGTGGCCGAGCTGGCGCTCGGCGCCGACGAGTTGACCGAGTCGGTCGGACACCGTCTGACGGCGGAGGGCATCGGCCACGAGCGGCAGGTCCGGGAGACCGGCCGCTCGGACGGCCCGTCGCCGGGAGCGATCGGGGACGCCTTGTCCGTGCACGTTCCGCTGGGCCGCCTCTCGGCTCCGCAGTGGCGGGAGTTGACGCGGGTCGCCATCGGCGAGCTGCGGCTGACCCCGTGGCGCGGTGTGGTTCTTCCCACTTCGGGGACGACCGCCGCGCGGCGGACCGAGGCGCTGGCCCGCCTCGACGCCGTCGGCCTCGTCACCGGTCCCGGCTCGCCCTGGCTGCGCGTCGGCGCGTGTATCGGGCGGCCGGGGTGCGCCAAGTCACGGGCCGACGTACGGGCGGACGCGACCGCCGCGCTGGAGGCGACCGCCGCACTGGACGCGGGCGGCGCGCTGGACGCGGTCGGCGCGGGCCGCCGCCAGAGCCTTCCCCTGTACTGGTCCGGGTGCGAGCGCCGCTGCGGGCACCCGCGGGGCGAGCGGATCGATGTCGTCGCCGCCCCGGAGGGGGGTTACCGGCTGTCCGTCGTCGCACCCGGACACGATGAGGCGCGCACAGTCCCCCTGGACGACCCTTCCCGTCTCGCCGCCGCCCTGTCGGAGATCACCTGAGCCCGAACCCGAACCCGAGCCCGCACCAGAGCCGCATGACGCCCGATGACGACCGAGAGCAGTGAGAAGAACACCGTGACCACGTACGACTACGAGAAGGACGGCGCGGCGATCTACCGCCAGTCCTTCGCCACGATCCGCGCGGAGGCGGACCTCGCGGCGCTGCCCCCCGACGTCAGCCAGGTCGCCGTACGGATGATCCACGCCTGCGGAATGGTCGACCTGGTACGCGACCTGGCCTACACGCCGGACGTGGTGTCCAGGGCCCGCGAGGCCCTGCGTGGCGGCGCGCCGATCCTGTGCGACGTCCAGATGGTGGCCAGCGGTGTGACCCGCAAGCGGCTGCCCGCCGACAACGACGTGCTCTGCATGCTGTCCGACCCGTCGGTTCCGGAGCTGGCCGCCAAGCTGGGCACCACGCGCAGCGCCGCCGCGCTGGAACTGTGGCGCGACCGTCTTGAGGGTTCCGTGGTCGCCGTCGGCAACGCCCCCACCGCTCTCTTCCGCCTCCTGGAGATGATCGAGGAGGGCACGCCCCGTCCGGCCGCCGTCATCGGCGTCCCGGTCGGCTTCATCGGCGCCGCCGAGTCCAAGGACGCACTCGCCGCGCACCCGTCCGGTCTGGAACACCTGGTCGTACGCGGCCGTCGCGGAGGCAGCGCCCTGGCCGCCTCCGCTCTCAACGCGATCGCGAGCGAGGAAGAGTGAACCACCCGACCACCGGGGAGACCGGCAAGAACGGCAAGCTGTACGGGGTCGGGCTCGGCCCCGGTGACCCGTCTCTGATGACCGTACGGGCCGTCCAGGTCATCGCCGAGGCGGATGTGATCGCCTACCACAGTGCCCGGCACGGGCGGTCCATCGCCCGCTCGATCGCGGCGCAGCACATACGCGCCGACCACATGGAGGAACGGCTGGTCTACCCGCTCACGGTGGAGACCACCGACCATCCGGGCGGCTACCAGGGCGCCATGGACGAGTTCTACGCCGAGGCGTCGGCGAGGCTCGCCGCGCATCTCGACGCGGGGCGCACGGTCGCGGTCCTCGCCGAGGGCGACCCGCTCTTCTACGGCTCGTACATGCACATGCACAAGCGGCTCGTCGACCGGTACGACACCGAGGTCATTCCCGGTGTCACGTCCGTGTCCGCCGCCGCGGCCCGGCTCGGTACCCCGCTCGCCGAGGGCGAGGAGGTGCTGACGATCCTGCCCGGCACCCTGCCCGAGGAGGAGCTGACCGCGCGGCTCGCCGCGACGGACGTGGCCGTGGTGATGAAGCTGGGCCGCACGTTCCCCAAGGTGCGGCGCGCGCTGGAGAGTTCGGGACGGCTGGACGAGGCCCGGTACGTCGAGCGGGCCACCATGGCCGGGGAGCGGGTCGCCGAACTGGCCGACGTGGACCCCGAGTCGGTGCCGTACTTCTCGGTGGCCGTGCTGCCCAGCCGCGTCGACGCCGAGCGGCCGGTGCGGGAGCGGGGCGAGGTCGTCGTGGTCGGCACCGGGCCCGCAGGACCGCTGTGGCTGACCCCCGAGACGCGGGGCGCCCTCGCCGCCGCGGACGACCTGGTCGGCTACACCACGTACCTCGACCGCGTGCCGCAGCGGGCCGGGCAGCTCCGGCACGGCTCGGACAACCGGGTGGAGGCCGAACGCGCCGAGTTCGCGCTCCAACTGGCCCAGCGGGGGCGGCGGGTGGCCGTCGTCTCCGGCGGTGACCCGGGTGTCTTCGCGATGGCGACCGCCGTGCTGGAGGCCGCCTCGCAGAAGGAGTACGCGGACGTGCCCGTGCGGGTGCTGCCGGGGGTGACCGCGGCCAACGCCGCCGCCGCCCGCGTGGGCGCTCCGCTCGGCCACGACTACGCCACCATCTCCCTGTCCGACCGGCTCAAGCCGTGGGAGGTCATCGCCGAGCGGCTGCGCGCCGCGGCCTCGGCGGATCTGGTGCTGGCCCTGTACAACCCCGGTTCGCGGAGCCGGACCTGGCAGGTGGGCAAGGCGCGCGAGCTGCTGCTCGAACATCGCGCCCCGGACACGCCCGTCGTGGTCGCCCGGGACGTGGGCGGTGCGGGTGAGCGCGTACGGGTCGTGCGGCTCGGCGACCTCGATCCGGGGGAGGTCGACATGCGTACCGTGCTGCTGGTCGGGTCTTCGCAGACTCGGGCTGTGCTGCGAGGGGGTGAGGGCGGCGAGGAGGTCGTCTGGACACCTCGGCGGTATCCGGAAGGGTGAGCCGTGCGGTGGCGCCACCGGCCGAGTGTGGTGTGTGGGCTGCGGGTGCGTCGTGGCTGGGTACGCAGTTCCCCGCGCCCCTTACGAGGCGCGCCTCTTCGTGACCCAGTCGGCCGCCGACTCCGGGTCGGTGGCCACGGGGATGCCCTCCGGGGTTGGCGGTCTGCGGATCACCAGCACCGGGATGCCCGCCTCTCGGGCCGCCGTCAGTTTCGGTGCCGTGGCCGCTCCCCCGCTGTCCTTGGTCACCAGGACGTCGATGCCGTGGTGGCGGAGGAGCTGTCGCTCCCCGTCGAGGGTGAAGGGACCCCGGTCCAGCAGCACCTCCATGCGGGCCGGACAGGGCGCCACGGGTGCGTCGACGGACCGTACGAGGAACCACAGCGCGTCCAGGTGCGCGAACGCGGACAGGCCCATGCGGCCGGTGGTGAGGAACACCCGTTGCCCTAGAGCGGGCAGCAGTTCCGCCGCCTCCGCCAGCGAACCGGCCTCGTGCCAGTCGTCGCCCTCGACCGGGGCCCAGCCGGGGCGGCGCAGCGCGAGCAGGGGAACATGGGCGGTGGCGGCCGCCGCCGCCGCGTTGAAGCTGATCGTTCCGGCGAAAGGGTGGGTGGCGTCGATGAGCACGTCCACCGCGTGCTCGCGCAGCCACGCGGCCATCCCCTCGGCCCCGCCGAAGCCGCCGACGCGGACCTCCCCCGGGGGCAGCCGCGGGCTGGCGACCCGCCCGGCCAGAGAACTCGTCAGGTCCAGGCCGGGGGTACCGTGCAGTAGCCCGGCCAACTGTCGGGCTTCGGTCGTTCCGCCGAGTATCAGTACGTGCATGGAGATCCGGGTCCGTTCATGAACAGCGAAGAGCAGGGTGCCGGTGCCGGCGAGGCGAAGGGCGGCCGTGGCGCCCAACTCAAGCACACCGGGCTGCGGCCCGGCTGGACCACCGGCGCCTGTGCGACCGCGGCCACGACGGCCGCGTACACCGCGCTGCTGACCGGGGAGTTTCCCGACCCGGTGGCCATCACGCTGCCCAGAGGGCAGACGCCGTCGTTCGCGCTCGCGGCCGAGGAGCTGACGGACACGTATGCGATGGCCGGGATCGTGAAGGACGCGGGAGACGATCCCGATGTCACGCACGGCGCGCTGGTACGCGCCACGGTCCGGCGGCTGCCCATGGGTGCCGGGGTGGTCTTCCTGGCCGGTACCGGCGTGGGCACGGTCACCCGGCCCGGTCTGCCGCTCGCCGTCGGTGAGCCCGCCGTCAACCCGGTCCCCCGCCGGATGATGAGCGAGCACGTCGCCGAGGTCGCGGGACGGCACGGCGGCACCGGCGACGTCGAGATCACCCTCTCCGTCGACCACGGCGAGGAGATCGCCCGCTCCACCTGGAACCCGCGGCTCGGCATCCTGGGCGGCCTCTCCATCCTCGGAACGACGGGCATCGTGGTCCCGTACTCGTGCTCGGCGTGGATCGACTCGATCCGGCGGGGTGTGGACGTGGCCCGCGCGGCGGGGCATACGCATGTCGCCGGGTGCACCGGGTCGACGTCGGAGAAGACGGTCGTCGCCGAGTACGGCATCCCCGAGGAGGCGTTGCTCGACATGGGTGACTTCGCGGGCGCGGTCCTCAAGTACATCCGCCGGCACCCCGTCGACCGGCTGACCATCTGCGGGGGTTTCGCCAAGCTGTCCAAGCTGGCCGCGGGGCATCTGGATCTGCACTCCGGCCGTTCCCAGGTCGACAAGGGGTTCCTCGCCGAACTCGCCCGGCGCGGCGGAGCGGGCGAGGCGCTGGCCGCCGAGGTGGCCGACGCCAACACCGGCCTGGCCGCGCTCCAGCTGTGCATGGCGGCCGGGGTGCCGCTGGGCGAGCTGGTCGCGACGACCGCCCGCGACGAGGCACTGGCCGTGCTGCGCGGGGCGCCGGTCGCAGTCGACGTGATCTGCGTCGACCGGGCGGGCACGGTGGTGGGGCGCAGCACGGTGGCCTGACCCGCGTACACCGCGGTCAGCGCGTGCCCCTTGTGCCCGCCGTGCCCGGCGGTGAGCGCGCGCCTCAACCGTCAGCAGACATGGCGTTCGCGCTCGGTCGAGTAGAGGTGGCTGTCGCGGAACTGTTCCGCGCCCAGGGTCCGGCCGACCATGATGACGGCGGTCCGCAGCACGCCGGACTCCTTCACCTTCCCGGCGATCTCGTCGAGCGTGCCCCGGATGATCAGCTCGTCGGGGCGGGAGGCGTAGGCGACGACCGCGACGGGGCAGTCGGCGCCGTAGTGCGGAAGCAGCTCCTCGACCACGCGGTCCACGTACCTGACGGCGAGGTGCAGCACGATGAGCGCGCCGCTGCGGCCGAGGGTGGCCAGGTCCTCCCCCTCCGGCATGGCGGTGGCGCTGTGGGCGACACGGGTGAGGATGACCGTCTGGCCGACGGTCGGCACGGTCAGCTCCCGCTTCAGGGCGGCGGCCGCGGCGGCGAAGGCGGGAACGCCGGGGACGACCTCGTACGGCACCCCGGCCGCGTCCAGCCGCCGCATCTGCTCGGCCATCGCGCTGAACACGGACGGGTCCCCGGAGTGCAGCCGGGCCACGTCGTGTCCCTCTTCGTGCGCGCGGAGCGTCTCGGCGGTGATCTCGTCGAGATTGAGCTGCGCGGTGTCGATCAGGCGGGCGTCCGGCGGGCATTCGGCCAGCAGTTCACGCGGGACCAGGCTGCCCGCGTACAGGCAGACGTGGCAGGCGGCGAGTGTGCGGGCGCCGCGTACCGTGATCAGGTCGGCGGCGCCGGGTCCGGCACCGATGAAGTACACGGTCATCTGTCTGCTCCTGGACGGGGGTCACGGGGGTCGGGGGTCTTCTGTACGGCCCACTGGGTCACCGGCATCGCCTGCCGCCAGCCGGTGAAGCCGCCCACCGGCACGGCGTGCGCCACCGCGAGCCGCACCAGCTCGCCGCCGCGGCGCCGGTAGGCGTCGGCGAGCAGTGCCTCGGACTCCAGGGTCACGGTGTTGGCGACCAGCCGTCCGCCCGCGGGCAGCGCGTCCCAGCACGCGTCGAGCAGGCCGGGCGCGGTGAGTCCGCCGCCGATGAACACGGCGGCGGGGGGCGGGAGTTCGGCCAGGACGGCGGGCGCGGCTCCGGTGACGACCCGCAGTCCGGGCACGCCGAGCCGGTCGGCGTTGCGGGTGATGCGCTCGGCCCGCGCGGGGTCGCGCTCGACGCTGACCGCCCGGCACGAGGGGTGCGTACGCATCCACTCGATCGCGATCGAGCCCGAGCCGCCGCCGATGTCCCACAGCAGTTCGCCGGGGGCGGGGGCGAGCGCGCCGAGGGTGGCGGCGCGGACGTGCCGCTTGGTGAGCTGTCCGTCGTGCTCGTACGCGTCGTCCGGCAGCCCCGGTACGGCGCCGAGCCGCAGGGCGTCCGGGGCGCGGCGGCACTCGACGGCGACGATGTTGAGGGGGTCGCCGGACGGGTGCGCCCAGTCGTCGGCGGTGACCTCGTCCGTCGTACGTTCCTTCGCGCCGCCGAGTTGTTCCAGCACCCGCAGCCGGCTGGGGCCGAAGCCGCGGTCGCGCAGCAGGGCGGCGACCTCGGCGGGGGTGGTGGCGTCCGCGCTGAGCACGAGGAGGCGTCGGCCGTCGTGCAGGGCGGCGGCGAGGCGGGCGGTGGGCCGGCCGACGAGGGTGACCACCTCGACGTCCTCCACGGGCCAGCCGAGGCGCGCGGCGGCGTGGGAGACGGAGGAGGGGTGCGGCAGGACGCGCAGCTCGCCGAGTTCTTCGGTGAGGGCGCGGCCGATGCCGTAGAACATCGGGTCCCCGCTGGCCAGCACGGCGATCCGGCGGCCGGTGTGCGCCGTGAGGAGGCCGGGGACGGCGGGGCGCAGGGGTGAGGGCCAGGTGACCCGTTCCCCGGCGCACTCCGGCGGCAGCAGGTCCAGTTGGCGTGCTCCCCCGATCAGGACCTCGGCGTCGCGAAGCGCCGTGCGGGAGGTTCCTGGCAGGCCTTCCCAGCCGTCGGCCCCGATCCCGACGACGGTGACGGCGGGCGACGGTCCGGATCGGGCGGGGGTCACGGCTCGGTACCTCGGGATTCGGGAGCGGGTCTCGCAGGAGTCTCGCGAGTGGGCGGGAGGGGTTTCGGGACGGGCAGCAGAAACGCACTTTACTGGGCGCCGACCTGCGCACCTGCGCTCGGGTGCACCTCTCCGGCTCCCTTGCCGGACGCCGCGTTCCACCACGTGCGCGGTGCGGCTTCCGACTTCCCTCTCCGTTTCCCACCTCGGTTTCTCACCTCGGTCCGGTCGACCCGCGCCATGGCCTTCCCCCACCATCGGGGCTGGGCCCAGGCCGTCCACCCCACCGGCCCGAAGGGAGTCAGCATGAGCTGGACGATCGAGCGGCGTGGCCGTGTCGCCGTCGTGACGATGACGACCAACCCGGTCAACGCGCAGAACCGCGCCTTCTTCGCCGACCTGCATGACGCGTTCGACCGGCTCGAACGTGACCACGCGGAGTCCCCCGTCGTACTCACCGGCACCGGCGCCCGCTTCTCCGCCGGCCTCGATCTGGGCGAGCACCTCCCGCTCTTCGCCGGCGCTCCGGACGCCGTCGCGTCCTGGTTCCAGGAGTACCGGGCCACGAACATGCGGCTGTTCACCTACCCGCGCCCCACGGTCGCCGCGGTCAACGGCCACGCCTTCGCCGGCGGACTGATCACCGCCGCCGTCTGCGACCACCGGGTGGCCGTGGCCCAGGGGGCCCGCTTCGGGCTCAACGAGGTGCTGATCGGCATCCCCATGCCCGCGGTGTACGTCCGCATGCTCGCCCACGCCTGGGGCGATCCCGTCGCGTCCCGCGCCTGCCTGCGCGGGGAGATCTTCACCCCGGACCAGGCGCACGCGCTGGGCATGCTGCACGAGTTGGCGCCGGCCGAGGAGTTGCTCGACCGGGCCGTCGCCGTCGCCGAGGAGACGCCCGAGGACTGTGTCGAGCAGTACGCGTTCACCAAGCGGGCCTGCCAGGCCGCCACCCTGCGCGACATCGCCGAACTCGCCGACCCTCTCGACACCGAGCTGGCCGCCCTCATCACGGACGACCGCGCCCGGCACGCCCACCGCCGCTACTGGCAGCGGCTCAAGGGGCGCCCCGCACCGTGGTGAGGGCCCGCGGGCCACGGTTTCCGTACCGTCTAAGCTGCAGGTCATGCGCGTACTGGTCTTGGAGGACGATCCCGATCTGGGGCCCGTCGTCGCAGCCCGGCTTCGTGGCGAGGGGTTCGCGGTGGACCTCGCGCGGACGCTGGCCGAAGCGGATCTCAAGCTCTCGGTGAACCGCTACGACTGTGTCGTGGCCGACCGCTCGGTGCCGGACGGCGACTCGCTCACCCTCCTCGCCGAACACCGGCGCACGGGATCGGCGCTGCCCTTTCTGCTGCTGACGGCGCTGGACACGGTGAGCGACCGCGTGGCCGGCTTCGAACACGGGGCGGACGACTACCTGGTCAAGCCCTTCGCCTTCGCCGAACTGGTCGTACGGGTGCGTGCGTTGTGCCGCAGGGAGCAGCCCGCGCGGCTGCCGGTCCTGCGGGCGGGTGACCTGGAGGTAGACCTGCCGCGGCGCCGCGTGTCCAGGGCCGGAGTACTGCTCAGCCTGTCGGCCAAGGAGTTCTCGGTGCTGGAGGTACTGATGCTGCGCGCCGGCGAGGTGGTGACACGCACCGAGCTGATCGAGCGCTGCTGGGACGAGGCGGCTGAGCCGATGTCCAACGTCGTGGACGTCCTGATCGGCCAGCTGCGCCGGCGGCTCGGGCCGCCCGACCCGATCGGGACGGTGCGCGGCGTCGGCTACCGGCTGGGCGACGCCGACCCTAACCCGGCCGCCGGGGCGCGGACATGATCAGCCTGCGCCGCCCGGCAGCCGTGCCCTCCGTGTCTCCGGCCGTCGCCCGGCTGCGGCGCACCCGTCGGACGATGACGCTCCTGTTCGCCGCGACGACCGCGGCCTGTCTTGTCGTACTCGCCACGGTCGCCGTCCGCATCGATTCCCAGTCCCGTCGGTCGGGCCTCGACCACGAGGTCGACAGCCGCGCCGTCGGTCTGTCCCGGGCGGTCTGGTTCGACGGCGGGGCACTGCACCTGGAGCCGCTCCGCGAGGACGAACTCGCCCGGAGCGCCGAGGTATTGGCCGTCCTGGAGCTCGCTCCGGGAGGGTCGCCGTCGGTCTGGAACGTCGTTCCCGCACGATCGGCGCTGCCCCAGGAGGACTGGCTCGACCACATGTGGCGGAGCGTCCTGGAGGAGCAGGAGACCGTCGTCCTCAGCGCCCCCTCCGAGAAGGGTGAGCGGCTGAGGTGGGCGGCGGCTCCCGTCTGGGACGGCGACCGGATCGGGGCGGCCGTGCTGGTCGGCACGGCGTCGGCGCGCAGCGAACACGATCACGATCTCCTCGTTCGCTGGCTGGCCCTCGGCTGTACGGCCCTGGTCTGCTGTGCGGCGGCCGTCGGACATCTGCTGTCGGGCAGGGCCATGCGTCCCGCGCTGCGCGCGCTGGGTCAGCAGGAGCAGTTCCTGGCCGAGGCCGCGCACGAGCTGCGTACACCGCTGGCGACGCTACGGCTGGTGGTGGAGCGGGACGGTTCCTCCGCCGAGACGCTGCGGTTGGTGGACCGGCTGAGCCGGTTGGTCACCGGGCTGCTGACCAGGGCCCGCACGGAGGCCGGCACCCAGCGGGTCGAGCTGGTGCCCTTGCGCCTCGACCAGCTGGTGGAGACCACGGTCGAGGAGTTGCCGGACCACGAGAACGTCACGGTGAGCTCCGAGCCGGTGGTGGTACGCGGGGACCCCGACCTCCTGGCCCAGGCGGTACGGAACCTGATCGAAAACGCCCAACGCCACGGCGGCCCACCCGGCTCACCCGTGGAGATCACGGTCACCCCCGGCCTGATAACGGTCAGGGACCACGGCACGGGCATACCACTCGCAGACCGGGAACGGGTCTTCACCCGGGGCGTCACAGGGCGATCGAGAACGCCTTGGGAGCGGACAGCCACCTCAGGGCTCTCAGCCGTCGCTGGGCCCTCAGCCGCCTACGGGGCAGCAACCCTCTCGGGGCGCGCAGCCGCCCGGCGGACGGGCGCCACCTCGGAGACGAACGCCGTCCCGAAGGCGGGCACCGCCTCGGAGACGGAGGCCGTCCCGAAGGCGGGCGCCGTCCCACAAGCGAACGCCGCACCGGAGTCGAGCGCCGTCCGAGAGTCGAGCGCCGTCCCGGGGACAGGCGCGGGATCGGAAACGGGCGCCGGGCTGGGAACGGGCACTGGCCCAGAGACGACCATCGTCCTGGGGACGGGACCGCGGCCGGGGACGGGCCCGGGCCCCGGGACGGGCGCAGGCCCGGAGCCAGGCGCCGGCCTGGAGAGGAGCACCGGCCCGGGAACGGGCGCGGGACTCGGGACGGGCCCGGTACTTGCGACGGGCGTCGGCCCGGGGACGGGCGCCAGCCCGGGAACGGGCGCAAGCCCGGAGACGGGCGCAAGCCCGGGAACGGGCGCAGGGCTCGCAATCGTTCGTTGGGTTGCCGAGTTGCATCACGGCAGTGTCCGTCTCGCCGACGCTCCCGGTGGCGGGCTGCTCGCCGAGTTGCGGCTGCCCGGGCACGTGGCCGCCGCAAGGCCCTCATCCTCATCTCATGAACGCTCCGGCACCGTAGGCGCATGAACTCTCCGCGCGCACCCCGCCTGCTGGTCACCGCAGCCGCGGGACTCGGCATCCTCCTCGTCGCCGCGAGCCTGCACGGCCTGCCCTTCGGCGGCGGCGCCGAGCCCTCGTCGACCGAGGTGGCCGTACGGGTCGACCAGGTCGGCTATGTGCGCGGCGAGAGCAAGCGGGCCTACGTCATGGGGCCCACGGCGGCACTGGCGGGAGCGCGTTACAAGGTCGTCGACGCCGAGAACGGGGTCGTGGCGGCGGGCAGACTCGGAGCCGTCACCGGCCGCTGGAACGCCAAGTACCCCTCGGTCCGTACCGTCGATCTCTCCGCGCTGGACACCCCCGGCACGTACCGCATCGTCCTGACCGGGACCGCCGCCGGCCGCTCGCCCGCCTTCCGGATCGCCGGGGCCCGCGAGCTGATGACCCCGCTCGTACGTGACAACGTCCGTTTCCTTCAGGCACAGCGTGACGGAGCCGACGTGGTCACCGACGGCCCCCGGCACACGCTGCGGCACGGGCCTTCCCATCTGGCCGACCGGGACGCCACCGTCTACGCCCCGCCCGAGTACGACGAGGAGGGCACCGAACTGCTCGACGAGGAGCTGACCCCGACCGGCGAACAGCTCGACGTCTCGGGCGGCTGGTTCGACGCGGGGGACTTCCTCAAGTTCACCGGCACGACCTCCTATTCCGTCGCCGAACTCCTGCTCGCGCAGCGCGACCTCCCCGGGATGGCGGAGCTGTCCGCGGAGGCCTCGCACGGGCTGGCCTGGCTGGACAGGATGTGGGACGGGGACAGCGAGACCCTCTACGTACAGGTCGGCATCGGCGCGGGCAACGAGGCCGTACGGACGGATCACGACGTATGGCGGCTGCCGGAGGCCGACGACCGGCTCGATGTGTCACCCGGCGACCCGGACTACACGATCAAGC
Source organism: Streptomyces tauricus (assembly GCF_014650955.1). GTDB lineage: Bacteria > Actinomycetota > Actinomycetes > Streptomycetales > Streptomycetaceae > Streptomyces > Streptomyces tauricus. Next base: position 815,058 of record NZ_BMVY01000001.1, read on the forward strand.
ACCGGCCGGTCTTCCGCGCGGCCGAGCCGGGCGAGGCGATCAGCCCCAGCCTGGCGGGACGCGTGGCCGCGGCCTTCGCGCTCGCCGCCCAGCGCGCGGCCGACACGGACCCGGCGAAGGCCCGGGACTGGCTGGAGAAGGCCGCCGCCGTCTACGACCTGGCCGACACCGAGCCCGACCCCGACGAGCCGCCGCTCACCGCGATCCCGGGCACCTTCTATCCCGAGGACTCCTGGCAGGACGACATGGAGTTCGGCGGCGCCGAACTGGCGCTGGCCGCACGGCAGTTGGGGGACGACCGGGAGAGCGACTGGGCCGACGCCGCGGCCGGCTGGGCCGGGAACTACCTGGCCTCCGACGTCAAGGGCACCCTCAACGTGGCCGACGTCAGCGCCCTGGCCCATGTGGACATGGCCACCGTCCTGGACGGCTCCCGGGTCAACGGGATCGGGGCCGCGGACCTGTACGAGGATCTGCGCCGCCAACTGGAGGACGGTGTCGCCCGCGCCGGACACGACCCGTTCGGGGCCGGCGCCGTCTACGACGACTTCGACGCCGTCCCGCACACGTTCGGCCTGGTGGCCACCGCCCGCCTCTACGCCGAGGCCACCGGGGACACCCGCTACGCGGCCTTCACCGGCCGGCAGCGGGGGTGGGCCCTCGGCGCCAACCCCTGGGGCACCAGCTTCGTGATCGGCGCGGGCGAGGTCTACCCGCACTGCCCGGAACACCAGTTGGCCAACCTCGCGGGCAGCCATGACGGCAAGGGCGCCATCCTGCGGGGCGCCGTGGTCAACGGCCCCAACGCCGCCGCGAAACTGGAGGAGTTGAACAGTTTCCCGACCATGAAGAAGTGCACGGCCGCCCCGCCGGCCGGGGCCTGGACCGACTTCGACGGCAAGGGCGCGCGGTACCTGGACGACGTGGGCGCCTGGCAGACCGTGGAGCCCGCGCTGGACTTCACCACGACGGCACTGCTGGCCTTCGCACTCACCGCACGGGCCGACGACCGGTAGTGTCACGCAGACACTTCGGCGGAGATACCGGGTGAAAGGCGGACATGACCACTGACTGGGAGTGGGACGACACACTGTTCCTGGGCACGGCCGCCTACTACCGGCGCGGCAGACTCCCGTACGCCCCCGGACTGGCGGACGCGCTCGCCGGCGTCCTGGGACTCGACGGGCGGGGACGCCTCATCGACGTGGGATGCGGACCCGGCACCGTCGCCCTGACTCTGGCGGACCTGTTCGGCGAGGTCGTGGGCGTGGACCCGGACAGCGGGATGATCGCCGAAGCCGCCCGTGCGGCCGCGGAGCGCGGGGTGAGCGGGAAGACGCGGTGGGTGCGGGCCCGGGCCGAGGAACTGCCCGCCGGCCTCGGCGTGTTCACCGTCGCGGCCTTCGCCCAGTCCTTCCACTGGATGGACCGCGACCTGGTGGCGGCCACCGTCAGGGACATGCTCCGGCCCGGCGGAGCGCTGGTGCACATCTCCGACCTGAAGTCCGAGGCGCGGACGGAGACTCGTGCCGTCGGCGGGCTGCCGCATCCGGCGGTGCCCCACACGGCCTTGAGGGAACTGGTGCGGAGTTATCTGGGGCCGGTTCGCCGGGCCGGCCGGGGCGTGCTGCCGCACGGCACTCCCGGCGGTGAGGCGGCGGTGTTCGACCGGGTGGGATTCACCGGCCCCGAGCGGCACGTGCTGCCCGGCGGACAGGCATTGGAGCGCACGACCGACGACGTCGTGGCGGGCGTCTTCTCGATGTCCTTCTCCGCCCCTCATCTGTTCGGCGCACGCCGGGACGACTTCGAGGAGGACGTACGCCGACTGCTGCGGGCGGCTTCCCCCACAGGCAGCTTTTCCGTACACCAGCCGGGCACGGAGATCTCCGTCTGGCGCACGGCCCCCACGGCCGAAGGGCGGCCCTAGCCGCTGGGGGTGGCGCTAGCCGCTGCGGGCGGCCCTAGCCGCTGTGGGTGGCCCTAGCCGCTGTGGGTGGCGCTGCGGATCGCCCGCCAGCGGCGAACGAAGAACCGCAGGAAGAGCGTCTCGCACAGCACGGCGTAGAGGAGTACGCCGCCCACGACGGCGAGGTCGTCCCGGAGAGTCGGACTGGGCGCCAGCCGTCCCACCAGGAAGTAGCCGCCGAGGCTCTGGGCGAGTACGCCGGTGCTGAGGATGAACACCGCCGTGGCGATGTACGGATAGCCCATGTGCGTGCCGGAGGAGACGAGCCGGGATTCCCAGCCGAGCACCTCACCCGCGCCCAGGAGGCTGTTGATCCGGCGCTCGACCGCCGCGACGCCCTGGCCGGCCCGCTGGGAGCGGTGGTACTCCCCCAGCCAGATCAGCAGACTCGCCTTCGCGGCTCCGGGGACGAAGAGCAGACAGGCCGGGATGAGGATGCCCCTGGGCAGATCGGAGGTGATCATGGCGGCGGTGATGACCGCGAGGGAGGTGAACGCGAAGTTCATGATCTGGATGCGGTTGCTGATCGCCTGCAGACTCTCCGTACGCAGCGAGTTGTACTCCGCGAGCAGCGCCGTCAGGGCCACAGGGTCCGCGGGCCTCGGGCCGAGAGCCGCCGGATCCGCGGGCCTCTGGCCGGCGGGCGCGGACCGTACGGCGGGAATCGCCTTACGTGGGACGGGAGTTGGCGGGGGTGGGTCGGTCACCCTGTGATTGTGTCCAGCAACTCCACGGCCGACACACCGAGGACGCCACCGGACTCATGACCGGACTCCCCACCCGGCTCGCCCTCGAACGCGTACATGATGGTGCGGAAACCCAGCGCCCGGGCACGCACCAGGTTGGCCGCACGGTCCTCCACGAACAAGGTGGCGGACGGGCGGACATGCTCCGCGGCGATCTCCAGAAGGCCGCGCCCGGCTGTGCTCTTGGAGACGCCGAGCCCGCAGGAGAGGAAGACCAGGCCCGGGTCGATCCACCGGTCCAGGTCCAGCCGGTCCGCCTGCTTCGCGTACCAGAAGGACGTGTTGTTGGAGGCGATGCCCACCGGTCGGGTTCCGTCGGCGGACGCCGCGGCGAGCAGTGCTCCGGCGGCGGGGTTCGCCACCAGCAGTTCCTCTTCCACTTCCTTGACCAGCTGTGGGGGAATGTCACAGCCCAGCTGACGGGAGAGTTCGTGCCAGTAGTCCGCTTCTTCGGCCTCGCTCACACTGAACATCCGCCAACAGCGGCGGCCGGACTCCAGTACGGCGGACCGGTCGAGCCCCAGCCGGTCCCCGAGCCCCGTGCCGGGGGTCAGCAGCAAGGTCTCCCACGGGTCGCTGAAGAGGACGTTGCCGAGGTCGAAGAGGATCACCGACGGGCTGTCGGCCTCTGCGGCACGGGCATGCGCGTTCACCTGCGGGCCCCCTTCGCTCTGTCGCAACGGCCGGGAATCGCGACGCTAGCACGCCGGCACACCGCACCCGGGTCGGCCGACCGGGGTCGCCGAGGGGGCCGGACTCGCAGAGGGGGCCCGGACTCGCCGAGGGGCCGGGACCCGCCCGTCAGCCCGCCTCCGCCGTTCGCGTGCTCTCCCGTACGACCAGTTCGTAGCCCGCGATGAGCCGCGAGTGCGGGGCTTCCGCGTCGGTGGTGATCCTGTGCAGCACGGCGTCCACGGCCAGTTCGGCGATCTCCCGCTTGTCCGGTGACACGGTGGTCAGCGACGGGACGCTGTAGCGGGTCTCCTGGATGTCGTCGAAGCCCACGACCGCCAGGTCCTGCGGCACCCGCAGACCGTGTTCGTGCGCCGCGCGCACCGCGCCGGAGGCGAGCAGGTCGCTGAAGCAGAAGACCGCGTCCGGCGGGTCGTCCAGGGCGAGCAGGATCCGCATGGCGGCGGCTCCGTCGGCGCGGGTGAACTCCCCGGTGTCCGGGACGAGTCGGGGATCGTGCGGCACACCGGCGGCGTGCAGTGCGGTCAGGAAGCCGTGCATGCGCTGCACCGTCGTGGCATGGGCCCGGTCCGAGGGCTGGCCGATGACTCCGATGCGCCGCCGGCCGAGCTGGAGCAGGTGCTCGGTCGCCTCGCGCGCCGCCGCGGAGTTGTCGATCAGTACGTGGTCGGCCGGGATCTTGTACGACTGCTCGCCCAGCAGGACGAGGGGCACGCGTCGCTCGCGGTTGGCGAGCATCGTCTCGTCGAGGCAGAGCGGGCTGAGCAGCACACCGTCGATGAGCGGGTCGCTGAGCCCGCAGGCGATGCGCAGTTCCTCCGCGGGGTCTCCCCCGGTGTCCTCGATGAGGACCGTGCAGCCGCGCTTCTTGGCGGCGGCGATGACCTCGGCGGCGAGTTCCGCGAAGTACGGGGCGACCAGTTCGGGCACGGCCAGCGCGATGATGCCGCTGCGGCCCGTGCGCAGATGGCGTGCGGAGGCGTTGGGCTGGTAGCCGAGTTCGGCTATGGCGCGCAGCACCCGATCCCGGGTCTGTTCCGCGACCCGGACCTCGCCCCGGACGACGTTCGAGACGGTCTTGATCGATACGCCCGCGCGCTCGGCGACATCCTTGAGGCGTGCACCTGCCATGGTGGTCGCCCCTCCCTCCCCCGGCTTCCTTCCGGCCCGCGACCGACGGCCGATGGCTGACGACCGACGGCTGCCTTCCGCGTTGCTCCGTCACGCGCATCGATCCGGTGTGCTGCTCAGCGTAAGCCATGTTCCAACGTTGTAATGGCTTCGCTTCCCAGTTGGGCGATATCAACCGATATGGCGTCGACGACCCGTCGAACAGGAAGTTCCCGCAGAACTGTTGACGCCACATTTCCCCAGGGATACAACGTTGTAACCGCCTCGACCCAGCGACCGAGCGGATCGGTTCGATCGCCCATTCCAACGTTGTACTCCTTGAGTTTTCCGCCGTGGAAGGACGCATGCCCATGCGGGACCGCACGCCGCACACCTCCCCGCCCGCTCCGTCCCGGCGCCGACTACTGCGCGGCACCCTGTCGCTCGGTGCCGTCGCGGCCTCGGCCGCGGCGCTCGGCGGCTGTGACAGCACCCTCGCCCAGGGGTTCACCGGCGGGTCGCCCACCCCGTCACGGCTGAACTTCTGGAATCCATTCACCGGCGGTGACGGTGAGCGGCTGCTCGCGATGCAGTCCGCCTACCGCGCCGGGCACGGGTCGACGGACCTGAAGTCGGCGACCTTCGTCTGGGGCAACCCGTACTACACCAAGCTCACCCTCGCCACGCTCGGCGACCGGCCGCCGCAGGTCGCGATCAGCCATCTGTCGAAGGTGCCGACGCTCGCCGAGGCGGGCCTGCTCGCCGAGATCCAGCCGGCCGATCTGGCCCGGCACGGGCTGACCGAGGACAAGTTCGACCCCCGGCCGTGGAAGAAGTCGCAACTGGACGGGAAGCTGTACGCCATCCCGCTCGACACCCATCCCTTCGTGCTCTACTTCCGTACCGACATCGCCGAGAAGGCCGGACTGCTCGACGGGCAGGGGAAGTTGACGGACGTGGACGGGCCGGACGCGTTCATCGACGCCCTGCGCGCCGCGAAGGAAGTGACCGGGCAGTGGGGCGGTTCGATCGCCTCGGTGAAGGACGCCTCGACGCAGTTCCGGCTCTTCTGGTCGTTCTACCGGCAGATCAGCGGTGGCGATCTCGTCGCCGACCAGGGCAAGAAGGTCGTCATCGACACGGAGGCCGCGGCCGAGGCCCTCGCGTACATCCGCCGCCTCACCCAGGAGAAGGTCGTCCCGACGACCACCGACAGCCCGGGCGCCATCACCATGCTGACCACCGGCAAGGCCGGCTTCCTGATGGACGGTGTCTGGCAGGTGCTCACGGTCCAGGGTTCCAAGGTGAAGTTCGACATGCGGCCCCTGCCGCGGATCTTCGACGACGCGCCCTACGCCTGCGCCGCCGACTCGCACTCGCTCGTCCTGCCCAAGGCACCCTCCGAGTCGGCCCAGCGCCTCGACCTCTCCCTGGGGTTCGTCGCCTCCCTGCTGGGATCCAGCAAGCTGTGGGCGGAGGGCGGACACATCCCCGCCTGGCTGCCCACCCAGCGGTCGGCCGCGTACAAGGCCCTCGAACCGCAGTCGCACTACGCGGCCGCCGCCGACGGGGCCGCCTACGACCCGGCCGCCTGGTACGGAGGCGCGGGCAGCTCCCTGCAGATCGTCATCGGCGACGCCGTGACCTCCGTGTTCACCGGCGCCACCAGCCCGACGGCCGGAGCCGCCCGCATGAGGCGCGAACTGCGCGAACTGGCCGGCCGGCCCTCGCCCGTGTAGCCCGGCGCCCCGCGCTGCTCCCCACCGTCTTCATCACGGCCCTCGTTCGGGCCCCCGCACGTCGTGAGATCCCGTATGTCCTGACTGAAAGGGCCGTCCCATGGCCACGACAACCGCACCGACCAAGGCCCGAGGCAGAGGTGACCGCTGGGCCGGTCCGGGGATGCTGTTGCCCTTCTCCCTGTTCTATCTGCTCTTCCTGGTGGGGCCGCTGATCTACACCGTCGTGGCCGGCTTCTTCGACACCAGCCTGCTCAAGTCGGGCCTCGGCGACTTCGCCGGTCTCTCCAACTACGCGGCCGTGCTGGGCGACAGCGAGTTCTGGCGCACGCTCAAGAACACGCTGTGGTTCACCGTGCTGACCACCGTCCCCCTGGTGCTGCTCAGTCTGGTCCTCGCGATCCTCGCCGACCGCTTCGTCCGGGGTCGCTGGTTCTTCCGCTTCGCGTTCTTCGCGCCGTTCGTCCTGCCCTCGGCGGTCGTCGCGCTCATGTTCACCTTCATCTACGCCGACCAGGTGGGCCTCGCCCAGCAGGCCGCGCAGTGGGTCGGCGTCGACACCCCGCCGTCCTGGCTCGGCGACCCGGACTGGGCGATGATCTCCATCGCCGCCGCCACCGTGTGGTGGACGCTCGGCTTCAACTTCGTCCTGTATCTCGCCGGTCTGCAGGACATCCCGCGGTCCGTGCACGAGGCCGCGGCGATCGACGGAGCCGGGCCCTGGCAGCGCATCCGCCATGTGGTCGTGCCGATGCTCGGCCGCACCACGACCCTCGTCACGGTCCTCCAGGTCGTCGCCTCCCTGAAGGTCTTCGACCAGATCTACATGCTGACCAACGGCGGCCCCGACGGAAGCACCCGGCCCTCGCTCCAGCTCATCTACGACACCGGGTTCGTCGAGGGCCGCGTCGGCTACGCGTCGACCGTCTCGCTGCTGCTCTTCGTGGTGATCCTGCTGGTCTCGCTCGTCTGGTTCGCCCTCGTCCGCCGCGCCGAGAAGGAGCGCTGATCATGACCGCCACCGCCACACCGCCCGTGACCGAGGAACGGACACCCACGGCCGAGCCGCGTCGCGAGTACGACGCCGAACGCCTGTTCAACCGGGTGGCCCTCGGAGTCCTCGTCGCCTTCTCGCTGCTGTGGCTGGTGCCGCTCGCCTGGGCGCTCGCCACCTCGATCCGGCCCGCGCAGGAGGTCATCACCGACCCCACGAACTGGTTCACCGCCCACCCCACCCTCGCCGCGTACGGGGACATCTTCGACGCGGGGAAGCTGCCCTACTGGTACGCGAACAGCTTCATCACCTCGATCCTCACGACCGTGCTCACCGTGGTGGCCGGATCGCTCGCCGCCTTCGCGCTCTCGCAGACCCGTTTCCGGGGGCGCCGGACCGCGTTCATGATGCTCCTCGCCGGGATCATGATCCCGGGCCAGGTCCTCATGATCCCGCAGTTCCTGGCGCTCCAGGAGGCAGGTCTGCTCAACACCTACTGGGGAGTCGTCCTTCCCCAAGTACCCAACGTCGTCGCCGTGTTCGTCTTCAAGCAGTTCTTCGACGGCATCCCCAGGGAACTCATCGACGCGGCCCGCGCGGACGGCGCGTCCTGGCTGCGCACCTACCGGCAGATCGTCATGCCCATCTCGCGTCCAGTGATCTCCGCCGTCACGATCTTCGTGTTCGTCGGCGTCTGGAACAACTTCCTGTGGCCCCTCCTGGTCGTCACCGACCCGGAGATGATGACCCTCCCCGTCGGACTGACCTCCGTCCAGGACGTGTTCGGCGTCCCCTACGCCCAGTTGATGGCCTCCGCCGTGCTCGGCGCCATCCCGCTCCTTGCCGTGTTCGCGCTGTTCCAGCGGCGCATCGTCGAGGGCATCGCCGGCACCGGCCTCAAGTAGCCCCACCAGCACATCAGTTCACACCCTCTGAGAAAGGCCCCAGCATGCCGCACACCGCACGGTTCACCGTCGACCCCGAGTTCACCGTCGGGGAGGTGGACCCGCGCCTGTACGGAACGTTCGTCGAGCACATGGGGCGCTGCGTCTACACCGGCATCTACGAGCCCGAGCACCCCTCCGCCGACGCCGCCGGCTTCCGGACGGACGTCGCCGACCTGGTACGGGAACTGGGTACGGGCCTGGTCCGCTACCCCGGCGGCAACTTCGTATCCGGCTACCACTGGGAGGACGGGGTCGGCCCCGCCGCCGAACGGCCGCGCCGGCTCGACCTGGCCTGGCGCTCCATCGAGACCAACCAGGTGGGCACCGACGAGTTCCTCACCTGGGCCAAGGAGCAGGGCCTCGACCCGATGATGGCGGTCAACCTCGGCACCCGCGGGATCGACGCCGCCCGCGCCCTGGTGGAGTACTGCAACCAGCCCAGCGGCACCGCCTGGTCCGACCTGCGGATCAAGCACGGCTACTCGGCGCCGCACGACGTCAAGCTGTGGTGCCTGGGCAACGAGATGGACGGCCCCTGGCAGACCGGCCACAAGAGCGCCACCGAGTACGGACGGCTCGCGGCCGAGACCGGCAAGGCGATGCGCCAGGTCGACCCGTCCATCGAGCTGGTCGCCTGCGGCAGCTCGAACGCGGCCATGCCGACCTTCGGCACCTGGGAGCGCGAGGTCCTGGAGCAGACGTACGACGAGGTGGACTACCTCTCCCTGCACGCCTACTACGAGGAGTTCGACGGCGACCGCGCCAGCTTCCTGGCCTCCGGGGCGCACATGGACCAGTACATCCGCGACGTGGTCGCCACCGCGGACCACGTCCGGGCCGCGCGCGGCGCCAAGAAGCACATCAGGCTCTCGTTCGACGAGTGGAACGTCTGGTACGCGGCCCGTTTCGTCGGCGAGCGCAACCTGGAGACCGCCGAGACGCCCCGGCTGATCGAGGACACCTACAGCGTGACCGACGCCGTCGTGGTCGGCTCGCTGCTCATCACGCTGCTGCGCAACGCCGACCGGGTGGCCATCGCGTGCCTCGCCCAACTGGTCAACGTCATCGCCCCGATCCGCAGCGAACCGGGCGGCCCGAGCTGGCGGCAGACCATCTTCCACCCGTTCGCCCAGGCGGCCCGGTTCGCCACGGGCAAGGTGCTGCGCACCGAGGTCACCGGGTCCCGGATCGACACCGAGCGGCACGGGGACGTATCGGCGCTCGACACGGTGGTGACGTACGACGAGGAGAGCGGCGCCGTGACCGTCCTGGCCGTCAACCGCGGTCAGGAGCAGGCGCTGAACCTGCGGGCCGAGCTGCGCGGCGCGCTGACCGGCTACCGGGTCCTTGAGCACCTCGTCCTGGCCGACCAGGACCCGGACGCCGTCAACACCCAGACCGAACCGGACCGGGTGACTCCGCGCACCAGCGGCGGGGCCGAGGTCTCGGCCGACGGCGCACTGGAGGCGGAGCTGGCCCCGGTGTCCTGGAACGTCATCCGCCTGACACCGACTGCCTGACACCTGCTGCCCGATCCCCGCGGCCCGACCCCGCTGTGTGACGTCACCCCGGCGTCACCGACCGAACAGATCCGACCCCCACCCCCTCGGGAGAATCTGATGTCGGCAAGACCACGTACGCCCCTACCCCCACTCCGCCTGGCCGCCCTCGGCTCCGCGCTGGTCGCGCTCCTGGCGGCGCTGCTCACCGCGCAGACCGGCACGGCCGGCGCGGCGACCGGCACCGTGCTGCGCAACGACACCGGCCTGTACCCCCGGGCCGTCCGTCTCGCGTACAACGGGAACGCCAACGGCCGCGTCCTGTCGTCGGTGGTCACGTTCTCCGGGAACAACGGACTCGGCGCCGTCTACGAGAGCACCGACTCCGGCGCCTCCTTCCGCCAGGTCGGCACCGTCGGCGACCCGGAGGCGGCGGGCGGGCAGGGACTGTGCTGCTCCACGCTCTTCGAACTCCCGCGGGCGATCGGGAATCTGCCCGCCGGCACCCTGCTCTGGGCGGCCTCGGTCGGCCAGGACGAGACGAACCGGCGGATGGCCCTGCGCGTCTTCAGGAGCAACGACGTGGGCCGCACCTGGAGTTACCTGTCCACCATCGCGACCGCGGGCAGCACCGGTGGCCTGTGGGAGCCCGAGTTCTCCGTCGACGCCTCCGGGCAGTTGGTCGCCCACTACTCGGACGAGACCGACTCCGCCCACAGCCAGAAGCTGATGGCCGCCCGCACCTCGAACGGCACGACGTGGACCGGACACCACGCCACCGTCGTCAGCCCCCTGGTCTCCGACCGGCCCGGCATGGCGGTCGTCCGCAAGCTCGGCAACGGCACCTACTTCATGTCGTACGAGATCTGCGCGGCCCCCGGCCAGTACCAGTGCGTCGTGCACTACCGGACCTCGCCCGACGGCTGGGACTGGTCGAGCGGGCCCTTCCTCGGCTACCGGCCCGAGACGGCCGACGGCAAGTACTTCAAGCACGCCCCGACCGTCGCCTGGTCCCCCGAGGCCGGCAATCCGCTGGGCCGGCTCTTCCTGATCGGCCAGGTCCTGTACAACAAGGACGGCACGGTGGCCGCCGGGAACAACAAGACGGTCTGGGTCAACAGCGCGGGCGGCAACGGCACTTGGCGGGAGATCCCGGCACCCGTCACCGTCGCGTCGACGGTCGTCGACCACTGCCCCAACTACAGCTCGGCCCTGCTGCCGTCGGCGGACGGCACCAGCCTGCTGGAGATCGCCACCGACTGGGACGGTGGCATATGCAAACCGTACTTCGCCACGAAGTCGGTGCCCTCGTCCTGAGTCTTTGACCGCGTGACCGTGGGCCGATCGCGACGACTCGTCGTGGTCGGCCCACAGCTGTCCCGCACCCAGGCCTGCCCCCGGGGATGCTCCCCTACCCCGCTCCACCGTCCGCCACGCGTGGTATAGACCACTCGGCGTTCCGGAATGCAACTATGCCCGAGATGGGCATTGATGTACGCGCCCGTGAACGTTGTGAAGGAGCACTGATCCAAGTGACGGTCGCTACGCCTCCTCCCATTCCCAGAGCGGCGGGCTCCCTCCCGTTGCTGGGCCACGCGATACAGCTCATGCGCGACAACCTCGGTTTCATCGCCTCACTCCGCGAGACATACGGTCCCGTGGTCGAGATAACCCTCCAGCCCGGCACCCGGACCCTGATCGTCCAGGACCCCGCACTGATCCGCGCCATGCTGGTGGACCTCGGCCCCAGCCTCGACAAGGGCCGGTTCTTCGAGAAGATGGGCCAGCTCCTGGGTGACAGCGTGGTCACCGCCGCCGGTCAGGAACACGTGCGCAAGCGGCGCCAGTTGCAGCCGGCGTTCACCCACACCGAGATCGCCCGGTACGTCGACATCATGCGCGGCGAAGCCGAGGCCGCCGTCTCCCGCTGGCGGCCCGGCGAGGTCGTCGATGTCCGCGAGGCGATGGTCAAGCTCTCCCTCGACATGCTCGCCAAGACCGTCTTCTCGGGCAGCCTCGATGAGGAAACGTTCCTGCGGCTGCGTAGCGATCTGTCCGTGGTCATGAACGGCGTCGGGGCGCGCGTCATGCTCCCCGACTGGGCCGAGCGGCTGCCCCTGCCCTTCAACCGCCGCTTCAACGAGGCCCGTGACGCCGTGCGCGCCACCATCGACGAAGCGCTCGGCGAGCTGCGGGCCTCAGGCCACGACACCGGCGACATGCTGTCGATGCTGCTGCGCGCCCGGGACGAGGAGACCGGCGAACCCCTCACCGGTGATCAGATCTGCTCCGAGATCCTCACGCTCGCCGTGGCCGGCACCGAGACCACGGCATCCGTCCTGTCATGGATCCTGTACGAACTCGCCCGCGACCCCGCCGTCGAGGCCCGCGTCCAGGCCGAACTGGCGGACGTGCTGGGAGAGCGGCCGGTCACCTTCGACGACGCCATGCGGCTCCCCTACCTCAACCGGGTCATCACGGAGGCCCTGCGGCTCCACCACACGGGATGGCTCGTCACCCGTCGTACGGTCACGGACACCCGTCTCGGGGAGTGGACCGTGCCGGCCGGTACGGAGCTGGCCTACTGCCAGCACGCCCTGCACCGCGATCCGGAACTCTTCGCCGACCCCCTCGACTTCAACCCCGACCGCTGGCTGGACGACGCGCAGGCCCGGCTGCCCGCGGGGGCCTTCCTGCCCTTCGGGGCCGGCAGACACAAGTGCATCGGCGACCGGTTCGCGCTCACCGAGCTGATCACCGCGATCGCGGTGATCACACGCGAGGTGCGGTTCACTCTGGCGCCGGGCCAGACCGTCCAGCCGGTGGCGCGGGCCACCGTACGCCCCAGGACACTGCTGATGACCGCCGGTCCCCGAGTCGGCTCCGAGCCCGGGCGGACCGAACCCGCCGAGTAGTGAACGCCGTTGCGGAACACATGGCTCCCCCGGCGGCCCGACAACTCGGCGACTCGGCGACTCGGCGGCTTGGGCGACTCCCGGGGGACGTCATCTCAACTTCCAGGGTGAACGTCCGGTTCTCACAGGGGCGTTGACCAGGGACTCGTCATATGACGGAACGAGTGGTTTGAGCTCCCCGTCCGTGTGAATGCACTGGTTCCGCGCCGGTCGTGCGCCAAGCATGATCTTGATGAGTACACACGACATGAACACCCCGGACCTGACCACGTCGGACGCGCCCACCAAGGCCGTGAGCACCACGCCCGTGAGCCCTTCGGACCTGACCATGGCCAACAACGTGCCGCCGACACGGCGTTCCGTGGTCACGGTGACCGGTGCCACGGTCCTTGCCGCCGGGCTCACCGCGGCCACGGCCTCTTCCGCCACCGCGCTGAGCCCCGCCGTAGCACCCTCGATCGCACCCGCCGCGGTGCCGCCCGGCATCGATCCGGCGGCCTACACCACGGTCGCCCGCGCCATCGTGGTCTTCGACAAGAACGACAAACCCCTGGTCCCGTCCTATCTGAAGGCCATCGAGAGCGGGCTGCCGTCGAGCGGGGCCAAGGCGTCCAAGCGGGTCCTGATCGTCGGGGCCGGTCCCGCCGGGCTGCTCGCCGCCGATCTGCTCAACCGGGTGGGCCATGACGTGGTCGTCATCGAGGCCAACGACAACCGCGTGGGCGGCCGGATCAAGACCTTCCGCAAGGGGGGCCACGAGAACGGGGAACAGCCCTTCGCCGATCCACTGCAGTACGCCGAGGCCGGGGCGATGCGGCTGCCCGAGAGCCACCCGCTCCTCATGGCGCTGATCGAGAAGTTCCACCTGGCACGCCAGGAGTTCCTGCTGGTGGACGTGGAGGTCGACAACCCGGCCAAGCGGGCCAACCGCACCTGGATGCACATCAACGGCGTCCACATGCGCAAGGCCGAGTACGAGGAGGACCCGGCGAAGATCAACGACACCTTCGGCGTCACGGGTCCCAACCGGACGAGGACCGCCGCGGCCATCCTCGCGGACGCCCTCGAACCCGCCCACGAGCTCATCCGCGGCAAGGAGGGATCGGCCCTCGTCGAGGGATGGGTCAAGGTCCTCAAGCGGTACGGCCACTGGTCCATGTACCGCTACCTCACCGAGGTCGCCGGGCTCGACACCAGGACCATCGACCTCGTGGGCACCGTCCAGAACCTGACCTCACGGCTCCATCTCTCCTTCCTGCACAGCTTCCTGGGCAGCGCGCTGATCGATCCCAAGACCAAGTTCTGGGAGCTGAAGGGCGGCACCGCGAAGCTCGTCGACGCGTTGTACGCGCCGGTGAAGGGCAAGGTGCGACTCGACAGGCGTGCCGTGCGCATCGAGCGTGGCGACGGCTTGGTGCGGGTGCACACCGTGTCCGAGGACTGCCAGACCGGCAAGGGGGGTGCCACGGAGGTGTTCGAGGGGGACGAGGTGATCGTCACCGTGCCCTTTTCCGGCCTGCGCCATGTGGCCTTCGACCCTCCGCTGACCTACGGCAAGCGCCGGGCCATCACCGAGCTGCACTACGACGCGGCGACCAAGGTGCTGCTGGAGTTCTCGCAGCGCTGGTGGGAGTTCACCGAGGCGCAGTGGGAGGAGGCGCTGAACTCCATCGATGACGGTCTGTACACCAGGTACAAGAAGGGCCAGGTCAGGGACGGCAGGTACCTCGGCGCCCACCGGACCGTACGGGACCTGGGGGTGACCGTCCCCGGTGAGCTCAAGGAGTGTTTCAGCGCCTTCCGGCCCGCCGTGCTCGACGACCCCGCGGCCTCCCATGTGCGGGGCGGCGGCTCGGTGAGCGACAACGCCAACCGGTTCATGTTCTTCGAGCACGCCCATCCGATGGAGGGCAGTGACGGAGGGATCATCCTCGCCTCCTACAGCTGGTCCGACGACGCCCTGAAGTGGGACGCGTACGCCGACGAGGAGCGGTATCTGCGGGCGCTGGCCGGGGTGCAGGCCGTCTTCGGGCGGCGCTGCGAGGTGTTCTTCACGACCAAGTGCAAGACCCAGTCGTGGATGCGCGACCACTATGCCTACGGTGAGGCCTCGGTGCTCTTTCCGGGCCAGCACACGGAACTGTTCCCGGACATCCCCACCTCGGAGGGGCCCATTCATTTCGCGGGGTGCCACACGTCCATCAAGCCGGCCTGGATCGAGGGGGCGCTCGAATCGGCCGTCAGGACGGCGTTGAGGGTCCACACGGGCTGACGGGACCGACCCGGCCGGCGTCGAGAGGGCCGGCTGAAGGGCTGACGACCGGGCTGACCTGTCGAGGTGTCTCCGCGACCGGACAGCCCTGTCGCCGGCTCACGGCGTCAGGTACGCCTGCACGGCGGGTGCGTACCGTTCGACGACGGTGTCGAGCGGTGCCGCGCGCAGTTCGCCGCCCCGCGCGATGCCGTACATCACGCCGAGGCCGAGCAGCATGCCCACGGCGAGTTCGGCGCGCAGCCCGGCGTCGGGGCCGTCGAGGCGCAGGGCGAGCCGGTCGCTCACCTGGGTGCGGAAGTTGGCGCGGAGCGTGTCTCCCTGGGTGCCCTGGAGCGGGGCGAAGACGATCCGCAGCAGCGGGTCGGCGCCGCGTTCGCTCTGGCTGACGAGGACGTGGCGGACCATGTGGGGCCCGAGGTCCGCGAGCGGCGCGTCGAGCAGGACGGCGGCGTCCTCCTCGAAGGACATCACCCGTGCGAAGAGCGTCTCCTTGTTGCCGAAGTACTTCATGATCAGAGGAGGGCTGACACCGGCCCGTTCGGCCACGGCCTTGAGCGTGATGTCCGCGTGGGCGTGCCGCGCGAGGAGGTGGCGGGCCGCGCGCAGGATGGCCGCCTTGGTGGCTTCGGCGTCGCGGCGGCCCGGGCCGCCGCCGTCCGTCACGGCCGCCGACCCGGCCACCGCCGTGCGCGCCGGATCCGGCGCGGCCCCATGGGGTGTCGAGGTGGACTTCACGGACCTCATGCTTCCCCCGCTCCCTTCATCAACTGACCCTCGGCCTGTTCACCGCGCCGCCCGCGCGGCAGCCGGCCCATCCTCTCCCGCTCACCGCTGCCCGGTATCGCGAGGGCCATCGCGCATCCTGCCAGCGCGACCGCCCCGGCCATCGCGAAGGCCAGCAGATAGCCCCGCAGGCTGGGCAGGAGCAGTCCGCCGACCGGGCTGATGTGATGGACCAGTACGGCGGCCACGGCGGCACTGCACACGGCCTGGCCGATGGTCCGCATCAGTACGTTGACGCCGCTCGCGGAGCCGGTCTGCGCGGCGGGCACGGCTCCCAGGATCAGCGTGGGCAGGGCCGAGTAGGCGAGGGCCGTGCCCGCCGACACGATGGCCCCGCCCAGGATGATCACCCATAGGTCGCGGCTGTCCAGGATGCGTATGCCGTACCCGCAGGCGATGACGACGGCCCCGAGGGCGAGCGTCACCCGAGGGCCGCGCGACAGCGAGATCCGGGCCGAGACCGGCGACAGGAACAGCATGATCACACCGCTGGGCAGCAGACACAGTCCGGCGCCGACGATCGACAGGCCGAGTCCGTACCCGGTGCCCTTGGGCGCCTGTACGAGCTGGGCCGTGACCAGGGAGTTGGCGTAGAAGGAGAATCCGACGAGCAGGGCGGTCAGGTGCGGCAGCGCCACGCGCGGCCGGGCGGCGAGCCTGAGGTCGACCAACGGCCGTTCGGCGCGCAGTTGTTGCCACCACCACAGGGCCAGGGTGACCGCGAAGCCCGCGAACAGCGCGACCACCGGCACGCTGCCCCATCCCCATGTGCCGCCCTGCGAGACCGCCAGGAGCAGACAGACGAGGACGTTGGTCAGGCCGAGCGCGCCGAGCGTGTCGAACCGGCCCGGGTGCCGTACGGCCGACTCGTCCACCGCCCACCAGGCGAGCGCCAGGCCCGCCGCACCCAGCGCGGCCGACACCCAGAACATGGTGTGCCAGTCCGCGTACTGCACGATGAGTGCCGCGAGCGGCAGGCCGAGCGCCGCGCCGATACCGACCGTGGAACTCATCAGGGCGACGGCGGAGACGGTCCGCTCCGGCGGCAGCACGTCACGGAGAATGCTGATCGACAGGGGCACCACGGCCGCGGCGGCGCCCTGGAGCGCCCGCGCCGCGATGAGCACCCGGATGTCCGAGGTCAGCGCGCACAGCACCGATCCGGCCGTCATCAGCGAGAGCGCGAGGAGCAGGACGCGCTTCTTGCCGTACATGTCTCCGGCCCGGCCGAGGACCGGGGTCAGCACCGCGCCCGCGAGGAGTGTGGCGGTGACGGTCCACGACACGGCGGCGGCGGACGAACCGGTCAGCCGCGGCAGGTCGGGGAGCAGCGGTACGACGGCGGTCTGCATGACCGCCATCAGGATTCCGCCGTACGCGAGGACCGGGACCGTCAGACGGGCGCGCAGCCCTGCCAGCGCCGCCGACCCCCCGGTGCGGGCGGGCTCCCTGGGCATCGGATCCTGCACGGCACTTCCCCGAACGCGAGACATGGCGAGGTGAACAGCAATTCAACCTAGCGGATGAATGGCTGTTCACCAACCCAAGCGAGTGCCTGGTGAATTCTGATTCACCGACCGCGCGATCCCGGGCTCGAGAAAACCTGGGAGAAGCCTCAGAGAAATACGGCCTCGCTACGAGACTTACGAGGCTTTCGGGCCGGGGGCCGCCGTGCGCGCGGCGTCCAGGTCCTCGATCGTCCCGCCGACCTTCGTGCGCAGTGTCTCCAGCATCTTCGGCTTCGCGCTGATGGCCCACTGCGGGCCGACGAGGTACTTGCCTCCGTACATGGAGGCACTGTCGAGCCAGGTCAGCTTGTACTTCTCGGCGGGGAAGGTGGTGATGAGGTAGTCGCCGTCGGCGGTGTCGCAGACGCCCTCGCGCAGTTCGTCCGCGTCGGTCCGGATCTTGACCTTGCAGCCGGTCAGGCCGGCGATCACCTCGACCTTCGCCGGTGCCACCACACCGGCGGAGGGGGCGGACATCGCGGAGGTCTCCGCCGGCTTGTCCCCCGCGCCCTTGTCCGCGTCGCCGCCGCAGGCCGTGGCCAGCGGCAACAGGGCCAGGCCGCCGGCCAGGGCGACACCGCGCACCGCGCGGGCGACGAGGGGGCGGCCGGTATGTCCTCGCTGTGGCTGCTGTCGCTGCTGTGGCACGTGCCTCTCCGTATCCGTGCTGGTCCCGCGCGAGCGGGCAGGTGTCCCACAGGGATACGGAGGAGGCGTCCGGGCCGTTCACCGCCCGCGCTCAGCTCCGGCGGCCATGTCGGCTCTGCCGGTCTCTCAGCTGAACGGGTCGAGCGTGATGTACGCCGTCTGCGGGTTGCCGTCGTTGACCAGCGACTCATGGGCACCGACGTCGTCGAACGCGAAGCCGTAGGCCTTGCCGTCGGCCATCTGCTCGTGGATCTTCTTGGAGTAGTGGTTGGTCACCGCGTCCTGGTAGAAACCGGCCGAACCGCTGTCGGGCTGGTTGGAGTTGGTGAGGAGCGTGGAGCGGTTGTATCCCGCGCACAGGGTGCGGGAGATCGGGCCGCGGACGAGGTCGTTGGGTGCGTCCAGCAGCTTGTAGCAGCCGAAGACACTGTCCGAGTCGGGCTTCTGGAACGAGGTGACGACCGCGCCGGCGCTGTTGGTGAAGTTCATGACGTTGCCGGAGACCCTGCCGAAGTACTTGGTGGCGGGCTGGTCCTTGAACGGTGTCACCGTCAGGGTGGAGGTCGCGTACTTGCTCCACACGCGGTTGATGTAGTCGTTCATGACGGTGCTCGGCAGGGCGCCGGCCTCGATGCCGTGACCGGGGGCGAGCGCGCGCAGGATCGTGCCGTCGGAGCGGGTCCTGATGAGGTTGGCCCAGCCGCCGGGCTGACTCCGCAGGGAGTTGAAGAAGGCGTTGTAGCCGCCGGCCTTCAGATGTCCGGTGGTCTTGACGGTACCGGTGGCGGTCTTGACGCCGACCGCGTACGGGGCCGAGAACATGTCGACCTGCGTGCTGTTGATCCACAGCCCGCCGTCGTTCAGGGTGTACTCGGTCCAGTTGAAGAGGATGTTCGCGTTCGGGTCGGACGGGTTCTGCACCGCGGGCTGCACGAGACCGCCGGTGGTCAGCTTGAAGACCAGCTTCTGGCCGTACGAGAAGTAGACCCGGCCGGAGAACTTCGGCATACGGATCGTCTTGGTCTGACCGTTGGCCGGTCCGGCGATCGAGGCGTCGGGCGCCGGGGTCGGCGGATTGCCGCCCGCGGGCCAGGCGTGGAACGTGCCGTTCGCGTCGGCCCACCCCTGCTGGCCGGTCGAGAGCAGGGTCCCGATGACGTACACGTAGACCTGGTCGCCGCGCCCGGAGTTGTTCTTGAGTTCGAGCGGGATGGTCGTGGGCACCGCGGCCTCGGCGTGGGACACGGGTCCCGCCGCCGTGAGTCCCGTGGCGACGGCCGCCGCGGCGATCAGGGGCACCAGCATTTTCCGCATGGCTAGCACGCTCGTCCTCCTACCAGATGGAAGCGGACTGGTTGAATCCTCATGAGAGCGCTCTCAGAGTGCTCTCATGAGGCGAACACGTCAAGGTCTAGACCAACATCGGATTCCGTCGGTCCGCCGACTCCCCGGCGCCCCGGTCCGCCGGCCTGAGCGGCACGCGTGCGGTGGGTGTGCGGTACGGCTGCGGTACGCGTGCGGAACGTCAGCCGCGGGCCATCGCGATCGAACCCGCGAGCCGCTCCCCCGCCTCGTAGATCATGTACGGGACGCCGCCGTCCGTACCGAACGACGGGGCGGCGGCCCGGCCGTTCTCCGGGGCGGCGCTGCGGGAGTTGTAGAAGACACCGAGGTGTGTGCGCTTGCTGAAGTCGTTGCCGACCTCGGTGATCATGATGTCGCCGCCGCTCGACTTGTCCTTGTTGTAGACGACGTACGTGCTGTTGTTGCGGTACAGCAGGTGCGGGCCGCCGACGTTGACGGCGCCGACGTCCGTGTGCCGGACGAGCGGCTGCTGGTCGAAGGTCCAGTTGCGTCCGTCGGCCGACCAGCCCCAGTGGATGTCACGGTGGTTGCTGGTGTTGTTCAACATGAAAAGCATCACGAAGTGGGCGCCGCGCGACGGCAGTTCGTGCGGGAAGACCCGGGCGTACGACGTCTCGGTCGTACCGCTGGGCAGCATGGACGTGGACAGGACGACCTTGTCGTAGGTGAAGTTGATGCCGTCCTTGGAGCGGGCCAGCCGCGTCGTGGTGTTCTCCCCGTGGAAGTACATCCACATCTCCTTGGAACTCTCGATCCACATCACGTGCGCGGACGCGACATGGCTGACCTTGTAGTGCGGCTGCCAGTTGTTGGAGACGATCGGGTTGTTCGGGTACTCCGTGAACGGGCCTTCCAGGGAGTCGCCGTAGGCCAGGCAGATACCGCCGGGCGCGTCGTGCGGCCCGTAGTACAGGTAGTACCTGCCCAGGGGGTTGGCGAGGCGGCCGGCCGTGCCCCGGATGCACGGGAAGATGATCTCGCCCGTCGGGTTGTACTTCAGCTGGGACGGAGTGAGCAGGGTGCGGACGTACGTGTAGTCGGGGAATCCACCGGGCGCGGCGGCTACGGCCGGGGCGGCGGCCCCGTCCGCGGTGAGGGCGGACGCGGCCGGGGCGGCGAGCCCGCCCACGGTCAGGGCGGCGCCGGTTGCGGCACCGGCACGCAGGAACAGACGACGGGCGGGACGCGGCTCGTTCATGGTCGACTCCAGGAAGAGAGGCGGGCGCTGAAGAGGGAGCTGAAGGGGGACTCGCGGTGCGCAGGAGCGGACCGGCGGTGGACCGGACGGGGGGTGGGCCGAACCGGCGGTGGACCGGACGTGCGGTGGACCGAACCGGTGGTGGCCGCCGGTCAGAGGTAGGTGGCGGCGGCGACACACAGCCCGCCGAGCGCGACGGCCCACACATACGGCAGCGTGCGCACCATGACCTGCTGCGGGGAGACGCCCGCGTACTGGGCGGCCCACACGGTCTGGGTGCTGGTGGGGTCGGCGACGCCGAAGACCTGGTTGTACGAGGTGGCCATGCCGAGGACGACCGCGGCCGGGTAGATCCCGGCGGAGATGAGGACACCGGCGATTCCGGCGCCGAGGCCGAACACGTTCAGCGGCCCCCGGTACAGGCACAGCGGCACGAGCAGCGTGAAGACACCCACGAACAGCACGGCGTTCTGCGGGCTGACCGCCTTCACCAGGGGTTCGAGCGCCTCGACCGCGCCGGGGAGTTTCACCGCGGCCAGCAGGATGCCGATGGCGATGAACAGCGCGATCGGCGGGGCGGCCACCTCGAATCCGCCGTACAGGGTGCGCAGCAGGCGCTTGTTCATCTCGCGCGGGCGGGTGGTGGTGACCAGCGCGTACAGGACGCCGGCCAACAGGGAGGGGATGATGGCGAGTTCGAAGCCCAGGGCGAGGATCAGCGGCACCGCCGGGGTGAGCAGCGCGTACCACGGGGCGTCGCCGAGGCGTTGCCGGCGGCTCGGTGAACGGGGCTTGTCCGCAACGGACTTGAGGGACCAGGTGTGCTCGACGCCCCGGCGCCGCGACTCCACGAACACATACAGGACGGCGGCCACCAGGGCGAACGGGAACAGCTTCACCATGAAGCCGCGGACGGTCGGGACGGGCAGTTCCAGAGCGGTGGAGAAGAACTGCCACAGCGGCAGTTCGAAGGGGATGCCGACGGCGATGCCCATGAGGATGGTCCCGGCGGCGGTCACCTTCGGGATGCCCACCGCGATCATGGCGGGGATGCCGATGAGGCCCGCGAGCATCGCGGCGGGCGCGGAACCGGTGACGGTGCCGACGAGCGCGGAGACCGCGAGGACACCGAGGGCCACGACGACCGGGCGGTCCCCGCCGAACTCGACGATCTTGCGTACGAGGGTGGCGGCGACCCCCGTCTCCTCCAGGAGCTTGCCGAGCCATGAACCCAGCACGATGGCGATCATGGTGGCGGCCAGCGCGGGCGCGCCCTCCTGGAGAACCGTGTCGATGACACTGTTCTCGCCGGTCAGCGGTGCGCCTGCGACGAACGCGATGACGACGGCGAGGATGACGAGCGCGAACGCCGTGGGCAGTTTGCGGGTGAGCATGGCGGCGACACCCGCGGCCATGACGAGCAGGATGACGACACCCATGGCTCAGTTCTCTCTTCTTGGCGCGCCGACCGCGGCGGCGAGCGCGGCGGTCAGCAGGAGGGGGCTGCGGCCGAGTCCGCAGACGGTACGGGCGTAGGCGTGGGCGGCGATCTCCTCGGCCCCCGCGACATGGGCGAGGACCCGGAGGCGGCCGAGCCGCAGCGCGGTGTGCCCGATCGCCTCCTTGAGCGCGGTCCGCGTCTCCTTGTGGTGGAAGTGCTCGTGCGCGGTCTCATGGGCGAGGGCCGCGCCGCGCACGGATCCCACGGGATACCAGGAGCGCCAGCCGAGTTCGTCGATGAGCTTCTCGGCCCGGTCGACGGTGTCGACGTAGATCTCGACGGTGGCGGGGCGCGAGGTGTAGCGGGCGAGCAGCAACTCTTCGAGCCCGTCGTCGCGTTCCACGATCCGGGCGCGGCACGGCCCGGGTTCGAGGGCCGCGCCGAACGCGTCGGCGGTCTCGGCCCAGCGGCGCAGCAGGGCGGGGTCCCGCCCTTCGTGGGTGGGCGTACCGGCGAGGAGGCGTACGGCGAGATCGAGGTCGTCGGTTGCCTGGTGGGTGGCTGGGTCCGCGGTGGCCGCGAGGGCGCGGTTCATGACCGCACCTCCACCACGGCCACCACGGGCTCGTCGGCGGCGCGGTCGCGCATCTCACTGCGGGCCAGGGCGAGCAGCGGCTGCGGTTCGAGGACTCCGGAGAGGTCGGCGATACGGGAGCCGAGGAGCAGCCGCAGCGCGGGGGCCCGGACGCCGCCGTCGCCGTACGACGTCGCCTCGCGGACGAGGTTGCTGAGCAGTTCGGGCGCGGCGCCCACGGTGGTGGCGGCCACCTGCGCGTCGGAGGCGTGGAGGCGTACGACACCGTCGGCGTCCACGACGCGCACGGGGTGCCGGGGAGCCCGCAGCCTGCGGCGCACCTCGGTGCCGTAGACCGTGTGGGCGGGTGTGCCGGCGAGGACGCGGACCCGGTCCGGGGCGGTCTTGAGGCTGGCGGCCGCCGCGGCGAGACGTTCGGTGTCGTCGGCGCTGTGCGAGCGGTCCTGGGTACGCAGCTCCGTGGCGCCGGTGGCGATGGCGCGGACGGTGCTGGTCTGCGGGTCGACGGTCACCTCGACCTCGACCCCGTCGGCGGCGGCGCCCTGGGCGACGACGGCCTGCTCGGCCTCGGCGCGTACGGCGAGGATCTGTTCCTGGGTGGCGCCGGGGATGATCCGCTCGATCTGCTCGCGCACCAGGGCGAGCGCCACGCCGATCGGGCTGATGACCTCGTTGTGGCGGGCGATCCGGCCCTCCATCCCGGTGAGGACCGCGAGGTGCGGGGTGACGGTGGCGGCGCCTCCCCCGCCGCCGACGAGGACCGCGGTGTCGGCGTCGAGCCGGTAGTCGCGCACGATGCGATCCACCACCGACTTCACCTGCTCGGCGCCCGCGTCGAGGATGCGGGCGGCGGCCGTCGGTACGTCCACGCCGAGGGCGGCGGCGAGCGGGGCGATCGCGGCCTTCGCCACCTCCTGGTCGCACCGCGCGAAGTCCCCTTCCGGGACACGGCCGAGCGCGTTGGCGGCGCAGGTCATGGTGAGGGCGTACCGGCCGCCCGCCGCGTCCAGGACGGCGTAGTCGGCCGGGTCGTCGGGCATCGGACGCACGGTGGCGAGGGTGGCGTCGCGCAGTTCGGCCGGGTCGGCGAAGCAGGCGTAGGGCAGCCCGGCGATATGGGCGCTGCGCGGTCCGACAGCCGTGACCCGCGCCCGGCCGCCCCGAACCTGACCGTCCCGAACCTGACCCTCGTGGCCCTGATCACCCCGGGGCAGATCGACGCGGACCATCGAGCCGCCGCCGACACCGACCGTGCGGACGTCGAGGGCGTTGAGGTACGAGCTCTTGCCGAGCATCGTGGCGTGCCGGACGGCGACCTTGCCCCGGCGTACGACGCTGATGTCGGTGGAGGTGCCGCCGGTTTCGAGGAAGACGCCCTCGCTGATCCGCTCCTGCATCAGGGCACCTGCGACTCCGGCCGCCGGGCCCGAAAGGACGGTCAGCAGGGGGCGTCGGCGCATCTCGTCGAGCGCCATGACACCGCCGTCACAGCGCATGACCATGAGCGGCGCGGTGATGCCCGCCTTGGTGATCGACGCGTCGACGAGATCGGCGGTGGCGAGCATCCGGGGCAGGATGGCCGCGTTGACGACGGCGGTACGGGTCCGCTTGTGCAGCCCGTACAGCGAGGTGATCTCGTGCGCGGCCGTCATCGGGAGCCCGGCGGAACGGGCGGCCTCCAGTACGGACTGCTCGCCTTCGGGCCGGTCGACGGCGAACGGCTCGGTGGCGACGAGGACTTCGGCCCCCGCCGCCGTGACCTGCTCGACAGCGGCGCGTACGGCACTGGTGTCGTCCGGGTCGGCCACGTGCGCGTAGGCGAGCGGAAGCCGTTTGCCGGGGGCGAGTTCGAGTCGGCCGAGGGCGGCGAGCCGGCGCGTGAGGACGGCGCCGGGGCCGGTGCCGATACCGATCAGGCCGACGGTGGCGACGTCACCCTCCAGCAGGGCGTTGGTCGCCTGGGTGGTGCCGTGGGCCAGGAAAGCGACGTCGGCGGGATCGCGGCCGACCTGCTGGAGCAGCCGGTCCAGCGCCTCGACGATGCCGTGCGCGACACCGTCCTCGTGGTGGTGGCTGGTGGGGACCTTGACCTGTCCCAGCAAGCTCAGTGTGGTGGCGTCCACGGCCACGGCGTCGGTGAAGGTTCCGCCGACGTCGATGCCGACGCGGATTCTGTGGGTGGTCATGTCTGGGCACCTCCTTGTGCTCCGTCAGTCATGTGCCATGTGCGGGCGCCGGGCGGGCGGACCGGCTGAGCGGCCGGTCCGCTGGCCCCCTGGGTTCGGCCCCCGGGTTCAGTAGCCCCGTACGTCGGGCCAGTGGCGCTGTACGCCGTCGCGGTCGAGGCCGCGCGCGAACTCCTCGAACCGCTTGTCCTCGGCCTGGACCTGGTGGGGTTCGACGTCCTCGGCCAGGCAGTGGGCGGCGAGCGCGCCGGCGACCTCGCCGATGTTCCACTCCACCGGGTGGAGCCGGTAGCAGCCGTTGGTGATGTGTGTGGTGCCGATGTTCTTGCCGGCCGGCAGCAGATTGCGGACCCGCCTCGGCACGAGGGCTCCGAGCGGGATCTCGAAGGGCACCGAACCGATGTCGATGTAGTTGTCACCGCCGGTCGAGGGATGCAGGTCGATGCGGTAGTTGCCGACCCCGACGGAGTCCCGGTACTTGGTGCCGCCGTACGGCCCGACCAGGTCGATCGCCACATCGTGTTCCGTGACCGTGGTGACGGCCTCGATCCGGCGCGACTCACGGACGTACGGCGCCTTCGCGAGGCCGTCCGGGGTGCCGGTCACGTCCGGGCGCGGGCGCAGCCCCGGGAACCCGGTGCCGCCGTCCTGGCGGGGCGCCTCGGTCTGCAGCCAGTACAGGACCGACAGCGACAACTGCCGTGCCCCGGCGACCGCTTCGGCGCCGGTCTCCGCGCCCGCCCCGACGAGCGGCTTCAACCAGTAGTCGTTGAGCGGCCAGTTGACGAGGGTGATGTCGGAGTCGAAGGCGCCGGGCCGGTGCAGCTTGCGCGCCAGGATGCGGCGGAAGCCCCACAGTTCCTTGTCACCGGCGTCCGCGCTCTGGTCGGCGCTCACGGCGAGCGGATCCAGTTCCGGATTGGGCACGAACGTACGCGGTACGGATTCCAGCGAGCGAGGGTCCGGTGCCTGGAAGCCCAGCAGCGGTCCGGGCCAGAAGTCGGGCCGGTACTCCCGCCAGAAGTCGTAGTCGGCGGGCCGTTCGACGGTGTGGTCCTCGCCCTCGTGGTGGGAAAGCGCGAAACACACGGTGATGCCCTGCTGGTTGAGCGGCTGGGCCTCGTCCGGGGCGTGCGGTTCGTCGTACGCGGACCGCGCCTCGGCCCCGGTGACGTGCTCGACACCCGCGAGAGCGAGGAGTTCACCGGTCTCGGTGGCGTCGATCACGTAACGGGCGGGGACGGTGACCTGTCGGCCGCCGTCGTGGCGGTGCTCCAGGGTCACGGACCGTACGACATCGTTGTCGGCCTCGGCCGCGACGGGCCGGTGGTCGGTGAGGACGGTCAGTCGGCCGGCGGCCCGGTGGGGCGCGAGCATCGCCTCGATGACGGCGAGGGCCACGCGCGGCTCATGGCAGAGCTTGCTCACGCGTCCGGCACCGGGGTTGAGGTCCGTGAGGGCCAGCGCCTCGGCGCGCAGCGGGTACCACTGCCGGTAGAACTGCCGGATGCCTTCCCGCAGTTGGCGGTACGAGGCGGTGGTGCCGAACTGCTCGACCCACGGATGTTCGTCGGGCGGAACGGCCTGCGAGGTGAGCTGTCCGCCCAGCCAGTCGGTCTCCTCGGTGAGCACGACACTGCGTCCGGCCCGGCAGGCGGCCAGTGCGGCGGCGACGCCGCCGAGCCCGCCGCCCACGATGAGGATGTCGGCTTTCGGTATCACGCTTCTCCTTGCCGGTGGTTCATCTGGTGTGTCGTCCGCTGGTTCGTCTGGTGGTTCAGCGGGTGTTTCGTCCGCTGGTTCGGCGGGTGGTTGGTCTGCTGGTTCAGTTCGTGATTCGACCCGCCGGCTCAGCTTGTGGTTCGACTGCTGGTTGGCCGGTGGTGTGGCGCGCGCGACGCACGCCCGTGTCATCGCGGCCCCGGCGGGCCCCCGGTCGTCGCACCGGCCCGGAAGGCACAGGCGACCAGGGGTTCTTCGGCCGCCTCCCCCGCCACGAGTGCGGCCAGCATCCGGACCGCGGCCGCTCCCAACTGGTGCCGTGGGACGTCGAATCCGGTGGGCTGCGGATCCCCGGCGAGGTCGGACGGAGGGCTGCCGAGAAGGGCGAGGGACAGGTCGTCCGGGCAGCTGAGGCCCGCCTCGTCGACCGCTGTGCGCAGGGCCCGCCAGGCGCCCCCGGTGTCGGTCTCCTCCGCGACGAAGGCGGTGACACCCTCGGCGATCCAGCTCCGCAGCCGTTCGGGGGTGACCTCGCGCCCGGGGTCCGCGCAGCGGAAGACGGCCTCGGACCCGCCGGGCAGTCCGGCCGCCTCCAGCCCTTCCAGGAAGCCCTGTTGACGGTCGGTGGAGGCAGGCGCGTCGTCGTCCTCACGGACCAGGACGATCCGCCGGTGCCCCAAGGCCGCCAGGTGCCGGACCACTTCGCTGCTGGCGCTCACATAGTCGGCGCCGACCCAGGACAGTCCCTCCAGCTCCTCGCGGCGGCCGAGGTGCACCACGGGGAACCCGTCGGCGACCATCCGCTTCAGTTCGGCGATCGGCACATGCCGGCCGAGGAACAGACACCCGTCCGCGAGTCGGACCCGGTTGAGCGCCTCGGGTCCGGCCGCCTTGGCACCACCGGAACTCGAACCCGTGAACAGCACCAGGTCGTAACCGCGGGCTGCCGCCTCCCGCTCCACCCCGACGAGGAACGGGTAGTACGAGTGCTCCACGTCCGTCGGGAAGGTGGCCGTGAAGCTGTAGACGCCGAGCAGGTTGTTGCGGGCCGCCGCCAGCCGCTGGGCCGCCGGGTCCGGTACGTAGCCGAGGCTGCGGGCCGCGTCGAGCACCCGCTGCCGTGTCTCGTCCGAGATCGCCGAGCCCTGCGCCTTGGCCTTCGCCGACAGCACGAGCGACACAGTGGCCTGGGACACTCCGGCCAGCCGGGCGACCTCCGCCTGCCGCGGCCGGGACGTGCGTCCGGTCGCTGCCGGGGTCCGCCCTCGCCTGGGTCCCTTCCTGGGCTGCTCCACCATGCTCCTCACCCGGCCGCGGAGGGCCGTCACCAGCTTGCTAATGCGTATAAGTAATGCGCATTAGCAGAACTGTGGAGGGCTCGTACGGCAACGGTCAAGGGGTGTGACACGACTTCTTGGCCCGCCGGCTGTTCGTCCGCCGACTTCGCCGACCGTCCGTCGGCCTTCCGACGACCGCCCACGGGGCTCTTCCGGCGAACCCTTCCGCCGACAGCGGCCGAACAGGAACATTCATCCGGACCATTGACCCGTCAACCGGTTCCGGTTAGCGTCCACGCCGAGCCTTTCCCAGGACCAGCCCCTGTGCCCCCACCGCAGTGTTCGGCAAGCCTTCGGGAGTTCATCCATGCGCGCCAGACGATCACCACTCGCAGCCCTCGCCCTCGCTCTGACAACGATGTCGGCCCTGTTGATCCAGGCCGCCCCGCCTTCCACCGCGGCCTCCGAGAAGGCTGCGGCACCCGCGGCGACGGTGTGCAACAAGTACTGCGACGCGCGGGATCCGGCCCTCAGCACTCAGGACAGGAGGCCGGTCACCGCCACGCTCTTCTCCCGGACGTTCGAGCTGCACTTCAACGACGCCGACGCCATGGGCTGGGCCTCCGTCGGCAACGGCAGCCCCGGGGACGAGGTGTGGCTGGACCGTTCCTTCGACGGCGGCCGGACCTGGGCCTCGAACAGCCGCCTCGGCGCCACGAAGATCCCGACGGGCCAGAGCGGCTGGCGGACGCTGATGTACAACGTCGACGACTGGGCGGGCCACGGCGTCGGCGCCCTGCGCGCCTGCGGCAAGGCCGCCGACCGCCCCGACATCGCCTGCACACCGTGGGCCCGCTCCACCTGGAACGCCAGCGACCGGCGCACCGCGGCGGCGACCGCGCAGATGCAGTTCTACAACTACGGCACCGGCCTGTTCGACACCACCGGCTGGTGGAACTCCGCCAACGCGCTGCACGCAGTCATCGACAACATCCGGGTCACCGGCATGCAGAGCTACCGGTACGCCATCGCCCGCACCTACGACCTCCAACTGAACTCGGCGGCCGGGCAGTTCCGCAACGAGTACATCGACGACACCGGCTGGTGGGGCCTGACCTGGATCGCGGCGTACGACCTCACCGGCGACGCCCGCTACCTGGCCACGGCCCGGGCCGACGCGGACTACATGGCTTCCTACTGGGACAACACCTGCGGTGGCGGGGTGTGGTGGACCACCGCGAAGACGGTGAAGAACGCCATCCCCAACTCCCTGTACATCGAGCTGAACGCAGCCCTGCACAACCGCATCCCGGGCGACACCACCTACCTTCAGCGTGCGAAGGCGGACTGGAGCTGGTTCCAGGGAACCGGCATGATCAACGCGGACCAGACGGTGAGCGACGGACTGAGTCTGAGTACCTGCAAGGTCGGCGACAGCACGGTCTGGTCCTACAACCAGGGTCAACTCGTGGGCGGACTGGTGGAGTTGCACAAGGCCACGGGTGACGCGTCGGTGCTCGCCGCCGCCCGCCGGATCGCCGACGCCAACACCGTCTCCGGCAAGCTCAACACCTCGGCGGGCATCCTCAGGGACCCGTGCGAGTCGGGTGACTGCGGCGCCGACGGGGCGTCCTTCAAGGGTGCCGACGTCCGTGGCCTGGCGAAACTGAACGCGGTCCTGTCCGACCGCCCCTACACCGCCTACCTCAGCAGGCAGGCCGCCCAGGCCTACGCCGCCGACCGCAATCCACTCGACCAGTACGGTCTGCGCTGGTACGGCCCACTGGACAAGACGGACGCCGCCCGCCAGCAGAGCGCCCTCGACCTGATGAACGCCGCGTCCTGAGTGCCACCGAGCCCGTTGCCCGTACCCCGGCCCAGCGCAAAGCGCCCGCATGACCCGCACGCACCGTGGAACCCCATAGCCACGTGTGCCCGACGGCCGGACGCACAGGACGGAGCGGGCCATGTCGGTGGACTTGACGGGGTTTCTCGGCGTGGTGGTGCTCGCCTATCTGATCCCCGGCCCGGACTTCCTGGTCATCGTGCGGGCGGCGGCCCGGCGTCCGGCGCTGGGCCGAGCCGCCGCGCTGGGCGCCCAGGCCGGACTGTGCGTCCATATGTGCGCGGCCGTCCTGGGCCTCTCCGCCATCGCCACCCGCTCGGCGCTCGCCTTCACCGTGATCAAACTGGCCGGTGCCGCCTACCTGATGTATCTGGGCGTACGAGCACTGCTCGCCGCCCGGCGCCGCAACCGTGCCGGGTCCGCCGGGTCCGCGGAGCCGGCGGTCGGTGCTTCCGCTGCCGCGTCGGGGCAGCACGTCAGCGCCGCGTCCGGGCGGCATGTCAGCCGGCGTGGCAGCTTTCTGGAGGGCTTCCTCACCAATGTGCTCAATCCCAAGGCGGCCCTGTTCTTCCTCAGCGTCCTCCCCCAGTTCGTCGACCACGACGGCTCCCTGCCCCGGCAGATCTTCCTGCTCGGCCTCCTCGACGTGGCCGTCGGTGTCGTCTACTGGCTCGTCCTGGTGGGTGTCGCCGCGCGACTTCGTACCGTGTTCGGTCCGGCCTGTCGCCGCCGGTGGGAGCTCGTGAGCGGCTGGCTGTTCATCGGCATCGGGGTCGGAGTCGCGGCGACCGAATGAATCCGGGAGGTTTCCGCACTGGATTCCACCTCCCAGGCCCATCGCAGCAGCAGGGACGGACATGACGTACTTCGACAATCCCGTCATCCCCGGCTTCAGTCCCGACCCGAGCGTCTGCCGGGTCGGCGACGACTACTACCTGGCGACGTCCAGTTTCGAGTACGTGCCGGGCGTACCCCTGTGGCACAGCCGGGACCTGGTGCACTGGCGGCTGATCGGGCATGCCCTGGACCGGCCCTCGCAGTTGGCGCTGCCCGACACGGCCGCCGCTTCCACGGGGGTGTATGCGCCCACGCTGCGCCATCACGACGGTCTGTTCTGGCTGATCACGACCGTGGTCGCCGGGGCGGGCAACATCCTGGTGACCGCCGAGGATCCGGCGGGCCCCTGGTCCGATCCGGTGCCGGTCGGCGTGCCGGGCATCGACCCGGATCTGGCCTGGGAGGAGGACGGAACCTGCTGGTGCGTGTTCTCGGCGGACGGGATCCGCGGTGTCCGCATCGACCCCAGGTCCGGGGAGGTGCAGGGCGATCCGGTACCGATGTGGTCGGGCAGCGGGCTGCAGTATCCCGAGGGCCCGCATCTCTACCGGATCGACGACTGGTGGTACCTGTTGCTGTCGGAGGGCGGCACGGAACGTGGCCACGCCCTGTCGGTGGCCAGGTCCCGTACGCTGCCGGGGCCGTTCGAACCGCATCCGGCCAACCCCGTTCTGTCCCACCGCAGTACGAACCATCCGGTGCAGAACACCGGCCACGGTGACCTCGTACAGGCGCAGGACGGCACCTGGTGGATGGTGCTGCTGGGCACCAGGCCCCGCGGTGACACCCCGATGTACCACGGCATGGGCCGGGAGACGTTCCTGGCGCCGGTGCGGTGGGAGGACGGGTGGCCGCTGCCCGGACCGCTGGAACCGCGTGCGCAGGCTCCGGCGCTCACCCCGCGTCCCTGGCCGACGGAGCCGGACCGGGACGACTTCGACTCCCCTGCTCTCGCACCGTGTTGGGTGTCCGTGCGCCGGGGCGAACCGGAGGCCGTCCGGCTCGACGAGCGGCCGGGGCATCTGGTCCTGCACGCCCGCGCGGACAGTCTCGACACCCCGGGCGCGCTCTTCGTCGGACGGCGGCAGCGCGATCCCGACTGCAGTGCGCGCACGCTGGTGGAGGTCTCCGACGGCGGCCGGGGCGGGCTCGCGGTACGCCTGGACGAGGCCCATCACTACGAGGTGGAGGTGGCCGACGGTACGGTCCGCGCGGTCGCCAGGATCGGTCCGCTGAGCCACACGGTCGCCGAACGGGCCGTGCCCGAAGGTCCGTTGAGGCTGCGTATCGACATCACCACCTGCGACGTCCTGCCGCCGACGGTCACCTCCCGCGACCCTGCGACACCTCCCCCGCCCGGCCTGCGCGCCGGCGGCCCCGACACACTCCGCCTGGGGTACGAGACGGACGGCGGCGCCTTCGAGGTCCTCGCCGAACTCGACGGCCGCTACCTCACCACGGAGGTCGCCGGAGGCTTCACCGGCCGTGTCCTCGGCATGTACGCCACCCGGGGCAGCGCGGCTTTCGACTGGTTCGAGCTGCGGTCCGTCTGACAGCGGTTGCAGGGATCGTGGACGCCCCCGCGCCGGGTCACGTCAGTCGGCCGTGGGCGCTTCCGCACTTCGCCGGTTGGCCAGGTCGATCTCCGCCATGTGCTCCTCGGCCCAGGCACGCACCATGGACAACGGCCCCTCCAGCGAGAGGCCCAGCGGGGTCAGCCGGTAATGCACCCGGGGCGGCACCGTCGGTTCCACCCGGCGGTCGACCAAGCCGTCCCTGGCCATGTTCCGCAGGGTGACCGACAGCATCTTCTGGGAGACCCCGGTCATCCTGCGCTGCAGCTCCGCGAAGCGCACCTCGTCCGGGGATGCCTCCGCCAGTACCTTGACCGCCATCGACGTCCATTTCGTGCCGATCCGGTCGAGCAGTCGACGGGTCGGACACTGCGGGGAGAACAGGTCTCCGCGACCCGGCTCGGAGGAGGACGGAGGGGTCACCTCGGGCTCACCACCTGTGGAAGAAGTGCGGTCTTGGCCTTCTCACGGTACTTACCTACCGTTCTGTTGTCACCATTGGTAACTGCCTGAGGGGTTTCCCCATGCCCAGCACATCGAGCCGCCCCGCCGCCGTGGAACTGCGGCGGGTCACGGCCAACGGCGTCGACCTCAACGTGGCCCTGGCCGGTGAGGGCCCGGCGGTCCTGCTGCTGCACGGTTTCCCGCACACCTGGGAGCTGTGGACCGACATCATGGACGGGCTCGCCGACCGCCACCGGGTGATCGCACCGGACCTCCGCGGATTCGGAGCGAGCGCACGGGCGGCGGACGGGTACGACGCCGGCACGCTCGCCGCCGACGCGGAAGCCGTCCTCGACGCTCTAGGGGTGCGGTCCGCGGCGGTCGTCGGCATCGACGCGGGCACCCCGCCGGCCTTCCTGTTCGCCATGCGCCGCCCCGGTCTCGTCCGGCAACTCGTGGTCATGGAGTCGCTGTTGGGCGGACTGCCGGGTGCCGAGGAGTTCCTCGCCCACGGGGCACCGTGGTGGTTCGGCTTCCACTCGGCGCCCGGCGGCCTCGCGGAAACCGTGCTCACCGGGCACGAGGGCGAGTACATCGACTGGTTCCTCGACGCCGGGACGCTCGGACAGGGTGTGCGCCCCGCCGTCCGCGACGCCTTCGTGGACGCGTACACCGGCACGGAGGCTCTGCGCTGCGCGTTCTCGTACTACCGGGCGTTGCCCACGAGTGCCCAGCAGGTGCGGGAAGCCGTCCGTGCGGCGCGGTTGACCGTCCCCACCCTGGCCATCGGTGCCCGGCCGGTGGGCAGGGTGCTGGAACGGCAGCTACGGCCGGTGGCGGATCATGTCGTCGGCCATGTCATCGAGGACTGCGGCCACATCATCCCGTTGCACCGGCCCGACGAACTGCTCGGGCTTCTGGGGCCCTTCCTCGCGGCGAGTGCCGGGGACGGGTGATGAGGGCAAGCAGGAACAACCACTCCTTGCCACTCTTAACTTATAGCGCACCGGGGGGCTTGCGGCAAGGCCCCCGTCCTGCTGCAGAATCGCGCACTCAAGGCGAGTAACCGCGGAAAAAGGTGATTCACGAAGTGCGTGCGTTTTTGCCGGTCGATGGGCAGCGCAGGACGTCGAACCGGAGGGAGCCGGTGACATGGACTCTTTGACCACGAGGACCACGAGGACCACGAGGGCCACGAGCGCGTTCGACCTTCCCGAGCACCTCGCCCCCAAGGCCGACCCGCGACTGATCGGCGGCGACGAGAAGCACTTCGCGGCCATCGCGGAGAGCCTCGACCGGGCGATCACCGAACTGTCCGACCGGCTGGACGCCGAGCGCAAGGCACCCGGCGGCATCGGCCGGGAGGCGATGGAGCGGGACGCGGAGATCCACCGGCTGACCAAGCGGCTGCGTACCCTGCGCCGCTTCGGCCTGGACCTGTGCCTCGGGCACATCGTCCGCGCTGACGAGCCCGAGCCGCTGTACATCGGACGGCTCGGCCTCACCGACGACGACGGCCGACGGCTGCTGATCGACTGGCGCTCCCCCGCCGCCGAGCCCTTCTTCGCGGCGACCCATGCCAACCCGCTCGGGTTGGCGAGCCGTCGCAGGTACCGCTGGACGCGCGGCCGGATCAGCGACTACTGGGACGAGGTGTTCACCGCCGACGGGCTCGAAGGGCATGCCGCGCTCGACGACCACTCGGCCTTCGTCGCCAGCCTGGGCAGCACCCGGTCGAGCCGGATGCGGGACGTGCTCACCACCATCCAGGCCGACCAGGACGCGATCATCCGCGCCGGCTCCCGCGGCGCGCTGGTCGTGGACGGCGGTCCGGGTACGGGCAAGACGGTCGTCGCACTGCACCGGTCCGCCTACCTCCTCTACTCCGACCCCCGGCTCGGGCACCGTCGGGGCGGAGTGCTGTTCGTCGGCCCGCACCAGCCCTATCTGGCGTACGTCGCCGACGTCCTCCCCAGCCTCGGGGAGGAGGGTGTGCAGACCTGCACCCTGCGGGACCTCGTCGCCGAGGGAGCCGGAGCGGCGGACGAGACCGACCCGGAGGTGGCGTCCCTCAAGTCGTCCGCCCACATGGTCGGGGCGGTCGAGACGGCCGTCAGGTTCTACGAGGAGCCGCCCACCCAGGGGATGACGGTCTCGACGCCCTGGTCCGACGTGCGGCTGAGCGCCGACGACTGGGCGGAGGCGTTCGAGACGCCGGGACCGGGTGTTCCGCACAACGAGGCACGGGACCAGATCTGGGAGGCGCTGCTCGCGATCCTGCTGGACAAGCACGACGACGACGTCCCGCCCGAGCTGTTCCGCAGAGCGCTGCTGCACGACGAGGAACTGACGGGAACCCTCGACCGCGCCTGGCCGCTGCTCGAAGCGGCCGACGTCGTCGGAGACCTGTGGTCGGTGCCCGCCTATCTGCGGATGTGCGCTCCCTGGCTCGGCCCCGACGACGTACGCAGGCTGCAGCGCGCGGACCCGCGGGCGTGGACGGTGTCCGACCTGCCGATCCTGGACGCGGCGCGGCAGCGGCTCGGCGACCCGGAGTCGGCGCGGCGCAGGCGGCGGCACGAGGCCACCCTCGCCGCCCAGCGTGAGCGTATGGCGCAGGTCGTCGACAACCTGATCGAGGCCGCGACCGACTCGGGCGCGGACGGTGACGACGGCGAGGGCCTGGTGAGGATGCTGCGCGGCGAGGACGCCAAGGTCAGCATGGTCGACGAGTCCGAACTGACCACCGCCGAACCGGACTTGCTGGCCGGTCCGTTCGCGCACGTCGTCGTGGACGAGGCCCAGGAGCTGACCGACGCGCAGTGGCAGATGCTCCTGCTGCGCTGCCCGTCCCGGAGCTTCACGATCGTCGGGGACCGTGCGCAGGCAAGGCACGGGTTCACCGAGTCGTGGCGGGAACGGCTGGAGCGGGTCGGGCTGGACCGGATCGAGGTGGCCTCGCTGAGCATCAACTACCGGACCCCGGAAGAGGTCATGGCGGAGGCCGCGCCGGTCATCCGGGCCGCGCTCCCGGACGCCAACGTGCCGACCTCCATCCGCAGCAACGGCGTCCCCGTCGTGCACGGATCCGTGGCGGACCGGGACTCGATCCTGGACACCTGGCTCGCCGAGCACACGGACGGGATCGCCTGCGTCATCGGAGATCCGACGTTCCGGGCGACGCCCCGCGTCCGGTCGCTGACCCCGGAGTTGTCGAAGGGCCTGGAGTTCGACCTGGTCGTCCTCGTCGACCCGCAGACGTACGGCACGGGGATCGAAGGAGCGGTCGACCGCTATGTGGCGATGACCCGGGCGACCCAGCAACTGGTCGTCCTCACCAGCGGCTGAGTGCGGCGGGGCCTCGCGGTCGTCAAGTTCGGCCCGGCCTCGCGATCGTTGACCGTCGTCGTCGATCGACGTTGTTGAAACGACGTCGGTGGTCGGCGTCGGTGACCGGCAGCGGTGACCGGCAGCGGTGACCGGCGTCATTGATCGCGAGGGCCCCGCCGGCCGCGGACGCTTGTCCGTCGTCGTGTTCCGGCATACCGTGCCGCGGTGGATCTCTTCTCGCTCTCCTGGACGGCGTTGTGCACGGCGGTCGCCGACCTCCCGGACGAGGACTTCGAGCAGCCGTCCGGCTGCACGGGGTGGCTCGTGCGGGATCTGGTCTGCCACCTGGTCATCGACGCCCAGGACATCCTGATCACCCTGGCCACCCCCGCCGACGCCGAACCGACCGTGGACGCGGTCACCTACTGGCACCTCGTCGACACCCCGACCGGCGAGGATCCGCTGGACGCGCTGATCCCCCGGCTGGCCGCCGCCTACGGCGAGCCGCGGTTGCTGAAGTTCCACTTCGACGACGTCGGCTCGGCCGCGGGCCGCGCCGCCGGCCTCGCCGATCCCGCGGCGCTCGTCAGCACCCGCGACGAGGTACTGACCGTCGGCGACTACCTGTCCGCTTACGTCCTCGAAGCGACCTTGCACCACCTCGACCTGATCGCCCACCTGCCGTCGACCACCGAGCCGCCCGCCGAGACCCTGGCGGCCGCTCGCGCGTCACTGGAGAGGATCGCCGGGACCCCCTTTCCCGCCGGGCTCTCCGACAGGACCGCGCTGCTGGTCGGCACCGGACGCCGGACGCCGACCGACGCGGAGACGACCGCGCTGGGCGCCCTCGCCGGGCGGCTCCCGCTGGTCCTGGGCTGAGCGGTCGGCACGGGTCGAGCGGCGAGCCCCGGACGCACGGCCGGCCCGGGGCGAGTCGCTGAGGCAAGCCGCTGACCTGGGAGCACGTGCCGTACGGCGGAACCACACCCCCGCCGGTCCGGTCCCGGCGGCACGGTTCTAGGGTGCCGCCATGGACTCGCAGCACTACCTCTCAGAACTGTTCTCCCTCGAAGGCCGCGTCGCCCTGGTGACCGGTGGCAGCTCCGGCATCGGGCGTGGCATCTCCGAGGCCCTGGCCCGCGCCGGGGCGAGCGTCGTCGTGGTGGCGCGCAAGGAAGCGGAACTGACGGCGACGGTCGAGGAGTTGGGCGCGCTCGGCTGCCGTGCGGCGTGGGTCAGCGCGGATCTCGGTACGCGTGAGGGTGTGCGCGAGGCCGCCGAGCAGGCGGTCGAGGCGTTCGGCGAGCCCGACATCCTCGTCAACTGCGCCGGGATCAACCTCCGGCCGCCGATGAGCGAGCTGAGCGACGAGGTCTGGGACACCACCATGGCCCTGAACCTGGACGCGCCCTTCCTGCTGGGCCGGCGTTTCGGCCCGGTCATGGCCGAGCGGGGCTTCGGGCGCATCATCCACATCACCTCGCAGCAGGCCCACCGCGCCTTCGTCCAGAGCGGTGCCTACGGCGTCTCCAAGGGGGCCCTCGAGTCACTGGCCCGCTCGCAGGCGGAGGCCTGGTCGCCGTACGGAGTCACCGTCAACACACTGGTGCCGGGCTTCGTGATGACACCGCTGAACCGGCGTCTGTCGTCCGACCCGGAGAAGGTGGCGGCCCTGGCGGCGCGCACGATGGTCGGACGCAACGGCCTGCCGGAGGACTTCGCGGGCGCGGCGGTCTTCCTGGCGAGCGCCGCCTCCGCGTACGTCACCGGGCAGTCGGTCCACGTCGACGGCGGCTTCTCGGTGCACTAAAAGGTTTTCCCCGGCGCGGCTGTGCCCCTTAGGGTGGCCCGTGCAGCTGGTTCGCCCCGTCCGCCAGGCGGGTGCGTCGCAAGAGGGAACCCGGTGGGAATCCGGGACTGCCCCGCAGCGGTGAGTGGGAACGACCGCCGTCACACGCACTGGGCCCGGCCGGGTCTGGGAAGCGACGGCCAGTAGGTGTCCTCCGCAGGGAGGACGTGCCCGCGAGTCCGAAGACCTGCCAACTGCCCGTGTACGAACCACTCGTGCGCGGAGATCCCGGTGACCTCGTGGGCGGGTCGGCGTACTCGATCAGGCGGAAGACCGCGCTTCACGCGCGGGTCGGCTTCCGTCCGGTTCGTCACCCCTTCGCGTTCGCGTCCCGTCCCGGGATCCCAGGGAGATATCTCGCGAAGGAGATTTCCGTGACAGCGCAGTCCGCAGCCGCGGCGGCACGGGCCACCGTGTACGGCTACCCCCGCCAGGGACAGAACCGGGAACTGAAGAAGGCGATCGAGGGCTACTGGAAGGGCCGTGTCGACGCCGACACCCTCCGGGCCACCGCCGCCGACCTGCGCCGGGCCAACTGGCGGCACCTGGCCGAGGCGGGCATCCACGAGGTACCCACCGGTGACTTCTCGTACTACGACCACGTCCTGGACACCTGCGTCATGGTCGGCGCGGTCCCCGAACGCCATCGCGCCACCGTCGAGGCCGACGCGCTCGACGGCTACTTCGCCATGGCGCGCG
This sequence comes from Streptomyces tauricus, assembly GCF_014650955.1. Lineage (GTDB taxonomy): Bacteria > Actinomycetota > Actinomycetes > Streptomycetales > Streptomycetaceae > Streptomyces > Streptomyces tauricus. Next base: position 853,247 of record NZ_BMVY01000001.1, read on the forward strand.
GCACCCAGGACGTGGCGCCGCTGGAGATGACGAAGTGGTTCGACACCAACTACCACTATCTGGTGCCCGAGTTGGGTCCGGACACCGTCTTCACGGCCGACTCCGGCAAGCAGGTCGCGGAGCTGAAGGAAGCCCTCGCGCTCGGCCTCACCGCACGTCCGGTCCTCGTAGGGCCCGTCACCTACCTCCTGCTCGCCAAACCCGCGCCGGGTGTCGCCGCCGGCTTCGACCCGCTCACCCTCATCGACCGGCTGCTGCCCGTGTACGCCGAGATCGTCGCCGATCTCCGCGCGGCGGGGGCCGAGTGGGTCCAGCTCGACGAACCCGCTCTGGTACAGGACCGCACACCCGCCGAACTGAACACGGCCGCCCGCGCCTACCGGGACCTCGGCGCGCTGACCGACCGGCCGAAGCTGCTGGTCGCGTCCTACTTCGACCGGCTAGGCGACGCCCTGCCGGTGCTGGCCAAGGCCCCGGTGGAGGGGCTGGCGCTGGACTTCACCGAGGCGGCCGCCGCCAACCTGGACGCGCTGGCCGCCGTGGGCGGACTGCCCGGCAAGCGACTGATCGCCGGAGTCGTGAACGGCCGCAACATCTGGGTCAACGACCTGGAGAAGTCCCTCGCCACGCTCGGCACCCTGCTCGGCCTCGCCGACCGGGTCGACGTGGCCGCCTCCTGCTCGCTCCTGCACGTCCCCCTCGACGCCACCGCCGAACGCGACATCGAGCCGCAGATCCGCCGCTGGCTCGCCTTCGCCCGGCAGAAGACCACCGAGAGCGTCACACTCGCCAAGGGCCTGGCGGGCGGCACCGGCACGATCGCCGCCGAACTCGCCGCCAACCGGGCCGATCTGGCGTCGCGCGCCGGCTCGGCGATCACCCGCGATCCCGCCGTACGGGCCCGGGCCGCCGCCATCACGGACGCCGACGCCCACCGCTCCCAGCCGTACGCCGAGCGGGCCGCGGCCCAGCGCGCCCACCTCGGTCTGCCACTGCTGCCGACCACCACCATCGGCTCGTTCCCGCAGACCACGGAACTGCGCACCGCACGGGCCGACCTGCGCGCCGGGCGGATCGACGGCGCCGGGTACGAGGAGCGCATCAGGGCCGAGATCGGTGAGGTCATCTCGTTCCAGGAGAAGACCGGCCTCGACGTGCTCGTGCACGGCGAACCCGAACGCAACGACATGGTCCAGTACTTCGCCGAACAGCTCACCGGATACCTCGCCACCCAGCACGGCTGGGTCCAGTCCTACGGCACGCGGTACGTCCGCCCGCCGATCCTGGCCGGAGACATCTCCCGCCCCGAACCCATGACGGTGCGCTGGACGACGTACGCCCAGTCACTCACCGCCAAGCCGGTCAAGGGCATGCTGACCGGTCCTGTCACCATGCTCGCCTGGTCCTTCGTCCGCGACGACCAGCCCCTGGGTGACACCGCCCGCCAGGTCGCCCTCGCCCTGCGCGACGAGGTGAACGACCTTGAGGCGGCCGGGACTTCGGTCATCCAGGTCGACGAACCCGCGCTGCGCGAGACGCTGCCGCTGCGTGCCGCCGACCGTCCGGCCTACCTGGTGTGGGCCACCGAGGCGTTCCGCCTCAGCACCGGTGGCGTACGCCCGGACACCCAGATCCACACGCACATGTGCTACGCCGAGTTCGGTGACATCGTCCAGGCCATCGACGACCTCGACGCCGACGTCATCAGCCTGGAGGCGGCACGCTCGCACATGCAGGTCGCCCGGGAGCTGGCTGGACACGGCTATCCGCGCGAGGCCGGACCCGGGGTGTACGACATCCACTCACCCCGGGTGCCGAGCGCGGACGAGGCCGCGGCCCTGCTGCGCAAGGGACTTGAGGCCATCCCCGCCGAGCGCCTCTGGGTCAACCCCGACTGCGGCCTGAAGACCCGCGCCTGGCCGGAGACCCGCGCGTCCCTGAAGAACCTGGTGACCGCGGCCCACACGATCCGCACGGAGCTGCCCACGTCCTGACACACAGAAGAAGCCGGGAGACCAAACGCATCCCCTGTCTCCCGGCTTCGGCTTCGGCTTCGGCTTCGGCTTCGGCTTCGGCTTCGGCTTCGGCTTCGGCTTCGGCTTCGGCTTCGGCTTCGGCTTCGGCTTCGGCTTCGGCTTCGGCTTCGGCTTCGAAAATGCGAACCTGACCGGTCCCCGTGGTGCTACACCTGGAAGCGACACGACGTCACGGGGGTGGGTCATGGACGTGGTCAGCACCGCGGAGGTACCGCAGGAGGAAAGGTTCGCCTTCTGGCGTGAGGTGAGTTCCAAGCTCTGGGTGCCCTACGACACGCGCTGCGAACAGCAGGTGGAGAGTCGGTTCAGGGCCCAGGTCAGTATCAGTCAACTGGGCCCTGTGCAGGCGACGTTGATGACGGCGATGCCGCATTCGGTCCACCGCACGCCCAAGCTCATCCGGCAGACGGACCCCGGGGTGTTCAAGCTGGGCTGCATCGTGCGCGGCCGTGGCCGGATCACGCAGGACGGCCGGTGTACGGACTTCGGCGTCGGGGACCTGATCCTGTTCGACACCTCCCGTCCGTACCTCTCCGGGTTCGCGCCGGGTGTGTCGGGAAACCAGCAGTTACTGCTCCTGCGCTTCCCCCGCTCGTCGCTGCCGTTGCCTCCGCGGGACCTGCGGCGGCTGAGCGCGGTACGCATCCCGGGCGGGACGGGGGTCGGCGCGCTTTCCTCGCACTTCCTGATGCAGCTCGCCCGGCGCATGAAGGAACTCAGCCCGTCCGACACCGCCAGGTTGTCCACGCTCACCCTCGACGTGCTGACGGCGGCGCTGGCCACCGCGCTGGACGCACAGAGCGTGGTGCCGCCCCACACCAGGCGCCGGGCGCTCATGGCCCGGATCCACGCCTTCATCCGGGACAACCTCGGCGACCCGAACCTGACCCCGGACACGATCGCGGCGGCCCACCACATCTCCCTGCGCTATCTGCACAAGCTGTTCCACGAGGAGGGGCACACGGTCGCCGGCTGGGTTCGTGAGCGCCGGCTGGAGCAGTGCCGTCGCGACCTCGCCGACGCCCGGCTGACCGCCCGGCCGATCAGCGCGATCGCCGCCCGGTGGGGGTTCAGCAGCCCCGCGCACTTCAGTCAGGTGTTCCGCGGCTCGTACGGTCTGTCCCCGCGCGAGTTCCGCCGACAGTGCACGCACACCACAGACCTGTGCGCGTACGCGTAAGGACAGGACCGGTCGTGGCCCGCACTCTCTTGTGAGAGTCACGACTGGAGGTACACATGCTCAGGAAACTCATCGCCACCGTCGCCGTGGCAACCGGAATCGGTCTGGCGGGGGCGGGCATCGCCACCGCGTCGACGCCCGGGGCCGCGGAGCGGGTCACGCCGACCGCCGGGGACTCGACCGTCGGGGTCTCGACCGCAGCGGTCTGGCACACCGTCGGCGCCTTCGAGAGGCTGTCGGAATGCCAGGCCGCTGGGAAGGCGTACGTCGCTCTGGGCCTCGCCAAGGCCTGGGCGTGCGACAACGTCGGCTACTGGCGTCTGCGCATCCTGGACTGATCGCGAAACCGGTCCCGCTGCCGACGGCTGTGGAGGGTCGAGCCGTCGCCGCACACCGGCGGTGTGCGGCAACGGCTCCGACATATGGGGCCGGTCCGCGCGCACAGCCCGGCGGCTGCGCACATTTGGCCGATTGGCGCGCCAACTCGCACCGCCTGCCTCTATGTTCACTGCGGCACGTCATCGCAACAGCCCCACGAACCTGGAGGCCCTGTCCATGCGTACCTCGCTCCGCACCGCGGTGGCCGGCGCGGTCGCCGGCGTCACCGTCCTCGCCGGGGGAACCGCCCACGCGACCCCGCCCGGGCCGGGAGTCACCGGCACCCTGATCGCGCAGAAGACGGTCGGCGGCACCGACTACGTCGTCCGGGAGATCACCGTGCCGCCCGGTCAGGCCACCGGCTGGCACTACCACGACGGCCCGCTCTACGCGTATGTGAAGCAGGGCACGCTCAGCCACTTCGACTCCACGTGCGCGTCGGACGGCGTGTATCCGCAGGGCAGCACCGTCCAGGAACCGGCCGGGCCCGGCAACGTACACATAGGCCGCAACCTGGGGGACACACCGGTCGTCCTCACCGTGCTCTACGTACTGCCGCACGGCGCCCCCTTCTCGGAGGACGCCCCGAACCCCGGGTGCCCCTTCGAGTAGCGGCGGGACCTGACCGGCTCAGGCCGTGGTGGCCCGGTCGCGGTTCCGGTCCCGACCACGGTCACGGTCGCGGTCCTTGTCCCGGTCCCTGTCCCGGTTCAGGCGCTTGCGGAGTGTCTGGGCGAACTCCTCCGCCTCCGCCAGTTGCGCGCGCAGCTTCTCCACCTGCCAGACGGCATGCTCCTCGTACTCGCGCACGCGCCGCAGCAGGGACTGCCGCTCGTACGCGGACAGGTCGTCGTCGGAGTCGAGGCGGTCGGTGACGGCCAGCAGGTCGCGCATCTGCTCCAGGGAGAAGTCGAGCGGCTGCATACGGCGGATCGCCTTCAGCCGCGCGACGTCCTCCCTGGTGTAGAGGCGGAAGCCGCCCTGGGAGCAGGCGGAGGGGGCGACCAGGCCGGTCGCCTCGTAGTGGCGGATCGTGCGCAGTGCCAGCTCCGTGCGCGCGCCGACCTCGCCGATCTGCATGTGCTCGCTGCTCATTCGGGCGCCTACCTCGTCTGTCTCGTCTGTGTCCTCTGTGTCCGCCGCCCGGGCCATGGGGCGGCGGACGTCGATCGCTACCGTGACGTCGAGACAAAGTATGTGATCATCAGGTCGGTTCCATGTCGTTCCCACTCCGTGGGACGGCAGAAAAGTTCCCGTCTCTCTCCTCAGCCCTTGGCGCTCCTCTGCTAGCCCTTGACCGCCCCCGCGGTGAGGCCCTGGACGATGTGCCGGCTGGCGAAGGCGAACAGCACCATCGTGGGCAGGATGGTCAGGACCGCCGCCGCGGACATCGAGCCCCAGTCGATGTTGAAGCTGGAGATGAAGCCGTTCAGCGCCGTCGGCACGGTCTTGTTGCTGTCGCTGTTCATCAGAGTCACGGACAGGAACAGCTCGTTCCAGCAGTTGACGAAGTTGAAGATGAACGCCGCGATGATCCCGGGCCGCATCACCGGCAGCAGCACCCGGAACAGCGCCCCGAACCGGGACAGACCGTCGATCATCGCGGCCTCCTCCAGCGCGTCCGGGATGTTCTCGAAGAAGCCGCGGAGCATCACCGTGCAGAACGGGATGCAGACCGCGATGTAGACGAGGATCAGCCCGAGCCGGTTGTCGACCATCTTGAGGTCGGTCATCAGCAGGTACAGCGGCCCCAGCGCGATGAACGTCGGGATCATCTGGGTCACCAGGGCGGCCATCAGCAGTGCCGACTTCGTACGGAACTCGAAGCGGGCCAGTACGTACGCCGACAGCATCGAGATGACCGTGGCGATCGCGGCGGCGACGGTGGCCACGATGAGGCTGTTGGTGAGGTAGACGCCGAAGTCGGCCTTGCCGAACAGTCCGCTGTAGTTCTCCAGCGAGAAGTGCTCGGGCCAGTAGGCGATCGGGAAGGCGAAGATGTCGCCGGGCGCCTTGAGCGAGGTGATGGTGATCCAGTAGAGGGGGAAGACGGTGAAGACCAGCCACAGTCCCAGGAAGGTGAACTTGGTGGCCCGGCCCGCCGTGGACTCCTTGCCGATCACGGCTTCACCTCTCGCTTCTCGCGCGTGGCCAGGAGGAAGAAGACCGCGAACACCAGCAGCGTGGCGACGACGATGAGGCCGAGCGCGGAGGCTCTGCCGTAGTCGCCCTGCTGAGTGATCTTGATCATCCAGGTGGTCACGATGTGCGTCTCGTTGTTCGGTCCGCCGCCGGTCATGCCGAAGATCAGGTCGGGGAAGTTGAAGATCCAGATGATGCGCAGCAGCACGGTCAGGGCGAGCGTGACCCGGATGTACGGGATGGTGATCTGGAAGAGCGTGCGCACCTTGCCGGCGCCGTCCAGCGCCGAGGCCTCGTACAGCTCCTCGGGGATGGACTGCAGCGCGGCCAGGATCATGATCGTGAAGAAGGTGACCCCGTACCAGATGTTGGCGACCACGACGGCGAACATCGCCGTCTTCGGGTCGGCCAGCCAGGCCACCGGCTCGTCGATCAGGCCGACCTTCTGGAGGAGGTCGCTGACGACACCGAACTCGCTGTTGAACATCCAGCGGAACAGGATGCCGATGAGGAACCCGGAGATCGCCCAGGGGAAGAAGATGAGCGCCTGGTAGAGGCCGCGGAAGCGGAATCTGCGGCGCAGCCACAGGGCGAGGGCGAAGCCGATGACCAGCTGGGGCACGATGGAGCCGACCACCCAGATGGCGGTGTTGCTCAGCACGGTGCCCCAGGCGGGGTCGGCGAAGACGTCCCGGAAGTTCTGCAGGCCCACCCAGGAGGTGTCGGTCAGGTCCGTCAGGTTCCAGTGCCGGAAGGCCATCTGGCTGCCGGCGATCATCGGGTAGTACGTGAAGACCGCCACGAAGATCGCGGCCGGGGCCATGAAGAGAGTGATGAGGAAACCGCGCCGAGCGGTGAACTCCGGCTTGCGGCGGCCTGGTCGGACCTTGCGGACGGGCCGGGCGCCCCCGTTGCCGGAGGCCCCCGCCGAAGCTGTCTTCGCCGTCTGCGTCGTGGACGTCGTTTCGGACGCGGTGGGCATGGCTAGTTCTCCTGCTGCCGCTTCTCGGTCCAGTACGTGTCCCAGCCGGCCAGCAGTTCCTTGGGCGTCGTCTTGCCGAGGACCATCTTCTGGATGTCGGCGTCGGCCCGCTGCTGCCACTCGGCCCACCAGGCGACCCCGCGGGGCTGGCTGACGTTGAGGTAGGTGTCCGGGTTCTCCGTCATGGTGACGTAGCTGGACCAGGGGCCGGTCTTGTAGAACGGGTCCTCGGCGGCCGACTTGAGGATCGGCACCAGGCTGTTCGTCTTGGTGAAGTCCGTGGACGCCTCTCCCTCGGAGAGGAACTCGACCAGCTCGACCGCTTCCTTCTTGTGCTTGCTGCCCTTCGCGACACCCCATCCGGCGGTGGCGAGCGGCTGTACGGTCTTGCCGCTGGGGCCCGCCACGAGCGGGGCGGTGCTCCACTGGTCCTTCTTGATGGACTTGGACTCCGAGACGGTGGCGATCACCTCGGGGTCCTGGAGCAGGAAGGCCGTGGAGCCGTTGGAGAAGCCCTCGACCATCTCCGGGTAGCCCCAGGAGACGGACGACTTCGGGGACGCGTCCTTGAAGAGCTTGAGGTAGGTCTGCATGGCGTCGAGCGCCTCGGGCGCCGAGAAGATCGTCTTGCCGTTCTTCAGCTTGAAGCCGTCGGCGGGGTCGATCTCGTCGGCGACGTACGCCTCGATGATGGCGGTGGCGTTGCCCTGCGCGTTGGCTCCGCCACGGAAGGCGTAGCCGTACTTGCGCTTGCCCGGGTCGTGGATGGCCGAGGCCTGTTCAAGCAGTTCGTCCCAGCTGGCCGGCGGCTTGCTGAAGCCGGCCTCCTTGATCAGGTCGGTGCGGTAGAAGACGCTCAGACCGTAGAAGCCGTAGGGGACGAAGTACGTCTTGCCCTCGGCGTCCTGAGATGCCTTGACGGCGTTCTCCGTCATCGCCTCCCAGCCCTTCCAGCCGGTGAGGTCCTTCTTCATGTCGTAGATCCAGCCGTTGTTCGACCAGGGTCCGACGGTCGTGTCCCGCACTTCGAGGGTGTCGACCCCGCTGCCGGACTGGAGCATCTGCTGGATCTTCTGGTCGGCCTGCTCGGTGGGCGGCGAGATCAGGTTGACCTTGATCTTGGGGTTCTGCTTCTGGAAGTCCGCGATCAGACCCTTGATCAGGTCCGTGCGGGCCGGGTTGGTCAGGCTCTCCACCATGTTGAGGGTGACCGTGCCGTCGGCCTGGGAGCCGCTCATGCTGCTACAGCCGGTCAGGACCATCGTGGCGGCGGTGCCGAGGGCGAGAGCTGCCGTCCTTCTTCTCATCGTGCCGACCTCTTTCTGTGCTGCGGTGCCGGGGACAGGCGTTGCCGGGGACCGGCGTTACGGAGCGCCGGGGGGTACGGGGAGGGGCCGGGGCGCGGCTATGACACGCCCGGCTGTTCGCGGGCCGCGCGGGCCCATCGGCCGAGGAGGGGGACGCAGTCCTCGGCGAAGTACTCGTAGTCGGCGGCGGTGTTGTAGACGTGCGCGGACAGCCGCATGTAGCCGATGCCGTCGAAGCTGGTGAAGGCCGCCTCCACGCCGAGTTCACGGGCGGCCCGGTCGCGCAGCGCGTCCGCCTCGACGCGGCTGCCGGCCAGGCCGTCCGGCAGGCGTACGAGCCGCATGCCCGGGACCGGCATGCCCACGTCGACCGTGCCGGTGACGCCGGTCAGTTCGGCGAAGGCCGCGCCGATGACGCGCTCGCCGTAGCCGGCCAGGTCGTCCATGTACCGGCGGGCCGTGTCCCAGCCCCAGGTGCTCTCGACGAAGTCCAGGGCCGACGGGGCCGCGAGATAACCGGTGGCGTCGATCGTGCCCTGCTGGTCGAAGCGGTCGGGGTACGGATCGGCGGCGCCCCACGAGTCGATCAGGGGATACAACTCCTCGCGCAGCTCACCGCGGGCGACCAGGGTGGCGGTGCCGCGGGGCGTGCAGCCCCACTTGTGCAGGTTGCCGACCCAGAAGTCACAGGTCAGACCGGACAGCGGGGCCTCGATCAGACCGGGGGCGTGCGCCGCGTCCACCAGGAGCGGGATACCGCGTCGGCGGGCCTCCGCGCCGACCAGTTCCACCGGCAGCCGGCGTGCGGTGGCGGAGGTGATCTGGTCGAGGACGATCAGGTCCGTGTCGTCGTCGACCGCGGCCATCACGGCCTCGTAGGCCTGCTCCTCGCTCGCCTCCAGCGGTACCCGGGCGGTACGCACCTCGCCGCCCCAGCGCCTGGCGAGCCGCTCGGCGCCCATGGTCACCGCGCCGTAGCCGTGGTCGGTGACGACGATCCCGCCGCCCCTGCGCCGCTGGAGCGAGGCGAACACGACGCTGATGCCGGCGCTCGCGTTCGGCACCAGGGCCACGTCGTCGGGAGCGACCCGCAGGAAGGCCGCGAGGTCGATCCGGGCGGCGGCGATCCGCTGCGGCAGGGCCGGAAACCACACCACCGGCGAACTGTCCATCTCGGCACGGAACTCGTTCTGCCGCTCCTGGGCCACCACGGGGACCGCCCCGAACGAGCCATGGTTGAGGTGCTTCATGACGGGGTCCAGCGACCACGCCCGGGCCGCGGGACGGCCGTCCGCCAGCAGCAAGGGGCGCGGGGCGGTGGTGACCTCGGTCTCGCTCACATCACTCCACATCTACCGAACCCGAGTGCCCGCCGATATCTCGTCTGCAGTTCGCATACATCTGACATCGGGCGGGACACGTATGATGACTCGGCATCCTGCACGGCATTTTTGCGCCACGCAAGGGGTCTGCAGCGATAGTCATCAGATGACTTTCGACCGATACATCGGAGACATCTGACGACTCGGAGTCGCTAGAGTGCCCGAGGGGTACGGTGCCGCCACCGGCCCCGCCACGGGAGGAATCGGATGTCCGCAGTCGACAGGGCGTTCCACGGCCTGCGCCACATGATCGCGACGGGGCGGCTCGGGCCGGGGGAACGCATTCCGCCCGAGGCCGAGCTGGGCGAGGAACTCGGTGTCTCAAGGGGCCCGTTGCGCGAGGCCGTACGGATGCTCTCGGCCCTCGGCGTGGTCGAACCGCGGCACGGCTCCGGGACCTATGTGTCCCAGCTCAGGCCGGAGGACATCATCGGCAGCCTCTCGCTGACCCTCGAACTCCTGCCGCTGACCGGCCTGTTGGAGGTGTACGAGATCCGGCGGGTGCTGGAGGCGCATGTCGCGGCCAAGGCCGCGGCCCGGCGGACCCCCGAGACGGTGAAGTCGCTCTTCTCGCTCATCGAGGCCATGGAGGCCACGGAGGACCCCGCCGAGGCGTCGGATCTCGACCACCGTTTCCACGCGGAGATCGCGCGGGCGGCCGAGAATCCCACGCTCGCGTCCCTGCTCGCGGTCTTCCGGGCCCGGTCCCGCAAGTACCAGATCTTCACGCTGCCCGAGGGGCCTGAGCTGCGACGTAAGAGCGACGCGGACCATCGTGTGCTGGCCACCGCGATCGCGGATCGCGATCCCGGGGCCGCGGCGGGGGCGGCCGAGGCGCATGTCGCGCAGACCGAGCGGTGGTTGCGGGCGTTTTCGCCGCCGGTGGAGGAGCGGGATGACGACGGGGCCCTGCCGGGATGATGCGCTGACGCGCGGATGGGCCGATGCGCGGATGGGCTGACGCGGGAATGGGCTGCTGAGGCGCTGTCGGGGTGGGGGTTGAGGTCGGGAGCAGCTGCGCGTGCGTCGTGGTTGCTCGCGCCGTTCCCCGCGCCCCTGACAGGGCTGCCGCCCCTCCAGGGAGCGGGGCGGTATCAGTTCTCGGTCATGTGTCCGGCTACCCGTGCCGCCGTTTCCCGTAGCCAGATGTGGGCCGCGTCGTGGGTGTGTACCGGGTGCCACCACAGGGCTTCGCGCAGGGGTACCGCCTCGTACGGGGGCGTCACCACACGGACGGCGGCGAGTGGTGCGAGGAGCCGGGCCAAGCGCGCCTGGACCAGCGCGATGCGCCGGGTGCCCGCGACCAGCAGCGGCAGCAACTGGAAGCTGTCGACGGAGACCTCGACGCGTGGCTCGATCCCGAGCATGCCGAGCTGGCGTACCGCCGGGGAGTCGTAGGTGCGCTGGTAGGTGACCCAGGGCAGCCGGGCCAGGTCCGCGCGGGTGAGCCGGTCGCCGAGGCCGGGATGGTCCTCGGACACGATGAAGACCCACCTGTCTCCGTACAGGTCGGTGGCCGGGAAGTCGCTGATGACGCCGTGCGGCATGAGCAGGCCGTCGGCGGCGCTGAGCAGGTTGGCGGTGTCGTCGACCACGGTGGGCGGTGTCTGGCTGAAGCGCAGCCGGATGCCGGGTGCCTCTTCGTGGACGACCCGGGCCAGTTCGGTGCCGAACACGGCGACGGCGTAGTCGGACGCCATCAGTCTGAACTCGCGGCTCTCCTTGGCCGGGTCGAAGTGGGCCTGGCTGGCGAAGAGCCGTTCCAGCAGGTCGTAGGCGGTGGAGGTGCGGTCGAGGAGGACCCGGCCGAGGGCGGTGAGTTCGTAGTGGGCGCCGGCCCGGGCGAGCAGGTCGTCGCCGAAGTGGCGGCGCAGCCGGGCCAGGGCCGCGCTCATGGCCGGCTGGCTGAGCCCGACGCGCTGCCCGGCGCGGGTGACGTTGCGTTCCTCCAGGAGCGCGCGCAGGGCGACGACGAGGTTGAGGTCGAGACGGGCCAGATTCACGGCGGTTCCTCCAGCTGTACGGCGCTGACCTGGGAAGAATAAGTCTGATGGATGGCGATCATCCACAGAATCTATTTCCCTGATCGTAGGTGGCGGGTCCAGATTGGTCACACCGCAATCAGGAGGACATGTCCGTGAAACCTGAAGCCGCGTCCGCTCTCTTCTCCGGACGCTTCGCCCTCGCCACCCTCTCGGCCCCCGACGGGCCGGCCTTCCCCGCCCTCGTCACCGCCGACGCCCGGGTGCTCGACCTCAGGTCCGCCTTCGGCGACGAACACCTGACCGTCCGCATTCTCTTGGAGGATTGGCACAGGGCACTGGGGCGACTGTCGGCGCTGGCCGACGACCACGGCAGCCCCGGGTACCGGCCGCTGGCGGACTTCCGGGTGCACGCCCCCGTCGAGCCGCGTCAGGTGTTCCAGTCCGGGGCCAACTACCGGCAGCACGTCATCGACCTGCATGTCGCGCACCGCGACCCGGCCGACGACCGGCCCGAGGAGGAGCGGCGCGCCGAGGCCGCCGAGATCATGGACCGCCGGGCGGCCGAGGACCTGCCGTACGTCTTCATCGGGCTGCCGAGCGCGATCACCGGCCCGTACGACGATGTCGTGCTGCCCGCCTGGGCCGAAAAGCCGGACTGGGAGCTGGAGTTGGCGGTCGTGATCGGCCGGCCGGCCCATCGGGTGTCCGTCGAGGAGGCGCTGGACCACGTCGCCGGTTACACGATCGCCAACGACCTCACCGACCGGGCGACCGTCTTCCGCCGGGACATGCCGCAGATCGGCACCGACTGGCTGCGCAGCAAGAACGCCCCCGGTTTCACCCCGCTCGGCCCCTGGCTCGTGCCCGCCGAGTCGGTCACGGACCCCGGCGACCTGCGGCTCGTACTCAGGCTGAACGGCGAGACCATGCAGGACGAGTCCACCAAGGACATGATCTTCGACGTCGCCCGTCTGGTGTCGTACGCATCGCAGTCCGCCGAACTCCTGCCCGGCGACCTGGTGTTGACCGGTTCCCCGGCGGGCAACGGCATGCACTGGGGGCGGCTGCTGAGGGACGGCGACGTCATGGACGCCTCCGTCACCGGTCTCGGCGCCCAGCGCACCCGCTGCGTGGCGGAGGTGACACGGTGACACCGCTCGACCGCTCCGACCCCGAGGGCGCGATCGCGCGAGCGGCCAAGTCGTTTTCCAACTGGGGCCGTTGGGGCGAGGACGACGTGCTCGGCACCCTCAACCATCTCGACGAGGCCAAGCGCCGCGAGGGCGCCGCGCTGGTGCGCAGGGGTGTCAGCTTCTCGCTCTCCCAGCGGTTCGACATGGACGGCCCGCAGAAGGGCTGGCGGCGGCGCACCAACCCGGTGCACACCATGCTGGACACCGGCACGGACGCCGCGCTCGGCAACCAGGGCTTCCCGCACGGCATCGGCGGCGCCGACGATGTGATCGCCATGCCGCTGCAGTGCTCCACGCAGTGGGACGGGCTCGGGCACATCTTCGACCACGGCATGGCGTGGAACGGGCGTCCGGCGGAGAAGGTCGTCACCTCCGACGGCGACCTGGTGACCGGCATCGAGCACATGGCGTCGCAGGTCGCGGGGCGGGGTGTGCTCCTGGACGTCGGCCGTGCGATCGGCGCAGGCGGCTTGAGCGGCGCGGACGACTCGCGCGGCACGGGTGGCTCGGTCGGCGCGGAAGGTGAGTTGCCCGACGGGTTCGCCGTCACCGAGGAGCACCTGCTCGCGACTGCCGGGGCCCAGGGCGTCTCCGTCGGCCGCGGCGACATCGTCCTCGTACGCACCGGACAGCTCGCCCGGGCCCGTCGCGAGGGCTGGGGCGACTACGCCGGCGGTCCCGCGCCCGGCCTGTCCTTCACCACGGCCGGTTGGCTGCACGGCAGCGAGATCGCGGCGATCGCCACCGACACCTGGGGCTTCGAGGTGCGGCCCAACGAGTTCGAGCACGCCTTCCAGCCGCTGCACCAGGTGGCCATCCCCCACATCGGCCTGCTGATCGGCGAGATGTGGGACCTGGACGCGCTCGCGAAGGACTGCGCGGCCGACGGCGTGTACGAGTTCTGGCTCACCGCCGCGCCCCTGCCCATCACCGGCGCGGTCGGCTCCCCCGTCAACCCGATCGCCGTCAAGTAGTCCGGGCAACAGGCCCCAGGAACAAGGGAGTTCCCCATGAGCAGAGCCCGTACGATCCTGGTGATCGGCGGTGGCGCGGCCGGCAACGCCGTGACGATCCTGCTGCGCCGCGCCGGTCTCGCGGTCGACCTGATCGAGGCCAGGGACGACTGGAACGCCACCGCCGGCTCCGGCATCACCCTCCAGGGCAACGCCCTGCGCGTGCTGCGCGAGTTGGGGGTCTGGGAGCAGGTCGAGGCATCCGGTTTCGGCTTCGGTTCGGTGGGCATCACCGCCCCCGACGGCACGGTCCTGCATGTGCAGGACGACCTGCGCACGGGCGGTGACGACCTGCCCGCCACCGTCGGCATGCAGCGGCCCCGGCTGCAGCGGATCCTGATCGAGGCCGTACGCGCCAGTGGCGCCGTGGTCCGCCTCGGCACCACCGCCGACATCGTGGACCAGGACGCGGACGGCGTCTCCGTCCGCTTCGACGACGGCTCCGAGGGCCGCTACGACCTGGTGATCGCCGCCGACGGCCTCGGCTCCGCCACCCGTGCCGCGATCGGCATCGCCGACAGGCCCGAACCGACGGGCATGGCCATCTGGCGGATCGCCGCCCCGCGTCCGGCGGGGCTGACCCGCACCGATCTCGCCTACGGCGGCCCGGCCTACATCGCCGGTTACTGCCCCACCAGCGACAGCACCCTGTACGCCTATGTCGTCGAGGCCCACCGCGACCGCGCCGCGATACCCGCCGGGTCCCACGCCGACGAGATGCGGCGCCTGGCTTCCGCGTACGGCGGCTTCTGGCCGGAGATCACCGAGCACATCACCGATCCGGCGCAGGTCAACTACACCTGGTTCGAGCGCCTGTTGGTCGAGGGTTCCTGGCACCGCGGCCGGGTCGTGCTGATCGGCGACGCGGCCCACTGCTGTCCGCCGACCCTCGCGCAGGGCGCCGCGCTGTCCCTGGAGGACGCGTGGGTGCTGGCCCAGTCGCTCACCGGCTCCGACACGTGGGACGACGCGCTGTTCCAGGCGTACTACGAGCGGCGGATCGCCCGGGTACGGCCCGTCGTCGAGGCGTCCGTGCAGCTCGGGCAGTGGCAGCTCGACGGGGTGCGGGACGCCGATGTGCCCGGTCTGATGGCCCGCACCATGACGATGCTGCGGGAACTGCCGTGACCGCCCGGCCCGTGGCCGCCGACCGCACCGCACCGGGCGCCGACACGCTCGCCGCCCCGACCGTGGACGTGCACGCCCACGTCCTGCTGCCCGAGGTCGAGGCGCTGGTGGCCGGTCTGCCGGGGCTCGACGAGGCCAGGGCGCTGGACGCCCGCCGCAACGGCCCCGACGCCCTCGCGGTGAGCGGACCGATGGTGCGCGAACGCGTCCCCAGGCTGACGGACCCTGCCGTGCGTCTGACGGCCATGGACAGCCAGGGCGTGGACATCCAGCTGGTCAGCCCCTCCCCGTCGCACTACCACTACTGGGCGGACGAGGAGAGTGCCGAGAAGGTGTACCGGCTCGCCAACGAGGCTACGGCGGCGCACTGTTCGGCCGCACCCGACCGGCTGCGCGGCCTCGGGCTCGTACCCCTCCAGCACCCGGACCACCTCGTGCCCGCTCTCGATCACGCGCTGGGGCTGGGCCTGGCCGGGGTGGAGATATCCAGCCACGCTCCCGGGCGGGAGCTGTCCGATCCGGCGTACGAGCCCTTCTGGGGCCGGGCGGCGGAGACCGGCGCGGTCGTCTTCCTGCATCCCTTCGGGTGCACGCTCGACGAGCGCCTGGACCGGTGGTACCTGTCCAACACCGTCGGCCAGCCCACCGAGAACGCCGTTGCGCTCTCCCACCTGATCTTCTCCGGCGTACTGGACCGCCACCCCGCACTGAAGGTGCTCGCGGCCCACGGCGGCGGCTACCTGCCCACCCACGTCGGCCGCTCCGACCACGCCTGGGCCACCCGCTCCGACGCCGGCGCCGGCTGCGCGCAGCCACCGAGCAGCTATCTGCGGCGGCTGTACTTCGACTCGCTGGTCCACGACCCGTACGCCCTGCGGGAGTTGGTGCGCGTCGCCGGGGCGGACCGGGTCCTGCTGGGCTCCGACTTCCCCTTCGACATGGGCACCGAGGACCCGATGGCCGCTCTGCGTGCCGCCCGCTTGTCCGACGCCGACTTCCACGCCGTACGGGGCGGCAACGCCACCGCCCTCCTCCGGAAGGACTGACACATGAACGCACGACTGCTCACACACCTGCGGCACGTCGACCTCGCCGTGCCCGACTACGACAAGCAGCTCGACTTCTACTCCGGTGTCTGGGGCCTGACCACGGTCGCCGAGGACTCCGGTATCTCCTTCCTGGCCGCCGAGGGCTCCCCGGAGCAGTACGTCGTACGGCTGCGCAAGGCCGAGGAGAAGCGCCTCGACCTGGTCTCCTACGGGGCCGCGAGCCCGGCGGACGTCGACACCCTCGCCGAGCAACTCCTCTCCGGTGACGTGCAGTTGATAACCCGACCGGGCAAGGTCGACACCCCCGGCGGCGGTTACGGCTTCCGCTTCTTCGACGTCGACGGCCGCACCGTCGAGGTCTCCGCGGACGTGGAGGTGCGCCGCCACCGCCGTATCGAGGAGAAGGAGGCCATCCCCGTCAAGCTGTCGCACGTGGTCCTCAACTCCCCCGACCTCGACCGCACCCGGGAGTGGTACGAGCGCCACTTGGGCTTCCGGCTCTCGGACACGCTCAGTTCGCCGCACATGGGCGAGGTCATGCACTTCATGCGGATCAGCAACCAGCACCACTCCATGGCCCTGGCCAAGGGCCCGCACACCGCCCTGCACCACGTCTCCTTCGAGATGCGCGGCATCGACGAGTACATGCGCGGCTCGGGCCGTGTCATGCGGGCGGGCTTCCAGAAGATCTGGGGTCCGGGCAGGCACATGGCGGGCGACAACACCTTCACCTACTTCCTCGACCCGCACGGCAACACGGTCGAGTACACGACGGAGTTGGAGGTGCTGGACGAGGACACCTGGCATCCGCACGTCTACGACTTCTCGCGTCCCGAGGTGACCGACCAGTGGGGTACGGCCAACCCCATGAACGAGTTCGTCGCCAAGGAGTCCTTCAACGACCCCGACCGCGGTGTGTTCATCGCCCCGCCGGTCTGAGGAGCCCGCCATGCGTTTCGCCACGTACAGGACCTCTGAGCAGCGACACCGCGGTCGCGCGGCCGTCGTGGCGGAGGACGGGGCCCTCCATCCACTGCCCGGTGTCACCTCGCTGACCGCGCTGCTCGCGGAGACCGGCGGCCTGTCCGGGCTGCTCGACGCCGGAGCGGCGGCCCTCGGCCTCCCGCCCGGCCCCCATGTCTCCGAGGTGCGGCTGCTTTCTCCCCTCCGGCCCGCGTCCGTAAGGGACTTCGTCACCTTCGAGGAGCACGTCGAAGGTGTGCGCCGCTCGGTCGACGGCGCCTCGGGCGTCCCCGAGCAGTGGTACGCGGCGCCGACGTTCTACTTCACCAACCCCCATGCGGTGTACGGCCCCGGCGACGACGTGCCCGTGCCGCCCGGGTCGGCCGCCCTGGACTTCGAGCTCGAAGTGGGCGCCGTCATCGGGCGGGAGGGCCGGGACCTCACACCCGAGCAGGCCCGCGACCACATCGTGGGTTACACCGTCTTCAACGACTGGTCCGCCCGGGACCTCCAGTCGGCGGAGATGCGGGTCGGGCTCGGACCGTGCAAGGGCAAGGACACGGCGACCACCCTCGGCCCGTACCTCGTCACCGCCGACGAGCTGGAGCGGTACCGGGACGCCGAGGGCTTCCTGCGGCTTGCCCTGACCGCCGAGATCAACGGCACGGTGGTGGGCGAGGACCTGCTGTCCCACATGAGCTGGACCTTCGAGGAGATGACCGCGTACGCCTCCCGCGGCACCCGGGTCGTACCGGGTGACGTCCTCGGTTCCGGGACCTGTGGCAACGGCGGCTGCCTCGCCGAACTGTGGGGCCGGCGCGGCACACAGGACCCGCCGCCGCTGAAGCCCGGGGACACGGTCACCCTCACCGTCGAGGGCGTCGGCATGCTCAGCAACACGGTCGTCCCGGGCGCCGAGCCCGTACCCCTGCCGGCCGCTCGCCGACGCGGTCGGGAGCGGCCGGGGACGGTGGCGGTCACGCCGGTCGGTGGGAGAGACGCTTCGCCAGCAGGGGAATGATCACGGCGGCGGCCACCACATGCGACACGGCGAGGACGACCTGCGTGGACGTGGCGGTGTGCGGGGCGACGGCGGGGCCCACGAGGGACAGCGCGGTCAGCGCGACGGTCGTCACCACGAACGTGCGGGCGGGCCGCTCGGCCCAGCGGGCGAGGGCCATGGCGAGGACGACCCCGACGACCGCCCAGAACAGCACGCCCCCGGCGAAGCCACCCACCGGGATCTCGGCGGCCTCGGTGGCCCCCGGACCGGCCGCGTCCATGGGGACGCCGAAGCCCCGTGCGGCGAGCGCGAAGGCCTCGGTCACGACGGCGCCCGCGAGGACCGCCACGACTCCGACCTGCCACACGGGGCGCGTGGTGAGGGACCGTGCGGTGGTCTGGCTCTGAGATGTGATCGCGCTCATGTCAGGTTCTCCTGTCGGTCGTTCACGGTGGTCAGTCGTTCATCGCTGCTTGCCTTTCACAGAGTCAGACTGGGACGGAGCCGAGAACTGAGCGGTCGTCGCGCGGACGATTTCCCCCGCCACCCCACCCCTCCACGCCGGTGCGGATCGCACCGGGCTCCTCGAAGTACGCGGCGCTCTCCGTGTCCGCGGGGTAGTACGACTCGATCGCGACCTCGTCCAGTGTGATGTCCATGGGGGTACCGAACGTGGTGATGGCCGAGAACAGCCGCACCTCTCGTCCGTGGAGACGCAGGATCATCGGGATCACCACATCGGATGCGACCGGTCGGCTCGACGCGTCCTCGGAGTGTGGGTCCAGCAGTTCCTCGTAGAGCGCCGTGAGTTCGGCGTCGGGAGCGATGGCGAGCTGACGCGTGATGCGGGAGCGGAACACGGCACGCACGTCGGTCAGGTTGACGACCAGAGGAGCGAACCCGCCCGGGTCCAGTCCCAGCCGCACCAAGTTGACCGGCGGCCGTAGCAGCTCGGTGTCGACGTCCGCGAGGAACGGCTCGGCCGCGCGATTGGCCATCACGATGTTCCACCGGCGGTCGAAGGCCGGCGCCGGGTACGGCTCATGCGCGCGGAGCACCCTCTCGACCGCGTCCCGGGCCGCCGACAGCGCGTCGTCGTCGAGCGGCCGCTCGGCGTACCGGGGTGCGAAGCCGGCCGCGAGCAGTAGCCGGTTGCCATCACGCGACAACTCCCCGGTGCCGGGCCGGAGATCGTGGTCGTCGACATCTGGCGGATCGATAAGGGGCTGATCGCCGAAGGGTGGGAGATCATCGAGCCGGTGGCTCAGGCGGCCGCCAATCCGGTGTGGTGGGAGCCCGCTGAGCGCTGACCCGGCGACGCGCCGCGAGTCCCCCACACCCCCACCACTGACGCCACCGCGTAGAAGGAGAACCGGCTCAGGTCCCGGTGGCCTGGGCCGCCGCCCGGCCCGCCGCGCGGCCCGAGAAGAGGCAGCCGCCGAGGAACGTGCCCTCCAGGGACCGGTATCCGTGGACACCGCCGCCTCCGAACCCGGAGACCTCCCCGGCCGCGTACAGGCCGGGCACCGGCGTGCCGGTCGCGTCCAGGACCCGGCCGGAGAGGTCGGTCTGGAGGCCACCGAGGGTCTTGCGGGTGAGGATGTTGAGGCGAACGGCGATGAGGGGCCCGGCACTCGAGTCCATGATCTTGTGCGCCGCCGCCGTGCGGCTGATGCTGTCCCCGGGATAGGCGAGGGCGTTGCGGATGCCCATGACCTGGAGGTCCTTGGTGTACGGGTTGTCCATCTCCCGGTCGCGCGCCTCGATCTGGCGTTGCAGGTCGGCCAGGTCGATCAGGCCGTCGCCGGTCAGTTTGTTCATGCCCCGGACGAGTTCGGACAGGGTCGTGGCGACGATGAAGTCCACGCCGTTCTTCTTGAACTTCTCGATCGGCTCGGGCGTCTGCCAGATGCGCGAGAGCAGCTTCCAGACGTTCTTCTCGGTCAGGTCCGGGTTCTGCTCGGAGCCGGAGAGCGCGAACTCCTTGGCGAGGATCTTCTGGGTGGTGACGAACCACGAGTAGTCGTACCCGGAAGCCGTGATCGATTTCAGGGTGTGGAGGGTGTCGTAGCCGGGCATGTCGGGCGCGTTGAAGCGTTTGCCCTTGGCGTCGAACCACATGGACGACGGGCCCGGCAGGATGCGGATGCCGTGCCCCGGCCAGATGGGGTCGTAGTTCCTGAGGCCCTCGGTGTAGTGCCACATGCGGTCGGGGTTGACGATCCGGCCGCCCGCCTTCTCGGTGATCGCGAGCATCCGGCCGTCCACATGGGCCGGAATGCCGGTGATCATGGTCTTGGGCGGGGTGCCGAGCCGGGCCGGCCAGTTCTGCCGTACGAGGTCGTGGTTGGCGCCGATGCCGCCCGAGGTGACGACGACGACCGGGGCGCGCAGCTCGAACTCCCCGACGACCGTGCGGGAACTGGGCTTGCCCCGGGCGGCGTCGCTCGGCTCCAGCACGGCACCCCGGACCCCGGTGACGGCTCCGTTGGTCGTCACGAGCCCGTCGACGCGGTGCCGGAACTTGAAGGTGACCTTCCCGTCCGCGACCGCCGCCCGCACCTTCTTCTCGAACGGTTCGACGACCGCGGGTCCCGTGCCCCAGGTGACATGGAAGCGCGGCACCGAGTTGCCGTGTCCGTCCGCGAGGCCGCCGCCGCGCTCCGCCCAGCCGACGATCGGGAACCACTGCACGCCGAGGCCCGCGAGCCAGGAACGCTTCTCCCCGGAGGCGAAGTCCACGTACGCCTCGGCCCACTTGTAGGCCCAGTGGTCCTGGCCGGCCTTGTCCGTGATGCCGCGGTCGAAGCCCGCCGTGCCCAGCCAGTCCTGCCAGGCCAGTTCCTGGGAGTCCTTGATGCCCATCAGTCGCTGCTCGTCGGAGTCGACGAGGAACAGACCGCCGAAGGACCAGAACGCCTGACCGCCGAGGTTCGTCGCCGGTTCCTGGTCGAGAAGCAGTACCTTGCGGCCCGCCGCGGCCAGTTCCGCCGTGGCGACCAGGCCGGCCAGCCCGCCGCCGACGACGATCGCGTCCGCGTCCGAGGCGGCGGCCGAGGCGGCGAAGGCGGGGGCCGTCGCCTGGGCGAGAGCGGTGGCGGCGAGCGCGCCGCCCGCCGCCGTCAGGGCGCGGCGCCGGGTGATCGCGGCCAGGGCTGGGGAGTTCTCCATGGACTGCCTTCCGGAGGAGACGGAGGAACTGCGGGGGGTGGGGGGCGAGGGGACGTGGGACACCGGGGATGTTCTTGGGACGACTGCACTGTTACCGTCGGTAGCGCACAGGGAATCAGGTCGTCACATCAATGTGGTAGTGGCCGGACACCAACGTGCGGACGGCTTCGTTGTGTCCCGGCGACAGCGCGGACGGAGAATCGACTCATGGCTGTCGTCCACGAGCGCGAACCGGTCACCGAGATCCTGCGGACGATGGCCGTCGACGACGACGTGTGCGGCGAACTTGTCCGCGCGGCCCGGGCCCACTCCCCCGAGGTCGCCCGGCTCACCGAGGCGGAGAGCCGCTCCCACGTCACGGCCATGATCCGCGCCGCCGGCGAGTGGTTCGCCACCTTCGGCGGGGTCGAGCAACAGGACTTCACCGCCGCCCTGTTACTGGGAGCCGACCGGGCGGGCCAGGGCGTCGCGATGACCGCGGTGCTGCGCGGAGTCCAGGCCGGACTGGGCCGCGCGCTGGAGATCACCGTCGAGCGCTGTCGGGCGGCGGGGGTCCCGGACGGCACACTGCTCGGCGTCGTCCTGCGTCTCCACGAGTACGGCGCCGCGATCGAACGTCATGTGATCAACGGCTACCGGGCCGCCGAGCGGGCCACCCCGCACGAGAGCGCCGAGGTCCGCACGAACGTACTGCGCAGACTGCTGGTCGGCGGAGTCGTGCCGTCGCCCCTGGAGATGGCGGGAGCCGGAATGCAGCCGGGCGGCGGCCCGCACCACTGTGTCGTCGCGGACGCCGGCGGCCCCGCGGCCGAACGCCTCCTCACGGACCGGCTCTCCGGACTGGGCGCGGTCTCGGGCCTGATAGAGGGACGGCCGGCAGGCCTGTGCCGACGGATGCCCGGGATCGAAGAGATGGGCGCGTCGGCTCTGGTCGTGGTCTCACCGGCCGCTCCGCTGGAGGAGATCCGCCCGCTGTACCGGCTCTGCGTCCGGGCCGTGGACATCGGTGTACGCCAGGGCCGACAGGGCCTGTACGAGCTGACCGACTTCGCCGCCGAGATCGCCCTCGCCGACCAGCCCCTCCTGGGCTCGCACCTGAGCGCCCGGCTGCTCGGCGCCCTCGACGAGTCGGACGCCTTCCACCGCCAACTGGCGGTCACCGCACTGACGTTCCTCGACAACGGCCGGCGTCTCGACCAGAGTGCGACGGCCCTGTTCACCCACCCCAACACCGTCCGGTACCGGCTCGGCCGCCTCCAGCAGATCACCGGGCACCCGCTGACCGACCTCGCGTCCGGGCCCCTCGCCGAACCACTGAGCACCCTGCACTGGTGGTGGGCCCTGACCACCTGGCTCCGGCAGGACCCGGAGCCGCTGTAGCGGTCACAGCGGCTCCGCACCCGTGGCCCCGCCCCGTACTCAGGTGCCGAGCTCGGGCCTGCGGTCCCCCTTGCGGTCGCGGCGGGCCAGCACACGCTGGGCGCGGGCCAGGCCGTTCGGGATGTTCCTGCGCAGCGCGGCGCGGGCGGCGTTGGAGCCGGGGGCCCCGTGCACACCGCCTCCCGGATGCGCGGAGGCCGACGCCAGGTAGAGGCCCTTCACCGGTGTCTCCGGGCGCCCGGTGCCGGGGACGGGCCGGAACACGAGCTGCTGGTGCAGGGCCGTGGTCCCGCCGTTGATGGCGCCCCCGTGCAGATTGGCGTTGAGTGCCTGGAGGGTGGGCGGTGCCAGCACGCGCCGGGACCGGATCAGGGAACGGAACCCGGGCGCGAAGCGCTCGACCTGCCGCTCGACCCGGTCGGCCATCAGCTCCTGCTCCTTCGTGTCCCAGCTCCCGGTCAGTCCGTCGTCACCCGCGTCGCCCTTGATGTGGTGCGGGACATGGGTGTACGCCCAGGCCGACTCGGTGCCCTCGGGCGACCGGGTGGGGTCGGCGGTCGTCATCTGCCCGAACAGCGCGAACGGCCGGTCCGGTACCTGCCCCATGGCGACCTGTGCCGCGAACCGGGTCAGCTCGTCGACGCCGTCCGCCAGATGCACGGTGCCCGCGCCCGCGGCCTCGGGAGCCTGCCACGGCACGGAACCGTCGAGGGCCCAGTCGACCTTGAAGGTGGCGAAGTCCCACTGGAACCGGCGCAGATCGGCCAGCACCTGCGGGGGCAGGTCGGCGCTGTCCACCAGTTCGCCGTACAGGGCCGGCGCGGACACGTCCGCGAGTACGGCCCGGCCGGCGGACACCGTCTCGCCGCCGGCCGTGCGCACCGCCACGGCCCTGCCCTCCCGGACGACGACCCGGCTCACGCGCTCCCCGCACCGGAGCACCCCGCCGCGCTCCTTCAGCCGCCGGGTCAGCGCCCCGATGAGGGCGCCCGACCCTCCTACGGGCACGGGAAACCCGTACGTCTGGCCCAGCATCGACATCAGCCAGCCGAAGCCGCCGCTTCCCGCGGCCTCGGGGGCGAGGTCGGCGTGCAGCGCGTTTCCCGCCAGCAGCAGTCTGCCGCCCTCACCCCGGAACTCCTCCTCGCCGAGACGCCGTACCGGCAGCACCATCGACCGGGCCATACGCAGCCCGCCCGCGGTCCGCAGCCGCAGGGCCAGGCGGGCGCCCGAGCGCACCGGCGGGAAGGGTGTGAACAGCGCTTCCAGCAGGTCGGGGCGGAGCCGGTCCCAGATCCGGTGCAGCTCGCGCCAGGCGTCGCCGTCACCGTCGGCGAAGACGTCCAGTGACGCGGCGGTGTCGTCGACGTCGCGTCCCAGCACGGCGCACCGGCCGTCGGACAGCGGATGGGCCAGTACGCGTGGCGCATGGCTCCAGTGCAGCCCGTACCGCTCCAGGTGGAGTCCGGAGAGGACCGGCGAGGCCGCGGCGAGGGGGTAGAACGAGCTGAAGAGGTCGCTCGTGAAGTCCGGGTCGACCCCGTGGTCGTGCCGGACCGCGCCCCCGGGCTCCTCCTGCTCCTCCAGGACTTCGACGCTCCAGCCCTCGTCGGCCAGCAGATTGGCGGCGACGAGCCCGTTGGGACCCGCCCCGATGACTACCGCGTCCGGCATGGCCGCCTCCCGTCCCGCCGCAGTACCGCACGGACGACGCCGGTCATGCTGGCCTCGGCTGCGTACGGGCGGGCCGGGAGCCGTTCTGCGCGTCGCCCTCGCACACGTCGGCCAACCGCTTGAGCATGGCCCGGTGCCTCAGCTGGATGAGTCCTTCCACGGCGGCGTTGTGCAGGACGCCGCCGGCTCCCTGCAGCGGATGCTCGTCGATGATGACCAGCGTGTACTCGCCCCAGGGCCGCAGTTCGATGGCGATGCGGGCCGTGCCGAGCGGACCGGCGATCGCTTCCAGCTCCAGCTCGCGCTCCTCGACGCACGCTCGGACGACCGACTCGTTGCCGACGGTCCAGAGCCCGATCCGCACCTCGTAGCCGATCGCGGAATGCACCTGCGGCCACTGGCCGCGCACGGGGTACGAGGATGCCGTCCCCACGACCCAGTCCGCGTACCGGGTGCCGTCGGCCAGGACGGCCCACACCTCGCGCGGACTCTTCTTGATGAGCCTGTGGCGTACGGCCACCTCTGCCTCCCTCGTATCGCACCCGTGTGTCGCACTCGTGTGTCGCGCTCGTGTATCTCACCCGTCGAAAGCGGGTGATCGGTGCCGAGTCCCCCGGCATCCGGAATTCAACCGACCGCGGGCCTGCCGCTGCCGGAGCCGTCGGCCCGTCCGCCCTTGCCGAGCAGGCCGGTGGGGCGGAAGGGCTCCCGGGCCGCCAGCCGGGGCAGGGCCCGGCGTGACACGCGCAGCACGACCGGCGGCAACGCGACGCGGCCCAGCTGGGCGGCGCGGAGCCAGCCGGGCACGTACACGGAGGTGCGCCGCCGCTCGACGGTCCGCGCCAGCCGGGCCGCGACGTGCTCCACCGGATAGACGCGGCGGGCCGGGGGTGGCATGTGGCCGCGCAGTTCGCGCAGCACGGCGTGCTGGTCGGCGTCGCGGATCATGTCGGTGTCGGTCCAGTTGAGGTAGGCGATACCCACCGCGATCCCCTGATGGGCCACCTCGGCCCGCAGGGAGTGGGCGAAGGCCTCCACACCCGCCTTGGAGGCGCAGTAGGCGCTCATCATCGGCGACGCGCCGATCGAGGCCAGTGAGGCGACCTGGAGGTAGTAGCCCGCCGTGTCGACCAGGTCCGGCAGGAAGGCGCGCGCGGTGATCGCGCTGCCGGTGAGGTTGACGTCGATCACCCGGCGCCAGGACGCCGGGTCCGACTCGGCGAAGGGGCCGCCCTCGGCGATACCCGCGTTGGCGATCACCACGGAGGGCGTTCCGAAGTTCTCGCGGACGTCGCGGGCGACGGCGGTCATGCCGGTGTCGTCGGTGATGTCGACCTCCCAGGCGGCGGCCGGGGTCAGTTCGGCCGCCAGTGCCTCCAGCGCCGGTTTCTCGTGCCCGAGGAGCGCCAGACGGGCACCGCGGCCCGCCAGGTCCCGGGCCAGGGCGGCGCCGACTCCTCGGGCGGCTCCGGTCACCACCACCGTGCGGCCACGCAGCGGATCGTGTTCCACGGGTCTCCTTCGTGCCGGGCTCAGTCCGACTCCGAGCCGATGGGGATACTTCCCGTCGCCGACCGGACCCGGATGCAGGTCAGGACCACCCCTGTCCATCCGACCACGATTCGGGATACACCGCCCGCCGTCGGCTCGTACGCCGGCCGGGACCCGGCGGGGGCCCGGCCGGGGACTCGCCGGGGCCCGACCGGCGGACCCGCCGGGACCCCCGTGGGCCCGTACGTCGGCCGGGGCCCGCCGAGGACCGACCGGGGACCGACCGAGGCCGGTCGCACCCACGCGGCGGGCCGGTCGCGCCTACACGGCGGAGCCGCACAGGTCACGGCCCCGTGTCCCGCACCGCGCACACCGGCATCGTCAGAGTCATTGACGCGCACCACGCCGGCCCCTAATTTCTGATCGACCTTCCGAACCATGTTCGAGATATCGACCCACGGCCGTCCGCCCTGGGCCCTCCGTCACGCCCGCATCCGTTGTGGAGACCCCCATGAGCGCAAGACCCCAGCCGTCCCGACGCCTCCTCCTCGGCCTGGCCGCCACCACTCCCCTAGCCGCGTCCGGCGTACTGACCTTCGGCGCCGGCACCGCCCACGCGGCCGACTCGGCCTACGTCATGTGCTACTTCACCGAGTCGACCAGCCTCGGCCTCGGCACCGACTACGGACTGCATCTCGCCGTCAGCACCGACTCGCTCAACTGGACGCCGCTCAACCAGAACAACCCCCTGGTGACGCCCACGGCGGGCGCCCTCGGTCTGCGCGACCCGTTCCTCATGCGCAAGCAGGACGGCACCTTCGTCGTCATCGCTACCGACCTCAAGGGCACCGACTGGAGTTACAACAGCCAGTACATCCATGTCTGGGACTCCGCCGACCTGCGCACCTTCACCGGTTACCGCCGGCTCAAGCTGCACGACATGACCACGCACAGCTGGGCACCCGAGGCGTTCTGGGACGCCGGCCGGGGCCAGTACGCGGTCATCTACTCCTCGGTCGACTCCAGCGGCCACAACGTGATCATGGTGAACTACACCACCGACTTCGTGACCGCGTCCGCCCCGCAGGTGTTCTTCGACCCCGGCTACGACGTCATCGACGGGAACATGGCCGTCGGCGTGAACGGCTACAACTACCTCTTCTTCAAGAAGAACCAGACGCTGGTCGCGGCGAGGTCCACCTCCCTGAACCCGGGCAGTTTCACCGAGTTCAGCGCGGGGGTCGCACACGGCGGCACCGAGGCCCCGACGGTGTACAAGTCCCTGACCAGCAGCACGTGGTTCCTCTGGGGAGACACCTACACGCCGAACGGTGTCTTCTACGCCTGGCAGTCCAGCAACCTGGCCTCCGGCACCTGGACCGCCCTCGACCAGAAGACCTACACCCAGCCGGTCAACTCCAAGCACTGCGGCATAGCGACGATCACCGCGACCGAGTACACGAACCTGCTCGCCAAGTGGGGCGCCCCGGCCTGGAACCGGCTCAAGTCGTACAACTACCCGGACCGTTACGTCCGGCACGCCAACTACGCCGCCCGCGTCGACACCTACCCCTTCGACCTGTACACCGACTCCCAGTGGAAGCTCGTCCCGGGCCTGGCCGACGGTTCCGGCGTCTCCTTCCAGTCGGTGAACCACCCCACCCGCTATCTGCGGCACTACAACTACGCGCTCCAACTCGACGTCAACGACGGCACGTCGACGTTCGCGGGCGACGCGACCTTCTACCGTACGGCGGGCCTCGCCGACTCCTCCTGGGCGTCGTTCCGCTCGTACAACAACCCCACCCGCTACATCCGCCACGCGAACTACGTGCTGCGCATCGACCCGGTCTCCACGGCCACGGAACAGCGGGACGCGACGTTCCGCGTCGGGTACTGACGGCCCGGAGGCCCACGTCCCGCCCACGTCCCGCCCGCGTCCGGCCCGCGTCCGGCCCGCGTCCGGCCGCCGATGATCGCCTATCTTGGCGCGTATGCAGTCATACACGATCGGCCAGGCGGCGCGTCTGCTCGGGGTGAGCCCGGACACCGCGCGGCGCTGGGCGGACGCGGGCCGGATGGTCACGCACCGGGACGAGGGCGGGCGGCGCCTGATCGACGGCAAGGAACTGGCCGCCTTCTCCGTCGAACTCGCCAAGAGCGGCGGGGGCGAGGAGGACACCTCGTACACCTCCGTCCGTAACGCCTTCCCCGGCATCGTCACCGCCGTGAAGCTCGGTGACGTCGCCGCCCAGGTCGAGATCCAGGCAGGACCGCACCGGCTGGTGTCGCTGCTGACGCGGGAGGCCGTGGAGGAACTGGGCCTCGAGGTCGGGGTGGAGGCCACCGCCCGGGTCAAGTCGACGAACGTGCACATCGACCGGGCCTGAGAACGGCACGGGCTACCGCCTCCCCAAGGGCCGCACCCGAACCCTCACCCCATACAAACGCACATGCGAGCCAACCTGTCCTCCTCTCCAGCTTGTGCGAAGTAACAGAAGACTTTGACCTCGCATCTGCGGCATTATCATCAACGCGTGCACTGATGATGGTGTCCGTGAGGACCAGAGGGAGTGGACCCGTAATGAGCCGTACCGCGCGCCGGACCCGCAGGACTCGTCGGCCCCTCCGGGCCCTCCAGGTGGCCGGCGCGGGCGCCGCCGCCCTGCTGGCGCTGAGCGCCTGCTCGTCGTCCGACGACGACTCCTCCGCTTCCTCGTCGGCGAAGTCGGACTCCTCGGCGTCCACCTCCTCGGCGGACAAGGTGTCCGGCACGGTGACCGTGTTCGCGGCCGCCTCCCTCAAGGAGAGCTTCACGACGCTGGGCGAGCAGTTCGAGAAGGAGCACCCGGGCACGAAGGTCACCTTCAGTTTCGGCGGCAGCGACTCGCTGGCCGCGAGCATCACGGGCGGCGCCCCCGCGGACGTGTTCGCCTCGGCGAGCCCCAAGACGATGAAGATCGTCACCGATGCCGGGGATGCGTCGGGGACACCCGCGACCTTCGTGCGCAACGAGCTGGAGATCGCCACCCTGCCCGGCAACCCCGACGGGATCGCCTCCCTCAAGGACCTCACCAAGTCGGGCCTGAAGGTCGTGCTGTGCGACAAGGGGGTGCCGTGTGGCGCGGCCGCCCAGAAGGCCCTGGACGCGAGCAAGCTGAAGCTCACCCCCGTCTCGTACGAGCAGGACGTCAAGGCGGCGCTGACGAAGGTCGAGCTGAAGGAGGCCGACGCGGCGGTCGTCTACAAGACCGATGTGCACGCGGCGGGTGACAAGGTGGAGGGTGTGGAGTTCCCCGAGTCCGCCGACGCCATCAACGACTACCCCATCGCCTCGCTCAAGGCAGCGCAGAACACCGAGGGCGCCGAGGCGTTCATCGCGCTGGTGCGGTCCGCCGAGGGTCAGAAGGTCCTGACCGGGGCCGGGTTCCTCAAGCCGTGACCTTCTCGAACGACAAGTCCGCCGCCGCGACCGACACCCTCCGAGGTCGGCCGCGGCGGCGGCGCGTCCGGACGGGCGAGGGCGCGGGTGGCCGGGGTGTGCCGCTGCCACTGCTGGTGCCCGCGCTGATCGGCCTGGCGTTCCTGATCGTCCCGCTGATCGCCCTGCTCGTGCGCGCTCCCTGGCGGAGCCTGCCGGACCTGCTGACCAGCGCCGAGGTGTGGCAGGCGCTCCGGCTGTCGCTGGTGTGCGCCACGGCGGCGACCGCGGTGAGCCTGGTCATCGGTGTGCCGCTGGCCTGGCTGCTGGCCCGCGTCGAGTTCCCCGGCCGGGGCCTCGTACGGGCCCTCGTCACCCTCCCCCTTGTACTGCCGCCGGTAGTCGGTGGTGTGGCCCTCCTCATGGCGCTGGGCCGCAACGGCATCGTCGGCAGGTGGCTGGACTCCTCGTTCGGGATCACGCTGCCCTTCACGACCACCGGGGTCGTCATCGCCGAGGCGTTCGTCGCCATGCCGTTCCTCGTCATCAGCGTCGAGGGCACCCTGCGCGCCGCCGACCCGCGCTACGAGGAGGCCGCGGCCACGCTCGGCGCCTCACGCTTCACGGCGTTCCGCCGGGTGACGCTCCCGTTGATCGCGCCCGGTATCGCGGCGGGCGCGGTCCTGGCGTGGGCGCGGGCGCTCGGCGAGTTCGGCGCGACGATCACCTTCGCGGGCAACTTCCCGGGCCGTACCCAGACCATGCCGCTGGCCGTGTACCTGGCCCTGCAGAGCGACCCGGAGGCCGCCATCGCCCTCAGTCTGGTCCTGCTGGCCGTGTCCGTCGCGGTGCTGGCGGGCCTGCGCGACCGTTGGATGACAGCAGGATGACCGAACCCCGTTACGCCGCCTCCGAAGCCGCCGGTGCCTCCGACACCGCCGCTGCCGCATCTGACGTACGCGCCGACCCCTCCGACGAGGGCCTCGACGCACATCTCGTCGTCGAGCGCGGCACCTTCCGGCTCGATGTGGCGCTACGCGCCGCGCCCGGCGAGGTCGTCGCCCTGCTCGGCCCCAACGGCGCCGGCAAGACCACCGCGCTGCGCGCCCTCGCCGGTCTGACACCGCTCACCGGCGGCCGGTTGCGACTGGACGGCACGGCGCGGGAGCGTACGCCACCGGAGTCCCGCCCGGTCGGCGTCGTCTTCCAGGACTACCTGCTCTTCCCTCACCTGACCGCCCTCGACAACGTGGCCTTCGGACCGCGCTGCCAGGGCGCGAGCAAGGCCGAGGCGCGTGCGCGGGCGGCGGAGTGGCTGGGCCGCCTGGGCCTCGCGGAGCACGCCGGTGCCAAGCCACGTCGGCTCTCCGGTGGACAGGCCCAGCGGGTCGCCCTGGCCCGCGCGCTCGCCACCCGCCCCCGACTGCTCCTGCTCGACGAGCCGCTGGCCGCCCTGGACGCACGGACACGTCTGGAGGTACGGGCCCAGCTGCGCCGCCACCTGGCCGAGTTCGAGGCGGTCGCCGTGCTGGTCACGCACGATCCGCTGGACGCGATGGTGCTGGCCGACCGGCTGGTGGTGGTCGAGGACGGCCGGGTCGTCCAGGAGGGCGCCCCGGCCGACATCGCCCGCCGTCCCCGTACCGACTACATCGCCCAGCTGGTCGGCCTGAACCTCTACCGGGGCGAGGCCGACGGGCACGCGGTCCGGCTCGACGCCGGTCCGGCCATCACCACCACGGAGGCCCTGCGCGGTCCGGTCTTCGTGGCGTTCCCGCCCAGCTCGGTGACGCTCTACCGCGACCGCCCCACCGGAGTCAGCGCCCGCAACCTGTGGGCCTGCGAGGTCGCGGGCCTGGAAACCCACGGCGACCAGATCCGCGCCGACCTCGCCGGAGAACTACCCCTAGCCGCAGACCTGACCACGGCCGCCGCCGCGGAACTCGACCTGCACCCGGGAGCGGCGGTCTGGGCAGCGGTAAAGGCAACACAGACGCACGCGTACCCGGTCTGACCGGGCTGCTGGGACCGGCTGGCCGGAGTGGCCTCTCGGTACGGCGGGTCGGCGCGACCCGCCGGCGCAGCCGGTCACCGCAGCCCGTCGGCCGGCGCCTCAACCTCCCCGGCACGCCGGAGCCACCGCCGCGGCCGTCATGGCGCGGCCGTCATCCCGGGCCGCCGCCCTGTCGCCGCCACGCCGCCGCCCCGTCGGCGCCCGTCGGCGCCCCGTCACCGCCGTCATGGTCGCGTTACGAGAACCCCGGTTCACGTCAAGCATCCGTCAGGGACCCGGCCCGACCCTCGGGCGGCGGGCATAGCTTCGCTGGTGTGCCCGGCCGATCCGGCCGCGTGGCGCACATCGCCTTCTGCGAGGAGCAGCCTGATGTCTGCGATCGACCACTGCGAGGACCCCGAGCCCTCTGAACGCGTCCCGGCCGGACTTCTCTTCGTCCCCGTCCGGTCGGGGCCCGCGGGCTGCACGGCCCGGTTCTTCCGCACTCCCCTCGGCAGCCGCACGGCCGTCGGATTCACCTCGGCGGCACGGCTCGCCGCCACTCTGGGCACGGAACAGCCCTCCATCAGGCTCTCCGAACCCGCGCTGCGCGCCCTCGCCGCCCCTTTGGGCATCACCACCCTCACGGTCGACCCGCAGCTCTCCGCTCCCCCGGCAGCAACCACCGCCTCCCCCACCGGCACCGGTACAGGTGTCGACTCCCCCGCGCGGAGGCGCCCGCGGCACACCCGTGCCCTGCGTGTGACCGGCGCCGCCGTCGTCGTCTCGTACCTGAACCTGCTGATCGGCTGAGGAGGCGCCCGCCATGACCGTTTCCCTTCACCCGTCCCTCCCGTCCCTCCCGTCCTCCCTGCCCGGGGATCCCGGTGCACTGTCCCGACTCCTCGACGGCGCGGGCACCGACGGGCCGTCCGTCTGGCCCCGTTCCGCACGCCCCGAGGCCGGCGGGGACGTCTCCGTGGGCGGGGTCTCCCTCACCGAGGCCGCCGACCGCTTCGGCACCCCCCTGTACGTCCTCGACGAGCAGGAGGTCCGGGAGCGCTGCCGCACCTACCGCGCGGCGTTCCCGCAAGCCGACGTCGTGTACGCGGCCAAGGCGTTCCTGTGCCGCGCGATGGCGCACTGGGTGCGGGAGGAGGGGCTGGGCCTGGACGTCTGCTCCGCCGGAGAACTGGCGCTGGCCGTCACCACGGGCTTCCCACCGGAGAAGATCGTGCTGCACGGCAACGCCAAGAGCCCCGAGGACCTGCGCACCGCGCTGCGGCTCGGGGTCGGGGTCATCGTCGTGGACAGCGCCTCGGAGATCGCCCGGCTGGCCGCGATCACGCCCGCCGACGCCCGTCAGCAGGTCATGGTGCGGGTGGTACCGGGCATCGCGGCCGGCGGACACGCGAAGGTGCGCACCGGTACGGACGACCAGAAGTTCGGCCTGTCCATCACGGACGGGTCGGCGCAGCACGCGGTGGCGCGGATCCTCGACCAGCGGCACCTGGAACTCGTCGGCCTGCACTGCCACATCGGCTCGCAGATCGGTTCCGTGAAGCCGTACGTGACCGCGGTACGGCGACTGGTCGGGCTGCTGGCCCGGATCCGGGAGCAGCACGGCGTCGTCCTGCCCCGGCTGAACATCGGCGGCGGGCACGCCATCGCCTACCGGCCCGGCGAGCCGAGCCTCGACGTGGGTGTCCTCGCCGACCGCGTGCGCACCGAGCTGGCGGACGGCTGCGCCCGGGCCCACCTGCCCCTGCCGCTGCTCATGCTGGAACCGGGCCGGGCGATCGCCGGACCCGCCGGGGTCGCGGTCTATCACGTGCTGGCGGTCAAGCGCACCGGCGAGCACACCTTCGTCGCCGTCGACGGCGGCATGAGCGACAACCCGAGACCGGCGCTGTACGGGGTCCGGTACGCGCCCCGCCTCATCGGACGCCACTCGTCAGCGCCGCCCCGCACCGTCACGGTCGTGGGCCGGCACTGCGAAGCGGGTGACGTCCTCGCGGACGAGGTGGAACTTCCCGGTGACGTACGCCCCGGCGACCTCCTCGCCGTCCCGGCCGCCGGCGCCTACCACCTGTCCATGGCGTCCGGTTACAACCTGGTCGGCCGGCCCCCGGTCGTCGCGGTGTCGGGCGGGATCGCACGCGTGCTGGTGCGCCGCGAGTCACTGGACGACATGACCCGACGCGACGTGGGCCTGTAGCGCCCGGGTACGCCCGCGGCACCCCTCACTCGACCGGCCCGACTCACCGCCGAACCCCGGCGGAGGGCCGGGCCCCGGCCACACGGACGGACGCGAGTCCCGCTCGCACCCCGGGTGCCACGGCCCTCGCGGGCCCGTACAAGCGTCGTAGGACGCTTGTGAGCCCCGACGAGCGAGAGTCACGCGCCCTTCCGTGGGCCTGCGCCCGAGGCGAGGGCCGTGCGGGCTTCGTGGACCCGCACAAGCCAGGGCCGCCCGGCCGTCGCGGACCGGCGGACGTCCGAGCGAGAGCCGCGCGGCCGTGGTAGGCCCGCCCGAGCGAGGGCCGTCCAGCCTTCGTGGCCCCCGCACACGCCAGAGCCGTACGGCGTCCTGGCCCGTACCAGCGAGAGTCGTACGGCCCTCGTGGACCCGTACGGAGACGGGCCGGGCCAGTGCCCGTGGGCAGCCGCGCCGCTACGGCGCGGAGCCCCATTCGTGCGGTCGCCCGCCACGCCATTCCACCCAGCCGGGGTCGTCCAGCAACTCGGCCGGGGAGGACAGTCCGGCGGCCTCCAGGAACACGATCAGATCGCGGTCGGAGTGGGCCAGCCCCAAAATCTCGGCCCCGCCGTCCCGGTGCACGCTCACGCGTCGCCCGCCGCTCGCGGCGGGCCGGTGCACAACGACCAGTGCGCGTTCCACGGGATCCAGAGTGTCTCTCCCCCTCAGGTCGACGCCGCCCGGTCCGGGCACACGTCTCGCTGGTCACGGCCAGCGGGACGGGCGGGACGGGCGGCGGGAACGGTCAGCGGGCCCGGGGTGCCCCCCGTCGCCGCTGTGCCGGCGGGGGCGGAGGCGGCGAGAAGGTGTCCTCGTCCTCGTCCAGGGGCGGCAGCTCGATGGTGTACTGCGGCTGGAGAAACAGACCGTGGTGCTGGGGCACGGCAGACGAGGCCGCCGCGTCCTGAACGGGACGTGCAGGGTCGCGATGCGAAGAGGCAGGCATCCAAAACCATCCGGAGTCGGGAGTCGCGCGGATCAGAGGCGGAGCTGTCGACCGATGAGCATCGGTACCTGCTACCTCGCGCGCTACTGCCCATTAGATCCTATCGGCGCCCTGAGAACGAAAGGGCGCGGTGCGCGGAGTGGTGTGGATGAGTGATCCGCGTCTCCGAAGGACTGCTCGCGGCGTGGTCCGCGGGCCGCCGGAAGCTCCTGCGGACCGCCTGTCACAGGGGGTCCTCCCAGCCGCGTCCCAGCAGGTCAGATGCATGCCCGGACCACACTCGGGCCACCTTTCGGGCCGACCGGCGCCCGGGGAGGGCGGTCCGACCGCCCCGGACGGTGATCCTCTGCGGGTGGCCGCAGGCCCGACGGGGCCCCGACCCCTGCCCACCGGCTTCCACACCCCCGCGTCCCCCGCGAAGACCCCCCTCCGCAGCCCCCGGTCCGACCGCACCGGCACCGCTATAAGCTCCGCCCATGGAGCGGATCTTGGTGGTAGGGGTCACGGGTGCAGGCAAGTCCACCCTCGCCCGGGCGGTGGGCGAGCGCCTGGACATGCCCTACTACGAGATGGACGCGCTGTATTTCACGGGTCCCGGCTGGGCCGTCAACGACACCTTGACCGAGGAGGTCGCACGCCTCACGTCCGCACCCCGCTGGATCGTCGACTCGGTCGGTTACCCCGAGGTCCGGGACCTGCTCTGGGACCGGGCGGACACCATCCTGTGGCTCGACTACGGGAAGCGTGTCGTCATACCCCGGGCCTTTCGCCGCTCCGTCAGGCGCACCGTCACCCGCGAGAGCATCTTCGGCGGCAACAGGGAGACCTGGGCGGGCTGGCTGAGCAAGGAACACCCGGTCTGGTGGGCCTGGTCCCAACACGCCGTCCGACGCCAGGAGATCGAACGCCGGACGCGCGATCCCCGTTTCGCGCCCCTCGACACGCTCCGGTTCTCCCGTCCCCGCGACACCGCGGCCTGGCTGACGTCCGTGTGACCCGACCGGACCCGCTGACCTGACCTGACCGGCCCCAACCCGACCTGACCCGACCCGACCGGAACAGAACGAAACCACCCGGCCCTGCCCGGCCCGGCCCGGCGGCACCGCGCCGAACCACAAAACCCAGCCGCCCGGCCAGCCGCCCCGCACCGGCCGATTGAAACCGTTCAATCGCCGACGCCCCACATTCCTCCGGCCTCTCCGGAGTAGCGACCGTATCCGACGCCCCGTCAAGAATGTGTTGCACGCTCATTGACCCTCGCCCCGCACGCCCCTACGTTCACCCGCAGTGAATCGATTCATCCCTATGGATTCATCCTTCCTACCTGAGGAGCCGCAGTGATCAGCAGGAGGAACATTCTGGCGGGTACGGCGGCGGCGATGGCCGTCACGGCGACCGCCGCGGGCACCGGATCCGCCGTGGCCGCGCCCGCGCCCGCACCGGTCCGGGCAGGCGCCCGTCGCAGCGCCCTGCGCGTCACCGCGCCGACGGTCGAGTACGTGCGACACCCCCTGGGCATCGACGCACAACACCCCCGGCTGAGCTGGCCGATGGCCTCGGACGAGCCGGGCGCGCGCCAGAGCGGCTATCAGATACGGGTGGCCTCCAGCGTCTCGCGGCTGTCGGAGCCGGATGTCTGGGACAGCGGGAAGGTCGTGTCCGACGAGTCCGTCCTCGTCCCGTACGCGGGCCCGCAACTCAAGCCGCGTACCCGGTACTTCTGGTCCGTGCGCGTGTGGGACGCCGACGGCGGTGCCTCGGCGTGGAGCGAGCCGTCGTGGTGGGAGACCGGGCTCCTGGACGCCGCGCAGTGGTCCGCGAAGTGGGTCTCCGCTCCCCCGGTCCTCACCGACGCGCCGTCGCTCGAAGGCAGCTCCTGGATCTGGTTCCCCGAGGGCGATCCGGCCGGCAGTGCCCCGGCGGTCACCCGTTGGTTCCGCCGCACACTCGACTTCCCGGACGCGGTCACGGCGGCGACCCTGGCCATCAGCGCGGACAACGTCTACACCGTCTCCGTCAACGGCACCGAAGTGGCCCGCACCGATCTTGAGACGGACCGCGACGGCTGGCGCCGCCCCGCCGTCGTCGAGGTCCTCGCCCAGCTGCGTACGGGGCGGAACGTCCTCGCGGTCTCGGCCACCAACGCGTCCGAGGGGCCCGCGGGCCTGGTCGCCACCCTCACCCTGCACACGGCCTCCGGCGAACAGCGGATCGTCACCGACGACTCCTGGAGATCGACCGACAAGGAGCCCGCCGCCGGCTGGCGCGGCACCGACTTCGACGACAGTGCCTGGCCGCCGGCGAAGGAGGCGGCCGCGTGGGGCGCCGGGCCGTGGGGGAAGGTCGTCCCCGCGTCGTACGCGGCCAACCAACTGCGGCACGAGTTCAGGCTCCCGCGCAAGAAGGTGGCCCGCGCCCGGTTGTACGCCACGGCTCTCGGCGTCTACGAAGCCCACCTCAACGGACGCCGGGTGGGCCGCGACCAGCTCGCGCCCGGCTGGACCGACTACCGCGAACGCGTCCACTACCAGACCTACGACGTCACCCCGCTCGTCCGCTCCGGCGCCAACGCCATCGGCGCGTACGTGGCACCGGGCTGGTACGCGGGCAACGTCGGCATGTTCGGGCCCCACCAGTACGGCGAACGCCCCGCGCTGCTGGCGCAGTTGGAGGTCGAGTACACCGACGGGACGCGCGAGCGCGTCATCTCGGACAGTGACTGGCGGGCCGCCGCCGGGCCGATCGTCTCCGCCGACCTGCTGAGCGGCGAGACGTACGACGCGCGCAAGGAGACCGCCGGCTGGACCTCACCCGGCTTCGACGACGGGGCGTGGCTCGACGCCGTGCGCACCCCCGGCGACGCCGTTCCCCCTCGGATCGAGGCCCAGGTGGACGGGCCTGTACGGGTCGCCAAGGAACTTCCGGTCAAGAAGGTGACCCGGCCCGGGCCGGGGGTGTTCGTCTTCGACCTGGGCCAGAACATGGTCGGTTCGGTACGGCTGCGGGTCTCGGGCGCGGCCGGCACGACCGTCCGGCTGAGGCACGCCGAGGTCCTGAACCCCGACGGCACCCTCTACACGGCGAACCTGCGTACCGCCGCGGCGACCGACACGTACACGCTCAAGGGCGGTGGCCGGGAGACGTACGAGCCGCGGTTCACCTTCCACGGCTTCCGTTACGTCGAGGTGACCGGGTATCCGGGGACTCCCACGGCGTCGGACCTCACCGGCCGCGTGATGCACACGTCGGCCCCCTTCACGTTCGACTTCGAGACCGACGTCCCGATGCTCAACACACTGCACAGCAACATCACCTGGGGGCAGCGCGGCAACTTCCTCTCCATCCCGACGGACACGCCCGCGCGCGACGAACGCCTGGGCTGGACGGGTGACATCAACGTCTTCGCGCCCACGGCCGCCTACACGATGGAGTCCGCCCGGTTCCTCACGAAGTGGCTCGTGGACCTGCGCGACGGGCAGACCGCGGAGGGGGCCTTCACCGACGTGGCACCCATGGTGGGTACGGTCGGCAACGGTGTCGCGGGCTGGGGCGACGCGGGTGTCACGGTCCCCTGGTCGCTGTACCAGGCGTACGGCGACCGGCAGGTCCTGGAAGACGCGTGGTCGTCCGTCCAGGCCTGGCTGACGTACCTGGAGAAGAACAGCAGCGGGCTGCTGCGGCCGGCCGCCGGTTACGGCGACTGGCTGAACGTCGAGGACGAGACGCCCAAGGACGTCATCGCCACCGCGTACTTCGCCCACAGCGCCGACCTCGCGGCCCGTATCGCGAAGGAGCTGGACAAGGACCCCGCCCCCTACACCGACCTCTTCGGACGCGTACGCGCCGCGTTCCAGAAGGCGTATGTCAGCGCCGAGGGCAGGGTGAAGGGCGACACGCAGACGGCGTATGTGCTCGCCCTGTCGATGGACCTGCTGCCGGACGGACTGCGAACGGCGGCGGCCGACCGGCTCGTCGCGCTGATCGAGGCCAGGGACTGGCATCTGTCGACGGGCTTCCTCGGTACGCCCCGGCTGCTGCCCGTCCTCACCGAGACCGGCCACACCGATGTCGCCCACCGGCTGCTCGCGCAGCGGTCCTATCCCAGCTGGGGCTATCAGATCGACAAGGGCTCCACCACGATGTGGGAGCACTGGGACTCCATCCGGCCCGACGGCAGCTTCGAGGACCCGGGCATGAACTCGTTCAACCACTACGCCTACGGTTCGGTCGGCGAGTGGATGTACACCAACATCGCCGGTATCGCGGCGGGCCGGCCCGGCTACCGCGAGATCGTCGTCCGGCCGCGGCCGGGCGGGGGCGTCACCTCCGCCCGCGCCACGTTCGCCTCGGTCCGCGGTCCCGTCTCCACCCAGTGGCGGCAGCGGTCCGGAAAGTTCGTCCTGACGTGCTCCGTGCCGCCCAACACCACCGCCGAGGTGTGGATCCCCACGGACGCCCCGGACGAGGTCACCCACACCGCCGCGACCTTCCTGCGCGGTGAGGACGGCTGCGCGGTGTACCGGGTCGGTTCGGGCACCCACCGCTTCAGCGCGTAGCGCGGCCGTCACGCAGCGGCGTCCAACACACCTTGGACGCCGCCGCGTTGGCGGGGCTGCGCGGAA
The DNA here is from genome assembly GCF_014650955.1 of Streptomyces tauricus. GTDB lineage: Bacteria > Actinomycetota > Actinomycetes > Streptomycetales > Streptomycetaceae > Streptomyces > Streptomyces tauricus. The sequence continues at coordinate 891,946 of NZ_BMVY01000001.1, forward strand.
GCGCGGTGGCCTGGCCATAAGGTGCTCGCATGTCTGCCTCGTTGAGTTCCGCCAGATCCCGCGCCGCGCTGCGCGCATCGGCGCGTATTTCCGTCGAGCTGCTGCTGGTTCTGGTGATGACCGCGGTGGCTCTCTGGCTCCTGGGCCGGATGTGGTCCGTGGTCTGGCCCCTCATAGTGGGCCTCCTGCTGACCACGCTGACCTGGCCCATGGCCCGCTTCCTGCGCCGGCGCGGATGGCGTCCCGCGCTGGCGGCCTCCCTGGTGACCGTGGTGTTCCTGGTGCTCGCCTCGGCCGTGGTCGCGCTGATCGCTGTCCCGGTGGCCTCCCAGTCCGGGGAGTTGACCGACGGCGTCGTGGACGGCATGCACAAGGTCCGTGACTGGGCCGCCGGACCGCCGCTGAACATCGACGACGCCCAGATCTCGGGCGCCATGGACAGTGCGGTCGAGCGCCTGCAGAAGAGCGCGGGCAGTATCACCACGACGGTCGTCACGGGCGTGAGCACCGTGGTCAACGGTCTGGTCACCGCCGTCCTGGCGATCTTCCTGATGTTCTTCTTCCTCAAGGACGGTCCGCGGTTCCTGCCGTGGCTCGCCCGTCAGCTGCCCGGCCGGCTCGCCGTCGACGTCCCCACCGTGGCCTCCCGCACCTGGGACACCCTGGGCTCGTTCGTACGGTCGCAGGCGGCCGTGGGGCTGCTCGACGCCGTCTTCATCGGCATCGGTCTGTGGATCGTGGACGTGCCGCTGGTCCTCCCGCTGGCGGTGCTGACCTTCGTCTCCGCGTTCGTGCCGATCGTGGGTGCCCTGTTCGCCGGCTTCGTCGCGGTGCTCATCGCCCTGGTGTCGAACGGTCTGACGGACGCGCTGATCGTGCTGGCGATCATCATCGGCGTGCAGCAGCTCGAAGGGAACGTCTTCCAGCCCATGATCCAGAGCCGCGGGCTCGGACTGCACGCGGCCGTCATCCTGCTGGCGGTGACGCTCGGCGGGAGTCTGGCGGGCGTGGTGGGCAGTCTGCTCGCCGTCCCGGTCGCCGCGATGATCGCCGTGTTCTGGAACTACCTGCGCGAGCAGCTCAGCGAACCACCGGAGGAACCGGAGACGCGGGAGCCGCGGGCCGACGACGCCGTCCCCTCCTGAAAGTCCCCGGCACGCGCCGCGGCCGGCCGGCTCGGGCACCCTCCTCGAGCGGGGCCGGGCCCGGCCGCCGGCGGTCGGCGGCCACCTAAGGGTTCAGTACGACCTTGCCGGCGACCGTGCCGGATTCGGCCAGGCGCAGGGCCTCGGCGGCCTGTACGAGCGGGAGTTGGGCGGCGATCTGGGCCGTGACCTCCCCGCGCTGGAACGCCGCGAAGACCTGGCTGAGGTCGCTGCGCAGCCGGGCGCGGAACCGGTTCCTGGAAAGGGCCCGACCGGCCCAGACATTGAAGAAGTAGGCGCGGCGGCGGTTGGGCAGCGCGTTCCACAGCCACACCCGGCAGAGCAGCTTGAACACGGGCCACTGCTTGGAACCCTCGTCGTCCCGGGTGGAGGCGCTGCCGTAGGCGACGAGCGTCCCGCCGGGTGCGAGGAGGCGCCAGGAGTCGACGACGCCCCGGCCGCCGACGTGGTCGAAGACGGCGTCCACTCCGCCGGGGGCGAGTTCACGGACGCGCGCGGCGACGTCCTCCGTGCGGTAGTCGACGGGGGCGACACCCTTCGCGAGGAGCGCCTCGTGGTGGCGCGCGGACGCCGTGCCGATCACCTTCACGCCCGCGGCCTGGGCGAGCTGGACGAGGACCGAGCCGACACCGCCGTTGGCGCCGTGCACCAGGACGGTCCGTCCCGCGCGGACACGTGCCTTGCGGTGCAGCATCTGCCAGGCGGTGATGCCGTTGACCACCAGGGTCTCCGCCTGTGCTGCGCCGATCCCGTCGGGCACCCGCACCACGTCCGCCGCGTCGACGAGCACGTGGGTGGACCAGCCGCCGACCTTCAGCAGGGCCGCCACCCGGGCGCCGGCCAGGCCCGGTTCGACGCCTTCGCCCGTGGTCAGCACCGTGCCGACCAGGTCGTAACCGGGCACGAAGGGGAACGGCGGCTGGTCGTAGTAGCGGCCCCGGCGCATCTGCTGCTCGGCGAAGGAGACCCCGGTGGCCTCCATCCGGATCAGGACCTGGCCGGGGCCCGCGACGGGGACGGCTCCGCGCCTGATCAGAAGTCCTTCCGGCGCCACCTTGCCCGGCAGGACGACCTCGACGAGTCCTTCGGCGTTCATGACTACCTCCATTGCGTCGCACTTGACTGACTGCTTCTTGCGTTCGTTAGAAGTTGTAACGCACCACGACGGATAGAGTCAATAACGCTGGTGATAGCCTCTAACTAAATACGATGCACTGACACGGACAGACCTGGAAGGCGGTAGGCCATGACGGACACGGGCACCGAGACCCCGCGCGAGCGCTACCGCGCCCAGGTGCGTGCCGAGGTCAAGGCGCACGCGTGGGAACAGCTCGCCTCGGCGGGGGCCTCCGCGCTCTCGCTCAACGCGATCGCCAAGCGCATGGGCATGAGCGGACCCGCGCTCTACCGGTACTTCGCCAACCGCGACGAACTGATCACCGAGCTGATCCGGGACGCCTACCGCAGCCTCGCCGACACCTTCCGCGCGACCGCCGCCGACGGCAGCGGCGACGGCGACCTGGCCGCGCTGGCGCACGCCCTGCGCGACTGGGCCCTACAGGACCCGCACCGCTACTTCCTCATCTACGGCACGCCCGTACCCGGCTACCACGCACCCGACGACATCACCGGGATCGTGCACGAGATCATGGCGACCCTGCTCGACGCCTGCGCCGCGCTGCCCTCGGCCCCCTCCACGACAGCGTTCGGCTCGCACCTCGAAGGGCACCGGCGGTGGGCGGGCGACCACCCCGCCGAGCCCGCGGCGCTGCACCGCGCGCTGACGTTCTGGACCCGGCTGCACGGCGTGCTGTCCCTGGAACTCGCGGGGCACTTCACCGGGATGGAGTTCGACCCCGCGCTGTTCTTCGCGGCCGAACTCGATGAGCTGACTCGATGAGCTGACCAAGGCGTCGGCGCACCGACCGCGGCAGGTCTGCCCGTTCGGGCAGGCCCCTGTGCCTTCGCGCCTCGTGATACCCGTACGGCGGCACGTTAGGGTCGGGCGGGTGAGCACCATGACCACAGCGATCACCGCGGAACACAGCGCGGTGCAGGGGGAGTTCGCCGGTGATTGACGGCCGGTTGGACGAAACGGGGACGGCCGACTCCCGAACGGGGACGGCCGGCGGGAGCGAAGCCGAAGAGGCAGCCGGAGACACAGTCGCAGGAGCGGCCGGAGGAGCAGCCGGAGCATCATCCGGAGCGGTGGACGAGGCGGCAGGCGAAGAGACGGTCGAGGGATCACGGGAAGAGCGGCCGAAGCGCGTCCGCCGCGGCCCGGGACCGTTCACCCTGCTCGTCCTGCCGGGGCTGGTCGCCCTGGTGGGGGTGGCCGGCTTCCTGGCCTACAACGGCGATCTCGCCGACGCCTGGCCGCAGGGCGGCGGCCCCGACCCGACCGCCACGACCGACGTCGACGCCGCATACATCCCCTGGCTCCGCAAGGCGGTCGCGGACTGCACGGTCGTCAAGCCGTCGGTACTGGCCGCCCAGATCGACCGGCTCTCCGGCTGGAACAACGACGCGGGAGCGCTGTCGGGCGAGAAGGGCATCGCCGCGTTCACGGACGCCGGGTGGAAGAAGTGGGGCAAGGACGACGACGGCAACGGCCGCTCCTCCCCCCGCGATCCGGCGGACGCCCTGATGGCGCTCGGCCGCCAGGACTGCTCCCTCGCCGAGAAGGTGACCGACCTCAGGACCGAGGGGGTCGTCACGGGGGACCTGGTGGATCTCACTCTCGCCGCGTACGTGTCGGGTACGGATGCCGTGGTGAAGGCGGGCCGCGTACCCGGTGACGCGGAGGCCTACATCACCGAGGTGAAGTCGCTGTCCTCGCGCTACGAGGCGGTCGACCGGGAGAGTTCCGGCGGCGCCGTCAACCAGGTGCCGGGTGCCGTACTGGCCGGGCCGGTCGGCGACCTCACCGTCACCTCGCCCTACGGATCACGCGAACACCCGCTGACCGGAGTGACGAAACTGCACACCGGGGTCGACTTCGCCTCGCCCCAGGGGGCGCAGGTCTCCGCCGCGTCGAAGGGCCAGGTCGTGTTCGCGGCGATGACGAAGGCGTACGGCAACCGCGTGGTGATCGACCACGGCACCATCGACGGCAAGCGGCTGCAGACGACGTACAGCCATCTGCTGGCCCTCCAGGTGTCCGTCGGCCAGGCGGTGGACGCCGGGACCCCGGTGGGGCTGGTCGGCTCGACCGGCCTGTCCACCGGCCCCCACCTGCACTTCGAGGTGATCCTCGACGGGTACTACACCGACCCCCTGCCGTGGCTCAGCCCCAGCACCTGACCCGGACGGTTCCGGCGGCGGGCGCCCCCGCGCCTCACTCGGCGGCGGGGCGGCCGCCGAACCGCCAGTCGTGGATCTCGACGCTGCGGTAGAGGCCGCCCCGGGCGTACGGTTCGGCCGCCATCATCGTTTCGGCGGCTTCGCGGTCCGGCAGTTCGACCAGCAGGGCCGTGCCCAGCCAGTCGGTGCCGTCCTGGGAGAGCAACGGGCCGTACGCGATGAGGTGTTCGCGGTGGTCGCGGTCGAGATGGCGGTGGTGCTCCGCCTCCAGGGCGTCGCGGGCCGCGGTCGCGCCCGGCACTCCGTGCGCGATGATCAGGAAGCGCCGGTGTCCGGCCTGCCCGCTCGCGTACGCGCTCTCGTACTGCCACATCGTGCGGCCGAGGGTGTTCTGCCAGCGGCGTATCAGGACATCGGCGTAGACACCGGCCCGGTAGTTGGGTTCGTCGAACGCGAACCCGTGCGCGGCTGCCGCGTCGGGGAGGTCGACGATGTGCATGCTGCCCGTCGCCGTCTCGCCGTCGGCGGCGAGCGTGGGACCGCGCGCGATCATCTGCTCGGCGTACCGGTCCATGAACGCCCAGTGCGCCTCGTTCAGCTCCCACCGCAACGGCATCGAACCCGGCCGGTCACGGCAGTAGAAGAAGTACTCCATCTCGCCCGCGCCTCCCCCTCCACGCGCTCACCACGTACTCACCGCGCACTCACCACGACGGAGCGCGCCGGGCGGCAACGGACCGTACCAACGCCCGTTCCGCGCGGGCCGGAATCACGACGGACCCCGGCGGACCCGGGCGGGCACCAGCCGGCACAGGTCGGCACCGGCAGTCAGGCGGGCAGGCCGACAGGCGGGCACCGCGGGCCTCCGGCGGCCGCTCGACCCCCCTCATTGCATGTTCATGCGAGCTGATGCATAATCTTCCTATGTCTAAGGTCCTCACCTCCCTCCCCGCCGGCGAGCGCGTCGGAATCGCCTTCTCCGGCGGACTCGACACCTCGGTCGCGGTCGCTTGGATGCGCGACAAGGGCGCCGTTCCGTGCACCTACACCGCCGACATCGGCCAGTACGACGAGCCCGACATCGCCTCGGTGCCCGGCCGCGCCAAGGCCTACGGCGCCGAACTCGCGCGCCTCGTCGACTGCCGTGCCGCGCTGGTCGAGGAGGGGCTCGCCGCGCTCACCTGCGGGGCGTTCCACATCCGCTCGGGCGGGCGTGCCTACTTCAACACCACGCCGCTGGGCCGCGCCGTCACCGGCACCCTGCTGGTCCGGGCGATGCTCGAGGACGACGTCCAGATCTGGGGCGACGGCTCGACCTTCAAGGGCAACGACATCGAGCGCTTCTACCGGTACGGGCTGCTCGCCAACCCGCATCTGCGGATCTACAAGCCCTGGCTGGACGCGGACTTCGTGACCGAGCTGGGTGGCCGCAAGGAGATGTCGGAGTGGCTGGTCGCACACGACCTGCCGTACCGCGACAGCACGGAGAAGGCGTACTCCACCGACGCCAACATCTGGGGCGCCACCCACGAGGCCAAGACCCTGGAACACCTGGACACGGGCGTCGAGACCGTCGAGCCGATCATGGGCGTCCGGTTCTGGGACCCCGAGGTCGAGATCGCCACCGAGGACGTGACGATCGGCTTCGACCAGGGCCGCCCGGTCACGATCAACGGCAAGGAGTTCGCCTCCGCCGTCGACCTGGTGATGGAGGCCAACGCCATCGGCGGCCGCCACGGCATGGGCATGTCGGACCAGATCGAGAACCGGATCATCGAGGCCAAGAGCCGCGGTATCTACGAGGCGCCGGGCATGGCCCTGCTGCACGCCGCGTACGAACGCCTGGTCAACGCGATCCACAACGAGGACACCATCGCCCAGTACTACAACGAGGGCCGGCGCCTCGGGCGGCTGATGTACGAGGGCCGCTGGCTGGACCCGCAGGCCCTGATGGTGCGCGAGTCGCTGCAGCGCTGGGTCGGCGCGGCCATCACCGGCGAGGTGACCCTGCGGCTGCGGCGCGGCGAGGACTACTCGATCCTCGACACCCGCGGCCCGGCGTTCAGCTACCACCCGGACAAGCTGTCCATGGAGCGCACGGAGGACTCGGCGTTCGGCCCGGTGGACCGGATCGGCCAGCTCACCATGCGCAACCTCGACATCGCCGACTCGCGCGCCAAGCTGGAGCAGTACGCCGGGCTCGGTCTGATCGGCACCGGCAGCCCCTCGATCGGTGCCGCCCAGGCGGCCGCGACCGGGCTCATCGGCAGCATGCCGGAGATGCCGCAGGGCGGCGCCGAGGCCATCGCCTCCCGCGGCGAGGTCTCCGAGGACGACGAACTGCTGGACCGCGCGGCGATGGAGTTCGGCACGGACTGATGTCCCGCCGCAGCGGCACGAAGCACTGAGATGGGCGGGCCCGGCGCTGATGGCGCCGGGACCGCCCATCGGTCTGTTCAGACCGGTTTTCCCCGCTCAGCACCCCGGTCGGCAACCGGATCGGCAGCCCGTGCACCGGCCTGCGCCTGCTCAGAGACCCGGCTCGGTGATCCGTACGCGGTCACTGTCACCGTCCGACAGGAACGCGGCCAGCGCCTGTCCCTCCTCGGCCACGGAGGTGCGGTCGGCCCGGGAGAGACCGTGCAACGGGGTCACCGTCACGGTGTCGTCCTTGGCGACCGTCCAGGACGCGGCGACCCGGCCGTCGACCAGGACGACCCGCTCACCGGCGACCGACAGACCCCGGTGTGCGTCGTCGATGATCCGGCCGCGGTCGTGGTACCCGAGGACCGCGTTGTCGAACGCCGGCAGGAACCGTACCGGCGCCGGCGTGTCCGGATCGGGACGAGGTGCGCCGGGCAGGTCCAGCAGCTCCCGGCCCCGTTCGTCACGGAAGGCGACGAGCTCCCCGCGTGCCCGTACCGCGGTGATCGCGGCCGGCAGACCCGCCAGGCCGCACCAGGCGCGCAGGTCGGCCGACGCGGCGGGTCCGAACGCGGCCAGATAGCGCAGGACCAGCGCCTGCCCCACCGGATCGGAGCCGTTCTCGGCCGGTGGATCGACCTCGCGCCCCAGCCAGTCGGAGAGCATGACATTGCGTACTCCCGCCCGCGTACGCCAGAGCCCGCGCGGCGGCATCTGCGCCATGGGGACGAGGGCGGCGATCAGCATCTCGCCGAGTGGCCGCGGTCCCGGTTCCGGCCAACGTCCGGTGACGGCCCGCGCGAGTTCGGTCATCGTGCGGGGCTCCCCGTCGGCCATGACGGCCCGGCCCGCCGCCGCGAGCTCGTCGAGGTCCACCCCGGACAGCTCGCGGCGGTAGGTCCCGAGCACCCGTTGGCGCAGCATGGCCGTGTGGCGGCCCCGCCAGGCCAGCACGTCGTCGGCGGTGACCAGGTGGACGGTCCGGCGCATGAGGTGGGTGCGCACCACCTTCCGCCCGGTCAGCAGGTCCGACAGCGCCGACGGGTCGAACGCGGACAGCCTGGACCAGAGCCCGACGAACGGTTCCTGCGGCTCCTGCGCCTGCAGACCGCCGAGGTGGGCGACCGCGTCGAGGGCAGGCAGCTCGGCGCGGTCGAGCAGCAGCTGCCGGGCCAGCGTCGCGCGGTTGAGCGCCCGGGTGCCGAGAACGGTCGAAGTGCCCACCGGTCAGGTCGACTTCCGGCCGTCGAGCGACTCGCGCAGGATGTCCGCGTGGCCGGCGTGCTGGGCGGTCTCCGCGATGACGTGCATCAGCACCCGGCGGGCGCTGCGCACCGCCCCCGGCTCGTTCCAGGGCGCCTCGGGCAGCGGATGCGCCACGGACAGGTCGGGCAGATTCGCGACGACCTCCTCGGTCCTGGCGGCCACCTGCTCGTACCGTTCGACGATCGCGGCCAGCGTCTCGCCGGGCAGCATCCGGAAGTTGTTCTGGTGGTCGATCGCCCACTGCGGGAACTCGCGGGCGGTACCGGACTCGAGGTCGGCCCAGGTGACGCCGTCCGGGAGGTCGTAGTTCGTCGCCGACGGGCCCTCGACCACGAAGCGCAGCCAGCCCTCCTCGACGGCCGCGACATGCTTGATCAGCCCGGCCAGGGACAGGGTGCTGACCGTCGGGCTCTGGCCGGCCTGTTCGTCGCTGAGATCGCGTGTCGTGGCCGTCAGGGCGGACCGGGCGGTCGCGAGTTCGGCGAGCAGGTCGGTGCGCTCGGGGTCGAGGGCGGGCCGGAGGGTGGTCGTGGTGGTCACGTCGTCGGTCATGGTGATCGGGTCCTTCTTCTCGTCGTCGGTCACAAGAAGACAATCTCAGGAGAAGCGGTCAGGGTGTGTCCGCTACTCCGTGCACCATGGAGCCATGCCGAAAACATCAGCGCGACTGCTGTCCCTCCTCTCGCTGCTCCAGGCGCGCCGGGACTGGCCCGGGGCGCTGCTGGCCGAGCGGCTGGACATCAGCCCGCGCACCGTGCGCCGCGATGTCGACCGCCTGCGCGAACTCGGCTACCCCATCGTCGCCTTCAAGGGGCCGGACGGCGGGTACCGCCTCGACGCCGGTACGGAGTTGCCGCCGCTGCTGTTCGACGACGAGCAGGCCGTGGCCCTCGCCGTCGCGCTCCAGATCGCGACCGCGTCCGGTGCCGGTATCGGGGAGGCGGCGGTGCGCGCGCTGGCCACCGTCCGGCAGGTCATGCCCGCGCGGCTGCGCCACCGGATCGACACCCTTCAGGTCACCGCCGTCGAGCGGCCCACGTCCCGGCAGGCGCCGCAGGTCGACAGCGGCGTGCTGCTGACGCTGGGGGCCGCCGTCCACGCCTGCGAGGTACTGCGCTTCGACTACGCCCCGGCGTCTCCGGCGGCCTCGGCGGATGCCGCGGCCTCGATATCTGCCTCCGCCTCCGCATCCTCATCAGGAGGTGGCGGCGACGGGCTCCCCCTGGCTCCACCACGCAGGGTCGAGCCGCACCACCTCGTCACCTGGGGTGGACGCTGGTATCTCGTCGCCTGGGACCTGGACCGCGAGGACTGGCGGACCTTCCGCGCCGACCGGATCACCCCGCGCATCCCGGCAGGCCCCCGCTTCGTCCCGCGCGAGCTCCCCGGCGGTGACGTGGCCACTTTCGTGGCCGCCAAATTCCGGGGCGCCGACGGCTCCGGCGACTGGCCCTGCCGCGGCGAGGTGATCCTCGCCAAGCCCGCCTCCAGCGTGGCCCAGTACGCACATGACGGAGTCGTCGAGGCTCTCGGACCGGAGCGTTGCCGGCTCACTCTGGGCTCGTGGTCCTGGGTCGGCCTGGCCGCCTCCATCGGCCGGTTCGACGCCGGCATCGAGGTCGTCGGCCCGGCCGAACTCAAGGACGCCTTCGCCCAGTTGGCCCGCCGCTACACCGATGCCACACCCGACGGGGTCTAGCCAGTAGCTGTGCCGGAGGCCGAACCGGGGCCAAGTGATGCGGCATCAAGCCAAAGTGACCCGAGTGCGGTCGGCTGCCTTCCGGGATCGGTGCGGCGCTCATATCCTCGTGCGCCAATGATCGCCGGCGGTGAGGGGCAGCGATGAGCGGGACCACTCGAAGAACGTTCCTCGGCACGTCCGCGGCCGTGGCCGGCGCCGGCGGTGCCGTCCTCGGAACACCCCGGCCGGCCATGGCGCGGAGCGGTGTCGCCCCGCAGACGGTGGCCGTGCTCGGCGGAGGCGTCGCCGGGCTCACGGCCGCGCACGAACTGGCCGAACGCGGCTTCCGGGTCACGGTCTACGAACGCAAGGCGCTGGGCGGCAAGGCCCGCAGCATGGACGTACCGGACAGCGGTACGGGCGGGCGCGGCCCCCTGCCCGGCGAGCACGGCTTCCGCTTCATCCCGGGCATCTATCACAACCTGCCCGACACCATGCGCCGCATCCCCTTCCCCGGCAACGCCAACGGCGTCCATGACAACCTCGTCGCTCCCAAGGAGATGCTGTTCGCCCGCTCGGGCGGTCGCGAGGACATCCGGATCCCCCTCCTCTGGCCCGGCAACACCCCCGCCGAACTCACCCCCGACGAGATCCGCCGCGCCCTCGTCTCGGTCCTGGACACCGCCTTCAACCTCCCCCTGCACGAGGCCCTCTACTTCGCCAACCGCTTCCTCGTCTTCCTCACCAGCTGCGACGAACGCCGCGACCAGGACTGGGAGCGGACTCCGTGGTGGGAGTTCGTACGCGCCGCCCGGATGTCGTACGACTACCAGCGCATCCTCGCCGTCGGCATCACCCGCAACATCGTGGCCACCAAGGCGGAGGAGGCCAGCACCCGTACGGTCGGCTCCGTGCTGGAGGCCTTCGCCTTCAACCTCCTCGGGCGGGGCGCGGACGGCCCGCTGGACCGCATCCTGAACGCGCCCACCAACGAGGCATGGATCGACCCCTGGGTGACGTACCTGAAGTCGCTCGGGGTGGAGTTCGAGATCGGCTGGACCGTACTGAACCTGCCCCTGGACGCGGGCCGGATCGCCGGGGCGGTCGTCGAGGACGCGGAGGGTGCCCGCCGTACCGTCACCGCCGACCACTACATCTCCGCCATGCCGGTCGAGCACGCCCGCCGCACCTGGAACTCCGCGGTACGCGCCGCGGATCCCCAGCTCGCGGAGTGCGATCTGCTGGAGACGGACTGGATGACGGGCATCCAGTTCTATCTGACGGAACGTACGCCGATCATCCACGGCCACCTCGACCTCATCGACTCCCCCTGGTCGCTGACCGCCATCGCCCAGGCCCAGCACTGGCCGGGCCATGACTTCCCCGCCGACTTCGGGGACGGCACGGTCGCGGACTGTCTGTCCGTGGACGTCTCCGAATGGGACCGGCCGGGCATTCTGTACGGCAGGACGGCCAAGCAGTGCACCCGCGCGGAGGTCGCCCGTGAGGTGTGGGCGCAGTTGAAGGCCTCCCTCAACGACAGCGGCCGTACGGTCCTCAAGGACTCCGCGCTGCACTCCTGGTTCCTCGACCCGGCCGTCGACGGCCTCGGCACCCCGAACCCGGTCAACGACGAACAGTTGCTCATCCACCCCACGGGGACCTTCCACCACCGTCCGAAGTCCGCCACGAAGATCCCCAACCTCTTCCTGGCCGGCGACTACGTGGCCGTGCCCATCGATCTGGCCACCATGGAGGGCGCCAACACCTCCGCCCGGCAGGCCGTCAACGCCCTGCTGGACCGCGTCGGTTCGGCCGCCGAGCGCTGCACCGTCACCCCGCTGTACCGGGCCCCCGAGCTGGAGGCGCTCAAACGCCACGACCGCACCCGCCACCTCCTCCGGCTGCCGAACCTCTTCGACCTGGGCTGACCCCGTCGGTCTTACGGACCGGTGACGTGGTGCGCGTACCCCTGCTCCAGGGCATGGGCGCGGACCTAGGGTTCGGCGCATGCGTGTACTGGTCACCGGCGGTGCCGGGTTCATCGGGTCCCATGTCGTCGAGGCGCTGCGGGCGGGCGGGCACGACCCCGTGGTGTTCGACGTACGAGGCGAGGCGGCCGGTGACGTCCGCGACCGCGGCGCGGTGTCGTCGGCGCTCGCCGGGGTCGACGCGGTCTGTCACCAGGCGGCGATGGTCGGCCTGGGCAAGGGGGTCGCCGACGCGGCCGAGTACGTGTCGCACAACGACCTCGGTACCGCCGTGCTCCTGGCGGCGATGGCCGGGGCCGGGGTGCGGCGGCTCGTCCTGGCCGGGTCGATGGTCGTGTACGGGGAGGGCCGGTACTCCTGTGCGCGGCACGGCCGGGTACGCCCCGGCCCGCGGTCGGCCGCCGATCTGACGGCGGGGCGGTTCGAGCCGCGGTGCCCGTCCTGCGACGCGGACCTGGTGCCCGGTCTCGTCGGCGAGGACGCCCCCGCCGACCCCCGCAACGTCTACGCGACGACCAAGCTCGCGCAGGAGCACCTGGCCGCCGCGTGGGCGCGGTCGACGGACGGTACGGCGGTCTCGCTGCGGTACCACAACGTCTACGGGCCCGGGATGCCGCGTGACACCCCGTACGCGGGTGTGGCGTCCTTCTTCCGTTCCGCGCTGGCGCGCGGCGAGGCCCCCCGTGTCTTCGAGGACGGCGGTCAGCGACGGGACTTCGTCCACGTACGGGATGTGGCGGCGGCCAATGTGACGGCGCTGGAAGCGGAAGTGGAAGGGGATACGGCAGGCGGCGCGTTGACGGCGTACAACGTCGGGAGCGGGGAGCCGCAGACGGTCGGCGGGATGGCGCGGGCGCTGGCCGCCGCGTACGGCGGGCCCGATCCGGTGGTGACCGGCGAGTTCCGGCTGGGGGACGTACGGCACATCACCGCGGACTCGTCCCGGCTGCGGGCCGAACTGGGCTGGCGGCCCGAGGTCGGATTCGCGAAGGGGATGCGGGAGTTCGCGGTGGCGCGTCTGCGTGGTGAGTGAGCCGGCCGTTCAAGTGGCCGGTGGGCCGGGCGGGTCGAAGTCCGCTCTCACCCTCCGGCCGCCGCGGGCAGAGTCACCTCGAAGCGGCAGCCGCCGGAGATGTTGCGGACGGTGGCGCGGCCCTGGTGGGCCTCGACGATGCCCTGGACGATGGCGAGTCCGAGGCCGGCTCCGGCCGGGGGCGTGCGGGCGTCGGAGCCTCGCCAGCCCGTGTCGAAGACGCGCGGGAGGTCCTGTTCGGGGATGCCGCCGCAGCCGTCGCTGACGGACAGGACGACACCGTCGGCCGAGCGGGAGGCGGCCACCGCGACCGTGCCGTCGGCCGGGGTGCGCCGGATCGCGTTGACCAGGAGGTTGCCGAGGACCCGGCTCATCTCCTTGCCGTCCACCTCGACCGGCACCGGCTCGACGAGGTCGCCCACCAGCCGTACGCCGTGCCGGCGGGCGAGCGGGTCCGCTCCGGCGAGGGCGTCACTGACCAGGTCGTACAGCGACATACGGGACAGGGACAGCGCGAGTGTCCCGGCGTGGATGCGGGACAGTTCGAAGAGGTCGCCGACCATGTCGTTGAGATGGTCGACCTCGGTACGGATCTGGCGCAGATAGCGCTGGGGGTCGTCGGCCACGCCGTCCTCCAGCGCCTCCGACATCGCGCGCAGCCCGGCGAGCGGGGTGCGCAGGTCGTGGGAGATCCAGGCGACGAGTTCACGGCGGGAGGACTCCAGGGCGCGCTCACGCATCCGGGACTCGGCGAGTCTGGCGCTGGTCGCCGCCAACTCACGGCTGACCGCGGCCAGTTCGGCGGTCGCCGGGGCGCCGGGCGCGGTGAAGTCACCGCCGTCGCCGAACGAACGGGCGGCCACGACCAGTTCGCGGCTGCGGGCGACGACCCACCGGCCGAGCAGCAGCGCGGTGACCATGGAGACGACGGCCGCCATCGCGACGACCGTGGTGACCACGCTCAGATCGTGCGCGGACAGGAACATCGCCTGCGCCACGGCCAGCGTTCCGGCGAGCATCGCGGTCACCGCCACGGCGGCCACCACGGCGAGGGACACGGTGAGCGAACGGCGTCGGATCAGCCGCAGCGCACCCGCTCCGGCCAGCCCCGCGGCAGCGGCGCCCGCGAAGGCGTACAGGGCGATCAGCAGCATGTCACCCATGATCGGCTCCTGTCCGGTCGGCGTCGGGGGCGTCGCCCGTGGGGTCGAAGCGGTAGCCGACGCCCCATACGGTCTGGATCAGCCGGGGCCGCGCGGGATCGTCCTCGACCTTGCCGCGCAGCCGCCGGACGTGGACGGTCACGGTCGACAGGTCCCCGAAGTCCCACCCCCACACCTCGCGCATCAGATCCTCCCGGGCGAACGCGCGGCCCGGATGGCGCAGCAGGAAGGACAGCAGGTCGAACTCCCGCAGGGTGAGGGCGAGTTCCGTGCCCTGTTTGGTGGCGCGGCGCGCGGCGGGATCGACGGTCAGCCCGGCCGCACCCATTGGCCGCGCGGCGACGGCGGGCCGGGTGCGGCGCAGCACCGACTCGACCCGCAGCACCAGTTCGCGCGGGCTGAACGGTTTGGTGACGTAGTCGTCCGCGCCCACTTCGAGGCCCATGATGCGGTCGTCCTCGTCGCCCCGGGCGGTGAGCATGATGACGGGCACCGGTCCGCGGTCGCGCAGCCGTCGGCACACCTCCAGGCCGTCCATGCCGGGCAGCATCAGGTCCAGGACCACGAGGTCGGGCCACCGCGCGGCGGCGCGCGCGAGGGCGTCGGGGCCGTCACCGGCCCGGTCGACGCGGTATCCGGCGCGGCCGAGGTATCCGGAGACGACCTCGGCGACGGTGGGGTCGTCGTCGACCACCAGGATCCGGGCGCCGCCGGCGGAACGGGATGCCGCGTGCGGGTCGGCATCGGCATGAGGCGCGGCCTGCGGGGCCGCGTGTGCGGCGGCCTCAGAGGTTGCCGCCTGAGAGGTGGCGGCCTGAGGCGTGGCGGTCTGTGAGGTGGCGGCCCGCGGGGTGGTGCGAGAAGCCGGGGTCGGTTCGTGCGGCTGGTGCATGTGCCCAGCCTCGCACCGCGCTGTCCGCCATGCCGCCCCCGGACCTCGACGTCCCTGTTTCGTAAGGATCCGATGCCCGAAATGCGCATTTCGCGTTCGTAGGGTGAAGGACGTGACAACCCCTCCTCCCTCCCCCCGTGTCGACGTGGTCCTCCCGTGCCTGAACGAGGCCGAGGCCCTGCCCTGGGTCCTCGCCCGGATCCCGCCCGGCTGGCGGGCTCTCGTCGTGGACAACGGCTCCACCGACGGCTCGGCCGATGTGGCCCGCGCTCTCGGCGCGAGCGTCGTCCACGAGCCGCGCCGCGGCTTCGGGGCCGCCTGCCACGCGGGGCTCGCCGCCGCCACCGCCGACATCGTCTGCTTCTGCGACTGCGACGCCTCACTCGATCCGTCGCTCCTCATCCCCTTCGTACGTCAAGTGCGGGAAGGAGACGCCGACTTGGTGCTGGGGCGACGCCGCCCGAAAGGCCGGTCCGCCTGGCCCGCCCACGCCAGGGCCGGAAATTTCGCGCTCGCCCGGCTGCTGCGCCGCCGCACCGGGCTCCGGCTGCACGACCTCGGTCCGCTGCGCGCCGCCCGCCGCGCACCCCTGCTGGCCCTCGGGCTCACCGACCGGCGCAGCGGCTATCCGCTGCAGATGGTCGTCCGCGCCGCCGACGCGGGCTGGCGGATCGCCGAGCACGACGTGCCCTACCTGCCCCGTACGGGCTCCTCCAAGGTGACCGGGACCTGGCTCGGCACCTGGCAGGCCGTCCGTGACATGAGCCGGGTACTGGCCGAACCCGCATCCCCCACCTCAGCCGTAGCCCCGACTCCTCAAGGAGGCATCCCCCGATGACCACGCTGCTCGTCATCGCGAAGGAGCCACGACCGGGGCAGGTCAAGACCCGGCTCACTCCGCCGTTCACCCCGGCCGAGGCCGCAGCCCTCGCCGAGGCGGCGCTAGCCGACACCCTGAGCGCCGTGGCAGCCACACCTGCCACCCGCCGGGTCCTCGTCCTGGAAGGGGCGCCGGGCCCGTGGCTGCCGCCCGGCTTCGACGTCGTGCCGCAGTGCGCCGGAGGTCTCGACGAGCGGCTGGCCGCGGCCTTCGCCGGCTGCGACGGCCCGGCCTTGCTCATCGGAATGGACACGCCCCAGGTGACACCGGCCCTGCTGACCGTGGACCTCGCGGACTGCGACGCCGTCTTCGGGCCGGCCGAGGACGGCGGTTTCTGGGCACTGGGGCTCGCCGAACCCGACCCGCGGCTGCTGCGCGGGGTGCCGATGTCGACGCCCACCACCGGGGCCGTGCAGCGGGGCCGGCTCCTCGCCGCCGGGCTGCGCGTACGCGATCTGCCACCGCTGCGGGACGTCGACACGGCGGCCGATGCCGAGGCGGTCGCCGCGCTCGCGCCCCAGGGCCGCTTCGCCGCCCGTCTCGCCGGACTCACGGCGGTCGCGGGCCGATGAACCTACCTGTACGACGACCTGTGAGGCGGCTTGTGAAGTGGCGTGTGACCGGTCCGAACAGCCGACCCCTGGACCAGTCTTCGGACCGGCCCATGGACCGGCCCGAGGGCGAATTCGGCGTCGGTGAGCCCGTTCCGCCGTCGGCCCGGCCCGCGTGGGACGACGCCGACCCGTACACCCGCGCGTTGCGCACCGGTCGCGGCCCTCTCTTCCTGCGCCGGGCCGACGGGTGGTTGCTGCCGCTCGAAGTGGAACGCTGGTGCGCCCGCGCCGACGCGGTGGACCTGGAGATCCTGGGCCGCTGCGAGGGTGCCGTGCTCGACATCGGCTGCGGCCCGGGCCGGCTCGTCGCGGAACTTGCCGGGCAGGGACGGCGGGTCCTCGGCATCGACGTCAGCGCGGCGGCCGTCAGCCGGACCGCGCGGCTCGGCGGCCCCGCCCTGTGCCGGTCCGTCTTCGAGCCGCTCCCCGCCGAGGGCCGGTGGGACACCGCGTTGCTGGTCGACGGCAATGTCGGCATCGGCGGTGATCCGCGCGCCCTCCTCGTCAGACTGGCCGACCTCCTGGTCCCGGCCGGGCTGCTGATCGCCGAAACCGTGCCGGTGGACGTCGACGAGCGCGTCCGTGTGCACCTCACGGACACGCACGGCACTCTCGCGGCGCCGTGTACGCCGTTCCCCTGGGCCCGGATCGGGACACGCGCCCTGGTCCGGTACGCGACGCGCGCGGGCTGGACCGCCGTCGATCAGTGGACGACCGGCGGACGCTCCTTCGTCGCCCTGCGCAGCCGCGACCGGAGCGCCGCCCCGGAGAGGACGGCCGTGCTGAGCAGCCCACGGCCGAGGAAGCCGTCCGCCGGTGGCCCGGTTGCCATCCGGTACCGGCTGACCGGTTGGTGAAGGCCTTCGTGCCCGTCGTGGGGACACCATCACCATTCTTTTGCTCGCCCGCCGCTCGAAGAGCCGCATTTTCACGCGCGGGTATGGCAGGTTGTACCTCAGCCGGTCCCGTCACTTCCCCCCGTAGTGGCGGGCCCGGCGTTTTCGCGTCCGCCGACCTTGCGGACGACCCCGCCCCGCTCGTCGTACTTCTCGCCACACCTGTCTCGTCACGTCTCGTCGGGATCCGGTGGGGGAGGCCAGACGGGGCGATGGGCCTCGGGGAGTTCCAGCAGGGCCACCCCTACCGCGCGGCGGACGGGCAACAGCTCCGTACTGCCCGTCAGTACGAGCAGCTCCGAGAGTCTGCGGCCCGCTCCGGCCAGGATGAGCTTGCCCTCCAGGCGTTTCAGCAGCCATCTGATCGCGAGCAGGCAGTTCAGCCCCCGTGAATCGCAGAAGACGAGAGCTGTCACATCGAGCACCAGGTGCCGTCGCCCCGCGTCGACGATGGTGGCGAGGGTGCCCAGGAAGTACTCCTCACAGCTCTGGTCGAGCTCGCCGCTGATCCGCAGGACCGCGCAGTGCTCGCAGTCGGTTATCTGGGTGATGGTCAGGCGGTGGGTCTGCGTTGACATCACACCTCCCGGTTCCGGAGCCACGAGTGCCCTGTGGCACGACACCCGTACGCGTGCGTGTGCCCCGCATTCGGGCGGGCAACGGGACGAAGCGAAACTCTCTGCACGCGGTGGAGTCGGCGCACCGGGACGTGTGAGGCTGACGCGCATGAAGCCTCGCTCCGTCCTGCCCGCACTCGCTGTCTGCGCCGTCGGTGTCGTGCTCGCCCCGCTCACCGGATGCGGCGGTGGCAGCGGCAGCGGCGCCACGAGCCGGGAACCGTCGCCTTCCGAGGACGCGGCCTCGGTCTCGGCTTCCGGAGTGCCCGGCGTGCCCACGGAGAGCCGGCGGCCGTCGGCCGGGAAGGGGTCGGAGGACCCCGACGACATCAACGGGGACGGCTTCCGCGACCTCGTCGTGCCGATCTCCGTCGGCGACGACCCGAACGATCCCCACCGCGACCAACGGGTCGGCGTGGTCTACGGATCGGCCAACGGGCTCGATCCCTCGACCCGTACGGTCCACGGACGCCGTGACCTGGGGCTGCCCGAGTCCCCGGAGAGTCAGATGGGCGCCGACAGCGTCGGCGCGGAGTCGGTGGTCACCGCCGATCTGGACGGTGACGGCTTCCCGGACCTCGTCACGTCCGTCCCGGGCGAGACCGTGGACGACGGACGGATATCCGCCACGCGCACCGCCCCGTACGTGACCTGGGGCGGTCCCGACGGGCCCGGGACGAAGGCCGGTGGTGCCACGAGGGCGACCGAGGTGCGGCTGCCGCGCAGCGCGACCGCACTGGGCGTGGAGTCGGTCGTCCGCGGCGACTTCGACGGGGACGGCCACCACGACCTCGCGGCGCTCGCCGCCGACCACTCGTCCCTGGTGCTGCTGTACGGGCCCTTCACCCGCGCCGGTGTGCCCGCGCGCACCGACACCGGTCTGCCGTGGACGGAGGGCGATCTCGTCGCGGACGACATCGACCCGTCCGGCGAGCCGCGCGCGACCTCCCTGCTGCTGCACGGTCTGAGCGACGGCGAGCAGTCGGGGAACACCCTCTACACGGCCCGCCGGGGCGCTCTCCTCGCCGGGAGCGGCAAGCAGTTGCGCCGGGGCAACGCCCACGCGTTCGGTGACTTCGACGGCGACGGACAGCGTGACGTGGCCATCGGGGACGACGGCGGCCGCAACAACGAACCGGGTTTCGAGACCGAGGCGCCCGACGTGGCCGGATCTCTCGCGGTCTACCCCGGCAGCGGCGCGGCCCCCGTCACCCGGCAACTGCCCGAGGTGCCGAAGAAGCTGAGCACCTATTACGGGCCCGGTGGTTTCGCGGCGGCCGATCCCGACGGCGACGGCCGCGACGGCGTTCTGGTCGCCACGTACGAGGGGGCCACGCTCATCGACGGTGACCGGCGCATCCCCGTGCTGCGTCAGGGGCCCGCGAAGGCCGACGGCAGGAAGACGGCCGCGAAGTGGCGCCACGCCCGGCCGGCCGGTGCCGCCGACTTCGACGGCGACGGCAAGGACGAGCTGATCCTCAACTGGTCGTCCGGCGCGTTGTTCGGTCTCTACGGCCTGCACCCCACGCACTGGTGGATCACCGAGGGCACCTCGTCCCGCGATCAGGCGTCCTTCGCGACGACGGGCGCGTAGGTGTCGCGTTCGGCGGTCCAGGTGACGTGCGGGGGTACGACCCGTGCGCACAGGGGGCCGCCCTGGGGGTCTGTCAGGCCCAGGCGTGCGACCAGTACGCCCTCGCGTGCGGCCTCCGCGAGTACGTCCGCGGGGACCATGTCGAGCATGAGCTTGGCGCGCCGGAACATCGAGAAGACGCCCTCCTCGTCGACCGTGCCCCAGGACAGGTAGACGAAGCGGCGGCCCAGACGGTCCTGCACGTAGGGGCCCTTCACGTCGGTGCCGGTCGGCGTCGCCGTCGCCGTGCACTCCAGGGTCCAGGTCGCCGACGGCGCGTCCCCCGGGTGGGGGTCGAGCAGTTCGCCCGGCCGGTCACGGCGTTGTACGGCGACGTAGAGGTCGCGGGGCTCCGACGGGCCGTTGCGGCTGGTGGGGACGGGGTGGGTGCGGCCGGGGAGGTCGACGGCGTCGATACGGATGCGCATGGGGGTCATCATGCCGCCGTGGACGGCGGATGTGGCCCCCGGGCCTGTGCCGCCGGGCCCGCGGGTCCGCTGCCGCGGGGGGGGGTGGGGGTGTTGGGGGGGTCGGTGTTGGGGGGTGGGGAGGTGCGGGTGCGTTGTGGCTGGGCGCGCCGTTCCCCGCGCCCCTTTGGGGCGCCCCAGGGTGGGCGCCTGTTGGAAGGGGCGTCCCCCTTCGGGGCGCTCTCTTCACGTCCTCGGGATCGCCACGTACTGGTAGTCCAGGAACTCGTCCATGCCCACTCGGCCGCCCTCTCGGCCCAGGCCGGACTGTTTGACGCCGCCGAAGGGGGCCGCCGGGTTCGAGACGAGGCCGGTGTTGAGGCCCACCATGCCGACCTCGAGACGTTCGCCGACCCGGAGGGCGCGGTCCAGGGCCTCGGTGAAGACGTAGCCGACCAGCCCCCACGGGGTGTCGTTGGCACGGCGGACCACCTCGTCCTCGTCGTCGAAGGTGAGGATCGCGGCCACCGGACCGAAGATCTCCGTGTCCATCAGACGGCTGCCGGGGTCGACGTCGGCGAGCACGGTCGGCGGGTAGAAGCACCCCGGGCCCGCGGGCGTACGGCCGCCGACGAGCACCCGGGCGCCGCGTTCCACCGCGTCGGCGACGAGGTCCGCCACCTTGGCGCGCCCCTCGGCGTCGATCAGCGGGCCCACGTCGACTCCGGCCCGGGTACCGGGGCCGACCACGAGCGCCCCCATCCGCCGGGACAGCCGCTGCCCGAACTCCTCCGCCACCGACCGGTGCGCGAAGAAGCGGTTGGCGGCCGTGCACGCCTCCCCCATGTTGCGCATCTTGGCGGTCATCGCGCCGTCCACGGCCTTCTCCAGGTCGGCGTCGCCGAAGACGATGAAGGGCGCGTTGCCGCCCAGCTCCATCGAGGTGCGCACGACGGCGTCCGCGCACTGCGCCAGCAGCAGCCGCCCGACCTGCGTGGAGCCGGTGAAGGACAGTTTGCGGATGCGCCCGCCGCGCAGCAGCGGCTCGCAGACCTCGCTGGCGCGCGAGGTGGTGACGACGTTCAGGACGCCGTCCGGCAGCCCGGCCTCCTTGAGGATCGCGGCCAGCGCGAGGCTGGACAGCGGTGTCTGCGGAGCCGGTTTGAGCACCATCGTGCAGCCGGCCGCGATCGCCGGGCCGATCTTGCGTGCGCCCATGGCCAGCGGGAAGTTCCACGGGGTGATCAGCAGACAGGGGCCGACCGGGCGGCGCGAGAGCAGCATGCGGTGCCGGCCGTCGGGCAGCGTGCCGTAGCCGCCGTCGACGCGTACGGCCTCCTCGGAGAACCAGCGGAAGAACTCGGCGGCGTACACCACCTCTCCCCTGGCCTCGGCGAGCGGCTTGCCCATCTCGGACGTCATCACCTGCGCGAGCTCGTCGGTCCGTTCGAGGACCAGCTCGTGTGCGCGGCGCAGGATCTCGCTGCGGGCCCGGGGTGCGGTACGGGCCCACGCCTCCTGGGCCTGTATGGCGGCCTCCTCCGCGAGCCTGGCCTCCTTGAGTCCTCCGTCGGCGACATGGCAGAGGATCTCCCCGGTCGCGGGGT
This sequence comes from Streptomyces tauricus, assembly GCF_014650955.1. GTDB lineage: Bacteria > Actinomycetota > Actinomycetes > Streptomycetales > Streptomycetaceae > Streptomyces > Streptomyces tauricus. The sequence continues at coordinate 913,519 of NZ_BMVY01000001.1, forward strand.
CGTCGACGGGCATGGTGGCGCCGTCCGCGGCATCCACCCAGGCACCCCCGATGAACAACCGGGTCGGTGTGTCGGTCATCGCGTCGCTCCTGAGTCGGGTGTCACCACTGGATCGATACCGGATCGGTCGGCGGTCGGCGGTCGGGGGTCGGCGGCAGCGGGGGTCGGGTCCGTCATCGGTCCGAGGCCGGTGCCGGTGCCGGTGCCGTACCGGCCTCCACCGCCGACGCCCACGCCCGCAGACCCGCGTCCACCGCCGTCTCGTCGATCACCAGCGCCGGGATCATGCGGACGACCTGGTTCCAGGCGCCGCACAGCAGCAGGAGCAGGCCCTCGTCGACGGCGGCCCGCTGGACGCGGGCGGCGGTCTCGGGGTCGGGGCCGCCGTCCGCGTCGACGAACTCGCTGCCCAGCATCAGCCCGAGGCCGCGTACGTCCCCGATGGCCGGCGTCCGGTCGGCCACCGCCTCCAGGCCCTGGCGCAGCCGTGCCCCCATCGCCTCCGCGTTCTCGACCAGCTTCTCGTCGCGTACGACGTCGAGGGTGGCGCAGGCCGCGGCGCAGGCCACCGCGTTGGCGCCGTAGGTGCCGCCCTGCGAGCCGGGCCATGCCCTGGCCATCAGTTCCTCGGGGGCGGCGATACCGGACAGCGGGAATCCGCTGGCCAGTCCCTTGGCGGTGATCAGGATGTCGGGGGTGACACCGAAGTGGTCGTGTCCCCAGAACCGGCCGGTGCGGCCCACTCCCGTCTGCACCTCGTCCAGGATCAGCAGGAAGCCGTGCCGGTCGGCGCGTTCGCGCAGCCCTTCCATGAAGGCGCGGGTCGCGGGCACGTATCCGCCTTCGCCGAGCACCGGTTCGACGATCACGGCGGCCGTGTCGGCGGGCGAGGAGATCGTCTGGAGTGTGTAGTCGAGCTCTTTGAGGGCGAAGCGGGTGGCGGTCTCCTCGTCCCAGCCGTACCGGTAGGCCGTCGGGAACGGGGTGACGACCACGCCGCTCATCAGCGGGGAGAAGCCGGAGCGGAAGCGGGTGCCGGAGGTCGTCATGGCGGCGGCGGCCACGGTCCGGCCGTGGAATCCGCCGTGGCAGACCAGCACGTTCGGGCGGCCGGTGGCCTGCCGGGCCAGCCGCAGCGCGGCCTCCACCGCCTCGCTCCCGGAGTTGGCGAAGAAGAGGCTGTCGAGTCCGGCGGGCAGCACCTCGCCGAGTTTGCCGACGAGCCGGCGCAGGGGCTGGTGCATGACCGTCGTGTACTGGCCGTGGACGAGCCTGCCCACCTGGTCCTGGGCGGCCTCGACGACCCTGGGGTGGCAGTGCCCGGTGCTGGTGACCCCGATGCCCGCGGTGAAGTCCAGATAGCGGCGGCCGTCCTCACCGAAGAGGTGGACGCCCTCGCCCCGGACCGCCACCACGGGAGTGGCCTGGCGAAGGTGCGGCGACAGTGAGGTCATGTTCGTCTCCCGGCCGTGCGTTGTCGTCCACGTCGTCCACTCCGGTGTTCCGGCACGTCGAGCATCTCGACCGGGACGGCGGGCGACAACGCGTGATCTGTCCGACGCGGCGCCGGGGTTCGGACGGTGTGTCAACCGACCGAGGCCCGGCGCCCCTCCCTGACCTGCGCGATGGCTCTCGCCCCGCTCTCACGCAGGTCGGCCGCGCTTGTCACAGTGTCCGGGCGGGCAGGCACGCATCATGAGCGAGTACGCCGAAACGCCTCGGACGTCCATGGCCGAAGGCCCGGACGCGGCTCCCGCGGGCCGCGCGCTCACCGTCGCCGACGTCCTGGCCCTGCCGGTGCTGGCGGCGGGGCAGCCGGAGGTGATCGCCGGGGCGGCCCGCCTCGGTCGGCCGGTCCGCTGGGTCCACATCACCGAACTCACCGACCCCGCCTCCTTCCTCAAGGGCGGCGAACTCGTCCTGACCACCGGCATGCCGCTGCCCGAGGACCCGGCGGGCGTGCGCCGGTACGTCGACGAACTCGCCGACATCGGGGCCGCGGCCCTGGTCATCGAACTCGTACGGCGCTACCACCGCCCGCCCGCGCCGCTCATCCAGGCGTGCCGCGTCCGTGGCCTGCCGCTCGTCACCCTGGCCAAGGACGTCAACTTCCTGGAGGTCACCCAGGTCGTCCACACCCTCATCCTCGGCAGCCAGGCGGACGCCGTGCGCCGGACCCAGCGCATCCACGAGGCGTTCACCGCCCTGACGCTGCGCGGCGCGGGACCCGAGGACGTCGTACGCGCGGCGGCGGAGATGAGCGGCCGGACGGTCGTCCTGGAGAACCTTGTGCACCAGGCACTGCTCTGCGAGCCGTCCGGCGGCACGGTGGACGAGGCACTGACCGGCTGGGAGCGGCGCTCCCGGGTGACGCCGCCCGTCGACCGTCCGGAGGTGGGCGGTCCGGAGGGCTGGCTCGTGGCGCCCGTGGAGTACCAGGGCGAGCGCTGGGGGCGCGTGGCGATGCTGCCGCCGTCCCCGTCCGGAACACCGACCCTCACGGCTCCTACAGCTCCCACGGCTCCCACGGCCCCTGTGACCTCGGGTGCCCCGGGCGCCCCTGATGCCTCGGGCGGCTCGGGTGCCGCGGCTGTCACTGCCGCGGTGTTCGGGCCGCAGGACGTGACCGTCCTGGAGCGGACGGCGATGGCCCTGACGATCGCCCGCCTCATCCACGCCACGCCCTGGGAGCGCACAGCGCACCGAAGTGCCCTGCGCGACCTCGTCGAGCAGCGCCACCGCTCCCCCGCGGACGCCCGCGCGCGCCTCACCGCGCTGGGCCTGCCCACCGAGGGCACCGTCTTCCTCGCGGTCCTGATGGACACCCGGGCGCCGGTCGACGACACCGGTCTGGAACCCCGTCTGTCCGAGCAGCTCAGAACGACGGGCACCGCCGCGCTGGTCGGCACGCTGGCGCCCGCCCGTCTCGGCGTCCTGCTGGCCCTGCGCCCGGCACAGCCCTGGCGGTCCACCGTCGAGCACCTGGGCCGCACCGCGCTGGAGGTGGACCCGTGTGCCGTCGTGAGCATCGGCTCCGAGGTCACGGACCTGGCCCACACCGCCCGTTCCTTCCGCGAGGCGTCCCGCGTCGCGGAGGCCACCCGCCCGGGCCGGCGCCTCCCCGCGGGCAGGTCGTACCACGAGCTGTCCGACATCGGACTGCGCCGCCTCCTGTACGCGCTGCGCGAGGACACCCGCGTCCAGGAGTACGCCGAACGGCAGCTCGGCCGTCTCATCGACCACGACGCCCGGCACGGCACCGACCTCCTGACGACCCTGCGGCACTATCTGGACGCCGCGGGCAGCAAGACCGGTGCCGCCCGGCTCGGCGGGCTGTCCCGGGAGACCGTCCACCAGCGGCTGCGCACCATCGAGCGGCTGCTCGACTGCGACCTCGGATCCGGTGAGCGGCGTACCGGACTGCACGTGGCGCTCACGGCCCTCGACGTCCTGCGGGACGGCGGAGCGGCGACCTGAGACACCGGGTCGCGGCTCCGCCGTCCCGCACGGCCGGGATCTACCGGTGGCCGCGCAGGCGTGCGCGCAGCAGGTTGGGGTCGGTGGCCGTGGCGTAGGCGGCGCTGAGCACGTACACCTCCTTGCCGCGCAGCGCTACGGAGCTGGGGTTCTGGAGTCCGTCGGCGGTGTCCAGGACGGTGGTCCGGGAGCCGTCGGGCCTGAGGAGTACGACCCTGTTGGTGGTGTTGAGCGTGGCCAGGACGTCGTCGCCGTGTCCGGTGAAGGCGAAGTCGTCGATTCCGGCCAGGTCCGAGGCCTTGACCTGCGGGGTGCCCGCGCGGTTTCCCGGGCGGATCGGGATGCGCAGGAGGGTGCCCCGGTCGAGGTTGGTCACCCAGAGCGCGCCGTCGCGCACCTTTACTCCGTTGGCTCCGAGGAAGCCGGTGGAGGCGAGTTCGGGTGCGGTGGACCAGGCGGTGGGGGTGCCGCCGGTGACGGGGACGGTCCACACCGTGCCGAGTACCGAGTCGGTGATGTAGAGGTGCTTGCCGCGTTCGTCCAGGGCGAGCCCGTTGGGCAGACCGTCCGCGGGCAGTGCGGCGATGCGCTGCGGGGACTGTCCGGGGCGCAGCCGCCACAGCCCTGTCAGGTCGGCGGTGCCGGTCGCGTACAGCACGTACAGGGTGCCGTCCGGGGTGCGGGCGATGCCGGTGGCCAGCGGGAAGCCGAGGGCGGGGGTGTGCACGCCGCCGTCGGCGGGTGCGGGCAGCGTCGCCAGGACGCGGGTCGCGCCCCGCGGGCTCACCTCGGCCACCTGACGGCTCGCGGCGAAGGTGACGGCCGCGGTGCCGTCGGGCAACAGGGCTATGTTCTCCGGCAGTTGGCCCGAGGACAGGTCGAAGTGGGTGGCGACCCGTACGTCGGTCAGGGGTTCGCGGGTGGGTCGGGTGGGCGTGGCGTCGGCCGGGAGGGCCGAGGCGAGGGTGGCCGCGGCCACCGCGACGGCCGCCATGAGTGTCTTGATACGTCGGTTCGACATGGTTCCTTTTCTGGCTTCTTTTCGGGTTTGTACTGTGGTTTCGGGCATGCGGCAGCCAGGTGCGGCGCCGCGGTCCGAAGGGCGCCCCGGTGAGCGGGGAAGGGTGGGTCAGGTGGTGCGGGTCCCGGCGCCGTGGTGCGGCCGGTCCGCCTTTCGCGGTGCGGTGGCATGGGCGAGCAGGGCCAGGGCCGCCGCGGACGGCGAACCGGGCTCGGCGGTGGCCACCACCAGGGACGGCCCGTCGCCCTGCGGGCTCTGCAGTGTCTGCTGGGTGACGGTCACCGTCCCGACCAGCGGATGGCGCATCTCGTAGTCGGCGACATCGCAGGCGAGCACCCGGTGGTCGGCCCACATAGTGGCGAACTCCCGGCTGCGCATGGTCAGTTCACCGATCAGTGCGGCCAGCAGGGGATCGTCCGGGTACCGGCCGGCCGTCAGCCGCAGATTGCCCACGACGGCCCTGGCCTTGGCGGTCCAGTCGACGTACAGGTCGCGGGTGTGGGCGTCCAGGAACACCAGCCTGGCCATGTTCGGCCGTCGCCCCGGACCGCCCGCGCCGCCGGGGTCGTCCGGGCCGTCCGGGTCGAGATGCCCCGCGAAGAGCCCGTGTCCCGGGCGGTTCCAGGCCAGGACGTCACTGCGGCGGCCGATGACCAGGGCGGGGGTGCCGTCGAGGGCCGCCAGCAGGGCGCTCGTCGCGGGCGGGACACGTTCGGGACGGGGCCGTGCGCCGGGCCCGCGCCGACTGGATGTACTGGCCAGGGTGTGCAGATGGGCCCGCTCGGAGTCGTCCAGTCGCAGCGCGCTCGCCACGGCGTCGAGCACCTCGCGGGAGGCGTTGCGTGACTGGCCCTGTTCCAGGCGCGTGTAGTAGGGGGCGCTGATGCCCGCGAGCATCGCGAGTTCCTCCCGGCGCAGTCCCGGCACGCGGCGCCGCTCGCCGTAGGTCCGCAGCCCCACGTCCTCGGGGCGCAGTCGGCTCCGGCGTGCCTGGAGGAACTCGGCGAGGTGCCCGTGCTTGTTCATGTCACCGAGTATGCGGACCGCCGCAGGGCCGCGCCTCACCCCGCTGGGGTAGGGATAGAACCCAACCCCAGACCCGGCCCCGGCGCCTGCCCCTGACCCCGGACCGCCTACCGCCCGCCGCCTTCCAGGCCGGCCAGCACCCGGTCCGGGGTCAGGGGCAGTTCGCGGAAGCGGGTGCCCGTGGCGTGGTGGACGGCGTTGCCGATGGCGGCGGCCGTGCCGACGATGCCGATCTCACCGATGCCCTTGCTGCCCATCGGGTTGAGATGGGGGTCGTCCTCGTCGATCCAGTGCGCCTCGATGTCCGGCACGTCGGCGTGGGCCGGGACGTGGTACGCGGCGAGGTCGGACTCCACGAAGTCGCCGGACGCGGCGTCCATCGTGCTGCCCTCGGTCAGGGCCATGCCCAGGCCCATGGTCATGGCGCCGATGAACTGGGAGCGGGCGGTGCGGGCGTTGAGGATGTGCCCGGCGGCGTAGACGCCCAGGAGACGGCGTACCCGGACCTCCCCGGTCACCGTGTCGACCGTGACCTCGGCGAAGTGGGCACCGAAGGCGTGCCGGGCGTAGGGGCTGTCGGCGTCGGCGGTGCCCGCCGTGTCGGCGTGCGCCGTGAACCCCGACTCCGGCAGCGGCCCGGTGTGTCCGGCCAGGGTCGAGGCCAGCCGCGTACATGCCTCGTGGACGGCCCAGCCCCAGGACGCCGTACCGGATGAGCCGCCGGCGAGGGGTGCGGAGGGCAGGTCGCTGTTGCCGACTTCGGCGCGTACGCGGTCCAGGGGGACGCCGAGTGCGTCGGCGGCGACCTGGGCGAGGACGGTACGGGCGCCGGTGCCGATGTCGGTGGCGTTGATGCGGACGACGAAGCTGCCGTCGGGCCGTGCGTGTGCCTCCGCCTGCGCGGGACTGGCCATCACCGGATAGGTGGCGGAGGCCACCCCCGTGCCGACGAGGAGCGGGCCCTCGGCACGGGACCGGGGGCGGGGATCGCGTCCTGCCCAGTCGAAGCGCCGCGCGCCCTCCCGCAGACAGTCGACGAGGTGGCGGCTGCTGAACGGCTTGCCGCTGTCGGGTTCGGTGTCCGGCTCGTTGGTGATCCGCAGTTCCACGGGGTCCAGGCCCGCCGCGACGGCGAGTTCGTCCATGGCCGACTCCAGGACGTACATGCCCGGCGCCTCGCCGGGTGCGCGCATCCAGGACGGGCTGGGCACGTCCAGCGGCACCACCCGGTGGGAACTGAGCCGGTGGGGCGCCGCGTACATGATCCGGCTGGGTACGGCGGCCTGCTCCACGAACTCCTTGATGCGGGAGGTGTACGTGGTGACCTCGTGGAGGGACGAGGTGAGGGTGCCGTCCGCGGTGGCGCCCAGGCGGAGCCGGTGCAGGGTGGGCGCCCGGTGGCCGACGACCGCGGGCAGGAAGCGCCGGGGCAGGGCGACGGTGACGGGACGTCCGGTCTCCCGTGCCGCCATCACGGCGAGCACCACATGGGGGCGCGGGGTGCCCTTGGATCCGAACCCGCCGCCGACGTGTTCGGAGATGACGGTGACGTCGTCCTCAGACAGCTCGAACAGCGACGCGAGGGTGGCGCGTACGGTCGTGGCGCCCTGGCTGGAGTCGTGCACGACGAGCCGGTCACCCTCCCAGCGGGCGGTGGCCGCGTGCGGCTCCATGGGGTGGTTGTGCAGCGGCGGTACGCGGTAGTGGGAGTCGACGCGGACCTCGGCGGCCGCGAACGCGCTCTCGGGGTCGCCCTGTTCGCGGCGCGCGGGGAAACCGCCGTTGGCCTCCTCGGGCGCGTAGGCCTCGGGGTGGTCGACGGTCAGGGTGACGTCGTGTTCCTCGACGTCGTACTCGACACGGACCGCGGCGGCGCCGGCGCGGGCCGCCTCCAGGGTCTCGCCGACGACCAGGCCGACGAACCAGCCGTGGTGCGGCACGCGCCCGTCCTGGAGGACGGAGAGCGTGGGGTCGTCGGCGGGGGCGAGCCGGGGCGCGTTCTCGTGGGTGAGGACGGCGAGGACCCCCGGCAGTGCCAGGGCGGCCCCCGTGTCGACGGTACGGATCGTTCCGCGGGCGATCCCGGCGACCACGGGCCAGGCGTGGGCCCTGCCGGGGTCGGTCTGTTCGGCGGCGTAGCGAGCCCTGCCGGTGACCTTGTCCCGGCCCTCCCGGCGCTCGGCGGGCGCGCCCAGCGCGGTGCCGGTGTCGGCCATGACTGCTCCTTCTGCTGGTTTGCGGTCAGGTGCTGGTGGGCGGCGCGAGCCGTCGCAGGGCGTCGACCGCGAGATTGCGGGCCAGCCGGACCTTGTAGCCGTTGTCGCGCAGCGGCTGGGCGGCGGCGAGTTCGAGGTCGGCGGCCCGCTCGAACGCGGCCGTCGTCGGCGCGGCGCCCAGCAGTGCCTCTTCCGCGAGCCGCGCCCGCCAGGGCCGGTGCGCCACTCCCCCGAAGGCGAGACCGACATGCCGGACGACACCGCCCTCCACCCCGAGCACGGCGGCGACGGAGGCGAGGGCGAAGGCGTACGAGGCCCGGTCGCGGGCCTTGCGGTACAGCGAGGGCAGCCCGGCCGGGGCGCCCGGCAGGACCACACCGGTGATCAGCTCACCGGGGCGGAGCACCGTGTCCTGTTCGGGGTGGTCCCCGGGCAGCCGGTGGAACTCGGCGACGGGAACGGTCCGCGCACCGTCGGCCCCGTGCAGTTCGACACCCGCGTCCAGGGCGGCCAGTGCCACGGCCATGTCGGAGGGATGCGTGGCGATGCACTGCGCAGAGTGCCCGAGCACCGCGTGATCACGGTGTACGCCGTCCAGGGCGCCGCAACCGGAGCCGGGGGCACGCTTGTTGCAGGGTTTGCCGGTGTCCTGGAAGTACGGGCAACGGGTGCGCTGGAGCAGATTGCCGCCGGTGGTGGCCGCGTTGCGCAGTTGTCCGGACGCCCCGGCCAGGAGTGCCTGGGAGAGCGCCGGATAGCGGTCGCGGACCACGGGGTGGGCCGCGAGGTCGCTGTTGCGGACCGTGGCGCCGATCCGTACCGAGCCGTCGGGCAGTTCGTCCACCGTGTCGAGCGGCAGCCTGCTGACGTCGACCAGCGTGGACGCTTCCTCCACGCCGAGTTTCATCAGATCCACCAGGTTGGTGCCGCCGCCGAGATAGCGGGCACCGGGGTGGGCCGCGTACAGCTCGGCCGCCTCCTCGACACTGCCGGCGCGCGCGTATGCGAAGGGTTTCACCGGATCACGTCCTCGACGGCCCGCACGATGTGGGCATAGGCGCCGCAGCGGCAGAGGTTCCCGCTGAGGCGTTCGCGGATCTCGTCCGGACCGAGCGGCATGGGCTGCCCGGACGGGGTCGCGGGGTCCGTCACATGCGAGGGGTGACCGGCCTCGGCCTCGGCGATCGCGCCGACGGCGCTGCAGAGCTGGCCCGGTGTGCAGTAGCCGCACTGGAAGGCGTCGCGGTCGATGAAGGCCCGCTGCAGCGGGTGCAGCCCGCCGTCCGCTGCCCGTTCTTGGCCGTCCACGGTCCGCACCTCCCCGTCGGCCGCCCGCTCCTCGCCGTCCACTGCCCGCTCTTCGCCGTCATCGCCGGCGAGGCCCTCCACCGTCGTGATGTCGTAGCCGTCCTGGGCCACCGCGGGCAGCAGGCAGCTGTTGACGCGGCGGCCGTCCACCAGGACCGTGCAGGCACCGCACTGGCCGTGGTCGCAGCCCTTCTTGGCGCCGGTGAGACCCAGCTGCTCGCGCAGCACGTCCAGCAGGACGGAGCGGTGGTCGACGACGAGCGTGCGCGGTCTGCCGTTCACCCGCAAGGTCACCTCGGAGTGATGGCGATCGGGTGACGAGGGGATCCGTTCGCCTCGCGTGGCGGCGCCCGGGCTCCCGGGGCGGGAGGCCGCGCCGTCCACGGCCGAGCCGTACGTCGGGTTGCCGCTCAGGCTGTTCTTCGGGCTGTTTCTCGGGCTGCCCATGCTGTTCATGACCTTCCGACGGCACTCCGGACCACGCGGCTCACTTATCCAGGCTGCGGCCCGCCACACATTCCCGCACGCCGGAGCCGGGCGGCGAGGTCCGGCGGGCGGCCCCTTCGTCAGCCGCCTGCCGCGGCCGTGACCGTCGCCGGGTCCTCGCCGGTCAGCTCCACGATGCGGTGCGGCGGCACCCCCGCGGCCAGCGCCCGCCCGATCAGCTCGTCCCGGCCGTCCGTGATGTCGCGGTAGGACAGCAGCCGCTCCTCGACCCGCGCGATCGCCTCCGGGCCGGTCCGCCCCCGCACACGGCTCAGTTCCTCGTCGCTCAGCGGCACCGGCAGCCGCTCCGCGCCCTCGGGGACGGAGCCCGTCTCCTCCGGAGGCAGCAGACGCAGTTCCGGCGCGGTCGCCGTCGTGCCCTGGGCGTCCAGCCATGCTCGTACCGCGGGAGTCTCCATGCAGGCGAGGTCACCGACGGCGGCCGGGGGCACGCCGAGCCGCACGGCCGCGTCGTCAAGCAGGAACAGGTAGGCGTCGTCGGTCATCCTCGGCTCCTTCTCAACGGGGACTGGTCGACCTCCCTCTACCCCGCCGCCTCCGGATTACCGCCATCGCTCCTTCACCGGCCGGACCGGCTGCCGACCGGCGACTTTCCTCCACCGAACTGGGCCCCGTGCGGCGCCGCTTGCTGCCGGGATGCGGCAGATCGCACGCGAGGCGGGAGAAGTTGAAAACCTACCTAACAAGACAAATGCAACTTCTATGAATAAGTCCTGGCATAACGGTCACCCGTACGTCGAGAACAGAGAACAACACGTCTCTCGCAAAGGGGATGGTGGTATGTCTTCCACCGAGTTTCTGACCGACGAGCTCACCGAGGTCCAGGGCGTGGACGTCGAGGCGGCTCTTGACCCCGTCGAGGCCGACGGCTCGTACCGTGACAGCCGCGAGTGCGCGGCGCTCGCCCTGACGTCCGGATCGACATCACTCCTGCTGTCGCCTCCGACTCCCCGCCCGAAGAAGGGTTGACGGGACAGCCACATGGAACAGTCAGGCACTTCGACCCGCTTGGCGGACGCAGTGCAGGGCCTGACGTCGGAACTGGTCTCCGCTCTTCGGAGCGGGGGCCCGTTCGCGCTGGCCGCCGCCGTCTCGGCAGCCGACGGACCGGCCGCCGTCCGGGTGGTGGGGGCCGACGCCGTCCTGCCGAGCGTCCTGCGCCGTACACCCGCCGGGCCCGACGACCTCGCCGTGTTCAGCGGGGCCGTGCGCGCCTACCCGCCGCCTCCAGGCGCCTCTCCCACCTCGGTGTGGAGCCACTGGGCCATGAAACGAACACTTCTGCGACTGGGCGGGACGCTCGACGCGCCCCACGACGGTGTGCCGGAACACAACGGGTCTCCGGAACATGACGCGGAACCACTGGCGACCTGGCTCGACGGCGCCTCCTGGCAGTCGTTGACCCATCAACTCGCCGTACTGGCGCCGCTCGCGGTGCCCGGCGGTGACTGCGCGGTGACCCGTGTGGCCCGGGGCCGCCCCGTCGACGTCGCCCGGGGATTCGTCCGGGCGGTCCGTCGCCGCGACTGGCTCCAGGCGGCGGGGGCGGGCCGCTGGCTCGTCCTCCTCGACGGAGTACCGGACACGCTCGGACTGGAGGCCGGCCTCGCCTTCGTGGCACAGATGGGCTGCGCCGACCCACGCGTGACGCTGCAGGTCGAGGCCGCGCGACTGATGCGAACCGGAGCACCGGTGTGACGGGGCGCGAGGTCACTGGGCACGAGGTCACTGGGCGCGATGTCCGGGACCGCGATGCTCGGGACCGCGATGTCCGGCAGCTCGATGTCCGACAGCTCGGTGAGGCCGCGCTGGCCTGGGTGTCCGCCCACCGCGGCGAGTTCGCCCTCGGCGACGACGCGCTCGCCGAGCACGCCAATGTGAACTTCACCTGGAAGCCCCTCGGCGAACTGGCCCAGATCTGCGTCAGCATCCGCAGGCACACCGAGACCACGGACCCGCTGCACGAGGCCGCCTGCGACCTGCTGGCCTTCGCGTGGCGGCAGACCGGCGAGGGCGCCCTCTTCCACGAACTGCAGCGCCTCGAACCGTTCGCCACGTACCCGCTGGAGATCTACGCGGCCTTCGCGTCGGCCGGACTGCGCCACACCGACTACGAGAGGGCCACCGCGACGGTGGCCCGCACCCGCGGCTGGCAGGTGACCGAGCAGGAGCCCAACCGGCGCCTCAGCGTCCTCAACTCCGAGCGCCGCAGCGGCCTCCCCCTCCATGCCGACATGGATCGGGCGCTGGGGCGCACCTGGCTGGGCGGTCTGCCGGAGCCCTGGACGTTCGAACGGGCCGCCGGGTACACCCTCACCCATGTGGTCTTCCACCTCACCGACTGGGGCCTGACCCCGCTGGGCGTTCCCTCGCGGGTCGCCGACTACCTCCATCAGTGGCTCCCGCCCTGGCTGGACACCTGTCTGGAGGACGAGCAGTGGGACCTGAGCTGCGAACTGCTGGCCGTGGCCGGCAGCCTGCCGGGCCCACCGGACCTCACCATGCTGCGGGAGGCCTGGGAGCGCCTCGCCCTGGCCCAGGACGCGTCCGGCGCCGTCCCGGAGGTCGGTTCCGGACGGGACGGCCACCCGCCCGCGCACGACTTCGTCGGCTGCTACCACTCGACCCTGATGACGGCCTTCGCAGCCGCGCTCACCCTCGACCGCCTGCGTGCGCACGAGGCGGACGCGGCCACAGCCGAGGACGCGCACACGGACAGGGGCGCCAACGGCAACGCCGGTGCCGCCGACGACGACGGCAGCGTACCGACGGCGAAGGTACGCGTCTTCGAGCACGCCGCCCGCGCGACCCGCGCGGCGCGTCCGGGACCCGGTGGGCAAGGAGTGTCGAGATGACCAGCACCCGCCTCATCCACACCGTCGGGACCGGCGCCCTGGAGTGGCTGCACGCCCACCGGGACGGTTTCCGTCTGGAGCAGGACGTCGACCCCGAGGTGGGCTTCCTGGAACGCTTCAAGCCGGTCGGCGAACTGGCCCTCATCTGCAAGGTGTTGTTCCGCGAAGGCGTGGCCGGTTCCCGACAGGCCCAGCTGGCACGGCAGTTGATCGACCACGCCTGGCGCGACACGCTGGACGGCGGCCGGATGCTGCTCCGCGGCCAGCGCATCGAACCCCTGTCCCCCATCCCCTTCGAGGTCTATCTCCCGTTCAAGGAGCTGGGCTACAGCCACCCCGAGGCCGAACAGGCCTTCCGGCTCAACCAAGGGCTGGAGAGCTTCCACGCCTTCGAGCTGCCGCCGACGCGCCGGCTCGGGCTGTCCGCGTTCCAACGCCGTTTCGGGCTGCCGGCCCGGCCGCCGGAGTCCGAGGTCATCGGCAGGACCTGGCTCGGGCGTACCCCCGAGCCCTGGACCGTCGAAGGGCACATCGCCTACGACATCACGCACACCGTCTTCCACCTCACCGACTGGGGCGAGAACCCCGACGGCATCCCGGCTCCGCTCGTCGACTACCTCGCCACCTGGCTGCCGGCCTGGCTGGACGACTGGCTCGACCTGGAGCGCTGGGACCTGCTGGGCGAACTGCTCGTCGTCGACGCCTGTCTGCCGCACCCCACGCTGGACGAGCGGGCCTGGGAAGGCTTCGCCGCCGCCCAGCAGCCCGACGGGGCGATGCCCGCCGTGCGCACGATGCCCCAGGGCGACCCCGAGGAGCTGTTCGACCTCGTCTACCACCCGACACTCGTCGCCGCGTTCGCCTCCGTACTGGCCACGTCCCGCGCCCTGACGCAGTTGGCGCACGCACCGGCATGACTCCACGACCCGAGCCCTGGCCGGGCGTTCCACCCGGCCTCACCGGTGACCTCCCGCCGCACCGCACCACTCACCTCGCCGCCCGGCGCGCCGCCGAGGAGCGGCAGCCGGACGGCGAGGCGGTACGGGACCTGCTCGACGACGCCGTCGACGCCGTCGACGCGCCCGATGTCGTCTTCGCCCTCTCCCAGGACGGTCACCGCACGGTGCGCTGCGGAGGCACCGGACCACCCCCGGCCGTCCCCCGCGATCAGCTGCGCTACGAGACCGGCTCGGCCAGCAAGACGTTCACCGGGCTGCTCCTCGCCCGGCTTACACAGTCGGGCACCCTGTCCGCCGGTGAGCCGGCCGCCACCTGCCTGGACCCGGCCCGGCGCGTCGGCCGGGACCCCGTCACCCTCGCGCACCTGATCACCCACACCTCCGGACTGCCCGCCCTGCCCGCCGACTTCTACCTCCGGGCCCTGCCCACCTGGCGCACCGACCCGTACGCCGCCTATCCGGACGAGCGGGTGGTCGACGCCTTTCTGCGCCACCGGCAGCATCGGCGGCCCGGCACCCGCTGGCACTACTCCAACTTCGGTGTCGCCGTGCTCGGTCACGCCCTGGCCGCGGCCACCGCGACGCCCTGGGACGACCTGCTCGGCACGCAGGTGCTGCGGCCACTCGGGCTGACCGGCACCGCGCTCCGGCCCGGCGGGCCTGACACCGACGCCACGGGACACCGCAAGGACGGCACCACTCCCGTGCCCCCGTTGACGGTCGGCGGATTCCAGTCGGCCGGCGCCGTCCGGGCCACCCCGCCCGACCTGCTGACGTTCCTCGAAGCCCATCTGAACCCGCCGGATCGGCGTCCGACGGACCCGGATCCCTCCGCCTCCCCCGCCGCCTCCGTCGCGTCCGTCGCGTCCTCCGCCTCCGACAGGTCGCTGGCCGACGCGTTGCGGGCCGTACGCCGTCCGGTGCTGCGGCGCGGGTGGGGGCACCGGCATGTGCACACGATGGCCTGGTTCCAGCACCCCACCGGTCACGGCCCGATGTACTTCCACTGCGGGGCCACGCTCGGCCAGCAGGCCTTCCTGGGCTTCAGGCCCGACACCGGAACGGCAGTGGCCGCCGTGTGCACCCGCCGCTTCAGAGCCCGCGACACCTTCGTGGCGACGGCGTACGCGCTGCTGGCCGGGATGTGAGACACGGCGGGACGCAACGGCACCCAGGAGTACGGCGGGTGGGCCGACAGCACGGAGCGGCGCGAGGGCCGTGTCCGCAGACAGGCACCTCGCGCCGCCGCGACCCTGCGGCCGAGTGACCGTCAGAGGCGCTGCCACAGGGCTGGCGTGAGGCGGGGCTGCCACACTCCCTGCGCCTGGTGCGTCTGCAGACACTGGTACGCGACACCGTCGTAGGTCACCCGGGTCCCGACCTCGTACACCCGGCCCGTGGTCCAGCCGACCGTCTGGCCGTCCTCCGGGGCGGGCGTGCCGCTCTGGGCCGGGGCGGTCTTGAGCGTCAGACCGTAGGTGGTGAGCAGCGGGTTGACGGGCTGGTAGAAGGTGACGCCGCCCGCCTTGCAGTCGCCGCTGCCGCCGGAGGTGACGCCCTGGGCCTGGGTGCCGGACACATAGGAGCCGCCGGAGTCACCGGGTTCCGCGCACACGGTCGTACGGGTCACTCCGCTGATGTCGCCCTCGGCGTAGCTCACGGTGGTGTCGTGCTGCTCGATCGTGCCGCAGTGCCAGCCGGTGGTGGAGCCGGAGCGGCAGATCGCCGCACCGACCAACGCCTGTACGGAGCCCGCGACCTGCACGTTCGTCTCGCCCTCGCCCTTGACGGCGGGCGTGGCGGTCCACTCGCTGTTGACGCTCACCCAGGACATGTCCTGGCCGGGGAAGACCGAGGCCTCGAAGGTGCCCTGGGCGACCTTGTTGAAGCCGGTGGTCTTGGCGCCGGCCTTCCCGCAGTGCCCGGCGCTGGCGAACCCCTGCTGCTCGCCCTTGGTCACGGAGAAGCCCACCGAGCAGCGGGCCTTCTCGTCGATGTAGTAGGCGTCGCCGCCCCGGACGTCGTGCAGGGCGCGCGGCCGGTCCGCCGACACCTTGACGCCCACGAGGCGCCGGTCGATCCCGGCGGCCGCGATGAGCTTGTCGGCGGCGGCGCGGCTCGTCGCCTGCACCGTCACCAGGTTGGTCCGTACGTCGACGTACCGGACCGGCGTGTCGAGGGCCTTGCCCGTCGCGGCGGCGTCCAGTTTCGACTTGGCGGCGTTCAGGTCCTTCAGGGCGTTCTTGACGACCTTCGCCTGCGCCCCGTCGGCCTTGATGGCGGCGACCCCGGCGGCGTCGGTGGTCGCGACGGTCAGGCCCGCGGAGGTCGTGCCGTGCACCCAGGCGCCCGCGAAGTGCTTGCCCAGTGCGTTCTGGAGCCGGCCGGCGCGGGTGCCCGCCTCGGCCTCGTTCACCAGCCGCGCCTTGGCCTGTGCACCCGTCAGCCGCAGGTCGCGCTGCATCGCGCGCAGGACGGCGGCCGAGGGCCGGTCGGCGCCGAGCGTCTGCGCTGAGGAGGGACCCGGCGCGGGGGGCTCGGCGGCCACGGCCGCGGGCAGCCCGGTGAGCGCGAGTGCGCCGAGCACGGTCAGGGCGGTCCGGGCGGCTCCGCGGGCGTGTCTGGGGACCATCGGGTGACTCCTCGTTCTCGGGGATCTAGACCTTGCCGACATGGGCTCAGAAAATGTCCGGTTTCTTGGGGTTCGACGCTTCGGGCGACACGAAGGACCCGCCCGGCGGAGTACCGGATGCCGAGGGCCCGCCTCACCGGGTACCGCTGTCCTGCGACGGTCCGGGGCAGAACGCCGGTGCGGCGGACGGTCCTCGTCACACGGGTTCGAGGCCCGGGTCGCCCGCCTCGGTCACGAAGGACGCGGCGGTCGTGACCGGTGCGCCGGGCGTCGTGACGGCGGAGACGGTCCGGTAGTCGGCCCGGGCCTTCGTGCGGTCCAGGGCGACCCGCACATAACCGCGGCGCCCGTTGTAGAACTTCAGGTGCGGGTTGGCCTTGAGGTAGGTGTCCCAGTTGCCGGGCCTGTCCGCGCCGTCCTTGCCGCTGGCGACCGAGGTGGCGACGATCTCCGTGCCCAGCGTCTTGGACGCCGGGTCGTCGAAGTCCTCCTTGATGTCGAAGGCGTACCCGACGTGCACGTCCCCCGTCATGACGACCAGGTTCTCGACCCCGGCCGCGTCCGCGCCGTCGAGGACGCGCCGGCGGGAGGCCCGGTAGCCGTCCCAGGCGTCCATGGACGTCCTCGCCTCGGCGCCGAGCTCGAACTTGCGCTGCGAGAAGCACACCTGTTGCGCCATGACGTTCCACAGGTTCCGCGAGGCGCGCCAGCCGTCGAGCAGCCACTTCTCCTGCGCCGCCCCCGTGATGGAGCGCGCCGGGTCGTCCGTCTCGGGGCCGGGAGCGTGCAGTGTGTCCCCGTACGCCTGGTCGGAGCGGTACTGGCGGGTGTCGAGGACGTCGAACTGGGCGAGGGTGCCCCACTGCAGCCGGCGGTAGAGCTGCATGTCCGGGCCGTTGGGCATCTGGGCGTTGCGCAGGGGCTGGTTCTCCCAGTGCGCCCGGTAGGCCGCCGCGCGCCGCAGCAGGAACTCCTGCGGCGGGTCGTTGTTCTCACTGATCGCGCCCGCGTAGTTGTTCTCGGTCTCGTGGTCGTCCCAGGTGACGACGAAGGGATGCGCCGCGTGGACCGCCCGCAGATCCGGGTCGCTCTTGTAGAGGGCGTAGCGCAGCCGGTAGTCGTCGAGGGTCTTGGTCTCCCGGTTGTAGAGGTCCGGCAGCACCCGGTCCGTGTAGTCGCGCGCGCCGCCCGCGGAGTTGACGGCGTACTCGTAGAGGTAGTCGCCGAGGTGGAAGACCACGTCGACGTCGTCCTGGGCGAGATGGCGGTGCACGGTGAAGTACCCGTCGTGGTACGCCTGGCAGGCCACGGCCGCATAGGTGAGCTTCGCGACGGCGGCCGCGGTGGCGGGCGCCGTGCGGGTACGGCCGGTGTCGCTGATCCACGTCCCGGTCCTGAACCGGTAGTAGTAGACCCGGCCCGCTTCGAGGCCTTCGACTTCCACGTGCAGGCTGTGGTTGTACTCGGGAAAGGCGACGGCGGTGCCTCTGCGGACGATCACGGCGAAGAGTTCGTCGGCGGCCACCTCCCACTCGACGGCCACGTACTGCCCGGGCAGCCCGCCGCCCGGCTCGTACGGTTCGGGCGCGAGCCGGGTCCACAGCAGCACGGAGCTGGGCAGCGGGTCTCCGGAGGCGACGCCGAGCGTGAACGGATCCGAGGGGATACGCGCCGCCTGCAGCTCGCGAGAGCCCGACACTCCCCTGGCCGGCAGGTTGGTGCCGAAGGCGAGGGCGGCGGTCGCGGCGGTGACGGTGAGGAAACGGCGGCGCCCGAAATGCCGTGCGGCGGCGCGCAGTTCGGGGTCGTGTCGTGACGAGGGGTCCTGCGTCAGCGCTCTGCGACGGCCTGCCGGGGCCATGGAGGCCTCCTCTCGCGGTTGACGACACGCACAACGGACCCACCGGCTGCGTGCGACCAGGTCACAGGGCCGCAGGAAGTGGATCACCGCATATTAAACGGATAAAGCTCACAAATACGGCAAGCGCGGGACGCACGGAGCGTCCGGGCCGGGCGCGGGTCGGCGTGCCCGGGTTCCCGGACCGTCAACGTCCGCTTGTCCTGCCCGGATTGACCGGTTGCGGACCCCGGCGCGGGGTACGCGGACTCCCCGTACGCACACGGGTGGACATGGAAGGGAAGACGAGTCATGGCACTGCGAGACAGAGCGACACCGCCGTCCGAGCTGGGCACCCTGGAGCGCGGCACCAGGCAACGCGGGCAGTTGCGGGTGCGCCTCATGGACATCGCGTGGACCGCGCTGTGCACCGTCCTGGCCCTGTGGGCCGTATGGAGCGTCTTCGGCGTGGCGAACGGAGCGACCGACTGGGCCTACTCCGCCGTGGCCTGGGTCCTCCTCGCCATCGCGCTGTCCCTGCGTGTCGCGACCGTCCGCCGGAGGAGCCGGGTCTGACCCGGGAGCCGACCCGAAACCAAGGAGTGACGGACCATGGAACGCGTCAACACCCTTCTCGGCAAACACATCTGGCTGCAGTTCGCCCTCGGGATCCTCGTCGGCAGCGCCCTGATGGTGCTTCTGTTCCCGGGGCGTTCCATACTCTCCGTCGTGATCCGCATGACCGTCGTCTCGATCGGCAGCATCGCCGTCGTACTGGCCGCGCGGCGCAAGGAGAAGCGGGCCGCCGGCAGCACGGACACCCTCGTCGTGCTGGACCGGAAGCTGCGCAAGGGTGACGTCCCCACCGACCCCGCGGAGCGCGACGCCATGCGCGCGCTGGTCGCCCAGCGTCTGCACCGCACACGTCATCGCGTGCCGGCCCTGGTCTTCCTCGTCGTCCTCTTCTGCTCGGTCACCGTCCTGACGGCCATGACCGGCGGGCTGCGCCCGACCATCGGCCTCGCCCTGCTCACCGTGCTCTTCATCGGCTGGCTCACCGTCAGCGGCTCCAGGAACCAGCGCCGCCTGCGCGCCATGGACGCGGCCCTGGAGAGCGAGGGCGCCACGCGGAGCCCCGCCTACTCGAAGGCCTAGATCGAGCCCGGCGCCGCGGCCTCCAGGGCGTCGACGCTGCCGGACATGATGGTGCGGACATGCTCGCTGATGTGCTCGGCGGGCCAGTCCCACCAGGCGACCGCCAGCAGCCGGGCGATGTCCTCGTCGGCGTACCTGCGCCGCAGGAGTTTGGCCGGGTTGCCGCCGACGACGCCGTAGTCGGGCACGTCGTCGACCACGACGGCCCCGGAGGCGACGATCGCCCCGTGCCCGATCCGGACCCCGGGCATCACCATGGTCCGGTACCCGAACCAGACGTCGTTGCCGACCACGGTGTCCCCCCTGCCCGGCAGGCCGGTGATCAGGTCGAAGTGCTCGGCCCAGTCGCCTCCCATGATCGGGAAGGGGAACGTCGAGGGGCCGTCCATCCGGTGATTGGCGCCGTTCATGATGAACCGCACGCCTTCGCCCAGCGCGCAGTACTTGCCGATGACCAGCTTCTCCGGCCCGTAGTGGTACAGCACGTTGCGGGTCTCGAAAGCCGTCGGGTCGTCCGGATCGTCGTAGTAGGTGTACTCCCCCACCTCGATCAACGGCGAGGTGACCAAGGGGCGCAGCAGCACCACCCGGGGCTGCTCGGGCATCGGGTGCAGCACGTTCGGGTCTGCGGGAACGGCCGGCATCACGGATCAACTCCTCGTACGTCGATGTGCGTCGCTGTACGTCGATGGCCGATGTACGTCAATGACGGATCCCATGATCGCAAACGAGCCCGGGGCGGCGATGCGGCCGGCTCCAACCCGGCGTGCGCTCAGTCGGGTTCGGCCGCGTCCAGCGCTTTCCGCGCGGCGGCCCGGACCTCCTCGGAGGGGGCCTCGTCCGCGAGGCGGCGCAGCGCGGGCAGGGCCTCGTCGAGGCCGTGGAGCGCGTCGCCTGTGCGTGAGGGCACGTCCCTGCCGGACGCGAGGTGGGCGGTGAGCGCGTCCGCCACGGCGTGGCGTTCCCAGAAGCGGAGGCCGTCGTGGACGAGGGTGCCCAGGCCGTCCACCGCCCCCGCACGCACCTCGGCCTCGGGGTCGCCGAGAAGCGGGATGAGCAGCCACACCGCGTCCCATCGTCCGGCCCCGCCCACTGCCACCGCGGCGGCTCCCCTGGTGCTCGCGGGCAGCGCCCCGTCGGTGAGGGCCGCGCGCAGATGCTCCCTGGAGGTCCAGGTGTCGAGGTGTCCGAGTGCGGCCGCGGCCCGCCGTCCGGCCCGTGGATCCCCGAGCCACCGGACCGCGAGGTCGGTCAACCGCCGCTCGCCCCGCCACCCGAGTCCGCTCAGCAGGAGGCCTGCGACCTCCGGGTCCCGCTCCGTCCGCAGGGCGTCGACCAGGGTGTCGTCGACCGAGGGCCTTTCCAGGTTCAGCAGCCGCCGGACCACCGCGTACCGCACCACGGGGGACGGGTCGCGCACTCCGGTGAGCAGCGAGTCGAGCAACCGCTCGGTGCAGGTACGCGGCAGCATCTCCAGGACCTGTGCCCGGGCGGCGGCCTCGCCCTCCCGGGCAGTGCGGAGCACCTCCGCGCGGACGGCCGGGTCGTCGCGCAGGAGATACAGCACTCTCCGGGCGCGTCCCCACACCGCGCCCTCCGGATCGCCGAGCAGCCGTACCAGCGGGGCGACATCGCCCGGCACGCCCAGCGCGTACAGGCCGTCCAGGGCGTTGATCCGCAGGTGGTGGTCCGGGTCGTGGAGCAGGTCGACGAAGGCCGTCGTGACCGCCCGGCCCGTCAGCTCCAGCCGGATCGCGGCGAGCGAGGCCCTGCGCCGCACCCAGGGATCCGTGTCACGCATCAGAGCGGGCAGCACGGTGCCGGCCGCTTCCGGGACACCGAGCAGGCCGAGTCCTCGGGCCGCCGCCGCGCGGACCTCCGGTACGGGGTCATCGGCGGCCTCGGCGAGCGTTCCGGCGTGCTCGGGTCGGCCGATCCTGCCGAGGCCTTTCGCCGCCGCCGCGCGTCGCGCCGGGTCCGCGTGCGGACCGGCCGACGCCAACTCTCCCAGAAAGTATGCGATTTGCTGTTCCGTCCCCATGGCACCCCCGACAAGGGAGACGCACGAGACGCCGTGGGGTTGCGCTTCCTTCGCCGGGCCGGTGTCCGTTCAGTGGCCGCGGAACGCCTCTTCGAGCCACCACGACCCCTGGTCCCGGGCCACCTTCGCGTCGATGAGCAAGGGCGCGGACCGGGGGCCGGCGACCCAGTCCTCGACGGCCTTCAGATCCGTCGGCGCACGCACGGTCACCGCCTCGAAGCCATGGCCCCGGGCCACCGCGGCGATGTCCGTCGGCGGGAACTCGACCGTGGCGAGCGGATGTCCGTCCGGGCCGAAGTGGTGCACCTCCGCCCCGTAGGCGTCGTCGTTGTACACGACCACGACCATCGGCAGCCCGAGCCGGCGGACGGTGTCGAACTCCGCGGCGCCCATCATCGCTCCGCCGTCGCCGAGCGCCGCCACCGGGAGCCGGTCCGGCCGCGCGAGCGCCGCGCCGATCGCGGTCGCGAGTCCCAGGCCGATCGCCTGGAACGCCTGGGTGAAACACAGGCCGTTCTCGTCCGGCACCGACAGGTACATGCTCGGGTGACCCATGAAGTTGCCGGAGTCCACGCCGATCACACGCTCCGCGGGCAGGAGGTCGTCGAGGGCGATGCTCAGGGTGCGCGGGTCGATCCGCTCACGGCTGCTCGTGTCCTCGTAGGGCACGTCCCGCCACCGCACGCGTGCGGTGATCGCTTCGGCCGTGGCGGCGGTCCGGTAGCCCCGCCGTGCCGTGGCGCCGCCCGTCTGCGACGCACGCCGTGCGGTGAGTTCCACGTCGCCGGTGACCCCGAGCCGCACGTCCCGGTGTGCGCCGAGCGCGGACGCGTCGTCGTCGACCTGGACGACGGTCGTGCCGGGGCCGATCAGCCGGCCGTGCCGCATCGTCCACATGTTCAGCGCGCAGCCCCAGCCCACGATCAGGTCCGCCGCCTCGATCAGCTCGGCCGTCAGGGGTGACGCGAATCCCCCGGACACGTCGAGCGACCACGGGTTGCCGTGGAACAGGCCGCGCGCCACGGCCGACGTCGCCAGCAGGGCTCCGTACCGGTCGGCGAGCGTTTCGAGGGCGGCCCGTGCTCCCGGGGAGCGTGCTCCGCGGCCGGCCACGAAGAGCGGCCGCTGTGCCTGTTCGAGGACACGCACCAATGCCGCCACGTCGTCCGGCGACGGCTCCACCGCCTCCCGTTCCCTAGGTGGCGCCGCCCGGGTCAGGGCGCCCTCGGGGACATCCAGGGACTGCACGGTCAGGGGGACGTTGAGCAGCACGGTCCGCCGCTCGTGCACGGCTCGTTCGACCGCCGTGCAGGCCTGCTCCACCGCGTGCTCGCCCGAGGTGATCCGCAGCGGGACCGCGCCCACCGCCCGGGCCAGCGCCTCCTGGTCGATGTGGAAGTTGGACCTCGGTTCGGTCACCTCGGCCGCCAGCACCAGCAGCGGCGTACGGCTCTTGGCCGCTTCGGCGATGCCCGTCATGGCGTTCGTCAGGCCGGGTCCCTGGTGGACGCTCAGTGCGGCCACGGTGCCGCTCGTGCGGGCGTACGCGTCGGCCATGGTCGCCGCGCCGCCCTCGTGGCGTGCGGCGACGAAACGCGATCCCGCCGCGATCATCGCGTTGGTCAGATGGAAGTTGCCCGATCCGACGACGCCGAAGACCTGGCCCACCCCGGCCGTGTACAGCGCCCGTCCGACGGCCTCCGCGACCTTCATGAGCGCTCCACCAGGGCGAGCACCCGGGCCGGGGAGCCGGAGCCCGACACGATGGGCAGCGGTCCGGCGACGACGACGGCGCCGGTCGGGGGCAGCGCCGCCAGGTTCCGCAGCTGGGTGAGCCCGTACTTGTCACTGCCCATCAGGTACGAGTGGCACGGGAAGGCCGGGTCGAAGGCGTGCCCGCGTCCGGCATCCGTGCCCACCGTCTCGACGCCGAGGCCGATCACCGGGGACTCCTCGGCCACCCAGCGGGCGCACTCCGGTGAAAGGCCGGGGGTGTGCGGGCCGTTCTCGTCCGCGTTCAGGAACGCCTCCTGCGCGTGCGAGCGGGCGTCCCACCCGGTCCGCAGCAGCAGCCAGCCGCCGTCGGGCAACGGCCCGTGCCCGGCCTCCCACGCCCGCAGGTGCTCCACCTCCACGAGGAAGTCCGGGTCCTTGGCCGCCTCGGCGGTGAAGTCCAGCACCGCGGCGGGCGCGACCAGCCGTCCCGCCGGTACGGACGCCACGTCGGCGAGGTCCTTGCCGGTCACCCAGTGGTTCGGGGCGTCGAAATGGGTACCCGTGTGCTCGCCGGTGCGGAAGTTGTTCCAGTACCAGGCCGGTCCGCGCTCGTCGTACCTGCTGATCTCCTCCAGGGTGAACACCTGGGTCTGGCCGAACTCGGGCGGCAGCTGGAGCACCGGGGTCGACGACGACAACGGCGAGGTGAGGTCGACGACTTCGATGGACCCCCCTCGCAACCCGGCCACCAGCGCGGCGAGAACGGACGGCTCGGACATGCGGCCTCCTCGTACGACGGAAGAACTGACAGCATGGCAGCCGGGACCGACAGTGGCTCCGGTCCGACGAGTCGAAGGCGGGTGGAGGCGGAGTGCGCGCGATGCCCAGGAGCACGACGGCGGTGGCCGTGTTCGCGGTCGCCGTACTGAGCGTGGCCGGTTGTTCCGGTGACGGCGGCGAGGACGCTGCGCGGTCGTCGGACCCCTCCGCCGGCACCACGGCCTCCTTCTCCGACTCCCCTTCCGTCTCCCCGCCGGGCGAACTCCCCAGCCCCACCCCGCCGCCGCCCCCGCCCTCGCCCCCTGCCCCGACGGACGCGGCCTCCGCCTCGATCACCGCCTCGGCCGGCGGGAGCCCGTCTCCGGTGCCCACGGCCGGACGGCAGCAGAAGCTGGTGACCATGACCGTCAGCGGCGGTTTCGCCGGTGTCCGGCAGGAGGTGATCCTGCGCGGCGACGGCACGGTCCGCACCAGCGACAAGGGCGATGCCGAGGTACGCCGCGCCGGCGCGGCCGAGTTCACACGGTTGCGTACGCTCCTCGGCGACCCGGCGCTGGACGACGTCCCCGCGTCCACCGTGGACCGGAACGCGGCCGACCTGTTCCAGTACACGCTGCGCTTCGACGGCAGGACCGTCGTCACCGACCGCTCCGCCGAGCGCCCGCCGCTCGACCGGCTCATCGACGCCCTCTCCGAGTGGCTGCCGGCCTGAAGCCTCACGCCTCACGCCGGTGAGCCGCCGGACGCGCCGCGGACCGCCCCGATCCGCTGCAGTTCCTTCAGCGGGTAGGGCGTGTACTTGCTCTCGTCCGTGAGTCGGCGGAAGAAGTCCGCCATCACCGCGGCGAGCGGCGCGTCGCGGCTGAGGACCGCCGCGACCCCCGCCGGAACTCCGGTGGGACGCTCGCCCTCGGCGTACGCCCGCCTGTCTCTCCCGTACAGGGCTGCGACCAGCCAGTTCACCAGATAGCCGGCCGAGTAGCAGCGGTCGTAGCTCCGATGCCCGTCGTAGAAGGCACGCTCCTCCCGCGACAGCTCGAACCGTGCGGAGAGGGCGAGGCCGTAGTCCGCGAAGTAGAGGCGCTCACCGTCGGTGAGGATGTTCTCGAAGTGGGTGTCGAAGTGCAGCAGACCTCGGCCGTTCATGAAGGAGGTGCCAGCTTCCAGGCCGCTCTCCACCATGGCGCAGGCCCGGTCGGCGGCCTCGTCACCGGCGGCCAGTTGTTGCCCCAGCCACTGGTGCAGGTTCTGCGGGACGTACTCCAGGAACAGCGCGATGCTCGCCGAGGACCGCCGCAGGGCGTCGATCCGCCGGCGTACCGCTGATCCGTCGTTCCCCCAGCTCGCGGCGGCCCGCTCCACGTCGGCCAGTTCCTCGAACAGGGGCGCCGAGTCCGGCAGGACCCGCCAGTGGTGCATCAGGGGGAAGCCGTCGTACTCGCCCGCCAGCACCCAGTTCGTCGTCATCGTGTGCACGGCGAGTTCCCTCCAGGCCCCGAACCCCGGCCCGCCGACGCCGTACTGGCTGAAGAGCGGCAGGTCGAACAGGTTCGCCGTGGAGTGTGTGTTCGCCGGTTGCCGTTCGAGGTCGGTGAGGGGCACCCGCTTCACGAAGACGCGCGTTCCGCCGACCTCCAGCACGGTCGACCTGCCTCCGATGCCGGCACCGGTGGTCCCGGCGTCGTCCAGGAGTTCCTGGAGCGCCCGGTCGCTGTGCAGGGCCAGGGCCGTGGCAACGGCTCCATGAGCCGTGAGCCGCGCGCTGCGGCCCGTACCGCCGCCCTTCACCGCCGACTCCACTGCTTCACCGCTGATCCCGCTGCTTCCCGTGACTGGACTGCTTCCCCGTGACTGCGCTGCTTCACCGCTGTCTCCCTCGGTCCCGACCGCCCCCCGCGCGCCGAGGGTTGCACGCGGGGTGGCGACCGCGTGGATCTAGTGCCTCTCCGCACGCCCCCGGCGCTCGGATATGTGTTCGAGAACACCCCCGTGCTGAGTCACCGTAAGTGAGGTCGGAGAAAGTCGGGGCAGAAGGAACGGAATCCGATGGGAGGTCGTCGTGGATGGTGGAGATCTGGAATTGGGCGAGCTCTTGGCCTCTGCGGAGGCCGCGCCGCCCGGAGAGTCGGTCGACGTGGTGGCACGCAACCTGCAGAAGCGATTCGGTGCGGAGCACGTGTCGTTCCTGTTCGTCGACCTCATCGGCCACCGGCTCGTACGGCTGACCGCGGCCGGGGAGGACGGCGTCCCGGAGCAGACCGAGCCGATCGATCTGCAGGGCAGCACGCACGGCATGGTGCTGCGGAGCCAGCGCCAGCACGTGGAGGCGGACGACCAGGGCAGCCAGCGCATCATCACGCCCGTGTCCAACCGCGGGGACTGCATCGGCGTACTCGAGGTCACCCTGCAGTACGCGGACGACACCGTGCTGAGACAGATCCGGGAAGCGGCACACGCGCTGGCCTACATCATCGTCACGGACCGCCGCTTCACCGACCTGTACCACCTGCGTCGGCGCACCACCGAGACCAGCCTGGCCGCGGAGATCCAGCACCAGCTGCTCCCCACGGCGTCCAGTTGCGAGTCGTCGCAGTTCACACTCGCCGCGGGGCTGGTCCCGGCCGACGACATCGGTGGCGACACCTACGACTACACCCTGGACCGCGACACCCTGCATCTGTCGATCACCGATGCCATGGGCCACGACACCGATTCCGCCCTGCTGGCCACGCTGCTGCTCGGCGCGCTGCGCGGGGCCCGCCGCAGTGGCTGCGACCCGGTCAGACAGGCCCAGCAGGCCCACCAGGCGCTGCTGAAGCACAGCCGTGGCCTGGCCACCGGGCAGCTGCTGTGCGTAGACCTCGCCTCGGGTGTCTGCCGGCTGGTCAACGCCGGTCATCCCTGGCCGCTGCGGCTGCGCGACGGGGCGGTCGAGGAGATCCAACTCGCCGTCAACCTGCCGTTCGGCGTACCGGCGCCGATCCCCTACCGCGAGCAGCAACTGCATCTGCGGGCCGGTGACCGGCTGATACTGCTCACCGACGGCATGCAGGACCGGGGTGCCGCCGCCGTCGATCTGGCCGGGGTCGTCCATGACACCCGCGCGCTGCATCCCAGGGAGGCCGTCCGGACCCTGACGGCCGCGGTCTCGGAAGCCTGTCAGGGCAACCTCAGCGACGACGCCACGGTCCTGATCCTGGACTGGCACGGCAACCGTGCTCCGGCACCGGAAACGGCCGCGGCGAGCTGACGACGGGTTCGGCGGCGCGGTAAAGGCCCGCCGGTCAGCCCCCAGTAGCACTACCCCCTCAGCAAGGGCGCCTGCGGAATGTGCCGGTGGCCGCCCAGCAGGGCGCTGCCGAGTGTGGTGGCGCTGTGGTGGACACTCTGGCCGCGGCGCTGGGTGACGATCAGGCCCGAGTCGCGCAGCGCAGCGGCGTGCTGCGAGACCGACGCCGGGGAGACCACGAGCCGCCGGGCCAGATCACTGGTCGACCCGCCGTGGTCCGCGACGGCCGCCAGCACATCGGCGCGGGTCTTCCCGAGCAGGGTGCCCAGCGCCTCCCGGGCGTCGTGGCCGCCGCCGTCATCGGTCTGCGACCACGCGAGATCGTGGGCGACCGGGTAGACGACCACGGGCGGAAGACCGGGATCGCGCAGCGTGATGGGCGCCCGCCAGCAGAAGAAGGAGGGCAGCAACAGCAGCCCGCGGCCGTCGAGACGGATGTCGCGGTCGTAGGCGCTGGCCACGCTGAGGACACCGGGCTGCCAGCGCAGGGAGGGATGCAGGGTGGACAGCATGCCCTCGGTGCCCCCGTCCAGGATCGCCCGCACCCGGACGGCGCGATCCGCCTCGATCGCGTTCCGCACCTCGGCCCAGTACGGCCGCAGCGCGACGTCGAAGTAGCCGCGCATGGCCGCGCCGAGGCTGCGCATCGCGTCGGAGCCCGCCTCGGCCAGCGACAGGGTGCGCGCCCCGAGGGTGCGGGCCGCGGCGAGACGGGCGATGTCACGCCTGAGCCCGCCGCGCGGGGTGGACAGAACGGCGTCGATACCCGTTTCGAGGTCCCCTCGATCAGGCACCGGGGTGAGGAAGTCGGCTGAATATCCACGGGGCGGCGCCAGGTCGAACAGCAGCCGGGTGCTGCCGGGCAGGCGGTTGCGGATGCGCCGTTTCCACGCCCCGAAGACCACCGATCCGTCGTTCCCGCCGAGCAGATGCAGGCTGAGCAGCAGTTCCCACAGGGGATCCGGTCCGCCCGCCATCCGGATGCGGGCCATATCTGCGTCCGTGAAGTGGAACTTGAGCATGGTTCCCCCGTGTGCGTTCCTCACTTGCGTCGTCCCGTACCCACTTAAGAGCCGTCAGGTGAGACGGGAGTTGCACGGGGGCCGGGAACCGGGCGCGCAATGGCCGGATCCGTTCGGCCCGTCGTCGGTGCGGCCCGTCGTCGGTGCGGCCCGAACGGCCCGCGGCGCACGCCGCCCCCCGTAGGGCGTCGACGGCCGGTGGCGGTGGATCCGCCGTGATGGATCGCGTCCTCGGGGTACTGGTCACACGAACATCCGGAACGGGCGGCTTTGACCGTTGCGCACGGCGCCGGGCGCTCGGTCGCATGCCGTTCCGACGGAGGCGGGACTCGTCACGCCGGTCCGTCGGCGGGCGCGGCCACCCGGGCTACGAAGGGACCACATGTGGCTGATCCGCTGAACACGCCGGCCTCCGACGGCAGAGAAGAATCCTCCGTCGAGGCGGAGTTGCTGTCCGGGCTGCTGGTGAACGAGGAGCGACCCGAGCAGCCCGTCCTCCTGGACGGCGAGGGCAAGCCCCTCGACACCTGGCGCGAGAACTACCCGTACGAGACGAAGCTGCGCCGCCGGTCCTACGAGCGGCAGAAGCGGATCCTGCAGATCGAACTGCTCAAACTGCAGAAGTGGGTGCGGGACACCGGCCGGCGGATCGTCGTGGTGTGCGAGGGACGCGACGCGGCGGGCAAGGGCGGCACCATCAAGCGGTTCACCGAACGGCTGAACCCGCGTGGCGCCCATGTGGTGGCGCTGGACAAGCCCACCGAGAAGGAAGCCGGGCAGTGGTACTTCCAGCGTTACGTCCCCCATCTCCCGGGGGCCGGCGAGATCGTCTTCTTCGACCGGTCCTGGTACAACCGGGCCGGGGTCGAACGCGTGATGGGCTTCTGCACCCCGGCCGAGTACCGGCTCTTCCACAGCCAGGCCCCGATCTTCGAGAAGATGCTCACCGACGAGGGGATCGTGCTGGTCAAGTTCTGGTTCTCGGTGTCACGCGCCGAGCAGCGCACCCGGTTCGCCATCCGCCAGGTCGACCCCGTCCGGCAGTGGAAACTGTCCCCCACCGACCTCGCCTCCCTCGACCTGTGGGACGCCTACACGGAGGCGAAGGTCGACATGTTCCGCGCGACGGACACGCCGTACGCGCCGTGGACCGTGGTGAAGAGCAACGACAAGCGCCGCGCCCGCCTCGAAGCCATGCGTCATCTGCTCCTGCTCTGCGACTACGCGGCTAAGGACGAGAAGGCCGTCGGCACGGCCGATCCGCGCATCATCGGTTCCGCCAACACCCTCCTGGAGAGCGGCGAGGAACCGACGGACCTCTCCCCCACCCCGCTCGCCCCCCAGACCGAGGGCCCCGGCCGCCACCCCTAGGGGCGAACGACCAGCGGCGCCACCACCACAGAGAACCCTCCGCAAAGAGTCCTTCGCAAACACGTCTTCGCGAAGGACTCTTTGGGTCCGGTATCCCCCTCGGCGGGCTGATCGATCCGTGAGTCCACGGTCAGTCCGGCAGTCCGCGGAAGGTCTCCAGGAACGTCTTCAGCGCCTGCTGATTGCCCGCGTTCTCCCAGTCGGCGGCCGGTGTCGCCCAGCGGAGCGAGAAACCCTCGCCGCCCCCGATGAGGAACCCACGGCCGAAGGTACGCACGCGCGTGCCCTCGGACTCGTCGACCCACTCCATGTCCGCGGCCTCGCGGCCCTGGTACGTCGTCGCGCGGATCGCGCCCAGCCTGTCGTAGCCGGACTCCTTGCGCAGCGCCGGCTCCACGGTGTCCCGCCACACGGCCACCGGGTCGGACCCGACCCGTGTGCTGTAGGTGACGGCGAGGTCCCGCGGGTCGCCGTCGGCTCCGAAGACGACCCGGTAGGAGCCGTCCTCGGCGCGGTTGGTGCTGAGTCGCTTCCAGCCCTTGGGAAGGGCGACGGCGAAGCCCTCCGATGCCGTGAAGACACGGAAGCCCGCCGGAAGTTTCCCCGCACCCGAGGACGAGGAGGAGGACGAGGTAGGAGACGGGGGCGAGGGCGTGGCGGAAGCGGAGGAAGAAGGAGACGCGGAGGGCGAGGGGGAGGTCGTGGGGGACGCGGTTCCGGAGGACGGCGTGCCCGCTCCGTTCCCGGCGCCGGTCGGGAGTACGGGGGCGGTGCGCGAGGCCGTCGCGTCGGACGCCGCGACGTCGTCGCCCGAACCGTCGCCGGTCGCCGCGAGCGCGGTCACCGTCACGGCGACGGCGGCGGCGACCGCGGTCCCGATGAGCCCCGCGCGGCCGAGGTTCTTTCTGCCCCGGGCCAGGCCCAGCACACGGTGAACCGCTGGCCGCGACTGCGGAAGCGACGCCTCCGCGGCAGCTGGGTCCTCGTTCACGATCCGCACGAGGGCGTCGCGGACCACGGGCCCCGTGAGCCGTTCGCGGGAGTCCTTGCGGAGCAGTCCCTGCATGGTCTGGGCGAGCGGTCCGGCGTGCCGCGGGCTGCGCAGCGGCAGCCTCACGATCGCCTTGAGGGTCGCCTCGGGCTGGCCGCGGTCACGGAAGGGCGGGCGCCCCTCGGTCATCGTGTAGAGCAGCGCGCCCAGCGCCCACAGGTCGGCCGGCGAACCGTACGCCTCGCCACGGGCCTGTTCCGGGGACGCGTACGCCGGGGCGCCGATCCGTGCGGCGGGACCGGCGCCCGCCAGACCGTACCCGGAGACGACCACGCCTCCGTGGTCGCGCACGAACACCTGTCCCAGGCTCAGTTCGCCGTGCACGAGGCCCTCGCCGTGCGCGGCCTCCAGCACGCCCAGGACGTCGAGCCCGATACGGGCGGCCCGCGCGTGGTCGAGCGGTCCGTACTGGTCGAGGAACTCGCCCAGAGGCATGCCGTCGATCCATTCGACGACCGTCCAGAGGCTGCCGGACTCCTCGACGACGTCGATGACGCTCGCCGCGCCACCCGGACACCGCAGTCCCATCAGCTCGGACGCGTGTCTGATACGTGCGACAGCCGGCCCCGCCCAGTCCTCCATCGGATCGGGTGGAAGCTGCGTCTGCGTCAGCAGCCGCGGGCGCGCGTACTCGATGTCCTCCCCGTACCAGCAGACGCAGCCCACTTCATGGTGGACGACCTCCTGAAGCCGATACCTTCCGGCGACCAACTCATTTGCAGCGGCACCCGCGTTGCCCATGCCCATCCCTCGCTGAAGCCTCGCTCCCGGTCACCAGGAATACGCGGTGAGGCATGTCCTGCGTTCAAAGGATCCGCAATCGCTGACGGCCGATGTGACGGCCGGGCCTTGCCACGGCGGCGTCCTCGGAAGAAATCGCACGGCGGGGAGAACGGGCGAGCGAAAAAACGGCGGGAAAGCGGGACGTGCGACCTCCCCAGGCTCCACGTCCCGCTTTCCCGCGACATGGGGC
Organism: Streptomyces tauricus; assembly: GCF_014650955.1. GTDB lineage: Bacteria > Actinomycetota > Actinomycetes > Streptomycetales > Streptomycetaceae > Streptomyces > Streptomyces tauricus. Next base: position 944,755 of record NZ_BMVY01000001.1, read on the forward strand.
CACTACCCGCACTTCCCGGGCTTACTCCCACCGGTATTCCACCGCTGCTCCACCTCTGCTTCACCGTATGAACCCTGCGTTCGAACCCGGCCGAAGTCCTCGCCGGATCACCCCGCGAATTTCGCCGACAGCGGATGCGTAGGTTGCGAAAGAGGGGGTACATGCGGGCGAGGACGGACTGCATGGATTCTTTGATCAAGGGCGGAGGCCGTATGGCGCCGCAGCGTGGCCGTATAGAGACCACTGTTGCTCTGGAAGGCGATTCGCTCTGCATCGCCGAGGCCCGTCATCTCGCGGCCGACTTCCTGTCACAGGCCCAGGCCGAGCACGGCGTGCCGGTCACGGCCCGGGCGATGGACCTGACCCAGCTGGTGGTGAGCGAGCTGGTCACCAACGCCCTGAAGTACGCGCCGGGGCCGGTCCTGCTCGCTCTGCGAATTGTCGGCGGCCTGCTCGAGGTGGCCGTCTGGGACAGCGATCCGGTACTGCCGGTGGCCCGTGCGGCGGACCCCGGGCGGGTGGGCCAGCACGGCCTGGAGATCGTCATGGCCATCTGCGAGGGCTTCGAGGTCCAAAGAGAGCCGGTCGGCAAACACATCACGGCCCGGATCGGGCTGCTCGCCGACACCCGCGCCGACGTCGACACCCACTGACGGGCGTACCCGGGCGGACCTGACCTGGACCACGGACCGGGCTCGTACGGCTGCGACCGCGACGTCCGCCCTCGACCGCGACGTACGCCATTGACCGCGACGTCCACCCTCGACCGCGACATACGCCCCCGAACGCGACGTCCGCCCCGGAACACGACCTCTGCTCCGGGGCGTACGGCTGCCCTCACCCGGCGTTCGGCCGGTGCTGGGCAGCTCGGTGCGCGTCAAGTCGTGTCGTGTCGTGTCGAATCAGTCCACGATCAGCACGCCGACCGGTACCGCTCCGGCCGTCCGCGTGAGTTCACCGCCGAAGTTGCCCTCCACCTCGGCCTTCTCCGCCGCGTTCGGGTAGGGGTTCGTGCACGCGGTTCCCGCGCTGGAACCGGACATCAGACTCGAACACGGGCCCGGCTTGCGGTCCGGCAGACCGAGGATGTGCCCCAGTTCGTGGGCCGAGATGCGGATCGTGTTGTAGCCCTGATCAACCGCCTGCCGTCCGATGTAGACGATTCCGTTGCCGAGCGAGGTGGTCTGGGCGCGGGGCCAGCCGTTGTCCGCCAGGACCCGTATGTTGGCGCGCTGTCCGGACGCGGCGGGCTGCAGTTCGACGGCGTCGACGCTTTCGTTCCAGATCGCGGCGCCTCGGTCCACCGCGGTCCTGAACTCCGCGGAACCGCTCGCGTCGTAGGTCAGGACCCGGGCGGCGGCGGTGTGGTCCGCGACCGGGGCCGGGGCGGCCACGGCCTGGCCACCCAGCAGGGAAAAGGTCACCGCCAGGACGGCGGCGAGTCCACCGGTGAGCTTACGGACGTGCATGGTCGACCTCCTTGTGGGGGGAAGGTAGTCGTGCACATGACATGACATTCCCTGGCTCCCTGCCCAGCGAGGACGGACGCCAATCCGTCAATCCGGCCGCATGCGACCGCGCTTCGCCGACCGTGACCCGAACAGGGGCCCGGCCCCGTGACACACAGGGGCCCGGCCCCGTGACACACAGGGGCCCGGCCCCCCTCTCCGGGGACCGGGCCCAGCGGCACCGCCGCGCCGCGTCAGCCCTGACGGGCCTTGAAACGCGGGTCCTTCTTGTTGATGACGAAGACCACGCCCCGCCGGCGCACCACCTGCGCTCCGGGCCTGGTTTTCAGTGAACGCAACGAGTTGCGCACCTTCATGACCGTGTTCTCCTCCCGCTCGGGCTCCGGCCGGTCGTCATCGGGTCGTCGACGCCGTACGGCCGTAGCGCCGCTCGAACTGCTCTATCCGGCCCGCACTGTCGACGACCCGCGCGGTCCCCGTGTAGAAGGGGTGGCTGGCCGACGAGACCTCCACGTCGATCAGCGGATAGGTGTTGCCGTCCTCCCAGTCGATCGTCGTCTCCGAGGACGCGGTCGAGAGGGTGAGGAACGTGGCGTCCGAGGCGCGGTCACGGAAGACGACCGGGCGGGACACGGGATGAATACCGAGCTTCATGGGGTTTCCTTCCTCGCAGCCGTACGCCGAAGGGCAACGGCCTGGTTCATCGCTCCTCGCGGAAGAGGACGTGCTCCCCCGCCACCCGGTCGTACTTGCGCAGGACCAGCCGGTCGGGGTCGTTCAGACGGCTCTTCCGCGTCACATAGGTCGCACCGGTTCCGGCCGTGGACTTCAACGTCACCACCGGACGCGTACCTCTGGCAGCCATGAACGCCTCCTTTCACACCCCCGGACACCCATCTCAATTGATGGGGCCATGTCATTCACGTGCGGTATAACCCGGCCCCCGGTGGATGTATTCCCCACCTCGCCCGGGGTCCGAGGACGCCGGGTGTCCTCGTGGAGAAGAAGGGCCCGAACAAGGTGGCCTTCGCGAACGCGAGCGCCCGGGCCCCGGAACTCGACCGGAGCGAACGGGGCCGGGTCGTCGGGCGGAACGCGGACCGAGCACGGCCGGCGGACGGCCGGACCAGGACCGGGCCGAGCCAGGGCGGGGCAGGGCGGGCCGCCGGAAACCAGGCGTGAGGGTCCTGCGAAGCAAGGTTTCGTTCAAGGTCGCAGCGTTAAGGTTCGCAATATGAACGCACGGCTGGATCTTCTCCGCACGGTGGCCCCCGGTGCCACGGAAAGCGAGGTCTTCCGGCTGGCGCTTCAGCACGCGATGGGAGAGCTGGGCGCGCTGGGTGGCGCGATCCACTTGCGCGGTCCCATGTCCGCCCTGCGACTGGTGTCGGCGGCCGGGCTGCCGTCCGCCCTCACCCGTTCCTGGGACATCGTCGACCAGGAGGGACCGTCGGCCCCGGCCCGCGCCCTCCACCAGGGCAGCGGTGTATGGGTCCCGCTGGACCCCGGCGATCCCTTCCGGCCCGGGTCCGGCCTCGCCGCCCTGCCGGTGTCCAGCGAGAACCGCCGTATCGGCGCGCTCACCCTGCTGACGGGCGACCGGGGCGAACCCACCCCCGAGCAGTGGGGGTTCCTGCGGGCCGTCGTCGCCTGGGCCGAGGAACGCATCCTTCAGGCGCCGATGCCGTCCGGGCCCGTCCACACCGAACTGCACGGGGAACGCCTGCGGCAGGCACTCAAGGAGGTCAGCGTCGGCTCGTGGGACTGGGACATCCGTACCGGTGACCTGAGCTGGGACGAGGCCGCGCTGGAGCTGTACGGCACCAGGCCCGCCGACTTCACCGGGCGGATCGAGAACTGGATGCGGATCGTCCACCCCGACGACCTGCCCCCCACCCTCGCGGCGGCGCAGCGGGCGATCCGCGACCGCACCGTGTTCGAGGCCGAGTACCGGGTGCGGCGGCTGGACGGCTCGTACGGCTGGACCCGGGCCCGCGGCCGGGCGACGTACGACGACCGGGGCGAGGCCCTGCGGATGATCGGCGTGGGCTGGGAGAGCAACGAGTCCCGCAGCGCCCGTGACGCCCTCAGCCGCGCCCTGCGTCATATGAGCGACGGTTTCCTGTCCGTGGACGAGCAGTGGCGGATCACCTTCGCCAACCTGGTGGCGGAACGCACCCTGGGGTTCTCCGAGAAGGAGTTGTTCGGGCGCGTCCTGTGGGACCTCCCCTCCGCGCGGCGGATCCCGGGCCTCGAGGAGCACTGCCGGGAGGCCGCGGCCCAGGAGCGGCCCGTCGGTTTCGACGTCCGCTCGCCCGACACCGGGCTCCTGTACCACCTGCGGCTGGTCCCCGGACCCGACGGCCGCACCCTCTACTTCACCGACGTGACCGACAAGCGGCGCCAGGACGAGGAACGCCGCTCGGCCGAGCTCGCCACGGCCGAGCGGGCCGCGCGGATCGCCGAGCTGACCACGGATCTCGCCAAGGCGTCGACCACCCAGGACGTGGTGGAGGCGGTCGCCCGACGCGTCCTGCCGCCGTTCGCCGCCACCGGGCTGCTGATGCAGGTCGTCGAGGGCGACCGGCTCCACCACGTCGGTTCCGTCGGCTACCCGGACGAGTTCCTGGCCCTGCTCGACAGCAGCCACTGGGGCCCCGGCGACCCGGCCTGGCAGCCGATCATGTCCGGCACCCCGCTGTTCCTGTCCTCCGTGGAGGAGTTCGCCGCGCACGCGCCGACCCGCGTCGACACGGCCGCCCGGTCCGGCAAACAGGCCTGGGCGTTCCTGCCGCTGGCCGCGTCCGGGCACACGTTCGGCGTCTGCGTGGTCTCCTTCGACAGGCCGCGCCTGCTCACCGACGAGGAACGCACCCTGCTGACCACGATCAGTGCCCTCGTCGCCCAGGCCCTGGAGCGTGCCCGGCTGTACGACGCCGAGCACGCCCGGTCCCGCGAACTCCAGCGCAGCCTGCTCCCCCAAGGGCTGCCCGAACTGGCCGCGTGCACGGCCGCCGCCCGCTACCTTCCCGCGGGCCAGGGCATGGACGTGGGCGGCGACTGGTACGACATCATCCCGCTCTCCGGCGGTCAGGTCGCCCTCGTCGTCGGCGACGTCATGGGCCACGGCCTGCCCGAGGCCGCCACCATGGGCCGGCTGCGCACCGCCGTGCACACCCTGGCCGACCTCGAACTGCCCCCCGACGAGATCATGAGCCACCTGAACGACATCGTCGCCGGCATGAACGAGGAGTCGTACGCCACCTGCCTGTACGCGCTCTACGACTCCACCACCCGGACCTGTTCCATCGCCCGTGCGGGCCATCCGCCGCCGGCCCTGGTGCACCCCGACGGCAGTGTCCACTTCCCGGAGCCGGCCGCCGATCCGCCGCTGGGCGCGGCGAAGCCGCCGTTCGAGACGGTCGAGATCACGGTGCCCGAGGGAAGTCTGCTCGTGCTCTACACCGACGGGCTGGTCGAGTCGGCGAAGCGGGACATCGACGCGGGCATGGCGGACCTGGCCCGGCTCCTGCACACCACCCATGAGGACGGCACCGACACGGACCTGGAGCGCCTCTGCGACACCCTGACGGCCGGTCTGCTGCCGGCCGAGCAGCAGGCGGCCGACGACGCGGCGTTCCTGGTGGCCCGTCTGCACGCCCTGCCCGAGGACAGGATGGCGGCCTGGCCGCTCCCCAGGGATCCGAAGGCGGCCGGCCAGGCCCGCCGCCATGTCCGTGGACAACTGGCCGACTGGGGCCTGGACGACCTCGTACCGACCACGGAACTGCTGGTCAGCGAGCTGGTGGGCAATGTCGTCCGGCACGCCAAGGGGCCTGTCCGGCTACGGCTGCTGTACGGCGCCGAGCTGATCTGCGAGGTCTTCGACGGCAGTCTGACGATGCCGCGTATCCGCCGCGCCTCCGAGAGCGACGAGGGAGGGCGCGGACTGCAGCTGGTCACGGCGCTCACCGAGCGCTGGGGGGTGCGGTACACACGGACGGGCAAATGCATCTGGACCGAGCAGGTGCTGCTCGGCCCGGACGGCCATGACGACGGCCCGGCGCCCGACACCCAGGACCCGATGTTCACCCCGGACATGTTCGCGGCGGACCTGGACACCCTCCTGTCCGAGGATCCCGGCACTCCCGCGGACTCCGGAGGCGCGGGCTCCGGGGGCGCGGGCTCCGGGGGCGCGGGCTCATAGGGGCAGAGGTGTCACCCGCCGAGCTTCTCTCGCGGGCCGGGCGCGGAGGCGAGTTCCCATACGGAGGGCAGCTCCCGTTCCCTGTTCTCCGCGCGGGCCTGCTCGGTGCCGTACAGCAGGCCCCAGGTGAAGCCGGCCTCGCCCGCGGTCTGGGCGGCGACGGCGAGATCCCTGACAGCGTCCCGGGCCACCACGCTGTCCTGGTGGTCGCCGAGGACCTGCTGCACCGACTTGACCCGCTTGCCCAGGCTCTTGGCCGGTTTACCGAGAGCCGGACGGGCCACCTCCGCCGCGTAGCGGACCTTCTTCGCCGCCTTGCGCGCCTCGTGGAGGGCCACATCCCGTTCGGGGCCGGGCGACAGCTCCAGGGCGTCGGTCATACGCGCGTCCAGTCGCCCGTACTCCTTGAGGACGGCCTTGGCCATGACCTTCTCGGCGTCCTTGGCCGCCTTGGCGCGCAGCGGCGGCTTCTCCACCAGGGCGGCGAGGGAGTCGAGCAGGTCGAGGTAGCGTCGTGAGCCGAGCGCTTCGAGCGTGCGCAGATGGGACTCCGTGCTCTCGACGACGTTCCACACCCGCAGCCGCGCGGCGACGGGACCGAGGACCAGTTCGTCCGGCAGGGCCTCGATCTCCCCGCTGAGCCGCTCCATCAGTACTTCGTGGTCGCGTTCGGCGCCCAGCTCGCCGGCCAGCCACTTCAGCTCGCCGCGGATCGCGTCGGTGGCCTCGTGGTCGAGGACGGACCGGTAGGACCGCAGACAGCTGCGCAGCCGACGGCAGGCGACACGCATCTTGTGCACCGAGTCGGGCCGGTTGCGCCGCACGGCCGGGTCGAGGGCCGTCAGGGCACTGATCTGCTCCCGCACGTACGCGAGGACCTGTGCGCCGGCCTGCTCGGGGTCAGGGCGGACGGACCCCTCGGATGCCCCGGCCGGGGTGGTCACGGTCTCGTCGAGCGCCCTGATCAGCTTGGACGGGGAGTGCGCCCGCGCGATCCCCTTCTTGCGGAGCTTCTTCTCCACGGCGTCGAGGATGGCGGGGTCGGCGTCCTCGGCCAGTTCGACCTCCAGCTCGTTCCACGCGGCATGCCTGCCGTCCGCGCGCAGGGACTCCGCGCGGACCGAGTCGACGCACAGCTCGGCGCGCGTCGTGCCGTCGGCGTCAACGAGGTGGCGTACCTGGCGTGTTGAGCGGATACGGACCACCGGGGTCAGTTCCGCCCCTCGGGTACGTGACCTGGTCAGGTCGAGCAGTGCGGCCGGGACGGTGTCGGTGAGGGCCGAGCTGATCTCCTCCCGGCTGTCGCCCGACAGCGGCAGCTTGAGATGCCAGCCGGCATCGGTGCCACCGGTCCTGCGGCGCAGCACGGCCGAGGAGCCGGACAGGCGGAGATCGTCGGTGTCGTAGTAGACCGCGTCCAGTTCCTCGGGGCCGCGGTCGACGACCTCGGCGACACCGTCCACCCGCTCCAACTCGGGCAGCCAGGAGGTGTCCGCGGGTGAGGGGACCTCGTACTTTCGTTCTGTCTCTCGCATCGACTGGACCATGTAGTACCGGTAGACACAATCCGCCGAACGAAACACGAGTTTGGACATTGCCGGTCTTTCCGGCTACCGGCGAGCGGCGGACCCGATCGCCACGGGTACGCGGTCCAGGGGTAGTTGCTCCGAAGGGCGCGCCGCCGTACTCATTCGGTCCGCCGCATGTCCTCGGCGAACGCGAGTGCCTCCGCGTGGCCGAACAGCCCGGGGAGCCCGCCGGTGTGGAGGAAGACGGTCCTTTCTCCCGGGACGATCTCCCCGCGCCGGGCCGCCGCGACGAGGCCCGCCATCGCGCGCCCGGTGTACGTGGGGTCGAGGACGACCCCCTCAAGCCCGGCGCTCAGGGTCATCGCCTCCTCGACGCTCCTGCCGAGGCTCGCGTAGCCGGCGCCGATGTGGCCGCGGTCGATGCGCAAATCGTCGGCGCGCACGTCCGGGGCGTGCGGGACGGCGAACGACTCGACCCTCCGTCGGGCGTCGTCCACGGCTCCCACGTCGACGCCGAGGGTACGCTCCGCGCCCAGGCTCGCGACGAGCCCGGCCATCGTGGCGCCGGACCCCAGGGCGACAACCACCGTACGCAGACCGGGTACTTGGGACTTCAGCTCCTCGCCGCAGCGCAGATAGCCGCGGGCCGACAGCACGCTCGAACCGCCGAACGGGATCAGAGCCGGGCGCGCCCCCTCTGCGCGCAGCCGGGCGCAGACCCGGGAGGCGGCGTCGCCCAGCGCCTCCTGTCCCGTCACACCGCTGAAGACGATCTCGGCACCGAGGAACGCGTCCAGCACGAGGTTGCCGGACCGGGCCGCCCCCGCCCCCTGTTCGCCGGGGAACACCAGCACGGCGCGCAGGCCGAGGCGGGCGGCGGCAGCGGCGGTGAGCCGGGCGTGGTTGCTCTGCGGAGCGCCGGTGGTGACGAGCGTGTCGGCGTCGTTCGCGAGCGCTTCGGCGACCGTCCACTCCAGTTTGCGGATCTTGTTGCCGCCGCCACCGAGACCGGTGAGGTCGTCCCTCTTGATGAGCAGGTCGTCGCGCCCGAGGCCGAGCGCGGCGGCCAGCCGGGGCATCGGCTCGACCGGTGTGGGCCAGGTGCCGAGCGAGAGCGGAGTGATCGGTTCGGACATGGTGGCGACTCCGTGACTGACTGGACTTGGCGACGACATGGACGTAAGGGGCGGTAGGGGGCGGAGGTGGCGGCTCAGCCCCACAGCAGTCTGATGAGCGCCGTGACGACCGTCCCGGCGAGGATCGCGAGCAGCATCGGCGCCCGCGCCAGCCGTACGACCGCCACCGTGGCGAGTCCGATCAGCAGGGGTCCGTCCAGTCCCGTCCACCGCGGGCCCGCCACGTCGACGACGAGGAGTCCGGCGAGCAGTACCGGTGCGAGCAGCGCGATGACACCGCGCGCCGCCGCAGGCAGTTGGCGGTCTCCCAGTACCGCGGGCCCGGTCGCCTTGAACGTGAAGCTGATCAGCGCGACGCAGATGATGGCCCACCACAGATGCGCCTGGTTCACGACCCGCCCGCCTCCTTCGTGTCACGCGGTACGAGTCCCTTGCGCAGCCCGAGCAGGGCCGCCGCGCTCGCCCCCAGCAGCGCGAGACCGGCCGGTACCCAGATGACGAGAGCGGCGGCGAGGCACGCGCCCAGCGCCGCCGCCGTGCGGGCCGCCCGCGACCCCCGCAGTTCGTCCATCAGGAGCAGCAGGAAGAAGGCCGGGAAGACGACATCGAGGCCGAGCGACTCGACCAGGCTCTCCGGCGGGGCCACGACGACACCCAGGGCGGTTCCCGCCACCCAGGCAGGCCACTGGACGGCGGTGGCGCCGAACAGTTTGTAGCGGTCGAACCGGCCGCCGCCCAGATGGGCGGCCACCCAGGAACCGTCCACGACGGCCTGGCCCTCCAGTGCCCGGCGGAACCGGCCACCGCGCAGGTCCTTGGCCACGGCCACGCCCATCGGGACGAACCGGCCGTTGATCAGCGCGGCCGCCGCGATGGCCGTCGGCACTCCCCCGCCGCCCGCCAGAGCGGTGGCGAGGGCGAACTGCGCGGACCCGGAGAACACGACGAGGGAGCAGACGATGGGGGCGAGGACTCCCCAGCCCTCCGAGCGGGCGAACGCTCCGAAGGTGACGGCCAGGACGAAAGCGGCGGCGGCCAGGCCCGTACCGACCTTGACGCCCGCGACGAAGCCCTGCCGGCGGGAGGCGCCGGCCGCCCCCTGGACCGTGGCATGTGCCGTCGCCTCGGCCGGTGTCGTGGGGTCCTCGGCTTGCTGCGGAGGTATCCGGTCCGTCCCGTCCATGCCACGAGGCTAACAGCCATCAGCGTCAATGGGCATTAGAATAACGGGCATGGAAACGACCGCGTCGGCTCTGATCGGCGGTCATGTGGTGCTGGACTTCGCCAACACGATCGCGTGGCGGCTCGACGAACGACGCATGGCCGACCGCGTGTCCGAGCCCGCGGCCCTGCTCGCCTGGGCGGGCGCGAGCGGTCTGCTGCCCGCCGGCCGGGTCGACGCGCTCCTGGCCGTCGCCGCGGCCGAGCCGGACTCCGCCGCGGACGCGCTGCGGTCGGCTCGGCGGTTGAGGACGGCTCTGCACGGCCTTCTCGACGCGGCGGTGGACGGCGGCCCGCCCCGCCGCGAGGACCTGACCGTCGTGCACGGCCTCTTCCTGGACGCCTGGCACCGGGCGGAGTTCGCGTCGGCCCTGCCCCTGCGCCCCGAGTTGACCGCCAGGGTGCCCGCGGACGCCGTACGGCTACTGGCTCTGGAGGCCGCGGAGCTGCTGGCCGGACCGCTGGCCGCGCTCCGGCGCTGCCAGGGGCCGGGCTGCGGGTGGTTCTTCCTCGACCGCAGCCGCAGCCACACCCGCCAGTGGTGCCGGACCGGCGACTGCGGCAATCGGGAGCGGGTGCGGCGGCACTACGAACGCTCGCGCGGCGCCCGGGGCTGAAGGGCGACCGCCCGGCCGTCGTCGTCCCACTCGATCTCCAGGACGCGCTCGACGGCGTCCCGGTCCAGGGGACCGAACAGGTGGGGGAACAGGACGTCCGCGCCGACGCCGGGCGGCGGGGTGGGATCCGCCGCCTCGAACTCCAGCCGGGCCGTGAGCCGCGCCTCGTCGAGGACCAGCGCGAGCAGCGGCCTGGGCGAGTCCCGGTAGAAGGCGTTCACGACGGCCAGGGTGGTCTCCGCATCGGGAGCGCAGTGGATGAAACCGTCCCGCATGAGGGAAGCGGGCGCGTACGGGGCCTCGGGCCGGGCGCTCCAGTCACCGAGCGTCACTACGTGATAGATCATGATCCGGTTATACAACAGCGGAAATCCGCCCACCTGAATTTGCTTGATCCGTAGCCCGGGGGCCCGCGGATTGGTCCGAAAAAGAAGTGTGCCGGATCGGGTGATCGACCAATCCGGGTGGCTTTCAGGACCGGATTCCCCACGTGACGGACGACAAGAAGCCAACGCGAAATACCCGCAGCCCGGTGCGGCCGGCGCTCGGTGCGCTGAGCGGCCTGCTGGCCGGTTTCGCCGCGCTCGCCGTCGCCGAACTGGTGGCCGCGGGGGTGCGCCCGCAAGCCGGTCCGGTCATCGCGGTCGGGGGTGCGGCGATCGACCGCACCCCCACCCCGGTGAAGGACTGGGCGATCCGCAATTTCGGTACCAACGACAAACTGATCCTGCAGCTCGGGATTCTTGCCGCACTGGTGCTGTTCGCGATCGCCCTGGGTGTATTCGCCCTGCGGTACCGGCGCACCGGGGCCGCCGGAGTTCTGCTTTTCGGTGTGGTCGGGGCGGCGGCGGCGCTCAGCCGGCCCGACTCGACCGGGCCCACCGACGCGTTGCCCTCCGTGGTGGGCGCGGTGGTCGCCGCGGCGCTGCTCTTCTTCCTGATCGGCAAGCTGCGGATCAGGGGCCCCGCACCCGACGACGCGGTTTCGCCGCGGGACGACTCGTCCGACGGCGCCGGCTGGGACCGCCGGGGCTTCGTGATCCTGGCGACCGCTGCCGCCGCCGCGTCCGCCGGAACCGGGCTGCTGGGCCGCGCCCTGAGCGGATCGAAGAGCCGCGAAGCGGCGGCCTCACGGGCGGACGTCGTACTGCCCGCCCCGGCGTCTCCCGCGAACGCGGTGCCCAAGGGAGCCCAGCTGCGGATCCGCGACGTCAGTCCCTTCACCACCCCGAACAAGGACTTCTACCGCGTGGACACCGCACTGGTGGTGCCCAAGGTGGACGCGAGCACGTGGAAGCTGCGGATCCACGGCAAGGGAGTCACCAAACCGGTCACGCTCACCTTCGACGACCTGCTGCGGCGCGAGCTGATCGAGCGCGACATCACGCTCACCTGTGTGTCGAACGAGGTCGGCGGCCCGTACGTGGGCAACGCCCGCTGGATCGGCGTACGGCTCGCCGACCTGCTGGCCGAGTGCGGGGTGAAACCGCCCTCGAAGGGCGGCCGCGCCGACCAGTTGGTGGCCCGTTCCGTCGACGGCATGACGATCGGCAGCCCGGTCGAGGACGTCATGGACGGCCGCGACGCCCTCCTCGCCGTAGGGATGAACGGGGAACCGCTCCCCTTCGCCCATGGCTTCCCGGTCCGGATGCTGGTGCCCGGCCTGTTCGGTTACGTCTCGGCCTGCAAGTGGATCAAGGACGTCGAACTCACCTCGTTCGACGACTACGACGCCTACTGGGTCAAGCGGAAGTGGGCGCGGCAGGCGCCCGTCAAGACCCAGTCCCGGATCGACACCCCCAAGCCGTTCGCCCGCCCCAGGGCCGGTTCGGTCATGGTCGCGGGGGTCGCCTGGGCACAGCACCGCGGTATCGACAAGGTCGAGGTGCGTGTCGACGACGGCCCCTGGCAGGAGGCGCGGCTCGCCGCCGAGGACTCCCGCGACACCTGGCGTCAGTGGTCCTTCGACTGGCGGGCCACCGAAGGCGGTCACACCCTCACCGTCCGGGCCACGGACCGCACCGGCGAGGTGCAGACCGACAAGCGCACCGGAACCGTCCCCGACGGCGCGAGCGGCCGGCACTCGGTCGTGGTCACCGTCGAGTGAAACCAAGAGCCCACTCTCCCCAGCCACATCTCCAGAGCCACTTTTCCCACCCCCGAATGAACGCAGCTGCGGCTGTGTCAACCCATAGGAGAATCACCATGAACACTCGCATCAGCCGTATCGCCGTGATCGTGGCCGCGGCCACCGTTCTCCCGCTGTCCCTCAGCGCCTGCTCCGACAGCGGCAGCGACTCCGCCTCGTCGGACTCCTCCAGCAAGGCGTCGGCCGCCGCCACCGAGTCCGACGACAGCATGGGCAGCTCGGGCGACACCGCGTCGAGCGACGAGCCGTTCGGCCCGGGCTGTGCGTCCGTGCCCAAGAGCGGTTCCGGCTCGTTCGACGGCATGGCCCAGGACCCGGTCGCCACGGCCGCCTCCAACAACCCGGCCCTGTCCACCCTGGTGACGGCCGTGAAGAAGGCCGGTCTGGTCGACACCCTGAACAACGCCAAGGACATCACGGTGTTCGCCCCGACCAACGACGCCTTCGCGAAGATCCCGAAGGCCGACCTGGACAAGGTCCTCGCCGACAAGGCCACGCTCACGAAGATCCTCACGTACCACGTCGTGGGTCAGAAGCTCGCCCCGAAGGACCTGGAGAACGGCTCCTTCCCGACGCTGGAGAAGTCGGAGCTGACCACCTCGGGCTCGGGCGAGTCCTACAAGGTCAACGACTCCGCGAAGGTCGTCTGCGGCAACGTGAAGACCGCCAACGCCAACGTCTACATCATCGACACCGTCCTGATGCCCACCAGCTGACGGACCTTCCTCGGCCGGCCGCCCACCGGGGACGGCGGCCGGCGGCCGGGCTCCCGTGACGGGGAGGAAACAGGGGTGGCCGGGACCGAACGGTCCCGGCCACCCCTTCCCCGTGCCCTCTGGGGCCGCGGCACCCGCGGGTACGCTTCCCGCATGACGCAGGAGCGGTCTCCGGAAGCCGGGTCCAGTGACGCCGTCCCGGCCTCGGCGCCCGGCGCGGAGATCACCACGACGGACTGCCGCCAGTGCGGCGCCCAGGTGAGCGGACTCAACAACAGGTACGCCTGCTCGTACTGCGGCTGGGTCAACCACTGGGCGGAGGGCTCCCACACCCTGCCGTCGGCGGAGGACGATCCGGACCACCCGGGCCGCTGAGAGCCCATGCGGGCGAGACGCAGTTCGCGTGTGCCGCACGGTCTATCGTGGGGCGTATGCACGCTCCCGAGCTGATCCGCATCGTCTCCCGCGACTCGCCCATGGCCCTGGCGCAGGTGGCGCGCGTACGGGCCGAACTGGCCGCGCTCCATCCCGGTACGCGTACCGAGGTCGTCCCCGTGAAGACGACCGGCGACAAGTGGATGGGCGACCTCTCCCAGGTCGAGGGCAAGGGGGCGTTCACCAAGGAGGTCGACGCCGCGCTGCTGGCCGGCGAGGCCGATCTGGCGGTGCACTGCGTCAAGGACGTGCCCGCCGACCGGCCGCTCCCGGCGGGCACGATGTTCGCCGCGTTCCTCAAGCGGGACGACATCCGGGACGCGCTCATCCACCCCGGCGGGCTCACCCTGGACGAGCTGCCGCCCGGCACCCGGATCGGCACGTCCTCCGTACGGCGGGTCGCGCAACTCGCCGCGTCCCACCCGCATCTGCAGTGCGTGCCGTTCCGGGGCAACGCGAACCGACGCCTGGCGAAGCTCGCCGCCGGCGAGGCCGACGCCCTGCTGCTCGCGGTCGCGGGCCTCGATCGCATCGAACGCACCGATGTGATCACCGAAATCCTCTCCCCCGAGACGATGATTCCGCCGATCGGAGCGGGCATCCTCGCCCTGCAGTGCCGGGAGGGCGACACCACGGTCATCGATGCGGTCAGCGCCCTCGGCGATCCGGCCACGCATCGCGAGGCCACCGCGGAACGCATGTTCCTGCACGTCCTCCAGGGCCACTGCAACTCGCCGATCGCCGGTTACGCGACGGCCGGGCGCAACGGTGAACTGTCCCTGCGCGCCTGCGTGTTCACCCCGGACGGCAAGACCCAGCTCAACGCCCACGAGTGGGCCGGCCGCCTGGACCCCGCCACCCTGGGCACATCGGTAGCGGTAGCCCTCCTACGCCAGGGCGCCCGCGACCTGATCGACACAATCCCCCACTGACCGACGGAACGCGCCGGGCCGCTTCCCAGGGGCGCGGGGAACGGCGCAACCTTTCGCCTTCCAGGGGCGGCGGGGCACGGGAACCGGCACGCCCCACCCCCACCGGCCGCTTCCAGGGGCGCGGGGAACGGCGCAGTCTTTTGCCTTTGAAGGGCGCGGGGAACGGCGCAGTCTTTGTCTTTCAGGGGCGCGGGGAACTGCGCACCCCCGCCCCCACCGACCCGCACCCCCCCAACGACCCCCCTCCCTTCAGGGATCGATCATTTGCCTAAACCCTTTAGGTAAATGCATAATCGACCCCACTGACCGGGAGGAGCCCCATGGTCCGCGCAGGCCTGACCACCACACGCCTGATCCAAGCAGGCGCAGAACTCGCAGACGACGTCGGCTTCGACCAGGTCACCGTCTCCGCCCTGGCCAGACGTTTCGACGTAAAGGTCGCGAGCCTCTACTCGCACCTGAAGAACTCCCAGGACCTCAAGACCGGCATCGCCCTGCTCGCCCTGGAAGAGCTGGCCGACCGAGGCGCCACCGCACTGGCCGGCCGCGCCGGCAAGGACGCCCTGACCGCCCTGGCGAACGTCTACCGCGACTACGCGCGAGAGCACCCCGGCCGCTACGCCGCCGCCCAGCTCAGACTCACCCCGGAGGCGGCCGCCGCCAGCGCCGGCAGCAGGCACTCCCAGATGACACGGGCCATCCTGCGCGGCTACGACCTCACCGAACCGGACCAGACCCACGCGGTCCGCCTCCTCGGCAGCGTGTTCCACGGTTACGTCAGCCTGGAGATGGGCGGCGGATTCAGCCACAGCGCCCCGGACTCGCAGGAGACCTGGACCCGGATCCTCGACGCCCTCGACGCACTCCTGCGGAACTGGCCCGCCCGGTAGTCATCGGCAGTCCCGCCCGGCAAGCCCCCTGAACCGACAAGGTCGAAGCCATGCACAGCGAGAACACCTCAGCCGACCCGGCCGACAGCACGACCGACGGCACAACCGGCTGGATCACCACGCCCATCACCGCGGACCTTTTGCGGGGTGCCATCGACCTGGAGCGGACCGAGCACGGCGTACTGCCGCACCGGCTGCCCGCCTGGGTCCGCGCCCAGTACCCCGACGGACAGCTGGCCATGGCCGAGTCCCAGCCGTCGGGCGTACGGCTGGCCTTCCGCACCCGCGCCACCACCGTCGAACTGGACACGCTGCCCACCAAGCGGGTCTACACGGGAGCCCCGCCCCGCCCGGACGGCGTGTACGAACTCCTCGTCGACGGGGTCCTGGCAGGCCGGGGCAGTGTGCGGGACGGCAACACCCTGACCATCGACATGACCACCGGGAGCGCCGAACTGCGGACCGGCCCGGTGGGCACCGTCCGCTTCACCGACCTGCCCGAGGGCGACGGCACCGGCGACGGCGACAGGACCGGCGGCAAGGAGGTCGAGATCTGGCTGCCGCACAACGAGACCACCGAACTGGTCGCCCTGCGCACCAACGCCCCCGTCGAGCCCGCGACCGACCGCGGACGCAGGGTGTGGCTGCACCACGGCAGCTCCATCAGCCACGGTTCCGACGCCGCCGGGCCGACCGCCATCTGGCCCGCCCTCGCCGCCTCACTCGGCGGTGTGGAGCTGATCAACCTGGGGCTCGGCGGCAGCGCGCTGCTCGACCCGTTCACCGCCCGCACCCTCCGGGACATCCCCGCCGACCTGATCAGCGTCAAGATCGGCATCAACGTGGTCAACGCCGACGCGATGCGCATGCGCGCGTTCACCCCGGCCGTCCACGGCTTCCTCGACACCATTCGCGAAGGCCACCCGGACACACCGCTGTTGGTCGTCTCGCCGATCCTGTGCCCCATTCACGAGGACACGCCCGGACCCAGCGCCCCGGACCTCGCCAACATGAGCGAGGGGCAGCTGCGGTTCGTGGCCATGGGCGACCCGGCGGAGAAGGCGGCCGGGAAACTGACGCTGCGCGTCATCCGGGACGAGCTGGCCCGGATCGTGGCCCAGCGGGCGAAGGAGGACCCGAACCTCCACCACCTCGACGGGCTCCGCCTCTACGGCGAGGCCGACTTCGCCGAACTGCCGCTGCCGGACCAGCTCCACCCGGACGCGGCCACCCATCGCCGTATCGGCGAACGCTTCGCGGAACAGGTCTTCACCGCCGAAGGCGCCTTCGCGGCCGGCAGAGCCTGACAGCGGACAACGGCCCCCGAGCGGACCTCAGCGGTCGCCCCGCACCTGGCCGTCCCGCGAGGAGTCACCCCGCGCACTGTCGTCCCGCGACCGGTCGCCCCACATGTGTTCGTCCCGCGCGTCCGCGCCGGCCGGGCGGAAGCAGGCCGTCACGGTCTTGCCGTGCCGCTGGCAGCGCATCTCCCACTCGTCGGCGAGCATCCGTACGATGCCCACCCCGCGGCCGGAGACCTCACCGGCCGCCGGGTCCCGCTGCCGCGGCAGCGTCGGGTCCTCGTCGTGGACGCTCACATGGAGGCAGTCGCCGTCCCAGGTGAGTACCAGATGCGCGTCGCTGTGCGCGTGGACGTGGGCGTTGGTGAGCAGTTCGGAGACGGTCAGTACGACGGCGTCCACCGTGTCCGGCTCGGCCGCGGTCCACGGCAGGGACTCCAGATGCTCGCGTGTCCACTCCCGCCCGGCGCGCACACCGCCCGACACCGGAAACGAATGCGCCCAGCCCATTGCCTTGACCCCCACCGAATCACTCCTGTTCCAGCCGTCCGTACCTGCATGTCCACGGACCAGGTACCCGGCAGGCGCGCACCCAGGCATCGACGAGTCGTGCGAAGGGTGTCCGGCGGTGGTCAGCCGGGCTGCGGGGTGGTGCGGATGGCCGCGATGTCGAGCTGGAGGCGGACCTTGTCGCTCACCATGGCGCCGCCCTCGGCCAGCCTGGTGTTGTAGGTGAGGCCCCACTCGGAGCGGTTGATCGTGGTGGTGCCGTCGAAGCCGACGCGCTCGTAACCGAACGGGTCGGTGACATAGCCGATGTAGGTGAGTTCGAGGACGACGGGACGCGTCCTGTCCTTGATGGTGAGGTCGCCGGTCATCCGGTAGACGTCGGGGCCCGCCAGTTTCACGGCGGTGCTGAGGAAACGCATGTGCGGGTAGGTGCCGGAGTCCAGGAAGTCACGGCCGGACAGATGACTGTCGCGCTGGTCCACACCCGTGTCGACGCTGGCGGTGGACAGGATGATCTCGGCCCCCGAGCGGGACGGGTCGCGGCCGTCGAAGAAGAGGCGGCTCTGGTAGTCCGTGAAGGCGCCCCGCACCGTGGTGACCATGGCGTGCCGGACGGAGAAGCCGATCCGGCTGTGCGCGGGGTCGATGACCCAGTTCCCGGTCAGGGTTCTCAGGTCCGGTTCCGACTGGCCGCCCTGGGGGAAATCGGGCGGTCCGGCGGGCCGTTGTGGTTCGACAAGCGTGGCCGAGCGGCGGGGAGAGGCACCTCGATTAAAAAGATTCATGACTCACCTAGCTATTGCGCAATAGATATATCTGCAAGCCAAACCAAGATCCACAAGTTTACCGGATTCCTACCCGCCGATCGGCCCGGCATCCCCGCCCTGCCAATGGGTCACAGAATCCACACACCTGTCACCAGGCCCGCAGAAGGCACTGAGTGCCTGGCCTGCACGCATCCGACCCGGGATCAGCGCAATTCTGACGCCCGGCGCATATCGCCCTTTTGATGTCGGGTCAGTGGCCGTACTTCTCAGTAGCCGTACTTCGTCGTATACGCGCATTCGGTGTAGATGTAGCCGGACGACAGTTTGGCGGTGTCCGAGGCCGGCGAGTTTCCGATTCCGCTCTTGGATTTGTGCACGAAGTAGGTGGTGCCGACGGGCAGCCGGATGGTCCGCTGCGGGTAGTTCCTGCCGCTGTCGCTGCACGGCTCGAAGCCCAGGGTCACCGTGCTGGCCAGGGAGTAGGAGGTGCACTTCCCGCACGCCTTGAGCGTGAAGCTGCCCGTCACCGGGCCCGTGTACAGCACCGTGATGTCGTCGGGGCTGTCGTTCTTGACGGTGACGGAGATGCTCCCGCCCGATGCCGTGGTCGGCAGGCGCTTGCCCGCGGCGGGCACGGTCTGGGCGACCTCGGCGGCAATGGCGATCTTCTTGGCGCGGGCCGCGTTCTTGTGCTGCCCGGCGTTCTTGACGAAGTCGTTCATGGTGGTGACGGCTTCGGCGAAGCTCTTCTCCTTGTACTGGTCCACTCCGCAGGCGTACGTGCCCGACTCGGCGTTCCTCTCCGCCCGGTCGGCCGTCCTGCCGAGGGCCTCGGTCTGTCCGGCGCGCTCAGCCGGCAGTCCGACGATCTGGGAGTTGAGGCTGTCGAGGCGCTCGACGGCCGCGCAGGGGTCGTCGCCGCCCACGTCCTTCACGGCCTTGTCCACGGCCGTCCCGACCGCGGTCTCCACCTTCGCGCTCTGCCCGGACTTCGGGAACGTCGTCAGGAGTTCGCCGTAGTGCGTCGCCCAGTCCGCGGAGCCGCCGGACAGCGACCGTGAGCCGCACTCGTAGAGCGAGGTGGCCAGCCGGTCGTCGGGCCAGGTCGCCAGCGAGCCGAGTTCCTTCTCGTCCATGGTGCGCGGAATCGTGCGCAGGTACTTCAGGGGCGCGACGGCGCCACAGTAGTTCTGCTCCTCGTAGGCGGAACCGACCGTGGTGTAGAAGGTCTTGAGCCGGCCGGGTACCCGGTCGGCCGCCCGCGAGCCGGGGTGGTCGTCGCGAAGGCCGCTGTAGACGGTCAGGGCCTGGCGGTAGTCCGGTTCCGCCGTCGGGAACTGCTGTTTCCCGGCCGCCCGGACCAGCTTGTCCGCGCGCTCCAGGCGGTCCAGAAGCATCTGCTCGATGGCTTCGTCGCGTGCGCCGCCGTACAGGGCGACGCCTCCGGCGGGTACGGCCAGGAGCACGATCCCGAGGACGACGGCGATCCAGGCGGCCGGCGGCCACGACAGCCGGGTCCGCAGACCCACGACCGCGCCATGGACGGCCGCGAGCGCGAGCAGGACGACGTACGCGACGAGGGCTCCGCCGGGCACACCGTCCGGATCCGCGGGCAGCGCCACCAGAAGGAGTACCGCCGTCGCGACCCAGCAGGCCGCCATCAGCCACCAGCGGCGCACCAGCGCGTAACCGACGCCCAGTCCGCAGAGGTTCAGGAGCGCCACGCCCGCGGCTCTCCAGCCGTCCGCGGGTGCGGGCGGCGGAGCGGTCGGCATCGGCGGTATGACAAAGCCGTCGCTGAAGTCGTTGTGCTGCCAGGACATGACGGTTCCCCCCGGTCGATCACGTCCGAAGTTCTATGACTTGTCAGCGTACGGTCAGCCATATAACGGCGACAAGGGGGAGCGTCGGCCCGTCAGCAACAACCCGCGCCGGGAGCCTCGGTGACGGGGAGCCCGGCCTCGGAGGGCGTCCCGGCGTCGAGGCGGCAGAAGCACGACGCCTCGATCGGTACGTCGGCCACGGCCGCGGCGGTCTTCAGTTGCTGGGCCACGATCCGCGCCTCCCCCGTCCTGCCCAGCCGGACGAGGCACTCGTGGAATCCGTGCAGGGCCCAGACGTTGCCGGGGTGGTGCAGCGCGCGCGGAAGTGTGTCGTCGAGTCCCAGGTCGGCCCGGTAGACCGCTTCCGCCTCGGCGACGCGCCCCTGTTCCAGCAGCAGGGCCCCGTACGCGTGGCGGGTGGGCTGCATCCAGCCCCAGGGCTCGTCGTAGGGAAGGCCGTCGTCCAGTTCGATCGACCGCTCCAGGGCGGCGAAGGCCGCCTCGTGATTCCCCCTGCGGTACTCCAGTTCGCCGTCGAGCATCGCCGACGCGACCGCGAGGATGTCGGCGCAGGTGTTGTTGAACAGCATCCGGGTCTCCGGAACCCGGGTGCGCGCCTCCCCGAACAGCGCGCGCTCGGTCTCGGCTTGGGCGATCCGGCCGGTGGCCGCGTACGCGACCCCGCGGGCGTAGTGGAGCATCGCGGTCGTCACGCAGTACAGCCGCGGGTCGGCGGGCAGCGGCAGTTCGAGGATGTCGGCCCAGCGGCCGAACCGGATCAGGACGTGGACCCGCATGGCGAGGAAGCCCTCCAGCCAGTCCGCCATGGGCGGGCTCTGCACCCGCAGCAGGTCCTCCGGGATGGATGCCTCCAGTTGCGCGGCGGTCTCCAGGGCTGTCCTGGACTGTCCGAGGAACATGGCGCCGTAGATCCGGAAGTGGTAGTTGTGCGACCGGTACAGCGTGTAGAAGTTCATCGCCCCGGACCGTGCGAGGAACTTCTCGTCGGCGGCAATCGCCGCTCCGTTGTCGGCCACCACGCGCCGGTAGTCGCCGCAGAGCACGTCCAGGTGGGTGGGCATGTGCTGGAGGTGGCCGGCGTCGGGCACCAGATTGCGCAGCAGGTCCGCCGCGGGCAGCGCGGTCTCGGGGGCCGAGGACATCTCCATCAGGTGGATGTACATGTGCAGGAGCCCCGGGTGCCGTACCCCGGCGTCGGTGGCGATCGCCCGCTCCAGGACCTCCTTGGCCGTTGCCGCGCGCGAACGGCTGGCGGGCTCGCCCGTGCGCAGGTCCCACAGCTGCCAGGGGGTGAGGTTCATCAGCGCGTCGGCGTAGAGCGTGGCCACGTCCAGGTCGTCCGGGGCGAGTTCGTACACGGCGCGCATGCTGATCGCGTAGGGCTCGTTCCACACCGAGCAGTCCTCGACGGCCTTCGGCTGCGGATAGCGGGCGCGCAGGGCGGCGATCAGGGCGCGCTCGACCGGGGTGGCGCCGGCCGCCTTCTCCTGGGCGAGTTCCACGGCGGCGTGCGTGCGGTCGACGGTACGGACCAGGTCCTCGCCGTCGAAGAACTCCCAGGGCTTGTTGTAGTTCGGGCCGAGGGCGTAGGCGATGCCCCAGTACGCCATGGCGCAGTCGGGGTCCGCCGCCGCGGCGGCCTCGAAGCAGGCGACGGCTTCCTCGTGGTGGAAGGCGTACGACCAGACGAGCCCGCGGTCGAACCACAGTTGGGCCTGCGGGGACGCCGTGGTCACGGCACGGCCGTGCGTACCGAGGTCGTAGTAGTCCATCCGCAACTCCCGCGCGTACACGGCCGAGGCCCTCGAAGTGTGTTGCTCCGAGCCTAGAGGTGATGCGCGCGCATTCGTCCCGCTTTCCGGCGAGTGCCGCGGGCGGTCCGTCCCCCCTCGTCGTACGGGGGACGGACCGGAGCCGGACGGTCCGTCCTCAGAACTCGCGGTCGATGCCGGTCACGAAGGCCGGGCCCAGCGGAGCGTCCTTCTCGGGGAAGCCGCTGTCGCGCAGGGCCCGGGAGACCAGCTGGACCGCCTCGGTCTCGGCGCTGGACTGGTCGGGCGCCTCGACCTCGATCCTGGCGGAGAACATACCGCCCTCCTCGACCGTCAGCAGGCTCAGCTCCTCGCTCTCCCCCAGGTCCGTGTTCTTCGGGTCCCGGGGGCGGAGCCTGCGCTCGATGTCGGAGCGCGCGGCGTCCTCGACGCCGTTGACGAACGTGCCGGGGACGGTGATGACGTACGTGGTCATGGGACTCCTTACGAGGCTGCGCCGGGTCGTCGAGGGCGGAACAGGCCGTACGGGACAGGTTCGGCGGGTTGTCCTGAACCCATGTGACCGCTCCCTCGACCGGATCCGCTCCGTGATCTGCTCCGCGAGCTGTTCGATCCGCCTCTCCCGGCTCGTATGTGATCCACGTTCCACGTTCCCCTCCTTCGGCGGGAAATGCGGGTTGTCCCGCTTGAGGGCGGACAGGGCACCCGACCAGCCTCTTTTTCCCGCACCTCGGGCGTCCCGGCGCCTCGCGCGGGTGAACCGGGGAACAGCAGTCCCCACCGGACGCCCCCGGTTCGCGTCCACCCCGGTAGCCTCATCGGATTCATACGCGCAGTGCCTCTCCCGGGTGCAGGCGGGGGGCCTCGTGGCGCATTCTTGCTGTGTCAGCCACCCGGGCGGCGCACGGACGAGGTAGGGCCGATGACTGGGAGAGCCGAGCACGGGACGCGGACCCCCGGACGCCTGGACCCGCTGCTCACCGGGATCACCACGGAGGCGATCAGCGCGGCCGGCGGCTTCGCGGGCGGGGTGTACCTGCGCTCCGGCACGCCGGGGCTGCTCCGGCTGGCCGTGCTCTCCGGGCTGCCAGGACCGCTGTTCCGCCCCTGGTGGCGGCTGCACGTGGACCGCAGGTTCCCCGTCGCGGACGCCTTCCGGCTGGGTGTCCAGGTGGTGCTCCCGGACGCGACAGAAACGATGCGCCGCTACCCCCAGTTCGCGGCCGGCCTGCCGTTCCAGTTCGGCTCCCTGTACGTGCCGGTCGTGGGCGGGTCGACGACGTACGGCGTACTGACCATTCTGCGGCCCTCGGCGTCGGACGCCACCGAGGTCCTGCCCGACCGCGACCGCATGGCACAGCTGGCCGAGGACCTGGGACAAGCCCTGTGGAAGCTGGAGCAGGACGGCGAGCCGGACATCGCCTGGGACGGTGAACCGCTCTGTGTACGGCCACCGGCCACGCAGCCGCCCGCCGGACGCATCGGACGGTTCACCTGGGATCCGGCGACCGACGTCGTGACCGCGGACGGCCGCCTGCACGCCCTGCTCGGCGTGGCACCGGGCAGATCCACGGACACCCCGCAGGCCCTCGCGGACGCCGTGGCCGCCGCCGACTCCCATCAGATCCTGACCGCCTTACGGGAGACCGCCGCGGGAAGACCGCCACCCCTGCCCCTGCCGGTGCACGCGCCCGACGGCAGCCTGCGGCTGCTGGAACTGTGGACCCCGCAGGACATGGCCGTGACGCCCGGGCCGTGTACGGTCCGGGGTCTCGTCCTCGACCCGGACATCGCGTCGGCGGCGGACGGAGCGGCCGATCTGCTCCCCGAGGGCGTCTTCTGCCTCGACCGGCTGGGGCTCATCGTCTACGCGAACGAGCAGGCCGCCCGGCTCCTGGGCCGCCCGCGGACGCGGCTGCTGGGCCGTCCCCTGGGCGAGGAGGTGCCGTGGCTGGAGCGCTCCGCCTACGAGGACCATCTGCGCGAGGCCCTGCTGTCCCTGGAACCGGTGCACTTCCACGTCGTACGCCCCCTGCGGTTCACCGAGGACCCTCCCCCGGAGTTCCACGGGGGCGGTGACTGGCTGGCGGTCTCCGTGTATCCCGGGCCCGACATCCTGACCTGCACCATCGTGCCCGCCAACCGGGTGGCCGACCCGGCTCCCGAACTCGTACCACCGGCCGAGGGGCCCTCGGCGGACGGTGTGCCCCCGCTCGACGGGGCGGCTGCCAAGGTCACCCCCATGGCGCCGCTGTACCGGCCGATCGTCCTCGCGATCGCGCTGACCGAGGCGGTCACCGCGCGCCAGGTGTCCGCGGTCGTCATGCAGGAGCTGCTGCCGGCCTTCGGGGGCGGCCGGCTCGCCATCTACCTGCTCCAGGACCGGCACCTCTACCTGGCCTGGGAGTCGGGCTTCCCCCAGGGATTCCTCGCGCCGTTCGAAGGCGTCGGCCTCGACGCGCGGCTGCCGGGAGTGGAGACCCTCACCAGTGGCCGCCCGCTCTTCTTCGAGTCGATGCAGCAGCTCGCGACCGCCTACCCGGGCGTCCCCCTCGACGCGACCGAGGGCTCCCGCGCCTTTCTGCCCCTGATCGCCTCCGGGCGTCCGGTCGGCTCCTGCATCCTCGGCTTCGACCGCCCCCGGGGCTTCAGCACCGAGGAGCGCACGGTGCTCACGGCCCTCGCCGGGCTGATCGCGCACGCCATGGAGAAGGCCCAGCGCTACGACACCGAGGCCGCCCTCGCCCGCGGACTCCAGCAGGCGCTCCTCCCCCGGCGGCTCTCCGCCCATCCGCGGGTGGAGACCGTCGGACGCTATCTGCCGGGCACGCAGGGGATGGACGTGGGAGGGGACTGGTACGACGTCGTCGAGTCGGGCGACGGGCTCGCGCTGGTCATCGGCGACGTCCAGGGGCACGGCGTCCAGGCCGCCGCCACGATGGGTCAACTGCGCAGTGCCGTACGGGCCTTCGCGCTCGGCGACCGGCCGCCGGACGAGGTCATGAGCGGCACCAACCATCTTCTGATCGACCTCGACCCCGGTCTGTTCGCCAGTTGCTGCTACATCCGGCTGGACCCGCTCACCGGTCTCGCCAAGGTGGCCCGGGCCGGCCATCCGCCGCCGATCCTCCGCCTCCCGGACGGCCGCACGCATGTCCTGGAGATCCCCGGCGGTGTCGTCCTAGGGGTGGATCCGCACGCCCACTATCCGGTGACGGAGCTGCAGCTGGACCCCGGCGCCATCCTCGCGCTGTACACGGACGGCCTGGTGGAGACGCCCGGCGTCGACATCGACGAGGGCATCACCGCGCTGCGCGTCGCCCTGGCCCGGGCGGGTTCCCCCGCCGGTCGCCCCGGGGGCCGGTCGCTCGCGGGGGTCGCCGACCGGCTCACCGCCAAGGCCCGGCATGTGGCCGACCGCCCGGACGACATTGCCCTCCTCCTCGCCACCCGCCGCCCACAGCCCGACCGCGACCGCTGAGCAGCCGACCACTGCACCGGGACCGACCGGTCCCGCACGTGTCCCATACGGGCCTCGTACCGGTCTCGTACGGGCCTGAGCGGGGTCGTTCTCACCGGCGCGGAGGGCCTGTCGTGGCGCGGCCGAGGCGTACGGGGACTCCCGGCGAGTACAGCACGCTCACCGGGTCTCCCGTCGGCGCGGGCAGACCGGCCGAGCTGATGAGGTTCTCCTCGCACTCGACCAGCGTCGCGCGGTGCAGCGGCCAGCGCGGATGGTCGTTCGGCAGGAATCCGGCGTCGCCGAAGAACGGGTTGTGCATGCCCCACCGGGCGGTCAGGAAGTGTTCGAGGTGGGTCGGCTGCGCTATGCGCTCCCCCGGCCTGACGACGAGACGGCTGTACGCGCCCCGCGGGCCCGGCAGGCGCCGCGCGCTGGTGTAACCGACCGTGTCCTCGCCGGTCCGCACGGACATCCGGGACCACACGTACGGCAGGCGGAACCCGAGGCGGCCCATGAGCACCGGTACGAGCCGGGACGCGTCCATCGACCGGAAGACCACGCCGCGCCGCCCGTACCCGTCGACCGAGTACAGCCGCACATTGGTCTCCGGGAAGGAGCCGAAGTAGGGCACGCCGGGCAGCCGCAGCCAGCCCACCCGGTGCATCCGGAAGGCGACCAGACCGACGTAGGTGACGCCGTCCAGGGTGTCGGGGGCGGTTCCGGCCGGCAGCAGTCCTTCGACGGCCGCCGGATCCACGGCCCAGTGCACGAAGGTCAGGTCCAGCCACCGCTGGGTGAGCAGCGGACGGCGGAGGACGACCGGGGCGTCGGGCGTGATGGGTTCCGGCACGGACGAGATGATCGACACGGGCGCCAGCATCGCAGGGCCGTACCCCGGACATGGCGAGAACCCGTGCCGTGTGACGTGTCTGGCACAGGTGGGCGCCGGGCGTGCGGCGCCGGACGGTCGGTTGCGGGCTGTCGATGCCGGGCAGTCGGCGTCAGACGTCCGTGGGCAGGCCGCTCACCTCGGCGATGCCGCGCAGTTCCTCGTCCTGACGCTGGCGCTCACCGATGAAGTCGGCGATCTCCTGGCACCGGGCGGGATCGGCGGCGGTACCCGAGTCGGTCACGACCCTGACGGGGCCGCCCTGCTCGGTCTCGATCTCGACGATCTGGTTGTCCATGCGCCCGGTGACGGCGACCGCGACGACGAGGGAGGCCTCGTCGCGGACCTCCTGCGAGACCTTGGAACCCTCCTCGCCGTCGAGGCTCAGCTCGATCGGTCCAGCACGCTGCTCCTGCATCGCTTCGAGCACGGGTTCGACCATGCGGAGCAGCATGGCGTAGTCGGTCGGGTTCATACGGACACGCAGCAGATCCAGATACAGGTCCACGGGGCGGCTTTCCGGCGGGAACTCTGATTCAGTCATGGGACTCGACTTCCCCGATGTGGGCAATGTGATCGCATCTGCGTCCAGAATGGTGGATCTCATCGCGCACCGCCGCCCGAAGCACCCCGCACCCGCACTGACGTGCGATAACACGTACGTACGAGCTATACGCCTCGGCGGATCCTGGCGGCCTTGCGGGCCTCCGCCGTCTGGCGCGCCTCGGCCGTCCTGCGGGACTCCCCGCCGGCCCGGCCCGGGCGGGTGCCCATGCCCCGGAAGGGGGCGCCGCCGCGCGGGGGGCGCTCCGCGGTCTGCCCGCTCCCGGCGACGGGGACACCGGAGGGCCGCTGCGCGCCGGTGATCCGGCTCAGCTCGGCCTCGCCGGAGCGGACCTGGGTGACCTGCGGCCTGATGCGGGCGTCGGACATCAGCCGGGTCATGTCGCGGCGCTGGTTGGGCATGACGAGCGTGACGACACTGCCGGACTCGCCCGCGCGGGCCGTACGGCCGCCGCGGTGCAGGTAGTCCTTGTGGTCGCCGGGCGGGTCGACGTTGACGACGAGGTCGAGGTCGTCGACGTGGATCCCCCGGGCCGCGACGTTGGTCGCCACCAGCACGGTCACCGCGCCGCTCTTGAACTGGGCCAGGGTGCGGTTGCGCTGCGGCTGCGACTTGCCGCCGTGCAGGGCCGCGGCCTTCACACCGCTGCCGAGCAGGTGCTTGGTGAACTGGTCGACGGCGTGCTTGGTGTCGAGGAACATCAGCACGCGCCCGTCGCGGGCGGCGATCTCCGTGGCGGTGGCGTACTTGTCGGCGCCGTGCACGTACAGCACGTGGTGCTCCATCGTGGTGACGGCACCGGCCGACGGGTCGACGGAGTGGACCACCGGGTCGTGGAGGTAGCCGCGGACCAGGAGGTCGATGTTGCGGTCCAGGGTGGCCGAGAACAGCATCCGCTGGCCATCGGGCTTCACCAGGTCGAGGAGCGCGGTGACCTGCGGCATGAAGCCCATGTCCGCCATCTGGTCCGCCTCGTCCAGGACTGTGATGCCGACCCGGTCCAGCCGGCAGTCCTTGCGCTCGACCAGGTCCATGAGGCGGCCCGGGGTCGCGACGACGACCTCGGCGCCGGACCGCAGCGCACCGGCCTGCCGGCCGATCGACATACCGCCGACCACGGTGGCCGTCCGCAGCTTCAGGGAGCGGGCGTACGGCGTGAGCGCGTCGGTGACCTGCTGGGCCAGCTCGCGGGTGGGGACGAGGACGAGCGCCAGCGGCTTCTTCGGCTCGGCACGGCGTCCGGCCGTGCGGGCCAGGAGCGCCAGGCCGAAGGCGAGCGTCTTGCCCGAGCCGGTGCGGCCACGGCCCAGGACATCGCGGCCCGCGAGGGAGTTGGGCAGTGTGGCGGCCTGGATCGGGAAGGGCTCCTCCACGCCGAGGCCGGTGAGCGTCTCCAGCAGCTCGGCGGGCAGGCCCAGTTCACCGAAGGTCGCTACGGCGGGGAGGGCCGGGGTGAGGGTGGCCGGCGGTGCGAACTCGCCCTGGAGCGGCGCGGGCCGCCGTCCGCCGCCGCCTGAGCGGCCGACGGGGCGTCCCTGGCTCTGCGAGCGGGACCGGCCGCCGCGGTCGGAGCCGCCGAAGCCGTCCTTGCGGTTGTTGTTTGAGAAACGATCATTCGTACGAGCTGAGCGGTTCATGAAGAACCTTCCTCGATATGGCACGTATCGAGGAATTCTCGGCATGTACGAGCCGAACGAATTGCAAGAACGAGCCGGATACAAAGACAAAAACAGGCCTGCCCGGCCGACTCGGCACACCGGAGAAGCGGTGTCGGGCGGCGGGAATTCCCGGAGTGGAAACCGGGGTGGATCGAAGAGCCGGATCGGGGTCGTGGAGTACACGGGGACCGGACCGGCCGTCGGTGGGCCCGCGGGACGGTCCCGAGGCCTTTGAAAAAGCAACAAGCTGGGGCCCCACCGCGAAGTGGGACCCCAGCTGCCGTGCGCGCTACAGCATCAGGCAGGAGTGATGTTCTCCGCCTGCGGGCCCTTCTGGCCCTGCGTGACGTCGAAGGTCACCTTCTGGCCCTCCTGGAGCTCACGGAAGCCCTGGGTGGCGATGTTCGAGTAGTGGGCGAAGACGTCCGGGCCGCCGCCGTCCTGCTCGATGAAGCCGAAGCCCTTTTCCGAGTTGAACCACTTCACGGTTCCAGTAGCCATGTCATATCCCTTTCGGGGCAGTACCCGGGGGCCCGCACTGTGTGGACCCCTGTGACGCCGCAATTGACCCCGTCCGGAATGAAACGCCGGAAATACAAAAGTGCCCGACGAATACGAATTCGCCTGCGGCACTTGAAGTGTGCGGGAACTACAACTGCAACTGGATCAAGACTATCACGCAGGGCCCGTCAGGCAACGGCACGGCCGCACCCCCGGAAAACCGTTACCTACGGATCGCCGGACGGATCACCGGCCCTTGCGAAACCTTCATGGAGCGCTCCGCGCGAGGTCCGTGCAGGACTATGGAAACTGACGACTCGTCAGGTTACGCTCCGCGCATGATTCCCACGGTGGTCTGGGGTACCGGCAATGTCGGCCGCGCCGCGATCCGTGCGGTCGACGCGCACCCGGCGCTCGATCTCACGGCCGTGCTCGTCCACAGCCCCGACAAGGTCGGACGCGACGCGGGCGACCTCGGCGGTCTCGGCCGGGGCCTGGGGGTCGCTGCGACCGACGACATCGACGCCGTACTGGCCGCGGCCCCCCGGGCCGTCGTCTACGCGGCCTCCGGAGACATCCGGCCCGACGAGGCGCTGGCCGACCTGGGCCGGGCGATCCGCGCCGGTGCCGTGGTCGTCACCCCCTCGCTGTATCCGCTCTACGACCAGCGCAACGCCCCGCCCGAGTTCCGTGACCCCGTGCTGGCCGCCGTCGCCCACGGCGGCGGCTCGCTGTTCGTCTCCGGCGTCGACCCCGGCTGGGGAAACGACGTACTGCCCCTGCTGATGAGCGGTCTCGGCACGGTCGTCGACGGCATCCGCTGCCAGGAGATCTTCGACTACTCCACGTACGAGCAGGAGGAGTCGGTGCGGTTCCTGGTCGGGATGGGGCAGCCCATGGAGTACGAGCCGCTGATGCTCGCCCCGTCGATCCCGACCATGGTGTGGGGCGGCCAGATACGGCTGATGGCCAGGGCGCTGGGCGTCGAGCTCGACGAGATCCGCGAGACCCTGCAGCGCCGTCCGCTCGACGCCACCGTGCGCACCCGGACGATGGGCGAGTTCGAGGCCGGCACCCAGGGCGCGGTGCGCTTCGAGGTGCAGGGCATCGTCGAGGGTGAGCCCCGGCTCGTGATCGAGCACGTCACCCGGATCCATCCGTCCTGCGCGCCCGACTGGCCCGTTCCGCCGAACGGCGACGGGGCCCATCGCGTGATCATCGAGGGCCGCCCGCGGATCGAGATCACCGTCGAGGCGACCGACGAGGGCGAGAACCGGTCGGCGGGCGGGAACGCCACGGCGGTCGGCCGGCTGGTCGGCGCCATCGAATGGCTCGTGGCCGCGGAACCCGGACTGTACGACGCGCTCGACGTCCCGCTGGCGCCGGCGGTCGGAAGGCTCGGCAGGAAGTGACACCGCGCACGCGAAGGAGTCCCGGATGAAGGTCGACATACCCGAGGGCAAGAACCCGATCGAGTACGTGTGGGGCGACCTGGTCCCCGGTATCGGGCCCGCCGCCGCGAACTTCTCGCTGGCCGTCTACGCCCATACGACCCTCGGGCTCCGTGAGTTCGAGGCCGCGCGGCTGCGGATCGCGCAGATCAACGGCTGCCTCTTCTGCCTCGACTGGCGGACCGAGCGGGACGGGCTCAAGGTCGAGGAGGAGTTCGCCGACGCGGTGGCGAAGTGGCGTACGACCGACGTCTTCGACGCGCGCACCCGGCTGGCCGCCGAGTACGCGGAGCGGTACGCCCTGGACCATCACGGCCTCGACGAGGAGTTCTGGGACCGGATGACCGCGCACTACAGCCAGGTGGAGATCGTGGAGCTGACCATGAGCCTCGGGTCGTGGCTGGCGTTCGGACGGCTCAACCGCGTACTGGGGCTGGACGCCATGTGCGTACTGCCGGGGCACTGACGGGCACCCGGGTGCCCCGGGACCGTCCGGTGGTGGTCCGGGCGGTCCCGGTTGTGTGACCCCGGTGCCGTTACAGGTCCGCGGCGACGATCGCTTCGATGTTGCGCTCGGCGAGCGCCGTGATGGTGACGAACGGGTTGACGCTGGTGTTGCCCGGGATGAGCGCGCCGTCGATGACGTACAGCCCCGGATGTCCGTGCAGGCGGCCGTAGTTGTCCGTCGCCTTGTTGAGCACCGCGCCCCCGAGGGGGTGGTACGTGAGGTGGTCGCCCCAGATCTTGTAGGTGCCGAACAGGTCGGTCCGGTAGATCGTGCCCTCCTTGGCGTTGATCTTGTCGAAGATCGTCTTGGCCATGTCGATGGACGGCTGCTTCCAGGCCGTCTGCCAGTTGAGGTCGACGCCGCCCGTCCCCGCGTTGTACGAGAACTGCGCGCGGTGGGGGTTCTTGGTGATCGACAGATAGAAGGAGGCGTAGGTCTCGATGCCGGTGGGCAGGGGGGCCACCTCGGCGAAGGCGCCGCCCGCGGCCCAGTTGTCGATGCCGGAGCAGGGGATGGACGACTGCAGGGCGCCGGTGGGGTCCCAGAGGTGGTTGGCGCGGCCGCACATCACGTTGCCGTTGTCGCCCCAGCCCTTGCCCACCTCGCTGTTGAGGCCGGGCAGTGCGCCGGTGGCCTTGAGCCTGACCAGGAGCTTGCTGGTGCCGACGCTGCCGGCCGCGAAGAACACCCGGTCCGCGGTGACGGTCTTGGTGGCCGTGGTGCCGCCTGTGGTGTTGAGCTGGTCGATGACGACCGTGTAGCCGCCACCGGCGGCCGGGGCCACCGAGGTGACCTTGTGGAGTGGTGAGACGGAGACCCGTCCGGTCGCCTTCGCCCTGGCGAGGTAGGTCTTCTGCAGGGACTTCTTGCCGTAGTTGTTGCCATAGAGGATCTCGCCCGCGAGTGCGGACTTCGGTACGGTCCCGGCGGCCTCCTGCTCCATGTAGTCCCAGTCGTAGACGTCGGGCACGAAGACGAACGGGAAGCCCGAACGCTCCGCGTGCTTACGGCCGACCCGCGCGTACTGGTAGCAGTCGGCGGTCTCGAACCACGTCGGGTCGACCGTGCCGACCCCGAGACCCGCGTTGGCGCGCGGGTAGTAGACGGAGTACATCGGGCCGGCGTCGACCGACGGCAGGACGGCGGCGAAGTTCTCCCGCTTCGGGGTGACCGCCATGCCTCCGTTGACCAGCGAGCCGCCGCCGACTCCGCGGCCCTGGTAGACGATGATGCCGCCCATCTCCTCGGCGTCCAGGATCCCGGTGTAGCGGGGGACGTCCCTGTCGATGGGGAAGCCGAGGAAGTTGCTCAGGGGCTGCTTCGTCCGGGTGCGCAGCCAGTAGGACCGGTAGTCGGGGCTCGTCGTGTTGGCGAAGATCTTGCCGTCGGACCCGGGGGTGTCCCAGGCCATGCCCATCTCGACCATGTGCACGTCGACGCCCGCCTGGGCCAGGCGCAGGGCGGCCACCGAGCCGCCGTATCCGGTACCGATCACGAGGGCGGGCACCCGCGCGCCGGGTTCGATCACCGCCGCAGCGGCCGGGGTGGCGGCGTGCGCCGGACCCAGTTGCCCGGCGAGCGCGGCCGATCCGAGAACAGAACCAGTTCCAGTGATGAATCTTCGCCGGGACACACCTCTCAGGCCCGTCCCACGTGGGGAATCGTCGTTCATGCGCGGCTCCTCACTCTCCATAGAGTGAAACGGGTTCTACTGGCACCCTCGTGAGAAGTCACGCCATACCCTGAGGTAACTTTCGAACGATCACATACGGGGCAACACGCACCGCCCGTCCCGTGGGTGAGGGGATGTCACGTGTCGCGCAGCAGGCGCCGGGCGGTCAGCGCGAGGCTGAACTCGACCATGTCCGCCGGGCGGGCGAGCGACCGCCCGGTCAACTGCTCGCACCTCTTCAGCCGGTTGAGGACGGT
Source organism: Streptomyces tauricus (assembly GCF_014650955.1). GTDB lineage: Bacteria > Actinomycetota > Actinomycetes > Streptomycetales > Streptomycetaceae > Streptomyces > Streptomyces tauricus. Next base: position 977,214 of record NZ_BMVY01000001.1, read on the forward strand.
GTTGCGATGGCAGTACAGCCGGACGCTCGCCCGCTGCGCCGAGCCGTCGCAGTCGAGCCACGCGGCCAGGGTGTCCAGCAGGATGTCGCGGTCGGACGGCTCCAGCCGCAGCAGCGGCCCGAGGACCTTCTCGGCCAGCGCGCCGCCCAGTTCCGGGCACGACATCACGAGGGCGGCCGGCAGCTGCTCGGTCAGCCGTACGGTGCCGCCGTCGTCCGCGCACATGCTCAGGGCCATGTCCGCCAGCCTGCGGGCGTCACCGACCGCGGCGAGGCCCGCCACGACGGGCCCGACACCGACTCTCGTGCCGGCGGGCGCGGTCAGTCCCACCGTCGGCTCGTCCCGGTCGCCTTCGCCGCCGCCGTCGCCGACCAGGACGATGCAGTGGTCGACCTCCACTCCCGTGTGCCAGTACACGCGCGCACCGGCCGGGACGACGACACCGGGCACGGATGTGCGGCCCGCCTGGCGTCCGCCCGCGACGGCGACGACGGCGTACCGGCCCTGCTCCGGCAGGTCCAGGGCCTCGGCCGTCTCGGCGACGTCCGCGATCCGGCTCGTACCGTCGAGCAGGGCGGCGGTCAGCAGGCGCACCCGGTGCTCCTGGCGCCAGGCGTGCTGCCGCTCCACCTTCCGGTAGACGTCCGCCACGAGGGTGCAGTGCTCGTCGACGAAGTTCCATACGTCGGCGGCCACATGGACGAGCAGGCGGACGTCCTCGGGGGCGGTCCGTGAGGTCTCCTCGACCAGCGACTGCCAGATCAGGGATCCGCCGAGCCGGAAGGCGTGCAGCAGCGCGTCCAGCGGCAGCCCCTGCTCGGCACGCGAGGCGCCGATCTTCCATGAGCAGCGCAGGGCGGCGTCCCGGGCGCTGCGCGGGTCGAGCAGCGAGCCGACACTGTGCCGGAGCGATCGGTGCACCTCCTGCCAGGTGCCCGCGGGATCGCTCTCCAGGGTGCTGCGGTACGCGGGTTCCCGTTCACGCAGCGCCGCCACCAGACGGTCGGTCAGCTCCGGCAGGTTGTTCAGGAGCACCCGGGCCGAGCGGTGCAGCACGCGAAGGGCGTCGGCGTCGATCAGTGAACGGACCTTGGGGGCACGCGACACCGCGGCGGACAGCGGTCCGTGACCGAGTTCGGCTCGGGACCGTAGGGCTTGCTGCATCGCGTTCTCCCGGGGCGTCGGCTCGGTGCTCCGTGGTGGTGCGCTCACAGCGGTCCGTACGCGGCCGGCTGTCGGCCGCGGCTCCCTGCGATGGTCGGCACCTGTCTCGTCCTGCCCCGTAGAATGACATACCGTCCAGTCGGTCCCTAGGGTTCTGCGACGTTCTTTTCCATCGGCCCGTGACAGGCGTCCTGCGTGCCCCGGGGTTTCAGGGGCATCCGGAAGCCGAACGGGAGGAGATGTGTCATGTATCTGGCACGTGGAGGCGGGGACCCCGAAGGCTGGCTCTGGGCCCTGGGCGCGATCGCCCTGTACGCACTGATCAGCTACGCGCTGACGTACCGGGCCCGCGCACGGCGCGGTTCCGGGCATCCGGCCCAGGACGCCCTGCACGACCTCACGGACCGGGAGGAGCCGCAGAGGCCCCGCCAGCGTCTCGTGAGCCGCGCGATCATGCTGTGCGGGGCCGCCCTGACCGGTCTGGCCGCTTACACCACCTCGGGTGTGGCGCGCGTGCTGGCGGTCGCGGCCACCGCTGTCGTGGCGGTCGCGCTGTGGGCGTACTACGACTACCGGACCCACACGCCGGCCGCCCAGCGGCGATGACCTGGCCCCTCTGCGCCGTGCGGCGGGTCAGGGGCTGTTGTGCGACGGTCAGGGGCCGGAGCCCGGGTCCGGTTCCACGGCGTCGGTGATGCCGGCGCGGGCCGCTTCGAGCTGGGCGGCGAAGGCCACCCCGAGGAAGAGCGCGATCCCGGTGAGGTTGGCCCACAGCAGCAGGGCCACGAACGCGGTGAGGGGCCCGTAGACGGCACCGAACGACCCGCTCTTGGCGACGTAGAGCGCCAGCAGCCAGGTGGCCGCGACCCACAGCACCAGATGGACCGCCGAGCCGAAGGCCAGCCAGGTGTAGCCGGGCTGGTCCCGGCGCGGAGCCCAGCGGAAGATCACCGCGGAGGCGACCCACACCAGCACCACGCCCAGGGGCACTTCGAGCGGCCCCCACCAGTCGAGGCTGCCCCGGGACCAGCCGAGGGCCTCCACCACCGACTCCCCCACCGCGTCACCGGCGACGAGGACGAGGAAGCCCAGCACGAGGGGCATGCCCGCGGTGAGGGCGAGGAGCAGGGACCGGCCGTACTTGGTGAGGAACGGCCGGTCGCGCTCGATGCCGTATATCCGGTTGGCACCCCGCTCGACCTGACCCATCGCCGAGGCCAGGTTGAGTACGGCGAAGGCCAGGCCCAGCCACATCGCGAGGGCGCCCCAGATGCCGGATCCGGCGCTGCGGGCCGTCTTGTCCAGGGCCTCCTCGACCAGGTCGGCGCTGGCGCCGGGCACGATCCGGCCGAGGGTCAGCTCGATGATCCGGCCGATGCTCTCGGTGTGGACGGTCGTGGCGACCCCCACCAGGGCGATGGTGAACGGCACCATGCCGAGGACCACCTGGAAGGCGAGGGAGCGCGCGTTGGTGAAGCCGTCGGCGTAGCGGAAGCGGGCGAACGCGTCCACCAGGAGGCGCCGGCCTCCGTAGCGGCGCAGCGCGGTGAGTGCCTCGTCGCCGGAGAGTTCCTCCCCGATCATGTCCCGGGTCTGCGGGACGTGTACGGCGGTACCCATCGCGATGTCTCCTCAAGTCGTCCGTCCGGCGACCGGAGCCGAACGGCAGATGATCGCACACACATCCGGCCACGTCCGGAACGGGCCCGATCCCGGTCGGTTCCGCCATCATGGGGCCGACGCCGTCCGGGGCGCGGAACCCACCCCGGCTCCCGCGTTCCCGGTACGCCGCACAGCGCTCCAGCGCCCCCAGTACCCCCACCACAGCGGAGTCGCACACGCATGGAACCCATCGACGCATCGCCGCGCGCCCTCCCGAAGGCGGTTTCGTGAGCGCGGCCCGCATTCCCGGGCTGATCCTGCCCGTCGCCTTCTTCTGCGCCTTCGTCGCCGCCGGCCTCTGGTACTGGCGTCACCGCGGCGACTGAGGCCGGGGTGACCTTGCGGGCGGGTCAGCCGGCGTGGCGGCGGATGTCCTGGAGGAGGTCGTCGATGCTCTGCGGGGTCGTCGCGAAGGAGGTGACGAAGCGGACCACGCCGGGCTCCCAGCGGTCGTGGTAGAAGGTGTACCCGTCGGCCAGCAGCCCTTCGGTGACCTGCTGGGGCAGCCGGCAGAAGAGGATGTTGGCCTCGGCGGCGCCGAGGAGATCGACCTCCGGTATGGCCTTGACGCCGTCCTGGAGGCGGGCGGCCATCGCGTTGGCGTGGGTCGCGTTGCGCAGCCACAGGTCGTCCGTCAGATACGCGTCGAGCTGGGCGGCGTGGAAGCGCATCTTGGAGGCGAGCTGACCGGCCCGCTTGGCGCGGAAGCCGAGCTCGGCGGTGAGGGAGCGGTCGAAGACGACGATCGCCTCGGCGGTCATCGTGCCGTTCTTGGTGGCTCCGAACGACAGCAGGTCGACCCCGGCCTTCCAGGTCAGCTCGGCCGGGCTGGCCCCGAGGGCCGCGACGGCCCCGGCGAAGCGCGCGCCGTCCATGTGGAACCGCAGGCCGGGCTCCTTCACGATGGAGCCGAGGGTGCGCAGTTCGTCGAGGGAGTAGACGGAGCCGGTCTCGGTGGCCTGGGTGAGGCTCACCACGGAGGGCTCCACACTGTGCACGTCCCCGGCCTTGTTGCGGACGGCCGCGCGGAGTTCGTCCGCGTCGATCTTCGCGTCGTCGCCGCCGAGGGGTACGAGCTTCGCGCCCGCGGTGTAGAACTCCGGCGCGCCGCACTCGTCGTTGTTGATGTGGCTGTCGCGGTGGCACAGGACGCTGCCCCAGGGCGGGGTGAGCGCGGCCAGGCTCAGGGCGTTCGCGGCGGAGCCGGTGGAGACGATCAGAAGGTCGACGTCCCGTTCGAAGATCTCGGACAGCTTGCCGCGGACACCGGCCGTGATGCCGTCCGACCCGTAGGGCGAGGCCGGTCCCGAGGCGGCCCGGACCACCGCGTCGACTATCTCCGGGGAGGCGCCGGCCGCGTTGTCGCTGCTGAAGGTACGGGCGGCGGCGGGAGTGGGGGCGGCGGTCGTGCTGTTGCTCATGCCGTGGGTCCTGACTTTCCGTTGAGAGGGGTGCGGTGAGGGGCCGCGCGCGTCGGGTCGGCGGCGGTGACGAGCTGACGCAGGGCCCCGTAGTAGACCTCGTGGTCGGTCAGGACGGGCAGGATCGCCGCCACGTCACCGGTCAGCGCCGGGTAGTCCGCCGGGTCGAGGGAGGCCAGGGCGGTACGGGTGAGCGCCTGGGTGGCCCTGGGATCACGGTGGTCCACGAAACTCGCGCTGCCGAGGGTGAGCAGGTAGACGCGCCGGTAGACGGTGATCGCCTCCTCGTGGGTCATCCCGGCCGCGAGGCTGTCCGCGAGCTGCGGCTCGACGAGACGGGCCAGCAGGTGCGGGCCGAGCCAGGGGCGGGAGCCCCGCAGCGCGACCAGCCCCGGATGGGCCGACAGCAGGCGGTACAGGGCGGTGAACCGCGTCTCGGTGGCCTCGGCCCAGTCGGTGCCCGGCTCGATCTCGGGCAGCCGGGCGGCCAGATGGTCGGTGCACAGGTCCAGCAGACCGGCCAGATCGGTGCAGCGGCGCTGGAGGGAGGCGAGGGAGATGCCGAGCCGGGCGGCCAGCGCGCGGAATGTCAGCGCTTCGGGGCCGGCCTCGTCGACCAGTCGCAGGGCTGTCTCGGCGATCCGGTCGGGGGTCGCACGGTCCAGGGACGGGGAGTTCCGTGGCATGCGTGTCAGTGTACGGTACGCCGTATCGGACGCGTCGTGGGTAGCAGTGAGTGCGCGGTGGCGTCGTGTTCGGCGGCGCGACGCACTGAGCGGCGCGCCCGCGAACGCGGGTGACCCGGCCTCCCCCAAGGGGCGACCGGGTCACAGCGCGCGGAGCGCGCGCACGGAGCACGTGCGGGGCCTGGCACGGGCCGTGCGGTTCACCGCCCGTGCCGGGGCCCTCTCCTCACCGGCTCCGCGGTGGCGTCGAGAACGACTCGTCGAAGTCCTCCTCCCGGACCACGCTCAGGGCCCAGATGATGAACCCCGAGAAGGCGATCATCACGATCGACCAGACCGGGTAGTACGGCATCGAGAGGAAGTTCCCGATGATGATGAGACCACCGATGGCCATACCGGCGACCCTCGCCCAGGTCGACGCCTGGAAGAGACCGATGCTGACGATCACGGCCGCGACACCCAGGGCGAGATGGATCCAGCCCCAGGAGGTGAGGTCGAACTCGAAGACGTAGTTGGGTGTGTTGACGAAGAGATCGTCCTCGGCGATGGCCATGATCCCGCGGAGTATGTCGAGCACACCCGCGATCATGAGCATGATGGCCGCGAAGACCGTCAGGCCTTCGGCCCAGTGACGCTTGGTCGAGTGCGTTTGCGTGTGACCGGTGTGTGTCGCAGTCATACCGATGCCTCGTTTCAGAGTCGTGCGATGCGGTCAGCGACCGGCCGCCGCATGCGTGGCGCCCGTACGTCCCGAGGTACCGGAGCCGCTCAGCACCAGCTCCTTCGCCCGGTGGAACTCCTCCTCCGTGATGTCGCCGCGGGCCTTGATCTCGGACAGCCTGGCGAGTTCGTCGACGCTGCTCGGCCGGTCCGAGCCGCGGGCCGTCTCCCGGACGTACGAATCGAAGGCCTGCTGCTGCGCACGCGCCTGTGCTACCTCGCGGTGGCCCATGTTCTTGCCCCGGGCGATCACGTAGACGAAGACGCCGAGGAACGGCAGGAGGACCACGAAGGCCAGCCAGCCGGCCTTGCCCCAGCCACTCATGTCGTCGTCCCGGAAGATGTCGACGACGATCCGGAACAGCAGGACGAACCACATGATCCACAGGAAGAAGACCAGCATGGACCAGAAGACGCTCATGAGCGGATAGTCGTAGGCGAGGTACATGTCTTTCCTCCGTCCTGGGCGTGCGCCCAGCCGTTTTCCACCGATTTCAGCGTGCCCCGGTCAAAGAGCCGACAGCCTCACCCGGAGCGGGTGAGAGGACCGGCCACGTACCGCGCGGGCGCGGGCGTTCCGGCCGCGGCCGGTTCACGGGGCGGCATGACCGGAGGCCGCGCCGTCCCGTGGCGGGGCGGACGCCGCGACGGCGACCAGCACCGCCACCGCGGCCAGTGCCACCAGGACCAGGCCGAGGACGAGCGCCACGGCGCCGACCGTCGGGTGGTTCCACAGGACGAGGGCCAGGGCGCCCGCCCCGATGACGACGCCGGTGGCCCACGACCGGCGGGCGGCCAGCCGGCGGCCCACAGGACCGACGCGCATACCCGCCCGGCTCAGCCCCCGCCCCGCCGCACCCGCGCCACGCCGGGCCGCGCTCCGCAGGCCGACGGCCGCCCGCCCCGGACCGTACAGATACGCGGCCAGTGCCGTGATCACGGCGACGACGAGCAGCGTGCGCGTGCTGTCGCGCAGGAAACGTACGAAGGTGTCGAAGATCGCCGCGGCGGCGTCCGGGGGCAGGGTGACGGCCGGGACCGTGTCCAGGTACACCCGGCGCACGGCCGCCAGCGCGATGAGCAGCACCACCATCATCAGACCGATGCCGACCGCCGTGACCAGCAGCATCGACCGGTGTCTGGGCGCGGTCCACACCGCCAGGGCGGCGAGGGCGACGGTGAGCACGGGCAGCCACGTGCCGAGGATGTCCAGCAGCCGCATCGTGTCCTGCGCCTTGGCCAGTTCCTCGGTCCGGAACAGGGTCACGGTCCGGTCGCTGTCCGGGATGGCGGCGGCCTTCTCGAAGCCCTGGTCGACGAGGCGTTGGCGCACCTCGTCGACCACGGATCCGATGTCCAGCTCGACGGCGTCGTCCGTGGCGCGGAGGGCGCCGTGCCGTTCCCCGGTGAGCATGCCCAGGACGGCGGCGTGCGCCCGCCGGTTCGACCCCTCCCACACCTGTTCGAAGAGGTCGCTGGTGACCACTCGTTCGACATTGCGCCGCACGACGGTCCGTACGGCGGAGGTCAGCGGGCCGGTCAGGGCCTCGGAGCCGGCCACCACGCGCGGCGGCGCCCCGGAGTCCGCGAGCACCTCGGTGAGCGCAGCCGTCACCGCCTCGACGTCCACCTGTCGCACCACGCGGTCGGTCAGCCGGTCGGTCACCACCTTCTGGACGGCGGGGTCCGAGGCCAGCGGCGCGACGGTCGCGACGTAACGGTCGGTGTCGGAGACCGTGTCGTGCACCCAGGCGGCGACGACCGCCAGGGGTGCGAGCAGGAGCGTCACCAGGAGCAGGATCGCGGCGCCCAGCCGGCGTACCCGCCGGTGGCGCAGGGTCGCGGCCCGGCGCAGCCGCTCGTACTCCGAGCGTTCCTCGGCGGTCAGGACATGAGCGGCGTTCTCGGCCCCGCCGGGGCGGGACGGTACGGCGCTGCTGTCCGGGACGTCCGGGACCATGGCTCCTCCTCGGAGGTGTGCGCCCTGGCAGCGGTGTGCTGCCGACGGGTTACGGAGGCTGCGGCGGGTTGCGGACGCTGCGCGGTTACGGAGGCTGCGGCGGGCCGGCGCCGGACCCCTGCGGCGGACCGGCGCCGGAGGAGGCGGGAGGTGCCGCCAACGGAGGTCGGTGAGGGGCGTGCGGGGGTGGCGCGGGGCTAGTGGGGGGTCAGTCGGTCCCGGCGGGTTTCGCGGGGCCTGCGGGGCCGACGAGGCCTGCAGAGCTTGGAGGGCTGGCGGGGCTGGCAGAGCCGGCAGGGCTGGCAGGGCCTGCGTAGCTCGTGGGGCCGGTGGGGCCAGGAGCGCCGGTGGAGCCCGTGGAGCCGGTGGAGCCGGTGGAGCCGGTGGAGCCGACGGGATTCGCCGGCTCGGCCTCGCCGGCCGAGGCAGCCGGGGCTGCTGGGGTGGCCGGGGTGGCCACGGCTCCCGGGGTTGCCGGGGCTCCCGGGGTTGCCGGGGCAGCCGGGGTGGCCGCGCTCGTCGCGCGCTCCTTGCCGTACGCGGCTCGCCAGGCGAGGGCGATGGCCACCTCCACCAGTCCGAGCAGGACGAGCCACAGGCCGAGCAGCCGGGTCAGGGCCCGGGCCGACTCGGTCGGCAGGGCCAGCACCACGATCCCGGCGAGGACGGCGATCACCGCCGCGCCGAAGAGGAAACCGCGGTGGGGCAGGCCCTTGGCGACGATCGCCGTGTAGAGGGTGAGGATGCCGGACACCAGCCAGACGACCCCGACGATCAGCGAGAGCGCGGCGATCGTCTGCAGCGGGTTCCGCAGGCAGAGCACCCCGGCGAGGACGTACAGCACCGACAGGAGCAGCCCCGGCAGCCGTTCGCCGAGGTCGTCGCGGGCGAAGGAGGCGACGAACCGGAAGCCGCCGGTCATCAGCAGGTAGAGCCCGATCAGGACCGCGAGGACGTGCAGCGTCTCGTCCGGCCAGACCAGTACGAAGATGCCCGGCACGAGCGTGGCCAGCGCCGAACCGAGGATCCAGGTCCAGGAGCGCCCCAGCCTCGCCAGCACCTCCGCCGGGTCGGCCGACGCCCCCGGGGCCGCCCCGTCGGAGCGGTGAGCCGGTCCTGAACGCGCTGCCGGACCACGCGACACGGTCATGGCTCCTCCTCGCTCGGCCGAACGGCGCCGCGGACGGACCGCCGCCTGGGCGGTGTGGTGACTTCGACCGTCAGCGTCGCTCCCCCCTGGCGGGGCGGGATCACCCCCGACGGGTGATCCCGGCCCGCCGGGGGGACGATGAGGTGGAGGCGCTCGGTACAGGTGCGCGTGGCTCGGGTGCGCATGGTTCGGGTGCCCCTGGCCCAGGTGCGCACGGCCCGGGTGCGCATGGGCACCGTCCGGACGGTTCAGGAGGTTCGCGCCATGGCCATACCGATCGCCTTCACGCCTTCCCTGCCCCCCGCCGAGAGGGCGGCGTACGGCAGGGACGCGCGCAAGCGGGCCTCCCGTTCGTGTCACGGCTGGTTCGAGGCCGAGCAGGACCGGCCCGACCCCGTCGAGGTGATAGAGCGCCAGTCGCGGTCACGGCTGCCCGAGTTGGTGCCGATCCGCTACGGACGCATGCTGGAGTCGCCGTTCCGCTTCTACCGGGGCGCCGCGTCGATCATGGCAGCGGACCTCGGGCCCGTCCCGAACACCGGCCTGACCGTGCAGCTCTGCGGTGACGCCCACCTTCTCAACTTCCGGCTGCTGGCCTCGCCGGAGCGGCACCTGGTGTTCGACATCAACGACTTCGACGAGACCTTGGCCGGGCCCTTCGAATGGGACGTCAAGCGGCTGGCGGCCAGCCTCGCGATCGCCGCGCGCGCCAACGGGTTCTCGGTCAAGAAGCAGGACCGCGTGGTCCGGGCCTGCGTACAGGCGTACCGGCAGCGGATGCGGGCGTTCGCCGGCATGAGCACGCTCGACATCTGGTACGCGCAGGACGACGTCGACCGGATGCGGGAACTGCTGGCCTCGTCGATGGACAAACGGGCCAGGCGCCGTACCGCCGACGCCTCGGCGAAGGCCAGGACCCGCACACATCTCCAGGCCTTCGAGAAGCTCACCCGGGTCACCGCCGAGGGCAGGCGGATCACACCGGACCCACCGCTGATCACTCCGCTGCGGGATCTGCTCACGGACACCTCCGAGGACGATGAGGAGAAGGAGCTGCGGACCGTCGTGGACGGGTACGCGCGGACCCTGTCCTCCGAGCGCCGCCATCTGCTGCGCCGCTACCGGCTCGTGGACATGGCCCGGAAGGTCGTGGGCGTCGGAAGCGTCGGAACACGCTGCTGGATCCTGCTGATGCTCGGCAGGGACGACGGGGATCCCCTGCTGCTGCAGGCCAAGGAGGCGCAGGAGTCGGTTCTCGCCGCGCACACGGGCGGCGACCACTACGACAACCAGGGCCGCCGTGTGGTGGCGGGACAGCGGCTGATCCAGACGACCAGTGACATCTTCCTGGGCTGGACGAACGTCGTGGGCTTCGACGGCCGGAGCCGGGACTTCTACGTACGGCAGCTGCGGGACTGGAAGGGCATCGCCCGGCCGGAGACCATGGACCCCGGGCTGCTGAGCCTGTTCGGGCAGTTGTGCGGTGCCTGTCTGGCGCGGGCGCACGCCCGTTCCGGCGACGCCGTGGCCATCGCCGCCTATCTGGGCGGCAGCGACCGCTTCGACCGCGCGCTCACCGGGTTCGCGCAGGCCTACGCCGACCAGAACGAGCGGGACTTCGAGACCCTGGGCACCGCCGTCCGCTCGGGCAGGGTCCGCGCCGAGAGCCTGTGAGGGAACGTACGCCGCACGCCGGGGATTCCTGGATTCCTACTCCGGGAGCCGGCCTCACTCGGGGAGCTGGCGCATCTCCAGCACCCGGAGGCCCAGCGACCGGCAGCGGGCCAGCAGCCCGAACAGATGTGCCTCGTCGATCACGGGTCCGAACAGGACGGTCTGGCCGGACATCAGCACGTGCTCCAGTTCCGGGAAGGAACCGACCATCGCCTCCGACATGATTCCGTCGACTCTGATCTCGTAGCGCATGAGCTGCTTCTCCCTGGTGACCTGGGACAGGCCCCGTCCGCGCCCCTCATGTCGATCGTCCGGCTCGCCGTACCGCCCGGCCTCACCCCGCGAAGGTGATACGCCACCAGCGCGTCAGCACGTCGATACGTCGATGGGTCGATACGTCAGTGCGTCGGTGCGTCAGTGCGTCACGAACAGCTTGAACGAGATGATCAGCAGGCCGAGCAACAGGTTCACCGCGGCGGTGACGGCCATCAGGCGCCGGGAGGCGCCGCCCCGTCGTGCCGCGGCTGTCGACCAGCCCACCTGACCGGCCACGGCGACGCCGACCGCGAGCCACGCGGTGCTCTCCATGCCGAGGCCCAGCAAGGGACTCGCGGCCACGACGACGGCCGGCGGGACGGCCGCCTTGACGATCGGCCACTCGTCGCGGCACGCGCTCAGGACGGCCCCGCGGTCCAGCTTCCGCTGCTGCACCAGACGCGCGCCGAACACCTGGGCGTGCACGTGCGCGATCCAGAACGCCACTCCGGTGAGCAGCAACAGCAGCACCAGCTCAAGGCGCGGGAACGAGCCGAGCGTGCCGGCTCCGATGATCACGGAGGCGGCGAGCATGGATCCGTAGACGCCACCGGCGTAGTCGGCCCGGGCCCGGCGCTCCGCGGTGCGCACCGCCCTGGGTGTGGCATGTGCGGTGTCGGACATCTCGCTCTCCCTTCGGACGACGACGGCGTCCGCCGGGGTGTCCGTACCGGCCGTCCAGTCCATGGCACGTGACAAGCCCGGACGGCGCCTCACCCTTCGCGGGCGACCCGACGAGCCGCGGTCGCCCCGCCGCACGCGCGGGTCGGTCCGCCGCAGGCGGGTCGGTCCCGCGATCACGGCAGTCGCAGCCGCCCGCGGTCACAGCAGGTGCAACTCGCGCGCGCGGCGGACCGCCTCGTTGCGCCGGTTCACCGCCAGTTTCCGGTAGACGCTCTTGAGGTGGGTCTTGACCGTGTTCACCGAGACGTACAGATCGGCGGCGATCTCCTCCGTCGACATCGTCCGGGCCAGCCGCTGGAGTACATCGCGTTCGCGTCCGCTCAGTTCCTCCACGACCATCGGCGGGGGCCGGTCCTCGGACCGGGGCGCCTCGACGGGCCGCTGCGCACCGGGGACGAGCCAGCCCGCGGCCAGTACCCGCAGGGGTGCCGTGTCCAGAGAAGGCCTGATCCACGCGCCGACTTCGAGGAAGGGACGCCTCAGCCGCTCGCGCCGCGCCTCCCGCAGTGCCTGGGCGACGAGTCCGCGCGACGCCGCCGCGTCACCCGTCCGCGCCGCGGCCTCCGCTCGTACCAAGGTGGCCCGTACGGTCACCGCAGGGCCGGTGCGGCCCTCGGGGCGCACCCTGTCGAGCAGGTCGATCGCCTCGTCCGGCCTGCCCGCGGCGAGCTGGGCACGCGCGGCCCCCACGACACACGCCGCCTGGACGTCGGGGACCGCCTGCAACAGCTTGACGGCCGTCTCGGGGCGGCCTTCGGCCAGGTGGGCCGCGGAGGCGATCAGCGCGGCGTGCCCCTGCGCCCACGGCGAGACGACGTCGGCACGGACGGCGCTCTCCACGGCGGCGAGTGCGGCGCTCGGTTTGCCGCGGGCCAGCAGCAGGCGCGCGGCGACGATCACCCGGCTCGCCTCCGTCACCGGGTCGAGCGGATCGCCCTCCGACCCGCCCCGGCCACGCCGACCGCCTCGACCGGCTCGACCGCCCCGACCGTCCGGGCCGTCTGTCGTGTCGAGGAGTGCCTGGGCATGGCTGAGTTCGCCGCGCTCGACGGCCACGGCTGCCAGGACCAGCCGCGCCATGCCCGAAGGGGGCGCCTGCGCGAGCCCTGACGGATGCGCCGCGCCGGGCGGGAGCGCACGGCCGGTCGGATGCGCCGCATCGGGCGGCTGCGCGGGCCGGGGCCCCTCCGTCCCGGCCGCCGCCGTCGCCATCGTCGCCGCAGTCGTCGTGGCCTCCAGAGCCTTGTGTTCCGCCCTGCAGAGCCAGCCGTCCAGATAGTCGATCAGGGCCAGCCTGCCCAGGCACTCCTCGCGTGCCGCCGCCGTCACAGCCGTGCCGGGGCTCTCGGTCACCGTGGACAGCGCCGCGCGCGCGTCCTCGAAGCGCCCGGCCCACAGCCGTGTGGAGCCGAGGTGGGTCAGCAGGAGGGCGGTGACCTCGGGGTGTCTCTCCAGGAGGTGGGCGGGGATCTCCTCCCGCAGTCCCTCGGCGGCCCGCGCGGCCATCTCCGCCCGCCCCGGTGATCCGGTCAGTCGGGCCGCCAGGGCTTCCAGCAACTCGCAGCTCAGCCGGGCGGCCACCGGCCCCGGTGCCTCGTCCGGCGGACGGCCGTCCCCCTCGGACTCCGCAAGTCCATCGGACCCCTCAAGCCCTTCAAGGCTCCGCCGGGCCCGCCCCAGGTGGGTCAGGCCGTGTTCCAGGTCGCTCCGGGACAGTTCGCGGGCCGCGCGGACGAGATCCGCGGCGGGGCTCGTCGCCTCGGGTCCCATCGGGGCGAACAGCGCGGCGAGGTCGTCGGAGCGAGGGCCGGTGAACAGCTCGCCGATGGCGAGGTCGTCGACGAGCGCACCGGCCGTGAAGTCCCAGTCGCCGGCGGCGACACCGTGGCCGAGCGTCTCGGCGAGGGATCCGGAGGACCGCAGCCAGGCCGCCGCGCGCCGGTGGAGCGCGGGCTCAAGGCCCGGTGAGCGCATCCGCAGATGGGCGCGGAGTATCTCGCCGAACAGCGGGTGGAGGCGGTACCGGCTGTGCCCGAGGTCCTCGACGAACGCGTTCTCGCGACACAGCCCGGCCAGGAGCGGTTCGGCATCGGCGCGTTCCGTCAGCGCGTTCGCCAGAGCGGGACTGAAGCCGTCGAGGACGCTCACCTTCAGCAGGAGGTCCTGGGTCTCGGGCGTCTGCCGCTTGAGCACCTCCGCCAGGAGGAAGTCCGCGACCGTGGAGCGGTCGGCCTCGAACTCCTTGAGGTACCTCTCCGGGTTCGGGCTCTCCTTCGCGGCCAGGGCGCACAGGCGCAGACCCGCGGCCCATCCGCGGGTGCGGTCCACGAGCGCGCTCGCGACGTGCAGGGGAACACGCAGTCCGTGTGTCTCCAGGAGTACGGCCGCCTCCTGCGGCGTGAAGGCCAGCTCCGCGTCCCTGATCTCGGTCATGTCTCCGGCGGCCCGGTAGCGGTGCAGGGGCAGCAGCGGCTCGGTGCGGGTGACGAGGATCAGGCGCAGACCCGCTCCGGCGTGGTGCAGTACGAACTCCAACTGCTCGGCGATCACCTGGTCGGTGACACGGTCGTACTGGTCGAGCACCACGGTCACGGGCAGGTCCCGGGCGCTGAGTTCGGCGGCCAGCCGGGCCAGGAGCGGGTGGTCCACGCGGCCCGCGTCGGTAGCGCCGGCTGCCTCGGCGGGGCAGCTCAGCTCGGCCGACAGCGGCATGCCGGAGGCCCGCAGGGCCTGGAGGAAGTAGGCCCAGAACATGGCCGGTTGCTGGTCGGTCGCCTCCGTGGTCAGCCAGGCCAGGGGCTCGGTGCGCCCCGTGGCCCAGTCGGCGACCAGCAGGGTCTTGCCCGCCCCGGCCGCCCCGTTGACCATGGTCAGCGGGGTCGGGCAGGACCGGTCGAGATGCCGGACCAGGCGGTCGCGGCGGAGGAACATCGCCGGACGCGCGGGTATGGCGAATCTGGTGCGCAGAAAGGGGTCGCCCCGGGGGTCGGCATGTGGTGCTGTCGGTGCCGAATCGCTCTCCTCGAACCCGGCCATGGCGCTCACCACCACTGTTCGTCAGCCCATACGCGCAAGCGCTCCTCCCAGCGCTCCTCCCTCAGCATCCCAGGGTTCCCCGGTACCCGCGCGTCGCGCGGGTCGCCCCCGCGTTCCTCAGTCGAGGGCGTCCATCTCCTTGTCGAGGGAGAGTGCGGCCGTGATGAGCGCCAGGTGTGTGAACGCCTGCGGGAAGTTTCCGAGCTGCTCCCCCGTCGAGCCGATCTCCTCCGCGAACAGGCCCACGGGGTTGGCGTAGGTGAGCATCTTGTCGAAGGCGTACCTGGCCGGGCCGAGCTGACCCGCCTGCGCCAGCGCGTCGACGTACAGGAAGCTGCACAGGGAGAACGTGCCCTCGTTGCCGCGCAGGCCGTCCGGGGACGCCTGCGGGTCGTAGCGCTGGACGAGGCTGTCGGAGACGAGTTCCTGTTCCATCGCGTCGAGGGTCGACAGCCAGCGCGGGTCCTTGGGCGAGATGAACCCCACGGAGGGCATGAGCAGCAGAGACGCGTCGAGAGTGGTGTCCTCGTAGTTCTGGACGAACGACTGCCGTCGGGTGCTCCAGCCGCGCTCCATCACCTGGCGCAGGATGTTGTCCCGGGCCGCGGTCCACTCGGGGACGTCGGCGGGCCGGGCGAAGTCACGGGCCATCCGGATGCCCCGGTCGAAGGCGACCCAGCACATGAGCCGGCTGTAGGTGAAGTCCTTCTGGCCGCCCCGGGTCTCCCAGATCCCCTCGTCGGGCCGGTCCCAGGCCTTGACCAGCCAGTCCAGCACCCCGGACAGGGCCAGCCAGCCGTCGTACGGCGGTGCGTTGCCGGCGCCCTGCACGGTGTGCGAGAGGGCCAGGACGGCCTCTCCGTAGATGTCGAGCTGGAGCTGTCCCGCGGCGCCGTTGCCCGCGTACACCGGTGCCGAACCGCGGTAGCCCTCGAAGTGGTCGAGGGGCACCTCGGGCAGCTCGGGGTCGCCGTCGACGCGGTACATGATCTGCAGGGGCTCTCCGCTGACCGTGCGGCCCGCCTTCACCCGGTCGCCGAGCCAGCTGCGGAAGGCGTGCGCCTCCTCGACATGGCCGAGGCCCAGCAGGGCGCCGACCGACATCGATCCGTCGCGCACCCAGGTGTAGCGGTAGTCCCAGTTGCGCCCGCCGCCGATCTGTTCGGGGAGCCCCATGGTGGGTGCCGCGACGGGGGCCCCGGTCGGCGCGTAGGTGAGCAGCTTGAGGGTGATGGCCGCCCTGTTCACCATGTCCTGCCAGCGTCCGCGGTAGTGGCTGCGGCGGACCCAGGCGTGCCAGAAGTCCCGGGTGCTCTCGAACAGCGCCCGGACGTCCGCGGGTGTCAGGGGCGATACGGGGGTGTCGTCGGTGTCGCCCACCGTCAGGACGAGGGCGGCGAAATCCCCTTGCTCCATGGTCAGTTCGCCGCGGACGTCGTCGCCGTCGCCGCTCCACCGCACCGGGCCGACCGTCTGCACCACGGCCTGGGCGCCGGGGGCGTCGAAGCGCACGGCGTCCGTGCCGAGGTCGACGCGGTGCCCGGCACGGCCGTAGTCGAAGCGTGGCCGGCACTCCAGTGAGAAGCGGACCCGGCCGCGGGTCACCCGCAGGATTCGTACGACCCGGTGTCGGCCCGCCGCGCGCTCGGGGTGCTCCACCGGCATGAAGTCGATCACTTCGCCGACGCCCGACTCCGTCAGGAAACGGGTCACCAGGATCGCGGTGTCCTGAAGGTAGATCTGCACCGGTGGCTGGGCGGTGTCGGCGGTCACGGTGAAGTGACCACCGCGTTCGTGGTCGAGGAGCGAGGCGAACACACTGGGCGAGTCGAACCTGGGCGCGCACAGCCAGTCGATCGTGCCGTCGGAGGAGACCAGTGCGGCGGTCTGGAGGTCGCCCACCAGTCCGTGGTCGGCGATGGGGGGATAGCGTCGCATGGTCGGTGCTCCCTTCCGGCCGGAGCGCCCCCGGGCATCGGATGTCCCGGCACCGTGTCACGCCCCACGACTGCCAACATCGCCGGGCCGGGCCGCGTGGACCTCCCCCGCGACGGGTGAGATCGCCCGCCGCAACGCAAGGCGCAGAGTCCGCACGCCTTGCTGACGCGCCCCGAAGGCGTCTTTCAGGGGCGCGGGGAACTGCGCACCGGGGGTTCGGGGGCGGAGCCCCCGAGGGCAGTGACGGGGCGCCCGGCCGCTCAGGAGAACAGGGCGTCCAGATCCGGCTTCTTGTCGCCGAAGAGCCCGTCCCGCTCACCGAGCGACGCCAGCTTCTCCAGGGAGGCCATGTCCACCTCGGACGGCCAGCTGGGCAGCGTGAGCTTCGCCAGGACATCGCCGCCGATCTTGGTGTACGTCGTCAGGACCTGGCGTGCCTCGTCGGGGTGTTCGGTGGCGTACGTGAGGGACTCGGTCATCGCCTCGGTGAACTTCTTCACCAGGTCCGGGTCCTCCTTCGCGAGTTCGGCCGAGGTGAAGTACGTGGCCACGGTGAGCTTCGGGTCCGTCTCGGCGAACGGTGACGCCACGACACGGGCGCCCTTCGCCTTGGCGATGGTCATCGCGGGCTCGCCCATCCACGCGGCGTCCACACGTCCGTCGTCCAGTGCCGCCGGCATCTGGTCGAACGGGATCTCCACGAACTTGACCTCGGACGGATCGCCGCCGGCCACGCGGACCGACTCGCGCACCGTGGTGTCCCCGATGTTCTTCAGGGTGTTCACCGCGACCGTGTGCCCGGCGAGGTCCTCGGCCGACTTGATCGGGCTGTCCTTGCTGACGCCCACCCCGGTGACGTCACCCCCGACCTTGCCGTTGGACGCCGCGCCGTTCACCACGGATCTGACCGGGACTCCCTTGACCTGGGCGACCATCAGTGACGTGGTGTTGCTGAAGCCGAACTGGAACTGGCCGCTCACCACTCCGGGAATGATCGCCGCGCCGCCCTGGGCGCTCACCATGTCGAGCTCGATGCCACGGCTCGCGAAGAATCCCTTCTTCTGTCCCAGGTAGAGCGGGGCCACATCGACGATCGGAATGATGCCGACCTTGACCCGTGCGGTCTTGTTCCCGTCCGAGGACGACGAACCGTCGGCCCCCGAGTCGGAAGAGCCGCAACCGGCCGCGGCGACGATCGTGGTCAGCACGGCGACAAGCCCGAGAACGCGCCTTCGCATGGGCTCCTCCTGCAGCTCGGTGCTACGGCTCGGCCTATGTTGTGCATTTTCGTGACGGCAGGAATCTACAGGCCTACTTTCGCGCTGTCAGCACTCAGGACAAGGCCGGCCGCGCACTCCGAGAGGGACGGCACGCACCGAAGATCCTTTACGCGCGCCCCTCGCTTTCACGCGACCATCGCAACTTGATTTCGAAATCCACTTCTTCCGACACGAGTGATCCGGCCGTTCGGAGGACTCTCTTCGAATTCTCGAACGGCCGCGTTTGGACCGGCTCTCTCCGGTCAGCCGTAACAGTAGATCGCACGGACGAAGCACCAGTGAGGACGTGAACCGCAGTGGCCAAGAACGAGAAGTCGAAGGCGAAGACCGAGCAGGCCAAGGGCAAGGTCAAGGAGACCCTGGGCAAGGCCGTCGGCAACGAGCGTCTGACTGCCGAGGGCAAGGCGGAGCAGTCCAAGGGTGACGCCCGCCAGGCCAAGGAGAAGACCAAGGACGCATTCCGGCATTGAGGATCACCTAATGCGGAGGGCCCGTCGCATGCTCTTGCGGCGGGCCTGCTTCTTTTTCAGGCGAAGGAGCGAGAAATGCTCATGGAGCACCGGACGTCCGTCACCGGCGCGGCGGCCGTCCCGTCCCGGCCCACCACCTCCGGACCCCGTAGTCCGGCCGAGGTGCGCGAAGAGGTGAGGTACGCGCTCGCACAGGCCCGTCGGTCCCGGCGGCGCGAGGCCCTCGGCGGTGACGACATCATCGTCGACGCCTTGCTCGTGGCCTCGGAGCTGACGACCAACGCGATGCTGCACGGCGGCGGTGTCACCGGGTTCGAGGTGACACTGGAGGACCAGGAAGTACGGCTGTCGGTGAGCGACCGCAGCCAGGAGTTCCCCAGGCCGGCGGAGCACGTCGACGAGCGGGGCTTCATGCGGCCCGGCGGCCATGGCTGGCCGATCGTCTGCCGTCTCGCCCGTGACATCACGATCTCGGAACTCCAGGCCGGCGGTAAGCGCATCACGGCCGTGGTGCCGTTCACCCGCCGATAGGGCGCGGCCCACCCGAGTGCCGCGTACGGCCGCCCTCGGATCCGCGTACGACCCCACTCCGCGCGCAGCCCGCCCCGCGCGCAGCCGACCCCGCGCGAAGCCCGTTCCCGCGTACGGCCGAGCAGGTACGGGCCTGTCCGACACACACGTCGGACCGGCCGCACCCGGGGGTACAGCCGGTCCGCCGATCCTCTGATGTCACGGGAAGCGTCCGCAGCGGTCACGACCTCACCGTTCGGATATGAACGGGCAGCCGTCCGCAGGAGTCAGTTCTTCACGATCTCGCGTACGTTGTCGACCGACCCGCAGCCGGACTTCAGTCGCTGCGCCCGCTCCTTGAGAAAGGCCGCGCCGAGTTCTTCGCGGCGCTCCATGGCGACGTTCTCCCGCGCCCCGTTGAGGATGGTCCGCTCCTCCTCGTCGGTGTGGTGCGCGATGGCCTCCACGAGCTCTTCCAGCTTCTCGTCCCATTCGTCCGAGCCGATCTCGTCGACCTCCAGGAGGGCGAGCAGCGCCTTGTTTCCCTCCTCGTGCTCCTCCTCGCCGTGCTCCACTTCCTCGTCGTCGATGTCCTGGTAGCGCTTGAGGGCGGGGTAGACCTTGGCCTCCTCCGCGAGCGCGTGGGCGATCAGGAGGTCGGCGAACTCCTTCAGCGCGGACGCCCGGTCCGCCTCGACACTGCGCATCTGCCGGAAGAGGTCCTCCATCTTCCGGTGGTCCTCAAGTATGAGTTCGACGACATCTCGTGTCTCAGGCATGGTGCGTTGGGCCTTCCTCGCTGGAAATCTCGCTGGGCATCTCGCCGGACATACGGTCCAGCGACACGTGTGCCCCCGCGATCGAGGAAGAAAAGCACCAGTGGGGAAGGACCTTGCCCGGGCGCCGCAGGCGTCAGGCGGTGAGCGCCTGCCGGGGCACGTCGGCCGCCGTCGCCGGGGCACGCACCACGGAACGCACGGCGGGGCGGGCCGCGGGACGCACCGGATACGTCGTCTTCGAGGGGTCGATCACCGGGTCGCCCAGCACCAGCCGGCCCGCCGCGTGCAGCGCGTCGCACTCCTCCGTGGGCAGGGCCACATAACAGCCTCCGTACCCGGAGCCGGCCGTGGCCGGCTGCCAGTAGCCGTACCGGCGGCGGCCGTTGGCGTGCACGGTCAGGCAGACGGGGACGCGCTGCACCGTGATCAGCCGCAGCACCTCGGAACCGCCGGCGCCGAGGGGCGCGGGCGCGGGGGTGCGCGGAACGGATCGCAGCAGGGTCAGCGGCGCTCCGTCCGAGGTTCGCGGCACGGCACGGCGGTGGAGGGTGGACGTCATGTGCGTGCGGCCTTTCGAGGGACGGGTTCGATCGCGTATCGCCTGGAGCGATGACGTTCTCGCTGCTCGGCATTCTTCCTGAGGGCACTGACAACGCGGTGCGCGGGCACTCCGGGCCGCTGCCCGGAGCCGCCCCTCACCTGCGGGCGGGCGGAGGCGGCGCATGATGTGCGCGTCCTTCCAGCTCACCCTGGACGAAGGGATCGTCGGCGCTGTCGTACGCCCCGGCGTGATCGAAGAGCGCTTCGGTGATGCGCTCCCACTCGTCGATCTCCGCCTGCGCGATCAATGCGTCCCGGCCGGTGCGCGAGCCCTTCTCGGCCGCCTTGCGGGCGTCCTCCCACGCGGTCTTCGCCTCGTGGTGCCGCATTCCCTGCGCGGATCGCCGTACCCGCTGCCATGCGTCACGCTCGTCCTCGGACGGCTCCACCACCTCGTCGCTCGTGTCGTCGACGAGACCGGACGCTCGGTCGTGCTGCGGGCTCACTGCTACACCTCGCTGGGGTACGGCGCGGAAAACTGCCTTAGGCAGTCCCGTCTGCCCCCGTCACGGGAGCCGACACCTGTAAGTGATGACGAGCCGTTACCTCAGCGGGTTCCCGTTGACCCGGGTCGGTGAGGTCCGCGTGCGCCACGCACCACGGACATCACCCTGCGCGGCGTCCCCGCTACGCGGTGTTGTCCCGGGAGGTGCGGCTGCGGATGCGTCGTCGCAGAGTGCGTCGTTCGGCCTCGCTCTTGCCACCCCAGACGCCGATGCTCTGGCCCGTGTCGAGCGCCCAGTTCAGACACTCCTCACGCACGGGGCAGCGCCGGCAGACGGACTTCGCGTCCTCGATCTGCACAAGCGCGGGGCCTGTGCTACCGATGGGGAAGAAGAGGTCGGGATCGACGGTGCGGCATTCCGCGTACTCGCGCCAGCCCTCCATGGGGGCCTCCTTCGGTCGCAGTGGTGTTGTTCACGGGGTTCGGTCCCCCTTCGGGTCACCCAGGACCGCCCCGGTGAAACAGGAAGTCTTGTGGGACAGTGCTGCCCGGACCTCCGCGAGACGCCGACGATCACGTACTTCACGCACGGAAACGCCTGGCCCGGCGCGACGCGGACGCCCGGATGGCAAGATGGGCCTTCACGAGGTGTCCAGGGATGCTTCACCAAAAGAGCAGGTGACAGATGTCTGAGGTGCCGGGCGAACTCTGGGAGCAGTTCGCGATCGCCGTGGCGGAGATGGCCAGGGACCTGCTGGCGCAGGACTCCGCCCAGGGCACCCTCGACCGTGTCGTGGAGCATGCGAAGGTCCTGATCAACGGGTGTGACGAGGCCGGCATCCTCACGGTGCGGCAGGGCGAGGTGCACGCACTGGCGGCCACCAGCGACCTGGTGCGCCGGTCGGACCGCATCCAGCAGGACTTGCAGGAAGGCCCCTGCTTCGACGCGGTGACCGACCGTCAGCAGATCTACGCCATCGAGGACCTGCGGGAGCCGAGCAAGCAGTGGCCCCGCCTGGCCCCCGAGCTGAGGAAGCTGGGCATGGGAAGCATGATGGGCTTCCTCCTCTTCACCGAGGACGACAATCTCGGCGCCCTGAACGTGTACTCGTACAAGCCGGACACCTTCGACGAGACCGCGCGGCGGGCCGGCTGGATCCTCGCCTCCCACGCGGCCGTGGCCTTCTCCGCGGCCCGTACGCATCAGCAGCTGAGCCACGCCATGGAGACCCGGCACGAGATCGGTGAGGCCATGGGCATCCTGATGGAGCGCTACGGACTGACCGAGGACACGGCTTTCAAGGTGCTCAAGAAGACGTCGCAGGACCGCAACGTCAAGCTGCGCGAGATCGCCCGCCAGATCTGCCGGACCGGCGAGAAACCCGCCTGACGCCCGGCCGGCCTGTCCGACCCGGCCGACCCGGCTTACTCGTCCCGTCCGCGCGCCCCCTCCGTCACAGGAAGCGGCGGATGGGGATGACGGCCGCCTCCCGGGCCCGCTGCACGGCGGAACGCCTCTTCCAGCGGCCCTTCTCGATCAGGGTGCTGACGGTCAGGTCCTCGTCGAAGTGGGCGTCGAGCGTCGCCGTGAACTCCTCGTCCAGCACGGCGAGCATGATCTCCTCGTCGTGGTCGAGCGAGCGGCGGTTGAAGTTGGTCGAGCCGACCAGCGAGGCGACGTTGTCCACGGTGATGACCTTGGCGTGCATCATCGTCGGCTGGTACTGGTAAATCTTCACACCACAGGCGGTGAGGTCCTCGTAGTAGTGCTGGCCGGCCAGCTGGCAGACCCTCTTGTCCGTGTGCGGGCCGGGCAGCAGGATCTCCACCCGCACGCCCCGGCGGGCCGCGGCACACAGCAGCTCGACGAAGAACGCGTCCGGCGAGAAGTAGGCGGTGGCCAGCCGGAAGCGCTCCTCGGCCGATTCCAGCATCACCCGCAGCAGGGTCTGCATGTCCTGCCAGCCGAAGCTGGCCGAGCCGCGCACCACCTGCACCACGGCCCCGCCCTCGGGGGTGTGCGCGACGAAGCGGTCACGGTCGTCGAAGAGCTCCTTGTGGCACTCCGCCCAGTTCTGCGCGAACGCGGCGGCGATACCGTCCACGGCCGGTCCGCGGATCTCGGCGTGGGTGTCGCGCCACTCGCGCTCGTTGCGCGCGTCGCCGCACCACTCCTCGGCGATCCCCACCCCGCCGGTGAACGCGGTCCGTTCGTCGACGACGAGAACCTTGCGGTGGCAGCGGTGGTTCTGCTTGAGCGGCGAGAGGGCGAGCGGTTTGCGGAACCACGCCACCTGCACCCCGGCCTCCTCCATGGCCGCCAGCAGGTCCTTCTCGATCAGCCTGCTGCCGAAGCCGTCCAGCAGCAGGCGTACGCGCACACCGTCCCGGGCCCGTTCGGCGAGCGCCTGCGCGAACTCGCGGGCGATGTCGCCCTTCCAGTACACGAAGGTCATCATGTCCACGGTGTGTTCGGCGGACCGGATGCCCGCCAGCATCGCGGCGAAGATCTCGTCGCCGTTGCGCAGAGCGGTGAGGGAGTTCCCCTCGGTCGCCGCGATGCCGATGAGTCTCTCCAGCCGCCGCCGTATCCGTTCCGCGCGGTGCGCGTACTCCGGCGACGACCACGCCTCCGAAGGGCGCGGCGACCTCTCCGCCTGGTCCCGCGTGTCCGGCTGGTCCCGCGTGTTCGGCTGGTTCCGAGTATCCGGCTGGTCCTGCGTACTGGTCATGGCATCACCCGGCCGGCACAGAGAGGAGACAGGAGGACACGCGCTGCCCGGTCCGGCACGGGCGCGGCCAGCAGACTGTACTCCGGGAGCCTGGGTGCTCATGGACGGACGTCTTCGTAATTGACCGGGGTTGAGCAGACATGGTCTTGAGGAAGCCGGGCAGGAGACGAACAACTTGCTTTCTAGTTAAGGCGGCACCGTGACTACCTCCGTGAACACCCGCGAGGCATCTGACTGCAGCACGGGCGTGCAGGAGGCCGCGGGCGACCTGCCGTGGATCGAGGACGGGGGCAAGGTCGCTCCCAAGGACGCGCGGGTACTGTCCCGGCTCTTCCTCGAC
The DNA here is from genome assembly GCF_014650955.1 of Streptomyces tauricus. GTDB lineage: Bacteria > Actinomycetota > Actinomycetes > Streptomycetales > Streptomycetaceae > Streptomyces > Streptomyces tauricus. The sequence goes on from NZ_BMVY01000001.1 coordinate 1,000,780, forward strand.
CGGCTGCAGGAGCTCGAAGAGGGCACCCACGAATACCAGTACGCCCGCAACACCCTGATCGAGATGAACCTCTCCCTGGTCAGCTTCGCGGCCCGCCGGTTCCGCAACCGGGGCAGCGGTGACATGGAGGACGTCATCCAGGTCGGCACCATCGGCCTGATCAAGGCGATCGACCGCTTCGACCTGTCGCGCGAGGTCGAGTTCACCTCCTTCGCGATCCCCTACATCGTCGGCGAGATCAAGCGCTTCTTCCGGGACACCACCTGGGCCGTGCACGTCCCGCGGCGGCTGCAGGAGCTGCGTGTCTCCCTCGCCAAGAGCAAGGAAGCCCTCGCCGCCACGCTGAACCGCCCGCCGACGGTCAAGGAACTCGCCGTCCATCTGGACCTGAGCGAGGAAGAGGTCATAGAGGGCCTGGTCGCCGCCAACGGTTACGTGGCCGGCTCGATCGACACCCCCGGTGGCGACGACGACTCCAGCGACGGCGGTCCGAAGTACGCGGACACCCTGGGCGAGGAAGACCCGGCGATGGACCTCTTCGAGGACCTGCACACGCTCGCGCCCCTCCTCCAGCAGCTCGACGACCGGGAGCGGACCATCATCGAGATGCGCTTCGGCCGGGAGATGACCCAGGCGGAGATCGGCCGCGAGCTGAACCTCTCCCAGATGCACATCTCGCGTCTGCTGACCCGCACGCTCAGCCGCCTGCGCGCCGGACTGCTCGCCGCGTGACGGCTACTGCCGCGCCGGACCGACTGCTGTCGCCCCTACGACGGACCCCGCACGTGTGACGGAACCCACATGCGTAACCGGCCCGGCATGTGTGACAGGACCGATGTGACAGGACCGAAAGGACGAGCAAGGCCGTGAGTGACGAGCAGGACCCGCTCCGGGAGTCGGCCGCGCCGATCGTGACCGAGCCAGTGCCGGATCTCCAGCTGCAGATGTTGGTGCGCCTGGTCGGCCAGGACCCGCAGGCGGCGCTGCCGATCACCCTGTTCATCGGGGGTGGTCTCCTCTACGGCGACCTCATCTCGCACAAGGCGTGGAAGACCGACTGGGCGCGCAGCCTGCGGGGTGTCGACGGACCCGGCGCGCAGTTGCTGGAGCGGTTCCCCGAGCAGGTGGACGAGGCGGTCTCCGACAAGCAGGGGCGTCCGATCCCGCAGCGGCTGCCGCAGTGGATCCATCTGCGGGACGCCACCAGCGTCACCGGGGCGGGCGGCCCCGTCGTGATGCCCCTGTGGCGGGGGCGGCTCACCGATGTCTCCGGCTGGTCCCTGGGCAAGCCCGACAGCTCCCTCGGCGAAGCAGAGGACAGCCGCCTCTGACGTATCCGAGGCAGACGGGCGAACGGGCCCGTCCAGTCCCCGGCCCTCAGCCGACGCTCCTTCGCGGGCCCCCCGAGACGCCTGGACCGCCCGAGGCACCTGAGGCACCTGAGGCACCTGAGGCACCTGAGACATCCGGACCTCGCGAGACAGACGTGCGCAGCGTGCCGACCGTCTTCAGCAGCCGGTCCGCGGGCTCCTTGAGCCGGGGATGTGCCAGCACCGTGTTCCGCAGGCCGCGCACCGGTCTGCGCCACAGCCGGTGTGCCGTTGCCACCGGGTGGGGACGCGTCGCGAAACCCTCCCCCACCCGCAGCTCCCGGGTCTTGAGCCAGTCCTTGTACTCCTTGTCGCCACGGCCCAGATCCAGGACCCGTACGCCCTCCCGGCCCGCGGCCTCCGCCATCCTGAGGTGCATGATCAGCCCGGGCGAGTAGTAGCGCAGTGCGGGGTCGTACGCGGTGAACCAGGCGGCGAACACCGTGCGCGACCTGGGGCCGAAGTGCGCGGCCACCGGCCGGTCGCCGGCGTACACCACGGAGAGGATGCCGGTGAAGTGCTCCTCACGGACCTGGAACAGGTGCTCCACCGTGTTCACGATCCAGGGGCGCGCGAAGCGGTCCATCCGTGCCGTCCTGCGGTACTGGGCGGACTTCCACTCCATGAGCGTGCGCAGCATCGCGGGGTCGCGTTCGTCGAAGACGAACCGCAGCTCGCCCAGATCGCGCCCCAGGCGGCGTTCCTTCTTCAGGGTCGTCTTGGCCAGTCCCGGGTACGCGCCGCGCAGCCACTCCGCATAACTGCCGTCCCCTGCCTTCAGGTCGACGACCGGGGACGCGAACGTCCCCGTGACATAGCGGGTGAACGGTTTCTGTTCCTCGACGAGGTGGTCGAACTCGAAGACGGACAGCCCACAGGCGCGCAGCAGTTCATGGGTGTCCCAGGTGACTCCGGGCCGGTGCACGAGGGCCTGGCAGTCGGACAGGCCGAGCCCGATGGCCCGCCCCACACCGAGGGAGTTGCGCTCGTACGGGAAGAAGCCCACGGCCTCTCCGTCCTCGTGCAGGACCGCCACCCGCGCCCCGGCGCGGTGGGTGCCGATGCCTGCCGCGAACTCGGGGGACAGAAAGGGGTTGGCGTAGTCGGGTGACGCGTCCGCCGCCCGGTGCCAGTCCCGGCGCAGCGACTCGCTCAGTGACTCGGGTCTGTGAATCCTTATGTCCGCCCCAGTGGACCGCATGGACAATCGCCCCCCGTTTCCCCCTGAACGCGCCCTACGCGCCCTCCGCGTCCCGACACCTCATCACCCCACGTCACCTCGCCGGCCGACGGCTGAGGCCCGAAGTGTCCACGAGGATCAAACGTCGCGAAACAGTACGCAGCCTGTCAAGGGTGGTGGTCGTAACGAAAGAGGTGCGAGTCGGGTGCACCGGTCGGTCAGTTCGTAACGTCACCTTGAAGGTTGAATTCGAGACATGACTTCACGTCAGCGGTCAGGTGTCCCTCGCACACCTCGCCGCCTGCGCCTTTGTGGCCCGCGGCAGTGTGTCAGGGGCCAAGGAACTGCGGGGACGGTCCTGACAACTTCGGGATCATGGCCTGATGATGCGAGTAGCATCCGGCCCCAGCACCACACGATGACGAGGAAAGGTAACTGCCATGTCCGAAGTCGAATCGGCCGCCACGCAGCTCAAGACCCAGTACGCCGCCCAGGTGTCTGCGGACCTCGAACGCAACACCAAGGAGCAGGAACGTATCGGCGCCGAAGTGGAGGCGCTGCAGGAGCAGTTGAGCGCTCTGCAGCACGACCAGACCCTGCTGGCCGAGCTGCAGCGGGCGCTGGGTGGTGACCAGGCAGCCGCGAACGCCAAGGGTGGCTCCGTGCCCGCGCCTTCGGTGCCGCGTCAGGCCACGGCCACGGCGGGCGGGCGGAAGAAGGCCACCACCGCGAAGTCGGCCGCCAAGCCGGCCGCCACGAAGGCCACCGCCAAGTCGGCCTCGAAGACCGCGGTTTCGAAGCCCGCTGTCTCGAAGACCGCCGCCACCGCAAAGCCCGCGGCTGCGAAGTCCACCGCCTCGAAGACCGCCTCTTCGAAGACCGGCGCCTCGAAGACCGGGGCCCAGTCCGGCGCGGCCGAGTCCGGTCCGGCGAAGCCCACGCTCGTCGAGCTCATCCGCGAACACCTGGGCCGGCAGTCCGAGCCGCGCTCGTCCGCCGAGGTCGCCACGGCGCTGGCGGAGGCGCACCCCGAGCGCGAGATCAAGCCCAAGGTCGTCCGCACCACGGTGGAAGGACTGGTCGCCAAGGGCCAGGTCCAGCGCACCAAGCAGGGGTCCTCCGTCTTCTACACGACGTCCAAGGCCGCTCCGGCCGAGACCTCCGCGGAACAGGACACCGCCCCGGAGACCGCCACCGTCTGACCACCACTCGGCGCCCGCCCGGCCGACGGGGCGCGGTGACCCCGCCGGCCAGTGGCTGCCGGTCGTTGACCGCCGACCGTTGACCGCCGGTCGGTGACTGTCGGTCAGGTGGTGGCGCAGGTACTGCCGTTGAGGGTGAACGCGGTCGGGACGGTGTTCACGGAGCCCTTGTTCGCGGTGAAGCCGACGGCGACCGAACCGCTCGCGGGGATGGTGGAGGTGTACGAGGCGTTGGCGACACTCACCGTCGCACCGCTCTGGGTCGGGGTGCCGCCCCACATGTTGGAGACCGTCTGGCCGTTGGCGAAGGCGAAGACCAGCTTCCAGCCGCTGATCGCGGCGGTGCCCGTGTTGCGGATGGTGATCTCGCCCTGGAAGCCGCCCGGCCACTCGCTGGACACGCGGTAGCCGACGGAGCAGCTCGTGCCGGGTGTGCTGCCGCCGTCGGCGGTGGTGACGTTCACCGTGGCCGAGCGGGCCGAGCGGTTCCCGGCCGCGTCACGTGCGTAGACGGCGAAGGTGTACGCCGTGTTGGCGGTGAGCCCGGTCACGGTGGCGGTGTTGGTCGTGGCCGCGGCGACCGTGGTCTCGCCGCCTCCACTGACCCGGACGATGTCGTAGGCGGTGACACCCACGTTGTCGGTGGCGGCGGTCCAGGTGAGGTTCACCGAGGTGGCCGCCACGGCGGAGGCGCTGGGGGTGCCCGGAGCGGTCGGGGCCTGGGTGTCTCCCGGGTTCGAGCCGCCGTAGATCGTGGCTTCCTTCGAGGTCTGGGCGATGCCGTTGGCGCCGTTGAAGATGCGTTGGCCCCAGGAGCTGAGCCGGCTGGGGTCGAAACCGATCGCCAGGTCCAGGACGGGATCGGTGTTGCCGCTCCAGGACCAGGCGAGGTAGCCGAGTCTCAGCTGCTGCGCCGCGGCCATCATGGTGTCCTCGTCCGGATCGCCCCACTGGTCGGCGGGGCCGCCGAACTCTCCGATGAGGATGGGCAGTCCGGCGGTGACGAACGCGTTCAGGTAGTCGGTGATCTCCGCCGCGGTGTCGAAGACGCTGTACATGTGGATCGAGAAGATCAGGTTGCCGGTGGTGTCGGCGTCGTAGACGGCCTGGGCGTTGGCCCGCATGACTCCTTGCCAGTCCTGGCCCCAGTTGGGCGCGTCCACCATGATGGTGTGCTCGAATCCGGCGCCGCGCAGTTTCTTGACGGCGGCGACCGTGGGATCGGTCCAGCCCTCGGGGTTGGTGTTGCCCCAGGGCTCGTTGCCGATGTTGACGATGACGTAGTTCTCCTGGCCGGTGAGCACGCTCTTGAGACTGATCCAGTAGTCGGCCGCGTGGTCGAGCGTGCCGGCCGCGGTGTCCTCGCCGTAACCGGTGGTGTCGTGCACCTCCAGGACGCAGATCAGCCGGTTGGCCTTGCACTGGGCGATGACGGCGGCCACGTCCTCGGGGCTGTTCCTGCTCCAGCGGTGACCGTCGGAGAGGACGACGCGGACGGTGTTGGCGCCGAGTGCCTTGATGTCGGCGAGCGACTGCGTCTCGCCCGGGTACCAGGTGTGGGCGTGATTGACGCCGCGCATGACGAAATCGTTGCCGTTGCCTTCCAGCAGGCGGCCGTCGTCGATATGGAGGCCGGTCGCGAGGGCGCCGGACGACTCTCCGGGCTGCTGGGCGTACGCGGCGGCCGGTACGAGGGCACCGAGAACGACGAGTCCGAGGAAGGCGGCCAGCCCGGCAAGTAACGCGCTGACCGGGTTCTTTCGTGTCGTGCTTCTTGTTCTTCTCACTGCGACTCCAGGGAGTGAGCGCCAAGAAACTTGGGTTCCGGAAATGTGGGAGCGCTCCCATAGAGTCATCTTGCCAGGAGCACGTCAAGACTTGACGCATGCTCCGCCTTGTAACGGATGTGCCGGAGGGGCCTGCGGGGAGGCCCCTCCCTGACGCGTCAGGCCCCGGCGGCTCCGGGGAACCGGGGCGAGCCGAATCGACGACCCCGCAGCATCTCTTGTGAGCCGGCGCCCCGGTGGCCTGTTCCGGGAACCCCGGGAGCGCAGTCCGTACGTACCCTGGGAGCAGGGAGCAGGGAGCAGGCTGCGGAAGGGGCGCCGTCGCGATGGCGGGACAGTCGTGCACGGGATGCGCCGGGACCATGGGGTCCCTGCGGGAGGAGCTGCAACAGGCCGCGGAGGAACGGTCCCTCGCGGGCCTACCGTCGCCCCGCCCGAAGAGCGGGCAGCCGCCCGCCCCGACCGGGGACGACCTGGTGGCACTCTTCGAACGTCAGGTGACCGGGCTGGAACACGACTTCGGACCCGACCACCCGGACACCTTGAGCGCGCGCAACAACCTCGCGGGCGCCCTGGTGCAAGCAGGCCGTCTGAAGCAGGCCGTGACCCTGTCCGAGCGGAACCTGGCCGACAGCGAACGCGTCCTGGGAACCGCCGACCCCTTTACGCTGACCTGCCGGAACAACCTCGCGGGCGCGTACGAGGCGGACGGCGCCCCGGACCGTGCCGTCCCGCTCTACGAGAGCGCGCTGACGGCCCGCGAACGCGTCCTGGGACCAACCGGCCTGCTCACCCTGCGGTGCCGGGACAATCTCGCGCGCGCCCACGAGTCGACAGGCAATTTCTCCCGCGCAGTCCCGCTCCACGAGCGCACCCTGACCGACCGTGAACGCGTCCTGGGTGCCGCCCGTCCCGACACCCTGCTCTCCCGCTGCAACCTCGCCCACGCCCACCACATGGCGGGAAACCCCGCGCTCGGTGCCGAGTTGTTCACGCGCGCCCTCGCCGACAGCGAGCGGGGCCTCGGTTCCGGGCACGCCGTGACACGGCACATCCGGGAAATGCTGAACCATGCGCAGGGCGGCTGAACAGGCGCTCCGTTCCCGGCGGGAGCACCGGCGCGCGCCGCGTGACCACTCTCACGCCCCCCGACGGCCGCTTGTCACCACCCCGGTACGCGCACTACTGTCACCACGCCTTGGTGCTCGGGAAATCGGTGTGATGCCGGTGCGGCCCTCGCCACTGTGATCGGGAAGTCCGGCTCCGGCCCTCACGGGCAGCCACTGGGTCCTCGGACCCGGGAAGGCGGAGCACGGGTGGTGTTACCCGTAAGCCAGGAGACCGGCCAAGGCGCGTCAACCATCCACGAGGTGCTGGAGAGGGTCTGCTGAGCCATGCACATAGCCGAGGGTTTCCTTCCTCCGGCGCACGCGGTCGCCTGGGGCGTCGCGTCGGCGCCGTTCGTCGTCCACGGGGTCCGGTCGCTCACCCGTGAGGTCAGAGAACATCCCGAGAGCACGCTCCTCATCGGCGCGTCGGGGGCCTTCACCTTCGTTCTCTCCGCGCTGAAACTGCCGTCGGTGACCGGCAGCTGTTCGCATCCCACCGGCACCGGCCTCGGAGCCATCCTGTTCCGGCCGCCGATCATGGCGGTCCTGGGCACCATCACCCTGCTCTTCCAGGCGCTGCTGCTCGCGCACGGCGGACTGACGACGCTGGGCGCCAACGTCTTCTCGATGGCGATCGTCGGACCGTGGGCCGGCTACGCGGTGTACCGGCTGCTGCGGCGGTTCGACGTGCCGCTGATGGTCGCGGTGTTCTTCGCCGCGTTCGTCGCCGACCTGTCCACCTACTGCGTCACCAGCGTGCAGCTGGCGCTCGCGTTCCCCGACCCGAGCAGCGGATTCCTGGGCGCGCTCGGCAAGTTCGGCTCGATCTTCGCCGTCACCCAGCTCCCGCTCGCGGTGAGCGAGGGCCTGCTCACCGTGCTCGTGATGCGGCTGCTGGTGCAGTCGAGCAAGGGCGAACTGACCCGGCTCGGCGTGTTCCTGGCGAAGAAGCAGTCCCGGACCGAAACAGCCGACGCGACCGAGGCGGTGGCCCGATGAGCCGTAACGCGAAGATCAACGCCCTGCTGCTGCTCGTCGTGGCCGCGCTCGCCGTGCTGCCGCTGGCCCTCGGCATGGGCGACCACAAGAAGGAGCCGTTCGCGGGCGCCGACGCGGAGGCGGAGACCGCGATCACCGAGATCGAGCCGGACTACGAACCGTGGTTCTCCCCCCTGTACGAGCCGCCGTCCGGGGAGATCGAGTCGGCACTGTTCGCCCTTCAGGCCGCCCTCGGCGCGGGCGTCCTCGCCTACTACTTCGGCCTGCGCCGAGGCAGGCGCCAGGGTGAACTGCGTGTCCTCGCACAGCGGGAGGCCGGCGAGGGCCCGGCGGCGGGGGCACCCGGCGGCGCCGCCGAGTCCGCGGCCGGACCGCGACCGACCGAACGGGCCTGAACCTTCGTGCTGCCGATCGACGCGGCGGCGCACAGCAGTCGCTGGCGCCGCCGCCACCCCGTGGACAAGGCCGTGCTCGGTCTCGGCCTGACCGTACTGGCCATCTCGCTCCCGCCCTGGCCGGGCGCAGCCCTGGTCCTGGTGACCGCCCTCACCGTGCTGCTGGGCCCGGCCGCCGTACCCGGCCGCCGGCTCTGGCGCGCCTGGCGGGTGCCGCTGGGCTTCTGTGTGACCGGCGCGCTCCCTCTGCTGCTCCAGGTCGGCGGCCCCGACGGGTTCGTGACCCTGGCGGAGGGCGGTCCGGTGCGCGCCGGGGAACTCCTGCTGCGTACCTCCGCCGCCTCCCTCGGTGTGCTCCTGTTCGCCTTCACCACTCCCCTGTCCGACCTGCTGCCACGGCTGGTGAACGCCGGGGTGCCCGCGCCGGTCGTCGACGTGGCCCTGGTGACGTACCGGATGAGCTTCCTGCTCCTGGACTCCGTACGCCGGATCAGGGAGGCGCAGGCCGCTCGGCTCGGGCACACCACGCGGGCCGCCGCCTGGCGTTCACTGGCCGGGCTCGGCGCCACCGCCTTCGTCCGGGCCTTCGACAGGGCCACCCGGCTGCAGGCCGGACTGGCCGGACGCGGTTACGACGGCACCCTGCGCGTCCTGGTGCCGCAGGCCCGGATCTCCGTGCGCTTCACCCTCGCCAGTGCCGCGCTGCTCGCGGCACTGGCCGCACTCACCCTCGTACTGGAAAGGCCGCTGCGATGAGCGAGCCCGTGCTGGTCTCCCTGCGGGGCGCGTCCTACGCGTACGAGGACGGTCCGACCGTGCTCAGCGGCCTCGACTTCGAGGTGCGCGCGGGGCGCGCGCTCGCCCTGCTCGGCCGCAACGGCAGCGGCAAGACCACCCTGATGCGGCTGCTCAGCGGCGGACTGCGCCCGGCCACCGGGCAGTTGAGCGTCGAGGACCGCCCGGTCCGGTACGACCGCAAGGGCCTGACCCTGCTGCGTACGACCGTCCAGCTGGTGGTCCAGGACCCGGACGACCAGTTGTTCGCCGCGTCCGTCTTCCAGGACGTGTCGTTCGGACCACTGAACCTCGGCCTGCCCGACACCGAGGTACGGGCCAGGGTGGACGAGGCGCTCGCCGCACTGGACATCTCGGCCCTGGCCGAACGCCCCACCCATCTCCTCTCCTACGGACAGCGCAAGCGGACCGCCATCGCGGGCGCCGTGGCGATGCGGCCGCGGGTCCTGATCCTCGACGAACCGACCGCGGGGCTAGACCCGGACGGACAGGAACGGCTGCTCGCGACCCTCGACGGGCTGCGCGGGAGCGGCACCACCGTGGTGATGGCGACGCACGACGTGGACCTCGCGCTGCGCTGGGCCGACGACGCGGCGCTCCTCACCCCGTCCGGAACCGTCACCGGTCCCGCGGGCACGACCCTCGCCCGTACGGACCTCCTGGAGCAGGCGGGACTGCGGCTGCCGTGGGGTATCGCGGTGGCTGAACTCCTGCGCGCGCAGGGCCTGTTGGGCACCGCGTCCACCGGCCCGCGCACCGCGGGGGAACTGGCCGCGCTGACCTCGCGCCGCTCCGCTCCCCCGGTGCCGGCCGACAGCTGACCACCGTCAGTCGGCAGGCGTCAGCCGGGTCACCCTGCCGCGGGCGTCGGCCTGCAGATAGCCGCTCCTGGCGTGGTCGTCGGTGAGGTAGAGCATGATCTCCGCCGGCCTGTCGAACACATCGTTCGGCGACTTGACCAGCAGGTAGCGGCTGGCCGCCTTGCCGACGTTCAGCTTCTTCTCCGCCTCGGCGAACAGGGCGGGGAGCCTGTCCCAGTCGAAGCCGTCCAGGGTCATGGGCTGAGCTCCACCGGCCAGCTGAGCCTTGATCGTGCCTTCTTGCACGCCCCGGCCCACGTAGTAGGTGTACTGGTCGTAGCTGGTCCGGCTGCCTTCGACCATCACCTGCGCGGAGAGGTAGTCGGGGTAGACCGTGATGGTGCCGTACCGGTCGCGGCCCGTCTCCTTCTCCAGGGCCTTGAGCGCGGAGCGGATACCGGCCGGTGTCAGCAGGTCGGTGTCGTCCGCCTGTTCCGACTGGTCCGCCTGTTCCGACTTGTCGCTCCCGTCGCTCCCGCCGTTCTTGTCGTTCTTGTCGTTCTTGTCCGAGGGGGTGTCGGCCGGGGGGCTCGCCGTCGCGCTGTTCGTCGGGGTGCCCGAGGCCGACGAACCCGAGCCGTCCCCGTCGGGCAGCAGGGTCCACGCCAGTACGCCCACCAGTACCGTCCCGACGGCGGACAGCGTCACCGTGGTCCCGCGTCCCCGCCTCGCCGACCGTACGGGCCGTGCGGTCGTGGGACCGGACGGCCCGGGTACCGCGTCCTGTGGTTGTGCGGGTGCGGGTGCGGGTGCGAGACGGTAGGAGGTGGGTTCCGAGGGAGCCTCATGGGCTTCGGGTACGGCACCGGTCTCCGCCACGGCCGCCAGCAGCCGGTCGAGCGTGTCGGCGTCCGGGCGCGCCGGCGGATCCTTCACCAGCACCCGCATCAGCACGTCCGCCAGCGGACCTGCCTGCCGGGGCGGCGGCACGTCCTCGTACAGGACTGCCGCCAGGGTGGCCATCGTCGTGCCGCGGCGCAGGGGATGCTCGCCCTCCACCGCGGCGTACAGCATCATCGCCAGCGACCACAGGTCCGACGCAGGTCCGCCGTCGTCGCCCGCGATGCGCTCGGGTGCCATGTAGTCGGGCGTACCGATGATCGAGCCGGTGGTGGTGAGGGCCGTCGACTCCCGGATCGCCGCGATCCCGAAGTCCGTGAGCACGGGGCGGCCGTCGGGGCGCAGCAGGACGTTGGCGGGCTTGACGTCCCGGTGCTGGATCCCGGCGTCGTGCGCGGCCCGCAGCGCGGCCAGTACCTCCCGCCCGAGCTGTGCCGTCTCCACGGGGTCCGTCGGGCCGCGCTCCAGTCGGTCGGCGAGCGAGCCGCCGCCGACCAGTTCCATCACGATCCACGGATACGTCCCCTCGCCGCCGTCGACGATGTGATGGATCGTCACGACGTTCGGGTGGTCGATCCTCGCGAGTGCCCTGGCCTCGCGCAGCACCCGTTCCCGCAGCAGCCGCGCGCCCCGCGGGTCGTACTCGGCGAGGTCGATGTCCGGCGGCCGGACCTCCTTGACCGCCACGCTCCGGTGCAGGGCGAGGTCGGTGGCCCGCCAGACCGTGCCCATCCCGCCGCCGCCGAGCCGTGCCTCCAGCCGGAACCGCCCGTCGATGACCCGTCTGCCGGAGTCCCCGTTGCTCATGCGCGGGAGCTTAGAGGACGGGTACGACAAGGGCTCCGCCGGGCGGGTGGGCAGGGGTCAGAGAGCACCGGCGGCCGTCGATCTGCCCAGGTAGGTGAGGTGGCCCGGGTCGGGCACGGGGATCTCGTGGAAGCCGAGGCGGTCGTAGAAGGCACGCGCGGAGACATTGGCGCTGACCATGCCCAGGTGGACCGCCGGGACTCCGCGGTCGTCCAGGGCTGCCAGGAACGTCTTCATCAGGCCCCGCCCGAAGCCCCGTCGTTGCCAGTCCGGCAGGATGTCTATGTGCAGGTGGGCCGGATACGCGGCCAGGTCGGGCAGGATCATCCGCTCGGGAGTGTGCAGAAGACGGATCATCTCCTCACTGGGTGCCCGGGGTTCCGCGGTGGGCTCGGGATAGCGGTGGGCGACCCGCGGGATCCACGTCGTACGGAAGTTCTTGACGAACCGTTCCGTGTCGGCGGCGCCCAGGACGTAGCCGACTGCTCGGCCCGATCCGTCGTCCAGGACGAAGGCCAGCTCCGGCTCCAGGTGGCAGTAGGGCGCGGCGAAGATGGACGGCATCAGCTCCTCGTCGGGGTAGCGCTCACGCGAATCCCCTCCTTCGAGGGCGGTTCGCACACAGACGTCCGCTACCGCGGCACGGTCGGCGTGCCGGTAGGGACGGATGTTCGGCTGTGGACCCATGGCGAGCATCCTGGCTGATGTGGGAGCGCTCCCACAAGAGGGGTGCGGCGCCACGTCAGTTCTTCCCGGCGGGAGACGACTCCTCGTGGGACTTCGGGCGGCGGCGCCCGCCGGGCCGGGCTTCAGGCGCCTGCGGCCGCCGCGATGTCCCGTGCCGCGATGTAGCCGAACGTCATCGCCGGTCCGATCGTCGAGCCCGCGCCCGCGTAGCTGTGTCCCATGACCGCCGCGCTGGCGTTCCCGGCGGCGTACAGGCCCGGGATGACGGATCCGTCCGAGCGCAGTACACGCGCCCGGGCGTCCGTGCGCAGGCCGCCCTTGGTGCCCAGGTCGCCCGGCACGATCTTGAAGGCGTAGTAGGGGGCCAGCCACAGCGGCGCCAGGCAGGAGTTCGGGAGGATCGCGGGGTCGGTGTAGTAGTGGTCGTAGACACTGTCGCCCCGGTGGAAGTCGGTGTCGGTGCCGCTCCGGGCAAGGCTGTTGAAGCGGTTGACGGTGGCCCGCAGGGCAGCCGCCGGTACGCCGATCCCCTGGGCGAGGGCGTCGAGCGTCCAGGCCTTGTGGGCGGCACCGGACTCGTACCACGCCTCGGGGAGGACGAAGGTCGGGGCGATGTCCTTGAAGAGGTAGCGGTTGCGGTAGTTCTGGTCGACGATCAGCCAGGCCGGGATGTGCGGGGCGCTCGCGTTCTTGTCGTACATGATGTGCACGACATCGCCGTAGGGGGCCGCCTCGTTGACGAAGCGCGCTCCGGCGGCGTTGACGAGGAGCCCGCCGGGCAGGGTGCGTTCGGCGAGACAGAAGTACGGCTCGCCGGGCAGCGGGATGGCCGGGCCCCACCAGGCGTCGTCCATCAAGTCGAGTGCGGCGCCTGCCTGTTGGCCCGCGCGGATCCCGTCGCCCGTGTTCTCCTTCGCGCCGACCGTCCACTCGGTGCCGATGGGCCGGCGCTGGTACCGCGCGCGCATGGCCGCGTTGTGCTCGAAGCCTCCCGAGCCGACGATCACCCCGTATCTGGCCCTGACCAGACCGGGCGTGCCGTTCCTGGTCACCACGGCTCCCGCGGTGGTGCCGTTCTCCGTGTACAGCTCGGTGAACGGGGTGTTCAGCCACACCGGCACCTGGGCCGCGAGCAGTCCGGCGCGCAGGCCGGCCGCCAGCGACTGGCCCATGGTGAGGGGCTTCTGGCCGAGGAGCGCCGCCCTGGTACCGCGTGCCAGGCACTCGGTGGCGACGGCCGCTCCCCGCACGCTGACCGCGGACAGGGCGAGCCACTTGTAGTCGGCGCTGAAGACGACCATGCCGCTCGGAACCGGCAGGTACGGGGGGTTCAGCCGGGCGAGTTCGGCCCCGAGGACGTTCCCGTCGAGCTGGGCGGGTTCGATGGAACGGCCGCCGGGGAGACCGCCGGGCAGCTCCGGGTAGTAGTCGCTGTAGCCCTCCATCCAGCGGAAGCGCAGCGGGCTGTTGGCCATGACGAAGGAGATCATGGCGGGCCCCTGCCCGAGGAAGGCCTCTCTGCGATCGGCGGAGACGTCGGGGCCGGCCACGGCGGCCAGATAGCTCGCCGCCTTCGCCGGGGTGTCGGGGACGCCCGCGGCCAGGATCACCGGGTTGTTCGGGATCCAGATCCCGGCGCCGGAGCGTGCCGCCGAACCGCCGAAGGTGGCCGCCTTCTCCACGACGACGCAGGTCAGCCCTTGTTTCGCGGCCGTCAGCGCGGCGGTCATCCCCGCCGCGCCCGACCCGATCACTACGACGTCGTACGTGCCGAGCGGGGGCAGGTCGGCCGCGCGGGCCGTACCGGGGAGCCCGGCGGCGAGCGCGAGCCCGGTTCCGGTCGCCGCGCCGAGCACCCGCCGCCTCGACGGACCGGACGGGGCGGAGGGCGGGGAGGAAGGCAGCGAGGAGGGCGGGAAAGAGGCCGGGGTGGACGGTAAGGGGGTGTCGGTGCGTCTCGCAGGGTCCGCGCTCGTGGCCATGACAGGGCGCTCCAACCGGACGGAGGAATGGGAGAGCGTGCTGTGCTCCGGGAGCCGACGGGCGTCCGGCGTCCCGGTTGTGCGGCGAGATCAGGAATGTGGCGCGAGGGTCTTGGTAAGTCAAGGGTCACGTCGGACCCGCCCGCCGGACCTTGCACCGGACCTTGCACGGGCAATCGTCACCTGTCAGGATGGTGACGTGAATGTGGATCATGTCTTCGTGTGCGGAAACCCGGCCCTGGACTTCGCCGCCACCCTCCGCGCCCGCCACACACTGCGCTTCGAGATGTTCACGTCACCGGAGCGGCTGGACGCCTGGTACCTGGAGGCGGGGATCGTCGACACCGTCTCCCCCGCCGGGGAGTCCGACCTCGCGCGGGCGGTCGCCGTACGCGAGGCCGTCTACGAGCTGATCACCGCCCGGCGCCTCGGCGAGCCCTACGACGGCACGGCGCTCACCACGGTGAACGGCGCGGCACGCAGGCCTTCCGCGACACCGCAGCTCACCGCGACGGGGCGGCGGACGGACGCGACACCGGAGGAGGCGCTGTCCACGGTGGCGCGGCATGCCGTCGAGGTGCTCAGCGGTCCGGACGTGCCGCTGCTCAGGGAGTGCGGCAATCCCGAGTGCACCCGTGTCTACATCGACCGGTCCCGCGGTATGCGGCGGCAGTGGTGCGGCATGGAGTCCTGCGGGAACAAGCTCAAGGCGGCGGCGTACCGGGCCCGCAAGAAGCAGGCGCAGGCACCTGCCGCACAGGCCGGCACCCACGCCCGCTGACGCCCACCCTCACAGGCATACACACTCACGGGCCAGAAGCAGCCCGTCAGATGCACGCCGGATGCACGTCAGATGCACGTCCGGACGAGCCACTCGTCGTCGTTGTACGCGTTGCGCGCGGGATCCAGGGCCGTGGCCGGCCTCTCCTCGACGGTGTCCGCGAGACGGACCCGCTCCGGCAGCGAACCGAAGCGCGCACGGCGTGCCGCCTCGGCGACATCCGGAACCCGAACCTGCTCACCCTGCGCCATCTCGGCCTCCTGTGTCGCGGAGTTGTACGACGCCATCCGCGCGGCGTCACCTGTCTGACTGGTGACGATCCTCTCAGGGGAAGTCATCACCAGTCAAGGGAGTGACGCCGAGCGGAGAAGGGCTCAGGAGGCGGTGGCGGCCCCGCGCTCGCGGTCCGTCAGCGGCGGGCCCCCGAGGTGCGGTTTCTTGCGGCCGAGGCAGACCAGGGCGAGCATGTCGGGCATGAGGAGGCGGGAGGGCGGCTTCTCCATGCTCATCACGTCCAGCAGGATGCGCAGGGCGCGCGGGTTTCTCGATCCGGCGTCGACCGCCCTGTCCACGAAGGCGGCCAGCGCCCTTTCGAGCCGGGTGGGGGGCTCGTCACTGGCGCCCGGGTAGAACACGTCCTGGCCCACGGCCAGGTTCCAGGCGTTCTCGACCGGACGCGCCGCGCCCTTCTGGATGCGCCGGGCCGTGCCGGGCGTCCGCAGGTCCTGGCGTTCCAGGATCCGGTGCAGTGCGACGACGCTCTTCGCGGCGGCGCTCAGCCCGTGGCCGTAGACGGGGTTGTAGCCGGCGACCGCCTCACCGAGCACGGCGAAGCCGTCGGGCCAGCGTGCGGCCTTCTCGTAGTAGCGCCGGCGGTTGGCCGTGCTGCGGGTGGTGACGACGTCCGTCTCGGGCTCGGCGTCGGCGAGGAGTTCACCGATGACGGGGTGCGGCAGACCGAGCGCGAAGGGCACGAACTCCGCGTTGTCGGCGCTCGGCCGGCCTCCCCTGGTGCCGGCGAGTGTGACCAGCCAACGGCCCCCCTCGATGGGGGTGATGATGCCGCCTCTGCCGGGGTGTCTGCGGGGGTCGGCCTGGACGTTGACGATCGGGAAGCCGTCGGCGGTCGTACCGGGGGCACGGTAGATCCGGCTGGCGTAGCCGAAACCGGCGTCGACCGTGCGTTCCGGCACCGGCGGGAGCCCCAGCTCCCGCAGCCAGTTGGGGGCCCGGCTGCCCCGGCCACTGGCGTCGATCACCAGATCGGCCGGGAGCGTGCTCTCGGTGTCCGCCGCACGTATTCGTACGCCGGACACACGGCGGGCGTCCCCGGCCAGGGACAGCAGTTCGGTCTCCTGGCGCAGGGTGACGCGGTGGTCCGTGAGCACGCGGTCGCGGATCACCGCGTCGAGCAGATCGCGGCTGCACAGCAGGCTGATGTGGCTGCCATGGGTGAAACGCCGGAACCACTGCCCCGAGGGGGCCTTGGACACCAGGTCGGCCATGACGGGTGTCCTCCGGGCGCCGCGGTCGACGAGCTGGCCGACGACGCCCGGCAGCAGCTCCTCAAGGGCCTTGACGCCGCCGGACCACAGGACGTGCGCGTGCCGGGCCTGTGGCAGGCCCTTGCGTGGCCGTGGGCCGTCCGGCAGCAGGTCCCGTTCGATGATCGTGACGTCCGCGTGCCGGGCGAGCACCGACGCGGCGAGCATGCCCGTCATGCCCCCTCCGACGACGATCGCGCTGCGCCGGGGGGTGGACTTCGTGTCGGACATGGGTGTGGGCCCTCTCTGTTGACCGGCGTCGGCACATGACTGCGGCATGCGGCGCGCTGGTACGGGTGATCGCTGTGCGGAGCGCGGGAACCGGAACTGCCCCGGTCCGGCCGCCCGTTGATCGAACCATGAGAGGGCCGACCGCCCACGTCGGACCCGTCAGGTCCTGTCGCGGTCGCGGTCGTGATCGCGGTTCCGTTCGTGATCGAGGTCGCGGTTCCGTTCCTGACCCCGATCGCGGTCGCGGTGCCGTTCCTGGTCCCGGTCGTGATCGCGGTCGTCGTGGGCGTGGCGTGCCTTCTGCCGGGCCGTCCGCTGGCGGGCGGCCCGTTGCCGGACTTCGGCGACGACGGGCGAGGACGACAGGGCCCGGGCCAGCTGCACCATCAGGTCGGGCTGCGCCACCGAGAGCAACCGGCCCACCTCCGAGGGGAGTTCGGCGTCGGGCCCCACGGAGACATGCACCCTGGCCGCCGCGAGCATGGCCGCCTCGGCCACGATCTCCGCGTGGTCGAGCGCCACCGCCCTGCGGACCTCGTTGTCGAGGTAGGGCGAGCACACCAGGACTCCGTCCAGGATCGTGATCTCCTGTTGGACGAGGCGTACCACGGGAAGATCCCACCAATGGGTGTCGGCCACCGGCGTCCGCAGGTCGCGCAGCTCCAGCCAGAGTGGTCGCAGGAGCCGATACCGCCGCCAGGCACGGAAGTTGTCCGCGGTGGAGGGGCCGACGCGCGGCAGCGCGAAGCCGGCGGCGACGGCGACGCCCGCGACCGCCACGAGGGGCGGTGAGAGGCTCGTGGAGAGGAAGTCCCAGTCGAGACCGCCCCAACGGGCTCCGATGGCAAGGTACTTGGCGATCTGGTACGAGAGGTCGAAGAGCACGCCGACGACGATCAGCGTCAGGCCCGTGCGAGTGAGGTCACGTACCTTCCGCAGCCAGGCCAGGCACATGCCCGCGAGAGCGGCGGTCGCCGCGGTGTGGGCCACCAGGTACAGCAGGATCATCTCGCGCATGTACGGCGTCCTGGCGTAGTACGTGTCCAGGTCCCGGGTCCGTTCCACGGGCACGTCGGCGAGGGCGAAGAGCGTGACGATCCCGATGATCACCAGCCCGTAGACGCACACCACGAGACGGGTCGCGCGGGCGACGCGCCCGGGCTCTCCACCCCTCCAGGCGATCATCAGGACGAGGTAGCAGGCGCTGAGCGCGGACATCCCCGAATAGACCAGCGGCGCGGAGAAGTTGGCGATGCCGGTGAGGTCGTTGACGACGCCGATGGTGGGCGGCGCGGACAGCATGCACACGAGCGCGCCGATGAGCAGGACCGAGATGCTCGCGGCCATCAGGGGGTCGCGCCAGGCTCCCCTCATCGCCGGCAGATTGAGGACGGCGGTGACGAGAAGGATCACGCCAGGGATGTAGAAGACGACGTCCACGACTTCACCGGCCTTCCGCGGCCACGGAGGGCTGTGCGTGTGCTTGGGCTTGTGCCTGTGCTCGTACCTGCGCGTGGTTCGAGTGGTTCATGTGGGGGACTTCTCGCCGTCCTCGGCCGGTACGGCGATGCCGCTCTCCCGGGCCGCCGCGACGATCGGGGACGAACGCAGCGCGACCGACACGCCCACGGGTGCGGTACGCACCGCGCTGATCTCCGCGTGGTCGGGGCGGCCACGGGAGCCGGTGGGCAGGCCCCGGCCGGCCGCGCGGACCGCGGCGGCGACCATCGCCGCGTGGCCGATCCGGGCGGCCTCGTCGTCGGTGTGGCCCGCGGCGACGGCCGCGGCCCGCGCCCGCGTACGGACCCCGGTGTCGAACCACGGCGCCACGAGGCTCAGTCCGTCCTGGATGCCCGCCTCGCGCTGGGTGAGGCGGACCTGGGGCGACGAGTACCACGGGATGGGCCCGGCGAGCGGTGTACGAGGTGAGGCGCGCCCGAGTTCGCGCCACAGGGAGCGGAGCTTGCGGTAGGTCTTCGCCGCCCGCCAGTTGGCGACCACCCAGGGGCCCACGAGGGGCATCAGGAACCCGACGGTGGCGCAGGGCGCGGACAGCGCGGACAGGAGCGGCGCCAGGGTCGTACTGAGGGCTCCCCAGTCCTGACCGGCCCAGCGCGCCGCCACCGCGGCCAGTTTGAACCCGCTGAAGGCGAGGTTCAGCAGCCAGCCGAGGACGAGGATCCACAGGCCGGCCCGCAGCCATCCGCTCACCTGGAGCGCCCAGCGCCAGCACAGCACCGTCGTGACGAGGGCGGCGGTCATGTGGGCGACCAGGTAGAGCACGATCATCTCGCGGATGAACGGGGTCGTCGCGTAGTAGGTGTCGAAGTCCGTGTGCCGGTCCACCGGGGCGTCACCGAGGGCGAAGAGGACGACCAGCATGACGACGACCAGGGCGTATCCGGCCTGCCAGCGCCGCGAGACACTGCGTACGTGCTCGGGCGGGCCCCCGCGCCAGTGGACGATGAGCAGCAGACAGGCGGCGCTGAAGGCGCTGATGATGCCGTACACCAGCGGGCTGGAGAAGTTGGCCGTGCCGGTGGCCTCGTTGACGGCGGTGATCGTGGGAGGTGCGGCGAAGAAGAAGCCGGCGCCGCCGAGGGCGATCACGAGGCAGACGGACCGTACGAGCGGGTCGCGCCAGTCCTTGACCAGGCCCGGCAGTTTGACGGCCAGGCCGATCAGGGTGGCGACGGCCGGTATGTAGTAGTCCGAGGAGTCCACTGCTCAGACCTGTGGCCGGCGTTGTCCCAGCGACGCACCGATCCGGCCGGCGATCTTGCCCCGGTCCGTGGCCGCGCTGTCGGGTTCGCCCTCCAGCCAGACGCGGAAGCGGGTGACCGCCAGCAGTCCGAACCTCTCCGCGTCCGCCTCCTCGCGGCGGTCGAACTCGGTACGGGCGGCCACCTTGCGTACCGGCTCCTGCAGTTCGGCCAGTTCGGCGCCGGTCGAGACCATGTGGGCCGCCACCGCCTTGCCCACGACGTGGTTGCCGCAGTCCCCCTTGAGCATGTGCCACACCTCGTGGAAGAAGATCGCCAGCTGGTGCAGGGGCGTCGCCCGCTTGTCCACCACGATGAGGTCGTAGGCGGGGAGGTCGAGCCACAGTCCACTGGCGGTCTGGTGCGGGAACTCCTCCTGCACGAGCCGGACCTCACGGCCTCTCAGCTCGCTCACGGTCGTGACCAGCGCGGCGAACAGGACGTCGGGATCCGTGGGGACGGGCAGTGTCAGCCCGTCGACCAGCTGACCGATCAGGTTCCGCATCTCTCTGGCTTTGCCTGTGCGCACTGCTCTCCCCGCGAACCTCAGCACGGGCACCGTCGCACGGCGTCCGCCGAATCCCACCCTGCCTGCCGTACATCCGGTCGAAGGCGTTCGGCGGTCGTGCGGAGGACGGGCCCGGGGCGACGCCCTCGGTACTGACCACCGGCACGGGCTCCAGCGCACCCAACTCGGTAGGCAAATATGTCAAACCAGAGCCGTGTCGGCCACACCGAGCCGGAAGAAGTACGCGGAAGGCAGCGATCTGAAATACCGAACAAACCCGACATGCACTGGTCTGGTCCTGGCGCATCCGTTGCGCTCACGGCTCCCTCCCGTCCGGCCGCGGAGCGTCGGCCGTCCGCCGCGCGCGCCGGGCCGCCCGGCCGGGCCGTCCCCCTCGGCCGGCATCGCCCCTGCTCGCAGGGGTTGTTCTCCGGCCGGATGCGAGGCGTCGCGAGCGCTGTCCGTCGCCCGACCCTGTGAAGTTCACGCTTCTTCACCCTTCAGGAAGGTCTTGATCCAGTCACTCGTGGGTCCCGGCCGTTCTCCCCCGTCCTGTCACCTCTGTCCTGTCCGGTCACCCCTGTCCGGCCGGGGCTTCCTGCCGCGCGCACCGCGGCTCACACCGCCGCGTACCCGCGTGCCTCAACGCACGGAGGGCGGTCGAACCTGCCTGCGCAGGTCCGACCGCCCTCCGTGGAGTGTGCGACAGTGCCGCTCCCTCGACCCGCTAACTCGACCTGCTGCTGATGCGGCGCAGGAGCACGAAGCCGGCGATCACCAGCAGTCCTCCGGCCGCCGCCGGCCACAGGCTCGTACCGGTTTCCGCGAGTCCGCCCGTCACCGTCTGGGGTGCGGCCACGCCGCCCGCGTCCTCGGGTTCGGGGCCGGGCACGGCGTCACCGGCGGCCGAACCGCCCGTGGAACCGGCGGCATCGCTCTGGGTCGCCGACGGTGACGTGTCCGCCTTGGGCTCGGCGTTGCCGTTGCCCTGGTCGTTCTCGCCCTTGTCGGCGCCGCCAGCGGCGTCGGTGTTGCCGGCCGTGGGCTTCGCGGTGTTCCCGGCGCCGTTGTCCGCCGGGGTCTCGCTCTGGCCGTTGTCCCCGGGCTCGTCGTCACCCGGCTGCTCGGTTCCGGGCTGCTCGGTTCCGGGCTCGTCGTCGCC
This sequence comes from Streptomyces tauricus, assembly GCF_014650955.1. GTDB lineage: Bacteria > Actinomycetota > Actinomycetes > Streptomycetales > Streptomycetaceae > Streptomyces > Streptomyces tauricus. Next base: position 1,021,781 of record NZ_BMVY01000001.1, read on the forward strand.
CGGCTCCTCGTTGCCGCCGGTCGGGTCCGGGGCCGGAGTGGTGGCCGGCGGGTCGGTCGGCTCCTCGCCGCCACCGCCGCCGCCGTTACCGCCGCCTCCGTTACCGCCACCGCCGTTGCCGCCACCGCCGTTGCCGCCGCCGTTGCCGCCGTCATCGGGGCCGTCGCACTTACGGCCCTCGTTGATGCAGTCCACCATCTCCTTCATCAGCGCCTCGTCGAAGACGTTGATGAAGTCGCCGTGGTCGGTGACCGGCTTGTGGAGCTGCTCGGGGAAGGAGTCGACCGCGAAGAACGGCTTCGACTTGCCGCCGTCGGCCACGCTGGGCGCGTCGACGTCGTAGACGATGCGCTGGACCAGCTGCGGAATGGCCTTGAAGTCGTTCGCGCAGCTGCCGTCGGCGGCGGCGAACGCCACGTGGGTGCGGTGGTTGGCGCTGTCGATGTTCCGGCCGTCCCAGCAGCTCTGGAACCTGAAGGTGCGGACCACGTCACTGCCCTGGGGGCAGAGGGGGTACTTGTCCTTCAACTGCCGGTCCTCGAAACCGGTGCAGCTCCACGACGCGTTGGCGTTGGTGGGGCCGTTGACGAACGCCTTGGCGTCGCCGGTGATGATGCGCAGCAGCTTCGGCATGGCCGTGACCTCGCCGCGCGGGCTGCCCTCGAACGACATCGTGGCCGCCTTGGGCCTGATGATCTCGCCGGCGTTGCCCTCGATACCGCCACCCGGAGAGGCCGCGTCCTTCTCATCGGTGCCGTTCTGCAGACGCAGTACGGGCCAGAAGTACGAGGACTTGTCGCCCTGGTCCTCGCAGGACGTCTCGGCGTTCGCCAGGTCCTCGTCGCTCGCGAAGGCGTCGTTGGACTGGTTTCCGACGTAGTCGTGGAAGTGGTGGGCGCCGTTGCTGACACCGGGAGCCACGATCACGTTGTCCGAGTTGAACAGCCCGTTCTCGTTCACCCCGCACCGGGTGACGAAGGAGCCCTTGGAGGCGTTGCCCTGAGCGGCAGGCTTCGACACGTTCGGCTCGACGGTGGAGATGTCCACGAAGTCGGCCGCCACGGGACCGTTTCCGGCCTGGCCGCCGTTGCCGGGAGGCTGCTCGCCCTGCCCCTGCTCGGCGCCCTGGTCCTGGCCCTGCTCCTGACCGTCGTCCTGGCCCTGACCCTGGTCCTGGCCGTCCTGGCCTGCGCCGTCGTCGGCGTTGCCGCCCTCGGCGTCGCCGTTCTGTTCGCCTTCCTGTCCGTTCTCCGGCTCGTTCTGGTTGCCGGAGGCGCGGAGGATGCAGGGCGCGAAGGCGTCCAGCCCCTCGGGGCGGTCTCCCACGGCGTCGATGGCCGCCACGATGCGCTCGATGGTCGCCGCTCGCTTGTCCTTGAGCGGAGTCATGATCGAGTTCTCGGCGAAGGCGGCGTCCTGCTTGATCGCGTCCGCGGAGCTCTGCAGCCGCTGGTACGCCTCGGCGATCTGCTTGTCCAGGAGGGCGAGTTGCTTGTCGACCTCCGTCTTGGACCCGTCCGGCACCGCGGCCAGCTCACTGCCGACATCCGGGCAGTCGATCGTGGCGGCACCCGAGGCAAGGACCTGGTCGGTCTGGCCCGAGGTGCTCTCGGAGGCAGTGGCGTAGACGTTCGCCGCTACCAGCCCGCCTCCTCCCAGCATCAGCGCGACCGCCCCGATGGTCGCGCGTCGTGCGCCTGTTGGGCGTCTGCGCGTGTTGCGTCCCAAGGATCTACTCCTACGCTTCGTTGCCGACCGGCATGGCAATCCCCCGCTTCATACGGAGATGAAGCTCCGAGTGTTCAGACACATCTCGGATTCATAGAAACCTCTCATGAACCAGACGTTTGCGAGACCGGTGTCCGGGCAATCACGTTTTCCTGCGGTCTGGTTGGGGAAGGGCGATGCGCCACGCTCCGCGAGGGCGCCACTCAGAACGTTTCCACCGGTTTGCGGCCGCCATGGTCACAGCTCGCGACCGACAAGTCACCGCGCCCGGCCGTTTTTTCGGTCGGCCCGGACCCGGATCGCGACGGATACGCCGTCGCCCGGGATCAGGGAAGATCTGCCGTCGATGCCGTCCGGCCGCATCATGGAGGTGGAGGCATCTGCCCACATCTGCGGACAGAGCGTCCACGGAGGCCGTCATGCACACCTCGGACCGTTACCTGCTGACCTTCACCCATACGGGATCGGGCGGCGAGGCCGTCACGGACGAGGTGGTCGTGGAACGCACCACCTCCCTCGGGCCGGGCGGCAACCCGGTCTACTGCGACCCCACCGGCATCCTTCGCGCCGAGATCAGTGGGGCGGGAGAAGTACGGATGCTCGCCAGCGGCGGCTACCAGGCGCCGCTGCCACCGTCCGCCGAGCCGCTGCCCTGAGCGCCCGGGCGGCGCGCCGGAAGGGGCGGCCACCAGTGGTGACCGGAAGCCGCAACCCGACGCGGCGGCTACCAGTGGTGACCGGAAGCGGCAGCCGGACGCGGCAAGTGGTGACCGAAGGTGGTGGCCGGAAGCGGCAGCCGGAGGCAGTCGTCAGAAGTGGCGGCCGGATGTGGTCGCTGCAAGGGACGGCACATGGCGTGTCACCGACGTGCCCTCGCCCCGGTTTCCGCCAGAGGTCTGGGCCACCTGTGGCCAGACCTTCACCCGTCACACCAAGGGCGCCCCTCGCCTCCTGGCCCCCGGCAGTGTAGACATGAGCATATGGTCCGATTCTTGGGTCGATCCTGGGCCCGGTCGACCTCCCGCCTCAGCGGCCTGCGCGCGCGACGCAGGCCCGACCGCTCCGGCCGAACACAGGGGCGGCGGACACCACAGACATCGCACCTGCCGCGCGGTCGGCGGGAAGCACAGGAAGGCGGGCCCCCGCCCGGATCCACGGGAGTGCGGTCGGCGCTGAGCGGACGCAGCGTCGCCGGTCAGGTCTTTCTGCTGCAGGTGGCGATCGTGCTGCTGCTGGTCGTGGCCGCGGCCGGCGCCCTGGTCCTCCAGGTACGCCACGACAGCACGACCGAGGCGCGCAACCGCTCCCTGGCCGTCGCCGAGACGTTCGCCAACGCCCCGGGCACCCGGGAGGCGCTGAGCGCCCCCGACCCCACGGCCGTGCTCCAGCCGCGTGCCGAGGCGGCCCGCGTGGGATCCAAGGTCGACTTCGTCGTGGTGATGAACCCCGACGGCATCCGCTACACCCACCCCAAGCCCGACCGGATCGGCAAGAAGTTCGTCGGGACCCTCGGCCCGGCGCTGGCCGGCAAGTCCTTCACCGAGGAGATCACCGGCACCCTCGGACCACTGGTACAGGCCGTCGTGCCCGTCAAGGCGGACGACGGCAAGGTCGTGGGCCTGGTGTCGGCGGGCATCACGACCGAGAACGTGGGAGGCGTCGGGGACCGGCAGATGCCCCTCCTGCTGACCGCCGCGGGCGCGGCCCTGGCCCTGGCCCTCGGGGGCACGGCGCTGGTGAGCCGACGGCTGATGCGCCAGACCCACGGCCTGGGCCCGTTCGAGATGACCCGGATGTACGAGCACCACGACGCGGTGCTGCACGCCGTCCGGGAGGGAGTGCTCATCGTCGGCGGCGAGGGCAGACTGCTGCTCGCCAACGACGAGGCGCACCGCCTGCTGGATCTCCCGGAGGACGCCGAGGGACGCCATGTCCTCGAACTCGGTCTGGACGCGGGCACCGCGAACCTGCTGGCCTCGGGCCATGTCGTCACGGACGAGGTGCGCCTGGTCGGCGACCGGCTGCTGGCCATCAACCAGCGGCCCACGGACCTCAAGGGCGGCCCGGCGGGCAGTGTCGCCACGCTCCGCGACTCGACCGAGCTGCGCGCGCTGTCCGGCAGGGCCGAGGTGGCCCGGGAACACCTCAAGCTCCTGTACGACGCCGGGGTGGGCATCGGTACGACCCTGGACGTGACGCGGACGGCCGAGGAACTGGCGGAGGTGGCCGTCCCGCGGTTCGCGGACTTCGCCACGGTGGATCTGGCCGAGGCGGTACTGAGCGGCGAGGAACCGGACGCGGGCACCTCGCTGCGCCGTACGGCGCTCAGCGGCATCCGGAAGGACGCGCCCCTGTATCCGGTGGGCGAGCGGATCGGTTTCGTCGCCTCCAGCCCGCAGGCGCAGAGCCTGGGCACCGGCGAGGCCGTGGTCGCGCCCGCGCTCAAGGAGGCGCACGGCTGGCTCGCCCAGGACCTGGAGCGCACCGCGCAGGTCGTGGAGTACGGGATCCACTCGCTGATCACGGTCCCCCTGCGGGCCGGGCACCTGGTGATGGGCGTGGCGAACTTCTGGCGCTCCGAGAAGCTTGAGCCGTTCGACGAGGAGGAGCTGGCCCTCGCCGAGGAGCTGGTCGCCCGGGCCGCGGTCTCCATCGACAACGCGCGCCGCTACACCCGCGAGCACACGATGGCCGAGACCCTGCAGCGCAGTCTGCTGCCCCGCAATCTGCCCGAGCAGAGCGCCCTGGACATCTCCTACCGCTACCTGCCCGCCCAGGCGGGGGTCGGCGGCGACTGGTTCGACGTGCTGCCGCTGTCCGGCGCCCGGGTCGCGCTGGTCGTCGGCGACGTCGTGGGCCACGGCCTGCACGCGGCGGCCACCATGGGGCGGCTGCGTACGGCGGTGCACAACTTCTCCGCGCTGGACCTGCCGCCCGACGAACTGCTGGGGCTGCTCGACGAACTGGTCGGCCGGATCGACCAGGACGAGGCGACGGAGGACGGCAGCGCCGCGATCACCGGCGCCACCTGCCTGTACGCCGTCTACGACCCGACCACCCGGCAGTGCACCGTGGCCCGGGCCGGCCACCCGCCGCCCGCGGTGGTCCGCCCGGACGGCAGTGTCGACTTCCCCGAGGTGCCCGCCGGGCCGCCGCTCGGTCTCGGCGGTCTCCCCTTCGAGACGGCCGAGCTCAAGCTGGAGGAGGGCAGCAGGCTGGTCCTCTACACGGACGGGCTCGTCGAGGACCGGGAACGGGACATCGACGTGGGCCTCGAACTCCTGCGGACCGCCCTGACCGGGGCCGACCGGTCCCCGGAGGACACCTGCCAGGCCGTCCTGGACGCCCTGCTGCCGCCCCGCCCGAGCGACGACATCGCCCTGATCGTCGCGGGCACCCGCGCGCTCGGCGCCGACCGCATCGCCGAATGGCGGGTGCCGTCCGACCCGGCCGCCGTCGGCGAGGTACGCGCCTCGGTCACCCGGCAGCTGACGGAGTGGGGCCTGGACGACCTGGCGTTCACGACGGAGCTGATCCTCAGCGAGCTGGTCACCAACGCGATCCGGTACGGCAACGGCCCCATCGAAGTCCGTATGCTCCGCGACCGCAGCCTGATCTGCGAGGTCTTCGACGGCAGCAACACCTCACCGCATCTGCGGTACGCGGCCTCGACGGACGAGGGCGGACGCGGTCTGTTCCTCGTGGCCCAGCTCACCGAGCGCTGGGGCACGCGTTACACCCCCGCGGGCAAGGTCATCTGGACGGAACAACCGCTCCCCTGAGCCGGACCCTCTCCCGTAGCCCCGTCCGAACGGCTCGCCCGACGGTTGCTGCAGCCTGCACGACGGCCACGACCTGCCCGACGGCTGCTACGGCTTGCCGTTCCCCTGGAGGCGCCGCAGGTCGTCGGGGCGTACCTGGATGACGAGCAGCGCGACCAGGGCCGCCACGACGGCGAAGATCGCGGCGATGATGAAGGCGCTCGAGATGCCCGACGTCAGCACCTGGTCGCTCCAGGGCGAGGGGAGTTCGCCGGTTCTGCGGAACTGAAGGCGCTGGGCAGGGGTCGCCTCCGCCATGAACTCGCGGACCTGGTCCGTGGCCTCGTGCCGGCTGGCCGTGCCGAAGACGGTGACCAGGACGGACAGGCCGAGCGAACCGCCGACCTGCTGGGTGGCGTTGAGGATGCCGGAGGCGGCGCCCGCCTCCCGGGGCTCCACACCCGACACGGCCATCAGCGTCAGCGACACGAAGTTCAGCCCCATGCCGAAGCCGAAGACCAGCATCGGCCCGAGGATGCTGCCCGCGTAGGTGCTGTCGACCTCGGTCAGGGTCAACCAGGCGAGACCGACGGCCGACAGGATCGCGCCCACCGTCATGAACGGCTTGGGGCCCCAGCGGGGCAGCAGTTGGGAGGCGAGGGCGGCGCCCACCGCGATGATGGCGCTGACCGGCAGGAAGGCGAGGCCGGCCCGCAGCGGGCTGAAGCCGAGGACGTTCTGCACGAAGAGCGTCAGGAAGAAGAACATGCCGAACATCGCCGCGGCCAGGCTCAGCATGATGGCGTAGACGCCGGCGCGGTTGCGGTCGCGGAACATCCACAGGGGGGTGATGGGCTGCTTGGACCGGCTCTCGACGAAGATGAAGGCGGCGAGGAACACGACGGCCGCCACGAAGGCCCCGACGGTCAGTCCGTCGCTCCAGCCCTCCTCCGAGGCGCGGATGAACCCGTAGACGAGGAGCACCATGCCGACGGTGGAGGTGAGCGCGCCGAGGACGTCGAAGTGGCCCGGCATCCGTTCGGACTCCCGGATGTAGCGGGGCGTCGCGAGCGCGATCAGCAGGCCGATGGGGATGTTGACGTACAGGACCCAGCGCCAGTCGAGCCATTCGACCAGCAGACCGCCCGCGAGCAGGCCGATGGCGCTGCCGCCGGCCGAGACCGCGGCGAACACGCCGAACGCCCTGTTCCGCTCGGGTCCTTCGCGGAAGGTGGTGGTGATCAGCGAGAGGGCCGTCGGTGAGGCGATGGCGCCGCCGACGCCTTGCAGGGAGCGCGCCGCGAGCAACTGCCAGGACTCCTGGGACAGTCCGCCGAGCAGGGAGGCCAGGACGAAGAGCAGGACGCCGAAGACGAAGACCCTGCGGCGGCCGAGGATGTCGCCCAGCCGGCCGCCGAGCAGGAGCAGCCCGCCGAAGGTCAGCGTGTAGGCGTTCACCACCCACGACAGGTTCTCGGTCGAGAAGCCGAGCGAACTCTGGATGTGCGGGAGGGCGATGTTCACGATGGTGATGTCGAGGACCACCATCAACTGGCACGAGGCGATGACGAGGAGTGCGATTCCGCTGCCGTGGCCCCGCTCCGGGGACTTGGCAGTGTCGGAAGGTGTCGCGTGTGAGCCCGTCATGGGATCGGCCTGTGTCCTGGCGGCGTCCGGTTCGGGACGTCCGCTACACCGACGTTAGCCCTGGGCTCCCGTCCCCACCAGTCGATCACCGGGCCCGGGGGCCGCGCCCGGGACGGCCGTTGAGGGGCGGGCTCCCGCGGTGGGGTCCGGTGTCGTCAGTCCTCGCCCCTGACGATGTTCCCCTCCGGCTCCGCGGACGTACGCCGGGTGTCCCGGTCGGCTGTCGCCGGAAGGCAGAGACGCACGCCTCCCACCCGGCGGCGACGGGCCTGCGCCCAGCCGGTCTCGGGGCGGCGGACGGTGTCCTGGGTGCTGCCGTACGCGGTCACGACTCCTCGCATTCCTGCTGCGCCCGGCCCTGCGGGGGCCGGGTGTGCGTCATGTTGCTGCCGTTTGTCCCTGACCGGTGCCGGGTCCCCCGCAGCGCCACCCGGAAACCCGGCGCAGCACGCGGGTGGCCTCACGGCCGCACTCGGGCAGCGTCTCCGCCGCGCCCGCCGGTCCCCCGTACGGGTGGAACCGACGTCAGCGATCGGTCGGGGAGTCCCGCTCGCGGGCGGAGGCCGTCCGCCGCGGCTGGGGTGTCGTGTCGCGCTCGGCGTCGTGCTGCTCCAGCAGGGACAGCAGCCCCGCGACCGACAGGCCGGCGTCGGCCGGGTGACGCAGGATCGTGCCCGGTTCGATGCGGTATTCGTTGGTGCGCCCCTGCCGGGTGTGGGTGAGATAACCACCCAGTTCCAGATCAGAAATGATCTTCTGCACGGCACGCTCGGTCAGCCGGCAGCGCGCCGCGATGTCCCGGATGCGGGTGTTCGGGTCCTCGGCGATCGCGGCCAGGACACGCGCGTGGTTGGTGAGGAACGTCCAGCCGGAATGTGTCTCAGGTACTTCACCCATGACCCCCATCATACGACCTACGATTCACGCAAAACAAAGGGTGAAAGAATTTTCATGTATCTCTTGACGTGTGAAAGTTTGGGGCGGAGTCTGGAGGAGACAGTGACGGTGGATGCCCGGGGAGCGGCTGCCATGTCGGAACCAACGCTTTCTGCGCAGGTCGGGGGCTTGCGTCCGGCTCCCCGCGGAGGGCCGCCCGGCCCGTCGCGGAAGCGCACCCCGCCGCCCCTGAAGATCGAGACGCACCGGGACGGCGAGCGGATGACCGTCGCGGCGGCCGGCGAGATCGACCTGGACACCGTGCCTGACCTGCGGTACGCCCTGCGCAAGGCGCTTGCCGCCTCGGTGCGCGGGGTGGATCTCGACCTGGCCGCGGTCGACTTCTGCGACTGCTCCGGGCTCAACGTCCTGCTGCGCGTCCGTCAACGCGCGCTCCAGGACGGCAAGACCGTCGTCATACGGTCCGCGAGCGCCGTCGTCGAACGGCTGCTCGCCCTGTCGGAGACGGCGCCACTGTTCACCCCCACGAGCGAGACCGACCACGGCATCGCGGACAGGAATCGGAACCCGCGCCCGGACGCGGAGCACAGCACCACGGAGGAGAGAGCATTGCCCCGCGACGTCAGCGACGTCAGCGACGTCGGCGACGCCGTCGGCACGGAGCAGAGCCTGCGCGTCGAAGTCGTCCAGCTGAAGCGCGCCATGCAGACGCGGCCGGTCATCGATCTGGCCCGCGGAGTCCTGATGGCGTCGTTCGGGCTGAATCCCGAGGACGCGTGGAGCGTGCTGGTCATGGTCTCCCAGAACGCCAACATCAAGCTGCACCACCTCGCCGAGGGCACGGTGGCCGCCGTCACGGGCGAGCCCTTGCCCGAGGCACTGCGACAGCAACTGTCCGCGGCGGTCGCCGAGTTGGCGGCACGCCGCTCGGCGACCCAGGAGTCGGAACCGTGAACTCAGGAGGCGTGCCTGCCGGGTCCCCGGTCACCCCGTCGCGTCACAGCGCCGCCAGCACCTCCGCCCGGTAGTCGGTGTAGACGGCGCGCAGGGCGGGAGCCGGCCAGTTCGCCGGGAGGAGTTCGCTGGGCAGTACCGGATCGGTGACAAGGTGTCGTACGACGGCCGCGAAGGCGGCGAACCGGTCGGCCGGGCGTTCGGTGCGGGCCACCTGGGCCAGCAGGGATTCCGCGGTGCCGGCCCAGTCGTCGAGCGGCCACAGACTCGCGGCCAGAGCGGGTGAGGGCCGCTCCGGCCGGGCGGTGAACCGCTCGGTGAGGTCCGCCAGGGAGCAGGGCCACGGGCGTACCAGATTGGCGGGCCGGAGCCACACCCCCTCCCGCAGTTCCGCCAGGCGCAGGCCGGACAACTCGGCGCGCAGTTCGGCCCGTTCGGCGGGACCGCGGCCGGTGGCGGTGACGACGACGGTCTCCCACGTCCCGTCCCAGGTCCGGGTGCTGGGGTGCACGGCCTCGTCCTGGCGGCGCTGCCGTTCAAGGAGCCGTTCGCTGAGCCGGTAGACGCCGTCGGCGCGCCGCAGGTCGCCCGCCGTCACCATCCGGCTGAGGGCGGCCCGGAGTGTGGAGCCCGCGATGCCGAAGGGTTCCACGCTGCGGATCAGGTCCCGCACCGGAAGTTCGGGAGGGTGGACGCCCAGCAGGAGGCTCAGGACGACCGACCGTGCGGACAGCGGGCGCAGTCCGGGGTTGGCCGCTGACCGGGGCTCGTTCATCCGCATGGACGGCATTGTGCCCGGTCGGGCGAAGCGGGCCACAGCGGCGGCCGGGAGGCGAGTCCCGGTAGCGGCCGGGAAGCGGGCCCCAGGGGTGGCCGGGACAGGTGACTGTTACACCATTGCTGCGACCGCAGGAATAGTGCAACACTGCGGACATGGTCCCCATACTCGCGCCGGAGCTGTCCGCCACGCACGACGTCACCAACCAGGCCCCCGCCCTGGCTCCGTACGACGCGTCCGATGACGCGGCACTGCTGGAAGGGCTCCGCCGGGAGGGTGGGGGCCGGGCCGAGGACGACATCCGTCGGCTCGGCCGCCTGGCTGGTGGCGCGGAGGCCCAGGAGTGGGGCGAGCAGGCCAACCGGCACGAGCCGGAACTGCGTACGCACGACCGCTTCGGCAACCGGGTCGACGAGGTCGAGTTCCACCCGAGCTGGCACCGGCTGCTGGGCACCGCGGTGGCCGAGGGCCTGGCCGCCGCGCCCTGGGCCGACGACCGGCCCGGCGCCCATGTGGTCCGCACGGCCGGCGGACTGGTGTGGGGGCACACCGACGCGGGCCACGGCTGCCCCACCTCGATGACCTACGCGGCCGTACCCGCCCTGCGGAAGCAGCCCGAGCTGGCCGCGGTGTACGAACCGCTGCTCGTCAGCCGCGTCTACGAGCCGGGACTGCGTGTCCCGAGCGGGAAGCGCGGGCTGCTGGCGGGCATGGGCATGACCGAGAAGCAGGGCGGCTCGGACGTCCGTACCAACACGACGGCCGCCTCGCCGACCGCGGAGCCAGGCGTGTACACCCTGCGCGGCCACAAGTGGTTCACGTCCGCCCCGATGTGCGATGTGTTCCTGGTCCTCGCCCAGGCGCCGGGCGGACTGTCCTGCTTCCTCGTGCCGCGGATCCTGCCCGACGGCAGCCGCAACACCTTCCGTATCCAGCGGCTCAAGGACAAGCTGGGCAACCGCTCCAACGCGTCCTCGGAACCGGAGTTCGACCACACCGTCGCCTGGCTCGTCGGCCCCGAGGGACAGGGCGTCAAGACGATCATCGAGATGGTCAACTGCACCCGGCTCGACTGCGTGATGTCGAGCGCGACGCTGATGCGCAAGACCCTCGTCGAGGCCGGTCATCACACCAGGCACCGGAGTGCCTTCGGCGCGCTACTGATCGACCAGCCGCTCATGCGCAACGTACTGGCCGACCTCGCGCTGGAGTCGGAGGCCGCCACGACGCTCACGCTGCGGCTCGCGGGCGCCGCCGACCGCGCCCTCCGCGGTGACGCCCAGGAGGCGGCCTTCCGCCGGATCGCCACCGCCGTCGGCAAGTACTGGGTGACCAAACGGGGCCCGGCGTTCACCGCCGAGGCGCTGGAGTGCCTCGGCGGCAACGGCTACGTGGAGGAGTCGGGCATGCCCCGCCACTACCGCGAGGCCCCTCTCCTCTCCATCTGGGAAGGGTCGGGGAACGTCAACGCCCTCGATGTGCTGCGGGCCCTCGGCCGGGCACCCGAGACCGGCGAGGCGCTGTTCGCGGAGCTGGCCCTGGCACACGGCGCCGACGCCCGGCTGGACGCGGCCGTGCTCCGGCTCAAGGACCGGCTGCGCGACCTGCGCGACCCGGAGACGGGCGCCCGTCGCCTGGTGGAGCTGATGGCGCTGGTACTTCAGGGCTCCCTGCTGGTCCGCCACGCTCCCCGAGCGGTCGCCGACGCCTTCTGCGCGACCCGGCTCGGTGGCGACTGGGGGTACTCCTTCGGTACGCTTCCCGGTTCCGCGGACCTGACCACGATCCTCGACCGCGCCCTGCCGGACACGACGGCACGGGGGTAGCCGCGGCCCCGCCCCCGCCGGGCGGGATCTTGCTGAACGCCCCTGTCGGCAGGCGCGTATGACTTCCCGGAACCGCTCCCACAGCGGGTGCGCGCACGCCGGGAAGAAGCGAGGAATCGATGACCGAACAGCGTTACCACGTCACGGGGATGACCTGCGGCAGCTGCGCCGGCAAACTCCGGTCCGAGCTCGGCGGAGTGCTCGGCGTCAACAGCGTCCACGTCGACATCGACACCGGGGCGGTGACCGTGACGGGTGAGGCGTTCGACGGGTCGAAGGTCTGCGCCGCGATCGCGGAAGCCGGTTTCGAGGTCGCCGCCGTGCTCTGACCCGGTCCGGTCCGGTCAGAAGATGCCCTGTCCGGGTACGAGGATGCCGTGCGGGTCGTACGTCCTCTTCACGGCGGCCAGCCGGGGCCAGGCAGAGCCGAAGTGCCGCCGCCAGTCGGCCTCGTCGAAGGGCACGGAGCCGGTCGGGTACCACGTGCCGCCCGCCGCGCGGACCAGTTCGTAGGCGGACCGGTTGGCGGCCAGCAGGCGCCGGACCGTCGCCGTGTCCCCGGGCGGCGTGGTCCGCAGGACGGCCAGCAGGTACGGCACCGGGTCGTCGGGCATCCGCAGCAGCGGGGTCCGCAGACGCTCGCGTACCAGCGGATACAGCAGCACCACGCCGCCCGGCCCCAGGTCCGCCGGGGTGAGCTCGCCCAGGATCCGGCCGGCCAGGTCGGCCGCCGCACGGCCGGGCAGCAGCACGTCGAGCCAGGGGTGCGCGTACGCCCACAGCCCGGCCTCCTTGAGCGCCGCGACGCCGGGCGCGAGCCGGTCGAGGAAGTCGTAGTACGTGAGGTCGGTGATCTCCGCGCCGGACGGGTCGTGCCGCAGGCCGCGCAGCAGTGCCGTGTCGTCGGGGGCGTCCCCCGCGGGCGGCCCGTAGGCGACGGCCTCAAGGGCGTACCCGCGGAAGGCCCCCGAGGCGTCCTCGCTCACCAGGCCCTCGACGTAGTCGAAGCGCCGCTGCTCGACGAGCAGGCGCTGGTCGTCGAGGAAGGTCCGCAGATCGGCGTACGGCAGAAGGTAGTGACGTACGTTCCCGGGTGCCCGGACCAGTCGGACGGTCGCGCCGACGATCACGGCGCACTGGCCGAGTCCGGCGAGCGCGGCGTGGAACAGGTCGCGGTGCCGGGTCGGCGAGCAGTGGGTCAACTCCCCCGCGCCGGTGACGACCTCCAGTTCCAGGACGGTGTCGACCTGGGCGCCGTACCGGTGGGCCTGACCGCCGAGGCCGCCCACGGACAGCGTGCCGCCGACGGAGAGTTCGAGGTAGTCGGTGAAGACGGGAGGTGTCAGGCCGTGCGCGAGCGTGGCCTTGGCGACCTCGCTCCATCTGGCCCCGGCGCCGACCCGGACGCTCGTGCTGCGGGGCCCGACGGGCTGGACGGTGGCGAGCGGTGTGGTCTCGACGATCAGGCCGCCCTCGGCCTGTGCCTGGCCGTTCGTGCCGTGTCCCTGGCCGCGGGGTGCGACCGGGACGCGGTGCTCGGCGCAGAACCGCACCATCGTCACGACGTCCCGCACGGAGCCCGGGCGCAGTACCGCGGCCGGGCGGCGGTGCACGAGGTGCCCGAAGTCGTCGGCGGCGGCGTTCAGCGAGGCTTCGTCGGTGTGGAGGCTGCCGTCCAGTTCGGGGATGTCGCGCAGTGGCCGGCCCGACGCGGTGGCCGCCCAGCTCCGGGTGAAGGGGTCGAAGCCGATCACGGCGGTTCCGACGGCCGCCAGGCCACGCAGTGCGGCACGCCGGGGCGGTGTGCGGGACATGCGCTCCTCCAGGGGAAGGATCCGATGAACCGTGCAACAGGCGCCCACTCTAAGGCGGTTGGGACGTGCGTGACACCGCGCCGCGCTCCCGGTACACGCCCCTTTCTCAGATGTGCCGCCGGTCGTCCGAGGGTGCCGCGGTCGTGCCCCGCACTTCCAGGACAGGTGTGCTGAGGACGACCTCGGCGGGACGCGCGGGGTCGGCGATACGGTCGAGGAGGCACTGGGCGGCGCGGCGGCCGACGTCGTGGCCGGCGCTGTCCACGGTGGTGAGCCAGAGGTGGCGCAGTCGGGCGAGGTAGGTGTTGTCGTAGCCGACCAGGGAGAGGTCGCGGGGCACCTGGAGGCCGAGTTCCTCGGCGGCCGACAGCGCGCCGACGCAGGCGATGTCGTTGAAGGCGAACACGGCGGTGGGCCGCCGTTTGGCGCTGAGCAGCCGGACCGTGGCCCGGTAGCCGCCCTCCTCTGTGAGGTCGCCCTGTTCCACGACGGCCGTGTCGCCCAGGCCGTGTTCGCGCATGACGGTCTCGAAGCTGCGGCGGCGCAGTTCGCCGACCATCCCCTGTCCGGCGATGTGGGCGATGTGCCGGTGGCCGAGCCCGATGAGGTGTTCGGTGGCGAGGCGGGCACCGTACTCGTCGTCGTTGGCGACGATGTCCGCGCGGGGCAGCACCGGCTCGCGGGCGCCCGCGACGACGGTCGGCAGCCGCCCGGCCGCCGTACGCAGCATCTCGGGACCGGGCAGCGTGCCGACCGCGATGAGACCGTCGACCCGCAGGTCCGTGAACATCCGGGTGAGGTCCTCGCCGAGCCGCCGGTTCAGATGGCCGTCGGCGAGGAGCATGTGCAGACCGTGGGCGTCCAGCAGGGAGTTGAGGCCGTCCAGCAGTTCCACGAACCAGGGGTTGCGCATGTCGTTCAGGAGCACGCCCACCATGGGGGTGCCGCCCGACCTGGCGTGGTCGAGGGCCTGCGGGTGGGCGCGCCGCTCGCTGAGGCTGCGCGCGGCGGCGTTGGGCCGGTAGCCGAGCTCCTCGACGGCGGCCAGGACGGCCTGCCGCTTCTCGGGGCGCACCCGGTCGGAGCCGCGCAGCACGAGCGAGACCAGGGATTTCGACACTCCGGCCCGTTCGGCGACATCGCGGATCGTCGGTGGTCTCATGAAATGGACCGTTCCATACGACGTGATGGAAAGTCAAAGGGGTTGACACCTGCTACGACGAACTCCAGTGTGATCCGGAACGGCCATGGACCGATCCAAAAGCAATCACCCAGAGCAATCACCAGAGCAATCCGAAACCGATCCGAAGAGGGACATTCATGGGGAGTACGCTCGGCGTCGCCGTCGTGGGGTTCGGCTGGATGGGGCGGGTGCACACCCAGGCGTACGCGCGCGTGCCGCACCACTTCCCGGGGCTGTCCGTACGGCCGGAACTGATCGCGGTCGCCGACGAGGTGCCCGGCCGGGCCGAGGAGGCCGCCGCGCGGTACGGGTTCGCCACGGCGGCCCGGGACTGGCGTGAGATCGCAGCCGACCCCCGGGTCCAGGCGGTGAGTGTCGCCGCTCCGAACTTCCTGCACCGCGAGATCGGCGTCGCCATGGCCGAGGCGGGCAAACACCTGTGGATCGAGAAGCCGGTCGGTCTCACCGCCGAGGACGCGCGGGCCGTCGCGGGTGCCGTCGCCAAGGCGGGCGTCCAGGGCACGGTCGGCTTCAACTACCGCAACGCGCCCGCCGTCGCGGCCGCCCGCGAACTGATCGCCTCCGGTGAGATCGGCACGCTCACGCACGTCCGTATCCGCCTCTTCAGCGACTACGCCGCCCATCCGGAGGGCGCCCTGACGTGGCGTTACGAGCGTGAGCGCGGCGGCAGCGGAGTGCTCGGCGACCTCGCCTCGCACGGCGTGGACCTGGCCCGCTTCCTGCTGGGCGAGATCGCGTCGCTGACCGCCGACACGGCCGTCTTCGTCCCCGAGCGGGCCCGGCCCACGGGCGCCACCGCCGGCCACGCCCGGTCCTCGGGCGGCGAGTTGGGTCCGGTCGAGAACGAGGACTACGTGTCCTGTCTGCTGCGCTTCGCCTCCGGCGCCCGCGGTGTCCTGGAGGCCTGCCGGGTCTCGGTCGGCGAGCAGAACAACTACGGCTTCGAGATCCACGGCACCAAGGGCGCGGTCTCCTGGGACTTCCGTCGTATGGGTGAACTCGGTGTCAGCCGCGGCACGTCGTTCCAGGACCAGCCCGTCAGCACGCTGTATGTCGGTCCGGGGCACGGCGAGTACGCCGCCTTCCAGCCGGGCTCGGCCAACAGCATGGGCTACGACGATCTCAAGGTCGTCGAGGCGTACAACTTCCTGCGCTCCATCGACGAGGGCACGCCGTACGGCGCCACGCTGGATGATGCCGTCCACAGCGCAACTGCCCTGGACGCCATGGCCCGTTCCGCCGAGCACGGCGGCTGGGTGAGCCCGGGGGACTGAGTCTGGCATAAGCCCGCGGTACGTGCCGCCACGCGCCGTGGGCCCACCGGATCGTCAGTAGGATTGCCTGCTCATGGACACACGCCAGGTGTACGAGATGATCGCTGTCCCGCCGGGGCAGGTCACGCTGTCGGACCGGCGGACGCGGCGCAGTTGGTCGGTCGAGCTCGCGCCCTACCGGCTCGGGGCCTTCCCGGTCACGCAGGCGCTGTACGCGCGGGTCTCGGGCCTGTGGCCGAGCAGCGCCGACGGGGACCAGCTGCCCGTCGAGGGCGTCTCGTGGTGGGACGCGGTGCGGTTCTGCAACGCCCTGTCGATACGGGAGGGGCTCACCCCGGCGTACTCCATCCGTGCTGCCCGCGAGGGCGCCGACTGGGACATCGACTGGGACAGGTCCGCCGACGGCTACCGGCTGCCCACCGAGGCGGAGTGGGAGCACGGCTGCCGGGCGGGTACGCCGGGGCCGCGGTACGGGCCGCTCGACGAGATCGCCTGGTACCGCGACAACTCCCAGGAGCGCGTCCACTCCGTGGGCGGCAAACGGCCCAATCCGTGGGGCCTGCACGACATGCTGGGCAACGTGTGGGACTGGTGCTGGGACGTGTACGACGCCGAGGTCTACGGCGGGTACCGGGTGCTGCGGGGCGGCGGCTGGTTCGACGACCACTGGAGCTGCCGGGCGTCCGTACGCCGCCGCAGCCACCCGGGCTACCAGGTCGACGACGTGGGCTTCCGCGTGGCACGCTCCGCCACACACTGACGGCCGGCCTGACCACCAGCCCTGACGGCGCGGCTGCGGTCGTGACTGCGGTCGTGGCTGCATGGTCCGTTACGCACGGACGGCCGGCCCTGACACCTCGGCCGCGGTCGCCGCTGCACGGTCCGTCACGCACGGACGCACGGACGGATCGGTTGCGGTCGGCGCTGTACTGCGAGGCGGTAAGGGCGGAGCACGCGCAGTTCCCCGCGCCCCTAGGGGGCGCGGGCGAACGAACGCTGCCCCACCGGCCCGCCCCTTCAGGGGCGCGGGGAACTGCGCACAAGCCCCGCAGGGGCTTCTCAGGGGCGGGGGAACTGCGCGAACCACCCCGCCGGCCCCGCCCCTCCCCCCGGCCCGGAGGGCAGACTCACCCTTTCGGGGGACACGCCCGGCTGACACACTCTGGACGTGCGCGACTTCGACTTCCTCGTCATCGGATCCGGCCCGGGCGGCCAGAAGGCCGCCATCGCCGCGGCCAAGCTCGGCCGCCGGGTCGCCGTCGTAGACCGCCCCGACATGGTCGGAGGGGTCTCCATCCACACCGGAACCATCCCCTCGAAGACCTTGCGCGAGGCGGTCCTCTATCTCACCGGTCTCACCCAACGGGACCTGTACGGCCAGAGCTACCGGCTGAAGGAGGACATCACCGTCGCCGACCTGACCGCGCGCACCCAGCACGTGGTCGGCCGCGAGGTGGACGTCATCCGCAGTCAGCTGTCCCGCAACCACGTCTCCCTGTTCGCCGGCACCGGCCGCTTCGTGGACGACCACACGATCGCCCTGCGCGAGGTGACCGGCAACGAGAAGCTGTTGACCGCCGACCACATCGTCATCGCGACCGGCACCAGGCCGGCCAGGCCCGCGACCGTCGAGTTCGACGAGCAGACCATCCTGGACTCCGACAACGTTCTCAACCTGGAGCGGGTCCCCCGTTCCATGGTCATCGTCGGGGCCGGCGTGATCGGCATGGAGTACGCCTCCATGTTCGCCGCCCTCGGCAGCAAGATCACCGTGGTCGAACAGCGCCCCGGCATGCTCGACTTCTGCGACGTCGAGGTGATCGAGTCGCTGAAGTACCACCTCAGGGACCTCGCCGTCACCTTCCGTTTCGGCGAGACGGTCGCCGCGGTCGAACGCCACGCGCGGGGCACGCTCACCGTCCTGGAGAGCGGCAAGAAGATCCCGGCGGACGCCGTGATGTACTCCGCGGGCCGGCAGGGCCTCACCGACGACCTCGACCTCGACAAGGCCGGGCTGTCCGCCGACAGACGCGGCCGCATCAAGGTGGACGAGCACTACCGCACCGAGGTGCCGCACATCTACGCGGTCGGTGACGTCATCGGCTTCCCGGCACTGGCGGCCACCTCGATGGAACAGGGCCGTACGGCGGCGTACCACGCGTGCGGGGAGCCGGTGGCCCGGATGCACGACCTCCAGCCGATCGGCATCTACACGATCCCGGAGATCAGCTTCATCGGGAAGACCGAGGACCAGCTCACCGAGGAGCGCGTGCCGTTCGAGGTCGGCATCTCCCGCTACCGCGAACTGGCCCGGGGCCAGATCATCGGCGACTCGCACGGCATGCTCAAGCTGCTCGTCTCCCCCGACGACCGGAAACTGCTCGGCGTGCACTGCTTCGGTACGGGTGCCACCGAGCTGATCCACATCGGCCAGTCGGTGATGGGCTGCGGCGGGACGGTCGACTACCTGGTCGACGCCGTCTTCAACTACCCGACGCTCGCGGAGTCGTACAAGGTCGCCGCGCTCGACGCCACGAACAAGATCCGGCAGATCGACCGGCTCAGGGACTGAGCCGGTCGATCTGCCCTCAGGGACGGAAGGCGGGGGCCGCGCCCCGCTTCCGCCCCTGGAGGCGCGAGGGGCATAAGCTCTGCGGGTGGCAAAGTACTTCGATGTTCATCCCGAGAATCCGCAGGCGCGGACCATCACCCAGGTCGCCGACTCCATTCGCGCGGGTGCGCTCGTCGTCTATCCCACGGACTCCTGCTTCGCGCTGGGGTGCCAGCTGGGCAGTCGTGACGGTATCGACCGGATCCGCTCCATCCGCCGGCTCGACGACCGTCACCACTTCACGCTGGTGTGCCAGAACTTCGCGCAGCTCGGCCAGTTCGTGCAGGTCGACAACGACGTGTTCCGTGCCATCAAGGCTTCGACCCCCGGCAGTTACACCTTCATCCTCCCCGCGACCAGGGAGGTCCCGCGCAAGCTGCTCCACCCGAAGAAGAAGACGGTCGGCGTCCGTATCCCCGACCATGTGGTCGCCCAGGCCCTGCTCGCCGAGCTGGGTGAGCCGCTGCTGTCCAGCACCCTCCTCCTGCCCGACGAGGAGGAGCCGATGACCCAGGGCTGGGAGATCAAGGAGCGCCTCGACCACTCCGTCGACGCGGTGATCGACTCCGGCGACTGCGGCACCGAGCCGACCACGGTCATCGACTTCTCCAGCGGCGAGGCCGAGATCGTCCGCAAGGGAGCCGGCGACGTCTCACGGTTCGAGTGATCCGTGATCCGTCGCCCGGCCGCGGTGCGGCGCCGCTGCCGCCGTCGACCATGGTGCGGCGCCCGCCGAACCGTCGGCCCTCTAGCGTCTGCCTCATGACCATCAACAGGCAGCGAGGCGTCGCGTGACGCCGTGGGAGGCCGTCGCGGTGTTCGCCGCGGGCGTGGGTGCGGGCGGGGTCAACACCGTGGTCGGTTCCGGCACCCTGATCACCTTTCCCGTGCTGCTCGCCACCGGTCTGCCGCCCGTCACCGCGACGGTCTCGAACGCGCTCGGCCTGGTCCCCGGCGCCATCAGCGGCGCCTTCGGCTACCGCAAGGAGCTGCGCGGTCAGCGGCGGCGCATCCTCAAGCTGAGCGTCGGCGCGTTGGTGGGCGGCTTCACGGGCGCCGTGCTGCTGCTGGCGCTGCCCGCCACCGCCTTCGAAAGGATCGTGCCGGTCGTGGTGGGCATGGCCCTGGTCCTGGTCGCCTTCCAGCCGCTGATCACGAAGCGTCTTCGGCGTCGCCGCACGGAGGTTCGTGCGGCGACCGCGGGGCCGCCGGGGCCGGTCGCGCAGTGCCCCGCGCCCCTGCGGGAGCGCAGCAGTGACGGCGGGCCGCTGCTGTTCGTCGGGCTGACCCTCGCGAGCGTCTACGGCGGCTACTTCGCGGCGGCGCAGGGAATCATCTACATGTCGCTGATGGGGGTGCTCCTGGACGAGACGATGCAACGCCTCACCGCCGTCAAGAACGTCCTCGTCGCCGTCGTCAACACCGTCGCCGCGACCTTCTTCCTCTTCGTCGCGGACTTCGACTGGACTGCCGTCGCCCTGATCGCCGTCGGCTCCGCGATCGGCGGACAGCTCGGGGCCGCGGTGGGCCGGCGCTTCAGCCCCGTGGTCCTGCGGATCCTCATCGTGACGGTCGGCACGGTCGCTCTCGTCCAACTGCTGCTGCGCTGACCGCCGCGTGCGCCTACTTGCTGAACGGTCCTTCCAGCGCCGCCCACTGCAGCAGCATGATGGTCTTGGCGTCGGCGATCTCGCCCGTACGGATCATGCCCAGGGCCTCTCTGAAGGGCAGTTCGACGGTCTCGATGACTTCGCCCTCCTCGTCGAGACCGCCGCCCTCGTGGGTGCGGGTGGCCGGTCCGTAGGAGGCGGCGTAGAAGGTGACGCGCTCGGTGACCGAGCCCGGGCTCATATAGACGTCGAAGACCCGCTCGACCTCGCCGACCGTGTGCCCGGTCTCCTCGATGACCTCGCGGCGTACGGCGACCTCGGGGTGTTCGTCGTCATCGTCCAGCAGACCGCCCGGTGTCTCGACGAGCATGCCGTCGGGGTGTCCGTTGACGTACACCGGATAGCGGAACTGCCGGGTCAGCAGCACGGTTTCGCGTTCCGTGTCGTAGAGCAGGATCGTGGCGCCGTTGCCGCGGTCGTGCGTCTCGCGCTCCTGGGTGGACCAGGTGCCGTCGGCGAGCTGCAGGTCGAACGTCGTGGTGCGCTCCACGTACCAGTGGCAGGACAGCAGGGTCACGTCCCGCACCTTGACCCGGGGGTTCCCCGTCAGGTCGAGACCGACCCGGTCGAGTCCGGTACGGCCCCTGCGGTCCGGTGTGTCGATGCCCGCGGTCACCGTGCGCCGGCCGGGGAGGAGGTGCGGATGGAACAAATGGTCATGTCCTGCTTCTACCATCCCGGTCCCGCCCCTGTCAGGCGCGTCATTGATCAGCGGAGGCCCCGGTGGTCAGCCGGACCACGTTCGACAGCGCGCCGTGCGTGAACGCCCGGACGCGGTAGGACCCCTGTTTCTCGGTGGGCAGGGTGATCAGTCCCGCGGAATTGACGTCGGGTTCGAAGACGGCGACCGGCGCGTAGCCGGAGTCGTCCCCGGAGCCCTCGTCGGAGTCCCCGGGGATACGGGACTCCAGCAGGAACCCCTTCTCGTCGGAGGCGTGGTCCGTCCATGTGAACAGAATGCCGTTCGCATGCTTGACCACAGCCTTGAACCCGGTGGGCGCTCCGGCACCCGTGGGCCGCAGCGGCCGGCCCGGGGAGGTCCGCTCCGGGTCCTTGCGGGCGGGCAGCCAGTCATGGCCGACGTCCTCGTCCGCCGCCGTCAGCCCGCCCGCGGGCAGGGAGACGTCCACCGGCTTCGAAACGGGACCGGCGAAGGCACGCAGCCGGTAGTGGAAGGTCGTGTGCGGCATCAGATCGGGGTGCCGGTAGCTCGTCACCTGGGGCGGCAGATACTGCAGAACGGTGTACGGGCCCGCCGCGTCCGTCGCGAATTCGAGGATGTGGCCGGACGCGCCCGGACCGCCGCCGCCCTGCCAGCGCAGGTCGATGTCCGTGGGCGAGGTGCGCTCGGCGCGGAGCACGACGCCCGGGGCCGCACCCGCCGTGCCTGTCGTGCCCGCCTCGCCCGCCGTTCGGGGCGTGCCTGGCGTGCGGGGCGTGTCGCAGGCCGACAGCGCCGGCCCGATGACGAGCAGGGAAAGGGCCAGGACCAGTGCTGTCGGCGCCGCGCCGCGTACGGGAACTCTCATGTGCTCGCTGCTACTTGCGCCAGAAGTGGACGTTGCTCCACACGACGGTGGCCGGGCCGTTGCCGCTGTTGGTGCGGTAGGCGCCGAACTTGTCGTAGAAGCTGCCGCCGGGGCTGGCGTAGGTGTGTTTGAGCGAGCCGTTGATGTAGGTGCGGTGCGAAGTACCGACCTGGTGGACGGTGTTGACCCGGACGGTGGCGCCGACGGTACCGGCGTTGGAGAGGGTGTCGCCTCCGTGGACCGCGTACAGCCGTCCGCCGCGTTCGGCGGCGAGCATGAAGTAGGGGCCCGCCGCGGACTCGTTGAACGTCTGCTTGAGGCTGATCCGGGTGCCGCTGAGGCTGCTGATGCGGAAGTAGCCCTCGAACTGGCGGGTGCCGCCGGTGTAGGTGGCGTACCGGCGCTCGGCCCGCTGGTCTCCACTGGCCGTGGAGCAGGTGAGCTGGAAGGTCAGCCCGTCGACCTGGCCGCAGCCGCGCTCCTGCACGGTGTAGGTGGGCGAGACGGATGTCCAGCCGCCGGGTTCCACTTCGGCGAAGGCGTTCGGGGCGGCGGCCAGGAGGGAGGATGCGCACACCGCGCCGGTCACGGTGAGCGCTCTGAAGCGCGTGAGCATGTCGGCTCCTTGAGTGGGGGGTCGCTGACCGCTCAATTTCACATATATAAACATTGACTGTGTTTTTGAACGGCTGACTTGGAAGGTAGGACTAGACCAAGTGCGCGTCAAGAGGTGCGTACGTGCGGGTCGGTGAGAGCTGGCCGCACCCCGCGGCGGCGCCGCAAAATGTCACCGCCCGCGCCCCTTACGGGGCCCGACGATCCATCAGGTCATCCGTCCCGGACTCTTGACTCTGCTCTCGGCGGTCGGGATTCTCGTCGCAGCGTTTGCACGAGTCATGACAAGTAGCGTGCCGCCGACCGAAGACGTGGGTGATGATCATGACCCGACAGCCCCTCCACCGGCGCCGGCCGCTCACGGTCCTGTCGCTGCTGCTCGTCGTGATGGCCATGGCGCTCGGTCCCACGCCCAGTTCCGCCGCCGGGACGGACTGGTGGGACCCGACCGCGCGGCCCGCCCCCGACTCGCAGATCAACGTCACGGGAGAACCCTTCAAGGGCACGGACTCCCAGGGCGAGGTACGCGGGTTCGTCGACGCGCACAACCACATCATGGCCAACGAGGCCTTCGGCGGGCGGCTCATCTGCGGCAAGCCCTTCTCGGAGGCGGGGGTCGCCGACGCCCTCAAGGACTGTCCCGAGCACTACCCCGACGGTTCGCTGGCCATCTTCGACTTCATCACCAACGGCGGTGACGGCAAGCACGATCCGGACGGCTGGCCCACGTTCAAGGACTGGCCCGCCCATGACTCGCTGACCCACCAGCAGAACTACTACGCCTGGGTCGAGCGGGCCTGGCGCGGCGGCCAGCGCGTCCTCGTCAACGACCTCGTCACCAACGGCGTGATCTGCTCGGTCTACCCCTTCAAGGACCGCAGTTGCGACGAGATGACCTCGATCCGGTTGCAGGCGAAGCTGACCTACGACATGCAGGACTACATCGACGCGATGTACGGCGGGCCGGGCAAGGGCTGGTTCCGGATCGTCACCGACAGCGCGCAGGCCCGCGAGGTCGCCCAGCAGGGCAAACTCGCCGTCGTCCTGGGCGTGGAGACGTCCGAACCCTTCGGCTGCAAGCAGATCCTGGACATCGCGCAGTGCGACAAGGCCGACATCGACGCCGGGCTCGACGAGTTGTACGACCTCGGCGTGCGCAGCATGTTCCTGTGCCACAAGTTCGACAACGCCCTGTGCGGGGTCCGGTTCGACGAGGGCGGCCTCGGTACGGCGATCAACGTCGGCCAGTTCCTGTCGACGGGCACCTTCTGGCAGACGGAGAAGTGCACGGGCCCTCAGCACGACAACCCCATCGGGGGCGCGGCGGCGCCGGGCGCCGAGAAGGAACTGCCCCCGGGTGTCGACGTACCGACGTACGACGAGGACGCGCAGTGCAACAAGCGCGGGCTCACCGATCTCGGTGAGTACGCCGTGCGCGGGCTGATGAAGCGCAAGATGATGCTGGAGATCGACCACATGGGCGTCAAGGCCACCGGCCGGGCCCTCGACATCTTCGAGTCCGAGTCCTACCCCGGCGTGATCTCCTCGCACAGCTGGATGGACCTGAACTGGACCGAGCGGGTCTACCGCCTCGGCGGCTTCATCGCCCAGTACATGCACGGCTCCGAGCAGTTCGGCGCGGAGGCCGCGCGGACGAAGGCCCTGCGCGACAAGTACGACGTGGGCTACGGCTACGGCACCGACATGAACGGCGTCGGCGGCTGGCCCGCCCCGCGGGGCGCGGACACCTCGAACCCCGTGCGGTATCCGTTCCGCAGCACCGACGGCGGGGCCGTGCTCGACCGGCAGACCACCGGGCAGCGCACCTGGGACATCAACGCCGACGGCGCCGCCCACTACGGGCTCGTCCCGGACTGGATCGAGGACATCCGGCTGGTCGCGGGCCAGGGCGTCGTGGACGACCTGTTCCGGGGCGCCGAGTCCTACCTCGACACCTGGGGCGCGTCCGAGCGGCACCAGGCGGGGGTGAACCTCGCCAAGGGCGCGCCCGCGTCGGCCAGTTCGTCGGAGTCGGGCATCTTCACCAGTTACGCGCCCGGCCGGGCCGTGGACGGCGACCGGGGCACCCGCTGGGCCAGCGACTGGAGCGACGACCAGTGGCTGCGGATCGACCTCGGCTCCACCAGCACGGTCAGGCACGTCACCCTCGACTGGGAGCGCGCCTACGCGAAGTCGTACCGCGTGGAGGTCTCCACGAACGGCACCGACTGGCAGTCCGTGTGGTCCACCACCGCCGGGGACGGCGGCCTGGACACGGCCCGCTTCTCCGGCGTACCCGCCCGCCATGTGCGGGTCCACGGGCTCGATCGCGGTACGGACTGGGGGTACTCCCTGTACGAGGTGGGCGTCCACACCAGCTGACCCCCCGCAGGGCGCACACCAGGAACGAGCAGGCGCGAAAGGGACCACATGGCACGGATGCCGTCGGCCGAGCGGCGCCGTCAGCTCACCGAGGCGGCCATCCGCGTGATGACCCGGGACGGCGTCCCCAGGACGACGACCCGGTCCATCGCGGCCGAGGCGGGCGTGTCACTGAGCGTCTTCCACTACTGCTTCGACTCCAAGCAGGCGCTGATCGAGTCGGTCATCGAGACGATCACCGGTCACTCCGTCACGGTGGTGCGCGAGGCGATCCGGCCGAAGGCCACCCTGCGGGAGACGGTCGCGGCCGGCTTCCGCGCCTACTGGGACCATGTGGCCGCCCACCCGGGCGAACACATGCTCACGTACGAGCTGACGCAATATGCTCTGCGGCAGCCGGGGTTCGAGCATCTGGCCCGACGGCAGTACGAGCTGTACTCCGACACGTACGCCGAACTCATCCGGCAGCTCGGCCGCGAGATGGATTTCGCGCTGCGCGTGCCTGTTCCGGTGCTGGCCCGCTATCTGGCCGCCATGACCGACGGGCTGACTCTCAACTACCTCGTGCTCGGCGGCGACTCGGCGTGGGCGGACGTGCTCGACACGATCACCGACCATGTGGCCGGGCTCGTACGCGACACGGACGAGGTCACTTGAACCTGCGGGTTCGGTGAGGGGGCCGGCCGCGCCCCTCGGCGGAGCCGCAGGGTGTCACTGCCCCGCGCCCCTTCGGGGTCCGCTAGCGACCGCGGGGCTTGCCTCGCTTGGCGCCCTTGGTGCTCTTGGCGCCCTTGGCGGGACCCGCACCCCTCCGGGGGTTCTTGGCACCGGTCCTGCCCGTAGCGGGCTTGCCGCGGGGGGTGGCCTTGTCCGGGGAGCGCGCGGGCTTCTGCTCGGCCGCGGGCTGCGTACGGCCGCGTGAGCTGTTGACCGTACGGCCGCGGACGATCCCGATGAAGTCCTCCACCAGGTCCGTGGTCCGCTCCTCCGGCCACGACAGGGCGACCCGCGACTCGGGGGCGTCCGTCACCGGCCGGTAGGTGAGGTCCTTGCGGTGGTGGAGGCGGGCGATCGACTGCGGAACGACGAGGAGTCCCACCCCCGCCGCCACCAGGTCGACCGCGTCGGCCGTCGTGGCGGGGCGCTCGATCGCGGGGCGGCCCGGCAGGCGCTCCCAGTCGAGGGTGTCGTCCAGCGGGTGCAGCACGATGTCGTCCGCCAGGTCCTCGGCGCTCACCTCGTCCACCGCGGCCACGACGTGGTCCTTGGGGACGACTACCACGCTCGTCTCCGTGTAGAGGGGAATCGCGCTGAGATCCGTACCGTCGACCGGCAGCCGGACCAGGCCCGCGTCCGCGTCGCCGCCCCGCAGCGCGTCGAAGGACTCGCCGACGGACATCGCGAGGAGCGTCAGGGGGACGTCGGGCAGCCGCTCGTTCCAGATCCGCACCCATTTGCTGGGCGTCACTCCCGGGACATACGCGAGCCGGAACGAAGGGGAATCTTCCGAGCCTGTCACCTGGCCAGGTTACCCGGCGTGGTCGGCGCTGGTTCACATGCTCGATACCCTTGCCGTTATGACGTCGCACGAGAACACCCAGACGATGAAGCCCGCGACCGCGGCGAAGAAGCTGGGTGTGTACCTAGAGGCCACACCCGCCGAGTTCCAGGAAGGTGTCGTCTCGCGCTCCGAGCTCACCGCACTCCAGGCCGATCCGCCCGAGTGGCTGCAGGAGCTGCGGCGCACCGGACCGCACCCCCGGCCGGTGGTCGCCGCCAAGCTCGGCGTCTCCATCTCCGGGCTCGCCCGCGGCGGGGTGACGGACGCCCTCACCACGGACGAGATCGAGGCGCTGAAGAAGGACTCCCCGGAGTGGCTGCAGAAGGAGCGCGCCACACAGGCCGAGGTCCGCAAGGAGACGGCACGCATCAAGGACCTCAAGGACAAGAAGGCCGAGCGGTAGCAGCCGAGCCGCAGCAGTAGCAGTAGCAGTCAGCAGTCAGCAGTCAGCAGTCAGCAGTCAGCAAGTAGACCTCGTGCCGGACGCCGGAGGAGCCCCGTGCCGCTGCCCTCACAACCGTTGCGGAAGCTGGGCTTCCTGACCATCGGCCTGTTCGACGAGGCCGATCCCCGTGCGGGCCACGAGTCCACGCTGAAGATCATCGAGCTGGGTGAGCGGCTGGGCTTCGACAGCGCGTGGCTGCGCCACCGCCATCTCCAGTACGGGATCTCCTCCCCCGTGGCCGTCCTCGCCGCGGCCTCGCAGCGCACCACCCGGATCGAGCTGGGCACCGCGGTCATCCCGCTGGGCTGGGAGAACCCGCTGCGGCTGGCCGAGGACCTGGCCACGGTGGACCTGCTGTCCGGCGGACGCCTCAATCCGGGCGTCAGCGTCGGCCCGCCGATGCACTTCGACCAGGTCAAGGACGCACTGTACCCGGACACCGCGGACGCCGAGGACTTCGGTTACGACCGGGTCAGCCGCCTGCTGGACTTCGTACGCGGCAAACCGGCCACCGACTTCAGCGGGGTCGAGGGGTTCGAGGTGTTCTCGGACCGTGTCCAGCCGCACGCCGCAGGTCTGGGCAGCCGGCTCTGGTACGGCGGCGGCAGCCTGCGGTCGGCCCGGTGGGCCGGTGAGCACGGCATGAACTTCCTGACCAGCAGTGTCGTGAAGGCGGAGGAGTCCGAGGACTTCGCCGAGATCCAGCTGTCCCACGTACGGGCCTTCCGCGCCGCTCACCCCGACGGTGAGCGCGCCCGCGTCTCCCAGGGGCTCGTCGTCATCCCCACCGACAGTGCCACGCCCGGGCAGCGCGCGAAGTACGAGGCGTACGCCGCGAAGCGGACCCCTCGTACCGCGACGCCCCACGGTCCCGCGCGCATGATGTTCGCGCCGGATCTCGTCGGGACCTCCGCCGAGATCGCCGAACGGCTGTACGCGCACGCCGCGTTCCGGGAGATCGACGAGGTCGCTTTCGCGCTGCCCTTCACCTTCGAGCACGCGGACTACGTACAGATCCTCACCGACCTGGCCACCGGACTGGGCCCGGCACTGGGCTGGCGGCCGTCGGCCCAGGGATAGCGGGCCCCTCCCCCCGGCGTGCCTCAGTCGCTGACCCTGCTGCGCGCCTGGTACAGCAGGTCGCCGTACTCGGGGTGCCGGGCGATCCAGCCGGCGTAGAAGGGGCAGGTGGCCAGCACCCGCAGGCCGGCCGCGCGCGCCTCGTCGAGGGAGGCCCGCACCAGCGCGGAGCCGACGCCCTTGCCCTCGCACTCCGGGGTCACCTCGGTGTGCACGAACGCGATGAGCTCCGCCGTGCGGATGTAGTCCGCCCAGCCGGCGACCTCGGGCGCCCCGTCGAGCCGGGCCTCGTAACGCCGCGCCTCGGGCGCGTCGCTCACCTCCACCGCCATGTCTCCTCCTGCTGTGCGCACGGTCGATCAAGGTCACGACCCTAACCCACACGTGGCCGAAACCATCCGGTGCACCCCCGTTGACCTGCCCGTACACGGGTGGCCGGGGTGCTCGTTCCACTACGTTGGCGAGCGGCCGACGACACACGATCTCCAGGAGGCGCTCCCGTGCCGGACCAGGAACCCCAGCTCGCCGACGCTGCCGGGCTGCGGGCCCGGATCGACACGGACAAGCCGCACTCCGCCCGTTTCTGGAACTACTTCGTGGGCGGCAAGGACCACTACGAGGTGGACCGGGAGATCGGCGACCAGATCAAGGAGATCTTCCCCGGTCTGGTCGACGTGGCGCTCACGAGCCGGCGCTTCCTCGGGCGCGCGGTCCGGCACCTCGCCGGTGAGCGGGGCATCCGGCAGTTCCTCGACATCGGCACCGGGCTGCCGACCGCCGACAACACCCACGAGGTCGCCCAGTGCGTGGCCCCGGACGCGCGGATCGTGTACGTCGACAACGACCCCCTGGTACTCGCCCACGCGCGTGCCCTGCTCACCAGCACCCCGGAAGGCCGCACGGCCTACATCGACGCCGATCTGTACGAGCCCGCGGCGATCCTGGAAGCGGCGGCGCACACCCTGGACCTGTCGCGGCCCGTCGCCCTGATGATCCTCAACACGCTCGGCCATGTCGCCGAGTACGACCGGGCGCGGCAGCTGGTCGGGGACCTCATGGCCCGCCTGCCGTCCGGGAGTTACCTCGTCATCAGCGACAGCACCGCCACCAGCGAGGGCATGATCGCCGCCTCGGAGGCGTACAACGCCAGCGGGGCCGTCCCGTACCACGTGCGCGGTGTCGAGGAGATCGCCGGCTTCTTCGAGGGGCTGGATCTGGTCGAACCCGGCATCGTCCAGGTCACCCGGTGGCGCCCGGACTCGCCGGGCTCCGTGGTGGACGCCTACGGCGGAGTGGGCCGCAAGCCGTAACCGCGCCAGTGCCAGCGCCTGACCCTGCTCCCGCTCCGGGTCCGGCTCCGGGTCCGGCTCCGGGTCCGGCTCCGGCGGGGCGCCCACGTTTGGGTGATGAATGCGCGCCGATGGCACGGGCCGCCCCGAGCATGGCTGTAGGAGCGGCGAGGTCACGCGATCGCGTGGCCGGATCTCCCGCTCGTCCGTCCATCACTTCTCCATCAGGGAGCAACCATGCGTGTGCGCACCATCCTTGCCGCCGGCGTCTTCGCCGCCACCGCGATCCTGGGCGGCGCCGGCGCGGCCGTCGCCGACGAACACGACGAGCGCCACAACGACGGCCGCAACGACAGCCGCTACGAGGGCGACTTCCGCGCGTGCGGCGTGTTCGCGGGCGCCGGTGACGGCCACGCCTACTACGGCAACGGCTGCGCGGAGTCCCACTGGGAGGGCGAGAACCAGGGCGGCGAGTACGGCGGCGGTCACCACTTCGGGCGCTGACCGGCCGTAGCGCCGCCGTTCGGGGAACGGTCGTCATGACCGTTCCCCGAACGCTCGTACCGGACGGTCCGCGGCGGCGTGCGTCGTGCCGTGCGCGCCCTCTGTTCCGGTGGCCCGGGCCACCGCCTCGTCGAACGTGGTGACGGGACGCAGGACGTCATGGGTGCCGTGCGCGCGGACCAGCCGCAGGGTGTCGGGCCGGCAGAGTACGCCTACGGCCGCCTCATGGGTCAGGGCCCGCCGACAGAAACGTACGAACATGTTCAAGCCGGTGCTGTCCACGAAGGAGACGGCACGCAGGTCGATGACGTACGCCGAGGCGCGCAGGGCGACCACCGAGTCCAGCCAGGTGCGTAGCCGGGCCGCGCAGGCCAGGTCGATGTCACCGTGCAGTTCCACGACGACCAGACCGTTCCCGTCGTACAGCCCGCAGTGTTCGGCGGGTGGTGGCCACGAGGCCGTGACGACGGGCTTCAGGTCGTACACGTGCAAGCCGTTCCGGTCCGCGACCCCTGCGTTCCCGGTGCAAGGCCGGCCGTTCGGCGTCCCCCGTCGACGGCCCTGTTCCGGCCCGGACCTGTGCGGCGGTGTGCGCTCCCCGCACCACACGAGCCCGTGCCGGAACTCCCCCCGTGTCGGCTCCCCCTTGAACCGCGGGTGCCTACTGTTCTACCTTCGCCACATGGTCGGGGCATCAACGCCCGCTCACCGGCGACACAACGAGCGGGCGGCAGTGAGGCCGGGTGGTGACGGGTGCGTCCACATCTCGCGCTGATCGACGACGACACCGACTTCGCACTGATGTGCCGTTCCTATCTGGAGCGTGAGGGCTTCACGGTCACCTGGGCCATGGACGCCCGCGCCGGCCGGGCCGTCATGCACCAGGGTGGTGTGGAGCTGGTCGTCCTCGATCTGGGGCTTCCCGACGGCAGCGGACTCGAACTGCTGCGGACCCTGCGCGCCACCAGCCGACTGCCGGTGATCGTCGTCAGCGGACGCGGCCATGAGACAGACCGGGTGGCCGGGCTGGAGATCGGGGCGGACGACTACCTCGTCAAGCCGTTCTCGCAGCGGGAGTTGGTGGCGCGGATCGGTGCCGTACTGCGCAGGTGCCGGCCGCCGGAGATCCCGGCCGTCCTCGACGTGGGCTCGCTGCGCGTCGACACGGCCGCGTGCCTGGCGAGCGGTACGGGCGTCGCTCTGACCCTGCGGCCCAAGGAGTACGCCCTCCTGGAACTCCTCGCGCGCTCCCCCGGCCGCGTCTTCTCCGCCGAGCAGTTGCTGGAGCAGATCTGGGGCGCGTCCTGGCAGCAGTCCGCCACCGTGATCGAGCACGTGTACCGGCTGCGCGGAAAACTCGCCCGACTCCCCGTGCCCGCCCCGAGGATCACCACGGTGCGCGGCTACGGGTACCGCCTCGACCCCTGAGAGCCGCCGTGTCCACGACCAGTCCGTCGAACAGTCCGTCAGGCAGCCAGTCGCGCACGCCCTCGGGCAGTCCCTACGCCGTTCCGGATTTCCGGCAGCTCTTCGAGTTCGCTCTCTCCCCGTTGCTGATCCTCGCGCCGGACTTCGTCATCGTCGAGGTCAACCGTGCCTATCTCGCGGCCACCGGCAAGGGGCGGGACATCGTCGGACGGCGCATCTTCGACGTGTTCCCCGACAATCCGGCCGATCCCGCGGCCGACGGCGTCGCCAATCTGCGCCGTTCGCTGGAGACGGTGGTGGGCACCGCGCGTACGGACACCATGGCGCTGCAGCGGTACGACATCCCTGCGGGCGGGAACACCGACGACGGCACCGGGTTCGTGGAGCGCTGGTGGAGCCCGGTCAACACGCCGGTCCTGGACGCCGAGGGCCGGGTGTCGCACATCATCCACCGGGTGGAGGACGTCACCGAGTTCGTGCTGGTGCGACGGGCCGGACGCGAGAAGGAGAGGGCCGCCGCGGAGGCGCGGACCCGCGCGGAGGGCATGGAGATCGACCTGTTCGTCCGCGCGCGGGAGATCCGCGAGGTCAACGAGCAGCTGCGGCGGCTGAACGGCGACCTCGACGCGGCGGGACACCGGCTGCGGGAGGAGCAGCGTGCCAAGGACCGGTTCATCGCGACGCTCTCGCACGAGCTGCGCAACCCGCTGGCCGCCGCCACCGCGGCGACCGAGCTGCTGGGGCTCGACATGCCCGGCGGCCATCCCGCGCTGTCCGTCCTGGAACGGCAGCTCGGCATCCTGGCCCGGATGAGCAACGACCTGCTGGACGGCACCCGCGCGGTGACCGGACGTCTGGAGCTGGTGCCCGAGCGGATGGACCTGCGCTCCGCCGTCGAGAGCGCCTGCGCCGACATCCGGGGCCTGTTCGGCCACGAGGGGCGCGTGCTGGACGTCCGGCTGCCCGACCGTCCGGTGCTGGTCGACGGCGACCGGCTGCGGCTGGCCCAGGTGCTGACCAACCTGCTGTCCAACGCGCTCAAGTACACGCTGCCGGGCGGCCGTACGGCCATCCACCTGTCGGCCGGGGAAGGGCGGGCCCAACTCACCGTCCGGGACGACGGGATCGGTTTCGACCCCGGTCAGGCCGAGGAGCTGTTCGGTGTGTTCATGCGGGCCGCGCCGGCCGGGCCGCAGACTCCCGAGGGTCTCGGCCTGGGTCTGTCGGTGGTCCGTACCATCCTCGAACTGCACGGTGGCCGGATCTCCGCGCACAGCGACGGTCCCGGCACCGGAGCCTCGTTCACCGCTCTGCTGCCGCTGGCCGCGTCCGACGGCGATCCGCCGCCTGCCCGGCCCGTGACGCCGCGTCGTGGGCGCAAGCAGCTGGCCGTCCTGATCGTCGAGGACAACACGGATCTCGCCGCGACCTACCGCACGCTGCTGGACCGCCAGGGCCATCACGTCACGGTCGTCCACACGGGCGCGGACGCCGTCACCGCGACCGGGAGCCACGTCTTCGACGTCGTGGTGTGTGATCTCGGGCTGCCCGACATGGACGGCTACGAGGTGGCCCGGACGGTGCGCTCACGTCCGCAGGGTGCCTCGCTGCGTCTCATCGCGGTCTCCGGCTTCAGCCGCGGCACCGACCGCACGCGGTCCCGCGAGGCCGGATTCGACGCCCACCTGGCGAAACCCCTGCCTCTCGCGGACCTGCTCGACCTCCTGGAGGCCTGACCGTCCCGGGTGCCGGAGTGCCTGGGTCGAAAGGGCTCGCGTGGGTACCCGTATCTCATGACTGACGTGGTGGACTCCGATGAACTCCTGCGCCGTATCCAGCGGGCCCGCTCCTGGGCCGGCCGGGAGGAGCAGGCATGGAAGGCGCGCGGCGAAGAACTCAGGACGGAGGATCCGGACAGCGCGCGCGACGCCGAGCTGCGCGGACACACCTACGAGGCGGTGCGCAAGGCGCTGGACGAGATAGTCACCCCGGGTGTGCACGATGTGGACGGCTGAATTCTCCTCACCGGCACTTCTTCACCGGTATCTCTTCACTGGCACCCACTTCACCGGCATTCACTTCACCGGTCCGTTTCGCCGGTCCGTGCATGACCCGCTCGGCCCATGGAACCCGAGATGGCCATG
Organism: Streptomyces tauricus; assembly: GCF_014650955.1. Taxonomy (GTDB): domain Bacteria; phylum Actinomycetota; class Actinomycetes; order Streptomycetales; family Streptomycetaceae; genus Streptomyces; species Streptomyces tauricus. Next base: position 1,054,922 of record NZ_BMVY01000001.1, read on the forward strand.
AGCACCCCGCAGGTCCCATGCGCCGAGCCCGTCACCACGGTCCTCACCTGGCAGGTACGTCCCGGCCGGGAAGCCGAGTTCGAGGAGTGGACCCGAGGCGTCGCCGACTGCGTCGCGCGGTTCCCCGGCAACGAAGGGGTGTCCTGGCTGCGCCCCGAGCCCGGGCACCGGTTCCACGCGGTGCTCCGCTTCGCCGATCCGCAGCGGCTCACCGACTGGCTGGTCTCGCCCGAGCGCGCGGAGTGGCACGCGCGGATCGAGGGCGTCGCCACCGAGGTCCGTGACGAACGCCAGTCGACCACCGGGATGGAGAGCTGGTTCCGGCTCCCCGGCACCGCCGTGAAGGCGCCGCCGCGCTGGAAGATGGTCCTGACGACGTTCCTCGGCGCCTACCCGCTGACGCTCCTCATCCAGTGGCTGGTGGCGCCCGGTACGGCCGCGTGGCCCCTGCCCCTGCGCGCCGCCGTCTTCCCCCTCGTACTGCTGCCCGTGCTGACCTATCTGGTCATGCCGGGGCTCAGCCGGCTGCTGCGGTTGTGGCTGTACGGCACCCCCGACGACTGACGTCCTGAGCGGTCCGGCTCCGGTCCGCGTCACACGTACGCCTCATCCCGTTGGCGGCGTTTGGCGCGGGCGCTTAGAAAGGTCGCACAGCAACTCTCGGGCCGCACGTCCGGGCCACGACAGCGACTGCACCCTTCGTAGGGAGCCGAGTATGACAACCCGTTCGCCTTTCGACGCCGATCGACCTGGCATATCTCCCGAGAGCGTGGTCGACGCCACCATCCCGCCGCTACCGGTCTCCGCCCCCTGGCACACCGTGCCGGACGAGGCGCCGGACAGGGGCGCGCGCAGAGCCGAGCGCCGGTACCCCGACGCGGTCGACCCCCGGTACGCCGGACCGGCCGACGCCGTCGAGCAGCGGTACGCGGATCCGGCCGACGCCGACGAGCAGCGGTACGCCGACCCCGCTGACGAGATCGACCACCGGTACCCCGACCCGGCCGCCGAGGTCGAGCAGCGGTACGCGGGCCCGGCCGACGCCGACGAGCACCGGTACGCCGACCCGGCCGACGAGGTCGACCACCGGTACCCGGACGCGGCCGACAGGGTGCCCCGCCGCCACACCGCCCCGGCCGACCGGAATGGCAGGGACGGCCGCGACGGCCGCGACGGCCGCGACGACAGGGAAGGCCGGGACAACCGCGACGGCCGGGACGAGCGCCGCTTCGCGGGGCCCGCCGACGAGGCCGACCACGCGCACGCGGGAGCGGCCGACGAGGCCCGCCGCCCGCATCCCGCCGCGGCCCCGGCCCCGGCCAAGGCCCAGGCCCCGGCCCCGGCCAAGGCCCAGGCCCCGGCCCCGGCCCCCGTCCCGGTGGTCCAGGCCGATCCGCGGTCCACCGACTCGGCCGCCGAGTTCGACAGGAAGTACCCCGACCAGGCCGAGATCGAGGCCGATCCCGCGTACATCAACCCGGTCGACGGACTGGTGCACGCCGCGGTGGCCGACCGGCCGCTGGAAGAGGTCATCGAGCTCATCGAACTGCTGGAGCAGTCACCGGAGTACGCGAGGGCCACGATCGACGCGCTGCGGGCGGTCGGCACGGACCGGTCCGTGGAGGACGTGAGCCGGCTGGTGGCCCTGCTGACCCGGCCGCCGAGGAACGCCGACAGCGCCGACGAGGCGATCCGCGCGGCGGCCGAGGGCCGGCCCGTGGAGGACGTCACCAGGCTGATGGCGCTGCTGCACCGGCCCCCGCTCGAACCCCACTGCGGCGAGGCCGCGGTGCGGGCCGCCGCTACCAGCCGGCCGGTCGAGGAACTGGTGGAACTGATCGGCCGCATGGCCCACGAGCAGGGCGTACGCGAGGGCCGGCAGCAGGGGACGCCGCCGACGCGCGAGGAGCGGAAGGCGGCGGAGGCGGCCCGCGCGGCCTCGGCCAAGGACAAGTCCCCCTCCGGGGACCGGCTGCTCGCCGAGGGCGGCACGGTGGCCATCGGCCGTACAGCCCGGACGCGCCGGAGCCGGCCCGCGAAGAACGTCGACTCCCCCGCCTGGCCGCGCCTGGCCGCGGCGCTGATGCTCGTGGTGTGCGGGCTGGCCCACTTCCCGCCGCACCGCGACGGCGCGTCCCTCAGCGCCTACGGGTTCGTCATGGGCGGCTGCGGTCTGTGCGTCCTGCTGGGTCTCGCACTGCTCCGCCGGAGCGTGGTGCCCGTGCTCGCCCTGGGCATCATCGTGCCCGCGGCGCTCGCGGTCGCCCAGCTCCTGGAGGGCCGTATCCAGTCGCAGGGCCTGTCCCGGGCCCTGGACCTGACCCTCGCGCCGCCGTGGCTCGCCGGTCTCGCGGCCGTGCTCGCCGCACTGGCGGCCCTGACGGCGCTGGTCTCGCTGCTGGCCTCGTCGAGGCCCCGGCCGCGGCCCGACGTACGGCAGTTGGCCGGGCAGCCGGCCGAACCGGACCGGGCGGCGACGGGCTGACCCGGCGCGAAGGACCGGAGCCCGGTCTGCGGGCGTGACGTCGAACGGCGGCTGTCCGACACTCTCGGGTGTCGGACAGCCGCCGTTCGACGTCACGCGGCGCGTTCGTCGTCATGTCGCACGTTCGTCGTCGCTCCGTGCGTCCGTCGTCATGTCGCTCGTCGGCCGCCCGTTCGCGCGGGCTGCGCACGACGACTCGCCGCGCACGGGGCCTCGTTGGCCCGCGCGGGAGTCTCCTGGCCGCCGCGCAGCACGTAGGTGCCTCCGCTGAGGCGACGCAGAGGCGTCACTCGGATCCTGACCTCCGGCTGCTGGGTGGTGTCCATGCGTCCACAGTGCGCCCGAGGGGCGGGAGCAACCAGATCTCTCCTGTGAGCAGGACCGCGGATCCTGGTACCCGCACCACCAGTCAACGGGCGGCCACCGGTCGCCCGTTCGCGAGCACGGGCGGCGTCCGCCCTCAGCGTCTGAGTGCGGCCGCGTCGCCCATGGCGATCACCGGGTGTCGGTCGGGATCGACCGCCCGCAGCAGGGCCTTCATATGCTCCTCGCGCAGGCTGACGCAGCCCTGGGTGGGGCCGCCGTGGTCGACGTGCACCCAGATGCCGCCGCCCCGGCCCGCCCCGAGGGGCCGCGTCCAGTCGAGGGGTGTGTTGCCGGGTTCGCGGTTGTAGTCGATGGCGATCACGTAGTCGAAGGAGCCGGCCAGGGGCTCGCCCTCGAAGCCCGTACCGTCGACGGAGAAGCCGCCGGAGTGGTCGTACGGGAGACGGGTGCCGGGATCGCCGCGCAGGCCGCCCGCGTCCGTGAGCGTGTAGACCCCGACGGGCGAACGGAGGTCGCCGATCACATGGTGGTCGGTCCAGCCCTTGAAGGCGTTGTGCGCGGGCCAGACGGTCCCGGCGTGCCAGCCGGACGCCGTGCGCTCGTACAGCACCGCGGTGGAGACGGGGGAGTTCCGCCCCCGGCCCGTGACCACGAGCACCTGACTCGTCCTGGGGGAGATCTTGGCCGAGGTCCTGGGCCCCAGGCTCGGCAGTTGGCGCGGGGCCACGTCCAGGGAGATCCGGGGTGCGGGCGCGGGCCTGGCCCCGCCTGCGCTCGTGGTGTGCGCGCCCGGTGTGCGCTCCGTCGTCCTCGTCTCTCCGGCGCCGCAGCCGACGAGGACGGCGAGAGAGAGGGCAGCCGCCAGGGCGACGGCGGAACGGCGTCCGGCGCCGCGTGTGCTCGTGGTCATGTGTCGACCCTGACCGACACCTATGCGGAACTTGTCAGGCGCGCGGGATCACTCACCCATCACGCTCGCACCTCCTTCTTCGAAACATTCGGTCCCTCTGACGATTATTCAGGGGAACATAGGCGGGGTTCGGCGGTTAGGCAAGAGGATCCGGGCGACACACGGGGCGGCCCGACCAACTTGAGCCAACCGAAATACGGTGCGGCACAGCCCGTTGACGACCCGTATGACCGGCCGTAAGGTCTGCGCAGCCATTCGGAAACATGCTCGAAACTTTCGATAGCGCAGAAGGGGACGACATGCTCAGCCGTACGTTCAAGGACCGCACCGTCACACCTCCGCCCCGCAGGTCGAGGATTCGAAGAGCCCTGGTGTTCGGCACAGCCGGCCTGCTCGCCGCGGCCGGGGTCACCGCTCTCGCGGGAACGGCCGCGGCGGCGAGCACGCTCGGGGCCGCGGCGGCCGAGAAGGGCCGCTACTTCGGCACCGCGGTCGCGGCCAACCACCTGGGCGAGGCCGCGTACGCCTCGACGCTCAACACGGAGTTCAACTCCGTGACCCCCGAGAACGAGATGAAGTGGGACGCCCTCGAGCCCAGCCGCAACTCCTTCTCGTACGGCTCCGCCGACCAGATCGTCAACCACGCCCAGAGCAGGGGCATGAAGGTCCGCGGGCACACCCTCGTCTGGCACTCCCAGCTGCCCGGCTGGGTCGGCGGGCTGGGCGCCTCCGACCTCAGAACGGCGATGAACAACCACATCACCCAGGTCATGACCCACTACAAGGGGAAGATCCACTCCTGGGACGTCGTCAACGAGGCCTTCCAGGACGGCAGCAGCGGCGCCCGGCGCAGCTCACCCTTCCAGGACAAGCTCGGCAACGGCTTCATCGAGGAGGCGTTCCGCACCGCACGGACGGTCGACCCGGCCGCCAAGCTCTGTTACAACGACTACAACACCGACGGTGTCAACGCGAAGAGCAACGCCGTCTACAACCTGGTGAAGGACTTCAAGGCACGCGGTGTGCCGATCGACTGCGTCGGCTTCCAGTCCCACTTCAACAGCGCCTCCCCCGTGCCCGGCGACTACCGGGCGAACCTGCAGCGCTTCGCCGATCTGGGCGTCGACGTGCAGATCACCGAGCTGGACATCGAGGGCTCCGGCAGCGCGCAGGCCGCCAGCTACACCAACGTGGTGAACGCCTGCCTCGGCGTCTCCCGCTGCACCGGGATCACCGTGTGGGGCGTCACCGACAAGTACTCCTGGCGCGCGAGCGGCACACCGCTGCTGTTCGACGGCAACTACAACAAGAAGGCCGCCTACACCGCCGTACTCACCGCGCTCGGCGGCAGCGGCTCGGGCGGCGGTGGCGGAGGCGGCAACGCCGCCTGCACGGTGACGTACAGCAGGACGAACGACTGGGGCGACCGCTTCAACGGGCAGGTCACGGTGACCGCGGGCAGTGCCGCCATCACCGGGTGGACGACGACGGTCACGGTGTCCTCACCGCAGAAGATCTCCACGACCTGGAACGGCACGCCCAGCTGGGACTCCAGCGGCAACGTCATGACCATGAGGCCCAACGGCAACGGGAGTCTCGCGGCGGGAGCGTCGACGAGCTTCGGGTTCACCGTCATGAAGAACGGCAACTCCTCGGCGCCGACGATCGGTTCGTGCAGCGCGTCCTGAAGCGCCGGCAGCACGCACGGTCTTTCCGGCCTGTCCGACCTGATCGGCCCTTCCGGCGGTCCCGGCTGTACGGCGGGTGTGGCGTGGCGGTTTCTGCCGCCGCGCCGCATCCGCCGTATGGCGTACCGCAGGAATGCCCGGTGGTGTCCCGGGCGTTGCTCAGCGCATGACTGATGACACCGGCCCCGGCCAGGACGCCCTGCTCCGACTCCTCTCCGAGTACGACGGCGGGGTGCTGACGACGCTCAAGCGCGACGGACGCCCCCAGCTGTCCAACGTCAACCACGCGTACTACCCCGACGAGCGGATCGTGCGCGTGTCACTCACCGACGGGCGCGCCAAGACGCGCAATCTGCGCCGCGACCCACGGGCCTCGTACCACGTGACCAGCGCGGACCGCTGGGCCTACACCGTCGCCGAGGGCACCGCCGAACTCTCGCCCGTGGCCCGCGAGCCCGGCGACGAGACCGTGGAGGAGCTGATCCGGCTCTACCGGGACGTACAGGGAGAACATCCCGACTGGGACGACTACCGGGCCGCCATGGTCCGCGACGGCCGGCTCGTGCTGCGGCTGCATGTGGAGCGCGCGTACGGCATTCCGCTCGCCCGCTGACCGGAGCACCGCCTCACCGACCCACCGGCCCACCGGCCCACCGGCCCACCAACTGATACCTCGGCCGCCGACAGCTCTTGTTTTTGGTCTGTACCTGACGATGGTCTGGCGCTAGGCTCTGCCCCGCATTCCATGAGAGCGCTCTCATAGTTCAGCTGTTCCGCCCCCACCTTGCTGGAACAACGAAGGGCTATCGCCTTGAGACGCACCACGACCCTGAGCACCGGCCTGGCCTCCCTCCTTCTGATCGGCGCATGGGCGACCGTCGCCGCCGGACCCGCCTCGGCCGCCCCCGCCCCCGAAGCCACCCCCACCTCCGAAGCACCCGCTTCCGACGCCCTCCTCGACGCCATGCGACGCGACTTCGGCCTGACGAAGGCCGGCGCCGAGGCACGGCTCGCCGCCGAGAAGACGGCGACCGCCGTCGAGCCGAAGGCCGAGCGCGCGGCCGGAGCCGCGTACGGCGGCTCCTGGTTCGACGCCGACAGCGGGAAGTTGACCGTCGCCGTCAAGTCCGGCGCGTCCGCCGCCACGCTCGCCTCCGTGCGCGAGACCGGGGCGAGTGTCCGCACCGTCAAGTACAGCGCGCGGCAGCTCGACGCGGCCAAGGCGCGCATCGACAAGCTGGCCGCGCCGGACGGGGTCAGCAACTGGTACGTCGACGCCGAGTCCAGCTCGGTCGTCGTGGGCGTCGTCGCCGCGCAGCGTGCTGACAACGATGTCCGGGCGTTCCTCGCGAAGGCGCGGGCCGGCGGGCCCGTCACCGTCGAGGAGACCGCCTCCGCACCCGAGACCTTCGCGGCCGGGACCGTCGGCGGCGACCCCTTCTACACCGGCAACGTCCGCTGTTCCATCGGCTTCTCGGTGCACGGCGGGTTCGTCACCGCCGGGCACTGCGGTGGGGCCGGGCAGGGGGTCAGTGGCTGGGACCGCTCGTACATAGGCAACATCCAGGGGTCGTCGTTCCCCGAGAACGACTACGCGTGGGTGAACGTCGGCAGCGGGTGGTGGACCGTGCCCGTCGTACTCGGCTGGGGCACCGTCTCCGACCAGCTCGTGCGGGGTTCCAACGAGGCGCCCGTCGGTGCGTCCATCTGCCGGTCGGGGTCCACCACGCACTGGCACTGCGGGAACGTGCTGGCGAAGAACGAGACGGTCAACTACAGCCAGGGTGCCGTGCGTCAGATGACCAAGACGAGTGTCTGCGCGGAGCCTGGTGACTCCGGCGGGTCGTTCATCAGTGGTGACCAGGCTCAGGGTGTCACTTCCGGCGGGTGGGGGAACTGCTCCACCGGTGGTGAGACGTGGTACCAGCCGGTCAATGAGATTCTCAACCGGTACGGGTTGACGCTGCATACGGCGTGACGCGTCCCGCGCGTCTGTCGGACGGGCTCCGTCACCGGGAGGTGGCGGGGCCCTCAGCGCTCCGCGCGGGGCGTTGTCGGGTGCGGGTCGGTGAGGGCTCGGTGCGCAGTTCCCCGCGCCCCTTAACGGGGCTCGGGTCGAGGTCGCCTGCCCCTCGGAAGGGGCTCGGTGCGCCCACGCGGCGGAGCCGCGCCATGTGAGAGCCGCGCGCCCCGGATTCACCGCGCGTTCACCGGGGTTGCGGCTTTCGGCGGTTCGGGGCGTTTGCCGAAGGCCTACGCTCGGGCGCGATTCCCCGGGCCGGTCCCGGTGTTCGTTCACACGGAAGGTTTTCTCGCACATGGGCCTCAGATCCACCGCCGTGTCGCGGACGTTCGGCAGGAGAGCCGCCGCTCTCGCGCTGACCACCGCGCTCGCCGCCGCACTGCCCGGTCCGGTCTCGGCCGTGGCCGACGCCGCCGCGCCGGCCCGCCCCACCGCGTACGTCGATCCGCTCATCGGCACGGCGAACGGGGGCAACACCTACCCGGGCGCCAACCTCCCGTACGGCATGATCGGCTGGTCGCCGACCAGTACCAGGGGCGACCAGACCAGTACCGGCGCGGCCAACGGCTACGAGTACGGCACGACCCGGCTGCGCGGGCTGAGCCTCACCCATGTGAACGGGGCGGGCTGCAACCCGGGCGCCGCCGGCGACGTACCGATCATGCCGTTCGTCGGGGACGTCACCTCGTCGCCGTCGGCGGACACCACGGACTCCGTCTACGCGGCGAACTTCTCTCACGCCGACGAGCGGGCCGTGCCGGGCCGCTACTCCGTGGGGCTCGACTCCGGCGCCCGCGCGGACCTCGCGGTGTCGCAGCGGGCCGGTGTCGCCGACTTCACGTTCCCCGCCGACAAGCCCGCCAACCTGCTCTTCCGGGTCTCCAACTCGCTGAACGGCAGCGAGGACGCCCAGGTCGAGATCGACCGGGCGAACCGCAAGGTGACCGGGTCGGTGCTGACGGGCGCGTTCTGCGGGCGGCGCGCCAACGGCGGTACGAACAACCGCAAGAGCTACTACCGGCTCTACTTCAGCGCCTCCTTCGACCGCGCCTTCTCCTCCACGGGTACGTGGAAGGACGGCACCCTCTCCCCCGGCGCCACCACGGGCAGCGGCGGCGAGGGCTACGCCACCGGCGCCGACCGCGCCGGCCGCGGCTCGGGCGGTTATGTCGGCTTCGACACCGCGTCCGACAACGATGTCCACATGCGGCTCGGGATCTCGTACGTGAGTCTCTCGGGAGCCGAGGCCAACCTCCGTGAGGAGATAAAGCCACGCGCGAGCGTCGATCAGGTGGCTGCGGCCGGGAGCCGGGCCTGGGACCGTGAGCTGCGTTCCGTGCGGGTCGGGGGTGGCAGTGACGCCCAGCGGACCGCCTTCTACACCGCGCTCTACCACTCCCTCCAGCAGCCCAACCTGGTCAGCGACACCGACGGCCGCTATCCCGGCATGGACGGCAAGGCGCACCGGATCGAGCGCGGGCAGGGGGCGCAGTACAGCAACTTCTCGGGCTGGGACCAGTACCGGGCGCAGATCCAGCTGCTCGCCCTGCTGAAGCCGCGTATCGCCGGGGACTTCGCCCAGTCGCTCTACAACTTCGCCCAGCAGAACGGCGGGGTCTGGGACCGGTGGGTGCACATCAACGGCCCGACGCACGTCATGACCGGTGACCCGACGGCGGCCACGCTCGCCACCTTCTACGCCATGGGGGTACGCAACTTCGACTACCGCGGTGCCTTCGACTCGCTGGCGAAGCAGGCCACCGTGCCGCACCCGGACGGGCTCTCCGACGCGGGCTGCCCCGGCCAGTGCACCGGCCAACGGCCCAACCTGGCCCAGTACATGGCCTCCGGGTACGCGGCGCAGGACGTCTGCCACTGCTGGGGCGGTGCCGCCGAGACGCTGGAGGACTCTGTCGCCGACGACGCGCTCGGCCGCTGGGCGAAGCTGCTGGGGCGTGACGAGCAGGCCGCCGACTTCGCGGAGCGGGGCGGCTGGTGGCGCAACGTCTTCAACCCCGCCGCGACGGACGGGGCGGGCACCAGCGGCTACATCCAGGCGCGCAACCTGGACGGTTCGTGGGTCACGCCGTTCAGTCCCGGCAGCGACCGCGGGTTCGCCCAGGGTACGAGTGCCACGTACACCTGGATGGTGCCGCAGGACGTGCAGGGGCTGGCCGAGGCGATGGGGGGACGTGAGGTGGCCGCGAGCCGGCTCGACAACTTCTTCCACAAGGCCGACGGGTCCTGGTCGGTGAAGGGCGGCGACGCGCTGCGCTACGACCCGACCAACGAGCCCGGCATCCACGCCCCCTGGCTCTACAACGCGCTCGGTCAGCCGTGGAAGACCCAGGCGACCGTCCGGCAGATCGTCGACACCGTCTACGGTACGGGCCCGACGGGACTGCCCGGCAACGACGACCTCGGCACCATGTCCGCCTGGTACGTCTTCTCGGCGCTCGGCGTCTACCCGCAGACGCCGGGCAGCGCCAACCTGCTGCTGGGCGCGCCGCTGTTCCCGCACGCGGTGATCGACCGGCCCGGCCGCGACCTCGTCATCGACGCGCCCGCCGCCGACGCCACGCACGCGTACGTCGACGGAGTCCGGCTCAACGGCCGTACGCACGACCGGTCCTGGACGGACGGCGGTCTCCTGCGGACGGGTGGCACGCTCAAGTTCACTCTGGCCACGGAACCGAACACCCGGTGGGCGACCGCGCCCGCCGGACTGCCCCGCTGATCGGCCGCGGGCGCTCGACATGGGTGTGGCCCCGGATCCGGCTGCCGGATCCGGGGCCACAGCCCTGTGCCGTCTCCGTGGTCGGTCAGACCTTGCGGTACCTGGCCATGGCGAACGAGAACGCCCCGAAGAGCATCAGGCCGACGGCTATGAGCACCAGCAGCCACGGCCCCACCGGGGTCTCGGTGAAGGAGCGCAGGGTGTCGTCCATGCCCTTGGCCTTGTCCGGCTCGTAGTCCCAGGCCGCGCGGACCGCGAAGCCGCCCGCGACGGCGAACACCAGACCGCGGGCCACACCACCGCCGACACCGGTCACGTCGACCGTCTGGCGCACCTTGCGCGACATCTCACCGAGCTTCATGTGCTTGTGGTACTTGCGGCGCGCGGCCTGCACGACCATCCAGATTCCCGCGCACAGGATCACCACGCCGGCTATGGCCACGAGCCACCGTCCGGCGGGCAGCTCCATCGCCTTGGCCGTCGCGTCCTTGGACTTGCCGTCGCTCGAACCGCTCCCGCCGGCCCCCGCGGCGAAGGAGATCACGGAGTAGGCGATGAAGCCGTAGAACACGGCCCGTCCCGCCGATGCCAGCCTCTTCTTCGCCTTGTCGCCGTCGGGGCCCGCCGCGCCGAAGATCGCTTCGGACAGCCGCCAGAGGGCCATGCCGACCAGTCCGACGCCCAGCGCCCAGAGCACGACCTCTCCGAAGGGCTTCCCGGCGACCTCCTGGAGCGCACCGCCCTGGTCGGCCTGTTTGCCGCTGCCTCCGAAGGCGATCTGCAGGGCCAGCAGGCCCACCAACAAGTAGATGACACCGCGCGCGGTGAAACCCGCCCGCGCCGCCCCCTCTATGGCAGGGGCCGCCTTCTGTTTCCCCGCCCGGCTGCCTCGTGTCAACGTGCTTGCGTTCATCATTGCCTCCCGTCTCCGGTTGCCCCGGCTCGGCCGTACGACACCCGTTGGGTCCTGCCGGGTGGTACGTCCCTATTTCCGAAGCAGATCGGGGGGATCGAACATACGATGGGCGTGCAAACGGAAAGGCGTCGCGCGTATCCGCGCGCGGACGCCGACCTCTCGGGGTGGGAGACGAATGGCACAGGGCACAGACGCAGCACGGACCGTCATCCTGACCGTGGACGACGACCCGGGAGTTTCGCGTGCCGTGGCCCGTGACCTGCGGCGTCGTTATGGCGAGACGTACCGCATCGTGCGCGCGGAGTCCGGCGAGAGCGCGCTCGACGCGCTGCGTGAACTGAAGCTGCGCGGAGATCTCGTCGCGGTGATCCTGGCGGACTACCGCATGCCGCAGATGAACGGCATCGAGTTCCTGGAGCAGGCCCTGGACGTGTACCCGAGTGCGCGCCGGGTGCTGCTGACGGCGTACGCGGACACGAACGCGGCGATCGACGCGATCAACGTGGTGGATCTGGACCACTACCTCCTCAAGCCCTGGGACCCGCCGGAGGAGAAGCTCTACCCCGTCCTGGACGACCTGCTGGCCGCCTGGCGGACCTCCGACCACCGGGCCGTGCCGATCACGAAGGTCGTCGGTCATCGCTGGTCCGCGCGATCTTCGGACGTACGGGAGTTCCTGGCCCGCAACCAGGTGCCGTACCGCTGGTACTCGTCGGACGAGCCGGAGGGGAAGCGGCTGCTGGCCTGCGCGGAGCAGGACGGCGAGCGGCTGCCCCTCGTGGTCACCGCGGACGGGGCGGTGCTGGTGGAGCCCGACGATCAGCGGCTGGCCGCCGAGGTGGGCCTCGCCACGACGCCGACCGCCGAGTTCTACGACCTGGTCGTCATCGGCGGCGGCCCGGCCGGACTCGGCGCGGCGGTGTACGGCGCCTCGGAGGGGCTGCGGACGGTGCTCGTCGAGCGCTCCGCGACCGGCGGACAGGCAGGGCAGAGTTCGCGGATCGAGAACTACCTCGGCTTCCCGGACGGCGTGTCCGGCGGACAGCTCACCGACCGTGCGCGACGGCAGGCGACGAAGTTCGGCGCCGAGATCCTGACGGCACGCGAGGTGACGGGGCTGGAGGTGACCGGGGCCTCGCGGACCGTGCGCTTCGCGGACGGTTCGGCGATCTCCGCGCACTGCGTGATCCTGGCGACGGGCGTGTCGTACCGGCAGCTGGAGTCGCCGGGCGCCGACGACCTGACCGGGTGCGGGGTCTTCTACGGCTCCGCGCTGACCGAGGCCCCCGCCTGCCAGGGGCAGGACGTGTACATCGTCGGCGGGGCGAACTCCGCCGGACAGGCCGCCATGTACCTGTCGAGGGGCGCCAAGTCGGTCACCCTGCTGGTGCGCGGCTCCTCCCTCACCGCGTCGATGTCCCACTATCTGATCGAGCAGATCACGAACGCGCCGAACATCTCGGTGCGCACCGGGACGGTCGTCGACGCGGTGCACGGCTCCGACCATCTGGAACAGCTCACGCTGCGCGATCTTGGGAGCGGCCACACCGAACTCGTCGACGCGCAGTGGATGTTCGTGTTCATCGGCGCGGCGCCGCTGACCGACTGGCTGGACGGCACGGTCCTGCGGGACGAGCGCGGGTTCATCGTCGCCGGGCCCGACCTGGCGGTCGGTGGGGAGTCGCCGCCCGACTGGGAGCTGGACCGGCCGCCGTACCACCTGGAGACCAATGTGCCCGGGGTGTTCGTGGCGGGTGACGCGCGCGCCGAGTCCGCCAAGCGCGTCGCCTCCGCCGTAGGAGAGGGAGCCATGGCCGTGATGCTCGTCCACCGGTACCTGGAGCAGTCATGAGCGGGCGGCCGATGCCGTGCGACATCAAGGAACTCAGCACCCTGTTCCTGTTCGAGAAGCTGGACGCCGAGCAGTTGGGGCGGCTGTGCGCCGAGGGCCGGGTGGAACTGTTCGAGCCCGGTTACGTGTACGAGGAGGGCGAGCCGGCCACCTGCTTCTTCGTCCTCCTGGAGGGCACGCTCGTCATGTCGCGGCGGGTCGGCGGCGATGACGTGGAGATCAACCGCACCTCCCAGCGCGGGGTGTACGCGGGTGCCATGCAGGCCTATCTGGCGGCCCCGGAGGAGGCCCGCTACAAGGGTTCCCTGCGGGTCACCGAGCCCTCGCGGTTCTTCATCCTGCCCGCCGAGACGTTCTCCGCGGTCCTGCGGGAGTGGTTCCCGATGGCCGTGCACCTGCTGGAGGGGCTGTTCTTCGGCAGCCAGAACACCCAGCGGACCATCGGGCAGCGTGAGCGGCTGCTGGCGCTCGGCTCACTGTCCGCCGGGCTGACGCACGAGCTGAACAACCCGGCCGCCGCGGCGGTCCGTGCCACGTCCGCGCTACGGGGACGGGTGGCGGGCATGCGGCACAAGCTCGGCATGATCGCGGCGGGCCCGTACGCGCGCGACGCCCTGGAGACGCTGGTCGAGATCCAGGAGCGTACGGCGGAGCAGGTCGCCAAGGCCACGCCCCTGAGCCCGCTGGAGGCCTCCGACCGGGAGGACGCGCTGGGCGACTGGTTCGACGACCACGGCATCGCGGGCGGCTGGGAGCTGGCGCCGACGTTCGTGCAGGCCGGGCTGGACATCGACTGGCTCGACCAGGTGGCCGCGACCGTCGACGACGGGACGCTCGAAGGCGCGATCAGGTGGCTCAACTACACGGTCGAGACCGAGCTGCTGATGAACGAGATCGAGGACTCCACGACCCGCGTCTCGAACCTCGTGAACGCGGCCAAGCAGTACTCGCAGCTCGACCGGGCGCCCTACCAGGTCGCCGACGTGCACGAACTGCTCGACAGCACCCTGATGATGCTCGCCGGGAAGATCGGGCCGGGCGTACGGATCGTCAAGGACTACGACCGCTCGCTGCCCCGGATCCCCGCCTATCCGGGCGAGTTGAACCAGGTGTGGACGAACCTCATCGACAACGCCGCCTCGGCGATGGGCGGCGAGGGCACGCTGACCGTGCGCACCGCGCTCGAACGGGAGCAACTGCTCGTCGAGTTCCGTGACACGGGGCCCGGGGTGCCCGAGGAGATCCGCGGCCGGATCTTCGACCCGTTCTTCACCACCAAGCCCGTGGGCGAGGGCACCGGGCTCGGCCTCGACATCTCCTGGCGCATCGTCGTGAACAAGCACCACGGGCATCTGCAGGTGCACTCCGAGCCCGGCGACACCCGCTTCCAGGTCTTCCTCCCGCTCACCGCGGAGGAACCCGATTCCGAGCCCGGTCCGGAGCCCGGCGCCGGACCCGCCGCAGCATCCGTCACGGAATCCACCCCCACTGGATCCGACACCCCTCAGGAGGCGTCATGACCACCTCGGACACTGCAGGAATCGACCCGAGCGTGCCGCCGAGCGGCACGGGTTGTGTCGAGTGCGAGGCCGCTCAGGGCTGGTGGTTCCATCTGCGGCGCTGCACCCAGTGCGGTCACGTCGGCTGTTGCGACGACTCCCCCTCCAAGCACGCCACGGCCCACCACCAGAGCACGGGCCACCCCTTCATCCGGAGCTTCGAGCCGGGCGAGGCCTGGTTCTGGAACTTCGAGACGTCAGAACTGTACGAGTCCGGGCCCGACCTCGCCCCGCCGCTCAGCCACCCGGCCGACCAGCCCGCGCCCGGCCCCGCGGGGCGGGTACCGGCGAACTGGGCGCAGACGCTGCGCTGACCCCCCCCCGCCCCCTGCTCCCACCCGTGGGACCAGGGGGTTGTCGGTGGCGCGTGCCAGGATGGATCCCGTGTCGACCACCGCATTCACCACGCCGCTCAACGGACCCTTCATGGGGCCTTTCATCGGGCGCGCGGACGAGCTCGCCCGGCTGACCCAGGTGCTGGACCGGGCCCGGGCCGGTGAGGCACGCGCCGTGCTGGTCGCGGGGGACGCGGGCGTGGGCAAGACCCGGGTGCTGGCCGAGGCCGCCGGGCAGGCAGCGGCGGCGGGCACGACGGTGGTCACGGGGCACTGTGTGGACCTCGGTGACGTGGGTCTGCCGTATCTGCCGTTCACCGAGATCCTGGGGGTGCTCGCCGGGGACGAGCGGTTCTCCGGCACGCTTGCGGCACATCCCGTGGTCGACCGGCTGATCGGGCAGGGCGGGGACGGGGCACGGGACGCGGGCGGCCGTCCGCAGCTGTTCGAGGGCATGGCCGCGCTCCTGGCCGAACTGACCCGGGCCGCCCCGCTGTTGCTGGTCCTGGAGGACCTGCACTGGGCGGACCAGTCCTCCCGCGACCTGCTGCGTTTCCTCCTCAGCAGGGGCGTCCTGGGAGGCGCGGGAAGTGCGGGCGGCGCGCCCGGTCAGCGGCTCGCCGTCTTCGCCTCGTACCGCGCCGACGATCTGCACCGCAGACATCCCTTGCGGCCCCTGCTCGCGGAGTTGGTGCGGCTGCCCGCCGTGGAGCGGCTGGAGCTGCGGCCGATGCCCGACGGCGAGGTGGCCCGGCTCGTCCGGTCCCAGCGGACCGCCCCCGTGCCCGCTGCCACGATCCGGCGCATCGTCGAGCGCGCCGAGGGAAACGCCTTCTACGCGGAGGAGTTGCTGGCCGCCACCTCGGAGACCGTGTCCGGGGCCGCCTCCGCCGTCCCCAGCGGTCTGGCGGACGTGCTGCTCAGCCGCTTCGAGCAACTGACGCCGACCGCACAGCAGGTGCTGCGCACGGCGGCGGTGGCCGGACGCCGCGTCGAGCACGACCTGCTGCGCGACGCGGTGCAACTGCCCGAGGAGGAACTGGAGTCGGCGCTGCGCGAAGCCGTCGGACGGCAACTCCTCGTCGCCGGAGGGGACTCGGGCGGGGGCTCCTACTCCTTCCGGCACGCCCTGATCCGTGAGGCGGTCTACGCCGATCTGCTGCCGGGTGAACGGGTGCGGCTGCACCGGGCGTTCGCCCATGTACTGGCCGGACGGGGCCTGCCCGCCGAGTGCGCGGCGGAGCGCGCCCACCACTCACGCGAGAGCCACGACCTGCCCGACGCGCTCGCGGCCTCGCTGGAGGCCGCCGACCACGCGGCACGGGTCCGCGCTCCCGCCGAGGAACTGCGCCACCTGGAGGCCGCCCTCGACCTGTGGTCGGCGGTGCCCACCGACGCGCGGCCCGACGGCTTCGACACGGTCACCCTGACACTGCGCGCCTCGGCCGCCGCCGCCCACGCGGGCGAGACCCACCGGGCGGTCTCGCTCACCCGGGCCGCCCTCGCGCGCATGGGCTCCGACGAGGACTCCGAACTGGCCGCCAGGGTCCGCTACACGCTCGCGGGCAACCTCATGCGGATCGACAGCCTGACCGCCGCGTTCACGTACAGCAGTGAGGCCCTCGCGATGATCCCCGCGGACCCTCCGTCGCTTACGTGGGTGTGGGCCGCGTCCACCCACGTCATGGCCGCGCGGTACGTGGGCGACGACGATACCGCCCGTGACGTGGCCCGCCGGGCGCTGGGAATCGCCGAGGAGCTGGGCATACCCGACGCCCGGGCCGACCTGATGATCTCCCTCGTCGGTCTGGCGGGAGCGCGCCGGACCACCCCGGAAGGACGGGCCCGGCTGCGGGAGGCCCGGGAGCTGGCCCGGCGCGCGGGGAACATCTCGATCGAGATGCGCGCGCTCTTCAACCTCTCCATCGGCGCGTACGAGTCCGGTGACCTGGACGAATGCCTGACCTGGCTCTCCGACGGGCTGGAGCGCGCGGGTCGTGCGGGGCTGCTCGCCTCGCCCTATCCGCTGGAGATGCGCTACCTGCGGTCCCTGGTGCTCTACTCCCTGGGCCAGTGGGACGAATGCGTCCGCGCCGCGGAGAGCGACGCGGAGCGGCTGCCCGCGGCGGGTGGCTACGCGATCGGCCCGGCGCTGGCGGTGGCGCTGGCACGCGGTGAGCAGGGGGCGGCCGAGCGGGCGCGTGCCCTCCTGGACGGACCGTTCGACTGGATGGCCACCCTCGTGGCGGGCATCCTCCTGACCGACGCGGCGGTCCTGCGCCACGATCCCGAAGCGGCCGTCGAGCAGGTGCGTACGAGCGTCGCGGCTCTCGTCGACGACGCCGGTACGACGCCCGATGTGGTGGTCCGGCTCGCGGCGCTCGCCCTGGCCCCGGTGGCGGACGCGGCCATGGCCGCCCGTCTGGCGGGCGACGAGGACGGTGTGCGGCGCTGGTCGGAGACCGGGGCGGAGCTGGTGGGGATGGCCCGGGCCACGGCCGCCGAGGGCGAGGACGGTTCACCGCAGGGTCCCGAGGGCCGGGCGTGGCTGGCACGCGCCGAGGCCGAGTGGTCACGGGGCCGGGAGGAGGCGGAAGCCTCGGAGAAGACGGAGGCCGAGGAGAGGGCGGCGGCCTGGGAGAGGGCGGTCGAGGCGTTCGGTTACGGGGACGTCTACGAGCAGGCCCGCTGCCGGCTCCGGTTCGCGGAGGCCCTGGTCGCGGCGGGGCGGCGCGAGGAGGCCGCCGGGCAGGCGCGGGCGGCCCGGGACACGGCCGTCCGGCTGGGCGCGGCGCCGTTGCGTACGGACGTGGAGCGGCTGATCCGCCGGGCCCGCCTCGCGGAGACCTCCCCGGTGGAGGGCGTCCCCGCGCTGACCGCCCGGGAGAACGACGTCCTGCTGCTCCTCGCACGGGGCCGCACCAACCGGCAGATAGGCGAGGAGCTGTTCATCAGCGGCAAGACGGCGAGCGTGCACGTCTCCAACATCCTCGCGAAGCTGGGCGCCGCGAGCCGTACGGAGGCGGTGGCGATCGCGTACCGCGAAGGGCTGGTCCAGGCGGAACCGACCGCCTCCGGCTGACCGCCGGGCGGGACCCCTGCCGGCCGTCGTACGAACGGGCCTGTGAGCGGGCCTAGGAACCGACCTGGGAGCGGCTCGGCGCTTCGTCGGCGGCCGGGCCGTGCCGCAGCGGCTGCGGGGTCCGGCGGATGGCTGTGTCATGGAGACAGGCCCACGCGAGGTCGAGCCGCCGTTTGTGTCCAGGGCAACCGGTTACACGAGCGGATGGCCCGCATTCGTCCACGTACAAGAAACACGTACAAGCAAAGGTGGCTGTTCTCATGACGTCCGGCACGCATCTCGCTCTGACGCTCACTCTCACCGGCGGTTCGGCCGCCGACGCGCGGGCTGTCGTCCACACGCTCGAACCCGTCTTCGGATCGCCGGACACCCTGCCCGGCGACGACGGCGCCACGGTCTACACGGCCACCTTCGGCAGCGACACGTCGAACGGCGGAGGCGGCGACGGCGGAGGCGGCGACGGCGGCGACAAGCCGTCCGCCGGGGCCAAGCTCTCCACGTCCGTCACCGTCACCCTCCAGGGCAGCCCGGAGGCGGTGCGCCAGGCCGACGAGACGCTCTCGGCGGCCTTCAAGGTCCACGAGGAAGGGGCGGCCTCGGGGGACCAGGAGCAGGAGCGGGAGCTGCGCCTCGAACCGTAGGCGGCCGCCGTGGGTACCGTGCTGGGTCCTGCGCCGGGTCCCGTGCGCCCCCGTCCCGGTGGCCCGTCGTCCCGGTCACCCGTGGCGCGCTCTCACCCGTCGGGCCCAACCGTCTCACCCGCTGAGTCGTAGGGTCCGCATCTGTTCGTCGAGGGGAGCGAGACCGACGTCGCGACGCCGCTCGTCGAGCGTGTCGGGCCGGCGGACCGGATACGGACAGCAGGTCACGGGGTCGATACGGGTTCCGTAGAACTGCGGCTGGCCCAGTTCCACGGCGCAGTGGTCGGCGATGTACGCGTGATGCGGTGCCGGGCAGCGTCCGTCCGCCACGGCCTGGGCGATCAGGTCGCGGCACACGACCTGGAAGCCGAGATCCCGCGTGTGCAGCAGGATCATCAGGGCCGCGGTCGAGGCGGGCGCGCCGACCAGGTCCGCGGTCGGCCAGGTATGGCGCCGGACGATGGTTCTGAGCGCCTCGGCGTTGGCCTCGCGGCATTTCGCGAGGCGGTGCCGCGCGGCCGGCGTGGGACTGCGGTGTGCCTCTCCCGTCGCCCGGTGGTCCTCGTCCACCCGGCGGACCAGTTCGCGGGCAAGGGCGGCGGCGAGCGCCGGGAGGACCGCCGGGTGGCCCTCCCGTACCGCGTCGTGGGCGAGCCCTGTCCGTTCCTCGTCGGTCGCGTCGGACGCGTATCCCCTGCGCATCTCCCCCACCCCGTCGTGGGTCTCTTCCCCGTGGTGCGGCCTTTCCCTGCTGCGCTGCATGTCCCCGTTGCGGTGCGTGTCCGCGTCGCGGTTCACGACCGGTCTGCGGTCCGCGTCCCCGTCGGGAGGCACGCCCGCTCCGCGGGGGTCTTCCGTCCCGTACGGCGGGCGGTGTCCGCGATGACGGCCGGCGCCTCGGCCTGTCGAGTGGTCGGCGGCCGTGCCGTGTACCTCGTGGCCGTCGCACTCGACGCCGACCGCGGCCGTGTCGTCCCGGCCGCGGTGCGAACTCTGCCCGGGTTCCTCGGTTGTCCGTCGCTCACGGTGGCCATCCAGGTCTCGCTTCACGCTGCTGCGGGCTCGGCCGACCCGCCGGGGGCGCTCAAGTGCGCTGCTACCGAGCGCCGTTGTGCGCCGTAGCCGCCGGACTGTGCGGCACGTCACTCGGTCCCTATGATTGCGTACACACTCAACTCGTAACAAGCGTTCTGATAATTTCAGAACGATCCGCACGGCCCTGTCTGTGTCAGTCACGGCGTGGCACACTGCTGGGCGTGACGGC
Organism: Streptomyces tauricus; assembly: GCF_014650955.1. GTDB lineage: Bacteria > Actinomycetota > Actinomycetes > Streptomycetales > Streptomycetaceae > Streptomyces > Streptomyces tauricus. The sequence continues at coordinate 1,074,741 of NZ_BMVY01000001.1, forward strand.
CGTTCCGGGAGGTAGGACGTGAGCGACAACCGCTCCGGCGGCAGCGCGCCGACCGTCCTGCGGATGGTCCTCGGGAAGCGGCTCCGGCACCTGCGGGAACAGGCGGGCATCTCCTTCGAGGACGCCGCCCGGGCCATCGAGGTCACCCCTTTGACGGTCCGTCGGATAGAGAAGGCCGAGGTCGGCCTCCGTATCCCCTACGTACGGGAGTTGCTCCGCACGTACGGAGTCCCCTCGTCGGAGGTGGACGACTTCCTCACGATGGCCAGGGAGGCCAACCGGCCCGGCTGGTGGTACTCCTACCGTGACGTGCTGCCGGACTGGTTCAGCGCGTACGTGAGCCTGGAGAGCGAAGCCAGTGTCATCCGTCTCTACGAACCCCACTACGTCCCGGGCCTGTTGCAGACGCACGACTACGCGGCCGCGCTGCTGCACGTCGGATTCCCGAACGCGACCAAGGCGGACATCGCCCGCCGCGTCGACCTGCGTCTGCGGCGCCAGGACCTGCTCGCCAAGTCCGACGCCCCGGCCGTCTGGGCCGTCCTGGACGAGACCGTGCTGCGCCGGCCGGTGGGCGGGCCCGAGGTGATGCGGGCCCAGATCGACCGGCTGAGCGAGGCCCTGGACATGCCGAAGGTCCGGATCCAGATACTGCGCTTCTCGGTGGGCGCGCACCCCGGCGCGTTCGGCCCGTTCCACTACTTCCGCTTCGGCTTCTCCGAACTTCCCGACGTCGTCTACACCGAGAGCCTCGTCGGCTCGGTCTATGTGGACCAGCCCGCCGACGTCGTGACGTATCTCGAAGTACTGGACCGGATGTCCGTGCAGGCGGCGCCGGTCGCCCGGACCAGGAGCATCCTGGCCGAACTGCGTAAGGAGTTGTGAGCCATGACGTCCACGGACCCCGTACACAGCGGTATCCCCGCCGTCGAGCTGGGCACGGAGGGCTGGCACAAGCCCTGGAGCGGTACCAACGGCGGCAGTTGCGTCGAGGCCAAGCGGCTGCCCGACGGGAGCGTCGCCCTCCGCCAGTCCACGGATCCGGACGGGCCCGCGCTGGTCTACACCCGGGACGAGATGATCTCGTTCCTGCAAGGCGCCAAGTCCGGCCAGGCCGACTTCCTCGTCGCCTGACCCGGCCGTTCTCAATCAGGGCTAAGTGAGAGTGAGTTGACGCTACGTTAGGTAGTGACCGCCGACGCACGGCAGGAGATCCCCATGGCAGAAGGCCAGCGCACCCCCGACCAGGACGCCTTGTCGAAGATCGACACCACGGTGCCGCACTCGGCCCGCATCTGGAACTACTGGATGGGCGGGAAGGACAACTACGAGGTCGACCGGGTGGCGGGGGACGCCTACCGCCGGATCGCGCCGAACATCGAGACGATGGCCCGCGCCTCCCGCGGTTATCTGATCCGTACCGTGACGTTCGTCGCCGGTGAGCTGGGCATCCGCCAGTTCCTCGACATCGGCACCGGCCTTCCCACGTACGACAACACCCATCAGGTCGCCCAGCGCGTGGCGCCTGAGGCGCGGATCGTCTATGTGGACAACGACCCGCTGGTGCTGCGGCACGCCCAGGCGCTGCTCACCAGTACGCCCGAGGGTGTCACCGACTACATCGACGCGAACCTGCACGAGCCCGAGACGATCATCGAGGCGGCGGGCAAGATCCTCGACTTCGAGAAGCCCGTCGCGCTGATGCTGATGGGCATCCTGGGCCACATCCAGGACTACGAGGAGGCCAAGTCCATCGTGAGCCACCTCCAGGCCGCCCTGCCGTCGGGCAGCTACTTCGTGCACTACGACAGCACCGACACCGACGCCGAGCTGAGGCGGGCCCAGGAGGGGTACGACGACACCGGCGCCGTCCCGTACGTGCTGCGCAGCCCCCGGCAGGTCGCCGCGTTCTACGACGGTCTGGAGCTGCTGGACCCCGGCATCGTCTCCTGCCCGCTGTGGCGTCCCGAGCCGGGCACCGACCCGCAGCCGACGGATGTGTACGGAGGCGTGGCCCGCAAGCCCTGACGCCCCCCGTCGGCGCCAGGGCCCTCCGCGGACGGTCGGTGGGGCCGGTCAGGACCGTGCGGCCGGCTGGATGTTCTGGTTCAGCCGGAACAGGTTGTCCGGGTCGTGGTCCGCCTTGATCCGGGCCAGGCGCGCGTAGTTGTCGCGGTAGCTCGCGCGGACCCGCTCCTGCCCCTCGTCCATCATCATGTTCACGTAGGCGCCGCCCGCCGAGTACGGGTGCAAGGCGTCGAAGTAGTCGACGGTCCACTGCCTGATCAGGTCTGCGTTCGCCGGATCGGGGTCCACCCCCGCGTACACCGAGGCCCAGCGCGCGTCCCGGTAGCTCCAGGCGGTGTCCGTCGGGGCGTGGTCGTGGACGGCGCCGTCGATCGGGTACAGGTGGAACGTCGACTTGAGCGTGGGCAGTTCGGCCCCGAACTTGGCGTGCTGGTCGATCGCGTCACCGGGGATCGCGCGGGCCTCCTGGTAGCCGGAGTCGTCCGGGCCGGTCAACTGCCCCTTGAACTGCTTAAGTTCCTGCCGGGCGGCTTGTGCGGGTGTGACGGACATGGCATCCCCCGATCCGGGGCCCCGTCGTCCGGGCCCCTCCGATGGGCCTGTTCTAGTCCGGCGGCCCGGGCTCGGACATCCGTCCCCACCACTCAGCTCGGCGTCCTCACCTACCTAGGTCTACCCGCTCCGGTCCAGGTCCGCCTCCATCCAACGTACCTCCGCCTACGGCTCATGGCTCGGCAGGATTCCGAGCTCCGTGGCACGGGCGGCGGCCTCGCGCCGCGAGCGGGCACCGAGCTTCTCCAGGACGGCGGCGACGTGGTTGTCGACGGTACGGACGGACACGACGAGCCGCTCGGCCATCTCCGGGTTGGTCAGGCCCTGGGCCAGCAGCCGCACGACCTGCAGTTGCCGTTCGGTGAGGCCGGCGGGGTTCTCCCGGGTGGCGGCGAGCGGCCCGCGCGGGATGTGGCGTACGCCGAGGTGCCGCAGCTCGGAGCGGACCAGCCGCGCCAGGGGTTCCGCGCCGAGCGCGTCCAGACCGGCCAGAGCGGTGAGCTTGTCGGCCGGGTCCGGGCTCTCGGCGAGGGCGGCGGCGTGCTCGTACGGGCAGCCGGCCGCCTGCCACAACCGGGCCGCCTCCCGCCAGCGGCCTGCCGTCTGGAGGGCGTACGGGTGGTCGGAACCGTCCGCCGGTACGGGGTGTCCGGCCCGGGTGAGCCAGTGGCCGAGTTCGGCGCGGTGCGGGACGACGTTCAGCCTGCGTGCCTGCTCGAAGGTCTCTCCGGCGAGTTCGGCCACCGCCGCGTGATCGCCGCGGAGCCAGGCGGCCTCGGCCCTGGCGGCGGCGACCGGGCCGGTGCGCTGGAGTTCACGGGTACGTACGGCGATCCGCCAGGCCTCCTCGAGGAGTTCGTCGCCGCCGCCGCGACCGCGCCGGACCCGGACCCGGCCGAGGACGGTCAGAGCGGGGCAGCGGGCGGGGACGAAGTCGTGGGCGCCGATCTCGGCGTGGCGCTCCGCCTCGTCCCAGGCGCCCGCGGCGAACTTCCGCAGTCCCATGGCCACATGGAGGTAGCTGAGGAACCCGACGTGCTCGCCCCGGTCGGCCAGCTCCATCCCGGGGGCGAGGAAACGGTCGGCCTCGGTGTATTCGAGGCGTTCGAGCAGCGTCCAGATGAGGTTGGCGTACGAGCGGCAGGCGTGCTCGACCTCGCCCGCGGCCAGCGCGACCCGCAGGCTCTCCTCCAACTGGGCGCGGCCCAGGGGGTCTCCGGCGCGCCAGCGGGCGGTGCCGACGTTGTTGAGGGCGTGCGAGAGGATCGCGTCGTCGCCGGTGCGGCGGGCCAGGAGGATCGCGCGTTCGCCGAAGTCGATGGCCTGGGCGGTGCGTTCGGACAGCATGTGGAGCTGGGAGGTGTTGCTGAGCGCCAGCGCGAGCAGCCGCTCGTCGCCCACCTCCTCCAGGACGGCGATGGCTTCCCGCGCGGCACGCTGTGCCTCGTCGGCGTTCCCCGCCCACCAGTGGATACGGGAGAGCCAGCGCAGGTCGGCGCCGAGTGCCCGGGTGTCGCCGAGGAAGCGGCGCAGCGCGACCGCGTCCCGCTCGGCGTCCACGGCGGCCGCGGAGTCGGCGATGGTGTAGCTCTCGATGGCGAACCGCTCCAGCAGTTCGGCGAGTTCGGCCGCGCCGAAGCGGTCGCGCTGCCGCAGGACCAGCCGCAGATGGGCGGCGGCCTCCCGGTGTGCCCCCGCGTCGGCGGCGTCCCGGGCGGCATCGGGCCCGTACCGCGCGATCGCCTCCTGGTCGCCGGCCTGGGCCGCGTGGTGGACGACACGGGCCGGGTCGAAGGCCGGTTGCGCGACGAGTGCGGCGAGGACCTGGCGGTCGAGTGCGATGCGCCGTGCGGCAGGCAGCGAGTCGGCGACAGCCCGGCGGATCAACTCGTGCCGGAATCCGGCGCGTTCGGGGGTCACGGTCAGCAGTCCGCGCTGTTCGGCGACCGCCAGCTCGGCGACACCGCCCGGCAACAACGCGTCGATGAGGGGTCGTTCGACGGCGGAGGGCACGACGGCGAGCTGTTCCAGGGCGTCCCGGGTGCGGTCGTCCAGGTCGCGCAGCCGGGCCAGGACCGCGTCGACCACGGTCGGCGGTACGGCTCCGGTGCCGCCGGCCGCCACGACCTCGGCGACGAAGAACGGGTTGCCGGACGTGACCTCGTACACCTCCGCCGGATCCAGGCCGCTCACCGCGCTGAGCCGGTGCACGGCGCCCGGGGAGAGCCGGGACAGGGGCAGGCGGTGCACGCGTTCGGCCCGGGACACCTGGCCGAGGAGGTGGCGCAGGGGGTGGCGGCGGTCCAGTTCGTCGTCGCGGTAGGTCAGGACCAGTACGGCCGGCAGACGTTCGACCCGGTGCACCAGGAAGCGCAGCGCGTCGAGCGATGCCTCGTCGGCCCAGTGCACGTCCTCGACGACGAGGACGGCCGGGTGCGGGGCCGCGGTGAGTTCCGCCCGCAGCGCGTCGTAGACCCGGGGGCGGTCGCCGCCCGCCGTGAGGGCCCGCGCCAGTTCCGCGCCGACGCCGCCGACGAGATCGCGGAAGGGACCGAGCGGCCGGCGCGTCGCCAGGTCGTCGCACTCCCCCACCAGGACGCGCGACGCGGCGGGCAGCACGCCCGGCATGACCCTCACCAGGCTCGACTTGCCGATGCCCGCCTCGCCGTGGACGAGCACCACGGAACCGGCTCCGTCGGCCGCCTCCCTGGCGGCCGAGGCCAGCCGGTCCAGCTCGTGCTCCCGTTCGAGGATCCCCCCATCCACGGCGCCATGCTGGCACATGCACGCCTCTTGAAGCCCCACAGCGACACCCATAGGATCGTCCAAGAAATTGTGTGAAACGTTTCAAACGCTTCGCAAGTCTTCCTCCCGCCTCTCCTCCCACCCCCTCCCCACCTCACCCCTCGCTTCGTCACCCGCACCCGCGCACGTACGCAACCAAGGGACACCACATGACCAAGGGTTGGAACCGCCGCGCCTTCCTCCGGACCTCGGTAGCCGGAGCGAGCGCCTCCGCGGCCCTCACCTCCGGCGCCACCTCAGCCGCGGCCTCGGCCCCGGACGCCGGCGCCGCACGGCCGGGCACCCTGCGCATCGAGCGCACGACCGTCGAGTACGCCGAGACGCTGCTCGGCACGGAGGTGGAACAGCCGCGGCTGACCTGGGAGTTGACGGCCGACGGGCACGGCGCCCGGCAGAGCGCGTACCGCGTGCGAGTCGCGCTGAGCGAGAAGGGCCTGCGTGAGGGGCAGCGCGCGGTCTGGGACTCCGGCCGGGTCGCGTCGGACCGCACCGTCGGAATCGTCTACGCGGGCCCCGCCCTGAAGCCGCGCACCCGCTACCACTGGCAGGTCAGGGTCTGGGACGCCGAGGGCTGGCCCTCGGCGTGGAGTGCGCCGCGCTGGTGGGAGACAACGTTGTCCAAGGACTCCTGGCAGGGGTTCTGGATCGGTGCGGCCGCCGCGCCCGAACCGCCGACGTTCGAGGGCGCGTCCTGGATCTGGTCGCCGGGCGCGACCTCCAACGACGCCCCGAACGGACCTCGTTGGTTCCGCGGGGCGTTCACCGCCCCCGCGGGCGCGGAGATCCGAAGAGCCACGCTGCTGGCGACGGCCGACGACGACTTCACCCTGTATCTCGACGGCGTCCAGGTGATGCACCAGGCCGAGCAGACCGACGCCTGGCGGCAGGGCCATCTCCTCGACGTCACCGAGGAGGTGAAGGCCGCGGGCTCCGCGCGCATGGTCGTCGCCGCCCTCGCTACGAACCGCGGCAACGCGTCGGTCAACCCCGGCGGCCTGCTCGTACGGCTTCTCGTGGAACACGGGACGGGGACCGCGGAGCTGGTCACGGGCGAGGGCTGGCGAAGCGCCGACACCGAGCAACAGGGCTGGCAGCGGCCGGAGTTCGACGACGCGTCCTGGCCGGCGGCGGCCGTGCTCGCCCCGTACGGGCAGGGCCCCTGGGGTTCCGGTGTGTCGATCGCGGCGCCCGAGCAGCCGGCCCCGCTCCTGCGTCGCGAGTTCACCGTCGCCAAGCCCGTCGCCCGCGCCCGCCTCTACATCAGCGGACTCGCCTACTACGACGCCGAGATCAACGGTGAACGCGTCGGCCGCCAGGTCCTCGACCCCGGCTTCACCGACTACGACGAGACCGTCCTGTACGCGGTCCACGACGTGACGGCCCAGCTGCGCCGGGGCACCAACGCGATCGGAGTGACCCTCGGCCGGGGCTTCTTCGGTATGACGACACCGAACGTCTGGAACTGGCACCGCCCGCCGTGGCACGACGAGCCGCGCCTGCTCGGCCAGTTGGAGATCGACCATCCCGACGGCTCACGCACCACGGTCGCCACGGACGGGAACTGGCGCATCACCGAGGGCCCGACCCGCTCCAACTCCCTGTACGCGGGTGAGAGTTACGATGCCCGCAAGTCCCCCGGGGCCTGGACCCGACCCGGCTTCGACGACAGCGGCTGGCAGCGGACGGAACGCCGGGACGCCCCGAGGGGCACACTGCGCGCACAGCCCCACGACCCGATCCAGGTCATCGAGACCGTACGCCCGGTCGCCGTCGAGGAACTGACCGAGGGCGTGTACGTGGTCGACATGGGCCGCACGATGGCCGGCTGGACACGGCTGACCGTGCGCGCCCCGGCGGGGACGACCGTGAGCCTGGTCCACGGCGAGAAACTGAAGCCCGACGGCAGCGTGCACGCCGAGACCGGGCACGTACCCGGACGGTTCCAGACCGACGAATACGTGTGCGCGGGCGGCGGCGCCGACGAGGTGTGGGAGCCCAAGTTCTCGTACAAGGGCTTCCGGTACGTGCAGGTCGGCGGGCTGCCCGCGAAGCCTGACACCTCGCAGCTGCTGGGCCGGATCGTCCACACCCCGGTGGAGGCGACGGGTTCCTTCGCCTGCTCCGTGCCGTTCTACCAGCAGCTGGAACGGGCGATGCGGCGCACGCTCCTCAACAACCTGCACGGCATCCCGACGGACACCCCGATGTACGAGAAGAACGGCTGGACCGGTGACGCCCAGCTCGGCACGCCCGTCATGGCGTACGCGCTCGGTGTGCACCGCTTCCTCTCCAAGTGGCTCGGAGACCTGAAGGACAGTCAGAACCCGGACGGGCAGCTGCCGGTGATTGTCCCGAGCGGCGGCTGGGGGTACGGCGACCTCGGCCCGTCCCCCGAGTGGACCACCGTCTACCCGTTCCTGCTGCGGGAGATGTACCGCGTGTACGGGGACGAGCGGCTGGCCCGCGACCACTGGACGCCGCTGACCCGCTATCTGGACTGGGAGATCTCCCGGCTGAAGGACGGGCTCGCCGTGACCGCGCTCGGCGACTACCTGCCGCCCGGGTACGGCGGCAACCCGCCGGAGGACACGCGGCTCACCGCGACGGCGTATCTGCACCGGGCGCTCGTCGGCACGGCCGAACTCGCGGACCTGCTCAAGGAGACGGCGGTCGCGGACCGCTACCGCAGTGCGGCGGACGGCCTCAAGGCGGCCTTCAACGCGGCCTTCCTGGGCCCGGACGGCCACTACCGCACAGCGAAGGACCCCGACTACCGGCAGACCAACAACTGCATACCGCTCGCCTTCGGGCTGGTCCCGCCGGGCGCGCGGGCCGGTGTCGTCGACTCGCTCCTCGCCGACATCGAGGAGCGCGGCAACCACCTCAACACCGGCGCGCTCGGCACCAGCGTGCTGCTGCGCCAACTGTCCGCGCAGGGAAACCCCGAGGTGGCCCACGCGATCGCCACCCAGCGCACGTACCCGAGTTGGGGCTACTGGTTCGAGAACGGCGCCGACACCATGTGGGAGATGTGGCCGGTCGACTCGCGCTCCAGGGACCACTATTTCCAGGGCACGGTCGTGCAGTGGCTGTACGAGAACGTGGCGGGACTCCGCCCCGGTGACGCCGGGTACCGGACCTTCACCGTGCGTCCCGACGGCCGTACGGGAGTGGACTGGGCCCGCACCTCGATCCGGACCGTCCGCGGCGAGGCCTCGACGGCCTGGTCGGTCGTGGACAACTCGATACGGCTCTCGGTACGCGTCCCGGTGGGCTCCACAGCGGAGGTACATGTGCCGGCCCCGACACGGTCTGCGGTACGTGCTCCGGGCGGGGCGGAGTATGTGCGGGTGGAACCGGGGTTCGTCGTGTACGAAGTCGGGCACGGGGACTGGGAGTTCGTGTCCCGGCTGACGGGCTGACCCAACACCGGCACCTGGCGGTCGTGGGCGTCAGCACGGACGCCCACGCCCGCCCCTGGGTCTTTCCGCAAGCGGTTCGTCTCGCCCCTCCGTTGCAGCACCCCTCAGGAGACACTTGGCTCGTCTCCCACTCCCGCCCCTTATGCTCCCGGCGACGCGCCCGCAGCCGTGCGGGCTTCGAGGTCCGTGCGGGTGTCGTTGCCGTACACACCCGTCTCGTCTCCCCTGATGCCGTACCAGAGCTGGAAACGGGCCACCGCCGCCGTCAGCGTGGCGTCGTACACGCCGCTGGGCGTGCCCTGCTCGTAGACGTCGGGGATACGCAGCAGCCGTTCCTGCAAGTCACTGACCTCGGGTCCGCTGTCGCCCTCACGCAGGGTGCCGGGGCCGTCGGGGTCGACGCCCGCCGGGACTCCGCCTTCCTGGGCGGGGGCCGAGGCGGGCGGCGCGGACGACGCGGCGGGGGGCCTCGCCTGGGCGGCGTCGTCGTCCTTGTCCCAGGTGAGCAGCAGGGCGGCGCTGGACCCCCCGAGCGCGGCGACCGTCGCGGCGACACCGAGCACCGTACTGCGGAGGAAGGTGCTGCGGCCGTGGGCCGGCCCCTTTCCTGCCGGGCGCCCGCGCGGCGCCGGTCTGCTGTCGCCCTCGGCCACGGGCTGCAGTTCCTGCGTGTCGTCCTCCGTGACCCGGGGCGCTGCGGCGCTCTCCGCCGCCGGTGCGGTGACGACCTCGTAGCCCTCGTCCAGGTCGCGTTCCCTCTCCTGCACCTGCCGCAGCAGATCCGCCAACGACCCTGGCTGTCGGCGGCGCAGGACGTTGGTCGGCTCCAGCGCCGAACGACGCGGTGACTCTTCGGGGTCGAACGGTGTCGACAACCTGCTCTCCCTCCGGGCGTTACTGAGAAGGGATACGGGTTCCTCCGCCCGGCGGTTCAACGGCCCGCCGCCGAGCCGGAGCGCGACACCGGGCGGGCGCGCCCCGTTACGCCGGCGCGCCCTGATCACGACGGCGCACGCCTGGCACGGCGGTCACGCCTGGCACGGCGGTCACGCCTATCGCGCCTATCGCGCCTATCGCGCCTATCGCGCCTGTCGCGCCTGTCGCCGCGGTCGCGGCGGTCGCGGCGGTCGCGGCGGTCGCGGCGGTGCACGCTGCCGAGCAGGGTGTGCCGGGCGGTCTGACGGGCCGGGCGAGCCGGGGGAGCTTGTCGGTGCGCGGGTGCGCCCCCCTCCCCCGGCCCGCCCGGCCACCCGGCCGCCCGGCACACGCCAGCGGTCCGTCAGCCGCATGTCACCGCTGCTCAACAGTGCGTCAGCGGTCCATCAGCGCGAATACCCCCCATCCCAGATACTCGCGCTGGTACCGGACATGCCGCAAAGGCCCCGTCGCCAGTTCCTCACGCATCTCGTCGGCCAGTTCGTCGTCCGGGTTGGCGTCCAGCCAGCGGCGGGTGCTGAGCCACTGCGCGGCCACGTACCGGTCCCAGCTGTCCTGGTCGGCGAGGACCATCTCGACGACGTCGCAGCCGAGGCCGCCGAAGTGTTCGACCAGCTCCGGGAGCGACCGGTAGTCGTCCCTGCTGCCGGCGTGGCAGCCCTCGACGGTCGCCCGGTCCTGCGGCTCCCGGCGCCAGTACGGCTCGCCGATGAGCATGATGCCGCCGGGCGCGAGGCTCCTGCGCAGGAGGTCGACGGTGCCCGCCACCCCGTCGCCGATCCAGGTGGCACCGACGCACGCGGCGATGCCGACGGGCTCGTCGGCGACATGGCCCGTCGCGTCCCCGTGCAGGAAGGCGACGCGGTCGGCGACGCCGAGTTCCCCGGCGCGGGCGCGCGCCTTGGCCAGGAACACGGTGCTGATGTCCACGCCGGTGCCGGTCACGCCGTGATCGCGCGCCCAGGTGCACAGCATCTCGCCGCTGCCGCAAGCGAGGTCGAGCACGCGGGTGCCCGGCGCCGGGTCGAGGGCCCGGCCCAAAGTGGCCAGCTTCTCGCTGGTGAACGGGTTGTGAATGCGGTGTCCGCTCTCGCGAACGGTGAAGCTACGTGGCAGATCCACTTCTGGGATTCCTTCGGTCCGAGGAGGTCATGAGGGCTGTCATGGGGGCGGCCGTCAGGGCTGGCGTACGCAGCCCGTCATACGCGGCCACGCTCGTCTGCACCGTCATCTCCCGCACCTCACTCGACAGGGACCATCACTCGGACCGGCTGAGGCTAGACCGGCCGTCCGGGCCTGTCCAACGGTTTTCGCCGCCGGTCCGGCCGTCGCCCCGGGGTCCACAGCCGTCGCCGGGATCCACCGTTTTTGCCGGCGCGGCAACAAAGTCCGGCCCATCAGATGACAATGAAAATGATTGTCGATAGCGTGTGCGTCGGTCACGTCGTCCGCACCCCGCAATGGGGCGCCCTCGGCGTGCCCTGAAGCTCAACCGGAGTGCGCGAAAGGGGAGTTGTGGCTCATCTGTTGGTGGTCGAAAGCTGGGTCGGGTCGATGAGCAGGCTGCTGCCACGGGCGATCCGTGAGGGTGGGCACGAGTTCACCTTCCTCACCCGGGACCTGCACCACTATCTGCGCTCCGCACCGGAGGGCACGGCCCATCCCCTGCTCGCGGCCCGCAACGTGCTGACCGCCGAGACGAACGACATCGCGTCCCTGCTGCCGGTGGTGGAGCGGCTGCACCAGGCACTCGGCTTCGACGGCGTGGTCACGTCCTGCGACTACTACCTGCCCACTGTGGCGCGGATCGCCGCGCGACTGGGGCTCCCCGGACCGACCCCCGAGGCCGTGAAGAACGCCTGCCGCAAGGACACCACCCGTCGTGTCCTCGGCGAGACCGGCGTCCCCGGCCCCCGGTTCGCCGTCTGCGCGGACCGGGCCGAAGCCGAGGAGGCCGCCCGGGAACTGGGCTTCCCGCTGGTGGTCAAGCCCGTCGACCTCTGCGCGGGCATGTTCGTGCGGCGCGTGGACGACGAGCGCGAGCTGACCGAGGCCTGCCGGGCGATCGCGGACTTCCCGTTGAACGCCCGCGGACAGCTGCGAGCACCCGTACTTCTCCTCGAAGAACTCCTCGACGGGCCCGAAGTCAGCGTGGAGACCGTGTCGTTCGCCGGTACGACGCACGTGGTGGGGGTGACCGACAAGAGCCTCGGCGGGGCGCCCGCCTTCATCGAGACCGGCCACATGTTCCCCGCCGGCCTCGCCCCGGCCGACGCCGAGGCCGCCCAGGACACCGCGGTACAGGCGATAAAGGCACTCGGGCTGGACTCCGTGGTGGCCCACACCGAGATCAGGCTGACCGCCGCCGGGCCCCGCGTCGTCGAGGTCAACCCGCGCCCGGCCGGAAACCGCATCACCGAACTCATCCGTCACGTCACCGGCCTCGACCTGGCCGCCGCCTGCGTCGACGTGGCGCTCGACCACACCCCCGACCTGCGGCCCCGGGCCACCGGGCTGCGCAGCGCGGCCGTGGGTTTTCTCGTGCCGGACACCGAGGGGACGCTGGAGTCCATCGAAGGGGCCGACCAAGTGCGTTCGGCGGAGGGTGTGTTGGAGGTTCAGCTCGCCGAGCCGGGCCGGGTGGTGAAGGCCGCGGGCAGCAACAACGAATACCTCGGCCATGTGATGGCGGGTGACGCCGAAGGGCTCGGAGCGCGGGCCCGGGTCGAGTCACTGCTGTCCGGGCTGCGCCCGCGGGTGACCACCCGATGAGGGCGCCGGCATCAACCACGGCTACGACACCGACACCAAAGCCGACACCCGCACCCGCACCCGCACCGAAGCCGGTATCGGCACCGGTATCGGCACCAACACCACCACCGACCCCAGTCTCGTACGACGATCTCGTGCGGCAGGTTCTCGCCGGTGAGCTGGGTCCGGGGCCGCAAGGCCTGCGCGTCGCCGTGGCGTTCACCACGAGTCAGGCCGTACGGCACGACGGGCGGCGCGGCGGCTACCGCAACGAAGTGCTCAGCCTGCGCCTCGGCCGGGCGGTCGGCTCGTGCGCGGTCGAGCCCGGGGCCCTGCCGGACGACGCGGTCGAGGACTGCGCCGGAGCCGACATCGCACGGCTGCTGGAGCATCCGCTCCCGTCGGTCCGCGTGGCGGCGCTGGACGCCTATCTGATGCATGTGCGCCCGCACGCACCGGAGCACGGGGCGCTTCCCTACCCGCTGCCCGCCGGGAGTTCCCTGGAGAAGTCCCGGGCACGGGCGCGGGCCGTCGCCGAACTGCTGGACGTCGGTCCGGGGCAAACGGTCCTCGTCGTCGGCGTCGTCAACTCGCTTCTGGAGGCTTTGCGTTCGCGCGGAGTCTCGTACATACCGTGTGACCTCAAGGGCGGTACGACGGAGTGGGGCGAGCCGGTCGCGACCGACCTGTACGCCGAACTCGGGCGCTGTGACGCCGTGCTGGCCTCCGGCATGACCCTCGGCAACGGGTCCTTCGAGCCACTGCGGGCGCATGTCCTGGGCAGCGGGCAGCAGTTGGTGATGTTCGCGCAGACCGGCAGTGCCGTACTGCCGTGGTTGCTCGGCGCCGGTGTGAGCGCGGTGTGCGCGGAGCCGTACCCCTTCTTCTGGCTGGACGGCGGTCCGGGTGTCATCCACCGCTACCGCGGTACGGAGGCCGCGCTGTGACCACGGCCGCGCTGCGTCCCCTCACCGCCAACCCCGATCTGCTCGCCCTGCTCGGCCGCACTCCGCTGGCCAGGGTGACCACCGATCTGCCCTGCCCGCAACCCGGGTTCTGGGCCAAACTGGAAGGTCTCGCCGCCGGTGGCATGAAGGCCCGGGCGGCGGTGTCCATGCTGCTCGGCGCACGGGAGCGGGGTGAACTGCGGCCCGGCGCTCCGGTGGTGGAGTCCACCTCCGGGACGCTCGGCATCGGACTCGCCTTCGCCGGGCAGGCGCTGGGGCACCCCATCGTGCTCGTCGGCGACACCGAACTCGAACCGTCCATGCGGCAGTTGCTGCGCGCGTACGGCGCCCGTCTCGAACTCGTGGACCGCCCCGCTGGTGTGGGCGGCTGGCAGGCGGCCCGGCTGGCCCGGCTGCGGGAGTTGCTCGGGGCGCTGCCCGACGCGTACTGGCCCGATCAGTACAACAACCCCGACAACATCGCCGGTTACGCCTCCCTCGCCGCGGAACTCGCCGCCCAGCTCGACCACCTGGACGTCCTGGTGTGCAGTGTCGGCACGGGTGGTCACAGCGCCGGGATCGCGGGGCCGCTGCGCAGGTACTGGCCGGGGCTGCGGCTGATCGGCGTGGACGCCACCGGTTCCACCATCTTCGGCCAGCCCGCCAGGCCCCGGTTGATGCGCGGCCTGGGCAGCAGCATCCATCCGCGCAATGTGGCCTACGAGGCCTTCGACGAGGTGCACTGGGTGGGCCCGGCCGAGGCCGCGGACGCCTGCCGACGGCTCGCCCGCGGCAGTTTCGTCAGCGGCGGCTGGAGCACGGGCGCGGTCGCGCTGGTCTCCGCGTGGGCGGCCCGGGTCCATCCCGGCGCCGTGGTCGCCACCGTCTTCCCCGACGGCCCCCACCGCTATCTCGGTTCGGTCTACGACGACGACTTCGCGGCGGCCCACGGCCTCGACCCGGCCGCCGCAGCCACCCGCCCCGTCGAGATCCCGCACGCACGTGCCGTCGAGGCCACCGGCTGGGTCCGCTGCACCACGGTGACCGACCCCCTGCTCACTCCCCTGGAAGGGAGCCCGTGAAGGCCACCCTGCGCACCGTACGGCTCACGCTCGCCGAGCCGCTGCGCATATCCCGTTCGACGACGACCGCCCGCGACGCCGTCTGGCTGACGATCGAGCACGACGGCCTGCGCGGCCACGGCGAGGCCGTCACCAGCGTCTACTACGGCCTCGACACCGACACGCTGCAACAGCGGCTGTACGTGTCCGGCCGCGACCTGGGCCGTTTCCCCGACCCCGAGAGCGCGCTGCGGGAGTGGCAGGCGCGGGGCGGGCGGGCGGACGACCGGCCCGCCGCGGTCACCGCCGCCGTGGAGGCCGCGCTTCTCGACCTGTGCGGCAAGCGGTCCGGTACCCCCGTGTACCGGCTGCTCGGGGCCGAAGACGCTCCGAGCGCCGCAACCGCCCGCACCATCGGCATCGTCCCGGCCCCGCACGCCGCCGCGCAGGCACGCGCACTCGTGGCCGCCGGATTCGCGCTCATCAAGGCGAAGGCCGGCACCCCGGACCCCGAGGACGACCTCGACCGCATACGCGCCATACGGTCCGCCGCGCCCGGCGCCCGGCTCCTGCTCGACCCCAACGGCGCCTGGACCGTCGACCAGGCCCGCCATCTCCTGCCCCTCTACGCCGAGTTGGGCGTCGAGGCCGTCGAGCAGCCCATCGCCCCCGGTGATCCGGAGGCCCTGGCACGGCTCGCCGAGAGTTCACCGCTGCCCCTGATCGCCGACGAGGACGCCGTCGGACTCGAAGACGTACGCCGGCTGGCGGGCCGCGTGCACGGGGTGAACGTCAAGCTCGCCAAGTGCGGTGGCCCCCGGGCCGCGCTGCGCATGGCCGAGTCGATCGTCGGAAGCGGAACCGAGCTGATGCTCGGCTGCCTCACCGCAAGCACGCTCGGCCTCGCACCCGCGGTGCACCTCGCCGACCGCGCCCGCTGGGCCGACCTCGACGGGCACCTGCTGCTCGCCGACGACCCATGGACCGGGATCGGCGGCACCGACGGAGTCGTACGGGCGGCCGAACTGCCCGGTCTCGGCGTACGGGAGCGGGGCGCAGGTACGAGCGGCGTACGGGAGCGGAGCGCAGACACGACAGACGTACGGGAGCGGAGCGCAGGCACCGCAGGCGTGCGGAAGCCGGGCGCGGGCACGACAGACGTGCGGGAGCCGGGCGCAGACACGACAGACGTACGGGAGCGGAGCGCAGGCACCGCAGGCGTGCGGAAGCCGGGCGCGGGCACGACAGCCGTACGGGAGCGGAGCGCAGGCACCGCAGGCGTGCCGGAGCCGGGCGCGGGAGCGGTGCGCGGGACGGGCGGACGGCCGTGAAGACGCTGCACGAGATACGTGGCTTCTCGCCCGCGATCCGGCTCCTCCTCGTCAACCAGTTCGGTGTCAACACCGGCTTCTACCTACTCATCCCCTATCTGGCCACGCATCTGGGCGAGGACCTCGGCATGTCGGCGGCCGTCGTCGGGATCGTGCTCGGGGTGCGCAACCTCAGCCAGCAGGGCCTGTTCCTGATCGGTGGCTCGGCCGCGGACCGGCTCGGGGCGCGCGGGGTGATCATCGCCGGCTGCGGGGTGCGTACCGCGGGCTTCGCGTTGTTCGCGCTCGGCGACGGGCTCGCCGTGCTGCTGGCCGCGTCCGTGCTGAGCGGACTCGCCGGGGCGCTGTTCAACCCGGCCGTGCGGACCTACCTCGCGCAGGAGGCGGGCGAGCGCAAGGCCGAGGCGTTCGCGTTGTTCAACGTGTTCGCGACCACGGGGGCCCTGGTCGGCCCGCTGCTCGGCAGCGTGCTGCTGCTGGTCGACTTCCGGACGTCCGCGCTCACCGCCGCCGGGATCTTCGCGGTGCTCACCGTGGCGCAGGCCCTGGTGCTGCCCGCGCGTGCGGTGCCGCCGAGCGCGGGCGGTGTGCTCGCGGACTGGCGCGAGGTGGTCGGCAACCGCGCGTTCCTCGCCTTCTCACTGGCCATGGTCGGCATGTTCACCCTGGAGAACCAGCTGTATCTGCTGCTGCCCGACGGGGCCCGCCGGGCCACCGGCTGGGACGGCGCGGCCGGACTGGTCTTCCTCGTGGGCACGCTCGCCAACCTGGCGCTGCAACTGCGGCTCACCCGGGCGCTGAAGCCGTACGGCGGACGGGCGATCGGTGCCGGGCTCGCCCTGATGGGGCTCGCCTTCCTGCCACCGATGCTGGTGTCGGGGGCCGGCTCCCCCGAGGTGTGGCACGTCGTTGTCGTCCTCGTGGGCGTCCTGCTCCTCTATGTGGGGGTCATGGTCGCGCAGCCCTTCGTGATGGAGCTGATCCCGGGGTTCGGGCGGCCGGAGCTGACCGGGACGTACTTCGGCATCTTCTACATGGTGTCGGGGATCGCCGCGGCCGTCGGCAACACGGCCGTGGGCTGGGCCATGGACGCCGGGGACCGGCAGGACGCGGCCTGGCTGCCCTGGGCCTGCTGTCTGGTGTTCGGGCTGGCGTCGGCGGCCGGGTTCACCTGGCTGCGCCGCCTCGGAGCCCTGCCCGTACGTCCCACTCCTGCCGTGGAGGCGACGGTATGACCAGCGGCAATCTGCTGACCGACAATCCGGAGCTGTACGAGGCCAGGTTCCCCGATCCCGAACGGCTGGCCGGGCGATGGGCGGAGGACTGCCTGCGCCGGTACGGGTCCGGGCCCCACGTCCTGGACCTGGGATGCGGCACCGGGCGGGACGCGGCCCATCTGCACGCCATGGGCAGGTCGGTGGTCGGCGCGGACCTCTCCGAGGCGATGCTGACGTACGCCCGCGACCGGCATCCGGGCCCGCGGTACGTACGCGCCGATCTGCGCGACTTCTCCCCCGACGCCCTCGGCACCCCCGACACTCCTGGCGCCTCCGGTGTCTTCGACGCGGTGGTGTGCCTGGACAGCGCGCTCCTGTACTGCCACACCAACGACGACCTCGACGGCTTCCTCGCCTCCTGCCGCCGGAGCCTGGTTCCCGGCGGGCTCCTCGTCGCGGAGATGCGCAACGGCGCCTACTTCCTCGGCCGGGACGACCTGTTGAACACCCCTAGGTACAACTCCCTCACCTGGCAGGGCGTTTCCTACCGTTCGGCGACCACCCTGCACATGGACCGCACCGCGCAACTCCTGCGCCGCAGCCGCGTCTGGACCGCCGACGACGGTTCGGCCCCCGTCGAGCAGCACTCGGCCTGGCGGTTGCTCCTGCCGCAGGAACTGCGCCACTTCCTGACCGCGCACGGCTTCACCGTGCTGGAGCTGCACGACGGTCCGGGGCCACGCACCGAGCCGCCCTGGCAGGAGGGCGACCTGCCCGGCACGGCGGCCGACGCCGACCGGCTGCACGTGGTGGCACGCCTCGCCGACTGACCACACACCTCAGGCACTTCACGCACTTCACGCACCGCACGCACCTCACACAGCAAGGACAACCACATGCAGGACTATCCCGGCCTCCGACGCAGGGGCTTCCTCGCGGCTGCCTCCGGTATCGGCGCCCTCACGCTCGTCGGCTGCGGCGACTCGGGCTCAGGCAACAAGAGTGGCGGAGCGGACGGAGGCGGCGACGGCAAGCCCAGGCGCGGCGGGCGGCTGCGGGCCGCCTTCGCGGGCGGCGGTGCGAGCGAGACGCTCGATCCGCACCTGGCCAATCTGTTCGCCGACGTGGCTCGCGCCAAGGCGCTCTTCGACAAGCTGGCGGACTACGGGGACGACCTCTCCGCGCAGCCGCGCCTGGCGTCCGGCTGGGAGCCGAACGCGGGGCTCGACCGCTGGAAGGTCACCCTGCGCAAGGCCGACTTCCACGACGGGAAGCCCGTCACCGCCGAGGACGTCCTGTTCAGCTTCCGCCGGATCGCCGACCCCGAGAAGGCGTTCCGCGCCAAGGCGTCCCTCGAACCCATCGACCTCAAGGCGAGCCGGGCCGTCGACGAGCGGACCGTGGAGTTCGTCCTCAAGCGGCCGACCGCCGAATTCCCCAACGTACTGGCCGCGTTCGGCGCGTACATCGTTCCCGACGGGTCCTCGGCGGCCGACTTCGACAAGAAGCCGGTCGGTTCGGGACCGTTCCGCTTCGTGTCGTTCACGCCGGGCCGCTCGGCGGTCTTCCGGCGCAACGACGACCACTGGGACGGCGCCCCGCACCTCGACGAGGTGGAGTTCGTCGTCGCCAACGAGGAGTCCGCGCGGGTCAACGCACTGCTCGGCGGGCAGGTCGAGTACGCCCATGAGCTGAACCCGACGACGGCCCGCGCCCACGAGGGCAAGGGGCAGATCGAGATCGTACGGCTGCGGAACAGTGCCATGCAGGCCTTCGCCATGAAGACCGACCGGGCGCCCTTCGACGACAAGCGGGTCCGCGAGGCGTTCTTCCTCATCGCCGACCGCCAGGAACTCATCGACGGGGCGCTGTCGGGGGCGGGCGTGGTCGGCAACGACCTCTTCGGCAAGGGGTACGAGTACTACGCCGACGGGCTGCCCCAGCGCGAGCAGGACCTCGACCGGGCCCGCGCCCTCCTGAAGCAGGCGGGCGCCGAGAAGCTGAAGGTCACCCTGGACACCTCGGCGGTCGCGGCCGGGTTCACCGAGGCGGCGAGCATCTTCCGCGACCAGGCCGCCAAGGCCGGCGTCACCGTCGACGTGAAGATGGGCAGCAAGGACTCGTACTGGGCCGACATCCTCGACTCCGGAACCCTGTGCTGCTACCGCTCCGGAGCCATGCCCATCGAGGCGCACCTCTCGCAGCGGCTCCTCACCGACTCGACCACCAACGCCACCAAGTGGCACCACAAGGACTTCGACGCGCTCTACCAGCAGGCGCAGGCCACGAAGGACGACAAGGAGCGCGCCGCCGTGTTCGGCCGGATGCAGCGCAGGCTGTACGCCGAGGGCGGCTTCCTGGTGTGGGGGTTCGCCGACTGGATCATCGGAACGGCCAAGGGTGTCAAGGGCGTTGACCGCAAGGCGCCCGCCAACACGCTCGACTGGGCGCGGTTCGACAAGGTCTGGCTGGCGTGAGCGGACTCGGTTCCTGGGCCGCCCGGCGGCTGCTGTTCGGCGGTGTGCAGACCGTGGCCGTGGTGCTGCTGGTCTTCGCGCTCACCGAGGCGCTGCCGGGTGACGCGGCGGTGGCCCTCGCCGGGGACCAGCCCGACCCGGTGCGGATCGCCGCCATCCGGGAGGCGATGGACCTGGACCGGCCCGCGTACGAGCGGCTCGCCGACTGGGCGGTCGGGCTGGCCCACGCCGACTTCGGGACCTCGCTCGCATCCGGGCGGCCCGTCACCTCGTACATCTCCGGTGCCTTCGGGCCGACGCTGCTGCTCGCCTCGCTGACCGTGGCGCTGCTGGTGCCGGTCGGGGTGGGGCTCGGGGTGCTGGCCGCGCGGTTCGAGGGGCGGTGGGTGGACCGGCTGGTCAGCGCGGTGACGCTCGGGGTGTACGCGGTACCGGAGTTCGCGTTCGGGGTGCTGCTCGTGACGGTGTTCGCGCTGCGGCTCGACTGGCTGCCACCGACGGCGGTCGGCTACGGCACGGACCTGCTCGGACACCCCGCCGCCCTGGTCCTGCCGGTCCTCGTCCTCCTCTCCCGTCCGGTGTGTTCCCTGTCCCGGCTGGTTCGCGCCGGCATGATCGACGCGCTCGCCTCACCGTACGTGGCGCACGCCCGGCGGTACGGGATTCCGGGCGCCCGGATCCGGTACGCGCACGCCCTGCCGAACGCGGTCGCGCCCGCCGCCCAGCAACTCGCCCGTACCGTCGACTGGTTGCTGTGCGGGGTGATCGTCGTGGAGGCCCTGTTCGTGATCCCCGGCCTGGGAACCGTGCTGATGAACGCCGTGGCCGAGCGGGATGTGCCCGTGGTGCAGGGCCTCGCGGTGGTCTTCGGGGTGATCACGGTGGTGCTGAACCTGGGGGCCGATCTGGTCGCCCACCGGTTCGCGCCGCGTGCGGAGGTGGCCGCGTGAGGCCTCTTCAGGACGTGAAGCCTCTTCAGGGCGGGAGGCCTTTTTGGCGAGGGTTGCCGCCGGCACGGTTCGCGCTCGGGGCCGTCCTGGTGTGTGTGCCGCTCGTACTCGCCCTGTGCGGGCCACTGTTGGTGGGCGGACCCGGGCCCCGGGCCGCCTCGTTCACGCTCGGCGACGGGCACTGGCTGGGCACGGATTTCGTGGGGCGGGACGTGTGGCGGCAGGTACTGCTCGGCGGCCGGCCCGTGGTGGTCGTCGCGCTCACGGCGACGGCACTGGCGTACCTGGTGGCGCTGCCGCTCGGGCTGATCAGCGCGCTGACGCACAGAACCTGGCTGGAGGAGACCTTGATGCGGCCGTTGGACGTGCTGCTCGCCGTACCGTCCCTGCTGATGATCCTGCTGGTGGCGTCCGTGTTCTCGCCCGGGGCCACCGGGCTCGCGCTGCTGGTGGCGCTCGTGAACATCCCGGACGCCGCGCGGATCGTCCGGGCCGCCGCCGCCGACGTGGCCTCACGGCCGGCGGTGGAGGCGCTGCGGATGCAGGGTGAGTCGTGGTGGCGTATCGCGGTCGGCCATGTCGGCCGGTCGATCCTGCGTCCGCTCGCCGCCGACGCGGGGGTACGGCTGACCGGTGTCCTGTATCTGGTGGCCACGGCCGCGTTCCTGGGCATCGGGGTGGCACCGGACGCGGCCGACTGGGCGGTGATGGTGGACCGCAACCGCACCGGGCTGTTCGTGCAGCCCTGGGCCGTGGTCGTCCCGGCGCTGCTGATCGTGGCCCTGACCATGGGCTGCAACCTGCTCTGCGACGCGGCACTCAGGAAGGGGCCGCGTTCATGAGCGGGTCGAGCAGGTCGGGAGGAGCGAGCGGGCCGAGCGGGCCGAACGGGCCGGCCGCGGTCGCGGTCGCGGTCGCGGAGATCGAAGGGCTGACCGTGGAGGTCGACGGCAGACGCATCGTCGACGGTGTGAGCCTTCGGGTGCTGCCCGGGAAGGTGACCGCGCTCGTCGGGGCATCCGGCAGCGGGAAGACGACCACGGGGCGAGCGCTGCTCGGCGAGTTCCCGCCGGGAGCGCGCGTCGAGGGTTCCGTACGGGTGGCGGAGGCGTGGGTCGGTTACGTCCCGCAGCATCCGGCGGCGGTACTCAATCCCGCGCGGCGGGTCGGAGCGCTGCTGCACGACATGGCGCGCGGCCAGGTGCGCGAGCTGCCTCGCAGCGAACGACGCCCGGCGGCACGTTCGCGAGTCCTCGCCGCCCTGGAAGCCGTCCAACTCACGGACGGCGGGGCACTGTTGCAGCGCTTCCCGCATCAGCTCTCGGGTGGTCAGCAGCAACGGCTCGTACTCGCGCAGGCGTTGCTGCTCGGTGCCCGGGTCGTCGTCGCGGACGAGCCCACCACCGGTCAGGACGCGCTCACGAAACGCCGGGTCGTGGACGAGCTGGCGGCGGTCGCCGCGCGCGGCATCGGGGTCGTCCTGCTCAGCCATGACCTGGAGACGGTACGCGCGCTCGCCGACGAGGTACTGGTCATGCGGGAGGGCAGGGTCGTGGAGTCAGGCCCGACGGAGCGGGTGTGGCTGACTCCCACGCATCCCTGGACACGTCAACTCCTCGCTGTACGAGCGCCGTTGACGGAGCCCGTCCCGCGTGGGCCCGGCCCGGCGGCCGTACTGCGGGTCCAAGGACTCCGGGCCCGCCACCGGCCCGGCGTCGAGGTACTGCGCGTCCCTGAACTCGCCGTGCATTCCGGCGAATGCGTCGCCGTGCTCGGCCGTTCGGGCAGCGGCAAGACGACGCTCGCCCGCTGCCTGGCCGGACTCCATCGCACGTACGAGGGAGAGGTGCTGCTCGACGGGGTCGCGCTCCCGCGCAGTCTGCGGGACCGGGGGCGGGACCGGCTGGCGGCCGTGCAGTACGTCTTCCAGGACGCGCGCGCCTCTTTCGACGAGCACCGGCCGGTCCTGGACCAGGTGGCCCGCACGGCGGTGAGACTGCGAGGGGTGGCCGCCCCGGACGCCCGGGCCGAGGCGGCACGCACGCTCGACAGCCTCGGTCTGAGCGGCGAGTCGGCGGCCCGCGTTCCCGCCCGGCTGTCCGGCGGCGAGCTCCAGCGGGCCGCGCTCGCCAGGGCGCTGCTCGCCCGGCCGCGGGTCCTGGTGTGCGACGAGATCACCTCCGGGCTCGACACGGTGACCCGCCGGGGCATCCTCGACCTGCTCGCCGGGCTGCTCCGCGACCGCGACGACCTCTCCCTGGTCCTCATCACCCATGACCTCGACACGGCCCGGCTCGCCACGAGGATCGCGGTGCTGGACGGCGGAGAGGTGGTCGAACAGGGACCGGCGCGGGACGTCCTCACGGCGCCCGCGCATCCGTTCACCGTGTCACTGGTCGAGTCGTCGGCCGGGCCGGCGGCGGAATCGGCGAAGTCGGCAGAATCGGCGGGGTGGGCCTGACACACGGGGTGGCCGGTCAGATCCAGCCCTGCTGCCAGGCGTGATGGGCGGCGGCGTGCCGGGTCGGTGTGCCCAGCTTGGACATGGCGGCGGAGAGGTAGTTGCGGACCGTGCCGGGGGCCAGGTGGACCGCGGCGGCGATCTCGACGACCGAGGCACCGGTGCGGGCGGCGCGCAGGACCTCCAGTTCGCGGTCGGTGAGGGGGCAGTCGTCCTCGGTCAGCGCGGAGGCGGCGATGTCCGGGTCGACGTAACGGCGGCCCGCGGCGATGTCGCGGATGATCCCGGCGAGCACGGCCGCCGACGTGGTCTTGGGCAAGAACCCTCGGACGCCGGCGGCCAGGGCGCGGCGCAGCACGGCGGGGCGGGCGTGCAGGGTGACCAGGACGATCTGGGTGGGCAGCGCCGCCCGGATCTCCTCGGCGGCACGCAGTCCGTCGGTGGGCGGCATCTCCAGGTCGAGGACGGCGATGTCGGGGCGGTGCTCACGGGCCAGGCGCACCGCGTCGGTGGAGGTGGCGGCCTCGGCGACGACGGTGAGGTCCTGTTCCAGTCCGAGCAGTGCCACCAGGGCGCTTCTGAGCAGGTCCTCGTCGTCGGCGATCAGCAGGCGGATCAACGTGCCGCTCCGTTCCGGGGGCCGGTGTCAGGGCCGGGGTCCGGGCCGAGGCCTCTGTCGGGGCCGGGGTCTGCCTCTGTGGCCGGGCCCGTCGGAAACAAAGCAGTGACCGCGAAGTGTTCGCCGTCGCGGTGCCAGGTCAACTCGGCGTGTGCCACGCGCAGTCGCTCCCCGAGTGAGTGCAGCCCGGTGCCCCGGGCCGTGTGCCGGGTGGTGTCCAGGGGTTGGTCGGCCCCGTCGTTGCTCACGCGCAGCCGGGCGAGGCCGCCGGTGACCCGGTAGTCGACCTCCGCGTGCCGGGCCCGGCTGTGCCGGAGCACGTTCGTCGTGGCCTCCCGCATCACCAGGCCCAGCAGATGGCGTGCGGGCTCGGCGAGCCCGTTGGCGGCCGTCGCCTGTGCGAGGGTCCGCGCGTCGATGCCCGCGGTGGCGAGCACCCCGGTCGCGTTGGTGATCTCGTCGTCCAGGGTCGTCCGCCGGTAGCCCTGCACCACGGCCCGGGTGTCGCTCAGCGCGTCGGCCGCCAGCTGCCGCACCTCCCGCATCTCGGTGGCTGCGCGCGCCGGGTCGGTGTCCACCAGCCGGGCGGCCAACTCGCTCTTCAGCGCGATGACTTGCAGGTGATGCCCGGGTCTCGGCCTGGCCGTCATGGTCGCGCTGCGGGCGCAGGACCTGGTCTCGCAGCCGGTCGCGCTGATCACGCTCGCACTGGCGGTCCTGGTGTGGGGTACCGTCCGCGGGACTCCGCACGGGCGGGCCGTCCTGGGTGTCCAGGCCGCGGGGACGCTCGTCTTCGGCGCGCTCGCCCTCGTGGGCCTGGCGGTCGACCCGGACCTGGGCCGCTACCTCGTGGGCGCCGGCTGGTTCTTCCACGGCGTCTGGGACTTCGTCCACCTCAGGCACAGCAGGCTCAAGAAGGTGGTCTCCCCGACGTTCGCCGAGTGGTGCGCCGTGGTGGACGTCCTGGTCGCCGTACAGCTGCTCTTCCTGCTGTGACCTCCGCTCAGCGGAAGCCGCTCAGTGGACTTCGCTCAGTGGAAGTCCACCTCCACCGGGTCCGCCACCACCCTCGTACGGGGCACCCGCGCGACGAGGGCGAGCAGTTCCTCCCGCGCGGTGCCTGCGGGCACGCCGAAGCCACCCAGCCAGTCCTCGGGCCGGGCGGTGGCGGCGTCGGCGTCGGTATCAGCTCCGGTGTCGGCTTCGGTGTCAGCTCCGGTGTCGAGTGTGAGGGCGTAGCGGTAGCGGCCGGGTTGCTGGGGGATGAAGTGCGCGAAGGTCATGAGGGGCAGGCAACCGGGGCCCGAGGTCGGGTCCCACGACTCGCCCGGCGCCAGGGTGCGCAGGTCCGCCGGCCGCAGCGGAGCGACGAGGGGGTCCTCGGCCGGAGCGGGTGAGGCCACGACGACACCGTCCCCGAGACGCGTGACGGTGGGCCGGTAGCGCGGGAGGCGCAGTCCGTTCTCGGAGCCGTCGAGCACTCCCGCGATCCACAGGTCGCGGTCACCGGCGTTGCGGAGCCGCACCCGCACGGTGGCCGGGTGACCGAGGGGCTGAGGGCCGCTCGGCCCGTACAGGACGAGGTCGATCACTCGGCTGCTCCCTTCCCGTACCCCCGGCTGCCCGTCCGCCGGGGTCCGGGGCCGGTGGGCCCGATGCTGCCACAGGCGGCCGGGGAGGGCGCTCACGGGCAGAGGGGTGTCCCGTGAGTGCCCTCCTGGGCGCGGGGCGGCCGGGGGTCAGCCGCCGCCGAACTCCTCGGTGAGCCGCGCCTTGGTGGAGTCGGCCTGGTCCCGTACGGCGTCCTTGACGTACGGCTTGAACGCGGGTGTGTCGAAGTGCCGGACCAGGCGGTCGAGCGTGGAGTTGGCCTCTTCGAGGTCGCCCTGGCGGGCGTAGGCGCGGGCAAGGCGCCGTGAGGCGAGGTTGAGCGTCAGGTTGTCCACGCCCTTGCCCTGCTGGGAGGCCTTCACGACCTGGGCGAGCTGTTCGATCCCGGACTTGGGATCCGGGGGCCGTACGGTCAGCTCGGTCTTGTCCGGGCTCAGACTCTTGAACTCGTGCTCGAAGTTGAGCCCCTTGGCGAGGCGCGCGTACACGGCGAAGGGGTGGGTGCCGTGTCGCTCGATGACCTCCTGGAGCGCGTCGTTGCCTGACTGCAGGGCCGGCGAGTCGGAGCCGCGCAGCGCGAGGATCTTGCCCTGTTCCTCGCCCATCATCAGTTCGCCGAGCCGGAGGTCGGCCTCGCTGACCGGGTGCCGTACGTCGAGCCGCAGCACCGGCGAGACGATCCGGGACCCGTCGGAGGCGAGATAGGCGGCGCGCAGCTGGTAGGTGCCCGGCTGCTGGAAGTAGTGCCCGTCGCGGCCGTAGCCGATGTAGGCGCTGCTGTAGATCGCGGGCCGGTTCGCGTCCAGGCGTACGGTCTGGTCCTGGTCGACGCAGCGGCGCAGCAGCGGCCGGTAGAGCACGGTACGTCCGGAGGGCTGCCGGATGGCGATGCTGACGAGTTCGTCGTCGGGGTGGAGGTGGTTGTGCGTGGCACGGCCGCGCAGGTCGGTGGTCTCCAGCTTGAGCTCCACGACGGCCGGTTCACCGAACGCGAGGGCGCTCTTGTCGGCGCGCAGACCGAGGCGGAGGCCGGACTCGTCGGTGAGGGGCTCGTCGAAGAGTGCCGGTTCGATGTCGGCGGCGCCGGTGGCGAACGCGTTGGCTCCCATGACGACGTTCCGGTAGAAGCCGTGCCGCAGGTGCAGTTGCTCGTTGTCGGTGAACTGGAAGGGGAAGGCGCCCCAGTAGGCCGCCGCTCCCCCGTTGCCGTTCAACGGCTGGTAGTTCTGCGGGTAGTTCATCCACGACAGGTCCGCGAAGCCGTTGTTGCCGCCGAGTGGGGCAGGCGGCGTGGCCAGGTTCTTCTGCCAGGAGTGCAGCAGGTTGAAGGCGTGACCGATCTCATGGACGTACGTGCGCAGCATGGCGCGTTGCTCTTCGGGGCCCGCGCCCTGGATCAGGTCGTAGAAGACCGCGCAGCCCTGTCGCTGGAAGGTGTCTGCGGCGTCGAACATGATGCCGCGCACGCCTGCCATGCCTTCGTAGCTGCCGGCGACCAGCAGCCACATCTTCCATTGCGGGGCGTTGCGCCAGAGGCTGAAGTTGGTCTCCATGGCGCCGTGCAGTTCGGTGTTGGTCCAGCCGTTCTGGTTGTTCGCGATGACGTTCGCGGTGCCGGAGACCAGCAGTTCGATACCGGCCTCGGCGTAGGCCCGGGGCACGGTGAGGATCCGGGCGGGGCTGTTGGCGGGCTGTGGAAGCGAACCGGTGTCGTACGACAGGAAGGGCACGGCCCCGGCCACGGAGTCCTGCTCCCACTCGACGGTACGGAAGTACGGCGAGACGTACGGGCAGACGTAGGTGGCGCCCAACTGGCGCGGCGGGCGCAGGAATTCGACGGTCGCGGCGCCCGGCCGCTGGTTCGTCCTGCTGCGCGGGACGGTGACCCGCACGAGCGTGTACGCGGTCTGCCAGGTGTAGGAGGCGATTCCCCTGATGACGACCTGGGTTCCGGTCCGGGAGACGGTGGGCGCGTCCACGATGAACGAGCCGAAGTACGCCTGCGTACCGCCGCCCGTGCTGAAGAAGTCACCGCTGACCTTCCGCAGGACCTTCGGGCCGCCGGGGACGCTGTCGACGTCCATGCGAAGGATCAGTTCGTAGCCGCCGCTGGTGCCGCGGTAGCGGCCACGGGTGGGGCGGTGGGCCGGTCCGGCGGCAGCGGCGGCGGCCTGACGCTGCTCCGCCGCGCGTTCCGTCCCACCTGCCGTTCCTCCCGCCGTTCCTCCCGCCGTTCCTCCCGCTGTGGCGCCTCCCGTGGCGCCTCCCGTGGCGCCTTCCGTCGCGTTCGCTTCGGTGGCGTACTCACCCCGGACGCTCTCCTGACCGCTCTCCCACTCCTCGGGGAAGAAGGTGTCGGCCAGGGGCGTCGCCGAGAAGTCGGCCGTCCCCGTTGTCGGGTCTCCACTGGCTGTTGACATGGCGACAAGCCCTCCGTTCGCTCGACGCGCCGTGCAACAGGTGGCGTCCGCGCGACGCCACCCGGTGTCCCGACCGGCCGGAAGGACTGGTGCGAGCACGTTGGCACCGCGCTCCCGCCGCGTCAACGATCCTTTCCGTTGTCCCGCAGAAATACGACGCGGCCGTCCGACGGCTGGTTCTGCAGGTGAAAGGGGTTCGTCGGAGTTGCCTGCGCCCCCCACGAACTCCCCGCGCTCCCCGCACCGGGACACCTCGCGGCCTCTCCTCGCAGAATGGGGAGATGGCTGGGGACCTGACTGGGGAGATGGCTGGGGGGATGGCTGGGGGCATGACGACGATGTACGCCTGGGAAGTGGCCGAGCCGGGTCCGGTCGAGAGCGGGCCGCTGCGGCTCGTCGAGAAACCGGTCCCCGTGCCGGGCCCCGACGAACTCCTCGTCCGTGTCGGCGCCTGCGGGGTGTGCCGTACGGATCTGCACGTCAGCGAAGGCGACCTGCCGGTGCGCCGGGTGCGGGTGACACCGGGTCACGAGGTCGTCGGGCGGGTGGCGGGGATGGGCGCGAAGGTCACCGGACACGGCGTCGGCGACCGGGTCGGGGTGGCCTGGCTGCGCCGTACCGACGGCACCTGCGCGTACTGTCTGCGCGGGGCGGAGAACCTCTGCCCGGGCTCCCGCTACACCGGCTGGGACTCCGACGGCGGCTATGCCCAGTACACGACCGTGCCGGCCGCCTTCGCCCACCCGCTGCCCGGCGGCCTCGACGACATCGCGCTGGCCCCGCTGCTGTGCGCCGGGATCATCGGACACCGCGCGCTGCTCCGCGCCTCCCTGCCACCCGGCGGACGCCTCGGCCTGTACGGGTTCGGGGGCAGCGCCCATCTCTGTGCGCAGGTGGCGCTCGCGCAGGGTGCGACCGTCCATGTGCTGACCCGGGATCCGGCCGCGCGGCGGCTGGCCCTCGACCTGGGCGCCGCGTCGGCGGCGGGGGCGTACGACGCGCCTCCGGAGCCGCTGGACAGCGCGATCCTCTTCGCTCCCGTCGGCGATCTGGTGCCCGTGGCGCTGCGCGCACTGGACCGTGGCGGCATCCTCTCGATCGCGGGGATCCACCTCAGTGACGTGCCGCCGCTCCACTACGAGCGTGAGCTGTTCTACGAGAAGGAGATCCGCAGCGTCACGTCCAACACCCGGGCGGACGCGCGGGAGTTCCTGGCGCTCGCGGAGCAACACCGGGTTCGGGCCACGGTTCATCCGTATCCGATGTCGCATGCGCCGGAAGCGCTCAAGGACCTCAAGGCGGGCCGCTTCGACGGGGCCGCCGTACTGGTCGACGACGGCGGGCCCTGGCACTGACACCGGCCCACTCCCCGCGAGGACGGAGATCCACGATGCGCTTCCTCCCGTTCGACAGCAACTGCGCCGCTGTGGTGGCTGGTTGGCCGGTCACGGCGGAGGAGGCGGTGATGTGGTGCGGGCTGCGGGAGTTCCCGGTGCGGGAGGGGACGGTCTCGGCGTGGCAGCGAGAGCCCGACGTGACGGCTTACGCCCTTGTCGAGGACGAACGACCACTGGCGTACGGGGAGTTGTGGCCCGATACCGAGGAGGACGAGGTCGAACTGGCGCGGATCATCGTGGCACCCGGGGTCCGTGGGCGGGGCCTGGGCCGTCTCCTGGTCCGGGGCCTGCTCGCGGAGGCACGGCTGACCGGGCTCGCGGAAGTCTGCATGCGGGTCCACCCGGAGAACACCGCGGCTCTGCGCTGCTACCGCGGAGCGGGCTTCGAACCGGTCGACGCGGCGTCGACCGCGGCGTGGAACACGGGGCAGCCGGTCGAGTACACGTGGCTCCGCCACGGACACGCCTGACGGGCGGGCCCGGGTGCGCACCGGCCGCCCGGCAGGGCCGCACCCGCCGACCGCCGCCCGCCCCGCCCGACGACC
>NZ_BMVY01000002.1 GCF_014650955.1 Streptomyces tauricus
GGGCCGGCGGCGCGAACGACGGGGCGCCGGCCTGCGGCGCGGGCGCGGCGGCCGGCTCCTCCTCGGCGACCTCGCCGCCGAAGTTCTTCAGCAGCGCATCGAGTCCGCCGTCGAAACCCTGACCGACCGCGGCGAACCGCCAGACGTCCTTCAGGTAGAAGTCACCCAGCATCACGGCACGCTCGGTGGTGAACTCGGCGCCGGTGAACGAGTACCGGGCCACCTCCTCACCGCCCGCCACGATGCGGATGTACCCGGGCGCGACCTGGGACATCTGTCCCACACCGTCGATGGTCGCCGTGAACGACAGTCTCTGGATCTGCGGAGGGATCTTGTCGAGGGTGACGCGGAAGGACTCCGTGTCGCCCGCCTGCGCGCCGAGGAGCTGAAGGGACTCCTCGGGGGACTTCGGCTGGTTGAAGAAGATGAAGTACCGGTCGTCCGAAAGCCGTTCCTCGGCGTCCAGACCGAAGCAGCTGATGTCGAAGGTCAGCCCCGGGCCGGTGATCTGCACACCCACGTACAGATCGGTGCCCGCGGTGAGGTCACTGATCCTGGCCTTGTGGCCGCGTTGGAATTCCCTGGCCATGCGTAACGACCGTCCCCCATCCCGAATACAAGTGCGTCGCGTCAGGCTAACGGCAAATTCCGGCCGTGGCGGAAGCCGGTACAGACCCGGTACACAAACCTGCTTCCGGTGGTCCGGGCAGGGGTTCGGCTCCGGTCCGCCGGACGTGCCTCACTCGCCGCGTGCCGCCGGCAGGTGGGGCAGCCGGTCGGCGGCGACCACTCCTTCGAGGTAGCCACGGGCCCGCTCGGTGCGCGGGTAGGCCTCTAGGAGCCGCCAGAAATCGGCTCCGTGGCCCGGTACGAGCAGATGCGCGAGCTCGTGGACGAGGACGTAGTCGACGACGTACTCGGGCATGCCCTGCAGGCGGTGCGAGAGTCGGATACTGCCCTCGGCAGGGGTGCACGAGCCCCAGCGCGTGTTCTGGTTGGTGACCCAGCGCACCGAGGTGGGCCGGGCCCGGCCGTCGAAGTAGAGCTCCGAGAGGCGCGCGGCACGCTCGGACAGCTCCGTGTCGCCGAGCACCCGCTTGTTCTCCTGGGCGGCCAGCTTGTCGAGCATGAAGGTGACCCAGCGCTGCTCCTCCGCCTCGGACATCCGGGCGGGAATGAGCACGACGGTGCGATCGCCCTCACGGTACGCGGAGACCGTTCTGCGCCGGCGCGCGCTCCTGCGGACCTCGATCGCGCTCGCCCCCGAGCCGCTTGGCGGCTGGCTCGTCGTGCTGCGCTGTGGGTTTCCGGCACGGTGCAGTGGGTCGGCGGGCACGCCCCGACGTTACCGGTTACGCATGGTGGAAGTCCCGTCTCCGGTACGCATCGATGCCGAACCGCACCCCACGCGCTTGATTTGTGTGACGAACATCCACCGCCTGTGGACAACTTTCGGCACGGGCCGGGCAATGCGGGCATCCTGGCATTCGACCGGCGGAGCAGGACGAACTCCGCCGGCGCACCGGGACGACAACGGGGACGTACGGGGGGGGTCGCTGCATGCATCCGATGGTGAAGCCCGCGCTGCGGCGCGGCTGGCGGGATCTGAACACCGTGCAGTTCGGGGTGGCGCCCGCGCACGCGATGGTGCTGGGCCCGCTGGACACGGCGACGGGCTCCCTGCTGACCTTGTTCGACGGAACACGCGGGCTGCCTCTGCTGCGTGACGAGGGGCGTCGGATGGGCCTGCCCGACGGCCATGTGGACGGTCTGGTGGAGCGGCTGTCCCGGGCCGGACTGCTGGACGACGCGACGGGTGGCGGTCCGGCCGCCGACGCCCTGCGCGGAAAACCGGCCGTCCTTGACCGGCTCCGGCCCGACGCCGCCTCGCTCTCCCTCGTCGCCCCCGAGCCCGGCGAGGCCATGCGCCGGCTGGCGGCCCGCCACACACTGCGCGTCCAGGTACGGGGCGCGGGCAGAGTCGGGGCCGTCCTGGCCTCGGCGCTGGCGGGCGCGGGGGTGGGCCGGGTCGATGTACAGGACGGCGGCTGCGTCGAGCCCTGGGACGTGGCGCCGGGCGGGTTGCCCGTGGAGTCCGTCGGCGAACGCAGGGACGAGGCCGCACGGCGCGCGGTACGCAGGGCGGCACCCGGCCGGCCGCCCCGTCGAGGAGGCGCCCGGTCCGCTGCCGGGCAGGACGACCCGGGCCTCTCCCTGGTGATCGTCGCGCCCCGCGACGGCCTCGCCGTCCACGCGCCCGACCCGGCGGCCTTCGAGCCATTGATCGACTCCGGTACGCCTCATCTGTTCGCCGGGGTCGTGGAGGGGACGGGCGTCGTCGGCCCGCTGGTCCTGCCCGGGGACACCGCCTGCGCGGGCTGTCTGGACCTCGGCCGCACCGACCGGGACCCGGCCTGGCCCCGCCTTCTCGCCCAGTGGCGCTCCGGGCGGCCCCGCCAGGTCCCGGCGTGCGATCTGACCCTGGCGGCCGCGGTCGCGGGGCTGGCCGCGGGGCACGCGCTGGCCTTCCTGGACGGGGGGCTACCGTCGAGTGCGGGAACCCGCTGGGAGGTCTCGGTACCCGGTTTCGACTGGCACGCCCGCCCGGTGTGGCAGCATCCCGCATGCCCCTGCGGGCCCGGGGAGAAAGGTAAGGGGGAGCAGACCTCGGAAGACGAAGGGCCGCACGAGACAATGGTCGGGCAACAGCCGCACGCGGCACGGCTGTCCGGTACTTGGAGGGCGCATGTCTGATCTTCCCCGGAAGGCGGTCACCCGGACCGCCAAGCTCGCCGCGCTACCGCTCGGCTTCGCCGGGCGGGCCACCTGGGGACTCGGCAAACGGATCGGCGGCAAGTCCGCGGAACTCGTGGGCCGCGAGCTGCAGCAGCGCACGGCCGAGCAGTTGTTCAAGGTGCTCGGCGAGCTCAAGGGCGGCGCCATGAAGTTCGGGCAGGCCATGTCCGTCTTCGAATCGGCTCTCCCCGAGGACATCGCGGGCCCTTATCGCGCGGCGCTCACGAAGCTCCAGGAAGCGGCCCCGCCGATGCCGACGCGCACGGTGCACACCGTGCTGGCCGAGCGGCTCGGCGAGGACTGGCAGGATCTGTTCCTGGAGTTCGAGGACAAGCCCGCCGCGGCCGCCTCGATCGGGCAGGTGCACCGGGCGGTCTGGCACGACGGCCGGCAGGTCGCGGTCAAGGTCCAGTACCCCGGGGCGGGCGAGGCCCTGCTGTCCGATCTGAACCAGCTCAGCCGTTTCGCCCGGCTGCTGGGACCGCTGATTCCGGGCATGGACATCAAGCCGCTCATCGCGGAACTGCGCGACCGGGTGTCCGAGGAGCTCGACTACGGCCTGGAGGCACAGGCACAGCAGGCACACGCGGAGGAGTTCGCGGACGACCCGGATGTGCTGGTGCCGGCGGTGGTCCATCAGCGCGAGCAGGTGCTGGTGACGGAGTGGATCGACGGGACACCGCTGTCCGAGGTGATAACCGACGGCACACCGGAGGAGCGGGACCGAGCCGGTCAGCTCCTCGCGCGCTTCCTCTTCTCGGGCCCCTCCCGCACCGGCCTGCTGCACGCCGACCCGCACCCGGGGAACTTCCGTCTCGTGCCGGCCGACGGTTCCGACGGCTCCGCCGACAGGAGCGGCTGGCGGCTGGGGGTCCTGGACTTCGGCACGGTGGACCGCCTCCCGGACGGACTGCCGTCGACGATCGGCGCGTCTTTGCGCATGACCCTCGACGGCGAGGCGGAGGCCGTCTACGACCTCCTCCGCGAGGAGGGCTTCGTCAAGGAATCCATAGAACTGGACCCGGACGCCGTCCTCGACTACCTGCTCCCCATCATCGAGCCGGCCCAGGTCGACGAGTTCACCTTCAGCCGGGGCTGGATGCGGAGCCAGGCGGCCCGGGTCGCCGACCCCCGCTCCCCCGCACACCAGTTGGGCAAGCAGCTCAATCTGCCCCCGGCGTATCTGCTGATCCACCGGGTGACTCTGAGCACCATCGGTGTGCTGTGCCAGCTGGGAGCGACGGTCCGGCTGCGGCAGGAGCTCGAGGAATGGCTTCCCGGCTTCCTGCCGGACGCGGAGCCGGAACCGGAGCTGGAGCTGGGCGAGGAGGAGGACTCGGCCGCCGGGGCGTGAGGTCTTCCCGCGCGTTCGCGGGGGCGACGCGACGCGGCGGGTGGCACGACGCACCGCGGGGGCCGGTCCGTTCGGACCGACCCCCGCGATCAGCGGTTGTTCGTGTTGCCTCGGCCAGTGGGCCTTACTGCATGACCGCCATGGCCAGGGCGCGGCGGGCACGCAGCGACGCGCGCTCGGCCCGGCGCTGCATACGGCGGGCGACCACCAGGCGCATGGCCCGGCGTTCCCTCTCCGCCTCCTGGATTCGCTCGTGCATATGCGCACGCGCGAGGGCTTCTGGGATGAGTTGCATCTCTCGGGTCCTGTTCTGACGCGAGTCGTTCGCGCCGGTGGCGGTGAAGTCTGGGATCGCGGAGCCGGTGGGCTCGCCGGTGGACGGCTTCATCGGGGCCTGTTTCTTGGGGTCGTGCGTCAGGGGGCGATCGATCGTTCCGGTGATGTTCATGCCGCAACCGGGTTCTTGCGCGGACGGCCACGCGGCCGCTTCCGGGCGACAACGACACCCTGGACGAAGAGCTCGCCGCCCCAGACGCCCCAGGGCTCACGCCGCTCCTTGGCGCCGGCGAGGCAGGCCTCGATCAGCGGGCAGGTGCGGCAGAGGGACTTGGCGTACTCGACATCGGCCGGCGACTCGGCGAAGAAGACCTCCGGGTCGTACGAACGGCAGGGGACGGGCACGCCGAGGTTCTCGATGGCGTCGTCGAGCGCGGTCAGCGCAGTGAGCGGGGTCAAGGTGGAGTCCTCCGTGGAGCCGGGCGGGGTGATCGTTTCGGAAGGCGGTACGGACGGGGCGTGCGCTTCGAGTTGCACGGCTGGTTTTCCTCGTCTGGTCGTGCCGGCCGGGTTGGCCGGTTGGCGGCTGGTACCGGGGTTTTCTCTTGTCCCGAGGCCCCTTCGCTCCGCCGTCCCCGGTCGGGGACAAACAGAAGGGCCGCGGATCCCGGGTGGGGTTCCGCGGCCCTGAAGGCGCCGGCCTGATCGTCGATCAGGCTGGATCACTCCAGGGGTCAGGCCCACGGAAGGCCCACATCGTGTGATGCGTCTGCTTGTTGGCTCCGGCACCGGCCGCCTCAAAGGCATAGGCCTTCGCCTGTGCCTCTACTGCTTCCAGTGCCTTCATCGGTCGCTCATTGCGCTCGCGGACAGGGAGTGTCGCGAGAGACACGGGGGACGCCGGCCGAATGGCAGCGATGCCGGACAGACCGGTGCCCAGGTTCGAGAAGCCGAGCAGGCAGGTGGAGACGACCGAGCGATCGGTCATTTTGGCGGTGCTGGCGGAGCTGGTGGTGATGCTGATCACTGGAATCGCCTCCTCTCGGCGTCTCTGGGACCGGGCGAGCCGGTCCGTCGGTTGTTAAGTACAGCACGAAACCTGGGCCTTCGAGAAGGCCGCCGTTTCCGTGCTCTAGAACTTATGGGGATTGCTGGGGCATGCGCAAACTATTTTCTCGACGATTTTGAATCATTCCTCGTCTTCACCGGTATCAGGCTCCTGACCTGCACAGATGGCGAGTACGTCGGTTCCGTAGCGGTTGAGCTTGCGGGCGCGGACGCCCGGGATGCGGGCCAGCTCAACCGGAGTGGACGGCACCGCTTCCGCGATGGCCATCAGCGTCTTGTCCGTGAAGACGCAGAAATCCGGCTGCCCGCTCCCCTGCGCCTGGACCGCTCGCCAGTCGCGCAGCCGTTCGTAGAGCCCTTCGTCCATGTCGGAGGGGCAGTCCTCGCAGCGCATCAGCTTCATCTCGCCGGCGTCGTTGAGCGTGCGACCGCAGACCCGGCAGCGGGCGGGGGTACGGGTGGTCCGCCGGGGTGCGTCGCCGAGGGCGCCGCCCGCGGCCCCGCGCTCGATGCCGCCGGGCCCGCCGGGGCCGGTCGCGCCTCTGCGGCCGGCAGTGGTGACGGAGCCGGGTCGCAGGCCGTCGAGGAACCGGCTGGGCCGCCGGTTGGGGCGGCCGCCGGGTGAGCGGGACTGCGACCAGGAGACGCTGAGGTGCTGTCTGGCGCGGGTGACACCGACGTAGAGGAGGCGGCGCTCCTCCTCGATCTGTTCGTCGGTCTTGGCGTAGGAGATCGGCATCATGCCCTCGGCGACACCGACCAGGAAGACGACGTCCCACTCCAGGCCCTTCGCGGAGTGGAGGGAGGCGAGGGTGACGCCCTGGACGGTCGGGGCGTGCTGCGCGCCGGCGCGCTCCTCGAGTTCGGCCACGAGGTCGCCGAGGGTGGCGTCGGCCTTGGCGGCGGCGAAGTCCTGGGCGAGGTTGGCGAGGGCAGCGAGGGATTCCCAGCGCTCTCTGACGGCGCCGGATCCCGCCGGTGGCTGATCGGTCCAGCCGTCCCCGGACAGGACGGCTCGTACCTGCGAGGGCAGGTCGGGGGCGTCGTCGAGGAGTGAGTCGTTGCCTCCGAAGCGGGCCGCGCCGCGCAGGGCGTGGACGGCCCGCTTGACCTCGGGGCGTTCGAAGAAGCGCTCGGCTCCGCGCAGCTGGTAGGGCACGGCGACATCGGCGAGGGCCTGCTCGTAGATCTCGGACTGCGAGTTCGTACGGAAGAGGATCGCGATCTCGCTCGCGGGGGTGCCCGAGGCCATGAGGTCGCGGATGCGGCGGGCGGCTCCCTCGGCCTCGGCGGGCTCGTCGGCGTACTCCGCGTAGCCGGGCTCGGGGCCCGCGGCCCGCTGGGAGATCAGCTCCAGCCGGTGGTCGGCGGCACGGCCGCGGGCCTGGGCGAGCAGGCCGTTGGCGAGGTGGACCACCTGGGGGGTCGAGCGGTAGTCGCGGACGAGTTTGACGACGGTGGCGCCGGGGTGGCGGGTGCGGAAGTCGAGGAGGTGGTCGGGGGTCGCGCCGGTGAACGAGTAGATGGTCTGGCTGGCGTCGCCGACGACGCAGAGGCTGTCGCGCTCGCCGAGCCACAGTTCCAGGAGACGTTGCTGAAGAGGGCTGACGTCCTGGTACTCGTCGACCACGAAGTGCTGGTACTGGGCGCGGACCGCTTCCGCGATGTGGTGCTGGTCCTGAAGGATGCCGACGGTCAGCAGCAGGACGTCCTCGAAGTCGATGACACCTCGGCCGCGCTTGACGTCCTCGTACGCGGCATAGAGCTGGGCGATCTCGGCGCGGTCGCGGGGGGCCTCGCGTCCGGCCTTCACGGCCGCCGCGGCGTAGTCGGCGGGGATGGTCTGGGTGACCTTGGACCATTCGATCTCGGCGGTGACGTCACGCAGTTCGCCGCGGTCGAGACGGATCCGGGAGGCGGCCGCGGCGTCGGCGACGAGCTGGATCTTGCGGTCGATGATGCGGGGCAGGCTGCCACCGACCGCTTTCGGCCAGAAGTACTGGAGCTGGCGCAGGGCGGCGGAGTGGAAGGTGCGGGCCTGGACCCCGGAGGCGCCGAGCTGGCGCAGACGGCCGCGCATCTCGCCCGCGGCCCGTGCGGTGAAGGTGACGGCGAGCACGCTGGAGGGCTGGAGGATCCCTGCCCGCACTCCGTAGGCGATGCGGTGGGTGATGGCACGGGTCTTGCCCGTGCCGGCCCCCGCGAGCACGCAGACCGGGCCGTGCAGGGCCGTGGCGACCTCGCGCTGCTCGGGGTCGAGCCCTTCGAGCACCGCGTCGGCCCCGCTCGGCGGTGCCGAGTACTGAGAGCCGTGGGTGCCCTGCGGGAAAAGGGTGGAATGCGATGCTGCTGTCACCCCGCCATGCTGCCAGGTCGGCCGGGACGGATGCGCCGGTTGTCCACAGGGAGCCGCTTGCAGTCGTACTAATACGGCAGGCGGTGCCGGACCGCGCACGGGAATGGCAGCCCGGTCGCGTACGTTCCCCTCACTGCGAACACGCACCTCCCTGCAGCGAAGGAGCACGAGAGACATGCCGGGCACTGTGACGATGTACAGCACCACGTGGTGCGGCTACTGCCGCCGGCTGAAGAGCCAGATGGACCGTGAGGGCATCACGTACGACGAGATCAACATCGAGCACGACCCGGCGTCCGCGGCGTTCGTGGAGAAGGCGAACGGCGGAAACCAGACAGTTCCCACCGTCCTCTTCCCGGACGGTTCGACGCTGACGAACCCTTCGCTGGCTCAGGTGAAGCAGAAGATCGGCGCCTAGGACCTGTCGCCGGTCCCGGGCGGCGGTCGCCTCAGGTGGCCGTTCCGCGCGTCGGCAGGGGCTTGCCGTACCAGAGCTCGATCAGACGGGCCGCAATCGAGATGCCGTACGGAGGCAGGACCTCCCCGGACTCGAAGGCGGCCCGCAGGTCTTCACGGGAGAACCAGCGCGCTTCCTCGATCTCCTCGCCGTCGACGTTGATCTCCGCCGAGGTCGCGCGGGCCATGAAGCCCAGCATGAGGCTGGAGGGGAACGGCCAGGGCTGGCTGGCGATGTACTCGACCTCGCCGACGGTGATGCCGGCCTCCTCGAACACCTCGCGGCGCACCGACTGCTCGATGGACTCGCCGGGCTCGACGAAGCCCGCGAGGGTGGAGAAGCGGCCCTCGGGCCAGTGCACCTGCCGGCCGAGCAGGATGCGGTCCTCGTTGTCCGTCACGGCCATGATCACGGCCGGGTCGGTACGGGGGTAGTGCTCGGCGCCGCAGGCGGGGCAGCGGCGGATGTGACCGGCCGCGGCGATCACCGTGCGCTCACCGCAGCGCGAGCAGAAGCGGTGCAGGCGCTGCCAGTTCTCCAGGGCGACCGCGTGCACCATGAGGCCCGCGTCGCGGGGCGACAGGAGCAGACCGGCCTCGCGCAGACCCGCCGCCCGCGCGGACTGGTCCATGCGGCCGGGCAGGGTGTCCTTCTGGAGGGCGAAGTAGCTCACGCCGTCGTCGTCGGTACCGAGGAAGTAGCGGTGCGCCTCGGTGAGCGGCGCTTCGAAGGACGGCGTCATGACGAGTTCGGTGGTGCCGTCGGGCGCCTCGTCGATGAGGACCTGACCGCCGGAGACCACGAAGGCGCGGGTGGTGGGGTGGCTCCACGCCGCGGCGAGCCAGGCCTCGTCGAGCCGGTGGTGGGCGGCCCGGTCGATGCCGCTCGGCGCGGTGAGCGAGATGGGACGGTCGGCGGTGTGGTCGGTCCAGGTGGTCACGGGTGCTTCCAACTCCCCCGGTGAAACGGTTGGTT
This sequence comes from Streptomyces tauricus, assembly GCF_014650955.1. Lineage (GTDB taxonomy): Bacteria > Actinomycetota > Actinomycetes > Streptomycetales > Streptomycetaceae > Streptomyces > Streptomyces tauricus. The sequence goes on from NZ_BMVY01000002.1 coordinate 9,283, forward strand.
CGGCAGGCTGTTCAGCCGGATGTCCGGATGTACGGCAGGACGTGTGCGGCGGCGCTTCTTCAATGTGCATCTCGCCAGTTCTGGGCCAGATCGCCCCACAGGTGGGCGGAGGTCTCGACGCCTTTGAGGAGGAGGTCCAGTTCGACCTTCTCGTTCGGGGCGTGCCAGCCGTCGGACGGGACCGAGATGCCGAGGAACAGCACCGGGGCGGCGAGGACGTCCTGGAGGTCCGCGGCGGGCCCTGAGCCGCCTTCGCGGGTGAAGCGGATCTCCTTCTCGAAGACCCGGCCCATGGCGCGTACGACGGACTGCAGGGCGGGGTGGTCGAGCGGTGTCAGGCACGGGCGCGTGGCGGCGCCGAAGGTGATCTCGTGGCGGATTCCGGCGGGCAGCTGCTCGGCGGCCCAGGTGCGCACGGCCTTCTCGATGTGGTCGGGGTCCTGTCCGGCGACGAGCCGGAAGGAGAGTTTGACCATCGCCGAGGACGGGACGATCGTCTTGTTGCCGGGGCCCTGGTAGCCGCCGCCGATGCCGTTGACCTCGGCGGTCGGGCGGGCCCAGACACGCTCCAGGGTGGTGTGGCCGCTCTCTCCGTGGGTGGCCGCGGACCGGGCGGTGCGCAGCCAGCGCTCCTCGTCGAAGGGCAGCTCGGCGAAGAGTTCCCGCTCACGGTCGGTGAGTTCGGTGATGCCTTCGTAGAAGCCGGGGATCGCCACGCGCGCGTGCTCGTCGTGCAGGGCGGCCACGAGGCGGGCGACGGCGGTGGCCGGATTGGGCACGGCGCCGCCGAAGGAGCCGGAGTGGATGTCCTGGTCGGGCCCGTACAGTTGGATCTCGCACTCGGCGAGGCCGCGCATGCCGGTGCAGACCGTGGGGGTGTCCTCGGACCACATACCGGTGTCGGAGACGATCACGGCGTCGGCGCTCAGCCGGTCCTTGCGGGCTTCGACGAGGTCGCGGAAGTGCGGGGAGCCGGACTCCTCCTCGCCCTCGATCAGCAGCTTGAGGTGGACCGCGGGAGTGGTGCGGCCCGTGGCGGCGAGGTGGGCTCGGACGCCGAGTGTGTGGAAGAACACCTGCCCCTTGTCGTCGGCGGCCCCGCGCGCGTAGAGGCGGTTACCGCGAATGACGGGCTCGAAGGGGTCGGTGTCCCAGCCGTCCTCGCGGGCGGCGGGCTGTACGTCGTGGTGGCCGTAGACGAGCACCGTGGGTGCCTGCGGGTCGTCGGAGGGCCATTCGGCGAAGACAGCGGGTGCGCCGGGGGTCGCCCAGACCTCGCAGGTCGGGAAGCCCGTCTCCCGCAGTTTCGCGGCGAGCCAGTCGGCGCTGCGCCGTACGTCCGCGGCGTGCTCGGGCTGGGCCGAGACGGACGGGATGCGCAGCCATTCGGCGAGGTCGTCGAGGAAGGCTGCGCGGTGCTGCTCGGTGTACGCGCGGACGGCGCTGTCCGGAGTCTTGCTCATGGTCACGAGCCTATCCGTCCACGCGTGCGTGCTGGTCCGGCGGTTCGTCGGGAACCCCTTCGGGTGGTTCTTCCAGGAGGAGGCGCTCCAGCGCGGCCCGGTCCGGCAGGTTCTCGGGGCGCACGATCTCGCCGCTGCGCACGTACAGGAAGGCAGCTCGTACGGATTCCAGGGGGATGCCGTGCTGCTCGGCCCAGGCCAGCCGGTAGACGGCGAGCTGGAGCGGATCGGCGGTGCGGGTGCGGCTGGTCTTCCAGTCGACGATCTCGTACGTCGGCGTCGCTCGCCCGTCTCCGTGCTCGTCGCCCTCTTCTTTGTAGACCGCGTCGATCCGGCCCCGTACGACGCGGCCGGCGATGGCGAGCTGGAAGGGGGCCTCGACCCGGTAGGGCGTGCGGTGCGCGTAGGGGGTGCGTTCGAAGGCGTTCTTGAGGGCTTCCAGGTCGCGTTCGTCGGCGATCTCGGCCTCGCTGCCGGGCAGGTCCTCCGGCTCCAGCATCGGGAGCCGCAGCTCTTCGAAGCGGGCTTCGACCCAGGCGTGGAAGCGGGTGCCCCGGCGGGCGGCGGGCTGGGGCGGGCGCGGCATGGGGCGGGCCAGTTCCTGGGCGAACCCTTCCGGGTCCGCGGCCAGACGCAGCAGCTGGGAGGCGGTCAGGGAGGCCGGCAGGGGGACGTCCGTGACGCTCTCGCGGGCACGCAGGAGTTCCCCGGTGAGGGCATCCAGGTCGCGGTCCCAGGAGGCGATGGTGCGGGCTTCCTCGGGGGTGAGGCGCGTGCTCTCGTCGGGGTGCGGACGGGCGTCCGGGGCGGGACTGGGGTGCGGGACCGTCGGACGGTCGGGGGCCGTGGGACGGTCGGGGGCCGGCGGACGGTCGGACGTCGCCGGGTGATGGGGAGTCGCCGGACGGTTCGGTGTCCACGAGTCCCAGCCGTCCAAGTCTGCGTCCGCGAAATCGGCCTCTTCGTAAGGAGGCTCGTCCTCCTCCGGCGGCGGCCAGTCCGGATCGTCGTAGGGGCCCGGATCGTCGTAGGAACCCGGGTCCTCGTAGGGGCCCGGGTCGTCGGGCGCCGAGGGGTGGGCCGTCTCGTGGGAGTGGCCGGACTCCAGGTGGGCCAGCACCGTCCGTGCGGCCTCGCGCCGGCGGGCCGTCGCCAGGTCGTCCAGCGGGAGCGGCCAGGCGTGGTCGCCGCCGGCCGCCAGCAGCGCGGGGTTCTCCTCGTCCTCCTCCGGTTCGTCCTCCCATGCCTCGATCTCGCCGTGCCCGGCCGCGCAGTGCTCGTACAGGGCGTGCAGGAAGTCGGAGGGGCCGCGGGGCTTCTTCTGGGAGGGGCCCCACCAGTGGCCTGAGCCGAGCAGCAGGGAGCGGGGGCGGGTGAAGGTGACGTAGCCGAGGCGCAGTTCCTCGGTGTGCTGGTGCTCCTTCATGGCCTCGTGGAAGGCCTTCATGCTGCGGGAGTCCCAGGCGTCGATGTCGGGCAGTGTGTCGGCGTCGCCGCGCAGTTCGTGCGGCAGGACCTTGCCCTGGGCGGTCCATTTCTCCCGGCCCTGCCCGCTGGGGAACGTGCCGGTGACGAGTCCCGGGACCACGACGACGTCCCATTCCAGGCCCTTGGACTTGTGCGCGGTGAGCACCTTGACGGTGTTCTCCCCGCCGGGCAGCGCGTTGTCGAGGCCCTTCTCGTACTGGGCCGCGGTGCGCAGGAAGCCGAGGAAGGCCAGCAGGCTCGCCTCGCCCTCGTTCGCGGCGAAGGAGGCGGCGACGTCCAGGAAGTTGGACAGGGTCTCGCGGCGGCGGGCGGCCAGGGCGTGCGGGGACGCGGAGAGCTCCACCTCAAGACCCGTGGTGGCGAGGACCCGGTGCAGGACGTCCATGAGCGGGTCGGAGAGCGAGCGGCGCAGATCGCGCAGTTCGGTGGCGAGCCGCGCGAACCGTACGCGGGCGTCGGCCGAGAACGGCAGCCCGTCGTCGTCCCCCTCACCGCCGAGGGGTGTCTCCAGGAAGGTGTCCAGCGCGTCAGCGAGGGAGATCACCTCGGCCGGGTCGACGCCTTCGACGGCTGCGGCGAGCCGCAGGTCGGGGTCGTCGTCGGCGCCGACGCGCGTGTGGGACACGAGCAGGCGGGCCCGGCGGCCCAGGAGGGCGAGGTCGCGGGGGCCGATACGCCAGCGCGGTCCGGTCAGCAGACGGACCAGTGAGGCGTTGGCGCCGGGGTCCTGGAGGACCTCGCAGACGGCCACCAGGTCGGCCACCTCGGGCAGGTGCAGCAGCCCGGAGAGCCCGACGACCTCCACCGGGACGTCCCGGGCGACGAGCGCGCCCTGGATCTGGGCGAAGTCGGTCGCGGTGCGGCACAGGACGGCGATCTCGCCGGGGGCCTTGCCGGTGCGTACGAGATGGGCGACGGAGTCGGCGAGCCAGTCCATCTCCTCGGCGTGCGTACGCAGCAGGGCGCAGCGCACCATGCCGTCACGCTCGGCGCCGGGGGCGGGGCGAAGCGCCTCCACGCCCGCGTGCATGGCGCGCAGGGGTTCCGCGAGGCCGTTGGCGAGGTCGAGGAGGCGGCCGCCGCTGCGACGGTTCTCGCTGAGCGACTGGCGGGTCGCCGGGCGGCCGTCGGCGTGCGCGAAGTGCTCGGGGAAGTCGTCGAGGTTGGCCACGGAGGCGCCGCGCCAGCCGTAGATGGCCTGGCAGGGGTCTCCCACGGCGGTCACCGGGTGACCCGTGCCGCCGCCGAACAGACCGGCCAGGAGGATGCGCTGGGCCACGGACGTGTCCTGGTACTCGTCGAGGAGGACCACCCGGAACTCGTCCCGCAGGATGCCGCCGACCTCGGCGCGGGTGCGGGCGAGGGTCGCCGAGAGGGCGATCTGGTCGCCGAAGTCGAGGAGGTCGCGCTCGCGCTTGGCCTTCCTGTAGCGGTCCACCAGCTCGGTCAGTTCACGCCGGGCGGCGGCCGTCTCCGGGACCTTGCGCAGGTCGGCGTTGGTGAGTTTGGCGCCCTCCAGGTCGTGCAGCAACCGGGCGTCGTAGGCGCGCAGTTCCTCGGGGCGTACGAGGTGTTCGGCGAGCTCGGAGTCGAGGGTGAGGAGATCGCTGACCAGGTCGGGGAAGGAGCGGGTCAGCGCGGGATAAGGGCCCGGTGCCTCGCGCAGGACGCGGGCCGCGAGCTGGTAGCGCGTGGCGTCGGCGAGGAGGCGCGCGGTGGGTTCGAGTCCGATGCGCAGCCCGTGATCGGTCAAGAGACGGCCGGCGAAGGCGTGGTAGGTGGAGATCACCGGTTCACCCGGCGGGTTGTCCGGGTCGATCACGTCCGGGTCGGTGACCCCGGCCTTGATCAGCGCCTTCCGTACGCGCTCGGCGAGCTCGCCCGCCGCCTTGTTGGTGAACGTCAGGCCGAGGACCTGCTCGGGGGCCACCTGTCCGGTGCCGACCAGCCACACCACACGCGCGGCCATCACCGTGGTCTTGCCGGAGCCGGCTCCGGCCACGATCACCTGCGGGGCGGGCGGGGCGGTGATGCAGGCCGTCTGCTCCGGGGTGAACGGGATACCGAGGAGCTCCTTGAGCTGCTCGGGATCGGAGATACGGGCTGGCACGTCAGAGAGGCTAGTCGCGCCCACTGACAGTCGGTGCCGATTCGGCGGCAGGGTCGAAGGATGCGCAGGTCAGCACACGTGGTGCCGTATGTCACTTCGCATGACTTCGCATCACTTCATACGCGGCGGACACCATTTGTCCAGTATCGCCGTGTATCCGGCGGGGCCTGCGGACGGCTGCCCGGGGCCGGGCCCCATCACTCGACGACGTGCCGTCCCTCGGGGCGGGCGCTGCACGAGGCCCGGAACGCGCAGTGTGTGCAGTGCTGGCCGGTCGTCGGCGTGAACCGTTCGTCGAGGACCTTGCCCGCGGCGGTGGCGAGGAGGTCGCCGACCCACTCCCCCTCCAGCGGCTCCTGGGCCTGCACCTTGGGCAGGGTCTCGCCGCCGTCCTTCTTCGGGGCTCCCTGGCGGAGCTGGACGAGTTCGGCGCCGCCGGGCTCGGGGCGTGCGCCGTCGAAGGCCTCGTCCACGGCGCCCTCGTTGACCGCGAGCTGGTAGACGGCGAGCTGCGGGTGGTGGGCCACGTCGGCTGCGCTCGGTGCCTGCTTGCCGGTCTTGAAGTCGACCACGTAGGCGCGGCCCTCGGCGTCCCGCTCGACGCGGTCCATGGAGCCGCGGATACGGACTTCGTAGGAGCCCGCTTCGAGGGTGACGTCGAAGTCGTGCTCGCTGGCCACGGGAGTGCGTTCGCCGCGGTCCATGACGTGCCACTTCAGGAAGCGTTCGAGCGCCACGCGCGCGTGCTCCTTCTCCTGGGCCGACTTCCAGGGCGCGTCGAAGGCGAGCGCCTCCCACACGGAGTCGAGGCGTTCCATGAGGACGGCCAGGTCGGCGGGCGTGCGGCCGGAGGCGACCTCGTCCGCCAGGACGTGCACCACGTTGCCGAAGCCCTGGGCGGCGGTCGCGGGGGCGTCGGCCTTCACCTCGCGGCCCAGGAACCACTGCAGGGCGCAGGTGTTGGCGAGCTGGTCGAGGGCGCTGCCGGAGAGCACGACGGGGTGGTCGCGGTCGCGCAGCGGCACCTTGCTCTCGGTGGGTTCGTACATGCCCCACCAGCGGTAGGGGTGCGCGGACGGCACCAGGGGGCGGCCGTCCTCGTCGCCGAGCGCGGCGAGTCTGCCCAGGCGACGGGCGGCCGCCTCCCTGAGGGTGGCCGAGACGCGGGGGTCGACCGTGGTGGCCCGCAGTTCCGCGACGAGCGCGGCGACGGACAGGGGGCGGCGGGGGCGGCCCGTTATGTCCTTGGGCTCCGTGCCGAGTTCGGTGAGGAAACGGGAAGGCTGGTCGCCGTCGTCCGCGGGCGCCTTCACGGCGGTGACGACGAGCCGTTCCCGCGCGCGTGTGGCGGCCACGTAGAACAGACGGCGCTCTTCGGAGAGGAGCGCTCCGGGGGTGAGCGGCTCGGCGAGACCGTCACGTCCGATGCGGTCGGCCTCCAGAAGGGAACCGCGACGGCGCAGGTCGGGCCACAGACCCTCCTGGACGCCCGCGACGACGACCAGGCGCCACTCCAGGCCCTTGGAGCGGTGCGCGGTCATCAGACGTACGGCGTCGGGGCGCACGGCCCTTCGGGTGAGCGTGTCGGCGGCGATGTCCTGGGCGTCGACCTCCTCCAGGAAGTTGAGGGCGCCCCGGCCGCCGGTGCGTTCCTCGGCGCGGGCCGCGGTGGCGAACAGCGCGCACACGGCGTCGAGGTCGCGGTCCGCGTTGCGGCCGGCCGCGCCGCCGCGCCGGGCGGCCCGCTCCAGGCGCTGGGGCCAGGGTGTGCCGTCCCACAGCTCCCAGAGCGCCTCCTCGGCCGTGCCGCCCCCCGCCAGGCGCTCGCGTGCCTTGCGCAGGAGGGCGCCCAGGCGCTGGGCCCCGCGCGCGTACGACGGGTCGTGGGCGACCAGCCGCTCCGGCTCGGCCAGGGCCCGCGCCAGCAACTCGTCGGAGGGCGGCGGCACGTGGTTGCCCGCGGCGCGCTCCTCCTCGCGCAGGGCACGGCCCAGCCGGCGCAGGTCGGCGGCGTCCATACCGGCCAGGGGTGACGCGAGGAGGGTGAGCGCGGTCTCGACGTCGAGCCACGGCCTCTCCGGGACGGCCTGCTCCTCCTGGCCGGACCGCTCCTCCTCGCCGGCTCCCGCCTCCTGGCCGGACCCGTCCTGCGAGTCGGCTCCCTCCTGCGAATCGGGTCCCTCCGAAGTCGCCTCGACCGAAGCGGGCTCCCCGGAGAGGGACCCTTCCGAAGTCGCCTCTCCGGAGTAAACCGTCTCGGCGGGAGTGGTCTCGGCAGGGATCCCGGCGGAAAGGGTCGCGGGAGGGATCTCGGGGGAAGGGGTCTCCCCCAGTTCCGCCACGGCCACTGCCTTGAGCGCCGTCAGCAGGGGCGTCACCGCCGGTTCGTGCCGCAGGGGCAGGTCGTCGCCGTCGATGTCGAGGGGCACCCCGGCCGCGGTGAGCGTGCGGCGGATCGTCGGGATGGTGCGGGAGCCGGCGCGCACCAGGACGGCCATGTCCTTCCACGGAACGCCGTCCTCCAGGTGGGCCCGGCGCAGGATGTCCGCGATGTTGTCCAGCTCCGTACCGGCGGTCGGGTACGTGTAGACCTCCACCTGGCCGCCGTCCCGTACGGGGGCCAGCTCACGGTGGGCGCGTACCTTCTCCGCCGGGAGGCGGGTCAGGGGCATGCGCCGGGTCAGCCGCCGGGTGGCCGCCAGCAGGTCCGCGCCCGACCTGCGGGACGTCCTCAGGACCTCGACCGGCGCCGGTGTGCCGTCCACGCGCGGGAAGACGTCCGGGAACTCCAGGATGCCGTTCACGTCGGCGCCCCGGAACGCGTAGATCGACTGGTCGGGGTCGCCGAAGGCCACCAGGGTGCGGCCGCCGCCCGCGAGCGCGTCCAGGAGCCGCAGCTGTGCCGGGTCGGTGTCCTGGTACTCGTCGACGAAGACCGCGTCGTACCGCTCGGCGAGCCGCTCCGCCACGCCCGGTCGCCGGGCGAGCAGCACCGCGCGGTGCACCAGTTCCGCGTAGTCGAGCACGCCCTGCATGTCGAGCACGTCGAGGTACTCGGCGAGGAAGGCGGAGGCGGCCAGCCAGTCGGGCCGGCCGATGCGCCTGGCGAAGGTCTGGAGGGCGTCGGGGCCGAGGCCCAGCTCACGACTGCGGGCGAGGACCGCGCGGACCTCGTCGGCGAAGCCGCGCGTCGTCAGGCACGCGCGCAGTTCGTCCGGCCAGCGCACATGGGCGAGGCCGAGCCGCTCCAGGCCGGGCTGGCCCGCGAGCAGTTCCCGTACCGCCACGTCCTGTTCGGGACCGGAGAGCAGCCGCATCGGTTCCACGAACAGGTCGGTGTCCTGGTGGGCCCGGACCAGGGCGTAGCAGAAGGAGTGGAAGGTCGTCGCCTGGGGCGCGCGGGCCGCTCCTATGCGCAGCGCCATGCGGTCACGCAGTTCCACGGCGGCCTTGCGGCTGAACGTCAGTACCAGGATGCGCTCGGGGTCCGCGCCGCGGGCGATCCGGGCCGCCACGGACTCGACGAGCGTGGTCGTCTTGCCGGTCCCCGGACCTGCGAGAACGAGCAGCGGGCCCGTCTCGTGGTCAACCACCGCCCGCTGGGCTGCGTCCAGCAGAGGGGGAGCCACCCGTACCGGCGGGGTACGCACCAGCCGGTAAGCGCCACGGGTCCCCTGTCGACCCTGGGGGTACGACAGGCGCCTGGTGGAGAAAGAGGAGCTCACGTGGTTCGCCGGTCCTGGTGGGTGTGCTGGGGATTGTCACTGTCGGCGCGGAACGCCGTCGGTGAGGGATCGTGCTCGGGCGACGGGTGGGAGATCGGTGGCGCGAGGCGGGCGGTGGCCGCGGGATGAACGGGACGCGTGCCGTCGACGCTACGCCGGTGGGTGTCGTGGAAGCGGCGCTTCCTCGTGTTCCCTCCCGGCACCGGTGTCCCCCGCATCACGAACGTACGGCATGTCCCGGGCGTGCCCGCGTTCCCCCGTACGGGTCACCCGTCCCTCTCCTGGCGGTGCCGTGCCGGAACCTGTCGGGTGTGACCCTCCGTGCGTTCACCGCCGTCCCACCTGGCCTGTTTCATGTCGATGCGCGGAAGGTGGGTTCCGGAGGCCCTGCTCGCCTCCCTGAGGGGCGTGCCCTCGGCCCGGTAGTGGTCCAGCGCCTCCAGTTCGTGGCCCGGGAGCAGCGCCCCGTCCGCCCGGACGACCCGCCACCACGGAACGGGTCCTCCGTAGAGGGCCATCACACGTCCGACCTGTCGCGGACCGCCCTCCTCCAGCCATTCCGCCACATCTCCGTACGTCATGACGCGCCCGGGCGGAATCTGGTCGGCGACGTCGAGGACTCGCTCCGCGTACTCCGGCAAGGCGTCCGCCGGGAGGCTCTGCTCGCTCATCCGGTCCATCCTGCACCACGCCTCCGACAACGTGACGCGGCGGCGACTGTGCGTATCCCTCGCCCCGGAACAGCGCTTCGGGCAGACTGTGCGCCCCCGCATTGCACCCTGATGCCCCCCTGTGTCGGCGGGGCATGCCACCATCGTGCGGGCGGTTACTGGTGATACGAGACCAAGAAGAGACGATGAAACAGCAGGGTGTGCACCCCGAAGACGCGGAGGGCACCTCTGAGGTTTCGTCGCGCCCGCATTCCGGCGACGATACGGACGAGAGCCTTCCGGAGATGACAGAGGCGTCCGTGACGTCAGAGACGGACGGTGCGTCCGAGACAGGCGTGACGTCCGGGAGGCCGGACACGTCCCAGAAGAAGGACATGCGCAAGGAGAGCGAAGCCGAGGAGACCGACGGCGCGGCCTGCGACGATGCCCCGGCCGAAGCGGTCGAGGGCGACGAACCGCTGCTCCCCGCGCGCGTGCACCGTCCCTCCGATCTGATGCGCCTGCTGGTGGGCGTTCTCGCGATCGCCGTGCTGCTGTCGATCGCCGCGTTCGCGCACGGCACGACGTCGGGGCTGGCGCAGGACATCAACAAGGGCACCGACGAGGCGCCCGACCTGCTGATCAAGATCGCCGGGCTCGCGTCGAGCATCGCGATCCTCCTGGTGCCGGTCGCCTTCGCCATCGAGCGGCTGATCAAGAGGGACGGGCTGCGGATCGCCGACGGTGTACTGGCCGCGGTCCTCGCCCACGGTGTGACGCTCGCCACTGATCTGTGGGTCGCCCAGGCCGCCCCGGACTCCATCCAGAAGGCGCTCACCCAGCCCTCGCCCGGCGACATCCACGCGCTGACCGACCCGGTGCACGGTTACCTCGCGCCCGTCATCGCCTACATGACGGCCGTCGGGATGTCGCGACGGCCGCGCTGGCGTGCGGTCCTGTGGGTCGTGCTGATGCTCGACGCCTTCTCCATGCTGGTCACCGGCTACACGACCCCCTTCTCGATCATCCTCACGGTGCTGATCGGCTGGAGCGTGGCCTACGGGACGCTGTACGCGGTCGGCTCGCCGAACGTACGGCCCACGGGCCGGACCCTGATGGCCGGTCTGCGGCACGTCGGCTTCCACCCGGTGAGCGCGGCGCGGGACGAGACCCCGGAGGCGGCGGACGGCGACCGTGGCCGCCGGTACTTCGTGACGCTCCAGGACGGCGCCCCACTCGACGTCACGGTGGTGGACCGGGAACAGCAGGCACAGGGCTTCTTCTATCGCGTGTGGCGCCGTCTGACCCTGCGCGGGATCACCACGCGCCGCAGCCTCCAGTCGCTGCGTCAGGCCCTGGAACAGGAGGCGCTCCTCGCGTACGCGGCCATCGCGGCCGGGGCCAACGCGCCGAAGCTGATCGCGACCTCCGAGCTGGGTCCGGACGCCGTGATGCTGGTCTACGAGCACATCGGCGGGCGCACCCTCGACGCGCTGCCGGACGAGGACATCACCGACGATCTGCTGCGCGAGACCTGGCACCAGGTGCAGGCGCTGCAGTCGCGGCGCATCGCGCACCGCAGACTGGCCGGTGACGCGATTCTGGTGGATCGTTCCGGCACGGTCATCCTCACGGACCTGCGCAACGGCGAGATCGCGGCCGGTGAGCTGCTGCTGCGCATGGACGTCGCCCAGCTGGTGACCACACTCGGTCTGCGCGTCGGCGCGGAACGCGCGGTGGCCTCGGCCGTCGGCGTGCTCGGCCCGGACGCGGTCGCCGACTGCCTGCCCATGCTGCAGCCCATCGCGCTCACCCGCTCCCACCGCGCGACCTTGCGCAAACTGGCCCGGGAGCGGTCGGAGCGCGAGCGCGAGGCGGTCCTGGAGGCCTCCCGGCAGGCCAAACTGGCCCGCGCCGAGGAGCACGAGGCCACGCCTTCGGAGACCAGGCCCGTCCTGGAGAAGCCCGACAAGAAAACCGTACGTGCGGAGCAGCGGGCCGAGAAGCGGGCGATCGACGAGGCGCTGGACGAGGCGCGCGAGGAGGATCTGCTCACCCAGATCCGGCACCAGGTGCTGCTGATCAGACCGCAGGCACCGGTCGAGCCGGCCCGTCTCGAGCGCATCCGTCCGCGCACGCTGATCAGCTTCATCGCGGGCGCGTTCGGCGCGTACTTCCTGCTGACGCAGCTCACGCACATCGAGTTCGGCACGCTCTTCGACAGCGCCCAGTGGGGCTGGGTCGCCGCGGCGGCGCTCTTCTCGATGCTGAGCTACTTCGCCGCGGCCATGAGTCTGCTGGGCTTCGTGCCCGAGCGGGTGCCGTTCATGCGGGCCGTGGCCGCGCAGGTCGCCGGGTCCTTCGTGAAGATCGTGGCGCCCGCGGCGGTGGGCGGAGTCGCGCTCAACACACGGTTCCTGCAGCGCGCGGGGGTACGGCCGGGGCTCGCGGTGGCGAGCGTCGGCGCGTCGCAGCTGTTCGGGCTCGGCTGTCACATCCTGATGCTGCTGTCGTTCGGCTATCTGACCGGTACCGAGAAGACGCCCTCCTTGTCGCCGTCCCGGACGGTCATCGCGGGTCTGCTGACCGTCGCGGTCCTCGTCCTCGTCGTGACCTCGGTGCCGTTCCTGCGGAAATTCGTCGTCACGCGCGTGCGGTCGCTCTTCGCGGGTGTCATCCCGCGCATGCTGGACGTCCTCCAACGGCCGCAGAAGCTGATCACCGGCATCGGCGGCATGCTCCTGCTGACGGCCTGCTTCGTGATGTGCCTCGACGCGTCGATCCGGGCGTTCGGCAGCGAGGACATGCCTGCGATCAGCATCGCCAGTGTGGCCGTCGTCTTCCTCGCCGGAAACGCGCTCGGCTCCGCGGCGCCCACCCCGGGCGGGGTGGGCGCGGTCGAGGCCACCCTGACGGTCGGTCTGATCGCCGTCGGACTCCCCAAGGAGGTCGCAGCGCCCGCCGTGCTCCTGTACCGCCTTCTCACGCTGTGGCTGCCCGTGCTGCCGGGATGGCTGTTCTTCAACCACCTGACACGCAAGGGCGCGCTCTAGACCGGCTCCAGGACCCGTCCGGCGGTCCGCTGGGCCGCCGGACGGCCGTCGACGATCCGTGGGGGGGCGGAGGCGACGCCCTCACCCGCACGGCCCGCGCCCCGAGCGGCCCGTCCTGAGCAACCTCAGGATGGGTCTATGCCGAACCCCTCCCCGCCGCGTGCCGCCGCCCTGACCGCCACCGCCCTCCTGCTGCTGGCGGCCCTCGCCGGATGCGGCGACGACGGCGGCTCCACGGACGAGGACCTGTCGGCGCAGAAGCTCAGCTGGAAGGACTGCCCGGAACCTTCCGAGTCCGAGGGCGGCGGGGACGCTCCGTCGCCCCTGCCGGACGGCGACACCTGGAAGTGCGCGACTCTGAAGGCACCCCTGGACTGGGACAAGCCCAAGGGGGACACCATCGATCTCGCGCTGATCCGCGCGCAGGCGAGCGGCGCCGAGGACCGGCGCATCGGTTCGCTGCTCTTCAACTTCGGCGGCCCGGGCGGCTCGGGCGTCACCACACTCCCCGCCTTCGGGAAGGACTACGACGAGCTGCGCGCCCGTTACGACCTGGTCAGTTTCGACCCGCGCGGGGTCGGCCGCAGCGCCGGTGTGAAGTGCGAGGACAACGAACAGCTCGACGAGTACTTCCAGCAGGACGGCACCCCGGACGACGACGCCGAGCAACGGACCCTCCTGGACGGCACGAAGGAGTTCAACAAGGCCTGCGAGAAGAACTCCGGGAAGCTCCTCCCCCACGTACGCACCACCGACGCGGCCCGCGACATGGACCTGATGCGCCAGGTCCTCGGCGACGACGAACTGCACTACTTCGGCATCTCGTACGGCACCGAACTGGGCGGCGTGTACGCGCACCTGTTCCCCGAGAAGGTCGGGCGGGCCGTCTTCGACGCGGTCGTGGACCCGACGCAGAACTCCGAACAGGGGTCCCTCGGGCAGGCAAAGGGCTTCCAGTTGGCGCTGGACAACTTCGCCGAGGACTGCGCCTCGAAGGCGGAGGAGTGCCCGCTCGGCGACAGCGCGCAGGACGTGAAGGACCGGATCGCCAAGCTGCTGGCGGACCTGGACGACAAACCGATCCCGGGCATCTTCCCGCGTCAGCTCACCCAGACCGCCGCCACGAGCGGCATCGCGCAGTCCCTGTACTCCAAGGAGTTCTGGGAGTACCTCACCGAAGGGCTCCAGCAGGCGTACGACGGTGACGGCAAGGTCCTGATGCTGCTGTCCGACTCGATGAACGGGCGCAACCAGGACGGCGAGTACAGCAACATCAGCGCCGCCAACGTCTCGATCAACTGCGCGGACGACAAACCGCGTTACACCGCCGCCGACGTGCGGGCGAAGCTCCCCGAGTTCCGCGAGGCGTCCTCCGTCTTCGGCGACTACCTGGCGTGGGGCATGGTCGGCTGCACCGACTGGGCGGTGGCGGGCGACGCCGACCACCCCGATGTGAGCGCGCCCGGTGCGGCCCCGATCCTCGTGGTCGGGAACACCGGCGACCCGGCGACCCCGTACGAGGGCGCCCGGAAGATGGTGGATGCGCTGGGCAAGGGGGTCGGTGTCGAGCTGACGTACAAGGGTCAGGGGCACGGAGCGTACGACAGTGGCAGCAAGTGCGTGCGCGACGCGGTGAACGGCTATCTGCTGAACGGCAGGGTCCCGGCGGCCGGCACGGTCTGCTCCTGAGGAAGACTCACAAAATGGCAGGTCAGAGGGTTATCCACAGGGCTCCGCGGTGCTTGCGGGGATCTGCCTAATATGGCCTGACTGTCATCCGCGACATCCGGCGGACGACGATGCGAGGGGGGAAGTTCATGGCGCGTATCGCACGATGGACGGCACTGGCCGCCGCCGCGTTGCTGGTGGCCGGCTGCAGCGGCTCGTCCGGGGACGACGGAGGGAACGACAAGAACGACGACGCGGGCAGGACGCCGGGCGCGGCGTCCTCCTCCGACGCCATGCCGGGGCTGCCCGCCTCACTCACCTCGCAGAAGCTCGACTGGGGCAGGTGCAAGGCCACCGAGACCGGCCCCGCGCCGGGCGGGGACTGGCGGTGTACGACGCTCAAGGTGCCGCTGGACTGGGCGAAGCCGGCGGGCGAGACCATCGGACTGGCGCTGATCCGCAGCGAGTCGAGCGGATCCTCCGACGACCGCATCGGCTCACTGCTGTTCAACTTCGGCGGGCCCGGCGGCTCGGGCGTCGACTATCTGCCGCCGTACGGGCCGACGTTCGCGAAGCTCCACGAGCGGTACGACCTGGTCAGTTGGGACCCGCGCGGTGTCGCCGCCAGTGAGGGCGTGCGCTGTCGCAGCGACAAGGAGGTCCAGGCGGCCGAGGCGGTCGACACCACACCGGACACCTCCACCGAGGAGACCGCGTTCCTCAAGGACGCCGCGGACTTCGGCAAGGGCTGCGAGGAGTCCGCGGGCAAGCTCCTGGGACATGTCTCGACGACCGACACGGCCCGGGACATGGACCTGATGCGGCATGTCCTCGGCGACCGGAAGATGCACTACTTCGGCATCTCGTACGGCACCGAACTGGGCGGTGTGTACGCCCACTTGTTCCCCAAGAAGGTGGGACGGCTGGTCCTGGACGCGGTCGTCGACCCGAGCGCCGGCACGGTGGGCCACGCGGAGAACCAGGCCAGGGGTTTCCAGCGCGCTCTGGAGGACTATCTCGAATCCGAGGGCCAGGACCCCGAGCAGGGCTCCCAGAAGATCGCGGCCCTGCTCAAGCGGATCGACTCCGCACCGCTGCCGACCACGAGCGGCCGCGATCTGACACAGCAGCTCGCCCTCACCGGCATCGTCTACCCGCTCTACAGCAAGTCGTCCTGGCCGGCCCTCACCAGTGCGCTCGAAGCGGCCGAGGACGGCGACGGTACGGAACTGCTCGCGCAGGCCGACAGCTACAACGACCGTGACGCCTCGGGCCGCTACGGCACGACCACGCATTCCCAACGGGTCATATCGTGCTTGGACGACAAGGAGCGGCCGACGCCCGAGGAGGCGAAGAAGCGGCTCCCCGAGTTCCGGAAGATCTCGCCCGTGTTCGGGGACTCGATGGGCTGGGACACGGCCGGGTGGTGCCACGACTGGCCGGTGGCCGGGCAGTACGAGAATCCGGAGGTGAGCGCGCCCGGCGCGGACCCCGTCCTGGTGGTGGGCAACACCGGCGACCCGGCGACGCCGTACGAGGGTGCGCGCAAGATGGCGGACGAGCTGGGCAAGGGCGTCGGTGTGCAGCTCACCTGGAAGGGCGAGGGACACGGGGCGTACGGGAGCGGGAGCGACTGCGTCGACAGCACGGTCGACGACTACCTGCTGGACGGATCGGTACCGGACGACGGCAAGGTCTGCGGTTCGTAGCGGCCCCGACCGTCCGGGGGACGGGAAAGGGCCCGGCACACGCGGTGCCGAGCCCTTCTCCGAACAGGGTGTGTCCGTACCGGGTGCCTCTAGTAGATCGGCTTCTCCGGCTCGATCTGGTTGACCCAGCCGATCACGCCGCCGCCCACGTGCACGGCGTCCGAGAATCCGGCCGACTTGAGGACCGCGAGGACCTCCGCGCTGCGGACACCCGTCTTGCAGTGCAGGACGATCTTCTTGTCCTGCGGCAGGGTGGCCAGGGCGGTGCCCATGAGGAACTCGTTCTTGGGGATCAGCTTGGCGCCGGGGATCGAGACGATCTCGTACTCGTTGATCTCGCGGACGTCGATGATCTCGATGTTCTCGCCGTCGTCGATCCACTCCTTGAGCTGCTTGGGAGTGATCGTCGAGCCGGCGGCCGCCTCCTGGGCCTCTTCGGAGACGACGCCGCAGAAGGCCTCGTAGTCGATGAGCTCGGTGACGGTGGGGTTCTCGCCGCAGACCGCGCAGTTCGGGTCCTTGCGGACCTTGACCTGGCGGTACTGCATCTCCAGGGCGTCGTAGATCATCAGGCGGCCGAGGAGCGGCTCACCGATGCCCGCGAGGAGCTTGATGGCCTCGTTGACCTGGATGGAGCCGATGGACGCGCACAGCACGCCCAGGACGCCGCCCTCGGCGCAGGAGGGGACCATGCCGGGGGGCGGGGGCTCCGGGTAGAGGCAGCGGTAGCAGGGTCCGTGCTCGGACCAGAAGACGGAGGCCTGTCCGTCGAAGCGGTAGATCGAGCCCCAGACGTACGGCTTGTTGAGCAGCACGCACGCGTCGTTGACCAGGTAGCGGGTCGCGAAGTTGTCCGTGCCGTCGACGATCAGGTCGTACTGGCTGAAGATGTCCATCACGTTCTCGGCTTCGAGCCGCTCTTCGTGCAGGACCACGTTCACATAAGGGTTGATACCGAGCACGCTGTCGCGGGCCGACGCCGCCTTGGAGCGGCCGATGTCCGCCTGGCTGTGGATGATCTGGCGCTGCAGGTTCGACTCGTCGACCTCGTCGAACTCCACGATGCCGAGCGTGCCCACGCCCGCGGCGGCCAGGTACATCAGCGCCGGCGAGCCCAGGCCGCCGGCGCCCACACAGAGCACCTTGGCGTTCTTCAGCCGCTTCTGCCCGTCCATGCCCACGTCGGGGATGATCAGGTGGCGGGAGTACCTGCGGACCTCGTCTACGGTGAGCTCAGCAGCTGGCTCGACCAGGGGTGGCAGCGACACGGGGACTCCGTTGGTCGGTCAATCACTACAGTTGTTCTCCCCGTAACACTGCCACGCCCTTCTTCATTCCGAGACACCCGTTCCGATCCGCGAGACGAGTTCGTCCCAGTAGCCGGGCAGACTCTCCCAGGGGTCGGCCGAACCTCCGCGGTCCGTACGGTCGGTGAAGTAGATCGTCGAGGCCCCCTGCCAGCGGGCGATGCGCAGAGCCTCGTCGAGATGCCCCCGGGGCATGCCGTGGACGAAGTGGCAGAAACGCTCGGGCGGGTATTCGGCGGTCCACTCCGCCACCTGCGACCAGCGGTAGTCGCTCCAGGGCCCGGAGAAGGTCACCAGTTGGTCGGCGGCCTCGGCGTAGCCGGGATACGGATGGGTGCCGTGGCCGAGGACGAGGTGGCCGTCGCCGGTGAGGGCCCGCAGGGTGTCGGCCGTGCGGCGGATCTCCGGGAGCGCTGTCCGCTCCGTGGGACAGCGGTCCAGGAAGAAGCCGTCGACCTGGTACCAGTCGAGATAGCGGTGTGCCTCGGAGACGAGTTCACCGAAGG
Organism: Streptomyces tauricus; assembly: GCF_014650955.1. GTDB lineage: Bacteria > Actinomycetota > Actinomycetes > Streptomycetales > Streptomycetaceae > Streptomyces > Streptomyces tauricus. The sequence continues at coordinate 26,962 of NZ_BMVY01000002.1, forward strand.
CGCGTGCGCCGTAGGTCACGTCCAGGTGGCCGAGGACGCGGACGCCCGCGTTGCGCAGGCGTCCGGCGGCTTCCAGACAGTGGGGGTCGGGGCGGGCGCCGGGGCCGTCGGAGACGTTCAGGACCACCCAGTGCAAGGGGGTCCCGGGGCGGGTGAGCCCGCCCCATTCGACCGGCGCGACCAGGGGGTGCGCATAGCCGGGGACACCGAAGCCGATCCTCAGGTCCGTGCTCGCGGTGCCCGTCGGTTGGCTGGTCAGATACGGCATGCGGCCTCCATCCAGATGTCGGCGAGGGATTCCTCGAGGTTGATCCGGGGCCGCCAGCCGAGCCGGTCGCGTGCGGTGCGCACGTCGGCCTGCTGCCAGCTGCCGCAGCCGTCCGGGTAGGGGTACACGGCCGGGGCCGTGTGCTCTGTTTCGGAGCGGGGGTGCCCGATGGATGGCCTGACGGGGCCGGGACCTCCGTCGAGTTCGTGGAGGGCTCCTCCGTAACCGGCGACGCGCGCGAGGACGGAGGCGGCGTCACGCAGACGTACGGCACGACCGGATCCGATGTTGATGACGCCCTGTGCGGCGGAGAGGGAGGCGGCATGGACGGCACGGGCGACGTCGCGTACGTCGATGAAGTCGCGCTGGACACCGAGGCCGGCGAGTTTGAGTTCGCCGTCGCCGGACTGCATGGCGCGGCGCATCGCTTCGGCGAGGCGCCCTAGCGGGGAGCCCGCCGGGGTGCCGGGTCCGCACGGCGAGAACACCCGCAGGACGACGGCGTCCAGGCCGGAGCCGAGGACCAGTTCGGTGGCGGCGAGCTTGCTCACGCCGTAGGGGCCACCGGGGCGGGGGACCGCGTCCTCGGCCGTGGAGGATCCGGGCTGGCTGGGTCCGTACTCCGCGCCGCAGCCGATCTGTACGAGGCGTGCCCCGCACCCGCTGCGGCGCAGTGCCTCACAGACGGTGGCGACAGCGACGGTGTTGTGCCGGGTCAGCTCGCGGGCGCCGCCGCGGGTGGCACCGGCGCAGTTGACGACGACCCCGGGGTGCACCGCGTCCAGGAAGCGGGTGAGCGCCCCCGGGCTGCCGCTGGCGAGGTCGAAGCGTACGTCCGCGTCGTCACCCCGGCCGAGCGCGGTGAGCTGCACGGCCGGGTCGGCGAGGAGACGGTCGGCGACGAAGCGGCCCAGGTAGCCGTTGGCTCCGATCAGCAGCACCCTCATCGGGCGGCTCCCGGGGTGGACTCTCCGATGCGGAGGGTGATCATCTGGCGTTCTCCTTCAGGGTGGTGCCGTGGTTCGTACGGAAGGCCCGCGGTGTCGGCCCCGCGGGAAGGGGTGGGCTCGGCGCGGCGGCCGAGGGAGGGGTGTCCGGCGCGGGGGCCGGGCGTCGACGGCGGCTCACGGCGCGTCTCCGTGTGCCGCGTGGGCGGAGGCCCGGGTGAGGGTCCTGGTCGCGTGGAGCAGCAGGACGAGCGCCGCGGCCCCGCACACGAGAGCCGGGATCGCACCGGCTCCCCAGGCGTCGACCACGGTCTCGACGGGCACGGCCAGTGCCTCGCAGCCGGGGAGGCGGCTTCCGAAGACGCTCACGAGGGCCGCCGCCTCCGCCACGCCCGCGGCCGCGAGCATGACGGCGGGAGCGTGTCTGAATCCGTGCACGGTGAGGAGGCGGGCGAGCAGGAGGAGCGCGCCGAGGGCGCCGGTCCCGGCGTACGCGACGGGCTCGTCCAGTACCGCTCCGCACAGGGCGAGCAGGCCGCCGAGGACGCAGAGGAACAGCGCGAACACCCCCAGGAGCAGGGGTTTCACGGAGGACGCGAACTCCTCCAGGGCGCGGCTGGTGGCGAGACGGCGGCGGGCGCGTACGGCGAAGAGGTGGGCGCACCAGGCCGCCGGGGCGCAGGCCGCGCTCAGGGCCAGGACGGACGAGAGGGCGATCGGCCACGAGCTGTCGGAGCTGCCGGTGGGCGGCCCGTCGGGGCCGCCTTCGATGGCGGCGGCGATCAGGCCGTCGCCGAGGAGGGCGTAGGCGACGAGCCAGTACGTCCACGCGCGCGTGGACGGTGTCGGGGACCACGGCCGCGTGGCGTGCAGGGGGCCGCGGCTGCGGGCCGCGCGTACGGCGAAGGCGACGGCGAGTACGCCGACGACGGTCACCGCGAGGCGCGGCCGGCCCTCGGTGTACCGAACTCCGGTCACGACCGCCGCGCACAGGGCGCCCGGCAGCAGGGTCAGTACGGCCCAGTCGGCGTGCGCCTTGGGGGTGTCGGGTGTCTCGGGCCGCGGTGCGGTGTCTCCGGCGCGGGGTACCCGCGCGTACATCTCCTCCGCGAGGGAGAAGACGTCCCGGTGCCTGAAGTGGGTGGCGGTCCGGTCGGTCACACCGTGCGCCTCCAGGGCCGCCGCGATCTCCAGCGGGTCCACCGCGCGCTCGCACAGCTCCCGGTGGCGGTGCATCAGGGCCTTCACGGGATCGGCGGCGCCGCGGGAGACCGCGGGCGCGCGGTCGTCGACGACCGGCTCGCCGAGCTGATCGCCGGGCTGTTCACGCAGCTCTTCGGCGGCCATGCCCTGAATCGGTCCGGGGGTGACGGCCGTCTCCACCGGACCGGAGATCTGACGGTCCTCGGCCGGAGGGGGAGCCTCCGCCGGGACCGTCACGGCGTCCCACACCAGTCGGGCGTACGTCGCCGTCGAGGATCCCTGCCGCAGTCCCTGCTCGGACTCCGAAAGCCCCGACCAGGACCCCTGCCGCGATCCCGGCTGGGACTCCTGCCGCGTATGCGCAACGCGGGTGCTCTCGTCCGGCCGGGTGGCCGTGTCCTTGGCCCAACTGGGCCGCAGGCCCGCCGATCGCGGTTCGCCCGGGCGTACGTCCGCGATTCTCGACTCGCCCAGCTGTACGTCGACCACGCGGGTCTCGCCGGGCTGGATGTCCACCACCTTGATCTCGCCCACCTCGGCGTTCATGCCCCGCACGTCCCCGAGGTCGCCCAACTGCCCGGTCTCCGTGCCGTCGGTGGCGCCGCCGGTGGTCCGGTTCGCTTGCCCGTTCCGTCGCGCGCTCACCACGCCCCCTCCCCCGCGGGCACCGGCTCGCCCGGAGCGAGTCCCAGTGGGACGCCCCGTACCGGCGGTCCTGCCGCCCAGCCCGGGCCCGGTCTCCCGGCCACCGGCCGCGTCCCCGGTTCGGGCCACCGGCCCGGCACCTGTGCCTCGACGGGTATGGCGAACGGAAGGGGCTCGCCCGATGCGTCGACCACGACCCGTTGGACCGGACAGCGCGAGACGATGTCGAGGTAAATGCTGTGAAATGCCATGATGTTCTGTTCGACGGTGAAGAGTTCGAGGGCCCGGGCGCGGGCCGCGGCGCCGAGGCGCGAGCGGCGCTCCGGGTCGCGCAGCAGGGCGACGCACGCCTCGGCGAGCGCCCGTGGATTACGCGGCGGGACCACGAGCCCCGTACCGCCGATGACCTCGACGACCGCGCCGACGTCCGTGGACACCGTGGCGCGGCCGCAGAACATCGCTTCGACGAGGCTGATGGGGAAGCCCTCGACGACGCTGGACAGGACGACGAGGGCGCCCGCCGCGTATGCCTCGGGGAGGGTCGGTACGTCCGGTCCGCCGATCTCCTCGAAGGAGACCGGGTTGTCGCCGACGGCGTGCACTCCGCGGGCCTCGTCGGGGAAGAGCTGCGCGGCCAGTGCCTTGCAGTGCGCCAGATGGGTCGCGCCCTCCGGCCCGTCGGCGGGCGCGCCGACGACCCGCAGCCGCGCCTTCGGCTCCTCCTTGCGGATCTCCGCGAAGGCGTGCAACAGCGAGACCAGGTCCTTGGCGGGCTCGATGCGCCCGACCCACACCAAGGTGCAGGGATCGGCGCGTTCGGCGCTCTCGCCCACCTCCGAGAAGCGGGACGCCTCCATGCCTGGATAGACGGTACGGATCCTGGCCCGGTCGGCGCCGCAGCGCTCCTGCCAGCGGCGGGCGTGCGTGTTGCCGGGCGTGATGACCGTGGCCTGCCGGTAGGCCTCCGCGGCGAGCCGGCCGTGGAACGCCGCGAGCAGGGCCCGCGCCGGCGCCGACACGGCGTTCCCCCGAAGGTCCTCACGCGGGCCGAGGTAGTGCGCCCGCAGTTGCACTCCGTACTCCGTGACCAGCAGCGGTACGCCCGAGAAGTGGCGGGCGAGCAGTCCCGGCAGGGCCGCGGCGCCGCCGGACGTGGCGTGGCACAGGTCGACCGAGCCGAGCCCGTCGTCGCCGTACCAGTCGAGGGAGAGGGGGCGCAGCGCGCGTTCGACCTGGGCGGCGACGGTGAGCAGGTCCGGCACGCGGGCGGTGCGCGCGGCGCGCAGTGCGCCGGGCGCGCGGCAGGCGCGTTCGAGGGCGCGCACCGCGGACTCGGAGCGGAGGGCGCCGACCAGGCCGCCCTCGTCCCGGGCCAGTTCGGCGAGCCCGTACAGCGCGCTGCCGAAACGGTCCGCCGCACCGGCCGGGGCGCTCTCGACGCGCTCCTCGTTCTCCACGTTCTCCGCGGCGCCGCCGAGGGCGTCGGCCGCGCACAAGGCCGCCGCCAACTCTCCGTAGTACTCGGCGAATCGGCGTCGGGCCCGTCGTCCGTAGGCGACGCCGTCGTCGTTCGCCGTCCAGAGCGGGGCGGTGCGCACCCGGCTCACCTGGGAGGGGAGCTGGATCCAGCCCTCGTCCTCCTGCTGCTCGCTGCGGCTCAGCGCGTAGATGTCGAACTCGTGCTGCTCGAGCCCGCGCACGAGCCGGTCGCACCAGAGCCTGGCCTCACCGCTCACATACGGATAGCCACCCTCCGTAAGCAGTCCTATGCGCACGACCGCACTCCCGATCTCCCGTGTGGGGAGCCGCCGTTGACCCGGCGGCTCGCAGCGGGACGAACGTATGCGGACATGGCGGTGGTGCGATGGACGGTTGTCCATCGCACCACCAAAAGGGGTGAACGGTCGTAACTTTCCCGTGCGGGTCGCGTTCCGTCGCGCTAAGAGATCAACCGAACACGTTTCGTCATACGGCGGCCAGTTGTTGGCGGGCGGCCCGACGGGTCGCGCGGCGGGCGGCCGCGACCGCCGGATCCAGCGCGGGGACGGCGGCGAGCAGCTGCCGCGTGTACGGGTCGCGGGGCGACTCGTAGACCTCGTCGACGGGTCCGTACTCGACGATCCGGCCGCCGCGCATCACCGCCACCTGGTCGCTGACCTGGCGTACTACGGCGAGATCGTGTGCCACGAAGACCAGGGCGAGGCCGAGTTCGCGCCGCAGTTCGCCGAGCAGGGCGACCACCTGGGCCTGGGTGGTGACGTCCAGCGCGGAGACCGGTTCGTCGCACACGATGACCCGCGGGTCGGCTGCCAGGGCCCGCGCGATGCCGACGCGTTGGCGCTGACCTCCGCTGAACTCGTGCGGGTAGCGGTCGTAGTGCGCCCCTTCGAGCCCCACCCGTTCCAACAGCTCCCGTACGCGCTCCCGTATGCCCCCTTCGTCACGCTCACCCCGCGCCCGGAGAGGGTCGGCGATCGACTCGCCCACGCTGCGGCGGGGGTTGAGGGAGGAGACGGGGTCCTGGAAGACCATCTGCACGTCGGGGCGCACGCCGCCGCCGGGGCTGATGTGCCCCGCCGTCGGTTCCAGCAGGCCGACCAGCATGCGGCCCAGCGTCGTCTTGCCGCTGCCGCTCTCGCCCACGATGCCGAGCGTCTCGCCCCGGCGGACCGTGAGCGACACGTCGTCGACGGCGGCGAACGCGCGCTTCCCGCGCCCGAACTCGCGCCGCAGCCCGACGGCTTCCAGCACGACCGCCGCCGACGGCGCCTCCTCCACCGCCGCGCCGGCCGCCACGCCGGATGCCGTCCCAGGCCGCGTGCCGGACGATGCGCCGGACGCCGTCCCGGCCCCGGTACCAGCCGATGCGCCGGATGCCGCGACCGACGCGCCCCCGCCGGAGGCCGTGACCGACGCCGTCCCGCCGACGGCCGCGGGTGGCCCGTCGACCCGTGGACGGGGCATGCCCGGACCGTCCACCCGTGGACGCGGCCCGCCCGGCCCGTCCACCCGTGGCACCGCGTTCAGCAGTTCGCGGGTGTACGGCTGGGCCGGGGTACCCAGGACCGTGGCGACGGGGCCGTGTTCGACCACCCGTCCGTGCCGCATGACCAGGATCTCGTCGACGCTCCCGGCGGCGACGCCCACGTCGTGCGTGACGAGCAGAAGACCCATCCCCGTCTCCTCCCGCAGCGTGTGCAGCAGATCGAGGATCTGGGCCTGGACGGTCACGTCCAGCGCGGTGGTCGGCTCGTCGGCGATCAGCAGATCCGGCTCGCAGGCCAGCGCCATCGCGATCAGGGCACGCTGCCGCATCCCGCCGCTGAACTCGTGCGGGCGCGCACGGGACCGCCGGCCCGCGTCCGGGATCCCGACACGGTCCAGTACCTCGACCGCACGCGCGCGTGCCGCCCGCCGCGACGCCCGCGTGTGCACGCGGTACACCTCGGCGATCTGGTCCCCGATCGCGTAGTACGGGTCGAGGGACGACAGCGGGTCCTGGAAGACCATCGCGGCCCGCGCACCGCGCAACCGCCGCAACTCGTCGTCCGACGCCCGCTGTACGTCGATGCCGGCGACCTCGACCGCGCCGCCGACGTACGCGCCCGTCCCCCGGTGCAGCCCCAGCAGCGCCGAGGCGACCGTGGACTTGCCCGAGCCGGACTCACCGACCAGCGCGAGCGCGGCGCCCCGCTCCAGCCGGAAGGAGAGGCCGTCCACGGCCCGCAGTTCACCGAATCCGACGGTGAGATCAGTGACTTCGACCAGGCTCATGCCAGTACCACCCGTCGGTCGGCCACCGCGTACAGCACGTCCGCGAGGGCGTTGGCGATGACGACGAAGAAGCCCACGACCAGGACCATCCCGACGACCACGGGGAGGTCGACGACATCGACGGCGTGGACCAGTTCCCGTCCGATGCCGGGCAGCCCGAACAGCGTCTCGGTGAGGACCGCGCCGCCGACGGCGGAGCCGACGTTGTTGGCGTTCAGCGCGATGACCGGTGCGAAGGCTCCGCGCAACGCGTGCCGCCCGATGACCGAGCGCTCGCCGACGCCGTACGCGCGGAAGGTCCTGATGTGGTCCTCGGCCAGCGTCTCCAGCATCGACGACCTGGTCAGCCGGGCGAAGGCGGCGGCCTCGATGAGCGCGAGCGAGAGCCAGGGCAGCAGCAGGTTCCACGCCCACTGTTCGGGGTCGTCGGTGAGATTCACGTACTGCGGGAAGGGCAGCAGTTCCAGTTCGCCGCAGACCACGATCATCAGGACCAGGCCGATGACGAAGACGGGCGTGGCCACGCCCACGAGCGTGACGCCGGTCAGCACCCGCTCGGAGAGCCGCCCCCGCCGCCACGCCGAGAGCACACCGGTGCCGACGCCGAGGATCAGCCACATCACCATCGACCCGAACACGAGCGACAGGCTGACCGGCAGCTTGGTGAGGATCAGCTCGGTGACCTGCTGGTCGCTCTGGTACGACAGCCCGAGGCAGGGCGCCGGGCAGTGCTGCACCGCGGTGCCGGTCGAGTAGTCCTGGCCGGCGACGAGCCCTTCAAGGAAGTGCCAGTAGCGCACGTACAGCGGGTCGTCGAGGCGCAGTTGGTCGGCGACCTGCTGGACCTGGGCGGGCGAGCAGCGCGGGCCGCAGGTGATCTGGGCGACGTTGCCGGGGGTGACGTAGAAGACGACGTAGATGATCACCGAGATGGCGAGCAGGGTGACCAGGACGCCGACGGCCCGGCGCAGGACGAACCCCGCGAACCCGTTCCCCGTGGACCCGTTCCCCATGAACCCACTCATGAGGCACCTCCCTGCGCCGCCCCACCGGACTCCCCGGACTCCCCGGACGCTCCGGACGCTCCAGTCACCGAAGCCACAGACGTAGCCGAAACCGCCGACGTAGCCGTAGTAACCGAAGCCGCCGCAGTAACCGAAGCCACCTTCGCCTCCCGCCTCCTCCCCGTCCCCACCCGCAGCCGTGAGGCCGCTCGCGGGTCGAGGGCCGTCCGCACCCCGTCGCCGAGGACGGTCAGCGCGAGGACGGTCACGAAGAGGGCGCCCGCCGGCAGCAGTAGGTACTGCGGTGCGGCCTGGTACCAGACGTCGGCGGCGGTGAGCATCTGCCCCCACGAAGGCGTCGGCGGCTTCATGCCGACGCCGAGGAAGGACAGGGCCGCCTCGACGGTGATGTTCTGCGGGATGAGGATCGCGGCGTACGTGATCACGGGCGCGGCGAGTCCCGGCAGCAGCTCGCGCCGGGCGATCCGCCAGGTGCCCCAGCCGCTGAGCCGCGCGGCGGACACGTAGTCCAGCCCTTTCAGGGTGAGCGTCTGCGCGCGGACGATCTTCGCGATGTTGCCCCAGGCGATCAGCCCGATGACGCCCGCGACCAGGACGGGCCGCGGGAAACTCGACGGCACGATCGCGAGCAGTGCCAACGACATGATCATCAGCGGCATGGCGACGATGATGTCGGTGAACCGGCTCAGCAACTGGTCGACCCAGCGCGTCCCGAGCGCGGCAGCGACACCGACCACCACACCGATGACGATCTGTACGACGGTCGCGGCCAGCGCGACACCCAGCGAGACGCGGGCCCCGTACACGAGGCGGGCGAACAGGTCGCGGCCGGTCTGCGGCTCGACGCCGAGCCAGTGCTCGCCGCTGATGCCTCCGAACGATCCGATGGGCACACCGCCGCGCGCGGAATCGATCAGATCCGGGTGGTACGTGGTCGGATCCTGACCCTCGATCGCGGTGAGCAGTGGTGCTGCGAGGGCGACAAGGACGAGCAGCGCGACGACGCCCGCCGCGACGAGGGCGGCGCGCTGCGCACGCAGCCGCCGCCAGAACTGACGAGCCCCCGAGGCCCCCGGAGGAACGGAGAGGTCCGTTCCTCCGGGGGCCTGGGAGGCGATGAGTACATCGCTCACGGCGCTACTTCACCGAGACCTGCGAGATGTCCAGCACCCCGGTCCAGTCGCTGATCACGATGTTCTTGACGTCCTTGCCGTACAGGCGCTTGTAGACCGGGTGGAACAGCGGCACGGTCAGCGCCTGCTCGCCGATCTTCTTGTCGAGCGCGCCCCAGCGGGTGGCGGCCTCGTCGAGGTCGGTCAGCTTGTTGATCGCGTCGATCTCGGCGTTGACCGACTTGTCGTCGAGGAAGCCGGTGTTGAAGTTGGCGCCGTCCTTCACGATCTGCCGGCCGTCGAAGATCGGGGCGAGGAAGGGACCGCCCGAGGGCCAGTCGGCACCCCAGTGCGCGAGGAAGAAGCCGGGCTCCGTCCTGGCGTTGTGGATCTTGTCGCTGTAGTCGTTGTCCTCCAGGCCCTGGAGCTTGACGGTGATGCCGGCCTTCTTCAGGGCGTCCTGGATGGCGGTGGCTATCTCCGGGCTGGTCTCGAAGTCCTTGGCGTTGGAATGGGTGAGCGTGACGGTCAGGCCCTTGGCGTGCCCGGCCTCCTTCAGCAGTTCCTTCGCCTTGGCCGCGTTGCCGGACTTGCCCGCCGGGAAGTGGTCGTACGGCGTGTAGCCGAAGGACTTCTGGTTCGGCAGGTACGTCGTCGCGGCCTCGGCCAGCGAGGACCCGCCCGCCGCGTTGATCACGGAGGAGCGGTCGACGGCGTACGAGATCGCCTGGCGCACCTTCGGGTCGTCGAACGGCTTCACCTTCGGGTTGAAGGCGATGTAGTTCGTGTAGCCGAAGTGCCCGGTGCCGACCCGCGCGGCCAGCTCCTTGTCACCGCTGACCTTGGCGAGTTCGGCGGGTCCGAGGTTCGTGTCGGTGGTGACGGCGGCGGCGTCCGTGCCCTGGGACGAGGACAGCCGCTGGTTGATGACGGACGAGTCGAGCCCGGAGCGTACGTCGATCTTGTCGGGGTACGCCTTGCGCTCGGCGTCCGTCGACGCGGACCAGTGCGTATTGCGCTCCAGGGTCAGCCGCTCGCCGTCGTTCTCGTTCTCGACGACCTTGTACGGGCCGGACGAGACCGGGTGCTCCTCGTACTTCGTACCGGTGTCCTTGGCCTTCGGGACGGGCGCGAACTGCGTCTGCGTGGCGAGGTACGGGAACTCGCCCTCGGGCTTGTTCAGGCGGAAGACGATGGTCCGCTCGTCGGGCGTCTCGATGGATTCGAGGCCCTTCTTGTCCTTGTAGGGCCCCTGGTAGTCGGCCCCGCCGATCAGCCAGTCCCGCAGGTAGGGCGCGCCGCCGGACAGTTCGGCCGCGAAGGACCGCTCGATGCCGTACTTGATGTCGGCCGAGGTGATCGCGCTGCCGTCCTCGTACGTGAGGCCCTTCTTCAGCGTGTACGTCCACACGGTCGCGTTCTCGCTGGGTCTGCCGGTGTCCGTGGCGAGGTCGGGGACGACCTTGGAACCCTCCGCCCCGTCCTCGCGGTTGCGCGTGGTGAGCGTACGGAAGACGAGCGACGGGACGTTGCCGCCGCCGGAGGTGTAGAGCCGGGCGGGGTCGAAGTCCTGCTGCGGGTTGGAGTTCAGGACCGTGAGGGTGCCGCCCTTGGCCGGCTTCGCGTCGGCGCCGCCGGACGAGGCCTTGGCATCGTTGTCCTCCGGCCCGCAGGCGACGGCACCCGCTGCCACGGCGAGGCTGACGGATACGGCGGCCAGACGGCGCGCTCTGACGGACGAATGACGCATGGGAGGAAACCCCTCGGAGAATTCGGCGAATACCGCACGCGAACAGAGCGCGGTGTGAGGAAGAAATCGCGGAAATCGCCCCGAGGGCACGCCGGCACGAGAGCACGAAGGCACTCCGGAAAGCATCCGGGCACCGTAATTACGGTGCCGGTGCCGGGGGTGCCGGTGAAAAACGAGAGAACGCCGACGCGCGCCGGGGGCGGAGGTCAGCGACAGTGAATGTCGGCCACGCAGAGCGCGGTCACGCCGAACAGCGCCAGCTCAAGGGCTGCGCGTGCGGAGATGTGACGAGGCGACATGCGAGAAAATATGAAGGAACTTTCCCCGCCTGTCAATGTGGGCCGTCCGTCTCCCGGCCGGCCCCGGGCCGCCGTCCCGACCGCCCCCGCGGCGCTCCCGCTCAACTCGACGGGAAGGGCCAGGGGTTGGGCCGGCACTTGATCCCGTCGTGGTCCAGGAACTTGGTCTGCTGCTGCATGACGGGGGCGAGCCCGCCGTCGACACTGCAGCTCACATGCCCGTACCCGAGCCGGTGCCCCACCTCGTGATTGATCAGCATCTGCCGGTACGAGTACATCTTGTCCCCGTACGTCTCGGAGCCCTGGGCCCAGCGATACGCGTTGATCATCACGCGGTCGGTGGCGGCCGAGTCGCAGGAGACGTTGTCCTGGGTGGTGTCGAGACCCGACTTGGCGCACCAGAAAGCGGTGGTGCCGGGACTGGCGAGCGTGATGACGAAGTCGGGCTTTCCGGAGGAAATCCGCTCGAAGGTACGGCCGCCGTCGTGCGCCCAACTCCGCTTGTCGTTCAGGGTTTTCTGCACGGCCTGCGCGAAGAGCTTTCCGTCGAGGCCGAGGGATTTCTCCACGTCGACGCGGTAGGTGAATTTCTGTCCGGCTCCCGGCGCCTTGTCGAAGCCGGGGATCGCGTCGAATTTCCCGCCGCCCTCGAGTGTGGGTGCCAGGGGGTAATTCGCCGCCATCTGCTGGGCGTACGAGAGCGTCACCGCGCGCGGTTTCGTGGAGGGCGCGGGTCGCTTGTCGGTGCGCGACGCGGAGTCCTTGGCCTCCCGGTCGGCGCCGCCGGCCGCCTGTGAGCGCGCGGAGTCGTCCGTGTCACCGCCGGCGACCTGGCCCGCCACGACGACGGCCAGCACGGTGGTGACGGCCGCGGCCGCGATGCCGGTGAAGGTTCGCCCCTTGCCGCCCTTGGTCTTCTCCGGCCGGGTGTCCTCGGTCTCCGGGGTCTCCGGCTCCTGGGACGGCTTCTTGTGCTCGACTTCCTCGTCCCAGTCGGTGACCGGGGCGAAGGGGTCCGCGCGCAGCGCCGCCGCCGCGGGTGTGGCAGCCCGCGGTGCGAACTGGTCGTCGCTGCCGCCGCCCTGGCCGTTCGCCCCGTCCGCGCCGAACGCGTCCACGTAGGCCTGGCGCGGGCCGCCGGCTCCCGCCGCGCCCGGCGCGTACCGCTGCCCGGGGATCGACATTCCTGGCCGGTCGCGCGGCGCTCCCTGGCCCGGCCCGCGCGGCGGCCCTTGCGGGGACGCCTGCGGTACGCCCGCTCCGGCTCCGGAGCCGACTGCGGCCCCGTACCCGGTGGCCGTCCTCGCCGCGCCCCAGCCGCCGCCCGCCTCACGCTGCTCGGGGTGCCCGCCGCGGACACGGGGCATGCCGTGGGCCGGGGTGCCGTCGGCGTTTCGCGGCGCGCCCTGCGCCGGATCACCACCGGCCAACCGCGGAAAGCCATGAGCCGGGGTGCCGTCCGGGAGTCGCGGGAACCCGTGCGCCGGGGTGCCGTCCGGCAGCCGGGGGAATCCATGGGCGGGGGTCCCGTCCTGAAGACGGGGGAACCCGTGAGCGGGCGTCCCGTCGGGAAGCCGCGGGAATCCGTGCCCGGGCGCGCCTCCCTGCCCCTGGCCTGGCATGCCTCCGGGGCCTTGCGGAACCCATCCGTCCGGCAGACGGGGCACCCCCCGAGCGGGTGCCCCGTCCATCGGCGTCATCGGTCCCGCCTGCGAGGTCGGCGAGGTCGGTGTCATCGGCGGTGGCGCGGATCGCGGACCGCCCGGGGGCCGTCGGCGGCCCGCCGCCGCTGCCGTGGTCCCTGTCTCCGGCCGGGCAGCCGGAACGGCGGGAGGGTCGGCGGTATCGCCCTTGGGGGCGGGCCCGCGCCGGCTGTGACGTCCCACGTCCCGCTTCAGCTCCTCGCGCCGGTAGCACCGGTGTCGGTCAACTTGCCTGTGTCCGCGAGGAGTTCGCGGAAGGCCGTGGCCATGGTCTCCGGATACTCCATCATCGCCACATGCCCCGCGTCAGGCAATGTCAGCAACCGCGAGTCCCTGAACGCACGCGCCGCGCGCTGGGCCATACGGTACGAGACGAGCTGATCGCGGCCTCCGTAGACCAGAAGTGTAGGCGCGAGCACCCGCTCGGCCTGGCGCCACAGTCCGTGCTGGCCACCCAGGGTGTACGCGTTCACGATGCCGCGCGCCGAGCGCGCCATGACGTCCCAGAAGTAGGGAAGGGCGAGCCGCCGCTCCATCTCCTCGACCGCGTTGCGGAGCCCTTCGTCCGTCACCATGCCGGGATCCCCGTAACAGAGCGCGGTGACGCCCCGTACGCGCTGCTCGGCGGTCCAGCCCTTGGTGAAACGGGTGAACAGGGCCGCCACACCGGGCAGGGCGAGGAGCGCCGTCGGTACCGCGCTGCGCTGCACCCGCAGTTCCGGGAGCGCCGGTGAGACGAGGGTGAGCGTGCGGACGAGATCAGGCCGTACCGCGGCCACGCGCGTCGAAATGGCGCCGCCCAGCGAGTTCCCGAAGAGGTGCACGGGTCCGCGCTCGGCCGCGTCGAGATAGCGGATGACCGCGCGGGCGTGTCCGGTCACCGAGTAGTCGCCGTCGTCCGGCGGCGGCGAGTCGCCGAAGCCCGGCAGATCGAGGGCCTCGCTGTCCACCAGTCCGTCGAGGAGCGGCATCAGCGCCGACCAGTTCTGCGAGGAACCGCCCAGGCCGTGCACGTACAGGGCGGGCGGCAGTCCCTCCCGGGCCGGCGGCCTCGAACGGACCGTCAGCGTGATCCCGGGGAGCCCGACCGTGCGCAGCCGCTCCCCCGCCGCCACCCGGACGGAACTGACCTTCGGCGCGACGGAGGTGGCCAGCACTGACGGCAGTTCGGTCGAAGACATGCAGCAATGTTACGAGACGATCACGCGCTGGATCGTGTGTTCGCCGTCACAGGAACAGGCCACGGCCCAGCTGATCGCGTAGCGCCCCCCTCCCAGGTCTCATAGGCTTCGTGAACGAGGGCACTCGTACCAGCGCAAGAGCGCACTCGCACCGCTCGGGAAGAGGACATATGACTGTCGACCCCACCGACCCCGAGGCATTTGAGGACACGGACGACACCGGCGCGACCGAGATCGGCGTGGAGGCCCCCGAGGCCGACGCCGCCGAGCAGCAGGCGGACCTCGCCCCCCGGCGGGACGATCCGCTGACCGACGCGGACCCGGACAGCGCCAGCGAGGGAGACCTCGCCGAACAGGCCAGAGTCGTGGAACTCGACGAGGACGACTATCGGTGAACCGGCCCCGGGCGGTCCCGACGACCGCCCGGACCGCCGTTCCCGGGCACGTACCGGGAACCCCATGGGCCCGCCATGACCCCCTATGGCGCGATCTGCACGGTTTCACCGGCGTCCGGTCAGTGAAATTCTCCGCTCGCACCGCGCACACCACGGTTACCGAAAAGTACGATGGCCGCGCGGCGCTCACCGCATGTGGACGATTTTGGGAGGCGGCGTGACAGCCATCGAGCAGACAGAGGCGGCACGCCCGCGGGGCACACGCCTGCCGCGCCGTGCCCGACGCAACCAGCTCCTCGGCGCCGCCCAGGAAGTGTTCGTTGCTCAGGGATATCACTCGGCCGCGATGGACGACATCGCCGAACGCGCGGGCGTCAGCAAGCCGGTGCTCTACCAGCACTTCCCCGGCAAGCTCGACCTCTACCTTGCCCTGCTTGACCAGCACTGCGAGTCACTGCTGCACGCCGTACGGACCGCGCTGGCGTCCACCTCGGACAACAGCCTGCGCGTCCGGGCCACCATGGACGCCTATTTCGCGTACGTGGAGGACGAGGGCGGCGCCTTCCGGCTGGTCTTCGAGTCGGACCTGACGAACGAGCCCGCGGTGCGCGAGCGGGTCGACAAGGTCACGTTCGAGTGCGCCGAGGCGATCTGCGAGGTCATCGCGGAGGACACCGGTCTGTCGAAGGCCGAGTCCATGCTGCTCGCCTCGGGCCTGGGCGGACTCGCCCAGGTGGTGGCCCGCTCCTGGCTGCACAGCGACCGCAGCGTGCCGCGCGAGCAGGCGGTGCAGCTGCTGACCTCGCTGGCGTGGCGGGGCATCGCGGGTTTCCCCCTGCACGGCAGCGAGCACCACTGACCGCGGCCGGCCTCGGCGCGTCGGCGCCGACCGCCACTTTGTTCCCACCAGGTGTTCGCTCCTGGCGTTCTCGGGCGGAGCGTGTACGTCCCCTCACCGGGCTAATGTGTGCTGCGTACGGCGCGGAGACACGCGCACATCAGTGACCGTCGGAGGGACATAGCCGTGGAGGTCAAGATCGGCGTGCAGCACGCGCCCCGCGAGATCGTTCTGGAGAGCGGTCAGACCCCGGAAGAGGTCGAGCGCGCGGTGTCCGAGGCGCTGGCAGGCAAGTCGCAGCTGCTCAGCCTCGTGGACGACCACGGCCGCAAGGTCCTGGTACCGGCGGACCGCCTCGCCTACGTGGAGCTCGGCGAGCCGACGACCCGCAAGGTGGGCTTCAGCGCCCTTTAGGGCGTAGGACGCTGTAGAGAAAACGGAAGAGGGGTCCGGAGGCCGATGGCCTCCGGGCCCCTTTTCCATGCCGTGTTCCGGTCCGCGCGCGATGTCCGCGCTTCACAGACGGAGCACAACTCATCCACACGGGAGGGTTGCATTCCGCAGGTCACGGGTAAGACGGGCTACGACCGAAGTGCACACAGCCGTGCGGAAGGGACCCCCCTCATGTTCTTGGAAGCGCTCGGCTCGGCCATCCTCGGTCTGGCACTGGCCTGGGCGGCGGCTCATCGCCTGCCGCACCGCCTGCCGGTCCGCAGGCTCGTCCTCCCGACGGGCGCCGCGGGCGGCCTCTTCGGAGCCTTTCTGACCCACACCGCGCTGGGCGCCGTCGGCTTCCTGCCGGTGATGCTGGGCGCGGCAGCCGTGGCCGCGGCCTCCATCTCGCTCCTCCTACGCCCCGCGGGAAGACTCCACCGCCACCACTCGGCAACGGTATGACCCCAGACGACTGACCCCCGAAAAGGCCCCGTACGGGGCCTTTTCGGGGTCGCGAGAAACGCCACACCAAGCCCCCACAGCCGACGGGCGGCTTCTAGGGGCGCGGGGAACGGCGCACCCAGCCCCCACGGCCCGCAGCCGAACAACAGGGCGCTTTCAGGGCAGCCCCGACGGCCCCGAAGCCGAACACCGGCGGGCTTTCAGGGGCGCGGGGAACGGCGCAATCCCCCCACCCAACCGGCAGCCAAACACCAAGGGCCAGCGGGCCCCTGAGGGGGGCGGGGAACGGCGCACCCAGCCCCAGCGACCCCGCAGCCGAACACCGCAAGCCCAACCGACTTTCAGGGGCGCGGGGAACTGCGCAACAGCCCCACCGCCCCGCAGACCGCAGCCAACCCTCACGGCAGCGAACCGAAGCCCAAACGCTCAGGCGGCCAGCCCCAGCGCGGCCATCCTCTTCGTGTGCGCCTCCGTGATCCGCGAGAACATCCGCCCCACCTCCGCGAGGTCGAACCCGTCCGCGACCCCGCCGACGAGCATCGTCGACAGCGCGTCCCGGTCGGCGACCACCCGCTGGGACTGCGACAACGCCTCCCCCATCAACCGCCGCGCCCACAGCGCGAGCCGCCCACCCACCCGCGGATCCGCGTCGATGGCGGCCCGCACCTTCTCGATGGCGAACGACGCGTGCCCCGTGTCGTCGAGAACGGCCAGCACGAGCTGGCGCGTGTCGGCGTCGAGCCGCGCCGCGACCTCCCGGTAGAAGTCACTGGCGATCGAGTCGCCGACGTACGCCTTCACGAGCCCTTCCAGCCAGTCGGACGGCGCGGTCTGCTTGTGGAAGCCGTCGAGCGCGGCGACGAACGGCTCCATCGCCTGCGTCGGCTCCGCGCCGATCTCGGTCAGCCGGGCCCGCAACTGCTCGAAGTGGTGGAACTCGGCCGAGGCCATCTTCGCCAGTTCCGCCTTGTCCCCGAGCGTCGGCGCCAGCTTGGCGTCCTCCGCGAGCCGCTCGAACGCCGCCAGCTCCCCGTACGCGAGCGCGCCGATCAGATCCACGACCGCGGCACGGTACTGGGGGTCCACGGAGGCCTGGGCCCAGTCCTGGGCGGCGACTCCGGTGGGTTCGGCGGGTGCGTCGGAAGATTTGGCAGGCGTCGTCATGAAGCGCACAATAGCCCGCTCGCCGCACGGCGGAAGGCCCTGGTCAATCAGTGTGACGACGACTACGTGACCAAATCGGCCATCGCATATGCGCGGATCCGGGGTATGGTGGTAATGCGCCCGCTGAGTTGATCTACGTAACCCGGCGGATCCGCACGAATGAGGATGCCCGGTCGGTGGCCCGATCGGCTCCGACCCGACAGCCCTCTCGGCCCGTACGGCTCCATGCGTACGGCATGCGGAGGGACCCTCAGCGGTACGAACGCTTGAGCGTCGGCAGTGGTCCCATGCCACCCGGCTGCTGGTCAATAGCAGCCGACGTCCCCGGCACGGTCCCCGACACGACCCCCGCGCTCGCCTCGCACCGCGTACACAGAAGAGGCAGCACCCTGACTACTTTCCGAGACCTCGGGATCCTTCCCGAGACTGCCGAGGCCCTTGAGGCCGTCGGCATCACGAGTCCCTTTCCCATCCAGGAGATGACGCTCCCCGTCGCCCTCGCGGGCAACGACGTCATCGGCCAGGCCAAGACGGGCACCGGCAAGACGCTGGGCTTCGGCCTGCCGCTCCTCGAGCGCGTGACCGTCCCCGCGGACGTCGAGGCGGGCCGGGCGCAGCCCGAGCAGCTGACCGACGCCCCGCAGGCCCTCGTCGTCGTCCCGACGCGCGAGCTGTGCACCCAGGTCACGAACGACCTGCTGACGGCCGGCAAGGTCCGTAACGTCCGCGTGCTCGCCATCTACGGCGGCCGGGCGTACGAGCCGCAGGTCGAGGCCCTCAAGAAGGGCATCGACGTCGTCGTCGGCACCCCGGGCCGGCTGCTGGACCTCGCGGGCCAGAAGAAGCTGAACCTCAAGCACGTGCGCGCCCTCGTCCTCGACGAGGCCGACGAGATGCTCGACCTGGGCTTCCTGCCCGACGTCGAGAAGATCATGAACATGCTGCCGGTCCGCCGTCAGACGATGCTGTTCTCGGCGACCATGCCGGGCGCGGTCATCGGTCTCGCGCGCCGCTACATGTCGCAGCCCACGCACATCCGCGCCTCGGAGCCGGACGACGCGGGCGCGACCGTCGCGAACACCGCGCAGTTCATCTACCGCGCGCACAACATGGACAAGCCCGAGCTGGTCTCGCGGATACTGCAGGCCGACGGCCGCGGTCTCGCGATGGTCTTCTGCCGTACGAAGCGCACGGCGGCCGACCTCGCCGACCAGCTGCAGCAGCGCGGCTTCGCCTCCGGCGCGGTCCACGGCGACCTCGGCCAGGGCGCCCGTGAGCAGGCGCTGCGGGCGTTCCGCAACGGCAAGGTCGACGTGCTCGTCTGCACCGACGTGGCCGCGCGCGGCATCGACGTCGAGGGCGTCACGCACGTCATCAACTACCAGTCCCCCGAAGAAGAGAAGACGTACCTGCACCGCATCGGCCGTACGGGCCGCGCGGGCGCCAAGGGCATCGCCGTCACGCTCGTCGACTGGGACGACATCCCGCGCTGGCAGCTCATCAACAAGGCGCTGGACCTCGGCTTCCCGAACCCGCCGGAGACGTACTCCACGTCCCCGCACCTCTTCGAGGAACTGAACATTCCGGTCGGCACCAAGGGTGTCCTGCCGCGTGCCGAGCGCACCCGTGCCGGTCTGTCGGCCGAGGTCGTCGAGGACCTCGGCGAGACCGGTGGGCGTGGCGCGCGCGGTGGCCGCGGTGGCCGTTCCGCCGGTCCGGCCCCGGTCGCCGAGCGCGACCGTGACCGCGAGCGTCCGGCGCGCACCCCGCGCCGCCGCCGTCGTACGCGCAACGGCACGGCGCTGGACGCGGTAGAGCCGCAGAACACGCAGGGCCAGAGCACGCAAGGCACGCAGTCGGCAGCGCAGTCCGCGCCGGAGAGCGCCGAGCCGGGGCAGGCGACGGAGTCGCGCAGCGCGCGCCGGCGTCGTCGTACACGTTCCGCGGGCGGATCGGAGGCAGCCGCGACCGCGGTCGCCACGGCCGAGGGCACGGCCGTCGAGGTTCCCGAGCAGGCAGTCGTACCGGCTGCCGTACCGGCCGTCGTGCCCGTCGCCGAGCCGGTGGCGGACGCCGAGGCCAAGCCGCGCCGCCGTCGCACACGCCGTACGGCGGAGGCGGTACAGCCGGAGGTCGCCGTCGTCGAGGAGGCCCCCAAGGCCGAGCCGACCGTCACGACCGAGATCGCTGAGGCTGCCGAGACCGCCGAGGCCGTGGTGACCAAGCCGCGCCGTCGCACCCGTAAGGCAGCGGTCGCCGAGGCGGCCGTGGCCGAGGTGGAAGCCGTCGCCGACCCGGTCGAGGCCGTCGAGGCCAAGCCGCGCCGCACCCGTAAGGCGACGGCCCCGGCCGCCGCCGAGACGGCCCTGGACACCGCCGAGGCCACTGAGGCCAAGCCGCGCCGCCGGACCCGTAAGGCGGCGGTGGCCACCGAGAGCGCCGAGGTCACCGCGGTCGCCGAGGCCGCTATCCCGGCGCAGTCGACCGAGGAGCCCGAGGCCAAGCCGCGCCGCCGCACCCGCAAGGCCGCCGCGACCGCAGAGACGGCTCCCGTCGCCGAGGTGGCTCCGGTCACTCCGGTCGCTCCGGCGGAGGAGGCGCCCGTCGCGGAGGCCAAGCCGCGTCGGCGTACGCGCAAGGCCGCCGCGGCCGCCGAGACCGCGGTGGACACCGCCGAGGGCACGACGGTCGAGGCACCGGCGGCCGCGGTGACCAAGCCGCGCCGCACCCGCAAGGCCGCCGCCGCACCCGTGGAGGCCGCGGAGAGCGCCGTGGACACGGCCGAGGCGACCGAGACGAAGCCCCGCCGCCGCACCCGTAAGGCCGCGGTCGCCGAGGCCGACATCCCGGCCCAGGCCACCGAGGCCGCGGCGGACACCGCCGAGGCTCCGGTCAAGCCGCGCCGCACCCGCAAGACGGCCGCCAAGACCGCGGACAAGGCGACCGCCACGGACGCGGTCGCGGACGCTGTCACGGAGTCGGCCGAGGCCGCCGAGGCCAAGCCGCGTCGGCGTACGCGCAAGGCCGCCGCGACCGCCGAGCCCACGGAGGGCTGAGTTCACCACCCGACGGCCCGGTTCCCCTCGTGGGGGCCGGGCCGTCGGCGTTCCACGGCACGGCCACGGAAACTCCGGGCCACCGCCCGGTATGCCGCCCGTCGGGTTGCCCGGCTAGCCTCGGTCTCATGAGCAGGCCCTTCACCTTCGTCCCGCCCTCCGGGGCCCGCGCGTACCGTCTCGGCACCGCGCGCGGGGAGTTCGCCGTGATCGACGCGGGCAGCCCCGCGAAGGGAACGGTGCTGCTGCTGCCAGGGTTCACCGGCAGCAAGGAGGACTTCATCTCGCTGCACGAGCCGCTGGCGGCGGCCGGCTACCGGACCGTCGCGGTGGACGGCCGGGGCCAGTACGAGTCACCGGGCCCACGCGACGACGAAACGCCTTACGCGCAGGGCGAGTTGGCGCAGGACGTGCTCGCGCAGCTCGACGCACTCGCCGACGGACCCGCCGACCGGTTCCACCTCGTAGGCCATTCGTTCGGCGGACAGGTCGCCCGCGCGGCCGTCCTGCTGGCACCGGCCCGCTTCCGGTCCCTCACCCTGGTGTCCTCGGGACCCGCGGAGATCTCTCCCAGCCAGCAGCAGCGGGTGAAGCTGCTGCGGGACGCGCTGACCGTGATGGACATGGCCCAGGTGTGGGAGGCGATCCGGGCGCTGGACCCGCCGGAGGACGCCGAGGGCGAGCTGGACGCCGGTCTCGACGACCAGCGGGACCTCAGGCGGCGCTGGCTCGGCAACAGCCCGGCTCAGCTCGTCGCCGCGGGGCGGCAGCTGTGCGAGGAGCCCGACCGTGTGGTCGAGCTGGCGGCCCTGCGCCTGCCCGTGCACGTCCTGTCGGGCGAGAGCGACGACACCTGGCCGGTCCCCCTCCTCGACGACATGGCCGTACGCCTGAAGGCGCACCGCACGATCGTCCACGGGGCCGAGCACTCCCCCAACACGGACCGCCCCTCGGAGACGGCCGAGGCCCTGGCCACGTTCTGGAACGGGCTGGCCTAAGCGGAGGTCAGGGCCCCTTGACCCGTTGGCCCCTTGACCCCCTTAAGGGGCGCGGGGAACTGCGCGCCCGGCCCCCACCGGCCCGCGGGCAGGCCGTCCCCGCGGCAGCGGAGTGGGCTTCAGTACTGCCCCTGCAAGTGCTCCCAGAACCCGTCCCGCAGCGCCCGCCGCAGATCGGCCTGCCCGCGCAGCGAGTACTGCAGCAGCCCCTCGGACTCCACGAGCAGCTCCTGATCGACAGGACCGGGCAGATACGGATGGCCGGGCAGCAGTTCCGCCAACGATTCCCGCCCCCGTTCGGACAGCCACTTCGCGGCGATCTGCGCCCCCACGAACCGCACGTCCTCCCGGGCCGGCCGGGCCACCGCCGACGTCTCGTACGAGGTGCCGGTGCGCCGGGCCAGGTACGGCTTGAAGAAGTCCAGGTCGAAGGTGCGCTGGCTGTCGACCTCCCAGAGCAGAGGCTCCGCCTGGTTGCGGCCCTCCGGGGCCTCGATGCCCCAGAGGTGGACCCGGGCCCCGTATCCCTGCGCCGCCTCGACGGCCGAGACCAGGTCCTCGTCGCCGCCGATGAGCGCCGCGTCGCTGATGGCACGGTGCCGGGCCAGCGACTCCAGATCGGAACGGATCAGGGAGTCGACGCCCTTCTGCTGGTTGTTGGCGTTGAGGTTGCCGAGCCGGACCTTGACGTCGGGAAGCTCGGCGATGGACTGCTGCTCGGCCGTGTGAATGCGGCGCCGCGCCCCGTCGTACCAGTAGACGCGCAGCAGCCTGCTGTCCGCGAAGATCGTGCGGGCCCGGTCGATGAGCGCGTCGATGAGCCCCTCGGCGTCCAGCTCGAAGGCGCGTCGGTCCTCCGTGCCCGCCACGAGCCGGCCCGCAGCGGCGTAGAGGTACCCGGCGTCGACGAAGATCGCGTGGGTGGACGGCGTCTTGGCCACCTCGGCCAGCATGCGCTGGAGCAGCTCGTTCGAGCGGTCGATGCGCGCGCCGAGGGCGGCCAGGTCGTCGGCTGCCGCGAAGTCGTCATTCATATGCGCCTCATTGTCGCAGGCCGTCACTGTGTGTACACAGGCGGTCCCGATACTCACAAGTAATTAGACGTTCGAAAGTTTTCTTTAGCGTAGGGAATGTTCGTAACAAACATCCCGTTGACTCCTATGGGAACGCGGGACACAGATGACTCGCCCACCCACCCACCAGTAGTTCTCCTTCAGGAGGATGACCAGACGAAGGGAGAAGCCCTTGCGCTTCGAAATCATGCGACTCGACGACGTCGACGGCACGCCCGTCGACAGCACCGTCGTGGACGCCGCCTCCGTCAACCGGATCGTTCAGCAGGCCGCCGCCATCGGGCAGCGCCTCTGGATCCGGCCGGCCGACACCTCGGCCTCATAACAGCGGTTGTTCGACAGTCTTCGCAGACAGTCTTCGAAACCCCCGTCCGGCACGATGCCGGGCGGGGGTTTCGCGTTCCGCGCGTACTACAGCCCCGTTTCAACTGCCCTGGACCACCTGGGTGACACCGTTGATGATCTGCTGCACGGCGATCGCGGAGAGCATCATGCCCGCGAGGCGCGTCACGAGGACGACACCGCCGTCCTTGATCACCCGGATGATCAGCAGCGAGTACCGCATCACGATCCACAGCACGACATGGATGGCGAGGATCGCCGTCCACACCGACACCTGGGTCACCACGCTGTCGGCCTTCTGCACGGCGAGGATGACGGACACGATCGCGCCGGGGCCGGCGAGCAGCGGCATGCCCAGCGGTACGAGGGCGACGTTGACGTCCTTCGTCTGCTTGGGCTCGTCGGTCTTGCCCGTGAGCAGGTCGAGCGCGATGAGCAGGAGCAGGAGGCCGCCGGCGATCATCAGGGCGGGGACCGACACGTGCAGGTAGTTCAGGATCTGGTGCCCGAGCAGGCCGAAGACGGTGATCACGCCGCCGGCGACGCAGACGGCCTGGAAGGCCATGCGCTTCTGCACCTTGGCGGGGCGGCCGGAGGTGAGCGCGAGGAAGATCGGGGTGATCCCCGGGGGATCCATGATGACGAAGAGGGTGAGGAAGAGGGAGCCGAAGATGGCGAGGTCGAACATGTGCGGTTCTGCCTTGCTGTGCGGGGGTGTTGAACGTGGGTGGGTTGCTGCGGGTGCGTCGTGGCTGGTCGCGCCGTTCCCCGCGCCCCTTTGACGTGGCTGGGCGTCGGGTGTCGCGCGCCTCACGACGAAAGATTGCGCCGTTCCCCGCGCCCCTTTGACGTGGCTGGGCTCGGAGATCCGCGCGGGCCTCAAGACGAAGGACTGCGCCGTTCCCCGCGCCCCCGAAAGACGAAAGACTGCGCCGTTCCCCGCGGCCCTTTCGTGGTGGGGGCGGTGTGGTGGCGTTACGCCGTTGCTTGGCCGCCTGCGCCCGGGACGGGGAACGCGCCTGTTGCCCGGCGGGTGATCTCGGCGTAGATCTCCGGGTCCGTCGTGTACTCGCCGAGTTCGCACGCCTTGCGGTGGCCGTGGTAGTCACTCGAACCGGTCGTCAGCAGCCCCAGTTCGCCCGCGAGTCCGCGCAGCCGGGCCCGGGTGGCCCGGTCGTGGTCCATGTGGTCGACCTCGATGCCGTCGAGCCCGGCCGCGGCCAGTTCGGCGATCGCGGACTCCGGTACGGTCCTGCCCCGCTTGGCGGCGGCGGGATGGGCGAAGACGGTCACGCCGCCCGCGGCCTTGACCAGCCGGATCATCTCGAAGGGGTCGGACTCGTGCTTCTGGATGTGCGCCCGCCCGCCGTCCGCCAGCCACTCGCTCGTGAACGCGTCCGAGACGGTCGGCACCACACCCAGCTCGACCAGCGCGGTGGCGATGTGCGGCCGGCCCACGGACCCGCCGGCGGCGATCCGCTCCACGTGCTCCCAGGTGATGGGCACGCCCAGTTCGCGCAGGCTGCCGATCATCGCCTGGGCCCGGGGCACCCGGTCGTCGCGTACGAGCTCACGCTCGCGCAGCAGGTCCGGCTCCTCGGGGTCGAAGAGGTACGCCAGCATGTGCAGGCCGACGCCGTCGAGGCGGCAGGACAGCTCGGCGCCGGTCACCAGCGTCAGCCCGGCGGGTACGGCCGCGATGGCCTCGGCGTATCCGCGGGTGGTGTCGTGGTCGGTCAGCGCGACGACGTCGAGACCGGCCGCGGCGGCGTTCCGTACGAGCTCGGCCGGAGTGTCCGTACCGTCGGAGGCCGTGGAGTGGCAGTGCAGATCGATGCGCACGAGCGGACTCCAGACAGGGACACGACGGGGGGACCGCTCAAGGATAACGGCCCCAGGACCGCCCCCCGTCACACCCACACCCCGGGGTCACCCCCTACATCCCTACATCAAATCCCCACCGCCCCCCAGGGGCGTGGGGAACTGCGCACCCAGCCCCACTTGGCCCCGCCCAGGCCCCGGCCCCCGGCAGCCCCACGCGGCACCCCAGAAACCGCGCAACCCGCAAAACCCGCGGAGCCTACGGCTCCAGGATCCGGGGCGACAACGCCCCGCACGGCAGCAGATCCGCCTCCGCACCCGCGTCCCGCAGATCCGTCAGCACCAGCTCGTCGTACATCATCATTCCGGACTGCTCGGGCCACACCACCGCCCACAGCCACAGGCCGAGCGCCTCGCCGGCGAAGACGGCCCGGTCGCCGGGCACGCCCGGGACGTGCCAGAGCGGCGTCGGCCGCCCCGCGGCCAGCACCTTCACCTGAGGGGGCTTGTCGACGTTCATGTACGGGCCCGGGTCGAGCCCCTCGATACCCGCGTACCGCGCACCCAGACCCACACCCAGTTCCTCGGCGACGAGCATCAGCTCACCGAATCCGCCGAGCGGTCCGGGCCCCGAGCAGGCGACAGCCGTCGCGCGACCGCCGCTGCGGTCGTCACCGGCGAACGCCGCGCCCGTGAAGAGCCAACCGACGGGCAGCGGCCACGGCATCCACACCGGTACGCGCGCACGGTGCACGACCACACCGAGGGCTTCCACGCTGGGCGGGATCACGGGCTGCAGCGGATGCACGATGCCGTGCACATCACACTGCCAGGAGTCGGCAAAGAGGCCGGGAGCCCTGACCCGGCCACCACACTTCGGGCAACTGGGTTCGCCCCTCATAAGGCACAACGGTCCTCCCCGTCTTTCGCCGCGTCAAGGACGATCACCCGTCCGGCGCGCGCCTGTCACCTCCTCGCCACGGGCCTCCACCGGGAAAAACTAGATGTAACTTGCATTCATTAGCCGATCTAACTTATTATGTGTATACGCCAACCATCTCTCCGCAGGCCAGTGAAGGAGCGGGCATGAACAGCAGCACGGGAGGCCCCACCGAAGGGGACACCTTCGACGCGGGGGCCACGAGCCTCCTGCGTCAGCCGAAGGCGGTCTGGGCGACCGCCGGGGCATCCGTCGTCGCCTTCATGGGCATCGGCCTCGTCGACCCGATCCTGCCGTCCATCGCCAAGGGCCTGGACGCCACCGCCGGCCAGGTCTCCCTGCTCTTCACCTCGTACTTCCTGATCACCGCCCTCGCGATGCTGGTCACGGGCTTCGTCTCCAGCCGGATCGGCGGCCGTCGCACCCTGCTGCTGGGCCTCGCGCTGGTCGTGGTCTTCGCCGGCCTCTCCGGCACCTCCGGCTCGGTCGGCGAACTCGTCGGCTTCCGGGCCGGCTGGGGGCTCGGCAACGCCCTCTTCGTCTCCACCGCCCTCGCCGTCATCGTCGGCGCGGCGGCCGGCGGCAGCGCCGCGGCGATCCTGCTGTACGAGTCGGCCCTGGGCCTCGGCATGGCCTGCGGCCCCCTGCTGGGCGCGCTGCTCGGTGACGCCAGCTGGCGCTACCCGTTCTTCGGCACCGCGTTCCTGATGGCGATCGGGTTCCTGTGCATCACGGCGTTCCTGAAGGAGCAGCCGAAACCCGCGCGCAGGACGGGCCTGCTCGACCCGATCAAGGCACTGGGCCACGGAGGCCTCGCCTCGGTGGCGGGCTCGGCGTTCTTCTACAACTACACGTTCTTCACCGTGCTGGCCTTCACGCCGTTCGTACTGGACATGACCCCGTACAAGTCGGGCGCGGTCTTCTTCGCCTGGGGTGTGCTGCTCGCGGTGTTCTCGGTGCTGGTGGCCCCGCGCATACAGGCCCGGTTCGGCTCGCTGAAGGTGCTCGGCGGCTCACTGGTGCTGCTCGCGGCCGACGTACTCGTCCTCGGCTACGGCAGCCACACCACGGCCGTGGTGTGCACGATCCTCTCCGGTGCCTTCATCGGCGTGAACAACACCGTCTACACGGAGCTGGCCCTCGGCGTGTCGGACGCGCCGCGCCCGGTGGCGAGCGCCGGCTACAACTTCGTCCGCTGGTTCGCCGCCGCGGCGGCGCCCTTCTTCGCGCCGCGGATCGAGGAATGGACCGACATCCACATCCCGTTCGTGGTCGCGGCCGTCACGGCGGCGCTGGGCGCGCTCGTGGTCCTCGTACGCCGGGACGCCCTGACGCACGAGGCACAGGAGCTGGAGGAGCGGCACGCGGCGGAGGACGGGGTCACCGTCTTCGCGAACTGAGGACGGCCCGCCGGAGTGTGACTTTCCCAACTCGGCCACTCCGGCAGACCGTTGGCCGCATACCGGCCGATCGCCGGCCGACTGCCGAAGATCGGTCCGGGGATCAGTCCAGGGACACGGACTTGCGTGCGGGATCGCGCAGGTCCGTTCCGCTTGCCAGCCAGCGCTCCTGGAGCGCCCCCGCGCCGTGCACCCGCTTCCACGCGGCCTCGTTCGGCGTCATGGGCAGCAGCGGCAGGAAACGTACGGGATCCAGCGGTGCGTCGAGTTCGAGATCCTCGACCAGGCCGCCCGGCTCGGCGACCAGTACGGAGGTGAAGGGCGCTCCTGGCCACAGCGGATCGCCCACGTCGAGCGAGGCGCCGGGGGCCACGACCAGGCCCTCGACCTGCGGGGACGCGGCCAGTACGGCGAGCGGGCGGAGCACCTTGTCGGTGTCGGCGTCACCGGCCCGTACCGACAGGACCAGTTCGGCGCGCGGGCCCGCGACCGGGTCCGCGACGACCGCCGTGGGGTCCGCCATCGGCTGGGCGGACATGCCGAGCGTCGCGTAGCGGACGACCCCGGTGGGGGCCGTTCCGGAGGTGTCCAGGTCAGTGAAACGGAGCACCTCGATGCGGTCGGTGCCGAGGAAGGTCACCGCGGCGCGCGCGTCCGGTTCGCCCAGCGCGGTACGCAAACGGGCTTCCACCAGAGCAAGAACATCAACCATGCGCCGAGCATAGAACTCGTCAGTAGCGGGCAAAGCGACGGCTTGACACTTCAGTCGGCTGATAGTCTTGGCCGCTGGCCGGGGCAGCACGCAGAAGCGTCGCTCTCAAGTCCCGGCCCACGTCTCGACGCATGAGACTCCCCTACGGGGGATGGACCTCCCCTACGGGGGACCGGCCGGAGGAGGTGGGGCTCCATGGATCGAAGTCGACCAGGCAGTACCACCCGCTCTTCCGGCTGCTGAGTTCCTCTCAGCTTCCCGAGCTCACGCTCTGCCGGCTGCCACCTCTCGCGCTCGTGTCGTTTCCCGCACTCGCGTCATGGCCGGTCCGGTACACAACGGAAGAGCACTTCGTTTTCCCTGATCTGTCTGAATTTTTCTGATCTGTATCAGTAGCGAAGCCGCCACCGTGACGGTGCGGTGCTCCCCGCTTTGTGGACGTGCCAAACATCCGCAGTCAGGACGTCCCCATTCCGGGCAGTTCCAGCCGTCGTCGGCGGCCTTCGTTCGCGAAGGAGCCACCCATGTCGATGATCCACAACCTGCGTGCCGCGGTCCGCCCCTCCCTCCGCAAGGACGGCGGGGCGTACGACACCACCCGGTCGGCCGCGGAGAGTTCGGCCGTCGTGGACTGCGCGGTCTACCGCGACGGCGTCCGCCTCCCCTCCGACGACAGCCTCACGCCGCGTACGGCGATCCGTCAGGTGCGGCGCGACGGCGGGTTCGCGTGGATCGGCCTGCACGAGCCCACCGAGGACGAATTCGCCGGCGTGGCAGCGGAGTTCGGTCTGCACCCGCTCGCCGTCGAGGACGCCGTCCACGCCCACCAGCGGCCCAAGCTGGAGCGGTACGACGACACCCTGTTCGCCGTCTTCAAGACCATCCACTACGTCGAGCACGACGAACTCACCGCCACCAGCGAGGTCGTGGAGACCGGCGAGGTGATGTGCTTCACCGGGCGGGACTTCTTCATCACCGTGCGGCACGGCGGGCAGGGCTCGCTGCGGGCGCTGCGGCACCGGCTGCAGGACGACCCGGAACTGCTCGCCAAGGGCCCCTCCGCCGTACTGCACTCCATCGCCGACCACGTCGTCGACGGCTACATCGCGGTCGCCGACGCCATGCAGGACGACATCGACGACGTCGAGACCGAGGTGTTCTCGCCCGGCCGCCGGGGCGGGGTGTCGCGCGGTGTGGACTCGGCGCGGATCTACCAACTCAAGCGTGAGGTGCTGGAGTTCAAGCGTGCCGTGTCGCCGCTGCTGCGGCCCATGCAGCTGCTGAGCGAGCGGCCGATGCGGCTGGTCGACCCCGACATCCAGAAGTACTTCCGGGATGTCGCCGACCACCTGGCGCGGGTGCACGAGCAGGTCGTCGCCTTCGACGAGCTGCTCAACTCCATCCTCCAGGCCAACCTCGCGCAGGCGTCCGTCGCGCAGAACGAGGACATGCGCAAGATCACGTCCTGGGCGGCGATCATCGCCGTACCGACGATGGTGTGCGGGGTGTACGGCATGAACTTCGAGCACATGCCGGAGCTTCACTGGCGGTACGGGTACCCCACGATCATGGGCATCACGGTGGTGCTCTGCCTGGGGATCCACCGGACGCTGAAGCGCAACGGCTGGCTCTGAGGGGGCGTACGGGGCCACCGCTAGGGTGGCCCCCATGACGGATCAGGCTCTTGCCGAACAGGCCCTCGTCGAGGAGGCCACCAAGAAGTCCGGGCTCATCTGGGTACGGGGCGCCTCTGTCCCGACGCTGGATCCCCAGGACGTCGGCGCGCCGACCCGCCCGCTGTGGCACGTGTGGCACGACGGGGCGGTGTACGTGGTCGGGGACGGCCCCGGTGAGCAGCCGCTGCCCGGGCTCGTGGACGGGCGCGAGGCGGTCGTCACGGTCCGCAGCAAGGACAAGGGCGGGCGGTTGGTGTCCTGGACGGCCGCGGTGGTGGAGCTGGCTCCGGGGTCCGAGGAGTTCGGGGTCGCCGTCGGCGAGCTGAAGGGGAAGCGGCTGAACGCGCCGGACGGGGAGGCGATGACGGAGCGGTGGGCTCGGCAGTGCCGGGTCGTTCGGCTGACGCCGACGGGTTCTGTCGCGGCGCTGCCCGACGGGTCGCTGGCTGCCGCGCCTGTGCCTACGTCGGCGACTACGCGGTTGCCTGTGCCGGCGGGGTTGCCGCGCCTGCTTTTCAAGAAGCGTCGACGCTGAGCGTGGGCGCTGGCGCTTCGCGGGGTGGGGGTCGGCTGCCGGCCGGTGGGGGCTGGCCGCGCCGTTCCCCGCGCCCCTGAAAAACGCGCCCGCGGGCGGTTCGTGGGGTGCGGGTCCGCGGGGGTTGCCCGCGCCGTTCCCCGCGCCCCTACGGGGCGCCCATAAGGGGCGCGGGGAACGGCGCAATCTTTTCGCCTTCAGGGGCGCGGGGAACGGCGCAGGCTTTTCGTCTTCAGGGGTGCGGGGAACTGCGCAGGGGTTAGGACGACGGGAGTTGCTGGCCGTAGTCGACCGTGTCGGCCTTGTCCGGGGCCTTCAGCGTGAAGTCCCGGCCCCAGTCTGTCAGACGGATCGTCCCCGCGTCCCCGGCCCGGACCAGGAGCAACGGATACGGCTTGCCCTCCAGGGACACGTCGATCCGACCGCCGGCCCCCTTGTCACTGGTGAGCCGGATCGTCCGCACCCCGTTCAGCTTGTGATGGCCGTCGGTCGCGAGCTCCCCCTGCAGGGAGAGCAGCCCGTCCAGCAGCACATCCTTGTCGGTGAAGACGCTGAGCTGCTGATACGCGGGGTCCCCCTTCGGGACCTTCACGTACATGCCCTCCAGCTTCCCCGCCGCGGCCGTGTCGGACGTACTGTCGTCGCTCTTGCCGTCCTGGTGGTTCCAGAAGTCCGCGTCGGCGTTGATGAAGAGGTGCTCGTCGACCCGCAGCAGGCGGAACGTCACACCGTCCGAGGTGACCGACCCCGTACCGCCGTCCTTCTTGAGCTGCATGTCCAGCTTGTAGGTGCGTTTGTTGCTGACGACGGCCCCGGACAGCCGTACCGCCCCGGCGGCCTCCGCGGCCGACTGCGTTCTGCTCTGGATCTTCGCGGGGGGAAGTTTCCCGACGCCGTTCGTCCCCGCGTCCGGATCCTCACCGCCGCACCCCGTCACCCCTGCCCCCGCCACGAAGAGCGCGCACACGGCCCTCGCCAACGCGGCCTTACGGGTTCGTCCCCGGGGAATCGCAGTCACAGGTGGTGCTGCCTCTCGTGCGGCTGTCCTCAACGGCGTACCGCAGCGTACCGGGGCCCGCCACGTCACTCGGAGTCAGTCCGTCCGGACCGCTCACCAGGGCGTATCCGACCGGGACGGGCTAGCCTGAAGCCCACCCGAGCGGACATGACACTCCATAACGCCCGAACCGAAGCCCGTAAGAAGAAGGAGGCGCCCGGGATGGCCGCAGGCGCCCCCAGGATCTTTGTCTCGCACCTCTCCGGCATCGCCGTCTTCGACCCCAACGGCGACCAGGTGGGACGCGTGCGCGACCTCGTCGCCATGCTGCGCGTAGGACGGCGGCCCCCACGACTGCT
Source organism: Streptomyces tauricus (assembly GCF_014650955.1). Lineage (GTDB taxonomy): Bacteria > Actinomycetota > Actinomycetes > Streptomycetales > Streptomycetaceae > Streptomyces > Streptomyces tauricus. The sequence continues at coordinate 58,072 of NZ_BMVY01000002.1, forward strand.
CGGCCTCGTCGTCGAACTGTCCACCCGGCGCCGTATCTTCCTGCCCATGACCCGGGTGACGGGCATCGAGTCGGGCCAGGTCATCACGACCGGCGTGCTGAACGTCCGCCGTTTCGAGCAGCGCCCCACCGAACGGCTCGTCCTCGGCGAACTCCTCGACCGGCGCGTCACCCTCGCGGAGCCCGGCGAACCGCCCGAGACGGTCACCGTCCTGGACATCGCCATCCAGCAGCTGCCCGCGCGCCGCGACTGGGAGATCGACCGGGTCTTCGTACGGAAGGGGCGAGCGGGCGGCGCGTTCCGGCGGGCCAAGGGCGAGACCCTGACCGTCGAGTGGTCGGCCGTCACCGGGTTCTCGCTGGAGGAGCACGGGCAGGGCGCCGAGAACCTGCTCGCCACCTTCGAACAGCTGCGCCCCGCCGACCTCGCGAACGTCCTGCACCACCTGTCCGCGAAACGGCGCGCCGAGGTCGCCGCGGCCCTGGACGACGACCGGCTCGCCGACGTCCTGGAGGAGCTCCCGGAGGACGACCAGATCGAGATCCTCGGCAAGCTCAAGGAGGAGCGCGCCGCGGACGTCCTGGAGGCCATGGACCCCGACGACGCGGCCGACCTGCTCGGCGAGCTGCCCGAGGAGGACAAGGAGCGGCTGCTGGCGCTGATGCGCCCGGACGACGCGGCGGACGTACGGCGGCTGATGGCGTACGAGGAGCGCACCGCGGGCGGGCTGATGACGACCGAGCCGATCGTGCTGCGGCCCGACGCGACCGTCGCGGACGCGCTCGCCCGGGTGCGCAACGCCGACCTCTCCCCCGCGCTGGCCGCCCAGGTGTACGTGTGCCGGCCCCCGGACGAGACGCCGACCGGCAAGTACCTCGGCACGGTCCACTTCCAGCGGCTGCTGCGCGATCCGCCCTACACGCTGGTGGGCTCGATGATCGACGACGACCTGCGGCCGCTGGACCCGGAGGCCGTGCTGCCGGTCGTGGCCGGTTTCTTCGCCACGTACGACATGGTCGCGGCGCCCGTCGTCGACGAGAGCGGTTCGCTGCTCGGCGCGGTCACCGTGGACGACGTCCTCGACCACATGCTGCCCGAGGACTGGCGGGAGAAGGAGTTCCACCTGGACGAGGAAGCGGTCGCCGACCACGACAACGGCCACGGCACGGACGACGGCGCCGACGGTCGTGGCGCCGAGGACCGCGGTCCGGACGGCCGCGGTGCCGACGGCCGCGGTGCCGACGGCCGCGGTGTGGACGACCGCAGACCCGACGACGACCACGACCTCGGTCGCGGCGACCGCGGTGCCGCCGAGGAGGCCCCTGATGGCTCCTGAGCGCGAGTCCCGCGACCGGGGCGCCACCGGGGCCGGTACCCCCGCGCGGCCCCGGCTGCGGCTCGACCAGCCGCAGCCGCCGCGGCGCAGATTCCTGCCCGAGTACGACCCGGAGGCCTTCGGACGGCTCTCCGAGCGGATCGCGCGGTTCCTGGGCACGGGCCGGTTCATCGTCTGGATGACGTTCGTCATCATCCTGTGGGTGGTGTGGAACGTGTCCGCGCCCCGCGACCTGCGCTTCGACAACTACCCGTTCATCTTCCTCACCCTGATGCTCTCGCTCCAGGCCTCGTACGCCGCCCCGCTGATCCTCCTCGCGCAGAACCGGCAGGACGACCGCGACAAGGTCAACCTCGAACAGGACCGCAAACAGAACGAGCGGTCGATCGCGGACACCGAATACCTGACCCGGGAGATCGCCGCGCTGCGCGTGGGCCTCGGCGAGGTCGCCACCCGGGACTGGATCCGCTCCGAGCTGGAGGACCTGGTCAAGGAGCTGGAGGAGCGGCGCCGCGACGGGCACGGGGACGGCCCGGGTGACCGGCCGAGTGACCGGTTCGGCGACCGGCGTGGCGTATTCCCGGCAGAACACCCCCGGGGACGTGACGTAGACGACCGGTGACGGGGCTTTCCGGCCCCCGGGCCGGGCGCCGTACCATCGACCCCATGGCTACGGAAGACGCGGTGCGTGAAGCACTGTCGACGGTGAACGACCCCGAGATCCAGCGACCCATCACCGAGCTGGGGATGGTCAAATCGGTGGAGCTCGGTGCGGACGGTTCGGTCGCGGTCGCGGTGTACCTGACTGTCTCCGGGTGCCCGATGCGCGAGACGATCACCAACAACGTGACCGAGGCGGTCTCGCGTGTCGAGGGCGTCACGCGCGTCGACGTCACGCTGGACGTGATGAGCGACGAGCAGCGCAAGGACCTGGCGTCCGCGCTGCGCGGCGGGCAGGCCGAGCGCGAGGTCCCCTTCGCGAAACCGGGCTCGCTCACGCGCGTGTACGCGGTCGCCTCCGGCAAGGGCGGCGTCGGCAAGTCGTCCGTGACGGTCAACCTCGCGGCGGCGATGGCCGCGGACGGGCTGAAGGTGGGCGTCGTGGACGCCGACATCTACGGCCACTCCGTGCCGCGCATGCTCGGTGCGGACGGCCACCCCACCCAGGTCGAGAACATGATCATGCCGCCGTCGGCGAACGGCGTGAAGGTCATCTCGATCGGCATGTTCACCCCCGGCAACGCGCCGGTCGTGTGGCGCGGTCCGATGCTCCACCGCGCGCTGCAGCAGTTCCTCGCGGACGTGTACTGGGGTGACCTGGACGTGCTGCTCCTGGACCTGCCGCCGGGTACGGGCGACATCGCGATCTCGGTCGCGCAGCTCGTCCCGAACGCGGAGATCCTCGTCGTGACGACTCCTCAGCAGGCGGCGGCCGAGGTCGCCGAGCGGGCCGGGTCGATCGCCGTGCAGACCCACCAGAAGATCGTCGGTGTGGTCGAGAACATGGCGGGCATGCCGTGCCCGCACTGCGACGAGATGGTCGACATCTTCGGTACGGGCGGGGGGCAGTCGGTGGCCGACGGGCTGACCCGCACCACGGGGGCGACGGTGCCGGTGCTCGGCTCGATCCCGATCGACGTGCGTCTGCGCGAGGGGGGCGACGACGGCAGGCCCGTCGTCCTGACGGACCCCGACTCGCCGGCGGGCTCGGCGCTGCGGGCGATCGCGGGCAAGCTGGGTGGGCGACAGCGGGGTCTGTCGGGCATGTCACTGGGCATCACCCCAAGAAACAAGTTCTAGACCCCCCGCACCCCTCCGAAGCGGCCGCCCTCCGGAGGGGTCACGGGTACGGCCGGATGAGGCTCACCCGCGCCATTCCCCGCGCCCCTTCGCGGCGGAACCCTCGGGCAGGATGGCAGGTGCAGCCCAGTGGAGGTTGCCCGCGCAGTTCCCCGCGCCCCTGAGGCGGACGGGCCTCCAGGCGGGATGCCAGGTGCGGCCCAGTAGGGGTTACCCGCGCCGTTCCCCGCGCCCCTGAAAGGCGGGGCTGCGCCCCGGCCTTTCATCCTCAGCCGCCCTGACACCCCACCAGTTCCCCGCGGCCCCATAGGGGCGCGGGGAACTGCGCAGCCAGCCATTACGGACCCGCAGCCAACATCCCGCCCAAGGCCCGCCCACCTCAGGGGCGCGGGGAACTGCGCGGACGGACCGCAGCGAAGAGGGCGCCGTCGGGTGACGGTGCCCTCTTCCCCGGGGCCGGGCGTCGGCTACGCGTACGTGCTGATGTCCTTGATCATGGCGAAAGCCACCCCGTACGCGCTCATCCCCCGCCCGTACGCCCCCACATGAACCCCTTCCTGCGTCGAGCCCGCAAGGACCCAGCCGAACTCGGATTCTCTGTAGTGGAACGGCGTCGGCACCCCGTCCACGGGAAGGGACAGCGTCGACCAGTCGGACCCGTTCAGATCGTCCGCGAGGACCCACGCCGTCTCGGTCTGCTGGTCCAGCCAGTCGTCGCGCAGGGTGTGGTCCATCTGCCCGGGCCACGTGAAGGACAGCAGCCCCACTCCGGCGAGCCAGGCCGCGGAGGACACCGAGGTGGCCTCCAGCAGCCCCGTGCCGTCGGCGCTGCGCCGCACGGGGTTGCCCGCGACGGTCACCACGACCGCGAATCGCTCCTTGTCCTCGGTGGACTCACTGCGCACCGACGGCTCGTCACCGTGTCCGATCGAGCCGTGTTCGATGGCTCCGTCGGCCGCGGCGCCGACCTGCATCAGCCAGCGCGGCCCCGTGAACGCCTCGTCGAGGCCGTACCACGGGAAGGGCGCCAGCAGGTAGCCGTCGACCGTGCGCCGGGCGGAGGGGAGCTGTTGTCCACCCTCCGCAGCCGGCGCCTGCGCGCCTACCCGACTTGTCGTCTCCATCTGCCCGGACGCCTCCTCGCTCTCGTCGAACCGGATGGCCCGCCCCCCTTCGGGCGTCCGTCCGGTCCGCACAACAACTAGGCAGGATAGCCACAGCTCCGCCGCGGGCCGGAAAACCGGTCGGCACATGGCTCACATACGCACCTGATCCGGCGCATCCCGAACGGATGGAACCCCAAGCGGAGTACGGGGAGACGGACGGCGTTCGACTGAAAGTGAAGCGCGTTCGGACGGCGGGCGCGCCGCCGGGACTTGTTCGCCCCAGGTCACGTCAGGTCACGTCAAGGTGGCGTCAGGTGGCGTCCGCGTCGAACGGAGGGCGCTCGTCCGGCGCCGGCTTCTCGCGCTTCTTCGTCATGTCCACCGTGCCGCCGGTGGAGCCCGCGGACGGGGACGAGGACGAGGAGCCCGAGGACGAGGACGAGGACGAGGACGACGTCTCGGACTCGCGGCCGTGCACGGCGTCCGTGACCTCGGCCATCTCCTTCTTCAGGTCGAAGCCGTTACGGATCTCCTTGAGCCCCAGCTCGTCGTTGTCCAGCTGCTTGCGGATGAACGTCTTGGGGTTGAGGTCCTCGAACTCGAAGTCCTTGAACTCCGGGCCCAGCTCCTCGCGGATGTCCGCCTTGGCGCTCTCCGAGAACTCACGGATCTTGCGAATCGTCCGCGTGACGTCCTGGATCACCTTCGGGAGCTTCTCCGGGCCGAAGACGAGCACGGCAAGGACAACGAGCGTGACCAGCTCAAGCGGTCCTATGTCATTGAACACCTTGCAGCTCCTTGCGATGTCCTCGGCGCTCGGTAGTTCGTCCGTGGTCCGGGCCGGGTCCACGGTACCCGGCGTTCCTGTCCGACCGGTACTGTCCCGGGGCCCCGGACCGCGTGTACACGGCGGGTTTTCCCGGTTGTTTGCCTTGTGGCACAGGGGGCCGGGCCGTTTCCTGTGAACTTCCTGTCGGATTCGTGATCAGCCGTCCGCCCCCGCTTCCGACCCGGTTCATCCCCACGTACGCATCGGCCTTGTACACATCGCTCTCGTACGCATCGGTCTCGTACGCCTCGGTCGTCCGCCGTGTCAGTTCCCGTCGGCCGAACCGAGGACGAGGGTCACCTTCCGCTCCTTGCCGTCCCGCTCCAGCGTCAGCTCCAACCGGTCGCCCGGCCGGTGGGACCGCGTCTTGACGATCAGCTCCTCACCGGAGCGCACCCGCTGCCCGTCGACCTCGGTGATGACGTCACCGGCCTTGATGCCGGCCCGGGCGCCGGGGCCACCGCTGGTGACGGCCGAGCCGCCGTCGTTGCCCTTGGCGCCGACGCGGGCGCCGTCGCCGGAGTACTCCATGTCCAGCGTCACGCCGATCACGGGATGGGTCGCCTTGCCCGTGTTGATGAGTTCCTCGGCGACGCGCCTGCCCTGATTGATGGGTATGGCGAAACCGAGGCCGATCGAACCGGACTGGCCGCTCTCCAGGTCGGAGCCGCTGTCCGCGGAGCGGATGGCGCTGTTGATGCCGATAACACGGGCCTTGGAGTCGACCAGGGGGCCGCCGGAGTTGCCGGGGTTTATCGGGGCGTCCGTCTGCAGCGCGTCCACGTACGAGATGTCGCTGCCGTCGCCCTCCTCGCCGCCCGCCGTGATGGGGCGCTCCTTGGCGCTGATGATGCCCGCGGTGACGGTGTTCTCCAGGTCGAAGGGCGCTCCGATGGCCACCACCGGGTCGCCGACCTGGACGTTGTCCGAGTTGCCGAGCGAGAGGGGCTTGAGCCCGCTGACATGGGCGACCTTGACCACGGCGAGGTCGTAACCGCTGTCGTGGCCCACGACCTCGGCCTTGGCGGTCTCACCGCCGCTGAACGTCACGGTGATCTCACCGCTGCCGTCCGCCGGTTCCACCACGTGGTTGTTGGTGAGGATGTGGCCGCGCCGGTCGAGGACGAACCCCGTGCCGGTGCCCTGCGCGTCCGAACCGCTCACGTGCAGGGTCACCACGCTGGGCAGGGCGCTGGCCGCGATACCGGCCACACTGTCCGGTGCCCGCCCCTTGGCCTCCACTCCGGCCTGCGGCAGCTCGACGTCGTCGATCCCCCCGGTCCGCTCCAGATAGGCGCCCACGGCCCCGCCCACGCCTCCTGAGACGAGCGCGAGCAGCGCGGCACCAAGAACCAGCGCCCGCCCGGTCCGCCCACGGCGCCCACCCGACGCCTCGGCGGCACTCCCGTGGTGCTGGAGGGGCGCGGCGGCCCAGGGGTCATAGTTCTGCCAGGGACCAATGGACGCGGGCGCGGGCGGAACGGGGGCACCGTTCTCGCCGGCCTGCTGGGCAGCCCCGCCCACCTGATGCCCACCGACCACCTCCGGACCGAGAGCGCCGTGCGCCTGCGCGGCGGGCGTCTGGGGTACGTGCGTCTGCGAGGCAGGCGCCTCTGAGAAGGGTGCGCCGTGCGTCTGCGTGGCAGGCGTCCCCGACGCAGCTGCCTCCGGGCCAGGAGGCCGCGGCGCAGGCACGTGCGAGGCGGACGCCTGCGGCGAGGAGGTGTGCGAGACGGACGCATGCGGAGCGTGCGTATGCGGGGCATGCGCCCCCGAAACGGCCTCCCCCGGCGCGTCCTGGTGGGCCGGAGCAGCCGCCTCCGCCGTCGTCCCGTGCGCAGGCGTAGTCCCCGGGTGCTGCACCGGCGGTGCGGGTGCCCACGGCCCCGGTCCGCCGTACGGCGGTGTGCTGTAGGGGTCCGGATCGTGCAGAGGCCTGGTCCGCTCACGGGAAACGGCCGCGCCCACCTCACCTGCGGCCCGTGCGGCAATCGGCCCCGCGCCGGCGTCGGTGCCGGTCCCGGCGTCGGTGCCGGTCCCGGCGTCGGTGGCTGTCCCCGCGCCGGCGCCCGCGTCCCCGACAGCGGTCACCCCCGCGCCGGTACGCGCACCCGTACCCGCACCCGCACTCCCACCCGCAGGCTTCTCCAGCTCGAAGTCGCCGTCCATGTCTCCCCCGTGCAGCCCGCCCGCGCCGTCCCCCGTGGAAACCGAGTCCGCCGGAGCGGAGTCCGGCACCTGGGTCCGTGGCCGGCTCCACCACTTCGGCTTCGTGGGCTTCCCCTCGTCCATGCTCTCCCCACACCTGACCCGCGGCACGGCATGTCGGCGCTCGCCGCGTTGTCTCGACCTCCGCGCCCGGATACCAGCGGCGGGCGCGGCCCATCCCTGGATTCAACCAGGTTCGCGGGCCGCCGCGCAGAGGGCCGGTTCAGCCCGAGGAGGAAGGCGCGGGTGAGGCGGACGGGGCGAACGACGGCACGGCCGACAGTACGGACGCCTCGAACTCCGGGCCCGTCGACCACGCGGTCAGCGTGACCCGTGGGGCCGGCGCGAACGGATGTATCAGTGGGGACATCGCCGCAGCTCCCGCCACCACGGGGGTGGTCAGCGCGTGCACCGGGCCCGAACCCGCGTTCTGCTCGCCGGTCGCGGACAGTCCGGGTCCGGGTGCGGGCGCCGGCACCCCGGGGAGCAGCGGCGCGGACATCTCGGTCTGCGCGCCCCCTTCGCCGCCGAAGGAACGCTGTCCCTGGGCGAGCAGCGGTGCGAGGGACCGGCGGCGCTGCGAGTCGGAGCCCGTGGCGCCGGTCGTGCTCGATGTGCGCATGGGGGTCACATTGCTCCCGCTGCCCGAACCGCCGCGTGCGTCCGCGGTGTCGGACGGGACGCCGGTCGAGACCCCGCCGAGCGCGATCGCGGCGAGCGAGACGGCACCGGCCGCGGCGGCCGCGAAGCGCAGCCCACGGGAGGCGGAGCGCTCGGCCTCACGCCGGCTGATGTCATGGATGCGGAAGCCGCGCTGTTCCGAGGGCAGCGTGGTCGCGTGGGGGCCGGAGGGCAGGTAACCGAAGGAGTCCGGCGTCATGTCGAAGACTCCGGACGCTCCGAACGCTCCCCGGCCCAGTCGCGGGCTGTCGCCGTCCGGGTCACCTCCTGCGGGGAGCCCCTGCAGTCTGGCCAGGAAACTCTCGGAAGGGGGCGGCGGGGCGACCTCCGCGAACACGTTCTTCAGTCGTCGCTGCTCGTCGGCCTCCGACTTGCACTTCGCACAGGTGGCGAGGTGGGCCAGGACACGCTCGCGCGCCTCATGGCCGAGCTCACCGTCCACCAGGGCGGAAAGTCGGTCGCCGAGGTGCTGCTCGGCAAGGGGTCCGTCGGCAGGATTCAGCCGTGATCCACTCACGCGCTCGTGCCCCCTCCTCCCAGAGCGGGCACACCGGTGACCGCGAAACCGCGGCGCTCGGCACGGGCCTCGGGAGAACGGTGGGCGAGCGCCTTCCGGAGCTGGGAGCGGCCGCGGTGGATCCGGCTGCGGACCGTGCCGAGCTTGACGCCCAGGGTCGCGGCGATCTCCTCGTACGAAAGTCCTTCGATGTCGCACAGGACGACCGCGGCGCGGAACTCCGGCGCCAGGGTGTCGAGAGCCTGCTGGACGTCCGCGTCGAAGTGCGTGTCGTTGAAGACCTGCTGCGGGGAGGGCTCGCGGCTGGGCAGGCGCTCGGCCGCGTCGTCGCCGAGGGCGTCGAAACGGATGCGCTGCTTGCGGCGGACCATGTCCAGGAAGAGGTTGGTGGTGATGCGGTGGAGCCAGCCCTCGAAGGTGCCGGGCGTGTAGGTCGACAAGGAGCGGAAGACCCGGACGAAGACTTCCTGGGTCAGGTCCTCGGCGTCGTGCTGGTTGCCCGTCAGGCGGTAGGCGAGCCGGTACACCCGGCCGCTGTGCGTGCTGACGATCTCCTCCCACGTGGGGGGAGTCCACGCCTGCGAGTCCGCTTCGGACGTGAAGGTCGCGGTCTGAGCGGAGTCAGCGATGCGGGATCGGTCAGCAGTGTTGTTCACGGATTTCGGCTCCCCCGACGATCTGAGCAGGCGCCGGAGCACCCCTCCTCGATCCACAGGTTCAGCCGCACCTCCCCTGTCGGCTCTGGTGGTGTCCAGTGGAGCCCCTACCATAGCCACCTCGCCCGTTAGCTCCGGATAAGCGGTTTTACGAGAAATTGATACGCGCTCATATGGCTGCGTGAGCACTTGCCGGCCGCCCTGCTCCATCCGCCACCCCCGTGCAGTTCCCGACCCTTGTTCCCCACCCTCTCTAAACGCCTGGTCCCATCTGCGGGTTCCCGGCGGCAACGGATACAGTCACGCCCAGGCAACCACGGGGACAGGAGAGGGCCATTACCGGCAACCGGCTGACGAGCTGGGCGTTCGCCGACGCCTTTGTCGCCGAGGACGAGGCACTGCACTGGGCCCGGGACCGGGCCCGGGAAGCAGGCCTGCGCTCGGTGTCGCCCGGCACGGGCGCCGCGCTGCGACTGCTCGCCGCCACCGTGGACGCCAAGGCGGTCGCGGAGATCGGCACCGGAACCGGAGTCTCCGGTATCCATCTGTTGCACGGCATGCGGCCGGACGGCGTACTGACGACCGTGGATCCCGAGCCCGAGCACCAGCAGTTCGCCCGCCAGGCCTTCCGCGCGTCGGGCTTCGCGAGCAACCGGGCCCGCTTCATCCCGGGCCGCGCGCTGGACGTTCTGCCGCGGCTCGCGGACGCGGGGTATGACCTCGTCTTCTGCGACGGTGACCGGCTGGAGTGCCTCGACTACCTCGCTGAATCGTTGCGCCTGCTGCGGGTGGGCGGCCTCGTCGTCTTCGAGGGCGTGTTCGCGAACGGGCGCACGGTGGAGTCCGGCCCGCAGCCCACGGAGGTGCTGCGGCTGCGCGAACTGCTGCGCGCGATCCGCGAGAGCCAGGAGCTGGTCCCCTCACTGCTGCCGGTCGGCGACGGCCTGCTGTGCGCGGTCAAACGCTGACCCCGGCCCGCACCCCCTGGAACTCCGAAAACCCCGGGAACCCCCGGCCACATGGCCCCTGTGGAACCTTTGAAATTCAGTAAATCCCCTGGAAATACCACTGCCCCGGCATCGCGTTGATGCCGGGGCAGTGGAAGGGTATGGTCGCGTTCCGCGTCAGCCGACGACCTTCTTGAGGGCGTCGCCGAGCGCGTCAGCCTCGTCGGGGGTCAGCTCTACGACGAGCCGTCCGCCGCCTTCGAGCGGAACGCGCATGACGATGCCCCGCCCCTCCTTTGTCACCTCGAGCGGGCCATCGCCCGTCCGCGGCTTCATGGCCGCCATGCTCGTTCCCCTTCCTGAAACCAGCTCATCGTCGCCGACGGCCCCATTGAAGGGCACGCGTCCTCTCGTCGGACACGCGTCACCGGCATCGAACACATTGCTTCCAAGCCATTATCCCGCATCTCAGGACCCGATGACCAACATCAGTCGGCATCGCTTGCGCAACGCGCTCGATCAAAACCACCCATTTCGGCGGTGTGACTGCGATACTGCGCCACTGCATGGACTTTCGGACACCGGAATTCTTTGACGCAGGTCACATGTACGAACCCCGCCGCCCACCATGATCTCCGCCATGCTGTCCTCGGAAGCAGTGCGTACCGACCGGTACGACCGATCCGCGACACCTGAGGGGACCATCATGGCCGACACCGTGCTCTACGAGGTGAGCGACGGACTCGCGACGATCACGCTGAACCGCCCCGAGGCGATGAACGCGATGAACACCGAGACCAAGGTGGCCTTCCGTGAGGCGGCGCAGGCGGCCGCGGCGGACGAGTCCGTACGGGCGATACTCCTCACCGCCGCCGGTGACCGGGCGTTCTGTGTGGGCCAGGACCTCAAGGAGCATGTCGGCGGACTGCTGGCGGCGCGCGAGTCGGGCGCGGACGAGGCCGTCATGAGCACGGTCAAGGAGCATTACAACCCGATCGTGCGGGCCCTGACGGGCGCGGCGAAGCCGGTGGTGGCGGCCGTCAACGGCGTCGCGGCCGGCGCGGGCTTCGGATTCGCGCTCGCCGCGGACTATCGCATCGTCGCCGACACGGCCGCCTTCAACACCTCGTTCGCCGGGGTCGCGCTCACCGCCGACTCCGGGATCTCCTGGACGCTGCCCCGGGTCGTCGGGCCCTCCCGCGCCGCCGACCTGCTGCTCTTCCCGCGCAGCGTCACGGCGCAGGAGGCGTACGAGCTGGGGATCGCGAATCGGATCGTGCCCTCCGCGGAGCTGGCCGCCGAGGCCGTGAAGGTCGCCCGCGCGCTGGCCGAGGGGCCGACGCTGGCGTACGCCGCGCTCAAGGAGTCCCTCGCGTTCGGGCTCACGCACTCGCTGGACGAGACCTTGGAGAAGGAGGACGAGCTGCAGTCGCGGGCGGGGGACTCCGAGGATCACCTGATCGCCGTGCAGGCGTTCGTCAACAAGGAGAAGCCGAAGTACCTGGGCCGGTAGCAGAGGGGGTGGGTTGCTTCAGGTTGCTTCAGGTCGGGTCAGCTTGCTTCAGGTGGTTCGGATGGTGACCGCCGGTGAGGGCTGGGCGCGCGGTTCCCCGCGCCCCTGGAGAGCGCCCCTTCGGGGCGGCTCTGTCTCGTACCTCTGGACGCGCAGTCCGCCAAGTGGTCGTCGACCAGGCCGCATGCCTGCATCAGGGCGTACGCCGTCGTGGGGCCCACGAAGCGGATGCCTCGCTTCTTGAGGGTCTTGGAGAGGGCCGTCGACTCGTCGGTCACCGCCGGGACGTCGGACAGCGACTTCGGGGCCGGGCGCGTGGCCGGGTCGGGGGCGAAGGACCAGATCAGCTCGTCCAGTTCGCCCGGCGCCCAGTCGACGAGCACGCGCGCGTTGGCGACCGTCGCCTCGATCTTGGCGCGGTTGCGGATGATCCCCGTGTCGGCGAGGAGGCGCTCCTTGTCGACGTCCGTGAAGGCCGCCACATCGGCGATCTTGAAAGCCGCGAAAGCCGCCCTGAAGCCCTCACGGCGACGCAGGATCGTGATCCAGGACAGCCCCGACTGGAAGGCCTCCAGGCACAGCCGCTCGTACAGGGCGTCGTCACCGTGGACCGGGCGGCCCCACTCCTCGTCGTGGTACGCCACGTAGTCGTCGGTGGACAGCGCCCAGGGGCAGCGCAGAGCCCCGTCGGCGCCCTTCAGGGCGTCGCTCACCGGTGGTCCTCCTCCGCGGGCTTCTCCAGGGAGGTGACCGGGGAAGGAGCCGTGGAGGGGGTCGTAGCCGAGCGGGCGCCGGACAGCGCGGCCTCCAGGTCGGCGATACGGGCGTCCCGCTCGGCCAGTTCGGCGCCGAGGCGGTTCAGGGCGTCGTCCACGTCCGTCATGCGGTAGCCGCGCAGGGTCAACGGGAAACGCAGTGCCTCCACGTCGCCGCGGTGCACGGGGCGGTCCAGGGGAAGCGGGTCCCGCAGACGCTCCGGCGGCGCGTCGGGGAGGGCGCCGCTGTCACCGCCTCCCACGACGGAGAGGGTCACCGCGCCGACCACGACGACGAGGGCGACGACCAGGAACAGGAACATGAACATCTCTGAGGTCCCCACGCTCTGATGCCGACGCGGGCGCGTCGGCACGGAAAGTGTCAGGCACCGATCGTGCCATGCGACTCTGACCGTTAGGGTCGCAGGCGGCCCAACGGCGACAACTACTGGGAGAGGTCACAGGGGATGCTCAGGCTGGGCAGGCGCGAGTTCGACGCGCACGAGCCGGTGATCATGGCGATCGTGAACCGGACCCCGGACTCCTTCTACGACCAGGGAGCCACCTTCCGCGACGAGCCGGCGCTCGCACGCGTGGAGCAGGCGGTGTCCGAGGGAGCCGCCATCATCGACATCGGCGGGGTCAAGGCCGGGCCGGGCGAGGAAGTCACCGCCGAGGAGGAGGCGCGGCGGACCGTCGGGTTCGTCGCCGAGGTGCGGCGCCGCTTCCCCGACGTGATCATCAGCGTCGACACCTGGCGGCACGAGGTCGGCGAGGCCGTGTGCGAGGCCGGCGCGGACCTGCTGAACGACGCGTGGGGCGGGGTCGATCCGCGGCTCGCGGAGGTCGCCGGGCGGTACGGGGCGGGGATCGTGTGTACGCACGCGGGCGGTACGCAGCCTCGTACGCGGCCGCATCGCATCGCCTACGACGACGTCATGGCCGACATCCTCGAGGTGACGGTGGGGCTCGCCGAGCGGGCGGTGGCCCTGGGGGTGCCCCGTGAGTCCGTGCTGATCGATCCCGGGCACGACTTCGGGAAGAACACGCGGCACAGTCTGGAGGCGACGCGGCGGCTCGGGGAGATGGTGTCCACGGGGTGGCCGGTGCTGGTGTCGTTGTCCAACAAGGACTTCGTGGGGGAGACGCTCGACCGGCCGGTCAAGGAGCGGGTGGTGGGGACGCTCGCGACCACTGCCGTGTCGGCTTGGCTGGGGGCTCAGGTGTATCGGGTGCACGAGGTCGCCGAGACGCGGCAGGTCCTGGACATGGTGGCGTCGATCGCGGGCCACCGCCCACCGGCGGTCGCCCGCCGGGGTCTGGCGTAGGCGTTTCGTCGCCCCCGCCGCCCCTACCCGGTCCCATCCCGCATGGGGGCTGCGCCCCCTCGCCCCCGTTGTCCTCAAACGCCGGACGGGCTGAAGGATCAGCCCCTCCGGCGTTTGAGGAGCGGGGGTTCGGGGGCCGGCCCCCGAGGCAGGGGCGGAAGCCCCTCCTACCTGCCCGCCTCCTTCGAGACCAAAGCCACCGCCTCGTCCACGTCGTCCGTGAGGTGGAACAGGAGCAGGTCCTTTTCCGAGGCCTTGCCCTGGGCGATCAGGGTGTTCTTGAGCCAGTCGACCAGCCCGCCCCAGTACTCCGTACCGAAGAGCACGATCGGGAAGCGCGTGACCTTCTGGGTCTGCACGAGCGTGAGGGCCTCGAAGAGCTCGTCCAGCGTGCCGAGACCGCCCGGCAGCACCACGAACCCCTGCGCGTACTTCACGAACATCATTTTCCGTACGAAGAAGTACCGGAAGTTCAGCCCGATGTCGACGTACTCGTTGAGCCCCTGCTCGAAGGGCAGCTCGATGCCGAGGCCGACAGAGATGCCCTTCGCCTCGCAGGCACCCTTGTTGGCGGCCTCCATGGCCCCCGGACCACCGCCGGTGATCACCGCGAAGCCCGCCTCGACCAGGCCACGGCCGAGCGCGACGCCCGCCTCGTACTCGGCCGATCCCGCCGGTGTGCGCGCCGACCCGAACACGCTGATGGCGGCCGGGAGTTCGGCCAGCGTGCCGAAGCCCTCGATGAACTCCGACTGGATGCGCAGCACGCGCCAGGGATCGGTGTGCACCCAGTCCGACGGCCCGCCGGCGTCCAGCAGCCGCTGGTCCGTCGTACTCGCCTGCACCTGCCCCCGCCTGCGCAGCACGGGGCCCAGCTGCTGCTCCTCCGGTGGCTGCTTGCTGCCCTCGGGGTTGCCGGTAGCCATGTCCGCTCCCTCCGCTTGCCGATCGTTCCTCCTCAGCGTAGATCTACGCGGGTTAAGGAAGGGGGACGCCGGCATGTCCGCCGCGGATCAGGCGGTCAGCCAGGCCCTCAGCCGCTCCTCGCCCGCCAGGATTTTGGCGGTTTCGACCCGTTCGTCACGCTTGTGCGCCAAGTGCGGGTTGCCGGGCCCGTAGTTGACCGCCGGGACGCCCAGCGCGCTGAAGCGGGAGACGTCCGTCCAGCCGTACTTGGGCTGCGGGGTGCCTCCGACGGCCTCGATGAAGGCCGCCGCGGCCGGATGCGAGAGGCCCGGCAGCGCCGCCCCGCTGTGGTCGTCGACCACGAACTCGTCCACGCCGCAGTCGGCGAAGACCTCGCGGACATGGGCGAGTGCCTCCTCCTCGCTGCGGTCGGGCGCGTAACGGAAGTTGACGCTCACCACGCACTCGTCGGGGATGACGTTGCCCGCCACCCCGCCCGAGATGCCGACGGCGTTCAGGCCCTCGCGGTATTCGAGGCCGTCGATGACCGGGTAACGCGGCTCGTAGGAGGCGAGGCGGGCGAGGATCGGGGAGGCGGCGTGGATGGCGTTGGAGCCCATCCAGCTGCGCGCCGAGTGCGCCCGCTCCCCCGTGGTCTTCAGGAGCACCCTGAGGGTCCCCTGACAGCCGCCCTCGACCTGTCCGTCGGAGGGCTCCAGGAGGACCGCGAAGTCGCCCTCCAGCCACTCGGGGTGCGCCTCGGCCACGTGCTTGAGGCCGTTCAGGTCGGCGGCGACCTCTTCGTTGTCGTAGAAGATGAAGGTGAGGTCGCGGTTGGGGGCCGGCACCGTGGCCGCGATCCGCAGCTGGACCGCGACGCCCGACTTCATGTCGCAGGTGCCGCAGCCCCAGAGCACGCCGTCCTCGTCCAGGCGTGAGGGCACGTTGTCCGCGATGGGCACCGTGTCGATGTGCCCGGCCAGGATGACGCGCTCGGCCCGGCCCAGGTTCGTGCGCGCGACGACGTTGTTGCCGTACCGGTCGACCGTGAGGTGCGGCAGGGCGCGCAGGGCGGTCTCGACGGCGTCCGCGAGGGGCTTCTCGGTGCCGCTCTCCGACGGGAAGTCGACGAGCCGCGCGGTGAGCCGGGCGGCGTCCAGTGTGAGGTCAAGTGGGGTGTCGGCCATGCCGTCGACCCTAACGCGCCCGCTCCGGCGGGCTACCCCAGAGACTTGTCCACGAGCCCGCGGATCTCGGGAACCTCACACGGCCCCGACAGTACTCTCCAGTACCTTGTACGCGTGCCTGAGCCGTCCCCCACTTCCGTCGCTCCCGTACGCCGTGGCCGCTTCCTCCGTTTCGGAGCGGCGCTCGTCGTACTGCTCGGCGTCGCGGCCTACCTCGCCGTGCAGTACCTGACCGGCGGGACCGGAGTGCCCAAGTGCACGGTCGTCTCCGCCGACGGCGACGGCACGTCGTACGAGTTCACGGCGGAGCAGGCGGTGAACGCGGCGACGATCACCGCGGTCGGCACCAACCGCGGCATGCCCGAGCGGGCCGTCACCATCGCTCTCGCGACGGCCCTCCAGGAGTCGGCCCTGCGCAACCTCGGCCATGGCGACCGGGACTCACTGGGACTCTTCCAGCAGCGGCCCTCGCAGGGCTGGGGCACGGAGCAGGAGATCCTGGATCCGGCGTACGCGGCGGGCGAGTTCTACGAGCATCTGGACAAGGTGCCCGACTACGCGGACCTGCCGCTCACCGTCGCCGCGCAGCGCGTCCAGCGCAGCGGCTTCCCGGAGGCGTACGCGAAGCACGAGCCGGACGCGACGCTCCTCGCGGCGGCCCTCACCGGTCGCGCCGCCGCCACCCTCACCTGCGAGGGCCGCCCGGACCCGCGGCCCGGCGGCCCGGAGTCCGTACGCACGGCGCTCGTACGGGACTTCGGGCGCGGGGCCTTCCAGGAGGCGGGCGCCGCGGTGGCCGCGAGCCCCTCGGCCGACCCGTCGGCCGGCCCCTCGTCCACGTCGTCGTCGCCGTCCACTCCTTCCGTGCCGTCCGCCTCGGTGAGCGCCTCCGACGGCAAGCGCACGGTGATCGTGCCCGTGCCGGAGAAGGCGGCCACCGGGGGCGGGCAGCGGCAGCGCGGCTGGGCCCTCGCACACTGGGCCGTCGCCAACTCGTCCGCACTGCACGTCGAACGGGTCTCCTACGCGGGCCGGGTGTGGACCGCCGGCAGCACCCGCAGCGAGTGGCGCGACGACGAGTCGGGCGCGCGGAACGCCGCGGGCGAGGTTCGAATCGTCACCGGGCAGTAGTACGGGCCCTCACCCGTTGGTGGCACTCCCGGCGTGCCATGTCGACACACCGCCGCACTTTTCCGCGGCCCTTTCCCGCACTTGCCCCGCGCCTGTCCCATGGGCGTCAAATCCCTTGCCAGCAAAGGGCTGTAGGGATTCGGCGAACTTTCCGGCCGGGCCTTCTTTGCCCGGGTTTCTCCGCAGCCGATAATGCGACGCATTACCAACTCTTTACTTCGGGCCACCGCAACCTTCGCGGGCTTCGAGCGGTAGTCACTGCGTCCGAGCCCGGAACGATCAACAGCCGGTCGACAGCCAGTCGGTCAACTGCCGGGCACGGTGGAAGATTTCATCGTTCTCTCCCCGTCAAAGGAGCACCATGTCCCTCCCCCTGACCCGTCGGATCGCCCGTGTCGCGCTGCTCATCGCAGCGGGAGCGGCACCCGTGGTCGGTGCGGCCGGCTCCGCGAGCGCGGCCGAACTGCCGGCCACCCCCGACCTCGGCGGCCTGAGCGCGCTGGACAACGCGGGCACCACGGTCGACGGTGCCGCGCAGAACGCCACCGGGATGGCCGGCGAAACGGGCAGCAAGGCCGTGAAGAAGGCCGTGCCGACCGCGGGCAAGACGAGCGGCAAGGCCGTCAAGACCGCGACGCCCGCCGCGCAGAAGACCGCCGGGGACGTTGCCGGGACCACGGGTGACGTGCTCGGTGACACCGCGGGGTCGGCGACCGGTGGTGGGCTGCCGACCGACGCGGTCTCGAAGGGTGGGCTGCCGACCGAGGGGCTGCCGCTGCAGGGGCTGCCGCTCGGCTGATCGGCTTGCCGCCGGGGCGGCTTGTGCGGTGAAGGGGTTCAGGGGGTTTCCCCCTGGGCCCCTTCGCCTTTTCGCGTGCGCGGGCCTGCGGCGCTGCGGCGGGGGTTGGTAGTGAGGTGCGGGTCCGTCGTTGCTGGGCGCGCAGTTCCCCGCGCCCCTGGACGGCGGCCCTTCGGGCGCCGATGGATGCTGGGCGCCGGCAGACGGTGTACGCCGTCAGGCAGGGGCGTCGGCAGAAGGTGTACGCCGTCAGGCCGGGGGTCGGCAGACCGTTGCGCCGTCAGGGCAGGGGGCCGGCAGACCGTTGCGCCGTCAGGGCAGGGGTCGGCAGACCGTTGCGCCGTCAGGGCAGGGGTCGGCAGACCGTTGCGCCGTCAGGGCAGGGGTCGGCAGATGGTGGATGCCCTCAAGGGGTGGGTGGCCGGGCCGTGTGTGGTCTCAGGTTGCGGGGTGTGTCAGGCGGGATGTTGCCGCCCGGACCCTTTCGTCTGTTGCTGTGAGGGCCACTCGGATGAAGTGGGCGCCTGCTGGGCCGTAGAAGTCGCCCGGGGCCACCAGGATGCCGAGCGTGGCCAGGTGGGCCACCGTGTCCCAGCAGGACTCGTCCCGGGTCGCCCAGAGGTACAGGCTCGCCTCGCTGTGCTCGATGCGGAAGCCGTGGCCGACCAGGGCTTCGCGCAGGGCCTTGCGGCGGGCCGCGTACCGCTCGCGCTGCTCCTGGACGTGGGTGTCGTCCGAGAGGGCGGCCACCGTGGCGGCCTGGGTGGGCGCGGACGTCATCATGCCGCCGTGCTTGCGGATCTGGAGCAGGTCGCCCAGGACCGCCGGGTCACCGGCGAGGAACGCCGACCGGTAGCCCGCGAGGTTCGACCGCTTCGACAGCGAGTGGACCGCGAGGATCCCCTCGTACGAGCCGCCGCACACCTCGGGGTGCAGGACCGAGACCGGGTCGGCCTCCCAGCCCAGTTCGATGTAGCACTCGTCGGCGAGGACGAGGACGCCGTGCTCGCGCGCCCAGGCGACGATCCGGGTGAGTTCCCGCTGGGAGAGCACCCGGCCCGTGGGGTTGGACGGGGAGTTCAGCCACAGCAGCTTCAGGCCCGCGGGGTCCAGCTCCGTGGGGTCGTCGTACGCCACGTGGTCCGCGCGGGCGAGGCGGGCGCCGACCTCGTACGTCGGGTACGCCAGGCGCGGGTAGGCCACCCTGTCCCCCGGGCCGAGGCCCAGCTGGGTCGGCAGCCAGGCCACCAGTTCCTTGGAGCCGACCACCGGGAGGACGTTGCGGTGGGTGAGGTCCCGCGCGCCCAGCCGTCGTCCGCACCAGCCGACCAGCGCGTCCCGCAGCTCCGGAGTGCCCCACACCGTCGGATAGCCGGGCGAGTCGGCGGCCGCGACCAGAGCTTTCTGGATCAGCTCGGGCACCGGGTCGACCGGGGTGCCGACGGAGAGGTCGACGATGCCGTCCGGGTGCGCGGCGGCCTTCGTCTTGAAGGGCTCCAGCTTGTCCCAGGGAAAGGCGGGAAGCCGGTCGGAGACTGCGGACACGGGTTCTGGCTCACTTTCTGCACGGCGAGAACGGCGGCAAAAACAGCGGTCCCGCACGGCGGCGGGCCGTACGGGACCGAGGCGGCGCCCACGGCTGTCGCCGGAGGGGGCCGCCGACGCACGGGCCGCTTACTGGTTCTGCGGCGGCAGCGCTGCGACGAAGGGGTGGTCGCGCTCGATGAGTCCCAGCTTGCTGGCGCCACCGGGCGAGCCGAGCTCGTCGAAGAACTCGACGTTCGCCTTGTAGTAGTCCTTCCACTCCTCCGGAGTGTCGTCCTCGTAGAAGATCGCCTCGACCGGGCAGACCGGCTCACAGGCACCACAGTCGACGCATTCGTCCGGGTGGATGTACAAGGACCGGGAGCCCTCGTAGATGCAGTCGACCGGGCACTCCTCGATGCACGCCTTGTCCTTGACGTCGACACAAGGCTGCGCGATGACGTAGGTCACGCTGTCGTTCCTCCTCGATAGGGCGCTGGCGAGCCGTCTTCAGGCTCCGCCACCTGGCGCGCGGGAGCGCGGCGTCGTCGATGCCCGCACCTAGTATCTCCGTTCTTGGGCATGATCCGAACAGGAGGGTTGGACTGAGCTGTGGATTTCTCACCACACTTCCGGCTTGAGGTCCGTGTCACCCCCGCTGACGTGGGCAAACGCATCTCGGTGCGACGGTTGCGCGAAGGGGCCCCCGAGGGTGAGAAGTTCACCGACACGGTCGGTGTTCTCACATCATGGGACGACGGTGTGCTGCTGATCACACGCCGGTCCGGCGAAAGTGTCCGCATTCCGGAATCGACGCTGGTGGCGGGCAAGGTCGTCCCCTCCGCGCCGGCCCGCAGACGGGGCCCCGCGGCCTCGTACGAGGAACTGGCGCGGGTCTCCGCACGGGCCTGGCAGCCGGTGGAGCGGGAACGGCTCGGTGAGTGGGAGCTGCGGGCCGCGTCCGGTTTCACGCGGCGCGCCAACTCGGTACTGCCCCTCGGCGACCCGGGCGTGCCGCTGGACGAGGCGCTGTCACTCGTACGGAAGTGGTACGCGGCTCGCGGGCTGCCCGCCTACACGCAGACCGCCACGGGCGCCCAGGGCACGCAGGAGCCGCTGTGCGCGGAGCTGGAGGCGCGGGGGTGGGTGCGTGAGGTGTCCGCGGAGCTGTGGACGGGCGCGCTGGCGCCGTTGGCGGACCTCCCGGACTCCGGCCCCGGTCCCGGTCCCGGTCCCGAGCGGACGGTCGTGCTGTCGCGCGAGGCCGACGAGGGGTGGCTGGGGCGTTACCAGCGCAAGGGCGTGAGCGAGGTGGCGCTGAAGGTGCTGGGCAGCGGCCCCTCGGTGTGGTTCGCGACCGTGCCCGGCGGCGAGCCGGGTGTGCCCGCGGCGATCGGGCGCTGTGTGGTCGACGGCCGCTGGGCCGGGTTCGCCGCGGTGGAGGTGGACCCCGCGCTGCGCCGCCAGGGTCTCGCCACCACGGTCATGACGGCCCTCGCCCGCCGGGCCCTGACCGAGGGCGCCTCGGCCGCCTGGCTCCAGGTGGAGACGGACAACGAGGGAGCACGGTCCCTCTACACCCGCCTGGACTTCACCCCCCACCACACCTACCACCACTACCGAGCGCCGACTCCGTAAGGGGCCGCCATGTCAGCCGCGGACACACCTTCCCCCGACAACAGGCCCGCACCACCACCCACCAGGGGCGCGGGGAACTGCGCAACCAGCACCCACACCCCCTCACCCGACAACATCCCGCACCCGGACCCCGAAAGGGGCGCGGGGAACGGCGCAACCAGCATTCGCACCGCCGCACCCGCCCCCGCCCACCCCACGGACAGGTATCGATCGGCGTGAAAGGGCACGAAGCAGCTATGCGTCCACTCCAACCCCCCGAACCGGCGCGAAGCGCCGAATGGCGGCGGCGGTTCGGCGAAGAGGCACGAGCCGAGCGCCCCGACCTGTCGGCCCTGTGCCTGCTGGTGGGCGCCCAGGCGGACGGGGAACTGACCGAGGCCGGCATGGACGCGGCCCAGATCGAGCTGGACCGGCTGGCCGGAGAGCTGCCGTTCCGCCCCGGCGGCCCCCGGTCCTGGGCCACGGCGCTCTCCGAGCACCTCGGCGGCGGCCTCGGGTTCCGCGGTACGCCCGGCGACTACCAGCGTCTGGAGTCCTCGCTCCTGGACAAGGTGCTGAGAAGGCGCCGCGGACTGCCCATCCTGCTGTCGGTGGTGTGGATGGAGGTCGCGAGAAGGGCCGGGGCGCCCGTCTACGGGGTCGCCCTGCCCGGTCACTTCGTCGTCGGCTTCGGACCGCCCGAGCAGCAGGTCCTCGTCGACCCCTTCGTCGGCGGCCGGGTACTGACCGGCACCGACACGGAACTGCTGGTGGCCGGTGCCACCGGCTCCCCCCTCGATCCGTCCATGCTCACGCCCGCCGATCCGCTCGACGTCGTCCTGCGCATCCTCAACAACATCCGCGCCTGGTCCGCCGCCCGCCCCGAACGCTCCGACGTGGCCCTCTGGGCGGTCGATCTCGCCCTCCTGCTGCCCTCGCACCCGGCCCGTCTGCGCTACGAGCGCGCCCAGCTCCTCGTGCAGCGCGGCGACTTCCTCACTGGCGCCACCGAACTCGACGCGTACGCGGAGATCGTGGCCGCCGTCGACGAACCGGCGGCGGCCCGCGTACGCAGCCAGGCCCACGCGGCCCGCGCGATGCTCAACTGACCCCGGCGGGCCGTTCAGGACTCCGTGGCGGCCAGTTCCGCGAGCGTCTGAGCCACGGACCTGAAGAAGGCGGCGTACGCCCGCGCGCTGCACGGCAGTTCCGGGTTCCAGGACGCCACGGTCGCGGCGGAGGCCAGGGCGCGCCAGGCCGGTACGGACTCCAGCTCCGCGACCGGGACGGCGTTCCCGCGGACGTCCGCGAGGACCAGGTCGGGGGCCAGTTGAACGGCCCGGTCCCAGGTGGTCGTGGACCAGTTCGCGCCGCCCTCGCCCGGGTCGGTCAACTCCACTCCCAGGTCGGCCAGATGCCGCAGTTCGGGCCAGGCCCGGGGGCGGGCGAGGTGCACCTGTCCGGGCCCGGCGGCCGACAGCGCGAGGACCTTGAGCGGCACCGGGGCCACCGCCCGTACGGCGTCCTGCGCGGCGGCCAACTCGTGCTCGCGCCCGGCCGGTTCACCGCCGAGGGCGCCGGCGAGTTCGGCGAAGCGCGCCAGGACGCGGGGCAGCGAGGTGTCGGCGCCGACCGCGAGGGCGAGTACCGGCGCGCCCGCCCGTTCGGCCGCCGGCTCCGTGACCGCGTACGGCTTCTTTCCGTCGTAGGTGACGTCGACGACCAGGTCGGGCCGCACGGAACCCACCGTCGCGTGGTCGAGGCTTCTGCCCGCACCCAGGTACGGGACGTCCGCGAGGGAGCCGGACTTGGCGCGGTCGGGCTCGTCGCCGTCGTGTCCGGATCCGTACACCGCGACGGGCCGCACCCCCAGGTCCCACAGGCCCGCGCCCGCACGGACGTACGCGGCGACGCGCTCGGGTCGTGCGGCGAGCCGCACCGTGATTCCCCGGTCGTCCGTGAAGTCCCAGCCCATACGGCACCTGTTCCCCTTCGGCGCCCGCCCGGCGCGGCCACTCGGGCAACGATGGGGCGGGCATTCGAACGGGACAAGAGGGCACCCGGCCATCACCGGGTGCCCCGCAGCCGCTATGTGGGGTTGGTCTCGATCACTCCGACGCGGTCCGTCGCCGTCTTGCCGAGGAGTGCCTGGCGCAGTGCGCCGACCACGTCCTGCGGGGTCACGGCGGTCTTCTTGCCGTTGCCCCGGGCGATCGTCACGCCGTCGAACGCGCCGCCGTACAGCTCCTTCAGCACGGGCAGGTCGTAGTAGTCGACCAGCTTGCCGTCGGGAGTGGCCTTCACGCCGAGGAACTTCCACAGGGAGTTCTCGGGGCTGAACTGGACCACCGCGGTGCCCGCCTTGACGGTCACGAGCCCGGACATCGCGGGCTGCGCGAACTCCTTCATCATGCGGTCCACCTCGGCCTTGGAGACCTTGGGCTCCTTCGCCGTGGTGGGCACCTTCACGGGAGCCGACTTCCCGGTCTCCACCTGGGTGCGGTACGCGTCCTCGACGGCCTCCGTGGACCGGCCGATGTCGATGCCCTTGCCCGCCTTGCCGTAGACGGCGACGGCCTTGCCCGACTGGAACTTGATCGTGCCCTCGGTCGCCGAACCGGAACCGCCCGCGGCGCCTTCCAGGGCGGCGGCCAGCTTCTCCTCGTCGACGGGCATGACGGGGGCGACGACCCGCTGGTTGCCGAACAGCGAGCCGACCACCGAGACGGGGTTGTAGTCGCTGCCCGCGGCGGCCCGCACCGTGGCCTGGGTGTCGAGCTGGAGCCCGGCCTGGTCCGGCTTGAGCGCGACGGTGTCGCCCTCGACCGAGAGCTGCAGCGGCTTGGCGGCCGACGCCTTGAAGGCGTCGTCGAGCTTCTGGACGGCCTCGTCGCGCGTACCGCCGCCGATGTCCACTCCGAGCACGCTGGTGCCCTTGGGGACGTCGGAGTGGTTCATGAGCAGTCCGGCGCCGTACGCGATCCCGCCGAGGGTCACCACGCCGGTGACCAGGAGAACCAGCTTGTTGCGGCCCTTTTTCTTCTTGGGGCGCGCGGCGGCGGGCGCGGCCGGTGAGACCGGTTCCGGCAGCTTCGGGGGCTGGTGCGGGAGCGGTCCGTCGGTGTGCGCGCCCGGTCCGAACGGCGAGTTCGGGGCGGGGGGCACGACGGGGATGCCGCTGGTGAGGGTGTGCCCGGAGACGTTCTCACCGGCGCCGCCGTAGCCCGGCGCGCCCGGTTCGGGCGCGGGGACCTGCGGGGTGAGGATCGCGGTGTCGTCGCTCAGCCCGCCGCCGGGACGGCCGGCCCCCGCGGGGGCACCGGAGAAGGCGGACCCGCTCTGGGCCCCCTTGCCGCCGGGGAAGCCCGTGTCCGGGGCGCCGGGAGTACCCGGGCCACCGGGGGCGCGGTGACTGCCGGGGCCGCCGATCCCCGCGGGCGCGCCGGGGTTGCCGACATTCCCGGGTGCGCCCTGACCGCCGGGAGCACGGTGGCCGCCGGAGCCGGCGGGAGCGCCGGGACCGCCGGGGGCACGGTGACCACCGGGGCCGCCCTGGCCGCCGGGAGCACCGGGGCCGCCGGGGAAGCCCTGGCCGCCGGGGGCCGCCAGGGGCGTGTCGCCGCTGGCCGGGCCGCCGGTCGGGCCCGAGGGCCCACGCTGGGCGCCCTGGCCGTTCTGGCCGCCCTGACCACCCTGGCTGCCGTCGGCGAAGTACGGGAGTCCGTCGTGGCGCGGTTCGGCCCCGCCGTTGTCGCCCGCCGGGGAGCCCGTCGGATACGGCGATCCGCCCGGCCCGGTGCCCAGCGGCCCCGCCGCCAGCGCCCGGGAGACGTCGAAGGAGCCGGTACCGCCGCCGTGGCCGGGGGCCACCGGTCCGGTGCCGCCCGCGCCGGGCAGCCCCGCGCCGTTGGTACCGCCGCCGGGCCGGGCCGCGGGTGTGCCGGGACCGCCGGGCCGGGCCGCGGGTGTGCCGGAGGGGCCAACTCCCCCACCGGCACCCGCTGCCGGGCCCTGGGCGTTCGAACCGGCGGCCATACCCGCGCCGTTGGCGTTGCCGGCGGCCGGGCCGCCCTTCGGCGCACCGGCCTTGCGCGGGGCGAACCAGTCGCTCCGCTTCTCCTCGGCGCCACCACCGCCACCGGCACCACCGGCGCCGGGCATGGGGTGGGACCCCGTGTCGGAGTCCACTGGCCCGCCCGGACCGGTGGCCGGGTGGGCGTCAGGGGCGGCGGACCGGGACGCACCTGTGGCGTCGGAGGACTCCCCGTTGGCCACGGGTGTGCGCACGACGACCGGCGGGATCGGCCGGGATCCGGGGATGTTGATGCGGATCCGCGTCGTCAGCGTGGTCTCGGTCTTGGGCTGTTCCGGCCGGTCACCGGCACTGCGCCCCGCGTCGGCGGCGCCGTCGGAAGCCATCGGCGTTCCGTACGGCGGAGTCCCCGACGGGTATGCGGTTCCCCCGCGCCCGTTGGGCCCGGAGGACGAACTGTCAGTTTCACGACTCAAGGCAGGTTCTCCTGGTTGGCTCCACCGCCCGGTTACTCGACCTCGACCTCGATTCGGGCGGCTCGGCGGCGCGCTCCACCATACTGGCCACTTGTCTCCCCCATTTTGCGGCCGTCGGGGAAACCCACACCGGACGTGCACCTGCGCGCAGTGGCGAAGTGGTACGTCACTTCCCAAGTCGGGCGGCGGCGCCGCCCGGTTGCCGTCCCTGGCCAAGGGTGGCGCACATCACAGCCACGGCCATACCGCCGAGCAGGAAGAGGTAGGAGCCCGCTCCCGCGGCGAAGAGGAAGTCGCCCTCGGGGCGGCTGGCGGTGAGCAGGACGACGGCGATCATCCAGCCGGCCGCGGGTGCGACCGCCCCCGCCCGGCCGCCGGTCGCGCGCGATCCGCCCAGGAACAGCCCCGCCGCGCCGGCCAGCGCGAGCAGCAGCCCGCCCGGGAACCAGCCCGACTGGACCAGCGCCCCGGCCACCGCGACCACGGCGCCGAGTACGAACAGGCCCAGGTGGACGACGATCCGGAGGGCCGAGGGCGGGCGCAGGGGCTGGGCGAGCATGGCGCCCGCGTTCGACCTGTCCGCGTTCGGCCGGTCCGCGTACGACCTGTTCGCCGCGTTCATCGCGTACCGCCCTCGGTGGTTGCTTCTGTGATGTCTGCGAACGGATCCGTGATTCCCGCGAACAGATCGGTCTCCCGGCCCGGCCCTGCGCGTTCGCCGCGCACCAACTCGTAGTACTCCACGAGGAAGAGGGGCTGCGCGAGCCCGTTGGAGAGGGCGAACCACGGTTCGGCGACCTCGATCTGGGTGGCGTGCGCCCGCATCGCGGCGGCCTTGGCCGCGGCCTGGGCGGTGCCGTCGATCTCCGTGGTGACCACCGGGTCGTCCACCACGCCGGGCACGTCGTCGACCGTGGCGGAGGCGGGGAACGGCAGTTCGTCGAGGACGTCCTTCAGACGGGCGAAGCCCTCGTCGGCGACGGAACGCGGCACGCGGTTCCAGTAGATCTTCGAGATCGTCCACGGTGCGCCGAGGTCGGCCCGGAAGTCCGGCTCCGCCGCCAGGTCGGCGGCCCGCATCGCGACGCGGTGGGCCTGGATGTGGTCCGGGTGGCCGTATCCGCCGTCCGGGTCGTAGGTGACGAGCACATGAGGGCGTACCTCGCGGATCACCTCGACCAGGTGCGCGGCGGCCTCGTCGACGTCCGCCCGCCAGAAGCAGCGCGGGTTGTCGTTCTCGGGGAGGCCCATCATCCCGGAGTCCTCGTAGCGGCCGGGGCCGCCGAGCGAGCGGGTGTCCCGCACGCCCAGCTCGCGCATCGCCTCGGCCAGCTCCGCCAGGCGGTGCTCGCCGAGGTGTTCTCCCGACAGATGCGCGAGCCCGGGCGGGATGACCTCGCCGAGTTCGCCCCGTGTGCAGGTCACGAGGGTGACCTGGGCGCCCGTGGCCGCGTATCCGGCCATGGTGGCGCCGTTGTTGATCGCCTCGTCGTCCGGGTGCGCGTGCACCAGGAGCAGACGCCCGGCGAAGGGGGAGGGTGGTCCCCCGGGCCGGCGGCCGGAAGAGGGCAGTTCCGTCATGGACCCCACCCTACGAGGCGGGTGGTCCGGTCAGAACTTGATGTCCCCGATCATGCCGGCGATGTTCGTGGTCAGCTCGTTGATCGTCGGGGCGATCGTCGAGCTCGCCAGGTAGAAGCCGAGCAGGACACAGACGATGGCGTGAGGCGCCTTCAGCCCTGATTTCTTGACCAGGATGAAGACGATGATCGCCAGTAGCACCACCGCCGAAATCGAAAGTGCCACGGCGGCTCACCTCCAAAGATCCCAGGGACAACGGGGGGTGGGGTCGAACATTGGGGGGCAGCAAATGCGTACAGCAGCCAGCAGGTTGATACCCACACAGCGCTAGTGATCATAACTATTCGTGCGTGCGCATTGATCGGCGCACGGCCGCACAAGGGGGCGCATGGCCAATATGGTCGGAGCATGACGACCGAGCCTCTCTCCTTTCCGCGCCGGCAGGCGCGCACCCTGCGTTTCACGCTGGGCGCGCCCCGTGCGTTCACCGTGGCGCCCGACGGTTCACGGGTGGTGTTCCTGCGGTCCTCGTCCGGCACGGACCGGGCGAACCAGCTGTGGGTTCTCGACGTGACGAGCGGCAAGGAGCGCCCCGCAGCCGATCCGGGGGCGCTCCTCGGGGGGTCCTCCGAGCGGCTGTCGGCGGCCGAACGGGCCCGGCGCGAGCGCAGCCGCGAAGGGGGCGCGGGCATCGTCGGCTACGCCACGGACGCCGCGGTGGAGTTGGCGTCCTTCGCCCTGTCGGGTCGGCTGTTCACCGCCGAGCTGAGGGCCGGCACGGCACGTGAACTGCGGGTTCGCGGACCGGTGATCGACCCCCGCCCGTCCCCCGACGGACGGCTCGTCGCGTACGTCGCCGGGGGCGCCCTGCGGGTCGTCGGCGCCGAGGGCGAGGACGACAGGGCGCTCGCGGAGCCCGAGGCGGACACGGTCACCTACGGGCTCGCCGAGTTCGTCGCGGCCGAGGAGATGGGCCGCACGCGGGGGTTCTGGTGGTCCCCGGAGTCGGACCGTCTGCTGGTGGCGCGGGCCGACGACGCCCCCGTACGCCGCTGGTGGATCTCGGATCCCGCGCATCCCGAGCGGGAGCCGCAGCAGGTCGCGTACCCGGCCGCGGGCACCGACAACGCGGAGGTGCGGCTTTTCGTACTGGGGCTCGACGGGGCACGTACGGAGGTTCGGTGGGACCGGGCCCGCTACCCGTATCTGGCGCGTGTGCACTGGTCGGCGGCCGGGGCCCCGCTGCTGCTCGTACAGGCGCGCGACCAGGCGAGTCAGCTCTATCTGGCGGTCGATCCGGACAGCGGGACGACCCGGATGGTGCACGCGGACGAAGATCCGATTTGGCTTGATCTTTTCCCTGGTGTGCCGAGCTGGAGCCCGAGCGGACAGCTCGTACGGATCGCCGACGAGGGAGGGGCGCGTGTGCTGGCCGTCGGCGAACGCCCCCTCACGGGGCCGCAGTTGCATGTGCGCGCCGTGCTCGACGTGTCGGACGACGACGTGCTCGTGTCCGCGTCGGCCGGCCCGGACGCGGCCGACCCCGAGATCGGGGAGGTGCACGTGTACCGGGTCAACGACCTCGGCGTGGAGCGGGTCTCCCAGGAGCCCGGCGTGCACTCGGCGGTGCGGGCGGGCGGTGTGACCGTACTCGTGTCGGCCGTGCCCGACCGGCCTGGAGCCCAGGTCGGGGTGGTGCGCGACGGGGGCCGCACGGCGACGGGGAACGGCCGGGCCGGGGGCCGCACGGAGGCGCTGACGGTGGCCTCGTACGCCGAGCATCCCGGAATGAGCCCGCGCGTGCACCTCACGGAAGCCGGTGAGCGCCGGGTACCGTGCGCCGTCGTGCTCCCCACGGGCTACACCGACGGTCCGCTGCCGGTGCTCATGGATCCCTACGGTGGGCCGCACGGGCAGCGGGTGCTGGCGGCGCACAACGCGTACCTCGCGCCCCAGTGGTTCGCCGATCAGGGTTTCGCCGTGGTCGTGGCGGACGGGCGGGGTATGCCGGGCCGCTCTCCGGCCTGGGAGAAGGCGATCAAGGACGATCTGGCGGCGGTCGTCCTCGACGACCAGATCCACGCGCTCCAGGCCCTCGCCGAGGACTTCCCGCTGGACCTGACCCGGGTGGCGATCCGCGGCTGGTCGTTCGGCGGCTATCTCGCGGGGCTCGCGGCGCTGCGCCGCCCGGACGTCTTCCACGCGGCCGTGGTGGGCGCGCCGGTCACCGACCAGCGGCTGTACGACACCCACTACACGGAGCGGTATCTGGGCGATCCGAACCGGCAGCCCGAGGTGTACGCGGCGAACTCGCTGATCGACGACGACGGCCTGGTGGGGGCCGTGGAACCGGCGCGGCCCATGATGATCGTGCACGGTCTCGCCGACGACAACGTGGTGGTCGCGCACTCCCTGCGGCTGTCCTCCGCGCTGCTGGCCGCGGGCCGCCCGCACGAGGTGCTGCCGCTGTCCGGGGTCACGCACATGACCCCGCAGGAACAGGTGGCGGAGAACCTGCTCCTGCTCCAGGTGGACTTCCTGAAGCGATCGCTCGGACTCCGGTAGGGCCACCGCGCCCGGCGGACCGGGGCGGGCGCGGCCGCTACCGCAGGGCGCGGACGAGCAGGTCGATCAGGCGTCGGTAGGTGTCCTGCGAGCCGGACACCTGCCCGATGCCGCCCAGTTCCAGATGGACCGCGCCGTGCAGGGCCGTCCAGACCACCTGGGCGGCCTCCCCCGCGTCGGCGAACCCCTCGGGTGTGCGGCGGCCGACGAGGTCCTGGACCAGCTCGATCAGGACCTCGAACACCGCGTGGCCGTACACCGACGCCTCGGAGCCCGTCCGGGCGACCGGCCCGCCGCCGCCGAAGATGAGCGCGTAACGCCGCGGATGCGCGAGCGCGAAGTGCCGGTACCCGTCGCAGGCCTGGCGGAAGCGCCGCTCGGGGTCCGACGAGCGGTCCACGTCGACCGCGAGCCAGAGATCGTTCAGCGCCCGGACGGCCAGCGCGACGAGCAGTCCCTCCTTGCTGCCGAACCGGTTGTACACACCCATGGGCGCGACCTCGGCCTCGCGGGCGACCGCGCGCACGGTGACACCGCACAGGCCCTCGCGGTCGAGCACGTCCTGCGCGGCGTCCAGCAGGACCGCGTGCAGCCGGTCGCTCGCCGTACGGCGCCTGGACGGCGGACCCGCTCCGGCACTCATCCGTCCCACTCCTCCTGCTCCCTCCACTCCTCCTGCTCCTCCTGCTCCTCCCCCCTCCTGCTCCTCCTGCTCCGCCGTTCGGGCCACCCGGCGGGCGCCCCTGTATAACATCGTTCTATAAGGGTGCCCCGATCGTGCCCGCTCGTGCCCGCTTTGCAGCGACCGGAGTGATCACTGGTGCGATCCGATGCCTGGATACGATCCGATCCATGGGCGGCCGGCGGCACGCTCGCCGTGGCGGTCGCACTGACCGTGGGCGCGGTGTCCGCGCTCGTCGGCGACCATGCCGGCGCGACGACGCTGTGGGTCGTCCTCGCCCTGGGAGCGGCCGGTCTCGCGGCGGCCGTGCGGGCGTCGGCCTACGCCGTCGCCGTCGCCGCCCTGCTGGCCGCCCTGGAGGTACGCGATCCTGCGCCGTGGGGCACCTGGGCGGTCGCCGGAGGGCTGCTGTTCCTGTTCGCCCTGCGCCGCCCCCGGTTCGACGCGATCGCCGCGGGCGCGGTGGTCGCGGGCGGCACGCTCCTCGCGCGGTACAACCCGTACACCCAGTGGCAGGACAGCGGCAGCGTCGGAACGTTCGGGCTCGTCACGCTTGTGGCCGCCGTGGTCGGGGTGGGCCAGTGGGTGCAGGCCCAACGGCGTTACGTGATCGCGGAGGTGGGGCGGCGCCGCCAGGAGGCCGAACGCAGGAGGGAGGAGGTGGCCCGCCACGTGGCGGAGGAACGGCTGCGGATCGCCCGCGAACTCCACGACAGCGTGGCCCATCACCTCGCCGTGGTCAGCGTCCACACCAATGTCGCCAAGGCCCATCTCGACCCCTCGCAGCAGGCGTCCAGGCGCGCCCTCGACGAGGTGCAGGCCGCCACCCGGTCGGTGCTGGAGGAACTGGGAGTCGTCCTGGGCGTCCTGCGCGCGTCCGCGTCCGAGTCCGAGATCGCCCCGGCCGCTCCCGTGGACGCCGCCGTGGTCGACGAACTCCTGGAGAGCTTCGAGGGCATCGGGCTGAAGGTCGAGACCGAGGGGCTGGACCAGTTGCTCGCCCTCGCGCCGGTCGCCAGGACCGCCGCCCGGCGCCTCCTCCAGGAAGCCCTCACCAACGCCCAGCGGTACGGCGACGGCGGCGCCACCGTGACCGTCGACCCGCCGGCCGGCGGATACCTCACCCTGTCGGTCCGCAACCCCTGGACGCCGCGCGAGACGGAGTCCGCCGGAAGCGGGCTGGGGCTGGTCGGCATGGAGGAGCGGGTCCACGCCCTCGGCGGCACCTTCCACGCGGGCCCGGACCCGGAGGGTTTCCTCGTGACCGCACAACTCCCGGCCGCCGCGCCGCGAAGAACAACGAAGGAGACGTCCGGATGAGCGCCGTACGCGTACTCGTCGTCGACGACCAGGTCATGATCCGCTCCGGCATCCGCGCACTGCTGGAGACCGGTACCGAAGTGGAGGTCGTCGGCGAGGCGGCCGACGGACGCCGGGCCGTCGACATGGCACGGGCCCTGATACCCGACGTGATCCTCATGGACCTGCGGATGCCGGTCCTCGACGGGGTGGAGGCGATCACCCGGCTCCGCGCCGACGCCACCACCGCGGACATCGGGATCCTGGTGCTGACCACCTTCGACACCGACCAGGACATCCTGGCCGCCCTCCAGGCCGGGGCCAACGGCTTCCTGGGTAAGTCGGCGGACCACGAGGAACTCCTGCGGGCGGTCGAGCGGGTCGCCGCCGGCGGCTCCTCCCTGTCCGCCGTCGCGACGGACACCGTCGTCGGGCACCTCACCCGCACGGCACGCCGGCAGCGGCCGCGGGAAGCGGTCTCCCCCGAGGAGCTGCGCAAGGCCGAGTCCCTGACCGCCCGCGAACGGGAGGTCACCGTGCTGGTCGCCCAGGGCCTGAACAACGACGCCATCGCGGAGCGCCTGTTCATCTCGCCGCTGACGGTGAAGACCCATGTGAACCGGGCCATGAGCAAGATGCACGTACGGGACCGGGCACAGCTCGTGGTCGCGGCCCTGCGGGCGGGCCTGCGCGAGGACTGACCACTCCGGACGGCGGACCACTCCGGGCGGGCCTGCGCGAGGACTGACCACTCCGGACGGCGAACCACTCCGGACGGCGGACCACTGCGGGCGGAGGAGAAGCACGGGGCCGGAAGTACACCAGCGGCGGTAGATCCACTACCGCCGCTGTGCGACGACCACCGGGCACCTCCCGGCGGAGGCTGGGCACCGGCCGCACGAGCGGCCCGCGCACCGCTTTCCGCAGGAGTCCTGATGTCCCGATTGTTGTCCAGGATCGGCGCGTTCAGCGCCGGTCACCGGCTCGTCGTCGCCGGCGCATGGTTCGTGCTGACCGTGGCCCTCACCGTCGTGACGATCAGCGGCGCGAAATTCTCCGACGCCCCGTTCAGCATCTCGGGCGCCGAGTCGACCACCGCGCTCGCCACGATGGAGGAGGCGTTCCCCGCGGCGGACCCCGAGGCCGGCGAGCTGATGCTGGTCGTCGAGGCGCCCGGCGGCACCTCCCTGACGCGGCCGGCCGGCCGGGACCTGGTCACGGACCTCGTCGCGCGCGCCTCCGGCGTCCCCGACGTGAAGTCCGCCGCGGACCCGTACGCGGAGGACCGTCCCTATGTGTCGAAGGACGGTTCGGTCGCCGTCTCGACGCTCACCGTCGACCTGGAGGCCGACCAGTCCGTCGTCGAGGCCGACCTCCGGGAGGCCGCGACACCGCTGACGGACAAGGGATACCGCGTCGAACTCGGCGGGACCCTCGACGACGGGCCGCCCGAGATCGCAGGCGTCACCGAGATCGTCGGTGTCGTGGTCGCCTTCGTCGTACTGCTGCTGACCTTCGGCTCGCTGGCCGCCGCGGGCGCGAACATGCTGACCGCCCTGAGCGGTGTCGTCGTCGGCGTCCTGGGCATTCTCGCCTGGTCGTCCGCGGGCGAGGGCATCCAGTCCACCACGCTGATCATCGCGGTGATGCTCGGGCTGGCCGTCGGCATCGACTACGCCCTGCTGATCCTCTCCCGGTTCCGTGACGAGCTGCGCCGCGGCGCCGACGTCGACTCCGCCGTGGCCCGCGCCGCCGGCACGGCCGGCACCTCCGTGGTGGTGGCCGGGACCACCGTGGTCATCGCCCTGACGGGGCTGGCGATCGTACGGATCGCGTTCATCACCGAGATGGGGATCGGCGCGGCCCTCGCCGTGGTCGTCGCCGTGGCCGCCTCGCTCACCGTCGTACCGGCCGTGCTGAAGACCCTCGGCCACAAGGCACTGCCGCGCAAGGAGCGCCCGGCACGGGGTGCGGTGTACGAGGCACCCGTGGCCGCGGCGGCCGAAGCACCGGCAGCAGAAGTGGCGGGGAGCCGCCGTGGGCCTGGGCTGCTGGGCCGCTGGGCCCAGTTGGTGGTCGACCGGCCCGTCCTCACGATGCTGGGCAGCACCGTCGTCGTCGCCCTGCTCGCCGTCCCGGCTCTCTCCCTCAAGACCGAACTCGATCCCCCGGGCGGCCCCGACCCGGCCAGCTCCCAGCGCGCGGCCTACACCACCGTCAGCGACGCGTTCGGCGCCGGCGAACAGAACCCCCTCGTGGTGCTCTTCGAAGGCCCGGACGCGGCGGACACCGCGGCCGGTACGGCGAAGCGGATCACCGCGCTGAACGGGGTGGCCGACGTCAGCCCCGTCCAGCGCGCCGAGGACACGGGCATCGCCTTCCTCGCGGTCACGTCCGACCACGGCCCGACCGACGCGCGTACGAACGACCTGGTGAACTCGTTGCGCACGGCGATGGACGAGGTGTCCGGCGCCGAGGTCTCGGTGACCGGTCAGACCGCGGTCGACGTGGACGTCAACGAGGCGCTCTCGTCGGGCCTGATCATCTATCTGATCGCCGTGGTCGGGCTCTCGCTGCTCCTGCTCACCCTCGTGTTCCGCTCCGTCATGGTGCCGCTGCTGGCCACCGCCGGGTTCCTGATGTCCCTGGCCGCGAGCCTCGGCGTGACGGTGGCGGTGTTCCAGTGGGGCTGGGCCGGCCCGCTGGTCAGTCTGAACGAGGCCAGGCCGCTGGCCAGTCTCACGCCGCTGATCGTGGTGGGCGTGCTGTTCGGCCTCGCCATGGACTACCAGGTGTTCCTGGTGGCCCGTATGCACGAGGCGCACCGGAACGGGCTCCCCACCCGGGCCGCCATCGTGCGGGGCTTCGGGCAGGCCTCGCCCGTCGTCGTCGCGGCGGCCGCGATCATGGCGTCCGTCTTCGCCGGCTTCGCCTTTAGCGGCGGCGATCAGATGGTCGCGTCCATCGGGCTGGCGCTGACGGTCGGGGTGCTGGTCGACGCGCTCGTCGTACGCATGCTTCTCGTGCCGGCGGCTCTGCGGCTGCTCGGGGAGGCGAGCTGGTGGATACCGCGTGGGCTGGACCGGGTGCTGCCGGACCTCGACACGGAGGGCGCGTCCCTGGACCGGGAGGTGCCACCGGCGGGCGACGGCCCCCACCAGGAACTGGCCGACCCGGCCCGGGTCTAAAGAAACAGCCCTCGCCCCCGCCGCCCCTACCCGTTCCCGTCCACGTCTCGGGGGCCAGCCCCCGAACCCCCTGCGCCTCAAACGCCGGAGGGGCTGATCCTTCAGCCCGTCCGGCGTTTGAGGACAACGGGGGCGAGGGGGCGCAGCCCCCATGCGGGACGGGAACGGGTAGGGGCGGCGGGGGCGAAACCCTCGGGCCCAAGAAATGTGTGGGAATGGCGACCGGCCGGGGAGACATGGCGCTCCCCGGCCGGTCTACGGCACCCGCACGGCCGTACGCTGTTCAGAGTGCCGCGTCCGTATATCGGTGCCGGGTCGGCCAAGTTGCCTGCGTGTTAACGCAGTTGCTCCCCGTTTGTCGGCCTATGCGGACCCGTCCGTCGGTTCGACCGGCGGCTCCACCGACTCCACCGGTGCCACCGGTCCCGGCTCCTCCTGTGGCACGACCTGCTTCTCCTCCGCGAAGTGGCAGGCCGAGTCGTGGGCGGCGGGACCGGCCTCGTACCGGAACTCCGCGGGGACCGCGAGCAGCGGGACCTCCATCGCGCAGCGCTCCGCGGCCTTCCAGCAGCGGGTGCGGAAGCGGCAGCCGGAGGGGATGTTCGCGGGCGAGGGCACGTCGCCGAAGAGGATGATCCGCTCCCGGTGCTCACGGGCCTCCGGGTCGGGGACGGGCACGGCGGACAGCAGGGCCTGGGTGTACGGGTGCGTCGGGTGGTCGTAGATCTCGGCGTCCCGGCCGGTCTCGACGATCCGGCCGAGGTACATCACCCCGACCCGGTCGGAGATGTGCCGCACGATCGACAGGTCGTGCGCGATGAAGACGTAACTGAGGTTGAACTCGGTCTGGAGGCGGTCCATCAGGTTGATCACCTGTGCCTGGACCGACACGTCGAGGGCCGACACCGGTTCGTCCGCGACGATGATCTCGGGGCGCAGGGCGAGGCCGCGCGCGATGCCGATGCGCTGGCGCTGCCCGCCGGAGAACTGGTGCGGATAGCGGTTGATGTACTCCGGGTTGAGCCCGACCACGTCCAGCAGGTCCTGGACCTGCCGGCGCCGGTCGCCCTTCGGCGCGACCTCGGGATGGATCTCGTACGGCTCCCCGATGATGTCGCCGACGGTCATGCGGGGGTTGAGCGAGGTGTACGGGTCCTGGAAGACCATCTGGATGTTGCGGCGGACCGCCTTGAGGGCGCGGCCGGACAGCTTGGTGATGTCGTCGCCCTTGTACCGGATCTCGCCCGCGGTCGGCCGCTCCAGGTTGACCAGCATCTTGGCGACCGTCGACTTGCCGCAGCCGGACTCGCCGACGATGCCGAGGGTCTCCCCGGCGACGAGGTCGAAGTCGACGCCGTCGACCGCCTTGACCGCGCCCACCTGTTTGCGGAACACGATGCCCCGGGTGAGCGGGTAGTGCTTGACGAGGCCGCGGACCTGGAGGATCGGCTCGCCCAGCGGGGCGTTCAGGTGCTCGGCGACCGCGCCGTTCTTCCGCTCAGCCATTGAGGCACTCCCTCCAGAAGTGGCAGGCGCTCACCCGGTCGGTGCCCGCCTCGGTCACCTCGTACAGGGGCGGTACGTCGGTGCGGCAGACGTCCTGGGCCATCGGGCAGCGGGGGTTGAAGGCGCAGCCGGGCGGGATGTGCATCAGGTTCGGGGGCAGGCCCTTGATCGCGTAGAGCTCGCGGCCCTTCTGGTCGAGCCGTGGGATCGACTCCAGCAGGCCCTTCGTGTACGGGTGCGCCGGGGCCTTGTAGATGTCGTGGACCGGGGCGGACTCGACGATGCGGCCCGCGTACATCACGGCGATGCGGTCGGCGACGTCCGCGACCACGCCGAGGTCGTGGGTGATGAGGATGAGGCCCATGTGCAGCTCGCGCTGCAGTTCGGCGAGCAGGTCCATGACCTGGGCCTGGACGGTGACGTCGAGGGCGGTGGTCGGCTCGTCGGCGATGATCAGGGCCGGTTCGAGGGCCAGCGCCATCGCGATCATGATGCGCTGGCGCATTCCGCCGGAGAACTGGTGGGGGTAGTCGCCGACGCGGGAGGCCGCGCCCGGGATGCGTACCCGGTCCATCAGTTCGATCGCCTTCGCCTTGGCCTCCTTGCGGGACGCGCCCCGGTGGACGGTGAACATCTCGCCGAGCTGGGCGCCGACGCTGAGCACCGGGTTCAGGGACGACAGCGCGTCCTGGAAGATCATCGCCATCTGGGCGCCGCGGACCTTGCGCCGCTCCTCCTCCTTGAACTTCAGGAGGTCCTGGCCCTTGAAGAGGATCTCGCCCGCGGTGATCTTCCCGGGCGGGGTGTCGAGGATGCCCATGACGGCCTGCGCGGTCACGGACTTGCCGGAGCCCGACTCACCGAGCACGGCGAGCGTCTCGCCCTCGTCCACGCTGTAGGTGACGCCGTTGACTGCCTTGGCGACGCCGTCCCGGGTCCTGAACTCCACGTGCAGGTCGCGCACTTCGAGCAGCACGGCACTCACCTCAGCTTCGGGTCGAGGGCGTCGCGCACCGCGTCGCCGAGCATGATGAACGCGAGGACGGTGACGGCCAGCGCCCCGGCCGGCCAGAGCAGCGCGTGCGGGGCGGTGCGGATGTACTGGGACGCCGAGGAGATGTCGATGCCCCAGCTCACCGTGGGCGGTTTCAGGCCCACGCCGAGGAACGAGAGGGTCGCCTCCAGCGAGATGTACGTCCCCAGCGCGATGGTCGCCACGACGATGACCGGGGCGATAGCGTTGGGCGTGATGTGCCGCAGCAGCATCCGGGAGTTGGAGGCGCCGAGCGCGCGGGCGGCCTGGACGTAGTCGTTCTGCTTGGTGGTGATGACCGAGCCGCGGGCGATGCGGGAGATCTGCGGCCAGCCGAGCAGCACCATGAAGCCGATCACCGGCCAGATCGTGGAGCTGGTGACGACGGACAGCAGCACCAGACCGCCGAGGACGACGGGGATCGCGAAGAAGATGTCGGTGATCCGGGAGAGGACCGCGTCCCAGGCCCCGCCGAAGAACCCGGCGAGACCGCCGAGCACCGAGCCGAGGATCGCCACCCCGAGCGTGGCGCAGACGCCGACGGTGACGGAGACCCGGGCCCCGTACACCGTGCGGGTGTAGACGTCGCAGCCCTGGCCGTTGTAGCCGAAGGGGTGGCCGGGCTGGGAGCCCTCCTGGGACTTGGCGAGGTCGCACTTGAGGGGGTTGCCGGAGGCGATCAGCGAGGGCCACAGGGAGATGACGACCAGGAAGAGGATGACGAGCCCCGAGATGATGAAGACGGGGTTGCGCCGCAGGTCGCGCCAGGCGTCGGACCACAGGGAACGGGGCCGGTCCTGCGGGCCGGTGCCGTCGGGTCCGCCGGGCACCTTCTGCAGGGAGGCGCCCTCCTCGGTGGCGAGGTCCATCGCGCCGCCCATGCCGGTCGCGGCGATGGCCC
The DNA here is from genome assembly GCF_014650955.1 of Streptomyces tauricus. Lineage (GTDB taxonomy): Bacteria > Actinomycetota > Actinomycetes > Streptomycetales > Streptomycetaceae > Streptomyces > Streptomyces tauricus. The sequence continues at coordinate 96,176 of NZ_BMVY01000002.1, forward strand.
CGTCCTCGGGGGCGCGTCCGCCGCCGGACAGGTGCGGCCCGGGCGGCATGGAGGGCAGGGGCCGGTCCGGCCGCGGCTGCTCGGGCGGCGTCGGCTGCTCAGGCATAGCGGATCCTCGGGTCGAGTACGGCGTACAGGAGGTCGACCAGCAGGTTGGCCACCAGGAAGACGAGGACGAGGACGGTCACGAAGCCGACGACGGTCTGGGTGTTCTGGCGCAGGATGCCCTGGTAGAGCTGGAAGCCGACGCCGTGGATGTTGAAGATCCGCTCGGTGACGATCGCGCCGCCCATCAGCGCGCCGATGTCGGTGCCGATGAAGGTGACCACCGGGATGAGGGAGTTGCGCAGCAGGTGCCGGGTGATGACCCGGCGCCGGGGCAGGCCCTTGGCGATGGCCGTGCGGACGTAGTCGGCGCGCCGGTTCTCCGCGATGGACGTGCGGGTCAGCCGGGTCACATAGGCCAGGGAGACGGACGCGAGGACGAGGCCGGGCACGATCAGCTCGTCGAAGGGTGCCTCCGAGGAGACGGACGGGCTGATCCAGCCCCACTTGACGCCGAGCAGCAGCTGCAGCAGCAGACCGGTGACGAAGGTGGGCACCGAGATGACGACGAGGGTGATCAGCAGGACGCCGGTGTCGACGGGCCGGCCGCGGCGCAGTCCGGTGACCACGCCCAGCGCGATGCCGATGACGACCTCGAAGACGATAGCGACGATCGTGAGCCGGATGGTGACCGGGAAGGCGGTCGACATCAGCTCGGTGACCTCCTGCCCGTTGAACGCGGTGCCGAAGTCGCCGGTGAAGACGTTGCCCATGTAGGTCGCGTACTGCTGCCACACGGGCTTGTCCAAGCCGAACTCCTTGCGGAGCTGGGTCGCCGTGGCGGGGTCGCACTGCCGGTCGCCGCACAGGCCCGCGATGGGGTCGCCCATCACGTTCACCATCAGGAAGATCAACAGGGTGGCGCCGATGAAGACCGGGATCATCTGCAGCAGACGCCGGATCACATACCGTCCCATGAGGGCTCCGGAGGTAGGCGGGGGCGCCCGTGTGTCGACGGGCGCCCCCGCGGCTCAGCTGACCTTGATCTCGTTGTAGACGGGCAGGCTGAACGGGTTCAGTGCCACGTTCGAGATCCGGTCCGAGTAGCCGGCGCTGCCGTTCTGGTACCAGAGCGGAATGGCGCCCATGTCGTCCCGCAGGACCTTCTCGGCGTCCTGGAAGAGGCCGACGGCCTTGGCCTGGTCGGTCTCCGCGTTGGCCTTGTCGACGAGGTCGTCGAACTTCTCGCTGGTCCACTTGCCGTCGTTGGACGAGGCGTTGGTGTAGTACAGCGGCTGCAGGAAGTTCTGGATGAGGGGGTAGTCCATCTGCCAGCCCGCGCGGAAGGGGCCCGACATCTTGGACTGGGTGATCTGGTTGCGGAAGTCGGCGAAGGTGCCGACCGGGTTGCCGACGCAGGCCTTGTCGTTGTCGAGCGCGTTGTTGACGGAGTTGCAGACGGCGTCCACCCACTCCTTGTGGGAGCCGGTGTCCGCGTTGTAGGAGATCTTGACCTGCCCACCGGGCAGCCCGCCGCCGTCCTCGATCATCTCCTTGGCCTTCTTCGGGTCGTACTCGCAGGCGTCACCGCACAGCCCCTCCTTGAAGCCGCCGGCCTCGCCGAGGACGGGCGAGGTCCAGTCGCTGGCGGGGGTGCGGGTCTTCTGGAAGATGGTCTCGGTGATCTGCTCGCGGTTGATGGCCATGGAGAGCCCGGTACGGACCTTCTCCATGCCGTCCTTGCCCCAGTTCTTGTCGTAGAACGGGAAGGCGAGGGTCTGGATGATGCCGGCGGGGGTGTTGATGTACCGGTCGCCGAGGTCGCTCTTGGCGTTCTTGAGCTGGGCGGCGGGCACGTCGTCGACGAGGTCGAGGTTGCCGGCCATCAGGTCCGTGTACGCGGTGTTGTTGTCGGTGTAGACCTTCAGGTCCACCCCGCCGTTCTCGGCCTTGTCCTCCCCCGGGTACTTGTCCCACTTGCGCATCTTCATCACGGAGCCCTTGGCGTACGAGTCGATCGTGTACGGGCCGTTGCCGACCGGCTTCTTCAGCCAGGCGGCGTGGTCGTCGAAGAACGCCTGGGGCAGCGGCGCGAAGGCGGCGTAGCCGAGGGTGTCGGGGAAGGTCGAGAACTTCTGGTTGAGCTTGATCGTGAAGGTGTTGTCGCCGGTGACCTTGAGGCCGCTCAGGGTCTGGGCCGTCTGCTTGCCGCCGTCCTCCGGGTGGACCTTGTCGTAGCCGTCGATGTACCCGAAGAAGTACGCGTTCTTCTGGTTGTTCTTGAGGCTGGCGCCGTAGTTCCAGGCGTCCACGAACGACTTGGCGGAGACTGCCTCGCCGTTGCTGAACGTCCAGCCGCTCTTGACGGTGACGGTGAAGTTCTGCGAGTCCGAGGTCTCGATCTTCTCGGCCAGCATGTCGTTGGCCTCGCCGCTCTTGGCGTCGTAGCGCTTGAGACCGCGGAAGAGCATGTCGAGGACCTTGCCGCCCTGCACCTCGTTGGTGTTGGCCGGCTCCAGGGGGTTCTGCGGGTCGCCCCACGAGGAGCTGAGGACCCCGGAGCCGTCGCCACCGCCGCCGCCGCTGTCGTCCCCGCCTCCCCCACAGGCCGTCGCCGCGAGGGCTGCTGCCGTCGCGCATACGGCCCATCTGGCGTGTGTGGCTCCACGCATGGAGTGCCTCCTCATCGGTGCGCTGCGGCTCCGGCGCCGGAGCCAGTACCTTTGCGCCCAATATCGGTGCAGAACTCACTTAGCGCACATTTGCCGACCCACATGGGTGCATGCGTCGTCCGACGGGGGCGGGCGGGTGGGCGTGAGTGGACCCACATCTCGGCTACCGGCCGGCGGGGGCGGGGGTTGCGCCGTTCCCCGCGCCCCTGAGCGGGAGGGCTGGGCCCGGGTTTTGCCTGCGGGCCCAGTGAGCGCGGGGGATGCGCAGTTCCCCGCGCCCCTGAGGGGGTGGGCTGGAGCCGGGTTTTGCCTGCGGGCCCAGTGAGCGCGGGGGATGCGCAGTTCCCCGCGCCCCTGAGGGGGTGGGCTGGAGCCGGGTTTTGCCTGCGGGCCCGGTGGGGGCGGGGGTTGCGCCGTTCCCCGCGCCCCCGAACAGGTGCGTCTTTCTGCGCGCCGGTTTTTCGGCTGCGGGCGGTGGGGGTTGATCGCGCAGTTCCCCGCGCCCCTGGCGGGGAACGGCGCGGCCCACCCCCACCGGCCGATAGCCAAGATGCGGGCCCGCACCCACCCACCCAGGGGCGCGGGGAACTGCGCAACGCCCGCCCTCACTGGGCCGCGGACGAAACAGGGTCCAGCCCGCTCAGGGGCGCGGGGAACTGCGCAACCTTCACCCCAACCGGCCCGCAGGCGTAACACACCTGTGCAGCGGGGTGTTACGCGTCCAGGGGTAGCTCCCCCACGACCTGGTCGCCGCTTGTTTCGCCCGTGCGGTGGAAGCCGAGCCCCAGGTAGAACCGCTCCGGGCCGCCCTCCCCCTCCGCCCACGTGACCGTGACCACCCGGCACCGCCCCCGCCGCCGCACCTCCTCGCAGACCGCCCGCACCGCGAAGGTCCCGTACCCCCGCCCCTGCCGGCCCTCCGCGATGTTCAGCCGCCACAGGCCGGAGCGGAGCCGGTCCTCGGGGTTGTCCGGGTCGAAGCGGACATCGAAGAAGGCCATCACGAAGCCGACCAGCTCGTCACCGTCGTAGACCAGCCGCGGCCAGGCGGTCCGCGGATTCGCGTACGCCTCGGCCAGCGACTTCGCGACCGTCGAGACGAACCGCTCCTGGTCGGGCCGGACCTTCAGCGCGAGCGCAGCCTCGACGTTGTCGGGAGTGACCTCCTCCAGGCGTATGGAGGAGGCCTTCGCGGCCGCCGGCTCGGCGCCGGGCAACCCCGCCCCCACCCGCTCCGCCTCCCCCCGTTCCACACAGAACTCGTTCCCCTCCGGGTCCGCCAGTAGGAACCACCCGCCGCCGTCCGGACGCGTCCGGTCCGCGATCAGGGTCGCGCCGAGCGCGAGCGCCCGCTCGGTCTCCGCCGCCCGCGTGCGCCCCGTCGGCCGCAGGTCGAAGTGGATGCGGTTCTTGGCCGTCTTGCCCTCCGGTACGCGCACGAAGAGCAGCCTCGGACCTCCGTCGGGGTCCTCGATCAGTGCCTCCGGGTCACCCGGCTTGTCGTCGTCGGCCAGCGGCCGGCCCAGCAACTCGCTCCAGAACAGGCCGAGATCGTAGGGATCGCCCGTGCAGTCGAAGGTGATGCTGTGGATGGCGGGGTTCCGGACGGAGACGGAAGGCATGGGGGTTCGAGTCATGGCGGGGAGCCTCCCGGACGCCCCGGCCGATGTCGAACGGTTATCGCCCCCCACCACCGGCCCCGCGTCACACGCACGTCCACCGCGCGTCGTGAACGTTAACCCCTCGGCGCCGTTCATCCGTTGGGGCGGAAGTGACCCGAGACCGACCGGGACCGCCGCGCGGCCCGCCAGGGTGGGACGGGAAGCCGAGGCGATGCGAACCGCCCACGGCACCCGGCCATGTCATGCCCCGCCAGGCCATGTCATGCCCCGCGTCATGACGTCACGTCACTCCTCGCAAGGAGGCCACCGCATGCCCCCCACCACCCCTGACTTCGGTCCCCTCATCGACGACTACGCCCCCCACGAAGGGCAACGCGGCTGCGACCCGGCGCCGAAGCCGGGCCTCCTCGCATTCCGCGACCTGGTGCTCGGCGCCTACCCCGCCACCCGGAGCCTGGGCATCGGCAGGGAGTGCGGCAGGCAGGGCGTCAGCGAGCACAAGGAGGGCCGGGCCTGGGACTGGGGGATCGCCGACGGCCAGGCCGCCCTCGCCGAGGAGCTCATCGGCTGGCTGCTCGCCACCGACCGGCACGGCAACCGCCACGCCCTCGTACGCCGCCTCGGAATCATGTACATGATCTGGAACCGGCGGATCTGGCAGGCCGCACGCGCGGACGCGGGCTGGACCCCGTACACCGGCGACAGCCCGCACACCGACCACGTCCACTTCAGTTTCGGCTGGGCGGGAGCGCGCCGGGAGACCACGTGGTGGACCGGGCGCGGGACGGCCGCGCCGCAGGTCGGCATCGGGATCCCGTCCGTGGTGGACCACGGCTCGGGCATGGTCGTGTCCGGGGTCGACGGGACGGGGGACGTGGCGCACCGCTGGCAGAACCAGGCGGGCGGCGCGTGGTCGGCGTGGACGCCGCTGGGCCGTCCGTCCTCCGGAGCGGTGGGCCGGCCGTGGGCGCTGGTCGGCCGCTACGGCAAGCTCGCGGTGTTCGTCCGGGGCGCCGACGGGGCGCTGTGGCACACCTGGCAGTCGGAAGCGGGCGCGTGGGCGCCGGAGTGGGTGTCCCTGGGCGGCCGGCCGGCGAGCGACCCGTCGGTGGTGCTCAGCCCGAACGGCGCGCTGTCGGTGTTCGCCCGGGACCCCGAGGGGCGTATCACCCACACCTGGCAGCGCGGCCCGGAGCACGGCCACGCCTGGCACGGCAGCTGGGTCGACATGGGCGGCTCCACACAAGGACGACCCACCGTCCTCGTCGGCCGCGACGGAGGCATGGTCCTCTTCGCACGCGGCACCGACAACGCACTCCACCACCGCTGGCAGACCGGCACCGGCGGCCCCTGGTCCGACTGGAGCCCCCTCGGCGGCCACCTCACATCCGACCCGGCGGTGGTTCTGAGCCCCAACCGCTCCCTGTCGGTCTTCGCCCGCGGCCCCGAAGGACGTATCACCCACACCTGGCAGCGCGGCCCCGAACTCGGCCACGCCTGGCACGACACCTGGGTCGACATGGGCGGCTCCACACAAGGACGACCCACCGTCCTCGTCGGCCGCGACGGAGGCATGGTCCTCTTCGCACGCGGCACCGACAACGCACTCCACCACCGCTGGCAGACCGGCACCGGCGGCCCCTGGTCCGACTGGAGCCCCCTCGGCGGCCACCTCACATCCGACCCGGCGGTCGTCCTCAACCCCAGCGGCGACCTCTCCGTCTTCGGACGTGACCCGCACGGCCGGGTCACCCACACCTGGCAGCGCGGCCCCGAACTCGGCCACGCCTGGCACGACACCTGGGTCGACATGGAGGGCAGCCTCGCCACCGACCCCGACGCGCCCGTGGCCACCGGCGTACTCGCCCCACCCCGTACCCCGGCCTCGGCGGCCGATCACGCGGGCCGCGCGTGACGCCCCTCCCCCACCCCGTAAGGAGCCCGGCATGGCCGCGTGTCACATCCCGCCCGACCACGATCCCGAAGTCATCAGGGCCGTCCACCTCGTCGGCGTCGAACTCGCCGTCTCGGACAAGGTGATGCTCGCCGGTTTCGAGGCCGGCTGGGTCGAGTCGCGTATGAACAACCTCGACTGCGGCGACCGCGACTCCCTCGGCGTCTTCCAGCAACGCCCCAGCCAGGGCTGGGGAACCCCGGAGCAGATCCGCCACGTGCCGTACGCGGCCCGGCAGTTCTTCGTCCGCGCCGTCCGGGTCGAGGAGCAGTCACCGCACCTCACCGCCGGGCAGACGGCCCAGAAGGTGCAGCGTTCGGCCTTCCCCGACCGCTACGACCAGGCCGAGGCGAAGGCCCGCGCCCTCCTCGCCGAGGCGCGGGAGGCCACGGGCACGCCCGCGCTGCCCGCGCCGCGTGTCAGCACCGGGGTTCCGTCGGTCGTGGACCACGGCTCGGGGATGGCCGTCTTCGGCGTCGACGACACGGGCCAGGTGGTCCACCGCTGGCAGAACGAGCCGGGCGGCCCCTGGTCCACCTGAACGACAGTGTCCTCAAACGCCGGACGGGCTGAAAGATGTCATCTCTCAGCCCGTCCGGCGTTTGAGGACCGGGGGCCCGGGGGCAGAGCCCCGAACGACTACTCCCCTTCCTTCTCCAGCGCCGCCAGCGCCGGGTCAAGGACGATGTCCTCGGCCCGCGCCTCCGTCGTCGGATCCTCCGGGAAGTGGCAGGCCGTCAGATGGTTGGCGGAGTTTCCGGAGATCTGCACGAGCGGCGGCTCGGTCGTCGCGCACTTGTCCTGCGCCTTCCAGCAGCGTGTACGGAAGCGGCAGCCGGACGGCGGGTGGATCGGCGAGGGGACGTCGCCGGAGAGCCGGATCCGCTCCCGGTCCTCGGTCTCGTCGTCGAGCGTCACCTCGGGTACGGCCGACAGCAGGGCGTGCGTGTACGGGTGGCGGGGCCGGTTGTAGATGGAGTCGCGGTCGCCGACCTCCACCACCTTGCCCAGGTACATCACCGCGAGGCGCTGCGAGAAGTGCCGGACGATCGCCAGGTCGTGGGCGATGAAGAGGAAGGCGATGCCCATCTCTTCCTGGACCTTCTGGAGCAGGTTGACGACCTGCGCCTGGATCGACACGTCCAGGGCCGACACCGGCTCGTCCGCGACGATCAGCTTCGGGTTCAGGGACAGGGCGCGGGCGACCCCGATGCGCTGGCGCTGACCGCCGGAGAACTCGTGCGGGAAGCGGTTGTAGTGCTCGGGGTTGAGCCCGACGAGCTCCAGCAGCTCCCGTACGCGCTTCTCGATGCCGCCCTTCGGGTTGATCCCGTTGACCTCCATCGGCGACTTGATGATGGTGCCGACGGTCTGCCGGGGGTTCAGCGAGGAGTACGGGTCCTGGAAGATCATCTGGATCTCGGACCGTACGGGCGCCAGCTGCCGGCGCGAGGCGTGCGAGATGTCCTGGCCCGCGTAGGTGATCTTGCCCGCCGTGGGCTCCAGGAGCCGGGTGATGAGCCGGCCGGTCGTCGACTTGCCGCAGCCGGACTCGCCGACCAGGCCGACGCTCTCGCCGACTCCGACGCTCAGGTCGACCCCGTCGACGGCCTGCACCGCTCCGACCTTGCGCTTGATCGGGAAGCCGCCGTAGATCGGGAAGTGCTTCGTCAGGCCCTCGACGGAGAGCAGCGTCTCGGCGGCTCCGTCCACCGGGCCCTGCGGCTTCGGCAGGGTGAGTTTGTCGCTCATGAGTCGTTCTCCCTAGCCCAGCCGGGGCTTGATCTGCTCGATGAAAAAGGTGGACTTCTGTTCGTCGTCCAGGTGACAGGCGGCCCCGCGGCCCGCGGGCAGTTCCGGCCGCTCGCCGGAGCAGCGGTTGCCGCCGACCTCGGCGGTGAAGCCGCACCGCGGGTGGAACGGGCAGCCCGACGGCGGGTTCAGCAGGCTGGGCGGTGTCCCCGGAATCGGGGTGAGCGCCTGCGCCGTGTCACCGCCGAGTCGCGGCATGGAGCTCAGCAGACCCCAGGTGTACGGGTGCTGGGGCGCGCGCAGCACCTCGCGGACGCTGCCGCGTTCCACGGCCCGGCCCGAGTACATCACCAGCAGGTCGTCGGCCATCTTGGAGATGACGCCGAGGTCGTGGGTGATGAAAATGATCGCCGAGCCGAACTCCTGCTGGAGGTCCTTGAGCAGGTCGAGGATCTGGGCCTGGACGGTCACGTCCAGGGCCGTGGTGGGCTCGTCCGCGATGAGCAGGTCCGGGTTGCAGATCAGCGACATCGCGATCATCGCGCGCTGGCGCATACCGCCCGAGAACTGGTGCGGGTAGTCCTCGAAGCGCATCGCGGGCTGCGGGATGCCGACCTTGTCGAGCATCTCGATGGCGCGCAGCTTCGCCTCCTTCTTGGAGGCGCCGGTGTGCTTCATGAAGGGCTCCGCGATCTGCCGGCCCACCGTGTAGTACGGCGAGAGCGCGGTCAGCGGGTCCTGGAAGATCATCGCGACCTTGTTGCCGCGAAGCTTCTCCATCTCCTTCTCGGTCGCGGTGACCAGTTCCTTGCCGTCGAGGACGATCTCGCCCTCGACGGTGGCGGTCTTGGGGTTGTGCAGTCCGAGGACGGTCAGGTTGGTGACGGACTTGCCCGATCCCGACTCCCCCACGATGCCGAGCGTCTTGCCGCGCTCGACGTCGAAGGAGAGCCCGTCGACGGCCTTCACGATGCCGTCCTCTGTGGAGAACCGCACCCGCAGGTCGCGGACCGAGAGGAAGGCCTCCGGCCCACCCGGGGCCTTCTCGCCTTCGGTCTTGGTCAGTGTGGTCACGGTAGTTCTCCTAGGCGAGGCGCACGCGCGGGTCGATGTAGGCGTAGGCGAGGTCCACGACGATGTTCAGGATCAGGATGAAGAAGGCCCCGAACAGCATGACGCCCATCGTCAGCGGCAGGTCCTTGGACAGCGATCCCTCGACCGCGAGACGCCCGATGCCGGCGAGGTCGAAGGTGAACTCCGTGACCACCGCGCCCGACAGGAGCGCGCTGAGGTCCATGCCGATGATCGTGACGATCGGGATGAGCGAACCGCGCCAGGCGTAGCGGAAGAAGACGTAACGCTGCCGCATGCCCTTGGCGCGCGCGGTGCGGACGTGTTCCTCCTGGAGCTGCTCGATCATCGTCGAGCGTGCCATACGCGTGTACTGGGCGGTGAAGATGGTGGCCATCACGGCCCACGGGATCAGCATGCCCATGAACCACTCGCCCGGGCTGTCCAGGAACGGGACGGCCTTGGGGCTGTCCAGCCAGCCGGTGTTGTAGACGAGGAGGCTGAGGACGATGGGGCCCAGGAAGTAGATCTGGAACGAGCTGAGCACCATCGAGGCACCGCTGACCAGCTTGTCGAGGACGGTACCGCGCTTCCACGCCGCCATCAGACCCGTACCGAGGCCGAACAGCAGGAAGATCACCAGGCCGCCGACGGTCAGCGAGAGCGTCACCGGGAAGCGGTCCTTGATGGAGTCCCACACGAAGTCGCCGCTGTCGAACGAGACGCCCAGGCACGGGGCGGAGCAGTGTCCCTGCGGGAAGTCCCGGCCGGACACGATGCCCGTCATGAACTCCCAGAACTGGGTGGTGATGGGCTTGTCCAGGCCGAGGTTCTCGCGGATGACCGCGATGTTCTCGGGGGAGCAGTTCTTGCCGCAGGACAGCTGCGCGAAGTCCTGGGGGATCGTATAGAACAGGAAGAACGTGAAGGCGCCGATCAGGAACATGATCACGACGGCGCCGCTCAGCCTGCGGATGAGGAACTGAAGCATGGCGGGTGGGTGCTCTCTTCGAAACGCGGCGGCAGGAGGGGGATACCGACCGCGGGGGTGCGCTCCGCCTGGCGCACACCCCCGCGGATCAGCCGTGCATGGGTGTTACGGCTGCTTCAGGAACAGGTCGTTGATGTCGATGTAGCTCGACTCCGTGCTGAACCGGGCACCGCCGATGTTCGAACCGAAGAGCTGCATCTGCTTCGAGTAGTAGACCGGGGCGCTGGGGTTGGTGTCCTCCACGATCGCGTGGTGGGCCTCTTCCCAGGTCTTGGCGGCCTCCTCGGGCTCCTGCGTCACGGCCTTCTTGATGAGGGCGTTGACCTTCGGGTCGTCGATGTGCGAGTAGTTCGGCGCGCCGTCGGCGACCAGGTCACCGTCGTAGACGGGCGTGATGACCGTGGACGGCGACGGCCAGTCCTGGCCCCAGCCGGTCATGTACAGGTCGTACGGGTTCTTGAGCTTGCCGACCTGCTCGTAGAACGTGGCGCGGTCGATCTCCTTGGCCTGGACATCGAAGCCGAGCTTGTTCAGCGCGTCCTTGATGATGACCATCTGCGCCTGGCCGCGCGGGGTGTTGGAGTAGGCGTAGCTGAGCTTGGTGCCCTCCTTGAAGCCCGCCTCCTTCAGCAGCTCCTTGGCCTTCGCCGGGTCGCCGTTGGGCTTCTTCAGCTTGCCGAACGGGTCGTACTTCGGGTCGAAGCCGGGCAGGGTCGGGGCCAGCAGACCACCCGCGACCTCACCGCCGTACCGGCCGCCGTCCGCCTGCACCATGGACTGGTTCGGGATCGCGTAGGTGATCGCGTCCCGGATCTTCTTGTCCTTCATCTTGGCGCTGTCGAGGTTGAACGTCAGGGCCCAGACGTAGACCTGGTAGCCCTGGATGGTGCGCTTCTTCGCGTCGGCGTCACCGATGACCGTCGAGAGCTGCGCCGGGTCCACCGAGTCGGTGAACTGGATGGCGTTCTTGGCCTCGCCCTTGTCCGCGATCAGACGCTTGGTCTGGCTGGACTGGTCGATGGTGTTGGTGAAGGTGTAGCCGTCGACGTACTGGTGGCGCACCGAGTCCGTCTTCTCGTCCCACTGGTCGTTCTTGACGAGCTTGAGGGACTTGCCGGCCTTGTACTCGGCGATCTTGTACGGGCCGAGCGAGGCGGGAGCCTTGTCGTACTTCTCCTTCGTGTCCTGCTTCTCGGGCACGATGGCGTAACCGGCCATGGCCAGGGCCTGCGGGAGGTCCGGCTGGGCGGTCTTGAAGTGGAAGACGACCGTCTTGTCGTCCGGGGTCTCGAGTACCGAGTCCGGCAGGTGCTTGCCCTTGTACGGGCCGTCGGGCAGCGCCTTGCGGTAGTCGGAGCCGGAGAGCCAGGTCTGGACGTACGTCGGACCGTCGAAGATCACCTTCGAGTACTGCCGCTCGATGGTGTGCCGGACGTCGGCGGACGTGATGACGTTGCCGTCCTCGTCCTTGATGTTGTCCTTGAGGGTGTACGTCCAGGTCTTGCCGCCCTCGGACGACTTGCCGGAGTCGGTGGCGATGTCGCCGACGACGGTCAGGTTGCCCTTGTCGTCCTCCTGGAAGTTCGTCAGACCGCGGTGGATCAGGTTGGCGAACTGGCCGGCGTCGCTGACGTAGATCTGGCCCGGGTCCATGTGGGACAGGTCGGACTGCTGGTAGACGTTGATCGTGCCACCGGTCTTGGCCCCGGTCACCGCTTCGGCCGGACCGTTCGAGGCCTGCGCGTCACCGTAGGCGACGGGCTTCGACTGCGCCTTGGCGTCCTCCTTGGACTTGGAGTCGTCCTTGCCGCTGTCCTTGCTGCTGTCACTGCAGCCGGTCAGTGCCAGCGATCCCGCCGCGATCGCGACGGTTATGGCGCGGAGGGTGCGCATTCTGATCGGGTTCATGATGCCGATGACCTACCTGTCGATAGTTGTCCACGAGTGCTGCCTGACGGTCCGGACGAGCCGGAACGGGGGTGGCAGCCCCCCCCACCACCAATGGACGTTTAGCGTCCGGTCTTGGGGTCGAATGCGTCCCGGACGGAGTCGCCGAGAAGATTGAAGGCGAGCACGAAGACCACCATCGCGATGCCCGGGAAGAACATGAACATCGGGTCCTGCTCGTAGATCTCGGAGCCGATGGCGAACATCCGCCCCCAGTCGGGCGTCGGCTCGACGAAGCCCACACCCACGTAGCTGAGGAACGCGATCGAGAGGATCGCGCTGGGCAGCATGTACGTGCCCTGCACCAGGATCGGTGTGACGATGTTCGGCAGGATCTCCTTGCGCACGATACGCGCCGGAGAGGCACCCGAGACCTTCGCCGCCTCCACGAACTCCCGCTCGCGCAGGGAGAGTACGGAGCTGCGCACCAGACGGGCCATGCCCATCCAGCCGAGGAACCACATCACCAGGATGATCGCCACCGCACGCAGATAGGTGGGGGTCTCGTCCGTCGGGGAGACGAACATCGCGGTGACCACCGGCATGAAGGCGATGAAGAACAGCTGCTGCGGGAAGGCCAGGAAGAAGTCGGTGACCCGGCCCAGCCAGTAGTCGACCTTGCCGCCGAAGTAGCCGCTGATCATGCCGAGGACGACGCCCGTCACCACGCTGAACACCGTGACGAGCACGGCCATGTAGAGCGAGGTGCGCATGCCGTACAGCAGCATGGTGAACACGTCGCGACCCAGCTTCGGCTCGACACCGAACCAGAAGTCGGAGGAGATCCCCCCGAAGGAACCGGTGGGCATGGCGAAGTCGTCGAGCAGGAAGGGGTAGTCGGGCTCCTGCGCGTACAGCGTGTAGGGGTCCTTGCCGTACAGGGACGAGATGACCGGGGCGAGGGCGGCGACCGCGAAGAAAAAAATCACCACGCACGCGGAGACGACTCCGGTACGGTCTCGCTTGAAGCGATGCCACATCAACTGCCCGGGGGAACGGCCTTCGAGCTGCTCGGCCTCGGCGGGCTCGGCGTTCGGCGCGAGCTCGGGGTCCAAGGCCGCCGACGGCCCGGAGCCCTCGGCCTTGGTTGGACTGGTCATCTTTGTTCTTCCCCCGGGGGATGGAGAGTTGAGCGCAGCACAGATACCGGCAGGTTCTGTGGTTTCAGGGAACTTTCACCAAGTGGGTCAACGCGCGTCAAGGGCGGAAGACATAGGGATCTCCCTACCGTCGAAATTTTGAGCAAAAATTGCAGAGAATGACACCTACGCGCGCTTGACAGGTGAGACGAGATTCCGGCAAATCGGCCATCTGACAAGAAAATTTCGTTTACGTGTCCGAAACTTGATTGGGCATTGACCGATATGCGAACGCCGCCGCACCCTTTCCGCCGTTGTCCGAACTGAGCCATTTTTTCGGCCTGCGGATACGCCGAAGACCCGGCCCCCCGCCGTGCGGGGGGCCGGGTGCTTCAAAGGTGCTTCAGAAGACCCTCACGGGCCCCCGGGAGCACGCTCCAGGGGGCCGACGGGGAAGGGTCAGTTGTGCTTGGCGCGGCTCGCGGCGCGGCCACGCTCACGGGCGTCCAGGTTGACCTTGCGGATGCGCACGGCCTCCGGGGTCACCTCGACGCACTCGTCGTCGCGGCAGAACTCCAGCGACTGCTCCAGCGAGAGCTTGCGCGGCGGGACGATCGCCTCGAACGAGTCGGCCGCGGCCGACCGCATGTTGGTGAGCTTCTTCTCCTTGGTGATGTTCACGTCCATGTCGTCGGCGCGCGAGTTCTCACCGACGATCATGCCCTCGTACACCTCGGTGCCGGGCTCGGTGAAGAGCACACCGCGCTCCTGGAGGTTCGTCATCGCGAACGCGGTGACGGCACCCGAGCGGTCGGCGACCAGCGAACCGTTGTTACGGGTCGTCAGCGTGCCGAACCACGGCTCGTGGCCCTCGTGGATCGAGTGGGCGATGCCCGTGCCGCGCGTACCGGTCAGGAACTCCGTACGGAAGCCGATGAGGCCGCGGGACGGCACGACGAACTCCAGCCGGACCCAGCCCGAGCCGTGGTTCGACATGTTGTCCATCCGGCCCTTGCGGACGCCCATGAGCTGCGTGACCGCACCCATGTGCTCCTCGGGCACGTCGATCGTCATGCGCTCGACCGGCTCGTGCACCTTGCCGTCGATGACCTGCGTGACCACCTGCGGCTTGCCGATGGTCAGCTCGAAGCCCTCACGGCGCATCTGCTCGACCAGGATGGCCAGCGCCAGCTCACCGCGGCCCTGCACCTCCCAGGCGTCGGGGCGCTCGGTGTCCAGGACACGCAGCGAGACGTTACCGATCAGCTCGCGGTCGAGGCGGTCCTTGACCTGGCGGGCGGTGACCTTGCGGTCCTTGACCACGGCCTTGTTGTCCGCGCCCTTGCCGGTCGCGCCGCGGCCGACCATCGGGGAGGTGTTGGTGCCGATGGTCATCGAGATGGCCGGCTCGTCCACCGTGATGAGCGGCAGCGCGATCGGGTTCTCGGGGTCGGCCAGGGTCTCGCCGATCATGATGTCCGGGATACCGGCGACGGCACAGATGTCACCCGGTCCCGCCTTCTCGGCGGGCTTGCGGGTGAGCGCCTCGGTCATCAGCAGCTCGGTGATGCGGACGTTCGACATGGTGCCGTCACGCTTGATCCACGTGACCGTCTGGCCCTTGCGCAGCTCGCCCTGCTCGACGCGGAGCAGCGCGATACGGCCGAGGAAGTTGTCCGCGTCCAGGTTGGTGACGTGCGCCTGGAGCGGGGCCTCCTCGTCGTAGGACGGGGCCGGGACGTGCGACAGGATCGTGGAGAAGAAGGGCTCCAGGCTGTCGCTGTCGGCCGGGACCGTGCCGTTCTCCGGCTTGGTCAGCGACGCGACGCCGTCACGGGCGCACGCGTAGACGATCGGGAACTCGATCTGCTC
Source organism: Streptomyces tauricus (assembly GCF_014650955.1). Classification (GTDB taxonomy): domain Bacteria; phylum Actinomycetota; class Actinomycetes; order Streptomycetales; family Streptomycetaceae; genus Streptomyces; species Streptomyces tauricus. Next base: position 111,181 of record NZ_BMVY01000002.1, read on the forward strand.
CTCGTCGGCGTCCAGATCGAGGAAGAGGTCGTACGCCTCGTTCACGACCTCGTCGATACGCGAGTCGGGGCGGTCCGTCTTGTTGATGCACAGGATGACGGGCAGGCGGGCCTGCAGCGCCTTGCGCAGCACGAAGCGGGTCTGCGGCAGCGGACCCTCGGAGGCGTCGACCAGGAGGACGACCGCGTCCACCATCGACAGACCGCGCTCGACCTCACCACCGAAGTCGGCGTGGCCGGGGGTGTCGATGATGTTGATGGTGATGACGTCGCCGCCATCCTTCGGGTGGTACTTCACCGCCGTGTTCTTGGCCAGGATCGTGATGCCCTTCTCACGTTCCAGGTCGTTCGAGTCCATCATGCGGTCGTCGAGCGACTCGGCGGCGTGCGCGGCGAAGGCACCGGCCTGCTTGAGCATGGCGTCGACCAGGGTGGTCTTGCCGTGGTCGACGTGGGCGACGATGGCGACGTTGCGGATGTCGTGGCGCGTGGCCATATTGAGGCGCTTCTCCCGGAGTGAGGTGACGGCCATCCGCTGCTGCGCGGGGCCCTGCCGGGCTGAAACGTGCCACGGCCTTACCCCATGGTACGGGTGCGCCGCCGCTAGGGCTCGACAGGGCTTCGGCCGGGACCCACAGCGCGGGCCGTGCGCGGTTCTCCGCGCCCCTTACAGGGCGCGTCTCACCTGGTCTTCTTCAGATAGCCCATGTCCTCGTAGACCGGGGTCTGGAAACCGAACGCTCCCGCGTTGGCCAGACCGTTACGGGATGCTGTCAGCTGGGGGCGCTGGTAGAGGGGGATCGAGCCCGCGGCGGCCCAGATGCGGGCGTCCGCCTTGCGGACCAGGGAGCGGGACTCGTCCGCGTCCAGTTCGGCGATGGCCTGGTCGAAGAGCTGGTCCACCTGGTCGGTGCCGACCCGGGTGAAGTTCTGTTCGACGTTCAGGGAGCCGTCCGCCGCCGGGACCGGCTTGGCGTAGATCGGGCGAGCGTCGGTCGCGGGGAACGCGGACGCGGGCCAGGAGTAGAGCGCCAGGTCGTACTGGCCCGAGGCGATGTGGTCCTTGAAGTAGCTGTCGTCGGCGACCTTGGAGATCTCCGTACGGATGCCGACGCGGTCCAGCATCCGGGCGATCCGGTCCCCCACCGCCCGCAGCGACTGGGATCCGGGGCCCGAGGGGAGTACGAAGCGCAGCGACAGCGGCTTGCCGTTCCTGGCGAGCGGTCCCACGGCGGCGGGGCCCGGGGCGCGGGTGCCCCTCGGCGCGTACGCTCCCGGGGCGCCGCCGGGCGCGAGCTGCTGCTTTCCGTCCTGGGCGAGGTGCCGCTCCACCCCGACCGCCCCGCCCGCCCCGTCCCGCTTCCTGGGCGCGAGCACGGTGGGGCTCTCGTCGTCCGCGGGCTTGTCGTCCGACCCGCCGACGATGTACGTGCCGTCGTCCCCGGAGCCGTCGGCGTCGTCCGCGTCCTTGGAGCCCTTGGAGCCCTTGGGGCTCCTGGATGCCTTGGCCTCCTTGGACGCCTCGGCGCCCGCCTTCCCGGACTTCTTCCCCTCCTTGACGGAGCCGCCCGCCACCCATCCCGCGTCGGAGAGCAGTGCCTGCGCCTCCCGGGTGTCCTGGTCGCCGAGCGCTCCGCTGCCGTCCGCGTACGCGTGCTGCCCGGCGAGCGCGAGGTGGCTGCCGACCGGCTCGGCGGGCAGGCCGAGCGGCTCCAGGACGGCCTTGGCGAGCTCCTCGCGGTCGAGGGCGCGGGCTACGGCCCGGCGGACCCGTTCGTCGGCGAGGGGGCCCTGGGAGCCGTTCAACGCGAGCTGGGTGAAGGCCGGTTCGAGGGACTTGCGGACCACGAAACCACGCAGGGCGGACTGCTGGCCGGCGTACTTCGCCACGGCCTTGGCGCGCTTCTTGCGGGCCGTGGTCTCCCTGTCGGCCGCCTCCTCGTCGGAGCCGTGCGCGACCGCCCAGGACCGCAGCGCCCTGCCCGGGGTGAGGGCGGCGGCGGGGCCGTGGGTGAGCGGGGCGCCCTTGCCGCCCTTCGCCTCGCGGTCGGCGGACGTGATGCGGTGGGCCTCGGACGCGTCGATCTCGGCCAGGTCGAGCCGGCCGGCGGCGAGCGCGGCGGCGCGCTTCTCCCGGGGCACGGCCCGCAGGACCAGCTCGGAGAGCTTGGCGGGCCGGCCCCACCAGCGGGGGTTGCGCTTGAGGGTGACGTCACCGGACCCGCGGTCGACCGTGTCGACGGCGAAGGGTCCCGCGGTGACCTTGAGCCTGCGCCGGGCGCTGTCGTTGAAGGTGTCCGGGGTGCCCATGACGTCCTTCGGGTACAGCGGTGAGAACAGCGACTGCCAGTCCGCGTACGGCTTCTTGAAGGTGACCCGCACCTCCAGGTCGTTCGCGCCACGCTCGATCTTCTCGATGCGGTCGTAGCCGGCGTTGCGAGCGGTCCAGTACGCGCTGTCCTTGCCCGACAGGGCGCGCCACTGGGCGGAGAAGTCCGCCGCGCCGATCTCGCGGCCGTCGCTCCAGACGGCCTGCTGGTTGAGCTTGTAGAGCACGACCTGCCGGGGCTCGCGCTCAACGACCTTCGCCGCCTCCAGGTAGTCGGGGTTGCGCTGGGGGCGGCCGCTCGCGTCGAGCCGGTACAGGGAGGGCAGTACGGCGCCGGCGACCCGGGAGGTGGCGGCGTCCGCGTCCGCCTGGAAGGTGTTGAGGGTCTCGGGGACGCTGTCCACGGCCCAGTGCAGGGTGCCGCCGTCGGCGACCTGGTCGCGCTTCGCGGACGCGATGTCCTGGCCGGCGGCGGGCTTGCCGGCCTCGTCCTGCTCACTGCACCCGGCGAGAGCGGGCACCGCGAGGACGCCCGCCGTGAGGAACGCTACCGAGCGCGTCACCGCGCGCAGTCCGACGCCGTCGTGGGACATGACTGGTACCTCCGGGGGGCCGCTCCACGGGTGAACACGGATGGTCTGATCACGTTTGGCGGTATTTGGAGCTGATCAGATCTATGCGGCCACTGAAGAGGAAAGGTTCCGGCACCGGACGGCGACACGGCGACGGGCGCGGGCAAGCCCACCCGTGCGGCGCAATGCCCCGGGCCCGCACGCCGGAGCGGACGCCGCACCCGCACGCCCCCCGGAGGGCTTCTGCCGGATCTTCCCAATCCATGCACGTCCCTTCCCACCAGCCGGTGTGACGCGCGACACTCGCAGGCGCATGAACGTTGCCGCCTTGGGCCGCTGGGTCCGCGGAAGTGAGGGCAAGTCATGTCCGTGCACGACGAACTGACGTCAGTCCAGCGCTGCCTCGACGACCTAGTGAGGTCGGTGAAGCGACTGGAACAGCAGTTGGACGGGGGCGGTCTGGAGATGCGCAGGGTGCGCACCGACGCCGATCACCTGCGCGAGAGCGTGGCGCTGCTGCGCGAGGCCGCACCCGGTCTCGCCCGGCCCAAGCGCCCCGACCTCGTGTCCATCCCCGACACCCCGTACGACACGACCCTGTGGACGGACTCCGACGACGAGGGTCTCGGCGCCCGCGACCGCCACGCACCCTGATCCCGACCGGAGCTCTCCTTGGCCACTGGTACGGAACCCCAAATGAAGAGCGGCGGCGTACGAAGCGGTACGCGCGCCGCGATCACCGCCGCACATCTGCGGACCGACCGCTGGTGGCTGGCACCCGCCGCGACCGCGGCCGGGCTGCTGGCCTTCGTCGTGTACTCGACCTGGCGGGCCTTCTCGAACAGCGACTACTACGCCGCCCCGTACGTCTCGCCGTTCTACTCGCCGTGTCTGGCGGAGAACTGCGAGCCGATGAGGAACGGGCCCAACTGGGAGATCTTCGGCAGCTGGTGGGGTCTGTCCCCCGCCCTGCTGGTGCTGATCTTCCCGCTCGGCTTCCGGCTGACCTGCTACTACTACCGCAAGGCCTACTACCGGGGCTTCTGGGCCTCGCCCCCGGCCTGCGCGGTCGCCGAGCCGCACAAGAAGTACTCCGGTGAGACGCGCTTCCCGCTGATCCTGCAGAACATCCACCGCTATTTCTTCTACGCGGCGGTGCCGGTCGCCGGGATCCTCACGTACGACACGGTCCTCGCCTTCCGGAACGAGGACTACGAGTGGGGCCACATGGGGCTCGGCACGCTCGTGTTCCTCGTGAACATCGTGCTGATCTGGGCGTACACCTTCTCGTGCCACTCCTGCAGACACATCGTCGGCGGCAAGCTCAAGCACTTCTCCAAGCATCCCGTGCGCTACCGGGCCTGGCGGCTCGTCGGACGGCTGAACGCCCGTCATATGCAGCTCGCCTGGGCGTCGCTGGTGAGCGTGGCACTCGCCGACTTCTACGTGTATCTGGTCGCGTCCGGCGTCTTCGACGACCCGACCTTCTTCTAACCGACAAAAGGTGCTTCTGATGTCCGTGGTCGACCGGCAGGAGTGGGACGTCGTCGTGGTCGGTGCCGGAGGAGCCGGCCTGCGCGCGGCGATCGCGGCGCGGGAACGCGGCGCGCGTACGGCCGTCATCTGCAAGTCGTTGTTCGGCAAGGCGCACACCGTGATGGCCGAGGGCGGCATCGCGGCGGCCATGGGCAACGTCAACTCCGGCGACAACTGGCAGGTCCACTTCCGCGACACCCTGCGCGGCGGCAAGTTCCTCAACCAGTGGCGGATGGCCGAGCTGCACGCCCAGGAGGCCCCCGACCGCGTGTGGGAGCTGGAGACCTGGGGCGCCCTCTTCGACCGCACGGGCGACGGGCGCATCTCCCAGCGCAACTTCGGCGGACACGAGTACCCGCGGCTCGCGCACGTCGGCGACCGTACGGGCCTGGAGCTGATCCGCACGCTCCAGCAGAAGATCGTGTCGCTCCAGCAGGAGGACTTCAAGGAGACCGGTGACTACGAGTCACGCCTGAAGGTCTACCAGGAGTGCACGGTCACCCGGATCCTCAAGGAGGGCGACCGGGTCTCCGGGGCCTTCTGCTACGCACGCGAGTCCGGCCGCTTCTTCGTCCTCGACGCGCCCTCGGTCGTGGTCGCCACCGGCGGTATCGGCAAGTCCTTCAAGGTGACGTCGAACTCGTGGGAGTACACCGGTGACGGGCACGCGCTGGCGCTGCTCGCCGGGGCGCCGCTGCTGAACATGGAGTTCGTGCAGTTCCACCCGACGGGCATGGTCTGGCCGCCGTCCGTGAAGGGGATCCTCGTCACGGAGTCGGTGCGCGGTGACGGCGGGGTGCTCAGGAACTCCGAGGGCAAGCGGTTCATGTTCGAGTACATCCCGGACGTCTTCAAGGAGAAGTACGCGCAGTCCGAGGAGGAGGGCGACCGCTGGTACGAGGACCCGGACCACAACCGGCGCCCGCCCGAACTGCTCCCCCGCGACGAGGTGGCCCGGGCCATCAACTCCGAGGTGAAGGCGGGCCGCGGCTCACCCCACGGCGGGGTCTTCCTCGACGTCTCCACCCGGATGCCCGCCGAGGTGATCCGGCGCCGACTGCCCTCCATGTACCACCAGTTCAAGGAGCTGGCGGACGTCGACATCACCGCCGAGGCGATGGAGGTCGGGCCGACCTGCCACTACGTGATGGGCGGCATAGCCGTCGACTCGGACACCGCGGCGGCCCGCGGGGTGCCCGGACTGTACGCGGCCGGTGAGGTCGCGGGCGGGATGCACGGCTCCAACCGGCTCGGCGGGAACTCCCTCTCCGACCTGCTGGTCTTCGGGCGGCGGGCCGGACTGCACGCCGCGGAGTACGCCACCGGGCTCACCGGCGGGCGCCCCCTCGTGGACGACGTCCAGGTCGACGAGGCCGCCGCGGAGGCACTGCGGCCCTTCTCGGCAGAGGGGCCCGCGCCCGGCGAGGAGGACGGCCGGCCGCCGGAGAACCCGTACACCCTCCACCAGGAGCTCCAGCAGGCGATGAACGACCTCGTCGGCATCATCCGCAGGGAGGCGGAGATGGAGGCCGCCCTGGACAAACTCGCGGACCTGCGCGTACGGGCCAGGCGCGCCGGCGTCGAGGGGCACCGGCAGTTCAACCCCGGCTGGCACCTCGCGCTCGACCTGCGGAACATGCTGCTCGTCAGCGAATGCGTGGCACGGGCCGCGCTGGAGCGCACCGAGTCGCGCGGCGGCCACACCCGCGAGGACCACCCGGCGATGGACCGGCAGTGGCGGCGCGTCAACCTGCTCTGCCAGCTGACCGATCCCACCGGCGGCCTGACGGCGACGGACCCGCTGCACGGCCAGATCGACCTCGTCCGGGAGACCACCGAACCCATCCGACCCGACCTGCTCGCCCTCTTCGAGAAGGAGGAGCTGGTCAAGTACCTCGCCGAAGAGGAGCTCTACGAGTGAGCAGCTATGAGGCCCGCTTCAAGGTGTGGCGCGGGGACGTCGGGGGCGGCGGCCTGGAGGACTTCGGGGTCGAGGTGAACGACGGCGAGGTGGTCCTCGACATCATCCACCGGCTCCAGGCGACCCAGGCCCCCGATCTCGCCGTGCGCTGGAACTGCAAGGCGGGCAAGTGCGGTTCGTGCTCGGCCGAGATCAACGGCCGGCCGCGGCTGCTGTGCATGACCCGGATGTCGGTGTTCACCCGGGAGGAGACGATCACCGTCACTCCGCTGCGGGCGTTCCCCGTGGTCCGCGACCTCGTCACCGACGTCGGCTTCAACTACACGAAGGCGCGCGAGGTACCCGCGTTCGTCCCGCCGGACGGGCTCGGTGCCGGTGAGTACCGGATGATGCAGGAGGACGTGGACCGCTCGCAGGAGTTCCGCAAGTGCATCGAGTGCTTCCTGTGCCAGGACACCTGCCATGTGGTGCGCGACCACGAGGAGAACAAGACCGCGTTCGCCGGGCCGCGCTTCCTGATGCGGGTGGCCGAGCTGGACATGCATCCGCTGGACGCGGCCGACCAGAGCGGCCTCGACCGCAAGAGGACCGCCCAGGACGAGCACGGGCTCGGCTACTGCAACATCACCAAGTGCTGCACCGAGGTGTGCCCCGAGGGCATCAAGATCACGGACAACGCGCTGATCCCCCTGAAGGAACGCGCGGTCGACCGGAAGTACGACCCGCTGGTCTGGCTGGGGTCGAAGATCGGCAGGCGTTCCCCGGGGAAGTGAGTTCCCCGGAGCGGTGGCGGGCGGGGGTCAGAAGAGGCTCAGCAGGGCCTCCGCCGGGTCCGCGAGGGCTGTTCCGCCGTTGGGCAGGGGCAGTTCGAACCACACCGTCTTGCCCCGGGGTGTGCGGCGCGAGCCCCAGGCGGCGCTGAGGAGCCCCACCAGCTGGAGTCCGCGGCCGCCCTCGTCGGTGTCGCGGGCCCGGCGCCGGCGCGGCTGGACGAGACCGGCGTCCCAGACCTCGCAGACCAGCGTGCGGTCGAGGAGGAGCCGCAGCCGGATCTCGCCCTCGCCGTAGCGCAGGGCGTTGGTGACCAGCTCGCTGACGAGCAGTTCGGCCGTGTCGACGAGCGGTTCCAGTTCCCAGCCGACGAGTTGGTTGCGGGCGAACTCGCGGGCGCGGCCCACACTGCGGGGCTCGCGCGGCAGCGTCCAGTCGCCCACCGACTCGGCGGGCAGCCCCTGGACACGTGCCATCAGCAAGGCGATGTCGTCCTCGCCGTGATGGGTGTCGAGGGTGCTGAGGACGTGGTCACAGACGTCCTCCAGGGGGGCCGAGGGGTCCGTGAGGGCGCCCACGAACGCCTGGAGGCCCTCGTCCAGGGGGTGGTCGCGGGATTCGACGAGACCGTCCGTGTAGAGCGCCAGGAGGGCGCCCTCGGGGAGTTCGACCTCCACCTCCTCGAACGGCTCGCCGCCGACTCCGAGGGGCATGCCCGGCGGTACGTCGAGCATGAGCGCGCTCTCGCCCGGCTCGACCAGGACCGGTGGGAGATGGCCTGCGTTGGCGAACGTACAGCGGCGGGTCACGGAGTCGTAGACCGCATACACACAGGTGGCGAGGTACACCTCGGAGAGGTCGGCGTCCCGGGACTGGCGGGCACCGCGCGTAGATTGCTGGGTGCCGCCAGGGGTGCCCAGACCGCGGGCGATCTCGTCCAACGCGGAGAGCACTTCCGCCGGTTCGAGGTCGAGCAGCGCCAGGGTACGTACGGCCGTGCGCAGTTCACCCATCGCGACGGCCGCCCGCAGACCACGCCCCATCACGTCACCGACGACCAACGCGGTGCGGTGACCGGGCAGTTCGATGACGTCGAACCAGTCGCCGCCGACCTCCGTGGCAGCGTTCCCCGGGAGGTAGCGGCAGGCGATGTCCAGGCCGGAGGCCTCCGGGTCGCCCGGGGGCAGCAGGGAGCGCTGGAGGATCAGGGCGCGTTCGTGCTCGCGGCGGTACAGGCGCGCGTTGTCCATACAGACGGCGGCGCGTGCGGCCAGTTCGACCGCCAGCGCCCGGTCGCGCTCCCCGAACGGCTCGCTGCCCTTCGTACGGGAGAACTGGACGATGCCGACGACCGTGTCGTGGGCGACCATCGGCACCGCGAGCGTGGACTGGATCAGCCCGCCCTCCTCGGCGGCGACGAACTGCGGCTTGGCGGTGCGCAGGGCGTCCGCGCAGGCGGAGTTGAAGGCGAAGTGGTGGACCGCGCCGACGCTCACGAGCTTGCGTCCGCCGACGAAGGGCGCGTCGGACACGGCGCTGGCGTAGGCGACCCGGCGCAGTTCGGCGCTGCCGTCGGCGAGGCCCGGCGGGGTCTCGTCACCGGCGAGCAGACCCTGGTAGAGGTCGACGGACGCCAGGTCGCAGAAGCCGGGGACGGCCACGTCGAGGAGTTCGCGGGCCGTGGTCTCCAGATCGAGGGAGTTCCCTATACGCGCTCCCGCCTCGTTCAGGAGGGCGAGATTGCGCCGGGCCTGCGCGGCCTCACGGGCGGCGGCGCGGCGCGCGGTGATGTCGGTACCCAGCCACGCGATCCCGATCGGCCGCCCCGAACCGCCGTGTACGCGATAGAGGTTGATGGACCAGTGGCGGCGCTCGGTGGAACCGGGCACGGTGCCCGTGACCAGCATCTCGGTGACGGAGTCGCCCGTCTCCAGGACCCGGCGCAGTATCGCCGAGACACGGTCGGTCTCGCCCGGCGACAGATAGTCCTTGACCGTACGGCCGCGATGGTCGTCGACGGTGCCACCGAAGATCGAGGCGAACCGCTGGTTGGCGCGGCGAATCCGCAGGTCCGGGTCGATCAGGAGGAAGCCGAAGGGAGATTGGCCGAAAATTGCCTGCGAGGCGGCGAGGTCGGTTTCGATGCTGCGGAGCGTGCGTACGTCCACGACGATGCACACCGCGGCCCGTTCACCCTCCTCGGTCCGCGTCGGCATGACGTAGACCTCGGCGAGTCCGTCGATGACCCGGCCGCTGCCCTCGGGGTCGGGCAGCCGGAAGGGGACCACTCCGGTCCACTCCCTGCCGTCGAGGACTTCGGCCATCTTCCGCTGGCCGAAGTCGCGCCGGTCCTCGGCCACGAAGGCCTCGATGGGGTCCATGCCCACGGCGCGGTCGGTCGGGATGCCGAAGAGCTGCTCGGCGCGCAGGCTCCACTGGTCGACGAGACCGTCGGGGCCGATCGAGAACGAGGCGACCTTGATGTAGTCGTAGATCGAGCCGGGCGGACTGCTCTGCCACACGACCTCGCCCGACGCGTCGCCCGGCGTTCCGTCCGGCGTCGCGCCGAGCGGTCCGTCCAACGCTCCGGCCGCCGCCCCGCCCACCGCGGGCGTGGCGTCATCGCCTGTCGTCGCATCAGCCATCGCGCCGCCCGACGGGTCCTCGGACTCCGTGGCCTTCGCTGGTATCTCGCTCACGCGAACCGTCCCCTCCAGCTCACCGCGCCCGGCACCGGTCACCGAAAGCGGCTGCCCGCAGTATCCAGCACTACGGAGCCGCACAACACGGTGTTCACGATCACAGCACGGTCCCGATGCTTTTAGGACCGGCTGCGACAAACACTCCCAGTCTTCTAACCACGTGGCACCCCGTCGAACCACCGAGTCGGTCCGTCTCTGTGGCCGAGACGGACCGGACCACCCGCGGTCTCCGCCGAAGAGTCGGCGATCAGCTCGGGAGAGCCAGCTCGAACCACACCGTCTTGCCCGTTTCGCCTGGTCTGGTGCCCCAGCGGCGCGCGGAGTCCGCCACCAGCCGGAGCCCCCGGCCGGTCTCGTCGTCGGGCTGGGCCGAGCGCTCCCGGGGCGGGTCGGGCAGCGGGTCGGACACCTCCACCAGCAGGGCGTCCAGGAGCTCCGAAGGGCGTACGAGGCGGACCCCGATGGGGCCGGTCGCGTACCGCAGTGAATTGGTCACCAGCTCGCTGACCAGCAACGCCGTCACATCGCTCAGGGGGTCGAGCCCCCAGGCGCGCAGCTGTCCGCGGACGACGGCACGGGCGGTCCCGACGGCGCCCGGCTCCGCGGGGAAGGTCCACTCGGCGACATCGCCCTCGGTGTGCATCACGCGGCTCACTTCCAGGCCCTTGCGGCGGACTACGGACTACGCCCGATTTGATGTGATTGATGGGCACATACCCGATACCACATGTGAAGTACCGCGTACGGGGGCGCGCCGCGCCACGAACGGCGCAGTTGCCGCACACCGGCGCTCCCACACACGGGGGCCGCGCCCCCTCGCCCCGCTGATCGCGCTGGCGCGCTCGTCCTCAAACGCCGGACGGGCTGAAGGTATCGCCGACGGTCCGCGAATCGCTCAGCCTGTCCGGCGTTTGAGGACCGGGGGTTCGGGGGCTGGCCCCCGAAACGGGAACGGGTAGGGGCGGCGGGGGCGAGAAACGCCCCACGCCAGGCGCGCGACCTCGCGCACAGCGGGCACGTCCTGGTCCAACCAGTCGACGTCCCACAACTCGTCCGAGGACAACCAGCGCAACTCGTCATGATCCTGAAGAGCGAGCGGCTCGGCCGACCCGTCCACCAGCCGAGCGGTCCAGACCCGCAGAACGTACGGCGCCCGCAGCGGAAACTCCCCCGGCACGGCCTCCACGACCTCCGCCTCGACCCCCAGCTCCTCCCGAAGCTCCCGCACCAGGGCCCGCTCAGGGCTCTCCCCGGGCTCGACCTTCCCCCCGGGAAGCTCCCAGCGCCCGGCCAACTCCACGGGCGCACTGCGGCGCGCGGCGAGAAGGCGCCCGTCACGCAGCACGGCGGCCCCCACCACCACGATCAGTTCGGTCATGCGCGGGAGCCTACGGGAGCCCGGGGAACCCCCGGCGCCGCCCGACGGCCGTCACCGCGCGCCGTTCTGCGCGATCCGCTCGACCCAGTACAGCTGCTTGTGGCCCCGCTCGTCGAGGCTGTCCGCGATCTTCTGCGCCTCGGCCCTGGTCGCGTACCTGCCGACGCGGTAGCGATTGCCGTTGTCGTCCTGTCGTATGACGAGCCAGGGAAGTGTGATCGTGCCGTCGTTCATCGCGCCCCTCCACTCCCCGCCCCCGGTTCGCGCCCAGCCCCGTTCCATAAGGAAACCGCAATCCGCATATGCCGGAGCCTACGCCTAACCTTCACGCAGCGAATACGGCTTTTCACAAAGAGGTATGCACGACGTAAGCAACCGGCCAGCACGAAGAGGGCGCATCCTCATGGATACGCCCCGTGACACCCCCTGCCACCCCCGGTGCACCCCGCCGACGGGGTGCGGACCGGCCCATGGCCCGCCGTCAGAACGACCGGAATACACCGGCGGGCCGCCCGCACGACGGCCGACGGCGGGCCCTACTTCACCGGCAGGTGGTAGGCGATCCGGTACCGGTCCGCCGGCACGACCACGTCCGCCGTCTCCACCGGCCGGCCCGACGCGTAGTACGTGCGCTGGATGACGAGCACGACATGGCCCGGCACTCCCCCGAGCGCCGACAGTTCCTCGGCGAGGCCGGGCCTTGCGCCCACCTCCTCCGTGACGTTGTCCACGACCACGTCGATGGCGGCCATGCGCTCGACCACTCCCATCCCGCCGAGGGGACCCTCCTCGGGGAGCATCACCGGGGTGCGGCCCGTGACGGCGAGGGGCTCCCAGGAGGTGGAGAGCATCATCACCTCGCCCGCGTCCCGGAAGACGTACTTCGTGCACATCACCCGCTCGCCGGCCTCGATGCCGAGCCGCTCGGCGACGGCGCCGCTCGCCTCCGCCTGCGCGCTGTGCGACTCCCACGTACCGCGCGCGGCCAGGTCCGCCTGCTCCTGGCGGAACGGGGTCGAGCCGCTGTCCGACCGGTATCCGGAGCGGGCGATACGGCGGGGCACCGGGCGCGCCCGCACATACGTACCCGACCCGGAGCGGCCCTCGACCAGCCCCTCCGCCATCAGCACCTTGCGCGCCTCCAGGGCGACCGTGTCCGAGACCCCGTACTCCTCGCGGATTCTGGCCTGCGACGGGAGTCTGGTGTGTGGTGGCAGCGATCCGTCGACGATCTTCTTGCGAAGATCGCCGGCGACGCGCAGATACGCCGGCTGCTCACCGAATGTCACGGGCCACTCCCTCAGGTTGTACAGACAGCAACAGGGTGGCAACCGTGGGTTGTAGCAGGCAAGTAAAGGCCAGAGAATCACTCGATGTGATGACGTAGGGCCTTAGGGGGCTTTACGCAGGCACTTTCTTTCCGCTACGGCAGGCTTCACACCTCGGCGCCGCCGCCTCCCGAGCCACCGTCCCCCGAGTCACCGTCCTCCGAGTCGCCCTCCCCCGACCCGGCGTCCTCGTACGGGGGCGGCGGGGTTGACTCCAGCCCCAGGGCCTTGCGGGTCGTGACGGACTTCTTCGCGTCGGTGAGGTCCAGCGCCCTGCCGTAGTGCTCGTAGAAGGTGTCCACGTCGGAGGTCTTGGCCGCGTCGGCCCACTCCTTCTTCGCGGACTCCAGCTGCCCGACGAGCGTGGCGACCGGCTTCTTCGCGTCGGCGGGCCACCGGTGACCGCGCAGCAGGCCGACCTGCTCGGTGAGAGCACCCGAGACCCGGGTCGCCCACGCCTTGTGACCGGGCAGGTCGTCCTCGACGTACTCCTCCTCGGGCGCCGAGTCCATCGCCTCGTCGAGGACCTCGGCCGCCTCCAGATAGGCGACCTGGTCGGCGTCGAGGGTCGTCGCGTCCTGGCGCAGGGAGCCGGTCAGCGTGCCCTTCTCGTCCATGTTGCCGAAGACGCAGCTGATCTCGCGGTCCCCGAAGCTCCAACTGTCGCTCGTGGGCGTGAAGTAGTAGATGTCGACGTCGTCCGGGACGGCCCAGGAGTCCATCGCGTAGGCGTACTGCAGCGAGTAGCACTTGTCGTCGGCGGTCTCGGTGACGGCGTCGTCGCCCGGGTAACCGCCGTCCGGCAGCGGGAAGTTCGCGAAGACCTCCCCGTCGTGCTCGCCCTCGCAGGACACCGTGTCGACGTCGTAGGCCATGCCCTCAAGGGAGCCGCCCTCCGTGTCGAAGCACTGGCCCTTCTTCAGCGAGAAGACGGCGCCGCTGCCGCCCGCGTCGCGCGCGCCCTCCTTGAACCCCTCCCAGAAGCCGGCCGCGCCGCCGGTGGCGAGCGCGAGCGCGAGGATCGCGGTGCCGAGGCCGGACAGGACGATCCCGGCGATCGCCATGCCCTTGCCGCGTTCGCCCTTCTTCTTGATCTGCCCCAGCGCGACGAGCCCGAGAACCAGCCCGACCAGCGGCAGGAAGCACAGGACGCCGAGCACCAGCGCGGAGATGGCGAGGCCGTTGAAGGGCGCGGGGGCGGCATACGGGGAGTAGCCGTGCCCCCAGGGCTGATACCCGTACGGGGCGGGCCCCCGCGGCGGGTACGGCCCAGGCCCCTGGCCCGGGTACGGGGCCGGCCCCTGGCCCGGGTATGCGCCGTACGGGCCCTGCGGCTGCTGCCCCTGTGGCGGCTGCTGGGGTCCGGCGGGCGGGGGTATCTCCACGTGTGCTGTGCTCCTCGTCCGAGTGGTGCGCTGCGTTCCGCCGATACGGAACTGTGTGCGACAAAGCGCATGGTAAGCGGCGTGCGGGCGGGGCGGAACAGCGTTTCAGGGGCTCCGCCCCCGAACCCCCGCTCCTCAAACGCCGGAGGGGCTGAGATGTCGCCGGACGGGCGTACATCTTTCAGCCCGTCCGGCGTTTGAGGACAACGGGGGTGAGGGGGCGCAGCCCCCGTGCGGGACGGGAACGGGAAGGGGTGGCGGGGGCGGAACCACTGGGCCTAGGTCAGAACTGCAGGCCCCACGCGTTCACATACCCCGTGTCGAGCGACGCGTTGTCGCTCACCCGCAACGTCCACGTCCCGTTCGCCACCTCCCCCGAAGCGTTCACCGTGTACGTAGTACTGATGTTGTCCGTGGACCCACCCACCCCGTACGCCTTCAGCGTGAACGCCGTCCCGTCCGGAGCCACCAACTGCACCTGCAGATCCCCGATGTACGTGTGCACGATGTTCACCGGAACACTCAACGCCGCAGGCGCGTTACCACTGACCCCGCTCACCGTGACGGGCGAGTTCACGGTGGAGTTGTCGGCGATCGCGTAGTCCGCCGTGTTCTCGAAGTACGACCCGGGCGGCGGCGTACCCCCGCCACCGACCCGCAGCAGCCGGTTCGGCGACCCGGTGCCGGGCCCGGTGACGACCCCGGTCGTGGCCGCGGCGACCAGCGCGCTCTGCACGGCGGCCGGCGCGGCGGTGGGGTTGTCCGCCAGGTAGAGCGCGGCGGCCCCGGCGACATGCGGTGTCGCCATCGACGTACCGGAGATGGTGTTGGTCGCGCTGTCGCCCGTGCCCCAGGCGGAGGTGATGGACGAGCCGGGCGCGAAGAGGTCGAGGACGGCGCCGTAGTTGGAGTACGAGGCCCTGGCGTCGGTGCTGGTGGTGGCGCCGACCGTGATGGCCTCGGTGACGCGGGCGGGCGAGCGGGTCGAGGCGTTGGTGCTCTCGTTGCCGGCCGCGACGGCGTAGGTGACGCCGGAGGCTATGGAGTTGCGTACGGCGGTGTCGATCGCGGTGTCTACGGTGCCACCGAGGCTCATGTTGGCGACGGCCGGCTTGACGGCGTTGGACGTCACCCAGTCGATGCCCGCGACGACCTGGGCGGTGGTTCCGGAGCCGGAGTTGTTGAGCACCCGTACGCCGACGATCCTCGCCTTCTTGGCGACGCCGTACGCCGTGCCGCCGACCGTGCCGGCGACGTGCGTGCCGTGGCCGTGGCCGTCCTGGGCGGTGTTGTCGTTGTCGACGGCGTCGTAGCCGTAGGAGGCCCGGCCGCCGAAGTCGGTGTGGGTGATGCGGACGCCGGTGTCGATGATGTAGGCGGTGACGCCCTCGCCCGCGGTGTCGTCGTAGGTGTAGCTCTGGTTCAGCGGCAGGGCCGCCTGGTCGATGCGGTCCAGGCCCCAGGAGGGCGGGTTGGGCTGGGTCGCCTCGATCGACAGGACGCGGTTCTGGACGACGGAGGCGACGGCCGGGTCGGCGGCGAACCTCCTGGCCTCGGCCGCGCTCGCCTCGACGGCGTACCCGTTCAGCGCCTTCTTGTACGTACGCTCGACGGTGGCGCCGTACGCCTCGGCCAGGGCCCTGCCCTCGGCCGAACCGGCCTTCGCGGCGTCCGCGTGGAGCGTCACGATGTAGCTGTCCGCGACGGCGCCGGGCGCGCCCGCGTACTGGATGGGGCCTTCGGGTCCGGCGGCCTGGGCCGGGGCCGCGGAGACGAGGCCGCCTACGAGGGCCGCCGAGCCGATACCGAGGGCGATACCGGCGAATCTTCCACCGGCAAGTCTTCGCCGGGCATGACGCATCACTGCCATCTGAGGGATCCTCCTCAATCGGTGGTGCGCTGATGGTGCACTGGTGGTGCGCTAGTGGTGCGCTGACAGAGCGATGGTGAGTGGGGTGCGGTCGTGCGCTCACAAGGTGGTGCGGGTCGCACGGGCGCGCCGGAGGCAGGTTCACTCCGGCTCGTTCGGCACGCCGAACCATGCGCTCAGCCAGAAAGAGTGCGGCTCCCACAGGAAATGCACAAGAGCCCTGCGCCGACGCAACGAGGCTGACATATGCCCGTCATGACGCTCCGTCACCAAGTGGTGCATCTAACCTGCGGGGATGACTCCCTTGCCGGATTGTTTCTGCCCGGTGGACGGCACGCGCGTCCCCACGGACTCCCTCGCGTGGTGCTGCCCGGTCTGCCGCGGCCCGCTCGACCTGGACTTCGCCCCGACGCCCGCGAGCCTCAAGTCCCTCACGGGCCGGGTGAATTCACTCTGGCGTTACACGGAGTGCCTGCCGCTGCCGGCCCCCTCGGTGTCGCTGGGCGAGGGCCGCACCCCGCTGGTCACGCTCCGGGAGGGCATCACGGCCAAACTGGACTTCCTGATGCCGACGCTCTCCTTCAAGGACCGCGGGGCCGTCATGCTCGCCGAACTGGCCCTGCGGCTGCGGCCCCGGCGGGTCGTCGCGGACAGCAGCGGCAACGCGGGCACGGCCGTCGCCGCGTACTGCGCCCGGGCCCGGCTGTCGTGCACGGTGTACGTCCCCGAGGGCACGTCCGCCAAGAAACTGGAGCAGATCGCGGCGCACGGAGCCCGGCTCGAGGTGGTCCCGGGCGACCGTCAGGCGACCGCGTGGGCGGCCCGGAAGGCGGCGGACGAGGAGGGCACGTTCTACGCCTCGCACGTCTTCAACCCGTACTTCCTGCACGGTACGAAGACGTACGTCCACGAGGTGTGGGAGGAACTCGGCGGACGACTCCCCGAGGTGCTGGTCGTGCCCGTCGGGAACGGCACGCTCCTGCTCGGCGCGGCCCTCGCCGTCGCCGAACTGCACGCGGCGGGCCTGATCGACCGCAGACCCGCGCTGTACGCGGTCCAGTCCGCCGCCGTCGCCCCGCTGGCCCGTGCCTGGCACGACGGGGCGGACGACCTGGTCGGGGTCACCCCGGCGGCCCCCACGTTCGCCGAGGGCATCGCGATCCCCCACCCGCCGAGGGCCCGCCAGATCCTGCGGGCGGTCCGCGAGTCGGGCGGCACGTTCCTCACCGTGACGGAGGACCAGATCCGCCACGCCCAGACCGACCTGGCCTCCCAGGGCCTGTACGTGGAATCAACGGGCGTCGCCTGCTGGGCAGCGGTAAGAGAAAACACCCTGGGCCCCCGCACAGCAGTAATCCCCCTATGCGGAGCAGGCCAAAAATCCGGCCCAGCAACCCCACTTTAGGGACGGGGGGAACATTTCAGGGGCGCGGGGAACGGCGCAATCCTTCAGGGGCGCGGGGAACGGCGCAATCTTTTAGCTTTTCGCCTTCAGGGGCGCGGGGAACGGCGCAGTCTTTTAGGGGGCGCGGGGAACTGCGCAATCCCTAAGGCGCGCCAGAAACGCCACCCCCCGCCAAAGCCAACCGCTCCTGCTCCTCCTCCACGATCCGCCGAGCAACCGCCCCGTCCGAAACATCAACCGCATCAGGCGAAGCCTCAGCAACATCACTACGCCGAGCATACGCATCGAAAAGCCGCGCCTTGCTCTCAAGAATCCGCAACAACCGGTCGTCCACGCTGTCCGTCGCAAGCAACCGGTGCACCTGAACCGACCGCACCTGCCCCATCCGATGCGCCCGCGCGACAGCCTGATGCTCCAGCGTCGGCTTGACCTGCGGTTCGCACAGGATCACCACGGACGCGGCCTGCAAGTTCAGCCCGATCCCACCCGCCTCGATCTGGCAGAGCAGCACCGCGTGCCCGGCCGCGTCCGCGAACTCGTCGACGAGCTGCTGCCGGCGCACCGCGGGCACACCCCCGGCCAGCGGCCCCAGCACGACCCCGGCGTCTCCCAGCGCCCGCTGCACGGTGGCGAGCACGTCACGGAAGTACGAGAAGACGACCACCTTCAACTCGTTCGCGGCCGCCTCGGTCACCAGCTCACGCAACCGCTGAAGCTTCGCCGACTTCTCCGCGTGCACGTACGCCGCTCTGCGCATCGCCATGAAGTTCCCCGCGGCGACCGCCTCCCGGTAGGCGTCCTCGTCGGCCGCGCTGAACTCCTCCCACTCGTCGACCTGGACGAGCGCGGGCAGTTCGGTCAGCACGTCCTGCTGGTTGCGCCGCAGATAGGCGGGGGCGACGGACCTGCGAAACGTGTGCGGCCCGGCGACGGCGTCGCTCCCCTGGATCTTCGGTACGAGATCGGGCTGGAGATAGCGGACGAGCGTACGGAACTCCTCGACACGGTTCTCCATGGGCGTGCCCGTGAGGAACAGGACCCGCTCGCAGCGGTTCGTCCAGCGCGCGACCGCACGGGAGCGGCGGGCCTCGGGGTTCTTGACGTAGTGGGCCTCGTCCACGACGAGCGCGGCGGGCGCGTCCAGGGGGTGCTGCTCGGCCTTCTTCGGGTCGGGCAGGGTGTGCAGCACGTCGAAGGTGGTGACGGCGACCCCACCGCGTTCGCGCCACTCGGCGTACGCGTCGAGCCGGTCGGGGCCGTGCACGGGCACCGCGCGCAGGGTGCTGCGGGAGCCGATCTCCCGCGTCCAGTTGATCAGTACGCTCGCCGGGCACACCACCAGGAAGTGCCGGTGTCCGTCGGCGGCGAGGTGCGCGAGGACCGCGATGGCCTGGATCGTCTTGCCGAGCCCCATCTCGTCACCGAGGACCACCCGCCGCTGGGCCAGCGCGAACCGCGCGCCGAAGGACTGGTAGCCGCGCAACGACACCCGCCGGTGGGTGTCGTCGAGCCCTTGCGCGTGCACCCGGTCGGCGACCTCCGCCGGCAGGAAGCCCTCGGACGCCTCGACGTCGGGCGCGCTGCCGGCGATCTCGGCGAGCTGGCTGTAGTACTCCGCGGACCGCAGCTCGAAGTCCACCCACGCCTCGGCGTCGGAGGACGACTCCCGCAGCAGGTCGGTGGAGGCCTGGGTGAGCAGCATCGGTACGCCCTTGGAGACGGCGTCGGCGACGAGGGACCGCAGCTCACCCGCCGCCGCGAGCGCGCTCTCCCGCCCGGCCCTGCCCAGGAGGGCCATCCGCAGCCGTCCGCCGGCCGGCCGCGCCGCCGGAAGGAGCGCCGCGAGCTGTCGCTGCACTCCCTGGGCAGCGTCCACGGCCCGCCGCAGGTCGGGCCCCGCCTCGACGATCCGCCGCAGCGCGATGACGAGGGCGGTGGTCCGCGGCTCCGGGTGGTCGATGTCGATCCGTACGGACACGGTCTCTTCCAGCGCGCGGGCGATCTGCCGGGCGGCGGCGAGCGCCTGGTCGGCGGTCTGCGCCCCCACTCCCGGAATCTGCCGCAGCTCGTACCTGCTCGCCTCGAACACCGGGCGTACGCTGCCGAATCCGGCGCTCTCCAGGGCTCCGAGCCGCAGCCGCCCCTCGGTGACGTCCTTCAGCCGGGAGACGGGGATGCCCTCCAGCTCCTGGGCGACCAGCTCGGCGAGCAGCGGGGCGAGGGCGGCCCGTACCTGGTCCAGGGCCCGGGCGTGGTCGGCGAGCACGTTCCGTGCGAGGCCGCCAAGACGCTCGCCCCGCGCGACGACCTCACGCGCCTTGCGCCCCACCGCCACGGGGCCGCCCGCAGCCCTCTCGCCCTCCGCCATGACGCCCCTCTTACCCCGCCATACCCCGCAGACCCCGATCGAGCGGTCATCCTTGCACGGGGGTACGACAACCGGGCCGGGCCGGAGCGTGCACCGCGCGGGCCGGCCGTGCGCGCCGTCAGTCCCGGCCGGAGTCCTCCAGGAGCCGCCCGCACTGTGCCGCGAGTCCCGCCATGCCGTAGGCCCGTGCGCTGCGCAGCGCCTCCTGCAGCAGGCTCCGCGCCTGGGCCTCGTTGCCGGGACCGCCGGCACCGCGCAGCGCACGGGCCTGGGCCAGCCGGAGCCGGGCGAGTTCCGGCTGGGACGAACGGGCCGGTACGGCGGCCTGCCGGAAGTGGCCGAGGGCGGTCTCCGGCTCTCCCGCGGCCAGCGCCAGCAGACCGCGGGCCCGCGCGGTCGAGCCGACCAGCACGGTGGGCCAGCCGGCGAGCGCGATCTCCTGTCCGTCGTGCGGCGCCAGCCGCTCGCGCAGCCCCGGGACGAGCTCCCTCAGCCGGTCCTCGTATCCCCCCTGGATGTCCAGGGCCGCGCAGGCCTCGGCGAGTACGACGAGGGTGGGCACCGCCCAGCCGGAGGGCGGGAAGCGGCTGAAGTCGACGGTGTCGGCGGCGAAGCCCATCAGCAGGTCCGCCGCCTCGGCGTGCTGCCCCGTCTCGCAGAGGGCGAGCGCGAGACCGGCTCGCCAGATGGGGAAGTAGGCGTGCCGTTCGACGTCCTCGGCCAGGTCCGAGGTGAACAGCTCCGCCATCCGGCCCTGTTCGCGCAGCAGCCAGAAGGCCTGGCCCAGGCGGGTCTGGCGCAGGGCGTCGGCGGGCACCGCGAGATCGGCGTGCAGTCCTTCGATGTACTTCGGCGACTCGCCGAGGATCCAGTCCGCCGCCGCGTCGAACCTGCCGTGCCACAGGTCGAGCAGCGCGTCCAGGGTGTGCCGCTGCCAGGTGGCGAGGACGCTGCGGGTGTCGGCGGCGTACTTGCGGTACTGGCTCGCGGTGGCCAGGGCGCTGTAGACCCTGCCGGTACGCAGCTGGTCGATGACGAGGGCCATGAGCGCCTCGCCGTGGAAGTAGGGGGAGTCGAGCCGGACGGCGGCGTCGTGCAGTTTCTGCGACAGCGCCAGGGCTTCGGCCGCCGGTGCGAAGTCGTAGCGCGCCCAGCGGCATTCGGTGAGCACTTCACAGCGCACTTCGTCGTCCCGGACGTCCCGGACGTCCCGGAGGTTTCTTCCGCCCCTGCCGTCCCGGCCGTCCTGAAGGCCCCGGATGCCTCTGCCGCCTCTGCCGTCTCTGCCGTCTCTGCCGTCCGCCGGTAATCGGCTCAGTGTGTCGGCGGCGAGTCCGGCGCCTTCCTCCGGGCCCACCCGGCCGGCCGCGGTGTCCTCGCTGACCGCCATGGACACCTTCTTCGCCAGGTGGGCGGTGAGGCGCAGCCGCAGGCCCACGGCCTCGGCCCCGCCGTCGCCCTGTAACTCGGCCAGGCTGTTCCTGAGCAGATGCAGCAGTTCGTGGTCGACCTGCCCGGGGTCCGACCAGCGACGGGCCATCCGGATCACGGCCTCGGCCTGTGCCCGGGGATCCCCCGCGGCGCCGTGGAGCGCGGCCCGGTAGAGACGGTCGGCCTCCCGCATGTCACCGGTGGAGTGGCTCAGGTCGCCGCGTCTGAGCAGCCGGTCGAACTCCTGGTGCCGCTGGGCACCGGCCCGGAGCGCGTGGCTCCCGGCGGGTCCGGCCGCCCGTCTGCCGGACCCGGTCCTGACCGGCCTCGGTAAGGAGTCGAGGCTCGGCGGAGCCAGCGCCGTCAACACCCCCTTGGCGTCCAGCACCTGGTCACACAGCTGTGCCAGCTCCACGGACGCCCGTCGCTGACCGGTCTCGACCCGGCTCAGGAAGCTGCGGCTGCAGTGCACCTTGTGGGCCAGTTCACTGAGCGACAGTCCTGCTGCGACGCGGCGGCGGCGCAGCTCGGCACCCAAGGCGTTGTCCTCGATCGTCATCCCCCCAACAGCCCGCTGCCCGCCCCCTGTTGCCAAAAACGCGCTGGCAACAGCGGACCACTCCACATCGCCGTGGATATGAACGAATCTGTCCGTGCGGAGCTTATCGGGAGCAAGGGCTTGGTCACCGGCAGACAGGAGCACTGCCGGCCACCGGCCGCACCAGGGTGCCCGCACAGGTGTCGCCCGCCCGGGCGGGTGGCACGAGTCCGTCGCCGACGAGCGCTCTTTGGGGGAAGAGGCTCGTCGGCGACGCTCTGCCGTCACCCACGGACTGCCGCACCCCTGAGCTGTCGTCACCCACGGACTCTCGTTCACCCCGGACTGTCGTCACCCCCGGGCGTCGCGGGGCCGGCGGAACGCGAAGGCCGCCGCCACTCCGCCCAGCAGCCCGAAGAGGTGTCCCTGCCAGCTGACCCCGGTCGCCGTCGGCAGGACGCCCCACAGGATCGAGCCGTACACCGCCCCGACGAGGAGTCCCACGACCACGTCGCCTATTCGGCGGTCCACGAAGCCCCGTACCAGCAGATAGCCGAAGAGGCCGAACACGACGCCGGACGCGCCCGCGGTCAGGGAGTGGGCGGGCGCGGTGAGCCACACGCCCAGGCCGCTGACGAGGATCGTCAGGGTGACGACGGCGAGGAAGCGGCGGATGCCGGACAGCGCGGTGAGGAAGCCGAGGACGAGCAGCGGCAGGCTGTTCGCCGCGAGATGGCCGAAGCCGAAGTGCAGGAACGCGGCGGGCACGATGTCACGCAGCTCACCGAACTCGCGCGGACTGATCCCGAACGTGTCCAGCGCATGGCCGCTCACCGCGTCGATGCCTTCGAGCACCCACAGCAGGGCGACCCAGCCGCCGGTCAGCAGGGCAGCGCTCCTGGCCCGCTCACCGCGCGACATCGGCGCGGGAAGGCTCACACCCTGCCGTTCGTACGCCATGGAAGCCTCCTGCCGGTCCCTGTGTACCGCTCAACGCACGGCGGGCCGGGCCCGGTTCCCACGGCGGGGCGGGAAAAGGCGCGTGCGCCGGCCGCGCGGGGCTGTCCCCCGTCCGAGCTACGCGCAGGTGTCCACCGGACGGTGACGATTCCCGGCCGCCGGATCCCTAGCTTTCTGCACAGCCCGCGGCGCTCCGGCCGCGGAACTTGCGTAGGAGTTCTCATGAGGTTCGTCGGGCAACTCGTGGCCGTCGCGGCGGTCGCCTTCCTCGGTGGTCAGGCAATCACCGCGGCGGAGGGCAGACCGTGGCTCCAGCTGCTCGTCGGCGTACCGACGGCCGTGCTCGCGGTTCTCGTCTACCGGTGGGTGGTGGGGCGGACCGAGCGGCGGCCGGTCACCGAACTGGCCCTGGAGGAAGCCCCCGCCGCGCTGGGCCGCGGCACCCTCATCGGCGTCGCCCTGTTCGGGGCCGTCATCGTCAACCTCTTCACCTCCGGGCACTACAAGGCCGACGGCATCGACTCGGTGACGGGCGCGGTGGGGCTGCTCGGCTTCATGGCCGCCGCCGCGGTGACGGAGGAACTGATCTTCCGTGGCGTCCTGTTCCGTATCGCCGAGGAGCGCATCGGCACCTGGATCGCGCTGGTGCTGACCGGCACGCTGTTCGGCCTGTCGCATCTGCTCAACCCGCACGCGACTCCGTGGGGCGCCGCCGCCATCGCCGTCGAGGCGGGCGGCATGCTCACCGCCGCGTACGTCGCCACCCGCTCGCTGTGGCTGCCCATCGGCCTGCACTTCGGCTGGAACTTCGCCGCGTCCGGCATCTTCAGTACCGAGGTCTCGGGCAACGACACCCCGCCGGGACTGCTGGACTCCTCGATGTCGGGCCCCTCACTGCTCACCGGCGGCGACTTCGGCCCGGAGGGAAGTGTGTACTCGGTGCTGTTCTGCGTGCTGGCGACGGTCGCGTTCATGTGGCTGGCCCACCGCCGCGGCCATGTGGTGCCGCGGAGCGGGCGCGCCGACGCCACCGCTACACTCCCCCGATGATCGGGATGGTCAGTCTGCGGCGGGCCCGTGACCGGTGGCCCGCCCTCGTCCGGCGGCGGACCCCGCAGTGGTGGCGCCGCGCCGATGTCACCGTCCGCGACCTTCCGCTCGGGCTGCTGTTCCTCGCCGTCTCGTTCCTGCCGGACGCCCACGGCACCCAGATCGGCGGCCTGCCGACCCGCCCCTTCGACGCCTTCGCCCTCCTGGTGGTCGCTCTCCAGTGCCTCCCGCTCGCCGTGCGCCGCCGGTGGCCGGCCGTCTGTCTCGCCCTGGTGTCGGTGGGGTTCGCCGTCGACCAGCTCCGTGGCTACCACTCGTTCGCGGGCACCGCGCTGCCGGTCGCGCTGCTGAGCGTGGGAGCCCACCTGGCACGGCATCGGCGTACGGCCGCGCTCGTCTTCTCCGTGGCGTACGTGCCCCTGGCGGTCGCGTTCGCCCGGATCGAGCCGGGTGAGCCGCCGACCGAGCTCGTGACGTTCTATCTGGCGATGGTCCTGGCATGGGGCCTCGGAGCGTGGCTGCGCTCGACCCGGGTCGCGGACGCCGAGCACCGGCTCCGGATCGCCGAGGACACCCGGACCGCCGAACGGACCCGTATCGCCCGGGAGTTGCACGACGTCGTGACCCATCATGTGACGGCGATGGTCGTGCAGGCCGAGGCGGCCCGCTATCTCACCGCCTCGCCCGAACGCCTCGACCGGTCCCTGACCGCCGTCACGGACACGGGCCGGCGGGCCATCGCCGATCTGCGGCACCTGCTCGACCTGCTCAACCCCGACCACGGCACAGGACACGGCACCGACCGGCGGACCGGTGAGGCCACCGGCCGGGCCACCGAACCGCGGACACCGTCCGGCGGCGGGCTGCGCACGCTCGTGGAACAGATGCGGCTGGCCGGACAGCCGGTGGAGTTCACCGAGGAGGGCACCCCCGCGGAGTCGACCGGCAGCGCCGAAGTCGTGGTCTACCGGGTCGTGCAGGAGGCCCTCACCAACGCCCTCAAATACGCTCACGGCAGCCGGACCTCGGTTCGGGTACGGCACGCCGAAAGGGAGATCACCGTGGAGGTCAGTACGGACGGTTCCGGCTCGGGGGCGGGTTCCCCGGGCGGGAGCGGGCGGGGCCTCGCCGGTCTCCGCGAGCGGGTCGACGTCCTGGGCGGCGAGTTCAGCGCGGGCCGGCGGACGGCCGGCGGCTTCGTCGTCCGGGCGCGCATACCCGCCGGGAGCCCTTCGTGACCGCACCCGTGACCTCACCCGGCACCTCACCGATCCGGGTCCTGGTCTGCGACGACCAGGTGCTGGTCCGCACCGGGCTCGTGACGATCATCGACGCCCAGCCCGACCTGGAGGTGGCGGGCGAGTGCGGGGACGGGCAGGCCGCGGTCGACCTCGCCGCCCGGGTGCGCCCGGACGTCGTGGTGATGGACGTACGCATGCCGGTGCTCGACGGCATCGAGGCCACCCGCCTGCTGGCCGGCGCCGGGGTGCCGCATCCCGTCAAGGTGCTCGTGGTGACCACGTTCAACCTCGACGAGTACGTGTACGAGGCGCTGCGCGCGGGGGCGAGCGGGTTTCTGCTCAAGGACGCGCCCCCGGCCCAACTCCTGCACGGGATCAGGACCGTGGGCGCGGGCGCGGCCCTGCTGGACCCGGAGGTGACCCGCCGTCTCGTGGGCCGTTACGCCGCCCGCATCCGCCCCGCCGACAGCGGCGCCCCGCAGGACATCCCGCTCACACCACGCGAGTTGGAGGTCCTGCGTCTCATCGCGGACGGCTTCTCCAACAGCGAGATCGCCGCGACCCTCGTGATCAGCCCGGAGACGGTCAAGACCTTCGTCTCCCGCATCCTCGCGAAGCTCAACCTGCGCGACCGGGTCCAGGCGGTGGTGTACGCGTACCGCCAGGGACTGGTGACCTGACGCGGCCCCCGCCGAGCGAGGAGCGCCCGCGGACTTCCGCGGGCGCTCCTCGCTCGGCGGGGGCCGGTCGCCCCGGCCCTCCCGGGTCAGGACGCGGAGGCCGTCCCCGCGGACCGGAACTGCTGCCGGGTGTAGAGGCGCCCCCGGCGCTTGGCCAGGCGCAGGAACACGACCGTGGGGACCGCGCAGACGAGGATGGCGAAGATGCTGGCCTCCGGGCCGAAGCCGCCGCCGGTGATCGCCTCGGGTCCCGACAGCACGCCGTGGAGCAGGCCGGTGGGCTGGTCCTCGTTGCCGGAGACCGTGACGCCGAAGATGCCGCTCAGCGCGAAGTTCCAGCCGAAGTGCAGGCCGATCGGCATCCACAGGGTGCGGGTGGCCGCGTAGACGGCGCTGAGCATCAGGCCTGCCTCGACGGCGATGGCCAGCGCGCCCCACACGGTGGCACCGGAGTTGACCAGGTGCAGGCCGCCGAACAGCACGCCCGAGACCACCATCGCGCCCCGCGTACCGGTGAGTTCCTCGACGAGGCGGAAGATGATGCCGCGGAAGAGGAGTTCCTCGACGACCGCGACCCCGGCCATCATCCCGAGGACGGTCAGGGCCCCGCCGACGGACACCCCGCCCTCGGTGCCGTAGCCGCCGAACAGGGCGATCAGCGCGAGCGTCACGACGAAGAGCCCGAGGCCGTTGGCGACGCCGACGCGCAGGCCGGACCAGGCGGTGGTGGTGTCCAGCTCGGTCGCCGGGCGCTGTTCGAGGAACCGTACCGCCGCCGCGTAGACCGTCAGGGCGAGCGCCGCGGCCACCGCGCCGAGCAGCAGGGACAGCACCGGGTTCTCGCCCGCCACGCTCCGCATCCCCGCGGCGAGGCCCGTCACCAGGACGAACAGCACCACCATCACCGCCAGCCGCACCCCGGCCGGCCATACCCGGCGCGTCGGCTCGAAGGGTGACTGCGAGAACTGGTGCTTGCCCCACCGCACCGCCTGCGTGTTCCAGAGCGACATGAGATCTCTCCTCGTTGACCGGCGGCCCGGCCGCCCCTGCATCGAGAGGAACGCTATGAGGAGGGGGTGTTCCGGAACGTCCCGCCGGGGTGGGCATTGCTTGTCGCTCGCGTGGGGGACAACGGGGCCCGGATCAGAACTGGTTCTCCCCGCCGTCGACGTAGAGGTTGGCGCCGAGGATGAAGCCGCTCCGCTCGGAGGCGAGGAAGGCGACGGCGTCGGCGACCTCGTCCGCGCGCCCGATCCGGCCGAGCGGAACGGCCGCGGCGAACTGCGCCTTGGTGACGGGCATGCCCGCCGCCGACGCGTCCGGCGAGGCGACCACGGCGTCGAGCCCAGGGGTGTCGATCGTGCCCGGGGAGATCGCGTTGACCCGGATACCGCGGTCCTTGAGCTCGTTGGCCCAGGTCCGGGCGAAGGACCGGATCGCCGCCTTGGAGGCCGCGTACGCGCCGAACGCGGCGACACCGTCATCGGCGCGCACCGAGGAGTTGAGGATGACCGAGGCGCCGTCGTTGAGCAGCGGGAGCGCCTTCTGCACCGTGAACACCGTTCCCCGGACGTTGACTTGGAAGATCCGGTCGATGTGCTCCTCGGTGATCTGCTCCAGCGTCGCGAACGACGCGGTGCCGGCGTTGGCGAAGACCACGTCCAGGCCCCGGCCCCGGGCGCGGACCGCGTCGTAGAGCCGGTCCAGGTCGGCCAGGTCGGAGATGTCACCCGTCACCGCGGTGGCCCTCTCCGGGCCGATGGCCTCGACGGCCGCGTCCAGCTCGGTCCTGCGCCGGCCGGTGATGAACACGTGCGCGCCCTCGGCCGCCAGCCGCGTGGCGGCGGCCAGACCGATCCCGGTGCCGCCGCCGGTGACGACGGCGGTCTTGCCTTCGAGCTGTCCAACGAGCTGCCCCATGCGAACTACCTCCACAAACATAAGTATCGATCGGTACTGAATGACTACCGAGGGGACCGTAACACATCTGCACCGATCAGTACGGAAAGGTAGGGTGGAGCACATGGAGACGCGACAGAAGGCACCGATCGGCCGGCCGAGGGGCTTCGACACCGACGAGGCCCTTGAGCGCGCGATGCGGGTCTTCTGGGAGCAGGGCTACGAGGGCGCCAGCCTCACCGACCTGACCAGCGCCATGGGCATCACCCGTACGAGCATGTACGCGGCCTTCGGCAACAAGGAGGACCTGTTCCGCAAGGCCCTGGAGCGCTACACCGAGGGGCCCGCCTCGTACGGCGTCCGGGCCACGCGGGAGCCGACCGCGCGGCAGGTGGCCACCGCGTTCCTCGGCGGTTCCGTCCGGGCGAGCACCCAGCCCGGCTGCCCCGCAGGCTGCCTCGGCGTCCAGGGCGCCCTCGCCGCGGGCGATCCGGGACGCAACGCCCGCGACGCCCTCGTCACCTGGCGCAACGAGGGCATCGCCCTCCTCCACGACCGCTTCCGGCGGGCCGTCGACGAAGGCGACCTGTCGTCGGACCTCGATCCGGGCCTGCTCGCCCGCTACCTCATGACCGTCGCGAACGGCATCGCCGTCCAGGCGGCCGGCGGCGCCACCCGCGAGGACCTCCAACTGGTCGCGGACATGGCGCTGAGCGGCTGGCCGTCGCCCTGACGCGACCAACGCGGGCCGTCCCCGCGGGCCGTCCCGTGCCGCTCGGGTGGACGGGCGAGGGCGGTGGCCGCTGCTACTGCTTCGACGGTGGCGGCGGCGGCTCGACGGTGGCGTGCCAGTCGAACACCCGGTAGCGCAGCGCTGCCGCGGTGTCCGACGGGCGTGAGTCCCTGACGCCCTCGCAGACCGCGTCCAGCAGCGCGCTCAGCGCGGCGGGCTCCGACCGGCGATGGCGTGCGGCACCGGCCAGCGGGCTCAGGTCCAGTTCGCGGTCGCCGACCAGCAGCAGCACACTCTCGGGACGCGCGCCCTCGGCCGGAACATCCTCGGGCCACCAGATCTCCACCGGTCCGGACCGCCACACGAACTCGTCGTTCTGTCCGTCGGCCCGTTCCATGGGGATGCCGCTGGGCTGGTCGTGGGTCACCAGGGAGGTACGGCCGCTCAGTCCCACGCCCAGCAGCCAGACGTACGGCTGCGTGCGGGCGCGGCCGGCGGCGAAGACCCGGTACCGGTCCCCCACGCGCAGCCCGTCCCCCTTGCGGAACTCCCGGAAGTCATGGCTGCCCGGCCTGGTCTCCACCTCCAGCCGGGCCCGGAGGTCCCCCGAGGGGAAGCCCTCCGGCCCCGGGTCCGTAAGTCCGCGCAGGCGCTCACCGCGGGCGATCGTCTCCAGCAGACCGACGACCCGCCGGGCGGCGGCCGGCACCTCCGCCGGGCCGGGCGTCTCCTCCGCGCGGCGGTGGAGCCACCCCGCGCTGTCGGCCACTTCGAGCTGTCCCCGCCGGATCCGGACCAGGCTCCGGGCCCCGTCGTCGGTCTCCGTCAGCCGGGGCGACGACGCCAGCCGCCCGCGGAGGGCGTCGGCCAGGGGACCGCCCACCTCGATACGTACGCGGTGCCTCGTGTGGACCAGCACCGGAAGCGCGTACGAGCCCGGTGGCAGCGGGGCCACCGGCACGCCCGGCGGCGGGTCCAGCAGGGCGTCCGCCGCGTCGACGGCCGTCACCCGCGCCTCCGCCTCGGTCCCGGGACGCGTTCCGTCGGCCGGGAGGACCAGCCGTACGCGATCCAGGCGCTCCAGCCCGAACAACGCGCCTCCGACCATGCGCAACGCGTCGCCGTGCACCCGCAGCGGCAGTCGCTCGGGCTGCGCGGGCACGTCGGTCGAGAAGGGCAGTCGGCCGGACGGGCCGCCCGCGTCGGGGTGTTGCAGCGTCTCCGACTGGCGGACCCGGTCGCGGATCCGGGCGATCAGCACGGACCAGGGCACGGGTTGTGCGCGGAAGTCCTCCAACGTCCGCGCCAGCGCGGCCGTGAACAGGCCCTGCCGCTCGTCCTCGTAGGCGACGCCCAGTCTCTGGCACGCGACCAGCCGCACCACGTCCGGATCGGGCAGGCGTGGTGCGGTGGCGAGCCCCACCGACCGCTCCACACCCGCCTCGACGGGGACCTGGCTCCTCACCGACCTGATCCGCCTGCTGCCCGGGGCACGAACCATGCCGCCGGAGTGGCAGCAGTCCAGGACGCAGGTGACGTTGGGGGTGATCGCCGTCAAAGACCGCAGTACGGCGGTGAGTTCCTCGGCCAGATAGCCGCGGAAGTCGGTCGCGGTCCCGGCCTCGTGGTCGCTGGGTACCAGATACTGCAGGTGAGCGGGCCTGCCGGGGTGGAGTTCCCGCAGGGCCGGGGGCAGCGGGAGGAGCGAGCCGTGGCCCGCGTAGTAGACGACGACCGCGTCGCCCTTCCCCGTCTCCGCGACCAGTCTCCTGAAGGCGTCCTTCATACCGTCGTAGCCCGTCTCCGCGGCCTCCCGGCAGACCCGCAGATCCGTGAAACCGCGGTCGGCCAGCAGCCGTTCCATGACGTTCACGTCCTCGGCCACGCCGGTCAGGTCGTAGGTCTGGGCTCCGATCAGCAGGGCACGCCTCACCATGTCGGTCTCCTCACCTCGGTGTTGCGGGTTGCGGGTTTCGGATGGCGGGTTGTGGGGTGCCGCTCCTCAGACGCCCACGTGGATGAAGGGCGCCCAGTGGAACGGATGGTGCGGGTCGGTCACGGCAGCGGCGGGGCGGGGGCCGCTGTCCCGGGCCCGCACCCGCCGGCCGGTGGGCTCGGCCGGCCCGTCGACGCCCTCAACGCCCTCAACACCCTCGGTGGGCTGGGCGAGTTGGGCGAGTTGGGCGTACTCCTCCGCCCGCTCCTCCGGGGAAGCCGCGTGGACCTCACGCTGGGCGCGGGCCAGCGCGGCGCCCACCGTCACGCGGTCCGCCGACGTCAGGTGCCGGTACATCCGCGTGATCACCAGACAGCCCGTCACGTCGTCGACCGGCCAGAGCGACACCACCGCGTGCCGGGCCCCGCTGATGACGGCCGTACGGGTCAGCCCGAGCACCTCACCACCGGCGGTCGCGGTGCCCCGGCCCGTCTCGCAGGCGGACAGCACGAGGAGGTCGGGAGTGAGATCCGGGCTGAGCAGGTCGTCCACGCCGAGGTGGTCCCGACCGGCGAGCGCCAGTCGGCTGAGGTACGGAGTCAGCTCCTGGATGTCGCCGTGGGTGGCCAGATGCAGTACGGAGCGGCCCGCGGCCTGTGCCAGGACGCTCGCCCGGTCGGCGTCGAGGCCGGTGAGTACCCGGGACCGGGGAAGCAGCCGTTCGACGGCGGCGACCTCCGCCAGGGTGCCGGGCAGATACGCCAGGCGACGCTCGGGAGCGGTGGCCGGCGCGCCGACCAGCAGGGCCGTCGCCCCGCGCCAGTCGGGCTCCGGCGGGCGGCGGCCGGGCCGGGTGAGCAGGGACACCGCGGGCAGGTAGGAGACGTCGTGGGTCAGACCGAGAACCGTACTTCCCACGGGCAGGGCGTGGAACGGCACCAGTGAGAGCGAGGCGGGAGGGACGACCACGACGTTCCGGCAGCGGGACAGGAGCGGCGCACAGAAACCGAACAGGGCCTCGGAGAGCATCCGGCCGTGCTCCGTCGCGTCGGCGCCGGACGCGCACGCGGCGTGGAACCGGCGCGCCGTCGCCACAAGCCCGTCCGCCGACCGCCGACGACGATCGGCGAGCAGCCCGTCGCGGGTCAACGCCCAGCCGACCAGGTCCTGGTCGTGGAGGTGGTACTGGAGGAGCACGGTGTCGGGGGGCAGCGCGCGTGCCAGGGCGGTGGCGTCGGGCACCACGCCGGGCCCGCGCGGGGCGGTGAGGGCGCCGGGCTCGCGCGGGGCGGTGAGCGCGTCGGGTCCGCGCGGGGCAGTGAGCGCCGCGGGTCCGCGCGGGGCGGTCAGGGCACCGGGCGCGCGCAGGGCGGTGAGGGCGCCGGGCGCGATCCGGCGTACCTCGGCCGTGGCGGCGGCGAGAGCCTGTTCGGCCTCGGTGAGGCCGCGCTCTGTCGCCCGCTCGTCGGCCACACCCGTGCGCTCCGCGGGTGGCCGTCCGGCCGGTGGTGCCCCGCCCCCGCCGCGCAGAGCGGCCGCCGCCTCCTCGAACCGCGCGGCCCACCGGGCTTCCGCCTGGAGCCAGCCTCGTACCGCTCGTTGCGCGGCGGCCCGTCCGGCGGCGGTGTCGAGGGCGTGCACGGTGTCGAGGAAACCGGACCGGGCACGCTCCGCCGTGGCGAACGTCGAGGCCTTCGCCCCGGGCAGCTCCCACTGGGCGAGCAGGGCCGTGTGATAGGCGCGGGCCACCACCGGATCGTCGGCCGACGCCGCCCGCAGGGTGTCCCGTCCCATCCTGGACCGGTGTTCCTCGTAGACGGAGACCGCTTCCAGAGCCCGCTCGGCGGCCCTCCGCGGGTCGCCGAGGGCGAGCAGCGCCTCCGCCGCGATCGCGGGCCTGTCCCAGGGCTTCTCCGGTTCGACGCCGTCCTCCCCGATGCGCCGTTCCGCCTCGGCGGCCCGCTCGGGCTGCCCCAGCCGCAACCGGAGCGCCGCCGACTGCACCGCCGTGAGCGCGCCGCGTGCCTCCAGCCTGTCGGCCTCGTCCCGTGCCTCCCGCGCACGGCCCAGTTCCAGCAGGAGCGCACAGCGCGCGACGGAGGACGGCACGCCGTGCTCGACGAGTGCCTGCGCCTCCCGGGCGGTCCGTTCGGCCGCTGCCGACAGACCGGCCGACCTGTGCCGGCGCAGCCGGTGCAGTTTCTCCACGACATGGGTGGAGTCCAGTCCGGCCCGCAGCCCGTCCAGGGTGTCGCACAGCGCCCGCGCCACGGCCGTGGGTCCGCCGCCCTGCCCACCGAGCAGGCGCTCGCCGAGACCGATCACCCGCACGAGCCGAGGCCGTGCGGCCGCGACGAGGTCCGGGTCGCACAGCCCCACGGCCTCGTTGAGGAAGAGTTCGGCCGCGACCGCCGTGGAGAGCCAGGCATTGACGGTCGGAACCGACATCCCACCCCGAACGGCGTCGACCCGGCCGCCCCGCCCGTCGACCGCCTCCCGTTGGTCCACGACCTCCCGGTACCGGTCCTCCAACTGCCGTTCCCGGGCGCGCAGGGAGATGTCGGCGAGCACGAGCGAGGCCAGCCGGTGACGGACCTCGTGATACGCCCCCACCGGGCTCGTCCGCGGAGCGGTCGTGGGGTGAACGGTGCGGGGCACGGACCTTTCTGCGGCGGCCGGCGGGACAGGCTCGGCAGCCACCGGCAGGACTGGTTCGGCTGCCGTCGGCGCGACCGGCTCCACGGCCGCCGCCGGAGCCGACTCGGTAGCCGCCGACGGGACCGGCTCCACAGCCGTCGCCGGAATCGGCTCCATGAGTCGCTGTGCCAGGTCGGCCGCCTCCCCGGCGCGGGCGAGATGACTCTCTCGGGTCCAGTCGGCGGCCCGTGCGGCAACGAGGTGTGCCATGCCCCGCAGCCAGGATCCGCTGCCCACGGTCGCCGCCCAACGGCGGACCTCCGCCACGTCGCCGACGGGCACAGGCCTGCCGTCCTCCACGGCGTCCAGCAGGCGGTGGACCTTGAGCAACACCACACCCGCCCGGTCACCGGCGGCCGCGGCCAGGGTGAGCGCCCGTTCGACGCATGCGGCGCGGTCGTCCGGTTTCCGGCGCAGCCGGGCCACATGGGCCAGCCGCAGCACGGCCGCGGCCCGTCCCCGGTCCGCGCCGGCCTCTCCGAACAGCGCGTCCGCGTCCGCGAAGTGCCGTGCGGCGCGGTCGAGTGTCCTGGGCCCCGCCGGGAGGGGCAGCCGGCGTTCCGAGGCACCGGGCGTCCCGAGTTCCGCGTCACCCGCCAGCAGCGACGCCATCGCGGCGAAGGCCGGGTCGCCGGGCACGAGCCGCAGCGCCGCCTGGCGTGACGCCTCGCCCCGGCGCCGGTCCCCCGCCCGGGCCCGTACGTCTGCCGCGACGAGCAGGTGGTACGCGACCGGGCCCGCGAGGCCGCCCTCGGCGATCTCCCGCGGCATCTCGTCGAACCACCGGACGGCCTCGCCGATCTCCTCCGCTCCCCCGACCGCCGCGAGCACGTCGGGCGGCTGGGCGTCGAGGATCTCCCCGTTCCCCAGGACCGCACGGGCGACGAGCAGGTCGGGGAGGTACCGGGCGGCGAGAAAGGCGGCGAGCCGCAGCCCGGGGTCCCTGGCGAGGACGGTCAGCCGGCCATGCGTCCCGTCCAGGGCCTTCAGCAGGGCCGACTCGTCCTGGGCCGGCAGAGCCCAGCCGACCGTCCCTCCAGGACTCCAGTTGACGTCCATGACGGTGGCCGCGGTCCGCAGGGTACGGGTCACCAGGTCGTCGTACGTCTTCTCGGGTTCGGGATCGTCCAGGACGGCCAGGGCCCGTTTGGGCTCACCGCCGGCGAGGGCGGCCCCCGCCGTCAGCCAGCCGCGCACGGGCTCGGCCCAGAGCCCGGGACTGACGGCAACGGGATCGACGCCCCGCAGGTCGGTCATCAGGAGACGCACGAGCAGCCGGATACCGTCCGCCGTGTGCCGGGCGTCGCGCGTCACTTGAACTTCCTGACGAGCGGGACGAGTTCGACGGTGTCACTGGCGCCTTCGAGCAGCATGATCTCGCCGGTCTCGTAGGTACAGGAGGTACCGGCCCGCAGCAGGGTGCCTCGCGGGTAGGCGGCCTGCGCCGCACGCATCGCCGCCCCCTGCCCCCCGCCTGATCCCCGCGCACTGAGCACACCGTCCCCCCTCGCCGATGTCCGTCCTGCGTGAAGCTATCCGGACAGAAGGACATACAACACAAGATGCGAATATATGCACGCAACAGCCCGCTTCTATCCCTGTGCGATGGCGACGCCGACCGATCCCGATCAAGTAGTTACGGCCCCCACCCCCCACCGCAGCCCCACCCCTTCCCCCCGGGACAGCAAAAAGCCCTTGGCCTACGGAGGTGCAGGCCAAGGGCGATTCGAAGCGGACCTACACGTTGAACCGGAACTCCACCACGTCCCCGTCCTGCATCACATAGTCCTTGCCCTCCATGC
Source organism: Streptomyces tauricus (assembly GCF_014650955.1). Taxonomy (GTDB): domain Bacteria; phylum Actinomycetota; class Actinomycetes; order Streptomycetales; family Streptomycetaceae; genus Streptomyces; species Streptomyces tauricus. The sequence continues at coordinate 145,712 of NZ_BMVY01000002.1, forward strand.
GCGCCTTGCCCTTGGCGCGGGCCTCGGCGACCGAGCCCGTTTCGACGAGGTCCTCGAAGGAGATGACCTCCGCCTTGATGAAGCCCTTCTGGAAGTCGGTGTGGATGACTCCGGCGGCCTCGGGGGCGGTGGCGCCCTTCTTGATGGTCCAGGCGCGGGATTCCTTCGGGCCTGCCGTGAGGTAGGTCTGCAGGCCGAGGGTGTTGAAGCCGACGTGCGCGAGCCGGGCGAGGCCGGGCTCCTCGACTCCGACCGACTGGAGGAGTTCCATGGCCTCCTCGTCGTCGAGTTCGGCGAGGTCCGACTCCAGTTTGGCGTTGAGGAAGATCGCCTCGGCGGGGGCGACCAGCGCGCTCTGCTCGGCCTTGAACGCGTCGTCGGTCAGTTCGTCCTCGTCGACGTTGAAGACGTACAGGAACGGCTTGACCGTGAGCAGGTGCAGGTCATGGAGCATGGCCTCCTGGTCCGAGCCCTGGGTGATACCCGCCGCGAACAGCGTCTGCCCCGCGTCCAGGATCTCCTTCGCCGCCTCGATCGCGGTCACCTTCGCCACGACGTCCTTCTTGATCCGCGACTCCCGCTGGAGGCGCGGCAGGACCTTCTCGATGGTCTGCAGGTCCGCGAGGATCAGCTCGGTGTTGATCGTCTCGATGTCGTCCTTCGGCGAGACCTTGCCGTCGACGTGCACGACGTTCTCGTCCTTGAAGGCACGGATGACCTGGCAGATCGCGTCCGACTCGCGGATGTTCGCGAGGAACTTGTTGCCCAGGCCCTCGCCCTCGCTCGCACCGCGCACGATGCCCGCGATGTCGACGAAGTCCACGGTGGCGGGCAGGATCTTCTGCGAGCCGAAGATCTCCGCCAGCTTGGTCAGCCGGTCGTCGGGGACACCGACCACGCCCACGTTCGGCTCGATCGTGGCGAACGGGTAGTTGGCCGCCAGCACGTCGTTCTTGGTCAGGGCGTTGAAAAGGGTCGACTTGCCGACATTCGGCAGACCGACGATTCCGATCGTGAGCGACACGTTGCGACTTCCCGTACGTGAGGGTGTGGGGCGATGACTGACGGCCGGGAGGGATGCTCGGGCCGATTCATCAGTCTACGGCGTGCGACGCCTCGCACCGGCGACGTATCGAACGCTTGGCCAAGCTCGGCCAAAGCGCGTGTCTAGGGGGTCATTCCGCACATAACCCGACCTAAGTTGTCCCAGTGGAGCAACACAGGACACGTCCTCCCCAGTCACAGCCGTCACGAGGTGGCACTCCCCTTCCCCCGCAGGCCGGGCGGGGCGGTGCCCGTACGACCCGGCAGGCCGGGGCCGGTGTCCCGCGTACCCGAACCCGTACCCGTACCGCACTGTCCGGCTCACCGCTCGTGCAGGCCGTACGCCGCTTTCCCAACCCCCGGCTCACCGGGCTGGGCAGCGGGCTGTTCTGCACCGCGTCGATGTTCGCGCTGGCCTGTCTGATCCAGCTGCTGTTCTCGGCGTCGATCGTCGTCTACGGAGTGCTGTTCCTGCCGGTCTGCGTGCTGACCGCGGTGTGGGTGCGGCGGGCCGATCTCGTCACCGCGGTCGTCGCCGTGCCGATCGCCTTCGCCGTCGGGCTGCTCCCGATCGCCGACAGCGACGGCGGCTTCGGCGGCCGGGTGATGGGCCTCGTCACCGCCCTCGCGATGCACGCCGGGTGGCTGTACGGGGGCACGCTGCTGGCCGGGGTCATCGTGACCGTCCGCAAGGCGCGGATGATGACCCGCAAGGCCGCACAGCGACGCCGGACGGTCTGAGCGCCCGGCGAGGCGATCAGACTGCCCGGCGAGGCGACCCCTCCGCCCGGCTGGGCGATCCCACCGCCCGGCTGGGCAATCCGACCGCACGGCTGGGCGACCCGACCGCACGGCTGGTTCGGGGTGACGAAGCTGCGGGCCGGTGGGGGCGCCGGCCGCGCAGTTCCCCCGCGCCCCTAGGCGGGGCAGGGCAGTGCGGGGCGCGTCGCCTCAGTCCGTCTGGGCCGCGCGCATCGCCGCGCCCACGATCCCCGCGTTGTTCTGCAGCTGCGCCGGCACGATCTCCGCCTTGATGCCCTCGATCAGCGGCAGGAACTTCTGCGCCTTGCGGCTGACTCCGCCGCCGATGATGAACAGCTCGGGCGAGAAGAGCATCTCCACATGGGCCAGGTACTTCTGGACGCGGTGCGCCCAGTGCTCCCAGGAGAGGTCGTGGTCCTCCTTGGCCTTCGTGGAGGCGTGCTTCTCGGCGTCGTGGCCGTTGAGCTCCAGGTGGCCCAGTTCCGTGTTCGGGACGAGGGTGCCGTTCACGAAGAGGGCGCTGCCGATCCCCGTACCGAACGTGAGGAGGAAGACCGTGCCCTTGCGGCCCTTGCCAGCGCCGAACTGCATCTCGGCGACGCCCGCCGCGTCCGCGTCGTTCAGGACGGTCACCGGCAGTCCGCCGAGGCGGTCGCCGAGCAGGGCGCGCGCGTCGGTGTCGATCCAGTCCTTGTCCACGTTGGCCGCCGTGCGGATGGTGGAGCCGCCGGTGACCACGCCCGGGAAGGTGATGCCGACCGGGCCCGTCCAGCCGAAGTGGCCGACGACCTCCTTCACGCCGTCCGCCACCGCGTCCGGTGTCGCCGGGTGCGGCGTGAGCACCTTGTAGCGCTCCTCCGCCAGGTCGCCCTTGTCCAGGTCCACGGGAGCGCCCTTGATCCCTGAACCGCCGATGTCCACACCGAAGATCTGCATGGCTCTACGCTACGTCGTACGACTGACAGTCACTCGCCCGAGGGGGTGTTTCCGGTGCGCTGCGCCACCAGGGCCGCCGCCTCCGCGCGCAGGTCGCGGCGCAGCTCCTTGGGCAGCGAGAACGTGATGGACTCCTCGGCGGCCTTGACGAGTTCGACGTCCTCGTAACCGTGGGTGGTCAGGTACTCCAGGACCTGCTCCACGAGGATCTCCGGCACCGAGGCCCCGGAGGTGACACCCACCGTCGAGACGCCCTCGAACCAGCTGTCGTCGATCTCGTCGGCGAAGTCCACGAGGTACGCCTCCCGCGCGCCCGCGAGCTTGGCGACCTCGACGAGCCGTACGGAGTTGGAGGAGTTGCGCGAGCCGACCACGATGACGAGCTCGGCCTGCTCGCCCATCTGCTTCACCGCGAGCTGGCGGTTCTGCGTGGCGTAGCAGATGTCGTCGCTCGGCGGGGAGATGAGCTGCGGGAACTTCTCCTTGAGGGCGTCCACCGTCTCCATGGTCTCGTCGACCGACAGCGTCGTCTGGGAGAGCCAGACGACCCGGGAGGGGTCGCGGACCTCGACCTTCGCCACGTCGCCGGGGCCGTCGACCAGCGTGATGTGGTCGGGCGCCTCGCCGGACGTGCCGATGACCTCCTCGTGGCCCTCGTGGCCGATGAGGAGGATGTCGTAGTCGTCGTCCGCGAACCGGACGGCTTCCTTGTGGACCTTGGTGACCAGCGGGCACGTCGCGTCGATGGTGGCGAGCTTCCCGGCCGCGGCCTCGTCGTGGACGACCGGGGCGACACCGTGCGCCGAGAACATGACGATGGACCCCTCGGGGACCTCCGCGGTGCGCTCGACGAAGATCGCGCCCTTCTTCTCCAGGGTCTGCACGACGTACTTGTTGTGGACGATCTCGTGGCGGACATAGATCGGGGCCCCGTACTGCTCCAGGGCTTTCTCGACGGCGATCACGGCACGGTCGACACCCGCGCAGTAGCCACGGGGGGCGGCGAGCAGGACACGGCGGCCAGTCGAAGCAGTCATGCCTCCCATCGTAAGGCCGCGCCCGACAGGTCAAAGATCGCGTCCGCGGGGAGACTGGTCGGGGGCCGGGGCGCTGGAGAGCTGGGAGGGGGCGCAGGAGGCACGACTCTCGGGAGGCATGGATGTCCGGTACGGATTCACCGGCCCGCACGGCTGACGGCGAACAGGGCCTGCGGCGCAGTCTCGGCTTCCGCGACCTGGTCGTGTACGGGCTGCTGTTCATCGCCCCCATGGCGCCGGTCGGTGTCTACGGGACCCTCGACGCCAGGTCGCACGGCGCGGTCGCCCTCGTCTACGTGGTCGCCACGGTCGCGATGGCGTTCACCGCGTTCAGTTACGCGCAGATGGTGCGGGTCGTCCCCCAGGCGGGTTCGGTGTTCGCCTACGCGCGCGTGGGGCTCGGAAAAGAGGCCGGGTTCATCGCCGGGTGGATGGCGATGCTGGACTACCTCCTCATCCCGGCGGTGGCGTACCTCTTCTCCGGCATCGCGATGAACTCCCTGGTCCCGGGCGTATCGCGCTGGGTGTGGACGGCGCTGGCGGTGGTCCTGACGACCCTGCTGAACCTGTGGGGCGTACGGGTCGCCGCGCGCGTGGGTTTCCTCGTGCTCGCGATGGAGATCGTGGTCCTCCTTGTCTTCTTCGTGTCGGCGATCGTCGTCCTCGCGCGCGACGGGGCGCAGCGGGGCTGGCTGTCGCCGTTCTCCGGGGACGGCTCTCAGGGGGCGTTCGCGCTGTCCGCGGTCCTCGGGGCGGTGTCGATCGCGGTCCTGTCGTATCTCGGCTTCGACGCGATCGCCTCCTTCGCCGAGGAGGTCACCGGCAGTTCGGAGAAGGTCGCGCGGGCGGTGCTGTTCTGTCTCGCCCTCGCCGGGGTGCTGTTCATCGCGCAGACGTACCTCGTCGCCCTGCTGGAGCCGCTGTCGTCGGCGCAGCTCGCCGACGAGCCGGGCAAGCAGGGATCCGCCTTCTACGACGCCGTGGACGCCTCCGTCGGCACGTGGCTGCACGATCTGGTGGCCGTCAGCAAGGCGATCGGGGCGGCGTTCGCGGCGTTGGCCGGGCAGGCGGCGGCCGGGCGGCTGCTGTTCGCGATGTCGCGGTCGCGGCGGCTGCCGCGGGCGCTGTCGAAGACGGACTCCGGGGTGCCGCGGGTCGCGCTGCTCTGCGCGGCCGTCGTCACGCTGGTGGCGGCGGTGTGGGCGGCGCGGCGCGACGACGGGATGGATCACCTGGTGTCGGTGGTCGACGTGGGGGCGCTGGCCGCGTTCACGTTGCTGCACGCGAGCGTGGTGGGGTGGTTCGCCGTGCGGCGGCGGGGGGTGGGTGGGGTGGTCGTGTGGTGGCGGCATGTGGTGGTGCCTGTGGTGGGGGCGGGGATCACTGTGCTGGTGATTTTTGAGGCGTCCGGGGCGGCGCAGGTGGTGGGGGGTGTGTGGTTCCTGGTGGGGGTTGTGGTGCTGGTGGCTCAGCGGGGGCGGGGGGCGGGGGTGGGGTGAGCTCGTGTGTTTTCTCGCCCCCGCCGCCCCTGCCCGTCCCGTCCCCTGGGGCTGCGCCCGTTGCCCCCCCCTTGAGCGGGCCGGGGGTGTGGGGTGGGGGCCGGCCCCGGCGGAGGCCGTTCGCGCCGTTCCCCGCGCCCCTGAAAAGCAGGGCTGCGCCCCGGCTTTCGCCTCCGCTCCGAGCCCTTCCGGGGGCGCGGGGTGCTGCGTGGGCAAACCCCGTCGGGCCGCGCGCGGGCGCAACCGGTCGTGGTGTCGGAGGCTGCGGCTACGCTCGGGTTCATGGCTCTCAATACGTCCGCCGACGCCCCCCTCCCCGTCGGCGAGGTGTCACGGCTCATCGGGGGATGGATCGACCGGCTGGGCGCCGTGTGGGTCGAGGGGCAGATCACCCAGCTGTCACGCCGCCCGGGCGCCGGAGTCGTCTTCCTGACCCTGCGCGACCCCTCGCACGACATCTCCGTGGGCGTGACCTGCTACCGGCAGGTGTTCGACGCCGTCGCCGACGTCGTGAGCGAGGGCGCCCGCGTCGTCGTCCACGCGAAACCCGAGTGGTACGCGCCGCGCGGGCAGCTGTCGCTGAGGGCCGTGGAGATCAAACCGGTGGGCGTCGGCGAACTGCTCGCCCGGCTGGAGCAGTTGAAGAAGTCCCTGGCCACGGAAGGGCTGTTCGCCGCCGAGCGCAAGAAGCCGCTCCCGTTCCTGCCCCAGCTCGTCGGTCTCGTCACCGGACGCGCCTCCGCCGCCGAGCGGGACGTCCTGGAGAACGCGCGCCACCGCTGGCCCGCCGTCCGCTTCGAGGTGCGCAATGTCGCCGTACAGGGCGTGCACGCGGTTCCGCAGGTCGTCCAGGCGGTGAAGGAGCTGGACGCGCTCGACGACGTCGATGTGATCATCGTGGCGCGCGGCGGCGGCAGCGTGGAGGACCTCCTCCCGTTCTCGGACGAGCAGCTCGTACGGGCGGTCGCGGCCTGCCGTACGCCTGTCGTGTCGGCCATCGGCCACGAGCCCGACAACCCGCTTCTGGACCACGTGGCCGACCTGCGCGCCTCCACCCCGACCGACGCCGCGAAGAAGGTCGTACCGGACGTCGGCGAGGAGTACGAACGGGTCCAGTTCCTGCGGGACCGTGCCCGTAGGTGCGTCGGGTCCTTCATCGAACGCGAGGAGCGGGGGCTCGCGCACGCGCTGGCCCGCCCCTCGATAGAGGATCCGCACCGGATGGTGGACGAGCGCGCCGACCACGTCGCCTCACTCCTGGACCGGGGCCGCCGCACGCTCGGCCATCTCCTCGACCGGGCCGACTCGGAGCTGACCCACACCCACGCGCGCGTGGTGGCCCTCTCCCCCGCCGCGACCCTGAAGCGCGGTTACGCGGTCCTGCAGAAGTCCGACGGCCACGCCGTACGCTCCCCGGACGAGGTGGCGGCGGACGAGAGTCTGCGGGCGCGGGTCGCCGAGGGCGAGTTCACGGTACGAGTCGATGTCTGAGGCAGACCCTAGGGTGGACGCATGACCAGCACGACCGGTACGGCCGGCAAGACGGACGAGGCGCTCGGGTACGAGCAGGCGCGGGACGAACTCATCGAGGTCGTACGCCGCCTGGAGACGGGCGGTACGACGCTTGAGGAGTCGCTCGCCCTGTGGGAGCGCGGCGAGGAGCTGGCCAAGGTGTGCCGCCGCTGGCTGGACGGGGCCCGCGCCCGCCTCGACGCGGCGCTGGCGGAGGAAGAGCAGGCCGGGGCGGCTGCGGACGCCGACTCTGGTTCCGGCTCCAACTCCAGCTCCGAGTAGACGCCGACTTCGAGTAGACGCCGACTTCGGGCGGACGCCGAACCGGGCAGACGGAGCCTCATCCCGAGGTAATTGGTCTGGCCATGCAGTCTGTGAAGCGGATCACGCCGGTCCAGTTTTGGTTGAACATTAAACCTAACCGGCGTAGCGTCGTACCCGCCAGCCGATCCCCCGGGATCCGACGCACGCTTCGAGAAGGTTTTGTTCATGTCTCTCGTTCTTGACCCCGCCGCCCAGGACCTGCTGTTCCGTGAGGCCCGCACCGCCAACGCCTTCACCGACGAGCCGGTGACCGACGAGCAGGTGCAGGCGATCTACGACCTGGTCAAGTACGGCCCGACCGCCTTCAACCAGTCGCCGCTGCGCATCACCCTGGTCCGCTCCCCCGAGGCCCGCGAGCGCCTGGTGCAGCACATGGCCGAGGGCAACCAGCCCAAGACGGCCAGTGCCCCGCTGGTCGCGATCCTCTCCGCGGACAACGAGTTCCACGAGGAGCTGCCGGCCCTTCTCCCGCACTTCCCGCAGGCCAAGGACCTCTTCTTCGCCGAGCGCCCGGCCCGTGAGGGTGCCGCCGCACTCAACGCCGCGCTGCAGGCCGCGTACTTCATCATCGGTGTCCGTGCCGCCGGCCTGGCCGCCGGTCCGATGACGGGCTTCGACTTCGCGGGCGTCCAGAAGGAGTTCCTCGACGGCGACCACACCCCGCTGATGGTGGTCAACATCGGCCGGCCCGCCGAGGACGCCTGGTTCCCGCGCTCCCCGCGCCTTGAGGCCGACCAGGTCATCACGACGGTCTGAGCCGGACGGGCCCCCGAACGGGACCCGGACAAGACCGGACAAGACCCGGACGTGACCCGAGACATGCGAGAGGCCCCCAGCGATGCCGCCGGGGGCCTCTCGCATGTCTTCCTGCGCTCACGACGTCCTGAGCGACTCCGCCATCTTCGTCAGCTTCGCGAACGACGCCGTGCCGGTGACCACGGTCGTGGAGTTCTTCTCCCGGAGCACGAGGGCGTCGTACTTCCCGCCCTTGTACCGCTTCCAGGACTTCTCGCCGATGCGCTGCGTGACGTTCGTCTCCTGGGCGCCCTGACTGGCGTCCTCGATGAACGTGACGGGCTTCTGAGTGGACTGCTCGATCGCCACGTACTCCCCGTCGGGGTCGTGGAAGCCGAGGTGCCACGCGTCGAAGTCGTCGCCGCGGAACCGCACCGAGGTCGCCTTCCACTCCGCGGACAGACCCTCGGGCGCCGCCACCGGATACGTGGCCGCACGGCGTGCCGTGAGGAGCTCCACGCGGTAGTCGACCCGTTCAAGAGGGGGCTCCGAGTCGTCCTTCGGAATGAAGACGTAGATGAAACCCGCGACGATGCCGATCAGGCCCAGGGACAGCACCATGTCCCGGACCGACTGCTTGCCTTTTCTGCCTGCCACTCCCCCATCGTCGCAGGTGTACTGCCCCGCTCATCCGTGGGGCCCCCTGCTCATTTTGTCGGACTGAGGATAGAGTCGGCCCGAACCCTCATCCGGCCGTCGCCGTATCAGAAAGGTGCGCTCCGATGACCGAGCATCACTTGCCGTCCGAACTAGAGGTCCCCTCCGAGGCCCCCGACCGCAACCTCGCCCTTGAGCTCGTCCGGGTCACCGAGGCCGCCGCGATGGCCGCGGGCCGCTGGGTCGGCCGCGGCGACAAGAACGGCGCCGACGGCGCGGCCGTCCGGGCCATGCGGACCCTCGTCTCCACCGTCTCGATGAACGGCGTCGTCGTCATCGGGGAGGGCGAGAAGGACGAGGCCCCGATGCTCTTCAACGGGGAGAACGTCGGCGACGGGACGGGTCCCGCGTGCGACATCGCCGTCGACCCGATCGACGGGACGACCCTCGCCGCGGCGGGCATGACCAACGCGATCGCCGTGCTGGCCGCCGCCGACCGGGGCACCATGTTCGACCCGTCCGCGGTCTTCTACATGGACAAGCTGGTCACCGGGCCCGAGGCCGCCGACTTCGTCGACATCAACGCCCCGGTGTCCGTGAACATCCGCCGGGTCGCGAAGGCCAAGCGCGTCACGCCCGAGGACGTCACGGTCGTCATCCTCGACCGGCCGCGGCACGACGGCATCATCAAGGAGATCCGGGAGACCGGCGCGCGCATCAAGCTCATCTCCGACGGTGACGTCGCGGGCTCGATCCTGGCGCTGCGCGAGGGCACGGGCATCGACCTGCTGCTCGGCATCGGCGGTACGCCCGAGGGCATCATCTCGGCCTGTGCCGTGAAGTGCCTCGGCGGCACCATCCAGGGCAAGTTGTGGCCCAAGGACGACGAGGAACGGGCGCGCGCCGTGGATGCGGGGCACGACCTGGACCGGGTGCTGCTCACGGATGACCTGGTGTCCGGGGAGAACGTGTTCTTCGTGGCGACGGGGATCACCGACGGCGAGTTGCTGCGGGGGGTTCGGTACCGGCCCGAGACCGCCACGACCGACTCGATCGTGATGCGGTCGAAGTCGGGGACGGTTCGGCAGATCAGCTCCGAGCACCGGTTGGCGAAGCTGCGGGCGTACAGCGCGATCGACTTCGACCGCGCGAAGTAGGTCGCCGTTCGGGCGGGCGGGCGGGCGATGCGGACCGACCGTGGGTGGCTGCGGGTCCGTCGTGGCCGGCCGCGCGGTTCCCCGCGCCCCTGACGGGGCGCGTTGTCGACCAGGCGCGGTCCTCGCGGAGGGTGCGCTCGGCGGAGGCCCGTGACCGGGCGGAGGTTTTCGGTGGTGGGGCGGCCCTTGTGCTGAGGGGCGCCCCGTCTCCCGTACCGGGCTGCCGGACTGCCGTGTCGGGTTGCCGGGGTGGGTTGCCGGAGCGGGCTAGCCTGCCGCGGCTATCGGGCCCGGGGTGCGGGTCGTTTTCTGGAGGTCCAGGTCGCGGCGGCGGCGTCGGGCGAGGACCACACGGCGCTCGGCGGCGGTGAGGCCGCCCCAGACGCCGTACGGCTCGGGTTGCAGCAGTGCGTGTTCCCGGCACTCGATCATCACCGGACAGCGCGCGCAGACCCGCTTCGCCGCTTCCTCGCGGGACAGCCGGGCCGCGGTGGGCTCCTTCGAGGGTGCGAAGAACAGCCCGGCCTCGTCGCGGCGGCACACGGCCTCCGTGTGCCAGGGGGCGTCCTGGTCCCTCTCGCGCACCGGCACCGGCTGGGGCGGAACGGCAGCGACCTGCAGGGACTGATGCGGCGGATGCAGCACGGTCTACTCCTGACGACGGCTTCGCGAGCGAGAGACGATGCAGCAAGGCCTACCCGCTGTACGCGCGCCTATGCACTCAGTTCGCAAGCGCGGGAGATCCCGTCCGGCACCGGGCCGGGCGCGGGGCCCCGCCCTGGACCGCGTCCTTCCGGTCTTCGTGGGTTCGCGTGTATTCGCGACCGTCAATGCCCCAGATGTTTGCGCAACTTGGCGTTCACCTTGTCGGTGACCCGGTCGAGGATGTCCTCGATCAGCTTGCCCCGCTTGGGCTTCGCCTCGATGCTCCCCAGCACGGCCAGCCCGTCCACGTACACCACGGGGGCGTCCTGTTCGCCCGAGTCCAGTGTGTCCACCTCGAAGCTGCCGAGGACTCCACCGCCGCTGCCGCGCAGCGACACGTTCTCCGGGACGCGGACCTCGACGCTGCCGAACACCGATATCGCCTTGATCACGACCTGTTGGTGCTCGAAGATCGCCTCGCTGAGGTCTATCTCCACGCTGCCGAAGATCGCGTACGCGTGCGTGCGGCGGCCCACGCGCCAGCGGCCCCTGCGCACGGCCCCGCTGAACACCGCCACCACGTTCTCGTCGGCGACCGGCGGGATCGCGCCCGGGGCGGGCCGGCTGGGGGCCGCCGCGAACGCGGCCGACGGGCGCGGGCGGTGGGCCGCGGGCAGGTCCCGCACCAGCGGTTCCAGTTCGCCCACGGTCTTCGCGCGGAAGACCTCCTCGACCCGCTCCGCGTGCTCGTCCGCGGTGAGGCGGCCCTCGGCGTGGGCGTCGCGCAGCATGTCCGCGATCCGGTCGCGGTCCGCGTCGGACGCACGGAGGTCGGTGTGCTTCCGAAGGTCGGTCTCGGTGTGCTTCTGAAGGTCCACGGCAGCAGCGTACCCAAACGCGATAGATCGCGACTAGAGGGTGTGGACGTCGGGTGTGGACGGGTGTGGATGACCTACTGAGCCTTACCTCACAAGCTCGATGTCCGAGGCAGGTTCTACGCTGGTGGGCGCGCCGCCAACGGAGGCCGGCCACTGTCTGTCGATGAAGGATGCGGCGAGATGCCTGAGTTCGCGTACACCGATCTGCTCCCCCAGGGAGAGGACACCACCCCGTACCGGCTGGTGACCTCCGAGGGTGTGTCCACCTTCGAGGCCGACGGGCGCACGTTCCTCAAGGTGGAGCCGGAGGCGCTGCGTACGCTCGCCGCCGAGGCGATCCACGACATCCAGCACTATCTGCGGCCCGCGCACCTCGCTCAGCTGCGGCGCATCATCGACGACCCCGAGGCGTCGAGCAACGACAAGTTCGTCGCGCTGGACCTCCTGAAGAACGCGAACATCGCGGCCGCCGGCGTGCTGCCCATGTGCCAGGACACCGGCACGGCGATCGTGATGGGCAAGCGCGGCCAGAACGTGCTCACCGAGGGCGGTGACGAGGCGGCCCTGTCCCGCGGCATCTACGACGCGTACCAGAACCTGAACCTGCGCTACTCGCAGATGGCCCCGCTGACCATGTGGGACGAGAAGAACACCGGCTCGAACCTGCCCGCCCAGATCGAGCTGTACGCGGCCGACGGCGGCGCCTACAAGTTCCTCTTCATGGCCAAGGGCGGCGGCTCGGCCAACAAGTCGTTCCTCTACCAGGAGACGAAGGCCGTCCTGAACGAGGCCTCCATGATGAAGTTCCTGGAGGAGAAGATCCGCTCGCTGGGCACGGCCGCCTGCCCGCCGTACCACCTGGCGATCGTCGTCGGCGGGACGAGCGCGGAGTACGCGCTGAAGACCGCGAAGTACGCCTCCGCGCACTACCTGGACGAGATCCCGGACGAGGGGTCCGCGCTCGGCCACGGCTTCCGGGACAAGGACCTGGAGGAGAAGGTCTTCGAGCTGACGCAGAAGATCGGGATCGGCGCGCAGTTCGGCGGCAAGTACTTCTGCCACGACGTGCGCGTGGTGCGGCTGCCCCGGCACGGCGCGTCCTGCCCGGTCGCCATCGCCGTGTCCTGCTCGGCCGACCGCCAGGCCGTCGCGAAGATCACCGCGGAGGGCGTCTTCCTGGAGCAGCTGGAGACGGACCCGGCGCGGTTCCTGCCCGACACGACGGACGAGCACCTGGACGAGGCCGGTGACGTCGTGCGCATCGACCTGAACCGGCCGATGGACGACATCCTCGCCGAGCTGACGAAGTACCCGGTGAAAACCCGGCTGTCGCTCTCCGGGCCGCTCGTCGTGGCGCGTGACATCGCGCACGCGAAGATCAAGGAGCGGCTGGACGCGGGTGAGGAGATGCCGCAGTACCTGAAGGACCACCCCGTGTACTACGCCGGGCCCGCCAAGACCCCCGAGGGGTACGCGTCCGGGTCGTTCGGGCCGACCACGGCCGGGCGCATGGACTCGTACGTGGAGCAGTTCCAGGCGGCGGGTGGGTCGCGGGTGATGCTGGCGAAGGGGAACCGGTCGCAGCAGGTCACTGACGCGTGTGGTGCGCACGGGGGGTTCTACCTGGGGTCCATCGGTGGGCCCGCGGCCCGGCTCGCGCAGGACTGCATCAAGAAGGTCGAGGTCGTCGAGTACGAGGAGCTGGGGATGGAGGCGGTCTGGAAGATCGAGGTGGAGGACTTCCCCGCGTTCGTCGTGGTCGACGACAAGGGCAACGACTTCTTCAAGGACCCGGCCCCGGCACCGACGTTCACGTCCATCCCGGTACGGGGTCCTGGGCTGTAACTTTTCTCGCCCCCGCCGCCCCTACCCGTTCCCGTCACTGACTCAGGGGCTCCGCCCCCGAACCCCCGGTCCTCAAACGCCGGACGGGCTGATCCTTTAGCCCGTCCGGCGTTTGAGGACGAGCGCGCAGCGCGATACGGGGGGCGAGGGGGCGCAGCCCCCATGCGTGGGTGGGAATGGGTAGGGGCGGCGGGGGCGATATACCTGCTATGACCGACTACCGCATCGAACACGACTCCATGGGCGAGGTCCGCGTCCCCGCGGACGCGAAGTGGCGGGCCCAGACCCAGCGCGCCGTCGAGAACTTCCCCATCTCCGGGCAGCGGATCGAGCGCGCCCACATCGAGGCCCTGGCCCGGATCAAGGCGGCCGCGGCCAAGGTGAACGCCGATCTCGGTGTGCTGGACAAGGACGTCGCGGAGGCCATCCAGGAGGCGGCGGGCGAGGTCGCGGACGGAAAGTGGGACGAGCAGTTCCCCGTGGACGTCTTCCAGACGGGTTCCGGGACCTCGTCCAACATGAACACCAACGAGGTGCTGGCCACGCTGGCGACGGAACGGCTCGGCAGGGACGTACACCCGAACGACCACGTCAACGCCTCGCAGTCCAGCAACGACGTCTTCCCGTCCTCGATCCACATCGCCGCGACCGCCGCCGTCACCCGTGATCTCATCCCCGCCCTGGACCATCTCGCCGCGTCGCTGAGCCGCAAGTCCGAGGAGTTCGCCGATGTGGTGAAGTCGGGGCGGACCCATCTCATGGACGCCACGCCGGTGACCCTCGGCCAGGAGTTCGGCGGGTACGCGGCCCAGGTGCGGTACGGGATCGAGCGGCTGGAGGCCTCGCTGCCGCGGCTTGCCGAGCTGCCGCTCGGCGGGACCGCCGTCGGGACCGGGATCAACACACCTCCCGGGTTCTCCGCCGCCGTCATCGCCGAGGTCGCGCGGACCACCGGGCTGCCGCTCACCGAGGCGCGCGACCACTTCGAGGCGCAGGGCGCGCGGGACGGGATCGTCGAGACCAGCGGGCAGCTGCGGACCATCGCCGTGGGTCTCACGAAGATCGCGAACGATCTGCGGTGGATGGCCTCCGGGCCGCGTACGGGTCTCGCGGAGATCAATCTGCCCGATCTGCAGCCGGGGTCGTCGATCATGCCCGGCAAGGTGAACCCCGTCATCCCCGAGGCCGTGCTCATGGTGGCCGCACAGGTGACCGGCAACGACGCCACGATCGGCGTCGCCGGAGCCTCCGGCAACTTCGAGCTCAACGTCATGCTCCCCGTCATCGGGAAGAACGTCCTGGAGTCGGTCCGGCTGCTCGCCAACGTCTCCCGGCTGCTCGCCGACCGGACCGTCGACGGCATCACGGCCAACCGCGAGCGGGCCCGTGAGTACGCCGAGTCGTCACCGTCGGTCGTGACACCGCTGAACAAGTACATCGGGTACGAGGAGGCCGCCAAGGTCGCCAAGAAGGCCCTGGCCGAGCGGAGGACCATCCGCGAGGTCGTCCTGGAGTCGGGGTACGTCGAGCGCGGCGACCTCACCCGGGAGCAGCTGGACGAGGCCCTGGATGTCCTGCGGATGACACGGCCGTAACGTCGGTCGGCCATCGGGCGAACCATGGCGCTTACCGCAGCGTCGTATGCCTCGGGCACCTAATATCTGTTCATGGCAGAGGGTGAAGCGGTGACACATGTGGAAGCGGGCGGTTCGGCGGCGTACTGGAACCCCGGGAGTCAGATCCTGTGGCGTTACCGGGAGAACGCCGGCGACCGCATCCACATCGCGCGTCCCGTGACCGTCGTGCGGGACGACAGCGAGATCCTCGCCGTGTGGCTGGCACCGGGGACGGAGTGCGTCAAGCCCGTCCTCACGGACGGCACCCCGGTGCACGCGGAGCCGCTGGAGTCCCGCTACACCAGGCCGCGGACCGTGCAGCGCGACCGCTGGTTCGGCACGGGCGTCCTCAAGCTGGCGCGGCCCGGCGAGCCCTGGTCGGTGTGGCTGTTCTGGGAGCCGGGCTGGCAGTTCAAGAACTGGTATGTCAACTTGGAGGAACCGCTGGCCAGATGGGCCGGCGGGGTCGACTCCGAGGACCACTTCCTGGACATCTCGGTGCATCCGGACCGGACGTGGGGCTGGCGCGACGAGGACGAGTTCGCGCAGGCCCAGCGGGACGGCCTGATGGACGAACGGCTGGCAGCGCGCGTCGGCGAGGCCGGGCGCGCCGCGGTGGAGGTGATCCGCCGCTGGGGCCCGCCGTTCTCGGACGGCTGGCAGCACTGGCGCCCCGATCCTGCCTGGTCCGTACCGGCGCTGCCCGACGACTGGGATCGCACGCCCGCGCACGTGTCCACATGAGACCCTTGATGCGCCCCCGTGGTAGAACCGTAGGATCGTCCTCCGCAACGGAAAGAACGAACAGTCAGGGTCGGTGCGCGACACCGTCGTTGAGGAGTGGTGGTCGGGTGGCGCGCGGGTGCGCTACGGCAACTCCCGCACAAAACGCTGGGCTTGACCGAACGTCACCGAGGGGCGGCAGGACGTGAGCGTGGGGTACAAGGGTCACAGCGGTACGACCCGGAGCCGGCGAATCAGGCTGTTCCCGCCGGTGTCCGAAGGTCATTCTTCTGAGAGGCTGTCTGATCACGCGGGGATTCCGTTCCTGGGGCACGCATTCCGGGTATCGGGCTCTCTGCGGGACGAACTGCACGCACGGCGCGCAGCACCGGACGGATGGATTCGACACGCGTGACGGAGCACCCCACCTCCCATGAGCGCCGACAGCCCAGCGCTGCCAGGCCCACGGCCCCCGCGGACCCTCGCGGGGCGCTTCTGCGTACCCCGGAGCCGCCCGTACAGGGCGCACCCGGTTTACCGGCGCAGGGACGGCCTGCCGACACCCCCGGCACCCCGGGGGCCGTCGGCATGCCCGTTCCCGACGGCCAGGACCCGATCGGCGCGCCCGTGACCGCGGACGCGCAGGGCGCCGCCACGGGCGCGCCCGCCGGTTCCGAGCCCGAGCACTCCCAGCCGTCGGCGACCGAACCGGCCACCGAACCCGATCCGCACCGGCCGCGGCCCGAGGCCATGGGCGCCGCCTCCGGCGCGGAGACCTCCGTCCACCTGGGCGGCAAGGACCGTCGCACGGGAACGGGACAGAGCCCGGCGCCCGGCGCGCCCATGCCCATGCGCCGCGACGGCGACCGGCTGCGCTTCGTGGGGGCCGCCACCCGGCGGATCGCCCGCGGCATCGACCTCGACGAGATCGTGATGGGGCTGTGCCGGGCGACCGTGCCGACCTTCTCGGACGCGATCCTCGTCTATCTGCGCGACCCGCTGCCGGTGGGCGACGAGCGGCCCACCGGGCCCGTCGTGCTGCGGCTGCGGCGCACGGACCGGATCCCGGAGGACCGGGACACCGAGGGCTTCCTGCTGCCCGCGCTGCAGCCCGAGCCGGACGTCGGCATCACCGCCGAGCTGTGCACCGTACGGCCCGGTGGCGCGCTGAACGAGGTGCTGCGCGGCGTACGGCCGGTCTTCGCGGACGCGCCCGCCGCCCGGGCCGCGCTGCCCGAGCTGATCGGCGACGACCTGACCGTGCCCGGCGGCCAGCGCGCGATCCTCGCGCCGCTGCGCGGCCGGCGGCGCGTGATCGGTGCCGCGCTGTTCCTGCGCCGCCCCGACCGGCCCGCCTTCGAGACCGACGACCTGCTGGTCGCGGCGCAGCTCGCCACGCACAGCGCGCTCGGCATCGACAAGGCGGTGCTGTACGGACGTGAGGCGTACATCGCCGACGAGCTGCAGCGCACGATGCTGCCCGAGACCCTGCCCCGGCCGACCGGGGTGCGGCTGGCCTCCCGGTACCTTCCGGCCGCCGAGACCGCGCGGGTCGGCGGCGACTGGTACGACGCGATCCCGCTGCCCGGCAGCCGGGTCGCCCTCGTCGTCGGTGACGTCATGGGCCACTCCATGACCTCGGCGGCGATCATGGGCCAGCTGCGTACGACCGCGCAGACCCTCGCCGGGCTCGACCTGCCGCCGCAGGAGGTCCTGCACCACCTGGACGAGCAGGCCCAGCGGCTCGGCACCGACCGCATGGCGACCTGCCTGTACGCCGTGTACGACCCGGTCGCGCACCGCATCACGATCGCCAACGCGGGCCATCCCCCGCCCGTACTGCTGCATCTGGGCGGGCGGGCCGAGGTCCTGCGCGTACCGCCGGGTGCTCCCATCGGCGTAGGCGGAGTGGACTTCGAGGCGGTCGAGCTGGACGCGCCCGCGGGCGCCACGCTGCTGCTGTACACCGACGGGCTCGTCGAGTCGCGGCTGCGTGACGTGTGGACCGGGATAGAGCAGCTGCGCGAGCGGATCGCCGCCACCGCGGCGCTGACCGGACCGGACCATCCGCCGCCCCTGGAGGCGCTGTGCGACGAGGTGCTCGACATGCTCGGTCCGGGTGACCGGGACGACGACATCGCGCTGCTCGCCGCCCGCTTCGACGGGATCGCGCCGAGCGATGTCGCGCTGTGGCACCTGGACCCGGAGGACGCGGCGCCCGGCCGGGCCCGCCGGCTGGCCCGCAAGGCGCTGTCCCGCTGGGACCTGGAGGAACTCACGGACTCCGTGGAGCTGCTCGTCAGCGAGGTCGTCACCAACGCCGTGCGGTACGCGTCGCGGCCCGTCACGCTGCGGCTGCTGCGTACCGACGTGCTGCGCTGCGAGGTCGGCGACGACGTCCCGCAGCTGCCCCGGCTGCGGCAGGCGCGCGCCACGGACGAGGGCGGACGCGGCCTCTACCTGGTGAACAAGCTGGCCAGGCGGTGGGGTGCGACCCGGCTCAGTACGGGGAAGGTCGTCTGGTTCGAGCTGAACCACAGCTGAGGCGGACCGGCGCGCCAGCCCTTCGGCAGTCCCCTCGGCGGTCCCGTCGGTGGCCCTGGAAGCGAGCCGGAACGCAACCGGAATTAGACCCCGTCCAAATGTTGCCGACATCCCGTCGGCGGAGTTGACTGCTGGGTGAGCGAAGCGACCAATCGACTCTTCTCGAACGGGAGGACGCTCGTGACGCAGGCACCCGACAAGGCTCCGTACACCACGAACAACGTCGGAATTCCGGTGGAGAGCGACGAACACTCGCTCACCGTCGGCCCCGACGGCCCGATCCTGCTCCAGGACCACTACCTCATCGAGAAGATGGCCCAGTTCAACCGGGAGCGGGTACCCGAGCGGGTGGTGCACGCCAAGGGCAGTGGCGCGTACGGCTTCTTCGAAGTCACCAACGACGTCAGCCAGTTCACCCGGGCCGACCTCTTCCAGCCCGGGAAGCGCACGGACATGCTGGCGCGCTTCTCCACCGTCGCGGGTGAGCAGGGCTCCCCCGACACCTGGCGCGACCCCCGCGGTTTCGCGCTCAAGTTCTACACCGAGCACGGCAATTACGACATGGTGGGCAACAACACCCCGGTCTTCTTCGTCCGTGACACGATCAAGTTCCAGGACTTCATCCGCTCGCAGAAGCGCCACCCGGTGACCGGGCTGCGCAGCAACGACATGCAGTGGGACTTCTGGACGCTCTCCCCCGAGTCCGCGCACCAGGTCACCTGGCTGATGGGCGACCGGGGCATCCCGAAGACGTACCGCCACATGAACGGCTACTCGTCCCACACCTACATGTGGATCAACGGCGCCGGTGAGCGGTTCTGGGTGAAGTACCACTTCAAGACGGATCAGGGCATCGAGTTCCTCACCCAGGCCGAGGCCGACGAGCTGGCCGGTTCGGACGCGGACAAGCACCGACGCGACCTGTTCGAGTCGATCGAGTCGGGGAACGCGCCGAGCTGGACCCTCAAGGTCCAGGTCATGCCGTTCGAGGACGCGGCGGACTACCGCTTCAACCCCTTCGACCTGACGAAGGTGTGGCCGCACGGCGACTACCCGCTGATCGACGTCGGCCGGATGGTCCTCGACAAGAACCCCGAGGACTACTTCGTCCACATCGAGCAGGCCGCCTTCGAGCCGTCGAACCTCGTGCCGGGCATCGGGCCCTCGCCGGACAAGATGCTGCTCGGCCGGCTCTTCTCGTACCCGGACACCCACCGGTACCGGATCGGCCCGAACTACGCGCAGCTGCCGCCGAACCGGCCGCACTCGGCGGTGAACTCGTACGCCAAGGACGGGCCGATGCGGTACGTGCCGTCGAACGCGGCGCGGCCGTACGCGCCGAACTCGTACGGCGGGCCCGCGGCCGACTTCGGGCGGTTCGGCGAGCCGGCGAGCTGGCAGACCGCCGGGGAGCTGGTGCGTGAGGCGACCAGGCGGCATCGGGAGGACGACGACTGGGGGCAGGCCGGCACGCAGGTCCGCCAGGTCCTCGACGACGCGGCGCGGGAGCGGCTGGTGACGAACGTCAGCGGGCATCTGTCGGCCGATGTGTCGCCGCCTGTGCTGGAGCGGGCGTTCCAGTACTGGCGCAACATCGACAAGTCGGTCGGCGACCGGATCGCCAACGCGGTCAGGGGGGCGTGAACGCCGGCGGGGAGCTGCGGGCCCGCTGTGGCCGGCCGCGCAGTTCCCCGCGCCCCTGAAAAGATTGCGCCGTTTCCCGCGTCCCCTCAAGACGAAGGACTGCGCCGTTCCCCGCGCCCCTGAAGGGCGAAAGATTGCGCCGTTCCCCGCGCCCCTTCAGGGGCTTGGTCAGTCGTCTGACTGGGGGTCGTCCGGGTCCGGGGGGAGTTCTATGCCGCCCGGGGATGACGGGGCGCTTGTCGTCGGGGTCGGGTCCTCTTCCGACGGGGTCTCCTCGGGAGAGGACTCCGGCGGCGACGTGCTCGTCGGCGGTTTCGTCGTCGGGTCCTTGGTGGACGGTTCCGCGGACGGGGTCGTCGGCGTCGGCGTGACCGTCGGCGTCGGGGTCGGCTTCACGGCCGCACCCTGCTTCGTCTCCAGGTCGAACCTGGTCACGTCACCCATCGCGTCGAAGGTGTACGCCGCCCAGATCTGCGCGGGATAGCCACCGCCGTTGACGCGGCCCTTGCCGGGCAGAAGGCCGGTCGCGCCCTGCATCGTCACCTGCGCGTGGGACTTCGCGTCCTCGCCGAACATCCCGACCGAGGTGACGAGGTTCGGGGTGTAACCGGTGAACCACGCCGACCGGTTGTAGTCGGACGTGCCGGTCTTGCCCGCGACCTGCTGGCCGTCCCGGGCCGGATTGTCGCGTACGGACGTCCTGGCCGTACCGTCGTCGACCACGCCCGTCAGGACCGAGGTGACGGTGTCGGCGGCCTCGCGGCTGATGACCTGATCGCCGATCGCGTCCGGGAACTTGACCGCGCGGTCCTTGTGCTCGACCGACTTGATCAGCGCCGGGGTGACCTTCTTGCCGTGGTTGTCGAGGGTCGCGTAGACGCCGGCCATCTCCAGCGGGCTCGCACCCATCGTGCCCAGGGTCTGGGCGGGCACCGACTTGACGCCCTCGACGTCCATGCCCAGCTCGCCCGCGGTCTTGATGACCTGGTCCATGCCGACGTCGACGCCCATCTGGGCGAAGACGGAGTTGATGGACTTGTTCATCGCGGTCTGGACGTCGACGTCGCCGTAGTCGACGTCGTCCTCGTTCGGCGGGGCGAAACCGACCTTCGTACCGTTGTCCAGGACGGGACGCTTGCTGGTGCCGTCGTAGATCGTGTCCGCCGTGATCGGGACGTCGTCCTGGGTCGTGGCGTCCTTGTCGACGGCCGCGGCCAGGATGACCGGCTTGAAGGTGGAGGCGGGCTGGTAGTCGCGGCGCGTGGCGTTGTTCGTGAAGTGCTTCACGTAGTCCACCCCGCCGTACATCGCGAGGACCCGGCCCGTCTTCGGGTCGACGGAGGCGGCGCCGGCCTGGATGTCGGCGTCCACGTCCCGCTTCTTCCCGTCGAGCTTGCTGGTCAGCTTGGCCTTGACGGCCTTCTCCAGCTGGACCTGCTTCTTCTTGTCGATGTTCAGCGTGATGGTCCAGCCGCCCGCCTTGACCATCCTCGCGGCCTCGTCCAGGTCGGAGGCGGTGCCGTCCTCGACGAGCTGCTTCTCCAGCGTCGTGTTGGCGGCCTCCACCAGGTAGCCGGCCTGGCCCTCCAGGCCGGGGGCGCCCTTGGGGTCCTTCGGCACGGGGAACGTCATGTCGTCGCGCTTGGCGGAGTCCAGCCAGCCCTCCTCGACCATGTTGTCGAGGACGTAGTTCCAGCGGTTCTTGACGAGTTTCTTGCTGGTGTCGCTCGCCACCGCCCAGTCGTACTGGCTCGGGGCCTGGAGCAGGGCCGCGAGGTACGCGCTCTGGGCGACGGTGAGCCTGTCCGCGTCGACCCGGTAGTACGCCTGCGCGGCGGCCTGGATGCCCCAGGCGTTGCGGCCGTAGTAGCTGGTGTTGATGTAGCCCGCGAGGATGGCGTCCTTCGACTGCTGGCGGTCCACCTTCAGCGAGATGACCAGTTCCTTCATCTTGCGTGTGACGGTCTGGTCCTGCGTGAGGTAGTAGTTCTTGACGTACTGCTGGGTGATCGTCGAACCACCCTGCTTGCCCTTGCCGGACAGGGTGTTGAGCAGACCGCGGGCGGTGCCCTTCAGGTCGACGCCGGAGTCCTTGTAGAAGGACTTGTTCTCGGCGGCGACGAAGGTCATCCGGACGCCCTTGGAGACCTGGTCCAGGTCGACCAGCTCGCGGTTGACCTCACCGTCGCGGGCGAGGGTGTCGCCGTTGGCGTACTTGTAGATGTTGCTCTGCTGCACCGCCGCCGCGTTGCCCTTGGGGACGTCGATCATCAGATAGAGCCCGATGAAGGCGGCCATCCCGAGCAGGCAGACACCGAAGAACGTGCCGAGGATCTTCTTCCAGGTGAAGAGACGGCGTATACCGCTCTTGCCGTTCCTGCCCTCCGCCTTGGACGAGCGTTTCGGCGCGCCGCGGTGTCCACCGCGCTGCCGCGCTCGTCTCTCATCCGCTCGTCCCATGGATACGTCCGCTCCGCTTCCGTCTCTCGTGTCTCACAGGTTCATCGCTCAGGTCAGCTCAGCAAACTAACACCGCAGCTGCGGACAAACGCCTGTCGATCCGGCCTTTTACGGACGTGAGAATCAGCACCCACCCCTATGGAACCGACGATTCGCGGGAGTGGAAGGTTGCTGTGGCGGATAAAGTGATATCACTTAGATAGATCGAGCCGGGCGTCCGAGCGTCCGGTCACAGCACCGTGAAACGGGGGAACACCCATGTCCGCACACGACTCTCCGGACCGCGCCGACGTACCCGAGATGCCCGCCCCGCGCGTACGGGAGGTCACCGCGCACAGCATCGGCGGCGGGCTCGCGCTGCTGCTCGGGCTCGTCGGACTGCTCCTCGGCGCCGCGCTGGTCGTCTCCGCGACCACGGTGGACGCCACCGGCGGCAAGGCCGCGCTCATCGTGGCCGGCGTCCTGATCGGCCTCGCGGCCTTCGTCGCCATGTGCGGTCTGAACATGGTGGCGCCCGGCGAGGCCCGCGTGGTCCAGCTCTTCGGCCGCTACCGCGGCACGATCCGCGAGGACGGGCTGCGCTGGGTCAACCCGCTCACCTCCCGTACGAAGATCTCGACGCGGGTACGCAACCACGAGACAGCCGTCCTCAAGGTCAACGACGCCTACGGCAACCCGATCGAGCTGGCCGCGGTCGTGGTGTGGCGGGTGGAGGACACCGCGCAGGCGAGCTTCGAGGTGGACGACTTCCTGGAGTTCGTCGCCACCCAGACCGAGGCGGCCGTGCGGCACATCGCCATCGAGTACCCGTACGACGCCCATGACGAGGAGGGCCTGTCGCTGCGGGGCAACGCGGAGGAGATCACCGAGAAGCTCGCGGTCGAGCTCCGCGCGCGGGTCGACGCGGCGGGCGTGCAGATCATCGAGTCCCGCTTCACGCACCTCGCGTACGCGCCCGAGATCGCCTCGGCGATGCTCCAGCGGCAGCAGGCGGGGGCGGTCGTGGCCGCGCGGCGCCAGATCGTGGACGGCGCGGTCGGCATGGTGGAGGCCGCGCTCGCCCGGATCTCCGAGCGGGACATCGTCGAGCTGGACTCCGAGCGGAAGGCGGCGATGGTGTCGAACCTGATGGTGGTGCTGTGCGGTGACCGGGCGCCGCAGCCCGTGCTGAACACGGGGTCCCTCTACCAGTGAGTTCATCACCGGAGGGGACCCCTCCGACTCCCCCGGATCCCCCGGATCCGCCTCGGCGGCGGCCGCAGCAGCGCAAGCAGGTGCTGTTGCGGCTGGATCCGCTGGTGTACGAGGCGTTGGCGCGCTGGGCCGGGGACGAGCTGCGCTCGGCCAACGCGCAGATCGAGTTCCTCCTGCGCCGGGCCCTGAACGAGGCGGGCCGCCTCCCCGGCGGGGCGGGCCCGATCCCTCGACGGGGCCGCCCTCCTCTTTCCGAGGAGGACGAGGAGTAGAACCCGGTCGCCGGGTGCGGCCCCGGCGCGGGCCGGGTGCGCAGTTCCCCGCGCCCCCAAAGCGCGCCACCGTCGGGTGCGGGTCCGCGGGGGTTGCTTGCGCCGTTCCCCGCGTTCCTGAAGACGCGCCGCCCTCGGGTGGGGGTTGCTCGCGCCCGCGAAGGCGAAAGGCTGGGGCGTAGCCCCGTCTTTTGGGGGCGCGGGGAACTGCGCGGCCAGCCGCGGTCGGCCCGCAGCCGGCAACGGCCCAGCCCAGACCGCCGCAGGCGACAGTCACGGAATCGTGACATTCGGCGCTGACCTGCGGAGCCGTACGCCGCGAAAGCGGCTATCCACCGTGCGTATACACACCGTGTATACGCCGTGTGTAGAGTGCTCCGCATGTCCATCGGTCACACGCTCCTAGGGCTCCTTGAGTCCGGGCCCCGCCACGGTTACGACCTCAAGCGGGCCTTCGACGAGAAGTTCGGTCACGACCGGCCGCTCCACTACGGCCAGGTCTATTCGACGATGTCCCGGCTGCTGAAGAACGGCCTCGTGGAGGTCGACGGGATAGAGGCGGGCGAAGGCCCCGAGCGCAAGCGGTACGCGATCACCGAGGCCGGCGTCACCGACGTCCAGCGCTGGCTCGCGACGCCGGAGAAGCCGGAGCCCTACCTCCAGTCGACCCTCTACACGAAGGTCGTCCTCGCCCTCCTCACGCACCGCGACGCGACCGAGATCCTCGACACCCAGCGCTCGGAACACCTGCGCATGATGCGCATCCTCACCGACCGCAAACGCAAGGGCGATCTCGCCGACCAGCTGATCTGCGACCACGCTCTCTTCCACCTCGAGGCCGACCTGCGGTGGCTCGAACTCACCGCCGCGCGCCTCGGCAAACTCGCTGAAGCGGTGACCCGATGACCCTCATCCCCGCAGGCTCCCTGCTCGTGGCCCACGACCTGCGCAAGGCGTACGGCCCCACCAACGCCCTCGACGGCGCCGAGTTCTCCATCCACCCGGGCGAGGTCGTCGCCGTGATGGGCCCCTCGGGCTCCGGCAAGTCGACCCTCCTGCACTGCCTCGCCGGCATCGTGACACCCGACTCGGGCTCGATCACGTACAACGGCCGTGAGATGGCGACGATGAACGACTCCCAGCGCAGCGCGCTGCGGCGCTCGCAGTTCGGGTTCGTCTTCCAGTTCGGCCAGCTCGTGCCCGAACTGACCTGCGTCGAGAACGTGGCCCTGCCGCTGCGCCTGAACGGCACCTCCCGCAAGGAGGCCGAGCGCACCGCCCTGGCCTGGATGGAGCGCCTGGAGGTCGACGACCTGGCGGGCAAGCGGCCCGGCGAGGTCTCCGGCGGCCAGGGCCAGCGCGTCGCCGTGGCCCGCTCCCTGGTCACCAGCCCGCGGGTGCTGTTCGCGGACGAGCCCACCGGCGCCCTCGACTCGCTCAACGGCGAGCGCGTGATGGAACTGCTCACGGACGCCGCGCGGTCCGCCAACGCCGCCGTCGTCCTCGTCACGCACGAGACCCGGGTGGCCGCCTACTCGGACCGCGAGATCGTCGTACGCGACGGGAAGTCCCGGGACATGGAGCGCGTCGTATGAGCGCCCACCCGTCGACCACCGCCGCCCCGCCCACGGCTCCCCCGGAGCCGCACGCCTGGGACGATCCGCGCCACGCGACCCCCGCGCTGCGGCAGTGGTCCAGAGACCTCGCCATGGGTGTCAAGTTCGCGTTCACCGGCGGCCGCGAGGGCTGGATACGTGTCCTGCTCACCGGCGTCGGCGTCGGGCTCGGTGTGGCGCTGCTGCTGCTCACCACCGCCATCCCGAGCGCGATGCAGGCACGGTCCGACCGTGAGTACGCGCGGATGGACCTGGTGATGGGCGGCGCCGAGCCGGCGAAGTCCGACAAGACCGTGCTGGTCGCGAACGTCGACACCGAATTCCGCGGTCTGGACGTGCGAGGCCGCCAGCTGGAGCCCGAGGGCCTGCGGGCGCCGCTGCCGCCCGGCCTGAAGAAGTTCCCCGCGCCGGGCGAGATGGTCGTGTCCCCCGCGCTGAAGGAACTGCTGGACTCCAAGGACGCCGGGCTGCTGCGCGACCGGCTGCCGAACCGCGTCACGGGAACCATCGGTGAGAGCGGTCTGATCGGCTCGGCCGAACTCGCCTACTACACCGGTGGCCGGGACCTGGCCAAGTTCGACGAAGGCTCCCGCATCACGCGCCTCGACACCTTCCACCAGCAGAAGGCGCCCTCCGAGGAGCTGGACCCCGTCCTTCTCCTGCTCGTCCTCACGGTCTTCGTGGTGCTGCTGATGCCGGTCGGCGTCTTCATCGCCGCGGCCGTACGCTTCGGCGGCGAGCGACGCGACCGCAGGCTCGCCGCGTTGCGGCTGGTCGGCGCCGACGGCCGGATGACCCGCAGGATCGCCGCGGGCGAGGCGCTCGCCGGGGCCTTCCTCGGGCTGCTCTTCGGCGTCGGCTTCTTCCTGATCGGCCGCCAGATCGCCGGTTCCGTGGAGCTCTTCGGGATCAGCGTCTTCCCGAGCTACCTCGACCCGACGCCCGTGCTCGCCTTCCTGATCGCCGTCACGGTGCCGGCCGCCGCGGTGGCGGTGACGCTCCTCGCCCTGCGCGGCGTGGTCATCGAGCCGCTCGGCGTGGTGCGTACGGCCAGGCCCGCGCGCCGCCGGCTGTGGTGGCGGCTGCTGCTGCCGCTGGGCGGCCTCGGCCTGCTCGCCCCGATGATCGGCAAGGGCAACGGCAGCGGCGACTTCAACGAGTACATGGTGACCGGCGGTGTCGTCCTGCTCCTCGTCGGCATCACCGCACTGCTGCCGTGGGTCGTGGAAGCCGTCGTGGCCCGGCTGAACTCGGGCTCGGTCTCCTGGCAACTGGCCGTACGCAGGCTGCAGCTGAGCAGTGGCACCGCGGCCCGCATGGTCAACGGCATCGCGGTGGCGGTGGCCGGCGCGATCGCCCTGCAGATGCTGTTCGCCGGTGTCCAGGACGACTTCACGAAGCCCACCGGCCAGGATCTCTCGCGCGCCCAGATGCAGATCACCGTGCCCAAGGCCGTCTCTCTCCCCGACGCCCGGCAGCGGCTCGCCGACACCCGCGGGGTGCGCGAGGCCGTGGCACTGTCCGACAGCACACTGAGCGAGCAGGCGAAGAACCCCGAAACGTCCTCGCTGATCACGGTCGGCGACTGCGCCGCTCTGCGCGAGGTGGCGAAGCTGTCCTCGTGCCGTGAGGGCGATGTGTTCGCCGTGCGGGGCGCCGAGTACGACTCGGAGACTCCCAAGTTCGCCGTGCCCGGCCACAAGCTCGTCATCGACCCCTCGTACGACGACGTCACGAAGGGTAGGGAGGTGTCCTGGACCGTGCCGCAGGATATAAAGAAGGCCGATCCGCGCAAGGACCCCACAGGGTGGGAGCGGGGCGGTTTCCTGTTCACCACGAGCGCGCTGCCCGCCGCCGCGATCCCTGCCACCAGCGGGGTGATCTACCTCCAGCTCGACGCGACGGTCCCGGACGGGCAGGAGCTCGTGCGCAACACCGCGGCGGAGATCAACCCGCTCGCCGATCCCATGACGTTCACCAGTAGTGAGCGCTCGAACCGCTTCGACTCCATCCGCACCGGGCTGTTCGTCGGCGCGGCCTGTGTCCTCGCGCTGATCGGGGCGAGCCTGCTGGTCTCCCAGCTGGAGCAGTTGCGCGAGCGCAAGAAGCTGCTCTCGGCGCTGGTCGCCTTCGGCACGCGGCGCCGCACGCTGAGCCTGTCGGTGCTGTGGCAGACCGCGATCCCGGTCGCGCTGGGCTTGGTCCTCGCCTCGGTGGTGGGCCTCACCCTGGGCGCGGTCCTCCTGAAGATGACGGACACGGCGGTGACGGTGGACTGGCTGAGCGTTCTGGCCATGACGGGGATCGGCGCGGGGGTGGTGCTGCTGGTGACGGCGCTCAGTGTCCCGCCGCTGCTGCGTCTGATGCGGCCGGACGGGCTCCGCACGGAGTAGTTCCCGGAGGGGGGCGGGGGGCCGGGGGGCCGGGGGCAGTGTGGCTGGTCGCCGCCTTCCCCGTGGCTCCCCAAGGCAAAAAGATTGCGCCGTTCCCCGCGCCCCTGAAAGCGAAAGGCCGAAGACTGCGCCGTTCCCCGCGCGCCCCTGAAAGCAACTCCGTGCCCCTGTGGGGGTTGCCGCTGTCGGTGGTGGTGTTACAGCACTCTTACCGGCAGCGGCTTCAGTGCGTCCCGCAGTGCCGTGGCCAGTTCCTCGTACTCGTCCCCGCGCGCGGCCCCCGCCCGCATGGCGAGCGCGATGCGCCGCGTCGGGGCCGGCTCCGCGAAACAGCCGGTGAGCAGTTGGCTGCTGCGCGCCGTCTCGACCTTCACGGCCGTACGCGGCAGCAGCGTCACCCCCAGACCGCCCGCGACCAGTTGCACCAGGGTGGAGAGTCCCGCCGCGGTCGTGGTGACCGGCGCGTCCGCCCGCCCGGCCTCCCGGCAGATGTCGAGCGCCTGGTCCCGCAGACAGTGCCCCTCGTCCAGCAGCAGCAGATTCAGTTCGCGCAGCGCCTCGCGCGGGATGCCCTCCATGCCGCCCAGCCAGTGGTCAAGCGGTGTGACCAGTACGAAGTCCTCGTCGAACAGCGGCAGTTCGACGACCCCGGGCACCCCGAGGGGCACCGCGAGCAGCAGCAGGTCGAGCCGGCCCGTGAGGAGCCCGTCCAGGAGGTTCGATGTGGGCTCCTCGTGGACCTGGAGGTCGAGCGCCGGATAGCGGTCGTGGACGAGTCTCAGGACGGTCGGCAGCAGATACGGCGCCACCGTCGGGATCACGCCGAGCCGCAGCACCCCGGTGAACGGCGCCCGTACCGCCTCGGCCTCCTCCATCAGCGCGCCCACCTCGGCGAGTACCGCCTTGGCCCGTACAGCCAGCCGCTCGCCCGCCGGTGACAGGAGCACCTTGCGGGTCGTGCGCTCCACCAGCGTCACGCCGAGGGTCTCCTCCAGCGCGGAGACCGCGCCGGACAGCGCGGGCTGGCTCATGCCGAGGGCGGCGGCCGCGTCCCTGAAGTGCAGATGCTCGGCGACCGCGGCGAAGGCGCGCAGTTGCGAGAGGCTGGGCTGCCTCTTCCTGACGGGGGGCACGGGCGGTCCTCTCGCTCGTCGTCACACACGGGCACTGATAGCCGGTTCCGATCAACACGACCGAGTGTAGCTATTTCCCTAATCAATGCACTCTGTGCCACGATCGTGGACGTCCAACCCATGAGGAAACCCCTGAAAAGGGGTTTTCTTCGTTTGCTAGGAGAGCGCGTGCTCACTGTCGGTGACAAGTTCCCCGAGTTCGATCTGACTGCCTGTGTCTCGCTGGAGAAGGGCGAGGAGTTCGAGCAGATCAACCACAAGACGTACGAGGGTCAGTGGAAGATCGTCTTCGCGTGGCCCAAGGACTTCACCTTCGTGTGCCCGACCGAGATCGCCGCGTTCGGCAAGCTGAACGACGAGTTCGCCGACCGTGACGCCCAGGTCCTCGGCTTCTCCGGCGACTCCGAGTTCGTGCACCACGCCTGGCGCAAGGACCACCCGGACCTCACCGACCTGCCCTTCCCGATGATGGCCGACTCGCGGCACGAGCTCATGCGTGACCTCGGCATCGAGGGCGAGGACGGCTTCGCCAAGCGCGCCGTCTTCATCGTGGACCAGAACAACGAGATCCAGTTCTCCATGGTGACCGCCGGCTCCGTCGGCCGTAACCCCAAGGAGGTCCTGCGGGTCCTGGACGCGCTGCAGACCGACGAGCTGTGCCCCTGCAACTGGACCAAGGGCGAGACCACGCTCGACCCGGTCAAGCTGCTGGCCGGTGAGTGACCCATGTCCCTCGACGCGCTGAAGTCCGCGATTCCGGACTACGCCAAGGACCTTCGGCTGAACCTCGGTTCGGTCATCGGCAACTCCGACCTTCCGCAGCAGCAGCTGTGGGGCACGGTGCTCGCCTGCGCGATCGCCTCGCGGTCGCCGCGGGTGCTGCGTGAGCTGGAGGAGGAGGCGAACGCGAAGCTCTCGCCCGAGGCCTACACGGCGGCGAAGTCCGCGGCGGCGGTCATGGCGATGAACAACGTCTTCTACCGCACGCGGCATCTGCTCTCCGACCCGGAGTACGGGACGCTGCGGGCCGGGCTCCGGATGAACGTCATCGGGAATCCCGGTGTGGAGAAGGTCGACTTCGAGCTGTGGTCGCTTGCCGTCTCGGCGATCAATGGGTGCGGGCAGTGTCTTGACTCGCACGAGCAGGTGCTTCGTAAGGCCGGGGTCGACCGGGAGACCATCCAGGAGGCGTTCAAGATCGCGGCGGTCGTGCAGGCCGTGGGAGTCACGCTGGAAGCGGAAGCGACCCTCACGCAGTAGCCTGCGGCCCGCTCCGCCGGTAAGCCCCGCTCACCTGACAGATGGGCGGGGCTTCGCGGTTCTCGCCCCCGCCGCCCCTACCCGTTCCCGTCCACGTCTCGGGGGCTCCGCCCCCGAACCCCCGGTCCTCAAACGCCGGACGGGCTGAGATGTCGCCGGACGGGCGTATGTCTTTCAGCCCGTCCGGCGTTTGAGGACAACGGGGGCCGAGGGGGCGCAGCCCCCATGCGGGGACAATGGGGGTCCCCCCGCTCGAGCGAAGCCGAGAGTGGGGGGAGGGTAGGGGCGGCGGGGGCGAGGAAAAGGCTGTTCGCTACGTCGGTGGTGTCGGTGGTACCGAGTCCTTCGGAACCGTCGCCGTCGCCGGCGGCAGCTCCGTCGCCGCCGTCGACCCGTGCGGCCCCGGCGACTGCCGCAACGCCGCCTCACGCGAGTGGGACCGCAAGTACCCCACCACCGTGTTGGTGACCGCGACGAGCGGCACGGCGACCACCGCGCCGCCGATCCCCGCGACCATCCCCCCCGCCGCCACGGACAGCACGACGGCCAGCGGATGCACCCGCACGGCCCGTCCGAGGATGAACGGCTGCAGGATGTGGCCCTCGATCTGCTGGACGGCCAGGACCACCGCGAGGGTCATGACGGCGGTGAAGACGCCCTGGGTGACGAGCGCGACGACCACCGCCAGCGCCCCGGAGATGACGGCACCGACCAGCGGGATGAACGCGCCGAGGAAGATGAAGACGGCGAGCGGCACGGCCATCGGGACGTCGAGGAAGAAGATGCCGAGTCCGATGAAGATGGCGTCGATCAGGGCGACTATCACCGTCCCGCGGACGTACGCGGTGAGGGTGCGCCAGGCCCGCGGCCCCGCTCCCGCCACTCCGGGACGCGCCGCGGCCGGGACCAGCTTGAGCGTCCACTCCCAGATGCGCTTGCCGTCGTAGAGCAGGAAGAGCGTGGAGAACATCGTGAGGAGGATGCCGGTGAGCGCCTCCACGATGACGGTGACGCCTTCGAGCCCCGCGGACGTGATCTCCTCGGTGTTCGCCCCGACCGCCTCGCGCAGGCTCTTGGCGATGTCCTTGATCTGGTCCTCGGTGACATGGAACGGGCTGTTCAGCAGCCAGCGCTGCAGCTCGTCGATGCCGTCCTGGATCTGGTCGGCGAGGTTGTTGATGTTCTCCATGACCTGCCAGACCACGAACCATCCGACCAGCCCCATGATGACGAAGCCGAGGATCGCGGTGAGCGCGGTGGCGAGGCCGCGCGGGAACCCGTGCCGGCGCAGGCGGGCGACCGTGGGCTGGAGCAGGGCGGTGATGAGCAGCGCGGAGACGAAGGCCAGGACGACCAGTTGTACGGCGCTGATGACCCGCATCAGTACCCAGACGGTGCCCGCGAGGACGAGCAGACGCCAGCCCGCCTCGGCGGCGACCCGCATCCCCCACGGGACCGCGGTGGCGGGATCCGGACGGACGTGGGCGACCGTGCCCGCGGGGGACGGCCCCGACAGCGACGAGGACGAGGAATCCGTACCGGCCCCTTCGCCCTTGTCGATCTCGTCGTCGTCCTTCTCGGCGGCCGCGCGGCGCGCGTCCAGCCGTTCTCCCACTTCGGTGAGTCCGGCACCGATCCGGCCGAACCAACCTGGCACTCGCGACATGACCCGTCCTCTTCCCCCGTTGCTCCCCACCACTCCTCCCTGGAGTCCCTGGAGTCGTCGGCATCGACCGTACATGGCAGAAGCCCCTCACCGTAGGACGGTGAAGGGCTCCGCGGGGTTGAGCCGCCGGCGGCTCAGTAGTAGTTGTTGGCCTGCCAGAAGTTCCAGGCCGCACACGGGCTGCCGTAGCGGCCGTCCATGTAGCTGAGGCCCCACTTGATCTGCGTCGCCGGGTTGGTCGCCCAGTCGGCACCGGCCGAGGACATCTTCGAACCCGGCAGGGCCTGCATGAGGCCGAACGCGTCGGAGGTGGGGTTGTCCGCCTGGTAGTTCCAGCTGGACTCGTGGTCGACGATCCGGCTGAAGCACGCGAACTGGTCCGCCGGGACGAGCTGGCGGGCCATCGCCTGGACCTCGGCGACGGTGTACGAGGACTGGACGGCGAAGCTGGAGGCGTCACGCGTGGCGGAGCGGCTGGCGACCTTCTCCTCTTCCTCGCGTTCCTTGGCCTCCTTGGCTGCCTTCTCCGCCTTCTCGGCGGCCTTCTGCTTGGCGACCGCGTCCTTGGCCGCCTGCTTGCGCGCGGCTGCCTCGGCGTCCTTCTTGGCTGTCGCGTCCGCCGCGATGGCCTGGGAGTCGGCCTGCTGAGTCAGAGAGGCGGTCTGCACCTGCGCTTGCGCGCCCGCGGGTATGTCCGCGAGGAGCGTGGCGCCGCTCGCCGTTGCCTCGGCGTCATCGCTCGCCGGTGCGGTGTTACCCGAGGCAACACCCGTAACAGCGCCGACAGCGGTGACTGCGGTGGCCGAGGCCACTGCGAGCCCACGGACCGAAATCCGGCTCACACGGTTTCCTTCCAGCATCGACCGCTACAGGTGACCCTCGCGGACGCAATCTTGCCCCTGGCACTGGCCTCCCAACTGCGGGGTCACGGGAGGCACGGGCCCGGTGGGCAACTCCCTTGCGGGGAGCGCCGCGTGGTGCGCGGGCGGCATACGACGGCCATATGGAGTTCTGGGGTTCGTGCTGTGCTGCGCCGCTGGGGGTACAGCTGTGTCGTATGCGGGGCCTGACAGGAGTGAGACTCTGCCGTACCCCGGCGCCGGGAGGCAATTCTGTGCTGGGTGTGAAAGCTCACACCTCGTTTGCCTCAGAAGTTTTTCGGAAACGAGCGCGCACGACGACGCCGCCCGGCTAGGCTCTTCGCCTTTGCCGGACGGCGCCAACTGCCGTGCAGCCACCACCCGTCGCACAGAGCGGGACGGGTGGGGCAGCCGGGATCAGATCTGTCCGTCCTCCAGCATTTCGGTCACAAGGGCGGCAATCTGGGACCGCTCGGACCTGGTGAGTGTGACGTGCGCAAAGAGCGGATGCCCCTTCAGTTTCTCGACGACGGCCACCACTCCGTCGTACCGCCCGACCCTGAGGTTGTCCCGCTGGGCCACGTCATGGGTCAGGATGACCCGTGAATTCGAGCCGATTCGGGACAGAACGGTCAACAGGACGTTCCGTTCCAGGGATTGCGCCTCGTCCACGATCACGAACGCGTCGTGGAGGGAACGGCCGCGGATGTGCGTGAGCGGCAGGACCTCCAGCATGCCGCGCGCGGTGATCTCCTCGATGACCTCGCGGCTGGTGACCGCGGACAGCGTGTCGAAGACCGCCTGCGCCCAGGGGCCCATCTTCTCGGACTCGGAACCGGGCAGATAGCCCAGTTCCTGCCCGCCGACCGCGTACAGCGGCCGGAAGACCATCACCTTCTGGTGCTGGCGCCGTTCGAGCACGGCCTCCAGGCCCGCGCACAGGGCGAGCGCCGACTTCCCGGTGCCGGCCCGGCCGCCCATGGACACGATCCCGATGTCCGGGTCCAGCAGCAGATCCAGCGCGATGCGCTGCTCCGCGCTGCGGCCCTTGATACCGAAGGCCTCCCTGTCCCCGCGTACGAGCCGGACGTTGCCCTCGGCCGTCACACGTCCCAGCGCCTTGCCGCGCTCGGACTGGATCATCAGACCCGTGTGGACGGGGAAGTCGGACGCCTCGGGGACGTACAGGCTCTCCTGGTCGAAGAGGAGGTCCACCTGCTCGCCGGAGAGCGTCAGTTCGGACATTCCGGTCCAGCCGGAGGAGCCCGTGATGGCGAGTTCCGCCCGGTACTCCTCCGCGAGGAGCCCGACCGAGGAGGCCTTGATCCGCAGCGGCAGGTCCTTCGACACGACCGTGACGTCGAAGCCCTCCGCCTGCAGATTGCGGGCGACCGCGAGGATGCGGGAGTCGTTGTCCCCCAGGCGGTAGCCGCTCGGCAGCACGCTGGGGTCCGAGTGATTGAGCTCGACACGGACCGTCCCGCCCAACTCCCCCGTGGGGATGGGAGCGTCGAGACGGCCGTACTTCACCCGGAACTCGTCCAGCAGACGCAGGGCCTGCCGGGCGAAGTAGCCGAGTTCGGGATGGTGCCGCTTGGCCTCCAATTCCGTGACCACGACGATCGGCAGCACTACTTCGTGCTCGTCGAAGCGGTTCATGGCGTGCGGGTCGGCCAGCAGGACGCTGGTGTCGAGAACATAGGTGCGCCGGTCTGGCATACGGCGCTTTGTGCTGGTCACCACGGAAGGACGTACCCCCTCGGATGAGGTCGGGGAGCGACGGAGGAGAGGTGGACCGGTTTCCGGCACCGATGCACGGGCCGTGAACCGGCCCTCCGCCTCGTCCGTACTGACCGCACGGTCGCGCTGGTGCAAAGGGCCTCCCGGGCGGACGGCCCCGTGCCGTCCGCTGAGATCCGACACCCGTGGTTCGGGTGTCGACCTGGAGGCTTTATGCCCTCGAACGAGCCATGCCATGCCAGCACACATGACGGCGCCCTGGTGAACTCCTCATTACTTCCACCCCAAAGGACCAATCCCCGGTCCCACGGCAGCCCCGCACGGCGGGGCCGCCTCAGTCCCTCATCCGCCGTAGCGCCGGTGGCGGGCCGCGTAGTCGCGCAGGGCACGCAGGAAGTCGACCTTGCGGAAGGCCGGCCAGAAGACCTCGCAGAAGTAGTACTCGGAGTGGGCCGTCTGCCAGAGCATGAATCCGGACAGCCGCTGCTCACCGCTCGTACGGATCACGAGGTCGGGGTCGGGCTGGTCGCTGGTGTAGAGGTGCTTGCCGATCATGTCGACGCTGACGTCCTCGGCGAGCTTCTCCAGCGAGGCGCCCTTGTCGGCGTGGTCGAGGATCATTGACCGCACGGCGTCGGCGATCTCCTGCCGGCCGCCGTAGCCGATGGCGACGTTGACGAGTATTCCGTCGACGTGCGCGGTGGACTCCTCGGCCTCCTTCAGGACGGTCTGCATCCGCGCGGGCAGGATGTCCGGCGTGCCCACGTGGTGCACGCGCCAGCGGCCGTCGGCGGCGAGGGAGCTCACGACGTTCTCGATGATGCCGAGCAGCGGTACGAGTTCTTCCTGGGGCCGGTCGAAGTTGTCCGTGGACAACAGCCAGAGGGTGACGACCTCGACGTCGGTCTCGGAGCACCAGCCGAGGAATTCCTCGATCTTGTCCGCTCCGGCCCGGTGCCCCTGGGCGGCCGTGCTGCCGGCGGCCTTCGCCCAGCGCCGGTTGCCGTCCATGATGACCCCGATGTGCTTGGGCACCTGGTCGTGGTCAAGGTGGCCTTCCACCCTGCGTGCATAGAACCTGACCAGCAAGCGGCGCAGGTTGTCGCGCAGGTTCACGTCTTCGTCAGCCCCTCCGTGCAGATGGCAGTCCCCGAGGGCGACACCCTACCCCCGCCGGAGCGCCCCTCCCCCTTGGGGTACAAGGGCTCACGGCCGATGGGCGCACCGGGTACGGGCCGGGTGCGGCACGAGTACGGGTCGGGTGCGAGCCGGTGCGGACCGCGAGCGGACCCGGAAGGCGGACCGGGTCGGCGGGCCGGGGAGCGAGGGCGTGCGGGGCGGCACGACGGCGGCTCCGGGGCGTACGCCCGGCGCGGAGGAGCGCACAAAAAACGGGCCGGTCCGTGGGGGGGAGACGGACCGGCCCGAGGGGGGGTTTCCACCATAACCCTTCGTAAGGGATGTCGCGCGCATCGGCGTGCCACAACTACTCTCCGGAGTCGTCCGACAACGCCTGAGTGGGAGTGGAAGCGTTCATTCAGTGGCAGATCATGGCCGATTCCCAGCGAATTCGAAGGAGATCGGGGAGAATTCGAAGAGAACCAGGGGGTTCGCACGCGGATATGAGGCGTTGAGCCATCCGCCTCGGACGTACGCCCCAAGAGTGACGCGGCCGGGTGACGACCGCCTCCGCCCCGGGAATCACCCGGGAATCAAGGGATGTGGCGGGCACCGCGCAGCCCCCTCCGCAGCGCGGTGCCGTCCCGCGCAGCTTTGCTGACGCGAATTGCCTTGGTCCGAACTTACGGGACCCCGGAGAGCGGAATGAGCCAATCGGCATAACGATGTGGAAACTCTGTGAGCGTTTCAGGGATTTTTGTAGCCGCCCTCACACGGGCCGGCAGGCAATAGGCAATCTTTGCAACCTCTTAAGTGTTTACAGCAGGTAATTTCCCTCATTGACACACATAGGTTGATTGCTCACCATTTGGCCGTACGTGGGGTCGGGGTCGCGCGGCCGACAGCGACCGGGGACTGGCACCTGACACACAGCGGCCAGGATCTGACCTACTTCCCCCCTAGCGTCGCCGTCATGACATCGAGGATGACGAGGGTCACGAAGGTCGCGAAGGTCACCTGGGGCGAGGCGAGCGCGCGGCGCTACGGACGTCAGCTGCTGCACCTGCCCGCGCGGTCCGGGACCTCCGTCGCCGCGGTCGCGTCCACGCTGCTCGCCGTGCACGCGCAGGTCCTGTCCGCGGCCGAGCTCTCCCTGGCCCTGCGGCTCGGCGGCGCGACCCGCCAGGACGTGCGGTCGGCGCTGTGGGACGACCGGAGCCTGGTGAAGACGTACGGGCCGCGCGGCACGATCCATCTCCTCGCCGCCGACGAGCTCCCCTTCTGGAGCGCGGCGCTGACCGCCGTGCCGGGCACCACCACCCTGCCCCCCGCGGTGCGCATGACCGCCGACCAGGAGGAGCAGGTCGTCGCGGCGGTCGGCGACGCCCTCGACGGCCGGCAGCTGACCATCGACGAGCTGTCCGAGGAGGTCGTGGCCGGCACCGGACCGTGGGCCGGGGATCTGGTGATGGAGGCGTTCCAGGGCAAGTGGCCGCGCTGGCGCCAGGTGATGCACCGCGCGGGCCAGTCCGGCGCCCTGTGCTTCGCCCCCAACCGGGGCCGCAAGGCGACGTACACCCGCCCCCCGCGCTTCGACCCGCTCCCCTCCGACGAGGCTCTCGCCACCCTCGTACGCCACTATCTGCACGCGTACGGTCCGGCGACGCCCCAGCACTTCGCCAAGTGGGCCGCCGCGCCCCGGGGTTGGGCCGCCGGTCTCTTCTCGTCGCTGGCCGCGTCCGGCGGGATCGAGGAGGTCGACTTCGAGGGGACGCCGGCCTGGGTGGTGGCGGGCGACAAGGACTTCCCGACCGAGGCCGTACGGGGTGTGCGACTCCTCCCCTATTTCGACGCGTACGCCGTCGCCGCCCAGCCGCGTGAGCGGATGTTTCCCGGCGCCGCCTACGAACGGGCCCTGGCCGGCGGGCAGGCGGGGAACTTTCCCGTGCTGCTCGTCGACGGAGTGGTCGCGGGTGTCTGGCACCAGCGGCGGCAGGGGAAGCGGACGACGGTGACGGTGGAACCGCTGGGACGGCTGACCGGCGCGCAGGAGAGGGAGCTGGGCGAACAGGTCGAGCGCGTCGGGGAGATCCTGGAGGCGGTACCGGAACTGGTGGTGGGGAAGGTGACGGCGGGGCCGCACGCCTGAGCCCCTGGCCTTCGGGGCCGGTGACCGGTCGCGGGTCACGGGTCGCGGGTCACGGTCCTGAGGTGGCGCCGGCCTCGGGTTGGCTCCAGGCCTGACGTGGCTCCATGCCTGACGTGGCTCCATGCCTGGGGGCGCGTCCGGGCCTGACCCGGTCGGCCGTCGGGGTCTAGTCGCGCCAGGCGCTCTCCCGGAGCAGGCGCAGGCCGTTGAGCCCGACCAGGATCGTGGAGCCCTCGTGGCCCGCGACGCCGAGAGGCAGCGGCAGGTGGCCGACCAGGTCCCAGACGACCAGGACGCCGATGAACGCCCCCGCCAGGCACAGGTTCTGCACGACCAGACGCCGGGCGCGGCGGGACAGGGCGACCGCCTTGGGGAGGGCCGTGAGGTCGTCGTGGACGAGTACGGCGTCCGCGGTCTCCAGGGCCAGGTCCGAGCCCGCCCGGCCCATCGCGACACCGGTATGGGCGGCGGCCAGGGCGGGCGCGTCGTTCACACCGTCGCCGACGAAGAGCACCCTGCCGCCCAGGTCCCGTACCGCCTCGGCCTTCTCGTGCGGGAGCAGGCCGGCGCGTACCCCCTCGGAGGCGAGGCCGGTCCGCCCGGCCATCGCGTGGGCGGCCCGGGGGTTGTCGCCGGTGAGGAGGGCGGGCGGGGCGGTGGTGAGTCGGTTCAGCGCGGAGACGGCCGCGGGGGCGCCGGGGCGGATCCGGTCGGCGAGGAGCAGCCAGCCCGCGCGTACGCCGTCCACGCGCACCACGACCGCCGTGCCGTCGGTGTCCGGGACCGCCGCTCCCTCGCCGAGACGCTCGGGCGAACCGACCGCCACCTCGCGTCCCGCCACGGTCGCGGTGACTCCGCACCCGGGCGCGGACCGGAAGTCGTACGCCTCCTGGAGCGGGTTCGCGAGGGGCTTTCCACAGGCGTCCTCGCGCGGGAGGTCCTGGGCGGCGGCCACGATCGCGCGGGCCAGCGGGTGCTCGCTGCGGTGCTCGGCGGAGGCCGCGAGGAGCAGCAGCTCGTTCTCCGAGAAGCCGGGTTCCGGGAGGATCTTGGTGAGGTGGGGGGTGCCCTCGGTGAGCGTGCCGGTCTTGTCGTAGGCGATCCGGTCGGTCTGCCCGAGGCGTTCCATGACGACGGCGGACTTGATGAGCACGCCGTGGCGGCCCGCGTTGGCGATGGCCGACAGGAGCGGCGGCATCGTCGCCAGGACCACCGCGCAGGGTGACGCGACGATCATGAAGGTCATGGCGCGCAGCAGCGCCCCGGTGAGGTCGGCGCCGAACGCGAGCGGGACCGCGAAGACGAGGACGGTCGCGGCCACCATGCCGAGCGCGTAGCGGTGTTCGATCCGCTCGACGAAGAGCTGGGTCGGGGCCTTCGTGCGGGACGCCTCCTCGACGAGGGCGACGACCCGCGCGATGACCGTGTCGGAGGGGTCGCGCTCGACGCGGACGCGCAGGGCGCCGGTCCCGTTCAGGGTCCCGGCGAAGACCTCGTCGCCCACGGCCTTCGGTACGGGCAGGGGTTCGCCGGTGATGGTCGCCTGGTCGATGTCGCTCGCGCCGTCCAGGACGCGGCCGTCGGCCCCGACGCGCTCACCGGGCCGGACGAGGATCACGTCCCCGATGGCGAGGGAGTCGGCCGCGACGGTTTCCTCCCGCTCCTCCGCACCCTGCGCGCCATCTGCGCCCTCCGCGCCGCTCACGGGGTGG
This sequence comes from Streptomyces tauricus, assembly GCF_014650955.1. Classification (GTDB taxonomy): domain Bacteria; phylum Actinomycetota; class Actinomycetes; order Streptomycetales; family Streptomycetaceae; genus Streptomyces; species Streptomyces tauricus. The sequence goes on from NZ_BMVY01000002.1 coordinate 184,844, forward strand.
AGTCGGGTGGCGGTGGGGGGTGCCAGACCGAGGAGGCCGCGGACGCTGTCCTCGGTGCGCGCGGTGGCCAGGGCCTCCATCGCGCCCGAGGTGGCGAAGATGACGATGAGCAGCGCGCCGTCCATGACCTGGCCGATCGAGGCGGCGCCGAGCGCCGCGACGATCATCAGCAGGTCGACGTCGAGGGTTTTCGCACGCAGTGCCCTGAGCCCTTCGAGCGCGGGCTCCCAGCCGCCGGCCAGATAGGCCGCGGCGTACAGCAGGCCCCACAGCCAGGCGGTCGCGCCGAGCAGTTGGAGCGGGAGCGCGAGCAGGAAGGCCGCCGTGGAGACGGCGGCCCAACGGGCTTCGGGCAGGGCGAGGAGACGGGTGTCGGCTGGCTGCACGAGCGCCACCATACAGGAACACATGAATAGGTCTTCATTCATTCCGGTAGCTGGCGCGGACGCCTCGCTACGATGACGGCATGGGTCATGGAGTCGATGCGAAGAGCAGCATCCGCGACCGTCTGGACGCCGTGGGCGCCGCGGACGTCGCGGCGACGCTCCAGGCCCTCGCCACGCCCTCCCGGCTGCGCATCCTGGCGCGCCTGCGGGAGGGACCGTGCGCGGTCGGCGAACTCGCCGAGGCGGCGGACCTCGAACAGTCGGCGTGCTCCCACCAGCTGCGGCTGCTGCGCAACCTGGGGCTCGTCACGGGAGAGCGGCGCGGACGGTCGATCGTGTACGCGCTGTACGACCACCATGTGGCGGAGCTGCTGGAGCAGGCGCTGCATCACGTGGAGCATCTGCGGCTGGGGCTGCGGGACGAGGCGTGACGTTCATGGCGTGCACGTTCATGGCATGACGGTCGGCGGCCATCGACAGCGGCTGGCGGCCGACGGCCGTGGTCAGGCTTCGGGCTTCACGTTTTGGGCTTCGGGCTTCACGTTTTGGGCTTCGGGCTTGCGGGCCTCGATGAGGTGGCGGGTGCTGTGGGCCACGAACGGGCCCTCGGCCACGATCCGTTCGTGCAGGCTCAGCAGCCGGGTGCGGTACCGGTCGACGGTGAAGTCGGGGACCATCCACACCACCTTCCGCAGGAAGTGCACGACGGCCCCGATGTCGTGGAACTCCATCCGCAGCCGCGCCGCCCGCAGGTCGACGATCCGCAGACCGGCCGCCTCGGCGCCGGCGCGCTCGCGGTCGGGGTGGCGGTCGTTGCGCCCTGCTTCCGGCTGCGGGCCGAGGAAGTACTCGACGATCTCGAAGACGCTGCCGGGGCCCACGTGCTGGGCGAAGTACGTACCGCCCGGCTTGAGGACGCGGGCGATCTCCGTCCAGCGCGGACGCACCGGGTGCCGGCTCACGACGAGGTCGAAGGCCTGGTCGCCGAACGGCAGCGGGGCGTCCTCCGGGGCGGCGACGACGACCGCGCCGAGCGGATGGAGCAGGGCGGTGGCCTTGGCGACGTTCGAGGGCCAGCCCTCGGTGGCGACGGTGAGCCTCGGCAACTTCCGGGCGGAGGCCAGTACTTCGCCGCCACCGGTCTGGATGTCGAGAGCGGCGTCCGCGTGGGCCAGCCGCTCCGCCATGGCCCGCGCGTACCCCCAGGAGGGGCGTTCCTCGGTGGCACGCCCCTCGAACCACGAGAAGTCCCATCCGTCGGTGGGGGCGGCCTCGGCTTCGGCGACGAGTTCGTGGAAGGGCTTCATCGGGCGATGGTGACAGGGGGTGCGTGCGGGGCGCGACAGGTTTCCTACCCGGCTACTCCTGTACCGGGGCGTCGTCGAGTACGAGGAGGGTGTGGATGTCGGCGCCATGCTGGACCGTGCCGGCGCGGCGGAAGCCGTGGCGTTCGAGGAGGCGCACCGAGGCGGTGTTCCCGGGGAACGGGTCGGCGTGGAGAGGGCGGACGCTCTCCACGCGGAGGAAGAGGGCGAGGGCCTCGGTGCCGATGCCTCTGCCCCAGTAGGGACGGCCGAGCCAGTACCCGATGAACCGCCGCCGCGTCCCCGCGCTTTCGTCCCCTCCCCCCTCCGCTTCCTCCCACCAGGCGACGATGTGGCCGGCCGGGGCGCCGTCCACGTCGACCGTCCGTACAAGGACGGTGTCGTCGCCGAGGATGCGGGTGGCCCAGTGGGTCATGAAGCGCCCGCGCGGCCGGGCGGTGAACCTCGACCGGCGGGTCGCCTCGGTGTCCTGCTCCTGCGCGAAGAACGCCTCAAGGTCGGCTTCTTCCACGGGCCTCAGCCGTACGTGCGCGTCGTGGGTCATACCGAGCGAGTCTGGCAGGGGCCACTGACAGTGGCAGGACCACTGCTGCCCGCTGCCGCTCAGGGCACGAGGGGGCGCACCTCTTCGGCGGCGAAGCGGATGAAGCCCTCGGGGTCCGGTTCGTCGGCGGTGGGCTGGAGGACGACCGTGTCGGCGCCCGCGTCCGTGAGGCGCTGCACGGCCTTGGCGACGGCGCCGGCGTCCCCGGCGACGCCCAGGTCCGGGACCGACGCCACGCCTTCGGCCTCCAGTTCGGCGTGGAGACGGGCGGCGGCGCCGGGGCCGGTGGCGGTGAGGAGGTAGACGACGACGCTGTGCGGGGCGTCGGTGCGGGAGGCCGACGCCCGCCCCTCGTCGATGAGCTGACGGGCCTTGCGTACGCCGTCGGGGGGCGTGTTCGCGGTGAGGATGGTGCCGTCCGCGGCCTCTCCGGTGAGCTTGAGGGAGCGGGGGCCGGTGGCTCCGGCGAGGATCGGCACGGGGGCGGGCGGGGGCCAGTCGAGGGCGACACCGTCGAGCTTCACGTACCGGCCGTCGGTGGTGACGCGCTCACCGGCGAGCAGGGCGCGCAGGGCGGCGAGGTACTCGCGCAGGAGCGTCACGGGCGACTCGGCCCGCGCGCCGACCTGCCCCATCCAGTCCTGCACGCCGTGGCCGACGCCCAGGACGGGCCGGCCCGGGAAGAGCCGGTGCAGGGTGGCGGCCTCCATGGCGGTGACGGCGACGTTGCGGAGCGGCACGGGGAGGAGGCCGACTCCGACGCGCAGCCGGTCGGTCCAGGCGAGGGCGGCCGCCGCGGCGGAGATGCCCCCTTCGAGGAAGCAGTCCTCCCACAGCCAGAGCTCTTCGAGCCCGGCGTCGTCCGCGGCACGGGCGACGGCCCGCAGACGTTCTGGTGGCAGCTGAGGCCGAAAGACAGCACCGAGTGAGGTCATGGCCTGTTCCTACCCGGGGGACGGGCGGGGCTCAAACTCTTCAATCACCTGTGCGCTCGGCCGTTCACGCCTCCTTCGGGAACGTGACCTCCACTCGGCGGTTCTTGCGGCGGCCCTGTTCCGAGGTGTTGTCGGCGATCGGGTAGTCCTCGCTGTAGCCGCGGACCACGAAGGTGACGCTCATGTCGCCGAGGTTCGAGGCCAGTTCCTCGTGCACGACCTCCGCGCGCCGCTTGGAGAGGGTGAGGCCGTGGGCGTACGAGCCGAGGTTGTCCGTGAAGCCGAAGACGCGGACGTTCGTGGCCTTCTGGGCCTTGATCTCCTCCGCGATCGTCGCGATGCGGGCGTTCGCCTCCGGGTTGAGCTTCGAGCTGTCCTTCGGGAAGAGGACCTCCGCCTGGAGCGCGAACGTCACGTTCTCGTTCGTGTCCTCGCGCCGCTCCTCCCCGCCGAGGTCCTCGACGACCGACTTGATGTCGAGGACCCGCGCGGCGGCGAGGGTCGCGCCGTCGGCGAGCTTCAGCCCCGGGCTGTTCGCGTCCACCTCCGGCGGCGGGGAGGTGGTGACGCTGCCCGGCGGGGCGCTCGGGTCCTCGTCGTCCGCATGGGCCGAGGTCAGGGGCGTCATGAAGACGAGGGTCGTGAGGGCGGTGAGGGTGATCGACACGGTGCGGGGGGTGAGGGGCATGGTCACTCGCCCTCGGAGATCTCTACGGAGGCCGGGGGCATGGACCCGACCTGGAAGGAGACCTTGGCGGTGTCTTCGGGTGGGGCGGGGAACTGGGCGAACCACTCCGTGGTCTCGCCCGACTGGACGCCCCCGGTGAACCGGGTGCAGAGGCAGCGCCCCTCGGTGTCACGCAGCACGAGGTACTTCTTCTTGCCGGTCTGGTCGACCAGGCTGGCCCCCGCGATGGACCCGCCGTTGCCGGCCAGCTCCCGCTCGTCGCCCCGCCAGTCCGCGGCCACCCACGACTTTCCGCTGTTGTTCGTCACCGTCCCCTCGACGGTGACGAAGCCGCCCTCGTCCCTGTTCGCCGAGGTGACGGCCAGCGTCAGGCCGCCGCTCTTCACTTCGGCCAGGATCTGCTGCGCGGAGGGCGACTCGGAGCTCTGCCTGTCGTCGCCCTCACCGTTCTTGGCCGGTGAGGAGGACGACGTCTTCTTGTCCGAACCCTCGTCGTCGCCACCCCCGCCGCAGCCGGCCACCGTGAGGACCAGCCCAGTCGTGATCGCCACGGCGGTCAGTACCGTGCGGCCCTTCGTGGTGCGCCGAATGTTCATCGGTACGGCTTCCTTTCACTCGGCCAGTTGCACAGAGAACAGCACGGACGCGTCGGGAAGGTCGTCCAAATCGAAATCTTCGGGGTCGATGTCCAAAAGTTCGCCGTCACAATCCAGTTCGACGACGTCTTTCGGATCCTCGGGTACGTCGAAGTCGCAGCGGGGCTTGATGACGGCCGCGGCATCGGCGTTCGCCCGCATGCCCTCCGTGCCCGGAATGATCGAGTCCCCGACCGTGTAGTTGGTCTGGATCTCCACCTGGTAGCCGGGGAACCCGGCCGCGGTGTAGGGCGCGAATCCCGTTACGCTCGCGTCGTTCTCGGCGGCCAGCTCCCCTGCCGCGGCCGCGGCTCCGGCGCCGTCGAACCCGTCGCCGTCGAGCCAGTCCAGCCAGTCGTCGTCCACGCCGATGGCGCCTTCCAGGCCCTCCATCAGCTCGTCCCTGGCGTCCTGAGCCGCGGCCAACGCAGCGGCGTCCGCCGCGGACTGTGCTCCGTTCCGGGCGGACGCCGCTTGGGCGAATGCGAAGAAGGCGAACGCGGCGAAGAGCAGGATCCCCGTCAGCCAGATGGAGATGGGGAGTGTCGACCCCCGGTCACCGCGCGGAACTGCGGCGGTCAGCCGCCGATGACCTGGTTGACCGCGTCCAGGATCGCGCCGGAGATCAGTCCGTCCAGTCCGAGGCCGTCGATCAGCGTGAAGATCCCGGCGATCAGGATCATCAGGCCCGCGTACTCCACGAAGCCCGCCCCCGCGTCCCGGTCCCGACCGCGCATCCGGGAGGCCACGGTCCGGACCCGTCCGCGAAGCGCTGTCCCCGTGGACGTCTCCGGCTCCAGGTTCTTGGTCACTGTGATCCCTTCCCTCCCACCCAAAACCACTACCGTCCCGCGCACCGTACGTGAGAATCCGCCTACTGCGGGTGGGTCCAGGGGCCCAACTTCTCCTTGGCGGAGTCATTCGTTCCACCCCCCGTGGGCCGTGCCCAGCCAGCAGGCGATCGCTTCGCTGCGGGAAGAGCTGTGCAGCTTCGCGAAGATGCGGTTGATGTGATTCTTCACCGTCTTCTCGCTGATGAAGCACGTGGCGGCGATCTGCTGGTTGCTCATGCCGGCCGCGATGAGATCCATGACCTCCACCTCCCGTGAACTCAGGTCGTGATCCAGGCGGTTGTGGCCGCGACGGTGGAGTCCCGTCGCGTAGGCGGGGCGAGCCTTCCACGACTGTGCCACAACCGATTGCAGCTGCGAAGAGTTTTGGTTCGGTTCGTACGAAACACCGAGCGAATCCGAGACATCCACGGCGGACGACGTGAAGGTGGCCGTACCGTCCCGCAGACTCCGTACCGCCGTGATCAGTTCGTCAGCCGTGAACTCCCCGTGCACGAGGTAGCCGACCGCGCCCCGGCGCAACGCCTCGGCCACCACCTCGGGTTCACGGCTGTACGTCAGCATCATCACCGGCGCGAGCCGCGCCAGCCGGGGAAGCGCGGTCAGGCCGTCGGTGTCGGGCATGCGCACGTCCAGGAGGATCACGTCGGGAGCGTGACAGGTCGCGGAGGCGATCGCCTCCGCGCCGTTCGACGCCTGGGCCGCGACATGGATGTCGGGGTGGGCCGTCAGGAGGGCCGCGAGGCCGGCCCGTACGACCGGGTTGTCGTCGGCCACCAGCACTCGTAGGGGCGGGCCGGGAAGTGCCTGGTCAGGCATGTGCGGCCTCCTCTTGAGGGGAGTGTGAGGGGTATTGAGGGGAGGGGGTGGGACAGGGGAGGGTCAGCTCGATCTCCGTGCCTCTGTCCGCGCGGCTGTGCAGGTGGAGGTCCGCGCCCACCGATGCCGCGCGTTCCAGCATGCCCAGCAGGCCGAAGTGGCCGGTATTCGCCAGGACCTGTACGTCGTCCAGGGAGACGGCCGTGCCTACGCCGTCGTCCCGGACGGTCAGGCGCAGGACGCCGTACGCGGCTTCGAGGGTCACCTCCACGTGGGTCGCGTTCGCGTGGCGGTGGGCGTTCTCCAGCGCCTCCGAGGCGATCGCCAGGAGTTGGCGGGGCGCCCCCGGGGGGAGGGCGAGGGCCTGGCACGGATCGGGGGTGGGGGTGGGGGTGGTGATGGTCGCCTTGATGTTCGTACGGGACTCGAAGTCCTGGACCCTGGCCGCCAGTTCCGTCGCCATGTCCATCGGCGGGTGGGACAGGGCCGTGTGGGCCCGTAGGTCCGTGAGCAGTTCTCTGGACTCCGTCGCCGCCCGGCGTGCCGCTCCCGCCACCGCGGTCGCCTGGGACTTGAGGGTGTGGGGGTCCGTGCGGTGGTCCGCGGCCAGCGCCAGGGCCTCCGCCGACAGGGCGAGACCGTGCAGGGTCTTCGCCACGGAGTCGTGCATCTCACGGGCCAGGCGGGCGCGCTCCGACTCGACCGCCTCAGCCACCGCCAGGCGGGAGTTCGCCTCCGCGAGCGCCTGGCTGGCCGTGCCGAAGCGGAACATCAGGTTTCGCAGGGTGACGCCGATGACGCCCGCCGCGACGCAGAAGCCCGCGATCAGGAGGGTGCTCGCGCCGGCGCCCGGGCGGTGGTCCCACGCCCTGAACACCGTGAGCAGGACAACCAGTTGCAGTCCCGTGAAGACCCCGGAGCCGCGCCAGCCATACAGCAGGCCCGAGAGGAGGGGCGTGCAGACCGCCGCGTACGCGAGGGGGGACGCGGGGGACGCCGTGAGCAGGAGTATCGCGCCGAAGACCAGGTCCACCGCCATGAGGGTGGGGTGGGCCAGCAGCTGGGGCGCGCATCTGTCCCAGTCTCTGAGCATGGCGTACGAGCCCATCACGCCCAGGACCGCGGCGGTGAGGACGGCGTGGCGGGGGAAGCCGTCGGCGGCGTTCGCCGTCGCGAAGGGGGCGCCTATCGCGATCAGGGTGAGGCGGATCGCGAAGGCCTGACGGCAGAGGGCCTGGAGGGCGTTGAGCTGGAGGCGGATGCCGGGCGGGGCAGCGGCGTCCTCCGCGAAGTAGCCGGTGCCTGTGGTGGGGAGCGGGGTTCGCCGTCTGCGGGTGCGCGGTCGTGGCGGCTGGGCGCGCAGGTCCCCGGGCCCCCGACCCGGTCGGGGCCACCGGTGCTTCCAGCCGCTGCCCGTCATCTCAGCGCCCCAGGATCGAGCCGAAGTTCGTACCGGAGCCCAGGAACATGCCCGTGGCGATGAGGATCATCGTGGCCGGGAGCATGAAGACCAGCGTGACCATGGTCGCCTTGGGGATCGTCTTCGCCGCCCGGCGGCGGGAGTTCTGGGCGTCGGTGCGGCGCATGTCCGTGGCGAGCTGGATGAGGGTGTCGGCGATCGGGGAACCCAGTTCCTCGCCCTGCTGGAGGGCCGAGACGAACTGGGCCACCTGCTCCGAGGAGTTGCGCCGACGCAGTTCGTCGAAGGCCTGGCGGCGGCTCACGCCCATGTCCATCTGGCGGAGCGTGATGCGCAGCTCGTCCGCCCACGGGCCCTCGTAGTGTTCGGCCACGCGCTCCAGGGCCTGGCGGAAGCCGAGGCCCGCCGACACCACGACCGCCAGGACGTCCAGGAAGTCGGGGAGGGTGCGGTCGATGACCTCCTTGCGCTCGCGGATCGCCTGCCAGATCAGGGCGTCGGCGGCCAGCAGGCCGAACGCCAGGGCCATCAGGGCGAAGAGGGTCCGGCCGTTGGAGAGGAAGATCAGGAAGAGCAGGACGCCGAAGACGCCGTACACCGCGCGGCGGGCCGCGTAACGGTTCAGGGTCAGGCCGCCGGGGTTGCCCGCCATGTCGATCCGGCGGCGTTTGGCGTCCACGCGCCGGGGGCCCATCAGGCGCAGCACGAGCGGGGCGAAGCGCATGCCGAGGCGGTCGACGGCCGAGTCCGCCTTGGAGACGCGGGTGCCGCCGACCTCCAGCGCGAGGGCCATGTCGCCGGGGAGCTTGGCCTCCGCGCGGTACATGCGGATGCCGAGGAGGAAGCCCGCGACGGCGAGGCCGGTCAGCGCGGCGAGCAGCAGAGCGAACACGGTGATCCCCTCCTCATACTTCGATCTTGCCGAGGCGGCGGATGACGAAGAAGCCGATCGTGTAGAGGCCCATGGCGATCAGTACCAGGGTCTGGCCCAGCGGGGAGCCGGTCACCTTGGCCAGGGCGCCCTCGTTCGAGGAGTTGATGAGGAGGAGGGAGCCGAGGCCGAGGAGGGGCACGGTGAAGGCCGTCGCGTTGACCTCGGAGAGCATCGTGCGGACCTCGCGGCGGGTCTCCTTGCGGTCCTCCAGGGTCTTGGTGAGATTCCGCAGGGAGTTGACGACCGTGCCGCCCGCCTTGTTGGACAGGACCAGGGTGGTGACGAGGACGACGAGTTCGCGGGACGGGAGGCGTTCGGCCAGTTCGCCCAGCGCGTCGTCGACCGAGCGGCCCAGGGTCAGCTGGTCCGCGACCCGGGCCAGCTCCTCCCCCGCCGGCGCCTCCAGTTCCTCCGCCGCCATCGCGAGCGCCGTGCGCAGGGCGAGGCCGGCCGCCGCCGCGTTGGCCAGCAGGCGGGCCACGTCCGGGAGCTGGTTGATGAAGGCCTCGATACGCTTCTGGCGCTGCCAGTTGAGGAAGATCGCGGCGCTCCAGACACCGACCAGGCCCGCGATGGGGCCGAAGAACGGGGCCAGGGCCGCCGCCGCGATCAGCCACAGCGCGACGACCACGGCGGCGACGTACGTGAAGAACTCGCCCGCCGTCAGGTCGAGTCCCGTGGCCGACAGGCGCAGCTGGATCGTGCGGCCCAGCCGGGTGCGGCGCAGCCGGCGGTCGACGGCGGCGAAGCGGCGGGCCCGGCCGGCGGCGGTGCGCAGGGGGCCGCCGCCGGAGAGCCGGTCGACGAGGGCCTGGCGCTGGGCGCGGCCGGACACGTACGTGTGCACGCCCGCGACGGCCAGCGTGCCGCACAGCATGGTGGCGCCGAGGGCGAGGGGGACCGCGTTGTTCACGGCTCGCTCCTCTCGACGATCGGGACCGCGATGCCTCCGGCGGCTCCGGTGGCTCGGGGGGCTGCCATCGTTGTGGTGTGTGTCATCCGATCGCCTGTCGGGTGTTGAGGACGTCTATCGCCTCCGCCACCCCGAAGGCGGGCGGCAGCGGCTCGTTGGCGACGTACAGCTTCTCCGCGACCGACCGTGGCAGCGGGAGGTGTTCGAAGTGGCCGTGGACGACCCGGTCGGGGCCGGTGGGGCGCGGGACGAAGCGGGTGACGGGCACGATCCGGAACTGCTCGCGGCCGTGCGAGACCAGCAGCGCGATCTCGGTGACCTTGCGGGAGCCGTCGGCGTGCCGGGTGAGCTGGACGACGACGTCGACCGCGGAGTTGATCTGGTCCTTGAGCGCCTCGAAGGGGATCTGCACCTCGGACATCGAGCCGAGGGTCTGGAGGCGCATCAGGGCGTCCTCCGCCGAATTCGAGTGGACGGTCGCCAGGGAGCCGTCGTGGCCCGTCGACATGGCCTGGAGCATGTCGAGGGTCTCGCCGCCGCGGACCTCACCGACGATGATGCGGTCGGGGCGCATACGCAGCGAGTTGCGGACCAGGTCGCGGATGGTGATCTGGCCCTTGCCCTCCACGTTCGGGGGGCGGGATTCGAGGCGGATCACGTGCTCCTGCTGGAGCTGGAGTTCCGCGGAGTCCTCGATGGTGATGATGCGCTCGTGGGACGGGACCAGGCCGGAGAGGGCGTTCAGGAGCGTGGTCTTGCCGGAGCCCGTACCGCCGCTGACGATGACGTTGAAGCGGGCGCGGACGAACGCGGCGAGCAGCATCAGCATCTGCTCGTCCAGCGAGCCCAGGCCGATGAGTTCGGGGAGCGTGTACGCGCGGGGGAAGCGGCGGATCGTGAGGGTGGGCCCGGTGAGGGCGAGCGGCGGGATGATGACGTTGACGCGCTCCCCGGTGGGGAGGCGGGCGTCGACCATCGGGTTCGACTCGTCCACGCGGCGGTTGACCGTGGAGACGATGCGCTCGATGGTCTGCATCAGCTGTTCGTTCGAGGCGAAGCGGAGCGGGAGCTGCTCCACGCGTCCGGCGCGCTCCACGAAGATGGAGTCCGGGCCGTTGACCATGATCTCGGTGATCGACGCGTCGGCGAGGAGGGGTTCCAGGACGCCGAGGCCCAGGGCCTCGTCGACGACCCTGCGGATCAGCTGGGAGCGCTCGGTGGTCGACAGGACCGGGCCCTCGCGGCTGATGATGTGCCCGAGGACGCGCTCCAGGCGTACGCGCCGTTCGGCGGCCGCGAGGCTCGACATCTCCGCGAGGTCGATCTCCTCCAGCAGCTTGGCACGGTAGACGGCGACGAGGTGCCCGTCCTCGCGACCGGCTCCGCCCTCTTCGGGGGCGGCGATACGCGCTCGCAGGCTCATGTCTTCAACTCCTCTCGGTCGTGAGGTGGTTCGGTCCGGCGGTCATGCGGTCGGTCGGTGTCACGGTTCTGCGGTCAGTCGGTGTCACGGTCGGTCGGTTGCGCGGGCATGCGGTCAGTCGTCGGTGGGCATCGTGGCGTGGCGTTCGACGGTCACGCTCGGCAGGAGGGGGATGACGGCGGGGACCTGGAGCGTGACCGTCGCGGTGGTGAGGTCGTCGCCCTCGGCCGCCGACACGCTCGGGTCGAGCCAGCCGCTCACCGCCGCGGTGCCCGCCGCTCCCCCGTCGTCGCCCTGCGAGGCGGCCCGCGCCGCGGCCCGCGCCGCCGAACCGGCCTGGTTGATGCCGTAGCCGATCAGGCCGAGCTGGATGGCCGCCATCCCGACGAGCAGGAGGATCGGCAGGAACCCGGCGAACTCCAGCATGGAGACACCCCGGTCGTCCCGCGCACGTTTCCGTAAGCGTGCCAAGGTTCGCTTCATCAGTCCTCCCCCTCCAGTGCGGCCCCCGCCTCGCCCTCGACCGTCCAGCCGGCGTCGAAGCCCGGGAAGAACAGGGGCACCTGAGCGGTGACCGTGGCCTTCATGACCGGTCCCTCGACGCCGCAGTCGATCCCGGCGCCGTCCCAGGCGCCGGGCAGGTGCTCCCCGCCCGCGGCGCTGCAGGCACCGCCGACGTCCCCGTCGACCGCGTACGCCGCGGTCGCGGCCCGCGCAGCCTCGTCCGCCGCGTTCCCGGCGAGGGAGTACGTGTAGCCGTACAGCGCGCACTGCCACAGGATCGTCATCACGACCAGCAGGATCGGGAACATGCCGGCGAATTCGAGGGTGACCGCGCCCCGGTCGCCCATCTTGCGGCGCAGGGAGAGGGAGCCCTTGTCCGAGGATGCCTTGCGGCGACGGCCGCCACCGCCGGCGGGCTGCTCGGCCATCAGTCCCAGCTCGCCCGCCAGCGCCCACAGTGCCTGTTTGACCGTCGAGCGGGCGTCCAGGTCCTGCATACGGCCCGCGTCCACGACGGACTGGAGTTCCTTGAAGGCGGCGGGGACCGTGGTGCGGACGACCTTGGTGCCGGTGACGCGTTCGACCAGGGACGGCTGGATCTCCGTACCGCGGGCGAAGCGGTTGACGACCGTGCGGGTCTCCTCGGCCTTGCGGATCTGGAGGCGGTCCCACATGCGGACCATGCGTTTGGCGGCGCGGACGGCGACGACGTCGGGGGTGACCAGGAGCAGGGCCTGGTCGGCGAGTTCGACGGCGGCGGCGTTCGCGGCGTTCAGCTGGGCGCCGCAGTCGACGACCACGAGGTCGTAGCGGGAGCGCAGGGCGCCCAGGACCTGCCGGGCGACCCGGTCGGTGATCTCCTCGCCGCGTTCGCCCTCGGCGGGGGCGAGGAGCAGGCCGAGCCCGGTGTCGTGGGTGTAGACGGCGTCCTGGAGGACGCGCGGGTTGATGTCGCTGATCGCGGCGAGGTCGGCGATGGAGCGGCGGAACTGCACGTCCAGGTAGGAGGCCACGTCGCCGGACTGGAGGTCCAGGTCGAGCAGGGCGACCGAGCGGCCCGAGGCCTGGGCGGCCAGGGCGAGCTGGACGGCCGTGACCGTCGCGCCGACGCCGCCCTTCGCGCCGGTCACCGTGACGATCGAGCCGCCCGGGCCCGCGTACAGCTCGGGGGTGGCGCTGCCCAGGTGGCGGCGCATGCCGGTGGACCAGGCGGCGGCGGCCTGGACGCGTTCGGCGAGGGCGTCGTAGCCGAGCGGCAGGCCGACGATGCCGCGCGCCCCGCAGTCCATCGCGGCGGTCAGTACGCCGGTGCTGGTGTCGGCGGTGATGAGGACGACGCCGACGGCCGGGAAGCGCATGACCAGGTCGCGGATGACGTCGAGCGCGGGGACCGGGCCGATCCGCTCGTGGACCAGGACGACTTCGGGCAGTTCGTCGAGGGACTCGGCGGCCAGCCGGGCCAGGGTGTCCAGCAGGGCCGTGGTGTCGGGGACCGGCGGGGCCGGTTCGGCGTCGGCGAGCTGGCTCAGGAGGGTGCTGAGGGCGCGGGCCGAGTCGATGTCGCCGACGGCGGGCAGGATGCGGATGGTCATCGGCCCGACCTCGCGCGGCGTGGCCTCGGGGGGACGGGGAGCACAGGCTCTGCGCGCATCGTGGCCTCCTACTTGTCCTCGTCGAGGGTGTACGAGCGGTCGCCGGGGGCGACGGTGGCGTCGGCGCCGCCCGCGATCAGGGCGAGGCGGACGTGTTCGGCGAACGACTCGGCGTACGCGACGCGCTGGGCGTCGGCGGTGTCGAGGGCGAACGTGATGGGGACGGCCTCGTTGGCGGTGCGGCGGCGGTCGTTGCTGGACTGGCCGGGGTCGAGGGCGGTCAGTTTGCCGACGTCGATGACGCGGGCGTTCTGCACGATGACCTTCGACTGGTCCTTGCCGTTGTCGCTCTCGTCCTTGAACGTGGCGTAGATGTTGACCCGCGAGCCCGGGTTGATCTTGCCCGCCACGCCGGTCGCCGCGTCGATCAGGATGGCGATCTCCTGCTGGCCCGCCTGGAGTGCGGGCCGGTCGACGATCATGTCCGTCTGGAGCAGCGAGCCCTTCTTGAGCTGCGTGACGGCGATCTTGCCGCGGACCTGGGAGAGGCTGGTGACCGCGGTGGCCGACAGCCACCGCTCGGGCATCGAGACCTTCTCGAACTGGTCGGCCGACAGCGCCTTGTAGGGCGCGATGTCGTCCTTCAGGCGGTATGCCGCGACCTCGGGGCCGACCTTCGAGTTCACGTCGCGGATCACCGAGAGGACTCCGGCGAAGGCGCCCACGGCGCACAGGACCGAGAGGACCAGCAGGATGATGCCGCGGCGCTGGCGCGAGTTCACTACATCTCACCTCGTGGGGGCGGTGCCGAGTTCAAGGGGTGTTCATCGGTAACAGGGGGTGCTGCAAGGTATTCACCGTTATTCAGGTGTACGTGCCTGACGTGCGGGGCTCACGTAGCCCCTCGGGGCAGGGCGCGTACCGAAGAGACTGCCCGCGCCGCGGCCTTCGGAAGCTCGTTCGACGAGGGTGGCGACAGCGGCGCCGCGCAGAAACCGCAGCGGTCACCGATGAGTTCGAGACCGCACCAGTGGCACTCCTCGCGCCGCACCGACGAGACCAGTTGGTACAGCACGGACACGTCGTAGAGGCCCGCGGCGAACTCGGCGACCTTGCCCGTGCTCCACCAGCGGGCCGACTCGGCGGGCAGCGGCACGGTCGTGACGCCCTGTACGTGCCAGGCGGGGGCGAGCGTCCCGGTGAGCCAGTCGACGGGCAGCTGCCCGGCCGCGACGAGCATCCGCGTCCCGAACTCGGGCCCGGTCAGCTCCTCCTGCCCGACGCGCACCAGCTGGGGCCGCGGAGTGGCCAGTACGGCGAACTGGGCGCCCGGCACCCAGGACTTGGCGTGCGAGGTGAGCGAGACCGGGATCCGGTCCAGTTTGGCGACCGAGTTCAAAAGGGCGCCCGAGTAGATGTAGTGGGCGAGCAGCCGGGCGGCGGAGGCCAGCACTCCGGGGCTGAAGTCGCAGACGGAGAGCTGGCGCAGCTGCTGGGCGAGCAGGGCGAGACCGAGCGGTGGCAGGTCGAGCGAGAGCAGCGCGACGCGGTCGCTCTCCAGGACGGAGCGCACCGCGTGCAGCCGCCGGATCACACCGGCGGGCGCGGAGGACGGGTAGAGCGCGATCACATAGCCGTGCTGCTCGATGAGCGCGTGCATGGCCGTGATGGAGGCTTCGAGGCTTTCGAGGGGCTGGACGGCGGCGGGCGGGGTCTGCCGGTCGTGCGGCGGGAGCACCAGATCGGAACTGGTGACGGCTATCGCGGTCGGCACGCTGCACACCACCCCGTTCACTGGGACGGGGTGGTCAACCGCGTCCCAGATCGCCCCTGTATCGCCTGAATGTTGTCGTGAAAGTCGCCATCAATCGCTCACGGACGGACACAACTTGCCACTGTGGCGTCCTTCCGCAACTGCACCTTATCCACGGCATGCGCCGCTCAACACCGGATCCTTTAGATCAACTCACACAAGGTGCGTACGTGATCCACACAGAGTGATCCGCATGCGCCTCAACTCCGCGGCCCGGCTGGTGCGTTGGCCTCGCCAAAGGTCTTGACAACCTGATTGGTCTGGACCAGTTTGGAGAGGCGACGGTGGCCACCGTGCCAGGACCTGTCCCACAGGCCCTGGACCCCTCCCTCACCCCCACTCCCCCACCGGAGGCCCCAGTGGACCGCGTATCAGGCATGCCCAGACGCAGACGGACATGGGCCGGCGCCCTCGCCGCCGTACTCGCCGCGTCCGCTCTCTCCCTCGCCGGTGCCGGCCAGGCCTCGGCCGCGGACGTCAACAACACGAAGAACGCCGGCTACGAGTCGGGGCTCTCCAACTGGACCTGTTCGGCGGGCAGCGGCGCCACCGTCTCCTCGCCCGTGCACGGGGGCGCGGCGGCCCTGAAGGCCACCCCGGCCGGGCAGGACAACGCCCGCTGCAGCCAGACCGTCGCGGTGAAGGCCAACTCCACGTACACGCTGAGCGCCTGGGTGCAGGGCGGGTACGCCTACCTCGGCGCGAGCGGCACGGGCACGACGGACGTGTCGACCTGGACCCCGGACTCCTCCTCCTGGAAGCAGCTGAAGACGTCCTTCACGACGGGCGCGAACACCACGTCCGTGACGGTCTACACCCACGGCTGGTACGGGCAGGCGGCCTACTTCGCCGACGACGTGTCCGTGTTCGGGCCCGACGGGGGCGGCGGCACGGGTGACCCCGACCCGGTGGTCCCCGCGACCCCCGCCGGCCTGAACGTGGCCTCCACGACCTCGTCCTCCGTCTCCCTCGCCTGGAACCCGGTGTCGGGCGCGAGCGGCTACAACATCTACCGCAGCGGTACGAAGGTCGCGGCCGTGACCGGCACCTCGGCCACCGTCACCGGACTCGCCGCCTCCACCTCGTACTCCTTCCAGGTCACCGCGACCAACACCGCCGGTGAGTCGGCGAGGTCGACCGCGGTCACCGGGACCACCAAGGCGTCCTCGGGCGGCGGGGGCAACCTGCCCAAGCACGCGGTGACCGGCTACTGGCAGAACTTCAACAACGGCGCGGCCGTCCAGAAGATCTCCGACGTGCCGTCCCAGTACGACATCATCGCGGTGTCCTTCGCGGACGCCACGGCGACGCCGGGCGCCGTCACCTTCACCCTCGACTCGGCCGGTCTGAACGGCTACACCGTCGACCAGTTCAAGGCCGACGTCCAGGCCAAGAAGGCCGCGGGCAAGAAGGTGATCATCTCGATCGGCGGCGAGCGCGGCACGGTCTCGGTGAACGACTCCGCCTCGGCGACGAACTTCGCGAACTCCGTGTACTCCCTCATGCAGACGTACGGCTTCGACGGCGTCGACATCGACCTGGAGAACGGCCTCAACTCCACGTACATGACGCAGGCACTGCGGTCGCTGTCCGCGAAGGCGGGCTCCTCGCTGATCATCACGATGGCACCGCAGACCATCGACATGCAGTCCACGTCGAACACGTACTTCCAGACGGCCCTGAACATCAAGGACATCCTCACGGTCGTCAACATGCAGTACTACAACAGCGGTTCGATGCTCGGCTGCGACGGCAAGGTGTACTCGCAGGGCTCGGTGGACTTCCTGACCGCCCTCGCCTGCATCCAGCTGGAGGGCGGCCTCGCCCCGTCCCAGGTCGGCCTCGGCGTCCCGGCGTCGACGCGCGGCGCGGGCAGCGGCTACGTCTCCCCGACCATCGTGAACAACGCCCTGGACTGCCTCGCCAAGGGCACGAACTGCGGCTCCTTCAAGCCCGCCAGGACCTACCCGGACCTGCGCGGCGCGATGACCTGGTCCACGAACTGGGACGCCACGGCGGGCAACGCGTGGTCGAACGCGGTGGGACCGCACGTGCACGCGCTGCCGTAGCGCGGGATCGCGCGCTGCCGTAGCGGCGGGCCCGCGGGTTCATAGGTGAGTGGCTCGGCGCCGCACCGGTGTGTACGCACCGGTGCGGCGCCGCGTCGCGTTCGGGGCCCGGTGCCGCCGGGGTGAAACATTTCCGGGGGCCCACCGCGTCAGTGAAGTGAGGGCGGCGGGGCGGGCACGGACGAGCACAGGGGGAGTGCATGAGACAGGTCGGCGCGGCGGAACACGCGGGCGAGTACCAGGAGTTCGCGTCGGCGCGCGTGGGACACCTCTACCGTTCCGCCTGTCTGCTCACCGGGGGCGACACCCATCTCGCCGAGGACCTGGTGCAGGAGACGCTCGGCCGGCTGTACGTCCACTGGGGCCGGGTCTCCCGGGTCGGCAACCCCGCCGGGTACGCGCAGACCGTCCTCACCCGCACCTTCCTCACCCACCAGCGGCGGCGCAGCAGCAAGGAGCGCGCCACCGACGTGTTCCCCGACGTCCTGGACACCCGGGCCGCCGACGCCGACACGCCTCTGCGGCTGACCCTGATCGAGGCGCTCGGCCGGCTCCCGGCCAAGGACCGGGCCGTGGTCGTCCTGCGCTACTGGGAGGACCGCAGCATCGAGGAGACCGCCGACGCCATGAACGCCAGCTCGGCCGCCGTACGCACCCGCTGTGTGCGCGCCCTCGCCAGACTGCGCGTCCTGCTCGGCGAGAGCCTGGGCGAGTACGTGGCGCCCTGAGCCCGTCCCCTCATCTGTCCTCTGAGAACCCTCACAGCCTCTGGTCACGCGGCGCGTGGCTCGCGGCCCTTCCGAAACGGCTGAACGGCTTGACGGCTGAACGGCCAAACGGCGAAACGGTGATGTGTCATGCCTGTTGAACACGACGAGATCCCCTTCGACGACCGGCTGGGCACGGCCCTGCGGCAGGCCGGCGACTCCTTCGAGACCGACGGGGCGGCCCTGGTCGCCGCCGGCCGGACCCGCGGCCGGCGGCTGAGGCTGCGGCGGCGAGCGGCCGTCGTGGGCGGCGTGACCGGGATCGCCCTCGCGGGGGTCGGCGGGGCGCTGCTCGTGCCCTGGGACGGCGGCCAGGGCACGGAGCGGTCCGTGGCCTCGGGCGGGACCCCCGGCCCGGGCGGCAGCGTCACGCCCGACCGCGCCGCCGTGACCGGCCCCGACCTGCTCCGGACCCTGGAATCGCTGCTCCCCGAGGGGACGTTCAGCGTGAAGGAGGCGCGCTCCACCGATCACCGCCAGGGCCCGTACGCCCGCCTCGTGTTCGACGACGGCCACGGGCAGGCGGCGGTCGAGGTCGGCCTCGGCCGCATCGACGCGGACAGCGAACAGGCCGAGGAGGCGACCACCTGCCCGGACAAGGCCTTCGCGCAGTACGACGCCTGCGAGCGCAGCGAACTCCCCGACGGCTCAGCCCTCATGATCGTCCAGGGTTACGAGTACCCGGACCGCCGTGTGGACACGAAGTACTGGTACGCGCAGCTCGTCACCCCGCAGGGCCAGCAGGTCAGCGTGATGGAGTGGAACGCGTCCGCCGAGAAGGACGCCCCCGTCACCAGGCCCGATCCGCCGCTCTCCCCCGCGCAGCTGAAGTCCGTCGTGACGGCGGCGGAGTGGCGCGCCGCCGTCGACTCCATCCCGCGGAAGCCGGCGGGCAAGGGGACGGGCGGCACGGAGTCCGCTCCCCCGGCGTCCGGGGACCCGGGGGCCGGGACATCGGAGGCCGGGACACCGGAGGCCGGGACATCCGGGGCCGACGGCCGGTCGGTCAGGCCCACGTTCCTGTCGCTGCTTCCCCAGGGGGTGGAGGTGGTCACGAAGGGGGACCAGGGCTCCGAGTTCACCTATGTGGTCGTCGACGACGGCAAGGGCAGGAGCCTCGTCCAGATCAACGTGCAGCCCGGTATGTCGGACACCGAGGACCAGCTCTTCGGCCCCGACGCCGAGACGCTGCCCGACGGCACGAAGGTCACCGCCCGGCAGGGCCCCGGCGAGAAGGGCGGCTCCGGAGTCGTCATGTGGACCGTCGACACCCTCAGGGCCGACGGACTGCGGGTGGTGGTCAGCGCCTTCAACAGCGGTGCGCAGAACACCCCCGCGACCCGTGACGAGCCCGCGCTGACCATGGAGCAGCTCAGGAAGATCGCCACCAGCGGGAAGTGGCGGGATTTCGCGGACCGGTAGGTCCTAGAAGAACTCCGCCCACGGCTGGTCCCAGATCTGCTTCACGCACAGGACGACGAAGAGCAGTCCCGCGATCGTCAGCATGGCGTTGCTCAGGAGGCCGTTGCGCCACTCGGGGGGCGTGCGTGAGGAGTTGAGGAGCCAGACCAGGGTGAGGGCCAGGAAGGGGAGGAAGGCCGCGCCCAGGACTCCGTACAGGATGATCAGGCGGAAGGGCTGGCCCTCGAAGAGCAGGATCATGGGCGGGAAGGTCAGCCAGAGGAGGTAGGCGCGGAACGGCCAGGACTTCTCGTGGGCGCCCGATGCCACCTCCTCGCCGGAGGCCGGGGTGGGGGCGGGGGCGGGGGTGCGTGCCGGGGTCGAGGCCGGAGTGGGGTCCGGGGTCGGGGTCGCGTGTGCGGTCTTTGAAGCCGACCTGTCCTTGCGGAAGCGTTCCACGAAGTCCGCGAACATCAGGCTCACGCCGTGCCAGACGCCGATGAGCGAGGTGAAGGACGTGGCGAAGAAGCCGATGAGGAAGAACTTGGCGGTCGCCGTGCCGTACTCGTCCTCCAGGATGTCCCCGAGCTGGATCAGGCCCTTGTCGCCGCTCGCGATGGCGACGTTCGAGGAGTGCAGGATCTCCGCGCCCACGAAGAGCATGGCGATGACGAAGATGCCGGTGGTGATGTAGGCGACCCGGTTGTCGAGCCGCATCACCTTCATCCAGCCGGTGTTCGTCCAGCCCTTCGCGTTGACCCAGTAGCCGTACGCGGCGAGCGTGATCGTGCCGCCGACGCCGCCGATCAGGCCGAGCGTGTTGAGGATCGAGTCCTTCTCGTCGGGCAGCACCGGCAGCAGGCCCGCGAACGCCTCGCCCAGGTTCGGCGTGACGCGGATCGCCAGATAGACCGTGACGACGAACATGACGCCCACCAGGACCGTCATGACCTTCTCGAACACCGCGTACTTGTTGAACCAGACGAAGACCAGACCCACCAGGCCGGTCAGGATCGCCCACCACTTGAGGTCCATCACGTCCGGGAACAGGGCTTGCAGGGGCAGGCCCGACGACGACATGGCCGCCGCCCCGTAGACGAAGCCCCAGATCACGACGTACGCCACGAAGAACCACGACGTCCAGCGGCCCAGGCTCGCCCAGCCGTCGAAGAGCGTCCGGCCCGTCGACAGGTGCCAGCGGCCCGCCGCCTCGGCGAGGGAGATCTTGACGAGGCAGCCGATCACGGCGGCCCACAGGAGGGTGTAGCCGAAGTTCGAGCCCGCGATCAGAGTGGCGACGAGGTCGCCCGCGCCCACGCCGGTCGCGGCGACCACGATGCCGGGGCCGATGTACTTCCAACTGGATTTACGCGGGGCGCCGGTGTTTTTTCCCGACGGCCCCGATGGCCCCGATGGACCTGATGCCGTTGTTCCTGCTGGGGGCCCCGCTGTGCTGCCCGAGCCCGTGGTGTCCGCGTGTCCCGAGGTGTCCGCCATGCCGATCAAGAAAGCGTAAAGAGATGCGGGGCACAAGAGGGCGTGCGCCGATCCCCACCTGATGTGCACAGCGTGAACTGCCTGTTCGAGCCGGGGGCGAAGGGCGGCGGCCGTGCGATTTCGGCCTGTTTCCGGTTCCGGCTCACGGGTCGGCCTTGACCCGAACATGCCATAGCTCCACGATGAGCGCCACACCGCACAGCCATCCCCCGCTCCAATCCCCACATTTCCGGTGACCCCGGATCTCATGGAGAAAACAGGAGGATCCATGCGTTTTCGTAGTAGACGTGGGCGGCGCAGCGCTGCTCTCGCCACACTCCTCGCGCTGGCTCTCGCGGCGCCCGTCGCCGCCATGACCGACGCGGGAGCCGCCCCCGGCAAGGCTCCCGCCGCCGACACGGACGAGATCCGCCAGTACGAGATCCATGTGCACGGCAGCACCTCCGCCGTCCGTACGGCGATCGCGCGGACCGGTGTGTCGATCGACGAGGCCGACGAGGAGACGGTCGTCGTCTCCGGTCGCGCCTCCCAGGCGAAGGAACTGCGGCGGCTGGGGTACGAGGTCACGTCCCTCGGCTCCGCCCCGGACCGGTCCAGCGCCGCCGACGTCGGCGTCCTCGACTTCCCCTCCGCCGACTCGCGGTACCACAACTACGCCGAGATGAACACGGAGATCAACCAGCGGCTCTCCGCCTACCCGGGCATCATGAGCAAGCGCGTGATCGGGAAGTCCTACCAGGGCCGGGACATCATCGCCATCAAGATCAGCGACAACGTCGCCACCGACGAGTCCGAGCCCGAGGTGCTGTTCACCCACCACCAGCACGCACGCGAGCACCTCACCGTGGAGATGGCGCTCTATCTGCTGCGGGAGCTGGGCGCGGGATACGGGTCGGATTCCCGCGTCACGAACATGGTGAACAACCGGGAGATCTGGATCGTGCCTGATCTCAATCCGGACGGCGGCGAGTACGACATCGCCACCGGGGCGTATCGGTCGTGGCGGAAGAACCGGCAGCCCAACAGCGGCAGTTCGGCCGTCGGGACCGATCTGAACCGGAACTGGAACTACCGGTGGGGGTGCTGTGGCGGGTCCTCCGGATCCACCTCGTCCGAGACCTACCGGGGTTCGGCGCCCGAGTCCGCGCCCGAGGTGAAGGTCGTCGCCGACTTCGTCCGCAGCCGGGTCGTCGGCGGCACCCAGCAGATCAAGGCGGGCGTGGACTTCCACACGTACAGCGAGCTGGTGCTGTGGCCCTTCGGGTACACCACCGCGGACACCACGACCGGGATGACGGCGGACGACCGCAACGCGTTCGCCGCGGTCGGGCAGAAGATGGCCGCCAGCAACGGGTACACGCCGGAGCAGTCGAGCGACCTGTACATCACCGACGGGTCGATCGACGACTATCTGTGGGGCAGCCAGAAGATCTTCGGCTACACCTTCGAGATGTATCCGTCGTCCAGCGGCGGGGGCGGGTTCTATCCGCCCGACGAGGTCATCGAGCGCGAGACCTCGCGGAACCGGGACGCGGTGCTGCAGTTGCTGGAGAACGCCGACTGCATGTATCGGTCCATCGGGAAGGAAGCTCAGTATTGCGCTTGAGCGTGTGACCTGATGTGTGAGGGGGGCTGCGGGCCGGTGTGGTTGGCTCGCAGTCCCCCTGCGTTTGTGGCTGTACTTTTTGCCTGCGCTTGCGCCTGCACTTGTGCCTGCGCCTGCGCCTGTACGTGTGGCTTACGGGGCGCTTGGCTCCTCAGCGTCCTCGAAGTAGGTGTCCAGGACCTCGTCGAGGCTGGTCTCCCACTCCTGGAAACTGGCTCGTGACTTCGCCTCTATCTCCAGGGGATACCAGCGGCGGTCCGGCGTGTGCACCGTGATGGTGAAACGCTTCCCGAAACGCGGCGACTCCGTCTCCACCGCGCCGATCTCGTCCCAGCGGAACTCGGCCTCCTGGTCGTCCAGGGTCAGCCGTACGCCGCGGTGGTCGGCGACGATCTTCGCGCGGCGGTCGGAGGCCTCGAAGACCGGGCCGTCGTCCGGGGCCGGGGTCTCCTCGGGGTCGCCCGGTGTGTCCGACGTGTCGGCCGACTTCTCGCCTGACTGCTCTTCGTTCGGCGTCTCTGCGTCGGAGGGTTCCTGGGCCTCCTTTGTCGCCTCGTCGTCGGACGCCGTCTCCTTCGAGACGGCGTCCTCGGGCTCCGCCGGCTTCGCGGCGCCGGGCTCGGCGGGGCGCGGGCCCGTGATGCCGGGCACGGCCGCCGGGTCGACCGCGGCACCTTGCAGGGGCTGGATGTTGGGTCCTATGCGCTGCTCCACAGCGGGCAGTATGGTCGACGATCCTGTGCCAGGAACAGTCGGGCACCGGTTCGTCCCGCTACATCGTTATATGAAGACGCTCAGTGCCGCCGCCATCACGAAGCCCGCCACCGACAGCACCGTCTCCAGGACCGTCCACGACTTGAGGGTGTCCCGCTCGGAGATGCCGAAGTACTTGGCGACGATCCAGAAGCCGCCGTCGTTGACGTGCGAGGCGAAGATCGAACCGGCCGAGATCGCCATGATGATCAGCGCCAGGTGTGCCTGGGAGAGGTCCTGGCCCTCGACCAGCGGGACCACGATGCCGGCCGTGGTCACGATGGCCACCGTCGCCGAGCCCTGGGCGACCCGCAGGACCACCGAGATCAAGTAGGCCAGCACGATGACCGGCAGGCCCACGTCGTTGAAGGTGTCCGCCAGCGCGTCCGCGATGCCCGAGCCCTTGAGTACGGCGCCGAACACTCCGCCCGCGCCCACCACCAGGAGGATGTTGCCCACCGGCTTGAGGGAGGACGTCGACACCGTCTCCAGGGACTTGCGGGACCAGCCCCGCCTGATGCCCAGCAGGTAGTACGCCATCAGCAGCGCGATCGTCAGCGCGACGAAGGGGTGCCCGAAGAACTCGATGACCGAGCGGAAGGTCGAGGGGTCCAGCGCGATGGAGGAGAACGTCGCGGCCAGGATCAGGAGCAGGGGGGTTCCGATGATCAGGAAGACCGTGGGGAGGGGGACCGGCTGTTCCGCGTAGTCCTCGGGCGTCGTTGCTGCGTCAACTGCGGCATTCTTGTGGGTGCCTGTGGTGTTGAGCGCTCCTGTTGAGCGCGTTGCCGCTCGGCGGGCCGCCCGCTCTTCGGCCACCGCCGCCTTCGCCTCGTCCGCCGCCTCCAGCATGTCCTGCGGTACGGGGACGAAGAGCCGCTTGCCGATCCAGGCCGCGTACGCCCAGGCCGCGAGTACCGCCGGGATGCCTACGACGATGCCCATCAGGATGACCCAGCCGAGGTCCACCTTGAACAGGCCCGCGGCCGCCACCGGGCCGGGGTGCGGCGGCAGGAACGCGTGCGTCATCGACAGGCCCGCGAGCAGCGGCATGCAGTAGAGAAGGATCGACTTGCCCGAGCGCTTGGCCGCGGCGTAGACGATCGGCGCCAGGACGAAGATGCCCACGTCGAAGAAGACCGGGATGCCGAAGATCAGGCCGGTGAGGCCCATCGCCAGCGGGGCGCGCTTCTCGCCGAAGAGGTTCAGCAGGCGGGTGGAGAGTGCCTCGGCTCCGCCCGACACCTCCAGGATCGCGCCCAGCATCGTGCCCAGGCCGATGATGATCGCGACGTGGCCGAGGATGCCGCCCATGCCCGACTCGATCATCGAGACCGAGGTCGATCTCTGGACCGTGCCGAAGAGTTCCGTCACGGACAGGCCCGCCGAGAGGCCCACGGCTATGGAGACCGCCAGCAGTGCGACGAACGGCTGGAGTCTGACCTTGATGATCAGGACCAGCAAAAAAACGATGCCCAGGGCCGCGACGGTCAGGAGTCCTGCCGTGCCGTCCAGGAGGAGGAGCAGGCCTCCTGTGTGAGGTGGGGTTTCTGCGGCTGCTGGGGCTGCTGCGAGGAGTGATGGCATGGGGAGGGCCTCTTCTTGGGGGCAGGGTGCGGAGCATGTTTTTGGGCAGGGGGTATCGCCGTGTGTGGTGCCGGGGTTTGTGGGGGGGTGCGGGGGTTTGTGGGGGGGGTGCGGGGGTCGTGCGGGGTGGGGGTGGGGTGGGGCTTGTTGCCGGGTGGCAGCAAGCCCCTTTGCTCAGCTCAGTACTGCCAGTGCGTCGATCTCCACGAGGAGGCCGGCGGGCAGGCCCACGTAGACCGTGGTGCGCGCGGCGGGCGGGGCCGTGAGGTTCTGCTCCTCGAAGTACGCGTTGTAGATCGCGTTCATCTCGGCGAAGTGGTCGACGTCGGTGAGGTAGACGCGGATCATCATCGCGTCGTCCCAGGAGGCGCCGCCCTCTTCGAGGATGGCCTTGACGTTGGCCAGCGTCTGGAGCGTCTGCTCGCGCAGGGTGGGGCCCGCGGGGGTCGGCGGCTGGCCCTCGACCGCCGGCAGGAAGCCGACCTGGCCCGCGACCTGGAGGATGTTCCCCTTCCTGACGCCGTGCGAGAACTTGGCGGGCGGGGTGGTGTGCGTCTTGGGGGTGAGGGCGGTCTTGTCGGTCATGAGCTGGTTTCCTTCGTCGGGGTCTTGCCTGAGTACTCGGCGCTGATGGCTTCCGCTGTGCGGCGGACCAGGGGGAGCAGGGTGAGGAGTTCGGTCTCTGTGACGACTACGTTCGGGGCCGAGACGGACATGGCCGCTACTACCCGTCCGTCCGTGCCTCGGATGGGTGCCGCCACGCAGTTGATGGACTCCTCATGGCCGCCGAGGTCGGTGGCCCAGCCCTGTTCTCTGACCTTGTCCAGTTCCCGCAGGAAGGCGGGGGCGCTGGGGGTCGAACGGGACGTGTACATGGGGTAGTCGAGCTTCTCCGCGAAGGTGCGGCGCTCGGGGTCCGGCAGGTCTGCCAGGAGCAGCTTGGCGACTGCGGCGACCGTGATGGCGACGGGCTTTCCGATGCGGGAGTACATGCGGACCGGGTAGCGGCTGTCGACCTTGTCGATGTACAGGACTTCGCCGTCCTCGTGCACGGCGAGGTGGACTGTGTGGCCGCAGTTCTCGTTGAGGCGTACGAGGTGGGGGTGGGCGATCTCGCGGACGTCGAGGTTCTCCACGGCTTCCTGGGCGAGCGCGAAGAGGCGGGCGCCGAGGCGGTAGCGCTGGTCGGACTGGCGGTAGACCAGGCCGTGTTCGTGGAGTGTGCGCAGGAGCCGCAGGGCGGTTGACTTGTGGACGTCCAGGCGGTCGGCGACCTGTCCTAGGTCGGCGGGGCCCTCGGCGAGCAGCGGCAGGATGCTCAGCGCTCGGTCGACTGTCTGACTCATGGGGTCGGTACCTCCTCCTGGGCCCGGTCTGCGGCGTTCGTCCAGCCGGGGCCGAGTCGAAGTCTCCCCCACGCGTGGTCGTCCAGGGCGGCGAGGCGGTCGGCGTGGGTGCGGGAGGGGGGTGTGCCGAGGTCTCCGGGGACGGTGAGGGCCGCGGCGGCCATGAGGTGGCCGTGGCGGAGGCGGTGTTTTGCGGGGAGGCCGCGGAGGGTTGCCGAGAGGAAGCCTGCCGCGAAGGCGTCGCCTGCGCCCACGGGGGCTACTACGTCCACGCTGAGGGCGGGGGCGGTTGTCACGGTGTCGCCCTCGCGTACGGGGTGGGGCGGGGGCGTACCGGGGGGTGTCCGTCCTCGGTCCGGTGCGGAACAGGGGGCTTTGGAGGGGAGGGCGGTTGACGCACCGGCGCCTGCGGGCGAACACCCCCCGGTACGCCCCCTCGCTTCCGTCGGCGGGTGCGGGTGCGGGGGCCTCGACGACTCGAAGACCGTGGCGCCCCGGCTGCCGCTCTTGATCACCAGGGTGTGGGGTTCCGGGAGGGCTTCGCGGATGGCCTCCGGGCCGCCTGTGATGCCCCATGCCTCCTCTGCCTCGTCCTCGCCCACGAAGACCAGGTCCGCGTTTCGGGCCAGCGCCAGGAGGGTGGTGCCCGCCGTGGTGGCGTCCGGCCAGAGCCCCTCCCGGTAATTGACGTCGAAGGACAGCAAGGGGCGTGTGGGGTGGGGGGCCTGGGTTGGGTGGGGTGCGTGGGTGGGGTGGGGGGCCTGGGTGGGGTGGGGGGCCTGGGTGGGGTGGGGGGGTTGGGTGGGGTGGGGGGGTTGAGGGGTTGTGAGGGTCTGTAGGAGGGATCTGCAGGTTTCGGAGAGGGCTGCTGTGATGCCCGAGAGGTGGAGGATCTGCGTCGCTTGGAGGGCGTTCAGGTCGACTGTCGTGGGGGACATCGCTGAGGCCGCGGAGCCTGTGCGGTAGTACGCCACCTCGTGGGCGTCGGTGGATCTGTCGCCGGCCGTGCGGAAGTAGATGCCTGTGGGGCGGGAGGGGTCGCGTTGTACGGCGGAGGTGTCCACGCCGTATGACGCGATCTTCTGCACGAGGTGGTCGCCGAAGCCGTCCGCGCCGACCCTGCTGACCCATCTCGTGGTGTGGCCGGCCGCTGCCAGGACGCACGCCACGTTGGACTCCGCGCCGCCGATCGCGCGCTCGAACGACGGTACGTCGGCGAGGCTGCCCGGGCAGGAGGGGAGGAACGTGACCATGGACTCGCCGAGGGTGACGACCTCCGCCGCGGCCGGAGGGCGCTGGGTGTCGTCGCGTTCGGGGGGTCCGGTGCGGGTCACGGTGGGTGGGGCTCCTGTCGCTGCCGTGGGTCTGGGCGGCTCCGTTGACCCGGCGTTGGCCGAGATGTTAGACAGCAGTAAGCGTGATACGCAATGGCCGTTGCGGAGGATGCAATGGCCTCTATGAGGGAGGCTTTATGGCCGCCGACTCCGCCTCTGCCAGCGGCAGGGAACGTCTTGCCGCGCTCGCCGACGAGCCCGTCGACCATCGGTTCAAGGGCCTGCCGCCCGATGCCGAGGGGCTGACCGTCGGCGAGCTGGCCGCCGAGCGCCGCAATCTGTTCAGCGGTGGGTTCACCACGCCGTTGCTCGCCCTCTCCGCCGAGCGGCTCGAACACAATCTGCGGCTCATGGAGACGTACGCCGAGCGCCATGGTCTGGTGTTCGCACCCCACGGCAAGACCTCCATGGCCCCTCAGCTCTTCTGGCGGCAGATCGAGCACGGGGCCTGGGGCATCACGCTCGCCGTGCCCCATCAGGTACGGGTGGCCCGCGCCTTCGGTGTCCAGCGGGTCTTCCTGGCCAATGAGCTGGTCGATCCCGCTGCCCTCGCCTGGGTCGCCGCGCAGCTCTCCGCCGACCCCGCGTTCCGGTTCGTGTGTTACGTCGACTCCGTGCGGGGTGTCGAGCTGATGGACGCCGCTCTGCGGGGGCTCTCCTCGCGTCCGGTGGACGTCGTCGTCGAGCTCGCGGCGGGTGAGGGTGCCCGGACCGGGGTGCGGACCGAGGCCGAGTGCGGGGCGGTCGCCGACGCCGTCGCCGGTGTGGACACCCTTCGGTTGGTGGGGGTCGCCGGGTACGAGGGCGAGGTGCCGGACGCCGATCCCGAGCGGGTGCGGGCCTGGTTGCGGCGGCTCACCGCCCTTGTCGTGGACTTCGACAAGGCGGGGCGTTTTGCCGGGGCGGAGTTGGAGGAGATCGTGGTGAGTGCGGGGGGCAGCGCCTGGTTCGACGCCGTTGCCGATGTCTTCGCCGAGCTGCCCGCGCTGTCTCTGCCCGCGCTGAAGTTGTTGCGCTCGGGCGCCTATGTCTCCCATGACGACGGGCACTACCGGGAAGTGACACCCTTCGTCCGGGTTCCGGAGGAGGGTGCTCTGCAGCCCGCCTTCCGGCTCTGGGCGCAGGTCGTCTCACGGCCCTCGGACGAGCAGGCCTTCGCCAACGCCGGCAAGCGCGATGCCGCGTACGACCTGGATCTGCCCGTGGTGCAGGTCGTACGGGGAGAGGGTGGTGAGCGGCCGGCGGACGGCATCAGCGTCACCTCCCTGTCCGACCAGCACGCCTGGATCCGTACGGCCGAGGGGACCGGACTGCGGGTCGGCGACTGGCTGGGCATGGGGCTCTCGCATCCCTGCACCTCGTTCGACAAGTGGCAGCTGATCCCCGTGGTGGAGCAGGACGGCACTGTCGTCGACTACGTCCGCACCTACTTCTAGGAGCTCGCCATGCTGGATCTCGTCATCCGTGACGTGGACGTCGTCGACGGCAGCGGAGGTCCCTCCTATCGGGCCGACGTGGGTGTCGCGGGCGGCCGGATCACCACCGTGGTGCAGGAGGCGGCCGCCGCGGGGTGTCTGCGGCCCGTGGCCCGGCGGGTGGTGGACGCCGAGGGGCTGGTGCTGGCTCCCGGGTTCATCGACATGCACGCCCACAGCGACCTCGCCCTGCTGCGCGACCCCGATCACAGCGCGAAGGTGGCGCAGGGGGTCACGCTGGAGGTCATCGGGCAGGACGGGCTGTCGTACGCCCCCGTGGACGACCGCACGCTCGCCGAGGTGCGCCGTGCGATCACCGGCTGGAACGGCAGCGGGGACGACATCGACTTCAGCTGGCGGTCCGTGGGTGAGTACCTGGACCGTCTGGACCATGGGTTCGGTGGTGAGGGGATCGCCGTCAACGCCGCCTATCTGATTCCGCAGGGCGCTGTGCGGATGCTCGCCGTCGGCTGGGACGACCGGGAGGCGACGCCCGAGGAGCTGGACCGGATGCGGCAGCTGGTCGCCGACGGGATGCGTGAGGGCGCGGTCGGCATGTCGTCGGGGCTCACGTACACGCCCGGCATGTACGCCAAGGACGCCGAGCTGACCGAACTGTGCCGGGTGGTGGCCGAGTACGACGGCTACTACTGCCCGCACCACCGGTCGTACGGCGCCGGCGCCCTGGAGGCGTACCGGGAGATGGTGGAACTGACGCGCGAGGCCGGGTGCTCCCTCCATCTCGCGCACGCCACCATGAACTTCGGCGTCAACAAGGGGAAGGGCCCTGACCTGCTGGCGCTGCTCGACGAGGCGCTGGCCGGTGGGGCGGACATCTCTCTCGACACGTATCCGTACACGCCCGGGTGTACGACCCTTGTGGCGATGCTGCCCAGTTGGGCGAGCGAGGGCGGGCCGGAGGCCACCCTGGCCCGGCTGCGGGACGAGGAGACCGCCGGGCGGATCCGCCACCACCTGGAGGTGGTGGGCTCGGACGGGTGCCATGGCGTGCCCATCGAATGGGACACCATCGAGATCTCCGGCGTCGCCGATCCGGCGCTCGCGTCCTATGTGGGGCGGACGGTCCAGGAGTCGGCGGACGCGCGTGGCGAGGCGCCGTGGGTGACCGCGCGCCGGCTGCTGCTCGACGACGGTCTCGGGTCGACGATCCTCCAGCACGTGGGGCACGAGGAGAACGTCCGGACGATCATGCGGCACCGGGTTCACACCGGTGGGTCGGACGGCATCCTGCGGGGCGACAAGCCGCATCCGCGGGCGTACGGCACGTTCCCGCAGTACCTCGGGCGGTACGTACGGGAGCTGGGGGTGCTGAGTCTGGAGGAGTGCGTCGCACATCTGACGTCGCGTCCGGCGGCGCGGCTGCGGCTGGCCGACCGCGGGCTGGTGCGGGAGGGGTACCGGGCGGACCTGGTCCTCTTCGACCCGGAGACGGTCGCGGCGGGGTCCACCTTCGACGCGCCGCGTACGCTGCCGACCGGTATCCCGCATGTCCTGATCGACGGGCGGTTCGTCGTCGAGGACGGGCGGCGGACGGATGTGCTGGCGGGGCGGGCGGTCCGCCGCACCACCGGCTGACCGCCCGCCGACCGGGTGGCTGGTTACGGCTTGGGCAGGGTGCAGCCGCTCGCGTTCAGGTCGAGCTTGCTGTCCAGGCCGAAGCAGGCGGGTATCTGGTAGGTCTCCTGGCCGTAGTTGATGCCCGCGCGGACGGTGACGGTGCCGTTCTGGTCCACCTCGCACGGGTTGTTGTCGGTGCAGCGTCCGCCGTCCTCGTTGCCGGTGTTGTTGACGGCGACGACGTTGCCGGTGGCGTTGTCGATCACGGGCGAGCCCGAGGTACCGCCGATGGTCTGGCAGGCGGAGGTGTAGCGGACCGAGTCCTTCCAGGTCCACGCGCCTTCCTTGAGGCGGTAGGCGAAGCCGTCGATGTTGCAGGCGTACGTGCGCTTCCAGTAGCCGGAGACGACCGTGATGGCGGTGCCGGCGACCGGGTGCGTGTCGTTGAGGGTGAGCGGGCTGATGTTGTACGAGCTCTTGATCTGCCCGTAGGTGGTGGTGAGCTGGTAGAGCGAGACGTCCGTGTCGGTCATCGTGGCGTACGTGATCTTGCTGGCGCGCAGGGTGGCCACGCGGGTGCCGGCGGAGTTCAGGAGGCCGAAGGTGCGGGTGGAGGCCCGGTCGACGATGACCTCGCCGGCGGCGGGGAAACCGGTCTCCAGGCAGTGGCCGTTCGACATCACCAGCGCCGGGTCGTCGTCCTCGGAGTCGGGGAAGCGCACGACGGAGCCGGAGCAGTTGCTGAGCGAGACGGTGCCGGCGAAGGTGACGGCCTGGACGGCCGCGGGGGCCTTCGTACCGGTCGAGGTCTCCGTGGCGGCGACCGCCGGGGCTGCCAGGCCCGTCCCCGTGATCATCAGGGCGCCGAGCGCGGCAAGGAGAGGCTTTTTCATGTGGGGGGTCCCCTCTTGTGACGTGAGCGGCCGAAGATCTTCCGACCACTTCCCGTTTTTGTCATGCGCATTCTGAAGTCCCACCCGGCAGCCGACAAGAACGCGTTTCCAGCCGGGCCTGGACCGGGGGGGCCGACCCGCACACGAACAGGTGCGGGCGGGTGGGGGTTGCCCGCGCAGTTCCCCGCGCCCCTTACGGGGCCCGGCCGCACACGAACAGCTGCGGCCCGGCGGGGGTCGGGTGCGCAGTTCCCCGCGCCCCTATCGGGGCCCGGCTGTGGGCCCCCGAGGACCTGCGCCCCCGAAGGGGCGCGGGGAACTGCGCGGCCAGCACCCACTGGGCCGCCGAGTCATAACGACAGACGGTCAAGGCGCGGCGGAGGCCCGGGGCCCACCCGAAAGCACGCCACGCCACAAGCCCCCCGAAGGGGCGCGGGGAACTGCGCAGCCAGCACCCACCGGGCCGCACAGTCATAACGACGGACAGCCAAGGCGCGGCGGAGGCCCGGGGCCCACCTCGAAACCACGCCACGCCACAAGCCCCCAAGGGGCGCGGGGAACTGCGCGGCCAGCACCCACCGGGTCGCACCCGCATCGCAACCGCCACCGGCAGCCCCGCAGGGGGCGCGGGGAACGGCGCAGGCCGCCCCCGTCGGCCCGCAGACACACACCCCCGCCCCAGACGGACGTCTCACGTGGCGGAAACACGGCGCGACAACCCCTACCCGCCCGTAAGCTCACGAACATGCAGGTGATCCAGTCGACGAAGCTCGCCAACGTCTGTTACGAGATCCGGGGTCCGGTCCTAGAGGAGGCGATGCGCCTGGAAGCCGCAGGCCACCGCATCCTCAAGCTGAACACCGGAAACCCCGCGGCGTTCGGCTTCGAGTGCCCACCGGAGATCCTGGAGGACATCCTCCGCAACGTGTCGTCGGCGCACGGCTACGGAGACGCGAAGGGCCTGCTCGCGGCCCGCCGCGCCGTGGTCATGCACAACCAGACCCTCGGCATAGAGACGGACGTCGAGCACGTCTTCATCGGCAACGGCGTGTCCGAGCTGATCGTGATGGCGATGCAGGGCCTGCTGGACGACGGCGACGAGGTCCTCGTACCCGCGCCGGACTACCCCCTGTGGACCGCCGCCGTCTCCCTCTCCGGCGGCACCGCCGTGCACTACCGCTGCGACGAGCAGTCCGACTGGATGCCCGATCTCGCCGACGTGGAGCGGAAGGTCACCGACCGCACCAAAGCGATCGTGATCATCAACCCGAACAACCCGACGGGCGCCGTCTACGACGAGGCGATGCTGCGCGGGCTCACGGACATCGCCCGCCGCCACAACCTGCTGGTCTGCTCGGACGAGATCTACGACAAGATCCTGTACGACGAGGCCGTGCACACCCCCACCGCCAAGGTCGCCCCCGACCTGCTCACCCTCACCTTCAACGGCATGTCGAAGGCGTACCGAGTCGCCGGGTACCGGGTGGGCTGGATGGCGATCTCCGGGCCGCGGGCGCACGCCGACTCGTACATCGAGGGGCTGACGATCCTCGCCAACATGCGACTGTGCGCGAACATGCCCGGTCAGCACGGTGTCGTCGCCGCCCTCAGCGGCCGGCAGACCATCAACGACCTCGTACTGCCGGGTGGGCGGCTGCGCGAACAGCGGGACGTGGCGCACAAGCTGCTGACCCAGATCCCGGGCGTGACCTGCGTGAAGCCGAAGGGCGCGCTCTATCTCTTCCCGCGCCTCGATCCGAAGGTCTACAAGATCAAGGACGACCGGCGGATGGTCCTGGACCTGCTGCGCTCCGAGAAGATCATGGTCGTGCAGGGAACGGGCTTCAACTGGCCGGAACCCGACCACTTCCGGGTCGTCACCCTGCCGACCGCGCGGGATCTGACGGACGCGGTGACCCGGATCGGCAACTTCCTGGACGGGTACGGACAGAACTGACGCCCGGTCACCCTGTGTGGCCGACCGGCTCCGCTTTCGGAGTCTGCTCAACTTTAGACGAAATCTAAGCTAGGATGGCTTCCTGTCAGAGCACAGGAGGCCATCTCCCATGTACGAACCGATCCGCACCAAGTCGGTCCACACGATGGCCGGCACCGCCGACTTTCCCCATCGGTCGCGCGAGGAGGAGCTGGACATCCAGCTCGCCGGTCACCTGGCGGCACTGCTCGCGGTCACGGACGAACTCCGCGCACTCGAACCGTCCGCCTCCGCCGAGCTGGACGTCGCCGCCGAACGGCTGGCCGAGCAGGTGACCCGCCTGCGCGGCGGGCGTCCGCCGGTCCGCGCGGCGGTCGCCTCCACCGCCGGTGGAGATCGCGTGCCGCTGAACGTCGGACTGCACCAGCGGGCGCACGCCCTTGCGGGGCGTGCCCTCGTTGTCGCCGCGTCGCGCGCGGACACGGCGGGAGCGATTCTCGCCGCCGAGCGCATGGATGTGCACGCGGCGGCCGTCGCCGTCGCGGAGCCGGCGCTCACCGCCCACTGAGGCGGGGCTCCCCCCGGAGCCTCGCCACTCCCCCGATCGGCCCCGGTCCGCGCGCACCCGCAGCGACGTGCGGACCGGGCGCCATGCAGGTACGGAAGGGCCGCACCCTTGTGGGATGTGGCCCTTTTTGCGGCCCTTTTGTCGTTGGGGGCGTCCGGTGTTCTCACCGTGCGGGCCGGTGGGGCTTGTCGCGCAGCTCCCCGCGCCCCTGTAGAGCCGCTGCCGAGCCCCTGCCGGGGCATTCTCCCCCTAATGGGATGCCGGCCCTCCGGTTGCGTACTGGGATGGGGTGGTCACCCCTTGTTCATCCGGACAAGCGTGGAACGTTGGATTCCGGGAGCACTCTCCGGGTGTGAGACGAATCATCGCCATCGTCCTGGCGGTATTCCTGATCGGCGGAGTGGCAGCAGCCGTCGTAGCGGGCCGCGAAGACCAGGACAGCAGCACGGCAACGAAGACCGTGCGGGGAGTGATCGGGTCGGAGAAGGCGGAGTTCTTCGCCGACCCGGACGTGGTGAAGGCCCTTGCTGCCAAGGGCTACACCGTGGAGACGGAGACCTCCGGGTCCTGGGCCATGGAGGGACTCGACCTCAAGGGGTACGACTTCGCGTTCCCCTCCAGCCAGGCGCCCGCCGGGGAACTGGCCTCGAAGTACCACGTACGGCAGCCCCTGCCGCGTCCCTTCTACTCGCCCCTCGTGGTCGTCGCGCACCGCAGCGCCGCCGAGGTGCTGGCGGGCAACGGCCTCGCGACCCTCGCGGGCAAGGGCGGCGACAAGGGCAACGGCACCCTCGACATGAAGGCCTACCTCAAGGCCGCCGAGGGCGACCGGACCTGGCAGCAGCTCAAGGGGGCGGACAAGCACGGCGAGTTGAGCGGCACGCTGTTCATCTCCAGCACCGATCCCACCAGTTCGAACTCCGGCGCCCTGTACCTCGCCGCCGCCTCCTACGTCGCCGACGGCGGCCGGGTCGCCGACGGTGCCGCCGCCGTCGACCGCACAGCGCCCCTGATGCGCAAGCTGATCAGCGTCCAGGGCTCCCAGCAGACCAGCACGGACGCGGCCTTCCGGGACTTCGTCAGCGGTGTCGGAAACCCGCTGGTCCTCGTGTACGAGTCCCAGGTCGCCGCCCTCCTCGCCGGCGGCCAGGGCGCCGACGACCTGGTCGTCCTCTACCCGGACACCACCGCCAACAGCGACCACACGGTCGTCCCCCTCACGGCGGAGGGCCGCGCCCTCGGTGAACTGCTGGGGACCGACAAGGAGTTGCGCGGGCTCGCGGTGCGGCACGGGTTCCGGCCCCAGGGCGCGGCGGCCGAGTTCACGGCGGCCACCGACGCCCACACCACCTACCTCAACCAGACGCTGACCGGTGTCCGGCAGGTGCCCGTGCCCGCCTCCAAGGTGCTGCACGAGATGGCACGCCGGGCCCGGGACTAGGGGGAACAGCCAGTGAGCAACCCGATGAGCAATCCAGTGGGCGACAGCGACAGCGGCTTCACCCTCACTCCTCCCGAGCCCGTCACGGCCGTGCCGAAGGAGAAGGCCGGCGGGCTCGTACCGGTCGACGAGTCCGTACGGACGGACATGGCGCGCAAGGCCGCCGAGTACGTCGACGGGCTCGCCGCGCTCGACGCCCGCTCCCCCGCGTTCGCCGGGAAGATCGGTGAGATCGTGGCCCTCGGCTCCGGTGAGATGCGCGGCGCCGCCGCCCAGTCGAACCGCATGCTGGAGCGCACGATCCGCGCCCTGCCCGCGAACGGCGAGGACGCCCAGTCCCGTGTCTCGTCCTCACTCGTCGAACTCCGGCGCACCGTCGAGGACCTGGACCCGCGCGACCTGCCCGGCGGCAAGGCCCGCAAGCTGCTGTCCCGGCTGCCGGGCGGCAACAAGCTCCGCGACCATGTGGCCAAGTACGCCTCCGCACAGGGCACGTTGAACAAGATCGTGGGCTCGTTGCGCGGCGGCCAGGACGAACTGCGGCGCGACAACGCCGCCCTGCAGACCGAACGCGTCCGCCTCTGGGACTCGATGGGCAAGCTCCAGGAGTACGTCGTCCTGACCGAGGCCCTGGACTCGGCGGTCGAGGAGCACATCAGTGGGGTGGAGGCGCTGGATCCCGCCCAGGCGGACACCCTGCGCGCCGACGTCCTCTTCCCCGTACGGCAGAAGCACCAGGACCTGCTCACCCAGCTCGCGGTGTGCGCCCAGGGCTATCTGGCGATGGACGTGGTCCGGCGCAACAACGAGGAGCTGATCAAGGGCGTCGACCGCGCGGCCACCACCACGGTCTCCGCGCTGCGCATCTCGGTCATGCTCGCCTCCGCCCTCGACAACCAGCGCAAGGTCGTCGAGCAGGTCAACGCGTTGCGCGGCACGACGGAGGACCTCATCCGCGGCAACGCGGAGATGCTCGCCACCCAGAGCGGCGAGATCCAGCGCATCGCCGCCGACCCCGCCGTCGGCGCGGAGACGCTGCGCTCGGCCTTCCAGCAGATCTACCAGACCCTCGACACCATCGACACGTACAAGGCCCAGGCCACAGAGACGATGGCGGCCACGGTGGACTCCCTGACCTCGGAACTCCAGCACGCCACGGCCTACTTGGAGCGCAGCCGCTCCCACAACGCCCTGGAAGGAGGCCTCACGTGAACCTGTCTGTGGGCAGGCGTTCCGCAGGGCGATGGGGGTCCCCCCGCGCGAGCGGAGCCGAGCGTGGGGGAGGGTGGGCACAGACCACCCACCG
Organism: Streptomyces tauricus; assembly: GCF_014650955.1. Lineage (GTDB taxonomy): Bacteria > Actinomycetota > Actinomycetes > Streptomycetales > Streptomycetaceae > Streptomyces > Streptomyces tauricus. The sequence goes on from NZ_BMVY01000002.1 coordinate 221,183, forward strand.
GGCCGCAGCCGCCATCGCTCTGGCAGCGTTGACGGCCGGATGCACCTCAGCCGTGGAGGGGCCGGACCCCGCCGAGAAGCCGGCCGCCGGAACCCTCCGCATACTCGCCTCCAGCGAGCTCGTCGACATGAAGCCCGTCCTGGACCAGGTCCACAAGGACACCGGCATCACGGTCCGCCCCACCTACATCGGCACGCTCGACGCCGTCGACCTCCTCGCGAAGGGCAGGGCGAAGGACGCGTACGACGCCGTCTGGCTCTCCTCCAACGACTACCTGCGCCTCGACCCCGCCGCCGCGAAGCAGGTCGTGTCCCAGACCCCGGTGATGTCCAGCCCGCTGGCCATCGGGGTGAAGGACGCCACCGTACGGAAGCTGGGGTGGAAGCCCGAGGACGTCACCTGGGCCGACATCGAGAAGGCGGTGCGCGACGGCGGTCTGACCTACGGCATGACCGACCCGTCCCGCTCCAACTCCGGTTTCTCCACCCTCGTATCCGTCGCTTCGGGTCTCTCCGACGCCCAGTCGGCGCTCACGGACGCGGATGTGAAGGAGGCGACGCCCCGGCTGACGGACTTCTTCAAGGGGCAGAAGCTGACGTCCGGGTCGTCGGGCTGGCTGGCCGAGGCGTACGACCGCCGGGGTGACGTCGACGCGCTGCTCAACTACGAGTCGGTGCTGAAGTCGAGGAAGGACCTGACCGTGATCCGGCCGCGGGACGGCGTGGTCACCGCCGACTACCCGCTCTCCTCGCTCGCGTCCACGAGTCAGCAGGTCCGTGAGGACGTCCGGCGGCTCACCGAGGCCCTGCGTGCCCCCGGAACCCAGCGGCTGATCACCGACCGGACGCTGCGCCGGCCCGTCGTACCCTCCGTGCCGCCCGCCGCGGGGCTCGACACCACCCGGCGGCGCGAACTGCCGTTCCCGGGCAGCCGTTCCGTCGCCGACGGGCTCCTGGACGCGTACGAGAACAAGCTGCGCCGCCCCTCCCGGACGGTGTACGTGCTCGACACCTCGGGCTCGATGGGCGAGGACGGGCGGCTCGGCCGGCTGAAGAAGGCGCTCACCGCTCTCACCGGCGACTTCCGCGAACGCGAGGAGGTGACGCTGATGCCGTTCGGCTCGGCCGTCAAGAGCGTACGCACGCATGTGGTGCGGCCCGAGGACCCGCGTTCGGGGCTCGACGCGATCCGCCGTGACACGCGGGCGCTCAGCGCGGAGGGCGACACCGCCATCTACACGTCGCTGCAGAAGGCGTACGAGCATCTGGGGGCCGACGACGACACGTTCACGTCGATCGTGCTGATGACGGACGGCGAGAACACCGAGGGTGCGAGCCCGGCGGAGTTCGACGGGTTCTACGGGCGGCTGTCCGCGGACGAGCGGCGGATCCCCGTCTTCCCCATCCTGTTCGGCGACTCCGACCGCGGCGAGCTGGAACACATCGCCGAGCTGACCGGCGGCCGTCTCTTCGACGCCCAGAAGGGCTCCCTGGACGGCGCCTTCAAGGAGATCCGTGGCTACCAATAGGACCAACAAGTTCCTCGGCTACCTGGAGTCCCGGAAGAACCTCACCGGCAGCGCCTGCGGGATCGCCGGCCTCGGGCTGACCTTCGCGGGCGTCGCGGGGGCGTACTGGCCGCTCGTCGTCGTGGGTCTGTACGGCGCGGGCGCGCTGATCGCCCCGCCGGAGCGGCCGTCACTGCCGGACTTCCCCGATCCGTCCGCGCAGTTGGACGAACTGCGCGGGGACTTCGGGAAGCTGCGGGCCTACCTCGCCGACGTCGAGCTGCCGCCCGCCGCCGCCGGGCGGCTCACCGAGCTGACCGAGCTGCTGGCGGCGCTGCTCGACCCCGGGTGGGTCGCGGAGGTCCTCGCGCAGGACCCGGAGGGCGTGCACACGCTGTCCCGGGCCGTGCGGACGGATGTCCCGGAGGCCGTCGACACGTTCGTACGGACGCGGTGGTGGGTGCGGCTGGCGCCCGGTACGGAGGCGCCCGAGCGGCATCTCGAACGGCAGCTGGGGTTGTTGCACCAGGAGGCGGAGGCGCTGGCCGCCGGGCTGCGCGAGACGGAGGCCCGGCGTCAGGAGTCCCACACCCGCTATCTGGAGGACCGGGCGTAACGGACCGGTCGCAGCCCCCGGGGGCGGTACTTACTTCGAGCCGAACTCCGCCACCGCCCGGCCCACGATCGCCTCCAGCTGCTGGTGGTGTGCGCCCCGCCAGTAAGCCCGCCCGCACTCCGCGCACCGCGCGAACACGTCGTACGACCGTCGCGTACCCCCTTCGAGCTGCTCGGCGACCTCGTCCTTCGAGGCCTCCTCCAGCAGGCCGTTGCACGCGGTGCACCGGCTCCAGGGCCGCAGCGCGGGGGCGAACCGGCCCAGTACATCCCGTAGTTGCTCGTCCGGGCGGGTGCTGTACACGAAGGCCCCGGCCCACAGTTCCCTGCGCCGCAGCAGGCCACGGTCCCGGCTGAGCATCACCCGCTGTTCGGCCGCCGACCTCGCCGCGAGCGCGGGATCGCCGATGTCCAGCGACTCGTAGGCGGCGTCCACACCGAGCAGTCTCATGCGGCGCGCCAGCGTGCCCAGGTGGACGTCGAGCAGGAAGCGCAGCGGGGCGCCCGGGACCGGCTGGGGGCGCTCGACCGCGCGTACCTCGACGGAGTCGGCCGCCGCCGGCAGGTGCGAGGTGGCCACCGTGCGGCCGTTCACCACGAGTGCGCCGACCTCGGTCAGCGGAACGCCGAGCGACTCGACGACGTGGCCCAGCGTGGAGGAGCCGTCGGTGGCGACGGGCGTGGGCCCCGACCGGCGTCCGTGCGGGACGAACACCCTTAGTCCGGGGGCGAATTCGACGTGGATCTCCGGTCCGTTCACCGGGTCAGGATGACATGCGGGGCGGGCCCGTGGCCTCAGGGTTTCCCCGGGGGGAGCCCGTGCCGCATGACGTCCAGGGCCCGTTCGACGAGGGCGCCGAGGTCGTCCACGTGCCGGTGCTCGGCCCAGTACAGGGTCACCTCCATCAGACAGCCCACGACGGACATCGCGAAGACGCGCACCTCGAAGCTGTCGGGGGCCCGACCGGTGCGTTCGCCGATGACCTGGCGGAGCAGATCACCGGTGACGGACATGCTCTCCATCATCCGGGAGCGCACGGAGGGCACCTCGACCATCAGCCGGGTCCGCAGCCGGGTCACCGCGGGTTCCTCCGAGGTGCCGAAGTCGACGGCCTTCCTGAACACGTGCCGGAGGGAGTCGAGCCACGGTTCGTCCGCCGGGCGGGCGCGCAGCTCCGCCGCCATGAACGGGGCGAACTCGTCCGTGAGGACGATGTCCTCCTTGGTCGGGAAGTAGCGGAAGACCGTGGACGGCGACACCTCGGCCAGCTCGGCGATCTGCTCGATCGTCGTCGCGTCGAACCCCTGCTCCTCGATCAGCCGGTACGTCGCGTCCCGGATGGCCGTACGCGTCTTGATCTTCTTACGCTCACGAAGTCCCAGCTGGGGACGGGTGGCGGGGAGCGGAGTACGTGCGGCCGTCATGGGGGTCATTGTCGGCCATCGGCCGGGGCGGGTGCCATGTCCGGGCCGGTCACGTCCGGGCCGGCGACGTCCGGGCGGGTCGTCGTCGGGGCATGCGAAAGGGCCCCGCCGCGGGATGCGGTGGGGCCCTTTCGTCAGGTCGAAGACGTACTGCCGTGGCTATCCGTACTGGTACGCCACCATCGAGATGCCGATGTAGTGCGCGATGAACGCCGCGAGGGTGAGCGAGTGGAAGACCTCGTGGAAGCCGAACCAGCGCGGTGACGGGTTCGGGCGCTTGAGTGCGTAGATCACTCCGCCGGCGCTGTAGAGGAGCCCGCCCACGATCACCAGGACCAGGACGGCGATACCGCCGGCCCGCATGAAGTCGGGGAGGAAGAAGACCGCGGCCCAGCCCATCGCGATGTAACAGGGGGTGTAGAGCCAGCGCGGGGCGCCGATCCAGAAGACCCGGAAGGCGATGCCCGCAAGCGCCGCGATCCAGATGCCCCACAGCAGCCACTTCCCCTTGCTCTCCGGGAGCAGCAGCATCGTCAGCGGTGTGTACGAGCCCGCGATGATCAGGAAGATGTTCGCGTGGTCGAGCCTGCGCAGTACGCCGTCCATGCGCGGACTCCACGTGCCGCGGTGGTAGATCGCGCTGACCCCGAACAGCAGGCAAGCCGTCAGGACGAAGATCGCGCAGGCCGCACGGGCGCGGGTCGATCCGGCGAGGGCCGTCAGGGCCAGGCCGGAGACGAGGACCGCCGGGAACATTCCGGCATGCAGCCAGCCGCGCAGTCTCGGTTTGACGGGGTGCGGCAGGGAGAGCGCTTCGGCGACACGGTCGACGATCGGCGATTCCGCTGAGGCGTCGGGGGTGGGCGCAGTCATGCGATCCATCGTACCTACGGAACCGTAAGTTACGTATCAGCCGACCGTCGGAAGTGCGCCAAGTGTCCAGCCTCTCATGCGGACACCGGGCCGAAGTGCCGGGTGGGCAGGGAAAGGGCTTCTTACGCCTATGGCAACGAGTGGTGATGCTCACGCTGCTCAGGTGTGAGGCCCTCTGGACATATGCGCGCACCCGTCGGATGATCAAATGAGTGCGGTCGGCACCGGATGAGCGCCAGGAAGATCGATATCCACCGAAAAGATCGATAAGGGTCGTTGAAGTTCTGTGACGATCGGTGACGATTGGTGAGTACCGATTACGTGAAGCATCCGGGTCGCAGCCCCCACGGGGCACAAAAAACAAAAACCCCTCATCTAGGAGCGATCGTGGCGCGCGACATCGCGGCTCCCTCTTCCGACACCGTCCCCACCAACCATCAGGAACTGATCTCGTGGGTCAACGAGATCGCCGAACTGACGCAGCCGGACAGTGTGGTCTGGTGTGACGGCTCAGAGGCCGAATACGAGCGACTGAGCGAGGAGCTCGTCCGCAAGGGCACCTTCAAGAAGCTCGACCCGATCAAGCGCCCGAACTCCTACTACGCCGCCTCCGACCCGACCGATGTCGCCCGGGTCGAGGACCGGACGTTCATCTGCTCCGAGGACGAGGCGGACGCCGGCCCGACCAACCACTGGAAGGACCCCGCCGAGATGCGGGAGGTCTTCCAGGGCAAGGAGGGCAACGGAGGGATCTTCCGCGGCTCGATGCGCGGCCGGACGATGTACGTCGTCCCGTTCTGCATGGGCCCGCTCGGCTCCGACCTGTCCGCCATCGGCGTCGAGATCACCGACTCCGCGTACGTCGCCGTGTCCATGCGCACCATGACCCGGATGGGTCAGCCGGTCCTGGACGAACTCGGCTCCGACGGTTTCTTCGTGCGTGCCGTGCACACGCTCGGGGCGCCGCTGCAGGAGGGCGAGGCGGATGTGCCGTGGCCGTGCAACTCCACGAAGTACATCTCCCACTTCCCCGAGACCCGTGAGATCTGGTCGTACGGCTCCGGGTACGGCGGCAACGCGCTGCTCGGCAAGAAGTGCTACGCGCTGCGCATCGCCTCCGTCATGGCCCGTGACGAGGGCTGGCTCGCCGAGCACATGCTCATCCTGAAACTCACGCCTCCGCAGGGAGAGTCGAAGTACGTGGCCGCCGCGTTCCCGAGCGCCTGCGGCAAGACGAACCTCGCGATGCTGGAGCCGACGGTCCGCGGCTGGACCGTCGAGACCATCGGCGACGACATCGCCTGGATGCGCTTCGGCGAGGACGGCCGGCTGTACGCCATCAACCCCGAGGCCGGTTTCTTCGGTGTCGCGCCCGGCACCGGTGAGCACACGAACGCCAACGCGATGAAGACGCTCTGGGGCAACTCCGTCTTCACCAATGTCGCCCTCACCGACGACAACGACGTGTGGTGGGAGGGCATGACCGAGGAGACGCCCGCCCATCTGACGGACTGGAAGGGCAACGACTGGACGCCCGAGTCGGGTGTCCCCGCCGCGCACCCGAACGCCCGCTTCACCACGCCCGCCGCGCAGTGCCCGATCATCGCGCCCGAGTGGGAGGACCCCAAGGGCGTGCCGATCTCGGCGATCCTCTTCGGTGGCCGCCGCGCCACGGCCGTGCCGCTGGTGACCGAGTCGTTCGACTGGAACCACGGGGTCTTCCTCGGGGCGAACGTCGCCTCCGAGAAGACCGCCGCCGCCGAGGGCAAGGTCGGCGAGCTGCGCCGCGACCCGTTCGCCATGCTGCCGTTCTGCGGCTACAACATGGGCGACTACATGGGTCACTGGGTCGATGTCGCCAAGGGCAAGGACCAGGCGAAGCTCCCGAAGATCTACTACGTCAACTGGTTCCGCAAGAACGACGAGGGCAAGTTCGTCTGGCCAGGCTTCGGCGAGAACAGCCGGGTCCTGAAGTGGATCGTGGACCGGCTCGACGGGCGGGCCGAGGGTGTGGAGACGCCGATCGGGGTGCTGCCGGCGAAGGGCGCGCTCGACACGGAGGGTCTCGACCTCTCCGAGGCCGACCTCGACTTCCTGCTCACCGTCGACAAGGAGGTCTGGCGGGAGGAGGCGGCGCTGGTGCCGGAGCACTTGAACACGTTCGGGGAGCACACGCCGGTTGAACTGTGGGACGAGTACCGGGCGCTGGTGAAGCGCCTGGGCTGACCAGCCTTGTTTGTCCTCAAGCGCCGGACGGGCTGAGAGATCAGCCCGTCCGCGCTTGAGGTATGTGGCCGGGTGCGGGTGCGCCGTGGCGGGGGTGCGCAGTTCCCCGCGCCCCCAAAAGATCAGGGCTTGGCGTCTCCCTTTCCGCAGGCCGTGCCGTCCCCGTTGCGGTCGAGGCGCAGGGGGTCGTCCCTGCCGTTGATCCGCAGAGGGCCGTAGTCGTTCGACTTCAGCCATGTGCAGCGGGACGCCGTCGTGTTCTTCACCTTGTCCGGGAAGACCGTCGGGACGCAGACGTTCGCGGTGCCGTAGTGGCGGTCGCAGCCCGCGACGGTCGGGCTGACCTTCGCCGAGGTCCGCTTCTTGCCGGGCGCGGCCACCTTCCCTTCGAGGGAGTCCGCGAAGGAGTGGACGTGGCCCGAGGCGGCCTCCCCGGAGGCGGCGGCCAGCGCGGTCGGGCCCTGGAGGTGCACCCACTTCGCCACCGACGGCACCCCGTTCGCGTCGACCGCGAAGAGCATGTACCAGCCGGGCGGCGCGAGGTTCGGGTTGCTCGTCACGTTCAGGTCGACGTTGTTTCCGTCGACGGAGAGCGGCAGGTCCACGAAGCGCTGGTTCGGGTCGGAGGAGTGGGTCACCGCGGCCGGGCGGATCAGTTCGGCCCGGGCGATGGGCCGGTCGACCGTGATGCGTTGCGTGTCGCCGTACGTCCACTCGTTGTCGATGAGTGAAGTGATCGCCGGGCGCGGGCCCTTGAGCAGGTACGGCGGGGTGTAGACCGACACGTTGTGGTTCCAGGTGCCGTTGCCGGGGTTGTCGCCGGTGGCCATCACCCGGCCGTCGGGCAGCAGGAACGCGGACGAGTGATAGCCACGCGCCTGCGGGTCGGCGGCCACCGGGTCGAAGGTGTTCGTCGCCGGGTCGTAGAGCGACGACTCGTACACCGGGTTCGCGCGGTTGTGCAGGGCGCCGCCGGTCTCCAGGACCTTCCCGTCGGGCAGCAGCACGGCGGAGACGTACATCTTGCCCTGGGCGCCGGTCTGCGGGATCTTGCCGTTGCCGAGGTCGACGGTGCCCTGCGGGAGCGGCGGCCCGGCCACGTACGCCGGGTCGGCCGCCTTGAGGTCGATGACGTCGGTCAGCCGGTTCGCGTCGGGGTTCGAGTCGATGTTGCCGCCGCCGATGGTGAGGACCTTCTGGTCCTGGGCCGGGGGCAGCAGCACGCTGGCCGACTGGTCGCGTTCGTCCTTGCGCTGCAGGCCGGGGACCTGGGTGGTGGTGTTGGCGTCGTAGTCGTAGATCGCCGAGCCCGTGCCGGGGATGTTGTTGCCGAAGGTGTGGCTGCCCGTGTAGAAGAGGCGGCCGTCCTGCATCAGGACCATGGTCGGGTACAGGCCCCAGTACGACCAGGTCTGGTTGACCTGCCACAGCGGCAGCCACTTGTTCTCGGCGTCCGACCAGCGCTCGGCCGTCACGGAACCGGTCGAGTCCTCCTTCAGCCCGCCGAAGGAGATCACGTCACCGTTGCCGAGGATCGTCGCCGACGGGTACCAGTGCCCGTCGTTCATGTCATTCGTCTTGCTGTACGTCTCGGTGACCGGGTCGAACGTGTACGAGTCCTTGTAGCCCTGGTAGCCGACCGTGCCGTCGGCGGACGGGTAGCCCTTGTTGCCGCTCATGATCAGGACGCGGCCGTCGTCGAGCTGCACATGGCCCGCGCAGAACATGTCCTTGGGCGTGGGGATCTGCTTGTACGTGCCGGTCACCGGGTTGTAGACCGCGCTGGTGAACGTGCCCGCCTCGAACATCTCCTCGCTGTTGCCCGAACCGGCGATCAGCAGCACCTTGCCGTTGTGGAGGACGACGGAGTGCATGGAGCGGACCGGGTTCCGCGTGGGCAGCACGTCCCAGCGGCCGTCGGCGCACTGCTCGGCCGTGCCGGTGCACACCGGGTCGGGTACCGGGTCGGCGACCTGGTCCATCGTGTAGTCGTCGGTGGTCGCGGAGCCGGTGCCGTAGACGGAGACACCCCAGCTGATGCGGTCGGTGCCCGCGGGGACCTCGGGGGTACGGACCGTCGCCTCGGACCAGTTCGCGCTGATCGGCAGGGTCTTGAGGTCGGTCCAGTACTGCCAGCCGGCGGTCGTGTCGTGCCGGAAGAGCGTGAGGGAGGTGTCCGGGGTCGTCGACTTGTACCAGAGCCCTAGGTCGTACTGCTTGCCGGCGCTCACGACCGGCGCGCACTCGGCGGACTCGGTGATCAGCGCCTTGCGGTCGCCCTCGGTACGCCGGGTCAGCTCGACCTTCATCGCCTTGGAACCGGTGTGTGCGCCGCCGACGGTGGAGAAGGTGAAGTCGTTGTCGCCCCAGCCGGACTTCTCCCAGCAGTACGGCATACCGTCGCCGCCCGTGCCCGCGGTCTCGAAGCCGGGGTTCTTCACGAGGTTGGCGGCGGAGGCGGACTGAGGCACGGAGAGGAGCAGCCCCGAGGTGAGGGCGCCCACGGCGAGCAGGGTGGTGGTACGGCGTCGGGGGCGGGCGGGGCGTCGTCGAGGTGTCGGACCGGGTCTGCGGAACATCAGCTGGATCTCCTCGCTGTGCGGCTCCTTGCACGGCGGCCCTGACCGGTCGCCGCTCCTCCTCCTGTGCGTCCTCCCTTGCGTGGCAGATAGACCAGCGCCTCCGTCCCCGCGAACCGCAGGACGAAGGTGGTCACCAGGGCGAGTGCCGTGGCGGTGAGCGCGCTCATGCCGAACCGGCCCACGAGCAGCGCGATCAGCGGGATGCGCAGCACCAGGTCGGCGTTGGCGAGCAGCGCGAACCGGCCCGCCCTGTCCCACCAGTGCCGGTGCTGCCGTCGGTCCCGGAAGCACAGGTGCTCGATGAGCAGGAAGTTCCAGGCGACCCCGAACTGGTTGGCGACGATCTCGGCGGGCAGGTAGTGCATCCCTGCCGCCGTCAGGGCCCACAGGCCGAAGAGGTTCGGCAGGAAGCCGGTCGCGCCGATCAGCCCGAAGACCACCATCCGGGCCACCGGCGAGGCCGTGCGCAGTCCGGCGAGGTGCCGCAGGAACCGGAAGCCCTCCTGCGCGCTCGACTTGGACTCCCCCGCGAACCGCTCCTGGAAGACGAACGGCACCTCGGTGACCTGCCGGGGCCGGGCCCGTACGGCCATTTCGAGCAGGATCTTGTAGCCGAGGGGCTTCAGGACGTCCGCGGTGACCGCGCTGCGGCGGATCGCGAAGAAGCCGCTCATCGGGTCGCTGATACCGCGCAGCCGGTGCGGGAACAGCGTCTTCGTCAGCCAGGTGGCCGCGCGCGAGACGGCGACACGGTAGCCGCCCGCGAGTCCCTCGCGGCTGCCGCCCTTGATGTAGCGGGAGGCGACGACGAGCCCGGCGGGAGCGCGTTCGCCCGCGGCCACCAACTCCGGGACCAGGGCGGGCGGATGTTGCAGGTCGCCGTCCATGACGACGATCCAGTCGGACGTCGCCGCCCGGATGCCCTCGACGACGGCCCCGCCGAGCCCGCCGACGGGTGCCTCGCGGTGCAGCACGGTCACCGGGTACGGGCAGCCGCGGGCCGCGTCGCGGATCACCTCGGGGGTGTCGTCCGTGGAGTCGTCCACGAACACCACCTCGCAGGGCAGCCGCGCGGGCACCGACGCGGTGATCTGCCGCAGCAACTCGCGGATGTTCGCGGACTCGTTGAAGGTCGGCACGACGATGGTGACCGCGCCCGGCTCGGGAAGCGGCGAGGCCCCGCGCAGGGCCGGGTCGCTCAACTCCCCCGGGACTGTGGACTCGTACGTCATCGGTCGCCGCCTTCCGTGGCCGTCGCGCCCTTGGTGCTCGCGCTGGTGGCGGTGCTCGCCCTGCTGGCCCCGCTCTCCGTGCCGCCGCCCTCGATCCGGCGGATCTCGATGCGGTCCGGGCCCTCGCCGAAGGTGGCGACCGGGGTCGAGTGCTTCATCGCCTGTTTGACGTTGGGCAGGTCGACGGCGTCGCGGCGCACGGTCGGGGAGGCGACGACGTAGTCGAGGTCGCGCCAGCCGCGCGGCATCGTCTTCGTCACCGCGGGGTCGAGGTCGGCCTTGTAGAACCAGATGACGCCGAGGCCGGGCCGGTAGCCGGCGTGCACCAGGTCGAGCCAGAGGGCGTCGTCGACCAGGACCCGGGTGTCCTCGGGGTGCTCGACCTCGGTCGCCAGCCACCGGGACGCGGCCCGGTAGGGGGCGTTGGCGTCGGTGGTGACGGCGGTGCGGGCTCCGTCGTACCAGCGCGGGACGACGTACACGGCCGAGACGGCGACGAGCAGCGCCGCGACGGCGTACCGGCCGCGGGTGACGTACGTGCTCTCGTCGGCGGTACGCCGTCTGCGCAGCACCCCGTGCGCGACGCTCGCCGTGCCTCCGGCGAGGACCAGCGCGAGGAACGGCAGGGCCTGGATGACGTACATCGCGGGCAGGTAGCCGTTCGGGCGCAGGGCGACCAGGGCGAGGACGGCGACGGTCAGGGCGGGGCCCGCGAGTGCCCGCGCGGTGACCGACCAGCGCCAGGTGACCAGGAGCAGCAGCGCTCCGGCCAGGCCGCCCAGCGGCAGGATGCGGTCGTAGTAGAGCCAGGACCGCAGGACCCCGTACGAGCCGGAGCCCTCGTCGAGGATGAAGCCCGAACCGGGCCTGGTCAGCTGGTATTCGAGGCCGTCCCACAGCGAGACGTGTCCGGCGCCGGGGAACAGTTCGCCCTTGAGGAGGGCGAAGAGCGGGTAGGACATGCCGACCAGGACGCAGGCCGTGACGGCCCCGGTGATGGCGAACTTGCGGGTGTCCCGGTGGCTGTGGCGCCACATCGTGATGAGCACGGCGGGCAGGACGAAGATCATCGTTTCTTTGGTGAGGACCGCGGCCGCCGCGGCGAGTCCCGCCCCGAAGTGGTGCCAGAGATGGCGGCTCGGGGAGGCGGCGAGGCAGAACGCGAGCAGCGTCCACATCACCGCGATGTTGTCGAGGAAGATCTCACGCTGGAGGACGACCGACAGCGGCGAGAGCCCGAAGAGCAGCAGCGCTAGCGCGGCGGCCCAGCGCGGCAGGGACAGACGGCGGGCCAGTACGTAGACGAGGACCGCGCTCACCGCGCTGACCAGGAGCATCACGATCCGCATCGAGCCGACCGTCATCGACTCGGGGCTGATCAGGGACGGGATCCAGGTCAGTACGGCTATCTGTATCCAGCCGAGGGGCGGGTGGTCGTACCAGTACGTGTAGTGGGCGAGGCCGTCGCCCTGCTGGACCGACCAGGCCTGGGCGAGGTAGGTGCCCTCGTCGTCGCTGAGGGTCGGGTAGTCGGCGATGTTCCAGCCCTGCACGGTCATGACGGCCGCGAGGAGTACGCCGCACAGGATCAGGTCGGCCTTCGGCGTACGGAGCCGGGACGGTGCCGTTCGAGGGGTCGAACCGGTTTCGGGGACAGGAGTGCGCTGCGCGGGGACCTTCGGAGTGGTCACCGCGGGGAGGGTGGAGGTCACGCAGGGACGTCCTCTCGGGACCCGCGGGCCACGGCCGCGGCTTCGGTGGCGGCATCGGCGTCGGCGCCGGATGCGGTTGCGGTGGCGGTTGCGGGGTCGATGTCGGCGCCCTTGCCGAGGTCGTTGCCGAGGTCGTCGCCGGTGAGATGCGCGCCGACGTGACTGGTCAGCTCCCAGTCGTTGCGGCCCCGCTGCTCGCGCCAGACGGCGCGGACGGCCGCTCCGGCTAGGAGCACCTGGTAGAAGGGGCCGCCCACGACGAGCTTGAGGTAGTGGACGAGGCGGACGCGGAGCCCGTACTGCTTGCCGAAGTCGTGCAGCCCGACCAGTTCGAAGACGAAGGTGACGAACGCGGTGACGGCCGGCAGGAAGGTGATGAAGGCGATGCCGACGGGGACGTCCAGGAAGAGCGCGACGGCCACGTTGAGCGGGATGATCACGCCGGAGATCGCCTGGAGGTACGGCGTCATCAGGGTGTAGCGGGCGAGCAGCCGCTGGCCGAAGCCGGGCAGCTGCTTCCAGTCCTTCTTCCGGTAGACCTGGAGGAAGCCCTGGTTCCACCGGGTGCGCTGCTTGAGCAGCGACATCAGGCTGCCGGGCGTCTCCTCCTTGGTGACCATGTCGGAGTCGTACGCGACGACGACCTTCTTGCCGACGCTGGAGAGCCGTACGCCCAGGTCGCAGTCCTCGGCGAGGCAGTCGGGGTCCCAGCCGTCGGCCTCCCGCAGGACGTCCGTGCGGACGAAGACGGTGTTGCCGCCCAGCGGGATGAAACCTTTCTGCGCATGGAGGTGGAGCCGCGAGCGGAACCAGAAGAAGTACTCCAGGCAGTTGCGCAGGCTGTACCAGCTGGAGTGGAAGTTGATGAGCTGCACGCCACCCTGCACGACGTCCGCGCCGGTGGTGCGGAACGCGTGGTCGACGTGTGCGAGCAGTTCGGGGTGGACCTGGTCCTCGGCGTCGAAGACTCCGACGACATCGCCGCGGCAGTGCGGCAGCGCCGTGTTCATGGCCTTCGGCTTGTTCTTCTTCTCGTGCGTGTCGACGACCACGCGGACGCGCGGGTCACGGGCCTCGGCGTGCCGGGCCACCGCGGTGGTGTCCGGGTCGTCGTGGCCGACGATCACGATGATCTCGAAGTCGGTGTGGCTGGATTCCAGCAGGCGCTGGATGGTGTGGTCGAGGACGGCCTGTTCGTGTCTCGCGGGCAGCAGCAGCGAGAAGGACACGTGCTCGCCCCCGTCCGGACTGCTGAACCGGGTGGAGGCGAGCACCTCGGGCGTGCGCCACGCGTGCATCTGCCACCACAGGGTGAAAGCAGCCATCCAGAAAAGGGCGAGCGAAACGACGGCGATGAAAACGGACGCCAGCAAAAGATCCCCCCAGGATCCCCAGAACCCCCTGTCACGACAGCGAGTCACTCCTGTCGTGTCCGGGACAGAGACTATGGGGATTCTGTGAAGTCCAGGAGGTGTTCTGATAAATAGCGTGTTTCGGAATGCTCGGTCGACTACTGGGACGTATCCGAACACCTGCGCACATCAAGCCTCGGCGTGCCGGGTGTTTCCCCTGCTCAGCGCCCCAGTGCCGCCCGGAGGCGGTCGACGTCGGTCGTCGGGGCGTCACAGGTGAAGTTACGGCAGACATACGCCGTCGGTTCATTGTCGACAAGAGATCGATGTGCGAGCAGAGGGAGTTCGTCACTGTCCGCAGTGCCCACGGCGACGACCGCGCCGGGTGCGGTGGCGAGCAGGGCGGCGCGGTGGAGTTCCCTGGTGGCCGGATTGTCACCCGGTCCGACGACGGCGACCTCGCGCGGCCCGTCCAACTGGGCCTCGGCGGTGGCCAGTCCCCAGCCGATGAACCGCGGGGCGCGCGGCCCGAGCGCCTTGACCACGCCCAACGCCCGCTCGGCGGCGGTCCGGTGGGGCTCCGAACCGGTCTGGGCCGCGTAGCTCAGCAGGGCTCCGGCCGCCGCGCTCCAGCCGGAGGGTGTGGCGTTGTCGGTCGGGTCCTGCGGGCGCCGGATGAGCTTCTCGGCGTCGGCCGCCGTGTCGTACAGGGCCCCCGACTCCTCGTCGGTGAACTGCACGAGGACGTGGTCGAGCAGGAAGCCGGCGAATTCCAGCCAGACGCCCTCGCCGGTGACCGAGGCCAGCGCGAGGAAGCCCTCCGCGACGTCCGCGTAGTCCTCCAGCACACCCGCGTGCGCGCCGACCCGGCCGTCCTTGCTGGTACGGGCGAGCCGAGCGTGCTCGTCCAGATGAAGCCGTACGAGGAGGTCGGCCGCCGCGAGTGCCGCGTCGACGAGGTCGGGCCGGTCGAAGTACGCGCCGGTCTCGGCGAGCGCGGCGATCGCGAGCCCGTTCCAGGCGGCGACGACCTTGTCGTCGCGGCCGGGGGCGGGACGGTTGTCGCGCGCCTCCTTCAGCCGGGCCCTGACGGACTCGACCCGCTCGGCGTCGAACACGCCCTCGTTCTGCGGCAGTTGCAGCACGGAAGCGCCTTCCTCGAAGGTGCCCTCCGCCGTCACGCCGAAGTGGTCGGCGGCGAGTTGGGCGTCCTCGTCGCCCAGCACCTCACGCAGTTGCTGCGGCGTCCACGCGTAGTACGCGCCCTCGACGTGCTTGCCCGTGCCGTCGTCGCTGTCGGCGTCCAGCGCCGAGGCGAACCCGCCCTCGTTCGTGCGCAGTTCGCGGACCATGAAGTCGGCGGTCTCCAGGGCGACCCGGCGGGCGAGGTCCGAGCCGGTGGTCCGCCACAGGTGCGCGTACACACGGCACAGCAGCGCGTTGTCGTACAGCATCTTCTCGAAGTGGGGCACGACCCACTCGCGGTCGACGGAGTACCGGGCGAAGCCGCCGCCGAGCTGGTCGTAGATACCGCCGCGGGCCATGTGCTCGCAGGTGTCGGCGGCCATCTGGAGCGCGCCCTCGGACCCGGTGCGGGCGTGGTGGCGCAGCAGGAACTCGACGGCCATGGACGGCGGGAACTTGGGCGCGCCGCCGAAGCCTCCGTGGGTGGCGTCGTAGTCGCGGGTGAGGCCGAGCAGCGCCTGCGCGAGTTCGCCCTCGCCGGGCA
Organism: Streptomyces tauricus; assembly: GCF_014650955.1. GTDB lineage: Bacteria > Actinomycetota > Actinomycetes > Streptomycetales > Streptomycetaceae > Streptomyces > Streptomyces tauricus. Next base: position 236,436 of record NZ_BMVY01000002.1, read on the forward strand.
CCTGCGCGTCGCCGAAGCCGATCTCGCGGCCGGAGAGGTCGCGCACGATCTTCTGCGCGACCTCGTCGACCTCGTCCCGCCGGTCGGTCCACGCGCTGCTGACGCCTTCGAGGACCTGCCGGAACGAGGGGCTGCCGTGCCGGGGCTCGGGCGGGAAGTACGTACCGAAGTAGAACGGCTCGGCGTCGGGCGTCAGGAAGACGGTCATGGGCCAGCCGCCCTGCCCGGTCGCCGCCTGCACGGCCTCCATGTACACGGCGTCGACGTCGGGCCGCTCCTCCCGGTCGACCTTGACGTTCACGAAGTGCGTGTTCATGTAGGCGGCGACCGCTTCGTCCTCGAAGCTTTCCCGAGACAGGACATGGCACCAATGGCAGCTCGAATAGCCCACGCTCAGGTGTACGGGTAGATTTCGCTGCCGTGCCTCTGCGAGGGCCCCTTCCGACCAGGGCCACCAGTCGACGGGGTTGTCGGCGTGCTGCAAGAGGTAGGGGGACGTCTCGTGGGCCAGTCGATTCGGCATGTAGCCATCCTGCCTGAGAGGTCCGCCGGACTGGGGGACGGAGTGGCTGTCAACGCCACACGGGCTCCACCCGCGAATAGTCCCAGGTGTGGTTCCCCTTCATGCCTGGCCGGACGACGCACCGCGTGATGACGGACGCGATGATCTTTCGCCTCTCATCGAGTGGCAACTCACCGGCACGCCAGCGCTGGTGCACGTTCTCCGATGGCCGCGCCTGCCCCGCAGCTTCGGAGAACACGAGCCTCTCGAGCACGTCGTCGGCCAACGGCCCGCTGATGCTGCACCGCCCGCAGTCACGGCAGGCATAGGTGTAGGGGCTCTTCCTGCTTTTTGCCTTCTGGCCGCACAACGGGCCGTGGCACACCGTGCCATCGTGGCGTTTGGCTCCGCACCGAAGGATGCCACCGGCAAGGTAGCGGGGAGCGGCTCTCTTCCCTTGGAGCCTCGGTGCCCCACTGCCTCTGTGCATATACAGGCTGCCTGCGGAAAACGTAGAACACACCGCCTGCCACCGGTCCGGCGTGACGATGGGTTCCCACTGACCGAGCACCGGCTTCCCTGTCTCCGGAACCAGCAGCAGTTCCCCCCTGTTGGCTCGGTAACCGCAGACCCTCGGCGCCGTCATGATCTGCGTGACTGTCGCAGCGTTCCGGTCACACCGAGGTCGCGCCATTCGTGTGCGATGGCACGGACGGCTTTCCCGCCCACCCGGTCACCGACGGCCTTCTCGATCAGTGTCGCCTCAACGGGATGCACGGTGATCCGGTCCTCCTGCCACCCGAACGGCCGCGGCCCGCTGTGCGGCACACCTTCCACAGCACGAGCCCAGTGCCAGTCCGACAGGCGTCGGCTCCTGACCCGCGTTTCCGCGACCGCCGCGTCCAGTGATCGCACCGCCTCCAGTAATCCCTCCTGCGAGTACGGATCTCGGACACCCCGCGGGTCGACGTAGATCTGCCCCGGCCGACTGGTCAACGCGGTGAAGAAGCGGGCGAGGTCCTCCGCGCGGCGGTACAACCGGTCGTCGGCGACACAGACGACCCCTGCGATCCGCTGTCCGTCATCCGTGCACCCGCGTGCGAGGTCCGCGAGCAGGCGGTCGAATTCAGGTCTTGCCGTTCCCGCCTTCGACGCGCTACGGCCGTTGTCGCCGTACACGGCAACCACCGCGCAGCCGTTCTCATGCGCAACCCGTTCATTGATCCGCAACTGGTAGCGCACACCGTGGCCATCACGCTGCCGAAAGTCCTCCGACGTACGTGCGTAGGACGCAACCGGGATCAATCCGGTCGGCTCATCCACCTCAAGGTTGCTCACGCTGCCTCCGTTCGACAATCCGCCCGACAGTCATAAAAACGATCGAGTGATTCAAAGGTCACCGAACCGATGCCGTTGATCGCCGCCCTCTCGCGCTCAGCCCCCTCACGAAGGACACTTGACAGCCAAGGAGTTGCTGCTGGAGGGGGACGCGATATGCGGGACAGCCATCGGGCGGAGGCCGAACGGCTGTTGGTCCGGGCCGTGGAGGAGGAGGTCCGGCGGTCGGGCGGCCGGGTCGACGGGAACGTACTGCTGTCGCGGGCGCGGGCCTCGCTGGACACCATGGCGCAGACGGCCGCGGAGGAGTACGAGGCCTACACGAACGCGACGGACGAGGCCGAGGCGGGCCGGCTGACCTTCGGGCAGCGCTACGCGCGCGAGGGCGCCGGAACTCCCCTGCTGGTGGCGGCCGTCGCCGCCCTCGCGGCCGTGGTGGCCGACCTGGCACTCGGCACCGGCGGGGGCACGGCCGTGGGCGCAGGCGTGATCGTCGGCGCCACGGGCGCCGCGGCCACCGTGGCGAAGGTGACGGCGTCCCATCTGCCGGCCGCGAGCCGCCGGGCGGGAGCCCTCGGCCAGCCCGGCGGGCCCGAACAGCTGCGCCTGACCTGGCTGACCGCCCTGGAGGTCCGCGGGATCCGCCCCTTCTTCGACCAGCAGCGCGTGTTCAACGCCGCCACCGGAGCGAAGAAGGGCGCACCCCAGCTGCGGCGTACGGACAAGAGCGCGGCAGCCCGCCGCCGCAGTGTCCTGGAGCAGTCGTTCGGGCAACTCCCCGAGCCGGTAGGGCCGTTCGCGGGCCGCCGCCAGGAGCTGCTGCGGATCGCGCAGTGGGTGCACGCGGCCCGCGCGAGCACCGAGACCAAACCGACGGTGGTCGTCCTGCACGGCGCGCCGGGCTCCGGCCGCAGCACCCTCGCCGTCCGCGCCGCGCACGAGCTGAAGGACCAGTTCCGCGGCGCGTGCGTGGTGGACCTGCGGGGCGACAGCGCGGAGGAACCGCCGCTCACCACCCGCGACGCGCTGCTGCACCTGCTGAACCGGCTGGGCGCGCCCCGCGAACAACTCCTGTTCCGTGAGCGTTCCTCGCAGGACCAGCAGGTCAGACGGCTCGCCGAGCTGTACCACCAGCATCTGACGGGCCTGCCCGTGACGATCGTGCTGGACGACGCGAGCGACCTGGAGCAGGTACGCACGCTGGTCCCGGAGCGCTCCGACAGCCTGGTCGTCGTCACCACCCGCAAACCCCTGGACCTGCCCGCCGACCTGCCCGCCTGGGTGCACCAGCTCGCGGTGGAACCGCTGGCCGCGCCGGGCGCCGAGGAGCTGCTGAAGGAGTCCGCCCAGGACGCCTCGGCCCCGTACGACGCCGAAGCCACGGATGAGATCAGGGAGTTGTGCGGCGGGCTGCCCCTGGCGCTGCGCGTCGCGGGTTCGTCCCTCGGTCCGCGCACGCCCCGCCGGCTCGCCACCGACCTGGCGGCGTACGGCCCGGTCGAGCCGGTCGAACGGGTGCTGTGGCTGCGCTACACGGACCAGCCGGACCCGGCGAGGCGGTTGCTGCGGCGGCTCGCCCTGGCGGGCCGCGCCTCGCTGGGCGCCGCCGCGGCGGCCGCGCTGCTGGCGACGGACGAGCCGGAGGCGACCCGCCATCTGGAGGCCCTGTCCCGCGCCGGTCTGATCGACCACGTCCGCGGCAGCCGCTACCGCCTGCACGATCTCGTACGGGCCTTCGCGCAGGCCCGCCTCCTCGACGAGGAGGACCCGGCGGAGCGCACGGCGGCGCAGGAACGTCTCATCGTGAACTACGGGGAGCTGGCCGACTCGGTGATCCGCCTGGTCGACGGCAAGACGTCCACCCGTGCGGATACCTCTTTCCAATCGAGCACGGTCGGGCCGCACGGGTTCACCTCGCTGGACGCGGCCCTGCGCTGGCTGGACGACGAGTCGAGCTTCATCACGGCGGCGCTGCGGCACGCGGAGGGCGTCGACCAGGCGGCGGTGCTCAACCTCCTGGGCGCCCTGTGCGACTACTGCCTGCTGCGCGGCGACCTCTACCGGCTGGGCGAGATCAGCGAGCTGACGCAGGCCGTCGACCAGGGCCTGCTGGTGCGCTCGGTCCAGTGGCGCACGGGCATCGCGGCCCGTCAGCTCGGTGAACTCGACAAGGCCCGTACGACGCTGACGTCGGTGGTCGACCTCTACTTCGAGGCCCATCACGACGCGGGCGCGGCACGGGCACTGTGCTCGCTCGGCATCACCCTGCACCACCAGGGCAACCTCACCGAGGCGGCGGTCAAGCTCCAGGAGGCCCTGGACCTCCAGGCCTCCCCCACCCTCGCGGCGGACCGCGCCTGGACGATGCACGCGCTGGCAGCCGTGGAACGGGACCGGGCGAGGCTGCGCGAGGCGCTCGACCTCCTGACCCGGGCCCTGGACCTGCACCGCGAGGGCGAGTCCGTGCACGGCGAGGCCTGGGCCCACTACCAGCTCGGCCAGTTGGGCCTGCGCATGGGCGACGTACCGCGCGCCGAGTCCGAACTCCGCGACGCCCTCGACCTGTACGGGCGCACCCGCGACGCCCGCGGCGAGGCCTGGGCGCTGACCCAGCTGGCCCGGGCCCGGCTGGTCGACGGCGACCCGTCCGCCGCCGTGGACGGTCTGCGCCAGGCGGCCTCCCGCCACCGCGAGAACGAGGACGCCCGGGGCGAGGCCTGGACGGTGTACTACCTGGGCCAGTCGCTGGAGGAGACGGGCAACCTCGACCAGGCGGTCCGCGAACTGGAACGCTCCCGCACGATGTTCTCCCGCATCCGCGACGTCTACGGCCTGGCCTGCGCCCGCCACCACTCGGCGCGGGTGACCCGCGACCAGCGCGCCGCGCAGACCGGCTCGCTGCGCAACTCCGGCTTCGCCCGGCAGCTCCTGGTCGACGCACGGGCCGACTTCCACCGCATCGGTGTCGCCCACGGGGAGGCGTGGACCTGCCTGGAACTGGCGGTGGTGGACGCGGGCAACGCCCGTACGCAGCCGGCGCTGGCCCTGTGCGACGAGGCGACCGCGCTCTTCGCCTCCTACGGCGACCGCCGCGGCGAGGACTGGGCCCGCTTCCTGCGCTGCACGCTCCTGCCGTACGCCTCCCCCGGCGGCGTCGAGGTGGGCACGGCCGTCGCCCAGGAGGAGCTGTCCCAGCTCTCCCGCACCGGCCACCCGTCCCGCGACGGAAAGCTGGACGACTACATCGAGGCGTACCAGCTCCTCCTGGAACGAGGAGCCGACCTGGAGGCCGGCTGGCAGGCCTGGCGCCTGGGAATGGTCCCGAACCGCCACGCACGGGAGGTCATGGGGGTGGCGGTCTCGACGGAGCGGGCGTGACGGCGTGAGCCGGCGGGTTACGACCCGATGGCCGACTACCCGACGGCCCACTACCCGGCGGGCCGTGGGACAGCGTCCGTGAGGTGGCGGTGGGTGTGGCTGATCCGGTGACGCCTCCTGGGCATCACCGGATCAGGGCACGGGTCCGGTCGTCTACGGGGCTCAGCCCTTCGCGGGCGAAGCCGTCCCCCCGGAACCGGAGCCGGCCGACCCCGCCGGGCCCGTCGCGCCGGATGTCGCCTTTCCGGCGGGATCGGCCTTCGGGTCGGCGTCCTCCTTGAAGTCCACCCTTGTCAGCTGCCGGTTCATGGACTTCATCAGGCCCCAGACCGCCAGGGCCATCACCGCGAAGACGATGAAGCCGAGGACACCGGGGGTGACCTTGTTCTCGTCGACCTCCTTGGCGAGGGGGACGAGGTGCGTCAGTGCCAGGCTTGCGCTCATATCAGGCATTGTCGCGGATGCCCGCGAAGAGGTCGTCCTCGGGGAGGGATGTGTCGACGAGGGACTTCGCCAGCTCGTACTCCTCCGTCGGCCAGACCTCCTTCTGGAGCTCCATCGGGACGCGGAACCAGCCGCCCTCGGGGTCGATCTGCGTGGCGTGCGCGATGAGGGCCTTGTCGCGGATCTCGTAGAAGTCCGCGCACGGCACGTGCGTCGTCAGCGTGCGCTCGGTGCGCTCGAACTCGTCCCACCGCTTGAGCCAGTCCCCGTACGGCGACTCCAGGCCCCGGTCCAGCATGGCGTGGTGCAGCGCCTCGGTGCGGGGACGGTTGAAGCCCTGGTTGTAGTAGAGCTTCTGCGACTGGAAGGCCGGGCCGAACTCCGACTCCGGGTACTTCTCGGTGTCCGCCGCGCCCTCGAACGCCACCATCGAGATCTTGTGGGTCATGATGTGGTCCGGGTGCGGATAGCCGCCGTTCTCGTCGTAGGTGGTGATCACCTGCGGACGGAACGAGCGGATCTTGCGGACCAGCTCGCCCGCGGCCTTGTCGACGTCCTCCAGGGCGAAACAGCCCTCGGGAAGCGGCGGCAGCGGGTCGCCCTCGGGCAGGCCCGAGTCCACGAAGCCCAGCCATTCCTGCTTGACGCCGAGGATCTCGCGGGCCTCGTCCATCTCCTTCTTGCGCACCTCGTGGATGTGCTCCTCGACGTACTTGTCGCCCTGCAGCTTGGGGTTGAGGATGGAGCCGCGCTCCCCGCCCGTGCAGGTCACGACCAGCACGTCCACCCCTTCGGACACGTACTTCGCCATGGTGGCCGCGCCCTTCGACGACTCGTCGTCGGGGTGGGCGTGGACGGCCATCAGTCGCAGCTGGTCAGTCAAGACTCAATCCTCAGTAAGTCGGCGCCCCCGTGTGAAGCGGCGCAATCCATAGGGGTCGTCCCGTAGGGACGTCGATGAGGGGCGGCGGTCGGGTGACAGGTGGGAGCTTCTATAGTGACCGAACCGGAGGGTGAAAAATTCCGGGCCCCGGCCCGGCGCACCCGCCTCGGAAAGGATGATCATGAGTACGGTGCAACTGCCCGAGGGCCGGTACGGCCGCTCCGCGGACGCGCGCGCCGACCGCAGACTCAAGGTCATCGGTTCCGTGCTCGGGGTCGCCCTGCTCGCGTTGATCGGCTATTTCGCCTTTCACTACGTGGCCGGCAACAAGATCAGTGCCGAGGTGATCAGTTTCGACGCCTCGGATTCCTCCGTGAAGGTGCATCTCGAGGTCCGCAAGGACTCGGGTGTGACGGGTTACTGCACGATCCGGTCCCAGGCTGAGGACGGCGCCGAGGTCGGCCGCGCGGACTTCCGGTTCGACCAGGACTCGACCCGCGTCGACAAGGTCCTGACCCTGCGCACGACGGCCCCCGGCACGACCGCGGAACTCCTCGGCTGTCACGCGGACTGAGCAGCGGACCGGCCCCCGGGACCCGTTCGCTCCGGGCTCTGCCCCACCGTGCGGACCGTGCGACTGCGTGGCCACACCGGACCACACGCGACACTGACGGATGTCACTCCGAACACCTCCGCGCTGACCTGCGTGGACGTAATTCTGATGGCTTATGTCCTCCCCCTTCGGCCCGTGAATTGTTAGGCTCGTGGTTTCGCCCACCCGAGAAGGAACATTCTTCTGGGTAGGGCGATGCTTTGTATTCCCAGTACCTACGAGGAGCACCTGTGACCCAGACCAGCGAGAACGTCACCTGGCTGACCCAGGAGGCGTACAACCAGCTCAGGGCCGAGCTGGAGCACCTGTCTGGTCCTGCGCGCACGGAGATCGCAGCCAAGATCGCGGCCGCGCGCGAGGAGGGCGATCTGCGTGAGAACGGCGGGTACCACGCGGCCAAGGAGGAGCAGGGCAAGATGGAGCTCCGGGTGCGCCAGCTGACCCAGCTCCTGGAGAACGCCAAGGTGGGCGAGGCTCCGTCGGCCGGTGGTGCGGTCGCGCCCGGCATGGTCGTCACCATCGCCTTCGACGGCGACGAGGACGACACGCTCACCTTCCTGCTCGCCTCGCGCGAATACGCGAGCTCCGACATCGAGACGTACTCGCCGCAGTCCCCGCTGGGCTCCGGTGTGAACGGCAAGAAGATCGGTGAGGACGCCCAGTACGAGCTGCCGAACGGCAAGCTCGCCTCGGTGAAGGTCCTCGAAGCCAAGCCGTACGCCGCCTAACCCCGTCCGCGGCGTCGCCCTGGTGAGCCCCCGGTGCCTGCGCGCCGGGGGCTTCTCCGTGCCCGGGCGCCGGGGGCTCCCCCGTGCCTGTTGAACTGTGCCCGCTCACCGGGCCCGCTCACCGTGCCCGCTCAGCCGTCCGCCTTGCGGTACTTGCGCACCGCCAGCGTCCGGAAGAGGACGATGATCAGTACGGACCAGATCACCGAGGCCCAGACGGGATGCTGCATGGGCCAGGCGCCTGACTCCACGACCCCCGGGTTGCCGAACAGCACCCGGCAGGCCTGCACCGTGGCACTGAACGGGTTCCACTCGGCGATGTGCCGCAGCCAGGGAGTCATCTGGCTGGAGTCCACGAAGGCGTTCGAGATGAAGGTGACCGGGAACAGCCAGATGATCCCGCCCGAGGTCGCCGCCTCGGGGGTGCGCACGGACAGGCCGATCAGCGCGCCGATCCAGGTGAAGGCGTATCCCAGCAGGAGCAGCAGGCCGAAGGCCGCGATGACCCGGGCGGCGTTGGTCGGCTCGGCGGAACCGGTGCGCCAGCCCACGAGCAGCGCGACGATCGCGAGGACGAGCAGGGTGATCGCCGTCTGGACGAGGTCGGCGACGGTCCGGCCGGTGAGTACCGCGCCGCGGGCCATCGGCAGGGAGCGGAAGCGGTCGACGAGCCCCTTCTGCATGTCGTCCGCGATACCGGCGGCCGATCCCGCCGTGGCGAACGTGACCGTCTGCGCGAAGATGCCCGCCATCAGGAAGTTCTTGTAGACGTCCGGGTCGGTGGTGCTCCCGATCTGCATCGAGCCGCCGAAGACGTACGTGAACATGACCACGAACATCACCGGCTGGATGATCCCGAAGAGGATCATCTCGGGGATCCGGGTCATGCGGATCAGATTGCGCTTGGCGACGACCAGGGAGTCCCGGACGGACTGCCCGAGGGAGCCTCCCGGGACCGCGGTCCGCACGGCATCGGTCACGGCGCTCACTTGGCGGCCTCCTTCTTGCGCTTGGATCCCCTGGACCCCTTTGATCCCTTGGGTCCTTCGGTGTCGGCGCTCTCGCCGTTCTCCGCGTCCTTCTGCTCGGCGAGGTGGCCGGTCAGGGACAGGAACACGTCGTCGAGCGTGGGGCGGCGCAGACCGATGTCGTCGATCTCGATGCCGCGGGCGTCCAGCTCACGGATGACCTCCGCGAGGAGCTTCGCGCCGCCGGAGACGGGCACGGTGAGCCGGCGGGTGTGGTCCTCGACGGTGGTCTCGCCCTTGCCGAAGCCCCGCAGGACCTCGGCCGCGGTCGCGATGTGCTCGCGGTCGTGCACCACGACCTCCACGCGCTCGCCGCCGGTACGGGCCTTGAGCTGGTCGGAGGTGCCGCGGGCGATGACCTTGCCGTGGTCGACGACGCAGATGTCGTGGGCGAGGTGGTCGGCCTCTTCGAGGTACTGGGTGGTCAGCAGCAGCGTCGTACCGCCGGAGACCAGCTGTTTGATGACCTCCCACAACTGCTGCCGGTTGCGCGGGTCGAGGCCGGTCGTCGGTTCGTCCATGAACATGACCGGCGGTGAGACGACGAGCGCCGCCGCGAGGTCGAGCCGGCGGCGCATACCACCGGAGTACGTCTTCGCCGTCCGGTCGGCGGCCTCGGTGAGGTTGAACTGCTCCAGCAGCTCGATCGCGCGGACCTTCGCCTGCTTGGCCCTCATCTGGTAGAGCTGGCCGACCATGTGGAGGTTCTCGCGGCCCGTCAGATACTCGTCGACCGCGGCGAACTGACCGGACAGACCGATCGAGCGCCGTACCTCGTTCGGGTGCTTGAGTACGTCGATGCCCGCGACGGTCGCCTTGCCGCTGTCGGGCCGGAGCAGGGTGGTGAGGCAGCGGACGGCGGTCGTCTTGCCCGCGCCGTTCGGCCCGAGGAGGCCGAGGACCGTGCCCTCCGGGACATCGAGATCGACGCCGTCCAGAGCCCTTACGTCGCCGAAGGTCTTCACCAGGCCTTCGGCGTAGATGGCGCCTGGCATGTGAGTCTCCCAATGGGTTGGGGATCCGAGTGAAAGGTGATGAGTGGGCGATTATTTTCACCCGCTTTGCGCCTCCGGGCGAGCGAATATCGCACCTCACCCCGGCGGCCTGTGACGAGAGACACACCATAACGCGATGTATCGCGTTTCCTCAAGTGGTTTTCCCCGCTCGGTTCTCCCTGCGCGCCTCCCCCGCCCGACCTCAGTCGATGACCGTGTAGCCCGCCCGTCGCAGCGCCGAGTTCACCTCGGCACAGTGCTCCGGCCCCTTCGTCTCCAGGTGCAGTTCGACCTCCACCTCCGTGAGTCCGAGCCGCGGATCGGTCCGTACGTGACTCACATCGAGGACGTTAGCGTCCACCACTGACAACACCCCGAGAAGCGTGGCCAGGGCCCCGGGCCGGTCCGTCAGCCGCAGCGTGACCGCGAGGTAGCGGCCGTTGGCGGCCATGCCGTGCCGCAGGATGCGCTGCATCAGCAGCGGATCGACGTTTCCGCCGGACAGCAGCGCGACGACCGGGCCCTCGAAGGCGTCCGGCTCGCTCATGATCGCCGCGACCGGGCTCGCGCCGGCCGGCTCGACGACCAGTTTGGCCCGCTCCAGGCAGAGCAGCAGCGCGCTGGACAGCGCGTCCTCGGACACCGTGCGGATCTCGTCCACCAGGTCGCCGATGATCCGGAACGGCACGTCCCCCGGCCGTCCGACCTTGATCCCGTCGGCCATCGTCGCCGGGTTCTCGAACGACACCGGACGCCCGGCCGCCAGCGAGGGCGGGTACGCGGCGGCGCCCGCCGCCTGCACCCCCACGATCCGCACGTCAGGGCGCAGCGCCTTGACCGCGACCGCGATACCCGCGGCGAGACCGCCGCCGCCGATCCCGACGACGATCGTGCGCACCTCGGGGCACTGCTCCAGGATCTCCAGGCCCACCGTGCCCTGTCCGGCGATGATGTCGGGGTGGTCGAAGGGGTGGATGAAGACGGCGCCCGTCTCGGCGGCGTACTCCTGCGCGGCGGCCAGCGTCTCGTCGACCACCGTGCCGTGCGTACGCACCTCGGCGCCGTAGTGCATGGTCGCCGCGACCTTCGGCAGCGGGGCACCCGACGGCATGAACACCGTGGAGCGCACACCGAGCAGCGAGGAGGCCAGGGCGACGCCCTGCGCGTGGTTGCCCGCGCTGGCCGCGACCACTCCGGCCGCCCGCTCCTCGGGGAGGAGCCCGGCGATCCGCACGTACGCGCCGCGCAGTTTGAACGAGCCGGTGCGCTGGAGGTTCTCGCACTTGAAGTGGACCGGTGCCCCCACCAGGCCGGACAGATGCCGGCTGCCCTCCATGGCGGTCATCCGCGCCACGCCGGAGAGCATCTTCTGGGCGCCGCGCACATCGTCGAGGGTCACCGGCGGCAAGGGGTGGGCCGTGCGATAGCTCATGACCCTCAGTCTCGCAGTTCACACCGCGCCGCAGCGGGCGTGACCAACGTCCGAGACCGGGTTTCCTCAGCGCCGGTACGGCCCGCCCCCCGTCCGCGTACTCTGTCCCCCAACCCAGCCCCACGCATGAATAGAGCCCCCGGCCATGCCCACAACACCTGAAATGTCGATGGACATGACGACCGTCGGTGACACCGGTCTTCTCGAAACACTGCAGCACGAGGTCGCGGTGTTCGCCCGCCGTGCCGAACAGACCCGGCTCGGCGGAGTCGGGCAGGTCCGCAACTCGATGGATCGCGCCGCGTACCTGCTGCTCAACCGCCTCGACAAGGAAGGCCCGATGGGCGTCAAGGCGCTCGCCGCGAGCATGGGCATCGACTCGTCGACGGTCACCCGGCAGGTGGCCCCGCTGGTCGACACCGGCCTCGTCAAGCGCACCTCCCACCCGGAGGACGGCCGGGCCGTGGTGCTTCAGCTGTCGCCGCGCGGACTCTCCCGCCTGGACGAAGTGCGTTCCTCCAGGCGCCAGTTGATGGCGGAACTGACCCAGGAGTGGTCGTCCGAGGAGCGCGAGGCCTTCTGCACGCTCCTCACCCGCTTCAATGTCGCGCTCTCCACCCGCATGGCCGCGTCGCCGTCAGAGACCCCGGCGACCTCCTGACCGCCCGCACGCCCCCGCCGCCCCACTCGGCGCGCCGGGCCGCGCCGCACCGGGCCGTGTCGAGCCACGACGCCGATCCGGGCGTGCTGTCTCGCACCGTCTCGTGCCGCCCTCTTGACCAGGGGGCCGCGCCTGGCCTCATATGAAGTCGGGTCCCGACGTACGCGGCCGTCCCCGGCGTACGGCTCCAGGGCCCGGTTTCCCACGGGGAGGCGCGGTGCGAGAGCGGCAGGCGTCCCGGAACGCCCGCCGTGCCCGGGAGTTCGAGGCGTTCGTCGCGGGTGCGGCAGGGCGGTTGATGCATGCCGCCACACTGCTCACCGCGGAGCCCCCGGACGACAACCCGCGCGCGCGGCGCCTGCTCACCGCGGCCCTCGCCCACACGTACGCCCTCTGGGACCGCCTGCACGGCGAGGACCCGTACGACCGGACCCGGCAGTATCTGGCGGTGCGCTTCGCGCGCGGGGCCTGGCACCAGTACGGCGGCCTCGGCCGGCCGCGTCCCCGGGGCCGCCCCGACAGCACCCTGCGCCACCTCACCCCTCAGGAGCGGCTGATCCTCGTGCTGCGGATGTACGAGGGCGTCGCCGAGGAGCAGGCCGCCGCGCTGCTGGGGCTGCCCACGGAACGCGTACGGGCGATCTGTGCCCGCGCCATGGCCACGTTGCTGCATCCGCCCCGGGAGGCCGCCCCGCCGATCGCGAAAGTGGTGCCTTCATGAGCCCGGTCAACCGCAGGGAGGCAGAGGTCCGGCGCATCCTGGAGGAACCACAGCCGTCCGTACCGCCGGATCTGTACGCGGAGGCCGTCCGCAGGGGCGGGCGCATGCTGCGCCGCCGGACGGTCGCGCGGCGGCTGATGTGGCTGGTGCTGCTCGCGGCGGTCGTGGCCTTCGTGGTGTGGCTGTCGGTGGCCCAGCCGTGGGTGGAGCCGCCGTCGGAGACGACTCCACCGCTGACCGGCTGGTGAGGCCAGGGGGTTATCCCAGGGCCTGCTTGAGGTCCTCAAGGAGGTCGTCGATGTTCTCGATGCCTACGGAGAGGCGTACGAGGTCGGCGGGGACCTCCAGGAGGGACCCGGCCACGGACGCGTGCGTCATCCGTCCCGGGTGCTCGATCAGGGACTCGACGCCGCCCAGGGACTCGCCCAGGGTGAAGACCTTGGCGCGGTTGCAGACCTCGACGGCCGCCTCCTCGCCGCCCTCGACCTGGAAGGAGACCATGCCGCCGAACGACTTCATCTGCTTGGCGGCGGTCTCGTGGCCGGGGTGCTCGGGGAGGCCGGGGTACAGAACGCGCGTCACGCGCGCGTGCCGGGTGAGCATCTCGGCGACCTTGGTGGCGTTCTCGCTGTGCCGGTCCATCCGGACGGCGAGCGTCTTGATGCCGCGCAGCACCAGCCAGGCGTCCATGGGGCCGGCCACCGCGCCCATCGCGTTCTGGTGGTAGGCCAGCTCCTCGCCGAGCGCCTGGTCGGCGACCACCAGCGCGCCGCCGACGACGTCGGAGTGGCCGCCCATGTACTTGGTCAGCGAGTGCACGACGACGTCCGCGCCGAGCGAGAGCGGCTGCTGGAGGTAGGGGCTGGCGAAGGTGTTGTCGACGACCAGCCTGGCGCCCGCCTCGCGCGCGACGTGGGAGAGCGCGGCGATGTCGGTGATGCCGAGGAGCGGGTTCGAGGGGGTCTCCACCCAGACGATCTTGGTCTTCGGGGTGATGGCGGCCCGTACGGCCGCGGGGTCGCTGGTGTCGGCGACCGACCACTCCACCCCCCACCGCGAGACGACCTTCGCGAAGAGACGGAACGTACCGCCGTACGCGTCATTGGGGATGACCACGTGGTCGCCGGGACTGAGCAGCGTACGCAGCAGGCAGTCCTCGGCCGCCAGTCCGGACGCGAACGCGAGCCCGCGGCGGCCGCCCTCCAGGGCCGCGAGGTTCTCCTCCAGGGCGGTCCTGGTCGGGTTGGCGCTGCGGCTGTACTCGTAGCCGCCGCGCAGTCCGCCGACGCCGTCCTGCTTGTAGGTCGAGACCTGGTAGATCGGCGGGACGACCGCGCCGGTGAGGGGATCGGCGGTGTTGCCCGCGTGGATCGCAACGGTTTCGAAGTGCTGACTGATGTGCCTGTCGCTCATGGGCACCGAGCGTAGTGCGCTCGCGGGCATCGTGACGGCGGACGTCCGCCTCCTGGCCGGAGGCCGTTGTCCGGGGCTGCCGTGGAACTGGTTCCTCCGGCCCTTCGCGGAGGTTTTCCACAGGAGTCGGCGACCTGGTTGGCCAATTGTCGGACCCGTCTGGTTCGCTTGTGGCATGGAAATTCTCTGGGTCCTGATGGCGCTGCTCATGATCGGGTTCGCCGTCGGGCCGATCATGATGCGTAGGCGTGCCGGTGGTATCCAGCAGGTCGCCCCCGGCGACCCGGACGCCGCCGACCCGGCGAACTACGGCTTCCTGCGGCAGGAGGAGCTGGACATCCGCATGCCCGGCCCCGACCAGGACCTGCTGGAGGTCCTCGACCTGGTGCAGCGCAGTCAGGACTACCGCGCCGCGTCACAGCTCCTCGCGGGTACGGAGGCGGAGGGCGAGCGGCGCTGGCAGCGCGTCCAGGCCTTCGCGGGGGCCGCGTCGCTGGAACTGCAGCAGCGCCCCGGCGGGGTGAGCGACACCCCGGGCGGGCAGTGGCTGCGGGTGTGGCGGACCGAGCAGCCCAAGGACGCGGGCGGCGCGGCCGTGCACGCGGAGTTCCTGGTGCAGCAGGCGTGGCGTACGTCGACGCCGGGGACGGACGAGTTCCGGATCATCATGGAGGAGGCGCGGGCGGCCTGCGGTGACGCGGCGCTGCTGGCTCCGGGCGACCCGATCCCGTACATCATCGAGCTGTCCGTGGCCCGCGGGCTCGCCTACTCGCAGCCGGAGTTCGAGAAGCTCTGGCTGAAGATCCTGGACCGGGCTCCCGCGCACATGGGGGCGCATCTGGCGGCGCTGCACTACTGGTGCGAGAAGTGGCACGGCTCGCGGGAGACGGCGTACTCGTTCGCGGAGGCGGCCGCGGCGCGCGCTCCCCGGGGTTCCCTGCTCGCCGCCATGCCGCTCTTCGCGGTCTTCGAGCACCTTCCCGAGGTGAACCTCGTCAGCGGCTTCTACCAGAGCGAGGTCGTGACCAAGGCGGTCCACGGCGCGCTCTTCGCGGTCCACGCGGCCCGCCCGGACGACCCGATGCTCGCCCACGTCCGCCACCTGCTGGTCTTCTTCCTGGTACGCGGCGAACGCTGGTCGGAGTCGATGAACCAGCTGGTACACGTCGACGGCCACGTGGGCGCCCTGCCGTGGACCCTGACCCCGGACCCGGCGGCGGACTACGCGGTGTACCGAGCACTGTCGGTGGCGGGCTACGAGGCGAACGGCGGAAGCCCGGCTTCGCTGCCGCACTGAGCGCGAAGCACGGCACGGGACGCGCGGCGCGGGACGCGGGAGGGTGCGGGGCCTGGCGGCCGGGGGGCCGGTCCTCCGGGACGCCCCGCCGATGCCTCGTGACGCGCGGGGGGGGCAGGCTGGGGTGACCCGCCGGGACGAACCGGGGGACGTCCCGGCCCGACGGGCGAAAATCAGTAGCAGTCCCGAGTCCGTCGAGCCCACTCTGTACGGCATGGAAGAACCGCACCGCCGGATCCGTGCGGTCCACACCGAGTCCACGATCACCGTCTACCAGGCGTACGCCCCCGGCATCGGCTTGCCCGCGGTCCGCGACGGCCGCTTTCCCGCTGCCTGGAAGCGCGACCGCATGACGTGGATCAAGCCGTCCTTCCTGTGGATGATGTACCGGTGCGGTTGGGGTACGAAGGCGGGGCAGGAGACCGTTCTCGCCGTCGAGGTCACCCGCGACGGGTTCGAGTGGGCGCTGCGCCACGCGTGTCTGTCGAGCTATGTACGCGGGGTGCACCCCGATCGCGTCACCTGGCAGCGTCAACTCAAGCGGGCGCCCGCGCGTATCCAGTGGGACCCCGAACGGGATCTACGGCTGAACCCCTTGCCGTACCGCTCCTTGCAGCTCGGTCTCTCCGGGGAGGCCGTACGCCGCTACGCCGACGAGTGGACGGTCGCCATCCGTGACGTGACTCCGCTCGCCCGGAAGATCCACGCGCTCGTCAGCGGCGGAGACCTCGACGCGGCGACCCGGCTGCTGCCCCAGGAGCGCCCCTACCCCTACTCCGCCGCACCGGAACTGCCGTCCGAACCGAGCCCGTAACCGGGCAGGACAGCCCAACGCGGCACCGGAGGCCACCAAGGTCATGCTCTTCAAGGGTGCTCGGGAACCCCGTGTGTTCGTTCGGCGTCTTGGGTGCCGTCGTCTTTGTCGCGTACGGAGGTCGGTCGGTTCATGGGGTACGACGGGGATCAGCAGGCCGGCGGTGGTATGGGGGACGCGTTCGGTGTCGGTGGCCGGCATCGACGGGCGCTGTACGGTTTCACCCTTCGCGTGTCCGCCGTGACGGCCTTGCTCGGTCTCGCGATCCTGGCCTGCGGGTTCGCGGCGGCCTGGGACACCTTCGAGGGTGTCCGGGACTACGCGGACGCCAACATCGCCAACGAGGACTCCTACTCGGCCTACGCCGAGAACGCCCGGCCCGAGCTGGTGAAGGTCGGCCTCATGATGCTGCCGCCGATCCTCGTCCTGGCGCTCCTCGTCGTGTCCGTGCTGCACGCCGCGTACGCCGTCGGCGACTCCCGTGCCGGGCGTGATGGCGGGGCGCTGACCGTCGGCGACCTGTGGCGGCACATCCGCCCGCGCCTGCGCGCCGCCGTCGCGGTCAACGCGCTGACCGGGCTGGCCGTCGGCGCCGTGGGGATGGCCGGGCTGGTGCTGTGGGCCCTCGTCGAAGGCGGCGAAGTACCCGGTGTCGAGCCCACACCCCTGCACGGGACCGCGAGCCCGCAGTACACGCTCGTGGGCTGGGTGCTCCCGATCGCCGTGGGATGCCTGGGCCTCCTGCTGTACTTCCGCCTCGCCACGGCCACCGCCGAGACGGTGCTGGAGCGCCGGTCCCCGTTCGCGGCGCTGTCCCGCTCCTGGGTACTGACCCGCCGCGCGCGCCTGCGCACCCTCGGTCTGGGCACGCTGGTCACGGCCGCCGCCGTACTCGTCTTCCGGCTGGCCCTGTACGCGGCGGCGCCCCTCGTCCACTTCGCCGGACTCGGCATGCTGTGGCTCAGCGACGACAACGTGTGGATCACCGGCGTGCTGGTGATGGTCCTGCCCTCGGTCGTCGCCCTTCTCCTGCTGCCCCCCGCGGTCATGCCGCTGGTGTGCGCGGTGTTCGCCCGTCTCCACGGGGACCTGCGCGGTCGCGAGGAGGCCCGTCGGCCACAGGTGGTGTGACCGGCGGGCCGCCGACCGCGACTGAGGGTCAGCTCTCCGCGCGGGCGGGCAGCCGCCATCCCGGGCGCGGGAAGTGGCAGGTGTAGCCGTCCGGGTAACGCAGCAGGTAGTCCTGGTGCTCGGGCTCGGCCTCCCAGAACGGGCCGACCGGCTCCACCTCGGTGACGACCTCGCCCGGCCACAGCCCGGAGGCGTTCACGTCCGCGATCGTGTCCTCGGCGATCCGCTTCTGCTCGTCGTCCACGTAGTAGATCGCCGAGCGGTAGCTGAGGCCGAGGTCGTTGCCCTGGCGGTTCTTGGTGCTCGGGTCGTGGATCTGGAAGAAGAACTCCAGGATCGTACGGAAATCGGTCGCTGCGGGGTCGAAGAGGATCTCGATGGCCTCCGCGTGCGTGCCGTGGTTGCGGTACGTCGCGTTCGGCACGTCGCCCCCGGTGTATCCGACCCGGGTCGCCGTCACGCCGGGGAGTCGGCGGATCAGGTCCTCCATCCCCCAGAAGCATCCGCCCGCCAGCACGGCCCTCTGTGTCTGCGCAGCCATTGCGGCCCCTCCAAATTTCAGTCAGCTCGGTCACTCGGGCCGCTCGGCTCGCTCACCACCGGCATCCATGCCCACACCCCCTCAACGCACGAGGGTTCCGGGCGATTCCGTGCCCGTCGGTTCCGCGCGCGTCGGTCCGACCGGCCCCGCGGCCGACGAGCGCCCTCAGCCCTCCTGTGCGGGAGGTCAACGCGGGGCAGGGGCCCCTCGATGCCGTCCGAGAGACCCCTGCCCTTGTTCTGCCGCGGTGCTCTGCTGCTCTGCTGCTCTGCAGGTGTCAGCGCGTCACACGACGGGCTTTCACGCGGTGGGCTTGTAGAAGGTGTAGACGGCGGAGTAGGGGACGCTTACCTGGTCGGTGCCGGTGCAGGCGGTGGTGGGGGCCACTCCGCCTTCGGTGGCGAGGCGCTGGATGTAGGAGACGTCGGCGAAGACGCCGGCGCCCCGGGTGGCGGTGGACTTGAGCAGCAGCTCGGGGATCGTGCCGGTCCTGGGCGAGGTGGCGACGGCGGCGGCGTTCACGGCGCTGCCGTCCACCGTGGACACCCAGACGGGTCCGCGGGAGTGGAGGGCGACCGGGCGGTGGTGGCGGTCGCCCTTCACGGAGAGGGTGGCGGCGGGCTCCAGCAGCTTCCAGGCACCGTCGGTGCAGGTGTACGTCTGGACGCCTGTGGCGGCGAAGACACCGGTGAGCCGGTTGCCGTCCGGGACCTTCAGCGCGTCGGGAACGTCGACGCCGCCCCGTACGGGCTGCGAGACGGCGGCGGCCTGGTCGGCCGACGCGCCGGAGAGCGTGCCGGCGGTCACGGCGGCGAGTGCCGCGGCGGTAAGGGCAAGACGCTTGGCGAACTTCATGGGATGGGTCTCCAGAACGATTCCGAGCGAGGTAACGGGGGGGGGAGGTCACAGGACGAGGTCACGGGCACGGACGCGGACACCGTTCCGCCGTGCGGGAACCATCGCCGGGACGAGGAGTATCACCGGCCGGTTCCGCCTGGCGAGGGCCCGGGGGGCATACGGCCGGTCACGCGAGGACAGTCCCGGGGACACCCCGCATGCCCCGCCACCTCCGCAAGAGACCGCCCTCACCTCCGCAAGCGACCGCCCTCGACTCCGCAAGAGGCCGCCGTCCCCCCTCAAGAGACCGCCGTCGCCCCTCAAGAGACCCTGGGAATCGCCGAGTTGGGGTCGACGCCCGCGAACGCGAGACCGATGACGAAGCCCGCGATCTCCTCCAGCTGGCGGACCCGGTCCAGGGACCCCAGCGTCGCCGGCGCTCCGCCGACGTCACGCACCAGTTCGCCGACGATCCGCAGGGCCGCGGGATCGTCACCGCACATCACCACGGTCGCCCGGGGCCGGCCGTCGTCGGCGGGACCCGTCCACAGCCCGGCGGGGAAGAGGTGGAACGCCTTCACCACGTGCGCGCCCGGTGCGAGCCCGGCGATCCGCAGCGCCATCGACTCGCCGCGCTCGGTGAGCAGATCGCCGACACCGTGCGCGACGGCGTTCGTGGGGTCGATCAGCGGCGTGCCCGCGAGGGCACCGTCGGCCGCGCCCGCCAGTCCCAGCATCTCCCCGACGCCGTCCCACGACACGGCGAGCAGCACCGCGTCGCGGCCCGCGACCGCCTCCCGTGGCGGGACGGCGTACGCGCCCCGCCCCAGCCGCTCGGCGAGCTTCGCCGCCCTGTCCCGCGACCGTCCGCCGATCCGGACCTCGTGGCCCGCGCGGATCCAGCCCTCACCCAGGGCCGCCGCCAGTGTTCCCGTTCCCAGAATCCCGATACGCATCGTCGCCGCCTCTCGAAACCGCAATCAGCCGTGGTCGGTCGAGCAACCACGCTAAGGAACGCGTCACGCACCGATCGGTGCGTGATGACGCGCGATGATGGCGGTGAGATGACTGACGACGACGCGCACTGCTACGAGCTGGTCGCCGACTGCCGGCTGCGGGCCGCCGCCGAGCTGTTCGCCCACACCTGGGATCCCGTCGTACTGGCGGCTCTTCGCGCGGGACCGCGCCGGCGGCGCGATCTGCGGGCCGCGATCGGCGGCATCAGCGACAAGGTGCTGACCGACGCGGTGCGCCGCCTGCTCGCCAACGGCCTGGTGGACCGCGAGGCCCGGGCCGAGGCGCCGCCGCGCGTCGAGTACGCCCTGACCCCGCTCGGGCGCAGCCTGGTCGAGGGCCCCATGGCGGCGCTCGGCCGCTGGGTGACCGAGCACGGCGACGAACTCCTCGAAGCGCAGGAGGCCCAGGAGGCCCGGGCGGTCCAGCAGAGCCACCAGGTCCGGGCCCGGGCGCGGTAACGGGGGGCTACTCCACCTCTATGCCGTGGTCCTGGACGAGTTCCATCAGGCCGCCGGTGTAGCCCTTGCCGCCGAGGACGAAGTCCCAGTCGCCGCCCGCCCGTCGGCGGAAGGAGCCGAGCACCAGCGCGGTCTCGCGCGCCCGCCCGTCGGAGACCTCCAGCTGCCCCAGTTCGGACATCTCCGGGTCGAGCAGCCGGATCCGGGCGTCGGTGAACCCGGACAGGTCGGCGTCCGGGTTGACCTCCGGGTCGATCGCGGCCACGAGGACGAACCGGTCCGCCCCCTCCGGCAGCCCGTCGAAGGACACGCAGAGCGCGGCCTTGTCGGGCCCGCTGGCGGGCAGGGTGCGCACCGAACCGTCGGGGGTGCGCGGGTTGTTGTAGAAGACGAAGTGATCGTCGCTGAGGACGCGGTTGCCGGCGCAGACGAGCGCGCACACGTCGAGGGCGACGTTTCCGGTCCACGACATGCCCAGCACGTTGTAGTCGTCGGGCAGCCGGCTGCCGCTCTCCGGCGCCACCGACCCCGCGGGCCCCCCTGCCCGTGCGGACCCCGCAGCCCCCGCGGTCCTCGCACCCCTTGCGGACCGCGCGCCACCGTCCGCCCGGTCTCCCTCCCCCTCACCCTCACCCAACCGCCCCCGCAGCCCGTGCCGGTGCAGCAGATCGACGAGCTGGGGGCCCGAGACGAGTTCCAGCGGTTTGCCGTTGGCGAAGGTGTGCGAGCCGGGCCCGAAGCGCGAAGTCGTCACCAGGACGCCCTTGTTGGCCCCGGCGTCCTGCACGGTCCCGTACAGGTCGCGTACGGCGGTGGGCGGAACGGTGTTGCGGTACCGCTTGACCTGTACGACGATCTTGCCGCCCCGGATCGGTGCCGGGTCGAGCGCGTCCACGTCGACGCCGCCGTCGCCGGAGCGCTGGGTCGTCACCGCCTGCATCCCCATGGCCCGGAAGAGTTCGGCGACGAGGTTCTCGAAGGCGATCGGATCCATGGTGTACAGGTCGGGTTCCTCGTCGCCGCCGTGGGCGACGACCCGGTTCCCGACGTCCTGCGGGCGCCGGCCGGTCCGTACCGGTACGAGCTGGTCCGGCCGGGCCGAGAGCTGCCCTCGCAGCGCGTCGGACAGGCAACTGCCCGCCTCCACCTGTGCCAGGTGCAGATCGCGGAACGACGAGCGGGAGGCCATGACGGTCGCGAGGAAGATCTGGCCCGGCCGGCCCGTCGTCGGGTCGTGTCCGTCCACGAACCCGTTCAGCGTCACCGATTCGAGGGCGCCCAGCTCGTCCGCGGCGAAGAGTTCGTGCAGGACGAGCAGCATGCACTGCGCGAGGACGTCCCGGTACAGCGCCCGCCGCTGGCTCACGGGCCGTGCGGTCTCCTTGTCCTGGTCGGTCCCGGCCACGTACCGGACGGACTTGACCTCGGGGACGATGCCGAAGCCGGGCAGCTCCCAGTCCAGCACGAGTTCACGGGCCGCCGGGTCGTACGCTGCCGCGACTTGGCGGGGCAGGTCCTGCGGCCACGCCTGCGAGGCGTAGAGAGCGGCGGAGAAGTACTCGATCACCGCGTCGGGGTCCAGGCGCCGCACGCCCTCGGTCACCTCGGCGACGCCCGCGTTGTGGCGGCGCACCTCGGCCAGCTGGGCGTCGGCCCACTGCTGGTACTGCCGCTGGTAGGCGGCCAGTTGCTGCTGCCGGTGCGCCTCCGCGGCCTGGGCGGCGTGCCAGTCGTGCTCGAAGCGCGCCCGGGCCTCGGTCTGCGCCTGGGCCCGGCGGTTCGCGGTCCAGCCGCTCTGCACCTGGTACTGGGCGGCGTCCGGCATGCGCACCGGCTGGGCCAACGGCCCCGGGGCGAAGGGCTGGACCTCCTCGGGCCGCAGGAGCGAGGACGCCCTGAAGGCGGGGGTTCGGCAGCCCGCGGCGAGGAGGCCCTGCAAGGACGCGACCTGTGCGTCCAGTTCGTCCGTACGGCGTTGGGCCTCGGCCTGTCGGTACTGGCGGTGGCTCTGGGCCGCCCGCCGCTGGTAGGCGAGGGTCTGCTGCTCCGCTCGCCTCCGCTGCCTGGCTTCGGCTTCCAGCTGGCGCTGCTGCTGCCGTTGCACTTCGGCCCACACGCCGACCAAACCAGTAGAGCGACGAGACATGCGCTGCAGGCCCTCCCCAGGACAATGGCAGCCGAAAAGCACATAGTAGGCGTGCCGACGGCCTCGCCTACCCGCGCGTCCCGCTTCCGTAGGGCCGGGTGAGGATCTCCAGACTGTGGCCGTTCGGGTCCTCGAAGTACGTGCCGCGACCGCCGTCGTTGGTGTTGATCTCGCTGACGCGGCGGTGGTACGGGTCCGCCCAGTAGGTGAGGCCGGCGTCCTGGACGCGGGCGAAGATCGTGTCGAAGTCGTCCTCCGAGACCAGGAACGCGTAGTGCTGGGGCGGGATGGACCCGATGGCGTCCATGTAGTCGAGGGTCACCCCGTTCGGGATCTGCACCGGGATGAAGGGGCCGTACGCGGGGCCCACCTCCAGGCCCAGGATGTCGGCGAGGAAGCGGGCCGACGTCTTCTTGTCATGGGCGGCGACGATCGTGTGGTTCAGCTCGACGGTCATCGTGCGGACCTCCTCGGCTCGTCAGCGGCACCTTCCCTGTCCCTGCACACGCTAGGCGCCCACCCGCCGACGCGGCACCCCCCGCAACCGGCACACCGATGCCCCCACCGGATATCCGGTGGGGGCTCGCTGAGGCCTCTCGGCTAGATCGTCGCGGCGTCGATCACGAAGCGGTACCGCACATCACTGGCCAGCACCCGCTCGTACGCCTCGTTGATCTCAGCGGCGCTGATCAGTTCGATCTCCGCCCCGAACCCGTGCTCGGCACAGAAGTCCAGCATCTCCTGGGTCTCCTGGATGCCACCGATACCCGAGCCGGCGAGGGTCTTGCGCCCGCCGATCACGGAGAACAGGTTCAGGGAAACGGGCTCCTCGGGCGCGCCCACGTTCACGAACGCGCCGTCCGACCGCAGCAGGGACAGGAACTTGTCCAGGTCCAGCGGAGCGGAAACGGTCGAGAGGATCAGGTCGAACGAGCCGCGCAGTTCCTCGAAGGTCTTCGGGTCACTGGTCGCGTAGTAGTGGTCGGCGCCCAGCTTCAGCCCGTCGTCCTTCTTGCGGAGCGACTGCGAGAGCACGGTCACCTCCGCACCGAGCGCGTGCGCGATCTTGACACCCATGTGTCCGAGACCGCCCATGCCGAGGATCGCGACCTTCTTGCCGGGACCGGCGTTCCAGTGCTTGAGCGGGGAGTACGTGGTGATGCCGGCGCACAGCAGCGGCGCGGCCTCGTCGAGGGCCAGGCCCTCGGGGATACCGACGGTGAAGGCCTCGTCGACCACGATGTGGGTCGAGTAGCCGCCGTAGGTGACCTCGCCGCTCTTGTCGACGGCGTTGTACGTGCCGATGTTGCCCTGGGTGCAGTACTGCTCGAGGCCCGCCTTGCAGTTCTCGCACTCGCGGCAGGAGTCGACCATGCAGCCGACGCCCACGCGGTCGCCGACGGCGAACTTGGTGACACCGGAGCCGACCTCGGTGACGATGCCGGCGATCTCGTGGCCGGGGACCATCGGGAAGATGGCCTCGCCCCAGCCCTCACGGGCCTGGTGGATGTCGGAGTGACAGATACCGGCGAACTTGATCTCGATCAGGACGTCCTGCTCGCCGACCGGGCGACGCTCAATGGTGGTGCGCTCCAGCGGAGCCTTGGCGGCGGGTGCGGCGTATGCGGCGACAGTGGTCATGCGGAGGGTTCTCCTAAGGAGGGGATCTGCGCCCGGCCTGCCTTCCGGCCGGGTACGGCGTCCAGCCTGCTCCGTATGCCGACCTTCACCCAGACCACGGTGTTTCGTACGTCCACCGGTCCTACTACTGGCGGGGGTATGTTCATATGCGTACGACCGTGTAGCGCCGTGAATACTGGACGTATGGACGAACAGCCCTCTCAGGAGCCCACCGGCCGGAGCGGACAGGAACCGGGACGGCGGCTGGACCGGCGTGCCGAACTCAGCGAGTTCCTGCGCACCCGCCGGGCCCGGCTGAAGCCGGAGGACGTGGGGCTGCCGGACTTCGGGCGGCACCGCCGGGTACCGGGGCTGCGCCGCGAGGAGCTGGCGCAGCTGGCCGGGGTGTCCGTGGCGTACTACACCCGCCTTGAGCAGGGCAACGGACGGAACGTGTCGGCGGAGGTGCTCGACGCGATCGCCCGCGCGCTGCGGCTGAGCGGCGCGGAGCACGCGCATCTGACGCATCTGGCGAAGCCCAAGCAGCACAAGAAGAAGGTGTCGGCCCGGCCGCAGCAGGTGCGGGTGGCGATGCGGCAGCTGATCGACACGTTCGACAGCGTGCCCGCGTACGTCGTGGGGCGGCGCTCGGACATCCTCGTGTGGAACCGGATGTCCGCGGCGGTCTTCGGGGACTGGTCCCGGATGCCGGCGCAGGAGCGGAACTGGGCGCGGATGGTGTTTCTGCGGCCCGAGTACCGCGAGCTGTTCGTGGAGTGGGAGCAGAAGGCGTCCGACATGGTGAGTTTCCTGCGGATGGACGCGGGCTGCCATCCGGACGATCCGCGGCTGTCGGCGCTGGTGGGGGAGCTGTCCGTGAAGAGCGAGGAGTTCCGGCGGTTGTGGGCGACGCATGACGTCAAGGAGAAGAGTCACGGGGTGAAGCGGCTGCATCACCCGCTGGTGGGTGAGCTGACGCTGTCGTTCGAGACGTTCAAGCTCGTGGACGACGAGGAACTCTCGATGATCACGTACCACGCGGAGCCGGGCTCCCCCTCGGCGGAGGCCCTGCGCCTGCTGGCCAGCTGGGGCACGGACGCGATCCAGGCGGGTACCTCAGCCCCGAGACCCTAGTTTCGCCCCCGCCGCCCCTACCCGTTCCCGTCACATCACTCAGGGACTCCGCCCCCGAACCCCCACTCCTCAAACGCCGGAGGGGCTGAGATACCCGACGGCGAGGCTGCAAGATCCGGCGGCGGCCGGCCCGAAAACTGGGGCGAAGCCCCGTTTTCAGGGGCGCGGGGAACTGCGCACCCACCGCCCGACCGGACGCGCCCCCGCAACCGAACCCCCGGACAAAGCCGGGGCGCAGCCCCGCTTTTCAGGGGCGCGGGGAACTACGCGGCCAGCACCCACCGCCCGCAGCCGAAAGCGACTCCCCCTAAGCCCGTCCGGCGTCTGAGGACGAGGACGAGGACGAGGACGAGGACGGCACCTGGTACGGCGGAGCCGAGCCCCACGTCCAGCGCGGGACCGCCTGCTCCGCAGGAGCCACCGCGTCCGGCCCGGAGAAGTACACGGCAAGCCGCGTCCCCCACTCCGCGTACGCCACGAACGCAGACCGGAACTCCGCATCCGTAGGCAGCCCCGCCTCGTCCGCCGCATCCTGCACCAGATTGACCCACCGCCGCCGCTGCGTCTCGGTGATGCCCTTCCCGAGGTGCTTGGCGACCATGTGCCCGTGCCCGCCCTGTGTCTCGGAGCACACGGGCGGCCCCCCGAAGACCTCGCCGAACCAGGACGCCACATGCTCAGCGTGCTCGGCGGCGAGCCCCTCGAACACGGGGGCCAGGACGTCGTCCTTGAGGACCTTGTCGTAGAAGACCTCGGTGAGGCGGGTGAAGGCCTCGGCGCCCCCGGCCCAGGCGTACAGCGTGGGTACGGCCGCCCCCGTGCCCCGTACGGTCGTCGGCTTGTAGTGGCGGGTCTCCTCGACGAAGGGCGTGAAGGAGCCGATCTCGGCGACGAAGTCGGTGAACAGCTCGGACTCGCGGAAGCCCTCGACGGCGTCCTCGGTGGACGTCCAGGTGATCCGGAGCACGTAGTGCTGGAAGTCCTCCTCGCTGCGGGCCAGCTCGTAGTCGACGCACTGCGGAGCCGCCGCGAGGTGGGCTGCGGCGCGGGAGTAGGCGGCGAGGAACAGCGCCGACTGCTCCTCGGGGATGAGGTACCGGATGTATTCAACGGTGTGCGCGGTCATACCCCCCGCATACCCGAACGGCCCGCCGGCAGCTCTCTCCGACGGACCGTTCGTGTATTTCGGCGTTCAGCGAACCCTACGGCTCACGTGCGACCGCTCACTTCCCGTAGTACGCGTTGTAGATCGAGATCGTCGACTTGTTGCCCTTCTTGTCGGCGATCTTGGCGTGGAACGAGATCCCCTTGCCCTTGGCCGGGTTCGTGATCGCGATCTTGCCGCTCTTGACGGTGACCTTCTTCCAGGTCTGGCCGTAGTCGTACGACACGTAGACCGACAGGGACTTCAGGTTCGAGCCCGCCGCCGAGCCCTGGACGGTCACCGGGACGGAGACCTTCTTGCCCGCCGGAGCCCTGCTGTCCAGGCCGACGGCCGCGTCGAAGCGGATCGAGGACGCGGGCAGCTTGGCCAGGTCGGCCTTCTTGGAGCGGAAGGTCCAGCTGGCGTCGACGCGGGTGGAGGCCGCGGCGACCTTGACGGTGCGCTTGACCGAGGTCGTCAGCTTGTACGCGGCGTCACCGGCCGGGACCTTGAAGATGCCGTCCCCGACCAGCGGGTCGCTGTTCGAGCCGACCTTGGCGCCGTTGCGGTAGAGGGTCGTGGTGACCGACGAGTACAGCGAGGAGCCGGCGTGGGTCTTGCCGTCGGCGAACAGCGGCAGGTAGCCGTAGATGCCGTTGCCCTCGCGGTAGAGACCGAAGGAGGAGGTCAGGCGCGGGCCGAAGACCGCCGTGTTGAAGGTCTTCTCGTAGCTCTTGCCCGCCTTCAGGGTCTGCGGGGTGCCGAGCGTGTAGAAGGCCTCGACGAGCGGGAAGCCCCACTCGTCGACTCCGCCGTGCTGCTCGAAGTCGAGGTTCCACTTGACCCCGCCCGCCGTGGACAGGTGCACCGTCCGCGTGCCGGGCAGCGTCTGCTGGATACCGATCGCGGAGGAGCCGGAGCTGCCGGGCAGCGAACCCCAGGCGTTGATCGCGCCCTTCTTGCCGCTCGCCGAGGCGCCCAGACCGGTCTTCACCGTGGCCAGCTCGCTCGCCTTGTAGTGCTTGGTGTAGCCGGTGGCGAGCTGCTTGACCTTGCCGCCCGCGGTGGTGTCGTACTCCTCGGCGGGCTTGGCCCAGTGGCCGTCCCACTGCTGGTACAGCGTGCCGTCCGTGATCTGCGGACCGGCGTGCGCGGCACGGAAGTTGGTGTACGAGTCCAGCCACCAGCCGAACGAGTAGCTGCTGTTGCCGGCGTCCACCGTGTAGTCCGCGGAGGCGAACTTGGACTCCGCCGCCGCGTCGGGCACGGTGATGTCCACGGGCTTGGCGGTCCGCGCGTCCACCGTGATCGTCGCGTTCTTGGTGACGCTCAGCTTGGGCTGGGCCACCCAGTCGGCGCCCTTGGCGAAGTCCTCGGGGTCGACGAAGAGCGCCGAGTCGAGGATGTAACCGCCCTTGGGCACCCGCACCTTGACGGTGCCGGACGCGTCGTACGGCGAGTACCACTTCTCCTTGGCGAGGCCGGAGACCCCGGAGAGGTTGGTGTTGTAGTACTTCGCCGGGTTGCCGTCACGGTCGACGAACTTGAACGTGAGGTCGTACGACTCCACCTCGCGCTGCACCGCCGCAGCCGTGCGTACGCTCTGGCCGCCGCCGGTCGCCGTCACGTACGCGGAGTACGCGCCGTCGACCGTGCCGCCCAGCTTCGAGTTGGCCGTGAGGTCGGCGGAGGCCGTGCCGCCCGCCGGGACGGTCAGCGTCTTGGCGCCGAGCGTGAAGAAGCCGGCCGGAGCGGCCTGCCCCTTCGGGTCGGTGGCCGCCACCGTGAGGTTCAGCGTGACGTCGGTCTTCCCGAGGTTGCGGTACGTGACCTTCTTGGTGACCGGGGTGTCGTCGGTGTGCGGCCACTGCTGCACGCCGAAGCTCACCGACGACGGGTCGGCGACGACGGTCTGCTTGATGGCCTTGTCGACCTGGATCCGGCCCGAACCCTGCTGGAACGGCGTGTACTTGCCGCCCTTGGCGGAGCCGGTCAGCGCGCCCTTGAGCTCGGTGTACGTCCAGTCGGGGTGCTGCTGCTTGAGGATCGCCGCGGCGCCCGCGACATGCGGGGTGGCCATCGACGTACCCGAGATGGACACGTAGCCGGCCGGCTTCTCGCCGACCTCCTTGGCGATGACGCTGCCGGCCGCCGAGGCGGCCGTGATGTCCACGCCGGGCGCGGTCACGTCGGGCTTGATCTGCCCGTCGAGGCCGGGGCCCCGGCTGGAGAACGAGGCCAGTTTGTCCGCGTCGTCGACGGCGCCCACGGTGAGCGCGGCCTCCGCGCTGCCCGGGGAGCCGATCGTCTGCTCGCCGAAGTCGCCGTCGTTGCCCGCGGCGATGGCGAAGAGGATGCCCTTCTCCTTGGACAGCTTGTTGACCTGCGCCTCCAGCGGGTCGATGTCGGGGGTGTCCCCGCCGCCCAGGCTGAGGTTCACGACGTCGGCGCCCTGCTCGGCCGCCCAGTCCATGCCGGCGAGGATGCCGGAGTCGTCGCCGTAGCCGTTGTCGTCGAGCACCTTGCCGTTGAGCAGCTTGGCACCGGGCGCGACGCCCTTGTACTTGCCGGCCGACTTGGCGCCCGTACCGGCCACGATGGACGCGACGTGCGTGCCGTGGCCGTACTTGTCGGTCGCGTCGGGGGCGGCGGAGAAGTTCTTCGCGGCGACGACCTGGTTCTTCAGGTCGTCGTGGGCCGCGTCGACACCGGTGTCGAGGACGGCGACCTTGATGCCCTTGCCGTCGTACCCGGCGGCCCACGCCTTGTCGGCGCCGATCTGCTTGACGGACTTGTCGAGGCTGGCCTTGCGGACCCCGTCGAGCCACACGTGGGCTATGCCGGAGGCGGTGCTCGCGCCGCCGGACCGCGTGTCGGTGACCGCGGCCCACAGGTCGGGCGCGTCGCCCTTGGGCGTCAGCACCGCGTCCGCGTTCAGCGACGTGAGGGTCCTGCGGACCTTGGTGTCACCGGCCTCGCGGACGTCCGCCTTGGCCGCCGCCGCCGCGCCGCGGTAGCCGACGATCAGCTTGAGGCCCTGCTTCTGGGCCTTGCGGTTGGCCGCGGTGCTCAGCTCGGTGACGTCGAAGAGCCGCTGGTCGAGCTTGCCGCCGGCTATCAGCCGTGCCGCGTCGGCCGGCACGACGAGGGTGTGCCCGTCGGCCTTGCGTATCTGGACGGGTATCCCCTCGCGGCCCTTGGCCCGCTCCAGGCCGAGGACACGGCCCTTGGCGTCGACGACCACACGGTCGCCGGTGATCAGGGTGACGCGGTGCTTGGGCGTGGTCTGTACGGCCTGGTCGGCGGCCGTACGCTCGGCCTCCGCCGACGCCGGGCTGGTCATGCCCGCCGCCAGGGCCACGGCTGCCGCCGTGGCGATCGTGGCCGCGCACGCTCTCTTCACTTGTCTGCGCAAGTCTCCCCCTGGAGATCAGGTCCGGGATGAACCCCCGTTCATCCGGCCGGGGGACATCCCGTACGCATGCTCGCGCGTAACCCCCCGGAATACTCAGTATGCCGGGGGGTGAACTGGTGCTCAATAGCGTGGCCGCGGTCAGGAGTTGGCGTTTTCCCTGACGGTGATCCTCCCCTTCCGGATCGTGGCGACCCTGGGAGCCTTTTTCGCGAGCGCGGAATCGTGCGTGACCATGATGAAAGTGAGCCCGTGCTCCTTCCACATGGTGTCGAGTACGTCCATGATCTCGTCGCGCATCGACTCGTCGAGGTTGCCGGTCGGTTCGTCGGCGAGCAGCACCTTCGGCTGCTTGACCAGGGCGCGGGCGATCGCGACACGCTGCTGCTGGCCCCCGGACAGCTCGGCGGGCAGATGCCCGGCCCGCTCGGCGAGCCCTACGGACTCCAGCGCGGCGGCGGCCCTTTCCCGGCGTTCCCTCACCTTCACCTTGAGCGGTACGAGAGCGGTCTCCACGTTCTCCTGGGCGGTGAGGGTGGGAATGAGATTGAAGCTCTGGAAAACGAATCCGATGTTCTCGCTGCGCACGTTCGTCAGTTTGGTCTCGGACAATCTGGCGAGATCTGTTCCGTCCAGCTCGATGCTTCCGGAGGTGGGGCGGTCGAGGCCGCCGAGCATCTGGAGGAGGGTGGATTTGCCGCCGCCGGTGGGGCCCTGGATGACCAGGCGGTCGCCGTCCGCGATGGTCAGGTCGACGCCTGCGAGGGCGTGGACGGTGTCCTTGCCCCGCTTGTACTGCTTGGTGATGCCTCTTAGTTCGTACACGTGTGGCTCCTGGGCCGTTGCGCTCCGCTGGGGGCGCGGTGTCGGAGGGTGCGGGTCGGTCGTGGCTGGTCGCGCAGTTCCCCGCACCCCTGAGGGGCGCGGGGTGCCACACAGGTGTGGGTTACTCGACCCGGCGCAGCGCGTCCGCCGGGCGTAGGCGGGATGCGCGCCAGCCGCCGAACGCGCCGGCGATGAGGCCGCCCGCCACCGCGAGACCCACCGCGATCGCGATCGTGTTGAGCGCCACCGGGGCCGTGAGGGTCACATCGAGGGCCTTGGAGGCCGCCTGGCGGGCCGGGCCGCCCATACCGCCGCCACCGGGGCCCCCACCGCCGCCGGGGCCGCCCATGCCCCCGCCAGTGGAGCCGAGTTCGGCCTGGAGCGTCGGGCTGATCGCGGTGACGGCGTACGCGCCGCCGAGGCCGAGGGCTATCCCGAGGACACCGCCGACGAGCCCGTTGACGACGGCCTCCCCGACGACCTGGCGGGTGACACGGCCGGACTTCCAGCCGAGCGCCTTCAGCGTGCCGAACTCCCGTACGCGACGGGACACGGCCGACGAGGTGAGCAGTCCCGCGACCAGGAACGCGGCCACGAGCACCGCGATCGACAGCCACTTGCCCACGTTCGAGGCGAGGTCGGACGCGGTGGACAGGGACCCGGAGACGGTGTCCGCGAGGTCGGCGGAGGTCGTCACCGTCGTACCGTCGATGTTCTTCTGGATCGTCGACTTGACGGCGTCGATCTGCTGCGAGTCGGACGCCTGGACGTAGATCGTGGTGACCTTGTCCTTGGAGTCGCTGAGCGTCTGCGCCTGCTTGAGCGGGATGTAGAGGTTGGCCGCCGCGTCCCCGCTGTCGGGGGTCGCGATGCCTATGACCTTGTACTTGACGCTCTTGACGGTGACGGTGTCACCGAGGGCGAGTTTCTTCTCCTTGGCGTAGGACGTGTCGGCGACGACGACCTTCGCGTCGGTCTCGGAGGTCTTGAACGTACGGCCGCTGGTGATCTTCGAGGAGGTCAGCGGGCCCAGGTCGGGCTTGGTGACGTCCGTGCCGTACACCGAGTAGTTGTTGACGTCGAAGTCGGCGCCGCCGCCCTCGACACGGCCCTGCGGGGACTGCTGGGCGCCGGGGCCGCCGCCCTGCTGGTTGCCACCGCCACCGCCCTGCTGCTGGTCCTGACGGAACTCGCCGCGCTGGAACTGGCCGCTGACCTTGATGACCTGGAGGCTGAGCCCGCCGACCGCGTCCGAGACGCCCTTCTGCGTACCGACCTCGGAGACCGTGCTGGACGCGAGGGTCTGGAAGCCCTGCACCATCACGCGGTCGCTGCTCTGCTCCTCGTCGGAGTCACCGTCCTGGGCGTCGAACCGGAAGCGCGGGCGCTCGCCCGTGCTCGACTGGGCCTGGGCCGCCTTGGTGACCGTCATGTCCGTACCCAGCCCGTACAGCGACTGGAGGACCTTGCCCTGCGCCTTCTCCATGCCGGACGACACGGAGCTGACCACGATGACCAGGGCGATGCCCAGGGCGAGTCCGGAGGCGACGACGAGCGCCGCCTTTCTGCGGCGGCGCAGTTCGCGCCTCAGATAGGTGAAGAACATGGCCGCAAGCTAGGGACGCCGCGTGATGGAGGGATAAGCCCCGCATAAGAGAAGGATGAGAAGGCTGTGCAGAACCCCAGAACGGCCCCCCGATGCGCTGTGCGGGCCTGCGGAACGCTGTGAAAACGCCGAGGGCGGCTGCTCGTGAACGAGCAACCGCCCTCGGGACGAGGTGGGTTCGGGGTCAGACGGCCGAACCGGCCTTCCAGGCCGCCCAGTCCAGGTTCCAGCCGTTGAGGCCGTTGTCCGGGGCGATGGTCTTGTCACCGGTGTTCCGCACGTCCACGACGTCACCGACGATCGAGTTGCTGTAGAACCAGCCGCCCGGGGACTTCGTGTCGTTGGCGCCCTTGGTGTCCGACAGGCCCACGCAGCCGTGGCTGGTGTTGACGCTGCCGAAGATGGACTTGGCGCCCCAGTAGTTGCCGTGGATGAACGTGCCGGAGTTCGACAGACGCATCGCGTGCGGGACGTCCTTGATGTCGTACTCGCCCTTGCCGTCGTCGTCCGTGAAGCCGACGGTCGCGCCGTTCATCCGGGTCTCCTTGAACTTCTCGGAGATCACCATCTGGCCCTCGTACGTCTTGTTCTCGGGCGAGCCGGCCGAGATCGGGATGGTCCGGATCGTCTTGCCGTCCTGCGTGACCTTCATCGTCTTCGTCTTGGCGTCGACGATCGAGACCTGGTTGCGGCCGATCTTGAAGGTGACCGTCTTCTGCTGCACTCCATAGACACCGGAGGCACCTTCGACACCGTCGAGGTTGAGCTTCAGGGTGACGGTGGAGTTGCCCTTCCAGTACTCCTCGGGGCGGAAGTCCAGGCGGTTGGCGTTGAACCAGTGCCCGACGACCTCCTGGCCGCTGGTCGAGGAGACGGTGATGCCCTTCTGGACGTCCGCCTTGTTCGTGATCGCCTTGTCGAAGTTGATCGAGACCGGCATGCCGACGCCGACGGTGGAACCGTCCTCGGGCGTGAAGTTGCCGATGAAGCTGTTGGCCGGGGAGACCGTCGTGAACGACGCGTTCTCGTGGGCGGCGCGGCCGTTGGAGTCCTTGGCCGTCGCGGCGATCTTGTAGGCGGTGGCGCGCTCCAGCTGACCGCTGGGCTTCCAGCTCTTCTTGTCCGCGGATATCTCGCCTTCGACGGCGGCACCGGCCGCCGTCTTCATGGTCACTTCACTCAGTGTGCCCTTGGTCACAGTGACCGCGGCGGCGCTGTTGATGGAGGCGTTGTCGGACCCGTCCTTGGGCGTGATCTTGATCTGGGCCTCGGACGTCTTCTTCGCCGCCGCCTCGTCGACCTTCGACTGCGAGGAGCCGTCACCTTCGTCGTCGCCCTTGGGGTTGTCGCTGCCCCCTCCGCTGCACGCAGAGAGCATCAGCACCCCGCCGAGCAGTGCGGACGCGACCGTGAGGCCCTTGCGCCGCTTACTGACCGTCATCACACGCTTCTCCATCGTTGCCGAATCCCCTGAACCACGAGAGTCCCCGTAACACCAATTAACGCTACGACCGGTTCGTCCCGTTCCACATCCATCACGGGTGTGGGGCATGCCACGTCGTTCCACAGGGATACGCCTGGTGCGGGTGTCGGTCACTGCGTCCCGTGAGACGACGAAACCCCGGGTGGCGGTTGCCGCCCGGGGCCATCAATCTCCCACGCGGTGTCAGCCGGTCGCTTCTTCCTCGTCCGAGGCGTCATCATCCTCGTCCAGGTCCCAATCCGGCGAATCGGGGTCGTAGTCGATGTGCTCGCTGCTCCACGAGGCCTGGGCGAGTTCGACCCCGGGCACGTCCGCGACCAGGTCGAACGGGTCGACGAGGTACGCGAGGGCCTCGGCCGTGTTGTGCGTCACGGTGCTCTCGGCGTGGGCCCGCTCGTCGGACGGGATCTCGGCGTCCTCGGCCATGCGGCTCAGTGCCGCCTTGGTCAGCGCGTTCTCGTCGTCGACCTCGACGACCAATTCGACGTGCAACCGCACAAAACGTGATGTCTCAGGTGTGCTCATACACCGGAGCGTACGGCTCTTGGGCACCGTGACTTTCCCGTGACCCGCACCTTTCACTAACATCGCCCCACACGGCCAATTCGCCAGCGTCACAAGGGGATCGATATTCCGTGTCCGCACGTCGATCGTTGCTGACCGCCACCGCCGCGGGGACCCTCCTGGGTGCCCTGTGGTTCGTTCCGTCCGCCAACGCGACGGACGACAGGCCGGCGGAGCACAGAACGCAGACAACGACCACGACGGTGGTCCGCACCGCGGCACACACCTCCACGGACACGTCCGCGGAGACCGCCACGGAGGAAACCGGCACGACCACAGAGGAGACCCAGACCCGCCTGGCCGACACGGGAAGCTTCGACACGACCCCGTACGTGGCAGGCGGCACCCTGTTCCTGGCCCTCGGGGCCGGGTTCGTCGTCTACTCGGTGCGCAGGGAGCGCCTGACCGGGTACTGAGCCAGGAGAGGCCGCGCCCCGCGAGGGGATCCTCGCGACCGGCCACGCCGAACCCGCGGCCGGCCGCCGCCGCTCGGCGGATCCCCCACCCCGTCAGACGTCAGGCGTCAGGCGGACCGACGCCCGCCACCCTGCTGCCCACCGCGCGTACGCGCCGCGGCGGTTCCGCGCCCACGGGACGCGCCCCCGCCGCCGGACCGCGTACCGGCGGACCGCGTACCGGCCGCGGCCGCCCCGCGGCCACCACCGCCACCGCCGCCACCGCGTCGCGCCCGGGGCTTCCCCTGCGAAGGCTGGGGGGCCGCGGACTCCGGTACGGGGATGACGACCGGGACGCCGGACGGCTCGCGCGCGCCCGTGATCCGTACCAGCTCGTCGTCGCTGGACTTGATGCGGGCCGTGTGCGGGCTGATGCCCGCGTTGGCCATCAGCTGGGTCATGTCGCGCTTCTGCTCGGGCAGGACCAGCGTGACCACGCTGCCGGACTCCCCCGCGCGAGCGGTACGGCCGCCGCGGTGCAGGTAGTCCTTGTGGTCGGTCGGCGGGTCGACGTTCACGACGAGATCGAGGTCGTCGACGTGGATGCCGCGCGCCGCCACGTTGGTGGCGACCAGAGCGGTCACCAGGCCGGTCTTGAACTGGTCGAGCGTGCGGTTGCGCTGCGGCTGGGAGCGTCCGCCGTGCAGGGCGGAGGCCCGTACGCCGCTGGCGAGCAGCCGCTTGGTGAAGCGGTCCGCCGAGCGCTTGGTGTCGACGAAGAGGATGACGCGCCCGTCACGGGCGGCGATCCGCATCGCGACGGCCTTCTTGTCCGTCTCGTCGGCGACGTGCAGCACGTGGTGCTCCATCGTCGTCACCGCGCCGGCCGAGGGGTCGACCGAGTGCACGACGGGGTCCGTGAGGAACATCCGGACGAGCTTGTCGATGTTCTTGTCCAGGGTCGCCGAGAACAGCATGCGCTGCCCGCCCGGCTCGACCTGGTTGAGGAGCGCCGTGACCTGGGGCATGAAGCCCATGTCGGCCATCTGGTCGGCCTCGTCGAGGACGGTGATGCTGACCCGCGCGAGGGTGCAGTCACCCCGGTCTATCAGGTCCTTCAGGCGTCCCGGCGTGGCGACGAGCACCTCGGCACCGCGCCGCAGCAGGGCGGACTGCTTGCCGATGGAGAGCCCGCCGACGACGGTCGCGAGCCGCAGGTTCACGGCCGTGGCGTACGGCGTGAGCGCGTCGGTGACCTGCTGCGCGAGTTCACGCGTGGGCACCAGGACGAGCGCGAGCGGCGCCTTGGACTCGGCGCGGCGGCCTGCCGTACGGGCGAGCAGCGCGAGGCCGAAGGCGAGGGTCTTGCCCGAGCCGGTGCGGCCCCGGCCGAGGATGTCGCGCCCGGCGAGGGAGTTGGGCAGGGTGGCGCCCTGGATCGGGAAGGGGTCGGTCACACCCTGGGCGCTGAGGGTCTTGCCGAGCGCGGCCGGCATGTCCAGCGCGTCGAAGGACTCGACGGAGGGCAGTGCGGGCGTGATCGTCTGCGGCAGGGTGAACTCGCGCGGCGGCGCGGCCTGCGCGAGGGGCTTCTTGCGTACGTTTCTGCCGCCGCCGTTCGCGGAAGCCGCGGGGGCTCCGCCACGTGTGCCACGAGAGCCGCGGGAACCCCGGGAATTCGCAGGCCGCCCGCCGCCGGTGGGTCGTTCAGGACGTTCGGATCGAGTCATGCTGGATCTGGAATTCCTTCCTGGGCCGCACGGTTTCCCGTGCCTTCACGGTTTCCCGTGCTCTGGGGCACACGGACAGCACAAGCCGGGGCCCGCACCCGAAGGTGCGGACCCCGGCTCGCGTGATGCGCGTCCCGGAATTAGGCGGGAACGATGTTCTCCGCCTGCGGGCCCTTCTGGCCCTGCGTGACGTCGAAGGAGACCTTCTGGCCCTCCTGCAGCTCACGGAAGCCAGAGGTGGCGATGTTGGAGTAGTGGGCGAAGACGTCGGCGCCGCCGCCGTCCTGCTCGATGAAGCCGAAGCCCTTTTCGCTGTTGAACCACTTCACGGTGCCAGTAGCCATGTCATTTCTCCTTGGATAGGTGTGGCTCCCATCCGGAAATGACCGGAAAAACAAAACGCGCCTGAGAGAGAATCCTTTCAGGCGCACAAGTTAATGGGTACCAAAAACGTTTCGCTATGAACCCTAGCACACGAAACGGCGGGGCCGCCGTGACCGACACGACAGCCCCGCCCGACGAACGGGATCCCCGTCAGGACAGCGGGCCCGTCACCGTTTCGACGGCCGCGACCAGGTGGCCGCCGCGCACGAAGGCGTCCGCTGCGGCCAGGTCGGGGGCGAGGAAACGATCCGGCCCGGGGCCCGCCACCCCGGCGGCCCGGACGGCCGCGAGGGCGGCCCGCGTGGCAGGTGCCGGGGTGAGTCCGGCGCGCAGCTCGACGGCGCGCGTGGCGGCGTACAGCTCGATCGCGACGATCCGGGTCAGGTTGTCGACGGCCGTACGGAGCTTGCGGGCGGCCGACCAGCCCATCGAGACGTGGTCCTCCTGCATCGCGGAGGACGGGATGGAGTCCGCGGAGGCCGGTACGGC
Source organism: Streptomyces tauricus (assembly GCF_014650955.1). GTDB lineage: Bacteria > Actinomycetota > Actinomycetes > Streptomycetales > Streptomycetaceae > Streptomyces > Streptomyces tauricus. The sequence goes on from NZ_BMVY01000002.1 coordinate 273,599, forward strand.
GAGCCGCTTCATCTCGCTGACCAGGGCGGCCTGTGTGTACTGGGCGATCATCAGGCCGGAGTCGACGCCGGCGTCGTCCGCGAGGAAGGGCGGCAGGCCGTGCGAGCGGTTCTTGTCGAGGAGCCGGTCCGTACGGCGTTCGGCGATGGAGCCGAGGTCGGCCGCGACGATGGCGAGGAAGTCCAGCACGTACGCGACCGGGGCGCCGTGGAAGTTGCCGTTCGACTCGACGCGCCCGTCGGGCAGGACGACCGGGTTGTCGACGGCCGCGGCCAGTTCACGGTCGGCGACCAGCCGGGCATGGCTCATGGTGTCGCGCCCGGCACCGGCCACCTGCGGGGCGCAGCGCACGGAGTACGCGTCCTGCACCCGCGGCGCGTCGTCCTGGTGATGCCCCGTCAGCTCCGAACCCTTCAGCACGGCCAGCATGTTGGCGGCGCTGACGCTCTGGCCGGGGTGCGGCCGGATGGCGTGCAGTTCGGGCGCGAGGACCTTGTCGGTCCCGAGCAGCGCCTCCAGGCTGAGGGCGGCCGTGATGTCGGCGGACTTGTAGAGGTTGTCCAGGTCGGCGAGGGCCATGATCAGCATGCCGAGCATGCCGTCGGTGCCGTTGAGGAGGGCCAGGCCCTCCTTCTCGCGCAGCTCGACGGGCTCGATGCCGTGCTCGGCGAGCAGTTCACCGGCCGGGCGGACGACGCCGTCCGGCCCCTCGGCGTCCCCCTCCCCCATCAGCGTCAGGGCGCAGTGGGAGAGCGGCGCGAGGTCGCCGGAGCAGCCGAGCGAGCCGAACTCGTGGACGACCGGGGTGATTCCGGCGTTGAGGACGTCGGCCATGGTCTGCGCGACGGACGGCCGTACGCCGGTACGGCCGGAGCAGACGGTCTTCAGCCGCAGGAACATCAGGGCCCGTACGACCTCGCGTTCGACGCGCGGCCCCATCCCGGCGGCGTGCGAGCGCACGATGTTGCGCTGCAGCTGCGCCCTCAGCTCCGGGCTGATGTGCCGGGTCGCGAGGGCTCCGAAGCCGGTGGAGACCCCGTACACGGGCTCGGGTTTGGCGGCCAGCGCCTCGACGATCTCGCGGGCCGCGGCGAGCGCCGCCACCGCCTCGCCGGAGAGCTCGACCCGGGCGCCGCCGCGCGCCACGGCCAGCACGTCGGACGCGGTGACCCCGCTCGTCCCCACCACCACAGAGTGCATATCCATATTCAGGAGCGTACGCAGTGAATGCGATGATGTCACTAGTGGATACGGGTTGGGGCCCTTACATCTCGGTCACACCAAGACCCCGTGGCTGACCGCGACCGGCCTACCGTCGCCCTCGGAACCGGCGCCGTTCGGCCGCCGGGGGCGGGGGCGCGTCGGCGAGGCGTACGACGGGGTCGTCGGGGCCCTCACGGCCGGCGACGACGGGCTTCGTGGCACGTACGGCCTTGGCGCGGTACTGGGCCGCGTCGGCGAGGCGGAAGAGCCGGCGGGCGGAGTGGACGGGCCCCAGCGGATTGCCGGTCGAGGCGACCCCGCACGCGACCCCCTCGCCCAGCTCCAGCTCACCGGCCCGGCGGCACAGTTCCTCGGCGACGCGGACCACCTCGTCGGCGGTGGGGCCCACCGCCACCAGGCAGAACTCGTCACCGCCGAGGCGGGCGGCGAGCGTGCCGGGGAGCATCGCGCCGCACAGGGACAGCACCGACCCGAAGCGTTCGAGGAGCCGGTCGCCGACGGCGTGCCCGCGGGTGTCGTTGACGCGCTTGAGCCCGTTCAGGTCGCACACCACAAGGCTCACGACGACGCCCTGCGCGCGATGGCACTCGATGGCCTCCTCCAGGCGCATGTCCACGGCCCGGCGGTTGGCGAGACCGGTGAGCGCGTCGGTGAAGGCGAGCCGCCGGGCCTCCTCCAGGCGTTCGGTCTGCGCGATCCCGGCCGCGACCACGGAGGCGAGGACGGTCGCGAAGTCGGCGTCGGCGCCGTCGAAGACGGGCGCCCCGGCGGACCGGGCGACATACAGCTCGCCCCAGGCGCGTCCGTGCAGCACGACCGGCGCGACGACACAGCAGCCGCGCCCGCGCCGCCTCAGCGCGGCGACCCTCTGATGGCAGTATTCGGCGCCCCCCGCGGCCGGACCGTCCGCCGTCTCGACCCAGGCGTTGGGCTCGCCGCCCGCCCAGCGCTCATGCAGGAACTCGGTGATCTCGGGGAACTGATGCACGGGGTACGTCTCCCGCTCCGGGAACTCCTCCTCGCCCGGGGCCCGCTCCCCCGTGTTCACCAGGACCCGCAGCCGCCCCAGCTGCCGCTCCCACACGGACAGCGCGGCGAAGTCCCCGCCCAGCGCCCGGCGGGCCCCGTCCGCCGCCGCACGCCACGACTCGCGCGGGGCGTGCGCGGCGGCCATGCCCTGCGCCAGCGCCACCACGGCCCTCAGTCGCACATCGTCACCACCCATTACCCTAGGTTAGGTAGGTTTGTACGACTATGAGAGGTCGAAGCGGCGAACAGGGGTTTCCCCGCGGACGGCCCGCTGAGATGATCGACCCCGCAAGTTAACTGACGTTAACCGGGAGGGCGACATGCCGGAGCAGGCCGACGACCAGCGCCACCACGACCAGCAAGGCGACCAGGAGTCGACGCGGCGGTTCGGGGAGTACGTGGCAGTGCGGCGCCACGCCACCTACGTCGCGGAACTCTCCCTGGACCGCCCCAAGGCCATGAACGCCGTGTCGTCCGGGATGGCCCGCTCGATCGCCGCGGCGTGCGAAGCGCTGGCCGCCGACCGGGACGTACGCGTGGTGGTGCTGACCTCGACCCACGAGCGGGCGTTCTGCGTCGGCGCCGACCTCAAGGAGCGCAACTCCCTCACGGACGCCGAACTGGTCCGCCAGCGGCCGGTCGCACGGGCCGCCTACACGGGCGTGCTGGAGCTCCCGATGCCCACCGTGGCCGCCGTGCACGGCTACGCGCTCGGCGGCGGCTTCGAACTGGCCCTGGCCTGCGACCTGATCGTGGCGGACGGCACGGCCGTGGTGGGCCTGCCCGAGGTGTCGGTCGGCGTCATCCCCGGCGGCGGCGGTACGCAGCTGCTGCCGCGCCGGGTGGGGGCGGCGCGGGCCGCCGAGCTGATCTTCTCGGCGCGGCGGGTGGAGGCCGGGGAGGCGCGGGAGCTGGGGCTGGTGGACGTCCTGGTCGACGAGGGGTCGGACCGGACGGAGGCGTTGGCGCTGGCCGCGCGTATCGCCGGCAACTCGCCGGTGGGGTTGCGGGCCGCCAAGCGGGCGTTGCGGCTGGGGCACGGGCTCGATCTCCGGGCCGGCCTGGAGATCGAGGACGCGGCGTGGCGGTCGGTGGCGTTCTCCGGGGACCGGGCGGAGGGGGTGGCGGCGTTCAACGAGAAACGCCACCCGCAGTGGCCTGGAGAGTGACCTCTTCTCGCCCCCGCCGCCCCTACCCGTTCCCGTCACGTACTCGGGGGCGCTGCCCCCGAACCCCCGCTCCTCAAACGCCGGAGGGGCTGAGGTGTCGCCGGACGGGCGTATGTCTTTCAGCCCGTCCGGCGTTTGAGGACAAGGGGGCGAGGGGGCGCAGCCCTCATGCGTGGACGGGAACGGGTAGGGGCGGCGGGGGCGAACCCCTCATTCGGGTGACCCGCCCCCACACGCCCCCGAACCCCCCACCCCGTGCATAACCTGCGCACCCGGGGGAGGGACCCACATGACGAAGACGGACACGCCGGCGACGGCGACGGACACGGCGCCATCCACCCGCGGCCGCCACCGCAAACCCCGCCCCCACCGCACCCTCCTCACACTGGCCGGCCTGGCCCTGGCAGCAGGCGCCCTGAGCATGCTGCGCCTGGCGACCCCCACCCCCTCCTCGGCCGACGGCGAACGCGTGGAAGCCACAGACCTGGACCCCACCGCATCGGCCACCCCGGAGACCCCGGAGGCCCCAGCACGGCAGAACACGCCGCCGGAACCGCCGACGACCACGCCACCCTCCAGCGCGCCCCGCACACCCCCACCGATCCCGACAGCACGGGCGCAGGCACAGCAACAGTCAGCAGACCCCGCAGCCACCTATACCCCCCGCACCCCCACCCGCCGGGTCACCACCCCCACACCCACACCACCCGAGCCGCCCCAGCACCCCGCAGCCCGACAACCGGCCCCGCAACCCCCCACCAAGCCCCCCACATCGCCGGCCTCGCCAAACCCGCCGGCCGGCATCTGCGTACCGTTCGTGGGCCTGTGCGTCGACCCCGGCAGCCCGCAGAGGTAGAGGTGCAGAGGTAGAGGTAGAGGTAAAGGCAGGAAGCCCTCAGTTGCGGCGGCTCATCAGCCACGGCTCGACCACGCCGAGCCCACGCACCGCCCGCTGCCACATCGGCTGGAGCCCGAAGCGGTACGCCGGCGGCTCCTCGCCCTCCTTCTCCGCGGCGACGGCCTCCTCGACGGCCACGGCCTCGGAGGCGGGCGCGTCACCCGTGCGGATCAGCTCCTCCGCGAACGCCCCGTCGACCAGGACCGCGTCCTTGGGAGCTATCGACGTGAGCCGCGACGCGAGGTTCACGGTCGTGCCGAACACGTCGCCCATGCGCGTCGTGACCGTGCCGAACGCGATGCCCACCCGCAGCTCCGGCATGGTCTCGTCGTTGGCCATCGTCTCGATGAGGCGCAGCGCGATCTCGGCGGCCACCCCCGCGTCGTCGGCCGCGTACAGCACCTCGTCGCCCAGGGTCTTGATGAGCCGGCCGCCGTGGGCGGCGACCAGGTCGGCGGCGGTGGTCTCGAAGGCCTCGACGAGTTCGCCGAGTTCCTCCTCCTCCATGCGCCGGGTCAGCCGGGTGAAGCCGACGAGGTCGGCGAACCCGACGGCCAGGCGCCGGTCGACCATCTCCTCGTCGTCCGCGGCCTGCACGACCCGCCCGGTCGCGGCGGCGAGCTGGCGCCGCCAGACGTAGATCAGGAACTCCTCCAGTTCGGGCAGCAGCAGCTCGATGAGGGGATACGTGACCTCGGTACGCGTCATGCCCGGCTCGGGCGGTTCGGTGAGGCCCTCCAGGAAGGAGTCGATCTGCCACTCGGCCAGCCGGGCCGTCGTCTGGCCGGTGGAACGGGCCACCTGGACCGCCATCGCCTCGCTGAGCAGCCCGGCCTCGACGAGACCGGCCAGCCGCCGCAGGGCCAGGACGTCCGCCTCGGTCAGCGCCTTGGCCTGGCCGATGTCGGCGAAGCCCATGGCCCGCCAGAACCGGGAGGCCAGCTCCATGGAGACACCGGCGCTGCGGGCCGCCTGGAAGGGGGTGTAGCGGCGCTCGGCGCCGAGGATGAGCTGTTCGAGCCGGAGAGCCAGCGGGTCGCCGTCGGACTCGGCGCCGGACTGGTCGGTCCGCCCGTCCGGCCCACCCGCCCGGCCGTCCTGCCCGACGGTGCGCCCGTCCGGTCCGCCCGTCCGGCTGTGCTGCACGTCGGTGCGGCCGTTCTGCACGTCGGTCCGGCCGTCCTGCGCGTCCACTGGGTCCTGTTCCTCTTCCTCCACGCGCGCGTGGAGCTCGGCGCGGTCGACCCGCGCGGCCGCCGTGTCGGCGACAGACCCGGCGGCACGCCCGGGCTCCCCGTCGGAGGCGGGGTCACCCGTGCCCGAACCGCTGTCGTCGACCGTCACGCCTGCTGCCCTTCCGATCTGCCGCGGTCAGGTATCGACCGGCCTCAACTCTACGGCAGGTGTGCTGTGGCTCACTCCCGACTTCCGAGGCCGGACGGCCCCTGACCCACTCCGTCCCCGTACGTCCGGCGGCCCGCTCCAGGGCCGCTCCCTGTCGTACGGCCCGGGTGCGCCCCTCGCTCACCACCAGCACGAACGGGCGCGGATCACGCGGAACGCCCCGTGTACCCCGCTGGGCGCGTCCGTCACTCGTTCCCCGGGGATCCCGCCGGGCGCAGGTGCACGATGTCCCCGGCGCCGACGGGCTGCTGCACCCCTTCCGCGGTGGCCAGCACCAGCCGTCCGTCGCCGTCGAGGGCGACCGCCTCCCCGGTGATCGACTTGTTGCCGGGCAGTTCGGCCCGTACCTCCCGGCCGAGGGTCGCGCAGCCGGCGGCGTAGGTGTCCTGGAGGCCGGACGCGGCCGGGTCGCCGCCGACACTCCGCCACTTCTCGAACCACTGTTCGAGCGAGCGGAGGACGGTCCGCAGGATGGTGTCCCGGTCGGTGGTCGCCGCGCCCGCGAGGGCGAGCGATCCGGCGCCCGGCACGGGCAGTTCGTCGGCGCGGAGCGTGACGTTGATGCCGATGCCGACGACGACCGCGTCGGCACCGGCGCGTTCGGCGAGGATGCCGCCGACCTTGCGTTCCTCGCCCTCGACCGTCACCAGCAGGTCGTTGGGCCACTTCAGTGCCGTGTCGACGCCGGCCGACCGCGAGAGCCCCGTCGCCATCGCGACCCCGGCGAGCAGCGGCAGCCAGCCCCACCGCTCGACGGGTACGCCGGTGGGCTTCAGCAGGACGGAGAAGAAGAGGCCCGAGCGGGCGGGCGCCGTCCACCGCCGGTCGAGGCGCCCCCGTCCCGCGTCCTGCTCCTCGGCGACCAGGACCGTGCCCTCCTCCGCCTTGCCGTCCACGGCGAGGGCGACGAGGTCGGAGTTGGTGGAGCCGGTACGGGCCACCACCTGGACGTCGGACCAGAGCCCTCCGCGCCCCCCGTCACGCCCTCCGTCGCGTACGAGCGCGCGGCGCAGCGCCACGGCGTTGAGCGGCGGACGCTCCAGGTCGGACCACCGATTGCTGTGCGCGTTGCTGTTCGCGTCTGAGTCATCTCGCGGCGTCATGCAACCCACCCTAGGTGTGGTAAACGCCGCACTGCCGAACGGTAGGCACGCCACTACGCTACGGATGAGTAGCCAATCCCCCATCTGAGCCCAACCCCCTTCTGAGCACCTCACCCTCACGTCCCCACTGAGCAGGCAGGGAGCCGCATCCCGATGTCCGAGCCGGAACAGCAGCATGAGATCGACATCCACACCACCGCGGGCAAGCTCGCGGATCTGCGGCGCCGCATCGACGAGGCGACGCACGCCGGCTCGGCGCGTGCCGTCGAAAAGCAGCACGCCAAAGGCAAGTTGACGGCCCGTGAGCGGCTCGACCTGCTGCTGGACGAGACCTCCTTCGTCGAGTTCGACGAGTTCGCGCAGCACCGCTCGACGGACTTCGGCCTGGAGAACAACCGGCCGTACGGGGACGGGGTCGTGACCGGTTACGGCACGGTGGACGGCCGTCCGGTCGCCGTGTTCTCCCAGGACTTCACGGTCTTCGGCGGCGCGCTCGGCGAGGTCTTCGGCCAGAAGATCATGAAGGTGATGGACTTCGCGCTGAAGACAGGCTGTCCGGTCATCGGCATCAACGACTCGGGCGGCGCCCGTATCCAGGAGGGCGTCGCGGCGCTCGGCATGTACGGCGAGATCTTCCGCCGCAACACGCACGCCTCGGGTGTGATCCCGCAGATCAGCCTGGTCGTCGGCCCGTGCGCGGGCGGCGCGGTCTACTCCCCCGCGATCACCGACTTCACGGTGATGGTCGACCAGACCTCGCACATGTTCATCACCGGCCCCGACGTCATCAAGACGGTCACCGGCGAGGACGTCGGCTTCGAGGAGCTGGGCGGCGCGCGCACCCACAACGCGGTCTCCGGCGTGGCCCACCACATGGCGGGCGACGAGAAGGACGCGATCGAGTACGTCAAGTCGCTGCTGTCCTACCTCCCGTCGAACAACCTCAGCGAGCCGCCCGCCTTCCCCGAGGAGGCGGACCTGGCGACGACGGACGAGGACCGCGAGCTCGACACGCTGATCCCGGACAGCGCGAACCAGCCGTACGACATGCACACGGTGATCGAACACGTCCTGGACGACGCCGAGTTCTTCGAGACGCAGCCGCTGTTCGCACCGAACATCCTCACCGGCTTCGGCCGCGTGGAGGGCCGCCCGGTGGGCATCGTCGCCAACCAGCCCATGCAGTTCGCGGGCTGCCTGGACATCGACGCGAGCGAGAAGGCCGCCCGCTTCGTGCGCACCTGCGACGCCTTCAACGTGCCCGTCCTCACCTTCGTGGACGTCCCCGGCTTCCTCCCCGGCGTCGACCAGGAGCACACCGGCATCATCCGCCGCGGCGCCAAGCTGATCTACGCGTACGCGGAGGCCACCGTCCCCCTCATCACGGTCATCACCCGCAAGGCCTTCGGCGGCGCGTACGACGTGATGGGTTCCAAGCACCTGGGCGCGGACCTCAACCTCGCCTGGCCGACCGCCCAGATCGCCGTGATGGGCGCCCAGGGCGCGGTGAACATCCTGCACCGGCGCGCCATCGCCGCCACCCCCGCCGACGAGCAGGAAGCCACCCGGGCCCGGCTGATCCAGGAGTACGAGGACACCCTCCTCAACCCCTACACGGCGGCCGAGCGCGGTTACATCGACGGCGTCATCCTGCCCTCCGACACCCGCGCCCACGTCGTACGCGGCCTGCGGTCCCTGCGGACCAAGCGGGAGTCCCTGCCCCCGAAGAAGCACGGCAACATCCCCCTCTAGCACGCCGGTCGAGAACGGGAGCGGTCATGAACATCAAGGTCGTACGGGGCAACCCGACCCCCGAGGAGCTGGCCGCCGCCCTGGCGGTGGTCCGCGCCCGCGCCGCGGCGGCGGCCACGGCACCGCCCGGCGCGGCGGAGGAGAGGGACGCGTGGTCGGACCCGTCCCGCCTGGCCCAGACCCGTCTGCCGGCCCCGGGCCCGCAGGCATGGGCCCACACCTTCTGGCCCCGGTGAGGGGCTTTTAGGGGCCGCGGGGCGGCGACAAACAGCGGCTCCGCCGCGGGGCGCGACCAGCCGCCGCCGGCCCGCGGTCAAAGAACGTCCGCCACGACTTCGGCCATCACCTGATACCCCGCGTCATTCGGGTGCAGGTGATCGCCGAAGTCGTACGCGCCCCGCAGCGCGTCGGGCGCGCCGGGATCCCCGAGCGCCCGGTGCAGGTCGGCCACCGCGTCGTACTCGCCCGAGCGGCGAACCCACTCGTTGAACTCGTGGCTCACCTTCGCCGCCCGCTCCCCCCAGTGGTCGGACCCCGCGAAGGGCAGCAGCGTCGCCCCGACGACCCGTACGCCCCGGCCCCGCGCCTGCCGTATCAACTCCCGGTGCCCGGCGGTCAGCTCACCCACCTCGACACGCGGCGCGGGCCGGTACGTGGGCTCCGCCGCCCCCTCGCTGAAGCCGATGTCGTTGAGCCCGAGCAGCACGACGAGGGTGTCGACGCCCGCCATGCCGAGCACGTCCCGTGCCAGCCGGTGTACGCCCTTCTCCCCGTACCACGCCGAGTCGTTGAGCAGCAGGTTCCCGCCGATGCCGGCGTTGAGCACGGGCCGCTCGGTGCGTGCGGCGAGGGCGTCGGACCATCTGCGGTTCGCGCCGGGCGTGGAGCCGAACCCGTCGGTGATCGAGTCGCCGAAGAGCGCCACACCGTCCGTGCGCCCGGCGGAGACATCAACTCCGGACAGGAAGTACCAGGACTCGGTGGTCTCGTCGAAGCCCTCGCCCGCGGTGTCCGCGAGGAGGTCGCCCGCGCCCCGGTAACTGGTCGCGAAGGCCTGCGCGTGGAAGGTGGCGGGCCCGCTGACGGCGTCGAGGTGGAGGGTGACGGTCACCGACTCCCCGGCCGCCACGGCGAGTTCGGCCGCGTCGCCGACGGTCTCGCCGCGCGCCGGGATCTCCACGGCGGCGGCCCCGCCGAAAGTGAGCCGCACCGGCTCGGACCGCAGGGCGGCGCCGAGGTCGGCGCGGGCGAGGGTCGCGCCCGCGATCCGCAGCGGTGAGGTCCCGTACGCGTTGGAGAGGCGGATACGGACGCGGTCGCCGCCCGCGGAGAGGCGGACGACCTGCCGCAGGGACTGGCGCCAGAAGCCCTCCTGGGACCAGTTCGGGGTGAAGCCGGTGCTGGGCGACTGCGGAGAAGCGGTCCAGGCGGTGGTGAACACGGCGGTTCCCTCCAGTTCCTCAGCCCCTAAACGGGACTGCAATCCCTTTAGTGATGCCGGGAACGGTAGCAGGGATCGACCGACTAACGGAACAACAGACCCTTTAGGTCAAGATGAGTACGCGTACTCAGGCGCCCGGCGCCGTGCCGGAGTCACGATCGGAGACATGCTGTGGTCCGACCCGGAGAACGAGCCGCCGAAGGAGCTGCGCGACATGCAGGACATGTTGCGCCGACTCGGTGTGCTCATCGCGCTGGCCGTCGTGTTCGCGATGATCGTCCTCGGTCTGATGTGAGCCCGGCCTGATGTGAGCCCGCCTGCCGGAAACCCGGCCGGGAGGGGGTCGATACGCTGGCCGCATGACTGATCAGCCACGCCGCAGGCTCGTTCTCGCCTCCCAGTCCCCCGCCCGGCTCGGACTGCTGCGGCAGGCCGGACTCGACCCCGAGGTCGTCGTCAGCGGGTTCGACGAGGACGCCGTGACCGCCCCGACCCCCGCCGAACTCGCGCTCGCCCTCGCCGAGGCGAAGGCGTCCCTGGTCGCGGCACGGCCCGAGGTCTCCGGAGCACTGGTGATCGGCTGCGACTCGGTGCTCGAACTGGACGGCGTGGCGTACGGCAAGCCCGTCGACGCCGAGGAGGCGACCGCGCGCTGGAAGTCGATGCGCGGCCGGGTGGGCATCCTGCAGACCGGCCACTGCGTGTGGGACACGGCGGCCGGCCGTCATACGTCGGGCGTGGCGTCCACCGTCGTCCGTTTCGGCGAGCCGACCGACACCGAGATCGCCGCGTACGTCGCCTCGGGCGAGCCGCTGCACGTCGCCGGGGCGTTCACGCTGGACGGCCGATCGGCCCCGTTCGTCGACGGCATCGACGGCGACCACGGCAACGTCATCGGGCTCTCGCTGCCCCTGCTGCGCCGGCTGCTGGCCAAACTGGGCGTGAGCATCACGGACTTGTGGACCCCGCGCGAGAAGTGAGCCCCGCCGGGCGGGTCAGGAGACGGAAGGGGCCGGAGGCGGAGGCAGGACACCGCCCCCGGAACCCTCGGCACTCCCGGAATCCCCGGCGCTTCCGGGGCCCCCGGCGTCCCCGGGCCCCGCGGGGCCCGGGTCCGGCTTGGCGTCGGGCCTCGTGGCCTCCAGCCGGTCGTACGTCATGAAGAGGAGCACGATCAGCCCCAGCACGACCATCATGAAGGCGAACGCGCCCCAGCCCACCAGGCCGACCGCGAACGCGCCGAGCAGGGCGTGCACCACCGCCGCGCTGATCAGCAGGATGCGGCCGAGGCCCGCGGGCGCCCGGTCGCGCAGGCCGACGCGCAGCGCGGTGAAGCCGCAGAGCGCGAAGTAGAGGCCGAAGACCAGCCCGGCGACCTTCGACGACGTGGACATCACGTCCGGGTCGAGCCCCGCCAGGGACATGTCCTGCCGTTCGACGACGATCCCCATGAACCAGTTGACCCACGCGATGCCCACCGCCTCCACGAAGAGCACGATCGCGGTCACCCATGCCACCGGTCTGCGGACCACCGGCCCCCACCCACTTTCGACTTGCGCCCGAGCAGGGCCCTGTTACCTCAAGTAGTACGAGACAGCCAGAACGCTACTAACGAGTAAACCCAGGGACAAGGGATCCGCGAGAGGCAAAGAATCGTTGGGCCATTCGTAGGGTCTCCACAAAGAAACCGAGTGGCGCGCAGCACGGACTCACAGAGACCTTGGCCACACCGGAGAGTTAGGGTTCAAGGCAAGCCCCCTGCGTACCGAGGTACGGCAAGGGATTTCACGGGCGAGCAGGCCTTGCATCACGCTCCGTGTGGGCAAGCTCACCATCGGGGACGGGTCGAAACGACGTGTCGGCAGTCCCTAAACTCGGCTTGTTTCAAGGAGAGGGAGCCAACGTGCGCAAGGTGTTGATCGCCAACCGTGGCGAAATCGCTGTTCGTGTCGCCCGGGCGTGCCGAGACGCCGGCATCGCGAGCGTGGCGGTGTACGCCGAGCCGGACCGGGACGCACTGCATGTGCGGGCCGCGGACGAGGCGTTCGCGCTGGGCGGTGACACCCCCGCGAGCAGTTACCTCGACATCGCCAAGGTGCTCCAGGCGGCCAAGGACTCCGGGGCGGACGCGATCCATCCCGGATACGGCTTCCTCTCGGAGAACGCCGACTTCGCCCAGGCCGTCCTGGACGCGGGCCTGACCTGGATCGGCCCGCCGCCGCAAGCCATCCGCGACCTCGGTGACAAGGTCGCGGCCCGGCACATCGCGCAGCGCGCCGGCGCCCCGCTGGTCGCCGGTACGCCGGACCCGGTGCCCGGCGCGGACGAGGTCGTCGCCTTCGCCCGGGAGCACGGTCTGCCCATCGCGATCAAGGCTGCCTTCGGTGGTGGCGGCCGCGGTCTGAAGGTGGCCCGCACCCTTGAGGAGATCCCCGAGCTGTTCGACTCCGCGGTGCGCGAGGCGGTGGCCGCGTTCGGCCGCGGCGAGTGCTTCGTGGAGCGCTACCTCGACAAGCCCCGGCACGTCGAGACCCAGTGCCTGGCCGACTCCCACGGCAACGTGGTGGTCGTCTCCACCCGTGACTGCTCCCTGCAGCGCCGCCACCAGAAGCTCGTCGAGGAGGCGCCCGCGCCGTTCCTCTCCGACGCCCAGGTCGCCGAGCTGTACGCGTCCTCCAAGGCGATCCTCAAGGAGGCCGGGTACGTCGGCGCCGGCACCGTCGAGTTCCTGGTCGGCGCGGACGGCACGATCTCCTTCCTGGAGGTCAACACCCGTCTGCAGGTCGAGCACCCGGTCACCGAGGAGGTCTCCGGCATCGACCTGGTCCGTGAGATGTTCCGGATCGCCGACGGCGAGGAACTGGGCTACGACGACCCGCCGCTGCGCGGCCACTCCTTCGAGTTCCGCATCAACGGCGAGGACCCGGGCCGCGGCTTCCTGCCCGCCCCCGGCACGGTGACCACCTTCGCCCCGCCGTCGGGTCCGGGCGTGCGCCTGGACGCGGGCGTGGAGTCCGGCAGTGTCATCGGCCCCGCCTGGGACTCGCTGCTCGCCAAGCTGATCGTCACCGGCGCCACCCGCGAGCAGGCCCTGCAGCGGGCCGCGCGTGCGCTGGCGGAGTTCACCGTGGAAGGCATGGCCACGGCCATCCCCTTCCACCGTGCGGTGGTCGCCGACCCTGCCTTCGCCCCCGAGCTGACCGGCTCCGCGGACCCCTTCACGGTCCACACCCGCTGGATCGAGACCGAGTTCGTCAACGAGATCCCGGCCTTCACCGCTCCCGCGGGCACCGACGCGGAGGACGAGCCGGGCCGTGAGACGGTCGTCGTCGAGGTCGGCGGCAAGCGCCTGGAGGTCTCCCTGCCGATCTCGCTGGGCATGTCCCTGGCCCGTACGGGACTCGCGGCGGGCGCCAAGCCCAAGCGGCGCGCGGCCAAGAAGTCCGGCCCGGCCGCCTCCGGCGACACCCTCGCCTCACCCATGCAGGGCACCATCGTGAAGGTGGCCGTCGAGGAGGGCCAGGAGGTCAAGGAGGGCGACCTGATCGTGGTCCTGGAGGCCATGAAGATGGAACAGCCCCTCAACGCCCACCGCTCGGGCACCGTCAAGGCCCTCGCGGCGGAGGTCGGCGCCTCGCTCACCTCGGGCGCGGTCATCTGCGAGATCAAGGACTGACCCCGATCGTCACCCTGACGGGGCGCACCTCCCGAGGCGCGCCCCGTCAGTGCCTTTCGGAGGACCACGGTCCCGGAGCGCGGTTCCGAACGCGCGGTTCCAACGGCGCGCTTCCAGGGGCCCGGTTCCAAAGGCACGGCCCCAGGGCCACATCCTCAGGGGCGCGGGTAACTGCGCACCCCGCCCCATCGGAACCGCACCCGCAAACAACGACCACCAGGCACCCGCCAGGGGCGCGTCTTCAGGGGCGCGGGGAACTGCGCGACCGGCCCGCACTACCGCCGCCCGGACAGCCGTCGCAGGGCGGGCGAGACGGCCCCACCCCCGCCGGAGGCACCCCGCAAGAGAGGTCAGGCAACCCCATGACCAACCCCCCGGCAGGGATGCGCGCGGACGCCCGCCGCAACCACACCCGCCTGATCGCGGAGGCACGGGCCACGTTCGCCCAGAACGGCGCCGACGCCTCCCTGGAGGACGTGGCGAAACGCGCGGGCGTGGGCATCGGCACCCTCTACCGCCACTTCCCCAACCGCCACGCCCTGCTGAACGCGGTCTTCGCGGACGCGGTCAGCGACCTGCTGTCCCGTTCACGCGAACTCCTCGACGCGCCGAACCCGTGCACGGCGCTCGTGGAATGGCTGCGCGCCGTCATCACTCATGCGAGTGAGTACCGCGGACTCGCCCGCGCGCTCATGTCGGCCTCGCACGACGACGCCTCGGCGCTCGCGCAGTGCAGCGGCCCGATGCGCGAGGCGGGCAGCGCCCTTCTCACGCGCGCGCAGCAAGCAGGCTCCGTACGCACCGGTGTCGCCATCGGTGATCTGCTTCAGCTGACCAACGCGATCGCGCTGGCCGCCGAAGAGACCCCGGGCGACCCGGAGTTGGCCGACCGCATGCTGGCGCTGACGCTGCGGGGCCTCAAGGCCTGACGCGCCGACGCGCTGACGCGCTGACGTACGAACTGGACCGCCGTCCGTCAGCCACACCTCTGCACCTCTGCCGCGCAGCGACTCGCTCGCGTCAGTACTCCGCGGTGTCAGCCGTGTCAGCGTCTGCGCATGTCGGCGACCCGCGCCCGCTCGCTCTGTGCCTGATCGCCCAGCACCGCCGCGGCGCTGCGCAACTGCGGCCCCGCGCCGGGCACCTGACCGCGTCGGGGCCCGGGCAGCGGCACGTCCCGGCGTGGCGGCTGGCGCCCCGCCGGGACCGTATCGCCGCCCGATCCCCCCGCTCCGGCCACCGCGATCTGTACGCCCTGGTCGGCCAGGGCCTGCAGTTCGGTGGCCGCGCGATCGTCCTGGGCCGGTGGCTCGTCCGTGACCAGCCGGGTGATCACATCGGTCGGCACCGTCTGGAACATCGTGTCGGCGCCGAGCTTGGTGTGATCGGCCAGGACGACGACCTCGGCGGCCGCCTGGACGAGCGCGCGGTCGACGGAGGCCGACAGCATGTTGGAGGTGGACAGGCCGCGTTCCGCGGTGAGCCCGCTTCCCGACAGGAAGGCCCGGGAGACCCGCAGCCCCTGGAGGGACTGTTCGGCCCCGCTGCCCACCAGGGCGTAGTTGGAACCGCGCAGGGTGCCGCCGGTCATCACGACTTCCACACGGTTGGCATGGGCCAACGCCTGGGCCACCAGCAGGGAATTGGTGACGACGGTCAGCCCCGGCACCCGCGCGAGCCGGCGAGCCAGCTCCTGCGTGGTGGTTCCCGCCCCCACCACAATGGCCTCGCCCTCTTCGACGAGACCCGCGGCGAGGTCGGCGATGGCCGTCTTCTCGGCGGTCGCGAGATGAGATTTCTGCGGAAAGCCGGACTCCCGCGTGAACCCGCCCGGCAATACCGCACCGCCATGTCGGCGGTCGAGGAGTCCTTCTGCCTCCAGTGCGCGCACGTCCCGCCGTACGGTCACTTCGGAGGTCTGGACGACGCGGGCGAGCTCACGGAGCGACACGGCTCCATTTGCTCGCACCATTTCGAGGATCAATTGACGACGTTCTGCAGCGAACACGAAACTGACAGTAACCCCAACGACCGTCTGCTTTCAGCAGTTTGCGCCGAATAACAGAAGTTGTTCGCATGGCAGTACCCGAAGTGGTATACGCGCCTAATCCGGGCGCCTATGCCGCGTGAATGGTCGGCGACTCCCCGTGACCAGAGGGACAGCCGGTCCCCGTGACCAGCGAGAAACCACTCAGGGCACCGCTTTCCCCACCTCGTCCGGGTTCACTTCGGGACCCGTTTCCGGACTCAGCCCTCGCCCGTGGACTTCCGGGTGTGCAGCTGACGGGCCACCTCGGCGATCGAGCCCGACAGGGACGGATACACCGTGAAGGCCTTCGCGATCTGCTCGACGGTCAGGTTGTTGTCGACCGCGAGCGAGATCGGGTGGATGAGTTCCGAGGCGCGCGGCGCGACGACCACACCGCCGACGACGATCCCGGTGCCGGGACGGCAGAAGATCTTCACGAAGCCGTCCCGGATGCCCTGCATCTTGGCGCGCGGGTTGCGCAGCAGGGGCAGCTTCACGCACCGGGCGTCGATGACCCCGCCGTCGACGTCCGCCTGCGAGTAGCCGACGGTGGCGATCTCGGGGTCGGTGAAGACGTTCGACGAGACCGTCTTGAGGTTGAGCGGGGCGACCGCGTCGCCGAGGAAGTGGTACATGGCGATACGGCCCTGCATGGCGGCCACGGAGGCCAGCGCGAAGATCCCGGTGACGTCACCGGCCGCGTACACGCCGGGCGCGGTGGTCCTGGAGACCTTGTCGGTCCAGATGTGCCCGGACTCCTGCACCTTGACCCCGGCCTCCTCCAGGCCCATGCCGTCGCTGTTGGGGATGGCGCCGACGGCCATCAGACAGTGCGAGCCGGTGATGACGCGGCCGTCGGCGAGCGTCACCTCGACCCGGTCGCCCACGCGCTTGGCGGACGCGGCGCGCGAGCGGGCCATGACGTTCATGCCGCGGCGCCGGAACACGTCCTCCAGGACGGCCGCCGCGTCGGGGTCCTCGCCCGGCAGCACGCGGTCGCGGCTGGAGACGAGCGTGACCCGCGAGCCGAGGGCCTGGTAGGCGCCGGCGAACTCGGCGCCGGTGACACCGGAGCCGACCACGATGAGCTCCTCCGGGAGCTCGTCCAGGTCGTAGACCTGCGTCCAGTTCAGGATGCGCTCGCCGTCGGGCTGCGCGTCGGCCAGCTCACGGGGGTGCCCGCCGGTGGCGATGAGCACGGCGTCGGCGACGAGTGTCTCCTCGCTGCCGTCCGCGGCCCGTACGACGACCTTGCGGGAGCCGTCCAGGGCCTGCATGCCCTCCAGCCGTCCGCGGCCCCGCAGCACCCGTGCCCCGGCACGCGTCACGGAGGCCGTGATGTCGTGGGACTGGGCGAGCGCGAGGCGCTTCACCCGGCGGTTGACCTTGCCGAGGTCGACGCCGACGACGCGCGCGGGCTGGTCGATGTGAGGAGTGTCATCGGCGACGATGATCCCCAGTTCCTCGTACGAGGAGTCGAAGGTGGTCATCACCTCGGCCGTCGCGATGAGGGTCTTGGACGGCACGCAGTCGGTGAGCACCGACGCACCGCCCAGGCCGTCGCAGTCGACGACGGTCACCTCCGCGCCGAGCTGCGCGGCCACCAGGGCCGCTTCGTATCCGCCGGGTCCGCCGCCAATGATCACGATCCGAGTCACGTACTCCATTGTCCCGCACGCTTCAAGGTGCTTCCGCACGGGGGCGCTGTCCGGGTGTCGCGGGCGGGTGTCACGGGCGGGCGATCCGGCCGGTACGGGTGTGCGATCCGGGGCCGCGGTTACGGGAGAGTCACACGCGTCCGCTGCCGTACCCTCGGTCCCATGTCGCTCTACGCCGCGTACGCCGGCAATCTCGACCCGCGGCTCATGACGCGCCGCGCACCCCACTCTCCGCTGCGCGCCACGGGGTGGCTCAACGGCTGGCGGCTGACGTTCGGCGGCGAGCACATGGGCTGGGAGGGCGCGCTGGCGACGATCGTCGAGGCCCCGCGCTCGCAGGTCTTCGTCGCCCTGTACGACATCGCTCCCCCGGACGAGGAGTCCCTGGACCGCTGGGAGGGTGTCGGCCTCGACATCTACCGGCGGATGCGCGTACGGATCCACACGCTGGAGGGCGAGGAGTCGGCGTGGCTGTACGTCCTCAACGGTTACGAGGGAGGGCTCCCCTCAGCCCGTTACCTCGGCGAACTCGCGGACGCGGCGGAGTCGGCGGGCGCCCCGCACGACTACGTGATGGAGCTGCGCAAGCGCCCCTGCTGACCCCCGGGGCACTCCGCCGTCAGGCTTCGGCGGAAACAACAAGACAACGATCGCAAACCCGTGACCATCAACATCTACGCGCGTAGGCCACGAGCGGCTACCCTCATGCGCGTGAACGCATCTCTTCTTCCGGACGACATCCAGGGCGACCCGTACGCCGCCGCCGACGCCGCCGCCGCGCGCCTGCGGGAACTCTCGGGCGCCGAGACCCACGACGTCGCCCTCGTGATGGGCTCCGGCTGGGCGCCGGCCGTGGATGCCCTCGGCGACCCAGAAGCCGAGTTCCAGGTCACCGACCTGCCCGGCTTCCCGCCGCCTGCGGTCGAGGGACACGGCGGCACGGTCCGCTCCTACCGGATCGGCGACAAGCGGGCGCTCGTCTTCCTGGGCCGCACCCACTACTACGAGGGCCGCGGGGTCGCCGCCGTCGCGCACGGCGTCCGGACGGCCGTCGCCGCCGGCTGCAAGACCATCGTGCTGACCAACGGCTGCGGCGGGCTGCGCGAGGGCATGCGGCCCGGGCAGCCGGTCCTCATCAGCGACCACATCAACCTGACGGCGACGTCCCCGATCGTCGGCGCGAACTTCGTCGACCTGACGGATCTGTACTCGCCGCGGCTGCGGGCGCTGTGCAAGGAGATCGACCCGACGCTCGAAGAGGGCGTGTACGCGCAGTTCCCCGGCCCGCACTACGAGACGCCCGCGGAGATCCGGATGGCGCGGGTCATCGGAGCCGACCTGGTGGGGATGTCGACCACGCTCGAAGCGATCGCCGCGCGGGAGGCGGGGGCGGAGGTGCTCGGCATCTCGCTGGTGACGAACCTCGCCGCGGGGATGACGGGCGAGCCGCTGAACCACGAGGAGGTCCTCCAGGCGGGCCGCGACTCGGCCGCCCACATGGGCGCCCTCCTGACCCAGGTCCTGGACCGCCTGTAGTCCTGGTCGTCCTCGCCTCCGCCGCCCCTACCCCCCCGCTCGAGCGAAGCCGAGAGTGGGGGAGGGTAGGGGCGGCGGGGGCGAGAGAAGTCCGGGGCGGGGTACACCGACACGTACTACGAACGAAAAGAGGACCCTCGTGCAGGACGGACTCATCGCGCGGGCCAAGGCATGGCTGGCCGAGGACCCCGACGCGGACACCCGCGAGGAACTCGCCAAGCTCATCGACGCCGAGGACACCACAGAACTCACCGCCCGCTTCACGGGCACCCTCCAGTTCGGCACAGCGGGCCTGCGAGGCGAACTCGGCGCCGGCCCGATGCGCATGAACCGCGCGGTCGTCATCCGCGCCGCCGCCGGCCTCGCCGCGTACCTGAAG
Organism: Streptomyces tauricus; assembly: GCF_014650955.1. Lineage (GTDB taxonomy): Bacteria > Actinomycetota > Actinomycetes > Streptomycetales > Streptomycetaceae > Streptomyces > Streptomyces tauricus. The sequence continues at coordinate 292,897 of NZ_BMVY01000002.1, forward strand.
GCGAAGGGCCAGACGGACGGCCTCGTCGTCATCGGCTACGACGCCCGTCACAAGTCGATCGACTTCGCCCGCGACACCGCCGCGGTCATGACGGGCGCGGGCCTGCGCGCCGCCGTGCTCCCCCGCCCGCTCCCCACGCCCGTACTCGCGTACGCCATACGGCATCTGGGCGCGGTGGCGGGCGTCGAGGTGACGGCCAGCCACAACCCGCCGCGCGACAACGGCTACAAGGTCTATCTCGGCGACGGCTCCCAGATCGTCCCCCCGGCGGACGCCGAGATCGCCGCCGAGATCGCCGCGGTCACCGCCCTCGCCGACGTCCCCCGCCCGGACTCCGGCTGGCAGACCCTCGACGAGGGCGTCCTGAACGCCTACCTGGAGCGCACGGACGCGGTCCTGGCCCCCGGCTCCCCGCGGACCGCCCGCACGGTCTACACGGCGATGCACGGCGTCGGCAAGGAGACCCTCCTCGCGGCGTTCGCGCGGGCCGGCTTCCCCGCGCCCGTCCTCGTCGCCGAGCAGGCCGAGCCGGACCCCGACTTCCCGACCGTCGCCTTCCCCAACCCGGAAGAGCCCGGCGCGATGGACCTCGCCTTCGCGAAGGCCCGCGAGACCGACCCCGACCTGATCATCGCCAACGACCCGGACGCGGACCGCTGCGCCGCGGCCGTGAAGGATGCGGGGAACGGCGGCGACTGGCGCATGCTGCGCGGCGACGAGGTCGGCGCGCTCCTCGCCGCACACCTCGTCCGCCGGGGCGCGCGCGGCACCTTCGCCGAGTCGATCGTCTCGTCCTCCCTCCTCGGCCGCATCGCCGAGAAGGCGGGTCTGCCGTACGAGGAGACGCTGACGGGCTTCAAGTGGATCGCCAGGGTGGAGGGCCTGCGGTACGGCTACGAGGAGGCGCTCGGCTACTGCGTCGACCCCGACGGCGTACGGGACAAGGACGGCATCACGGCGGCCCTCGCCATCACGGAGCTGGCCTCGGAGCTGAAGGCGGAGAACCGCACGCTCCTCGACCTGCTGGACGACCTCGCCGTCGAGCACGGGCTGCACGCCACGGACCAGTTGTCCGTCCGGGTGGACGACCTCTCCGTCATCTCCGACGCGATGCGCCGGCTGCGCGAACAGCCGCCGACGCATCTCGCGGGCCTGTCCGTCACCAGGACCGAGGACCTCGCCCTGGGGACGGACCTGCTGCCGCCCACGGACGGTCTGCGCTACACGCTGGACGGCGCCCGCGTCATCGTCCGGCCCAGCGGTACGGAGCCGAAGCTGAAGTGCTACCTGGAGGTCGTGGTGCCGGTGGGTGCGCACGACGAACTGCCGGCGGCCCGCGCGAAGGCGGCGGAGCTGCTGTCGGCGGTCAAGCGGGACCTGTCGGCGGCGGCGGGTATCTGAACCACCTGGCGGGCCGAGGGCGACGGGGCCCGTCGCCCTCGGTCCGTCACAGCCCGTACCGGCTCTTCAGGTGGCGCCAGAAGTCGCGGAACATCCACTTGTCGAACTCCGTGACGGACGTGGCGCTGCCCGCCTTCATGAGGAAGCAGCACTGGCCCGTCGGCGTCCAGTCGTAGAAGTCGTCGAGGCCGAAGGTGTGGCCGACCTCGTGCAGATAGATGTGGATGTCCTCCTGGGACAGCGCGCCGGTGAAGTACTCCTGGCCGACCCGCTGGCCCCAGTCGCCGCCCGCGCCGCCCTGGAAGCCCTTGGTCAGCCAGAGGGACTGGTCGTAGTGGCGGGCCGCGCCGCCGGGACACTTCGAGTAGTCGCCGTCCTGGTGGAAGAACCGGCCGCAGTCGGGCGCGCACTGCGGGGCGCCGCCGCTGTCGAGGTTCCCGGCGTAGACGTCGACGGAGTTGTCGGTCCACTGGAGGGTGGAGCGGTTCTTGACCGCCCAGCCGACGATGTTGACGGGCACGCTGGTGTACGGCCAGGCGTTGTGGCCCGTGCCGTTGTCCAGCATGGCCGCCGTCCACTTGCCGAACTGCTTCTTCAGCGCGGTGTGGATCTGGTCCCGCAGGGCCGTGCTGACGGGGGCGTCGGACTCCCAGCGGACGCAGTAGTTGATGCTTCCCCGGTTGGCCATGACCTGGTCCCAGCCGTAGTTGCGGAAGCCGTACAGGTCCGGGTAGGTCGTCGAGACGTGGTTCCACACCTCGTTCAGCGGCTGCACCAGGTTCGCGGGCGGGTTCCACTGGTCGGCGGCCTTCGCCTGGGACGCCGGGAGGAGGGGCGCGGCGACCAGCGCGACGAGTGCGGCGAAGACGGTGACGAGCCGCGTCAGGTGTCTGCGTACGGGGGATGCGGTGAGCACAGTGGGCACGGTGATCACGGTGAACTCCTCGGTGGGGGACGGGATTTCACCCTCAGGTCGCCACCGGCACGGGTACGGGTTGCCTACTGCCCCTCAGCCCCACACCACCAGGACCGCCGCCCACACCAGCGCCAGTACGACGGCCAACGGCCAGAGCGGGCGGCCCCGTTCGGGGGTGGTGCTGTCCCCGGTGGGCCGCAGCGCCGGGTCCTCGCGCATGGCCGACAGTTCGGCGGCCAGCGCGTCGTACGGGTGCACCAGACCGCGCCGCCGTTCGAACCACGCCCAGCGCGGCGCCGCGACCGACCAGTCGTCGCCCCGCCAGCGCAGCTTCAGCTCGAACGAGCGACGGCGTACGGAGCGGATGTCGTCCCAGGGGACGTGCCGGGGGCCGCGCAGCCCGGTGACCCACAGACCCGAGCGGTCCGCGGTGATGCGCCAGGCGAGTTTCACGGGAACGCGGGCGGCTCCGTAGAGACCGAGCGCGACGGCCAGGACCAGCTTCCAGGAGGGCAGTTCGGCCTCGGTGAACCCGGCCCAGGTGAGCCAGGCGCCCCACTGCACCAGCAGCGCGGCGGCCACCCAGTCCAGCCAGCCCGCACGCCAGCGGCGCACCGGGGCGGGCGCGCGGTCCACGACCGACTCCCGGGCCTGCCGCACCAGTTGACGGTTCTGCTCCTCGCGGGCCTTCTCCCGGGCGACACGCCGCACACCGGCGCTCGGCGACAACGGGCGGACCGGTCCCGCCGACCACTCCGTCAGCGGCGGCTGGTCCGGGTCCTCGTCCGCGCTGAGGACCACGACCTCGGCGCCGTCGAAGGGCGCGCCGAAGAGGACGGCCTCACGGACGGGCCCGGGAACATCGTCGTCGACCGCGTCGAGAAGCCGCTCCAGCTCTTCACCGGCGTCGGCATCGCCACCATCGGCATCGGCGGAGCCGGACGGGTCCTCGTCACCGTCCTCTCCGTCCTCGTCCTCGTCCGACGCACCGTCGTACGACGTCAGTTCCACCGTGAACAGCGGTCGCGTCGCCGCGAGGTCGTCCGCCGCGTACACCTCCGTGGTGCCCTGCGCGTCGTCGCGTACGAGGACACGCAGTACGGGTGCGGGGGCGCGGCGCAGTGCGACGGCCCGGTGGCGGCCGAGCCACGCCGAGACCAGGGCGGTCAGACCGAGCCCGGTCAGATAGAAGGCCATGACCCAGGAGCCGCGCCGGTCGTCGACCGTGCCCCACAGATTCGCGGTGACGCCGGTGACCACACCGAACCCGAGCACCAGGAGGCCGAGCGGGAGCAGGAAGCGGCCGCGCCGCACCGGGGCCTCGCCGTCGGGGACCTGGGCCGTGCCGTCCCCGGCGGCCTCCAGGGCCTGTTCCAGCTGGGCACCGCGGGCCCGCAGGCGTACGGCGACGGCGGCCCAGGAGACCACCACGATCGACGCCCCGACGGCGGTCACCGCCCAGGGCAGGGACGACGCCTGCACCGCGAGCCCCAGAAGCAGGGCGGGCGCTCCGGCCCAGACCAGTTCGGGCCGCGCGAGCACCCACAGGACGTACACCGCGAAGCCCGCCGCGACGAACGGCCACAGTCCGCCGAGCATCGCGGCCCAGGCGCCCGCGCAGAGCGCGAGGGTGGTCACGGCGCCGGCGATCGACCGGCGCACCCGCAGGAACGTCCAGCGCGACGGCAGCGCGGCCGACCAGTTCGCGGCCCGGCCGGCCGTCCAGTCCCGGCAGTCGTCGGGTATCGCGGCCGCGGGCAGTCGCAGCGGCTCGTCGTACGACACATGCACTCCTGGATCGCGTGGAAACGCCGGTGCCGACACCGGCGCGGGCACCGGTGGTGACAGTAGCGAGCGAAACGACCCGCCCGGGCCGGCGGACGTCCCGGCGCCCGATGCGGGTGCCGCCCTCTCGTACGGGCGGGCGTGGCCATCCGCCTCAAGAGGACGCGCTACGCGATACCCAGGAGCGCGGAAAACCGCGATACCCAGGAGCGCGGAAAACCGCGATACCCAGGGGCGCGGGGAACCGCGATACCCAGGGGCGCGGGGAACTGCGCGAAAGGGGGCGAGGGGGCGGAGCCCCCATGCGGTGACGGGACGGGTAGGGGCGGCGGGGGCGGAATCAGGCCACGGACAGGAGGATCGCCAGCAGGACCGCTCCGGCCGCAGCGGGGGCCATGACCTCGTAGGCCCAGCGCACGGACACATCACCCTTTGCCTGCGGGTCCTTGCCGTGGGCCGCCAGCAGTTCGCGCAGTTCGTCCACGATCTGGTCGCCCGGGGCGCGTACGGGGCCGGTGGCCTGCGGAGCGGGGTGGGGGGCCTGCCGGGTCTGTCCGAGGCGGCCCCGGGCGTCCGTCGTGTCGCCGCGGGCCTCCTTGCGTGCCGCTCGGTTGCGGGCCCGCAGGGAGACCGGTACGGACCAGAGCTGGTACTTGGTACCGCTCTTGTCGAGTACCTCGTTCGAGTAGCCGGATCTGAACGCCTCGACCGCTCCCCAGGGCAGCGTGATCACCCGGAAGGGGTTACGGATGCGCAGGCGCTGCTCGTTCGCGTACACCGCGGGGCGGAGCGTGAAGGCGGCGACCAGCGGCACCAGCACGAGCAGCGTGGCCAGCGCGATCCACGGGGTGCGGCCCTCGCCCGTGACCAGCGCGTCGATACCGAGCCAGGCCGCGATCGCGAGCAGGAGGACGCCGCCCGCGATACCGGAGGGGGACCGGTAGACCCTGTCCTTGAACTGGGGTTCCGGAGGGTTCGGGAGGTCCGGTGCGGGTGGCTGGTGGTCCGGGGTCGTCATGAACCCGATTCTGCCTGACCGCCCCCACGGGGGTCGCTCCGCGGGTGAGCCGCCTACGACACGCAAGCCACGCGGGTGGACCGCGCAGCCCCCCGCGCCCCTAGCGGGGTCCGCCCGGACGACACTGCCAGGTGCAGGTCGGTCGGTGTGACTCGCGCAGTTCCCCGCGCCCCTAGCGGGGCGCCCCGCTAGGGGCGCGGGGAACTGCGCGGCCAGCCCCCACCGCCCGCACGAACAACAAAGCCCCACCACCCCCACCCAGGGGCGCGGGGAACTGCGCAGCCGGCCCCCACCGCCCGCACCCAACAACAGACCCCGACCACCCCCACCCGGGGGCGCGGGGAACTGCGCAGCCAGCCTCCACCGGGCCGCACCCGACAACACCCGGGCCGGCCCACACCCCGGCAGGGGGCTGTACAGCCGCTACGCGCGTAGATATGCTCGGGTGGTGACCATGCCCACCACTGCATCCTCCGCAGCTCACGCACTCACGGACGTCACCGCGTCGGACGGCTCGTTGCGCCGGTTCCTCCACGGGCTGCCCGGCGTCGACACGGTCGGCCTGGAGGCGCGCGCCGCCTCACTCGGCACCCGTTCCGTCAAGACCACCGCGAAGGCGTACGCCATCGACCTCGCCATCTCGATGGTCGACCTGACGACCCTGGAAGGCGCGGACACCCCCGGCAAGGTCCGGGCGCTCGGCGCCAAGGCCGTCCACCCGGACCCCACGGACCGCACGGCCCCGACGACCGCCGCGGTCTGCGTCTACCCCGACATGGTGGCCGCCGCGAAGGAGGCCGTAGCCGGCTCCGGCGTGCTGGTCGCCTCGGTCGCGACCGCCTTCCCCGCCGGCCGCGCCGCGCTCGACGTGAAGCTGGCCGACGTGAAGGACGCCGTCGCCGCGGGCGCCGACGAGATCGACATGGTCATCGACCGCGGCGCGTTCCTCGCGGGCAAGTACCTGAAGGTGTACGACGAGATCGTCGCCGTGAAGGAGGCCTCGGGCGCCGCCCGCCTGAAGGTCATCTTCGAGACCGGCGAGCTGTCGACGTACGACAACATCCGCCGCGCGAGCTGGCTCGGCATGCTGGCGGGCGCGGACTTCATCAAGACCTCGACGGGCAAGGTCGCCGTCAACGCGACCCCCGCGAACACCCTCCTGATGCTGGAGGCCGTCCGCGACTTCCGCGCGCAGACGGGCGTCCAGGTCGGTGTGAAGCCCGCCGGCGGCATCCGCACCACGAAGGACGCCGTCAAGTTCCTGGTACTGGTCAAGGAGACCGCGGGCGAGGACTGGCTGGACAACCACTGGTTCCGCTTCGGCGCGTCCTCGCTCCTCAACGACCTGCTGATGCAGCGCCAGAAGCTGGCCACCGGCCGCTACTCCGGCCCCGACTACGTGACGGTGGACTGATCCCCATGGCTTCCGCAATGGATTCCGCATTCGCATACGCACCGGCGCCCGAGTCCCGCTCCGTCGTCGACATCGCGCCCTCCTACGGCCTGTTCATCGACGGCGAGTTCACCGAGGCCGCCGACGGCAAGGTCTTCAAAACGGTCAGCCCGAGCACCGAGGAAGTCCTCTCCGAGGTCGCCCAGGCCGGTGAGGCGGACGTCGACCGCGCGGTGAAGGCCGCCCGCAGGGCCTTCGAGAAGTGGTCCGCGCTGCCCGGCTCCGAGCGCGCCAAGTACCTGTTCCGTATCGCCCGGATCATCCAGGAGCGCAGCCGCGAACTGGCCGTCCTGGAGACGCTGGACAACGGAAAGCCCATCAAGGAGACGAGGGACGCCGACCTCCCCCTCGTAGCCGCGCACTTCTTCTACTACGCGGGCTGGGCGGACAAGCTCGACCACGCCGGCTTCGGGTCGAACCCGCGCCCCCTGGGCGTCGCCGGCCAGGTCATCCCCTGGAACTTCCCGCTCCTGATGCTCGCGTGGAAGATCGCCCCGGCGCTCGCGACGGGCAACACGGTGGTGCTGAAGCCCGCCGAGACGACCCCCCTGTCCGCCCTGTTCTTCGCGGACATCTGCCGCCAGGCGGGCCTGCCCAAGGGCGTCGTCAACATCCTTCCCGGTTACGGCGACACGGGCGCGGCCCTCGTCGCGCACCCGGACGTCAACAAGGTGGCCTTCACCGGCTCCACCGCCGTGGGCAAGGCCATCGCCCGCCAGGTGGCGGGCACGAAGAAGAAGGTCACGCTCGAACTGGGCGGCAAGGGCGCCAACATCGTCTTCGACGACGCGCCCATCGACCAGGCCGTCGAGGGCATCGTCACGGGCATCTTCTTCAACCAGGGCCAGGTCTGCTGCGCGGGCTCCCGCCTCCTCGTCCAGGAGTCGATCCACGACGAGCTGCTCGACTCCCTCAAGCGCAGGCTCGCCACGCTGCGCCTGGGTGACCCGCTCGACAAGAACACCGACATCGGCGCGATCAACTCCGCCGAGCAGCTCGCGCGTATCTCCTCGCTCGTCGAGCAGGGCGAGGCCGAGGGCGCCGAGCGCTGGTCCCCGTCCTGCGAACTGCCGTCGTCCGGCTACTGGTTCGCCCCGACGCTCTTCACGAACGTCACCCAGGCGCACACCGTGGCCCGCGACGAGATCTTCGGCCCGGTCCTGTCCGTCCTCACCTTCCGCACCCCGGACGAGGCGGTCGCGAAGGCCAACAACAGCCAGTACGGACTCTCGGCGGGCATCTGGACCGAGAAGGGCTCCCGCATCCTGGCGGTCGCGGGCAAGCTGCGCGCGGGTGTCATCTGGTCCAACACGTTCAACAAGTTCGATCCGACCTCGCCGTTCGGCGGCTACAAGGAGTCGGGCTACGGCCGCGAGGGCGGTCGCCACGGCCTGGAGGCGTACCTCGATGTCTGACAAGCCGAAGAACACCGAGAAGACCAGCGAGAAGACCACCGACAAGAAGGCCGAGCAGCACCGGCGTCTGAGCGTCTTCAAGACCTACAAGCTGTACGTCGGCGGGAAGTTCCCGCGTTCCGAGAGCGGCCGGGTGTACGAGGTGACTGACCCCAGGGGCACGTGGCTGGCCAACGCGCCGCGCGCGAGCCGCAAGGACGCCCGTGACGCGGTCGTCGCCGCCCGCAAGGCGTTCGGCGGCTGGTCAGGCGCGACCGCGTACAACCGCGGCCAGGTCCTCTACCGCGTCGCGGAGATGCTGGAGGGCCGCAAGGGCCAGTTCGTCCAGGAGGTCGCCGACGCCGAGGGCCTGTCGAAGGCGAAGGCCGCCGAGCAGGTCGAGGCGGCCATCGACCGCTGGGTCTGGTACGCGGGCTGGACCGACAAGATCGCCCAGGTCGTCGGCGGCGCGAACCCGGTGGCGGGCCCGTACTTCAACCTCTCGTCCCCCGAGCCGACGGGGGTCGTGACGGTCCTCGCCCCCCAGGAGTCGTCCTTCCTCGGCCTGGTCTCGGTGCTCGCCCCGGTCATCGCGACCGGCAACACCGCGGTCGTGATCGCGAGCGAGAAGTCCCCGCTCCCCGCGCTGTCACTGGGCGAGGTCCTGGCGACCTCCGACGTCCCGGGCGGCGTGGTGAACATCCTCACGGGCGGTACGGCGGAGATCGCCGCCCCGCTCGCCGCCCACCAGGACGTCAACGCGATCGACCTGGCGGGCGCCGACGAGGCGCTCGCGAAGGAACTGGAGATCGCGGCGGCCGACAACCTCAAGCGGGTCGTCCGTCCACAGCCTGTGGATTACTCCGCCACGCCCGGCACCGACCGCCTCACGGCCTTCCTGGAGACGAAGACGGTCTGGCACCCCACGGGAGCGCTGGGCGCGTCCGGCTCGTCCTACTAGGGCGACGCTCCACCGGGCCGGCCCAGGCAGCGTTCCACCGAGTCGGCGTCCGGCCCACCAGAGCGGGAGAGCCGCGCTTCCCCACCGTCCGGGGGAGGCGCGGCTCTCCCTCGCCACCGTCCGGGGAGGCGCCGTTCTCTCCCGCCACCGTCCGGGGATGCACGGTTCCCTCGCCCGCCCCGCGGGTTCGTACGGTTCAGGCGCCCAGCAGGGTCGTCACCTGGCCCAGTACCGGAACGCTGCCCAGCGACTGGGCCTGGGCGACCGGCGCCGTCAGCATGGTCGTCGCCATCGGCGGGAAGTCGGCCACCTGCGTGCCCAGCCCGTTGTCGAGCGGGTCGACGCCCGTGCCCGCCAGCGGGTTGGGCTTCAGTCCCGCGACCGGACCGGTCACGTACCCGACCGTCCCGGTCATGGCCTGGAGACCGGCCTGCGGGTCGATGTTGCCCAGCGAGGTCGGGCGGGTGCGGATCACGTCCACCACGGGGTCGGTGTCCGCGACGGCCGCGGTCGCACCGGCGCCGACCGCGATCCCCGCGGTGGTGAGGGCCAGCAACGCGCGCCGGGCGGTCGGGTTCTGAAGGGCCGAGTGTCGTGCCATCGCTGCTGCCACCTTCTGCTGCGCAAAGTAATCAGGTCGACACGTAGGGTAGTTGAGGGGTGACGTGCACTCCAAAGACGACCCGCGGACTCGGCCGGGAGCGGATGATGCCGCACACTGGTGTCTCGTGAGTTCCCATCTCCCGAATTCCCCGGCAACCGCCCGTGTCGTACTGCTGTGCGGCCCCTCCGGCTCCGGCAAGTCCCTTCTCGCGGCCCGCTCCGGCCTTCCGGTGCTGCGGCTCGACGACTTCTACAAAGAGGGCCACGACCCGACGCTGCCGCAGGTCGTGGGCAGTTCGGACATCGACTGGGACCACCCGCTGTCCTGGGACGCGGACGCGGCCGTCGCGGCGATCGCGGAGCTGTGCGGGACGGGGCGTACGAGCGTTCCCGTGTACGACATCTCGCTGAGCGCGCGTACGGGTGCCGAGACCGTCGACTTCGAGGGGACCCCGGTCTTCATCGCCGAGGGCATCTTCGCGGCGGAGATAGTGGAGCGGTGCCGGGAGGCGGGGCTGCTGGCCGACGCGCTCTGTCTGAGCCGGGGAGCCGTGACGACGTTCCGGCGGCGGTTCCTGCGGGATCTGCGCGAGGGGCGGAAGTCCGTGCCGTTCCTGCTCCGCAGGGGGTGGCGGTTGATGCGCGACGAGCGGTCGATCGTGTCGCGGCAGACCGCGCTCGGGGCGTACGCGTGTGATCGCGACGAGGCGCTCGGGCGGCTGGCCGCCGTTTCGCGCTCCGCGCCGGAGGTTGTGGATGACGTGCGGGTGAGCGGGGGCTGAGCTCGCGCAGTTCCCCGCGCCCCTAAAAGACTGCGCCGTTCCCCGCGCCCCTAAACAGCAAAAGATTGCGCCGTTCTCCGCGCCCCTGAAAGCACGGGCAAGAACAGCGGGACCGGTTGGGCCCCCCGGCCCCTCCGGTCCCGCTGCTCTTCGTGCTCCCCCGTGGTCCCCCCGGACCCCGTTGTCACTCCCCCGAAGCCGTCCGTCGCCTCCCCCGAAGTGACGGACCGCCCCTTGTTGCCGTCCGCCGTCTCCCCCCGGAGCGGCGGACCCCCCGTGCTGTTCGCCGCCTCCCCCGAAGTGACGAACTTTTCCGTGCTGTCCGACGCCTCCCCCCGGAGTGCCGGACATCCCCCCACACCCTTCAGGCGACGAGCTCCCCGAAGGACTCCTCCTCGTCACGGCCGAAGCTGAGGACGTCGTCCTCGCGCAGCCGGCGGAGCGACCGCCAGATGCTGGACTTCACCGTGCCGACACTGATGTCGAGGATCTCCGCGATCTCCGGGTCCGTGCGGCCCTCGTAGTAACGCAGGACCAACATGGTGCGCTGGAGTTCGGGGAGCCGGGCGAGCGCCTGCCACAGGACCGCGCGCAGCTCCGTGCCGCGCATCGCGTCCGTGTCGCCGGCCGTCTCCGGCAGCTCCTCGGTCGGGTATTCGTTCAGCTTGCGGCGGCGCCACGCGCTGATGTGCAGATTGGTCATCGTGCGGCGGAGGTAGCCCCCGACCGCGGCCTTGTCGCTGATGCGGTCCCATGCCCGGTACGTCGAGAAGAGGGCGCTCTGCAGCAGGTCCTCGGCCTCGAAACGGTCGCCGGTCAGGTGGTAGGCGGTCGCGTACAGGGAGGCGCGGCGCTCCTGGACGTAGGCGGTGAACTCCGCCTCCGACACCGAGTGCCGCTCCCCCGTGACCTCCCCGTACGCCGCCCCCGTTCCCCCGTGGGCAGCCCCCGTGCCGCTTCCCCCCGCATGTGCGTCAACCACCGTCATGTACGACCCGGTGTGCTGACGCCCGGTGCCGCGAGCGCACCCCCGCCCGCTCACGGCACCGGACTTCTCGGTGCTCCTCGTGACGTCGTGGAGCCGCGTGATTACTGCGCCAGTGCTGGTGCTGTGCAGCGTGTTCATCTCGCGCCCCCCGTCGTGGAGTTCCGGTTCTCCGGTACTTCGCCTACTTCGCCGCCGACTGTCCCGCCGGCTTCGCTGTGGTGCTTCCGTGCTTGTGACCAAAAGCTTGCCGGGGTCACTTCATGACGGTGTCCCCCGACTGTCACAGACCTGTCACAGGGGCCGGGACCTGTCCGGCACTTCCCGTCACCGTCGATTTCCACAGCCCGATCACAGAGAAGCGTCGTACGGCTACTCATCCGGCACACTCGGCACGCCTCGGCCACGCACTCGTGCGCGGGACATGTGTGGGAGCGCTCCAACAGTCGATACCCGCCCACGTCATGGGACAGAATGACGTCCGTGCCTTCCCTGTTGCTGATCGAGGACGACGACGCCATCCGGACGGCCCTGGAGCTCTCGCTGACGCGCCAGGGACACCGGGTGGCCACCGCTGCCACCGGCGAGGACGGACTGAAGCTGTTGCGCGAGCAACGGCCGGATCTGATCGTCCTCGACGTGATGCTGCCAGGCATCGACGGATTCGAGGTGTGCCGGCGCATCCGGCGGACGGACCAGTTGCCGATCATCCTGCTGACCGCGCGCAGCGATGACATCGACGTCGTGGTCGGTCTGGAGTCCGGTGCCGACGACTACGTGGTCAAACCCGTGCAGGGGCGGGTGCTCGACGCCCGGATCCGGGCCGTGCTGCGCCGCGGCGAGCGCGAGGCGAACGACTCGGCGACCTTCGGTTCGCTGGTGATCGACCGTGCCGCGATGACCGTGACGAAGAACGGCGAGGATCTGCAGCTGACGCCCACCGAGCTGCGGCTGCTGCTGGAGCTGAGCCGGCGGCCCGGCCAGGCCCTGTCCCGGCAGCAGTTGCTGCGGCTGGTGTGGGAGCACGACTACCTCGGCGACTCACGGCTCGTCGACGCGTGCGTGCAGCGGCTGCGCGCGAAGGTGGAGGACGTGCCGTCCTCGCCGACCCTGATCCGTACCGTGCGCGGCGTCGGCTACCGGCTGGACAATCCTCAGTGACCAAACCGCAGGACAAGCTCCGTGGCTGGGCGGCGGCCCGTCGGACGGTCATGGCGGGGCTGCGCTTCACCAGTCTTCGGCTGCGCCTGGTCGTGGTGTTCGGGCTCGTCGCGCTGACGGCCGCCGTGTCGGCGTCCGGGATCGCGTACTGGCTCAACCGCGAGGCCGTCCTCACCCGTACGCAGGACGCGGTGCTCGGTGACTTCCAGCAGGCGATGCAGACCCGCGCCAGCACGCTGCGGCAGCATCCGACGCAGGGCGAACTGCAGCGCGCCGCCGGGCAGATGGCCAACAGCAGCCAGCGTTTCAGCGTGCTGCTGATCGCCGAGGACGAGAACGGCGAGACCGTCCGCGGCAACTCCGACCTGGACACCTTCACGCTGGAGGACGTACCGCAGTCCCTCCAGAAGGCGGTGAACAAGGAACAGAAGATCTCCTCGCACAACAAGTACGCGTACCACCTGTACTGGCAGCGGACCGTGCAGGGCGACAAGCCGTATCTGGTGGGCGGTGCCAAGGTGATCGGCGGCGGGCCGACCGGGTACATGCTCAAGTCGCTGGAGCCGGAGGCCAAGGACCTCAACTCGCTCGCCTGGTCGCTGGGGATCGCGACCGGGCTCGCGCTGATCGGCTCGGCGCTGCTCGCGCAGGCCGCCGCGACTACCGTACTGAAGCCGGTGCACCGGCTGGGGACCGCCGCCCGGCGGCTCGGCGAGGGCAAGCTCGACACCCGGCTGCGGGTGTCCGGTACGGACGAACTCGCCGATCTGTCACGGACGTTCAACCGCACGGCGGAGTCGCTGGAGAAACGCGTCGCGGACATGAGCGCCCGGGACGAGGCGTCCCGGCGCTTCGTGGCGGACATGTCGCACGAGCTGCGCACCCCGCTGACCGCGATCACCGCGGTGACCGAGGTGCTGGAGGAGGAGCTCGACGCCGAGACCGGCAGCGTCGACCCGATGATCGAACCCGCGGTGCGGCTCGTCGTCAGCGAGACCCGGCGGCTGAACAACCTCGTGGAGAACCTGATGGAGGTCACCCGCTTCGACGCGGGCACCGCCCGGCTCGTCTCCGACACCGTCGACATCGCCGACCAGATCACCGCGTGCATCGACGCGCGCGCCTGGCTGGACGCGGTCGAACTGGACGCCCGGCGCGGCATCATGGCGCACGTCGACCCGCGCCGCCTGGACGTCATCCTCGCCAACCTCATCGGCAACGCCCTCAAGCACGGCGGTTCCCCGGTGCGGGTGTGCGTGCGCGAGGAGGGCGCCGACCTGGTCATCGAGGTGCAGGACCACGGCCCCGGCATCCCCGAGGACGTCCTGCCGCACGTCTTCGACCGCTTCTACAAGGCGAGCGCCTCCCGGCCGCGCTCCGAGGGCAGCGGCCTCGGCCTGTCCATCGCCCTGGAGAACGCGCACATCCACGGCGGCGAGATCACCGCCGCGAACTCGCCCAAGGGCGGCGCGGTCTTCACCCTGCGCCTGCCGCTGGACTCCTCCGAGCCGAAGGACCCCGAGGACCACGGGGACCCGGGCGCCGAGGACACCCACCGGGCCGACGCCGACCGCACCGAGGGGGGCGTGTGATGCCCGTACAGGACACCCGGGACACACCGGGTATACGTGCCTCGGGCGCGACCCGATCGACAGGCGCGGCCCTTGCGGCCCGTTCGACCGGGACGGCTCTTGCGGCCCGTGCGGCCCACGCGGTCCGGCTGGCGCTCGTTCTGCCGCTGCTGGCCGTGGTGCTCGCCGGGTGCGGGATCCGGGCGACAGAGGTGCCGACCGACTTCGGGCCCGCGCCCTCCCGGGTGCCGTGCGCGCTGACCGGCCCCGACATCGGTACGCAGTCCTCGCGCGGCATCCTCGTCCAGGTGTTCCTCGTCTGCTCCTCCCAGCTCGCGCCGGTCGACCGGACCGTACGCATCGAGGCGGGCCCCGCGGAGACGGACCGGGTACGCGCCGCGCAGGCCCTCCTCGACGAGCTCTCCGAGTCCCCGTCGGACGCGGAGAAGCAGGCGAACTACTCGACGACCGTGCCGAAGGGCCTGACGGTGGCCGGCCCGCGGCGCACCGACCCGGGGGACGCGCTCCGGCTGAGCACGGCGCCCGCGGAGCTGACCCCGTACGCGCTGGCACAGATCATCTGCACCTTCAGCGACTCCGAGGCCGCCTCCGACGACGGCACGGTGACCCTGGGCGGCCCCGGCACCGACGCCTCGCGGCGCTACGAGTGCACGGAGGCCGTGCGTACCCGGCCGGGCACGGAGACCCCGCCCTCGACGCGGACCGACGGGACCTGAGTCCCTTCCGCCTTGCGGGAGGGCGCCTTCCGGGCCGTCCTTGAGCCGCCCTTCCGTCCCGCGGACGGGCGCCTTCCGGGGCTGTCCTGAAGCCGTCGGCCGGAGCCGGGCTGTGGCGCACGCCTCACCCGTGCGGGCCAAGCGCCGCCGTCACACGGAACCGATCCTGCCGGTGGCCGCGTCTTGGGGGGCGTGCAGCGTCAAGGCTCGAACGGCGAAACCGCCGTGAACCGCGTCCGTGCGACGGGAGGTCTCCTCCTCGTCGCACATCTCGCGCTTGTCGCCTGGGTCACGCTGCGGCCGCTGGACGTGCCCTGGGTGAGCGCGGCGAACCTGCGTCCGTTCGCCAGCATCAGGGCCGATCTGGAGATGGGCCCCGAGGCGGCGGCCCGCGCCATCGGCAAGGGTCTGCTGCTGCTCGCCCCGCTCGGGGTGCTGCTGCCGCTCGCGGGCGGCCGGCTCGCCGTCTCCCCGCTGCTGTCCCTGATGCGGACGGTCGCCGCGGGCGCGCTGCTGTCGATGGGGATCGAGCTCCTGCAGACCGGGGTGCCCGGCCAGGTCGTCGACGTCGACTCGCTGCTGCTGAACACCGTCGGCGTGGCGCTGGCCCATCTCGCCGTCGTACCCGCCGCCCGGGCCGCGCTGCGCCGCAGGGCGCTGTTGCGGAGCCGGGCCGCCGCGCTGCGCCGCAGGGAAGCGGTGGAGGAGTCGACTCAGGGTCTGACCCCGACGATTCCCAGGGTCGGCATCGCTCCGTAGAGTGACGCCCGTGACTCTTCGTGTCCGTACCGTGGATGTCAGACGGGGCGACCGCACAGGAAGCCCCGGATCCGTCCGACGACGCTCACGAAGGAGTCGCCATGAACCGCCTTGCCCGCCCCACCGACAGCCGGATGATCGGCGGAGTGTGCGCAGTGCTGGCGCGGCGCTTCGGCACCTCCGCGACCACGATGCGCGTGATCTTCCTGCTGTCCTGTCTGCTGCCGGGCCCGCAGTTCCTGCTCTACATAGCGCTGTGGATCCTCTTCCCCTCCGAGGGCAAGGCGACCCGCACAGCCTGGTGACCCACACGGCCGGGTGACCCACACGGCCAGGTGACCCGCACGGCCTGGTGGCCCCGCACACGAGAACGCCGATGGGGCGCACCCGAGCGGGGGTGCGCCCCATCGGCGCGTACGGGGACGGGGTGGGCCCGGTTCGGCCCGAGCGGGATGCCGCTCAGCCCAGCGGGATGCCGTTGACCGGCGCGCCGTGCGTGGGCAGGCCCTGGATGGGCAGTCCGCCGAGCAGACCGGCGACGGGCGCGGCGGGACCCTCGGCGAGGAGGTTCGCGAGGGCCGGCTGGGCGGCGGTGACAGCACTGCCGAGCGCGTTCTGGCCCTGGAGGACCGCCTCGCCCGTGCCGGGCAGGGCCTTGGCGGCGCTGTCCACGGGCAGCGTGCTGGTGGCGTTGCCGAGCGCCGGGACCTCCGGGAGCGCGGGAGCGGCGTTGGCGGCGCCGGCTCCGGCGGCGGCGAAGGCGGCACCGAGAGCGGCGACACCGAGGGTCTTGGCAGCAGACTGCTTCATCTTCGTCCTTGCATGCTGTGACGGGGATTTTGAGCGGTCCGAAACGGTAATCACGTGCGAGCGCGCCCCGCAAACATCGAAAAGCGGCCGAGTCGTCCTCACCCGGCCGCTTCCCTTCCTTCTGCTTCAGCCCTCTTCGCGCACAGAACCGCTGGTGGAGGCGGTCTGCTGGAACAGCCATTCGGACTTCAGCTCGGCATAACCGGGCTTGATCACATCGTTGATCATGGCCAGTCGTTCATCGAAAGGAATGAATGCTGATTTCATCGCATTGACTGTGAACCACTGCATGTCGTCGAGCGAATAGCGGAAGGCGTCGACAAGGTGCTCGAATTCCCGGCTCATGCTGGTGCCGGACATCAGGCGGTTGTCGGTGTTCACGGTCGCCCGGAAGTGCAGCCGCCGCAGCAGCCCGATGGGGTGGTCGGCGTACGAGTCGGCGGCGCCCGTCTGCAGGTTGGAACTGGGGCACAGCTCCAGCGGCACCCGCTTGTCGCGTACGTACGAGGCGAGGCGGCCCAGTTCCACCGTGCCGTCGTCCTGCACCTGGATGTCGTCGATGATGCGCACGCCGTGGCCCAGCCGGTCGGCGCCGCACCACTGGAGCGCCTGCCAGATGGAGGGGAGCCCGAAGGCCTCGCCCGCGTGGATCGTGAAGTGGTTGTTCTCCCGCTTCAGATACTCGAAGGCGTCCAGGTGACGGGTGGGCGGGAAACCCGCCTCGGCGCCGGCGATGTCGAAGCCGACGACGCCCAGGTCGCGGTAGCGGTTGGCGAGTTCGGCGATCTCCAGGGCGCGGGCCGCGTGCCGCATGGCGGTGAGCAGGGCGCCGACCCGGATGCGGTGGCCGTTCTCGCGGGCCAGCCGCTCGCCCTGCCGGAAGCCCTCGTTGACGGCCTCGACGACCTCTTCGAGCGTGAGCCCTGCTTCGAGGTGCTGCTCGGGCGCGTACCGCACCTCGGCGTAGACGACGCCGTCCTCGGCGAGGTCCTCGGCGCACTCGGCGGCGACGCGCACCAGGGCCTCGCGGGTCTGCATGACGGCGCAGGTGTGCGCGAAGGTCTCCAGGTACCGCTCCAGCGAACCGGAGTCGGCGGCCTCGCGGAACCAGATGCCGAGTTTGTCGGCGTCCGTCTCCGGGAGGCCCGTATAGCCCGCGTCTCGGGCGAGGTCGACGATCGTGCCGGGGCGCAGGCCGCCGTCCAGGTGATCGTGCAGCAGGACCTTCGGCGCCCGGCGGATCTGCTCCGAGCTCGGGGTGTTCTTGGTCTGGCTCGTCATTTCCGCACTCTAACGCCTACGCGCGTAGATCTCTCCTCGCGCGGATCCGTCGATATGTAACGGTGACCGTGCGGACGGATGGCGTACACCATTACTTCTGACACTGTTTTGTCATGGCACAGCAAGCGACGCCGGTTCGCACGGCACGGCTGGGGCGGGCGCTCGGCACGGAGCCGACGGCGGTGAGCGGCGTGGTGCTGCTGCTGCCGGGCGGCGAGGAGACCTCTTCCCGCAGACCCTCACCGATGCTGGCGGCCGCGTCCGTAAGGGCGTTGGGCCGCCGGCTCACCCGCGCGGGACGCACGGAGGGGCTGGCGGTGCACGTGGTGCACTACCGGTTCCGCGGCTGGAACGGCAGCGAGGCGCATCTGGCGCGGGACGCCGAGTGGGCCGCCGACGAGGTCGTACGGCGGTACGGGGACGTGCCCGTCTGCCTGGCCGGGGTGGACATGGGCGGGCGGGCCGCCCTGCGCACCGGAGGCCACACCGCCGTCAACTCCGTGCTGGCGCTGTCCCCCTGGCTGCCCGAGGAGGATGTCGCGGCGCCGCCCGAACCGGTGAAGCAGCTCGCGGGGCGGCGGGTGCTGATCGTGCACGGCACCAACGACCAGCGGACCGACCCCGAGTTGTCGTTCCGGCTCGCGGCGCGGGCCAAGAAGGCGAACCGGGACATCTGCCGGTTCGAGGTGCACTCGGACCGGCACGCGCTGCACGCGTTCCGGGACGAAGTGCACGCGCTCGCGGAGGACTTCGTGATGGGCGCGCTGTTCGGCCGGGCGTTCTCCCGCCCCGTGGAGGACGCGCTCGCGGCTCCCCCACCACTGGGGCTGCGGATGCCGCTCGCATCCGGTTTCGGACGATCGCTTCACCATCGGTGAGGTTCCCGGGCCGGCGGTGCCTGCGGGTGCGGTTGCGGCTCGGCCGCCACCTCCCGCGCCGCCACCCCGGCCGCCACCTCCCGCGCCGCCACCCCGGCCGCCACCTCCCGCGCCGCCACCCCGGCCGCCGCCCAAGTCCCCGACGGTGGCGTGGCGGCTCGCGCAGTCGGTGGTGAGGGCGGTGATGCCGGTGCCCGGCATCACCGCGTAGTCGGAGTCGGCCGGGCCGAGGGTGGTCCAGTTGCCACCCGCCCGGGGAGGAGCCCCGTACGCGCGGTCGTCCGCGGGCGGCGACGGGGTGGGCAGCGTGCGGCCGAAGTCGTCGGCGAAGGGCTTCTTGTTCTCGGTGAACGTCAGCCGCGGTCCGGGCAGCGGACGACCCGGTCGGTCACTCCGGCAGGAGCGTTCCCCTTTTCGAGAGCAGGAACTTCTTGAAGGCCGCCACCGGTGGTGTGTCCGGGTGGCCGTCCAGCCAGGCCACACCGATCTCCCGGGCCGCCCTGGGGGCCGTGACCGTCAGTTCCACCACTCCTGGGCGGGGGACGGCCGGCGGGGGCAGGAGGGCCACTCCCAGGCCCGCCGCCACCAGGCCACGCAGGGTCTCGGCCTCCTCGCCCTCGAAGGCGATCCGGGGGCGGAAGCCCGCCTGCCGGCAGAGGTCGTCGGTGATGCGGCGCAGGCCGTAGCCCGGTTCCAGGGTCACGAAGGCCTCGTCGGCGGCCTCGGCGAGGCGGATACGGCGGCGGGAGGCCAGCCGGTGGTCGGCCGGGACCACCAGGCGCAGCTTCTGCTCGTCCAGGCGGCGGCCGACCAGGTCGGGGGCGTCCGGGACGGGCGAGGTGAGGCAGAGGTCGAGTTCGCCGGAGCGCAGGCGCTCGATCATCGCCTCGCCGTAGTTCTGGACGAGGCTGAAGCGGACGCGGGGGTGGTCGACGCGGAAGGCCCGGATCAGCGCCGGTACCGTCTCGGAGCCCATGGTGTGCAGGAAGCCGAAGGCGACCTTGCCGGTGGTGGGGTCGGCGTCGGCCCGTACCTCGTCGGCGGCCCGCTCGATCTCGGCGAGCGCCCGCTCCACGGAGCCGAGGAACGTACGGCCTGCGGGGGTGAGGGAGACCGTGCGGCCCCGGCGGGCGAACAGGTCCACTCCCAGGTCCTGTTCGAGGCGGACCATCGCCCGGGACAGCGTCGACTGCGGGACCTGCATCTCCTGCGCGGCCCGCGTCACATGCTCGGTGCGGGCGACCCCGGCGAAGTACGCAAGGCGCGGGGCGAGCACGGCGACGATGTCTTCTGTGTCACCGGACGGTGACAGGCGACCCTCTGACCTCTGCTGATGCATCACAGGAACGATTATGGCGATTCCATGCATTGGACGGATGACGGGGAGGACTTTAGGTTCGAAACATGCCTTCCGCCAGTACCGGGGCGTCCACCCGCGTGGTCGCCCCCTCCGCCGCCCGTTCCACCGAAGTGACCGCCGACGCCACCGAAACGGTCCCCGTCGACACCCGGCTGACCCCGGGCGGGCCCGGCTACCGCCGGATGAGCTTCGCCCTCTTCCTCGCCGGGGTCGCGACCTTCGCACTCCTCTACTCCACCCAGGCCCTCCTCCCCCTCATCTCCGGCGACTTCGGAGTGACGGCGAGCACCGCGAGCTGGACGGTGTCGGCGGCGACCGGCGCACTGGCCCTGTTCGTCCTGCCGCTGAGCGCGCTCTCCGAGCGGTTCGGGCGGCGTACGTTGATGACGGCGTCCCTCGCGGTCGCGGTGACCGTCGGGCTGCTCGTGCCGTTCGCCCCCTCGGTCGGCTGGCTGATCGCGCTGCGGGCCGTCCAGGGCGCGGCGCTGGCCGGGCTGCCCGCCTCGGCGACGGCGTACCTGGCGGAGGAAGTACGGCCGAAGGCGCTCATCACCGCCATCGGCCTGTTCGTGGCGGGCAACAGCGTCGGCGGGATGAGCGGCCGTGTCATCACCGGCTGGGTCGCGCAGGAGTGGGGCTGGCGGGTCGCCGTCGCGGTGATCGGCGTGATCGCGGTGGGCTGCGCCGTCGCCTTCCGGCTGCTGCTCCCGGCGCCCCGGCACTTCAAGGCCGGTTCGCTGCGCCCCGCGGCACTGGTCCGCACGGTCCGCGACCACCTCGCGAACCCGCTGCTGCGCAGGCTGTACGCGATCGGCGCGCTGTTCATGACGGTGTTCGGCGCCGTCTACACGGTGATCGGCTACCGCCTCGCCGACGCCCCGTTCTCCCTTCCGCAGGGCCTCATCGGCTCGATCTTCCTCGTCTACCTGGTCGGTACGGTCTCGGCGTCCACCGCCGGAAAGCTGGTGGACCGGCTCGGGCGGCGCGGCGCGCTGTATCTGGCGGGCGCCACGACGACCGCGGGCCTGCTGGTGTCGCTGGCCGACTCGATACCTCTCGTCCTGCTCGGGCTCGTGCTGATCACGGCCGGGTTCTTCGCCGGGCACGCGGTGGCGTCCTCCTCCGTCAGCCACACGGCGAAGGAGGGCCGCGCCCAGGCCTCGGCGCTGTACCAGTCCGCCTACTACCTGGGCTCCAGCGCGGGCGGCACGCTCGGCGCGGTCGCCTACCACTCCGGCGGCTGGGCGGGGACGGTCGCGCTCGGCCTGCTGGCGGTGGTCGGCGTCGTGGGGATCACGGTGCTCGGCTCGCACGCGGCCCGGACACAGCGGCGGCTGGTGGCCGTACGGCACTGACACACCCGGGCCTCCCTGGGGGCAACCGGCGTACAGGTGGGTGCAGGTCAGGACAGTATCTGTCCTGACCTGCACCTTTTCCGTCTCGGGGGGCCATTGTCAGTGGGCTGCGGTAGCTTCCGGAGTGCCGGTACCGCAATGGGGCGGTACTCGCACGGCGGACAAGGCCACACAGGGGTGGGTTGGCTATGAGCGACGGTACGGCGACGGTGGAAGACCTCGACGTCCGGCTGGAGAAGCACCGGGTCGAGCTGACGGGGTACTGCTACCGGATGCTCGGCTCGTCCTTCGAGGCCGAGGACGCGGTCCAGGACACGCTGGTGCGCGCCTGGCGCAGCTACGACAAGTTCGAGGGCCGATCCTCGATGCGTTCGTGGCTGTACCGGATCGCGACGAACGTCTGCCTGGACATGCTGACCGCCGGCAACAAACGGGCCCGGCCCATGGATCTGACGGACTCGACGCCCCTCGCGCAGGCCGCCCTGACGCCGCGCGCGGACCACACCTGGCTGGAGCCGATGCCGGACGCGCGCGTACTGCCGACGGTCGCCGACCCGGCCGAGGCCGCCGTGGCCAAGGAGTCGGTGCGCCTCGCCTTCATGGCCGCCCTGCAGCAGCTGCCGCCCAAGCAGCGGGCCGTGCTCATCCTGCGCGAGGTGCTGGCGTGGAAGGCGAGCGAGGTGGCCGAGCTGCTCGGCACCACGGTCGCCTCCGTGAACAGCGCGCTCCAGCGAGCCCGCGCGACGCTCTCGGAGAGCGGGAGCGACAGCGCGGCGGCCCGGGCCGTCACCTCGGACCCGCTCGACGAGGAGCAGCAGAAGCTCCTTGAGCGCTATGTGGCGGCCTTCGAGGGGTACGACATGGCGGCGCTGACGGCCCTCCTGCACGAGGACGCCGTGATGACGATGCCGCCGTTCGACCTGTGGCTGACCGGGCCCTCGGACATCACGGGCTTCATGACGACCCTCGGTGCGGCCTGCGCGGACTCCCGTCTGGTCCCGGTCGCGGTGAACGGCCTGCCGGGCTTCGCCCAGTACAAGCCGGAGCCCGAGACGGGCGGGTACACGGCGTGGGCCGTGCAGGTCCTGGAGATCTCAGAGGGGCGGATCACCGGGTTCCACTGCTTCCTCGACACGCAGCGGTGGTTCCCGCTGTTCGGGCTGCCTCTCCAGCTCGAAGGGCAGGGCGACGAGGGCGAGCAGCGCCCGTAGGGCGGGGTCCGGGGCGCGGAGTCTGATGCGGCCTCCGGCGCGGCGGGCCGCGAGCTGCATCCTCGCGAGCGCGTCGATGGTCGTCAGGCCCGGGGGGCCCAGGGCGGTGACGTCGCAGACGACGACGTGGGTGGTGGTGTGCTGCAGCCGTATGCGCACGGCTTCGCAGAGCCTCGGCACGTCGTCCTTGGTGACGGGGCCGGGCAGTACGAGTACGGGGGGTGTCGTGGCGTCCACGTGCGGTAGACCCGGCGGGGGCGCGGAACTCATCGCTGGGCTTTGGCTTGGGGCCACGCTCAGGGGGTGACCTGCGGTCGGCCGGGGTGTTGTCGGGTGCGGGTGAGTGGGTGCCGGGTGCGCAGTTCCCCGCGCCCCTGAAAAGCCCGGCACCGTTGTCGGGTGCCGGCCCGGTGGGGGTTGCCCGCGCAGTTCCCCGCGCCCCTCAAGAGCCCAGCGCCGTTGTCGGGTGCGGGTGCGTGGGGGTTGCCCGCGCAGTTCATAGCCCCCTCAGGGGCGCGGGGAACTGCGCGAACGGGGGCGAGGGGGCGGAGCCCCCATTCGGTGGCGGGGCGGGGCGGAGAAGGGAAGGGCCGTGGGGGTCTCGCTCGGCTCTAGGGTTGGGTGTATGACCCATGAATACTCGCCCGTCCCGCCTCGAATACCCGGCCTCCGCCGAACCCCGGGCTCACCGGAGGTCCCGTGCAGGGGGTGCTGAACGGGTTCGCGGTCATCGCCGTCGTCATCGGGGTCGGCTATGTGATCGGGCGCCGGGGGTATCTCGGGGACAACGGGCGGGAGGTGCTGACCAAGCTCGCGTTCCATGTCGCCACTCCCGCGCTGCTCTTCACCACCCTCGCGCGGGCCGACCTGTCGGTGATCCTGTCGAACCGGCTGCTGGTGACGGCGGTCAGTACCTTCGCGGTGGCGGGGATCTTCGTCGCGATCGGTGCGGTACGCCGGTGGGGCGTGGGCCGTACGACGATCGGCGCGCTCTGCTCCAGTTACGTCAACGCGGGCAATCTCGGTATCCCGATCGCCGTGTACGTCCTCGGGGACGCCTCACTCGTCGCGCCGGTCCTGTTGTTCCAGCAGATCGTGATGACGCCGGTCGCCCTGACGGTCCTGGACCTGTCGGGCGCGGGCGAGAAGCAGCCGCTGTGGCGGCGGGTGACGGCCCCCGTCCGCAACCCCGTCGGGATCGGCTCGCTCTCCGGGGTGGCCGTCTCGGCGACCGGGCTCACCGTCCCCGGGCCGGTCATGGATCCGCTGACCCTGATCGGGAACATGTCGGTCCCGGCCGTGCTGCTCGCCTTCGGCATCTCCCTGTGCGGCAGCACCATGCCGGGCCGCGGGCCCGACCGGGCGCCCGTGCTGCTGTCCGTCGCCCTCAAGTCCGTGGGGCAGCCACTGGCCGCATGGGCCCTGGCAGCGGGCGTCTTCGGCCTGCGGGGCGAACCCCTGCTCGACGTGGTCGTCACCTCGGCCCTGCCGGCCGCCCAGAACCTCTTCACCTACGCCTCCCGCTACCGCGTCGGCGAGATCCTGGCCCGCGAGTCGATCCTGCTGTCGACGATGCTGGCGGTCCCGGTCCTGGTGGTGATCGCGGCGTTGCTGGGGTGACGCGCCTGGCGGAGGGGACCGGCGGGCGTCCGCCGGTCCCGTTCACCCGTAGGACGAGGTCGCAGGTCAGGCGATGCGTTCCAGTACCACCGGTGCCGCCGTGAACGCCGTCCCGGTGGCGGCCACGTCGTACGAGCCCGCCACCGACTCCAGTGCGTACTCGAAGCGGTCGGGGGTGTCCGTGTGGAGGGTGAGGAGGGGCTGGCCCTCGGTCACCGTGTCGCCCGGCTTGGCGTGGAGTTCGATGCCCGCGGCGGCCTGCACCGGGTCCTCCTTGCGGGCGCGGCCCGCGCCCAGGCGCCAGGCGGCGACGCCGATGCCGTACGCGTCCAGGCGGGTCAGGACGCCGGAGGCCGAGGCCTTGACGACGTGCTGTTCGCGGGAGGTGGGGAGCGGGGCGTCCGGGTCGCCGCCCTGGGCCGCGATCATGCGGCGCCACGCGTCCATCGCCGAGCCGTCGGCCAGCGCCTTCGCCGGGTCGGCGTCCTTGATGCCCGCCGCGTCCAGCATCTCGCGGGCCAGCGCGAGGGTGAGTTCGACGACGTCGGAGGGGCCGCCGCCCGCCAGTACCTCGACGGACTCGCGCACCTCCAGGGCGTTGCCCGCGGTCAGGCCGAGCGGGGTGGACATGTCGGTGAGGAGGGCGACGGTCCGTACGCCGTGGTCCGTGCCGAGGCCGACCATCGTGGAGGCCAGTTCGCGGGCG
Source organism: Streptomyces tauricus (assembly GCF_014650955.1). GTDB lineage: Bacteria > Actinomycetota > Actinomycetes > Streptomycetales > Streptomycetaceae > Streptomyces > Streptomyces tauricus. Next base: position 317,644 of record NZ_BMVY01000002.1, read on the forward strand.
TCCTCGATCGTCTTCATGAAGGCGCCGGAGCCGACCTTCACGTCCAGGACGAGCGAGCCCGTGCCCTCCGCGATCTTCTTCGACATGATCGAGGAGGCGATCAGCGGGATCGCCTCGACCGTGCCGGTCACGTCCCGCAGCGCGTAGAGCTTCTTGTCCGCGGGGGCCAGGCCGTCGCCCGCCGCGCAGATCACCGCGCCGACCGAGTCCAGGACGGAGAGCATCTCGTCGTTCGAGAGCGCGGCGCGCCAGCCGGGGATCGACTCCAGCTTGTCGAGGGTGCCGCCGGTGTGGCCGAGGCCCCGGCCGGACAGCTGCGGGACGGCCGCGCCGCAGGCCGCCACGAGCGGGGCCAGCGGGAGCGTGATCTTGTCGCCGACGCCGCCCGTCGAGTGCTTGTCGGCGGTCGGGCGGGACAGGGACGAGAAGTCCATGCGCTCGCCGGAGGCGATCATCGCCGCGGTCCAGGTGGAGATCTCCCGGCGGTTCATGCCGTTGAGCAGGATCGCCATGTTGAGGGCGGCCATCTGGTAGTCGGCCACGTCGCCGCGCGTGTACGCGTCGATGACCCAGTCGATCTGCCCGTCACTGAGCTCGCCGCGGTCCCGCTTGGTGCGGATCACGGAGATGGCGTCCATCGACAACGCGCTCATGGCGTCCCTTCGGTAGTGCGGCGATCAGTAGTGCGGCGGCCCCCGGAGTTCTCCGGGGGCCGCCCTTGGATTACTTGGTGAGGTGGTCCGGCCCGAAGGCCTGCGGCAGCATCTCGGAGAGCGGCAGGAGACCGGCCGGGGTCTCCAGGACGAGGTCGGGGCCGCCGAACTCGTACAGGAGCTGGCGGCAGCGGCCGCACGGGACGAGGATCTCGCCGCGGCCGTCCACGCACGTGAAGTGCGTGAGCCGGCCTCCCCCGGTGTTCTGGAGCTGCGAGACCAGCCCGCACTCCGCGCACAGACCGAGTCCGTACGAGGCGTTCTCCACGTTGCAGCCGGAGATCACCCGGCCGTCGTCGACCAGGGCCGCGACCCCGACCGGGTAGCCCGAGTAGGGGGCGTACGCGCGGGACATCGCCTCGCGCGCCACCTCCCGCAGGGCCTCCCAGTCGACGGGCGCGGGAGCGGTCTCGGCCGTCGTCACTTGCCCTGCCCTCGGCGGTACGGCATACCGTCCGCCTTCGGCATCCGCAGGCGCTGCGCGGAGAGCGCGAGGACCAGCAGCGTGACGACGTACGGGGTCGCGGTGACGACCTGGTTCGGGACCTCGTTGGTGGTGGTGTACCAGAGGAAGACCAGGACGCCGATGAGCGTGGTGACCGCCGCGTGGACGTACCGCTTCTTCCATACGAAGTACGCGGCGCCGATGACCAGCAGCAGGGCCAGCAGGAGCAGCAGCGCGTGGACATTGGTGCCGCCGCCGCGGAGCTTGAGGCTGTCGGTGTAGCCGAACAGGCCGGCGCCGAGCGCGAGTCCGCCCGGCATCCAGTTGCCGAAGATCATCGCGGCGAGGCCGATGTAGCCACGCCCACCGGTCTGGCCCTCCAGGTAGATGTTGGAGGCGACCAGGGAGAGGAAGGCGCCGCCGAGGCCGGCGAACCCGCCGGAGATGACGACGGCCAGGTACTTGTACTTGTAGACGTTGACGCCGAGGGATTCGGCGGCCACCGGGTTCTCGCCGCAGGAGCGCAGCCGCAGCCCGAAGGAGGTGCGCCACAGCACCCACCAGGTGGCCGGGACGAGCAGGACGGCGATCACGGTGAGCGGCGACAGGTCGGTGAAGAGGCCGCCGACGAGACCGGCGAGGTCGGAGACCAGGAACCAGTGTTTGCCGTTGAGGGTCTGCAGCCAGTCCGAGAGCCCTGGGATGTCGAAGGTGCCGAGCGAGTCGACGGGCGGCGACTGCTTCGACGTACCGCCCTCCTCGCCCTCGAAGGCGAAGGTGGAGAGGTAGCGGGTGGCGCCGAGCGCCAGGATGTTGATGGCCACACCGGAGACGATGTGGTTGACGTTGAAGGTGACGGTGACGATCGCGTGCAGCAGGCCGCCGAGGGCGCCGCCGATGATGCCGAACGCGACACCGGTCCACGGGCCCCACTGGAAGCCGGCCCAGGCACCGAACCAGGTGCCGAGGACCATCATGCCTTCGAGGCCGATGTTGACGACGCCCGCGCGCTCGGCCCACAGACCGCCGAGGCCGGCGAGGCCGATCGGTACGGCCAGGCGCAGGGCGGTGGACATCTGGCCGGTGGAGGTGATGCCGTTCGCGTCGGTGATGAGGCGGACGGCGGAGACCAGGACCAGCAGGCCCGCGATGAGCAGGAGCAGGACCGGGAGCGAGATACGGCGGCGGCCCCGGGCGGGCTTGGGCGCCTGCGGCTTGGCGACGGTTGCGGTGCTCATCGGGCAGCCACCTCCTTCTTGGAGTTGTCGTTGGCGGCAGCGGCGGCCAGTTCGGCGCCGACGCGACGCTGCTGGCGGCGCAGGCCCCAGACGCGTACGGCCTCGTAGGAGACGACGACCGCGATCACGATGAGACCCTGCATGATCACCGCGATCTCCTTGTCGTACGCCACCGGGGTCGCGTAGTCGAGAGCGGGCGAGGCCTTGTCGAGGAAGGCCACCAGCAGGGCGGCGAAGGCGATGCCGACCGGGTTGTTGCGGCCGAGCAGCGCGATGGTGATGCCGGTGAAGCCGAGGCCCGTCGGGAAGGACAGGCTGTAGGTGTGGGCGTCGCCGAGGAGGATCGGCAGGCCCGCGAGGCCCGCCATGCCGCCGGAGATCAGCATCGCGGTGAGGACCATGCGCTTGGCGTCCACGCCGGAGGCGGCGGCCGCGGTCTCGGAGGCGCCGGTGGCGCGCAGGTCGAAGCCGAAGCGGGTGCGGTTGAGGACCAGCCAGTACAGGATGCCGGCGAGGACGGCGATCAGGGTGAAGCCGTAGATCTCGCCCGCGTCGCCCATGTCGAAGCCGGGGAACCAGCCGGACTCCTTCATCACGCCGGTGGTCTGGTTGTTGCCGAGCGGCTGGCCCCAGACCTCGGTGAGGGTGAGGTAGCCGATGAGGCTGGTGGCGATGGCGTTGAGCATGATCGTCGCGACGACCTCGCTCACTCCGCGGGTCACCTTGAGGACACCGGCGATACCGGCCCAGAAGGCGCCGGTGAGCACGGCGATCAGCATCAGGAACGGGATCTGCAGGGCGGCGGGCAGTGAGACGTGCGCGCCGACCACCGCGGTCATCATGGCGGCGAGGCGGTACTGGCCGTCGACGCCGATGTTGAAGAGGTTCATCCGGAAGCCGACGGCGACCGCGAGGGCGGCGAGGTAGTAGACGCCCGCCTGGTTGATGATCAGGACCTGGACGTCGGCGAAACCGGCCTGCTCGAACATCAGGGTGTACGGCTCGATCGGGCTCTTGCCCGAGGCGAGCAGCACGAACGAGGTCAGCACCACGGCCGCCACGAGCGCGATGACCGGTCCGGCCACCGCGAGGAGCACGCGCTCCTTGTCGAACTTCTTCATCGGGCCTCGTCCTCCGGGGCTGCCTCTGCGGCTTCCGCTACCTGGCTTGACTGCTCTTCGTGCTCGACGTGCTCCAGGTGACCGGAGGCGGCGCCCGTCATGGCCGAGCCCAGCTCCTCCGGGGTGATGGTCGCCGGGTCGGCGTCCGCGACGAGCCGGCCGTTGTAGATCACCCGGAGGGTGTCCGAGAGGCCGATCAGCTCGTCCAGGTCCGCGGAGATCAGCAGGACCGCCAGGCCCTCACGGCGGGCCTCGCGGATCTGGTCCCAGATCGCGGCCTGCGCGCCGACGTCCACACCGCGGGTGGGGTGGGCGGCGATCAGAAAGCGCGGCTTGTGGCTCATCTCGCGGCCGACGATCAGCTTCTGCTGGTTGCCGCCGGACAGGGAGGCCGCCGTGACGTCGATGCCGGGCGTCCGGACGTCGTACTCCTCGACGATGCGGCGGGTGTCGGCCTGGGCGCCCTTGATGTCGAGCCACCTGCCCTTGCCCTTGGAGTTGGGCTTCTCGGTGACATGGCCGAGGATGCGGTTCTCCCACAGCGGCGCTTCGAGGAGCAGGCCGTGGCGGTGGCGGTCCTCGGGGATGTAGCCGACGCCCTGTTCGCGGCGCCTGCGGGTGGGCCAGGAGGTGATCTCCTCGCCGATGAAGCGGATGGCGCCCGAGTCGGCGTTCTTGAGGCCGATGAGGGCGTCGACCAGTTCGGTCTGGCCGTTGCCCTCGACGCCCGCGATGCCCATGACCTCGCCGGCGTGGATGGTGAAGGTGACGTCGTCCAGGACGCGCTTGGCGTCGCCGCCGGCCGCGTCGAGCGCGAGGGATCCGGCGGCCGGGGTGTCACCGACGGTGCCGGTCTCGCCGAGCGAGGCGCCGCCCGCCGCGTACACGGTCAGGCCCTCGACCTGGATGACGGGCTTGTCGGTGACCGTCGACTCGGCGGTCTCGGGGGTGGGCAGTTCGCTGCCGACCATCATCTCGGCGAGCTGCCGGGAGGTGGTCTCGGCGGGGACGGCCGTGCCGACCGTGGTGCCGCGGCGGATGACGGTGATCTCGTCGGCGACCGACAGGACCTCGCCCAGTTTGTGGGAGATGAAGATGACGGACAGGCCCTCCGCCTTGAGCTCGCGGAGGTTGTCGAAGAGCGCGTCGACCTCCTGCGGCACGAGGACGGCGGTGGGCTCGTCGAGGATCAGGATGCGGGCGCCGCGGTAGAGGACCTTGAGGATCTCCACGCGCTGGCGGTCGGCGACCCCGAGGTCCTCGACGAGGGCGTCCGGGCGGACCCCGAGGCCGTACCGCGCGGAGATCTCCTTGATCTTCTCGCGGGCGCCGTTGCCGATGCCGTACAGCTTCTCGCTGCCGAGGACGACGTTCTCCAGGACGGTGAGGTAGTCGGCCAGCATGAAGTGCTGGTGGACCATGCCGATGCCGCGCGCGATGGCGTCGGCGGGGCTGGCGAAGGTCACCTGTTCGCCGTCGACCGCGATGGTGCCCTCGTCCGGCTTCTGCATGCCGTAGAGGATCTTCATCAGGGTGGACTTGCCGGCCCCGTTCTCGCCGACGAGGGCGTGCACTGTGCCCTTGCCGACGGACAGGTGGATGTCGTGGTTGGCGACGACACCGGGGAAACGCTTGGTGATTCCCGCCAGTTCGACCGACACGGTCGACGGTGACGTTGACTGTGCGGCGAGCGGAGGGCTGCTGGACGCGTCGATGGCGTACTCCTTGGAAAAGGGGCCATCTACGCGCGTAGCGCCCCTGCTTCAACTACTACTGCGGAGTCGGATGTTCCGGGCATATGCAGGCCATACAGGCTTTCAGCCGCCTCCCAGACAGACCCGGATCATCCGCCGCGCGAACGGGGCGCGAGAAGACCATCCTTCCCACACCCCGTTTTCGCGACCGTAACGCTGCCATTACAGCGCCCGATTGACCATGGTTCCCGCGAGCGGTTCCGGTGAACGGTTCCGCCGAGGGGTCACTACGAGGTCTTGACCTTGATGGTGCCGTCGTTGATGCCCGTGGTGGCCTTCTCCAGGGCCGCCTGGAGCTTGGCGTTGCCCTTGAAGTCGGGGTTCGAGTCCGCGAGGCCCACGCCGCCGGTCTTGAGGGAGGCGCGCACGACACCCGTCTCGGGCTTGCCGTCCTGGACCGACTTGGCGAGGTTGTAGACCGCGCCCTCGACGTCCTTGGTGGCCGACGTGAGGATGTACTGCTTGTACGCCTTGAGGGCGTCCTGGCTGTACTGGTCGGAGTCGACGCCGATCGCCCACACCTTGGCGGCGGAGGCAGCCTCGATGACACCCTGACCGGACAGGCCCGCGGCGTGGTAGACCACGTCGGCGCCGTCCTCGATCTGGCCCTCGGCGGCGGTCTTGCCCTTGTCGGGGCTGGCGAACCCGCCGTCCTCGGCCTTCTCGGTCAGGAACTGCGAGACGACCTTGACCTTCGGGTTGGTGTCCGCGACACCCTGCTTGTAGCCCGCCTCGAACTTGTGGATCAGCGGGATGTCCACGCCGCCGACGAAGCCGACGGTCTTGGACTTGGTGGTGAGGGCCGCCGTGACGCCCGCGAGGTACGAGGACTGCTCCTCGTGGAAGACCATGTCGGCGACGTTCTTCTTGTCGATCGTCTCGTCGTCGACGATCCCGAAGGTGGTCTTCGGGAACTTGTCGGCGACCTCGGCGACGGCCGGCGCGTAGGCGTAGCCCACGCCGATCACCGGGTTGTAGCCGGCCTTGGCCAGCGTCTGCAGGCGCTGCACCTTGTCGGCGTCCGACTCGCCGTCGGTGGGCTCGACGGCCTTGGAGCCGTACTTGAACTCCGAGGCGGCCTTCTCCATTCCGCGGGTCGCGGCGTCGTTGAAGGACTGGTCGCCCTTGCCGCCGACGTCGTACGCGAGGGCGATGCCCTTGCTCTTACCGTCGCCGCTGTCAGCGGCGTCGTTGGACGTGCCGCCGCAAGCAGCGAGGGCGGCGGTGAGGGTAGCGGTCGCAACGCCCGCGACAGCGATTCGGGACACCCGGCGCATGGAACGTGACTCCTTTGTGCAAGCGCCCATACCAGGCGCTGGTTCCGCCGCAGCGTAACGCGCGTAGACCAGACGGAAAACCCCTTCTGTCCGGTCCGTTATCGAGCTGTGGCCACAGATGCCGTACAGACTACGGAACGTCGAACGCCCCTTGCGGGAGGCAAGGGGCGTACGACCTGCGACGCAGGTATGTGGGGGCGCTACTGGGGGGTACTCGCGGGAGTTGTGACGGGTGTGTCGCCGGGCGCGGGGCGGCGGGGGTGAGCCGCGCGGTTCCCCGCGCCCCTGAAACGCACCTGCCGGCACGTGGTCGGGTGCGGGCGGTGGGTGGCTGGCTGGCTGGCTGCGCAGTTCCCCGCGCCCCTCAAAGACTGCGGCGCGTCGACGAGTGCGAGCCGGCGGGGGCTGGCCGCGCCGTTCCCCGCGCCCCTGGAAAGACCGCCCGCGGCGCGTCGTCGGCCGGCGGCCGGGCGGGCCGCTCCCCACGCCCCCAAAGAGGGCGGTACGTCGACGGGTGCGGGTCCACCGGGGCTGGCCGCGCCGTTCCCCGCGCCCCTGAAAGACCGCGGTGAGGCGGGCGGCGTCGTTCCCGTGCCCCTTGAACACCCGCACCCGGTAGCGCACGGCCACCCCCAGCGCCCCAAAGGGGCGCGGGGAACTGCGCGGCCCACCCCCACCGCCCGCAGCCACGAACGCACCCCCACCAGTCCCCCTGAGGGGCGCGGGGAACGGCGCGGCCAGCCCTCGCCGGCCCGCAGCCACAAACGTGGCCCCGTCGGCAGGAGTGGGCTCAGTCGGTCTTGACCGTTACCGTGCCCGCGACTATGTCCGACTTCGCCTTCTCCACCGCGTCCACGACCTCCGTCATCTCCTTGTACTTCGGGTTCGAGTCCGCGAAGCCCACTCCGCCCGACTTCAGGTCGCCCCGGTGCTCACCGGACAGCGGCTTTCCGTCCACGACGGACTTGGTCACCTCGTAGACCGCGCCGCCGACGTCCTTGAGCGCGGAGCCGAGGATCCACTCCTTGGACGCGGCGAGGGCCTTCTGCTTGTACTGGTCCGAGTCCACCCCGATCGCCCAGACCTTCTGCGCCGCGGCCTCCTGGATGACGCCCTGGCCGGACAGACCGGCCGCGTGGTAGATCACGTCGGCGCCGGCCTCGACCTGCCCGCTGGCGGCCTCCTTGCCCATGCTCGGGTTGGAGAACCCGCCGTCCTCGGGCTTCTCGGTCAGGTACCGCTTCTCGATCTTGATCTTCTTGTCGACCGACTCGACACCCTGGACGAAGCCGTCCTCAAACTTGTGGATGAGCGGGATGTCCACCCCGCCGATGAAGCCGACGTGCTTCTTCTTGCTGGCCTTGGCCGCGGCGACACCGGCCAGGTAGGAGGCCTGCTCCTCGGCGAACACCATGTCGGCCACGTTCTTCGCCTGCACCTGGGCGTCGTCGATGACGGCGAAGGTGATCTTCGGGTACTTGGCGGCGACCTCCTTGACCGCCGGGGCGTAGATGTAGCCGACGCCGACGATGGGGTTGTAGCCGGCCTTCGCCATCTGGGTCAGCCGCTGCACCTTGTCGGCGTCCGACTCGCCGTCGCTCGGCTCGATGTCGTTGCCGCCGATCTTGAATTCCTTCCGGGCCTTCTCGAACCCGGCGTAGGCGGCGTCGTTGAAGGACTGGTCGCCCCGGCCGCCGATGTCGTAGGCGAGCCCGATGCCCTTGCCCTTGTAGCCGGACCCGGAGCCGGACTCGGTGTCGCCGCCCGACGACTCGTTGCTGGTCTCACCGCAGCCGGCGGCCGCCACGACCACGACCGCGACGGCGACAGCGGCTTGAGAAAGCCTTGTTCTCCGAGAGATCCGAGATATCCGACGCATGAGAGAGCACCCCTTACATTCCCCAACGGCGCCGTTGCCGACGCTGACTGCGGCGCACAGTAACGCGCGTAGAAGGGGAGGGGAACGGGGTTCATCACTGCCGTTATCGATTCGTGCCGACGGCCGGTTACGAACGCCCGCCGCCGGTTACGTACGAGTGACACAAGGGGACGAAGGGATACCGAACAGGGCACCCCTTCGCCCGTGATTCACCCGTTGCCCGGCGTCACCGCGTCAGCCGCGCGCCTGCAGCAGGGCGGCCGCCGTGAAGAGCTCGACGCCCACCGTGATGGCCGACTCGTCGGCGTCGAAGTCCCCCTGGTGGAGGTCCCGCACGGTCCGCTCCCCCGGCGTGCGCACCCCGAGCCGGGCCATGGCGCCGGGCACGTGCTCCAGGTACCAGGAGAAGTCCTCCCCGCCCAGGCTCTGCTCGGTGTCCTCCACGGCGTTCGCCCCGAGCCGGGCGGTCATCGCCGCGCGCAGCAGATCGGTGGCGCCCGGCTCGTTGACGACCGGCGGTACCCCGCGTACGTAGCTGATCTCGGACTTCGCCCGGTGGAGCGTGGCGACCTCGTCGATCGCGGCGTGCACCAGGTCGGGGGCGGCGTGCCAGGCGGCGAGGTCCAGGCACCGTACGGTCCCGGAGAGTTCGGCGTGCTGCGGGATCACGTTGCAGGCATGTCCCGACTCGATGCGTCCCCAGGTCAGGGAGAGTCCGGAGCGGGCGTCGACCCGGCGGGCGACCACGGCCGGCACGTCGACGGCGACCCGGGCGGCGGCGGTGACGAGGTCGGTGGTGAGGTGGGGCCGGGCGGTGTGCCCGCCGGGTCCGTCCAGCGCGACCTCGACCCGGTCGCAGGCGGAGGTGATGGGCCCGTACCGCAGGCCGATGCGCCCGGCGTCGACGCGCGGGTCGCAGTGGACGGCGACGATGCGGCCGACACCGTCGAGGCCGCCGTTCTTGATGACATCGGGGGCGCCGCCGGGCAGCACCTCCTCGGCGGGCTGGAAGATCAGGCGTACGGCCCGGTCGAGGAGGCCCCGCTCGTGCAGGTCGGCGAGGACGAGGGCGGCGCCCAGTACGACGGTCGTGTGCACGTCGTGGCCGCAGGCGTGGGCCCGGTCGGGCACGGTCGAGCGGTAAGGGCTCCGGGTCTTCATGTCCGGGATGGGCAGGCCGTCGATGTCCGCGCGCAGGGCGAGCATCGGAAGCGCGGGGTCCGGTACGCCGATGTCACAGATGAGCCCGGTTCCCGTGTCGAGCACGCGGGGCCGCAGACCGGCCCGTTCCAGCCGCTCCTTGATCGCGGCGGTGGTGCGGAACTCCTGGTTCCCCAGCTCCGGGTGCATGTGCAAGTCACGTCGGAACGCGACGAGTTCGGCGCGTAGGTGCTCGGGCAGCGCGCCGGGGAGCGCTGCCCCCTCGGACAACGCTTCCCCGGTGGACGCTTTCCCGGACGAATCGGCCTCGGACTCTTGCGACATCAGTTGGTTCACCCTCTGAAGGGTAGGGCGACGCGACGACCAACTGCCCTGCGATCAACAAAACTTCAACGCGTTCGGGGCAGGAAATCTAGCCGCGTGGCGCATACAGATGGACTGGCTTGGGTACACTCGCCCGGCTTTTTGGACCTGCGGCTCCCACGCCTGCCCAGGCGGATCCGGATCCGGCCTTCCTTGTGGGAAAACCTCCGAGCGGCGACGCCCATTCCCGGGTCCCCGGAAACAGGCTCTCTACGCATACCACGCATACGTACAGGGGAACGGTTCCGTTCACCTGCCGGACAGTCCCGCGGCGGGGCCCGGCTTCCGGCCCCTCAGATCACTCGGGCCTCTCAGGCCCCTATGGTCCCTCAGGTGGCCGTGATCGTCGACAGGCGGTGGACGTCGCGTGCCGTGTCCGTGACGCCGGAGAGGAAGCCCTGGGCCCGGGGCGAGGCGTTCTCCGTGAGCCAGGCCGGGTCGATGTCGAAGACGGCGACCTTGACGTCCGTGCCGGCCAGTGCGAGCGGCAGGGTGTGGACGACCGTGGAGGGGAAGCTGAGGATCGTGCGGCCGATGGGTCCACGGCGGGCGATCAGCTCCAGCGGGAGGTCCGGGCGGACGATCTCCAGGCCGGTCTCGACGGCGAGGCGGTGCAGCTTCTCGGGGCTCTCCCTGCGGTGGGCGAAGTAGCGGGTGGCCCCGTAGGTGCCGGCCAGCCCCTTCACCGCCTCGAGATAGCGGTCGGGGTCCACCACACCCGTCTCCACCAGGGACGTGCCGACCAGGTCGGCGCCCTTGGTGATGCGGGGCGGGCCGAAGCGCGCCCGGGTCCACGCGAAGTCGTTGGCCGAGACGTCGACGCCCTCGGGCGTCTCGTCGATCGGCATGGAGGAGAAGATCTCCACCCGGCGTCCGGCGCCGGGGGTGAGCCGGCGGCGGGCCCGGGCCGAGACCGGTGCGAAGACCAGGTCCCGGGCCCCTGGGCGCCCGCCGCGCCGGTGCCAGCGCACCAGCCGTTCACCGCGCGCCAGCTGGGAGACGAACTCCATGGTCGCGGTCCCGTCGTCCACGACGACGAGGTCGCGGGCGCGGGTGATGGTCAGCAGCAGCTGCACGTACCGCGAGAAGGGGTCGCCCATCACGATGCGCCGGGCGCGCCGCAGCAGCGGCGCGAGTCCGCCGACCGTGTGGAAGGGCGCGGTCGTGCCGCCCCTCGCCTCCTCCCAGCGCACGTCGTACCCCTCGTCCCTGGCCAGGTCGGCCATGCGCCGGAGCTGCCCGCGGGTCATCGGGTCGGTGGGCGACAGGACCACGAGGGTGAGGCCGGTACCGGCCTCTCCCGGCCTGGCGTCACCGGACCTGCCGGACCCGCCCGATCCGCCGGGCCTGCCGGACCGGCCGAACCTGCCGGTTCCGCCGGGCCGACCGGCTCCCAGTTCCGGACCCGGGGGTCCGGAGGTCTCGCCGGTGCTCCTGAGGGCCGCCGCCTTCAGGGCGTGCGCGTGCGCCCACTCCAGGACGTTCAGGAGCTGCACCGGGCTTTCCACGAAAGCCAGCGTGGCGGGTGACTGGGGGCCGGTGGACCCGGCGCGGGGACTCATCGACGTACGACCGTCGCTTCCCTGGAATCGGAAGGGTGGGAGTGCCGAAGGGGTGGGGAGTGGATCAGACCGCGACGGGCTCGCCCGCGGCGGCGGCGATCTCGGCCTCGGCGACGACACCCGAGACGCGGCGCAGCTTCTTCATCGGGCCCAGCTCGGACTCGTAGACCTTCTTGACGCCGTCGCCGAGGGAGGCCTCGATGGTGCGGATGTCGCGCACCAGGCGGGTCAGGCCCTGCGGCTCGACGGAGGCGGCCTGGTCGGAGCCCCACATCGCGCGGTCGAGGGTGATGTGGCGCTCGACGAAGGTGGCGCCGAGGGCGACCGCGGCGAGCGTGGTCTGCAGGCCCGTCTCGTGACCGGAGTAGCCGATCGGGACGTTCGGGTACTCGGCCTGGAGGGTGTTGATGACGCGGAGGTTGAGCTCCTCGGCCTGCGCCGGGTAGGTCGACGTGGCGTGGCACATCAGGATGTTGTCGCTGCCGAGGACCTCGACCGCGTGGCGGATCTGCTTCGGGGTCGACATGCCGGTGGAGAGGATGACCGTGCGGCCGGTGGCGCGCAGGGCGCGCAGCAGCTCGTCGTCGGTCAGGGAGGCGGAGGCGACCTTGTGGGCCGGGACGTCGAACTTCTCCAGGAAGGCGACGGCCTCGGTGTCCCACGGGGAGGCGAACCAGTCGATGTTCTTCGACTTGGCGTACTCGTCGATCTGGCGGTACTCGTCCTCGCCGAACTCCACGCGGTGGCGGTAGTCGATGTAGGTCATGCGGCCCCAGGGGGTGTCGCGCTCGATGTCCCACTGGTCGCGCGGGGTGCAGATCTCCGGGGTGCGCTTCTGGAACTTCACGGCGTCGCAGCCGGCCTCGGCGGCCGCGTCGATCAGCTTGAAGGCGTTCTCGAGCTCGCCGTTGTGGTTGATGCCGATCTCGCCGACGACATAGACGGGGTGGCCGGGGCCGGCGGTCTTGGAACCGAAGGTACGCAGACGGGAGTTGGAGCTCATGGTGGAGACGTTCCTTACTTGTCGAGGGAGTCGAGAGAGGGGCCGAGGATCCAGCTGGCGATCTCTCGGATCGCGCCGTCGCCACCGGGGACGGTGGTGACCGCGCGTGCGGCGCCGCGTACGACGTCGTGGGCGCTCGCGACCGCCACGGGCCAGCCGACCAGGGCGAAGCACGGGAGGTCGTTGACGTCGTTGCCGACGTAGAGCACGCGCTCGGGCGCGATGCCCTGTTCCTCGCACCACTGCTTCAGTGCGAGGTCTTTCCGGTCGATGCCGTGCAGCACGGGGATCTTGAGCTTCCGTGCGCGGGCGGCGACGACCGGGTTCTGTTCCGTGGAAAGGATCAGCATCGTGAGGCCGCTCCTGCGGAGGGCCGCGATACCGAGTCCGTCGCCGCGGTGCACGGAGACGAACTCCTTTCCGTCGGAGTCGATCAGCACCCTGTCGTCGGTCTGGGTGCCGTCGAAGTCGAGGACGACCGCGTCGATGTCGTCGGCGGTCGGGAGGGTGCCGGGCCGGTTCGCGTCGAAGAGCGGCGCGAGGGCCCGGGCGCGGGCGAGGTCGTGCGGGTCGTCGATCTCCAGGACCCGCGCGGGGTCGGTGCGCACGAGTTCGGTCCGCCCGAAGAAGCGGTGCTTGTGCTCGCGCAGTCCGGCCGCGTTCATGGCGTAGGCGGCGCCGGTCTCCAGGAGGTCCTGGGGGCGGTCCTGCCTGCGCGGGCGGAACGACTTGTCGTGGTTGACGCCGTAACCGCCGTCGGTGGCGGTGGTGTTGGCGACGGTCGTGCCGCCACCGACGGTCCGGGTCAGCTCGGTGTCGACCGCGGCCGGGTCGTCGTCGGCGTCGCGCCAGATGAACCCGTGGAAGGGGGCGACGGTCAGCGCGGTGTCCGCGCCGTTCTCCACGACCGCGCCGGCCACTCCGTCGATGTCCTCGCGGATGATGAAGGGGCTGGTGCACTGCACGAGGAGTACGGCGTCGACGGCGGAGCCGTGCAGGGCCTCGTGGGCGTCCATGGCGTGCAGGACGGCCGCCTCGGAGGTGGCGGTGTCGCCGGCGATGGCGGCGGGCCGCAGCACGACCTCGGCGCCGGCCTGACGGGCGGCGGAGGCGATCGCCTGGTCGTCGGTGGAGACCACGACGTCCGTCACCAGCCGGGCCGCACGGCATTCGCGCACCGCCCGGGCGACCAGCGGCACCCCGCCGACGGGCAGCAGGTTCTTGGCGGGGACGCCCTTGGAGCCGCCCCGAGCGGGAATCACCGCGAGCACACGGGCCACCGGCTTCACGCGCCCCGCTTCCGAGTTGGTCATTGGCTGTACTCCTTGGTCGACAGTCGCGTGGAAGGGGCCCGCCGTACGGCGCTCCCGCAGGGGCGCGGGGACCTGGGCGCCCGGCCACGCCGAATCCGCGGGTTCACAGCGGCCTCCGCCGCGGAGCGGGACGTCACAGCTCCCCCATCCGCCGGATGACCGGGGCCACCCGCTGCACCCCGTGCCGGTACGCGCCGCGTGCGGCGCGCCGCACGATCTGCCGCACGGCCCCCGGCTCCCGGTCGGCGTCGGGCGCGCCGGGCAGCGGACTGCCGTCCGGCGCGAGGTGGTGGCGGGCGAGGATGCCGGGCAGGTAGCCGGGCGCGGTGACGGGCGTGTAGTAGGGGGCGAGGTCGGGCAGCGTGCCGCCGCCGAGCAGGCCGGCGATCCGCTCGCGGGCCGCGTCGAAGGCCGTCTCGTACGAGCCGTCGGCGCTCACGCCCTGCCGGGCGACCCACCGTTCGTCGGGCGTCGGGATGTGCCCGCCGTCCAGCTGGTCCCAGGAGGCGAGGCAGCCGGAGCCCACGAAGTGGTGGTTGCCGAGCGACTCGCGCACCCCGAGGTCGGTGAGGACGACGGTGGGGATCCGGCGGTGCAGGGATTCGAGGGCCGCCGTGGAACTGACGGTGACCAGCAGGTCCGTACGGTCGAGGACCTCGCCCATGTGCCCGTACACGAGGCGGAAGTTGGCGGGCAGGCCGCCCGGGATCCGCTCCGCGAGGCGCTGGTAGGGCTGTTCCTCGATGTGCGTGGTGTGCTCGCCCGGCTTGGACCGCAGCTTCAGCAGGACCTCGCGGTCCGGGTGCAGCCTGGCGTGCTGGACGAGCCGGTTCAGCAGGTACGTACGGTCCTTGCGGCTCTCCGGTACGGAGGGCTGCGCGGCGAAGACGACCGTGTACGGGTCGTGCTTCTCGTACGGGGCACCGCCGAGGAACGGCAGGGCGACCTCGGTCACCGAGGAGGCGTCGGCGCCCACCCCCTCGTACACGGCGGTGAAACGGTCCGCGTCCTGGCGGGAGTTGGCGAGGACGAGGTCCGCGCCGTGCCGCAGGAGCAGTCCGTCGGCGAGCTTCTCGTAGACGACGCCGACATAGCCGGTGACGACCACGGGCCGCTTGGTGCTGCCCGTCGCCGCGCGCTCCCGCCACTGGTGGGAGAGCCCGTGCAGCATCGCCTGGACGCCGCCCCCGACGAGGGACAGGACGAGGACGTCGTACGCGGCCTCCTCCCTGGCCATCTCCCGGAGGAACTCGACGGAGGTGACCTCCCGCAGGGAGTCGGCGCGCACGCCGACCTCTTCGAGCTGACGGGCGGTGGGGGTCGCACGGCCCCGCAGGAGGTAGCCGTCGAGCCTGATGTCCGAATCGGCCGGTGCGATACGGTTCGCGGTGAGCGCGCCCCATTTCCACCGGGTATCGGAATCGGCGAGGACGGCTACTCGCAGGGACTTCGTGGTACTTGCTGGCACACCGAAGACGCTAGGAAGCGATTCCGATCCCCGGCCCAACCGGAATACAACAAAGGGTTAACAGCACACCGCCGAATGGCGACGCGGGCCCGGATCGGGACGCAATAAGGCCCGGTTCACCATTCCGCCACGTGTCGTTCACCTGACATCTCACCGGCGGTCAAGACGAATGACGGGCCGCCGCCTAACGTCACGTGAGTGGTCAAGCTCTCCGTCATCGTGCCGTTCTACAACGTGCAGCAATATGCGCCCGACACCCTGAAGAGTCTGCGTGCCAACGCACGCGACGACTTCGAGTTCATTCTCGTCGACGACTGCTCCCGCGACGAGACGCCGGACATCCTCGCGCGCGCGGAGCGCGAGCTCCCGGGCGCGGTGCATGTCAGACACGAGCAGAACGGAGGACTGGCCACCGCGCGCAACACCGGCATCGACGCGGCACGTGGCGAGTACCTCACGTTCCTCGACGGGGACGACTGGCTCGCCCCCGGCTATTACGAGCAACTGCTCGCCTCCATCGAGGGGTTGGGCTGCGACTTCGTGCGCACGGACCATGTCCAGTGCACCGCGCGGGCCCGCACCATCCACCGTGTGCCGTACGGCAGGCGCGGTGTCGTCCTCGATCCGCGCGAGGCGATCCTGCCCGCCGACCGCTCCACCTCCGTCGACTACGCGTACGCGTGGGCCGGCATCTACCACCGCAGACTGGCCGACCGGGGCCTGCTGCACTTCACCGACGGGCTGCGCACGGCCGAGGACCGGCCGTGGATCTGGAAGCTGCACCGGGAGGCGGAGTCGTTCGCCACGGTGGGCCTGCTCGGGGTGTTCTACCGGCGCGGTGTCGCCTCGTCGCTGACGCAGATCGGTGACGTACGGCAGCTCGATTTCATTCGCGCGTTCGACCAGGTGATAAGCGAGACGGCACAGGACCGGGACGCGGATAAACTCCTGCCGAAGGCCGTGCGGACCTACTGTGCGATTATTTCCCATCACCTGGGATCCATCGAAAGGTTCGAGCCGCCAGTGGCACGAAAACTGAAGTCGATGAGTGCCGTCGCATTGCGGCGTATGCCGCAGGACGTCCTCGATGACGCCCTCGACTCCATGGACATACAGCGCGCGACGCGACTGCGTCGGCTGCGTCGCCGGCCCGCCGCCGCGGGGGTGTCCGCGTGACCACCCAGATCTTCATGGCGTCGACGCTGTACGGCACGGCGACGCTCGCCGCGGCCGTCGACGCCGACTGCTTCCGCCCCGCCGACCGGCGCATCCTGCTGGTCTCCAACAACTCGGCGACACCCGAGACGACACCCGGCGTCGACGAGATGCCCGGTTTCACGCAGTTGCGCGGCCGCTTCGACGACGTGCTGTCGTGGAACGAGACCATCTCCCCGTTCCACCCCGGCGGCTGGGCCCCGCGGCTCGACGACGTACCGCTGTGGGAGCGCCATCTGCGGCTCGCCTGGGGGCTCGGCGACGACGACGTCGAACTGATCGTCGAGTCGATCCAGGTGCACCCCGCGCTGGGCCTCACCCAGATCTTCATGGGCGCCCCCGTCACCGTCTACGCCGACGGCCTGATGAGCTACGGCCCGACCCGCAACAAGATCGACCCGCTGGTCGGCACCCGCATCGACCGGCTCCTCCACCTCGACCTGGTGCCGGGGCTCACCCCGCTGCTGCTCACGGAGTTCGGTGTCGGACCGGAGATCGTGCCGACCGCGGTCTTCACCGACGTCCTGACCGAACTCGTCAAGACGGGCGACGAGTTGCCCGCCATCGACGAACCGGCCCTGCTGCTCGGCCAGTACCTCTCCGCCCTCGGCATCCTCACCGCCGAGGAGGAGGAGGACCTGCACGTACGGATGCTCAAGGGCGCCGTCGAACTCGGGCACGAGCGGCTGGTGTTCAAGCCGCACCCGAGCGCACCGGCCCGCTGGTCGCGCGCCCTGGAGAAGGAGGCCGAGCGGATCGGCGCCGACCTCACGGTGCTCGACACCCCGGTCCTAGCCGAGGTGCTCTACCAGCGGATGCGTCCCGCGCTCGTCGTGGGCTGCTTCTCCACCGCCCTGCTCACCGCCTCCGCGCTGTACGGCCTCCCGGTCGCCCGCATCGGCACCGAGCCGCTCCTCGAACGCCTCACCCCGTACGAGAACAGCAACCGCATCCCCGTCACGATCGTGGACGCGCTGCTCCCGGAGCTGACGGACCGCACGGCGGTCACCGAACAGCGCCAGGGCATGACCGCCGACGAACTGTCCGAGCTGGTACGGGCCGTGGGCTTCGCCATGCAGCCCAAGATCTACCCGGACACCCGGGCGGGCGCCGAGCAGTATCTGACACGGCGGCTGAACGACCACACCTGGCGCTACTTCAAGCGCCGGCGCCTCACCTCGCTGGGACTGCCCGGCGCGGTACCGGCGCAGCTCGCCTTCATCCCGCGCAATGCGACCGTACGGCGTGTGGCCAAGCGCGCCCGATCCCTGAAGAGGGCCACACTCGGATGAGCACCGTGGAATCGTCGCCCGCCCTGACGTCCTCCCCGGGGGCGGACTCCGCTCCCGGAGCGGGCGCCTCCGTGGAGACGGGTGACAGCGCGCCTGTCCCTCCCCGGATAGTTCCCAAGAAGCACGCCCCGCGCCTGCGCGCGCTGGACGGGCTTCGGCTGATCGCCGCGCTGATGGTCGCCGCGTACCACTACGGCGGCCGGGACGGCGAGGTGACCGGGGCCTGGGGCACCTCGCCGCAGCTCCAGTTCCCCACCCTGCACACCTGGTTCGCGTACGGCTGCCTTGGTGTGCAGATCTTCTTCGTGATCAGCGGCTTCGTGATCTGCATGAGCGGCTGGGGACGGAGCCTGCGCTCGTTCTTCGCCTCGCGGGTCTCGCGGCTGATGCCGGCGTACTGGGCGGCGATCGTCATCGTCACGGCCGTCTTCGCGCTGCCCGTGGTCGCGTACCACGCCGTCTCGCCCAGCGACGCGCTGGTGAACCTGACGCTCATGCAGCAACCGCTGGGCGCCGACCGGGTGCTCGGCGTCTGCTGGACGCTCTGGGCCGAGGTCCGCTTCTACGCGCTGTTCGCGCTCTGTGTGGTCCTGCCCGGCGCGACCCGGCAGCGCGTGATCCTGTTCTGCGCGGGCTGGACCCTCGCCGCGGCCATCGCCCAGGAGGCGCGGGAGCCGCTGCTCGACCTGATCCTGATGCCCGAGTACGCGCCGTTCTTCATCGGCGGTGTCGGCCTCTATCTCGTGCACCGCGACCGGCGTGACGCGTACGCCTGGGGCATCGTGCTGGTGAGCTGGCTGATCGGCCAGCACTACGCGGTGGCGAGGCTGTGGCACGCGCCCGACCCGCAGTTCTTCTCCAACCGCAGCTCGACCGGGATCATCCTCGTCGTCACCCTGGGCTTCGTGGCGGTCGCCGCGGTCGCGCTGGGCTGGCTGAACCGGGCGAACTGGCCGTGGCTGACGGTGGCCGGGGCGCTGACGTACCCCTTCTACCTGGTCCACGAGCACCTGGGCTGGGTCGCCATCAAGGCCTACCACCAGAGCCTGGGCATCCCGTCGTACGCGACGGCGCTGCTGACGGTCGTGACGATGCTGATCCTGGCCTGGCTGCTGAACCGCTTCGTCGAGGACCGGCTGACCCCGCGGCTGCGCTCGGCCCTGTCGAAACCACGCTGAACCCGTACCGGCCCGGGCCGGACGTCAGGCCCCGGGCCGGGCGTCCGGCTCAGCCGGTTTCCAGGTCGGACCGGACGTCCCGCTCAGCCGGTATCCGGCTCCGGCCGGCGTTCGGCTCAGCCGGTTCCGCGGCCGGCCTCGATCCCGGCCAGCAGTAGCGCGAGCCCTTCCTCGAAGCCCTCGTCGTACCCCTCGAAGATCACCGCACCCGCGGCCGCCGACAGGGGGTGGTCGGCGAGCCGCTCGGCGCGCGCGTCCATGTCGTACCCCTCGCGGCGCTCCCCCGGCAGGGGATACACGCCCTGCTCCTCGGTGACGAAGCCCAGCGTGTACAGGTACGCGGTGGTGAAGGCGCGTACCGCCTGCCGGAGGGTGAACCCGGCGTCCACGAGGGCGCGCAGGTTCTCCTCCATCTGGGCGGCGTGCACGGTGCCGGTGAAGCGCGAGCCGCTGAAGACCTTGGCCCCGTCGCGATAGCTCAGCAGCGCGGCGCGCAGACCGCGGTTGGCCGTCAGGAGCCGCTCGCGCCAGTCCGTGTCCGGCGGGATCGGGGTACCGGCGATCATCCGCCGGTACATCTCCGTCGCCATCTCGTCCAGCAGCGCCTGTTTGTCCTTGAAGTGCCAGTAGAGGGCGGGCGCCTTGACGTCCAGCTCCTTGGCGATGACGCGGAGGCTGAGGCCGTTCAGGCCGACCTCGTTCAGCAGACGCAACGCCGTGTCGGCCACCAGCGCTCGGTCGATCTTCCCTACAGCCACGGTCGCACCCTATCCGGAGGCCCCTCCTTGACAGCTTAACGCCGTTAAGTGCATTCTCGACCCACAAGGAACTTAACGACGTTAAGGAGATGGCTGCCGTGAACCCTGGGGACAGCACCGCCACACCCGCCGAGACCGACGTCCTGATCGTGGGCGCCGGGCCCACCGGACTCGCCCTCGCGCTCGACCTCGCCCGGCACGGCGTCCGCGCCCTCGTCGTGGAGCGGGCCGACGCCCTCTTCCCCGGCTCACGGGGCAAGGGGATCCAGCCGCGCACGCAGGAGGTCTTCGACGACCTCGGCGTGCTGGACGCGCTCCGGGCCGGCGGCGGCACGTACCCCGTCGGAATGGTCTGGAAGGACGGGCGGCGGCAGGGTGAGCACCGGATGTTCGACGAGGTCGAGGCGACGGAGGCCGACCCGTACGCGGGCTTCGCGCTGATGGTCCCGCAGTGGAGGACGCAGGAGATCCTGTACGCGCGCCTGGTCGAGCTGGGCGGCGGTGTCGCCTTCGGCCGGGAGCTGGTGGGCCTCGTCCAGGACGCCGACGGGGTGACGGCGGACTTCGCGTCCGGCCCGCCGGTGCGCGCCCGCTATGCCGTCGCCGCGGACGGCGGCCGGTCGGCAGTGCGGCGCGCGCTGGGCATCGGGATGACCGGCGAGACGGTGGACCCGGCTCCCGCAGTGGTCGCGGACATCCGCGTGAGCGGCCTCGACCGCGACAACTGGCACTTCTTCCCGCCGACCGGGCCCACCGGGCCCGCTGACGGCGAGGGCGACAAGGGCAACAAGAGTGACAAGGGTGACAAAGGTGGCAAGGGCCGCAAGGGTGGTGGTGGTCTCGGGGGCGACTTCCTGGGGATCTGCCCGCTTCCCCACACCGAGGACTTCCAGCTGGCGGCCGGCTTCTCGGACCCGTCCACCGAGCCGGACCTGTCCCTCGACGGCATCCGCAAGCTGGTCGCCACACGCACGCACCTGTCGGCGGACGACGTGACCGAGGTCCGCTGGGCCTCCGACTTCCGGCCGCGGGCCGCGATGGCGGACCGGTTCCGGGACGGGCGGGTCTTCCTGGCGGGCGACGCGGCCCATGTCCACTCGCCCGCGGGCGGCCAGGGCCTCAACACCAGCGTCCAGGACGTCTACAACCTCGCCTGGAAGCTCGCGGCCGTGCTGCGGGGAGCCGCTCCGGCGGCCCTCCTCGACTCGTACGAGGAGGAGCGGATGCCGATCGCCGCGCAGATGCTGGGCCTGTCCACCGGCGTCCACCGCGGCGAGGTACGGCGCGGCGCGGCCACCCAGCAGCTCGGCCTCGGCTACCGGGGCTCCGCGCTGGCGGTGGAAACCCGTGCGGACCTGCCCGAGGAGGCCCTCCGGGCGGGCGACCGCGCACCGGACGGAAACCGGGCCGGGATCCGCCTCTTCGACGCCTTCCGCGGCCCGCACTGGACGCTGCTCACGGTCGGCACGGACACGGAGGTGCCGGAGCTACCCGGCACCCGCACGGTCCGCTTCCCGGCCTACGAGGCGTACGGAACCGGGGTGTTCCTCGTCAGGCCCGACGGTTACGTGGGCTGGGCGGGCGAGTCGGACGGGTCGATCGGCTCGGCCGGGTCGATCGGATCGGCGCGGGGACTGGCGGAGTACGCGGCGCGCGTGGGCGTCGCCTGAGCCCTGCCCTGGACGGAACCCGGACGGGAACTCAGACGGAACTGGCGAGCGACAGCTTCACGGCGAAGCCCAGGAAGAGCGCGCCGGCGGCGGAGGTGGCCCCCGCGGAGAGCCGCCTGCGCCGCCGGAAGGCCGCCGCCAGCTTCGTCCCGCCGAATATCAGCGCGCTGAGGTAGAGGAAGCTCGCGATCTGGGCGAAGACGCCTAGCACGACGAACGAGAGGGCCGGATACGCGTAACCGGGATCGACGAACTGGACGAAAAAGGCCACGAAGAACAGGATCGCCTTCGGGTTGAACAGGCTGATGACGAGCGCCCGCCGGAAGGGTCGCTCCTCGACGGCGGGCACAGCGGCCTCCGCGGCCTCGTCCCGCTCCCGCCGCGTCCGCCACATCTGCCACGCGGCCCGCAGCATCCCGAACGCCAGCCAGGTCAGATACCCGGCGCCCGCGTACTTCACGATCCCGAACAGCAGGGCGTTGGCCTGCAGCAGGGACGCGACACCGGCCGCGGACAGCGTCATCAGCACGGCGTCACCGCACCAGACACCGGCGGAGGCCTGATACCCGGTCCTGATCCCCCGCCGCGCGGCGACGGACAGCACGTAGAGCGAGTTGGGCCCCGGCAACAGCACAATCAGTACGAGACCCACGAGATAGGTGGGGAGATCGGTTACGCCAAGCATGAGAGGCAGTGTCGCATCCGGGTAGGACACCGCACGATGGGGTTCCGCGGATGAGACAGCCGCTCGGAGGTCACCACGGCACATCGATGGCGATCGGTGACCGGATCGATGAGCGGCGGGGGGTTCAAATGCGTACATCAGGTGTGTGGAGATCAGTCGGAGCGGCGACGGCGCTGGCGGTGCTCGCCGTGGTGAGCGGGTGCACCATCCAGCCCGCGGGCCCGCCGGGCGCCTCACCGGCCGGTTCGCCGTCCACCGGTGCGCCGTCGTCCGCCGGTGCGTCGCCACCGGCCGGCCGTTCGCCGGGCGACGCCAAGCCGCCGGATTCCGCCGGGCAGCCCGCGCCGAAGGTCCTGTGGTCGCCGGGCGACCGGGGCGGCGGCGTACGGGAGTTGCAGGCCCGGCTGCGACAGGTGCTGTGGCTCTACGAGGGGCCGACGGGGACGTACGACGCCTCGACGGTCTACGCGGTCAAGGGTTTCCAGGGCAAGCGCGGCCTGCCGAGGACCGGTACCACGGACTCGGTGACCTGGCAGCGACTGCTGGGGATGACCGACGAGCCGGGCAAGTGGGACCTGTACGCGTCGGGCGGCCAGCCGGCCGCGAAGCCGGACCCGCGCTGTCTGACGGGCCGGGTGCTGTGCATCAGCAAGACCAGCCGCACCCTGCGCTGGATGATCGACGGCCGGACGGTCTCGACGATGGCGGTGCGCTTCGGCACGGAGTACACGCCCACCCGGGAAGGTGTCTTCAACGTCTACTTCAAGTCGCGCCATCATGTGTCGACGCTCTACGACTCACCCATGCCGTACGCGATGTTCTTCAGCGGCGGCCAGGCGGTCCACTACTCCGCGGACTTCGCGGGGACGGGCTACTACGGCGGCTCGCACGGCTGTGTGAACGTACGGGACGAGAGCAAGATCGCGACGGTGTTCTCGCAGGTGAGGGACGGCGACAAGGTCGTCGTCTACTGGTGACGGCCGTGCGGCGGAGAAGGTGTGCGGGCGCGGGCGGGACCGGGGGAACGTGTCCCGCCCGCGCCTTTTGTGCACTGAGCCGTGAGTACGGGGGGAACCCCGGCTCGTGCGCCAGCCGATGACCAGTCGGCTCGCTTAGTACTGCGTCGGGACGGCTGAAAACGTCACACCGGGCCAGCGCACGCGGGCGGACCGGGCGAAAACGCGGGCCGGAGACGGCGGTGCGGGTCGACGGCGGCGGTGCAGGTCAGAAGCTGCGGGCCGGTTCCGCGAGGGCGCTGATCCCCGGGGTCGGGGCCGCCGCGCCCTCGTCGCCCCGGAAGGTACCCGCGCCTACGTGCCCGCGGTCGTCACCGCCGCGGCCGCTCCCGCCACCAGCGCCACCGTTGTCACCACTGCCGCCGTTGCCGCCGTTGCCATCGCCGCCGCGGTCGTCGCCGTTGCCGCCCTTGCCGTTGTCGCCCTTGTCTCCGTTGCCGGCACCGGAGTGCCCGGAACCGGGGTCGCCCCAATCGTCGGAGTCACGGCGGTTCCAGTTCTTCAGGATGCCCCTGCAGTACTTCTGCACCTGCTCGGAGCCCCGGGCCGCGTCCTCCAGGGTGCGCCTGCGGCCGGCATCGAGGTCCTTGCCGTCACGGACGTCACGGCAGGCCGAGGCGATCCTGGCCCACCGCTGCCGTTGCCGGTTCTCAGGCCCGGTGTCGTCCGCGTCGGGCTGCGCGCCCGTACCCGTACCCTCGGGTGCCCCGCCGCTCGGTGCGGAACTCTCGCCGGTCGGTGCGCCGGAGCTGCCCTCGGGCCGCGGGTCGTCGCCGCCGCGACGGGTCGCCCCGGGGGACGGCGTGCGGAGCGGGCGGTCCGGAGTGACGGCGGCCGTCGCGGAGGCGCCCGGTTCCGGCTCGCCACCGCCGAAGGCCAGGACACCGGCGGTGGCGGCCACCGCGACCCCGCCGATCATCCCGGCGGCCAGCGCGGCGGCGAGGCCGTAGCGCACGGGGCGGCCCCACGGGGAGCGGGCGCGTTGGTCCGGGGTGAAGCGGCCCAGCCGGACGAGGCCCGCGTCCAGGGAAGCCCCCAGGGACGAGGAGGGCGCCGGGGAGGGGAAGGGCGCCGCGGAACGCGTACGGGAGGGGCCGGCGAGGGCCGACTCCTCGCTCCTGCCGGAACGCGCCGAGCGGAAGGCGGCCATCACGGCTTCCTCACCAGGGAGTTCGGCACCGCGGTCGGCATTGTGGTCGACATCGAGGTGGGCACTGAGGTCGGCATCGCGGTCGGAGCCGCGTTCACCACCGGTCGGCGCGGACTCGGCTCCCGACGCGCCCGTGGCGCCCGGCCTGCCCAGCGCACCCAGTTCGTCGAGTGCCTCGGCGAGGCGGTCGGCCTGGGCGCGGATGTCGGCGTCGACGGCTTCGAGCGGTTCTCCGCGCAGCAGCCGTTCCGCCGCGTCGCGGTCCAGCCACCGGCCGGAGGGCCTGGGATCGTCCCCCGGGAAGACACAGCGCTCGTCGGCCATCACATGTCCTTCTGCGTACGCGAAGGCGTATGCGTCACACCGGCCGACGTCACCGCACGGGTACGGGACTCCGTGTGCGGGGGTCTCTGCTGGGGTACCGAGCTGAGGGAGCCCACCGATTCCGGAGCAGCCGCCTCCGGGTCCGCGCCGAGCAGTTCCGCGAGGCGTTTCAGTCCGCGGTGCGCCGCCGTGCGGACGGCGCCGGGCCGTTTGCCGAGGGTGTCCGCGGCGGTCTTGGCGTCGAGGCCGACGACGACACGCAGCACGACGGCTTCCGCCTGGTCCTGCGGGAGCTGGGCGATGAGGGAGAGGGTGCGGCCCGTGGCGAGCGCCTCGATGGCCTCACCCGCGGTGTCGGACTCGGCCGCCCTGCCGGTCAGCTCGTTCTCGTCGCCGCCTATCGCGGGGCGCCGGCCGCGCATCCGTATGTGGTCGAGCGCGCGGTTGCGGGCTATCCGGGCCGCCCAGCCGCGGAAGCGGTCGGCGTCCCCGCTGAACCGTTCCAGGTCCCGGGCGATCTGCAGCCAGGCCTCGGACGTCACGTCCTCGGCGTCCGGGTCACCGACCAGCGTCCGCACATACCCCAGGAGCCGTGGATGCACGGCTCGGTACACAGTCCGGAACGCGGTCTCGTCCCCGTACTGTGCGGCAAGCACCGCGGCGGTCAGCTCCGCGTCGTCCCCCAGCACCGCGCCCCTTATTGCGCCCAGCCGGTACCGCTGTCGCGGACCGGGTTCTCTCCGTCGTGGTCTCTCGGTTGATGGTTGCGGTCCTGCCCCGCATCCGGCGCGAAATGCACGTTACGGCTTGAAACCGGGGCGCGTCCATGTCCGTAGAACTTGCAACTAACTCGTTGCGGCGTGGGGTGTGACACAAAACGCACCGTCGGCGCTGAGGAGAGTACGGGCCGCCGCGCGGCCCGTGCCGCGCGACGGCCGGGGCCTCTCCTGTGGGGGGTGGCGGCCCCGGCCGTTGCCATCGGCGGAGCCGGCGCTCCGCACCCTCAACCGCTCTCGCTACTTCGCGCTCTTCGTGTTCTTGGCGCTCTTCGCGCTCTTCGCGCTCTTCTCAGCCTTCGGGCTCCGCGTGACACCGTTGCCCGGCGTCTTCGACGGCTTGGCCGATTCACGCGCCTCAGCCTTCTCGGCCTTCTCCGCCTTCTCGGCTTCCTTGGCGCTCTTGCCGTCCTTGCCGCTCTTGCTGTTCTTCTTTTCCTTCGCCTCGGTCGACTGCGCCGCGCAGTACGCCGCCACCTCGTCCTCGCCGCCCGCGGCCCGGACCAGCCGCTGCCAGGCGGTCGAGTCGAGCGCCTTGCCCCGCTTCTTGACGGAGTCGTACGCGCGGCAGTGGGCCGCGGTGTCCTGAGCGGTCCAGGGCCGGTCGGCCGAACCGGACCCGGCCGCACCGGATGTACCGGACGCACCGGCCGCACCGGGTGTGCCGACACCGGCCGGGGCGCCGGGGTCGGCCGCGGAACTGCTCGACGGCAGCCGGTCCCCGTCCCGCTCACCCCCGTCGTCCCGCCCGCCCACGCCCGAGCCGATGGCCGCGACCGCCACCCCGCCGAGCGTCACGCTCGCCGCCAGCGCGACCAGCGTCGTCCGCAGCGACCAGCCGCGCCGCTCGCCCGCTGGCCGCCAGTCGTCCCGGCGCCGGGTACGGACCGCGCCGTGCGCCCCCTCGTCCCGGGCGTCCCGGAACGCGGCGAGGGCCCGCTTCTCGGCGTCGGCGTCCACTTCCTCGCCCCGTACGGCGGCGGCGAGCAGGGCACCGAGGTCCGGGCGGGTGCTGTCGCCCTCTCGTTCACCCATGTCCGCATCCACTTCCGCCGCCGGAGGACTGTCTGCCGTTCATCCCGACTCCCCCAGCGTCCGGGGCCCGTCTTCCGTCACACCCTCGGTGTCGAGGCGCAGCGCCAGCCGCTTCAGACCCCGGTAGGCGGCGGTGCGTACCGCGCCGGGGCGTTTGCCCAGGACCCGTCCGGCCGCCGGACCGTCGAGACCGACGACGACCCGCAGCAGGACGGCCTCGGCCTGGTCGCGCGGCAGGGTCGAGAGGAGTTCGAGGGCGTACTGCGTACCCAGGGACTCCAGGGCCTGGTCGTCCGTGCTCTGGGCCGAGGGCAGGTCGAACATGTCCTGTTCGAGCTCGGACGCCCGCGGCCGTACCTTCTGCCGCCGCAAGTGATCGAGCGCCCGGTGCCTGGCGATGGTCGCGGTCCAGCCGCGGAACCCCGCCCCGTCCCCGCGGAACCGGCCCAGGTCACGGGCGATCTCCAGCCACGCGTCCGAGGCCACGTCCTCCGCCTCGGCGCCGACCAGGCCCCGCAGATACCCGAGCAGTCCTGGCTGCACGATCCGGTACGCGACCGCGAAGGCGTCCTCGTCCCCCTGCTGCGCCCGCGCGACGGCCACGCCCAGCTCCCCGTCGGACGACCGCACGCGGCGGGACTCCCCTCCCTGGCCCAACACTGCCTCGTTCGCACCGGGTTCGGACTTCCTGTACCGCACCCGCACGACGCGGCGCGGACCGATGCGATCACACACACCCTCAAGGTCATCTGCGCCGGACGGCGCGGAAATGTCACAGCCCGTCAGTTTCAGCCCCTCGGTCACGGTCCGCCGCCGCCCACCCCGACTTCCCTGCCGGGCCCGGCAGTCCGGCCCGCGCCCGCCCGTGCAACTGCAGATAGAACGTGCGCAGGGACTCCCGCTCCCCCGCCTCGAACCGCTTGACGACCTTGCCCAGCGGATTCCACACCCGCCCGTCCGGCATCCGTACGCCCACCGGCTGGCCGAACAACTCCCGCTGCCCCGGGTCGAACTCGACCCACGCCGCACCGGCCCGCCGCACCAGCACCTCGCCCGCGTACACCCCGAGCCCGAACAGCACCCGCCCCACGGCCGCGTGGTCCCGGCCGCTCCTGCGCAGCCCGTCGACGATGAAGTCGACGACGCGCAGGCTCGCGACGGAGTAGTCCAGCGGCAGTCGGTTGCGGGCCGTGACGTCCCGTACGAACCGTGCCGCGTGCTGCCGCATCCGCAGGTCGGCCGAGAGCCTGCGGGCCGCGCGCGGTGGCTCTCCCGACTCCGTACTCGTCCCCACCACGCCTGCGCCCCCTCACTCGGCCACGTCCGGACCGCGAGAGCCACGGCCGGTCCGCAACACCAAGCGGACGGGGTGACCCGAACATCACACGTCCCCATGGTGACAAAGGTCACGCGGCAATTCATCGGAATCCGTACAACCTTCCATCCCTCCCAGCTATCTCACCCGCTTCGGAGTGACGCACCGCACAGCCCTGTTGGGTGATGTTTGGTCCGGTGTCGGCGCTGAATTAAGAAGCCACCTGTGTGACAGGTGGGTTTTTTGTGCTGCTTTTCTAGGGGTGGGGTATTTGAGTCGCCGGACGAGTCATGCGTACAAACCGCTGAGTCTGAAGCGGAGAGCGTGGCTGACGACAGGGGCCGTGGTGCTGGCCGGGGCGGGCGCCGTGACGTACGCCGTGGCGAACCCGGGTGACGACCCGTCGGTGGACGCCTCGCGCGGCAAGCGGCCCGTGAAGGTGCACGAGCTGACGATGAGCAGCGAGGGCACGGGCCGCCGCGAGGTGGAGCGGACGAGCACCGCCCAGTTCTCGCTGCTCGGCATCTCCTGGACCGGCGCGAAGACCGAACTCGACGGCACCGCCCAGGTACGGACCCGCGACCTCGGTTCGGGCGAGTGGACCGGCTGGCAGAACCTGGACCTGGAACTCCACCCGGTCGACAAGGCGGAGCCGGGCGCCAAGGACGCGCGCGGCGCGTCCGATCCGCTCTGGGTCGGCCCGAGCGACGGCGTCGAGGCGCGGGTGGTGGCGGCCGACGGAGCCACCAGTTCCGGGCTGCCCAAGGGACTTGAGCTGAGCCTCGTGGATCCCGGTGTGACCTCCGCCGAGGCGAAGAACGAGGCGCTGGGCACGACCACGGGTCTCTCCCTGGACAGCGCCGCCTTCGCCGCCGAGGATCCGACCGGCTCCCCGGCCCCGGCCGACACCGCCCCGGGCTCCGCGTCCCCGGCGGATCCCACCGGCACGGAACCCACGGGTACGGCCGACACGACGAGCGCTCCGGCGTCACCCGCCGAGAGCGTCACGGAAAGCGCGTCGGAGAGCGCCACGGCCTCCCCGACGCCCGACCCGGTCCCGTCACCGCCGCCGTCCACGGTGACGCAGCCGCACATCGTCCCCCGCGCCCAGTGGGGTGCCGCCGAGTCGACGGTCAAGGACGCGCCGGAGTACATCGACAAGGTCAGCGCGGTCTTCGTCCACCACACGGTCGGTACGAACGACTACAGCTGCGCCGAGTCCCCGGCGCTGGTGCGCGGCATCATGGCGTACCACGTGCAGACCGAGCTGTGGAACGACATCGGCTACAACTTCCTGGTCGACAAGTGCGGCCGGATCTTCGAGGGCCGCGCGGGCGGCATCGACCTGCCGGTGCGCGGCGCCCACACGTACGGCTTCAACGGCGACTCGGCAGGCATCGCCGTCCTCGGTGACTTCGAGGGCGCCGCCGCCACCTCCACCACCGCGGCGAAGGCCGCGGGCAAGCCGACCCGGGCCGCCCTGGAGTCCGTGGCGCGCGTCGCCGCGTGGAAGCTCGGCCAGTACGGCGGCAACCCGAGCGGCCAGGTCACGCTGACCGCCGCCGCCGACACGGAGGTGTGGAAGGCGGGCGAGCAGGCCACGCTGAACACCATCTCCGGCCACCGCGACGGCTTCGCCACCGAGTGCCCCGGCAAGAACCTCTACTCGAAGCTGAGCGAGATCCGCCGGTACGCGTCCAGCCCGGGTAAGAACTCCGCGGTCCCGACGGCCGACTTCAACGGTGACGGCATCAGCGATCTCATCGCCGCCACGCCGAAGCAGGGCAGCGGCTGGCTCACCCTCGTGCCGGGCGGTCTCAACGGCCCCGTGTCGGCCTCGAAGGTGAAGCTCAACCAGGGCACCGCCGAGGTGCCGGGCGCCGCCGAGTCGGGCGACCAGTGGGGCACGGCCACCGCCTGGGGCGACATCAACGCCGACGGCTACGCGGACATCGCGATCGGCGCTCCCGGTGAGGACGACACGACCGGCCACGCGGACCGCGGCGCCGTAACGATCCTGTACGGGCCCAAGTTCGACTCCGGCGCGGACACCATGGCGCTGGGCGACGACTACGAGCCGGTCTCCGCGCGGTTCGGCGCGACCGTCGCGGTCGGCGACTTCAACGCCGACGGCAAGGCGGACGTCTTCACCGCGGCCACCGGTACGGGCGGCAACTGGGCGGCCCGCTTCGACGACGGCCACGAGGTCGCCGGCGACCTCACCACCGCCTCCGGCGCCCTCGGGTACGCGGACGCCGCGACCGGCGACTTCAACCGGGACGGCTACGCGGACGTGGCGCTCAACTACCGCGACGCGTCCGGCGTCGGCAAGGTCACCTGGTTCAAGGGGTCCAAGTCGCTGGGCCTGTCGAAGGTGTCCACGCTCTCCGTCAAGGGCGGGCGCTCGCTCGCCGCGGGCGACGTGAACGGCAACGGCTACGACGACATCGTCATCGGCCAGCCGTACGCCTCCGAGTCCGGCGCGATCTCCGGCGGCCAGGTCACCATGGTCCCGGGCACGTCGACCGGGTTCACCACCACCGGGCTGACGAAGATCACCCAGAGCACGACGGGTGTCGAGGGCGCCAACGAGTCCGGTGACGCGATGGGCACCTCGGTCTCCGTGGGCGACTTCAACGCCGACGGCTTCGCGGACGTCCTCACGGGCGCCCCGAACGAGGACATCACCCGCAGCGGCGCCAACAAGGCCAACGCGGGCGCGGTCTGGCTCCTCAAGGGCGCCTCGACCGGCCTCACCGGCACCGGTTCGCTGTCCTACTCCCAGGACACGACGGGGATCGCCGGGTCCACGGAGAAGGACGACAAGCTGGGTTCGTCCGTCTCGCTGACGGACTTCTCCGGCCAGGGCCGCGCGCACCTGCTCATCGGCGCGGAGGGCGAGGACGCGTACAACGGCACGCTGCTGTACCTGCCGAGCACGGCCTCGGGTGTCTCCGTCGCCAAGTCGGCGTACTACGGCGTCACGCAGCTGGGCACGGCGACGGCCGCGCGACTGGGCCAGGTCCTGACCCCGTAGACACGCGCACCACGCACCACGGACAGCAGGCCGGGACCCTGTACGGAACAGGGTCCCGGCCTGCTGTGTGCACGGGCTCGCATGTACCGGCTCGCACGTACGGACTCTCGCGTACGGGCACGCCTGTACGGGTTCGTGCGGGCGCTCAGGCGCGTCCGCGGGCCCGGCGGGAGACCACGGCGCGCAGGACGCGCCGGCCCTCGGTGGTGAGCTCACGCGCCTGGCGCAGACCCGCGGGGCCGTGCGCCGCGACCAGTTCAAGGACGCTGATCTGGCGGCGCAGTTCGGCGGCGACGAGCGGCGACATGTCCTGCGTACGGCCCTCGCGCCGGTCCGCCACCGAGGACGCGCCGTCGGACTCGGCGCGCGCCGTGGCGTCGAGGAGGCCGTGGATCTGGAGCGCGGCGACCGAGCAGACGTCGGCCCACTTGCGCAGGTTCGCGGCGGTCCGCTCCGCCGGGGCCGCGCCGAGCATGCGGTGCGTCAGCACGACGGCCTCGCCCTCGGCCGACCCGGTACCCGCCGGGCCGTCCACCACGTAGAGCTTGGCGCGTACCTGCTCGACGCACTCGCCCCAGTCCCGGAACCCCTCCTCGGACTCGGCGAGGCTCGCCCACAGAGGGCGCAGGATCTCGTCGTCGCCGCCCAACAGGGGCACGCACCTGTCCAGGCACGCCAGACCGCCGGCCGCGAGACCCAGCTCGTCGGCCTGAGCGATCAGTTCCACCAGGCTCATCACGCCTCCCTCGGGGGGGGCCGCCGCCGGTCGCGGAGCCCGCACTTCCCCTTACTGCGTGCACCGTGGCCGGAACGTCACAGTGCGAAGTGGCCGAAATCTACATGGGGATGACGCCCAGGCGGTCCAGGAACCGGAAGAACAGCATCTCGGCCGAGGGGTTGGCGTCGGAACTGAGCACGTCGAGCAGCCGTTCCTCCGACGCGTCGCGGCCCGATTCGGCGGCCCAGGCGAGCGCCCGCACGACGGCGTCACGCGGTTCGAGGAAGAAGTCGTCGACGGCCAGCCCGTCCTCGTTCCCGCCCAGATATCCGGCCATCGCGTCCCTGGCCAGGCAGGTCGTCCAGGCCCCGCTGTCGGGCGCGGCCGCCTCGACGACCACGCAGTCGCTGTCCATGACGTATCCGAAGAGCGCGGGCGCGCCCGTCTCCTCCGCCAGGGCGTTCATGTTCCCCACGTCCGAGGCGCCGCCGTCGGGAGCGTTCGGGTACTCCCAGACCTGCCAGCCGTCGTCCGCCGTCTCGTGCAGCGTCATGCCCGCCGCACCCGACAACGCGCCCAGCTCCGCGAGCGGGCGCTCGCTTCTGCCGACGACGAAATACCCCCAGTAGCCCATGCCGCTCCCCCCGGTGTGTCGGTCCGGCCAGCGCCGAATACACCACACGGGCACAGTAGTTCGCCACCGGAACACGCAAGGCGCCAGAAACTACACAGCTACGGTCAAGGCGCCGCCACGGGCCTTCTCGTCCTGCATACGCGTGAGGCGCAGGATCACGAGGACGGCGAGCACACCGGCGACCAGATGGGCCACGTCCGAGAGGATCACCGCCCCGAAGGCGTCCCGGACGTCCCCCGGCGTCTCGGCGCGGCGGTACGCGGTGGCCCCGTACCGGTCGGTGAACAACGCGAGCAACCAGAACGCCCACCAGCCGTTCACCAGACCGTGGGACGCCCGCCCCGCCGGGACGCTGGCGTCCCAGACGTCCTCCATGATCCGGCGCGGGAACCACAGGTTGACGATCGGCACGAACCAGCTCCCGCAGGTCCAGCCGCGCTTCATCCGGTGCCCGAACGGGTCGAACACCTCGGCGTTGACGCGTACCCGCTGGAACCAGACCAGGAACAGGACGATGGCCACGACGAACGCGACCGTCTGCACGACCCCGGTCGCGGTGTAGATCGTGTCCGCACGGTCGACCTCCGTCACGGGCACGGCGCCGAACCCGTCGCCCACCAGCCGGTCCGCGACGTCGTAGGACACATAGCCGGACCAGACCGCGAAGAGGTCGGTGGCGGCGGCCACCCCGACCGCCACGGCGGCGGCCTTCCCGAGCCCGACGGGCGAGCGCAGCCAGGCGGGCCCGTGCGGCAGCTGCATGGGCGCCCCGCCGTACTCCCCCGTCTGCACGGGCTGCACGGGCGGAGCGGCCTGTACGGGCGGAGCGGGCTGTACGGGCTGAACGCCTGCGGCGGCGCAGTTCTCACAAAGGGGGCCGCCCGGTCTCGCGGCGTTCTGACGGCAGTGGGCACAGAGCATGGGTGAGCGGTCCCCCGAGGGTGCGTGAACGAGGAGTGCCGGAAGGGCACTCGGACGAAGAGGCCGGGCGCGCCCTCTCCCCAGAGGCCTCGCGCGGCTCCCGGAAGATACGTTTCGCGCGCCCCGCCCGTCCACTCGGATTCGCCGGGGCCATGCCCTCCGACCTGGCCGGGCACGGCACCCGCGGCCCTCAGTCCAGCTTTCCCGCCAGCGCCTTGAAGTCGGCCCACGAGGCAGTGGGGGTCCGCGGGTCCCACAGCTTCTGCGTCAGCGCCCGCAGCGGCATCCGGATCCCCGCCGCCACCTGGGCCTGCGTCTGGGAGCCCGACAGGTCGCACCAGACGGCGAAGGACGCGCCGAGGATCTGGTCGTCGTACTCCTTGGACACCGGCTTCGTCCCGCGTACGACGAGGGGCGTCCACTGCTCGTAGATGCGCTGCCCGGTCGGGTAGACGAAGGTGTTGGGCTGCCCGAGGACGTAGTACAGGTACTCGTCGTTGTAGTTCAGCATCTCGCGCCCGGACCGCAGGTACTCTGTCGGCTGCCGCGCGCCGATCTCCTTGCCGGTCCAGTACGCGACCTGGAGGTCCTCGTCGGCCTGGACGGTGCCCCCGGCGAAGATCCCGTCGTTCCAGGCGCGCATGGTCCGGTCGTGGCCGCGCATGGTGTCGGCCCGGTCGTTGAGCCACCCGGTCGCCAGGTCGGCGATCCCGGCGCCGGATCCGTACGCCTTCGTCGCGGCGGCGGCCAGCTGCGGGTACGAGGCCGCCGGGTCCGACACCGTCAGCGCCTGGTACTCGTCGGCGCCGAGGTGCCAGTACGGGCCGGGGAACAGGTCGGCGTACTCGTTCAGCAGCTCGTCGACGATCTTCCCCGCGGCCGGCTTGGAGATGTCCATCGCCCCCTTCGAGGCGACCCCCGCGGTGTTGCGGAGCTGGAGGTCCGGGTGCGCGGCGATCACCGCGCCGAGGTGTCCGGGCGAGTCGATCTCGGGCACGACGGCGATGTGCCGGCTCTTCGCGAGGGCGAGGATGCGCCGCACCTCGGCCTTGGTCAGATGTTCCTTCGAGACGACCTCGGGATGCGAGTCGGAGGCTATCCGGAAGCCCTGGTCGTCGGAGAAGTGCAGCCCGAGCTGGTTGTACTTCAGGTCGCCCAGCTCACGTATCCGGTCCTCGATCCAGGCCGCGGTGAAATGCTTGCGCGCGATGTCCAGCATGAACCCGCGCTGCGGCTTGGCCGGCGAGTCGCGTACGACGCCCTCGGGCGCCGTGGCGTTCCCCTGGACCTCCTGCTTGAGCGTGCGGGTGCCGTAGAAGACGCCCGCCTCCTCCGTACCGCTGATCCGCACCCGCCCGTCCGCCACCCGCAGCGTGTACGACTCGGCGTTCGCGTCCTCGTCCGTGAGGTTCAGCCCGACGTCCCCGGCACGGGCCTCTTCCTCGCCCGCGTAGGTCAGCCCCAGCTCCTCGGCGAGGAGCCGCCCCTCGTCGGCGAGCGCGGTGTCGCCCACGACCACGCGCCCGCCCTTCGCGGGCCGCCAGCCGGGTCCGCGGGCGGGGGTGTGCTCGCGGACGGCCGGTATCGTCCGGGGCGTCCGCGACATCGGATACGTCCGACTGGGTGACGGGGACGGGGAGGCCGCCGGCGCCAGGGCGCTCCTCTCCCCGGTGGGCCGCCGGGTCGAGGGCGTGCCCGAGTCGCCGCTCGGCCAGAGCCCGACGGTCAGCGCCGCGCCCGCCACGACCGCCACGACGCCCGCGCCGACCAGCAGGGGCTTCCTGTGGACCGATGCCGTCCCTTTGCGCCTACGCCCGTTCGCCACAGACCACTCACTCTCCCGCGCTCTCCCGAAACCGTCCCCGTGCTGTCCCCGTAGGCTGTACCTCCGTTGTGAACCTAAGCCCCGGCGTCCGGTGCCGCTGTCCACCGTCTGTCCTGAAACTCTCCCTTACGGGTGAAGTTCGGGCATCTCTCGGACAGCTACCGCCAAGCCTCGATAGCGTGAAACCACACCTCTCACTTGACCCCCTCGCCTCCCTTGCTCCTCCTGATTCCCTGAGGAACCCACGCTGCCCGCGCACCGTCCTTCCCGTCTCCCCGGCCAGGCCGTCGCCACACCGGAGTCGCCCGGGCACCGCCCCACCGGCCTGGCCCGGTTCAACGCCATGCCCGCGGACGAGGCCGAGCGCACGCTCCTGGCCTGCTGCGGCAGCTCCCACTGGGCCCGCCGTATCGCGGCGCACCGCCCCTATCCCGACCTGGACGCCCTGCTGGCCGCGTCCGACGAGGCGGCGTACGACCTGACGCCGGCCGATGTCACCGAGGCCCTGGCCTGCGAATCCCTCACGCTCCTCCCGGAGGGCGCGTACTCCGCGGCGCACACGGCCCTGAGCGCCGCCCACGCGGCGTACGAGAGCCGTTTCGGCCATGTCTTCGTCATCTGCCTGGACGACACGCCCGCGGAGGAGTCCCCCGACCTGGTCCTGACCGAGATCAGCGCCCGCCTGTCCAACGACCCGGACAAGGAACTGACCCTCGCGGCAGAAGAACTACGCCGCCTGACCAGAGGCCGCCTGACGAGATCGCCCCTTTAGGGGCGCGGGGAACGGCGCAGTCTCTGGCTTTCCGCCTCTAGGGGCGCGGGGAACGGCGCAATCTTTTGCCGTTGAGGGGCGCGGGGAACGGCGCAGTCTTCGGCTTCTGGGGGCGCGGGGAACGGCGCGTACAGACAACGCATCCGGAATAGCCCATACGTACCTCTTTGCCTGCCAGTTCGATCACATCGGTAGGCCCGCCGTAAACGTTCCGACAACACGTCGCTACGATGGCCAGGGCCGGTGGACCGTACCCGGCCGGGCCAGGTCGACATCGAAGCCGGCAGGCCCCAATCCCCGCTCCCGGAGGGTTCTTCCGTGCCGGCTGGAACGCTGTACCGCGGCCGGGAAGGAATGTGGTCCTGGGTGGCTCATCGAGTCACCGGCGTCCTCATCTTCTTCTTCCTGTTCGTACACGTGCTGGACACCGCTCTTGTCCGTGTCTCTCCCCAGGACTACGACAAGGTCGTAGCCACCTACAAGACGCCGATCGTCGCGCTGCTGGAGTACGGCCTCGTCGCCGCAATCCTCTTCCACGCGCTCAACGGCCTGCGGGTGATCGCCGTCGACTTCTGGTCGAAGGGCCCGCGCTACCAGAAGCAGATGCTCTGGACCGTTGTCGGCATCTGGGTCGTGCTGATGATCGGGGCCATGTACCCCGTCCTCGGCCACGCCGCTCGTGAAGTCTTCGGGAGCTGACGCGCAAGATGTCGAACAACACAGGCACCACCGAGAAGACCGCGTCCGGTATCGGCCCCGTCGAGGGCGCGTCCCTCTACGATGTCGACAACCCGGCGCCCCTCATCGAAGCCCCGCGCAAGCGGACCAGGAAGACCCCGAAGTCCACCCGCGGCAACTTCGAGATGTACGGCTGGCTGTTCATGCGGCTGTCCGGCGTCGTCCTCGTCGTCCTGGTCCTCGGCCACCTGCTCATCCAGCTCGTCCTCGACGGCGGCGTCTCCAAGATCGGCTTCGCCTTCGTGGCGGGCCGCTGGGCCTCCCCGTTCTGGCAGGTCTGGGATCTGTTGATGCTCTGGCTGGCGATGCTGCACGGCGCCAACGGCCTGCGTACGGTCATCAACGACTACGCGGAGCGCGCGGACACCCGGCTGTGGCTCAAGGGCCTGCTCTACACCGCCACGGTGTTCACCATCCTGCTGGGCACGCTGGTGATCTTCACCTTCGACCCGAACATCCGCTAGGCACGGGGCTGCGAGAATCATGAAGATCCACAAGTACGACACCGTCATCGTCGGCGCCGGCGGCGCCGGAATGCGCGCGGCCATCGAGTCGACGAAGCGCAGCCGGACCGCCGTGCTGACGAAGCTCTACCCCACCCGCTCCCACACGGGCGCCGCGCAGGGCGGTATGGCCGCCGCGCTGGCGAACGTGGAGGAGGACAACTGGGAGTGGCACACCTTCGACACGATCAAGGGCGGCGACTACCTGGTCGACCAGGACGCCGCCGAGATCCTGGCGAAGGAGGCCATCGACGCGGTCCTCGACCTGGAGAAGATGGGCCTGCCGTTCAACCGGACCCCGGACGGCACCATCGACCAGCGCCGCTTCGGCGGTCACTCCCGCAACCACGGCGAGGCCCCGGTGCGCCGGTCCTGCTACGCGGCGGACCGCACCGGCCACATGATCCTCCAGACGCTCTACCAGAACTGCGTCAAGGAGGGTGTGGAGTTCTTCAACGAGTTCTACGTCCTCGACCAGCTCCTCGTGGAGGTCGACGGCGTCAAGAAGTCGGCCGGCGTCGTCGCCTACGAACTGGCGACCGGTGAGATCCACGTCTTCCAGGCGAAGGCCGTGATCTACGCGTCCGGCGGCACCGGCAAGTTCTTCAAGGTGACGTCCAACGCGCACACCCTGACCGGTGACGGCCAGGCGGCGGTCTACCGTCGCGGGCTTCCGCTGGAGGACATGGAGTTCTTCCAGTTCCACCCGACCGGCATCTGGCGCATGGGCATCCTGCTGACGGAGGGCGCCCGCGGTGAGGGCGGCATCCTCCGCAACAAGGACGGCGAGCGCTTCATGGAGAAGTACGCGCCGGTCATGAAGGACCTCGCGTCCCGTGACGTCGTGTCCCGCTCCATCTACACGGAGATCCGTGAGGGCCGCGGCTGCGGTCCCGAGGGCGACCACGTCTACCTCGACCTCACGCACCTCCCGCCGGAGCAGCTGGACGCCAAGCTGCCCGACATCACGGAGTTCGCGCGTACGTACCTCGGCATCGAGCCGTACACGGACCCGATCCCGATCCAGCCCACCGCGCACTACGCCATGGGCGGCATCCCGACGAACGTCGAGGGTGAGGTCCTGGCGGACAACACCACCGTCGTCCCGGGCCTGTACGCGGCCGGCGAGGTCGCGTGCGTCTCCGTGCACGGGGCGAACCGCCTCGGCACGAACTCGCTGCTCGACATCAACGTGTTCGGGCGTCGTGCGGGCATCGCGGCGGCGGAGTACTCGGCCACCGTCGGGCACGTCGAGCTGCCCGAGGACCCGGCCTCGCTGGTCGTCACGCAGATCGAGCGGCTGCGGTCGTCCACGGGCACCGAGCGCGTGGCGGACATCCGCCGCGAGCTGCAGGAGTGCATGGACGCCAACGTCATGGTGTTCCGCACCGAGCAGACGATCAAGACGGCCGTCGAGAAGATCGCCGAGCTGCGCGAGCGCTACCTGAACGTGTCCGTCCAGGACAAGGGCAAGCGGTTCAACACCGACCTCCTGGAGGCCGTCGAGCTGGGCAACCTGCTCGACCTCGCCGAGGTCATGGCCGTGTCCGCGCTCGCCCGCAAGGAGTCCCGCGGCGGTCACTACCGCGAGGACTACCCCAACCGCGACGACGTCAACTTCATGCGCCACACCATGGCGTACCGCGAGGTCGGCGACGACGGCACCGAGTCGATCCGTCTCGACTACAAGCCGGTCGTGCAGACCCGCTACCAGCCGATGGAGCGTAAGTACTGATGGCAACCCCCACCCTGGACAAGGCCGACGCGGCCGGCACGCCCGAGCCCGGCTTCGCCGACTCCCCGTACATCACGGCCACGTTCCGCATCCGCCGCTTCAACCCCGAGAACTCGGCGGAAGCGGTCTGGGAAGACTTCCAGCTGGAGATCGACCCCAAGGAGCGTGTCCTCGACGCGCTGCACAAGATCAAGTGGGACCTGGACGGTTCGCTGACCTTCCGCCGGTCCTGCGCGCACGGCATCTGCGGCTCGGACGCCATGCGGATCAACGGCAAGAACCGTCTCGCCTGCAAGACCCTGATCAAGGACATCAACCCGGCCAAGCCCATCACGGTCGAGCCCATCAAGGGCCTCACCGTGCTGAAGGACCTGGTCGTGGACATGGAGCCCTTCTTCCAGGCGTACCGCGACGTGATGCCGTTCCTCGTCACGAAGGAGACGAACGAGCCGACGCGCGAGCGTCTGCAGACGGCGGAGGACCGGGAGCGCTTCGACGACACGACGAAGTGCATCCTCTGCGCCGCGTGCACGTCCTCGTGCCCGGTGTTCTGGAACGACGGCCAGTACTTCGGCCCGGCCGCCATCGTGAACGCCCACCGCTTCATCTTCGACTCGCGTGACGACGCCGGAGAGCAGCGCCTGGAGATCCTCAACGACAAGGACGGCGTGTGGCGTTGCCGCACGACGTTCAACTGCACGGACGCCTGCCCGCGCGGTATCGAGGTCACCAAGGCGATCCAGGAAGTGAAGAGGGCGCTGATCACGCGCCGCTTCTGAGTCTGCGGTACGCAAGCTGAGAGGGGCCCCACTCCCGCCGGAGTGGGGCCCCTCCTCATGTACGTCCAACAATCACTTGCGGCGGCCGACCTCAGCCACGCAGCACACGACCCTGCTTGTCCGTGCGGTCGTTGCTGGTGAGGAACAGGATGCCGTCGATCAGCGCCCAGAAGCCCAGGCCACCGCAGGTGAGGAGCTGGGCGACACCCACGCCGACGGAACCGACGTAGAAGCGGCCGATGCCGAGCGTGCCGAGGAAGATCTGCAGGATGCCCGCGACGATCTTCGACTTGTCCGAGTAGGGGCGGCCCTGGGGGTCGACGCCGTACGGGGTGGCAGGGGTGGGGACGGTCATGAGACGTGCTCCTGGATCACTGGATGGCTCTGAATGAGACCGGAGCTGAGGCGGGCCCGCTCCGGAGACAACCAGGAGGGACCCCCGACGGAGACCGCCGAAGATCGCATAACGGCATAGC
The DNA here is from genome assembly GCF_014650955.1 of Streptomyces tauricus. GTDB lineage: Bacteria > Actinomycetota > Actinomycetes > Streptomycetales > Streptomycetaceae > Streptomyces > Streptomyces tauricus. Next base: position 357,493 of record NZ_BMVY01000002.1, read on the forward strand.
CGCGTACACGTCATCCCCCCTGTGCCGTGTGAGCGTACGGAGAACAGAGGGGCGGTCGGGAGGGTAAACGTTCTATTGTTCCCATCCCGTGATCAAGTTATGCCTAAATCAGTTCACGATATTGCGAACCACGGCCCACACCACGGCGAGCGACAGCACCAACACCTGCGTACGCGCGCTCAGTTCGGGCTGCCATCGGCGCCCGCGCAGCCCTTCGACCAGCCAGCGCCCCAACAGCGCGAGGGCGAACGGCGAGGCGAGGAGCAGCGCCCTGTTGTCGAGCCAGGCGGCGGCGAACTGACCGTGCATCAGGTCGTACGTCATCCGGGTGCCGCCGCAGGCCGGGCAGAGCAGCCCGGTGATGAACCGGAACGGGCAGCCGGGCAGCACATGGCCGGGCTCGTGCGGGTCGGTGCCGTAGAGATAGCCCGCGCCGAGGGCCCCGGCGACGAGCACCGCGAGGGGTGCCGCCGCCGGGTGCCGCAGCAGTTCCGCGCGCACGGGAGCCGGCTCAGCCGCGCAAGGGGCGGCCCTGGGCGTCCGTGGCGTTGTGTCCCGTCAGCAGCATGATCCCGTCGATGAGGGCCCAGATCCCGAGCCCACCGCAGGTGAAGAGCTGGGCGAGGCCGATGCCGACGCTGCCGATGTAGAACCGCCCGACACCGAGGCTGCCCAGGCAGAGCTGGAGGACACCCGCGATGATCTTCGACTTGTCGGAGTACGGGCGCCCGTAAGGGTCGTAGCCGTAGGGGGCGTTGGGGTCGCCGTTGAAGGTACCGGGAGGGTAGGCGCCGGGCGGGGGATATCCACCGGGCGGCGGGTACCCCGGCCCCTGCTGATACCCGGACTGCGGAGCCCCGTACGGCTGCCCGGGCTGCTGGTACTGCCCGGGGCCCGGCTGCCCGGCCGCGTACGGGTTGGCGTCACCGGGCGGAACGGCACCCGGGTTCGGGTACCCGTAACCGGGCGGGGTGTCCCCGGAGTTCGGATAGCCGTAGCCGGGCGGCTGGTTAGGTGGCTGCTGCGGCTGAGACGGCTGCTCGCTCACGGTGACTGCTCCTGAGGAGGGGTGAAGTATGAAAAGAATCAGGTCAGGACATCTTGCCGGAGAGCACGGTGGATAGAGAAGCCGGTTAGGCCGTGGTCTCGCAACGAATGCGGCAAGTGTCGCGCACAAGCCCCACCCATCCCTACGCACCCGGGGTACGCCACTTGAACTGACGGTATGCCAGACACGGACGCGAAAGGACCCGTCATGACCGAACTCCGCTGGCAGAAGTCCTCGTTCAGCAGCGAGGCCAGCAACTGCCTGGAACTCGCCACCGCCCCCGACGGAACCCTCCAGCTCCGCGAATCCGACGACCCGGCAACCACGATCGCCGTCCCCCTCGCGGGCTTCCGCTCTCTGTTGACCGCGGTCCGGCAGGAGATAGCCGGGCGCCGCCCCTGAGCACGCTCAGCCGCTCGGATCGCGTACCCCGGAAGCCGTCGTCAAGGTGCGGAATGATCTGCTGTGGCAGGTCAAGGACGGAGCGGCCTCTGGGGAGGGGCCGGGGAGAGGGAGGCGTCGCGTGAGTACCAGCGTCGGGACCGTGGGAGAGACAACTCAGCCGTGTCCGCAGTGCGGGGCCGAGATCCGGGTGGACGGGCGGTTCACCACCTGGTGTGCCGGGTGTGACTGGAACGTGGATCCGGAGCAGCCCGGTGAGGAACCGGGCCGCCTGGAGAGACGGCGGCGAAGACTCGCCCGCCGTCACGGCGAGCGGCTGGCCGCCGAGGTCGCCGCCGGAGAGACGCTGCGCCCGCGCCGCGACTTCGCGGGCCTCGCGGCCTACCTGATCGCGCTCGCCGTGCACGGAGTCACCGCCGCGCTGGCCGTCGGCGCGGTGTGGTTCCTCGTCACCGGGTGGGGCGGCGCCGGGATGTTCCTCGGCGCGGTCCTCGGCCTGTTGGCCTGGACCCTGCGGCCGCGGTTCTCCGAACTGCCCGACGATCAGCCCCTCCTCACCCGCACCGACGCGCCCGCGCTCTTCGCGCTGATCGACGAGGTCGCCGTCGTCGCGGGTACCCGGGGCGTGGACACGGTCGCCGCCGGCAGCGAGCTGAACGCGAGCGTGACGACGTACGGGATACGCGGTCGCCGGCTGCTGACGATCGGCGTGCCGCTCTGGGAGATCCTCACCCCGCAGGAACGGATCGCCCTGCTCGGCCACGAACTCGGCCACTACAGCAACGGCGACACCCGGCACGGGCTGATCATCGGCAACGCGCTCCGCTCCCTCACCACCTGGCGCTACTACGTCGACCCGACCCCGAACCCGACGCTCGTGGAGGCGTTCGTCAACCTGGTGTTCCTTCTGCCGCGCGCCCTGCTCCAGGGACTGCTGATGCTGCTGGACCGGTTGACCCTGCGGGCCACGCAGCGCGCCGAGTACCTCGCCGACTCGATGGCCGCCCGCGCCGGGTCCACCGACGCGGCGGCGGCGGTCATGAACCGCTTCCTCGTCCTCGACTCGGCCGAGACCATGCTGCGGCGGGAAGCCAACGCCCAGCAGGTCAGCAGGCGTGGCACGGCGGACCGGGAACCCTGGCTGGGGCTGTGGGAACGCCTGAGCGCGCACATGGCCTCCGTCCCGGAGAGCGAGTACGAACGTCAGCGCCGTGCGGCGGCCCTCCGCGGCCACAGCGTCGACACGACCCACCCCCCGACCCACCTGCGCCGCCAGTGCCTGCTCACCGTCCCACCCCTCCCGGCGACCGTGACGACGGACGACGGCACGGAGTCCCGAATCGCCGCCGAACTGGCCGCCCCGGCCAGGACCGTGGCCCAGCGCGTCGTCAAGCACGGGCTCGGCCACTAGCCGGAGACCCGGCCTCCGGCGGTCAGCCGCGTGCCGTGTCCCCGGAAGTGCCCCGGCGTCGGCCTACCGCCGTGAAATCGATCTCGATGTCGAAGGGTGCCGTGGTCTTGAGGCGGTCGTGGAAGATGCCGGTGAGCCCGTAGGACTTCGTGGCGGGGTCGAGTTCGTACACGTAGACGACGGGAAGCCCTTTCTCCTCGTCCTTCTCGACCCGCCAGAAATGCGGCACCCCGGCTTCCGCGTACTTGCGGGGCTTGACCTCGCGGTCCCGCTCACGGGAGTCGGGAGACACGACCTCGACCGCCAGGAGGACATCCTGCGGTCGATACCAGGTCTGGTCCGTCCCGGTCACCTCTGATGCCTCGAAAACCAGGATGCCCGGCTCCGGCCGGTTCTTCGAATCAAGCTTGATCGTCATCTCTCGGTCGACGTCCAAGCGATCCGGCGCCTGATCCAGAAGGGCGTTGTCCAACAGACGCATCGTGCGTGAGTGGAAACGAGTCTGCGGACTCACAAAAACCAGGCTCCCGTCGATCAACTCCGTGTGCGGCGGGAGGCCCGGAATCCGGTCGAGATCGTCCGCGGTCCAACCCTCCGGGGGCGGGATCGGCCAGCGGTACTCAGGCTCGTCGTCGAGCCCGTTCTCGAAGCGGCGCTCATCATTGCTCCCATGGGACGGAGTCTCGCCTGTGGGTTCAACGTACCCAGGGGCAATGACAGCGCGCTCAGCCGAACGAGTGACCGAGGCGCCACACGGGTGACCGTCCCGTCCCCGCCCCGCCGCCTCCCCCGTAGCCCCCACCCCAGCACCTAATCTGACGACATGTCAGACGAAGAGTCGTACGACCTGCTCGGATTCGACAACGTCCTCCTCCCCGTCGGCAATCTCGACGAGGCCGTGGACTTCTACCGGCGGGCCGGGTTCACCGTCGGGTTCCGGCTCGACGAGGCCGGGATCGCCGTGCTGAAGGTCGGCAAGGAGACGCCCGGCGTGCTGCTGCGCCTGGAGCACGAGCTCGGGCACCGGCCGCCCTCCTGGGCGTGCCCCCGGGTGTGGCTGGAGGTGCGGGACGCCAGGCAGACCGCCGACACCCTCGCCGCCGCGGGCGTCCAGCCCCTCGACGCGCCCCTGTCCGTGGCCACCGGCTGGACCGTCGAGGTCGCCGACCCCTGGGGCAACGTCATCGGCTTCACCGACTACACCAAGCGGCCGGAGCTGGCCCGCACCGGCTGAGGCCCGGCCCGCGCCACTCCACCCCACGCGCCACTCCACCACCACCCCTGAGCCGCACGTCACACCCGTCCCCCCGAAGTGCCGCTTGAACGTGTTCAAAAACAGGTCTACATTCTCTCTCGACAGCCTTTTGAACACGTTCAAGAAGGCAAGGAAGCAGTCGAGAAGGGGCGGGGACATGGACCTCACGGTCGTTGCGTATGTCATATATCTGCTGATCAGCGTCGCGCTGACGGTCTGGGTGGCGCGGACGCTCAGCCACAACGGGCGCATCTTCCTGGCCGACGTACTCCAGGGGAACGAAAAACTCGCGGACGCCGTCAACCACCTCCTGGTGGTCGGCTTCTACCTGGTGAACCTCGGCTTCGTAGCGCTCTATCTGAACCAGGACGACGAGATCGCCGACGCCCGCGGGGTCTTCGAGGCCCTGTCGACCAAGCTCGGCGTGGTGCTCCTGGTCCTCGGCGCCATGCACCTGGGGAACGTGTACGTGCTCAACAAGATCCGCCGCCGGGGCGTCATGGAGCGCGAGCAGCAGCCACCCGTGCCGCCGCAGGGCTGGGTCGCGCCGGCGGGCAGGGCGTGACCCCGGTGGCAACCGCCGCCGGCCCGGACCGGGACGCCGCACGCGTCCCGGTCCGCGGGCTCACCGTCCTGTACGACGCCGAGTGCTCGCTCTGCGCCTTCCTGCGCGACTGGCTCGTACGGCAGCGGCAGTTGGTACCCCTGGAGCTGGTGGCCGCCGGCTCGGAGGAGGCCAGGCGCCGCTACCCCGGGCTCGACCACGGCGCGACGCTCGACGAGATCACCGTGATCGGGGACGCGGGCCAGGTCTACCGGGGAACCGCCGCCTGGGTCGTCACCCTGTGGGCGCTCGCCGACCACCGCCCGACGGCCCACCGGCTGAGCACCCCGGCCGGGGCCCGTCTGGCGCGGGGCGTGGTGCTCGCCGCCGCCAAGTGGCGCGAGGGACAACGGGCCCGCCGGGAGGGGTACTGGGGCGGGGGCGCGTACACCGCGGCCGACGGATGGTCGTACGTCCCGGCCCTGGGCTGGACCTGGAACCCGCCCGCCTGCGACGGCGGCACCTGTCCGCCTCGTTAGGCTCTGTCCCGTGCCAGCAGCGAACGACAGTGCCCCCAGCCCGGACGGCCCCGCGGTGCCCGAGGGCGCCGCCGTGCCCGAAGGCCGCGCCGTGCCCGCGGGCGCCGCCGTGCCCGAGGGCCCCGGCGCCCCGCGCACGCCCGCCAAGAGCGAGCAGACCCGGGCCCTGATCCTGGAGACGGCCATGCGCCTGTTCCAGGAACGGGGTTACGAGAAGACGACGATGCGGGCCATCGCCAAGGAGGCCGGGGTCTCCGTAGGCAACGCCTACTACTACTTCGCGGGCAAGGAGCACCTGATCCAGGGCTTCTACGACCGCATGGCCGTGGAGCACCGGGCGGCGGTCCGTGAGGTCCTGGACCACGAGAGGGACCTGGAGAAGCGGATCGCCGGGGTCCTGAAGGCGTGGCTGGACGTGGCGACGCCGTACCACGAGTTCGCGGTGCAGTTCTTCAAGAACGCCGCCGACCCGGACAGCCCGCTCAGCCCGTTCTCCCCCGAGTCGGAGCACGCGCGCGTGGAGGCCATCGGCGTCTGCGGCGAGGTGCTCAGCGGCTCGAAGGCGAAGATCCCGGAGGAGCTGCGGGAGGTCCTTCCCGAGCTGCTGTGGCTCTCCCAGATGGGTCTGGTCCTGTACTGGATCTTCGACCGCACTGAGGGCCGCGAGCGCAGCTACCGCCTCGCCGAACGCGGCGCCCGCCTCACCTCGCTCGGTGTCTCCCTGGCCCGGTTCCGCGTGCTGCGGCCCCTGGTCCGCGAGGTGCACGAACTGTTCACGGACTTCCTGCCGGGGATGACGAACGCTCTGCCCGATCCCGCCAAACCCGCCAGGAAGTCCACGAAGTAGCCGCTGAACAGCGCCTTTTCAGCGCCTCGCGGTCAGTTCACCGCGTCCACCTCGTCCTCCGCCAGCTCCACGTCGTACACCAGCGGTTCCGTGCCGACCACCACATGGCGGGCCTTCGAGGGGTGCTCCTGGGCCGTCACGGCCAGCAGGTACGAGCCCGCGGACGGGACCGAGACGATGTACGAGCCGTCGGCCAGCGAGGTCACCCGGTCGAGCTGACGGCCGCCCTTGGAGAGCAGGGTCAGCGTGGCGCCCTCGACGGGCGCGCCGTCCGGGGTGCGGACGAAGCCGTGGATCACGGTGGAGCCGCCACCCCCGGCCGCCTCGCCGTCGGGCACGCGCGCGTGGGGCTCGGAAACGGTCTCCTCCCGGGGCTCGACCGCCAGGTGCGGCAGCCGCTTCTCCAGGCCCGCGGGCAGCCACCAGTTGGAGTTGCCCAACAGGTGCATCGCGGCCGGCACCAGGGCCGTACGCAGGATGAACGCGTCCAGGGCGACCGCAGCCGCGAGCCCGATGCCCGCCATCGCGCCCTCCATGTCACCGCTGAGCACGAACGCGGAGAACACGCAGATCATGATCAGGGCCGCGCAGTTGATGACCCGGCTGGTCTCGGCGAGGCCGACCCGGACCGCGCGCGCGTTGTCCTTGGTGTGCACCCATTCCTCGTGCATCCGGCTCACCAGGAACACCTGGTAGTCCATCGAGAGCCCGAAGAGCAGCGACAGCATGATGACCGGCAGGAACGCGGTGATCGGCCCCTCCTTGCCGATGCCGAGGAGTTCCGTGCCCCAGCCCCACTGGAAGATCGCGACGAGCACTCCGAAGGAGGCGGCTGCCGCGATGAGGTTCATCAGGGCGGCCGTCAGCGGCACCACCAGGGAGCGGAAGGCCACCATCAGGAGCAGGAAGCCGAGCGTGATGATCGCCGCGACGAAGTAGGGCAGCCGGTCCCCCGTGACGGCCGCGAAGTCCTTGAAGACGGCGGTCACCCCGCCCACATGGGCCTCGGTCCCGGACGCCGGGATCACGTCGTCGCGCAGCCGGTCGATGAGCTGGTCGGTCTTCTCGGACTGCGGTGACGTGGTGGGTACGACCTGGATGACCGTGACGTCCCGGGCGGGCGGCGCGGCGGCGACCCGGGCGACCCCGTCGGTGGAGCGGATGGTCGAGACGAGGGCGGTCGTCTGCGCCTCGTCCCCGCCGTCCACGACGACCTGGAGCGGCCCGTTGAAGCCGGGGCCGAACCCTTCGGCGAGCAGGTCGTACGCCTGCCGGGTGGTCGTGGAGTCCTGGTGGTTGCCCTGGTCGGTGGCGCCGAGCCGGATCGACAGGACCGGCAGCGCGAGGACCAGCATCACGAGCAGCGCCCCGGCGGCGATCGACCGCGGCCGCTTCTGCACGTACGCGGACCAGCGGGCGGCGAGTCCGCTCGCCTCCTCCGACTCCGGTCCCTCGGCGGCGAGCCTGCGGCGCTGCTTGCGGCTGAGTACCCGCATGCCGAGCAGGCCGAGGAGCGCGGGCAGCAGGGTCGTCGCGGCGAGCACGCTCAGCACGACCGTCAGCGAGGTCGCGACGACCACGCCGTCCAGGAAGCGCATGTTCATCACGAGCATCCCGGCGAGCGCGATGCACACGGTCCCGCCGGCGAACAGCACGGCACGGCCGGAGGTGTTGAGGGCCGTGACGGCGGACTCCTCGGGCTCCATCCCGCGCAGGATGCCCCGCCGGTGCCGCGTCACGATGAACAGGGCGTAGTCGATGCCGACGCCCAGGCCGATCAGCGAGCCGAGCAGCGGCGCCACTTCGGGCACGTCGGTGACATGGCTGAGCAGCGAGGTCGCCATCAGGCCGGTGCCGAGGGCCGCGATCGCGACGACGAGGGGCAGCAGCATCGCGAAGAGCGAGCCGAAGGCGAGGAAGAGGACGACCGCCGCGGCCAGGATGCCGACCATCTCGGCGATGCCGGTGGGCGGTTCCTGGGTGCGGGTGATCGCCTGGCCGCCCAGCTCCACCTGGAGCCCGGCGCGTTCGGCGTCCTGTGCCGTCTCGACGACGTCCTCCACGAGGGCCTTCGGCACGCCGTTGGCCTGCTCGGTGAAGGTGATCTGGGCGTACGCGATCCGCCCGTTCCCGCTGATCTGCGCGGCCCCCTCGGCGGCGTACGGGCTGCTGACCTCGCCGACGCCCTTCATGCGCCCGATCTCTTCGAGGGCGGGCTCGATGCGGGAGCGTACGGACGCGTCCTTCGCCGTCCCCTCGTCGACCTTCCACACCACCGTGTCGGTGTCGCCCGACCGCTCCGGGAAGGCCTTCTCCATCAGGTCGTACGCGCGCGTGGAGTCCGTGTTCGGAAGGGTGAAGGTGTCCGCGTAGTTCGTGCCCGCGGCGGAGCCCGCGAAGCCCAGCCCCAACAACGCCCCCACCCACAGAATCAGGACCACCAGCCGGTGCCGATAGCACCACCGTGCCAATGTCGTCACGCCTCAACGCCCCTTAGTCGCTCGGTTGTTCATCCGGTCGATCGGTTGGTCCCCCAGGTCCTGCGGCACAGCATCGGGCGCGGCGCGGGCCGTGGGACATGACCTGGCCATGACTCACAAGGAACTCCAAAGGGAGAGCCGGTCCCGTTGTCGGTGGTCGCGCCGATACTGGGGGCATGACCGCTCACGAGGGGGCGACCGTGCTGGTCGTCGAGGACGAGCCGAGCATCGCGGACGTCCTGACCATCGCCCTGCGCTACCACCGCTTCGAGGTGATGACGGCCGGTACCGTCCGCCAGGCGCTGACCATGGCCGAGCGCACACGCCCGGACGCGGCGCTCCTCGACGTGATGCTCCCGGACGGCGACGGCCGGGCGCTGGGCCGCGAACTGCGGGTCAGACAGCCCGATCTGGCCGTGGTGTTCCTCACCGCGCGCGACGCGCCCACGGAGATCGTCGGCGCGCTCTCCTTCGGCGACGACTACATCACCAAGCCGTTCAACATCGACGAGGTGATCGCCCGTATCACCGCCGTGCTGCGCCGCACCCGCCCCGCCGACGTCCTGCCCGAGCGCCCACCGCTGCGCTACGGCGACCTGGAGCTGGACGAGACGACGTACTCGGTGCACCGCGCGGGCCGCACGGTCGAGCTGACCCCCACCGAGTACGCGCTGCTGCGCTTCCTCGTGCGCAACGGCGGCCGGATCGTGCCCAAGGAGCAGCTGCTGCGGCACGTCTGGCAGTACGAGCACCCGGCCGAGTCGACCGTCGTGGAGACGTACATCAGCTATCTGCGGCGCAAGCTCGACGCCCTGGGCGCCCCGGTGATCACGACCCGGCGCGGCGTCGGATACGGGCTCGCGTGATCCTCCGGCGCTGCCGCGGGCACGGTATCCACTCCCTGCGCGGCAAGCTGACGGTCGCCAATGTGGCGCTGCTGGCGCTCGGCATCGTCGTGGCGACGGCGGTGAGTCTGATGGGCATGCGGTACTACCTGCTGGACCAGGTCGACTCGGGGCTGCTCAGGATGCGGGACTCGCTGGAGAGTACGCAGCTGACCGCGCGGCAGATCGACTCGCTGAGCGCGCTGGCCTTCGTCCGGGAGGGGCGGGCGCCGGAGTCGCAGGGCCCGCCGGACGCGGACTCGCTGTTCGCGGTGGTCGACTCCGAGGGCCGGGCCCTCACCCTCGGCACGTTCGAGCCGACCCCGAACCAGCGCGCGCTCGCCTCGGCGGTGGACGATCCCCGGGCGCTCACCGGTGACGCGGACCCGCGCGACGTGACGGTGGACGGTTCGCCGTTCCGGGTGGTCGGTGCCTCCCTGCCCGACGGGTCGGTGATCCTGGTCGCCGGTTCGACCGACGCGCTGCACAAGGGCATGGCCAAGGCCCTCAAGCTGGATCTGTTCTTCGGGGTGCTGCTGCTGGCGCTGCTCGCCGTCCTGACGATGCTGAGCGTGAGACGGCGGCTGCGGCCGCTGGAGGACATGGTGGAGACGTCGTCGGCGATCGCCGAGGGGGATCTGGCGCGCCGGGTGCCGTCCAGCCACCACCCCACCCAGGAGGTCGAGCAGTTGCGGCTCGCCCTCAACTCGATGCTCCAGCAGGTGGAGGTGGCGTACCGGACGCGTGAGCGCAGCGCGGCCCAGCTGCGGCGGTTCGTCGCGGACGCCTCGCACGAGCTGCGTACACCGCTGTCGGCGATACGCGGCTATCTCCAGCTGTACGACAAGGGCATGCTGCGGGAGCCAGCCGAGCGCAAGCGTGCCTGGGACCGGATGACCGGGGAGGCCGACCGGATGGGCCGCCTGGTCGACGAACTGCTCACCCTGGCCCGCCTCGACCAGCAGCCCGAACTGCGGTTCCGGAACGTCGACCTGAGCCGTCTGGTGCGGGACGCGGCGGAGGATCTGCGGGCCCAGCAGCCCGGCCGCCCGGTGTCGGTGAGCGCCGAGGGGGCCCTCCTCGTACGGGCGGACGAGTCGGGCCTGCGGCAGGTGCTGGGCAATCTCGTGGCGAACGTACGCACGCACACGCCCGCGGATGTCGCCGTCGCCCTCGATCTGGAGCGGGTCGACGGGGTGGTGCGGGTGCGGGTCGCCGACGAGGGGCCGGGCCTCGCGGAGGAGGACGCGGCCCGCATCTTCGACCGGTTCTTCCGGGCGGGCGGGGGTGCGGGCAGTGGCCTGGGCATGGCCATCGTGCAGGGAGTGGCTGCCGCACACGGGGGTGAGGTGACGGTACGCACGTCGCCGGGCGCGGGCCTGGAGGTGACGGTCACGCTGCCCTCCGGGCTGTGCGGGTGAGTCTTTCCGGGGCGGATCCAATAGGTGCGTCACGAGGGCGTGCCCGGTCGGGGTGGGCCGCGCAGTTCCCCGTGCCCCTGAAGGCCGCCTACGGCGCCTCCAGGGGCACGCTTCCAGCCACCCGAGAAACACCACGCCCGACCGCCCCCAAGGGGCACGAGGAACGGCACCGCCCACCCCCACCGCCCCCTAAGGGGCGCGGGGAACTGCGCGGCCAGCCCTCACAGGGCCGCACAATGACAACGGGCCAAGCCCACAAAGGGGCGCGGGGAACTGCGCACGGCCCACCCCCACCGACCCGCACAATCACAACAGGCCCAGAGCCCACAAAGGGGCGCGGGGAACTGCGCGGCCGGCCCTCGCCGGGGTCGCAGGTCAGAGGCGGCGGGACGGCCGCGGCGCTAGCTCGTGGCCGGGGTCGGCGCCGGGACGAGCGCCCAGACCGTCTTGCCGTGGCGGCCCCGACTCCACACCCCCCACGCGGTCGTCAGGCTCTCGACCAACCGCAACCCCCGCCCCGACTCCTCCTCGTACTCCCCGACCGCCCGCAACCGCGGCTGCACAGCACTCTCGTCGGAGACCTCGATGAGACACGACCCGTCCGCGAGCGTCGTCACCGCGACCTCGAACTCCCGCTCGAGCAGCGGCGCGTGCCGCACCGCGTTCGTCGCCAGTTCGGACACGAGCAGCACCACGTCCTCGAACGCCTGCTCCCCCGAACTGTGCCCCCAGTTCGACAGATGGTCACGCACCCGGCGCCGCGCGAGCCCGACGGAAGCCGGGTGCCGGGGCAGCCGGAAGGAGTTGCGTCTCAACACGTTTGCTCCTCACCCCGCGCACGCCTCCGTCACATCATGCTGCGTGACGCAAGCCCGATGCGTCACTCGCGCAATTGCAACCCTGCATGAACGCGACAGGCGGTCGACGGGCCGTTCCCGTCGGGGCTCCACAACCGGAAGGCCCCGTGCCGTCCGACGGGTACCCCGACCACCCGTGTCGGCACTGCTCAGCCGGTGATTCGCACCCCGCCGCGGCCCGCGGAAAGGCACCGCACACATGGCGGTTCACCGGTTCCTGTGAAGGTTCCCGTCCGTACGGCCGCGACCGGCGCCCCGCCGACTGGCCAGAATCGGCTGGTCGACGGCCCCGTCAGGCCTGCCTGGAGGCCAGCTCCACGACCGTGATGTCGGACGGCGCCCCCACCCGGGTCGGCGGCCCCCACGCGCCGGCGCCCCGCGACACGTACAACTGCGTGTCCCCGTAGCGCTCCAGACCGGCGAGGGTCGGATTGGCGAGGTCCGCGATGAAGTTGCCGGGCCACAACTGCCCGCCGTGGGTGTGCCCGGAGAGCTGGAGGTCCACCCCGTGGTCCACGGCGTCATGGATCTGTACGGGCTGGTGGGCGAGCAGGACACACGCCCGGCCCCGGTCCCGGTCCCCGAGGGCCTTGGCGAAGTCTGGGCCCTGCCCCTCGTCCTCCCCGGCGATGTCGTTGACCCCGGCGAGATCGAAGTGGGCCAGCTCGGTGCGCACGTTCTCCAGCGGGTTCAGCCCCAGTTCACGGACGCGCGCGACCCACTCCTCGGCCCCGGAGAAGTACTCGTGGTTCCCGGTGACGAAGAACGCCCCGTGCCGTGCCCTCAGTTGCGCGAGCGGCGCCGCGGCGGGCCCGAGGTCCTTCACGCTGCCGTCGACGAGGTCGCCCACGACCGCGATCAGGTCGGGCTGCGTCGAGTTGATCGTGTCGACGACCTTCTGCGCGAACCCGCGTCCCAGTACGGGCCCGAGGTGGATGTCGCTGACGACGGCGATCCGGTACCCGTGGGCGGCCCTCGGGAGCTTGGCCAGCGGCACGGTGACCCGCTTCACCTTGGGCCCGCTCACGACGCCGTACGTCCCGTACCCCACGGTGCCCACGGCGGCGGCCGCCGCGGCCCCGCCCACGACACGCGAGATGAGGAGCCGGCGCGAGGGACCGGCGGGGGTGGGCGCGGGCGCCTCCGCCGACGCCGGCGCCGACGCCTCGGAGGCCCGCCCGGCCTCCCCGGCCGCGCGCGCTCCCGCCGGGACATGCGCGGCCTCGCGCACGTCCGCCGGTGCGGGCTCAGGCTCGGTCACCGGCTCCGGCTCGGTCGCGGGCGCCGTACGCCGGTCCAGAGCCCTCCGCAGCAGCGGCCGTACGGCCTCGCCGACCAGCAGCGCCAGCAGGAGGTAGATCGACAGCGCCATCCACAGGAAGCCGGGCCAGGCCAGCACCTGCTGCAGCCAGAACGGCGCACCCGTCTGCTCGGACGTGATCGCCGCGAACATGAGCACCGGCCCGCCGACGAGCACGGCCGTGCCCACGCGCCGGGACACCCCGGGCCGCGCTGTCGTGTCACGCACCAGCCGGCGCCACAGGTACCAGTGCAGCCCCCCGAACACGGCCAGGGCCAGAACTACGACCACGACGAACACGATGACCACGCGACGGCTCTCCCGTTATGACGTTGTGCGATACGGCGATACGGCGTTGTGCCGATGCGGCGTTGGCTGTTGTGGCGTTGGGCTCTGTTGTGCCGTGACGCCCGTGCTGCGCTACGACTGTCCGGCGTCACGCCTGTGCGGCGTCACGACGGCGGCGTGCCGCGCAAGGCTCGCACCCCGCGCAACCCGATGCCCCCGACAACCGTCCCCAAGACAAAGGAGACAACGGCGAGCGTCAGGTGCACCCAGAAGTACCCGGTCGGATCGCCCGCGTCGTCGAAGGCGAGCCCGCTGCCGTCCTTCCAGAGATTTTTGATGAAAGTGACCCAGATGACCCAGCTCCACACCCCGAAGGCGAGCAGGAACCAGGAGACGGGACGGCTGAGCTTCATGCGTTCAGTATCGCCGTCCTCGAACGGAACCGGCGCCCGGGGTGGGTCCGGCCACGGCACCCGGCACGGTGGCGGAAAAGCCCCTGCCGGAAAGGGCCCTGGCGAGGAGGCCCCTGCGACTTCCCGCCCTACGCCATGTACGTTCTCGACCGTGCCCGCCATGAGAAAGACCGCCAAGCCGTCCTTGCTGGTCACTTCCGCCACCCTGTTGTCGTTCTCGCTCGCGCTCACGGCGACCGCCAGCGCGCCCGCCACCGCAGCGGCGGCCGCCTTCGCGGCGGACAAGCCGAAGCCGTCCCCGTCGGCCACTCCCTCGGCGACACCGCCGGCGGACATGTCGTCCGTGGGCGGCGCCCTGCTCGCGCAGCCGGGGACCCAGGCGAACCTCGGCACCGGCGCGCCGGTCCTGCCGAAGGATCTGAGCGCCCGCTCCTGGATCGTCGCGGACGCCGAGTCCGGCGATGTCCTGGCCTCCCACAACGCGCACTGGCGGCTGCCCCCGGCGAGCACTCTGAAGATGCTGTTCGCCGACACCCTGCTGCCCAAGTTCCCCAAGAAGCAGAAGCACAAGGTGGCCCCGTCCGACCTCGCGGGCATCGGTTCGGGTTCCAGCATGGTGGGCGTCAAGGAGGACGAGACGTACACGGTCCACGATCTGTGGCTCGGCGTCTTCCTTCGCTCCGGCAACGACGCCGTGCACGTCCTGTCCGCGATGAACGGCGGCGTCGACCAGACCGTCAAGGACATGAACGCGCGCGCCGAGGAGCTCCAGGCGCTCGACACGAACGTGGTCAGCCCGGACGGCTACGACGAGAAGCGCCAGGTGTCGTCGGCGTACGACCTGACCCTGTTCGCCCGCTCCGGCCTGCAGAACGAGGACTTCCGCGAGTACTGCTCGACGGTCCGCGCGAAGTTCCCCGGCGAGACGAAGAAGAACAAGAAGGGCAAGACGACCCGCGGCACCTTCGAGATCCAGAACACCAACCGGCTGCTGACCGGCGACTACGGCCTGGACGCCTATCAGGGCATTGCGGGTGTGAAGAACGGCAACACCACGAACGCGGGCGCGACCTTCACCGGGGTCGCCGAGCGGGACGGCAGGGTCCTGCTCGTCACGGTCATGAACCCGGAGAAGCAGGAGCACGACCAGGTCTACAAGGAGACCGCCGAACTCCTCGACTGGGGTTTCAAGGCTTCCGGCAAGGTCTCCCCGGTGGGCGAGCTGGTGCCGCCGAAGAGCGCGGACACGGGCGCGCAGCCGGGCGCGAACGCCTCCGGTGAGGCGGGCGGTTCGGGTGACGGCGCGGCCTCGTCGAAGCCGGTCGCGGCCTCCTCGGAGCAGGGCGGTTCGGGTGGTGTCGGCATCGCCCTGGCGATCACCGGCGGCGTTCTCGCCCTGCTCGCCGCCGGCGTGTTCCTGATCAACCGCCGCTGGCCGCTGCCGGAGCTGATGCGTCGCCGCCGCTGAGTTCCGCCGAGTCGTCCGTCCCGGCCGGCTCGGGCGTCTCCTTGTGCTCCGTCGCCGTCCAGGCCGCGCAGAAGAGCAGCAGCTTGGACGTGAAGTTGATCCACAGCAGCAGGGCGACGGGCACCCCGAACGCCCCGTACATGCTCTTCGCCGCGACTCCCTGGATATAGCCGCTGAGCAGCAGTTTCAGCAGTTCGAACCCGGCGGCGCCGATCAGCGCGGCGACGACGAGGCGGCGCCGCTCCGGCTGGACACCGGGGAGCAGCGTCAGTAGGTACAGGAGCAGCAGGAAGGCGGCGAGGACGGCCACGGCGAACGCGGCCACCCTCAGCAGCACCCCGCCCCAGCCGCCCTCGTCGATCCCGAGCTGCCGGGTGGTCCAGCCCACGGCGGTCGACGCGAGGGTGGAGGCGGCGATCGTGACGAGTGCGGCGCCGCCGAGGCCGACGAGTACGCCGCCGTCCACGAGCTTGCGCAGGATCGGGTTCTCCTCCTCGTCCGGCAGCTCCCAGACGGCGCGCAGGCACTCGCGCATCGAGCCGACCCAGCCGATGCCGGTGAAGAGCAGCAGGGCGCCCGCGATGAGTCCGACCGTGCCGGCGTTCTCGACGAGAGCGCCGATGTCGAGCTGTTCGGCGATACCGGGGATCTGCTCGGTGATCTTGTCCTCGAGCGTCCGCACCCCCTTCTCGTCGAGGGTCGCGGCGGCGATCGCGGCGGCCACGGTGATCAGCGGGAAGAGCGCGATGAAGCTGATGAAGGTCATCGCCGCGGCGAGCCGCGTCCACTTCACCCGGTCCAGTCGTTCGTACGAGCGCCAGGCGTGCGTGAGCATCAGCCGTGCGACCAACGGGCCCACTACGGGGAGCTTTTTCAGCCAGTCCATGATCCGACTCTGCCCTCGCCTCGGAAAACCAATGTCCTGGTACCCCAAAAGCGCAGGACCGTAGCGAGCGCCATACCGATCCCCGCGCCCGACACGGTGTCCGCGCGCGGGGAGGTGAACCCGAGGCCGTAGTGGCTGACGAGGATGCACAGCAGCTGCACCAGGGCTCCCGCGATGTTCACCCCGAAGAAGATCCCGTACTGGAGCAGGCCCGGGGTCGTGTGCCGGTACGTGCCCAGCGCGTTGCCCGCGTACGCGACCGAGCAGCCCGCCACGAACGACAGGGCCTTGGCGGTCAGCGGATCGAGCCCTGCCGGGCCGCGCAGCCAGAGGAAGAGGGCGAGGTCGGCGGCGTACGCGACCAGTCCCGCGGCGGCGAAGCCGAGCAGTTCCCGGCGTTGCGGCCGACGCGCGCGAGGTGAGGGCGCCCGGTGTACGCCCGCTGTCTCCGCGCTCTGCGCCCCGCTCACCAGTTGGCCACCGCCAGGCCGTACATGGCGAGCCAGGCCACGCCGATGAGGGCGAGCGCCCGGTCGCGCAGGACCACGTCCTCGGGTTCGCCCGCGGTGCCCCGGTCGGCGAAGACCGCGTACCGCAGGACGGCGAGGATGAAGGCGACCATCGACAGCTGGCGCCAGGGCAGCACGCTGGTGTGCGGCAGCCCGCCCTCCTCCAGGGCCCACAGGCAGTAACCGAGGACGGCGACCGAGGCGGCGAGCTGCCAGACGAAGCGCAGATAGCCGACGGTGTACTCGGTGAGCAACGCGCGCGTGGCGCCCGCTTTCCCGGCCATCTGGACGGCCTCGGAGTAGCGCTTGGCGGACACCATGAAGAGCGCGCCGAAGCCGGTGGTGATCAGGAACCAGCGCGACAGCGGGATGCCGAGCGCGAGGCCGCCGATCATGGCCCGCATCAGGAACCCGGTGGTCACGACGGCGAGATCGACGACCAGGACGTGCTTGAGGCTGATGCAGTACGCGAACTGCATCCCCAGGTAGGCGGTCAGCAGCGCCGAGGTGAGCGGTGAGCACACGAAGGCGGCCACGGCCGGGGCGACGACCGCGAGAACGATCCCTACGGAGTAGGCGACCGGGACGGGTACCACGCCCGCGGCGACCGGCCGGTGACGCTTGACCGGGTGGGCGCGGTCGGCGTCGGCGTCCCGTGCGTCGTTGACCAGGTAGACACTCGCCGCGCAGGCCGTGAACAGCACGAAGACGAGGGAGACCTGGACGAGGGCGTGGCGGGAGAAGAGCTCGCCCGCGGCGGCCGGAGCGGCGACGACGAGGACGTTCTTGACCCACTGTTTCGGACGGGCGGTCCTGATGAGCCCCTTCAGGAGGCCACTTCCCGGCGCGGCGGACGACTTCCCCCGCGCCTTCTCCGGACTCCCCTGGTTCTCCGGACTCCCCGGATTCCCCGGACTGCCCGGACTGCCCGGACTGCCCGGACTTCCTGGGCTCTTCGGACCCTTTTCACTGCCCAGAAGGGCCGACTCAGCCATGGTCACGGACTCCTGTCATCCAGCGGGCACCGAGCCGGGCCGTCACCGCGCCGAGGGCGGCGCCCGCGGCGACGTCCGAGGGGTAGTGGACGCCGACGACCACCCGCGACACGCACATCGCGGCGGCCAGCGCGGGCACCACGCGCGCGCCGAGCGCCCCGAAGGCCACGGCGGCGGCCACCGCGGACGTGGCGTGCGAACTGGGGAAGGAGTGCCGGCCCGCCGTGCGGACCAGCGGCTCGACATGGCCGGGACGCGGACGGCGTACGAGCCGTTTCACGCCCATGCTGGCGAGGTGCGCGCCCGCGGTCAGGGCCGTGCCGCGCAGCCAGGCGCCGCGCCGCTCCCGGTCGGTGGCGGCTCCCGCGAGGCCCGCCGCGAGCCACAGCGCGCCGTGTTCGCCGGCCAGGGACAGGGTCCGCGCCGCGGCGGCGACTCGGGGGCCGGTGCCGCGTGCGTGGAGGGCCGTGAGGATCCGGTGGTCCAGGTCAGGGCGCTCGTCGTGGTGGTCCATGGGGACTCACTGTTCACGTCAACACCGCTACATCTCCGGCAATATTGAGCGACATCCCATTAATCACCCATTTCGGGGAGGAAAGGTGTGCAGAGGGATGTTAGGTAACTAAAGACATCTTCCGCTCGATACGGTCACTGGCATGCCTACCGACACGGTTTCCGTCACGGGGTGGGGCCGCACCGCTCCCACCGCAGCCCGCCTGGTGCGCCCCCGTTCGTACGAGGAGGCCGTGGCGGCCGTCCGGGAGTGCGGGGCCCGCGGAGGCATCGCCCGGGGCCTGGGACGGGCGTACGGGGACGCGGCGCAGAACGCGGGCGGGGCCGTGTTCGACATGACGGGGCTCGACCTCGTCCACGCGATCGACGTGGACGGCGGGACCGTGCTGTGCGGCGCCGGCGTCTCCCTGCACCGCCTCATGGAGGTACTGCTGCCGCTGGGCTGGTTCGTGCCGGTGACCCCCGGGACCCGCTATGTGACGGTCGGCGGGGCGATCGGCGCGGACATCCACGGCAAGAACCACCATGTGTCCGGCTCGTTCGCCCGGCACGTCCTGTCCTTCGAACTGCTGACCGCCGACGGGCAGATCCGCATGGTGGACCGGGGCACGCCCCTGTTCGACGCCACGGCGGGCGGGATGGGTCTGACCGGCGTCATCCTGACGGCCACCGTCCGGCTGCAGCCCGTCGAGACGTCGTTGATGTCCGTCGACACCGAACGCGCCACGGACCTGGACGACCTGATGGCCCGCCTCACGGCGACCGACCACCGCTACCGCTACTCGGTCGCCTGGATCGACCTGCTGGCCCGGGGCGCGTCCATGGGCCGCTCGGTGCTGACCCGGGGCGACCACGCTCCCCTGGAGGCGCTGGCCGGCCGCACGCGCGCGCGGAGAGCCCCGTTGGAGTTCCGCCCCGGCCGTCTTCCCGCGGCGCCCTCCTTCGTCCCCGAGGGCCTGCTCGGCCGTACGACGGTTGGCCTCTTCAACGAGCTCTGGTACCGCAAGGCACCTCACGCGCGCGTGGGCGAACTCCAGCGGATGTCCACCTTCTTCCACCCGCTCGACGGCGTGCCGCACTGGAACCGCGTCTACGGACGCGGCGGTTTCGTGCAGTACCAGTTCGCCGTCGGCTACGGGCAGGAGGAGACCCTGCGCCGGATCGTGCACCGCATCTCGCAGCGCCGCTGCCCCTCCTTCCTCGCCGTCCTGAAGCGGTTCGGCGAGGGCGACCCGGGCTGGCTGTCCTTCCCGATGCCCGGCTGGACCCTCGCCCTCGACATCCCCGCGAACCTGCCGGGGCTCGGCGGCTTCCTCGACGAACTGGACGAGGAGGTCGCCGCGGCCGACGGGCGGGTCTACCTGGCCAAGGACTCCCGGCTGCGGCCCGAACTGCTCACGGCGATGTACCCGCGGCTCGACGAGTTCCGGGCGCTGCGCGCGGAGCTGGACCCGCGGTCCGTCTTCACCTCCGACCTGTCCCGGCGCCTCGGCCTCTGACGCCGGCCATCCCGCCGCCACCGCCCTGTCGGCCCCCTCCCCCATAGGAGTTCGGTTCCATGAAGGACGCCTTCGGCATCCCGCAGTCCCTGCTGATCCTCGGCGGCACGTCCGAGATCGGGCTGGCCACCGCACGGCGGCTGATCACCCGCCGCACCCGCACGGTGTGGCTCGCGGGCCGCCCCTCGCCCGGCCTCGAATCGGCCGCCACCGGACTGCGCGAACTCGGCGCGGACGTCCGTACCGTCGACTTCGACGCACTCGACCCCGACGCCCACGAGGCGGCCCTCGGCAAGGTCTTCGCCGAGGGCGACATCGACATGGTCCTGCTCGCGTTCGGCGTCCTCGGCGACCAGTCGCACGACGAGAACGAGCCCGGCGCGGCGGTACGGGTCGCGCAGACCAACTACACGGGCGCCGTCTCGTCGGGCCTGGTGTGCGCGCGGGCACTCCAGACGCAGGGCCACGGCTCCCTGGTGGTGCTCTCCTCGGTGGCGGGCGAGCGGGCCCGCCGCGCCAACTTCATCTACGGCTCCAGCAAGGCGGGCCTCGACGCGTTCACCCAGGGCCTGGGAGACGCGCTGTACGGCACGGGCGTCCACGTGATGGTCGTACGCCCCGGCTTCGTCCGCTCCAAGATGACGGAGGGCCTGGAGGAGGCCCCGCTGGCGACCACCCCGGAAGCGGTTGCCACAGCCATCGAAACGGGCCTGCGCCGCCGCTCCGAAACGGTGTGGGTACCGGGCGCGCTACGGGTGGTCATGTCGGCCCTGCGACACGTCCCGCGAGGGGTGTTCCGCCGCCTGCCGCTGTAGCCGCACCCCTGAAGGGCGCGGGGATCGGCGTGGGGAACGGCGCGGGCAACCGCATCCGGCCCGCACGGACGCACTACCTGTCTGCCTGTCTACCTGTTCTACCTGTCGAGCGACACGATGACGGTCTTGTTCACCGGGTCACCGCTCTGGTTGACCTGGACACGGCCTACGCCGAGAACCTGGTCGGTCCCGGGCACGGCCACCACGGCGGACAGCCACAGCGACTGCCGCGAGTCGGCCCGGACCCCACCCCCGTCGGGCAGCCGGGGCCGCCCGATCTTCGTACAGACGCCGTCGCCGGTGACGTAGCGGCTGTCGTCCAGGAGGAGCCCGCCGGTGCCGTCCCGGGCCACGGGGACCCGCCCGGCGCAGTCGCCCTTCGCGTCGGCCACCTTGCTCCAGCGGGAGCCGTCCCAGCGCAGCCGTACCGCCCCTTCCTCCGGGTCTTCCTCCACCCCCTCGCCGGCGTTGAAGCTGTGCGCGCCGTACGCACGGACGTCGTCGGCGGCGAAGGCGAGGATGCGGGCGACCGAGGCGCTCGGCTCGGCGGGCACCGGGTCCGGGAAGCGGTATTCGGGCATGTCGGCCTGCCGCCAGGCCCTGCCGTCCCAGTGCACGGCGGCCGGCTGCTGCATCTCGTGGCCGTCGGTGCCGTCACCGGTGCTGCGGTATCCGGCCGCCCACAGGTCGTCGGCGGCGACGCCGTCGAGCGAGGTGGCGGTGACGCCGTCGGGCAGCGGGGCGGCGGTCCACCGCGTGCCGTCCCAGTGCTGGAACCGGGACCCGGTGGCCAGGACCCAGATGTCGTCGGCCGCGAACGCCTTCATCTCCGTGACCCGGCCGCCGCCGGGAAGCCGCGGCAGAACGGTCCACTCCGTACCGTCCCAGTGCGCCGTCCGCGACGTGGTCGTGTCCTGCCGCGCGGCCGTCAGCAGGAACTCCCCGGAGCCCAGGCCGTCGAGTCGGGCCTGGTGGACGCTGTCGCCGAGCGCCGCGGGCATCGGCTGCCGCTTCCACCGCGTGCCGTCGCGGTGCAGCAGGAACCCTTCACTGGACGCCAGCTCGACGGACGAGGTCTCGACGGACGAGGGGTCCGTGCTCTCCGTGACCGTGCCGACGGCCCAGACGTCGTCGGCGCCGTTCGCCAGCACGTCCGACAGGCTGCCCTCGTCGAGGATCTCGTCGTACGCCCAGCTCATCCCGGACGACTTCGCCCCGCCGTCACCGCGAGTCCCGCGACCGCCGCCCTCGCCGGCGCCCGTACCGCATCCGGTCAGCGCGAGGCCGAGTACGGCGAGTCCCGTCACGATCTTGCGCATGATCCCCCTGGACCTTCGTCCCTGATCCCGAGAACCCGAGATCATCCGATCCCGTGATCATCTGATCCCGCGATCGGCCGATCGCGGTGTTGCGGGCCGGTCAGCAGGCCGGGAGCGGGCCCCGTTCCACATGGGCCGCCTGCGGCGGTACGACCGCGCCTCCGAAGACGTAGTCGCGCAGCCTGCGCCACACACCGTCGGGCCCCTGCTCGTAGAGCGCGAAGCCGGTGCACGGCCAGTGCGCCTCGTACTCCGCCAGTTCCTCGAAGGCGCGGTCCATCGCCTCGTCGTCGATGCCGTGCGCCACGGTCACATGGGGGTGGTACGGGAACTGCAGCTCGCGCGCCACGGGCCCGGAGGCGTCCCGGACCTGCTTCTGCAGCCAGGTGCAGGCCTCGGCACCCTCGACCACCTGCACGAACACGACCGGGGACAGCGGACGGAACGTTCCCGTCCCGTGCAGCCGCATCGAGAAGGGGCGGCCGGCCGCCGCGACCTCCACGAGATGCGTCTCGATCGCGGGCAGCGCCGACCGCTCGACCTCGGTCGGCGGCAGCAGTGTGACGTGGGTGGGAATGCCGGAAGCCGCGGGGTCGCCGAAGCCCGCGCGCCGCTCCTGGAGCAGGCTGCCGTGTGGCTCCGGGACCGCGATCGACACACCGATCGTTACGGTCCCCACGTCGTCTCCTGTCGTCGTGCCGATGTTCTGTTCCACCGTGTTGGCGTTCCGGTCGGGCGAGGGTCGCCGCCGGTTCGGCTATCGACTGTACGGCGGTGCAGGCCCGTTCCGGATGTCGTGCCGGTGTTGTCCTGGTCTCGTCCCGGCCGTCGTACGGGCTCCCCTGCGGGCTCCCGTACCGGCGGCCGATGCTCGGCGATCAGTGCTTGGCGGGCAGGAAACCCACCTTGTCGTACGTCTGGGAGAGCGTCTCCGCCGCGACCGCGCGAGCCTTCTCCGCTCCCTTGGCCAGGATCGAGTCGAGCGTCTCCGGGTCGTCCAGATACTGCTGGGTGCGCTCCCGGAAGGGCGTCACGAAGTCGACCATGACCTCCGCCAGGTCCGTCTTCAGCGCACCGTAGCCCTTGCCGGCGTACTTCTGCTCAAGTTCCGCGATACCGGTGCCGGTGAGGGTGGAGTAGATGCCCAGAAGATTGCTGACGCCCGGCTTCTCCACGGGGTCGAACCTGATCACCGTGTCCGTGTCGGTGACCGCGCTCTTCACCTTCTTCGCGGTGGCCTTCGGCTCGTCGAGGAGGTTGATGAGGCCCTTCGGCGTCGACGCCGACTTGCTCATCTTGATCGCCGGGTCCTGAAGATCGAAGATCTTCGCCGTCTCCTTGAGGATGTACGGCTTCGGCACCGTGAACGTCTGCCCGAAACGGCCGTTGAACCGCTCGGCGAGGTCCCGCGTCAGCTCGATGTGCTGGCGCTGGTCCTCGCCCACCGGAACCTCGTTGGCCTGGTACAGCAGGATGTCCGCGACCTGGAGGATCGGGTACGTGAAGAGACCGACCGAGGCGCGGTCGGCGCCCTGCCTGGCGGACTTGTCCTTGAACTGGGTCATGCGGGAGGCCTCGCCGAAGCCGGTGAGGCAGTTCATGACCCACGCGAGCTGGGCGTGCTCGGGGACGTGGCTCTGGACGAAGAGTGTGCAGCGCTCGGGGTCGAGCCCGGCGGCCAGCAGCTGGGCGGCGGCGAGCCGGGTGTTCGCGCGCAGGTCCGCGGGGTCCTGCGGAAGGGTGATCGCATGCAGGTCCACGACCATGTAGAAGGCGTCGTGGGACTCCTGCAGGGCCACCCACTGGCGGACGGCGCCGAGGTAGTTGCCGAGGTGGAACGAGCCTGCGGTGGGCTGGATTCCAGAAAGCACACGGGGACGATCAGAGGCCATGCTCACCATTCTCTCAGGTGCCGGGGCCCACTCCGGAACTGGTCGGAAACAGGTGGGAACCGATCTGTCTCCGGCGGTGTAACAAGGGTGTGAGGACGAGCGTGGGGGCGCGGGAGGGGGGCCGCATCGTCGATGAGGACGCGGTCATCGCACGCGTGCGCGCCGGGGAGGCGGAGGCGTACGCACAGCTGGTGCGGGCCCATACGGGCCTCGCGCTCAGGGCGGCCGCGGCGCTGGGGGCGGGGGCGGACGCGGAGGACGTGGTGCAGCAGGCCTTCTTCAAGGCCTACTGCTCCCTGGGGCGCTTTCGGGACGGCGCGGCGTTCAGACCGTGGCTGCTCTCGATCGTCGCCAATGAGACGAGGAACACAGTGCGGACGGCGGTGCGGCAGCGGACCCTGGCCGGCCGTGAGGCCGCGCTCGTGGTGGCGGAGCCGCTGATACCGGAATCGGCGGACCCGGCGACCGCGGCGCTGGAGACCGAGCGCAGGACGGCGCTGCTGACCGCCCTGGAGAGCCTCGGCGAGGAGCACCGGCTGGTCGTCACCTACCGCTATCTGCTGGAGATGGACGAGTCGGAGACGGCCCAGGCCCTGGGCTGGCCGCGCGGGACGGTGAAATCCCGCCTCAACCGCGCACTGCGGAAGCTGAGCAGACTCCTACCGGATTTCGAACCCCACCGGGAACGGCCTGGGGACGCCCGGATGAGGGAGGGAGCGGCAGCCCGGGAGGGGCTGGCAGGGCCGGGGGATCAGAGGTCACGGAGAGGAGGTGATGAGCATGGATGAGCGGTACGAGGCCGAGGCCGGAGGCGGGGGCGGCGGGGGCGGCGCGGCCTCCGGTGACGAGGGGCGGCGAAGGCGGGGCGCGGGGTGCGGGAAGGGGCCTGTACCCGAGCCTGGACCTGGGCCTGGGCCCGCGGGTGTCTCGCGGCTGACGGAGGAGTTGCGGGCGCTCGGACGGTCGATGAACCGGCCCGGGGACCCCGGCGGCGACTCGATGGTCGAGCGGGTGCTGGAACAGATACTCGCCGAGCGGGTACCGACCCCGGTGGCCGAGCCGCCGACCCCGGCCGAGCGGCTGCGGGCGACGCGCCGCTGGGTGCGGGCGCGCGGGCGCGTCCTGACCGCGGGTCTGTGCGGTCTGCTGACGGTTTTCGTGCTCACGCCTCCGGTACGCGCCGCGGTCGTCGACTGGTTCGACTTCGGCGGGGTCGAGGTGCGGCACGACCCCTCGGTGAAGCCGTCGCCCCGCGCCGGGGTACCCGGCTGCGGAGGCCCGTCCCTCACACTCGCCGAGGCCGAGCGGCGGGCCGGGTTCGCGTCCCGCACACCGCCTGCCCTCGGGCCTCCGGACGCGGTGACGGTGACCCGGGAGCCGAAGGAGCGGTTCCTGATGAGCCTGTGCTGGCGCGAGCGGGGGCACACGATCCGGCTCGACGAGTACCCGGCGTCGCTGAGCCCCGGCTTCGCGAAGGTCGTGCCGAAGCCGCCGGAGTACGTCCTGCTGGACGAGGACGCGGAAACCGCCGAAGGCAGTGCGCTCTGGTTCCCCGAGCCGCATCTTCTGCGGCTCTGGCTGGTGGACTCGGACGGCGACTTCACCCGCTCGGTCCGAACCGCCGGCCCCACGCTGCTGTGGACGCACGGAGGTGACACGACGCTCCGGCTGGAGGGCGTGGCGTCGAAGACACGGGCGGTGGAGATCGCGAGATCGCTGGAGCGGGCGCCGGGGCGGGGGCCGGAACGGGCGCCAGGACAGGAGTAGGAGCTGATGGCCGGCCTGGCCGCGGGGCTCGTCCTCGGCTCCGGCGGCACTCCGCTGATACGCCGCGCGGCGGCCGGGCGTGAGCCACGGCCGCCGCGGGAGCCACGACAGGAGCTGATCGACCTGTGAGACGACCCGGGCCGGAGCAGCCGGGGCCGAAGGGTCCGGACCCGGGGTGTCCGGGGCCGGGATGCTCGGCCCCGGGCGGCCGGGGGCTCAGCCGAGGTCGATCTCCGGGTAGAGCGGGAAGCCGGTCAGGAGGTCGGTCGCGCGGTGGGAGATCTCGTCCGCGATCTTCGGGTCGAGGACGTGCTGGGCCTTGGAGGGGGTGCCCTTCTTGGTGGTGCCCTGCTCCGTGCTGGTGAGGACGCGGTCGATGAGGCCCGCGATCTCGTCCATCTCGGTGGCCCCGAGGCCCCGGGTGGTCAGCGCGGGCGTGCCGATCCGGATGCCCGAGGTGTACCAGGCGCCGTTCGGGTCGGCGGGGATCGCGTTGCGGTTGGTGACGATGCCCGAGTCGAGCAGGGCCGACTCGGCCTGGCGGCCGGTGAGGCCGTAGGAGGAGGCGACATCGATGAGGTTGAGGTGATTGTCCGTGCCGCCGGTGACCAGCGTGGCACCGCGCCGCATCAGGCCCTCGGCGAGGGCGCGGGCGTTGTCGACGACGGCCTGGGCGTAGTCGCGGAACTCGGGGCGGCGTGCCTCGGCGAGTGCGACCGCCTTGGCGGCCATGACGTGCGGAAGGGGGCCGCCGAGGACCATCGGGCAGCCGCGGTCGACCTGGTCGGCGAGCGACGAGTCGCACAGGACCATGCCGCCGCGCGGGCCACGCAGCGACTTGTGGGTGGTCGTGGTGACGATCTGGGCGTGCGGGACCGGGTCGAAGTCCCCGGTGAGGACCTTGCCCGCGACGAGGCCGGCGAAGTGGGCCATGTCGACCATGAGCGTGGCGCCGACCTCGTCGGCGATCTCGCGCATGATCCGGAAGTTCACGAGACGGGGGTAGGCGGAGTAGCCGGCGACGATGATCATCGGCTTGAACTCGCGGGCGGTGACACGCAGGGCCTCGTAGTCGATGAGGCCGGTGGTGGGGTCGGTGCCGTAGGAGCGCTGGTCGAACATCTTGCCGGAGATGTTCGGGCGGAAGCCGTGGGTGAGGTGGCCGCCGGCGTCCAGGGACATGCCGAGCATGCGCTGGTTGCCGAAGGCCTGGCGCAGTTCGGCCCAGTCGGCCTCGGAGAGGTCGTTGACGTTGCGGACGCCCGCCTTCTCCAGGGCCGGGGCCTCGACGCGCTGGGCGAGGACGGCCCAGAAGGCGACGAGGTTGGCGTCGATGCCGGAGTGCGGCTGGGCGTAGGCGTGCTCGGCGCCGAAAAGCTCGCGGGCGTGCTCGGCGGCGAGGGCCTCGACGGTGTCCACGTTGCGGCAGCCGGCGTAGAAGCGGCGGCCGACGGTGCCTTCCGCGTACTTGTCGCTGAACCAGTTGCCCATCGCGAGGAGGGTGGCCGGGGAGGCGTAGTTCTCGGAGGCGATCAGCTTGAGCATCTCGCGCTGGTCGGCGACCTCCTGCCCGATGGCGTCGGCGATCCGGGGTTCGACGGCACGGATCACTTCGAGGGCGCTGCGGAAGGCGGTGGATTCGGTGGAAAGGGGCTCTGGCATGACGGCCTCCGGACGTGGCGTTCGGCGTTCACGGTTCGGCCCAGGCGCACGGCACACAGTTCCCGGGCCGCTCCCCGATGGTCGATCCCATCCCAGCGCGCCAGTCACGGCCCGTGGATCAGCGTACCGGGAGCGCCCCGAGGAGAGGTCCCGCCGTCCACCATGCGAGCGACGGCGGAGGGCGGTCGGGACCGGCCTCCGCCGTGGGTCAGAGGATCACGTGGGGCAGGAAGCGCGCGTATTCGTCCGTCACCAGGCCGGACGATTCACGGATGCCGAGGCCGGCCGACTCGTTCTCGACGACCCAGGCGCCGAGGACGACCCGGTTGCCGTCGAAGGACGGCAGGGGGGCCAGCTCCTGGTAGCAGCAGGCCTCCTCGCGGATGGTCACGGTGCCGGGGCCCGGTTCGTGGACGGTGACGCCGGCGCCTTCGCGGCCGAGCAGGGGCTTGGCCACGTATCCGCTGGTGGTGGCCAGGTCGCGGGGGCCGTCGAGGTAGGCGGGGAGGAGGTTCGGGTGGTCCGGGTACAGCTCCCAGAGGATCGCGAGGAGGGCTTTGTTGCTGAGCAGCATCTTCCAGGCGGGTTCGATCCACATCGTCGTGCCCGTGCCGCCGCCGTTGTCGAGGGTGGCGAGGACATGCGGGGCGAAGCGGTCGGTGGTGAGCCATTCCCAGGGGTAGAGCTTGAAGCAGCTGCGGATGAAGCGGAGGCGCTTGTCGACGAAACGTCCGGAGAGGCGGTCCCAGCCGATCTCCTCCATCGCGATCCAGGCGGTGTCGAGGCCGGCCTGTTCCGCGGTCTCCTTCAGATACCCGACCGTCATGAGGTCCTCGCCGAGTTCGTCGGCGGCGGAGTGCGCGAAGTAGAGGGGGCTGCCGGGCGGGAGGAGGGAGGCCTGTCTGCGCCAGGCTTCGACGAGCCGTTCGTGGAGGGAGTTCCACTGGTCGGCGCCGGGGAAGCGTTCCTCCATCCAGAACCACTGGGGGCTCGCGGCCTCGACGAGTGAGGTCGGGGTGTCGGCGTTGTACTCCAGGAGCTTCGCCGGGCCCGTGCCGTCGTAGCGGAGGTCGAAACGCCCGTACAGGGAGGGGAGTTCGGCGCGGCGGCGCCAGGCCTCGGCGACCGGCTCCGCCACCCGCGGGTCGGTGATGCCGAGGTCGGCGAGGCGGTTCTCGGTGACGATGTACTCGGCCGCGGCCAGGCACATCGTGTGGAGTTCCTCGACGACCTGCTCCAGGGCCTCGACCTCGGGCAGGGAGAAGACGTAGTGGGCGGACTCGTCCCAGTAGGGGCGCAGGGAGTCGTCCGGGTAACGGGTGAGGGGGTAGATGAGCCCCTGGTCCTCGACCGTCCGCTGCCAGCCGGCGCGCGGTTCCATGGTTCGCCGTTCCACAGTCGTGTGTCCGTAGATCCGTCAGTACGTTCCGCGTCCTGGTCAGCCGCCGCCGCTGCCCGAGTCCGAGCAGCCGAAACCGTCCCGGTCGACGGCCTCGCTGCGGCTGAAGGTGCCGTCCTCGGCGCGCCCGCCGGAGACGTCGGCGTCGTAGTACCAGTCGGCGTCGACCGTGCTGCTCCCGCGCTTCCTGCCCGACGACGTGGAGCCGGAGCCGGACGCGCAGTTCCTGTCGGCGACGATCTTGTAGCTGCCCGCGTAGTCGTAGCTGTCCCGGTCCACGCAGCGGCGGTCGGGGTCGGAGCCGCACGAGGTGAGGGCCGTCGCGAGGATGCCCATGCCACCGAGTACGACCGTGCTGGACCGAAGTCTTCTGCGCTGCTCCGCCATGTCTCTCCCCCGTCCGGCCCGTCCTCCGGGCCCGTCAGTCCGACAGCGTAAAGATCACATACCCAGGTTGTACAAGCGGCTCTCCCAACTCGCCTTCCCCTGCGGTCAATTTGTACTCTTTGGAATGCTGTGTGCGCCCGAGGATGCGAACGCGCGACCGAGCACGCCCTAGAGGCGGGGCGGCCAGGGGTCGGGCCATGCTCGGGGCGCGCGGCCTAGGGCAGTGCCCCGCACAGCGTTTCCAGGGCTCTTGGCCAGGCGCTGTCCGATGGGGTTCCGTAGCCGACGACCAGGGCGTCCGCCGGAGGGGGTGTGGCCGCCGGGTGGCGGTAGGCGGTCAGGCCGTGGACCGCCAGGCCGTGCCAGGCCGCCGCGCGGACCACCGACTGCTCGGTGCCGGGCGGGAGCCGCAGCACGGCGTGGAAACCGGCCGCGATACCGGTGGCCGTGACCGACGGGGCGCGGGCCGCCAGGGCCGCGACGAGCTGGTCACGACGGCGCCGGTAACGGAGGCGGGAGGCCCGCACATGACGGTCGTAGGCGCCCGAGCTGAGGAACTCCGCCAGTGTCAGCTGGTCCAGGACCCCGCACGACCAGTCCGCGCCGCCCTTCGCCGCCATGACCTCGGGCGCCACGTCCGGCGGCAGGACCAGCCAGCCGAGGCGCAGGCCGGGCGCGAGAGCCTTGCTGGCGGTGCCGAAGTACACCACGCGGTCCGGGTCGAGCCCTTGGAGCGCGCCCACGGGCTGGCGGTCGTAGCGGAACTCGCCGTCGTAGTCGTCCTCCAGGATCAGCCCGCCCGAGCGCCGCGCCCAGTCGACGACGGCGGCACGGCGGTCGGGACGCAGCGGCACGCCCATGGGGAACTGGTGGGCGGGCGTGAGCAGCACCCCGCCGACGGTGCCACTGCCGCCACTGCCACCGTCACCGTGCTGCGCCAAGTCGTCCGTCCGCGTGCCCAGTTCGTCGAACGGCAGCGGCACCGACTCCAGCCCCGCCCATTCGATCAGGCCCCAGTGCACATCGAGCCCGTACGACTCGACCGCGAGTGTTCGTGCGCCGCGCCGCCGCAGCACCTCCCCGAGCAGCATCAGCCCGTGCACGAAACCCGAGCAGATGAGGATGTGGTCGGGGTCGGCGCGTACACCGCGGGCGCGGGCCAGGTAACCGGCGAGGGCGGTGCGCAGTTCGACACGGCCGCGCGGATCCCCGTAACCGAGGGCGTCGTTCGGGGCCGCCGTGAGGGCCCGGCGGTACGCCTTGAGCCACTCGGCGCGCGGGAAGGAGGCGAGGTCCGGGGTGCCGGGGACGAGGTCGTACGCGGGTCCCCGGGGCAACCGGGGTTTGCGCGCGGGCGAGGCCGGGACCGGCACGTCCCGCTGTGCCACGCGCGTGCCCGAGCCCTGGCGTGCCGTGAGCCAGCCCTCGGCGACGAGGTCGGCGTACGCGTCGGCGACCGTGTTGCGGGCGATGCCCAGGTCGGCGGCGAGTGACCGTGAGGACGGCAACCGGATGCCCGGTGAGAGCCGTCCGCCCCGTACCGCCTCCCGCAGCGCGTCCGTGAGGCCTCTGCGCAGGCCGGAGCGGGTACGCGCCACCTCCACATGCAGATCCACTCCGAAAGTGGCCCAAGATCCAGCCATGGAAATGGACCATACTCCTGGGCTGGTTCGCTCGTAGGGTCGACAGCATGACGACGACAGAGAACGGCACCGCGAAGGACACCTCGTACGCCCCCGAGGACACCCCCCGACTCCAGTGGGCGAAGTTCGCCCCCGAGGTCTACAAGGCCATGGTCCGGCTGGACGCGGCTGCCCGGCAGGGCGTCGACCCCGTGCTGCTGGAGCTGGTGAAGATCCGCACCTCGCAGCTCAACCACTGCGCGTTCTGCCTCGACATGCACACGAAGGACGCGTTCGCGGCGGGCGAGAGCGTCGAGCGGATCGTCCAGCTCAGCGCCTGGGAGGAGTCCCGGCACTTCTACACGGAGAAGGAGCTCGCGGCGCTCGCGCTGACCGAGGCCGTGACGGTCCTGACGGACGGCTTCGTCCCGGACGAGGTCTTCGAGACCGCCGCCCGGCACTTCGACGAGACCGAACTGTCCCAGCTGCTCGCCTCGATCACGGTGATCAACGCGTGGAACCGCTTCGGCGTGACCTGCCGCCTCACACCGGGGCACTACACGGCCGGCCAGCACAAGTGACGACGGCCGCGGCGGAGCGGCGGCTACTTCTCCAGCCATGACCTCCACGTCGGCTCATGGCCCCGCACCCACCGCTTCGCCGCCTCCTCCGGGGACAGTTTCCGGTCCGCTATCAGGAGGGAGACCTCGTTCTGGTCCTTGGTCGTCCACTTGAACCTCTTCAGGAACTCCGCGGCCCCGCCGCCGGACTTCGCGAAGTCCGCGTTGAGGTACTTGCGCAGCGGGGTGTGCGGATAGGCGCAGGCGACCTCCTCCGGATCCGCGTCGCAGCCCTCCTTGTACGCGGGCAGCTTCACCTCCGTCATCGGCACCTTCTCGAAGAGCCACTGCGGCGAGTACCAGTACGTGAGAAAGGGCTTCTTCTCCTTGGCGAACTGCCGCATCTGGGTGATCTGGGCCGCCTCCGAACCGGCGAACACCACCTGGTAGTCGAGGTCCAGGTTCTTCACCAGCGCCTTGTCGTTCGTGACGTACGAGGGTGAGCCGTCGAGCAGTTGGCCCTTGCCGCCGCTCTCCGCGGTGCGCAACCGGTCGGCGTACTTGTTCAGGTTCTTCCAGTTCGTCACGTCGGGGTGCTGCTTCGCGAAGTACGTCGGTACGAACCAGCCGATGTGTCCGGTGACACCGAGGCCGCCGCCGTCCACGATCGTCTTCTTGTCCTCGACGTACCGCTGTTGCTGCTCGGGGTGGCCCCAGTCCTCCAGGATCGCGTCGACCCGGCCCTGGCTGAGCGCGTCCCACGCGGGCACCTCGTCGACCTGCACGGTGTCCACGCGATAGCCGAGTTCGTGTTCCAGCAGATACTGCGCGACGGCCACGTTGGCCTGCGCGCCGACCCAGGACTGGGTGGAGAGGGTCACGGTCCTCGCGCCCTGCGCGTTGGCGAAGGGCGAGGCCTGCTCGGTCATGTCGGCGGCTCCGCAGCCGGTCGCCGTCGCCAGCGCCAGCAAGGAGCAGCAGGCCGCGAGCACACCGGTCGTACACCTACGCATCTCAGGCTCCCTTCTTCGTGCGGCGCCGGGTGGGCTGTGTCACCCGGTCGAGCATCAGGCCCAGGCAGACGATCGCCGCGCCGGCCACCAGACCCGTGGCGAGGTCGCCCTGGGCGAGCCCGAACACGACGTCGTAGCCGAGCGCGCCACCGCCGACCAGACCGCCGATGATGACGACGGCGAGGACGAGGACGACTCCCTGGTTCACGGCGAGCAGCAGGGCCGGGCGGGCCAGCGGCAGTTGCACCTGGCGGAGTTGCTGCCAGCCGGTCGCGCCCATGGAACGCGAGGACTCCATGGCCGCCGGGTCCACGTTGCGCAGACCCTGCGTGGTGATGCGGACGACGGCGGGCAGCGCGTAGACGACCGCGGCGGCGACCGCCGGGGCGCGGCCGACGCCGAAGAGCGCCACGACGGGTATGAGGTAGACGAACTGCGGCATCGTCTGGAAGACGTCCAGGACGGGGCGCAGGAGGCGTTCGCAGCGCTCGCTCCGGGCCGCCGCGACCGCGGTGCCGAAGCCGAGGACCAGCGTGACCGCCACCGCCGCGAGGACCTGCGACAGCGTGTCGAGGGACGGCTGCCACACGCCGAGCACTCCGATCGCGGCCATCGCTAGGACGGCGGTCAGCGCGGTGCGCCAGGTGCCGATCAGCCAGGCGAGCGCGGCGACGGTCAGCAGGACCGCCCACCAGGGCAGCCACTGCAGTCCTTCGCGCACCGGGTTCAGTACCCCGGTGGTGAAGTGGGCCGCCCAGTCGGCGGTGCCGCCCACGTAGGGGACGCCGGAGTAGAGGTGGTCGGTCATCCAGTCGACGGCGCGGTTCACCGGCTCGGCGATGTGCACGATCCAGGTCTCGGGCCAGTCGAGCCGGCCGGCCAGGCGTCCGGTGACCGCGACGGCCAGTGCGGCGACGGCGGCCAGGACCCAGCCGGGCCAACCGTTCCAACGGGCCCAGGCGGTCCAGCGGGAGTCGGTCTCCTCGAACCCCTCCCCCGCCGGGGCCGCCGACCCTTCCGCTCCCGCCGCTCCCGTCACCCGGTCCAGGACGACCGCGAGCAGCACGATCGGGATGCCGGCGGCGAGCGCGGCGCCCACGTCGACGGAGGCCAGTGCCTGGTAGACGCGGTCGCCCAGGCCGCCCGCGCCGATGACGGACGCGATGACGGCCATCGAAAGGGCCATCATGATGGTCTGGTTGAGGCCGAGCAGGAGTTCCTTGCGGGCGAGTGGCAGCCGGGCCGTGAACAGCCGCTGCCGTGCGGTGGTGCCCAGGGACTCGACGGCCTCCATCACCCCGGCGTCCGCGCCGCGCAGACCGAGCGCGGTGAGGCGGGCCATGGGCGGGGCCGCGTACACGACGGTGGCGAGCACCGCGGCCGGGACGCCGATGCCGAAGACGAGGACGACCGGCAGGAGGTACGCGAAGGCCGGGAGCACCTGCATGGTGTCGAGGACGGGTCGCAGTGCGCGGTACGTACGGTCGGAGAGTCCGGCGGCGAGGCCCAGCAGCGCGCCCAGGGCGACGGACGCGAGGACCGCGACCACCATGAGTGCGAGGGTCTGCATGGTGGGCACCCACATACCGAGCAGCCCGCAGGTCAGGACCGCGGCGGCCGTGCCGAGCGCGAGACGCACCCCGGCGACCCGCCAGGCGACCAGGGCCGCCGCGGCCGCGACGCCCGCCCAGCCCGCGGCGAGCAGGACGAGGTAGACGGCGCGTACGGCGAGGACGACCGCGTTCGAGACGTGCCCGAAGAAGTAGAGGAACAGCGGGTGGCTGTCGCGGTTGTCGATGATCCAGGTGCTGGCGTCGCCGAGGGGTTCGGTGAGGTCGACGGTGAGGGCGTGGGGCCAGGTGCCGCTCGCCCAGCGGGAGTCGGCCAGCGGGACGAGGACGGCCGCCGCGACGGCGAGCAGGAGGAGCTTGCGGACCGCCGGGCGCCTGAGAAAGCCGAGGAAGCCGGGCAGGCCCGTACGGGGAGCGGGCGCGGTGAAGGTGGCCATCAGGCGACCTCCTCGCGGGCCGGCCCGGCGGAGCGGGTGTCCGTCCCCGCCACCACCTCCAGCAGCGCGTCCGAGTCCACGACGCCGAGGCAGCGTCCCTGGTCCACCACGCGGGCCGTCTGTCCCGAGCGCGCGACCGCCTCGATGGCCTGCGAGACCGTGGCCTCCGGCGACAGGGCCGGACCCTCGCCCGCCTCCTGCGCCGACGCGGCCCGCATGGCCCTGCGGACCGTCATGACCTGCTCGCGTGGCACGTCCCGGACGAACTCCCGTACGTAGTCGTCGGCGGGCGAGCCCACGATCTCCTCGGGTGTGCCCAGTTGGACGATGCGGCCGTCGCGCATGAGGGCGATCCGGTCGCCCAGGCGCAGCGCCTCGTTCAGGTCGTGCGTGATGAACACCATCGTGCGGCCCTCCTCCTCGTGCAGCCGGATCACCTCCTCCTGCATGTCTCGACGAATCATCGGATCGAGAGCGCTGAACGGTTCATCGAACAGCAGGACTTCCGGATCCACCGCCAGCGCCCGCGCGAGGCCCACGCGCTGCTGCTGACCGCCGGAGAGCTGACCCGGCCTGCGCTGCTCCATGCCTTCGAGGCCGACCTTCGCGACGACCTCCTGCGCCTTCGCACGCCGCTCGCGCCTCGGCACTCCCTGCACTTCGAGTCCGTACGCGACGTTGTCGAGCACGGAGCGGTGCGGCAGCAGGCCGAAGTGCTGGAAGACCATGGCGGCGCGGTGGCGGCGCAGTTCGCGCAGCCGCGCCCTGTCCATCGCGCGCACGTCCTCGCCGTCGATGGCGATGGTGCCCGCGGTCGGCTCGATGAGCCGGGTCAGACAGCGCACGAGGGTGGACTTGCCCGAGCCGGACAGGCCCATGACGACGAAGACCTCGCCCTTGCGCACATCGAAGCTGACGTCCCGGACGGCGGCCGTACAGCCGGTACGGGACCGGAGTTCGGCGGCCGGCAGGGCGGCCAGCTCGGGGTCGGCGGGGACCCGGTCGGCCTTGGGTCCGAAGACCTTCCACAGGCCGTCCACGGAGAAGACGGGTTCGGTGCCCCGGGCACCCGTGCCCTCGGCTGTGGCCTCCTGAGCGGAGATCGTCGTACTCATCACGCACCGCCTCCCAGCAGGTCCACGCATTTCTCGCCGACCATGAGGACCCCGATCATCGGGTTCACGGCGGGCATGGTCGGGAACACGGACGCGTCGGCGATCCGGATGCCGTCGAGGCCGCGGATCCGCAACTCGGGGTCCACGACGGCGAGCCGGTCGTCCGTCGCACCCATCCGGCAGGTGCCCGCCGGGTGGTACACCGTGTGGGCGACCTTGCGCGCGTACTCGCTCAGCTCCTCGTCCCCGGTGACGTCGGGGCCGGGGCACACCTCGCGCTTGAGCCAGTGCGCGAGCGGCTCGGCCTTCGCGATCTCGCGGGCGATCCGGATGCCGTCGACGAGGGTGCGGCCGTCGTAGTCGTCCTCGTCCGTGAAGTAGCGGAAGTCGAGGGCGGGCTTCTCGGCCGGGTCCGCGCTGGTCAGGTACAACCGGCCGCGGCTGCGCGGCTTGGGGATGTTCGGGGTCATCGAGACGCCGTGCTCGGGGCGTTCGTAGCCGAGGCGCTCCGGATTGTCCGTGAACGGGATCTGGTAGAAGTGGAACATCAGGTCGGGGCCCGCCCGTTCGGGGTCCCGCCGCACGAAGAGGCCCGCGTCGGAGTCCATCGCGGAATTCTCCGGAATCGGCCCGTCCGTCTCCCAGACGATGACCGACTCGGGGTGGTCGAGCAGGTTCTCGCCGACACCCGGCAGATCGTGGGTGACGGGTATGCCGAGCGCTTCGAGGTCCTCGCGCGGCCCGATGCCGGAGTGCAGCAGCAGCCGGGGCGAGTCGACGGCCCCGGCGCACAGCAGGACCTCGCGGCGGGCGCGTACGAGGAGTTCGTCGCCGTCCTTCGTCGTCACGTGGACCCCACGCGCGCGGGTGCCGTCCAGCTCCACCTTGTGCGCCCAGGTCTCCAGGTAGAGGTGGAGGTTGGGCCGCTCGTCCATCACGGGGTGCAGATAGGCGACGGACGCGCTGGAGCGCTTGTTGGTCTCCGGGTGGTACGCGAGGTCGAAGAAGCCGACGCCCTCGGTGAACGGCTTCTTGTTGAAGCCCTCCACGCGCGGCACACCGAGCGTCGATTGCGCCGCGTCCACGAAGTCGCGGGCGATGGCGTTCCGGTCCTTCTCGTCGACCGGGACGATGTTGTTGCGCAGACGCGGGAAGTACGCCTCCATGGGCGCCGAACCCCAGCCCTCGGCGCCCGCCGCCTCCCACTCGTCCCAGTCGGACGGCAGCGGCTTGAACGCGATGAGGGTGTTGTGCGAGGAGCAGCCGCCGAGGACCTGGGCGCGGCTGTGCCGGATGTGCGAGTTGCCGCGCGGCTGCTCGGTCGTCGGGTAGTCGTAGTCCAGCTCCCCGCCGAGCAGGCCCATCCAGCGGCGCAGGGTCAGGACGTCGTCCCGGCCCACGTCACTGGGGCCGCCCTCGATGACGGCGACGGTGACATCGGGGTTCTCGGTGAGCCGGGAGGCGATGACGGACCCCGCGGTACCACCGCCGATGACGACGTAGTCGTACGTGTGCTCGGGCGCGTGCTCGTTCTGGTACTCGTGTGCGTTTTCGGGCATGCGGAGGCGCTCCAGGGTGCCTTGTGCGGTGGGAAGTCGGACGTGACGGGGGCCGGGCCGGGGCCGCGGGTGTCAGCCGCGACCCGTCGGCCGGGCGGTGGGCGTCGGCCGGGCGGTGGGCGTCAGTCGGGCGGTGGGCGTCAGCCCGCGAACCAGCGGACCGGCTTCGGCGCGAGGTTCTGGTACACGTGCTTCGTCTCGCGGTACTCCGCGAGGCCCGCGGGGCCCAGCTCGCGGCCGACGCCGCTCTTGCCGAAGCCGCCCCACTCCGCCTGCGGAAGGTAGGGATGGAAGTCGTTGATCCAGACGGTGCCGTGCCGCAGCCGTCCCGCCACCCGCCGGGCGCGCCCCGCGTCTGCGGTCCAGACGCCGCCCGCGAGCCCGTACTCCGTGTCGTTGGCGAGCGCGACGGCCTCGTCCTCCGTACGGAAGGTCTCGACGGTCAGGACGGGTCCGAAGACCTCTTCCCGTACGACGCGCATCTCGCGGTGGCACTGGTCGAGGACGGTCGGCTCGTAGAAGTAGCCGGTGGCGGGCAGCCGGTCGGACGGGTCGGGGCGGGCGCCGCCGGTCCGCAGCACCGCGCCCTCGGCCAGGGCGGCGGCCACGTACCCCTCGGTCTTCTCGCGCTGTTCGGCGGAGACGAGCGGGCCGCACTCGACGCCCTCCTCGGTGCCGCGGCCCAGCCGGATCAGCTCGGCGCGGCGCACCAGTTCGGTGACGAACCGGTCGCGTACCGACTCCTCGATGATCAGCCGGGAGCCCGCCGAGCAGACCTGGCCGCTGTGGATGAACGCGGCGTTCAGGGCCTGGTCGACGGCCGTGTCGAAGCCCTCCTCGGTGGCGCAGGAGTCGGCGAAGACGACGTTGGGGTTCTTGCCGCCGAGTTCGAGGGCGACCTTCTTCACGGTGACGGCGGCGGCCTGCGCGACCTTCGTACCGCTGGCGAGTCCGCCGGTGAAGGAGACCAGGTCGACGCCGGGGTGCTCGGCGAGCCGGGCGCCGACGCTGTGTCCGGGGCCTGTGACGAGGTTGGCCACTCCGGTGGGCAGCCCGGCCTCGACGAGCAGTTCGATGAGGGCGACGGTGGTCAGCGGGGTGATCTCGCTGGGCTTGAGGACGAAGGTGTTCCCCGCGGCGAGGGCCGGGGCGACCTTCCAGCTGGCCTGCAGCAGCGGGTAGTTCCAGGGCGTGATCATCGCGCAGACGCCGACGGGCTCGTGCACGACGACGCTGTGGATGTCGTCCGAACCGGCGTCGACGACCCGGCCGCCGCCCTCTCCGACGACGAGGTCGGCGAAGTACCGGAAGGCGTCGGCGACGCAGTCGATGTCGACCCGCCCCTCCTCCAGCGTCTTGCCCGCGTCCCGGCTCTCCAGGAGCCCGAGCTTCTCGCGGTCGCGGACGAGGAGGTCGGCGACGCGGCGCAGGAGGGCGGCCCGCTCGGTGACGGGCGTACGGGGCCACTCTCCGTGGTCGAAGGCGCGCCGGGCGGCCTCGACGGCGGCGTCCGTGTCCGGCACCCCGCCTTCGGAGACCTCGGCGAACGGCTTCGCGTCCGCCGGGTCGAGGATGTCCCGGGTGGCCCCCGAGGCGGCCGCACGCCACTCGCCGTCCACATGAATCGTCTGCTGCGCCTGGTGTCCCGACATGATTCGGTGCTGCCTTCCGTTCCTGTTCCGTGCCCCTGTGTCACACGCATGTCACTCTCGGGGGCCGGGTGCACCTGCCCTTCTCACCGAAGGTCATGCGCTCCCCGTCACCGAAGTGCGCGGGGTCACTGACAAGCCGTCCGAAACATGGACACTCCTGCCGACCTTTGACTAAAGTCAAAGGTTATGGAGCCTGTGCCCTCGCCCGTGTCCGCGGCGCACGTGACCACCTTGCGTGGCTTCAACCGCTACTTCACGCGCCGGATCGGTGTGCTCGACGACCACTACCTCGGGCAGGACCGCCCGCTCGGCGAGGCCCGGCTGCTGTACGAGATCGGAGCCGGCGCGTCCCTGCGGGAGCTGCGGACCCGGCTCGGGCTCGACGCCGGGTACCTGAGCCGGATGGTGCGCGCGCTGGAGAAGCAGGGGCTCGTACGGGTCACCGTGCACCCGGGGGACAGCAGGCTGCGCCTCGCGGAGCCCACACCGGCCGGGCGGGCCGAACTGGCGGAGCAGAACCGCCGCGCGGACGACCTCGCCGAAGGTCTGCTGCGCGGGCTGACCGAGACCCAGCGGCGGCAGCTGACCGAGGCGGTCGCCACCACCGAGCGGCTGCTGCGGCTGGCCGCGATCACGGTACGGCCCGTCCCGGCGACGTCGGCCGACGCACGTGCCTGCCTCGCCGGTTACGCCGCCGAACTCGACGAACGCTTCCCCGAGGGGTACGCCGCCACCGACCTCGTACCGCCCGAGCGGATCGCCGTCTTCCTCGTCGCGTACGAGGAGAAGCGCGCCGTCGGCTGCGGGGTGCTGTGCGCCCTCGACGACGAAACGGCCGAGATCCGGCATCTGTGGGTGCACCCGGAGGCCCGCGGACTGGGCCTGGGACGGCGGCTGCTGGCCGAACTGGAGCACACGGCGGCCGGACGCGGACACCGGACCGTACGCCTGGACACGCACAAGGTCCTCAAGGAGGCGGCGGCGATGTACCGGACCGGCGGATACACGCAGATCCCGGCGTACGACGACAACCCGCACGCCGGGTACTGGTTCGAGAAGCCGCTCGGCCCTGCCGGGAAGGCGCCCGGAACGCACTGATCCCCGGGCGACCGCCCGGGGATCAGAGGGAACTCACAAGGTGTCTCAGATGAGGCCGAGGGCGCGGACCGCCTCGCGCTCCTCCGCGAGCTCCTGCACCGACGCGTCGATACGGGCGCGGGAGAACTCGTTGATGTCGAGGCCCTGGACGATCTCGTACGAGCCGTCCTTCGTGGTCACGGGGAAGGAGGAGATGAGGCCCTCAGCGACACCGTACGAACCGTCGGACGGGATGCCCATGGAGGTCCAGTTGCCGTCCGCCGTGCCGTTGACCCAGGTGTAGACGTGGTCGATGGCGGCGTTCGCGGCCGAGGCGGCGGAGGAGGCGCCACGGGCCTCGATGATGGCCGCACCGCGCTTGGCGACGGTCGGGATGAACTCGTCGGCCAGCCACTTCTCGTCGTTCACGGTCTCGGCGGCGTTCTTGCCGGCGATCGTGGCGTGGAAGATGTCGGGGTACTGGGTGGCGGAGTGGTTGCCCCAGATGGTCAGGCGCTGGATGTCCGCGACCGTCGAACCGGTCTTCTTCGCGAGCTGCGTGAGCGCGCGGTTGTGGTCCAGGCGGGTCATCGCGGTGAAGCGCTCCGCCGGTACGTCCGGGGCGGCGGCCTGGGCGATGAGGGCGTTGGTGTTGGCCGGGTTGCCGACGACGAGGATCTTGACGTCGTCCGCGGCGTTGTCGTTGATGGCCTTGCCCTGGGGCTTGAAGATGCCGCCGTTGG
Source organism: Streptomyces tauricus (assembly GCF_014650955.1). Classification (GTDB taxonomy): domain Bacteria; phylum Actinomycetota; class Actinomycetes; order Streptomycetales; family Streptomycetaceae; genus Streptomyces; species Streptomyces tauricus. The sequence goes on from NZ_BMVY01000002.1 coordinate 397,642, forward strand.
CCTCCAGGAGGTCACCGCGCTCCATGCCCTTGGTACGGGGGCGGGCGCCGACGAGCAGACCGACGTTCGTGCCGTCGAAGGCCACGTTCGGGTCGTCGGTGATGTCGATGCCCTGAAGGAGCGGGAAGGCGCAGTCGTCGAGCTCCATGGCGGTGCCCTCGGCGGCCTTCAGCGCCGGCGTGATCTCCAGCAGACGCAGCTTGACCGGCACGTCCGCGCCGAGCAGCTGGCCGGAGGCGATGCGGAAGAGCAGGGCGTAACCGATCTGGCCGGCCGCGCCGGTGACGGTGACGTTCACGGGAGTGCGGGTCATGGCGTTCTCCGTATGGCAGCTGACGGTGGGGCGTCCCTGCCCCGGGGTGCGGGATCCCGGCCTTTCGCCTCGATGATCGATCACCGGTCCCGATGATCGATCTCTCGGCGTCAAGAGAGATCCAGCGGTCAGGCTATCGCGCATCCGGGATCCCGGACGTCCGGGTCCGATGTGGCCCGTCCCACAAGGCCGTGCCCGGCGGGGTGGCGGGGGCGTCCGGTCCGGGTGCGTTGCGTGGTGGGGGCTGGTTGCGCCGTTCCCCGCGCCCCGTCAGGGCACAAGATTGCGCCGTTCCCCGCGCCCCCGAAGGGCGAAAGACTGCGCCGTTCCCCGCGCCCCTGAAGGGCGCGCCCCTGGACAGCGCAAGGGAGTGGGGTGGGCGATGGGGGTGGCGGCCGTCGGGTCGGGAGAGTGAGGCGACGGCCGCCGGGTGGGGGTGCCGGTCGGCAGCGCGGAAGCTGCTCGTCCTGCCGAGACAACGCCGGACTCCCGTGGGGGTACGGTCCGCTTGCCCCGAAGTACGCCGCCCATTCCTCCCTCCCCCCTCATGGCGAAGGCTGTGCTGGGGGGTGCCGTGACGGCAACGGGCGCCCGACTCAAGGGAGTCGGGCGCCCGTTCGAGCCGTACGGCCCGTACGGCCCGTACGACCGGCGCCCCGTGGAGGCCGGTCCGGGTCGTACTCGGTGTCACGCGCACCGCCTACTTCGTGCAGCCCTCCACGCCCGACGCGAGCGTCGCGCAGGCCTTCGCCCCGGTGGCGCTCTTCACCGCGACCATCGGGGTGTAGGCGTCGGTGTCCGTCTCGACCTCGGCGGTCTGCGCGGCGGCCGAACCGGCCGATATCCGGACCGTGTCCCCCGGTCCGGCCGCGGTGATACGGGCCCAGGCGGCGCCGCATGTCTCGCTGTACCGGACCTCGACCTGGGCGGTGCCGACCACGGCCTTCTCCACGGTCTGCGCCAGCGTCCCGCCGCAGCCCATGTTCTCCGGGTCCTTGCCCGCGCAGTCCGCGCCGCTGCACTCGACACCGGCCGGCAGTTCCTTGCTGACCGTCGGACTCGGGGTCGGCTTGGCCTCGTTCCCGCCCTCGTCACCGCCGGAGCTGGTGAGGAACACGGCCGCGGCTATCACCACGAGCGCGCCCACGACTCCGGCGAGGAACATGGTGAGCCGCCGCTTGCGCCGCTGCCCGTCGGGCGAACCGCCGGCTCCGGGCCGCGCGTCCTGAGGCCCCGCGGCCGGACCGCCACCGGGTCCCCCGTGACCGGCCGAACCGGCCTGACCGGACGCCCCGTAGGCGCCCGGCGGACCGAAGCCGGAGGCACCGGACGCGCCGGGACCGCCGGCACCCCTGGGTCCCGAGTAGCCGGACGCTCCCGGAGGCGAGGCGACGACTCCCCAACCGCCACCCCGCGCATCCGCACCGGTCCTCGCACCGGCACCCGTGCCGCCGCTGCCGCTGCCGCTATTGGCACCGGCCCCGTACGGCGGCCTGCGCTCGTCCCCCTGTGCGGGGTCCTGCGCCGGGTTCCGTGCCGGACTCTGCGGGGGCACGGTGGGTGACACCCCGGCAGGGCCCGCGATACCCGGCTTGGGCGCGGCCGTCGCGCTTCCCCCGGCGCGCGCCTGCTTCCCGCTCTTTCCCCCCTTGGCCGGAGTCGGCCCGAACTCTCCCAGCGCGGCGCGCGCCTGGGAGATCCGTATCGCCTCCATGGTCATGTCGTGGCGCATCTCCGAACGGCTCCAGGCGCGCTCGGCAAGCTCCCACATCGTCGTCAGATGGACGGGATTGGTCCCGGTCACCTCGGCCAACGCCACGATCGCGCCCTTCGGCGCGAGCAGGCGGCCGTTCAGATACCGCTCCCAGGACGTCTTGCTGTATCCCGTGCGGTCGGCCACGGCGGCGATACTCAGCCCGCTGCGGTCGACCAGTCGACGCAACTGGCTGGCGAACTCCCTTACCTGCGGATCGAGTTCATCCGGCAAGGGCCTCCAACGAGGCATTGGTACCCCCCTCTTCCCCCCGTACGTGCTGGCCTTTTCCCGCGTGTGAAGCCCTCGCCGAGTCCCCGTGCCGGCTACCCACAGGGATGCGTTCGGTCAGGATCTCAGTTCCCGGGATGGGGGCGCACGGGAGCATTCGGGCCTGTGGGCATGCACCGTCGCATGCCCCCTGGTCTGCGGTCCAGTGTCCCACCGACTTGCCTCCCGGCTGACGAGACGGAGTGATCGCGACCCATTCTCGAACTTGTCAACATATCGACACACAGGGAACACATGCACGACCTCGTGCGTCACTCGCGCCTTCAGGGGGATCACACGCACACCAGGGGCAGATCGGATCGTCGACCGTTCGCCGCCGTCACGACGAGGCGACGGCCGCGGTCGGTCCGCCAGGCTATCGACGGAACCGGTGGCGCGTACGGCGTCCGGGGCGACCGGTACCGGCGGGGACACGTTTTGCGCGTCCCGCGCGCGGGAGGTGCCGGAACCGTCACCTCCCTGCCACAGGCGGCTGACAGGTATTGAACGGCCATTGGCACGTCCATGACCCTTGTTCCAGGCGGCGCCCCTCCGCGCTCGGGGGAGTGGACGGGCGCCGCCGTCCTGAAACCGCCCCGACCTCCACGGCACGCGGCGGAGCGCTACCGGCTACGTCCTGATCGTGAAGTGCAGCGTGTCGTCCAGGAACGGAAGCTCCAGCCAGGGATTCGGCTGCGCCATCATCGCGAGCAGCGCGATGGCCGCCCCCAGGACGCCGTACGTGACGAGGTCCGTGAACCGGGATCGGACGGCGAGCATGCCCACGTCGGGCAGCACCCAGCGCATGGCGGCACCCACGAGCAGCGCGACGCCGATCAGCAGGGTCCCCGCCTTGAACGCGTCGAGCGCGGTCAGCAGCAGTCCGAGCCCGACCAGGCCGGTGACCGCGAGGATCGGCCACTGCCGTGCGGGGGCGGGCGCGTCGCGGGGGGCCGCCCTGCCGCCGCCCTCGGGCCGCGCGGTGTCCCGGGTGAACAGCGGAAACCGCCGCGTGACCCGCCGGGGCTCCCCGTCGGGCCCGGGCGCACTGACGGCATCCCGAACGGTCAGCTCCTCATCACGCTCGGAACTCTCGGAACTCTCGGAACTCTCGGACGAGGCGGCCTCCGAACCGGAAGCGGAAGCTGAGCCCTGCTCTGAGTCCTGAGCCGGGCCGGACGCGGCCCCCGAGGCCGGAGCCGGGCCGGGCACCGGAGCCTTTCCGGACGCCGGAGCCGGAGCCGGAGCCGGAGCCGGGCCGGACGCCGAGTCCGGCGTCGTGGTCCGCTGTGCGGCGTCCTGTCGGTCCGGGGCCCCGTTCTCGGGCGCGGCCGGCGTCGGCGCGTCGCCCGCGCCCCGGTCCTCGCTCTCCGCCGAGGTCACAGCGCCCTCCTCCGCCGGTGCCGCCGGCTCGCGGTCAGCCGGCACTGCGTTCCGCCGCCTCGACCACGTTGACGAGGAGCTGGGCGCGGGTCATCGGACCCACTCCGCCCGGGTTCGGCGAGATCCACGCGGCGACCTCCGCCACCCCGGGGTGGACGTCGCCCACGATCTTGCCCTCGGCGTTGCGGGAGACGCCGACGTCGAGGACGGCCGCCCCCGGCTTCACGTCCTCGGGGCGGATCAGGTGCGCGGAGCCCGCCGCGGCCACGATGATGTCGGCCTGGCGCAGATGCGCGGCCAGATCACGCGTACCGGTGTGGCACTGCGTGACCGTCGCGTTCTCCGAGCGCCGCGTGAGCAGCAGCGGCATCGACCGGCCGATGGTCACACCGCGGCCGACGACCACGACCTCGGCGCCCTTGATCTCCACTCCGTACTGCCGGAGCAGGGTGAGGACACCGTTCGGGGTGCAGGGCAGCGGGGCCGGCTCGTTGAGGACGAGTCGGCCGAGGTTCATCGGGTGGAGCCCGTCCGCGTCCTTGTCCGGGTCCATCAGTTCGAGGATGCGGTTCTCGTCGATGCCCTTGGGGAGCGGCAGCTGGACGATGTACCCGGTGCAGGACGGGTCCTCGTTGAGTTCGCGGACGACCGCCTCGATCTCCTCCTGCGTGGCGGTCGCGGGCAGTTCGCGCTGGATGGAGGCGATACCGACCTGCGCGCAGTCGCGGTGCTTGCCCGCGACGTACTTCTGGCTGCCGGGGTCCTCCCCGACCAGGACGGTCCCGAGTCCGGGCGTGATGCCCTTCTCCTTCAGGGCCGCCACGCGGGCGGTCAGATCGGACTTGATCGCGGCTGCGGTGGCCTTGCCATCGAGAATCTGGGCGGTCATGTGCCCATCCTCGCGGATGACGGGGTCCAGGTTCCAATCCGGCCCCGGTTCGGCTGTCCGGGCAGTGTCCGGCGTGGTCAGCGATGTTGCACTTGCACAACTCCTGCCGGCTGCGACTGGACACCAAGGCCGGGCTTTTAGACCATAAGCCGCGCAGTGCCGCGGGCAGTGCAGGGGGGACAGACCGCAAACCGCTCGACCTTTCCTCCGTACGGCCGCGTCGTCCCCGCACCACCGACGGAGGAACCTTCATGAGCTTCGGCGACCCGAACAACCCGTACGGGCAGCAGCCCCCGCAAGGAGGGCAGCCCTACGGCTACCCCCAGCAGCCGCAGGGCCAGCCCGGATACGGCTACCCGCAGCAGGCGCCGCAGGGTGTGCCGCCGCAGGCGGGTTACGGCTACCCGCAGCAGCCCGGCCAGCAGTACCCCGGGTACCCCGACCCCCAGCAGCAGATGTACGGCGGCAGGCCGCCCTACGCCCACTGGGGCCTGCGCTTCCTCGCGACGCTGGTGGACGGCCTCGTCCTCCTGCTCGCCTACGTACCCGCGGTGATCGGGGCGGCCATGGGCAGCGACTCGGCGGCGGCGGGGATCCTCGGTCTGATCAGCATCGTCGCCATCTTCGGTGTGGCCATCTGGATGCTGGTCCAGGAGGGCAAGACCGGCCAGACCGTCGGCAAGAAGGCCCTCGGCATCCGCCTCCTGCGGGAGATAGACGGTCAACCGATGGGCGTCGGCATGGCGTTCGTCCGCCGCCTCGCGCACTTCCTCGACAGCATCGCCTGCTATCTCGGCTGGCTGTGGCCGCTGTGGGACGACAAGAAGCAGACGTTCGCCGACAAGGTGTGCAGCTCGGTCGTCGTCAAGGGCTGACCCCCGCACCGCACGCCCTCGCGAGAGGCGTCCTTACGCACCAGGGCCGTGTCCCCCCTCGCGGGTGGGACACGGCCCTGGTGCGTGCGGTCCGGCCGCCGTTACGCGGCGCGGGCCCGGTGGACTAGTGGAAGAAGTGCCGGGTCCCCGTGAAGTACATGGTGACGCCGGCCTTCTTGGCCGCCTCGACGACCAGTTCGTCACGGACCGAACCGCCGGGCTGGACCACGGCCTTGATCCCGGCCGCGGTCAGGATCTCCAGGCCGTCGGGGAAGGGGAAGAAGGCGTCCGAGGCGGCGAAGGCACCCCGCGCACGCTCGGCGCCCGCCCGCTCGACCGCGAGCTTGGCGGAGTCGACGCGGTTGACCTGGCCCATGCCGACGCCGACGGAGGCGCCGTCCTTGGCGAGCAGGATCGCGTTGGACTTGACGGCCCGGCAGGCGCGCCAGGCGAAGGCCAGTTCGTCCAGTTCGCCCTGGGAGAGGGCGTCGCCGGTGGCCAGCGTCCAGGAGGACGGGTCGTCGCCGTCGGCCTGGAGGCGGTCGGTGGCCTGGAGGAGCCGGCCGCCGTCGATCTGCTTGACCTCGACCTGCGCGGCCGGACCCTGGTGGGCGCGCAGCACGCGGATGTTCTTCTTCTTGGCGAGGGCCTCCAGCGCGCCGTCCTCGTACTCGGGCGCGACGATGACCTCGGTGAAGATCTCGGCGACCTGCTCCGCCATCTCCTTGGAGACGGGGCGGTTGACGGCGATGACGCCGCCGAACGCGGAGAGCGGGTCGCAGGCGTGCGCCTTGCGGTGCGCCTCGGCGACGTTCGCGCCGATCGCGATGCCGCACGGGTTGGCGTGCTTGATGATCGCGACGCACGGGTCGTCGTGGTCGTACGCGGCACGGCGCGCGGCATCCGTGTCCGTGTAGTTGTTGAAGGACATCTCCTTGCCGTGCAGCTGCTCGGCGTCGGCCAGGCCGCCCCCCGACGCGTCCACGTACAGGGCGGCACCCTGGTGCGGGTTCTCGCCGTAGCGCAGGGTGTTGCGCTTCTCGAAGGTCGAGCCGATGAACTCGGGGAAGCCCGAGTCGTCTGCGGGCGCGTACTCGCTCGCGAACCAGGAGGCCACGGCCACGTCGTACGCGGCGGTGTGCTGGAAGGCCTCCGACGCGAGCCGCTTGCGGGCGTGCAGGTCGAAGCCGCCGTCGCGGACGGCGGACAGCACGTCGGCGTACCGCTCGGGGCTGGTGACCACGGAGACGGACGGGTGGTTCTTGGCGGCGGCGCGGACCATCGAGGGGCCGCCGATGTCGATCTGCTCGACGCACTCGTCGGGGGTGGCGCCCGAGGCGACGGTCTCCCGGAACGGGTAGAGGTTCACGACGACCAGCTGGAACGGCTCGACGCCCAGCTCGCCGAGCTGCTCCCGGTGGGATTCGAGCCGCAGGTCGGCGAGGATGCCCGCGTGCACGCGCGGGTGCAGGGTCTTGACGCGGCCGTCCAGGCACTCGGGGAAGCCGGTGAGCTCCTCGACCTTGGTGACGGGGACCCCGGCGGCGGCGATCCGCGCGGCGGTGGAACCGGTGGAGACCAGCTCCACGCCCGCCGCGTGCAGGCCGCGGGCGAGCTCTTCGAGTCCGGTCTTGTCGTAGACGCTGACGAGCGCGCGCCGGATGACCCGCTTGCTGCTCTCGGCCGTGTCTGTGCTGCCGGCGCTGCCTGCGCTGCCTGTGCTCTCGGCGGTCACTGGATAACTACCTTTCGTCCCTCGATGCGATAGCCGTTGCGGGCGAGCCGCCCCACGACATCGACGAGCAGCCTTCGCTCGACTTCCTTGATGCGCTCATGGAGAGCGGATCCATCGTCTTCGTAGTCCTCGTTCCGGACCTCGACCACGCCCTGGGCGATGATCGGGCCGGTGTCGACGCCGTCGTCGACGAAGTGGACGGTGCACCCGGTGACCTTCGCGCCGTAGGCGAGGGCGTCACGGACGCCGTGCGCCCCCGGGAAGCTGGGCAGCAGGGCGGGGTGGGTGTTCACGCACCGGCCGCCGAAGCGGGCCAGGAACTCCTTGCCCACGATCTTCATGAACCCGGCCGAGACGACGAGATCCGGTGCGTACGACTCGGTGGCCTCGGCCAGGGCCGCGTCCCACTCGTCACGGGTGCCGTAGTCCTTCACCCGGCGGACGAAGGTCGGCAGCCCGGCGCGCTCGGCGCGCTCCAGCCCGGCGATGTTCTCGCGGTCCGCGCCGACCGCGACGATCTCGGCTCCGTAGCCCGCCACCCCCTGCGACGCGATCGCGTCGAGGAGAGCCTGAAGATTCGTACCTGATCCGGAGACCAGCACGACGAGGCGCTTGGCCTTGGCCACGGCGGGGCCCTTTCTCGGGAGTGTCTTTGTATGGTCGTACGAATGCTTCGCGCCCCCGGATACGGGGAAGTCTACGAAGCGGCCGACCGCCAGCAACGATACCGGCACACCGGGCGGCCCCCACGGGACGGGGGCGTGGCCGGAAGGTAGCGTCTGGGGAGGGACCACCCCGGGAAGACGGCCCGCGCAGGGGAACGCCTTGTGCGTACGGGACGTTGACCGGGGAGAGGTACAGGTACGAATGTCCGGGAAGCGAACCCGGACGCGTAGCCGACTCTGTGGACAGTGGACAGTTGCCCGCCGGTCACCAGCGCCGATCACCACCGCCCGACACCACCAAGGGGAAGACGCACACCTGATGCCGGACCGAAGTCTCCGACGCCCTCCGCTCCTGCTGCGCGAGCGGCGCTCCTCTCCCACTCCCCCGCGGGAGAGCGACGACGTGCCCGAGAGCGGGCAGGGCTCCGGCACGCCGGACGCCGGACAGCGGCCCGAGCCGCCCCGGGCGCCGGGGAACCCCTCGGACGACAACCCCTTCGCCCCACCGCCGGAAGGCACCCCCGACCGGCCGTGGCAGCCGCGGCGGCCCGCGGGCGGCCAGGGCCAGGACGGGCGGGGCGGCCAGGACGACGGCAACTCCCCCTGGGGCAGCCAGTGGAGCGACCGGCAGCCGGGCCCCGCACAGGGCGGCCGTTTCGGTGACAGGCCGGGCTCCGGCAACTCGGGCGGCCCCGGCGGCGGCCAGGGCGGTCCGGACGGATCCGGCGGCCCGGGCGCGGGAATGCGCTGGGACCCGACCGACCCGGCGCAGAGGCGCGCCCGGTACGCGCTGCTGTCCGGCATGTGGGCGTTCTTCTTCGCCCTGTTCAGCTGGCCGTACATGGCGTTGCTGCTCGGCGCGCTGGCCCTCTACTGGTCGATCAGCGCCCTGCGCGCCAAGCCGCGCTCGGCTGACCCGGACACCCCGGCGCCGGTCGGCCAGGGCTCCAGGCCCCAGACCACCGCGGCGATCAGCGGCCTCGTCACGGCGTCCCTGGCGCTCGCCATGGTCGCGCTGACGTTCACGGCACAGCTCGTGTACCGCGACTACTACACCTGTGTGAACGACTCCCTCACCCACACGGCGAAGAAGTCCTGCGACACGCTGCTGCCGGACGAGCTGCAGAGGCTGCTGGGCGCCCGCGACTGACCGCGACGGGGTGAGCGCGTGCGCGCCCTCGGTCGATCTCGCCTCGGCCCGTCCGGCCTCGCTCTGTCCGGCCCCACGCCCCGTCCGACCTCGCGCCGCCCCGGCCGACGGTTCGGTCGTCAGTCCGGGGGGTCCGGCAGGTCGACCGGGGTGGACGCCTGCTTCAGCGCCTCCCAGCGGGTCTCGCGTGAGAGGTCGTCGTGCCAGAGGGAGCCGTAGGAGTCGGAGGGCGGCAGGAAGTCGTACGGCTCGAAGTCGGGGTCGGGGGTCGTGCGGGTTGTACGGCCCGTGCGGCTCGTGCGGCTGCCGGTGGTTCCATCGGGCTTCCCCTCCACGTGCCGGCCGGGCCGGAACCGTGAGAACCAGCAGGTTCGCGTGGGCGGATCCGGCTCCTCCGCAGTGCGGGCCGGCCCGGGACCGGTCACCGGTTCGGCGGAGTCGGAGGGTTCCCTGAGCGAGGACGAGGGCGTGGGCGTCGGCTGGGGTGCAGGCATGGGCTTGGGCTCTGTCGGCGGCACGGGTGCGGGCGAATGGCTCTGCGGCTCGCGCACCGAAGGCTCTGGGGGCGCAGACCCGTTCCCGCCGTTCCCCGAAGGCTCCGCGGGCTCATGGACCAGGAACTCGTAGATCGAGTGCTCCCCGGTCGCCCGTTCCCCACTCGTCCGCTCCCCTGTCACCCGTTCCCCGGTAGCCCGCTCCGCCGTCGGCTGTTCCTGGGGCGCCTGCCCATCGGTGGACCGCTCGGGGCCTCGTACGCGCCGAGCCCAGAGTCCCCGTACCCGGGATCCCCGTACCCGAGATTCCGGTACTCGAGATTCCGGTACCCGAGATTCCGTTACTCGGGATCCCCGTACCCGAAGGCCCCCGATCCGGAAGCCCCGTACGCGGCGCGCCCAGCCCCGCAGGCCGCCCGAGTCCGCGGACCGTGCGCGCGGTGCCCGTGTCCGGGGTTCGCGCAGGCGCCAGGCGCGCAGGGCCAGGCCCGTCGGCAGGCCCACCACCGCGATCCAGGCCGCCGCGGCCGGCCCCGTCTGCCACCAGACAGGGCCGAAGTCGGCGAGCGCGGCCACCCCGAGGGGCCCGCCCGCCATGGCGGCGAGGACGCCGAGAGCCAGACCGCACAGGGCCGCCGCGAGCGCCAGGGCCCCGGCGGTACGCCCGGCCGACCAGGCCGCCTCCCGCCGGGCCGCCGCCGAGGCCACGCGCTCCCTCCCGTCAGGAGTCGGAATCGGTGCTGGTGCTGATGCCGATGCCGGTGCCGGTGCGGACATCGGGGCCGCACCCGCCCCGTCCGCCCGCGTGCGCCCCGGCACGCCCGCCCCGACCGTGAACCACGCCACCACCACGCCGGCCACCACCGGCACGGCTCCCGCCGCCCAGTTCGGCGCTGTCCCGGGCCCGGCGTCCGGAAGGGCCGCCAGCAGGGGGAAGGGGGGCAGCCGCGAGCCGGGGTCCGACAGCAACGGCCCCGCCGTGTGCCCGGCCCCGAGCACGAAACCGGGGCCCAGTGCGTACGCGGCTCCCCACACCGCCGCGTTCGGGATGAGGGCCAGCGCCAGCAGCAGCACCGCGAAACGGCCCGACCAGCTGTCCGTGAGCTGCAGGAACGACAGCCGTGCCGACCCGCCGTGCCACACCAGCGAGGTACCGACGAGTACGACCCCGCCGCCCACGAGCACCGCGGCCCCGGCGCCCGCGGCGCGTACCGCGGCCGAGAACCGCGTCCCGCCGAGGAACGACGTGGTGGACGCGAGGTGAAGGGTGTCGAGAGCGTGGCGCAGGGACCGCGGCAGCGGCCCGAGCGGTCGCCCGTACGCCGTCCAGACGCCCGCCCCCGCCGCGGCCACCGTGAGCAGGGGCGGCCACAGGACGACGGACGCCCACGACGGGCTCGGTTCGCCGCCCGAGGCGTACACCGCGGCGGCGGCGCCTACCGCCAGGTAGCCCGTGACGGTTCCGGCCCACGCCACGCGAACGGCGCACGACGGCGCCCCGGACCCGTCGCCGTCGGCCGGCTTGCCGTCCGCCGCGTCGCGCCCCGCGCGGTACAGCAGCCATACGGGCAGCGCGACCAGGAGCAACGGAGTCACACCAATGGGTGCGGGTACCCCGGACAGCGTGTCCGTACGGACGAGTTCGGCGCCGTGCGCCAGCAGCCACAGCGCGGCGGCGAGGTGCAGGGCCCCGTCGGGACCGCTGTCGGGGTAGGGCGAACTGATCCACAGGACCGTCACGAGGACGGCGAGCGCCGCCAGCCCGAGGCCCGCCGCGAGCGCGCCGCCGGCCAGGCCCGCGGCCAGTCCGGGCGACCGTTCGCGCAGCAGGGCGAGCGGCGGCGACGACGGCCTGCGGTCCGGGCCGCGGTCCGGACTGCTATCAGGGCTGCGATCGGTCATCTGGGTCACGCCGCCATGCTCCCAACGACACGCGCTTTCCCGTCGTAACAGGCGAACCTCGGATGTGTCGCTCAATATACGTTTTATGTACTTTTACGTACGAAAGGGCGACCGGTGACGCGGACCGCTGCCCCCACCGACGCCGCTACCGACACCGATACCGGCGGCACCGCCACGGACGGCGCCTCCACCGATGGCGCCGCCGCCACCGACCTGACGCCCGCTCAGGCCTTCGACGCCCTCTACGCGTACGCCGCCCCCGCCCTCGTACGGCAGGCGTATCTGCTCACCGGGCGGCGTGAGCTGGCGCGGGAGTCCGTGGAGCGGGCCTTCCAACTGGCGTGGCAGCGTTGGCCCGAGGTGGCGGTCGACCGGGATCCGGCGGGCTGGGTGCGGGCGGCGGCGTACGAGTACGCGATGTCCCCCTGGCATCGGCTGCGGCTGCGCCACCGGGTCCCGGAGCCGCCGCCCGCCGCCCTGGACGACCGCCGGCTGTTGTCCGTACTGCTGAACCTGCCGCCCGTGTACCGGCGGACCCTCCTCCTCTACGACGGTGTCGGCATCGGGCTCCCGGAGACCGCTGCCGAGACGGAGGCGAGCACTCCGGCGGCGGCGAACCGGCTGCTGTACGCACGCGCGGCCGTCGCCCGGCGTCTCCCGGAACTGGCGGAGAAGGAGGAGCTGCGGCGGCGGCTCGCGGAGCTCGGCGGCACGGAACGGCTGCGGACCGCTCCGAAGCCGGTCGTCGTGCGCTCGGGCAGCGAGCGCCGCGCCCGCCGCTGGACGCGCGCGGCCATCGCCTTCACGGTCCTGATCATCGGGTCCACCGCGTTCACGCTGCATACGGCCCCCGATCATTACGAGGCTCCGCAGGCCCCGGCCACGAAGGTGCCCGGAGTTCCGCCGCGGTCCGGCCCCGCCCCGCTGTCGGCGGGGGACCTGGAGCTGCGCGCCAAACTGCGCGGCATGTTCGGCGAGGGCCCGGAGAGGCTCCTGCCGCAATCACGCTGAGAGCGACCGCCCGTCCGGCAGCGGGGTCGAGAGCGACCGTCCGGCAACGCTGCCGAGAGCGGCCGTCCCCGGCACCGCGGACGGGCCCGCGCCCCTGGTGGGGGTGCGGGCCCGTCGGCGTAATGTCGAGCGGTGAATCCGGCTGGTCAGCCGGCGAGGATGGCGCGGGCCAGCTTCGCCGTCTCGGTCGGCGTCTTGCCGACCTTGACGCCGGCGGCCTCAAGGGCCTCCTTCTTCGCGGCGGCCGTGCCGGAGGAACCGGAGACGATGGCACCGGCGTGGCCCATGGTCTTGCCCTCGGGTGCGGTGAAGCCCGCGACGTAGCCGACGACCGGCTTCGTCACGTTCTTCGCGATGTAGTCCGCCGCACGCTCCTCGGCGTCGCCGCCGATCTCACCGATCATGACGATCAGGTCGGTGTCGGGGTCGGCCTCGAACGCGGCGAGCGCGTCGATGTGGGTCGTCCCGATGACCGGGTCGCCACCGATGCCGACGGCCGACGAGAAGCCGATGTCACGCAGCTCGTACATCATCTGGTACGTCAGCGTGCCGGACTTCGAGACCAGGCCGATACGGCCCGGCTTCGTGATGTCGCCCGGGATGATGCCGGCGTTGGACTGGCCCGGGGTGATGAGACCGGGGCAGTTCGGGCCGATGATGCGGGTCTTGTTGCCCTTCGACTTCGCGTACGCCCAGAAGGCGGCGGAGTCGTGGACGGCGATGCCCTCGGTGATGACGACCGCGAGGGGGATCTCGGCGTCGATGGCCTCGACGACGGCGGCCTTGGAGAAGGCCGGCGGCACGAAGAGGACGGACACGTTGGCGCCCGTCTTCTCGATGGCCTCGGCGACCGTGCCGAAGACGGGGATGTCGGTGCCGTCGAAGTCGACCGACGTGCCGGCCTTGCGCGGGTTCACACCGCCGACGATGTTCGTGCCGTCAGCGAGCATGAGCTTGGTGTGCTTCATGCCCGTGGCGCCGGTCATGCCCTGGACGATGACCTTGCTGTCCTTGTTGAGGAAGATAGCCATGGCTGTTCTGTCCCTCGTCCCTTACTTCGCGGCCGCGAGCTCGGCGGCCTTGTCGGCCGCGCCGTCCATGGTGTCCACGCGCTGCACCAGCGGGTGGTTGGCGTCGGAGAGGATCTTGCGACCCAGCTCGGCGTTGTTGCCGTCGAGACGCACGACCAGCGGCTTGGTGACTTCCTCGCCCTTGTCGGCGAGCAGCTGCAGCGCCTGGACGATGCCGTTGGCGACCTCGTCACAGGCGGTGATGCCACCGAAGACGTTGACGAAGACGGACTTGACGTCCGGGTCGCCGAGGATGATCTCCAGGCCGTTCGCCATGACCGCGGCGGAGGCGCCGCCGCCGATGTCGAGGAAGTTGGCCGGCTTCACGCCACCGTGGTTCTCACCGGCGTACGCGACGACGTCGAGGGTGCTCATGACGAGACCCGCGCCGTTGCCGATGATGCCGACCTCGCCGTCGAGCTTGACGTAGTTGAGGTTCTTCGCCTTGGCGGCGGCCTCGAGCGGGTTGGCGGAGTCCTTGTCCTCGAGAGCCGCGTGGTCCGCCTGGCGGAACTCCGCGTTCTCGTCCAGGGAGACCTTCCCGTCCAGCGCCAGAACGGCACCGGAGGCGACCTTGGCGAGGGGGTTGACCTCAAGAAGGAGGGCGTCCTCGGCGACGAAGGTGTTCCACAGGGTCACGAGGATCTCGGCGACCTGCTCGGCCACCTCGGCCGGGAACTTCGCCAGGGCCACGATCTCGCGGGCCTTCTCGATCGAAACGCCCTCGACGGCGTCGACCGGGACCTTCGCGAGGGCCTCGGGGGTCTTCTCCGCGACCTCCTCGATGTCCATGCCGCCCTGTACGGACGCCATGGCGAGGAAGGTGCGGTTCGTGCGGTCGAGGAGGTACGAGACGTAGTACTCCTCAAGAATCTCCGGGGCCGTCTCGGCGATCATCACCTTGTGGACCGTGTGGCCCTTGATGTCCATGCCGAGAATGTCCGTCGCGCGAGCGACGGCCTCGTCCGGGGTGCCGGCCAGCTTCACGCCGCCGGCCTTGCCGCGGCCACCGACCTTGACCTGCGCCTTGACGACGGACTTGCCGCCAAGTCGCTCGGTCGCCGCGCGCGCCCCTTCAGGCGTGTCGATGACTTCACCGGCCAGCACCGGTACACCGTGCTTGGCGAAGAGGTCCCTCGCCTGGTACTCGAACAGGTCCACGCGCGTCCGTCCCTATCAGGTAATTCGCGGTTCGTTGTCTGCGTGGGCGTGCCGCGAGGGCAACGTGACTGCGCGGTCACAAGGAGGGCGTGAGCACGGAGGCCTACACGCGGCATGTCCGTCTCGCAGGTTATCCCCGCCGGTGGTGGGGTCGTAAATCGCAGATCACACCTGGGCGGTGATTACGGTCACAGATTGCCAGAGTAAAGGGCCTCACCAGGCTGGGGTTTGCCTGGTGAGGCCCGTCGAACAGCCCCTGAAACGGACCTGAGGGGCGTGGGGCGGCGGTCCTCACCCCAATGAGGACCGCCGCCCCGGACCGCGGGGCCGTGCCCGGCCGGACCGAACGGATTTCGGCCGTACGGGCCTGCGCCCTGCGGAGTCGGAGGGGTCCGAAGCGAGTCCGAAGCGAGCCCGAAGCGGTTCCGGTGCGCATCGAGTGCGCATCGAGCGCGCTGCGGGTGAGTTCGAGTGCACTTCGGACGGGGTGTCGTACGGCCTGCCGGCCGGTCGGCCACCGGGCTCGGCCGTACGACGGGGGTCATCAGACGCCGTACGCGGAACCGCCTCGGCCGGTCGGCAGACAGCTCGGCGTGACGGACTCGGCCACGTCCTGGACGCCACCGACCGCGTTCGCGGCCAGCGGGACGGCAGCGGCGGACTCGACGGTTCCGGTCAGGTCACGGACGACGGAACCGGTCCGTCCGACCGTCCCGGCCGCGACCGGGGCGACCTCCCCGGCCTCGTCGGCCACGCCGTACGCGAACGGCCGGATGTCACCCGTCACCCCGTACGCAAGCGTCGTGGCACTGCCGCCCACTCCGTCCACGACGGGCTGGACGGACCGGATGTGCCGGCCGTACTGCCCGACGGTCTCCTCGACGGGCCGCACCGCGACGGGGACCACGCCGCCCACCGTCGTGCCGACGAGGTGACGCGGGCGGTTATGACGAGGGAACGGCGAATGTTCTTGCGCATGCGTACGTCAGATCCTTCGGATACCGAGAAATTCGGAACGGCTGCGGCACGTCCGCACGGCGTCTGGGCGACGTCTGCGGGGCGTCTGCCGAGGGCTGCTGAAGAGGGGCCGGATCTCCGGAAGGTCGCCACGCCGGGACGGGCGCGCTCTCCGGGCCGACGGACAGACCTGTTCGGCGGAGGGGGAAGGCCGGCTCTAGCCGGGGAACGCCGGAATGTCCCGGTGCCGGTCCCGGAGTCCGCCCGCGGTGACGTCCGCGGCGGCGCCGGGCACCAGCGTGGGCCGGGCCCTCTCGTCCAACGTGACGGCCTGCGCGTCACCGTGCCTCGGCGACCCGTTGTCGACGGCGGAATGACGCGTCAACGCACCCGCGGGGGCACCGTCGGGCACCTGGTGCACGGGCGCCTGAACCGCCCCCGTCACCTGGGTATTCCGGGCGCTCCGGGCGTGCCCCTGGTCGCGCACGTCGTCACCGACCGCCACGGCACCACCGGCGAACCGCGGCCCGTACAGCGCCGCGCCGTCCGCCCCGCTCTCGCCGCCCGACTGCTTCTCGGCTGCCTGCCGCTGGTCCGAAGCGTCGCCGGACTGCTGCGGCTCCGCCACCGAACCGACCGGCAGGGTCTGCCCGGGAACCGCGGGCAGTGGCAGCCCTGGCGACTCCGGCAGCTCCGGCAACTCGGGAACACCGGGCAGCGTCGGCAGTTGAGGCACCGACGGCCACCACTGCGGCGGCCCCGGCTGCTCGACGACGCCCTCGCCTATCCCGTCGGCTATTCCGTCGGTGATCTGATCCACCAGATCACCGATGGGTTGCACCACGTGCCCGGCGGCCGACGGTACGACGTGCCCGGTGACCGGGCGTACGACGTCCTCGGTGACCGGCCGTACGACGCGCTGGACTTCGTCGGTCACGGGCCGCGAGTCCGAGTCCGGCGACTGCCTGGCCGAACTCGTCACCGAACGGACGAGTTCCCCCGGCCCCTTGGCCGGCGCGACACCGTCCGCCGCATGCGCCTGCTGCCCGCAGAGGAGCCCCAGCACGAACAACCCGCCCACCCACAACACCACTTGCAGCACACGCCGCCCCGCCGCTCCACGCGTCTCACGCGGAGCGGTACCAGGCAGTACGGCTGACAGAGCCAAGGCGGGCAGAGCCTCCCGTACGGAGGGACAAGACGGAGCGGGGTGGGGCGCGGCCACAAGGCTGCACGCCCCAAAGACCCGCCGATCCTTGCACGGGACTCCCGAGGTAGCGCAAGCCCCCTGTTACCGATGGATACTCATGTCCGCTTTTTCCGTCGCCCTCCCCACCCCCACCCGCTCTCCCCCTCTCTGCCGTGCCTACCGCGCCGGACTGCCGGTGTCCGGTATCGGCAGCGGGCGCTTCTCGATCGCCGCCGCCATCACCTCCGGAAAGAGGTCGGGCGTGCAGGCGAACGCTGGTGCGCCAAGCCCCGCCAGCGCCGCCGCGTGCTCACGGTCGTACGCCGGGGCCCCCTCGTCGGACAGCGCGAGCAACGTCACGAACTGCACTCCCGACGCCTTCATCGCGGCGACCCGCTTCAGCATCTCGTTCCGGATGCCCCCTTCGTAGAGGTCGCTGATCAGCACGACCACGGTGTCGGCGGGGCGGGTTATCTGCGACTGGCAGTACGCCAGCGCCCTGTTGATGTCCGTGCCGCCGCCGAGTTGCGTGCCGAAGAGGACGTCGACCGGGTCGTCGAGCTGGTCGGTGAGGTCGACGACCGCCGTGTCGAAGACGACGAGCCGCGTGTCGATGGACCGCATCGAGGCGAGGACCGCGCCGAACACCGACGCGTACACGACCGACGCCGCCATCGAGCCCGACTGGTCGATGCAGAGGACGACCTCCTTCTTCACCGACTGCGAGGCCCGCCCGTAGCCGATGAGCCGCTCGGGCACGATCGTGCGGTACTCGGGCAGATAGTGCTTGAGGTTGGCCGCGATGGTGCGGTTCCAGTCGATGTCCTGATGGCGCGGCCGACTGATACGCGCACTGCGGTCGAGCGCCCCCGTGAGAGTCGCCCGGGTGCGGGTCGCGAGCCGCTTCTCCAGGTCCTCGACCACCTTGCGGACGACCGCCCGTGCCGTCTCCTTGGTCGTCTCGGGCATCGCCTTGTTCAGCGACAGCAGGGTGCCGACCAGGTGGACGTCCGCCTCCACGGCCTCCAGCATCTCCGGCTCCAGGAGCAGCGTGGACAGGCCGAGGCGGTCGATGGCGTCCCGCTGCATGACCTGGACGACGGAGGACGGGAAGTACGTCCGGATGTCGCCCAGCCATCGGGCGACGGCCGGCGCGGACGCCCCGAGCCCCGCCGAACGCTCCTGCCCCGCCCGCGCCCTGCCGCCCTTCCCGTTCCCGTACAGCGCGCCGAGCGTCCCGTCCATCGCGGCGTCCTGTCCGGTGAGCGCGCAGCCCGTACCGTCCGCGTCCTCCCCGCCCAGCACGAGCCGCCAACGCCGAAGCCGCTCGTCGGTGCCACCGGCGGGGTCGGTCACCTCGGCCCCCTCGGTCCGGTCGGTCGCCTCGGTCCGGGCGTCCCGGTCGGCCGCTCCCGCGCTCACCGCTCCCGTCGTGCTCATCGGCCCGCCCCCACAAGGTCGTTGTTCCCTCGGTCACCGACATCACCGACATCGCCGTCGGTCTCGTCCAGCCCCAGCAGCAGGCGCAGCACCGGCAGTACGGCGCCGGCGCGGTCCTCGTCCAGGTCGGGGCCGAAGCCGGGGGTCCCGGAGACGGTGTCCGCGACGCTGCCGCGCGGTCCCGGCCCGCGCCGGACCAGTTCGCCGAGGGTGCGGCGCACTCCGGGCTCGTACTCCGAGAAGGTGCGCCGCAGCAGCGGGAGCACGTCGGTGAACGCGTCCCCCGGCACACCGGTCAGCCAGGAGTCGACCAGGCCGAGCAGCCGTTCGTCGTGCACGAGCAGCATGCCGCCCCCCGATCCCCCGCCGACGAACCCCTCGATCCATGCCGCCGCGTCGCCGGGTGCGGTCCCCGGTGACAGGACGAGCCCCATGAGCCGGGCCGCCTCCTCCTGCCCCAGCTCCCCGTCGTCCAGCAGCAACCGGACGGCCCGCCCCCGCACGACGCCCGGAACCGTGTCCCGCGCGGACAGCGTGCCCAGCACGGAGTGCCACCGGCCGCGTATGCCGGAGCGGGAGTCGTCCGCGTCTCCCGCAGCCCCCTCGGCTCCCTCGGCGAGGAGTCCCACCGCGCCGTGTACGGCGTCGACATGGCCTCGCATCTCCTCGGCGGCCTCCGCGTCGAGGGCGGCGCACGCCGGGGGCAGCCCGACGAAGACCCGCTCCGCGAGGCCCGCCGCGACCTCGGCCAGGGCCTGGGTGCCCGTGCCGCGTACGTCGCCGTAGCGCAGGGAGCGGACGAGGGCGGGCAGCGCCTGGGCGAGGTGGCCGACGTCGGCGTCCAGGGCGGCCCGGTCGGCGAGGACCCGCATCACCACCGGGAGGGCGTCCGGGAGTTCGGCGAGGAGGCAACGCTCGGCGAGGCCCGTGACCTCGGCCAGTGAGCGTGCGCCGACCGCGTCCGTCTCGGCCTTGGCGGTCGCGGCGGCGATCACCGTCGTACCCCACACCCCCGCCTCGGCGACGCGCACCGCGAGTTCCGGCTCCCAGTGCAGCCGCCAGGTCTCCCGGAACGTACCCGTGCTGCCGCGTGACGCGACCGGCTCTCCCCACCCGACGCCGAGGAGGCGCAGCCGGTGCAGCAGTCTGCTGCGTCCACCGTCGGTCTCCTTGCGCAGGTCGAGCTCCAGTTCTCTCTCCTGCGCCTCCGGCTTGAGCCGCAGCCGTCGCTGGAGCCGGGCGAGGTCACGCTGGAGCGGAACGGCGGGCGCCGAAGCGGGCACCTCGCCCAGCACGTCACCGACGACGAGCCGGTCGTGCACGAGCGCGAGCGGTACGTCCGAGCCTTCGCACATCACCGCCCGTACGGCGTCGGTGGTCTCGGTGAGGCCCGGCAGGGGGCGGCCCCGCATGGCCGCGAGCGTGTCGGCGAGCCGCACCGCCTCGATGACGTGCGCGGAGGACACGGGCCGGCCCTCGTCCCGCAGCAGCCGGGCCACCTTCGTCATCCAGCGCTCGATGGGGCGGTCGGCGGCGGCGAACAGATGCCCGTACCAGCCGGGCGAGTCGATGCCCGCTCCGTAACCACTCACGCGCGAGAGCCGCCGGTGGGTCCAGGGCACCCAGGTCATGTCGGCCTTCACCTTGGGCAGCCCCTTGAGCAGGGCCCGGTCGGCGGCGACGGTGGTCCGCTGCCGCAGCGCGGGCACGTGCCACGCACCGCAGACCACGGCGACGTCGTCCTCGAACTCCCGCTGCGCCGCCCGCACCTGGAGCCGCATGTACGCCTCGCGCACGAGATCCCGGTCGTGTCCCCCCGTCCCGTAGACCTCCCGCAGCGCCTCCATGGCCTCGCCGAGCACCTCGAACGGTGCGAACGCGTCCTCTGCCCGCGCCCCCCGGTGCTCGATCACGTCCTCCCACCACCGCTCGGGGTCGTCGTATCCGGCGGTCTCGGCGAGCACGGCGAGCGGGTCGATCCGCACGGCCCGGGCGGGTTCGGAAAGAGCCCCGTCAGGCTCCCCCGGCTCTCCCTCGCCCTCCGCCACGTCTTCCTTCTCTTCCTCGTCCTTGTCCTCCCGGGCGAGCGTGTGCGTGGCCGGGAGGTCGATGAAGCGGGCCGGTACCCCGTGCTCCAGGGCCCAGCGGATGGCCACCCACTCCGGTGAGAACTCGGCGAGCGGCCAGAACGCCGACCGCCCCGGCTCGTCCACGACATGCGCGAGGAGCGCGACGGGCGGCCGCATGTCCTCGTCGGCGGCGAGCGCGATCAACGCGTCGGCCTCCGGCGGCCCTTCGAGGAGCACCACGCGCGGGCAGGCCGCGTCGAGTGCCGCCCGTACGGCCCGCGCCGAGCCGGGCCCGTGGTGGCGCACCCCGAGCAGCAGAGGCCCGGGCGGCCGGCGGACCCCCGCCTCGCTCCCTGCCGCACGCTCGCTCACGCGCTCACCTCCCGGCACGCCCGGTAGAAGTCCTTCCAGCCGTCGCGCTCGCGGACGACCGCCTCCAGGTACTCCTGCCAGATGACGCGGTCGGCCGCCGGGTCGCGGACGACGGCGCCGAGGATGCCCGCCGCCACGTCCCCGGCGCGCAGGACGCCGTCCCCGAAGTGCGCGGCGAGGGCGAGGCCGCTGGTGACGACGGAGATCGCCTCGGCGGTGGACAGCGTGCCGCTGGGCGACTTGAGCTTCGTACGGCCGTCGGCCGTGACGCCGTCGCGCAGCTCGCGGAAGACGGTGACGACGCGGCGGATCTCGTCGATGCCGTCGGGCACGGACGGCAGGTCCAGGGAGCGGCCGATCTGGTCGACGCGGCGCGAGACGATGTCGACCTCGGCGTCGGCGCTCTCCGGCAGGGGCAGGACCACCGTGTTGAAGCGGCGGCGCAGGGCGCTCGACAGGTCGTTCACCCCGCGGTCGCGGTCGTTGGCCGTCGCGATGAGGTTGAAGCCCCGGACGGCCTGTACCTCCGAGTTCAACTCGGGGATGGGCAGGTTCTTCTCCGACAGGATCGTGATGAGCGTGTCCTGTACGTCGGCGGGGATGCGGGTCAGCTCCTCGACCCGGGCCGTCATCCCCTCGGCCATGGCCCGCATGACCGGGCTGGGCACCAGCGCGTCCCGGCTCGGTCCGTGCGCGAGCAGCTGCGCGTAGTTCCAGCCGTAGCGGATCGCCTCCTCGGGCGTGCCGGCCGTGCCCTGCACGAGGAGGGTGGAGTCGCCGCTGACCGCCGCCGCCAGATGCTCGGACACCCACGTCTTCGCCGTGCCGGGTACGCCGAGCAGGAGCAGCGCCCGGTCGGTGGCGAGCGTGGTCACGGCCACCTCGACGATGCGGCGCGGTCCCACGTACTTCGGCGTGATCACCGTGCCGTCCGGCAGCGTGCCGCCCAGCAGGTACGTCGCGACGGCCCACGGTGACATCCGCCAGCGGGCGGGCCGCGGGCGGTCGTCCTGCGCGGCCAGCGCGGCGAGTTCGGAGGCGAACGCGTCCTCGGCGTGCGGCCGCAACTCCTCAGCCTTGTCCGGCACGGACACGGACTGGTGGTGGTTCGGGTCGACGGACACGGACATGGAGCGGTCCCCCTTGCGGCTCGGCCGGTTCGGATCTGGTACCACCGTGCACCACGCCACTGACAATCGGCTCTGACCTGCGCAAACGCAGCCGTCACAGGCGATTGTCAGTGGCGGGATCTACCTTCGGTCACATGACTCAGCAGGGGGTGCGCTGGACGGCGGATCAGGTGCTGGCACTGGCGCCTGACACCGCGTCACGCAAGGCGGGCAGCAAGCTCGGCGCGGCCGGGCCGTGGTCGGAGGCGGGCAGTTCCGAGGAGGGGACGGTATGGGGTCTGTGCAGGGGAAGCGGCAGCAAGCCGTACCGGACGGTGATCGACATCGCGGACTCCACCGGGCCCGCGTACAAGTGCAGTTGCCCGAGCCGCAAGTTCCCGTGCAAGCACGCGCTGGGGCTGCTGCTGCTCTGGGCCGGCGAGGACGGCGCGGTGCCGCGGGGGCAGGCGCCGGACTGGGCGGACGAGTGGATCGAGGGCAGGCGCAAGCGCGCGGACGACAAGCGGGCCGAGGGCGCGGCCGGTTCGCCGTCCGCGGGTGATCCGGAGGCGGCGCGGCGCAGGTCGGAGCGGCGGGCCGAGTGGATCACCGCGGGGGCGTCGGAGCTGGAGCAGCGGCTGACCGATCTGCTGCGGGGCGGTCTGGCCTCGGCGGAACAGCGGGGGTACGGGCTGTGGGAGGAGACAGCGGCCCGCATGGTCGACGCGCAGGCACCGGGACTGGCCGCGCGCGTACGGGAGTTGGGGGCGATACCGTCGTCGGGGCCCGGCTGGCCCGTGCGGCTGCTGGAGGAGTGCGCGCTGCTCCACCTCCTCGACCAGGGGTGGCTGCGCCGTGCCGCGCTGCCCGACGGGCTGGCCGCGACGGTCCGTTCCCGGATCGGGCTGCCCGGCTCGGCCGAAGGACCGCCGGTGCGTGACCGGTGGCTGGTCCTGGCCCAGTACGACACCGCGGACAGCCGCCTCACCACCCGCCGTATCTGGCTGTACGGGGCCGACTCGGGGCGCACGGCCCTGCTCCTCTCCTACGGGGCCGCCGGGCGCGCGCCGGAGCTGACGTTGCCCGTCGGGCTGACGTTGGACGCGGAGCTGTCCGCGTATCCGGGCGCGGGGCAGTTGCGGGTGGCTCTGGGTGAGCAGTTCGCCGCTCCGGCGCCCACGGAGTTCCGGCCGCCCGGGGTGGATGTGGCGCGGGCCGTGGCCCAGTACGGCGAGGCGCTCCGGGACGACCCGTGGCTGGAGTCCCGGCCCGCGACCCTCGCCCGCGTCATACCGACTCCGGACGGCGACGACTGGCAGCTGGCGGACGCCGACGGAGAGTTCGCCCTGCCGCTCACTCCGGCCGCCCGGTCACGCTCCGGTCTGTGGCGCCTGGTCGCCCTCTCCGGCGGCGCTCCGGTGACGGTCTTCGGAGAGTGCGGCCACCGCGGCTTCTCCCCTCTCACGGCCTGGCCGGAGGGTCCGGGCGAGGCGGTGACCCTGTGCTGACGGCACCGCGCGCCGGCCTCCTCGACTCCCCGACGACTCGCCCCCTACGAAAGGGACGCCCATGACCAGCACCCCTGCCCCCTCCCCCACTCCTGCTCCCGCTGCCACGGAGGCGTCCGCCGGGAGCCATTGGGAGGAGCTCGTGACCGTGGCGCTGCTGGGGACCACGCGCCGTACGCCACCGGGGGTCACGTCCCGGCGCGACGCACCGACGGCACTGCTGGACGCGGCGGCCGTGGAGACCGTGCGGAGACGAGCCGGAATGCGGCCGGGCCGGGCCGCGGCCCGTATCGAGCCCGCGGCCGTGGATTCCCGTCCCGCGCTCCCGCCGGCCGCGGCACGCCGGCTGACGATGCTGCTCGCCGACCGGCCGGGCGCGGGGAGCGGCGGCCGCCGGGGGACGGCCCCCGACCTCATGGAGCTGCTGCCGCAGTGGCTCGCCACGGCGAACCGGCGGGGTTTCGCGGCTCCTCCACAGGCGCTGCCCGCTCTGCTGGACGCGGCCCGGGGGCGTACGGACATCCGGCCGGCGGTGCTGGCGTTCGCGGGGCCGCGCGCACTGTGGCTGGCCCGGCTGAACGCGGACTGGCGGTTCGCGCTGCGGGCGGCGCCGGGCGGCGGTGCCGTACTGCCCGGGCCCGAGGAGCCGGAGCGGGTGCGCGCGTTGTGGGAGGAGGGGCTGTTCGCCGAGCGGGTCGCGCTGCTGGCGGCGGTCCGGGCACGGGACGCGGAGGCCGCGCGGGACCTGCTCGCCGGGACATGGGCGTCGGAGCGGGCCGAGGACCGGCTGATGTTCCTCGACTCGTTGCGCACGGGTCTGCGTGCGGCGGACGAGCCCTTCCTGGAACGGGCATTGGCCGACCGGAGCCGCAATGTGCGGGCCACCGCGGCGGAGCTGCTGTCCGCGCTGCCCGGCTCGGCCCTCGCCGGTCGGATGGCGGAGCGGGCCGGGTCCTGCGTCGCGGTCGACCATACGCACGGCACGCCGACGATAGCGGTGGAGGCGCCGCACGAGTGCGATCCCGGCATGGAGCGCGACGGCGTGGTGGCCAAGGCTCCGGCCGGCCGCGGCGAACGGTCGTGGTGGCTGGGCCAGTTGGTAGAGGCGGCCCCGCTCGGCACCTGGTCGCGGCGGCTCGGGGGACGCACACCGGAGGAGATCGTGGCGCTGCCCGTGGCCGACGACTGGCAGGACGAGCTGCATGCCGCGTGGTGCCGGGCGGCGGTGCGGCAGCGGGACCCTTCCTGGTCCAGAGCGCTGCTGGGAACACCGGCGGCGCCGGAGGCGGGCGGGCCGGGAGCGGTGTCCCTGGCCGAGCGGGCGAAGCTGCTCGGCACGTTGGGCGCCGAGGAGCGGGCCGAGTGGGTGGCGGGATTCATAGCCGTGCACGGACTGTCGGAGGCGTTTCAGCTGCTCGGGGTGTGCGCGGTGCCCTGGGCCGGCCCGTTGGGGCGGGCGGTGGTGGACGCGCTCAACATCGCGCGGGACGCGGGGAGTTATCCATGGAGTTTCAGCGGGGTCATGGGACTGGCCGAGCGCTGTCTGGATCCGGCGGAGGCCGTCCGCCTCGAAGCGCTCACAGCCGTCCCCGACGAATCGGAGAACGCGGCTCCGGGCGCCGGGGGTTACTGGGCCGAATCCTTCCAACGCCTGGTCACCACGCTGCGCCTGAGAGCAGCCATCCAGAACGAACTGACCCAGCCGTAACGGGCGCCTGCCAAGGGGCACGGGGAACTGCGCGACCAGCCGAGAGCAACCCGCACCCTCACACCGACCGGCCGCACCAGACCACCCGCCGGCACCCGCAACCCCCTAGGGGCGCGGGGAACCGCGCGACCAGCCACGGGCAACCGGCACCCGCCCGCTCACCCCGGCCACCCCGCCGTCCCGGCGGCGCCTCAGACAGGCTGGCGCACGTTCGCCCGCACCCAGTCCACGATGGCCGTGGTCGTGGCCCCGGGCGTGAAGATCTCGGCGACGCCCTTCTCCTTGAGCGGCGCGATGTCCGCCTCCGGGATGATCCCGCCGCCGAACACCTTGATGTCCGCGGCGTCGCGCTCCTTCAGGAGCTCGATGACCGCGGCGAACAGCGTGTTGTGCGCGCCGGACAGGATGGACAGCCCGATCGCGTCGGCGTCCTCCTGGATCGCCGTACCCACGATCTGCTCGGGCGTCTGGTGGAGGCCGGTGTAGATGACCTCCATACCCGCGTCCCGCAGGGCCCGCGCGATCACCTTCGCCCCGCGATCGTGTCCGTCGAGCCCCGGCTTGGCCACCACCACGCGGATCGGACCGGTTGCCACACCCATCACTGCCTCCATGAACCGACTACACCGATCTGCAGAGATCTGTTCCGACCAGGGACGGTCGCCCCACCTGCACCTGCACCCACACCTGCTGCTGCGTCCGCACCGACGGGCCGCGACGGCGACCAGCCGCCACCGCGCCCATCCCAAGCATGCATCCCGGACCTGCCCGGCACGACCGCCCCGCACCGCACGGTCCGGGGAAGTGAACGAACGTTATCTCCACCATCCCGCAACCGGCAGTTTCGCGGTGGAGACCGAGGGGGAAATCACACGGTGGGACAAGTTCGCAGCGCATCGATCCCGCACACCGCGACACACGGTTCGCACCCGGGACGGGCGCAAGGGAAACCGCTACGAGGTCTCCGCACCTCCGCGCCGTCAGCCGCGCGACGGGGTGGTGCGGCGCATCGGCGATCGCACGACGACGGGCACCCCGTCGCTCCACCGGCGTCACCCACGCCGCACGTGCACCGTCGCCTTCCTCATCCATCGGCTTCCCACGAGGGCACACGGGGGACAGAGGGTTCCTGCCGTGCGCCGACGGGAGGTCGGCCATGAAGGTCACCAGGGCACTGCTGCCCCTTCTTCCACTCTGCCAGCGCCTGCTCCCCACCAGGCTGGCCGGGCTCTCACTGACGCTGCTGAAGGCGACGGCCCTGGAGATCGCGATCCTCGCCGGCCATCTCGTCCTCTACCCCTCCGGCATCACCCCGGAGCGCCGCCGGTCCCCGATCCCGACCCAGTCCCTGGCGGACCTGCCCGACCCGGACCTCGGCATGGACGGCGCGGACGGCACCGCCGACGCCGCCCGGCTGCCCACCCCGGACAAGCCCCCCGTCGTCCTGCTGCACGGCTTCATAGACAACCGCTCGGTCTTCGTACTGCTGCGCCGCTCCCTGGCCCAGCACGGCAGGCAGCAGATCGAGTCGCTCAACTACTCTCCGCTGACCTGCGACATACGGACCGCCGCCGAGCTGCTCGGCCGGCACATCGAGGAGATCTGCGAGCGCACCGGCCGCCAGCAGGTGGACATCGTCGGCCACAGCCTCGGTGGACTGATCGCGCGCTATTACGTGCAGCGCCTGGGCGGTGACGTCCGCGTCCGGACCCTGGTCACCCTGGGCACCCCGCACGCGGGCACCCGCGTCGTGCCGCTGATGAACGCGCACCCGATCATCCGGCAGATGCGCCCGGGCTCCGGTGTACTCGAAGAGCTGCGCAAGCCCGCCCCGCACTGCCGTACGCGGTTCGTGAGTTTCTGGAGCGACCTCGACCAGCTGATGGTCCCGCTGGAGACGGCGTGCATCGAGCACCCGGATCTGCTCGCGCAGAACGTTCGCGTGAGCGGCATCGGACATCTCGCCTTGCCGGTGCACCCGGCGGTCGCGGCCGGCATCCGTCAGGCCCTGGACGTCGAGGAGGAAACCGCCCGCGCCGCCGCTCACACCGGCGGCCTGACAGTGGCGTGACGGAGAGTGCCTGCCCGCAGAGGCTCAACCGGAAGCGGACGTCTGCAGTCGTTCCGCCCGAACCGGGGCAACGGGGAGCGGCGGCAAGCGCACTAAGCGGAAGCTGAGTTCGCCTCCAGACGCGTCTTTTCTTCGAACGTTCATCGAACGCAAGGCCAAAGCTCTGCCCATCCTCCGCCGAAAGGCATCCGAATGCCCCTTTCCTGAGAGGAGGAAACCTGCCGAAGATTGTCGCGCCCGCATACCGCCGGGTACAGTCGCCGCACTGCTCTGCCAGCCCCTGTTGTCGAGGCGAAAGAGAAGTTGGTGAACGACCGTCACCCGTCGGGGACCGTAACTCCCCCGGCTCCGGCTCCCGAGGCCGCCTCGGCGCATTACGCGTCCTATGGCCAGCAGGGCGCCCCGCACGGCGACTTCACCACGTACGACACATATCCCGCCACCGGTTTTGACCCGGCCGCCACCGGTTCGTACGGCACGACAGGTGGTTACGACATGACGGGCGCCTACGCGACGACCACGTTCGACACGGACCCCCTCTTCGGTGATCTGCCCGGCAACGGAAGCGGAACCGACGGGAGCGGCGGTGGAACGGGTTCGTACGGCACCACGACCGACGCGTCCCACAGCGGTAACTGGACTGATTCCACCGGCAGTCACCAGACGCTGAACTACGACCCGTACGCGGCCCAGCACCACGCCGCCTACGAGACCGGCAGCTACGACACGAGCGGCGTCTGGCCGGACACCGGTTATCAGCAGCTCGGTGAGATCCCGACGCAGGCCACGAGCCCCGACGGCACCGGGCAGTGGGACGCGAACGCCTGGCAGCAGGCCCAACAGGCCGAGCCCACCCAGCAGTGGACGGCGCCGACCTTCGAAACGGGCACGTACGACGCCACGGCCTGGAACTCGGACGGCGGCGAGCAGCCCCAGTCCCACACCCAGCTCCACCCGCAGGCGCAGCACGAGTCCTACGACGAGCAGGACGCGTACGACCAGCGGGAGTCGTTCCACCAGCAGGCCACCGCCACGTTCGAGCAGGTGCCGTTCGAGGAACAGGTAACCGCGCAGAGCGAGTTCAAACACTCCGGCCACACCGAGGCCGACGACCTCGCCGACGCGGACCCCGACACGCACGCCCGTACGCACGATGACGGCGACGACGAGCCCGAGTTGCTCGACGGCGTCGAGGAGATCACTCCCGTCGCCGGCGGCGCGCGGGCCTCCCGCGCCGGGTCCCGCGCGGCCGGACGTTCCGCTTCCCGGTCGCGGCGCCGCACACCGCCCAAGCGCTCCGCGCTGCTGACGATCGCCGTACCGTCGGCGTGTGTGATGGGTGTCGCCGGTATCGCCGCCGCGTCCGTGACCGGTGGCGACGGCGGAGACGACGTCCAGACGACGGCCGCCGCGCCCGATGCCGGCGTCGTGAAGCCGTCGGTCGCGAACAACAAGCTGGACGCCCAGCTCGAAAGCCTCTCCGCGGACGCGGACGACTTCGCGGACCGGGCGAGCCGGACGCAGGAACGTATCGACTTGAAGGCCGAGCAGGCTGCCGAGAAGCAGAAGGCGGCGGCCGAGGCGGCCCGCAAGGAGCGGCTGCGTCCGAAGTTCGCGCTGCCGGTCGCACGGCACGGGCTCAGCGCCTACTACGGCCAGGCCGGCATCAACTGGATGTCCGTGCACACCGGTATCGACTTCCCGGTCTCGTACGGCACGACGGTGATGGCCGCGACGGACGGAACCGTCCGTACGCAGTGGAACAGCGCCTACGGGAACATGATCATCGTGACGGCCAAGGACGGCACGGAGACCTGGTACTGCCACCTCTCCACGTACAAGGTCGCCTCGGGGACGGTCGTGAAGGCCGGCGACCCGATCGCGTACTCCGGCAACTCCGGCAACTCCACCGGCCCGCACCTGCACTTCGAGGTGCGCCCCGGCGGAGGTTCGGCGATCGACCCGCTTCCGTGGCTGCGCAGCCACGGCATCGACCCCACCTAGGACCCGAGAGCGCCCGTTCGGCGGCCCCCCGGACCGCCGGAGCTGCGCGGTCGGCGGAACCGCTCGCTCGGCGGAACCGCTCGCTCGGCGGAACCGCTCGCTCGGCGGAACCGCTCGCTCGGCGGAGCCGCGCGGTCGGCGCGGCCCCGCTCGAAAGTCCCGTCCCGCCCGGCGCTAGAGCTTTTCCACCGGCGCGTACCGCAGCAGCAGGCGCTTCGGCTTCTCGCCGCCGAAGTCGACCGTCGCCTCCGAGTTCGCCCCCATGCCCTTCACTCCGACCACCGTGCCGAGGCCGAACTGGTCGTGGGTGACCCGGTCTCCGACCGCCAGCGCCACCACCGGCTTCTCCGAGGAACCGCGCCGCGTCGCGAAACCGGACGCGCCCGAGGCCGCCGAACGGGAACGGGACGAGGACAGGGAAGCCGCCACACCGCCGACCGGACCGGAAGCCACCGCCCCCATCGAACCCGTGCGCTTCCAGTCCAGATGCGCCTCCGGGATCTCCTCCAGGAAGCGGGACGGCGGGTTGTACGAGGGCTGCCCCCACGCGCTGCGCATCGATGCCCGCGTCAGGTACAGCCGCTCCCGCGCGCGCGTGATGCCGACGTACGCGAGCCGCCGCTCCTCCTCCAGCTCCTTGGTCTGGCCGAGGGCGCGCATGTGCGGGAAGACGCCGTCCTCCATACCGGTGAGGAAGACGACCGGGAATTCGAGGCCCTTGGCGGTGTGCAGGGTCATGAGGGTGATGACCCCGGAGCCGTCCTCGTCCTCGTCGGGGATCTGGTCGGAGTCGGCGACCAGGGCCACCCGCTCCAGGAAGGCGGCCAGCCCGGTCGGCGTACCGACCTCGGCCTCGGCTTCACCCTCATTCGCGGTCGCGACCTCGCCGCCCGCCGCCTCCTGCTCAAACTCCAGGGCCACGGAGGCGAGTTCCTGGAGGTTCTCGATGCGGGTCTCGTCCTGGGGGTCGGTGGAGGCCTGCAACTCGGCGAGGTAGCCGGTGCGTTCGAGGATCGCCTCCACGACGGTCGCCGGTCCGGCGCCGGACTCGACGATCGTACGGAGGTCCTCCATCAGCGTGTTGAACCGCTTGACGGCGTTCGTCGAGCGGGCCGCCATGCCGTACGCCTCGTCGACGCGGCGCAGCGCCTGCGGGAAGCTGATCTTCTCGCGCTGGGAGAGCGCGTCGATCATCGCCTCGGCGCGGTCGCCGATGCCTCGCTTGGGCACGTTCAGGATGCGGCGCAGCGGTACGGAGTCCTCGGGGTTCGCGAGCACCCGCAGGTACGCGAGGACGTCCCGGACCTCCTTGCGCTCGTAGAAGCGGACACCGCCGACGACCTTGTAGGGCAGGCCGACCCGGATGAAGATCTCTTCGAAGACACGGGACTGGGCGTTCGTACGGTAGAAGACGGCGACGTCGCCTGCCTTCGCGTCGCCCGCGTCGGTGAGACGGTCTATCTCCTCGGCGACGAACTGCGCCTCGTCGTGCTCGGTGTCGGCGACATAGCCGGTGATGCGCGCGCCCGCGCCGGCGTTCGTCCACAGGTTCTTGGGGCGGCGGGATTCGTTGCGCTCGATGACCGCGTTGGCGGCGGTCAGGATCGTCTGCGTGGAGCGGTAGTTCTGCTCCAGCAGGATCGTCGTCGCGTTCGGGTAGTCCTCCTCGAACTGGAGGATGTTGCGGATCGTCGCGCCGCGGAAGGCGTAGATCGACTGGTCGGCGTCACCGACGACGCACAGCTCGGCCGGCGGAAGGTCGGCCTCCGACGGCGGTACGTCCTCGGGGTGCGCGACGGGGTCCGTGGCGCTGCCGACGAGCTCCCGGACGAGGGAGTACTGCGCGTGGTTCGTGTCCTGGTACTCGTCCACGAGGACGTGACGGAAGCGGCGGCGGTAGTGCTCGGCGACGTCCGGGAAGGCGCGCAGGAGGTTGACCGTCGTCATGATCAGGTCGTCGAAGTCCAGCGCGTTCGCCTCGCGCAGCCGCGACTGGTACATCGCGTAGGCCTGGGCGGCGGTCTTCTCGAAACCGTCGGAGGCCTGGGCGGCGAAGTCCTCCTCGTCGATCAGCTCGTTCTTCAGGTTCGAGATCTTGGCGCTGAAGGACTTCGGCGGGAAGCGCTTGGGATCGAGATCCAGGTCACGGCAGACCAGGGCCATGAGCCGTTTGCTGTCGGCCGCGTCGTAGATCGAGAAGGAGGACGTGAAGCCGAGCTTCTTGCTCTCCCTGCGCAGGATCCGCACGCACGCGCTGTGGAAGGTCATCACCCACATCGCGTTCGCCCGCGGGCCCACGAGCTGCTCGACGCGCTCCTTCATCTCGCCCGCGGCCTTGTTCGTGAAGGTGATCGCGAGGATCTGGCCGGGGTGCACCTTGCGCTCGCCGAGGAGGTGCGCGATGCGGTGGGTGAGCACCCGGGTCTTGCCGGAGCCGGCGCCGGCCACGATGAGCAGGGGTGAGCCGTGGTGGACCACCGCCGCGCGCTGGTTCTCGTTCAGCCCGTCCAGGAGCGCGGCCGGGTCCACGAGCGGCCGGGGGGCGCCGCCGCGGTAGTAACCGTCCCTGCTCGGAGGAACGTCGAAGCGCCCGCCGAACAGGTCGTCCGGAGCGTGGTCCGGCTCCTCGTCGTCGGGCGGCGGCGGGGGCTCATCCTCATGGGCCGGAGGGGGCTGGAGGTCCGCCAGGAAGCTGTCATCAAAGAGGCTGCTCATCGCTCTCCGAGTCTAGGCGCCCCCACTGACACCCCGCCGCCACCCCGGAAACTCGGCGGAATCCGGGCCGGGAGCCAAGGCCAGAGCCTCACCCGTGATGAGCGCGCCACTACAGATGGCGACCACCGCGGCATCGATGCGGTGCGCG
The DNA here is from genome assembly GCF_014650955.1 of Streptomyces tauricus. Classification (GTDB taxonomy): domain Bacteria; phylum Actinomycetota; class Actinomycetes; order Streptomycetales; family Streptomycetaceae; genus Streptomyces; species Streptomyces tauricus. The sequence goes on from NZ_BMVY01000002.1 coordinate 429,603, forward strand.
ACGACACCGCTACAGGGGGCCAACTTCACCCGTCGCCTGAACCGCGCACGGATGGCCTCCGTATAAGCGTGCAGAGACAGGGCGCACGAGCACACCACCCGCCGGAGGTAACTGCCGAGCCGACCGGAACCGGCCCGTCGGCGCGGGGCGCCACTCCGCACCCCGACCGCCCCGCCGCCGCCCCCCTCAGGGACAACTCGGAGCAGATCGCGACCAATTGGCGTCGACGGACGACAGTCGTGGTCCAGGTCACGAAAATGTATCGGGCATATCGCACATCAAACTTCACAGGTGCCACACGTATTGGCTAACTTTCGCGTAGGCCGCTCGACCCGCACCGGCGAACAACGCCGGGCCGAGCGGCCTCCGCCGAATCCGTCATGCCCTCGTGGCCTGCGGAACCGGGGACCCAACCGATCCTGGGGTGAATCGGTCCGAACTCCCTCGCGGGACACGGACCGTAGGGCAAACCTTCCGAAGCACTCGCCCGAACCCGACAGCTAACTCGGTAGGCGGATGACGGAAGGAGACGCCCTCGTGGCGCCACACCGCAAGTCGCGGCCCCCCAGTTCCCTGGGCATCCGGACACCGGCCATCGCCACCGCCGCCCTGACCTCGGTGGCCCTGCTCTCCCAGACGGCGGACGCCTCGCCGGCCGCGGAGCCCAGGCCGAGCACGGAGGAAGTCCAGAAGAAGATCGACGACCTCTACCAGCAGGCGGGTACGGCCACCGAGAAGTACAACGCCGCCAAGGAGAAGACCACCAAGCAGCGCAAGCGCGTCGCCACGCTCCTCGACGACGTGGCGCAGCGTACGGAGAAGCTCAACAGCGCGCGTGAGGCGCTCGGGACGTTCGCCGCGGCGCAGTACCGCACGGGGGCCTCCGCCCCCGACACGGCCTCTCTCCTCCTCGCGGACAACCCGCAGGACTACTTCGACCAGACCCAGCTGATGAACCGGCTGACCGCCCGCCAGAAGCAGGCCGTCGACGAGTACGTCACCCAGCGGGCCACCACGTCGAAGAAGCGGCAGGAGGCATCCGAGGGCCTGGAGACGCTCACCACGACGCAGAGCACGCTGAAGACGTCCAAGGCCGACGTCCAGCGGAAGCTCGCCGAGGCGCGCGAGCTCCTCTCCAGGCTGACCGCCGAGGAGAAGGCCCGCCTCGCCGCGATCGAGCGGAAGAAGCAGGAAGAGGCCCGGCGCAAGGCGGACGAGCTGGCGCGGCAGCAGGCGGCCGACGCGGAGCGCCGGCGCCAGGAGGCGGCGACGCAGGGCACGGGAACCGCCGCGGGCACCGGTACGGGCACCGGTACGGGCACCGGGAGCGTGCCGGGCGCGGACTCCGCCTCCTCCACCAAGGCGGCCAAGGCGCTCGCCTTCGCCCGCGCCCAGATCGGCAAGCCGTACGTCTGGGGCGCCAGCGGCCCCGGTTCGTACGACTGCTCCGGCCTGACCCAGGCCGCCTGGAAGGCCGCCGGTGTGACCCTCCCGCGCACCACATGGGACCAGGTCGAGACCGGCACGACGGTCTCCGTGGACAACGCCCAGCCCGGCGACCTGGTCTTCTTCTACGACGACATCAGCCACGTCGGCATCTACATCGGCGACGGCATGATGATCCACGCCCCGAAGCCGGGTGCGTACGTCCGCGAGGAGTCGATCTACTACATGCCGATCCACAGCGTGGTGCGGCCGGGCTAGCGGCCTGTGCGGGTCCGGACGGGGTACGGCGCGAGTGTGCCGTACCCCGTCCGCGTTCCGGGACGGTCGCGTTCCGGGACGGTCGCGTTCCGGGACGGTCGCGTTCCGGGACGGTCGCGTTCCGGGACGGTCGCTCAGGTCCAGAGCACCGCGATGAAGATGTTCACCGTGGTCAGCCCGCCCACCAGGGCGAACAGGCCCTTCTCCACCTTCTCGTCGTCCCGCTTCACGTAGACGAGGCCGAGGATCACGACCAGGAGTGCCAGCTTCACGCCGATCTTGATGTTGTTGACGGTCTGGTCGTCGGCCTGGTTGAGGCCGACGAGGACCGCGCCGGTGACCAGCATGGTCAGTGCGCCGTGGAGCATGGCGGGGGTGAAACGGGCCGTGCCGTCGCCCATGGCCCTCAGCTGCGTGAGGAAGCCGCCCAGCAGGGAGGCGATGCCGATGATGTGCAGGGCGACGAAGACATGAATGAGTACGTCCATGAGCCCGGACCCTAACCGGACGCCCGCATGCCACCTCCCACCGGCCCGCCGCCCGTGCTCCCTGCGGCCCTCAGCGGGGCCGCAGGCGGGCCTCAGGCGGGCTTCGGGCGAAAGTCCATAGCACCGTCGCCCGTCCCGCTCCCCCACAACGCGCCCATCGGTCACCCCACCACGCCAAGTCGGTGGCAGCGGGCCCGGATCACGGTCGTACCCGATCAGCTCATGGCCGAGTGGCACCACTTCCGTACATGCCGTTACCACCGGCACATCCCGAGGTTTAGCGTCCTTCCCCAGGTGACCGGCTCCCCACCACAACCGCCCGGGCCAGGGCGGCAGTCGGCACCACCGCCAAGAGGTCCGGCGGCGGCCCGCTCCCCCTGTGCGGGCTGCCGCCGGACGTGCAATCAGCCCCTGAGGGCCACCGTCGGGACATACGAGTGCCCCGGCGGCCGTACGGAAGGAACGTGGATCGCACGTGGCAGCGCACCGCAAGCCCAGACAGCGCTCGTTCGGCGGCGGTACGGCCCGCACCGCCTTCACCATCGCCCTCGCGGGCGCGGCGAGCGCGACCGGGTTCGACGGGACGGGGGTCGCCGCGCCCGAGCTGACGCCCGCCCAGGTGAAGGCGAAAGTCGACAAGCTGTACCAGGAGGCGGAGGTCGCCACCGAGAAGTACAACGGTGCGAAGGAGAAGTCCACGAAGGCGGCCGACCGGCTCGGCACCTTGCAGGACGAGGCGGCGCGCAAGACGGAACGGCTCAACTCCGAGCGCGTCGCACTCGGTTCGCTGGCGACGGCCCAGTACCGGGACGGCGGCATCGATCCCTCGCTGGGGCTGATGCTCTCCTCGGACCCCGATCAGTACCTGGACGGGGCCGCGTTCGCCGAGCGGGCCGGCAGCAGGCAGGCCTCGGCGGTCTCCCGCGTACGCACACAGCTGCGCGACATCGAGCAGTTGCGCGGTGCCGCGCACATCGAACTCACCTCGCTCAAGGCACGGCAGGCGGACCTGAAACGCCACAAGAAGACAGTCACCGGCAAGCTCGGCGAGGCACGCCAACTGCTGTCGCGGCTGCCGGACGCGGACCGGGCCCGCATCGGCGCGGACGACCCGGACACCGCACGCGCCTCACGTTCCGGGCAGGCCCCCCGCGGCCTCGGCCAGGGCTCCCCCTCCACGACCGCACCCAACGCCCGGGCGGCGGCAGCGGTCTCGTACGCCTACGGGAAGCTCGGCAGCCCCTACGTGTGGGGCGCCACCGGCCCCGACGCCTTCGACTGCTCGGGGCTGACGCAGGCCGCGTACCGCTCCGCGGGCATCTCGCTGCCCCGCACGACATACGCGCAGATCAACACGGGCCAACGCGTCTCCCGTGCCGAACTCCAGCCCGGTGACCTGGTGTTCTTCTACTCGGGCATCAGCCACGTGGGGCTGTACGTGGGCAACGGACAGATGGTCCACGCGCCGAACCCGTCGGCGCCGGTACGGGTCGCACCCATCGACGAGATGCCGTTCGCGGGGGCGACGCGGGTGGCGTGAGGGGACCACGCGCCGTCGCGCACCCACGGCTACCCCTCCCGTCGGCTACGTCCACGGCTACTCCACCACGAGTCCCACCGCCTCGGCGACCAGGCCGACCCGCTCGCGGAACTCCTCCACGCCGGAACGGCCCACCATCGGCCGGCGGCCGGCGGGCAGGTGCTACACCAGGCGTCGTGCCGTCGCCCACCGTGTCAGCTCGTGGCGGTTGGAGAGCTGGAGCTTGCGCAGGACCGCCGAGACATGGGACTCGACCGTCTTGACGGAGATGAAGAGCTGCTTGGCGATCTCCTTGTAGGCGTACCCGCGGGCGATGAGGCGCAGGACCTCCCGCTCGCGCTGGGTGAGGCGGTCGAGGTCCTCGTCGACCGGCGGGGCGTCCGTGGAGGCGAAGGCGTCGAGGACGAAGCCGGCGAGGCGGGGCGAGAAGACCGCGTCGCCGTCCTGGACACGGAAGACGGAGTCGACGAGATCCGTGCCGGTGATCGTCTTCGTCACGTACCCGCGGGCGCCGCCGCGGATCACTCCGATGACGTCCTCCGCCGCGTCCGACACGGACAGCGCGAGAAACCGCACCGGCTGCTCGGGGTCGGCCATCAACGGCGAGCAGCGGCGCAGCACTTCGACTCCACCGCCGCCGGGGAGGTGCACGTCGAGGAGGACCACCTCGGGGCGGGTCGCCGTGATGACCGTGACCGCCTGGTCGACGTCCGCGGCCTCGCCGACCACCTCGACGCCGGTCCGCTCGGTCTGCCCGATCTCCGCCTGGACTCCGGTACGGAACATGCGGTGGTCGTCGACGAGCACCACGCGCACCCGCCGCCCGGGCGCGGAAGCCGCCGGGTCCGCCGCCGAGCCCGCGCCGGCCGCACCCGCACCGGCCGCGCCGGCGTTCGGCCCGACTGCTCCGGCCGCTCCGGTCGGTTCGTTCGCGTCGCTCATGTCTCCGCCCTCTCCATCTCAAGCTCGACCTCCGTGCCGCCGTCCGGCACCGCGCGCAGCCTGGCCGTACCGCCGTTGCGCTCCATGCGGCCGATGATCGATTCTCTGACGCCCATGCGGTCGGCGGGTATCGAGTCCAGGTCGAATCCGGGACCGCGGTCCCGGACCGACACGAAGACGGTCCTTCCCTCGACCTCGGCGAAGACCTGCACCGCGCCGCCGTCGCCACCGTACTTGGCCGCGTTCACCATGGCTTCCCTCGCGGCCTGCATCTGGGCACCGATCCGGTCGTCCAGCGGGCAGTCGCCGACGACCACGACCTCGATGGGAACCCCGTGCTTGTCCTCGACCTCCGCGGCGCTGCGCTTGACGGCCTCGGCGAGGGTGTCGGGTTCGTCCGCCTCGTCCTTGCCGGTGCCCTCCGGTTTGTAGAGCCAGTTGCGCAGGTCGCGCTCCTGGGCGCGGGCGAGGCGTCGGACCTCGCTCGCGTTCTCCGCGTTGCGCTGTATCAGGGTGAGGGTGTGCAGCACCGAGTCGTGGACGTGCGCGGCGACTTCGGCCCGCTCCTGGGCGCGGATACGCATCAGGCGCTCCTCGGAGAGGTCCTGGGTCATGCGCACGAGATACGGACCGGCCAGCAGCGCTATCCCGACGAGGACGGCGAGCGCGGCCTGCAGGACCGAACCGAGGTGGGCGGCGGAGCCCTGCAGAACGAATATCCCGGAGACTCCCGCGGCGACGAGCAGGACACCGGCCGCGGAGCGGAGCAGGCTGATCGTGCGCTTGCGGCGGCCTACCTCCATCCAGCGGGCCCGGCGGGCGTTGTCCGCCTGGCGCCAGACCAGGGCCACGCCCGCGCCGACGAGGACGGTGGGCCAGAGGTAGGCCTTGGCGCCGCCGCTCAGATCCACGTTCCCCACGAAGATCAGGGCCACCACGACCATCGCGAGCAGCGCGACGATCTGGCCCTTGTCGGGCTTGCGGGCCACGAGCCTGCGGCGGCCGTCGGGGGCGGTCTCGGTGGCGAGGGCGGGGGGCCTCTCGGCGTCCACGCCGCCGACGCCGAGGGGGACGAAGAACCAGAACGCCGCGTACAGCAAGGCACCCAGGCCGTCCGCCATGAACAGGCCCGCGAAGACCAGCCGGACCCAGATCACGGGCAGGCCGAGATGCCCGGCGAGCCCCCGCGCCACGCCCCCGAGCCAGCGTCCGTCGCTGCTGCGGTAGAGCTTGCGCGGAGGCCGTGGGTCCTCGATGGTCAGGGCTGCGGCGTCCGGCATGCCATCGATGTTCACACGCCGGGCGCCACCGGGCATCAGGGTCGACCCCCGAGACTCCCCTGATCTTCGAATCCGACGCCTGGCGGGTGTCGGGGGCGCGGCAACCGAGGGCTCGCGGCTCGGACGCCGGCGCCCGAGCCGCCCGGGCGTCGGCGTCTAGCGGCCTGGACGTCGGTGCCACGTGCGCGAGCCAGGTCGCACCGCTCGGCTCGGACGCCGGCGTCCTCTCTCTCCGGCACCGGCGTCGCGGGCTCGGTCGTCGCGGGCTCCGGCGTCACGGGTTCGGGCGTCGGCATCGCGTCGCCCGGACGCCCCCGCCGTCATGCCGCACAGGCACCGGCACCCGGCACCCCACGGCCCCGTCGACCGGCGTCGTGCGGCTCTGAGGGTCGTGCCGGGGTGGAATTCAGGGTTCGGCCAGGGTCGTGACGACTGCCGTCCGGCCGTCGCGGCCGTCACCATGGACGTATGAGCGATCAGCAGCACGCCGCGGCGCATCCGGGGCCAGGGCCGGGCACCGGCCCTGGCGCGAGTGCGGCCCCGGGTCCGGGCAGCGGGCCGCAGGACTCCGTGCCTGCGGCGGGCGCCCGGACGGACGCACCGGCGCCCACCGCGCCCACCGCCGGTGAGGAACCGCGTGCGCCCGGGGAGAGGCGTGCGCACGAGGACCCGGTGGTGCCCGAGGTTCCGCGCAAGTTCCGGCGTGACCAGCGGCACCGGATGCTGGGCGGGGTGTGCGCGGGGCTCGGCCGGCAGTGCGACATGGACCCGGTGATCTTCCGGATCGTGCTCGCGGTGCTCTCCGCGACCGGCGGTCTCGGCCTCATCTTCTACGGCTTCGCCTGGCTCTTCGTCCCGTACGACGACGAGGAGGAGAACGAGGTGCGCAAGCTCCTCACCGGCCGGGTCGACGGCCAGGCGCTGGCGGGCGTGCTGTTCGCACTGGTCGGCTGCGGTGTGTTCCTCTCCATGCTGAACAACGCGAGCGTGCTCACCTTCGCCGCGACGCTCTCGCTGCTCCTCGCGGGCGCCGGCTACTGGTCGCGCCAGCGCTGTACCGACGTCCCCGACCCGTCCCCCAGCTCCCGGGTGCGCTCGGGCAGGGGCGGGCCCATAGCCGCGCAGGCCGTCGCCGACGCCCCGCCCGAGGCGCAGGCGCCACCCGTACCGGGCGCCTTCCCTTCCTGGTGGCGGGAGCCCATCGTCAAGGACGGGACGTACGAGGGCGGTACGGGCTATCTGTGGGGCCCCAAGGGCACGTGGGACCGGGACATCACGGCGGCGATCACCATCGCGCACGGCGGCGATTCCGACCGGGAGATACGGACGCGGGACGCCACACCGCGCGGCCCCAGCGGGATCGGCGGCCGGGTGTTCCTGCTCGCCCTCGTCGCCGGCGCGCTCGGTACGCATCTGACCTGGGAGGACCGCACGCTCGGCGCCAGCCTGCAGACCGGCCTGGCCTGCGCGCTCGCCGTGTTCGGGCTGGGCATCGCGGTCAGCTCGTTCCGCGGGCGTACGGGAGCGGGGTCGATATTCCTCGCGATCGTCACGGCGGGGCTGCTGGCCTGCTCGGCCGCGCTGCCGGCGGACATCACCACCCACTGGGAGCGAGTGGACTGGACACCGGCCACGGCGGCCGCCGTACAGGAGCAGTACGACCTCGGCACGGGCGTCGGCACGCTCGATCTCAGCCGGATCGACCTCGGCAAGGGCCGGACCGTGACGACGAACGCCGAGGTGGGCATGGGCCAGCTCAAGGTCGTCGTACCGAAGGACGTGACGGTGAGGCTGAACATCGAAGTGGGCGTCGGGGACATCCAGTTGCCGGGGGACGACAAGCAGGACGTGGACGTGGCTCCCGGCAAGCACAAGGACCTGACACTCGCGCCCGCGGAAGGGAGCAAGGACGGCGGCACGCTCGACCTCACTCTCGAAGTCGGTATCGGACAGGCGGAGGTGGCGCGTGCGACGTCATGAGTTCAAGCCCGGCCGGCTCGTGGCGGGTCTCTTCCTGACCCTCACGGCTGTCATCTACGCGGGCGACGCGGGTGGCCTCTGGGAGACCCCGTGGTTCGCGGTGATCCCGCTCGTCACGGCAGGCCTGTGCCTGGCGGCTCTCACAGGCAGCGCGGCCCACGGGATACGACGCCGCATACGCAGCCGTGCGGCGCGTGCGGCTGGGGCTGCGTCTGCGTCTACGCGGGACAGCGCGGGTACGCCGGGCTGAGGGCGGCGCGGCTTGGGGCTCGGCCCGGCCTCAGGCGCAGGCTCCGCAGGCCCCAGCCGAACAGTCAGCAGCACACAGGCCGGTCGGTCCGCAGGCTCATCGGCCTGCGGACCAACCGGGCTGCACGCTTGCAAACCATCGGTGTGCCCTCAAGCCCGCCCCTCTAATAGCCGGCGCCAGCCCTGCGCCTTCGGCGGGAGCGGAGTGTGGCGTCCAGGGAGAACACGCCTGCTCCGGCGAGTACCAGGGGCAGCCAGGCCATCAGGTAAGGGAGGTCGTTGCCGTAGTAGTACGGGTCCGCGGCCCAGCTCACCGTCAGCCAGAGGCTGAGCGAGATCAGTGCCCCGCCGAGCGCGGCGAGGCGGGCCAGCAGGCCGATCAGCGTGCCGATGCCCACCGCGAGTTCGCCGAGGGCGATGGCGTAGCCGAAGCCGACGGGGTTCTTGAGAGAGAGGTCGATGAGAGCGGGGATCGCCGACGAGTCACGGACCGCGCGCATCATGTCGCCGATGGAGCCGGCGCCCGAGTCGGACAGGAACGCGCTGTCGGTGAGTTTGTCGAGCCCCGCGTAGATGAAGGTGACGCCGAGGAAGACGCGCAGGGGCAGCAGCGCGTACCGCGTCGCGGTGTCCCGCCAGTCGCCGCCGCCGTCGTCGTCCGAGTATCCGGAGTGCGTGTCCATGCGCATGCCGTGAGCCATAGCCCTCCGCCACCTCTCAACCGCCGAACGGTTCACCCCTCAACAAGACAATACGTACGGGGACGAGTCCTCGCTCAGGGGCGGACGCACAAATTTTCACCACGTCCACCCGATCGTCCTCTTTGATCCCCGGAAAGGCGGGAATCCCGCAGTGGCCCAAGCCGCGTCAGTCCGTCACGTCGATCTCCACTCGGTTCGTCTCCACGCCCGCCGCGGTGACGACCTGTACCTCCACCCGGCCCGGTTCGACGTCCGCGGGTACCGGCACGGTGAGGACCGCGTCGGAGGGGTTGCTGAAGCCGCCCGGTACCGGGACCAGCGGCACGTGCACATGCACCGCGCCGATCCGCACCACCATCCGCGACAGCCGGTCCGCGCTCTGGGCGCCGGGCGGCACGAACCCGGCGCCCCGGATCTCGATGTCGTCACCGGTCCTGATCGGCGCGTCCAGGTCCCCGGCCTCGCGCGAGCGCACGACCGAGAGGATCACCGGCCGCCCGCCCTCGGCGTACTTCGCGGCGACATACGTGGCGGCCGAGATCAGCACCATGACCGCGAGTCCCCACGGCAGGTCCGGCAGCTGCTCGGGACGCCGGGCCAGCCGTACCGCCGCGAACACCAGCGCGACGGCGCCCAGCACGGCGTACTGCGTGTCCGCGAAGCTGCCGCGTCCGGAGTCGTCGGTCAGCAGGTCGGCGGCCCGCGGCCGGTCGGCCCGTACCTTCTGCAGCCGCTGTCCGAGAACCCGCAGCCCCACCACCCGCCGCACCAGGACGGCGATCGCGCACACGACGGCGAGGACGGTCACGATGCCCGCGCCCCGGGCGAGTTCGAGCCCCTCGATCAGGGAGTCCCGTTCGGTGTGCGAGGACGCCCCGGCCAGCCGCCCGGCCAGGACCAGCACGGCGTAGACGACGAACAGCACCCAGCCGGCGGCCACCACACGGGAGGTGGAGAGCCGGTTGTCCTCACCGATGACCGGCGCCAGCACCCCGCCGCGCGCCCGGTGGAACCACGAGGCCGCGGTCAGCGCCACGGCCACGACGACCGCCGCGAGCAGCCCCGCGGTGCGCGCGGACGTCCAGCCCGCGCCGATCGCGGTGAGCGCCTGCACCAGCAGCAGGACGGCCACAAGACCCCATACGGACGCGACCGTCCGCCGCCATACGAGACCGAGCCAGACCTCTCCCTCGGCCCGGCCGCGCTCGGCGACGAGGTCGGCGGACTGGGTCAGCGCGTCCGACACCCACTGCCGCGAGGCCCCGGCCGAGTGCGCGACCGCGGCCGGCAGCCCCTGCCCCGACGCCAGTTCGTCCCGCTTGGAGAGGAACGCGGCGACGGCCCGCCGATGACCCTCGCGCGCCCCGTGCGGGCAGTCCCCGCAGGCACAGCCGCCCTCGTGCCCGCCCCGACCGGGACCCCGGCCGGGGTCACGCCCCACGCCCTGTCCCGTCTCCTGCACCGCCACGCCCGTTGCCGCCTTCCGTACGCTCTGTCGAATATTCATCGGCCGTGCGCCCGCCCACCGCACACGCGCCCACCGCACACCTGCACAGCCGCACAACTGCCTTGTGACGACAGCGCATTGTGCCGTACCGCACACCCCCCGCGTCCGCCAGGTCTGGTCAGCGCGGGTGAACCGGCCACCCCCGTGTTGACCCGGCTGCGAGAATTTCCGTATGGCCGAGATCATCCAGCGCGACGGGACCTGGGCCTTCGACGGCAGCACGGTCCGGATCACCCCGGGACTGCACCGTTCCGTGCCGCTGTTCCGGCAGACGTACGGAGAGATCGCCGTGCCCCTCGAAGCGGTCGCCGGTGTCGTCTACGAGCCCGAACGCAAGCGCGGCAGGCTGCGGCTGAGACTCCGCGAGGGCGCCGACCCGCTCCTCCAGGCGACCGGGGGCCGGCTGCCCGACGCGGCGGACCCGTACCGGCTGTTGGTGGACATCGACCGTTCGGGTGTCGCCGAGTACGTCGCCGAGGAGATCCGGCACGCCCTGCTCATCGAACAGATCCCCAAGGAACCGGCCGGAGCGTACCTCCTGCCCGGCCCGCCCGTGCCCGTCTCGGTCCGCTCCAGCGACGGCACGGTCTCCTTCGACGGCACCAGGGTCCGTATCGACTGGAGCGACACCTCGGACCGGGTGAAGCGCGCGACCGGGCCGCGCATCATCGCGTTGCCGGATCTGGTGCAGGTGGAGTGGCTGCTCAACTCCGGTTACGAGGACGGCTTCCTGCGGTTCGTGACGAACGACTCGGTGTTCTCCAAGCTGCCGCCGGAGAAGGACCCGTTCGCGCTCGACCTGTGGGGCAGCGCGCGCCGTGACCTGCTCACGGCCCTCGTCGCCACGGCGGTCATGGCACGCCTTCCGCACCCGTCCGCCCGGACGGCCGGCGGGCACGGTCGGGGCGAACTCGTACGAGGCGAGTCCGTACGCGGCGAACTCGCACGGGGCGAACTCGTACGGGGTGATCCGGCCCGCTTCCAGGCCGCCGCCGAGGACTCCGTACCGCCCGGGGCACCCCGGACATCCCGGGCATCTCAAGCCCCCCAGGTTCCCCAACTGCGCCACGCTCCCCAATCGCCTCAGTCCCCCCAATCGCCTCCGGAAGACCTTCACGACGTACTGCTGCGGCGGCTGCGGGAGTTGGGCGAGCTGCATCGCGACGGCGTGCTCACCGACGAGGAGTTCGCGACGACGAAAGCGGCCGTGCTGCGCGACTTCTAGCGCCGTTTCCACTGCCGGTTCCAGCGTTGTGGCAGGCCGGGCGGATCTCATGGGCGAGACATCTCGGGACGGCGTGCCGTCAGGACAGCAGGTCCGGCTCGCTGCGGCTGATGTCCTGCCACAGCGGCTGGTAGTTGATCCACGCCACCAGGTCCCCGCCGGCCTGTTCCCGTGTCGCGACCGCCTGCTTGTGGTCGATCAGTACCGGCCGTCCCGCCGCGCGCGCGGTCAGCTGCACCTGGCAGGACCGTTCCATGGACAGGAACCACCAGGCCGCCGCGTCCACCGAGTCGCCCACCGTCAGCAGCCCGTGGTTGCGCAGCACGAGCGCCTTGTACGAGCCGAGCGCGGAGGCGATCCGCCGCCCCTCCTCGGCGTCCACGGCGACCCCCGAGTAGGCGTCGTACAGCGCGTGGTCCTCGTAGAACGCGCAGCTCTCCTGGGTGATCGGGTCGAGGAGATCGCCGAGCGCGGACAGCGCGCGCCCGTGCACCGAATGGCAGTGGGCGACCGCGACGACGTCGGGCCGGGCCGCGTGCACCTGGGCGTGCACGGTGAACGCGGCCTGGTTCACGTGATAGCGGCCCTCCAGCACCTGCCCGTCCTCGTTGGCCATCACCAGGTCGCCGACGGTGACATGCTTGAAGGGCATTCCGAACGGGTTCACCCAGAAGCAGTCGCTGTACTCCGGGTCGCGCGCGGTGATGTGGCCGGAGACCCCGTCCTCGAACCCGAGCCGCCCGAAGAGCCGCAGCGCGCCCGCGAGGCGTTCCTTGCGGTGCCGGCGCTCGTCGTCGAGCGACTCGTGCATGGGCGGCATCGCGAACCGCAGTCTGTCGGTGGGAAGGGGCAGGGGCGGTGTCGGCCCGTGCATATGTCCTCCAGCCCTGAGGGGCGGACTCCGTACGTGTTTACGGGCGGGAAGTTACCGGCGGTCAGCGCGGGAGAACAGAGATGTCGAAGAAGAGAGTGCACAACCGTTGTACGAGATCGCTGGTCTGCCTGACCGGAGCCATCACACCCGTCGGGCGCCCGCCCCGACGCTCCCTGGAGGGACCCCCCGTGCACAGCCTTCCCCACACGCTGTGCGGACCGCGCGCCGCGACCGCATCACCGTCCCGCCCATGAAGAACATGAGGAACATCGAGAGAGCCAAGAGAACCAAGAGGACCACGCGGAGCATTAGGACCACGCGGCCCACGAGAGCCGAGCGGCTCATCACGGACATGCTCCGACAGGTCGCCACGCGTGACGTGGTCGTCCTGGACGACCGGGGCGGATCCCCACGCCGCCTCGCCGCACTCACCTACATCGCCGTGCAGTACGGCTTCCGGTACGAGCGGACGAGCCGGGTCGGCCAGACACTCCAGGTCCGGCTGGTGCGCGACCGCCGGCCCGAGGCCCGTGAGCGCAGTACGGCGGCGCTCGGCCGGCTGGCCGCGGGCCGAGCCCCCGGTATGCGTCCCGGCACGCTGAGACCCCTGCCGGACGTGGCGCCGACGGTGAGTCTGCTGAAGGCCCGTATCGAGTTCGACGCCCTGGACGACGACCTCGACTGGCGCCACAAGGCCGTGTTCATGACCGCCAGCGCGTCCTTCATGGCGCTGCTGCTGATACCCGCGGGCTGGACGGCCTCGCTCGCCGCGGGCGTCATGATGGCCGCCGTGTTCGCGCTCCTCCTGCGCCTGGAGGTGGTGCGGAAGGACCGGCTGGCCCGCCGTCTGCGGTCGGCGGACCGCAACTCCCGCAGGACCAACCTGCGCGCCTCGCTGCCGAAAAGACGCCACTAGATGTCGGGTATCGGCGCCACACTCGTCGTATGACTCGCATGGCTCGGATGACTCGCATGACACGGAGGACCCATATGACTCGGACGACGTCGAACTGGGCCGCCTTCACCGCCGCGGAGCAGGATCTCGCGAGGATCGTCGAGGAACGGTTCGCGGCCTTCACGCACCACGTCGTGGCGACCCTCCGCAAGGACGGGTCGCCCCGCACTTCCGGTCTTGAGGTCCGTTTCCTGAACGGGGAGCTGTGGCTCGGCATGATGCCGGACTCCCTCAAGGCGCTGGACCTGCGCCGGGATCCGCGTTTCGCCCTGCAGGCGAACCCTGGGCCGGGCACGGAGATGGCCGGCGGCGACGTGCGGATCGCGGGCCGGGCGGTCGAGGTGCAGGACCCGGAGGAGAAGGCCGGGTACAGCGAAGAGGTGAAACCGCCGGAGCCGTTCCACCTCTTCCGCACCGAACTGACGGAGGTCGTACGGACCTACGTCGAGGACGACACGTATCTGGTCGTCCAGATCTGGCAGCCCGGAGTGCCGGTGCGCACGCTCAGACGGACCTGAGCCCAGGCGCTACCGGGCCACCCGGGGGATTACTCCCACTCGATGGTGCCCGGCGGCTTCGACGTCACGTCGAGGACGACCCGGTTGACGTCCGCGACCTCGTTCGTGATGCGCGTCGAGATCTTCGCGAGGACGTCGTACGGCAGCCGCGACCAGTCGGCGGTCATCGCGTCCTCGGAGGACACGGGTCGCAGCACGATCGGGTGGCCGTACGTGCGACCGTCGCCCTGGACCCCGACGGAGCGGACGTCGGCGAGCAGCACGACCGGGCACTGCCAGATGTCGCGGTCGAGACCGGCGGCCGTCAGCTCCTCGCGGGCGATGGCGTCGGCCTCGCGGAGCAGGTCGAGCCGCTCCTTGTTGACCTCGCCGACGATCCGGATACCGAGACCGGGGCCGGGGAACGGCTGGCGCTGGACGATCTCGTCCGGCAGGCCGAGCTCCTGGCCGACCATCCGGACCTCGTCCTTGAAGAGCTGGCGCAGCGGTTCGATCAGCTGGAACTCAAGGTCCTCGGGGAGTCCGCCCACGTTGTGGTGGGACTTGATGTTGGCGGTGCCCGTACCGCCACCGGACTCGACCACGTCGGGGTAGAGCGTGCCCTGGACCAGGAAGGCCACCTCCGGGCCCTCGTCCGCGATGATCTCCGCCTGGGCCTGCTCGAAGACCCGGATGAACTCGCGGCCGATGATCTTCCGCTTCTCCTCGGGGTCCGAGACGCCCTTGAGCGCGGTGAGGAAGCGCTCCTCCGCGTCCACGACCTTCAGCTGTACGCCGGTCGCCGCGACGAAGTCCTTCTCGACCTGCTCGGTCTCGCCCTTGCGCATCAGACCGTGGTCGACGTACACGCAGGTCAGCTGGGTGCCGATGGCCTTCTGTACGAGGGCCGCGGCGACCGCGGAGTCCACGCCGCCGGAGAGGCCGCAGATGGCGCGCTTGTCGCCGACCTGCTCGCGGATCAGCGCGACCTGCTCCTCGATGACGTTGCCCGTGGTCCAGTCCGGGCTCAGGCCCGCACCCCGGTAGAGGAAGTGTTCGAGCACCTGCTGGCCGTGCGTGGAGTGCATGACCTCGGGGTGGTACTGGACCCCGTACAGCTTCTTCTCGTCGTTCTCGAAGGCCGCGACCGGGACGACGTCCGTGGAGCCGGTGACGGTGAAGCCCTCGGGGGCGGCGGAGCAGGCGTCGCCGTGCGACATCCACACCGACTGCTCGTCCGGGGTGCCCTCGAAGAGCGTCGAGCCGGACTTGCTGACGTGCAGCGGCGTACGGCCGTACTCGCGGGCGCCCGTGTTGTCGACCGTGCCGCCGAGGGTGGTCGCCATCAGCTGGAAGCCGTAGCACATGCCGAAGACGGGGACGCCGGCTTCGAAGAGTGCGCCGTCGAGGCGGGGGGCGCCTTCCGCGTACACCGACGAGGGGCCGCCGGAGAGGATGATCGCCGCGGGGTTCTTGGCGAGCATCTCGTCGACCGGCATGGTGCTCGGGACGATCTCGCTGTAGACCCGGGCCTCACGGACTCGGCGGGCGATGAGCTGGGCGTACTGCGCGCCGAAGTCGACGACCAGGACGGTGTCGGGGGTGGCGGCGGGGGACGCTTCTGGCACGGTTTGCCTTCCGGCGGTTTTGCGGGGCTGTGCGTTTGATTCTAACGGGGGTCCCGGGGAGCGGGGGGCCACGCCCTTCTCTCGCCGCCGCCGCCCCTACCCGTTCCCGTCACTGACTCAGGGGCTCCGCCCCCGAACCCCCGGTCCTCAAACGCCGGACGGGCTGAAAGATTCGCGGACCGTCGGCGAAATCTTCAGCCCGTCCGGCGTTTGAGGACGAGCGCGCAGCGCGATTGCGGGGGCGAGGGGGCGCAGCCCCCATGACAGGGACGGGAACGGGAAGGGGCGGCGGGGGCGAGGAAAAGGGTGTCTCAGGATGCGAACCGGGTTGGTCCCTGCCGCGTGCGCGGGCATACTGCTTCCATGCTCACGCACCAGACCTCCGTCTTTACCTATGGCACCCGGCCCCCCGGCTGCCATGGTCGTGCTGCTTGAGCAACTGACAAGCGACTTCCCAGGCGCCCCGGGCCGACAAGGCCCGGGGCGCCTGGCGTTTTCCGGACCTTGCCGCTCCGGGGCACCCCACCCCAAGAGGAGCCCCCGAAATGAGCACAGCCACCGCCACGGACAAGACCGGCGCCCGCACCGAGGAGGCCGCCGACGTCATCACCGGCGCCCGCGAACGCATCGACACCCTCGACGACCGCATCATCGGCCTGGTCCAGGAACGCATGGCCGTCTCCGCGGTCATCCAGGAGGCCCGGATCACCTCCGGTGGCCGCCGGGTGAACCTGTCGCGCGAGATGGAGGTGCTCGGCCACTACAGGGAGGCCCTGGGCAAGCCGGGCACCGCCCTCGCGATGACCCTGCTGGAGCTGTGCCGCGGCCGCGTCTGAGGATGCCGGAGGAGCGCCGGCTGAAGGCCTCGTACGCGTCCGCGCATCCCGTACGACAGGCGCGTACGACGGACGTCCGGTGCACGCACGTACGCATGCCCTCTCACCCGTACGGCGCGTGACCGTCCCCCGACGGGCTTCGTTCTCCCGATGTCCGTGCCAGCCAGGGGCGGGCCCGAAGAACCACGCGTGGCTCCGCTGGAACGGGAGGCGTACGCAAGTGCGCCGTGGGACCTCGTTCCAGAGAAGTGACCGGACGGCAGGGGACAGCAGCCCGGTCACCCAAGAGAGGTCGGCTCCGGGGACGCCCGGAGCCGACCGGCGGAATCTGTGCAAGGGCGGTCGAAACGGTTGCGGAGGCCGCGGCCCATCGAGCACGATGCCTAGAACACCCCGAGTCCTCGAACGACAGCCGTATTGCACCGCCCTACCGTCATTGGTCGAGACCACGCGCACTCCCCGAGTGCGCCGGGCGCAGACCGGCGGACAAGCCGAAAAGCGGCGCTACCCCCCGGCGCCGCCTCCTCAGGCACCGGCGCTGCCCTGACGTCGGTGCTGACCACGAAGGGCCCCGCGGATCGTCCCGTGGGGCCCTTCGCCTGTCCTGGCCGGCTAGCCGGTCGTCTTCGCCAGTTTCGCCAGTTTGGCCAGTTTGGCCAGCTGCGCCTTGACCAGCTTGGCCGGGACCTCGATGTCGTCCGCGTCCAGCATGTTCATCGAACTGAACGCCACCAGCGTCGTACCGTCGCGGACGACCGTGTACGCGGCGGGCACCTGCGCCCCCTCGATCGAGGCGACCAGCCTGAACGCGACGGACTCGTCACCGAGCCCGGGGTCGGCCGCCGCCTTGACGTTCTTGTAGTCGTAGTCGGCGTGCCGGTACGCGGTGCAGCCCGTGGTCGCCGAACGCAGGCCGTCGATCACCTCGTCCGCCTCGCCTGACTTGTAGGCGAGGAGGGCGAACGTGATCACCGAGGCGTTCGTCTCGTCCTTCGACACGGCACCGCGGCTGACTCCCGCCCGCGAGGCCGGGTCGGTGGAGAACAGGAACATGTCGGCGATGGGCTGGCACTTCGACGGGGTCGCCGGGACGGTCTGGCCCAGGAGGTCCGCGCCTTCCGACTCCTTGACCTCGAAGCCCTTGACGTCGTCCGTCGCGAGCGCGGCCTTCTTCAACTGCGCCTTGGTCAGGGGCCCGGCACTCTTCGGCGCGCCACCCGAGGAGCCCTGCGGACCCCCGGTGTCCTGCGAGTCCCGGGTGTCCTGCGTGTCCCCCGTACCCCCAGGGTCCTGCGGGTCCTCGGCGTCCTGGCTTCCCTCGGCGGGGGTCTTCGCCATCTCCCCGTCGTCCGTCCGCCCACCCGCCTTCGACCGCGCCGACTTCCCGTTCTGACCGGCGTCAGCGTCTCCTCCTGCGCCGCACGCCGCGACGCAGCCGAGGGCCGCGACGGCCGCGGCGGCCACCAGAGGGCGCGAGAACCTCGTCCTCATGCTTGTCATCATGTCCGCGACACCGTCCCACACGGCTCCGCACCGGAGTCACCGGAGCTGCCGGAGTCAGTGGAGTCCCCGGCGTCACCGGAGTCGTCTCCGATGTCCCGGCTGCGGTCGTACGGGTCGACCGCGGGCCCGCTCGGAGGCGCGCCCGTCGGTCCGACGGAGGCCAGCCGCGGGTGCAGGAAACCGTCGTGGACGTCGCAGGCGGAGTTGGCGATGTCGTCGTCGTACCGGGTGACCGCGAGCCTGCCCGGCGTGGCCTCGTACTTCGCGGGGTCGAGGAGCCGCAGGTCGATGACGCGGCGGACGATGGTGCGGGCCACCTCGGTGGAGTCCGGGTCGGCCGGGGCCAGCGCGTACACGAAGGTGTAGTCGACGTGGATGTCCAGCGCCCCGGCCGCGCCCGCCTCGAACGTCGTACGGCCACGGGTCTTGACCACGTCACCGACGAGCCGTACCTCGTCCCGGTCGAAGCGGCTGAAGAAACGCAGGGGGTCGTGGCCCTTGCCCGGCTTGCGCAGACTGGACCTCAGCTCGTCGACCAGTTCGGGCTGCTTGGGGTCGAGCACCTTGCCGAGGACGGTCTCGGGGGTGCCTCCGAGCAGCGTCCGGCCGTTGATGTTCGCGTCGACGAGCAGGACCTTGCTCTGCTCCAGGGCCGCCTCGACCTGCGCCTTCGAGAACACCCCGACCGCCTTCGCCTCCGGCAGTACGATCCCGGCGGCGCCGTCGGCGTACCGCGCGGCCGGGGAGCCGGCGAAGGGCTCGTCCAGGGTGGGCGTTCCCGGCGCGGCTCCCGGCGCCGCGGTCTCGGGCGCGGTCTCCACGGGCAGGGGGGACGCGCTCCGCGAGCCGGTGTCCGCGTTCGCGTCCGTGCCGAAGGGGTCGCCCGGCAGCAGGGACGGCTTCATGGCCACCACGGCCACCGCGAGGGCGAGCGGGACACCAATGGCCGTCCACACCTTGCGGCGCCGGGCTCCGCGCCCCTTCGCCCGCGGGCCGACGGGATCCGCGCGCCAGGCCGGGGGCAGTTCACCGCGGGCCTCCTGCCGGCGCAGCCGCTCGGTCACCATGCGGGCGCGCGCGGACGGCTCCTTGGGCGCCTCCGAGAGCCGGATGTCCCGCTCGCTGTCCTGGACGAACCGGTCCCACACGTCGTCCGGTATGGACTCCCCGGACCCGTCGGGTTCCCCGGATTGTCCGGACGGCCCGGACGGCTTCTCACTCACAGCGCTCGCGCCTCTCCCCCATGGCCGACGTACGGGTCGACGTGCTCGAACAGTCGACCGAGGGTCAGTTCTAAGGCGTGGGTACGGGAGTTCACAAGTCGGGCCCGCGTGTGACCCAGCCCACATAAGAATTCTGTGAGTTCGAGGACAACCCTTCACAGGAGTCACAGGTCTCACTCACGCAACCAACGGCCATACCCGCGACCGCCACGCGGAGGCCTCCCGAATCTCGTGCCGTGACCTTCGCGGTACACCGGACTTTCCGAGGTCTTCATGAAGCTTCGCCGTGTCATGGCCGCTGCGGCCACGACGGCTGTCATAGCCCCGCTCGCGCTGTTGTCGGCCCCGGCCGCTTTCGCGACCGACCCCACGCCCACCGGCACCGAGACCGCGACCCTGACGCCGGGCCCGACCGGGACCGAGACCGAGACCGCCGGCACGACGACGCCCGCCGCGACGCCCACGACGACGCCGCCGACCTCGACGACCCCCGCGGGTACGCCGACCTCGACCCCGCCGGCCACCAGCCCGGCGCCGAGCACCACTCCGCCGACGGAGTCGGAGACCCCGGACCCCGAGCCGTCCGTGTGCGAGGACACCAAGGTCGACGTCAGCATCACCGGTCTGCCCGGCAAGATCGCCGTGGGCAGCGGCTGGCACAAGTTCTCGCTGAACGTCCTGAACTCCTCGGACTCCACGCTCCAGGACCTCGACTTCCTCGCGGGCGCCTCGTCCGACGTGGACGGCACGGACCTGTTCAAGAGCAAGCAGGTGCAGCTCCAGGCCTGGAACCCGGACGCCAAGGTCTGGGAGAACCTCGACGAGGAGGGGTACGCGGTCGGTTTCGTCGGTTACACCGACGAGCTCAAGCCCGACTACGAGGTTCACGTCCCGCTGCGTATCAACGTGAAGTCCACCGCCCCGGTCGGCGCGGGCTTCTCGCTCGGCGCGACGATCTACGGTGACGACGACGCGGAGTGCACCGGCTTCGGTGAGGTCGCGTACAAGTTCCAGATCGTCGCCGCGGGTACGGACACGGACAACACCGAGCCGCAGGAAGGCGGCAAGGCGCCGGTCAGCGACCAGAAGCCGGACAAGACCAACACGCCGCAGGTCACCGGCAACCTCGCCGAGACGGGGTCCAGCTCCGCGCTGCCGACCATCGGTCTCGTGGGTGGGGTCGCGCTGGTCGCCGGCGCGGGCGCGATCGTCGTCGCCCGGCGTCGCAAGGCCGGCTCCGACGCGTAGTCGCCGCTCCGGCTTGCTGTACGCACCACAGACGTAAGGACCTGCGCTCGGAGGGGGGCGCAGGTCCTTCGTCCTTCCCGGGTTCGCCCGTAGGGCTGCTTCTCCCGTAGGGCTGCTTCTCCCGTAGGGCTGCTTCTCCCGTAGCGCTGCTTCTCCCGTAGGGCTACTTCTTCGGTGGCATCGCCGGCATGCCGAGGAACGGCAGTTTCAGGGCCCCGAAGGCGTCCGCCGGGACCGCGGGCGCGAGCGGCTCGACCGCCTTCAGGCGCTCGTACGCGGCACCGGGCGCCGGACGCGGGTCCGCCTCCCCCTTGTTGGGCCAGAACGACATCGCGCGCTCCGCCTGTGCGGTGATGGTCAGCGACGGGTTCACGCCCAGGTTCGCCGAGACCGCGGCGCCGTCGACGACGGAGATGCCCGGGTGCCCGTACAGCCGGTGGTACGGGTCGATGACGCCCTCCTCGGCGGAGGCGCCGATCGGGCAGCCGCCCAGGAAGTGCGCGGTCAGCGGGGTGCCCATCAGTTCACCGACGTTCGAGCCCGCGAAGCCGTTGATCTCGGCGGCGATCGCGGAGGCGCCCTCCGAGGCGGCCCTGATCTGCTTGGGGTTGGGGGCCCCGTGGCCCTGGCGTGCCGTCAGCAGGCCCTTGCCCGCGCCCTTCGGCTTCAGGTACGTGGTCAGGGAGTTGTCGAGGGACTGCATCACCAGGCCGATGATGGTCCGCTCCGACCAGCGGCGGTTGGATATCGAGCGGGCCATGAGGGTGGGGTGCTTCACCGCGTTGACCAGCCAGCCGAGCGCCCTCGACGAGCCCTCCGTGTACGGGACTTGCAGGATCGACAGGCTGCCCATCGAGTTGGAGCCCTTGCCGTAGCGGACGGGCTCGATGTGCGTGTTGGCGTCCGGGTGGATCGAGGACGTGATGGCGACCCCGCGCGTGAAGTCGACCTTCGCCTCGCCGGTGGCCTTGCGGTAGCGGCGGTCGCTGGTCTGCGCGCCCACCAGCGCCTCGGAGTTCGTACGGGTCAGCTCCCCCAGCCGCTTCGACAGGTACGGGAGCTGGCCGCCGTCCTTCATCCGGTGCAGCAGGGTCTGCGTACCGTACGTGCCGGCCGCGAGGACGACCCGGCGGGCCTTGAAGACCCGCCCCTCGCGCCTGGCGCCCTTGCCCCTGCGGTCCGTGGGGAGCGTCGAGACCGCGTATCCGCCCTGCGAGTCGTCCGTGACGGACACGACGGTCGTCAGCGGGTGGACGACCGCGCCCGCCTTCTCGGCGAGGTACAGGTAGTTCTCGTTGAGGGTGTTCTTCGCGCCGTGCCGGCAGCCCGTCATGCACTCGCCGCACTCGGCGCACGCGCTGCGGGCCGGGCCCGCGCCCCCGAAGTACGGGTCGTCGACCGTCTCGCCCGGCCGCGCCTTCGTACTCCCGTCGGCGTCCTCGCCGTCACCGAAGAAGACCCCGACCGGCGCCATGTGGAAGGTGTCGCCCACGCCCATCCGCTGCGCCGCCGCCTTGAGGTGGACGTCGGAGGGGGTCATGGTCGGGTTGAGCCGTACGCCGAGCATGCGCTGCGCCTGGTCGTAGTACGGCTTCAACTCCTCCTGCCAGTCGGTGATGTCCTTCCACTGCGGGTCCTCGAAGAACGGCTTCGGCGGTACGTAGAGGGTGTTGGCGTAGTTGAGGGAACCGCCGCCCACGCCCGCGCCCGCGAGCACCATGACGTTGCCGAGGAGGTGGATGCGCTGGAGGCCGTACATGCCGAGCTTCGGCGCCCAGAGGTAGTTCTTCAGGTCCCAGGAGTTCTTGGGGAGCGTGGCTCGGGTGAAGCGGCGGCCGGCTTCCAGGACGCCCACGCGGTAGCCCTTCTCCGTGAGGCGGAGGGCGGTGACGGATCCGCCGAAGCCGGAGCCCACGACGATCACGTCGTAGTCGTAGTTTTCCTGCGGCACGTGGGCTCCTCGTTGAGTGTCCGTGCGGGTTGTGTGTGGTTGCTCGCGCCCACGCGGCGGAGCCGTATGTCGATGGCGCCCCGCGTCCCTGAACGGGCGCTTACCTGAACGGGGCGCTTACCTGAACCGGAGTGCCTTCATGAGGCGCAGGCTGCGGCTCATGAACTGGGCGTACTTCTCGTCGTCCATGCCCAGGGACGGGGCCATCGGCAGCAGGCGCTGCTGGGCGACCGTCTGGGCCTCCGTGTACTTGAGGATGCCCTCGGAGCCGTGGCGGCGGCCGAGGCCGGAGTCCTTCATGCCGCCCATCGGCGACTGGACGCTGCCGTACGCGGGCCCGTAGCCCTCGTTGATGTTGACCGTTCCGGTGCGCAGCCGGGCGGCGACCTTCGCGCCGCGGCGGCCGTCCTTCGTCCAGACCGAGGAGTTGAGGCCGTACGCCGTCGCGTTGGCGGAGGCGATCACCTCGTCCTCGTCCTTGAACCGGTAGATCGAGACGACCGGACCGAAGGTCTCCTCGCCGCAGACCGCCATCGGCGACTCGACGCCGTCGAGGATGGTCGGCTCGAAGAAGTACGGGCCGATGTCCGGGCGCGCGACCCCGCCGGCGACGACGGTCGCGCCCTTGGCGACGGCCTCCTCGACATGCCGGGTCACGGTCTCCAGCTGGCGTTCGCCGACCAGCGAGCCCATCTCGGCGCCGTACGCGAGGGACGTGCCGAGACGCATCGCCCTGGTGCGTGCGGCGAACCGCTCCAGGAACGTGTCCGCGATCGACTCGTGGACGTACAGCCGCTCGATGCTGATGCACAGCTGTCCGGCCGACGAGAAGCAGGCGCGGACCGCGCCGGCCGCCGCCCGGTCGATGTCGGCGTCCTCAAGGACCAGCATGGCGTTCTTGCCGCCGAGTTCGAGGGAGACGCCGACCAGCCGGGCCGCCGCGCCCTGGGCGACCTCGCGGCCGGTCCGGGTGGAGCCGGTGAAGGAGACGTAGTCGGCGTGCTTGACGACCTCCGGGCCGATGACCGGGCCCTCGCCGAGGACGACCTGGAAGACGTCGGCCGGCAGGCCCGCCTCGATCAGCAGGTCACGGGCCCACAGCGCGGTCAGGCAGGTCTCGGTGTCGGGCTTCATCACGACGGCGTTGCCCGCGACGAAGGCGGGCAGCGCGTCGCCGACGGAGAGTTCGAGGGGGTAGTTCCAGGGGGCGATCTGGCCGACGACGCCTCGCGGGTGGCGCAGCTCGGTCACCTTGGTGAGGGTCGGCATGGCGCCCGCGTGCCGCTTGGGGCGCAGGTAGAAGGGGGCCCGGCGGCCGTAGTGGCGGGCCGCGACGGCGACCGCCTGGACCTCCTCGTGGGCGTGCAGACGGGCCTTGCCGGTCTCCAGCTGGATGAGGTCCAGCACCTCGGCCTGGCGGGCCAGCACCAGGTCGTGGAAGCGCAGGAGGACGGCGGCGCGTTCCTTGACCGGGATCTGGCCCCAGAGGAACTGGGCGGCGCGGGCCCGCTCGTAGGCCACTTCCACGTCCTGCGGGGTGGACTCGGGCAGGTCGGCCAGCTTCTCGCCGGTGAACGGCGTGTGGTTGGCGGTACGGCCCGAGCCGACCACGCCACGGGTGAGCTGAGCGATCAGCTCCGGCGTGACCACGTCAGCGGCCGTGCGAGCGCCCGCGGGGGCGGGTGCGAGTGGGTTGGTACCGGTCTTTTCCGGGGCCTGTGCCGGGGCCTGCGAGTCCGTCATGAGCCGCAGAGTATGCCTGCCCGGGCTCTTTGGGTACCCGTCGGTAACAGGGTTTCACCGAGTACACACAAGGCGCCAGTGATCACTGGCAGTAAATGGCCTGATCAGCGGGTTGTCCGGCAACGATCAGAGGCGGTCGGAGCCCGGGCGAGAATCCGCGCGGAACTCACGGCTCGATCTCAAGACGTTCGCGCGCCCCCTTGAACACCGCGGTGCCCCTCTTCTCGTCCGCCGTCCCCTTGGGCATGTCCACCCGCAGCTCGTACAGACGGCTGTCGTCGGTGAGGATCATCAGCTCCATGACACGGGTCAGATCGCCCTCGGTGTCGTAGGTGGTGTCGGCGAGCACGGCCTCGTACCCGTGGAAGGACGTCGGCGTGTACTGCGTCCTCGACTCCCCGTACCCCGCCCACGTCTCGCCCTGGTGCCGGGCCCGGGCCATCGGCGAGCTCGGCGCCCTGTCCCACAGGGTGAGCCGGACCTGGACGACCTCGTCGTTGTCGAAGATCGCCATCCGCGGCTGGTCGTCGGCGCCGCCCTGCTCGTGGAAGCGCACGAACTGCCGGGGGAGGTGGAGGACCGCCTTCAGGTCGTTCTCCGGGCGGGCGGTCCACACCTCGGTGGCTCTGGACGCGGTCGCGGTCTCGGGAGAGGTCACGGACGAGTTCACCGGGGTCCTGTCCCCCGCGGCCCGGCTGTCGTCACCGGTGAGCGAGGTCCCGAGCCAGACGCCGCCCGCGAGCAGCAGGGCACCGACGAGGGCGCCGCCGACGAGCCGGGGAGCCCGGCGCCGCCTCGTCGGCTTCGGGAGTACGACATCGGCGCGGGTGCGGTCCGCCGCGGGCGCGGGAAGGGGGCCCCGACCCGACCCCGGGCCTTGGCCGGACCCCGGGTCGGAATCCGGGTCCGGGCCGGGATCCGGGTCCGGGCCTGTCTGTTCTACGGGTCCTGCCGGTCCTGCCGGTCCTGCCGGTCCTGCCGACTCAGCCGGTCCCGCCGACTCAGCCGGTCCCGCCGACTCAGCCGGTTCTGCCGGTTCTGCCGACTCAGCCGGTCCTGCCGGTCCCGCCGACTCAGCCGGTCCCGCCAGCCCCGCCAGCCCCGCCAGCCCCGCCAGCCCCGCCGGCGCAACCGGCTCTGCCGCCGTTGATGGCTTCGCCGGCGCTGATGGTGTGCGGCCGAATCTGACCGTTCCCGAGTCGTCCGCGAACTCACGTAACTGGGACGCGTCCTGCGGGGTCGTCAGGTCGCCCCTCGGGGCCGGCCAGCCCTCCGCCACCGCCTCCAGCGAGGCGGCGACCTCGTCGGCGTCCGGCCGCTCGTCCGGGTCCTTCGCCAGGAGCCGGACGATCAGCGGCCCGAGCGGTCCCGCGTGCTCGGGCTCCGGCGGCTCGGCGGACAGGATCGCGGCGAGGGTGGACTCCAGCGTCGTACGCCGGAACGGGGACCAGCCCTCGACCGCCGCGTACAGGCAGACGCCCAGGGACCACATGTCGGCGGCCGGGCCCGCGCCCCGGCCGGACATCCGCTCCGGCGCGATGAATTCGAGGGAGCCCACGAACTCCCCGCTCATGGTGAGGGATTCCTCGCCCTGGATGTGCGCGATGCCGAAGTCGGTGAGCACGACGCGGCCGTGCTGCCCGAGCAGGATGTTCGCGGGCTTCACATCGCGGTGCACGATGCCCTTGGCGTGCGCGGCCTTCAGGGCGCCCACCACGGACAGCCCGATCCGCGCCGACTCGGTGGGCGGGAGCGCGCCGCGCTGCAGCACCTCGTGGAGGGACTCGCCGCGGATCAACTCCATGACGATCCAGGGCAGTCCGTCCTCCACGACCACGTCATGGATGGCAACGGCGCCGGGGTGGTCGACGCGCGCGGCGGCCCGCGCCTCGCGCTGCAGCCGGTGGTACGCGCGCTGGTGGGCCGCGTCCCGCGGATCGCCGGGCAGCCGGGGCTCCTTGACCGCGACGTCCCGTCCCACGAGTTCGTCCGTGGCCCGCCACACGGTGCCCATGCCGCCCGAGCCGATGCGCTCGGTCAGCCGGTAACGACCGCCGACCAGGCGCCCCCCGTCATCGCTCATGCACCATCAGTACCGTGCGGGGGCGGAGCTTGTCGATGTTCGGGCCGTGTACACAGCGGGTCAGGCGGTGGGAGGTGTCCGGTTCGCGGGCACGGGCTCCTCCCGGGGCAGGGCACGGTGCCTGGGAAGGGCCGTACGCCCGACGGCCGCCGCGAGTTTGCGCAGCCGGCGCCAGTCCAGGGGCGGCTTGGTCGCCGGTACACCCGGCCGGTTCCCGGGGACGCGCACGCGCAGGGCACCGGGCTCGATCCGGCACCGTACCGGCGTGGGCAGCATGAGCGCCTCGCCGTCCACGCCGACCTCGATCTCGGGGCGGTCGGCGTCCACGACGACCTCGCGGGCCGTCAGCACCGTGAGCCCGGTGGAGTGCCTGCCCAGCAGCAGTCCGGCGGCCTCGGCGGCGTTCTCGACCCTGATGCCGAGGACACCCAGCACCCCGGACTCCAGCCGCTCGCGGTAGCCGAGCCCCGCCGGATCGTCCATGCGGTAGGGGTTGTTGCTCACCAGGAGGGCCTGGGGCGCGTCGACGACGGTGGCCGCGGTGGCGCCCCCCGCCGCCGGCCGGGCGGCCCCGTCCGTCTCCTCCACGCGGGCGGTCAGCCGCGGCCCGCGCTGGTGCGTGAGCAGTTCGGGCAGCAGCTCCAGCGTCGTACGGACCTTGTCGTCCCGGTAGGCGGGGCTCTGCACGACCACCGCGTACGCCCCGAACGAGGCGTTGTTGACGAAGGGGTACGTGTCGGCGAAGCCGAGGTCGACGTGGAGTTCGACGCCGTCGTCGGTGAGGGCGTCGAGGCTCGCCGCCGGATCGTTCCGGTCGAGCCCCAGGTCCATGGCGAAGTGGTTGCGGGTTCCGGCGCAGACGACGAGGAACGGCATCCCGTGCTCCGCGGCCACGGCGGCGACCAGTGCCTGCGTACCGTCCCCGCCCGCGACACCGAGCAGATCGGCGCCCTCCGCCACGGCACGCCGGGCGAGTTCGGTCACGTCCTCCTGCCGGTCGGGGTCGAGGAGGTGGACCCGGGCTCCGAGCTTCTCGGCCTTCTCCTTCAGCCCGAACCGCTCGACCTTCCCGCCCCCTGACCGCGGGTTCATGATGAGGAAGGGGCTGGTGGGGGCGGGGGTCCGGTGCTCCGGCACGCTGACCGTGTGCGATCTGGTGCTGCTGAGCGCGAACTTCCCGGCCCAGACGGCGAATCCCCACAGGGTCAGGGACACGGTGACGACCCAGAGCAGGTTCTCCGCGGCGAAGAACCAGACGACGGCGGCGGGCGTCGTGACGGCCAGCGCGACGGCTGCCGCGCGGGCCGGTCCGCGGAGGGTCAGCACCCACCACAGGGCGGCGACGGTGACCGCCGTGCCGAACACGCCTACCGCCACGAGCAGGAGGCTCGTCACTCCGCCGTACCCGAGCGGTAGCAGGACCGCCAGGCCGGCGGTGCCGAGGGCGGTGCGCGCCGCCCAGCGCTGTCGGGCGTGCGCCCGCCCGTCAAAATCCAGGCCCACGCCTGCCGCCCCTCTCCGTCACACCGTTCCCCGCGTCGCCGTTGTCTTCAGGGGCACGGGGAACTGCGCGGGCAGCACCCACCGGGCCGCACCCGACGAACAACGAACCCGAGGCAGCAGTATGCCGCTACCGAGGCCCACAGGTTCACAACCTGTCGATGTCCAGGTTCGCGATCGCCGTCCGCGCGACAGCACGCCCGCGCTCGGTGAAGTCCCCCTTGCCCGGGTAACCGACCATGAGCTTGTACATGTCGCCCGACGTCGTCCTGTAGTACAGGACCTGCATCTCACGCGGACGCGGATTCGCGGTGTCCGTGCTGGAGTAGACGACGGTGTTCTTCGCGGCCTTGCGGTCCTTGTACTTGACGTCGTTGGGATCGCTCCTGGGCGCGGGATCGGAGTCCATGCCGAGCCCGTACGCACCGCTCTGCTTGTAGGCGGCGTCGTCCTCGTACATCTCCGCCGACGCGGTCCCGGCGATCTCGCCCGAGGTGTCCTCGGCCTTCTTGTCCAGCGACAGACTGACCCAGAGGGTGCCGCTCGGGTCGGTGAACTGCACCCAGTGCTCGTCCGCGGGCGCGTCGGACTTGGGCACGGTCTTCTCGTAGCCCTCCGGCACCGCCAGCGTGGCGCCGAGCGCCTTCACGTCGGCCTTCCTCCAGCCGTCCGGCAGCGGTCCGGCGAACGGATCCGCGACCACCAGGTACGCCGCCACCGCCGCCGCGACGACCACGGCGGCGAGGCCGATCCAGCTCTTCCGGCCGAAGCGGACCGCCCTGCCGCCGGGGGCCGTCATCTGCACGACCCGCGTGGGCTCGGGCCGCGGCGGTCGTGCGGCCTGCTCCAGGAGGGCACGTACCCGCGCGGCGTCCGGGCGGCGGTTCGGGTCCTTGTCGAGGAGGCCGTTGATCGCCTCGGCGAGCGGTCCCGTGGCCGCGTTGGGCGGGGCCGGCGTGGCGTTGAGGACGGACTGCAGCGTCGCGGGCGTGTTGCTGCGGCGGAACGGCGACACGCCCTCCGTGGCCGCGTACAGGACCACGCCCAGCGACCAGAGGTCGGACGCCGGGCCCGGGCGCTGCCCCAGCACCCTCTCGGGCGCGATGAACTCGGGCGAGCCGACGAAGCCGCCCGTGTCGGTCAGATTCGTCTCGCCCTCGATCTGGGCGATGCCGAAGTCGGTGAGGACGACGCGGTCGCCCGTGCCGAGCAGGACGTTGTCCGGCTTGACGTCGCGGTGCAGGATGCCCGCCGCGTGCGCGGACTCCAGCGCGCCCAGCACTTCGAGGCCGATTCTCGCCGCTTCCCGCGCCCCGAGCGTGCCCTCCTGGAGCGCGGCGCCGAGCGAGCGCCCCCGGACGAGTTCCATCACGATCCACGGCCGGCCGTCCACGACGGCGACGTCGTGGACGGTGACGACCGCCGGGTGGTCGAGCCGGGCCGCGGCACGCGCCTCGCGGCGCATCCGCTCGGAGACATTGGCTCGTTCGCGTTCGGGAAGATGGTCGGGGACGCGCGGCTCCTTGACCGCGACCTCCCGGTCCACCGTCTCGTCCTTGGCCCGCCACACCGTGCCCATGCCCCCGTGGCCGAGCTTGTCGAGCAGCCGATAGCGGTCCGCGATGAGCCGACCGGCACCGGGCTCGTGCGGCGCCTGCCGCACGGGGTGCGCGGGTGGCGCCGGGTGTGCCGGTACGACTCCGGGCGCGGCCTCGGGCACGACCTGGGTGGGTGTGGCGTACGGATTCCCGGGGTGTGGCACGGCGACCGGTGGGCGTGGCGGTTGCAGACCGAAACTCGTCGGCTCGTCGGGTCCGTAAGGGGCTCCCCCGTTGCTGCTCATGGGGTCCATCCTTATCGCGGCAGGTGTCCCCGCTCCACCCTGAGCGCTTTCCAGTCACAGACCCGTGACGCACGACGCACGCTTCATCACTTTTATATCTTTGACGCCGTTTGCCACTTACAGGCTATTAGTGACTCTTCCAGGCTTCTCACGGCGAACCGCCGCTCACGAGCCCTTGCGGGCGACGGTGTCCACCGCGACGTCGAAGTACTCCCGCGCCTCCCGCGCCTGGCGGACCGGCGACGAGACCAGCACGTCGTACATCCGGCCGCCCTCCTCCCAGCACAGTTCGTAGATGTGCCGCGCGCCCTCCGCCGCGCTGAAGCCGTCCCAGGTGAACTCCCAGAACGCGGCGGGCCGTCCGGCGCGGGTGGTCTCGGTGACCCGGCCGTCGCGGTACCCGGGATAGGTGTCGGGGCCGTTCCCGGCCGCGCGTTGCAGCACCGCGAGCGGGCCGCCCGGTTCCGGTGCGGACACCTTGACGCCGATGCGGAACGTCTTCCCGGCCGACATGTAGTAGACGCGCTCGCCCTGCGCCTCGCGTGTGAAGCCCACGGGGACGGCGAGCGAGAAGCCCTCCGGATCGTGGACGAGACGGTATCCCGTGGGCACCGTCCGACCGGCCGAGGCCGTGGGCCGGGGGCCGGTGGCACTGACGCTCGGCGTCGGACCGGTGGCCGTCCGGGACGTGGAGACGGAACCCCCCGGCGGTGTCGGTCCGTTGTCCCCGTCGCCCATCAGCAGCGCGGCCGCCGACACCCCCGCCACGGCCATCGCCGCGACGAGGGCCGCCGCGATCAGCACGTTGCGCATCGACGAGGAGACCGCGAAGGGGACTCTCAGCGGGTGCGGCACGGCCGGTTCCGCGACCGTCGGCCCCGAGGTGCCGGGGTTCCGCCCCGACACGTCCCGCCGCGTGGGCGTATAGCCGGCCGGGACCTGCGGCATACGGCCCGTGTCCAGAAAGGCCCGCAGCAGCCGCTCCGCCTCGACCGCGTCGAGCCGCCGCTCCGGATCGCGTTCGAGCAGGCCGCGTACGACGGGGAGCAGGGGCCCGGCGGCGGGGGGCGGAAGTATGTCGTCGACGACCACCGCGTGCAGCGTCCCGCCCAACGAGTCGCGGCGGAACGGTGATTCGCCGCTCAGGGCCGTGCAGAGCAGGGCGCCCAGCGACCACAGGTCGGACTCGGGCCCGGTCCTGAGGCCCGACATCCGCTCGGGCGCGGTGTACTCGGGCGAGCCCACGAACGATCCGCTCTCGGTGAGCGTCGTCGCGCCCGCGACCTGCGCGACCCCGAAGTCCGTGAGGACGACGATGCCGTCCAGGGTCAGGAGCACGTTCGCGGGCTTCAGGTCGCGGTGCAGGACACCTGCGTCGTGCGCCTTGCTCAGCGCGCTCAGAAGGTCGATGCCCATCCGCGCCGCCTCGACCGGGCCGACGGGTCCGGACCGGGAGATGCGCTCGGCGAGCGAACCTCCTTCGAGGAGGTCCATGACGATGTAGGGGCGTTCGTCCTGCTCGACGACGTCGTGCACGACGATGATGTGCGGATGACGTAACTGCGCGATCGCGCGGGCCTCGCGCAGGGTGCGTTCACGCTGCAGCCGGGACTCCGCAGCCGAGAGCGAGGCGTCGACGACGAGTTCCTTGACCGCGACCTGCCGGGCGAGCACCAGGTCCGTGGCCCGCCACACGACACCCATGCCGCCGCGGCCGATTCTGGCTTCCAGGCGGTAACGGCCCGCGATGACACGGGCGTTGTCCTCCGGTCTTTCCCCCTCGGTCGCCATACGTCCCATCATGCCGCAACGGACGGAACCCTTCCGGGGTCGCGCGACCGGGGTTGGCCGACAACCGACGTAGGCCCCGGCAGGAGCCCTCTTCAGGCGGGCGCGCCGCTACGAGGCCGGCGGCTGCCATCCCCGCAGAACCGTGTCGAACTGCTCCCGCGCCGTGTCCCAGTCGGCCTCGGGCGCGGATATATAGATCACGTACTCGACGCCGTCACGGCCGAGATACGCCTGTTCCATGGCGCGGCGCGGCCCCGGGAACTCCGTGTCCTTGGCCAGCGCGGTCCAGGTGAAGTCCCACAGCGCCCCGGGGCGGTCACGGAAGGTGTTGGACTCCAGGCTGACCTGCCGGTAGTCGCTCAGCCGCCCCGAGATCTGCTGTTCCAGGTCGACGAGATGCCGGTACGGGTTGTCGAAGTCGGGCGAGTCGTCGACGGCGATGCGTACGAAGTGCTCGCCGGCGTCGGGCGTGTAGTCGACCTGCGTGCCTTCGGTCTGCCGCTTCCAGCCCTTGGGCAGGACGAGGCTGAAACCCTCGGGGTCGTCGACACGCTCCCAGCCGGCGGGCACGTCACCGGTCTGGGCGGTTTCGGTCTGCTTTCCATTGTCCTCACTGGCCGAGGCGGACGGGGTGTTCGGGGACGAGGACTGGTTCGAGGACTTCGACGCGTCGCCGTCCCCCCATCCGTCCGCCAGCAGCATCGCCGCCACGCCACCGCCGCCGACGAGCGCGGCGGCCAGCACGACCGCGGCGACGGTACGGAACCGTCGCCGCCCGGGCCCGCCGGCCACCGCCGGCTGGTTCGCGGTGGCGCCGGCCGGGTCGGGAGCGGGACGGCCATGACCGCCGTAGGTGTCACGGCCGTCCGGGCCGCCGTAGGGACCCTGCGGATACTGGCCGCTCCCGGGCCCGTTCAAGCCGTGCGAGCCGTGGGCGACGGCGTGGGTGGCGTCCTCGGATCCGGGCACCGCCGGCTGCGCGGGCCCGTACGCGCCCGGCAGTCCCTGGCCGTACGTGCCCCGGGGATCCCGCGTGGGGTCCACGTGCTGGGTCGGCACATAGGCCTGCGCCGCGTCGGGTGCCCTGCCCTCCGCGGCCTCGGCGAGCATCTGCTCGGCCTCTTCGGGACCGGGCCGCTCGGCGGGGTCCTTGCGCAGCAGGGCGGTGATGACGGCGGTGAGCGGGCCCGCGTTCTCCGGGGCGTCGGGCTCCTCGCCGACGACGGCCTGCATGGTCGTCAGCGGGGTCGTCCGCCGGAACGGCGACCTCCCCTCGACGGCCGTGTAGAGCGTGGCGCCGAGCGCCCACAGGTCGGCGGACGGGCCCGGGTCCTGGCCGCGGATGCGTTCCGGCGCCAGATAGTCGACCGACCCGACGATCTCGCCGGTACGGGTGATCGTCGTGTCCCCCTCGACCTGGGCGATCCCGAAGTCGGTGAGCAGCACGCGCCGGTCGTGGGAGAGCAGTACGTTGCCGGGTTTGACGTCGCGGTGCAGTACGCCGGCGGAGTGCGCGGCCCGCAGAGCGCGCAGGACCCACAGCCCGACCCGGGCCGCCTCCCTGGGCTCGATGCGTCCCGCGTCCTTGACGGCGTCGGCGAGCGAGCCGCCCTCGACCAGCTCCATGACGATCCATGGGCGGCCGTCGTGTTCCAGTACGTCGTGCACGGTGACGACGGCCGAGTGGTTGATGCGCGCGGCGGCCCTGGCCTCGGCCCGGGTCCTGGCGAGGAGGACGGCCTGCTCGCTCTCGGACACGTAGAGCGCGGCCGTCAGCTCCTTGATCGCGACGGCGCGGTGCAGCACTTCATCGCGCGCACGCCATACCCGGCCCATGCCGCCACTGCCGATGGAGTCGGCGAGCCGGTAGCGGCCTGCGAGAAGCAGGCCCTGCATCTGATTCACGTTTCCCCGCAATGCTCTTGACAGGGTCAGACTAAGGACCGACACGCACCCAGGGAACCGGCGGGGTCCTACGGAGACAGCACTGTGACGGTTCCCACGGGCGTGAACGGGCGGTTGCCGCGCGGTGATCGGGCGTTGAGCGGCGAACCGATGTCATGCGGTGTCATGGCCGCACAAGACCCCTGGCTGCAGGGTGTGATGACACCACATCACCCGGTGCCCCGGTGACCTGGGGTCACGGTGACGCGGTGACGCGGTGACGTGATGGCGCGGTGGCCTGGTGACCCGATGCCTCGTCAACCGGTGATCTGGTACGTCGACGACGCCTGCTCGTAGAGCCGCGTCACCTCGTCCCGCTCGGCCTCCGGACCGCGCAGCTGCACCACGTGGTACTTCCCGCCGGCGATGACCACGAGGTTCCGTACGTAGACCTCGCTCCCCGTGGAGTCCTGCCAGGTGAACTGCCCCTCGGCCATGGCCCGTCCGCCCACGTCGATCCGCCGCATCCCGCTGGACGTGGCCCAGGTCGAGTCGCGGAACGGCTGCAACTCGCGCTCGTCCTCGCGCTGGTAGGACATCGGATCGCTGCCGAACTCCTCGGTCGTGTCGCGTCCGGGCACGACCAGCAGCTCGAACTTGCCGTGCGAGTAGACGACCTGGCCGCGTCCGTTCTTGCCGGTCCGCTCCCAGCCGTTGGCGACCGCCACCCGGAACCCCTCGGAGTCCTTGCGCAGGGTGAAGCCCTGCGGAAGCTCGGGTCCTGTGGTCTGGGTCGTCGAACTGGACGAGCGCGTCGGGCTGCCCTTGTCGCTCGGCGACTTCTCGCCCTGCGGATCGGAGCTCGCGTTCCCGTCCGGCCCCGCGCCGGTGTCCCCGGAGTGGCCGGGGGTGGGGGCGACGACGTCCCCCGCGGAACCGGTGCGCTCACCACCGGAGTCGGTCTTGGGCATGAACGCCATGGCGTACGCGACGGCCGCGGCCATGACGAGCAGGATCAGCAGGAGCAGCGTCCGGCCGAGCCGGCGCGGCTTGGCCTCCCTGCCCTGCTTGCCCCGCTTGTGCCGGCCGTGCGGGGTGGTCGCGGGCAGTCCCGCACGACGCCTGCGGACCAGCTCGCCCCGACGGCGTACGACAGGCAGCCGGGTGGGGTCCATCGGCGGGGCCGCGATGACGAACGTGCCCGCCTCCGGCTCGGGCGCCGAGCGCACCAGCGAACGCAGCCAGCCCCGCAGTTCCTCGAAGTCCAGCCGCTCGGTGGGGTCCTGCCGCAGCAGCGACTCCACGACGGGGCGCAGCGGACCGCACTCCTCCGCGAACGCGGGTGGTTCCGCGCACACCAGCTGCACCAGCTCGGCGGTGCTCTCCTCGGGGTAGGGCGCGTGGCCCTGAACGGCACGGAAGAGCAGCGCGCCCAGCGCCCACAGGTCGGTCGCGGGCCCGATCGGCGCGGCCAGCTGCCAGTTCTCGTGCACGGGTCCGGCCTGCTCGGGCGCCCAGCGCTCGGTGACGGGTCCCACGACGGCCATCCGCGCCTGCCGGGCCCGCTCCGCCGCCAGCGCGGTCGCCGGGCCCCGCCGGGTGGCGGCACCAGAGGTGAGCTGACTCCACTGCGTGGGAGCCCCGCCTGTACCCGCACCCGCACCGGGCTCCGCGCCCGTGCCGGGGGCCGCGGAGGTGTGGTCGGCCGAGGGCGCGTACCCGGCGCCGTACGCGGCGGCCTCCGTCGCCCGGCTGTCGGCCGTACCGCCGATCCCGCCGCCGCCATGCCCGCCGTTGCCGCCGTGCCCGCTGTTGCCGTTGCCGCCGTGTCCGCTGCCGCGGCCGTCGGGGAGCGCGGACGGCCTGCCCTGTCCAGGGCTTCCTACGGCGGGGGCCCCGCCGCGCGGCGCCGCACCGTGCCACGCGCCCGGCAGTCCCGCCCCGCCCACCCCGTACGGGTCGGCGATCTGTCCCGGCGGCGAGGTGTGCTCCACCCCTTGTCCGGCTATCCGGCCCGAGATCGGCCCCGAGGTCTGTCCGGGCTCCGGGTCGCTCCCACCGGACAGCGACCGCGGGGCGGGCAACGCCGCGTTCCCGCCGCCCCGCTGCTCCTCCTGCACCCGGGCCGCGGCCCGCGCACCCGCGCGGTAGGCCGCGATGGCTCCGGCCCGCGCGGCCCGTACGTCCCCGCCCGCGTCCAGCGCCCGCTGCGCCATGTCGGAGGCGTGCGCCTGGGACTGCGTCCGGCCCTGTGCCTGTGTCTGAGCTTGTGCCTGTATCTGGGCCTGAGCCTGGGTCTGCGCTGGTGCGTGCGCTTGCGGGACGGGCAGCGCGCCCGTGCCCCCGCGCACGGCCTCGACCGCGGCACGGCCGCCGTCCGGCCCCCGCGCGCCGGGTACCGCCTGTCCGACGGAGCGGCCCGGCGTGCCGGACCGGCCGAGCTGTCCGGCCGCACCACCGGCCCGGGCCACCTGCCCGGACGGGCCGCCCGCACCCGTCGGACCGGATCGACCTGTCTGTCCCGCCTGGCCCGGCCGCCCTGCCGGGCCGCCCACCGTTCCGGGCCCGCCCTGTCGGCCCGTACCGGCTTCGCCCTCTGCGGCCGGGACCGGGTCGTATCCGCACAGCGCCTCTTCCGCGGCCCCCGAGGCGAGCCCCGTGAGCATCACCCGGCCGTCGTCGCAGACGAGCACCGTGCGCGCGGTGATGTTCCGGTGCACCCATCCGTGCGCGTGCAGCACCCGCAGGGCGGTCAGCACGTCGGAGGCCACCTCGGCGGCCCGGTACGGGCTCAGCGGCCCCTCAGCGAGCAGTGCCGCGAGCTGCCGCGCGGGTACCAACTCGCTCACTATCCACAGCGAGCCGCCCTCGGCGAAGACGTCGAAGACCTGGTCGAGCCGGGGGTGGTCGGGTATCTGCGCCGCGGCCTGGGCGGCCTCGATCGCCCGTCGCACGGCCGGCTCGGTGGGCCGCCGTGTGGTCCGCGCGGACGGCCGCCGCACCCCGGCGTCCCGCGCCACGAACCCGTCGGGCAGCCCGTCCGCGTCGAGCACCTCCGCCTCGACGACCTCGGGCAACGGCACCTGCCTGACCAGGACTTCCTGTCCGCTGTAGGTGTCCCAGGCGCGGGACTCGCGGAACTCGTACTCGTCGGCCGGCGGGAGCGGCAGGCGGTAACGGTCGGCGAGCACCCGTCCCGCATAGTCCTCCACGATGCCTCCCCCAGCCGCCCGGTTTGGTCAGATCCGTTCGCCATGCGTCCCGTTGTGGCTGCAGTTGTGCCTGCGTACGGTCCGCAACCACTCACGATACGTGCCGGAGGCAACCCATCATGAGGAGATACGAGATCTCAATTGACCCGTGACCCTCAGGACTTCGGTTCGAACGACTTCGTCAGCGTGCGCCACGTGTCTTTACGAAGCTCGGTGTCCCATTTCGAGCCCTTCGCGGTGTACATGAGCGCATATCCCTGACTGTCATTGACGACGAAGCCGCGGTCTATGGACCGGTATTCCGTGCCGCCGTCCACGTAGGTGAATTCCCAGTCGGCCGTGTTCCAGCCGCGGTAGTCCACCTTCTCTATTCGGATCCGCTGATACTGCGACCGCTGCATGAACTGCTCTTGGTTCTTCCAGTCGGCCACCGGGTCGTCCTTGGGCGTCGTGGTCCAGCCGACCAGCAGCTTCTGTCCGTCGGGACCGGCGAACCGGGCGCCGGCCGCACTCGTGGACTGGTATTTCCAGCCCTTGGGCAGGCCGATCGAGAACCCCTGCCCGTCCTTGTGCGTGGACTCGACGCCGCTGCCCGAACCGCTGTTGGAGCCGTCTCCGGACCCGCCCGATCCGCTCGACTCGCCGGAAGCGCTCGCGCTCGGCGAACTCTCCTTCGTGGCGCCCCCGCCGGAGGAGTCCGTCTTGCCGTCGTCGTCCGAATCGGTGCCGCTGTTCTCGTCCTGTTTGGTGTCGCTTCCCGCGTTCGCGCCACTGGACGTCGACTTGTCGTCGCCGCCCTTGTTCTCCTTGGCGCCCGAGCCGTCGTCGCCACCCAGCGTGACGGCGAGGATCGTGCCGAGCACGGCCAGCGCAACGACGACGGCGATGATCACCAGCGTCCGCCGGGACACCACATCGGTGAGCGGCGCCCTGGAGGTGGTGCCCCGCGAGTACCCGCCCCGGGAATCGCCCGGATGTCCGCCCCCCGCACTGGAGTTCAGTGCGGTGGCGGCAGCGTCCCGGTTCTTCGCGGCGGCGGGCGCACCGGCGCCCGCGGCGCTACCGGCGGCAGCGGCCGCGGATCCCGGCCGCGCACCGGAAGCGGCGCCCGAACCGGAGGGCGAGGCGGCGGACGGCGTCGCCGCCGTCGACGCGGCAGGCGTCGCGGACTTTGCGGGAGCCTGCGACCCCGACGCGGCGGCCTTCTCGCCCGACGCCTCGGCGGACCGGCCGGCGGCCACTCCGGCACCGGCCGCCGCGGCGGCCCCTGCCGCTCCGGCCGCCTTGCCCTTTCGCACGGAGCGCAGCGCCCCGCGCAGCCGGTCGCCCGGCTCCTCACTCTTCTTGCCCCCGCCCGAAGTCCCCTTCTTCGAGGGGCTCTCCGCGGGGAAGTCCGGCAACGGCACGACCTTCGTCGCGTCCACCGGCTCCGGCTCGTCCTTGGGCTCGGGAGTGTTGATGATCTCGGTGAGCATCTTCCGCGCCCCGGCGTCGTCGAGGCGCTGCTCGGGGTCCTTGACGAGGAGGCCGTAGATGACGTTCTCCAGCGGGCCCGCGTTCTTCGGCTGCTCCACCGGCTCCGTCATCACCGCGGTGAGCGTCGCGATGGCGGATCCCTTGTCGTACGGCGGTACGCCTTCCACCGCCGCGTACAACAGGCCGCCCAGCGACCACAGGTCGGCCGCGGGGCCCGGCTTGTGCCCTCGCGCCCGCTCGGGCGAGATGTACGAGGGCGCGCCGACCAGCATGCCGGTCGAGGTGATGGACGGGTCGCCCTCGACCTGGGCGATGCCGAAGTCCGTGAGCACGACCCGGCCGTCCTTGCCGATGAGCACGTTCGACGGCTTCACGTCGCGGTGCAGGATGCCCTCGCGGTGCGCCGCGCGCAGCACGTCGAGAATGGCGAGACCCACCTCGGCCGCGCGCCTGGACGTCAGCAGCCCGTCCTCACGGATCACCTCGGCGAGGGACTTGCCCTCGACGAGTTCCATCACGATCCACGGCCGGTCGTCCTCGTCGACCACGTCGTAGACGGTCACCGCACTGTTGTTCCGGATCCGTGCGATGGCCTTGGCCTCGCGGAAGGTCCGGGTGATCAGGCGACGCTTCTCGTCCTCGTCGATACGCGGCGGCAGCCGCAGTTCCTTCACGGCGACCGTGCGGCCCAGCGTCTCGTCCTCGGCGCGCCATACGGTGCCCATACCGCCCCGGCCGAGAACTCCTCCCAACCGGTACCGCCCGGCGAGGAGACGCTCACTATCGTCCTGACGGGATGCTCCCGCCCGCTCCGCCTCCGACATGCGTCCCCTCATGCAACCCGCCCTGACAGAGCCTCCATTGTCCCCCACCCGGCGACCGTCCGATGCCCCGGGTGCCCCTCCTGGAAGCAACGCTTCCCCGAACTGCCCCGCATCCGTTCCCCACCTGCCCCTCGGCCCCGCTCCTCCCCCGTCATGAGCTGCGACAAGGGAGGATTTCGAGGCCACCGTCGAGGTGCCACTGCCTACCGCTCCGAAGGGCGGGTACCCACTTCGCCCAAGCGAAAGCCCCCGCGGACCACACCCGCACGCACGCGCCCCCACCCCCACCACCGAACCCGCTATGCCCGCCCGCGAGTTCGGCCGCGCACGTCAAGCCGAGGCACGCCCCCTCCCCCCCCTTCCGGCCCAGCGCCGCGCCAGGCTCCACCTACAGCGGCACGATGTCCGGTGCCCCCAACCGCGCCGCGTCGGCCGTCAGATCGTCCGGCTGGCGCTGCGACTCCCGCTCCGCCTCGACCCGCTTCTGGTAGTGCTCGATCTCGCGCTCGATCTGGTCCTTGTCCCAGCCGAGCACCGGCGCCATCAGTTCGGCGGCCTCCCGCGCGCTGCGTGTGCCCCGGTCGAAGGTCTCGATCGAGATGCGGGTGCGCCTCGTCAGCACGTCGTCCAGATGCCTGGCCCCCTCGTGCGAGGCGGCGTACACGATCTCGGCGCGCAGGTAGTCGTCGGCCGCCGGCAGCGGGTCGCCCAGCGTCTGGTCCGCGGCGATGAGGTCGAGTACTTCCTCGGCGAGCGACCCGTACCGGTTCAGCAGGTGCTCCACACGCACCACGTGCAGGCCGGTCCGCGCGGCGATCCGCGCTCGCGCGTTCCACAGGGCCCGGTAGCCCTCGGCGCCGACCAGCGGGATGTCCTCGGTGACACACTCGGCGACCCGCTGGTCGAGGCCGTGCACCGCCTCGTCCACCGCGTCCTTCGCCATCACGCGGTAGGTCGTGTACTTGCCGCCCGCCACGACCACGAGCCCGGGCGCCGGATGCGCCACGGTGTGCTCGCGCGACAGCTTGCTCGTGGCCTCCGACTCACCGGCGAGCAGCGGCCGCAGTCCCGCGTACACCCCCTGTACGTCGTCACGTGTCAGCGGCACCGCGAGGACCGAGTTCACATGCTCCAGCAGGTAGTCGATGTCGGCGCTGGACGCCGCCGGGTGCGCCTTGTCCAGGTCCCACTCGGTGTCCGTCGTCCCGATGATCCAGTGCCGGCCCCAGGGGATCACGAACAGCACGGACTTCTCGGTGCGCAGGATCAGCCCGCTCGTCGAGGTGATCCGGTCCTTCGGTACGACCAGATGGATGCCCTTGGAGGCCCGGACGTGGAACTGGCCCCGCTCCCCGACCATGGCCTGGGTGTCGTCCGTCCACACGCCGGTGGCGTTCACGACCTGCTTGGCGCGGATTTCGTACTCCCCGCCGCCCTCGACGTCCTGCACCTTGGCGCCGACGACACGCTCGCCCTCGCGCAGGAAACCGGTCACGCGGGCCCGGTTGGCGACCTTCGCCCCGTACGCCGCCGCGGTGCGCACCAGGGTCGCCACATAGCGGGCGTCGTCCATCTGCGCGTCGTAGTACTGCAACGCCCCGACCAGGGCGTCCTTCTTCAGTGCGGGGGCGACGCGCAGGGCGTGGCGCCGTGAGAGGTGGCGGTGCGTCGGCAGTCCGCGGCCGTGGCCGCGCGCCATCGACATCGCGTCGTAGAGCGCGACGCCCGATCCGGCGTACAGCCGCTCCCAGCCCTTGTGCTGCAAGGGATACAGGAACGCGACGGGCTTCACGAGGTGCGGTGCGAGCCGCTCCAGCAGCAGCCCGCGCTCCTTCAGCGCCTCCCGTACGAGCGCGAAGTCGAGCATCTCCAGATAGCGCAGGCCGCCGTGGATCAGCTTGCTCGACCGGCTCGATGTGCCCGACGCCCAGTCACGCGCCTCGACCAGGCCGGTGGACAGGCCGCGGGTGACGGCGTCCAACGCGGTGCCCGCGCCCACCACGCCCGCTCCCACGACGAGCACATCCAGTTC
Organism: Streptomyces tauricus; assembly: GCF_014650955.1. Lineage (GTDB taxonomy): Bacteria > Actinomycetota > Actinomycetes > Streptomycetales > Streptomycetaceae > Streptomyces > Streptomyces tauricus. Next base: position 470,322 of record NZ_BMVY01000002.1, read on the forward strand.
GTGCTCGGCCATCGCCGCGAGTGACCCGGCACGCTCCGCCGGTCCCAGTGTCGCTGTCCGCACAGTTGCCTCCAGCTGTCTGTCGCGCCGGGCTCACCCGTACGGCGAGGCCCCGCTCACATCCCCCATGCCCAAATTCTGACTGTGATGCCTGACATCGGCCACCACCGGCGGTCCGCCTGTGGATATCTCTCGGCGACTTCCGGAGAAACACAACCGAGCAATCCCGCATATCGGTCATATTTACTCCTAGTCTGACATTGCGCTCGCCTGTTCTGTCCACAGGGCTTGCGCCCTCGCCCCACTCCGGCTACTGCCACTCCGGCTACAGGGAAGGACGGCCCACCGCCATGCCCGCAGACCTCGCCGTCATCGGCCTCGGCCAGCTCGGCCTGCCCCTGGCCCAGGCCGCCGCCACCACCGGCATCCCCACCCTCGGCTACGAGTGCGGTGACCCGGCGCCACTGGCCGCGGCCGACCTGCGCCGGATGCTGTCCACGGGATTCCGGCGGGCCACCGACCCGGCCGAGCTCGGCCGCGTACGCACCGCCGTCATCTGCGCTCCGACCCCGCGCGGCGCGGACGGGACGCTCGACCTGGGGCAGGTGGCCTCCGCCGCCCGCACCCTGGCCGCGCACCTGCGTCCGCACACCACGGTGATCCTGGAGTCCCCCGTGTACCCGGGCACGACAGAGGAATTCCTCCGTCCGCTCCTCGAAGAGGGCTCCGGGCTCCGCGCGGGCCGCGACTTCCACCTCGCCTATTCGCCCAGTCGGGTGGATCCGGGCAACCGCGACCACGGTCCCGCCAACACCCCGAAGGTCATCGGCGGCCTCACCCCGGCCTGCACCGAGTCGGCCGCCGCGTTCTACGGCCGGCTCACCGACAAGGTCGTACGCGCGCGTGGCCCCCGCGAGGCGGAGACCGTGCAGCTCCTGGAGACCAACTACCGGCACGTCAACATCGCCTTGGTCAACGAGATGGCCGTCCTCTGCCACGACCTGGGTGTCGACCTGTGGGACGTCATCCGCTGCGCCGAGACCAAACCGTTCGGCTTCCAGGCCTTCCGCCCCGGCCCCGGAGTGGGCGGCCACGCCGTCCCCCGCGACCTCGCGGGCCCGCGGACCCGCTCCCTGCGCATGGTCGAACTGGCCCAGCAGGTCAACGACCACATGCCCCGGTACGTCATCCAGCGCGCGGCCGCGCTCCTCAACGAACACGGCAAGTCGGCCCGCGGCGCACGCGTGCTGCTCCTCGGCGTCACCTACAAGTCCGACCACGCCGACCAGCAGGGCTCACCCGCCCAGGAGATCGCGACCCGCCTGATGGAACTGGGCGCCGCCGTCAGCTACCACGACCCGCACGTCCCGTCCTGGTCCATCCTCGACCGCCCGGTCCCCCGAGTGGACTCCCTGTACGAGGCGGCAGCGGACGCGGACCTGACAATCCTCCTCCAACAACACCGCACCTACGACCTACAGGGCCTCTCAGTAAAGGCCCAACTCCTCCTGGACACCCGCGGAGCGACCCCGACCGGGGCGGCGCACAGGTTGTGAAAGGGGGCGCGGGACACACCCGAAGCCCCGGCCGCTGGTGGCGAAGGACACCCACCGCCGGTACCGTACGGAAGCAGGTGGAGCCCACCGCAGGGGGTACTGCGGCAGGCTCCAGGATGGTTAACGGAGTGTCCGCCCCCAGTTGTTGTGGGGGCGGCCGCTCACCATCCGAAAATCCGCAGAATCCACCTCCTCCGGCACTTCACCGTCCACAGACGGATCCGGTCCCAGCGGGTGGGCTTGCGGTGGCGGCCCATGGGCGGCCCCCTTCCACGACGCCACCCAGAGACCCGGTAGGCGGCTCGTCGGAACTCGGGCCGGGCCCCGAGGGCCGGGGTCCGGAACGATGTCCTCGTAAGGGGGCGCCCATACAACTGGAGCGCCGGACACGGACGTTATCGCCTCGACACGGCTGTTTCCCGCCCATTCGGCGCAAAGGCAACCGTGCGCCCCCTGAACGTGAAACGCGCCCCACCAGGGGCGTTCGGGCACACGAAGGGGCCCGGTCACTCACCCCTGTGAGTGACCGGGCCCCTTCGTTTGTTTCCGCTCAGGCCGAGCGCGGCGTCACGTCAGCGCTTGTGCTGGGCGTCCGCCACCGTGACCTCGACCCGCTGGAACTCCTTCAGTTCGCTGTAGCCGGTCGTGGCCATCGCGCGGCGCAGGGCGCCGAAGAAGTTCATCGAGCCGTCAGGGGTGTGCGAGGGGCCCAGCAGGACCTCCTCGATCGTGCCGACGGTGCCGAGGTCGACCTTCTTGCCGCGCGGCAGCTCCTCGTTGACGGCCTCCATGCCCCAGTGGTGGCCCCGGCCGGGCGCGTCCGTCGCGCGGGCGAGCGGGGAGCCCATCATCACGGAGTCGGCGCCGCAGGCGATGGCCTTGGGCAGGTCGCCGGACCAGCCGACACCGCCGTCCGCGATCACGTGCACGTACCGGCCGCCGGACTCGTCCATGTAGTCGCGGCGGGCGGCGGCCACGTCGGCGACGGCGGTGGCCATCGGGACCTGGATGCCGAGCACGTTGCGCGTGGTGTGCGCGGCGCCGCCGCCGAAGCCCACCAGCACACCGGCGGCGCCGGTCCGCATCAGGTGCAGGGCCGCCGTGTACGTGGCGCAGCCGCCGACGATGACCGGGACGTCCAGCTCGTAGATGAACTGCTTCAGGTTCAGCGGCTCGGAGGCGCCGGAGACGTGCTCCGCGGAGACCGTCGTACCGCGGATGACGAAGATGTCGACCCCGGCGTCCACGACGGCCTTGGAGAACTGGGCGGTGCGCTGCGGGGAGAGCGCGGCGGCGGTGACCACGCCCGAGTCGCGCACCTCCTTGATGCGCATCCCGATCAGCTCCTCCTTGATGGGAGCCGCGTAGATCTCCTGGAGGCGGCGGGTCGCGGTCTCCACGTCCAGCTCCACGATCTCGTCGAGGAGCGACTGCGGGTCCTCGTGCCGCGTCCACAGGCCTTCGAGGTTGAGGACGCCCAGGCCGCCCAGCTCCCCGATGCGGATGGCGGTCGCCGGGGAGACCACCGAGTCCATGGGAGCCGCCAGGAACGGCAGCTCGAAGCGGTAGGCGTCGATCTGCCAGGCGATCGAGACCTCCTTCGGGTCGCGCGTACGACGGCTCGGGACGACGGCGATGTCGTCGAAGGCGTACGCCCGGCGGCCGCGCTTGCCGCGCCCGATCTCGATCTCAGTCACGTGTGTGGCCTTTCCCTCTTCGGTTCTGCGCGTTCCAGTATCCCCGACACACGCGGCGGGGGCGGTCCCGGAGTCCCCGAGACCGCCCCCGACCGTGTCGCCGCTACTGGCCGCGGCTGTAGTTCGGTGCCTCGACCGTCATCTGGATGTCGTGCGGGTGGCTCTCCTTGAGACCCGCCGACGTGATCCGGACGAAGCGGCCCTTGGTCTCCATCTCGTCGATGGAGGCGGCGCCGACATAGCCCATGGTCTGGCGCAGACCGCCGACGAGCTGGTGCAGCACGTTGCCGAGCGGACCGCGGTAGGGCACCTGGCCCTCGATGCCTTCCGGTACGAGCTTGTCGTCGGAGGCCACCTCGGCCTGGAAGTAGCGGTCCTTCGAGTACGACTTGCCCTGGCCGCGGGACTGCATGGCGCCGAGCGAACCCATGCCGCGGTACGACTTGAACTGCTTGCCGTTGATGAAGAGCAGCTCGCCGGGCGACTCCTCGCAGCCGGCGAGGAGGCTGCCGAGCATCACCGTGTCGGCGCCGGCGGCCAGCGCCTTGCCGATGTCTCCGGAGTACTGCAGACCGCCGTCCCCGATCACCGGGACACCGGCGGCGCGGGCCGCGAGGGCGGCCTCGTAGATGGCGGTGACCTGCGGGACGCCGATGCCGGCGACCACACGGGTCGTACAGATGGAGCCGGGTCCCACGCCCACCTTGACGCCGTCGACACCGGCGTCGATCAGCGCCTGGGCGCCGTCGCGGGTGGCCACGTTGCCGCCGATCACGTCGACGCCGACGCTCGACTTGATCTTGGCCATCCAGTTGAGGGCGTTGCTGTTGTGCCCGTGCGAGGTGTCGACGATCAGGAAGTCGACCCCGGCCTCGGCGAGCGCCTGGGCCCGCTCAAGGGCTTCGGGGCTGGCGCCCACGGCGGCGCCCACGAGGAGACGGCCCTCGGCGTCCTTCGCCGCGTTCGGGTACTTCTCGGCCTTGACGAAGTCCTTGACCGTGATGAGGCCCTTGAGGATGCCCGCGTCGTCGACCAGCGGAAGCTTCTCGATCTTGTGGCGGCGCAGCAGCTCCATGGCGTCGGTCCCGGAGATGCCGACCTTGCCGGTGACGAGCGGCATCGGGGTCATGACCTCGCGCACCTGACGGGAGCGGTCGGTCTCGAAGGCCATGTCGCGGTTGGTGACGATGCCGAGCAGCTTGCCGTTGCCGTCGGTGACGGGGACACCGCTGATGCGGAACTTGGCGCACAGCGCGTCGGCCTCGCCCAGCGTCGCGTCCGGGTGCACCGTGATCGGGTCGGTGACCATGCCGGACTCGGAGCGCTTCACGAGGTCGACCTGGTTGACCTGGTCCTCGATGGAGAGGTTCCGGTGCAGCACGCCGACGCCGCCCTGACGGGCCATGGCGATCGCCATCCGGGACTCGGTGACCTTGTCCATCGCCGCGGAGAGCAGCGGAATGTTCACGCGTACGTTGCGGGAGATGCGGGACGAGGTGTCGACCGCGTTGGGCAGCACTTCCGATGCGCCCGGCAGCAGCAGCACGTCGTCGTAGGTCAGCCCGAGCGTCGCGAATTTCTCGGGCACTCCGTCGACGTTTGCAGTCATGACACCTTCCCCAAATGGCCTTGATCGGTGCGGATGTCCATGCTAACGGGAAGCATGGCTCTCTCATTCCACGGTTACGGGTGCCCTTGGGCTTCGTAGATTCGTACGGGCCGGACGGCTGCCCTGTTCATCCGGCGCCGCGCCCCGCTCATGGCGGGCGCCGTCGGCCGACGCCACCCCGCGCCTCCCCGGACCGCCGCCGCACGCCCCGCCCGGGCGACAACGAAAAATTTGCCGTACCGATGCGGTGGCCGTACCGATGCAGGGGTCGCGGATGACCCGGCCGAACGGCGGGATCGGAGGGGGTCGGTCTACTGCTCGGCCAGTGCCCGCAAGCGGCTGAGCGCCCGGTGCTGGGCCACCCGGACCGCGCCGGGTGACATTCCCAACATCTGCCCGGTCTCCTCGGCCGTGAGGCCCACCGCGATCCTCAGCAGGAGGAGTTCGCGCTGGTTCTCGGGGAGGTTGGCCATGAGCTTCTTCGCCCACTCGGCGTCGCTGCTGAGGAGGGCGCGCTCCTCGGGGCCGAGCGAGTCGTCCGGCCGCTCGGGCATCTCGTCCGACGGCACGGCCGTCGAACCGGGATGACGCATCGCGGCCCGCTGCAGGTCGGCCACCTTGTGGGCGGCGATGGCGAAGACGAAGGCTTCGAAGGGGCGCCCGGTGTCCTTGTAGCGCGGCAGTGCGAGCAGCACCGCCACGCAGACCTCCTGCGCCAGGTCCTCCACGAAGTGCCGCGCGTCGCCCGGAAGCCGGGACAGACGTGTGCGGCAGTAGCGGATGGCGAGCGGGTGGACATGGGCGAGCAGGTCGTGCGTGGCCTGCTCGTCGCCGTCGACCGCGCGGTGAACGAGCCCACCAATGACCCCTTGGGCATTAGTCGCCTCGTCGTCACGCATCGGTCCATGGTGCCTTGGCGTCGTTCGTTCCGTGGCACCGCGTCCGTAGTTGTGCACCGAAGCGTTATGAGCAGGTGCGCCGGAACTCATCTCCTGCGCCCTCCCCTCCCGCTCGACCGACCTGTTCCCGAGGAACTCCACACCTCAAGGATGCGGCATGCGCCGGGAAACGGGGATCGAGTGTCCGAACGGCACTCTTCGATCCCCTGTCGGGCCCGGCCCCGCCCGCCTCACGGCAGGCGGGGACACCCGTACCCCCGCGGCGGTCCACCTAACGGACCAGGCCCCATCGGAATCCGAGCGCCACCGCGTGCGCGCGGTCCGAGGCGCCGAGCTTCTTGAAGAGCCGGCGGGCGTGCGTCTTGACCGTGTCCTCGGAGAGGAACAGCTCACGGCCGATCTCCGCGTTGGAGCGGCCGTGGCTCATGCCCTCCAGAACCTGGATCTCACGCGCGGTGAGCGTGGGCGCCGCGCCCATCTCGGCCGACCGCAGTCTGCGCGGGGCGAGCCGCCAGGTCGGGTCGGCGAGGGCCTGGGTGACGGTCGCCCGCAGCTCCGCGCGGGAGGCGTCCTTGTGGAGATAGCCGCGGGCACCGGCGGCGACCGCGAGCGCGACACCGTCCAGGTCCTCGGCCACGGTGAGCATGATGATGCGCGCACCGGGGTCGGCGGACAGCAGCCGCCTGACCGTCTCCACGCCGCCCAGACCGGGCATGCGTACGTCCATCAGAATCAGGTCCGAACGGTCGGCACCCCAGCGGCGGAGGACTTCCTCGCCGTTGGCCGCCGTGGTCACGCGCTCTACGCCGGGCACGGTCGCCACCGCACGGCGGAGCGCCTCTCGGGCAAGCGGGGAGTCGTCGCAGACGAGGACGGATGTCATGGCCGTCCTCCGCAGCTGATGCGCGTCACCTTGGGCCTCCAGGCTGGTACGAAATCGTCACCTGTGCGGTCGACCGACTCGGACGCTTGCCCGAGCGTTTGTTCCTTCAACCGCCTCGCACACTCAACGACGGTCACTCGAAAGAGTTACGGGGCGGTGAGCCACGTTCGGCACTCTACGTGAGGGCGCGGACACGGTGCAGACACGTGCGGCAGACCCTCAAGGTTTCATCACAACCTATGCCCCATTCAGCCGCTTTTCGTTCCATTTGCTGGTGTCTGGGGCTAGATTCGCAATGAGTCATATTTTCATCTCCTTAGATCGTAGATGTACGGTGATGGGCACGTAACCGACCAAAACGGCTACAAGGGGACAAAGCAATGGCAGATTTCTCCCGCCTTCCCGGACCGAACGCGGATCTGTGGGACTGGCAGCTCCTCGCGGCGTGCCGCGGGGTCGACAGCTCGCTCTTCTTTCACCCCGAGGGCGAGCGTGGTGCGGCACGGAGCGCTCGTGAGAACTCGGCCAAAGAGGTCTGCATGAGGTGCCCGGTGCGAGCGGAGTGCGCCGCGCACGCGCTGGCGGTGCGCGAGCCGTACGGCGTGTGGGGCGGCCTGACCGAGGACGAGCGCGAGGAACTGATGGGACGGGCGCGCAACCGCCTGGTCTCCGCGTCGAGCGGGGGCGACCCGTCACACCACTGAAGGAACGTTTCTCCGGACCGACACGCGCACGCGTGCCCCTTCTTTCCGTCCCCCACGGCATACCCCCCGCCCCCTAGGGCCGGACCCCCGCGGAACCGGACCCGGTAGTACCGGGTTCAACGGGTGGCGGCCCTGGCCAGCTGGTCCAGCGTGGCCGCCACGGCGGGCACCTGGGCCAGATCCGGCAGGGTGAGCGCGACGATCTCCCGTCGCAGGGCCGGCTCCACCGTCACTGTGCGTGCACCTTTGGGACGTACGGACTCGATGGCCAGCTCCGGCAGGACCGCGACCCCGAGCCCCGCTCCGACCAGGCCGACCACCGCTGGATAGTCGTCCGTCGCGAAGTCGATGCGCGGGGTGAAGCCCGCGCTCGCACAGACCTCGACCAGCTGGGCCCGGCAACGCGGGCAGCCGGCGATCCACGGCTCGTCGGCGAGGTCGCCGATGGCGACCGTGCCCGCCCGGGCCAGCCGGTGCCCCTCCGGAACCAGACCGACCAACCGGTCCGTGAGCAGCGGCCGGATCACCAGGTCGTCCCACTCCTCCGCGCCCGCCGAGCCCGCCGCCGTGGCCGCGCCCTCGTACCGGAAGGCGAGGGTCACGTCGCAGTCGCCCTCGCGCAGCATCTCGACCGAGCGCGGCGGTTCGGCCTCCTCCAGCGAGACCCGGGTGCCGGGGTGGGCGGCGCGCAGGGCGGCGAGCGCGGTCGGTACGAGCGTGGAACTTCCGCTGGGGAACGAGACCAGGCGCACCCGGCCCGCGCGCAGCCCGGCGATCGCGGCGACCTCCTCCTCGGCGGCGGTCAGACCGGCGATGATGCCCGCCGCGTGCCGCACGAGGGCCTCGCCGGCCTGGGTCAGCCGCATCTCGCGGCCGGTGCGGATGAGGAGCGGTGTACCGACGGAGGCTTCGAGGGCCTTCATCTGCTGGCTGACGGCGGGCTGGGTGCAGCCCAGTTCGCGCCCCGCCGCCGAGAAGGAGCCGGTGGCGGAGACGGCACGCAGGACACGCAGATGACGGGCCTCGATCACCCTTCGAGCATAAGCGAATCTTGGACACGGCGACGAATATCGCGTCGACGCTTTGGCTCGGATCGCTTAGCGTGCCGTCATGAAGCTTCTGTCTCTGAATCTGGGGCGGCCCAAGGCCGTCGACTACACGGACCAGGCCGAGGGCGTGACGGGCATCGACAAGCGGCCGGTGGACGGGCCGGTACGGGTCGCCGCGCCCGGGCCGAAGGGCGTCGGCGGGAGCGGTATGGCCGGGGACGCCGTGTGCGAGCTGCGGCACCACGGCGGCAACGACCAGGCCGTGTACGCGTTCGCGCGCGAGGACCTCGACGACTGGGAACGCGAGCTGGGGCGCCCGTTGTCCAGCGGGATGTTCGGGGAGAACCTCACGACGGAGGGCGTCGACGTGTCCGGCGCGAAGATCGGGGAGCGCTGGCGCGTCGGCTCCGAGGTCGTGCTCGAAGTGACGTCCGGGCGGATCCCCTGCCTCACCTTCCAGGGCCACCTGGGCGAGAAGGGCTGGGTCAGGCGCTTCACGCGAAAGGGGGCGTCGGGCGCGTATCTGCGGGTGATCGAGCCCGGGGAGATACGGGCGGGCGATCCGATCGAGATCGTGCACCGGCCGGACCACGAGGTCACCGCCGCCCTCCAGTTCCGCGCGGTCACGCTCGAACGGACGTTGCTGCCGCAGGTGCTGGCGGCGGGGGACGCCCTGCACCCGGAGGCACGGGAGACGGCGCTGAGGTACGTCGAGAAGTACGGCGGTCACTAACCTTGGGCCATGACAACGGCTTTGATTACGGGATCGACAGCGGGCATCGGTGCCGCCTTCGCACGGCGGCTGGCCGCCGACGGGCACAACCTCGTGCTGGTCGCGCGTAACACGGAACGGCTCGGCGAGCAGGCGACGGAACTGCACGACCGGCACGGCATCGAGGCGGAGGTGCTGACCGCCGATCTGGCCACGGACGAGGGCATCGAGGCGGTGGCCGCCCGCGTCGCGGACCGCAAACACGCGGTCGACCTGCTCGTCAACAACGCGGGCTTCGGCAACAAGGGCCTCTACCTGGACGTACCGATGGCGGACGAGCTGAAGATGCTCAAGGTGCACTGCGAGGCGGTGCTCCGGCTGACGTCGGCGGCTGCCGAGGCCATGCGGGAGCGCGGGCGCGGCGGTGTCGTCAATGTGGCGTCGACGGCGGCGTTCCTGCCGCGCGGCACGTACGGGGCGTCGAAGGCGTGGGTCGTGCAGTTCACGCAGGGCGTGGCGAAGGACCTGGCGGGCAGCGGGGTGCGGCTGATGGCGCTGTGCCCCGGGTTCGTGCGCACCGAGTTCCACGAGCGGGCGGGGATGGGCACGGACAACATCCCCAACTGGATGTGGCTGGACGCCGACAAAGTGGTCGCGGCGGCGCTGGCCGACCTGGCCCGGGACAAGTCGCTGTCCATCCCGGACCCGCGCTACAAGGCCCTGATGGGCGTGGCGAAGGTGACCCCGCGGGGCCTGCTCAGCGGCATCAGCTCGAAGACGGGCCGCAAGTACGGGCCGAAGTGAGCGCGTTGCTGCCGTTAGGCCCCGACAACGCCAAGGCCCGGTCCCCCGCCGAGACGGGGAACCGGGCCTTCATGCTGCGCGGAGAATCAACCGCGCTTGCTGCGAGGCGACTAGTGCGAGTGGCCGTGGCCGCCGTGCCCGGCGTCGGCCTCTTCCTCGGCCGGCTTCTCGACGACCAGGGTCTCGGTCGTGAGGAGCAGCGACGCGATGGACGCGGCGTTCTCCAGGGCGGAACGGGTGACCTTGACCGGGTCGATGACGCCGGCCTTGACCAGGTCGCCGTACTCGCCGGTCGCGGCGTTGAAGCCCTGGCCCTTGTCGAGGTCGGCGACCTTGGAGGTGATGACGTAACCCTCCAGGCCGGCGTTCTCGGCGATCCAGCGCAGCGGCTCGACGGCGGCCTTGCGGACGACGGCGACACCGGTCGCCTCGTCGCCGGTCTTGCCGAGGTTGCCTTCGAGGACCTTCACGGCGTGGACGAGCGCGGAGCCACCACCGGAGACGATGCCCTCCTCGACCGCGGCGCGGGTCGCGGAGATGGCGTCCTCCAGACGGTGCTTCTTCTCCTTCAGCTCCACCTCGGTGGCGGCGCCGACCTTGATCACGCACACGCCGCCGGCCAGCTTCGCGAGGCGCTCCTGGAGCTTCTCGCGGTCCCAGTCGGAGTCCGTGGACTCGATCTCGGCCTTGATCTGGTTGACCCGGCCGGCCACGTCGGCGCTGTTGCCGCCGCCGTCGACGATGGTCGTGTCGTCCTTGGTGACGGTCACGCGGCGGGCGGTGCCCAGCACGTCCAGGCCGACCTGGTCGAGCTTGAGGCCGACCTCCTCGGCGATGACCGTGGCGCCGGTGAGCGTCGCGATGTCACCGAGCATGGCCTTGCGGCGGTCGCCGAAGCCGGGGGCCTTGACGGCCACCGCGTTGAAGGTGCCGCGGATCTTGTTCACGACCAGGGTCGACAGGGCTTCGCCCTCGACGTCCTCGGCGATGATCAGCAGCGGCTTCGACGCGTTGGTCTGGATGACCTTCTCGAGGAGGGGCAGCAGGTCCTGGATGGAGGAGATCTTGCCCTGGTGGATCAGGATGTACGGGTCGTCGAGGACGGCCTCCATACGCTCCTGGTCGGACACCATGTACGGGGACAGGTAGCCCTTGTCGAAGGCCATGCCCTCGGTGAAGTCGAGCTCCAGACCGAAGGTGTTGGACTCCTCGACGGTGATGACACCGTCCTTGCCGACCTTGTCCATCGCCTCGGCGATGAGCTCGCCGACCTGGCTGTCCTGGGCGGACAGACCGGCGACGGCCGCGATGTCGGACTTCTCGTCGATCGGGCGCGCGGTCGCGAGGAGCTCCTCGGAGACCGCGGCGACGGCCGCGTCGATGCCCTTCTTGAGGAGGGCGGGGGACGCGCCGGCGGCGACGTTCTTCAGGCCCTCGCGTACGAGCGCCTGGGCCAGCACGGTGGCGGTGGTCGTACCGTCACCCGCGATGTCGTTGGTCTTGGTCGCCACCTCCTTCACCAGCTGGGCGCCGAGGTTCTCGTACGGGTCGTCGAGCTCGACCTCGCGGGCGATGGTGACGCCGTCGTTGGTGATGGTGGGGGCGCCGAACTTCTTGTCGATGACGACGTTGCGGCCCTTGGGGCCGATCGTCACCTTCACGGTGTCGGCAAGCTTGTTGACGCCGCGCTCGAGGGCACGACGGGCGTCCTCGTCGAACTTCAGGATCTTCGCCATGGAGCTGATTCAGTCCTCTCGAAAAAACGAACGGCGCCCCCAGCACCCGGCTTCTTAGTACTCATGTTCAGTACTCGCTGGGGCCAGGGGCGCAGTTCAAAGCAAACCTGGGTGAATTACTTCTCGATGATCGCGAGTACGTCGCGAGCCGAGAGGACGAGGTACTCCTCGCCGTTGTACTTCACCTCGGTGCCGCCGTACTTGCTGTAAAGCACGATGTCGCCGGTCTTCACGTCGAGCGGAAGACGCTCGCCGTTCTCGAAGCGGCCCGGACCGACGGCAAGGACGACGCCCTCCTGGGGCTTCTCCTTCGCCGTGTCCGGAATGACCAGGCCAGAGGCGGTGGTCTGCTCGGCGTCGAGCGGCTGGACCACAATGCGGTCCTCGAGCGGCTTGATGGCAACCTTGGAGCTGGTGGTCGTCACGATCCGACCTCCCCCTTCGGAGATTACGGGGTTAACTGTCTGAGGTGGCGACCAGGTGGATCCGTCGTCGCGGGTGCCGGACCTGCCCGTCGCTATTGGCACTCTCCTGCGGTGAGTGCCAGAGCCGAGACTATGACTGCGATTAGCACTCGGTCAAGCGGAGTGCCAGTTACCTCCGGCGGTTGGCGGCATGACGGGGCCGCGAAATCCCCCGGAGACCCCCGTAGAACCGCGCCCCAGCGGGGGCTGGCCGCGCAGTTCCCCGCGCCCCTGAGACGCGCTACGCGCTCGTCCTCAAACGCCGGACGGGCTGAAGACTGCGCAGTTCCCCGCGCCCCCAGGTACCTGGGGGCGCGGGGAACTGCGCAAAGGGGGGCGAGGGGGCGCAGCCCCCATGCAGTGACGGGAGGAGGCCCTAGACGTAATCCTCCAGGCGGGCCACAGCGAACCCCTCCTCCTGGACGCGCCGCAGCAACCCGACGGTCGCAGCGACCAGCCCCCCACCCCCCTCGGGACAATGCAGAATGTCCCCCGCCCGCAACGGCCCGGCCTCACGCCAAAGCACCACCGCGGCGATCCCACAATCACCGGCAGCCCGCAACGTGTCCCCGTCGTACTCCCCGTACGGCGGCCGAAAGAGCCGGGGCCGAACCCCGAACCGCTGCTTCAGCTTCTCCTGCTGACCGCAGATCTCGGCCCGCTGCCCCTCGTACGGCAGCCCCGGCAGATACGGATGGTCGAGCGTGTGGTTCTGCACGCTCGCCCCGACCGCCCGCAGCCGGCCGAAGTGCGCGTACCCCGGCCCGACCACGCTGTCCGTGAGGAACACGCTCACCGGCAGCCGCAGCTCCCGCACCATGTCGACGAACCGCGGATCCCTCTCGGCGCCGTCGTCGAAGGTCAGGAAGACGACCTTGTCGCGGGTCGGGACGCGGTCCACCACGGGCGGCAGGCCGGGCCCCGCGGCCCGTAAGGCGGGCCTGCGGGCGGACACACCCGGCGCCCGGGCGAGCGGGGCGTCCAGGCCCCAGCGGCGGTACTCCTCCACCGGGGGCCCGTGGGTGCGTACCTTCTCCGCCGCCTTCTTGCCCAGCCGTTCGATCGGGTCGACGGACTGGGCGCAGCCGGCGAGGCAGAGCACCCCGGTGACCAGTGCGACAGCGACCCCCCACCGCCTCACAGGTAGTCCTCCAGGCGGGCCACCGCGTACCCCTTGTCGGTGATCAGCTTCAGGAAGCGGCGGACCATGTCGGGCATCGTGCCCTCCCAGTCCTCCTTGCCGCGGAAGTGGCTGAGAACGATGTCTCCGGGGCGCAGGTCGCGGTCCCACTCCCGGTACTCCCAGTGGTCGACGAAGACCTCCTCGTTCCAGAGGGGGACCGCCTTGATGCCACAGGCCCTGGCGGCCCGCAGGGTGTCCTCGTTGTAGTTGCCGAAGGGCGGGCGGAAGAGCGTCGGGCGCGTGCCGTACCGCTTCTCGATCACGTCCTGCATGCCGCAGATCTCACGCTTCTGAGCGCCGTACGAGAGGTCCGGCATGAAGCGGTGGTGGAGGGTGTGGTTGTTCAGGGACACCCCCGCGGCCTGCATCTTCTTGAAGTATCCGTAGTCCTCCTTGACCAGGTAGTCACTGAGGAACGCGGTGTACGGGATCTTCAGCTCGCTCATCATCCGCAGGAACGCCGGGTCCTTCTCGGCGCCGTCGTCGATGGTGAGGAAGACGACCTTGTCCTTGGTGGGGATGGTCGTGAAGACGGGCGGCAGTCCGTCGTGGTCGTCCACCTCGAAGCCGTCGCGGGTGTCGATGTGCGGCTTCTTCGCCGGGGCGGAGGGTGCGGGCAGGGGGGCCTTGGCCAGGCCCCATCTCTTCACCGCGGCGGCGTGGGCGCGCTGCTTCTGGCGGAGTTCGGCGGCCGCCTGCTGGCCCGCGGCCGGACTGACGTCCTCGGCGGCCGGGGCCGCGCAGGCGGTGGCCAGTGCGGTGGCCGCCAGCAGGGCCAGGGTCGCGCGTGCCCCTTTCGGGGCGCTCGACCGGACCCCTTTTGCACTGTTGCTGTGGGATTGTCTTACAAGTCGCATGGGGCCGGATACTCCCAGGTCAACAGCCCTCCCCCGCCCCGACACCGCCGTCGCGCGCGTGCCGTCCACCGACTGGCCCACAATGGGGCGGTGAACGACCTCGATCCTCCGGCCTCCCCGTCGGCCTCCTTCGACGCCCTCCGCACCGCCGAGGGCCGCGCCCTGCTCGACGAGGTGCGCGGTACCGAACCGGCCCAGGAGCTGGCCGTGGCGACGCGGCTGCGGCGCGAGCATCCCGTCGGGCTCGTGTCGGCCGCGCTCGGGCAGGCGCGGCTGCGGCAGCGGGCCGTCGCGAAGTTCGGCGCGGCGGACGCGGCGGAGATGTTCTTCACGCCCAACGGGGTCGAGCAGTCGACCCGGGCGAGCGTCGCCGCGTACCGTGCCGCGCGTTTCAAGGAGCTCGGGGTGCGGTCCGTGGCCGACCTGTGCTGCGGCATCGGCGGTGACGCGATCGCGCTCGCCCGCGCCGGGATCCGGGTCCTCGCCGTCGACCGGGACCCGCTGACCGCCGCCGTGGCCCGCGCGAACGCCGAGGCGCTCGGGCTGGACGGGCTGATCGAAGTGCGCGAGGCCGATGTCACCGAGGTCGACACCGCCGGGTACGACGCCGTGTTCGTGGATCCGGGGCGCCGGGGCGGGCGCGGGCGGATCTTCGACCCCGAGGCCTACTCACCGCCGCTGTCGTGGGCCGTCCGGGCGGCCCTCAAGGCACCTCTCGCGGCGCTGAAGATCGCCCCCGGCATCCCGCACGAGGCCGTTCCCGCCGAGGCCGGGGCCGAGTGGATCTCGGACGCGGGGGACGTGAAGGAGGCCGTGCTGTGGTTCGGCACCGGGGAGGCGGGCTCCGTCCGCGCGACCCTGCTGCCCGGCCCACGCACCCTCCTCGGGCTCGGGCTGCCCGATCCCGCGGTGCGGCCCGTGGGCCGTTTCCTGTACGAGCCCGACGGCGCCGTCATCCGCGCGCATCTGGTCGCCGAGGTGGCCGCGGAGCTGGACGGCGGAGGGCTGGTCGACGAGACCATCGCCTACGTCACCGCGGACTCCGTGACGGCCACCCCGTACGCCACCGCCTACGAGATCACCGACCGGCTGCCCTTCGGCGTCAAGAAGCTCAAGGCACTGCTGCGGCAGCGCGAGGTGGGCATCCTGACCGTGAAGAAGCGCGGGTCGGCGGTCGAGCCGGAGGAGCTGCGGCGCAAGGTGAAGCCGCAGGGGCCGCACTCCGCGACCGTGTTCCTGACGCGCGTGCAGGGCGCCCCGACCATGCTCCTGGGGCACCCCGTCACCGCGCTCGACGCATCAGACCTGCCCTAGGACCTGTCCAGTTGCTCCAGGGTCGCGTTCGACGGTCCCCTGCGGGACTGCTCGTCGCGGGCCACGTCCTCCGCCGCGGCCAGGACCCGTACCGAGTTCTGCCAGGTCAGCTTGGCGAGGTCCGGCTTCGACCAGCCGCGGTCCAGCAGCTCCGCGATGAGGTTCGGGTAGCCGGAGACGTCACCGAGGCCGTCGGGGGTGAACGGCGTGCCGTCGTAGTCGCCGCCGATGCCGAGGTGGTCGACGCCCGCCACCTCACGCATGTGGTCGAGGTGGTCGGCGACCGTGGAGACGGTCGCGACGGGCCGGGGGTGGGACTCCTCGAAGGCGTGGTGGACCTTCATCCCGTCGGCCGTCGTGTCGAGGTGGTGGAAGCCGTGCGCGCGCATGTTCTCGTCCGCGGCGACCGTCCAGTCGACGGCGGCCTGGAGGACGAACTTCGGCACGAACGTCACCATCGCCACACCGCCGTTGGCGGGCAGGCGCTCCAGCACGTCGTCGGGGATGTTGCGCGGGTGGTCGCAGACCGCGCGCGAGGACGAGTGGGAGAAGATCACCGGCGCGGTGGACGTGTCCAGCGCGTCCCGCATGGTCGTGGCGGCCACGTGGGAGAGGTCCACCAGCATGCCCAGGCGGTTCATCTCGCGTACGACCTCGTGGCCGAACGGCGTCAGGCCGCCGGCCACCGGCTCGTCGGTCGCCGAGTCCGCCCACGCAATGTTGTCGTTGTGGGTGAGGGTCATGTAGCGGACCCCCAGCTCGTACAGGCCGCGCAGCGTGGCCAGGGAGTTGTCGATCGAGTGGCCGCCCTCGGCGCCCATCAGCGAGGCGATCCGGCCCTCGGCGCGGGCCGCCTCCATGTCGGCGGCGGTCAGGGCGCTCCGCAGATCCGCCGGGTAGCGCGCGATCAGCTGCCGTACGCAGTCGATCTGTTCGAGGGTCGCCGTGACCGCGTCGGGCAGGTCCGAGCGCACGTACACCGACCAGTACTGCGCGCCGACGCCGCCCGCGCGCAGCCGCGCCAGGTCGGTGTGCAGGTGGGCGCTCTGGTCGGTGGCGATGTCACGGGCGCCGATGTCGTAGCGGACCTGCTCGCGCAGCGCCCAGGGGAGGTCGTTGTGCCCGTCGACCACGGGGAAGTCGGCGAGGAACGCGCGGGCCTCGTCGAGGGAGGTGCCGAGGGAGGTCATGTCCGTCACTTTCCGAAGCCGAAGCCGTTGCCCGTGCCGCCGCCGTCCACCTTGGAGCGCAGCCGCCTGCCCTTCTCGGTGGCCTGGTCGTTCAGCTCCTGCTGGAAGTCGCGCATCCTGTGCAGGAGTTCCTCGTCGTGCGTGGCCAGGATGCGGGCGGCGAGCAGGCCGGCGTTGCGCGCGCCGCCCACCGAGACCGTGGCGACCGGGACGCCGGCCGGCATCTGGACGATCGACAGCAGCGAGTCCATGCCGTCGAGGTACTTCAGCGGGACCGGTACGCCGATCACGGGCAGCGGGCTGACCGAGGCGAGCATGCCGGGCAGATGGGCGGCGCCGCCCGCGCCCGCGATGATCGCCTTCAGGCCGCGGCCGGCCGCCTCCTCGCCGTACGCGATCATCTCGCGCGGCATCCGGTGGGCGGAGACCACGTCGACCTCGTACGCGATCTCGAACTCGTCGAGGGCCTTGGCGGCCGCCTCCATGACGGGCCAGTCGGAGTCCGACCCCATGACAATGCCTACGACAGGGCTCATTCGGTGATCGTTCCTCTGAGGTAGCCGGCTGCGTGACGGGCGCGCTCCAGCACGTCGTCGAGGTCGTCGCCGTAGGTGTTGACGTGGCCCACCTTGCGGCCGGGCTTCACGTCCTTTCCGTACATGTGGATCTTGAGCTGGGGGTCGCGTGCCATGCAGTGCAGGTACGCGGAGTACATGTCGGGGTAGTCGCCGCCCAGGACGTTCACCATGACCGTCCACTTCGCGCGCGGGCGCGGGTCACCCAGGGGCAGGTCGAGGACCGCGCGGACGTGGTTGGCGAACTGGGAGGTGATCGCGCCGTCCTGGGTCCAGTGACCGGAGTTGTGCGGGCGCATGGCCAGTTCGTTGACGAGGATGCGGCCGTCACGGGTCTCGAACAGCTCGACGGCGAGGTGGCCGACGACGCCGAGTTCCTTCGCGATGCGCAGGGCCAGTTCCTCCGCCCCCAGCGCCAGCTCGTCGGAGATGCCGGGCGCGGGCGCGATCACCGTGTCGCAGACCCCGTCGACCTGCTGGGACTCGACCACCGGGTAGGCCACGGCCTGACCGTGCGGCGACCGTACGACGTTGGCGGCCAGCTCGCGGACGAAGTCGACCTTCTCCTCGGCGAGCACCGGGACGCCGGCCCGGAAGGGGTCCTCGGCGTCGGCCGCGGACCGTACGACCCACACGCCCTTGCCGTCGTAGCCGCCGCGGACGGTCTTGAGGACGACGGGGAAGCCGTCCCCCTCGGCCCCGTCCGGGACCCCTTCCGCCGCGAAGGCCACCACGTCGGCGGGATCGCTCACGATCCGGTGCCGTGGGCACGGCACGCCGATCTCGACGAGCTTCGCGCGCATCACGCCCTTGTCCTGGGCGTGCACGAGCGCGTCGGGGCCGGGGCGCACGGGGATGCCGTCCGCCTCCAGTGCCCGCAGATGCTCGGTGGGTACGTGTTCGTGATCGAACGTGATCACGTCACAGCCCCGCGCGAAGGCCCGCAGTGTGCCGAGGTCGCGATAGTCGCCGACGACGACTTCGCTGACCACCTGCGCCGCAGAGTCCTGGGGGGTGTCACTGAGGAGCTTGAACCTGATGCCGAGCGGGATGCCCGCCTCGTGTGTCATACGAGCGAGCTGACCGCCGCCGACCATGCCGACCACCGGAAACGTCACACCTCCAGGGTATCGGCCGTTTCGAGCCACCCCTGTCGCCCGCCTGATCATCGGAAATTGTGCGGGTTCATCACATCCCGGCCACATCTTCGAGTCCGAGCCAGGCACCGGACAGAACCGCTGGTTAGCATGGCGGAGTCGACGAAGGTTGACGAAAATGACGTATCCGACGAGACGGGGGCTGGGCGACACCATGGGCACAGGTGGTAAACGCGGGGCTCATGCCAGGCCGACCAGCGCCGTTCGCCTCCGGATCGAGCGGTTGACCAGGGAAGTCGCCAAGTTCGGCGCGGTCGGCGGAGCCGGGCTCCTCGTCAACCTGATCACCTTCAACCTGGTGCGTCACACGACCGATCTGCAGGTCGTGCGGGCCAGTGTGATCGCCACGGTCGTCGCCATCGTCTCGAACTACATCGGTTTCCGCTACTTCACGTATCGCGATCGCGACAAAAGTGGCCGTACCAAGGAACTGACGCTGTTCGTCCTGTTCAGCGCGGTCGGCCTCGTCATCGAGAACGGCATCCTCTTCGCCGCGACGTACGGCCTGGGCTTCGACAGCCCGCTGGCGAGCAACGTCTTCAAGTTCGTCGGCATCGGCATCGCGACCCTCTTCCGCTTCTGGTCCTACCGCACGTGGGTCTTCCGGGTCGCCCCGGCCCACGACCCCGTGACCGACGCGGAATCGTTCCTGGAGAACCCCTCCCCCTACCTGAAAGAGGAAGACCGCCCGACCCAGGGCTTCCGCCAGGTCCAAAGAGTCCGCTGACCTGCACTTCCATGCCTTCAGGGCCGCGGAAAACGGCGCAGCCTTTGCGCCTTTCGGCTCCCAGGGGCGCGGGGAACGGCGCGGTCTTTCGCTTTTTTAGGGGCGCGGGGAACGGCGCAATCTTTGCGCCTTGAAGCCTTCAAGGGGCGCGGGGAACGACGCGTGCGGCCCCCACACCGCCGAACCGACGGGCGCGCTAGCGCACGGTAGGTTCGTCCCCCTCCCGCCGCCTCAGCGGCGTACGCGACAAGAACAGCCCGAACACCGGCGGCTGCGCCTGCAGCATCTCCAGCCGCCCCCCGTCCGCCTCCGCGAGGTCACGGGCGACAGCGAGCCCGATCCCCGTGGAGTTGCGCCCACTGATCGCCCGCTCGAAGATCCGCGCACCCAGGTCGGCCGGCACCCCCGCCCCCTCGTCGGTGACCTCGATCACGGCCTGGTTGCCGGTGACCCGCGTACGCAGCGCGACCGTGCCCCCGCCGTGCATCAGCGAGTTCTCGATCAGCGCGGCAAGGACCTGCGCCACGGCCCCCGGCGTCCCCACGGCCTGCAGATCGTGCTTGCCCGAGCTGACGATCGCGCGCCCCGCGTTGCGGTAGGCCGGCCGCCACTCGGCGAGCTGCTGCTTGATGACCTCGTCGAGGTCGAAGGTCACGGCGGAGCCGGTACGCGGGTCGCGGGCGTTGGTCAGCAGCCGCTCCACCACGTCGGTGAGCCGCTCGACCTGCGCCAGCGCGATGGTCGCCTCCTCCTTGACCGTGCTCGGGTCGTCGGTGAGGGTGATCTCCTCCAGCCGCATGGACAGGGCGGTCAGCGGTGTACGCAGCTGGTGCGAGGCGTCGGCCGCGAGGCGCCGCTCGGCCGTCAGCATGCGGGCGATGCGCTCGGCCGAGCCGTCCAGCACATCGGCGACCCGGTCCAGCTCCGGAACCCCGTACCGCTTGTGACGCGGGCGCGGGTCCCCCGATCCGAGCCGTTCCGCGGTCTCCGCGAGGTCGGTCAGCGGGGAGGTGAGCCGGTTGGCCTGGCGGACCGCGAGGAGGACGGCGGCGACCACCGCGAGGAGAGCCACCGCCGCGATGATGAGCAGCGTCCGGCCGACCTCACGGGTGACCGCCGAACGCGCCTCCTCCACCGTGACGGTCTCGCCTTCCTCCCCGGCGCGGGTGGAGGTGATGACGTCACCGGTGGGCGGCTTACCGATGTGGATGGTGTCGCGGCCCGGGATCTCGATGCGCGCGTACCGCTCACCGGTGACCTGGTCCTTGAGGACCCGGGCGTTGACCTGCTCGTCGCCGAGGATGCGGCTGTCGACGATGCTGACCAGCCGCACCGCCTCGGAGTCCACCCGCTCCTGGGCGCTGTTGCTGATCGTGCGGGTCTCGACGATGACGAGCGAGACCCCGAACACGGCGATCACCACCAGCACGACGGCCAGCGTGGAATTGATGAGACGGCGACGCACAGGTCCCTCCGGGCAACTGGTGATCTGGGCTGGAGCCGTACCCCGTCAGGGGCGCGACCAGCCACACACGGCCCGCGGCCGCGCACCCCCCGCCGGCGGCGACGGCAGGAAAGCGCGGCCCTGCAGCAACGGGCCTAGCTCTTCTCGAAGCGGAAGCCCACTCCTCGTACCGTCGCGATGTACCGCGGGTTCGCCGCGTCGTCCCCCAGCTTCTTGCGCAGCCAGGAGATGTGCATGTCGAGGGTCTTGGTGGACGACCACCACGTGGTGTCCCAGACCTCGCGCATCAACTGGTCGCGCGTGACGACCCGGCCGGCGTCCCTGACGAGCACCCGGAGCAGGTCGAACTCCTTCGCTGTCAGCTGCAGCTCCTCGTCGCCCATCCACGCCCGGTGCGACTCGACGTCGATGCGCACCCCGTGCGTGGCGGGCGGCTGCTGGGGCTCGGCCGCGCCGCGCCGCAGCAGGGCCCGTACCCGGGCCAGCAGTTCGGCGAGGCGGAAGGGCTTGGTGACGTAGTCGTCGGCGCCCGCGTCCAGGCCCACGACGGTGTCCACCTCGTCGGCGCGCGCGGTCAGGATGAGGACCGGCACGGTCATGCCCTCGGCGCGCAGCCGCCGGGCCACTTCCAGTCCGTCCATACCGGGCAGCCCGAGGTCGAGCACGACCAGATCGATACCGCCCTGGATGCCCGCGTCGAGCGCGGTGGGTCCGTCCTCGCGTACCTCAACCTCGTACCCCTCTCGGCGCAGGGCGCGAGCCAGGGGTTCCGAGATGGACGCGTCGTCCTCGGCGAGCAGTACTCGGGTCATGAACTGATGGTAGTCCGCTGCGGAGCGGCGCAGTGAGGGTGATCGACATCCGTGACGGTCCGGGCCCGCCCGGGACGCGCGACGCACATACGGGAGACCCCTGAGCGCCGTACGACCCTGGGGTTCAGGATGTAAATCTGTGAACGGCCTTCGATTCAGGCGCATGGTTCCATCCATACCTGTGATCCATCTCTCAAGTCATGCCATATGCGGCATTGCCATGAGGTAGGGCCTTATGGTGACCAGACGTGACCTGTGGCCGGGCCCCGAGCGCGAGAGCGCGTGACGGGCGTGGATCCCGGTGGTCGTCGTCCACCGCTTCGAGACGGAGCGGAACTCCCCCTGGGCGTGGGGCGGGACGGCCGACCCGCCGGTGCCGGCCGCCTCCCCCACCGGGCGCGCAACCCCATTCCGCCGCAGCGGATCCCGCTCCTGCGGCTTCCGCCTCGGCGGCGCGTCCCGACCAGCAAGGAACGACCATGGCGTCCAGCCTGACGAAGGACTCGGTCTCTCCGGGCACCCCCGGTTCCGGATCCGAGATGACCTTCTTCGGCCACCCCCGCGGACTGGCCACACTCTTCATGACCGAGATGTGGGAGAGGTTCTCCTACTACGGCATGCGGGCACTGCTCCCGCTCTATCTGGTCGCCCCCGGCGGCCTGAACATGAGCGCGACCACCGCGACCGCGATCTACTCGGTGTACCTGTCGCTCGTGTACCTGCTCGCCCTTCCCGGCGGCTGGTTCGCGGACCGGGTGCTCGGCCCCCGCAAGACCGTCGCCGTCGCCGGACTGGTCATCATGCTCGGCCACCTGACGCTGGCGCTGCCGTCGTCCGGCACGTTCTTCGCGGGGCTCGGCCTCGTCGCGATCGGCTCGGGTCTGCTGAAGGCCAACATCTCCACGATGGTCGGCCACCTCTACAAGGGCCCGGACGACCCGCGCCGCGACGGCGGCTTCACGATCTTCTACATCGGCATCAACCTGGGCGCCTTCGCCGCTCCGCTGGTGATCGGCACCATCGGTGAGAAGGTCAACTGGCACCTGGGCTTCGCGCTCGCCGCGCTCGGCATGGCGCTGGGCCTGGCGCAGTTCCTGATGGGCCGCCGCCACCTCGACGCGCGCTCGGACGTCGTCCCGACGCCGATGTCCGCCGCGGAGAAGTCCGCGACCCTGCGCAAGGGCCTGCTGTGGCTGGCCGTCGCCGCGGTGTTCTACGCCGTCGTCGGCTTCTCCGGCCACTACACGCTGAACTGGATCATGGTTCCGCTCGCGCTGATCGGCCTGATCATCCCGGTCTGGGTGATCGCCCGGATCAAGCGGGACAAGTCGCTGGACCGCGTCGAGCAGTCGAAGATGTCCGCGTACATCTGGTTCTTCGTCGCCGCGGCCGTCTTCTGGATGATCTACGACCAGGGCGGCTCCACGCTGTCGATCTTCGCCGAGTCGTCGGCCGACAACAGCGTCTTCGGCTGGGAGTTCCCGGTCTCCTGGTACCAGTCGGTCAACCCGGTCATGATCATGGCGCTCGCCCCGGTCTTCGCCTGGGCGTGGCTGGCGCTGAACCGGGCCGGCCGGGAGCCGAGCACGATCGTGAAGTTCGCGTCCGGTCTGGTCCTGGTCGGCGCCTCGTTCTTCCTCTTCCTGGCCCCGCTGACGATCGCCGACGGCGGGCACAAGGCCGCCGCGATGTGGCTGGTCGCCATCTACTTCGTACAGACCGTCGGCGAACTGGCCGTCTCCCCGGTCGGCCTCTCCGTCACCACGAAGATGGCCCCCGCGAAGTACGCCTCGCAGATGATGGGTGTCTGGTTCCTGGCCGTCACCGCCGGCGACGCGACGACCGCCCTGCTCTCCATCGCGGGCGTCGACCTGAACGGCATGGGCGTCGTCGCCCTGGAGGCCACCCTCGCGGTGGTCGCGGGCGTGGCGATCTACATGTACCGCAACAAGGTCAAGTCCTTGATGGGCAACGTGAACTAGCCGCTCCGCGGTGCTGGGCAGCACATCGTCCACGCCCCGGAAGCGGCTGACTGCGCCGTTCCCCGCCCCCCTAGACACCTAGGGGCGCGGGGAACGGCGCAGTCTTTCGCCTTTGCCTTCAGGGGCGCGGGGAACGGCGCAGTCCTTTCGCTTTTCAGGGGCGCGGGGAACTGCGCAACCAGCCACACCGGCCTGCCAGTTCCCCACGCGCCCCACCCCTACGGCACCCTCCGCGAAGCGGCCCGCCGCCACGCGCCCGGCATGAACGTGAACACCGCCCCGCCGAGCAGAACCGCGGTCCCGGCGACAAACCCGAGCGCCCGCAACAGCCCCCCGTCACCGGCCCCGGTATCCGCGAGCCCACCCCCGGGGTCACCGGAACCACCACCCGCAGACGTCCCCGCTCCCCCGGCGGAGCCCCCGGCCGCCCCTCCCGGCTGCGCAGACGTGTCCAACGTCAGCGAAACCGCCGACTTCGTAGGCGTACACGTGGTCGTCGTCCCGAGCGCCTTCACCGTCAGCACCCCCGGCGACAGCGTCGACTCCCCGTCCGCGCCCGGCTTGTACGTACCGGTCATGTCGGAGATCACCATGGGGTCCCCGGACTTGATGGCCTCGGCGTTGGTCGGCCCCTCGACGGCGACCGTGCCCTGGTCGGCGCCGCCCAGCACGACCTCCATCGACGGTTTGACCGAGTCGGCCGGGATGTCGGCGGGGCTGTCCATCACGGACCCCTTGAACTGGACGGTGAGGTCGTAACTCCCGCCGTTCTTCCTGGCGTTGATCTGCACCGGAGAGGTCGCGTTCTTGTCCCCGATCGGGGTCTTGCACGCGTAGGGGATGTCGACCGCCTTACCCGTGAAGTCGGTCTGCTCCTCCCCACCCCCGGTGGGCGCCGGACTCGTGGGCGCCGGACTCGTGGGAGCCGGGCTGGTAGGCGGCGGAGTGGTAGGCGCCGGACTGGTGGGATCTGGCGACTCGGGAGGCGGATCGCCCTCCCCCGCCGTGACGTTGATCGTCGCCGCGGACTTCACCGTCTCCGTAGGCGCGCACTTCGTGTCCGTGGACATGACGTTGATGGCGTACGCGTCCGGCGTCAGCGTCACCGCACCGGCCGTCGTCAGTTTCAGCTTGCCCTTCATGTCGGACAGGATCATCGCCCCGCCCTTGGGGATCGCCGGGTTCTCGCGCGGCCCCTGCATCGCGACGGACGCGGTCTGCGCACCGGCCGCCTTGAGGGTGCCGGACGGCTGGACGGAGTTCGCGGGCAGATCGATGAGGTCGGGGTTCTTGGACGCGGCCTGCGCGAACTTCCACACCACCTCGACCTCGTCACCGACCTTCGCCGTGGCGGGCGCGCTGATCTCCACCTCGGTGGTGCCCTTGACCGTCGGCAGCCCGGAGACGGGAGGGGGTACGCAGTCGGTCGCGTAGGACATCTCGGCGGCCTGGGCGGGCGCCGCCGCCACGCCCAGCAGGACTCCCGCACCGCCGAGCATCATCGCGACCCCGGCCGCGCTCGCTCTCCGGCCGCCTCCGGGTCTTCTCCTTCCGGGCCGGACTCTCCGTTGCGTGCTCACGTGTTTCCCTTCCTGGTGGGGGTCGTCGAAGTGTTCTCGTGCGGTGCGGAGAGCTGTTCGGCCCCGGCGGTCCCGGCGGTCCCGGTGGCCCCGGTGGCCCCGGTGGCCCCGGTGGCCCCGGTGGCCCCGGGGTCGGTGTCCGGAGTGAACCAGGGCAGCGCGGACCGCGTACGGGCCCGGGTACGCGTACCTGTGCCGGCGGCGGCCGAGTCGGGGTCGCCGGAGTCCCCGGCGGTCGGCGAAAGGTTCAGCTTCGGCATCCGCAGGGCGACTTCGGGCAGCCGCAGCCCCCCGCGCCGCACGCCGTGCGCCCCACGTCCGGGCCGCACACGTTGCCCACCCCTGCCGCTGCCGGAACGCCCGGCGCGCGCGGCGGATCCCCTCGGCCGCACCCGGTCCACCACGGCCATCCCGGTCCGGAACAGCGCGGCCGGTACGACGACACAGACCAGGATCCAGAAGAGCGTCACGCCCCAGGGGCGGCCCACGCCCCAGGGCTGCTCGGCGAGCACCTTGCCGCCGAACTTCAGGGACACCGTGTAGTCGCCGTGCGCACCCGCGGTCAGCTCCACCGGCAGGCTGATCCGGGCCTTCTTACCTGGGGCGATGGTTCCGCGCCACTGGTGTTCCTCCCACTGCGGGGCGAACACGCCGTGCGAGGTGCCGACCTGGAAGACCGGGTTCTTCACGGCGGTGGTGCCGACGTTGCCGACGGTGAAGACGAGTTCGCGGGCGGGCGGCGCGCCGAACCAGGTGAGCAGACCGCTGGACCCGTCGAGCCGGGTGTCGGTGAGCACCGAGAGCCGCCCGGCGCTGTCCTCCTTGGGCAGCGGCTCGACCTCGTGTCCCGCGACCAGGAAAGGGGCGTCCGCCGCCGCCTTCGCGCCGGTGACCGTGGCGACATGGACCACGCAGGGACACGGTTCGGGCGGTTCGGTGACCGGCAGTTTCTTGCTGAACCGGCCCTTCGCGTCGGTGGTGACGGCCCGTCCGTCGGCGTTGGCGCAGGAGTTGGTACCGCCGATCACGCCCCGGTCGGTCGAGGACTGACCGCAGATGAGCAACATCAGCAGGGCGTTCGCCCGCCATCCACTGCCGCTCACCGTGATCGACCCGCCGGTCCCCGCCTGGGACTTGGAGAGCTTCACCTGCGGCTTCTCCGCCGCGGAGGCGGTCACCCCCGCCAGCGGGCACAGGACAAGCGCGAGCACCGCCACCAGGGCGGGCATCCGCACCCCCACGGCCTCCCGGCAGCGGCGCACCCTTCCGCCCCCGCCACCCACGTCACCGCTCACATCGCCGCTCCCGTCGTCTCGACTTCCGACGTCCCGACTCCCGTCGTGTCGACCTCCGTACGCGGCCGCTCGGCGCCCCCAGTCCACCCGGACCGCCCCCGCCGCCGCACATGTCGTACACGTCGTACACGTCGTACGAACCAGAGGGCGCCCCCCGCGCACACCGCGAGCCCGGACAACGCGCCCACCACCCCCGCCGTCCGCGGCACGAACCACACGCGTGCGTCCGCCCCGGCACGGACCCCGCCCTCCGCCGTGACCGTCAGCCCGACGTCGACCCCGTCGAGGGCGGGCGGATCGGGCCAGGGTTCGTCGAGCCGGACGCGGCGGCCGGGAAGCAGTTCGACGGGCAGGGTGCGCGGGGCCCGGTCGAGAACTTCGCCGAACAATCCCTCGGCGCGTACGGCGAGCCTCGGGGTCAGCACGGTGGTGCCGCGGTTGACCAGTTCGTAGGAGATCAGGCCGTCATGGATCCGCACGTGCTCGACCGTGAGCGCCGAGAGGGTCGGTCCGCCGACGCGCAGCTGGACCCGTACGGCCGCGGTCCGGCCCCCGGCGCTCGCGAGGATCGCGCCGGGGTGGTCACCGGGCGCGGTGTCCGCCGGGACGCTGACGGTGAAGGGCACGTCGGCGCGGGTGCGCGCGGGAATCCGTACCGTCCGCTCGGCGAAGGTGATCCAGGCCCCGGTGTCCTTCGCCCGCGCCCGTACGGAGAGCGTTCCGTCGGCGCCGTTGTCGGCGTCGGCGCCGCGGAGCCGTACCGTCAGCGGCTTTCCGCCGGGGTTGCGCACCGACACGGTGTCCTGGAGGACCGTGCCGGGCGCGCCCTCGGCGTAGAAGTACGGCCGGCCGTCGCGCCCGCCCGCCGAGGGCACGACGGACCAGTCGTCGGCGGCCACGGAGACCGGGGAGGCGCCGAGCACGGTCACGGAGGCGAGGCAGAGGGCACGGACGGCGAACGGCATCGGCGGCTCCGAGGCAGAAGGGCTGGTGCGGGGCGGTTCAGCCGCGGGCCTGGTTGCGCCGGGTCAGCCACAGCACGCCCGCCGCGCCCGCCAGCAGGACGGTGCCGCCGAGCGTGCCGAGGGCGATCGCGGAGTCCTCGGGTCCGGTCTGCGGCAGCTCCTCACCGCCGGCCGGAGCGTCCTGCGCCGAGCCGGAGGAGCCGGAGGTGCTGCCGCCACCGGCCGCCGCGGCGACGGTCAGGGTCAGCGATGGCTTCGGGTTGTTGCCGGGTGTGCAGGTGGTCGTCGTACCGAGGGCCTCGATGGTCAGTACACCCGCGGTGAAGGTGACCTTGCCGCTTCCCTTCGGGGTGTACGTCCCGGACAGATCGGTGATCTTGATGGGGGTGTTGGCGGGGATCGCGTCCGGGTTCGCGGGGCCCTTGACCGCCACGGTCCCGCTGTCGGCGCCGCCGAGTTTGATGACCGCGCTCGGGTTCATCGCGCCCTTGCCCAGTTCGACGGGGCTGGACGAGACACCCTTCTCGAAGGTCATCGTGAGCCGGTAGCCGCTGCCGCTCTTGACGCTCTTGATATCGATGGGCGAGACGGCTGATTTATCACCAATAGGGGTTTTGCACTGATAGTTGACGTCCACCACGTCGGCCCGGGCTGCGGGGGCGGCCATCAGCACCGCCGAGCCGGCCAGGGCCGCGGCGGACGCGAGCGCGGCGGTTCGTTTCTGGTACGTCCGGTATGACACGGTCCCCTCATTCCCGAAGGCGTTCCTGACACCGTTCCTGACGAAGTTCCTGACGGAACATCAGATCGGCCGTCAAGGTACGCCCGGCCCCTTGCCGAGGGAAGACAAAGCGCACACCGGATCCACAGGATTCCAACGCACAAGAACCCCTACCGCCCCACACCCAGAGCGCCGAAGGCCATCAGGGGGCGCGGGAACCGGCACCCGAGGGCCCGAAGCCCCGACAGGGGCGCGGGGAACGACGCACGGGGACCCGAAGCCCCGACAGGGGCGCGGGGAACGACGCACGGGGACCCGAAGCCCCGACAGGGGCGCGGGGAACTGCGCACGGGGGCCGAAGGCCCCCAAGGGACACGGGTACCGGCACCCGAAGGACCGAAGACCCTCAAGGGGGGCACGGGGAACTACACCCGAAGACCGAAGACCCTTAAGGGGGGCACGGGAACGGCGCCCGGAGGGCCGAAGGCCCTTAAGGGGCGCGGGGAACTGCGCGACCAGCACAGACCGACCCGCAGCCAAACCCCACCAGCCAAAGGCACCCCGCAGGGACCCACACCCCCGGAGGGGATAGGCAACCCAACCCACAGGGCAACGCCAAACCACAGCGGAGCGCTACGCGGGGGCCCCCAACTCCGCCCAAACAGTCTTCCCCGCAACCCCCTCCGCCCGGATCACACCCCAGTCCAGGCACAACCGCTGCACGATGAACATCCCGTGCCCCCCGGGCCGCCCGGCCCGGTGCGGCGTCCGCGGCGCGGGCTGACCGGCCCCGCGGTCGGAGACCTCGATCCGCAGCACCTTGTTCTCGCAGGAGATCCAGAGCTCGTCCGGACCCTCCGCGTGCAGACAGGCGTTGGTGACGAGCTCGGAGACGACCAGCAGCACATCCTCCGCCGCGGCCCGCCGATCGGCGGTGGCCGCGGGCAGCCACCCCCACTCGTACAGCGCCTGCCTGGCGAAGTCACGGGCGAGCGGGACGACGCCGCTCTCGCCGTCGAAGTTCAGCCGGCGGGCGTGGCGCCCGGGGGGCGTACCGCCCGGAGACGCCCCGGAAGCGCCGCCGTCGCCCGATTCAGGGCCGCGGTCGCCCGGCGAGTAAGGCCGGGTGGTGCTCATCAGCGCTTCACCTCACCGATTCACCAGTTCACGATCACGATTCAAGACTCAGTTCTCAGCACATTCAGCACACGGGACGCACTCGGAAAGCTCGGGACACTCGGGCTCCGGGAGTGGTCCGGGACTGCCGCGTACTCGCCGTTGGGTCCGTTGACATATTCAGGATGTCTCCTGCCCGACCGAACCGTCGGAACACCCACTTGTTCGGTACGGATGACGAGACCCCGATATCGCGTTGATCACGTCGAAGGCGACCCGGACACAACTGTGCCGCAGGACAGCACCCCGGAGCGACTACTCACCCCGATCGGCCGCGGAGGCCCGGCCCTCGGCCGCACCGCCCTCGGGCCCCGCCGCCGCGGAGCCGTCCGCCGTGGAGTCGCCTGCCCCGCTCTTGTCGTCCAATGCCGCTTCCAGCGTGTCGTGCACGGTGAAGACGGCTTCTGCTCCGGTGATCTCGAAGACCCGGGCCACCACCGGCAGCATTCCTGCCAGATGGACCCCACCACCGGCGGCCTCGGCGCGCAGCCGAGCGCCGAGGAGGACGTTCAGTCCGGTGGAGTCGCAGAACTCCAACCGTGAACAGTCCACGACGAGGCGCACGAACCCGCGGTCGAGGCAGTCCTCGACCGGTTCGCGCAGAAGATCCGCCGTATGGTGATCCAGCTCACCCGCCGGGGTGACGACGGCACTAGTGCCCTCTTCTCGCACCTCGACCAGAAGCCGGCCCGACTGTGCGCTGCCGACCGTCCCGCGGTCCATGCCGTCTCTCTCTTCCGACCGATGTGGTTGTTCGTTGACGCACTCGAACCCTACGCCTTCCCTGCACACTCTGACACCCGAACAACCGCCAAGAATCGGACATTTCACCGCATAACTCACTTGCGAGAGGGTCACGAAAGCGGGTAGGGCTAGTAGAGACAGTTTTCGACACGGCCGGCTTTGGAGGCGCCGCACACCGCAGTGCACGTATTGGCATCGGCAGCCATATGCCGAGAACGATGGAGGACATCATGTCACCCCGGCTCGACGCATCGCAGGCCCAGAGGGCGACGTCGACACGCCCTCTGGACGAACTGGAAGAAGAGTCCGCCGACGAGAACGCCGGCCTCGCCGGGCTTCCCGAGATCCCCCCGTTCGCGGAGGTCGGCCCGGTCGACGCGCGAGCACTCTCCAAGACTCTCTTCGCGCGACTCGAGACGCTGGAGGAAGGCACCTCCGAGTACTCGTACGTCCGCAACACCCTCGTCGAACTCAACCTCGCACTGGTCAAGTTCGCCGCCTCCCGGTTCCGCTCCCGCAGCGAACCCATGGAAGACATCATCCAGGTCGGCACGATCGGCCTGATCAAAGCAATCGACCGCTTCGAGCTGAGCCGTGGCGTCGAGTTCCCGACATTCGCGATGCCAACCATCGTCGGTGAGATCAAGCGCTTCTTCCGCGACACGTCATGGTCCGTGCGCGTACCGCGAAGGCTTCAGGAACTCCGTCTCGACCTGGCCAAGGCGGGCGACGAACTCGCGCAGCAGCTGGACCGCGCTCCGACGGTGGGAGAGCTGGCGGAGCGTCTGGGGCTGTCGAACGACGAGGTCGTCGAGGGCATGGCCGCGTCCAACGCCTACACAGCCAGCTCGCTGGACGCCCAGCCCGAGGAGGACGACTCCGAGGGCGCGCTGGCCGACCGCATCGGTTACGAGGACCACGGGCTCGAAGGCATCGAGTACGTCGAGTCGTTGAAGCCGCTGATCGCCGAACTTCCGCAGCGCGACCGGCAGATCCTGTCGCTGCGCTTCGTCGCCAACCTGACCCAGTCGGAGATCGGCGAGGAGCTGGGCATCTCGCAGATGCACGTGTCGCGACTGCTGTCGCGGACGCTGGTGCGGCTGCGCAGGGGGCTGACCGTCGAGGAGTGACCCTCCAGTAGCGACACTTTCGCCGTACGTACGGCATGCGCGGGGCCGAGCCGGCCGGACCGGCTCGGCCCCGCGCTTTCTGTCAGCGTTACCCAGGGATACCCCTTTCCCCTCCGGTCACCTTCCCTCACTATGGGCACCCGGCAAACTGGCTGGTACGTCAGCAGTCGGCTGAGTGGGCGGCGGTACGGGCGCGGAGGAGGCGGACGCATGGCTCGGGGCGAGGGCGACGACGATCGGCCCGGCGGAGGGGTGCACACGGGGGCGTCCGACGCGCGACTCACCGAACTGCTGCGCGCCGACGCCACGACCGGGGACGCGGCGCTGGAGGAACTGCGCGCCCGCCACCGGAGCGCGGTGCTCGCGTACGCCCGGCTGTGCACCACGGGCGAGTACGCGGCCCGGGAGCTGACGGCCCACGCGTTCACGCTCGCCGCGCGGGAGACCGTACGCGGGGTCGATCCGCGCGGGCCCTGGCGGCACCAACTCCTGCTGCTGTCCTGGCGGGTGGCCGTCGCGTGGGCCGGGGACCAGCGCTCCCGACGGCTCGACCCCGGACTGCTCGCGCGGCTGCACGAGGCCGGTCCCGGCGGCCCGAACCCGCCGATGCTCGACGCGTTCCGCTCGCTGCCCGCCCGGATCCAGGGCCTGATCTGGTACGGGCTGGTCGAGCGGGAGCCCGAGGACGAGACGGCGGGACTGCTGGGGGTCACGCGCCAGGACGTGACGTACGGGCTGGAGTCGTCGCTCCAGGTGTTGCGCGCGACCTTCCTGAAGTCCCACCTCGCCGCGTCCGGGAACCCGCGCTGCCAGGACTTCCGCCGACTGATCGAGGAGTCGGTACGCCCGGACAATCCCCGTCACAGCACGGATCTGCGCACCCACATGGCCGAGTGCGAACACTGCGCCACGGCCTACGAGGTGCTCTCCGCGCTGCGGGACGATCCGCGTACGGCGCTGGCCGAGGGCCTGCTGCCGTGGGGCGGCACGGCGTACGTGCCGACCGCCGGGCCCCGGCCGCACGACCACGAGCGTGCCGAGTCAAGGCCGTGGTCGGCGCTGCAAACCTGGCCGCGGTCCCGCCGCCTCGTCCTGACCTCGGCGGCACTAGGCGTGGCCCTGGCCCCACTGCTCCTCTTCCTCACGCCCTCGGGGGACTCACAACCCCAGGGGGCGAACGGCACGGCGACTCCGACACGCCCACCGGTGACGGTGACGGCCACGGTCCCCACGACACAGCTGCCCTCCGCGACGAGCACGACGAAACCGCCGAAGCAGACGCGCAGCCCGAGCCCGTCGAAGCCCACGACCCCGGCCCCGAGCCCGTCCCGTACGAAGCACACCCCGCCGCCGTCGCCGCCCGGCGGGAGCTACGCCCAGGTGGTCAATCTCGCCTCGGGCCGCTGTCTGGACATCCGCAACGGCGACCTGGAGAAGGGCACGGACGTGATCACGGCCCCGTGTTCCGCCTCCCGCACGCAGCGCTGGCGGGTCGACGCGGACGAGGGCGCTCTGCGGTCGTACGCCGACCCCGACTTCTGCCTGGACAGCCGGGGCGCGACCGACGACGGCGTGGGCATCTGGGAATGCGACTCGCTCGACGGCCACAACGGCCCGAACCTACGCTTCGCGGTCACCCCGACGGGCACCCTCACCCCGGCCATAGCCCCGGACCACGCCCTGACCCCGACGGGCGACAACACCCTGGCCCTGGCACCGGACACGGGAGGGCGGGGCCAGCGATGGAGGGCGGGGGCGGCCTGAACCGCCCGCGCCGCGATCCATGAGGCTCACACGGCGGCCAGGTCGCACCATACGTACTTGCCTCGGTTGCCGTGTCTGAACAGGGGTTGCCAGCCCCAGGCGTCGGAGCAGGCGCGGACCAGGGCGAGGCCCCTGCCGCCCTCGGTGTCCGTGAGACCGGTCAACTCCCCGGGCGGCTCGGGCGGTTCGGGGTCCGCGTCCCACGCGCCGATCTGCAGGACCCCGAGCGACCAGCAGACCCGCAGGGTCGCGGGCCCCTTCGTGTGCAGTACGGCGTTGGCGACCAGCTCGGCCGCGAGGAGTTCGGCGACGTCGACGAGGCGGATCAGGCCGTGCATGGTGAGGATGAGCCGAAGGGTGCGCCGGCAGACGGTGACGCCCCGGGGGTCGTTGGGGATGGACACGGAGTACTCCCAGGGCAGGGTCTCGGTTTCGGGCACGCGGCAGCTCCAGGGGTGGGGTGGGGTGAGTCGCACGGGCGGTGTCAGAGCCGCAACCGTCATGGCAGGACGAAGCGGTGCGCTTCCGCAGCGTGTGCGGTGCGTCACTGACAGTAGGGTAGTAATTCCTACCGTTGCAACCGATTGACGTAATCTGACTCCGAACGAGGAACCCCAGAGAGGCAGTTGCCTGAATGACCATGCGGAGCCAGCCCACAGCACGACAAGCTCGTCTGGGCTCTGAGCTGCGCAAACTGCGTCAAGCCGCCGGCAAACCAGCCAAAGAGGTCGCCGGGCTACTCGGGTCGAGTTCGACACACATGAGCCAGATCGAAGCCGGCAGTTCGGCGATCAGCGAGGAGCGGCTGCGCAGGCTGGCAGCCCACTGCGCGTGCACTGACGAGGAGTTGATCGACGCTCTCGTAGCGATGGCGACCGAGCACGCACGCGGTTGGTGGGACGAGTACCGAGGAGTCCTGCCCCAGGTGAACCTTGACGTGGCCGAGGCGGAGCACCACGCTACATTCCTGCGCGAGGTCGTCATCACCTACGTTCCGGGGCTGCTCCAGACCCCCGACTACGCCCGGGCAGTGTTCCAGTACATGCGCCCGGAGTTGCCCCAGAGCGAGCTGGCGCCCCGGGTGGAACACCGGATGCGGCGGCGCGCGGTCATCGACGGCGACAATCCCACCCCGTACGAGACGATCCTGCACGAGTTCGCACTACGCATCCGTGTGGCCGACCGCCACACGTCCCTCGTCCAACTCCGCCAGATCCTGGACCAGATCGAGCAGGGGCACGTCACCGTGCGCGTCATCCCGACCGACCAGGACGGCTTCGGTGGTGCCGACGCGTCAATGATGTACATGGGTGGGCCCCTGCCCCAACTGGACACCGGCCTTCTCGACGCGCCCACCGGGACCATGTTCACTAATGCTGAGGCGGAGCTGAAACGGCTCCGAACACTCTTCCGTAAGGTGGAAGCGGCGTCGCTGGACCCCACGGCGTCACAAGACTTCATCCATCGCTTGACCAAGGAGCTGTGAGCGCGCCATGGACCACACCCTGCACTGGCAGAAGTCCACGTTCTCGGGGGGCGGCGAAGGCAACACGTGCGTGGAACTCGCGGCCACCCCCACCACCCTCCACCTCCGCGAGAGCGACACCCCGGACACCGAACTCACCACCACCACCGGCCCGTTGGCCCACCTCATACGCGGGGTGAAAGCGGGCGCAGCCCCTACCGCACCCTGACTCACACGCGTACGCCCCGGCGCCACACCTCCCGTACCAGCGGCACCCCCGGCCGGTAGGCCAGGTGTACGTGGCTCGGGGCGTCCAGGAGCGCCAAGTCGGCGTACGCGCCCGGGGCCACGCGGCCGATGTCCGTGCGGCGGAGCGCCGCGGCGCCGCCCGCCGTGGCCGACCAGAGCGCCTCGTCGGGCGTCATGCCCATGTCCCGTACCGCCAGCGCGACGCAGAACGGCACGGACGACGTGAAGGACGAGCCCGGGTTGCAGTCCGTCGACAGGGCGACCGTGACGCCCGCGTCGAGGAGCCGACGCGCGTCGGGCCACTGCGCACGCGTGGAGAACTCCGCGCCCGGCAGCAGCGTCGCCACCGTGTCACCGCTCGCGAGGGCGTCCACGTCCGCGTCGGTGAGGTACGTGCAGTGGTCGGCGCTGGCCGCGTCCAGCTCGACGGCCAGCTGCACACCGGGGCCGTACGAGAGCTGGTTGGCGTGGATGCGCGGATGCAGCCCCTTCGCCTTGCCCGCCGTGAGGATCGCGCGGGCCTGGTCCCCGTCGAAGGCGCCCTTCTCGCAGAAGACGTCGATCCAACGCGCGTACGGGGCACACGCGTCCAGCATCTCGCCGGTGACGAGCGCGACGTACGCGGCGGGGTCGTCCGCGAAGTCCGGCGAGACGATGTGCGCGCCGAGGTAGGTCACCTCGTCGGTGTGGGCGGCGGCGATACGAAGGGCCCGCGCCTCGTCCTCGACCGTCAACCCGTAGCCCGACTTGGTCTCGAACGTGGTCGTGCCCTGGCGCAGGGCCTCGGCGAGGTAGCGGGTGAGGTTGCGCTCCAGCTCCTCGTCGCTCGCCGCGCGGGTGGCGGCGACGGTGGTCCGGATGCCACCGGCGCTGTAGGCCCGCCCGGACATACGGGCGTTGAACTCCTGCGTGCGGTCGCCCGCGAAGACGAGGTGCGAGTGGGAGTCCACGAAGCCGGGGATGACCGCGCGACCACCGGCGTCGACCTGATTGTCAGTGGCGGGTGCTTTTCTTGAGTCACCGGTCCAAGCGATGCGGTCGCCGTCGATGACGACGGCCGCGTCCTGGATCAGACCGAGCGGAGATCCGTCACCGAGGGAGGGGTCGTTGGTGACCAGACTGGCGATGTTGGTGATGAGGGTCGTGCTGCCGGTATTGCTACCGCTGGTGGTGCCGGTCGTGCTGCTCATGGCGTCCTCGGGGGCTGTCGGGGCGAAGGGAGCCTGGTCAGGGCCTGCGTTCAGGCGCGCAGCGCTTCGATCGCGTCCGCGAGGGCCTGCGGCACGTCCGGGACGAGGGTGTGCGCCCCGTCGCGTACGACGTGCCGGCCGCCCACGACGGTGTGCCGCACATCCGCCGCTGTCGCGGCGAATACGGCCGTCTCGGCGCCGAGCCGCGGCAGCGTCCCCGCTGTTCTGACGGAGTCGAGCGCGACCGTCGTGAAGTCGGCGAGCGCACCCGCTTCGAGCGTGCCCGCGTCGGCCCAGCCGAGGGCCGCGTGCCCGTCCGCGGAGGCGGCGCGAAGGAGCGCCGCCGCGGTCCAGTGCCCCCGGGTACGGCTGCGCAGGCGCTCGTTCAGCTCCAACGCGCGTGCCTCTTCGAGCAGGTCGATCACGGCGTGGCTGTCGGAGCCGAGGGACAGCGGGGAGCCGGCTTTCTGGAGGGCGACGGCCGGTCCGATGCCGTCGGCGAGGTCGCGCTCGGTGGTCGGGCACATGCACGTGCCGGTCCCCGACCGGCCGAGCAGCGCGATGTCCGCGTCGGTGAGGTGGGTGTTGTGCACACCGGTGGTGCGCGGCCCGAGCACCCCATGGTCGGCGAGCAACTGCGTAGGGGTGCACCCGTGGGCCGCGAGGCAGGCGTCGTTCTCCGCCGTCTGCTCGGACAGGTGCACATGGAGCGGGGCCCGCCGCTCCTCGGCCCACCGCGCCACCGTCGCCAACTGCCCCGCGGGCACGGCCCGTACGGAGTGGACGGCGGCCCCGATCCGCGCGTGATCTCGGTCCTTGAGAACTGAAGAGCGTGTCGCCCAGGCCTCCGCGGTGCCGTCGGAGAAGCGGAGCTGGTGCCGGTTCGGGGGCTGTCCCCGGCGCGCGTCGACCAGGCCACCGGCGAGGTAGACGGTGTCGAGGAGGGTGATGCGGATACCGGCCTCGGCGGCGGCCTCGATGAGCGCCTCACCCATGGCGTTCGGGTCGGCGTAGGGGGTGCCGCCCGGCGCGTGGTGCACGTAGTGGAACTCGCCGACGGCCGTGACCCCGGCGAGCGCCATCTCGGCGTACACCGCGCGGGCGAGCGCGTGGTACGTGTCCGGGGTCAGCCGGTCCGCGACGGAGTACATGATCTCGCGCCAGGTCCAGAAGGTCCCGGAGCCGACCTGGACGGTGCCGCGCAGGGCCCGGTGGAAGGCGTGGCTGTGGGTGTTGGCGAGGCCGGGGAGCGTCAGACCACGCAGGATCTCCGCTCCGGGCGGTGGACGGTCGACGCCGGTACGGACGGCGGCGATCCTGCCGTCCGCACCCACGTCGAGGCCCACACCCGGCTCGACATAGGAGTCGAGCCAGGCGTGCTCCAGCCAGTACGTCGTGCCTCGCTCGCTCGCGTTCAGCTCGCTCACTTGCAGGCCAGCCCTTCCAGTACGTCGGCGAGTGCGGTCACCCCGGCCACGCAGTCGTCCTCGGCGGCGTACTCGGCCGGCGAGTGCGAGACCCCCGTGGGGTTGCGTACGAACAGCATGGCGGTCGGAATCGAACCGGAGAGGATTCCGGCGTCGTGTCCCGCACCGGTCCCGAGGACGGGAACGTTCAGGTGCGCGCCCTTCCCCCCGTCCCCCTTGCCCAGCAGACGGGCGATCTCGTCCCGCAGGGCGTGCTCGAACTCGACGACCGGCGTGAACGACTCCCGGACGACATCGAGGTGGATGCCGTGCGCGTCGGCGTACTCGCGGGCCGCCTTCTCGATGCCGTGGACGACCATGTCGAGGGTCGCCTGGTCGGCGGCGCGGGAGTCGAGCCAGCCACGCACGAGGGAGGGGATGGCGTTGACGCCGTTCGGCTCGACCGAGATCTTGCCGAAGGTGGCGACGGCGCCCGCGAGCTGTGCTTCCCGGCGGGCCGCGAGCACGGTCTCCGCGTACGACAGCATGGGGTCGCGGCGGTCCACGAGGCGGGTGGTGCCCGCGTGGTTGGCCTCGCCCCGGAAGTCGAACCGCCACCGCCCGTGCGGCCAGATGGCGCTGGCGACGCCGACCTGGTCGCCGCTCAGGTCGAGGGCACGCCCCTGCTCGACGTGCAGTTCGACGAACGCGCCGATCCGGGCGAGGCGTTCGGGGTCCGGCCCGATGGCGTCCGGGTCGTGGCCCGCGGCCTCCATCGCCTGCGGGAGGGTGATCCCGTCGGCGTCGGTGAGCCGGTGCGCCTGCTCGACGGTGAGTTCCCCGGCGGTGAGCCGTGAGCCCACACAGGCCAGCCCGAAGCGGGCGCCCTCCTCGTCGCCGAAGTTCACGATGGCGAGGGGCTTGGTGAACCGCGCGTTGCGGCCGCGTAGTTCGTCCAGCGCGGCGAAGGAGGACACGACGCCGAGCGGCCCGTCGAAGGCGCCGCCGTCGGGCACCGAGTCGAGGTGCGACCCGGTGACGACGGCGTCCCCCGCCGAGGGGTCACCGAGCCAGGCCCACTGGTTCCCGTTCCGGTCCAGTTCGAGAAGGAGCCCCCGCGCCTCGGCCTCCCCCCGGAACCAGTCCCGACAGTCGGCATCGGCCCCGGTCCAGGCGAACCGCCGATACCCCCCGGCCCCGGGGTGCCGCCCGATGGCCTCCAACTCCCGCCACATGGACAGAAAGGAGGAACCGGTCAGCCCGTCCGCCGCCTGCCGACGAGACCGCTCGGGCCCCACCAGCCCGTCCGGCGTTTGAGGACGAGGCCGTTCAGGCCGATCGGGGGTCCGGGGGCGGAGCCCCTGGCCGGGCCCGGGGGCGGAGCCCCCGCCGGACGACGACCCGCTCACTCGCCCTCCCGCATGGGAACCCGCACGCCACGCTCGTCAGCGACGGCCTCCGCGATGTCGTACCCGGCATCGACATGCCGAATGACCCCCATCCCGGGGTCATTCGTCAGCACGCGGCGAATCTTCTCGCCCGCGAGCTTCGTGCCGTCGGCCACCGACACCTGCCCCGCGTGGATGGACCGCCCCATGCCCACACCGCCACCGTGGTGGATGGACACCCAGGACGCGCCGGACGCCACGTTCACCATCGCGTTCAGCAAGGGCCAGTCGGCGATCGCGTCGGAGCCGTCGAGCATGGCCTCGGTCTCGCGGTACGGGGAGGCGACGGAACCGCAGTCGAGGTGGTCGCGGCCGATGGCGAGGGGAGCGGCCAGTTCGCCCGAGGCGACCATGTCGTTGAAGCGCTCGCCCGCCTTGTCCCGCTCGCCGTAGCCGAGCCAGCAGATCCGCGCGGGCAGGCCCTGGAAGTGGACGCGCTCGCCGGCCAGCTTGATCCAGCGGTGGAGGGACTCGTTCTCCGGGAAGAGGTCGAGGATCGCCTTGTCGGTCTTGTGGATGTCGGACGCCTCGCCGGACAGGGCGGCCCAGCGGAAGGGGCCCTTGCCCTCGGAGAACAGCGGCCGGATGTAGGCGGGCACGAAGCCGGGGAAGGCGAAGGCCCGCTCGTATCCGGCGAGCTGGGCCTCGCCCCGGATGGAGTTTCCGTAGTCGAAGACCTCGGCGCCGGCGTCCATGAAGCCCACCATGGCCTCCACGTGCCGGGCCATGGACTCACGGGCCCGGGTGGTGAAACCGGCCGGGTCCTTCGCGGCGTACGTGGCCATGTCGTCGAAGTCGACGCCCACGGGCAGGTAGGCGAGCGGGTCGTGGGCCGAGGTCTGGTCGGTCACGATGTCGACCGGGGCGCCTTCGGCGAGCATCCGCGGCAGCAGGTCGGCGGCGTTGCCGAGCAGGCCGATGGAGAGCGGGCGGCGGGCGTCCCGGGCCTCGACGGCGAGCTGGAGGGCGTGCTCCAGGGAGTCGGCGCGTACGTCCAGGTACCGGTGCTCGATGCGGCGCTCGATGGCGCGCGGGTCGACGTCGATACAGATCGCGACGCCGTCGTTCATCGTCACGGCGAGCGGCTGGGCGCCGCCCATGCCGCCGAGGCCGGCCGTCAGGGTGATGGTCCCGGCGAGCGTCCCGCCGAACTTCTTCGCGGCGACGGCGGAGAAGGTCTCGTAGGTGCCCTGGAGGATGCCCTGCGTGCCGATGTAGATCCAGGAACCGGCGGTCATCTGCCCGTACATGGTGAGGCCGAGGGCTTCGAGGCGCCGGAACTCCTCCCAGTTCGCCCAGTCGCCGACCAGGTTGGAGTTGGCGATGAGGACGCGCGGCGCCCACTCGTGGGTCTGCATGACGCCGACGGGGCGGCCGGACTGGACGAGCATCGTCTCGTCCTGCTTCAGCGTCCGCAGCGTACGGACCATGGCGTCGTAGGAGCGCCAGTCGCGGGCCGCCTTGCCGGTGCCGCCGTAGACGACGAGCTTGTCGGGGTGCTCGGCGACCTCGGGGTCGAGGTTGTTCTGCAGCATCCGCAGAGCGGCTTCCTGCTGCCATCCCAGGGCGCTCAGTTCCGTTCCGCGCGGCGCTCGGACGGGGCGGGGTCCTGACATGGTCTGCCTCCTGGCGACTGGTGAGTACTCCGTACTCCGGGTGATGCCGTTCCTACGGCGGTACGGCAATACCGCGATACAGCAGTTATTCACATCCTGATCCGATGAATAGAACTAGTCAATACCCTGGTGGGCCAGCAGGGGCGCGGCACGGGTGTTTGGCTGGATGTATGGCTGCACACACAGACTCAGGGCACGCGGACGCCGACTCGGACGGGCACACGAACGGGCACCCAACCGGCGAACGGTCGGCGGAAGCCGTACGCCGCCACGAGGCCGTACGCGCGGCCGTGGCGCAGGGACTCGTCGGCCCCGCCACCCCCCTCGTCGCGCTCCTCGACATCACCGGCATCCAGACCTCCGCGGCGGCCCTGCGGGCGGCGTTCGACGCGGTGACCGCACCGGGCACGCCCGTGCTGCACGCGTTCGCGGTGAAGGCCACCCCGCTGGTGCCCGTACTGCGGCTGCTGCACAACGAGGGCATCGGCATGGAGGTCGCGAGTCCGGGCGAGCTGGCCCTCGCCCGCGCCGCCGGGGTGCCCCCGTCCCGTACGGTGCTCGACTCGCCCGCGAAGACCCCCGCCGAGCTGCGGGAGGCACTCGCGCTGGGCATCGCGGTCAACGCGGACAACCCTCAGGAGCTGGCCCGGATCGACGCGCTGGTCGGGTCGGCGCCGGCGACTCGCTCACCCCTGGGGCTGCGGGTGAACCCGCAGGTCGGCGGGGGTTCGATCGGGGCGCTGTCCACGGCGACGGCGACCTCGAAGTTCGGCGTCGCGCTGCGGGACGAGGGGGCGCGCGAGTGGGTCGTGCGGGCGTATCTGGACCGGCCGTGGCTGACCCGGCTGCACACCCACTCCGGTTCGCAGGGGATGCCGCTGGAGCTGATGGCACGCGGGGTGGCCGAGGCGTACGGGCTCGCGGAGGAGATCAACGAACGGGCCGGGCGGCGGCAGATCGACACGCTCGACATCGGCGGCGGGCTGCCGGTGAACTTCGGCTCGGACGTCCACACCCCGACGTACGAGGAGTACGCACGGCTCCTCGCGTCGACCGTGCCGGGGCTGTTCGACGGGCGGTACGGGCTGGTCACGGAGTTCGGGCGGTCGCTGCTGGCCAAGCACGGCGTGGTGCTGGCGCGCGTCGAGTACGCGAAGTCGGCGGGCGGCCGGGCCATCGCGGTGACGCACGCGGGGGTCCAGGTGGCGGCCCGCACGGTGTACGCGCCCGAGTCCTGGCCGCTGCGGGTGGCCGCGTACGACGCCGAGGGGCGGCCGAAGGCAGGGCCCGAGGTGGTGCAGGACGTGGCGGGACCCGCCTGCTTCGCGGGCGACCTGCTGGCGGAGGGCCGGTCGATGCCGCTGCTCGAACAGGGCGACTACGCGGCCGCGCTGGACACGGGGGCGTACTACTTCGCGCACCACTACGGGTACAACTCGCTCGCGCGGCCCGCCGTCCACGGCTTCGGACCGGACGGGGCCGGCGGG
Source organism: Streptomyces tauricus (assembly GCF_014650955.1). Classification (GTDB taxonomy): domain Bacteria; phylum Actinomycetota; class Actinomycetes; order Streptomycetales; family Streptomycetaceae; genus Streptomyces; species Streptomyces tauricus. The sequence goes on from NZ_BMVY01000002.1 coordinate 511,933, forward strand.
GTGCGGTTCGCGACGGTCCGCGCGGCGCAGACGATCGACGAACTCGTGGCGGAGTCGGGAGGGGCACACGCGGATGCGTTGACCGGGTTGAATCCGTGAACCGGGAAAACCCAGAAGGTCTGATTATCTTCAGGGCAATCGACCCACACTAGCCAGCACGGGCATGTTCCACGGGAAAATGCCATATCTCTCACCCGTCACGCACACGTTGCGTAGCTTCTGCGTCACTCAGCTGAACCGACGGGCGGGAGGGAAGCACCGTGCCCGGAATCGACGAGTGCCTGCTGGAGGCCATGAGACTGCCCGGAGCCCGGGGAGCCTCGGTGGTCGACTGGACCAGCGGACTGGCTCTGGGCACGGTCGGGGACTCACCGAACGGGGATCACGAGGCCACCGCGGCCGAGGCGGCGGAACTCGCCCGGCTCGCCGCCGAACACAAGGCCTTCGCACCCGAGGAAGGAGCCGACTGGTCCGGCGGGCAGCCGCCGGTGGAGGACCTCATCATCAGCAACAGGGACAGCTATCACGTCCTGCGTTTCGTCCGGACGACCTTCGACAGCAGTGTGTTCCTGCATCTGTGGCTGGGACGTTCGGACGGCAATCTCGCCCTGGCCCGAATACGCCTGGGTGAGATGGCGGAACGGCTGGTGGTGGGGTGACCACGATGGAAGCAGGCCCCCTGCCGGGACTGGGCAGACCCGACCCCGACCCGTCCGGCCGGCCGGACGGCGCGGACCGGCAGGCCGGGGCCCCGCCGGTGCTCAGTCCCATGCTCAGCCGTCTCGCGGAGGAGCGCGCCACCGGCGTCCTGACACGGGACCGCGGAGTGCTGTACCTGGTCGAGGGCCAGGTGGTGCACGCCGAGAGCCCCGCGACCCCCGGGCTGGACGTCCTGCTCACCAGCCGCGGGGCGCTGGGTTCCGACGGCTGGTGGGAGGCGGTCTCGCAGGCGGGCGCCGAACGCCGTGTCGGACGGTTCCTGGTCGACAGCGGGCGGCTGGCCGCGGGCGCCCTGGAGCTGTGCCACCTGGGGGCGCTGTACGACGCCGCGTTCTTCACGCTCGGCGCGAGCAGCGGCCCGGCGCGGTTCAGATACGGGGTCGCGCACTGGATCGGCCCCGTACGGCCGGTGACCGTGGACGCGGTGGAGCGCGAGACGCTGCGGCGCCGCGCGCTGCTGCACCGCATCTGGCCTGACCCGGACACGGACACCGCGGAACTGGTCCGGACCGGCCGTGCCGTCGACGCGGTCCTCCCCCCGCGTCAGCGCACGGTCCTCGACCAGGTCGACGGGGAGCGCACGGTCTCGGACATCTCACGGGTCCTCGGCCGGCCGGGATTCCACACGCTGGTCGACGTCCGCCGGCTGGCGGCGGCCGGGATCGTGACGACCCGCGCGCGGACGGTCGAGTGCCGGGCCCCGGAGACCGTCGCACCCCCCGTGTCCCCCATGTCCCCCGTCTCCACTGCGACCGCGCGGGCGGCGCAGGCCGCGCAGGCGTCGGCGGATCCCGACGTGGCCCTGCTGCGCCGGCTCAGAGACGCATTGGAGGCCTTGTGATCCGCGCGCTCCGACAGCGTGCCGAGAGGAGACAACTGATGGCGGCGGAGGCCGAAGTCCTCGACGAACTGCACCGGTTACGGGCCCGGGTGCCCCAGCTGACGGGTGCGCTCGCGGCCAGCGTCGACGGGCTGGTACTGGCCCAGGACACTCCGGGCGTGGAACCGGAGGGGCTGGCCGCCCTCACCGCCGCCGCACTGGGGGTCGCCCTGCGCGTGGCGGACGCGACCGGACGGGGCGACTTCCGCGAACTGCTGCTGCGCGGCGAGCACGGCTATGTGGCGACCTACGCGGCGGGACCCTCCGCCGTACTGACGCTGCTGGCGGGCGACCGGGCGAACGTCGGCCGGCTGCACCTCGAAGGGCGCCGCGCCGGCACCCGGATCGGCGAACTCGTCGAGGCCGCCGCCGAGGCCCAGCCCGCCCCGGCGGCGCGGCCCGCCCCGAAGGCCCTCACGCCCCGCACCAGGACCGCGCGCACCGCGCGCACACTCCCCGGGCCGACCGGTGAGAGCCGCTGAACCCGGCCGCACCGGACCGGCCCCATCCGTCCAACCGACCCGAACCCACATGAACTGAACCGAACCGAAAGGACCGGCACCACCATGACGAACACCGAAACCGCGTTGAAAGAGACCCTGGCCTCCATCGAGGGCGCGACCGGAGCCGCTCTCGTCGACTACACCACCGGGATGGCGCTGGGCACGATCGGCGGCAGCAAGAGCTTCGACCTCACGGTCGCCGCGGCGGGCAACACCGACGTCGTCCGCGCCAAGATCCGCACCATGGAGCACCTGGGCCTGAAGGGCGAGATCGAGGACATCCTGATCACGCTGTCCGACCAGTACCACCTGATCCGGCTGATCAAGGGCCGCGGAGGCAACGGACTCTTCCTCTACCTGGTGCTCGACGCCAAACGCGCCAACCTGGCCATGGCACGCCACCAGTTGAAGAAGATCGAAGGCGACCTGGAGGTCTGACGACCCCAGACGGATCCACACGGGTCCACGCAGATTCGTACGGATCCAGGCGGATCCAGGCGGATCCGGCCGGGAACCGGCGGGAAGAGATCCGGGGGAACCGGATCAGACCAGCACCCCGCCCCGACGCCGCGCCCCACCGGGCGCGGCGTCGCCCGCGGCGATCCCGGTGGCCCGGTAGCCCTTCACGCGCTTGCCCGCCGGAACGCCCGCGCCACGGCCGAGCCAGTCGACCCGCACCCACAGAAGGGACTCGGCCGCCCGTTCGAGCCGGCCGATCCAGGCCGCCTTGAGACGCAGGCCCACTCCGGCGCCGGCGAGCAGCATCCCGCCGGCGGCCGGCACGGCGAACGCGGACCCCAGTGCCGCGGCGAAGGCGAGGAGCACCCACCAGCGGTGCCCCCGGCGCCAGTTCCGTACGGACACCGCCCGGTCCTGCAGCACATCGTGCTTGCTCGCGCGGTCGGCGCCGCGGGCGAGCGCCACGTACCGTTTCCGGCGCGTCAGCAGGACGGCGACCGCCGTGATCAGGAAGAGGGCGGCTCCCGCCAGCACCCCGATCCGCCGTCCCGTCATCCCGGGCACCAGTACGCCCACCCCCGCCGCGACGACCCCGAGCCATCCCAGCGGTGCCGCTCCGGCCCGTACGACGACGGCCACCCGAGCCAGTCCCTGCCCTCCGCGCGCCACGATCCGCCTCCTCACAGACGCCTGTTGTGGCGGGCAGATTAGCGGCCGAACGTGAGACACATATGAGAGAGCCGCAAAAAAACGGCCGGGCGCCGCCGCTCCGCCTCCGAGGTGCCGCTACTCGACGAACAGGCCCCGCGCGGCGGCCCGCGCGTCGAACTCCTCCAGGCGTGCCTGGGCGTCCGGCAGTCCGTCGCACATCGCCTCCAGCAGCACCCGTCCGAGCAGCATCGGCGCGCAGACGGTGTCGAAGGCGAGGCCCGTTCCGACGGCGGCGGGCAGCAGCAGGTCGGACACCTTGGCGACCGGCGCGAACGCGGAGTCCGCGACGGTGACGACGGTCAGCCCGGCCTCCTTCGCGTAGGCGAGGGTGTCCACGACCTCCCGCGGGTGGCGGGGCAGCGCGAAGCACAGCAGTGCGCTGGCCCCGGCCCGCACCGCCGCGTCGATCCGGTCCTGGACCATCGTGCCGCCCTCGTGCAGCAGCCGGACGTCCGGATGGACCTTGGCCGCGAAGTACGCGAAGCCGTACGCCTGGGACGCGGCGGCCCGCAGCCCGAGCACCGGCAGGGGGCGCGAGGCGGCGAGGAGCCGGCCGGCCCGTTCGACGGGGCGCGGGTCCGCGAGGACGGAGGCGAGGTGGCGGAGGTTCTCGATCTCGGCCTCGACGGCCTGCTGGTACTCGTTGTACGAGCCGGTGTCCGCGGCGGGTTCGGCGGGGGCGACCTCGCGCAGGTGCTTGCGCAGGGCCGGGTAGCCGTCGAAGCCGAGGGCGACGGCGAAGCGGGTGACGGAGGGCTGGCTGACCCCGGCGAGTTCGGCGAGCTCCACGCTCGACAGGAACGGCACGTCGGCGGCCCGGCGCACCATGCTGTGCGCGATGCGCCGCTGGGTGGGGGTGAGCCGGTGCCCCTCGAAGAGCGCCTGCAGCCGTCCGGCGGGAGCGTCACTCACCCCCGCGCCGCCCCCGCCACCGCCCGCGCCCCGGCTGTCCGTGCCCGCGTCGCCGTCGCCATCGCCGTCGCCCGGATCCGTATCCCTGTCCATGTCCCTGTCCATGCCCATATTCACGCTCGTGTTCCCGTTCACGCTCATGCCGTGCCCCCACTCCAGATGTCCGTGAACCGGTCGAGCAGCGCGGCCGCCGCCGTCACGTCGTCCGTGAGCGGCCGGTCGGTCGCGTCCGCGTCGAGCACCGACTCGGCGATCTCCAGCGCCCTGCCGACCGGCAGCTCCGGGTCGGGGCGCAGGCCGCGCTGGCGCAACGCCCGTACGGCGGCCACGAGTTCGCAGCCGACCACGAGACGGTACGCGCTGCACGCACGCAGGGTCTGACGTGCGGCGAGCGAGGCGAAGCTCGCCTGCTCCTCGACGCCCCGGGAGAGTACAGCGTGGCCGAGCGAGGCGGGTGCGGAGAAGGCCCGCAGGTCACCGAGGGCGGCCCCGGCGGCGTACTCCAGGATCATCACGCCGGAGGAGGCGGGCTCGTGATCGGCGAGGAAGGGGCGCAGCCGGGTGTAGGAGGGTTCGTTGAGGGTCGACAGGCGGGAGGTCGACAGGCGGGCGACCTGGGTGAGGGAGAGCCTGAAGTGGTCGAGCGCGAGGGCGAGTTGGGCCTGGTAGAAGCCGCCGTGGTGGTAGGCGGCCATGTCCTCGGCACAGATCAGCGGGTTCTCGGCGGCGGCGTTGATCTCGACGGCGAGGACCTCCTCCAGCGCGTCTGCCGCGTCGTGCGCGGGACCGTGGATCTGGGGCACGCACCGGAAGCCGTACGGGTCCTGGATGCGGCCGAGCGGCGGGGTCGGCCGGTCGGGGGCGCCGATCATCTCCCGCATCCGGCGGGCCACCTCGGTCGATCCGCGATGCGGCCGGGCGGCGTGGACGGGCGCCGCGTAGGCCTCGTACGAGCCGTCCACCGCGACGAGTGACAGCGCGGCGACGACCTGCGTGGCCCCGATGAGCCCGCGCAGTTCATGAAGGGCGAGCGCGGACTGGCCGAGGGTGAGGGCGTTGCTGCTGATGAGCGCGAGGGCGTCGTTGTTGTCGAGCGGCTGCGGCTCGGGCGCGCGCACCTTCGCGGTGGCACCCCGCCACGGGTGCTCCCCCGCCAGCGCCAGCCCCACCTGGGCCAGGGCCGCGATGTCGCCGGTCCCCACTGAGCCGAACTCGTTCACGACGGGGTACGCGCCGCTCTCCAGCGCCTCGCACAGCGCGGTGACGACGGTGGGGCGCAGGCCGGCGCCGCCCGCGAGGAGCTGGTTGGCCCGCACGGCGAGCATCGCCCGGACCTCCCGGGCGGGCAGCTCGGCCCCGATGGCCCCCGCGTGGCTGCGCAGCAGGCGCAGACCGTGCTCGGCGGCAGCCTCGGTGGGCACGTCCTCGTTCCGGTTCGCGCCGACCCCGGTGGAACGGCCGTACACGCGGCCGGTCGCGGCGATGCGCCGGGCCGCGTCCCAGGACTCCTCGACGCGCTTCATGGCGTCGGAGCCGGGGACGGGTCGCGCGGACCCGTCGGCGAGGCGTACGACGTCGGCGACACCCGTGCTGTAACCGTCCAGCACCACGAGGCCGACCGTCACCTCGCCCACCGTGTCCACATCCCGAGACGACATAGAGCGCAAACTCCCCTCACACCGGGCCTTCGGTCTTGCCTGTCGCTCAAGGAAACCCGCGATCAGCTCCACACCGTTGCCACGCTATTCAAGTAGAGAGAACTCTGCATGACTATATGCAGCGCGAGCAAGGGACACCTCATGATCCAGTCCGACGCGGTCCACCTGCGTTCGTGGGCGAACGTGGGGGCGGGCCCAGCGCGGACAGGGGGGCTAACCCCCGTGCCAAGCCGGCGCCGGCTCCCTACCGTGGACCGCATGACCGGAATGGAAGCCCGCGACGCCGAACTCAAGAAGGAACTCGACGCCACCTTGCACGCACGCAAGGAACTGGGCGCCGACTACGAGTCCGCGCTGGTCGACTCGTTCCTGGAAAAGGTCGAACAGCGTCTGGACGGCGCGGTCGACCGCCGGGTGCGCCGCCAGCTCGCGGAACAGCAGATGGTGGTGGCCCGGGACGCGCGCTCCCCGCAGGGGTCCTCGGACACCTGGGGCGAGCGCTTCGGATTCGGGATCGTCTCGCTCGTCCTCGCGGTCCCCCTGTCCGCCATCGGCGGTGGCGTCGCCGACCTGCCCGGCCTGCTGGTCGCGTGGGCGGGCATCGTCGGCGTCAACGTGGTCCAGGCCGCCCGCTTCTCACCGAACCTCTTCGGACGCCGCAAGGCCAAGCAGGACTCGGACTGGGACGGGTGACGGGGAGACACGGAGCGTAGGACGGCACGGGGAACAGCACGGCACGGGGAACAGAGCGGCACGAGAAGCGCAGCGGCACGGGAACGCCGAAGGGCCCGGTACCTGATCAGGTACCGGGCTCTCGGGGAAGCTTGCGCGGGGGCCGCCGCACCCCCGTTGCCGGGGGGCGGGACGACGGCGGTCCCCGCGAGGGACGCGAGCCGGGTCAGGGCCGAGCTGCGCGTCCATTGGCGTCCATGGAGGTCCGGGAGCCGCTCCGGAGGTCCTTGGCGCCGTTTTGGTGCCGGCCGGGGCGGGGAGCCGCTCCCGCCCTTGCCGACATCCACCAATGTGCCGTACCCGTGTTAAGCGTGTGCTGCGTGGACGTGACGCGCTCGTACCACTTCTACGAAGTTCCGCCGTGACCGCTCCCGCGGGAAGTTCCCCTCCGGCGCGCACGGTTCACCGGAGGTCCTCCCGCCGTCCACCCGAGGTGGCCGCCCTCCTGCCGCCCGGGGCGGAGGTCCTACTGCCGGCCGCCCTTGGCGAGGAAGGACAGCAGGTCCTGGCGGCTGACGACGCCGGTGGGCTTGCCCTCGACCAGGACGATCGCGGCGTCGGCCGCGCCGAGCACGGTCATCAGGTCGCCCACCGGCTCACCGGAGCCGACCTGCGGCAGCGGCGCCGACATGTGCTTCTCCAGCGGGTCGGTGAGGGAGGCGCGCTGGGTGAACAGCGCGTCGAGCAGTTCCCGTTCGACGACGGAGCCCACGACCTCGGCGGCCATCACGTCCGGGTGTCCGGCGCCCGGCTTCACGATGGGCATCTGCGAGACGCCGTACTCGCGCAGCACCTCGATCGCCTCGCCGACCGTCTCGTCGGGGTGCATGTGGACGAGCTGCGGCATCGCGCCGTGCACCTTGTCGCTGAGGACGTCGGCGACACGGGCGCTGGGGCCCTCGTCCTCCAGGAAGCCGTAGTCGGCCATCCACTCGTCGTTGAAGATCTTGCTGAGGTACCCGCGCCCGCTGTCCGGGAGGAGGACGACCACGACGTCGTCCGGGCCGAGCCGCTCCGCGACCCGCAGCGCGGCCACGACGGCCATCCCGCAGGAGCCGCCGACGAGCAGGCCCTCCTCCTTGGCGAGGCGCCGGGTCATCTGGAAGGAGTCCTTGTCGGACACGGCGACGATCTCGTCCGCGACCGTCCGGTCGTACGCGGTCGGCCAGAAGTCCTCACCGACACCCTCGACGAGGTACGGCCGACCGGAGCCGCCGGAGTACACGGACCCCTCGGGGTCGGCGCCCACGACCTGGACCCTGCCGTCGCTGGCGTCCTTCAGGTACCGGCCGGTGCCGGAGATGGTGCCGCCGGTGCCGACGCCCGTGACGAAGTGGGTGATCCGCCCGTCCGTCTGCGTCCACAGCTCAGGGCCGGTGGAGTGATAGTGCGAGGCGGGATTGTCGGGGTTGGAGTACTGGTCGGGCTTCCAGGCTCCGGGCGTCTCGCGCACCAGCCGGTCGGAGACGTTGTAGTACGAGTCCGGGTGCTCGGGGTCGACCGCCGTCGGGCAGACGACGACCTCGGCCCCGTACGCGCGCAGCACGTTGATCTTGTCGGTGCTCACCTTGTCGGGGCATACGAAGATGCACTTGTAGCCCTTGGTCTGGGCCACGATGGCAAGGCCCACACCCGTGTTGCCGCTGGTCGGCTCGACGATGGTGCCGCCCGGCTGCAGTGCGCCGCTCTTCTCCGCGGCCTCGATCATGCGCAGCGCGATGCGGTCCTTCACGGAGCCGCCGGGGTTGAAGTACTCGACCTTCGCGAGGACGGTCGCCTGGATGCCGGCGGTCACGCTGTTGAGCCTCACCAGCGGGGTGTTGCCGACGAGACTGATCATCGAGTCGTGGAATTGCACCGTTGTCTCCGGAGCTGAAAAGAAATGGTCGGGATGGTTCCGTCAGCCTAAGCCCCTCCTGGGCGTACACGCCGCGTCGAGATTGGCCGACGGTCTCTACGGGGCAAGGAGTGGGTGTACGGCTAGAAGGAGGTGGCGGCTTCGCATGTCGAGCTTGTCGAGGGCGAGGGTGGCACGGCGGATCGCGGCGGGCGCGGCGTACGGCGGCGGCGGGATCGGGCTGTTGGGCGCGGCGACGGTCGGAGTGGTGCTGGCCGAGGTGCAGCTGGCGAAACGGCAGGTGGGCCATGGGCGCAGTCCGCACCCACCGAGCGCGGACGGCCTGTACGGGTACGCGTACGCCGGTGGGGAGGAACCGCTGCGCCTGACGATGCTCGGTGACTCGACGGCGGCGGGGCAGGGGGTGCACCGGGCCCGGCAGACCCCGGGCGCGCTGCTGGCGTCCGGGCTCGCGGCGGTGGCGGAACGGCCGGTGCGGCTGCGGAACGTGGCACTGCCCGGCGCCCAGTCCGACGACCTGGACCGCCAGGTCCGGCTGGTCCTCGCGGATCCGGACGGGGTGCCCGAGGTGTGCGTGATCATGGTCGGCGCGAACGACGTGACGCACCGGATGCCGGCGACCCGGTCGGTCCGTCATCTGTCGGCCGCGGTACGCCGACTGCGTACGGCCGGTGCGGAGGTGATCGTCGGCACCTGTCCCGACCTGGGCACGATCGAGCCGGTCCACCGGCCGCTGCGGTGGTTCGCGCGGCGGGCCTCGCGGCAGCTGGCCGCCGCGCAGACGATCGGCACGGTCGAGCAGGGCGGGCGGACGGTGTCGCTGGGCGACCTGCTGGGACCGGAGTTCGCGGAGAACCCGCGGGAGCTGTTCGGGCCCGACAGCTACCACCCCTCGGCGGAGGGGTACGCGACGGCGGCGATGGCGGTGCTGCCGACGGTGTGCGCGGCGCTGGGGCTGTGGCCGGCGGAGGAGGAGCGGCCGGACGTGACCCGTCGGGAGGGGTTCCTTCCGGTCGCCCGGGCGGCTGTGGAAGCGGCCTCGGAGCCGGGTACGGAGGTGGCGGCGGCGATGCCCACGGGTCCGCGCGGCCCCTGGGCCCTCCTGAAGCGCCGCCGTCGCCGCCGCGTCCCGGCCTCGGACCCGGCGCCGACATCGGCCTGACCGCCACTGCCCCGGGGCTCCGGCCCCGGGCCCCGCTGCGCGGTTCCCCGCGCCCCCGGGTACCCGGGGGCGCGGGGAACCGCGCAGTCCTGTACGCCCACCTGCGAGAAAAGCAAGCGCTTGGAAAGTGCGGTCGGAGTCACACCGCGACACCCGTGACCTCGCCCATACGGACGGGTAGCTTCCCAAGCAGGTCCGCCCCATCACCCGCGACGCCAATGGAGCCGTAGATGCCCGAAGCCGTGATCGTCTCGACCGCCCGCTCCCCCATCGGCCGCGCATTCAAGGGCTCCCTCAAGGACCTGCGCCCCGACGACCTCACCGCCACCATCATCCAGGCGGCCCTCGCCAAGGTCCCGGAGCTGGACCCGAAGGACATCGAGGACCTGATGCTCGGCTGCGGCCTCCCCGGCGGCGAGCAGGGCAACAACCTCGGCCGCATCGTGGCCGTGCAGATGGGCATGGACCACCTCCCCGGCTGCACGATCACCCGTTACTGTTCCTCCTCGCTCCAGACGACCCGCATGGCCCTGCACGCCATCAAGGCGGGCGAGGGCGACGTCTTCATCTCGGCGGGCGTCGAGCTGGTGTCGCGCTTCACGAAGGGCAACTCCGACAGCCTCCCGGACACCCACAACCCGTTCTTCGCGGACGCGGAGGCCCGCACCGCCGAGGTCGCCGCGAGCGAGGGCGCGTCCTGGCACGACCCGCGCGAGGACGGCCTCGTCCCGGACGCGTACATCGCGATGGGCCAGACCGCGGAGAACCTCGCCCGGATCAAGGGCGTCACCCGCCAGGACATGGACGAGTTCGGGGTCCGCTCGCAGAACCTCGCCGAGGAAGCCATCAAGAACGGCTTCTGGGAGCGCGAGATCACCCCGGTGACCACCCCGGACGGCACGGTCGTCAGCAAGGACGACGGCCCCCGCGCCGGCGTCACGCTGGACGGCGTCGCGGGCCTCAAGCCCGTCTTCCGCCCCGACGGCATGGTCACGGCGGGCAACTGCTGCCCGCTGAACGACGGCGCCGCCGCCCTCGTGATCATGTCGGACACGAAGGCCCGCGAGCTGGGGCTGGCCCCGCTGGCCCGGATCGTCTCGACCGGTGTCACCGGCCTCTCCCCCGAGATCATGGGCCTGGGCCCGGTCGAGGCGTCGAAGCAGGCCCTGTCCCGCGCCGGTCTGACCGTCGGCGACATCGACCTGTTCGAGATCAACGAGGCGTTCGCCGCCCAGGTGATCCCGTCCTACCGCGACCTGGAGATCCCGCTGGAGAAGCTGAACGTGAACGGCGGCGCGATCGCCGTCGGCCACCCCTTCGGCATGACCGGCGCCCGCATCACCGGCACGCTGATCAACTCCCTCCAGTTCCACGACAAGCAGTTCGGCCTGGAGACGATGTGCGTGGGCGGCGGCCAGGGCATGGCGATGGTCATCGAGCGCCTGAGCTGACCCCGAAGCACAGTTTCCGTAACCCGAGTTGAACGCAGGGTGAACGAAACGGCCCCGGGTCCCGTCCCCGATGGGACTCTGGGTCGTTTTGTGATCGAATCTCCCCCAGGATGTGACCTAACTCCCTTCAGGGAGGGATTCATGCAGGTCAGAGCCGGTCCGCAGGTAAACGTCAGGGCTAAAGTCCTGTCCCTTTCGTGACGTTACGCACTGACAGCTGGTTAGTCCACCCTTCAAGCTGATGTAGGAAGTCGGGGGTCGACTTTGAACCGGGAGTACGTCAGTGAGCACCACGTTTCTCGCTCTGCTGCTCGCCACAGCCACCACCACGGCCGTGGGCGTCGCCGTTCTGCGCACCCTGCTGGCCCTGCGCCGACAGGTGGCCGCCCTGCACACCGAACTCGCCAGAAGCCGCTCCACGGTCCTCAGCGGCCTCGTACCGGCCGCCCGGGGAGCCTCGGACGCCGACGAGATACGCGCCGCCGTCGCCGAGGCCCTCGCCGAGGAGCGCGAGCGTGAGCTCGCGGAGGCCCGCGCGTTCTGGGCCGCCCAGGAGGCACGCGACGCCGGTGACGCGCCGACACTGCTCGGCCTGCCCGACAGCGAGCTGTTCCTGCCGCGCCAGTCGGACTTCATCGGCCTCGAACACCTGGAGCCGGTGACCGAACCGGCCGCAGACGCCGACGAGTTCGCCGGGGACTCCCCCGAGCTGGCCGCGGCCCGCCGCCGCCACCCCTCGCACCCGGACTTCGTCCCGGTCCAGTCGCCGATGGTGAACGACCACGAGCGCACGGTGTCCTGCCTGGAGGAACTCGCCGATTCCCGTACGGAGTTGGCGGACGTCCGCCCCGGCCCCCTCGGCACGCTCGACGTGTACGTCTTCGCCGACGGCACCACCCTCTGCATGACCCCGGGCCACCGCGAGACCGCCGAGCGCCTCGCCGAGTCCCTGCGCACCGGCCACCCGCCCGTCCTGCTCGGCGGCTCGGGAGTCTCGGGCGCCTACGCGCTCACCTTCGAGTGCGGCCAGGAGAACGTCTACGTGCTGGCGGACCGGGTCATAGCGTCGCTGTAGGCATCCGCGTCGCTGAAGGCACCGCGTCGCCGTAGGCACCGTTCCGCCGTAAGCGTGCGCGTCGCCGTGAGTGCCCGGGTCCGTCCACTGGTCCGGCCGGGGGCGCGTGAGCGTTCGCGCCCGGCGCTCAGACGCCCGCCCTCTTCTGCGCCTCCTCCACGAGCACCAGCGCCTCCGCCAGTTCCGCCTCGGTCCTCAGTACGAGCGCGAGGTCGTGCACGGCCACCGTGATCTGGTCCGCCGACGCGAACATGCCCGCGTCCGGCATCTCCCGGGGGGCCCGCTCGGGGTCCTCCAGCCGCTGGGCGCGCAGGGCCAACTCCCTGGCCAGGCCCAGTGCCTCGGCCGCGGCTCCCCGTTGCAGCCGGCTCTGCGGCGCGGCCCGCAACCGGTCGGCGAAGTGGTCCACGGCACGGGTCAACGGCGTCGTATCAAGCACGTCGCGAGACTACGCGTCGCAACCGGACTGTTGCCAACGACCGAACCCTCAGGCACGGTGGCGTGAAGGACCGGCTTACATCCCCTTTGCGTCCGGAGGCGCCGATGTCCCAAGTCTTCTCCGCGGAGACCCATCGCAATCTGCTCGCCCGCATCCCCCACTGCACCGGTCGTGAGATCTCCGACTGGCTGCGCACCGTCGACGAAGGCCCCGCACTCCACCGCTTCGAGGAGAAGGTCAGCTGGCTCCGTGCCGAGCACGACCTCGCGTACGGCCACGCCAAGGCGATCATCCACGAGTACGACCTGAGGAGGGCCGCGCGCAACCTGCGCTGAGCGCGCGCCACGCTCCGGCACCGAAAAGAATGAAGGGCCCCGCGAACCGAGGTTCGCGGGGCCCTTCATCTCAGGCACTGACTACCGGTGGAGCTAATCGTTGCCGCTGAAGATCGCTACCAGTCGCAGCATCTCCAGGTAGATCCAGACGAGGCTCATGGTCAGACCGAACGCGGCCAGCCACGCTTCGTCACGCGGCGCGCCGTAGGCGATACCGTCCTCGATCTGCTTGAAGTCGAGCGTCAGGAAGAACGCGCCCAGGACGATCGCCAGGATGCCGACGATCGCGCCCAGCGGGCCCATGCTGCGCAGCCCGCCGTCGTCGGCGACACCGAAGACGACCAGCAGCAGGTTGACCGCCATGACCAGCACGAAGGCGATCGCGATGGCCATACCGATGCGCGCGTACCTCGCGGTGACGCGGATCCAGCCCGCCTTGTAGATCAGCAGGGTGGCGCCGGAGACGGCCATGGTGCCGAGCACGGCCTGGAAGGGCGCGCCGGACCACCTGCTGTTGTACATCTCGCTGATCACGCCGAGGAACACGCCCTCGAAGGCGGCGTACGCCAGGATCAGCGGGGGCGAGGCCTTGCGCTTGAAGGCCTGGACCAGCGCGAAGACCATCGCGATGAGAGCCGAGCCGATGGCCAGGCCGAAGCTGCTCGACGTGACCGGCAGCAGGACCCAGGCGAGAACGGCGCCGACGGTGACGGTACCGAGGGTCATGGCCGTCCGCGCGACGACGTCGTCCATCGTCATGCGGCCGGCGGCGGACGGGGCCTGCGGCGGTGCGCCGTGCTGCAGGTCCTGCTGTGCGTACGGGTTCTGAGCGTAAGGATTCTGCGCGTACGGGTTGCCGCTCTGCGAGGCGCCGGGGGCACCCTGTGCGTACGGGTTCCCCTGCGTTCCGACAGCGGGGCCCCCGGCCTGCGGCGCCGCGTTGAAGCCCGCGTAGCCGTTGTCGCGGCTGAACCCCCGTCGCGAGAAGACCGGGTTGCTGCTCCTCATTTCACTCCTCCATGGCCACCTTGCGCGGCCTTGGCTCAAGAGTAATGGGTAGGCAAAAGAATGCATCTAGTGCCTGGGGAGGATCTTTCCCCTCTTGTGACCGGGAACACCGGGTCTCACCCCTGCATTCCCCACGTACCGGTAGAACGCCGGTACGTACCGGTCCGGTTCCCCCGCCAGGGGTCTTTCACTCCAGGGCGAAGCCGGTGTACCCCTCGGCGAGGTCCTGCTCGGCGGCGCGCGCGGAGGCCAGCCGCTCCAGCCGGGCCAGCTGGATACGGTCCTCGAAGGGCGTCGCGCCGGGCGGGCGGTGCAGCAGTGTCGTCATCTCGTAGGAGAACCGTTCGGCCTGCCACACGCGGCGCAGGCAGGTCGCGGAGTAGGCGTCGAGCAGCGCGTCGGAGCCGGTGTCCCGCCGGTGCTCCAGCGCCCGCGCGAAGGTCACGACGTCACCCACAGCGAGGTTCAGGCCCTTGGCGCCGGTCGGCGGCACGATGTGGGCGGCGTCCCCGGCCAGGAAGAGCCGCCCGTGCCGCATCGGCTCGTGGACATGGCTGCGCATGGGGGTGACGGACTTCGCGGTGATGGGACCCCTCGCGAGCCGCCAGTCGTCGTCCGTCTCGAAGCGGCGCTCCAGCTCGTCCCAGATCGCCTCGTCGCTCCACGACTCGGCGTCCGTGCCCTCGGGCACCTGGAGGTAGAGCCGCGAGACGACCGGCGAGCGCATGGACAGCAGGGCGAAACCGCGGTCGTGACGGGCGTAGACGAGCTCGTCGTGCGACGGGGGCACGTCGGCGAGGATCCCCAGCCACCCGAAGGGGTACGTCCGCTCGAAGACCTGTGTGAGCTCCTCGGGGACCGCCTTGCGGGCCACGCCCCAGAAACCGTCGCACCCGACGACGTACGCGCACTCCAGGACGTCCTCGCGCCCCTCGTGGCGGAAGCGCACCCGGGGGCTGCCCGTGTCGGCCCCCTCCACGGCCAGCGCCTCCGCCTCGAAGAGCAGCGGGCCGCCCTCCTTGAGCTGCAGCGCGATGAGGTCCTTGCACACCTCGGTCTGGGCGTAGACCATCACGGACCGGCCGCCGGTGAGGGCCGGGAAGTCGATCCGGTGGCGCCGGCGCGCGAACCGCAGCTCGATGCCGTCGTGGCGCAGCCCCTCACGGTCCATACGGGCGCCGGCGCCCGCGGCGCGCAGCACGTCCACGGTCCCCTGCTCCAGGATTCCGGCCCGTTGGCGCTGCTCCACGTAACCGCGGTCGCGGCTCTCCAGTACGACGGAGTCGATCCCCGCGTTGTGCAGCAGCCTCGCCAGCAGCAGACCGGCCGGCCCGGCCCCGATGATCCCGACGGTGGTACGCATCGACACGCCCCTTCGCGCTCCGACGACTCCCGTGAGCGCCGTCAGCGTAGTTCGCCGCCGTCCGCCGTCGTGAGCCTTTGTTCGCTGAGTGAAGTTTTATTCACTCTTCTCGCTCACGAGAGTCTCCGACGGGCGGAACCCGCTGTCAACGGTCGAGTGGTGAAGTCTTCAATGAAGGATGCACCCTTCATCGCGATACGCCGGGAAGGGCGGAGAAGGGTGAAAGTGTCGGTGGTGCCCGGAACCGGACTTGAACCGGTACGCCCGTTAAGGGCAGCGAGGTTTAAGCTCGCCGTGTCTGCATTCCACCATCCGGGCAGGCCATGGACTCCGCTTCGAGTGTCCCGAGCCTATCGGGACAGATCCCCCGAACAGCGGTGGGGCGACCCGATGTTGTCTTATTTTATTGGCGTCTGAGGGTGCATCAGCCCACGGTATGCGCCATCCGCACATGCCACGTGCCTTTCGACGGGCGCGGGACGGCGCCCGGGGAATGACGTGATTTCACCGCCCGAACGAGCGGAACCTGACGAACCGTCGCCGTTTCGCTCTCAGGGGCGGGTGTCATCCCCAGGTATGACCCGCAGCCGCGAGGTCCGACCCGAGTCCCCCCTCGGAACCGGAACAGGGGGTGACTACACGGCGGCGGTCGGCGCCGACGATGGAACGGTCGTCCACTCGTCGTCGTACCGACAAGGAGCACCCCTCCGTGACCACCACTCCCCTCGCCGAACGGACCACCACGGTGGCCGCCCGTGCCACGGAACTGTCGAAGGTCTACGGACAGGGGGAGACCCAGGTGGTCGCTCTGGACCGGGTCTCCGTCGACTTCCGGCAGGCCGAGTTCACCGCGATCATGGGACCCTCCGGCTCCGGCAAGTCCACGCTGATGCACTGCGTCGCGGGGCTGGACAGCTTCTCCTCCGGCTCGGTCCGCATCGGTGAGACCGAACTGGGCTCGCTCAAGGACAAGCAGCTGACGAAGTTGCGCCGGGACAAGATCGGCTTCATCTTCCAGGCGTTCAACCTGCTGCCGACCCTCACCGCGCTGGAGAACATCACGCTCCCCATGGACATCGCCGGCCGCAAGCCGGACAAGGACTGGCTGCACAAGGTGATCGAGATGGTGGGGCTGGCCGACCGGCTCTCCCACCGGCCCTCCGAGCTCTCCGGCGGCCAGCAGCAGCGCGTGGCCGTGGCGCGCGCGCTGGCGTCCCGCCCGGACATCATCTTCGGCGACGAGCCGACGGGAAACCTGGACTCGCGCTCGGGCGCGGAGGTACTGGGCTTCCTGCGCAACTCCGTGCGTGAGCTGGGGCAGACGGTCGTGATGGTCACCCATGACCCGGTCGCGGCGGCGTACGCGGACCGGGTGATCTTCCTGGCCGACGGGCGCGTGGTGGACGAGGTGCACGCGCCGACGGCCGACGCGGTGCTGGACCGCATGAAGCGCTTCGACGCGAAGGGCCGCACGAGCTGACGGCACGCCCTTTACGGGCCCCGGCCCGAGCCGTTCATCTCGCCCGCGGGCGGATGGGGACGCCCCGACGGGGGCGGGCCGCGCGCCTCGCCCGCCGATGGGGGCGGGCCGCGCACCTCGCTCACCTATGGAGGCGAGCCGGTGAGGGCGGCCCTCGCACCTCGCTGCAGGTCAGTGGGGGCGGCCCTCGCATATCGCCTGCGGGCGGTGGGGGTGGACCGCGCAGTTCCCCGCGCCCCTGACGGGGCCCGCCCCCACCCCCGCCCCCAAGGGGCGCGGGGAACTGCGCAATCACCCGACCAACCCGCAGCTTTCACGGGCACGGGAACCCACAGCTCTTAGGGGCGCGGGGAACGGCGCAACAAGCCCAACCGGCCCGCCGCTTTTAGGGGCGCGGGGAACGGCGCAAACACCCCCACCGCCCGCACCCGACACCCCACCCCAGCCACCACTTGCAGGGGCGCGGGGAACGGCGCGAACACCCCACCGGCCCGCAGCAGAACGCACTCACCCGCCCGCCAACCTCACCTGGACTGAGAAGACATGCTCCGTACCGCCCTGCGCAACGTGCTGGCGCACAAGGCCAGGCTCCTGATGACCGTGCTCGCCGTGATGCTGGGCGTCGCGTTCGTCTCCGGCACCCTGGTCTTCACCAACACCATCTCGGACGCCTACCAGAAGAGTTCCGCGAAGGGCTTCGACCAGGTAGACGTGGCCGTCGAGCCGGACTCCCCGGACGACGGGAGCGACGACCTCGGCAAGGAGCCCGAGCTGTCCCAGGCGGTGCTGGACAAGGCCGCCAAGGCCCCCGGCGCCGAGTCCGCCATCGGCGTGGTCACCGGCTTCACCGCCATCGCCGACAAGAACGGCAAGCTCGTCGGCGGCGGCTTCCAGTCGCAGGGCGGCAACTACTGGGGCGACAAGGACCCCCGTTACCCGCTGAAGAACGGCAAGGCCCCCTCCGGCAAGGACGAGGTCGCCATCGACGCCGAGACGGCCGACCGCGCCGGCTACAAGGTCGGCGACACCGTACGGCTCTCGGTCGACGGCCCGGTCCTCACCCCCACCATCTCCGCGATCTTCACCACGGACGACGGCAACGTCGCCGCGGGCGGCAGCCTCGCCCTCTTCGACACGGCCACCGCGCAGCAGCTCTTCCACCGCACCGGCGCGTACGACGAGATCGACGTGAAGGCGGCCCCGGGCACCAGCCAGACCGCGCTGCGGACGAACCTCGACAAGGTCCTCCCGCAGGACACCACCTCCACCACGACCGGCCAGGAACTCGCCGACGACCAGGCCGAGATGATCGCGGCCGAGATGAGCGGCCTCAAGACCGGCCTGCTGGTCTTCGCCGGCATCGCGCTGTTCGTCGGCACGTTCATCATCGCCAACACCTTCACCATGCTGGTCGCCCAGCGCACCAAGGAACTCGCGCTGCTGCGCGCGGTGGGCGCCTCCCGCAAGCAGGTCACCCGCTCGGTGCTCCTCGAAGCCTTCCTGGTCGGCGCGGTCGCCGCCGTCACGGGCCTGCTCGCCGGTATCGGCATCGGCGCGGGCCTGCGCGGCCTCATGGGCCTGCTGGACGCCACGGTCCCGGCCGGACCGCTGGTCGTCACCCCGGGCACGGTCGGCACGTCGTTCGCCGTCGGCATCCTGATCACCATGCTGGCCGCCTGGCTGCCGGGCCGCCGCGCCGCGAAGATCCCGCCGGTCGCGGCGATGAGCAGCGTGCACGCCACGGCGACCACCAAGTCGCTGGTGCTGCGCAACACCCTCGGTGCCCTGGTCGCGGCGGCGGGCGTCACCGTCGTCCTCTACGCCACGACGATGAACGGCACGGACGGGCAGGCCCCGATGGGCCTCGGCGCAGTCCTGCTGATCATCGGTGTCTTCATCCTCACGCCCCTTCTCTCCCGCCCGCTGATCGCGAGCGCCGCCCCGGTCCTGCGGATCTTCGGTGTCTCGGGCAAGCTGGCCCGCCAGAACTCCGTACGCAACCCGCGCCGCACCGCCGCCACGGCCTCCGCCCTGATGATCGGGCTGACCCTCATCACCGGTATGACGGTGATGGCGGGCAGCCTGCAGAAGGGCATCGACAAGATGGCCACGTCCGCGCTGCAGGCGGACTACGTGGTCTCCATGGCGAACTTCAACTCCCTCTCGCCGGACGTCGAGAAGAAGCTCGCCGCGACCGACGGCGTCACCGCCATCAGCCCCATGCGCAACGCGCCCGCGCGCATCGACGGCGAGACCGAGTACGTGACCGGTGTGAAGGGCTCGACGATCGGCGACCTGACCGATCTGAAGGTCGAGGACGGCTCCTTCAAGGTCAGCCGCACGCAGGTGGTGGTCGACGAGGACACCGCCGAGGACCACGGCTGGAAGGCCGGTTCGACGTTCTCCGCCTCGTACGAGGACGACAGGAAGCAGCGGCTGACGGTCGCCGGTGTGTACGAGGGCAACGAGATGATCCGGGGCATCATGGTCGACGTCGCGACCCTCGCCCCGCATCAGACGGACCCCGCCGACATGCAGGTGATGCTGAAGACCTCCGGCGGCCCGTCCGACGCGACCAAGGACAAGCTGGAGAAGGCCCTCGGCAACAACCCGGCCGTCAAGGTCCAGGACAAGAAGGACGTCTCGAACGAGATCGCGCAGATGTTCACGCTGATGCTGAACATGCTCTACGGCCTGCTCGCGATGGCCGTCCTCGTCGCCGTCCTCGGCGTGATCAACACCCTCGCCATGTCCGTCTTCGAGCGTTCGCAGGAGATCGGCATGCTCCGCGCGATCGGCCTCGACCGCAAGGGGATCAAGCGGATGGTCCGCCTGGAGTCGCTGGTCATCTCCCTCTTCGGCGGAGTGCTCGGCGTGGGGCTTGGCGTGTTCTTCGGCTGGGCCGCCGGTGAACTCGCGGGCGCCAAGATGCCGACGTACGAGCTGGTGCTGCCCTGGGACCGGATGGCGGTCTTCCTGCTCCTGGCGGCGGCCGTCGGTGTCCTCGCGGCCCTGTGGCCGGCCCGCCGGGCGGCACGCCTGAACATGCTGTCGGCGATCAAGTCCGAATAGGCACCCCCGTACACCCCGCGTGCCGAGGGGCCCGTTCCATCCGGAACGGGCCCCTCGGCACACATCGGTGCACTCAGTTCCAGGTACGGGATCGCAGCGGCATGCCCGACGCGCCGGAGCCGGGCGTCCGTACCGCCAGCACCTGGTTCACGCCGATGCGGTTGCGTTCGAAGGCGAGCGCCGAGGCGGCCATGTAGAGACGCCAGACGCGGGCCCGGCCGGGGCTGGTGAGCTTGACGGCCCGCGGCCAGTCCGCCTCCAGGTTGGCCACCCAGCGGCGCAGGGTGAGCGCGTAGTGCTCCCGGATGGACTCGACGTCACGCACCTCGAACCCGGCGCTCTCCAACTGCGTCACGGTCTCGCCGATCGGCTCCAGCTCCCCGTCGGGGAAGACGTACGCGTCGATGAACTCGTCGATCTCGTACGCCGATTCGTCGCGCCACGGCCGGCGCCCGATCTGGTGGTTCAGCAGCCGTCCGCCCGGCTTGAGGAGGGCGAACAGATCCCGCGCGTACTCCAGATAGCGTTCGCTGCCGACGTGTTCGGCCATCCCGATGGAGGAAATGGCGTCGTACGGACCGTCGCCGACGTCCCGGTAGTCCTGGACGCGGATCTCGACCCGGTCGGTGAGCCCCTCCTCCGCGACGCGCTTACGGGCGTACGCGGCCTGCTCCTGGGACAGCGTCACGCCGACGACGCTCACGCCGTACTCGCGGGCCGCGTGGATGGCCATCGAGCCCCAGCCGCAGCCGACGTCGAGCAGTCGCATGCCCGGCTTCAGCTCCAGCTTGCGGGCGATCAGTCCGAGCTTGTCGCGCTGGGCGTCCTCCAGGGTGCCGTCCGGGGCCTCCCAGTAGGCGCACGAGTAGACCATGGACGGCCCGAGAACGATCTCGTAGAAGTCGTTGCCGACGTCGTAGTGGTGGCTGATCGCCCGCCGGTCGCTGCGCTTGGTGTGCAGATGGGAGAGCTGGGACCGTCTGCGCACCTCCTCGCGGGGCGGGGCGGGCGGCAGGGGCGAGCCCGCCATCCGTACGAGCCCGCGCACGGCGGACCGTACGTCGGGGTCCCGCAGGGACTGGGCCAGGGTCCTGGCGTCCTCCCCGCGCTCCCAGACCATCTCGGCCACCGCGTCCAGTACGGCGTACAGGTCGCCGTCCACCGTCAGGTCACCGGCGACCCAGGCCCTCGCCAGGCCCAATTCCCCCGGCTTCCACAGGAGTCGGCGCAGCGCCCGCCGGTTCCGTACGACGAGCACGGGTGTGCCCGGCGGTCCCGCTTCCGAACCGTCCCAGGCACGAATCCGCACCGGGAGCGGGGCTCCCAGCAGCTGTTCCATCAGCGCCTTGAGCCGAAGCGCCGCGTCCTGCATGACGCACACCTCCGTGACGAGGAATTCCACAAACTCCAACACCACGTAAACACCAACGGGGCCGGAGCGCAGTCCCGCGAAAGCGTCATGTTCGAGCAAAATACATGCACCCACCACGTACCCGAACCCCCGAAGACCGAGGACTCGCCCCCGCCGCCCCTACCCGTTCCCGTCCCGTTCTCGAGGGCTCCGCCCCCGAACCCCCGCTCCTCAAACGCCGGAGGGGCTGACTACCAGCCCGTCCGGCGTTTGAGGACGAGCGCGCAGCGCGATACGGGGGGCGAGGGGGCGCAGCCCCCATGCGTGACGGGAACGGGAAGGGGCGGCGGGGGCGAGGAAACGCCGAAAGGGCCCCCCGCACCACGGATGGCGGGAGACCCCTTCAGGGAAAGCAGGGAAAGCGGGTGGGACGGTGACCGAAGGTCAGGAGGCCTTCGCCTTCTCCTCCGTCTTCGCGGCAGCGACAGGCGCGGGCGCCGGCTTGGCCGCCTCGTAGAACTCCTCACGAGGAGTCTCCATCGCCCCGAGCGAGACGACCTCACGCTTCAGGAACACGGCCAGCGTCCAGTCCGCGAAGACCCGGATCTTCCGGTTCCAGGTCGGCATGGCCAGCCCGTGGTACCCACGGTGCATGTACCAGGCCAGCCGCCCCTTGAGCTTGATCTTCATCTTGCCCATGACGATGAACGCGACGCCCTTGTGCAGCCCGAGCCCGGCGACCGCACCCTTGTTGGCGTGGCTGTACTCCTTCTGCGGGAAGCCCCGCATACCGGAGATCACGTTGTCGCCGAGGACCCGCGCCTGACGCAGCGCGTGCTGCGCGTTCGGCGGGCACCAGGCGTTCTCGTTGCCGGCCTTGCGGCCGACGAGGTCCGGCACCTGGGCGTTGTCGCCGGCGGCCCAGATGTAGTCCGTGCCCTGCACCTGGAGCGTGGTCCGGGTGTCGACGTGGCCACGGGGACCGAGCGGCAGGCCGAAGCGGGAGAGCACCGGGTTGGGCTTGACGCCGGCCGTCCACACGATGGTGCTGGAGTCGACCTCCAGGCCGTTCTTCAGGACCACGTGGCCGTCGACGCAGGAGTCCATGGAGGTGGAGAGGTAGACCTCGACCCCACGTCCTTCGAGGTGCTCCTTGCCGTACTGGCCGAGCTTGGGGCCGACCTCGGGAAGGATCTTGTCCGCGGCGTCAACGAGGATGAAGCGCATGTCCTCGCGGGACACGTTGGTGTAGTACTTCGCGGCGTCCCGAGCCATGTCCTCGACCTCGCCGATGGTCTCCGCGCCTGCGAAGCCACCGCCGACGAAGACGAAGGTCAGCGCCTTGCGGCGGACATCCTCGTCGGTCGTGGAGTCGGCCTTGTCGAGCTGTTCGAGGACGTGGTTGCGCAGGCCGATGGCCTCCTCGATGCCCTTCATGCCGATGCCCTGCTCGGCGAGGCCGGGGATCGGGAAGGTGCGGGAGACCGCGCCCATCGCGATGACGAGGTAGTCGAAGGGCAGCTCGTACGCCTCGCCCACGAGGGGGGCGATCGTGGCGACCTTGCGGTCCTGGTCGATGGTCGTGACCCGGCCGGTGAGGACTTCCGCCTTGGGCAGCACGCGTCGCAGCGGGACGACGACGTGCCGAGGCGAAATGCTGCCTGCGGCTGCTTCGGGGAGGAAGGGCTGGTAGGTCATGTACGACCGGGGGTCGACGACCGTGACGGTCGCCTCGCCGTAGCGCATCTTCTTGAGGATGCGCCGAGCTGCGTACAGGCCTACGTACCCACCGCCTACTACGAGGATCCTGGGACGCTCCGTGGTGCTCATGCCATCGAGTATCCACCCGCCCCAGGGGGGTCGCTCGTGCGCCCCTTCACAAGCTTCTTCACACCCTCTGCTACACTGCGCCGCCCACGTGACCCAGGTCATGTTCCGGCAGGGGAACCAGCGCGCGCCGCGACCCGTTGTCAATGCCGCCTGAGCTGCCACTCCGGCCCTTCGGGCCCCCTGGACCAGTACCCCTCTTCACGTGATCGCAGCATCCCCGAAACGGTCCGTTGACCATGGACCGAACCCCTCCGGAAGCCCTTGAGGAGCCGGAAGGAGGAAAACCTCCCTCAGCAGGACCGATTCTCTTGTGAAGAACTTCACGAAGTTTTCCGCGGGCCTGTCGCGAAGGTCGTTCACCAGCCCTCCGCAGGGCCCTCAAGTGCGCTCATACGTTGTCGGGACTGCTCAGCCGAGGGCGCTGAAGCGTAGCGAAGCGGGCTGCGGCCCGGGCCCCGTTCAGGCCACGGACCACGCGATGCCGTCGAGGATGTCGTGCTCGCTCACGACGACCTCCCGCGCGCCGGTCCTCTCCATGATCGCGAGGAGTACGAGGGCGCCGGCGCCGATGACGTCGACGCGTCCCGGATGCATCGAGGGGATCTCCGCGCGCTCGGCGTGCGAGGCGGCGAGCAGCCGCTCGGTGATCTCGCGGACCCGCTCCAGGGAGACCCGGGAGTGGTGGATGGCCTCGGAGTCGTACTCCGCGAGCCCCAGGGCGATCGCCGCGACGGTGGTGACGGAGCCGGCCAGCCCGACCAGCGTGCGGGCCTCGCGCAGGGGCACGGACTCCTCGGCGAGGTCGAGGGCCGCCTCGATGTCGGCGCGGATCGCCCGGACCTGCTCCCCGGTCGGCGGGTCGGTGACCACGCCGTCCCGGACGAGGTGGCGTTCCGTCATCCGTACGCAGCCGATGTCCACCGAGCGGGCGCCCCGCACGTGGTCGTCGCCGACGACGAACTCGGTGGAGCCGCCGCCGATGTCCACCACGAGGTAGGGCTTGGCCAGGTCGTCACGGCCCGTCAGCTCCTTCGTGGCGCCCGTGAACGAGAACTCGGCCTCCTGGTCGCCGGAGATGACCTCGGGCTCCACGCCCAGGATGTCGAGGACGCCGCGGACGAAGTCATCGCGGTTCTGGGCGTCTCGGGAGGCGGAGGTGGCGACGAAGCGGAGGCGTTCGGCGCCGTGCTCCTTGATGACCTCGGCGTACTCGCGGCAGGCCGCGAAGGTGCGCTCCAGGGCCTCGGGGGCGAGGCGGCCCGTGCGGTCGACGTCCTGGCCGAGCCGGACGATCGTCATGCGGCGGTCCAGGTCGACGAGTTCGCCGGTGGCGGGGTCCGCGTCCGCGACGAGCAGGCGGATGGAGTTGGTGCCGCAGTCCACGGCGGCGACGCGAGTCATGACAGTGGTCTCCTGTTGCGATCGTCCGGGGGGCCGCCCCCGCCGCCCCTACCCATTCCCGTCACTACACAGGGGCTCCGCCCCCGAACCCCCACTGCGCAGTTCCCCGCGCCCCTAGGTATCTAGGGGCGCGGGGAACTGCGCAATCCTTTACGCCCACCCCAGGCACCCTGGCTTTTAGGGGCGCGGGGAACTGCGCAATCTTTTTCGCCCGCCCTCACCGGGGTCAGGCGGAACCCTCAGCCCTCCGTCGGAACGACGCACGCGCCCTTGCGCCACCACTCCGGCAGCATCGCGATCGCCTCGTCGCCCAGGGGGTTCACCCCCGGCCCCGCGGCCAGGGAGTGCGCGACCAGCACGTGCAGGCACTTCACCCGGTCCGGCATCCCGCCCGCGCTCGGGAATCCCTCGAGCACGTCGATGGCGTCACGCCGCGCGATGTAGTCCTCGTGCGCGGCCCGGTACGCCTTGGCCAGCTCGGGGTCCGTGGCGAGACGGTCCGTCATCTCCTTCATGACGCCGTTCGCCTCCAGCGTCCCGATCGCGGAGGCCGCGCGCGGGCACGTCAGGTAGTACGTCGTCGGGAACGGCGTCCCGTCGGGAAGCCGGGGAGCCGTCTCGACGACGTCGGGCTGTCCGCACGGACAGCGGTGCGCGATCGCGCGCAGCCCGCGCGGCGGCCGCCCGAGCTGCTGCTTGAAGGCCTCGACGTCGGCGTCGGTGGGCTCGGTGCGCGAAGTGGGCGGCGGGGGCGTTTCCATGCCTTGGCTCTGTGTCCTTCTGGTTCAGTTCACTGGTCGGAGGCGTCGGCCTTGTCGACGCCGTCCCAGACGTTGGCGTACCAGGCCCGGTCGGCCGCCGTCCGGTCCGTACGCGTCTTCTTCGCCGCGTCGGGGTCGATCACGATGAAGCCGGTCTCGCCCGGCATCACGTAGTGCAGCCGTTCCCGGATGCGCTGCTCGGCGTACGCGTCGTCCTGCCAGCGCGCCTTCAGGTCGCGCAGCTCCTCGACGCGCTCGCGGGCCTGCTCGCGCTCGCGCTGCAGATCGGCGACCTCGGCACGCTGGGAGACGTACTGCCTTATGGGATAGGCGAGGGCCACGACGAGCGAGCAGAGCACGAGGGCGAGGAGCGCCGCACGGCCGGTCAGCCGCGAGCGGCGCGCCTGGCGTTTGGTCTGGGAGCGGTAGACACGGGCGGCGGTCTGCTCGCCGAGCACCCGCAGCCTGGTCGCGGTGGAGAACCGGTCACGGTCCTTCACAGCCATCTGTCCCGCCTCCCCGATACGTACGTACGTCCCCGCACACGGTACGGGACCGGTACGGGGACGTACGTACGACGCTGCCTACAAGGACGTCAGCCCTTGAAGCGGGGGAAGGCCGAGCGGCCCGCGTACACCGCGGCGTCGTCGAGGATCTCCTCGATGCGCAGCAGCTGGTTGTACTTGGCGACGCGGTCCGAGCGGGCCGGGGCGCCGGTCTTGATCTGGCCGCAGTTCACCGCGACCGCGAGGTCGGCGATGGTGACGTCCTCGGTCTCGCCGGAGCGGTGGGACATCATGCACTTGAAGCCGTTGCGCTGGGCCATCTCGACGGCGTCCAGGGTCTCGGTCAGCGAGCCGATCTGGTTGACCTTGACCAGCAGGGCGTTGGCGGAGCCCTCCTCGATGCCGCGGGCGAGGCGCTCGGGGTTGGTGACGAAGAGGTCGTCGCCGACGATCTGGACCTTGGAGCCCAGCTTCTCGGTGATGACGTTCCAGCCGGCCCAGTCGTCCTCGTACAGCGGGTCCTCGATGGAGACCAGCGGGTACGCGGAGACGAGCTCCTCGTAGTACTCGGTCATCTCGGCGGCCGAGCGGGACTTGCCCTCGAACTCGTACTTGCCGTCCTTGTAGAACTCGGACGCGGCGACGTCCAGCGCGAGGGCGACCTGCTCGCCGGGGGTGTAGCCGGCTTCCTTGATGGCTTCGACGATGAGGTCGAGGGCCTCGCGGTTGGAGCCGAGGTTCGGGGCGAAGCCGCCCTCGTCGCCGAGGCCGGTGGACAGACCGCGGCTCTTCAGGACCTTCTTGAGGGTGTGGTAGACCTCGGCGCCCCAGCGCACGGCCTCGGAGAAGGACTCCGCGCCGATCGGGGCGATCATGAACTCCTGGATGTCGACGTTCGAGTCGGCGTGCGACCCGCCGTTCAGGATGTTCATCATCGGGACGGGCAGCAGGTGCGCGTTCGGTCCGCCGAGGTAGCGGAAGAGCGGCAGGTCGCTGGCCTCGGAGGCGGCGTGCGCGACGGCGAGCGAGACGCCGAGGATGGCGTTGGCGCCGAGCGAGCCCTTGTTGTCGGTGGCGTCCAGGTCGATCATCGCCTGGTCGATGAGGCGCTGCTCGGTGGCGTCGTAGCCGACGAGCTCCGGGCCGATCTGCTCGATGACGGCGAGAACGGCCTTCTCGACACCCTTGCCGAGGTAGCGGTTGGGGTCTCCGTCACGGAGTTCGACTGCTTCGAAGGCACCGGTGGAGGCGCCGGACGGAACGGCGGCACGACCCGTGCTGCCGTCGTCGAGGCCGACCTCGACCTCGACCGTGGGGTTGCCTCGGGAGTCCAGGATTTCCCGGGCTACGACGACGTCGATGGACGGCACGAGCATCTCCTTCTGGGATGTGACACAAGCTGTGCCGGGCCGGAGGCCCGGTTGGGCGCAGGCCGTGGTGGCCCCGCGGGATGAGCCTAACCGGCTGCCGGGGATCGGCCAGCCCTCGACCGCCTCCTGGACAGAACCGAGAGGAAATTGTTTCCGAACGGAACAAAACGAGGGGGCGAAGCGGCAAGAAAAAGCCCCGCCCCGGTGCGTACGGGGGAACACGCACCGGAACGGGGAGCCCGTGGGGGACGGGGGTGGCCCTCACGAGGCCTCCACTATGGAGGACACGGATGTGAGAGCGCTGTGGTTCAGTCGCGATTCGGATGTGGGCCGGACTTCCGGTCGGGGCCGAGCGGCCAGTGCCTCGACCGGAGGTGAGGTCCCGGCCCCCGAAGTGGGGACGCGACCGCCGACGGCGGATCAGCTGAGGTGCAGCTGCTGACCCGGGAAGATGAAGTCGGCGTCGTCGACGATGTCGTCGTTCAGCTTGTAGAGCTTCGCCCAGCCGCCCTTGACGTTCTTCTTGTCGGCGATCTCGCTGAGGGTGTCGCCCTTGACGACCTTGTACTCGCCGTCGCCCTTCTCGACCTTCTTGCCGGTCGGGGTCTCGACGGTCTTCTTCGCGGCCGGACGGTCCTGGGAACGCGAGGCGCGCTCCTCGGAGGACTGCGAGTTCTGCTGCTGCGGCTGCGTGGTGCTCTGGCCGGAGCCGTTGGAGTCCGAGGAGCCCGACGGGGTGGTGGAGCCACCGGTCGAGGCGCCGGACAGGCCCACGCCACAGCTCGGCCAGGCACCCTTGCCCTGGCTCGCGAGAACCTTCTCGGCGACGGCGATCTGCTGGGACTTGGACGCCTGGTCGGCGGTGGAGGCGTACGAGCTGCCGCCGTACGCGGCCCAGGTGGAGGCCGAGAACTGCAGGCCGCCGTAGTAGCCGTTGCCGGTGTTGATCGACCAGTTGCCGCCGGACTCGCACTGGGCGACGGTGTCCCACTCGGAGGCGGTGGCGGCGGAGGCTCCCGTGGCGCCCATCAGCGGGACGGCGACGGCGGCGGTGGTGACACCGGCCAGCGTGGCGATACGGGTGGCCTTGGACGGGCGGCGGTGCTTGCCCTTGTTCGAAAGCAGCATGAAGTGATCCCCTCACCGACGCCTGCGAGGTGAGCTGTCGGGTTCGGGCCGAGTGAGTTGCCCGGCCGCGTGACACTGCTGTCACGCGGCTTAACCCCAAGCCGTACCCGGTCTCGAAGACCGGTTCCGGCACTTACCTTGGGTCCCCCGCTCCTGCCTACGGCGCTTTACGCGACGACTGTTCCCGTACGGCCGTTGGCAGGATTCGGCGTGCGACCGTCGGGGCTCACCAATGGCGAGCGGTCACGACCGTAGACACGGGCCGCGCCGAATTTCAAAGACGATCAGGGGTGTTGAGATCCATGTCTCAATTCACCAAATCGGACATTCAGCTCGAACTACCGCTGATTTTCGCCCGATTCGGCGCCTTGATCACCACTTGCTCGACATCGCTCAACCGTCCACGGCGATGCGCTGACCGGGGATGATGAAGTCCGGGTCGGCGCCGATGCTGTCCTTGTTCGCGGCGTAGAGCTCGCTCCACCCGCCGTCGATGCCAAGGGAGTCGGCGATGCTGGAGAGACTGTCCCCGGAACGGACCGCGTACGAGCCTTCGTCGGCGAGGACGCGGGAGGTGCTGTCGCTGCGCGAGGCGTGCCGGCCGGCGTAGTCGTCCGCACGGGGGGCCATGTCGACCTCTTCGGCGCTGCCGCCGCGGTGACGGCCGGAGCTGTCCGCGACCGCGTCGACCGAAGCGTCGTCGTTCTGGGATGACTTGTCCGAGTCGTCACCCTTCGCCTTGGTGTCCGCGGACGAGCTGTCCGTTCTCTGTGCGTCCGAGGCCGAGCCGTCGGCGGACTTCGAACCGCTGCCGGTGGACGAGTCGGACTTCGCGCTGCCGCTCTCCTTCGTCTCCTCCGTGTCGGCCGACGAACCGGTGGAGTCCTCGGCGACGCCCGTGTCGACATCGGCGGAGTCGGAGTCCTGCGTCAGACCGGCGACGAGACCGCAGGTCGTCCAGGCACCCGTTCCCTGGTCCGCGAGGATCTTCTCGGCGACGGCTATCTGCTGCGAACGGCTGGCCTGGTCGGCGCTCGGCGCGTAGTCGAGGCCGCCGTGCTCCTCCCAGGTCTCCTGGGTCATCTGGAGGCCGCCGTAGAGCCCGTTGCCGGTGTCGGCGCTCCATGAGCCACCGCTCTCGCACTCGGCGACCGCGTCCCAGGTCGTACCGCTGGCGGCACTCGCGCCGCTCGCACCGAGCAGGGGGATCGCGATGGCCGATCCGGCCACGCCGGCGGCGACGAGGAGCGCCGGAGCCTGGCGGGGGCGACGATGACGGCCGTTCCCGGAGAGCATGCGATTGCCTTTCGCGTGACAGCAAGGAATACGCACAGGGCACAGCGGAAAGCCGTGCTCGTGACTGCTGCGACGGGCGGGACCTGCCGCATTGATGGGTGAACGTAGCGGCACTCGAACTCTTGTCACAAGTCGGTGCAGCGTAGATAACGTGAAGATCACAGAGTTGACGGAGTCTCACCTTCCGTCGACTTCGGTGCTACGGCCGCAAGGACATCCGTCAAGACTTCGCGACCGGGGTGAACTCCACCGGAAGCGTGCGCAACCCCCGCATGATGAGCCCTCCCCGCCACCTCAAATCGGCTGAATCCCCCGCGAGTTGCAGGTCCGGCAGCCGGGTCAGCAGCGTGGCCAGTGCCGTCTGGCCCTCCAGCCGTGCGAGGGGCGCACCGAGGCAGTAGTGGATTCCGTGCCCGTAACCGAGGTGTTGGTTGTCACGGCGGGAGAGGTCGAGGGTGTCCGGGTCCTCGAACCGGTCGGGATCGCGGTCGGCCGCCGCGAGGACGACGAGCACGGGGTCACCGGCGGCGATGTCCTGCCCGCCGACACTGAGCGGTTCGGTGGCAAACCGCCAGGTGGCCAGTTCCACGGGTCCGTCATAGCGGAGCAGTTCCTCCACGCCGGTCGCGAGCAGGTCCGTGTGGCCGGCCGCGAGGGAGTCCTGCAGCCGCCGCCGCTGCCCCGGGTGGGTGAGCAGGGCGTAGGTGCCGTTGCCGATGAGGTTCACGGTTGTCTCGAAACCGGCGAACAGAAGGATGAAGGCCATCGCCGCGGCCTCGTTCTCGCTGAGGTGCTCGCCGTGGTCGGAGGCCCGGATGAGACCGGAGATCAGGTCCTCGCCCGGCGCGGGCTCGTCCGTGAGTTCCTGGCGCTTGCGGTGGATCAGCTCGGCGAGGTAGCCGCGCATCTTCTTGACCGACCGCGCGACACCGCCCCTGGGCCCGCCCCCGTGCCGGATCATCATCCCGGCCCAGTCCCGGAAGTCGTCCTGGTCCTCGCGCGGAACGCCGAGGAGATCGCAGATGGCGTAGATGGGGAGCGGGAAGGCGAAGTCGTGGATGAGGTCCGCCTCCCCCTTCTCGGCGAACCCGTCGATCAGCTGGTCCGTCAGCTCCTGCACACGGGAGCCGAATTCGGCCACCCGCCGGGGCGTGAACGCCTTGCTGACGAGCCGCCGCAGCCGGGTGTGGTCCGGCGGGTCGATATTGAGCAGGTGGGTCATCAGCTCGGCCTTCCGCTCGCCCGGAATGCCGGTCTTGCCCTTCGCGTGCGCGGGTTCGTCGTGATGGGCGGGGTTCTTGCTGAGCCGGCCGTCGGCGAGGGCCTGCTTGGCGTCCGCGTAACGGGTGACCAGCCATGCCTCCACCCCGCTGGGCAGCTTCGTCCGATGCACGGGAGCGTACTCACGGAGCCAGGCGTACGCCGGGTAGGGATCGGTGGCGAACTCCCAGCTGAAGAGTTCGGGTACGGGCTGCCCCGTGGTCGGCGCGGGCGGCTGTGCAGGCGTTTCGGTCACTCCTCGACGGTATCGGGAGGCACGGCCCGGGCCCGCGCGGCGGTCTGCCGGGCCGCTGCAGCCGCCCCCTACCGGTCGCGACTTGGCCCTGTTCGCGCGCTTCACCCCAGGCTGTCCCGGAATGCTCCGCCCCTTGACTGTCCGGCTCTCCGGCTATCTACGCTCGCGAGCGTGGACCCCGAGATACTCCGGACCAGTTTCGCGGTCGTCGAAAGACGGGCCGAGTTCGCGCTCAAGTACTTCTACTCCCATCTGTTCTGGCACCACCCCGATGTCCGCGCCCTGTTCCCGCTGGACTCCCCCGAGGACAAGGAACGCCAGCGGGACCGTCTGTTCACCGCCCTGGCGCTCGTCGTCGCCCGCCTGGAAGGGCCGGGGCTCCACGAGTACCTCCGGGAGCTGGGGCGGGACCACCGGAAGTATCTGGCGCGCCCCGAGCACTACACGGCCGTGGGGGACAGCCTGATCGCCGCGTTCGCCGCCGTGTCCGGGTCCGCGTGGAGCGCGGAGGTGGAGAAGGCCTGGGACGAGGCGTACACGCTGGTCGCGGACGCCATGCTGGACGGCGCGGGGGAGGCGGAGAGCCAGGGGCAGCCGTCCTGGTGGAACGCCGAGGTCGTCGGCCGCACCGCGCACCGGGACGATCTCGCCGTGCTGACGCTCCGTCCGGACCGGCCCCTCCCCCACCTGCCCGGCCAGTACGTGAGCGTCGGCAGCCCCCGGGCCCCGGGAGTCTGGCGCCCGTACTCCGTCGGCAACGCGCCCCGCTGCGACGGCACCCTCGATCTGCACGTCAGCCTCGTCCCGGGCGGCGCCCTGTCGCCCGAACTGGTCCGGCGCACCCGCGAGGGCGATGTCCTGCGGCTCGGCCCGCCGGGTGGCCGACTGGCCCTGCGTACGCCCGTGGAGCGGCCCCTCACCTTCATCGCGGCCGGTACCGGCTGGGCTCCGGTGAAGGCACTGCTGGAGCACCTGGGGCGGGCGCCCGGCGCATACGACGAGGCCCGGCTCTTCGTCGTCGCCCGCGATGTCGCCTACCTCTATGACCGGGTCGTGCTCGAAGGGCTGCGCGGGCGGGTGCCCTGGCTGGACGTCACCGTGATCACGCCCGCACCGGGGCGGCCGAAGGGGCAGGCCACGGAGCGGCTGCTGACGGCTCTGGGCAACCGGGCGAACTGGGCGCGCCACGATGTCTATCTGGCGGGGCCACCAGGGCTGGTCGAGGTGATCTCCTCGGTGCTGCCCCGGCTGGGCGCCGAGCCGGAACGGGTCTTCTGTGACGAACTCCCCTCCACGGGGCGGGAACGTGCCGTGGACGGGGGCCGGCCGCTGGGACCCGGCGCGTGGCTGCTTCAGCGGCCCCGGCCACGGTAGCTCGCCGCGTGGGGGCGGTGTTCTCGTCTGCGGGTGCCTTGTGGCCGGGTGCGCAGTTCCCCGGGCCCCTTACGGGGCACGGTCAGGACTCTGAGGCTCGTATCGCGTCCCGGTAGGTGCGGGCGGCTGCTCTGAGGGCTGCTTCCGGGTCCACGCCGGACTCCTCGGCCCGGACGGCCAGGGCCAGCAGTTCGTAGCCGATGCCCTCGCCGCGGGGCAGGGGCGTGTCGAGGCCGGCCGTACGCGCGCGGGAGGCCAGCTTGGCGGCCAGCGCGAGGGCGGGCTGGCCGAGCGGGACGCCCTCCGTGACGGATGTCCGCTGCTTCTCCTCCGCCTTGGTGCGCAGCCAGTGCTCCTTGACCTCCTCGGGCGTGGAGGCGCTCTCGTCGCCGAACACGTGCGGGTGGCGGTGGATCAGCTTGGTGACGATGCCGGCCGCCACGTCGTCGATGGAGAAGGGCTCCGACCCGTCCTCCGGGCTGCCCTCCTCGGCGATCCGGGAGTGGAAGACGACCTGGAGCAGGACGTCGCCTAGCTCCTCGCGCAGTTCGTGCCGGTCGCCCTCCTCGATGGCCTCGACGAGTTCGTACGCCTCCTCGATGCCGTACTTGGCGAGGCCCTTGTGGGTCTGCTGCGACGACCAGGGGCATTCGAGGCGGATGCGGTCCATCACCTGGACGAGGTCCAGGAGGCGGGCGCCCGGCAGGTCGTACGAGGCGGGGAGCAGTTCGAGGTCGGGCATCCGGACCCGGCCGGTGCCGGCCAGCCGGGACAGGCCGTCCGTCAGGCGCGGTTCGCCCTCGCCGGTGGCGACGACGGTGACCGTGTGCCCGCCGGCGCAGGCGTCGACCAGCTCCTGGGCGCCGGGCGCGGCCTCCTCGACCTGGATGCCCGCCTCGCGCAGGTACGGCAGTTGCGGGTGGGCGCCGTCCGCGCACAGGACGCGGTCGGCGCCGTGCAGCGCCTGCCAGGCGGGCCAGGACAGGAGTCCGGGCGCGACGCGGTGGCTGGTGGTGAGCAGGACGATGCGCCCGGGGCTGGATGCGTTCACACCCCGAACGTAACCCACGCCACTGACAGCTCGGTCACGCCGTCTTCTGGGCGGCCGCCGCCGTGACGTCACGCACCCACGGCAGCTTGGCGTCGACGCGGCTGCTCTTCTCCACGTCCCAGCTGCCGTACCGGGGGTTCAGGTCGACGTCCAGCTTCTTGGAGGCCTCGGACAGCGCCTTCCAGAAGGCCGGCTGGCTGGTGTCCGTGCCGAGTGCGGAGGCGAGCTTCTGGGCCTCGATCTGGACGCGGAGGTTGTCGTCGAGCCGCTCGGGCGGCACCCCGTACTGCTGGAGCCAGCTCACTTCCAGGGCCTTCGCACCGCCGGCCTGCTGTTCCAGGCCGGTGCGGGCCTCCTGGATCTCCTTGCGGGTGACGGTCACGCCCGCGTCGTCGGCGGCCCGGTGCAGCACGCGGTCGAGGACCATGCCGTGCAGGGTGTCGCGGGTGAGGCCGCCGGACTTGGCGATGGCCTGCTCGTACTGCGCCTCGCCCGTGGTGGCGGCCCGCTGGGCGGTCCGTACCTCGTTCACCCGGTTCTCCAGCTGGGAGACCGTGATGCGGTCGTCGCCGACGACGGCCGCGGCACCGGGATGCGCGTCGCTGCCACAGGCGGTCAGGAGGGGGGCCGCGGTGACGAGCGCGGCGGTGAGGAGGAACGCGGTGCGACGGCGGCGGTGCAAGGAAAACCTCCTGTAGGAGATTGTGCGACGGTGCACAAAGTCTTGCGGTGATCGATGTTAGGCAGGGGACCGGCTCTCGGCCACCCATTCGACCCAACGATTCGCCAGGACTTCGGGCACCCTCCCACGGGCGCGCGGTTCAGCCGCGGACCTGCCCCAGCCACTGCAGGGTGCGGCCGATGTCGCCGACCAGCGGATGGCCGGGGCCCCGCAGCCGTTCGACGTCGTACCGGAGCCGCGCCAGCGTGTCGTGGGCGGCGGCCCGGTCGCCGAGCGCGAGGAGCAGATGGCCGATGCGGCGGCGTACCTCGAAGGACAGTTCGGCGTCCTGGGCGACGTACTGGTTCTCGTAGTACGGCAGCAGCGCGCGGTACTCGGCCAGCGCCGCCGCCGGTTCGCCGAGCTGTTCGAGGCACTGGGCGGCCTCGTAGCGAAAACGCAGGGACTGCGGGTCGGCCTGGCCCGCCTCGGTGGCCCGTTCGTTGGCGAGGCGGCGCAGTTCGGGCAGGGCGCGGCGGTACTGGCCGTCGTCCATCAGCGTGGCCGCGTACTGCTTGCGCAGGGTGCGTACGACCGGGGAGTGCTCGCCGTGCTGGGCGGCGGCGGCCGGGAGGATCTGGCCGAGGATGTCGACGGCCTGGGTGATGCGGCCCTCGCCGAGGAGCCGCTTGACCTCGTCGACCGCTCCCGCGACATCGGGTTTCTCGACGGCGGGCGCGGCCTGCGGCTGCGCCGCGGGGGTGCGGGCGCGGTCCGGCCAGGGGGCGTGCGGGCGCAGAAAGGGGCGGGTGGGGTCGAGCGGCCCGCCGGACGGGATCCCGCGCGCGGGCAGCAGCGGCAACAACTGCTCGTACGTCTCCTGGGCGGAGTCCGGGCGGTGCTGCGGGTCCTTGGAGAGCAGCCGCAGTACGAGGGCTTCGAGCGCCTCGGGCACCTCGGGGCGCAGCCGGCGGACCGGCAGGGGCGGCTCGTAGAGGTGGCGGTGCAGCACGCCGAGGGCGGTCGATCCGGAGAACGGCACGTCACCGCTGAGGAGTTCGTGCATCAGCACCCCGAGCGCGTACAGGTCGGTGTACGGGCCGACCGCGCCGCCCATCGCCTGCTCGGGGGCCATGTAGGCGGGCGATCCGATGGGTGAGCCGGTGTGCGTGAGGCGGGTGGTGTCGGTGTCCATCACGGACGCGACGCCGAGGTCGAGCACGGTGACCGTGCCGTCCTGCTTGATCATCACGTTCCGCGGCTTGAGGTCGCGGTGGACGATCGGCACGGCGTGCACGGCGGAGAGCACCGCGCACAGCTGCGCGGCGACCGAGACGGCCCACTGCCAGGGGTAGGGGTCGTGCTCGGCGAGGTGGTCGGAGAGGTCGGCCCCGTCGACGTACTGCATGACGAGGAACAGCTCCTCGCCCTCGCTGCCCGCGTCGTGGACCGTGACCAGGCCGGGGTGGTCGACCTGCGCGGTGACGCGGCACTCGCGCACGAAGCGGCGGCGCAGCTCGTCGGCCTCCTGGCCCGCGACCTTGTCGGGCCGCAGCAGCTTGACGGCGACACGCCGGTCCAGGCGCTGGTCGTACGCCGTCCACACCTGGCCCATGCCGCCCTGTCCGATGAGCGTGGACAGTTCGTAGCGGCCGGTGATCACCCGTCCCGGCGCCACGGTCATCTGCCGTCCTCGTGCTTGCGGAGGTAGTCACTCAGCTCGTCGAGCTCGGCGCGCACCTGGTCGATACGGGCGGGCGCGGGGCGCTGCGGCGGCGGGGTCGGCGCGGCGGACGGGGGCCGGGGCGGTGCCTGGGGTATCGGGACCGACGGCGGCACCGGTGTGTGCGGGCCGGTCGTGGCGGCGTACGGGGGCTGCGGATAGCCGTACGTGTGCGCCGGGGGCCGGCTGCCGCCTGCGTACGCCTGATAGGAGTAGTCCAGTGCGTGGAAGTGGCGGATCTCCGCCGCGAGGTAGTACGAGATCGCGGGGACGAGGGAGCCCACGAGGAGGGCCAGGCCCGTCCAGCCGCCCGGCGTGTGGATCTCCTCGCCGGGCTCGGTGCCGAGCAGGACGAGACCCAGGGCCTCGGCCGCGAAAGTGGCCACCAGGAGACCCCAGTCGAGCGATTTGCGGGTCACGAGCGCCAGGCGCAGCATCATCACCCAGCCGAGAAGGCCGAAACTGCACACGGAGATCACCACGAAGAGCACGCGCAGGAAGACCAGCAGGCCGGTCGAGGGTGGCGGCTGCACCGGCTGCGCCTGGCCGTGGCCTTGCATGGTCGCTCCTGGAGGCCTGATGGGGACGGACGGAAGTATGGACGTACAAGTGCGGAGTCCGAGCGTATAGGCCGACAAGGACAACTGGTCCAGGGTTGTACCGAACCGTTGTCGTGCTGGTCACCGCGTCCGTCCCAGAGGTCTCAGCCGGGCTCGACCGTGCCGTCCGTCAGGCCGTCGTACATGCCCCGGACCAGCTGCTCGCCGAGGCGTCCCGCGAGCCGCAGCGTCTCCTCGAACTCGGCGAGCGCGCGGAACCGTTCGCCGTAGACGCGCTGCTGTTCCAGGGGCAGCCGGGGCAGTTGAAGACGGCGCACGTCGAGCCGGGTCGCGGTGGACGCATAGCTGCTGGCCTGGCGGTTGTTGGCGGTGCCCCGCAGAAAACCGGCGAGGAACCACGGGTCGAGCGCGGCCGGATCGGGGCGCAGCAGCGCGAGGTTGCGGCCCAGGGCGGCGCCCGCCGTCGCCTCGTCGACCACGCGCGCGATGGAGCCGCCGCCGAGCACGGGCACGACGACGTCCCCCGCCTCGGTCAGCACGGGTTCCTCGTCGCTGTCGGGCAGCGTGCCGGAGGGTGCCGTGCCGGCGAGGACGTCGTGGTCGGTGAGGACGGGCACGCGCGCGTGCCCGCCGCTGCCTCCCGTACGCAGCTGGAGCGCGCCCCCGCGCGCGAGTTCACCGATCGTGGTGAGCGGCCAGCGGACGGGCGGGCGCGGCGCGGCGGGCGGCGGGGTGAGGCGGTCGGTCAGCCGCAGGGTCTCGCCCAGGCTGTCGCGCACGTCCGCGAGCCGCTCGCCGCCGCCGGCCGCGGGGGGCGGCAGATGACGGGCCGGGGCCAGGTCGACGTCGTCGTCGAGGAGTTCGATGACCGGCACGCAGCGGCTGAGGCCCGGCTGCTCCGGCACGGTGCCGGTCCGGTCGAAGGGGCGCCAGGCGTCGAGGACGGCGGTGCGCACGGCCTGCCAGTCGAGACCGCCGCGGCTGTCCGCGGTGAACACGCCCGTGTCGGCGAGCAGCACCTCGGGCCGCGCGGCCTGCGCGACGAGCGCGGGCTTGCGCAGCACCCACAGGTGCAGCGGGAGGTTGTACGGGGGCGCCGCGCCCGGCGGCAGGGCGATCACCGCGCGCAGGGCGCCGCGGCGCAGCAGGTCGGCGCGGATACGGCGGCCGGAACGGCGGGACGCGGCGGCGGGCGGCATCAGGAGGACGGCGACGCCGCCCTCCCTGAGGCGGGCCAGCGCGTGCTGCACCCAGGCCAGTTCGGACTCGGTGCGGGCCGGGAAGCCGTACTCCCAGCGCGGGTCGTAGGCCAGCTCGTCGTGCCCCCAGTTGCGCTCGTTGAACGGCGGGTGGCACACGACGGCGTCGGCCCGGAGGCTGTCGAAGGCGTCCGCGCGCAGGGTGTCGGCCGCGGCGGTGCGCACGACGGCACGCGCGTGGAGGGCGAGACGCAAGGCCGTCAGGGCCGCCAACTCGGGTGCGCTGTCCTGGCCGTCGAGGTGCTGCTCCTCGGTGGCGGGCGCGCCCTGGGCGGCCGCCACCGCGCGCAGCAGGGCGCCGGTGCCGCAGGCCGGGTCGAGGACGGTGGTGGCCGGTCCGGCGAGGTCGGCCATCAGGGCGGCGAGGCCGGTCGGCGTGAGCGTGTACTGGCGGGGGTTCGCGTCGAGGTGCCTGCCGAGCAGGAACTCGAACGCCTTGCGCGCGTCCAGTTCGGCGGCGAGTTCGGCCGCGGCGCGCAACAGAGGTGCGGACGGACGCAGTTGGACGGCGGTCGGGGTGGCGACGGCCCGCTTGCGGATCGCGCCGAAGCGCGGGGTGAGGACCTGGTCGAGCGGCGCGGGCAGCAGGTCGGCGAGGCGGGCGTCGGAGCCGGCGCTCACCTCCAGCCAGACCGTGGGCCGGTCGTGGACCAGCAGGAGAGCGCAGCCGACATGGATGAGGGCGGTGACGGGGCCCTGCGGGTGTCCGGCCACCTGCTGCCAGACGCGCTCGCGCAGGGGGACCTCGGCCAGCTTGCCCTGGGCGCGCAGCCAGTCCTCGATCTCGGTGAGCGCGAAGGAGGGGCTGGTCTCGGTGCCGCCGACGGGTTTGGGGAAGTCGGCGTGCCGGCGGCGCCAGTTGCTGACGGCGGCGCGGCCCACTCCGGCGAGCCGGGCGATCCCGGCCGCGGTGACCTCTGTCCCGTTCTCCTGCACCCGTCCGGCTCCCCTCGTCCGATGTGACGTCCGTCTGGTGTGTGGCGTCGAGCATAGCGACGCAGGCAAGGTCTACCCATTCACGGACGTGTATACAACCATCTCCGTGAATCGTGTTGACTCGGTTCACAAGCTCTGCTGTGATTGACCCATCGGATGAACGGCCGCCGGGTGAAGGCGGTCGTCAACCTCTGGAGAGGGGACTGTCGTGGGCGCCAAGGGAAAGATCGCGCTGGGGGTCGTCGTAGGTGTCGTCGTCATCGGCGCGGTGTCGGCGAACGCGGGCGACGGGGACAGCGGTTCCGGAAACGGCAGGGGCTCCTCGACCTCCGCCGGACGCGAGTCCGGCAAGCAGGCCAAGGACGACACCGACGCCGACGCCGACGCCGACGACGACGACGACGCGGCCACGAAGAGCGACACCAAGGCCGGCAAGGCCGAGGGGGCCGGGAAGAAGGCGGCGTTCCAGGGCGACGGTGACTTCCAGGTCGGCACCGACGTCAAGCCCGGCACCTACCGGACCACCGGCAACACCGACGCCCTCTGCTACTGGGAGCGTTCCAAGGACGCCTCGGGCGAGATGGACTCGATCCTCGCCAACGACAACGTCAGCGGCACCAGCTACGTGACGATTTTGAAGAGCGACAAGCTCTTCAAGACGAGCGGCTGCAAGGACTGGGAGGCCGTGGACGCGAAGGCGTCCGGTACCCCGGCCACGCTGATCAAGGGCGACGGCGGGATGCACAAGGTGGGCGCCGACATCGCCCCCGGCACCTACCGGTCCTCCGGCAACACGGACGACCTCTGCTACTGGGAGCGGACCAAGGACTCCTCCCATTCGATGGAGTCGGTCATCGCGAACAACAACGTGTCCGGCTCGGCCGTCGTGACCATCGCCGCCGGGGACGCGTACTTCAAGACCTCGGGCTGCAAGGACTGGAAGAAGTCCGGCTGAGGTCCCGCCCTCTCCTTCTCCCCTCCCCCACCACCACCGCTCCACCTCGACTTTGAAGGAAACCGTCATGCGTCGCACCGCACTTGCCGCTCTCTGCCTGGCCGCCGCGGCCACCGCCTCCCTCACCGGCTGTCTGCCCGGCGAGGACAAGGCCGACAGCAAGCCGAAGGGCCCGTTCGCCGGGCTGAGCGGCGGCGAGATAGCCGACCGGGCCGTGGAGGCCACCTCGAACGCCACGTCGCTGCGCATGAAGGGCGACATCGTGGACGACGACGGCAGCCGCATCGGCCTCGACATGGCCCTCGACAAGAAGGGCCGCTGCGCCGGCACGATGAGCGCCGACGGCGAGGGCGAGGCCGAGCTCCTGATGACCGGCGACACCCTCTACATGAAGTACGACGAGAAGTTCCTCCGCGCCCAGGACGAGGACGCGCCGAAGGAGGAGACCGACGGGGTCGTGGCCATGCTGGCCGGCAAGTGGACCAAGATGTCCGCGAAGGGTTCGGACGCCAAGGACATGGCCGCCTTCTGCGACCTCGATACCGTCCTCGCGGACTTCCAGGACGTCAACTCCGACGCCACCCGCGGCAGGACGACGACGGTCGACGGCACCCCGGCGATCGTCCTGCACGAGAAGGACGGCAAGGACACGTACACGCTGTCCGTCGCGACCAAGGGCAAGCCCTACCTGCTGAAGGTCGTCAACAAGTCCGCCAAGGACCCGGGCACGGTCACCTTCAGCGACTTCGACACCCCGGTCCCGGCGGAGACCCCCAAGGGCAAGGTCATAGACCTGGACGCCCTGGGCGGCTGACGCCCTGCGGGGGGGCGGGCGCGAAAGCCGGGCGCGCGAGCCCGGGAGGGGGGAGCCGGCGCGAGCCCGGGAGGGGGAGTCGGCGGGGCATGTCCACGGGGGGCATGCCCCGTCCGGCGTGCCCGACCGGCGGGGCGAGCCGCGGGACGACCGGCGGTTCGACGACCGGTGGCCCGACCGGCGGGACGCCTTCGTGCGCGTCTCAAAGAGCGTGCCGCACCCACACGTTGGGCTCGACGTACACCCCGTACCCGAGCGCCGGCTCGCAGTGCACCGGCACCAGCGCGCCGGGCACCTCGACCCGGCCCTCCTTGTCGAACGGCAGCCCCGTCCACTCCCGCCACTCGTCCAGCGACGCGGCGACGGTCATCGACGCCGGTGCCACCGCCTCGATGCGCCCGCCCGGACGTGGACCCGCAGCCACGGGTCGTGCGGCAGCCCGTCCTCGCGCGTCCGGAACGCGTACTCCTCCATCGGCGCCCACGGTTCCAGATGCTTCGCGCTCGGCCGCACCGGTGCGACGACCTCACCGAAGCCCTTGGCCCGGGCGTTGTCACGCATCGCCGAGAGCATCGTGCCGACAGGCCGGTGCCCTGCGCGTGCGGGGCGACGACGATCGAGATGGCGCTGACGGTGTCGGGGACGACACCCCGGCGCAGGTCCCCGAACGCCCACACCAGCACCTCGTCCCAGCCCCGGGCCGGCAGCGCGGCCGGGCCCTCGTCCCCGAGGGCGAACGGCACGCTGTAGGCGTGCGCGACCACATCGCCGCCCTCGTCCTCGGCGAACAGCACGTACTCCGGCAGCTCCCTGGCGATCTGGCCGTAGTGCGCGTTGCCGACGAGGTCGTTGCGTATGAACTCGGGCCAGGTGTCGGCCATCCCCACCACCGCGTCGTACCTCTCAGGACGCTCGGCGAGGCTCGCGATTCTCAGCACCATGGCGGACACGGTAGGCACCGCACCGGCCTCGGTGAAACCGCTTTTCCCGCTTCGGACCGCCCCGCACGGACCACACGGAACCGCATGGCACCGCACGGACCGCACGGACCGCACGGCACCGCGAAGCACCGCACCGCACCCTGCCGGAACGCCTCCGTCAGTCCGCGTGGAACCGGCTCGGCGCCCGCGTCGGCGTCCCGCCCGTGGGGAGCTTCTGCCCCGGGCAGGTGGCCAGCACCTTCTTCATCGCGGCCTTCTCCGCGTCGGTGACCCACAGCTCATACTTCTTCTTCACGGCCACCTGCCGCGCCACGTACGTGCAGCGGTACGCCTTGTGGGGCGGGAGCCAGGTCGCGGTGTCCCCGTCACCCTTGCTGCGATTGCGGCTGGCGTCGACGGCGAGGAGGTTCAGCGGGTCGTTGGCCAGTGCTATCCGCTTGCTCGCGTCCCACTTCCCGGCGCCCTTCTGCCAGGCGTCCGACAGTGCGACGAGATGGTCTATGTCGACCTCGCTGCGCCCGCCGCGTATGAAGGTGACGTCCTTGTCGGTGTACGGGTCGGGAGCGAGCGTCCCCCTTTTCACACTGCAGTCGCCGTCGCTGAACTGCACGTCCTTCAGGTCCCGTTTGAGGATGTCGTCGCGGGTGTCGCAGCCGTTCGAGTCGGTGTCGGCCCACGCGGTGCCGAACTTGTCGCGGTCGTACCCCGTCTTGGGTGCCCTCCCCTTGACGGTCAGTGAGTCGACCGCGGTGAGGGCGGCTCCGCCCGCGGCCGCCGGCTCCTGAGGTCCGGCGGCACCGGTCGTCTCCGCGGTACAGCCGGTCGCGGCGAGCAGCAGGGCCGCGACGCCTGCGGTCCTGGTCCAGAACGTCACGGGCGCTCCTTCTTCTTGCTTGCCCATGCCCGCCTTACGGGGGCGATCTTCCTGCATCTCACCGTACTGGCCCGGAGGTTGGGAAAGAACGGCGCGAAAGGTACGTATAGGGACTTTGGTGAGCAAGTGGCGCACACCGGCGTGACGGGGGTGGTGCGCCCCCCGGGTCCCCCACTCCCCTACTCCCGGGCTTCCGGGCTTCCGGGTTCCCGGGTTCCCGAAAACCGGCTGTCCCGTATCGAGCCCCTCACACCTTCCCGATTCCCAGTGTCGTCTCCGACGGCAGGAGCCCCGATTCGAGGACCGCGACCCAGAACTCGCCGAGCAGATCGGCGAGTCGGCCGGTCACCGCGGGCCCCAGAGCCCGCCAGGGAGCGGCGGCCAGTTCGTCGGTGTGGCGCTCCACCGACGAGCGGAGGGCACGGCCGGCGTCCGTGGCGATGCCGTCCCCGCCCAACAGCCCACGGGCGACGAGCCGTTCACCGGCGTCCGACCACTCCCGCGCACTCCACCCCCGGCTCCCGAACCGCTCCGCGGAAGCGGCACCGATCGCCGCGAACGAGACGAGCGACTCGACGGGATCGAGACCGGCGACGAGCAGCGCGGCGAGGTGGCCGTCACCGCGGTGCTCGCGCAATATCGTCGCCGCGTGCCACAGCTGCCGATGCGGTGATTCCGGCCAGGGCAGACCGGAGTTGGCGGCGGCGAGGGGCCGCCCGGCCAGGTCGGCGGCCTCCGCCGCCCGGCGGGCAAGAGCGGCAGCTTCGGCCAGCTCAGGACTGTCGACGCGGTCGCCGAATATCGCCCGGTAGGCCCGGTCGATGCCCCGCCCCCGGGCCTCGACGACAGCCTCGGGGCTCGCGATGCCCCACGCCGGGTCCATGTGTTCGGCGACCATGCGCGGACTGAAGCTGTAGAAGGCGGAGGCGACCCGCCCGCTTCCGACGGCGCCCAACGGGGCGGCCCGCAGCGGGAAGTAGCTCGGCCAGCGCTCCCCCACGTCGAACCCGAGCGCGGCCGCCTCCTCGGATACCTCCGGCGCGTAATACAGCACGGCGTGCAGCGGCTCGATCAGATGCCACATCTGCCGCACCCTGCCGAGCTCCACCTCGCCAGCACCCCCGTCCCCGACCCCAGCACTCGACCTCGCCCCACCGACCTCAGCAGACATGGCACATCCCCCTGACCCGTTCCCGAACACCCGAAAACTTGACACTGCCTAGATTGCCCGCCATCATCGAACTTGTCAATGACTAGATTCGGCATAGGCGGCCACCAGCCGACCAGTTGAGGAGCAGCCCCATGTCCGTCGGCCGTCGCGCCTACCACCACGGTGATCTGCGTCGCGCGATCCTGACCGCCGCGCTCGACGTCATCTCCGCCGAGGGACCGTCCGCGCTGAGCCTGCGCGACCTCGCCCGTCGCGCGGGCGTCTCGCACGCGGCGCCGGCCCACCACTTCAAGGACCGCACGGGCCTGCTCACGGCCATCGCGGCGGAGGGGTACGGGCTACTGGCGGCCACACTCACCGACGCCGCGGACCTGCGCGAGGCGGGCGTCCGCTACGTACGCTTCGCGCGCGAACACCCCGCGCATTTCCAGGTGATGTTCACACCGGAGCTGCTGCGCGAGAACGACCTGGAGCTGACGACGGCCAGAGCCCTGGCGGGCGAGACCCTGCGCAACGCGGTCTCCGCCGTCCCTTCGGAGGGCCGGGGCACCGACGCCCGCCTCGCGGGCATCGCCGCCTGGTCCCTGGCCCACGGCTTCGCCACCCTCCTCCTGAGCCACAACCTGACCGGCCCGATGGGCGACCAGGACCCGGAGGAGGTGTTCCATGAACTCACGGGCCTGCTGTTCCGGTCCGGTTGACCGTCACCGTTCACAGCACGGGAGTCACCGGCGGCACCACGCTCACCGGCTCCGGATGTCGCACCAGCCACTCCTGGAACTCGCGGTGGCGGAACTGGTAGGCGAGCCCGGACGTACGCATGAGTCCCGCATCGGTGGCCCACGTGAGGAATCTGGCCAGCCGAAGAGGTACCTGCCTGCGGTACACCAGCAGGTAGGCGAGGTATTCGAGCTGTCCCGGCATCTTCGCCGCGGCGACCAGCC
Organism: Streptomyces tauricus; assembly: GCF_014650955.1. Taxonomy (GTDB): domain Bacteria; phylum Actinomycetota; class Actinomycetes; order Streptomycetales; family Streptomycetaceae; genus Streptomyces; species Streptomyces tauricus. The sequence continues at coordinate 556,173 of NZ_BMVY01000002.1, forward strand.
CGGCACTGCTCGCCATCAGCCACGCGGCCGGAGTCATCCCTCCGTCAACGACGAACAGCGTCGCTACAAGAGCGGTCGTACCGAGAATGGGGATACCCGACCGGATCACCCCGAACGGCCCGGTCGCCGCCCTGTCGATCCACGATGCCGCCCCGTTGACGCAGAACAGAACAACAAACGGCGAGGTCAGCGCCAGGATCCGCACAGGCATCCAGTCGGTGTACAGGCTCATGAGGACGACCCACAGCGCAAGAGCTGTCAAAGAAAGCACCGAAGCACAGGACATCCCGCGCAGGAAGAGACGGAACCCGAGTCTCCAAAGACCGGAACCCAGGGGTGGCGCTCCCCAGGTCAGCGGAGCGATCAGGCGCCTTCCGGTCATCTCGTTCAGGACGACCAGAGCCGGAACCAGGAGAATGTCGGCCCAAGCCATGGGGGTGCTCGCCGTCGCCGACCAGGCCACCCACGCGATCACCGCCATCAGTGCGACCGTCACGCTCCGACACACCACCCGAACCGCCGCCCCGCCTTGCCGCGAGCCGAGTTCCAGCAGCAGGATGTCCGTCTCGGCCGAAGCCCCGGCGCCCAACTGCACCGCGAGCGTGTGCAGCCAACGATGGACGTCGCCCTGCCTGTAGCGCCCCGGAGCCTTGGGCGTGATGCGGTCGGCCGACTCGATGTAGCGGCTCAACAGAACATCCGCCACCTCGCTCTCGGCCGAGAGACCGTTGAGTTCCCTCGGGTCGCACCCTCGTTCATAGACGGTCGCCGCCAAGGTCAGGCGCCACGGTGTGGACAGCGACCGCGCCAGCACACCCTCCGGTTCGGCACGCAGTTCGTCCAGCACCGGCTGCCACAGTGCCGGCCGTCGGGCAGCGCCACGAAGCTCCAGGAAGTCAGCGGTCCGCTCCGGTGTGACCGGTTCGATCTCGATGCGCGCGGCATCCAGTATGTGGCTGTCGGCGGCTTCCAGGGCGTCGTACTGCTTGGCACGACAGGTCAGTACGAGCGGTGCCGGATCCGTACCCTCCTGGTGGCGGGCCAGGGCCGCGAGAGCCTGTTGAGCCCGTGATCGCTCAACCGGGACGTCCGCGGCATCCATCTCGTCGAGGCCGTCCAGAACCGGGAGCACCAAACGCGAATCCACGAGGAGGTCGGCGGATCGCGGGTGCAGGCCGTAGTCACTCCGCAGATGCCGGGCCATCCAGTCGGTCAGCCGCTCGTCCTCGTCCCAGTCGGCCAGTGCCATCAGTACCGGTACGGGTTCTCGGTCCGTGCGGACCCTGAGCAGTTCCATCACCAGTTTCCGGGCGAGTACCGTCTTGCCCGCTCCGGCTTCCCCGGTGATGACCAGACGTCGCGGGCGAAGCGCCCTGTAGTCCTCCACGGCCCGGGCCAGTTGGCCTGCCGGTGTCGGCGGGAGCAGGGCCGCACGCGCGCTCCCGTAAGGGCGGAATCGGAACGTGACGTCGATCGCGGTCAGATCGCCACCCAGGCTGGACGCCCACTGGATCTCTCCGGCGGACCGCACCTCACGCACGAGCCGTGCCACGGCCGCGGTCTCGTCCTCGTGGGCACCGGGGCTCGGCCATAGCGCTGCCGCCCAGGTGACCAGCCCGACAAGCGCCACCGCCATCGCCGTCAGGTCGGTGCGCTCCGACAATTCCAGGGCACCCTCGTCCGCGGAGAGCGCCCACCCCAACCCGCCGATCACGAGCAGGGAGCCACCCGAGCCCAGGGCCCATCGCCGCAGAACCCGACTTCCGCGCTCCCCGGCCGCCATGCCGGTATTTTCCCCGCCACGGGCAGGGCGCGTCCGGACTTCGGCCCGGAACACGGCCCTGCCGTGACATCACGTCAGGCTCGCGGTGCCCCTCGGGGGCTCGGGGCGCCCTTCCACGACCCCGGAGAAGAGACTACGACCCCAGAATCGAAGCCAGGAACTCCCCCGTCCATCCCAGCAACTCCCGCCCGACCAGCGGTTTGCCGCCGATCTTTGCCGTTTTGGGGCGTGGGACCAGGACCTGGTGGGCGGACGGCTTGATGACGGTGCCCGGGTACAGGCGCTGGAGTCGCAGCTCCTGCGACTCCCTCAGTTCCACCGGGGCGAAGCGGATGTTGTTGCCCTGGAGGACGACCTCGCCGACGCCGCACGCGCGCGCGAGCATCCGCAGTCCGGCCACCAGGAGCAGGTTCTCCACCGGCTCGGGCAGCTTTCCGTAACGGTCGACGAGTTCCTCGCGTACGGCCTTGATGTCGTCCTCGGAGTTGACCGAGGCGATCGCGCGGTACGCCTGGAGGCGCAGCCGCTCGCCCGGGGCGTAGTCGTGCGGGACGTGCGCGTCGACCGGCAGCTCGATCTTGACCTCCAGCGGCGCCTCCTCCACGACACCGCCCTCCATGGAGGCGCGGTAGTCCGCGACGGCCTCGCCCACCATGCGTACGTAGAGGTCGAAACCGACTCCGGCGATGTGGCCCGACTGCTCGCCGCCCAGCAGGTTTCCGGCGCCGCGGATCTCCAGGTCCTTCATCGCCACGTACATGCCCGCGCCCATCTCCGTGTGCTGGGCGATGGTCGCGAGGCGTTCGTGGGCCGTCTCCGTGAGCGGCTTCTCCGGCGGGTAGAGGAAGTAGGCGTAGCCGCGTTCGCGGCCACGGCCCACCCGGCCGCGCAGCTGGTGCAGTTGCGAGAGGCCGAAGTTGTCGCCGCGCTCCACGATCAGTGTGTTCGCGTTCGAGATGTCGATGCCCGACTCGACGATGGTCGTGGAGACGAGGACGTCGAACTTCTTCTCCCAGAAGTCGACGACGACCTGCTCCAGGGCCTGTTCGGTCATCTGGCCGTGGGCGGTGGCGATCCGCGCCTCCGGCACGATCTCACGCAGCCGGGCCGCGGCCCGGTCGATCGACTCGACCCGGTTGTGGATGTAGAAGACCTGGCCCTCGCGCAGCAGCTCCCTGCGGACCGCGGCGCCGATCTGCTTCTCCTCGTACGGGCCGACGAAGGTCAGGACCGGATGCCGTTCCTCCGGGGGTGTCGTGATCGTCGACATCTCGCGGATGCCGGTCACCGCCATCTCCAGGGTGCGCGGGATCGGGGTCGCGGACATCGTCAGTACGTCCACGTTCGCGCGCAGCTTCTTCAGCTGCTCCTTGTGCTCGACACCGAACCGCTGCTCCTCGTCGACGACGACAAGGCCCAGGTCCTTGAACTTGGTCTCCGAGGAGAACAGGCGGTGGGTGCCGATGACCACGTCCACCGAGCCCTCACGCAGCCCCTCCAGGGTCGCCTTCGCCTCGGTGTCGGACTGGAAGCGCGACAGGGCCCGTACGTTGACGGGGAACTGCGAGTAGCGCTCGCTGAACGTCCCGAAGTGCTGCTGCACCAGCAGCGTGGTGGGCACCAGGACGGCGACCTGCTTGCCGTCCTGGACCGCCTTGAAGGCCGCGCGGACCGCGATCTCCGTCTTGCCGTAACCGACGTCGCCGCAGATCAGCCGGTCCATCGGGACCGTCTTCTCCATGTCGTCCTTGACCTCGGCGATGGTCGTGAGCTGGTCGGGCGTCTCGGTGTACGGGAACGCGTCCTCCAGCTCGCGCTGCCAGGGCGTGTCGGCGCCGAAGGCGTGCCCGGGGGCCGCCATCCGGGCCGAGTACAGCCTGATCAGGTCCGCGGCGATCTCCTTGACGGCCTTCTTGGCGCGCGCCTTGGTCTTCGTCCAGTCGGCGCCGCCGAGGCGGTGCATCGTCGGGGCCTCGCCGCCCACGTACTTGGTGATCTGCTCCAGCTGGTCCGTGGGGATGTACAGCCGGTCGCCGGGCTGGCCGCGCTTGGCGGGCGCGTACTCGACGACCAGGTACTCGCGGGTCGCGCTCTGCACGGTCCGCTGGACCATCTCGATGTAGCGGCCGACGCCGTGCTGCTCGTGGACGATGTAGTCGCCCGTCTCCAGGGTCAGCGGGTCGATCGTCTTCCGGCGGCGGGCCGGCATCCGGGCGCCGTCCTTGCCGGCGGCCTTCTGCCCGGTGAGGTCGGTCTCGGTGAGCACGGCGAGCCTGAGCGCCGGGTCGACGAATCCGTAGTCGATCGAGCCGCAGGACACCTGCACGACCGAGGGGGCCAGCGTGCCGAGGTCCGACTCCAGGCGGGCCGCGATGCCCTCGCCGCCCAGCACCTCGACCGTACGCGCCGCCGGGCCGTGCGCCTCGGTGACGAACACCGTGCGCCAGCCGTCCGCGAGCCAGCCCTTGGTGTCCGCGAGGGCCTTCGCGGTGTCGCCGCGGTAGGTCTCGGGGGCGTGCATCCCGAGTTTCAGGGTGTCGGTGTCGAGTTCTTCGTCCGCCGCGAACTGCGACACCGACCACCACATCATGTCCAGCTCGCGGGCCCGCTCCCGGACGTCCGCGATGGACCACAGGGACGCCGCGTCGACGTCGATCGGGGCCTCGCCGCCGCCCGCCGTCGCCGCCCAGGACGCCTGGAGGAACTCCTGCGAGGTCGCCACCAGGTCAGCGGCGCGCGTACGCACCCGCTCCGGGTCGCACACCAGGGCCATGGACCCCTTGGGCAGTACGTCGATGAGCAGCTCCATGTCGTCGACGAGCACCGGAGCGAGGGATTCCATGCCCTCGACCGCGATGCCCTCGGCGATCTTCCCGAGCAGTTCGCCCAGCTCGGGGTGCTCCTCGGCGAGCGCCGCAGCCTTCGCCCGTACGTCGTCCGTGAGCAGCAGTTCCCGGCAGGGCGGCGCCCACAGGCCGTGCTCGGCGACCTCCAGGGACCGCTGGTCGGCGACCTTGAAGTAGCGGATCTCCTCGACGTCGTCGCCCCAGAACTCCACGCGCAGCGGGTGCTCCTCGGTGGGCGGGAAGACGTCCAGGATCCCGCCGCGTACGGCGAACTCGCCGCGCTTCTCCACCAGCTCCACCCGGGCGTACGCCGCTGCCGCCAGGCCCTTCACGATGTCGCCGAGGTCGGCGCTCTGGCCGGTCCGCAGGGCGACGGGTTCCAGGTCGCCCAGGCCCTTGACCTGGGGCTGGAGAACCGAGCGGACGGGGGCGACGACGACGGAGACCGGGCCGGTCTCGGGGTCGTCGGGGCGGGGGTGGGCGAGCCTGCGCAGGACGGCGATGCGGCGGCCCACGGTGTCGCTGCGCGGGGAGAGCCGTTCGTGGGGCAGGGTCTCCCAGGACGGGTACTCCACGACGGTGTCGGGCGGCAGGAGTGAGCGCAGGGCCGCCGCGAGGTCTTCGGCCTCTCGGCCGGTGGCCGTGACCGCGAGTACCGTGCGGCCCGCCTCCCTGGCCAGGGCCGCCACCGCGAAGGGCCTGGCGGCGGGTGGGCCGACCAGGTCCACGTGCATGCGGTTGCCGTCGCCGGCGGCCTTCACCGCTTCGGTGAGTGCGGCGTCCTTGACGACGGCGTCGAGCAGACCGTGCAGGCTCATGAAGGGTTTCCGTCCGAGGAGCTGGGGGTTGGGGGGGGTGGGGTGGGCAACGCGAGCCGCCCGACACGTCTGACGGGCCGGGGGTGTCCAGGGTACGACGCCGGGGTCCTCCCCGCCCGCCCCTGTGGACAGCGGGACCTTTTCCCGCCCCCGCCGCCCCTACCCTCCCCGTCACTGCATGGGGGCTCCGCCCCCTCGCCCCCGGTTGCGCAGTTCCCCGCGCCCCTAAGGGCCCAGATCCCGCCCCCACCGAACCCGCACGCAGCGAACAGCCCGGTGCCGCCGAGTCCGAAGACTCGGCGGCACCGGGCTCCCCCCGTTTCCCCCGACCCGCGCAGCTAGTCCGTCGCGATGGCGTTCAGGACGTTCATCCTGCCCGCCCTGAACGCCGGCACCAGCGCCGCGAACAGTCCCACGAACGCCGAGCCGATGAAGACTCCGATGATCGTCGGCCACGGGATGTCGAGGACCTTCAGGCCCTCCAGGGCCAGGAGCTTCTGGGCGGTGGCGCCCCAGCCCATGCCGAGACCCAGGCCCAGCAGCGCTCCGAAGAGGGCGATGACGACCGACTCCAGGCGGATCATGCGGCGCAGCTGGCGGCGGGAGAGGCCGATGGCGCGCATCAGGCCGATCTCGCGGGTCCGCTCGACGACCGAGAGGGCCAGGGTGTTCACGACGCCCAGGACCGCCACGATGATCGCGAGGGCCAGCAGGCCGTAGACCATGTTCAGGAGCTGGCCGATCTGGTCCTTGAGCTCCTGCTTGTAGTCGGTCTGGTCACGGACCTGGTACTGCGGGTACGCGTCCAGGGACTTCTTCAGGGAGGCGTACGCCGTCTTCTCCTGGCCGTCCTTGGCCGTGGCGAACATCATGTCGTTCGGCGGCATCTTGTCGGCCGGCAGGTACTGCTCCAGCGTGGTGATGTTCAGGTACCGCGAACCCTTGTCGAGGGCCGTGTCGTCGTTCGTGATCGCCGCGACCTTCAGCTTCGCGCTCTGCCCGCCCTTGAAGGCGACGGTCATCGTGTCGCCGACCTTCACACCGTGCTTGTCGGCGTAGAGGGAGCCGACCGACATCGCGTTCTTGCCGTACGCCGCCGCCAGGTCACCGGAGACCGTCTCGCGGCGCAGGTCACTGGCGTACGTCGGGTCGGCGGCCGTGACGTCGCTGTCCTCTGTCTTTCCGTCGGGCGAGGTCAGCTTCGCCTCGACGATCTTGTAGCTGGTGACGTGTTCCAGGCCGGGCGTGTCCTCGATGGCCTTCTGGGCCTGCGGGACGATCCGCTGGTTGCCCTGGACGATGAAGTCCGTGCCGACCGACTTGTCGAGTTCCTCCGTCGCGGAGGCGACCATCGAGGAGCCGACCACGGAGAGGCAGGCGACCAGCGCGAGGCCGATCATCAGGGCCGCTCCGGTGGCGCCGGTGCGGCGCGGGTTGCGCAGGGCGTTCCGTTCGGCGAGGCGGCCGACGGGGCCGAAGCCGCGCAGCAGGAACGCGCTGAGGAACCGGACCACGCCGCCCGCGAGGAGCGGGCCGATGATGACGAACCCGATCAGCGAGAGCACCACACCGATGCCCAGCATCGACGCGCCGTCGCTCGCCTTGTCGGCGCCGGCCGCGGTGAAGAGGGCGGCCCCTCCTGCGCCGGTGAGGAGCAGGCCGATCACGCCGCGGATCCAGCCGGCCTTGCCGTCGGCCGGCGTACCGGCGTCGCGCAGTGCGGCCATCGGGGAGACCTTGCCGGCGCGGCGGGCCGGCAGGTAGGCGGCGAGGACGGTGACGACGACGCCGAGGACCAGGCCGATGACCGGGGTCGCGGTCTTGACCGTCAGGTCGGCGGTGGAGAGGTTCATGCCGGCCATCGACATGAGCTTCATGAGGCCGACCGCGATACCGACACCGGCGGCGACGCCCAGGATCGAGCCCACGATGCCGAGGAACAGCGCCTCGATCAGCACGGACCGGTTGACCTGCTTGCGGGAGGAGCCGATGGCCCGCATCAGGCCGATCTCCCGGGTGCGCTGGGCGACCAGCATCGAGAAGGTGTTGATGATGAGGAAGATGCCGACGAGGAAGGCGATCCCGGCGAAGCCGAGCATGGCGTACTTGATGACGTTCATGAACTCGCCGATGCCTTCGCGGCTCTCGTCCGAGTACTCCTTCTGCGTCTGGACCTTGATCGTCCCGTCGGCCGCGGTGAGCTGCGCGGACACGTTCCGCTTGAGCTGCGCGTCGGTCACGCCGGCGGCGGCCGTGACGTTGACGTGGGTGAACCGGCCGGTGGAGCCGAGCAGTTCGCGCTGTGCGGTGGCGGTGTCGAAGTAGACGACGGCGGCACCGGGGTTGGTGATCTTGAAGGTGGCGATACCGACGATCTTCGCCTTGAAGTCACCGGTGACGGCGATCGTGCGCAGCTCGTCACCCATCTTGAGGTGGTGCTTGTCGGCGGTGTCCGCGTCGACCATCACCTCGGTGGGGCCGCGCGGGGCGTGTCCGGAGGTGATCTCCATCGAACGCAGGTCGTTCTTCGTCCAGTTGCCCGCGATCGTCGGGGCCCCGGTGCTCGACCCCATGTTCTTGTTGTCGCTGTTGACGACGGTCACGTTCATCGAACTGACCGCGCCCTCGGCCGACTTGGCGCCCTCCGCCTTGCCCGCCCGCTCGACGGCCGAGGCGGGCAGCGACTCCGGCTTGCCGTTCTGCGGGGTGTCGTCGGCCTCGGCCCCCTTCGGGGAGACCGTGACGTCGGGCGAGGTCGTCGCGAAGAGCTTGTCGAAGGTGGTGTTCATGGTGTCGGTGAAGACGAGCGTGCCGCACACGAACGCCACCGACAGCAGGACGGCGACGGCCGACAGGGCCATGCGTCCCTTGTGCGCGAAGAAGTTGCGCCTGGAGGTCTTGAAGACGGTCATGACGTGCGCCCCCGGGCGTCGAAGTCCTTCATGCGGTCGAGGACGGCGTCGGCGGTCGGCCGGAGCATCTCGTCGACGATCCGTCCGTCGGCCAGGTACAGCACGCGGTCCGCGTAGGAGGCGGCGACCGGGTCGTGCGTCACCATCACGATGGTCTGGCCCAGCTCGTCGACCGAGCGGCGCAGGAAGCCCAGTACCTCGGCGCCGGCGCGGGAGTCGAGGTTTCCGGTGGGCTCGTCACCGAAGATGATCTCGGGCCGCGCGGCCAGGGCGCGGGCCACGGCGACGCGCTGCTGCTGGCCGCCGGAGAGCTGGTTGGGCCGGTGCTTCAGCCGGGAGGCGAGCCCGACCGTCTCGACGACCTGGGCCAGCCACGCCTTGTCCGGCTTGCGCCCCGCGATGTCCATGGGGAGCGTGATGTTCTCCAGGGCGCTCAGCGTCGGCAGCAGGTTGAACGCCTGGAATATGAAGCCGATCCGGTCCCGGCGCAGCTGCGTGAGCTTCTTGTCCTTGAGCCCGGTGATCTCGGTCTCGTCCAGGTAGATCTTCCCGGCCGAGACGGTGTCGAGACCGGCGAGGCAGTGCATCAACGTGGACTTGCCGGACCCCGAGGGGCCCATGATCGCGGTGAAGCGACCTCGTGCGATGTCCACGTCGACCTGGTCGAGCGCGACGACCCGGGTCTCACCGGACCCGTACGCCTTCACGACCTGCCGTGCCCGCGCGGCAACGGCCGTACGCTCTCCAGTGCCCCCGTGCCTGGGAATGGTTACAGCCGATGTCACGGTATGTCTCCTAAGTCGGCCACTGACAAGTCAGTGACGGTCTGCGGTGTGTGAACTGCGAGTTGTGCTCTGCGCTGTGCAAGTTCGTCGTGCGGTGCGGCGGTGCGGTCACGCCGCCCGTTCACAGCCCTAAGTCTGGTGGCGGAGGGTGGTCCCCCGCGCTGGTGCCCAGCGCAGTCTTCTGCTGGGGAAAACCCCACCCCCGAAGGTGTGGGACCCACCCCCGAAGGTGCGGGACACCGCCCTGTGCACGCTCTGCGCATGCTCTGTGCAGGCCCTGCGCACCACGCTCAGCGGCATAAAGCCAGGTTAAGGACGGCACCCCCGCCGTCTCGTCCTCCGCCGGGACGAACCCTCCCCGAGACGGAGTACGGATCACCCCCTAGGGGCTGTCCACCCTCGGGAGGAGCCCCTCTCAGGGATGCCTCCGCCTCCGGGCGCACCCGGCATCCGCCCTCCCGCGACACGAGGCTCAAGTGGGAGAGTGGCCACGGCAGATAGGTGCAAGGGGAAGGAATCCTGTGGGCCAGGGGGACACCGAGATACCGGCCGTCACGGAGGACGGGCCCGCGTCGGCGCGGGCCGGGGCCCGCAGGCGCCGGGCCGTCGTCGCCTCCCTCATGCTCTGCATGGGTCTGGCCGCTCTCGACTCCACGATCGTGTCGACCGCCGTGCCGCAGATCGTCGGCGACCTCGGCGGCTTCTCCGTCTTCTCGTGGCTGTTCTCCGGCTACCTGCTCGCCGTGACCGTCACCCTGCCCGTCTACGGCAAGCTCTCCGACACCTTCGGCCGCAAGCCGGTCCTGATCGCCGGTTCGGTCCTCTTCCTCCTCGGCTCCCTGCTCTGCGCGCTCGCCTGGAACATGGCCGCACTGATCGCGTTCCGGATCGTCCAGGGCCTCGGCGGCGGCGCCCTCCAGGGCACGGTCCAGACGCTCGCCGCCGACCTCTACCCGCTCAAGCAGCGCCCGAAGATACAGGCGAAGCTGTCCACGGTGTGGGCCACCTCGGCGATCGCGGGCCCGGCGATCGGGGGACTGCTCGCCTCGTACGCCGACTGGCGCTGGATCTTCCTCATCAACCTGCCGCTCGGCGCGGTCGCCCTGTGGCTGCTCGTCCGCCATCTCCACGAGCCCGAGCGGGCCGCCCCCGCGCGCCGGCCGCGCGTCGACTGGGCGGGCGCGCTCACCGTCTTCGCCTGCGGTGGCGTACTCCTGACGGCCCTGGTGCAGGGCGGAGTGGCCTGGCCCTGGCTGTCGGCGCCCTCGACGGCGCTGTTCGGTACGGGACTCGCGCTCATCGGCGTCCTCGTACTCGTCGAGCGCCGGGCGGCCGAACCGATCATCCCCGGCTGGGTGTGGCGCCGTCGCACCATCGCCGCCGTGAACCTGGCGCTCGGCGCCCTGGGTCTGCTCATGGTCGCCCCGACCGTCTTCCTGCCCACGTACGCGCAGTCGGTGCTGGGGCTCACCCCCGTCGCCGCCGGATTCGTGCTCTCCGTATGGACGTTGAGCTGGCCGGTGTCGGCGGCCCTCAGCCAGCACGTCTACCGGCGGATCGGCTTCCGCAACACGGCGATGCTCGGCATCGGCACGGCCACGCTGATCCTGTTCGCCTTCCCCTTCCTCCCCTACCCAGGCGCCGCCTGGCAGCCCACCGTCCTGATGCTCCTGCTCGGCGGGGCGCTCGGACTCTTCCAACTCCCGCTGCTGATCGGCGTCCAGTCGACCGTCGACTGGGCGGAGCGCGGTACGACCACCGCCTCCGTCCTCTTCTGCCGGCAGACCGGCCAGACGGTCGGCGCCGCGCTCTTCGGCGCGGTCGCCAACGGTGTACTGGCCTCGCGGCTGGGCGGCGCGGGCGACCTCGACTCGGTGACCGCGTCCCTGGAGTCGGGCCTGCCGGCCGAACACGTACGCCGGGCGGTCGCGGAGGCGGTCCACGCCGTCTACTTCGGCGCGGCCTGCGCGGCGGCGCTCGCCTTCCTGGTCCTGCTGTTCGTGGCCCCGCGCCGCTTCCCGGTACTGAAGAGCCCCGGGGACTGAGCGGGGCCCGAGGATCGAGCGGGGCCCGGGGGTCGGGCAGCCGAGCAGAACTTCTGAGGCGTCACTTCTCCCGGTCGAACCAGGCCGTGGTCTCCGGCAGGAACAGCAGCACCATCACCGGCAGCCCGAGCGCGATGCGCAGTGCGGCGTCCAGGAACTCCCCCGGCGCCGTGGCCCCGGAGACCTGCTTGAACGACCCCACGACGACGAACAGCATCACCACGAACGTCGTGAGCCGCGTGCCGTTGCGCGCACCGCCGTCGTACGTCAGGGCGAGCAGCGCACACACCCAGATCAGGAGCCACGGAGCGATCATGTTCCCCACCCCGTAGGACGACAGCCCGCCCGACAGGGCGAGCATGACGACGAGCCCCACGAACGCCAGCGCGAACAACAGCAGTTGCGCCGCACGCGCCTGCCGGGGCATCACGGATTCACGTACGTCACTCATCGGTTCCCCCTGGTGGAAAAGCGCGCCCTCGCGGCGCCCCAGGATATTTCACGCGCCACCCGGGACCGGCGCGCGGGTTAACGCGGGTAACACCCGAGGTCAGCGAAGTAAGCGCGTACCGACCAATCAGTTTGTCGAAACCCTCGCTTTGCTCGGCTACCTGCAAGTAACGTGCGTCCACGCTCACCCCCCGCTCCCTGCGGCCCAGTCCGGGCCCGAGCCACGCAAGGAGAACCGGGATGTCTTACGACACGTCCCCGTCGTACCCCGTTCCACCGCACCGTCCGTCCCATCCACCGCCGCACCCACCGCCGCACAACTCGTCCCCGTCCTACTCCACCTACCCCACCTGGGAACCGCAGCAGCCGGAGCCCGGGGCCGGTGGGCCGCACCGGTCCCGGCACAGCGCGCTCGGGCAGCACAGCGACATGCGCGTCCTGCGTTCCGCGTACCGGTGGCAGCGGCGGGTGGCCACCCTGACCGCGCTCGGCTACTTCACGCTGTTCCTCGTCCTGTCGGCGTCCGCGCCCTCGCTGATGACGGGCGAGGTCACCGAGGGCCTGACCGTCGGTCTGCTCCTCGGCCTGATCCAGGTCCCCGTCACCGGCGCGGCAATCGGACTGTACGAGTACACCGCCCGCAGGACCGTCGACCCGATCGCCGAACGGCTCAGGAAGCAGGCCGAGCTGGACACCAAGCGCGCGGAGGCACACCGGTGACCGGCTTCAGCAGTTCCGCCCAGGCGATGTCCCTGGTGGCGTTCACCGTCGTGGCCACCATCACCCTGCTGCTCTGTGTGATGACCGGCCCCGACCGGGACGACCTCGACGAGTTCTACACCGGCTACGGCAGCCTCTCCCCCATGCGCAACGGCCTCGCCATCGCCGGTGACTACATCTCCGCCGCCACGGTCCTCGGCACCGGCGGCGTGATCGCGCTCTTCGGGTACGACGGGGTCGTACTCGCCCTGAGCACCGCCCTGTCCCTCATGCTCCTGATGTTCCTGCTGGCCGAACCCCTGCGCAACGCGGGCCGGTTCACCATGGGCGACGCCCTCGCCCGGCGCATGCCCGGCCGGGCGGTACGCATCACCGCGTGCGCGGCGACCCTGCTGGCCCTGCTCCCGCTGATGCTCGTACAACTGGCGGGCACCGGCGACCTGGTGGCGTTCATCCTCGGCTTCTCCAACGAGGGCCTGAAGACGGGCTGCATCGTCGGCCTGGGCCTCCTGATGATCAGCTACGCGGCGATCGGCGGAATGAAGGGCACCGCGCTGATCCAGATCCTGAAGATCGTGATGCTGCTCGGCTCCGGCGCCGTCGTCGCCGTGCTCATCCTCAACAAGTTCGACTGGAACCTCGGCGCTCTCTTCGGCCAGGCCGCCCGCAACAGCGGCGCGGGATCCGGGTTCCTCAGCTCCGGCCTGCAGTTCTCGACCGGCCCCAGCCCCCGCCTCGACATGATCAGCGCACAGCTGACGGTGGTGCTGGGCGGAGCCTGTCTGCCGCACATCACCATGCGCATGTACACGGCGGGCAGCGCCCGCCAGGTGCGCCGTTCGATGTCCTGGGCGGTGCCGGCCGTGGCCCTGTTCGTCCTCGTCATCACGGTCGTCGGCTTCGGCGCGACGGCCTTGATCGGACGGGAGGCGATCGCGGGCGCGGACCCGCAGGGCAACACGGCGTACCTGATGGGTTCCCGGGCCGCGTTCGGGGCGGACGTCTCCACCGCGGAGACGTTCCTCTTCACCACCGTGACCGCCGCGCTCTTCCTGACCCTGCTCGCCTCCGTCGCCGGCATGATCCTCGCCTGCGCCAACTCCCTAGCCCACGACGTCTTCGCCCACCGCAAGGAACAGCTCACCCCGCGCCGCGAGATGACGCTGGCCCGGGCGTCCGCGGCGGCCGTCGGCCTCCCGGCGATCGTGCTGGCCACGCTCGTCCAGCACCACAGCCTGCAGCCACTGGTCACGCTGTCGTTCTGCCTGGGCGCCTCGGCCATCGCGCCCGCGCTGGTCTACAGCCTCTTCTGGCGCCGGTACACCAAGGCCGGGCTGCTGTGCACGCTCATCGGCGGCTCACTCGGCACGCTCATCCTGATGACCGGCACGAACCTCGTCTCCGGCTCGCCCATCTCCGCGTTCCCCGACCACGACTTCACCTGGTTCCCGTTCACCACGACCGGCATCGTCTCCATCCCGCTGGGCTTCGCCCTCGGCTGGCTCGGCACGGTCGCCTCGGGCCGGCGGAAGGCGGAGGAACACCGGAGGCGGTACGAGGCGGTGGAGGGGCTGATCCTCGCGGGGGCGATGCGCAAGGGGTGAGCGTGACCGCGGGGCGCGGGCGGCGCGGGTCGGCGGGCCGGCCTTTGCGGACCCGTACGGGTTTGTCGCGTGGTTCCTCGCGGCCCCTGAAGTGAGGGGCGCGATGTCCCGTGCGGGTCGGCGAGGGCTGAGCTGCGCAGTTCCCCGCGCCCCTGAGATGAGCAGCCCGATATCCCGTGCGGGTCCGCGAGGGCTGAGCTGCGCAGTTCCCCGCGCCCCTCAGAAGCGGGGCTTCGCCCCGGCTTTTGCCCCTTCAGGGGCGCGGGCTACTCCGCCGCCGCCCGGCCCGTCAGTGCCGCGAGGCTGCTGCGGACGTGGTCCATGTGGGCCTGTACCTCGTCCCACCGCTCGCCGTGTTCCCGCAGCACCCGTTCCGTCTCGCGGGCCACGCGTTCCTCCCGGACCCGGGCCTCGGCGAGGAGTTCGGCGGCGCGGGCGTCCGCGTCCTCCTGGAGGTGGCGGGCCGCCTCCCGCGCCTCGGCCAGTTCCCGGCCCGCCAGGGCCACGCTCTCCTCGGCGCGCGCGACGAGTTCCTCGTGGCGCGCGTCGAGCGCGGCCTCCCGCTCGGCGGCCTCGCACCCGGCCCGTTCCCAGCGTTCGGCGTGCTCCTTCTCCTGCTCGGCGATGAGGTTCTCGCCGCGCCGCCGCGTCTCGCGCAGCGCGGCCAGGGCCTCACCACGGCCCTCCTTCACCTCGCGCCGCGCGGAGATCCGCATCTCGTCGGCCTCGGCCTGCGCGGCCAGCAGCCGGTGCCGGGCCCGGTCGTCGGCCTCGCCCCGTACCTCGTCCGCGTCCGCCCGCGCGGCCTCGCGCACCCTTTCGGCCGCCTCCCGTGCCTCGTCCACGGTCCGGCGCGCCTGCCGCAGCGCGTCCTCGCGCAGCGCCGCGGCCTCCTCCTCGCCCAGCTCGAAGAGCCGCCGGGCCCGGTCGCCGAGCGTCTCGTACGTCTGGGGGGCGAGCGCCGTCACGACCTCGCGCAGCCGCAGCGACTCGGCTTCCATCTCCCTGGCCAGTACGGTCAGCCGCGCGGCTCGCTCCCAGGCGGCGTCGCGCCCCGCCGAGAGCTCCGCGGCGTACGCGTCGACCTGCGCCGGGCGGTAACCACGCCCCCGTACGGTTTCGAAGCCCGGAGACGACACCGAGGACACCGACGACACCGATGAGCTGCTCATGCCGCTCATCTTGGTGGATCAGACGGAAGTGTTCATAACGCGACACTCCGCACATTCCGCGACCCGATGCGGGCCGGCCTGATCCCGGACAGACAGGTCCCGGACAGACAGGTCCCGGACAGGGACGGATCCCGGACAGACGGGAGGGCCTGGCCCGGTCGGTCGACCGGGCCAGGCCCTCCCCCTCCGCTCGGCTTCGGTGCCGGTCCGTCAGAGCAGTCCGTCCCACATCTGCTCCAGCAGCACCGACCACCAGCTCTCCGGCGACCCGAGGGCCGCCGGATCGATCGCGGCCAACTGCGCCTGGAAATCGACGGTCCAGCGCCCCGCCTGCTCCTGGTTGAGCCCGAACCGAAGACGCCACATACGGCCCAGCAGCGCGAGCGAGCGCGCGAACTCGGGCAGCCCCGTGTTCACGAACTGCGGCGGTACGGGAGCACCGCCCGGGCCCGCCTCCACCGGCACGGCCACGATGTTCGCGGTCCCGTACTGGACACAGATCGCCTTGCCGAAGTCGCTGCCCATGACGAGGTACGAACCCGCGTCCGCGCCCGGCTGGATGCCGCGCTCCTGCGCCAGTTCGGCGAGCGTGGGCACCGGACGGCCCGGCTGGGCCTGCGCCCAGAAGAACGGGTTCATGTCGACGGGCAGCCCGGCCACCACCAGGGTGTGCGCCACGATCGGCGGTACGCCCTGCCGGGACACCGCCGCCTGGTCGAACCGGAACAGACCGGGCCCGAAGGCCGCCGCCAGCTCCTGCCCGATCGCCTCCGGCGGGATCGGCGGCGCCGACTGCACCGGCGGCAGCGGCGCCCGGACCGGACCGGGCCTCGCCGGACCGTCCGCGACCTGGTGCAGCTCACCCTGGTGCGCGAGCAGTTGCGCCATGCCCTGCTGACGGCTCGCGTGGTCGGTGCCGTACGAGGCGATGCTCGTGATCCGCGCCTGCGGCCAGCTCTCCCGGATCATCCGCGCGCAGTACGCGCCCGGCAGCTCGCAGGACTCCAGCTCCGTGTGCAGCTCAAGGACCTGCTGCGGCGGCACGTTCATCGCCCGCAGCTCGTGCAGGATCTGCCACTCCGGGTGCGGGGTGCCCGGCGCGGACCGCCGGATCAGCTGCTGCTCGCTGCCGTCCTGGGCGCGGTAGCGCAGCACCGCCTGATAGCCGGGGCCGACGGTGGGCTGGGCGTGCTGCGGATAGCCGTAGGCCGGAGGTTGCTGACCGGGGCCGGGCTGGCCGGGCCCGGGCTGACCGGGCATCGGCTGGCCCGGGAAGGGCTGCTGCTGTCCCGGGAACGGCTGCCGACCACCCGTGTGCGGGGCGGGCGGCGGCATGCCGGGGCCACCGGGAGGCCTACCGGGCGCACCGGGCGCGGGCGGCGGGGGCGGAGCCGTACCGGGACCACCGACCGGCGGACCGGCCAGCATGGTCGCGGCATGGTGCACACCACCGGGCGGCGTACCACCCGGAGTCCCGGGACCGCCAGGACCGCCCGGGGCACCGGGCGCACCAGGAGCGCCGGGAGCACCCGGAGCGCCCGGAGCGCCCGGAGGCTGCGGAGCACCGGGGCCACCGACCGCGGGACCGGCGAGCACGGTCGCGGCATGGTGGACGCCACCGGACCCGCCGGAACCACCGGAGGAGCCCGGAGAGCCGGGAGCACCCGGGGCGTTGGGCGCACCGGGAGGCTGCGGAGCCCCCGGACCACCCGGACCGCCCGGACCACCCTGCGCACCCGGCACCTCCGGCCCGTCCGGGCCGAGCTGCGAGACGAACTGCGTCGGTACGTATCCACCGGCCGGTACGCCCGGCGCACCGGGCCCGGACGCCGGAGCGGGACCGCCGGGAGGAGGACCGCCCGGCCGCGCACCCGGCGTACCGGGCGCCCCGGGAGGCGGCGGCGTACCGGGCGCCTTCGCGCCCCGCGCGCCACGCG
>NZ_BMVY01000003.1 GCF_014650955.1 Streptomyces tauricus
CGCCCCGGGTCCGGCGCCCGGCCCGTACGCCGGCCCGCGCCGCCCCGCTCCAAGGCGCCGCGCGTCATCCGGCTCGGCAGCCCCCGCCCGCGGCTGCGCCTGGTCAGCCTCGCCCTGGCCCTCGTACTGACCGCCTTCGTCGTGCGGCTTCTGCAGGTGCAGGCGGTCGACGCGAGCGAGTACACCGCCAAGGCCGAGAAGAACCGGTACCTCAGCCGTACGCTGGCCGCCGCGCGCGGCGGGATCACCGACCGCAACGGCGTCGACCTGGCGATCAGCGTGGACGCGAACGACATCACCGCCGACCCCACGCTCTTCACCCGCAAGGCGACGAAGACCGGTGACGCCCCCGAGCAGGCCGCAGCCCTGCTCGGCCCGATCCTCGGCAAGGACACCGACGAACTCGCCGCCAAGCTCCGGACGAAGAACACCCGCTACGTCGTGCTCGCCCGCCGGCAGACCCCCCAGGTCTGGACGCAGATCAAGGACCTCAAGAGCACTCTCGCCGAGAAGGCAGGCGAAGGCGGTCCCGCGAACATCCTGGCGGGCGTCCTCCAGGAACCCAGCAGCAAGCGGGTCTACCCGAACGGGGAGCTCGGAGCCGGGATACTGGGCTGGGTCAACGCCGACGGCAAGGGCGGCGGCGGCATCGAACAGCAGCTCAACGGGGACCTGTCCGGCAAGGACGGCGAGATCCGCTACGCCCAGTCCGGCGGACGGCAGGTACCGACCGCGGGTTCCACCGAGAAGCCCGCGGTGGCCGGCTCCGAGGTGGAGCTGACGATCGACCGCGACATCCAGTGGGCCGCGCAGCACGCCATCGCCGAGCAGGTCGAGAAGTCCAAGGCGGACCGCGGGTACGTCATAGTGCAGGACAACCGGACCGGCGAGATCCTCGCGATGGCCAACTCGCCCGGCTTCGACCCGAACGACCTGTCCAAGGCCGACGGGGGAGCCCTGCACAACTGGGGCCTGGAGGACGCCTACGAGCCCGGCTCCACCGCCAAGGTGATGTCGATGGCCGCCGTCCTGGAGGAGGGCGTCGCCACACCCGCCACGCACGTCACCGTGCCCAACCGGCTGCACCGCGGCGACCGCCTCTTCAAGGACGACATCGACCACCCGACCTGGTACCTGACGCTCAACGGCGTCCTCGCCAAGTCCAGCAACATCGGCACCATCCTGGCGACCGGGCAGCTCGGCAAGACCCAGCGGGAGGCCAACCAGGTCCTCCACTCGTACCTGCGCAAGTTCGGCATCGGCGGATACACCGGCCTGGACTTCCCCGGCGAGACGAAGGGCATCCTCGCCCCCGCCGACCAGTGGTCGACCTCCCAGCAGTACACGATCCCTTTCGGCCAGGGCGTGTCCGTCAACGCGATGCAGGCGGCCTCCGTCTACTCGACGATCGCCAACGGCGGCGTACGCGTGGAACCGACCCTCGTCCGCGGCACCAAGGGAGCCGACGGACAGTTCACCCCGGCGGCCGAGCCCAAGAGGACAAGGGTCGTCAGCGAGAAGACCGCGAAGACCCTGGCGCACATGCTGGAGTCCGTCGTGGACGACGAGGAGGGCACCGGCACCAAGGCCCGTATCCCCGGCTACCGCGTGGCGGGCAAGACCGGCACGGCCAACCGTGTGGATCCGGCCACCGGCCGCTACCGCGGCTACACCTCGTCCTTCGCGGGGTTCGCGCCCGCCGACAACCCCCGCGTCACCGTGTACTGCGCCATCCAGAACGCCACCAAGGGCAGCTACTTCGGCGGCCAGATCTGCGGGCCCGTCTACAAGGAGGTCCTGGAATTCGCACTGAAGACCCTCCAGGTACCGCCCACCGGGGACACCACCGACAGACTCCCCGTCACCTTCACGCCCTGACCGAATCCACGCCCTGACCGACGCCGCGGACGCCTTCGACGGCATCCCTCGGCACCGACCGGAACACCCCGTGCACCGCCCGGAACACCGACCAGGAACAAGCTCGTGACAACGATCACTCCCGACCCCGGCAACGACGGCTCGCCGCCCGTCCCGCCACGCCCCTCGCTTCGCTCCGGCGGGGGTGTGCCCGGTACGCTCACCGCCGTGCCACACGCTGATCAGTCCCAAACCACCCAGAAGGGCGTCCCTGTGACATATCCGGGGCCGCCGCGACCGGTTCAGAACCCCGCCACACCCCTCGCGGAGCTCGCCGGTCAGCTGGGTGCGGACCACCCACAGAGCGCCGCGGGCGCCGTCGGGGTCACGGGCATCACCCATGACTCCCGCGCCGTCCGCCCGGGCGACGTCTACGCCGCGCTGCCCGGTGCCCGGATGCACGGCGCCGACTTCGTGACGCAGGCCGCCGGCCTCGGCGCCGTCGCCGTGCTGACCGACCCGACCGGAGCCGACCGCGCCCGGGCCACCGGCCTGCCGGTCCTCGTCGTGGACGACCCGCGCGGGTCGATGGGCGAACTGGCCGCCTCGATCTACGGCCATCCGGGCCCCGACCTGCTGCAGATCGGCATCACCGGCACGTCCGGCAAGACCACCACGGCGTACCTCGTCGAAGGCGGCCTCAAGGGCGTCCGCAGTACCGGGCTGATCGGCACCGTGGAGATGCGCATCGGCGACGAGCGCATCAAGTCGGAACGCACCACCCCCGAGGCCACCGACCTCCAGGCGCTGTTCGCGGTCATGCGCGAGCGCGGCGTCGAGGCGGTCGTCATGGAGGTCTCCAGCCACGCCCTGGTCCTCGGCCGGGTCGACGGCTGCGTCTTCGACATCGCGGTCTTCAACAACCTCAGCCCGGAACACATGGAGTTCCACTCCGGCATGGAGGACTACTTCCAGGCCAAGGCGCAGCTGTTCACGCCGCAGCGCAGCAGGCTCGGCGTGGTCAACCTCGACGACGAATACGGCCGCAGGCTCGTCAAGGAGGCCGGCGTCCCCGTGGTGACGTTCTCCGCGGAAGGGCACCCCGACGCCGACTGGCGCGCCGAGGACGTCCGGGTCGGCCCGATGGACTCGGTCTTCGTCGCGGTCGGCCCCAAGGGTGAGCGGATCACCGCCAGGTCACCGCTCGCGGGCACCTTCAACGTGGCCAACACGCTCGCCGCGATCGTCGCCCTCGCCACCGCCGGGATCGACCCGCAGACCGCCGCCGACGGCATCGCCGCCGTACCGGGCGTGCCCGGCCGCCTGGAGCGCGTGGACGCCGGACAGCCCTACCTGGCGGTCGTCGACTACGCGCACAAGACGGACGCCGTCGAATCCGTCCTGAAGGCCCTGCGCAAGGTCACCGAGGGCAAACTGCACATCGTCCTCGGCTGCGGCGGCGACCGGGACAAGACCAAGCGGATGCCGATGGGCGCCGCCGCGGTCCGGCTCTCCGACACCGCCACACTGACCTCGGACAACCCCCGCGGCGAGGACCCCCTCGCCATCCTCGCCACGATGCTCGCGGGCGCCGCCGAGGTGCCGGCGCACGAGCGCGGAGAGGTCCAGGTCTTCGAGGACCGGGCCGCCGCGATCGAAGCGGCCGTCGCCCGCGCACAGCCCGGCGACACCGTGCTGATCGCGGGCAAGGGCCACGAACAGGGCCAGGACATCGCCGGGGTGATCCGTCCCTTCGACGACCGCCAGGTGCTCCGCGCAGCTATCCAGAAGACCCAGGGATGAACTTGTGATCGCCCTCTCACTCGCCGAGATCGCCTCAGTCGTCGGCGGGCAGACCCACGACATACCGGATGCGTCGGTCCAGGTCACCGGACAAGTCGTCAGGGACTCCAGGGAAGTGGAGCCCGGCAGTCTCTTCGTCGCCTTCGTGGGCGAGCGCGTGGACGGCCACGACTTCGCCGCGGACGTCGTGGCGGCGGGCGCGGTGGCCGTCCTGGCCTCCCGGCCCGTCGGAGTGCCCGCGATCGTCGTGGACGACGTCCTGCTCGCGCTGGGCGCCCTCGCACGCCACGTCGTGGCGCGGCTCGGCGCGACCCTCGTGGCCCTCACCGGCTCGGCCGGCAAGACCAGCACCAAGGACCTGATCGCCCAGGTGCTCCGCACCAAGGCGCCGACGGTCTTCACGCCCGGCTCCCTCAACAACGAGATCGGGCTGCCGCTCACCGCGCTCAGCGCCACCGAGGAGACCCGTTTCCTCGTCCTGGAGATGGGCGCCCGCGGGATCGGCCACATCCGCTACCTCGCGGATCTGACGCCCCCGAAGATCGGCCTCGTCCTCAACGTCGGCACCGCCCACATCGGCGAGTTCGGCGGCCGCGAGCAGATCGCCCAGGCCAAGGGCGAGCTGGTGGAGTGTCTCCCGGAGGACGGAACAGCCGTCCTGAACGCCGACGACCCCCTCGTACGGGCCATGGCCTCGCGGACGAAAGCACGCGTGCTCCTCTTCGGAGAGTCCGACGAAGCGGACGTACGGGCCGAGAACGTGCGGCTCACCGGGAACGGACAGCCCTCGTTCAGCCTTCACACACCCACCGGGTGCAGCGAAGTGACCATGCGCCTGTACGGTGAGCACCACGTGTCGAACGCGCTCGCCGCCGCCGCCGTCGCCCATGAGCTGGGCATGTCCGCAGACGAGATCGCCACCGCGCTCTCCGAGGCGGGCTCCCTCTCCCGTTGGCGGATGGAGGTCACCGAGCGCCCGGACGGCGTGACGGTCGTCAACGACGCCTACAACGCGAACCCCGAGTCCATGCGAGCCGCCCTGCGGGCGCTCGCGGCCATGGGCAAGGGGCGGCGGACCTGGGCGGTGCTCGGTCAGATGGCCGAGCTCGGGGACGAGGCGCTCGCCGAGCACGACGCGGTCGGACGGCTCGCCGTCCGGCTCAACGTCAGCAAGCTCGTCGCGGTCGGGGGCAGGGAAGCGTCCTGGCTGCAACTGGGCGCATATAACGAGGGTTCGTGGGGTGAGGAGTCGGTGCACGTGTCCGACGCACAGTCGGCGGTCGACCTGTTGCGCAGTCAGCTGCGCCCGGGAGACGTCGTACTCGTGAAGGCGTCCCGGTCGGTCGGTCTCGAACGGGTCGCGCAGGCGCTCGTCGAGGGCACCGAGGGTGAGGTCGCCGTCCGATGATGAATCAGATCCTGTTCGCGGGAGTCATCGGTCTCTTCCTGACCCTGATCGGCACCCCGTTGCTGATCAAGCTGCTGGCCCGCAAGGGCTACGGCCAGTACATCCGCGACGACGGCCCGCGCGAGCACCACGCCAAGCGCGGTACGCCGACCATGGGTGGTATCGCCTTCATCCTGGCCACGCTGCTGGCGTACTTCCTCAGCAAGGTGATCACGGGGAAGCCGCCGACGTTCTCGGGACTGCTGGTGCTCGGCCTGATGACGGGCATGGGCGTGGTCGGCTTCCTGGACGACTACATCAAGATCGTCAAGCGGCGGTCGCTCGGTCTGCGGGCCAAGGCGAAGATGGCCGGCCAGCTGATCGTCGGCATCGCCTTCGCGGTCCTCGCACTGCAGTTCGCGGACAACCGCAACAACACCCCGGCCTCCACCAGGCTCTCCTTCGTGCAGGACTTCGGCTGGTCCATCGGCCCGGTGCTGTTCGTGGTCTGGGCGCTGTTCATGATCCTCGCGATGTCGAACGGCGTGAACCTGACGGACGGTCTGGACGGCCTGGCCACCGGCGCCGCGACCATGGTGTTCGGCGCCTACACGTTCATCGGCGTCTGGCAGTTCCAGGAGTCCTGCGCCAACGCGCAGACCCTCACCAACCCCGGCGCCTGCTACGAGGTACGAGATCCGCTGGACCTCGCGGTCGTCGCCGCGGCCCTGATGGGCTCCTGCTTCGGCTTCCTGTGGTGGAACACCTCGCCCGCCAAGATCTTCATGGGGGACACCGGTTCCCTGGCGCTCGGCGGCGCGCTGGCCGGTCTCGCGATCTGCTCGCGCACCGAGCTGCTGGTCGCCCTGCTCGGCGGCCTCTTCGTCCTCATCACCATGTCGGTCGTCATCCAGGTCGGCTCGTTCCGCCTCACCGGCAAACGCGTCTTCCGGATGGCACCGCTGCAGCACCACTTCGAACTCAAGGGGTGGTCCGAAGTCCTTGTGGTGGTCCGCTTCTGGATCATCCAGGGCATGTGCGTCATCGTCGGACTCGGCCTCTTCTACGCGGGATGGGCAGCCAAGAAGTGACCACCGCTTCCGCCTGGCAGGGCATGAACATCACCGTCGCCGGTCTCGGCGTGAGCGGCATCAGCGCCGCCCGCGCCCTGGCCGGCCTCGGCGCGTCCGTCACGGTCGTCGACGGCGGCGACTCCCCGGCGCACCGGGAGCGGGCCGTCCCCCTCGAACAGCAGGGCATCGCGGTCCGCCTCGCGGACGCCGACACCCTGCCCGAGGGCACCGACCTGGTGGTCACCTCGCCGGGCTGGAAGCCGAGCAGCCCCCTCTTCCAGGCCGCCGCGAAGGCGGGCGTGGACGTCGTGGGCGACGTCGAGATCGCCTGGCGGCTGCGCGGCCACGACGGCCGCAGGGCCGCGCCCTGGCTGGCCGTCACCGGCACCAACGGCAAGACCACCACCACCAGGATGCTCGCCTCGATCCTGGCCGCCGCGGGCCTGCGTACGGCCGCGGTGGGCAACATCGGCACGCCGATCGTCGACGTGGTGCTGGGCGACGACGAGGCGTACGCCGATCTCGACGTGCTCGCCGTGGAACTGTCCAGCTACCAGCTGCACTGGGCGCCCTCCCTGCGCGCCCACTCCGCGGCCGTCCTCAACCTCGCCCCCGACCACCTCGACTGGCACGGCTCCATGGAGGCGTACGCCGCCGACAAGGGCCGCGTCTACGAGGGCAACCAGGTGGCCTGCGTCTACAACGTGGCCGACAGGGCGACCGAGGACCTGGTGCGCGCGGCGGACGTCGAGGAGGGCTGCCGGGCCGTCGGCTTCACGCTCGGCACGCCCGGTCCCTCCCAACTCGGCGTCGTGGACGGCATCCTGGTCGACCGCGCCTTCGTCGAGGACCGGCACAAGCAGGCCCAGGAACTCGCTGAGGTCGCGGACGTCGATCCGCCCGCCCCGCACAACATCGCCAACGCCCTCGCGGCGGCGGCCCTGGCCCGCGCCTTCGGAGTGCCCCCCAAGGCCGTCAGGGACGGTCTGAGGGCCTTCCGTCCCGACGCCCACCGCATCGAGCACGTGGCCGATGTGGACGGCGTCGCCTACGTGGACGACTCCAAGGCCACCAACACCCATGCCGCGGAAGCCTCGTTGGCGGCGTACGAGTCGATCGTGTGGATCGCGGGCGGCCTCGCCAAGGGCGCGACCTTCGACGAACTCGTCGTCCGGTCGGCGAAGCGGCTGCGGGGCGTCGTGCTCTTCGGCGCGGACCGGGCCCTCATCCGGGAAGCCCTCGCGCGACACGCGCCGGAAGTACCGGTGGTCGACCTCGACCGGACCGACACTGGTGCGATGCCCGCGGCGGTCCAGGAGGCGGCACGACTCGCCCGCGCCGGCGACACGGTGCTCATGGCACCGGCCTGCGCTTCCATGGACATGTTCGCCAACTACAACCAGCGCGGTGACATGTTCGCGGAAGCGGTCCGCGAACTCGGCGCCGCGGGCGCCTGACGGCAGGCCCCTGGGCCGGCCCGGGCGCCCGGGATCCTTGGGAGCGACACGTGACGCCATCGTGGTCGGTGGACCGACAGCCCTCTGCCGGTGGCCTCGCGCCGTGCGGCCCCGGGCCCGTGTGCCCTCCCGCCCCGAGAGGAGCCCGTCGTGCCCACTAGCCGTACAGGGCGTCCTCCCGTCCAGCGGGCCCCCCGGAGGCCCCCGGCCCCCCGGCCCCCGCGGGACAACCCCGTGGCCCGCCTCTACGGCCGCGCACGCCGTGCCTGGGACCGGCCGCTGACCGCGTACTACCTGATCCTCGGCGGCAGCCTGCTGATCACCGTGCTCGGTCTGGTGATGGTGTACTCCGCCTCCCAGATCACCGCGCTCCAGCTGTCGCTGCCGGGAAGCTACTTCTTCCGCAAGCAGTTCCTCGCGGCCGTGCTCGGCGGCCTGCTGATGCTGGCCGCCTCCCGGATGCCGTCCAAGCTCCACCGGGCACTCGCGTACCCGATACTGCTGGGCTCGGTCTTCCTGATGATCCTCGTCCAGGTGCCGGGGATAGGGGTCGCGGTCAACGGCAACCAGAACTGGATCTCCGTCGGCGGCCCCTTCCAGCTCCAGCCCAGCGAGTTCGGCAAGCTCGCCCTCGTCCTGTGGGGGGCCGACCTGCTCGCCCGCAAGCAGGACAAGCGGCTGCTGACCCAGTGGAAGCACATGCTGGTGCCGCTCGTGCCGGTCGCCTTCATGCTGCTCGGGCTGATCATGCTCGGCGGCGACATGGGCACGGCGATCATCCTCACCGCGATCCTCTTCGGCCTGCTGTGGCTCGCGGGAGCGCCGACCCGGCTCTTCGGCGGCGTCCTCGCCATCGCGCTGACCCTCGGCGTGATCCTCATCAGGACCAGCCCCAACCGCATGGCCCGCCTCGCCTGTCTCGGCGCCACCGAACCGGGTCCCGGCGACTCCTGCTGGCAGGCCGTGCACGGCATCTACGCCCTCGCCTCCGGCGGCCTGTTCGGCTCCGGCCTCGGGGCGAGTGTGGAGAAATGGGGTCAACTCCCCGAGGCCCACACGGACTTCATCTTCGCCATCACAGGTGAGGAACTCGGTCTGGCGGGCACTCTGTCGGTACTCGCACTCTTCGCGGCTCTAGGCTATGCGGGTATCCGCGTGGCCGGACGCACGGAGGACCCCTTCGTGAGGTACGCCGCGGGTGGCGTGACCACCTGGATCACGGCTCAGGCCGTGATCAACATCGGTGCGGTGCTCGGTCTGCTGCCGATCGCCGGAGTCCCGCTCCCGCTGTTCTCCTACGGGGGTTCCGCCCTGTTGCCGACCATGTTCGCCATCGGGCTCCTGATCGCCTTCGCGCGTGAGGATCCCGCTGCGCGGACGGCGCTCGCGATGCGGCAACCCCGCTTTGGCAGAAAGCGGGCTGCGGTGAGAGGCTCCGCTGTCCGGGGGCCTCGGAAGTGGAACACGATGCGACGGCGTGCCTCGGCGCGTTCGTCCGGAGAGCGGTGAATTTCGGTGCATGTCGTACTCGCCGGTGGGGGGACCGCCGGCCACATCGAGCCCGCGCTCGCCCTCGCGGACGCCCTGCGCAGGCAGGACCCGACCGTGGGAATCACGGCCCTGGGCACGGAGCGCGGACTTGAGACCCGACTCGTACCAGAACGGGGCTACGAACTCGGGCTGATCCCCGCGGTACCGCTGCCGCGCAAGCCCACCCCCGAGCTGATCACCGTCCCCGGACGGCTGCGCGGCACGATCAAGGCGGCCGAGCAGATCCTGGAACGCACCAAGGCGGACGCGGTCGTCGGCTTCGGCGGCTACGTCGCCCTGCCCGGCTATCTCGCGGCCAAGCGCCTCGGCGTGCCGATCGTCGTCCACGAGGCCAACGCCCGGCCCGGACTCGCCAACAAGATCGGCTCCCGGTACGCGGCCCAGGTCGCCGTCTCCACCCCGGACAGCAAACTGCGCAACGCCCGCTACATCGGCATCCCGCTGCGCCGCTCCATCGCCACCCTCGACCGGGCCGCCGTGCGCCCCGAGGCCCGCGCCGCGTTCGGGCTCGACCCCTCCCTGCCGACGCTGCTGGTCTCCGGCGGCTCGCAGGGCGCCCGCCGCCTGAACCAGGTGATCGAGCAGACCGCCCCGTACCTCCAGCAGGCCGGTATCCAGATCCTGCACGCGGTCGGCCCGAAGAACGAACTGCCGCAGGTCCACCAGATGCCGGGGATGCCCCCGTACATCCCGGTACCGTACGTGGACCGGATGGACCTCGCGTACGCCGCGGCCGACATGATGCTCTGCCGTGCGGGCGCGATGACCGTCGCCGAACTCTCCGCCGTCGGGCTCCCGGCCGTCTACGTCCCGCTGCCCATCGGCAACGGCGAACAGCGGCTGAACGCCCAGCCGGTGGTCAAGGCCGGCGGCGGACTGCTGGTCGACGACGCGGAACTGACGCCGCAGTGGATCCAGGGCAATGTCCTGCCCGTGCTCGCCGATCCGCACCGGCTGTTCGAGATGTCCCGCGCGGCCTCCGAGTTCGGCCGCAGGGACGCCGACGACCTGCTCGTCGGGATGGTGTACGAGGCGATCGCGTCACGCCGCTAGCGCGTGGCAGAAGGCAGGGGAGCGTGGCCGGACCGACCACCGCCGAACGCGGCGCACGGCAAGACCGGCAGGATCCGGCCTCCGGCCCGCCCCGGCCGCCGCTCCTCGAAAGGCTGAAGAGGCTGCCGAAGCCTCGAACGCTCATTGTTGTGATGGTCTGTCTGGCCCTGCTCGCCGCGAGCGGGGCCTGGATCCTCTACGGCTCGCAGTGGACGCGCGTGGAGCGGGTATCGGCCACCGGGACCCGGGTCCTGACGGCCGCACAGGTCGTCGAGGCGGCCGACGTCCCGGTCGGATCACCGTTGATTTCAGTCGACACCGCTGTGATTGAGGCAAGACTGCTCCGGAAATTGCCCCGAATTGACTCGGTTGACGTCGTCCGCTCCTGGCCCCATGGAATCGGGCTGAAAGTAACTGAGCGTAGGCCGGTCCTGATTGTCGAAAAGGGCGGAAAGTTCGTCGAAGTGGACGCCAAGGGTGTGCGATATGCCACGGTTTCGCGTGCCCCGCAGGGCGTACCCGTACTGGAATTGACGGTGTCCCACACCGCGGGTCTGCGCCGCTTCGGCACCGACCGGCTGGTGCGCGAGGCGGTGCTCGTGGCCCGTTCCCTTCCGGCCGCGGTCGCCCGCGCCACCCAGGTCGTCAAGGTCCGTTCGTACGACTCCGTCACGCTGGAGTTGAGCGGGGACCGCACCGTCGACTGGGGCAGTGGTGAGAAGGGCCGCGCCAAGGCGCATACGCTCATCGCTCTCATGAAAGCCGCTCCAGGGGCGGGACACTTCGACGTAAGTGTTCCCACCGCCCCTGCGTCATCAGGGAGTTGACGCACATCTGCGCAGGCCAGCACCCTGGTTGGGCAGCGACATGGCTGATCACATAGGGTGAAAAGAAAAACGGGAGGTTCGGCGTGTTCGTTGAACGTGCGCCACTTGTCGACTTAGTGTCCTGTTCGGAAGAGTCCAAGGAACAGACACACTGGTAACCCTAAACTTCAGCGTTAGGGTTCGGGTCGGCGTTCGGACCGTCCCATTCGGCATCAGTCGTCGGATCGCGACCGTGCGAGGCGACGACACGTAACTCGAGGCGAGAGGCCTTCGACGTGGCAGCACCGCAGAACTACCTCGCAGTCATCAAAGTCATCGGTGTCGGCGGCGGTGGTGTCAATGCCATCAACCGGATGATCGAGGTCGGTCTCAAGGGTGTCGAGTTCATCGCCATCAACACGGACGCCCAGGCGCTGTTGATGAGCGACGCCGACGTCAAGCTCGACGTCGGCCGCGAACTCACCCGCGGACTCGGCGCCGGAGCCAACCCGGCCGTCGGCCGCAAGGCCGCGGAGGATCACCGCGAGGAGATCGAGGAGGTCCTCAAGGGGGCCGACATGGTCTTCGTGACGGCCGGCGAGGGCGGCGGCACCGGTACCGGCGGCGCGCCGGTGGTGGCCAACATCGCCCGCTCGCTCGGCGCGCTCACCATCGGCGTGGTGACCCGCCCCTTCACCTTCGAGGGCCGGCGCCGCGCCAACCAGGCCGAGGACGGCATCGCGGAACTCCGCGAAGAGGTCGACACCCTCATCGTCATCCCGAACGACCGGCTGCTGTCCATCTCGGACCGCCAGGTCTCGGTCCTCGACGCGTTCAAGTCGGCGGACCAGGTCCTGCTCTCCGGTGTTCAGGGCATCACCGACCTCATCACCACACCCGGTCTGATCAACCTCGACTTCGCCGACGTCAAGTCCGTGATGTCCGAGGCCGGTTCGGCCCTCATGGGCATCGGCTCGGCCCGCGGCGACGACCGCGCGGTGGCGGCCGCCGAGATGGCGATCTCCTCGCCGCTCCTGGAAGCCTCCATCGACGGCGCACGGGGCGTCCTGCTCTCCATCTCCGGCGGCTCCGACCTCGGCCTGTTCGAGATCAACGAGGCCGCCCAGCTGGTGAGCGAGGCCGCGCACCCCGAGGCCAACATCATCTTCGGCGCGGTCATCGACGACGCGCTCGGCGACGAGGTACGGGTCACCGTCATCGCCGCCGGGTTCGACGGCGGGCAGCCCCCGTCCAAGCGGGACACCGTGCTCGGCTCGTCCTCGGCCAAGCGCGACGAGCCCGCACCGGCCCGGGCGGGCGACAGCCGGCCGTCCTTCGGTTCGCTCGGCAGCGTCACGCCCAAGGAGGCGCCGGAGCCCGCTCCGGAGCCCGCGAGCAGCGAACTGCCGCCCGTCTCCCCGCCGGTCCCGTCCTCGCGGACCTACTCCGACAGCGCGGCGGAGGAGCTGGACGTGCCGGACTTCCTCAAGTGATAGGACGGCGCTCCTCGGTGAGCACCGTGAGCGGCGCGCACTTCGCCTTCACCGACAGGTGGGGCGGGGTGAGCGCCGTTCCGTACGAAGAGCTCAATCTCGGCGGGGCGGTCGGCGACGACCCGGAGTCCGTACGGACCAACCGTGAACTGGCGGCCAAGTCGCTCGGTCTCGACCCGGCGCGGGTCGTCTGGATGAACCAGGTCCACGGACCCGACGTGGCCGTGGTCGACGAGCCCTGGGGCGAGCGCCCGGTGCCGGAGGTCGACGCCGTCGTCACCGCTCGCCGTGACCTCGCCCTCGCCGTGCTCACCGCGGACTGCACCCCCGTGCTGCTCGCGGACCCCGTCGCCGGGGTCGTGGCCGCCGCCCACGCGGGACGGCCGGGCATGGTCGCCGGGGTCGTACCCGCCGCGGTCGGGGCCATGGCGGAACTCGGCGCCGAACCGGCGCGGATCGTCGCCCGCACCGGCCCCGCCGTCTGCGGACGGTGCTACGAGGTGCCGGACGCGATGCGGGCCGAGGTCGCGGCCGTCGAGCCCGCGGCGTACGCCGAGACCAGTTGGGGCACGCCGGCGGTCGATGTGACCGCGGGGGTGCACGCGCAGCTGGAACGGCTCGGGGTGCGCGACCGGGAGCAGTCGCCGGTCTGCACGATCGAGTCGGACGATCATTTCTCGTACCGTCGGGACGGCCTCACCGGCCGCCTCGCGGGCTATGTGTGGCTGGACTGATCGGGTATGACGGACCGCAGGACCGAACTCGCCGGGAATCTGGCGCACGTGGAGGAGCGGATCGCCGCCGCCTGTGCGTCGGCCGGGCGCAAGCGTGAAGAGGTGACCCTGATCGTGGTCACCAAGACCTACCCCGCCGAGGATGTGCGGATCCTGTCGGAACTCGGTGTGCGGCACGTCGCCGAGAACCGTGACCAGGACGCGGCGCCCAAGGCCGCGGCCTGTTCCGATCTGCCCCTGTCCTGGCACTTCGTGGGCCAGTTGCAGACCAACAAAGTGCGTTCCGTGGTCGGTTACGCCGATGTCGTGCAGTCGGTCGACCGGGCCAGGCTCGTCACCGCCCTGTCCAAGGAAGCGGTGCGGACGGAGCGCGAGGTGGGCTGTCTCATCCAGGTTGCGCTCGACGCGGAGCAGTCCGCGACGGGAAAGGGTGGACTGGGGGAGCGCGGTGGTGTAGGGGTCGACGGCGTCGAGGAGTTGGGCGAACTCGTCGCCCGGTCCCCGGGTCTGAGGCTCGCCGGACTGATGACCGTCGCTCCGCTCACCGGCCCGTACGCGGGGCGTGAACAGGCGGCGTTCGAGCGCCTGATGGATTTGTCGACTGACCTGCGCCGGGCTCATCCGGCTGCCACGATGGTCTCGGCAGGGATGAGTGCGGACCTCGAACACGCGGTGACGGCCGGAGCGACACATGTACGCGTCGGCACTGCGGTACTCGGCGTCCGCCCCAGGCTCGGGTAACGTCGCCAAGAAGTCGGACCACAGCAGAAAATATGGTCATTACCGCCGCTGGCGGGCAGACGACCTCGTGGATCGCGGGCACTTGGCAACAGTCAGCCGATCCACCACAGAGCGGAGGACTCAGAGCATGGCCGGCGCGATGCGCAAGATGGCGGTCTACCTCGGCCTCGTGGAGGACGATGGGTACGACGGCAGGGGCTTCGACCCCGATGACGACTTCGAGCCCGAGCTTGATCCTGAGCCCGAGCGGGACCGCCGACGGCACGAGCCGTCGCATCAGTCGCACCAGCCACACCAGTCCCAAAGGGACGAACCGGTACGAGTGGTGCATCCACCGGTGCAGCGCGAGCCCGTGCCCCATTCCGCTTCGCTGGGCGCGGAATCCGGCCGCCCGGCCCGCATCGCCCCCGTGGCGTCCATCACACAAGAACGTCAAAGCCTGGAGAAGAACGCACCGGTGATCATGCCCAAGGTCGTGTCGGAACGAGAGCCGTACAGGATCACCACGCTGCACCCCCGGACCTACAACGAGGCCCGTACCATCGGGGAACACTTCCGTGAGGGCACCCCGGTGATCATGAATCTGACCGAGATGGATGACACGGACGCCAAGCGACTTGTCGACTTTGCGGCTGGTTTGGTGTTTGGTCTCCACGGGAGCATCGAGCGGGTGACGCAGAAGGTGTTCCTGTTGTCGCCTGCTAACGTCGATGTCACGGCGGAGGACAAGGCTCGCATCGCAGAGGGCGGGTTCTTCAACCAGAGCTGAGACGCAGGACCGGAGCAGCAGGGAAACAGGGGAGAGGGACGCACGGAATCATGAGCGTGGTCGGGCAGGTTCTCTACGTCGTGCTGATGTGTTTCCTCATCGTGCTGATCTTCCGGTTGGTCATGGACTACGTGTTCCAGTTCGCCCGCTCATGGCAACCCGGCAAGGCGATGGTGGTCGTTCTTGAGGCGACCTACACTGTCACTGATCCACCGCTCAAGCTTCTGCGGCGGTTCATTCCGCCGCTACGTCTCGGGGGCGTGGCGCTCGACCTGTCCTTCTTCGTACTGATGATCATCGTCTACATCCTGATCTCCGTTGTGAGCCGGCTGTGAACGATACGGTCTTGCCGAACGCCGACGATGCCGACGACTACGTTGAGGTGAAGAGATGCCGTTGACCCCCGAGGACGTGCGGAACAAGCAGTTCACGACCGTCCGCCTCCGAGAAGGCTATGACGAGGACGAGGTCGATGCCTTCCTCGATGAGGTCGAAGCCGAACTGACCCGCCTGCTCCGCGAGAACGAGGACCTGCGCGCCAAGCTGGCCGCCGCCACACGCGCCGCCGCGCAGAACCAGCAACAGGGCATGCGCAAGCCTCCCGAACAGCAGGATCAGCAGCAACAGCAGGGTCCGCCGCAGGGCATGCGAGGCGGTCCCGGCGCTCCCGTGCCCGCCGGCATATCGGGCCCGCCGCAGCAGCAGATGGGCGGCCCCATGGGCGGCCCGCCCCAGCTGCCGAGCGGCGCCCCGCAGCTTCCCGCCGGCCCCAGCTCCCAGGGCCAGCAGGGTCCCGGTCAGATGGGCCAGGGCCCCATGGGTCAGGGTCCGATGGGCCAGGGCCCCATGGGTCAGGGCGGAATGGGCCAGGGCGGTATGGGACAGGGTCCCGGCCCCATGCAGGGACAGATGCAGCAGCAGATGCCCCAGCAGATGGGCGGCCCGATGGGCGGTCCCATGGGTGGTCCGATGGGCGGGCACGGCCCGCAGATGGGACAGCCCGGTCAGGGCCCCGGTGGCGACAGCGCCGCCCGGGTGCTCTCGCTGGCGCAGCAGACCGCCGACCAGGCGATCGCCGAGGCCCGTTCCGAGGCCAACAAGATCGTCGGTGAGGCCCGCAGCCGCGCCGAGGGTCTGGAGCGCGACGCCCGTGCCAAGGCCGACGCCCTGGAGCGGGACGCGCAGGAGAAGCACCGCGTCGCGATGGGCTCCCTGGAGTCCGCCCGCGCCACGCTGGAGCGCAAGGTCGAGGACCTGCGGGGCTTCGAGCGCGAGTACCGTACGCGTCTGAAGTCCTACCTGGAGTCGCAGCTGCGTCAGCTGGAGACCCAGGCCGACGACTCGCTGGCTCCGCCGCGTACCCCGGCGACCGCCTCGCTTCCGTCGTCGCCCAGCCCGTCCATGGCTCCGGCCGGGGCGAGCGCGCCGTCCTACGGTGGCAACCCGATGGGTGGGCCCGGTCCCGGTGCCCCGTCCTACGGCGGCCAGCAGCAGATGTCGCCGGCCATGACGCAGCCGATGGCGCCGGTTCGGCCGCAGGGGCCCTCGCCCATGCAGCAGGCGCCTTCGCCGATGCGTGGGTTTCTGATCGACGAGGACGACAACTGACGGCCTCCGGTACGCCTTAGGCGTCGGCAGCGTTCAGGGCGGAGCCCCCGGTTATCCGGGGGCTCCGCCCGTTTTCGTCGCCACTTTCGTGTCTGCGAGGCGGGACGAGTAAGGCCCCGGTCCACCAAGTTTCTGGTGGGCCGGGGCCTTTTCGGTGCGCTGGGCTGGGGCTCGGGTCACGCGGCGTCGGTGGCGGCCTGCGCTTGCAGGGTGCCGCTGCGCCCACCCGTGCCGCCCCTAGCGGCACGGATGCCCGCAGCTGGGAGGGGCTAGGAGTGCTTGCGGAGGTGGAATGTCAGGGACAGCGGGTCGTCCGTGAAGGCGGGGCCGTAGGTGTCGTCCGGCTCGCCCTGGGCGAAGTCTGTTGCCAGGACCTCGTCGGCGATCAGGGTGGAGTGTTCCGTGAGGGCCGCGATGACCTTCGGGTCCGTGGACGTCCAGCGCAGGGCGATCCGGTCGGCCACGTCGAGGCCGCTGTTCTTGCGGGCCTCCTGGATCAGGCGGATGGCGTCCCGCGCCAGGCCCGCCTGGCGCAGCTCCTCCGTCAGCTCCAGGTCGAGCGCGACCGTGGCACCGGAGTCCGAGGCGACGGACCAGCCCTCGCGCGGGGTCTCTGTGATGATGACCTCATCCGGGGCGAGCGTGACGGTCTCGCCGTCGACCTCCACCGACGCCGTACCTTCGCGCAGGGCCAGCGACAGCGCTGCCGCGTCCGCCTCGGCGACGGCCTTCGCCACCGCCTGGACGCCCTTGCCGAACCGCTTGCCCAGCGCGCGGAAGTTCGCCTTGGCCGTCGTGTCCACCAGTGAACCACCGACCTCGGACAGTGACGCGAGCGAGCTCACGTTCAGCTCCTCGGTGATCTGCGCGTGCAGCTCACGGTCCAGGGAGCCGAAACCGGTCGCCGCGACCAGAGCGCGGGACAGCGGCTGGCGGGTCTTCACACCCGACTCCGCGCGCGTGGCACGGCCCAGCTCCACGAGACGGCGTACGAGCACCATCTGCTTCGACAGCTCCGGGTCGATGGCGGACAGGTCCGCCTCCGGCCAGGTCGACAGGTGCACGGACTCCGGGGCGTCGGCGGACACCGGCACCACGAGGTCCTGCCAGACCCGCTCGGTGATGAACGGGGTCAGCGGCGCCATCAGTCGCGTGACCGTCTCGACGACCTCGTGCAGGGTGCGCAGCGCCGCCTTGTCGCCCTGCCAGAAGCGGCGGCGGGAGCGGCGTACGTACCAGTTCGACAGGTCGTCGACGAAGGCCGAGAGCAGCTTGCCGGCGCGCTGGGTGTCGTACGACTCCAGAGCCTGCGTCACCTGGTCGGTGAGTGCGTGGAGTTCGGACAGGAGCCAGCGGTCGAGGACCGGGCGGTCCGCCGGGGCCGGGTCGGCCTCGCTGGGCGCCCAGCCCGCCGTGCGCGCGTACAGGGCCTGGAAGGCGACCGTGTTCCAGTACGTGAGGAGCGTCTTGCGGACGACCTCCTGGATGGTGCCGTGGCCGACGCGGCGGGCCGCCCAGGGAGAGCCGCCGGCTGCCATGAACCACCGCACGGCGTCGGCGCCGTGCTGGTCCATCAGCGGGATCGGCTGCAGGATGTTGCCCAGGTGCTTGGACATCTTGCGGCCGTCCTCGGCGAGGAT
The DNA here is from genome assembly GCF_014650955.1 of Streptomyces tauricus. Classification (GTDB taxonomy): domain Bacteria; phylum Actinomycetota; class Actinomycetes; order Streptomycetales; family Streptomycetaceae; genus Streptomyces; species Streptomyces tauricus. Next base: position 17,973 of record NZ_BMVY01000003.1, read on the forward strand.
GTGGCCGAGGCAGACCACGTTCTCGTACGACGACTTGTCGAAGACCAGCGTGCCGACCGCCATCAGCGTGTAGAACCAGCCGCGGGTCTGGTCGATGGCCTCCGAGATGAACTGCGCCGGGTAGCGGCTCTCGAACAGCTCCTTGTTCTTGTACGGGTAGCCCCACTGCGCGAACGGCATCGAACCCGAGTCGTACCAGGCGTCGATGACCTCCGGCACGCGCGTGGCCGTCTTCTCGCAGCTCGGGCAGGCGAAGGTGACCTCGTCGATGAACGGGCGGTGCGGGTCCAGCTCCGACTGGTCGGTGCCCGTCAGCTCGGTGAGCTCCGCGCGGGAGCCCACGACGGTGAGGTGGTCGTCCTCACAGCGCCAGATCGGCAGCGGGGTGCCCCAGTAGCGGTTGCGGGACAGCGCCCAGTCGATGTTGTTGTTCAGCCAGTCCCCGTAGCGGCCGTTCTTGACCGAGTCCGGGAACCAGTTGGTCTTCTCGTTCTCCTGGAGGAGCCGGTCCTTGACCGCCGTGGTGCGGATGTACCAGGACGGCTGCGCGTAGTAGAGGAGCGCGGTGTGGCAGCGCCAGCAGTGCGGGTAACTGTGCTCGTACGGGATGTGCTTGAAGAGCAGACCGCGGTCCTGGAGGTCTTCCGTGAGCTTTTCGTCGGCCTTCTTGAAGAAGACACCGCCCACGAGGGGGACGTCCTCCTCGAAGGTGCCGTCCGGGCGCACGGGGTTGACCACCGGCAGTCCGTACTCACGGCACACCTTGAGGTCGTCCTCACCGAAGGCGGGGGACTGGTGGACCAGACCCGTACCGTCCTCGGTCGTCACGTACTCCGCGTTGACCACGTAGTGGGCGGGCTCGTCCTTCGGGAACTCGACGAGCTCGAAGGGGCGCTGGTACGTCCAGCGCTCCATCTCGGCGCCCGTGAACGACTGGCCGGTGGTCTCCCAGCCCTCGCCGAGGGACTTCCCGACGAGCGGCTCGGCGACGACGAGCTTCTCCCGGCCGTCCGTCGCGACCACGTACGTCACGTCGGGGTGCGCGGCGACCGCCGTGTTGGACACCAGGGTCCACGGGGTCGTCGTCCACACCAGCAGCGCGGCCTCGCCCGCGAGCGGACCGGAGGTGAGCGGGAAACGGACGAACACCGAAGGGTCGACGACCGTCTCGTAGCCCTGCGCCAGCTCGTGGTCGGACAGGCCCGTGCCGCAGCGCGGGCACCAGGGGGCGACGCGGTGGTCCTGGGTCAGCAGACCCTTGTTGAAGATCTCCTTGAGCGACCACCAGACGGATTCGATGTACTCCGGGTCCATCGTCCGGTACGGGTCGTTCAGGTCGGCCCAGTAGCCCATGCGGGTCGTGAGCTCTTCGAACGCGTCGGTGTGGCGGGTCACGGACTCACGGCACTTGGCGTTGAACTCGGCGATGCCGTACGCCTCGATGTCCTTCTTGCCGTTGAAGCCCAGTTCCTTCTCGACCGCCAGCTCCACCGGGAGGCCGTGGCAGTCCCAGCCGGCCTTGCGGCCCACGTGGTAGCCGCGCATGGTGCGGAAGCGCGGGAAGACGTCCTTGAAGACGCGGGCCTCGATGTGGTGGGCGCCCGGCATGCCGTTGGCCGTGGGCGGGCCTTCGTAGAACACCCACTCGGGGCGGCCCTCGGACTGCTCCAGGGTCTTGGCGAAGATCTTCTGCTCGCTCCAGAAGTCGAGCACGGCGTGCTCGAGAGCGGGCAGGTCGACCTGGGCCGGCACCTGGCGGTACTGCGGCTGTGTACTCGGCTGCGTATCCAACGAACTTCCTCCGGCGGACTTCTGCCTTCCGTCCGGAGGGACGAGAGCTGTGTTGTCACCTACGCCGTGTGCGGCGCGCTCCCGCGGTACCACCCTCCTTGGCCCTCCGGCGCTTTCCGCACGCCGGTGAGCCCCCTCATTGGGGTCGCGATACCGGTTCTACCGGCCGCTGCGGGCTCGCTGCGGCTTTCTTCCGGCGGCTCCGGGGTGATCTTCGCGTCGCGCTCGCCCCCGGGCTCACACCGTCCCCGGGTCGCTCCTGGCCGCTTACGCCGCTACTCGTCCCCATCCACGCTTCTCGCTGCGCCCAGTGTACGGCGCCGCGCCGACAGCGGCCGACCGGTTTTACAGGGCCCTCGGAGGACGGGCGCCGCCGTCTTGAGGAGGGGGTCACTGACCCGAATGCCGAGGCGCCGGTGTTCGCATCCTGGGACGGTCGGCGCGGCGGATTACCCGGCGGGGAGCTGGGCACAACGCTTGCAGACTCGCTGTGCGGTACGCGCGGGGCGGGCGGATCGGGCGGCGTGCCCCGTTGCCGCGGGACTCAAGTCGATTTATCGTCCCAGCACGATTCGCGTGCAAGGTCACAATATGTGAAGGGGCCGCGGCCATGGTGGCGAAAAAGACCGCCGTACAGCAGTCGGCGTCCGGCAGATCCATGGGGGCGGCCGGTGACCCCGGGGCGGCTTCCGCAGAGACGGTGCCCACGAAAACGGCCTCTACGAAGAAGGCCTCCACGAAGAAGGCACCTACGAAGAAGGCTCGTACGACAACGGTCGCCGCGAGGACGGCTTCGGCCGGGACGGTCGACGCGAAGACGGCTTCCGGCCGGACGGCATCCTCCGAGAGGACGGCGGCGTCCAAGGAGATGGCGGCTTCCGCGAAGAAGGCCGTCGGCGGGGCGGCGCCCGCGAAGACAGCCGGTACGCGGCCCGTCTCCGCGAAGGCCGGGAAGGCGGCAGGGAAGGCGGCCGACAAGTCCGCCGCGCCGGTGAAGCGAGCGCCCCGGAAGGCGACCGCCGCGAAGGGCGCACGCACGGCCAGGAAGGCGGTCGCTTCCGCGGCCGACGGAGCAGCGGCACAGGCCGCCGAGACGACGGGAGCCACGACGGTGGTTGCGAAGAAGACCTCTGGCACGGCCGCGGCGGCGGACAAGCCCACCGCGGTTCCCAAGGCGCGGGTCGCCGCGGCGGAACCCGGCGAGCTCGCGGTACGCCCCGGCGAGGACCCGTGGACGCCGGAGGAGGCCGCTGAGGCGCGCGAGGAACTGCTCTCCGAGGCCCTGCGGCTGCGGGCCGAGATCACGCACTCCGAGGAGTCCCTGGCGGGGCTGATGCGCGACTCCGGGGACGGCGCGGGCGACGACCAAGCGGACACCGGCACCAAGAACATCACGCGCGAGAGCGAGATGGCCCTCGCGGCCAACGCGCGGGAGATGCTGGAGCAGACCGAGCGCGCCCTGGAGCGCCTGGACGCGGGTACGTACGGGCTCTGTGAGAACTGCGGCAACGCCATCGGGAAGGCCCGTATGCAGGCCTTCCCGCGGGCCACGCTGTGCGTCGAGTGCAAGCAGAAGCAGGAGCGCCGCTACTGACGGCCCGCTGACCGGACACCGATCCGCCCGGTGTGCCACTGGGCACCTGGCCGCGGCGGACCGTGCCGTACCCTCGTGCTCAGTCAGGCACCTAGGTCGAGGGACTTACTCACGTGGCAGAGGCGGAGCGCATCATCGGTACGCCGGATACCCCGGGCGCGGCGGGAGCCCAGCCGGAGCAGCCCGACGGGAGCGCCGGACCCGAGCCGGAGCGGTCCGACCGGAGTGCGACCCCCCAGGGGGCCTCGGACGAGGCGGCTGGGACGGCTGGCGCGTCCTCGGTGTCCGAGGCGCCTGAGGCCTCGGGTGAGGCCGCGGCGGCTCCCAGGGGCCGGCGCCGGATCGCCGTGCTCTTCACCGTCGCCGCCCTGGCGTACGCGCTGGACCTGATCAGCAAGCTGATCGTGGTCGCCAAGCTGGAGCACCACGAGCCGATCGAGATCATCGGGGACTGGCTCAAGTTCGAGGCGATCCGCAACGCCGGCGCGGCCTTCGGCTTCGGCGAGGCCTTCACGATCATCTTCACGGTGATCGCCGCCGCCGTGATCGTGGTGATCGCCCGGCTCGCCCGCAAGCTCTACAGCCTGCCCTGGGCGATCGCGCTCGGTCTGCTGCTCGGCGGCGCCCTCGGCAACCTCACCGACCGGATCTTCCGTGCGCCGGGGGTCCTGGAGGGCGCGGTCGTCGACTTCATCGCACCCAAGCACTTCGCGGTCTTCAACCTCGCGGACTCCGCGATCGTCTGCGGCGGCATCCTCATCGTGCTGCTGTCCTTCCGGGGCCTGGACCCGGACGGCACCGTCCACAAGGACTGAGCGGGCGGGGGAGCACCGGGTGCGCGGGCTGCCGTAAGCCGGTGTCTCACCCGTCCGGCATACTCGACGAGTGAGCACCGTTCCCGATATCCGTACCCTGCCCGTGCCCGACGGCCTGGAGGGCGAGCGTGTAGACGCCGCCATCTCCCGCATGTTCGGCTTCTCCCGTACGAAGGCCGCCGAGCTCGCCGCGGCGGGGAAGGTCACGGTCGACGGCTCGGTGGTCGGGAAGTCCGAGAGGGTGCACGGCGGCGCCTGGATGGAAGTCGAGATGCCACAGGCCGCCCCGCCCGTGCAGATCGTCGCCGAACCCGTCGAGGGCATGGAGATCGTGCACGACGACGACGACGTGGTCGTGATCGTCAAGCCGGTCGGGGTCGCCGCGCACCCCAGCCCCGGCTGGTCGGGCCCCACCGTGATCGGCGGCCTCGCCGCCGCCGGGTACCGGATCTCCACCTCGGGCGCCGCCGAGCGCCAGGGCATCGTGCACCGCCTCGACGTGGGCACGTCCGGCCTGATGGTGGTGGCCAAGTCGGAGTACGCGTACACGTCGCTCAAGCGCCAGTTCAAGGAGCGCACGGTCGACAAGCGCTACCACGCGCTCGTCCAGGGCCACCCCGACCCGACCAGCGGCACCATCGACGCGCCCATCGGCCGGCACCCGAACCACGACTACAAGTGGGCGGTCACCGCCGAGGGCAAGCCCTCCGTGACCCACTACGACCTGATCGAGGCGTTCCGCGCGGCCTCGCTGCTCGACATCAAGCTGGAGACCGGGCGCACCCACCAGATCCGCGTCCACATGTCGGCCCACCGGCACCCCTGCGTCGGCGACCTGACGTACGGGGCCGACCCGACGCTTTCCAAGCGGCTCGGGCTGACCCGGCAGTGGCTGCAGGCGGTACGGCTCGGATTCGAGCACCCCGGGGACGGGCAGTGGGTCGAGTTCGAGGCCGGCTACGCCGACGACCTGCAGCAGGCGCTGGACCGCGTCCGGGAGGAAAGCAACGCATGAGCCCGTCGTCGAGTTCGGCGCCCTATGTGGTGCGGGTCGCCGACGATCTCACCGACCGCGAGGCCTGCTTCGCGGTGCGCAAGGAGGTCTTCGTCGTCGAGCAGCAGGTTCCTGAGGAACTGGAGTACGACGCGTACGACGCCGGTGCCGTGCATGTGCTCGCCGTGGGCGAGGACGGGCGGCCGCTCGGCGCGGGGCGGCTGCTGCACGGTGAGGCGGCGGCCGGCAGGACCGGCGGGGAGCCCGGTGTCGGCGCCCTGGGGCGGCTCGCCGTCGTGAAGGCCGCACGGGGGCTCGGCGTCGGGATCGCGCTCGTGCGGGGCATCGAGGACGCGGCACGCGCGCGCGGGCTGACGGCGGTGGATCTGCACGCGCAGACGCACGCGGTGGGGTTCTACGAGCGACTGGGGTATGTGGCCTACGGGCCCGAGTTTCCTGACGCGGGGATTCCGCATCGGGCCATGCGGCGCGTTCTTTAGGTGCTCGGGGGAGGGCTCGGGGCGTTCTTCGGGTGCGGGCCCGTTGGGGTGCTGGTCGCGCAGTTCCCCGCGCCCCTGAAAGACTGCGCCGTTCCCCGCGCCCCTGAAGGGCGAAGATTGCGCCGTTCCCCGCGGCTCCAAAGACAAAAGATTGCGCCGTTCCCCGCGCCCCTGAAGGGCGAAGATTGCGCCGTTCCCCGCGGCTCCAAAGACAAAAGATTGCGCCGTTCCCCGCGCCCCTGGAGGGCGAAGGTTTGTCGTTCCTCGCGGCTCCGAAAGACCTGAAGGCAGAAGACTGCGCCGTTCCCCGCGCCCCTGACGGTCGAAGGCTGCGGCGTTCTCCGCGTTCCTGACGGGGCGTCTGCGTGTGGAATGTGGTTGCGGTGGCACGCTTGGGGTTTGGACTGTTGTGATCGTCTAGACCTCTGGAGTCCTGAAAGTGGACCAGTTGGCCCTGTTGTTCGTGCTGTTGCTCGGGGCCGTCGTCAGCGTTCCGCTGGGGGACCGCTTCGGGCTTCCCTCGCCGGTGCTGATGACCCTGCTCGGGATCGTGCTGGCCGTCCTCGACTTCGTACCGAACGTGGACATCCCGCCCGATCTGATCCTGCCCGCGCTGCTTCCGCCCCTGCTCTACGCGGCCGTACGGCGTACCTCCTGGCGGCAGTTCACCGCCAACAAACGGCCGATCTTCCTGCTCGCCGTGGCCCTCGTGTTCGTCACCACCGCCGTGGTCGCCGCGGTCGCCCACTCGATCGTGCCCGGCCTGCCGATCGCCGCAGCCGTGGCGCTCGGCGCGCTGGTGGCGCCGCCCGACCCGGTCGCGGCGACCGCCGTCGCGGGCCAGCTCGGGCTGCCACGCCGCCTGGTGTCGATCCTGGAGGGCGAGGGGCTGTTCAACGACGTGACGGCCATCGTGCTCTACCACGTGGCCATCGCCGCCGCGATCAGTGGCTCCTTCTCGCTGCCGGGCGCGGCCCTCGACTTCCTGCTGTCCGCCGTCGTCGCGGTCGCCGTGGGGTTCGGGCTCGGCTGGGCCACGAACCGGCTGATGGACTCCCTCGGGGACCCGACGCTGCAGATCAGCCTGACCCTGCTCGTGCCGTACGCCTCGTACGTGCTCGCGGAGGAGCTGCACGGGTCCGGGGTGCTGGCGGTGCTCACCACGGCGTTGTTCCTGGCGGAGTACGCCAACGACGCCGACGACGTCATGACGAGGCTGGCCGGGCACACCTTCTGGAACATCGTCGACACGCTGGTCACCGGGGTGGCCTTCGGGCTCATCGGACTGGAGCTGCACAACGCGATCCGCACCGCGTCGGGGCGCTGGGGGGAGTTGCTCGGCTGGGCCGCCGCGATCGTGGGGGTCGTGGTGTTCGTACGCCTGGCGTGGCTGTTGCCCGCCACCTGGCTGACCAAGCGGCTGCACGCGAAACGGGACCTCGACGAGGACATCCCGACGTCCTGGCGGGAGACCGTCGTCATGTGGTGGGCCGGGATGCGCGGGGTGGCCTCCGTCGCGCTGGCGCTGGCCATCCCGCTGAAGATGGAGAACGGGGAGCCGTTCCCCAACCGGGAAGAGATGATCTTCATCGCGTTCGGGGTGATCATGGCCACGCTCGTGCTGCAGGGGCTGAGTCTGCCATGGCTGGTGCGCAAGCTCGGTGTGCAGGCCGACACCGACCAGGAGAAGGAGTTCGAGAAGACGCTCGCCGTCCGGGCGGCCAAGGTGGCGAAGCAGCGGCTGCGGGAGCTGGGGGAGACGGAGGATCTGTCCGACGAGCTGACCGAGCAGTTGCTGCGGAGGGCGTTCGACATCGGGTACCGGATCAGTCCCGACCTGGGGGAGGACGAGCGGCGCGAGGCGCATGATCAGCGGGCTCGGCGGATCAAGTTGGTGCGGCGGATCCAGGGGGAGATGCTGTCCGCGGCCCGGCACGAGGTGCTGGCGGCGCGTAGTGAGCCGGGGGCGAATCCTGAGGTCGTCGACCGGGTTCTGCGCCATCTGGATGTGCGCAGCTTGAGGTAGGCCGTGGCCTGGCGTTGTGGGTGGGTGCGGGTGCGGGTTCGGTGGGGGCTTGTTGCGCCGCTCCCCGCGCCCTTGAAGGCAACAGATTGCGCCGTTCCCCGCGCCCCTGGAAACAGGGGCGCGGGGAACGGCGCGAACGGACCCCGCCGGGCCGGGGTGGGTCAGCCTCGGCCTGTTCGCGGGGGTTCCACCGCTCGGCCCCGGGCGCGCGGGCGGTGGTTCTCCGTGCCGTTCTGGCTCGCCGTGCCCGGCGGAAGGATCGCGTCGGCCGTGTTGACGCGGGGCAGGGCGTACGGGTGGTGGACGGTCAGCCAGCGGAGCATCTGTTCGCGGACGGTGACCCGCACCGTCCAGACGTCGTCCGCGTCCTTCGCGGTGACCAGCGCGCGCACCTCCATCGTGCTGGGCGTGGAGTCGGTCACGGCGAGGCCGTAGTCGCGTCCGTCCCAGGCGGAGCACTCACGGAGGATGTCCCGGAGCTTGTTGCGCATCTCCTCGACGGGCGCGCTGTGATCCAGGTGGAAGAAGACCGTCCCGGTCATCTGCACCCCGCCGCGGGACCAGTTCTCGAACGGCTGCGAGGTGAAGTACGACACCGGCATCGTGAACCGGCGCTCGTCCCAGGTGCGGACGGTCAGGAAGGTGAGCGTGATCTCGTCGACCGTGCCCCACTCCCCGTTCACCACCACCGTGTCCCCGAGCCGCACCATGTCGCCGAACGCGATCTGCAGACCGGCGAACATGTTGGCGAGCGTGGACTGCGCGGCCACACCGGCGACGATGCCGAGGATGCCGGCCGAGGCCAGCAGTGAGGCACCGGCCGCGCGCATCGCCGGGAACGTCAGCAGCATGGCGGCGACCGCCACCACACCGACGATCGCGGAGACGACACGCTGGATCAGCGTCACCTGCGTACGGACCCGGCGGACCCTGGCCGGGTCGCGGTGGGCGTGGGCGTAGCGGGAGTACGAGGACTCGACGACGGCCGTGGCGATCCGCACCATGAGCCAGGCCGTGGATCCGATGAGGACCAGGGTCAGGACCTGGCCGATCCCCGCGGAGTGCTTGGGTGCGATCTCCGCCTGGTCGTACAGCCCTCTCAGCATGGCGGCGCACATGGCGAACTGCAGCGGAAGACGGCAGCGGCGCAGCAGGCCCCACAGCGGGACCTGGTGGTGGCGTTGATCGGCGCGTCGCAGCAGCAGGTCGACCAGCCAGCCGACGAGCAGCGTCACCACGAGCGAGCCGCCGATCACGATCAGCGGGCGAAGCACGTTCTCCATGCCTTCGACCGTAACCGGCGCAAGGGGTGGCTAACCTGTGGGCCGGGTCATATCTGAGGTGCCCGCGTTGTCGGTGGTGGCTGGCACGATGGGTTCATGAACATCATGCTCTTCCATTCGACCTACGGTCTGCGGCCCGCGGTGCGGGACGCGGCGGACCGGCTGCGCGCCGCGGGACACGAGGTGTGGACGCCCGACCTCTTCGAGGGGCGCACCTTCGAGACCGTGGAGGAGGGCATGGCCTTCAAGGACGAGCTGGGCAAGGACGAGCTGCTCAAGCGCGCCATCCTGGCCGCGGCGCCCTACTCGGAGCGGGGGCTCGTGTATGCGGGGTTCTCGCTGGGCGCGGCGACCGCGCAGACCCTGGCGCTCGGCGACGACAAGGCCCGCGGGCTGCTGCTCCTGCACGGCACGTCCGACATCGCGGAGACCGCCTCGGTGGACGAGCTGCCGGTCCAGTTGCACGTCGCCGAGCCGGACGCCTTCGAGCCCGACGACTGGCTGACCGCCTGGTACCTGCAGATGGGCAAGGCGGGGGCCGACGTGGAGGTGTACAGATACGCGGGCGCCGGGCACCTCTACACCGACCCCGGTCTCCCGGACTACGACGAGGAGGCCGCCGAGGCCACCTGGCGGGTGGCACTCGGCTTCCTCGAAACCCTGTAGACGGCTTCCTCGACACCCTGTAGACGACGGGCGACAGCCTTTGTGCAGGGGGCTCAGACCGGGTCGTACGTCCGCTCGACCCTCTGCGTGCCGCTGCGCGTGCGGTACGAACGGGCCCAGGACGCCGTCGCGTTCGGGGTCGTGCGGTCGGAGAGGACGTAGTAGTCCATCTGTGCCCGCTCGGCGGTGAGGTCGAGGACGCCGTAGCCGTGGCGGTCGGTGTCGACCCAGTGGACGTGCCGGTTGGCGGCGCGGATCACCGGTGACGCCAGAGCCGAGACCGTGCCCTCGGGGACCTTGACGAGGTCGTCCAGGTTGTCGGAGGTCACCGAGGTGACGACGAACTCGGTGGCGGCGGAGGCCGACAGGGGATACGTACCGGCGTTGTACGGCACGTCGTTGGCCCAGGCCATGTGGATGTCGCCGGTGAGGAAGACCGTGTTGCGGATCGCGTTGTCCCGCAGGTGCGCGAGGAGTTCGCGGCGGTCGTCGGTGTAGCCGTCCCACTGGTCGGTGTTGAGGGCGAGGCCCTCCTTGGGCAGACCGAGCAGTTCGGCGAGGGGCTTGAGGAGTTCGGCGGAGAGCGAGCCTATGGCGAAGGGGGCGATCATCACCGAGTTGCCGACCAGCCGCCAGGTGGTGTCGGAGGAACGCAGGCCCGTCTTCAGCCAGTCGAGCTGGGCCCGCCCGGTGAGCGTACGGTCCGGGTCGTCCACCGAGCCGCTGCCGGTCGACACCTGCTGCGAGCGGTACGAGCGCAGGTCGAGCAGCGAGAGATCGGCGAGCTTGCCGAAGCGCAGCCGCCGGTAGGTGGTCCCCTCCGCCGCGGGCCGGACCGGCATCCACTCGAAGTAGGCCTGCTTGGCGGCGGCCTGGCGCGCGGACCAGGTGCCCTCGGCGCCCTCGGTGTGGTTCTCGGCGCCGCCCGCCCAGGCGTCGTTGGCGAACTCGTGGTCGTCCCAGATCGCGATGACCGGAGCCGCGGCGTGCAGGGCGCGCAGGTCGGGGTCGGTCTTGTAACGGCCGTGCCGGGTGCGGTAGTCGGCGAGGGTGACGATCTCGTGCGCCGGGGCGTGCGGGCGTACGACGGTGTCCCGCGTGCCGTACTCGCCTGTTCCGTACTCGTATATGTAGTCGCCCAGGTGCAGCCAGGCGTCCAGGTCGCCGCGCGCGGCGAGGTGCCGGTACGCGGAGAAGTAGCCGGCCTCCCAGTTGGCGCAGGACACCACGCCGAAGCGCATCCCGGCGACGGCCGCGTCGTGGGCGGGGGCGGTACGGGTGCGGGCGGCCGGTGAGTCGGTACCGCCGCTGGAGAAGCGGAACCAGTAGTCGGTGGCGGGCCTCAGGCCGCGGATGTCCGCCTTGACGGTGTGGTCGGAGGCGGCGGTCGCGGTGGTGGAGCCCTTCGCGACGACCGTCGTGAACGCCTTGTCCGCGGCCACCGTCCAGCCGACCTCCACGTCCGGGCCGAGCCCGGAGCCGGGGGTCGCCTCGGCGGTGGGCGTCACCCGGGTCCACAGGAGGACGCCGTCCGGCAGCGGGTCGCCCGAGGCGACGCCGTGCAGGAACGCGGGGGCCTCGGCGGCGCGGGCCGGCAGCGCGGCGGCGAGCGGGGCCCCGAGCACGGCGGTGGCCGCGGCCGCCTTGACAACCGTACGGCGGCTGGGGGCGGGGGAGTCGGGGCCGGAAGGGCCGGAGGGGCTGGTGAGGGATCTGATGCGACTGGTCACGGCCGGTCAGATTACTGATGGGTAGGGCTTTTCGTAAGGCGAACGACGTGAAGGGCGGGCGAACGCGGAGAAGTTCGCCCGCCCTTACGGAACGCGTCATACGGAACCCGCTACTTGGTGACGCCCGCGTCCTTGAGCGCCTTCTGCCAGTCGGCGACCGTGCTCGGGTTCGTGATCACCTTGTCGTTGATCTTGATGGTCGGCGTCGAGTCGACACCCTTGGCGTCGTCGAACGTCTTGCTCATCTTCATCGCCCAGGCGTCGTACGTGCCCTTGTTGACGGCGTCCTGGAACTTCTTGTTGTCCTTCAGGGCGTCGACCGTGTTCGCCACCTTGATCAGGTAGCTGTCCTTGGCGAGGTCGTCGGTCGTCTCCTCCGGGTGGTACTTCGTGGAGTACAGCGCGGTCTTGAACTCCAGGAACGCTTCGGGGCTGACGTTCAGGGCGGCGCCGAGCGCGCTCACGCCGTTCTTCGAGCCCTCGCCGCCGAGGTTGCCGTCGAGGAACGTGCCGAGGGTGAAGGAGAGCTTGTAGTCGCCGTCCGTCATGCCCTTGTTGACGGTCTCGCCGACCGTCTGCTCGAAGGAGGCACAGGCCGGGCAGCGCGGGTCCTCGTAGAGGTGGACCGTGTTGTCGGTCTTGGACTCGCCGATGACGACGGTCGTGCCGTTCTTGCCGCTGGTGTTGGCGGGGGCGACGACCTTCGCGTCGGCGGCCGCGTCCCACTTGGAGGGCTCGTTGTTCTGTACGACGGCGTAGCCGATGCCGCCGGCTATCGCGAGGACCGCGACGATCGAACCGGCGACGATGATCTGCCGCTTGGCCTTCTCACGCTTGGCCTGGCGCTCGCGCTCGACGCGCAGCCGCTCACGGGCCGCCGACTTCGAGGCCTGGCTGTTCCGCTTGCTCATGATGGGTTCTCCGTGGTGATGGCAGGTGTGTACGGGGACTGTGGTGCTCAGGCGGCAAGCGCCGAGCACGGCGGTCCACGCCGTCCCATCGAGTGCACGAAGAGCCGCGTACGCGTGGCGGCGACCCGGCGCGTGGGCCTGGGCAGCCGGCGCACCGGAGTGAGGTGCACGGTCACCGCGGCGACCGCGACCAGCAGCGGGCGGAACGTGGCGGCGGCCATCGCGTCCAGGAGCTGGGCCAGGGCCCGCTCGCCGCGGCGCAGCCAGGCGGCGGCGAGGAGGCCGACACCGATGTGCGCGCCGAGCAGCAGCCAGGCGGCGCCCGGGTCGGCCTGTGCGAGGAGGGCCGCGGCCGGCGGGGTCTCGCCGCCCGTCACCCGGGCCAGCGGGGTGCCGACCTCGCCGCCCCCGCAGAGCACGTCGAGGCCGACCGAGCGCAGCGGGCCGGCGACCGGGCCGCCGGCCTTGCCGTAACAGGCGTGCTGGCCGGCCGTGAACAGTGTGTCGGCGGCCAGCTCCAGCGGGATCAGCAGGGCGGCGATCCGCCCGAAGCCGCGCTCGCGGCCCGCCAGCGCGTACGCGACGACGAAGACGGCACCGGCGAGAGCGGCCACGGTGGCCAGCGGCAGGGGGACCCGGGACAGCAGCACGTGCGACGCGGTGCTGAGCGTCACGACCAGGGTCGTGAACACCGCCGCGCGCACGGCTCTGAGCTGGGTCCCGGATATGTCCATAGCGGTGAAGAGTCTGTCACGTACTCCTGTAGGGGACCCCTAAAGGGTTCCTGTGGGTGGTCGCGGTCGGTGGGCGGGCGGCTACAGGCCGGGGATCCGGCCGTTGCGGAACAGGTCCACGAAGATCTGGTGGTCCTCGCGCGCGCGGGCCCCGTACGCGTGCGCGAAGTCCACGAGGAGGTCGCCGAAGCTGTCCTCGTCGCCCGCGATCGCCGCGTCGATGGCGCGCTCGGTGGAGAACGGCACCAGCTCCGAGTGGCCGCTCTCGTCGTCCGCGGCGGCGTGCATGGTGGCGGTGGACCGGCCGAGGTCGGCGACGACGGCGGCGATCTCCTCCGGGTCGTCGATGTCGCCCCAGTCGAGGTCCACCGCGTACGGCGAGACCTCGGCGACCAGCTGGCCCGCGCCGTCCAGCTCGGTCCAGCCCAGCCACGGGTCGGCGTGCGCCTGCAGCGCGCGCTGGGAGATCACCGTGCGGTGACCCTCGTGCTGGAAGTACTCACGGATCGAGGAGTCCGTGATGTGCCGCGAGACGGCCGGGGTCTGGGCCTGCTTGATGTAGATCACCACATCGTTCTCCAGGGCGTCGGTCGCACCCTCCAGAAGGATGTTGTACGAGGGCAGCCCCGCCGAGCCGATGCCGATGCCGCGGCGGCCCACGACGTCCTTCACCCGGTACGAGTCCGGGCGGTCAAGGGACGACTCGGGCAGCGTCTCCAGATAGCCGTCGAACGCGGCCAGGACCTTGTAGCGGGTGGCCGCGTCCAGCTCGATGGAGCCGCCGCCCGGCGCGAAGCGGCGCTCGAAGTCGCGGATCTCGGTCATCGAGTCGAGCAGCCCGAAGCGGGTCAGCGAGCGGGCGTCCCGCAGGGCGTCCAGCAGGGGCCCCTGGGCGGTGTCCAGCGTGAAGGGCGGCACCTCGTCGCTCTTGGCGCCCGTCGCCAGCGCGTGGATGCGCTCGCGGTAGGCCGCCGCGTACGTCCGGACCAGGGTGGTGATCTGCTCGTCGCTCAGCGCCTTCGCGTAACCGATCAGGGCCACGGAGGCGGCGAGGCGCTTGAGGTCCCAGGTGAACGGGCCGACGTAGGCCTCGTCGAAGTCGTTCACGTTGAAGATCAGCCGGCCCTGGGCGTCCATGTACGTGCCGAAGTTCTCCGCGTGCAGGTCGCCGTGGATCCACACCCGGGAGGTGCGCTCGTCCAGGTACGGGCCGCCCCGCCTCTCCTGTTCCAGGTCGTGGTAGAAGAGCCCTGCCGTCCCGCGGTAGAACGCGAACGCCGAGGCCGCCATCTTCCGGAACTTCACGCGGAACGCGGCCGGATCGGCGGCCAGCAGATCGCCGAAGGCGGTATGGAAGACGGCGAGGATCTCTTCGCCGCGCTGCTCGGCGCTGAGCTGCGGAACCGACATCGCTGGGTGCCTCCTGGTGCAGGTACTGCATGACGAGTGGGACGGAATGTGCGGTCCGCCGGAGCGGTTGTCTCCGTCATCCTCCAACGGACGGGGGTCCACGGGAGTGCCCGTTCACCGTCCGACGAAGGTACGCACGAAGGTACGGGGGAGAGCGCTCGGAGTGTCAGTCCTCAGGCATACACTTCGTGGCTGTCCCCCAGACTGTTCGCAGCCGGTAGGGATCTCGTCGACGCCCGTTCTTCTTGGAGGCCGAAGCCGTGTCAAAGCCGCCGTTCACGCACCTGCACGTCCATACCCAGTACTCGCTGCTGGACGGTGCCGCGCGGCTCAAGGACATGTTCGAGGCGTGCAACGAGATGGGCATGTCGCACATCGCGATGTCCGACCACGGCAACCTCCACGGGGCGTACGACTTCTTCCACTCGGCCAAGAAGGCGGGCGTCACCCCGATCATCGGCATCGAGGCGTACGTCGCGCCCGAGTCGCGGCGCAACAAGCGCAAGATCAAATGGGGCCAGCCGCACCAGAAGCGCGACGACGTCTCCGGTTCCGGTGGTTACACCCACAAGACGATCTGGGCGGCGAACCGGACGGGCCTGCACAACCTCTTCAAGCTCTCCTCGGACGCGTACGCGGAGGGCTGGCTGCAGAAGTGGCCCCGCATGGACAAGGAGACCATCTCCCAGTGGTCCGAGGGCCTGATCGCCTCCACGGGGTGCCCCTCCGGTGAGCTGCAGACCCGGCTGCGCCTCGGCCAGTTCGACGAGGCGCTGAAGGCGGCCTCCGAGTACCAGGACATCTTCGGCAAGGACCGGTACTTCCTGGAGCTGATGGACCACGGCATCGAGATCGAGAGCCGGGTCCGTGACGACCTCCTGCGGATCGGCAAGAAGCTGGGCATCCCGCCGCTGGTGACGAACGACTCGCACTACACGTACGCGCACGAGGCGACCGCCCACGACGCGCTGCTGTGCATCCAGACCGGCAAGAACCTCTCCGACCCGGACCGCTTCCGCTTCGACGGCACCGGTTACTACCTGAAGTCGACGGACGAGATGTACGCCGTCGACTCCTCGGACGCCTGGCAGGAAGGGTGCGCCAACACGCTCCTGGTGGCCGAGCAGATCGACACGACCGGCATGTTCGAGGCGAAGAACCTCATGCCGAAGTTCGACATCCCCGAGGGCTTCACCGAGGTCACCTGGTTCCAGGAGGAGGTGCGCCGCGGCATGGAGCGCCGCTTCCCCGGCGGCGTCCCCGAGGACCGCCAGAAGCAGGCCGAGTACGAGATGGACGTCATCATCCAGATGGGGTTCCCGGGGTACTTCCTCGTCGTCGCCGACTTCATCATGTGGGCCAAGAAGCAGGGCATCGCGGTCGGCCCCGGCCGAGGCTCCGCGGCCGGTTCGATCGTGTCGTACGCCATGGGCATCACCGACCTCGACCCGATCCCGCACGGTCTGATCTTCGAGCGGTTCCTCAACCCCGAGCGCGTCTCCATGCCCGACGTCGACATCGACTTCGACGAGCGTCGGCGCGTCGAGGTGATCAGGTATGTGACCGAGAAGTACGGCGCCGACAAGGTCGCCATGATCGGCACGTACGGCAAGATCAAGGCGAAGAACGCCATCAAGGACTCCGCGCGTGTGCTGGGCTACCCGTACGCGATGGGCGACCGGCTCACCAAGGCGATGCCCGCCGACGTCCTCGGCAAGGGCATCGACCTGAACGGCATCACCGATCCCAAGCACCCCCGCTACGGCGAGGCCGGCGAGATCCGCGGGATGTACGAGAACGAGCCGGACGTGAAGAAGGTCATCGACACCGCCAAGGGCGTCGAGGGCCTGGTCCGGCAGATGGGTGTGCACGCGGCCGGCGTGATCATGTCCAGCGAGCCCATCGTCGACCACGCCCCGGTCTGGGTGCGGCACACCGACAACGTGACGATCACCCAGTGGGACTACCCGCAGTGCGAGTCGCTCGGCCTGCTGAAGATGGACTTCCTGGGCCTGCGCAACCTCACGATCATGGACGACGCCATCAAGATGGTGAAGGCCAACAAGGGCATCGACCTGGAGATGCTCTCCCTGCCGCTGGACGACCCCAAGACCTTCGAACTGCTCTGCCGCGGTGACACCCTCGGCGTCTTCCAGTTCGACGGCGGCCCGATGCGCTCGCTGCTCCGCCAGATGCAGCCCGACAACTTCGAGGACATCTCCGCCGTCTCGGCCCTCTACCGGCCGGGCCCGATGGGCATGAACTCGCACATCAACTACGCGGAGCGCAAGAACGGCCGCCAGGAGATCACCCCGATCCACAAGGAGCTGGAGGAGCCGCTCGAAGAGGTCCTGGCGGTCACCTACGGCCTGATCGTCTACCAGGAGCAGGTCCAGAAGGCCGCCCAGATCATCGCCGGCTACTCGCTCGGCGAGGCCGACATCCTGCGCCGCGTGATGGGCAAGAAGAAGCCCGACGAACTGGCGAAGAACTTCGTCCTCTTCCAGGAGGGCGCCCAGAAGAACGGCTACAGCGCCGAGGCGATCCAGGCCCTGTGGGACGTCCTGGTCCCGTTCGCCGGGTACGCGTTCAACAAGGCGCACTCCGCCGCGTACGGACTGGTGTCGTACTGGACCGGCTATCTCAAGGCGAACTACCCGGCCGAGTACATGGCCGCGCTGCTCACCTCGGTCAAGGACGACAAGGACAAGTCGGCGGTCTACCTCAACGAGTGCCGCCGTATGAAGATCAAGGTCCTGCCGCCGAACGTCAACGAGTCCGAGCAGAACTTCGCCGCGCAGGGCGACGACGTGATCCTCTTCGGCCTCTCCGCGGTGCGCAACGTCGGTACGAACGTCGTCGAGTCGATCATCCGCAGCCGCAAGGCCAAGGGGAAGTACAACTCGTTCCCCGACTACCTCGACAAGGTCGAGGCCGCCGCCTGCAACAAGCGCACCACGGAATCACTCATCAAGGCCGGCGCCTTCGACACGATGGGGCACACCCGCAAGGGCCTCACCGCGCACTTCGAGCCGATGATCGACAACGTGGTCGCGGTGAAGAGGAAGGAGGCCGAGGGGCAGTTCGACCTCTTCGGCGGCATGGGCGAGGCGGACAACACCGAGCCCGGCTTCGGACTCGACGTGGAGTTCACCACCGACGAGTGGGACAAGGCCTATCTGCTCGCCCAGGAGCGGGAGATGCTCGGCCTGTACGTCTCCGACCACCCGCTCTTCGGCCTGGAGCACGTGCTGTCCGACAAGGCCGACGCGGGCATCGCCCAGCTCACCGGAGGTGAGCACGGGGACGGCGCGGTCGTCACCATCGGCGGCATCATCTCCGGCCTCCAGCGCAAGATGACCAAGCAGGGCAACGCGTGGGCGATCGCCACGGTGGAGGACCTCGCCGGTTCGATCGAGTGCATGTTCTTCCCGGCCACCTATCAGCTGGTGTCGACGCAACTCGTCGAGGACGCCGTGGTGTTCGTCAAGGGCCGCCTCGACAAGCGCGAGGACGTGCCGCGGCTGGTCGCGATGGAGCTCCAGGTCCCGGACCTCTCCAACGCGGGCACCAACGCGCCCGTGATCCTCACCATCCCGGCGCTGAAGATCACTCCGCCCATGGTGAGCAGGCTCGGTGAGATCCTCAGCCACCACCGGGGCGAGAGCGAGGTGCGGATCCGGCTCCAGGGCCCGAGCAAGACCACGGTCCTGCGGCTCGACCGGCACCGGGTGAAGGCGGATCCCGCGCTCTTCGGCGATCTGAAGGTGCTGCTGGGGCCGGCCTGCCTGGCGACAACCGGCTGACGGCTTCCCGGACCTCCGGTTCCCCGGACTTCCGGACCTCCGGCTTCGGACCGGCGCGAGGGGCGCACCCGTGCACGGGTGCGCCCCTCGGCGTGTGCCAGGGCCGTAAGGGCCCGTGCGCTCGGCTCAGTTGTGGCCGAAACGCTTCTGGTGCTTGCGGGCGACATCGGCCGGGCTGCCCTGGATCTGCGACACCGGCGACTGCTGTGCCTGTGCCGAGGACCGCTCGGACTGCTCCTGCGCACGCTCCGGCTGCGACGAGCGGTCCTGTTCGCCGCCCTGCTTACGGTTCTTGTTCTTGGCCATGACTGCCTCCTACGGGGGATCAGGGGGCCCAAGCCCCCTAGGGCCGGACTCAGACTCACATAGGCTGAGGAGTCGCGCATTTCGGAGAATTACCGTGCGTAATAAGGGCTGTGGGCGAGGGATACGCCGATCCGCCACGCCGAAGATCGAGTTCCGGCCGTTAACCTCCGCGTGGTCGGGCAGACTCGAAGGAAGCCCGAAGCAAACCTCCCGGAAAGAGGGTGGATCGCGTGGACCGCTGCATTGTCCTGGTGGACGCCGGTTATCTGCTCGGGGCCGCTGCCAGTCTTCTCGCCGGGGAACCCTCACGATCCCGGATCACCGTGGACCACGCCGCCCTCATCCAGGGGCTGCGCGAGCGCGCCGAGTCCGAGACGGATCGGCCCCTGCTGCGCATCTACTGGTTCGACGGCGCCCCCGACCGCGTACCGCAGCCGGAGCACCGCAGGCTGCGGGTGATGCCCCGGGTCACGGTGCGCCTCGGCGCGCTGACCCGCAGCGACGGGCGGTGGGCGCAGAAGGGCGTCGACGCCGCCATGCACGCCGAGCTGACCGAGCTGGCGCGCAACCGTGCCTGCTCCGACGTCGTGCTCGTCACCGGTGACGGTGATCTGCTGCCCGGCATGATGGCCGCGAAGGAACACGGGGTCGCCGTGCACCTGTGGGCCGTACAGGCCGCGGACGGCGACTACAACCAGTCCGAGGACCTGGTCGCGGAGGCCGACGAGCGGCGCGTGCTCGACCGGATCTGGATCACCAAGGCCGTCCGGGCCAAGGAACTCGGCGGGGTCTGCGCGCCGCCGCCCGCGCCGCGGCCCGAGATCGCCGCGATCCTCTCCGCGCCGCTGCCCGAGTCCGCGCTGAGTTCCACGCTCGGCTCCGCCGGTGAGGGGGCCGTGGGGGAGCGGACCGTGGGGGAACGGGCCCTGGCGGAGGCCGAGCACACGCAGGCCGCGCCGGGCGAGAACGGCACGGAGGCGCGGGTGCCGGCGGCGAAGGGTGTTCCCACGCCGAAGGATCTGGCCGCGCTGCGGGCGCCGGGGCCGTCCGGTGCGCCGGGGGGCCCGGGGGCGCAGCATCCCGCCAACGCGACGTTGCGCTGGTCGTCCGACAAGGGGTGGGTGGACCGGCCCGGCACCGCCGCCGAGAACGCGGAGGCCGCGCTGCTGCCGACGCTCGCGCAGCTCACCTCGGCGGAGCAGCGGTGGGCCGACCGGGAGGAGGACATCACCACGGTGGGCGGTGATCCGTTCGAGGTCGGGCAGGTGTTCGCACGGCGGTGGATGGAGCGGCTGGCCGACCAGGCGCAACTGCCGAAGCTGTCCACGATGTATCCGCGGGTGCCGCACCGGATCGACGGGGAGTTGTTGCGGTACGCGGCGCGGTTCGGGTTGCTCGCGCACAAGGACGATCAGATCGATGAGCATGACCGGTATGCGATTCGGGCGGGGTTCTGGCGGGAGATCGATGCGCGGAGCACTGCGGAGCATGCTCCCGCAGGGGAGTAGGTGGGGGTGGCCTCCCGCCGGGGGTGTTGTCGGCTGCGGTCCGGTGGGGCTTGTTGCGCCGTTCCCCGCGCCCCTTGAAGCGCGAGGCTGCGCCGTTCTCCGCGGCCCTGACAGCGCAAGGTTGCGCCGTTCCCCGCGCCCCCAAGAGCCAAAGATTGCGCCGTTCCCCGCGCCCCCAAGAGCCAAAGATTGCGCCGTTCCCCGCGCCCCCAAAAAGCTAAAGATTGCGCCGTTCCCCGCGCCCCTGACCGCGCAAGGCTGTGCCGTTCTTCGTGGGTCTGGAAGGTGGTATGTCCGACCCGGGCGTTGTTCGGGGGGTGGGACCCCGTAGTCTCAATGCTCGTGAGTACGCGCACCGCACAGGCAGTCCGGGACGGGCACGGTGGGGATGTCGTGTGTGCCGTGCGGGATCTTACGAAGACGTATCCGGCGGTGCGCGGTCGCCGTGGGGCACCCGGGACGCCCGAGGTGCGGGCCACCGACGGGGTCCGGATCGACATCCGGCAGGGCGAGATCTTCGGGCTGCTCGGGCCGAACGGCGCCGGCAAGACCACCCTCGTACGCCAGCTGACCGGGCTGATGCGCCCCGACCGCGGCAGTGTCGAGATCCTCGGGCACGACATCGTGCGCCACCCCGAGCGGGCATCGCGGATCCTCGCGTACCTCGGGCAGGAGTCCACCGCGCTCGACGAGCTGACCGTGTCACTCGCCGCGGAGACCACCGGCCGGCTGCGCGGGCTCGCCGTGCGCAGCGCACGGGCCGAGCGGGACGCCGTCCTGGAGGAACTGGGGCTCACCGCGCTCGCCTCGCGACCCCTGAAGAAGCTCTCCGGCGGACAGCGGCGGCTCGCCTGCTTCGCCACCACCCTCGTCGGCGCACGGCCGTTCCTCGTCCTCGACGAGCCCACCACCGGTATGGACCCCGTCGCCCGCCGGGCCGTCTGGAGCGCCGTCGACCGGCGCCGGGCCGAGCACGCCACGACGGTCCTCCTGGTCACCCACAACGTCATCGAGGCGGAGACCGTGCTCGACCGGGTCGCCGTGCTCGACCGCGGACGTGTCATCGCCTGCGACACCCCCTCCGGGCTCAAGGAACAGGTCGCCGGCGAGGTGCGGCTCGAACTCGTCTGGCGCGAGCGCGCCCCGCTCGACGTGCCCGAGGTCGCGGCCCTGCGCGACCGCGCCGTAGAGTCGGGCCGTCGCTGGTCGCTGCGGCTCTCTCCCGAAGAGGCCCGCGCGGCCGTCGCGGCGGTCACCGGCGGCGCCGCCTTCGCCGCCCTGGACGACTTCACCCTCGCCACGCCGAGTCTGGAGGACGTGTACCTGGCACTGGGCGGCAGCGCCGGGAGCGTACGGGGGTTGGTCAAGGCGTGAGCATTCGGGCCTCCGCGTCCGTACGGAACAGGTGCGGACGGAACAGGTGCGGACACAACAGGCACAGACGGATCAGGTACAGGACGTACAGGACGACAGCCGAAGCGAACAGGAGCCGCTCGACGTGAGTGTCGTACCCGCCGAGGTCCTGCCCGGCGCAGCCCGTGTGGACGGGAGCCGGAGCGTGGACACCGAGGACGGTGCCCGGGTCGTGGCCTTGCTCGGGCCGCGCGCCCGGCTGTGGCCGGCGCTGGCGGCCGTCTACCGGGCACAGCTCTCCCGGGCCAGGGTGGCGCGGATCCCGCTGCTGTTCGTGGCGACCTTCCAGTCCATCGGGATCATGGTCCTGATGCGCGGGGTCGTGGACGGCGGCGGCGAGGCACGGGCCGTGGTCGCCGGTTCGTCGGTCCTCGTGGTCGCGTTCGTCGCGCTCAACCTGCTCGCCCAGTACTTCGGCCAGCTGCGCGCCAGCGGCGGCCTCGACCACTACGCGACGCTGCCCGTACCGCCCGCCGCCGTCGTGCTCGGCGCGGCCGCCGCGTACGCCTCCTTCACCGTGCCGGGGACGCTCGTGACCGCCGTCGTGGGCAGCGTCCTCTTCCAGTTGCCGCTGACGCACCTGTGGATCCTCGTCGCCGTCATCCCGCTCGCGGGCGCGGCGCTCGCCGGCCTCGGAGCGGCGCTCGGACTGCTCGCGCCCCGACCCGAACTGGCCACACTCCTCGGCCAGTTGGGTATGTCCGCCGCGCTGCTGCTCGGCGTGCTGCCGCCGGACCGGCTGCCCACGTTCGTGCAGTGGGCGCGTGATCTGATGCCCTCCACCTACGGGGTCGAGGCGCTCGGGCTGACCTTCGGGCCCGACCCGGACTGGGGTCTCGTGCTGCTCGACCTCGCCGTGTGCGCGGGTGTCGGCGTCGCCTCGCTCGCCGTCGCGACCTGGGCCTACCGCCGGGCGGCCGTCCGGTGACGCGCCCGACAGGCGGGCCTGGCACGATGTCGGTGTGACCGCACCGCTGAACCCGCCTCCGCCGCCGCACCACCAGCCGCCGCACGACGCCTGGCAGGCGCCGCCCGCCGGGTACGGGCTCGGTCATCAGGAGGACGGTCCCGGAATGAAGACAGAGCTGCGCGAGGCCGCGATCGTCACGGTCGCGATGGCGGTCGGCGGGCTCCTGCTCGGTGTCCTGTGGTGGTGGCTGGCACCGCACGTGCCGCTCGTCTCGGACGACACGACCGTCTACCTCAAGGACACGGAGGGGGAGCAGGCCATCGGCGTGGACGGGACGTTCACTCTGCTGGCACTCGCCCTCGGCCTGGTCAGCGCGCTGGCGGTGTTCCTGCTGCGGCGCCGGGGCGGGATCGCGCTCGTCGTCGCCCTCACCGTCGGCGGGGTCCTGGGGTCCCTGGTCGCCTGGCGCCTCGGCATCTGGCTCGGCCCCACCCAGGACGTGGTCGCGCACGCCAAGGAGGCCGGCAAGGGCGTCACCTTCGACGCCCCGCTGGAGCTCGGTGCCAAGGGCGCGCTGCTCGCCTGGTCCGTCTCGGCCCTGCTGGTCCACCTGGGCCTGACAGCCCTCTTCGCCCCCAGGGACCCGGACCCCTTCGACTCCCCGTACTACCCGAAGAGCCCACAAGTCTGACGGCGCCCCGGCTGGACGGCGACCTGGGGCGGGGCAGCCCCGCAGGGGCGCCCCACCGGGGCGCGGGGAACCGCGCGCCCGGCCACGACGCACCCGCGGCCGACCCGCCGGCCCGGGGGCAACTCACGGACCAGTGGAGCGCCCCCGCTCACGCCGGGCGCCGCCCGTGGTTCGCCCGCCCTTTACGAACCCGCCACTTCCGCTTGCGCGTCTTCTTCGACATGTCCTCGGTACTTAACCGAGAACCCGCCCCCCGTCGAGGGTTCACGCACGCCCCACGGACGCCACCACCGCGTCGGTGAGCCGCGCGAGGTCGTCCGGGGCCAGCTCGACCTCCAGCCCCCGCCGCCCGGCGGAGACGCAGACCGTGGCGTGCCCGCGCGCGGACGCGTCCAGCACCGTACGGAGCCGCCTGCGCTGCCCGAGCGGCGAGATGCCCCCGCGGACGTACCCCGTGGTGCGCTCCGCGGCGGCCGGGTCGGCCATCGCGGCCCGCTTGCCGCCGACCGCCGCCGCCAGCGCCTTCAGGTCGAGGGAGCCCGCCACGGGTACGACGGCGACCGTCAGGTCCCCGTCGACGTCCGCGACCAGCGTCTTGAAGACCCGGTCGGGGGACACGCCCATGGCCTCGGCGGCCTCCTCCCCGTACGAGGGGTGCGCCGGGTCGTGCTCGTAGGCGTGGACCGTGAACTCGACCCCGGCCGCGGTGAGTGCCACGGTCGCCGGTGTCCCGCCCGCCTGCTGCTGCTTCTTCGCCTTCTTCGCCAAGAGAAGACCCTTCTTACGGACTGGGGCTCGTGAACCCGTTCAGTTGAGGCTCGTCGGCCCGCGCGTCAGTTCCGACGCGGGCAGCGAGGGCAGATTGCGGATGATCGCGGTCTCGGCCCGCAGCAGCGTCAGCTCCTCGCGCAGCCGGGAGGCCGTGTCCGGTGCCTGGAGCAGCCGCTGCTTCGCCGGGACGTCCAGCATCGCGGCCGCCGCGACCAGGTACGAGACGACGGACGGCTCGTCCGGCAGGTCGGCCCCGGTGGCGAGCGACCGCTCCCGCGCGCCCGCCAGCCGCTTCTGGTACTGCCGGAAGGCCCGCAGCACCCCTTCCGCCAGCGCCCCGGCCTCTTCGCCGGGCTCCTCCGCCAGTTCCTCCAGCTCGGCCGTCAGATAGGCCCCGGAGGCGTCCACGGAGACCAGCCGTACCCGGGTCGTCCCGGTGGCCAGTACCTCGAAGCTGCCGTCGGCCCGTTCCCGGATCGTCGCCGCGTCGGCGATACAGCCCACCGAGTGGAAGGCCTTGAGCGGGTCGTCGCCGAACCCGGCCGAGGGCCCGCGCTGCGGCACGGCCGTCTGGTCGGGCATACCGGGTGAGGTGGCCGCGACCTCGTGGCCGTCGCGGATGGCGACGACGGCGAACCGGCGCGGTTCGTCCTCCGGGGTCTTCAGCAGATCGCGCATCATCGCGCGGTAGCGCTCCTCGAAGATGTTCAGCGGCAGGACGAGCCCGGGAAACAGCACCGAGTTCAGGGGGAAGAGTGGGAGCCGGACGGTGGTCACGACGCGAAAGCCTAATGGTCACCGGAGGGCGTACGTCCGCCGTGCTCACTCCGTGGATGCGGAAGATCCCCGATCGGTGCCCTCAGGGGTCGGTCCGAGGCCACCTGGAGGCGGATCCCGTCGCGCAGTTCGAGGAACTGGCCGAGCGGATCGTCCGAGACGCGGTCCCAGGGGAACGAGGTGGCGTACGGGCCGATCCGGCGCAGTTGTTCCAGCGCGTCCTCCCAGCGCTCCAGCCTGACCAGCACATAGGTGAGCAGATTGCGGACCTCCGCGGGCCACGGGTCGGCGTCCTGGTACTCCGCGGAGAGGGCGATCGCCAGGTCGGCCGCCGAGTCGAGGCGTGCGCGGCCGACGGCGGCCCCGCCGCCCTCGGTCAGATAGGCGAAGGCCGCCCGCACGGGCAGCGCCTGGACCAGGGAGCCGGGCAGCGCGTCGTGGGCGGCGCGTTCGGCGAAGTCGAAGCACTCGCGGTGCGAGCCGTACCAGGCGGCGGACAGGTACTGCAGGGCGGCCACATGGCAGCCGTAGTGGTGCGGGGAGCGGCGGACGGCCTGCGCCCACAGCTGCTCGAACTCGGTGTGCGGCGCGTTCGTGCCGCGGGCGTGGTCCAGTGCGATCCGCCACGGCACGGGGTCGCGCGGGGCGCCCTCGGCTGCGGCGGAGATCAGCGGTCCGACCTGGCGCAGGAGTTCGGCGCGGGCCGGTGAGCGCCAGCTCCGGCACACCGCGAGCTCGGCCTTGACCAGGGCCGCGTCCGGGTCGTGCGGGGCGGCGGAGCGCCAGTCGTCGAACCATTCGCCGCGGGAGAGGGCGAAGGCCGCGAGGCGGGTCGCGTACCGGTCGCGGTTCTCCCACTCGGCGGACTCGCGGGTGGTGGACAGGAGTTTGCCCGCCGGGCCGTACTCACCGCGGCCCGCCGCGACCAGGGCCGGGCCGAGCCGTTCGTCCGGGGCGTCGAGCAGCACCTCGTCGTCGTCGGGCAGACCGGCGGCGAGACTCGAAGTGTTCCGCGCCATCCGGACCGTACGGAGGAGCGCTCGCAGCAGTGCCATGGTGGGTCCATTGAAAACCGCAGGTCGGACGTGTACCAGGGGATGTGCGGTGACGCTTTCGTAACCGTGGTTTGGTTGCGTGGGGATTGGTCAAGGGCAGGTAAAAGGTGACTGTTGCTCAGGTGCCGGGCGGCTGTACGGCGCCCATGCGGCCGGCGCCGTTCAGTGCCTGCGGAGTGTGCGGCTCGCGCCCGCCGCGACCGTCGTCGCCAGGACCCAGCCCAGCAGGATCACCGCCGCGGCCAGCCACTGCCAGCCGCCGCGCAGCTGCCAGTAGCCGGCCTGGCCGAGGTCGATGAGCGGCAGCAGCAGGTCGAGGGCGAAGATCGACGGGTTCCACGGCGGATGCTCACCGCTCTTGAGCGGCGGGTGGGCGGCGTGCGCGAAGGCGAAGGAGGTCACCGCCCACAGCACGCCCATCCAGACGGCCGCACGCCCCGGCCGGTATCCGTAGGCGACCGTCCAGTCCTGTACGTAACCCCACAGCTTCGCCGCGATCGGCAGGTTCTCGCGCCGGTGGCGCTGCTTGGCGAGCAGCACCTCGCGCGCCTCCTCGTCCTCGCCGCCGTTGCGCAGCACCGTCGCCAGCCGCTCGTACGGCTCCGGGTTGTACTCGGGCGTGGCCGCCGCCACCCACTGCAGGCGCCGGGCCAGCGGGAACGGGCCGCGCGGTACCAGGTACTCGTACTGGAAGCCGCCCATCTGCAGCTGGCCCGCGCCCGGCCAGCTGGTCGCCTGGTCGATGAGGGTGACCACCCGCGCCCCGTTCAGCACGACCCGGCCGCGCTGCGGACGCCGGCCGAGGAACCGCAGCTCGGGCACCTGGACGCGGCGCAGCGAGATCTCCTGGTCGTCGCGCAGTGTGAGGCGGGCCTGTTCGAAGTCCACCGCGTCGCCGAACCGGCCGTCGTCCAGCCGGATCCCGCCCTCGCACTCGAACCGCTGTACCCGGGTGCCGTGCGCGGGGGTCCGGCCGCTGGTCAGCACGGGGTCGCCGATGCCCGCGGGGGTCAGGTACAGGGTGCGTTCGACGGTCAGCTGCGGCGCGTTCAGCGCCCGGCGCCCGTACGGGTTGGCCAGCCGGCTGCCGCGCAGGCTGAGCGAGACGCCCACCTTCGCGCCGCGCAGGCTCAGCTCGCCGTGCGACACCATCATCTCGGCCTGCAGATCCTGCCCGATGGTCATGCCGTCGCCGACGAGGGAGTTGTCGCGCCGGTCGCGGTAGATCACCGCCTGGTTGAGCAGCAGGTCCGTGCCGATGTGCGCGTCGGTGAGGCGCACACCGTTGTGGAAGCGGCAGCGCGGCAGATGCAGATCGCCCTCGGTGTGCAGCCGGGCCGCCTCCAGCCGCGGTATCGCGCAGTCCACCAGCCGCAGCGTCGTGAACCGGGACTCCGGCAGCACGATCTCCTTCTCGAAACGGCAGCCCTTCATCTCGACGTACGGCTCGATCGTGCCGCCCGCGAGATCGAGCGGGTCGACGATCTGGACCCCGGCCAGCTTCAGGGAGGCCACCCGGCCGTCGAGCGCGGGCGGCCCGTCCAGCAGCAGCCAGCACACGATCCGGGCCCGTACCGTGCGCTCCGGGCCCCAGGGGTGCCCGCCGTGCGGATCGTCGATCACGGTGTCCCCGGCACGCAGGTCGTACACGCTCCCGTTGCGGAACGCCTGCCACATGCCGGCCTCGGCCGCGCTCAGGTCGTCGGGCAGTTCGCCGACGCGCAGGCCGGCCCCATCGGTCACGGTTTTCTCTCACTCCTCAGTTACTCGCGAGTTCGTACAGCCGTCCCTGTGATGCCCGCTGAGTCGGCGCCTGAACGCCGAGAGTGACCGTCGTTGCTCTGCGTGACCATGGGGGGCCGGATCAAGCCACCCGCCGCCCGGGGAGTAGCGGCTCGTATCAGCGATTGATACAGCCGTCCGACGCCCGACGGCCGTCTGAGAGAATTAGCTACGTGATCTCCCGAATCGATCTGCGCGGCGACGCCCTCCCCGAGGGCCCCGCCCTGCGCGACCTGCTGCCCCGAGCCGACTTCGACGTTTCGGCCGCCCTGGAGAAGGTGCGTCCGATCTGCGAGGCCGTGCATCATCGGGGTGACGCGGCGCTGATCGACTACGCGGAGAAGTTCGACGGCGTCCGTCTGGAGTCCGTACGGGTCCCCGCGCAGGCCCTCACCGACGCGCTCGAACAGCTCGACAGGTCCGTCCGCGCGGCCCTGGAGGAGTCGATCCGCCGCGCCCGGATCGTCCACCGCGAGCAGCGCCGCACCACCCGCACCACCCAGGTGGTCCCCGGCGGCTCGGTCACCGAGAAGTGGGTGCCCGTCGACCGCGTCGGGCTGTACGCGCCCGGCGGCCGGTCCGTCTACCCCTCGTCCGTGATCATGAACGTGGTCCCGGCCCAGGAGGCAGGCGTCGGGTCGATCGCGCTCGCCTCACCCGCCCAGTCCGACTTCGGTGGCCTGCCCCACCCGACGATCCTGGCCGCCTGCGCGCTGCTCGGCGTCGACGAGGTGTACGCGGCGGGCGGCGCGACCGCCGTGGCGATGTTCGCGTACGGCACCGAGTCCTGCCCGCCCGCCAACATGGTCACCGGCCCCGGCAACATCTGGGTCGCCGCCGCCAAGCGCTACTTCGCGGGCCGGATCGGCATCGACGCCGAGGCGGGACCGACCGAGATCGCGATCCTCGCCGACGACAGCGCCGACCCCGTGCACGTCGCCTCCGACCTGATCAGCCAGGCCGAGCACGACCCGCTCGCCGCCGCCGTCCTCGTCACCGACTCGCCCACCCTGGCCGACGCGGTCGCCAAGGAACTGGAACCGCAGGTCGCCGCCACCAAGCACATCGAGGACCGGATCGTCCCGGCGCTGGCCGGCAGGCAGTCCGCGATCGTGCTGGTGGACGGCGTGGAGGAGGGCCTGCGGGTCGTCAACGCGTACGGCGCCGAGCACCTGGAGATCCAGACCGCCGACGCGCACGCGGTCGCCGACCGGGTCACCAACGCCGGTGCGGTCTTCGTCGGCCCCTGGGCGCCCGTCTCGCTGGGCGACTACGCGGCCGGCTCCAACCACGTCCTGCCGACCGGCGGCTGCGCCTGCCACTCCTCGGGCCTGTCCGTCCAGTCGTTCCTGCGCGGCATCCACATCGTCGACTACACCCGCGACGCGCTCGCGGAGGTCGCCCACCACGTGGTGACGCTCGCCGAGGCGGAGGACCTCCCCGCCCACGGCGCCGCGGTCAAGGCCCGGTTCGGCTGGAAGGTGCCCGGCAAGTGAGTACCTTCGGCGGTTCCTCCGACAGCTCCTCCGGCAGCTCCTTCGGTATGGAGGACCTGCCCGTCCGCGACGAGCTGCGCGGCAAGTCCCCGTACGGCGCCCCCCAGCTCGACGTGCCCGTACGGCTGAACACCAACGAGAATCCGTACCCGCTGCCCGAACCGCTCGTCGAGCGGATCACCGAGCGGGTGCGCGAGGCCGCGCGCCATCTCAACCGCTACCCCGACCGGGACGCGGTGGAGCTGCGCACCGAGCTGGCCGCCTATCTGACGAAGACCGGCAAGCACGTGGTCGGCGTCGAGAACGTGTGGGCGGCCAACGGCTCGAACGAGGTCATCCAGCAGCTGCTGCAGACCTTCGGCGGGCCCGGCCGCACCGCGATCGGCTTCGAGCCCTCGTACTCGATGCACGGGCTCATCTCGCGCGGCACCGGCACGGGCTGGATCTCCGGCCCCCGCAACGACGACTTCACGATCGACGCGGTCGCCGCTGCGGAGGCCATCGCCGCGCACCGGCCCGACGTCGTGTTCATCACCACCCCCAACAACCCCACGGGCAACGCGGTTCCGGCCGCCACCGTCCTCGCGCTGTACGAGGCGGCGCAGGCGGCCAGGGCCGGGACCGCCGGCGCGATGGTCATCGTCGACGAGGCGTACGTCGAGTTCAGTCACGGTGAGTCACTGCTCCCGCTGCTCGAAGATCGGCCGAATCTCGTCGTATCGCGCACCATGTCCAAGGCGTTCGGCGCGGCCGGGCTGCGCCTCGGCTACCTCGCCGCCCACCCGGCCGTCGTGGACGCCGTCCAGCTCGTACGGCTGCCGTACCACCTGTCGGCCGTCACCCAGGCGACCGCGCTGGCCGCCCTGGAGCACACCGACACCCTGCTCGGATACGTCGAGCAGTTGAAGACCGAGCGTGACCGGCTGGTGGCCGAACTGCGCGCGCTGGGTTTCGAGGTGACCGAGTCCGACGCCAACTTCGTCCAGTTCGGCCGGTTCGACGGCGCGAGCGGATCGCACGAGGCCTGGCAACGGATCCTCGACCGGGGCGTCCTGGTCCGGGACAACGGCGTACCGGGGTGGCTGCGGGTCACCGCCGGCACCCCCGCCGAGAACGACGCGTTCCTCGACGCGGTCCGTGAGCTGTCGCGCGACCTACGGCGTGAGCCGCCGAAATCCGTGGGAGCCACCCCCACACCCCGCCCGAAGGACCCGAAGGAGCAGAGCGCATGAGCCGCGTAGGCCGTGTCGAACGGAACACCAAGGAGACCTCCGTCGTCGTCGAGATCGATCTCGACGGCAGCGGAAAGGTCGATGTGTCGACAGGCGTCGGCTTCTACGACCACATGCTCGACCAGCTCGGCCGGCACGGTCTGTTCGACCTGACCGTCAAGACCGAGGGCGACCTGCACATCGACTCGCACCACACCATCGAGGACACCGCCCTCGCCCTCGGCGGCGCCTTCAAGCAGGCACTCGGCGACAAGGTCGGCATCTACCGCTTCGGCAACTGCACCGTCCCGCTGGACGAGTCGCTCGCCCAGGTCACCGTGGACCTCTCGGGCCGCCCCTACCTCGTGCACACCGAGCCCGAGAAGATGGCGCCGATGATCGGCGAGTACGACACGACGATGACCCGGCACATCCTGGAGTCCTTCGTCGCCCAGGCGCAGATCGCCCTGCACGTGCACGTGCCGTACGGGCGCAACGCCCACCACATCGTGGAGTGCCAGTTCAAGGCCCTCGCCCGGGCCCTGCGCTACGCCTCCGAGCGCGACCCGCGCGCGGCGGGCATCCTTCCCTCCACGAAGGGCGCGCTGTAAGCCATGAGCGGCCTCTCCACCGTCCTGATCGTCGTCGGGCTCTTCCTGCTCGGCGGCGTGTACTCCTTCGTCAAGCAGCAGATGCCCAAGAGCCTCATCATCCTGCTGTCCATCGGCGCGGCCATGTGCCTCGTGGCCGGTGTCGTCCGCCTGGAGGTGTGGAATTGAGTACCCCTTCCAAGCGAGTGGTCGTCTTTGACTACGGCTTCGGCAACGTCAGGTCCGCCGAACGCGCCCTCGCGCGCGCGGGCGCCGAGGTCGAGATCACCCGCGACTACGACAAGGCCATGGCCGCGGACGGCCTGCTGGTCCCGGGCGTCGGCGCCTTCGCCGCCTGTATGAAGGGCCTGCGGGACGCGCGCGGCGACTGGATCGTCGGCCGCCGCCTCGCCGGCGGCCGCCCGGTCCTCGGTATCTGCGTCGGCATGCAGATCCTCTTCGAACGCGGCATCGAACACGGCGTCGAGACCGAGGGCCTCGACGAGTGGCCGGGATCGGTCGAGCCGCTGCAGGCCGACATCGTGCCCCACATGGGCTGGAACACCGTCGAGTCCCCGGCCGGCACGAAGCTCTTCGCCGGCCTCGACGCCGACGCGCGCTTCTACTTCGTGCACTCGTACGCCGTCCACGACTGGTCCCTGGAGACCGCGAACCCGGCGATGCGCTCACCGCTCGTCACCTGGTCCACGCACGGCAAGCCCTTCGTGGCGGCCGTCGAGAACGGCGCCCTGTGGGCCACCCAGTTCCACCCCGAGAAGTCCGGCGACGCCGGAGCCCAGCTGCTCACCAACTGGATCGGAACCCTGTAGACCATGGCCAAGCTCGAACTCCTCCCCGCCGTCGACGTCCGTGACGGCCAGGCCGTCCGGCTCGTGCACGGCGAGTCCGGCACGGAGACGTCGTACGGTTCCCCGCTGGAGGCCGCCCTCGCCTGGCAGCGGTCCGGCGCCGAGTGGCTGCACCTGGTGGACCTGGACGCCGCGTTCGGCACGGGCGACAACCGGGAGCTGATCGCCGAGGTCGCCCGCGCCATGGACATCAAGGTGGAGCTGTCCGGCGGCATCCGCGACGACGACACGCTCGCCGCCGCCCTCGCCACCGGCTGCACCCGCGTGAACCTCGGCACCGCCGCCCTGGAGACCCCCGAGTGGGTCGCCAAGGTCATCGCCGAGCACGGCGACAAGATCGCGGTCGGCCTCGACGTACGCGGCACCACCCTGCGCGGCCGCGGCTGGACCCGCGACGGCGGCGACCTCTACGAGACGCTGGCGCGCCTCGACAAGGAGGGCTGCGCGCGGTACGTCGTCACCGACATCGCCAAGGACGGCACTCTCCAGGGCCCGAACCTGGAGCTCCTGAAGAACGTCTGCGCGGCCACCGACCGTCCCGTCGTCGCTTCCGGGGGCGTCTCCTCGCTGGACGACCTCCGCGCCCTCGCCGACCTCGTGTCCCTCGGGGTCGAGGGCGCGATCGTCGGAAAGGCCCTGTACGCCAAGGCGTTCACCCTGGAAGAGGCGCTCGCGGCGGTGGCCGGATGAGCGCCGTGCGACGCGTCACGACCGGCGCCCCCTGGGAGGAGGCATTCGGTTACTCCCGCGCGGTGGAACTGCCGAACGGCCTCGTGCTGGTCTCCGGCTGCACCTCCGTGGTGGACGGCCAGATCGCCGGGGGAGACCCGTACGAGCAGGCCGTCAACTCCTTCAAGGTCGCCCTCGCCGCCCTGGAGCAGCTCGGCCTCGGCCGCGAGCACGTCGTCCGTACGCGGATGTACCTCACACACGCCCGGGACGTGGAGGACATCGGCCGCGCCCACAAGGAGTTCTTCGACGTGGTCCGGCCGGCCGCCTCGATGATCATCGTCTCCGGTTTCGTGGACCCCGGCCTGGTCGTCGAGGTCGAGGTGGAGGCGTACCGGGAGGCGGCGCCGGGGCCTCGGGAGGAGTCCGCCTCATGACCCTCGCCGTACGAGTGATCCCCTGCCTGGACGTCGACAACGGCCGGGTCGTCAAGGGCGTCAACTTCCAGAACCTGCGCGACGCGGGCGACCCCGTCGAGATGGCCAAGGTGTACGACGCCGAGGGCGCCGACGAGCTGACGTTCCTGGACATCACCGCGTCCTCCGGCAACCGCGAGACCACCTACGACGTGGTGCGCCGCACCGCCGAGCAGGTGTTCATCCCGCTCACGGTGGGCGGCGGCGTGCGCACCGCCGAGGACGTCGACAAGCTGCTGCGGGCGGGCGCGGACAAGGTCGGCGTCAACACGGCCGCCATCGCCCGCCCCGACCTGATCCGCGAGATCGCGGAGCGCTTCGGCCGGCAGGTCCTCGTCCTGTCGGTGGACGCGCGCAGGACGGCCGCCGGGACCTTCGAGGTCACCACCCACGGCGGCCGCGAGGGCACCGGCATCGACGCCGTCGAGTGGGCGCACCGGGCCGCCGAACTGGGCGCGGGCGAGATCCTGCTCAACTCGATGGACGCCGACGGCACGAAGGACGGCTACGACCTGGAGATGATCGGGGCCGTGCGCAAGCACGTCACGGTGCCGGTCATCGCCTCGGGCGGCGCGGGGCGGCTGGACGACTTCGCGCCGGCCGTCACCGCGGGCGCGGACGCCGTGCTGGCCGCCTCCGTCTTCCACTTCGGCGATCTGCGGATCGGCCAGGTGAAGCAGACGCTGCGGGAGGCCGGGCACCCTGTGCGGTGACGTCCCCCTGACGTCGTGTCGACGAGAGCCCCGGCCGCTGGACGCGGCCGGGGCTCTCGTCTGTCCGGAGCGGGGAGATGAGAAAGAAAAGTTGCGCAGTTTTTATTGCGCAACTTTTCTTCTGTATCTACGGTCGGTGCCATGAGCGGCACGGAGAACCAACCGATCACGGACCTCGGCACCCTCAAGGCCCTGGCCCACCCCCTGCGGATGCAGCTCTACCGGGGCTTGTGCGTCGCCCGCACCGCCACCGCCTCCCAGCTCGCCGAGCAGGTCGACGAAGCGGTCTCCCTGGTCAGCTACCACCTGCGCAAACTCGCCGAGCACGGGCTGATCGAGGCGGCCGAGGGGCGCAGCGGCGACGGCCGTGAGCGCTGGTGGCAGCCCGCCACGCAGGGCGTGAGCATCCGGGACCAGGACTTCCGGTACGCACCCGAGCGGGCCGCCGCGCACCTCGCCGCCACCCGGCTCTTCCACCAGCAGCGGTCCGACATGTACCGCCGCTACCTCGACGAACGCCTCACCTGGGGCCCCGAGTGGAACTCCGCCGCCCCCGACAACGAGTCGCTGCTACGGCTGACCGCCGCCGAACTGGCCGAGCTGAGCGCGGAGTTGCTGGCCCTCGCGAAGAAGTACGACGAGAAGGGGCGTGCCGCCGAGGCCGCCGGCGAGACCGAGGGGCGCGAGAACGTCGCGCTGCACGCGCTCGCCTTCCCGTTCCGCACCTGAGACCTCGTTCCTGAGACCTCGTTCCTGAGACTTCGCACCTGAGAGGCCGTCGCTGTGACCGTCACGCCCGCGATCTCCGCAGGTGCCCCGCCGGCCGGGGAGCGCCCCGCCCACCGCGACCCCGACGTCCTGCGCTGGCTCGGCGCGTACACCTCCTCGGCGATCGGCGACAACGTCTACTACGTGGCGCTGTCCTGGGCCGCCGTGCAGTCCGGTACGCCCTCGCAGGCCGGGCTCGTGATGGCCGCGAGCGCCGTGCCGCGTGCCCTGCTCATGCTGGGCGGGGGAGTGATCGCCGACCGCTTCGGCCCGCGTCGCGTGCTGATCACCGGCAACGGCGTGCGGTGCGCGGTGGTGGCCGCCGTCGCCGTCGTGCTGCTGGTGAGCAGCCCCGGACTGTGGCTGCTCGGGGTGCTCGCCCTGCTCTTCGGCGTGGTCGACGCCGCGCTCATGCCCGCGCTCGGCGCGCTGCCTGCCCGGATCACCACCCGCGGCCAACTGGCCAGGGTGCAGGGCATGCGCGGCATGGCGAACCGGCTCGCGGGCGTCCTGGGCGCCCCGCTCGGCGGCCTCGGAGTGGCCCTCGGCGGCGCCGCGGCGGCCTTCGGCGCGGCGGCGCTCTTCTTCGCGGTGGCGCTGCCGCTGCTGGCGGCCGTCCGGATCGGACGCCTGCCGCGGGAGGCGGCCGCCGGACGGGAGCGGGCCGCCCGGCCCACCGCCGCGCGGGAACTGCGGGACGGCCTGAACCACATCCGGCGCAACCCCGTCCTCGCCCGGCTCATGCTGGTCATCGCGCTGAGCGACCTGGGTTTCGTCGGACCGCTGAACGTCGGACTGGCCCTGCTCGCGGACGAACGCGGCTGGGGCGCCTCGGGGATGGGCTGGGTGCTGGCGGGTTTCGGCACCGGGGCGGGCGCGATGTCCCTGCTGCTGACCGTGCGGGGGCGGGTGCCGCGCGCGGGGCTGGTGCTGTCCGTGACGATCGCCGTCGGAGCCGTCGCCGTCGGGGCGGTCGCGTACGTGCCGACGCTCGCCGCGGCCGTCGGCGTGGCGCTCGCCGTCGGCCTGCTCGCCGGGCTGAGCGGGGCGTTGTGCGGGGCGCTGATACAGACCGAGTCGGATCCCGCGTTCGTCGGACGGGTGACCTCCGTGGCGAGCCTCTTCAGCCTCGGGCTCGCCCCGCTCACGTTCCCGCTGACCGGCGCGGCGATCGCGCTCTGGGGGACCGGCCCGGTCTTCGCCGCCGGCGCGGGCGTGTGCGCGCTCGGCGGGCTGGCGGGGCTCGGCTCCGGGGCGTTGCGGCGCGCGGAACTCCCGCGGTGAGGCCGCCACCTGTGCGGCCACCCGCGCCCGTGCGGAGCGCGGGTGGCCATGACCGGCCTACAGACCCAGTTGCTTCGTCTCCTGGAGCTTGACGATCGCGTCCTTGTCGCCGTCGACCTCCACATCGGCCACGCCCTGGCGGCCGTGGGCGAAGAGGACCAGCTCGGAGGGCTCACCGGTGACCGTGACGACGGGGGTGCCCTTGTGCGCGACGACCGTCTGCCCGTCCGGGCGCCGCAGGACCAGACCCGTGGGCGCGCCCCGGCCCATCAGACGGGCCGCGCGTTCGAGACGGGACCACAGGGCGTCCTGGAAGACCGGGTCGAGCACCCGGGGAACCCAGTCGGGCCGGGCACGGCGTACGTCCTCGGTGTGGACGTAGAACTCGATCGCGTTCGACGCCTCGTCGATCTGCTTCAGGGAGAACGGCGAGAAACGCGGCGGCCCCGTACGGATCAGCTGGATCAGCTCCTCGTACGGCTTCTCGGCGAACTCCGCCATCACCCGGTCGAGCCGAGACGCGAGCTGCTTGATCAGGAGACCGCCGGCGGCGTCCGGGCGGCGCTCGCGCACCACGACATGGGCGGCGAGATCGCGGGTGTTCCAGCCCTCGCACAGAGTGGGGGCGTCCGGTCCCTCCGCCTCCAACAGATCGGCGAGGAGGAGTCGTTCACGCTTCGCATGGGTCGACATGTCTGCCAGCCTACGACCGCCCCGGCGGTCCGCCCACTTCTGCGGGCCACCGATATCCCGTTGACGGGTTTCCGCCCCACCGCGCCTCTCATCCAGTGGACGCCGTCCGGGTACGTACGGCCGGCGCGGCACAATGGTCGGCATGACCAGCACGCCCACGCCCAGCAGGCCCAGCGGCCTGGACCCCGAGATCGCCGCACGCCTCAGGCGCAGCGCCGACGGGCTCGTACCCGCCATCGCCCAGCAGTACGACACCGGTGAGGTGCTGATGCTCGGCTGGATGGACGACGAGGCGCTGCATCGCACGCTGACGACCGGCCGGTGCACCTACTGGTCGCGCAGCCGCCGGGAGTACTGGGTCAAGGGCGACACCTCCGGGCACTTCCAGTGGGTCAGGTCCGTCGCCCTCGACTGCGACGCCGACACCCTGCTGGTCAAGGTCGACCAGGTGGGCGCCGCCTGCCACACCGGCGACCGCACCTGCTTCGACGCCGACGTGCTCCTCAAGGACGCCGGGGGCGTCGGGGAGTCCGGAGACGGCGGGGAGTCCGGAGACGCCGGTTCCGGCGTACCGGCCGTGGATCAGTAAGGTCAGCCGCCATGGACCTCGACACCTTCCGCAAGCTGGCCACCGACCGGCGTGTCATCCCCGTCAGCCGCAAGCTCCTCGCGGACGGCGACACGCCCGTCGCGCTCTACCGCAAGCTCGCCGACGAACGCCCCGGCACCTTCCTCCTGGAATCCGCGGAGAACGGCCGCACGTGGTCCCGCTACTCCTTCGTGGGGGTCCGCTCGGCCGCCACCCTCACCGAGCGCGACGGACAGGCGCACTGGCTGGGCACCCCGCCCGTCGGGGTCCCGGCCGACGGCGACCCCCTCGCGGCCCTGCGCGCCACCATCGAGACCCTGCACACCCCGCACGACCTCGCCCACGGCCAGGCGCTCCCGCCGTTCACGGGCGGCATGGTCGGCTACCTCGGCTACGACATCGTGCGCCGCCTGGAGAAGATCGGCCCCGGCGAACGCGACGACCTGAAGCTGCCCGAGCTGACCATGCTGCTCACCAGCGACCTCGCGGTCCTGGACCACTGGGACGGCTCGGTCCTGCTGATCGCCAACGCGATCAACCACAACGACCTCGACACGGGCGTCGACGAGGCCTACCACGACGCCGTGGCCCGCCTCGACGCCATGGAGGCGGACCTCTCACGGCCCGTCTCGCAGCCCCCGGCCGCACTCCCGCCGTCCGAACTCCCCGAGTACACCGCGCTGTGGGGCGGCCCCGACTACCAGGTCGCCGTCGACGACATCAAGGAGCGCATCCGGGCCGGCGAGGCCTTCCAGGTCGTCCCCTCCCAGCGTTTCGAGACGGCGTGCACGGCGAGCGCGCTGGACGTCTACCGGGTCCTGCGGGCGACCAACCCCTCCCCGTACATGTACCTCTTCCGCTTCGACGGCTTCGACGTCGTGGGTTCCTCCCCGGAGGCCCTGGTCAAGGTCGAGGACGGACAGGCGATGGTCCACCCCATCGCGGGCACCCGGCCGCGCGGCGCCACCGTCCAGGAGGACCAGGCGTACGCCGACGAACTGATCTCCGACCCCAAGGAGCGCGCCGAGCACCTGATGCTCGTCGACCTGGGCCGCAACGACCTGGGACGGGTCTGCGAGCCCGGCTCCGTGGAGGTCGTCGACTTCATGTCCATCGAGCGCTACTCGCACGTCATGCACATCGTGTCGACCGTCACCGGCAAGGTCGCCGAGGGGCGCACGGCCTTCGACGTACTGACCGCCTGCTTCCCCGCCGGCACGCTCTCCGGCGCCCCCAAGCCCCGCGCGATGCAGATCATCGACGAACTGGAGCCCTCGCGGCGCGGTCTGTACGGCGGCTGCGTCGGCTACCTCGACTTCGCGGGCGACTCCGACACCGCCATCGCCATCCGTACGGCCCTGCTGCGGGACGGCACGGCGTACGTGCAGGCGGGCGCCGGGGTCGTCGCCGACTCGGACCCCGTCGCCGAGGACACCGAGTGTCGCAACAAGGCGGCGGCGGTCCTGCGCGCGGTCCACACGGCCAACCGGCTCTCCTGACGGGCGTCCGCCCGACGGGCACGAGAGGGCACGAGACGGCACGCGTGACGAGGTCGACAAGGAGACATTCGCGGGCAGTGCGACGTGGCTCACGTGTCCCCGGGTGACGGTTCGCCCGGAGTTCAGGCGATAGTGGGGTACGTGACTGCTGTACCGCACCCCCGATCCGAAGCCCCTGGGCCCGCCCGGGCCGGCCGCCGAAGCCTCGCCGTCGCCCTGTTGTCCGGCGCGCTCGGCGCGGCCCTCGTGCTGCTCGCCACCCGGCGCGGCTGGTCGGGCGGCACGGCGACCGTGGCCGGTGGCGACTTCCCGCTGAGCGCCTCCGGCAGTGACGTCACGGGCGTCCCCGCCTCGCTGGCCATCGTGGGACTCGCCTCCCTCGTCGCCGTCTTCGCCGTCCGCCGGGCCGGGCGCTTCCTGGTCGCCGGACTCCTCGCGCTCTCCGGGGCGGGCACGATCGCCTCGGCGCTCCTCGGCCTCTCCGACAGCTCCGCGCTGGACGAGAAGGCCGCCGCGGCCACCGGGGACACCGCCGCGACCGTGGGCACGATGACGCACACCGGGTGGCCGTACGTGGCCGCGGTGGGCGGTCTGCTGCTGCTGCTCGCGGGGCTTCTGGCGCTGCGGTACGGGCGGTCGTGGCCGACCATGTCGGGGCGGTACGAGCGGGACGGGACGCCTCGGCCTCGGCGGGTCCGTGCGGTGGTCGACCCCGACCGGCCGGAGGAGATCTGGAAGGCGCTCGACCGGGGCGAGGACCCTACCGGGGCGTGAGATTGCGCCGTTCCCCGCGCCCCTGAAGGCAAAGGTCAAAGACTGCGCCGTTCCCCGCGCCCCCGAAAAGCAAAGACAAAAGATTGCGCCGTTCCCCGCGCCCCTGGGGCGCCCTTGAAGGGGTGTGGTCGTCCGTGAACCCCAGTGGGAACGTGGGTGTGGCGGTGCGGGACAATGGGGGGGAGCGTCCGGCTCATACACGTACAGCAACGAGGAGCAACGTCATGGCGGGCAGCAGCCACGGCCACACCCCGGCCGCCTGGACCGGTGTCATCATCGCCTTCATCGGTTTCTGCGTCTCCGGTGCCTTCATGGTGCTGGCCAGCCCGCTGGGCTTCTGGGCCGGCATGGTCATCGTCGTCCTCGGCGGCGTGGTCGGCATGGCCATGCGCGCGGCGGGCCTCGGCCAGCCGAAGAACTCGCACCCGACCCACCAGGTCGCGTCGGCCGAGAGCTGACCCCGGCGGGCCGCTCAGGAGGCGGGTCCGGCTCTTCGAGCGCCGGGACCGCCTCCGGCCGTGTGCGCCGTCCGCCCGAGCGCGGCACAATACGACGCGTGAACGCCGAATCCCACAGGGCGACGCCCGCTGCCGG
The DNA here is from genome assembly GCF_014650955.1 of Streptomyces tauricus. Taxonomy (GTDB): domain Bacteria; phylum Actinomycetota; class Actinomycetes; order Streptomycetales; family Streptomycetaceae; genus Streptomyces; species Streptomyces tauricus. The sequence continues at coordinate 57,671 of NZ_BMVY01000003.1, forward strand.
CTCCGGAGCCGCGGTACGACGGCTCGCCGTACCCGGCGGGATCCTCCTGGCCGTCGCCGCGGCCTTCGCGTACGTGGGAACCGTCGATCCGAACGAACCCGGCCACTACCCGGCCTGCCCACTGTTCCGGTACACGGGCCTGTACTGCCCCGGCTGCGGAGGGCTGCGCAGCGCCCACGCCGTCGTGCACGGGGACCTCGGAACGGCCCTCGGGGCCAACGCGCCCGCCGTGATCGGCTATCTGGTCTTCGCCGTGCTGTGGACCGTCTGGGTGGTCCGCACGGTCCGGGGCCGCCCGACGCGCGTCGATCCCGGGGCGCCCCTGCTGTGGGCCCTGGGCGCGTTGTTGCTGGTCTTCACCGTTGTCCGGAACCTGCCGTTCGGTGGCTGGCTGCACCCTTGATCAATCAGGGAACGTCCAGGTAGTGGGACCGGCGTCAACCGGATGTGAGGCCCAAGCCCTCCTCCGGATACCATCGCAGTGACCACCGGTTTCGCCCGATGCGACGAAACCCCGGTCGACGCAGAACCGCTCGCACCGCATGAACCGCTACAACCGTTCACCGTCACGGAAGGGGGCCGCTCGCGTGAGTGTGCTCGACGAGATCATCGACGGAGTCCGTGCCGACCTCGCGGAACGGCAGGCGCGCGTCAGCCTCGACGAGCTCAAGGAGCGCGCCGCGAAGGCTCAGCCCGCCAAGGACGGTGTCGCGGCCCTGCGCGGCGACGGCGTCAAGGTCATCTGCGAGGTCAAGCGCTCCAGCCCGTCCAAGGGCGCCCTCGCCGCGATCGCCGACCCCGCGGCCCTCGCCGCGGACTACGAGGCGGGCGGCGCGGCCGTCATCTCCGTGCTCACCGAACAGCGCCGCTTCGGCGGCTCGCTCGCCGACCTGGAGGCCGTCCGGGCCCGGGTCGACATCCCGGTGCTGCGCAAGGACTTCATCGTCACGTCATACCAGCTGTGGGAGGCCCGGGCGTACGGGGCCGACCTCGCGCTGCTCATCGTGGCCGCCCTCGACCAGCCCGCCCTGGAGTCCCTCATCGAGCGCGCCGAGTCCATCGGACTCACCCCGCTCGTCGAGGTGCACGACGAGGACGAGATCGACCGGGCCGTGGAGGCCGGGGCGAAGGTCATCGGCGTCAACGCGCGCAACCTCAAGGACCTCAAGGTCGACCGCGGCACCTTCGAGCGCATCGCACCCGAGATCCCCGCGCACATCGTGAAGATCGCCGAGTCCGGTGTCCGCGGCCCGCACGACCTCATCGCCTACGCCAACGCGGGCGCCGACGCCGTACTCGTCGGCGAGTCGCTGGTGACCGGCCGGGACCCGAAGACCGCGGTCTCCGACCTGGTCGCCGCGGGCGCGCACCCCGCGCTGCGGCACGGACGGGGCTGACCTCTCCCGATGAGCGACGGCCGGACCCCCGCCGCCACCACCCGTCCGGGCTCCCGCCCCGACGGTGGTCCGGCGTGTGTCCGGTCCGTCGCCGCGGGGATCTCGGCGGCTCCCGGGCCCTACGCCCGGCTCGCCCGCGGCTGCCGTCCGCGCGGCTGCCGGGCGCCCGCGCGGCGCGTGCACGGCCGCCGGGTGCGGTACGTCATCGGCGACGAGCCGGGCCAGGTGAACGGCATGCGATGGCGTCGGCGTGCGAGCGCCGCCCACATCGACGCCACCGCCGCCGGTGGGCCCCGCCCCGTTTCCTGACGGGGTACGGCCCGGTCCGGCACCGCCGATCACCACCGTGCGGGCTTCCCGCCGTCGCGAGGGCGTCCGCCGCCCGCGCGGGCTTCCCGCCGTCGTGTGGGCTTCCGCCGTCGCGGTGGAGAGCGGCGTACGGCGCATCCGTGACCGTCATCCGACCTGTTGACCGGGGCCCACGCCCCTGCGAGGTAACCGCATGTCCAGCGAGTTCTTCATTCCCGACCCCGAGGGTCACATCCCCAGCGCCGAGGGCTACTTCGGCGCGTTCGGCGGCAAGTTCATCCCGGAGGCGCTGGTCGCCGCCGTGGACGAGGTCGCCGTCGAGTACGACAAGGCCAAGTCCGACCCCGAGTTCGCCCGGGAACTGGACGACCTGCTCGTCCACTACACCGGCCGGCCCAGCTCCCTCACCGAGGTCGAGCGGTTCGCCGAGCACGCCGGGGGCGCCCGTGTCTTCCTGAAGAGGGAAGACCTCAACCACACCGGCTCCCACAAGATCAACAACGTGCTCGGCCAGGCCCTGCTCACCAAGCGCATGGGCAAGACCCGCGTCATCGCCGAGACCGGCGCCGGCCAGCACGGCGTCGCCACGGCCACCGCCTGCGCGCTGTTCGGCCTCGAATGCACCATCTACATGGGCGAGATCGACACCGAACGCCAGGCGCTGAACGTGGCCCGGATGCGCATGCTCGGCGCCGAGGTCATCGCGGTCAAGTCCGGCAGCCGCACGCTGAAGGACGCCATCAACGAGGCCTTCCGCGACTGGGTCGCCAACGTCGACCGCACGCACTACCTGTTCGGCACGGTCGCCGGGCCCCACCCGTTCCCGGCGATGGTCCGCGACTTCCACCGCGTCATCGGCGTCGAGGCCCGGCGGCAGATCCTGGAGCGCGCGGGCCGCCTGCCCGACGCGGCGATCGCCTGCGTCGGCGGCGGCTCGAACGCCATCGGCCTCTTCCACGCCTTCATCCCGGACGCGGACGTACGCCTCATCGGCTGCGAGCCCGCCGGACACGGCATCGAGACCGGCGAGCACGCCGCCACCCTGACGGCGGGCGAGCCGGGCATCCTGCACGGCTCCCGCAGTTACGTCCTCCAGGACGAGGAGGGTCAGATCACCGAGCCCTACTCGATCTCGGCCGGACTCGACTACCCGGGCATCGGCCCCGAGCACGCCTACCTCAAGGACAGCGGCCGGGGCGAGTACCGGGCCGTCACCGACGACGCGGCCATGCAGGCCCTGCGTCTGCTCTCCCGCACCGAGGGCATCATTCCGGCCATCGAGAGCGCCCACGCGCTCGCCGGAGCCCTGGAGGTCGGCCGGGAACTCGGCCCGGACGGACTGATCGTCGTCAACCTCTCCGGCCGCGGCGACAAGGACATGGACACGGCCGCGCGGTACTTCGGCCTGTACGACGAGGGCGCCGACGCCGTCGTCGAGGCGGACGCCGGCAGCGGCACCGCCGAGATCGAGGGGGACGCCAAGTGAGCGGCAACGTACAGCTGTTGAGTGACACCCTCGCCGGGGCGAAGGTGGAGGGCCGGTCCGCGCTGATCGCGTACCTGCCGGCCGGATTCCCGACCGTGGACGGCGGCATCGCGGCGATCAAGGCCGTCTTCGACGGCGGCGCGGACGTCGTCGAGGTCGGGCTGCCGCACAGCGACCCCGTCCTGGACGGCCCCGTCATCCAGACCGCCGACGACATCGCCCTGCGCGGCGGAGTCAAGATCGCCGATGTGATGCGCACGGTCCGCGAGGCGTACGAGGCGACCGGCAAGCCCGTCCTCGTGATGACGTACTGGAACCCCATCGACCGCTACGGCGTGGAGCGCTTCACCACCGAGCTGGCCGAGGCGGGCGGCGCCGGGTGCATCCTGCCCGACCTGCCCGTCCAGGAGTCGGCGCTGTGGAGGGAGCACGCGGAGAAGCACGGCCTCGCGACCGTCTTCGTCGTCGCGCCCAGCAGCAAGGACGCCCGCCTCGCCGACATCACCGCGGCCGGCTCCGGCTTCGTGTACGCGGCCTCGCTGATGGGTGTCACCGGTACCCGCGCGTCCGTGGGCGCCCAGGCGCAGGACCTCGTCCGGCGCACCAAGGCCACCACCGACCTCCCGGTCTGTGTCGGCCTCGGCGTCTCGAACGCCGTACAGGCGGCGGAGGTCGCGGGCTTCGCCGACGGCGTCATCGTCGGCTCGGCCTTCGTGAAGCTGATGCTGGACGCCCCCGACGAGGCCGCGGGCCTGGACGCCGTACGCGCGCTCGCCGCCGACCTCGCCCAGGGTGTGCGCGGCACGGTGTAGCGCGGAATGATGGAGTGATGAACGGTTCACTCACTCGAACGGGTGGACCTGGGGCCGGGGAGGCGCGGTGCGCCTCCCCGGTTCGTTCTGCGGGATGTGAGCGAGAAGAACCGTGAGGGAAAGCGCACCGCCCGCGAGCGGCTGGCGGAAGAGCGAGACAAGCACAAGAAGACGGAGAAGCGCCGCCGGGTCCTGGTCGTGGGCGGAGCGATCGTCTGCGTCCTGGCCCTGGCCGGGGTGATCGGCGTCCTGGCTGCGAACTCGGGCGGCGACAAGGCGGACTCCGAGGCGGGCCCGCTGACGGCTCCCTCAGGGGCGAACGGCGACGACAGCCTCGCCATCCCCGTCGGCAAGGAGAGCGCGAAGTCGACCCTCACCGTGTGGGAGGACTTCCGCTGCCCGGCCTGCAAGAGCTTCGAGGACGCCTACCGCTCGACGGTCCATGAGCTGACGGAATCCGGACAGCTCAAGGTCGAGTACCACCTGGCGACCCTGATCGACGGGAACATGCGAGGCAGCGGCTCCCTGCGCGCCGCCAACGCCGCCGCGTGCGCCCAGGACGCCGGGAAGTTCCCCGCGTACCACGACGTGCTGTTCGAGAACCAGCCCGCCGAGACGGACGACGCGTACGCGAAGAACAGCAAGCTGATCGAGCTGGCCGGCAAGGTGGACGGACTCACCACCGACACGTTCAAGAAGTGCGTCGAGGACGGCACGCACGACAGCTGGGTCGCCAAGTCCCACCAGGCCTTCCAGGGCGGCGGCTTCAGCGGCACCCCGACGGTCCTGCTGAACGGGAAGAACATCTACCAGGACCAGACGATGACCCCGGCCAAGCTGAAGCAGCTGGTGCAGCAGGCCGACAAGGCGTGAGCCCGGCGGGCGGCCCGGCCGGGTGTGCCCCCCCCCGGCCGGGCCCCGGCGGCCTCGCCCCGTCTCGTTATGGACCCGTAGCCCGGGCGGGTTGCCGTACGTGCCGCCCGGCAGGGTAGCGTCGACTCCGCCATGGAACTTGCCTATATCCCCAGCCCCTCGCGCGGTGTGCTGCACCTCGGCCCCATTCCGCTGCGTGGCTACGCGTTCTGCATCATCATCGGCGTCTTCGTAGCCGTCTGGCTCGGCAACAGGCGCTGGGTCGCGCGCGGGGGCCGGCCAGGCACCGTGGCCGACATCGCCGTGTGGGCCGTGCCCTTCGGCCTCGTCGGCGGGCGGCTCTACCACGTCATCACCGACTACCAGCTGTACTTCAGCGACGGTCAGGACTGGGTCGACGCCTTCAAGATCTGGGAGGGCGGCCTCGGCATCTGGGGGGCCATCGCGCTCGGCGCGGTCGGTGCCTGGATCGGCTGCCGCCGCCGCGGCATCCCGCTGCCCGCCTGGGCCGACGCCCTCGCCCCCGGCATCGCCCTCGCGCAGGCCATCGGCCGCTGGGGCAACTGGTTCAACCAGGAGCTGTACGGGCGCGAGACCGATCTGCCCTGGGCGCTGCACATCACGTCCGTGACGGACGGCCGCGAGCCCGGCTACTACCACCCGACGTTCCTGTACGAGTCGCTGTGGTGCATCGGTGTCGCGGTCCTCGTCATCTGGGCCGACCGCCGCTTCAAGCTCGGCCACGGCCGCGCCTTCGCGCTGTACGTCGCCGCGTACTGCGTGGGCCGCTTCTGGATCGAGTACATGCGCGTCGACGAGGCCCACCACTTCCTGGGCCTGCGTCTGAACGGCTGGACCTCGATCGTCGTCTTCGTCCTCGCCGTGCTCTACATCGTGCTGTCGGCGCGACGCAGGCCGGGCCGCGAGGAGGTCGTCGAGCCGAACGCGCCCGACGACACGGACGAGGCCGGCACGGACGAGGACGGCACGGCGGTGGACCTGGACAAGAAGTCCGAGGACGACACCGAGAGTGCCGACTCCGCCGAGCAGAAGGCGGAGGCCAAGGAAGAAGACAAGGCGGAGGACAAGACGGAGGACGAGGCAGAGGTGAAGGGCGAGGCCGAGTCGGCCAAGAAGGCCTGACCACTTCGGGTACGTGGAAGGGGGCGCCCCAGGATCTGGGGCGCCCCCTTCCACGTACCCGCGGTCCCTACGTGCGGCGGGCCAGCGCCAGGGTGCGGTGCGCCCCCGCCACCACCGCCGGGTCGATGAAGCGGCCGTCGGGGAGGGCCTGGGCGCCGGGCCGGCCGGCCGCCGCACCGAGGATCGTCTCGGCCGTCTCGATCTCCTGCGGCGTCGGGAGATAGGCCGCCTCGATCACCGGGAGCTGCCGGGGGTGGATGGCCGCGCGGCCGAAGAAGCCCAGGGCACGGCCGTGGGCGCAGGACGCGGCGAGGCCGTCGAGGTCGCGTACATCGGGGTGGACGGACTGGGGCGGTGGGGCGAGGCCCGCCGCGCGGGCGGCCAGGACCACTCGGGAGCGCGGCCAGTCGAGGCCCGCGTCGGCGCGTACGCCCAGGTCGGCCCGTAGGTCGGTCTCGCCGAGCGCGATGCCGCGCAGGGCGGGATGGGCGGTGGCGATGGCGTAGGCGTGTTCGACGCCGAGGGCCGATTCCAGGAGGGCGTACAGGGGGAGGTGCGGCGCGCGGTCCGCCGTACGCAGGATCTGGGCGGGGGAGGAGACCTTCGGCAGGCGCAGGCCCGCGAGGGTTCCGAGTGGGGCGAGGGCGTGGAGGGCGGCGAGGTCGGCCGCGAACTCCGGGCCGTCCAGGGCGTTGACGCGGACGTGGACCGGGACCGGGGGCGGCTCGGCCAGGAGGTCGGCGGTGGCGGCGCGGGCGTACTCCTTGCGGTCGGGGGCGACCGCGTCCTCCAGGTCGACGAGGACCACGTCGGCGTCGGCGGCCAGTGCCTTGGCCATCGTCTCGGGGCGGTCGCCGGGGACGTACAGCCAGGTCAGCGGCACCTCCCTCATCGGCTGCGTGGTCTGCGTGGTCTGCGGGGGTTGTGTGGGCTGAGTGGCCTGAGTGGCCTGAGTGGCCTGAGTGGCCTGAGTGGCCTGGGTGGTCACAGGGCGCCCTCCGCCCGGAGTTTGGTGATGTCGTCGTCCGTCAGGCCGAGTTCGGTGAGGACCGCGTCCGTGTCGGCGCCGTGCGGGCGGCCGGCCCAGCGGATCCCGCCGGGGGTGTCGGTGAGGCGGAAGAGGACGTTCTGCATACGCAGCGGGCCCAGTTCGGGATCGTCGACGGTGGTGATCGAGTCGAGAGCCGCGTACTGCGGGTCCTCCATGACGTCGCGTACGTCCTGGACGGGCGCGACCGCCGCCTCCGCCTTCTCGAAGGCGTCGATGACGTCGGCGCGGGTGTGCCGGGCGATCCACGTGCCGACCGCCTCGTCGAGGACGTCGGTGTGGCGGGCCCGGTCCGCGCCCGTGGCGAACCACGGTTCGGTGATCAGCTCGGGGCGGCCGACCAGGCACATCACGCGTTCGGCGACCGACTGGGCGGACGTCGAGACGGCGACCCAGGTGCCGTCGGCGGTGCGGTAGGTGTTGCGCGGCGCGTTGTTCTGCGAGCGGTTGCCGGTACGGGCCTGGACATGGCCCAACTGGTCGTACCAGAGCGGCTGCGGGCCCAGCACCGTGAGGATCGGCTCGATGATCGCCATGTCCACGACCTGCCCGCGGCCCGTGCGGTCGCGGGCCGCCAGCGCCGTCATCACCGCGTACGCCGTGGCCAGGCCCGCGATCGAGTCGGCGAGGCCGAAGGGCGGCAGGACCGGCGGGGCGTCCGGTTCACCGGTGATCGCGGCGAACCCGCTCATCGCCTCGGCGAGCGTGCCGAAACCGGGGCGCCGGGAGTACGGGCCGAACTGGCCGAAGCCGGTGACCCGGGCGAGGACCAGGCGGGGGTTCGCGGCCGACAGCTCCTCCCAGCCGAGGTCCCATTTCTCCAGGGTGCCCGGCCGGAAGTTCTCGATGATCACGTCGGCGGAGGCGGCGAGGCGCAGGAGCGTGTCACGGCCGCCGTACGTGGAGAGGTCCAGGGTCATCGTGCGTTTGTTGCGGCCGAGGAGTTTCCACCAGAGGCCGATGCCGTCCTTCGACGGGCCGTGGCCGCGGGACGGGTCCGGTCTGCGGGGGTGCTCGACCTTGACGACCTCCGCGCCGAAGTCGCCGAGCATCGTGGCGGCGAGGGGGCCGGCGAAGAGGGTCGCCAGGTCGAGGACACGGAGGCCTTCGAGGGGGGTGGAGACGGGGGCGGTCGCGGGGGTGGGCGTGGGCGTCATGGGTGTGGGGCCTCCGGGGGGCTGGGGCGGGCGGCCAGGCGGGCGGTCAGTTCGGCGAGGGAGTCGAAGCCTGTTCCGTCGAAGTCGCCGATGGTCGTGGCCAGGCGGTTCTTCAGGGGGGTCGTCCAGCGGGACGGAAGTGCTTCCGGGGCGCCCGCGAGCAGGCCCGCGATCGAACCGGCCGTCGCGCCGTTCGAGTCGGTGTCCCAACCACCCGACACCGCACGGCAGATGGAGGCCGTGAAGTCGCCGTCCGCGTGGGTGAGGGCGGCGGCGAGCAGGGCCGTGTTGGGGACGGCGTGCACCCAGTGGTAGGCGGAGTGGGTGGCGTGCAGGTCGTCGACGACTCGGTCGAAGTCCTGGTGCTGCCCGGCCAGTTGGACGGCGTGGTGGATCGCTCGGGCCAGGCGGGAGTCCGGCGGGACGACGGTCAGGCCCGTACGGAGGCAGGTGTGGATGTCGCTCCTGCCCGTGGCCGCTTCCGCGATGACGGCCGCCGTGAACATCGCCGCGTAGACGCCGTTGGCGGTGTGGGTGAGGACGGCGTCCCGGTACGCCTGTTCCGCGGCGGCCCCGGGGTCGCCGGGGTTGGTCCAGCCGTGGACGTCCGCGCGGATCAGGGCGCCGATCCACTCGCGGAACGGGTTGCGGTGGCGGGCGGTGTGCGGGGGTTCGATGCCGTCGAGGAGGTTGCGGTAGGCGACGCGTTCCGCCGTGAACGTACGGCCCGCCGGGAGTTCGTCCAGCCAGAGGCGGGCCACGTCCGTGGTGGTGAAGTCCCTGCCGTGGCGCTGGAGAAGGAGGAGGTTCAGGAGGGGGTAGTTGAGGTCGTCGTCCTCCGGCATGCCGTCGATGTTCTCGGCTAGGGAGGTGGAGACGGAGCGGCGGTTCCAGGGGTACTCCGCTTTGAGGTCGGGGGGCAGGCCGCGGTCTGTGAACCAGGTGGTGAGGGGCCAGTTGCCGGTGGCCTCGGCGAGTTGGCGGATGCCTTTCAGGGGGAGTTTCTCCACGGGTTTGCCCAGGAGGCAGCCGGCGGCTCTGCCCAGCCAGGCTGCGTGCAGGGCTGTTCCTTCCCCGGACCCGCCCCTTCCCGAAAGTGGGGGCTGCGCCCCCACGCTCCCCGGCTTTCGGCTGAGGTCGGCCGTGCAGAGAGCTTGGATCTGGGCGAAGTCCGTCGGCTCTTTGTGGGTCAACGTGCTCGGCAGGTCTGACAGTTCGTCCAGGAGGTCTTGGGACAGGGCTCGTAGGTAGGGGGAGGCCGGGTGGGGGGAGGCGCCTGCTCTGTGGGGGCAATGGGGGCCGCCCGCTCTGTGCCAGCGGGCCGCGATGGCCGCGGGGTGTCGGCCGTCCTCCTGGGCTTGGCGGAGTTCGTGGCCCAGGAGGTCTTCCGGCTGGACCCACGTCAGACGCAGAGGAGGAGTCATGACAGCTCCGCGTACGCCTTCTCGTGGGCGCGGCGGCGGGTGACGTCCCGGGTGAAGATCTCCTGGGTCACCTCGGTGAGGGTCCTCGCGGGCGCCTGGAGGTCCAGGCGGCTGGCCTCCGCGACCGTCTTGGCCCAGTCGGACGGGATCTCCGCGCCCAGGGCGCCCGCGAGCGCGCCGGACATCGTGGCGATCGAGTCGCAGTCGCGGCCGTAGTTCACCGAGCCCAGTACCGCGTGCCGGTAGTCGCCGCCGGAGACCAGCAACATCGCCAGCGCCACCGGGAGTTCCTCGATGGAGTGGATGCGGGACGGGCGGCGCGCGCCGAGGGAGGGGGTGCGGTAGTCCGGGCCGACCGTGTCGTACGGGGCGACCGCCTCGCGCAGCGGACGCAGCGCCGACTCGAAGTCCGAGTACCGCGTGGCCGTGTCGCAGACCGTCTCGATCGCGGCCCGTGTGCCGTCCTTCGCCACGGCGAGACAGGCCTCGACCACCGAGTCCGGGGTCGCGCCCGGGGTGCAGGCCGCCGACACGGCCGCCGCGAAGACACCGGCCGCCTCACGCCCGTACGACGACTGGTGGGCGCCCGCGATGTCGAGGGCCTCGGCGTACGCGCCCGCCGGGTTCGCCGCGTTGACCAGGCCGACCGGGGCCATGTACATCGCGGCCCCGCAGTTGACGATGTTGCCGGTGCCGGCCTCGCGCGGGTCCACATGACCGTAGTGGATGCGGGCCACCAGCCACTTCTCGGCGAGGAAGATGCGCTGGAGGGGCAGGGCGTCCGCTTCGAGTTCCGGGATCCAGCGGGGCGTCGTCATCAGGTCGGGCACCAGGTGTCCGGCGACGGCGTACGCGTCCAGGTGGTCGCGGACCGTCGCGTAGACCCGTACCAGCGCGTGCGTCATCAAGGTGTCGTCGGTGACGTGTCCGTCGCCCTTGTGGTACGGGGCGACGGGGCGGGCCGTGCGCCAGTCGTCGCCGTGCCAGGGGCCGACGACGCCGTGGACGCGTCCGCCGTGCCGTTCGGTGATCTGCTCGGGGGAGTAGCCCTCCACGGGGCCGCCGAGCGCGTCGCCGACGGCGGCTCCGACGAGGGCTCCGGTGATCCGTTCGTCGAGGGCCGCTGTTCGCGGTTTCGTTTCGGCTGTTTTGGGTGTCATGACCCGAATCATCCCTCCGGGAGGGCCAGTTCCGTCGCTTCCAGCAGATCGGCGAGTCCGATGAGGTCCGTGCCGGTCAGGCGCGGCAGCGTGCAGCCGGAGAGGGTGCGGCAGGCGTCGCGCCAGGCGGCGGGGATGGCCGTGCCGCCGCCGAGTGCGCCGGTCAGCGCGCCGGCGAGGGCCGGGGCCGAGTCCGCGACCCGCGACAGACACGCCGCCGCGGGCACCGCCTCCGCGATCCGGCCGCGGGCGGCTACGGCGAGGGCCAGGGCGACTGGGACGGTCTCGGCGGCGGCGATGCCGTAGCTGTAGACGTGGTCGACGATCTGGTGTTCCAGGAGGGGGACGAGGCCGAAGGCACCGTGCCCGTCCGCCTCGGAGGCGCGGGCCAGGGCGAGGGCGTGGCGGGCGTTGCGGCCGATCTCCGTGGCGTCCGGGAGTTCGGCGAGGGCCGCTTGCGCGCAGGCGTCCACGTCGGCGCCGCTCAGTGCGAGGGCGACGGCCGCGGCCATCGCGCGGGCGCCGTGCACGCCGTCGCCGTCCTGGGTGTAGCGGGCGTCGAACTCGGCGAGTTCCGCGGCGGACCGGGGGTCCCCGGCGTGGGCGATCGCCAGGACGCAGGCCCGTACGCAGGCCGCGTCGTCGAAGTAGTGGGGGTTGTCGTGGCCCGAGGCGGGCGGGCGCAGGCCGGTGGCGAGGTTGCCGAGGCCCGCGCGCACGGAGATGCGGGCCCGCAGGGGGAGTACGGCCGACTCGACCTCGGGGGCGCGGTCCGCTGCGGCGGCGACCTCGCTGGCGATGGCGTTCCAGGAGAGGTCGATGGCCGCGCGCATGCGGCGGTCTCGGCTGAGGTCGCCCAGTGCGGCGGCGTCCGCGGCGCGTAGGACCGCCTCCGCGGCGAAGGCCGCCCACTCGGCGTCGTCCGAGGGGCCGAGTCTGAGGGGTTCCGGGGGTTGGTTGAGGGCGATGGGGACGGGGAGGGTGGTGGTCGCGTTCTGTTCGGCGAAGGTGTCCAGTTCGCGGGTGAGGCGTCTTGTCCATTCGGGCATGCGGGTCGCTCTGTGGCGGGCTGCGGGCCAGCCGGCGGCGTCGCCTGCGGCCAGGCCGAGGAGGAGGCCTTCGATGCGGCGCGGGGGTGTGGGGGCGGGCTTCGGGTGCGGCGCCGTTGTGGTGTGTCGCGCCGTTCCCCGCGCCCCTGAGAGGGGCGGTGCCGTTGTGGCGGAGTGCGCGGTTCCCCGCGCCCCTGGGTGGGTCGGGGGTGGAGGTGGGTTTGTCGGGTGTGGGTCGGTGAGGGTTGAGTGCGCCGTTCCCCGCGCCCCTAGGTGAGTGGGGGCTGGGTGCGCGGTTCCTCGCGCCTCTGGGGCGGTGAAGGGTGGGGTGGGGGTCATTGGGTTTCCTCTGGTGGGGTCAGTAGGTCTGCTACGTCCAGGACGTGGTGGCCGCGCATGGAGGGGAGGCAGCTGCCCTTCGCGGGGCCGATCGCCGCCGCCCAGGCGGGTGGGATCGCGGCGGCGCCGCGCGTGGCGCCGGCCAGGGCGCCCGCCACCGCCGCCGTCGTGTCGGCGTCGCGGCCCATGTTGACCGCCGTGAGGACGGCCTCCTCGAAGTCGCCGTCGGCCGCCGCGTACGCGCCGAAGGCCAGGGCGACGGCCTCGGGGGCCAGGTCCGTCCACGGGTAGCCGCCGATGACGACCGCCGAGCGGACCGCGCGTTCGCCGCGGTGTGCGCAGGCCACCGCCCTGCGCAGCGAGCGGGCCGTCCAGGAGTCGTCGGGGATCACGGCGAGGGCGGAGGCGACGACGACGATCGTGGGGGCGCCCGCCATCGCCGCCGCGACGCCCGCCGCGACGGCCTGGCCGCCGTAGATGCCCTCGCCGTCGTGGCTCACCGAGCCGTCGATCGCCACCAGCCGTGCCGCCTCCGCGGGGCGGCCCGCGGCGAAGACCCCGAAGGGGGCCGCCCGCATGGCGAGGCCGTCGCTCCAGGCGTGTCGGTGCTGGGCGGAGATGGGGGCGGCGAGCCCCCGGCGCAGGTTCTCCAGCGTGCCCCGTTCGCTGAAGCCCGCACCCCGGAACGGCCCCTCGTCCCGGTCCGCGATCCACTGGTGCCAGGCCGCCTCCACGTGGGCGACCGTGAGCGCCGAGCCGTGCCGGGCCAGCAGCAGGCCCGAGAAGATCGCGTACTCGGTGTCGTCGGTGCCGGCCGGGTGCTCGGCCACGTATCCCGTGATGCGGCCCCAGCGTGCGCGGATCTCGGACGGTTTCATGTTCTCGGCCGGTGCCCCCAGCGCGTCCCCCACCGCGAGTCCGAGCAGGGCGCCGCGTGCCCGTTCGCGGAGAGCGGTGGCGTCCCCGGGCGCCGGTACCGGCGGAACGCAGGCGATCGATGCCATGGCGGGCCCTCTCCGTCACGGGGTCCCAGGTGATCGAGAGGCCAGACGCAGGCCGATCGGGAGCCCCTTTGCGGATGTGTCCCCCCGTGGGGGTCCACCGGAGCCTCACGCGCCGCAGAGTCACCCGGTCGACATTCGTGCGCAGGTCCGCACGGATGAGCGAATAGGGGTGAACGTGCAGGTAAGTACGGCCTTCCTTGCTGGCGGGGGCGGAATTTCAGGCGTAGGTTCGCAGTTGTCCAAAAGTAGAAGAAGTCCAGACAAGCAGTGAACGAGCACCTGGGGGACACCCGCATGGCCATCATCGAGACCGAGGCCGCGCTGCACGAGGCGCACCGCGACAACCACACCCACCGGGACGTGAACGGCGGGTGGCTGCGCCCGGCCGTCTTCGGCGCGATGGACGGCCTCGTCTCCAACCTCGCGCTGATGACCGGTGTGGCGGGCGGCGACGTCTCCCACCGGACCGTCGTCATCACGGGGCTCGCGGGGCTGGCCGCGGGCGCCTTCTCCATGGCCGCGGGCGAGTACACCTCCGTCGCCTCGCAGCGCGAACTCGTCGAGGCCGAACTCGACGTCGAGCGGCGGGAGTTGCGCAAGCACCCGCAGGACGAGGAGCGCGAGCTGGCGCTGCTCTACGAGGCCCGTGGCGTCGAGCCCGCCCTCGCCGGTGAGGTCGCCCGGCAGCTGTCCCGGGATCCCGAACAGGCGCTGGAGATCCATGCGCGGGAGGAGCTGGGCATCGACCCCGGCGACCTGCCCTCGCCGGTCGTCGCCGCCGTGTCGAGCTTCGGCGCGTTCGCCCTGGGCGCCCTGCTCCCCGTCCTCCCGTACCTGCTGGGGGCCGCCGCTCTCTGGCCCGCCCTGCTCCTCGCCGCCCTCGGGCTGTTCGCCTGCGGTGCGATCGTCGCCAAGGTGACCGCCAGGTCGTGGTGGTTCAGCGGGCTGCGACAGCTCGCGCTGGGTGGGGCCGCGGCCGGTGTGACGTACGCCCTGGGCAGTTTCTTCGGATCGGCCGTAGGATGACCGGCATCGCCTGATCGCGCACCTATGCAAGGGACTGCATAAGTAGTCGTTACTCGGCGGTTTCGAACGCTTAACCATTGGGCATGAGCCGTAAGCGCCGTGGGCAACGACGCCCGCGCCGCGCCACACGCACATCATGAGCAGCAGGTGACGTTGCCTGCCGCGATCGGGCCGACGGTCATGGATCTGACCGAAAAGGCTCCCTTTTTCAGCCGCCACGAGCGGCGCCTCGCCGCGACCCGCGGCGTCCGCATGCTGGAACGCGGTATCCGGTTCACGAGAACCGCTCCATCATGTAACCTGCACGAAATTTTGCACTCTCGCTAAGGGCCAACGTCGTCCCTCGGCACTTGCCCCCAGAGCCTCAAGGCCTGGGAGGTGCCCCCCAGACACGACGACGACGGGAGAGCCGATGCGTACGCCGCGCCAGCCGTCCCAGCACTCCGAGAATGGCCAGAACTGGTCCTTCATGGATGCTCGCCCTGCCGCGCAGGGAATGTACGACCCGCGCAACGAGCACGACGCCTGCGGCGTCGGCTTCGTGGCGACCCTCACCGGTGAGGCGAGCCACGCGCTGGTCGAACAGGCGCTGACCGTGCTCCGCAACCTGGAGCACCGCGGCGCGACCGGCTCGGAACCCGACTCCGGGGACGGCGCGGGCATCCTGTCCCAGGTCCCCGACGCCTTCTTCCGCGAGGTGGCCGAATTCGAGCTGCCCGAGGCCGGCTCGTACGCGGTCGGCATCGCCTTCCTGCCCGAGGAGACCCTCGCCGACGCCGTCTCACGGATCGAGACGATCGCCGCCGAGGAGAACCTCACGGTGCTCGGCTGGCGTGAGGTCCCGGTCGCCCCCGGACTCCTCGGCGCCACCGCCCGCTCGACGATGCCGCACTTCCGGCAGGTCTTCGTGGCGGACGGATCCAGCCAGGGCATCGACCTCGACCGCAAGGCGTTCGCGCTGCGCAAGCGTGCCGAGCGCGAGGTCGGCGTGTACTTCCCGTCGCTCTCCGCCCGCACCATCGTCTACAAGGGCATGCTGACCACCGGCCAGCTGGAGCCCTTCTTCCCGGACCTGTCCGACCGCCGCTTCGCCTCCGCGATCGCGCTCGTGCACTCCCGGTTCTCCACCAACACCTTCCCGAGCTGGCCGCTCGCCCACCCGTACCGCTTCGTCGCGCACAACGGCGAGATCAACACGGTCAAGGGCAACCGCAACTGGATGGCGGCCCGGGAGTCCCAGCTCGTCTCCGACCTGTTCGGCGAGCAGGACAGCCTCGACCGGATCTTCCCGATCTGCACGCCCGACGCGTCCGACTCCGCCTCCTTCGACGAGGTCCTGGAGCTGCTGCACCTCGGCGGCCGGTCCCTCCCGCACTCCGTGCTGATGATGATCCCGGAGGCCTGGGAGAACCACGCCTCCATGGACCCGGCCCGCCGCGCCTTCTACCAGTTCCACGCCACGATGATGGAGCCCTGGGACGGCCCGGCCTGCGTCACCTTCACCGACGGCACCCAGGTCGGCGCGGTCCTCGACCGCAACGGCCTGCGCCCCGGCCGCTACTGGGTCACCGACGACGGCCTCGTCGTCCTCGGCTCCGAGGTCGGCGTCCTCGACATCGACCCCGCGAAGGTCGTCCGCAAGGGCCGCCTGCAGCCCGGCCGGATGTTCCTCGTGGACACCGCCGAGCACCGCATCATCGAGGACGACGAGATCAAGGCAGGACTCGCCGCCGAGAACCCGTACGCGGAGTGGCTGGAAGCCGGCGAGATCGAGCTCTCCGACCTGCCCGAGCGCGAGCACATCGTGCACACCCACGCCTCGGTCACCCGCCGCCAGCAGACCTTCGGCTACACCGAGGAAGAGCTGCGCGTCATCGTCGCCCCGATGGCCAAGACCGGCGGCGAGCCGCTCGGCTCCATGGGCACGGACTCGCCGATCGCGGCCCTGTCCGAGCGCCCCCGGCTGCTCTTCGACTACTTCACCCAGCTGTTCGCGCAGGTCACCAACCCGCCGCTGGACGCCATCCGCGAGGAGCTCGTCACCTCGCTGCGCTCCTCGCTGGGCCCCGCCGGCAACCTGCTGGAGCCGACCGCCGCCTCCTGTCGAAGCGTCACCCTGCCCTTCCCGGTGATCGACAACGACGAGCTGGCCAAGCTCATCCACATCAACGCCGACGGCGACATGCCCGGCATGAAGGCCGCGACGCTCTCCGGCCTGTACCGCGTCTCCGGCGGCGGCGAATCCCTCGCCGCCCGCATCGAGGAGATCTGTGCCGAGGCCGACGCCGCCATCGAGAACGGCGCCCGTCTGATCGTCCTCTCGGACCGGCACTCCGACGCCGAGCACGCGCCGATCCCCTCGCTGCTGCTCACCGCCGCCGTCCACCACCACCTCATCGGCACCAAGCAGCGCACCCAGGTGGGCCTGCTGGTCGAGGCGGGCGACGTCCGCGAGGTCCACCACGTGGCCCTCCTCATCGGCTTCGGCGCCGCGGCCGTCAACCCGTACCTGGCGATGGAGTCCGTCGAGGACCTGGTCAGGGCGGGCACGTTCCTCCCGGGCATCGAGTCCGAGCAGGCCATCCGCAACCTGATCTACGCGCTCGGCAAAGGCGTCCTCAAGGTCATGTCCAAGATGGGCATCTCGACCGTCGCCTCCTACCGCGGCGCCCAGGTCTTCGAGGCCGTCGGCCTGGACGCGGCCTTCGTACAGAAGTACTTCAAGGGCACCGCCACCAAGATCGGCGGCGTCGGCATCGACGTCGTCGCCAAGGAGGTCGCCGCCCGCCACGCGAAGGCGTACCCGGCCAGCGGCATCGCGCCCGCGCACCGCGCCCTCGACATAGGCGGCGAGTACCAGTGGCGCCGCGAGGGCGAGCCGCACCTGTTCGACCCCGAGACGGTCTTCCGCCTCCAGCACTCGGCGCGCAGCAACCGCTACGACATCTTCAAGAAGTACACGGACCGTGTGAACGAGCAGTCCGAGCGCCTCATGACGCTGCGCGGCCTGTTCGGCTTCAACTCGGGCCGCGAGCCCATCTCGATCGACGAGGTCGAGCCGGTCAGCGAGATCGTCAAGCGCTTCTCCACCGGCGCCATGTCGTACGGCTCCATCTCCAAGGAAGCCCACGAGACGCTCGCCATCGCCATGAACCAGCTGGGCGCCAAGTCCAACACCGGTGAGGGCGGCGAGGACCCGGACCGCCTCTACGACCCGGCGCGCCGCTCGTCCATCAAGCAGGTCGCCTCCGGCCGCTTCGGCGTCACCTCCGAGTACCTGGTCAACGCGGACGACATCCAGATCAAGATGGCGCAGGGCGCCAAGCCCGGCGAGGGCGGCCAGCTGCCCGGCCACAAGGTCTACCCGTGGGTCGCCAAGACCCGGCACAGCACCCCGGGCGTGGGCCTCATCTCCCCGCCCCCGCACCACGACATCTACTCCATCGAAGACCTCGCCCAGCTGATCCACGACCTGAAGAACGCGAACCCGCAGGCGCGGATCCACGTGAAGCTGGTCTCCGAGGTCGGCGTCGGCACGGTCGCCGCGGGTGTCTCCAAGGCCCACGCGGACGTCGTCCTGATCTCCGGCCACGACGGCGGTACGGGCGCCTCCCCGCTCACCTCGCTCAAGCACGCGGGCGGTCCCTGGGAGCTGGGCCTCGCCGAGACCCAGCAGACGCTGCTCCTGAACGGCCTGCGCGACCGGATCGTCGTACAGACCGACGGCCAGCTGAAGACCGGCCGTGACGTCGTCATCGCCGCGCTGCTCGGCGCCGAGGAGTTCGGTTTCGCGACCGCGCCGCTCGTCGTCTCCGGCTGCGTCATGATGCGCGTCTGCCACCTCGACACCTGCCCGGTCGGCATCGCCACCCAGAACCCCGTCCTGCGGGACCGGTTCACCGGCAAGGCCGAGTACATCGTCAACTTCTTCAAGTTCATCGCCGAAGAGGTCCGCGAGATCCTCGCCGAGCTGGGCTTCCGCAGCATCGAGGAGGCCGTCGGCCACGCCGAGGCGCTCGACGTCGCCCGCGCCATAGACCACTGGAAGGCGCAGGGCCTGGACCTGGCCCCGCTCTTCTACGTGCCCGAGCTGCCCGAGGGCGCGTCCCTCCACCAGACCATCGAGCAGGACCACGGTCTGGAGAAGGCGCTCGACAACGAGCTGATCAAGCTCGCCGCCGACGCCCTCAACGCGACCGGCGCCAACGACGCCCAGCCGGTCCGCGCCCAGGTCGCCATCCGCAACATCAACCGCACGGTCGGCACCATGCTCGGCCACGAGGTGACGAAGAAGTTCGGCGGCGCGGGCCTGCCCGACGACACCGTCGACATCACCTTCACCGGTTCCGCGGGCCAGTCCTTCGGCGCCTTCCTGCCGCGCGGTGTGACGCTGCGCCTGGAGGGCGACGCCAACGACTACGTCGGCAAGGGCCTCTCCGGCGGCCGGGTGATCGTCCGTCCCGACCGGGGCGCCGACCACCTCGCCGAGTTCTCCACCATCGCGGGCAACACCATCGCGTACGGCGCCACAGGCGGCGAGCTCTTCCTGCGGGGCCGTACCGGCGAGCGCTTCTGCGTCCGCAACTCCGGTGCGACCGTGGTCGCCGAGGGCGTGGGCGACCACGGCTGCGAGTACATGACCGGTGGCCACGCCGTCGTCATCGGCGAGACGGGCCGCAACTTCGCGGCCGGTATGTCGGGCGGCATCGCGTACGTCATCGACCTCGACCTCGACAACGTCAACGCGGGCAACCTCGGCGCGGTCGAAGCCCTCGACGACACCGACAAGCAGTGGCTGCACGACGTCGTGCGCCGGCACCAGGAGGAGACGGCCTCCACCGTCGCCGAGAAGCTCCTCGCCGAGTGGGACACCGCCGTGGACCGCTTCAGCAAGATCATCCCCAGCACGTACAAGGCAGTGCTCGCCGCCAAGGACGCCGCCGAGCGAGCGGGACTCGACGAGTCCGCGATCACCGAGAAGATGATGGAGGCGGCGACCAATGGCTGATCCCAAGGGCTTTCTGAACCACGGCCGAGAGGTCGCCAGGACCCGCCCCGTCGAGGAGCGCGTCCGGGACTGGAACGAGGTCTACGTCCCCGGCTCCCTCCTCCCGATCATCCCCACGCAGGCCTCGCGCTGCATGGACTGCGGCATCCCCTTCTGCCACAACGGCTGTCCGCTCGGGAACCTCATCCCCGAGTGGAACGACTTCGCGTACCGCGAGGACTGGTCCGCCGCCTCCGAGCGGCTGCACGCCACGAACAACTTCCCGGAGTTCACCGGGCGGCTGTGCCCGGCTCCCTGCGAGTCGGCGTGCGTGCTGGGCATCAACCAGCCCGCCGTGACCATCAAGAACGTCGAGGTCTCGATCATCGACAAGGCGTGGGACACCGGCGACGTCGTCCCCCAGGCCCCCGAGCGCCTCTCCGGCAAGACGGTCGCCGTCATCGGCTCCGGCCCGGCCGGCCTCGCCGCCGCACAGCAGCTCACCCGCGCCGGCCACACGGTCGCCGTCTACGAGCGCGCCGACCGCGTCGGCGGCCTCCTGCGCTACGGCATCCCCGAGTTCAAGATGGAGAAGCGGCACATCAACCGCCGCATCGAGCAGATGCGCGCGGAGGGCACCCGCTTCCGTACCGGCATCGAGATCGGCCGTGACCTCAAGGCCACCGACCTGCGCAAGCGGTACGACGCCGTGGTCATCGCCGCCGGCGCCACCGTCTCCCGCGACCTGCCGGTCCCCGGCCGCGAGCTGAACGGCATCCACTTCGCCATGGAGTACCTGCCGCTCGCCAACAAGGTGCAGGAGGGCGACTTCGTGGCGCCTCCCATCACCGCCGAGGGCAAGCACGTCGTCGTCATCGGCGGTGGCGACACCGGCGCCGACTGCGTGGGCACCGCCCACCGCCAGGGCGCGGCCAGCGTCACCCAGCTGGAGATCATGCCCCAGCCGGGCGAGGACCGCGCTCCGCACCAGCCCTGGCCGACGTTCCCCATGCTCTACAAGGTGACCTCCGCGCACGAGGAGGGCGGCGAGCGGGTCTACTCCGTCTCCACCACCCACTTCGAGGGCGACGAGGACGGCAACGTGCAGTGGCTGCACCTCGGCGAGGTCGAGTTCATCGACGGCAAGCTCACCCCCAAGCCGGGCACGGAGCGCAAGATCCCCGCCCAGCTCGTCACCCTCGCGATGGGCTTCACCGGCACCGACCAGGAGAACGGGCTGGTCTCCCAGTTCGCCCTCGACCTGGACGAGCGCGGCAACATCGCGCGCGACGGCGACTACGCGACCAACGTTCCCGGCGTGTTCGTCGCCGGTGACGCCGGGCGCGGCCAGTCCCTCATCGTGTGGGCCATCGCGGAGGGCCGCTCGGCCGCCCGCGGGGTCGACCGCTTCCTGACCGGCGTCAGCGAACTCCCGGCGCCGGTCCGTCCGACGGACCGCTCCTTGATGGTCTGAGGTCCGTCCCCCCCCATACGTCCCGTACAACGGTGTACGGAACTGAGCGCGGCGCCTGCCCTTGTCCCCGACCGGACTTGGCGGGCGCCGTGGTGCGTCCGCCCGGGTTTCCGCCCGCGGTCCGGTAGGTGCGGGCGCAAAAGCCTGCGCAGTTCCCCGCGCCCCTAGGTACCTAGGGGCGCGGGGAACTGCGCAATGGGGGGGGGAGGGGGCGGAGCCCCCAGGCGTGGACGGGAATGGGTAGGGGCGGCGGGGGCGAGGGAAAGGCCGGCTACTTGATCTCGTAGGACTGGCCGTAGACCTTCCACTTCAACGGAGTGTCAAGGT
This sequence comes from Streptomyces tauricus, assembly GCF_014650955.1. Taxonomy (GTDB): domain Bacteria; phylum Actinomycetota; class Actinomycetes; order Streptomycetales; family Streptomycetaceae; genus Streptomyces; species Streptomyces tauricus. The sequence goes on from NZ_BMVY01000003.1 coordinate 78,686, forward strand.
CCAGATTCCCGTCGTACAGGAATCGCCGCTGAGCCGTATCCACCCGCGACGTATCCCGCCCCTCGTCCTTCATCGTCTTCCGCCGCACATCAAGGAAGATGTCGAGGTACGCCTTCTCCTCGCCGCCCTCCGCAGGAGTATCCGCCTGCGCGACAGCCCGCTCACGAATCCCGTAGAACCCCGGATCGCTCCCGGGCCCGTGCATCACCATCGCGTCGTAGTAGATGAACTGCCCCAGCACCCCCAGCCCGTCCCGCCGCGCGAGACGGACCGCCGGGTCGAAGTACACCCGGTCCCGCTCGGAGTCCTGCGCCCGCTGAAAGGCCGCCTTCCGCGACTCCGCCTTCCACGCCGAGACGAACCCGGACCCCAGCCCCTCATGGGACTCGGACCCGTCGACCTCCCGCAGAGCGGGCAGATAACGCGCCAGCGCATTGCCCTTGCCCGGATGCGACTTCGTATAACGCTCGACCAGCACGAGCAGATCATGCGTCCCGGTGGTGAAGCCGATGATGCCCGCCGTGTACCCGCGACCGTCGTCGATGTCCTCGATGTACCCGTACTGCGCACGCCAGTCCAGGCTGGAGTTCTCGGCGCTGGACACGATCCGCTGCGCCAGCTCCTTCTTCTCCGGCGCGTCGAGGCCGGCCGCACCGGCGTCGGGAGCGGCGCTCCGGGAGTCAGAACGCGAACCGTCATCGCTCTGCCCGGGCACCGCGAAGCAGGCCGCCACCGCGACAAGAGGGACGACGGCGAACAACAGACGGCCAGCGCGTTTCATGAGCAAAGAGTACGATCGCCGCAGGGTGCCGTGCCGCATCGGGTGGACAATCTGTGAACAACGGGGGAGGACCTGTGAGCGCGGAGGAACTGGCGCCGCTGCGGGCGGAGTTGGGCGGTCCACTACCGGACGGCTTCAACGAACTGGACGACCCGCAGGCCCTGTTGCTCACCCAGGCACTGCGCCGGGCACGGGAGCGCCGAGCCTCAGGACTGGACGAGTCCGTCGAGGACGCCCTCACCCTCGTACCAGCCCTGACCAGGGAACCTGTCCGCCGGATGCTCTTCCGCTGAGGGGAATCCGCATGGACACACTGCGCGGCAGAGCCGAGACCCTCAAGCTCGCCCGGCTGCTGGACGTCGAGCCACGGCAACTGGCGTTCCTCGAAGAGCTGCCCGTCGACGACGTACGCCTCTTCCGCGAACGGGTCGTCGCGGCGCTCTTCGACGAGGACCCCGCCCGGCTCGACCGCATAGCCGCCCTGACGAAACTGCTGCCCGCCACGGTCGCCGCGGGCATCGCACAGAAGGCGCTCGGCCCGCGCCTGGCCGCCGCGCTCGCCGGCCGCCTCGAACCGGCCCGCGCGGCCGACATCATCGACAGACTCCCGGCCGAGTTCACGGCCCGCTGCTGCCACCACGTCGACCCGCGCCGCATCGCCGCGATCATGGGCAGGCTGGACGACGACATCGTCGTACGCATCGCCCTCGTCCTCGCCGAGCGCGGCGACCACCTCACGATGGGCCGGTTCGTCGGCCATCTGGGGGACTCGGCGCTGAAAAGCATCCTGCCGCAGCTGGACGAAACGACTCTGCTGCGCACGGGCTTCGTCATCGACCACCCCGAACGGCTCGGACACATCGTCGAACTGCTCGACGACGAACGGATCTCCGCCGTCATCGCGGCCGCCGCGGACCACGACCTGTGGCCCGAGGCCATGGCGGTCGCGAGCATGGCGGCAGGCGAACAGCGGGCCCGGATAGCCTCGCTGACCGCCGCGCAGCCCGAGACCCGCCTCGACTCCCTGATCCACGCCACCGCCGAGCAGGACCTGTGGGAGTCCCTGCTGCCGATCGTGTCCCTGCTGAGCGAGAGCGAACTACGGGCTGTGGCCGCGCTGCCCGCCCTGCGGGATCCCACCGTGCTGAGCGGCCTGGTCCGAGGGGTCGTGGCGACCGGCCTCTGGGCGGATTTCCTGCCCATGGTGGGAGTGCTGCCGCCCACCGCGCGGCGGATCGTGGCGCGCGTCGCCGGCTCCCTCGACGACGCGGGCCTCGACGCGCTGGCCCGAGGGGCCGACAAGGAAAACCTCTGGGAACTGGTGCACCCGCTGGTCGAGCTGATGGACGACCCGACCCGCGAACGCCTCTCCGAACTACCGACGTTCAGGGCACGCAGGGCGGGTTAACACACGAACCCGCCAACCGAACGCCATCGACCCTACCCCTGACCCCCGAGCCCTGAGCCCTGAGCCCTGAGCCCTGAGCCCCGAGCCCCGAGCTCCGAGCTCCGAGCTCCGAGCCAGGCTCCCGAACTCTCCCTCCGCGACCCGACAACGGGTCAGCCGACATCGGGAGTGAGGGGGCGTGTCGGGACGTCCGGGCGCCGCGGCAGCACGCGTCCACCCGACTTTGCGAGAGCGGCGACCGGATGTCCCGTCGCGCCCCCGACCCACCCACGCACCCAGGGGCGCGAGGAACGGCGTGACAAGCCGCCACCGACAACCGACAACCGGCCGAATGCCGGACCGAACAACCCCTTCGCCAACGCAGAGCCCCGTGCCACTCTGAACGGAGCCTATGGGGAGGCAGGGGTCACATGAACGGACGGAACGCGAAACGCCCGGCAGAACCCGCCACCGGCGAGCGCCTGGCGGACTGGGCAGACGGCCGCCTAGGCATCTACACCCTCGCCAAGACCCAGATGCGCAAGGTGTTCCCGGACCACTGGTCCTTCATGCTCGGCGAGATCTGCCTCTACAGCTTCCTCATCCTCATCCTCACCGGCGTCTACCTCACCCTCTTCTTCGAACCGAGCGGCGTGGAAGTCGTCTACAACGGCTCGTACGAACCCCTCAACGGCATCGTCATGACCAGGGCGTACGAGTCCACCCTCGACATCAGCTTCGACGTACGCGGCGGACTCCTGATCCGCCAGATCCACCACTGGGCAGCACTCGTCTTCGTTGCCGGAATGCTCGTCCACATGATGCGCGTGTTCTTCACCGGCGCGTTCCGCAAGCCCCGCGAACTGAACTGGCTCTTCGGCTGGACCCTGTTGTTCCTCGGCATCATCACCGGCCTGACCGGCTACTCGCTCCCCGACGACCTGCTCTCCGGCACCGGCATCCGCTTCGCGCAGGGCGCGCTCCTGTCCGTGCCCGTCGTCGGCACGTACCTGTCCTTCTTCCTCTTCGGAGGAGAGTTCCCGGGCCACGACATCATCGCCCGTCTCTTCCCGGTCCACGTCCTGCTCCTGCCCGGGATCATGCTCGGTCTGGTCGTGGCCCATCTGATCCTGGTCTTCTACCACAAGCACACGCAGTACCCCGGGCCCGGCCGCGACCAGAAATCGGTCGTCGGCATGCCGTTCATGCCGGTCTACATGGCCAAGGCCGGCGGCTTCTTCTTCCTGGTCTTCGGCGTCCTGTCGATGATGGGCGCGCTCGCCACCATCAACCCCGTGTGGGCGTTCGGCCCCTACCGCCCGGACCTCGTCACCACCGGCGCGCAGCCCGACTGGTACCTCGGCTTCTCCGAGGGCCTGATCCGGGTGATGCCGGGATGGGAGATCAACGCCTGGGGCCACACCCTGGAACTGGGCGTCTTCATCCCCTTCTCCCTCTTCCCGCTGATCCTGCTGGCCATCGGCGTCTACCCGTTCGTAGAAGCGTGGATCACCGGCGACAAACGCGAGCACCACATCCTCGACCGCCCCCGCAACGTCCCCACCCGCACCGCACTGGGCGTCGCCTGGCTGAGTCTGTACGCCGTACTCCTCATCGGTGGTGGCAACGACATCGTCGCCACCCACCTCCATCTGTCGATCAACGCGATCACCTGGTTCGTACGGATCGCCTTCTTCCTCGTACCGATCCTCGCCTTCATCGTCACCAAGCGAATCTGTCTCGGCCTCCAACGCCGCGACAGGGACAAGGTGCTGCACGGCAGGGAGTCCGGCACGATCAAAAGGCTGCCGCACGGCGAGTACGTAGAGGTGCACGAACCCCTCAGCCAGGCCCAGCGGTTCACCCTCACCCAGCACGACCAGGATCCGCCGTACGACGTGGGCCCGCTGGTGGACGCGAACGGCGTGGAACGCAAGGCCGGCCCGACCCGACGCCTCCGCGCGCGCCTGGCCCACGCGATGTACGGCCAGAACGCGCACATCCCCAAACCGACCGCACAGGAATACAGAGAACTGACAAGCAGCGACGACCACCACTGACCGCCCCGAGCCGATCAGCCGACCCCAGCACCATCATCACCACCACCCCCCAACACCACCCCTCGACACTCACCAGGGCTCCCCCAGACACAACGCAGCGCCCGAGCCCTGCCCAGCCACAGCGAGAGGTCGTACTCCGCGGTGTACCCGATCGCGCCGTGCAACTGCAGCGCCGTACGGGCCGTCGCATAAGCCGCCTCGCAGGCCACGACCTTGGCCGCGGCGAGGTCGGCCGGCTCCATGGACACCGCGGCACCGAAGACCAGCGGACGAGCGAACTCCAGCGCGATCTTCGCGTCGGCCAGCCGGTGCCGCACCGCCTGGAACGACCCGACGGGCACACCGAACTGCCGGCGCTGCTTCACATACGCCACGGTCCTGTCGAGCAGGGCGAGCCCCACCCCGAGCGCCTGCGCGGCGGTCGCGAGCCGCGCCCAGCGCACCGCGTCGGCGACACCCGCGCCGACCCGGGGCCCGGCCGCCAGAAGCTCACCCCCGGACCGGGGTACGCAGAGACGCCGGGCAGGATCAAGAGACCGCCGCACATCCGGGGACCCCTCCCGAGCCCCGGACGCGCCCCACAACTGCCCCTCCTCACCCCCGAATCCACCCCCGCGTCCACCCCCGGTCATCCTCAGCTCCACATCCGCCACGTCCCCGTCCAGGACATACGGCCCCCCACCCGGCAGAGCCACCGTCACGACGGTCTCCCCCGAGGCCACCCCCGGCAGGAACCTCTTCGCGAGATGAGAGAACCCCGGTTCGGAGAGCAGCGCGGCCGCCGCCACCGTCTCCACCACCGGCCCCGGCACCGCATGCCGCCCCAGCTCCACGAACGCCACGGCGAGTTCGACGGGCCGCGCCCCGACCCCCTCGTACGCCTCGGGCACCGCCAGCGCGAACACGCCCAGCTCCGCGATACGCGACCACAGCGCACGTCCGGCCCCGTGGTCGCCGGCGCCCCAGGACCGTACGACCGCGGGCGTGTCCGCAGCCGTCAGCAAGCCGTCCAACGAGCGTGCGAACGCGGTCTGTTCGTCGTCCAGGAGGAAACGCATCACCGGCGCCCCTTCGGCAGGCCGAGCAGCCGCTCGGCGATGATGTCGCGCTGGATCTCGTTCGTGCCCGCGTAGATGGGCCCCGCGAGCGAGAACACGTACCCCTCGCCCCACCCTCCGTCGCCGTCGGTGTCCGCCACCTCTCCTCCCGGGCCCAGCAGATCGAGCGCCGTCTCGTGCAGGGCGATGTCGTACTCGGACCAGAAGACCTTGTTCAGGCTGGACTCCGGACCGAGGGGCTCGCCTTCGAGGAAGCGGGACGCCGCCGCGTACGTGAACAACTGGTACGCGCGGGCGCCGATCACCCCGTCGGCCACCCGGTCACGCGTGTACGGGTCCCGCCCGCGCTCCTCCCACAACGCGGCCAGCCGGTCCGCCGACGCCAGGAAACGGCCGGGGGAGCGGAGCGTCAGCCCGCGTTCGTTGCCCGCCGTGGACATCGCCACCCGCCAGCCCTGCCCGGGCTCGCCGATCACGTCCTCGTCCGGTACGAACACCTCGTCCAGGAAGAGTTCGGCGAAGGCCGGCTTCCCGTCCAGGCGGCCGATCGGGCGGACGGTCACGCCCGGCGCCCGCAGGTCGAACATCAGATAGGTGAGGCCCTGATGAGGCTTCGGGGTGTCCGGCTCGCTGCGGAACAGGCCGAACGCGCGGTCGGCGAACGCGGCCCGCGACGACCATGTCTTCTGCCCGCTCAGCAGCCACCCGCCGGCCGTACGCACCGCTCGGGACCTGAGCGAGGCGAGATCGGACCCCGCCTCCGGCTCGGACCAGGCCTGCGCCCAGACGACCTCGCCGCGGCCCATCGGCGGCAGGATCCGCGCGCGCTGCTCCTCGGTGCCGTGGTCGAAGAGGGTCGGCGCGAGGAGGCTGACGCCGTTCTGTCCGACCCGGCCCGGGGCGCCCGCGGCCCAGTACTCCTCCTCGAAGACCAGCCACCGCACGAGCCCGCAGTCCCGTCCGCCGTACGCGGTCGGCCAGGACACCACCGACCAGCGGTCCGCGGCGAGTTCGGCCTCCCAGGCGCGGTGGGCGGCGAAGCCCTCCTCGGTTTCCAGGGAGGGCAGCGACCCGGCCGGCACATGCGCGTCCAGCCAGGACCTGGCCTCGGCACGGAACGCCTGGTCAGCGGGAGAATACGTAAGATCCACGATCACCTTCCTCTCTCTCGACGCTCCCGAGAGGCGCCCGACGCAGCCTTCCCTAACAACTGTTTGGTAGGTTAGCGTGCCCCTATGACAGACGTCGAGAGCCCGGTGTACGAGCCCGGGCACGGGCTGCTGGAGGGACGCACCGCCGTCATCACGGCCGCCGCCGGCGCGGGCATCGGCGGCGCCACGGCCCGCCGCTTCCTGGAGGAGGGCGCGCGCGTGCTGATCAGCGACGCGCACGAGCGACGGCTCAAGGACTACGAGGCGGAGCTGGCGGCGGAGTTCGAGGGGGTCGCGGCGCTCGCCTGCGACGTCACCGACGAAGCCCAGGTGCAGACGCTCTTCGGCACGGCCCGGCGGCTGCACGGGCGACTCGACATCGTGGTCAACAACGCGGGCCTCGGCGGCACGTCGGACCTCGTCGACATGAGTGACGAGCAGTGGTCGAGGGTGCTCGACGTGACACTGAACGGCACGTTCCGGTGCGTACGGGCGGCCCTGCGCGCCTTCCGCGACGGCGGCCACGGCGGGGTGATCGTCAACAACGCCTCCGTCGTCGGGTGGCGCGCCCAGGCCGGTCAGGCGCACTACGCGGCGGCGAAAGCGGGCGTGATGGCGCTGACCCGGTGCGCGGCGATGGAGGCGGCCGGATTCGGCGTGCGGGTCAACGCCGTCTCACCGAGCCTCGCCATGCATCCCCACCTGGTGAAGGTGACGACTCCCGAACTGCTGGAGGAACTGACGGCCCGCGAGGCGTTCGGGCGGTACGCCGAGCCGTGGGAGGTGGCCAATGTGATCGTGTTCCTGGCGTCCGGGTACGCGTCGTATCTGACGGGTGAGGTGGTCTCGGTGAGCAGCCAACATGCGTGAGCGCTCCGCTGGGGTGGGGCGTGTTGGCGTGGTGGTGCGTCTGCGGGCCCGTGGGGGCCGGCCTCAAAGATCGCGCAGTTCCCCGCGCCCCTGGACGGGCGGGGGCTGCGCCCCGCGCCCTTGGATCAGGGGTTCGCGGCCCACAATGGGGCCGTGCCTACCAAGAAGAAGCCTCAGGTGACCGCCTCGCCCGAGCGGCGCCGTGAACTCCTCGGCACCGCCGCCGAGGTCTTCGCCGAGCAGGGCTACAACGCCACCACCGTACGCAAGATCGCGGACCACGCCGGCATGCTCGCGGGCAGCCTCTACTACCACTTCGACTCCAAGGAATCGATGCTGGAGGAGATCCTGCGGACCTTCCTCGACGAGCTCTGGGACGGCTACGACACCGTCCTCGACGCCGAACTGGGCCCGCGCGAGACGCTGGAGGCCCTGGTCACCGAGTCGTTCCGGGAGATCGACCGGCACCGCGCGGCCGTCGCGATCTACCAGAAGGAGTCCAAGCAGCTCGTCGCGCAGGAGCGCTTCGCGTTCCTCGCCGAGTCGCAGCGCAAGTTCGAGAAGGCGTGGCTCGCCACGCTGGAACGGGGCGTGGCAGACGAGGTCTTCCGGGACGACCTCGACATCCGGCTCACCTACCGGTTCGTGCGCGACACCGTGTGGGTCGCCGCGTCCTGGTACCGGCCCGGCGGACAGCACAGCCCGGACGAGATCGCCCGCCAGTACCTGTCGATGGTGCTGGACGGGATCGCCGTACGCAGTTGATCGAAACCGAGACAGCCGATCCAGGGGAGTTGGCATGGCCGAGGCCTACATCGTCGAAGCGGTCCGTACACCCGTGGGGCGTCGCAAGGGCGGCCTGAGCGGGGTCCATCCGGCCGACCTCGGAGCGCATGTGCTCAAGGCGCTGGTCGCGCGTTCCGGGGTCGATCCGGCCGCGGTCGAGGACGTCGTCTTCGGCTGTCTGGACGCCGTGGGGCCGCAGGCCGGTGACATCGCCCGTACGTCGTGGCTGGCGGCCGGACTGCCCGAGGAGGTCCCGGGGGTGACCGTCGACCGGCAGTGCGGCTCCTCGCAGCAGGCCCTGCACTTCGCCGCGCAGGGCGTCCTCTCGGGCACCCAGGACCTCGTGGTCGCGGGCGGCGTCCAGAACATGACGCAGATCCCCATCGCCTTCGCCTCCCGCCAGGCCGCCGAGCCGCTGGGCCTCACCGAGGGACCGTTCGCGGGCAGCGAGGGATGGCGGGCCCGGTACGGGGACCAGCCCGTCAACCAGTTCCACGGCGCCGAGCTGATCGCCGCGAAGTGGGGGATCAGCCGGCGGGACCAGGAGGAGTTCGCCCTGCGCTCCCACCGGCGGGCGCTGCGCGCGATCGACGAGGGCCGCTTCGAGCGGGAGACCGTGCCGTTCGGGGACGTCACGGTCGACGAAGGGCCACGGCGTGACACCTCGCTGGAGAAGATGGCGGGCCTGCGACCGGTGGTCGAGGGCGGCACCATCACCGCCGCCTGCTCCTCGCAGGTGTCCGACGGGGCCGCCGCGATGCTGCTCGCCTCGGAACGGGCCGTCCGCGAGCACGGGCTCACCCCCCGGGCGCGTGTCCACCACCTCTCCGTACGTGGGGAGGACCCGATACGGATGCTGTCGGCGCCGATCCCCGCCACCGCCCACGCCTTGAAGAAGACCGGGATGACCATCGACGAGATCGACCTCGTCGAGATCAACGAGGCGTTCGCGCCGGTCGTCCTTGCCTGGCTCAAGGAGACCGGGGCGGATCCTGAACGGGTCAACGTCAACGGCGGGGCGATCGCCCTGGGGCATCCGCTGGGGGCGACCGGGGTGAAGCTGATGACCACGCTGCTGCATGAACTGGAGCGGACCGGCGGGCGGTTCGGGTTGCAGACGATGTGTGAAGGCGGGGGGCAGGCGAATGTGACTGTCGTCGAGCGGCTGTAGGTCTCTCGTCGGCCGGCGGCCGGTGGGGGCCGTTCGCGCAGTTCCCCGCGCCCCTGAAACAGGCGCCCCCTAGCTGGGCGCCTCCGGTGGGCCCGGGTCCGGGAGTGCGCGCAGTGTCTGTCGCGCCTCCCTCATCACCCTGTCCACCAGGTCCGCGCACGAAGGCAGGTCGTCGATCACGCCCGCCACCTGGCCCGAGGCCATCACCCCCAGGTCCGTGCGGCCTTCCACCATGGATGCCCGCAGGAGCATGGGTGTGTTGGCGGCGAGCAGGACCTGGCTCCAGGTCAGGTCCTTGCCGTGCTTCATCGACAGGCCGTCGCGGATCAGCTGGGGCCAGCTGAGACCCGACAGCCTTCTGAAGCCGGCGGCTCTGCGCACCGCCCGCGTCAGCGTTCTCGTACGGCCCGCTCCTTCCAGGGCCTCGACCAGGTCCGTACGGAGCATGCGGTGCGGCAGGCCGTCCACGGCGGTCGTCACCGTGACGTCCTTGACCGTGGCCGCGAGATACCGGGCCTTCACCGCGTCCGGCACCGTCGAGTCCGAGGTGAGCAGGAACCGGGTGCCCATGGCCACGCCCGCGGCGCCGTACGCGAGTGCCGACACCAGGCCCCGGCCGTCGAAGAAGCCGCCCGCGGCGACCACGGGTATGCCGACCGCGTCCACGACCTGGGGGAGGAGAACGCTGGTCGCCACCTCGCCGGTGTGGCCGCCGCCCTCACCGCCCTGCACGATCACCGCGTCCGCCCCCCACGCCGCGACCTTCTCGGCATGCCGGCGCGCTCCGACGGAGGGGACGACCACCACGCCCGCGTCCTTGAGCTCGGCGATCAGTTCGCGGGACGGCGCGAGCGCGAACGAGGCGACCCTCACCCCCTCCTCCACGATGATCCGCACCCGGTCCCGGGCGTCCCCCGCGTCCGCGCGGAGGTTGACCCCGAACGGCGCCTCCGTGCGCGACCGGACCTCGCGTACGGCCGCCCGCAGCTGATCGGGCGTCATCGTCGCGGAGGCGAGGATGCCCAGCGCGCCCGCGTTCGCCGTCGCCGAGACCAGGCGCGGGCCCGCCACCCAGCCCATCCCCGTCTGCACGATCGGATGCCGGACACCGACGAGCCGCGTGAGGGCGGTCTCCATCAGCTCCTGACCTCGCGGTCGCGCAGGCCCTTCGGGTCCAGGTCCTCGCGGATCAACTCCAGTTCGGCCGGGGACGGTTCACGCGTGTACGGGACGCCGTCGTCCGGTATCACCAGCTCGAAGCCCGTCGCCGCCACGACCTCCTCGACCGTCACCCCCGGATGCAGCGAGGCGAGCCGCATCGTGTGGCCCTCGGTCGCGAAGTCGAACACCCCGAGGTTCGAGACCACCCGCGGGATGCGGTGGAAACGGGTCGCCGTGGGACCGGCCGCCGCGGCGCTGTCGTACCCCACCCCGCCGATCATGTCGACCTTCTCCACGAAGACCCGCGCCGAGTGTCTGGGCACCCAGTAACTGACCGGGTTGTTCACCGTGTTGACGGGGCCGCCCCGCACCCCGAGCAACTGCCGGGTGGGCCGCTCCCAGTCGCCCACACAGGAGATGTTCTGGTTGCCGAAGCGGTCGATCTGGCTCGCGCCCATCATCACGTGCCGGCGCCCACCGGTCACCAGGGCCAGATGCTGCCGGTACGGCAACCAGCCCTCCGGGGCGCCGTCCGGACCGACCAGCAGCGCCTCGCCGTCGGTCAGCAGCAGCTCGGGCGAGAAGGTGCGCCGGGCGAGGCGGGCCCCTGTCGACGGGATCGGGCCCATCGGGCTGGCCAGCACCTCGCCGTCACCCCGCCACGCCTCCGCGCAGGCGATCACGCAGTACTCGGCGCGGGTCACCCCGCCCACGGACACCCCGCCCACGGACACCCCACCTGCGGTCACCCCGCCCACGGTCACCTCACTCATGGCCACCCCCACTCAAGGTCGCGCTCATGACTGTTCCTCGTGCCACGTCCGCACAGCGGTCCGGTAGGTCTGTTCGTCGCCGCCGAGGAACCTCTCGGCGAACTCGGGCCACGGCATCGACGCGTAGAGCCGCTGGAAGGCCTCGTCCCGGTCGTGGTCGGGCACGCACGACGTGAAGTGCGCGCCGCCCGGCGCCTCCACCACGCCGCTCACATTGAGCCGCTTGACCAGCAGGGTCTGGGGAGGCGCCGCCTTCGTCAGCTCCGCCGTGTCGACGATCCGCTCGCAGGACACGTACGCCGTCCGCGCCGCCTCGCAGAACAGGTCGTCGAAGTACGGGTCGGGGCCCAGATACTGGCCGTTCCCGGCGCGGTCGGCGCGGTTCAGATGGACCAGCGCCGCGTCCAGCCGCAGGGCGGGCATGGCGACGAAGGTCTCGCGCAGGCCCGTCGACTCGTCCTCGTACGGCGAAGTGATCGTACGCAGACCGGGGTTGACCCGCATCACGTCCGAGCCGATGCCGGCCCGCACCGGCAGGAACGGAAGCCGGTTGGCGGCCGCCCGCAGCCCCCACATGAACATCGCCTCGTCGATCTCCATCAGTTCGAGGGAGCCGCTCTCCCGGGCCGTCCGGAAGTGCGGTTCGAGCGGGATCGAGTCGAGCGTCGCGAAAGGGGCGACCAGTTTCCGTATCCGCCCGGCCGCCGCCAGCATGCCGACGTCCGGGCCGCCGTACGCAACGACCGTGAGATCGGTGATCGCGGTGCGCAGCAGCGCCCGTACGAGAGCCATCGGTTTGCGGCGGGAGCCCCACCCTCCGACACCGAGGGTCATTCCGCTCTCCAGCCGGGAGACGGCCTCGTCGGCGGTCATCGTCTTGTCGCCCATCCTCACCCGCCCTCCTTTCCGGCAGTGCCCTGGATCCCGCGTGCGTCCCGGGCTCCGAACGTGTTCCGCACGCGCTCGCCCGTGCCGCCGAGGCCCGCCTCGAACGTGAAGCCCTGCTCGAAGCGGTAGCTGCGGCGCACGTCGACGGGGTCGATGCCGTTGATCGCGGCCTTGGCGAGCCGGATCAGCCGGCCGTCCTTGCCCGCGATCTCCCGGGCCAGCTCCAGCACGGCCGGGCGCAGCCGGTCGCGCGCCACGACCCGCCACACCGAGCCGTGCCCGTGCAGCTCGGCCGCGGTCGCCGTGCGCGAGGTGTAGTACAGCGCGCGCATCAGGTGCTGCGGCACCAGCCGGGACAGATGCGTGGCCGCGCCCAGCGCGCCCCGGTCCAGCTCGGGCAGACCGAAGGTGGCGTCGTCGCTCGCCACGATCGCGTCCGCGTTGCCCACCAGGCCTATTCCGCCGCCCAGACAGAAGCCGTGCACCTCCGCCACCACCGGCACCTCGCACTCGTACACCGCGGCGAAGGCCTCGGCGCAGCCGCGGTTGGCGCCGAGCAGAGCGCTGTCGCCCCCGGCCTGTATCTCCTTGATGTCCACGCCCGCGTTGAACCCCCGGCCCTCGGCGGCCAGCACCACACAGCGGTTCCCGGCGTCGCGCCCCGCCGCGCGCACGGCGTCGGCCAGCGCGAACCAGCCGCGCACCGGGAGCGCGTTCACCGGGGGGAAGCCGACCGTGACGACGGAAATCCCTTTTTCCGGGGACGAGGTGGAGACACCCATGGACGCATCAGCTACCTTTCCACCAAACGTTTGTTAGGTGCGATCCGATGTCGAAGGTAACAGCGAATGCCGACGGGCGGGAGGCCCTGTGGACAACTGGCCGGGCGAGCGACCGAGCAGGCCGTCGGGCAAGCGACTGGTGGTGGTCACGGGCGGGACCCGGGGCGTCGGCGCGGGGATCGTGCGGGCGTTCACCGAGGCGGGCGACGAGGTCGTGGTCTGTGCGCGCAGACCACCGCAAGCACCGCTCGACGGCGTCGAGTTCGTCCCCCTCGACCTGCGCGACCCGCCGGCCGTCCGGGCCTTCTTCGGACGGCTGCCCCGGCTCGACGTCCTCGTCAACAACGCGGGCGGCGCCCCCTACCGGCTGCTCGCCGGGACGGAGGCCGAGCGGCACGCGCGCGTGATCGACCTCAACCTCGTCGCGCCTCTCACGGCCTCCCTGGCGGCGTACGACCTGCTGCGGCGGGCCCGGGGTTCCATCGTGATGATCGGCAGCGTCAGCGGGACCCGGCCCTCGCCCGGCACGGCGGCCTACGGGGCCGCGAAGGCCGGACTGGAGAACCTGGCCCGCTCGATGGCCGTGGAGTGGGCGCCGGAGGTGCGGGTCAACACGCTCGTGGTCGGGATGGTCCGCACCGAGCTGTCGCACCTCCACTACGGAGGCGAGGACGGCATCGAGGCCGTCTCCCGCACCGTTCCGCTGGGGCGGCTCGCCGTGCCCACTGACATCGGCGGGGCGGCCGTCTTCCTCGCGTCGGACGCCGCCGCGTACATCACCGGGGCCGGCCTCCTCGTCCACGGCGGCGGCGAACGGCCCGCCTTCCTGGACGCCGCGACCGTCAACAAGCCGGACGAGGCCGACGAGGCCGACAGGGAGCAGAAATGACCTCAGGAGCAGGAGCAGGAGCAGGAGCTGGAGCTGGAGCTGGAGCAGGAACGGGAGCAGGAGCAGGAGCAGGAGCAGGCGAAGGCGCCGGCGCCGACGCAGGCCTCTGTGACGGGCGGGTGGTGGTCGTCACGGGCGCCGGGCGCGGGCTCGGGCGGGCCCACGCGCTCGCCTTCGCGGCCGAAGGCGCGCGCCTCGTCGTCAACGACCTGGGCGTCGGACTCGACGGCTCGCCCGGCGCCGACAGCCCGGCCCGGCAGGTCGTCGAGGAGATCAGGGCGGCGGGCGGCGAGGCCGTCGCACACGCCGGGGACATCGCGACGACCGAGGGCGCCGCATCCCTCGTACACACGGCGCTCGACGCCTTCGGACGGCTCGACACCCTCGTGAACAACGCCGGCTTCCTGCGGGACCGCATGCTGGTGAACCTCGACGAGGACGACTGGGACGCCGTCATGCGCGTCCACCTGAAGGGCCACTTCCTGCCGCTGAAGCATGCCGCCGCGCACTGGCGGGCGCAGACGAAGGCGGGGCTCGTACCGCAGGCCAGGGTCGTCAACACCAGCTCGGGGGCCGGACTTTCGGGGTCCGTCGGGCAGGGCAACTACAGCGCGGCCAAGGCAGGCATCGTCGGGCTCACCCTGGTGGCCGCCGCCGAGATGGAGCGCTACGGAGTGCAGGTCAACGCCATCGCGCCGGCCGCGCGGACCCGGATGACCGAGGCAGCCTTCGCCCAGGCCATGGCGGCGCCGGACAGCGGCTTCGACGCGATGGCTCCCGAGAACGTGTCACCGCTCGTCGTCTGGCTCGGCTCGGCCGCGAGCGCCGGGGTCACCGGGCGGGTCTTCGAGACCGAGGGCGGCCGGATCACCGTCATGGACGGCTGGCGGCCCGGCCCCGGCGCCGACAAGGGGGCCCGGTGGACCCCCGCCGAGGCCGGGGCCACCGCCCGGGAACTCCTCGCGCGGGCCCGGCCCCCGACCGCGGTCCACGGGACGGGGTAGGCCTCGACGCCGGACTGCCGTCCGACGAACTCCACGATGTCCCGCCGATGGGTACGGAAGCGGTCGTTCAGCAGAGCCCCACCTCCGCCCACCCCGCCCTTCAGGGGCGCGGGGAACTGCGCGACCAGCCACGACGCACCCGCACCCACCTAACCCACCTAACCCACCTGCGGTCCCCGGTCACGGCGACCGCCAAGCCCACGCCAGTGCTACGTGTCGCACTCCAGCACAGTGCGGCAGAGCCCGCACCGCGCCCGTACCCGCCCCCGGACCGGCACGCGGATCCGCTGATGGCAGGTCGGGCACGGGAACGACACCCGCAGCGGCCCGCGCGCGTCCGGCGTGAAGGCGTACGACGTCTCCCCGGACGCGGACGCCGGGGCCGTCGCGACGACGCGGCCCTGGGCGTGGCGGCGGTCCTTCGCGTAGCGGCGGCGCCCCGCCCACCCCGCCGCGGTCAGCGGCGGCTGCCGCTCGTCCTCCCGGGCCCGCGCCATGCCCCGCGTGTACGCCGTGTACGCCTGCGGACTGGTGAACCAGGTGGCGGGATCCTCCCCGAACACCAGGGAACGCTTGGCCAGTACGTACCCGAACTCCTCCGGCGTCAGATAGCCGAGCTTCTGCGAGGACGACGCGTCCTCCCGGTACGCGTCCAGCAGCAGCCAGCCCGCACCGAGATACGTCGTCGCCGTGTCCGTCAGGATCTCGTTGTCCCGGGTGCCGGGCAGCGACAGGTCCAGCCGGTGCAGATAGACATGCATCACCTCGTGTGCCAACGCGGCGCCGATGTCCCGCCGATGGGTACGGAAGCGGTCGTTCAGCTCGATGAAGTACTCCGGTCCCGCGGCCAGTTCGACACTCGCCGCGTGCTCCATCTCCCGGAAACTCACGATCATGCGGGCGTCCGGCAGCCGGAAGTGGCACACCAGCTCGCGAGCCACCCGCTGCGCGCCCAGGTACAGGTCGTCCGTGTCGAGGAACGCCACGTCGGCGGGGGCCACGCTGCTGGCGAACGTGTGGACGGTGTCGTACGAGAGGCGCCTGTACAGCGCGGTGACCGCCGCGCGCACCGTCTCCAGGTGCGGGTAGCCGTGCTTGACCGGACCGCCGTTCGCCACGCCCGAACCCCCAAAGCCCTGAAGAGGCCCCGAACCTCGTTCCACCTTAAGGGGACGCGAGCGGATTCTCGCGGGTTGGGTTGCTCGACGTGTACGTGACATCCACCCTTGCCTCGCATGCCGCATGATCTTCATACTTCTGTGCACTCCTCTGTGCACTCAACCCCACACGAAAGGGAGCAAGTTGCCCCATAGCATGCTCGGTCTCCTCCGGAGATCCGCCTTCCGGCGGGCCGCGGCGATCGGCGCCGTCGCTCTCGCGGCCGCCAGCCTCCAGCCCGTCGCCGCGCACGCCGCGCCCACCCCGATAGTCGGCGGCGCGCCCGCCGGGCAGGGTGAGTTCCCGTTCATGGTCAGCCTGTCCATGGGCTGCGGCGGCTCGCTCTACAAGAAGGACGTCGTCCTGACCGCCGCGCACTGCGTGGACGGCTCGGGCAACACCACCCGCATCACCGCGACCGCGGGGGTCGCCGACCTCGGTGCCGGCGGGGCGATCAAGGTCAAGTCCACCAAGGTCGTGCAGGCCCCGGGCTACGACGGCAACGGCAAGGACTGGGCGCTCATCAAGCTCGCCCGGCCCATCGAACTGCCCACGCTGAAGATCGCGACGACCGCCCGCTACAACAGGGGGACGTTCACCATCGCCGGGTGGGGCGACACGGCGGAGAACGCGAACACCGGCTCCGCGAAGCTGCTCAAGGCCAAGGTTCCGTTTGTGGCCGACCGGCAGTGCAAGCGGCACTACGGCGGGCGGCTGATCGCGTCGCAGGAGATCTGTGCGGGGGTTCCTCGCGGTGGGGTCGACACCTGTCAGGGGGATTCGGGCGGGCCCATGTTCCGTAAGGACGACAGCGGTAAGTGGATCCAGGTCGGGATCGTGAGCTGGGGGGATGGGTGTGCGCGGCCGATGGTGCCGGGGGTGTACACCGAGGTGTCCGCGTTTGCTTCGGCGATAGCTCGGGCGGCTTCTTCGCTTTAGCCGGCCGGCCTTCGGGGGCGTTCTCGGTGTTTGCGCCGAGGGCGCCCGTCGTCTTGGGGGTGGGTGCGCTGTGGGTGGTTGCGCAGTTCCCCGGGCCCCTCAACGGCAAAGGACTGCGCCGTTCCCCGCGCCCCTTAAAGACGAAAAGATTGCGCCGTTCCCCGCGCCCCTAAAAGGCAAAGACAAACGACTGCGCCGTTCCCCGCGCCCCTATAGGGGGGTCAGTGTTGGTGGGGGTGCGGGTGTTTCCAGTTCCAGTAGCCATAGGTCGTTGGGGCCCTCCCGGAGGGTTGGGGCCGGGATGTAGAGGGTTGGTTGGGGGCCCGCCGACCAGTAGCGGCCCAGGTTGAAGCCGTTCAGCCAGGCGAAGCCCCTCGTCCAGCCGGGGAGGGCGAGGCGGGCGTCCCCGGGGTCGGACACCGTGACCGTGCCCCGGTAGAGGCCGGGGGAGGGCACCGCGGGCAGCGCGCAGAACGGCACCGCCTCCACCCCCGCGTCGAACGCGTCCAGCCGCAGCGCCCGCGCCCGCACCCCGTGCAGATACTGCCGTTCGTGCAGCACGCCTCCCGTGATGCCCTTCGGCTCGCCGGTCCGCGGCCCGTAGTTGACCCGCCCCAGCGACTCCACCCACAGGTCCACCCGCGCGGGGCCCGCGACCGGCTCCTTCAGCTGTGGCTCGTGCTCGGTGAGCACCCCGGCCCGCACCCCGTCGACGTACACGACCGCCAGATCCCGCAGCCCGCGCACGGTCAGCGGATACGGACCGCGCGGCCCCGGGACGTCGACGGTGTAGCGCACGAGCCCCCGGTCCACGTCCAGTTCCTCGAACGTGGGCGGTACGGGGGTCTCGGTCCCGGGTCCGCCGAGGGCGTCGAGCACGGCGGACAGGGGCGCCCAGCCGGTGAGGTCCACGGCGGAGGCGGACCCCAACGAGGCCGGTGCGGGCGGCGGTTCGGGCAGGGGGCCGTCCGCGTACCCGGCCAGCAGCGAGCGGAACAGCCAGAACTTCTCCGTGGGGCGGCCCGCCTCGTCGATCGGCGCGTCGTAGTCGTACGACGTCACGTCCGGCTCCAGGACCCCGTCGTGCAGCGCGCCGCCGCCCCGGTTGGCGCCCGCCCAGCCGGCGAAACTCGTCCCGCCGTGCGCCATGTACAGGTTCACCGACGCCCCGCATTCCAGGATCTCCCGCAACGCGTGCGCCGCGTCCAGCGGATCACGTACGGCATGCTCACCACCCCAGTGGTCGAACCAGCCGCACCAGAACTCCATGCACATCAACGGCCCCGAAGGCCGGTGCCGGCGCAGTGCCTCGAAGGCCTGGCGTGCCTGCGAGCCGAAGTTCACCGTCGCCAGTACGCCGTCCAGCGAGCCACCGGTGAGCATGTGGTCCTCGGGTCCGTCCGACGTGAACAGCGGCACCCGTACGCCCTCCGCGCGCAGCAGTTCGGCGAGGCGACGCAGGTACACCCGGTCCGAGCCGTAACTGCCGTACTCGTTCTCCACCTGCACCATGACCACCGGGCCGCCGCGGTCGAACTGCCGGTCCACGAGCTGCGGCAGCAACCGCGAGAACCACCGTTCCACCGGCCCCAGGAACCCCTCGTCCCGGGTCCGCGCCCGCGCGCCGAGCCCACCGGTCACCCAGTGCGGCAGCCCGCCGTTCTCCCACTCGGCGCAGATGTACGGGCCCGGCCGCACGATCGCCCACAGCCCGGCCGCGTGCGCCGCGTCCAGGAACCTGCCCACGGCCTCCACGTCCCGGAACACACCCGGCCCCGGCTCGTGCAGATTCCACGGAACGTACGTCTCCACACAGTTGAGGCCCATCGCCCGCAGCATCGCCAGCCGGTGCCCCCACTGCCCCTCGTGCACCCGGAAGTAGTGCAGCGCCCCCGACAGGAGCCGCACCGGCCGCCCGTCCACCAGGAAATCGGTGTCCCCCACCGTGAACTCGCTCATGACCACCACCCTCACCCCTGGCGGCGGGCCCGGTCCATGGACAAAGATCGGCATCGGTTGGACGCAGCTGACGGGCGGCTCACCGGCGGCCGCAGGGCAGCTCACGGGCAGTCGATGAGCAGCTCACGAGCAGTCGGCGGGAGGGAGAAAAGGGATGTATCACACCTGGATGCGGTTCTTCACCCCCGGGCCCGCCCACCACCGACTCGGCCTCGTCTGCCTCGGCGTCGGGCTCCAGCACGGGACCCTGCCCACCGTCGGACCCCGCACCCTCGACCACCACGTCGCCGTCGTCGTCAGCACCGGCCGCGGCTGGTTCCGTACCCCCGACGGACGACGCACCGCGGTCACCGCCCCCGCCCTGCTCTGGCTCACCCCCGGCGTACCGCACCACTACGGGCCCGACCCCGAGACCGGCTGGGACGAGGCCTTCGTCGACTTCACCGGGCCCACCGCCGACACCTACACCGAACTCGGCTACATCGAACCGCACCGACCCGTCGTCGCGCTCTCCGACGCCGCAGCCGCCCGCGCCACCGTCGGCCGTATCGTCCGCGCCGCCCGCCGCGGCAACCCCCTCCTCGAAGTCGAGACCAGCGCCGCCGTCCACGAACTCCTCGTCACCCTGCGCCGCGCCCGCGCCGACACCGCCCCCGACGGCGAACAGGTCCTCCAGGCCCTCGCCCGCGACGCCTGCACACCCCTCACCGTCGCCGACCACGCCACCCGGCACGGCATGACCCCCGCCGAACTGCGCACCGCGGTACGCCGCGGCGCCGGCTGCAGCCCCAAGGACTACCTCCTCGGTATCCGCCTGGGCCGCGCCAAGGAACTCCTCGCCGCCACCGAACTCCCCGTCGCCGCCGTCGCCCGCCGCGTCGGCTACGACGACCCCGCCTACTTCTCCCGCCTGTTCACCCGCCGCGTCGGCATGGCACCGGTGCGGTTCAGGGAACAACAGGCCCACACGGTTCCCGGCGGCTGGAGCGACCAGGTCCCCGATCCCGACGATCCCCCGATCATCGAGAGCACCCACACCGGCTGAGACACCCGACGTAGGGTTGGCATCCATGACCACCAGCAACACCGACAACAGCAGCCACGACAACGGCAGCGGCAGCAATGGCAGCAACGGCACCGGTGACATCGACCCCGCCGTCCGCGCCGACCTCGACCGGCTGCGCGAGAGCATCGACAACATCGACGCCGCCGTCGTCCACATGCTCGCCGAGCGCTTCAAATGCACCCAGCAGGTCGGCCACCTCAAAGCGGCCCACCAACTGCCGCCCGCCGACCCCTCCCGCGAGGCCCAGCAGATCGCCAGACTCCGCCGGCTGGCCGAGAACGCCAACCTCGACCCGGCGTTCGCGGAAAAGCTGCTGAACTTCATCATCGCCGAGGTCATCCGCCACCACGAGCGCATCGCGGAGGGCGCCAACAGCCGCGAATGACCACTCCCGGCCCCCGGCGCGCACCCGTTCCCGGGCCGTTGTGAGCCCCGCCCCCTCGGCGTGCGCGCCGAAATGAGGCATCCTGCGCTGAGCACTCCCTGTCGGTCGGTTCGGACTTAAGCTGGTTGGTCCAAGCGAGGGGACTTCGCTCCATGCCGTCGGAAGCCAAGATCCTCATAGTCGACGACCACGAGGACACGCTCTACGCACTGGAAAGCGCCCTGGCCCCCCTCGGCTACCAGCTGACCCGGGCGACCAGCGGCGACGACGCACTGAAGGAAGTCCTGCGCGGCCAGGTCGGACTGCTCCTGCTCGACGTGCACATGCCCGGCGTCAGCGGCCTCGACGTCGTCCGCTACATGCGGGGCGTCGAACAGACCCAGCTCATCCCGATCATCCTCGTCACCGGATTCGGCGCCAGCACCGCACTCACCTCCGCCGCGTTCCGCCTCGGCGTCGCCGACCTCGTCATGAAACCCATCGACCCCTGGACCCTCCGCACGAAAGTCCGCTACCTGTACGACTCCCACCGACGGTACCGGTCCCTGGAAAGGGAGGTCCGCGAACTGCGGGCCCTCGTGAAGGAACCCACCACCCCCTACGACCCCCCGCCCCCCGCCCAGCGCCCCGCTCCCCGCACACCGGAACAGGGCCGCACCGCGTAGGCACCCCCGTCACACCAGGCCGCCCCTGTGCCGAGCCCCGCCCATCAGGCAGCATGGCTCCCATGTCCGTACTGACGCGCGACGAAGCGCAGACCCGTGCCACACTCCTCGACGTCCACCGCTACCGGATCGCACTCGACCTGACGCGCGGCGACGAGACGTTCGACTCCCACACCACCATCACCTTCACGGTCCGCGGGGACCAAGGCGGGGACGACCGTGGGGACCACGGTGGCGGGGACACCTTCGTCGAGCTCAAGCCCGCCGAACTGCGCTCCGCCACCCTCGACGGACACCCCCTCGACCCGGCGACGCTCCACGAGAACCGGCTCCCCCTCACCGGCCTCACCGCGGGCACCCACGAACTGCGCGTGGACGCCGCCATGCGCTACTCCCGCACCGGCGAAGGCATGCACCGCTTCACCGACCCCGCCGACGGCGAGACCTACCTCTACACCCAGATGTTCATGGACGACGTCCAGCGCGTCTTCGCCGCCTTCGACCAGCCCGACCTCAAGTCGGTCTTCGAACTCTCCGTGACGGCCCCCGACACCTGGACCGTCCTCACCAACAGCGTCACCACCCGCACCGCCGACGGAACCTGGCAGGCCGCCCCCACCCCGCCCGTCTCCACCTACCTCGTCGCCGTCGCCGCCGGACCCTGGCACTCCGTACGCACCGAACACCGCGGACTGCCCTTCGGCATCCACTGCCGCCGCTCGCTCGCCCCCCACCTCGACACCGACGCCGACGAAATCCTCGACATCACCCGCGCCTGCTTCGACCGCTACCACGAGAAGTTCGAGGAGCCCTACCCCTTCGACTCCTACGACCAGGCGTTCGTCCCCGAGTTCAACGCCGGCGCCATGGAGAACCCCGGACTCGTCACCTTCCGCGACGACTTCGTCTACCGCTCCGCCGTCACCGACACCGAACGCCAGACCCGCGCCATGGTCATCGCCCACGAGATGGCCCACATGTGGTTCGGCGACCTCGTCACCCTGCGCTGGTGGGACGACATCTGGCTCAACGAGTCCTTCGCCGAGTACATGGGCTACCAGACCCTCACCGAAGCCACCCGCTTCACCGGCACCTGGACCGAGTTCGGCGTCGTCCGCAAGGCCTGGGGCTACGACGCCGACCAGCGCCCCTCCACCCACCCCGTCGCCCCCGACCCCGAAGCCGTCCCCGACACCGCCTCCGCGCTCCTCAACTTCGACGGCATCTCCTACGCCAAGGGCGCCTCCGCCCTGCGCCAACTCGTCACCTGGCTCGGCGAGAAGGACTTCCTCACCGGCATCAACACCCACTTCGAGCGGCACAAGTTCGCCAACGCCACCCTCGCCGACTTCATCGAGTCCCTCGCCGCCGCCACCGACCGCGACGTCCACGCCTGGGCCGAATCCTGGCTGCGCACCACCGGCGTCGACACCCTCACCGCGACCGTCACCGCCCAGCCGGGGGAGTGGACCCTCACCGTCGGCCAGAGCGGCAACCGCCCCCACCGCATCGACATCGGCGTCTACGACCGCGACCTCGGCGGCGACCGCGCACTCGTCCTGCGCGAACGCTACGAGACGGACGTGCCGCGCAACGGGCCGGCCGACCCCCGCCCCGGCACCCGCCCCGCCCTCGTCGTCCCCAACGACCGCGACCTCACCTACGCCAAGATCCGCCTCGACGACGACTCCGAGGAAACCGTCCTGCGCGGCATCTCCGGCGTCCCCGACGCCCTCACCCGGGCCGTCCTGTGGAACACCCTGCGCGACATGGTCCGCGACGGCGACCTCGAACCCGCCGCCTACCTGGAGACCGCCCGCGCCCACCTCCCCGAGGAGACCGACCTCGCCGTCGTCCAGGGCGTCCTGACCTTCGCCGCCACCCAGGTCGCCGACCGCTTCCTGGCCCCCCACGACCGGCCCGCCGCCCTCGCCACCCTCACCTCGCTGTGCCGCGACCTGATCCGCCGCACCGAGGACGGCGACAACCCCGGACTGCGCCTCGTCGCCGTACGCCACCTCATCGACGTCGCCGCCCAGCCCGACACCATCAGCGCCTGGATCTCCGAGGGCACCGTCCCCGGCGGACCCGAACTCGACCCCGAACTGCGCTGGCGCATCCTCGGCCGCCTCGCCGTCCTCGGGGCCATCGACGACGACGTCATCGAGGCGGAACTCGTCCAGGACCCCAGCGCCACCGGCCAGGAGGGCGCCGCCCGCTGCCGGGCCGCGCTGCCCGACCCGGTCGCCAAGCGCGCCGCGTGGGAGGCGATGTTCGCCACCGACGACCTGTCCAACTACCTCTTCACCGCCACGGCACGAGGTTTCTGGCAGCCCGAACAGCTGGATCTCGTACGCGAGTACGTGCCGCGTTACTTCGAGGACGCGGTCGCCCTCGCCGCCCGCCGGGGCCCCGCCATCGCCGACGCGGCGGGACGGTGGGCGTTCCCCGCGTACGCGATCACCCCCGAGACGCTCGCCCTCGGCGAGCAGTGCCTGAGCGGAGCGGGTCCGACGCCTGCCCTGCGGCGCAAACTGGCCGACCAACTGGACGACCTGTCCCGCGCCCTGCGAGTCCGCCGGGCCTAGCCACCGCCTTTCTGAGCCCCCGCGCCCCACCGGGGCGCGGGGGCTCAGATGTGCGGCGACCCGGCGGGGGTCGCCCGCGCCCCTGAAGGGCCTGGCGGCCGGAGTCGGTGCGGGCGCGGTATTTGTCTGCGGGCGCGTGGGGGTTGCCCGCGCCGTTCCCCGCGCCCCTCAAAAGCGGGCCTCCGCCCCAGCTTTGAGGGGCGCGGGGAACGGCGCAGTCTTTCGTCTTTGGGGGCGCGGGGAACGGCGCAATCCTTTGTCTTTTGGGGGCGCGGGGAACGGCGCAATCTTTCGCCCTTCAGGGGCGCGGGGAACGGCGCACCCCACCCCCACCGGCCCACACCTCGCCCACCGGCCAGAGACCCCCTTCCGGCCGAAGGCCAACCACCACCCTTTCGGGTACCGATCACCCAACTACCCGGCACACCCCCGCGGACGCGCCAAGCTGGGAACCCCGTCGCGCGCCCCGGAGGACACCATGAGCCCCCTCACCCCAGGCGGCCTAGCCTCAGGCCCCCAAGGCCCGAAGAATCTGCGGCCGTTACTCGACACAGTGCTCGACGCGCTGGAGACGGGCGCCGCCACCCGCCCCGGCCCCCTCCCCGCGGGCGGCCCCGCCGAAGTGGCCGCCCGCCTCCGCGAAGCCCTCGGCGAGCCCTTCCCCCACCACGGCGACGAGCACGCCCTGCACACCCTCGTCCACGCCCTGGCCGCAGGCGCCGCCGACCCCGCACACCCCCTCTGCGCGGCCCACCTCCACTGCCCGCCCCTCGCCGTCGCCACCGCCGCCGACCTCGCCGCCTCCGCGCTCAACCCGTCCCTCGACTCCTGGGACCAGGCCCCCGCCGCCTCGGAACTGGAATCCCTCGTCGGCCGGGCCCTCGCCGACGAGGTCTACCCACCCGTCGGCCGAACCGCCACCCCCGACGCCCTCGTCACCACCGGCGGCACCGAAGCCAACCAACTCGCCCTCCTCCTCGCCCGCGAGAAGCACGGCCACGTACAACTCGTCCAGGCGGAGAACGCCCACCACTCCCTCCACCGCGCCACCTGGCTCCTCGGCCTCCCCGAACCGGCCACCGTGCCCGCCCCCGCCGGCACCATGGACCCCGCCGCCCTCGACCAGGCCCTCACCGCACTCGGCGGCCCACCCGGCACCGTCCTCGTCGCGGCCACCGCCGGCACCACCGACGCCGGCCTCATCGACCCGCTGCCCGACATCGCCACCCTCTGCGAAACCCACGGCGCCCGCCTCCACATCGACGCCGCCTACGGCGGAGGCCTCCTCCTCAGCGACCGCCACCGCCCGCAACTCGACGGCCTCACCCGCGCCCACACCGTCACCCTCGACCTGCACAAACTCGGCTGGCAGCCCGTCGCCGCAGGCCTCCTCGCCGTCCGCGACCCACGGGATCTCCACGCCCTCGGCCACCACGCCGACTACCTCAACGCCGACGACGACACCGAAGCCGGCCTCCCCGACCTCCTCGGACGCTCCCTGCGCACCACCCGCCGCGCCGACATCCTCAAGATCGCCGTCACCCTCAAAACCCTCGGCCGCACAGGACTCGGCGCCCTCGTCGACCAGGTCTGCGACCACGCCACCGCACTCGCCGAACTCATCGACGTACACCCGCACTTCGAGCTCTACGACCGGCCCACCATCAGCACCGTCCTGTTCCGCCCCGCCCACGCCACCGACACCACCGTCGCCGACGTACGCCGCACCCTCCTCACCGAAGGCCGCGCCGTCCTCGGCCGCGCCCGCCTCGACAACCGCCTCTGGCTCAAAGCCACCCTGCTCAACCCGCACACCGGACCCGACGACCTCGCCGCGCTCCTGAAACTGGTGGAAGGACACACCCCCCGATGACGCCGCCCACACCCCCCAAGCACCCCGTGCACCACCAGTCCGAAGCCCCGCGCGACCTCGTCGGCATCGGCATCGGCCCCAGCAACCTCTCCCTCGCCGCCCTCGCCCACCCCCTCGCCGAACTCGACACCGTCTTCTACGAACAGCACCCCGCCTTCGACTGGCACCCCGGTCTCCTCCTCGACGGCGCCACCCTCCAGGTCCCCTTCCTCGCCGACCTCGTGACCCTCGCCGACCCCGCCAGCCCCTGGACCTTCCTCAACTACCTCAAAACCCGCGAACGCCTCTTCCCCTTCTACTTCGCCGAGCGCTTCCACATCCACCGCGCCGAATACGCCGCCTACTGCCGCTGGGTCAGCGACAGCCTCCCCGGCCTCCACTTCGGCCACCAGGTCGACGCCGTCCGCTGGAACCCCGAACGCGACGTCTTCGAAGTCGACTACACCCAACTCGACACCGACGGCGAAGCCGAAGCCCTCGGACGCACCTACACCAAGAACATCGCCCTCGGCATCGGCACCGCCCCCCACATCCCCGAACCGATGCGCCCCCTCGCCGAAGCACCCGGCGTCCCCGTCATCCACGCCGCCGACTACCTCCGGCACCGCGAGAGCTTCCTCACCGCCGACCACATCACCGTCATCGGATCAGGACAGTCCGGCGCCGAAGTCTTCCTCGACCTCCTCAGGAACCGCCCCGTCGGCCACGAAAAGATCCACTGGCTCGCCCGTACCGAAGCCTTCGCACCCATGGAGTACTCCAAGCTCGGGCTCGAACACTTCACGCCCGACTACACGCGTTACTTCCACGCCCTGCCCGAACCGGTACGCGACCGCCTCGTCCCCGCCCAATGGCAACTGCACAAAGGCATCGACGCCGACACCATCGCCGCCATCCACGACGAGCTCTACCGCCGCACCCTCGACGGCGGCTGGCCCGAGACCGTCCTCACCCCCGGCGTCCTCGTCCGCACCGCGGGACGCATCGGCAGCACCAAGATCGAGCTGCACCTGGAACACGTCCAGCAGGCCAGCAGGTCCCGTATCACCACCGACGCCGTCGTCCTCGCCACCGGCTACCGCGACCGCCCCCTCGACCGCATCCTGGCCGGCCTCGACCCCTACATGCGCCGCGACGCCTCCGAACGTCCCAGAATCGACGACCGGCACCGCCTCGTCCTCGACCCCTCCGTCACCGGCTCCGTCTACGTCCAGAACGCCGAAACACATACCCACGGCGTCGGCACCCCCGACCTCGGCCTCACCGCCTGGCGCAGCGCGAGCATCCTCAACTCCCTGACCGGCAAGGACTCCTACCCCCTGCCGAGCCGAACCGCCTTCACCAGCTTCGGACTCACCCCACAGCCCCAGATCCCGCCCGCCAGGCAGCCGAAGACCCTCACACCACTGGTGGCCGACTGAAAAATCAGCCGGCCACCAGTAAGAACACCCGCACACAGCACGCCGTCAGGCCGCCACGCCGCCAGAGGACCGGCCGCCAGGAGACAGGCCGACAGAAGACCGGCCGTTAGAAGACCGGCGTGCCCTCACGCGTCAGCCTCCAGTCCACCGAAGCGAACTCCTTCGGGTCCAGCGAACCCTTCGCCGTCACCCACTCCGCGATCCGCGTACGAATCTCCGTCGACTCCGCCCACAGCTCCTTCGCCGACGCGACGTGCGGGAACGCGCCCCCACCGTTCGCCCGGTAGTTGTTCACCGCGAGCACGAACTGCCGCGCGTCGTCCAGCGCCGCACCGTCGAAGGAGAGGTTCTTGATCCGCGACCCCGCCGCCTGCGCGATGTCGATGTCGTACGTCAGCCCCGACACGTAGTCGTAGTTGTAGTCCGGCCGGTTGCCCGCGTTCGTCAGCTTCTCCACGTCGACCGCCGCGCCGGCCGCCGTCCGCACGAAGTACTCCGCCGAGTACTCCAGGTACGCCCGCACCTGCGCACCCGTCAGCAACTTCGCGACCAGCGTGTTGTCGTACACATACAGACTCGACAGATCCCGGATCGTCACATCGCCCGCGGGGATCTCCGACGTCCGCGAGAACGGCGACGCCTGCGACAGCACCGGCAGCGACGCGTACTCCGTGCCCGCCAGCGCCGCCTTGACGACGTCCTCCTGCACCTTGTTGATCAGGTCGATGATCGGCGCGTCCTTGTACCGCGCATCCACCGTCGTCAACGTCTCCGTCGCCGTACCCACCACCTGGTTGACGTACGCCACGACCACGTCGTGCTCGTCCTTCAGCAGCTTCGTGATCCTCGGGTCGTCCGCCACCGAGTTCGAGTTACGGACCGACGCCGCCACCGACTCGACCGACCAGCGGCCCTTCCCGAAGACCAGCTCGAAGTCGAACAGCGACAGCCGCTCCGCGTACGCCAGCGGCTCCGACAGCACGACCGTCTTCCCGGACTTCGTGTTCGTCACCTTCAGCTCGGGAATCTCCACATGCGCGTGCCCGACCAGAATCGCGTCGATCCCCGGCACCTGCTGCGCCACCAGAGCCGCCGAATTCTCCACGTACGGCAGCTGGTCACCGTACGACGACGTGCCCGACGAACCGGAGTGCGCCGACACGACGACCACGTCCGCACCCATCGACCGCAGCTTCGGCACCCACTTCGCCGCCTGCTCCTCAAGACCCGGGAACACCAGCTTGCCCTGCACATACGCCTTGTCCCAGATCGCGATACCGGGATTCGTCAGACCCAGCACCGCGACCTTGACCGGCGGAGCACCCTTCACATGGAACTTCTTCATGAAGTACGGAGGGAAAGCCGGCTTCAGCGTCTTCGCGTCCAGCGCGTTCGCACCCAACAACGGGAAACGGCACTGCTGCTCGAACTTCCGCAGCGTCTCGATACCGTAATTGAACTCGTGATTGCCGAGCGCCACCGCGTCATAACCGATCGCGTTCATCGCCTGCGCCATCGGGTGCACAGGACCGCCCTTGGCGGTGATCGGGTCCACCTTCGCGTAGTAGTACGTCAGCGGCGTGCCCTGAATCGTGTCACCCGCGTCCAGAAGCAGCGTGTTCGCGCGCCCCTTCTCCTTGCGCACCGCGTTCACCAGCGTCGAGATACGAGCCAGACCCTGCGCGTTGCCCGCCGCGTCCTTGTACTCCGCGTCCTTGAAGTAGTCCCAGTTGAAGACATGACCGTGCAGATCCGTCGTGCCCATCACCGTCAGCGAGTACCGCTTCGGCTTCGGCTTCCCGTGCCCCGCCACCACCGCCGCCTCCGCGCTCGGCGCCGCGGCCGCACCGGCCAGCGCGACCCCGGCGCCGGTCACAGCGGACTTCTTCAGGAACTTCCGACGGTTCAACGGCATGACGGGCTACTCCTCGGAGGAACGATCAACGACGCGCGTAGATGTCGACGCGGACGTCGAGCCGCATCCCCACAACGCGCGTAGATTCTGACCCGAGCACGCCACACGGCAACACCCCCCTCAGGTTTCGATTCGATGACCGGCAGGCACCACGGCCGACCCGCCGGTGACAGAGTGGGACGTATGACTTCCGCCCCCGCACCCACCGGGCCCGCCACCCCCTACGGCACCCCCGAAGCCCCCCGCATCGCCGTCCGCGGCGAAGCCCACCTCGAAGTCGACCCCGAGATAGCCCGCATCGGCATCACCGTCAGCGCCCGCGGCACCGACCGCAAAGACGCCCTGAACGACCTCACCCGCCGCAACACCACCGCCCTCGACCTCGTCAAGACCTACGGCGACTCCGTCGAAAAACTCGAGACCGGCACCTTCTCCATCACCCCCGAACTCACCAAGCACGGCCGCGGCGAACGCGTCCGCGCCTACCACGGCCGCGTCCACATCACCGCCGAACTCACCGACTTCACCGCCCTCGGCGAACTCACCACCCGCCTCGCGGACCTCGACCTCACCCGCGTCGACGGCCCCTGGTGGGCCCTGCGCCCCGACTCACCCGCCCACCGCCGGGCCAGACAACAAGCGGTACGCGAAGCGGTCCAACGCGCCCGCGAATACGCCGAAGCCCTCGGCACCACCCTCGCCGCCCTCGTCGAACTCGCAGACACCGACGCCGAGAACGCCCAGCCCTACGCCATGGCGGCCCCCCAGTTCGCCATGCGCTCCAAAGGCTTCGACGCCGCCGCCCCCGAACAGGCCCCCGCCCTCGACCTCGAACCCGAAAGGCAGCACGTGTACGCACAGGTCAACGCCCGCTTCACCATGTCACCGCCAGTGCTCTGAAAGCCCTCCGGAAACCTCCGGAAATGCTCATCGGAGCACCCCCGCGCACAATCCGACCCTTGTCAATATCCCTTCACGCAAAGGTTGTTGAGTAGTCATGCAGCGCCAATTCCCTACCCACTGGTAAGCCCTAGGCTCACACCATGCGCCGAGCAAAGATCGTCTGTACATTGGGCCCCGCCACCGACTCCTACGACCAGATCAAGGCACTGGTCGAAGCCGGAATGGACGTAGCCCGCTTCAACCTCAGCCACGGCGGCCACGCCGACCACGAGGAGCGCTACCAGCGCGTACGCAAGGCCTCCGACGAGACCGGCCGCAGCGTCGGGATCCTCGCCGACCTCCAGGGCCCCAAGATCCGACTCGGCCGCTTCACCGAAGGCCCCGTACTCCTCGAACGCGGCGACTCCTTCACCATCACCGTGGAGGAGGGCGCCACGGGCGACCGCCAGACGTGCGGGACCACGTACGCCGGACTCGCCGCCGACGTCACCGCCGGCGAACGCATCCTCGTCGACGACGGCAAGGTCTGCCTCGAAGTCACCTCCGTCGACGGACCCCGCGTCCACACCACCGTCGTCGAAGGCGGCATGGTCTCCGACAACAAGGGCCTCAACCTCCCCGGCGTCGCCGTCTCCGTCCCCGCCCTCTCCGAGAAGGACGAGAACGACCTCCGCTGGGCGCTGCGCACCGGATGCGATGTCATCGCCCTGTCCTTCGTCCGCAGCGGGCGCGACATCGAGGACGTCCACCGCATCATGGACGAGGAGGGCCGCCGCCTTCCCGTGATCGCCAAGGTCGAGAAGCCCCAGGCCGTCGAGAACATCGACGACATCGTCGCCGCGTTCGACGGCATCATGGTCGCTCGCGGCGACCTCGGCGTCGAGATGCCCCTCGAACAGGTCCCGATCGTCCAGAAGCGCGCGATCAAGCTGGCCAAGCGCAATGCCAAGCCGGTCATCGTGGCCACGCAGATGCTCGACTCGATGATCGAGAACTCCCGCCCCACCAGGGCCGAGGCCTCCGACGTCGCCAACGCCGTCATCGACGGCACGGACGCGGTGATGCTGTCCGGCGAGACCAGCGTCGGCAAGTACCCCGTCGAGACGGTCGCCACGATGGCCCGGATCGTGGAGGCGGCGGAGGAGGACATCCTCACGAAGGGCCTGCCGCCCCTCACCGACCGGAACAAGCCCCGCACCCAGGGCGGCGCGGTCGCCCGGGCCGCCGCGGAGATGGGCGACTTCCTGGGCGCGAAGTTCCTGGTCGCCTTCACGCAGTCCGGCGACACGGTCCGCCGCCTGTCCCGCTATCGCTCGCCGATCCCGCTCCTGGCCTTCACCCCGGACGAGGCGACGCGCTCGCAGCTGAACCTCACGTGGGGTGTGGAGACGCTGCTCGGCCCGCACGTCGACTCGACGGACGCGATGGTCGACCAGGTCGACGAACTCCTCCTGAAGCACGGCCGCTGCCAGAAGGGCGACATCGTCGTCATCACGGCCGGCTCGCCCCCGGGCGTCTCCGGCTCGACAAACCTGGTCCGAGTCCACCACATCGGAGAGGACGACACCCCTAAGTAGGTTGCCCGGCTCAGTACTTGGGCCCGACGTGCACATCCATAAGAACGACGGAGGCACGGCGGGCGACGGAGATGTTGCGCCAGTTCGCCTGCTTCCAATCGACGCCGACTTTGTCGAGGGTTTCGGTGAAGAGCCGCATGATGTCGCTCGACAGGTTAGTGAAGAAGTACCGGGGGTATTCATAGCGCCTGGGCTCACCCTTCACGAGGCGGGTGGTCCAGTTGGTGACGCGGCACCCGTCGGAGTGGATGAGCCCCCGTACGAACTCCCACGGGTGGGCATCGACAATCTCCTGCTGCCAGGCTTCCAGCGCGATGGCGCGCTCATGCTTCTTGCCCGGGCCGTGTTGGGGGAAGAAGCAGGGCCAGTGCTTGCTGGCGGCGGTGACCGCCACGCAGCCATCTTTCTTCACGCGGGACACGCTGTTGTCCGGGCGCGCGGAGCGCACCGCGACCTCGCAGGCGTCGATGAGGCCCGGCCAGGCGTTGTCACACACGATACGGAGGTAGTACACGCCTCTGCGGTGGGCGCTGATACAGCCGTCACCGAGATAGAGACCGAGGAGATACGCGTACGCACTCGGATTCTCCGGCGGGCCTGGCGCACCGTTACAGCGGGGGCACGGCTTCAGTGGCAGCGGCCGCGAACGTGTATCCATGTCGTACATGTGGCCACCCTGTGAGTGGCGTCTGAACGGCACGCGGCAAAAAGCGGATGTTCACGAGAACGTGAACATCCGCTTTGTTATGGTGACCTTGGGAACCAAGGAAAAGTACCCCGAGTCGGATTCGAACCGACGCTGTATGGGTTTTGAATCCATTGCCTCTACCGCTGGGCTACCGGGGCCCCTTTGAAACGAAGGTTGGCGGTCTCCCGCCGTGACACCACCATACCGCAGCTAGGTACGCTCTTGGGAGCAGTACTTGCCTGCCCTGGAACAAGGAGCAACCGTGACCGCCCCCGAGTCGCCCCAGCCCGTAGACGCGCCCGACGACGACAAGTCGCACGTGCCTCCGCTGACGACCCGTGTCGTCATCGCCGAGGACGAGGCGCTGATCCGTCTCGACCTCAAGGAGATGCTCGAAGAAGAGGGGTACTCGGTCGTCGGCGAGGCAGGTGACGGCGAGGAAGCCGTCGAGCTCGCCCGGGAGCACCGCCCCGACCTGGTCATTCTCGATGTGAAGATGCCCAAGCTCGATGGGATCTCCGCCGCGGAGAAGATCGCGGAGGAGTCCATCGCCCCCGTGCTGATGCTCACCGCGTTCTCGCAGCGCGACCTCGTCGAGCGGGCGAGGGACGCCGGCGCGATGGCGTACCTCGTGAAGCCGTTCAGCAAGAGTGACGTCGTTCCGGCCATCGAGATGGCCGTCTCGCGGTTCACGGAGCTGAAGGCGCTGGAGAAGGAGATCGAGGATCTCACCCAGCGGCTGGAGACGCGCAAGCTGGTGGACCGTGCGAAGTCGGTGCTGCAGACGGAGTACGGCCTGACCGAGCCGGCGGCGTTCCGGTGGATCCAGAAGACGTCGATGGACCGTCGTATGTCGATGCAGCAGGTCGCCGAGGCGGTCATTCTCGACGCCGACGAGAAGAAGGCCGACAAGAAGGCGTCCAAGGGCTGAGCCGCCCACCCTGTTCGTTGTACGGCTGAGGCCCGCATCCCTGACTTCGGGGAGCGGGCCTCAGCCGTACAGGAAGGCAGGGACCTCAGTCCTCGCCGAGGTACGCCTTGCGGACGGATTCGTCGGTGAGGAGGTCGCGGCCCGTGCCGGAGAGCACGATGGAGCCGACCTCCATGACGTGTCCCTGGTCGGCGAGGGAGAGCGCCGCCTGGGCGTTCTGCTCGACGAGGAGGATCGTCGTGCCCTGGGACTTCAGCTCCGCGATGGTCGCCATGATCTTCTGCATCATGATCGGCGAGAGGCCCATGGAGGGTTCGTCGAGCATGAGCAGCTTCGGCTGGGACATCAGCGCGCGGCCCATGGCGAGCATCTGCTGCTCGCCGCCGGAGAGGGTGCCCGCGGCCTGCTTGCGGCGTTCTCCGAGGATGGCGAAGAGGTCGTAGGCGCGCTGGATGTCCTTCTCGATGCCTGCCTTGTCGTTGCGCAGGAAGGCGCCGAGGCGGAGGTTGTCCTCGATCGTCATGCGGGGGAAGATGTGCCGCCCCTCGGGGGAGTGCGCGAGTCCGAGGGAGACGATCTGGTGGGCCGGGGTCTTCTTGAGCGACTTGCCCTGGAACTTGATCTGGCCGCCGATGGGCTTGAGGAGGCCGGAGAGGGTGCGCAGGGTGGTGGTCTTGCCGGCGCCGTTGGTGCCGATGAGGGTGACGACCTGGCCGGCGTCGACCTTGAAGGAGATGCCCTTGACGGCTTCGATCTTGCCGTAGGCGACCCGGAGGTCTTCGACTTCGAGGAGTGCGGTCATCGGTCGGTCTCCTTGCGGGGCGCGGCGTCGGCCTGTGCTTCGGCCGCTTCGACCTCCGCGACTTCGGCTTGGCCGGGTGCGTCTTCGTAGGGTTCGCCGAGGTAGGCGGCGACGACGCGGTCGTCTCCCTGGACGGTGGCGCTGTCGCCTTCGACGAGTTTTTCGCCTTGGACGAGGACGGCGACGCGGTCGCAGAGGTTGAAGATGAAGCGCATGTCGTGCTCGATGACGAGTACGGCGATGCCCATGTCGCGGATGGCGAAGACGAGTTCTTCGGTGGCGCGGGTTTCCTGCGGGTTCATTCCGGCGGTGGGCTCGTCGAGGAGCAGGAGGCCGGGTTCGCTGGCGAGTGCGCGGGCGATTTCGAGCTTGCGCTGTTCGCCGTAGGGGAGGTTCCTGGCGAGGTGGTCCCGCTTGGCGGCGAGGCCGATGAACTCGAGGAGTTCCATGGCGCGTTCTTCGGAGGCTTTTTCGGCTTTCTTGAAGCCGGGGCCGCGCAGGAGTGCGGACCAGAGGCCTTCTTTGGTGCGGGTGTGGCGGCCGACGAGGACGTTTTCCAGGACGGTCATGTTGGCGAAGAGCCGGATGTTCTGGAAGGTGCGTGCGACGCCGGCGGCGGTGACTTTGAAGGATTGTGAGGGGAGGATTTTGCCTTTGTAGCGGACCTCGCCCTCGGTGGGGATGTAGAGGCCGGTGAGGCAGTTGAAGAAGGTCGTCTTACCGGCGCCGTTGGGGCCGATGAGTCCGACGATTTCTCCGCTGTTGACGGTGAGGTCGACGTTGCGTACGGCGGTGAGTCCGCCGAAGCGCATGGTGACGCCGCGTGCGTCGAGGACGGTTTCGCCGGGGGCGTGGGCGCCCGGGGCGGTGTCCTTGGTGGTGGTGTCGGTTGTCATCGTGGTCAGGCCCCTGCCTTGCTGAGGACTGTGGGCGCTTCCGCTTCCTCGTGGAATTCGAGCTGGCGCCGCCGGTTGGGGATGAGGCCTTCCGGGCGGAAGCGCATCAGCAGGACGAGCGCGAGGCCGAAGGCGAGGAGCTGGTAGTTGCCGAGGAACTGGAGCTTGGCGGGGATGAGGTAGAGCAGTGCGGCGCCGACGAGGGGGCCGCTGATGGTGCCCATGCCGCCGAGGACGACCGCTGCGAGCAGGAAGGCCGAGTTGGGCGGGACGACGTGGGCGAACTGGTACTGCTCGGGTGTCACGGTGTAGGTGACGTGTGCCTGGACGGATCCGGCGAGGCCGGCGAGTGCGGCGCCGAGGGCGAAGGCGATGAGCTTGACGCGGAAGCCGTTGATGCCCATGGCGAGTGCGGCTGTCTCGTCCTCGCGGATGGCGACCCAGGCGCGGCCGATGCGGGAGTCGCCGCTGCGGCGGAAGACGACCACGACGACCAGCGTGATGAGGAGCATCAGCAGGAAGTAGTTGGCGAATCGCGCGATGGTGAAGCCGGCGATGGTGTGTTCCTGGCCGAAGTCGAAGCCGAGGATGTTGAGGTTCGGGATCGAGGAGATGCCGTTGGAGCCGTTGGTGATGTCGGGTCCGCTGGTGCCGTCCGCGTTGAGGACGGTGATCCGGAAGATCTCTCCGAAGCCGAGGGTGACGATGGCGAGGTAGTCGCCGCGCAGTCGCAGGGTGGGGGCGCCGATGAGGACGCCGAAGACCATGGCGACGGCTGCGCCGAGGAGGGCGGCGGCCCAGAACGGCAGGTGTATGTCGAAGGGTGAGGAGGGGGAGCCGGAGACCATGGCCGCGGTGTAGGCGCCGACGCCGAGGAAGGCGACGTATCCGAGGTCGAGGAGGCCGGCGAGTCCGACGACGATGTTGAGGCCGAGGGCGACGGTGGCGAAGATGAGGATGTAGACGCCGATGGTCGCGTACTGGTCGTTGGACTGGGTGAAGGGGAACGCGGCCGCGGCGACGAACGCGCCGAGCATGGTGACGTTGCGGTGCTTGCCGGTGAGGGCGGAGACCCGGTTGACGAGTCCGGCCTTGGCCGCGGCGGCGAAGCCGAAGCCGGTGGTGATGAGGAAGCCGACGAAGAGTTCGTCGTACTCGGTGCCGATGCCGTAGGTGAAGACGGTCAGGCCGAGGGCGAGTGCCGCGACGATGATGAGGATCTCGGCGTACGGGGGCAGCTTGCGGGCCGGCTTGGTGGTGCCGGCGGCGAAGGCGGCCTTGATGACGGTGCCCGTGTGCCGTGCCTTGTGGCGGAACTGCTCCCAGGAGGTGTCTTCGGGGTCGAAGGGGTCGGGTGCCGGGCGCTCGAAGGGCAGGGAGAGCGCGCCGAGGACGGCCGCGAGGGTGGCCACGGCCGCGACCCAGCCGCCGGGTTCGAGGTTGGCGAGGCCGCCGAGCTGGGCGCTGATCGCGATGACCGTGTACCAGGCGGTGGCGAACGCGGCGAGTGCGGCGAGTTTGATGGCGCTGTCGGCGCCGGCGGGTGTCAGCCAGCGCAGGCCCTTGATGCCGTAGGAGGCGAGGGCGAAGAGCGTGGTGAGGAGGCCGCCGATGAGGACGAGGACCTGGAGGCCGCCGGGGTAGCCGTAGTAGGTGAGGTCGCCGGGGAACTCGTCGGTCCAGGTCCAGGCGAGGAAGGTGGAGATGATGGTGAGGATGCCGCCGCCGGTGGCGAGGGCGCGTCCGATGTGGGGCGGGATGCCGATGAGGCCGGCGTTGTTGCCGGTGGGCTCCTTGGCGGCGGGAGTCCGGGACGTGTTGGTCTGTGTGGTCATCGGTGTCACGCCCTGTCCGCGACGCGCTCGCCGAGCAGGCCTTGTGGCCTGAAGAGGAGCACGAGGATGAGGAGTACGAAGGCCCAGACGTTGGCCCAGGTCTGGCCGCCGAGCTGTTCCATGCCGGGGACGTCGGCGATGTAGGCGGTGGCGAGGGTCTCGGCGAGGCCGAGGACGAGGCCGCCGATCATGGCTCCGTAGATGTTGCCGATGCCGCCGAGGACGGCCGCGGTGAAGGCTTTGAGGCCGAGGATGAAGCCCATACGGAAGTTGATCTCGCCGTACTTGAGGCCGTAGGCGACGCCTCCGACGGCGGCGAACGCGGCGCCGAGGGCGAACGCGACCACGATGATGCGGTCGGTGTTGATGCCCATGAGCTTGGCCGTGTCGGGGTCCTGTGCGGTGGCCTGCATGCCGCGGCCGGTGCGGGTCTTCATGACGAAGTAGGCGAGGATCGCCATGCTGATGGGGGCGGCGATCAGCAGGAAGACGTCACCGGTCTGGATGGTGACGCTGCCGATTTCGAAGGGGCCTCCTTCGATCTCCGGGAAGGTGATCGGGGAGTCGGCTTCGGGGTACCAGGCCCATACCGCCTGCTGGAGGGCGAGGGAGAGGCCGATGGCGGTGATGAGCGGGGCGAGTCGTGGTGCGGTGCGCAGAGGGCGGTAGGCGAACCGTTCCGCGCCCACGGCGACGGTGACCGAGACCATGACGGCACCCACGAGCATCAGCGGCAGCGCGAGCCACATGCTGGTGCCGTCGGGCAGGATGTACAGATAGACCGTGAGAGCGCCGAAGGCACCCGTCATGAAGATCTCGCCGTGGGCGAAGTTGATGAGCTGGACGATGCCATAGACCATCGTGTAGCCGATGGCGACCAGCCCGTACATGGATCCCAGTAGCAGGCCGTTGACCAGCTGCTGCGGCAGTTCGTTCACCGCATGTCCTCCGAGACGTTCGGATAGTCGAGGGATGTGACCGGATGTGGGTCCGCGCGGGGCGCCTGTGGTGCGGCGCCCCGCGCGGCTCAGGTGATGCGGGGTGTGGGTCAGCCGGTGTAGGTGCCGGACTTCACCGGCTTCCAGGCGCCGCCCTCGACCGAGTAGACGGTGAGCTGCTTGTTGGTGGTGTCGCCGTACTCGTCGAAGGAGACCTTGCCGGTCACACCGTCGAAGGAGACGCCCTGGACGGCTTCGGTGACCTTGGCGCGGGCGTCGTCCGGGAGCTTGCCGTCGTTGTCCTCGACGACCTTCTTCACGGCTTCGATGATCGCCCAGGCGGAGTCGTAGGAGTAGCCGCCGTATGCCGCGAAGTCCTCCTTGTAGCCGGCCGCCTTGTAGTTGGCGACGAACTCCTTGGCGGAGGGCAGGTCCTCGACGGGCGCGCCGACCGAGGTGGCGAGGTCGCCGGTGCTGTCCTTGCCGGCCAGCTGGATGAAGGTCGGGTCGAAGATGCCGTCGCCACCGACGACGGGGATCTTGGAACCGGCGGCCTTGATCTGCTTGCTCAGCGGGCCGGCCTGCGGGTACTCGCCGCCGTAGTAGACGACGTCGGCGCCGGAGCTCTTGACCTGGGTGGCGACCGCGGAGAAGTCCTTGGAGTCCGGGTCGATGTGCTGGGTTCCGACGACCTTGCCGCCGAGCTTCTTGAACTCGCCGGTGAAGGTGGCGGCCAGGCCGGCGCCGTAGGTCTTCTTGTCGTCGATGACGAAGACCTTCTTCTTCTTCGCGTCGTTGTAGACGTACTGCGCGGCGAACGGGCCCTGGATGGCGTCCGTGGTCGCGGTGCGGAAGTACGACTTGTACGTGCGGACCTTCTTGTTCTGCCAGTCCGTGCCCTGCGTCAGGGTCGGGCCCGTGTTGGCGGGGGAGACCTGGACGAGCTTGGCGTCGTCGAAGACCTTCTGCATGGACTCGGCGACCGAGGAGTTCAGCGGGCCGACGGCACCGATGACGTCCTTGTCGGCGACGAACTTGACGGCGTTCTGCTGGCCCGAGGAGGGCTGCGCCTGGTCGTCGAGGGCTTCGACCTTGAAGGTGATGCCTTCGACGGTCTTCTCCTTGTTGGCCGTCTTGGCGGCGAGGTCCACGGAGTTCTTGATTCCGAGGCCCAGCGCGGAGAGGTCGCCGGTGAGCGGGGCGTCGACGCCGATGACGACAGTGGTGCCGTCGCTGCCGGAGTCCGAGCCGCCGTCGTCGTCGCGCGAGCCACAGGCGGTGAGGGTGAGTGCTCCCGCCGCCAGCGCGGCGGTGATGGCGATGAGCGAACGTTGACGCACGATCAGCAGTCCTTTCCCTGGCACGGCCGTTCCTCGTGGAACGGGCCGAGTCGAGCGCTGGGCCGAAAATTCTTCGAATCCGATGGCGCGGTGACTGGCCGTGACTCTAAGCGGGTGGAGGGAACGTGGAGGAGAGTCTGACGAATGCTGTGACGCTCTTGTTATGACACGAGGTAATGCAGAGCGGTACTCGGTGGGCGGATGGGGGGAATTACGGCCGATTCGTCCGGTCCACATTGTGAGAACCCGCAGATCGTGCGGTGGTGATTTCAGCAGCGTTCTAGCGTTTTGCTAGTGACGACGGGTCGTTGCTGCAGGCTACTTGCAGGGCTTCGGACAGGTCGTGCGCATATCGCTCACCCAAGATGTAGCTGTGGTCTTCTATTGCGCGCGTATTACGCAGAGTTACGTCCAGGAAAGGAAGTCCGGCGTTCCTCGGCGTATTCGCGCATTCCGTGACATTCATAGTGACAACGATCTTGTGGCCGAAACCCGTCCTCATGCGGAACGGTGGCTTGGGCATCGAGGTCAGACTGAGCCCGGCATAGGGCTGGGAGACCTCCACGACGGTGATGGTGGGGCCGGACAGCGCGGTGACCCGCACCGCGAAGGTGAAACTGCCCCGCGGCGCGTTCCTGGGCGAGCCCTCCTCGCCCAGGTAGGTGACGTCGACGACCTGGGACGGGTACGGCCCGACGGCGGGCGGCGGTGGCTGCGGCCGGGTCGCGTAGAGGTAGCCGCCGCCCGCCAGGAGGACGGCGGCCACCGCGGACGCGAGCACGGCGCGGCGGTGCCGGGCGTAGTAGAGGGCCGCCGGGTGTCCCTGGGCCTGCTCGTGGCCGGTCGGCGGGGGCGGTTCGATGTCGTCCCACGCGCGTGTTCCCTCACCCGGTTCGACCGGGCCGACGCCACTCAACTCCAGGGCCTTTCCGTCGGGTTGCCGTTGCGGTACCGCTCCTCGCAGCGCTCGCGCGCGGTGCGGTCGATCAGTTCTCCCGCCGCGTGTGCGCCCTCGCGCCTCTTCTCGGCCCGGGCGGCGTCCACGACGTCCAGCAGGATCTCGTACTGCCTGTTGGACAGGCCCATCGACTGGTAGTCCCCGTAGGTGTCGCCGGCCAGGACCTTGCGCGACCAGTGCGCGACGAGGCGCGCGCACAGGTCCTCGGGCGGGGTCGCCGGGGGCGACGACCGGGTGCCGGGAGCCGTGCGCGTGACCTCCGGCGCGCCGGTCGTGCCGCTGTGTGTGCCGGACCCGTCGCACCCGGTCGCGCCGGCGGTCAGGACGCCGGTCAGGAGCGCCAGTCCGAGCACCGTCCCCCGCCAGGGGGGCCCGCCCTTTCCCATGCCCTGACGCTAGGCCGCCGGGTGCCCGGGATCAACGCCCGTGCCGGACAACGGTTTTCGGACGGGCCGACCGGTGGCTCAGCCGGTGGCGCCGACCCGCTCCGCGTCGCTCGGCCGTACATCGCGCAGCAGGCAGGTGAGCCGGGCGCTGCACACCCGCCTGCCGTCCTCGTCACTGATCACGATCTCGTACGTGGCCGTCGAGCGGCCGCGGTGCAGGGGGGTGGCCACGGCGGTCACGAGGCCGGACGTGGCGCCCCGGTGGTGGGTGCAGTTGAGGTCGACGCCGACGGCGATCTTGGAGCTGCCGCCGTGCAGCATGGCGCCGACCGAACCGAGGGTCTCGGCGAGCACGGCGGAGGCGCCGCCGTGCAGGAGTCCGTAGGGCTGGGTGTTGCCCTCGACCGGCATGGTGCCCACGACGCGGTCCGCGGAGGCCTCGATGATCTGGACGCCCATGCGGGTGCCGAGGTGTCCGGCGGAGAACATGGCGACCAGGTCCACGCCGAGCGCCGAGTACTCGTCGATGACCTCTTGCGGGAACTTCACGTGGTGCTGCTCGCCCATGGGTCCGTTTCCTTACGTCGTCGGTCGTGCGTCCGGAGCCCGTGTCCGGACCACGCGTCTAAGCGAACGCTCAGTTGGTTGTCGATTGTTCCAGACGGACGACGACGGACTTGCTGGCGGGCGTGTTGCTGGTGTCGGCGGTGGCGTCCAGCGGCACCAGCACGTTCGTCTCCGGGTAGTAGGCGGCCGCGCAGCCGCGGGCCGTCGGGTAGTGCACGACGCGGAAACCGGCGGCGCGGCGCTCCACCCCGTCCTTCCACTCGCTCACGAGATCGGTGTACGAGCCGTCGGCGAGGCCCAGCTCACGGGCGTCCTCGGGGTTCACCAGGACGACCCGGCGGCCGTTCTTGATCCCCCGGTAGCGGTCGTCGAGCCCGTAGATCGTGGTGTTGTACTGGTCGTGCGAGCGCAGGGTCTGCAGGAGCAGGCGGCCCTCGGGGAGCTTCGGGTACTCGACGGGCGCGGCCGTGAAGTTGGCCTTGCCGGTGGCGGTCGGGAAGCGGCGCTCGTCGCGCGGGGCGTGCGGCAGGGCGAAGCCCGCGGGGTCGGCCACGCGCGCGTTGAAGTCGTCGAAGCCCGGCACGACGCGCGCGATACGGTCGCGGACGGTCGCGTAGTCCTTCTCGAACTCCTCCCAGGGCGTGCGGGAGTCCTCGCCGAGGACCCGGCGTGCGAGCCGGCACACGATGGCCGGCTCGGACAGCAGCTGCGTGCTCGCGGGGTCCAGACGGCCGCGGGAGGCGTGCACCATGCCCATGGAGTCCTCGACGGTCACGAACTGCTCGCCGCCGCCCTGCAGATCACGCTCGGTACGGCCGAGGGTGGGCAGGATCAGGGCGCGCGCGCCCGTCACGGCGTGCGAGCGGTTGAGCTTCGTCGACACGTGCACGGTGAGGCGGGCGCGGCGCATCGCGGCCTCGGTGACCTCGGTGTCGGGGGAGGCCGACACGAAGTTGCCGCCCATCGCGAAGAAGACCTTGGCCTTGTCGTCGCGCATCGCGCGGATCGCGCGGACGACGTCGTAGCCGTGGCCGCGCGGCGGGGCGAAGCCGAACTCCTTCTCCAGGGCGTCCAGGAAGGCGGGCGCGGGACGCTCGAAGATGCCCATCGTGCGGTCGCCCTGCACGTTCGAGTGGCCGCGCACCGGGCACACGCCCGCGCCCGGCCGGCCGATGTTGCCGCGCAGCAGCAGGAAGTTGACGACCTCGCGGATCGTCGGCACGGAGTGCTTGTGCTGGGTGAGGCCCATCGCCCAGCAGACGATGGTGCGCTTCGAGGCGAGGACCATGGACAGCGCCTCGTCGATCTGCGCGCGCGTGAGGCCCGTCGCGGTGAGCGTCTCGTCCCAGTCGGCGGCGCGGGCGGCCTCGGCGAACTCCTCGTAGCCGTGGGTGTGTTCGCCGACGAACGCCTCGTCGACGGCTCCCTCCGTCTCCAGGATCAGCTTGTTCAGGAGGCGGAAGAGGGCCTGGTCGCCGCCGATGCGGATCTGCAGGAAGAGGTCGGTGAGCGCGGCGCCCTTGAACATGCCCTGGGGGGTCTGCGGGTTCTTGAAGCGCTCCATGCCCGCCTCGGGCAGCGGGTTCACCGTGATGATCCGCGCGCCGTTCGACTTCGCCTTCTCCAGGGCGGAGAGCATGCGCGGGTGGTTGGTGCCGGGGTTCTGCCCGGCCACGATGATCAGATCCGCCTGGTAGAGGTCGTCCAGGAGGACGCTGCCCTTGCCGATCCCGATGGTCTCGTTCAGTGCGGAACCGGACGACTCGTGGCACATGTTCGAGCAGTCGGGGAGGTTGTTCGTGCCGAACTCGCGGGCGAACAGCTGGTAGAGGAACGCCGCCTCGTTACTGGTGCGGCCCGAGGTGTAGAACAGCGCCTCGTCCGGGGAGTCGAGGCCGGTCAGCTCCTCGGCGATGATGTCGAAGGCACGCTCCCACGGCACCGCCTCGTAGCGGTCGGCGCCCTCCGCGAGATACATGGGGTGCGTGAGGCGGCCCTGCTGGCCCAGCCAGTAGCCGCTGCGGGTCGCGAGGTCGGAGACAGGGTGCGCGGCGAAGAAGTCCGGGGTCACACGGCGCAGGGTGGCCTCCTCCGCGACCGCCTTCGCGCCGTTCTCGCAGAACTCCGCCGTGTGCCGGTGCTCCGGCTCGGGCCAGGCACAGCCCGGGCAGTCGAAACCGTCCTTCTGATTGACCCGCAGCAACGTCAGCGCCGTGCGCTTCACACCCATCTGCCGCTGGGCGATGCGCAGCGTGTGCCCGATGGCCGGCAGCCCGGCCGCGGCGTGCTTCGGCTCGGCGACCTGCGGCGCGTCCTGAACCGGATCACTCTGGGGCGGCTTGCCGGCCATCTCGGCCTCCTCTTCGAGCACATGTGTGAGGTACGTCTCCGATACTCCCACGTGGTGCTGACACCTATCGGGGCCAGGCCCGGGCAACGAGCGCGCGCGGTGCGCGAGGAGCGGAGGCCGGGGAGAACCTGCGCGGGAACACGGCCGCGGGCGGCGGGGCGGGACCGACTGTCAGTGGGGCGTGGCAGGATCGGGGGTGTGGCAGAGACAGCATCGAAGAAGACCGAGAAGACCTCCGGCGGGGGACGCCCGCGGCTGATGCTCATGGATGGGCATTCGCTGGCGTACCGCGCGTTCTTCGCGCTGCCCGCGGAGAATTTCACGACGGCGACGGGCCAGCCGACGAACGCGATCTACGGCTTCGCGTCGATGCTCGCCAACACGCTGCGCGACGAGTCGCCCACGCACTTCGCGGTGGCGTTCGACGTGTCGCGCAAGACGTGGCGCTCCGAGGAGTTCACGGAGTACAAGGCGAACAGGTCGAAGACGCCCGACGAGTTCAAGGGCCAGGTCGAGCTGATCGGCGAGGTCCTGGACGCGATGAACGCCGAGCGGTTCGCCGTCGACGGCTTCGAGGCGGACGACATCATCGCCACGCTCGCCACGCAGGCCGAGGCCGAGGGCTTCGACGTGCTGATCGTCACCGGCGACCGCGACTCCTTCCAGCTGGTCTCCGAGCACACCACCGTGCTCTATCCGACCAAGGGCG
Source organism: Streptomyces tauricus (assembly GCF_014650955.1). Taxonomy (GTDB): domain Bacteria; phylum Actinomycetota; class Actinomycetes; order Streptomycetales; family Streptomycetaceae; genus Streptomyces; species Streptomyces tauricus. Next base: position 122,296 of record NZ_BMVY01000003.1, read on the forward strand.
TCTCCGAGCTGACCCGGTTCACCCCGGAGAAGGTCTTCGAGAAGTACGGGTTGACGCCCGCCCAGTACCCCGACTTCGCGGCGCTGCGCGGCGACCCGTCCGACAACCTGCCGGGCATTCCCGGCGTCGGCGAGAAGACCGCCGCGAAGTGGATCAACCAGTTCGGTTCGTTCGCGGAGCTGGTCGAGCGCGCCGAGGAGGTCAAGGGCAAGGCCGGGCAGAACTTCCGCGACCACCTGGAGTCGGTCAAGCTCAACCGCCGGCTCACCGAGATGGTGCGTGACGTCGAGCTGCCGAAGGCGGTGCCCGACCTGGAGCGCGCTCCGTACGACCGCACGGCGCTCGCGATGGTCCTGGACACCCTGGAGATCCGTAACCCGTCGCTGCGCGAGCGGCTGCTGGCCGTCGACCCGGGGGCGGAGCAGGCCGAGGACGCCGCTCCGGTCGCCGCGGGCGTTGCCGTGGACGGCACGGTCCTCGCCGCGGGCGAGCTGGGCCCCTGGCTCACCGAGCACGGCACGACGGTCCTCGGCGTCGCCACGGTCGACACCTGGGCGCTCGGCACGGGCTCGGTCGCCGAGATCGCCCTCGCCGCGGCCGACGGGGCCGCCGCCTGGTTCGACCCCTCGACCCTCGACGAGAGCGACGAGAACGCCTTCGCGCGGTGGATCGCCGACGCCGACAGCCCCAAGGTGCTGCACAACGCCAAGGCAGTCATGCGGGTCTTCGCCGAGCACGGCTGGAGCGTCGCGGGCATCTCCATGGACACCGCGCTCGCCGCCTACCTCGTCAAGCCGGGCCGGCGCTCCTTCGACCTGGACGCGCTGTCCCTGGAGTACCTCGGCCGGGAGCTGGCGCCCGCCGCGACCGCCGACGGACAGCTCGCCTTCGGCGCCGACGAGGGCGCCGAGGCCGACGCGCTCATGGTGCAGGCCCGCGCCATCCTCGACCTGGGCGAAGCCTTCGGGGAGCGGCTGAAGGAGGTCGGCGCGGCCGACCTGCTCCAGGACATGGAGCTGCCCACCTCCGAACTGCTCGCGCGTCTGGAGCGGCACGGCATCGCGGCGGACAGGGCGCACCTTGAGGCCATGGAGCAGATGTTCGCGGGCGCGGTCCAGCAGGCCGTGAAGGAGGCGCACGCGGCGGTCGGGCACGAGTTCAACCTCGGCTCGCCCAAGCAGCTCCAGGAAGTCCTCTTCGGTGAACTGGGCCTGCCCAAGACGAAGAAGACGAAGACCGGCTACACGACGGACGCCGACGCGCTCGCCTGGCTCGCCGCCCAGACCGACCACGAACTGCCGGTCATCATGCTCCGCCACCGCGAGCAGGCGAAGCTGCGGGTGACCGTCGAGGGCCTGATCAAGACGATCGCCGCGGACGGCCGCATCCACACCACGTTCCACCAGACGGTGGCCGCGACGGGCCGCCTCTCCTCGCAGGACCCGAACCTGCAGAACATCCCGGTGCGCACCGAGGAGGGCCGCGCCATCCGCCGCGGCTTCGTGGTCGGCGAGGGCTTCGAATCCCTCATGACCGCCGACTACAGCCAGATCGAACTGCGTGTGATGGCCCACCTGTCGGAGGACGAGGGCCTGCTCGCGGCCTTCACCTCCGGCGAGGACCTGCACACCACCGTCGCCTCCCAGGTTTTCTCCGTGGAGCGCGACGCCGTCGACGCGGAGATGCGCCGCAAGATCAAGGCCATGTCGTACGGGCTCGCGTACGGGCTGTCGGCCTTCGGCCTCTCCCAGCAGCTCAACATCGACGCGGGTGAGGCGCGTGGCCTGATGGACACGTACTTCGAGCGGTTCGGCGGGGTCCGGGACTACCTCCGCCGGGCGGTCGACGAGGCGCGGGCCACGGGGTACACGGCGACGCTCTTCGGGCGCCGCCGCTACCTCCCCGACCTCAACAGCGACAACCGGCAGCGGCGGGAGGCGGCCGAGCGGATGGCGCTGAACGCGCCGATCCAGGGCACGGCGGCGGACATCGTCAAGATCGCCATGCTGCATGTGGACAAGGCGCTGCGCGAGGCGGGGCTGGCGTCCCGGATGCTCCTCCAGGTCCACGACGAAATCGTCCTGGAGATCGCTCCCGGGGAGCGGGCGAAGGCGGAGGAACTGGTCCGCCGGGAGATGGCCGCGGCGGTACAGCTGCGGGCCCCCCTGGACGTCTCGGTCGGCTCGGGCCCGAACTGGGAGTCAGCGGCACACTAGCCGCCCCGCGGGGGTGGGCCACTCCTCCGTTTGCGCCGTTCCCCGCGCCCCTTTTCAGGGGCGCGGGGAACGGCGCAATCTTTTAGGGGCGCGGGGAACTGCGCAGTCTTTTTTGGGGGGTCGCGGAGGGCCCGTCACCCGCGTGGACCCCGACCGGGCGCCCCCCGCGGAGCCCCCCGCCAGGATGCGGGCATGGGTCCTCACATACGGAACACGCGACACACGCGGTACGTACCGTACGTACGACACTGCCGCACCGCACTGGTCGCAGCCCTCGCCTCCGCACTCCTCACCCCCGTCTCCGCCGTCTCGGCCACCGCCGCCAGCCCGAGATTCCCGGCGGGCACGTTCGACGGGTCCCGGCCGGCGGACGCCACCATCCACCGCTTCCTGCCGGACGCCCTCCCGCCGGACGTCCCCCTGCGGGACGCCCTCCGGCCCGGCGGCGGCCCCGACGGTTCCGGCGACACCCCCACCTGTCACGCCCCCCACGCCCCCGGTCTCGCCGCCCGCCTGTCGCACGACCTGCACGCCGCGCTGTCGTCCAGACGCGGCACGGTCTCCGTGGCCGTGCGCGACGACCTGGGCCTGGTCTGCGAACTGGCCGGCGAGCGGCAGTACGACTCCGCGAGCGTCGCCAAGGTGCTGATCATGGAAGGGCTGCTGCGGCGGGCCGAGAAGCTGGGCCGCTCCCTCACCCGCTGGGAGGCCGCGAACGTACGCCCCATGATCGTCCGCTCCGACAACACCGCCGCCCGGCGCCTGTGGGCCGCCCAGGGCCACAGCCACCTGAACGGCTTCCTCGCCCGGGTCCGTACCCGCGCCACCGTCCTGGGCCCCGGCGGCTACTGGGGCCTCACCCGCACCACGGCCACCGACCAGATGCGCCTGCTGGGCGTCCTGACGAACACCCGTTCCTTCCTCCGCACCCGCGCCTACGGCCTCAGACTGCTCGCCGACGTCCGCGCGGACCAGCGCTGGGGCGTCCCCGCGGGCATGCCGCGCGGCTTCAAGGCGCACGTCAAGAACGGCTGGCTGCCCCGCTCCACCCACGGCTGGCGCGTCCACAGCGTCGGTGCCTTCTCGGGCGAGGGCCGTGCCTATCGGATCGTCGTCCTGACCCACGACAACCCCACGAAGGCGTACGGCGTCCGCACCATCGAACGCATCGCCCAGGTCGTGCACCGGGGCCTCGGGCAGGGACGCGGTCCCGGCCGCGCGCTCACCCCGGAGACACCGCCGACCCCGGAGAGCCCGCAGACGCCGGAGACGCCGGAGACGCCGGAGGCGGCGGTCAGCGAGGAACCGGACGGCTCGGCTCCGTACGAGCCGCTGCCGGGCTGGGACGAACCGGAGCAGGACGCCACACCCTGACCGCCACGGCGTACGCGGCGAACCCGACGGCCAGCCCGGCCCCCGCCCCGAAGCAGACGGTGGGAATCAGTTCCCAGGGCTCGGCCCGCGACCCCCAGTGGTCCCACCACCGCGTCGCCCGCCGCACGGCCGCCACCGTCGCGCAGCCACCGATCAGGGCCCCCGCGAGCCAGCGGTCACGCACCGAGAGCACGGGCACCCCCACCGGTTCGGCGTCGGTCTGCTGCCGCAGGGCCACCACCAGGAACACCGCGATCACCACGGCCGCGAGCGCCGAACCGCCGTACTGCAGGTACCAGTACAGGGGAGAGCCCGCGATCTCCCGCCCCAGCACGGGCAGGAGCCGCATGCCCCACCGGTCGAGATGGGTGAACGCGTCCCACACGACATGGGTGAGCGCCCCGGACACCGCGGACACGTACCACCACAGGACGAGCGAGAGGCGCGGACGGGCGCGCGGCGCACCGCAGCGCAGGAGGGCGCCGACCCGTCCCTGGCGGCCCCGCGGCAGCAGCGCCACCAGAGGTTCCCGCAGCACCAGCCAGGCGCCCACGAGCGCCCAGGCGACCAGGACGTCGAAGGTGAACACTCCGGTGAAGGAGTGCGTGAAGTCGCCGAACTCCATGGCCTCCGGCAGCACGCTCGCCGCGTAATAGGTCATGTCGGGCGCGAACGAACCGGCCACGAGCACGGCCGGAACCAGCCGGCCCCGTCCGGATCCGTCGGCGCGCACCGCGGGCAGGACGGCCGCGGCATGGCTGAGAGTGAACGGCAACTGGGCTCCCCGCGAAGGACGGTGACCGGAGCCGACGGATCCGGTGGCACTCTGGATGGGTGCGACGGATGCGACGGACCTGACGGTCTCTGAACGATCCTGGCCGTTCCTTGATCGGTGACGCCCATGGTGACGCCCAGTATGAGGGAACGGTTCCCGGCGATTCCGCATCCTCGTAAGGGCACGGGGGTCGGACAAACGGGATATGGCCAACCGGTGAAGACCGGGTCCGAACAGGTATCTACGCGGCAGAAGTTGTCGTAGGGTCGCCTGGGTTGCCGTATGGGGGCACACGGCCGCACGAGCGGACAGCAGGGGAACGCGCGGAGCACGGACGGACGTCCACGGGAGGGATTCACGCAATGGCGGCGCAATTCGGCAGGCGGGTCGTCAAGGGGGCGGCAACCACCGCCGTGGCCGCGGTCGCGGTCGCGGCTCTGTCCGCATCCCAGGCCCCGGGCGTGACGGACACCGCGAAGGGCCGGCAGAACACCAACTCCCAGCCCTCGCCCGATGTGAACGCCGACGACAGCGCGACCGGCAACTCGCCCTATTACACGGACCTCCCGCCGCTCAACACCCCGACACCGTCACCCAGCGAGAGCAGTGACATCCCCGGTTCGGGGGGCGACACCGAAGCGGGCATACCCGCCACCGTCCTGGCCGCCTACAAGAAGGCCGAGACGTCGCTGGCCGGGTCCAAGCCCGGGTGCAACCTCCCCTGGCAACTCCTCGCGGCCATCGGCAAGGTCGAGTCCGGGCACGCCCGCGGCGGCCGTGTCAACGCCGACGGGACGACCAGCTCGCCGATCCTCGGCCCGGTCCTCAACGGCGTCGGCTTCGCGCGGATCACCGACACCGACGGCGGCGCGTACGACGGGGACACCACGCACGACCGCGCCGTGGGCCCCATGCAGTTCATCCCCTCCACCTGGGAATGGTCGGGCCGCGACGGCAACGGCGACGGCAAGAAGGACCCCAACAACATCTACGACGCGGCCCTCGCGGCCGGTCACTACCTGTGCCGGTTCAACTGGGACCTGTCCGACAGCGGCGACCTCAGGCGCGCCATCCTCAGCTACAACAACTCGACGGACTACCTCAACACCGTCCTGTCGTGGCTGGAGTACTACCGCAAGGGCACCCACGAGGTCCCGGACGGCACGGGTTCGCTGCCCTCCAACCGCAGCGACAACGGCATCGGCACCGGCGGTGGCACCGGCGGCGCGAACTCCGGTACGACGCCTCCGGCCTCCACCCCGCCCAGCAGCCAGAAGCCGGGCGGCGGCACCACGAGCCCGAAGCCGAAGCCGCCGACCACGACTCCGCCGGCCACGACCCCGCCCGCCACGACGCCTCCCCCGACCCAGACGCCCACCGAGACGGTGGACCACCTGGAGGACGCGGGCACCGGCAAGCTCACCGCGACCGCGGGCGACACCTTCGCCGAGAAGATCAGCGCCCGCACCGAGACCAAGGCCGGCAAGGCCGTCGCGAAGGTCCGGGTGCGGTTCACCATCACCGGCGACACCGACACGACCTTCACCGGCGGTGAGAGCGTCGCGACCGTCGTCACCAACGCCTCCGGTGTGGCGACCGCCCCCGCGCTCCTGGCGGGCGAGAAGACCGGCGGCTTCAAGGTGCGCGCCACCGTCGTCGGCCGCACCGTCTCGGGCCTCGACTACGCGGCGACCGTCACCGCCCGCCAGGCGGACGCCCTGGCCCGCACCACCGACACCGCGCTGACCTGCGTCCCGGGCGGCGAGTTCGCGGACCAGGTCGAGGTGAAGGCCACGTACAAGGGCGCCGTCGCGGACGGTGTCGCGGCGACCGCGACGCTCATCAAGGCCGCGGACGACGCGACCGTGAACGACAAGGGCCCGTACTTCAAGGACGCGGACGACAAGCCCCTGCGCACCCTCACGGGCCTCAAGACGGGCAAGGACGGCCTGTTGAAGCTGCCGAAGCTGTTCGCGGACGACACGGCGGGCACGTACCTGCTGCGGATCACCACGACCGGCGGCGCGACCCTGACCGTCGAGCTGAAGGTGGCGGCCGCCGCCTCGTAGTCGCGAAGCCGCGTCAGCCGCGCCCCCTCACCCGTCGGTGAGGGGGCGCGGCTTGTTGTGCGCGCAACGTGTTCTCATCTGGCCCGCCCGTTGCTACGGTGCCCGACCTGACGATGTATCAGTTCCATGGAGTCCGTTCCGCCTGTGCCGGGAGGCCCGCATGCGCGCCCTGATCGCCGCCGCGACCGGTCTGGCCCTCGCGTTCGCGCTGGTCCTCCTCCTCACGGCCCTGGGTTCACCGGCGGGCGAGACCTCACCGGAACCGCTGCTCACCACCGTCCCGAGCCACCCGTAGCGCACAGCCGTGCACGCCTGTGGCGCACATCCGTGAAGCACACCCACAACGCACAGGGAGGGCCGCCGAGATGCGCCGCAAGGCCAGCCTGATCCTGCTCGCCCTCGCCGTGTTCTTCGCGGCGCTGTCCCCGCTGCTGCGCTGGTACGCCTTCCCGCGCGTGGCCAAGGTCCCCGCCGGCCAGTACCAGGACATGGTCCTGGAGGCGAAGGACGCGACCCTTCTCGACTACGGCACGATGACCGCCGAGAAGGTCGACAAGGTGACCGTCGTCCAGACCCTCAAGGGCAACGTCGAGGCCTCCGAGCGGATCGAGAGGACCGCCGGCCGCGATGTCGTCGTCTGGGACGGCCTCTCCTACGTGGAGGGCCCCGACGGCGAGATGGTCTCCAGGATCCCCGAGCGGTACATCTTCGACGCGCACACCCAGGAACCCGTCCACGCCACCGGTGAGAGCGTCGACGGCGACCCCGTCAGGCGCGAGGGCATCGAGTTCAAGTGGCCCTTCCTCACGGAGAAGAGGGACTACGAGTACTTCGACGCGCAGGCCCGGATCACCGAACCCATCCACTACAAGGGCACCCAGGACTTCCGGGGCGTCGAGGTCTACTACTTCGAGCAGACGATCCCGTGGACCAAGGTGCCCTTCCCGAAGACCATGCCCGTCGAAGGCATCACTCCGGAGTCGCTCGCCGGGACGGGCACGACCCGCTGGTACACCACGGTCCGCAAGTTCTGGGTCGAACCCGTCACCGGGGCGCCCGTCTACGGAGAGGAGATCCACCGCGAGGAGCTGCGCGGCGGCACCCTCCTGGGCGACCGCGACAAGGTGACCGCCTTCGCCGGCCACGTGAAGATGCGCGAGGACTACATCCGCTCGACCGTCGACCTGGTCAAGTCCCAGCGGCTCGTCGTCGCGCTGATGTCCTCGTACCTGCCCTGGGGCTTCCTCTTCCTCGGCGTCGGACTCCTGGCGCTCTCCCTCTACCTGGAGGCCCGTGGCCGCCGCCCCGGCGACCCGTCACCGACGCAGGCCCGGGAGCCCGCGCCGCTGAGCGCCTGAGGCGGGTTCAGCCCCTGCTGAGGCGGGCGTTCGTGTGCCGGGTCGGCCGCGCGCCCGCCGGGTCCTCGGGCCAGGGGTGCTTCGGATACCGCCCGCGCAACTCCGCCCGTACGCTCCGGTAGCCGTCCTTCCAGAAGGACGCGAGGTCCGAGGTGACGGCGGCCGGGCGCCCCGCGGGCGACAGCAGATGCACCTGTACGGGCACCCCCGCGACCTTCGGCGACTCCTGCGCCCCGAACATCTCCTGCAACTTCACCGCGAGCACCGGCCGCTCGGGGTCCGCGTAGTCGATCCGGATCCTGGACCCGCTCGGCACCTCGAACCGCTCCGGCGCCAGCTCGTCGAACCGGGCCGCCTCCCCGGACGCCCACGGCAGCAGCCGGCCGAGCGCCTGCCCGGCCTGGACGCGCTCCAGGTCGGCCCGCCGCCGCGCCCGGCTCAGCTCCGGTTCCAGCCACTCGTCCACGCGCGCGTGCAGCGCGTCGTCCGACACGTCGGGCCACGGGGCGCCGATCCGCCGGTACAGGAACCCGAGCCGCTGCCGCAGCACCTCGGCGTCCCGGGACCACCGCAACAGCCCGAACCCCTCCGCCGCCAGCCCTTCGAGCAACGCCTCCCGTACGAGTCCGGGGTCGGCGTTCCGCAGCGGTCGTACCGCCAGCTCCACGGCTCCCAGCCGCCGGACCCGCCGCGCCACGACGTCCCCGCCGTCCCAGCGCACCTCGTCACCCTCCGCGTACAGGGTTCCCGCCGCCTCGCGCGCGACCTCCTCGTCGATCACGGCCGCGAGGCGCACGCGCGCGTGTCCGGCGTTCAGCGGCCGGTCGGCGACCGCGACGGCGATCCAGGAGGCATCCCGCAGCGCACTGCCCTCGGCCGCCTCGGCCCGGGTTCCGGACACCATGAGAAAAGACCCCCCGTGCCGCCGCCCCACCCGCTCAGGAAAAGCAAGCGCAACAACAACCCCCACAGCATGATCATCCCCACCCCCGGCCCCGTAAGGGGCGCGGGGAACGGCGCGCCCAGCCACAACGGACCCGCACTCGTCGAGCGACGTCGGCTCTTCAGGGGCGCGGGGAACTGCGCGACCGGCCGCGGCGGACCCGCGGTCGTCGAGCGACGTCGGCTCTTCAGGGGCGCGGGGAACTGCGCGTCCAGCCACAACGGACCCGCACTCGTCGAGCGACGCCGGCTCTTCAGGGGCGCGGGGAACTGCGCGACCGGCCGCGGCGGACCCGCGGTCGGCGGACGGCCGTCCGGACGCGCCGGGCGCGGCCTTCGGCGTCGAGACGGCCCGCAGTCGCCGCACCTCCGCCCGCCACCGCCCGGCATACGCGTCACCCCCACGCCGCGCGACCCGCAGACAACCGGCGAGGTCGTCGCCGTACTCCCGCGGCGGCTCCTCGCTGAGCAGCGCGACCACCTCGGCCGCCAGGTCGGCACCAAGGACCGCCCCGGCGTCGAGCAGCGCCCGCCCCAGCCGCGGGTGCAGCCCGAGCCGGGACATCCGTACCCCCCGATCGGTCGGCCGACCGTCGGAGCCCACCGCCCGGATGGCCTCCAGAACACCCCGGGCCGCCGCCATGGCGCCCGCCGGCGGCGGGTCGAGGAGAGACAGCCCGGAGGCGTCGGGATCGCCCCAGCAGGCCGCCTGGAGCGAGAACGCCGTCAGGTCGGCGACCTTGATCTCCGGCGAAGGGAAGCGCGGCAGACGCCCGTCCTCCGCCTCCGCCCAGCACCGGTACACCGCTCCCGGAGCCTCGCGCCCCGCCCGCCCGGCGCGCTGCCTTCCGGCGGCCTGCGAGGCCCGAACGGTCGTCAGCGCGCTCAGGCCGCGCGCGTGGTCCACCCTCGGCTCGCGCGCCAGCCCGGAGTCCACGACCACCCGCACACCCGGAACCGTCAGCGACGACTCGGCCACCGACGTGGCGAGGACCACCCGGCGCCGCGTACCGCCGGACAGCACCGCGTCCTGCACGGCCGTCGGCGCCCGCCCGTGCACCTGGAGCACCTCGACATCACCGAATCCGTCGAGCCCGCCGAGCTGCCCCGCGACCCGCGCGATCTCCCCGACGCCGGGGAGGAAGCACAGGACGTCCCCGTCCCGCTCGGAGAGCGCCCGCCGCACCACCGACGCCACATGGGTCAGCAACACCGGATCCACCCGCATCCCATGGGGTGGCCGCACAGGGCGCACGGACGGCGCCCACACCACCTCGACCGGATGGGAGACGCCCGCCGCCTCGACCACCGGCACATCGCCGAGCAGCCGGGCCCAGCCCTCGGCGTCGGTTGTCGCCGAGGCGGCCACCAGCCGCAGCTCGGGGCGCAGGGCGGCCCGGACGTCCAGCAGGAACGCCGCCGCCGTGTCCGCGTCCAGATGGCGTTCGTGGCACTCGTCGAGCACGACCACGTCGACGCCCGCCAGTTCCGGGTCCCGCTGCAGCCGTTGCAGCAGCACCCCGGTCGTGACGACCTCCACGCGCGCGCGTGGCCCGACCACCCGCTCCCCGCGGACGGTGAAGCCGACGCTCTCCCCGACCTTCTCGCCGAGCAGCCACGCCATCCGCCGGGCGGCGGCCCGCGCCGCGATCCGTCGCGGCTCGGCCACCACGACCCGCCGCGCGGGACCGTCGCCGACGAGCCCGGCCAGTACCAGCGGCACGAGGGTCGTCTTGCCCGTGCCGGGCGGCGCGACGAGCACCGCCGCGCCATGGGCCTCCAGGGCGTCGCCCAGACCGGGCAGCGCACCGCGGACGGGCAACAGGTCGAGGGCGTCGTAACGGATCACACGATCACATGCTCGGTACGGGTCACCCGCTCAGTCTCTCCCCCCGCCTCAGGCCGGGGGTGCCCCCGTCTGGCTTCGCTCGCAGATCTAACTTCGCTCGCACACGAAGATCGCCGTGCCCGGGATCAGGTTTCCCCGAAGGGGCGACCAGCCGCCCCACTCCTGGGTGTTCCAGGCGGGCCACTCGGGCTCGACCAGGTCGACCAGCCGGAAACCGCCCGCCACCACGTCCCGGACGCGGTCGCCGACCGTCCTGTGGTGCTCGACGTACACCGCGTTCCCGTCCTCGTCCTGCTCGACGTACGGAGTGCGGTCGAAGTAGGAGGAGGCCACGCTCAGCCCTTCGGGCCCCGGCTCGTCGGGGAAGGCCCAGCGGACCGGATGCGTGACGGAGAAGACGAACCGGCCGCCCGGCCGCAGTACCCGGTGCACCTCCCGCAGGACCGTCACGGGCTCGGCGACGAAGGGCAGCGCCCCGTACGCGGAGCACGCGAGGTCGAAGGAGCCGTCCGCGAAGGGCAGCGCCGTGGCGTCCGCCTCCACGAGCCGGACACTGTCGGCCCCGATCCGCAGGGCGTGCTGGAGCTGCCGGTGGGAGAGGTCCAGGGCGACCGGGCGGGCGCCCTGGGCGGCCAGCCAGCGCGAGCACTGGGCGGCCCCCGCGCCGATCTCCAGGACGTCCTTGTCCTTGAGGTCCTCCATCGGGCCGAGCAGCTCGGCCTCGATCTCGTCTAGGCCCTCGGGGCACCACACGAAACGGTCGTCGCCGAGGAACGTGCCGTGCTCGACCTGGTAGTCGTCCGCGTTCCGGTCCCACCAGCCGCGATTGGCACGGGAGCTCTCGGAGCCCCCGGCCGCGCGCCGGGTCGCCTCGGGCTCGGACGCTTCGAGCTCGGGCACCTCGGGTGAGGACGCTTCGGACCGGGACGGTTCGGGCTCTTGGATGATCGGCTCCCTCGTATTAATCTGCGGTCACTTCCGTGCGGTCCGTCGCGCGGAACGTCCTGGCGGCGGTCACGAAAGTGGCACCACGGAATCCGCGTGACCCCGTGGCGGTGCCCGATGTACGGCTGCCGCCGCGTGGGTCTTGTGCCGGGTATGCGGCGATCCGCCCCGGGTGTGCGCCTTCGCGCATTGACCCTGTCCGGCTGCCCCCGTATGCTACAAGTTGCGCTGCGGGCCTGCGCTCCTCAGACGTAGCAGGCTGCGCTCGCATCTGTCGTATGTCCCCTCGGTTTTCGAGGCGCCACCGGCGAGTGTTCTCATCGAACACGGCCCGGATTCGGCGCTTCCTTGGCTGTCCGGCCTTCTTCAGAGCGAAACGGGCTCCCGGCGTAAGCAGTACCTACGACTCACTGTCCGTACCGGAGCCCTTTCCCACATGACGAGCAGCACCGAGACCACCTCTACCACGCCGCAGGTAGCGGTCAACGACATCGGCAACGAGGAAGCCTTCCTCGCCGCGATCGACGAGACGATCAAGTACTTCAACGACGGCGACATCGTCGATGGCGTCATCGTGAAGGTCGACCGGGACGAGGTCCTGCTCGACATCGGTTACAAGACCGAAGGTGTCATCCCGAGCCGCGAGCTCTCGATCAAGCACGACGTCGACCCGAACGAGGTCGTCAAGGTCGGCGACGAGATCGAAGCCCTTGTTCTCCAGAAGGAGGACAAGGAAGGCCGCCTGATCCTCTCGAAGAAGCGCGCCCAGTACGAGCGCGCCTGGGGCACCATCGAGAAGATCAAGGAAGAGGACGGCATCGTCACCGGCACCGTCATCGAGGTCGTCAAGGGTGGACTCATCCTTGACATCGGCCTCCGTGGCTTCCTGCCGGCATCTCTCGTCGAGATGCGCCGTGTCCGTGACCTCCAGCCCTACGTGGGCAAGGAGCTCGAAGCCAAGATCATCGAGCTGGACAAGAACCGCAACAACGTGGTCCTGTCCCGCCGTGCCTGGCTGGAGCAGACCCAGTCCGAGGTCCGCCAGACGTTCCTCACCACCCTGCAGAAGGGTCAGGTCCGCTCCGGCGTCGTCTCCTCGATCGTCAACTTCGGTGCGTTCGTGGACCTGGGTGGCGTCGACGGCCTGGTGCACGTCTCGGAGCTCTCCTGGAAGCACATCGACCACCCCTCCGAGGTTGTCGAGGTCGGCCAGGAAGTCACCGTCGAGGTCCTCGACGTGGACATGGACCGCGAGCGTGTCTCCCTGTCGCTGAAGGCGACGCAGGAAGACCCGTGGCAGCAGTTCGCCCGCACCCACCAGATCGGCCAGGTCGTGCCCGGAAAGGTCACGAAGCTGGTTCCGTTCGGTGCGTTCGTCCGCGTGGACGAGGGCATCGAGGGTCTGGTGCACATCTCCGAGCTGGCCGAGCGCCACGTGGAGATCCCGGAGCAGGTCGTCCAGGTCAACGACGAGATCTTCGTCAAGGTCATCGACATCGACCTCGAGCGCCGTCGCATCAGCCTCTCGCTGAAGCAGGCCAACGAGTCCTTCGGCGCGGACCCGGCCTCGGTCGAGTTCGACCCGACGCTCTACGGCATGGCCGCGTCGTACGACGACCAGGGCAACTACATCTACCCCGAGGGCTTCGACCCCGAGACCAACGACTGGCTCGAGGGTTACGAGTCCCAGCGTGAGGTGTGGGAGAACCAGTACGCCGAGGCTCAGACGCGCTTCGAGCAGCACCAGGCTCAGGTCATCAAGTCCCGCGAGGCGGACGCCCAGGCCGAGGCCGAGGGTGTCGCCACCCCCGGTGCGGCTCCGGCCGCCTCCGGTGGCAGCGGTGGCGGTGGCGGCGGTTCGTACTCCTCGGAGTCGGACGACAACTCCGGCGCCCTGGCGTCGGACGAGGCCCTGGCGGCTCTGCGCGAGAAGCTCGCCGGCGGCCAGAGCTGAAAGCTCACCGCCAGCGGTAGCTAGCTGGTAACCGCGGGTCCGCACCCTCTTGGGTGCGGGCCCGCGGTGCGTTGTCCCCGACCGGCCCGCGGTGCGTTCTCCCCGCCTCGTGCGCCTCGCGCGGGTGCCCGTCGTGGGCATGAGAAGCCGGTAAGAGGCGGCAGCGGAGCGGTGTGAACCGGGAATGCCCCTGTCCTGGCCCGTGTTGTCGCATACGAACACGAGGAGGAGCGGTCACAGTGCTTGATCCGCAGGGTTTGTACGCATGGGAGCCGAAGGGCCTGGCCGTGGTCGACGTGGCACTGGCCCAGGAGTCGGCCGGTCTTGTCATGCTCTACCACTTCGACGGATACATCGACGCGGGCGAGACCGGCGACCAGATCGTCGACCGGGTGCTCGACTCGCTGCCCCACCAGGTCGTCGCGCGCTTCGACCACGACCGGCTCGTGGACTACCGCGCCCGCCGCCCGCTGCTGACGTTCAAGCGCGACCGCTGGGCCGACTACGAGGAGCCCACGCTGGACGTGCGGCTCGTCCAGGACGCCACCGGCGCGCCCTTCCTGCTGCTGTCCGGGCCCGAACCGGACGTGGAGTGGGAGCGCTTCGCCGCGGCCGTCCAGCAGATCGTGGAGCGCCTCGGTGTGCGGCTGTCCGTGAACTTCCACGGCATCCCCATGGGCGTCCCGCACACCCGCCCCGTGGGCCTCACCCCGCACGGCAACCGCACGGACCTCGTCCCCGGCCACCGCAGCCCCTTCGACGAGGCCCAGGTGCCCGGCAGCGCCGAGTCCCTGGTCGAGTACCGCCTCATGGAGGCCGGACACGACGTCCTCGGAGTCGCCGCGCACGTGCCCCACTACATCGCCCGCTCCCCGTACCCGGACGCCGCGTTGACGGTCATGGAGTCGATCACGGCCGCGACCGGCCTGGTCCTGCCGGGCATCGCGCACGGGCTGCGCACCGAGGCGCACCGTACGCAGACGGAGATCGACCGGCAGATCCAGGAGGGCGACGAGGAACTCGTCGCCCTGGTCCAGGGACTTGAGCACCAGTACGACGCCGCAGCGGGCGCCGAGACACGGGGCAACATGCTCGCCGAGCCGGTGGACATCCCGTCCGCGGACGAGATCGGGATGGAGTTCGAGAAGTTCCTGGCCGAGCGGGAGGGTGACGCGTAGCTCGCTCTTCCCGAGCGGCTGCGCGGTACCGCCTCGCGGGCGGGCCGGTGGTCGGCCGCGGGTGCGTGGGGGCTGATCGCGTCGTTCCCCGCGCCCCTTCGGGGCACTCGCCGGGCTTATGCTGCTGGGCATGTTGAAGGTGGGACTGACCGGTGGGATCGGGGCCGGCAAGAGCGAGGTGTCGCGGCTGCTCGTGGAGCACGGTGCCGTGCTGATCGACGCCGACAGGATCGCGCGGGAGGTCGTCGCTCCGGGAACACCCGGGCTGGCGGCCGTGATCGACGCCTTCGGTAAGGAAGTGCTCGCCGCGGACGGCACCCTCGACCGGCCGAAGCTCGGCTCCATCGTCTTCGCCGACGCGGACAGGCTCGCCGTGCTGAACTCGATCGTGCACCCCTTGGTGGGCGCCCGCTCCCGAGAGCTCGAAGAGGCCGCTTCGGCGGACTCCGTCGTGGTGCACGACGTGCCCCTGCTCGCGGAGAACGGCCTCGCGAAGCTGTACGACCTCGTGATCGTGGTCGACGCGAGCACGGAGACACAGCTCGACCGGCTCGTCCGGCTGCGCGGCATGACCGAGGAGGACGCCCGCGCCCGTATGGCGGCCCAGGCCACCCGCGAGAAGCGCCGGGAGATCGCGGACGTCGTCATCGACAACGACGTGCCCCTGGAAACGCTGCGGCGGCGCGTGCGGGCTGTGTGGGCGGACCTCGATCGGCGGGCCCGGGAGGCCGGGCAGCAGGAGGCGTCCTCGGAATAGTGGGTGTCCGCGAGGCGTTGACTCCCCGCAGTGAGGGAAGGAATTTGCCGTGCCCGAGACCAGCGGATTCGCCGGACGTACTCCGGAGACGCATGTCATCGACTTCCGCGCCGCAGAGCAGCTGCTCGCCGCGCGGGACCCCAGGGGCGCGGTGAAGCTGCTCGACAACGTCATCGCCGCCTACCCGGAGAACACGGCTGCCCGGCTGCTGCGCGCGCGGGCCTTCTTCGCCGCGGCGCAGCTGCGCCCCGCCGAGCTGGAGTTCACCATCGTGCTGGAGCGCGAACCGGACAACGCCTTCGCGCACTTCGCGCTGGCCCGCACCTACGAGCGCTCCGGACAGCCGGCGCAGGCCAAGCGCCACTTCCGGCTCGCGGCGGCGCTGGACCCGCAGCCGGAGTACCTGGCCGCGGCGCGGTTCGACTCCTGAGCCGGGTCCGCTCCTGGTCCTGGACCGGGCCCACTCCTCGGCCTCGGTGCGGGTGATGGGCTCGGCCAGATCTAGACGCGATGGTCCGGTGGCGGGTACGGCGGGATGTCGGGGCCCGGCTGATAGTGCGGCCCCTGGCGGAGATGCCTGAGGATCATCGCCAGATCGACGGTGACGATCAGCCACAGCACCCCGCACGCGACCGCCCAGCCCGTCCGTCCGACGAGCGCGAACACGGCTGTCCCCGCGATCGCCCAGACGAACCCCCACACACTCAGCCACAGGCGCGCTCGCAGCGCACTGCGCGCGGTTGTCGGTTCACTGCCCGTACGCATAGGGATCACTACTCCTACCGGAAAAACGTACTCTTCGTAGTGCACATTCACCTGGGGCGGGCGAGCGGACGGGGAACGGCTGTGCTGGTGGAGGAGCTGCGGGCGGACGAGAAGCTCGCCGGATGGCTGAGAGATCTGGAGAGCGGGGGCGCACCGCGCACGGAGGCGGTCCTTCCCGACGCCATCGAGCTGCCGGACGTCCTGCTCGACCTGGCGGTACCGCACGAGTGCGTCAACGAGCTGGTCGCACTGCGCGCCCGGCTGGTCGCGGACCCCGAGGCGTTGACGCTGCTCAGCCTGTGCGTCGACCGGTTCGTACGCGACATGGGGAAGATCGGCGGGGGGTGGGAACCGCCGCCGTTCCCGGAGTCCACCGGGGCGCTGGGCCGTACCTTCCAGGTGTTCGTCTTCATCGCCGCGCTGCCGTACGTGCGCGCCTACCACCGGGAGCGGGACATCCCCGCGGACGTGTCCCGGCGCACCCTCGCCGACCTGGGCCGGAACCTGGCCGTGCACCGGCGGCGGACGGGCACGACAGGGCTGCTGGTGCCGTGGTGGATCGGGCTGCACTTCCACGGGGAGCTGTACCAGCTGGGGCGGCTGCAGTTCCAGCGCGCCCGGCTGGGCGGGCGCACCGGGCAGGCGGCGGCGGACGCGGGGCTCGGCACCGGGCCCGGCGAGCCCTGTCTGAGTCTGCACATCGCCGACTTCAGGGGACCGCTGTCGCCGGAGGCCATCGACCGGTCGCTGGGCCGGGCGCGGGAGTTCTTCGCGCGCCACTACCCGGACGAGCACTACGCGGTGGCGGTCTGCCACTCCTGGCTGCTCGACCGGCAGTTGACGCGGTATCTGTCCGCCGACTCCAACATCGTGCGCTTCCAGGAGCGGTTCCGGATCGCCTACGAGGAGACGAAGGCGGACGACAAGGCACCCGTCGCGTTCGTTTTCGGCGACCCCGAGTTGCCCGTGGCGGACCTGCCGCGGCGGACCGGTGTGGAGCGGGCGGTGGGGGACCATCTGCGGGCGGGCGGCCACTGGTACGGCGGCCACGGCTGGTTCGCGCTGTGACCGTCGGCTGAGCGGACCACGGTTTCCGCGGGCCGACCGCTCCGTGTCCTGGACGCGTCTCACTCGAACGGGTGAGTTGGGCGGACGTGGGAACGTGCGTGCGGACGTGGGCCGTTGGGCGGGTATGACGATCGAGATGCGTGAGGGGTACGAAGGGACGGGGCCCGGCGCCATCACGCCGGACGGCTGCGCAGTCGAGCTGTACTCGCGGCTGCCCGTCGGGGAAGAGCCGGACATCATCGCCTCCGCCGTGCCGGCGGGGGCGCACATCCTCGAACTGGGCAGTGGCGTGGGGCGTATGACCCATCCGCTCCTGGAGCGGGGCTTCACGGTGACGGCCGTGGACGAGTCCGCCGAGATGCTGGAGCGGGTGCGAGGGGCGCGCACGATACGCGGCGCCATCGAGACGCTCGACCTGGACGAGAAGTTCGACGTGGTGATGCTCGCGTCGTTCCTCGTGCACGCCGGAGACGTCGAGGTCCGGCGCGGAATGCTGGACGTGTGCCGGAGTCATGTCGCGGACGGCGGCTGTGTGCTGATCCAGCGCGAGGGCGAGAACTACCACACCGACCTGCCCCGGGAGCGGCACGATCCGAGCGGGTTCACGATACGGATGCTGTCCGCGGAGCCGGTGGGGGACGGGGTCAACTCGGTGCGGGCCGAGTATGCGTTCCCGGACGCCGTATGGACGCAGACGTTCCTTGCCCGGCCGCTCAGCAAGGAGGAGTTCGAGGGGGCGCTGGGAGAGGCTGGGCTGCGGGTCGACCGGTATCTGACGGAGGACCGGGTGTGGGTGCGGGCGGTGCCGGTGGAGGCGTGACCTTCGCGGTCCGCGGGGCGAGTTGCCGTGGGGCGATGAGTTTTGGGAGGGGGGCCGGTCTACCTCTGTGACAGCAACGCGAGCCGTTGCTCCCGGAGAACTCAGGAGAACCCGATGTCCGAGACCACCGTGCCCGCCGCCTCTGCCCCGGCCGTCCCTGCCACTTCCGCTCCGGCCGCCGCCTCCGCTCCGGCCGCCGCATCCGCCCCGGCCGGCGTCGTCGTCGCTGAGTCGGCGACCGCCCGGGGGCGCCGCGCCCGCCTCGCCCTGAAGGGGCTGCAGATACTGCTCGCGCTCTTCTATGTGATCGCGAGCGCGTTGCCCAAGCTCGTCGCGCACTCCTCGGCGGTCGAGTCGTTCGACGAGATCGGTTGGGGCAGCGCCGGGATGTACGCCATCGGACTTCTCGAACTGGCCGGCGGCATCGCGCTGCTGATACCCGTGCTGGCCTCCGTGGCCGCCGTGTCGCTGAGCGCGCTGATGGTGGGCGCGTTCATCACCCAGGTCACCGTGTTCGACGGGGAGTACGCGGCGACCCCGCTCATCCTGATCGTGCCGCTCGCACTGATCGCCTGGGCACGGCGGGAGCAGCTGCCCGTCGGCGGCTTGTCGCGCGCGTGAAAGCGGGGGAGCGGCCCGACTTCCGCAGGGGCGCGGCGGGGAACTGCGCGCCCGGCCGCCAAGGACTCGCCCCCGTCCACGACCCCGGACCGCACGACGCGCCCCTGACACGGGGGGCTGCCCGGGGTCCCCGGACCGTTCGGGGTCCCTGGACCGGTTGGGGTCCCCGGATCGGTCGGGCTCCCTGGACCGTTCGGGCTCTCCGGACCGTTCGGGTTACTCGGCCGAGCCGAGCCCCCGCAGGCGTTCCAGTTCGCGGCGGTCGCGCTTGGTGGGGCGGCCCGTGCCCCGGTCGCGGATGCCCGCGGGGGCGACGGCCTCGCGGGGCGGCGGCGGGGGACTGTTGTCGACGTAGCACTCGGCGGCGACCGGCGGCCCGACCCGCTTGCGGATCAAGCGCTTCACGATGACGATCCGCTCCCGGTCCGCGTGCCGGAGGCGGACCTCGTCGCCCACGCGGACGGCGTACGCGGGCTTGACCCGTTCGCCGTTCACCCGGACGTGCCCGCCACGGCAGGCGGTGGCGCCCATGGAGCGGGTCTTCACCAGGCGTACGGACCAGATCCAGCTGTCGACGCGCACGGTCTCACCGCTCGCGGGCGCCGCCGCCTTCGCGACGGCCACGGCATCGGTCGGGCCGCCGCCCGTGTCACCGGTCGCGTCGCCGGTCCTGCCGTCGGTCGCGGAGGCGTCGGTGGCGGCACCGGCACTGGTACCTGAATGGGCAGGGTCACCAATGCCGTCCGCAGCCCTCGGCCCGGCGTCCCCGCGCCGCCCCGCCTCGTTCCTCTGAGTCCCTGAAGCCATGGTCCGACCTTAGTCCTCGGCGGGCGTGGGGCCGGAATCGTTTTCCGCCGCGTGGAGCCGGTGTTCTCGCCGGGCATACCGTGGCCGAATGAAGCAGGAGCGCAGCCTGGCGGAACTGGACCAGCGGATCGCCGGGTGCCGGGCCTGCCCGCGGCTCGTCGAGTGGCGGGAGGAGGTGGCCCGGACGAAACGGGCCGCCTTCGCGGACTGGACGTACTGGGGCCGCCCGGTGCCGGGGTTCGGCCCGCCGGACGCCTCGCTCCTCGTGATCGGGCTCGCGCCCGCGGCGCACGGCGGGAACCGTACCGGCCGGATGTTCACCGGAGACCGGTCCGGGGACGTGCTGTACGCGGCGCTGCACGACGTGGGCCTCGCCTCGCAGCCCACGGCCGAGAGCGCCGACGACGGACTGGCCCTGTACGGCGTCCGCGTCACCGCGCCCGTGCACTGCGCGCCGCCCGCCAACAAGCCGACGCCCGAGGAACAGAACACCTGTCGCCCCTGGCTGGTGAACGAACTGCGACTGCTCGCGCCCACCCTCCGCGCGGTCGTCGTGCTCGGCGGTTTCGGCTGGCAGGCGGCGCTGCCCGCGTTCACCGAGGCGGGCTGGCAGGTGCCCCGGCCCCGGCCGGCCTTCGCACACGGAGCACACGTCGATCTGGAGGGCCCGGAGGTCCGGCCGCTGCACCTCTTCGGCTGCTACCACGTCAGCCAGCGCAACACCTTCACCGGCCGGCTGACCCCGGACATGCTCCGGGACGTACTGCGGACGGCGGCGAAGGCAGCGGGGCTGCCGACAGCTCCGTACCGGACCTAGGGCCCCGTCGAGGGGCGCGGAGAACGTCGAGGGGCGCGGGGAACCGCGCGCCCAGCCACACCGGCCCGGCCGCAGACCCCGGCCCCGTCGATCCCCGCCGATCTCCGCCGCGGAGCGACTACCGACGCGCCCGGTCCCGTTCGCCCGCCGACTGGACGAACTGCAGGGCGAGGGTGGCCGGGGGAGCGGTGATGCCGGGGCCGCCGGATTCCGCCCAGCGGAGTATCTCGTCGGTGCAGTCGTCGCCCATCGACCAGCCGATCCAGACGGCCCGGCCGCCTCGCCTGCGGCCCTCGCCCGACGGCTGGACGACGATGATGTTGGCCTGGTCGCAGGGGCCGAGGCAGTCCGCCGTACGGATCGCGAGGCGCCCGCCGGAGGCGTCCGCGGCGGCGCGCAGGCGCTCCAGTTGCCAGTCGTGGTCGTAGCCGGGGTACTTGCGCGCGTCGCCGCAGCAGCAGCCGCGGCAGACGACGAGCGTGCAGGGCCGGGTCCTCGCGGCGCCGATCGCCGTACGGGCAGTCACGCTTCTCCTCGGGGTCTGTCGAATCCTGCGAGATCGGTACCGGTGGGGACGGGGGTGTCCGGGTCGCCGAAGAGGTGGCGCACCGTCGAGCGGTAGTTGGCCCGGACGTGGGCGAGGGCATGGGCACGGGCCCGTTCGCGGTCGCCGGAGGCGATGGCCGCGTACAGCTCCCGGTGTTCGGCCAGGAGTTGCGGCCACTCCTCGTTCTGGCGGGTGAGCCAGCGCAGGCGGCCGTCGACCGGTTCCATCACGGAGATCAGCAGGCTGTTTCCGGCCATCGCCAGAATCCGGTCGTGGAAACGGGTGTTGATGTCGGTGATCGTCTCCGCGTCGTCGGCGGCGGTCGCGTCCGCCGCGCGGTCGAGGAGTTCGTCGAGTTCGGCCAGGTCGGCCCGGGTGGCGCGCTGGGCGGCCAGCCCGGTGGCGTACACCTCAAGGGCCTCGCGGAGTTCGAAGAGTTCCGCGACGTCCGTGCGGGTCAGCCGGCGTACGACCGTGCGGCGCGGGGTCTCGAAGAGGACGAAACCCTCGGTGACCAGGGCCCGGATCGCCTCGCGGACCGGCACCCGGGAGACCCCGAACCGCTCGGCCAGCTCGCGCTCGACCAGCCGGTCGCCGGGCAGCAGCCGCCCCGCGATGATCTCCTGCCGCAGCGAGCCGAGTACTCGCTCGCGCACCGCCCCCAGCGGTTCCACCGTCGTCATGCGTCCATCCTCGCCGACCCCGGGACTGTTTTACCGAGCTGTTACCGCCCGGACATGGCCAGATGTCATCGGGAGCGGGACCATGACCACAGTTTGGTATACCAAACACGGTCTGCAGCCGCCCAGTCCTCCCGTCGTCCCCGACCACGCTCCTGGAGGCCCTGTGTCCCTCGCCGATCCCGCCGCGGCCACCGGTACGCCGGCGTTCGTCCCCGATCCCCGGCTCACCAACGAAGACCTCGCCCCCGCGGGCAAGCGCAACTGGAAGGTCTTCGACCTCTTCGCCATGTGGATGTCGGACGTCCACAACCTCGGCAACTACACGTTCGCGGCCGGACTGCTGGTCCTCGGCATGAACGTCTGGCAGATCTTCAGCTCCCTGCTCGTCGGCTTCGTGCTCATCTACATAGGCATGAACTGGATGGGGAAGATCGGACAGGCCCACGGTGTGCCCTTCCCCGTCGTCAGCCGCATCAGCTTCGGCGTCTGGGGCGCCAACATCCCGGCGCTGATCAGGGCCGTCATCGCCATCATGTGGTACGGCATCCAGACCTATCTGGCCTCCGTCGCCGTCAACATCATGCTGCTCGCGGCCTGGCCGGGCCTGGAGTCCTGGACCCACAGCTCCTTCCTCGGCCTCGACGCGCTCGGCTGGCTGTCCTTCGTCTCGCTCTGGCTGGTCCAGGCCCTGATCATCAGCCAGGGGATGGAGTCCGTACGGAAGTTCCAGGACTTCTGCGGGCCCGCGATCTGGCTCGTGATGATCGCCCTCGCCGTCTGGATCCTCGCCAAGGCCGGCTGGACCATCTCGCTCACCTCGACCCCGAACCCGGTCTCCGTGGGCGAGCAGTGGCGGCAGTGGTTCGGCGCGATCGGGCTGATCCTCGCCACGTACGGCACCCTGATGCTCAACTTCTGCGACTTCTCGCGCTTCGCGCCCAGCTACCGGACCGTCAAGCGCGGCAACTTCTGGGGTCTGCCGATCAACTCGACCGCCTTCGTGATCGTGTCGGTCATCGTCACGGCCGGTTCCATCGAGGTGTTCGGCAAGGCCATCACCGACCCCGCCCACCTCGTCGCCGAGATCGGCAACAAGTGGGTACTGATCCTGGGCGCGCTGACCTTCGCCATCGCCACCATGGGCGTCAACATCGTCGCCAACTTCGTCTCGCCCGCGTACGACCTGGCCAATGTCTGGCCGCAGAAGATCACCTTCAAGGTCGGCGGCATGATCAGCACGGTCGCCGCGCTGGTGGTGACCCCCTGGAACCTCTTCTCCAACCCCACCGTCGTCAACTACTTCCTCGGCGGCCTCGGCGCCTTCCTCGGCCCGCTGTTCGGCGTGATCATGCTCGACTACTTCTGGGTCAAGCGCGGCCGTGTCGACGTGAACGAACTGTTCGACGCCCGGCCCGGATCGCGCTACTACTACCGCAAGGGCGTCAACCCCAAGGCCCTGTGGGCGTTCCTGCCCGCGGCGGCGGTCTCGGCGGTCCTCGCGCTGGTGAAGACCTTCAGCGACGTGGCCCCGTACTCCTGGTTCATCGGGACGGCGCTCGCCGCCGGGCTGTACGCGCTCCTGTGCCGCTCCGAACGCGCCGCCACCGACACCGCCGTGCCGCAACCGCTCGCGGCTCCGGCCACCGCTCCTCAGGAGGGCTGAGCGTGCGGATCGTCGTCACCAACTGCAATACGACGCAGTCGATGACCGAGGAGATCGTGCGAGGTGCCCGGGCCGCGGCAGGCCCGGGCACCACCGTGCTCGGACTCACCCCCGCGTGGGGGCCCGAGTCCGCGGAGGGCTGGCTCGACAGCTATCTGTCGGCCGCCGCCGTCCTCGACACCCTGCGGACGTACCAGGAACAGGAGGACCATGACCCGTACGACGCCGTCGTCATGGCCGGTTTCGGGGAGCACGGGCGCGAGGGCGTACGGGAACTCGTGGACGTCCCCGTCGTCGACATCACCGAGGCCGCGGCCCATCTCGCGTGCCTGCTCGGTCGGCGGTACGGAGTCGTCACCACGCTGGAGCGCTCGGCCGGGCAGATCGAGGACAGTCTGTACACGGCGGGGGTCGCCCGGAACTGCGCTGTGGTCGTGGGCACCGGGCTCGGTGTGCTCGACCTCGGAGACCAGGAGCGTACGGAGGCGGCCTTCGTCGCCGCGGCCGAACGGGCCCGGGACGCCGGCGCCGAGGTCCTCGTCCTCGGTTGCGCCGGGATGACCGGCCTGCAGCGGGCGGTGGGGGAGAAGCTGGGGATGCCGGTCGTCGACGGCGTGGGCGCGGCGGTGAAGCTCGCCGAGTCGCTCGTGTCGCTCGGACTCACGACGAGCCGCGCCGGCGGCTACGCGAAGCCGCTGCCGAAACGACGGACCTGGGCGAGGCCGGGGGCGCCGCCGTCGGAGTGATTCCGGGTGCCACGGATGCGGCGGGCACGGCGGTGGATTGCGGGGGACCGCAGACTCCGTCAGAGAGCCGCCGGCACCCGGCCGGCCGCTCGCGGACGAGCCGCCGCCGGCGCCGCGGCGGTGGGAACGGAGTCGGTCGTGCCCCCAGCTGTCGTTGCCCGCGTCCGTGTCCGTCTTCGGGGAAGAGCCCGTGTCCGTCTTCGAGGAAGGGGCCGGGTCCGGATGTCCGCTGTCGGGCTGGTCGCGCTCGGGGCGTTCGCGTCGGCCGGACTGTGGGGCGGACTGTGGGCCGGTGGGGTCTCGGAGGCGGCCGACGAGGCCTCCCCGGTGTCGTTCTGGGTGAACCCCGAGTCCGGCGCCGCCCGGCAGGCAGCCGAATGGCGCCGCACGGGACGGACCGCGGACGCCCTGCTGATGGAACGTATCTCCACCCGCCCCCAGGCCGAGTGGCTGACGGGTTCGGGACCACGGGCCGTCGTGGAGGCCCGCACCACCGCCGCCGCGCGGGAAGGGCGTACGGCGGTCCTCGTCGCCTACTACGTCCCGCACCGCGACTGCGGCTCGTACTCGGGCGGCGGCGCCCGGAGCGCGGCGGGATACCGGGAATGGGTCGACGAGTTCGCGGCGGGGCTCGGGGACCGGGGCGCGTACGTGATCGTCGAACCGGACGCGGTGGCGCACGCCATCGACGGCTGCGGCCCGGTCGTACCGGAGGAGCGGTACGCGCTGCTGGCGTACGCCGTCGACCAGTTCAAGCGGCAGGCGAACACCCGTGTCTACCTCGACGCGGGCAACCCCGCCTGGCACCCGGACACATCGAGGCTGATCGCGCCGCTGAAGCAGTCGGGCCTCGCCCGCGCCGACGGCTTCGCGCTGAACGTCTCCAACTTCCAGACCGACGCGGACAGTTCGGCGTACGGCGACAAGCTGTCCGCGGCTCTCGGCGGCAAGCACTTCGTGATCGACAGCAGCCGCAACGGCAACGGGCCCCGGACCGGCACGGATTCCTGGTGCAACCCGCCGGGCCGGGCCCTGGGCGTGGCGCCCACCACGGTCACGGGCGCGCCGCTGATCGACGCCTATCTGTGGGTCAAGCGGCCGGGCGAGTCGGACGGCACTTGCCGGGGCGGCCCGGCCGCCGGCCAGTGGTGGCCGTCGTACGCGCTGGAGCTCGCGCGCAACGCCCGGGGATGAGCGGGGCCGAGATCTCAGTCGGTCGAGGGGCCGTCGCCGGGGCCGTCCTCGGCGGGCCGGTCATCGATGACGCGGTCGTCGATGACGCGGTCGTCGAGGTGGGCGCCGAAGTGGTCGGACTGCCGGGCCATGATGTCCCGCATCGAGGTGCCGCGGGGGACGCCGTAGACCGTGCCCGGGAAGTCCAGTTCCCGCTGCACCTCCCACAGTTCGTCGTGCTGGTCGGGGGAGAAGAGCCGGGCCCGCGGGGCACCGGCCGCGATCCATCCGATGGGGACGACCGTGCCGGGCGCCAGCACCGAGTTCGCGTGCAGCACGCTGTTGATCCGCAGTTCCGAACCGGCGCCCACGACGGCCCCGGGGAAGGCGGAGGCGCCGGTGGCCACGAAGGACTCGTCCTCGACGCGGGCGCCGTTGACGTGGGCGTGCGGGCCGATGAGTACGGCGTTCCCGATGAGTGCGGGGTGTCGGCGGCGGCCCCGTACGAGGGCGTTCTCCATGATGACGACGTCCGCGCCGGTCCGTACCTCGCCGTCCTCCGCCGTGAGGACGGCCCCGTGCAGGACGCGGGCGCCCTCGCCGAGCGTGACGGCGCCGCAGAGGACGGCCGTCGGCGCGACATAGGCGGAGGCCGGGACGACGGGGCGCTGCCCGCGATGCTCGATCAACATGGGACGACTCTAGGCGCGTTCGCCGCCGGGTCCCGGGACCACCGCAGTCGCCGTGATCTCCACGAGCTGGCCCGGGTAACCGAGGCAGGCGACGCCGAGGAGGGTGGAGGCGTGCGGGCCCACGCTGAGCCGGGACGCCTCCACGACGTCCCAGACCTGGGAGAGCACGGCGGGATCGGCGCTCACGACGTACACGTCGGTGTACGCGACATGCTCGAAGTCGCTGCCGGCCGCCCGGAGCTGCTCGCCCAGGTTCGCGATCACCTGCTCGGCCTGCCGTACGGGGTCGCCGGGGCCGACGAGTTCGCCGTCCGCGTTGAGGGGCACGGACCCGGCGAGCAGGGCGAGGCGCGTGCCGGCCTCGACCACGGAGGCGTGGGAGTAGGTGGGCGGCGTGAAGAGGCTGGGAACGGTGACGCGCTTCAGCACGGCGGGGGCCTTTCGTGGCGGGTCGGTGGGTGTGGGCGGGCGACGGTGCCGATGATGCGGTCCCGGTGCACGGCGCCGCATCCGAATATCCGACGGGTCGGAGACCTATGATCCTTTGCGTATTTGCGTCTTCAAACGTGACTGCGGCGTGGATCCTTACCCCTCACGGGTCTCCGCGGCAGTCAGGAACGATCAGCAAACACCGAAGGAACCCCCATGACTGTTCCCCCCACCCTCCCCCCTCAGGTTCCCTCCGCCGCCACCACCTCCTGCAGTGCCGGGGCACGCCTCACGCGGCGTGGGCTGGTCGGCGCCGCGGGCGCGGTCGCGGCGGGTGTCGCGCTCACTCCCGTCACGTCGGCTCGCGCCGGCTCGCGGCGATCGGTGGACGCGCACCTCTCCGACCCCGACCCCGGGCCCGGCCCCGGTACGACCTCCAGGACGTTCCCCGGGACCCGCGCGCAGGCCGCCACCGGCGAGGCGCCGGTCGAGACCGCGTTCCCCATCGGCTACGTGGGAGTGCGCTGGACCGGCACCCGCGAGGCGACCGGCGGCGCCATCAGACTGACGTACGCCGACGGCCGCAAGGGGAACTGGAAGGCCCTGGGCGAGGACAGCTGCCGGGACAGCGACGGCGGCGCGCTGCTCATCCCCGTGGACCAGGCCTCGGGTTACGAGCTGAGGGCCCCGTACGGTGCCACGGACCTGCGGTCGCTGGCCGTCGACACGACCCGGGGCCCGGCACGCGAGGTCGCCGTGCCGCAGGACAGCACACGGGTGCGCGGCGTCGCGTACCTGTCCCGCGCGGCCTGGGGCGCGGACGAGAAGCTCCGCTTCAAGCCGGACGGCACGGAGAACTCGCCGCAGACGTACCACCCGTTCCAGACCCTGACGGTGCACCACACCGCCACGTCCAACGGCGACCCGGACCCGGCCGCCACGGTGCGCGCGCTCTACCACGTGCACGCGATCACCAACGACTGGGGCGACATCGGCTACCACTTCCTCGTCGACGAGAAGGGCGAGATCTACGAGGGCCGGTACTCGGGCGAGGGCGCCACGCCGGCCCACGACGCGGACGGCAAGCTCGTGACCGGCTTCCACACGGGCGGCTGGAACTCGGGCAACCTCGGCATCGCGCTGATCGGCAACCTGGTGAAGCAGGGCCCGACCCCGGCCGCCCGCGAAGCCCTCACCAACCTGGTCCGGTCCCTGGTCCGCATGCACGGGGTCGACCCGCAGGCGAAGGTCACGTACGTCAGCCCGATCAACGGCAAGAAGAGGGAAGTCGACGAGATCAGCGGCCACCGCGACTGGATGGCGACGGAGTGCCCGGGCGAGGTGATGTACGGGGAGCTGGCGGCTCTGCGGAAGGCAGCGGCGAGCGGCTAGCCGAGCCCGCGAGGGCACGCTCCACGCGGCGTGCCCTGCCCGCACGCGGCGTGGCTTCCCTTCCGCATCGGGTCCGTATCGGGGGTTGCCGCCGCACCGGGCCCCGCTACCGTGGCTCTCCGGACGTATGACGTCCGGCGGGCGAGCGACCGAGGGGGACCGATGGAAGCGGAGTTGGCGGCGCTGGCGGCGGCGGGGGCGACGGCTCTCGTGCAGCAGATGGTGACGGACGGATGGGGGAACGTACGGGACCGGGTCGTCGCCTTCTTCGCGCGAGGGCGGGACGAGGATGTGGTCCAGGGGGAGTTGGAGGAGTCGCGCGCCGATCTGGTCGCGGCGCGGGACGCCGACGACGAGGACGCCGCGGACGATGTCCGGGCGTCCTGGCGCGTCAGACTGCGGCGGACCCTGCGCGACGATCCGGAGGCGGCGGCCGAACTGCGGGCGCTCCTCGACGAGTTGAGCCCGCCGCCGTCCACGGCTCCCTCGTCGCTCACTGTCCACAACAGTGTCAGTGGAGGGGTGCCCGGAGGGGTCGTGGTCCAGGGAGGCACGTTCAGCGGGGGCCAGACGATCGGGGAGTCCTGGCCTCGTACCTGACCGGGTTCTGGCCGGGTTCGTCGAATAACCCTTCGATCGGCCCCCGTCGGCACTGCTACCGTCACCGACGTGGCGAAACTCAATCAGATCATCGCAGTGGAGAAGGGCGTCAAGTCCAAGTCGCACCAGGACCTGACGGCCGCTCATCACGGGCTGCAGAAGCCCGCCCTGCTGGCCGGGATCTCGCGGACGTACCAGCCCAAGGACGAAGAGGGCGAGCAGTTGCCGCCCGAGTCGACCCGGGTGCAGGTGCAGGCCGAGAACGTGCTGCGGGACACCGCGGCCACGCTGACCCGGCTGTTCGACGTGACCGCCACCAAGGACTGGGCCAACTGCACGGCCCGCGCCGACGTGAAGGTCGACGGGCGGGTGCTCGTCGCCGACGTCCCGGTGTCGTACCTGCTCTTCCTCGAGAAGCAGCTCACCGATCTCAACACCTTCGTACGGAAACTGCCCGTGCTCGACGCCTCCGAGTCGTGGGTCCAGGACCCGTCGACCGACGCGTGGAAGACCGAGCCGGTGCGGACGCTCCGTACGAAGAAGGTCCCGCGGAACCACGTCAAGGCCGAGGCCACCGACAAGCACCCCGCCCAGGTCGAGGTGTACTACGAGGACATTCCCGTCGGGTACTGGACGACCGTGAAGTTCTCCGGCGCCCTGCCCGCGCGGCGCGTCAACGAGCTGCTCGACCGGGTCGAGAAGCTGCAGCAGGCCGTCAAGTTCGCCAGGGAAGAGGCGAACGGCGCGGAGGTCACCGACGAGCGCGTCGGAGACGCTGTGTTCGGCTACCTGTTCGGGTAGCCTCAAGAACTCCCCGGCCATCACTCATGACGGCCGGGGTGCGCGAGGAGCGCAAGCTGAACCTGAAGCTTGTCGTGACCGCGCGGTTCCAGTGGAGGTTCGAGTCCTCCCCGCGGCACCAGCCCGGCATCTGTCCCGCAGGTGCCTACGCGCCGCGGTAGCCCAATAGGCAGAGGCAGACCGCGCTCAATCTCAGACTATTGCTCCAGACTCAGCATTCGCCGCCGATCGCCGGATCGACCGGACCCAGGCTCCGGGCGTCGAAATGCCGGTTCAAGTCCGGCCCGCACAGCTCGATGTGCGGTGGTCCAAAGGCAGGACGCGGCGACATGAAACTGACCTGGGTCCTCAAGCGTGCCGGCGTGCCGCATGGGTGGCATCACAGGGCTCGGGGGCCGGCTACGCCCCCGGGCCCGCTCCTGCTTCCGGCGTGCGGTCGCCTCGGCGGGCCCGCACTTGCGATTGCGTTCATAAAGAACCCGGCTCTCGCCGAAATCGTCACACCGTGGAAACGCTCATGTCCGGTTCCGGCGCCGGACACGATCTACCGTGGAGAACCGATCCTCCGTAGAGGCCCGACCCGCCACAGAGAACCGACCGCACCCACCGCCCGGCCGACGTCGCCCGAAGGCATGCCACCCGCAACCGCCCTCGTCCCGACAGGAGCCCCGTGCCCGTGCCGCGACCGTTCCTCAGCGTTCCGCCGACAGCCCTCCCGCCCTGGCTCACGCACGCGCTGCGGGCCCAACGGGGGCCCGTCCCATGGAACGCCGTGGTGCGCGGGGTGCTCGCCGCCGGGCCCCTGCTGGTCGTGGCCGTCCTCGTGGGGCGGGAGCCCCTCGGGGTCATGGCCGCGCTCGGAGCCATGTTCGCCGGGATCAACGACCGGCCGGGGAGCCGCCGCACCGCCGTGCCCCGGATCGGCGTACCCGGGCTGGCCGGAGCCGCGGGCATCGCCGTCGGCACGTACGCAGGGGAAGGCCTCGGCGCCGCCCCGCTGACCCTGACCCTCACCGCGCTCGGGCTGCTCGCCGGGGCCGTCAGCGCGGTGGGGCCCGTGGCGTCCGGGGCCGGGACCCAGCTGCTCGTCGCCGCGGCCGTCGGGGCGGGGATGCCGTTGCCCGAACCCGGCTGGCAGCGGGCCCTGTTCTTCCTCGCCGGTACCGGCTGGCTGATCGTGCTGCGGCTTGCGCTGCCCACCCCCGGGGCCCTGGCCAACGACTTCCGCTTCGACGGCGAGCGTGCCGGGGTCGCCGGCGTGTACGACGCGATCGCCGAACTGCTCGCCGCCGTGGGCGGGGAGCAGGCCGGTGGCCGGCGCGCCGCGCTGACCGCCGCGCTCGATCACGCGCAGGACGCGCTCGCGGGGCCACGGCTGCGGCGGTACGCCAGTTCCGCGGCCGAGCGGCGGCTGCGGGCGCAGTACGCCGCCGCGCTGCCCCTCGCCGAGGCCGCGACCGCGCTGGCGTGGTCCGGGGAGGCGCTGCCCGCCCGCACGGCTCAGGGTCCGCGGCGGCTCGCCGTCGCCGTACGGACCGGGGAGCCCTGCGGGCCGCTGCCCGCGCCCGCCCGGACCGTTCCCGGACTACGGGCCCTCGACGACGCCCTGCTGCACGCCGCCGAGACCTTCGACCACGGAGGCCCGCGCCCCCGCAGGGCCGCCGAAAGCCGTACACATGCGCACCCGCACCCGCACCCGCATCCGCTGGGGCGCGGCACCGAGCGGACCGCGCGGAAGGGCCTGCATCTGCGGCCCCTGCGCGCCAAGGCGCTCCTGCGCACCGTCACCGGTACCGGAGGGCGGGAGTACGGCCTCCGCGTGGCCCTCTGCTACGGCGCCGCCGTCGCCGTCGCGCAGGCACTGCACCACGTGCACTGGTACTGGCTTCCCGCGACCGCCGTGTTCCTCGTGAAGCCGGATCTCGGTCCGCTCGTCTCGCGCGTACTGAACCGGGCGGCCGGTACCGTCCTGGGCGCCCTCGTCTTCGCGGGGTTCGCGGCCGTGCTGCCCCGGCCCGAAGGGCTCGTCGCGCTCGTGGCGATCAGCGGGGCCCTCATCCCCGTCGCCACCCGGCACTTCGCCGCGCAGACGGCCGTCGTCACCGTCCTCGTGCTCGCCCTCGTCATGGTCGGCGGTGAGCCGGAGGCGTCCTGGAGCCGGATCGGCGAGACGCTGCTGGCCTGCGCGATCGTGCTGGTCGTCGGGCACCTCCCGGCGCCGGGGCAGCGCGGCGGGAACGTACGGGCCCGGCTGGCGACCGCCACCGACGCGGCGCACGCCTATCTGACGCACGTCCTGAGTGACGTAGCTCTGGACGGAGATGCCGACGACCGGGCCACCCGCTGGGCGTTGCGCCGTGAGGCCTACCGGACGCTGGCGGAGGCCCGCGCGACCGTTCCGCCGCCGAACTTCCCACCCTGGCCCGTCACACGGCGGGCACCGACGAGGTCGCGGCCACCCTCGAACGACTGGTGGACACCACCACCGCCTGCGCCGTGCACCTCGACGACACGGGACGGCTCACCCCGCGGCACACCGAGCGCCTGGCCGCACTCCTCGACGAACTCGTCGACCGGCGGGAGTACGCCGGGCTCGCGGCGGCCTCCCCGGCCGGCCTGCGCAGCGCCTGAGTCCGCGGAGCGCGGGCTCAGGCGCTCAGGGGGCTATCCGCGCCCATACCGGTGCGTGGTCCGACCCCGTGGCGTCCCGGCGGGCGTTCGGGTCCTCGTCGACCGACGGCAACGGGGCCTCCTGGAGCGGCGCCCCCGTCCCCGCCCCGGTCACCCGGTCGAGGAGCCGGTGGCTGACCAGGATGTGGTCGATCAGTTCGGGGCGCCCGGAGTGGACGCGGGAGAAACGCTGCTTCTCCGGGATGAGGGGAGCGATGTTCCAGAGCCGCGCCGCGTCCCCCCTGTCGGGCCGGTCGAAGCCGGGAGTGCCGATCTCGGAGCCGGGCGGGCCCTGCGGGATCTGTGTCGTCGCGGCGGTGACCTCGTCGTTGAGGTCGCCGAGCACGGCCACGTCCCGCGTTGTGCCCGCGCCGCCGAGGAGACTGTCGGCGACGGCACGCAGAGCGGTGGCCTCGGCGGCCCGCCGGTACAGGGCGTACGCGCCGCAGCGGGCCCGTTCGCCCTCGTTCCGTGGCTGGAACCGGCCGCCCGGGTACGTCAGCAGCTTCGACTTCAGATGGCAGACCGCCACCGACAGGGTGACGTCCGTGCCTGGCAGCACCGCCTCCACCGCCAGGAGACCGCGGCCCGTACGGGACACCGGTTCGCCGTCGTCGTCGCCCTGGACGGGCCGCAGCGGCGCCGGGAACTCGTTGGTGTCGATGATCGTCCGCGGTGCCGGCCGGCTGAGGAAGCCGACCCGGATGCCCCGGCTGTCCGGATGTGCCGAGAGCACGATGTGCCAGTCGCCGTCCAGCATCCCGGCCAGGTCCTCCAGCGCGGCCGGGTCGCCGACCTCCTGCACACCGAGCAGCGTGGGATCGAGTTCCCTGATGACCCCGGCCAGCGTGGTGAGCTTCGCCTTGTACGCGGCCTCGGTGCGCGGGCCGAACGCCCCGCCGGGCCGGTACAGGTTCTCCAGGTTCCAGGTGCCGAGGAGCATGCCGGGCTCCTTCCCGGACGAGTCTCCCCAGGGGCCGGACGGGCCTTCCCAGGGGCACCGCCCGTCGAATGGTGAGGCCGAGGGACGGCCCTCGGAGCTCAGACTGCTCGCGCGACCGCCCGCGCGACAGGGCGGGGACGAGATGCGCGGTTCACGTCACCCGACGGCACGATCCCGCCGTACCGTGGCGAGATGACCCGGCCCGAGCCCACGCCCGACGCAAGGACCGGCCCGTCGACGCGGGGCCCCGCCGATCTCGTCATCACCGGGTGCACCGCCCTCGTGCACGACGAACGCGAAGAGGTCGGCTTCGTCGAAAACGCCACCATCGTCGTACGCGGCGGCCGTATCGAGACGGTCACCGCCGGGCCGGTCATCGGCGGGACGGTCGACCTGACCGCCACCGGCCTCGCCGCCGCCGAGCACATCGACGCCCGTGGCCAGGTCGCGCTGCCCGGCCTGGTCAACTGCCATACCCACAGCCCGATGGTGACCCTGCGAGGCATCGCGGAGGACCTGCCCATCGAGGAGTGGTTCAACGAATTCGTCTGGCCCATCGAGTCCAACCTCCAGGAGCGGGACATCGAGCTGGGGGCGCGGCTGGCCTGCGCCGAGATGATCCGCGGCGGGGTCACCTGCTTCGCGGACCACTACTTCTCGATGGACACCGTCGCCGCCGTGACCACCGAGAGCGGGCTGCGCGCCAACCTCGGGCAGGCCTTCTTCTCCTCCCAGGGCGCCGAAGGCCG
Source organism: Streptomyces tauricus (assembly GCF_014650955.1). Lineage (GTDB taxonomy): Bacteria > Actinomycetota > Actinomycetes > Streptomycetales > Streptomycetaceae > Streptomyces > Streptomyces tauricus. The sequence continues at coordinate 155,699 of NZ_BMVY01000003.1, forward strand.
TGAGCGGTCGCTCGACTTCGCCCTCCGGCACCGCGACACCGCCGACGGCCGGATCACCACCTCGCTCGCCCCGCACGCGCCCTACACCGTGGACGTCGCCGACCTCGCCGCGACCGCCCGGCTCGCCCGCGAACACGGTCTGCTCGTGCACATCCACGCCGCCGAGAACCGCGACCAGACCGAGGCGAGCCTCGCCCGCCACGGCCGTACGCCCATCGAGATCCTGGCCGGCGCCGGTCTCCTCGACACCGATCTGCTCATCGCGCACGGCACCGGGATCGTGGAGCGCGACCTGCCCGTCCTCGCCCGCGCGAGCGGCCGTGTCGGCGTGGCCAGCGCGCCCCGCGGCTACCTCAAGTTCGCCTGGCCCACGACCACTCCGGTACGCGCCCTGCGGGAACTCGGCATCCCCGTGGGACTCGCCACGGACGGGGCCGCCTCCAACAACTCCCTGGACGTGTGGGAGTCCATGGCGCTCACCGCGCTGGCGCAGAAGTTCACCGAGGCCGATCCGCGCCGGCTCACGTCCCGTCAGGCCCTGCACCACGCGACGCTGCAGAGCGCCCGGGCGGTCGGGCTCGGCGAGCGGATCGGCAGCCTCGCACCGGGGCGCCGGGCCGACATCATCCTGGTGGATCTGACCGGGCCGCACACCCAGCCCGTGCACGATCTCGCGGCCACCCTCGTGCACAGCGCCCGCGCCGGTGACGTACGCACGACGATCGTCGACGGACGGATCCTCATGCGCGACCGCGAACTCCTCACCCTCGATGTCCCGGCGGTCGTACGGGAGATGAACGCGCGCATGCCCGCGCTGATCGACCGCAGCCACGGCAAACGCATCCAGGACTACGACACCTGAGGAGGCCGCTCGGACCGGCCTCAGGTACTGCTTCGATCGCGGCCGGAAAAGAAATCCCCGGCCCACCGATGAGTTCCGGTGCTTCCTTCGGTCCACCCCTGACAAGGCACCGCACCGAAGGAGTAGCGATGACGCTTCCGCGGATCGTGTCGCGCGAGCAATGGCAGGCCGCGCGCGAGGAGCTGCTGGTCAGGGAGAAGGCCGCGACCCGGGCCCGGGACGCGCTCAACGCCGACCGGCGACGGCTGCCCATGGTCGAGATCGACAAGGAGTACGCCTTCGAGGGCGGCGACGGCAAGGCGACGCTGCTGGACCTCTTCGAGGGCCGGCAGCAACTCGTCGTCTACCACTTCATGTTCGCGCCCGAGTGGGACGCGGGCTGCCGCAGCTGCTCGGCGTTCGTCGACCAGATCGGGCATCTCGCGCATCTGCGCGCGCGGGGCACCGAGTTCGCGGTGATCTCCAGGGCGCCGTACACGAAGATCCTGCCCTTCAAGGCGCGGATGGGGTGGACGCTGCCCTGGTACTCGTCGTACGACAACGACTTCAACCACGACTTCCAGGCGTCGTTCGAGGCAGGCGAGGCAGGCAAGGAGGGCGAGGGCGGCGGGGGAGGGGAGTCCTACGAGCGCCCCGGCGTGAGCTGTTTCCTGCGGGAGCGGGAACGGATCTTCCACACGTACTCGACGTACGGGCGCGGACTCGACGGGCTGGGCTCCACCACCAGCCTCCTGGACCTCACGGCGCTCGGCCGGCAGGAGGAGTGGGAGAAACCCGAGGGGCGCGCGTCGGCACTGGGGGCGCCCGCGGGCAGCGAACGCATCCGTTACCACGACGAGTACGAGGACTGAGCGGGACTGCCCGGATGTTCCCCCATCCGTCGTGACCGTGTGTCGACTACGTCTCAGTAACGTCACTTCGCGAGACCTTCACCCCATGATGAGCGTTTAACTCTTCAAGGGCTCTCGACGAGAGCAGCGCTACATGGAGGTACAGGATGTTGAACGGTCGAACGGTGCTGGAGCGTTTTCCGGCCGGTGGGCCGCGTGGTTCCTGGCCCGCGGAGGAGTTCGCGCAGGCGCGCCGCCTTGAGGGGCAGCACGTCGACGTGGTGATGGACCTGTCGACGGACACCTTCCTGGTCGTCGTGCGGGAACTCGTCGAGTAGACCGAGCGAGCCGTGGGCAGTCGAGTCGGCCGCCGGGTCGGCCGTCGGGTCCGGCTGTCAGGGGCTCACCCCGCCTTGGGCGCCGGCACCTTCGCCGCGAACTGCCCGGCCTGCAGCCCGTACAGCTCGGCGTAGACGCCGCCCGTGGAGAGGAGCTCGTCCGGAGTGCCGGATTCCACGAGACGGCCCTGGTCGAGGACATGCACCAGATCGGCGTGGCGCACCGACGCCAGCCGGTGCGTGATGAGGATGACCGTCTGACCGGTACCCGCCAGGGCCCGGATCTTCTCGAAGACCTCCAGTTCGGCGCGCGCGTCGAGGGCCGCCGTCGGCTCGTCCACGACCAGGATCGCGCCCCGCCGGTACGCCGCCCGCGCGATACCGAGCCGCTGCCACTGGCCGCCCGACAGCTCGTGCCCGCCGCTGAACATCCGGGCCAGCAGCGTGTCGAGGCCCCGCGGCAGATCCGCCACCACGTCCTCGGCGCCGGCCTCCGCGACGGACGCGTCCAGCCGCTCGTCGGTCAGCGGCGCAGAGGCCCGGCCGATCGCGACGTTCACCCGGGCCGTGAACGGCCACCGCTTGAAGTCCTGTGCCACCATCGCGATCCGCTCCGCAAGCTGATGCCGGTCGGCGGTCGCCGCGTCCACGCCGTCCCACAGGATCCGGCCGCGCTGCGGGGCGTACAGGCCCGACAGCAGCTTGACCAGGGTGGTCTTGCCGGAACCGTTCTCCCCGACGAGTGCCACGATCTTGCCGAGCGGCACGCTGAGCGTCAGGTCCGACAGCGCGGGCCGGGCCGCGCTGCCCGGATACGTGAACGTGACGTTCTCGAAGCGGATCTCGCGCGGCTCCTCGGGCAGTGCGGCGCCGCCGAGCGGGATCGTGCGCTCGGCGGCCTCCGTGTGCAGGCGTTGCAGATCGCCGACGAACAGGGCCTCCTCGTGGAGGGTGTTGACCTCCAGGACGAGTGTGTCGAGGTTCGCCGAACCGGTCCGGATCGCGATGACCGCCGTGCCCGCCACGGACAGGGCCATCGCCCCGGCCAGCAGCAGCCCGCCGAGCGTCGCGTACGTCGCCACGGTGGCCAGGCCCGTCCAGGCGGCCGCGATCAGGCCGGTCCGGGCCTCCAGACGGGCGAGCCGGGCCTGTTCGGCCTCGGCGGCCTCCGACATCGAGCGGAAGTGCCGCAGCAGGAACGGGCCCACGCCGTGGACGCGGATCTCCGGCGCGGCGGCGGGCTCCGTGAGCAGGTTGCCGATCAGCCGGCCGGCGCGGGCGTGCTGCACCCAGGCGTGCCACGACGCGTACCGGCGCCGGGCGATGGTCAGCGCGCTCCAGGCGCTCGGCAGCGTCATCGTCATCAGCAGGGGCAGCAGCGCCGGATGCAGCACGGTGAGGACGCCGGCCGCCGCGATCAGCGAGATCATCGCGTTCACCACACGGGTGGCGATCCCGATCATGCGCCGGGCGGACGAGGCACCGTACTGCGCGGTGTCGAGCAGCTTGTGGAACGCCTCGTCCTCGATCGCCGACAGTTCGACCGTCGCGGCCCGTTCCAGATACAGCTCCGTCGCGACGCGCTCCACCTTCGGTTCGAGCCGGCCGGTCGCGTACGTCGAGGCGCCCCGCAGCAGGGCGGCGAGGAGGGTCACCACGGCGACCGTGACGAGCGCGGGTGCCGCGTCGCGCAGCCGGTCCGCGACCGGGCCGCTCGCCATCAGGCGGCCCAGGACGCTGTTGACCGCCAGCAGACTCACCGCCTGCGCCAGACCGCGGCCCACCTCCGCGCACAGCACGGTCCGCGCGGCCTGGCGGTCCGCCTGCCACGCCAGCCGGAAACTGAGCGCGAGCAGTGCGGGCAGCCGCGTCACCATGGCGCGGAAGTTCAGCTCCATGAACGCGTCCGAGTGCTGCGACCAGCCCATGTCGTAGCGCAGCGGACCGCCGAAGAGCAGCCGCTCGGACTCGGAGGGCTCGGGCCCGTCCGCACCGGGTTCCGTACTGTCGGACGTGATCCTTTTCGACGGTCCCGCCGACTCAGCAGACGCCATCGATGACCTCCCCGATCGTGGGCGAACGGCCACTATCGCGGCGCCGGGCGCTCTCGGGCAGGGCGCGCGCCCGCTCCGGCACGGCGTATCCGGAGCACGCCCGGCGCTTGGGGCCGCGCGATGTGCCATGCCCTGGAACGCGTGCTTCCACGCACCGCCCAACCGAGGAATGACCGCGGCGAACGTACGGTTCGGGTGTGGGGCGGCCGACCAGGATGCCGGCCGGGGCACCAGCCGGCACGTCGGCCTGGCTGAGAGGCCGCGCGCCTGTCAGCCCGTACGGGATCAGGTCGTACGGATCAGCCCGTACGGATCACGTCGCACGGAGCGCGTCGTACGGATCAGGCGCTGATCGGCCGGGACCAGGCCGGTGGTGTTCCGGTCACCCGGCACAGGGCCAGGTAGAGGGGGATCGGCGGGGTGTACGGCAGCGTGCCGTCCGGCGTGTGGATCAGCCCGGGGAACGTGGGCGAGGCGGGAACGAGCGCTCCCGTGGCGTAGTGCGCGGGCGACGGCCATTCCAGGGCGACGTCCGAGTCGGAGGGCACGAGCCACCACCAGTGCGTGCTGTCGGCGTACACACAGCCGACGCGCGGCAGCCGGGGCATCAGCAGCGGGCCGAGTCTCGCGGGCATCGCCACCGCGTCACAGCCCAGCGGGGCCTGCATCCCCTCCGGGACCGCCAGCGGGCGCGTAGCGCCCGGGCCCGAAGCCGTCCGGCCGCGCTCGATGCGTACCAGCGTGTTCAGGTTCAGCACCCTTGGCGTACCGGCCGAGGTAGCCCTCACACCCATTCAGCCCCCGCTCGTGTTCCCAATGTCTTCGGTCCCGTTCGGGTCGGTCGGTCCCGTTCGGGTCGGTTCGGTCGCTCTGGTTCGGTCGGTCCGGCTTTGTCCGGCCGGGAACTGTGACGATTCAGGTCAGAACCATTCGTTCCCGGCCGGGGGTATGTGCACCCCCGCCGGCGAGGAGCCGGCTGGGGCCGGCCGGCTCCTCGCACTCCAGCCCAGGTCCGACCGCGGCTCGACGCCGTTGTTCGCCGTCCGCGGCAGTTCCGCCCAGACCAGCAGTCCGGGACCGGTTTCCTGGGCGCCCCAGGCAGTGCACATCGCCGCCACGAGAAGCAGTCCCCTCCCATGCTCCTCATCGGGACGCTGTGGCGACGGGTGGGGCTCACCCGGCGCACATCCCTCGTCACGGACGGCTATCCGGACCAGGTCCTCGCCGTCGTGCAGCTCGCACACCACATGGCGGCTCGCCGTGTGCACGATGGCGTTGGTGACCAGTTCGGAGACGACGAGCTCTGCCGTGTCGCAGGTGTCCTCGCAGACCGCCCAGCCCGAGAGTCGGGCCCGCGTCAGGTGCCGGGCCTGTGCTGCTGAGCCCGGATGTGCGGCCAGCTCGAAGCGGAACCGGCGCTCGGCCGCCGTCTCGGGGCGTACCCCGGCGGTGGCGGTAAGACGGTCTCGGTTCACGGCTGCGGCTGTTCCTAACGGCGCGGACGGAATCACGCTTGCCACTATCTCCCCGTCGTGAACACTTGGCAAGTGTCACTCTGAAAATTGCAGAGTGCAGTGTTCTGAGCGGTATGGCCATGGCACACTGCTCGCAACAGCACGTGGCGCGGCGTCAGTTGGGTACCCGTACGGGGCCCGAACGGGCGCCGCCCCGGCTGTCTGGACAAAAGTGGAGGTGGACGTGAGCGAGCCGCGGTCCGCGCCGACGGTCGGGCAGGTCGTCCTCGGACGGCGCCTGCTGGACCTGCGGGAACGCGCGGGGCTCAAGCGTGAGGAGGCGGCGCGGATCCTGCGTGTCACCGCCGCCACCGTCCGCCGTATGGAGATGGCCGAGGTAACCCTCAAGATCCCGTACCTCCAGCTCCTGCTGAAGTCGTACGGCGTCTCCGACGACGAGGCCGACGCCTTCGTCATGCTCGCCGAGGAGGCGAACCAGCCGGGCTGGTGGCAGCGGTTCCACGACATCCTGCCGGGCTGGTTCTCGATGTACGTCAGCCTGGAGGGCGCCGCCGCCCTCATCCGCTCGTACGAACCCCACTTCGTGCCCGGAGTCCTGCAGACCGAGGAGTACGCGCGTGGCGTCATGCAGTCCGGCGCCGTCGGCCAGACCAGACCCGAGGACATCGAGCGGCATGTGGCGCTGCGCATGCAACGCCAGGAGCTGCTGACACGTGAAGGCGCGCCCCGGTTCTGGGCGGTGATGGACGAGACCGCCCTGCGCCGCCCGGTCGGCGGCCCCGAGGTCATGCGCGGCCAGATCGACAGACTGCTGGAAGCCACGACACTGCCCAACGTGACGCTGCAGATCGCCCCCTTCTCCTCGGGGCCGCACGCGGGCACGTACGGGCCGTTCGTGCTGTTCCGCTTTGCCATGCCCGAACTGCCGGACATGGTCTACAGCGAGTACCTGACCGGCGCCGTCTACCTGGACGCGCGTACCGAGGTGGCGACCCACCTCGAGGTCATGGACCGCATGGCGGCTCAGGCCGCCACGGCACATCGCACGAAGGAGATCCTGCTGGATCTCCGCAAGGAGCTGTGAATGGATCGCATCAAGTCCCGGATACGCCTCGCGCGGATCTACAACGGCATGCCCGCCAGGGAACTGGGCAGCGAAGGCTGGCACAAGCCGTGGAGCGGTGGGAACGGCGGCAACTGCCTGGAGGCGATGAAGCTCGCCGACGGGCGGATCGCGGTCCGTCAGTCGGCCGACCCGGACGGTCCCGCTCTCATCTACACCCCCGGCGAGATGACCGCGTTCATTCAGGGTGCCAAGGCGGGGGAGGCGGACTTCCTGCTCTCCTGAGGCCGCCGACGAAACGGCCGGCCGGTTGTTGCAGAACCGATTCTCCTGAGTGTGGTGCGGGCGGGGCGGTCCCGTGTGGTGCGGTCCGGCGATCGGGCCCGCCGCAGCCTCCGGCACATGACACATCGCCGCCATGAAACCGCTTCAGAACCGGACGCCAGAAAACCGCTTCAGAACCAGGACCACATGCGGCGTGGTGCGTCCACGAGCCGGCTGACCGCCACCACCGGCAGCGGCGGCTGCTCCGCCCGGCCCGGGCCGAGGCTCAGCGCGTAGTAGATCTGCTCGATGGACGGCGGTCCGACCGCGAGATTGCGGCGGACCGCGCCCGGCGGGGATTCCTGCCCGGCCCGCACGAGGTAGGCCGCGGCCATCGTCCCCGTCCGGCCCACCCCCGCCCCGCAGTGCACGAACACCGGCCCCGGGGCCGCTCCGACGACGCCGAGAAAGCGTCGTACCTGGTGCGGCGCCGGGGTCTGGCCGTCCCGCACGGGCAGCCGTACGACGTCCAGGCCCGCCCTGCGCGGTCCGTCGAGCTGCTCGGCGGACAGGTCCTCGGCGCGCAGGTCGATCACGGTGGTGAAGCCGAGCCGGGCCAGTTCCCGGTAGCCCGCGGGTGAGGGGGCGGCGCCGCGCCACAGCCCGCCCGCGGCGTCCACCGGCTGGAAGTGGTGGATCCCCCGCACCGGGTGGGTCCCTTCGGGCGGCGGTGTCCGCTCGCGCGCCCAGTACGACAGCGCGAGGATGCCCAGGGCGCCGGTGGCCCAGAGGGCGAGGTAGCAGAGGCCGAGGGCGGCGAGCGCGCGCGGCAGCGTCCGGCGCAGGATGCGGCGGGAACGGCTCCCGGGCAGCGTGAGGCGGGGCGGCGGAGGCGGAGCGAGGACAGCCATGGGCGACCCGGAGGCTCGGGGACGAGGCGCGCGTCGGCATCGTAACCCCGGACACCGACAACGGGCGGTGCCCGGAACGGCTCAGTCGTCGTCCGCGTCCGCGTCGCCGATACCGACCACCGTGAGATGCGTACGGTCGAGGCCGGTGTCCTCCAGGCAGCCGCGCAGGCGCATACGGTCGTGGTCGCCCAGCGCGGGCCGCACCACTCCGGCGAAGAGGCCGTCGCCCAGTTCGCCGAGGCTGGCCCGGTTGAGCGGCACGGACGTCGAGTCCCGGCAGCGTTCCCAGAGTTGGCGCGCGGCGAGGGACTGCCGTTCGGCGGTCATGTCCGCGCCGCGCATGTCGACCCGCAGGAGCAGGGAGGTCGCCTCGGAGTCCGACGCCTCCTCCTCGCGGGTCTGCGTGAGGTCGGCGAGCCCGACGACGAGCGCCGCCAGCAACGCGCTCCCGACCACGCCCGCCGCGAGGACGCGCAGGGTGCGGGCGCGGTCCGGCCGGGCGCCGGGCGGCGGCAGGTCGTCGAGGTCCGTACCGCCGTCCGGATCGGGGGCGGCCAGGACGGAGAGGCGCCCGGCCAGCCGCCGTTCCGCCGTGGGCCTGGCCGTGGCGGCCGCGATCCGCTGCACCAGCCAGGCGAGGCCGGAAAGCAGCACACCGGTGACCATCAGGACCGGTACGAAGACGTAGGTGGGGCTCGCCGGCTCGTCGTCCAGCCAGCGGAACCGGTCCCCGCCCGTACCCGCCGGTGCCTCCTTCTCCCGCAACCGCGCGAGCACGTCCTCCTGGCGCCGGTCGGCGTCGCGCATGCGCTCCTCGATCCGCGCGAGCCGCCCGAGCAGCACGATCCCGAGGAGCAGCACCTCGACGACGAGCAGCAACACCCCGCACAGAATGGCTCGTTGCCACTGCCACCGGTACAGATAGACGACGACGTACGTACCGGCGCCGGCGGCCGCCGCACCCCCGAAGAAGTAGGCGACGCGCCTCACCGCGGGCCCCGGGCGGGGGTGGGGGCGGGTGCGTCGCCGGCTGGGTGTCCGCCGCCGGCCGTGTGTACGTCACTGTCCGTGTGTACGTCGCCGTCCGTGTGTACGTCACCGGTGGCGCCGTCGACCGTGAGGTGCGAGCCCGGTGGGAATCGGCGTACGGCGTCCGTGGCGCCGACGACCGTGGGCAGTCCGAACTCCCGCGCCAGGACGGCCAGATGGGAGAGAGGGCTGCCGGTCTGCGCGACGAGTCCCGCGAGTCCCGGCAGGAGCGGGGCGAGCGCGGGGTCGAGCGCGCGGACGACGAGCACGGGGTCCGGTGGCCGTGGGCCCGTTCCGTCCCAGGCCGTCCCCGCGGCCCGACCGCCGGACACGCCCTGCCCCTCACCCCTGTCCGCACCCCTGTCCGCGCGGCCTTTGTGTGACGTGCGCTCGGCGACGAGCGCGCCGCCCTCCGCGAGCCGGAACGCGTCGGGCAGCGGCGCCGACGCGGTCATCGGCAGCCGCTCGCCGAAATCACCGGGCAGGAAGCCGTGTTCGAGCGCGTCGACGAGTTCCGGCCAGCGCAACAGCCCCACCTTCGATCCGTCCGGAGCGTGGGCCGGATCTCCGGGCACGGCCAGGCGTCGCGCGGCGTCCCGGACCAGCCGGACCTGGAACTCCTGCACCCAGCGGACACGCAGGCGCAGGGCTTCACGAGGAGGGAGCGCGGCTGCCGCGGACCCGATGGGGCTCCTGCGGTCAGTGACCACGGGGTCCGCCGGAGCCCGGTGCGCACCTGGGTCCTCCGGGAGCCTCAACTCCCGGCTCAGGCTGGGTGCCGCCAACGCCAGCACCACCGGCTGCGTGGCCACCACCCGCCGGTCCGGTACGCCGAGAGCGCGGGCCTCGGCGAGGACGGTGAGGGCCGTGCCCGCCGCCGTTGCCCGGGGCTCGGGCAGCAGGGCGCCGGCCAGGGCCTCCTGGGCGTGCAGGGAGACCAGGGCGGTTCGGGTCCAGCGCAGGGCGGCGACGAGTTCGCGGCGGGTGAGCCGGTCCGGGGCCGGGGTCTCGGCGAGCCGCCGGTCGACATCGGCGACGAGGTCCGTGGCGAGACCGGGCAGCGCCGCGGCCAGCCGGCCCATCCGCCACGCGGCGGCCAGCCTGCGGGCACCGGGCGCCGGATTGAGCAACGCAAGCCACCGGTGCCGTGGCGGGACGGCGCCCAGCAGCCGCAGATCCGCCGCGGCCCGCCCGCCGACCGTCGTGACGACCGGCGACGTCCGCAGGTGCCGCCGTGGCGCGGTGCCGCCGATGTCGAGCGCGGCGGCAAGTCCGCGTGCCATGGGGGACACCCACAAATCCTGTTCCAGCGGTTCCAGTTGATCCGGCAGGGTCTCCGCGACCGGCCCGGGGCCGAGCAGCCGTGCCCCGCGCGCGGGCCGCGCCGCCATCGCCGTGATGGGGCGGCTCTGGAACAGCCACAGCCGCCCCGCCGTGTCGAACCCGAACTCGATGTCCTGCGGCCCGCCGAAGACCCCGCGCGCCTGCCGGGCGAGCCGCGCGAGCCGGCGCAGTTCGCAGGCCCCGAGCAGCGGTTCGGCGCCCTCCGGCGCGGTGTGCGACAGACGGCCCCGACGGGTCAGCCAGTAGTTGGTGCCCGGCTGTTCGCCGCTGACCAGTGAGTCCGGTCCGCCTCGCACCGCGCTCACCAGTAGCCGGTCGGACCGCCCCGCCAGGGGGTCGGCGCCGAACAGCACCCCGCCCACCCGGGCCGTGAGCATGGGCTGCACCAGCACGGCCATCGGTGCGACCGAGCCGTCCGGCCGGTGGGCCGAGTCGAGCACGGTCCGTACGGCCGCGCGGAAGGCGCGCCAGCCCCGTACGTCCAGCACGGACGCGAACTGGCCCGCCAGGGACGATTCCTGGGTGTCCTCCTGCGGCGACGAGGACCGTACGACGAGGGGGAGGGCGCCGCCGTCGGAAAGCCGCAGCCAGGCGCGGCGCAGGCTTTCGGCCCTCTCGGAGTCCGCGTCCGCCGCCTGCCACGGCTCGTCCTGCCATGGTTCGTTGCTGTTGCTGTTGCTGTTGCTGTTGCTGTTGCCGTCCGGCGTGACGGGCCACGGTCCGTTGCCCCACGGCAGGACGAACCCCGGCAGGACGGGCAGTCCGGCCCTCGCCGCTCGTGCGAGATGCGCGGCCTTGGATCCGGCGAGCACGATGCGCGTGGCCTGCGGATCGCTCAGGGGGAGGGCGTCGGCGGCAGGGAGTGCGCGCCGTTCCTCCCCGTCGTACGCACCCTCTTCGCGACGCTCTTCGCGACGTTCTCCGTGACGTTCTTCGCGACGTTCTCCGTGACGTTCGTCAACCGTCGTCATCGAGCACCCTCCAGGACCGACCGCCAACAGGGGGGACGCGCGGGGGTGGCCCTGCGCCTGACGGCGGAACGAAGGATGGGGGCGGGTTCCTGCCGGACCGACCGGTAGAACGGCCGCGCCAACAACGCGCCTCCTGAGACGATGATCCCACCGCGTGTTGTCATGCACGCCGGCCCAGGGTCACCTTCCGGCCACCCGCCCGCCCTCCATCCGTACGGCGGCGGTGTGTGCCCTCTCAGGAAGGGCCTACGGAGGTGGCAACGCGGCGCACAACGCGTTCAGCGCGGCTCCGTAGGCGTGCTCCGCCGGCGTGGCATAGCCCACGACAAGGCCGTCCGGCGTGGTCATCGCCGCCTCCGGGTGCCGGAACTCCGCGAGCCCGTCCAGCGAGAGCCCCTGCCACACGGCGGCCTTCACCGCGGACCGCTCGCTGCCGGGCGGCAACCGCAGCACCGCGTGGAGCCCGGCCGCGATCCCGGTGACCTCGACATGCGGTGCCTGCGCGGCGAGCGCCTCGACCAGCCGGTCCCGCCGCCTTCGGTACCGCTGCCGCATCCGCCGTACATGACGGTCGTACGAGCCCGACTCGACGAAGTCCGCGAGCGTCAACTGGTCCAGGACGCTCGCCCACGCCTCCCGCTCGCCCTTGACCGCCAGCACGTCGTCGACGTACTGCTCGGGAAGGACCATCCAGCCCAGTCGCAACGCGGGTGACAGGCTCTTGCTGACCGAACCGATGTGGACGACCCGTTCCGGATCCAGGCCCTGCAAGGCTCCGACGGGCTTGCGGTCGTAACGGAACTCCCCGTCGTAGTCGTCCTCCAGAATCACCCCTCCACGCGCGCGTGCCCAGTCGATCACTGCGGCACGCCGTGCGGGATGCAACGGCCCGCCGGTCGGGAACTGATGCGCGGGCGTGAGCAGCACCGCCCGCTCCCTGCCGAGATCACCGACCCGGGCACCGTCCTCGTCGAGGTCCAGTGGGACGGTCCGTACCCCCGCCGCCGCAAGCAGCTCGCGGTGGAAGGGGAGCCCGTACGACTCGACGGCCAGGGAGCCCCGCAGAACCGCGGGGAAGAGCAGCCGCAGAGCGTGCGCGAACCCCGAACAGATCACGATCCGTCCCGGCTCGGTACGGACCCCACGCGCGCGTGCCAGGTACTCCGTGAGCGCCTCCCGTAGCTCGGGCCGCCCCGCGGGATCGCCGGGTCCGAACGCCTCCGCGGGGGCGCGCTGAAGAGCCCGCCGGTACGAGGCGAGCCAGGCGGTACGCGGGAACGCCGACGCGTCCGGGGTGCCCTGCCGCAGGTCGTGCCGCGGCCCACGCGCGCGTGGAGGTGCCTTCTTGGGTACGCGGGCCCGGGCCCCCAGCGGTTCGGCGCGCTCGGCGACCCGGGTGCCCGAGCCCTGGCGCGCCGTGAGCCAGCCCTCCGCGACCAGCTCGGCGTACGCGTCGGCCACCGTGTTGCGCACGACTCCGAGGTCGGCGGCGAGCGAACGGTACGGAGGAAGGCGGGTGCCCGGAGCGAGCCGCCCGCTGCGGATCGCCTCGCGCAGCGCCCGGGTCAGGGCGGCACGACGGCCACCCGGACCGGACAGCTCCAGATGCAGGTCGGCGCCGATGCGCTCCGCGGAATTGACCCATGAATCAGCCACAAAAGTGCACCCTACTGAGGGTCGCCATCCCTCATAGACTCATATGCATGACGACGAAAACGACGAACACGATGAACACGACGAACGAGAGGAACGCGAGCACGGCTGGTGTGGCTGAGGCGGTTGGGGCGGCTGGGGCCTCCGGGGTGGCCGAAAATGTCCGCCTCGACTTCGCGAAGTCCGCCCCCAAGGTCTTCCGCGCCCTGATCGGCTTCGACGCCGCGGCCCGCGAAGGGCTCGACCCGGCCCTCGTCGAACTGATCCAGATACGCGCCTCGCATCTCAACCACTGCGCGTACTGCCTCCACATGCACACCAACGACGCCCGCAAGGCCGGCGAGAGCGAGGACCGGCTGCACATGGTCGCGGTGTGGCGCGAGGCCCCGCACTTCTTCTCCGCGCGGGAGCGGGCGGCCCTCGCGCTGACGGAGGCGGTCACCCTGGTCGCGGCCGACGGTGTACCGGACGACGTCTACGCCGAGGCCGCCGCGCACTTCGACGACCGGGAACTGGCCCAGACCCTGGCCCTGATCTTCGCGATCAACACCTGGAACCGCGTCGCCCTGTCGACGGCGAAGAGGGCGGGCACGGACCAGCGCTGAACGCCGCCGGGGGAGGGGCGCACCGAGCCGGCGCCCGTCCCGGCGAGGGCCTGCCGGGGCGGGGGACAAAGGCGGGACGGAGGCGGGCCCGTGCGAACGCAGGCTAGGCCGTCATGGGCCGGTCGTGCGGCCCGATCGGTGCGGGCAGCCGTGAGTCGCCCGTCAGCCGGCGGTCCACCGCCGCCGCCACCGCCCGGCCCTCGGCGATGGCCCACACGATGAGGGACTGGCCGCGCGCCGCGTCCCCGGCGGCGTAAACCCCCGGCACGTTGGTCGCGAAGTCCGCGTCCCGGGCGATCGTGCCGCGCGGCCCGAGGTCGAGACCGAGCTGGTCGACGAGGCCGTCGGAACGGTCGGGGCCCGAGAACCCGAGGGCCAGCAGCACGAGGTCGGCGGGGAGCGCGCGCTCGCTGCCGGGACGCGGGCGGCGTTCGGCGTCGACCTCGACGAGGTGCAGCGCACACACCCGCCCGGACCCGTCCCCCGTGAAACGGAGCGTGGACGCCGCGAAGAGCCGGGCGTCCGCGTCGGCCGCGGGCGACGTCTCCAGGGCTCCGGCCTCCTCGTGCGCGGCCGACACCCGGTAGATCTTCGGGTACACCGGCCACGGTTCGGAGGCCTCGTCGCGTTCCGTACCGGGCTGCGCGTAGATGTCCAGCTGGGTCACGGACTTCGCGCCCTCACGCACCGCCGTACCCAGACAGTCGGCGCCGGTGTCACCACCGCCGACGATCACGACATCCCTGCCCGTTGCCGACAACGGAGACGCCTCCAGGTCCCCCTCGCACACCCGATTGGCCAGCGGCAGATACTCCATCGCCTGATGGATACCGCCCAACTCCCTCCCCTCCACGTTCAGTTCACGCCATGCCGTGGCGCCCACGGCGAGGACGACCGCGTCGTGGCGCGCTTTCAGTTCGGCCGCCCCGATGTCCCGGCCGACGGCGGTCGACGTACGGAACTTCGTACCCTCCGCCCGCATCTGCGTGATCCGCCGCTCCAGATGCCGCTTCTCCATCTTGAACTCGGGGATGCCGTACCGCATCAGCCCGCCGATCCGGTCGTCGCGCTCGTAGACGACGACGGTGTGCCCGGCCCGGGTCAGCTGCTGCGCCGCCGCCAGCCCGGTCGGACCCGAGCCGATCACCGCGACGGTTCGCCCCGACAGCCGGTCCGGCGGCCGCGGCGGCGCCAACCCGTCCGCCCAGGCCCGGTCGGCGATGGCGACCTCGACGTTCTTGATGGTGACCGCGGGCTGGTTGATCGCCAGCACACAGCCCGCCTCGCACGGCGCGGGGCACAACCGCCCGGTGAACTCGGGAAAGTTGTTCGTCGCGTGCAACCGGTCGCTCGCCCCACGCCAGTCGTCGCGCGCGACCAGGTCGTTCCAGTCGGGGATCAGGTTGCCCAGCGGGCAGGCGTCGTGGCAGAAGGGGATGCCGCAGTCCATGCACCGGTCGGCCTGTGTCCGGACGATCGGCAGCAGCGCCCCGGGGACGTACACCTCGTTCCAGTCGCGGACCCGGTCCTCGACGGGCCGACGCGGCCATTCCTCGCGGGAGGAGTTCAGGAAACCCCTGGGATCGGCCATGGCCGTCTCCCTCACGTACACGCACGGGGCCCCGTACGGCGCTCGCCACCGTCTTCGGCTCCACCATGTGCGACGCCGTCGTCGGGGCGGTGGGCCGCGAGGCCTGTTGGCAGACTCTTCCCGCCACGATACGACGCCGCGGCCGCATCCGCCCCAGGTGGACGCCGCCCTCGTGCCCTCAGGTCAGCGCCAGCACGTACAGGACCGCTCCGGCGGCGGAGGCGACCATCCGTATGTGGTTCCACATCGACCACTCGCTCACATACGTGGGCCAGTACGCGATGGCCTCCGGCGTACCGGGATCCATCTCGGCCAGCTTGTTGTTGCGCGGGACGTTCGCCGCGATCGTGACCCCGAAGCAGCCGAACAGATACAGCGCGCTGCCCAGCAGCAGTTCCACCGTGCCCTCGTCGGGCCACAGCACGAAGGTGACCACCGCGATCACGGCGCACAGCACGGCCGACCCGATGAACACGAGCATGAAGGCCGGCATCAGCGCGGTCACATTGATCGCCTGCATCGCCGCGACACCCTGTGCCGGCGGCAACGAGGCCAGTCCCTTCATGACGAACGTCGAGAACGCGCAGAACACCCCGGCCACCAGCCCCGTGCCGAGCACGCCCACCACGGTGAGCACGAAGTACGGTCCCTCGATCATGGCAACTCCCGCGTAAGCAGAACCTCTGGTCAACAACTCGCGCACTGTTCCCGAAACCGTGAGGGCCGGACCACCCCGAACCTCAAGATCCTGCCCGGCACCCCCTGCCCCCACAAGTGAACTGTCGGCCGGGGAGGGCGACCATGGCCGAAGGGCTCGACGCCATGTCCGCGCGTCTCAGACACGCCGTCCCACGGAAGGTCTCACTCCGCCCCCGCGCCGTCCTCCCCGGTCGAACCACTCTCTCCGGCCGGATCGCCCTCCCCGGTTGGACCGCCCTCGCGCCAGCCCGCCAGCGTCGCCTCGACCGCGGAGGCGATCCGACGGCGGGCCTCGTGGCGGGCGACACCGCTCATCAACAACTGGTCGTACGGCGTCTCCGTGTGGCGGACCGCCGCGCGCACGGCCGAGACCACCGCGGCTTCGGACAGGGCCCGCCCGGCGGCGCTCCGCCCGACCCGCCCGCTGCCCCGCACCGAGGCGTGTGCGGCGATCGCGTGCGCCCGGTCGGCCGGACAGCCGGGAAACAGCCGCCGGATGTTCCGCGCGAACGCCTCCGTGAACCGCACGTCCTCGGCGGCCCGCCGCCGCGCGTCCCGCAGTCTGCGCCGACGTCTCGCCTCGGCGTCCGCCAGGCAGCGCTCCTCCGCCCGCGCGAGCGCCGCCTCCTCGACCAGCACCCCCTGCCGCTCGTACCGGCTCTGCCGCCGGTTGAACCGCACCACGACCGCCGACAACCCGCTCTCCTCCCGCGACCTGCGCGTCAGCGCCGTGTCCCCCCGGGGCAGGAACACCAGATGTCCGAGGTCGGCGCAGTCGAGGCATCTCGGCGCCCCCTCCTCCAGTACCAGCAGCGCGAGCGGCCCGGCCCCGCACTCGCCGCAGTGCCGCCTCTTCAGAGGCTGGACGACAAGAGGCCCGGTGCGGGGCGGGGGAGGCACCATGGTCGCCATAGGCGGTTCCTTCCCGAACGACACCCGCCCGTACGCCGACCCGTGCACCCCTTCTCCTCTCGCCGCCGCACCGCCCGTCACGCCTACGTGATATCGCCGCACCGCCCGCCGGGCCACCGATGTCCTCGAACAGCCCCGCACGGGCACGCGGTCGTCGTACAGGTGTGTCCGCGCGGCATCATGGGCCGGGTGCGACTCGAAGCGATCACCTGGGACCGGCTCGGCGACCTCATCGCCGAGCGCCTGCTCGACCTGAAGCCGGCCGACGGCGGCCCATGGCCGCGCGTCGCCTTCGACGGGGCCCCCGCGGCCCGCCCCGGTGACCTCGCCGAACGCGTCGCCGAGGCCCTCCGCCCACGCGGTCGCTCCGCCCTGGTCGTCGGCACGGAAGGCTATCTGCGGCCCGCCTCGCTCCGGTTCGAGTACGGCCGCCAGGACGTGGACACCTACTACGACGGCTGGTTCGACACCGGCGCCCTGTGGCGGGAGGTCTTCGGCCCCCTGGAACCCGGTGGTGACGGGCGTGTCCTGCCCGACCTCCTGGACCCTGCCACCGACCGCGCCACCCGCAGCCCGTATGTCCAACTGCCGCCCGGCGCGATGCTGTTGCTGCACGGACCGCTGCTCCTGCACCATTGGTTCCCCTTCGACCTCACTGTCCATGTACGCCTCTCGCCGGCCGCGCTGCGCCGCCGCACCCCGCAGGAGGAGCACTGGACGCTCCCCGCGTACGAGCGGTACGAGACCGAGACGGCGCCGGGCGACACGGCCGACGTCCTGGTACGGGCGGACGACCCACGCCACCCGGCATGGAACGGCTGACGGACGGCCGCCCCCGACGCGAACGCCCCGCCTCACAGGCACGTCGATGAAGATCCGCGGCACCTGCCCGAGCGGGTCGTCGGCTTCTACGGTGTGAGCGGGCGGCGGGGTGGCGTGCGCGGAGGAGTGAGGTGAGAGCCGAGGGGGGGGCGGTGGGGCGGGGCAGTCAAGCCCGAGCCGTGGCCGTCCGGGTGCGTATCTCTTCGTACCCGGCGAGAATGTAGGGCGCCGGGACTAGCGGTGCGTCTCCGCGCCGCGCCGGCCGTCCGGCATCGGGAGGTACTACATGACCACCGCCGGAGACATCATGCACCGCGGCGCCCAGTGGATCCCCGCTCACGAGACCCTGGACCGGGCCGCCCAGCTGATGCGTGAACTCAAGGTGGGCGCCCTGCCCATCAGCGACGAGAACGAACGGCTCTGCGGCATCCTCACCGACCGCGACATCGTGATCGGCTGTGTGGCCATGGGCCACGACCCGGCCCGCGTCACCGCGGGAGAGATGGCCAAGGGCACCCCGCGCTGGATCGACGCGAACGCCGACGTCAGCGACGTACTCGGTGAAATGCAGGAGCATCAGATCCGTCGCCTCCCTGTGATCGAGAACAAGCGCCTGGTCGGAATGATCAGCGAGGCCGACCTGGCCTCGCACCTGACGGACGAACAACTGGCGAGCTGGGTCGAGAGCGTCTACGCGAGGAGCGACTCGCGCTGAGGAGCCAGGCGCGCGGGCGGCGGGAACCGATGACTCCGTGCCCTGCGGGCACACCGTGAACCCCCGCTGTCCTACGGGCACACCGTGCACTTCGCTCGTCCGGCAAGCCGTGCCGGGCGAGCGCGGTCACAGCCAGCCGTTCCGCTTGAATCCGCGGTAGAGGGTGAAGCACGCGACGGCGATCACTGCGACCGCCAGCGGATACCCGAACTTCCAGTGCAGCTCCGGCATGTGCTCGAAGTTCATGCCGTAGACACCGCAGACCATGGTCGGCACGGCGATCAGCGCGGCCCATGCCGTGATCTTCCGCATGTCCTCGTTCTGCGCCACGCTCACCTGCGCGAGGTGTGCTTGCAGGATCGAGTTGAGCAGCTCGTCGAACGCGGCTATCTGCTCGGCGGCCCGCAGCTGGTGGTCGGAGACGTCCCGGAAGTAGGCCTGTATCTCCGGGTCGATCACCCGTATCGGCCGTGTGGCGAGATCCATGATGGGGCGGCCCAGCGGGACCACCGCCCGCTTCAGCTCCAGAAGTTCGCGCTTGAGCTGGTAGATGTGCCCGGGGTCGGCCCGCGCGCCGTCCGCCGCGAACACGGCCGTCTCGACCTCGTCGATGTCCTCCTGCACGGAGGCCGTGACATTCAGATAGTCGTCCACCACGTGGTCCGCGATCGCGTGCAGTACGGCGGCAGGCCCCTTGGTGAGCTGCTGGGGGTTCGCCTCCAGCTCCTCGCGTAGCGGACCGAGCGAACCATGCCGGCCGTGACGGACCGTCACCACGAAGTCCCGGCCGACGAACACCATGATCTCGCCGGTGTTCACCACCTCGCTGGTCGCGGTCAGTTCGGTGTGCTCGACGTAGCAGACCGTCTTGAACACCGCGAACAGCGTGTCGCCGTACCGCTCCAGCTTCGGGCGCTGGTGGGCGTCCACCGCGTCCTCGACCGCCAGCGGGTGCAGGTCGAAGAGCTCGGCGATGCCCGCGAACTCCACCTCGGTCGGCTCGTGCAGCCCGAGCCAGACGAAACCGCCGTCGGCCTTGCGGACCCGCTCCACCGTCTCGACCAGATCGCGGCCGGCGGGGACCCTGGCCCCTTCCTCGTACGCCACGCAGTTCACCACCGCGGAGCCCAGCGGTGACCGGGCGGGGTGGCTCAGGTCGACACGGGCACGCCGTCGTGTCAGCCGTGCCACTGTGCGGAGGCCGCCGACCCTTCGCAGGCCCGTGACCTTCCGCAGATTCCCTGCCATGGACATCTGGATCTCCTTGCGTGGATCTCCTCGCGCCGCACTCTGCGCCTTGCCGCGGCCAGTCTGCCAGGATGTTTCGACGGCCGGTTCGGCCTGTGGGAACGGAACGTTCCGCTCCGGATTCCGTTCGGAACCTTTCCGGAATCCGCCGGGCGACACAGCGCGAAAGCGGCCTCGACGCCATGGGGCCCTCGGGTTCGACGCGCCCACATCGGGAGCGTCGACCATCCGGAGAAAGCCTGACAAATGGGATGATCAGGGCATGACGCGAACCGATGGACCTCTCCTCGACAACCGCCCGCCCGGGGCGGGGCAGCGATTCGACGCCCTCGCCGCTCTCTTCGACCCCACGACGTTCCGGCACATCGAACGGTTCGGCATCGGATCCGGCTGGCGCTGCTGGGAGGTGGGAGCGGCCGGCATGTCGGTGGTGTCCTGGCTCGCCAAGAGAGTCGGGCCCACCGGCCGGGTCTTCGCGACCGACCTCGACACCTCCTGGGCACCCCTGGCCGTACGGCCGCCGATTCAGCTGCGCGTCCACGACGTGGGCGTCGACGAGCCGCCGGCGGAGGGCTTCGACCTCGTGCACGCCCGGCTCGTCCTCGCTCATGTGCCGGACAGGGAGCGGGCCTTGCACACGATGATCAGGGCGCTGCGACCCGGCGGCCGGCTCCTGGTCGAGGACGCCGACCCGACCCTGCAGCCGCTGGCCTGCCCGGACGAGCGGGGCCCCGAGCAGCAGCTGGCCAACCGGATGCGCCATGCGATGCGCGACGCGCTCGCCGAGCGGGGCGCCGAACTCTCGTACGGGCGTCGCCTTCCCCGGCTGCTCCGCGAGGCCGGACTGCGGCAGGTCGAGGCGGACGCGTACTTCCCGCTCACCTCGCCTGCCTGCGGGGCCCTGGAGTCCGCGACGGTCGGTCAGGTCCGCGATCAGCTCGTCACGGCGGGCCTCGCCACCGACCAGGACATCGACCGCCACCTGGCGAACGTGGCCGCGGGCGGCATGGACCTGGCCACGCCACCGCTGATCTCGGCATGGGGGCGCAAGGTGTAGTGCCGTGTGAGGCGGATGCCGTGGGGCGGCGGTCGGGCTAGGCCTTCGCGTCCGGTGCGTCCGGTGCGTCCGCGGCCTTTGCGTGCAGGGACTTTGCGGCCCGGGTCTGCGGCCTGCCGCCCACCTGCTGCACCGCCCGGGCGCCGGCCCGGCACCCCTCGGCGGCGGCCTCCTCCGGTCGGCCGCCCGCGAGCAGGGCGGCCAGGAAGGCCCCGGTGAAGGCGTCACCGGCGCCCGTGGTGTCGACAGGAGTCGCCGCCTGCGCCGGAACCCGGGACCGGACCGCCCCCGACCGGGCGACAAGGGCTCCGGCCTCGCCCTGCTTGACCACCACCAGCGGAAAGAGGCGGCTCAACTTGGCCGCCGCGTCCGCCGTATCGGGCAGGCCCGTCAGCAGACGGGCCTCGTCCCGGCTCGGCAGCAGGACGTCGACCCCCTCGGCGAGCGAGAGAAAACGGTTCACGCCCAGTTCGGCGAGGAACCCCGCCGACGCCGGATCCACGCTCACCGGTACTCCACGCGCGCGTGCCGACTCCACCGCCACCGACACCAGGGCCCGGCATGGCTCGGAGAAGAACAGATAGCCCGACAGATGCAGCCGTGCGACACCGTCGAGCAGCGCGGGCGACCAGTCGTCGGCGTCCAGACGCAGGGAAGCACCACTGTCCGTGAGGAAGGTGCGCTCCGCCGCGGCCGCCGCGTCCACCAGGCAGATCACCGTCCCCGTCGGTGCCCGCGGGTCGACGACCAGGAGGGGGCGTACCCCGGAAGCCACCAGTTCCCGCTCGTGCCACGCCGCCGAGTCGGCGCCCACCCGGCCGAGGAACCGCACCTCCGTGCCGGCTCGACGGGCCGCCCAGCACGCGACGTTGGCGCCCGCACCGCCCGGCACGGTCCGGACGGCCGCGGCCGTGTCGGTGCCCGGGGCGAGTGGTCCGTGATGCCGGGCGACGACGTCGGTGATGACATCACCGACGACAAGGAGAGCCCCGTCGGCACCGCCCGCTCCCGTCACCCCTGTGTCCAGGCCGCCGCGATCCGCCCCGCGAGCCGTACGTTGCCGCGTACCGCCGCCAGGTTGGCCTCAAGTGACGCCCCGTCGGTGTGACGCACCAGGTGGTCGAGCAGGAACGGTGTGACCGCCTGGCCGCTCACACCCTCCGCCTCGCACGCGTGCAGCGCGTCGGCGAGCACACGCGCGTGCAGCGCGGGATCCAGCTGCTGCGCCTCGGGCACGGGATTGGCGACGATCAGTGCGGTTGCGGGCCCGTCCAGCGTGTCCTGCGCGCGCATCACGGCCGCCACCTCGCCCGGCGACTCCAGCGTCCAGTCCACCGGGTGTCCCGAGTCCGACAGATAGAAGCCGGGAAAGCGGTCCGTGCCGTATCCGGCGACCGCGACGCCCAGTGTCTCCAGGCGCTGCAGGGTCGCCGGCACGTCCAGGATCGACTTCACTCCCGCGCACACCACGGTGATCCGGGTGCGGGCGAGGAGTCCCAGGTCGGCGGACTCGTCCTGCGTCAGCGTCCACTCCCGGTGGACACCTCCGAGGCCTCCCGTGGCGAACACCCGTACTCCGGCCCGCGCGGCCAGCAGAGCCGTCGCCGACACCGTGGTCGCCCCGCTGGCCCCGGCGGCGATCGCCAGGGGCAGATCGCGATGTCCCAGCTTGCGGATGCCCTCCTCGTTGGCGATCCGCTCCACCTGCTCCTTGTCGAGGCCGACATGGGGCTGCCCGTCGAGTACGGCGATCGTCGCCGGAACGGCCCCCTCCTGGCGTACGGCCTCCTCCAGTTCCAGCGCCACCTGAAGATTGCGTGGACGTGGCAGCCCGTGCGCGATGATCGTGGACTCCAGAGCCACCACGGGCCGGCCCGTGGCCAGCGCCTCCCGAACCTCTTCGGACACCATCAGCACGCGCGTGCCTCCTGTCTGTCGGTTCTCCCCTCATCCCTGGCGGGCGGCGCGCCCGGCCAAACCCCCGCGCACACCGGAGGTGCGAAAAGGGGTGCCCACGAGCGCGTGGACACCCCTTTTCACACCTCCGGCAACGTTCAGACGGGGCGTATCCCGGTCAGCGCGCCATGCGGATCGAGGACGTACTTACGGCTGGCGCCCTGGTCGAACTCGGCGTAGCCGCGCGGCGCGTCCTCAAGGCCGATCACCGTCGCGTTGACGGCCTTGGCGATGTGCACCCGCTCGTGGAGGATCGCCTGCATCAGCCCCCGGTGGTACCGCATCACCGGACACTGCCCTGTGGTGAAGTGGTGGCTCTTCGCCCATCCCAGGCCGAGCCGCACCTTGAGCGTGCCCGTCCGCGCGTCCTGGTCGACCCCACCGGGATCGTCCGTGACGTACAGGCCCGGGATGCCCAGCGAGCCACCCGCGCGCGTCAGGCCCATCAGCGAGTTGAGGACCGTGGCGGGCGCCTCCGGGGCGTCGGGGCCGTGGGCCCGCGCCTCGAAGCCGACCGCGTCGACGGCCGCGTCCACCTCCGGCTCGCCCAGGATCTGGTCGATCTGCTCGCCCACGTCGCCCTGGCTGACGTCGACCGTCTCGCAGCCGAAGCTCCGGGCCTGCACGAGCCGTTCGGCATTGAGGTCGCCGACGATGACGACGGCTGCGCCGAGCAGTTGCGCCGAGGCCGCGGCGGCGAGACCGACCGGCCCAGCGCCGGCCACGTACACCGTCGAGCCGACCCCGGCGCCCGCGCTCACCGCGCCGTGGAAGCCCGTCGGGAAGATGTCCGACAGCATGGTCAGGTCGAGCAGCTTCTCGCGCGCCTGGTCCCGGTCCGGGAACCGCAGCAGGTTGAAGTCCGCGTACGGGATCATCGCGTACTCCGCCTGGCCGCCGACCCAGCCGCCCATGTCGACGTAGCCGTAGGCCGCCCCGGGGCGCGCCGGGTTGACGTTCAGACAGATGCCGGTCTTGCGCTCCTTGCAGTTGCGGCACCGCCCGCAGGCGATGTTGAAGGGCACCGAGACGATGTCCCCGACTTCGATGAACTCGACGTCCGGGCCCCGCTCGATGACCTCTCCGGTGATTTCGTGCCCGAGGACGAGCCCTTCGGGCGCGGTCGTACGGCCGCGCACCATGTGCTGGTCGCTGCCGCAGATGTTGCTGGCGAGTACTTTCAGGATGACTCCGTGCCGGCACTTGCGGCCGACGTTCGCGGAGGCCACGCCTGGTCCGTCCCGCAGTTCGAGCGTCGGGTAGTCGATGGTCCTGACTTCCACCGCGCCCGGCTTGAGGTACGCGACTGCCCTGTTCCCGCTCATACGTGATCGCCGTCCCTTCGGCCCCCGTGCCTTCGGATGCCAGTGGCTGTGCGCACGGCGGAGTCTGCTACCGGCGAACCGTTCCGGCCAGCCTTCGCGCGGGGCCCCGTCGGGCACATCACGGACGGGGCTTCCTGCCCCGGGTGAACAGCGCCAGCGCGCCGAGCGGCAGCAGCAGGCAGGCGGCGACGGCGTTCAGCCAGCCGTAGCCCGCCTGGGCGACGACGAGGCCCGCGGCGGCCCCGCCGAGCCCCGCAGAGGTGTTCATGGTCAGGTCGGAGAGCCCTTGCGCGGCGGCGCGCGCGGGCTGGGGAACGGAGTCGGTCAGCAGCGCCGAGCCGGAGACGAGACCGGCGGACCAGCCGAGGCCCAGCAGGAACAGTCCGGCGGCGGTCTGCCGATGGTCGGCGCCCGCGGTACCCGCGAGGAGGGCCGCACAGGCCAGCAGGGCCACGGCCAGACCTATCCCCGAGAGCCGGCCGAACCGGTCGGACAGCCGCCCCATCAGGGGCGAGAACGCGTACATCCCCGCGATGTGGACGCTGATGACCAGCCCGATCAGATCGATGCCCGCCCCGTGGTGGCCGAGGTCCAGCGGGGTCATCGACATGACCGACACCATCGCCGTGTGCGAGACGGCCACCGTCACCAGGGCCAGCCGCGCACGCGGGGATGCCCGGACGGCGGCGGCCCCCGCTCTGATGGACCGCGCGGCGGGGGACTGCTCGTCGACCGGCGCCAGCGCGCGGGCGGTGAGCAGGGGATCGGGCCGCAGCAGCACCGCGACCAGCAGCGCGGATATGAGGAACACCCCGGCCGCCCACACGAAAGGGCCCGCCGCCTCCGGTATGCCGAGCCCGGAGACACTGCGGCCCGCGGGCGCGGCGATGTTGGGGCCGAGGACCGCGCCGATCGTCGTGGCCCACACGACGTTCGAGATGGCTCGTGCCCGTCGCGTCGGCTCGGCCAGATCGGCGGCCGCGAAGCGGGCCTGCAGATTCGCCGACGAGGCCGCGCCGAAACCCGCCATGCCGACCAGCAGCAGCGGGAAGCTCCCCATGACCGCTCCCGCCACCACGACCCCGGCCCCCAACGCGCCGATGAGGTAGGCCAGCACGAGCCCCGGCCGGCGACCGCGCGCGGTCATCAGGGCGGCCAGCGGCACCGAGAGCACCGCCGTGCCGGTGACGGTCGCGGTGGGTGCGAGCCCGGCGAGCGATTCGGTACCGGCGACCTCTTGGGCCAGGACCACGGCGAGCGCGATGCCCGTGGCCACACCGAGCCCGCCGAGGATCTGACTGGCGATGAGGACGGCGGAGGTCCGGCGCCGCAGCGCGGGCAGTCCGGCCGCGTCGACGGGCACGGCGACCGGCCGCTCGACGGCGGTCACCGCGAACACGCCCGGGGGAGGGAGATCCGAGCGACGGAAGGGAGGGCGAACGCGTCGGCCGGGTCCGACGGGTCCGCCTGGTCCGCGAAGAGCACCGGGACGGACGCGTGCACATGAGTGAACTCGGGCGTGGTCACCGGCGCAGTCTCCCCCTGGTCGTGAACCCGGAACACCCCACGGACGACGGAGATGCCCCTAGAACAGCGGCTCCGGCAGCACCCCTTCCAGTGCCAGCAGCTTCCGCTTGGTCTCCACGCCGCCGCCGAACCCGCCGATGCCGCCGTCCCGCTCCACGACCCGGTGGCAGGGCACGACGACCGGCAGCGGATTCGATCCCATGGCCATCCCCACCGCCTGGGCCGCCCCCGGCTGGCCGACACGCCGCGCCAGGTCGCCGTAGCCCACCACCGCCCCGTACGGAACGCCGGACGCCAGCTCGCGCAGCACCTGGCGGTTGAAGCCGGAGATCAGGGACCAGTCCAAGGGCAGCTCGAAGTCGCGACGCTCGCCCGCGAAGTACGCCGCGAACTGTCGTATCGCCTCGGCCAGCAGCGGGGACCCCGGCGCTTCGACGGGCTCGGTGGCGAACCGCGATCCGAGCCGCTCCAGGGCTTTGTCGCGCACCTCGTCCGTGGCGTGGAAGACAACGCTGACCAGGCCCTCGCCGGTCGCCGCCAGCAGCAGCGGGCCGATGCCGCTGTCGACGACGGCCCACACCACCCGCTGCTCGTCCTGCCCATGGCTGTTCATGCGCTCCACGGTACGGCGCACCACTGACAACGCCGGTGGCGCGGACGCGTACGGGCGGCCACGCCACCGGCCACCGGTCATCGGCTACGGGCTGTTCAGCGCGGGCGCTCAGTTCTCGCGAAGGGTCTTCCGCACCACGTCGGGCTTGTTCGTGATGATGCCGTTCACACCGAGACCCGCGACACGCCGCGTGTCCGCAGGGGTGTCGACGGTCCAGGTGGAGATCTCCAGCGGCCTGCCGTGCGGCCCTTCGAGCGCGTGGATCGTCGCGACGTACGCGCGGGAGATCGTCGTGTGCGACGAGTTGATCTGGTCGGCGAACCGCGCGTACACGGGCAGCTCCGCGACCGACGGGGTGCCCAGGAACCCCGTCCTGATGTCGGGCCGCAGGGCGTGCACCTTGCGCACACTGGCCGCACTGAAGCTCTGGATCACCAGCTTGCTCCGCACATGGGCCGGGCCCAGCCAGCCCTCGTTGCTGAGGGTCTTGAGGGTCTCCCGCTCGATGCCCGGGTACAGCTGGGGGTTCTTGATCTCCAGGACGAGCTTCTGGTGGTTGCGCGAGACCCGGTTCATGTACTGCTTCAGCGTCGGAACGCGAGCCCCCTTGTAGCGAGGACTGAACCAGCTGCCCGCGTCCAGGCGGGCGATCTCCGCGGCGGTGAAGTCCTTCACCTTCCAGGGGGCCCTCTTGGGAAAGACCTTCTCCACATCGGTCGTGCGGGCCAGGCTGTCGTCGTGGATCACGACGAGCTTGCCGTCCTTGGTGCGCTGGACGTCGTTCTCGACCCAGGTGAACCCGAGACGGGCCGCGCGGTCGATGGCGGCGAGGGTGTTCTCCGGGGCTTGGGCCGAGGCTCCGCGATGTGCGATGACCAGGGGCTGGTCGGTGCTCACGGCCGCGTGAGCGGTGTGGGCGGGGAGAACGACGGCGGCTCCCAGGAGCGCGGTGGTCGTGGCGGCGGCAGCGCGCGCGTGCATGCGTACTCCTAGCGTCTGCGATCACGGACGGTCTCAGCGTGACAGCAGGGGGTCAACTTCAGGGGGGTACAGGATGGCCATAAATTGAATGGAGTTGCCCGAGCCCGATCACGTGTGCCGCACAACTGGGGCAAGGTCGTGATTCTTTGCCGGAAAATCGTTCGACCGTTCAGGTGCGAGTCATACTCTCTGCGACAACCCTGGTCGCTGCGGCGCTCCTGGGGCGGGGGCATTTCACGAAATTCCGGGATGTAACAGGGCGGAAAGGCAACCGCGCATGCAGGGCACGGTCGACGGATTCAGCTACGGACTCGTCACGCCGCTCGTGGCGTACCTGATGGCGTGCCTCGGCGGAGCGCTCGGTCTGCGCTGCACCACGAGGTCGATGCTCGTCACCCGTTCCTGGCGCCCGGGCTGGCTCGCCCTCGGGTCCGCGGCGATCGGCTCCGGCATCTGGACCATGCACTTCATCGCGATGATGGGGTTCTCCGTCCGGGAGACCCCGGTGAACTACGACATGCTGATGACCTTCGCGAGTCTCGGCGTCGCGATCGTCATGGTCGGCATCGGGATCTTCATCGTCGGATACCGGGGAGCCTCCGGAACGGCTCTGTTCACCGGGGGCACCATCACCGGACTCGGCGTCGCCTCCATGCACTACCTGGGCATGGCCGGAATGCGTCTCAACGGGAAGCTCGAGTACAACACCCTCACCGTCGCGGCCTCGGTCGTCATCGCCGTCGCCGCCGCGATCGCGGCCCTGTGGGCGGCGGGCCAGGTCCGCGGCTTCCTGTGGAGCGTGGGCGCGAGCCTCGTCATGGGCCTCGCCGTCAGTGGCATGCACTACACGGGGATGGCAGCCCTCAGCGTCCATCTGCACGGCGCCGCCAGCGCCCCCGCCGGGGACTCTCCCGCCTCCCTGCTGGCGCCCCTGATGATCGGCCCGCTGGCCTTCCTGCTGCTAGCCGGCGTCGTCGTGATGTTCGACCCGCTGATGGTCATGGGCAAGCCCGACTGGAGCGCCGCCGAGCAGAAACCCGGCATCCCGGCCCACACCGTCCACCCCACCGGTCGCGGGCGCGTGCCCGGCCCGCGCTCCCGCCACCACGACGATTCGCGGACCCCGCAGAACTGGTGAGAGGACCCCGTTGTCAGTGCGGGGTCGTACGGTTGATTCCATGCGGCCCGTATCCAAGATCGAACGCACGGTGGCGCCTTTCGAGGTCGTCAGTCCCTACCAGCCCAGCGGCGACCAGCCCGCTGCCATCGCTGACCTCGAGCGGCGCATCCTCGCGGGTGAGAAGGATGTCGTCCTCCTCGGTGCCACCGGCACAGGAAAGTCCGCGACCACCGCGTGGATGATCGAGAAGCTTCAGCGCCCCACCCTCGTGATGGCGCCGAACAAGACGCTGGCCGCCCAGCTCGCCAACGAGTTCCGCGAGCTCCTGCCGAACAACGCGGTCGAGTACTTCGTCTCGTACTACGACTACTACCAGCCCGAGGCCTACGTCCCGCAGTCGGACACCTACATCGAGAAGGACTCCTCGATCAACGAGGAGGTGGAGCGGCTGCGCCACTCCGCCACCAACTCGCTGCTCACCCGGCGCGACGTCGTCGTGGTCGCCTCGGTCTCCTGCATCTACGGCCTGGGTACGCCGCAGGAGTACGTGGACCGCATGGTCAACCTCAAGGTCGGCGACGAGATCGACCGCGACGAGCTGCTGCGCCGCTTCGTCGACATCCAGTACACGCGCAACGACCTGGCCTTCACCCGCGGCACCTTCCGCGTCCGCGGCGACACCATCGAGATCTTCCCGGTCTACGAGGAGCTGGCCGTCCGCATCGAGATGTTCGGTGACGAGATCGAGGCCCTGTCCACGCTGCACCCGCTCACCGGCGAGATCATCACCGACGACCAGCAGCTGTACATCTTCCCGGCCACCCACTACGTAGCGGGGCCCGAGCGCCTGGAGCGCGCCGCCAACGACATCGAGAAGGAACTGGGCGAGCGCCTGTCCGAGCTGGAGAAGCAGGGCAAGCTCCTGGAGGCCCAGCGGCTGCGCATGCGCACGACGTACGACCTGGAGATGCTCCGCCAGATCGGCTCCTGCTCCGGCGTCGAGAACTACTCGATGCACTTCGACGGCCGCGAGCCCGGCTCCCCGCCGAACACACTGCTCGACTACTTCCCGGACGACTTCCTGCTCGTCATCGACGAGTCGCACGTCACGGTGCCCCAGATCGGCGCGATGTACGAGGGCGACGCCTCCCGCAAGCGCACCCTCGTCGACCACGGCTTCCGGCTGCCCTCCGCCCTGGACAACCGTCCCCTGAAGTGGGAGGAGTTCCAGCAGCGCATCGGACAGGCCGTCTACCTGTCGGCGACACCCGGCAAGTACGAGCTCTCGCGCGGCGACGGTTTCGTCGAACAGATCATCCGTCCCACCGGCCTCATCGACCCCGAGGTCGTCGTCAAGCCCACCGAGGGCCAGATCGACGACCTGGTGCACGAGATCCGCAAGCGCACCGAGAAGGACGAGCGCGTCCTGGTCACCACGCTCACCAAGAAGATGGCCGAGGACCTCACCGACTACTTCCTGGAAATGGGCATCCAGGTCCGCTACCTGCACAGCGACGTCGACACCCTGCGCCGGGTCGAACTGCTGCGTGAGCTGCGCGCCGGTGAGTACGACGTCCTGGTCGGCATCAACCTCCTCAGGGAGGGCCTCGACCTGCCCGAGGTCTCCCTGGTGTCGATCCTCGACGCCGACAAGGAGGGCTTCCTGCGCTCCGGCACCTCGCTGATCCAGACCATCGGCCGCGCGGCACGCAACGTCTCCGGCCAGGTCCACATGTACGCCGACAAGATCACCCCGGCGATGGAGAAGGCCATCGACGAGACCAACCGCCGCCGGGAGAAGCAGGTTGCGTACAACACGGAGCGGGGCATCGACCCCCAGCCCCTCCGGAAGAAGATCAACGACATCGTGGCGCAGATCGCCCGCGAGGACGTCGACACGGAGCAGCTGCTCGGCTCGGGCTACCGCAAGTCGAAGGACGGCAAGAGCGCCAAGGCACCCGTGCCCGCGCTGGGGTCCAAGGCGGCCAAGGGAGCCAAGTCCGCGAAGGACAAGGCGACCGTGCCGACCGATCGCCCCGTCGCGGAACTCACCGGGCAGATCGAGGAGATGACGGAGCGGATGCGCGCCGCCGCCGCGGACCTGCAGTTCGAGATCGCCGCGCGGCTGCGCGACGAGGTCTCGGAGATGAAGAAGGAGCTGCGGCAGATGAAGGAGGCGGGTATCGCCTGACGTCCCGGTCACCGCACAGTGTTGCAAGACCGACACAAAGTGTGCACCGGGCTTCGGGGCTGTCAGTGGCTCTGCGTAGGGTTGCTGGTCAACCGCAGGATTCTGCGGCAACAGGGGAGACAGTCCGAGAAGGGAACAGCGCGTGACGGTCAACATGACCAAGGGTCAGGCCATCAGTCTGCAGAAGAACGACGGAGGCACGCTGACCGCGGTGCGCATGGGGCTCGGCTGGCAGGCAGCCCCGCGACGTGGCCTGTTCGGTTCCCGCACCCGCGAGATCGACCTCGACGCGTCCGCCGTGCTGTTCGCGGACAAGCAGCCGGTCGACGTGGTGTTCTTCCGTCACCTCGTCAGCGACGACGGCTCCGTGCGGCACACCGGTGACAACCTCGTCGGCGGTGTGGGCCAGGGCGGCGACGACGAGGCGATCCTCGTCGACCTCGCGCGCATCCCGGTCCACATCGACCAGATCGTCTTCACCGTGAACTCGTTCACGGGCCAGACGTTCCAGGAGGTGCAGGACGCGTTCTGCCGTCTGGTCGACGAGACCAACGGCCAGGAGCTGGCCCGCTACACCCTGGCGGGCGGCGGGCAGTACACCGCGCAGATCATGGCGAAGGTCCACCGCGCGGGCGCGGGCTGGCAGATGACCGCCATCGGTACGCCTGCCAACGGCCGTACCTTCCAGGACCTGATGCCGGCGATCCTGCCGCACCTGTAGTCAAGACCGGCCCGTCGGCCCCGCGCCGGCACACGAGTACACAGGGGGAACGAAGGCGATGACGGCTGAGCTGGTCCGGGGGCAGAACCACCCGCTCTCCCAGGCCCGACTTGAGATCCGGGTGTCGGCCGGCAAGCCGATCGTGGCCGGGGCCACGCTCAGCGACGAGCGGGGCAAGGTGCACGGGGTCGAGTGGGTGGCCCATCCGGGCTCACCCACTCTGCCGGGCATAGAGGTGTCCAAGCAGGCGGCGGCCGATCACCGGCTCGCGTGCGACCTGGACGCCCTGCCGGAGACCGTGCACCGGGTCAGTGTGCTCCTGGCCCTGCCGTCCGGAGTGGGCGGTCCGGTCCGGTTCGGAGCCGTCGCCGCCCCCTTCGTCGCGGTCACCGGACTCGACGGTTCCGAAGTCGCCAGCTACACGGTGACCGGTCTCGACGCCGAGTCGGCCGTCGTCGCGCTGGAGCTCTACCGCAGGCAGGGAGCCTGGAAGGTACGCGCCGTGGGCCAGGGGTACGCGGGCGGCCTCGCCGAGCTCCTCACCGACCAGGGCCTTCCCCAGGCCCGTCAACTCGCGGGCAGCATCAACGAAGCGGTCGTCCAGGGCCTCGCGCGTTCGGTGGCCGCGCCCCCGCCGCGTGCGGCCGACGGCGGCCGTTCCCGGCACGCCGCGACCCCCGCGCTGGGTCAGGACCAGGGCAGCTCGACGTCCCCCGGCACGCCCGGCCAGGTGGCACCGCAGCACGGCCACCCCGGGGGGCAGGGATCCACCGCGCCCGGCGTCGGCCCCGGGGCGCCGCAGCCCGCTTACCCCGCGGCTTCCGCACCGGGGGACCCGTCCGCCGTCACACAGCCCGCCGGGCCCGGAGCAGGCGGCCCCGTCAACTACAGCCACCCCGGCCGCCAGGCCGCCGCACCGCCTCCGCCTCCGCCGACCGCGCCTCCGGCCCAGCCGGGGCAGCCGGCCCGGCCCGTGGCGGGCGACGCGACCGGCTGGTCCATGGAGGAGCGCCTGTACAAC
This sequence comes from Streptomyces tauricus, assembly GCF_014650955.1. Classification (GTDB taxonomy): domain Bacteria; phylum Actinomycetota; class Actinomycetes; order Streptomycetales; family Streptomycetaceae; genus Streptomyces; species Streptomyces tauricus. Next base: position 187,597 of record NZ_BMVY01000003.1, read on the forward strand.
CAGGTGTGGGGCATGTTCGAGGACCTGGCCCGCACCACCGCCGCGTACCGCAGCGCGGTCGACTTCGCCGAGTCCCGCATGGAGCAGGAGCTCGACAAGGTTCTGTCCGACCCGCGCGCCCGGATCGGCGGGCACGGCGATGCCGCCCGCGAGGCGGCCCGCGCCAAGCAGGCCGAGCTGGTCGACCGGGCCAGGGAGGCGCTCGACCGCGACCTCGCCCAGCTCACCGCGGAGGCCGAGGTCGTCGAACCCGCGCTGCCCCCGGCGTTCGCGCGCTGGGACAACCCCGCCTGGCACGGCTACCGCGTCCCGATGGAGATCCCCATGGCCGTGCGCCTGGGCGATCTGCACCTGCCCGAGAGCGCCGGCCTCAGCATTCCGATGCTGGTGCGGCTGCCGCTGGAGCGCGGACTGTGGATCGACAGCGGCCGTACGGGATCTTTCGAGGGTTCGATAGCTGACTCCGACGACCTGCGCCGCCTCGCCATGGACACGGCCGTGGCGCACGCGGCCCGGCTGCTCGCCGTCTATCCGGCGGGCGAATACACCGTGCACGTCATCGACGCGGCGGGCTCGGCGGCTTCGTCCCTCGCACCCCTCGTGAGCACCGGGGTGCTCGGTGCGCCGCCCGCCGTGGGCGCGGCCGGAGTGAACGAGGTACTGGCCCGGCTGACCCAGCGGGTGGACCTGGTGCAGATGGCCGTCCGCGGCGGGGCGGCCGACGCACTGCCGTCCGATCTCGACCCGGCCGAGCAACTGCTGATCGTCAACGACTTCCCGCACGGCTTCGACGACCGTGCCGTGACCCAGCTGCGCTATCTCGCGGACGAGGGGCCGGCCGTCGGGGTGCACCTCATGCTGGTCGCCGACCGGGAGGACGCCGCCGCCTACGGGCCGTTGCTCGACCCGTTGTGGCGGTCTTTGCTCCGGCTCACGCCGGTGCCCGACGATCACCTCGCCGACCCCTGGGTCGGACACACCTGGACCTACGACCCCTCGCGCGTTCCGCCGGGCAGCCAGGTGCTCCAGCACGTCCTCACCCAGGTCGCGACCGCCCGTCGCTCCTGGAACCGCTGAGGTCCTGACGGGGTTCACCCGCTGAGCCCCGTCAGGACTTCCCCGGCTTCCCCAAGGGTTCGTCAAATCCCCTGACCAGCGAACTTGGCACTTCTTTTACCAATCTCTTTACCTTTCCTTGGTGATTGGGGTACTGTCGTTAGTGCGGAGGGGAGTACTCCCTACCTACTGCGACGTACCCGTCAATACGGATCCGGCCGGATCCCGGGGCGTCGGCCCGGATAACCCCGGGCGCGTCGAGCGCCCCGGACACATCGGGTGGAAGAGACCTCCAGCAGCGACGACGCTGACATTTGCCGTTACGAACTGCCGGAGGCGCAGTGGATGTTTCCGTGACCCTTTGGGTCCTGACGATCGTGGGCCTCGCAGCCCTCATCGCGGTCGATTTCTTCATCGGCCGCAAGCCGCACGACGTATCCATCAGGGAAGCCGGGATCTGGACGGTCGTCTGGATCGTCCTGGCCGCCCTGTTCGGACTCGGACTGCTGCTCTTCTCCGGTGGCCAGCCCGCCGGAGAGTTCTTCGCCGGCTTCATCACCGAGAAGTCGCTGAGCGTCGACAACCTCTTCGTCTTCGTCCTGATCATGGCGAAGTTCTCGGTGCCCACGCAGTACCAGCAGCGCGTGCTGCTGGTGGGCGTGCTGATAGCCCTCGTCCTGCGCGCGATCTTCATCGCCGCGGGTGCCGCGGTCCTGGCGAACTTCGCGTGGGTCTTCTACATCTTCGGCGCGTTCCTCATCTACACCGCGTGGAAGCTGATCCAGGAAGCCCGCGCCGACGACGAGGACGAGGAGTTCGAGGAGAACCGCCTGCTCAAGGCGGCTGAGCGCCGCTTCGGTGTCGCCGACCGCTACCACGGCACCAAGCTGTGGATCCAGCAGAACGGCAAGCGGGTCATGACCCCGATGCTGGTCGTGATGCTCGCGATCGGCACCACCGACGTGCTCTTCGCGCTCGACTCGATCCCCGCGATCTTCGGTCTGACGCAGGACCCGTACATCGTGTTCACGGCCAACGCGTTCGCGCTGATGGGTCTGCGACAGCTGTACTTCCTCATCGGCGGACTCCTCAGGAAGCTGGTCCACCTCAGCTACGGCCTGTCGGTCATCCTCGGATTCATCGGCATCAAGCTGGTGCTGCACGCGCTGCACGAGTCCGGCGTCCATGTCCCGGAGATCTCCATCCCGGTCTCCCTCGGCGTGATCTGCGGTGTCCTGGTGATCACCACGATCACCAGCCTCATGGCCTCCAAGAAGCAGGCGGCCGTAGAGGCGCAGCAGGCCGAAGGAACCCAGAAGGGCGAAGGGTCCCAGAAGGACAGCATCGACGTCTGACCGCGTCGGACGTAGAAACAACCAGCACCGGGAGCGACGCTCGGCGAATTGCCGACGACCGCTCCCGGTGCTTGCTTGTGTGCTGAGCGGTCCCCGGCCCGGGGGCGCCCGGCCGAGTGGAGGTACCCATGAAGTTCGCGCAGATCATCGACTTCGAGACCGAGCGCATCGACGAGATGCGGGAGCTGGTCCGCGAGGCGGAGCAGGGCTCGGCCGGGCGCAGCGGCGGCCCCACGCACCGCATGGTCCTGCACGACCGGAACACACCGAACCGCTACCTCGTGGTCCTTGAGTTCGAGTCGTTCGACGAGGCGATGCGCAACAACGAGGACCCGCAGACGACCAGGATGGCGGAGCGCATGGCGGCGCTGTGCAGCCGTCCGCCGCAGTTCACCGACTGCGACGTACGGGAGTCGTCCGAGCTGAAGTAGCGCGGGCGGCCACGGCGCGTGCCGTGTGCCGCCGGAGTGCGGGGCTCGCGTGTGACTGCGACGATCGCTGCATGATCGTTCGGCTTCGGTCACTCATGACGCAGTGGACAGCCGTCGTGCCCGTGATCGCGATCGTCCTGCTGGCCCTCACCTGGGGACGTGATCTGCCCGGCGCGGTCGTGGCCCTGGTGACGCTGGTGCTGGCCGGCGCCGTGCTGGCCGCGGTCCACCACGCCGAGGTGGTCGCCCATCGCGTCGGGGAGCCCTTCGGCTCGCTGGTCCTCGCCGTCGCCGTCACGATCATCGAGGTGGCGCTGATCGTCACTCTCATGGCGGACGGCGGGGACAAGAGCTCCACGCTCGCCCGTGACACCGTTTTCGCGGCCGTGATGATCACCTGCAACGGCATCTTCGGTCTGAGCCTGCTGGTCGCCTCCCTGCGGCACGGCCTGGCCGTCTTCAACGCGGAGGGCACCGGCGCAGCTCTCGCGACCGTGGCGACCCTGGCGACACTCAGCCTGGTGCTGCCGACCTTCACCACCAGCAAGCCGGGCCCGGAGTTCTCCACGGCCCAGCTCACCTTCGCCGCTCTCTCCTCGCTCGTCCTGTACGGCATGTTCGTGGCCACCCAGACAGTGCGGCACCGCGACTACTTCCTGCCGATCACCCGGCAGGGAAAAGTGATCGACGCGGACGACCACGCCGACACCCCGGCCTCCAGGACCGCCTTGATCAGCCTGGGCTTCCTCGGCCTGGCACTCGTCGGCGTGGTCGGCCTCGCCAAGGGCGTCTCGCCCACCATCGAGTCCGGGGTGGAGGCGGCCGGGATGCCGCACTCCGTGGTCGGCGTGATCATCGCTCTGCTCGTGCTGCTCCCCGAGACGATCGCCGCGCTGCGTTCCGCCCGGCGCGACCGTGTGCAGACCAGCCTGAACCTCGCCCTGGGCTCGGCGATGGCGAGCATCGGCCTGACCATCCCGGCCGTGGCGGTCGCGTCCATCTGGCTCTCCGGACCACTCGTCCTCGGCCTGGGCTCAACCCATATGGTGCTGCTCGCGCTGACCGTGGTGGTCAGCTCGCTCACCGTGGTCCCCGGCCGGGCGACCCCGCTCCAGGGCGGAGTGCATCTGGTGCTGTTCGCGGCGTATCTGGAGCTCGCGATCAATCCGTAGGGACCAGAACCGGAGTCGGAACCGAGGCGGGGGCCGGAACCGGAACCGACGCAGGCGGCGGAACCAGAACCGGAACCGAGGCCGACGCCCGAACCAGAACCGGAACCGAGGCCGGCGCCCGAACCGGAACCGATGCCGGGAACGGCGCTCGCACACCCGGGCGGGCGAGGGGTTGACCCGCGGGCCCTTCAGCCCGTCGCCGGTTCCACCGTCGCCACCTTCACGAACCGTGTCTCCGGGAGCAGCGCGAAGCAGCCGAGGCTCAGCAGCGCGACGCCCGTCAGATAGGCGGCCACGCCCCACGGGACCCGGCCGCTCTGGTCGGCGATCGCCGTCGCCACGATCGGGGTGAGCGCGCCCCCGAGCACCCCGCCCAGGTTGTAGCCGACCGCCGCGCCCGTGCAGCGCACCCGTGGCTCGTACAGCTCCGGCAGATACGCGGCGATCACGGCGAACATCGTCACGAACGCGATCAGCGCCACGAGGAAGCCGAGGAACATCAGTAGAGGTTCGCCCGTCGACAGCAGCGCGATCATCGGGAACATCCATACGGCGGCACCCGCGCAGCCGGCCAGGCACAGGGGCCGCCGCCCGTACCGGTCGCTCAGAACGGCCACCAGCGGAGTGAGCACACCCTTCACCACGACGGCCGCCATGATGATGGCCAGCATGACGGTACGGCTCACCCCGAGCCGTTCGGTCGCGTAGGCGAGGGACCAGGTCGTCACCGCGTAGAACAGCGCGTAGCCGACGGAGAGCGCGCCGGCCGTCAGCAGGACGAGGCGCCAGTGGCCGCGGACGACCTCGACGAGCGGCACGCGCGCGTGGTCCCGCATTTCGAGGAATCTGGGGCTCTCGGCGAGCGAGGAGCGCAGCCACAGTCCGGCCGCCGCGAGCACACCCGCCGCCCAGAACGGCACACGCCAGCCCCAGGACGCGAACTGCGCGTCGGAGAGCGTCGCCGACAGGCCCAGCATCACCCCGTTGGCGAGGACGAACCCCAGTGCCGGTCCGATCTGGGGGAAGCTCGACCACAGTCCGCGACGGTCGGCGGGCGCGTGCTCCGCAGTGAGCAGCACCGCACCGCCCCACTCCCCGCCGAGCCCGAGACCCTGCAGAAAACGCAGCACAAGAAGCAGCACTGGAGCCGCCGTACCGATGGAGGCGTACGTCGGTACGCAGCCGACCGCGACGGTCGAGGCGCCGGTCAGCAGCAGGGAGGCGACGAGCACGGGCCGCCGTCCGTGCCGGTCCCCGATGTGCCCGAACAGGACCGAGCCGAGGGGCCGCGCCACGAAGCCGACACCGAAGGTTCCGAAGGCCGCCAGGGTCCCCGCCAGCGGCGAGAACGTCGGGAAGAACAGCGGGCCGAGGACGAGCGCCGCCGCCGTCCCGTAGATGAAGAAGTCGTAGAACTCGATGGCCGTCCCGGCGAGTGCCGCGGCCGCGAGTCGCAGCATGGAAGGGGTTTTTACTGTGCGTGCACGGTGCATGCCGCGTCAACTACCCACAGTCACCATGGGTTACGGGGGCGCGCGGGGGCCCGGCAGGCCTCAGTACGCCACCGTCACGCGCCGGGCACTCCAGGGGCCCGTTCCGGTTGCCACGCCCCGTGATAGACCGGGTCCGAGCAGCGGTCCTCAACGGACCGAGCCATCCGACCGGACCGGAGGAACCGTGCCCCGCACCCTCGCCAACGCCCCCATCATGATTCTCAACGGCCCCAACCTGAACCTCCTGGGCCAGCGGCAGCCGGAGATCTACGGTTCCGACACCCTCGCCGACGTAGAGGAGTTGTGCGCCAAGGCGGCGGCGGCGCACGGCGGGACGGTCGACTTCCGGCAGTCCAACCACGAGGGCGAACTGGTCGACTGGATCCACGAGGCACGTCTCGGCCACTCCGGCATCGTGATCAACCCGGGCGCCTACTCGCACACCTCCGTGGCGATCCTGGACGCGCTCAACACCTGTGACGGCCTGCCTGTGTTGGAGGTCCACATCTCCAACATCCACCAGCGCGAGGAGTTCCGGCACCACTCGTACGTCTCCCTCCGCGCCGACGGTGTCATCGCGGGCTGCGGTGTGCAGGGGTACGTGTTCGGGGTGGAGCGGGTCGCGGCGCTGGCGGGGACGGGGCAGGCGCAGGCCTGAGGGCCGCTCAGAGCCGTCCCGCCTCCACGATCCGGCGCAGAAAGCGCCGGGTGCGCTCCTCCTGTGGCTCGCCGAAGACCTCCTCGGCCGTGCCGCGCTCCAGTACGACCCCGCCGTCGAGGAAGCAGACCTGGTCCGCGACATCCCGGGCGAAGCCCATCTCGTGCGTGGCCAGCACCATGGTCATGCCCTCTTCCTTCAAGTCCCGGACGACGTTCAGGACCTCACCCACCAGCTCCGGGTCGAGGGCGGCCGTGACCTCGTCGAGAAGCAGCAGCCGGGGGCGTACGGCCAGGGCGCGGACGATCGCGGCCCGTTGCTGCTGGCCGCCGCTCAGCCGGTCCGGGTACTCGTCGGCCTTGGCACCCAGCCCCAGCCGGTCGAGCAGCTCACGGGCACGCGCCTCGGCCTCCGCCCGCCCCGTGCCGTGCACGCGCCGCGGGGCGAGCGTGATGTTCTCCAGGACGGTCATGTGCGGGAAGAGGTTGTACGCCTGGAAGACCACGCCGATCCGGCGGCGCACGGCGTCCTGGTCGGCCCTCGGGTCGGTGATCTCCTCGTCGTCCAGCCAGATGGCGCCGTCGTCGATCTCCTCCAGGAGGTTCGCGCAGCGCAGCAGCGTGGACTTGCCGGAGCCGGAGGCCCCGATCAGCGCCGTCACCGTGTGCGGAGCGACCTCCAGGTCGACGTCACGCAGGACGACCGCACCGCCGAAGGTCTTGCGGACGGCCTCCATACGCAGCACGGGACGCGGCCCCGGTGCCGCGGAGTCCGTGGTCGTCCCGCCGTCCGGCCCGCTCATATGCTTCCTCCCTGTGCTCGCCGGCGGTCCATCCGCGCCGTGATCCAGTCCGTGAGACGGGCCATCGGAATGGTCAGCGCGACGAAGACGAGTCCCGCGACGATGTACGGCGTGTAGTTGAGACTGCGGCCCACGATGATGTCCGCGGCGCGCACGGCGTCGACCGCGCCGCCGATCGAGACGAGCCCGGTGTCCTTCTGCAGGGACACCAGGTCGTTGAGGAGCGGCGGCACCTGACGGCGTACCGCCTGGGGGAGGACCACGTACCGCAGTGCCTGACGGTTGCTCAGCCCGAGCGAGCGTGCCGCGGCGCGCTGCGAGGGGTGGACCGACTCGATGCCGGCGCGGAACACCTCGGCGACATACGCGGAGTACGTCAGTGTGAGCGCCGTGCCGCCCAGCAGCACCGGATCCACCGTGATGCCCTGCAACCGCAGCGCGGGCACCCCCAGCACCACGATCATCAAATTGATGATCAGCGGCAGGCCACGGAAGAAGTCGGTGTACGCGGCGGCCAGCGCCCGCAGCGGGAAGAACACCGGGCCGCGCAGGGTACGGGCGACGGCGATCAGCATGCCGAGGACGAGGACCGCCGCGCCGCACACCGACAGCAGCCGGACGTTCAGCCACAGACCTTCGAGGACCTTGGGAAGCGCCTCACGCGCGTACTGGGCGTCGAAGAACGTCTCCCTGGTGCGCGGCCAGCCGGGCGCGTTGACGACGACGAGGTAGAGGACGACGCCCGTCACCAGGGTGGAGAGCGCGCCGAGCGCCGTCGCGCGCCGGGCACGGGAGCGTTTGTGGCGTTCCCGCTCGATCCGCCGCCGCGAAGGGACGTACGGATCGTGCGCGTCCTTGTCGGCGGGGTCCTCGGCGGGTTCCCCGCCCGACTCCTCCTTCGCGAAGGTCACTTGAGCACCGGCGCGTCCACGGCGTCGGACAGCCACTGCTTCTCGATGGCGGCGAGGGAGCCGTCCTCGCGCAGGGCGTCCACCGCGTCGGTCACACACGATGTGAGCGCACTGCCCTTGTCCAGGACGAGCCCGAACTGCTCCGGTGTGCCGCCCTGGTTCTCGAACTGCCCGACGATCGTCGCGTCCGTGACCTCGGCCGCGGTGATGTAGAAGGCGGTCGGCAGGTCGACCACGATGGCGTCCACCTGCCCGTTCCTCAGCGCGGACTTGGCCTGGTCGTTCTTCGCGTACGCGGCCGGATCCTCCTTCGGCTTCACCACGTCGTTGATGTAGTCGAGGCTGGTCGTGCCGACCTGGGCGCCCAGTTCGACGTCCTTCAGATCGGCGACGCTCTTCGCCCCGGCGGCCTTCGAGCCCTTCAGCGCGACGACCGCCTGGCGCACGTCGTAGTAGCCGGACGAGAAATCGACGGCCTTCTTGCGCTCGTCGCTGATCGACACCTGGTTGATGTCGAAGTCGAAGGTCTTCTCGCCGGGAGCGAAGGCCTTGTTGAAGGGCACGCTCTGCCAGACGACATCGCCCTTGTCGTAGCCGAGTTGCTTCGCCACGGCGTACGCGACGGCCGACTCGAAGCCTTCGCCGCCGGCCGGCTTGCCGTCCTTGAACCACGGTTCGTACGCGGGCTCGTCCGTCGCGATCGTCAGCTTCCCGGAGACCTCGGTGGCCAGGGCGCCCTTGGCGCACGACGCGGGGGAGGACTGGTCGGCGGCCTTGTCCTCGGACTGCGGCGCACAGCCGGCGGCGACGGCGAGCAGAGCGACGGTGGCGGAGGTGAGAGCTCCGCGCAGGGTGCTGCGAGCAGGATGCATGGCGGGAGAGTGACAGGACGCGGGCCTGGCTGTCGAGGTCGCGGCGACAACCGTCCGCATAGTGGGAACGGGTGTTGCAGTGCTGTGAACTGGGGCGACAGCGACGGGTGTTCTCGACGCGGCGCCCGGGGCGGTGGCCGCCGGACGTCGGCCACCGCTGCCGGGCGGGGCCGCCGGCCGAGGGCGGGGAACGAAGGGCCGGCGACCCGTCCGGCGCAGGAGCCGTCATCCTGTGCGGGACTGCTCCCAGTGGACAGCGTGCGCTCGAGCGCGGGGAGCGCACGCGGGGCACCGGAGTGAGCGCTCTGTTCACACGGGGCACGCGAGGCGTCGGCGCGTGCCCCCGGTCCTGGTTGCGGTCGCGTGTGATCCGACCGCGGACCCGGGCCGGGCACGCGGTTCCCCGCGCGCCCTCAGGGCGCGGGGCGCGGATGCCTACCAGCCGCGGGCGCGCCACTCCGGCAGGTGGGGCCGCTCGGCGCCCAGGGAGGTGTCGTTGCCGTGGCCCGGGTACACCCAGGTCTCGTCGGGCAGAGCGCCGAAGATCTTCGTCTCGACATCGTCGATCAGACTGGCGAAGGCCTTCGGATCCTTACGTGTGTTGCCCACACCACCCGGGAAGAGACAGTCCCCCGTGAACACATGAGGGTGGCCGTGCGGGTCGTCGTAGACCAGCGCGATCGAGCCGGGGGTGTGGCCCACCAGATGGCGCGCGGTCAGCTCCACGTGCCCCACCCGGATCGTGTCGCCGTCCCCGACCGGTACGTCCGTCGGCACGGGGATGCCGTCGACGTCGTCCCGTCCCGCGTACGTACGCGCGCCCGTGGCCTCCACGACCTCGGCGAGGGCCTGCCAGTGGTCGCCGTGCTGATGCGTGGTCACGACGGAGGCGATTCCGTCGGCGCCGATCAGGGTGAGCAGGGTGCCGGCGTCGTTCGCCGCGTCGATCAGCAGCTGCTCGTCCGTGGCCCGACAGCGCAGCACATAGGCGTTGTTGTCCATCGGGCCGACCGCGACCTTGGAGATCATCAGGTCCCGCAGCTCGTGCACATCCGCAGGGCCGCCGACCCTCACCGCTCCGCTGTACGTCATACCGCTCAGCCTATAGCGGGGGCAGTACGGGAAGCGGTCCGCCCTCGACGTGCAGATCCGCCCCGTCCCGGCGTCCGGCGAGCCAGCCGAGCAGGGCGGGTGCGGGACCCGTCACGGTGACCTCGGGGGCGTTCCCGGCGTCTGCTGAGTCGCGTCCCGTGCTCCACGCGCGCGTGCCGTCCGTGACGCGTGCGGAGGGGACCTCGGGGTGCCCGGCGAAGCGGTCCGCGAGGAAGGCGACCTCCCGCTCCACGAACTCCTCCGGCAGGTCCTCCAGCTCGTAGCCGATCCCCAGGTCCACCCGGTGCAGCTCGACCTCGGCCCACCGCCGGAACGGCACCCGGGCCGCCGCGTCGGTGACCCCGTTGCGCAGCTCCACGGTCCGCGACCAGTCGGCGGGCGCGGCCCCGGTCTCCTGGAAGCGGGCCGCGCTGTCGCGCAGGTCGGTGAGCTGGGTCTTCAGAGGTCTGGGGGCATCCCGCTCGATGTCGGCGTCCCGGGCGTCCCCGGAGGAATACATCGGCCGGCCCTCCAGGACGTTCACCAGGGCGTCCGCGTTGCGGGCGAGATGAGCCAGGACGTGTCCGCGGCTCCAGCCGGGCAGCCGTGACGGTTCGGTCACATCGGCGTTGTCCAGTTCGGCGACTGCGCTGAGCAGCCGTTCGGTCGCGTCACGTACAGACGCCAGGTCGCGCACATGATCGTTCATGCGTCCGACGATAGCTCCGCCACACGTTCGGGTGAAGGTTGCGGACGACGTCCGCAAATCGAATGTGCGTGCTATAAGGTCGGAGGCGGCGCCGGGCATTCTTGGAAGCCCGGGATTGTTCTCATCGAGGCGAACCGAACCGGCGTTGTCAGTGGCTCCCCCTAGTCTGAGAAAAGACGCGGGGCCTCGGCCCTGTCACTTCTCTCTAGAAAGGTGCGGACCCGGCGTGGCCGACCGTCTCATCGTCCGTGGAGCGCGCGAGCACAACCTGAAGAATGTCTCGCTCGACCTTCCGCGCGACTCGCTCATCGTCTTCACGGGCCTGTCGGGGTCGGGCAAGTCCTCGCTGGCCTTCGACACGATCTTCGCCGAGGGACAGCGGCGCTACGTGGAGTCCCTGTCCTCGTACGCCCGGCAGTTCCTCGGCCAGATGGACAAGCCGGACGTCGACTTCATCGAGGGTCTCTCCCCGGCTGTCTCCATCGACCAGAAGTCGACCTCGCGCAACCCGCGCTCGACGGTCGGCACCATCACCGAGGTCTACGACTACCTGCGTCTGCTCTTCGCGCGCATCGGCAAGCCGCACTGTCCCGAGTGCGGCCGCCCCATCTCGCGCCAGTCGCCGCAGGCCATCGTCGACAAGGTCCTGGAGCTTCCGCAGGGCAGCCGTTTCCAGGTGCTCTCGCCGCTGGTGCGCGAGCGCAAGGGAGAGTTCGTCGACCTCTTCGCCGACCTCCAGACCAAGGGCTACAGCAGGGCCCGGGTCGACGGCGAGACGATCCAGCTCACCGAGCCGCCCACGCTGAAGAAGCAGGAGAAGCACACCATCGAGGTGGTCATCGACCGCCTCACGGTCAAGGAGGGCGCCAAGCGCCGCCTGACCGACTCCGTGGAGACCGCGCTCGGCCTCTCCGGCGGCATGGTCGTGCTCGACTTCGTCGACCTCCCGGCCGACGACCCCGAGCGCGAGCGCATGTACTCGGAGCACCTGTACTGCGCGTACGACGACCTGTCCTTCGAGGAGATGGAGCCCCGCTCCTTCTCCTTCAACTCGCCCTTCGGCGCCTGCCCGGAGTGCTCGGGCATCGGCACCCGCATGGAGGTCGACGCCGAGCTGATCGTCCCGGACGAGGACAAGTCGCTCGACGAGGGCGCCATCCACCCCTGGTCGCACGGGCACACCAAGGACTACTTCGCGCGCCTGATCGGAGCCCTCGCGGACGCGCTGGGATTCCGGACCGACATCCCCTTCGCCGGTCTCCCGCAGCGCGCCAAGAAGGCCCTCCTGTACGGGCACAAGACACAGATCGAGGTCCGCTACCGCAACCGGTACGGCAGGGAGCGCGTGTACACCACGCCCTTCGAAGGTGCCGTCCCCTTCGTGAAGCGCCGGCACAGCGAGGCCGAGAGCGACACGAGCCGCGAGCGCTTCGAGGGCTACATGCGCGAGGTGCCCTGCCCCACCTGTGAGGGCACGCGCCTCAAGCCGGTCGTCCTCGCGGTCACGGTCATGGAGAAGTCCATCGCCGAGGTCTCCGCCATGTCCATCAGCGACTGCGCGGACTTCCTGGGCAAGCTGAGGCTCGACGCGCGCGACAAGAAGATCGCCGAGCGCGTCCTGAAGGAGGTCAACGAACGGCTGCGGTTCCTGGTCGACGTCGGCCTCGACTACCTGTCGCTGAACCGCGCGGCGGGCACCCTCTCCGGCGGCGAGGCCCAGCGCATCCGGCTGGCCACCCAGATCGGCTCCGGCCTCGTGGGCGTCCTGTACGTCCTCGACGAGCCCTCCATCGGACTGCACCAGCGGGACAACCACCGCCTCATCGAGACCCTGGTCCGGCTGCGCGACATGGGCAACACGCTCATCGTCGTCGAGCACGACGAGGACACCATCAAGGTCGCCGACTGGATCGTCGACATCGGTCCCGGCGCGGGCGAGCACGGCGGCCATGTCGTGCACAGCGGCTCCCTGAAGGAGCTCCTCGCCAACGAGGAGTCGCAGACCGGTCAGTACCTGTCCGGCAAGAAGGCCATCCCGCTGCCCGACGTCCGGCGCCCGCGCGACCCCTCCCGGCAGCTCACGGTGCACGGCGCCCGCGAGAACAACCTCCGGGACATCGACGTGTCGTTCCCGCTGGGCATCCTCACGGCCGTCACGGGGGTCTCGGGCTCCGGCAAGTCGACGCTGGTCAACGACATCCTGTACACGCACCTGGCCCGCGAGCTGAACGGCGCCAGGAGCGTGCCCGGCCGCCACACGCGCGTGGAGGGCGACGACCTCGTCGACAAGGTCGTGCACGTCGACCAGTCGCCGATCGGCCGCACCCCCCGGTCGAACCCGGCGACGTACACCGGTGTCTTCGACCACGTCCGCAAGCTGTTCGCCGAGACCACCGAGGCGAAGGTCCGCGGCTATCTGCCCGGCCGCTTCTCCTTCAACGTCAAGGGCGGCCGCTGCGAGAACTGCTCGGGCGACGGCACGATCAAGATCGAGATGAACTTCCTGCCGGACGTGTACGTCCCGTGCGAGGTCTGCCACGGTGCCCGCTACAACCGGGAGACCCTGGACGTCCACTTCAAGGGCAAGTCCATCGCCGACGTCCTGAACATGCCGATCGAGGAAGCCATGAACTTCTTCGACGCCGTCCCGGGGATCTCCCGTCACCTCAGGACTCTCAACGACGTCGGCCTCGGCTATGTCCGGCTGGGCCAGTCCGCGACGACCCTGTCCGGCGGCGAGGCCCAGCGGGTGAAGCTCGCCAGCGAGCTCCAGAAGAGGTCCACCGGACGCACGGTGTACGTCCTCGACGAGCCGACCACCGGTCTGCACTTCGAGGACATCAGCAAGCTGCTCGTCGTGCTGTCCGGGCTGGTCGAAAAGGGCAACACGGTCATCGTCATCGAGCACAACCTCGACGTGATCAAGACCGCCGACTGGGTCGTCGACATGGGCCCCGAGGGTGGCGCGGGCGGCGGCATCGTCGTCGCCGAGGGCACGCCCGAGGAAGTGGCCGGGGTGTCGACCAGCCACACCGGCAAGTTCCTGCGGGAGGTCCTGGGCGCCGAGCGCGTCAGCGACGCCTCACCGGCGAAGCCCGTGCGCAAGACCGCCGCGAAGAAGGCCGTGGCGGCCACGGCCACGACGCGGAAGACGGCGACGGCCAAAACCACGACGGCGAAGTCCGCGGCGGCCAAGACCACCACCGCCAGGACCACCGCGGCCAAGGGTGCCGGCGGCGCGGCTGCCAAGAAGACGGCTACCGCCAAGAAGGCGACCCCGGCGAAGAAGACGACCCGGGCTCGTAAGGCCTGAACCGGATTCAGGGCCTTGGGGTCCTGTACTTCGTCACCGTCACGCGCCGCGCCCCACGGGAACCCCCGTGGGGCGCGGCGCGTTGCGGAACCCTGCCGGGCGTGCCGTCCAGGGGGCGGGTCAGTCCGTCGTCTGTCTGCGGGCCCGTGGTGGCGAGCGAGCAGTTCCCCGCGCCCGCCCCTTCGGAGCGCTGCCGAGGTCGCTCAGAAGGCGTCCAGTTCATGTGCGTACGGCGGTTCCGCGCCCGCGCGGGAGCAGGTGATCGCCGCGGCCCGGGCGGCGAACCGCAACAACTCGCCCCAGCCGTCGGCCCCCAGGCCCGCCGGCCCCGCGTCGGACAGCGCGTCGCGGGCGGCGAGGCCGTGCAGCAGCGCCGCGTTGACCGTGTCGCCCGCGCCGATCGTGTCCACCACGTCGACCGGCTCGCCCGGCACGGAGTACTCGCCGCCGTCGCGGGTGAAGGCGGTCAGCCCGTCGCCGCCCCGCGTGATCACGACGGCCGAGGGGCCGGAGGCCAGCCACTCGCGCGGGGATCCGCCCAGCCAGCGGGCGTCCTCCTCCGACAGCTTGAGCAGTGACACCGAGGGCAGCCAGCTCTTGAACCGGGCCCGATAGGCGTCGGCATCGGGAATGAGGCCCGCGCGGATGTTCGGATCCAGCGTGGTGAACACGCCCTGGGCGGACGCGCTCCGCATCAGTTCCTCGTACGCGCTCGCGCCCGGTTCCAGGACGAGCGAACAGGTACCGAAGGAGACGGCCCGCGTCCCGTCGGGGAGCCGGTCGGGCGCCGAGAACAGGCGGTCCGCGGTGCCCTCGACATAGAAGGAGTACCCGGCCGAGCCGTCCGCGGCGATGGACGCGACGGCCAGGGTCGTGGGTTCGGAGCCCCGCTGCACGGACGACACGTCGACGCCCGCCTCGCGCAGCCCGCCGATCAGGGCCTCACCGAAGGCGTCGGTCGAGATCCGGGAACAGAAGGCCGTGCGGGAGCCGAGCCGGCCCAGCGCGACCGCCGTGTTGTACGGGCCGCCGCCGCGGCGCGGGTCGAGTGCGGCGAGCGCGCCCGACTCACTGGGCACCAGGTCGATCAGGGCCTCACCGGCGACGACGATCACGAGTCGGTTCCTTTCTCGGGGCAACCGCACGAGGTGCGGTGTACGAACGCGGAGGGCAGCCGCACCGTACGGGTGGGCCGGCCGGGGGAGTCCAGCCGTTCCAGCAGCAGCCGTACGGCCTGGGCCCCGATCTCCTTGCTGGGCTGGGAGACCGCGGTGAGCCGGGGCGAGAAGAGGTCCGCCCAGGAGAAGTCGTCGAAGCAGCACAGAGCCAGATCGCCGGGCACGGACAGGCCTCCCGCGCGGACGGCCCGCAGCGCACCGATGGTCATCGCGTTGTTGGCGGTGACGAGCGCCGTGGGCGGTGCCGGGAGGGACAGCAGAGCTTCGGTCGCCCGCTCGGCGCCTGCCGCCTCCGAGTTGCCGGGGATCACGAGCCGCTCCTCGTAGGCGAGTCCCGCGTGCGCCAGGCCGAGCCGGTAGCCGGTGACGCGCTCGCTCGTCGTGCTGAGGCCCGCGAGGCCCGCGACCAGGCCGATCCTCCGGTGGCCCCGTTCGGCGAGGTGGGTGACCAGGCGTGTGACCGGCTCGGTGTTCTCCGCGGACACCTGGTCGAAGGGGAGCCCGGGCGCCGGAATGTCGTCGACGAGCCGGTCCAGGAACACCGTCGGTACGCCGTGCCGTCCGAGGTAGCCGATCAGATCCCGCGGATCCGCGGAGGGCGCGACGATCATGCCGTCCACGCGCCGCTCGTGCAGAAGCTGGACCACCTTGCGCTCGTGGACCGGGTCGTCGTGCGGATCCGCGATCAACAGGCTGTAGCCGTGCTCCAGGGCGCTCGCCTCCACACCCTGGAGGATCTCCGTGAAATAGGGGTTGCTGATCGCCGACACCGCGAGCCCGATGGACCGGGTGCGCGCGGTGACCAGGGATCTGGCCAGGCCGTTCGGGGTGTAGCCCAGTGTCTCGATGGCATCGAGCACGGCTTGACGGGTGTGCGGCAGCACCGGGCGCGTGTCGTTGAGCACGTGCGAGACCGTCGCGACGGACACGCCCGCGTGCCGGGCCACATCGGCCATCGTCGCCATGCTGTCCTCCCGCGGTCCTCCCCGCAGCCCTGCCCGGAACCGGGTGCCCGGTGCGGAACAGGCTGCCCGCCCGCGAAAGTACCCCATCCGGTGGTGCGCGTAAACGATTGCGTAAGCGTTTACGCACGGCGGTGGCGGTCGCTCACTCCCAGTCCCACCCGATGCCCACGATCCCCGACCGCACCCGTTGCTCCACCATGTGGACCGAGCGGTGGCGGCCGCTCAGGGCCAGCTCCTGGCGGCCGCTGCGGGGCGCCGCCGCCGAGTGCTGGGCGAACCGGTGGCAGCGCACGGGCAGCGTCCCCTCGGTGAACCGCACCTCAAGGGCGTACTGCCCGCCGGAGAAGCCGAACCCGCGGACGTACTCGCCGGACGCGCCGGCCGTGCCGTCCTCGACGCCGTAGCGGAACAGGAAGGTGTCGCCCGCCCTCAGCACCGTGTCGAAGAGGAGCTCGGCCACGAGCACGCCGGTCTCGTGGTGCCGGAGCACGCGTCCCGTGCGGCAGTTCTCCAGGGCGTGCACGGTCATGCGCTCCGGGACGCAGCCGGGATCGCCGTGGTGGACGGCCACATAACGGTCGACGCCGTCCCTGTGGGCGCGCACGATGTGCTGGGAGTCGCGCCCCGCCAGCTCGCGGCGGGCGCCGATCCGTACCCGTTCGTGCTGGCCGAGGGCGAGGAGTCCGCCGTCGAGCGGCGAGTCGAGTTCGGCCAGCAGCTTCTCCAGCGCTCCGGAGGCCTCGACCAGCGAGCGGTACGAGCGGGCCGAGGGGCGTTCCGCCGGGGCGGACTCGTCGGCCGTCGTGAGCAGGCGGATCAGCGACTCGTCCGGCAGCTGGAGTATCTCCTCCAGGGCGCGCACGGCCCGCAGGGACTCGGCCCGCTGAGGGCGCCGGGCGCCCTGCTGCCAGTAGCTCAGGCTCGTCACGCCGACCTTGACCCCGTACCGCGTCAGATGGTGCTGTACGCGCTGCAGCGGCAGTCCGCGAGCGGTGATCGCGGCGCGCAGCGCGACATGGAAGGGGCCGGCCCGCAGAGCCGTGTCCAGTTCCGCCGCGACGACGTGGACGTCCACGTCCGCGTCCGCGTGCTGGGTGCCGTGCCGCATGCAGGGGCCTTTCTTTTGAAGCTCACAACGGCTGGTCGGGCCGTTCGCACTGCTCGGAGGGGTCGCCCCGGTCGGCGTACGGGGGAGGGTCACATGCGTACGCCGTGGTGCCCGGCCCAAGTAATCCCGCATTGAAGCCTGTTGACCAGGCCCGGACAACACCTGATGCGCAACTCGGCTTTCACTGGCGCCCCCGACCGGTCTCCGAACCCTTCATCGGCGAAGGCGATCACGGGCACGCGCGCGTGAAGGCGGGCGTCGACGGGGGCCAGGACTCGCGGGCGCGGATGTACGGCGGCTGCGTGGCGACCCCTGGCCGAGCGGTGGCTCAAGGCCGGCGGCGGGGGTGACGGGCGACAGCGGCGCCCTCAGGAGGCGGGCAGCAGGTCGTGCCCGGACATGCGGCGGCCCGGACCGCGGGCGGTGCGGGTCC
Source organism: Streptomyces tauricus (assembly GCF_014650955.1). GTDB lineage: Bacteria > Actinomycetota > Actinomycetes > Streptomycetales > Streptomycetaceae > Streptomyces > Streptomyces tauricus. Next base: position 205,145 of record NZ_BMVY01000003.1, read on the forward strand.
GACGCGTAGGCGTCCTGGACCCGATGACACGCGTGCGCTCCGGGCCGTCTTCGTGCTGCGGAACGGAAGAGGTGACCGTCCGGCTCAGGGGCGGGCGTCCTCGACGGGCTGTGTCGATCGCAGGCGCTTGGCGCGCACGATGTCGGGGTCGCGGGGGTCGAGGCCGGACAGCAGGCTGTCGCCGTACTGCTCCTCGTCCTGGTACGGGCGGACCCGGACCGACCGTCGTGATTTCTCGATCCGTGTCTGTCGCATCTTCCGCAGCCCTTCGGTCATCGACCCGACGCCCTTGTCCGGGGCGGTGGATCCACCTGCATCTGCACTGCTACGAGCATTGCCCCGAATTGTCTTCGTGTCGTCACGGCCAGCCCCCGAAACAGGTTCCGGTCCACCTGAATTGCCCACCTCGCGCCAGCCGTAACCGTCCACGTCCGAAGGGGTGTTGGTCGGAAGGCGTGGCGGCGTGCCCTCGGAGGGGTGCGGCATCGGCCGGTCGAGGGGGCGGGCGGGGGGTGCCGGCGGCCGGCGCCGCGCTGATCGGGGCATGTCAGGCGACCTTTGGGGCCGGATCTGGCCGGAGCGGGGCCCGGGCGAGGCCAGGAGCGGTCCGGATCGGGCCCGGCCGGGGGACGGCGGGCCGTCGCGCTGTCACACCCCGCCAGTAGGGTGTGAGACATGGCCGACCCCTCCAGCTACCGCCCCAAGCCGGGACAGATCCCCGACTCGCCAGGGGTCTACAGATTCCGCGACGAGCACCGCCGGGTGATCTACGTCGGGAAGGCGAAGAGCCTGCGCCAGCGCCTGGCCAGCTACTTCCAGGACCTCTCGAACCTCCACCCGCGTACGCGCACGATGGTCACCACGGCCGCGTCGGTGGAGTGGACCGTGGTGTCCACGGAGGTCGAGGCGCTGCAGCTGGAGTACTCCTGGATCAAGGAGTACGACCCCCGGTTCAACGTCAAATACCGCGACGACAAGAGCTACCCCTACCTCGCGGTCACCATGAACGAGCAGTTTCCGCGCGTGCAGGTGATGCGCGGCCAGAAGAAGAAGGGCGTGCGCTACTTCGGTCCCTACGGACACGCGTGGGCGATCCGCGACACCGTGGACCTGCTGCTGCGCGTCTTCCCCGTGCGGACATGCTCCGCGGGCGTGTTCCGGAACGCCGAGCGGACGGGCCGCCCCTGTCTGCTCGGCTACATCGGCAAGTGCTCCGCCCCCTGCGTCGGCCGCGTCACGCCCGAGGAGCACCGTGAACTCGCCGAGGAGTTCTGCGACTTCATGACCGGCCGCACGGGCACGTACATCCGCCGCCTGGAGCGGCAGATGACGGACGCCGCCGAGGACATGGAGTACGAGCGCGCCGGCCGGCTGCGCGACGACATCGGGGCCCTGAAGAAGGCCATGGAGAAGAGCGCCGTCGTGCTCGCCGACGCGACGGACGCCGATCTGATCGCCCTCGCCGAGGACGAGCTGGAAGCCGCCGTGCAGATCTTCCACGTACGTGGCGGCCGGGTGCGCGGCCAGCGCGGCTGGGTCACCGACAAGGTCGAGGCGGTCACGACGGGAGACCTGGTCGAGCACGCGCTCCAGCAGCTGTACGGGGAGGAGACCGGCGACTCCGTACCGAAGGAGGTGCTCGTCCCGGCGCTGCCCGACCCCGTGGAGCCCGTCCAGGAGTGGCTCACCGAGCGGCGCGGGTCGAACGTGTCGCTGCGGATCCCGCAGCGCGGCGACAAGAAGGCCCTCATGGAGACGGTCGAGCGCAACGCCCTCCACTCGCTCGCCCTCCACAAGACGAAGCGCGCCTCCGACCTGACGACCCGCTCCCGCGCGCTGGAGGAGATCGCCGAGGCCCTCGACCTGGACAGTGCCCCCCTGAGGATCGAGTGCTACGACATCTCGCACCTCCAGGGCGACGACGTCGTGGCGTCGATGGTCGTCTTCGAGGACGGGCTGGCGCGCAAGAGCGAGTACCGGCGCTTCCAGATCAAGGGCTTCGAGGGCCAGGACGACGTCCGCTCCATGCACGAGGTGATCACCCGCCGCTTCAGGCGGTACCTCGGCGAGAAGGAGAAGACCGGCGAGTGGGCCGACGGCGAGGTGAGTCTCACCGAGGAGGACGGGCGGCCCAAGCGGTTCGCGTACCCGCCGCAGCTGGTCGTCGTCGACGGCGGCAAGCCGCAGGTCGCGGCGGCCCGGCGGGCCCTGGACGAGCTGGGCATCGACGACATCGCCGTCTGCGGCCTCGCCAAGCGCCTCGAAGAGGTGTGGCTGCCCGGCGACGACGACCCGGTGGTACTGCCACGTACCAGTGAAGGGCTCTATCTTCTTCAGCGTGTGCGCGACGAGGCGCACCGCTTCGCGATCACCTACCAGCGCACCAAGCGGGCCCGGCGCTTCAGGGCGAGCCCGCTCGACGACGTGCCGGGCCTGGGTGAGACTCGCAAGCAGGCATTGATCAAGCATTTCGGTTCGGTGAAAAAGCTGCGATCCGCGACAATCGACCAGATCTGCGAGGTTCCCGGCATAGGCCGCAAGACGGCCGAGTCCATCGCCGTGGCCTTCGCCCAGGCGGCTCCGGCGGCTCCCGCCGTGAACACCGCCACCGGAGAGATCATGGAAGACGAGGATCACGTGGAGGACGCGGCACCCGAAACGACGGCGGGTGTCGCAGAGGAGCCCGTGTCCGCGGGCGCCTCGGACGAGCGACGGGGGCAGGAAAGATGACCGGGTACGAGCAGGAAGAACCGGTGACGCCGCGCACGGCGGACACCGGAACCGACGTGTCGCGCACAGCTGGGACCGAGGCATCGCACAAGGAAGCACGCGAAGATCGGCCGCAGCGGACGGCGGCGGCCGGCACGGCCGACAGTGCGCCTGACAACGCGCCCGGCGACGCGGCCGACGGCACGGCCGGTGAGGGCGAAGCGGAACAGGAAGACGGAGCGGAAGTGAATACGGGCACGATCGAGAAGGCCGGCGTCCCCGAGGCGGCCATCCCGGAGCTGGTGATCATCTCCGGGATGTCGGGCGCGGGCCGGTCCACCGCCGCCAAGTGTCTGGAGGACCTGGGCTGGTTCGTCGTCGACAACCTGCCGCCCGCGCTGATCCCCACCATGGTGGAGCTCGGCGCCCGCTCGCAGGGGAACGTGGCACGCATCGCGGTCGTCGTCGACGTCCGGGGCCGCCGCTTCTTCGACAACCTGCGCGAGTCCCTCGCCGACCTGGAGACCAAGCACGTCACCCGGCGGATCGTCTTCCTGGAGTCCTCGGACGACGCCCTGGTGCGCCGCTTCGAGGGAGTGCGCCGGCCGCACCCGCTCCAGGGCGACGGCCGCATCGTCGACGGCATCGCCGCCGAGCGCGAACTGCTGCGCGAGCTGCGCGGTGACGCCGACCTGGTGATCGACACCTCCAGCCTGAACGTGCACGAGCTGCGCGCCAAGATGGACGCCCAGTTCGCCGGGGAGGAGGAGCCCGAGCTGCGGGCCACCGTCATGTCCTTCGGCTTCAAGTACGGCCTGCCGGTCGACGCCGACCTGGTCGTGGACATGCGGTTCCTGCCCAACCCGCACTGGGTCCCGGAGCTGCGCCAGTACACCGGCCTCAACGAGGAGGTGGCCGGGTACGTCTTCAACCAGCCCGGCGCCAAGGAGTTCCTCGACCGGTACGCCGAACTGCTGCAGCTCATCCGGGCGGGCTACCGCCGCGAGGGCAAGCGCTACGTGACCATCGCGGTCGGCTGCACCGGCGGCAAGCACCGCTCCGTCGCCATGTCGGAGAAGCTCGCGGCCCGCCTGGTGTCCGAGGGAGTGGAGACGGTCGTCGTCCACCGGGACATGGGCCGCGAATGACACGACGTTCTCTGCGGCTGGACCGGCTGCGGCGGGGCGGTATCGACGGGCGCGGTATCGACGGGCCCGGCGGCAGGCCCGTCGACGCCCGCGCCGCCAGGCCCGCCGAGGCCCGCGGCGCCAAGCCGCGCCGCCGCGGCGCCCAGCCCAAGGTCGTCGCGCTGGGCGGGGGCATGGGCCTGTCCGCCTCGCTCGCCGCCCTGCGCCGCATCACCGGCGACCTCACCGCCGTCGTCACGGTCGCGGACGACGGCGGCTCCAGCGGCCGGCTGCGCGACGAGCTGGGCGTGCTGCCGCCCGGCGACCTGCGCAAGGCGCTGGCCGCGCTGTGCGGCGACGACGACTGGGGCCAGACCTGGGCCCGGGTCATCCAGCACCGCTTCCAGTCCCAGGGCGAACTGCACGAGCACGCGGTCGGCAATCTGCTGATCGTCGCCCTGTGGGAGCAGCTCGGCGACCACGTCCAGGCGCTCGACCTGGTCGGCAGGCTGCTTGGCGCGCACGGCAGGGTGCTGCCCATGTCCGCCGTACCCCTGGAGCTCCAGGCGCTGGTCAAGGGCCACGACCCGGACCGGCCCGAGGACGTCGACACCGTACGGGGCCAGGCGACCGTGGCGCTCACCCCCGGCGAGGTGCAGTCCGTGCACCTCGTACCGCACGACCCGCCGGCGGTCCCCGAAGCCGTCGCCGCGGTCCTCGACGCGGACTGGGTGGTCCTCGGTCCCGGCTCTTGGTTCTCCTCCGTGATCCCGCATCTGCTCGTACCCGAACTGCTCGACGCCCTCACCGAGACGAAGGCGCGCCGGGTCCTCCCGCTGAACCTCGCTCCGCAGCCCGGAGAAACAGAAGGCTTCTCACCGCAGCGTCATTTGGAGGTTTTGGGACGACACGCCCCTAAACTCGCCCTGGACGTGGTGTTGGCCGACGAGGCCGCCGTGCCCGACCGCGAGATACTCGCCGACGCCGCCAAGCGGTTCGGCGCGGCGGTCGAGCTGGCGCCCGTGGCGAGGACCGACGGGACTCCGAGGCACGATCCGGAGCTGTTGGCCGCCGCGTACGACCGTATTTTTCGGATGCATGGAAGGATCGGCCCATGGCGATGACGGCAGCGGTGAAGGACGAGATCTCCCGGCTTCCCGTCACCCGGACCTGCTGCAGAAAGGCGGAGGTCTCCGCCATCCTGCGGTTCGCGGGCGGCCTTCACCTGGTGAGCGGCCGGATCGTGATCGAGGCGGAGCTGGACACCGCGATGGCGGCGCGACGGCTGAAGCGGGACATTCTTGAGATTTTCGGCCACAGTTCCGAACTGATCGTGATGGCGCCGGGCGGGTTGCGCCGCGGTTCCCGTTACGTCGTCCGGGTGGTTGCGGGCGGTGACCAGCTGGCCCGCCAGACCGGTCTCGTGGACGGCAGGGGGCGCCCGATCAGGGGTCTGCCGCCGCAGGTGGTCTCGGGGGCCACCTGCGACGCGGAGGCGGCCTGGCGCGGGGCGTTCCTGGCGCACGGTTCGCTCACCGAGCCCGGGCGCTCGTCCTCGCTGGAGGTGACCTGCCCGGGGCCGGAGGCGGCGCTCGCGCTGGTCGGGGCGGCCCGGCGGCTGTCCATCGCCGCGAAGGCGCGCGAGGTGCGGGGTGTGGACCGGGTCGTCGTGCGGGACGGGGACGCCATCGGGGCGCTGCTGACGCGGCTCGGGGCGCACGAGTCCGTGCTGGCGTGGGAGGAGCGGCGGATGCGGCGGGAGGTTCGCGCCACGGCGAATCGTCTCGCCAACTTCGACGACGCGAATCTGCGGCGGTCGGCTCGGGCGGCGGTGGCCGCGGGGGCTCGGGTGCAGCGGGCGCTGGAGATTCTCGCGGACGAGGTTCCTGAGCATCTCGCGGCTGCTGGGCGGTTGCGGATGGAGCACAAGCAGGCGTCGCTGGAGGAGCTGGGGGCGCTTGCTGAGCCGCCGCTCACGAAGGACGCGGTGGCGGGGCGGATTCGGCGGCTGCTCGCGATGGCCGACAAGCGGGCGCAGGATCTTGGGATTCCGGGTACGGAGTCCACGCTCAGTGAGGAGATGGCCGACAACCTGGTGGGGTGACGTCCCTGCGGGTTGCGCCGTTCCCCGCGCCCCTGGGGGTGGTCGGCTTGCGGTCGACCTGGGGTTGCTCGCGCCGTTCCCCGCGCCCCTGAGGTGGGAGGGGGTCGGGGTGAGTAGTCGGCTTCCGGTCTACCTGGGTTGCTCGCGCAGTTCCCCGCGCCCCTGAGGGGTGGGGGTTCGGGTTTGTCGTCGGGTTTCTGTAGGTCTGGGCTGAGTGCGCCGTTCCCGCGCCCCTGGGTGGGTCGGGGTCGAGGCGATCGACATGGCTCGCGCCCCTTGCCATGGCTGCCCGCACCCGACAGCCCACGTGAGCCCCCACCCCCAAGGGGCGCGGGGAACGGCGCGGGCAACCGAATGCGGGCCCGCGGGGCACTCCGCGCGAGCCCCCACCCACCTCAGGGGCGGCGGGGAACGGAGCGCGCGGCCGAATGCGGGCCCGCGGGGCGATCCAGGCCGGCCCCCACCCACCCAGGGGCGCGGGGAACTGCGCGGGCAACCCCCAGCGGCCCGCACCCGCCAGTCACGGTCACCCCCAACTAACCCCCGCCCAGACCCATTTGGGCTAGTCGGGTGCCCGCCCGAGGGGTGTCACGCGCTATTGACTTGACCATGGACTGTCATAAGCCTGGCATCTGTTCGCCGCAGTGGCGAACTACTGCAAGGGGGGCTCATGAGACGAAGAGCGAGATCGATCCTCGCTGCCGGCGCACTCCTGCTCGGCGGAGTCGCCGTCGCACCCATGGCGCAGGCGGAACCGGGCGCGACGCCCGACCCGGGCGCGGACGAGGTCAAGGTGTTCCGCGCCGAGGTCACGAAGGAGCAGGTACCCCTGCTCCTCGCGGCCGGACAGGACGGCCACGAGCTGAGCGAACGCGTACCGCAGAAGGGCACGGCCTCCGTCGAGGTGTACCTCACCGACAAGCAGGCCGATCAGCTGGAGGACAAGGGCGTCGACCTCGCCGAGCACAAGCTCTCGGCCAAGGCGCAGGCGCGCGTCGCAGCCGCGGGGGACGGCGTCTTCCGCCCGTACAGCGGTGCGGGCAACCTCAAGGAGGAGATCGTCAGGACGGGACAGCGGAATCCGAACCTGACGAAGGTCGTCTCCATCGGCAAGACCCTCCAGGGGCAGGACATCCTGGCCCTCAAGCTCACCAAGGGCGCCAAGAAGACCAAGGACGGCGCCAAGCCGTCCACGCTGTACATGTCCAACCAGCACGCCCGTGAGTGGATCACGCCCGAGATGACCCGGCGCCTGATGCACCACTACCTGGACAACTACGGCAAGGACCAGCGGATCACCAAGCTCGTGGACTCCACCGAGCTGTGGTTCGTGCTGTCCGCCAACCCGGACGGCTACGACTGGACCTTCAAGCCCGAGGGCGATCGCCAGTGGCGGAAGAACCTTCGTGACGTCAACGGCGACGGGGCGCTGACCGTCGGCGACGGTGTCGACCTCAACCGCAACTTCTCCTACAAGTGGGGTTACGACGACGAGGGCTCGTCCCCGTACCCCACCAGCCAGACCTATCGCGGGGCGAGTCCCGGCTCGGAGCCCGAGACCAAGGCGATCGACTCCTTCGAGAGGCGCATCGGCTTCGAGTACGGCATCAACTACCACTCCGCCGCCGAACTGCTCCTCTACGGAGTCGGCTGGCAGGTGGCGACCCCGAGCCCCGACGACGTGCTCTACAAGTCCCTCGCCGGGACCCCCGAGAACTCGGCGATCCCCGGCTACCGCCCGCAGGTCTCCTCCGAGCTCTACACGACCAACGGCGAGGCCGACGGACACGCGTCCAACGTCAACGGCACGGCGATGTTCACCCCCGAGATGTCGACCTGCCAGACCATCTCGAACCTCTACCCGGACGACCCCTGGAACGCCGCGGACTGCGCGTCCGTCTTCACCTTCCCGGACGACGAGAAGCTGATCCAGGACGAGTTCGTCAAGAACATCCCGTTCGCGCTCTCCGTCGCCGAGGCGGCGCTCAGGCCCGACCAGCCGAAGTCCTCGGTCGGCATCGACGCCCCTGACTTCACCCCGGCGCCCTTCGCGACCTCGTACTCCCGCGGCGCCGACCAGGAGGTCTCGGTCGTCGCCCGCAAGTCCGTACGCGACAAGGAATTGAAGTACCGCGTCAACAACGGCCGTACGAAGGACCAGGACCTCCGGGCCTGGAAGGGCGGCGAGACCTACGGCGGCGAGGACAACCTCTACTTCGACGAGTACCGCGCGAAGGTGCGGGACGGCGAGCCCGGCGACAAGGTCGAGGTCTGGTTCACGGGTAGGACCCGCGCCGGAAAGCCCACCTCCAGCCCGCACTTCACGTACACGGTCGCCGAACGGCCGCGTGCCGACACGCTGGTGATCGCCGAGGAGGGCGCGACGGCGACGAAGGCCCGGACCTACGTCGACGCGCTGGCGGCCAACGGCCGCAAGGCCGTCGTCTGGGACGTCGCCGCCCAGGGCGCGCCCGACGCGCTCGGGGTCCTCGGCCACTTCGGGACCGTCGTCCACTACACCGGCGCCGACCGGCCCGGATACCTGACCCAGCTGCAGCTGCGCGCCTACCTCAACGAGGGCGGCAAGCTGATCGAGGCGGGCGAGCAGGCGGGCGGCCAGGTCGCGCTGCCGGGCGCCCTGACGAACGACTTCAGCCAGTACTACCTGGGCGCCTACACCCGTACGACGACTCCGGACGCCGGCGCCTTCACCGGCTCGGGGAAGCTCGCCGGCGCAGGGGGACCGCTCGGCGACACGCCCGGCAACCCGCTGAACGCGGCGGGCGCCTACAGCGTCACCTCGGACACCCTCCCCGTCGAGCGGTTCCCGCAGTTCGCCAGCGCGGGCGCAGGCGTGTACCCGGGCACCGTCAACCCGTACGGCCCGTACGAGGGCGCTTCCATGGCCGCCGTCACGCACACCGACTACGCCTGGAACCGGCTCACCCGCACCATCGACCTCACCGGGGTGAGCGCGGCCGACGCGCCCACCCTGCGCACCCAGCTCCTGTGGGACACCGAGGAGGGTTACGACCACGCGGTGCTGGAGGCGCACACCGTCGGGGCCGACGACTGGACCACGCTTCCCGACAAGGGCGGCGCCACCAGTACCGCCGTGCCCGCCGAGTGCGAGGCCGGGTTCTTCATGCAGGGGCACCCCGCCCTCGCGCGGTACCTGACCCGGGGCGCGACCGCGTGCACCCCGAGCGGTACGAGCGGCTCCTGGAACAGCTTCACCGGGGCCTCCGCGGGCTGGCAGCAGGTCGAGTTCGACCTGTCCGCCTACGCGGGGAAGACCGTGGAGGTGTCGCTGAGCTACATCACCGACCCGGGCTCCGGCGGGCACGGGGTCCTCGCCGACAACGCCTCCGTCGTGATCGGCGGCACGGCGACGCAGACCGAGGGCTTCGAGACCTCCCTCGGCGCCTGGAAGGTCGCCGGGCCGCCCGCGGGCAGCCCCGCGGTCGTCCGGGACTGGGGCCTGTCGGGCGAGCTCTTCAAGACGTACGGCGCGGTCTCCACCCGTGACACCGTGCTGTTCGGTTTCGGCCTGGAGCACGTCACCGCGGCGGCCGACCGCAACGCCCTGCTGGGCAAGGCACTGGCCGCCCTGCGCGGCTGACCCGGCTCCGACAGGCGTCGACCCTGGGGCGGTCCGTACCCCTACTGGCGGGTACGGACCGCCCTGCCGTGTATGGGGCATCTCGATGTCACCCCGGGAGCCTCGGAGAGGTAGGGTCGTAGGCGGTCGGGGACATCCCATACAACTCGCCGGCATCCAACGCCGGCGTACCTAACGAGGAGATCGGTTCGTGACGATCCGCGTAGGCATCAACGGCTTTGGCCGCATCGGTCGTAACTACTTCCGCGCGCTGCTGGAGCAGGGTGCAGACATCGAGATCGTGGCTGTCAACGACCTGGGTGACACCGCGACCACCGCGCATCTGCTCAAGTACGACACCATTCTGGGCCGTCTCAAGGCCGAGGTGTCGCACACCGCCGACACGATCACCGTCGACGGCCACACCATCAAGGTGCTGTCGGAGCGCAACCCCGCCGACATCCCGTGGGGCGACCTCGGCGTCGACATCGTCATCGAGTCGACCGGCATCTTCACCAAGAAGGCCGACGCCGAGAAGCACATCGCGGGCGGCGCCAAGAAGGTCCTCATCTCGGCTCCGGCCAAGGACGAGGACATCACCATCGTGATGGGCGTCAACCAGGACAAGTACGACGCGGCCAACCACCACGTCATCTCGAACGCCTCCTGCACCACCAACTGTGTGGCGCCGATGGCCAAGGTCCTCGACGAGAACTTCGGCATCGTCAAGGGTCTGATGACGACGGTCCACGCGTACACGAACGACCAGCGGATCCTGGACTTCCCGCACTCGGACCTGCGCCGCGCCCGCGCCGCCGCCGAGAACATCATCCCGACCACCACGGGTGCCGCCAAGGCCACCGCGCTGGTCCTCCCGCAGCTCAAGGGCAAGCTCGACGGCATCGCGATGCGCGTCCCGGTCCCGACCGGCTCCGCGACCGACCTGGTCGTGACGCTGCAGCGCGAGGTCACCAAGGACGAGGTCAACGCCGCGTTCAAGAAGGCCTCCGACGACGGCGACCTCAAGGGCTACCTGACCTACACCGAGGACCCGATCGTCTCCTCGGACATCGTCGGCGACCCGGCCTCCTGCACCTTCGACTCCTCCCTGACCATGGTCCAGGAAGGCAGCACGGTGAAGATCCTCGGCTGGTACGACAACGAGTGGGGCTACTCCAACCGCCTCGTCGACCTCACGGTCTTCGTCGGCGAACAGCTCTAGGTCCAAGAAGCAAGGCACCTCGTGTGAGCACAGGGCCCGGGCAGCGCACCGCCGCGCACCCCGGGCCCTGTGGCACGTGCTGAGCGATCAGCCCTCTCTCGGACAAAAGAGCTTCCCTAGGAGTCCACTTATGAAGACGATCGACGAACTTCTCTCCGAAGGGGTCGACGGCAAGCGGGTCTTCGTGCGCGCCGACCTGAACGTGCCGCTCGCGGACGGTCTCATCACCGACGACGGCCGCATCCGCGCCGTCCTGCCGACCGTCAAGGCGCTCGCCGAGGCCGGTGCCAAGGTGATCGTCGCCTCGCACCTGGGCCGCCCCAAGGGCAACCCGGACCCCGCCTTCTCGCTGCTGCCCGCCGCCGAGCGGCTCGGTGAGCTCCTCGGCGCGCCCGTCGCGTTCGCCCAGGACACCGTCGGACCGGCCGCCCACGACGCCGTGAACGGGCTGCAGCCCGGCCAGGTCGCGGTCATTGAGAACCTCCGCTTCAACGCCGGCGAGACCTCCAAGGACGACACCGAGCGCGGCGAGTTCGCCGACCGGCTGGCCGCCCTGGCCGATGTCTACGTAGGCGACGGTTTCGGTGCCGTGCACCGCAAGCACGCCTCGGTCTTCGACCTCCCGGCCCGGCTGCCGCACTACGCCGGCTACCTCATCGCCACCGAGGTCGGCGTCCTGAAGAAGCTCACCGAGGACGTCGAGCGCCCCTATGTGGTCGCCCTCGGCGGCTCCAAGGTCTCCGACAAGCTCGCCGTCATCGACGAGCTGCTCGGCAAGGCCGACCGGCTGCTCATCGGCGGCGGCATGGCCTTCACCTTCCTCAAGGCCAAGGGGTACGAGATCGGTGCCTCCCTGGTCCAGGACGACCAGCTGCCGACCGTCAAGGAGTACGTCGAGCGCGCCGAGAAGAACGGCGTCGAGCTGGTCGTCCCCGTCGACGTCGTGGTCGCGGCCGGTTTCCCCGACCTGAAGACCAAGGCGCCGTCCGACCCGTCCACCGTCGCCGCGGACGCCATCCCGGCCGACCGGATGGGTCTGGACATCGGTCCCGAGACCGGCTCCCTGTACGCATCGAAGCTCGCCGACGCGGCCACCGTGTTCTGGAACGGTCCGATGGGCGTCTTCGAGCACCCCGACTACGCCGAGGGCACCAAGGCGGTCGCCCAGGCCCTGCTCGACTCCCAGGCCTTCACGGTCGTCGGCGGCGGCGACTCCGCCGCGGCCGTCCGCATCCTGGGCTTCGACGAGAACGCATTCGGCCACATCTCCACCGGTGGCGGCGCCTCCCTCGAATACCTCGAGGGCAAGACGCTCCCCGGTCTCGCCGCACTGGAGGACTGACCCCGTATGACCACTCGCACGCCGCTGATGGCGGGCAACTGGAAGATGAACCTCAACCACCTCGAGGCCATCGCCCACGTCCAGAAGCTCGCCTTCGCCCTGGCCGACAAGGACTACGACGCCTGTGAGGTCGCGGTCCTGCCGCCCTTCACGGACCTGCGCTCGGTACAGACCCTGGTCGACGGCGACAAGCTCAAGATCAAGTACGGCGCCCAGGACATCTCGGCGCACGACTCCGGTGCCTACACCGGCGAGATCTCCGGCGCCATGCTGGCCAAGCTCAAGTGCACGTACGTGGCGATCGGCCACTCCGAGCGCCGCCAGTACCACGCCGAGACCGACGAGATCGTCAACGCCAAGGTGAAGGCCGCCCACAAGCACGGCCTCACCCCGATCCTGTGTGTCGGCGAGGAGCTGGAGGTCCGCGAGGCGGGCAACCACGTCACGCACACGCTCACCCAGGTCGAGGGCGGCCTGAAGGACGTCCCCGCCGAGCAGGCCGAGTCGATCGTCATCGCGTACGAGCCCGTCTGGGCCATCGGCACCGGCAAGGTCTGCGGCGCCGACGACGCCCAGGAGGTCTGCGCGGCGATCCGCGGCAAGGTCGCCGAGCTGTACTCGCAGGAGGTCGCCGACGCCGTCCGCATCCAGTACGGCGGCTCGGTGAAGTCCGGCAACGTCGCCGAGATCATGGCGAAGCCCGACATCGACGGCGCCCTCGTCGGTGGCGCCTCCCTGGACGCCGACGAGTTCGTCAAGATCGTCCGGTTCCGCGACCAGTAGAGCGCGCTCCGGATGTGAAGCGCCGAGCTGCGAGTATGCGGTAGCGGTGTTACGTCGTACCCTTGCGGGGGCCGGGCGGCTTCGTACCCGAAGCACCGGCCCCCGTCGTCCGTCCAAGACTCGTCCGTCCAAGTCCGAGGAAGTTGGTCCAGCCGTGGTTATGGGGTTCTCGATCGCCCTGATCGTCTTCAGCCTGTTGCTGATGCTGCTGGTGCTGATGCACAAGGGGAAGGGCGGCGGCCTGTCCGACATGTTCGGCGGCGGCATGCAGTCGTCCGTCGGTGGTTCCTCGGTCGCCGAGCGCAACCTCGACCGCATCACCCTCGTGGTCGGTCTGCTGTGGTTCGCCTGCATCGTGGTGCTCGGCATCCTGATGAAGGTCAACAACTGACCACCGGCCGACACCGGCACCACAGCACGAACGCACATTACGCAAGCACATTCCGCACGTAAGGCCCCATGTCCGGTACGCGCCCGCAGGCGCGGCCTATCATGGGGCTTGCGTCTGTGCGCGGGGGTGTAACTCCTATCACTGGACGCGCGTTGGGCCTTACGTAGACTGAGGCGCCCGCAGCGAAGCGTCACGCCGACTCGCTTCGCGGCACCATCACGCAGGGAGTTACGACCGTGGCAAGTGGCAACGCGATCCGAGGAAGCCGGGTCGGGGCGGGGCCGATGGGCGAGGCCGAGCGTGGCGAGTCCGCGCCCCGGCTGCGCATCTCCTTCTGGTGCTCCAACGGGCACGAGACGCAGCCCAGCTTCGCCAGCGACGCGCAGGTCCCCGACACCTGGGACTGCCCCCGCTGCGGCTTTCCCGCCGGACAGGACCGGGACAACCCGCCGGACCCGCCGCGCACCGAGCCGTACAAGACGCACCTCGCGTACGTACGGGAGCGGCGCAGCGACGCGGACGGCGAGGCGATCCTCGCCGAGGCGCTCGCCAAACTGCGGGGCGAGATCTAGGAGCGACGCGCGGCATCCAGGAGCGGCGCGAGATCCAGGAGTTGCGAGCCGGCCGGACACCGAGAGGTGTCCGGCCGGCTGTGTCTCGTGCCGGACGCTCTTTTTTCGCGGCGTATTTTTCGTACGCCCCCGGTCGCGTGGCTTCTCCGCCGCCGTGCTGACACCTGCGAGTGAACCGCACGTATCTGTTGTTGAGCCGGACGACGGCGGGACGACAACTCGCGTCACCCCGCTCCATTAGGTTGGGACCGGTAGCGGGGCAAGGTACGCAGCACTGGCAAGAAAGAGGCGGAAGTCCGAGATGAACGCAGAAAGCCGTACCAGGCTCAACCAGACGCCCGAGTGGACCGCTCTGGCGGAGCACCGGGAGGAGTTCGCCGAGGCGCACCTGCGCGAGCTGTTCGAGCGGAACCCGGGACGCGGCGCCGCATACACGCTCCAGGTGGGCGATCTGCACGTCGACTACTCCAAGCACCTGGTCACCGACGAGACGCTGCGGCTGCTGCGTGAGCTGGCCGCGGCGACGGACGTGGCCGGTCTGCGCGACGCGATGTTCCGCGGGGAGCGCATCAATGTCACCGAGGACCGGGCGGTCCTGCACACCGCGCTGCGCGCCCCGCGTGACGCGGTCGTGGAGGTCGACGGAGAGAACGTCGTACCGGCCGTGCACGCGGTCCTCGACAAGATGTCCGGCTTCTCCGAGCGCGTCCGCTCGGGCGAGTGGACCGGGCACACCGGCAGGCGCATCAAGAACGTCGTCAACATCGGTATCGGCGGCTCCGACCTGGGCCCGGCGATGGCGTACGAGGTGCTGCGGTCCTTCACCGACCGGGACTTGACGGTCCGGTTCGTGTCGAACGTCGACGGGGCCGATCTGCACGAGGCCGTACGGGACCTCGACCCGGCCGAGACGCTGTTCGTCATCGCCTCGAAGACCTTCACCACCATCGAGACGATCACCAACGCGACCTCGGCGCGCGACTGGCTGCTGACCGAGCTGAAGGCCGGTCAGGAAGCCGTCGCCCAGCACTTCGTGGCGCTGTCGACGAACGCGGAGAAGGTCGCCGACTTCGGTATCGACACGGCGAACATGTTCGAGTTCTGGGACTGGGTCGGCGGACGGTACTCGTTCGACTCCGCGATCGGCCTGTCGCTGATGCTCGCGATCGGTCCGGAGCGCTTCCGGGAACTGCTCGACGGTTTCCACCTGGTCGACGAGCACTTCCGCACGGCTCCCGCCGAGTCCAACGTGCCGTTGCTGCTCGGTCTGTTGGGGGTCTGGTACGGCAACTTCTTCGACGCGCAGTCGCACGCGGTGCTGCCGTACTCGCACTACCTGTCCAAGTTCACGGCGTACTTGCAGCAGTTGGACATGGAGTCCAACGGCAAGTCCGTGGACCGGGACGGGAATCCGGTGGAGTGGCAGACGGGCCCGGTGGTGTGGGGCACGCCCGGCACCAACGGGCAGCACGCTTACTACCAGCTCATCCACCAGGGTACGAAGGTCATCCCGGCGGACTTCATCGGCTTCGCCGAGCCGGTCGCCGAGCTGAGCGACGGGCTCAAGGCGCAGCACGACCTGCTGATGGCGAACTTCTTCGCGCAGACGCAGGCGTTGGCCTTCGGCAAGACGGCGGAGGAGGTCCGGGCGGAGGGGGTGCCGGAGGAGCTGGTGCCGCACAAGACGTTCGCGGGCAATCACCCGACGACGACGATTCTCGCGCGCGAGTTGACGCCGTCGGTCCTCGGGCAGCTGATCGCGCTGTACGAGCACAAGGTGTTCGTGCAGGGGGCGATCTGGCACATCGATTCGTTCGACCAGTGGGGTGTCGAGCTGGGCAAGGTGCTCGCGAAGCGGGTTGAGCCGGCGCTCACGGAGGGGGCCGACGTTCCTGGTTTGGACGAGTCCACGAAGGCGCTGGTGAACAGGTACCGGGCGCTGCGCGGGCGGGCCTAGGAGCTCGGGCCGGTACCTGACCTGCGGGGCGGCGGGGCCGGTTGCGCAGTTCCCCGCGCCCCTTGGGGGTGGGGGCGGGGCCGTGTCGATCGCGCGGGTCGGTAGGGGTTGGACGCGCAGTTCCCCGCGCCCCTGAAAGACGGGGCTGCGCCCCTGTCTTTCATCTTGGGGGCGCGGGGAACTGCGCGAACGGTTCCCCTTACCGGCCCGCGGAGTTGCGCCGGACCCGAACGAGGCCGTTCAAGCCACCGCGCTGAGCGTGTCCGCGAGGCGGCGGTGGGACGAGCGGGAGGCGGGGAGCGCGGCGAGGGCCGCGGCGCCCAGTACGGCGGCTGCGGCGAAGAGGAGCAGGAGCGCGGGCGACGGCCCCTGCGCGATCCCCGCGCCGATACCGCTCGACCTCCCCTGCGCGTCGATCAGCCAGTGCGCGAGCGGCACCCCCAGGGCCGTACCGACGACGACCGCGGCCAGCGCCGTGCACCCCGTGGCCGTCACCGTGATCGCGGTGATCTGCCGCGGGGTCAGCCCGATCGCCTTCAGCGCCAGCAGATCCCGCTCGCCCTCACGGACCGTCCCCCCGATCGCGGTGAGCAGTTCGATGAGGCCGATCAGGGCCAGTACGGCGATGAGCCCCACGACGACCCCGCGCAGCGGTGAGAGCCCGTCGGCCGGGTTCGGCACGGCGTGCGCGCTGAGGTCGCCGTGCGCGGCCTCGGTCAGCTCCGCGCCCACCCGGTGCGGGTCGGCGCCGGGACGCAGCTGGAGCTGGTAGAGCGCCGCTTCGAGCCCCGGGTCGTTCTCCCGGAGGGTGTCGAGCGAGGTGGAGATGACCCGGCCGCCGTTCTCCGGCTCGATGCTGCGCCCCACGATGTGCAGGATCTGCGGCTGCGCGCCGACCGTCATCCGCACCCAGTCCCCGACCCGTACGTCCAGCAGGTCGAGCAGCCCCTGACCGGCCACCGCCTCGTCGGGGCCGCGCGCGGGACGGCCCTCGGCCAGCGCGAACGGATAGGGGTCCGCTCGGGTGCCGAGCCCGCGCAGCGCGATCGTGCCCGTCTGGCCCGGGACCAGCGCGGCCACCTCGACGCCCGGATGGACCGCGGCGACCTGCGGGTTGCGGGCGAGCAGGGCCCGTACGTCCGGATCGGTGAGGGTGTCGTCCGCGCGTACGGTGAGCGCGGCCGCCAGGCCGATCCGGTCCGGGCTGTGCTGGAAACGGTCGATGGTGGTCCAGGCGCTCATGGCCACGACGATGAGGAGCAGGGGGAGGGCCAGCCGGGCCACCGCGGCCAGCGAGCGGGAGCGGCGCGTGAACGCCTTGTGCCAGCCCAGGACCAGCGCCGACGGCAGCCGCAGTCCGAGCGCCCCGCGCGACAGACCGGACAGGCCGCCGCCCAGCGGCGCCGCGGCCCGCAGCCCCGGGACCGGAGGCACCTGGCCGGCGCGCCAGGCGGCGAGTCCGGTCGTCGCCGCGATGAACAGCACCGCGCCCAGGGGTACGCCGAGCAGCGCGGCCGTGTGCCCCGGCAGGCCCTGCCACACCCCGACCGCGTCCCCGAGACGCCCCGGTGTGCGGCTGCCCAGGGTCTGGATGAGGGTCGCGGCGAGCACGGCGCCGAGCAGCGCGAACGCCACATGCTGGAGCAGGAAGATCCGTACCACCTGGCCGGGGGTGAATCCGATCGCCTTCAGGACCGAGATGTCCCGCAGATGACCGCGGATCCGGGTGCCGATCGCGCCGTGCACGGCCAGCGCGGCGGCCAGCAGGGCCGCCAGGCCGAACAGGCCGAGGACCTGGCCGAGCAGCCGGTTGCCGCCCTGCGCCTCGGCCCGGGCCTGCTGCCAGGGGGAGACGTCGGTGACGGCCTTGGCGCCGAGGAGGGTGACGGCGCGCTGGACGGCGTAGTCCGTGTCGTCGGGGTCGGTCAGCCGTAGCCCGGTCACCTGGCCGCCGCGCCCGTCGGTGTCCCGTACGACGGCGGGGGGCGCCCAGACGAGGCCCGGCCGTTCGCCGGGGCTGTAGCGGGGTTCGGCGCTGTCCGCGATGCCCAGCACGGTCAGGGTCCGGTCGGTGCCGGGCACGGTGAGCGTGTCCCCGGGCTCGGCCCACAGCGCCCGCGCGAGGCCGCTCTCCAGCACCACGCCGTCCGGGACGCCGGAGTCGAGCCAGCGGCCCGAGGCGAGCAGCGGGCGGCCGGTCGTGGGCCGGTCGGCGGTGCCGCGCAGTTCGACGGAGGCGCGGGTGCCGCGTGAGGCGAGTGTCGCGGCGGCGGTGGGATACGGGCCCGCGACGGACGCGACACCGTCGAGTTCGGCGAGCCCGGCCGCGTCGGCGGAGGGGTTGGTGTGGATCCATATGTGCGCGCCCTGGGACTGGGTGAAGACCCGCTGCCAGGGGTTGGTCGCGTACCCGAAGAGCGCCGTGGCCAGCAGCAGCGAGGCGACGATCCCGGCGGTGGCGAGCACGATGAACAGTGCCTCGCCGCGATGCGAGCGAAGATCGGCGTGTGCCCAGCGCAGGGTGGCCCGCACGCCGCCTCAGCCCTTCGGCTCGGGGACGCGGGACACGGCGGACAGGACAGACGCTACGGATGGGACGGTCACGACGGACAGGGCCCGGCGGGAGGCCGTCGGCAGGGGCTCGGGCACGCCGCTCAGTCCCTCAGTTCCAGCACGCCGGATATCCCGGTGCCGCGCGCGGGCGTGGTGTCGAGGACCGCGTCGTCGGCGATCCGGCCGTCGAAGAAGCTGATCACCCGGTCCGCGGCGCTCGCGAGCCGTGCGTCATGCGTGACCAGCACGATCGTCTGGCCGCGCTGGTGGAACCGCGACAGCAGCCGGGTCACCTCGCGGGTGCCCTTGCTGTCGAGGCTGCCCGCGGGCTCGTCGGCCAGCAGCAGTTGCGGATGGTTGACCAGGGCGCGGGCGAGCGCGACCCGCTGCTGCTCGCCGCCGGACAGCTCGCCCGGCATGCTGCGCTCCTTGCCCGCGAGGCCCAGCTCGTCGAGGAGCAGTTCACGCTCGGCGCGCGCCTGCCGGGGGGAGAGGCCGGCGAGCAGGGCGGGCAGCTCGACGTTGTCGGCGACCGACAGGTTCGAGACCAGGTTGAAGAACTGGAAGACGATGCCGATGCGGCGCCGGCGCTCGACCGCCCAGCGCGCCTCGCTGTACGCGTCGGTGCACTCGCCGTCCAGCCACAGGCTGCCCGAATCCGGCCGCTGGAGCCCGCCGAGCAGATGCAGCAGCGTCGACTTGCCCGCACCCGAGGGGCCGGTGACGGCCACGAACTCGCCCTGCCGTACGGAGAGGTCCACGCCCCGTACGGCGTGCGCGGGCGCGCCCTCGCCGTAGTGGGTCTTGACCAGGCCCTCGGCCCGAAGGAGCGGGGTGTCCTCGCCGCCCGGCGAGCGCGTGTCCTCGGCGTCCGGCGAAGGAGCGGTACGGGAGGTGGCGCTACGGGAAGTGGCGCGGGGAGTGACGCGCTTCATTCCAGCTCCTCCAGTTCCTCCTGGCAGCGTTCCAGCCAGTCGAGGTCGGCCTGCAGATGCAGCATGGCGCCCTCGATGAGCAGCTGGGAGATGCGGTTGTCCCGGCTCTCGGCCGCGGCGAGCTTCGACAGATTGCGCATGGTGTTCAGGTACTCGCGCCGTTGTTTGTTGATCAGGGCGATCTGGTCGGCCAGTCCGGTCCGCGGTGCCAGGGCGAGCTTCATGAAGAACTCGTCCCGTACGCGTGGCTCGTCCGCCGTCTCCTCGTACCAGGCGCGCAGTGCTTCGCGTCCGGCGTCGGTGAGGTGGTAGATCTTCTTGTTGGGCCGGCTCGACTGCTCGACTTCCTCGCCCTCGATCAGTCCCGACTTCTCGAGGCGGCCGAGGGTCACATAGATCTGGCCGACGTTCGGCTGAGGGTACGCGGAGCCCAGCAGTTGCTCAAGGTCCTGCTTGAGCTCGTAGCCGTGGGCCGGGCCGCGTGCCAGCAGGGCCAGGAGGGGCAGCCGCACTCGTGCTCTCCCCTTCCTCCGCTGTAGATCCCGAGAGTCCTCAAAGGCGCCGCAGACCCGCGTGTCCGGGGCCAATGTGCCGCGGGCCCTAGTATCGCCCATACCTAACGGGTATACATGGCCTCTGACTCCGGGCGAAGGTGCCCGGCAGCCGGGTGTACCAGGGAGGAACCTATGCGGTGGATCCATGCCGCGGGTAGGGGGCTCCTGGTCGCGGCGGTCGTTCTGGCCGGTTACGTCACGTCCGGCACCCAGGGTGACGGGGCGCGCGGCGGCGGCCGGGGCCCGCTCACGCTGGCCACCGCCGGGGATCTCACCGGCTATCTGGAACCGCTGCTCGACGGCTGGAACCGTGATCATCCCGGCGAGAGGGTCACCCTCGTCGAACTCCCGGACTCCGCCGACGAGACCCACGCGCAGATGGCCACCGACCTGCGCGGCGGCGGCCGGAGCCGCTTCGACGTCCTGAACATCGACGTCGCCTGGACCTCGGAGTTCGCCGCCGCGGGCTGGATCTCCCCGCTGCCCGCGGACCGTTTCCCGCTCGACGGCTTCCTGCCGCCGGTCGTGGACACCGCGACCTACGACGGCCGGCTGTACGCCGTCCCCTACGTCACCAACGCGGGACTGCTCCTCTACCGCAAGGACCTCCTCGACAAGGAGGGCGTCGCCCCGCCGCGCACCTGGGCCGAGCTGGAGGAACAGGCGCGGACCATCGCTCCGGAGTACGGACTCGACGGCTACGCCGGCCAGTTCCTGCCCTACGAGGGGCTCACGGTGAACGCGGCCGAGGCGGTCTACTCGGCGGGCGGCTCCATCCTCGGCGACGAGGGCGAACGCGTCACCGTCAACTCGGCCGCGGCGCGCGAGGGCATCGGTTTCCTGGCCCGCGGAGTACGCGACGGCTGGATCCCGAAAAGGGCGCTGACGTACAAGGAGGAGGAGTCCAAGCAGGCCTTCCAGGACGGCCGCCTCCTCTTCCTGCGCAACTGGCCGTACGCCTATGTCGGCGCCTCCGCCGAGGGCTCGCCGGTCGCCGGGAAGATCGGCGCGGTGCCGCTGCCGGGGCCCGACGGACCGGGCGCGAGCGTGCTCGGCGGCTCGAACCTCGCGGTCGGCGCGCATACCCGGCACCCCGACTCCGCCGCCCGGCTCATCGCCTACCTCACCAGCGAGCGGACACAGCGCCAGGTACTCACCAAGGGCGCGCTGCCGCCCGTACGGGCCGCGCTGTACGAGGATCCCGAGCTGATCCGGCGCTTCCCCTATCTGCCGACGCTCCGCGCGAGCGTCCTCGCGGCGGCGCCACGCCCGAAGAGCCCGCGCTACGACCAGGTCAGCCTGGCCGTGCAGGCAGTGGTGCACGACGCGATGACCGGGCATCAGACGCCCGAGGCGGCGGTGCGCCGCCTGGCGCGCGAGCTGGCGGAGATCTCCCGCCGAGGCTGAGCCCGCCCGCCCCCTCTCGGCAGTTCATAGTTTCATGTTAGGTAACGCGCCCGTCTCATCTGGCGCCCTCGCGTGCTGAAAAGTACGGATATAGCAGCGCATACAGACCATCGACGCGCGGGACGTTCCCGCCTACTCGTTGACACTCGTGCGACATGCCTACTTAACATGCATGCATAACTGGAGGCACGCACAGACAGGTCAACGGGTGACGATCGACACGCACCACTGGTGGCGCGACGCAGTGATCTACCAGGTCTACGTCCGCAGCTTCCTCGACAGCACCGGCGACGGCATCGGCGATCTCGCCGGGGTACGCGCCGGACTGCCGTACCTGAAGAAGCTCGGGGTCGACGGGATCTGGCTGAGCCCCTTCTACCCCTCACCGCAGCAGGACCACGGCTACGACGTGGCCGACTACTGCGACGTCGACCCGCTCTTCGGCGACCTCGGCGAGTTCGACCTGCTGATGACGGACGCCCGGCGGCTCGGCATCAAGGTGCTCCTCGACATAGTCCCCAACCACTGCTCCAGCGAGCACCCCTGGTTCCGGCAGGCGCTCGCCGGGCCACCGGGCGGCGAGGACCGCGCCCGCTTCCACTTCGCCGACGGCCGCGGCCCCGACGGGGCGCAGCCGCCCAACAACTGGCACGCCATGTTCGGCGGCCCCGCCTGGAGCCGGATCACCGAGCCGGACGGCACGCCCGGCCAGTGGTACCTGCACATGTTCACGCCCGAGCAGCCCGACCTGAACTGGCGCAACCCCGAGGTCGGCACCCACTTCGACCACGTACTGCGCTTCTGGCTCGACCGGGGCGTGGACGGCTTCCGCGTCGACGTCGCCGCCGGCCTCTACAAGCACCCCGACCTGCCCGACTCGCCCGACCCCATGGCCGACGCCCGCACCCGGGACTCCGTCAACCCGCTCGCCTGGAACCAGCCCGAGGTGCACGGCGTCTGGCGGCACTGGCGGTCGGTGTGCCAGGAGTACACCGCGCGCGACGGCCGGGAGCGGCTGCTCGTCGGCGAGGTCTCAGTGCCCTCCGCCCGCGAACACGCCCACTACGTACGCCACGACGAACTGCACCAGGCCTTCTTCTTCGACCTGCTCAGCGCCTCCTGGAACGCCGACGCCTTCCGCAAGGTCATCTCCGAGGCCATGCAGGACATCGCGGGCACCGGCTCGACGGTCACCTGGGTCCTCAACAACCACGACCAGGTCCGCACCGTCACCCGCTACGGCGAACTGGGCACCGAGGGCAGCGGCCTGGGCGCCGCCCGCGCCCGCGCCGCCGCGCTGCTGATGCTGGCGCTGCCCGGCGCCGCGTACATCTACCAGGGCGAGGAGCTGGGGCTGCCCGAGGTCGTCGATCTGCCGGACGACGTGCTCACCGACCCGATCTACCGCCGTACCGGCAGCAGGGCCCGGGTCCGCGACGGCTGCCGGGTGCCGCTGCCGTGGTCGGGGCACGCCTCGCCGTTCGGCTTCACCACCGGCACCGAGAGCGCCAAACCCTGGCTGCCGCAGCCCGCCTACTTCGCCGAGTACGCCACCGACCGCGCCCTCGCCGACACCCGCTCCTTCTGGCACCTCTACCGCGACGGACTCCAACTGCGGGCCGGCATGCCCCAGTTGGGCGAAGGGCCGCTGCGCTGGCTGGACACCCCGCCCGGCGTCCTCGGATTCGTCCGCGGCGACGGCCTGGTGTGCGCCGTCAACTTCGGTACGGCGCCGACGCCCGCGCCGGTCTCCGGCACCCCCCTGCTGTCCAGCGGCCCCTGCGCGCCCGGCGTCCTGCCCGGCTCGACGGCCGCCTGGTGGATCAGCGACTGCACCAACCCCTGAACCGGCCGCACCGGCCGCTACCGCTCTCACGAAGGAACATCAACGATGATGCGACGACGTACCACCCTGCTCGCGAGCTGCACCGCCCTCGCCCTGTCCCTCGGTGCCACCGCCTGTGGAGGCGGCGATGTCTCCGCGGGCGGCGGCGACAAGCCGCTCAGCGGCCAGACGATCAACGTGGCAGGTGTCTGGTCCGGCAGCGAGCAGAAGAACTTCCAGAAGGTCCTGGACGCGTTCACCGAGAAGACCGGCGCCAAGACGCAGTTCACCTCCACCGGCGACAACGTCTCCACGGTCGTCGGCAGCAAGATAGAGGGCGGCAACGCTCCCGACGTGGTGATGGTCCCGCAGGTCGGCGTCCTCCAGCAGTTCGCGAAGGAGGGCTGGCTCAAGCCGCTGTCCACGACCGCCCAGAAGTCCGTCGACGCCAACTACGCCGACGTGTGGAAGAACTACGGCAGTGTCGACGGCAGCCTGTACGGCCTGTACTTCAAGGCCGCCCACAAGTCGACGGTCTGGTACAGCCCCGCCGCCCTCGACGAGGCGGGCGTCAAGACGCCGACGACGTACGACGCGATGCTGGCGGCCGGACGGACCGTCTCCGAGTCGGGCCTCGCGGCCTTCTCCGTCGCCGGACAGGACGGCTGGACCCTCACCGACTGGTTCGAGAACGTCTACCTCTCGCAGGCGGGCCCCGAGAAGTACGACGCGCTGGCCGCCCACGAGATCAAGTGGACCGACCCGACCGTGGTCGACGCCCTCACCACCCTCGGCAAGCTCTTCAAGGACAAGGAGCTGATAGCCGGCGGCCAGAAGGGCGCCCTGAACACCGACTTCCCCGGCTCCGTCGAGAAGGTCTTCGGACCCGAGCCCGCCGCGGGCATGGTCTACGAGGGCGACTTCGTGGCCGGTGTGGCCAAGGACCAGTTCGGCAGGAAGATCGGCGAGGACGCGGACTTCTTCCCCTTCCCCGCGGTCGGCGACGGCAAGGCGCCCGTGGTCAGCGGCGGCGACGCGGCGGTCGTCCTGAAGGACGGCAAGAGCCCGAAGGCCGCCATGGCGTTCCTGGAGTACCTCGCGACCCCCGAGGCGTCCGCGGTCTGGGCCGAGGTCGGCGGTTTCCTCTCCCCGAACAAGGAGCTCGACCTCGCCTCCTACGGCGACGACATCACCCGCGAGACCGCCAGGTCCCTGGTGGACGCCGGTGACTCGGTCCGCTTCGACATGTCGGACCAGGCCCCGGCCGCGTTCGGCGGCACCAAGGGCGCGGGCGAGTGGAAGCTCCTCCAGGACTTCCTGCGCGACCCGTCCGACCCGAAGGCGACCGCCGCCGCCCTGGAGAAGGCCGCCGCCAAGGCGTACCAGGACTGATCGCCATGACCTCCACAGATGTGAAAGACCGGAGAGACCAGAAAGAGGCGGGTCCGGCGCCCGCCTCGCAGGCCGACCGTGACCGCAGACGGCGCGCGCGGCACCGGGCCCGGATCATCGCCGTCGCGTTCGTCCTCCCCGCGCTGCTCCTGCTCGGCGCCCTCGTCGTCTACCCCGTGCTGTTCTCCGTGGGCCGCAGCTTCTTCGACGCCTCCGGCGACCGGTTCGTGGGCGGCGACAACTACACCGAGATGTTCCAGGATCCCGCCACGCTCAAGGCCGTCCGGAACACCGCCATCTGGGTCGTCATCGCGCCGACCCTGCTCACCGGTCTCGGCCTGGTCCTCGCCGTCCTGGTCGAGAAGGTGCGCTGGGCGACGGCGTTCAAGCTGCTGCTCTTCATGCCGATGGCCGTCTCCTTCCTCGCCGCGGGCATCATCTTCCGGCTCGCCTACGACGAGGACCCCGAGAAGGGCGTCCTGAACGCGGCCGTCGTCTCCGTGCACGACGCGTTCAAGGACGCGTCGTCCTACCCGACCGCCCGCGCCCGCGACGGCCAGGGCCTGACGAAGGGCGCCGACGGCTCGTACGGTACGAGCGCCGGCGCCTCCCCGGGCGACACGGTCGGGCTCGGTCTGGTCGGCGTACGCGCCGAGGACCTTCCGGTGGACGCGCGGCCCGCGCTCCCGGCGGCGACACGGAAGGCGTCCGCCGACGAGCTGCGTGGTGTCGTCTACCTGGACTTCACCCGCGGCGGGGGAGGCAAGCAGGGCGAGGTCGACAAGGCCGAGAGCGGGCTGCCGGGGATGGCCGTAGAGGCGGTGCGCGACGGGAAGACGGTCGCGAGCACCACCACCGCGGCCGACGGGTCGTTCGGATTCGGCGACCTGGACCCCGGCTCGTACACCGTGCGGCTGCCCGGCTCCAACTTCGCCCCGCCGTACGAGGGGATCTCCTGGCTGGGACCCGCGCTGGTCACGCCCGCCATCATCGGCGCCTACCTGTGGATCTGGACCGGCTTCGCCATGGTGCTGATCGGGGCCGGGCTCGCCGCGCTGCCGCGTGACGCGCTGGAGGCGGCCCGGATGGACGGCGCGAACGAGTGGCAGATCTTCCGCCGGATCACCGTGCCGCTGCTCGCACCCGTCCTCACCGTGGTCTTCGTGACCCTGGTGATCAACGTGATGAAGGTCTTCGACCTCGTCTACATCATCGCGCCGGGGCCCGTGCAGGAGGACGCCACCGTGCTCGCCACCCAGATGTGGCTCGTGTCCTTCGGCGGCGGCAACAACCAGGGCCTCGGCAGTGCGCTCGGCGTCCTGCTCCTGCTCCTGGTGATCCCCGCCATGGTCTTCAACGTCCGCCGCTTCCGAGGGAGTCAACGATGAACGCGCTCAGGCGGGGGCTCGGCAACAGCCTGGTCCAGGCGTTCCTGGTGGTGATCGGCCTGGTCTGGCTCACCCCGCTCGCCGGGCTCTTCCTGTCGTCGCTGCGGTCCGCGCAGGACACCGCGACGGGGGGCTGGTGGACCGTGCTGACCAGCCCTCGGCAGCTGTCCTTCGACAACTACTCGGCGCTGCTGGGCAATTCGGGGATGACGCGGGCGTTCTGGAACACCGTGCTGATCTCGGTGCCGACGACCTTGCTGGTCGTCGTGATCGCCGCGCTCGCCGGGTACGCGTTCGCGTGGCTGGACTTCCCGGGGCGGGACACCGTGTTCCTGGTCGTGGTCGCGCTGCTGGTGGTGCCCGTGCAGATCGGGCTGCTGCCCGTCGCCAAACTCTTCGGGCAGCTGGGGCTGTTCGGCACGATTCCCGGGGTCATCCTTTTCCACGTCTCGTACGGGCTGCCGTTCGCGATCTTCCTTCTTCGGAACTACTTCGCGGAGATGCCCAAGGAGATGCTGGAGGCCGCGCGGATGGACGGGGGCGGGGAGTGGCGCATCTTCACTCGGCTCGTGTTGCCGGTGGGGCGGCCGGCGCTTGCGAGCCTCGCGATCTTCCAGTTCCTCTGGGTGTGGAACGACATGCTGGTCGCGCTGCTTTTCGCGGACAGTTCCGCGCAGCCGTTGACTGTTGAACTGCAGTCGCAGATACGGCAGTTCGGGAGCAATATCGATGTGCTCGCGCCGGGGGCGTTCTTGTCGCTGGTGGTGCCGGTCGCGGTGTTCTTCGCGTTCCAGCGGCACTTCGTGCAGGGGGTGATGGCGGGCTCGGTCAAATAGCCGAATTCCCCTCGCTCCCGCCGCCCTTACCCAACCCGTCACCACATGGGGGCTGCGCCCCCCTCGCCCCCGCTGCGCAGTTCCCCGCGCCCCTAAAGACCGCCCCCAGGGGCGCGGGGAACTGCGCAAAGGGGGGCGAGGGGGCGCAGCCCCCTTCGTGGACGGGAACGGGTAGGGGCGGCGGGGGCGAAGAAAGGCCCTGCCGCCCCCGCCCGTCAGGGGGAAGCCGGGGGGTACAGGGCGCGCGGCAGCTGGGACGCAGCCGCCACGTCCAGGAGCCACAGCGTGCGGGCCCGGCCCTGCGCCCCGGCCGCCGGCGCCTGAACCTCCCCCGCACCGGAGAGCGCGATCGCCGCAGCCTCCGCCTTGTCCTCACCCGCGGCGAGCAACCACACCTCCCGCGCCGCCCGGATCGCGGGCAGCGTGAGCGTGACACGCACAGGCGGCGGCTTGGGCGCACCGCGCACCCCCACCACCGTCCGCTCCGTCTCACGGACAGCGGGCAGCTCGGGGAAGAGGGACGCGACATGCGTGTCCGGTCCGACGCCGAGCATCAGCACGTCGAAGGAGGGGACCTGACCGTGGTTCTCCGGCACGGCCGCCGCGGCGAGTTCCGCCGCGTAGGCCTCCGCCGCCGCGTCCACGTCGGACCCCCAGGGGCCGTCCGACGCGGGCATGGCGTGCACGCGCTTCGGGTCCAGCGGTACCGAGTCGAGGAGTGCCTCGCGGGCCTGGGTGACGTTCCGCTCGGGGTCGCCCTCGGGCAGGAACCGCTCGTCGCCCCACCACAGGTCGAGCCGGCTCCAGTCGACGGCGTCCCGCGCGGGCGCCGCCGCGAGCGCGGCCAGCAGGCCGTTGCCGTTGCGGCCACCGGTCAGTACGACCGAGGCGTGACCGCGGGAGGCCTGCGCGTCCACGACCTTCGTGATGAGCCGGGCCGCGGCGGCCTGGGCCATCAGTTCCTTGTCGCGGTGGACGACCAGCTGGGGAGTGCTCACTGCGGGTCCGCCTTCTTGACCGGGGGCATCTGGGCGGGGGTGGGGCGCCCCGAGTCCCCCTCGCCTGCCGAAGCCGAAGCCGATGCCCCGGCCGGCTTCGCGGCCTGCTCCGAGGAGTCGTGCACCGGGCGGACGGGAAGTTCGCCCGGCGTCCACGTGGCCGCCTCCGGCCGCTGCGAGGCCGACTGGATGCCGCCCAGCCGGTCCACGCCGAACCGCAGCGCGGACGCGTACGTGTCGTCCGGGTCGAGCCGGCGCAGTTCCTCCGCGAGCAGCTCGGACGTCTCGCGGCGCTTGAGCGCCACCGCGCGGTCCGGCTGGCCGGGCAGCGCCAGCGTGGCCATCGCCCCGTCCGAGCGGTGCAGGGTGATGGGGCCGCCGGTCGTCTCCAGGCGGACCTGGGTCAGACCGGGACCGGCGGACACGGCACGACGGACGTGCACGTGGAGGCGGTCGGCCAGCCACATGGCGAGCAGTTCGACGCTCGGGTTGGCCTCCTCGCCCGCCACCTCGACGGAGACGACCTCGCAGTCGACCTGGTCGAGGGCGGCGGCCAGCATGGAACGCCACGGGGTGATCCGGGCCCAGGCCAGGTCGGTGTCGCCCGGCTCGTAGCTCTCGGCGCGGGCCTTCAGCTCCTCGACGGGCTTCTCCGCCGCGTAGCTGTCGGTGACCCGGCGCTGGCCGAGGGCGCCCAGCGGGTCGTCGGCGGGGTCGCGGGGCGCGTCCGCCGACCACCAGACCACCACCGGGGCGTCCGGCAGCAGCAGGGGCAGGACGACGGACTGGGCGTGGTCCGAGACCTCGCCGTACAGGCGCAGGATGACCGTCTCACCGGTGCCCGCGTCCGCGCCGACCCGTACCTCGGCGTCCAGCCGTGACTTCGTGCGGTCGCGGGGTGAGCGCGAGACCCGCTTGATGACGACGAGGGTGCGTGAGGGGTGCTCCATCGAGGCGTCGTCGGCGGCCTTGAGGGCGTCGTAGGCGTTCTCCTCGTCGGTGACGATGACGAGGGTGAGCACCATGCCGACGGCCGGGGTGCCGATCGCCCGGCGGCCCTTGACGAGCGCCTTGTTGATCTTGCTGGCCGTGGTGTCCGTGAGATCTATCTTCATGGCCGACGCCAGCTCCGTCCGTCTCGCTCGAGCATTTCGTCGGCCTCGACGGGCCCCCACGTGCCCGACTGGTACTGCGCGGGCTTGCCGTGCTTGTCCCAGTACTCCTCGATCGGGTCGAGGATCTTCCAGGACAGCTCGACCTCCTCGGTGCGCGGGAAGAGGTTCGAGTCGCCGAGGAGGACGTCGAGGATCAGCCTCTCGTACGCCTCGGGGCTCGACTCCGTGAACGACTCGCCGTACGCGAAGTCCATCGAGACGTCCCGGATCTCCATGGAGGTGCCGGGCACCTTGGAGCCGAAGCGGACCGTGATGCCCTCGTCGGGCTGGACGCGGAAGACGATCGCGTTCTGGCCCAGCTCCTCCGTGGCCGTGTGGTCGAAGGGGGAGTGCGGGGCACGCTGGAAGACGACGGCGATCTCGGTGACCCGGCGGCCCAGGCGCTTGCCGGTACGGAGGTAGAAGGGGACGCCCGCCCAGCGGCGGTTGTCCACCTCGACCTTGATCGCCGCGTAGGTGTCGGTCTTCGACTTCGGGTCGATGCCGTCTTCCTGGAGGTAGCCGACGGCCTTCTCGCCGCCCTGCCAGCCCTCGGCGTACTGGCCGCGGACCGTGTTCGCGCCCAGGTCGGCGGGCAGCCTGACCGCGCCCAGCACCTTGGTCTTCTCGGCGGCGAGCGCGTCCGCGTCGAAGGAGGCGGGCTCCTCCATGGCAGTGAGGGCCATCAGCTGGAGCAGGTGGTTCTGGATGACGTCACGGGCGGCGCCGATGCCGTCGTAGTAGCCGGCCCGGCCGCCGATGCCGATGTCCTCGGCCATCGTGATCTGTACGTGGTCGACGTACGACCGGTTCCAGATCGGCTCGAACATCTGGTTCGCGAAGCGCAGCGCCAGGATGTTCTGGACCGTCTCCTTGCCCAGGTAGTGGTCGATGCGGAAGACCTGGTCCGGGGCGAAGACCTCTTCGACGGTGGTGTTCAGGTCCTCGGCCGACTTGAGGTCGTGGCCGAACGGCTTCTCGATGACCGCGCGCCGCCAGGAGCCGCCCGTCTGGTCGGCGAGGCCGTGCTTCTTCAGCTGCTGGATGACCACCGGGAACGCGGACGGCGGCACGGACAGGTAGAAGGCGAAGTTGCCGCCCGTGCCCTGTGCCTTGTCCAGCTCCCCGATGGTGTCGCGCAGCCGCTCGAACGCGTCGTCGTCGTCGAAGGTGCCCTGGACGAAGCGCATCCCCTGGACGAGCTGCTGCCAGACCTCCTCACGGAACGGCGTGCGGGCGTGTTCCTTGACGGCGTCGTGGACCTCCTGGGCGAAGTCCTCGTTCTCCCATTCGCGGCGCGCGAAGCCGACGAGGGAGAAGCCCGGCGGCAGCAGGCCGCGGTTGGCAAGGTCATAAACAGCAGGCATGAGCTTTTTACGGGACAAATCGCCCGTGACCCCGAAGATGACGAGGCCCGACGGCCCCGCGATACGCGGGAGCCGTCGGTCCGCCGGGTCACGCAGCGGATTGCTGCTTGACAAGATTTCAGCCCTCCGAGGGGGCGAGGCGCTGGAGCTCCGCCTCGGTCGACTTGAGCAGGTCGTTCCAGGCGCCCTCGAACTTCTCGACGCCCTCGTCCTCCAGAAGCTGGACCACTTCGTCGTACGAGATGCCGAGCTTCTCGACCGCGTCGAGTTCGGCGCGGGCCTGCTCGTACGTACCGGTGACGGTGTCGCCGGTGATGTTCCCGTGGTCCTCGGTGGCGAACAGGGTCGCCTCCGGCATGGTGTTCACCGTGTTCGGCGCGACCAGGTCCTCGACGTACAGGGTGTCCTTGTAGGCCGGGTCCTTGACGCCGGTCGAGGCCCACAGCGGACGCTGCTTGTTGGCCTGCGCCTTGTCCAGGGCGGCCCAGCGGTCCGAGGCGAAGACCTCCTCGTACGCCTGGTAGGCGAGCCGCGCGTTGGCGAGACCGGCCTTGCCGCGGGCGGCCTTGGCCTCGTCGGTGCCCAGCGCGTCAAGCCGCTTGTCGATCTCGGCGTCCACCCGGGACACGAAGAACGACGCCACGGAGTGGATCTTGGAGAGGTCGAGGCCGGCGGCCTTGGCCTTCTCCAGACCCGACAGGTACGCGTCCATGACCAGGCGGTAGCGCTCAAGGGAGAAGATCAGCGTGACGTTGACGCTGATGCCGCGCGCGATCGTCTCGGTGATCGCGGGCAGGCCCGCCATGGTCGCCGGGATCTTGATGAGCGTGTTCGGCCGGTCGACGAGCCAGGCGAGCTGCTTGGCCTCGGCGACGGTCGACTTGGTGTTGTGCGCGAGGCGCGGGTCGACCTCGATCGAGACCCGGCCGTCCTGCCCCTGCGTCGCGTCGAAGACCGGACGCAGGATGTCGGCGGCGTCACGGACGTCCGCCGTCGTGATCATGCGGATGGCCTCTTCGACCGTGACCCTGCGGGCGGCGAGGTCGGAGAGCTGCTGGTCGTAGCCGTCGCCCTGCGAGATCGCCTTCTGGAAGATCGACGGGTTGGTGGTGACGCCCACGACGTGCTGCTGGTCGATCAGTTCGGCGAGGTTGCCGGACGTGATCCGCTTGCGCGACAGGTCGTCCAGCCAGATCGCGACGCCCTCCTCGGAGAGGCGCTTGAGTGCGTCTGTCATGGAAAATGCATCTCCTACGTGTCGTATGTCAGCGTCAGCTGTCAGCGTCAGCGCTGGGCTGCGGCGATCGATTCCTTGGCGACGTTCGCGACGTTCTCGGCAGTGAAGCCGAACTCCTGGAAGAGGACCTTGCCGTCGGCCGAAGCACCGAAGTGCTCCAGGGAAACGATGCGGCCCGCGTCCCCGACGAAGCGGTGCCAGGTCAGACCGATACCGGCCTCGACCGCGACCCGCGCCTTCACGGACGGGGGAAGCACCGAGTCCCGGTACCCCTGGTCCTGCTCGTCGAACCACTCCACGCACGGCACGGACACGACCCGCGTCGGGGTGCCGGCGGCCTGGAGCTGCTCACGCGCCTCTACGGCCACATGGACCTCGGAGCCGGTGGCAAGGAGGATGACCTCGGGCTCGGCGCTCTGCCCGTCGGACCCCTCGGCCTCGAAGAGCACGTAAGCGCCCTTCGTGACGTCCTCGTTGGCGTCGTACGTCGGAACACCCTGGCGGGTCAGCGCGAGACCGTGCGGGTTGCCCTTGCCGAAGACCTTCGTGTAGCGGCGCAGGATCTCGCGCCACGCGATCGCGGTCTCGTTGGCGTCGGCCGGGCGCACGACGTTCAGGCCCGGGATGGCGCGCAGCGAGGCCAGGTGCTCGACCGGCTGGTGGGTCGGGCCGTCCTCGCCCAGACCGATGGAGTCGTGCGTCCACACGTACGTCACCGGCAGGTGCATCAGCGCGGACAGACGCACGGCGTTGCGCATGTAGTCGGAGAACACCAGGAAGGTGCCGCCGTAGATACGGGTGTTGCCGTGCAGCGCGATGCCGTTCATCTCCGCGGCCATGGAGTGCTCGCGGATACCGAAGTGGATCGTGCGGCCGTACGGGTTTGCCTCCGGCAGCGGGTTGTCCGCCGGGAGGAACGACGACGTCTTGTCGATCGTCGTGTTGTTCGAGCCCGCGAGGTCGGCGGAGCCGCCCCACAGCTCGGGGATGACCGCGCCGAGGGCCTGGAGGACCTTGCCGGACGCGGCACGGGTGGCGACACCCTTGCCGGTCTCGAAGACGGGGAGCTTCTCCTCCCAGCCGGCCGGCAGCTCGCCCGCGGCGATGCGGTCGAACTCGGCGGCGCGCTCCGGGTTGGCGGTCCGCCACGCGGCGAAGCCCTTCTCCCACTCGGCCTTGGCCTCACGGCCGCGGTCGAGCGCCTTGCGCGCGTGCGCCAGCACCTCGTCGGCGACCTCGAAGGACTTCTCCGGGTCGAAGCCGAGGACCCGCTTGGTGGCCGCGACCTCGTCGTCGCCGAGCGCCGAGCCGTGCGCGGCCTCGGTGTTCTGCGCGTTCGGGGCGGGCCAGGCGATGATCGAGCGCATCGCGATGAACGACGGCTTGTCCGTGACCGCCTTCGCGGCCTCGATCGCCGCGTACAGGGCGACCGGGTCGAGGTCGCCGTTCTCCTTCGGCTCCACGCGCTGGACGTGCCAGCCGTAGGCCTCGTACCGCTTGGCGGTGTCCTCGGAGACGGCCGTCTCGGTGTCGCCCTCGATCGAGATGTGGTTGTCGTCCCACAGCAGGACCAGGTTGCCGAGCTTCTGGTGGCCCGCCATCGAGGACGCCTCGCCGGAGATGCCCTCCTGGAGGCAGCCGTCACCGGCGATCGCGAAGATGAAGTGGTCGAACGGGGAGGTGCCGGGGGCCGCCTCCGGGTCGAACAGACCACGCTCGTAGCGGGCGGCCATCGCCATGCCCACCGCGTTGGCGACACCCTGGCCGAGCGGCCCGGTCGTCGTCTCCACACCGGTGGTGTGCCCGTACTCGGGGTGTCCGGGGGTCTTCGAACCCCACGTCCTGAACGACTTCAGGTCGTCCAGCTCCAGGCCGAAGCCGGCCAGGTACAGCTGCGTGTAGAGAGTCAGGGACGAATGGCCGGCGGACAGCACGAAGCGGTCGCGGCCGGTCCAGTCGGCGTCCGCCGGGTCGTGCCGCATCACCTTCTGGAAGAGGGTGTACGCGGCGGGTGCCAGACTCATCGCCGTACCCGGATGGCCGTTACCGACCTTCTGTACGGCGTCGGCGGCCAGGATGCGGGCGGTGTCGACCGCCCGCTGGTCCAATTCGGTCCACTCGATGTCTGTTGTGGTCGGCTTGGTGCTCACCCTGGGTCAGGGCTCCTCTCCACATGTTGCACATGTCGAATGCCGGTGCACGTGGCGCCCACCGGCTCGCTGTCGAGCCTACCCCCGTGGCAACGCGCATTTTTTCGAGTCATTCCAGACTGCCGGGACTTGTCCTCTTCCGCCTCCCGACCGGCGGGTTCCGTATTCGGCAAGTGAATACGGAGCCGCTCATCCGACTGCTCAATCCGCGGCCGATCAGTCCTTCGCGGGGCCCTTTCAACACGACCTGACCCCCGCGAGGGCCGGGGTCTGGGCAACGTCTACAGTGGCGTGGTACGCGCGAGCCTTTACCGGGAGTTCACACCCGGGGCTCGCTGGGATGTCTCTGTCAGGGGTGTGCGTGACGGCCGTTGAATCCCGTCCAGCGGGAGTGCTCGGGACGAGTCAGGGCACGAACCACCGGCCGTTCGGGGCCCGGGTCAAGGCGTTCGTCGCTCTCACGAAGCCACGGATCATCGAACTGCTGCTGATCACCACCGTGCCGGTGATGTTCCTGGCGCAGCAGGGGGTGCCCGACCTGAAGCTGGTGCTCCTCACCTGCCTCGGCGGCTACCTCTCCGCCGGTGGCGCCAACGCGCTGAACATGTACATCGACCGCGACATCGACGCGCTCATGGAACGTACGTCGCAGCGCCCACTGGTCACCGGCATGGTGAGCCCCCGTGAGTGCCTGGCCTTCGGCATCACGCTCGCCGTGGTGTCCACGCTCCTGTTCGGGCTGACCGTCAACTGGCTGTCGGCCTGGCTGTCGCTCGGAGCCCTCCTCTTCTACGTCGTCGTCTACACGATGATCCTCAAACGGCGTACGTCGCAGAACATCGTCTGGGGCGGGATCGCCGGCTGTCTGCCCGTCCTCATCGGCTGGTCGTCCGTCACGAACTCCATGTCGTGGGCGCCGGTCATCCTCTTCCTCGTCATGTTCTTCTGGACGCCGCCGCACTACTGGCCGCTGTCCATGAAGGTGCGCGAGGACTACGCGCGCGTGGGCGTGCCGATGCTGCCGGTCGTCGCCTCCAACAAGGTCGTCGCGCGGCAGATCGTCCTCTACAGCTGGGCCATGGTCGGGGTCTCCCTGCTGCTCACCCCGCTCGGCTACACGGGGTGGTTCTACACCGTGGTGGCCGTGGTGACCGGGGGGTTCTGGCTCTGGGAGGCACACGGGCTGCAGTCGCGGGCCAAGGGTGGGGCCGTGGGGGCGAAGCTGAAGGAGATGCGGCTGTTCCACTGGTCGATCACTTACGTGTCGCTGCTCTTCGTGGCCGTGGCTGTGGACCCCTTCCTGCGCTGACGCGCGGTCTTTCTGTCGGGGCGGCTGAGGTGCGTTGTCGGCCGGCCGGCCGGTGGGGGTTGCCCGCGCAGTTCCCCGCGCCCCCAGAAAAACAAAGACTGCGCCGTTCCCCGCGCCCCTAAAGACATAAAGACTGCGCCGTTCCCCGCGCCCCTTAGGGGCGCCCCCGGAAGCGCAGTCTGGCTACCCGTCGGTAGCATCTGGGCATGGCAGACATCAAGCAGACGGCGAAGCTCGCCAAGCAGATCTCCTCGTTCGCCGAGGCTCATGGCGGGGCCGAGGGGCAGATCGCGTATCTCGGGCAGAAGGGTGCCCGGATCGTCCTCGTGGGGGAGGACGGTGAGTGGGGCGACCTCGTGGCCCCCACCTACGCCCTCGCCGAGGAAGCCGTGAAGCAGTCCGGCATCACCGTCCACGAGGACTTCGACGGCGACTTCGCCAACAAGGTCAGGACGGGCCCGTACGAGTGGACCCGCATGGCGGGCATCCAGCTGGGCGGCCCCAGCAACGGCTGACCGCGTCCGAAGGGGCGCGGCCGGCCACGACGCACCCGCACCCCCGGACGTACCTCCCCCGTTAAGCCCTGCGGCCAGGCGGAGCCACACGTGGGGGAGGTCCGGATGATCGAAACGCCGTCGCTGGTGGACCAGTACTGCCACGGCGTGCTGCGGACGGAGCTGGGCCTCGGCACCTTCGAGGCCCACCTGGCCCGCGGCGAGGGCCTGCCCGCCGCCGGCACCACCTTCTTCGACACCCAGACCGGCTTCGCCGTACGCCGCTGGTGCCCCCCGCTGCTCGGCCTCGAACCCCACTGTCCGCCCGCCCACTACCTGGCGCGCCGCCGGGAGCTCGGTGTCCTGGAGGCGGGGCGCAAGCTGCTGCGGGGGAGCGGCATCACGACGTATCTGGTCGACACCGGGCTGCCGGGCGATCTGACCGGACCCGGCGAGATGGCCTCCACGGGAGCCGCCGACGCCCACGAGATCGTCCGTCTCGAACTCCTCGCCGAGCAGGTCGCCGACACCTCCGGCACCGTCGAGTCGTTCCTCGCCAACCTCGCCGAGTCGGTGCACGGGGCCGCCGCGACCGCCGTGGCCTTCACGTCGGTGGCGGGCGTACGGCACGGACTGGCGCTCGCGCCCGAACCGCCGGGACCCGGCGAGGTGCGGGGCGCGGCCGGCCGCTGGCTGGCGGGCCGCCGGGTGGGCGGCGCGCTGAGCGACCCGGTGCTGCTCAGACACCTGCTGTGGATCGCCGTCGCCTCCGGCCGGCCGCTCCAGTTGCACGCGGGGCTCGGCGAGCCGGGACTGCGTATCGACCGCACCGACCCCGTCCTGCTCACCGACTTCGCCCGCGCGACGGCCGGGCTCGGCACCGATCTGGTCCTGCTGCACGGCTACCCGTACCACCGGCACGCGGCGCATCTCGCCGGGGTGTTCCCGCATGTGTACGCCGATCTGGGCGCGGCGCTCGTGCGGACCGGCGCGCGGGCGGCGGGCGTGCTCTCGGAGATCCTGGAACTCGCCCCGTTCGGCAAGCTCCTCTTCTCCAGCGGGGCCCATGGACTGCCCGAACTCCATGTGGTCGGCGCACGTCTCTTCCGCGAGGCGCTCGCCCGGGTACTGGGCGCCTGGGTGGCCGAGGGCGCCTGGTCGCCGGGCGACGCACAGCGGGTGGCGGGACTGATCGCGGCGGGCAACGCGAAGCGGGTGTACGGGGTGGAGTGAGGTGTACAGACTGTACGTATGACTCGCAGCGACGCGACCGACCGGCTCCTCGACCGCTTCCGCACCGAACTGCGCGACCTCGACCCCCTGGCCGTGTGGGCCCACGGTTCGCTCGGCTCCGAGGGCGGTGACGACTACCAGGAGGGCCGCAGCGACCTGGACCTGATCGCCGTCCTGGAAGGCCCGATCACCGCGAGGACGGTCTGGCGGGTGGCCCGGCTGCACGCCCGCCTGCGCGACGAACCGCTCGTCGCCAAGCTGCACTGCAGCTATCTGACGCCCGCCACCGCCGCCGATCCCGGGCGGCGGCACCTCACCTGGGCGCATCAGCAGCTCTTCGCGCGGCCCGTCACGCCGGTGACCCGGCGCGAGCTGCACGCCTTCGGGCTGGTGCTGTCAGGCGAGCGGCCCGACACCCTGCTGCCGCCGGTGACGGACGACGAACTCGCCGCGTTCGTCGTGCGGGACCAGCGGGACTTCTGGCGACGCGAGGTGGACCGCGTCGCCAACTGGACCGAGGACGCCTGGGTCGACGTCGGGATGACCACCCACGCGCGTGCCGCGACCACGGTGAAGGACGGGCGGCTGATCACCAAGCGCGAGGCCCTGGACCTGCTGCCCGATCTGGGCGCGCCCGTCGAGGTGGTCGCGGACATCAGACGGCGCCGGTACGACGAGCCGGAGGCGCCCGCGCCTGCCCAGGGGTGGACGGCCCGCAGAGGGCAGCTGACCAGGGAATACCTCGGCCCGGCGATCGACCGGCTGGTGGCCGCGTACGGGTGACCCGTGTCCGTGCCCGTGACGGGTCGGTCAGGTGCGGCTCAGGGCCGACTCCGTCGACTGGCCCGGCAGGTCCGCCACGGTCTCCGGGCGTTCCCGCAGTGCCAGCAGGACGCGGAGCGTGGCGATCCACACCAGGCAGGAGCCGAACATGTGGAGGCCGACCAGGACCTCCGGCAGGTCGGTGAAGTACTGGACGTAGCCGATGGCGCCCTGCGCGAGGAGCACCAGGAAGAGGTCGCGGGTGCGGTGCAGGGGGCCGCGGGGCGCGTCGACGGCCTTCAGGACGAACCACAGGGCGAAGGCCAGCGTCACCACGATCCAGGCCAGGACGGCGTGCAGCTTGGTGACGTTCTCCCAGTTCAGCGGAATGCGGTGGACCTCGCTGGAGTCACCCGCGTGCGGGCCGGCGCCGGTCACGACCGTGCCCACCGCGATCAGCAGGACGGTGGCGGCGACCAGGATCCAGCCCAGCTGCCGCACCGGCTTGCCGACCAGCGGGCGGGGTGAGTCGTCACCCTCCCGGGTGCGCTGCCACATCACCGTGGCGACGGCGATCAGCGCGGTGGACAGGAGGAAGTGGGCGGCGACCGTGTACGGGTTCAGGCCCACGAGGACGACGATCCCGCCGAGGACCGCGTTGCTCATGACGACCCAGAACTGCGTCCAGCCGAGCCGGGTGAGGCTGCGGCGGTACGGCTTCTGCGAACGCGCGGCGATGATCGCCCAGCCGACGGCGGCGCACAGGACGTACGTCAGCATGCGGTTGCCGAACTCGATGACGCCGTGCACGCCCATCGCGCTCGTCGTGGTGAGCGAGTCGTCGGTGCACTTGGGCCAGGTCGGGCAGCCGAGGCCCGAGCCGGTCAGCCGGACGGCACCACCGGTGACCACGATCAGTACCGCCATGACGAGCGCGGCGAGAGCGGCGCGCCGGACCGTCCGGGGTGAGGGGGTCCAGCGCCCTGCGATGAAGGCGAGCGGGTTGCGCACGGCTTGAGCGGCGTCCGCTCGGGTCACGTTTGGCACGGGCTCCATCGTAGGGGGCCGCTTGTGCACGCGTTCACGAGGCCCCTCCGGACCGCCGCGTGCCGTCACTCCCAGCGGAAGAACCTCCCGGCCGCCGCCAGGCCCACGACGGCCCACACGGCCAGGATCCCGAGGTTGCCCCAGGGCATCCCGGCCCCGTGCTGGAGCACGTCCCGCAGGCCCTCCGAGAGGGCCGAGATGGGCAGCAGACCGAGGACGTCCTGCGCTCCCTGCGGGAACTTGTCCAGCGGGACGATCACGCCGCCGCCGATGAGCAGCAGCAGGAAGACCAGGTTCGCGGCGGCCAGCGTGGCCTCCGCCTTCAGCGTCCCCGCCATCAGCAGACCGAGCCCCGAGAACGCCGCCGTGCCCAGGACGAGCAGGAGCAGCACCGCGAAGGGGTTGCCGTGCGGGGACCAGCCCAGCGCGAGGGCGATCACCGTCACCAGGACCACCTGGAGGATCTCCGTGACCAGCACGGAGAGCGTCTTGGCCGTCATCAGGCCCCAGCGGGGCAGCGGCGAGACCGCGAGCCGCTTCAGCACGCCGTAGCGCCGCTCGAAGCCCGTGGCGATCGCCTGACCGGTGAACGCGGTCGACATCACGGCCAGCGCGAGGATCCCGGGTGCCAGGAAGTCGACGGCCTCGCCGTCGCCCGTGTCGACGATGTCCACCGCGCTGAACAGCACGAGCAGCAGCGTCGGGATGATCACCGTCAGCAGCAGCTGCTCGCCGTTGCGCAGCAGCATCCTCGTCTCCAGCGCCGCCTGCGTCACGATCATGCGGGGCAGCGGGGCCGCGCCGGGCTTCGGCGCGTAGGTGCCCGCGGCCGTCGACCGGGCGTCCGCCGACGGCCCCGGGCCCGTCGTTTCCGCGCTCATCCGCGCAGCTCCTTACCGGTCAGCTCCAGGAAGACGTCCTCCAGGGTGTGCCGCTCCACGGAGATCTTCTCCGGCATCACCCCGTGCTGGGCGCACCAGCTGGTGACCGTGGCGAGCAGCTGCGGGTCGATCTTGCCGCCCACCCGGTACGAGCCCGGGGTCAGCTCGGCCGCCGTGGAGTCCGCCGGGAGGGCCTTGAGGAGGGAGGCCACGTCCAGGCCGGGGCGCCCGCCGAACCGCAGGGTGTTCTCGGCGCCGCCGCGGCACAGCTCCTCGGGGGAGCCCTGGGCGATGACCCGGCCGGCGTCGATGATCGCCACGTCGTCGGCGAGCTGCTCGGCCTCGTCCATGTGGTGCGTGGTCAGGATCACCGAGACGCCGTCGGCGCGCAGCTCGCGTACGAGTTCCCAGGTGGCCCGGCGCGCCTGCGGGTCGAGGCCAGCCGTCGGCTCGTCCAGGAAGACCAGTTCGGGGCGCCCGACGACGGCCATGGCGAGCGCGAGCCGCTGCTGCTGGCCGCCCGACAGCCGCCGGTAGGTGGTCCGGCCGCAGCTGCCGAGGCCCAGGCGTTCGATCAGCGCGTCCACGTCCAGCGGATGCGCGTGCAGTGCGGCCATGTGCCGCAGCATCTCGTCGGCGCGGGCGCCGGAGTAGACGCCGCCGGACTGGAGCATCACGCCGATCCGGGGGCGCAGGGCCGAGGCCTCGCGCACCGGGTCCAGGCCGAGCACCCGGACCGTTCCGGAGTCGGGGCGCCGGTATCCCTCGCAGCTCTCGACGGTGGTCGTCTTGCCCGCGCCGTTGGGTCCGAGTACGGCCGTGATGCCCGCCCGGGCCACCAGATCCAGGCCGTCCACGGCGGTCTTCCCGCCGTAACGCTTCACCAGACCGCTGACCTGGACGACGGGGTCACTTCGCATGGGCGGCCTCACTTCGCATGGTCGCCAAGTCTAGGGACGGCCGGGTGGGTGCCGACGGGCGGGGCGCGTCACGAGCGGCCCGGGACGGTGCGCGGGACGGACACGTCATTGGTGATCCACTCCTCGCGCGAGCGGTGCGTCGCGAGCCACCGCTGCGCGTAGGCCACCGCGTCCACCAGCGGGAACAGCCGTGTGTCGGCCGCGCCCACCCGGCCCCGTACGACGGGACGGTCCCGTTCGAAGTCGGCGCCCAGGGTGTCGAACTCGTCCGAGCTGATCGCGACCTCCGTGACCGTCTCCCAGCGGGGCCCCTCCGGCGTGAGGACGGGCCGTCCCACCTCGACGCGGGGTGCGGGTATCCGGTACTCGGCGAGGTGGAAGCCGGTGCAGGAGTCGTAGCCCGCGCCGAGCAGCAGGACCCGGGCGCCCCTCTCCTCCAGGCGCGCCAGCGGGCTGCGCTCGCCCAGCCGGCAGTCCGGCGCGTGGCCCTCGACGATCGCCCCGGCGGCCGGGCCGACGGCCGCGAAGGAGGTCTGCGGGTGCGCGCTGCGCAGGGCGCCGGGCCAGCAGCGCAGGGTCTCCGGGACCACGCCCACCCCGCGCGAGGGCGTCACGAGCGGGTCGTACGCGGGCATCGTGGCGCGGATCGTCGGCCACCACTCCTCGGGCACGGGCGGGCTGCTCCACAGGGCCGGGTCGGAGAGGTGGCCGGACTGGGTGGGGACCACGAGTGTGCCGTCGGGGCCGAGGGCGTCCAGGAGCCCCTGGACGACGGCGACCGCGCCGCCGTTGACCCATCCGAGGGAACGGAGTGACGAATGTACGAGGAGCGTCTCGCCGGGGCGTACGCCCAGTGCGCTCAGGTCCGCGGCGAGGGTGGCGCGCGTGACGAGAGGGCCGGTGGGAGGGGGTGTCGGCATGGTTCGCCAGTCTTGCCGACGGCCCCCGGCCGTGCCACCGAATTGATCGATCAAAGATCGTTCCCGCAGGTCAGATTAGGTTTACCTAAGTGATGCACCGCACCCCCTCGGGCGTGGACACGGCTTGTCAGTCTCTGAGGAATTACGCAACAATGGTGTTGTGAAAAACGTCGGCGAGGCTCAGGAGACCCCCACGGGGGCCCCTCAGGAGGAACTCGCGACCGGGGAGCGCTCCACGCGCAACCGGGTCGCGCGATCCATCCTGGACCACGGCCCGTCGACCGTCGCCGATCTCGCCGGACGCCTGGGGCTGACCCAGGCGGCCGTCCGCCGCCACCTCGACGCCCTCGTCTCCGACGACGTCGTGGAGCCCCGCGAACAGCGGGTCTACGGCGCTCGTACGCGCGGCCGGCCCGCCAAGGTGTTCGCCCTGACCGACTGCGGCCGGGACGCCTTCGACCAGTCCTACGACAAGCTCGCCGCGGACGCCCTGCGCTGGATCGCCGAGCGCGAGGGCGGGGAGGGGGCGCTCGTCGCCTTCGCCCGCGCCCGGATGGCCGCCCAGGCCGGTGCCTACCGCGAGGCCGTCGAGTCCGCCGCGCCGGAGAAGCGAGCCGAAGCCCTGGCCAAGGCCCTGAGCGCGGACGGGTACGCTGCTACGGCGCGCAGCGCACCGGTCGGTGAGCAGCTCTGCCAGCACCACTGCCCGGTAGCCCATGTCGCCGAGCAGTTTCCGCAGCTGTGCGAAGCGGAGACCGAGTTCTTCTCCCAGCTGCTGGGTACTCACGTGCAGCGGCTGGCGACCATCGCCCACGGCGACGGCGTCTGCACGACCTTTATCCCCAAGAATTCCCACGCCCCGCAGATTTCCAAGGCTCCACCAGTTTCCACGCCTGCCAAGACCACCGATAACGCATCCGTAAGTACCGCCGGGAGGAACCCCGCATGACGCTCCCCATCGAGGAGACCGCCCACCCCGAGCTCGAGGGTCTGGGCAACTACGAATACGGCTGGGCCGACTCCGACGTGGCTGGTGCCTCTGCCAAGCGCGGTATCAACGAACACGTCGTCCGGGACATCTCCGCGAAGAAGAACGAGCCGGAGTGGATGACCAACCTCCGTCTCAAGGGCCTGCGCCTGTTCGGCAAGAAGCCCATGCCGAACTGGGGCTCGGACCTGTCGGGCATCGACTTCGACAACATCAAGTACTTCGTGCGGTCCACGGAGA
This sequence comes from Streptomyces tauricus, assembly GCF_014650955.1. Classification (GTDB taxonomy): domain Bacteria; phylum Actinomycetota; class Actinomycetes; order Streptomycetales; family Streptomycetaceae; genus Streptomyces; species Streptomyces tauricus. The sequence continues at coordinate 247,543 of NZ_BMVY01000003.1, forward strand.
AGCAGGCCCAGTCGTGGGAGGACCTGCCCGAGGACATCAAGAACACGTACGACAAGCTCGGCATCCCCGAGGCGGAGAAGCAGCGCCTCGTCGCCGGTGTCGCGGCCCAGTACGAGTCCGAGGTCGTCTACCACCAGATCAACGAGGAGCTGGAGGCGCAGGGTGTCATCTTCATGGACACCGACACCGCGCTGAAGGAGCACCCGGAGCTCTTCAAGGAGTACTTCGGCACCGTCATCCCGGTCGGCGACAACAAGTTCGCGTCGCTGAACTCCGCGGTGTGGTCCGGCGGCTCGTTCATCTACGTGCCCAAGGGCGTCCACGTCGAGATCCCGCTCCAGGCCTACTTCCGTATCAACACGGAGAACATGGGCCAGTTCGAGCGGACCCTGATCATCGTCGACGAGGGTGCCTACGTGCACTACGTCGAGGGCTGCACCGCCCCGATCTACAAGTCGGACTCGCTGCACTCCGCGGTCGTCGAGATCATCGTCAAGAAGGGTGGCCGCTGCCGTTACACGACCATCCAGAACTGGTCGAACAACGTCTACAACCTGGTCACCAAGCGCGCCGTGGCGTACGAGGGCGCGACCATGGAGTGGATCGACGGCAACATCGGCTCCAAGGTCACCATGAAGTACCCGGCCGTCTACCTGATGGGCGAGCACGCCAAGGGCGAGACCCTGTCCATCGCCTTCGCGGGCGAGGGCCAGCACCAGGACGCCGGCTCCAAGATGGTCCACATGGCGCCGAACACGTCCTCGAACATCGTGTCGAAGTCCGTGGCGCGCGGCGGCGGCCGTACGTCCTACCGCGGTCTCGTCGAGATCGGTGAGGGCGCCCACGGCTCCAAGTCGAACGTGCTCTGCGACGCGCTGCTCGTCGACACCATCTCCCGCTCGGACACGTACCCCTACGTGGACGTCCGCGAGGACGACGTGTCCATGGGCCACGAGGCGACCGTCTCCAAGGTCTCCGACGACCAGCTCTTCTACCTGATGAGCCGCGGTCTCTCCGAGTTCGAGGCGATGGCCATGATCGTGCGCGGCTTCGTCGAGCCCATCGCGAAGGAGCTGCCCATGGAGTACGCCCTGGAGCTCAACCGGCTGATCGAGCTGCAGATGGAAGGCGCGGTCGGTTAAGACCCGCCCCGAAGCAGTCGCCAGATTTCTGACGTAGACGTAGGAAGAGAGCAGACCCACAGCCATGGCTGAGGCTCAGAACATCCCGGTGGGCAGTACGACCGCCGGCCAGATCGCGGTGGCCGCCGAGTCGACCGTCGCCACGCGCATGAGCGCGCCCCCGTCCTTCGACGTGGCGGACTTCCCCGTCCCCCACGGCCGTGAGGAGGAGTGGCGGTTCACCCCGCTGGAGCGCCTGCGCGGGCTGCACGACGGCACCGCGGTCGCCACCGGCGACGGCGTGAAGGTCGACATCGAGGCGCCCGAGGGCGTCACGGTCGAGACCGTCGGCCGTGACGACGCGCGGCTCGGCCGGGCGACCCCGGTCGACCGCGTCGCCGCCCAGGCCTACTCGGCGTTCGAGAAGGCCGGTGTCGTGACCGTCCCCAAGGAGACGGTCCTCACCGAGCCGATCCGCATCGCCGTGCACGGCGCGGGCGGTGTCGCCTACGGCCACCAGGTCATCGAGCTGGGAGCCTTCGCCGAGGCCGTCGTCGTCATCGACCACACCGGTGACGCGGTCCTGGCCGCCAACGTCGACTACGTCCTGGGCGACGGCGCCAAGCTCACCGTCGTCTCCGTCCAGGACTGGGACGACAAGGCCGTCCACGTCGGCCAGCACAACGCGCTGATCGGCCGTGACGCCACCTTCAAGTCCTTCGTGGTCACCTTCGGCGGCGACCTCGTACGCCTCCACCCGCGGGTCGCCTACGCGGGCCCCGGCGGCGAGGCCGAGCTGTTCGGCCTGTACTTCACGGACGCCGGCCAGCACCAGGAGCACCGCCTCCTGGTCGACCACAACACCCCGCACTGCAAGTCGAACGTCGCCTACAAGGGCGCGCTCCAGGGCGACGGCGCCCACGCGGTGTGGATCGGCGACGTCCTCATCGAGGCCACCGCCGAGGGCACGGACACCTACGAGATGAACCGCAACCTGGTTCTGACCGACGGTGCCCGGGTCGACTCCGTGCCGAACCTGGAGATCGAGACCGGCGAGATCGTCGGCGCCGGACACGCTTCGGCGACCGGCCGCTTCGACGACGAGCAGCTCTTCTACCTGATGGCGCGTGGCATCCCGGCCGACGAGGCCCGCCGTCTGGTGGTCCGCGGCTTCTTCGCCGAGCTGGTCCAGCAGATCCGCGTCCCCGACATCCAGGAACGCCTTCTCGCCAGGATCGACGAGGAGCTGGAGGCGTCCGTCTGATGACTGCCTTCCGACGCGCCTGCGGACTGAGCGAGCTGGAGGAGGACACCCCGAAACGGGTGGAACTCGACGGCACGCCGGTCTCGGTCGTGCGCACCGAGGGCGAGGTGTTCGCGATCAACGACATCTGCTCGCACGCGAACGTCTCGCTCTCCGAGGGCGAGGTGGAGGACTGTCAGATCGAGTGCTGGCTGCACGGCTCCGCGTTCGACCTCAGAACCGGCAAGCCGTCCGGCCTTCCCGCGACGCGCCCCGTCCCCGTATACCCCGTAAAGATCGAAGGGGACGACGTGCTCGTCTCCCTCACCCAGGAGTCCTGAGGAACCCATGGCAACGCTTGAAATCCACGACCTGCACGTCACCGTCGAGGCCGACAACGCCACGAAGGAGATCCTCAAGGGCGTCGACCTCACCGTGAAGCAGGGCGAGACGCACGCCATCATGGGCCCGAACGGCTCCGGCAAGTCGACTCTCGCCTACTCGCTCGCGGGACACCCGAAGTACACGATCACCGGCGGCACCGTCACCCTCGACGGCGAGGACGTCCTGGAGATGTCCGTCGACGAGCGCGCCCGCGCGGGCCTGTTCCTGGCGATGCAGTACCCGGTCGAGGTGCCCGGTGTCTCCGTCTCCAACTTCCTGCGCACCTCCGCCACCGCGATCCGCGGCGAGGCCCCCAAGCTCCGCCTGTGGGTCAAGGAGGTCAAGGAGGCCATGCAGCGGCTGAACATGGACCCGGCCTTCGCCGAGCGCAACGTGAACGAGGGCTTCTCCGGCGGCGAGAAGAAGCGCCACGAGATCCTTCAGCTGGAGCTGCTCAAGCCGAAGATCGCGATCCTCGACGAGACCGACTCCGGTCTGGACGTCGACGCCCTGCGCGTCGTCTCCGAGGGCGTCAACCGCGTCCGTGAGAGCGGCGAGGTCGGCACCCTGCTGATCACGCACTACACGCGCATCCTGCGCTACATCAAGCCCGACCACGTGCACGTGTTCGCGAACGGCCGTATCGCCGAGTCCGGCGGCGCCGAGCTCGCCGACCAGCTCGAGGCCGAGGGCTACGACAAGTACGTGAAGGGTGGCGCATCCGCGTGACGCAGCTGTCGGGCCTCCTCGACACCGAGGCGATCCGCAAGGACTTCCCCATCCTGGACCGGCAGGTCCATGACGGCAAGAAGCTCGTGTACCTGGACAACGCGGCGACCTCGCAGAAGCCGCGCCAGGTGCTGGACGCACTCAGTGGCTACTACGAGCAGTACAACGCCAACGTCCACCGCGGTGTGCATGTGCTCGCGGAGGAGGCCACGGCGCTGTACGAAGGCGCGCGGGACAAGGTCGCCGCGTTCATCAACGCGCCGAGCCGCGACGAGGTCATCTTCACGAAGAACGCCTCCGAGTCGCTCAACCTCGTGGCCAACATGCTCGGCTGGGCCGACGAGCCCTACCGCGTCGACCACGAGACCGAGATCGTCATCACGGAGATGGAGCACCACTCCAACATCGTGCCGTGGCAGCTGCTCGCGCAGCGCACGGGCGCGAAGCTGAAGTGGTTCGGCCTCACCGACGACGGCCGGCTCGACCTGTCCAACATCGACGAGATCATCACCGAGAAGACGAAGATCGTCTCCTTCGTGCTGGTGTCGAACATCCTGGGCACGGTCAACCCGGTCGAGGCGATAGTGCGCCGTGCGCAGGAGGTCGGCGCGCTGGTCTGCATCGACGCCTCCCAGGCCGCCCCGCACATGCCGCTGGACGTACAGGCCCTCCAGGCCGACTTCGTGGCGTTCACCGGCCACAAGATGTGCGGCCCGACCGGCATCGGCGTCCTCTGGGGCCGCCAGGAGCTGCTGGAGGACCTGCCCCCGTTCCTCGGCGGCGGCGAGATGATCGAGACGGTGTCGATGCACTCGTCGACGTACGCTCCCGCCCCGCACAAGTTCGAGGCGGGCACCCCGCCGATCGCCCAGGCGGTCGGTCTCGGCGCTGCCATCGACTACCTGAACGCGATCGGCATGGACAAGATCCTCGCCCATGAGCACGCGCTCACCGAGTACGCGGTGAAGCGGTTCTCCGAGGTCCCGGGCCTGCGCATCATCGGCCCGACGACCGCCGAGGACCGCGGCGCGGCGATCTCGTTCACGCTGGGTGACATCCACCCGCACGACGTGGGTCAGGTTCTCGACGAACAGGGCATCGCGGTCCGGGTCGGACACCACTGCGCACGGCCGGTCTGCCTGCGGTACGGAATTCCTGCGACCACACGAGCGTCGTTCTATCTGTACTCCACGCCGGCCGAGATCGACGCACTGGTCGACGGACTGGAGCACGTACGGAACTTCTTCGGCTGAGGAGCTGGCTGAGTCGTGAGGCTTGATTCGATGTACCAGGAAGTCATCCTGGACCACTACAAGCACCCCCACGGGCGCGGTCTCCGGGACGGCGACGCCGAGGTGCACCACGTCAACCCGACGTGCGGCGACGAGATCACACTGCGCGTCAAGTACGACGGCACCACGATCAGCGACGTCTCGTACGAGGGCCAGGGCTGCTCCATCAGCCAGGCCTCCGCCTCCGTGCTGAACGAGCTGCTCGTGGGCAGGGAGCTGGCCGACGCGCAGAAGATCCAGGAGACCTTCCTGGAGCTGATGCAGTCCAAGGGCCGGATCGAGCCGGACGACGCCATGGAGGAGGTCCTGGAGGACGCGGTCGCGTTCGCCGGGGTCTCCAAGTACCCCGCCCGTGTGAAGTGCGCGCTGCTGAGCTGGATGGCCTGGAAGGACGCGACGGCCCAGGCCCTGGGCGAGGCCGGCGCCGAGAGGAAGACGGCATGAGCGAGACCATCGAGATGAAACCGGCCTCCGAAGAGGAAGTCCGTGAGGCGCTGTACGACGTCGTCGACCCCGAGCTGGGCATCGACGTCGTCAACCTCGGACTGATCTACGGGATCCACATCGACGACGCGAACATCGCGACGATCGACATGACCCTGACGTCGGCGGCGTGTCCGCTCACCGACGTCATCGAGGACCAGGCCAAGTCCGCCACGGACGGCATCGTGAACGAGCTCCGCATCAACTGGGTGTGGATGCCGCCGTGGGGCCCGGACAAGATCACGGACGACGGCCGTGACCAGCTCCGTGCGCTGGGCTTCAACGTCTGAGCCCGTTTTCTACGCGTAGGTGTGCGGCCCCCGGCGATTGCGCCGGGGGCCGCGTGCGTGGTGCGTCGGCTGCTTGCTGTGCGGCTCAGCCCACGCCCTTGACCAGGCGGAACGCCGAGTCGGCCCGGTAGATGCGGCTGTTCTCGTACGGGTCCAGGCGCAGCCGGAAGTCGCGGTGGCGCAGGAAGCGGCCGCGGTAGTTGACCGACTCCAGCATGACGGCGTCGGAGAACGCGGAGGGGCGCGGGCAGAAGGTGGCGTCCTTCTTGAACAGCTCGGAGCCGTCGTGGCGGTCGGCGCGCAACCGGAACTGCGAGTGCCGCAGATAGCGGCCGTTCCCCAGCGAGAACGAGACGCAGCCGGCGTCGGCGAGTCCGGGGACGAGCGTGAAGGAGGCATCCTGCCCGGCCCGGGAGGAGTTGCGGGAGTCCACCCGGTCGAGCCGCACGGAGTCGTGGTCGAGACGCCAGTAGCGGTCGGGGTAGTTGACCGCCTGGACGGACTTCCGCGAGGACGAGGGCTCGGACGCCGGAGGCTTGCCGCCGGAGGGGGCCTTCGACTTCGACGCCGACGGCTTCGGTACGGGGTCGGTGTCGGCGCCGCCCTGCTGGCGCGCGGGCGACGCGGAGCCGTCCGGGGTGCTCGCGGAGGGCGAGGGGGCGGCCAGCCCGCTCTTCCCGCTGGGAGCGGTGGCGGCGACGGGCGGAGCGGCGACCAGCGGCTCGTCCTTCGCGGCGGTGTTCTCCGTCCGGTCCTTCGGCGAGGTCCCCCTGTCCTCGTCCAGCACGGTGACCGCGGTCACCGTGGAGGCGAGTACCGCCAGCAGCAGTGCTCCGGCCAGCCAGAGCCGACGGGTGCCGGGTATGGGGGTCTGGTCCAGGGTCTCGCCGGTCTCCCACACCTTCGGCAGGTGGGGGGACGGGTCGGGAGCGGACTCGGTGTTTCTTTCGGGCATGCGCGGTTCCCCCCGGCGTCGCCGATGGCGGACGCGGTTCGGTCAGTGGTCGTGGCACATGAGGAGCATGAGGAGGCGGAGGCCGCGGGCACACGGGACGGCCATGGCCGGGCGGTCCGTGTGCGCGACGAGGGGAACATTAGTGGAACTCGTGCGGGTCGAGTAAGCGTTCCTGAGAGCGGTTTCTGCCCGAACTGGCGCCGCTCGCGGACGAGTTGGCGGCGGGCTCCGGACTCGGCGGCCGGGAAAGATAGTTCAAGGCTTAAGGATTCGAGATCAGGGCCCTGAGGAGGGGGTTTCGGCGCCCGAGGGGGAAGCCCGGGCGCCGAAGGGGAACTTCCGGTACGGCCGGAAGATTTCCTCTCAGGGCCTAACGCGTACGGAGCCGGTGAGCGGGGTCGGCGGTCGGGGCCTCGGCCCGCCGGACGGGGCCGGTGGACGGGGCCGGTGGGTGGGGCTTCGGCCGACCGGACGGGGCCGGTGGGCGGAGCCTCGGCAGGCCGGACGGGGCCTGTCTATCGCCGCCCGAAGGCGGACAGGAGCGTGGCGATCCGTTCGCGGCCTCCGCCGTTCTGGACCGGGGCCGCCGTGAGGACGTCCAGGTGCTGGTAGCCGGGGAGCACGACGGGGTTCTTGTCCGTGGGGACGCGGTCCGCCAGGATGCCGTCACCGGCGACGAAGGTGATCACCGGCCGGGCGGTCGGGCCTTCGGGATGCGCCATGTGCCGGGCGATCCGCGCGTCGTCCACCAGGGAGAGGTCCGTGACGAGCTTCGTCGGGAAGTAGTCCTCGGTGAAGTCCAGCGGCTGCTCGGAGAGGCTGCGGGCCAGTTCCCCGATGTCCGAGACCTCCTTGGCGGCCGTGGTGAACGGCGTGCCGTCGGCCGAGCGGTGCACCGGGTCGTCCGGCGCGCCGATCCGGTCGAAGTCGCGCCAGGTGTAGAGGGGGCCGCCCGGCTCGTCCGGGATCGCCTTCAGCTCCGTACCGAACAGGGCGGGGGAGCCCTGGACGTCGTTCGAGACGGGGAAGTCCTTGTCGGCGAGGCGGCCGCCGTCGAAGAGGCCCACGCTGGTCTGGATGAAGGACAGCGGGGCCGCGTTGTCGTCCATGAAGGCGCCGAGGACGGCCTCGTTGGTGAGCCGGAAGTCGCGGATCGTCGGCTTGCCGCTGAGGAACACGGCCGCGTTCTTCGAGAACATCGTGCGGGTCGTCGTCTCGATGTTGGAGTTCGCCGGCAGGGAGCCCTGGAGCGTCGACTCGGCGCCGGGCGCGGTGCGTGCGGCGAGGCCGCTGATCGCGAGCAGGTTCATGATCTCCGGGTTGATCACCGCGGGCAGCGCCAGGAAGCGGGGCAGGGCGCCGGAGCGCAGACCAGCCTGTACGACGGTGTAGCCGAGGCCCGTCTCCGGGACCGTGCCCCTGGGCAGCAGACCGCCGTCGAGCGTGCCCGAACCGCCTTGCAGATCACCGAGATCGACGGCGATCGTCGTGTCCAGGGCGAAGTAGCCCGCGCACTGGTTGAAGCCCGCGTCCGCCTTCGTCGCGCTGTTCCCGTCGAAGTCCCAGGTGGAGAAGACGCCGGTGAGCACCCCGCCGAGCGAGTGCCCGCCGCACAGCACCTTCTCCTTGCGCAGTCGCTGGTCGGGCAGTTCGGCGGTCAGCAGGTCGTACTGGTCCCGGACGGTCTGCTCCAGACCGACCTCACCGAGCCAGCCGACCTGATCGCTGGTCAGGAAGCCGTCGAAGGCGCGGCCGTCGACCTTCTGGCCCTCGTAGTAGTAGCCGACCGCCCGGCTCACGCTGCCCGTCGCTACACCGGCGTTGTCCTCCAGGCAGTTGGAACGCCGGTCCAGGGCCCAGAACTCGATGTGCTCGCCCCGGTCGGCCGCCGCCCGCACCGTGTTGCGGGCCACGCTGTCGAAGGCGCCCGCGCCCTCCAGGATGCCGGGCTGGGCGACCAGGATCCGGTCGGCACCGGCCGACTCCGACGGTCCGTCCGAGGAGCGGTAGCGCAGGTACGACAGCCGGTCGCAGCGCGCCGGGTGGCTGCCCGCGGAGGCGGGCAGCGGGATGCGCAGGGAGACCTGGGTCTCGGTGATGCCCGCGACCGGGGAGGCGGAGGACACCGGTGTCTCGGTGCGGGCCGTGCCGGCGGCGGCCGTGACCCCGTCGACGGGTGCCGCGTCGGCGGGTGTCCCGCCGGCGGAGGGGGTCGCGGTCAGCGCGGCCACGGCGAGCGCTCCCGCGAGGAGGGGGCGCGGCCATCGGGCACGGCGAGGGGGGACTCCTGTGCTCATCGTTCTCTCCATCGGAGGGGGAGGGGAAGTGGCGGTGAGGGGGAGGGGAGGTGGCTCGGAGACGGTGCTCGGGGGTGCGTGCCGCACGGTACCTACCGGTAACTTCCTTGTGCCATAAGGGAAGTGAGCGAACGAGGGGTGTGTGCCGCGCAGATTTCCACAGGTGTTGCGCGGGACTGTCCCGTTCTGTGTACGGGCGTACGTATCGATGCGTACACTCGTACACATGGGATACGTACTGCTCGCCGGAGCCATCGCCGCGGAAGTGGCCGCCACGACCGCCATGAAGTACAGCGACGGCTTCAGCAGGCTCTGGCCCTCCGTGCTGACCGCCCTCGGCTACGTCGTCGCCTTCCTGCTGCTCGCGCAGACGCTCAAGACGGTGTCCGTCGGCACGGCGTACGCGATCTGGGCCGGGCTCGGCACGGCGGCCATCGTGGTGATCGGGGTGGTGTTCCTCGGTGAGGGGCTGAGCTTCACCAAGTTCGCCGGTGTCGCGCTGATCATCGGCGGGGTCGTGGTGCTGAACCTGAGCGGGGCGCACTGATGGCCCGGCGTTACGATCCCGAGCGGCGGCAGCGGATCATCGACGCGGCGCTGCGGGTCGTGGCGGCCAAGGGCATCGAGGGGCTGAGCCATCGCTCGGTCGCGGCCGAGGCGGACGTACCGCTCGGCTCGACGACGTACCACTTCAAGACCCTCGACGAGCTGCTGGTCGCGACGCTGCGCCAGGCGAACGAGGGCTTCGCGAAGACGGTCGCCGCGCGCGAGGCCCTGCTCGGCTGCGGCACCGACCTCGCCACCGAACTGGCCGGACTCGTCGGGGAATGGCTCACGGACGACCGCACGGGGGTCGAGGTGGAGTACGAGCTGTACCTCGCCGCCCTGCGCCGGCCCGTCCTGCGGCCCGTCGCCGACGAGTGCGGCCGGGACTTCGCCGACCTCCTCGCCCGCCGTACCGACCCGGTCACCGCGCGGGCGCTGGTCGCGCTGATCGACGGCATCTGTCTGCAGGTACTGCTGACGGGGGCGCCGTACGACGAGGAGTACGCGCGGGAGGTACTGGCGCGGGTGGCCGGTACCTGAGACGGCGGGTGCGCTGGTTGGCTCGGGCGGGGTCCCCCAAGTTAGGTTTCTGCCATGACCGACACGACTGCTACACGCACCACCACCGGCGCCGTCGCCGCCGGGCTCGCCACGATCGCCACCGACGGCACCGTCCTCGACACCTGGTTCCCGGCCCCCGAACTGGTCGCCGAACCCGGCCCCTCCGGCTCCGAGCGGCTGCCCGTCGAACGCGCCGTGGAACTCCTCGGCGAAGGTGCCGTGAAAGCGATCGGCCCGGACGCCCGCCGGGGTGTCGAGGTGGTCGCGGTCCGCACGGTCATCGCCTCGCTCGACGAGAAGCCGGTCGACGCGCACGACGCGTACCTGCGTCTGCACCTGCTCTCGCACCGGCTGGTGCGGCCGCACGGGCAGAGCCTGGACGGCCTGTTCGCCCATCTCGCCAACGTCGCCTGGACCTCGCTCGGGCCGGTGGCCGTGGACGACGTGGAGAAGGTCCGGCTGAACGCCCGCGCCGAGGGGTTGCACCTGGCCGTGACGTCCATCGACAAGTTCCCGCGCATGACGGACTACGTGGCGCCGAAGGGCGTCCGTATCGCCGACGCCGACCGGGTGCGCCTCGGGGCGCACCTCGCCGAGGGCACCACGGTCATGCACGAGGGCTTCGTGAACTTCAACGCCGGGACGCTCGGCACCTCGATGGTCGAAGGGCGCATCTCCGCCGGTGTCGTGATCGGTGACGGCTCGGACATCGGTGGGGGCGCGTCCACGATGGGGACGCTGTCGGGGGGCGGCAACGTCCGCATCACGATCGGGGAGCGGTGCCTCGTGGGGGCGGAGGCGGGGGTCGGGATCGCCCTCGGGGACGAGTGTGTGGTGGAGGCCGGGCTGTACGTCACCGCCGGTACGCGGGTGACGATGCCCGACGGGCAGATCGTCAAGGCCCGTGAGCTGTCCGGGGCGTCGAACATCCTGTTCCGGCGGAACTCGGTCACGGGGAAGGTGGAGGCTCGGCCGAACAATGCGGTGTGGGGTGGGCTGAACGAGATCCTTCACAGCCATAACTGAGCTCGTCCGAGGCTTTGACACGAGCGTCCTTCCGCTGCGCGGCGCTGCGCTGTGCGGGAGGGCGCTCTTTGTTTTCGGCTGCGGGTTGGTGGGGGCGGGGCTAAGAGATTGCGCCGTTCCCCGCGCCCCTGGGGTGGGCGGGGGTGGGGGGGGTGGTTGTGCGGGTTGGTGGGGGCTGGGGTAGAAGATTGCGCCGTTCCTCGCGCCCCTGGGGTCGGCGGGGGCTGGGGTAGAGGATTGCGCCCCCCGTGCCCCTGGAGCAGCCGGGGTGTGGGGGGCTGTGCGGGAGCCCTCATCGGGGTTGCGTGATCGGCTTGGGTGAGCCCAATCCCTAGGAGCGCGGGGAACTGCGCAGTCTTTTGGGCCCGCGCCTCAGGAGTGGGTGGGAAATTGGGTGTTGGGGGCGGCATAGCGGGGGGTTTCGGGAGGCGTCCATACGGGTGGGAGCGGGGGCGATGCCCGCGGGGAAGAGGCGGTGACGATGGATGCCCAGGGGCATGAGGCGTTCAGGGAGTTCGTGGAGAACAGGTCGACGGCGCTGCTGAAGACCGCCGTGCTGCTCAGCGGCGGCGACCGCCACGCGGCGGAGGACCTGCTGCAGAACGCGTTGATCAAGGCCGCCGGCCGATGGCACCGGATCGACGAGCCGGAGGCGTACGTACGCCAGATCCTGTACCGGCAGCAGGTGAGCCGCTGGCGGCTGAAGTGGCGCCGGCGGGAGCTGACCGTCGCCGAGCCGCCCGAGACGGCGGACGGAGCGGGCGGCACGGCGGGCGGCACGGACGCCGCCTCCGCGACCGAGCTGCGGATCCTGATGCGCGGAGCGCTCGCGCGGCTCACCTCCCGGCAGCGGACCGTGCTCGTCCTGCGGTACTTCGAGGACCTGCCGGAGGCCGACGTGGCCCGGATCCTCGGCTGCTCGGTCGGCACGGTGCGGTCCACGACCCACCGCTCGCTCGCCAAACTGCGCGTGCTCGCACCGGAGTTGACCGCCCTCGGTCCGGCCGACGCCGAACAGAGCCCGTCCCGCGACTTCTCGCCCGTGGAGGTACGTCCGTGAACGTCGACGAACTCGTGCGCGACACGCTCCGTGAGACCGCAGCGGACACGGTGTCCGTCCCGGCGGGCTTCACCGACCGGGTGCTCGCCGTCCGGCGGCGCCGCCGGACCCGAACGCTGGCCGGCGCCGCGGTGGCCACGGTGTTCGCGGTCGCCGTGGGAGTGGCGGTGCCGGTCCTGAACGGCAGGGACGAGCCGCGGCTCGCCAGCCAGATGAACCGGAGCGACATCATCGCCCACCCGGACCAGACGCCGCCGCGCGACCTCATCGCGGCGGGCGACGTCGCGATGGCCGCCTACTTCACGTCCGCCACGGTGGAGGAGACCCCGGACCGGGGCCTCTACCTGCGTACCTACAGGCTCCTCGACCAGAAGACCGGAAAGTACGTGAAGACCACCAAGTGGTCCTTCCTCGATGTCGCCCCCGGCATGCGTACCGCGGCCGTCCTGGAGAAGGGCCTGCCCACCAAGCGGATCGGGCTGCTCAACCTGCTGACCGGCGAGGTCGAGCGGTGGATCACCGTCGACCGTGCCGTCGCGGGGGTCAGCTTCTCGCCCGACGGCGGCAAGCTCGTCGCGACGACGTACAGCAAGAACCCCGACCTGCGGTACCGGGCGGACTACGACAGTGACGGGGACGGCAAGAAGAACGACTGGGAGGCGCGGTTCGGCCAGTCGGAACGGACCGGCTTCTACGTTCTCGACGTCGACTCGGGTGACGGCTCCTGGAGCAGGGTCACGGGCAACGAGGAGGACCTCAACGTCCGTCAGGACTTCGCCTTCAGCGCGGACGGCAAGCTGGTCTACTCCGGGCTCACCTCGGAACCCCATATGCAGTACTACGACTTCGAGGGCAAGGAGGTCGACAAGCCGGCGAACGAGAAGTACCTGCACTGGTTCGTCGACGCGGGCCTGTCCCCGAACGGCAAGCTCGCCGCGGGCGACTTCGCGGGCGGCGCCAGGACGACCGCCTCCGCGATCAACGATCCGTACACCGGCGAGCGGCTCTTCACGATTCCCGGTCAGCAACTGCTCGCCTGGGCCGACAACAAGCGGCTCATCGCCTGGGACATCACGCCCGGGGCCAACGAGTTCCACAACCGGCTCGTGCTCGTGACGATCGGCAACAAGAAGACCGTTCCGCTGAGCGGGTTCCGTCAGGGGAACGACGGTGCGGCCGGGCGCTGGGAGCCGATCTTCGCCGAACGCTGATCAGGCCGCTGCCGTCAGTCGCTCGTACGCGGTCAGCAGTCCGTCGGTCGTCTCCCGGCCGGCGGGCTGCAGCGGTGCCCTCACCGGGCCGGCCGGCAGTCCCAGCGCACCCAGCAGCGCCTTCGTCGTCACCGTGCCCGGCAGCCCGGACGCCATCATCAACTCCGTGAGAGGGATGGTGAGTTGCATGAGGCGGGCCGCCTCGTCCGTGTCGCCCGCGTCGAACGCGTGGAGGACGGAGCGGAGGTGACGTGGGGTCACATTCGCCACCGTGCTGATGTATCCGGCTCCGCCGATCGCGTACAGCGCCAGTACGTACTCGTCGCAGCCCGTGTAGTACGCCAACTCCGTTGCGGCCAGTACCTTCTGCGTGCCGAGCAGGTCGTAGGCGCAGTCCTTCACCGCCACGATCCGCGGGTGCTCCGCGAGCCGCAGCATCGTCTCCGGCTCGATACGGGTACCGGTGCGGCCCGGGATGTCGTACAGCGCGAGCGGTAGTGCGCCGGCGTCAGCGATCGTCCGGAAGTGGGCCTCGACGGCGTCCTGTGGAGGCCTGCTGTAGTAGGGCGTGACGACCAACAGGCCGTCCGCGCCCGCCTTTTCGGCCTCCAGTGCGAGCTGGACGCAGTGGCGGGTGTCGGCGGTGCCGATGCCCGCGACGATCGCGGCGCTGTCTCCGACGGCCTCGGCCACCGCTCGCACCAGCGCGGACTTCTCGGCGTCCGTCGTCGTCGGTGACTCCCCGGTGGTCCCGGACAGGACCAGCCCGTCGCAGCCTTCCGAGACCAGCCGCTCGGCCAGCCGCTGGGCGCCGTCCAGGTCCAGCAGTCCCTCCTCGGTGAAAGGGGTGACCATCGCGCACAGCGCCCGGCCGAAAGGGCGGGGGCGGGGGAGAGGGTGGGAGCGGGGAGACGGGGGTGAGCTTGGGGTCATGGCCGTAGTCTCGGGCCGCCGACGGGGAAGTTCCACTTAATTCTTCTATGTCGTATAGGTAAGGGATGCTACTGGGTTGGTGCTCAGGGGCACCCTAGGCACCCGCCGCGGTTTGCGTCACCATGACGGGGACGGCAGTCGGTGATATCGGTGATGATCGGTCACGGGAGGCGTTATGAGGCTCGGCAAGGCGCTCGCCACCGGAGTCGCGGAGGAACGACCGCGTGTGACGGACGAGGAAACGCTGCTCGGCGAGAGGGGCGATGAGGCCGCGGAGGCCGGGAAGACCGAGGCGGCCGAGCGGGCGGCGCGCGTGGTCGACGAGGTTCCGGTCGCGCGATGAGGGTGCGGCTCCCCGAGGAACGACCGGCGGAGCCGCCGACCGGATTCAAGATCGCCCACCCGATGCTGTCCCAGGACGGCGGCCGGGCCGGGTTCACCGGTGTCTCGCTGGGCGGCGCGCTGCCGTACGGGGTCCTCGACGAGGCGCACTGCGTCTACGGGCTGCGGCACCGGGCGCCGCACCGCCGCTGCGACTGCGGCTTCCACTGCGTGCACGACCGCACGGCCGCCGAGGCGATGCTGTGCACGGCCGAGCACCGGTCCGCCGTGCTCCTCGACGTGACGGTCCTCGGCGCGTACATCCGCTTCGAACTCGGATTCCGCTACGCGCGGCAGCGGGTGCGCACCGCCACGGTCGGACCCTGCGCGTGCGGCGCGGTCGCCGTCGCGCTGGCCGACGCCGGCTGGGGCAGGCCCGGCTGGCGAGGGCTGGCGGCCTCCTGCGCCGGATGCGTACGACGGCGTACGGCCGTGTCCCTGGCGACCTTCGCCCGGCTGGGCGGCGAGGGGCTGCGCGTACGGGCCGGTGGTGGGGCCGTGGAGCCCGCCGGAGCCGGTCTGCCCGAAGGGCCGGGCGTCTCCGAGCTCGTCGCCGAGGCCGCGCTTCTGCAGGCCCGGCTCGACTGGTTCCAGAGCCAGCTGGCCCGGCTCGGTGAGCGGGGCTCCGGGAAGGGGTAGTCGCGGCGCAGCCGGGTACCCGGGCGTTCCCCCCGGACGAAAGGAGGCGGAACGCCATGACCGGGACCACGGACCGGCGGCCGGACGAGCACCACTCGGTGGGTGAACTCGTCGGGCAGGCCACAGAACAGCTTTCCGAACTCGTACGACAGGAAGTGCGGCTCGCCAAACAGGAGCTGACCGAGAAGGGGCGGCGCGCGGGGCGCGGCGGCGGGCTGCTCGGCGCGGCCGGTGCCGTCGCCTACGTGGGGCTGATGGCCCTCGCGGCGACCGGCGCCGCCGCACTCTCCCTGGTGCTGCCCGTGTGGGCGGCGGCACTCATCGTCACAGCCGTGCTCTTCCTGGTCGCGGCCGTACTGGCGAAGACCGGCCGTACGCAGCTCGGCCGCGCCACCCCTCCGATGCCCGAGGAAACGCTCGACAGCGTTCGGGCCGACGTCGACGAGATCAAGGAAAGGGCCCACCGATGAAGGACACGAACGAGCCGGTCGAGATCGGCGGGGCCTCGGACAAGCCCGCCGCCGGTGCCGAGGGGCCGGAGGAACTGCGACGCCAGATCGAGGAGACCCGCAGTCAGCTCGGCGACACCGTGGAGGAGCTGGCCGCGAAGGCCGATGTGAAGGGCCGGGCGAAGGCCCGGGGCGCCGAACTGAAGGGCAAGGCGTCCGATGCGGGCCACACCGTCCAGGGCAAGGCGGTACAGGCCGGCCATGTCGTGCAGGAGAAGGCCACCGAAGCGGGCCACGTCGTGCAGGAGAAGGCCACCGAGGCCGGACACGTCGTGCAGGAGAAGGCGTCCTGGGCCGGTCACGCGGTCCAGGAACGGGTGCCTCAGCCGGTGCGCGACGCCGCGACCGCCGTCGTCCAGGCCGGACGGCGCAACCCCAAGCCCGTACTGATCGCCGGGGCCGGGGTGGTGGTCGCGGCCGGACTGCTGCGGCGGCGTCACAACGGCCACCGCTGAGCGGGCGGAACCGGGCGGAGCCGGGCGGAGCGGGCCGGGGCGCGCGAGGCACGCGGGTGCGCGGGAGGATCACAGCGAGCGGCGGAGCCGGATCTATCGGTTCCGCCGCTCGTCCATGTGCCGAACTTCTGACCTGGTCCCTGGTCCCGTCCCTGGTCCCTGGTCCCTGGTCCCTGATGCGTATCTGGTAACTGATGAACGGGCTTGACCTGAAGTTTGGTTGAGGTCGGAGGGTGGGTGTCGCAGGCGTTGAGCAGCGACCACCGGAGATTGTGATGACCCGTCGTACCGATGAACACCCTGACCCGGCCCGTCCCGAGGTCGGAGCCCCGTTCTTCAGCACCTGGCGGGTGGGGACCCCCGACCGGCAACGGGCGACGGTCGAGGCGATCGCCGCCACCTGGGAGAAGCGGCCGTGGCCGGCCGAGGGGCTGCTCGGGTACTACGTGCACACCGGGAACGACGGCAGCACCCTGCTGCACCAGTCGCAGTGGCGCAGCGAGCAGGACTACGAGGCCTTCGTGAAGGTCCACCGGCAGGAGCGGGTGGACGAGATCGACGTGGCCGTGCCCGGCATCGAACGGGTCGGACTCGACCGCTACCGGCGCTGTCGCAGCGCTGTCCGGCCCTCGGAGACACGGGTGCCCGGTTGCCTCGTGATCGTCGAGGTCGAGTTCGAAGGAGCGGACCCCGAGCGGCAACGGGCCTGGGTGGACGCGGTGTTCGAGGCCCTGGAGAGCGAGCCGGAACCGCATCCCGGCGGGATCTCCGCCCACTTCCACCTGAGCACCGACGGCACGAAGGTCATCAACTACGCCGAGTGGGAGAGCGCCGAGGCCCACATCGAGGCGATGGCGGCGCCGGGTGGTGGCGTGGGGTCGCGCACGCCGGAGTGGGAGCGCGTGCAGACGTATCCGGGGCTGAAGGGGGCCACAGTGAACCGGTACAGCTATGCGCTGGGGCTTGTGCCGGCGTGAGCGGTGTCGCACCGCGGGGCCGGTGGGGCTGGGTGCGCCGTTCCCCGCGCCCCTCGAGGGCCCGTCGGGGCCCTGGTGGGTCCCGTTGTCGGGGTCGGGTGGGTCGGAAATCCCTCTCGGGTGTGGGATCGGTGTCGGATTTCCGGGATACCGGGGGCCTGGCTGGCCCCACCTCGGTGGCGCGGCTGAAAGTGGGCGCTGAAACAGCCGACCGCGGCGTGTGACGCCGCGAGGGGGAGAGTTCCGTGAACGTCACAACTACCGAGAGCGTCCCGCAGAGCCGGCGGGCGGCCACGCTCGTCATGGCCTGTGTGGGCGTGTTCGTCGCCTATCTGCCGGTGACCACTGTCTCGGTGAGCCTGCCGGCCATCCAGCGGGCGCTGCATGCGTCGACCGCCCAACTCGCTTGGGTCTCCGACGCGTTCGTCCTTCCCATGGCCGCCCTCATCCTCACCGCCGGTGTCGTCGGTGACGTCCACGGCCGCAAGAAGGTCTTCCAGGCGGGCCTGGCCTTCTGTGCCGCGGGCGCGGCCACGGCCCTGTCCGCCCAATCGATCGAGGTCCTCTGGGTCGGCCAGGCCCTCGCGGGCGTGGGCGCGGCGGCCCTGCTGCCCACGACCCTCGCGCTGATCAGCCATGTCGTCCCCGACCACCGGGAGCGCGGCAAGTTCATCGGCCTGTGGGCGATGTCCCTGCTGTCGGCCCTGGCCCTCGGCCCGATCATCGCCGGGGTCGTCCTCGAACACTTCGCCTGGCGGTGGATCTACCTGCTGGCGGTCCCCGCCTCGCTCGTCGCCATGGTCTTCGCGGCCCGGCTGCTGTCCGACTCCCGCGCTGCCGGGTCGCGCCGGCTGGACTGGCCCGGCCAGCTCACCGCCGCGCTCGCGATCACCGCACTCGTCTACGGGGTCATCGAGGGCGGCGCCGAGTCCTTCACGGACGCCAAGGTGCTGGTGGCGCTCTTCACGGCCGTCGTCTCCGGGGTCGCCTTCGTCATGGTGGAGCGGCGCAGCGACAGCCCGATGCTCGACCTGAACCTGTTCCGCAGCGCGGCCTTCAGCGCCACCACCCTGGTCGCCATGATCAGCTTCCTGGGCCTGATCGGGTTCTTCTTCGCCCTCAGCCTCTACTTCGGCATGGTCCAGCAGCTCACCACCCTGGAGGCGGGCGCCCGGCTGGTGACGGTCAGCCTCATGGCCATCCTGGTGGGAGCGCCGGTCGGCCGTCTGATGCACCGGGTGTCCGCACGTCTCCTGATCACCGGCGGGCTGCTCGTCAGCGCGGGCGCCCTGCTGTCCCTGACCACGATCGACGCCGACACCTCGTACGTCTCGCTGGTCTGGCGGCTGGCGCTGCTGGGCCTCGGCATGGGACTGGTCATCACGCCCATGACCGCCACCGCGGTCGCCTCCGTACCGCACCACCTGGCGGGCATGGCCGCCGCCGGGAACAACGCCTTCCGGCAGGTCGGCGGCGCCCTCGGCCCCGCCGTCCTGGGCGCCCTGCTGA
Organism: Streptomyces tauricus; assembly: GCF_014650955.1. Taxonomy (GTDB): domain Bacteria; phylum Actinomycetota; class Actinomycetes; order Streptomycetales; family Streptomycetaceae; genus Streptomyces; species Streptomyces tauricus. The sequence continues at coordinate 266,144 of NZ_BMVY01000003.1, forward strand.
CCAGCCGGGCCACCGACTCCCTGTCCGGGCACCTCGCCGAGGCGGGCCTGACGGGGGCCCAGCGGCAGAGTGTCGTCTCGGCGGTGGACGAGGGCGGACTGGGCGCGGTCGCCGGGATGGACCTGGGCCCGGCCCAGGGGCGCGCCCTGGGTGCGCTGTCCGAGTCCTTCCTCGACGGCCTCCACCTGTGCCTGATCGTCTCCGCGCTGCTGACGCTGCTCGCGGCGGTGGTCGCGGCCGTGCTGCTGCGCTCCCCTCGGCGGGCGTCGACGGTGACGGCCGGGTCCGGCGGCGCTGCTGGCGTCACTGCCGGTGCCGGTGCCGGTGCCGGGGTCGGCGGTGGCGAGGTGCCTCCGCGGGGCGGGGCCGTGGTGCCCGAGCCGGAATTCGACCGCCGGTGACGATGAACCCCCTGCGGTGATCCGGCGTCTTACCGGGTGCCCTCCGTGGGGACGGGATGGGCGCCGGTGCGAGGCCCGGGCCCAGGAACACACTCCTGGGCCCGGGCCTCACTGCTCGCCCTCCGTCGCGAGGGGCTCCCGGCATATGTGCCCCGGCCACATGGGGCCCGGGCATATGGGGCCCAGACACGTGGGGCCCAGACACGTGGGGCCCCAGACACATGGAGCCCAGACACATGGAGCCCCGGCACACGAGGCCCAGGCACACGGGCCCGTCCGGCGCCCCGGGCGTCGTCTTCGGGGTCTCGATACGATGATCGTCCGTAGCCGGGAGTCCGTCGTCCGTGTCGGTCCTCGTCGACAAGAGCGGGAGCGCGCCGTGGAGTCCCGTACGAACGACCCCCTCGATCCGCTCGATCTGAAGCTGCTGCAGGCGCTCCAGCTGGACGGCCGTGCGGCGTACAGCCAGCTCGCCGAGGTGCTCGGCGTCTCGGACCAGACCATCGCGCGGCGTTACCGGCGCCTGCGCACCACGGCCGGCCTGCGCGTACTCGGCATGACCGACGAGAGCCGGCTCGGAAGGCAGAGCTGGGTCGTCCGGCTGCGCTGCACGCCCGACGCGGCGGAACAACTGGCCGCCGCCCTGGCCCGGCGCCCCGACACCTCGTACATCGGGCTGTTCTCGGGGGGCACCGAGCTGATGTGCGCGATGAAGCCACGATCGAGCCAGGAACGGGACGAGCTGCTCTTCGACCGGCTGCCGCGCACCCCGCGCGTCATCTCGGTCAGCGCGCACTGCCTGCTGCACTCCTTCTACGGCGGCCCGCTCGGCTGGCTCAACAAGCTGCGGGCCCTCGACCCCGAGGAGGAGGCCGCGCTGACCCCGTCGCCCGTAGGGACGTCCAGCGACCCCGTCACCCTCGACGCGGCGGACGAGGCACTGCTCGCCGTGCTCCGCCGCGACGGCAGGACTCCGCTCACCGAACTCCAGAAGAGCACCGGGCAGACCGAGTCGGCCGTCAAACGGCGGCTGGACCGGCTGCGTGCCTGCGGGGTCCTCTACTTCGACGTACAGAACGACTACGCGCCCCTGGGTCACACCACCGACGCGATGCTCTGGCTCACGGTGGCCCCCTCCGCCCTCGACCGCGTCGGACGCGCTCTGGCGGGGCATCCCGAGGTGGGCTTCGCCGCGGCCGTCACCGGCCAGGCCAACATCGTCGCCGCCGTCCTGTGCCGCGACACCGGCGCCCTGTACACGTACCTGAGCGAGCGGATCGGGGTCCTCGACGGGGTCCAGGCCGTGGAGACCGTCCTCACCCTGCGCCAGATCAAACAGCTCTCCTACGAACCCGCCCGCTGACAGCCCGCTGTCCCGCGCCCGGTGCGGACACGACCGAGCCCGGCCCCCCTGACATCGGGGCCGGGCTCGGCGGCGTACGGCCGCGGTGACTTCGGACGGGACCGAAGCGGCTACGGACGGAAGCGCAGCACCTGCGGGTCGTGGTCGCTGATCTGGTCGGAGAACTCCGAGTTGATGTGCACGCTGTCGTAGGTGAAGTCGCCGCCCTTGCGGATCGACGGGCTGATCAGGATCTGGTCGAGGACCTGGCTGTTGCCCTGGTAGTCGTAGCTGTAACGCTCGCTCCTCGGCAGGGACTTGACGGCCGACCAGAGGGCGCCGTCGGCCTCCAGGAGCTTCGTCGTCGTCGAGAACTCGAAGTCGTTGATGTCGCCGAGCGTGACGACGTCCGCGTTCTTCTGCTTCGCCAGGATGTCCTTGACGAAGGCGTTCACCGCGGTCGCCTGGAGGTGGCGCTGCGTCTCCGAGCTGCGCACCGGCGGCTGGAACTGCGAGTGCAGCGACTGGTCGCCGCCCTTCGACGCGAAGTGGTTCGCGATCACGAAGACGCTCTCGCCGCGGAAGGTGAACTCGCCCGCGAGCGGCTTGCGGCTGTTCGTCCAGGCCGCGTTCGCCGGGTCGATACGGCCGGGAGAGGCCGTCAGCTGTGCCTTGCCGCGCACCTTCGTGACCCCGACGGCGGTGGTGGCGTCGCCGCCCGCGCGGTCGACGAAGGAGACCCGGGCCGGGTTGTAGAGGAACGCCTGACGGATGTTGCCGCCCGGCTCGCCGCCGTCCGCGAGGTCCACCGGGTCGATGGACCGCCACTCGTAGGCCGGTCCGCCGGCGGCGACGATCGCGTCCGTCAGCTTCTTCATCGTCAGGTCGGCGGCGACCGTGCCGTCGTTCGTCGCGCCGTTGTTGTCCTGGATCTCCTCCAGGGACACGATGTCGGGCGACTGAAGGTGGTCCACGATGGCGGCCGCGTGATCGGCGAACGTGGCGTCCGTCGGGTCCAGGTTCTCGACGTTGTACGTGGCGACCGCCAGCTCGGAGCGCGACTGCTTGCGGGTCGTCTCACGCGCCAGGCCGCCGGCCTCGACCGTGCCGATGGTGCGGGCGGTCAGCGTGTAGCCGCCGAACTGGTTGTAGTCGAGCGGGCCCTCGGTGGTGCCCTTCAGGGTGTCGCCGACGTTCGCCGTCGGGAACGGCTGCGTGGCGGTCGGTATCAGCGACTGGATCTGCAGCCGGCCGGTGTTCTGCGCGGAGTACGAGCCGTAGACGGTGCCGCCGCGTCGGTTCGGGTTCTCGTGCGGCTTGACCGTCACCCACAGCTCGGAGTACGGGTCGGTCGCGGTGACCACGCGCGACGAGCCGATCGCGACGTTCATGCCCTCCAGGGACTCGTAGAAGTCCAGGGCGTACTTCTTCGGCCGCAGGGTGAGACCGTTGACCGAGCCACCGGCCGCGGTGTCGCCCTCGGGCGTGTACGCGGCGGGTACGGAACGGCTGTCGACGACGGCGGCCGCGGGCAGCGCGTTGCCGCTCGACACGACCGTGACCGTCGGACGGGTGATCTCGGTGACCGACTGGTTGCCGGTCGAGGCACCGCCCGGCACGAACTCCGTGACCGTGCCCGAGACGGTGACCGAGTCGCCGACGGCCACCTTCGGCGTGGAGCTGGTGAAGACGAACACGCCCTCACTGGTGGCCGGGTCGGCGTCCGCCGACGGGCCCTGGATCCAGAAACCGCGGGACGAACCGTAGGTCCGTACGCCCGTGACGACGCCGGCCACATCCGTGACCTGCCGGCCCGCGAGCGGGGACGTCCGGGTGGAGCCCTGGATGTCGTGGACGGCCACGGTGTCCGCGTGGGCGGGCGACGTGACGACCACCGACGAGACCGTGGAACAGACGGCGGCGACAGTGAGCGCGGCGATGCGTGCGGAAGACTTGCTCGGCAACGAAATCCCTCCGGGGACGTGCGTGGGCGCCGGGACGAGGGTGGGGCAAGGGTGGGGCGAAGTGCGGAACGAGGGTGGGGCGTGAGTGAGATCTACGCGCGTCAATCTCGTGTCTGGTCAGGGCACTTGTCAAGGTTTCCTGGCTTAACACTTCTGACAGGTTCATGAACCGGGCGGCATGGGCCCAAATCCGTCTAGGCTGAGGTCGTGTTTCCGGGCGGCCGGAGGGTGTTCTCCCGGGCGGCCCCGGGACACCGCGTCGTGCGTCCGGACGGGCGCCGGATACGCGTAGTGCGTCCAGACGGGCGCCGAGACACGAGATCGACGTCCGACGTTCGTCCTAGGAGAACCAGCCGATGTCAGACAGCTCCCCCTTGCCGCCGGTGCGTCTGCACTCCGAAGCGGAGCTCGCGCGGGACGCGCTCGCCACGCCGCTCCTCTCGCGTGCCGTGCGGCTCGCCCGCTGGGCCGGCCCCGACACCCGGGTCGGCGCCGGAGGCGAACTCGTCGAGGAACAGCTGGCGCCCGCCGCCGCTGAGCTGGGGCTCGACGGCGATGACGCCGCGGCGTACGCCAGTGAGGCCTGGCGGGTGGCCGTGGACACCGGGCTCGTCGCGGTCGTGGACGAGGAGGAGGGCACGGTCGCCGCCGGCGCCGATCTGACCCTCGTCCTGTCCGGAGCACCGCAGGACGTACTGGGGCTGTGGCTCGGCGCCCTGGAGACGGTCCTGGCCGACGCGAGCGTGCCCGACCTCGACGACCTCGTGGAGGCCATGGACGAGGGCGGCGAGATCGACTTCTCCGCGCTGGACTGGGACCCCGAGGCCGAGGCCGAGTTCCTCGACGGGGTCCTCGGCAACCTCTATCTGCTGACCGCCAGCGAGGACGGGCCCGGCGACGGTCCGGTACCGCTGCCCGCGCTCGCCGCGTCGATGATCGTGCCGGACGACATGGGGGAGCCCACCAACGACGTCCTGGAGCAGGTGTCGGACGCGATGATGCGGCTCGACGACCAGTTCCGGGCGCTGGAGCCGGTGGGGCTCGTCGACTTCCAGCCGGTCGACGAGGCGCTGATGGCCGATGCGGGGGAGGAACCTGGGGTCTCGTCCGGTGGTGCCGGTGCCGGTGCCGGTGCCGTGGACGATACGGATGTCTCCCGGTACGGGATGGTGCGGCTCACCCCGCTCGGGGTGTACGGCATCAGGGCGCGGCTCCTGGAGGCCGGGTTCGCGGCGCCCGCCGTGGGCGACCTCGCGGACAAGGGCGCCGACGTACTCCTCGACAGCACGTCCGCGTTCCCGCCCATGGCCGCGCAGGCGGAGACCGAGCAGTGGCTCGCCCGGCGCGAACCCCTCGCAGCCGCGCGGGAGTTGCTCGCCGCCGCGCGTGGGGCCGACGCGGGGGCGCCGCTGCGGCGGCTGCGCTGCCAGCAGGCGCTGTCCCTCGTCGGCACGGCGGCCGCGCCCGCGCTGCACGAGGTGCTCGACGACGCCGAGCTGGGCGGGCTCGCGCGGGTCTGGCTCGCCGAGCGGGGGGTGCCGGACGTGCCCGCGCCGTCCGAGGAGATGGTCTTCTGGCTGACCGTCGACACGATTGCCGCGCAGCTCGCCGCCGAGGGGAACTCGGAGGAGTTGCAGGCGCTGGTGGAGGGGCTTGCGGCGCAGCACGGGTCGTTCTTCGCGGCGGCTTGGCGGGTGGAGCATCCTGCTACGCCGGATGTGCTGGAGGCGATGGGGCGGTTGCATCCCGACAAGCGGGTGGCGAAGGAGGCGCGGAAGGCCGCGTTCAAGGCGCGGTCGCAGCAAGGGGGGTAGGGGGGTCTCGCCCCCGCCGCCCCTACCCGTCCCGTCACGTACTCGGGGGCCGGCCCCCGAACCCCCGCTCCTCAAACGCCGGAGGGGCTATATCTGGCCCGTCCGGCGTTTGGGGACGAGCGCGGAGCGCGACAGGGGGTCTGGGGCGCAGCCCCAGGGGGGGGCGAGGAAGCGTTTGGGTCAGGGGGCGGGTGGGGTTTCGGGGTCGTCCATGGAGAGGACCCTTACCGGGATGCCCTCCAGGGTGTCCGGGATCGTGTCCTCGGGGCGGAGTCCGTCCCGAGGGAGCTTCCGCGTCACGAAGACGACGATGACGTCCTCGCCGGACTCCTCGTCACGCCCGGTGCCGACCCCGCTCACATTGGCCAGCCCCAGCAACCGCTCCTCATGGAGATGGCGTGCCTGACGTGCGTCCACTTCGCCTCGCCTCCCATGGGTCGTGATCTCGTGCCGGTCCCTGTGTGTCGAGATTATTCCGGGCAACAGTTCGGACGCCAGGACTGATGGGCCGTATGGGGTGCGGGTGATCCACAGGGACGGATCGGGGCGCGTTCACGCAAGGGGGACCTGGAATGTCGGGCGGCGTTCAACCGGCGTTAAGTCACGGGCGGGACCGTGTGGCCGACAGCCGGGCCCGCCACCGCCACAGGAGACAGCATGTCGCTCACCCGCAGGGACTTCGCCAGACGATCCGCGGTCACCGGTGCCGGTGTCGCCCTGATCGGCAGCGTCGGCACACTCGCCACCGCGCCCGGCGCCCTCGCGTCCACGGACACCGAGACCGCGGGGGACGACTCCTACGGTGAGGAGGGCGGGGACGGACACGGGCACGACGCCGACCGGCACGGCGGAGCCGTCGGGTACGGGCCGCTGCTGCCCGACCCCAAGGGCGTCCTCGCGCTGCCCGCCGGGTTCTCCTACCGCGTCGTCACGTACAGCGGGAAGACCAAGCTGGAGTCGGGCGAGTACACCCCCTCCAACCACGACGGCACGGCCACGTTCGACGGCCCGCGCGGCACGACCCTCCTCGTCAACAACCACGAGCTGAAGGGCCCGCGCGCCAACTGGAAGTACCCGGTGCCGCTGACCGAGGGCCTCGTCTACGACCCGGCCGCCTCCGGTGGCTGCACGGTCGTCGAGGTGCGTCCCGGCGGGGCGGTCGCCGAGTGGGTCGGTATCGCGGGCACCTCCACCAACTGCGCGGGCGGCAGCACCCCATGGGGCACCTGGCTCACCTGTGAGGAGAACTCCGACCGGGCCGGCGAGAACGGCATGGCCAAGGACCACGGTTACGTCTTCGAGGTCGACCCGATCGACCGCCGGGCCAACCGCGACCCCAAGCCCCTGAAGTTCTTCGGCCGGTACGACCACGAGGCCGTCGTCATCGACCCGAAGCGCGGCCACGCCTACCTCACCGAGGACGACTCCGAGCCCAACGGCCTGTTCTTCCGCTGGAAGCCCCCGCACGGCTTCACCCACGGCCGCGGCAAGTTCCGTACCCTCGCCGACGACGCGGGTGTGCTCCAGGCGCCCAAGTGCTATGACTCCGGCGGCCGTTACGTCGACGACCTGTCCCGCGCCACGAAGATCGGCACGGTGTACGGGGTCGACTGGGTCGACGTGCCCGACCGGGACGGGAAGACCGTTCCGGTGCGCGAGCAGTTCGACACCGGCGAGGTCACCCGCGCCCGCAAGCTCGAAGGCATGTGGTGGGGTGACGGCGGCGCGTACATCGTCTCGTCGTACGCCCGCGACGAGAGTCCCGTGCGGCACGACGGGCAGGTGTGGTTCTACGACCCCAAGCGGCGCACGCTCACCCTCAAGGTGCTGCTCGGCGTGAACCCCGACCCGGCCAAGGACGGTGCCTTCGACGGGCCCGACAACATCACCGTGTCCCCGTACGGCGGTCTCGTCATAGCCGAGGACGGTGAGGGTGTCTCACATCTCTTCGGTGCGACGGACAGCGGCCGTACGTATCCCATCGCGCGCAACGACCTGAACATCGGCACCGAGGACGAGCCCGAGTTCAGCGAGTTCACCGGCGTCACCTTCTCGCCCGACGGAAAGACCCTGTACGCCAACATTCAGGAGCCGGGCATCATGGTGGCCGTCAAGGGGCCCTGGAAGCGGCAGAAGCGGCGCTGACATACGTTCGCCGAAAGCGACACATTCACCGCGAGCGTGAAGCGTTGAGCGACTTGGGTATTTAATCGTTCGCCCGGCCCGTGGCACGCCTCCTACAGTGGACAACGTCCAGGTGCGAAGGCAGGACCTACTTCCACTCATAATGGGGCGGCCGCGGGTTCGAGTCCCGTCACCGGCACAACGCGCCGGTGTAGCTCAGGGGTTAGAGCACCTACGTCGGTTCCGCCGGCCTTGAACTCTGGACACCCACAATTCAATGCACCTCCCGGTGCGATGGCTGCGGCTACTTCTCTCTCAAAGAATCCACGCCGCAGCCGACTTGATCTCGGGAGGCGCAGCAGATGGTGTGTGCCCGGTGCGCAGGCAGCGGTTACTTCATGGGATCAGAGGGTTGCGGGTTCAAGTCCCGTCATCGGCTTCGAGCCGGTGTAGCTCAATTCGGTAGAGCATCCGAACAAGTCCGCCGCCGACCCCTGAACTCGGGCACGCTCCATTTGCTGCGCCTCCCTCCGGAACATCCGAGAATTCGGGGGAATTCATCATGGCGCGGTTCAACACCAAGACGGCGAAGGCCAAGGGCACTTCGCGTGTCACCTCCACAGGGCGTGTGCTGCGGACCCACGAGGGCGGGCGGGGCGTCGAGCGGGATCCGCGTTCCGAGCTCTTCCTGCTGTCGATCGCCAACTTCGTCGCGCAGAAGACCTTCTACGAGAGCGGCGAGGCGCGCGACGACCGGTTCGCCGCGCTCGTACGGCAGCTCGCCGTCGCGGACCCGTCGTGGACGGCCGGACTGCTCGACTGGCTGCGCGGCGAGGGCAACATGCGGACCGCGTCGATCGTGGGCGCCGCCGAGTACGTCAAGGCGCGCCTCGACGCGGGCGCCACGGACGGTCCGGCGAACCGGCAGGTCGTCGCCTCCGTGCTGCGCCGCCCGGACGAGCCGGGTGAGCTGCTCGCGTACTGGACCTCGCGGTACGGGCGGGCCGTGCCCAAGCCCGTGAAGCGCGGTATCGCGGACGCGGTGCGGCGGCTCTACGGCGGCCGGTCGCTGCTGAAGTACGACACCGCGTCCAAGGGGTATCGCTTCGGGGACGTTCTCAATCTCGTGCACGCTTCGCCGGATCCGGAGAAGCCGTGGCAGGGCGAGCTGTTCCGGTACGCGCTCGACCGGCGGCACAACCCGGACACGGCTGTGCCACCCGCGTCCAGCCGTGTCCTCACCGCGCACCGTGCGCTGATGGCCGTGCCGGTGGGGGAGCGGCGGGGGGTCGTGACGTCCGAGGGCGGTGCCGCGCGGCTCGCGGAGGCCGGGATGACCTGGGAGGCGCTGGCCGGGTGGCTGCAGGGGCCGATGGACGCCGCTGCCTGGGAGGCCGTCATTCCGTCCATGGGGGCCATGGCGTTGGTGCGGAATCTGCGGAACTTCGATGAGGCCGGGGTCTCGGACGAGGTGGCGCGGCGGGTGGCCGCGAAGCTCAGTGACCCTGCTGAGGTCGCCCGGTCCCGGCAGTTTCCGTTCCGGTACCTCGCCGCCTACCAGCACGCGCCCTCGCTGCGGTGGGCCTATCCGCTGGAGCAGGCGCTCGGGCATTCGCTGGCCAACGTGCCGGCGCTGGGCGGGCGGACGCTCGTGCTCGTCGACCGGTCCGGGTCGATGTTCCACTCGCGGATGTCCGACCGCTCGGAGCTCAACCGGGCCGACGCGGCGGCGATCTTCGGTGCGGCGCTCGCGCTGCGGGCCGAGGAGGCCGATCTCGTGGAGTTCGGCACGGGTAGCGGCACCGTGAAGTTCCGCAAGGGCGAGTCGGTGCTGAAGGTGTTGGGGCGGTTCGGTGACCTCGGGGGTACCAACACGAGTGAGGCGGTGCGCAAGCACTACAAGAAGCACGACCGGGTGCTCATCGTCACGGACGAGCAGGCCTCGTACAGCCATTACGGGGATCCGACCGAGCAGGTTCCGGCGCATGTGCCCGTGTACACGTGGAATCTCGCGGGGTATCGGGCGGGGCATGCGGCGTCGGGGAGCGGGGCTGGGCGCGGGGCCGGGGCTGGGAACCGGCATGTGTTCGGGGGGCTGTCGGATGCGGCTTTCCGGATGGTTCCGCTGCTTGAGTCCGCTCGGGATGCCGACTGGCCCTGGGTGGGGTGACGGGACGCGTACGTCCGGTGGGGGTGGGGGCGGGGCCGTGCCGGTATGTCCGTCCGCGGCCTCCCGTGCGCACGGCCCTGAGTTTCCACGGGTGGACGTTTCCAGCGGGAGCCGTGTGCCGCGAACGTGACACACCGGCACGGCCCCGCCCCCGGTCGCGTCGGCGGGTGCCGCTGCTGAGGGGGATTCTGAACGGGGCGCCCCCGCCGTTGTCGGGTGGGGGCGCCCCGGGGGTTTCGGGGGGTGAGGGCTGGTCAGAGCGCCTGGGCTGAGGGCTTTACCATGCCTCGGACCGTGCGGGACTTGACGAAGTTGCCCAGCGCCGTCATCTCCCACTCGCCGGAGAACTGCTTGATCAGCTTGGCCATCATCACGCCGGTCTGGGGCTCCGCGGTGGTGAGGTCGAAGCGGACCAGCTCCTCGCCCGTGGCGGCGTCCAGGAGACGGCAGTAGGCCTTGGCCACCTCGGTGAACTTCTGGCCCGAGAAGGAGTTCACCGTGAAGACCAGGCCCGTGACCTCCTGGGGGAGCCGGCCGAGGTCCACGACGATCACCTCGTCGTCACCGCCGCCCTCGCCCGTGAGGTTGTCACCGGAGTGCTTGATCGCGCCGTTCACGATCGAGAGCTTGCCGAAGTAGCAGCTGTCGATGTGGTTGCGCTGCGGGCCGTAGGCGATCACGGAGGCGTCGAGGTCGATGTCCTTGCCCCGGTACGCCGGCTCCCAGCCCAGGCCCATCTTCACCTGGGAGAGGAACGGGCTGCCGCCCTTGGTGAGCGATACGGTCTGGTTCTTCTGGAGGTTCACCCGGCCCTTGTCGAGGTTGATCTTGCCGGTGCCCGGGGCGGGGGCTGCCGGGGGCGCCGGGGGTGCGGGCGGGGCCGCCGGTGCGGTGACCGGGGGTGCCGGGGGCGTCTGTAGCGTGGGGGCGGGGGCCGCCACCGGGGCCGGGGCGGCCGGCTCCTCCACCGTGACGCCGAAGTCGGTGGCGATGCCCGCCAGGCCGTTCGCGTATCCCTGGCCGACCGCGCGGGCCTTCCACGCGCCGTTGCGCAGGTAGACCTCGACGATGACCAGGGCCGTCTCGGTGCCGAGCTGGGGCGGGGTGAAGGAGGCCAGCACGGAGCCGTCGTCCGCGTTGCGGATCGTCGCCGTCGGCTCGATGCCCTGGAACGACTGGCCCGCCGCGTCCGGGCTAGCGGTGACGACGATCTTCTCGATGCCCTGGGGCACGGCTGTCGTGTCGACCGTGATCGAGTCGGGGGAGGTGCCGCCGCCGGAGCGGTACGTCACGCCCTGGCCGGACGGCTGGTTGTAGAAGATGAAGTCGTCGTCGGAGCGCACCTTGCCGTCGGCGGTGAGCAGCAGGCCCGATACGTCGAGCCGCACCGGGGCGGCGACGTCCACCGTCACGCGGGTGACGGGGAGAGGGATGTTCGAGCCGGGGGTCATAGCTGTCATGCCGGGTGAACGAGCGGACCGGCTTTGCCGTTCCCTTACCAAGCGGGTAATCGGCCGACCGGGTCAGGGGGGCGGGGGCAAAGGATTGCGCAGTTCCCCGCGCCCCTAGGTACCTAGGGGCGCGGGGAACTGCGCAACGGGGGAGAGGGGGCGCAGCCCCCAGGCGTTGACGGGAATGGGTAGGGGCGGCGGGGGCGAGGACCCCTACGGGATCACCACTGTCTTTCGGCCGATGCCCGCGGCGAACTGGGTCAGGGCCTGGGGGTACTGGTCCAGGGGGAGGCGGTCGCTGATGAAGATGTCCGGGTTCAGGACACCCGTCGCGAACAACTCGGCCGCCCGTTCGAAGCTGTGGAGCACCGCCATCGAACCCGTGATGGTGATCTCCTGGTTGTAGATCCGGTACGGGTCGATGGAGACCCGCGTCGCGTAGTCGGCCACCCCGAACTGCAGGAACGTGCCCGCCTTGGCGACCCGCCCAAGCCCGTCCTGGATCGCCGCCGCGTTCCCCGTGGCGTCGACCACCAGGTCCCACCCCTGCGGCCGGTCCAGCTCGTCGGCGCTGGTCGCGGACGCCGAGACGCCGAGCTGCTGGGCGGTCGTCAGGCGCTCGGCATTGATGTCCACCATGTCCACGCTGGCCGCGCCCGTCCGCTTCGCCAGCTCCAGCATCATCAGGCCCATCGTTCCGGAGCCGTAGATCAGGACGTGGGAGCCGAGGCGGGAGTTGAGGACGTCGTAGCCGCGTACCGCGCAGGAGAGCGGTTCGATCAGGGCCGCGTCCTGGGTGCGTACGTGCTCGGGGAGCTTGACGCAGTTCGCCACCGGCGCGACCGCGTACTGGGCGGCGCCGCCCGCCGTGGTCACGCCGATCGCAGCCCAGCGCTCGCAGAGGTTGTTGTGGCCCGTACGGCAGTAGCGGCACTCGTAGCAGTAGAGGGAGGGGTCCACGGCCACCTGGTCGCCGACCGAGAGTTCCGTGACCTGGCGGCCCACGCCGACGACCTCGCCCGCGAACTCGTGGCCCGGGACGATCGGCAGCTTGGGGGCGAACTCGCCCTGGAGGATGTGCAGGTCCGTACCGCAGAGTCCGCAGGCCGCGACCTCCACGACGACCTCGCGGGGGCCCGGCGTCGGGTCCGGGACCTCGGAGACGACGGCCTTTCCCACGGACTCGATGACGGCGGCCTTCATTTCACGGCTCCCAGCGAAAGGCCCTGGACCAGCTTGTCCTGGGCGGCGAACCCCGCGGCGAGTACCGGCAGGGAGACGACGAGCGACGCGGCGCACACCTTCGCCAGGAACAGGCCCTGGCTGGTGATGAAGCCGGTGAGGAAGACCGGGGCGGTCTCCGCCACCACGCCCGTCAGCACACGGGCGAACAGCAGCTCGTTCCAGCTGAAGATGAAGCAGATGAGGGAGGTGGCGGCTATGCCCGGGAGGGCTATGGGGGCGACCACCCGGGTCAGGATCGTGGGGAGTTTCGCGCCGTCTATCTGGGCCGCCTCGATGATCGCCACCGGGACCTCGGAGAGGAACGACTGCATCATCCATACCGCGATCGGCAGGTTCATCGACGTGTAGAGGATGACCAGGAGCCAGATGTTGTCCAGCATCCCGGTGTTCTTCGCGAAGAGGTAGATCGGCAGGAGGCCCGCGACGACGGGCAGCATCTTTGTGGAGAGGAAGAAGAAGAGGACGTCCGTCCACTTCTTCACCGGGCGGATGGAGAGCGCGTACGCCGCGGGGAGGGCGAGGACGAGGACCAGGAGGGTGGAGGCCAGGGACGCCACCGTCGAGTTGATCAGGGACGGCCAGGGGCTCGCGCCGCCGCCCGTGCCGAAGAACTCGCGGTAGCCGTCGAGGGTCAGGGGCGCCGCGAAGGACGGCGGGTTCGTCGCCGCGTCCTCCTCCGAGTGGAAGGACGTCAGCGCCATCCAGGCGATGGGCAGGAAGAAGACGATGCCGGCCAGCCAGGCGACCAGGCCGAGGCCCCGTCCCCTGGGGCGGCGGGGGGTGGGATCGGCGGACTGGGTGCTGCTGGGTCGGGCTTGTACGGCGGTGGCGGTCATGCGCGGGACACCTCCTCGCGGAACAGGGACGAGACCACGCGCAGCGCGAAGGTCGCGATGATGATCGAGCCGATGACGACCAGGACGCCGGCCGCGGAGGCGAGGCCGTTCTCGTGGGCCTGGTAGAAGGTCTGGTAGACGGTGTAGGGCAGGTTCGCGGTGCCCAGGCCACCGGACGTGATCGTGAAGACCGCGTCGAAGTTCTGCACGATGTAGATCGAGCCGAGCAGGGCGCCCAGTTCGAGGTAGCGGCGCAGGTGGGGAAGTGTGAGGTAGCGGAAGATCTGCCAGCCGCTCGCGCCGTCGACCCTCGCCGCCTCGATCTGCTGGTGGTCGCGGCTCTGCAGGCCCGCCAGCAGGATCAGCATCATGAACGGCGTCCACTGCCAGACGAGGGACATCTCGATGGCGAGCAGCGGGGTGTTGGAGATCCAGTCCGGTTCAGGGCCGCCCACATAGTGCAGCAAGCCATTGAGCAGGCCGTACTCGGGGTTGTAGAGCACATGCTTCCAGAGCAGCGCCGCCGCGACGGGCACCACAAGGAAGGGAGCGATCAGGAGCGTGCGGACCACGCCGCGGCCCCGGAACTTGCGGTCCAGGAGGAGGGCGAGGCCCAGTCCCAGGATCAGGCTGGCCAGGACGACGGAGACCGTCAGCAGGATGGTCGTCCAGACCGACTTGCGCAGGGCCGCGTCGGTGAGGACCTCGGTGTAGTTGCCGAAGCCCGTGAAGCTGCGGGCGTCCGGGTAGAGGGAGTTCCAGTCGAAGAAGGAGATCACCAGCGTGGCCACGAACGGCAGCTGGGTCACGGCGATCATGAAGATCAGGGCGGGCAGGAGCGGGGCCCGCGTCGCCCAGGCCTTCAGGCGGTCGGAGGGGGGCTTCTTCTCCGTGCGGACGGATGGTGCTGCCACGGGGGCTGTCGTTGTCGCGGTCATCGTCCCTCGTACTCCTCGGCGATCTCCTCGGCCAGCTTCTGGGACTTCTTCAGGGCCGACTCGACGGACTGGCGTCCGGCGATGGCCGCGCTGATCTCCTGCGAGACCTTGGTGCCGAGATCGGTGAACTCGGGGATGCCGACGAACTGGATGCCGGGCGCGGGCCGCGGCTGTACGCCGGGGTCGGTCGGCCGGGCGCCCTCGATGGCCTCCTTGGTCATCTCCTGGAAGGCGCCGGCCTCCTTGCGGTAGTCGGCGTTCGTGTACGTCGAGGCGCGCTTGCCGGCCGGCACGTTGGACCAGCCGATCTCGTCGCCGACCAGCTGCTCGTACTCCTTGCTGGACGCCCAGGAGACGAACTTCCACGCCTTGTCGGGGTTGCGGGAGGCGTCCTGGATGCCCCAGGCCCAGGTGTAGAGCCAGCCGGAGGACTCGGTCTTGTCGACCGGCGCCGGCGCGTAGCCGATCTTGCCCTTGACCGGGGACTTCGCCGACTCCAGGGAGCCGGCCGCGGACGTGGCGTCGTACCACATGGCGACCTTGCCCTGGGTCAGGTTGTTGAGGCACTCGGCGAAGCCGGACTGGGCCGCGCCGGACTCGCCGTGCTCGCGGACCAGGTCCACGTAGAACTTGGTCGCCTTCTCGAACTCGGGGGAGTCGAGCCGCGCCTTCCAGTCCTTGTCGAACCAGGTGCCGCCGAAGGTGTTCACGACCGTGGTGAGCGGGGCCATGATCTCGCCCCAGCCGGGCAGGCCGCGCAGGCAGATGCCCTTCATGTCCGGCTCGGCGCCGTCGGCCTTGGCGGCGAGGTCGGCGACCTCGTCCCAGGTCGGGTTGGCGGGCATCTTCAGGCCCTTCTCGGCGAACACGTCCTTGCGGTACATCAGGAAGGACGACTCGCCGTAGAACGGCTGTCCGTAGAGCTTGCCGTCCTCCGCGGTGAGGGACTGGCGCATGGGCTTGAGGACGTCCTGCTCGTCGTAGCCGGGGTCCTTGGCGACGTACGAGTCCATCTCGTGCAGCCAGTCGTTCTTGGCGTAGATCGGTATCTCGTAGTTGGAGAGCGTCGCGACGTCGTACTGGCCGGCCTGGTTGGCGAAGTCCTGGCTGATCTTGTCGCGGACGTCGTTCTCCGGCAGCACGGTGAAGTTCACCTTGATGCCGGTCTCCTTGGTGAAGTGGGCCGCGGTGAGTTTCTGCAGCTCCACCATCTGCGGGTTGTTGACCATGAGGACGTTGATGGAGTTGCCACCGGAGCCCGCACCGCCCGCTCCGGCCCAGCAACCGGAGAGCAGCGGGGCGAGCAGCGTCCCTGCGGCGGCCGCGGCGAACATCGCGCGCGGCCTCCGTCGGCTCTGGGTTCGCATGGATCACTCCTGGATGTATCAGCACAAATGGGATGACGAGAGGATGGCGAAAGGGCTGGCAAGGCCCTGGCAGGGTGTTGTGGTGCCTCTGTAGTGGGTCGGTTGGGTTTTCGGACTCTCCGCCTGGCCCCGAAGGTCGGGATCGGGTGGTCAGACGCGGATGACCTGGGGGCCCTGCATCGAGTAGCGGTGGGCCTCGGAGGTGGGGAGGAACGTGCTGGTGACGATCGCCTCCAGGGCGCTGATCTCCGCGAAGCGGCAGAAGCTGACGGCGCCGAACTTGGTGTGCACGCCCGCGAAGACCGTGCGCCGCGCGGCCCGGATCGCCTGCGACTTGACCTCGCTGACGGCCGGGTCGGGGGTGGTGAGGCCGTGTTCGCGGGAGATGCCGTTGGCGCCGATGAACGCCAGGTCGATGACGAAGCCCGCGAGCATCTTCGTCGTCCAGTGGTCGACGGTGGCCAGCGTGCCGGGCCTGACCCGGCCGCCGAGCAGCAGGACCGTCTTGTTGTCGGCCTCGGCGAGCGCGCCCGCGGTGGCCAGGGACGCGGTGACCACGGTCAGCGGCCGGTCCCTGGGCAGTGACTCGGCGATGAGCTGGGGGGTGAAGCCCTCGTCGACGAAGACCGTCTCCGCGTCCCCGAGCAGGTCGGCCGCGGCTGCCGCGATCCGGCGCTTCTCGGGTACGTGGCTGGTGGCGCGGAAGGCGAGCGTCGTCTCGAACCCGGCGCTCTCCACGGGGTAGGCGCCGCCGTGGGTGCGGCGGACGAGGCCGTGGTCCTCCAGGGCGCGCAGATCGCGGCGCACGGTCTCCCGGGCGACGCCCAGCTCGGCCGCGAGTTCGTTCACGTCGACGGCACCTGTGCGTCGGGCGGTCTTCACGATCGCCCGTTGCCGTTCTTCCGCGCTCATGCCCGACACCCGCTTCCGCTCCCTCACCCACTGCCCGTTCGGGCCCGTTCGACCCTTGGGGGAAGTTCTACAGCGGGTACGCGCCACTGACCAGGTCTGTTGCGGGTCCGATGGCGCCCGTGTGTGCCCGTTGGGTGAGACGCGGGCCCGCGGCGGACCTGCGGCGGAGCGTAATTCGGGCAGGGGGCGTGCCCGAACGGCGGGGCGGACGGGCCCGTTCGGTGCCCGTCCGCCCTGTGGGGTCGTCCGTGTGGAGTGGCTTGAAGTGTCGGCGGGGCCGCGGTGCGGCGGCCGGCCGGGAGCGTCGGTGAGGGGACCGTCAGTAGGGCCACACCGGCGGGTTGGTGACGAAGGCGCCGCCGAGGCAGGCGTGGTCCGGGTTCTCCGGGTCCAGTTCGCCCTGTTCCGCGATCAGCTTCGCGGCGTACTGCTCGGAGTCGTCCTGCGGCTCGTAGCCGAGCGCGCGGGCGGTCGACAGGTCCCACCACAGACGGGTGTTCGCGGAGGAGCCGTAGACGACGCTGTGGCCGACGTGTTCGGCGGTCAGGGCCGCGTGGAAGAGGCGGGCGCCGTCGCCGGGGCTCATCCAGACCGACAGCATGCGCACGGTGGTCGGCTCCAGGAAGCAGGAGCCGATGCGCACGGAGACGGTCTCCAGGCCGTGCTTGTCCCAGTAGAACTGCGCCAGGTCCTCGCCGAACGACTTCGACAGGCCGTAGAAGGTGTCAGGGCGGCGGGGTGTGTCGATGGGGATGAGCGCGCCCGGCTCGTGGGGCGCGTCGCCCTCGGGGCGCGGGGTGAAGCCGACGGCGTGGTTGGAGGAGGCGAAGACGACCCGCCCGACGCCCTCCTCGCGCGCGGCCTCGTACAGGTTGTACGTGCCCTCGATGTTCGCCTTCAGGATCTTCTCGAAGGTGGACTCCAGGGAGATGCCCGCGAGGTGGATGACGGCGTCCACGCCGCGTACGGCCTCGCGCAGGGCCTTCTTGTCGCCGAGGTCCGCGGTGATCGCGTCCGGCTCGCCCTCGATGGGCCGCATGTCGAGGAGGCGCAGTTCGTAGCCGTAGGCGGGGAGCAGCCCGCGCATCAGGGTGCCGAGGCCTCCGGCGGCGCCGGTGAGCAGGACGGTACGGGGAGCGGTGCGCGGAGCGGGCATCCTCGGGTCTCCTAGAATCAGCAGCCGTATGCATATGCGTAAGCGTGTACGGCATTCACATCCATGGACACGCTAGGGATCGTTCACGGCTCGCGTCAAGTGTCGCGCGGCGGGTGGTGATCCGTCGGCGGTCGGCCTCATTTCCGGTCCTTTCTTGCTCCGGAATTGCTCGGGGAATGCGGGTTGGCCCGCTTGACCGGTCCCGACGGCGAGCTCTAGCGTGGGCGAGTTCAGAGATATGGACGCAAATCAGAAACGTGCACGGGTGGCGTGTACGTACATGCTCTAGGGAGAGCCCGTGTCGTCAGCCCCCCTCGCCGCTCGACTCAGTATCCCCAGTGGGCCGCTGTTCTTCCCCGTCACCGCGTACGACCGTGACGGGGCCGTCGACCTGGACGTCTACCGCGAGCACGTCCGGCGGGGCGTCGAGGCCGGCGCCGCCGCCGTCTTCGCCTGCTGCGGCACCGGCGAGTTCCACGCGCTCACCCCCGAGGAGTTCCAGGCCTGCGTCCGGGCGGCCGTCGAGGAGACCGCGGGCCGGGTGCCCGTCGTCGCGGGCGCGGGCTACGGGACCGCGCTCGCGGTGCGGTACGCGCGGCTCGCCGAGGAGGCCGGCGCAGACGGACTGCTCGCCATGCCGCCGTACCTCGTGGTCGCCGGGCAGGAAGGGCTGCTGCGGCACTACACGGAACTGGCCGGCGCCACCTCGCTCGACATCATCGTGTACCAGCGGGACAACGCCGTGTTCACCCCGGAGACCGTGGTCGCGCTGGCCCGCACCGAGGGGGTCATCGGCTTCAAGGACGGCACCGGCGACCTCGACCTCATGCAGCGCATCGTCAGCGCCGTACGGTCCGAGGTCCCGGGCGACTTCCTGTACTTCAACGGACTGCCCACCGCCGAACTCACCGGCCTCGCCTACCGGGGCATCGGCATCACGCTCTACTCGTCCGCCGTCTTCTGCTTCGCGCCCGAGATCGCCCTCGCCTTCCACCGCGCCATGGGCTCCGGCGACGACGACACGGTCAACCGGCTCCTCGACGGCTTCTACCGGCCGCTCGTCGAACTGCGCGCCCAGGGCCGCGGATACGCCGTCTCGCTCGTCAAGGCGGGTGTACGGCTGCGGGGGCTCGACGTGGGCGAGGTACGGCCGCCGCTGCACGAACCGGCCGAGGACCACCTCAAGCAGCTCGCGCAGCTGATCGAGCGGGGCCACGCGCTGCTGGAGGAGGGCAAGTGAGGGCGTCGGCCTTCGTCTATCCGTGGGACGTCAACGGCGACCCCGGGGCGGCGGCGCGCATCGCCGGGCTCGGGGTACGGCAGGCGACCCTCGCGTCCGCGTACCACTCCACGCGCGCGCTGACCCCCCGGCACCCCCGCCACCGCATCGTCACCGCGTCGCACGCGGCCGTCCTCTACCCGGTGGACCCCGCGCGCTGGCAGGGGCGCAGGCTGCGGCCGTACGCGGCCGGGGACTGGGCGCCGGGCGACGCGTACGGGGAGGCCGCCGAGGCGCTCGCGGGGGCCGGGCTCGACGTGCACACCTGGGTGGTCCTCGCGCACAACTCCCGGCTGGGCGAGGAGTTCCCGGACACCTCCGTGGTCAACGCCTACGGGGACCGCTATCCGTGGGCCCCCTGCATCGCGCAGCCCGAGACGCGCGCGTACCTGACCGACCTGGCCGTCGAGGCGGCGGTACGGCCGGGAGCGGGGGGAACCGAACTGGAGTCCTTGGGCTGGTACGGGCTCCCGCATCTGCACGCCCACGACAAGACGTCGGGCGTGGCGCTCGGGGACGCCGGTACGTACCTGATGTCGCTGTGCTTCTGCCCCTCGTGCCGCGAGGGGTACGCGCGACTGGGGCTCGAAGCCGATGAGTTGGCGTCGGCGGTCCGGCGCGCCCTGGAGCCCGTGTGGCGCGGCGCGACCCCTGCCGGAGGCTGGGAGGCCGTGGAGAAGCTGCTGGGCGGCGAGCTCGCGACGGCCACGCGCGCGTGGCGCGACTCCGTCGCCCGCTCCCTCCAGACGGACGTCGTCGCCGCCGTCCGCGCGGCGGCGCCCGAGGGCTTCCGGATCCTGCTGCACGCGGACCCGGACTCGTACCACGTGGGCGCGAACGCCGGGGTGGACCCCGAGCACATCCTGACGGCCGCCGACGGCGTGGTCGTACCGTGCGCGGGAGGGCCCGCCCTGCTGCCCCCCTTCGCGGCACACGCCACCGAGGAAAACGTGCTGGCGGCCAACTTCCCCGTGGTGACGGGGATGGGCGGCACCCCCGCAACCCTCTTCGACGACGCGACACGAGCGGCCGCCTCCGGCGCCACCGAACTGCGCCTGTACCACGCGGGCTTGGCATCGGAAGAGGACCTGACACTGACGGCCGACGCGCTGACGAGGCTGGACTGACCCCGCAGGGATGACAAGCCGGGGCGCAGCCCCGCGTGTCAGGGGCGCGGGGAACTGCGCGGCCAGCGGCGGCGGGGCTGCGCGGTGATGGGCCGCGTGACCCTTGGCGGGCCTGTTTTTCAGGGGCGCGGGGAACTGCGCGTCCAGCCACGGCAGGGCAGCACCGTGATGAGTCGCGTAACACCCAGCGCCACCAACAGCGGTTGGTACGGAACGAGTTCCACCAAGGCGGCGCCCAGCGCCAGCCCCACCGCGTTCGGCGCGAACAGCAACGTCCCCGCGGTCGCCGCCGTACGGCCGAGCAGCGCGTCCGGGGTCTCCCGCTGCACCGCGGTCAGGGCCGCGACCAGGACGCACGGGAGCCCCACGCCCACCGCCACCGCCGAGGCGAGCGCCACCGCGTCGTACGGGAGCGCGCGCGCCGTCACGGCCACGGCGGTCAGCGCGATGCCGTACCGCGCGAAACGGCGTTCGCCCAGCCGCCGCAGGAGCGGCCCCGAGACCAGGCCGATCGCCACCGAACCGGCGCCCTGCGCGACGTACAGCAGCCCCACGTACGCGGGGGAGTGGCCGAGGCCCTCCGCCACCGCGTAGACCGTCGCGCCGTTGACGCCCGCGAAGAGCATCGTCGTGCCGCCGGCCAGGACGAGCGGGCGCAGGACGGCGTGGCCCCACAGGTAGCGGGCGCCCTCGGCGGTCCGGGCCCGCCACCCGGCGGCGCCCTCCGCAGGCCGCGGAGGCGGCTCGTGGACGCGCAGGAGCGTGTAGAGGCCCGCCGCCAGGACGAAGGTGACGGCGTCCAGGAGGGCGACCCGGGCGCCTCCGTACGCCGCGTACAGCCCCGCTCCGGCGAGCGGGGCGATCAGTTTCATGCCCTCGGCGGCCGTCATCCGCAGCCCGTTGAAGTCACCGAGGAGCTGTCCGTCGACGGCGGTCGCCACCAGCGCCGCCTCCGCCGCGTCATGGACGACGCCGGCCGCCCCGTAGACGAGGAGCACGGCGAACAGGACCCACAGGGTGCCCGGCGAGTCGACGGCGAGCAGCGGCAGGAGCAGCGCGGCCAGGCCCAGGTTCGTCCACACCAGCAGCGGTCTGCGGCGGGTGCGGTCGGCGAGGGTGCCCAGGGCCGGGCCGATCAGCGTGGGCGCCCAGAGGGCGCAGACGCAGAGGGCGGCCAGTCCGTCGGAGCCGGTCAGGTCCTTCACCCAGATCCCGGCCACCAGCCACATCGCCGACGAGCCGAAACCGGAGACCATGACCCCGCCCAGGTACAGGCCGGCGTTGCGGTCCCGCAGGACCCGGACCACCGCCCACGCAGGCCGGGCCGCCCGGGACGTCCGCGGTGCCCGCGGTGTTTGTTCCGTCATGCCTGGTCATCGTGGGTCTAAGGCCCCGGGGCAGGGATCGGGCAGGTGCCTTAGACGGGGTACGCGGCAGGGGCGCCCGGAGGCCGGCCGCTAAGGGACGGTGATGACGAGCTTGCCGCGCGGGTGGCCCTTCTCCAGGTGGCGGACGGCCTCGGCGGTCTCGGCGAGGGGGTAGGTGCGGTCGACGGGCGCGACGAGCTTGCCGTTCTCGGCGAGGTCCTTGAGGGCCAGGAGGTCCTCGCGGCGGGCCACGGAGACGAGGTTGCGGAGGTTCTGGCCGACGAGCGGCGACAGCAGGACCGCCCGCAGGCCGCGGCTCAGCCCGCCGAACATCGCGGTGCCGCCCTCGCCGCCGACGATCACGAGGGTGCCGCGCGGGGCCAGCGCGCGGCGCAGCACGGGCAGGGGCCGCTGGCCCGCGTTGTCGATGACGACGTCGTACCGGTGCGGGCCGCCGGTGATGTCCTCGGTGGTGTAGTCGATGACGTGCGCGGCACCCTGCGCGCGTACGAAGTCCGCGCCGCCGGGGCCGCAGACACCGGTGACCTCGGCCCCGTACAGCGCGGCGAGCTGGACGGCGTAGCAGCCGACCCCGCCGGAGGCGCCGATGACGAGGACCTTCTGGCCCGGCTTCGGGCGGGCGGGGCCGCTCAGGGCCTGGAAGGCGGTCATGCCCGACACGGGGAGTGCGGCGGCCTGCTCGAAGGTGAGGCCGGCCGGTTTGAGGGCGAGCTTCGCGGCCTTGGCGCGCGCGAACTCGGCGAACGAGCCCTCGCAGTTGCCGAAGACCTCGTCGCCCGGCTTGAAGTCGGTCACCTTCGCCCCGACGGCCTCGACCCGTCCGGCGCCGTCCCAGCCCTGTACCGGGTTCTTGGGTTTGCGGAGCCCGAGGACGGCCCGCGCCACCAGCGGCCGGCCCGTCATGAGGTGCCACACCTCGGGGCCGAGTCCGGCCGCGCGGATCTCGACCAGCACCTCGTCGTCGCGGGGGACGGGCCGCTCGACCTCCCGCAGTTCCAGCAGGTCCGCCGATCCGTAGGCATCCTGGACGATCGCCTTCATGGCGTGGCTCCCCTCGTGGTCCCCGGCACCGGGAATCCCGGCAATCCCGAGCATCACGGCCGTTCGAACACCTGGCCAGCGCCCTGAGCATGATCTTGAGGGTGGAAGCGATGAGTTTCCGTACGGCCTGCGGTCTACCCCCTGACGACCCCGTGACGAGAGGAGCCCACCATGGGCGAAGGCGAGAGCACCGCGACCACCCTTGACCTGGGGCCGCAGGCCCTGATCGTGGCGCGCATCGCGGACGCGGTGCGCGAGGACCAGCTGGAGGACGCCACACCGTGTCCGGAGTACGCGGTACGCCATCTCGTCGGCCATCTGACCGGCCTCTCCGCGGCCTTCCGGGACGCCGGGCGCAAGGAGCTCGGCGCCACGACGGACACCGCGCCCACGGCCGCGCTGCCCGATGTGACACCCGGCTGGCGCGCCGAACTGCCCAAGCTGCTCGCCGAGTTGGCCGAGGCGTGGCGTGACCCGGCCGCGTGGACGGGGCAGACGCGGGCGGGCGGGGTGGATCTGCCGGGCGAGATCGCGGGCATCGTCGCCACCGACGAACTCGTCGTGCACGGCTGGGATCTGGCCCGTGCGACGGGACAGGAGTACGTGCCCGACGAGGCGGCCCTGCTGGCGGCGTACGGGATGCTGGCCGCGTCCGTCGACGACCCGTTGCGCGGCAGCATCTTCGGCCCGGTCGTGGCCGTCCCGGAGAGCGCGCCCCTGCTGGACCGGGTGATCGGGCTGAGCGGGCGGGACCCGGGGTGGCGGGCCGCCGCCGGGGGGCGCTGAGGGATCTCAGGCCCGGGGCAGTTCCACCGTGACGCGGAGCCCGCCGGCGGGGCGCGGGGTGAGGGCGAGCGTCCCGTCGTGTGCGTGGGCGATGGACCTGACGATCGCCAGGCCGAGACCGACCCCTCCATGGTCGGTGTGGACGCGTTCGGCGCCGCGCCGGAACGGCTCGGTGAAGGTCGAGGCGAGCTCCGGGGAGATCCTCTCGCCGGAGTTCTCGACCGTGAGCGACACACCGCCGGGCCGGACGTCGGTACGCACCCACACCTCGCCCCCGTCGGGCAGATTGTGGACGATCGCGTTCTGGACGAGGTTCGTGGCCAGCTGCAGGAGGAGCGCGGGCGATCCGACGATGGGCGCGATGTCGCCGCCGGTCTCCAGGGTGACGCCACGCTTCTCCGCGAGGGGCAGAAGTGTCTCGGTGGCCTCCTCGGCGAGCAGGGACAGGTCGAGGTGTTCCCGGGTGAAGGTCCGCCGCTCGGCGCGGCTGAGCAGGAGCAGCGCCTCGGTGAGGTCGATGGCCCGGGTGTTGACGGCGTGGAGGCGTTCGATGACCTCGGCCCTGTCGTGCTCCGGATCGGTGCGGGCCACCTCGATGAGGGCCTTCGAGATCGCCAGCGGGGTGCGCAACTCGTGCGAGGCGTCCGCCGCGAACCTCCGCTGTTCGTCGACGTGTTCCTCGAGCCGGGCCAGCATCGTGTCGAAGGCGTCGGCGAGTTCGCGGAACTCGTCCTTGCGGCCCGGCAGCCGGATGCGGTGGGAGAGCGCCCCGGCCGAGGCCAGCCGGGTGGCGCCGGTGATGCGGGTCAGCGGGGCGAGCATCCGGCCGGCCAGGATCCACCCTCCGACCAGCCCGAACACCAGCAGGAAGGCCAGCACCGCGGCCGCCCGCGGAGCGAACTCGCGCAGCAGACTGGACCGGATGGGGAAAACACCGTTCATGGCGCTGTCGTCGGCGTTGATGAGCATCGCGCGGTCAGGCACGTACCGCAGGAGGAACAGCCACACCGCCGCGAGCAGCAGCACACCGGCCAGCATGAGGAACCCGGCGTAGCTGAGGGTGAGCCGGGCGCGCACGCTCAGCCCATGGGCCCTATCCACACGCGTCTCCCTCGTGCCTGGTGTGCCTGGTGTGTCCGGTGCGATCGGCGTGCCCGGCGTGCTCGGTGTGCCCGGCGTTGTCGCCGGGGCCGGTGTGCTCGCTGGGTCCGGCAGGTCCGGCAGCTCCGGCAGCTCCGGCAGGTCCCGCCTCCGGTCGTGGCTCGACGCGGTAGCCGACGCCCGGCACGGTGGTGATGATCCAGGGTTCGCCGAGCCGTTTGCGCAGGGCCGAGACGGTGATGCGCACGGCGTTGGTGAACGGGTCGGCGTTCTCGTCCCACGCGCGCTCCAGCAGCGCCTCGGCGCTGACGACACCGCCCTCGGCGGCGACGAGGACCTCCAGCACGGCGAACTGCTTCCTGGTCAGCGCGACATAGCGGCCGTCGCGATAGACCTCGCGGCGGAACGGGTCCAGCCGCAGACCCGCGATCTCCCGCACGGGCGGCCTGCTGTGGGCGCGCCTGCGGTCGAGAGCCCGGAGCCTGAGGACCAGCTCCTGGAGGTCGAACGGCTTCGTGAGGTAGTCGTCGGCGCCCAGCTCGAACCCGGTGGCCTTGTCGTCGAGGCGGTCGGCGGCGGTGAGCATCAGGATCGGCATGCCGCTGCCGGAGGCGACGATGCCCTTGGCGATCTCGTCCCCCGACGGCCCGGGAATGTCGCGGTCGAGGACGGCGATGTCGTACGCGTTGACGCCCAGCAGCTCCAGCGCGGTGTCGCCGTCGCCCGCGATGTCCGCCGCGATCGCCTCCAGACGCAGGCCGTCGCGGATGGCTTCCGCCAGATAGGGCTCGTCCTCGACGATCAGCACACGCATACGCCCGAGGCTACGAGCCGACGCCTATCGTCCGCGTATCGAAAACCGGATACACGCGGGCAACACCGCGCCGCCTTGACTGGCGCCATGACTCGAAACCCGCCACCCGCGCGATTACCGGCCGGCCGGATCCGCCGGATCCGCTGGCTCCTTCTCGCCGTCGCGGCAGCCGTTCTGACCGGCGTCCTGGCGGGCGTGATGGCGATCGCCCTCGCCGTCGGCCCGCAGCTGTCGACGTCCTGGTTGTCGTCGAAGCACTCGTCGAAGTCGTCGCTCTCCGCGGCCGACGGTGTCGTCCCCGAGGGCGTGACCGTCCTCGACGACACGTACGAGGCCGTGACACGGCTGGATCCGGCTCTGCTCGACGCCCTGCGCCGGGCCGCGACGGCCGCCGCGGCCGACGGGGTCGAGTTCTACGTCAACAGCGGCTGGCGTTCCCCGGAGTACCAGAACCAGCTCCTGCGCGAGGCGGTCGCCGCGCACGGGTCCGAGGACGAGGCCGCCCGCTGGGTGGCCACCGCGGCGACGTCCCCGCACGTGTCGGGGGACGCCGCCGACATCGGCCACTCCGACGCGGCGCAGTGGCTGGCCGAGCACGGCGCCGAGCACGGGCTGTGCCGGATCTACCGGAACGAGCCCTGGCACTTCGAACTGCGGACCCAGGCGATCGGGCACCGGTGCCCGGACATGTACGCCAACCCCACCGAGGACCCGAGGATGCGGCAGTGACGACCGACAGCGAGCGGGAACGGACGATGACGCGGGCCGACGCGGACGACGCGACTGATATGGCCGACGCGACTGATATGGCGGACGCGACTGACATGGCCGACGCGGCCGACACGGCTGGTGCGACCGGTACGACGGGTGCGGCCTACACGGCGGGCGTGACCGTCACGGCCTGCGCGACAGCTGTGGCCGAAAGTCGCCGTCACATCCCCCGCACCGTCCGCCGCGCCATCCCCCGAGCCGTCCGCGCCGGTCTGCGGCCGGACCCCTGGAAGCGCGGCCCCGTGCTCGCGGCGCTGGCGTTGCTGCTCGGGCTGTCCATGCTGCTGCACGCGCGGATCCCGAACCGGATCGGGAACCTCGGCAGCCTGGTCGAGACCTTCCTGCCCTGGTTCGGCCTGTTCGTCCCGGTGCTGCTCGCCGGGGCGCTGTGGCGCCGCTCCGTCTCCGCGGTGCTCGCGCTGCTGCTGCCGGTCACGGTGTGGCTGAATCTCTTCGGCGGGCTGCTCGGCGACAGGTCCCACCCCGGCGGCGACCTCACCGTGGCGAGCCACAACGTCGGCGCCGGCAACCCCGACCCGGCCGGTACCGCCCGCGACCTGGCCGCCTCCGGCGCGGACGTGCTGGCGCTGGAGGAACTGACGCCGCAGGACCGGGGCACGTACGAGAAGGGGCTGGCGAAGGCCTACCCGCACCACGCGGTACTGGGCACGGTCGGGGTGTGGAGCAGGCTGCCGCTGTCGGACACCCGGCCGGTCGACATCAGGACGGACGTCGGACCGCTGGCGAAGACCAAGCCGGCCGACGTCACGCTGGCCGACAACCGGGCGCTGCGCACCACGGTCGCCACGGACCGCGGGCCGCTCGCGGTGTACGTGGCCCACCTGGGATCGGCCCGGGTGAATCCCAGGGCGGGCTTCTGGACGGACTCGCGGGACAGGAACGCGCAGGCGCTGGGTGAGGCCGTCGCCGCCGAGCGGAACGAGCGGGTGGTGCTGCTCGGCGATCTGAACGGCACCATGGACGACCGCGCGTTCGACGGCCTCACGTCGCGGCTGCGTTCGGTCCAGGACGCGGCCGGGGACGGCTTCGGCTTCACCTGGCCCGCGAAGTTCCCGGTGGCGCGGATCGACCAGATACTGGTCCGCGGCGTGGAGCCGAGGAGCGCGCGCACGCTGCCCGCCACCGGCAGCGACCACCTGCCGGTGACCGCCGCGATCGACTGGTGAGCCGACTGCTGAACCAACCGGTGAACCCACGGCCGCCGGACGTCAACGGCAACTTCTTTTGTCGGAAGCATTGACGAAACACAGAGGCGCTTCTAGCTTCATCGCGTCGTACTTCGTACGTCATATATGAGACGCGATACGCGAGATCAGATACGCGAGCCCTCTTTCCCCGGGGAGACCTGGGGAGCCTGAGGGCTCCGTGCCACCGAGAGGCGAGCATGACCTCTGTGCCCATGCCGATCCCCTCCCGCACGCAGTTCGTGCAGGAAGGGATCAAACACCGCATCCTCACCGGGCAGTTGACCCCGGGGCAGGCCCTGGTCGAGACCGAACTGGCCGCGCAGTTCGGGGTGTCCAAGACCCCGGTGCGCGAGGCGCTCAAGACCCTGGCCGGCACCGGGCTCGTGGTGATGAACCAGTACAAGGGCGTCACGGTGCGCATGGTGGACGCGGACATGGCGCGCGAGGTGTACGACGTGCGGCTGCTGCTCGAACCGGAGGCCCTGCGGCGCTCCGTCCTGCGCGGCACCTCCCTCGACACGGCGCGCGAGGCGCTGGAGCGCGCCGACGCCGCCACCGACACCGCCCAGCGGTCCCTCGCCAACCGCGAGTTCCACCGCTCCCTGTACGTCCGCTGCGGCAATCCGCTGCTCGGCCGGATGCTCGACGAGGTCCGGGACCAGGCCGCCCTGGTCTCCGCGGTCGCCTGGGCCGCCGACCCGTCCTGGGAGCGCGAGGCCACCGAGCACCGGGAGATCCTGCGGCTCGCCCTCGAAGGCGACTCGGACGGCGCGGCACGCGCCCTGCACTCGCACATCGCCTCGTTCGTGCAACGGGCCTTCCCCGAGGCCCAGGGAAAGGGTGAGCAGGAATGACCGCGACCACGACCACGTTCGAGGCCCAACGGGCCGCCCTCGCCGACGTGGTGGCGATCCCCGTGACCCCCTTCGCCGAGGACGGCTCCATCGACCAGGACACGCACCGCGCGCTGCTGCGCCGGGCGCTCGACGGCGGCGTCCGCATCGTCACGCCGAACGGCAACACCGGCGAGTTCTACGCTCTCAGCCCTGAAGAGCGGCGCCTGGTCACGGAGTTGACCGTCGACGAGGCGCGGGGGAGGGCCACCGTCCTGGTCGGGGTCGGACACGACCTGCCGACCGCCGTCGCCTCCGCCCGCCACGCCCGGCAGCTCGGTGCCGAGATGGTGATGGTCCATCAGCCCGTGCACCCGTACGTGTCGGAGGGCGGCTGGGTCGACTACCACCGGGCGATCGCGGAGGCCGTCCCCGAACTGGGCGTGGTCCCCTACATCCGCAACCCGGTGCTGGCCGGCGCCCGGCTCGCCGAACTGGCCGACGCCTGCCCGAACGTGATCGGCGTGAAGTACGCCGTGCCGGACGCGGCCCGCTTCGCCGCGTTCGCCCGGGACGCGGGGCTGGAGCGCTTCGTGTGGGTGGCCGGGCTCGCGGAGCCGTACGCGCCCTCGTACTTCTCGGCGGGCGCGACCGGCTTCACCTCCGGGCTCGTGAACGTCGCCCCGGCCGTCTCGCTGAACATGATCGAGGCGCTGCGCTCCGGCGACTACGCGGGCGCCATGAAGGTCTGGGAGCAGATCCGCCGCTTCGAGGAACTGCGCGGGGCCAACGGCTCCGCCAACAACGTGACGGTCGTGAAGGAGGCCCTGGCCTCGCTCGGCCTGTGCCGCCGGGACGTCCGCCCGCCGAGCAGGCAGCTTCCCGAGTCCGAACGAGCCGAGGTCGCCGCCATCGCCGGGGGGTGGTCCATATGACCGACGTCAGCCCATCGACGTCCGGGGACGGACAACGCCCCGCCGCGGAGCGGCAGTTGCGCAGTCACCAGTGGTACGGCACCGAGGGCCTGCGCTCCTTCAGCCACCGGGCCCGCACCCGGCAGCTCGGCTACCTCCCCGAGGAGCACCTCGGCAAGCCGGTCATCGCGATCCTGAACACCTGGTCCGACATCAACCCCTGCCACGTCCATCTGCGGGACCGCGCCCAGGCGGTCAAGCGGGGTGTGTGGCAGGCCGGCGGCTTCCCCCTCGAATTCCCGGTGTCGACGCTCAGTGAGACCTTCCAGAAGCCGACCCCGATGCTCTACCGCAACATGCTCGCGATGGAGACCGAGGAACTGCTGAGGTCGTACCCGGTGGACGGGGCCGTCCTGATGGGCGGCTGCGACAAGTCCACGCCCGCCCTGCTGATGGGCGCCGCGTCCGTGGACCTGCCGACCGTGTTCGTGCCTGCCGGGCCCATGCTGCCGGGTCACTGGCGCAACGAGATCCTCGGCTCCGGCACCGACATGTGGAAGTACTGGGACGACAAGCGCGCCGGGCTCATCGGCGACTGCGAGATGACCGAACTGGAGAGCGGTCTGGCGCGCTCGCCCGGTCACTGCATGACCATGGGGACGGCGTCCACGCTCACCGCGGCCGCCGAGGCGCTCGGGGTCACCGTGCCCGGTGCCTCCAGCATCCCGGCCGTCGACTCGGGGCACGACCGGATGGCCGCCGCCTCGGGGCTCAGGATCGTCGAACTGGTCCGCAAGGACCGCAAGTTGTCGGACATCCTCACCCAGGAGGCCTTCGAGGACGCCGTGACGACCGTCCTCGGACTCGGCGGCTCCACCAACGCCGTGATCCACCTCATCGCCATGGCGGGACGCGCCGGAGCCCGGCTCACCCTCGACGACTTCGACCGCATCGCCCGTACGGTGCCGGTCCTGGCGAACGTACGGCCCGGCGGCCGTACATACCTGATGGAGGACTTCCACTTCGCCGGCGGACTGCCCGGGTTCCTGTCGCGGAT
Organism: Streptomyces tauricus; assembly: GCF_014650955.1. GTDB lineage: Bacteria > Actinomycetota > Actinomycetes > Streptomycetales > Streptomycetaceae > Streptomyces > Streptomyces tauricus. Next base: position 296,183 of record NZ_BMVY01000003.1, read on the forward strand.
CACCGATCTGCTGCACCTGGACCGGCCCACCGTCTCGCACGACAGCCTGCGCGAACAGCTCGCCACCGCGCAGGTCCACAACGACGAGGTCATCCGCACCCGGGAGAACCCCGTCGCCGCCGAGGGAGGCGTCGCCGTCCTGCGCGGCAACCTCTGCCCCGACGGCGCGGTCATCAAGCACATCTCCGCCGAGCCGCACCTGCTCAAGCACACCGGCCCCGCGGTCGTCTTCGACGACTACCGGACCATGCAACGCACCATCAACGACCCGGAGTTGGGCATCACCGCGGACACCGTGCTGGTACTGCGCAACTCCGGTCCCAAGGGCGGGCCCGGCATGCCCGAGTACGGCATGCTGCCCATCCCCGACCACCTGCTGAAGCAGGGCGTACGGGACATGGTGCGGATCTCCGACGCCCGCATGAGCGGCACGAGTTACGGCGCCTGTGTGCTGCACGTGGCACCCGAGTCGTACATCGGGGGGCCGCTCGCCCTGGTCCGCACCGGCGACACCATCACGCTCGACGTCGAAGCACGCTCCCTCCAACTCAACTTGGACGACGCGGAGTTGGAGCGGCGCCGGGAGCGGTGGACCGCGCCGCCCGAGCGCTACGAGCGGGGCTACGGCGCGCTCTACAACGACCAGATCACCCAGGCCGACACCGGCTGCGACTTCGCCTTCCTGGCCCGGCCGGGCAAGGTGCCGGACCCGTACGCGGGCTGACCCGTACCGCCTGAACCGCCTCGCACCTCTCGCGGTCCGGATGCCGCACGCCGTACGTGAAAGCGCTTGCCGTCAAGATCGCGCGCCCGTACCACCGGCTCGATCCGTACGACCGGCTCGACCCGTACCACCGGCTCGACCCGCACACCCGAGAACGGAGAACAGTCATGGCACAAGCCGCAGCCGTGGCGAAGCAGCCCGCGCCACCGAGGCGGCGCCGTGGCTCGGCGACGCCCCGCAGGCTCCCGTATCTGCTGATCGCCCCCGCGGGACTGCTGATGCTGGGCTTCATCGCCTACCCGGTGCTCAGCGTCTTCTACTACAGCCTGCAGCACTACAACCCCACCAAGCCGTGGCGCAACGGCTACGCGGGCTTCGACAACTTCACCCGCATCTTCACCGAGGACCCGCAGTTCTGGGACACGCTGGTCTTCAGCGCCAAGTGGGTCGTCGTGGAGGTCGGGCTCCAGCTGCTGTTCGGCCTCGCCCTCGCACTGATCGTCAACCAGACTTTCGTGGGCCGCTCGCTCGGCCGCGCCATGGTCTTCTCACCCTGGGCCGTCTCCGGCGTGCTCACCTCCGCGATCTGGGTCCTGCTCTACAACTCCCAGACGGGCATCACCCGTTACCTCGCCGACATGGGCATCGGGGAGTACGGCACCAGCTGGCTCTCCGACACCTCGACGGTCTTCCCAGCGGCGGTGGTCGCGGACCTCTGGCGCGGCGTCCCCTTCTTCGCCATCCTCATCCTCGCCGACCTCCAGTCCGTGTCGAAGGACCTGTACGAGGCCGCCGAGGTCGACGGCGCCAGCCGCCTGAGGCAGTTCCTGCACATCACCCTGCCCCACCTCAAGGACGCGATCATCCTCTCCACCCTGCTGCGCGCGGTGTGGGAGTTCAACAACGTCGACCTGCTCTACACACTCACCGGCGGCGGACCCGCGGGGGAGACGACGACACTCCCGCTGTACATCGCCAACACCAGCGTCGACGCGCACAACTTCGGCTACGCCTCGGCCCTGACCACCGTCGCGTTCGTGATCCTGCTGTTCTGCTCGATGGTCTATCTGCGGCTGAGCAAGTTCGGAGTGGGTGGGGACAAGTGATCACCAAGGACATCGACACCATCACCCCGGCCGAGCGGTCCGCACCGGTGGCCGACGAACCGCCGCAGCGGCCCCGCAAGAATCGGCGCGCCTGGGACGAGGCCCCGCGCTGGCAGATCTACCTCCCGCTCGGCATCTACCTCGTCTTCACCCTCGTCCCCTTCTACTGGATCCTGCTGTTCGCGCTCAGGCCGACCGGCTCGACCTCGCTCGTGCCCTGGCCGATGACGTTCGAGCACTTCGACAAGGTGTGGAACGACCGCAGCTTCGGCACGTACTTCGAGAACAGCGTGTACGTCGGCCTCGCCACGCTCCTCATGACCACGCTGGTCGCGCTGGCCGGCGGCTACGCGCTGGCCCGCTTCGACTTCAAGATCAAGCGCGCGTTCATGCTGGCGCTGCTCTGCTCGCAGTTCGTACCGGGCGCGCTGCTCCTGGTGCCGCTGTTCCAGATCTTCGCCGAACTCCAGATGATCAACTCGCTGGGCAGCGTCATCATCGCCGAGACCGTCTTCCAGCTGCCGCTGTCGATGATCCTCATCAGCGGCTTCATCCGGAACGTGCCGTACTCCCTCGAAGAGGCCGCCTGGGTCGACGGCTGCAACCGCTTCACCGGCTTCCGGGTCGTCGTCCTGCCGCTGCTGAGGCCCGGACTGATCGCGGTCGGCTCCTTCGCCTTCGTGCACTCCTGGAACCACTTCCTGTTCGCCCTGATGTTCCTCAGCAACCAGGAGAAGCAGACGATCCCCGTCGGCCTCAACAGCCTGATGAGCGCCGACAGCGTCGACCTCGGCGCGCTCGCCGCCGGCGGCATCATCGCGGCCGTACCCGTCGTGATCGTCTTCGCCTTCATCCAGAAGTGGCTGATCACGGGCTTCAGCGCCGGGGCGGTGAAGGGATGAGCGACCTCGAATGTCCCTTTCCCGTCGTCCTCGCGGGCGCCCGCGGGCACGGCCGCTGGCACCTGGAAAACATCCGCCGCCTCCAGGACAAGGGCCTGGTCCGCCTCGCCGGCATCTGCGAACTGACCCCGCTCACGGACGAGGAACTGGCCGGCTTCCTCACACCCGGGCAACTCCCCGAGCAATCCGCCGACTTCGGCGCACTGCTGGACTCCACCGGCGCCGCGATCGCCGTGATCTGCACACCGATCCCCACCCACACCGACCTGGCGCTGACGGCCGCCGCCAGGGGCGTACACCTCCTGCTGGAGAAGCCGCCGGCCCCGTCGTACGCCGAGTTCCGCCGGATGGCCGACGGGGTCGCGGCGGCCGGGGTGGTGTGCCAGATCGGCTTCCAGTCGATGGGCTCGCACGCCGTGCCCGCGATCCGGGAGCTGATCGCGCGGGGCACGATCGGCAGCGTGCACGGCATCGGCGGGGCCGGGGCCTGGGGCCGCGCCGAGGAGTACTACCGCCGCGCGCCCTGGGCGGGACGGCGCCGGATGAACGGGGCCGACGTCGTCGACGGCGTCCTGACGAACCCCCTCGCCCACGCCGTGGCCACCGCACTCGCACTCGACGGCGCCACCCGCGCCGAGGACGTCACCGGCATCGAGACCGAGCTGCTGCGCGCCAACGACATCGAGTCCGACGACACCTCCTGCGTCCGCGTCACCACCGCGCGCGGCAGCCGGATCACCGTCGCCGCGACCCTGTGCGCCGAACACCCCGACGAGCCGTACGTCCTCGTGCACGGCACCAGCGGCCGCATCACCTTCTGGTACAAGCAGGACCGCGTCCTCGTGCAGCGCACGGGGCACGGCCCGCAGGAGCTCAGCCTCGGCAGGACCGACCTTCTGGAGAACCTGGTCGAACATCTCGAAGGGCGGGCCGAGTTGCTGGTCACCCCCGACGAGACCGGCGCCTTCATGAAGGTCGTCGAGGCGATCCGGCAGGCGCCCGACCCGGTCGCGCTGCCCGACGGCGCCTGGTACCTCGACGCCGACGAGCACCGCCGGGTCGTGCCCGGGGTCGACGGACTCGTCGCGGCCGCCGCCGACACCCTCGCCCTCTACTCCGAGCTGGGCGCCTCGTGGGCACTGTCGAAAGAGGTGAGCACCTGATGAACAACGAGTCGCTGGTCCTGCGCGTCGCGGGCCGCCCGGTCGGCCGTTACATCGCCCGGCCCGAACTGGCGCCGACCCTGTCACCGCGTCCGTACCTCCATCCCGTCACCACCCTGGTCGGCACGGCTGTCACCGAACTCAGCCCCGCCGACCACCTCCATCACCTCGGCGTCGGTGTAGCCGTTCCCGACGTCGAGGGTCACAACTTCTGGGGCGGCCGCACCTTCGTACGCGACCAGGGGCCGACCGAGCTGGACAACCACGGCGCCCAGCGGCACGCGGCGTTCCAGCTGCGCGACCCGGACGGCTTCGTGGAGGAGCTGCGCTGGGTCGCCGGGGGAGCCGAGCTGCTGCGCGAACGGCGTACGGTCGCGGCGACCGAACTGACCGACACCGCCTGGGCGTTGGACTTCACCTTCTCGCTCACCAACACCACCTCCGGGCCCCTGTCGATCGGCAGCCCGGCGACCAACGGCCGGCCCGGCGCGGCGTACGGCGGCTTCTTCTGGCGGGCCCGCAAGGAGGCCGAACCGCCGGCCGTGTTCACGGCGGACACCGAGGGCGAGGACGCGGCGCACGGCACGCGCGCCGGCTGGGTGGCGCTCGCGGGAACCGGCTGGACGCTGGTGTTCGCCGGGGCCACGGACCGCACCCGGCGCGACCCGTGGTTCGTGCGCGGCGCCGAGTACCCGGGCGTCGGCTCGTCCCTGGCCCACGAGGAGCGGCTGCCGGTCCCGGCGGGGGAGACCGTCGTACGCCGGGTCGTCACCGTGGTCGCCGACGGCCGCCTCGACCGGGCCGAGGCGGCGGCGCTCGTCCGCAAGGCGGTGAGCCCGTGAACGGCCAGGACACACCGTTGCGAGGCCAGGACAACCCCTTGCGAGGTCAGGAGAAGGACTTGAGTGGTCAGGAGAGGGCCCTCAGCGGTCAGGACGCGCCCGCCGTCACCGCCGACCTCGGCGACGGCACGTACCGCAACCCGGTCCTGGACGCCGACTGGTCCGACCCGGACCTCCTGCGCGTCGGCGACGACTACTACCTCACCGCCTCCAGTTTCGGCCGGGCCCCGGGCCTGCCGCTGCTGCACTCCCGCGACCTGGTCAACTGGACGCTGATCGGCCACGCGCTCCAACGCCTCGAACCGGCACGGGATTTCAGGAAGCCCCGGCACGACTGCGGGGTCTGGGCACCCTCGTTACGGCACCACGACGACCGCTTCTGGATCTTCTGGGGCGACCCCGACCACGGCATCTTCCAGGTCAACGCACCTGAGATACGCGGCCCTTGGACCCGCCCCCACCTCATCAAGGCGGGCAAGGGACTCATCGACGCCTGCCCGCTGTGGGACGAGGACAGCGGCGAGGCGTACCTCGTGCACGGCTGGGCCAGATCCCGCTCCGGCGTCAAGAACCGGCTCACCGGCCACCGCATGCGGCCCGACGGCACCGGTCTGCTCGACGAGGGCAAGCTGATCGTGGACGGCGACCGCATCCCCGGCTGGTTCACCCTCGAAGGCCCGAAGCTGTACCGGCACGACGGCTGGTTCTGGATCTTCGCCCCCGCGGGCGGGGTAGAGACCGGCTGGCAGGGCGCCTTCCGCTCGCGCGGCTTCTTCGGCCCGTACGAGGAGAGGGTCGTCCTGGAGCAGGGCGACACCGACGTCAACGGCCCCCACCAGGGCGGCTGGGTGTCCACCCCGTCCGGCGAGCACTGGTTCGCGCACTTCCAGCAGAAGGGCGCGTACGGGAGGGTCGTCCACCTCCAGCCGATGCGCTGGGGCCGGGACGGCTGGCCGGTCATCGGCGACGAGGGCACCCCCGTGGCCGTACACCGCAAGCCCGACCTGCCGCGGCAGCCGCTCTCCGCGCCCGCCACCGACGACGACTTCCCCGGCGGGCGGTTCGGACGCCAGTGGCAGTGGACCGCCAACCCGCAGGACGGCTGGGCGACCCAGCACTCCGGCGACGGGCTGCGGCTGAGCTGCGTACGGTCGGCGGACGCGGACGATCCGCGCAAGCTCGCGAACGTGCTCACCCAGCGGCTGCCCGGCACCCCGTGCACCGTCGAGGTCGAGCTGCGGCTCGACGCCGAGGAGCCGGGCGCACGGGCCGGACTCGCCGTACTGGGCGACGCGTTCAGCTGGATCGGGCTCGAACGGGGGGCCGACGGGACGGTCCACCTCGTGCACCGGTTCGGCGACTCGGTCGCGGAGCGGGAGCGCGACGCGGCGCATCCGCGGATGGCACCCGGGGGACGGGTCCGGCTGCGGATCGAGGTGGGAGCGGGGGCGCGCTGCCGCTTCTCGTACGACCTCGGCGACGGCGACGGCTGGGAGTCCTCGGGGCAGGTCTTCGCGGCCACCCCCTGGCGCTGGGTCGGCGCCCTGCTCGGCCTCTTCGGGGTCGCGCCGTCCGGCGGGGGACACGCGGGGGCGGCCACGTTCACGCGGTTCCGCGTCACCGCCCGCGAGACCGACCGCGGCGCCGCCGGCCGCAGCACTGTGTCACCTGTCTGACCGCACCACGTCATCACCGATGTAAGCCTGTGGGGAGCCGCAATGACACACTTCCGGAGCAAGCGCTTGCCGAGACCGGGGCCGGAGCCAGGACCGAGGCCGAGGCCGAGGTCGGGACCGATGTCGGGGCCCAGGCTGGGTCCCGGTTCCGGCCGGGTACTGGTCACGGTCGCCGCACTCGTGGCCGCACTGGGGCTGGGGGCCCTGGCACCGGCCGAGGCGGCCCCCGGGAGGGCTCCGGCGGGGTCCGCCGACACCGCGCACGGGTTCGCCTCGCTCGAAGGCGGTACGACCGGAGGCGCCGGCGGCGAGGTCGTCACCGTGACCACCCAGGCCGACCTGGAGCGCTACGCGGCGGCCGAGGAGCCGTACGTCATCCGGGTGGCCGGGACGATCAAGGCGGAGCCGTTCGGCGCGAACATCGCCGTGGCCTCGGACAAGACCCTCATCGGCGTCGGCACGGCGGGGGAACTCGTCCAGGGCGAACTGCACCTCGCCCCCGGCACCCACAACGTGATCATCCGCAACCTGACGATCCGCGACTCGTACGTCGAGGGCGACTGGGACTGCAAGGACACCGACTTCGACGGCATCCAGCTGGACACCGCCCACCACGTCTGGATCGACCACAACCGCTTCTCGCGGATCTGCGACGGACAGCTCGACGTCCGCAAGGACAGCGAGTACGTCACCGTCTCCTACAACCGCTTCGAGGACAACAACAAGACCTTCGGCATCGGCTGGACGCCGAACGTGCGGACGCAGATCACCATCGACCACAACTGGTTCCGCGGGACGAAGCAGCGCAACCCGTCCGCCGACAACTGCGCCTACGCGCACCTCTACAACAACTACCTGACCGCGCAGGCGGACCCCGGCGACCCGGTGTGGACCTACGGCAACTGGTCCCGCGGTCTGACGAAGATGGTCATCGAGAACAGTTACTACGACGGCGTCCAGCACCCCTACCAGGCCGACGCGACGGCCGAGTTGGTGCAGCGCGGGTCGATCCTCAAGGACACCACCGGCCGGCACGAGGCATGGGGCGCGGCCTTCGAGCCGCAGGACTTCTACGACTACCGGCCCGACCCCGCGGCGGCCGTCCCCGCGCTCGTGTCCAGGTTCTCCGGGCCGCAGAAGAAGCTCGGTCACCACTCCACAGCGACACAACCCTCGTTGGATCCAGAAGAAGAGAGCCGATCATGAAGAGCAGCATTCGCAGCAGCAGTAGAGGAGCGCGCCGCTCCGCCGCCGCCGTCGCCGTGAGCGCCGTCCTCGCGCTGACCGCCACCGCCTGCGGTGACGACGGCAGCGGTTCGTCCGGCGACAAGGGCGCCGAGGGCAGTGGCAAGGGCGAGATCACCTTCTGGGACAACAACGGCGGTGTCCGCACCGACATCTGGAAGGAGATCATCGCCGACTTCGAGAAGGCGAACCCGGACATCGACGTCAAGTACGTCCCGATCGCCGCCACCGAGTACCAGTCCAAGGTCGACACCTCCATCCAGGCCAAGGGGCTGCCGGACGTCGGCGGTGTCGGCGCGGCGATGCTCGCGGGCTTCGCCGCGCAGAACGCGCTGGAGCCGCTGGACGACCGCCTCGGCAAGTCCTCCCTGAACGGCAAGCTCAACGAGGACATGGTCAAGTCGCTCAAGGCCGCGGGCGGCGGCGGTGCCGACGACAGCACCCTGTACTCGGTGCCCACCTCCGCCAACAACGGCGTGCTCTACTACCGCACCGACCTGTTCAAGAGCGCCGGCCTGGACGCGCCGACCACCTGGGACAAGTTCTACGAGGCCGCCGACAAGCTCACCGACAAGGACAAGAACGCCTTCGGTTACACCATCCGCGGTGGCGCCGGTTCCATCGCCCAGGCGCTCGACGCGATGTACGGGCAGTCCGGCATCACCTCGTTCTGGGACTCGGGCAACGAGAAGACCACGGTCAACGACCCGAAGAACGTGGCGGCGCTGGAGAAGTACACAGGCCTCTTCAAGAAGGTCACCCCGGCCGCCGACCTCAACAACGACTTCACCAAGATGGTCGCGCAGTGGGACTCCGGCACGATCGGCATGCTCAACCACAACCTGGGCTCCTACCAGGACCATGTGAAGGCGCTGGGCGCGGAGAAGTTCCGCGGTATTCCGCAGCCGGTCGGGCCCGGGGGCAAGCGGGTTCAGGTGTCCAACCCCGTGGACGGGCTGGGCATCTTCAAGACGTCCAAGAACAAGGACGCGGCGTGGAAGTTCATCGAGTTCGCCACGGCGAAGGCGCAGAACTCCAAGTTCAACGAGTCCGCGGGGCAGGTGCCGTCGAACACCGACGCGGCGAAGGACGCGTGGGTCTCCGAGGCCGAGCCGACGAAGTTGGCGGCCGAGGCGCTGACCGACGGTTCCACGACGATCGTTCAGCTGCCGTACTACCTGCCCGACTGGAACACCATCTCGAAGACGGACAATGAGCCGGCTTTCCAGAAGGTGCTGAACGGGTCGTTGAGCGAGAAGGAATTCCTGGACACGTTGGCCGATCAGCTCAATGAGGCTCAGACGGAGTGGAACGAGCAGAAGGGGTAGCGCCGGCCGCTGGTTGGGGTTGTGGGTGACTGCGGGGCCGTTGTGGCTGGTCGCGCAGTTCCCCGCGCCCCTTTAAGCGTAAAGATTGCGCCGTTCCCCGCGCCCCTAAAGACAAAAGACTGCGCCGTTCCCCGCGCCCCTGAAGGGCGAAAGACTGCGTCGTTCCCCGCGACCCATAAGACCCGTGTCCCTGAGAAGCGAAAGGCATATTGTTGTGAGCCTTAGTCGTAGACAGGTCACCACCGCTGCGCTTGCCGCTGTTCCGCTTGCCGTCGGCGGGACCGGGCCCGCTGTCGCCGCCTCGCAGGGGCGGCATCGTGGCCGGACGCTCTTCATCGCCGGTGACTCCACCGCCGCTCAGAAGTACGCCGATGCCGCGCCCGAGACCGGGTGGGGGATGGCGCTGCCGTTCTTCCTGCGGGACGGCCTGGTCGTCGCCAACCATGCCGTGAACGGGCGGAGTTCGAAGAGCTTCATCGACGAAGGGCGCCTCGACGTCATTCTCGCCGCGGTCCGGCCAGGCGATCTGCTGCTCGTCCAGTTCGGGCACAACGACTCCAAGAGCGCCGATCCCGCGCGGTACACCGAGCCGTGGACGACGTACCAGGACTATCTCCGGCAGTACGTCGACGGGGCGCGGGCGCGGGGGGTGCGGCCCGTGCTCGCCACGTCCGTGGAGCGGCGGAAGTTCGACACCGACGGGAATGCCGTGGCGACCCACGGCGACTATCCGGCGGCCATGCGGGGCCTCGCCGAGGAGGAGGGGGTGGCTCTCCTCGACGTTCAGGCGCTGTCGATCGCCCGCTGGCAGGAGCTGGGGGTCGAGGAGACGAAGAAGTACTTCAACTGGACCGATGTCGAACAGGACAACACGCATTTCAATCCGCCCGGGGCGGTTGCCGTGGCCCGGATGGTGGCGGGGGAGTTGTCCCGGCGCCGGGTGATCGGGGCGCGGGATGTTCGGCGGTTGGGTGAGGTGATTCCGGAGTCGTGGATCACTTGGCCTGAGGCCTGAGGCCTGAGGCCTGAGGCCTGAGGCCTGAGGCCTGAGGCCTGAGCGTCTGCCGGTGCGTTGTGGCTGGTTGCGGCGTTCCCCGCGCTCTTGAAGACGCAAAGATTGCGCCGTTCCCCGCGCCCCTAAAAGACAAAAGACTGCGCCGTTCCCCGCGCCCCTGGACGGCGACAGGCTGCGCCGTTCCCCGCGGCCCTGGGTGAGTTGTCCCATTCTCTGTTTGGAAGGAACCGTCGTTATGCGTTCTTCTGTGTGGCATGTGCATGGCATTACCGCGCTCGTCGGGTGTACCGCACTCGCTCTCGGGGTGGGCGGGACCGTCGCTCATGCCCAGGTCGGTCAGGTGGCCCAGGTCGCCCACGGGCGGGATCTCGGGCGGGAGGCCCTTCCCGTCGGGGACGGGTGGGGGTCCGAGGGGGCCGGGACCAAGGGCGGGGCCGCGGCCGACGCCTCGCACGTCTACACCGTCACCACCTGGGACGCGTTCAAGGCCGCGCTGAAGGCCGGCGGGGACGCGCCGAAGATCGTCAGGGTCAAGGGGGTCATCGACCCGGTCGCCGAGGGGTGTGCGTCGTTCGCGGCCCCCGGGTACGACTTCGACGCCTATCTGGAGAAGTACTCGCCCGAGAACTGGGGCCTGGACACCGACCTGTCCGGGGAGCCCGCCGACAGCCCCGAGGGGCTGCGGGCCGCCTCCGCCGCCAACCAGGACACCGCCATCAAGGTGAACGTCCCCGCCAACACCACCATCGTCGGCGTCGGCAAGGGCGCCGGCATCAGAGGCGGCAGCCTGCAGATCAAGGGCGTCGACAACGTCATCCTGCGCAACCTCACCATCGAGGCCCCGCTGGACTGCTTCCCGCAGTGGGACCCGACCGACACGGCCACCGGTGCCTGGAACTCCGAGTACGACGCGGTTGTCGTGTATGGCTCCACCCATGTGTGGGTCGCCAACAACACCCTGACCGACGGCCGTTACCCGGACAGCACCCTGCCCACGTACTTCGGCCAGACCTACCAGCAGCACGACGGCCTGCTCGACATCGTGCGCGGCGCCAACTACGTGACGGTGTCCTGGAACTCGGTCGAGGACCACGACAAGACCATGCTCATCGGCAACAGCGACAGCGCCGGAGCGACCGACGCCGGCAAGCTCAAGGTCACGCTCCACCACAACAAGTTCGAGGGCGTCGTCGAGCGGGCACCGCGGGTCCGCTTCGGCCAGGTCGACTCGTACAACAACCACTTCGTGGTGCGGGAGGGACAGCCGTACGGCTACACCTTCGGCATCGGGATCTCCTCGCAGCTGTACGCCTCCGACAACGCGTTCTCGCTGCCCGCCGGGGTCAGCGCCGCCAAGACCCTGAAGAAGTGGAGCGAGGCGCCGCTCACCGCCGAGAACAACTACGTCAACGGCCGCAAGACCGACCTCATCGCCGTCCACAACGCCGAGATCCCCGCCGAGACCCTCCAGTCCGGCGCCGGATGGACACCCACCCTGCGGACGAAGGTCGACTCACCGCGTGCCGTGCCCGGCATCGTCGACGGCCGCGCGGGCGCCGGAAAGGTCTGCTGATCATGACCCTGCGGAGAGGGGCGAGCAGACGAGCCTTCGTCGTCGCCGGCGTCGGGGCCGCGCTCGCCCTGGGGGCCGGCGGGAGGGCCCACGCGCACGGCCGGCACCCCTTCGGGCGGTACGGTTCGCCGGCGACCCGGCTCGACGAGCGGACCCTGTACGTCCATCCCGGCGGCCTCGGCGACCACACCACCGTCCAGGCCGCCGTGACCGCCGCGAACGGCAGCGGACACACCCTGGTCATCGCCCCGGGAACGTACCGCGAGACGGTCGCCGTCAGCGCCGCCCGTACGGAGCTGACCTGGCTCGGGGCCTCCGAGGACGCGCGTGACGTCGTGATCGTCTACGACAACGCCAACGGCACGCAGAAACCCGACGGCTCCGGCCCCTACGGCACGACCGGCTCGGCCACCACGACCGTGCAGGCCGACGGGTTCACCGCCCGGGACATCACCTTCGCCAACGACTGGCTGCGCGCCGACCATCCCGAGATCACCGGCACGCAGGCCGTCGCCATCAAGGTGCAGGGCGACCGGTCGGCGTTCCTGCGCTGCCGGTTCCTCGGCCACCAGGACACGCTGTACGCCGACTCCCTCGCGCTCACCGCCTTCGCCCGCCAGTACTTCGCGCACTGTTACGTCGAGGGGGACGTGGACTTCGTGTTCGGGCGGGCCACCGCCGTGTTCGCGCACTGCCACTTCCGCACCCTGGAGCGGACCGACCTCGCCGGGGCCCCGTACGGCTTCGTCTTCGCGCCCTCGACCGCCGTCGCCAACCCGCGCGGATACCTGGTGACCGACTCGCGCGTGACGAGCGAAGCCCCGGACGCCTTCTACAAGTTGGCCCGGCCCTGGGTGCCCGGGTCCGACCCCACCGCCCGGCCCATGCTGACCGTGCGCGAGACCCGCCTCGGTGCCGGGATCGACGCGGTGGAGCCGTACACCAACATGTCGGCCACCTATCCGTGGCAGAGCCAGCGGTTCGCCGAGTACCGCAACAGCGGTCCGGGCGCCGAGATCACCGTCCCCGCGAACCGGCCCCAGCTCACCCGCGCCGAGGCCGCCTCGCACACCCCGCGGACGTACCTCGGTGACTGGGCTCCCTGGTCCCGGGAGGAGTGCTGAGATGCGTCGGCGCACCCTGATCACCGGTGCCGTCGGTGCTCTCGTGGCGGCCGGTGCCTCCCCGGCCGCCGCCTCGGCCCGGCCGCGCCGCCGGGTGCTGCACGTCCGCCCGGGTGACTCCGTCCAGGCGGCCGTCGACGCGGTCGCCGCAGCCGCCGACGGACACGGCCGGACGATCGTCGTGCATCCGGGCACCTATCGCGAAGTCGTCAACATTCCCGCAGGTGCTCGGGACTTGACGCTTCTCGGGGCCACCCGCGACCCACGGGACACGGTCATCGTGTACGACCGCGCCAACGGGACGCCGAAGCCGGACGGCTCCGGCACCTACGGCACCGCGGGCTCCGCCACCTTCACCTCGGCGGCGCCCGGCCTGACCGTGCGGGGGCTGACGATCGCCAACGACTGGCTGCGCGCCGACCATCCGGAGATCACCGGGACCCAGGCGGTCGCCGCGTACGTCACGGGGGACCGGTCGCGCTTCGAGCGGGTCCGGTTCCTGGCCCACCAGGACACCCTGTTCGCGGACACCACCGCACTGGACTCCTTCGACCGGCAGTACTACCGCGACTGTCACATCGAAGGGGACGTGGACTTCGTCTTCGGGCGGGGGCGTGCGGTCTTCGACGGCTGCCGCCTCCACACGCTCGACCGGGACGTGGGTTTCCGGCCGGAGGGCATGGTGTTCGCCCCCGCCACGGCCCGCGCGAATCCGTACGGCTTCCTCGCCGTGCGGTGCCGCGTCACCTCCGGCGCCGAGGACGGCGCGTACAAGCTCGCCCGGCCGTGGGTGCCGTCCTACGAGACGACCGCCTGGCCGTCGCTCGTGGTGAGGCACACCTGGCTCGGGCCGGGCATCGACGCGGTGGCGCCGTACATCGACATGCGCGAGGCGTATCCGTGGCAGACCATGCGCTTTCGGGAGTACGCCAACTCCGGTCCGGGCGCGGTGGTTTCCGTGCCGGAGAACCGGCCCCTGCTCACGGCGGCGGAAGCCGCCTCGCACACCCGCAGGACCTACCTCGGTGACTGGAGGCCGTATGAGCAGCGGTACTGAGCGATCGCCCCTGGGCCGGCGGTCGTTCGTGACAGGCGCCGGCGCGGGCGCGGCGGCGCTGCTGGGTGTCGCCGGAGCCGGAGCCGCAGCGTCCCCGGCCCACGCCGCCCATGCCGCACACGTGACGGGCATCGTCGACGGCAACCTCCCCGACTTCCACCCCCTCCTCAAGGACGAGCTGCGCTTCCCGCTCGCCTACGGCACCTCCCCGGTCCGGGACTTCAGGGCCTGGCGGCGCACCGCCCGCTCGAAGGTCGAGGAGCACCTGTGCGTCGACCGGGACCGCACCCCCTACGAGCCCGAGTACGGGGCGCAGTCGGCGGCCGACGGGTACACGCGGGAGTCGGTGACGCTCTCCCTCACCCGGTACGAGCGCGTCCGCGGCTCCCTGCTCACTCCGCACGGCACAGGACCCTTCCCCGCCGTCCTCCTGCTCCACGACCACGGCGCCAAGTTCGACATAGGGAAGGAGAAGCTGGTCCGGCCCTGGGACGACGACACACGGCTGGCCTCGGCGCAGGCCTGGGCGGACCGCTACTTCGGCGGACGGTTCGTCGGTGACGAACTGGCCCGGCGCGGCTATGTGGTCCTCGCCCTGGACGCGCTCGGCTGGGGCGACCGCGGGCCGACCACGTACGAGCAGCAGCAGGCCCTGGCGAGCAACTTCTTCAACCTGGGGTCCTCGCTCGCCGGGCTCATGGCCCGCGAGGACGTGCGCGCGGCCGGCTTCCTGGCCGGTCTCGACCGGGTGGACCGGCGCCGGGTCGCGGCCGTCGGGTTCTCCATGGGCGCCTTCCGCGCCTGGCAGACGGCCGCCCTCAGCGACGACATCGCGGCCGCGGCGAGCGTGTGCTGGATGACCGGGCTGAAGGAGGTCATGGTGCCCGGCAACAACATCCTGCGCGGCCAGTCCTCGTACTACATGCTCCATCCCGGGCTCGCCCGTCACCTCGACTTCCCCGACGTGGCGAGCATCGCCGCGCCCAGGCCGATGCTCTTCTTCCACGGCGCCCAGGACTCCCTGTTCCCCGCGGAAGGGGTCCGGGTCGCGTACGAGAAGCTGCGCGCCGTCTGGCGTGCACGGCACGCCGGGGAGCAGCTGCACACCAAGGTCTGGCCCGAACTGGGCCATGTTTTCACCGCGCCCCAGCAGGACGAGGTCTTCACCTGGCTCGACGCCGTCCTCTGACCGGCTCGCCCCCACACCACCGGCACCGCCCGTACCGCCCCCCCTCACCCGCCGTTCGACGAAAGGTCCCCCCCACCATGCCCCGTCGTACCGCTCTCTCCCTGACCGCGGCCCTCGCCCTCGGTGCCGGACTCGCCGTGGTCCCCACGCAGGCCCAGGCCGCCACCGTGGTCGTCAGCACCACCACCGACCTGACCAACGCCATCAAGAACGCCACCGCCGGTACGGTCATCCAGGTGCGCGCCGGCACCTACTACCCGACGGCGACCCTCCAGTCGACCGCCAACGGCAACTCCTCCAGCCGCATCCACCTGCAGCCCTACGGCTCCGAGACCGTGAAGATCGACGGCTCGAACCTCCCCGACGGGGACTGGATCTTCAAGCTCACCGCCGACTACTGGACCGTCTCGGGCATCACCTTCCAGAACTCGCCCGACAGCGCGGTCGTCTGCCAGTCGTGCGCCTCGACGGTCTGGGAGAACATCAAGACGATCAACGGCGGCGACTCCGGGTTCACGCTCACCGGCGACAGCACCACCAACAACACCGTCCGGAACATCGACTCCTACGGCCACTACGACGCCGCCACCCACGGGGAGAACGCGGACGGCATCGCCGTGAAGTTCGGTTCCGGCAGCGGCAACCTCATCACCGGGGCGCGTCTCTACAACAACGCGGACGACGGGCTCGACTTCTGGTCGTTCTCGTCCCCGGTCACCGTCGAGCACACCTGGGCCATGGGCAACGGCAAGAACCGCTGGTCGGACTCGGCGTTCGCGGGCGACGGCAACGGCTACAAACTCGGCGGCGACGGCGAGGTGGTGGCCCACGTCGTCAACAACTCGGCGGCCTGGGACAACGCGGGCAGCGGCTTCACCGAGAACAGCAACAAGGGCGCCATCGTCATCAACCGCACCACCGCCTACGCCAACGTCAAGTACGGCTACTACTTCGCCACCGGCGCGGCCAGGCTCGGCAAGAACCTGGCCGTGGGCAACGGGACCGCTGTCAGCAAGGGCGGCTCGGTGGTCTCGGCCGGCAACAACTGGGACTCCGGCGTCTCGACGCCCGCGTTCCGCTCCACGGACGCCTCGACGACGTACAACTCCCGTCAGTCGAACGGCTCGCTGCCCGTGACCACCTTCCTGACCACGGGCAGCACCACGATCGGCGCGACCATGGACTGAGCGGGTGTGCGAACGCCCCTCGCCGGTCGTCACCGGTGAGGGGCGTCGCTCTGACTGGCCGAGGGGGGGCTCAGGCCAGCAGATCCGGGTGGCTCCTACTGATACGTGATGTCAGATGCCGTGTAGTCGCAGTAGGTTCCGTCCGGGCCCGAACCGTTCGTCGTCGGCTCGGCGCCCGTGTTGTTGCCGATGTACTTCTGGCACGGCACGATCTTCTTGCCGCTGTCGCCGACGACCGTGATGTTCCGCAGGGCCGCGGTGTCGCCGTAGTTGGTGTTGATGCCGACCAGCCGCGAGCCCGGCGCGGTCACCTCGACGGTGTTGAAGATCGAGGTGCGCTTGTACTGCGTCGAGCAGTTGCCGCAGGAGCGGTACAGCGTCTTGAAGTCCTGGACCGCGAACTTGGAGACGACGAGCTTGCCGCCGCCGTTGTGCTGGAACACCTTGTCCGCGGCCTTCTTCGCGCCGCCGCCGTACACGGTGTAGACGGCGGAGTTGCCGCCCTTGAAGGTCGCGGCGTCCTCGCCGACGTCCTCCCACCAGACGTTCTGCAGCGTGCAACTGCCCTGGCAGTGGACGCCGTCGGCACCGGGCGCGCCGATGATGACGTTCTTCAGCGTCGCTCCGTCGGCGAGCTGGAAGATCGGGTCCTGGCCCTCCTCCTGACCGTCACCGGCCAGCTCGCCGCTGCCGTAGTAGCGCTTGTAGCCCCCGTCCCGGGTGCCCGAGACGGCGATCGTCGAGGAGACGGCCTCGCTGCCGGTGGCGGTCGGCCAGGTGGTGGCGGCGCTCGCCGTCGACATCGTCGTACTGGTGAAGATCGCGGCTCCCGTCAGGGCGACCGCGGACGCGCCACCGACGAGGGCACGCTTGCGGTCGGTCCTGCGGCGGTGACGTGCACGGGGTTCCACGCGTGAGGTCATGTCCCGGTTCCTTCAGGTGGGGAGAGATCTTGCGTCTCCTGGTCGCCACCCGGACGGCAGGGGTTGCCGCGCGCCGGAATTCTTTTCGACGCAACCCGGCCCTACGAGCCGCCGCGTGCGAAGTCGCCCGCCACGGCCAGTTCCTGGCCGTCGGCCCGGGCGCCGGCCGTGTACGTGTCGTCCCCGGCGTCGCGGCCACCGCGGTCGTGGTCGTACTGGCCCGCGAACACCCACTCGCCCGGCCACACCGTACGGCCCTGCTTGAGCGTCCACGTGTAGGTGAGGAAGCCGTCCCGCTCGGCGACGGACACCGTGAAGTCGTCCTCGGGGGCGGAGCGCCAGGAACCCGCCGAGGTGACCCCGCCGGTCTGTCTGACCTTCAACACCACACTCAGCGCGGTGAGTTGCTTCTCCGTCTTCACCGTCACATTGCTCTGCGCCCAGAACTCGTTGCTGTGCGGGTCGACCGACCCGTCCGACCACAGCGGGCCGTCCTCGGTACCGGCACCGTTTCCGGCGGTGGGGGAGGCCGGAGGGCTCGAACGCTCCGGCGGCTGCGGGGCGCGGCTCGACGCCTCCTGCTCGGGCTCCGGCGAGGGGGCCGGACTGGGGGTGACCGCCACCGTCTGGTCGTTCGGCGCCTCGTCCCTCAGCGCCGACGCGACGGCGTAACCCCCGACCGCGAGCACACCCGCGACCGCCGCCGTGGCGCCGACGACACGGAACCAGCCGAGGGCGGTCGGCCGCGGGGCGGGATCCGGCGTGCTCCCCGCACCGGCCATACCGCGTTCGACGCGGGCCAGGATGCGGGCGCGATCGGGCTCGTACGACTGCGCCGAGTCCCGCAGCCGGGCGCGCAGTTCGTCGTCCGGTTCGTCGTGCACGTCCCTCATCGCCCCCTCCCCCCGGCGATCCCCCCGGTGCCCCCGGCACGCAGCGCCGCCGCGTGCATCCGCCGCGGGGCGTCCCGCGACCCCAGCAGCCGCTGCAGCTCCGCCATCCCCTTCGACGTCTGGCTCTTCACCGTACCCACCGAGACACCGAGGGCGAGCGCGGTGTCCTTCTCCGAGAGGTCGAAGGAATGGCGCAGGACCACACACGCCCGCTTGCGGAACGGCAGCCTGCGCAGCGCCTCCTGGACGTCCACCATGCCGGGTACGTCGGGGTTCTCGGTCCTGTCCTCGCGCTGCGACCAGAACAGAGTGATCCGTCTTCGTTCGCGTACCGCGCTGCGGATCCGGCTGCGCGCCATGTTGGCGACCACACCGCGTGCGTACGCCACCGGGTGGTCCGCGGCGCGCACGCGGTCCCAGCGGTGCCACAGCGCGAGCAGCGCGTCCGCCGCGAGATCGTCGGCCGCGTCGGACTCGCCCGTCAACAGATGGGCCAGCCGGGCCAGTTCGGAGTAGTGCCGCTCGAAGAAGTCATGGAACTCCACGGAGGCGGCGTCGTCGACGACAGTGCCCACGGGCGACCTCTCCCTGTCGGTTCATTCTGTAACACGATGAAAACCTGAAACTGGTTCAACGCGGGAACAATCCAGCCAGCATCCGCACACCAGGCACGCAGGTAACGAGGAGCAGCCGCCATGCCCGAAACGCAGCAGGTGGAGGACCGGCCCGCCGCCGGACCGCCGCCGGCCAACAGCGTCGACCGGTTCTTCAAGATCTCCGCCCGGGGCTCCACCGTCGGCCGGGAAGTGCGCGGCGGCTTCGCCACGTTCTTCACGATGGCCTACATCCTTGTCCTGAATCCCATCATCCTCGGCAGCGCCAAGGACAAGTTCGGTGACCAGCTCGACAGCGTCCAACTGGTCACCGCCACCGCCCTGGTGGCCGCGGTGATGACGATCATCATGGGCGTCGGCGGCAACCTGCCGCTCGCGCTCGCCGCGGGCCTCGGCCTCAACGCCGTCGTCGCCTTCCAGATCGCCCCGCTGATGAGCTGGGACGACGCGATGGGCCTCATCGTCCTCGAAGGCCTGCTGATCTGCGTACTGGTGGTGACGGGGCTGCGCGAGGCCGTCATGTACGCGATCCCGCAGCCGCTCAAGCAGGCGATCAGTGTCGGCATCGGGCTGTTCATCGCGTTCATCGGCTTCGTCGACGCCGGATTCGTCAGCCGCATACCCGACGCGGCCAACACCACCGTGCCGGTGCAGCTGGGCGCCACGGGCGCGCTGACCGGCTGGCCGATCCTGGTCTTCTGCGTCGGGGTGCTGCTGACCATCGGGCTGCTCGCCCGCAAGGTCAAGGGCGCGATCCTGATCAGCATCGTGACCATGACGGCCGTCGCGATCGTCGTCAACGAGATCGCGGACGTGAAGAGCTGGGGCCTGACCACGCCCCAGGTGCCCGACGACGTGGTGGCCTCGCCCGACTTCGGACTGCTCGGCGACTTCAGCCTGTTCGGCGCGTTCGGCGAGGTCAGCGTGATCACCGTGGTGCTGCTGGTCTTCACGCTGATCCTGTCGGACTTCTTCGACACCATGGGCACCGTCGTCGGCGTCAGCGCCGAGGCCGGACTGCTGGACGAGGACGGCAAGGTGCCGAACCTGGGCCGCGTCCTGCTCATCGACGGCGCCGCGGCGGTCGCGGGCGGCGCGTCCTCCGCGTCCTCCGCCACGTCGTACATCGAGTCGGCGGCGGGGGTCGGCGAGGGGGCCCGTACGGGGTTCGCGAACCTCGTCACGGGCGGGCTGTTCGCCTGCGCGCTCTTCCTGACCCCGCTGCTGACGATCGTGCCGATGCAGGCGGCGGCGCCGGCGCTCGTGGCGGTCGGGTTCCTGATGATGACGCAGGTCAAGCACATCGACTGGGACAAGTACGAGATCGCCATCCCCGCGTTCCTGACGATCGCGGTGATGCCGTTCACGTACTCGATCACGAACGGCATCGGGGCGGGGTTCGTGTCCTACGTCCTCATCAAGACGGTGCTGGGCCGGGCGAAGGAGGTCCACTGGCTGCTGTGGGGAACGTCGGCGCTGTTCCTGATCTACTTCGCAATAGACCCGATCGAACAGATCCTGAACGTGAAGTAGCGCTCACCCGCGCCCCTTCGGGGGCGCGGGGAACGGCGCAATCTTTTGGCTTTCAGGGGCGCGGGGAACGGCGCGAGCGCCCCCACCGGCCCGCAGCCGACTGCCCCCCCCGCTGGGGTCACCCGTCGAGCGCGGCCCGCATCATCGCCTCCGCGACCGGCGCAGCCAGTCCGTTACCGCTCACCTCGGACCGCGCAGCATCCGACTGCTCCACCACCACCGCGACAGCGACCTCCTTGTCGGAGGAGTCGGACTTGGCGTACGACGTGAACCACGCATACGGAGTCTTGCTGTTGTTCTCGCCGTGCTGAGCCGTACCGGTCTTGCCCCCCACCGTCGCCCCGTCGATCCGCGCGTTCGTCCCCGTACCCTCCTCGACGACCGTCCGCATCGCCGACTGAAGCTGCTCGGCGGTGGACGAACCGACGATCTCCTTGCTCTCCGTATCGTCGTCGTAGTTCTCCAGCACATCGCCGTTCGCGTCGCTGATCTGCGACACCATGTGCGGCGAAACCAGCTTCCCGCCGTTGGCAATGGCGGCCGACACCATGGCCATCTGCAACGGCGTCGCGGTCACGTCGAACTGCCCGATACCCGTCAGGGCCGTGGACGACTTGTCCATGTCCGACGGGTACACACTCGTGTACGCCCGCACGGGCACGTCCTGCGAGGTGTCGTTGAAGCCGAACTTCTCGGCCATCTCCTTCACCTTGTCCTGGCCGAGGTCGACGGCCATCTTCGCGAAGACGTTGTTGCACGAGTACTGGAGCGCGACCCGGATCGTCGCGTTCTCACAGGGCGCCGACTTGCTCTCGTTCGCCAGGACCGTCGTCGTGCCCGGCAGCGTGTACGGGTTCTCGCTGTCCGTCTTCTCGTCCACCGAGGAGTACAGGCCGTCCTCCAGCGCGGCGGCCGCGACGACCAGCTTGAACGTCGAGCCCGGCGGCAGCGGCTGGCGCAGCGCCCGGTTCGTCATGGGCTTCTCGGCGTCCTTGGTGAGCTTGTTCCAGGCGTCGGAGTCGCCCGCGCTGAGCACCGAGGGGTCGTAGGACGGGGTGGACACGACACCGAGGATCCTGCCGGTCCCCGGGTCGATCGCCACGGCCGCGCCCTTTTTGTCACCGAGCGCCTTGTAGGCGGCCTTCTGTACGTCCGGGTCGATGGTGGTGATCACATCGCCCGGGTCGGAACGCTTGCCGGTGACCGTGTCGAGGGGGTTCTTCAACCGGTTGTCCGTGCCGTCGAGCAGCTGCTGGTAGACGCCCTCCAGCTGCGTGGCCCCGAACACCTGCGAGCTGAACCCGGTGACGGCCGAGTAGAGACTGCCGTCGGTGTACGTGCGCTTGTACTTGAGGTCGCCGCCTGACGTCCGCGCGGAACCGGTGACCGCGTCGCCGCCCACGATGATGTTCCCGAGCGGATACGCGTACTGCTCGATCGCGTTCCGACGGTTGTCCTTGTCCTCTGCGAGCGCCCGGCCCTCGTAGAACTGCACCCAGGTCGCTCTGACCAGCAGAGCGAGCACGAGCAGCAGAGTGAAGACGGAGGCGCGCCTGATCGTTTTGTTCATCCCGCCCAGAAGGACGCCCAACAACCTCCCGAAGGTTCCCTTCGCCCCGTTTTCTCATCGACGCTTCATAAACCGCAACCTTCCAGGGGCGCGGGGAACGGCGCAATCCTTTGCTTCCAGGGGGCGCAGCCCCCTAGGGGCGCGGGGAACGGCGCAGTCTTTTGCTGTCAGGGGCGCGGGGAACGGCGCAACCAGCCACGACGCACCTCCCCGTCACTCCCGAAGCGTGAGAACGACCTCCTCGATCTCCACGCCCCGCGCGTTCGCGAACCCCCGATCCCGCCCAGTGGCAACGAACCCGCACTTCTCCAGCACCCGCAACGACCCGGCGTTGTCCGCCGCCGCCCGCGCGTACACCGGCCGCTCCGGCACCACGACGAGCAGCGCCCGCAACGCGGCCGTGGCGATCCCCCGTCCCCAGTACGCGCGATCGATCCAGTACGTCACCTCGCGCTCCTCGGGCGGCCCGTACACCGCCGCGCTGCCGACGACATCCCCGTCGACGAGGATCGTGCGGTTCACGGCGGACGAGGCGAGCACCCGCTTCCAGTGGGCGTCGAAGGCGTCCCGGTCGGTCGGGTCCTTGGCCGTGAAGGCGGCCATCCGCGCGGACTCGGGATCGTTCGTCTGCCGGAAGAACACCGGCAGGTCACTGTCGTGGACCTCGCGGAGCTCGACCTCGACGGGGGACGGACGGGACGGGGCGGACATGTCAGAGCCTCCGGGTGGCGAGCGTCAGTCGGTCGCGCGCGTCGAACAGCGCGTCCTTCACCATCTGTTCGTGCGCCGGTGTCAGCCGCGCCACCGGCACCGAGCAGCTGATCGCGTCCCGCGCGGGCGTCCGGTAGGGGATGGCCACGCCGAAGCAGCGCAGCCCCAGCGTGTTCTCCTCGCGGTCCACCGCGAACCCCTGCTCCCGTACCTGGTGCAGCTCCTCGATGAGCTTCTCCCGGTCGGTGATGGTGTGCTCGGTCAGCGCGGGCAGCGTCTCCGGCAGCAGCTTGCGTACCTGCTCGTCGGTGTGGGTCGCAAGGAGCGCCTTGCCGAGGGACGTGGAGTGGGCGGGCAGCCGGCGCCCCACGCGGGTGAAGGGGCGCAGATAGTGCTGGGACTGGCGGGTGGCGAGGTAGACGACGTTCGTGCCGTCGAGGCGGGCCAGGTGGATGGTCTCCGTCGTGTCGTCGGAGAGGCGGTCCAGCGTCGGCCGCGCCGCCGCGACGACCTCGTCGCCGTCGATGTACGACGTACCGACGAGCAGCGCCCGTACCCCGATGCCGTACCGCGTGCCCGTGGCGTCGGTCTCGACCCAGCCGAGCTCGACCAGCGTGCGCAGCAGCATGTAGAGGCTGGACTTGGGATACCCGACGGCCTCCTGCACGGCGGCCAGGGAGTGCATGCCGGGGCGTCCGGCGAAGTACTCGAGCAATTCAACCGTCCGCACCGCGGACTTGACCTGTGCTCCGCCGCCCGTCTCGCCTGCCGACATCGGCCTTGACCCCCTAGTTCGCCGGGAAATAGTCTCGACAGCATATTCACCATCAGAGACAGCGTTCAGCATATCGAACGCCCCTGGTGAGTGGCACATGTACTTCGGCATTACATCTGGAGGGACCCGCGGTGGCAGCAGCACCAGTCTGGAGTGTCGACCCCCGAACCGGGAAGCAGCGCGAGCAGGTTGCGGTGGAAGCCACAGCCCAGGAGGTGGACGAGGACGTCCGCGCCGCGCACGCCGCCCGGGGGGCTCTCGCCGACCGCACGGTCCGCGCGGCCTTCCTGCGTACCGCGGCCGACCTGCTCGAAGGCGCCAAGGAACACCTCGTGGAGGCGGCCGACGCGGAGACCGCGCTCGGCCCGGTCCGGCTCACCGGCGAACTCGCCCGCACCTGCTATCAGCTGCGGGCCTTCGCGGACATCGTCGACGAGGGCGAGTTCCTCGGCGTCGTGATCAACCACCCCGACGCCACCGCGACGCCGCCGATCCCGGATCTGCGCCGCTACAAGGTGCCGCTGGGTGTCGTCGCCGTCTACTCGGCCTCGAACTTCCCCTTCGCCTTCTCGGTGGCCGGCGGCGACACCGCCAGCGCGCTCGCCGCTGGCTGCCCGGTCGTCGTCAAGGCGCACCCCGACCACCCCGGTCTGTCCGAGCTGGTCGCCTCCGTCGTACGCCGGGCCGCGGCCCAGCACGACATCCCGGACGGCGTCCTCGGCCTCGTGCACGGCTTCGAGGCGGGCGTCGAGCTGGTCAAGCACCCGCTGGTGTCGGCCGCCGGCTTCACCGGTTCGGTACGCGGTGGACGCGCCCTCTTCGACGCGGCGGCGGCGCGGCCCGCGCCGATCCCGTTCCACGGCGAGCTGGGATCGCTCAACCCGGTCGTGATCACCGAGGCCGCGGCAGCCGAGCGCGCCGAGGCGATCGGTACGGGGCTCGCGGGCTCCATGACGCTGGGCGTCGGCCAGTTCTGTGTGAAGCCGGGCCTGGTACTGGCGCCGGCCGGCGCGGCGGGCGACCGCCTGCTGAAGTCGCTGACGGACGCGGTGAGCGACACCGAGGCAGGAGTCCTCCTCGACCACCGCATGCGCGACAACTTCGTCGCGGGTGTCGCCGAGCGTGCCGGGCTGCCCGGCGTGGACGCCCCGGTGACGCCGGGTGCGGGCGGTGAGCACACGGTGAGCGCCGGTTTCCTGACGGTCCCCGCGCAGAAGCTGGCCGCGGAGGGCGAGTACGACCTGCTGCTCGAAGAGTGCTTCGGACCGGTGACCGTGGTCGCGCGCTACGAGGACGAGGCCGAGGCGAACGCGGTGCTCGCGCGGCTGCCCGGCAACCTCACCGCGACGGTGCACCTGTCCACGGAGGAGGAGGCCGGGGAGGGGCGTGGCGCGGAGATCCTCGCGGAGCTCACGCCGCTGGCCGGGCGGGTCGTCGTGAACGCGTGGCCTACGGGGGTCGCGGTGGCTCCCGCTCAGCAGCACGGGGGGCCTTATCCGGCCACCACGTCCACGTCCACTTCCGTGGGCGGGACGGCCATCGAGCGGTGGCTGCGGCCTGTGGCGTATCAGAACGCGCCTCAGGGGCTGTTGCCGCCGGAGTTGCGGGACGAGAACCCGCTGGGGCTGCCCCGGCGGTACGACGGGCGGCTCGAACGGTAGCGCTCCGCTTGTTCCACCGTCGGGCCCGTGGCCGGTGTGTCGGCTGCGGGCCCGCTGTGGTTGC
The DNA here is from genome assembly GCF_014650955.1 of Streptomyces tauricus. Taxonomy (GTDB): domain Bacteria; phylum Actinomycetota; class Actinomycetes; order Streptomycetales; family Streptomycetaceae; genus Streptomyces; species Streptomyces tauricus. The sequence goes on from NZ_BMVY01000003.1 coordinate 321,058, forward strand.
TCGCGCCGTTCCCCGCGCCCCTGAAGGCAAAAGACTGCGCCGTTCCCCACGCCCCGAGAGGCCTGCGGCCCACTCCGGGGGGCCGGGAGCTGGCAGACTCTGTGGATGGACGTGAAAATTCCTGAACTTCCCTTTTCGCTTCGGTCGTACGGGCCCGACGGACACTGGTCGTACGAGGACGGGGTGCTCACCGGGTGGGCCGGTGCACGGCAGGACCGGTTCGTGCCGCCCACCGACGAAGGGCTGGACCCCGCGTCCGACGCGCCCCGGCTGCTGGGGGCGCCCGAGGGGGACTTCCAGCTCATCGCCCGCGTCACGGTCGGCTTCGCCGGGGCCTTCGACGCCGGCGTCCTCTACGCGCACGTGGGCGAGCGGGCCTGGGCCAAGCTCTGCCTGGAGAACTCCCCGGACGTACCCACCGTCTGCACGGTCGTCACCCGGGGCCACTCCGACGACGCGAACTCCTTCACCGTCGACGGCAGTTCCGTCTGGCTCCGGATCAGCCGCACCGGCCGCGCCTTCGCCTTCCACGCCTCCAAGGACGGCGAGCGCTGGACCTTCGTCCGGCTCTTCACCCTGGGCGAGGAGAAGGAGACCGGGGCCGCCCTCGTCGGATTCATGACCCAGTCGCCCATGGGCGAGGGCTGCGTGGTCACGTACGACCACATCGAGTTCCGCCCGGACTGGCCCGCGGACCTGAGGGACGGCCGCTGATTTCCGGACCCTCCCCAATTCGGGTCCGCTGTGAATGCAAGCCCAATTCTGCTTTATATTTGCTTAGGGTTTTCCTTAAGCTTCTGCCCGATTTCTCGGAACCTAAACACCAAAGTTTTGCGAAGATCGATCTCGTAATTCGGGCAGGTCTCACGGCGGTTAAGTCCTTGTGACGCAATACACAACCGCGCCGCTTTGTCCGGTATTTCCCGGACAAAGTGGCGCTTTCAAGCAGCTCCACGCGCGGCCCGCGCCCGCGTGATAACACATGCGGTCTGCTTGTGTAACCCCACTCGGCGATGCAATTTCCACTTTTGCTGGGTAAATTCAATCGACATGACCGCCGCACAAGCAGACCTGCAAGCGGAATTCCTGGAAATGCCAGAAGGGTTGCGGATCGACCGTCCGCACGTGGACGACGGAGCCGCACTCTGGCGCATTGCCAAGGACTCCGGGACCCTCGACCTGAACTCCTCCTACAGCTACCTGCTGTGGTGCCGTGACTTCGCCGGCACCTCCGCGGTGGCGCGTTCGGCCGACGGCGAGCCCGTCGCCTTCGTCACCGGCTACATCCGGCCCGAGCGCCCCCACACGCTTCTCGTGTGGCAGGTGGCCGTCGACGCGGCACAGCGCGGCCGAGGCCTCGCCGCCGCGCTCCTCGACGGCCTGACCCGCCAGGTCATCGGCCGGCACGAGCTGACCTCCATGGAGACCACGATCTCCCCGGGCAACACCGCGTCCGAGCGGCTGTTCACCTCGTACGCCGCGCGCCACGGCGCGACCGTCGAGCGTGAGGTCCTGTTCGAGACAGGACAGTTCCCCGACGGCCCGCACGATCCCGAAGTGCTGTACCGCATCGGCCCCCTGTCCTTCTGAACCCCCCACGCCCGAGGAGTACCGCCGTGACCATCACCCAGCCCGACCTGAGCGTCTTCGAAACCCTGGAGTCGGAGGTCCGCAGCTACTGCCGCAGCTGGCCCACCGTCTTCGACCGCGCGCAGGGCAGCCGCATGTACGACGAGGACGGCCATGCGTACCTCGACTTCTTCGCGGGTGCCGGCTCACTCAACTACGGACACAACAACCCGGTACTGAAACGGGCCCTGATCGACTACCTGGAACGCGACGGCGTCACGCACGGTCTCGACATGTCGACGACCGCGAAGCGCGGCTTCCTGGAGTCGTTCCAGAACCTGGTGCTGCGCCCGCGCGACCTGCCGTACAAGGTCATGTTCCCCGGCCCGACGGGCACCAACGCCGTCGAGTCCGCGCTGAAACTGGCCCGCAAGGTCAAGGGACGCGAGTCCATCGTCTCCTTCACCAACGCCTTCCACGGCATGTCGCTCGGCTCGCTCGCCGTGACCGGCAACGCCTTCAAGCGGGCCGGTGCCGGCATCCCGCTCGTGCACGGCACGCCGATGCCGTTCGACAACTACTTCGACGGCCAGGTCCCGGACTTCCTCTGGTTCGAGCGGCTCCTGGAGGACCAGGGCTCCGGCCTCAACAAGCCCGCCGCCGTGATCGTCGAGACGGTCCAGGGCGAGGGCGGCATCAACGTCGCCCGCAACGAGTGGCTGCGTGCCCTCGCCGAGCTGTGCGAGCGCCAGGACATGCTGCTGATCGTCGACGACATCCAGATGGGCTGCGGCCGCACCGGCGCCTTCTTCTCCTTCGAGGAGGCGGGGATCGTGCCCGACATCGTCACCGTCTCCAAGTCCATCAGCGGCTACGGCCTGCCCATGTCCCTGTGCCTGTTCAAGCCCGAGCTGGACATCTGGGAGCCGGGCGAGCACAACGGCACGTTCCGCGGCAACAACCCCGCGTTCGTGACGGCCGCCGCCGCCCTCCAGGCGTACTGGTCCGACGGGCCGGCCATGGAGAAGCAGACCCGCACCCGCGGGGAGCAGGTCGAGCAGGCGCTGATCTCCATCACCGAGGAGAACCTCGCCGACGTGAAGGAGTACCGCGGCCGTGGCCTCGTCTGGGGCATGGAGTTCCACGACAAGGCGCGCGCGGGCCGCGTGGCGCACCGCGCCTTCGAACTCGGCCTGCTGATCGAGACGTCGGGTCCGGAGAGCGAGGTCGTGAAGCTCCTTCCGGCGCTCACGATCACCCCCGATGAGCTGGACGAGGGTCTGCGTACCCTCGCCCGGGCCGTCCGCGAGACGGCCTGACCCACCCCGTTCCCCGCACACCACCCTGAAGGAGGGTTCGTACCACCGTGATAGTCCGTTCGTTCAAGGAGATCGAAGGCACCGACCGACACGTGAAGTCGGCGTCGGGCACCTGGGAGAGCAAGCGCGTCGTCCTCGCGAAGGAGAAGGTCGGCTTCTCGGTGCACGAGACGATCCTGTACGCGGGTACGGAGACGTCGATGTGGTACGCGAACCACATCGAGGCCGTCGTCTGCGTGGAGGGCGAGGCCGAACTCACCGACGACGAGACCGGCAAGAAGTACACGATCACACCGGGAACCACCTACCTCCTCGACGGCCACGAGAGGCACACGATGCGGATCAAGGAGGACTTCCGCTGCATCTGTGTCTTCAATCCGCCGGTGACCGGACGGGAGGACCATGACGAGAACGGCGTCTACCCCCTGCTGACCGAGCCCGAGGAGGTCTGAACGATGACGACCGTCACCGACCTGTACCCCAGCCGCGGCACCAGCGAGGTGTCCGTACCCCGGCAGGACCCGGTCGTGTGGAGCGAACCGGGCGCGCCGGGCCCGATCCCGTCGGCCGACCTCCAGGGGTACGAGCGGGACGGCTTCCTCGCTGTCGAGCAGCTCATCGACGACGACGAGGTCGCCCTCTACCGGGCCGAGTTGGAGCGCATGGTCACCGACCCGGCGATCCGCGCGGACGAGCGCTCGATCGTCGAGCCGCAGTCGCAGGAGATCCGCTCGGTCTTCGAGGTCCACAAGACCAGTGAGATCTTCGCCCAGCTCGTGCGCGACGAGCGCGTGGTGGGCCGCGCCCGGCAGATCCTCGGCTCCGACGTGTACGTGCACCAGTCGCGGATCAACGTCAAGCCCGGCTTCGGCGCGAGCGGCTTCTACTGGCACTCGGACTTCGAGACCTGGCACGCCGAGGACGGTCTGCCGAACATGCGGACGGTGTCCGTCTCGATCGCGCTGACCGAGAACTACGACACCAACGGCGGCCTCATGATCATGCCGGGGTCGCACCACACGTTCCTCGGCTGCTCCGGAGCCACGCCGAAGGACAACTACAAGAAGTCGCTGCAGATGCAGGACGCGGGCACGCCCTCCGACGAGGCGCTGACCAAGTTCGCCTCCCAGCACGGCATCAAGCTCTTCACGGGCCGGGCCGGCTCGGCGACCTGGTTCGACTGCAACTGCATGCACGGTTCGGGCGACAACATCACGCCGTTCCCGCGCTCGAACGTCTTCATCGTGTTCAACAGCGTGGAGAACGCGGCCGTGGAGCCGTTCGCGGCGCCGGTGCGCCGCCCCGAGTTCATCGGGTCGACGGACTTCACCCCCGTGAGGTGACCTGCGGGTGAAGTGACGTACGCCTGAAGGTGATCGGCCCGGTGCCCGACTCGGACGAGTCGGGCACCGGGCCGACTGCCTTACAGCGCCGGGTAGTCCGTGTAGCCCTTCGCGTCCCCACCGAAGAACGTCGCGGGGTCGGCCTCGTTGAAGGGGCCGCCGGCCTTCAGCCGCGCGGGCAGGTCGGGGTTGGCCAGGAACAGCTGACCGTAGGCGACCAGGTCGGCGACACCGTCCTCGACGAGCGTCAGGGACTCGGGACCGGTCGGCCCCTCGGTCGCCGGGTTGAGGATGAACGTACCGCTGAACCGCTTGCGCAGCGCGAGCGTCAGCTCACGGATCTCGGTCGCCTCGGTGATGTGCAGATAGGCCAGACCCAGCGGCTCCAGCGCGTCCACCAGCGCGGTGTACGTGGGCTCCGGCTCGGGCTCCTGGATGTCGTTGTACGGGTTGCCGGGCGAGAGGCGGATGGCCGTGCGCGCGGCGCCGATCTCCGCGGCGACGGCCTTGACGGTCTCGACCGCGAACCGGATGCGGTTCGCGACCGGGCCGCCCCATTCGTCGGTGCGCAGGTTGGAGCCCGGCGCGAGGAACTGGTGGATCAGATAGCCGTTGGCGCCGTGCAGCTCGACCCCGTCGAAGCCGGCCTCGACCGCGCCCCGGGCGGCTGCCGCGAACTCGCCGATGGTGGCGCGGACCTCGTCGCCGGTGAGCTCGCGCGGGACGACGAAGTCGAGGGGGCCCTCGTGGGTGTAGACCTGCCCCTCGGCCCGTACGGGCGAGGCGCCGACATTGACGAGCCCGTCGGGCAGCAGGCTCGGGTGGCCGATCCGGCCCGCGTGCATGAGCTGGGCGAAGATCCGGCCGCCCGCGGCGTGCACGGCGTCGGTGACCTTGCGCCAGGCCGCGATCTGCTCGGCACTGTGCAGCCCCGGGGTGTCCGGGTAGCCCTGGCCCACCACGGACGGCTGGACGCCCTCGGTGACGATCAGGCCGGCGGAGGCCCGCTGGGCGTAGTACTCGACGCTGAGGTCGGTCGGGGCGCCGCCGTCGCCGGCCCGGCTGCGGGTCATGGGCGCCATGACGATGCGGTTCGCGAGCGGGGTGCCGGACAGGTCGATCGGGTCGTATGCGGTGGTCACGGCTGCTCCTGAGGAGAGTACGGGGAATGTATGTGGTCGGCCAATGATTGGAACAAGAGCCCACCGTAGACCATTCCTTGGTCGACCAAGTTATTTCGCGTGAAAAGCTTGGGCGATACGGACGCGCGCGCAACCAGGAGCCAGGATGAGTGCCACCCAAGAGGTCGCGGCCTCTCAGGCCGACCCCGCCTGTACCGAGGAGACGCCCTCCGCGGCGTGCGGCGGTGAGGTCAGCTACGCCATCTCCCGGGTGGCCCGGATGCACCGCGCCGCGGCGGGCAGGCTGCTGCGCGGGGCGGGGCTCTACCCCGGCCAGGAGTTCGTGATGATGCACCTGTGGGACGCGGGCGCGGTGCGTCAGTCGGAGCTGATCAAGGCGGTCGACCTCGACCCGTCGACGGTCACCAAGATGCTCCAGCGGCTGGAGCAGGCGGGACACGTCCGCCGCCGCCCCGACCCCAGGGACGGCCGGGCGGTCCTCGTCGAGGCGACGGAGGACAGCTGCGGACTGCACGACGAGGTCACGCGGGCCTGGACCGGCCTGGAGGAGCACAGCCTCGCCGGGCTGAGCCCCGACGAGCGCGCACAGCTCTCCGGACTCCTCGCGCGCGTCGAGGCGAACCTGTGCACGGAGACGGCCGACTGCCCGGCCCGCCCGGCAGGCGGCGACAGGCCCTGAGGCCCGGCGCCGGGCCGGCACGGTCGACGCGGGCCGGTGAGACCAGAACCCGGCCAGCGAGACCAGAGCCAGACCGTGAGGCCAGAGCCAGACCGTGAGGCCAGAGCCAGACCGTGAGGCCAGAGCGAGACCGTGCCAGAACCGGGCCAGTGAGGCCAGAGTCAGGCCGGTGAGGCTTAGAGCCAGGCCAGGGAGGCCGCCCGCTCCAGTACGTTGTGCACGGCGTCCTCGTCGCCCACCGCGCCACGCGGTACCGACGTGGCCGTGTGCCGTCCCCCCACCAGCAGGCAGAAGTCCACGGCCGTGAGGGCGAGTTCACCCCGGACCGGCTCGCCCTCGGAGCCGAGCACCCACTGGGGATCGTCCTCGACGCCCGTCACGGCGAACAGCACCGGCGGCGCCGCGGGCCCCAGCGCCATACCGAGCATCCGGACGGCCAGCCGGACCATCTGCCCCAGATGAGCCTCCATCGGCGGCGGCACGGCGAGCCCGAGCGCCCGGCCGATGTCCACCGTGTGGATCCACGTCTCGAAGGCGCGCCCCAGGAAATGGTCGGCCACGGGCAGCCGTACGCCCAGCATCGTCGTGGCGTGCGAGGCCCGTTCGGCGTCCCGGGCCTCGGGCGTGGCCAGCAGCGCGGCACTCTGCGCGGACCACGCGGCCACCGTCTCCTCGGGGGAGCGCGTCCGCTGGTACGCGATCATGTCGGCGGTCCTGGTCTCCCAGGCCTCCTCCCACGGCATCTCCTGCGTGCTCCGCGAGGCCGGCGTGCGCGCCTCCACACCGAGGAGCCGGGCCAACTCCTCGTCGGCCGCGATCAGATGGCCGACCGTGTCCCGCACGTCCCAGTCGTGCACGACGGGAGTGCCCCACGGCCGGCGGCCGTCCACCTCGCGGAGCAGCGCGCTGAGACCGGTGACCGCCGCCGCGTAGGGAGCCGCGTGCGGGGCGACGCGCGGCGCGGTGGGCCGCGCCCGCAGGGCGGCGCCGAGTACGCCCTCCGACAGGGCGGAACCGTTGTTCATGGCGGCCTGCTCCGGTACTCCCGGCGGCCCGTCCAGCAGCCGTACCGTCTCACGCAGCCGCTCCGCCTCCGCGGCGCAGCTCTCGCACCCGGCCAGATGCAGCGGCACGGCCTGTTCGTCCGCGGGCTGCAGCGCGCCGAAGGCCCAGGCGGCCAGCAGTTCGGGCACGCCGTCGTGGTCGTCGCTCACCGGAGGCCTCCTTTCCCTGTCGCCATCATGCGCCCCTTTCCCACGCCGGATCCGACGGGTCGCCCAAGGACACGGCCAGCTTGCGCAACGCGGACCGTAATCGGGTCTTGGCGGTGCCCTCCGGGATACCCAGCTCGACGGCCGCCTGGCGGTAGGTGCGGCCCGCGAAATAGGCGAGGTGGACCACCTCCCGCTGGGGCTTGGGGAGTTCGGCGAGCGCGGAGTGCAGCAGGAGCGAGCGTTCGCGGTCGACGACCGCCTCGTCGGGCCCCGGGCCGGTGTCCGGGATGGAGTGCAGCGCCGAGTCGTCCGCGCGGGTGTCCTTGTGGTGCCGGGCCTCGCTGCGCACCCAGTCCACGGCCCGCCGGTGCGCGAGCAGGGACAGCCAGGTGCGCATCGAGCCACGGCCCGGGTCGAACGCGTACGGCCTGCTCCACAGCTGGGCGAAGACCTCCTGCGCCACGTCCTCGGCGGCCGCCGCGCTGCGCGTGACCCGGACCGCGACGCGCCGGACCAGGCCGCCGTACGCCGCGTACGCCTCGGCCAGCGCGGTCTCGTCGCCGTACACCAGCCGCCGGTGCAACTCCGCATCCGCGGACGGCCGTTCGGACGTGTGGAGAGTTGGCTCCACCGGCACCACCACCTCGTGGTGCCCTTCCTAGCGTTCTCGTGCGCCGCGCGCCAGTGGGTCGGGGAATCAGCCCGACAGGACATCCAGCAGCCGGTCGGCATCCGCGGGCGAGTTGTACAGGTGGAAGGCGGCCCTCAGGTTTCCGGCACGGTCGGAGACCTCGATGCCCGCCCGGCTCAGCTCCGGCTGCCGGTGGCCGAGGCCCGGCACGGACACGATGGGCGAGCCCGGCGCCTGGACCGGCTCGTGTCCCAGCGAGGCGAGCCCCGCCCGGAAACGGTCGGCGAGACCGAGGTCATGGGCGCGTACGGCGTCCGTGCCCAGCTCCTCGACCAGTGCGAGGGAGTGGCGGGCACCGGCGTACGAGAAGAGACTGGGGCTCTCGTCGAACCGCCGCGCGCTGTGGGCCAGTTCCTCGACCGGCCCGTAGCAGCTGTCCCAGGGGTGCTCTCCCGCCACCCAGCCCGCGAAGACGGGATCGAGTCCCCCGAAGTCCTCCGGAACGACGAGGAAGGCCACGCCCCGCGGGCAGACGAGCCACTTGAAGGCGACGGAGGAGACATAGTCGTACGCGTCCGCGTCGACCGACATCCATCCGGCGGCCTGGGATGCGTCGATGTACGTACGGGCGCCGTGAGTGCGGGCGGCCTCGCGCAGCGCGGGCAGATCGGCGATCCGGCCGTCCGCGGACTGCGCGGCGCTCACCGCGACGAGCGCGGTGCCGGGGCGCACCGACTCGGCGATCCGCTCCAGCGGGACCGTGCGCACCTTGAGGCCGCGGCGCACATGGAAGGGGTTCACCACGGAGGTGAAGTCGCCCTCAGCGGTGAGGACTTCGGCGCCCTCGGGCAGCGAGGCGGCGATCAGGCCGGTGTAGACGGCTACCGACGCCCCGGCCGCGACCCGGCTGTCCGGGACGCCGACGAGCCGAGCGAAGGAGGCGCGGGCCGCCTCCACATCGGCGAACATGTCCTGCGGCAGGCCGTCCGCCACGGACTGAACGCCGGCCCGCATGGCGGCCACCGCGCAGGCCGGGAGCAGCCCGGTACTGGCGGTGTTCAGATAGGTGTTCTTCGGGGCGAACTCGGCACGGACGAGGCTCTCGAAGGTCTCCATGGCACCACTCTGCGGCGCGGAGAACTCCCCGTCCATTGCGTTCTTTTAACTGGTTCCACCAAGCAGCGCTTATAAAAGCAGGTCAGTGCCGCTTCAGTGCCGCTTCAGTGCTGCTGGGGCACCGCGCAGCCGTCCGGGCCGCACGCCTCCGCGTCGCCCTGGCCGTCCGGCTGGATCAGCTTCAGCGGGGAGTGGCTCGCCCAGGCCTGCTCCAGTGCCTGCGCGAAGACCTCGGCGGGCTGGGCGCCGGAGACGCCGTACTTGCGGTCCAGGACGAAGAACGGCACGCCGTTCGCGCCCAGCTCGGCGGCCTCGCGTTCGTCGGCGCGGACCTCGTCGGCGTACGCGGCCGGGTCGGCGAGCACCTTGCGGGCCTCGTCCGCGTCGAGCCCTGCGTCGACCGCCAGCTCCACGAGCCGCTCGTCGTCGCCGAACACGGACCGCTCCTCGGCGAAGTTCGCCTTGTAGAGCCCTTGGATCAGCTCGTCCTGGCGGCCGTGCTCCTTGGCGAGGTGCAGCAGCCGGTGCATGTCGAAGGTGCTGCCGTGGTCGCGGTCCTTCGTGCGGTAGTCCAGCCCCTCGGCGGCGGCCTGGGTCCCCAGGTTCTCCTCACCGGCCTGGGCCTGCGCCTCGCTCATGCCGTACTTCTTGGTGAGCATGGGGATGACGGGCTGGATGTCGCCCTTGGCGCGGCCGGGGTCGAGCTCGAAGGAGCGGTGCACGACCTCGATGTCGTCACGGTGGGGGAAGGCGGTGAGGGCCTTCTCGAAGCGGGCTTTTCCCACGTAGCACCATGGGCAGGCGATGTCGCTCCAGATCTCGACGCGCATGCGATGAACCTTCCCCTCAACAACCAATCCGAACAGCTCCGCCAGGTGCGTGAACGTTCAAGCTCCCCGATCCATTCCCCGCAGCCGAGTGGATGCTGACCGCGCAGTTCCCCGCGCCCCTTACGGGCGCAGCCCCGCTTTTCAGGGCGCGGGGAACGGCGCAATCTTTTGGCTTTCAGGGGCGCGGGGAACGGCGCGGCCAGCCCCCACCGGGCCGCACCTTCAGGGGCGCGGGGAACGGCGCAGTCTTTTTGCCTTTCAGGGGCGCGGGGAACTGCGCGAACGGCCCCCGCCGGGGCTCAGGCGGTCGGCAGCGCCGCGCGCAGCGCGGTGAGGCATGCCTCCACAGTCGCCGCGCTCGCAGCGGACCCGTAGTGGTTGACCCGGATCATCGTCGAAGCCAACGCACCCCCACCCGCCGCCAACGGAAGCGAAGGATCGGCGGCCAGTGCAACGGCCACCACCTCCGCCGCGTCCACCCCGGCAGGGGTACGCAGAGTCGTCGCGACCGGCGCGGCGTCGGACGCCGCATGCACATACGGCTCAAGCCCCCCGCCCAACGCGACCGCCCCCGCCCGGACGGCAGCCGCGGCAGCGGCATGGCGCCCCATCACCGCGTCCAGCCCCTCCGTCTCGATCCGCTCCACACACGCCTCCAGCGCCAGCATCTCCAACTGCGCCGGAGCATGGAGCAGGACCTTGCGCCCGGCGTCGACCCACCGCTCCTTCCAGTCCAGGAGGGAGAGGTACGAGCGCCGCGGCGCAGCCGGATTCGCCGCCATACGGGCCCACGCCCGCTCGCTCACCGACACCGCGGAGACCCCCGCGGGCCCGCCCATCGCCTTCTGCGCCCCGATCACACACAGGTCCACGCCCCACGCGTCCGGCAGTACCGGCTCCGCGCCGACCGAGGCCACCGCGTCCAGGTAGAAGAGGGCGCCGTGGGCCCGTACGACCTCGCCGATCTCCGCGACCGGATTGGTGTTCCCGGTGGCCGCCTCCGCGTGCACCAGGGAGACGAAGTCGATCTCCGGGTGCTCGGTGAGAGCGTCGCGGATCTGCGCGGCCGTGACCGCCGTGTGGAAGGGCACGGCCAGGTCGTACACGGTCGCGCCGCAGTCCCGGAGCCAGTCGCCGAACGTCTGCCCGTACGGGCCGGTGATCACGTTGAGAGCCGTCGTACCGGGACCGGCCGCGCCGCGAATCGCTCCTTCCAGCGGAAGCAGCGCCTCGCCCTGCATGATCACGACGTCCTGCTCGGTGGAGAGGAGCCGGGCCACGCGGTCCTCGATCGCCGCGAAACGCGCGGCGCTCAGCGGCGCCAGGTCCAGGAAGGGATGGGTCACCGCGTTGCTCTCTTCACTCACGACACTCACGTTGCTCTCGTCACTCACTGGGTAGGCAGCAACGAGCGTAACCGCCGTCCCCGTGGCCGCCCACCGGCGACTTCCGAGGCCGGACAGCCCGACAGCCATGGGATTGGTTTGAGCGTCTCAAACGAATCCTTATAATCAGCAGTCACAGTTTCCCCACAGGAGGTCACCCGTGAAGATGGTCCCCGGGCGCCGAGCCCGCATTCTGGCCGCCACCACCGCGACGGCCGGGCTGCTGCTCGTGGCCGGCTGCTCCTCGGACGACGACGGGGGCAAGAAGACCACCGCGAACGGGGTCGAGCTCGTCAAGGGCGGACAGCTCACCACCTGCACACACCTGCCGTACCCGCCGTTCCAGTCGGAGATCGACGGCAAGGTCCAGGGCTTCGACGTGTCGCTCGTCGACCTGGTCGCCAAGGACCTGGGCGTGAAGCAGGAGATCCTCGACCAGCCCTTCGAGAACTTCAAGACCGGCGGCTCCCTCAACTCCGGCCAGTGCGACCTCGCCGCGGCCGGTATGACGATCACCGACGAGCGCAAGAAGAACGTCGACTTCTCCGACCCGTACTTCGAGGCCACCCAGGGCATCCTGGCCGACAAGAAGAGCGGCATCTCCTCCCTCGCGGACCTCAAGGGCAAGAAGGTCGGCGCGCAGGCGCAGACCACCGGCGAGGAGTTCGCGAAGAGCAAGGGCCTCAACCCGGTCTCCTTCGAGTCCTCGGACGCCCTCCTCAACGGCCTGCGCACCGGCCAGGTCAAGGCCGTCGTCATCGACTACCCGGTCGTCCAGGGCTGGCTGAAGGACAAGGCCAACGCCGCCGCCTTCACGGTCGCCGACAACATCAACACCGGTGAGGAGTACGGCTTCACCATGAAGAAGGGCAACACCAAGCTCCTCGAAGCCGTGAACAAGGCGCTGGCGGACGCCAAGGCCGACGGCACGTACAAGAAGCTGTACGAGAAGTGGATCGGCCCGTACGACGAGGCCGCCGCCTCCGCTTCGCCCTCCGCCTCCTCATGACGGAGACCGACACCCGGGTCCAGCCCCGCAGGCGCGGACTGACCAGGAGCCAGAAGCGTGCCGTGTCGCGGGGCGTCCAGTACGCGGTGTTCGTCGCCGCGCTGGTCGCCCTCGGCCTCACGGCCGACTGGGACCAGCTGCGGAACCAGTTCGCCCAGGTCGACCTGGCCGAGCGGATGTTCCCGGACATCATCACGCTCGCCCTGAAGAACACCGTCCTCTACACGGTGTCCGGCTTCGTCTTCGGCCTCGCCCTCGGCGTGGTCGTCGCCCTGATGCGGCTCTCCTCGGTCGGCCCGTACCGCTGGCTGGCCGGCATCTACATCGAGATCTTCCGCGGCCTGCCCGCCCTGCTGATCTTCATCTTCGTGGGCGTCGCCGTGCCACTGGCGTTCCCCGGCACGGAGATCCCCGGCGGGACGTACGGGAAGGTCGCGCTCGCGCTCGGTCTGGTGGCCGCCGCGTACATGGCGGAAACGATTCGCGCGGGCATCCAGGCCGTCCCCAAGGGACAGATGGAGGCGGCCCGTTCGCTGGGCTTCTCGCACGCGCGGGCCATGGTCTCCATCATCATTCCGCAGGCGTTCCGGATCGTGATCCCGCCGCTCACCAACGAACTGGTCCTCCTCTTCAAGGACTCCTCGCTGGTGCTGTTCCTCGGGGTCACCCTGGAGGAGCGCGAACTGTCCAAGTTCGGCCGCGACCTGGCCAGCGAGACCGCCAACTCCACACCGATCCTGGTGGCGGGCCTGTGCTACCTGCTGGTCACGATCCCGCTCGGTTTCGTCGTACGCCGCCTTGAGGCGAAGGCCGGGGAGGCCACCAAGTGAGCACCGACAACAGCGCCGGCGGCAACAACGGCGCCGAGAACGGCGACAGGAGCGGTACGCCGGAGATCCGGGTCCACGGCCTGCACAAGTCGTTCGGCGACAACGAGGTGTTGCGCGGCATCGACCTGGAGGTCGCTTCCGGCGAGGTCGTGTGCGTCATCGGCCCCTCCGGCTCCGGCAAGTCGACCCTGCTCCGCTGCGTGAACCTCCTCGAAGAGCCCTCCAAGGGGCAGGTATTCGTCGGCGGTACGGAGATCACCGACCCGGACGTCGACATCGATGCCGTACGCCGCCGGATCGGTATGGTCTTCCAGCAGTTCAACCTCTTCCCGCACCTGACGGTGACCGACAACCTGACGCTGCCGCAGCGGCGGGTGCTGGGCCGCGACAAGGAGGCCGCGGCGAAGGTCGCCGCGGAGAACCTGCGGCGCGTGGGGCTATCGGAGAAGGCGACGGCGTACCCCGGCTCCCTCTCCGGCGGTCAGCAGCAGCGCGTCGCCATCGCCCGGGCGCTCGCGATGGGCCCGCAGGTGATGCTCTTCGACGAGCCCACGTCGGCGCTCGACCCGGAACTGGTCGGGGACGTCCTCGCGGTGATGCGCATGCTCGCGGACGAGGGCATGACGATGATGGTCGTCACGCACGAGATGTCCTTCGCGCGCGAGGTGGCCGACCGGGTCGTCTTCATGGACGGCGGCGTCATCGTGGAGCAGGGTCCTCCGTCCCAGGTGATCGGCTCCCCGACCCACGAGCGGACCCGCCACTTCCTCTCCCGCCTCCTGGACCCGGCGATGGCGGAGGTGGAAGACACCCCACCGCCCGAGCCGGACAAGTCCGTTTAAGAGCCCGGGGGTTGAATCCGTCCGCAGCCCCGGCCGGGGTGCGGGCTGCGCAGTTCCCCGCGCCCCCAAAAACCGGGCCTGCGCCCCCGCTCTTCCCCCTCCAGGGCAGCGCTTTTTGAGGCGCGGGAAACGGCGCGGTCTTTCGCCCTCAAGGGGCGCGGGGAACGGCGCAGTCTTTGGTCTTTGAGGGGCGCGGGGAACGGCGCAGTCTTTGGCCTTTGAGGGGCGCGGGGAACGGCGCAGTCTTTGGCCTTTGAGGGGCGCGGGGAACGGCGCAGTCCTTGGGCTTTCAGGGGCGCGGGGAACTGCGCGACCGGCCGCACCGGGGCCGCAGGCGACGGACGACCGTGAGGAACTACGCTGCCGGACATGAGCGATCAGTCGGTGGTGCTGCATGTGAAGGGCCGGGTGCTGGTCGCCCCGGACGACGCCAGGGACGAACTCTGGGTCGTCGACGGCAAGGTCACCTACGACCGCCCCCAGGGCAAGGCCGCCCAGGACGTCCGCACCCTCACCGGCTGGGCCCTGCCAGGACTCGTGGACGCCCACTGCCACGTCGGCCTCGGCCCCCACGGCGCCGTCCCCGACGACGAGTCGGAGAAGCAGGCCCTGGCCGACCGGGAGGCCGGCACCCTGCTCATCCGGGACGCCGGCTCACCCGCGGACACCCGCTGGGTCGACGACCGCGACGACCTGCCGAAGATCATCAGAGCGGGCCGCCACATCGCCCGTACCCGCCGCTACATCCGCGGCTTCGCGCACGAGATCGAACCGGCGGACCTCGTCGCGTACGTGGCCCGGGAGGCCCGGCGCGGCGACGGCTGGGTGAAGCTGGTGGGCGACTGGATCGACCGCGGCACCGGCGACCTCGGCGCCTGCTGGCCGCGCGACGCGGTCGAGGCGGCGATCGCCGAGGCGCACCGGCTCGGCGCCCGCGTCACCGCGCACTGCTTCGCCGAGGACTCCCTGCGGGACCTCGTCGAGGCGGGCATCGACTGCGTCGAACACGCCACCGGACTGACCGAGGACACGATCCCGCTCTTCGCCGAGCGCGGCGTCGCGATCGTGCCGACCCTCGTGAACATCGCGACGTTCCCGCGGCTCGCGGCCGGGGGCGAGGGCAAGTACCCCCGGTGGTCGGCGCACATGCGGCGCCTGCACGAGCGGCGTTACGACACCGTGCGAGCCGCGTACGACGCCGGGATCCCGGTGTTCGTCGGCACCGACGCGGGCGGCACGCTGCCGCACGGACTGGTGGCGGGGGAGGTCGCCGAGCTGGTGACGGCGGGCATCCCGCCTCTCGAAGCGCTTTCGGCCACCACGTGGGCCGCGCGGGCGTGGCTGGGCCGGCCCGGACTGGAGGAGGGGGCTCCGGCCGACCTCGTCGTCTACGAGCAGGATCCGCGGGCGGACGTCAGGGTTCTGGCGGCACCGCGGCGGGTGGTCCTGGAGGGCAGGGTCGTCGGCTGACGGAGAGTGACCGCGGGCCGGGGTCCGAGCGGCGCGCACTCCTCCCCGCGCTCCGGCGCGTCGACGGGCGCTTTCCAGCCAGTTCAGTGATCTGGGTGGCCTTGAGGAACGTACGTGCAGGGTGAATCGAAGGCGTGCGCGGAAAGTCCACGTACGGGTGAACTCCCGTCAGCTCGCTGACTGTTCACTCTCCGTGCGTAAGGATTCCCGTCATCGACGCCGCCGGACGCTCCCCGCATGTCCCTGCGAGCGGAGCGTCCGGTGGTGTCGCGTCTCCAGTTCTGTCTCCTGTGGGGGTCCCACCACCTTGAACAGCACCGATTTCCGTATGCCCGCACGCGTCTCTGTCCGCAGGCCGGCCGCCCTCGCGGTCGCCGTCGCCCTGGCGGCGGGTCCCGCGGTCCTGGCCGGCGCGGGCCCGGCCCACGCGACCGGCGACCACGGTCGTGCCTCGGCCGTCGTGCTCCGCACCGGACTCGACGTCTCCCTGCTCAACAAGACCGTGAACGTCCCGCTCGCGGTCTCGCTCAACGAGGTACAGGCGCCGCGGAGCGCCGAGAAGACCACGCTCACCGCGAAGCTGGACGGGGTCGACGGCGGACAGCCGTTCACCGTGCTCGGCGCGGAGGTCGCCAGAGCGAGCGCGACCGTGTCGGCGAAGAAGGCCGAGGGGGCGGTGCACCTCGCCCATGCCAAGGTGCACATTCCGGGGCTGCCTCTGCTGTCCCTCATCGAGGTCGACCAGGTCACCGCGAAGGCGGTCTGCGCGGCGGGGGAGAAGCCGGTCGCCTCGGCGAATCCGCTGGGCGCGGTGACGGTGCTCGGCAAGAGGACGACGCTCACCGCCGGTGGGGTGACGGAGGTGAAGGTGCCGGGGGTCGGTGAGGTCCGCCTGGACCTCTCCTCGACCCGGACCACGTCCCGTACGGCGGCGGCGACGGCGCTGCGGCTCAAGGTGTCCGTGAACCCGCTGAAGCTGAACGTGGCGGAGGTCGAAGGAACGGTCACTCTGGCGGAGGCGACGTGCGAGTCGCCTGCGGTGCCCGCGCCGGGGGTGAAGCCGCAGGGGTCGTCCGCGGCGGCGCCCGGCCTCGCGGAGACGGGGGGTAGTTCGGCGACGCCGTACGTGGTGGCGGGGGCGGCGGCGCTACTGCTCGCCGGGGCGGGCGCGCTGGCCCGGTCCCGCCGCCACAGGCCCTGACCCCGGGCTTGCCCCGCGGCCCCGGTGGGGGTGCGGGCTGCGCAGTTCCCCGCGCCCCTAAAAGCCAAAAGACTGCGCAGTTCCCCGCGCCCCTAAAAGCCAAAAGACTGCGCAGTTCCCCGCGCCCCCAAACAGCCCCGCAGCCGCGCGGGCAAGGACGCAAGCACCCCCCACCGCCCCGCAGACGTCATACTCGCCGCACCCCCGCACCCCCGCACCCCCGCGCCCTCAAGGGGCGCGGGGAACGGCGCGGCCAGCCCCGACCGTCCCGCACGAGCCATACCGGCGGCACCTCCTGCCCCTGAGGGGCGCGGGGAACTGCGCGGCCAGCTCTCACCGGCCGCACCAGCCATACCCCCCGTCGCCCCCGCCCTAGGGTTTCGTCAAGCTGACCGCCTGGTCCAGGGCCTGGAGGAAGCGGTTGACCGTCGAGCGGTCGCGGACGGCGAGCCGCAGCCACGTCCCGTCGAGCCCCGGGAACGTGTCCCCCCGCCGCACGGCGAACCCCAGCCGCCGCAACCGCTCCCGCACAGCGACCGCCCCCGGCAGCGACACCAGGACGAACGGCCCCTCCGCGGGCTCCGCGACCCGCACCCCGTCGGACGCGAACTCCCGCAGCCCCGCGACGAGATGCGCCCGGTCCGTGGCCACCCGCTGAGCCGCCCGCGCCTGCTCGGCGAGCGCCTCCGGCGTCATGCACGCCTCCGCGGCGGCCAGCGCGGGCGTGGACACCGGCCACAGCGGCTGCGCCCGTTCGAGTTCGCCGATCGTCTCGGGGGCCGCGAGCACGTACCCGATCCGCAGCCCCGCCAGCCCCCACGTCTTGGTGAGACTGCGCAGCACCACGAGCCCCGGTACGTCCGTCCGCCCCGCGAGCGCCTCCCGTTCCTCCGGCACCGCGTCCATGAACGCCTCGTCGACCACCAACGTCCGCCCAGGACACGCGAGTTCCGCGATCAGCCCGGCCGGATGGAGCACGGACGTGGGATTCGTCGGGTTGCCGATCACGACCAGGTCCGCGTCCTCGGGAACGGCCGACGGATCGAGCCGGAACCCCTCCTCGGGACGCAGCAGCACCCGGTCCACCGTGTGCCCCGCGTCCCGCAGCGCCGCCTCCGGCTCGGTGAACTGCGGGTGCACGACCACAGGGTGACGGACCTTCAGCGCACGGGCGAGCAGCACGAAGGCCTCGGCGGCGCCGGCCGTGAGCAGCACCCGTTCCACGGGCAGCCCGTGCCGTGCCGCCACCGCGGCCCGCGCGGCCCGCCCGTCCGGGTAGGCGGCCAGCCCGCCCAGCGACGCGGCGATCCGGCCACGCAGCCAGTCCGGGGGAGTACCGGCACGGACGTTGACGGCGAGGTCGACGAGCGCGGAGCCGTCGTCACGCACCTCGGCGTCCCCGTGATGCCGCAGATCGTGCCCCTGCCCCTGCCCGCCGTCGCTCGTGGACGCGGACCCGTCTCTGTCGCCGCTGTCAGTACGCATGAGAGGGGGCGGAGTCGTCGTCGGCCGGCTGCGTCTCCCGGTAGCGCTCCATCACCAGGTCGAGCAGTTCGGGCTCCGGCCCGATGACGTCGGCGGAGGCCACCTCGACCTCCGGGTGCGCTGTCGCCCACCCCTCGCTCTGCTGCCGGATCCGCTCCGGGAGCACACCGTCGAACAGGAAGTAGGGGAGCACGACGATCCGCCGCGCGCCGAGCCGCGCACAGCGGTCCAGGCCCGACGGCACGTCCGGCGCGGCCAGCGACACGAACGCCGTCTCCACCCCCGCGTAACCGCGCCCCTCCCACAGCAGCCGCGCCGCCTTGTGCACCTCCGCGTTGGCCTCCGGGTCGGTCGAGCCGCGGCCGACGAGCAGCACGGTCACCCCGGCCCGGTCCTGCGGCGTGCGCGCCGACCCGCCCAGGGCCTCGTCGAGCCGCCGCTCCAGCACGGCGAGCAGCGCGGGGTGCGGGCCCAGCGGACGCCCGTACGCGTACGAGGTCCCCGGATACCGCTCCTGCTCCCGGGCGAGCGCGGCCGGCAGGTCGCTCCCGGCGGGCCCGGCGGACACGAGCATCAGCGGGACCGCGGCGAACCGGCGCACCCCCTGGGCGGCCAGCTCGGCCACCGCGTCGCCGAGCGGCGGCGGGGACAGCCCGATGAAACCGCCCGCCACGGGCAGGCCGGGGTTGCGCCGGCCCAGCTCCCGTACGAAGTCGCGGAACGCCTCGGCTCCGGCATCGTCCCGGGTGCCATGGCCGGCGAGGAGCAGGGCTGGGGCGGGGGTGGTCACGGTGTCTCCTCGGGATACGGAAGGGGGTGAGGGGGCTGGGCGGGCCGACAGGGCGGTACGCCGGCCGCGGGCGGGTCGGCGACGCATGCCTGACGACGGTTGTGGTGGCTCACTTGGGCTCCTCCTGCCGACGGTGGCCGCGCTGCGCCACCCTACGACCGCGGGCCTCGCGGGTCGCCGTCCCGCCCACACTCATCTCGTGCACCCCGGCCCCGGCCCACCCTCGGCCGCACGGTCCCGCCCCGCCTCGGTCCCGACCTCGACCCCGGCCCCGGGCTCGACCGCCGGGAGCGGCCCGCGCCCGGTCCGGCGTACGACCGCGCAGGTCGCCCTCGCCGGTCGCGCGGACGACGTGCGCTTGGGGACCAGGAGCTGACCGCCGCGGGCGAGCGCCGCGGCCTCGGCGACCGAGGGCGTACCGACGGCCGCGAGGGCCGCCCCCGAGGGGTTCGGCACGTCGACCCGTGCCAGCTCCTCGGCGCTGTACGTCGTCAAGGGCACCCCGAGCCGTTCGGCCGCACCGAGGATGCCGGGCTCGCCGGCCTTCGTGTCGACGGTCGCCAGCTCGGCGACGGACCGCGCGGACAGCCCGGCGTCCCGCAGGGCGTCCTCGACGAGCCGCAGCACCTCACCTACCCGGACCCCTCCGGAGGCACCGACTCCGACGACGAGATCGGCCTCGGACGGGGATCTTTCCGCAAGCCGTACGGGCTCCGAAGTGCGGCGAACGTGCGTGAAGGCGCTGTGATCGGATAGCAAGGGCGTATGGCGGTGTTCGTCGCGCTCGGCGCGTTCCTCATGACGCTGGCCGGCGGCTGGACGGCGCAACGCGTCACCGACCGCCGCCACCTCGTACTCGGCCTGGCGGGCGGCCTGATGCTGGGCGTCGTCGGCCTCGACCTGCTGCCGGAGGCACTCGAAGCGGCGGGCGAGGAGATCTTCGGCGTCCCGGCCGCGCTGCTGCTGTTCGTGGCCGGCTTCCTCGCGGCCCACATGGTGGAACGGCTGCTGGCCGTGCGCCAGGCCTCGCACGGGGGCGGGGAACACGACGGGCGTACGCCCCAGGTGGGCCTGACCGCCGCCGCCGCGATGGTCGGCCACAGCGCCATGGACGGCGTGGCGATCGGCGCGGCCTTCCAGGTGGGCGGCGGTATGGGCGCGGCCGTGGCGGTCGCGGTGATCGCCCATGACTTCGCGGACGGCTTCAACACGTACACGATCACGACCCTGTACGGGAACGCCCGCCGCAAGGCGGTCGCGATGCTCGTCGCGGACGCCGCGGCCCCGGTGATCGGCGCCGCCTCGACGATGCTGTTCAGCATTCCCGGACATCTGCTCGGCGGGTACCTCGGCTTCTTCGGCGGCGCGCTCCTCTACCTCGCCGCCGCCGAGATCCTCCCCGAGGCCCACCACGAACACCCCGCCCGCTCCACCCTGCTGTGCACACTCGCCGGAGTGGCCTTCATCTGGCTGGTCGTCGGCATCGCGGAGTGAGCCCGGGGCCCCGGCGCCCTGAGCCGGTCTCATGACCCGGCGCACCTCTCCACGAACCGCCGGGCGACACCGGGCGAGCCCGCCCAGTGGGTGTGCAGATAACTCGCGTGCACACCCCGCTGTACGAATCCCTCGACCCGCCGCACCGGAGTACGCAGCCCCCAGGCGGCAGCCGTGCCCGCGCCCGGCTCCACGACGGTCCGGTGGAACTCGTGCCCCCGCATCCGTGTGCCCGCCTCGGCCAGCGAGCTGTCGGACACCGCGACGGCATCGCGGTACCCGAGCGTCAGCTGCGCGTCCATCCGGGCCCCGGCGTCGATGACACCGCACATCGGCAGCCCGTCGAGCTCACGGCAGAGATAGAGGAGCCCCGCGCACTCGGCCGCGATGGGCGCCCCGCTCTCGGCGAGCGCGGCGACGGCCTTGCGCAGCGGTTCGTTGGCGGACAGCTCCGGCCCGAACACCTCGGGAAACCCGCCCCCGAGAACCAGCCCACGGGTCCCGTCCGGCAACTGCTCGTCCCGCAGCGGATCGAACCTGACGACCTCAGCCCCGGCGGCAGCCAGCAACTCGGCCTGCTCGGCATAGGAGAAGGTGAAGGCGGACCCCCCGGCAACGGCGACGACGGGCCTGTTCAGCCCGTCCGGCGTTCGAGGACGAGCGCGCGGCGCGACAGGGGGGTCCGGGGGCGCAGCCCCCGGGGACGGGACGGGAAGGGGCGGCGGGGGCGAGAAAGCCAGAGCCTCCCCCGCATCCCACGCCGCACCCCCCAACGACCCGGCGCCGCGCGCCAACGCGAACAACGCCTCCAGATCACACCCGGCCCGCACCCGCGCCCCCATCGCCGCGACAGCGGCAACCGCCTCGGCCCGCCGCTCGGCGACGGGCACCAGCCCCAGATGCCGGGACGGCGTACCCACCTCCTCGGCCCGCCGCAGAGCGCCCAGCACAGGCACCCCGGACTGGTCCATGGCCTCCCGCAGCAGCGCCTCGTGCCGGTCGGACGCGACCTTGTTGAGGATCACCCCGCCGATCCGCACCCCGGGGTCCCAGGAGGCGAACCCGTGCACGAGCGCGGCCACCGACCGGGACTGCGAGGACGCGTCCACGACCAGCACGACGGGCGCCCGCAGCAGCTTCGCCACATGGGCGGTGGAGGCCAGCTCCCCTTCCCCGGAGGCCCCGTCGAACAGCCCCATCACACCCTCGACCACGGCGAGATCGCACCCGCGCGCACCATGGGCGAACAGCGGCGCGATCAGCTCGGGACCGCACATGTAGGAGTCGAGATTGCGCCCCACCCGCCCGCTGGCGAGCGAGTGGTACCCGGGGTCGATGTAGTCCGGCCCCACCTTGTGCGGGGACACGGCGAGCCCCCGCGAGGCGAACGCGGCCATCAGCCCCGTGGCCACGGTGGTCTTGCCGCTCCCCGAGGCGGGCGCGGCGATGACCAACCGGGGAACGGAACCGGCGCCGGACCCGGAACCGAAGCCGGAAAGAGAACCAGGGCCGGAACCGGCGCCGCAGGACATCACCACTCGATGCCCCTCTGCCCCTTCTGACCGGCGTCCATCGGATGCTTCACCTTGGACATGTCGGTCACCAGGTCGGCGAACTCGACCAGCTTCCCGGGAGCGTTGCGCCCGGTGATGACCACGTGCTGGGTCCCGGTCCGGGCCCGCAGCACCTCCACGACCTCGTCGACGTCGATCCAGCCCCAGTGCATCGGGTAGGCGAACTCGTCGAGCACGTACAGCTTGTACGTCTCGGCGGCGAGGTCCCGCTTGACCTGCTCCCAGCCCTCGCGGGCCTTCTCCTCGTTGTCCTGCTGGGCGTCGCGCTGCACCCACGACCAGCCCTCGCCCATCTTGTGCCAGGCGACGGACCCGCCCTCACCGCTGGCACCGAGGACGCGCAGCGCGTTCTCCTCGCCGACCTTCCACTTCGCGGACTTGACGAACTGGAACACCCCGATCGGCCACCCCTGGTTCCAGGCGCGCAGCGCGAGCCCGAAGGCGGCGGTCGACTTTCCCTTGCCCATCCCGGTGTGCACCATGACGAGCGCGCGGTTGCGTCGCTGGCGAGTCGTCAGTCCGTCGTCCGGTACGACACTCGGCTGTCCCTGAGGCATTACGCGGCCTTCCTGCTGTTGCCCTGGCTGTTGCCTCGGCTGCTGCTCTGCACATCCCTGACCAGACCGGCGATCGAGTCGGCCCGCAGTTCGTCGAGGGTGACGGCCGTACCGCCGAGTTCACCCGCGAGCTGCCCCGCGAGTCCGAGCCGCACGAGCCCCGACTCGCAGTCCACGACGACGGAGGCGACCTTGTCGGCGGCGAACAGCCGGGCGGCCCGCCCGGCGAGCGCGACCGGTTCCGGCCCGCCCGTGGCCCGCCCGTCCGTCACCAGCACGACCAGCGGGCGCCGGGCCGGATCACGCAACCGCTCCACCCGCAGCACGTCGTGCGCCCGCAGCAGCCCGGCCGCGAGCGGCGTACGCCCGCCGGTCGGCAGCGACTCCAGCCGCACGGCGGCCGCGTCGACCGACGAGGTCGGCGGCAACGCCACCTCGGCCGCGGACCCGCGGAAGGTCACGAGCCCCACCTTGTCCCGCCGCTGGTAGGCGTCGAGGAGGAGGGAGAGCACCGCTCCCTTCACGGCGCTCATCCGCTGCCGGGCCGCCATCGACCCGGAGGCGTCCACGACGAACAGCACGAGGTTCCCCTCGCGGCCCTCGCGGGTGGCCTGCCGCAGATCGTCCCGCCGTACGACGAGACCGGGCCCGGACCGTCCGCGCGCCCGCTGGTGCGGCGCCGCGGCCTGCACGGTCGCGGCCAGATGCAGCTTGGTGAGCGCCCCGCGCGGGCGGCGCGCCCCGGTGGTGCGCCCGTGCTCGGTGCGGGCCCGCGACCGCCGCCCGGCGGCCCCCTCGCCGAGCCCCGGCACGCTCAGCACCTTCGTACGGAAGGGCTCGGCGGCCCGTACGGGGGACTGCTCGCCGGCGCCGGGGGACGGCGCCCGCCCGTTCTCGGACTCGTTCGCGGGTGCCTCGCCCTGCGCGGGCACCTCACCGGAACCGTCGCCGCCGTCGACGCCACCGTCGTCGGACCCGTCCTGCGGGGGCCGCCCGCCACCGCCACCGGGCCCGTCCGGATCCGGGTCGTCGTCGCCGGAACCGTCGGAATCGCCGGAGTCCCCCGAGCCGTCGGTGCCGTCGGTGTCGTCGAGGCCCTCGGGAGCGCCCGAGCCGTCCTCGTCGCCCGCGAACTCCTCCAGCGTCTCGTCGAGCTTGTCCTCGTCGAGACCGGGCGCGTCGAAGGGATTGCGCCGGCGCCGGTGCGGCAGCGCGAGGAGCGCGGCCTGCCGTACGTCCTCGGCGAGCACGTCGGTCCGCCCCGCCCACGCGGCCAGCGCGGTCGCGGTCCTGGCCATCACGATGTCGGCCCGCATGCCGTCCACCTCGAACGCGGCGCAGGTCGCCGCGATCTGCAGCAGCGCGCCGTCGCCGAGCCGCACCGACGGCAGCAGCTTCCGCGCGGCCACGATCCGCGCCCGTACGTCGGACTCCTCGTCGGCCCAGCGCGTCGCGAACCCCTCCGGGTCGTCGTCGTACGCGAGCCGCCGCCGTACGACCTCCACCCGCTGGTCGGGCTCGCGCGAGGCCGCCACCTCGACGGTGAGCCCGAACCGGTCGAGCAACTGCGGCCGCAGCTCGCCCTCTTCGGGGTTCATGGTCCCGACGAGCAGGAACCGCGCGGCATGCCGTACGGAGACGCCCTCGCGCTCCACGTACGAGGCACCCATCGCCGCCGCGTCCAGCAGCAGGTCGACCAGGTGGTCGTGGAGGAGGTTGACCTCGTCCACGTACAGGAGTCCGCGGTGGGCGTCGGCCAGCAGGCCGGGCTCGAAGGCCTTCACGCCCTCCGAGAGCGCCCGTTCGATGTCGAGCGCGCCGACGAGACGGTCCTCCGAGGCGCCGACGGGCAGTTCGACCATCCGGGCGGGACGGGGCACTCCCGGGCCCACCTCGTGGGGGCCGTCGGGGCAGGCCGGGTCGGGAGCGTCCGGCGCGCAGGAGAAACGGCAGCCGGGGACGACGTCGACCTGCGGCATGAGCGCCGAGAGCGCGCGCACGGCCGTCGACTTGGCGGTGCCCTTCTCGCCGCGGACGAGCACACCGCCCACCGCGGGGGAGACGGCGTTCAGCAGCAGGGCCAGTCGCAGGTCGTCCTGACCGACCACGGCCGTGAACGGAAACGGGGTACTCACAGGTTGTCGTCCTCCACATAGCCCGGATAACGCAGTTGGCCTTCACGCGAGCTCATACGGGTGCTCCCGGTGGGATGAATGGCAGTCCGGCCGGTGGGCCGGACTCGATGAGCCGCCACAGCGCGTCCGTGTCCGCGTGTTCCTCGATCAGATCGCCCAGCCGGTCGAGCTGCTCCTCGCGCAGCCCTTCGAACGAGGTGTCGGGGGCCGGTACGAAGCGCCGCCCGGCCGCGGACGCCACCTCGCGCAGGAAGGCGCGCCGGAAGCCGTCCGACTCCAGCGAGCCGTGCCAGTGCGTCCCCCAGACCTCGCCGACCCGGCAGCCGTCCAGGAAGGGTTCGCCGCCGTCCACCCGGGCGACCCCGTGATGGATCTCGTACCCGTGGACGGGTTCGCCGAGCGCTTCGCCGACGGGCCGGGTCAGGGTCTTCTCGCGCGCGAACCGTACGCGTACGGGGAGGAGTCCGAGGCCGTCGACGGCGCCGGCCCTCGACTCGACCTCGTCCTCGATGTGTTCGCCGAGGAGCTGGAAACCGCCGCAGATGCCCAGTACGGGGCGCCCTTCGGCGGCCCGGCGCACCAGGGCGTCCGCGAGGCCGCGCCGCCGCAGCCACTCCAGGGCCCGGACCGTGCCCCGGGTGCCGGGGACGACGACCAGGTCGGCGTCGACCAGTTCCTCGGCCCGGTCCACGAACCGCACGACGACGCCCGGTTCGGCGGCGAGGGCGTCCAGGTCCGTGAAGTTGGACATCAGGGGGATCGCGCAGACGGCGACCCGCAGGATGTCCTCGCCGACGGGGGAGGAGACCTCGGACTCGCGTACCGCCCCCCGCAGGGACACTCTGAGTCCGTCCTCCTCGTCGATGCCGAGGCCGTGCCGGAAGGGCAGGATGCCGTAGGTGTGCCGCCCGGTGAGCCCGCGCAGCATGTCGACGCCGGGTTCGAGCAGCGAGACGTCCCCGCGGAACTTGTTGACGAGGAACCCGGCGACGAGTTCCTGGTCCTCGGGCGACAGCAGGGCCACCGTCCCGAAGAACGAGGCGAAGACCCCGCCGCGGTCGATGTCCCCCACCACGAGCACGGGGAGCCGCGCGCCCCGCGCTATCCCCATGTTCACGATGTCCGTCCGCCGCAGATTGATCTCGGCGGGACTCCCCGCGCCCTCACAGATCACCGCGTCATACGTGCCCCGCAACTCGGCCAGACAGTCCAGCACGGTCCCGAGCAACGCCTCCTGGCGTCCGCCGTGATAGCCGCGCGCGCTCAGCTCGCCCACGGGCTTGCCCATCAGGACGACCTGGCTGCTGCGGTCGCTGCCCGGCTTGAGCAGGACGGGGTTCATGAGCACGGAGGGCTCCACGCGGGCGGCCTGCGCCTGCATGGCCTGCGCCCGCCCGATCTCGGCGCCCTCACGCGTGACGAACGAGTTCAGGGACATGTTCTGCGCCTTGAAGGGCGCCACCTTCACGCCCTGCCGCACCAGCCACCGGCAGATCCCGGCGGTCACGACGCTCTTGCCCGCGTCGGAGGTGGTCCCGGCGACGAGCAGCCCACCGCCTGTTCCCCCGCTCATGACGTACGCCCTTTCGTGACCCGCGACTTGGCGAGCGACTTGGTCCGTGAGGTGGTGAGTGAAGTGGCCAGCGAGGTGGCGAGCAGCCGGCCGGCGACACTCGCGCCCAGCGCGAGCAGGCCCACCCGGCGCGAGAGCCGGACGGCCCGCTCGATGTCCCCGACCCGCACGGCCCGCCCGGAACCGTTGAGCACGGGCCGGTGCTCGACCCGCCCCGCGTACGACAGCGTCCCGCCGAGCCGTACCCCGAGCGCCCCCGCGAACGAGGCCTCCACGGGCCCGGCGTTGGGACTCGGGTGCCGGGCGGCGTCGGCACGCCAGGCGCGGACGGCCCCCCGCGGGTCGCCCCCGGCGACGGCCGCGAGGACAGCCGTCAGCCGGGCCCCCGGCCATCCCGCGACGTCGTCGAGCCGGGCGGACGCCCACCCGTACCGGCGGTGCCGGGCCGACTTGTGCCCGACCATGGCGTCCAGCGTGTTGACGGCCCGGAAGCCGACCAGTCCGGGCACGCCCGCGACCGCGCCCCACACCAGGGCGCCCACCACGGCGTCGGAGGTGTTCTCGGCGACCGACTCGACCACCGCGCGGGCGATCCCGTCGGCATCCAGGGCCTGCGGGTCGCGCCCGCACAGATGGGGCAGCCGCTCACGGGCCACCTCGATGTCCCCGACGGCCAGCGCCCCGCCGACGGCCCGGGCCTCCCGCCCGAGGGAGGTCCCCCCGACGACGGCCCAGGTGGCGGCGGCGGTCAGGACGGCGGAAGCGGCGGGGGAGGTGCGCAGGGAGCGCTCGGCGGCCACGGCGAGACAGACGGCGCCGCCCGCGCACACGGCGGTGTGCAGCGCCCCCCATCCCCGGTGGTCGCGCCACAGGGCCCGCTCGACGGCGCCCGCGGCCCGGCCGAACGCGGCGACCGGATGCCCTCGGCGGGGATCGCCGAGCAGCAGGTCACCGAGGAGGCCGGCGGCGGCGCCGTACGCGAAGACGCGATCGGCACGCACGGGGTCAGCCCGCCGTCACGCGAGGAGGAACCCTCGTACCGGGGTCGGGCACACTGGTCCACAACAGGTGGGCGCGCATGGCGATATGTCCTCACTCAGGGTGTCCACGCCCTGGTTCGACGAGACCGACGGCGAGAGTTCCTGGCTCCCGGGGGGATCGATTCCCCGGTAACAGTGGCGGGACCGCGCCGGATTCGCACCGGCTTCCTCTTCTGCCGACGTACATGGCCTCGGCAGTCCACCACGGTCCGAGAACACCCGTCAACTTGCTGTTGACCTGCGACGGGAGAGTGTGCCGAGACCCACAGGAGGGGCCTGCTGGTGCTGTCCCCGGCGGCCGGCGACGGGCCCGAGGAGGTGTGGGACGACGGCAGTGCCTCGAACCTGGTCTCCCTGCCCGTCTCCCACCAGGTCGGTGCCTGGCTCTTCAGCGGCCGTCTGCTGTCCGGGGCAACGGGTCTGGGCACGCTCTCCTACGATCTGGACCGCCTGAAGGACGGCTCCATGTCCCGGCTCTGCGAGCTGCTGGGTCCGCACCCCCGGACGTGCGGAAGTCACCCTGCCGGACTGGCTCGACGTCCCCTCGGGCGCGGACATGCGACCGCCCTGCCGGGACCGCGGCTGAGGCGGCCCCGACAGGGCGGACGATGACGCTCCGGACGTACGGCCCGAGGGCTGTACGGGCCGGGCGGCTGAACCGGTCGGACGGTCGGCCCGGCCGCACAGGCTCGGCGGCCGTACCGGTCAGGCCACGATCAGATAGATCCCGTACGCCACCGCCGCCGCACACGCGGCGAAGCACGCGTACGCGCCCGTGACCGCGAGCGTCGCGGAGCCCCCCTGCGCGGCGGCCGTCTCGCGCTTGGTGAGGCCGACGATGCCGAGGGTGAAGAGGCCCACGAGGGCGACGGTGGAGATGAGGCTGACTCCGAACACGGAGCCGAGGGCTGCCCAGTCGATCTTCATGCGGTTCGTTCCTTACACCGTGGCCGGACGGGCGGGCTCGGCGTCCGGGCCCGGGATGGTGGTCTTGAGCTCGTGGGCCGGGGCGACCGGACCGGCGGGGGGCGGGGTGACGGCGGCGATCGCGGTGGTCACGACGCCCGCGGGCTCGTGGTCGTCGTTGACGTTGTCGACGGTCACGGGCTCGCGGCGGGACAGTGTCCAGATGACCGCCGAGCCGGCGATCAGCAGCACGCCGGTGAGGATGATGCCCCAGGTGCCCTGCTTGGTCAGGAACTCCGCGCCCGCGCCGACCAGACCGGCGGCGGGGAGCGTGAGGCCCCAGGCGACGAACATGCGGGTCGCGGTCGACCAGCGGACGACACCGCCCTTGCGGCCCAGGCCCGAACCCATCACGGCGCCGGAGCAGGACTGCGTGGTCGAGAGGGAGAAGCCGAGGTGCGAGGAGGCCAGGATGACCGTCGCGGCGCTGGTCTGGGCGGCGAAGCCCTGCGGCGGCGCGAGGTCGGTGAGGCCCTTGCCCATGGTGCGGATGATGCGCCAGCCGCCCAGGTAGGTGCCGAGCGCGATGGCGACACCGGCCGAGACGATGACCCACAGGGGCGGGTTCGAGCCGGGGGAGAGCACACCGCCGGTGACCAGGGCCAGGGTGATGATGCCCATGGTCTTCTGCGCGTCGTTCGTGCCGTGGGCCAGCGAGACCAGGCCCGCGGAGGTGATCTGACCGGCGCGGTAGCCCTTGGAGGTCGCCTTCTCACCGGCCTGCCGGCTGATCCGGTACGTGAGCCGGGTGGCGAGCATCGCGGCGAGACCGGCGACCACGGGTGCGGCGATCGCGGGGAGGAGGACCTTGGTGATGACGGTCGAGCCGTTCACCGAGGACCAGCCCGCCGACATCACCGCGGCGCCGATCAGGCCGCCGAAGAGCGCGTGGGACGAACTGGAGGGCAGACCCAGGAGCCAGGTCAGCAGGTTCCACAGGATGGCGCCGACGAGCGCCGCGAAGATCACCTCGGTGCGGATGCCCTCCTCGTTGATGAGGCCGCCGGAGATCGTCTTGGCGACCTCCACGGAGAGGAACGCACCGACGAGGTTCAGCACGGCGGACATGGCCACCGCCGTCTTGGGCTTGAGAGCGCCGGTCGAGATGGTCGTCGCCATCGCGTTGGCAGTGTCGTGGAAACCGTTCGTGAAATCGAACACGAGAGCGGTAACGATCACGATTCCGAGGAGGAGCGTGATGTGTTCCATTTACCCAGGCTTCTGTTGGACGACAGTGGCACGGGGAACGTAAGCAACCTGGGTGAACGGAAGATGAACTGAGTCGGGCGGTGGGGTGACCCAAACAAGGTGCCGCCACTCCGCTTGTGTCGAAGTGGCGGCGAGGGCTCTGGAAAATCCGGGAAAATCCTCGAACAGAGCCGGAATCCTGGGGTCCGCTACCCCCTCAACCCCTCGCGAAGGTCTTCAGCTGGGACAGCGAACCGTTGAAGAGATTCTGGTCACCCGGCAGGCTGCCGCTGTTGTCGTACTGCCAGAACGTCCAGAACTTCCAGCCCGAGGGCAGCGACCCCGCGGATCCGCTGTAGCGGGCCAGCCACAGCGGATGGTTCGCGGCGAAGGCGGCGCTGTTGCCCGTGCACGTCTTCCACCAGTTGTAGTTGGTGTAGATGACGGGCCGGCGGCCGGTCTGCCGCTTCACCTCGTCGCTGAAGGCCCTGATCCAGCCGACCATGCCGCTCTTGCTCAGCCCGTAGCACTTCTTCTTGTCGTACGGGTTGTACTCGATGTCCAGCGCGGGCGGCAGCGTCCAGCCGTCCGCCCGCCAGCCGCCGCCGTTGCGCACGAAGTGGGCGGCCTGCTCGGTGCCCGACGACGTGTGCGGCAGCGCGAAGTGGTACGCCCCGCGGATGATGCCCGCGTTGCGCGCGCCGTTGTACTGCTGGGCGAAGTACGGGTTGCGGTACGTGTGCGACTCGGTGGCCTTCACGTAGACGAACTCCGCGCCTTTGCTCTTCGCGCTCGACCAGTTCACGTTCTTCTGGTGCGAGGACACGTCGTGCCCCTTGGGCTTGCCGGCGGCCGCGGCCGGCACCTCGACGAGGGCGGTGCCGCCGAGCGCCAGCGTCGCCACGGAGGCGGCGACGAGACGGGCGCGCTGGCGGGACGATTTGCGGTCAATGGCCATAGTTCCCCCCGGAATGGCGACATACGTGAAAAATCTTCCAGAGATTACTGGAAGATCCCGCACGGTCCGTCGCTCGCCGGTCATTCGCTCCGGCGGTCGATTGGTACCTGTTCATACCTTTCGGACGCACGGGTTCCGCCCTACAGTGCCCTCGCCCGAACGGAGCAGGGCCGGGCGGCTGGCAGGATCACGGCATGGCTGAGCGGCGGCGGGACACAGGAGACGGACGAGGCGCCGGGGAGACGGGCGCGCCCCGGCCCGGGGAGGCGCTGGAGCGGGCGTGGAACGGCCTCGTGGCCACGGCCCGCCGGACGGTGTCCGACGGTCTGGTCGTCGGCACGTCGGGCAACGTGTCCGTGCGCGTGGGCGACACCGTCCTGGTCACGCCGACCGGGGTCCCGTACGACCGGCTGACGCCCGAGGACATCTGCGGGGTCTCCCTGGACGGCCGGCGCGTGCTCGGTTCACTCGTTCCGACCAGCGAACTGCCCATGCATCTCGCCGTCTACCGCTCCACGGACGCGCGCGCCGTCGTCCACACCCACGCCGTGCACGCCACGGCCGTCTCGACCCTCGTCACCGAGCTGCCCCTCGTCCACTACATGTCCGCGGCCCTCGGCGGGCCCGTCCGCGTCGCCTCCTACGCGACCTACGGCACCGAGAAGTTGGCCGAGAACATGCTCCGGGCCCTGCGGGACCGCACGGCCTGCCTCCTGCAGAACCACGGCACCCTCGCCCACGGCGCCACCCTCGACCAGGCCTACGACCGCACCGCCCAGCTCGAATGGATGTGCCGCGTCTGGCTCACCGCGTCGTCGGTCCCGGGCCTCACCCCCACCCTGCTGACCGAGGACCAGGTGGCACAGGCGGGCGAGCGGCTGAAGGGCTACGGCCAGCCCTGACACCGGGCCTTCGGGGCTGTATGCGGCCGAGGGCGTGCCCCGGCCCGGGTGCGGCCGGGGCACGCCCTCGCGGCGGCTGCCGGGCTCACCCGTGCCGCCCTTCCACTGGCCGACAGCGGGCTCGATCAGGAGACTGGACCCGTGCGCACCGTGAAGCCGACGACCGCAGCCCTGACCACCGCCCTCACCATGGCCGTAGCCGGCGCGGCCGGTATCGCCGCCGGCCGCTTCGCCAGCGACGCCGCGCTGAAGGCGGCGCCAGGCCGGCCGCTGCCCACCGAACCCCGTCTGACCGTGCACGCCACGGCCGCGGGCCAGATCGCCCTGACCCGCGCCCTCGCCTCCCGGCGCCCTGGCGTGTACGGCCTCGCCGGCCACGGCAGCCACGCCGTCGTCGGACCGCTCCTGGCCGGGGCCGCGCACACCGCCGACACGGTGGTACGCCGCCTGGAACGCGTCACCCACGGCACGCTGGAACCCGGCGACAAGGTGTGGTTCACGCCCGGGCTGCACCTCGGCGACCCCGGTTCCGCCCTGGGTCTTGCCTTCACCGACGTGGACATCCCCGGCGAACTGGGCACCCTGCCCGCCTGGTTCGTACCCGCCGCCCGTGACACCTGGGTGATCACCGTGCACGGCCTCGGCACCACCCGCGAACACCCCATGAACTTCATGGAGTTCCTGCACAGCAACCAGTTCCCCGTCCTCGGCCTCGCCTACCGCGGGGACGCGGGCGCGCCCCGGCCCCCGGACGGCCTGAACCACCTCGGCGAGACCGAGTGGCGCGATCTGGACGCCGCCATCCGCTTCGCCGTGCGCCACGGCGCCGAACGGATCGTCCTGCACGGCTGGTCGACCGGCGCCACCATGGCCCTGCGCGCCGCCGAGCACTCCGCGCTGCGCGAGCGGATCTGCGGGCTCGTCCTGGACTCGCCGGTCCTCAGCTGGGAGACCACACTGCGCGCCCTCGCCACGGCCCGCCGCACCCCCGGCGCCCTGCTGCCGCTGGCGGTCCGCGCCGCCCAGGGGCGCACGGGCCTGGGCGGCGACCGCGTCGGGAGCGCCACCGACCCGGTACGGCTCAAGGTGCCCACCCTCGTGCTGCACGGCCCCGACGACACCGTCGCCCCCTGGGGACTCTCGCGCCGCCTCGCGGACCGCCGCCCCGACCTCGTCACCCTGCACACGGTCCACGACGCCCCGCACGGCGCCATGTGGAACGCCGACCCGGCCGGTTACGAAGAGGCCCTCCGCCGCTTTCTCACCCCACTGATGTAGCCACCTCCCGGCCCCGGCCGCGAAGCTTCCGTTTAACCGTGTACCAGTGGCCGAAAACCCTCGCAGCCCCTGCTGGGCCCGGCACACGGACCGCCTCTGTGGGCTCCTGTGGCATTCCGTTTGGGTTTTCGGACCGTCAACCGGAAGACTGCCCCCGTGACGTCCCGTATCCCGCGCGACTCCAGGCTCCGACTCGTCCGCCCGCGAACCCTGGCCGCCGCCCCCCGAGCGATGACCCAGAGGCCCGCCCGCCGACCTGCCCCCCGCCCACCGGAGGGCACACCGGCACCGGCGGAACTCGCCCGTATGGCGCGCGCCGTACTCGCCGGCGCGGCCCGGGTCGCCCGCTGGGCCGACGCCACCCTGAGCCCCGGCCCCGGCCCCCGCCCCCGCCGGGACCGTGACGGCTCGGCCTCGGACAGCGGTCCCGCGGCGAAGGGCGGCTCCGGAGGGAAGGACGGCTCCGGCGGGAAAGGCACACTCTCCGACGCGATCGCGCAACAAGCCGCGACAAGTCTGTCCCTGACCCCGGATCAGGTTCGGGCCGACTGGGACATCGCACGTCTCGCCGGCCTCATCGAGGTGCACGGCGACACCGCGCGCCCCGGCTGGCGCCTGCGCGCCTGGAACCGTGACGACAGCGCCGTACTGCGCGGCTGGGTCGCCTTCTTCGACGCCTGGTCGATCGCCCACCCCGGCCCCGACGGGCGTGAGCCCTCCACCGTCGCCGAGGTCGTCTCGGCGATGCCCCAGGTTCTCTCCTTCCTCCAGCTGTCCGCGGGGCCCGTCCCTGTCCCGCAGCTCCTCGACCTGCTGGAGCAGCGCGTCACCGAACTGCGCACCGAGCGCTGCGAGATCCCCTACGGCCCGCAGCCCGAGCCCGCGGAGCTCACGGAGCCGGTGGAGCCCGCGGAGTCCGCCGAGGAGAAGGCGGAGAGCCCGGCCGAGGACACCGCGCTCGCACCCCTTCTCGACTGGGCGCTGCACGCCCTCGCCGCCGTGGGCGCCCTCACCTGCGCCGACGGCCATGCCACGCTCACCCCGCTCGGCAGCTGGGCCGTGTGGGTCAAGCTGGAGCAGATCTGCGTGGCCGCGCAGAGCCCCGCCGGGAACATCGAGCAGGGCGCCGAGGACATGCTCCGCGGCTGCGCCCAGCTCAGACCCAACGCGGCCCGCGCCGAGTACCGCGCCTGGCTTGCCGCCCGTCCCGTCGGCAGCGCCGTCACCGAACTCCTCGCCGCCGCCCGCGGTGAGGACGCCCTGTCGCGCGGGCTGGCCTTCGAGGCCCTGCGCGTGGTCGGCGCCCCCGCCGAGCCGGAGATCCGCGCGGTGGCGGACGAGACCCCCTTGCGCCCGTACGCCCTGCTGTGGCTCGCGGAGCACGACGGACACGACCCCGAGGACGCCCACCTGGTGCTCACCCGCGAGGAGGCCACCTGGCTGTGGGTCGACACCGCCGCGGCCGTCGCCGACCACGGTGAGGCCCCGCTTCTCGTGCGGCACCTGGAGTCCGCGGTGCAGCCGACCGTCCCCGCGCTCCTCGACGAGGTGCGCGCGGTCGGCCACCCCCGCACCGTGCAGGTCCTGGTGGCGCTCGCCGCCGCCCACCCCGACCCGGCCCTCGCCAAGGCCGTGCGCCGCGCCGCCTTCCAGGTCCACCGGGGCGGCTGAGGGCCGCCCCACGGCCCGGAGGCGGGGTCAGACCCGGGTCTCCGGGGCGTACGTGCCGAAGCTCCAGATGTTGCCCTCGATGTCCCGGGCCATGTAGTCCCGCGAGCCGTAGTCCTGGTCCGTCGGGGGCATCAGGATCTCCGCCCCGTGGTCGACGGCCCGCTGGTGGTGTGCGTCGACGTCGTCCACGACGACGTACACCCCGGTGGGGCCCGCGCTCTTCATGGCCTCGTCGAAGCGGCTGCCCGTGCCCTTGGAGCCCAGCATCACCGCGCCGTTGCCCTGCACCAGCTCGGCGTGCACCACCTTGCCCTCCTCGTCCTCGTACACCGACGCCTCGGTGAAGCCGAAGGCCTCCGCGAGCTGCCTGATCGCGGACTTCGCGTCCGCGTACAGCAGCGTCGGGTAGATGCTCGGGCGTCCGCTGTCCGTGCCTGCCATGCCGATCACTCCTTCCGGTCCCCGCTGTCCCGCCCGCCTTGGGGGACATCGCCTGAATGTGACCTGCCACACAGTCTGGCACCCGGCACTGACAACGCCCCACGAATGCCCGTGCATGCCCGCGAACGCTCGCGCATGCCCGTGAACGCCCCCGCCCGCTCAGCGGAAGGTGTCGCAGCGGGCCATGTCCCCGGTGCGATAGCCCTGGTGGAACCACTGCTGCCGCTGCGCGGCCGACCCGTGCGTCCAGGACTCCGGTGTCACCCGGCCCTGGAACCGCTCCTGGATCCGGTCGTCGCCCACGGCCGCCGCCGCGTCCATCCCGTCGCGGATGTCGGCCTCCGTGAGGCTGGTGATCAGCGGCCGGCCCGTCGACTCGTCCTTCGTGGTCGTCGCGTGGTGCGCCCACACGCCCGCGTAGCAGTCGGCCTGCAGCTCGACCCGCACCGCGTTGCTGTCCGCGCCGGTCCGGCCGTCCTGGGAACGGTCCAGGGTCCCCGTCAGGTCCTGCACGTGGTGCCCGTACTCGTGCGCCACCACGTACGCCTGCGCGAACGGTCCGCCGCTGGAGCCGAACGTGGTCCGCAGCTCGTCGAAGAAGCCCAGGTCCAGATAGACCTTCCGGTCACCCGGGCAGTAGAAGGGCCCGACCGCCGAGGTCGCCGTCCCGCACGCGGTGCCGACCCGCTCGCTGAAGAAGACGGTCGGCGACCGTGTGTACGTACCGCCGCGCCGCTCGAACTCCTGCGCCCAGTAGTCCTGGACGCTGTTGACCACCGCCACGATGCGGCAGTCGTCCTTGGTGTTGGCGTCCCGTCCGGTGCGGCAGGTCTGCTGGACCTGGGCCAGGGACGAGGCGCTCGCCCCGGGTTCCTCGTCCCCGGAGGAGAGGCCCAGCTGGTCGGGCCCGACACCGAAGAAGAGACCCAGCAGGAGGGCGATCAGGCCGGCGACGCCACCGCCCACCGTGGCCCTGCCGCCGGGGATCCGACTGCCGCGCACATCCTGCACCTCGGAGGTGTCCAGGCCGGCGTCGTCGTCGAACTGCATGGGCGCTCCACCCTCTGCGGACGTCCCCCTGGCGCCATCCTCGCCCGTCCCCCGGAGCACGGCGCCGGGCGGCGGGCCGAACGGGGGAGGAACGGGGGAGGGGCGGGAGGCGGACGGGGGACGAACGAGGCGCCCCACGACGGGCCGGGCGGGTCACGACAGGGCCCGCCACGGGGCAATGAGCGTCACACCCCCGAACACCCGCACACAGAAAAAGTGGTTGCATCGCCCCGTTAGACTTGGCCCATGGCCATTCTCCTCGTGCATTAGACGGCGTGAACGCCCTCAGCCGCCCGCCCCGTCATCAACCCTGCCCAGGAGTCTGTCCGTGATTTCCGCTTCCGGTATCGAACTGCGTGCCGGCGCCCGCATGCTCATCGAGTCCGCCACCTTCCGCATCACCAAGGGCGACCGCATCGGCCTGGTCGGCCGCAACGGCGCGGGCAAGACCACGCTCACCAAGGTCCTCGCAGGTGAGGGCACCCCCGCCGCGGGCACCGTCGCCCGCTCCGGCGAGGTCGGCTACCTCCCGCAGGACCCGCGCACCGGCGACCTCGACATGCTGGCCGGCGACCGCATCCTGTCCGCGCGCGGCCTGGACACCCTGATCCGCAAGATGCGCGAGAACGAACAGCGCATCGCGAACGGCTCGGGCGCCACCCGCGAGAAGGCGATGCGGCAGTACGAGCGCCAGGAGACGGAGTTCCTCACCAAGGGCGGGTACGCCGCCGAGGCCGAGGCCGCCACCATCGCCGCCGCGCTCAACCTCCCCGACCGGGTGCTCGGCCAGCCCCTCCATACGCTCTCCGGCGGTCAGCGCCGCCGTATCGAGCTGGCCCGCATCCTCTTCTCGGACGCGGACACCCTGCTCCTCGACGAGCCCACGAACCACCTCGACGCCGACTCCATCGTCTGGCTGCGCGACTACCTGAAGACGTACCGCGGCGGCTTCATCGTGATCTCCCACGACGTCGACCTGGTCGAGACGGTCGTCAACAAGGTGTTCTACCTGGACGCCAACCGCGCCCAGATCGACGTCTACAACATGGGCTGGAAGCTGTACCAGCAGCAGCGCGAGGCCGACGAGAAGCGCCGCAAGCGCGAGCGGCAGAACGCCGAGAAGAAGGCCACCGCCCTGCACTCGCAGGCCGACAAGATGCGCGCCAAGGCCACCAAGACCGTCGCCGCGCAGAACATGGCCAAGCGCGCCGACAAGCTCCTCGCCGGCCTGGAGGCCGAGCGGAAGTCCGACAAGGTCGCCAAGCTGCGCTTCCCCGACCCGTCGCCCTGCGGCAAGACCCCGCTGATGGCGGAGGGCTTGTCCAAGTCGTACGGCTCGCTGGAGATCTTCACCGACGTCGACCTGGCCATCGACAAGGGCTCCCGTGTCGTCATCCTCGGCCTGAACGGCGCGGGCAAGACGACCCTGCTCCGCCTCCTCGGCGGCGCGGAGAAGCCCGACACGGGGCAGATCATCGAGGGCCACGGCCTCAAGCTCGGCTACTACGCGCAGGAGCACGAGACCCTCGACCCGAACCGGACGGTCCTGGAGAACATGCGCTCCGCCGCCCCGGACCTCGACCTCGTCCAGGTCCGCAAGACGCTCGGCTCGTTCCTGTTCTCCGGCGACGACGTCGACAAGCCGGCCTCCGTCCTGTCCGGCGGGGAGAAGACCCGTCTCGCGCTCGCCACCCTCGTGGTCTCGTCCGCGAACGTCCTGCTCCTCGACGAACCGACGAACAACCTCGACCCGGCCAGCCGCGAGGAGATCCTCGGCGCGCTGCGCACCTACAAGGGCGCCGTCGTCCTCGTCACCCACGACGAGGGAGCCGTCCAGGCGCTCCAGCCGGAGCGGATCATCCTGCTGCCCGACGGCGTCGAGGACCTGTGGGGCGCCGACTACGCGGACCTGGTGGCGCTCGCCTGACCGGGCCGCGTTGGTTGATCGTTTAACTGATCCACTCGCTGATCCACTTCGTATGGATCATTCGGCCGATCCGTGATCCATCATCTGAGTGAGATCTCCTCGTACCGAGGTGTGTCCTACACGCATTTCGCGGCCGGGCTCTTCGTTCCTGAAGGCCCGGCCGCCGCGCGTCGCTGACCTGGAACTTCGCCGCCGAACTCGTTCGGCGGCGCGGACGGGACGCGGACGGAATGCGGAATTCCGCTCGTGGTGACGCGCTTGCACAACGCAAGCTCGTCCCATCGACCTTGCCGAATGGGTGGCCAGGACGCTCATGAGGGGTGATCATGAGAAGTCCAGAGCGCACTTCCGCTGAGGAGGCACGGGTGGCCGAGACTCTGAAGAAGGGCAGCCGGGTAACCGGCGCCGCGCGCGACAAGCTCGCGGCAGACCTGAAGAAGAAGTACGACTCCGGTGCGAGCATCCGGGCACTGGCCGAGGAGACCGGCCGCTCGTATGGGTTCGTGCACCGGATGCTCAGTGAGTCGGGCGTCACGCTCCGTGGGCGTGGCGGGGCGACGCGAGGCAAGAAGTCCGCGTCGGCCTGACGCCGGACGGCTCCTCGTTCTCCGATGGTGGCCACCCGGTCGGTCCCTGGACCGCCCGGGTGGTTACTGTGCAGTCACTTAAGGGTGTGCCCGAACGGCACCCCCGCTGACCGCACTCATCGGAGGCGCCCTCATGGC
Source organism: Streptomyces tauricus (assembly GCF_014650955.1). Classification (GTDB taxonomy): domain Bacteria; phylum Actinomycetota; class Actinomycetes; order Streptomycetales; family Streptomycetaceae; genus Streptomyces; species Streptomyces tauricus. The sequence goes on from NZ_BMVY01000003.1 coordinate 359,392, forward strand.
TTCGTTCGACTCGCTGCTCGACAAGGACGGCGTACGGCTCACCGTCGACGACGCGATCGCCACGGTGACGCTGACCAACCCGGCCAAGCGCAACGCGCAGAGCCCCGCCCTGTGGCGGGCGCTGGCCGAGGCCGGTCGGCTGCTGCCGGGCACCGTGCGTGTCGTCGTGCTGCGCGCCGAAGGCAAGTCCTTCTCCGCGGGGCTCGACCGGCAGGCGTTCACGCCCGAGGGCTTCGACGGCGAGCCGTCCTTCATCGATCTCGCACGCGGTTCCGACGCCGAACTCGACGCGGCCATCGCCGAGTACCAGGACGGTTTCACCTGGTGGCGGCGGAGCGACATCGTGTCCGTCGCCGCTGTGCAGGGACACGCCATCGGCGCCGGCTTCCAGCTCGCGCTCGCCTGTGACCTGCGCGTCGTCGCCGACGACGTGCAGTTCGCCATGCGCGAGACCGGCCTGGGCCTCGTCCCCGACCTCACGGGTACGCATCCGCTCGTGGGGCTCGTCGGCTACGCCCGTGCGCTGGAGATCTGCGCGACGGGGCGGTTCGTGCAGGCGGAGGAGGCGCAGCGGACCGGCCTCGCGAACATCGCCGTGCCCGTCGACCAGCTCGACGACACGGTGAGCGAGCTGGCCGCCGCGCTGCTGGCCGCCCCACGGGACGCGCTCGTCGAGACGAAGGCCCTGCTCCAGGGGGCGTCGGATCGTACGTACGAGGAGCAGCGGGTTGCCGAGCGGGCGGCTCAGGGGCGGCGCCTGCGGGACCTCGCGGGGCTCTCCGACTGACGCGCCGGCGTCGGTGGACGCTGGGCGCGGGGATCCCCGCGCCCCTTACGGGCCCTAGGGGGCCGGAGCCACCGGGGTCACCGCCGTCACCAGTACCGCTGCCGTCGGGTGGTCGGGGAGTGACTGCGTGATGTTCGCGCGGACCGCCGTGGCCGTGTCCAGCGTGCGCCCGGTCTCCCTGACCTCGATCTCCACGCGGATGTGCCGACGGGAGAGAGCCGTGTCGCTGTGGACCTCGGTGATGTGCGCCTTGCCCGTCAAGGCCGTCACGCCCGGGACGGCGAGCGCGGCGGTGGCCACGCGGGACTCGTCCGTGTCGGGGGAGGGAAGCGGCGCGGCGGAGGGCGCCGGACCGGACTGCGCCGGCTGCGGCGGATCCTCGCCCTCCTCCAGCAGGCCCGTCACCCGCAGGTCCACCTCCGTGACCGTCAGGCCGAGTGCGTCCGTCGCAGCCGCGGTGAGGGCCGCGCGCAGGCGGGCCGCGGCCGCAGGCAGGGGCTCGGCAGGCGAGGCCGCGAACTCCGCGTCGATACGCAGCGGACCGGGCGGCAGCGCGCTCGGCGGCGGGGGCACGGCGGGCTCGTACACGCCGTCCGGGTCGGCCAGGCCGAGGCGCAGGGAGTCCAGGCGTACGCCCGGCACCCGGCCCGCCGCCCGGCGCAACACGGAGGCCGCCGCGGCCTCCGTGATCCACGCCCCGTCACCCGACCCGCCCAACGGCAGCAATCTGCCCAGGCCCAGTTGTTGCCTTACTGCTTGCGTCCATCGGTCCGCCGTCATTGCCCCAGCCTGCCGTATCCCTGGCGCGCGACTCGGCAACCCGTCTTAATGTGGGCGAAGAGGCCCACCGAAAGGGGATGTACGGCGATGAGCGACACGACTCAGCGCAATCGGCCGGAGAGCCCGGAGGCCGAACAGCCGGACCAGCAGCAGATCAGGAAGAGCGCCGTGACCAAGCGAGGTGGCGGCGATCCGTCGACCCGGGGGCGTACCACCATCGCCGACGGTGTCGTCGAGAAGATCGCCGGACTCGCCGCCCGGGACGTCCTCGGCGTGCACGCCATGGGCAGCGGGATCTCGCGGACCTTCGGCGCCGTACGCGACCGGGTACCGGGAGGCGGCGCGAAGTCCGTCACGCGCGGTGTGAAGGCCGAGGTCGGCGAGGTGCAGACCGCGCTCGACCTGGAGATCGTCGTCGACTACGGCGTGTCGATCGCCGACGTCGCCCGTGATGTACGGGAGAACGTCATCGCGGCCGTCGAGCGTATGACGGGCCTCGAGGTCGTCGAGGTCAACATCGCGGTCAGCGACGTCAAGCTGCCGGAGGAAGAGGACGAGGAACCGGAGAACCGACTCCAGTGAGCGACCTGCTGAGGAGCGCACCATGAGCACGGCCGTGATCGGCATGATCGCCGGAATGGCGCTGGGATTCGCCGGGTACTTCGGCGGCTTCGGCGCGTTCCTCCTGGTGGCCGCACTGGGCGCCATCGGTTTCGTCGTGGGCCGCTTCCTGGAGGGGGACCTGGATCCCGGTGACTTCTTCCGGTCCCGCGGCACCCGCGACGACCGCCGGCGGTGACGCGCGTGTCCGAAGCCGTCGCGCCGGGCGAGCGGGGCGCCACGAAGATTGCCGACCGGGTCGTCGCGAAGATCGCCGCGCAGGCGGCCCGGGAGGCGCTCGACGTGCTGCCTCCCGGCGCGGTGCCCCCGCACGCCACGGTCGTCGTCCACCAGGACCTCGCCCGCGTCAGCGTCAGTCTCGAACTCGGCTACCCCTGCGACATCGGCGGCCGGTGCGGCGCTGTGCGTCGCCGCGTCGCACAGCGGGTAGAGGCGTTGGCGGGAATGAAAGTGCCCGAGGTCGCCGTCCAGGTGGAGCGACTGCACTCCGCGCAGACGCGCGGCGCGGTACAGGGGAGGACGCAATGAGCGAGCCCCAGGGCTCCGAGAGCACCCGACAGCTGCCCGTCGTCGAGAAGGCCGCCGAGAGCGAACTCGACCAGTCCGCCTCCGCCGCCGATCACACCCCCCTGCCGACCCTCGACGACGCCGAGGACGGCAACGGCCGGTTCTGGTCGGCCCGCCGCGTCCCCGCGGGCGTCCTCGCGCTGCTGGTCCTGGCCGCCGCGGGTCTCCTGCTGTACGACGTCGTCGCCGTCCGGGCCGACCGGCCGGCCATGCACTGGCGCAGGTCCCTGGCCCGTGAACTCGCCGAACGGCCCCTGGACGACACGTGGGTGCTCGTCGGCGCCGGGGTCGCGACGGCCCTGGGCCTGTGGCTGCTCGTCCTCGCCGCGACCCCGGGACTGCGCGACCTCCTGACGATGCGGCGCGCCCACCCCGACGTACGGGCCGCACTGCACCGCGACGCCGCCGCGACGGTGCTGCGCGACCGGGCCATGGAGGTGTCCGGCGTGCAGTCGGTCCGGGTGCGGATGCGGCGCAGGAAGGCCGACGTCCGCGCGGTCTCGCACTTCCGTGAACTCGACGACGTACGCGCCGACCTGGACGCCACGCTCGCCGACGGCGTCAGGGGGCTCGGCCTCGCCCGGCGGCCCGCGCTGTCGGTGCATGTCGCCCGGCCGGGCCGGAAGGGGTGACCGCAGTGCTGAGGATCGTGAACCGGGTCCTGCTGGGCCTCGCGGGTCTGCTCCTGGTCGTGCTCGGCGGCTCCGCGCTCGCCGTGGGCCTCGGCGTGGACCCGCCGTCGTGGTGGATCCACGACGGCCGCCACGATGTGCTGCTGAGCGACGCCGACCGGACGAGGTGGCGGGCCGAGGGCTGGTGGTGGCTGGCCGTCATCGCCGCGCTGGCGGTGGCCGTGCTGCTCGCCCTGTGGTGGCTGGCGGCGGTACTGCGCCGGCGCCGCCTCGCCGAGGTACTGGTCGACACCGGCGACGGCGAGGGCGCACTGCTGCGGGGCCGGGCCCTGGAGGGCGTACTGGCCGCGGAGGCGGGCGCGTTGGAAGGGGTACGGGGGGCGAAGGCGTCGCTCACCGGCCGACGCCGGGCCCCCGAGGCGCGGGTCCGCCTGCTGCTGGAGCCGCACGCCGACCCCGGCGAAACCCTCACCCGCCTGACGACGGAGTCACTCGCCCACGCCAGGGACTCGGCCGGCCTCGCGTCCCTCCCGGCGGAGGCACGCCTACGCGCGGCGAAACACGGCCCGGAACGAGTCAACTGACCCGAGCCGCCTCATGGGGGCGCGGGGAACGGCGCGCTCAGCCCTCACCGGACCCGCACGGGAACGCGGACCCGCACCCCGTCTTCTCAGGGGCGCGGGGAACGGCGCGACAGGCCCCCACCGGCCGCAGCGACACCACGACCCGTGGCCGGGAGGCCGATCCCGGGGTCAGAACCCGTTCCGGGCGCCGCCGTCCACCGGCACCATGATCCCCGTCAGATAGGACGCCGCAGGCGACAGCAGAAACGCGGCGGTCCGCCCGAACTCCTCCGGCCTCCCGTACCGCCGCAACGGGATCCGCGCCTCGTTCGCCGCCCGAGTCGCCTCAGGATCGGCCGAGTACCCGTCCAGCTCGCGCACGCGATCCGTGTCGATCCGGGCGGGCAGCACCCCCACCACCCGGATCCCGCGCGGACCCAGCTCGTCGGAGAGGGACTTGGCGAACCCGGCCAGCCCGGGCCGCAGACCGTTGGAGATGGTCAGACCCGCGATCGGCTCGTGCACCGAACCGGAGAGCACGAAGCCGATGACCCCGCCCTCGCCCAACTCGGCGGCGGCCGCGCGGGCCAGCCGGACCGCGCCGAGGAAGACGGAGTCGAACGCGGCCTGCCACTGCTCGTCCGTGTTGTCGGCGACGAAGCCGGGCGCCGGACCGCCGACGCTGATCAGGATGCCGTCGAAACCGCCGAACCGCTCACGCGCGGCCGCGATCAGGCTCGCCGGCGCCGAGGGGTCGGCGTTGTCCACGGCCACACCATGGGCGTTCGGGCCGAGCGCGGTCGCGGCCTCGGCCACCGTCTTCTCGTCGCGCCCGGTGACGATCACCTTCGCGCCGTCGGCGACGAGTTCACGCGCGGAGGCGTGCCCCAGGCCGCGCGTTGCTCCGGTGACGACGTAGACGCGGTCCTTCAGTCCAAGATCCATGGCCCTATCCTGCCTCGTCCCCTGTCTCGTCCGTATCGGGCACCCCAGTCTTCCCCTCGCCGTCGAACAGGGCCAGGGCGGTGCCCACGAGACCGATGTGGCTGAACGCCTGCGGGAAGTTGCCGAGCTGATGGCCGGCCACCGGGTCGTACTCCTCCGCCAGCAGCCCCACGTCGTTGCGGAGCGCGATCAGCCGCTCGAACAGGGCCAGGGCCTCCTTCGTACGGCCCGTCAGATGCAGCGCGTCCGCCAGCCAGAACGAGCAGACGAGGAACGAGCCCTCGCCGCCGGGCAGCCCGTCGACGTCCTTGAGGTCCGAGCCGGACGGCTCCGAGCCGTGCGGGCCCGAGCCGTCGAGGGACGCGTCGTAGCGGTGCACGAAGCCGTCGCGGGCGAGTTCCGAGCGGACCGCGTCGACCGTGCCGACCACCCTGGGGTCGTCCGGCGGCAGGAAGCCGAGGCGGGGGATGAGCAGCAGCGCGGCGTCCAGCTCACGCGAGCCGTAGGACTGCGTGAACGTGTTCCGCTCGGGGTCGAAGCCGCGCTCGCACACCTCCCGGTGCACCTCGTCCCGCATCGCGCGCCACTTGTCGATGTCGCCGTCCAGCTCGGGGTTCTCCTCCAGGGTGCGCACCGTGCGGTCGGCGGCGACCCACGCCATCACCTTCGAGTGCACGAAGTGGCGGCGCGGTCCGCGCACCTCCCACAGGCCCTCGTCGGGCTTGCGCCACGCCGTGTGCAGGAAGTCCATCAGGGCCTGGTGCAGGCGCCACATGTCCGGTTCGGCCGGCAGGCCCGCGTGCTGCGCCAGCGTGAGGGAGTCGATCACCTCGCCGTACACGTCGAGCTGCAACTGCTCCACGGCCTCGTTGCCGATCCGCACCGGCGCCGAACCGCGGAATCCTGGCAGCCACGCCAGTTCGTACTCGGGGATCCGCCGCTCGCCCGCCAGCCCGTACATGATCTGCAGGTCGGCCGGGTCGCCCGCGACCGCGCGCAGCAGCCAGTTGCGCCAGGCCTCCGCCTCCTCCTGGTAGCCGCAGGCGAGCAGCGCGCCGAGGGTGAGCGTGGAGTCGCGCAGCCAGCAGTAGCGGTAGTCCCAGTTGCGGACGCCGCCGATCTCCTCGGGCAGTGAGGTCGTGGGGGCCGCGACGATGCCGCCGCTCGGCGCGTAGGTGAGGGCCTTGAGGGTGATCAGGGAACGGACGACCGCGTCGCGGTGCGGCCCGTCGTAGCGGCAGCGGGCCGCCCAGGCCTGCCAGTCGGCGACGCTCTGCTCCAGTGCCTCGAACGGGTCGACCAGGTCGGGGCGCGGCTCGTGCGAGGGGTGCCAGGTCAGGACGAAGGCGACCTTCTCGCCCTCGGCGACCGTGAACTCCGAGTGCGTACCGAAGTCCTCGCCCCAGGTGTGGACCTCCGGTTCGCTGCGCAGCCACACCGAGTCGGGGCCCGCCACGGCCACCCGGTGGCCCTCCGACTTGCGGACCCAGGGCACGACCGAGCCGTAGTCGAAGCGCAGCCGCAGGGTGCTGCGTACGGTCACCTTGCCCTTGAGGCCTTCGACGATCCGTACGACGTCGGGGGCGCGGTCGCGCTGCGGCATCAGGTCGGTGACGCGTATCGAGCCGTCCTCGGTGTCCCACTCGGTGTCGAGCACGAGGGTGTCGGGCCGGTACGCGCGCCGGGTGCAGGTGCCCGCTCCCTTCGGCGCGAGCCGCCAGTGTCCGTTGTCGTCGTCGCCCAGCAGTTTCGCGAAGCAGGCGGCTGAGTCGAACCGGGGCAGACAGAGCCAGTCGACCGAGCCGTCCCTGCCTACCAGGGCGGCGGTCTGGTGGTCGCCGATGAGCGCGTAGTCCTCGATGGAAGGGTGCACGTGTGCCGGGTTCCCTTGGGATCCGGCGATCAACCCCGGCTGTTGATCGCCGAATCCCCTGACGAGGGCGGGCGGGATTCCGGGTGCGGCCCGGTGAGGGTGCTGGTCGCGCAGTTCCCCGCGCCCCTTCAGGGGCGCGGGGAACTGCGCGGTCTTTTTGGTTCTGCGGGGGGCCGGGTGCGGCGGCGCTCAGACGGGGGCCGGCTCCGTCGCCGGCGCGGACGCCGCCTCGGCCGCCTCCGCGCGGTCACGCCGCTCGCGCCGCACCAGCACCACGAACCCCACAGGAACGCCCGCGGCGAACAGCCACCACTGGACCGCATACGCCATGTGCGGCCCGATGTCGCTGTGGTTGGGCGCCGAGATCAGCTCGGGCACGTCCCCCGCGGGCTCCGGCGCGGTCAGCTCGACGTAACCGCCGAGGACCTGCTTGCCGAGCGCCTTCGCCTGCTGCTCGCTGTTGATCAGCATGACCATGCGGTCGGGCAGCCCGCGCACATCCTTGATGCCGCTGTCGCCGCTCGTCTCGTCGGCCATCAGGCGCCCGGTGACCGTGGTCTCGCCCTTCGCGGGCGCGGGGATCTTCGGGAACTCGGTCTGCGCGCCGTCCGCGGGGATCCAGCCGCGGTTGACCACGAGGACCCGCCCGTCATCCAGGACGAACGGTGTCAGTACGTGGAAGCCGACCTCTTCGTCGGAGTTGGTACGGCGGCGGACCACGACCTCGTCGGCGGTGTCGAAGGTGCCCTTCGCCGTCACCCGGCGGTACAGGTTCTCGTGCCTGACCGCCTGCCCCGGCGCGGTCAGCGACTCGGCGGGGACCGGCTTCGCGGACAGCGAGTCCGAGATCACCCGGTTCAGCGCGACCTTGTGCTCGTGCCGGTGCAGTTGCCAGAAGCCCAGCTCGATCATCGTCGGGATGAGCGCGAGCATGATGAGGGTGAGGATCACCCACTGCCGGGACAACAGGAAGCGGTACACCCCACGACCGTACAACCGGGTCGTGGGGCGCGTTCCGTCGGGTACCGGGTCACACCCTGTCGATGATCCCCACCTTTCCCTCCGCGCGGGCGCAGTGGGCACCGCAGTACCAGTGGCCCTCGACCTCGACGCCCTGCCCGATGATCTGGACCCGGCAGTGCTCGCACAGGGGGGCCATGCGATGGATCGCGCAGGAGAAGCAGTCGAAGACGTGCACCGCTCCCTGTGCGTGGACTTCGAAGGTCATTCCGTAACTGTTGCCGCAAACCTCACATGTCGCCATGCGCCACAGGGTGGGCCGTTCCCGCGGTCCGGGCGAGCGGTCCGTGGGCGAGTCGCCCGGAATCACCCGTCCGTACGGTCGCCCCCGCGTCATCCCCGCGGACGACCCCGCGCTCACCCCTCCGTGGCCGGTTCCACGTTCCCGAGGAGCTGGCCGAACGCCGCCTCGTCGACGACCGGGGTGCCGAACTGGCGCGCCTTGACCACCTTGGACGTACCGGACTCCGGGTCGTTCGTGACGAGCAGACTGGTCAGCCGGGACAGGCTCGTCGCGACATGCAGCCCGGCCTCGACGGCACGGTCCTCCAGGAGGTCGCGCTCGACCGAGGTGTCCCCGGAGAACGCGATTCGCATGCCCTGTTTGAGCTGCTTGCCCGGTTCGTAACGGCCCGGGTTCGGATACGGGCAGGCGGGCCGCTTCCGCGAGGGACGCCAACTCGCCGGTGGGCCCGACGAGTAGCCACCGGACGAGTAACCCCCGGAGCCCCCGGACTGCCGTCCGATGAGCGGCGCCGCCCGGTCCGTCCACTCCGTCAGCGGCCGGCACTCCAGGAGCGGCAGCCGTACGCCGTCGCGCGCCGCCGCCCGCAGACTCGGCCGGAACGCCTCGGCGAGCACGCGCGCGTCGTCCAGCGCGTGGTGCGCGCGCTGCTGTACGACGCCGAAGTGAGCGGCCAGCGACTCCAGCTTGTGGTTGGCCAGCGGAAGCCCCAGTTCCTTGGACAGCGCGATGGTGCACAGCCGCTGACGGACCGGCGCCTCGCGCTGGGCGCGCGCGTACTCCCGGGCGATCATCGACCAGTCGAAGACCGCGTTGTGCGCGACGAGCACGCGGCCCTCCAGGCGGGTCGCGAACTCCTCGGCGATCTCCGGGAACAGCGGCGCCCCTTCGAGCACGTCGCTCGTCAGCCCGTGGATCCACACCGGGCCCGGGTCCCGCTCCGGGTTGACCAGCGTGTACCAGTGGTCCTCGACCTCGCCGCGCGCGTCCAGCCGGTAGACCGCGGCCGACACTATGCGGTCGTCGCGGGCCAGTCCTGTGGTCTCCACGTCGACGACCGCGTATCCCTGGGGATACGCGGCCGGCCACGCGGTGGCGGACGGTGCGGTCTGACGGTCTTCGAGCATGGTCACTGAGGATAAGGGGCGCGACTGACACTCCCGTCCCCGGAGTCCGAACCCGGGGCGTATTCAGCCCCCTTCGGCGACATTCCGGCGATTTGCTGCGGGCTCGTGCCTGCACGGCTATGGACCATTGCCGCACCCGGTGCGACTGTGCTGCGCGCCTGGACTGAACGAGTGGCACGCACGAGCGGAATGCGCGAGTGGCACGCACGAGCGGAATGCGCGAGTGAACGCATGCGACGCGAAGGGCGGTACGGCATGGCACGCGTACGGTACGGCGCGCGGACCTGGGCGGAGATCGCCGCCGCGCGCACCGCGGGTTCCCGGCTCCCCGACATCTGGTCCACCGGTGTGGTGGCCGTCTGGGAGAGCGACCCGGACGCGGTCGCGGCGGTCCTGCCGCCTCCGCTCAAACCCACCGGACGACCCCTCGTGAGGGTGAACATCAGCAAGGTGGACCTCCCCGGATACCCGCTGGGCGCGGGCTCGTTCGCGGTCGCCGCCGCGCACGACGGCGTCGAGGGCTGGTATCCGCTGGTCATGCCGATGACCCATGAACGGGCTCTCGTCGGCGGCCGTGAGGTCTTCGGCGAACCCAAGAAACTGGGCGAGGTGACGGTCGAACGCGAAGGCCTCGTCGTACGCGCCGCCCTCGCCCGGCACGGCATCGAGTTCGTGGAGGTGCGCGGCGCCGTCAGCGGCCCGCTGCCTCTGCCGGAACCGACCCGGAAGACCGACTTCTACTTCAAGTTCCTGCCCGCGGTGGACGGTTCCGGGGACGGCTCGGGGGACGGCTCGGGGGACGGTTCGGGGTTCGACGCCGGCCCCGTCCTCGTGCACTGCGTGCGCAACGAGAAGGTGCGCAAGCTGGAGCGGATCACCGGTGACGTCGTCCTGCGGGAGTCGATGTACGACCCCGTCGCGGATCTCCCGGTCCGCGAACTCCTCGGGATCACCATCAGTGAGAAGACCACCGACCAGAAGGGCACAGTCGTCGAACGCGTCGACCCCCGGGCGCTGTTGCCCTACATCCATCAGCGGTACGACGACCCCCGGCAGATCCACGACGGGCCGCCCCAGGGGAGTGTCTGATGGAGCTGACGGAGGGGCAGGTCGCCGTCGTCACGGGCGCGGCGAGCGGGGTCGGACTGGCCCTGGCACGGCGGTTCGCGGCCGACGGACTGAAGGTCGTCCTCGCGGACGTGGAGGAGGGCGCCCTGGAGAAGGCCGCCGCCGCGCTGCGCGAGACCGGGGCCGTGGTGCACGCGCGCGTGGTCGACGTCGGGGAGCGCGAGGAGGTCGTCGCGCTCGCCGAGGAGACGTACGAGAGGTTCGGCGCCGTGCACGTCCTGTGCAACAACGCGGGGGTCGGCTCGGGCGCCGAGGGGCGTATGTGGGAGCACGACCCGAACGACTGGAAATGGGCGTTCGCGGTCAACGTGTGGGGCGTCTTCCACGGCATCCAGGCCTTCGTACCGAGGATGCTGGCCGGCGGCGAACCGGGCCACGTCGTCAACACCTCGTCCGGCGACGGCGGTATCGCGCCGCTGCCCACCGCCTCCGTGTACGCCGTCACCAAGGCGGCCGTCGTGACGATGACCGAGTCCCTGTACGCGCACCTGAGGGCGGAGCACGCGCGCGTGGGGGCCTCCGTGCTCTTCCCCGGCCCCCACATGCTCCGCACGGGCCTGTGGGAGTCGCACCGCAACAGGCCCGCCCGGTACGCCAAGCAGCGGCCCCGCAGGACCCCGTACCGCAGCCTCGGCCAGTGGGAGGCCGCGATGCGGGAGGCGGGGAAGGAGGTGCGGTTCACGCCGGTCGAGGAGGTCGCCGACTTCGTGGCGGACGGCATCCGCGCGGACCGCTTCTGGCTGCTGCCCGAGAGCGAACACAGCGACGCGCAGATCCGCGCGCGGTCGGCGTCGATGCTGGACCGCGCCGATCCGGCGTACCTGGAGAACTTCATCCTGGACTGAGGACCGGACCGAGGAGTCACCCATGGCCACCGAGAAGTCACCCCTGGCTGAGGAGTCACCCATGGCCTCCGCGACGGAGCCCTACCTGATCATCTCCTCCGACTGCCACGCCGGGCTGCCCACCGAGGAGTACCGGCCCTACCTGGAGGCCCGTTTCCACCGGGACTTCGACGAGTTCCTCGCGGGGCAGGGCCGCCGCCGCGAGGAGATGACCCGTCTGGGCATCCGCAACGAGTCCTTCGCCGACAAGTGGTTCCACGACAACGAGGAGGGCCTGCGCGGCGGCTGGGACGCGGCACAGCGCCTCAAGGAGCTGGACGGCGACGGAGTGGCGGGCGAGGTGGTCTTCCCGGACGCCGACGCCGTGGACAGCCGCACGGCCGCGCCCTTCGGCGTGGGCCTCGGCCTCTCCGGGGACCACGACCCGGACCTGGGCATGGCGGGCGCGAAGGCCCACAACAGGTGGCTGGCCGAATTCGTCGGCGAGCACCCCGAACGGCACTGCGGGGTGGCCCTGTTACCGGTCACGGCCCCCACCGACCAGGTCGTCGCCGAGGTGCACCGCGCGAAGGAGTCGGGGCTCGGCGCGCTGATGATCCCCTCCATGTGGGTCGACAAGGAGCCGTACCACGACCGCCGTTACGACCCCGTGTGGGCGGCGGCGGCCGAGTGCGGGATGCCGGTGGTGACCCACTCCGGAGCGGCGCCCCGCCACGAGTACGGCGACCACCTGGGTATCTACGTCAGCGAGGTGACCTGGTGGCCGGCGCGCCCCCTGTGGTTCCTGCTCTGGTCCGGTGTCTTCGAACGACACCCCGGGCTCAGGTTCGGTGTGGCGGAGTCCGGCTGCTGGTGGCTGCCGAACCTGCTGTGGTTCATGGACCGTCTCTACCTGGGCGCGCACGGCGGCAAGAAGCTGTCCCCGTTCGCGGAGTTGCGTCGCCCGCCGCACGAGTACCTGGACCGCCAGGTCTTCATCTGCGCGACGAACACCAAACGCCGTGAACTGGCCCAGCGGTACGAGATCGGCGTCGACAACATCCTCTGGGGCAGCGACTTCCCGCACCCGGAGGGCACCTGGCCCGACACGCGCGCGTGGCTGTCGCGGACCTTCCACGACATCCCGGTGAGGGAGACCCGCCGCATGCTGGGCCTCGCGGCGGCGAAGGTCTTCGGCTTCGACACGGACAGGCTGGCCCCGCTCGCGCGGCGCATCGGCCCCACCCCGGCGGACCTCGGCCAGTCCGAGGACCAGTCGGCGGTCGAGGCGTCCTGGGCGCGCTCGCGGGAGGTGGGCCGCCACTGGCTGACGGACCACGACTTCCCGGTCCTGGGGGTGACCCCGTGAGCCCCGACCGCTACACGGTCATCTCGGCGGACTGCCACGCGGGAGCGGACCTCCTGGACTACCGGCCGTACCTGGCGAAGGAGTACCACGACGAGTTCGACGCCTGGGCGGCCACGTACGTCAACCCGTACGAGGACCTGATGGCCGACACGGCCGACAAGAACTGGAACTCGGAGCGCCGCCTCGCGGAACTGGAGCGGGACGGCATCGTCGCCGAGGTCCTGTTCCCGAACACCATCCCGCCGTTCTTCCCGTCCGGCTCCCTGATGGCGCCGGCGCCGACGGCCGAGGAGTTCGAACGGCGCTGGGCGGGCCTGCGCGCCCACAACCGCTGGCTCGCGGACTTCTGCGCGGCGGCCCCCGGCCGCCGGGCGGGCGTCTTCCAGATCCTCCTGAACGACGTCGCGGAGGCGGTGAAGGAGATCAGGTGGGCGGCCGCGGCGGGCCTCAGGGGCGGCCTGCTGCTGCCCGGCACGCCACCTGGCTCAGGCCTCCCCGAGCTGTACTCCTCCACCTACGACCCCATCTGGGCGGTGTGCGAGGAACTGGACGTGCCCGTGAACCACCACGCGGGCTCGGCCTCGCCGCCGCTCGGCGAGGAGCCCGCGGCCCGGGCGGTCTTCATGGTGGAGACGACCTGGTTCTCGCACCGCGCGCTCTGGCACCTGATCTTCGGCGGGGCCTTCCGCCGTCACCCCGGCCTGAAACTGGTGCTGACCGAACAGGGCTCGGGCTGGATCCCCGGGGTGCTCGACATGCTGGACTACTACCACGGCCGCCTGGTGGCGGCCGCTTCGAAGGCGGCCACCGCCGAGTCCAAGTTCGGCGCGGGCCTCGCCGCTTCGATGGGCGAGGGTCCGTCCCAGGTATGGCGCGACAACTGCTTCGTAGGGGCGAGTTTCATGCGCCCGCACGAGGTGCCGCTGCGGGACCGCATCGGCCTCGACAAGATCATGTGGGGCAGCGACTACCCGCACGACGAGGGCACCTACCCGTACAGCAGGGAGGGCCTGCGCATCGCGTACGCGGACCTGCCCCGCGAGGAGATCACGGCGATGGCGGGCGGCAACGCGGCCCGCGTGTACGGCTTCGACCTGGCCCTCCTGGACCCGATCGCGGCGAAGGTGGGCCCGACGGTGGAGGAGATCGCGGAGCCGCTGATGACCCCTCCGCCGGACGCGACGAGCCCGGCGTTCGCGCGGGGAGGGTCGGTACGGGTCTGGTGAGGGGTCAGTCCCAGGGGTTGAGGCGCTCCGGTGGGAAGTGCTCGGTGCCGAGGGGTCCGATGGCACGATTTCCGGCTTCCGGCACGACTTCGCATCGTAGGACGGGCCGCACGGTGATTGGCGGAGATCACCAAGAAACAAGCGCGTACCGTCGGTAATACTTGTGGGTAACAACGTCTAGCCGCAGCCGACCAGCCGCCCTACGGTGCAGTAATGCCGAACCTGCCCGATGTCGTGCTGTGGTCGATACCCGCCTTCGTGCTGCTCACCGTGGTGGAGATGGTGAGTGTCCGCATCCACCCGGACGAGGACGCCGCGGGGTACGAGACGAAGGACGCCGCCACGAGTGTCGGTATGGGCCTGGGCAGTATGGCCTTCGACTTCCTGTGGAAGATCCCGATCCTTGCGATCTACACGGCCATATATGAGCTGACACCACTGCGCGTGCCCGTCCTGTGGTGGACCGTGCCACTGATGTTGCTGGCGCAGGACTTCTTCTACTACTGGTCCCACCGCGGGCACCATGTGATCCGCATCCTGTGGGCCTGCCACGTCGTGCACCACTCCAGCGAGAAGTTCAACCTCACCACCGCGCTGCGACAGCCCTGGACGACCTGGACGGTGTGGCCGTTCTACGTGCCGCTCATCGCCCTCGGGGTCCACCCGGCCGCGCTCGCGTTCTGCTCGTCCGCGAACCTCGTGTACCAGTTCTGGATCCACACCGAGCGCATCGACAAGCTGCCCCGGGCCTTCGAGTTCGTCTTCAACACGCCCTCGCACCACCGGGTCCACCACGCCTCCCAGGGCGGCTATCTCGACCGTAACTTCGGCGGGATCCTGATCGTCTGGGACCGCCTCTTCGGGTCGTTCGTCCCGGAGACGGACCGGCCGGTGTACGGGCTGACCAAGAACATCCACACGTACAACCCGATCCGCGTCGCCACCCACGAGTACGCCGCCATCGCCAGGGATCTGCGGGCGGCGGGGAGCTGGCGCGAGCGGGCCGGGCGGGTGTTCGGGGGGCCGGGCTGGCAGCCGGTGAACTACACGGCTGATTCCGTGCCTCCCGCCGCTTCCGTGCCTCCCGCTGCTTCCACGTCCCCGGCTGCTTCCGCGCCCACCCCGGCGCGAGCGGCCCCTCCGGAACCCGCTGTCACGGAACCCGCCGCGTGACACCGCGCCACGCGCGCGTGCCGCTCGTCTGCTTCGGTCTGGCCGGCGTCGTGGATCTCGTGTCCCTGGCCGTCGGTCACGACATCGGCGATGCCGGGCACACCGTGGCCAAGCCCCTCCTGATGCCCCTGCTCGCCCTCTACGCGCACCTGTGCGGCGGGCCCCGGCTCCTCGTCGGTGCCCTGCTCCTCGGGTGGGGCGGCGACGTCCTGCTCCTCCTCGACGCCGAACCGGCGTTCCTCGCCGGGATGGCCTCCTTCGCGGCGGGACACGTGTGTTACCTGCTGCTCTTCGCGAGGCTCGGCGCGAATACCGCTTCACGCGCGCGTGGGGGCCGCCGCACGGCAGCCGCGTACGCCCTCGCGCTCGTCTCCACCGTCACCCTCCTGTGGCCCGGGCTTCCCGCCGGCCTCCGCGTCCCCGTCGCCGGCTACAGCCTGCTGCTGACCGCGATGGCGTACGGCGCCACGCGGCTCGGGACTATCGCGGCGGCCGGGGGAGCGCTGTTCCTGCTGTCGGACACCCTCATCGCGACCGGTGTCGCCGACTGGCCGCAGCCGCCACGGCCCGACCTGTGGATCATGCTGACCTACATCGCGGCGCAGTACCTGCTGGTCACAGGCGTGCTCGGGGCGCCCGGCGCGCGCCCCGGACCCCCGGCGACGTACCGTGGAGACCGCACCGTCACCACCTGAGCACCGTCACGACGGGAACACCGTCACCACGTCAACACCGTCACCACCAGAACCACGTCACCACCTGAGCCGGAAGCAGGACCCCGCATGCGCGCCACCACCATCCACGCCCCGTTCGACCTGCGCGTGGAGGACGTTCCCGACCCGGTGGTGCGGCAGCCGGGCGACGCGGTCGTGCGCGTGCTGCGCTCCTGCATCTGCGGCAGCGACCTGTGGGCGTACCGGGGCGAGTCGGCCCGCACGCCCGGGCAGCGCATCGGGCACGAGTTCCTCGGGATCGTCGAGGAGACCGGCGCCGACGTGGGCATCGTCCGCCGGGGCGATCTCGTCGTCGCGCCCTTCATGTGGTCCGACGGCGTGTGCGACTACTGCCGCGAAGGGCTCACCACGTCCTGCGAACACGGCGGATTCTGGGGTTCCGTGGGGTCCGACGGAGGACAGGGCGAGGCCGTGCGCGTCCCGTACGCCGACGGCACGCTCGTCGCGCTGCCCGCCGGGGCCGCCTCCGACGACCGTCTGCTGGCCGCCCTGCTCACCCTCTCCGACGTCATGGGGACCGGTCATCACGCCGCCCTCGGCGCGGGCGCCCGCCCCGGCGCCACGGTCGCCGTCGTCGGCGACGGAGCGGTCGGCCTGTGCGCCGTGCTCGCCGCCAGGCGCCTCGGCGCCGAGCGGATCATCGCGCTGGGCCGCCATGAGACGCGTACGGACATCGCGCGCCGCTTCGGAGCCACCGACGTCGTCGCCGAACGCGGGGACGCGGCCGTCGAGGCGGTCCGCGCACTCACCCGCGGCCAGGGTGCCCACGCCGTCGTCGAGGCCGTCGGCACCGAGCAGTCGATGAGCACGGCCGTGAACATCACCCGTGACGGCGGCGCCATCGGCTTCGTCGGAGTGCCGCACGGCAGCGGCACCGGTCTCGACCTGAGCGTCATGTTCGACCGGAACATCGCCCTGCGCGGCGGGGTCGCGCCCGTCCGCGCGTACATCCCGGAACTGCTGCCCGACGTGCTGGACGGGACCATCGACCCGTCGCCCGTCTTCGATCTGACGGTCGGTCTGGACGGCGTACCGGACGGCTACAAGGCGATGGACGAGCGCACCGCGCTCAAGGTCATGGTCACCAACTGAGCGAACCCGACCGACCGGCCCCGCCAACCGAACGCTCACCAGCGGATCGGCACCGGCACCGCCGTGAGCAGGGCCGAGGCCGCCACCACCAGACCGAGCACCACGACCTCCGCGCGCGCGGGGGAGTAGGCGGTGAGCGGATCCGCCGCACGGCGCAGCCGACGCCGGGCCCACAGCGCGAGGGCGGCGACGACGACCACGAGCAGCACCTTCGCGAGCAGCGTGCGCCCGTACGCGGTCGTCGTCAGCTGGTCCAGGACCGTGCCGGGCGGCATCCGGCGCAGGGTGCTGCACACGCCCGTCGCGGTGATCGCGGCGAGCAGGGCGGCCGCCACGCGCGCGTAGAGGCCCAGCAACGCGGCGCCCTCCCCGGGGGAGGTGTTCCGCCACCGGAGCAGCGTGCGCAGGACGTACAGCAGCCCGCCCGCCCACAGGGCCGCACAGGTCACATGAACGAGCGTCAGGCCCGAACCGACCAGCGGGCTCTGTTCGGTCGTCGGATGGGCACGCAGCGCCTCCGCGACGGCCACTGCGGCCAGCGGCCACACCTGGGTGCCCGGCCGGCGGGACAGGGCGCACAGGCCCAGCACGACGAACGCGTTGACCTCCAGGAGCGCGAGCGCGCCGTCCCTCGACTGGTAGAGCCCGCCGATGTCCATGTCGGACAGCCGGCGCGGCACCAGATTGCCGGTGGCCACCACCGAGGCGAGGCCGAGCGCGGCGACGAAACCGGCGGCGGCCGACGCCGGGGCCCAGCTGGGCGGCGCGTCCTCCCACGGAGCGCCGGGCACCCGACGCGCCAGCCAGGTGACGAACAGTTCGCCTGCCGGCACGCACACCGCCGCGAACAGGACCGTCCGCAGCAGTGCTATCCCGCCCGCCCCCGGCGCGGCGGCCTCGCCCGTGCCGCTCAGCGCGACGGACGGTCCGAGCAGGGGTATCAGCGCGGCCAGCGCCACCAGGGCGAGGAGGGTGACGGAGCGCCGCAGGGCGGCCACGCTCACCCGGGGAGCGCCGGGTTTGCCGGCCGCTTCGCCACCCGTGTCGGCAGTCGGTCGTATCGAACTCACCCCAAGATCTTCACCAGTCGTCCCAGACCGGGGCAAGTCCTGGAAAACAACTGGCGGAACGGCATTCCACCCGCCCCACGGGCATTCCGCCCATTCATACGCGCACGGCCGCCCGGCGACTCAGCCCCGGCCCACGCAATCCGCCGACACGCCGAGACCGCCAGCCGAAACCGCCGCCCGAAGTCGCCATCCGGAGCCGACACGTCGAAGGGGCCGGACAGCACAACGCTGCCCGGCCCCTCAGATGGTGATCGCGGCGGGTGTTACTTCGTCACCGCGTCCAGCGCGTCCGCGGTGCCCCAGCCGTAGAAGCCGTTGCGGTTCTTCGAACCCTCGCAGACCGCGTCGATCTTGCCATCGCCGTCGATGTCGTACGGGTCGGTGCACGGCGTGGCGTCGGCCTCCGCGTACAGCAGCGCCTTCACCAGGGCCGCCGAGGCGTGCGGGTGCGTCGACTTGATCAGGGCCGCGACGCCCGCGACGTGCGGCGACGCCATCGACGTACCGGCCATGTAGCCCCACGAGCCGCCCGGCAGCGGGCCGAGGATCAGGCCGCTGGTGGCGGGCGGGGCCGGGGTCTGGTAGCGCGTCGAGTCGCCGCCGGGGGCCGCGATGTCGATGACGCCCAGGCCGTGGTTGGAGAAGGACGACTTGATGCCCTTGGCGCCGGTCGACGCGACCGTGACGACACCCGGCAGCTGGGTCGGGATGTCGAGGCACTCGGACGGGTCGATGACGCGCTCCGAGGGAGTCGAGTCGTTGGGCGAGACCGGGTCGGTGATCGAGTCCGCGGCGAGGTCGTAGTTCTCGTTGCCCGCCGCCGCGACGTTGACCGTGCCCTTCTTCTCCGCGTACCGCGTCGCCCGGGTGATGGCCTCGACGAGCGCCTTCTGGTCCGGGTCGTTCTTGCAGTTGAAGTACCACGGGTCGGTGTAATAGCTGTTGTTCGTGACGTCCACGCCGTGCTCGGCCGCCCACATGAAGCCGCAGACGACGGCTTCCGTGTAGAAGAAGCCGGCCGTCGTGGAGACCTTGATGCCGGACACCTTCACGCCGGGCGCGACACCGGTGACGCCGATGCCGTTCTTCGCGGCGGCGATCTCGCCCGCCACGTGGGTGCCGTGCGGGCTCTCGGCGGCGCTCGGCCGCCAGGCGCCGTCGGTCGTGTCCGGCTTGCCCGTCACGCAGTTGACCGACGCGTCGCGGTCGAAGTTCGGCGCGATGTCGGGGTGCGTGTCGTCGACACCCGTGTCGATGACGGCGACGGTGACCTTCTTGCTGCCGAGCGTCTTCTCGTGGGCCTTGTCCGCCTTGATGGCGGGCAGGTCCCACTGCAGGGGCTCCAGCGGGTCCTGGCCGGCGACGGCGTCGACGTCGGCGATCTCGTCCGCGCTGAGCGCCTTCGGGGTGCCGACGTCGGTCGTGGACTGCGCGGGCAGCGGCGCCGTACGCGTCGAGCCCGCCGACTCCACGCCGCGCACCTTGCGGACGGTCTTGGCGAAGTCCGGGTTCGAGGAGTGGACGACGATCACGCCGATCCGGTCGTACGACGTCACGATCGTGCCGCCGGCCTTGGTGATGGCCTTCTTCACCTGGGAGGAAACCCCGTGCCCGGAGCGGACGTTGACGACGTAGCTCAGCGGGGTGGCCTCCGCCGAGATCTGCTTCGCCACGTCCGCCGCGCCGTCCGCCGGAGCGGCGGACGCGCTGACGTTCGGCAGGAAGGCCAGAGCCGTGGCCATGGTCATCCCCAGCGGGATGGCTATGAGGCGGCGCGAGCGGGTGGTGGGCGCGGTCATGCTGTCTCCAGTTCGTTTCGCGAAATGCGTGCGGGCCGTGCCGTGCGGGCAGTGCGGGCCGTGCGGGAAATGCCGTGCCGTGCGGGAGGTTCTGGGCCGTGCGGGAGGTTCTGGGCCGGTCCGGCTGGAACTTCCGTGCCGATCCGGCTACTTGACGGCCTTCAGCGCGTTCACGATGCCGAAGCCGTAGAAGCCGTTCACGCGCTTGCCGCCCTCACAGGTGGCGTCCTGCGTGCCGTTGCCGTCCTGGTCGTAGGAGTCCGGGCAGCCCGGGTTGTCCGCCTGGGCCTTCAGCAGCGCCTGCAGCTGGGCCGGACTCGCCCACGGGTGCTCGGACTTGAGCAGCGCGGCGACCCCCGCGGCGTGCGGCGACGCCATCGACGTGCCCTGGAGGAAGCCGTACTGGTTGTTCGGCATCGTGGAGAGGATGCGGCCGTTCTTCGACGGGGTGTCCGGGATCTGGTAGAGCCGGTCACCGCCGGGAGCGGCGACGTCGATGACACCCTTGCCGTACGTCGAGTAGTACGACTTGAGGTTCTGTACGCCGGTCGCGCTCACCGTGACGACACCCGGCAGCTGGGTCGGTACGTCGAAGCACTCGTGCGGGTCGATCGTGCGGGTGACCGGCGTCGAGTCGTCGGGGCTCGACTCGTCCACGATGGCGTCCGAGTCCAGGTCGTGGTTGGAGTTGCCGGCCGACGCGAGGTGCAGGGTGCCCTTCTTCGTGGCGTACTGCTGGGCCCGGTTGACCGCGTCGACGATCGCCCTCTGGTCCGGGTCGTCCATGCAGTTGTAGAGCCACGGGTCCACGTAGTAGCTGTTGTTCGTGATCTCCACGCCGTGGTCGGCGGCGAACACGAAGGCGCAGACGACGCTCTCCGGGTAGAAGAGGCCGTTGTCCGGGTCGCTGACCTTGATGCCGGAGACCTGCACACCGGGCGCGACACCGGCGACGCCGATGCCGTTGCGGGCGGCGGCGATCTCACCGGCGACATGTGTGCCGTGGTAGTCCTCGGCGGTGTACGGCCGCCAGGCGCCCGCACTCGTGTCGGCCACGCCGCCCACACAGTTGGCGGACTGCTTGGCGGAGAAGTTGGGTGCCAGGTCCGGGTGCGTGTCGTCGACACCCGTGTCGATCACGGCGACCGTGACCTTCCTGCTGCCCGGGTTGATCTTCGCGGCCTTGTCGGCGCCTATCGCGCGCAGGTCCCACTGGTCGGCCTCAAGGGGCTCGCTCTCGGGGGTGGCCGCAGCCTTCACCTTGGCGGCCTCGGCGGCCGACAGGTAGTCGGCGGCGCCCTCGTCCGTCGTACCCGCGGCGGTCAGCGGGGTCGTACGCGTGGCACCGGCGGACTGGACGCCGCGCACCGCGCGGAGCCGCGGCCCGAACTCGGTGTTCGCCGAGTGGGCGACTATGACGCCGATCTTGTCATACGTGGCGACGACGGTGCCGCCCGCCTTGACGATCGCCTTCTTCACCGACGCGATCGTGCGGTGGTCGGTCTTCGTGTTGACCACATACGCGAGGTTCGGTCCGTTGGCCGCGGTGGCGGCGGGGGCGGACCCCTGCGGGGCGGCCGAAGCGGCACCCGGCAGGAAACCGAGCGTGGCGGTGAGCGACAGCACGACGGGCACGGCGAGAGCGAGGCGGCGTCTGGAGCGCAGATGAGCCATGGGGTCTCCACATCATCCGGAAAAGGAACCGGCCCGAACACAGGTGGTGCTCGGGCAGGTACATGACGGGGTGGTGCAGGGCGAAGCTATCTCCCGTCATCCCTGGCCAGCAATGACTTACGGGGATGTCTTGTGAAACGCCCGGGCCGAGTTCCGAAAGAAGTGCCCGGGGTTGAACCGCTCCCCGTGCCGCGCCGTGACGTTGAGCAGGGAGCACGAGCACCGTCGAGCCCCCTGTTGGATCACGCCCGGGGGACCTAGCATCGCCACCCGGCCCACGTGATCCACGTCACCGTGAGGTCAGAAACCAGCCATGTCCGAACCCAGTCCGTCCTCCGATCCGGACAGATCCCCGTCCGGCGTCGAACCCGTCCCCGAACCCGCCTCTGAACCCGCACCCGCAACGCGAGGAGACTCCGTGGCCACCGACGCACCACCCCCCTCGAAAGCCGAACCTCATCTCCCGTCCACAGCGGAGTTCGTCGAGGTGCAGGAGAGCGCCGAGTTCGGTGAACTGCGCCGCGCGCACCGCTCCTTCGCCTTCCCGTTGACCATCGGCTTCATCAGCTGGTACCTGCTGTACGTCCTGCTGTCGATCTACGCGGACGACTTCATGGGCACCAAGCTCTTCGGCAACTTCAACGTCGCCTTCGTCCTGGGCCTCGCCCAGTTCCTCACCACGTTCCTCATCGCCTGGTGGTACGAGCGGCACTCCTCGTCCAAGCTCGACCCCAAGGCCGAGGCGATCAAGACCCGGATGGAGGGCGGCGCATGAGCCCCGCGATCAACCAGGTACAGCTCGCGCAGGCGCACCTCGCGGCGGGGGAGGCCAGTGAGCACCGGCCGCTGATCATCTCCCTGTTCGCGGTGTTCGTCGTCGCGACCCTCGTCATCACCGTCTGGGCGGGCCGGCAGACCAAGGACGCCTCCGACTTCTACGCCGGCGGCCGCTCGTTCAGCGCCTTCCAGAACGGCCTCGCCGTCTCCGGCGACTACATGTCCGCCGCCTCGTTCCTCGGCATCGCGGGCGCCATCGCCCTCTTCGGCTACGACGGCTTCCTGTACTCCATCGGCTTCCTCGTCGCCTGGCTGGTGGCGCTGCTCCTGGTCGCCGAACCGCTGCGCAACTCCGGCCGCTACACGATGGGCGACGTCCTCGCCTACCGCATGCGCCAGCGCCCGGTCCGTACCGCGGCGGGCACCTCCACCATCGTCGTGTCGATCTTCTACCTGCTCGCGCAGATGGCGGGCGCGGGCGTCCTGGTCTCGCTGCTGCTCGGCATCACCAGCGACGCCGGCAAGGTCGGCATCGTCGCCCTGGTCGGCGTCCTCATGATCGTGTACGTCACCATCGGCGGCATGAAGGGCACCACCTGGGTCCAGATGGTCAAGGCCGTGCTGCTCATCGGCGGCACCCTGCTCATCACCTTCCTGGTGCTGCTCAAGTTCGACTTCAACGTCTCGGACCTGCTCGGCTCGGCGGCCAAGAACAGCGGCCAGGGCTCGGCGTTCCTGGAGCCCGGCCTGAAGTACGGGCTCACGACCACCTCCAGCATCGACTTCATCTCGCTGGGCATCGCGCTGGTCCTCGGCACCGCGGGCCTGCCGCACATCCTGATCCGCTTCTACACGGTCCCCAACGCCAAGGCCGCCCGTAAGTCCGTGAACTGGGCGATCGGCATCATCGGCGGCTTCTACCTGATGACCATCGCGCTCGGCTTCGGCGCGGCGGCCCTCATCTCGAAACAGGAGATCGTCGAGTCCAACCCGGCGGGCAACACGGCCGCACCCCTGCTCGCCCTGCATCTGGGCGGCGTCGACTCGGCCTGGGGCGCGATCCTGCTCGCCACGATCTCCGCGGTGGCCTTCGCCACGATCCTCGCGGTGGTCGCCGGTCTGACCCTGGCGTCGTCCTCGTCGTTCGCCCACGACATCTACGCGAACGTCATCAGGAAGGGCAAGGCCACCGAGAAGGAGGAGATCAACGCGGCCCGGTACGCCACCATCGGCATCGGTGTCGTCTCCATCGGCCTCGGCGCCCTGGCCCGTGACCTCAACGTCGCCGGCCTGGTGGCCCTCGCCTTCGCGGTCGCCGCCTCCGCCAACCTGCCGACGATCCTCTACAGCCTCTTCTGGAAGCGGTTCACCACCCAGGGCGCGCTGTGGTCGATCTACGGAGGACTCGCCACGGCGGTCGGCCTCGTGCTCTTCTCACCGGTCGTCTCGGGCAAGGCCACCTCGATGTTCCCGGACGTCGACTTCCACTGGTTCCCGCTGGAGAACCCGGGCATCATCTCGATCCCCGTCGGTTTCCTGCTGGGCTTCCTCGGCACCCTGCTGTCCAAGGAGGAGCCGGACGCCGGCAAGTACGCCGAGCTGGAGGTCCGCTCCCTCACCGGAACCGGAGCGCACTGAGTCCAGTACGTACTGACCGTCACGCCGGGCGGCCGCGTCGTAGGGATCTACGACGCGGCCGCGGTGCGTCTCGTGGGATCGGGCCACTCTTTTTGTCGGTCCTGTCACGTAGGCTCGTTCGTATCGGGTCGACTGATCGTTCGAAACGGTCCGGTCGTTCGCAGCAGTCCGGTCGTTCGGAGCTGTCGGTCCGTGTCGCGGTCCGTATCGAGGGAGGGGCCCACGTGCTCATCGACACCTACGGCCGGGTGGCCACCGACCTGCGCGTCTCACTGACCGACCGGTGCAACCTCAGATGTACGTACTGCATGCCCGAGGAGGGCCTGCAGTGGCTGGCCAAGCCCGATCTGCTCACGGACGACGAGATCGTCCGCCTCATCGACCTGGCGGTGACCCGGCTCGGCATCACCGAGGTCCGCTTCACCGGCGGTGAGCCCCTGCTGCGCCCCGGGCTGGTCGGGATCGTCGAGCGCGTGGCCGCGCTCGAACCCCGCCCCCAGATGTCCCTGACGACCAACGGCATCGGCCTCAAGCGCACCGCGACCGCCCTCAAGGCGGCCGGCCTGGACCGTGTCAACGTCTCCCTGGACACCCTGCGCCCGGACGTCTTCAAGACCCTCACCCGCCGCGACCGCCACAAGGACGTCATCGAGGGCCTCGAAGCGGCCCGCGCCGCGGGACTGACCCCGGTCAAGGTCAATTCCGTACTGATGCCCGGACTGAACGAGAACGAGGCGCCCGACCTGCTCGCCTGGGCCGTGGAGAACGACTACGAACTGCGGTTCATCGAGCAGATGCCGCTGGACGCGCAGCACGGCTGGAAGCGCGACGGCATGGTCACCGCCGGTGACATCCTCACCTCGCTGCGCACACGCTTCGAGCTCACGGAGGAAGGGTCGGAGGAGCGGGGCTCGGCGCCTGCCGAGCGTTGGGTGGTGGACGGCGGCCCGCACCGGGTCGGCGTGATCGCCTCGGTCACCCGACCGTTCTGCTCGGCCTGCGACCGTACGAGGCTCACCGCGGACGGCCAGGTCCGCACCTGTCTCTTCGCCCAGGAGGAGACCGATCTGCGCGCGGCGCTCCGCTCGGACGCGCCGGACGAGGAGATCGCCCGGATCTGGCGGCTGGCGATGTGGGGGAAGAAGGCCGGGGCAGGTCTGGACGACCCCTCCTTCGTGCAGCCGGACCGCCCGATGTCGGCGATCGGCGGCTGACCGCCCGGCGCGTCGCCCGGGCTGTCCCTCACCGCTCGGGCGGCTGCTCCGCGGACTCCCACTCCGTCATGAGGACGACGTCCTTCAGGAACCCGCGGACGCTCAGGAACTTCGACAGATGGTCGCGGTGGTCCTCGCACGCGAGCCAGGTCTTGCGGCGTTCCGGCGTGTGCAGTTTCGGGTTGTTCCAGGCGAGCACCCACACGGCGTCGGCCCGGCAGCCCTTGGCGGAGCAGATGGGGGAGGACGGGGACGACGGCTCGGAACCGGGAACGTTCAGGATCACGTCCTCGACACTAGTCGAGTCACGCCGAGTCCAGGACGGGTCCTGGACGGGCCCGAAAAGGCGACGCCGAGCAGCCACGGGGGGAGCTGCCCGGCGTCGGTCTGTCACTCCGACGGGGGATGCGGAGTGCGTACCAAGTATGTCACGGGTAACCCATTGCCCGGCAACGGAACAACATGATTGATCTGAGCTTTTCTTGAGCTTGGCGGGTGTTCGGCATTCCGCTTTTACCGGATTCCCGGTGCTCAGGTCCGCTCGTGCGGCTCGTCCCGCAGCCGTGCTCCGGGATCTGCCGTCAGGTCTTCCACGACGGGTTCCGCGGCCCCGCCGACGCCCGGACCCGCAAGCATCGGACGGGTCGGCGCGGTCACGAAAGTGGACGGCAGTGAAGGCGCGTTCTCACGTCCCGCGTTGGCGATCACCACGGAGACGTAGGGGAGCAGCACGCCGAGTACCAGCGCAACGACGGCGACATGGCGCTCCACGTTCCACAGGGTGGCCGCGAGGACGACGGACACCGTACGCACGGACATCGAGATGATGTACCGGCGCTGTCTGCCCCGTACGTCGTCGGCGAGCCCCTGCCTGGCCCCGGTGATCCGGAAGACCTCGGTCTCGCTCTGCTTCCGCATCACGTTCCACCACCCCGCCTGCATCGGACGCTCCCCGGCCCGTACGGGCAACAACGTTACGCCGCGGCTGCGCCGCCCACGAGGGCGGGTCGGCCCGGGTCCGTGTGGGGACGTCTGCGCCGTACCGCGTATGGCCGTGCCCGACATGCGCCGTACGGCACCCGGGCCGACACTGGGCGTAATGCTCGCGTAGAGCCGTATAGGAGGCAGCCATGGGCTGGTTGTGGGCGATCATCGTGGGATTCGTACTGGGCTTGCTGGCCAAGGCGATCATTCCTGGCAAGCAGCACAGTCCGCTCTGGCTCACCACGATCTTCGGAATCATCGGCGCGATCGTGGGCAACGCGATCGCCCGCGGTATCGGCATCGGCGAGACCAGTGGAGTCGACTGGGGCCGTCATGCCCTGCAGCTGGTGGCCGCGATCGTCATCGTCTTCCTGGGCGACATGCTCTACACAGCAATGAAGGGCAACAAACAAAGAGCCTGACGCAAAGCGAAAGGATTGCGCCGTTCCCCGCGCCCCTATTCGGGGGCGCGGGGAACGGCGCAATCCTTTCGCTTTTCAAAGGGCCCTCTAGGAGGGCGCGACCTCCACCGCGGCAAGCGACTTCTTGCCCCGCCGCAGCACCAGCCACCGCCCGTGCAACAGATCCTCCGCGGCGGGCACCGCGTCCTCGGAGGAGACCTTCACGTTGTTCACGTACGCCCCGCCCTCCTTGACCGCCCGCCGCGCGGCGGACTTGCTGGCCACGAGCCCGACCTCGGCGAACAGGTCGACCACCGGTCCCAGCGAGGACACCCGCACCCGGGGCAGCTCCGACAGCGCCGCACTCAGCGTCGCCGCGTCGAGCTCGGCCAGCTCCCCCTGCCCGAACAGCGCCCGCGAGGCGGCGATCACGGCGGCGGTCTGCCCGGCCCCGTGCACGAGCGTCGTCAGCTCCTCCGCCAGCGCACGCTGCGCCGCCCGGGCCTGCGGACGCTCCTCGGTCAGCTTCTCCAGCTCCTCCAGTTCCGCCTGGGACTTGAAGGACAGGATCCGCATGTACGTCGAGACGTCACGGTCGTCCACGTTCAGCCAGAACTGGTAGAACGCGTACGGCGTCGTCATCTCCGGGTCGAGCCAGATGGCCCCGCCCTCGGTCTTGCCGAACTTGGTGCCGTCCGCCTTGACCATCAGCGGCGTCGCGATGCAGTGCGCCTCGGCGTCCGGCTCCAGCCGGTGGATCAGGTCCAGGCCCGCCGTGAGGTTGCCCCACTGGTCGCTGCCGCCCTGCTGGAGCGTGCAGCCGTACCTCCGGTACAGCTCCAGGAAGTCCATGCCCTGGAGCAGCTGGTAGCTGAACTCCGTGTAGCTGATGCCCTCCTGCGACTCCAGGCGCCGGGCGACCGAGTCCTTGGTGAGCATCTTGTTGACGCGGAAGTGCTTGCCGATGTCCCGCAGGAACTCGATGGCCGACAGACCGGCCGTCCAGTCCAGGTTGTTCACCATGACCGCGGCGTTCTCGCCCTCGAAGGACAGGAACGGCTCGATCTGGGAGCGCAGCCGGCCGACCCAGTTGGCGACCGTCTCCGGGTCGTTGAGCGTGCGCTCCGCCGTCGGGCGCGGGTCGCCGATCTGGCCGGTCGCCCCGCCCACCAGCGCCAGCGGGCGCAGGCCCGCCTGCTGGAGCCGGCGCATGGTGAGGACCTGCACCAGGTGTCCGACGTGCAGCGAGGCCGCGGTGGGGTCGAAGCCGCAATAGAACGTGACGGGACCGTCCGCGAGCGCCTTGCGCAATGCGTTCTCGTCGGTGGACAGGGCGAACAGCCCGCGCCACTTCAGCTCGTCGACGATGTCCGTCACGGTTCTCGCGTCTCCTTGAATGATCTTCGCCAGTCATGATCTTCATGCGGCCATGCCCCCCGGGCGGCCCGCCGGCCGGGCGACAGCCGGCCGTGAGGCCACCCGCAGGGGCCACCCGTCGAGGGTATCCGTCGAGGTTATACGCCCTGGCTGACAGAACTCATATTGAAATCCGGCACCCGCAGCGCCGGCATCGCGGCCCGGGTGAACCAGTCGCTCCACTCGCGCGGCAGCGTCTTCTCGGTCCGCCCCGCCTCGGTGGCCCGCCCCAGCAGCCCCACCGGCGACTCGTTGAACCGGAAGTTGTTCACCTCACCGGTGACCTCGCCGTTCTCCACGAGGTAGACGCCGTCCCGGGTCAGCCCGGTCAGCAGCAGCGTCGCCGGGTCGACCTCGCGGATGTACCAGAGGCAGGTCAGCAGCAGCCCGCGCCCGGTCGCCGCGACCATCTCCTCCAGCGAGGTCTCGTCGCCGCCGTCGAGGATGAGGTTGCCGATACCGGGGGCCACCGGCAGACCGGTCAGGGCCGCGCTGTGCCGGGTGCTCGTCAGGCGCTTCAGCTCGCCCTCGCGGACCCACTCCGTGGCCGTGAGGGGCAGCCCGTTGTCGAAGACGGAGGCGTCGTCCCCGGAGGAGTGCGCGAGGACGAAGGGGGCGCTTTCGAGCCCGGCCTCG
Organism: Streptomyces tauricus; assembly: GCF_014650955.1. Classification (GTDB taxonomy): domain Bacteria; phylum Actinomycetota; class Actinomycetes; order Streptomycetales; family Streptomycetaceae; genus Streptomyces; species Streptomyces tauricus. Next base: position 387,706 of record NZ_BMVY01000003.1, read on the forward strand.
TGCGGGTCGCTGCGCAGGGTCAGCGGCAGGTCGGTGAGCCGGTCGCCGACGCGCGTGCCGCCGCCCGGCTTGCTGAACACCGTCCGGCCCTCCGCCGCGTCCCGGGCCGCCGCCGACCACAGCTGATAGATCAGCAGGTCCGCGACCGCCGTGGGCGGCAGCAGCGTCTCGTACCGCCCGGCTGGCAGGTCGATCCGCCGCTCCGCCCAGCCCAGCCGGACCGCCAGCTCGGCGTCGAGCGCCGCCGGGTCGACGTCCTTGAAGTCCCGCGTGGAGCGGCCGGCCCACGCCGAGCGCGTACGGTCCGGGGACTTGGCGTTCAGCTCAAGCGTCCCGTTGGGCTGGTCGTGGCGCAGCCGCAGCCCCGTGGACGTACCGAGGTAGCTGATGACCAGCTCGTGGTTGGCGAAGCCGTACAGCTCACGGCCGCCCGCACGCGCGCGTGCGAACGATTCGCCGAGCGCCGGGGCGAAGTCGGTGAACACGGCCGAGGAGGTCTCGGCGGGCGCGTCCGTGAAGTCGGGGGAGGCGGGCACGCCCTCCACGAGCGGCTGCGCGTCCTCCGCGGGGCCCGCCCCGCGCGCCGCGGCCTCGGCGGCCCGTACCAGCGGCTCCAGCTCGTCCGCGGTCACGGCCGAGCGCGAGACGACCCCGGAGGCGGTGCCCTCGCGGCCGTCGACCGTGGCGACGACGGTCAGCGTGCGCCCGCGCGTGACACCGTTGGTGGTCAGCGCGTTGCCCGCCCAGCGCAGGTTCGCGGTCGACTGCTCGTCGGCGATGACGACACACCCGTCCGCCCGGGACAGGGCGAGGGCGCGCTCGACGATCTCGTGCGGCTTGTTCGTACGAGGACTCATCGACCGGCCTCCTGCGTGGTGTTGAGAATGTTGACGCCCTTGAAGAGGGCCGACGGGCAGCCGTGCGAGACCGCCGCGACCTGGCCCGGCTGGGCCTTGCCGCAGTTGAAGGCGCCGCCCAGGACGTACGTCTGAGGGCCGCCGACGGCCGCCATCGAGCCCCAGAAGTCCGTGGTCGTCGCCTGGTAGGCGACATCCCGCAGCTGGCCCGTGATCTGCCCGTTCTCGATCTTGAAGAACCGCTGGCCGGTGAACTGGAAGTTGTAGCGCTGCATGTCGATCGACCAGGACCGGTCACCGACGACGTAGATCCCGCGGTCCACGCTCCCGATGAGGTCGTCCGTGGACATCCCCGCCGGATCGGGCCGCAGCGACACGTTCGCCATGCGCTGTACGGGCACATGGCCGGGGGAGTCGGCGTACGCGCAGCCGTTGGACCGCTCGAAGCCGGTCAGCTTCGCGATCCTGCGGTCCAGCTGGTAGCCGACGAGCGTGCCGTCCTTCACCAGGTCCCAGGACTGCCCGGCCACGCCCTCGTCGTCGTACCCGATGGTCGCGAGCCCGTGCTCGGCGGTGCGGTCGCCCGTCACGTTCATCAGCTCGGAGCCGTACCGCAGCTTGCCCAGCTGGTCGAAGGTGGCGAACGAGGTCCCGGCGTACGCGGCCTCGTAACCGAGCGCGCGGTCCAGCTCGGTGGCGTGCCCGATGGACTCGTGGATGGTCAGCCACAGGTTGGACGGGTCGACGACCAGGTCGTACACCCCGGCCGTGACGCTCGGCGCCCGCATCTTCTCGGCCAGCAGCTCCGGGATCCGCCCGAGCTCCGCGTCCCAGTCCCAGCCGGTGCCGGTGAGGTACTCCCAGCCGCGCCCGACGGGCGGCGCGATCGTGCGCATCGAGTCGAACTCGCCGCTCGACTCGTCGACGGCCACGGCGGTCAGCTGCGGGTGCAGCCGGACCCGCTGCTGGGTGGTCACCGTGCCCGCCGTGTCCGCGTAGAACTTGTTCTCGTGCACGGTCAGCAGCGAGGCGTCGACATGGCTGACCCCGGCCGCCCCGAGCAGCCGCGCACTCCACTCGGCCAGCAGCCCGGACTTGTCCTCGTCCGGTACGGAGAAGGGGTCGATCTCGTACGAGGAGACCCACGTCTTCTCGGCGTGCACGGGCTCGTCCGCCAGCTCGACCCGCTCGTCGGACCCGGCCGCCTTGATCACCTTCGCCGACAGCTTGGCCATCGCCACGGCCTGAGACGCGACCTTCGCGGCGGCGTCCATCGTCAGGTCGACACCGGAGGCGAACCCCCAGGTGCCGCCGTGCACGACCCGTACCGCGTACCCGAGGTCGGTCGTGTCCGAGGAGCCCGCGGGCTTCGCGTCCCGCAGCCGCCACGACGCGCTGCGCACCCGCTCGAACCGGAAGTCCGCATGGTCGGCGCCCAGCGCCCGCGCCCGCGCGAGCGCCGCGTCGGCCAGGGCCCGTAGCGGCAGTGCCGTGAAGGCTTCGTCGATGGAATGGGGCACGGAGGTCTCCCTTGTTGTCGCCTGTCGGTCCGATCATGTCGCGCGGGCGGGCCCGGCGGCCAGACTTTTCTGTAGGGACCCGACAGCGAGTCCCCCGAGCCACTGTCGGTGCCCGATTCTCCGCGAGGCCGACCGTACCGATAGGTTTTCGAGGTACCAGACCGGCTATCGAAAGGGTGATCCGTTGAGCCGCTCGGTTCTCGTCACCGGAGGAAACCGGGGCATCGGCCTCGCCATCGCCCGCACGTTCGCCGACGCGGGCGACAAGGTCGCGATCACGTACCGGTCGGGCGAGCCCCCGGCCGCCCTCACCGAACTGGGCTGCCTCGCGGTCAAGTGCGACATCACCGACACCGAGCAGGTGGAGCAGGCCTACAAGGAGATCGAGGCCGCCCACGGCCCGGTCGAGGTGCTCGTCGCCAACGCCGGTGTCACCAAGGACCAGTTGCTGATGCGGATGTCCGAGGAGGACTTCACGTCCGTCCTGGACACCAACCTGACGGGCACCTTCCGGGTCGTCAAGCGCGCCAACCGCGGCATGCTGCGCGCGAGGAAGGGCCGCGTCGTCCTCATCTCCTCGGTGGTCGGCCTCCTCGGCTCGGCCGGTCAGGCGAACTACGCGGCCTCCAAGGCCGGCCTGGTCGGGTTCGCGCGCTCGCTCGCCCGTGAGCTGGGCTCGCGCAACCTCACCTTCAACGTGGTCGCGCCCGGCTTCGTCGACACCGACATGACCAAGGCGCTCACCGACGAGCAGCGCGAGGCCATCGTCAAGCAGGTGCCGCTCGGCCGGTACGCGCAGCCCGAGGAGATCGCCGCGACGGTGCGGTTCCTCGCCTCGGAAGAGGCCTCGTACATCACTGGAGCCGTCATCCCCGTAGACGGCGGACTGGGAATGGGTCACTGATCACCATGAGTGGAATTCTTGAGGGCAAGCGTGTCCTGATCACCGGTGTGCTGATGGAGTCCTCCATCGCCTTCCACACCGCGAAGCTGGCCCAGGAGCAGGGTGCCGAGATCATCCTGACCGCGTTCCCGCGGCCCACGCTGACCGAGCGCATCGCCCGGAAGCTGCCCAAGCCCACCAAGGTCATCGAGCTCGACGTGACCAACGACGAGCACCTCGGGCGGCTCGCCGAGGTCGTCGGCGCGGAGCTGGGCAGCCTCGACGGCGTCGTGCACTCCATCGGCTTCGCCCCGCAGGACGCCCTGGGCGGCAACTTCCTGAACACGCCGTTCGAGTCGGTCGCCACGGCCATGCACGTCTCCGCCTTCTCCCTGAAGTCGCTGACCATGGCCTGTCTGCCGCTGATGCAGAACGGCGGCGGCTCGGTCGTCGGCCTCACCTTCGACGCCCAGTACGCGTGGCCGCAGTACGACTGGATGGGCCCGGCCAAGGCCGCCCTGGAGGCCACCAACCGCTACCTCGCCCGCGACCTGGGCAAGCAGAACGTGCGCTCCAACCTCATCTCGGCCGGCCCGATCGGCTCGATGGCCGCCAAGTCCATCCCGGGCTTCAGCGAGCTGGCCGCGGTCTGGGACAACCGCGCGCCCCTGGAGTGGGACCTCAAGGACCCCGAGCCGGCCGGCCGCGGTGTCGTCGCCCTGCTCAGCGACTGGTTCCCGAAGACCACCGGCGAGATCATCCACGTCGACGGCGGTCTGCACGCGATCGGCGCGTAACCGCCCCCGCGAAGGTGCCTCTACGGAGTCGGCGCCCCGTTTCCCGCAGCGCGCGGGGAGCGGGGCGTCACCCGTTCGGCCCCACCGGCCGGGCGGCCAGGAGGGGTAACGGCCCACTCTGAAGGAGGAGTTCTTCTCCCGAGATGCCCTCCAGAGCCCAGCCGAGGAGGTCCCTTTGTGCGCCTGTCCCAGGCCCGATGCATTCATCGGCACCACAGGAACAGCTTCGCGGCGGCCCCCGCCGCGCTGCTCGCCGCTCTGACCCTGCTGCTCGCGGTGCCCTCCGACGCCGCCTCACACAGCACCCACACCACCCACACCTGGCACGGCACGCACGGCACACGCGGCACGAACGGCACCGGAAACGGGCTCCACGCGCGCGTGCCCGTCGACAAACGGCCCGCCGAGAAACGGCCCGTCGACAAACGGCCCTTCGGAGCGGCGTGCCGGACCGTCGTCGAGGGCTCACATGTGACGGCGTACTGCCGCAACCCGTATCCGGAGCCCGACCATGTCGGCCTGCACATCGAGTGCGACCGGTGGTGGGACATCGACGCCGACGGGGCGAGGGTCGAGGCGGGCCCCGCGCAGAACGTCCGGCTGACCGGCCGTTGCTGGAAGGAAGTCCGCTCGGCGTGGGTCAGCCACCGGAAGTGACGCTCCCGGCGGTCCCGGCGGTCCCGGCCGCCCCCGGTTACTCCGGCGGTCCCGGCCGCCCCGCGGGCTCGGACCGCCCCGGGCGGCACAGGAACGGATAGCCCGCCGCCTCCGAGGCCGCCGTCTGCGCGTCGCCCGCACGGATCGCGTCCACCAGACGCGTGTGGTCCATGTGCGTCTCGGGCGTCAGCTCCTCGCCGACGTCCTCGCGCAGCCAGTCGCGCACGACCTCGCCCAGGTCCGCGTACATCGCCGTCATGACGTCGTTGTGGGACGCGGCGACCACGGCCAGGTGGAAGGTCGTGTCGGCGGTCACGAAGGCCTCCGTGTCGCCCGACTCCCAGGCTTCCTCCCGGCGCACGAGGAGCGTGTCCAGCTGTTTGAGGTCACGCTCGGTGCGGCGCTCGGCGGCCAGCCTCGCCGCGCTCGACTCCAGCGTGGAGCGCAGCTCGGCGATGTGCCGCGGATCGGCGTCCGCGAACCGGCGGTGCATCACACCGGCCAGCTCGCTGGTCGCCAGCACATAGGTGCCCGAGCCCTGCCGGATGTCGAGCAGACCGTTGTGCGCGAGGGCCCGCACGGCCTCCCGGACCGTGTTGCGGGCCACCCCCAGCTGCTCGACCAGCTCGGGCTCGGTGGGGATGCGGGAGCCCACCGGCCACTCGCCCGAAGTGATCTCGTTCCGCAGGGCGGCGATGACCTGCTCGGACAGCGCCGACCGGCGGGGGTGGCTCAGGGGCATGACGGTCCTTCGCGCCAGGGGGTTGGACAACCAATCATCCCATGATTCTATGATGGGGTTCATGACTGGCGAGGAAACCCGGACGACCGTGTCCCCATCGATACCGATCCGCAGCTCGGCGCAGGACGCGGACCTGCGCACGCCTCCCACGCGCGCGTGGATGACGCGTCTGGTGATCGCCGGCATCGTCCTGACCGCCCTCAATCTGCGGCCCGCCATCACCAGCCTGGGCGCCCTCCTGGAGGAGGTGCGCGACGGCCTCGGCATGAGCGGCAGCGTCGCCGGGCTCCTCACCTCCGTACCGCCGCTGTGCTTCGCCGTCTTCGGCGTCATGGCGCCGCGTCTCGCCCGTCGCTTCGGACCCGCCGCGGTGGTCTGCGCCGGCATGCTGGCGATCGGCACGGGCCTGGTGCTCCGGCCCTTCGTCGGGGGCACGGCGGGCTTCCTCGTCGCCAGCGCCCTCGCCCTCATGGGCATCGCCGTCAGCAACGTCCTCATGCCGGTGATCGTCAAGCGCTGGTTCCCGGACCGGGTCGGCACCATGACCGGCCTCTACTCCATGGCCCTCGCCCTCGGCACCGCCGCCGCGGCCGCCGTCACCGTGCCCATGACCCGGGCCCTGGGCGGGAACTGGCAGTCGGGCCTCGCCGTCTGGGCCGCCCTCGCGGCCGTCGCCGTCCTGCCCTGGATCCCTCTCGTCCGGGCCAAGGGCACGCCCCTGTCCGCGGCGCCCACGGAGGCCAGGGTGGCCACGGGAGCAGGGGCGCCCACGGGGGTCGCGGGGGCCGGGGCGGACGCGGTCCCGAAGGCTCCGGTTTCCGGAGCGCGCGAGGAGGCCGCCCCGCTGCGGATCACCCGCAGCCGTACCGCCTGGGCGCTCGCCGTCTTCTTCGGACTGCAGGCCACCGCCGCGTACATCACGATGGGCTGGATGGCGCAGATCTTCCGGGACGCCGGGGTCCCGGCGGGCACCGCCGGGCTGCTGCTCGCGGTCACGATGGTGATGGGCGTGCCCCTGGCCTTCGTCATACCGCGGCTGGCCACCCGGCTGCCCCACCAGGGGCCGATCGTCGTCGCCCTCGGCCTCTGCGGCTTCGCCGGCTACGCGGGGCTCTACCTCGCCCCGGCCGCGGGCGCCTGGGCCTGGGCGCTGCTGCTCGGTGTCGCCAACTGCGCGTTCCCGCTGGCCCTCACCATGGTCGGCATGCGGGCCAGGACCGGGGCGGGGGTCGTGCAGCTCTCGGCGTTCGCGCAGAGCACCGGCTACCTGATCTCGATCCCCGGCCCGCTGCTGGTGGGCGTGCTCTACCAGCACAGCGGCGGCTGGGGGCTGCCGATCGCGCTCATGGCGGGCCTGATGGTCCCGCAGATCGTGGTGGGCGTCCTGGCGGGCCGCGACCGTACGGTGGAGGACGAGGCCGCCGCCCGCTGACCGCTCCGGGGCACCGACCCCACCGGTGAGGAGCCGGGCGAAGAGTGCGAGACTGGGCGTATGCCCGTGCTCGATCCGAACCCCAAGAACGGCCAGAAGAAGATGCTGCTCGTCTTCGGCGCGTTCCTCCTCATCTTCGTGGTCATCGGCGTCATCGCGTCCATCGCCTCACCCTGAACACCCCGGGTGGATGGGCCCGCTGGACCCGGTGGGCCCGCTGGACCCTATGGGGTTCCCTGAACGGGCCCCGCCCAGCCCTCGTGCGGCGCATGGTGGGGTTATCCCCACCGTCCCCTAGGGGGCGAGTGTCAGGGTCAAGTGGGTGGATCACCGGATGGGTTGCGGGTTCCCGAGTCCGTACCTTCGAGTGGTGACCGCGAGGACGCGGACCACGGACCACTCGAAGCCCCACGGAGGCGGCATGTCGGCCCCAACGCACACCCCGCCCCACCCGGCGACCGGGCGCGGCGTCGATACGCGACTGCCCTGGTGGGCGCTTCTCCTCCCCGCGCTCGCCTTCGCGGCGCTCCTGCTGCTGATACTGAACCCGGCGGACGCCCACGCGGCGGGCACGGACCCGGCGGTCGGCAGCCTCTTCGAGCGGATCCAGCGGCTGGTGCTGCACCAGGGCTCCTGAGCGCGTGCCGCACCGGGGCTGTACCGGGGCCGCGAGCTCCCCGCGCCTCAGGGTGGCAGCGCAGCAACTACCCGCGCCCCGTGGCGTGTTTCATGCGAAGCTGGGACCCATGAGCGTCGCAGAACCCCGCAGGATTGTCCTTTTCCGGCATGCGAAGGCCGACTGGCCCGAGGTGCCCGACCACGAGCGTCCGCTGGCTGAGCGGGGCCGCAAGGACGCCGCCGTCGCCGGACGCAAGCTGGCCGACACCGGCATCCCCTTCGATCTGGCCCTCTGCTCCACCGCGACCCGGACCCGCGAGACCTGGAAGCTCGCCGTCCAGGAACTGCCGCACCGGCCGAAGACGGTCTACGAGGAGCGGCTCTACGAAGCCTCCCCGGGCGAGCTGATCGCCGTGCTGAACGAAACCCCGGACGACGCGCAGAACGCCCTCCTGATCGGTCACAACCCCGGAGTGCAGGGCCTCGCCGACATCCTGGCCGGCCGGTCCGAGGCCGACGCGAAGGACGGAGCGACCCGCGAGTTCCACCCCGCCGCGTTCGCCGTCCTCTCCTTCACCGGCTCCTGGAAGAGCCTGGAGCCCGGCGCGGCCACGCTGCTCGACTACTGGGACCCGTCCGAGTGAACACCCCCTGAGCGCGGACGGGGCCCGGCACCACGATGGTGCCGGGCCCCGTCCCTGTCAGGGAGACCCCAGGTGCCCGCCGGAGCGCGCACCAGGGCGGTCAGTCCACGTGCATGTCCGCCGCCTCGACCTCTTCGCGTGTCACGCCCAGCAAGTAGAGGACCGTGTCCAGGAAGGGGAAGTTCACCGCGGTGTGCGCCGCCTCGCGCACCACCGGCTTGGCGTTGAAGGCGACTCCGAGCCCGGCCGCGTTGAGCATGTCCAGGTCGTTGGCTCCGTCACCGATCGCCACCGTCTGGGAGAGCGGTACGCCCGCCTCCGCGGCGAACCGGCGCAGCAGCCGCGCCTTGCCCGCCCGGTCCACGATCTCGCCGATGACCCGGCCCGTCAGCTTCCCGTCGACGATCTCCAGCGTGTTGGCCTGGGCGAAGTCGAGCCCGAGCCGTTCCTTCAGGTCGTCCGTCACCTGGGTGAAGCCGCCCGAGACGACCCCGACCTGGAAACCGAGCCGCTTCAGCGTGCGGATGAGCGTGCGCGCACCCGGTGTCAGCCGCACCTCGCTGCGCACCTTGTCCACCACGGAGCCGTCGAGCCCCTTGAGCAGGTGCACGCGCGCGTGCAGGGACTGCTCGAAGTCCAGCTCGCCGCGCATCGCGGCGGCCGTCACCTCGGCGACCTCGGCCTCGCACCCGGCGTGCGCCGCGAACAGTTCGATGACCTCGTCCTGGATGAGCGTGGAGTCCACGTCCATGACGACCAGGCGCTGGGCCCGCCGGTGCAGCCCGGCCGCGACCACCGCGATGTCGACGCCGAGCGCCGCGGCCTCGGTCACCAGAGCGGTCCGCAGCTCCTCGGGCTCCGTACCGGACACCGCGAACTCGACAGCGGTCACCGGGTACTTGGCCAGCCGGAAGATACGGTCGATGTTGCCGCCAGCCCCGGTGATCCGGGCGGCGATGGCGGCCGTCGACTCCGCGGTGAGCGGATGCCCGAGAACGGTCACCAGCGACCTGCCGTGCCCGCGGGGCCGGTTGTCGCCGTGACCGGAGATGATCTCGGTCTGCAGCCGCATCGAGTCCGCCCAGCTGTGCACGGTGGCGCGCAGATCGCCCTCCAGGCCGGCCGGCGGATGCGTCACGAGCGCGCACAGCACGATCCGGCCACGGGTGACGACCTGCTCGATGTCGACCACGTCGACCGAGTAGGCGGCGAGGGTGTCGAAGAGCCCGGCGGTGATACCGGGACGGTCCTTGCCGAAGATCTTGACGAGGAGAGTGGGGACATCAGTGGGAACATCAGAGGTCTGTGATGCGCTCATGGTGCTTACACCGTATCCGGCACTCCGTGCCGAATGCCCCCGAGGTCCGCCTGACGGACAGGGAACAGTACATGTCGCCCGGGTGTCCCCGGCCTGCACGGGCCGTGACGGCCCCGCGCCCGCTCCCCGCGCCTGCTCCGCCTCCCCGGTCAGTTGTCAGCGGCGCCCGCCCGGCTTGCGGGGCGGAGGCGGGGGCGGCAGCTCGTCCGGCGGGGGAGGCGGTCCGTCCTGCCACGAGCGGCCACGGCGCCCCTTGCCGGGAGGAGCCTGACGGGGCGACGGCGGGAAGGGACCGATCATCGTCTGCGCACCGTACACGTCGTCGTCGGGCGGACGCGAGCCCGGAGGCGGCTGCTCACCGCCGCCGGGAGCCTGCCCACCGGGCCCCGGCTGCCCACCGGAAGGCCCGCCAGGGGGCCCTGGCCGCCCGCCCGGGTCGCGGGGCTGTGCACCGGGGGGCCGGGGGCCACCGGGGGACTGGGCGCCGGAGCGCCGCCCCGGCCCGGGCTCCCGTAACTCGTCGGGCAACCGCAGATAGGGATTGGTCTCCGGGTTCGCCGGCCGGAACGGCGTCCCGGGACGGTAGGGACCGCTCTCGCCGGCCGTCTGCCCGGCGGACTGCCCAGCCGTATGCCTGCCTCCGTGCCCGCCGCCATGCCCGCCTCCGTGCCCGGACACCTCCGCGTACGAGGCGACGGCTTCCGGCGCGGCCACGTCCGCGTCACCCCGTGCCAGCGGCGCCGCCTGCTGGCCCGCGGCCCCCGACGCGCACGCGAGCAGCGCGCCCACCGCGCCCGCGACCGCGCCCCACAGCGCACCGAGCAGCAGCGCCATGCCGGACTGTCCGCGCAGCTCGATCCCGGAGTCGAACGCGTCGATGCCGAGCACGGAGAGCGAGGCGTCCACGGACACCTCCGTCAGCCAGACCAGCAACGGCAGCACCAGCGCGGTCACGACCGCCAGCCGCAGCGCGCAGCGGGCCGCGAAACCGAGGACGCCCTGCCGGTCCCGTACGAAGGGAGTGCGGGCCGCGGTCAGGACGCCCGCGAACAGCATCATCAGGGCCGCCGCGACCCCCAGCAGCCAGACCCGGCCGTCCAGTTCGGCGAGCCTGCTCAGGGTCACTGGCTCGTCGGAGAACTTCAGGAGGTCGTCCATGGGGTCCGGCAGGAACTGGAGGAAGGGACCCGTGGCCTTCCCGTCCCACGGCACGAGGAGCCCGATCGGGATACCGAGCCACACCCCGTTGGGCGCCCCGAGCAGAGCGGCGCCGGCGATCCGTTTCGGGTTGTCGTCGCCGATCGCCGCGTACGCCGCCGCCGCGAACCCCGCGAGGACCGCCACCAGCAACACCGTGACCAGCGCGGACACCGCGGGCCGCACCAGTCGGTGCACGGCCGTCCAGCCACCGGGCAGCGGGGTCCTGCGCGAGGCCAGCAGCGCGATCAGCAGAACGCCGAGCACCCAGCCGAGGCCGCCGAGCAGGGTCGGCACGGTGTCGACGGTGAAGCCCACCTTGGCGTTCGCGTCCGCGAGATCCCCGAGCCGGTCCGGCAGCAGGCCGCCGATGTCGCCGAGTCCGGGGACCTCCACGTCGTCGGGCACCCCGCCGCCCGGCAGCTCGTCGAGCCCGAGCGAACCGCCGTCGATCGTGATGATGTCGTGTCCCGCCCAGGCGAGGCCGCCCAGCATCGCCACGAAGAGCGCGGCCACCGTGCCCGCCCGCGCCAGCAGTTCGGCGGGCGAGATCACCGCGCCCGCCGTGCGCAGTGAACGCAGGAAGAACCAGGACAGCAGCAGCGCGCCCACCAGGCTCACCCCGAGTGGCGTGATCTGGAGGGCGGTGTCGGCCTGCGCGCCTTCAAGACCGAACGCCGACATGTCGCCGGAGGGCGTCACCGAACCACCCGCCCCGAGCGCCACGACCGCCGCGGTCATCGGCCCGAGCGAGGCCGTCTCGTCGGCACCGAGCAGATGCAGCCCCAGCGCGGCCACGCCCGCCATGCCGATCAACGCCCAGCTCACGGCGGCGATCGAGGACAGCAGCACATCACCCAGTGGCACGCGCCTGCCCTGTCCCACGGACCCGTCGCTCATCATCAGCCCCCCGACTCCGCACCCGCGACACCTCCGCCGCGGTGTCCCCCTCGCGTGGGATTACCACTCTCCGGGCCGGTTTCAACCCCGTCAACGGAAACGGACAAGGCGCCCGTAGTCGGTCTTCGCGAGGCCCGACTTTCGGTCAGGGGCCTCCTACTGAAATAGTTCCCCACGATGTTCGACATCCCTAGACTCCCTGTGTTGGGGGTACATCGGGGGACAACACAGTGGGGCATGGAGTGCCGGAACTCGTACTGGAATTGAACGGACGGACCTGGACGCTCGAAGCGTCCAGGCCATACACCCTCGGACGCGATCCGCAGGGGGACATCGTGCTCGAGGACGCCAGGGTGTCCTGGCGTCACGCCACGATCAGCTGGGGCGGCCGCAGTTGGGTCATCGAGGACCACGGCAGCACCAACGGCACCTTCGTGCAGGGGCAGCGGATCCATCAGATGGAGATCGGCCCCGGCTCGGCAGTGCATCTCGGCAACGCGACCGACGGACCACGCCTGAGCCTGGCGGGCGCCTCGGCCACCAAGCCGCAGGCACAGCCCCAGCAGCAGCCGTACGCCGCTCAGGGCGCCCCGGCGGCCGGCTGGGCCCAGCAGCAGACTCCGCAGGCTCCGGAGCAGAGCTGGCAGCAGTCGCAGCAGGCGCAGCAGGGCGGGCACATCCCGCAGCAGCAGGGCTCCGGCGGCGCCGCGGGGGCGCCGCCGGTCTACGGTGACCGCAGCCCGACCACGTTCCACCAGATGATGCTCGGCCGTGTGATGCGTATCGGCCGTGCGCTGGAGAACGAGCTGGTCGTGTCCGACCTCCAGGTCTCGCGGCACCACGCCGAGTTCCACGCGACGCCCGACGGGCGCTACGAGATCCGTGACCTCGGCTCGCACAACGGCACGTTCGTCAACGGTATGCCGATCGCCAAGGGCGGCTCCGCGCTGCTCGGCGCGAACGACATCGTCGGCGTCGGCCACTCGACGTTCCGCCTGGTGGGCGACCGCCTGGAAGAGTTCGTCGACACCGGTGAGGTCTCCTTCTCGGCCCGCCACCTGACCGTGACGGTCGACGGCGGAAAGCAGATCCTCAAGGACGTCTCCTTCGGCGTACCGGAGAAGTCGCTCATCGCCGTCATCGGCCCCTCGGGCTCCGGCAAGTCGACGCTCCTCAAGGCGCTCACCGGCTACCGGCCCGCCAACGAGGGTGACGTCCTCTACGACAACAGAAATCTGTACAAGCAGTTCGCCGAGCTGCGTCAGCGCATCGGTCTGGTTCCGCAGGACGACATCCTGCACAAGGAGCTGACCGTCAAGAAGGCCCTCAAGTACGCGGCCAAGCTGCGCTTCCCCGCGGACACCACGACCCAGGAGCGCGACTCCCGGATCGACGAGGTGCTGCGCGAGCTCAAGCTCGACATCCACAAGGAGAAGAAGGTCACCTCCCTCTCCGGTGGCCAGCGCAAGCGTGTCTCGGTGGCGCTGGAGCTGCTGACCAAGCCGTCGCTGATCTTCCTGGACGAGCCGACCTCCGGTCTCGACCCGGGCATGGACCGCGACGTCATGCAGCTGCTGCGCGGCCTCGCCGACGACGGCCGCACGGTCCTCGTCGTCACGCACTCGGTGGCGGAACTGGCCATCTGCGACAAACTTCTGGTCATGGCGCCCGGCGGTTCCGTGGCCTATTTCGGTCCGCCCGAGGAGGCACTGAACTTCTTCGGCTACGACACCTGGGCCGATGTCTTCTCCGCCTTCGAGAACTACCGCGACTACGACTGGGCGGGCCGCTGGAAGGGCTCGCAGCACTACCAGATGTACGCCGCGGACATCGACGCGGTCGCCCCGCAGTCCGTACACATGCCGCCGCCGCAGGCCATGCGCCCGCCGAAGCCCCAGGGCTGGATCTCCCAGCTGAGCACACTGGTCCGGCGGTACGTCTCGGTCATCGCGTCCGACAAGGGCTTCCTGGCCCTGACGGTGATCCTGCCGGCGGTCCTGGGCGCGGTCAGCCTGCTCATCGAGCCGGACAAGACCCTGCTGGTGAACGAGAAGCTGCAGCCGAACGGCCTGCCCGTGCCGAACAGCACGGCCGCGACCGTGCTGCTGATCCTCGCGGTGGGCGCCTGCTTCGCGGGCGCCGCGAACTCGGTCCGTGAGCTGATCAAGGAACGGGTCATCTACGAGCGCGAACGCGCGACCGGCCTGTCACGCTCCGCCTACCTGATGTCCAAGGTGATCGTCCTCGGCGTCATCACCATGTTCCAGGGCGCGCTGGTCGGCGCGATCGGCTTCATGAGCCGGACGATCCCCGACGAGGGACTGATCCTCGGCGGCGCGGTCGCGATGGAACTCTCCCTGCCGATCATGGCGCTCGGGTTCACCTCGATGATGTTCGGCCTGGTCATCTCCTCGCTGGTGAAGACCGCCGAGAAGACCATGCCCCTGCTGGTGATGTTCGCGATCATCCAGGTCGTCTTCACCGGCTGCCTGTTCCCGCTGAACGGCGCTGTGGGCGTCAACCAGATCTCGTATCTGATGCCGTCGCGCTGGGCGGTCGGCGCCTCCGGAGCCACGCTCGACTTCAACAAGATCAACCCGCACAACACGGCCGAGACCGATCCCCTGTGGGATCACACGGCGCTGACCTGGGTCCTGGACATGACGGCCCTGTTCGCCCTCGCCGCGGTCTGCGCCTTCCTGGTGGCCCGCTTCCTGCGCCGCCACGAGCCGGAGGTCATGCGCAAGTAGCAGCCGCGCGTCCGGTCCCGGACACGCGAGTACGCGCGAAGGGCGGCACCCCACCTGGGGTGCCGCCCTTTTCGGCGTACGGTGCAGAGGTCCGCGCAGACCTCAGTACGCGCTGTTGACGTTGTCGATCGAGCCGTACCGGTCCGCCGCGTAGTTGGCGGCGGCGGTGATGTTGGCGACCGGGTTGTACTGGCTGTGGACGGTGCCGGCGACGTGGTAGGCGTCGAAGGTCGGCTTGATGACCTGCAGCAGACCGATGGACGGGACGCCGTTGATGGCGTTGATGTCCCAGCCGTTGATCGCGTTCGGGTTGCCCGAGGACTCCCGCATGATGTTGCGGTGCAGACCGTCGTACGTACCCGGGATGCCGTGCTTCTTCATGATGTCCAGCGACTGGCGTATCCAGCCGTCGAGGTTGTTCGCGTAGGTCTTCGCGGCGACCGGCTTGACCGCGGCGCGCTGGGTGGACCGGCTCGCGGCCTCCTTCGCCTTGCGGGCGTCCGCGGCCTTCTTCGTCGCGGCGGCCTCGGCGGCCTTCTTCGCGGCGGCGGCGTCGGCCGCCTTCTTCTTCGCGGCGGCGGCCTGGGCGTCGGCCAGCTGGCCGCTGAGGCCGACCGTCTTGACCTTGAGCTGCTGCGACGAGAGCGCGGCCGGAGCGGCGGAGACCGAGTCGGCGCTCGCCTGCGTGTCGGCGGGGGCCAGCGAGAACGCGAGGGCGGCGGCACCGAGCGTGGCGACACCGGCGAACGAGAGCTTGTGGACCTTGGTCATGGCGGGGATGCGACCAGGAATGCTGTGCTGCTTGGGCATGGCTGGAGGACCTCTTCGAATAGCGCGGAGGCCGCTCTCGATCCGAGGGGGACAGAAAGTGTTTCCGGATCTGACGCCGTGGGTAAGCACCTGCGGCATCGAGCGACGGGAGCCATTGTTAGCGGCCCGAATTTTCGATGGCAAAGGTGTGACGTACGACCTCGGGTAGTGGACCCCCAAAGGGCAAATCGGGACAGACCACTACGTCTGCCCCGCTCACCGGGAGTCCGGTTGTCTCCTATGCCCCTTCGTACGTGATGTGTGCCCTATGTGCGGGCTCACATCGGACGTGGCCCGGACTCACCGGCAGTTGCTGTGGCAATCCTCTGTGTGAGGGTTCGCGGCAGACTGCGCCGCCGGGAGTGTGTCCGGGCGTCCCTCCGCCGGGAGGAGGAGGTGCACGTCGCCGAACTCGTGCCACAGGTAGCGCCCGCGCAGCGCCTCCTCGTACCCCCGGTCGACGGCCTCCCTGCCGGCGATCGCCTCCAGCATCAGCAGATGCGAGGCCTGCGGCTCGTGCAGCCCGGTGAGCAGCCCGTCGACGACCCGCACCCCGCGCTCCGGGGTCACCACGAGCCCGGTCCAGCCCTCCGCGCCCCGCACCACCCCGTCGGGACCGGCCGCCGACTCCACGGCGCGTACGGCCGTGGTGCCGACCCCGATGACCCGGCCGTCACCGGCCCTCGCCGCGTTGATCAGCCGCGCCGAGGTCTCCGGCACCGCGAAGCGCTCCGGGTACGGCGGCTCGTGCGCCTCGGCCGAGGCGACCCCCGTGTGCAGGGTGACGGGCGCGAACTGCACACCCCGGCTCACCAGCTCCGCCACCAGCCGCGCGGTGAAGGGCCGCGCCGCGCTCGGCATCTCCGCGCTCCCCGCCCCGTCGGCGGACGGCAGCGCGAACACCGTCCGGTACGCGGACAGCGGCTGGTCCCGCTCCGTGTAGGAGTAGCGGATGGGCCTCCCATGCCGTCGCAGCAGCCCCGGTACGTCGGCGACGGAGACCCGCCCCCACCACAGCCGCGCGCTCCGCCCGGTCAGCGGTTCCTCCAGTACGAGCCGTACGTTCCCCGGCAGCCGCACCTCCGTCCCCGCGGGCCCGCCCCCGCGTGCGCGCGTAGTGCCCCTCCCGTCGGGCTCCCGCAGCTCCACCGCCCAGCGCCCGTCGTCGCCCCGGGTGGAGAAATGCACCACCACGCGCGCGTGCCCGATGCTCCCGTCCACCGCGGCCGTCAGCGTCATGGACGTGTTCACGACGAGCAGGTCCCCGGCCCGCAGCCGGCCCGGCAGCTCCGCGAACGTGTGGTGCGACACCCGGGTGCCGTGCGAGACGAGCAGCCGGACGGCGTCGCGGTCGAGGCCGGGACCCCGCTGTTCGGCCGGCACACGGGCCGACAGTTCCTCCGGGAGCGTCCACCTCGCCGCCCGGCCGCCGTCGAGCGGGGGCACCCCCATGGCGGTCGTCATCGCTGCTCCAGCAGCGCCGGGGCCCCGTAGCGCCCGCTCGCCGGACGCCGGTCGAGCAACCTCAGGAAGGCCGGCACGACACTCGCCGGGTCGGGCCGCGGACCGTCGTCGTCCGGGACGGCCGCCGCGTACAGGTCCGTGCCCATGTCACCCGGGTCGACCACCCAGACCCGCAGCCCCGGCTCCTCCTCGCCGAGCACCGCGGAGAGCTGGTCGAGCGCCGCCTTCGAGGCCCCGTAACCGCCCCACGTCTCGTACGCCTCCGCCGCCGCGTCCGAGCTGACGTCGATCACCGCGCCCGCCGGCGACTGCCGCAACAGCGGCAGCGCCTCCTGGACGAGCCCGAGCGCCGCGACCACGTTGACCTCCAGCGCCCGCCGGAGCCCGTCCAGAGGCAGTGCCTCAAGCCGTACGAGGGGTTCGGTGCCCAGTGCGCTCGCGTTGTTCACCAGGAGGTCGACGCCGCCGAGCTCCCGGGCCGCCGCCACCAGCCGGGCGCGGTGCGTACCGTCCGTGACGTCCCCGGGCAGCGCCCGTACCTGTACTCCGTACTTACTGAGGACGGCCTCGGCCGCCTCCTGGAGGGGCTGGGGGGTTCTGGCGTCGAGCACCAGATCCCAGCCGCGCTCCGCCAGCGCCTCGGCGAGCGCGCGCCCCAGCCCCTTGGAGGCCCCCGTGATGATCGCTACCGGCATGATCTGTCCCCTCGTCCCCGACCGCCGTTCCGGTCGGCTGCCCTCAACGTAGGAACCCCGGGACCCTCGCCGCCTCATGCGCGGGCCGCAGAGCGCAGAGGCCCTTCGCCCTAGGTCCAGCGGACCGGGAGGGGGCCGCCACAGGGCGGATACGCGCTGTCACACCCCGCCGGTACCGTGAGGTCATGAGTCATGGACCCCGGTCGGGCCTGCTCGCGGTGAGCACCGCGCTGCTGGCCATGAGCAGGCACCTGGAGGTGCGCGACGTCCTCAAGACGATCGTCGCCTCCGCCCGCGAACTGCTCGACGCGCAGTACGCGGCCCTGGGCGTCCCCGACGACCACGGGGGCTTCGCCCAGTTCGTCGTCGACGGGGTCAGCGACGCGCAGTGGAAGGCCATCGGCCCGCTCCCTCGCCAGCACGGCATCCTCGCCGCGATGCTGCACGAGGCCCGCCCGGAGCGCCTCGCCGACGTCCGCACAGATCCGCGCTTCGAGGGCTGGCCCGCCGCCCACCCCGACATGTCCGACTTCCTGGGCCTGCCCATCCGCGACGGCGACGAGGTCATCGGCGCCCTCTTCCTGGCGAACAAGACCTGCCCCAAGCCGGCGGGCAGTTGCGGTTTCACCGAGGACGACGAGGAACTGCTGGGGATCCTCGCCCAGCACGCCGCGATCGCCCTCACGAACGCCCGCCTGTACGAGCGCAGCCGTGAGCTGACCATCGCCGAGGAACGCTCCCGTCTCGCCCACGAACTGCACGACGCCGTCAGCCAGAAGCTGTTCTCCCTGCGCCTGACCGCCCAGGCCGCCGCGGCCCTGGTGGACCGCGACCCCGGCCGCGCCAAGGGCGAACTCCAGCAGGTGGCCGCCCTCGCCGCCGAGGCCGCCGACGAACTGCGCGCCGCCGTCGTCGAGTTGCGCCCCGCCGCCCTCGACGAGGACGGCCTGGTCGCCACGTTGCGCACCCAGATACAGGTCCTCGACCGGGCCCACTCCGCACGCGTGACCTTCGACAGCTGCGGTGTCCGCGCGCTGCCCGCGGCCCAGGAGGAGGCCATGCTGAGGGTCGCCCAGGAGGCGCTGCACAACGCGTTGCGCCACTCGGGCGCGGCCCGCGTCGACGTCACCGTGGAGAAGCGCGGCCCCGGCGCCGTCCTGCGCGTCACGGACGACGGCGTCGGCTTCGAACCGAAGGCGACCCGCCGCGCCGGACGCCACCTCGGTCTGGTCTCCATGCGCGACCGGACCAGCGGCGTCGGCGGCGAACTCACCGTGGAATCGGCGCCCGGCAAGGGCACCACGATCGAGATGGAGGTCCCTGGTGGCTGACGCAATCAAGGTGCTGCTCGTCGACGACCACCAGGTCGTCCGCCGGGGGCTGCGCACCTTCCTGGAGGTGCAGGACGACATCGAGGTCGTGGGGGAGGCGTCCGACGGCGCCGAAGGAGTCGCCCGAGCCGAGGAGTTGAAGCCCGACGTCGTCCTCATGGACGTCAAGATGCCGGGCATGGACGGCGTGGAGGCCCTGCGCAAGCTCCGCGAACTCGACAACCCCGCGCGCGTGCTCGTCGTCACCAGCTTCACCGAGCAGCGCACGGTGATCCCGGCCCTGCGCGCGGGAGCGGCGGGCTATGTCTACAAGGACGTGGACCCGGACGCGCTCGCCGGGGCCATCCGCTCGGTGCACGCCGGGCACATCCTGCTGCAGCCCGAGGTAGCCGGCGCCCTGCTGTCCCAGGAGGGCACCCACTACGGCCAGGGGAGAGGCGGTTCGCTCACGGAGCGGGAGCGCGAGGTGCTCGGCCTGATCGCCGACGGCCGCTCCAACCGCGAGATAGCCCGCGCCCTCGTCCTCTCCGAGAAGACCGTCAAGACGCATGTCTCGAACATTCTGATGAAACTGGACCTCTCCGACCGCACCCAGGCGGCGCTGTGGGCCGTACGCCACGGTGTGACGGGCTGATGACCTGCTGATCCTCGCAATGACCGGCCTTCGGGGCGGCAATACGGAGGGTCTCCCTCCGGAGTGAGATTCATACCGTCGTGGGAATGTCCCCCGGATGGCGCATCCTTCTCCGGCCGCCGCCGTTCTCCAGTGCGTGCTGCGGCGCTTTGCCGCAGTGGTTCACAAGGAGAGGGCTCAGAAGTGAAGAACCTGAAGAAGGCCGCTGCCGTCACGATGGTGGCCGGTGGCCTCGTTGCCGCCGGTGCCGGTTTCGCCTCCGCCACCGACGGTGCGCACGCCGCCGGCCAGGCCGTGGGCTCGCCGGGTGTCGCCTCGGGCAACCTCGTCCAGGTCCCGGTCGCCATCCCCGTGAACGCGGTCGGCAACACCGTGAACGTCATCGGCATCCTGAACCCGGCGTTCGGCAACGACGGCTTCAACGGCTGACGTACGCCCCGGGTCGAGCGACCACCGGCCTCCCAGGTCCGCCTGGGAGGCCGGTCCGTTTTTCGGCTCGTCGGACCACTGGCCCGAACGGGCAGAACGCGTTCGCCCGCCGTGCCGTCCGCGCCCCCAGGACGTTGCTCAGGCTACGGCCCGCGGCAGGGCCGGATACGCAATCGCAGGAGGAACGTTTTTCATGAACATCGCCAAGAAGGCCGCCCTGGCCGTCACCGTCGCCGGTATCGCAGCGGGCGCCTCGGCCGGTGCGGCTGTCGCCGACTCGGATGCCGACGCCGCTGCCGTGAAGTCCCCGGGCGTCGCCTCGGGCAACGCGGTCCAGGCGCCGATCCACGTCCCCGTCAACGTCGTCGGTGACAGCATCAACGTGATCGGGCTCCTGAACCCGACCTTCGGCAACGAGGCCGTCAACGACTGACGCCCCGCCCGGCCGAGGGCCCCGCGGACCACAGTGTCCGCGGGGCCCTCGCCCTTTTCCTCCGCACCGGCCGGCCGCGGACCGTCAGCGCACCCCGCGCTCCCGCTCCTCCACGAACGCGTTGTACGCCGCCACCTGGGCCCTCCTGGCCGTCCGTTCGACCGGGCGCAGTGCCTCGGAGCGCGCGGCCATCTCCGACGCGCTCACGGCCCCGCCGTGCCCGTTGCCGTACGCCACCGAGACGAGCAGCCCGACCCGCCGGGACAGCGCCAACACCCTTACCGCGCGGGGCGGATAGCCGGGAGCGAGCACCTCGCCGTCCCGCTCGGCCCGTGCCCGGTACGCGTCGATCGCCGCCTCGGCGACCGGGCCCGAGCCCGCCACGTCGAGCCGCGACAGCACCTCGGTCGCGTCACGCAACGCTTCCGCGAGCTCCCGTTCCGCCTCCCCGAGGGACGGCACATCGGCGGGCGGCGCCTCGCGCACCGGCAGACAGTGCCAGACCACCTCCACATGCACATCACCGTCGGGACCGGCCTCGTACACCTCGGGTACGAAGCCCAGCGCGACCCCGTGGCAGACCACCGCCTCCTCGGCCTCCAGGGCGCGCGCGTTGAAATCCGGCGGACCGCTCAGCCCGAGCGGATGCCCGGGCGCGGGCAGCGCGACCCGCAGACCGGTCGCCCCGAGCGTGCGCAGCCGCCCCAGGGCGAGCGAGAGCCCGACGGGTCCCGTCTCGCCGGGCAGCCCCGCCACCCGGTGCACGGCGTCCTCACCGACGATGGCGACGACCGCGTCATCCGGTGAGACAAATCCGGCCAACAGTGCGTTTCCCCATGCCGCCAACCGTCCTGAACGTGGTTCCGAAAGCATGCCTCCCACTTTAAGGAACCGCTTAAGGACCGGCCGATGGATTGGACGGGTCGACCGGTGGCGTAGGTTTTCCCTGGGGGCTGCGTCCACAGACGTCAGCGACGGCCGAGACTGCAATGGGAGACAGCGCGCTCATGAGCGATGTTCTGGAGCTTGAGGACGTATCCGTGGTCCGAGAGGGCCGGGCTCTGGTGGACCAGGTCTCCTGGTCGGTCAAGGAAGGCGAGCGCTGGGTCATCCTCGGACCCAACGGCGCCGGAAAAACGACCCTCCTCAACCTCGCCTCCAGCTACCTCTTCCCCAGCCAGGGCACCGCCACCATTCTCGGCGAGACCCTCGGCAAGGTCGACGTGTTCGAGCTGCGCCCGCGCATCGGCGTGGCCGGCATCGCCATGGCCGAGAAGCTCCCCAAGCGCCAGACCGTCCTGCAGACGGTGCTGACCGCCGCGTACGGCATGACGGCCGGCTGGCACGAGGACTACGAGGACGTCGACGAGCAGCGCGCCCGCGCCTTCCTCGACCG
This sequence comes from Streptomyces tauricus, assembly GCF_014650955.1. Classification (GTDB taxonomy): domain Bacteria; phylum Actinomycetota; class Actinomycetes; order Streptomycetales; family Streptomycetaceae; genus Streptomyces; species Streptomyces tauricus. Next base: position 409,213 of record NZ_BMVY01000003.1, read on the forward strand.
CCTCGGCATGACCGAGTTCGTGGACCGCAGGTTCGGCACCCTCTCCGAGGGCGAGCGCAAGCGCACCCTCATCGCCCGCGCGCTGATGACCGACCCCGAGCTGCTGCTCCTCGACGAGCCCGCCGCCGGTCTCGACCTCGGCGGCCGCGAGGACCTCGTACGCCGTCTCGGCCGCCTGGCCCGCGACCCGATCGCCCCCTCCATGATCATGGTCACGCACCATGTGGAGGAGATCGCCCCGGGCTTCACCCACGTCCTGATGATCCGCCAGGGCAAGGTGCTCGCCGCGGGCCCGCTGGAACTGGAACTCACCTCGCGCAACCTCTCGTTGTGCTTCGGGCTCCCGCTCGTCGTCAGCCAGTCCGGCGACCGCTGGACCGCCCAGGGCCTCCCACTGTCCTGACGAACCCGTCCCGGCACCTGACAAACCCGTCCTGACAACCGGAAACACCCGCCCCAACAGGTTCGGCGCCCTGTCGGGGACGGGACCCGCGGACCTACCATGACCATGTGGACGACATCGACGCATGGGTGTGGTGGCTGATCGGCGCGGCCGGGCTCGGAATCCCGTTGGTCGTGACCGCGATGCCGGAATTCGGAATGCTCGCCGTCGGCGCCGTCGCGGGCGCCGTGACCGCGGGGCTGGGAGGCGGTGTCGTCCTCCAGGTCGTGGTCTTCGCCGCCGTCGCGGTCGCGCTCATCGCGGTGGTACGGCCCGTCGCGGCCCGGCACCGCGCCCAGCGGCCCCAACTGGCCACCGGCATCGACGCGTTGAAGGGCAAACAGGCCGTCGTCCTGGAGACGGTCGACGCCTCGGGAGGCCGGATCAAGCTCGCGGGCGAGATCTGGTCCGCACGCGCCCTCGACACCTCACGCGCCTACGCCGTGGGCGAGGAGGTGGATGTGGTGGAGATCGAAGGAGCCACGGCGATCGTGGTGTGACGTCGAAGGGCGTCCAGTGAACGGAACGTCGCACGTGGCGAGTTGTGGTCTGACACACTCGTCCAGCAAGATCTTCGACAGTCACGAGATCTTGGCAGTCACGAGATTTGCGGCAGTCACGAGATTTTCCGGAAGCACCGAGGCGGAGAAGGGTACGGGGAGCCACGATGGAACCGATCATCATCGTCCTGATCATTCTGGTGGTGTTGGTCTTCATCGCGTTGATCAAGACCATCCAAGTCATTCCCCAGGCCAGCGCCGCCATCGTCGAGCGCTTCGGCCGCTACACGCGGACACTCAACGCGGGCCTCAACATCGTCGTCCCGTTCATAGACTCGATCCGCAACCGCATCGACCTCCGCGAGCAGGTCGTGCCGTTCCCGCCCCAGCCGGTGATCACCCAGGACAACCTGGTCGTGAACATCGACACCGTCATCTACTACCAGGTGACCGACGCCCGCGCCGCGACCTACGAGGTCGCCAGCTACATCCAGGCGATCGAGCAGCTCACCGTCACCACGCTCCGCAACATCATCGGCGGTATGGACCTGGAGCGGACCCTGACCTCCCGCGAGGAGATCAACGCGGCCCTGCGCGGAGTCCTCGACGAGGCCACCGGCAAGTGGGGCATCCGCGTCAACCGCGTCGAGCTCAAGGCGATCGAGCCGCCCACCTCCATCCAGGACTCGATGGAGAAGCAGATGCGCGCCGACCGTGACAAGCGCGCCGCGATCCTCACCGCCGAAGGTATCCGCCAGTCGCAGATCCTCACCGCCGAGGGTGAGAAGCAGTCCGCGATCCTCCGCGCCGAAGGTGAGGCCCGCGCCGCCGCGCTGCGCGCCGAGGGCGAGGCCCAGGCGATCCGCACGGTCTTCGAGTCCATCCACGCCGGTGACGCGGACCAGAAGCTCCTCGCCTACCAGTACCTCCAGATGCTCCCGAAGATCGCCGAGGGCGACGCGAACAAGCTCTGGATCGTGCCCAGTGAGATCGGCGACGCGCTCAAGGGGCTGAGCGGGGCGATGGGCAACTTCGGCCCGATGGGCGGCAACCAGGGCGGCGCCGCCACCGAACGCCGAGAAAAGCCTTCAGTGGACTGACGTCCCTCTCCCCGGTCACCGCATGGGGGCTGCGCCCCCCCCGGTTGCGCAGTTCCCCGCGCCCCTTAAGTACCTAGGCGCCCAGCCCTCTAGGGGCGCGGGGAACGGCGCAATCTTTTGGCTTTTAGGGGCGCGGGGAACTGCGCAGTCTTTGGTCTTCAGGGGCGCGGGGAACTGCGCAGCCAGCCACGGCGGGCCCGCGGCCGAGAACGCGCGGCCGGCGGTGCGTTCACGCCGGCTGCGCGAGCCACTCCGGCAGAGCCTCAAGATCATCGCGCCCCAGCGCGAGCAACATCGCATCGGCCGGCGTCGGCTCGAACGGTCGCCGCAACAACGGCATCCCCGCCTGATCCGGCGTACGAGCCGCCTTGCGGTGGTTGTCCTCCGCGCAGGACGCGACCGTGTTCAGCCACGAGTCCTGCCCACCCTGCGCCCGGGGCACCACGTGGTCCACCGTCGTCGCCCGCCGCCCGCAGTACGCGCACTTGTGCCGGTCACGCACCAGCACACCCCGCCGCGACCACGGTGCTTGTCTTCGGAAGGGCACCCGTACGTAACGGCAGAGCCTGATCACCCGGGGCGCGGGTATGTCCAGCGCGGCTCCGCGCATACGCAGTTCGGGGTGGGCCTGCTCGACGACCGCCTTGTCCTGCAGCACCAGAACGACGGCTCGGTTCAACGTCACCGTCGACAGCGGCTCGAAGCTCGCGTTCAGCACCAGCGTGTCCCGCATCCAGCCCACCTCCCATGTGCACCGGCCCACCACCTGGCGGGCGTGGATCAACTCTGGCCGGGCACGCCGAGATGGACAACGCAATAAAAATGCCCGCCCCTGATCAATTCCAAGACCAGGGACGGGCAAACACTCAGTGAAAGGTCAGCTCTCCGCGGGAGCCGCGTACTCGGCGACGAGCTGCGCCCTCGCGAGCGTGTGGAACCGGAGGTTGAAGCCCACCGCTGCCGGTGAGGCGTCCGCGTCCGGACCGAGTTTCTCCTGGTCCACCGCGTACACGGTGAACACGTACCGGTGGGCCGGATCACCCGCCGGAGGCGCGGCGCCCCCGAAGTCCTTCGACCCGTAGTCGTTACGCGCCTGGATCGCGCCCTCGGGCAGCCCTTCGAACTTCCCCGTGCCCGCGCCCGCGGGCAATTCCGTCACCGAGACCGGAATGTCGAACACGACCCAGTGCCAGAAGCCGCTCCCCGTGGGGGCGTCCGGGTCGAAGCACGTCACGGCGAAACTCTTGGTCCCCGCGGGGAAGCCCTCCCAGCGAATCTGCGGCGAGGTGTTCCCGGCCGCGTGGACCTGAGCGTCCTTCAGCGTCGCACCCGCCTCGACGTCCTCACTCGTCACGGTGAACGACGGCACGACGGGATGGAAGTCATGGGGAAGCGGCGGCCTCGTGGACTCCGTCACCTCGGCACCTCCTGATCGGTTCCTGCTCCTGAAAACTCTCGCCCCGAGCCTAGAAGCTCAGCGGTCCTCGAAGCTCGCAGGCCCTAGAACCAGTTGCGGCGGCTGCCCACCTCGGACAGCCACTGGTTGAGGTACGCGGCCCAGTCGGTGCCCTGGAAGTCGTTGAGTCCGACCTGGAAGGAGCGGAAGGAGTCGCTGCCCTCGCTGAACAGGCCCGGCTTCTTGTCCATCTCCAGGACGACGTCCATCTCGCGGTCGTCCGCGACGAAGGTCAGCTCGACCTGGTTCAGACCGCGGTACTGCTGCGGCGGGAAGAACTCGATCTCCTGGTAGAACGGCAGCTTCTGCCGCGTACCCCGGATGTGCCCCTTCTCCAGGTCCGCGCTCTTGAAGCGGAAGCCCAGCTGGATGAAGGCGTCCAGCAGCGCCTGCTGCGCCGGCAGCGGGTGCACGCTGATCGGGTCCAGGTCACCGGAGTCCACCGCGCGCGCGATGGCCAGCTCCGTGGTCACACCGATGTTCATACCGCGCAGCGACTGACCGGCGATGTTCGTGATCGGCGTCTCCCACGGGATCTCCAGACCGAACGGCACCGCGTGCACGCCGTTGGCCTGGAGCTCGAAGGCACCGCCGAGCTGCAGCTTCGCGAACTCGATGTTCTGCTTGAACTCCTGGTCGTCGTGGCCCTCGACCTCGACCTTCGCCTGCAGTCCGACCGACAGTCCCTCGATCGCCTGGTTCACGGATCCGCCCTGGATCCGCACCTCACCCTGGACGACACCACCGGGAACGACGTTGACCTCGGTCAGCTCCGTCTCGACCGAAGCCCCACCGGCACCCAGGCTCGCAAGCAGCCGCTTGAACCCCATCGTCTTCTCCTCTTTCGGGCAACGCCCCGTTGTTGTTCGGTCCGGATCGGATCCTTGATCCATACATACGCGATCCAGCCGGGTCCGGTTCCGCGCCTTCACCCTGGCAAGGCGGGCGCTCCCTGACCACCCCGCATGCACTCGGACGTGTGAAGTACGCTCGTAAGCCATGATCGCGGCCCCTGACCGTACGCCCCTCGCCCGTGACTTCTTCGACCGACCTGTACTTGAGGTCGCCCCCGACCTCCTGGGGCGCGTACTCGTGCGCACGGACCCGGACGGTTCGACCGACCCGATCGAGCTGCGCATCACGGAGGTCGAGGCCTACGACGGCCCGAACGACCCCGGTTCCCACGCCTTTCGCGGCCCGACGGCCCGCAACGCGGTGATGTTCGGTCCGCCCGGACACGTGTACGTCTACTTCACCTACGGCATGTGGCACTGCATGAACCTGGTCTGCGGACCGGAGGGCAGGGCGAGCGCGGTCCTGCTCCGCGCGGGAGAGATCACCGAAGGCGTCGAAGCGGCTCGCAAACGTCGACTTTCGGCCCGGCACGACCGAGAACTGGCCAAAGGCCCGGCCCGTCTGGCCACGGCCCTGGGGGTCGACCGGTCCCTCGACGGCACGGACGCATGCGCCTCGGAGAGTTCACCGCTCAGCCTCCTGCACGGCACCCCTGTGACCTCCGACCAGGTACTCAACGGCCCGCGCACCGGAGTGTCCGGCGATGGAGGCGTCCACCCGTGGCGCTTCTGGATCACCAACGACCCGACGGTGAGCCCTTATCGGGCCCACACCCCCCGCCGCCGCCGAACTTGACTCAACCTTGGGCTGTACGTAACGTGGCCCGAGCCGCTTGACCCGGGTACTGCGTTCAGCCAGCAGCCGGAAGCGGCCAACCCACTACCTACGACTTCCTCTTCGCGAGGGTCCATTCAGCGTGTCCGCACGCCTGAATTCGAACTCGCGGAACTCGATTATGAGTTGCCGAGGGGATCGGCTAACGTAGTGAATGTCGAAAGGCCGCAAGGCCAATAGGCAAATAGGCAAATCCTACCGACTGGGAATCACGGCCTGAAAGGGTCTGATAGAGTCGGACTCGCAGGAAAGGGAAACGCGAAAGCGAAAACCTGGAAAGCGCCGAGGAAATCGGAACCGGAAACGGTCTGATAGAGTCGGAAACGCAAGACAGCGAGACAAGCACAACAGCAAGACCGAAGGGAAGCGCCCGGAGGAAAGCCCGAGAGGGTGAGTACAAAGGAAGCGTCC
>NZ_BMVY01000004.1 GCF_014650955.1 Streptomyces tauricus
ATGGCGACGTATCACGACACCATGATCCACCAGCGGTGATCATTTGAAGACACTGCCTAGGGGAGTGGGGGTGGCCGGAGTGTGTGGGGTGATCGTCGGTGGGGGCTGGCCGCCGCGCCGTTCCCCGCGCCCCTTGGGGAGTGGGGGTGGGGGCGTGTGGTGAGTGATCGTCGGTGGGGGCTGGGTGCGCCGTTCCCCGCGCCCCTGAGGGGCGGGGGGTGGGTGTGCCGTTTGTCGCGGCCCCTTGGGGCTACCGGGTGGGGTTTCGTACCGCTGTTACCGCCTTGCGGGCCGCTACCAGGATGGGGTCCCAGACCGGGGAGAACGGTGGGGCGTAGCCGAGGTCCAGGGCTGTCATCTGTTCGACCGTCATGCCCGCCGTGAGGGCCACGGCCGCGATGTCCACGCGCTTGGCGGCGCCCTCGCGGCCGACGATCTGGACGCCCAGGAGGCGGCCGGTGCGGAGTTCGGCGAGCATCTTCACCGTCATGAGGTCGGCCTTCGGGTAGTAACCCGCGCTGTTCGTCGACTCGATGGTGACCGCCTCGAAGCGCAGCCCCGCCCGGTGCGCGTCCTTCTCGCGCAGGCCGGTACGGGCGATCTCCAGGTCGCAGACCTTGCTCACCGCCGTGCCGACGACGCCGGGGAACGTGGCGTAGCCGCCGCCGACGTTCGAGCCGATCACCTGGCCGTGCTTGTTGGCGTGGGTGCCCAGCGCGATATGGCGCTCGCTGCCCGAGACCAGGTCCAGCACCTCGACGCAGTCGCCGCCCGCCCAGATGTTCTCGTGGCCGCGCACCCGCATGGCCAGGTCCGTCAGCAGTCCCCTGTGGTCGCCGAGCGGCAGCCCCGCGGCCTCGGCGAGCGACGTCTCCGGGCGGACACCGATGCCGAGGACCACCACGTCCGCCGGGTACTCGGCGTCCTCCGTGGCGACCGCGCGCACCCGCCCGTCGTCACCGGTGAGGATCTTGGTGACCTCGGCGTCGTTCACCATGGTGATGTTCATGCCCTCCATGGCCTCGTGCACCAGGCGGCCCATGTCCGGGTCGAGCGTGGCCATCGGCTCCTTGCCGCGGTTGACGACCGTCACCTCGTACCCGCGGTTGATCAGCGCCTCGGCCATCTCCACGCCGATGTAGCCCGCGCCGATCACGACCGCGCGGCGCCCCTCCGTACGGCTCAGCGTGTCGATGAGGGCCTGCCCGTCGTCGAGGGTCTGCACCCCGTGCACCCCGGGGGCGTCGATGCCGGGCAGCGACGGCCGCACCGGACGGGCGCCCGTCGCGATCACGAGCTTGTCGTACGACGTCCACTCCTCGGTCCCCGAGTCCAGGTCGCGGGAGCGCACCCGGCCGCCGTCGACGTCGAGTTCCGTGACCTCCGTACGCATCCGCAGGTCGATCCCGCGTTCCCGGTGCTCCTCGGGCGAGCGGGCGATCAGCTTGTCCCGGGCCTCGACCTCGCCGCCCACCCAGTAGGGGATGCCGCACGCGGAGTACGAGCTGAAGTGTCCGCGCTCGAAGGCGATGATCTCCAGTTCGTCGGGGCCCTTCAGCCTGCGCGCCTGGGACGCGGCGGACATGCCCGCCGCGTCCCCTCCGACGACCACCAGACGCTCTTTCGTACGGTTCTCGCCGCTCATAGTCATGCGAACACGCTACGGCGGTCCCGCATTTCAGTCCCGCTCAGGTTCGCGGTTCGTGGCCGTGGGCGCGGTCGCGGGCACGGGCGGAGCCGCCGGCGCGGGCGCGGGTGTGCGGCCCGGTGTCCGGCCGCGCAGGAAACGCACCCACAGGAACAACAGCAGCGCCGCGCCCACCAGGAAGGGCAGTACCGCGCTGAGCGCCAGCCCGATCCACCGGAACATGCTCACGAACGCGTCCCAGCCGCCCCCGAGCGCGTCGGCGAAACCGGGATCGTCGTCCTCGGCGGCCTTCTTCACCGGTGTCTCGGACAGCGACAACGTGATCGTGGCCAGGCTCGTACGGTCCTTCAGCGAGGCCTGCTGGGCCAGCAGCGACTCCAGGTCGGCCTGGCGCGTGCTCAACTCGCCCTCCAGGGTGACCACATCGCTCAGCTTGGAGGCCCGGTCCATCAGCTCGCGGATCCGCGCCACGCTGACCCGCTGCGACTTGATGCGGCTCTCCACGTCGACGACCTGCTCGGTGACGTCCTCCGCCTTCGCCCTGAGGTCGAGGAGCTTGCCCGAGCCCTCCAGTTCGGTGCGGACCTCCTTGTACCTGTCCGCCGGGATCCGCAGGACGACACGGGACCGCTCGCGGCCCTCGGAGTCGCGGTCCGTGGTCTCGTCGCCGACCATGCCGCCCGCGTTCTCGACCACCGTGCGGGCCTCGGCGAGGGACTTCGGTACGTCCTTGACCTGCACGGTCAGCGAGGCGGTGTGGATGATGTGGGCGGTCGGTCCCGGTACCGGGGCGGCCTCCTTGCCCTTGGATCCGCCCTCACCGGAGCTGTCGGCCGCACCGCTGCCGGCCGCCGCGCCCGCGCCCGCGTCCCGGGCGTCCGAGTCGGCGGCCTTGTCGCTGCTCGACCCGGTGTCGTCCGCGCCCGTGCACCCCGTGAGGGCGAGGGCGCCGGAGAGCAACAGCGCCGCCAGGACCTGGACGGGCCGGACGGACCGGTATCGGCTCATGCCACTGCCACTGCCACTGCCACTGCCACTGCCACGTGTCCGCATGTCGGTGTACCCCCGAAGTGTCGTGATGTCTGACGTTCCTTCGACGCCCGGGCCCCGCGGGACGTTGGCCCGATCCGGTCCCGAAGAGGTCACGGTCCGGCCTCGTGACGGACACCCTGGTCACGGGCCGGGGCGCCGGGGGCCCCGGAGACGGCGTCCCGGGTCTGGGACAGTGGACACATGCACGCAGACACACGTACGGGCCCGGGTCACGTCGTCGTCATCGGGGGCGGCATCGCCGGTCTGGCCGCCGCGCACCGCCTGCTGAACGGCGGCGCGCAAGTGACCGTCCTGGAGGCCTCCGAGCGGCTGGGCGGCAAGCTGCTGCCGGGCTCGATCGCGGGTGCCCGGGTCGACCTCGGCGCCGAGTCCATGCTCGCGCGACGGCCCGAGGCGGTTGCGCTCGCCCACGAGGTCGGCCTCGCCGACCGGCTCCGGCCGCCGAACACGGCGGGCGCCTCGATCTGGACGCGCGGGGCGCTGCGGCCCATGCCCAAGGGGCACGTCATGGGCGTACCCGGAGACGCGGCGGCCCTCTCCGGAGTCCTCTCCGACGAAGGTCTGCGCCGCATCGAACGCGACCGCGACCTGCCGCGCACGGAGGTCGGCGACGACGTGGCGGTGGGCGGCTTCGTCGCGGAGCGCCTCGGCCGCGAGGTCGTCGACCGGCTCGTCGAGCCGCTGCTCGGCGGGGTCTACGCGGGCGACGCGTACCGCATCTCGATGCGCTCCGCCGTCCCGCAGCTCTTCGAGGCCGCCCGTGCGCACGCCTCGCTCACGGAGGCGGTCCGCGAGATCCAGGCGAAGGCCGCGCGTGGTCAGCGGCCGGACCAGCAGGCGGGCCCGGTCTTCATGGGCATCGAGGGCGGCGTCGGCCAACTGCCGCTCGCCGTCGCCGCGTCGGTGCGCGCCCGGGGCGGCGAGATCGTCACGGGCGCGCCCGTCACGGAGCTGCGCCGGGTCACGGGCGACGCGGCCGGCGCCGAACGGCACGAAGGCTGGCGGGTCGTCGCGGGCGGCCGGGTGCTCACGGCCGACGCCGTCGTCGTGGCGGTGCCCGCGGGCACCGCCGCCGCACTGCTCGCCGCCGAGGCGCCCGCCGCCGCGGCCGAGCTCGCGGCCGTCGAGTACGCGTCCATGGCGCTGATCACCCTCGCCTACCGCCGCGACGAAACGGCCCTCCCCGAAGGCAGCGGTTTCCTGGTCCCGCCCGTCGACGGGCGGACCATCAAGGCGTCCACGTTCGCGTCCCAGAAATGGGGCTGGATCGCCGAGGAGAACCCGGACACGGTGGTCCTGCGCACCTCCGTCGGCCGGTACGGAGAGACGGAGATCCTCGGCCGCGAGGACGCGGACCTCGTCGACGTCTCCCGGCACGACCTGCGCGAGGCCACCGGCCTCACCGCGGAACCCCTGGAGACCCGGGTGACCCGCTGGGACGACGGACTGCCCCAGTACCCGGTCGGGCACCACGCGCGCGTGGCCCGCATCCGCGAACACGTCGGCAGGGTGCCGGGCCTCGCCGTGTGCGGAGCGGCGTACGACGGCGTGGGCATCCCCGCCTGTGTCGCGAGCGCGAACGCCGCCGTGGACCGGCTGCGGGGCGACGACCGGCTGACGGACGCGCTGATCACGAACCCGGTGCAGAGCCTGCACGGCGGAGCGGGAGAATAGCCCCATGAGTGACGACGCCCCCACCACCGGCCAGGCCAGGACCCCGAACGCCGGCAAGAAGGCCAAGGACCTCAACGAGGTCATCCGCTACACCCTCTGGTCCGTGTTCAGACTGCGTGACGTGCTCCCCGAGGACCGCGCCGGTTACGCGGAGGAGGTCCAGGAGCTGTTCGACCAGCTCGCCGCCAAGGACGTCACGGTCCGAGGCACCTACGACGTGTCCGGGCTGCGCGCCGACGCCGACCTGATGGTCTGGTGGCACGCCGAGACCGCCGACCAGCTCCAGGAGGCGTACAACCTCTTCCGCCGTACGAAGCTGGGGCGCGCGCTGGAGCCGGTCTGGTCGAACATGGCGCTGCACCGGCCGGCGGAGTTCAACCGCTCGCACGTGCCGGCGTTCCTCGCGGACGAGACGCCGCGCGACTACATCAGCGTGTATCCGTTCGTGCGGTCCTACGACTGGTACCTGCTGCCGGACGAGGACCGCCGCCGGATGCTCGCCGACCACGGGAAGATGGCCCGCGGCTTCCCCGACGTGCGGGCCAACACGGTCGCGTCGTTCTCGCTGGGCGACTACGAGTGGATCCTCGCGTTCGAGGCGGACGAGCTGTACCGCATCGTCGACCTCATGCGGCACCTGCGCGCCTCCGAGGCCCGCATGCACGTCCGCGAGGAGGTCCCGTTCTACACGGGCCGCCGCAAGTCCGTCACAGAACTGGTAGCAGGTTTGGCCTGACCTTCCAAGGAGCGCTCGGTCTTCGGGGGCGCGGGGAACAGCGCAATCTTTTGAGGGCGCGGGGAACGGCGCAGCTTTTAAGGGGCGCGGGGAACGGCGCAATCTTTGAGGCCCGGTAGGGACCGGCCGCGCGGTTCCCCGCGCCCCTGAAAGGCAAAGGACTGCGCCGTTCCCCGCGCCCCTATAGGCCCCTAGCGGGGCTGCGGCGGTTTGTGCGGGCCGCAGGCCGCCCCGGGCGCCGGGACCCGTCCCTCCAGCAGGTACGCGTCCACGTGGGCGTTCACGCACGCGTTGGACCCGCCCCCGATCCCGTGCGACCCGGCCCCCCGCTCCGTGACGAGCGCGGAGCCGGAGAGCCGCCGATGCATCTCCAGCGCCCCGGCGTACGGCGTCGCAGCATCCCGCTCGGCGGCGAGCACGAGCGTGGGTGCCAGCTCACCGGGGAACGTGCGGACGTCGAGCGGCCGTTGCCGAGGCAGCGGCCAGTACGCGCACGGCAGGTTCATCCAGGCGTTGGACCACGTCTCGAACGGCGCCACGCGCGCGAGACGCGTGTTGTCGCGGTCCCAGGTGTGCCAGGCCCGCGGCCAGGGCGCGTCGTTGCACTCGACCGCCGTGTACACGGCCTTGCTGTTCTCCTGCTCCTTCACCGAGTCCGGATGCGGCCCCGCCTGCCGGATCAGCGGCTTCGGGTCGCCCTTCAGATACGCGGAGAGCGCCAGCGCGCGCTGCGGCCAGTAGTCGTCGTAGTACCCGGCCTGGAGGAACGCGCCGTGCAGCTGCCCGGGCCCGACCTCGCCGCCCGCGGGTTCCGCCGCGAGCCGCGCCCGCACCCGCTCGTAACTGCGCCGCACCTCCTCCGCCGTACGGCCCAGCCCGTACACCTTGTCGTGGCCGGCCGTCCAGGCGCGGAAGTCGGCCCAGCGGCGCTCGAAGGCGGCGGACTGGTCGAGGTTGTTCCGGTACCAGACCTTCGCCGGGTCGGGGTTCACGGCCGAGTCGAGGACCATGCGGCGTACGTGCGAGGGGAACAGTTCCGCGTACAGGGCCCCGAAGTACGTGCCGTAGGACGCCCCCATGAAGGTCAGCTTCCGCTCGCCCAGGGCGGCGCGCAGCACGTCCAGGTCGCGGGCGTTGTTGACGGAGGTGAAGTGCCGGATCGCACGGCCCGACCGCTCGACGCAGCCCCGCGCGTACGCCTTCGCCCGCGCGACGCGCTCCTTCTTGTACGACTCCGAGGGGTGTGTCGGCGACTGCGAGGGCCCCTTCAGCAGCAGCTTCGGGTCCTGGCAGGACAGCGGGGCCGAGCGGCCCACCCCGCGCGGGGCGTACCCGATCAGGTCGTACGCCGACGCGATGCGCTTCCACTCCGGGATCATGCCGATCAGCGGGAAGTACATGCCGGACGCGCCGGGCCCGCCGGGGTTGTAGACGAGCGCGCCCTGCCGTGGGACGGACCGTTTGCCGTTCTCGGCGTCCTTGCCGGTCGCCCGCACCCTGCTGACGGTCAGCTCGATCCGCTTGCCGTCGGGGTGCGCGTAGTCGAGCGGGACCTTCACCGTGCCGCACTGCAGGGTGGCGGGGCCGTCCTCGTCCTCGGAACACGTCCCGAAGCGGATGCCGTCGGCGGCGGCGCGTTCGGCGGCGACCGCCGTGCCGTGCCGTTCGGCCCAGCCGGAGCCCCACGCCGGCGCCCGGCCCGGTGAGGCCTGGGCGCCTCCCGCGGGCGGTGCGACGGCGACGACAGCGGCCAGGATCAGTGATCCGGCCGTTCCGTGGCGGACGGCAGCTCTCATCGATGTCCCTTCGGCGCACGGCGACTTCACGTTCGGCAACAGAAGGGATGCTTCGGCCGGGACTGGGCGAAGTAAAGGACCGGCCCGCGAATGTCGTACCGATGACCCCGATGCGCGTCCGGCGCGCGCCCCTGCCGAGCGCTCAGGCGTGGGGTCCGCGGTGTCCGAAAGCCGCCCGCAGGTTCGGTTCGCCGACCGCCCGGATGCCGCGCACGGCCACGGTGGTGAGGTACGTACGGTCGTCGCTGTCGGCGTCCGCCCGGTGGGTCAGGGAACTGAGCAGGTGCTGTCCGGCCGGGGACGCCCAGCGGGTGTAGGGGTGCACCTCGATGCGCGCGATGGCCAGACAGCTCATGGTGAGGATGAGGGGCAGCGTGAACCAGACCGCCACCAGTGCCCGCTCGTGCTGGGTCTGAGTGGGCATCAGCAGCGCGGTGGCGGCCAGCACCAGGACGGCCACGGCGGCCGACCGCACCTGGCGTACGGCGCCCGCGACGGTGGTGCGCGCCCCGTCCGGCACGGCGAGGCCCGCCGCGACAAGACGGTCGGCGAGCACGCGTACGGACTCCGCGGCGGCGGCGCTCGTACGGACCGGTGCTATCCGGGACTGTCCGTCCGGGCCGATCGCGCCCAGGACGGAGCGCTCCATCTCGTCCCGGCCGTACGGGTCCACGACGGTCGCCCAGCCGGTGTGGGCGAGCAGCAGCCGGCGCTGGCGGGCCATCGACACGAGGGTGAGATCGGCGACCCGGGCGGGGCCGCCCGACAGGAACGCGGCCTCGTAGAGCGTCAGGCCGCGTCCGGCGAGCGTGTGCGTGTCGTCCGCGGCGGCGGCGCGGACCGAGGCCAGGCACAGGCGCGTACAGGCCGTGCCCGCCGCGGCCCAGGCGAGGAGAAGGAGGAGGACCCAGAACATGCCGGATTTCTATGCGACGGAGGACCGGCCGCGCCACGGCTTGTTCACAATTTGGACGAAGCATCGCCATTGAGTGACGTTTCGCGTCGGCGGTGCTTCGGTTGCTGGGGCTAGTTGTCCCCGCCCTGGGCCCCGCCGCCCTCCGCCCCGTCCTCGGGGGGCCGGGCGGTCGCGGCCGGGGGCAGGGAGTACGTCGGGGTGGGAGTGGCGGGGACGGGAGGACTGGGCGAGGCCTTCGGGCCGGGGGGCGCGGGGGAGTAGGTGAGCGGGGGCGCGCTCGCGGAGGCCGCGTCGCGGGCCAGGGCGTCGAAGTCGACCAGGCCGGTCGCCTCCAGGACCGTGATGTGGTCCAGCACCGTGGTGTTCGCGTCGTCGGCGAGGCCGCGGACGAGGGAGTTGCGGGTGTTCGCGCGGACCTGGGCGACCAGGCCGAACACCTTGCCGTGCGCGGCGCGGAGGATGTTCGCGAACTGCCTGTCGTACTCCTCGCCCCATGCCGCGCTCAGCGTGGCGAGCCAGGCCCGCTGCTGCTCGCTGGGCTGGTTGGGCAGTTCGAGGCCGAGCCGCGCGGCCACGCTGCGTACGCGCGCGTCCAGGAACGTATGGCCCTCGACGAGGTGCTCGCCCGCCGTCCGCACGGACCTGGTGGTGCCGCGCTCCTCGGCCTGCTGTCCGGCGGGCAGCTCCCACAGGCCCGCGAGCCGGACCTTCGTGACGAACTCCCGGTCCTGCGCGGACAGCGGTCCGAAGCTCGTCGACACGGTCTCGGCGTTCAGTGTGTCCACGCCGGTGCCCGACCGGTCGGCGTACGACCAGATCGGGATGAACAGTGCCACGAGGGTCGTCGTCAGACCCGCGATGATGAGCCCGGTGCCGGTGAACAGCCCGCGGCCGTCGATGGATCGCATGGTGCCTCCTGTTGCGGCACCGCACGTTAGTGCGCTTCTGGTGGAGGTTGGCATAGTACTTCGTGGCGTACGCCAACTGTGGTACGGGTTTGGACGAATGAAGTACGCACTCCGGACGGGCCGGTGAGACCGGTGTTTCCGCAGACGGGGACGGTGCCGGGGCCGTCGCCCGACGGCCGTCCGGGCCCGGTCCGCGACAGATGCGTACGCAGTCGCTGTGTGACGGCTGAGTGCGTGCCCGCGCGGCCCGGTGGTCGCGGGGGCGGCGCTGAACAGGCGCGGGACCCGCGTTCCTGTACACACCGGGCACGGCTGTCGCCCTGGTGAGCGACGTCACGGCTGACGAGGGCCGGCTACGCCCCGCGTCGACCGGTTCTCAACGCCTCAGCAGCACCCGGCGCGTGGCGCGCACCAGCCGGGCCGCCGGGCGCTGCGACAGCGGCGCCGGGCCCGAACGCTCCAGCCACCACTCGCTCAGCCGGCGCCGCACGTCCGCGTCCTGGAGGCGTCCGTCGAACAGCAGGTACGCGGCGAAGTCCAGCGCGTCCCGCCGGTAGCCCTCGGTCATCGGGTGGCCTTGCGCGTACGCCAGGAACGCCTTCCGGTACCCCTGGGCCAGGATCTCCGGCAGCTCCGGAGCGACCTTGGCCACGACGTCGGCCCGCTTGCCCGCCAGCGCCCGGGCCTGCACGGCCAGCCGGGTCCGATCGAACCCTTCAGGCACGGGCGTCCCCCCGACGAGCGCGGACAGGAGAGCGGCCTGAGCGAGCCCGACGCGCTGCCGGGCACCACCGTCGCCCGCGTCCGCCTCGGTACCGACGAGGGAGGCCGACCCGTCGTCGGCCGCTCCCGTGGCGGTGGCGGCGGGGCGCGGCGGGCCCGGCCTCGTGGGGGCCGGTACTCCGGCGGCCGCGGCCTTGTCCACCGTTTCGCGGATCGCGGTCAGTTCGCGTTCCAGTTCGGACGGGGCGGGGAAGTTCTCGTCGCGTTCCAGGAGTACGCCCGGCGGGCGGACCCGGGAGGCCAGTTCGGCGAGTACGTCGAGGACCGCCGGTGGCACGGCGTGCGCGTGGCTGTCGTGCCAGACGCCGTCCCGCTCGAAACCGCCGGCGACATGGACGTACGCGATGGCCTCGACGGGCAGTTCGTCGAGCGCCCGGGCCGGGTCCTCGCCGCGGTTGACGTGGTTGGTGTGGAGGTTGGCCACGTCGATGAGCAGGCGTACGCCGGTGCGGTCGACCAGGTCGTACAGGAACTGGCCCTCGGTCATCTCCTCGCCCGGCCAGCAGATCAGCGCCGCGATGTTCTCCACCGCGAGCGGCACCGGCAGCGCGTCCTGGGCGATCCGGATGTTCTCGCACAGGACGTCGAGGGCGTCCCGGGTGCGGGGGACGGGCAGCAGGTGTCCGGCCTCAAGGAGCGGCGAGGCGGTCAGCGCCCCGCCCGCCCGGACGAACGCGATGTGCTCGGTGACCAGCGGGGAGCCGAGGGCCTCGGCGCGGGCCGCCAGGTCGGCGAGTTTCGCCTCGGCGGGACGGTCGGCGCCGCCGAGCCCGAGCGACACCCCGTGCGGGACCACGGTCACCCCGCGCTCCCGCAGCCGCACCAGCGACTCGGGGAGATGTCCGGGACAGATGTTCTCGGCGACGGCCTCGACCCAGTCGATGCCGGGCATGCGCTCCACGGCCTCGGCGATCTCCGGCCGCCACCCGATTCCCGTACCCAGGTTCCTCATCGTCCCCCTCCTCCGCTCACCACCACGACTTCACCAGGACCTTGCGCGTCTCCTTCGACGGACCTGTGTTCCGGCGTGACGGGGTGATGGCCCCGTCAGGCGGGGCCGAACCCATCGGCGGGGACGTTCAGAGCAACATTTGAGGTTCGGACCTCACTGCGAGGAGGCGGAGGCGGGAGCGTCCGGGTCCTCGGGGTCGGGGCGGTTCGTGTTGACCGTGCCGGGCGCCCCGGGGGACGGCCGTGACGTGGTGTTGATGTCACCGGTCGCCTCGGCGGGCGGCGCCGAGCTGGGGATCACCCCGGGGACCGGTGCGGCCGGACCGGACGGGCTGGCCGTGGTGCCCGCCACCGAGTCGTTGGCGATCGCCTCGAAGTCGACGGCGCCGGTCTTCTCCAGCACCGTGATGTGGTCGAGCACGGTCTGGTTGGTGTCCGAGGCGAGCTGCCGCACCAGCGTGTTGCGCGTCTGGTTCCGTACCGTCCCGATCGCCGGGAAGATCTTGCCGTGGGCGGAGCGCAGCAGGTTCGCCCACACCTTGGGGTAGTCCGCGTCGCTCGCGTTCGTCATCTGCTGCAGCCAGCCCTGCTGCTGCTCGTTCGGCTGGTTCGGCAGTTCGACGCCGAGCTCCCGCGCGACCCCCCGCACCCGCTTGTCGAGGTCGGTGTGGCCGACGATCAGGTGGTCGGCGGCCTCCTTCATCGCGGGACTGGGGTTGCGTTCGAGGGCCTGCTGCCCGGCGGGCAGCTCCCACAGACCTGCCAGCCGCACCCGGACGATGAGGTCACGGTCGGTGGCGGTCAGCGGCCCCCACTTCGTCTGCACGGTCCCGGCGGCGAGGTTCGCCGGTCCCGTACCGGCGCGGTCGGCGTACGACCAGACGGGGAACGCGAGCGCGCCGAGCGTTCCGACGAGTGCCACGATGACGAGGGCCGTACCGTTGATACGCCGCACAGGTGCCTCCGGATTTTTACCAACTGGTCGTTGGGGATCTGTACTTGGCCAGCGCCAGAAGATACGTGCGGGGCGGCGGATCTGTTCAATCGTTCGTGTCTCCTGCGTCACACCTCCCGCGCGGTTCCCACCGCTTGCGGCCACTCCTCGGGCGTACGCCCCAGCAGCCGGAGCGTCTCGACCAGCGGGCCGGACCCGTCGGGCACGTCGAGCGCCGGCGCGAACGCACGTCCGGGACCCCGCCCGGCCGGATCGGTCGGTACGCGCCGGGCGACGACCAGTCCGGCTTCGAGGACCCGGTCCGGCAGCTCCAGGCCCACGCCCAGCGAGACCGCCACGTCCCACGCGTGCACCACGTGGTCGATGAAGTGGAACCCGATCGCGACCGACCCGGGCACGGTCCGGCCCAGCTCCGGCAGGACGAACTGCCGCTCCTGGACGCCTTCCGACGCGAAGTCGGCGAGCAGCGTCGTCACGGCCTCCCGGTGGATTCGCGACGGCTCGCCGAGGTCCTTGGGCTCCCGCCAGCACGCCGGATCTGCGCCCGTGCCCCGCGCGGCGGCGGCGAACCCGCGATGCTGGGCGGTCATATGGGCGACCAGCCGCCGCAGGTCCCAGCCCGCACAGGGTGTGGGCCGAGCCCAGTCCCGCGCGGTCGCCGTGTCGACGAGGCGTGCCGTCTCCAGGACCGCGATCCGGTCGAGCGTCACGATGTCGGGAGCGCCCGTCATGACGTCTCCCCGGTGATGAAGTGCCGCGCGTCCGCCCAGGCGGCGGCCTCGTCGAACCGGCTGGTCCTGCGGAGCGTCGAGCGCAGCACGCCTCGGCCGCTGTGGGCCCGGACGATCCGCAGGTGGTCCGGCCGGCCGACGAACTCCTTGAGGGCCACCTCGTCGGTCCAGACCGAGACCGACCCCGAACGCCGCCGCGCCGGGTCGGCCCACAGCCACAGGCCGATCGCGCCGGGGGTCCCGGGCCAGGTGCGGCGCAGTCTCAGCCCGGCCGGCGCGACGGACCAGGACTGCCGGTGGGTGGTGGCGGTGAAGTCGGTGACGCTGATGACGGCCGGACCGCCCCGGGCGTCGGTGCGCGGGCCCGGCTGCCAGGGCGAACGAAGGAGATGAAGAGGCATGGTCGGAGTATAAAAGTAAGCGAACGGTCGTGCTACTTGTTTCGCGTGATCGGGGGAGGGAGGAGGGGCGGCGCCAACAGCGCCTCAGGGCATGGGCAGTTCAGACGACGGCGCAGGCTCGGGTGCCGGGTCGGGATCGCGTACCGATGAAGGGTCGGGCGCGGGCGACGGCTCGGGCGCCGACGCCGGGTCGGTCGCTGCCGCGCGCAGCCGGGTCGCGATGGCGACGCGTGCCCGGCGGTAGGCCACCGACTCGTCGTGCAGGACGGAGACGGCGTTGGCGCTCTCCATCAACGCGACCAGCTCGAAGGCCAGTTGCGGCACGTCCGTGTCGGCGTGGAGTTCACCGAGGTCGCGTGCCTCCGTGATGACCTGCTCCACATGGGCCGTCCAGGCGCGCTGGGCCTCCGCGACCGCGTCGTGCACGGGGCCGGTACGGGCGTCGAACTCGGCGATGACCTCGTAGAAGAAGCAGCCGCCCGGGAAGACCCGGCCCCGGGAGTAGTCGAGCCAGCGCTCGCACAGCCGCCACAACCGGCCGGTCCCGGCGGGGAGTTCGGCGGCGGGCGCGATGACCTGCTCGACGTAGACGCGCGAGGCCTCGCGCACGGTGGCCAGTTGCAGCTCCTCCTTGGAGCCGAACAGGGCGAAGACACCGCTCTTGCTGAGCCCGAGTTCGGTCGCGAGGCGTCCCACGGAGAGGGCTTCCAGGCCCTCGGCCGAGGCGATGTCGACGGTACGGCGCAGCACCGACTGGCGGGTGCGGTTGCCCCGTTCGACCCTGCCGTCCAGTCGTGTCATCGCCTGTCCTCCCGCCGGCCGTCCGTCATCCGCCTACTGCCGGTCGAGACGCAGTGCCGGATGGTCGGCGACCACCGTGCAGGAACCCGGGGCGATCTCCGTGAAGCCCGCGTCGCGCACCAGCGGCAGTCCGCTCGTGACGAGGCGCTCCCACCGGTCGGGGGCGGCCGTGCGGACGGCCAGCGGGAAACCGGCCTCGATCCAGGCCGTGCGGTCCTCGCCGGACAGCTCCCACCAGGCCAGCTGGGCGCCGTGGCCCGCCTGGGCCATCGCCTTGCCCGCCGACATGTCCAGGTCCGGGCTCAGCCACAGTACGGGCGTGGCCGCGTCGGGGTCCGCGGGCGGCTCCGGGTCGTCGAGGTCCGTGCCGGAGACCTGGAGGCGGGCCAGCTCCTTGGGCCAGCCGTCGAGCGGGACCGGCGGGAAGACGCGGACCTCGGCGGACTTGCCGGTGACGGTGATGCCGGGCAGGGCCTCCGCGCGGCGCCACTCCGCGCCGCGGGCCCGGCGGACGACCTTGCGGATGCGGGCGTCCTGCCAGTCGCGGACCGCCTGGGCCCATTCGCCCTCGCCGAGCGAGCGGTCGTCGCTGAGGAGGGTCAGGACTGCGCGGGCGGCGGTCTCCAGGGCGTCCGTGCGGGCGGGTGGTTCGGTCCGTTCGATACGGACGACCAGGGGGAGCACGAACTGCGGTGCGTCGTCGCTCGGGGTGGGGGTCGTCGTTTCGTCGCTGCTCACGTGCTCAGTCTGCCAGTCGGGTGTGCGGGGGTGGTGACGTGCGGGTACGTCGTAGCTGGCCGCGCAGTTCCCCGCGCCCCTAAAAGACTGCGCCGTTCCCCGCGCCCCTGGGTAGGGGCGCGGGGAACGGCGCAATCCTTTTACGCCTCGTCCAGACGCTTCAGCTCCGCGGCTGAGAGGTTCAGGTCCGCCGCCGCCGCCGAGTCGCGGATGGTTTCCGGGCGGGAGGAGCCCGGGATCGGGATCGTCACCGGGGCCTTCGCGAGGATCCACGCCAGGCAGACCTGCTGCGCGCTCACCCCGTGCTCACCCGCCACCTCCGCGAACGCGGCGTACCGCGAACCCAGTTCACCCGCCTTCGAGATCCCGCCGAGCGGACTCCACGGCAGGAACGCGATGCCGAGTTCCGCGCACAGCTCCAACTCCGGCTCGCTGGAGCGGAACGCCGGCGAGAACTGGTTCTGCACGCTCACCAGCCGCCCGCCCAGGATCTCGTTGGCCTGCCGGATCTGGTCGGGGTCGGCGTTGGAGACACCCGCGAAGCGGATCTTGCCCGCGTCCAGCAGATCGCGGATCGCGCCGACCGACTCCGCGTAGGGGACCTTCGGGTCCGGCCGGTGGAACTGGTAGAGCCCGATGGCCTCGACGCCGAGTCGTTCGAGCGAGGCGTCGCACGCCGTCTTCAGGTACTCCGGCGAGCCGTTCAGCGTCCACGAACCGTCGCCCGGACGCAGATGTCCGCCCTTCGTCGCGATCAGCACGTCCGAGGTGTCACCGCCGTACGAGGCCACCGCGCGGGCGATCAGCGACTCGTTGTGGCCGACCTCGTGGGCGTCCCGGTGATAGGCGTCCGCGGTGTCGAAGAGCGTGACGCCCGCGTCCAGCGCCGCGTGCACGGCCGCGACCGAACGCGCTTCGTCCGGACGGCCCTCGATGGACATCGGCATCCCGCCCAGACCGATCGCTCCGACCCGGACGTCACCGATGGTGCGTGTCTGCATGGAGGCTCCTCCTGGGGGTTCGTTCGGTACGTCCCAGCCTCCACCGTGACGTTTTTGCCGTCCAACAAGAGAATGCGATCGCTTTGAGCGACCCCGGTGATGAATCGGCCCCCGGCCGTCCCGTCAGATCAGCTCCGACACCTTCACGAACCGGTAGCCGCGCTCCCGCAGCTCCGGGACGATCGTGCGCAGGGCCTCCTCCGTCGCCGGGGCCGCGCTGCGCGTGCAGTGCATGACGACCACCGAACCGGGCCGTACGCCGTCCAGCACCTGCCGCGCCACGGCGTCCGCGTCCGTCGCGAACGCGTCCCCGCTCACCACGTCCCACTGCACGGCCGTCACACCGGTGCCGCTCAGCGCCTTGAGCGCCCGCTGGTCGTAGCAGCCGCCGGGGAAGCGGAAGTACGGCATCGGGTGCTCGATCCCCGCCGCGCGGAACGCGGTGAACGCCCGCTCCACGTCCGCCCGCATCCCGGACGCGGGAACGGTCGGCAGCCCGTAGCAGTCCTCGGTGAAGGCGTGATGGCTGTAGGAGTGGTTCGCGACCTCGAAGAGCGGATCGCGTCCGATGGCCCGCGCCTGCCGGGGGTACTCCTCGGCCCAGCGCCCCGTCATGAACACGGTCGCCGGCACCTTCAGCCGTCGCAGTGTCCTGATCAGCCGCGGGTTGTCGAACCGTTCCCCGGCGGCAGCCCGGGGCCCCTGGTCGGCCGTCATGTCGGCGTCGAAGGTCAGGGCGACCGTCCTGTCGCGCGCCCCGGCCGCCTTCATGAAGACGGGGGTCAGTCCGCCAGGACCCGGGGCGAGGGTGGGCGGCCGGGAGGGCGCGGTGACCGCGGGCGCGGGGGCCGTGGCGGCGCGGGGGGCGTCGGGAGCGCCGCACGCCGCGAGGGCGACCGCGCCCGCCGTCGTGAGTACACAGGCGGCGGTGGCCCTCTTCAGGCACAGGAAGATCTTCACGCGGGCGACATTAACCGGATGAATAGGAAAAACCGGTTATATCGCTTTCAGTGTCGATCCTGTACGGGTACGGGTGCGGGGGAGGTGCTGGTCAGCCCTCCTCCTGGAGGCGCTTCCGGCAGGCCTCCACATCGAAGTCCGGCTGCGGATACTGCGGGTCCAGTGCCGTCAGATGCTCCAGCAGCAGCCGGCTGATCGCCCAGTTCCGGTACCACTTGCGGTCGGCGGGGATCACGTACCAGGGGGCGGCGTCGGAGGAGCAGCGTTCGAGGGCGATCTCGTACGCCTCCTGGTAGGCGGGCCACAGGGCCCGGTCGTCGATGTCCGACGGGCTGAACTTCCAGTGCTTGCGCGGGTTGGCGAGCCGGCGCAGGAGACGCAGGCGCTGCTCCTCGAACGAGATGTGCAGGAAGCACTTCACGAGGGTCATGCCGTCGTCGGCGAGGGCCCGCTCGAAGTCGTTGATCCGGCCGTACCGGGACTCGATCTCGGCGCGCGGGGCCAGCTCGCGGACGCGGCCGACGAGGACGTCCTCGTAGTGGGAGCGGTCGAAGACGCCGATCTCGCCGTGCTGGGGGAGCCGCCGCCTGACGCGCCAGAGGAAGTCGTGCTGCTGCTCCTCGGGGGTCGGCGCCTTGAAGCCGTGGACGCGGCAGCCGACGGGGTTGAAGAGCCCGATGACGTGCTTGACCGTGCCGCCCTTGCCGCTGGTGTCCATGCCCTGGAGGACCAGGAGGACCCGGCGGTGGTCACCGGCGGTGCTCGCCGCCCAGAGGCGTTCCTGGAGGTTGGCG
The DNA here is from genome assembly GCF_014650955.1 of Streptomyces tauricus. Lineage (GTDB taxonomy): Bacteria > Actinomycetota > Actinomycetes > Streptomycetales > Streptomycetaceae > Streptomyces > Streptomyces tauricus. The sequence continues at coordinate 16,847 of NZ_BMVY01000004.1, forward strand.
AGGGGTTCGGCCATCCGGGTGATGGCGGCGAGGCCGTCGGACTTGGACCTGGGCGCAGTCGCCCCGCCGGGGGTCGCCGAGGCGTCGTACGAGGAGAGGGAGATCCGTTCGCCGACCGGGACGCGCAGCACCTCGCGGACGGCGGGGGCGCTCTCCGCGGCCCGCGAGGTGCTGCGCGTCCCGTCCTCACCGGACCCGCTGCCCCGCGTGTCCTTCCTGCCCTTGCTGTCCTTCTTGGCCATCGCGCATCCCTTCGGGGCGGTTCTCTCGATCCTGCGCCGCGGGGGCGGGGGCCGCTACCCGCGGCGCACCCGCCCCCGGACCAGGCGACCGCTACGGCCGCCGGGTGCCCCGGGAAACGCAGGTCACTACCTGCTCCAGGGGCCCGTCACCGCGAACGTCGTCCCCGGCGTGTAGCAGTTCACGTACATCGTCCGGCCGTCGGGCGAGAAGGTGACGCCCGCGAACTCGCCCCACTCGGGGGCGTCCGGCGTGCCGATGTTCTGCCGGTTGCGGGCCATCGGGTACACCTCGCCGCGCCGGGTCACGCCGTACACGTGCTGCGCGCCCCCGCCGTCCTCGCAGACCATCAGACCGCCGCTGGGGGCGAGGCAGATGTTGTCGGGGGACTCGCCGGGCAGCTGGATGTCGGTGTCGGGACCGAAGACGATCACCAGCGTGAGCCGGCGGGCACCGGGCTCGTACCGCCAGATCTGGCCGTAGTGGTCGGCCGCGGAGCCCTCGCCGCTGTGCGCGAAGGAGGACACGAAGTAGACGGACGAGCCGCCCCAGTAGCAGCCCTCCAGCTTCTGGGCGTGGGTGATGCCCTTGGGGCCGAAGTCCTGGAGCCGGATGGGGGTTTGGGCCGCGAGCGGGTCCGGTACGTCGACCCACTCGACGCGGTCGAAGCTCGCCCCCGTCTCCTGGATCGAGGAGAGGTCGGGGACACCCGGTACGCGCATCGCCTGGAGCCGGCCGCCCGCGCGGAGCGAACCGCGCCCGCCCTCGGGCCTGTCGGGCAGGAAGCGGTAGAAGAGGCCGAAGGGCTTGAGGAAGGCGTCCTCGGTCTCGTAGACGACACCGCGCTTCGGGTCGACGGCGATCGCCTCGTGCTGGAAGCGGCCCATCGCGGTCAGCGGCACGGCCCCGGTGCGGTGGGGGTCCACCGGGTCGACCTCGAAGATGAAGCCGTGGTCCTTGGTGTAGCCGTTGGTGCCGGCCTTGTCCTCGGTCTCCTCGCAGGTCAGCCAGGTGCCCCAAGGGGTGGGCCCGCCCGCGCAGTTGACGGCCGTACCGGCGATCGCGACCCGTTCGCCGACCACGTTCCCGCGCTGGTCGAGGGTCAGCGCCGTACAGCCGCCCTTGCCCGTCGGGTCGTAGGTGAGGCCGTCGACCGCCGGGACCGGGATCCTGCCGGTGTTGCGGTTCTCGTGGTTGCGGACCAGGTGGACGCGGCCGTGTCTGCCGGCGAAGGCGGACATGCCGTCGTGGTTGCTCGGCACCTGGCCCTCGCCGGAGCGGAGTTCGTCGCCCTCGCGGGACAGCACCCGGTAGCGGAAACCTTTCGGCAGGTCCAGCAGACCGTCCGGGTCGGGGAGCAGGGGGCCGTAACCGGAGTGGCCCAGTGCGGCGGCCGTACCCGTGAAGAGTTCCGATACGGCACCGGTGAAGGCGATGCCGACTCCCAGGGCTCCGGAGCGGGCCAGCACCTCGCGTCGTGTTGCGGACATGGGGCAACCTTCCTGTTGGCGGACAGGAGTACGTGACCCGCTTGTGTGTATCACGTGGTCCCGATCACGTGAACCACGCGCGTAGCGTGGCGTTCCCGCGCGCCGCCGGACGACCCGGACAGCCCGAAGGGCCCGGTGCGGAACTCGTGGGGAGTCCGCACCGGGCCCCTCGGGCGGCGGCTTCGGTGCCTACGGAGCCGCAGTGGTGACCTTCACCGGCTCGGTCCCCTTCTCGCTGTGCCGCTGCGACCAGTTCTCCAGCGCCGTACGGCACGCGTGGTCCAGGTGATGCAGCCCGGCCAGGTCCACGGTCACCGGACGGTCCTTCGGCAGCGCCTCCAGCTCGTCCAGTATCTTCGGCAGCCGCAGGAAGGTGGCGTTGCCCGACAGGTACGCCTGCACCGGGCCCGCCCCCTTGTCTATGACCTCCAGCTTGATGTGCGAGGCCTCCCAGGCGGTCTTCGCGACGGCGAGCGCGAGCCCGATCAGCACGCCCTCGAACATGTTCACCGCGACGATCGACACGGCCGTGACCATGAGGATCAGCGCCTCGCCCCGGTGCCCGCGCCACAGCGCCGCGATCGAGCGCAGCGGGATCAGCTTCCAGCCCGCGTGCACCAGGATGCCCGCGAGCGCGGGCAGCGGGATGTACGCGAGTACGGACGGCAGCAGCGCCGCGAACAGCAGCAGCCACACCCCGTGCAGCACCCGGGACGCCTTGGTGCGGGCGCCCGCGGACACGTTCGCCGAACTGCGCACGATCACGGCGGTCATCGGCAGCGCGCCGAGCAGCCCGCAGACCGTGTTGCCCGCGCCCTGCGCCATCAGTTCCTTGTCGTACTCGGTGCGCGGCCCGTCGTGCAGCCGGTCCACGGCGGCGGCGCTGAACAGCGACTCCGCCGACGCGATCAGCACGAACGCCAGGATCGTGCCGAGCACGCCCACGCTCGCCAGCCCGCCGACGGCTTCGAGCCCCGGCAGCTGGATCGAGTCGAGCAGTCCGCGTACCTCCACCGTCGCCACGGGCAGGTCGAACGCCAGGGTCGCGAGCGTGGCGAGCGCCACCGCGGCCAGTGCCCCCGGCACCGTACGGACCTTGGCCGGCAGGTGCTTCCACAGCACGAGTACGGCGACGGTGGCGGCGCCGAGCCCGACGGAGACCAGTGCCGTGGTGGACCCGGCGGAGTCGGCGACCAGCCCCGGCAGCCCGGCGAGCTTGTCCAGACCCGAGGCGGGGGCCTCGGCGCCGGCCACCGAATAGAGCTGGCCGGCGATCAGGACCAGCCCGATGCCCGCCAGCATGCCCTCCACGACGGCCACCGAGATGGCCCGGAAGTAGCGCCCCAGCTTCATGGCGCCCATGGCGAGTTGGATCAGCCCGGTGGCCAGGACGATGACACCGAGCACGGCGAGGCCGTACTCGCGCACCGCCTCGAAGACCAGCACGGTCAGACCCGCGGCCGGGCCCGACACCTGGAGGCTGCTGCCGGGCAGCAGTCCGGTGACCAGACCGCCCACGATGCCGGTGATCAGGCCGAGTTCGGCGGGTACGCCCGACGCCACGGCGACGCCCACGCACAGCGGCAGGGCCACCAGGAAGACGACGAGCGAGGCGGTGAAGTCCTGCCGCAGGAAGGGGAATCGCGTTCGCCGGCCCGGATCCGTTCCTTCGGTGGCCGAGGGCGTGCCCGTCGCGGCGCTCACAGCGCCTCGAAGGAGTCGGAGCGGACGTCGTGCGCGAGGACGGACCCGGTGTGGACCTCGTAGAACCAGCCGTGCAGGCGCAGTTGACCGCCCGTCAGCCGCCGTTCCACGCACGGGTACGAGCGCAGCCGCAGGAGTTGGGTCAGTACGTGGTTCTGCACGGCCTCGGTGACGGTCGGGTCCTCGGTGGCGCCGTCGGGCCGCGGGGTGGAGTGCGCGAGCCAGTCGCGGACGGCGGGTACGGCGGTCAGGTCGTCGCCGCGTACCAGCGCGCCGACGGCACCGCAGTGGGAGTGGCCGCAGACGACGATGTCGGTGACCCCGAGCACCTCCACCGCGTACTCGACGGTGGCCGCCTCGCTGGTGGGCTGTGCGGAGGTGTGCGGGGGGACGATGTTGCCCGCGGTGCGCAGTTCGAAGAGTTCACCGGGCCGGGCTCCGGTGATCAGGGCCGGGACGACCCGCGAGTCGGAGCAGGTGATGAACAGGACCTGCGGGGACTGGCCTTCGGCGAGTCGGGCGAACTCCTCCGGGCGGTCCGCGGACTGCTTGCGGAAGGAGCGTGCGTGATCGATGAGGGGCTGCATGTGTCAGTTCCTCCTGGCGCGCATATGCGAGCGCGTCGGCCTACAAAACGGAGCGCATGCGGGTACGGCGACATGACCCCACGTCGACGCGCTCGGCGGACGTGGCGTGGTGAGGGGTGGGTCAGGTCGGAGTCGCTTCGTGCCCGTTGGTCAGGTCAGCAGCGGAAGACCTGGAGGGCTGCCGTGGAGTGGGCCGCGGAGGATCTGGTCGCGCGGTGGTGCGCCGCGGGGGCCGCGGTGTGCGACGGGTCCTCGTGGGCGACCGCGACGTCCTTGCAGAGCAGGAGGCGCGCGGCGGCCGGGGTGACGTGGTCCGCGACACGGATCCGCTCACGGGTGCGCAGCGGGCCGGTCGGGCCGTGCGAGTGCGAGGTGTCGCCACAGGTGACGAACTCGGCCCTGGTCTGGGGGCCGTCACCGGGGCCGGCGAGTTGGGTCGTGTGCGCGGATGCGAACGTCGGTGCGAACGCCGTGGTGGAGGCGGAGAGCTGCAGGGCCAGCAGGACGGCGGCGAGAACGGCGAACAGCGTGCGGACCGTCGTACCTCGTCGCATGGGCCCCCTCTCCGCCGTCTCCAGGTCATGTCTTCCCTTGCTGACACGAACGTTAACTCGGGAAGTTGTTTGCAGGGTTAACTTAACGTTTCACCCTGAAGAGAGGCTGAAGAGGGCCGAAGAGCGCCGGTGACAGGCCGGAAACCGCCGGGGGTACGACGGTCGGCCCTGCACGACGGTCAGTTCTGTACGGCGGTCAGTTCTGTACGACGGTGTACGACGGTCAGTGCTGTACGAGGCCCTTGGCGTCCCGCGCCAGTGCCGTGAGCCGGGAGATCGCGCGGAAGTACTTCTTGCGGTAGCCGCCGTTCAGCATCTCCTCGCTGAACAGCTTGTCGAACGGCATCCCCGAGGCCAGTACCGGCACCTCGCGGTCGTACAGCCGGTCGGCGAGGACGACGAGCCGCAGCGCGGTGGACTGGTCCGGAACCGGCTGCACGTCCGTGAGGCAGACCGCCTCGATCCCGTCCGTCAGCGCGCCGTACCGGCTGGGGTGCACCCGGGCCAGATGGTCGAGCAGATGCGGGAAGTCGTCGAGCGAGGCACCGGGCGTGGCATACGCGGCCTTCGTGACCTGCTCGTCCGAGTACGGGGCCGGGGCCTCGGGCAGTCCGCGGTGGCGGTAGTCGTCACCGTCGATGCGCAGCGACCTGAAGTGGGCCGACAGGCCCTGGATCTCGCGCAGGAAGTCGACCGAGGCGAACCGGCCCTCGCCGAGCTTGCCCGGCAGCGTGTTCGAGGTCGCGGCGAGCGCCACCCCCGCCTCGACCAGCCGGCCGAGCAGACTCGACACGAGGACCGTGTCGCCGGGGTCGTCGAGCTCGAACTCGTCGATGCAGAGCAGCCGGTGGCCGCTCAGCGTCCGCACGGTCTGCTGGAAACCGAGGGCGCCTACCAGGTTCGTCAGCTCCACGAACGTGCCGAAGGCCTTGAGCGCGGGCTCCGCCGGGGTCGCGTGCCAGAGGGAGGCGAGCAGGTGCGTCTTGCCGACGCCGTAACCGCCGTCGAGGTAGACACCGCGGGGGCCGGCCGGGGCCTTGGCAGGCTTCTTGCCGAACCCGAGGCCGAGGAACCCGCGCTTTCCGGAGCCGGCGGATTGCGTCCCGCCGAGACCCGCCGCGAAGTCGGCCAGGACGCGCACGGCCTCGGTCTGGCTCGGCTGGTTCGGATCCGGGATGTACGTGTCGAAGCGGACCGAGTCGAAGCGCGGCGGCGGCACCATCTCGGCGACCAGCCGGTCCGCGGGGACGCGCGGCTCGCGGGCGCACAGGGACGCCGGGGTCGCGTCGGCTGTCGGGCCGGTTCCGGAAGCGGTGGTGGAGGTTGACACGGTTCCCCACTCTACGTCTCGTGCCAGACTGCACGACATGCGACGCCTGTTCCCTGTGACCGACGTGACCGACGCGACAACAGCCCCGGCCTCGGACGGGGTACCGGGTACACCGGGCACAAAGGACGTGGCCCGGGAATGGGGGCTCGACGAACTGGCCGAGGCGTACGCCTATCCACCGGGCGCCGCGGGACCCGAGGGGCCCGAGCCGTGGCTGCGGGCCAACATGGTCTCCACGCTCGACGGGGCCGCCCAGCACGACGGGCGTTCGCAGCCCATCTCCAGCGCCGCCGACATGCGGATCTTCGGCACGCTGCGGGGGCTCGCGGACGTCGTGATCGTCGGTGCGGAAACGGTACGCCAGGAGGGTTACCGGCCCTCGCGGGCCCGCGAGGACTTCGCCGCGCGCCGGGCCGCGGCGGGACAGGGCCCGGCGCCCGCGATCGCCGTGGTGAGCGCGAGCCTCGACCTGGACTTCTCGCTTCCGCTCTTCACCTCGCCGCTGCTTCCCACCCTGCTGCTCACGGGGGCCGCGGCGGCGCCCGACCGGATCGCCGCCGTGGAGAAGGCCGGCGCGCGGGTCGTGATCGCGGGCGACGGCATGGGGGTGGAGCCCGCACGGGCCGTCCGCGCGCTCGCCGGCCTGGGGCTGCGCCGGCTCCTGACGGAGGGCGGGCCCCGGCTGCTCGGCCAGCTGGTCGCGGCCGGTGTCCTCGACGAGCTGTGTCTGACGGTGTCCCCCATGCTCACCGTCGGGGACGCCCAGCGCATCGCGGGCGGCCCGTCCGTCGCGGTGCCGAGCCGGTTCGAACTGACGTCTTTGCTGGAGGAGGACGGGTTCCTCTTCAGCCGTTACCGTCGGACCTGACCATCGGACCTGACCGTCGGAGCCGATCAAGGAATCGGGAGTACGGACAGAGAAGTGGAATCGGCTGTTCCGGTTGGCTTTCGCCGGGCACACCGAAAATCGCAGTCCCCGTGCGGTCACGGGGCAGGATGGTTTCCGCAGGGGTCTACGAACGGCCCACGGATGAGAAGGGCGTTTGTCGTGTTCACGAGCGTATTGATGATCGAGAAGGCCCTCACCTCCGCGGACGTGGAATTCGTCACCACCTTGCACGGCGACGAGGGAGTGGACTTCCACGTACTGCTCCAGCCGCGCGGCGACCAGGCGGACCGGCTGCTGCGGGCGATCGACGACGTGGCCCTCGGTGAGCTGGACGAGGCGGCCCGCGAGAACGAGACGCCCGAAGGGGCGGAGGCGGTCGGCCAGGGGCAGCGGGCCCTGGAGGTGTCGCTGGTGGCGTTGCGGGCCACCGGCAGCGCGGCCGAGGGGCGGCTGATCGAGGCGCATCCGCTGGACGCGCTGAAGGGGCTGGTCGACGAGGTCGGGGCGGACGAGGTCATCGTGCTGACCGATCCGCACTACGTCGAGGAGTTCTTCCACCGCGACTGGGCGTCCCGGGCGCGGCACAAGGTGGGGGTACCGGTGCTGAAGCTGTTCTCCCACAGCAAGGTGTGACGCTGCCGCTGTGGTTTGGCGGGGGCGCGGTGGGGGCCCGGAGCCACCGTACGCGGCCCGTCCGCGGCGGCCCGCGCAGCCTGTGGGCGCTTCTCCCGAGTTGCCCATAGGGGCCTTACGGATGCGGGCCCGGTTGGTGCTGGCCGCGCAGTTCCCCGCGCCCCTTGGAGGGGCTGCGCCCTATCAGGGGCGCGGGGAACGGCGCAGTCTTTTGTCTTTGCGGGGCGCGGGGAACGGCGCAGTCTTTTGTCCTTGAGGGGCGCGGGGAACTGCGCAGGCCGGTGGGGGCCGGTCGCGCCCCCGCGGGGCGGCCCCCGGCCCTTGCGAGGGTCGGCGGGGCGGACGCAATAGGCTGGGGCGCTCACCGTCACAGCCGCATCCTGGGAGAAACACGTATGGCACCCGGCCTTCCTACCGCCATGGATCGACCGCACTTCATCGGCATCGGCGGCGCCGGGATGTCGGGCATCGCGAAGATCCTCGCGCAGCGCGGGGCAGCGGTGGCGGGCAGCGACGCCAAGGACTCCGCGACCGCCGAGGCGCTGCGCGCGCTGGGCGCCACGGTCCACCTCGGGCACGCCGCGGAGCACCTGGCGGCGGACGCCACCTGCGTGGTCGTCTCCTCGGCGATCCGCGCGGACAACCCGGAGCTGGCCCGCGCCGCCGAGCTGGGCATCCCGGTCGTCCACCGCTCGGACGCCCTCGCCCGCCTGATGGACGGCCTGCGGCCGATCGCGGTGGCCGGCACGCACGGCAAGACGACCACGACGTCGATGCTGGCCGTGTCCCTGTCGACCCTGGGTCTGGACCCCTCCTACGCGATCGGCGGCGACCTCGACGTCCCCGGATCCAACGCCCTGCACGGCGACGGCGAGATCTTCGTCGCCGAGGCCGACGAATCGGACCGCAGCTTCCACAAGTACGCGCCCGAGGTGGCGATCGTGCTGAACGTGGAGCTGGACCACCACGCCAACTACGCGTCCATGGACGAGATCTACGAGTCCTTCGAGACGTTCGCCGGCAAGATCGTGCCCGGCGGCACCCTGGTGATCGCCGCGGACCAGCAGGGCGCGCGCGAGCTGACCCGGCGGCTGCCGGACGGCATCAGGGACACCGTCGAGGTGGTGACGTACGGCGAGTCGAAGGACGCGGACGTACGCGTGCTGTCCGTCGTCCCGCAGGGCCTGAAGAGCGAGGTGACCGTCGAACTGGACGGCTCCACGCTCACCTTCACGGTCTCGGTGCCCGGCCGCCACTACGCGCACAACGCGGTGGCGGCGCTGGCGGCCGGCGTGGCCCTCGGCATCCCCGCGGCCGAACTGGCCCCCGCCCTCGCCTCGTACACGGGTGTGAAGCGGCGCCTCCAGCTCAAGGGCGAGGAGGCGGGCGTGCAGGTCATCGACTCGTACGCGCACCACCCCACCGAGATGACGGCGGACCTGGAGGCGATGAGGGCGGCGGCGGGCGACTCCCGCATCCTGGTCGTCTTCCAGCCCCACCTCTTCTCGCGCACCCAGGAACTGGGCAAGGAGATGGGCCAGGCCCTGTCCCTGGCGGACGCCTCGCTGGTCCTGGACATCTACCCGGCCCGCGAGGACCCGATCGAGGGTGTGACCAGCGAGCTGATCATCGACGCGGCATGGGCGGCCGGCGCGGACGTGACGCCGGTGCATGACATGTCACAGGTACCCGCGGTGGTGGCGGGAATGGCGAAGCCCGGTGATCTCGTTCTCACCATGGGTGCGGGAGACGTGACGGACCTCGGGCCCGAGATCCTGACCCGTCTGTCGAAGTAGCCGTACCAGAGAAGTAGCCGTACCTGAGTTGAGGGGTTGAGCTTCATGTCCTACGACATCGAAAAGCCGGACGAGCAGTGGCGTGCGGAGCTGAGCCCGGCCGAGTACACCGTCCTGCGCCAGGCCGGCACGGAGCCGGCGTTCCGCGGTGAGTACACCGACACCAAGACGACCGGCGTCTACTCCTGCCGGGCCTGTGGCGCCGACCTCTTCACCTCCACGGAGAAGTTCGAGTCGCACTGCGGCTGGCCGTCCTTCTACGACCCGAAGGACACCGACGCGGTCGAGCTGATCGAGGACCGCTCCCACGGGATGTCGCGGACCGAGGTGCGCTGTGCCAGGTGCGGCTCGCACCTGGGGCACGTCTTCGAGGGCGAGGGGTACGCGACACCGACCGACCAGCGGTACTGCATCAACAGCATCTCGCTGCGGCTGACGCCGGCCGAGAGCTGACGAGGCCGGTCCGAACGAACGGGATACCGAGGGCGGGCCGAGCGGACGTGTACGTACGTCTGCTCGGCCCGCCCTCGGTCGTCAGGGGCGGCCGTTCGGCGTCGATACGATGGGGCGCCCGTGTTTCGGAGTCGGCGGAGGGAGGCTGGGCGTGACGGACCGGCGGCAGCGTTCCCCGCGGCGGGGACAGGGTGAGCTGGAGGCGCAGGTCCTGTCGGCCCTGCGCGCGGGGGAGGGGCCCGCGACGGCGGGCCGGGTACAGGAGCGGCTCGGGGGTGATCTCGCCTATACGACGGTGATCACGATCCTGACCCGGTTGCTGGCCAAGGGTGCGGTGACCCGGGAGCGTGCCGGCCGGTCCTTCGTGTGGACCCCGGCGTCGGACGAGGCGGGTCTGGCCGCCCGCCGGATGCGCCGGGTCCTCGACGGCGAGCGGGACCGGGAGGCGGTACTCGCCAGCTTCGTGACATCCCTGGAGCCCGGCGACGAACGGCTGCTGCGAGAACTGCTGGCCCACCCCGAGGCCCAGCTCGCCCACCCCGAGGCGCAGCCCGCCCACCCCGAGGCGGAGAGGGAAGACTGAAGCCTCATGGGGGTGTTCGTCTTTCTGCCGCTGGTCCTGCCGTTGACGGCGTGGCCGATCGCCCGGCTCGCCGAGCAGCGGCTGTATCCGCGGACCGCCACCCGGCTGCTGACCGGGCTCGCCGTGGTCATGGCGGTGTGCAGCACGGTGTGCCTGGGGCTGCTGATGGTGGTCGGCACGGCACAGCTGCCCGGCAACCCGCTGCCCGACGGCTGGTCGGATCCCGAGGTGCGCGAGGCGGTGCCGTACGACGAGATCGCCGGGAAGCTGGCCATCCCGGCCCTGCTCGCGGTGCTGCTGGTCTGCGGGCGCACGCTGTGGCGGCACGGGCGGGTCCGCCGACGCGCCCACCTGGCACTCGCCGACCTGCCCGGCACCGAGGTGGCCGTCCTGCCCGACGAGGTGCCGTACGCGTACGCCCTCCCCGGCGGGCGGCGGGACCGGGTGGTGGTGACCACCGCGCTGCTCGCCTGCCTCGAACCGGCCGAGCGGCGTGCTCTGTTCGCCCATGAGCGCGCCCATCTCGCCGCCCGGCACCACCGGTTCCTGCTCGCCGCCCGGCTGGCGGCGCGCGCCAACCCGTTCCTGCGTCCGCTGTGCACGGCCGTGTCCTACACGGCGGAACGGTGGGCGGACGAGGAGGCCGCTCGGACGGTCGGCAGCCGCAGGGCCGTGGCGCGCGCGATCGGCAAGGCCGCGCTGGTCTCCCGCGGCACCCCGGTGTCCACGCTCGCGGGTCTCGCCGCGCCGGGCCCGATACCGCGCCGGGTCGCCGCGCTGCTCGGCCCCGCGCCCGTGCCGCGCACCTGGCCGTCGGTGTTCACCTCGGTGGGCCTCGCCGCCTGGGGCGCGGCCGCCGGGACCGCGGTGTCCGCCCTGTCCTCCGCGAACTCCGCGGTGACGATGGTCCTCATCCTGTATGCGGCGACGCCCCTGTGAGGACGCGCAGGGCGGCCGACCGGCCGGGTGAGCCGTGAGTCGTACCCGCCTCCCCTCCGTATCTCTACATAAATGTAGAGTTTCGCCGTCCGGAATGCAGGAACGCACAAACGCAGGACGCACAAACGCAGGAACGCAGGAACGCGGCACACAAGAACGCGGCACACAAGAACGCGGCACACAGGAACGCAGGAGCGTCGAGCGCTCATGACTAGGGGTCGGCCGAGGGTGGCCGAGCGGGAGGAAGGGGCGCCTGTGGGCGATAGGGGACAACGGCGGCAGGCTCCGGCCGGAAGCAGGCCGGCGCGCTCCGCGCGATCCGCGCCACCGGCGCGCTCGGCGCGGGCGAGGGGTTCGGCACGCGCACGGGGTCCGGCACGGGCGCCGAGGACGAGGCTGACGCGGCGGGGCCGGATCCTGGCCTGGACGGCGGGGGTGTTCGCGGTGCTCGTCCTCGGCTCGGCCGGGGTGGGCGCCTGGATATACCAGGACCTGAACGGGAACATCGGCGCCGCCGACATAGACAACAAGCTCGGCGGGGACCGTCCCGTCAATCTCAGCCCCGGCTCGAAGAACATCCTGGTCGTCGGCTCGGACAGCCGCGACGGCGCCAACGCGAAGTACGGCAGCGACCTGACCACCATGCAGTCGGACACCCTGATGGTGATGCACGTCCCCGCGAACCGGAAATGGGCGACCGTGGTGTCCTTCCCGCGCGACTCGTGGGTGCGGATATCCGCGTGCGAGAAGGGCGACGACACCACCGCCGCGGCGCACCACGCCAAGATCAACGAGGCGTTCGCGATCGGCGGGAGCACCGGCGAGGTCGCCGGCGCCGCCGCCTGCACCATCAAGACGGTCGAGGCGAACACCGGACTGCGCATCGACCACTTCATGTCCGTCGACTTCCAGGGCTTCAAGGGCATGGTCAACGCCCTGGACGGCATCGAGGTCTGCCCCGAGCAGGCCATCCACGACGACAAGGCCCACCTGGACCTGGAAGCCGGCTGCCAGACCGTCAAGGACGAGGAGGCGCTCGGCTACGTACGCGCCCGGTACAGCGTCGGCGACGGCTCCGACCTCGGACGCATCGGCCGTCAGCAGGAGTTCATGCAGGCGCTGGCCAAGAAGGCGCAGTCCAAACTGACCAGCCCGACCTCGCTGTACGACTTCCTGCAGTCGGCCACGAAGTCCCTGACCACGGACAAGGACCTCGCCGGTATCAAGCCGCTGTACGGCCTGGCCTCCGAGGTGAAGGGCATCCCCAGCAAGAGGCTGACCTTCCTCACCGTGCCCAACTACCCGCGTGAGGCGGACGTGGCCACCGACAAGGCCAATGTCGTGTGGCAGTACCCGCAGGCCGGCGACCTGTTCACCTCCCTGGCCAAGGACAAGGAGGTCGACAAGAAGGCGCTGCAGGCCGCCGCCAAGGACGACTTGATCTACGCGTCCGGTGTCCGCGTCCAGGTCCTCAACGGCACCGGCGTCTCGGGCCGCGCCGCCGTCGTCGCCGCGAAACTGCGCCAGGCCGGGTTCACCGTCGTCGGCACGGGCAACGCCCCGGAGACGACCCGCGCCACCACGGCCACCTATCCGCAGGGAATGGGCGCGCAGGCGAAGGTGCTCGCGTCCCGGCTGCCCGACACCAGGGCCGCACAGGGGTCGGACGCCGCCGCGGGCGTGGTGACCCTCGTGGTGGGAACCGGCCTCGACCCCGAGGGCATCCTGTGACCCCGCCGGGCGGGAGGCGGGGCGGCTGAGGTCACAGCCAGGTGGTCGCCAGCCAGGCGGTCGCCGCGGCCGTGAGGAGGAGCGTGATGTTGAGGGCGATCCGGCGGTCCCCGAGCTTCAGGTGCACCGCGGTCGCGCCGATCTGCAGGATCACGAACCCGACGGCCGCGGCCAGGGCCAGCCAGGGCGCGATGCCGGTCAGCGGCGGGAGGATCAGCCCGATCGCGCCCAGGACCTCGATCACGCCGATCGCCCTGACGGCCGGCATCGGCGTGCTGTCCACCCAGGCCATCATCGGCCGCAGCGCGTCACGGCTCTTCACCACCTTCACCCCGCCCCCGTAGAGGTAGAAGAGGGCGAGCAGGCCGGCGACGATCCAGTACGCGAGTTCGAGTGCGTCAGTCATGCCTCGATCCCACTGCGGGGGCACCCCGGCTGTCCAAGACCCTTTTCGGCGCCTCGATACCGTACGGGTATCGTGGCGCCCATGGAGCTACGGACGCTGCGCTACTTCGTGGCGGTCGCCGAGGAACTCCACTTCGGCCGGGCCGCCACCCGGCTGCACATCAGCCAGCCGCCGCTGAGCCGGGCGATCCAGCGCCTGGAGAGCGAGCTGGGAGCAGCGCTGTTCGACCGGTCCTCCGCCGGGGTCGCGCTCACTCCGGCCGGGACGCTGCTGCTCGACGAGGCGCGTGACCTGCTCGGCCGGGCCGACCGGATCCGCGAACGCGTGGCCTCGGCGGCCGGTGCCGCGATCCTCACCGTCGGCCTCCTCGGGGACAGCACGGACCCGGGTGTGATCGGGCTGGCCGCGGCCCATCGCCGCCGGTACCCGCACGTCGAGGTCCGCGTCCGTGAGACCGACCTCAGCGATCCGACCTGCGGACTGCGCGCCGGATCGGTCGACATCGCCCTGACCCGGGGGCCGTTCGACGAGACCGGCCTGGACGTGCGTGAACTGCGGGCCGACCCCGTGGGGGCGCTGCTGCGCGCCGACGATCCGCTGGCCCGTCGGGAGAGCCTGAAGCTGGCCGACCTGACCGGCCGCCGCTGGTTCCGGTTCCCGGCGGGCACCGACCCGCTCTGGCAGTCGTACTGGAGCGGCGGGGAGCCCCGCGAGGGGCCGGTGGTGCGCGCCGTGCAGGAGTGCCGGCAGGCCGTTCTGTGGAACGGCACGGTCGGTATGACGCTCCTGGACCATGTGCCGGCGCGTGGGCTCACGGTGGTACCGCTGATCGACATGGAGCCGAGCCGGGTGGTGGTGGCCTGGAAGCAGGGCGACACGAACCCCGTCATCCGCTCGTTCGTCCGGATCGCGGCCGCCGCCTACGGATGACGGGCGAGGGTGTCCGTCGGCGGGATGGCGGGCGAGGGGTGTCCGTCGGCCGCGCCGGGTAGTCTCCGGCGCATGCGGATCTCCGTCTCCTCGGACATGGACGAACCCGTGGCCCGCGCGCTCGTCGCGGAACTGCGCGAGCGCGGCCACGAGGTGCTGGCGCACGGGGCGTTGCGGCCCGGCGGCGACGCGCGGTGGGCGGTGTGTTCGGAGGCGGCGGCCCGCGATGTCGCCGCCGGACGCGCGGACCAGGCGGTGGTGTGCTGCTGGACCGGTACGGGCGCGTCGCTCGCCGCGAACAAGGTGACGGGCGTACGGGCCGCGCTGTGCACGGACGCCTACACGGCCCAGGGAGCCCGCCGCTGGAACGACGCCAACGTGCTGGCCCTCGGGCTGCGGCTGACGTCCGGACCGCTGCTCAAGGAGATCCTCGACGCGTGGTTCGACGCCGAGCCCAGCACGGACGCCGACGACCGCGAGAACGTGTCGCACGTGACGCGCCTCGACCTCGGTCCCGGCGGCACGGCTCCGTAGCCGCCCCGGGCACCGGCCTCGCTCACAGCACCCTGCGGTGCACCAGCGCCGACAGGACCAGCGCGCCCGGCAGCAGCGGCACCCAGATCGTCAGGACGCGGTAGCCGACGACGGTCGCCGCCGCGATGCCCACGGGGGCGCCGAACGCGACCATGGTGAACACCAGCGCCGCGTCCACGGGCCCGATGCCGCCGGGTGCGGGCACGGCTCCGACCGCCGTACTGGCCAGGAGCAGCGCGAGGACCACCTGGGCCCAGGTCAGCGGGAGTCCGAGCGAGAAGCCGACCGTGGCGATCACGCTTCCCTGCAGCAGCGGGGTCGCCGCAGAACCGCCCCAGAGGGCGATGATCCGGGCGGGCCGCCGGTGCAGCAGCCGTACGTCGGTCAGGGCGGTGCGTACGCAGTCCAGGGCCGGGCGGCGCAGCGGCCGTACGGTCGTCACGAGCAGCGCGGCCGTGCCGAACCCGGCGGCGACGGACCCGGCGACCAGGGCCACGGTCCGTCGGTCCGGGAGCAGTTCACCGAGGTGGAGCAGTTCCGGGTAGGCCACCACGAAGACCAGCAGCACCATCGTCTTGGCGATCGGTCTGACCAGGGTGTACAGCGCGATCGAGGCGGTGGCGCGGGCCAGGGGTATGCCACGGGCCTGGAGGAAGCGCAGGGTCACGGCGTGGGCGCCGATGCTCGCCGGGAGCACATGGTTCGCCGCACCGGCGGCGAACTGCGACGCGAGCAGCAGTCCGGGTGGCAGCCGGTCCGGGATGGCGCCCTGGCGTACGCAGGCGGCGGCCACCCAGCCCAGGCAGGTGCACAGCACCGCGGCCAGCAGCCACCACGGGTCGGCGGCGGCCAGCCTGGCGGTCCCGTCGCGGACGGTCCGCCAGTCGACCGTCGCCCACGCCGCGATCAGCAGCAGGGGCAGCAGCGTCAGGGCCCAGCGGACCGGGCGCCCGATGGCGGGCAGGCGGGAAGGAGCGGGATCGGAGGAGAGCGCCGGAGCCGGATCGAGGGGGAGCACCGGAGCCGGATCGCGGGAGGGGATGAGAGTCGGGACGGGAGAAGGGGCGGGCGTGGGGAGCGCCCGGGGGACGGATTCGAGCGGGAGCGAGGACACGGCGCACGTCGTCCTTCCGCGTCATACCCGCGCGGCGCGGGCGGACGGTCACGGCGAGGCAGGAGGGGGACGGCCGCAACATGCCCACCCGGTGTGACGCCATGGTGTCCGCAAGCCGACGGGGCGTGGACGGCCCGCCGTCGCGCACACGGCTCCGGCTTCTTTGTTGTGCCCACGCCCACCGACTCTCAAGCCAGGCTGCCGGGCCGCCCGCTTCCGTCGCCCTGCGCCGAGGTCGCTATCAACTGGTCGATCAGCGCGATCAGTACGTCCCGGCACGAGTCCCGGTCCCGGGCGTCGCACAGGAGCACATGCGCGTTCTCGGGCAGCGCCAGGGCCTCCCGGATCTCCTCCGGCGAGTACGGATGCTCGCCGTGGAAGCCGTTGACGCCGACGACGAACTGGATGCCGCGCCGCTCGAAGAAGTCGATGGCGGCGAAGCTGGACTCCGGGCGGCGCACGTCGACCAGCACCACGGCCCCCAGGGCGCCGATGGCCAGGTCGTTCCACATGAACCAGAACCGCTGCTGGCCGGGTGTGCCGAAGAGATACAGCACGAGTTCCTGGCTGAGCGTGATCCGCCCGAAGTCCAGGGCCACGGTGGTGGCGTGCTTCTCCGGGATGCCGCCCAGGTCGTCGACGCCCAGGCCGGCCGCGGTGAGCGGTTCCTCGGTGCGCAGCGGCACGATCTCGCTGACCGAGCCGACCATGGTGGTCTTGCCCACGCCGAACCCGCCGGCGATCAGGATCTTCACCGTGTCGGGTGCTGAGGTCCCCTGGATGACGGGGTCAGAGCCGGCCAAGGCCGTCCCTCACTTTCTGCAGCAGGTCCAAGTCCGAGGTGCGGGAGATCTCCCGCGGTGCCCGGGCGGTGATCCGCCCCGCCTCCAGCAGATCGCAGAGCATGATGCACACCACGCTCACCGGCAGGTCGAGCTGGGCGGCGAGTTCCGCCACCACGACCGGCTTCGCGCACAGCCGCAGGATCCGCGCGTGCTCGGGCTGCGGCCGCGCGGCCCGGGCGGGCGGCGGATCCACCGTGGTGACCGACGTGATGAGGGTGAAGTCGGCGCGGCTGGGCCGGGTGCGCCCGCCGGTCAGCGTGAACGGCCGGACGAGACGGCCCGCCGAATCGCCTCCGTTCACTTCACTCGCCGGAGTCGGTGGCGACACCGGCTCGCGGTGCCGCGCTGAGGTGCTCGCCGATCTTCTTCACCAGCATGTTCATCTGGTACGCGACCACTCCGACGTCCGCGCCCCGGTTGGTGAGCACGGCCAGATGGGCGCCGGGTCCCGCCGTGGTGAGGATCAGATAGCTGTTGGCCATCTCGATGAGCGCCTGCCGTACGGGGCCGCCGCGGAAGTCCATGCTGACGCCCTTGCTGAGGCTCATCAGACCGGACGCGGTCGCCGCCAGCCGCTCGGCGTCGTCCCGCAGGAACCCCGTGGACCTGCTGACGACCAGTCCGTCCTCGGAGAGCACGACGGCTTGGTTCACCTCGGCGACCCGGTCCACCAGTCCGGTGAGCAGCTGGTCGAGCTGACTGTGCGTGGCAGGGATGGGGCGTGTCATTTCTCTGTCCTTCATGAGCGGTCAGCGGGCGGAGTCGAGGTGACGGAAGCGCCGTCGGGCGCGGCTTCTTCCCCTTGGTCGTACGACGGATCCGCGTCGTTGTCACGCGCCTGGAGTGTTCCGCGCTGGAATCCGGCGAGGGAGGAGGCCGCGCGTTCCGCGGTGAAGTCGTCCAGGGAGTTGTCGGCCTCGTCGGCAGTGCCGGTCACGGAGTCCTCACGCAACTCGGCGGCCAGACTGGTCTGTGGAACCCGGCGGGGCAGCGCCTTGAGGCCGTCGCGCGCCGTGCGGCCGCCCGGCTCGGCGCGGCCCGCACCGGTACGGCCCGTACCGGCATGGCCCGCACCGCCGTGGTCCGCGTCGGTATAGCTCGTATCGGCGCGGCCCGCGTCGGAACGGCCCGCCTCGGGGCGGGGTCTGACGGTGCCGGTCCGTGCCGCGGGTACCTCGGCGCTGCGCGCGTGGGCGACGGGCTGCGCCTCCCGCGGGCGTTCGTGGGCGGGCCCGTCCGCCGCGGTGTCCCCGCCGTCCCCGGTGTCCCGCGCGGTCGTGCTCTTCGCGGCGGAGGCGACGGCGACGGCGGTCCGGGCCGGTTCCCCGGTCTGCCTCCGCGCCTCGTCGGCTCCCCGCGCGCCCCCGGCGGCGGACTCCGGGGACTCGCGCACCACGATCTCGTACGGGATCAGCACGATCGCGGTCGTGCCCCCGTACGGCGAGGGGCGCAGCGTGACGGTGATGCCGTGCCGGTTGGCCAGCCGGGCGATCACGAACATGCCGAGCCGCAGGTCGTCGGCGAGGGCCACCACGTCGAACTGCGGAGGCACCGCCAACTGGGCGTTGAACGACGCGTAGTCGTCCTCGGACATGCCCAGACCGCGGTCCTCGATCTCCACCGCGAGACCCTTGGCCACCAGCCCGGCCCGCACCCCGACGGGGCTGGGCGCGGGCGAGTACGTGGTCGCGTTGTCGATCAGCTCGGCCAGCAGGTGGATGACGTCGGCCACCGCGGGCGGGGCGAGGAAGACCTCCTCGTCGGTCTGCACCTCCACGCGCTGGTACTCGGCGACCTCGCCGACCGCGCTGCGCAGGATGTCGATCAGGGCGACCGGCTCGGTCCAGCTGCGGCCGGGCCGCTCACCGCTGATGATGACCAGGTTCTCCTCGTAGCGGCGCAACTGGCTGGCCGTGGAGTCGAGTTCGTACAGTCCCTTGAGGATGTTCGGGTCCTGGTGCTCGCGTTCCAGCGCGTCGAGCTTGGTGAGCTGGAGGTTGACCAGGTTCTGGCTCTGCCGGGCGATGCCGAGGATGACCTTCTGGAAACCGCGCCGGGTGTCGGCGAGTTCCACCGCGGTGTTGACCGCCGTGCGCTGGGCGGTGTTGAACGCCTGCGCCACCTGGCCGAGTTCGTCCTGGCCGTAGTCCAGCTCGGGGGTCGCGGACTCCACGTCGACCGTCTCGCCGCGGTCGAGCCGCGCGACCACGTCGGGCAGCCGCTCCTCGGCGAGGCCCAGGGTCGCGATCCGCAGCCCGCGCAGCCGCCGGGACAGGGAGCGGGTGATGCGCCAGGACATGAAGACGCACACCAGCAGGGCGACGAGTCCGGCGGCGCTCAGCGCGGCGGCCTTGATCAGCAGCGCCTCGGCCTGGTCGTCACTGCGTTCGAGCAGCGCCGCCGTCTCCTGCTGGATCAGGGTGGAGTACTGCAGCCTGAGCTTGTCGTACGCCGAGTCCCAGCGCTTCTCCGCGTCGGGGAGGTCGATCCGCCCGTCGCCGTCCTTGGCCCGCGCCGCCAGCACCTGCTCCTCGACGGTCTCCAGGGACTTCCAGTCCGAGCCCTGGAGGATCCGTTCGGTCTGTGTCTTGACCGAGCCGCGCAGCGACGGGACGAGCTGGTCCTCGACGAGGAAGCGCCGGGCGTTGACCAGTTGGGTGAAGTGGCTCCACGACTCGTCGTCGAGCCGGCCCGCCGGCCACACCAGGTGGAGCTGGGCGTCCTCCTGGGAGACCAGTTCCGCCGAGTGTTCGAGGGCGACGAGCGGGCCCGCCTGCGAGGTGAGTTCGCCGTCGTCGACCTGCGAGATCTCCTGGAACGCGTGGATCTGGTCGTCGATGATCGACGTGTACTGGTCCAGCGCCTGCTCGGGGGTGATGTCGGTGGGGTTGTCCACCTGCCCCCGGTAGTACTCCAGGCTCCCCACCGACGCGATGACCGAGTACATCCGGTCGCGGATACGGGTGGGCGCCTCCCGGATCCGGTCGGACTGGCCGACCAGCGTCGCGATGGCCTTGTCGGTACGCTCCCGCTGCGCGTCCAGGGCCGTACGGGAACCGTCGGGCGAGGCCAGCAGCACGGCCGACAGGCTGCGCTCCTTCTGCAGCGCCAGCGTCGCGTCGGTACCCATGGCCCCGGTCGACCGGCTGAGCCCGGTCTGGTCCCGCAGCCGCAGGCCCTCGGAGAACATCTGGATCGTCGTCACACCCCACATGGCGGCGAGGGTGACGCTGGGAACCAGGGCCAGCAGGATCAGCGAGAGACGTATGGAGCCGAGACGGCGGCGGGCGCCTGTCCGTGGAGACATCGTCGTCCTAGAGCGATCAGCGGTGAGCAGAGGTCAGTCGCGGGGGAGTTCGGGCGGTCGCGGGGGTGTCGGATCGTCGGCAGGGCAGCGGACGGGCGCGCCTGATGAGCGCGTGTCCTGTACACACAGGGGGTCCGCAGGATGCTATCCGTACAAGTGACCGTACGCACCGTGAGTACCCCAAACCTTGTCATCGCCGTTATAAGGCGATCTCCGTTCGGGCAGCCCGTCGGGCGGTTCAGCGGGTCCCGTTGGCCGCGTACTTGGCCACCGAGGCGACGTTCTGCTTGGTGACGAACGCCGGTCCGGTGAGCACCGGTTCCTCACCGCCGCCGCTGACGTTGCCGTTGGTCTCGTAGAGCCAGAACGCGTCCACGGCGAGGTATCCCTGCAGATAGGGCTGCTGGTCCACGGCGAACTGCACGTCCCCGCTCTGCACGGACTTGACGATGTCGTTGTTCAGGTCGAAGGTCGCGATCCTGGCCTTGCTGCCGGCCTCCTTCACCGACTTAACGGCCGCGAGGGCGAACTGGGCGCCGTTCATCACGACCTCGTCGATGGTCGGGTCCTGGCGCAGCGCGGCGGCGACGGACTCGATCAGGGCGTCCTCGTCGGTGCCGTCCACGTAGACCAGATCGGTACGGCCGCCGAAGGTCTTCTTCACACCGGCGCAGCGGGCCTCCACGGCCACGTTGCCGCGCTCGTGGATGACGCACAGGGCGTGCTTGGCGCGCAGCGAGTCCAGCTTGTCGCCGACGGCCCGGCCCGCGACGCTCTCGTCCTGGCCGAAGTACTGCAGCAGACCGCCCGGCTTCCAGGCGTCGATACCGGAGTTGAGTCCGACCACCGGGATACCCGCCGCCCTGGCCGCGGCGACCGCGCCCTTCATCGCCTCGGGCTTGGCGAGCGTCACCGCGATGCCGTCGACCTTGTCGGCGACCGCCTCGCGCACCAGTTTCGCCTGTCCGGCGGCGTCCGGGTCGCTCTGGTACGCCAGATCGATGCCGTCCTTGGCGGCGGCGGCCTCGGCGCCCTTGCGCACCCGCTCCCAGAACGCGTCGTCCGGGGCGCTGTGGGTGATCAGGGCGACCTTGATGCCGGAGGCGCCCGCCTTGCCCGCCGTGGTGGCGTCCGAGTCCGCCCCGTCCGAACCGGTGCAGCCGGACGCGAGCAGGGAGACGGCGGCGCAGGCGGCGAGGGCAGCGGTGCCGCGCGCGGATCTGGTGAGCAGGGGGCGGGAGGGGGTGTGGGTCATGGGGGAACAGCACCTCGCTGTGCGGCCGACAAGCGGATGGGGGCGTCAAGTCGCTGTGACGGGCGGCGGGACGAGGGTGCCGACTGTCCGACTTTTGCTGGCCGGAGCCAACCGTGTGTGGCGCCCGGTCGTCAAGTGAGCGTCCGCATGGCCGGAGTTGTGTGCTTTTGATTTGAGGTAGGGATGAGGCTGCCGAGCGCGTCCCCGAAGGGGCGCGGGGAACCGCGCGCTCAACCCCGACCGGCCCGCAGACGTCGTGGAAGAGTCGGCGGGCCGGTTTGATACTCGCTCACGGCGGCGGCGTCACCCCTTGCGGGCGATCGCCCCGTACATCGCGATGTCCTCGTCCCGGACACCCTCCTCGCCGGTCCCGTCCGGGTGCCACTTGTGCACCTGGACGATGCCGGGCTCGACCAGGTCGAGGCCCTCGAAGAACTCCTCCGCCTCGCCCATCGTGCGCAGCCGCATCGGCATACCGCGCGCCGCGTACTCACGGGCGACCCGCCCGACCTCCTGCGGCGCGAACTCGGCCGTGCCGATGGTCATCGCCAGATAGCTGCCCGAGGGCAGCGAGTCCAGCAGGCGGCGGACGATACCGACCGCGTCGTCCTCGTCGAGCACGAAGTGGACGATCGCGATGACGGTCAGCGCGACCGGCTTGTCCAGGTCCAGGGTCTCCAGGAACTCCGCGGAGCCGAGCACGGCCTCCGGGTGCTGGAAGTCGGCCTCGATGTACGCCGTCCGGCCCTCGGGCGTGCTGGCGAGCAGCCCCTGGGACAGGGTGAGGACGATGGGGTCGTTGTCCACGTAGACCACCCGGGACTCGGGGGCCACCGACTGGGCGATCTCGTGGAGGTTCGGGGAGGTGGGGATACCCGTCCCGATGTCCAGGAACTGGCGTATCCCCGCGTTCTCGGCGAGCCAGCGCACCGCGCGGTTCATCCAGTCGCGGTTGGCCCGCATGTGCACGGGCATGGCGGGCCACTCCCGCACCATGGCGTCACCCGCCTCCTTGTCGGCGGGGTAGTAGTCCTTGCCTCCGAGGATGTAGTCGTAGATGCGAGCCGAGTGCGCGCTCTCGGTGTCGATCCGGTCGGCAGGCCATCCGTCGTTGTCGGGCAACGCCGATCTCCCATCATGTCGTCGGTTCACGGTGAACGCTCAAGCACCAGCAGGAGTTTCGAAACAGCGGTCAAGCTCTCGGAGCCGAGAGTCGGAGCAGAGAGCCAGAGCAGGGAGTCAGAGCAGGAAGTCGGCGCGGCCGGCCTTCACGCCCGCCAGGAAACTCGTCATCTCACGCGGGGTGAAGACCAGCGCGGGACCGTCGGGGTCGGTGGACTGGCGCAGCGCGACCCGGCCGTCGCCGAGCTTCTTCGCCTCGACACAGGCGCCGCCCGCGTCGTCGCTCCACGGCTTGTACCAGCCGCGGTTGCCGAGTTCGCGGGACGGGACGCCGTTGCGTATGTGGTGGTGCACGTCAGAGCTCCTTGCGGATCGCACCGAGGAGGGCCTCGGTCTTTCTGGCGGGCGCCGACTGGGCGCCCAGCCGGTCCAGGGCCTCGCGGTAGACCACGACGTCGTCGTCCTTGTCCAGGTACACAGCGCCCACCAGGCCGCTGAGATAGACGATGTCGGGCAGCTCGCGCGCCCGGAACCGGAAGAGGTGGAACGCGCCGGCCCGCATCGCCGGATGCGGACCGTTCGCGAACGGCATGATCTGCAACGTCACATGGGGCAGTGAGTTGACCTCGATCAGATGGTCGATCTGGGCACGCATCACCTCGGGACCGCCGACCGGCCACCGCAGCACCGTCTCGTCCATCACGATCCACACACGCGGCGGCGAGGGCTTGGAGAGCAGTTCCTGGCGCCGCATGCGCAGGGCCACGCGGCGGTCCGTCGCCTCCACCGAGGCGTGCGGGTTGCCGGCGCTCAGCAGGGCGCGCGCGTACTCCTCGGTCTGCAGCAGCCCGTGCACGAACTGCGCCTCGTAGGCGCGGATCTGCAGCGCCGCCTGCTCCAGGCTCAGATACGCGGAGAACCAGTCGGGCAGTACATCGCGGTACGTGTGCCACCAGCCGCGCTTGTTCGCCTCACGGACCGACTTGAGGAAGGTGTCGATCTCCTGCTGGTCGGTCACGCCGTAGATCTGGAGCAGCTTCTCCGCGTCGGGCAGCCTCAGCCGGGCCACCTTGGCGGCCTCCATGCGGCGGATGGTGGAGTGGCTGACCCCGAGCGCGGCACCCGCCTGCTCGAACGTCAGTCCGGCGCGGGTGCGCAGTTCCTCCAGCTGTCTGCCGAGGATCATGCGCAGGACGGAGGGCGCGCCACCCCAGTCGGTCTCAGCGGTCACGCCTTACCCCCTCACAGCGGGCTTCGAGGTCGCAGTCTGTCACGATCACCCGTTCGACAGAGGAAGCATGCACCGGTGGAATTGCAATTTTCAACTTGCCGGTTGCGAGCTGATGTTGGCAGGTGTCACAGTAGGGCGTACCGTCACGGCCCGGTGAACGACCTGACGACGCGGCCCAGTTGGGGGAGAACGGCCGGCGCACCGTCACTGTCCGCAACGGGGTGTCCGCACCCCGTGGCACAGCCGATCCGTGGGGTACCGGCACCGGTCTGACCCCCGGTGCGAAGGCAGACGAAAGGCGAACGGCGATGGCTCCGCCCTCTCTCCCCAAGCCATTGGGCCGACTGCCCGCGGACGAACGCACCGACAGGACGTCCGACCGGAACCCCGGCACGCACTCCGACGGGAACTCCGACAGGACAGGCGTGTTCGGCCTGCCCCCGACCCCCGCCTCGGTAGGCCTCGCCCGCCGGAACGTGACCGAACTGCTCCGCGCGTGGGGCACGGATGCCGAGGCATGTGACAACGCTGTCCTGGTGACCTCCGAGCTCGTCACCAACGCGCTCACCCACACGGCGAGCGAGCGGATCGTGTGCAGACTCCGCACCGACGGACAGCGGATCCATCTGGAGGTCGAGGACCAGAACCGCGGTCTGTCGATCCCCGCACAGCGCACCGCCCGCCTCGACGACCAGGGCGGACGCGGACTCATGCTGGTCGGCATGCTCAGCAGCGACTGGGGCACGCGGGACACCGCGCACGGCTCCGGACGCGTCGTCTGGGCCGTCCTGCCGGCGCGTCCGACGACGGTCCCCCCGCCGTCCCCCCTGCCGTCGGACCCACGGACACACGCGTCCTCCGGGCTCGTGTCCACCCCGCACCTCACCCGGCCCGCCCCCCACTCGGCCGAAGGATCCCTGCCTCATGGAACTGCAGCACGCCCCTGAACCGTGGTCGCGTACGACCGTGACGTCCCCGTCCGAGCGCCCGATCCGCCTGGTCATACCCGCGCAGTTGCGCACCGGCCTGGGGTGTGACGTGGTGGGCACGTCCAGGGAGCACGGCGAACGCATCCTGGACTGTCTGCCCCGTATCGGCTGTGTCTTCGCCGACGACTCCGACGGCGGCTCCGCGGACGGCGGGCGCTGGTGGTGGGTCGTCCCCGCCGGCTCCCACATCGGCGTCAGCTGGCCGCCCTCCGTCACCTACACGGTCGGTGCCCACCGGGCCGACCCGTCGTGGACCCGCGCGCGCCGCGGACGCTTCTCCCCGAAACCCCGGCTGATCCACAGCCCCGCGGGCGACTCGCCCTACACCCCGCCGATCCCCCTGTACTTCCTCGCGTGCCGCCTGGCCGGCCGCGTCCCGAGCTGGTCCCTCGCCGCGGGGGCCTGAACCACGGACCCCGCTCTCCCCGGCGTGAACGGGCCCGCCCCCTCCGACGTAGACGTAGATGTAGATGTATGCGTATGCGTATGCGTACGCGACGAGGCGAGGCGAACGCCGTACGCGTCGCGCCGTGACGAGAAATGATGGGACGCGACGCTCGGCGAGACGACGGGCGCGGGGAGGACGGCGGGCGGGCGTGCCGGGTGACCAGGTGACGCGGGGCGCAGACCGGGCCGTCGGCCTCGGCGCGGGTTCCGCGGCAGCCGCGGTCCGGGCCGTGACGTTCGCTCTCGTCGGCAGTGTGCTCGCGGCCGTCGGCCATCACGCGGTCGACGGCGGGCAGGTGCCGTGGCGGTTCGCGGCCGCCCTGGCCGTCGCGCAGTTCGCCGCCGTACGTCCCCTCGCCCGCCGCCGCCCCGGACTGCGCACGGTCGTCGGGTGCACGCTCGCCGCCCAGGGCGCGATGCACCTCGCGCTGGGCGAGGTCGCGGGCGTGACCCGTACGGGTACGGGCCACACCGGTACGGCTCACCTCGGCGGCGCGGGGCACACCGCGCACGCCGGTCACTTCGCGATGGCGACGGGTGACGGCGGACCCGCCTGGCAGCACGCCGCCGGGGCGATGACGGCCGTCCATGTCTGCGCCGCCCTCCTGGTCGCCTGGCTGCTCCACCGGGCCGACGCGGCGGTCACGGCGGTGCTGCTCACCGGCCGTACGCTGCGCGCGCTCGCGGCGGCGGTACTGTCCCGGCTCCTGCCGGGCGGTGGGCCCACCGCCGCCCACGAGCCGCCGCCCGTACCGCTCACCGGTCCCTGCGACGGCCCGACGGGGACACGCACGACCACACTGGAACACACGCTGGTGCGCAGAGGACCCCCGGGACGTACGCCCGTCCCGCGCGTCCCCTTCACCCGGGTGAGGCCCCTGAGCCCCGCCCGGTTCTTCCACCAGCGAGGAGTCCCCCTGTGTCCCTGTCCGCGAAGTCCACGCCCCCGTCCGCGAAGTCCACGTCCACGCCCACGAAGTTCCCGTCCGCGAACCTTCGCCGTGCCGGGCTGACCGGTGCCGCCGCGCTGACGTCCGTCCTCGCGCTCGCGGGACCCGCCGCCGCGCACGCGGAGGTCGAGGCCGACAAGGCGCAGGCCCTCGCCGAGAACGTCACCCTCACCTTCGTCTCCGAGGCGGAGTCAGCCTCGGGGGGCTTCCGCGAGGTGCGGGTCGTCCTGCCCGAGGGGATCGCACCGGCCGACGTGTCCCTCGGCAAGGCGCCCAAGGGCTGGCGCCTCAAAGTCACCGACGACGGTTACGTGGTCGGCGGTCCGGCGCTCAAGACCGGTGTCGACGCCGAGTACCAGGTGCGGGTCCGCCAGCTCCCGGACGCCGACGAGGTGGCGTTCAAGACCGTGGAGACCTACAGCGACGGTGAGATCTCCCGCTGGATCGAGCTGCCGAAGGACGGGCAGGAGGCGGAGCAGCCCGCCCCGCTCCTGAAGCTGAAGGCCGCGGCACCGGGCGCGACCCCCGTCGCCCCCAGCCCGAGCGCGAGTCCGACACCCAGTCCGACGCCGTCGGCCGCCGCGTCGACCACCACCGCGACCGCCGACGCGAGCACGGCCGCCGAGGCCGGGGAGAAGAAGGACGACGACGGCTCCTCCACGGGGCTGCTCGTCGGCGGCGCGATCGCCGCGGTACTCGTCCTCGGCGGCGGGGCGTGGTGGCTGACGAAGCGCCGCGCCTCCGCCACCGGCGGCTGACCCTCACCCGGCCCGTGGGACGCGCAACGCCCCACGGGCCGGGTGCTGGGCGGGCTTACGGACCGGCTCCCGGGTGGAGGCGGCGCGGCGTCAGGGGCGCGGCCAAGGGCGCTCGTCCAGGTTCTCGATGTCCGTGTTGAACCGCTTGAGGTACGCGGCGAAGGCGGCGACCTCCTCCGGTTCCCACCCTGCCATCACCCGTTCAAGCCCCTGGACGCTCTCCCGGCGGTGGGAGTCGAGCCGGCGCTCGCCCTCCGCGGTGATACGGAACTTGCGGGCGATGCCGCCGTCGGGGTCCGCGATGCGTTCGACGAGGTTGCCGCGCAGCATGGCCGCGGTCTGCCGGTTGAGCGTGGAGGCGTCCAGGCCGAAGGCGTCGCTGAGCTGCCCGATGGACATCGGGCCCTCCATCCGGATGCGGCTGAGCACGATGTACGCGCTGCGTTCGAGGCGACCGCCGGCCCGGGGCGAGTTCAGATAGAGGTGCCGCCCGAGCAGCATCGTCTCGAACTCGATCAAGTGTGTGGGCTTGTCCATGTCGGTCGCCGGTCCTTCCCCGGAGCTGGCTCTTGCCCCCACCTTGCGTCCGGTCCCGCGGTCAGGGGCATCAGACATGACATCAAATATGCATCCGACACGTATTGTGCATGATGCATATTCGGCGCGGCGTGGCGCGGTGCGGCCGTCGCGGACGGACGGGCGGTCGCGCTCGACGCGACGCGCCGGACGGGCGAGGCGGACTAGGCGGACGAGGTGGACGAGTGGGCGAGGTGGACCCGGTGCGCGGAGCGGACGGTGCCGTCGGCGAGTACGTGACCGGCGCCGACGTGTCCGTCTCCGTGCCCGCGCGCGGGGCGGGGCAGCACCTGCTGGTCGTGGTCCACGATCCGGCGGTCGCCGACCTGCTGACGACCACGCTGGAGCTGGCGGACTACCGGGTGACCGTCGCGCGCACCGGCGCCCGGGGAATGCTGCGTCTGGCGGAGCGGCGCTTCGACCTGGTCCTCTTCGATGTGACGGTCCCGGACGTCGAGAGCCTGGGGGAGGGCCGCCGCTTCCGCCCGGCCGACCGGCCGCCGGTCCTCTTCCTCGCCCCGTACGAGACGTTGGGGGCGCTGGTGCCCGAACTGGGCCTGGGGCAGGCGGACTACGTCACCATGCCGTTCAGGGTCTCCGAAGTCCTCGCCAGGGTCCATGTGTTACTCCGCGGCCGTGAACCGGTGCACCAGGGGCCGTGCTACGGCGATCTCGTGCTCGACGACGCCACCTGCCAGGCCTGGCGCGGCCGGCGGGCGCTCGACCTCACCCCCGCCGAGTACCGGCTGCTGCGTCATCTGCTGGCCAACGCGGAACGCGTGCTGTCGAAGGAACAGATCTGCTTCCATGTCTGGGGAGAGACCCGGGCGGGCAACGCGATCGAGAAACTCGTCTCGCGTCTGCGCCAGAAGGTGGATCAGGAGCAGCCCTCGCTGATCCATACGCGCCGGGGCTTCGGCTACCGCCTCGGCCGCTGAGCCCCACTCCTCACCGTGGCGAGAGGTGTGATCCGGGTCACGTCAGCTTCCTGTCAGGTAACCGGCCGTGCGCGGTCAGTCCGCTCCGGTTGCATGTGATCACAGAGGTCGCCGTCCCCACACCCGAAGGACAGGTATGCCCCCCACGCCCCATGCCTCGTCGTCCGACACACCCGATTTCCCTCCCTATCCCCATCTCGGTGCCGGTTCCCGTCCGGACGGGCTCGGGTTCGACCCGGACGCCCTCCGTGCGCGCTACCGCGCCGAGCGCGAGCGCCGTATCCGGCCCGAGGGGAACGCGCAGTACCGGCGCGTCGACGGGGAGTTCGGCTACTACGCCGACGATCCGTACGTGGAGAGCGCGGAGTTCACGCGCGAGCCGCTGCACGACCGCGTCGAAGTGGTCGTCATCGGCGGCGGGTTCGGCGGTCTGCTGGCCGGCGCGCGGCTGCGCCAGGCGGGCGTCGAGTCGATCCGTGTCATCGAGAAGGCCGGCGGCTTCGGCGGCACCTGGTACTGGAACCGCTATCCGGGCATCCACTGCGACATCGAGTCGTACGTCTACATGCCGCTGCTCGAAGAGATCGGCTACGTCCCCCGGTGGAAGTACGCCCCCGGCGAGGAGATCCGGCAGCACGCGCGGGCGATCGCCCGTCACTTCGACCTGTACGACGGAGCCTGCTTCCGCACCCTGGCCACCGAACTGCGGTGGGACGAGGGCGAGTCGGAGTGGGTGGTCTCCACCGACCGCGGCGACCGCGTACGGGCCCGCTATGTGGTGATCTCCAGCGGCACGCTCAGCCAGGCGAAACTCCCCGGCATCCCGGGCATCGAGACCTTCAAGGGCCACACGTTCCACACGAGCCGCTGGGACTACGCGTACACCGGCGGCGACGCGACGGGGAACCTCGCGAAGCTCGCCGACAAGCGGGTGGCACTGATCGGCACCGGCGCGACCGCCATCCAGGTCGTACCCCATCTGGGCCGCGACGCACAGCGGTTGTACGTCTTCCAGCGCACGCCGTCCTCCGTCGACGTACGCGGTCAGCGGCCCACGGATCCGCAGTGGGCGGCCTCCCTCGAACCGGGCTGGCAGCGCCGCCGCAGGGACAACTTCCTGCGGACCGTCACCGGTTCACCCGCCGGCGGCGACCTGGTGAACGACGGCTGGACCAGCAGCGCCCGCCTGCTGCAGAACCTCATCCCGACCAACAACTACGCGGACCTTCCCCCGGAGGAACGCGAGCGCCTGAACGAACTGGCCGACTTCCAGAAGATGAACGAGATCCGGACGCGGGTGGACTCCGTCGTCGAGGACCCGGCGACGGCCGAGGCACTCAAGCCCTGGTACCGGTACATGTGCAAGCGGCCCACGTTCAGCGACCGCTACCTGGACACGTTCAACCGGCCCAATGTGACGCTGGTGGACACCGCGGACCACGGCGGTGTCGAGCGCATCACCGAGCACGCCGTCGTGGTCGGCGGTACCGAGTACGAGGTCGACTGCGTCATCTTCGCGACCGGCTTCGAGGTCGGCGTCTCGGGAATCCTCTCGGGCCGCCTCCCGGTGCACGGCCGGGACGGCGCCACCCTGCCCGGCGCCTGGCGGCAGGGCGCGAGGACCCTCCACGGTTTCTACAGCAACGGCTTCCCCAACCTCTTCCAGCTCGGCCCGCTGCAGAACGCCAGCGCCGTGAACTACGTCCACATCCTCGACGAGCAGGCCACCCATGTCGCCGAGGTGGTCGCCGCGGCACGCGCGCGCCGGGCGCGGTACGTGGAGCCGACCGTCGAGGCCGAGACCGCCTGGGTCGCCACGATCCGGGAGAAGGCCGCCGACCTGTACGCGTTCCAGGCCGAGTGCACCCCCGGCTACTACAACAACGAGGGCAGGCCCCGGCAGCGCAGCGAGTCGTACGGCGACGGGCCGGTCGCCTTCCACGAACTGCTCAGGCGCTGGCGCGCGGACGGCGGCATGGACGACGTCCTCGTCGACGGGGAAGTCGACGGGGAAGGGGACCGGCGATGAGGGCGGGCCCCAGCCGGTACGACGACACCGGCGACCAGCGGGTGACGAGCCGCCGCTGGCACACCGACCGGCTGAACCCCCCGAACCGGCTGTGGGGTTCGAACGGCGTCACCTTCGGCCCCGACGGACGGCTGTACGTGGCACAGTTCCTGGCCGGCCGGATCAGCGCGGTCGACCCCGCCTCCGGGGACGTGGACGTCGTCGTGGAGCAGGACGGCCCGGTCCAGGCACCGGACGACCTCGCGTTCGGGGCGGACGGCTCCCTGTACATCGCCGATCTGACCCCGGGCCGCGTCTGGCGGCGTACCCCCGACGGCACGTACACCCTCGTGTCGGACCAGGTGCGGGTGCCCAACGGCATCACCTGCGTGGGCGACCGGCTCTTCGTCAACGAGATGAGGATGAACGGCCGTCTGCTCGAACTCTTCCCCGACGGCGGCGAACCGGTCGTCCTCACCGGCGGACTGGCCCTCGGCAACGCGATGCAGCTCGGCCCGGACGGCTTCCTCTACTACCCCCACATGATCGGCAACCAGGTCTGGCGGATCCCGCCCGACGGGGGCGTGCCCGAACTGTTCGCCGAGCACGTCGACGACCCGGTCGCGGTCCGCTTCGACAAGGGAGGCGTCCTCGTCGTCCTCTCCCGCGGCCCGGCCGGCATCGTGACCCGGATCGACCTGGCCACCGGGGCGCGTACGGTCGTCGTCAGCGGAGTGGTCGGGCTGGACAACGCGGCCTTCGACGCGGAGAACCGTATGTACGTCTCCAGCTTCGGCAGCGGCGGCGTCACCGAGATGCACGACGACGGCCGCACCCGGGAGATCGTCCCCCGGGGCCTCAGCGGTCCGTTCGGGGTCACGGTCGACCTCCGGGGCACGGTGTACGCGGCCGACCACTACCGCCTCGCGAGCCCGGGCAACTCCGGGGAGGGCGACTCCAGCGGGGTGGTCACCCAGGAACTCCAGACCTTCGTGCACGGCATCACGGCCGACGACGGACTCCTGCACTTCGCCTCCGAGTACGGCGACATCCGCACGTACGACCCCGTACGCAGGACCACCCGCGTACGGGTGCGGGGGCTCGACGAGCCCACCGGGATCGCGGTCGCCCCCGACGGGGCGCTCGTGGTCGCCGAGACGGGCGCGGGCCGCGTCGTACGCATCGACGGCACGGACGCGACGAACGTACTGGCCGAAGGGCTACGGCATCCCGTGGACGTCGCCTTCGACGCCGAGGGCCGCTGTTTCGTCAGCGACGACCGGCTCGGGGCGGTGCTGCGGATCGACGACGGCGAGGCGGTGACCGTGGCCGAGGGACTGGGCGCGCCGCAGGGCCTCACCGTGCGCGGCGACGAGTTGTTCACGGTGGACACGCGGGACCGGTGCCTGCGGGCGGTCTCGCTCAGCACGGGGGAGAGCCGGATCGACGCCGAGAACCTTCCGGTCGGTCTGCCGCCGGGCATCACCCGCGCCGACCCCGCGCTGTTCGCCGAGGGCATGCCGGGCTCGCCCCGCGCGTTCGCCGGTCTCGCCGTGGCCCCGGACGGCACCCTCCTCGTCGCGGCGAACGGCGAGGGCAGCGTGCTGCGGCTGACCGCCGCCGGCGGCCAGAGGGCCGAGCGGACGTCGTAGAGCCCGCCGGGCCCGCCCGGCGAGGTCGGAGGAAGCACTGTCAGTGGCATCGGCGATACTTCATCGAAGCCTTCACCACCCCGCGTGAGACGTCGGTCGAGTGCGGACCGGGGAAGAGGGAGCCGACCGTTCCAGGGGGAGTACCGTGCCGCAGTCCCAGCCGCCCGGCCCGGCAGCCACACCGTCGTGGCGGCTGCTCCTCGCCTATGTACGCCCGTACCGCTGGACGCTGCTGCTCGGCGCCGTGCTGTCGTTGCTCACCGGGGCCGCCGGGCTCGCGCTGCCGCTGGTGGCCAGGACGCTGATCGACGACCTGGGGCACGACCGGGCCATCACCGGCGCGCTGCTGGCCATGTCGGCGCTCGTCGTCGCCAACGCCGCGATCGGCGCGCTGGGTTCGTACGTGCTGCGGTACACCGCCGAGTCCGTCGTGCTCGGCGCGCGGCGGGGGCTCGTCTCGCATCTGCTGCGGCTGCGGATATCCGCCGTCGACAAGAGCGAGCCCGGGGACCTGATGGCCCGGATCACCTCGGACACCACCCTGCTGCGGGAGGTCACCACCGACTCGCTGGTGGGGCTCGGCACGGGCGGCCTCACCCTGCTCGCCACGCTGGTGATGATGGGGTTCGTCGACCCGGTGCTGACGGCCGTCACCCTGGGTGTGGTCCTGGGCGCGGGCACCGTGATCGGCGTGATCGTGCCGCGCATCAACCGGGCCAGCAGGCGGGCCCAGGACGCGGTCGGGGCGATGGGCGCCTCACTGGAGCGGACCCTGGGCGCGCTGCGGACCATCAAGGCCTCCGGCGCCGAGCACCGCGAGGAGCGGATCGTGCACGCGGCGGCCGAGGAGTCCTGGCGGCAGAGCGTCCGGGCCGCCAAGTGGTCGGCGCTGGCGGGGAACACGGCCGGACTCTCGATGCAGATCGCGTTCATCACCGTCCTCGCCGTGGGCGGAGCGCGGGTCGCGACCGGCGCCGTCGACATCGGCACACTCGTCGCCTTCCTGCTGTACGTCTTCTACTTGATGTCGCCGATCCAGCAGGTCGTCGGAGCGGTCGCCCAGTACCAGACCGGCTCGGCCGCCCTGGCCCGTATCGAGGAGGCGCGCCGGCTGCCCGCCGAACCGACCGGCGAGCCCGCGCCCCTGCCCGGCCCCGGCGCCGAACCGGCCTCCATAGCCTTCGACGACGTCCGCTTCCGGTACGCCGAGGACCTGCCGTACGTGCACCACGGCGTGACCTTCGCCGTACCCCCGCGCGGCATGACCGCCTTCGTGGGACCTTCGGGCGCGGGCAAGACCACCGTGTTCTCGCTCATCGAGCGGTTCTACGACCCCGACCGGGGGACCATCGCGCTGGACGGCCGCGACCTCACCGACTGGGACGTCTCCGGGCTCCGGTCGGCCATCGGCTATGTCGAACAGGACGCGCCCGTCCTCTCCGGCAGCCTCCGCGACAACCTCCTGCTCGGCAACCCCGACGCCGACGACGACGAACTGCTCCGCGCGCTCAGGACCACCCGGCTCGACACCCTCGTCGAGAAGCTGCCGAAGGGCGTGGACACGCTCGTCGGCCACCGCGGCACCAAGCTCTCCGGCGGCGAGCGCCAGCGCGTCGCCATCGCCCGCGCCCTGCTGCGACGGCCCCGGCTGCTGCTCCTCGACGAGGCCACCAGCCAGCTCGACGCCGTCAACGAGGCCGCGCTGCGCGACACGGTCGCCGATGTCGCCCGTACGACCACGGTCCTGGTGGTCGCCCACCGGCTGTCCACCGTCACCATGGCCGATCGCATCGTCGTCATGGACGCCGGGCGGGTACGGGCCGTGGGCACCCACCGCGAACTCGTCGAGGGCGACCCGCTGTACGCCGAACTCGCCGC
Organism: Streptomyces tauricus; assembly: GCF_014650955.1. Lineage (GTDB taxonomy): Bacteria > Actinomycetota > Actinomycetes > Streptomycetales > Streptomycetaceae > Streptomyces > Streptomyces tauricus. Next base: position 50,716 of record NZ_BMVY01000004.1, read on the forward strand.
GACCCAGTTCCTCGCGGCCGACGACGACGCCCGCGCTCCGGAGAGCGTCTGAGGGCCACCGCGACTCCCGGGCTCCGTCCGGCGTTCGGCACCGGGCCGGGATCCACCTAGGCCACCGTGAGCACGATCTTGCCGCGGATGTGTCCTCGGGCGGCGCGTTCGTGTGCGGCCCGGGCGTCCGCGAGGGCGAACGTGCTGTCGATCGCGACGCGCACCGTGCCCGCGTCGAGGAGCCTGCCCAGTTCGGCGAGCTGTGCGCTGTCCGAGCGGACCTGAGCGGTCGAGACCGTGACGCCCAGCTTCGCGATCTCCTCGTCGTCGAACTCGCCGAGGAACACCGGGAAGAGAGCCCCACCGCGCTTGAGGGTGCGCAGGAAACGGCTGCTGTGGGGACCGCCGACGGTGTCGAGCACGAGGTCGGCGTCGTGGACGAGTTCCTCGGGACGACTCCTCGTGTAGTCGATGAACCGATCGGCGCCGAGCCCGCTCAGGAACGACTCGTGGCCGCCCGACGCCACCGCGACGACCTGCGCCCCCTTCCATTTCGCCAGCTGCACCGCGAGGTGCCCGACACCGCCCGCGGCGCCGTTGACGAGCACGGTCGTGCCGACGCCGAGTGCCGTCGGACGATGCCGGGCCTCCTGGAAGGGCGACGGATGATCGTGACCGACCTCGATCAGGAACTGCCATGCCGTCAGCCCGGCCATGGGCGCCCCGGCGGCGTGCACATGGTCGACGCCGGCCGGTTTGCGCGCGAGGTCCGACGCACGGGCGGCCACGTACTCGGCGTACGCGCTGCCGTCGAAGCCGGGGAACCGCAGCAGCCCGAACACCTCGTCCCCCACGGCGAGGCCGTCGACGTCCGGGGCGACGGCTTCGACGACGCCCGAGACGTCCGTTCCCGGGATCACCGGCAGGCTGATCGTCGAGTCCGGCTCCCCGGGCACGCTGGTCAGTCCGCCGCGCAGATACCAGTCCGGCGGATTGACGCCGACCGCGTGCACGCGGACGAGCACCTCGCCCGGCCCCGGCTCGGGAACCGGCACCTCGTCGTAGCGCAGCACCTCGGGGCCGCCGTGCTCATGCAGTCGGATCGCCCTCATCGTCTCCGTAGGCATCGTTTTCTCCTGTCCGCACCGCGGGATAGACTTATCCGGACCAGCGATCCACATAACTGGACCACTGATCCGAATATATGGACCACTGATCCGGATAGTCAAGGGGGACAGGTGCGGGCCGACGCCAGGAAGAACCGCGACCATGTGCTCGCCGTGGCGGGCGCCGCCATCGCCGAGCACGGCGTCGACGTATCGCTGCGCGACATCGCGCGCAGGGCCGACGTCGGGCTCGCGACGCTGCTCCGGCACTTCCCGACCCGCGAGGCGCTGCTCGAAGCCCTGCTCCACACCAGCTTCGACGAGCTGACCGCGAAGGCGGACGCCCTCGAAACGTCGGGCTCGCCCGAGGACGCCCTCGTGTCGTGGCTGCGCGACTGCGTCGGGTGGACCACCGAGTACCGGGGTGTGACCGTGCTGATGACGGCCGCCATCGAGGACACCGAGTCCGCGCTCCACGCCTCGTGCGTCACCCTGCGCGCGGCCGGCGCGCGGCTCCTCACCCGCGCCCAGGCCGTGGGCGCGGCGCGCGGCGACATCGACGGCACCGATCTGTTCGCGCTGATCGCGGCCCTCGCCTGGCTCGGCGACCAGCCCTCGCTGGCGTCACGCGCCGATCACCTCTTCGACGTGGTCGCGAGCGCGATCCTGACCGGGGCGACGGCGAGCGGCGGCGGCGCGGAGGGCAGTCCCTAGGGGTCCGCCAGGGGTCCCGGCCATGGATCGAGGGTTTTCCCCGTATCGGGGGGCGGGCATGCCGCCTATCGTCGTACGAGCCACATCCGAACCGTGGGTAACACCGTGGACGGTCGCCGCGCACGGCCGGTGGACGGCTGACCGGGAACCGAGGATCACCGAGGACCACCCCCCACAGGGTGGGGCCGAAAGGCCCCGCGGGGGCGGCCGACGCGAGCGGGTGTCGGCCGCCCCCGCCTTTCGTCGTGCGGCCCGATACTTTCGGCGGCGCCTTTTCTCCCGCTGCGGGATGGTGCAACCGACACCCCACGGGACAGGATGCCCGGATGAAGGGTGATCTGTTTTCCAACGAGTACATGGTGCAGCCGGCCGCCACCGCGGGCATGAGCGTGCAGAACGCCAAGTCGATCAGGTACGCCGTCAACGGCGAGATGCTGGCCCGGCAGGGCGCGATGATCGCCTATCGCGGCAACCTGCAGTTCGAGCGCAAGGGCCAGGGTGTCGGCGGCATGCTCAAGCGCGCGGTCACCGGCGAGGGCCTGCCGCTCATGGCGGTGCGCGGACAGGGGGAGGCGTGGTTCGCGCACGAGGCGCAGAACTGCTTCATCATCGACATCGACCCCGGTGACGTCTTCACCGTCAACGGCCGCAACATCCTGTGCTTCGACGCGACGTTGACGTACGACATCAAGACGGTGAAGGGCGCGGGCATCTCCGGCGGCGGACTGTTCAACAGCGTCTTCACCGGACAGGGCAGGCTCGGTCTGGTCTGCGAGGGCAACCCGCTGGTCATCCCGGTCTCCCCGCAGTGGCCGGTGTACGTCGACACGGACGCGGTCGTCGGCTGGACGGCCAACCTCCAGACCTCGCTGCACCGTTCGCAGTCCATCGGCTCGATGATCCGCGGCGGTTCGGGCGAGGCCGTGCAGTTGATGCTCCAGGGGGAGGGATTCGTCGTCGTACGGCCGAGCGAGGCCACACCGCAGAAGGCCCAACAGCACTGACACGGCCCGGTGATGGGCCGGTCTCCCGGGGGCTGAGCCTCCCGCGTCGGCGTCGGCGTCGGCGTCCGCGTGCGTGCGCGTGCGTGCGTGGGTCCCTGCGGCCGTCCGGCTAGGGCACCAGTCGTCCGTTCGTCCGTCGGCGCCACAGGATCGCGGCGGTGCCGGCGGCGAGCAGGGCGGCGGTGCCCGCGGCGGCGGGCAGGAGCAGGCCGGATCCGGTCGAGGCGAGCGAGCCGTCGACGGTGGTGCCGAGCGAACCACCGCTCACCGAGCCGCCGGTCGTGCCCGGTCCGCCACCCGTGTCGCCGCCGCCGGCCGTGCCGTCCGCGCCGGTCCCGTCGTCCGCGGGACCGTCGACGGGAACCGTGGTATCTGAGTCGGACGGGCCGGCGCTCGGGTCCGGGTCCGTCTCGCCGGGTGTCGGATCGGGTGACGGCGACGGGGACTCGGGGTCGGTCGGTGTCGGAGTCGGAGTCGGAGTCGGCGAGGGCGTCGGCGGGACCGGCGCTCTGAACACGGTCAGCGAGGTGTCCGAGGGACTTCCCACGAACACCGCGTCGCCGCCCGGTGTCACCGCGACGGACGAACTGCCCAACTGCCCGTTGACGCCCGGCAGTTCGGCGCCCATGTCGAGGTCCTTGAGCGTTGCCGTGTCGTACACCGCGAGCCGCCCCACGCCGTCCCCCTCTTCCGGCGGGTTGCCCCAGTCCTGCCACACCGCGAACGCCCGGTCGGAGCGCGGGTCCACGGCGACATCGGCGATGGTGTCGCCCGGTCGCGCGTCGAAGGAGGCGGCCAGTTTCCCGGCGGCGATGTCGTACGCCTCCAGTACGGTGCCCCGCCCCGCCCACAGCACCCCGCGGCCGGTGTCCCACTCCAGGAAGGACACCGCGGCTCCGGTGCCGAGCGCGATCTCCTTGCCGTCCGGCGCGAAGTCGGCCGAACCGACCCTGCGCAGCACTCCGTTGGTGTTGTCCGTCACCCAGATCTGCCCGGCCGCGGTGTCCACGGCGAGCGGACCGCCGGTGGCCGGCAGGGTGAGGGAGCGCTCCACGGTCACCGACGTCTCGCCGACGGCGACCTCCTCCAGTTTCGTCCCGCGTACGACCACGACCGTGCCGGCTTTCGTACCGGACCTGGCCTGCGTGATCGACGTACCGGTGAGCCAGCCGCCGCTCCCCGTCGCGGCCCCGTCCTTGGCGGCGGCGATCCCGCGCAGCCCGACGAGGTAGTGCACACCATCGCCGGAGAGCGGTCCGGCGAGCCGTTTGCCCGGCAGTTGGGCGGGCGCGCCCGTGCTCCCGGGAGAGGTCCTCACCCAGCTCAGTACGTTCCCGGCGGCCGGGTCGACGGCGTAGACGCCGGCCAGGCTGCCGTCCGGCGTACCGGCGACGGTGTCGGAGCCGACGTACAGCTTTCCCGACTCGGGGTGCAGGAGCAGGTCGAGCGGTTTGCCGACGGTCGTGAGGCGGGCGGTCCGCTCGTACCCCTCGGTCGCGGGCGGGCCGTCGGCGCCGGCGGGCGTGCCGGCCGCGACGACGGAGAGGACCACCGCCGTGAGGCCGGCCAGGGTGCCCGCCGCCCGGGGGCGGAGCACATCGCTCCGCCCCCGGGTTCTGAAGGGCGCGGTCACGAGAAGGAGACCGGGAGGTAGACGTCGTACGAGCGGTTGCTGCTGCCCGTGTGGTCGGCGCGCGTCACGATCGCGCAGTCGACGTCCGTGCCGCAGACCTTGCCGGCGGCGATGTTCGGGTTCACGTGCACGCTGACAGCGAACGAGCCGCCGGAGCCGTAGGCGGAACTGTTGGCGACCGTGCCGCCGCCGAGGTCGGACACCCAGTGCGAGGCGCCCGTCGTGCCGGACTGGTCGGCGCCGCCCAGGCAGGGGGTCGGCCGGGAGGTGTACGTCGACGGGTTCCCCGGCTCGACACCCTCGGGGATCACGCACAGGCCGACGTAGACACCCTGGAGCGTGTTGTAGCCGCTGCCGGAGACGGTGACGTTCTGCCCGGCGGCCGACAGGCTGTCGGGCGCGGTCAGTGACAGGTTGTACGTCGTACCGCTCACCGTCACGGACCGCGTCGCGGTGGCGGCCGAGGCGGAGGTGGCGAGCCCGACCGTCAGCGCGGTGGCGGTGGCTCCGACGGCGGCGATCCGGGCAGCACGGGAGAACAGGGCGGATCTCATGGGTAGTTGGCCTTTCAGAGGCGAGAACCACTTAGGTAAGGCAAACCTAAGTTGCAGGTCATCGGATCGTCAACCCACGGCTCGGGAACGGCGCAAAGGTGTGTAGTGATCATGTCAATCGAGCGGTCATCATGCGCCCATGCCGACGCCCCGAGACCGTTCTCGTGCGGGAAGCACGGGCAAGCTGACCGCCTTCGCGGTCGCCCTGCTGATGACGGTCGTGGCGTGCGGCGGCGGCTCCGACGACGGCGGGAGCGGCGGAGGCGGCAAGGGACTCGAACGGTCGAGTGTCACGGTCGCCGCGCTGCCCCTGGCGGACGACGCGCCCCTCTATCTCGCGCGGGACCGGGGGCTGTTCGAGAAGGAGGGCCTGGACGTACGCATCCAGCCCGTCCAGCAGTCCATCCAGGCACTGCCCGCCCTGTCGAAGGGCCAGGTCGACGTGATCGCCGGCGCGAACTACGTCACCTTCCTGCAAGCCCATGAGAAGGGCACCCTGGACCTGCGCATCCTCTCCGAAGGGGCCCGCGTCACGCCCCACATGATGGACGTGCTCGTACCCGAGGACTCCGACATCCGCGGCGTCGCCGACCTCAAGGGCAAGAAGGTCGCCGTCAACATCCTCAACAACATCCAGTCGCTGACCCTGAACGCGATCCTCGGCCGGCAGGGCGCGGGCCGCCCCGAGTACCGGCAGATCGCCTTCCCCCAGATGGGAGTCGCCCTGGAGGAGGGGCAGGTCGACGCCGTCCACGCCGTCGAGCCCTTCAACAGCGCCATCCAGAAGCAGCTGAACGCCCGCGTCCTCGTAGACGGCGGCTCCGCCCCCGTGGAGAACATCCCGATCAGCGGCTACGTCACCACCGCCGACTACGCGGACAAGAACCCGAGGACCGCGGCGGCCTTCCGGCGGGCGATCGCCGCGGCGGCCGAGATCGCCACCCGGGACCAGGACGCCGTCCGCGAGGAACTGCCCGAGTACACCAAGGTCACCGCCGGTCAGGCCGAGTCGATCCGGCTGCCGGCCTACCCGGTGACCTCGGACGCGTCCGAGCTGCGCCGCCTCACCGAACTCATGCAGGAACAGGGCCTGTTGATGAAGACGATCGATCCGGGAACGTTGCTGGTCGAGTGAGGCGCGGCGGGAGCGGTGGAGGCGGAGCGGGCCGTGCGGCGGAGCGCGTGCGGCGCCGGCAGGACCCGCTGCTCGGCGCGCTCGGTGTGCTGCTCGCCCTCGGCCTGTGCGAGGCGGTCGGCAGGGCGGGTCTCGTACGGCGCGAGTACCTGCCGCCCGCCTCCGAAGTGCTCGCTCGGGCCGTGGAGTTGGCGGGCGACCCGCTCTTCCTGGCAGGGGTCGGAGCCACCGTACGCGCCTGGGCCCTCGGCCTCGGGCTCGCCTGCGCGATCGCCGTACCGCTGGGCCTGCTCCTCGGCAGCGTGCCCGTCGTCGACGAGGCCGTGCGCGCCGTCGTCGAGTTCCTGCGTCCGCTGCCGTCCGTCGCGCTGATCCCGCTGGTGTCCCTGCTGCTGGGATCCGGTACGGAGACGAAGGTCGCGCTCATCACGTACGCCTCGGTCTGGCCGATCCTCTTCAACACCGTCTACGGCCTCGGTGAGACCGACCCGCTCGCCAAGGACACCTTGCGTGCCTTCGGCTTCGGCCGCCTGTCGGTCCTCCTGCGCGTCGAACTCCCCGCCACGGCTCCCTTCATCGCCGCCGGCGTACGCATCTCCGCGGCCGTCGCCCTCATCCTGGCCGTCGCCACGGAGATCCTCGCGGGGTTCGGGGAGGGCCTCGGCATCTTCATCGCCCAGGCGGGCCTGGCGACGGACGGCACGCGGGATGTGCTGGCGGGGGTGGTGTGGGCGGGGGTGCTGGGGCTGGCCATTGACATGGTGCTGGTGTGGGGGGAGAGGCGACTGTTCCCTTGGACGCCGGAACATCGGGGCGACAACCCCCGCGCGGCGGCGGCCCGGTGAAGCGGGGCAGGACGGCGGCAGCCGCTCGCAGCGCGCTCCTGCGCTGGACCGTACTCGGCCTCGCCGTCGCCGCCTGGCAACTCACCACCCACACCCACGCCAGCGTCTATTTCCCGCCACCCACCGAAATCGCCCGCCACACCCACACCCTGTGGTTCTCGGGCCCACCCACCCACGCCTTCCTCACCACCGCCGCGACCGAAAACATCCTCCCCAGCCTCGCCCGCATGACCACGGGTTTCGCCCTCGCCGCGCTCGCCGGTATCGCCCTCGGCACGGCCCTGGGCCGCTCCCGCCGGGCCCACGCCCTGTGCAACCCGGTCCTGCAGTTCGCCCGGGCCGTCCCACCCCCGGCCCTGGTCCCCGTCTTCGTCGTACTCCTCGACCTCGGCACCCGGATGCAGGTCACGTCGATCGTCTTCAGCGCCGTCTGGCCCGTCCTGATCAACACGGCGGAAGGCGTCCGCAACACCGACCCCCTGCGCCTCGAAGTGGCCGAGGTGCTGCGCCTGACCAAGACCGAACGGCTCCGTTTCCTCTTCCTGCCCTCGGCGCTGCCCCGCATCTTCGCCGGCCTGCGCCTGAGTCTTTCGCTCTGCCTCGTCCTCATGGTCTTCTCGGAGCTGCTGCCGGGCACGGCCAACGGCATCGGCTTCACACTCACCGACGCCCAGTCCCGCTCGGACCTGCTCACGGTCTGGGCGGCACTGGTGCTGCTCGGCGCACTCGGACACGTACTCAACACCGGCCTGCTGGCGGTCGAGAAGCGACTGCTGGGCAGGGGGAGGCCGGGGTGAGGGGCATGAGGGATCTGCAGGACGACGGTCCGTTCGGTGCCGTCGCCGACGATGGGGGCAGGTGACCGGCCCGCATGCTGCGTCTCGACTCCCTCGGTCAGCGGTACGGCGATCACTCCGTCCTGCACGACATCACGCTCACCGTGCCCGACGGCCAACTCCTCTGCGTCGTCGGGCCGTCCGGCTGCGGCAAGTCGACGCTGCTGCGTACCGTCGCCGGGCTGCTGCCGGTCCGGGAGGGAACCGTGTCCGTCGACGGGGCGCCCGTCACCGGTGTGCCGGACCGGCTGGCCGTCGTCTTCCAGGACTACGGACGGTCGCTCTACCCCTGGCTCCCGGTCCGCGAGAACGTCGCGCTTCCTCTACGGCGGCGGGGACTCGGGCGTCCCGAGCGGCGGGACGAGGCCGAGCGGATGCTGGAACGGGTGGGGCTTCGCGGTGCGGGACGGCGGTATCCCTGGCAGCTGTCCGGCGGTATGCAGCAGCGGGTCGCCATCGCGCGTGCGCTGGTGTGCCGGCCGTCCCTGCTGCTCATGGACGAGCCCTTCGGCTCGCTCGACGCGCAGACCCGGGAGGATCTGGAGGATCTGCTGCTGGAGGTGCATCGGGGGGAGGGCACGACGATCGTGTTCGTCACGCATGACATCGACGAGAGTGTGTACGTGGGGGACCGGGTGGTCGTGCTGTCCGCGGGTCCCGGGTCCCGGGTGGTCCTCGACCTGCCGGTCGTGCTGCCCGGCGAGCGGGACCAGATCGCTACGCGGGGGTTGCCGGAGTTCGTCGCGCTGCGAGCGAAGGTGGGGCACGCGGTACGCGGCTGAACCGGGGCGTTTCCCGCCCCCGCCGCCCTACCCTCCCCCACTCTCGGCTTCGCTTGAGCGGGGGGACCCCCATCGTCCCCGCATGGGGGCTGCGCCCCCTCGCCCCCGTTGTCCTCAAACGCCGGACGGGCTGAAAGACATACGCCCGTCCGGCGACATCTCAGCCCCTCCGGCGTTTGAGGAGCGGGGGTTCGGGGGCTGGCCCCCGAGGCAGTGACGGGAACGGGTAGGGGCGGCGGGGGCGAGGAAAAACGCCCCCCTTTCCCCGGCAGGGCCCCGTTCACTCATCCGTTCACGCGATGGTGCGATCATCCACCCCCGCACGGATGCCCCCGCACACCCCCGGGTAGGCCCCGGCCCATGACGCAGCCGTTCGAACTCCCCCACTTCTACACGCCGTACCCCGCACGGCTGAACCCGCACGTCGACGAGGCCCGGGCCCACACCACGCAGTGGGCCCGCGGCATGGGCATGCTGGAAGGCTCCGGTATCTGGGAGCAGTCCGACCTGGACGCCCACGACTACGGCCTGCTGTGCGCGTACACGCACCCCGAGTGCGACGGCCCCGCCCTCTCCCTCATCACCGACTGGTACGTGTGGGTCTTCTTCTTCGACGACCACTTCCTGGAGACCTTCAAACGCAGCCAGGACCGCGCCGGCGGCAAGGCCTACCTGGACCGCCTCCCGCTCTTCATGCCGCTCGACCTCGCGACCGCCGTACCGGAGCCGCAGAACCCGGTCGAGGCGGGCCTCGCCGACCTGTGGGCGCGTACGGTCCCCTCGATGTCCATGGGCTGGCGCAAACGCTTCGCCGAGTCCACCGAGCATCTGCTCAACGAGTCGATGTGGGAGCTGTCCAACATCAACGAAGGGCGGATCGCGAACCCCGTCGAGTACATCGAGATGCGCCGCAAGGTGGGCGGCGCCCCCTGGTCGGCGGGGCTCGTGGAGTACGCGACGGCGGAGGTTCCCGAGCAGGTCGCCCGCTCACGGCCGATGCGCGTGCTGATGGAGACCTTCTCCGACGCGGTCCACCTGCGCAACGACCTCTTCTCGTACCAGCGGGAGGTCGAGGAGGAGGGTGAGCTCAGCAACGGCGTGCTCGTCCTGGAGACGTTCTTCGGCTGTACGACGCAGCAGGCCGCCGACACCGTCAACGACGTCCTCTCCTCACGCCTGTACCAGTTCGACCACACGGCGCTCACCGAAGTGCCCGCGCTGGCCCTGGAGAAGGGCCTCACACCGGACGAGGTCCGGGCGGTCACCGCGTACACGCAGGGGTTGCAGGACTGGCAGTCGGGCGGCCACGAGTGGCACCTGCGGTCCAGCCGGTACATGAACGCGGGGGCTCTGGAGACCTCGCCCCTGAAGGGCCTCACCGGCCCCGGCACCTCCGCCGCCGACGTCGGGGCGCTGCTCGCCGCGGCCGGCGCCGAGCGGCTGCGCGCGTACACGCACGTGCCGTTCCAGAAGGTGGGCCCGTCGCGGCTCCCGGACTTCTACATGCCGTTCGAGGTCCGGCTCAACGCCGATCTGGACGGGGCCCGCCGGCGCATCACCCCGTGGGCGCACAGCATGGGCATCCTCCAGGAGGGCGTCTGGGACGAGGACAAGCTCGCCGCCTACGACCTGCCGCTGTGCTCGGCCGGCCTCGATCCCGACGGCACCCCCGAGGCACTGGACCTCAGCGCGCAGTGGCTCGTGTGGGGGACGTACGGCGACGACTACTACCCGATGGTGTTCGGCAACCGCAGGGATCTGGCCGCCGCGAAACTGTGCACCGCGCGGCTGTCCGCCTGCATGCCCGTCGCGGGCGAGGAGATCCCGCCACCGGCCAACGCGATGGAGCGCGGCCTCGCCGATCTGTGGCTGCGGACGACGGCCACGATGACGCCGGACGCGCGCCGCACCATGCGGGCCTCGGTGGAGGTCATGACGGAGAGCTGGGTGTGGGAGCTGTCCAACCAGCTCCAGAACCGCATCCCGGACCCCGTCGACTACCTGGAGATGCGTCGCGCGACCTTCGGCTCCGACCTCACCATGAGCCTGTGCCGGCTGGGCCACGGCCCCGCCGTACCGCCGGAGGTCTACCGCAGCGGCCCCGTCCGGGCCCTGGAGAACGCGGCGATCGACTACGGGATGCTCATCAACGACGTCTTCTCGTACCAGAAGGAGATCGAGTACGAGGGCGAGGTGCACAACCTGATCCTCGTCGTGCAGAACTTCTTCGGCTGCGACTACCCGAAGGCGCTCGGCATCGTCCACGACCTCATGACCCAGCGCATGCGGCAGTTCCAGCATGTCGCCGCCCATGAGTTCCCCGTCCTGTACGAGGACTTCGACCTCTCTGCCGAGGCCCGCGAGGTCATGGAGGGTTATGTCGTGGAGCTGCAGAACTGGATGGCCGGCATCCTGAAGTGGCACTACGACTGCCGGCGGTACGGAGCCGCCGACCTGGCCCGCCGCGCCCACGGCTTCGTGCCGGGGCAACTCCCGGAGCTGCCGTTCGGCGGTGTCTGGCGGCCCGCCACGGCCAAGGCCTTCTGACCCCGCGGCCGATCCCGGCCGTCGGCTCCCCCTGGACAGCTGACGGCTGAGGGCTGGGGGCTAGTGGCTGACGGCTGGGCGGTTGGGGGCGGGCGGGCGGCCGGCGGTTTCGAAAGAAGCGGCGTCGATCGGCTCGCGCCACCCCCGCTGTCCGGGCAGGATGCTGCCCGTAGCCCCCTTCGCCCCGCAGCCCACCCCACGGACCGACCCACGGAGGACCGGATGACCGGTACGCCCGCGCCCTTCACCGCCGACGACTACCGGGCCCGTATGGAGCGCGCCGCCCGGGCCGCCGACGAGGCGGGGCTCGCCGGGGTGCTCGTCTCGCCCGGACCCGACCTCGTCTGGCTCACCGGCTACGCGCCGCCCGCGGCCACCGAGCGGCTCACCCTGCTCGTCCTCACCCCCGGGCAGGACCCCGTGCTCGTCGTGCCCACGCTGGAGGCCCCGGACGCCGAGAAGGCCGTGGGCGCGCCCGCGCTGAAGCTGCGCGACTGGACCGACGGCAAGGACCCGTACACCACCACGGCCCCGCTCCTGGACGCCTCGGGCCGGTTCGGTGTCAGCGACAACGCCTGGGCGATGCACCTGCTGGGCCTCCAGAGGGAGCTGCCCGGCACCTCGTACGTCTCCCTCAGCGACGGACTGCCGATGCTGCGGGCCGTCAAGGACGCCGCCGAACTGGAGCGGCTGGCGGCCGCGGGCGCCGCCGCCGACGACACGTACGAGGAGATCCTGAAGGTCGCCTTCGCGGGCCGCCGCGAGTCGGACGTCGCGGGGGACCTCGCCGATCTGCTGCGGCACTTCGGGCACGAGCAGGTGGACTTCACGGTCGTCGGGTCGGGGCCGAACGGCGCCAACCCGCACCACGAGGCCGGCTCCCGCGTCATCGGGCACGGCGACACGGTCGTCCTCGACTTCGGCGGACTGAAGCACGGCTACGGCTCGGACACCTCCCGTACGGTGCACGTCGGCGAGCCGAGCGCCGAGGAGCAGCGGGTCCACGACATCGTGCGCGCCGCCCAGCAGGCCGCGTTCGAGGCGGTGCGGCCCGGGATCGCCTGCCAGGACGTCGACCGGGTCGCCCGCGCCCACATCACCGACGCCGGGTACGGCGACCGATTCATCCACCGCACCGGGCACGGTATCGGTGTCACCACCCATGAACCGCCGTACATGATCGAGGGCGAGGAGCAGCCGCTCGTGCCCGGGATGTGCTTCTCCGTGGAGCCCGGCATCTATCTGCCGGGCCGCTTCGGAGTACGCATCGAGGACATCGTGACGGTCACCGAGGACGGCGGACGCCGCCTCAACGACACCCCCCGGGAGATGGCCGTCGTGAACTGAACACGTCCCCCTCCCGTATCCCGGACCCCACCGGACCTCAACGGCGGACGGCGCGACCATGACCCAGGCAGCGACACCCACCGCGGACACCGTGCGACGTCTCGTCCGCTCCCTGCTCCCGGACGCGCCGGACAGCGGCGGGCCCCGGATCGCGCCCGTCGCCGAGGGCGGTGAGCACTCCACCTGGTTCGTGGGCGCGCGTCATGTGCTGCGGCTCGCCCCGGACCGCGAGGCGTCCCGGCGCCGGCGGCGCGAACTGAGACTGCGTGACCTGGTACGCCCCCACGTCGGCGTCGGCGTCCCGGTGAGCGTCGCCCACGGGGAATGGGCGAGCGGGCTGGCGTACACGCTCGACACGCTGATTCCCGGCGGGTCCGGGGAGGGGCGGGACGTCTCCGCGGTCGGGGAGGCCGATCTGGCGGGGCTGCTCAGCGGGCTGCGCGAGGTGCCGGGGAACCAGGCCGAGTCGATCGGGGTGCCCCGCGTGACGCCCCGGTCCCTCGAAACGCTGCGTGCCGCCGCGGGTCGCGCCGCCGAGGAGCTCGCCGCGGCCGACGAGTTCGACCCCTCCCGGCTGCAGCAGCTCACCGCGGCCGGTGTCGGCCAGCTCGCGCCGCAGCCGGGCGCGGCGTTCCTCGTCCACCACGACCTCAAGGGGGAGCACCTCGTGGTGAGCGGTGACGGGCGCGTCCGTGGGGTCCTCGACTGGACCGACGCCGTGCTCGGCGATCCGACCGAGGACATCGCGGGCCTCGCCCTGGCGGTCGGCGCGCCCGCGGCGGTCCGGGCGGCGACCCTGGCGGGGTACGGGGCCCGGCCCTGTCTGCGCGGTCTGTGGCTCGCCCGCTGCGACACGCTGACGCGCCTCGCGGACCGCCTCCGAGACCGCTCCGACGGCCCGCTGCCGCTGCTGCGCACGCAACTCTCCCGCTCCTGGGAACCAATCCTCCTGGAACGAGTAACAGACGACGCGTAGTTACCCCCGCGGCCCCGGTGGGAGCCGTTCGCGCAGTTCCCCGCGCCCCTGAGGGGCCACGGCCCCGGGATGCGGAGCGCGGCGCATTCCGCCCGGGCGGCTCCGGTGGGAGCCGTTCGCGCAGTTCCCCGCGCCCCTTTTAGGGGCGCGGGGAACTGCGCAGTCTTTTGCTTTTAAGGGGCGCGGGGAACTGCGCGGCCAGCCCCCACCGGGCCCGCCCACAAAGCACCGGCACCCCCCGCGGAGCGGACCGTCACCCCTGTAGCAGCACCACGCACGACTCCCCGGGCAGGCCCAACAACCCGTCCTCCCCCGGGAGTTCCACCGGCTCCCACGCCGCCAGCACGCGTGACTGCCGGGCGCCGAGAGGAATCGCCGCGCGCTCCTCGCCGAGGTTCACCACCACCCGCACATCCCCCCGCCGGAAGGCGAGCCAGCGGGCGTTCTCGTCGAACGCGACCTTGACGTCCGCGAGGTCGGGATCCGTGAGGTCGGCCTGCGCGTGCCGGAGCGCGATCAGCTCGCGGTACCAGGCGAGCACACGCGCGTGCACCCCCTTCTCCGGCTCGGACCAGTCCAGACAGGACCGGTCCCGGGTGGCGGGGTCCTGCGGGTCCGGGATGTCCTCCTCGGCCCACCCGTGCGAGCCGAACTCCCGCCGCCTGCCGCGCCGTACGGCCTCCGCCAGCTCGGGGTCCGTGTGGTCCGTGAAGAACTGCCAGGGCGTGCCCGCGGCCCACTCCTCGCCCATGAACAGCATCGGCGTGAACGGCCCGGTGAGGGTCAGCGCCGCCGCGCAGGCCAGCAGCCCGGGGGAGAGGGACGCCGCGAGCCGGTCGCCCAGGGCGCGGTTGCCGATCTGGTCGTGGGTCTGCGAGTAACCGAGCAGCCGGTGCCCCGCGACCCGCGTGCGGTCGAGCGGACGGCCGTGCCGCCTGCCCCGGAAGCTGGAGTACGTGCCGTCGTGGAAGTAGCCCGCCGTCAGCGTCTTGGCGACCGCCGCGAGCGGGGCCCGGCCGAAGTCCGCGTAGTAGCCCTGTGTCTCACCGGTCAGCGCGGTGTGCAGCGCGTGGTGGAAGTCGTCGTTCCACTGCGCGTGCAGCCCGAGCCCGTTCTCCTTGCGGGGTGTGATCAGCCGCGGGTCGCCCAGGTCGGACTCGGCGACGAGGAACAGCGGCCGGCCCACTTCCTCGGAGAGTCCGTCCACGGCGGCCGACAGCTCCTCCAGGAAGTGGCACGCGCGGGTGTCGTACAGCGCGTGCACCGCGTCCAGACGCAGCCCGTCGATCCGGTAGTCGCGCAGCCAGGAGAGCGCGCTGCCCAGCAGGAACGCGCGCACCTCGTCCGAACCGGGCGCGTCCAGGTTCACGGCCGAACCCCAGGGAGTGTGGTGCGTGTCCGTGAAGTACGGCCCGAAGGCGGGCAGATAGTTGCCGGACGGCCCCAGGTGGTTGTGCACGACGTCCAGGACGACACCCAGACCCAGCTCGTGCGCCCGGTCGACGAAACGCTTCAGCGCCTCAGGACCGCCGTACGGCTCGTGCACGGCCCACAGCGAGACCCCCTCGTACCCCCAGCCGTGCCGCCCCGGGAACGGGCACAGCGGCATCAACTCGACGTGCGTCACCCCCAGTTCCACCAGGTGCCCGAGCCGCTCCGCCGCCGCGTCCAGCGTGCCCTCACGGGTGTACGTGCCCACGTGCAGCTCGTACAGCACGGCGCCCGGCAGCCCGCGGCCCGCCCACTCGGCGCGCCAGGCGTACCGCTCCTGGTCGACGACCGCGCTCAGCCCGTCCGGGCCGTCCGGCTGCCGGTACGAACGCGGATCCGGCAGCACCGGACCGTCGTCCACCGCGAACCCGTACCGCGTGCCGTCCTGCGCCTCGGCCTCGCCCGTCCACCACCCCGGGCGCTGCGGATCGGGCTCCAACGCGCGCGTGGAGCCCGCGCAGTGGAGCGTCATGCGGTCGGCCTGTGGTGCCCACACCTCGAACTGCACGGACGGTTCTCCCTCGTCTGCTCACCGTGACCTCGCCGGTCCCATGGTGCGTCAAACGAGATCAATTCACCTTCGGATCCGCTCGATCGGACGACGATCCTCCTGATCCGGCGACGGAAAACGGCCGTACGGAGCGTGCGTACCGCCCTGAAGTGCTGTGTTTTCTGGACACTCCGGCCGCGCTGCCAGACAATCGGCAGCGTGACGTCGTCCTCCGAGTTCCACACCTATCCCGCTCCCGCGCGGCTGTCGGACGCCGAGCGGGACAGGACGCTCAAGGCGCTGCGGGAGGGCGCCGCCCTGGGAAGGCTCTCGCACGACACGTTCCTCCTGCGGATGGAGCTCGCGTTCGCCGCCCGCACCTCGGACGAACTCGCCGCGCTCACCGCCGATCTGCGCACCGAGAACCGGCTGTCGCGGCTGCTGTTCGGCACGGTCGAGGCGGTCTCCGGTTTCACCGTGCGGCTGCGCCGGGCCTGGCAGGCCGAGCGGCTGCCCAAGCTGCTGCTGCCCCGGCCCGAGAACCGGTACCCGCTGCGGATAGGCCGTGACCCGGCCAGCGGTCTGCGGCTCAGCCACGAGACGGTGTCGCGCGTGCACGCCGAACTGACCCGCCAGGGCGGCCTGTGGGTGCTGCGCGACCTCGGTTCGACCAACGGCACGGCCGTCAACGGGCGGCGGGTGATCGGCGCCGCCGTCGTGCAGGTCGGCGACCAGGTCAGTTTCGGCCGGATGGTCTTCCGGCTGGCGGCGGACTAGACCGACGGGACCGGCGGGACCGGCGGGCAAACCGGAAGGCCGAACCGGCGGACTGAACCGGCGGGCGGAACCGCCCCCTCCGCCGAACGTGGCCCGAACAAGCCCGACGCGCGTGCATATTTCTATCGTGCACCGGTGTTGACGCCACCTCCGCCGCCGTGACTCACTGTGCGTACACCATGCACATCAAGTGAACCGGTGGTAACTCGTTGCGGAGGTAAGACCCTGCCGCCACTCCTCCGCTACCCCTCCGTCGACGAACTGGCCGTCCGGGCCGCCGCGCTCGTGGAACGCCGTCCACGGGACGCCCGCCTGCGCCAGGTCGGCACCTCCCGGGCCGGACTTCCGCTGCGGCTGCTGTCCGTCGGACACGGCAGTCGCCAGGTCCTCGTCGTCGCGGGCCCCCACGCCAACGAACCGGTGGGCGGCGCCACCGTCCTGCGGCTGGCCGAACGGGCCCTGGCCGACCCCCGGCTGTGCGACGGCGCCGACGTGACCTGGAACCTCCTGCTGTGCCTGGACCCCGACGGCTCCCGCCGCAACGAGGGCTGGCTGGCGGGCCCGTACACGCTCGGCCACCACTTCCGGAACTTCTTCCGCCCCGGCTTCATGGAACAGCCGGAATGGCTGCCCGACGGCGCCGCGGGGGCCGCGCTGCCGGAGACCCGCGCCCTGCTCGCCCTCCAGGACGAGCTGCGGCCCTTCTTCCAGTGCTCCCTGCACGGCGTCGACGTGGGCGGCGGCTTCGTCGAGCTGACGCGCGACCTGCCCGGCATGGCACCCCGGCTCACGCACATCGCGACCCGCCTGGACATCCCCCTCGAACTCGCCCCGTACGACACGCTGTACTGGCCCGTCCTGGGCCCGGCGGTCTACCGCATTCCGCCCCCGACGCGCGGCGACCTCGCCGCGGCCATCACGGAGGCGGCCGTCGAGTCCACCTGGTTCCACCCGCATCCGTACGGAACGGTGACCGCGGTCGTCGAGGCGCCCATGTGGGGCGTGGCGGCCGTGCAGGACCCCTCGGCGCCCGCCGACAGCGAGAGCGCGCTGCGGGACGTCGCGCGGACCCTGCGCCACGACACGGTCCTGCTCCAGGAACTGCTGGCCCGGATCCGCCCCCACCTGGGCACGGCGGGGCGCGCGGCCGGGGACGTGGACCGGCTCCTCGCGCCCGTCGACGACTACGTACTGGTCTGCCCCGGCCTCGCCGACTCCTGGGACCCCGACACTGGCCCGGGTACGGACGCCGCCGGCGCCGTCCGCCCGCTGCCGCCGCTCACCACGTCCGGGCTGACCGCGCTGCGCATCTCCGCCCGCCGGATAGCGCTGCGCACGGCGGGGCTGCTGCACCAGCTGGCGACCGCCGCGGGACAGGATCCGTACGGCGCGGCGGCCGACCTCGACCGGCTCATCGACGGCTGGTGCGCGGACTACCACGACGGTCACGGGGCGCGCTGGATCCCGGTCGCGCGGCAGGCCGAGTACCAGGCGCGGGTGGTGCTCGCCGCGTTCGACCTGGCCCGGCACCGGGGTCCCGTACCGGGGCTCGTACCCGGTCCCGTACCGGCGCCCGTGACGAGGGCCGAAGTGCCGTTCGAGTGAGTCGGGGTGGGCCAGGAGCCCCCGCGTGCCGATGCACAGGCAATGACGAACAACCAGAAAGCGACCACGGCGGTACGGGCCTTCCTGCTGGCCGCCTGCGCACTCCTCGTGGCGGGCCCGGTGCCGGCCCGGGCGGCGGCGCTCCCCGCGTCGCCCGCGGGCGACTGGCTCTATGTGACGGTCGCCCGCGGCGAGCCCCGCTCCGGCGACCTCCGCGGCACGCTGCTGCTCTGCGATCCGCCCCAGGGACACGAGCAGGCCGTGCGCGCCTGCGAGGAACTGCGGGC
This sequence comes from Streptomyces tauricus, assembly GCF_014650955.1. GTDB lineage: Bacteria > Actinomycetota > Actinomycetes > Streptomycetales > Streptomycetaceae > Streptomyces > Streptomyces tauricus. The sequence continues at coordinate 68,836 of NZ_BMVY01000004.1, forward strand.
CGCGCAGGGCGACGTCGGCCGGATCCCGCTCAAGGAGACCTTCTGTCCGATGGTCTACGCGCCGGTGTCCGTCTCCGCGCGCGGCGAGTGGGGCGGCCACGCGATCACGTACGAGGAGACGTTCGCCAACTCCTGTGTGATGGCGGCGCGGACGGGGGCGGTGTTCGCCCTGCCGCACTGACATCCGGCCGGGGGAGCCTCAGGGCGCCGCGTCGCGGGCGTGCCGTGCCGCGGCCAGCACCGTGCGGCTCTGGTGCTCGACCTGATGCTCCAGAGGCACCCAGCGCGCCCGGAAGCGTTCGGCGAAGGCGTCGCTCCAGGAACCGACGAGGTGTTCCAGGGCGGGCGCGGCACGGTCGTCGGTCTCCCGCAGGACCCGCAGGAGCATCGACGCGGCCCGCAGCGGGAGCCGTCGGCCGAACGCGTCCACGCTGCCCACGTGCGCCATCGTGGTGTCCGCAGGCGGCGGCCGGAGCCAGTCGCCGGCCAGGCCGGGAACCAGCTCCAGCGCCCACCGGGCGGCCCGCAGCAGTGGCCCGGCGGGGCCGGGCAGGCGCGGCAGCGCGTCGGTGAGGACGCTCTCGACCTGGCGGGTGTCCTGGAGGAGCCGGCGTGCCAGGCGGCCCATCGCCGCCGCGGGCGCGGGATGGGGGGTGGGATCGTCCACCAGGTCGCTCGCCCACATCGGCACCTCGACGACCGCGGTCCGGCCGCCGTACAGGTGGGCGCGGTACCAGGTGCTCTCCCGCGCGTCGTCCGGCATGCTCAGATGCGCCGGGTCCGTGCCGGGCGCGGGCATCACATGCACCCCGGGTCCGGAGGCCGGCCAGCCGGCGGCGTCCGAGGCGCCCGTCTCGACCGGGATGTTCAGCTCCGCCGCGGACTTGCCGAACGGCTCGGCAAGGCCCGGGATGTCCTGGGTGAGCTGCACCCAGCTGCCGCCGAGGTCGGTGCCGTGGAGCGTCACCTGGAGGTAGGGGCGCAGTTGGTCGATGACGCGGACGAGGGCCAGCGTCTCGGGCGGCAGCCGGTCGGGCGGCAGCACCGACGGCGACCACTCGGGCTGCTCGGGCCCGGCGGGGCGGAAGAAACCGAGGTGGTAGTCGAGCAGGGTGCGCGGCGCCGGGGTGACATGGAGACCGGCGCCGTCGGGGTCCGCGCAGAGCAGGAAGTGCCAGGAGGTGTCGTCCCGCAGCCGCCGCTCGCGCACGACCCGTTCGGCCAGCGCCAGCAGGGTGGCACCGCCCACGGGCTCGTTCGCGTGGGCGCCCGCGACGATCAGCACCGCGCGCTCGGCGTGGCCCACGGACAGCAGACATATCGGCCGGCCGGCGCGTGAGGCGCCGACCCGCCGGAGAGCGCACAGGCCCGGCCGATGGGCGGCCAGAGCCCGCGCGGAGCGTTCGAGTTCGGTCACACTGGGGTAGCGCAGCTCCGGCAGGAGACTCACCCCCGACTAGGTCCGCCCGGCGTCGCAATCCGCAGTACTCCACGGACTGGATGAACTGTCAAGTACGTGCGGGGGCGCCTCCGGGGAGCGCCCAGCAGCACTTACGGGTGCCCGGGGCGCCGACGCCACCCCGGACGCCGGACGCGGCCCGCGCCCGCGCCCCGGAGCCGCCCATGACCCGCCTCACCCGCCGATCACCGCGTCGTCGCTCACCCGCTCCAGCAGCACCACGGGCGACCGGCCGAAAAGCGCCTCCACGCGTGCGTGCCCGGTGAACTCGCTTCCGGGCGCGAGCAGATCGGTCCAGCGCCCCGCGGGCAGCGGCAGCTCGGTGTCCCGCCAGCCGCCCTCCTCCTCCAGGCGCAGCGACAGCCGGGTGACGGCCGTGACGACCTCTCCGGAGCGCGCGAAGGCCAGACAGTGCGCGGCTCCGGGCCCGCGGGCGGGCAGCGGCTCGTACGCGGCGGAGTCGCCGAACACCGTGGGCCGCCGCCTTCGCAGCCGCAGGGCCGCCGCGGTGAGCGCGGCCTTCTCGGCGGACAGGTCACTCAGGTCCTCGGGAGGGAAGTGCGCGGGCCGCCGGTTGTCCGGGTCCACCAGGGCCAGGTACTCGGCCTCCGTGCCCTGGTACAGGTCCGGCACCCCGGGCATCGTCAGGTGGACCAGGGCGGCCCCGAGGACGTTCGCCCGCACGTACGGCGCGAGCGACCGCCTGAACTCGGCGACGCGCTGCCCGGGCGCCCCGCACGGGCCCGCCTTCAGGAAGTCCGCCACGGCCTCCTCGTACGCGGGATCCTGTTCGGTCCACGCCGTGCCGAGGCCCGCCTCCCTGATGTGCTTGAGCAGGGCGCCCCGCAGCCGTTCGCCGTCCGCGGGGCCGAGCCCGACGGCGGTCTGCCAGGCGGCCCAGGCCACCTGCGGATCCGGCGCGGCCACGCCCTCGGCGGCCGTGCGCCCGGTCACCTCGGCGAGCAGGTCGGCCCAGCGCGCGGGGGCCTGGGTGAGTACGGAGATCGCGGCCCGTACGTCGGCGCTGCGCTTCGTGTCGTGGGTGGACAGCGCGGTACCGGTCACCGGCCAGTCGCGCTGTACGCGCGCGCAGTACGCGTGGAAGTCCTCCGGGGACACCGCGGGCGCCCCCGGCTCGCCGCCCACCTCGGTCGCCGACAGCAGCGGTACGTACCGGTAGAACGCCGTGTCCTCCACGGACTTGGCCCGCAGCGCCGACGCGAGCTGCGCGAACCGGGCCCGGAACGCCGCGAACCCGGGGCCCTCGCCGATCCGGCCGAGCACCAGATCCCGTACGAGATCGACGACCTGGGCCTCCTCGGGCACCTTGAAGGCCTGCTTCGCCTCCTGGGCGGCCTCCTCGGTGACGACCGAAGCGGCGTCCCCGGAGGTGTACGGCCGGTAGACCTCCAGGCGGACGAGGAGTTCCCGCAGCGCGGTGCGCAGGGCCCAGGGGGCGCGGTCGCGCAGCACGGGGTCCGCGGACGTGCGGCACAGCCGGTCCGCCTCGCGGGTGAGCCGGTCGACCTCGGCGGCCAGCTCGTGATGGACCACCTTGTACGCGGCCCGCCGCACGGTCTCCTCCCAGACGCCCCCGCGGTCGGCCTGGGGGGCCGCGAACCGCCGGTACTGGCCGAGGAGTTCCCCGGCGCCCGCCGGGTCCGTGAGGACGCCGTCGACGTGCCGCAGCGCGTCGTAGCCGGTGGTGCCCGCGACCGGCCAGGCGGCGGGCAGCGGCTCGCCGTCCGCGAGGATCTTCTCCACCACGGTCCAGCGCCCGCCCGTCGCCTCGTGCAGACGCCGCAGATACGCGTCCGGGTCGGCGAGGCCGTCCGGGTGGTCGATCCGCAGTCCGTCGACGACCCCCTCGTCGAGGAGCTGGAGGATCTTGCCGTGGGTCGCGTCGAAGACCTCCGGGTCCTCGACCCGTACCCCGATCAGCTCCGAGATGCTGAAGAACCGCCGGTAGTTCAGCTCGGTACGGGCCAGGCGCCACCACGCGAGCCGGTACCACTGGGCGTCCAGCAGCTCCGGCAGCGGCAGCTTCTCCGTGCCGGCCCGCAGCGGGAACGCGTGGTCGTGGTAGCGCAGCACGTCCCCGTCGACCACCAGGTCGCCGCTCTCCGCGCCGACAGCCTGCCCGAGCACCGGCAGCAGGACGCGTCCGCCCTGGGCGTCCCAGTCGATGTCGAACCAGCGCGCGTACGGCGAGTCGGGGCCCTCACGCAGCACCTCCCACAGGGGGTGGTTGTGGCGGGGGGACATGGCCATGTGGTTCGGCACGATGTCGAGAACGAGCCCGAGGCCGTGTTCGCGGGCGGTACGGGAGAGGGCGCGCAGGCCCTGCTCGCCGCCGAGTTCCTCGCGCACACGCGCGGGGTCCACGACGTCGTAGCCGTGCCCCGAGCCGGGGACGGCCTCCAGGACGGGGGACAGGTGCAGATGCGAGACGCCGAGCGAGGCCAGGTACGGCACGGCCGCCTCGGCCGCGCCGAACGGGAACTCCGGCTGGAGCTGCAGGCGGTAGGTGGCGGTGGGCGCGGCAGATGTCATGCAGACTTACGTACCCGGCTCGCGTGCTTTCGTGTCACGTTTCCCCCTGCGAGCCCGGCAGGGCCGTTCGCGCAGTTCCCCGCGCCCCTAAAAGACTGCGCAGTTCCCCGCGCCCCTAAACGATTGCGCCGTTCCCCGCGCCCCTGGTGGGGGCGCGGGAACGGCGCAGTCCTTTGATCTTTGGCGGGTGCTACGCCGGGCGCTGGAGCACGACCATGCTGTGGTCGATCAGCGGCACCCGGTCGCCCGCCTTCACCTTCGCCCCGGTCCCGGGCGCTACCCCCGCGGACCGGCCCGTGTCCACGATCACCTGCCACTGCCGCCCGTGATTGACCGGCACCACGAACTCCAGCGTCTTCGGCGAGGCGTTGAACAGCATCAGGAACGAGTCGTCGGTGATCCGCTCCCCGCGGGGCCCCGGCTCCGAGATGGCGTTGCCGTTGAGGAACACCGACAGCGCCCGCGCCTGCGTGGAGTCCCAGTCGTCCTGGGTCATCTCCTCACCGGCCGGGGTGAACCAGGCGATGTCCGACAGGTCGTCGTGGGTGCCCTCCACGGGCCGCCCGTGGAAGAACCGCCGCCGCCGGAACACCGGATGCTCGCGCCGCAGCCACACCATCGCCCGCGTGAACTCCAGCAACTCGCTGCCGTCCTCGGGCCACGGCACCCAGGACAGCTCCGTGTCCTGGCAGTACGCGTTGTTGTTGCCGTGCTGCGTGCGCGCGAACTCGTCGCCGTGGCTGAGCATCGGCACGCCCTGCGAGAGCAGCAGCGTCGCGGTGAAGTTGCGCATCTGACGCCCACGCAGCTCCAGTACGGCGGGGTCGTCGGTGTCGCCCTCGGCCCCGCAGTTCCACGACCGGTTGTGGCTCTCGCCGTCGCGGTTGTCCTCGCCGTTCGCGTCGTTGTGCTTCTCGTTGTACGACACCAGGTCGTGCATCGTGAAGCCGTCGTGGCAGGTGACGAAGTTGATGGAGGCCAGCGGGCGGCGCCCGTCGTCCTGGTAGAGGTCCGAGGACCCCGTCAGGCGGGACGCGAACTCGGCGAGCGTCTGCGGCTCGCCCCGCCACATGTCCCGTACGGTGTCGCGGTACTTTCCGTTCCACTCGGTCCACAGCGGCGGGAAGTTGCCCACCTGGTAGCCGCCCTCGCCGACGTCCCAGGGCTCGGCGATCAGCTTCACCTGGGAGACCACCGGGTCCTGCTGGACCAGGTCGAAGAACGACGACAGCCGGTCCACCTCGTGGAACTGCCGGGCCAGGGTCGCCGCCAGATCGAAGCGGAACCCGTCGACGTGCATCTCGGTGACCCAGTACCGCAGCGAGTCCATGATCAGCTGGAGCACGTGCGGGGAGCGCATGAGCAGCGAGTTGCCCGTGCCCGTGGTGTCCATGTAGTAGGTGGGATCGTCGGTGAGGCGGTAGTACGAGGCGTTGTCGAGGCCCTTGAAGGACAGCGTCGGGCCCAGGTGGTTGCCCTCGGCCGTGTGGTTGTAGACCACGTCCAGGATGACCTCGATGCCCGCCTCGTGCAGCGCGCGGACGGCCGACTTGAACTCCAGGACCTGCTGTCCGCGGTCGCCCCAGGACGCGTACGCGTTGTGGGGGGCGAAGAAGCCGATCGTGTTGTAGCCCCAGTAGTTGTTGAGGCCCATGTCGACCAGACGGTGGTCGTTCACGAACTGGTGAACGGGCATCAGTTCGAGGGCCGTGACGCCCAGTTCGGTCAGGTGTTCGATGACGGCCGGGTGGGCGAGCGCCGCGTACGTGCCGCGCAGCTCGTCCGGCAGCCCCGGATGCAGCATCGTCAGACCCTTCACATGGGCCTCGTAGAGCACCGTGTGGTGGTACTCGGTGCGCGGGAGGCGGTCGTCGCCCCAGTCGAAGTAGGGATTGACGACCACGGAGCTCATCGTGTGGGGCGCCGAGTCCAGGTCATTGCGCTTGCCGGGCGACCCGAAGTGATAGCCGTACACCTCCTCGCCCCAGTCGATGCTGCCGCTTATGGCCTTCGCGTACGGGTCGAGCAGCAGCTTCGCCGAATTGCAGCGCTGCCCCCGCTCCGGCTCGTAGGGACCGTGCACGCGGAAGCCGTACCGCTGGCCCGGCATCACGCCGGGCAGGTACGCGTGCCGGACGAACGCGTCGGTCTCGCGCAGCTCTATCGCCGTTTCCGAGCCGTCGTCGTGCAGCAGACACAGCTCGATCCGGTCCGCGGCCTCCGAGAAGACCGCGAAATTCGTGCCGGCGCCGTCGTACGTGGCACCGAGTGGGTACGCCTGTCCAGGCCAGACCTGCATGGATGCAACTCTTCCAGTTGTGCGACGTCGCAGAGGGCGACTCCCGCCCGAGTGTCCCCGAAACTGATGGAACCACCTAGGACTTACCTCCCTCTTACCGGTCGACCAGTGCATACGCGGTATGCCGAACCAGTGGGACTCGATCGACTCCTAGAGATACAGGGGGAGTAGGGGGAAATGTGCGCACAATAGTGCACCGCCATCTGGGCAAGGTGGTGGCGGGTGCGGCCATAGCGGTCGCCGGAACCGCCGTGATGGTCGGCATCACCCTGCCGGGCTCGGCGGGTGCGGACGACTCCGGCGGTCAGGGAACGGGGCGGACCGCGCAGACGGCGGGCCAGGCCCAGCAGCAGGGCCAGGGCCAGGGGCAGGGCGCCGTGCGGCCGGGCGTCGTGGAGCAGGCCCCCGCCGAGGGCGACCGGGGCAAGGGGCGCGACCCGCTCACCGACGACGAGACCGCGCGGGTCGAGCAGCTCGCCCTGGACCGCGGGCTCTCCCGCAGCAGCGAGAACGTCGAGGGCGACAAGGGGCCGCAGCGGATCACCGTCGACCTCTCCGAGCCCGAGGTGGGTGAACTGGACGACCCGAACGCGCCGCGGCGCGCCGCGGTGTCGTTCTACGACTACAAGGACGACTCGCTCGTCACCAGGACGGTGAACCTGGACACGGGCAAGGTCGAGTCGACCGACACCCAGAAGGGCGTCCAGCCGCCGCTCAGCCGTGCCGAGACCGTCGAGGCCGCGCGGCTCCTGATCGCCGACCGGCTGGGCGCCGGACTGCGGGCCGACTACAAGGACGCGACCGGCAAGGAGCTGACCACTGCCGACCAGCTGATGCTCAACAGCATGGTCTTCCGGGCGGGCCCCGGCGCGCCCGCGGCCCTCGCCGACTGCGGCAAGCACCGCTGCACGCGCCTCTTCGTGAAGGTCAGGAACGGGTCCTGGATCGACAGCCGTGACCTGGTGGTCGACCTGAGCGCCCGCAAGGTCGCCAAGGTCGGCTGAGTCTTCCCGGTCCACCGGCCTCCCTCCGTCGAGACAGTCGACTTCGTCGATCTCACTTCACCTTTCCCACTTTCCTGCCTGTGCAAGGGAGTCATTTCTTCATGCGCGTGAACAAAACCAGCCGCGCCCGCCGGCGGACGGCGGTGGGCCTCTCGGTGGTCGCCCTGACCGCCGGCGTCACGACGGCCGCGGGACCGGCCGTCGCCGAGACCAGAGACGCCCCCGCGGCCGCTGCCGCCGCCGACTGCAGCGCGGCGTACAAGATCGAGCAGAAGCTCTCCACCGGCACCACCTGGACGATGTGCTGGCACTACGAGAGCGAGGCCGGGCTCGTCCTGGAGAACGTCTCGTACCAGCCCAAGGGCGAGACCAAGCCGATACGGGTCCTGACGAGCGCCAAGCTCGCCCAGATCCACGTCCCCTACGACGACGGCTCGGTCGAGTACGACGACCTCACGGGCTTCGGCTTCGGACAGGGCCTGATGGAGATGGCCCCCGGTGAGTGCCCCGGTGGCACCATCAAGACCGTCAAGGTCCCGGACGCCTGGGACCCGGAGCACCCGAACGTCAAGGGCCTGTGCGCCACGACCCGTTCGCGCGGTCACGCCTACCGCATGCAGGGCGACACGGCGGGCAAGGTCTGGCAGGAGCAGGGCAAGGACCTGCTCGTCTACACGGTCAACCAGGTCGGCTGGTACGAGTACATGACCGAGTGGCGCTTCCAGGACGACGGCACGATCAACATGAACGTCGGCGCCACCGGCAGCCTCTCGCCCGCCGACTACGACGCCGGTGACGGCCGCGGCTGGCCGATAGGCAAGGGCGCCAAGTCCTACGCCACCAGCCACAGCCACAACGTCTTCTGGCGGCTCAACTTCGGCCTCGACGGCAGCTCCAAGAGCAAGGTCGAGCAGTACGACTCCGTGGTCAGCCCGCCGGCCGCGGGCGGCGAGGCCCCGCGCAACAAGACCACCCGCACCAAGGTCACCAAGGAACTCGCGGGCGACGCCAAGAACATGCGCTGGTGGCGCGTCGTCAGCACGGCCGGCAAGAACAAGGACGAACACCCCCGTAGTTACGAGTTCGTCCCGGGCGCCACCTCCAAGTACCCGGGCCGCAGCTTCACCAAGCACGACATCTACTTCACCGAGTACAAGAAGTGCGAACAGTTCGCCAGCAACAACATCCGCAACTGCGGTACCGGAGCCGGTAAGTCCGTCGACAAGTGGGTCAACGGACAGACCCTCACCCACCCCGTGGCCTGGGTGAACATCGGTTTCCACCACGTCGCCCGGGACGAGGACCAGCAGCCCATGCCGGTCCACTGGCAGGGCTTCTCGCTCGCCCCGCGGGACGTCACCGCTATGAATCCGCTCACTCCGCCGGAGCTGGCCGACCAGAACGGGCAAGTGGAACGCGGTAGTTGAGAAACGACCTGTCCATCCGGCTGCACCGCCCGCCGCTCCCGGAGTACCCTTCCTTGATCGTTGGCTGGGGGAGTGCTCGGGGGAGCGGAAGGCGGTGTGCGGGTGGGGTCCGGAGGGCTGGAGTTGCCCCCTGGTGACGGCGGTCACGAGGGGAGCTCCGCAGATGCCCCACCGGGAGCGGTGTCCCTCGCCCGTCCGATGGAGATCGGCGCGGAGCTGGACTGGGGCGCCGACGCCTGGCGTGAGGTGCGCACCCGCGCGCAGCGGGCCGGGCGGGCCTACATCTGGCTGAACCTCGTCGAACAGCGGCTGCGCGCGGTCGTGGCCGCTGTTCTGCGCCCGATCTACGAGCCCGTGCACGGCGAGGACGACTGGGTGGTCGCCGCCGCCGGGCCCGCCGGGCAGGAGTGGGTGCAGCGCGCCGTCGCCGTACGCGAGGTCAGCCGCCGCAAGGGTTATCTGCTCGACCCCGCCGACGACAACGTCCTGAGCTTCCTCACGCTGCCGCAGCTGCGCGAGCTGATGGTGCAGCACTGGCCGTGCTTCGAGCCGTACTTCGACGAGCGCCGGGACGTCGAACTGGCCCTGGACGAACTGGAAGTCACCCGCAACGTCGTCTCGCGGAACAGGGCCCTGTCCGAGGCCGTGCTGGCCCAGGCCGAGCGCGCCTCCGCGAAGCTCCTGGAGATCCTCGGCGCGGGCAGCGACGTGCCGTCCGCCCGCCGGCTGCCCGTCGACGCCGTCGAGAACCTGGTCGGCGACCGGTACGCGGACGTGGTGGCCGTGCACTCGGACCGGGTGCGGCTGCTGCGGCAGTTCCCCGCCGAGGACCTGTTCGGCGGCTCCCGGCGCCTCGACGCGATCGGCATCGGCCTGAACCTCCTCGTACAGAACTTCTCGGGGCGCAGGCTCGTGCGGCTGGCCGAGTCCGGCTGCCGCACCCGGCTGCTGTTCCTCAACCCGGCGTCCAGTGCGGTGAAGCGGCGCGAGCGCGAACTGGGCATCAAGCGGGGCGAGTTGAGCCGTTCCGTGGAGATGAACATCCTGCACATGCGCCGGGTGCGGGCCCGGCTGCGCGACCCCGGCGCCTTCGAGATCCAGGTCTACGACGAGACGCCCCGCTTCACGGCGTACCTCGTGGACGGCGACGGCTCGGACGGTGTGGCGGTCGTGCAGTCGTATCTGCGCCGCACCCGCGGGATGGAGGCGCCGGTACTCGTCCTGCGGGGCGGCGGCCGGGTGCTGAAGCCGGACAACGCGGGCGAAGACGGGCTTTTCGGGACGTACCGCGAGGAGTTCGAGGTGGCCTGGGCGGATTCGCGGCCGGTGTCCTGACCGGTCCCCGTGTGCCGGGTGCGCTCTCCGGATGTGCCGAGTGCGCTCCCCGGCCCGTTCGGCGCGATGCGGGGGTCCAGGGGGCGCGGCCCCGGGGCGGGTACGGGAGTGGCGGCCGGTAAGCGGAACGCGGTCCTCGGATTGTCAGTGGCCCATGGCATCGTGGAGATCACTGGGGGAACGCACCACGGAGAAGGGGGCCGGCATGGCTTGGCACGGGGAGCTGCTGATCGGCTTCGACCTGGAGACGACCGGGACCGATCCGCGCGAGGCGCGCATCGTCACCGGAGCGGTGATAGAGGTCCGCGACGGGGAGCCCGCCGGGCACCGGGAGTGGCTGGCCGACCCGGGGGTCGAGATCCCCGCGGACGCGGTCGCGGTGCACGGGATCAGCAACGAAAGAGCGGCGGCCGAGGGCAGGCCCGCCGACCAGGTGGCCGATGCGATCGCCTCGGGGCTCGTCGCCTACTGGCAGTCGGGCGTCCCGGTCGTGGCGTACAACGCGGCCTTCGACCTGACCCTGCTCTCCGCCGAACTGCGCAGGTACGGACTGCCGTCACTGCGCGAGCGGCTCGGCGGGACCGACCCGGGGCCGGTCATCGACCCCTACACCATCGACCGCTCGGTGGACCGCTACCGCCGGGGCAAGCGGAATCTCGAAGCGGTCTGCGCGGAGTACGGCGTGCGGCTGGAATCCGCCCACGACGCCACGGCGGACGCCCTGGCCGCGGCCCGGCTGGCCGCCGCGATAGCCACCCGCCACCCGAAGGTGGCCGCGCTCGGCCCCGCCGAACTGCACCGCCGCCAGATCGAGTGGTACGCGGAATGGGCGGCGGACTTCCAGAGCTTCCTGCGCCGCAAGGGGGACGCGGAGGCCGTGGTGGACGGCGTCTGGCCCGTCCGGGACCTGACGGACGAACGGGTCTGAGCCGGCGTCGGCCGACGAGGCCGGCCGACGGCGGGGTCAGTCGACGGCGGGGTCAGTCGACGGTCGGGCCGGCGATGCGCTCGACGCGCGGTGCGGCGAGCCGCGCGTAGTCGGCGCCGGAGATGACCAGGGAGCGGTCGAGACGGGCCGCGTTGAAGTAAAGGCGCGGCTGGGCCACGACGTCCGGGTCGGCGACGACTTCGAGGTCCGCGTCGAAGCTGAAGGGGAGGACGGTCCCGGGGACGGACCGGGCCAGGCGCTCCGCTGTCTCCGCGTCGCTGAATCCGGCGTAGCGGGCCGAGTAGAGCGTCTTGACCGCGGCCAGGTCCACGCGGCGGTCCCCGGGGACGACCGCGAGGACGTTGCGGGTGGTCCTGCGGTCGACCTTCACCCGCAGCACGATGCACTTCGCGGCCTCGGACTCCGGGTGGCCGCGCAGGGCGCTGACCGCCTCGGTGCTTCCTTCCGGGGCGTGGTCGATGAGCTCGTAGTCGACGGCGGCGCTGTCCAGCAGGGTGATCAGACGCTGGTAGGTGTCGTGCTCGGGCATGCGGGGTCCTCTGCGAGGGCTGGCGGGGTGGGCGTGGTCGTGACGTGCGGGTTCGCTGTGGCCGGGCGCGCAGTTCCCCGCGCCCCCGAAGGCGCGCTGCGCGCTGCCTTCAGCGCGTTCGACGGCGGCGCCTTCGTCGAGCGCGCTCGGTGGGCGCGTTCTATCGCCTGGCCCCAGTAGGTGCCGGCGACCAGCAGGGTTCCGCCCAGGGCCGTGAGCGGGGTGAAGTGGTCGCCTGCCAGGGCGATTCCCACCGCCGCGGCCCAGATCGGCTCGGTGCCCAGCAGAAGGCTGGCCCGGCTGGCCGAGGTGCGCTGGACGGCCCAGGTCTGTGCGAGGAAGGCGAACACGCTGCAGAACAGGGCGAGATAGAGCAGCTGGGCCCAGCCCGCCACGCCGACGTGCACGAGGGTGGGGAGGTCACCGGACGCGGGGATCAGGAACAGCACGGTGCCGACGAGGGTCTGCACGGTGGTCAGCCGCAGCGGCCGGACAGCGCGGCCCACGGCGAGCCGGCCGACGAGCGCGACATGCCCGGCGCGTATCACCGCGGCGCCGAGCATCAGCAGGTCGCCGAGGCGGGGCGCGTGGAAACCGTTGCCCGACATGAGGAGGCCGACGGCCAGCAGGCAGACGCCGGCGGCCGCGTAGAAGGCCGGGGGAAGGCCGCCGGTGCGGCCGGTGCGGTCCAGGAGAGGGGTGATCACGATGGTCAGGCTGATGATGAGTCCCGCGTTGGCGGCGCTGGTGTGCGCGACGCCGTACGTCTCCACGACGAGGACGGCCGCCTGGGTGACGCCCAGGGGCAGCCCGAGCCGGATCTCGTCGCGGGTCCACGGGCCGGACTTGCGGTCGGCGGCGACCAGGCCGAGACAGGCGAGGGCGGACAGGGCGTACCGCGCGAACAGCACCACCAGGACGGGCAGCACTGCGGTCGCCGTCTGGGCGGCCAGATAGCTGGAACCCCAGACGAGAGCGACAAGGAGGAGTACCGCATCGGTACGGCGGGCATCGGGCACGCGCTCACCCTGCCCTGCCGCGACTCTGAAGCACAGAGCCAACTTCTAAAACGATCCTTTAGCATCACTACATCGGAGAGGGGGCGGGAAGAGGCGTGCGAGGAGGTCTGGTGAGATGGACGAACGACAGCTGAGGATTCTGCGTGAGCTGGGGGAACTGGGCAGTGTCACCGCGGTCGCCGAGGCGCTGCTGGTGACGCCCTCGGCGATCTCCCAGCAACTGCGGCTGCTGCAACGCGCGATCCCCGTACCGCTCACCGAGCGCCAGGGGCGGCGGCTGGCCCTCACGGACGCCGGGCAGGCCCTGGCCGGCGCGGCGATCGAGGTGGAGACGGCGCTGGAGCGCGCCCGGCACACCGTCGAGGAGTTCGTGGACCGGCCGGACGGCGAGGTGTCGGTGGCGGCCTTCCACAGCGGGGGTTCGGCGTTCTTCCCCTTGCTGCTCCGGGCACTGGCCGCACCCGGCAGCCCCCGCCTCTCCCTCGCCGACGCGGACGTGACGCAGGACGACTTCCCGCCGCTGACCCGGGAGTACGACCTGGTGCTCGCCCACCGCCTCGAACACACCCCCGGCTGGCCGAGTACCGTCACCGCCACGACGCTGCTGCGCGAACCGCTCGACGTGGCCATGCCTGCGGACCATCCGCTGGCGGTCAAGCGCCGGCTCACCCCGCTCGACGTGGCCGACCAGCCGTGGATCACCGCGCACGACGGCTTCCCGGTGGTGGCCACGATCGACGCGATCGCCACGGCCGCGGGCCGTCGGCTGCGGCTGGTGCACCGCATCAACGAGTTCGCGGTGGTCGCCGAGGCGGTCGCCGCCGGCGGGGGCCTCGCGCTGATGCCCCGCTGGACGATGCGCCCGCACCCCGCCCTGGTCCTCAAACCCCTCACCGGAGTCCGAGCCCGCCGCCAGATCGACGCCCTGCACCGCCCCGAACGCACAGCCCGCAAAGCAGTACGCACGGTTCTCGCCGAGCTGCACCGGGCGGCCGACACGATCCGCGCCCAGGGCTGAGAAGCCCCGCTTTCCAGGGGCGCGGGGAACTGCGCAACGGGGCCGTCAGAACGGATACCACCGCACCGTCGCATCCCCGTCCCGCAAGGACGCCACCCGCCGCTCGAACTCGGCGAGCGCCCGAGGATTGCTCGGCGCATGCTGCGCCACCCACGCACAACTCGCGGTCTCCCGCGCCCCGCGCAACACCCCGCACCCCTCCCACTCCCGCACATCCCACCCGTACGTCTGCGTGAACGTCTCGTACGCCGACGCGGGCAACCCGTACCGGTCCCGCGACAGGGCCAGCACGACCAGGTCGTGCTCCCGCAGGTCCGAGGAGAACGTCTCCAGGTCGACCAGGACAGGCCCGTCGGGCCCGACATGCACATTGCGGGGCAGCGCGTCGCCGTGGATCGGCCCCGGCGGCAGCGCCGGCGTGAGCGCGGCGGCAGCCGTGGCGAACCCGTCCCGCCGCTCCCGCAGGAACGCCGCGTCCGCCGGATCGATCACGTCCCCCGCGAGCCGCAGCCACCGCTCCACCCCGCCCAGCAGTTCCCGGCGCGGCAGCGCGAACGCCGGGGAGGGCAGAGCGTGCACCACCCGCAGCAGTTCGGCCAGATCACGCGGTTCGGCCGGGCGGACGGGGTCGGACAGCCGGTGCCACAGCGTCACCGGATGACCGGCGACGAACCGCGCCTCGGGCTCGGCGGCCCGCACCGCCGGAACGCCCGCCTCGGCGAGCCAGAGCGCGACGGCCAGCTCGCGCCGCGCCCGGTCGAGGAGTTCGGTGTCACGGCCCACCTTGACCACCAGGTCACCGAGGGCGAAGACGGCGTTCTCGCCCAGCGCGAGCAGCACCGCGTCCCGGCCGTCCCGCCCGTTCGGGCCGATCCGCGCCTCGGCGAGTACGTCCCGTGCCTGTGCCTCGTCCATCACTCGCCTTCCGTGAAGCCATAGGGAAGCCGTGGGGAAGCGACAGGGCAGCCGAAGGCGAAATCCCCGGCTCCCGCGTTTCCCGCGGTTCCCACACACGTCATCGCACGCCATTCTGCCCCGCGCCGTGCACACGACAGCACGCCGTCCGTCCCCCGGTGTCCCATCCGCACTGGTGGGGGCCGTCGGCCGGGCGCGCGTGCTGTCTTGACGCGGTGTCGCCGGATCACGACGATGACGGGGGCCACCGGGACGGCCAGATCGAGATGAACCGCTCAGAGGAGCCGATTCCGTGACATTGGCGACCGCAAGGAAGCGGTCAGTGAAGCCCTCACCGCGAGCCGGCGGGCCGGGCCGCCCCGTCGACCACGGCGCCTGGTTCCTGGTGCTGCCCGCGCTGATCCCGATCCTGGTGCTCAGCGTCGGCCCGCTGCTGTACGGCATCGCCCTGGCGTTCACCGACGCGCAGTCGGGCCGGACCGAGCCCACGCAGTGGATCGGCACCCTCAACTTCCAGGACCTGCTGCACGACACCCTGTTCTGGGAGTCGTTCCGGATCGGCCTGGTGTGGGCGGTCGGTGTGACCGTCCCGCAGTTCGTCCTCGCTCTCGGACTCGCCCTGCTCCTCAACGAGGAACTGCGGCTGCGCTGGCTGGCGCGGGCGCTCGCGATCATCCCGTGGGCGATGCCCGAGGTCGTGGTCGGCATCATGTGGCGGCTCGTCTACAACCCGGACGCGGGCATCCTCAACGAGACGATCCGCGATCTGGGTCTCGGCGACGGGCGGGACTGGCTGTCGGGCCTCGCGACCGCGCTGCCCGCGGTGATCGTCGTCGGGATCTGGGCCGGTATGCCCCAGACGACGGTCGCCCTGCTCGCCGGACTGCAGAACACCCCGCGCGAACTCCACGAGGCGGCCGCCATGGACGGCGCGGGCGCCTGGCGCCGGTTCCGCACGGTCACCTGGCCCGCCCTGAAACCGGTCGCGCTCGCCATCACGGCGCTCAACTTCATCTGGAACTTCAACTCGTTCGCCCTGGTCTACGTGCTGACCAGCGGCGGACCCGGCGGCCGTACCCGGCTGCCGATGCTGTTCGCCTACGAAGAGGCCTTCCGTTACGGCCAGTTCGGCTACGCGGCGGCGATGGGATGCGTGATGGTCGCGGTGATCTCGGTGATTCTCGCCGTCCACCTGGTCGGCCGGCTGCGGGGAGGCGAGGACGCGTGAGGACGAGCAGAAGGGCCCGCGCGGGCCAGTACGCGGCGCTCCTCGCGTATCTGGTCTTCCTCGCCTTCCCGTTCCTGTGGCTGATCTCCACCGCCTTCAAGCCGGCGCGCGAACTGGCCAGTCTGCATCCGACGTGGCTGCCCCAGGACCCGACCCTGGACAACTTCCGGCAGGCCTTCGACGAACAGCCGCTGCTGCGGGCCGCGTTGAACTCCCTGGTCGCGGCGCTCGGCGCGGCCGTGATCGCCGTACTGATCGCCACCCCGATGGCGTACGTCATGGCCCGGCACCGCACCCGGCTCGCGAAGGCGGCCACCGGGTGGGTGGTCGTCAGCCAGGCGTTCCCGTTCGTCCTGGTGATCATCCCGTTGTTCCTCGTCCTGAAGAACCTGCACCTGATCAACTCCGTGGCCGGGCTGGTCATGGTCTACGTGGTGTGGGCCCTGCCGTTCGCGCTCTGGATGCTCGTGGGGTACGTACGGGCCGTGCCGGCCGAGATGGAGGAGGCCGCCGCGGTCGACGGAGCCGGCAAGGTGCGCACGCTGGTCTCGATCACCGCGCCGCTCCTCGCGCCGGGCATCGTGGCCACGGCCCTGTTCGCGTTCATCAGCGCGTGGAACGAGTTCTTCTTCGCGCTGGTGCTGCTCAAGACCCCGGAGAAGCAGACCTTGCCCGTCGTCCTGACCCACTTCCTCGGCGCGGAGGGCGTGGCGGACCTCGGCCCGCTGGCCGCCGCCGCGTTCCTGGCGACCATCCCGTCGCTGGTCGTCTTCGCGCTCATCCAGAAACGGATCACGGGCGGGATGCTCGCGGGGGCGGTGAAGAGCTGATGCGGACGAGCTCGCTCAGGGGATCGCGATCGCTCAC
Source organism: Streptomyces tauricus (assembly GCF_014650955.1). Lineage (GTDB taxonomy): Bacteria > Actinomycetota > Actinomycetes > Streptomycetales > Streptomycetaceae > Streptomyces > Streptomyces tauricus. Next base: position 85,438 of record NZ_BMVY01000004.1, read on the forward strand.
CGGATCGCGTACGAGGTGGATCGCCGCGCTGGTCGCGGGGCTGCTGGTCGTCGCGGGTGCCGGCTGCTCCGGTGACGGGGGCGGCTCCGAGGACGGCCGGATCACGCTCCGCTTCCAGTCGCTGGCCTGGCAGAAGGAGTCCGTCGACGCCAACAAGGAACTCGTACGGGAGTGGAACGCCGCGCATCCGGACGTCAGGGTCGAGTACGTACAGGGGTCCTGGGACAGCGTCCACGACCAGTTGCTCACGTCGTTCGAGGGCGGTGAGGCGCCGGACATCATCCACGACGCCTCGGACGACCTCGCGGACTTCGCGTACGGCGGGTATCTCGCGGATCTGCGCGGGCTGCTGTCCGAGCGGCTCACGTCCGACATCCCGGGGCGGAGCTGGGAGACGACGACGTTCGGGGACGGGATCTACGGTGTGCCGTTCCTCCAGGAGCCCCGGGTCCTGATCGCCAACGCCAAGTGGCTCAAGGAGTCGGGGGAACGGATCCCCACGCCCGAAAAGCCGTGGAGCTGGGACGAGTTCAGGAGGATCACCGACCGACTGAGCGGCGGGGGCGGGAAAGGGGACGGGAAGTACGGGGTGGCCTGGCCGCTCAAGGAGCCCGTCTCGGCCACGCTCAACCTGTCGTTGTCGACCGGCGGGCAGTTGTTCCACCGCGGAGCCGACGGCAAGGTGCGGATCCGGTTCGACGAGGGTGACGAGGTCGTGCCGCGCACGATCCACGACCAGGTCAACCTCGACGGGAGCGCGTCGGGTTCGACGCTCGGCAGCGGTGGCTCCGACACGCTGCCCGGCTTCTTCGGCGGCAAGTACGCGATGGTTCCGCTCGGGTTCTCCTATCGGCAGCAGATTGTGCAGCAGGCGCCGAAGGGGTTCGAGTGGCAGGTGCTGCCCGCGCCTGCGGGGGCCGGGACCGGGGCCGAGGCCGGAGCCGGGACCGACGGGCTCACCCAGGGGGTGAGTCCGCAGACGCTGTCCGTCGCCGAGGACAGCCCGCACAAGGAGGAGGCCGCGGCCTTCATCGACTTCCTGCTCCGGCCGCCGAACATGGTGCGGCTCGCGCTGGGGGACTGGATGCTGCCGACCGGGACGGAGGCGCTGCGGGATCCGGCGCTGCGGAGCGAGAAGGACGGCTGGGCCGTGGGGGCCGCGCTCGCCGGGGCGCTGCGGTCGGCGCCCGCGCAGTCCGTGCGGGGGTATCCGGAGTGGAAGGACAAGGTGGCGACGCCCGCCTACCAGGAGTACTACAGCGGGGCTATCGGGATGGGGGAGCTGCGGCGGCGGCTGGTGAAGGACGGGAACCTGGTGCTGGCGCGGTACCAGCGGTGACGGTTCGTCCCCCCTCGGCGGGGTGATGCGGGTCCGTTGAGGCTGGGTGCGCAGTTCCCCGCGCCCCTAAAAGCCGGTGGGTCGTGGGGTGCGGGTCCGCTGGGGCTGGGTGCGCCGTCGTGGGTTTATTAGCTTGTACGAGACGTCTCGTCTCGTTAAGGTCGGTGCATGACCACCCCACACCCCGCCCACATCGCCATGTTCTCCATCGCCGCCCATGGGCATGTGAACCCGAGCCTCGAAGTGATCCGGGAGCTCGTCGCCCGCGGGCATCGGGTCACGTACGCCATTCCGCCCGTCTTCGCCGACAAGGTCGCGGAGACCGGTGCCGAACCCAAGCTCTGGACCTCGACCCTGCCGTCGCCCGACGACGACCCGAGCGCCTGGGGGGACACACTCCTGGACAACGTGGAGCCCTTCCTCGCGGACGCCATTCAGGCGCTCCCGCAGCTCATCGACGCCTACGAGGGCGACGAGCCGGACCTCGTGCTGCACGACATCGCCTCGTACCCGGCCCGCGTCCTCGCCCACCGCTGGGGCGTCCCCGCCGTCTCGCTCTCCCCGAACCTCGTCGCCTGGGAGGGGTACGAGAAGGAGGTCGCCGAGCCCATGTGGGCGGAGCCGAAGAAGACCGAGCGCGGGCAGGCGTACTACGCGCGCTTCCAGGCCTGGCTGGACGAGAACGGGATCGACCAGGACCCCGACTCCTTCGGCGGCCGGCCCGCCCGCTCCCTCGTCCTCATCCCCAAGGCCCTCCAGCCGAACGCCGACCGGGTCGACGAGTCCGTGTACACGTTCGTCGGTGCCTGCCAGGGCGACCGTGCCGCCCAGGGGGAGTGGCGGCGGCCCGACGGCGCCGAGCGCGTCGCCCTGGTGTCCCTGGGGTCCGCCTTCACCAAGCAGCCCGCCTTCTACCGCGCGTGCGTGAAGGCGTTCGGCGCGCTGTCCGGCTGGCATCTGGTGCTCCAGATCGGCAAGCACGTCGACCCGGCCGAACTCGGCGAGCTCCCGGCGAACGTGGAAGTCCACGACTGGGTCCCGCAGCTCGCGATCCTCAAGCAGGCCGACGTCTTCGTCACCCACGCCGGCGCGGGCGGCAGCCAGGAGGGGATGGCGACCGCCACACCGATGGTCTGCGTACCGCAGGCCGTCGACCAGTTCGGCAACGCGGACGTGCTCCAGGCGCTCGGAGTCGCCCGCCATCTGCCCATGGAAGAGGTCACCGCCGACACTCTGCGCGAGGCCGTTCTGGCGATCGCCGACGACCCGGAAGTGGCGCGGAAACTCGAAGTCGTCCAGGCCGAGATGGCGGCCGAGGGGGGAACTCGCCGTGCCGCGGATTTGATCGAGGCGGAAATTCCCGCAGGGCGCGACACAGCACGCCAGGGCGCATAAGGCCTGGTCAGGTCACTGTCAGCGAACCCGGAATTCCCCCGGGTCACGGTTCCACGTAATTGGTGAAGCCATGGCGCACTTTGTATAACGGGAAGGTCATTCGATAACGCTCGGGTAACGCAGGGTCTGTCCTGTCGGGTCATGGATCGGGTTGCTGAGTTCGACCCCTGACCCCCGCAGAAGGTTGCACGGGCATCTTCTTGTTCTTTTCCCGAACAGGTTCTTAGCGTGAGGTGAACTCGATACGAACTCTGGGAAGTTGACCTATGCGCCGTGACATACCGCCCCTCGCAGAGGTGCGCCGCATCACCGAGAAGAAGCGGGACGCCTGGTGGACCGTGTTGCTCGTCGACCCGGTCGCCACCCCGCTGGTGCGGTTGACCGCGAAGTACACGAGGATCACCCCGAACCAGATCACCTGGGGCGCGTTCCTGCTCGGTCTGGTCTCGGCGGCGTTCTTCGCGTTCGGTGACTGGCGGTGGCTGATCGCCGGCGCGTTCGTCTACCACCTGAGCTTTATCCTCGACTGCATGGACGGGAAGGTGGCCCGTCTCACCGGACAGGGCTCGGTCTTCGGCGCCTGGCTGGACTTCGTCTTCGACCGCATCCGGGTGGCGGTGTGCGGCGTCGCGCTGATGGCAGGGCAGTACGACCGCACCGGCGAGACGATCTACATCTGGCTGGCCGCCGCGGTCGTCTTCCTCGACACGCTGCGCTACATCAACGGCCTGGAGATCTTCAAGATCCGCCACACCATGCGCAAGCAGATCAAGGCACGGGTGCGGGCGGCCCGGCGCGCGGAGAACTCCGCGGAGCTCGCCTTCATGGAGGACCTGCTGCGCAACAACCCCGAGGCGGACATCGAGCAGGACATCCGCCAGGCGGCGACGGCGACGGCGACGATGACGGCGACACCGGCGGGCGTCGCGGAGGTCACCGACCTCGCGCCGGTGACAGCGGCGGAGACTGCCCAGGCCCAAACCCAGGACCACGCCCAGACCCACGTCCAGACCCACGTCCAGGCCGAGGCCGAGGCCGAGGTGGAGGCCGGCTCCGAAACCGAAGCCGGCGCCGAGGCGCAGCGCAAGGCTCCGGCCCGTGTGATCGACCTGCACCAGGAGTTCAGGCACCGCTTCCCGGTCTATCTCCGCGCCCGCTCCTTCTTCCTGCGCCACCGCATCCGTACGCACCTGGTGAGCGGTATCGAATTCCAGATGGGCGTCTTCATCCTCGGCCCGCTGTTCGACTCGGTCATCAAGGCGACCATCGTCTCCGGGGCGCTGCTCCTCGTCTTCGAGCTCGCGATCATCTACAAGCTGCTGCTCTCCACCCGGGACTTCACGCGCACGATCGACTCCTTCGAGCGCGAAGAGGTAGCCACCGCGGCCTGACCGGCGGACCGCCAACGACCGCACGGAACGGCCGCACGACACGGCGCCACGAGACGGCCGCACGAAACGGCAGCGGGGCCGGGGCAGATGCCCCGGCCCCGCTGCCGTTCGGCGTCACCGTTCCGTACGGAACCGGTCGGTCAGACGCCGACCCTCTCGCCCTCGACCGCCGGCGGCTGCGGCGGCTGCGACCGCGTCGACGGCTCCTCGAACGACTCGTCGTGACTGAGGTCCGGCAGCCGGTTCAGCCACTTCGGGAAGTACCAGTTGCGCTCGCCGAGGAGGGCCATGACCGCCGGGAGCAGCACACCGCGGATGATCGTGGCGTCGATGAGGACCGCCGCCGCGAGGCCCACACCCATCTGCTTCATGGACTGCATGGACAGCGTGCCGAAGATCGCGAAGACGGCGACCATGATGACGGCGGCGCTGGTGATGACACCGGCCGTCGTGACGACCCCGTGCTGGATGGAGTCCCGGGTCGTCAGCCCCCGCAGCCGCGCCTCACGGATCCGCGAGACCACGAACACGTGGTAGTCCATCGAGAGCCCGAAGAGGATCACGAAGAGGAACAGCGGCAGCCAGGTGATGATCGCGCCCACTCCCTCGGCGCCCACCAGCGACGCGCCCCAGCCGTGCTGGAAGACGGCGACGAGGATGCCGTACGCCGCTCCGACGGACAGGAGGTTGAGGATGATCGAGGTGATGGCGATCGTCAGCGAGCGGAACGACAGGAGCATCAGCACGAAGGCGAAGACCACGACGAAGGCGAAGACCGGGGCCACCGCGCTGACGAGCTGGTCGTTGAAGTCCTTCGAACCCGCCACCTGACCGGTCACCGGTGCCTCGACGCCGTCGACCTTGCCGAGCGTCGCGGGCCGGACGTCGTCGCGGATGATGTCCAGGCTCTTCTCGGCCTTGTCGAGGTTAGAACCGCCCACCAGCGGCACGTACACGAAGGCGATGTTCTGCGTGTCGTGCACCTTGACGTCGACCGGGCCGCGCGAGGCGCCCGAACTGACCGCCCGCTCACGGAAGTCGGCGATCGCGGACTTCACCTCGGCGGAGTTGATGTCGTCCGCCTTGACGACCACCTCGGCCGGGTCGGAGCCGCCGGGGAAGGCCTCGTTCACCCGCTCGTACGTCGCCACGATCGGCAGCGAGTCGCCGAACTCCTGGTCGAGCGTGAGGTTCTGGGTCTTCATGCCGAGCGCGGGAGCGGCGATGGCCACCAGGGCGCCCGCCGCGACGATCAGCGAGATCACGGGCTTGGCCAGCACCACGCGCAGGACGCTCGTCCAGAAGCGGCTGTCGTTGCCGGAACCGCCGGCTGTCTTGCGGCGCTTGTCCGGGTGCAGGAACGGGATCCGTCCCGTCTCGACGCGCTTGCCGAGCAGCGAGAGGACCGCGGGGAGCACCGTCACCGAGCCGACCATGGCGACCGCCACGACCATCAGTGAGGCGAGTCCCATCGCCTTGAAGGTGGCGATCCCGGTGAACAGCATGCCCGCCATCGCCACGCACACCGTGACGCCGGAGACGATGATGGCCCGGCCGCTGGTCGCCGCGGCGATGCGCAGCGCCGTCTCGTGGTCCCTGCCCGCCGCGCGTTCCTCGCGCTCGCGCCGCAGATAGAACAGGCAGTAGTCGACGCCGACCGCGAGGCCGACCAGCAGCATCACGGAGCTGGAGGTCTCGTCCATCGGCTGGACATGGCTGACGAGCATCATCAGGCCCATGGTGGCCATGATCGCGGTGATCGCGAGCAGCACCGGCACGAGTGCCGCCACCAGCGCGCCGAACGCCACCAGCAGGATGCCGAGGGCCACCGGGACGGCGGAGAACTCGGCCTGCTTGAAGTCGTCGCCGAACGCGTCGTCGAACGTCTTGTTCATGCTGGCGCCGCCGATCTCCTCGATCCGCAACGCCTCATGGTCCTTCTGGACCTCCTCCACGGCCTTCAGGACGGGCTCCACCCGCTCGCCCGCCGTGTCCGCGTCGCCGCGCATGTCGAACTGGACCAGCGCGCTGCGGCCGTCCTTCGAGATCGTCTTCGTGTCGTAGGGCGAGGTCACGTCGGTCACCTTGCCGGTGCCCTCGACCGCCTTGATCACGGCGGCGACGGCGGCACGGAACTCGCTGTCGGTCGCCTTGAGACTCGACTCCTTGCCCTGGAGGAGCACGGTCTCCCCGGCCGGCTCCTCGATCCCCGCCTGCTCCGCGATGGCCGCGGCGCGGCCCGTCTCGCCCCCGAGCTGCTCGCTGTCCTTGAGCTCGACCGTGCCCGCCGCCGAGCCGAGTCCCATCGCCAGAACGACGAACAGCACCCAGATCCCGACGGCCGCCCAGCGGTGCCGGGCGCTCCAGCCACCGGCCCGGGCCGCTATCCCCCGTACCCGCGTGTCTCGCTTCCCCATGACGGGCTTGCCCCCTTGTCCTGGGCGCCGACCCCCTGCCGACACCTTCCGCTATGAAGGTATGGCGCCGATAAGGGCCGCTCCTCGTGCTCTCCGGTGAAGTCCGGCGGTCGGAAATCCTCCCCCCGGACCCTGGGGCCTCCGCACTGAGGAGGATGAGGGCCCCTTACATGTAAAGCCGCTCCTCGGGGGTCGCGCCCGAGCTGACCGGTCGGTAACCTGCGTTGCGCCGGGACACCCCGGCCCGACGGCTGTCGTGCCCACCCCCACGGGGCACGACGGCCGTCCTAGGGTGTGGGACATGGCGCGCGGACGGCCGTGCGATGACAGCGGGGACGACGATGGGCACGGCTGTGGGGACGACGACGTACGCGGCGCTGCTGCGCGGCATCAATGTGGGCGGCAGCCGGAAGGTGCCGATGGCCGAGCTGCGCACCCTCCTGGAGGGACTCGGGCACAGCGGCGTAGGTACGTATCTGCAGAGCGGGAACGCCGTGTTCACCAGCGACCACGGCGACGAGGACTCCCTCGCCGAGGAGTTGGCGGCGGCCCTCGCCGAGCGGTTCGACTTCACGGTCGACGTGCTGGTGCGCGACCACGCGTATCTGCGGGCCGTCCTCGACGCCTGCCCGTTCCCGGCCGCCGAACTGGAGGCCAAGCAGCTGCACGTCACGTACTTCTCGGCACCCGTCGACGCCGAACGCTTCACGTCCGTCGACCAGCGGACCTTCCTGCCCGAGGAGTTCCGCCTCGGCGACCGCGTGCTGTACCTGTACGCCCCCGACGGCCTCGGCCGCTCCAAACTGGCGGAGAGCCTGGCGAAGCCCCGGGTGACGAAGGGGATCGTCGCCACCACGCGCAACTGGAACACCGTCGTCAAACTCGTGGAGCTGACCGGTGAGTGAGCCCGGACGCAACGAGGCCGTCGAGGCGGCCGTCAAGGGGGAACTGCGTCTCCTTGACCCCGAGGTCCGCCGCTCGCCCGAACTCGCCGGCGCGCTGCTGCACCCCGACTTCCACGAGTTCGGCGCCTCCGGCCGGCACTGGGACCGCGCCGCGATCATCGACATGCTCGCCACGGCGAAGGAGCCGGCCCCCGTGTCCGCCTCAAGGATGAGAGGCGTCCAGCTCTCGGCGGACGTCGTCCACCTCACCTTCGACACGGACGACAACGGCCGCCACGTACACCGCAGTTCGCTCTGGCGGCGAGCGGGCGAGGAGTGGCTCCTGTACTTCCACCAGGGGACGCCGTTCACGGAGTGAGGCATCGTCGGGTCGCACACGCGACTGTGGCAGGCTCGGGCGTATGCGTTACATCATCATCGGAGCAGGGGCCGTGGGCGGGGCCGTCGGCGGACGCCTCGCCGAGTCGGGACACGACGTGGTGCTCGTCGCGCGCGGCGCGCACCACGAGGCGTTGCGCGAGCGGGGACTGCGGCTCGTGACACCCGACGGGCCACGCACCCACCGACTGCCCACGGTCGACGGCCCGTCGGCTTTCGGCGAACTGCGGGCGGACGACGTCCTCGTACTCGCCGTCAAGACACAGGACAGCGTGGCCGCGCTGGACACGTGGGGGCCCGTCCCGGTGGCGGGCGGCGGTACGGCGGCCGAACGGCTGCCGTTGCTGTGCGCGCAGAACGGGGTGGAGGGCCAGCGGCTCGCGCTGCGCCGCTTCCACCGCGTGTACGGGGTGTGCGTGTGGCTGCCCGCCACCTTCGTCGAGCCGGGCGTGGTGTCGGCGGCCGGTACTCCCCTCACCGGCATCCTGCACCTCGGGCGCTTCCCGCACGGGACGGACGACACCGCGCGGGCCGTCGCCGCCGACCTGTCCGCGTCCCGCTTCGAGGCGCCGGTCGTGCCCGACGTGACGCGCTGGCAGTACGCCAAGCTGCTCGCCAACCTCGCCAACGCCACCGAGGCGGTCAGCGGGAGCGTCGACAGCGAGGAGGCCGTCGCGCTGCAGGGCCGGGTACGCGCCGAGGGCGAGGCGGTGCTCGCCGCGGCGGGCATCGCGTACGCCTCGCAGGAGGAGCAGAAGGAGGCCCGGGCCGACAAGATGCGGCTCGTACCCCTCGACGACGGACCGGCGCGCGGCGGAGGGTCGTCCTGGCAGTCGCTGAGCCGTGGCACGGGCACGATCGAGGCGGACTACCTGAACGGGGAGATAGCCCTGCTCGGACGCCTGCACGGCGTCCCCACCCCGCTCAACGACCTGCTGCAGCGCCTCGCGAACGAGTTCGCGCGCGAGCGGCGTGCGGCGGGTTCGATGCCGGTGGCCGAGCTGATCCGGCTGGCCGACGAGGCGGCCGCCCCACGTGCGGCAACTCCGTGACACACGGCCCCTCGTATCCCTAGGGTGATGGAGCGATTACGGGGTGGGGGGAACCACAATGGCCGGAAGACAGTTGCCGTCGTTGCCGAAGATGCGCAAGGACGCGGTCACACGACGGCTGTGCGCGTCGGTGCATCTCGACGCGGACTTCGCCCACGAGGCGGACCGCAGACTCACCGGGGACGGCCTGAACGCCATGGGTCCGGCCCTCGGCATCAACCTCGTCGCGCTCGCCCGGCACGCGCGCGTGGCCGTCCTGCACCGCGCCGCGCTCGACCGCCGGCTCGCCTGGCTCTTCGCCGCGGGCTGGGCCACCCTGCTCGTCGGCCTGGTCGCCCTCGTCAAGGGCCACGGCCCGATCGCGATGACCGCCGTGTACGGGCCGGTGGCCGTCCTGGCCGCCGCCTGGTGGCTCGTCCACCACGACCAGGCGCGGGCCAGAGCCGCGGCCCAGGGCGTCTACCGCAGCCAGGACAAGGCCGAGAACCTCGCCCCGGCCGTCGAGACGGAGGCCGAGGCACGGCTGCACGACCTCAAGCGGGCCAACGTGATCCCGTACACCGACTCGGCGGAACGCACCAACCCGTTCGTCGGCAGCGGCGACAAGATCAAGGAAACGCTCTGGCAGCCGATCGACGTCAGCAGGCCCGCGGACTCGCCCACCGGCGGCAAACTCACCGTCCGCCCCTTCGACGCCGTCGACCTGCACACCTACGTGGCCCGGGAGATGGAAGGCGTCTCAGGACTCGACGGGCTGCGCGCCAGGAACCGCCTCTACGTGATCGGCAGCAACGCCCTCCACCTGCCCGACCTGCTCCCCGACCGCACCCGCCGGCCGGTCGCCCAGATCCCCCGGCAGCTCGTCCAGGCAGGCCTGCAGAGCCCCGGCGCCGGTATGCGCACCTACCTCTGTCTCGAACGGGTCGGCGAGGGCGGCCGGACCATCGTCTCCATGTACCTGCGGGCGCGACTGCACCGGCCCAGCCTGACCTGGGAGGTCGCCGCCTACGCGATCCCGCCGCTGCACGGCCGCTTCCACCGGGTGGACCACCTGCCCGTCGCCCGCGCAGAGAGCTGGTGGAGCCTCGTCTCGTACGCCACCACGCACGTCTGGCCCGAGCTGCGCGGTGCCTCCCGGCGTCTGCGGGCCCGGCGCCGGTACCGCCGCGAGACGGAGCGCGCCCTGACCAGGACCCGCCGCGAGATCAAGGAACGCCATCTGGTGTACGACTACGGGGCGTTCGACTCGCTGCGTGAGAGCCTCGGCGACTGGGAACAGGCCGGCTACTCGGAGAAGACCGACGCGCAGGACTTCCTGTTCCGGCTCCAGCAGGGCGTCCTGGTCGCGACCGAGCGCTTCCTCCAGGACCACAACGTCGACACGGGCTCGTTCGACAAGGCGCAGCAGATCATCAGCACCCAGACCTACAACATCTCCGGGGACATCAACGGCCCCAGCAACATCGGCAACCAGGGCCAGATCACCATGGCGGGCGGCCAGCCCCAGCACGGGCAGGGCGGTGGCGGCCAGCCGGGCGCGGGGCAGGGCGGCGGGCCGTGACCCGCACCCGCCCCTTCGACGAACAGGAACCAGGCATGAGCACCTTCAACTTCCACGGCGACATCAACGGCCCCACCAACATCGGTGACCACGGCCGCATCGAGATCAACAACGGCGCTGACGCGGCCCAGTCGCTCCGCCTCGCCGCCGAACTCGTGGAGCGGCTGCGCACCGAGAACCCGCCCCTCGTCGCCCAGGCGGAGGTCGTACGGGGCGAACTGGCCCGGGCCGAACAGGACGGCGCCGCCCCGGACCGCGGGCGGGTCCGCTCGGCCCTGGAGACGATCTCCGTGGGCGTCGCGGCCGGCAGCGGAGGGCTCGCCCTCGCACAGGAGCTGAGCCGGGTCCTGGGTCTGTGAACCCGGCCCGGCCCGCTCACCTGCGGACCGGTTACCTGCGATCCGGGTACCTGCGGACCGGGTACCTGTGATCCGGGCACCCGTGATCCGGGCACCCGTGATCCGGGTACCGGTGATCCGGGCACCCGTGATCCGGGTACCGGTGATCCGGGACGGTCACTTCGCCCGGACGACCGCCCAGGCGCCGTCGCCCAGGTCCAGTTCCAGGCCCGCGCGCAGCGGTACCGTCTGGCCGGGGCCGATCTGCTGGGACGTACCGTCCGAGCGCGTGCCCGCCCAGGTCTCGTCGCTGCGGTTCGCGATGCCGAAGCGGCCCGGCTTCGTGGGGTGTTCCACCAGTTCGGCCACCAGGCTCGCGTCCGAGTAGTCGTGCCGGGCGGGCTCGGCCTCCAGATGGTGGGCGTGCACACGGGCCGCACGCGGCAGCCGGATGTGCCGCTCGGTGCGCGGCGGGGGAGTGGTCACCGTGAGACGCGGCGGCAGCACCAGCAGCGCCCCGCAACCCCAGCACGGGCGGGACGCCGCCGACTGCTGCTCACCCGGCTCCGTCATGTTCTGCCGCCCGCACGACGCGCACTCCACCACCGCGTCCCGCACCGCCCGCAGCGCGTCGCGCCACTCGGACTCCCGCACCCGCACCGCCGGATCGTGCAGCCCGGCGGTGAAGCTGCGCCGGAACAGCTCCTGTAGTGCGCTCGCCGAGGCGTCCCAGGTGGCCAGCACGGTCGCGTGCTCCATCGGGTCGGGCTCGTTCGAGTCGTCCGCCGGGTCGAAGACGAACAGCGGGTTCTTCCCGTAGAGCTTCCGCTCGGCCGCCTCGTCCAGACAGTGGATCGCCAACTCCCGCCTGCCCTTCAGCGGATGATGGTTCATCAGGAACATGAACAGCAGCACGGCCAGCGAGTGCAGATCGGACTGCGTACCGGGACGGGCGCCGGGCTCGGCGCGCACCAGCTCGGGCGCCATGAACTCCATCGTCCCCGAGATCCCGCTCGCGTCGCCCTCCACCACCGCGTTGTCGTTGTCGCAGACGAGGATGTCACCGGTGTCCGGGTCGAAGAAGACGTTGCCCCAGGAGATGTCCCGGTAGGCGATGCCCCGTGAGTGGAGCGCCTGGTACGCCTCGACGGTGTACAGGCACGCCGTCAGCAACGCGCGCGTACTGGTGCGCAGTTGACGGCGGAAGAGCGCGGGCAGTCCCTTGAACCGGTCGGGCCGCAGCCCCATCAGGTAGCCGAACGAACCGTGGTGCCAGGGCACATACGCCTCGGGCCACAGGAAGCGGTCGTCGTCGAAGTCGCGGGACACCAACTCCCGTACGATGCCCTCCTGTTCGATGGTCGCGCAGGTCGGGTAGTACCACTTGAGGGCCTTCTCACCGGCGGACGTCTTCACCCGGTAGACCTCGCCCTGGCCGCCCGCCCCCAGCATGTCGACGACCTGGACCTCCTCACCGGTCTCCACGGTCAGGCGGGTTCCGCTGTCGAGCATGCCGGTCACCTAGGTCTCCCTCTTTCGTTCGGGTTCCGTGTCGGGGTCGGGGGCGGGGTCGAGGTCGGCTTCGGGATGGGCGGCGGGATCGGCGGCGGGATCGGCGGCGGGGTCGGTGCCGGGCTCCGGGTCGCGCTCCGGCCGCGGGCGGGCCGCGTACGAGTGCAGCAGGGCCGCGGCCAGGGTCGTGTCGTCGCCGGAGTACCGGGAGGCGTGCCGCAGCCAGTCGGGCAGCGCGGCCCGTACCCCCTCGAAGCCCTCCGTCGCGAGCCGCCCGTCCATGTCCCCGACGAACTCCGTGAAGCCCTCTTCCGAGGCGAAGCTCTTCGACAGGCCGTCCGTGGACAGCACCACCAGACGCGGCAGGCGCGCCTCCTCGAACACGGGCGCCCAGTGCGTCCGTACCGCGCGCCACGCCTGCGGCCCGCACAGCGACTCGGTCTCGTCGCCCAGGTCGTCCTCGGCGGGGGCCAGCGGCCGGTCCACCGAGCCGTCGTGGCCCACCACCGCCAGATCGCCGTCGCCGATCTGCCAGGCCGTCAGGAGCCACGGCGTCACGACCGCGCCGATCAGCGTGGTCCCGTACAGCGTCAGCTTCTCGTCGGGGCCGGGCTCGGGCCGGCCCAGGTCGGCCACCGGCCGGTGCCGCGACCAGTGCCCGAGGGCCGCCTCGCGCCAGGACTGGACGAGGGCGCGCGGCATGTCGTTGCGGGCGTAGTTCATCAGCCGGGCGAGCCCACCCGGTTCATGGCAGGCGTCGGCCGCCCGGCCGAACTCCGTCGCGAGCGCGACGAACCGGTCCACGGCGAACCGCGCCCCGAGCGCGCTGCGTGCGTGCGCGGCCGAGCCGTGGCCGTCCGCCACCGCGAGGACGAGGGGATCGGCCCCGGAACCGGTCCCGGAGAACGCGTACCAGTCCTGGTTCTGGCGTTTCCCGGTGCCCTGGATGCTTTCGGCGAGGGTGGCCCAGCGCCGTACGAGTGCCGTCACCACACGTCGTCGTCATCGTCGTCGTCGAGGACCGGCGGCGCGAACGGCTGCTTCGCCAGCGGGTCCCCCGAACCGGCGACCGGCTGCGAGGCCGCCTTGACCGCCGCCGTCGAGGCCCAGCGGATCGCCGCCGCGAGCTGCTTGGGACTGTTCGCGTCCAGCGGCTGCAACTCCGGGTTGGCGAGGAACTCCTGCAGCACCGAGCGGTCGGCGTCGTGCCCGATGGCGATCGCGACCCGGACCGCCTTGCGCCCCCAGGGCGTCGCGTCGATCGCCTTGAGACCCGCCTTCCAGTCGTCGGTCGGCACACCGTCCGAGACCAGCGCGAGGACCGGCTTCAGGGCCCGCTGCGGCATCGGCGGGCTCTGCAGCTCGCGCGAGACCAGGTGCAGCGCCTCGCCCAGGTTCGTCATGCCGTCCACCTCGACGTCCTGCCAGGTGAAGTCGTCGACGGGGACGGGAGTCTGGTGGTGCCACGTGGCCGTCGTGGAGAACGTGACCGTACGCAGCAGCAGTTGGGCCGCCGGGTTGTCGTGGGCCACCGAACGCATCTCCGGGACGGCCTCCCGGATCGCGTAGTTGAGCCGGGCGATCTTCTCGCCCTGCATCGAGTACGAGCAGTCGAGCAGCCAGATGAAGTGGACCGGACGGTTCGCCATGGGCCCGCCGGGGATGTCACTCACTGCGTGTCCTTCCGTGGGGTGTCGGGATTGGTTCCTGACCTGGGTCGGTGCGTGCCGGCACGTGTACTGGCACGTGGGTCGGTATACGTGTCGGTCAGCGCACCGCGTACAGGACGGCCGTGACGAGGAGCGCGCTCGTCAGGACCAGTGCGGTGACGAACAGGCCGAGGGCCATGCGCCGCCCCCATCTGATGTGCCGCGTCACGGTGCTCATACGGTGTCGAACCTCTTCTCTCCCGGACTCTTCTCCTTTGACCCTTTCGCCCCCTTCGCTCCCGATCCGGCGGCCGGGTCGGGGCCGATCAGGCGGCCCGTGCGCAGCCCCGACGCGGCCAGCAGCCACAGCACGGGCTCGGCGGCCCGCCGCTGCTCGCTGTCCAACGAGCCCGCGCCGGTGGCCGCGTGGGCGCTGACGGCCCAGTAGCGGTCGGCCCTGAAGTCGTGGCCGAGGGCGCGGACGAGCCCGCCGAGACCGATCTCGGTGAGCCAGGTGTCGATCCGGGCACCGGCCACCGGCAGTGAGTCGAGCTGGTCGAGGACGTCCCGTTTGGTGACGACCGTCGCCACGGACATCCTGCCGCGCCGCCCGGTGAGCGCCGACAGCTCGCCCGCCAGCCGCTGGTACGTCTCCCAGGGGCCCTGCGGCGAGGGCCGCGCGGCGGTGGCCCGGTCGGCGTCGGCGCCGCTCAGCTTCGTACGTACGGTCGGCTCGGCGAGCACGTCCGCGACCAGGACGACCCCGTCGGTGTGCGCGAGGTAGTGCTGGGCGCGCACCCGCTCGGCGTCCTCCAGGGACTCGCCCATCGGGTCGTACAGGTAGAGCAGCCGGCGGCGCCGTCCGAGCGTGACGGTCAGCATGAAGGCGCGGGGCTGGCCCCCGGTCGTGGCGTGCGCCCACGTGGCTCGCTGAAGCTCCTGGTTGAGGGAGTTCGCGGTCTGCCGGTCGTCCGTCGACGCGTACTCGACGCGCAGGCCGCTCCGCCGTGACCAGGCGTGCAGCCCCTCGACCATGGCGGCCATCAGCATCGTCTTGCCCGACGAGGTGCCGCCGACCAGCGGCGCGTGCACGACACGCGTGGTGCCCACCGCGTCCGGCAGCACCTGGTCGCAGTGCGGGCACAGGGCGGTGAGCCGGCCGCGGCCGGCGAGCCGGGTCGCCCCGAGCCGCTGCCCGCAGGAGCACATGTGCCGCAGCGCCCCGTACCGTCCGGGACGCAGCCGGGCGTGCGGCTCCCGGCAGCCGGGGCAGCGGTGCACCGCGAGCGGTACCGGCCGGTAGCAGCCCGGGTAGGGGCACTTGACGCGGATGCGCAAGGCCGTGGCCCAGCCGCGCTCCACGCCCCGCAGCACGAGCGCGGTCCCGGCGGCGCCCAGCCACACCAGGCCCAGCAGGACGGCGAAGACCGCGAGCGCGAGCGCGAGGAACACGGTCGCGAGCGTGGCGCCCACGAGGGCGCCTAGGAACGTGCCGGGCGCGACGAGCCACATCCCCAGCTGGACGAACGAGTTGCGCTCGGGGATCCCGTTCGAACGGATGCCGCGGAAGAGCCTCGCGGTCGTGTGCCGGGTCCATCGGCCCGTGAACCCCAGCCAGATCACCCGGAAGCCGAAACCGCCCGCGGTGGCCGAGTCCACCCACATCTGCCGCCACCAGTAGGCGAGTTCGGCGGGCTCGCCGTCTCCGGCGCCCCCACCGACATCCGGGATACGGGTGTCGGGCCGGCCCTCCTGCCGCGGGCCCAGGGCGGAGCACACCGCCCGGACGCCCTGGGCGAGGAGCTGCCACAGGGCGTTGCCGAAGCAGACGGCGGCGGCGATCAGCGCCACGAAGCCGAGGAGGTACTGCGCGACCGTGTTCACCGGCGCTCCCTGCCGTCGCCCGGCGGGGGTGCCACGTCGCCGTACCGCGAGGACGGGTTGTTGTCCCGGCCGCCGTCCCGACCGCCGTCCCTGCCGCGTCCGCGGCCGGTGAGGCGGCCCGCGAGGCGGCCGAGCGTCCCGGGGCGGTTCCAGGCCCGGAAGGCGTCGAGCTTGCCGCGGCCCGCGCGGTCGAGGCCCGACTCCACCAGCGCCAGATCCTCGGCGGGCAGCGCGCGCACGACGGGCCGCAGCACCTTGGCCAGCAGCGCGGCACATGTCTCGTCCCACGCCGGGTGCGCGCCCGCGTGCGAACTCCAGTCGCAGAAGCAGTCGGCGACATAGCCGGGGACGGTACGCAGCCGGTCGCCCACCCGGTTCGACTGCGCCGCCCGTTCGTACGCGGCCAGCAGGTCCGCGTCACCGGACAGGGCCAGCGCGTACAGCTCACCGGGCGGCGCCGAGCCGCGCAGCAGACGGCGCGCGAGGGCGCGGTGGACCCGTTCGAGGACCGGCGCGGGCACGGGGCGGGCGTTCGCGGCGAGCGCCGCCGCGCGCTGTACCCAGTCCAGTCCCTCGCCCTCGGTGCCGAGCAGTCCCGCGAACTCCAGCAGCAGGAGTGCCGCGCGCTGTTCCGGCGCCAGTTCCGTGGTGAAGCAGCGCAGCAGGTCGGCGGCGAGCGCCGGGATGTCGCGGTCGTCGGCCGGCGCCGCGAGCGCGGCGTCGATCAGCAGGTCCCGGGTCCCGGCGGCGCGGTGCGCGTCGGAGCCGAGTTCGTTGAGCAGCAGGCTCGCCTCCTGGCCCGTGGGCAGCTCACCGGGCCACACCAGGTCGAGCGCGGTCCGCAGCACGGCCGGTTCGGCGTGCATGGAGACCCCGGCGGTACGCACCACACCGTGGAACGCGGCCAGCCGGTCGCCCGCCCCGGCGGACGAGGCATACGCCGCGCACATCCGTAGATGCGGAAACCCCGGGTGTTCCCGCACGGGAAGCCCCGCGACGGCCAACATCCGCGCGGCGACCACCGGCCGACCGGCGGCGACGGCATCGAGCGCCCCGAAGAGAGCGATCCGAAGGGTGGGGTGAGCGACAACGGCGTCACGCAGCACGCCGAGATCCTCGGGCCGGATGGGGTTGGGGGGCTCGGTGGGGTGGACGAGACCGGCAGGGTTGGCGGGTCCGGCGGAGTGGGCGAGACCGGCGGGATACGCGGGGGCGCCGGGGCCGCCGAAGCCACCGGGACCGGCGAGACCGCCGGGATGCGCCGGGCCGCCGTGCCCGGCGGGATACGCCGGGCTGCCGGGATGCACCGGACCACCGGGGCCACCGGGTCCAGTGAGACCAGCGGGCTCGCCGGGGCGGGCGAGCCCAGCGGGACCACCGGGATATGCCGGACCGTCGGGACGCCCTGGATTGCCGGGGCCGCCGGAGCCGGCGAGCCC
Source organism: Streptomyces tauricus (assembly GCF_014650955.1). Classification (GTDB taxonomy): domain Bacteria; phylum Actinomycetota; class Actinomycetes; order Streptomycetales; family Streptomycetaceae; genus Streptomyces; species Streptomyces tauricus. The sequence goes on from NZ_BMVY01000004.1 coordinate 102,698, forward strand.
AGTGGGGTCGCCGGGATACGTTGGACCGTCGGGCCCGCCGGGACGCTCCGGGCGACCGGGACCGCCGGGTTGCGCCGGACCGGCAGGACGCCCCCGGCCGCCGGGACCGCCGGGACCGCCGGGGCGTTCCGGACCGCCGGGGTGGGACGGACTGGTGGGCTCGGCGGGACCGGTGGGGCGGGCGGGCCAGGCAGGGCCGGCGGGACCGGTCGCGGCGGCGTCCTGCCCGGTGCCCGGCCGGGACCCGTTCCCGGCTTCCGGGTGGGCCGGGGGCGTGCGTGTGCTCCACCACGGGACCGCGTCGGTGCGGTCGGCCGTCGTCGCCCGGGTGCGGCGGCCCGGATGGCCGGGGGCCGTACGGGCCTCCGGGGCCGCGGGCGAAGGGGTCAGCCGCGCTTCCGGGATGTCCATGAGCGCCTGGGCCAGGCGTGCCGCGAGGTCCGGGAGGAGGTCGGTGCAGTCGACCTCCAGGAGGTCGGCGACGCGCAGCAGGCCCAGCGGGCGCCCGGTCGGCGGCTGCGCCGGGTCGGCGACGCCCGCGCGGATCGCGTACCCCAGTTCCCCGCCGAGCCGCAGCCGCGCCTCGGGCGTGAACGCGGCGCCGTGGACGACGGGGACCGGCCCGTCCCCGCGCACCGCCGCCGTCAGCACCCGCGCGGCGAGCGGCGCCGAGACGAACGCCGGCACCTGCCCGTCGAGGCGTTCGAACAGCGAGATCAGCCCCGCGACGAAGTCACCCGCCGACGCCGTACCGTCCGCCGCGCCGGATGGCGTCTCGTCCGACGGCCGTGCCTCGCACAACGCCTCGACGAACTCCGCCAGTTCGCCCTCGGGCATGCTCCCCGCACGGTCACGGACCCACTGCGTCGCCGCCGTGAGCGCGGCCGGCGGGAGGGGGACACGCGCCGTGAGCGCCGCCGCGGCCAGCGAACCGAGGTCCGGCCCGTGATGCCGGAACAACTCGGGCCTGCCCGCCCGCCACACCCGGGCGCACACCTCCGCCCACGGGTCCGTCACCGCCCCGGCGGCCGGGGCGGGAGCGGGCGGCCGGGTGCAGTCGTGGACCCGGTGCCGATGGCCGTACGCCACGGTCTCGGACGACGGCAGCACACCGATGATCTGCTGCCTGGCCTGCACGGGCCGCCGCGTGTACGTCGTGAAGGTCAGCCGGTGCGCCTGCTCGCGGGGCAGCGCCGCACAGGCCAGCGCGATCCACTGGGCCACGGCCGCGCTGTCCCGCTCGACGAGCACGACCTGTCCGGCTCCCGGGTCGTCCGCGACCGCGCGGACATCCGCGAGGACCGCCGCGAGCCGGTCGGCGCGGGACGCGGCGAAGGCCACCAGCGCCTCCTGCCGCATGAGCCCCGACGGTTCGAAGCGGTCGATCGGCTCGGGCCTGCCCCCGTCCGGAGTCGTCCGGCCCCAACGCCGGGACTCCCAGGCCGTGATGGGCAGCGCGCCGTCCGGCAGTCGCACCCCGGCGGGCAGATGGAGGGCGTGCGCGTGGAAGTTGCCCCACCGTCCGCTGTAGTCGACGCCCGTGTACACGGACCGGCTCAGCAGCCGCCCGCCGTCGGAGAGTTCGCTGAAGCTGAACGCCGTCGGGAAGTCGGCGAGTTCCCCCGCGTCGGGCCGCGCGGGGGAGTCCCGCGGCGGCTCGTACCCGATGAGCTGCTCCGCCTCCCTGAGCACGCCCTGCGGCACGTCCGCGCTGACCGCCGTGAAGCGGAAGCCGGACCCGCCGGGCCCCGGCGGCGCGGAGGTGTAGTGGAGCTGGGAGAGCGTCACCTGGACTGTCCTTTCCGTGCGTTGGTCACCGGCAGCAGCCCGCGCCGGGCCAGCAGCCACAGCAGCGGATCCTCCACGCGCAACGGCTGCGGCCCCGACTTCGGTACGTCCGCCGGGGCGTCGGCGGGCGGCGGCGCACCCAGCGCGGAGAGCCCGAAGAGCGACAACTGCGCGAAGTCGCGCTCCAGTTGCCGGTACAGCGCCCCGGAGTCCCAGTCCGCCAGCTGGGAGCGCAGCTCCTCGTGCACCGCGAGCCGGTCGTCCTCGTCGAGCGTCCCGCCGTCGTGGGTGGCGCTGCGCAGCAGCGGCGAGTGCGGGTCGAGCAGTGGCCGCAGCATGTCCGTCTTCGTCACGGCCACCGCGATCGGCGTGCTCACCCGGCCGCGCGAGCCGCCCCGCCCGTGCGCCCGCAACTGCGTGGCGAGGTCGGCCGCGATCTGCTGCGGCGGTGTCTCCACTGCGGGCAGCGGCGGCCCGTCCCCGAGCGGCAACCGGTCCCGTACGGAACCGAGTTGCAGCGGGTCTACCAGCAGGATGATGCCGTCGGCCGCGCTGAGGTAGCGGGTGTAGCGGTCCACGGCGTCAGCGCCCGCGAGGTCCTCACCCGCCGCGTCGAAGAACACGAGCGTCGTGTGCCGGCTGCCCGAACCGAGGCGTCCGCGCCGGGGCAGGCTCAGCCGGTACAGCAGCGGATCGTTGAAGCCCAGCGCGGCGGGACGGGTCGCGTCCGGCAGCCGCAGCCGCTCGTACAGGTCCTGTGCCATCTCCTTGTCGCGCTGCTGCGTGCCCTGGCCCATCGCGGCGAGCGAGGCGTCGAAGGCCTGGCCGACCCGCCGGTTCAGCTCGTTGACCAGTACGGCGACATAGGTGCTCTTGCCGGACGCCTTCGCGCCGACCAGGGCGATGATCCGGCTGTCCTGCTCGCAGTAGTCACTGGGCAGATCGCTGTGGCAGGAGCCGCACACCCGGACCGTCGTGGTCACGCCACAGCCAGGGCAGACGGCGGGACCCGCGTGCGCGGCGGGCCGCAGCCTGGACACCGCCGAGCGCGGCCGGTTGAAGACCGGGCCGCGCATCCGGGCCGACGGCGGGATGCTCGGGCCCATGAACTCGGCCCACACGTCGTCGCGTTCGGGCCCGCAGGGCTGGGAGCCGCGCACCCCGCCCGCGATCATCAGACAGCGGTAGGGCAGCCCGGCGGCCGACGAACGGGCGAAGCAGTAGGGGCAGATGACGGTCGTCATGGGTTCAGCGCACCACCAGGGTCGCGGGGGACGGTTCTTCGAGTCGTACGGACGTGGCGTGCTCGCCGAGCAGGAACCCGCGCAGGGTGTACGGGACGGGACAGGGCGCCGAGTCCAGCTCGTACTCGACCGTACGCAGTTCCAGGAGCTCGGCTCCGGCGATCCTGAGCACGGTCGTGCCGTCGGCGGGCCCGCGCGGGCGCAGGGTCCCGCTGCGCGCCACACAGACGAACTCCGGCAGTGAATCAGGGAGTCCGGTCTGAACCCCCTCGGACGACGGATCGGATGAGGGATCGGACGAGGAGCCGGGTGATGGGTCGGGTGCTGGATCGGGAGAAGAGAGGGTCACGCGGATCAGCGGTTTGCCGCGCCGCAGCATCCGGCGCGGCCCGGGCACCAGGCGGTACGCGACGGACGCGTCCGGCGGCAGCACCGCCTCGGCGGCCGACGGCAGCGCCACCACGGACCCCGAGGCGCGCGGCGCGGGCACGGCCCTGACCCGGACACCGCCCCGGCCGACCGGCAGCCGCAAACCCTGACGCCGGTACTGGTGCGCGGCGACGGCCCTCTCGCCCGTGCGCCCGTCGCCCTCCGTCCAACTGACGGTCAGCAGACCGGTGCCCTCGGGCCAGTCGAGGACGACCTGCACCTGACCGTCCGCCTGCCGCCGCGCGCTCAGCCCGGTCACGGGGACGGGCGCCTCCACGGTGACGGTCGGCCCGGCCACGGCACGTTCCCCGAGCACGGCGACGGCCGCCACCTCGGCATGCGTGCCGGGCGGCGGACACAGCACCTCACCATCGCCGTCGCCGTCCCGACGGGACCACGGGAGCGGTACGGGCACCTCGGAGACGGCCAACTCGGTTCCGGGGAAAGGCGCTTCACCGGGCCAGCACACGAGCCGTACCTCCGTGCCTTTCCTGGGCAGGCCGTCCTCGCCGCCCGTCCAGGTGAACCGGATTCCCTCGCCCTCCGCCGTGGCCGTGAGCGTCCGTACGGGGTCGGGCCAGCGGTGCACCGTCCGGGTCGCCGCGGCGCCGGCAGAGGCCACGGACTGTCCCTCGGGCGTGCGGTAGTGGCAGACGACCCGGAACCGGTGCGGGCCGGGCGGCAGCCCGGTGGCGGTGAACCGGCCGTCCCCGCACGGCAGGTGTGCGGTCAGGCCGTCGGGACCGGTGTGCTCGACCGTCACCTCCGTGGCGCCCGGCGGGGTCCGCCAGGTGCCGTCGATCCGCTCCCGGCCGTCCGTCAGCGCGAGATCGCTCACCTCGGGGGTGACCGCCATCTCCCGCGCGACGAGGGGTACGCCGTCGACGCGGCCCTGGCGCACGGGGAGCGCCACGTACCGCACCACGCTCCCGAGCGGTACCGCCCGGTCCTCGATGCCGCCCGCGCCGCCCTCAGCCGGGGCCACCTGGCGCACCTCGCGTACCTCGGTGCTGCCTCGCCCGGTCCGCCGGAGCCGCAGGATCCGCCAGGTGACGCCGGGTTCTGTCGCGTCCCAGGTCAACACCGCCGACTCCGGGCCCAGTACGCACCGCAGCGGCTCGGCGCGGTCGTCGTGGCGGGGCCGGTGGATGCGTACCAGGCTGAACAGTGCCTTGCGGTCGTCCGCCGCGAGGCGCAGGACCCGCAGGTACTCCTCCGTCGCGGCCTCGGTGTCGCCGGCCCGCTCGGCGTCACGGGCCGCGTCCAGCGCGGCGTCGGCATGGCCGAGGCGGCGGGAGAGGGTGGTCCGGAGCGTGCCGAGCGACGGGTCGCGGCCGGTGCGCGGCAGCCGCTCCAGGAGTGTGCGCACACGACGGAGCCGGTGCTCGGCCCAGGCGTCGGCCAGTGACTCGGCGGCGGCCCGCTGCGCCCTGTCCAGGACCGGGCGGACGCGGGCGGCGGCCACGAGGCCCGCGGCCTCCTCGGCGTGGATGCCCAAGGAGCGGGCGGTGTCGGGGTGTTGGCCGCGCGGGTGGTCCTGGAGCAGTTCGATCAGCTGGTACAGGACGACTCTGCGCAGGGTCTGCGGGTCGTGTCGGTGGAGTTCGGCGAGTTGGTTCGCGAGGGCGGCTGCCGGGCCGGTGCCGCGGCCCAGGTCGGCCAGCAGCGCGTGGTCGACGCGTCGTCGGCCGCGGGCGCCGACCGGGACGAACACGCCGTCCAGGACGCGTAATCCGGGGCCTGAGGTGAACAGTTCGCCGATGTGGCGCAGGCCGGCGGCGTGTTGGGTGGCGAGGAGGTGGGCGTAGCCGGGGGTGAGGGGGGAGAGGGGGAGTGCGGACAGGGCTCGGGGCAGGCCGAGGTGATGCCCGAACTCCTGACCTGCCACCTGTACCGCTCCCCCGGTCGTGCCTGCGACCGACATCCCATCAGATTCGGGGGGTGGGAGGGGGTGGATTTCGGAATCCGGCGAGGTGGGAGGGGTTGTGTGGGCCGGGTGGGTCTGAAGTGAAGAACCAAAACGTTCCTCGCCCCCGCCGCCCCTACCCACCCCGTCACCACATGGGGGCTCCGCCCCCTATCCCCCCATTGCGCAGTTCCCCGCGCCCCTACGTACGTAGGGGCGCGGGGAACTGCGCAGTCTTTTGGCCCGCCCCCGCCGGCCCGCACCTGACGGTTCAGGCGCCCAGGGCTGCTCGCGCGGTCGGCGCAAGCGCCTCCTCGTAGCGGGTGAGGAGCAGTTGCGCGACCTCCGGCGACGCGCCCAGTACCGGCGCCAACACGTCCGCCTCGGACGCACCAACCGCCACCCGGTCCGGCAGCCGCCCCGGCGCGAGGAAGTACGGCGCCACGACCACCCGCCCGCACCCCAGTTCGCGCAGCGACCGCACCACATCCTCCGTGCGCGGCAGCGACGTGCCGGAGGCGAACGCAGGCCGCACGGCGCACCAGCCGGTGCGCCGCCACTCCCGCGCGATTTCTGCGATCACTGCGATCGCCTCCGGGTCCGTGGACCCCGCCGCGGCCAGGACGACCCCGGTCGAGGACTTGTCGGCGGGGGCGAGCCCCGCCTCGTACAGCCGCCGTTCCAGCGCGGCCGTCAGGAGCGGTGACGGGCCCAGGACCTCGGCCTGCCGGATCCGCAGCCGGGCCGGTGCCTCGTTCAGCACCGACGGGATGTCCGTCTTCGCGTGGAAGGCGCGGGTCAGGAGGAGGGGGAGGGCCACGACGTCGCGTACGCCCTCCGCCGCCAGGGACTTCAGCTTGCCCGAGACGGACGGGAGGTTGAACTCCAGGAAGCCGGTCTCCACGCGCACCCCGGGCCGCCGCGCCCGCACCTGGCGTACCAGGGCGTGCACGGTCGCGGCATGGCGCGGGTCGCGGCTGCCGTGGGCGATGACGAGGAGGACCGGTCGGGCCATGGAGGTCAGCTTTTCACCAGGAGACCGCGGCTGCGCAGCACCCACCGCTCCAGCGGGCTGAAGATCAGCAGGTCGATGGCGATACCGACGATCAGGATGAGGAGGATGGCGAGGAACACCATGGGCATGCTGTTGGCCGTACGGCCGTTCTCCAGCAGCTGGCCGAGGCCGACGCCCAGGTCGGGCGAGGACGCGATGATCTCGGCGGCCATCAGCGAACGCCAGGAGAACGCCCAGCCCTGCTTGAGCCCGGCGAGATAACCGGGCAGCGCGGCCGGGATCACGATGTGCCAGGTGCCGCGCAGGCCCGTCGCGCCCATCGTGCGGCCCGCGCGCAGGAACAGCGGCGGGACCTGGTCGACGCCGGAGACGAGCCCGTTGGCGATGGAGGGGACCGCGCCGAGCAGGATGACCGCGTACATCATCGAGTCGTTGAGGCCGAGCCACAGGACCGCCGGCGGCACCCACGCCACCGACGGCAGCGACTGGAGGCCGGACAGGATCGGGCCGATCGCCGCGCGTACGAACTTCACGCGGGCGACCAGCAGTCCCAGCGGGGTGCCGATGACGAGGGCCATCAGGAAGCCGAGCAGGCCGCGCGAGACGCTCGTCCAGATGTATTCGAGGAGCGTGCCCTCCAGCCAGGCCTCCTGGACCTCGTCCCAGACGGCGGACGGCGCCGGCAGCTTGTAGCTGTCGGTGACCTCCGCCCACACCAGGACCTGCCAGACGATCAGCACCAGCGCCACGGCGACGATCGGCGGGAAGACCTTCTCCATGAAGGTCGTGCGGAACGGGGCCCTCTTCGACTGGACGGTGTCCAGCGCGTCGAGGCCCGCCTCCAGTCCGGCGAGATCGCCCCCGCCGTCCTTCGCGGCGGGAGCGTCACCGTCCTTGACGGTGCTCGTCTCAGTGCTGGCCATGTCGGCGGATCTCCCCACGCAGTTGTTCGGTGATCTCGACGGACAGTTCCGCCACGGCGGGGTCCTCGATGCGGCGCGGCTGCGGGATGTCGACCGTCCACTCCCGTGCGATCCGCCCCGGGCGCGAGGACAGCAGCACCACGCGCTCGGCGAGCCGTACCGCCTCGCGCACGTTGTGCGTCACGAACAGCACCGACACGTTCGTCTCGTGCCAGATCCGGGTCAGTTCGTCGTGCAGCACGTCCCGCGTGATGGCGTCCAGAGCCGCGAACGGCTCGTCCATCAGCAGCAGCCGGCTGTCCTGGGCGAGCGCGCGGGCCAGCGCGACCCGCTGCCGCATACCGCCGGACAGCTCGTGCACCCGCTTGCCGTACGCGCCCTTCAGCCGGACGAGCTCCAGGAGCTCCTCCGTCCTGGCGCGGCGGTCGTTCTTGGGCAGGCCCCGCAGTCTCAGGGCCAGTTCGATGTTCTTGCCCGCGGTCAGCCACGGGAAGAGGGCGTGCTCCTGGAACATCAGGGCCGGGCGGCCGTCGGTGCTGATGCCGCCCGTGGACGGCTTGTCGAGCCCGGCGACCAGGTTGAGCAGCGTCGACTTGCCACACCCGGAAGCTCCCAGGAGGGTGACGAACTCGCCGGGCGCGACATCGAGGGTGATGTCGTCCAGGACGAGCTGCTGCCCGGCGGGGCCGGCGAAGGACTTCGAGACGTGCTCGATCCGGGCGGCGTACTCCACCGACGTACCGGCTTCGGCGTCGGCGGTCTTGGCGAGGGCGGTTGCCACGGTCGTCACCTCCTGGGAACTCATGGGTGTGCTGGCCTGAACTCTCGGCGTTCCGGGCTTACTTGACGCCGAGGCCGGCGTCGTCGACCGCGCTCGCGCCCTCGGCCTCGAGGACCTTGTTCAGTGGCGCGAGGTCGTAGATGCCGTCGAGCTTGGGCTTCTCCAGCAGACCGGCCTTCACCGCGTGCTCCGCCTCGGTGTTGAGGGTCGAGGCCAGCGGGTCGTCGGTGAACTGGATCGACTTCCACGCCGGGTCGATGACCTCGGCGGGCAGCTCCTTGCCGGACAGCTCCTTGAGCTTGGTGTTGGCGGCGGCCTTCGCCTCGTCCGGGTTGGCGTTGATCCACTTGTTGGTCTTCACCGAGCCGCGCAGCACGGCCTCGACGACGTCCGGGTGCGCCTTGAGGAACTTCTGCGACACGATGATGTTCGTGATCACGAACTTCTTGTCGGGCCACAGGTCGGCCTCGTCGAGCAGCACCTTCGCGCCCTCGGCGACCAGCTTGGACGCGGTCGGCTCCGGCACCCACGCGCCGTCGATGGACCCCGACTTGTAGGCGTCCGGCGTGATCTTGTTGTCCGTACGGACCACGGAGACGTCGCCCTTGCCGCTCTCGGCGTCGACCTTCCAGCCCTGCTCGGCGATCCAGTTGAGGAACGCCACGTCCTGCGTGTTGCCCAGCTGCGGGGTGGCGATCTTCTTGCCCTTGATGTCCTTGGTGGACTTGATCTTGTCCGGGTTCACCACCAGCTTCACCCCGCCCGAGGCGGAGCCGCCGATGATCCGCAGGCCCTTGCCGTCGGTCGTGCTGTAGCCGTTGATGGCGGGGGAGGGGCCGATCCAGCCGATGTCGATCGAACCGGAGTTGAGCGCCTCGATCTCGGAGGGACCCGCGTTGAACTGGGAGTACGAGGCCTTCGTGCCCCCGAGCTCCTTCTGCAGCAGCCCCTCCTGGTCACCCACGAGTGCCGTGGCGTGCGTCAGGTTCGGGAAGTAGCCGATCCGGACGGTGTCGGCGGAGAGCTTCTTGCCCTCGGCGGCGACCTTCGAGGTGTCCTCGTCCTTGTCGGAGCCGTAGCCGCAGGCGGCGAGGGTGAGGAGGGGAAGAGCGGCGGCCACGGCTATGCCGCGGCGAAGCAGTGTGGAGCCCTTGGCAGGCACGGGAGGGTTTCCTCTCGTTGGCCCGGCGGTCACGGTTCTTCAGGTCGTGGCCGGGAGGTCGGCAGGTCTTCGTCGTATCCGCGACGGCGGGCGGGGGGACGGGGCGCGCAGGCAGTGCGCGTACGTCAGCACGCACATCGCGCGACCCCGCCCTGCCCGGCACCGAGGGCGCCGCTGCCGACGCGGCCGCCCTCCTTCGCGAACGTGGAGTAGAAGTCCCTGGTGGCCGTCATGTCAGAAGTCCCACCCGTCCTCGTCCGCCTCGGCCCTGACCGGCTCCGGGGAGGCGAAGGACTCGCCGACCATGCCCGCGGTGAGCGTGGTCCCGTCGGAGGGGTCGATCAGGATGAACGAGCCGGTGCGCCGGGAGTCGGCGTACGAGTCCACCGGCAGCGGCTCGGCGGTACGGATCTTCACGCGCCCGATGTCGTTGGCGACCAGGTGGCCCGGGTGCGGGTGCAGGGACAGGTCGTCGAGGGTGAGCCGCGAGGGGATGTCCTTGACGATCGCCTTGACCGTGCGGGTGCCGTGCTTGAGCAGCACGCGGTGGCCGATGGTCAGCGGTGCGTCGGCCACGTGGCAGACCGTCGCCTCGATGTCCTGCGTGGTCGCGGGCGCGTCCTTGGTCGGCACGATGAGGTCACCGCGCGAGATGTCGACGTCGTCCTCCAGGAGGACCGTCACCGACTGCGTCGTCCAGGCCAGGTCGACCGGCTCGCCCAGCAGGTCGATGGAGGCGATCCGCGAGGTACGGCCGGAGGGCAGCACGGTGACCGCCTCACCGACGCGGAACGCGCCGGCCGCGATCTGACCGGCGTACCCGCGGTAGTCCGGGTGCTCCGCGGTCTGCGGGCGGATCACGTACTGCACGGGCAGCCGCGCGTGGCAGGTCGCGAGGTCGTGGCTGACCGGCAGGGTCTCCAGGTGCTCCAGGAAGGTGGGCCCGCCGTACCAGTCCATGTTCGCGGAGGGGTCCACCACGTTGTCGCCGGCGAGCGCGGAGATCGGGATCGCGGTGATCTCGGGAACGCCCAGCTCGGAGGCGTACGCCGTGAACTCCTCGGCGATCGCGGCGAACACGGGCTCCTGGTAGTCGACGAGGTCCATCTTGTTGACGGCGAGCACGACGTGCGGGACGCGCAGGAGGGCGGCGATCGCGGCGTGGCGGCGGGTCTGCTCGACGACACCGTTGCGCGCGTCGACCAGGACCACCGTCAGCTCGGCGGTGGACGCCCCCGTCACCATGTTGCGGGTGTACTGCACATGCCCCGGCGTGTCCGCGAGGATGAACCGGCGCTTGGCCGTGGCGAAGTAGCGGTAGGCCACGTCGATGGTGATGCCCTGTTCGCGTTCGGCGCGCAGGCCGTCGGTGAGCAGGGCGAGGTCGGGGGTGTCCTGGCCGCGGTTGCGTGAGGCGTGCTCGACGGCTTCGAGCTGGTCGGTGAGGACCGACTTGGAGTCGTGGAGGAGGCGTCCGACGAGGGTGGACTTGCCGTCGTCGACGGAACCCGCGGTCGCGAACCGGAGCAGCGTCGTCTCGGACAGCTGCTCGACCGACAGCGGCTCGATGGGCTCGGTGGGCTCGATGGTGCTCGTCATGGCTAGAAGTACCCCTCGCGCTTGCGGTCTTCCATCGCGGCCTCGGACATCTTGTCGTCGGCTCGGGTGGCACCCCGCTCGGTGAGCCGGGAGGCGGCGATCTCGGTGATCACGGCTTCCAGGGTGGTGGCGTCGGAGTCGACCGCACCGGTGCAGGACATGTCGCCGACCGTGCGGTAGCGCACCAGGCGCCTCTCGACCGTCTCGCCGTCCTTGGGGCCGCCCCAGTCGCCTGCGGTGAGCCACATGCCGGCGCGCTGGAAGACGTCCCGTTCGTGCGCGAAGTAGATCTCGGGCAGGTCGATGCCCTCCCGGGCGATGTACTGCCACACGTCCAGCTCGGTCCAGTTGGACAGCGGGAAGACCCGGACATGCTCGCCGGGGGCGTGGCGGCCGTTGTAGAGGTTCCACAGCTCGGGACGCTGGCGGCGCGGGTCCCACTGGGAGAACTCGTCCCGCAGGGAGAACACGCGTTCCTTGGCGCGGGCCTTCTCCTCGTCCCGGCGCCCGCCGCCGAACACCGCGTCGAAGCGCTCGGCCTGGATCTTCTCCGTCAGCGGCAGCGTCTGCAGCGGGTTACGGGTGCCGTCGGGACGTTCTTTCAACACACCACGGTCGATGTACTCCTGTACGGAGGCCACATGGAGCCGCAACCCATGCTTCTTGACGGTGCGGTCGCGGTACTCAAGGACTTCCGGAAAGTTGTGTCCGGTGTCCACATGCAGCAGCGAGAACGGCACCGCGGCGGGCGCGAACGCCTTCAGTGCCAGGTGCAGCATGACGATGGAGTCCTTGCCGCCGGAGAAGAGGACCACCGGCCGCTCGAACTCGCCCGCCACCTCACGGAAGATGTGCACCGCCTCGGACTCCAGCGCGTCCAGGTGGCTCAGGGCGTACGGGCTGCTCGTCCCCTCCTCGGAGACGTCGGCAACGGTCGTCGTCATGCGAGACCCCTCTCGGCGAGCAGCGCGTAAAGCGCCGCCGCGGACTCCTGCACGGACTGGGTGTGCGACTCGATGCGCAGATCGGGCGACTCGGGCGCCTCGTACGGGTCGTCGACCCCGGTGAGCCCGGAGATCTCGCCCGCCGCCTGCTTGGCGTACAGGCCCTTCACGTCCCGCTCGCTGCACACCTCGACGGGCGTGGCGACATGCACTTCGAGGTACGCGGCGCCGCTCGCCTGGTGGCGCTTGCGCACCGCCTCGCGGCTGTCGGCGTACGGGGCGATGACCGGTACCAGCGTCTTGACGCCGTTGCGGGACAGCAGGTCGGCGAGGAAGCCGATGCGCTGGACGTTCGTGTGCCGGTCCTCGCGGCTGAAGCCGAGGCCCGCCGTCAGGAACGTCCGGATCTCGTCGCCGTCGAGCACCTCGACGCGGTGGCCCTCCTCGCGCAGCCGTCCGGCCAGTTCGTACGCGATGGTGGTCTTGCCGGCGCTCGGCAGACCCGTGAGCCAGATGGTGGCTCCGGTCACTTGGTTCTCCTGGTTCATCGAGGTCGTCGGGCCGGTCGCGGTCGCTTCGGTCGTCCCGCGCGTCGCGTTGGTCTCGGGCGTCGCGGTCATGGTCAGCCGTGCAGTCCGCACTCGGTCTTCGCGCTGCCCGACCAGCGGCCGGCGCGCGCGTCCTCGCCCTCCAGCACCCGGCGGGTGCAGGGGGCGCAGCCGACGGACGGGTAGCCGTCCATGAGCAGCGGGTTGGTGAGGACACCGTGCTCGCTCACGTACGCGTCCACGTCGTCCTGCGTCCAGCGGGCGATCGGTGAGATCTTGACCTTGCGGCGCTTCTCGTCCCAGCCGACCACGGGGGTGTCGGCCCGGGTCGGCGACTCGTCGCGGCGCAGTCCGGTGGCCCAGGCGCGGTACTTGGTCAGCCCCTGCTCCAGGGGCGCGACCTTCCGCAGCGCGCAGCACAGGTCGGGGTCGCGGTCGTGCAGCTTTGGCCCGTACTCGGCGTCCTGCTCGGCGACGCTCTGGCGCGGGGTGAGCGTGATGACGTTGACGTCCATCACGGCCTCGACGGCGTCCCGGGTGCCGATGGTCTCGGGGAAGTGGTAGCCCGTGTCGAGGAACACGACGTCCACGCCGGGGTTCGCGCGGGACGCGAGGTGGGCGACCACCGCGTCCTCCATCGAGGAGGTCACGCAGAACTGCTTGCCGAAGGTCTTCACGGCCCACTGGAGGATCTCCAGCGCGGAGGCGTCCTCCAGGTCGCGGCCGGCCTGCTCGGCGAGTGCCTTGAGCTCGGCGTCCCCGTCGGTGTCCGTGTGCGTGTCGGTCCCGGTCGGTGCGTCGGCCTGTGTCGGTGTGCCGGTATGGGTCTGAACGGTCGTCATATCTCGTCCCCTCCACCGTCGTTGCGCTGAAGTCCACGGGTCAGCAACCCGAGGAACTTCAACTGGAAGGCCCGGTTGCACGCTCCGCATTCCCACGCGCCGTGCCCCTGCTCGCTGGGACGCAGGTCCTCGTCGCCGCAGTAGGGGCAGTAGAAGGGCGCCGCGCGCTCGCTCATGACAGGGCCTCCTCGGAGGCGCGGGTGGCCCAGGTCGCGAAGCGCTCGCCGTCCTCGCGCTCCTCCTCGAAGCGCTTGAGGACCCGCTCGACGTAGTCGGGCAGGTCGTCCGCGGTGACCTTCAGACCGCGGACCTTGCGGCCGAAGCCGGCTTCGAGGCCGAGCGCGCCGCCCAGGTGCACCTGGTAGCCCTCGACCTGCTCGCCCTTGTCGTCCAGCATCAACTGGCCCTTGAGACCGATGTCCGCGACCTGGATACGGGCGCAGGCGTTCGGGCAGCCGTTGATGTTGATGGTGACGGGCTCGTCGAACTCGGGCATGCGGCGTTCGAGTTCGTCGATGAGCGAGGCGCCGCGGGCCTTGGTCTCGACGATCGCGAGCTTGCAGTACTCGATGCCGGTGCAGGCCATCGTGCCGCGCCGGAAGGTGGACGGCTTCACCCGCAGGTCGAGCGCTTCCAGGCCCGCGACCAGGGAGTCGATGCGGTCCTGCTCGACGTCGAGGACGATCATCTTCTGCTCGACGGTGGTCCGCAGGCGGCCGGAGCCGTGCGCCTCGGCCAGCTCGGCGATCTTCGTGAGGGTGGCGCCGTCCACGCGGCCCACGCGGGGCGCGAAGCCGACGTAGTACAGGCCGTCCTGCTGCCGGTGCACCCCGACGTGGTCGCGCCAGCGGGCGAGCGGCTGGTCGGGGGCGGGCCCGTCGACCAGCTTGCGCTGCAGGTACTCGTCCTCCAGGACCTGGCGGAACTTCTCGACGCCCCAGTCGGCGACCAGGAACTTCAGCCGGGCGCGCGTACGAAGGCGCCGATAGCCGTAGTCGCGGAAGATCGACAGGACGCCGATGTGGACGTCGGCTACCTCGTCGAGCGGCACCCAGGCGCCGAGGCGCTGGCCGATCTTCGGGTTGGTGGAGAGGCCGCCGCCGACCCAGAGGTCGAAGCCGGGGCCGTGCTCCGGGTGGTTCACGCCGACGAACGCGACGTCGTTGATCTCGTGCGCCACGTCGAGGAGCGGCGAGCCGGAGACCGCGGTCTTGAACTTGCGGGGCAGGTTCGAGAAGTCCTTGTTGCCGATGACCCGGCGGTGGATCTCCTCGATGGCGGGCGTGCCGTCGATGATCTCGTCCTCGGCGATGCCGGCGACGGGCGAGCCGAGGATCACGCGGGGCGTGTCACCGCAGGCCTCGGTCGTGGACAGCCCGACGGCCTCAAGGCGCTCCCAGATCTCCGGGACGTCCTCGATGCGGATCCAGTGGTACTGGACGTTCTGCCGGTCGGTGAGGTCGGCGGTGCCGCGCGCGAACTCCTGCGAGATCTCGCCGATGACCCGCAGCTGCTGGGTGGTCAGGCGTCCGCCGTCGATGCGTACCCGCAGCATGAAGTACTTGTCGTCCAGCTCCTCCGGCTCCAGGACCGCGGTCTTGCCGCCGTCGATGCCGGGCTTGCGCTGGGTGTAGAGCCCCCACCAGCGCATACGGCCGCGCAGGTCGTTGGGGTCGATCGAGTCGAAACCCCGCTTGGAGTAGACCGTCTCAATGCGCGTCCGCACGTTGAGACCGTCGTCGTCCTTCTTGAACTGCTCGTTGCCGTTGAGCGGGGTGTAGTGACCCACGGCCCACTGGCCCTCACCGCGGTGACGGCTCACCTTGCGGCGGGGCGTTGCGGCAGCGGGATCCTGCGGAGTGGCGGCCATGGTTTCTACGTCCTTCGGGACAGACGGATGCGGCTCTGACCTGCGCGTACGAGTGCATACGGGCATGCGTGCGCGGCATTGCGCAAGTCGAGACAGGGGGAATGTCGGTAGTGCTGGGCGCGGGGCGTCGGCCCCTGGCGCCGTGGGTCAGCGGACCGGACAGATGGCGCTGGACATGCGGCCGAGGTCGACGTGCCGCCGACTCACCAAGGCAATTCCAGTTCCCGACATGACGGAAGCGTGTCACGGCGATCTGGACACAGTCCAGCTTCGTCCAGGATGCGGACACCCTTGTCCCGGGATGTGGGACAAGGGTGGTGACGGTCACAAGATCCGGTGCGGATCACATCCCGCCAGGTCAGCCGACCTGTGCTCCGGGCCAGGGCCCGGGGGTGGCCACGTCCGGCTCCTCCTCCACCTTGGTGTCGAAGAGCTTGAAGCCGCGGCGCAGGTAGTTGTCCATCGCGTGCTCCCCGTCCTTGCTGCATGTATGCAACCAGACGCGCTTCGTCGGCGCCCGCCCCGGCCAGCGGTCGGCCAGGTCCCAGGCCCGCGCGACGCCGTACGACAGGAGGTGTCCGCCGATGCGCCGACCGCGGAAGGCCGGGATCAGACCGAAGTAGACGATCTCGACGACACCGTCGTCCTGCGCCTCAAGCTGTACGTACCCGGCGGGTGTCCCGCGGTCGTACGCGACCCAGGTCTCCGTGCCCGGCCGCTCCAGGTCCTCCCGCCACTGCGCGTACGTCCAGCCGAGCCGGTCCGTCCAGCGGATGTCGCCGCCGACGGAGGCGTAAAGGAAGCGGCTGAACTCGGGGGAGGGCACCTCCGCGCGGACGATCCGGACGTCACCGTCGCCGTCGGGGGCGGTGGCGGGCAGCCGGTCGGCCGGAGAGGTCTGCTCCAGGGACCAGGTGGTCACAGCGATGCTCATGCGGGCCAGCGAACCACGGGGACGGGCCGCCCTCCAAAGCGGGCCGCCCGTCCTTCCCGAGGGTCACTGCACCGAGTCGTCGACCGCCGCCAGCGGGACCGAGTAGAGCACCCGCTCCGGGATCGCGGGCGGCTCCCACGCGTTGTCCTGGTCCGCCGCCCACTCGGTGAGCGTCCACAGCTCGCCGGTCTCCTGCCAGTACGACAGGGATTCGGTGTGCTGCCCCCAGCAGGCGTACGACGTGCCGCCGTCGCCGCACTGCGCGGCCTTCGCGGCGCTCTCGTTCTGCCGCCACAGCGTGCCGTGCTTGTCGCGGCTGCCCGGGGCGTAACCGGTGTACCAGTCGGCCTTGTCCGCCCCGTCCGGCTTGTGCGAGAGGACGCCCTGGAGCCCGACGGCCTTCGTCTCGTACGCCTCGTCGGCGTCCACGAGGTCACCGGCGGTGCTGGCGAGCAGGCCGGTGCGGTCGCTCGCGGTGCTGTAGTGGTAGCGCCAGACGCGGGCCGGTTCGGTGCCGGTGGAGCTGAACCACTCGTTGGCGACCAGGCTGTCCGGTGTCGAGGTGCGGTCCAGGGAGATGGACGCGAAACAGGGACGCCCGTCGTTGTCGCTCGCACGGCACGCCCCGCCGGTGAGGTTGTACGAGCCGATGGCCGGCAGTACGTACTGGTAGCCGCGCGCCGACCAGCCGCCGCTCACCCTGCCGACCTCGGCGCTGTTCACGTCGGCCCGCAGGATGCGGTTCATGTCGAAGACGAACAGGGCGTTGTCGTGGTCGGCGCCGTTCCTCGCGGTGACGATCAGCTTGTCCTGGTACCAGACCATGCCGCCGATGTGGGAGCGGACGGCGCCGAAGTCCCTGCCGCCGGAGAGCGGGGCGACCAGCAGGACCCAGCGGTACTTGAGGTTCTTGGGGTCGTTCGCGTCGATGAACGCGACCCGGGCCAGCCCCTTGTCGGCGGCGGGCTCACCGGTCTTGTGGTCGTTGTGGGTCCAGCCCGCCAGGATGACCCGGTCGGAGCCCCACTTGCCGTCGTTGTCGGCGTCCCCGGAGGTGGTGACGGACTGCGGCAGCCACTTCTGTGTCGTGGCGTCCCCGCTGTCCCAGCAGTACGCGCGGGCGGCGGTGGGCTCGACGGGCAGGGCGGCCGACTCGGTCGCCTCGCAGTCGGCCTGGTCGCGCATCGGATGGTTGGCGCTCCGCAGGACGGTGTCCACGCCGACGGTCCCGCCCATGCCGCTCGCCAGGGTGTCGAGCGTCGACTCGGCGACGAGGTTCTCGTGCAGTTGGAGCTTGCCGATCTCGGCCGAGGAGGTGAGCGGCTTCAGGGGGCCGGGGTTGTCGCTGCCGGCGGCCTGCGAGGTGGTGATGATGGTGGCGGCGGCGGTGAGGGCGAGGGCGGCCCCGGACAGGGTGGCCCGCAGGACACGCCCCTTGTTCCGGCGGCGGTGTCTGCCTCGATACGTCATAGGTCCTCCCGTCGGCGGCCAACTGCCTCCTTCGATCCGGCGGTTGGGCCGGAGGAGACGGATGTGGGGGGCCGTGGGTTGGATGGTACGGCAGAGGGCACCGAGCCCGGTCGAATACCCCGCAATAGGTAGGGAACGCCTACGCCCACCCACAGCGGCCCGCGGCGCGTCCGCCCTGGTCGGCGCAGACCGGCAGCGCCCCGACGGGGGCGCGGGGAAGCGCGCGGCCGGCCACGGCCAACTTGTGGAATCAGACCGTCCACCCGGTGGGAGCCACCCGGCGGTGGTCAGGAGACCGGGCGGGCCCGTTCCACCACCGATGCCAGGTCGAGTGTGTGCGGCAGTGTTCCCAGGGACGAACCCCAGTCCCCGCCGAGGCGGGACGCGCAGAACGCGTCCGCCACCTCCGGTGGGGCGAAGCGGACCAGGAGGGAGCCTTGCAGGACCACGGCGATCCGTTCGACGAGGCGCCGGGCGCGGCCCTCGACGCCGCCCAGGTCGGCGAGGTCGGTCAGCAGGTTCTTGATCGCGCCGTCCAGCCGGTGATCGGCGCCGCGTGCCAGGCCGACCTCCTGGAGGTAGGCGTTCAGGGCGGACGGCTCCCGCTGGAGGGCCCGCAGCACGTCGAGCGCCTGGATGTTGCCCGCGCCCTCCCAGATGGAGTTGAGCGGCGACTCGCGCAGCAGCCGCGGCATGCCGGACTCCTCCACGTACCCGTTGCCGCCCAGGCACTCCAGTGCCTCCGCCACGACCGGCGTGCACCGCTTGGTCACCCAGTACTTGGCCGCGGGCACCGCGAGCCGCAGGAAGGCACGCTCCTGCTCGCCGCCGTCGTCGTACGCGGCGGCCAGCCGCAGCGCGAGCGTCGTCGCCGCCTCCGACTCCAGGGCCAGGTCCGCCAGGACGTTCCTCATCAGCGGCTTGTCGAGCAGCCTGCCGCCGAACGCCTCGCGGTGGTCGCAGTGGTGCACGGCCTGCGCGACGGCCTGCCGCATCAGCCCCGCCGAGCCGAGCACGCAGTCCAGCCGGGTCGCGGCGACCATCCCCATGATGGAGCGCACCCCGCGTCCCTCGTCGCCGACGCGGCGCGCCCAGGTCCCGTCGAACTCGACCTCGGCGGAGGCGTTCGAACGGTTGCCCAGCTTGTCCTTGAGGCGCTGGATCCGGAAGACGTTGCGGGTGCCGTCCGCCAGCACCCGCGGCACCAGGAAGCAGGTGAGGCCGCCCCCGCCGTCGGAGGGGCCCGCCTGCGCCAGTACCAGGAAGCCGTCCGACATCGGGGCCGAGCAGAACCACTTGTGGCCCGTCAGCTCGTACGTCCCGTCCTCGGCGAGCGGCCGCGCGGACGTGGTGTTCGCGCGGACGTCGCTGCCGCCCTGCTTCTCCGTCATGCCCATCCCGAACAGGGCGCCGGCCTTCTTCGCGGCCGGACGCAGGTCCTGGTCGTAGACGGTGGAGGTGAGCCGGGGCTCCCACTCGGCGGCGAGCGCCGGGTCGGTGCGCAGCGCGGGCACCGCCGCGTGGGTCATCGACAGCGGGCAGCCGTTGCCCGCCTCGACCTGGCTCCAGACCAGGAAGCCGGCCGCGCGCCGCACATGCCCGCCCGGCCGCGACCAGGCCGCCGTCAGCCCGGCCGACACGCCCTTGCCGAGCAGCCGGTGCCAGGACGGATGGAACTCGACCTCGTCGAGCCGCTCTCCGTAGCGGTCGTGGGTGAGCAGCTTCGGCGGGTTCTCGTTGGCCAGTACCCCCCACTTCTGGACCTGCGCGGACCCGGAGGTGCGCCCGAGGGCGGACAGCTCGCTGTGCGCCTCGTCGAGGAGCGCGGGATCGAGATGCCGGTCGACCGCCTCCACGAGGGCCCGGTCGGCGTCGAAGAGGTCGTACGCGACCAGCGGCGGAGCCTGGTTGGTCACGGTGTGGGTGCGGGCTGCCATGACTGCGAACCTACCCGCGGTGCGGCGATCGTCACCAAACTCCCGCCGCACCCCCCCGTACACCGGAGCGCCCGCGTCCGGTACACCCGGGCGCCCGCCTCGCTCAGGCCGGACGCGACAGCGCGGCCAGGTCGCCGGAGCCGAGTGTGTCCTCGCCGCGCGAGCCCACCGACCAGCTCGGGCTGTGGACGGTGTCGAGATAGCGCTCGCCGAGGTCGGGGGCGATCGCCACCGACGTGAGGTCCCGTGCCCCGTTCAGATCCATCCAGGTGGAGGCCCCGCTGACCACCGTGCCGGTGGAGCCGCCGAACAGGAAACCCCGGGCGGCCAGCCGGCGGCAGACACGGACGGTGTCCGCCTCCTCCACGTGCACCACGTCGTCCACGTACGACGCGTCGAGCATCGGCGGACGTACGCCCATGCCGAGACCCGGGATCTGCCGGGGGCGCGCGGGTCCGCCGAAGGTCACCGAGCCGACGCTGTCCACCGCGACGATCCGCACCCGGCGCCGCCACTGCCAGAACCAGCGCGCGCAGCCCATCAGGGTGCCGGTCGTACCGGCCCCGACGAACAGCACGTCGAGGTCCGGGAAACGGCGCGCGATGGCCGGCGCCGTGGTGCGGTAGTGCGCACGCCAGTTGCTGTCGTTGGCGTACTGGTTGAGCCAGACGTACCGGTCGTCCGAGGCACACAGCGCCTGTACGTACGCGATCCGGGCGCCCAGGAAGCCGCCGTGCAGAGCGGGTTCCTCGACGACGTGGACCACGCTGCCCAGAGCTTCCATCATCCGCCGGGTCGCCGGATTGCAGCGTGCGTCGGTCACGCACCGGAACCCGTAGCCACGGCTCGCGGCGATCACGCTCAGTGCCACGCCCAGGTTCCCGGACGACGACTCGACCAGGACGGATCCCGGCCGCAGGGCGCCGCTGCGTTCGGCGGCGTCCA
Source organism: Streptomyces tauricus (assembly GCF_014650955.1). GTDB lineage: Bacteria > Actinomycetota > Actinomycetes > Streptomycetales > Streptomycetaceae > Streptomyces > Streptomyces tauricus. The sequence continues at coordinate 123,035 of NZ_BMVY01000004.1, forward strand.
CCATCTCGGTGGCCGCCTTCATCTTGATCGACCCCGCGAAATTGAACCCCTCGCACTTCAGGAAGAGCGGCAGCCCCATCGTCGCCCGCAGGTCGACGTAGAGCTCGTTCTCGTTGAATTCCGAAGGATCGGAAATGACAGGCATGAGTCCCCCTCATTCATGCGGCCTGCGTGCGGCGCCGTGCCCACGTCCCGTGCGGCACGGCGCCCGCCGGTCAGCCGTGCCGGCGCAGCTCGTGGAAGAAGCCGTCCACGACGTGCGGCTCGCCCCGCCGGGCCACCTCGTCGTGGACGAACTTGCCGACCGCGAGGTCGAGGACCCCGAGGCCGAAGGGCGAGAAGACGACCGTCCGGTCGGCCGGTACGGTCACCCGCCCGGACAGCACGTCGTCCAACGTGCCGTCGATGAAGTCCCGGCCGCCGCTGAGACGTTCGGCCAGGTGCGGAGAGGTCTCCGCCTTCAGGCAGTGCTCGATGTCGTCCACGAAGTTGGCCGAGGCGAGCAGGATCTCGGGTGCCAGGTCGCGCAGCGACACATGCAGCACCAGCGGGGCGTGGTCGAACCACGCGGGGTCGTGGATGTGCGGCGTGCCCGCGACGGTGGCGAAGACCACCAGATCGCTGGAGCGGATCAGCGACTCGGCACTGTCGTGCACGGTGATCCGGCCCTTGATGCCCGAGCGTTCCAGATAGCCGCGGAAACCGGCGGCGCTGTCCGCGGACAGGTCGAACACCCCGGTCTCCTCGAACGACCAGCCGGTGGCGGTGAGATGGGTGTGGATGTGGCGGGCGATCAGCCCCGTGCCGACGAACCCGACCCGCACCGGCCGGGTGCGGCCGCGGCTGAGCCGGTCGGCGGCGAGCGCCGCGGAGGACGCCGTCCGGGTGGCGCTGATGATCGAGCTCTCCAGGCAGGCGAACGGATAGCCCGTGTCGTGGTCGTTGAGGATCAGTACGGCCGACGCGCGGGGCAGCCCCGACGCGGTGTTCTCGGGGAAGCTGGAGACCCACTTGATGCCGTCCACCCCGATGTCCCCGCCGATCGACGCCGGCAGCGCGATGATCCGCGACGACGGGCGGTCGGGGAAGCGCAGGAAGTACGACGGCGGGTTCACCGAGTCGCCGGCCCCGTGCAGCCGGTACACCCGCTCGACGAGGTCCGCGATCTCGGACTCCCGCCCTTCCAGGGCCTGCTGGACCTGGGCGCCGGAGATGACGGAGAACGGGGGAGCGGTGCGCGTCCCGGGTACCTCGGGCGTCCCGGCGGTCCGCGCCGCCTGTTCCGTGCCGGTCATGCGGTCCTCACTTCGGTCGTGGGTGTGCAGTCGGTCAGCCGGACCGGGTCGGCCAGTGCGGCGAGCACCTCGCGCGGGCCGTCGAAGGGCTCCCTGCTGTGCGCGGTGCGGATGTTGTCGACGATCATCAGGTCGCCGGAGCGCCACGGCTCGCGGGCGGTGTGGGCCTCGTACACCTCGTTGATCTGCCGGACGACGTCCTCGCCGATCGGGTCGCCGTTGCCGTGGCGGGTGTTGAAGGGCAGCCCGTCGGGGCCGTAGACGTCCACCAGGTACTCCCGCACCTCGGGATCCATCGTCCACTCGTTCAGGAAGGCGATCTGGTTGAACCAGCAGAGCCGTCCCGTGACGGGGTGCCGGACCACCGCGGCGCGGCGCTGGCGGGTGTGCAGGGAGCCGTCGCTCTGCCAGGCGAACTCGATGGCGTGGGCGCGGCAGTAGCGTTCGACGGCGGCGCGGTCCTCGGTGCCGAAGGCCTCGCCGACCGACGCCCCGATCTCGTCGTTGTACGTCCGGGTGAGCAGCCAGCCCTCCCGGGCGAACCGTTCGGTGAGGCCGGCGGGCAGCGCGTCGAGCACGGTGGGCGCGTCGGCGACGGCGGTGGCGCCGCCCTCGGCCGGCGCGTCGAGGCACGCGAACAGCATCAGGGCGGGGAACTCGACGGCGTAACTCAGCTCGTGGTGCATGCACATCTGCTGGTTGGGCGGCCACTTGGTGGACGAGTACACCCCGTCCGCGTACGTCCGCCGGGGCGCGAAGGACTCCCGGTCGGGCATCAGGCCGGTGGCCAGGCGCCGGAACACGTCCCCGGTCGTGTCCGGGTCGCTCAGCCCCAGACCGCGGACCAGGACGCTGCCGTGCTCGGCGACCACGGCGCGCAGCGCGTCGCGGTGGACGGCCGCCCAGCCCGCCGTGTCCCCCGCCACGTCGGCGCGCAGGATCGGCGGGCGGCCGGGACTCAGGTCGACGTCGGGCAGCAGCGTCGGGGTCGAGGACATCGTGTGGTTCCTTCCGGTCTCGCGCGGTTCGAACCGCGCGTGGCCGCGCGGGTGGTCGTGGATCGGTTCCTGTGCCGGTTTCCGGGCCCGGTCCTCGGCGCGGTTCACGACGCCTCCCGGGCCGGGGCGTCGAGCAGTCCCGCCAGGTCGGCGAGGACGGGGAGGCGGGCGACGTCCTTGAGGGTGATGGCCCGGTCCAGGGCGACCGCCAGCTTCACCGCCGCGAGGGAGGTGCCGCCGCGCTCGAAGAAGTGGTCCAGGCGGCCGATCCGGTCCCGCGGGATGCCCAGCACCTGCGCCCAGGCCGCCGCCAGGCGCCGTTCGCCCGGGGTGTCCGGCGCGTGTGCGCCGTCCTGGCCGCCCGTACCGCTGCCGGCGGAGTCGAGGTCCTCGGCGAGCGCGGTCAGCGTCCTGCGGTCGATCTTGCCGTTGGCGGTCAGCGGCAGGCTCTCGCGCCGGTGGACGGCCGACGGCACCATGTACGCCGGAAGCGACCCGGCGAGCCGTTCCAGGACCGCTTCCGGGTCGAGCGGTTCGGGACCGGCGCAGAACGCCACGAGCCGCGTGCCGCCCGCGACGACCACGGCGCCGTCCCGGACCCCGGGCGCCCGCAGGAGCGCGTTCTCGATCTCGCCGATCTCGATGCGGAAGCCGCGGATCTTCACCTGGCTGTCCCGGCGGCCCAGGAACTCCAGCTTCCCGTCGGGCAGCCACCGGCCGTGGTCCCCGCTGCGGTAGAGCCGCTCACCGGGGCGGTACGGGTCGTCCATGAACGCGGCCTTCGTGCGCTCGGGGTCGTTGACGTACCCGCGGCCGACGCACACCCCGGAGAAGACGATCTCGCCGGGCGCGCCGAGCGGGACGGGCGACAGGTGCTCGTCGACGACGTACACGCGCACGTTGGCGACAGGCCGGCCGAGCGGGACCCGGTCCTCGTCGGGCACCCGGGTCATGACCTCGTGGTTGGTGTCGTCGGAGGTCTCGGTCAGGCCGTACGCGTTGGCGAGGCGGATGCCCGGCTCGGCCGCGAACCAGCGCTGGACGAGTTCCTTCTTGACGGCCTCGCCGGTGACCGACACGCAGTGCAGGTCGGGCAGTTCGCGTGGCCGCCGCTCCAGTTCGGCGAGGACGGCTTCGAGATACGACGGGACGACCTGGAGGACGTTGACCCCGCCCCGCGTGATCGTGTCCACGAACCGGGGCACGTCCAGGATCACCTCCTGGGCGACCAGCAGGGTCCGCCCGCCGACCAGCAGCGCGGAGACGAGCTGCCACAGCGAGATGTCGAAGCACTGGGGCGCCGTCTGCGCGACGACCTGCCCCTCGCCGACGCCCAGGTCGTCGATCTTGGCGAGGACGTGGTTGACGAACCCCGCGTGCTCGCACATCGCGCCCTTGGGCTCGCCGGTGGAGCCGGAGGTGAAGTAGATGTAGGCGAGCTGGTCCGCGGCGACCGCGACACCGAGGTCGCCGTCGGCGTGGTCCTCCGCGTAGGCGTCCTCGACGCGCAGGGTACGGGCGCCGGTGTCGGCCCCCTCCAGCGTGGCGGTGCTGCCGGCCTCGGTCAGGACCAGCTCGCAGCCGGCGCGCCTGAGCGTCCTCTCGATGCGCCCGGCCGGGAAGTGCGGCTCGATGGGCAGATAGACGCCGCCCGCCTTGAGGACCGCGAGGACGCCGGCCATCCAGTCCAGATCGCGTTCCATGACGAGGGCGACGACCCCCTCGGGGCGCAGCCCACGGGCGAGCAGCGCCCGGCCGATCCGGTTGGCCCGCGCGTTCAGCTCGCGGTACGTCCACTCCTCGTCCCCCTGGACGGCGGCGACGGCGTCCGGGTGCGCGGCCACCCGCTCCTCGAACAGCTCGTGGACGCGGCGGTCCGGCAGTGCGCGGTGCGGTCCGGCCAGCCCGTCGAGCTGGAACCGCAGTTCGTCGTCGCCCAGGAGGCCGTGCCGGTCGTGCCCGGCGTCCGGGTCCGCGGTCAGCAGGCGGAGCGCGGTCAGGTGGTAGCCGGCGACACGGGCGGCGGCACCGGCGTCCAGGACGTCGGTGCGGTAGCGCAGCCGAAGGGAGCGGTCCGCCACGCCCACGCGCAGCACGGCGTCAGCGGTGTCCTGGGCGTCCTCGGCGCTGTCGCCGCCGTGCGGGTCGAGCACGGCCGCGAAGGGGACCGGGGCGCCGCCCGCCTCCCGCACGGGCGGCTCCCCGGCCGGTTCGTGGGCGGCCTCGCGGACCGCCAGGTCCGCCTGTGCCAGCAGGTCGCGCCAGGTGCCGGGGCCGACGGTCAGCCGGCGGGGCAGCGGCGCCGCGCCCCGCGCGCCGACGTAGCCGGTGACGACCTCGCGTTCACCGGACAGGGCCGCGAGGACCGTGGCGTGTGCGGCCAGGAGCGCGGACGGCTCCGTCGTCAGGCCGTCGGGCAGCGGGACTTCGTACTCCGCCGTGCCCGGGACCGGGTCGAGCGTCCACCTCGGGATCGTGTCCATTCTGTGTTCCCCCCTGTGTTCCTTTACGTGCCGTGGTCAGGCGCGCCGCTGTTCGGCCGCCGGGTTCCCGCCCCAGTGCGCCCCCGGCGGTACCTCCTCGCCCTTCATCAGGAAGGAGTCGGCGGCGATGACGGCGGCGTCCCCCACCGACGCGCCGTAGTGGACGAGCGCGCCGACGCCGAGCGTGACGCCGCTGCCGATCTCGATGTGGTCGGACTTGAAGGTGCCGTCCTCCTGCGAGTGCGACTGGATCTTGCTGTGCGCGCCGAGGGTGCAGTCGTCCCCGATGGCGGTGAGCGTGCGCTCGGTGATGTAGGCCCCGTCGTCGAAGACCCGGCGGCCGATACGGACCCCGAGGAGCCGCCAGAGCAGGCTCTTGAACGGGGTGCCGTTGTAGAGGGCGAAGTGCGTGTCCGGGATCTTCCACAGCCGCTCGTGCCGCCAGAAGAGCGGGTCGTAGATGGAGTGCAGCCGCGGCTGGAGCGGCCGGAACCGCAGGATGACCCGCTCCACCAGCGCGTAGTAGCCGGTGGTGAACGCGACGCCGACGAGCAGGGACGCCCCGATCAGCAGACCGCCGGCGGTGCCGTACTCCCCGTACAGGTCGAAGGCGGCGAAGCCGAGGACCGTGAGGGCGAACCAGTCGAACCATCGCAGGAACAGGAACAGGCCCATGGTGCCCAGGTTGTGACGGTTCTTCGCGGCGAGGCGGCGGCGCAGCTCGTCGCCCTCGCGCAGGTGGTCGAAGCGGGTGTCGCGCTCCACGGTCCGCGGGATCTCGAAGGGCGGCGAGCCCAGCAGGCCGACCCCTTCGCGGACCTCCCCGTCCAGCGGAACCATGACCTTCGTCGCCAGCAGGACGTTCTCGCCCGTGCGGCCCCCCACCGGATAGGCGATGTGGTTGCCCAGGAAGCTGTTCGGTCCGATCGTCGCGCGCGAGACGCGGAACGACGAGCCCGAGAACTCGGCGTTCATGATCGACAGCCCGTCGGCGACCATCGTGCCGCGCCCGACGGTGGCCAGGAACGGCGTCTCGTGCGCCACGCCCGTGCCGAAGTTGGAGCCGGTCTGCTCGACGTGCGAGAGGTCGTACCCGATGGCCCGCAGGTAGTGGACGATGTACGAGCTGTCCCCGCACAGCCACTTGAAGAACTTCACGTTGGTCAGCCGCGCGACGGAACGCTGCACCGAGTAGTGGAAGCCGTAGAGCGGGTAGACCCGGTCCGGCTCCAGGAAGCGGTTCAGCAGCCGCGGGACCACGGTCCCGACGGCGAGGCCGACCACGACGAAGCCCACGAAGAGCGCGACCGACAGGGCGAACGCCTCGGCGTAGAACCGTCCCGACGTGATGTGCTGCGCCTCCCGGTCCAGCAGCACGTCCAGCGAGGGCGCCACCGTCAGCAGCAGGTACGCGCCCCCGACGAGGAGCGGCATGGTGACCAGGAGCGTCTGCAGGACGGTGGCCAGGCCGTAGCCCACCCGGCGCGCGGTGCCGCACTCCGCAGGGGCGACCCGTACGTAGTCCACGTCCGTGCGCTGGGCCGGCGAGCCGTGCCAGTGCTGTCCGGCCGGCACCTCCGCGCCGCCGTACAGCGCCGAGGCGTGGCCCAGCTGGGATCCGTCGCCCATGACGCTGCCGATGTCGAGGACGGTGTTCTCGCCGACGAACACGTCCTGGCCCAGCGTGACCCGGCCGGTGCGGATGCGCCCGGCGTGCGCCTGGTAGCAGAGGAAGTGCGAGTCCTTGCGGATCACGGTGTTCGCGCCGACCGTGAACAGGTCGGTGCAGACCGGGACCGCGTGGGAGAGGATCGTGACGTTCCTGCCGATCCGCGCGCCCAGGGCCCGCAGATAGAGCACGTAGAGCGGGTTGCCGGCGAACAGGACCATCGGGTTCGCGTGCAGCAGCACCTTCACGGTCCAAAAGCGCAGATAGGCCAGGCTCCAGATCGGGAACTCGGTCTCCTTCCAGCGGCCGACCAGCACCCACTTGGCCACCACCGGCAGGGTGCACAGGCCGACGAAGACACCGCCGCCGAAGAGGGCCGACCGCAGGTAGACGTCCACGACGCCGTCACCGGCCGACACCCAGTCGTACCCCTGGGCGGTGACGAGCCCGGACAGCAGGCAGTACAGCGCGAAGACCAGGAACTGCACCGCCCCGCACAGGGCGTACCGCGCGCCGCTGACCGGTACGGGCGGCGCGGCCGGTTCCGCCGGCGGCGCGGGCTCCTCGGCCGGGACCTCGGACAGCGCCGCCGCCAGGCCGCGGATCGTCGGGTGGCCGTATACGTCCCGCATCGACACGGCCGGCAGGTCGGGGTGCTTCCTGACCCGGGCGCAGAAATGTGCCATCACCAGGGAGTTGGCACCGAGGTCGTCGAAGAAGTGACTGTCGACGGGGACCCGCTCGGCGCGTACGACACCGGCGAGCACCTCCGCGAGGACAGGTTCGATCCCGTTGACCGGGTCGCGGGTGGCCACGGACAGCGTCGGAGCGACGGTCGCGACCTCAGTGGGATTTCCCACCACTTGATCTCCTTGCTGGTGATTGCTCGTACTTGTGGACTGTTCGGAGTGTTTGGCACCTCGGATGGGAATACGAAGGATTCACGCCCGCAGTTTCATCACGCCCCTGAATTGGTGACGAAAGATGTTCTGGTGAACCACGGTGATTCCTGTGTGACTCCGGTGTGCCGGAAGGTAGAGTTGTTTCTCGTGCAAGCCGAGTTGCGCCGCGGCAGGCGAGAAGAGGTTGTTCGGGAAGTGTGAGAAGTGGCCGCGTGGAAAAGGCGCAGTGCAGCACGGCATGATCCGCGTGGGAACCACGCGGATCACGGGTAACGCGGCTGTGTCGGACCCTCCTCCGGGCCCTTCTGAGTCCCCCCGTGTCGTGGTGCCACTGAGCCGTCCCCACGTGCCCAGCGCAATGCAATCCGAATTGTTTCGGCGGGCTCATGAACGGGTCAAGGGCGTTTCGGACTGTGGCGCTTTCTCGCTGTTCGATGCTTCAACGCCCACCACCCTGAATGATCTCGTCCGGCCGTCTCACCGGGGAACTCACCCGTGGACGGTACATGTGTTGTTGCGTATTCCACTTCTGCAGGGCAGGTGAATCGGCCACGCGGTCATGACAGAAAAAGGGTTCGATTTATCTTTACGATTAACGCGGAATTGCTGACGCTTTTCCGACGTATGACGGAACCGGATCAGTACCGTCCCGCCACCGGGTCGCGTACGCCGCTCCCGCCACACCGGCTCCGGTCGCGGCACCGGGGGATGAGTGCGACCCCGCGCGGCGGATACCTTTAGGGCGTGCAGCCAGCAAGTGAACCCCCTCAGAGGACGTCCGGTCGTCTCCACCGGGCGCGTGCCCTCTATCGGAACGTCTCGAAGCGCAGGACCGCCTGGCTGCTGCTCAAGGACACCGTGAACTCGTGCATCGAGTACCGCATCCTCGGACTCGCGGCGGAGGCGGCGTTCTTCACGCTGCTGTCCGTGCCGCCGCTGCTGCTGAGCATGATCGGCCTGCTGGGCTACGTCGACGACTGGACCGGCGCCGACACCATCGCCAGCGTGGAGACCAGCCTCCTGGAGGCCTCCCGCACGGTCCTCACCGACAAGGGCGTCGCCCAGATCGCCGAACCGCTCCTGCACGACGTCATGGAGGGAGGCCGGCCCGACGTCATCTCCCTGGGCTTCCTGTTCGCCCTGTGGTCCGGCTCGCGCGCGGTGAACGTCTTCATCGACACCATCACCGTGATGTACGGCCTCGACGGGGTCCGCGGCATCGTCAGGACCCGCCTGATGGCCTTCCTGCTCTTCCTCGTGGCCCTGCTGATCGGCTCGGTCGCCCTGCCGCTGATGGTCGCGGGCCCCGACGCCGTGGTGAACGTCGTGCCGTGGTCGACGACCGTCGTACAGGTGCTCTACTGGCCCGTCGTCATCGTCCTGTCCATCGTCTTCCTGACGACGCTGTACCACGTGTCGGTGCCGGTGCGTTCACCGTGGATCGAGGACGTGCCCGGCGCGCTCGTGGCGCTCACCATGTGGGTGCTGGGCAGCCTCCTGCTGCGCATCTACCTGACGAACACCGTCGAGGGCCCCACCATCTACGGCTCCCTGGCCGCGCCCGTCGCCGTCCTCCTGTGGATCGGTGTCGCCGCCTTCGCGGTGCTCGTGGGCGCCGCCGTGAACGCGGCCATCGACCGCGTCTGGCCCGCCGCCGCCACCGCCGCGGCCCGCGCCGTCAACGAGCGGCTGCGCGCCGAGCAGGCCGCCGACCTGGTGGCCCGCGCGGCGGCGGCCCGCGCCGCGCAGGCCGAGGACGGCTACGACGACCCCGACGACCCGGACATGCCCTCCGAGTTCCCGGAGCGCTGGTCCCGTTTCCTGCCCCCGGAGGACGTCACCTCCCGGCTGCGCACCCACGCCAAGTCCACCCCCAAGAACAGCGACGAGCCGCCCGCGCCGCAGTGACGCGGCAGCCCCGCCGCGGTGACCGCGGCGGGGCTGTCAGGCCGATCCGGGAGGCGGGGGCTGAGGGCGTCAGACCTTCCACACGCCGGCCGCCGCGTGCTCCCGGGCGAAGTCCGCGAAGTCGCGCGGCGCACGGCCCAGGACCTCCCGCACCCCGTCCGTGGTCCGCGCGTTGTGCCCGTCGAGCAGCCCGTCGAAGACCTCCTCCATGAAAGCGACCTCCTCGGGCGGCAGCCCGAACCCGGCCAAAATCGCCCCGTACTCCTTCGTCGGCACCGGCACGTACCGGATCTCCCGGCCCGCCGCGGCGGAGATCTCCGCCATGGCCTCACGGAACGACAGCAGCCGCGCCCCCGTGATCTCCAGCGTCCGCCCCGCGTACGAGGAGTCGGCCAGCGCCTCCACCACGACCTCCGCGAGATCGCGCGCGTCGATGAACGGCACCGGCACCTCGCCCGCCGGGAAGACGAACTCGCCGCCGCGCACCCCGTCGAGCAGCAGGCCCTCGCTGAAGTTCTGGAAGAACCAGTCGGCCCGCACCACGGTCCACTCGGCCCCCGACTCGCGCAGCGCCCGCTCGGCCGGCTCCGCCTGGCGCTCCCCGCGCGCCGACAGCAGCACCAGCCGGCGTACACCGAGATCCTGGGCCCGCCGGGCGAACGCGGCGACGTTCTCGGCCGCGCCCGGCGCACCGACGTCCGGCGCGTACGCCAGATACGCCGCGTCGGCCCCGCGCAGCGCCTCGTCCCACGTCGAGGGGTCGTACCAGTCGAAGCGCACCTCACCACTGCGCGAAGCGGCCCGTACACGGAAGCCCGCGGCCTTCGCCGCCTCCGCCACCTGACGCCCGGTCCTGCCCGAGGCGCCCGTCACCAACACCGTCCCGTTGCGCGTGTTCTCCGTCATGGACCCAGTCAACGGCCGCCCGCCGCAAGGGAACATCGCTGAACCTCTCGTTCCCATAAGAGCGCGTCTACTCTGGGGCCATGGACGCACTCGCAGGCCTTCTGGAGGGTCCACGCGCGCGTGGCGCCTTCATGATCCGGGCGTGCTTCGAACCGCCCTGGTCCCTCCGGATCGAGGACCGCGCCCCGCTCACCGTCATGCTGATGATCCGCGGTGAGTCCTGGATCACCCCCGACGCGGGCGAGCCCGTGCTGCTGCGGGCCGGCGACCTCGCCATCGCGCGCGGCCCCGACCCGTACACCTGCGCCGACGACCCCGCGACGCCGCCGATCGCGGTGATCCTGCCGGGGCAGAAGTGCGTCTACCCGGACGGGCGCTCGATGCGCGGCCACATGGACCTCGGCGTCCGCACCTGGGGACAGCGCCTCGACGGTTCCATGGTGATGCTGATCGGTACGTACCCGGTGCGGGGCGAGGTCAGCGGGCGGCTGCTCGACGCGCTGCCGCCGGTGCTGACGCTCACCTCCGACGTGTGGGAGTGCCCGCTGACCCCGCTGCTGACCGAGGAGATCGTGCGCGACGAACCCGGCCAGGAGGTGGTCCTCGACCGGCTGCTCGACCTGCTGGTCATCGCCGCGCTGCGGGCCTGGTTCTCGCGCCCGGAGGCCGCGGCGCCCACCTGGTACCGGGCGCTCGCCGACCCGGTCGTCGGCCGTGTGCTGCGGCTCGTCCAGGACGACCCGGCCCACCCCTGGACGGTCGCCTCCCTCGCGACGAAGGCCGGTGTCTCGCGGGCCGCGCTCGCCCGCCGCTTCAGCGAACTCGTCGGCGAGCCCCCGATGACGTACCTGACCGGCTGGCGCCTCGCCCTCGCCGCCGACCGGCTGCGCGACACCGACGACACCCTGGAGGCGATCGCCCGCCAGGTGGGCTACGGCAGCGCGTTCGCCCTGTCCAGCGCGTTCAAGCGGGTGCACGGGATCAGCCCGCAGGAGCACCGGACGCGGGCGGGCCGTCCTGCGATCGGCGTACCCTTCTGACCGTGGCCGAGTTGTACGTGGGGTCGTACGCCGAGTCGTCGCCGGGGCCGTACAGGGAGCGGGCGTCGCGGCTCGCCGGTGCGGTCGTGTGGACCCGTACCGCCGTGCCGGGTGACGCGGCGCCGGTACTGCCCGACGGCTGCATGGACCTGTTGTGGACCGAGGGCCGGCTGTTCGTGGCGGGGCCCGACACGCGTGCGTACGTGAGCGGGAGCGGGAGCGATGTTCCCGGATCTGGAGCTGGGGGTGCGCGGCGGTACGCGGGGGTCCGGTTCTTTCCCGGCAGCGCGCCCTCCTGTCTCGGAGTGCCCGCCCACGAACTGCGTGACCGGCGTGTCGACCTCGCGGAGCTGTGGGACGCGGGCCAGGTGCGGCGGCTCACCGAGCGGGTCGACGCGGCGGCCGATCCCGCCGCCGCGCTGGAGGCGGTGGCCGTACGGCGGGCGGCCGACGCCGAGCCGCCCGACCCGCGGCTGAGGGCCGTCGTCGCGGGGCTGTCCACGGGGTGGTCCGTCGCCTCCACGGCTCAGCGGGTGGGGTGGAGCGAGCGGCAGTTGCACCGGCGGGCGCTGGCCGCGTTCGGGTACGGGCCGAAGACCCTGGGGCGGGTGTTGCGCCTGCAGCGGGCGTTGGCGCTGGCGCGGGGTGGGGTGGGGGCGGCGGAGGTGGCGGTGGTCGCGGGGTACGCCGATCAGGCGCATCTGGCGCGGGATGTGCGGGAGTTGGCGGGGGTGCCGTTGGGGGTGCTGTTGCGGGCGCGGTGATCGGCTGCGGCCCGTTGGGGTGCTGGTCGCGCAGTTCCCCGCGCCCCTAAAAGATTGCGCCGTTCCCCGCGCCCCTATAGGCGAAGGGTTGCGCCGTTCCCCGCGCCCCTGAAGGTGAAGGGTTGCGCCGTTCTCCGCGCCCTTGAAGACAAAAGATTGCGCCGTTCCCCGCGCCCCTAAAAGATGCGCCGTTCCCCGGGCCCCCGGCAGGCCCGGCGGTTATGGGGTGTTGAGGTGGGCGAAGAGGTCCACGGCGTTGTCGTCCGGGTCGTGGATCACGGCGTAGCGCATGCCCCAGGGGGCGTCGAACGGCTTCAGTTCCGTCGTGTGGCCCGCGGCCAGCAGCGCTTCGTACGTGGTGTCGACGTCCGCGGGGCTGTCGCACAGGAAGGCCAGTGCGACCCGGCCGCCGGCCGTCGGGGGCCGCCAGTCGGGGTGGAACGAACGGATCGTGTCCTCGGTGTCGAGCGCGAAGCGCAGCCCGCCGGGCAGTTGTGCCTCGACGTGCGGCGCGCTCTCCGCGCCCTCGGGGAATTCCAGCCCCAGACGGCGGTAGAAGGCGAGCGACGCGGCCATGTCGGAGACGACGAGGCCGATGAGATCGAATCGTGGAGTCGGTGGAGTGGTGGGTGAAGTCATGGGACCACCGTAAGGATCGCGGTGGTCCCTGGTCTTGAAGGAATCGGACGTCCCACGGAGGTTGCCCCGGGGCTACTTCGTGTCGCGGTTGAACTGTGAGGTCGACCAGTAGTACCCGAGCGCCGCCAGTCCCAGGCACCAGGCCACCGCCAGCCACCCGTTGTGGCCGATCTCGGTGCCCAGCAGCAGACCGCGCAGGGTCTCGATGGCCGGGGTGAAGGGCTGGTACTCGGCGATCGGCTGGAACCAGCCCGGCATCGTGTCGGCCGGGATGAACGCGCTGGAGATGAGCGGCAGGAGGATCAGCGGCATGGCCATGTTGCCGGCCGCCTCGGCATTCGGGCTGGCCATGCCCATACCGACCGCGATCCAGGTCAGCGCCAGGGCGAACAGGGCGAGCAGCCCGAACGCCGCGAGCCATTCGAGGGCCGTGGCGTCGGTGGACCGGAAGCCGATGGCCACACCGACGGCCCCGACGAGGACCAGACTGGCGAGCACTTGCAGGACGCTGCCGACGACATGCCCGATGAACACCGATCCGCGGTGGATCGCCATCGTCCGGAAGCGGGCGATGATGCCCTCGTTCATGTCGGTCGCGACGGACACCGCGGCCCCGATCACGGTGCTGCCGATGGTCATCAGCAGGATGCCCGGGACGAGATAGGCGATGTACTCGGACCGGTCGGCGCCGCCGTCCCCGATCCCGGCGCTCATCACGTCGCCGAAGATGTAGACGAAGAGCAGGAGCAGCATCACCGGGGTGAGGAGCAGGTTCAGGGTGAGGGACGGGTAGCGCCGGGCGTGCAGGAGGTTGCGGCGCAGCATGGTGGCCGAGTCGCGGACGGCGAGGGAGAGGGTACTCATCGGACGTTCTCCTTGGGCTGGTCGCTCTGGCTGGGATTGCTGGGACGGCTGGGGACGTCGGCGGTGTCGCCGGTGCCGGACCCGGTGCTGGTGCTGCTGGTGAGGGCGAAGAAGACGTCGTCGAGGTCGGGGGTGTGCACGGTCAGTTCGTCGGCTTCGATGCCCGCGGCGTCGAGCCGGTCGAGGACGGCGCGCAGTTCACGCTGGCTGCCGTCGCTGGGGATCTGCAGGGCGAGTGCTTCGTCGTCGAGGGCGACGTCGTGCAGGGCGGCGGCAGCGGCCCGGTAGGCGTCCGGGTCGGCGAACCGCAGGCGGACGTGGCCGCCGGGGACGAGTCGCTTGAGTTCCTCGGCGCTTCCCTCGGCGGCGATGCGGCCGTCGTGGAGGACGGCGATGCGGTCGGCGAGCTGGTCGGCCTCTTCGAGGTATTGCGTGGTGAGGAAGACGGTGACGCCGCCGGTCACGAGCTCGCGGATGATCTGCCACATGGTGTGGCGGGAGCGGGGGTCGAGGCCGGTGGTGGGTTCGTCGAGGAAGATGATCCGCGGGCTGCCGACCAGGGTCATGGCGATGTCCAGTCGCCGCTTCATACCGCCGGAGTAGGCGGCGGCCGGCTTCTTGGCGGCCTCCACGAGGTCGAAGCGTTCGAGGAGTTCGGCGGCGACGCGCCGCCCCTCCTTCTTCGGCAGGTGGTGCAGGTCGGCCATGAGGAGCATGTTCTCCTCGCCGGTGATCAGCCCGTCGACCGCGGAGAACTGCCCGGTGACCCCGATTCCCGCCCGCACGGCCTGCGGTTCGGCATCGAGATCGTGGCCGCCGACGCGGATCGTGCCGGAGGCGGGGTCGGCGGAGACGAGGGTGGAGAGGATGTTGACGACGGTGGTCTTGCCGGCCCCGTTCGGGCCGAGCAGGGAGAAGATCGTTCCTTCCGGGACGACCAGGTCGATGCCGTCGAGCACGACCTTGTCGCCGTAGGACTTGCGCAGCCCGTGCGCCGCGATGGCCGGGTGGGTCATGAGGGATGCTCCTTCGAGAAGCGGGTCAGCTGGTCAGCGGGACGGCGATTCAGCAGGTCGGCGGGGCAACGGGTCAACGGGGCAACGGGTCAGCGGGTGAGCGATTCAGAGACTGCGGGCGGTGATGTCGCCGTAGGACGTGGTCGCGTGGATGTTCAGACCGGCGGCGCCGTCGGAGTTCTTGAGCGCGTTGTCGATCCGCCCGAAGGCGGTACCGGCGTCCAGGGAGGCGGAGACTCCGCGGGCGGCGCCGACCGACACCTCGCCGGCCTCGGTACGCAGGACGACCGTGCCGCGTACGGCCTCGGTGATGCGGATGTCGCCCTTCTGGACGCTGATCTCCGCCGGACCGCCGAGGCGGCCGACCGAGATGTCACCGGCGAGCAGGGTGAGGTGGGCCTGCGCGGTCTCGTCGAGCTTGACCGAGCCCCGCGCCCCCTCGAAGGTGACGTCGCCCAGCCGTCCGACGCCCCGGAACTCGCCGGCGGCCGTCTTCGCCTCGACACGGGAGCCGGCGGGCAGCTGGACGGTCACCTCGACGGACCCGGAGCTGCCGAGGATCCGGTTCTTCGCGGGTGCCGCCTCGATCCGCAGGACGCCGTCGCCGTAGGTGACCTCGATCTGCTCGGCCGCCTTCACGTCCCGGCTGTTCGAGGTGTTGGCGGGCAGGACCTCGACCGTGGTGTCGGCCCGGTCGGCGGCGATGAACCGGATGCGTCCCGCGGGGATGTCGAGGACGGCGGAGACCTGGGTGGCGGTGTCGAACTTCTGCGTCGTGAACTTCTGCATCGTGCTCTCCTCTGTGTGCTTGTCGCGTGCGGTTGTTCGGTCCGCGGGTTCGCTTCCCTTGTCGGTGCGCCCGTTCGGCGTTTCCGACATTGGAAAAGCTACGTTGCGTTCATAGATGCGGCAACAAGCTTGTTGCACTCCAGTGTCATAATTGCAGCTCAGGCGCCATATTTCGTTGCACTGAAACTGAATCTAACGCAACAAGCACCCCCGTGTTCGTTGCAATGTGCTTGGAGTGAACGCTATGCTCAGGGCGTCGGGACGACCGAGCACCACGAAGGGGACCGCGATGCCGGGAGGCAGGCTCACTCAGCAGGAACGCCAGCAGATCGCGCTGGGGCTGGCCGACGACCTCGCGTACGCGGAGATCGCCAGACGGCTCGACCGCCCGACCTCGACGATCACCCGCGAGGTCATGCGCAACGGCGGCCCCCTCTCCTACCGCGCCGACCTGGCCCACCGCGCCACCGAACACCGCGCCCACCGGCGCAGGGAGGCCGCGCCCCGAGGGCAGGAGGCGCTCCCGCAGGCCCACGGCCGTGACGCCGAGGCCGTACGCGAGTACGTGGAGGTGTTCACCACGCTCCTCATGCGGTCGGGCCTGCCCAAGATGACGTCCCGGGTGCTGGCGCACCTCTACACCACCGACGCGGGCAGCCTCACCGCGTCCGAACTCGTCCAGTTGCTCCAGGTCAGCCCCGCGTCCATCTCCAAGGCGGTCACGCTCCTGGAGAGCCAGGGCCTCATCCGGCGGGAGCGGGACGACCGCCGCCGCGAGCGCTATGTCGTCGACAACGACGTCTGGTACGACGGGATGATCGCCGCCGCCCGGTCCCACGCCCAACTTGCCGAGACCGCACGGCAGGGCGTCGGCATCCTCGGCCCCGACTCCCCGGCCGCCGCCCGGCTCGAAGGCATCGCCCGCTTCGTCGACTTCGTGGGCGAGGGGATGGCCCGTGCCGCGGAACAGGCGCGCGAGGTGCTGTACACGAAGCCAGAACAGCCCACCGAACCCACGCAGTAGAGACCTGGAGCCGTTTCCCCATGGCAGCACAGCGCACGACATCCCACCCCCGGGTCCTCGTGTACACACGCACCGCGGACTACCGCCACGACTCGATACCCGACGGCACAGCCGCCGTCCGGTCGCTGGGGGCCGAGCACGGCTTCACCGTCCACGCGACGGAGGATCCCGGTTTCTTCGACGTCCCCGTGGGCCCGTACGCGGCCGTCGTCTTCCTCTCCACCAGCGGTGACGTCCTGACATCCGCGGGCCGGGAGCACCTGGCTGCCTACGTCGAGGCGGGCGGCGGTTTCGTCGGGGTGCACGCGGCGGCCTGCACGGAGTACGACTGGCCCTACTACGGCGAGCTGCTCGGGGCCCGTTTCGCCCGGCACCCCGACCACCAGCCGGGCAGGGCCGTCGTGGAGGACCACGATCATCCGGCGACCCGGCATCTGCCCGCCGTCTGGGAGTTCACGGACGAGTGGTACGACTTCCGGACCAGCCCCCGGGGTTCGGTACGGGTACTCCTCTCCGCCGACGAGACCTCGTACGACGGAGGCGGCATGGGCAGCGACCACCCCCTGGCCTGGTGCCACCCCCAGGGCGCGGGCCGAGCCTTCTACACGGCATTGGGCCACGCCCCGGAGGCCTACAAGGACCCCAACTTCCGCACCCACCTCCTGGGCGCCATAACTTGGGCGGCCGCCTTCTAGAGGCCAAGGGAAGAGCCCCGAAAGGGGCGCGGGGAACGGCGCGCTCCACCACAACGAACCCGCACTTGGCATCGGCCCCCGCACCGGGCTTTTGAGGGGCGCGGGGAACGGCGCGGCCAGCCACAGCGAACCCGCACCCCTCAACACCCCGCCGTACTCCCACGTACAACCAACCGCGTGGACAACTCCGTCCGCGTCCCCTCCGGCTGCTCCCCAGCCATCATCCGCACCAGTAAGCGCAGCGCAACCGCCGCCATCTCGGAAACCGGCTGCCGCACAGTGGTCAGCGCGGGCGACGCCCACCGCGCCTCGGGCAGGTCGTCGAACCCCACCACACTGACATCGCCCGGCACGGACAACCCCCGCTCCGCGAGGGCGCGATACGCACCGAGCGCCATCCGGTCCGAGCACACGAACACGGCCGTGGGCGGCTCCGGCAGATCGAGCAGCTCCAGCATCCTGTGATACGCGGAGCCCTCGTCGAGGCCGCCGTACCGCAGGTACTCGGACCGGTGCCGCACCCCCGCCGCCGCGAGCGCCGAACGGTACCCCGCGACACGCGCGCCGCCGCACGTCCTGCGGCGGTGCCCCGCGATGACGGCGACCCGTTCGTGGCCGAGCGAGAGCAGATGCTCCGTGGCGAGCACCCCACCGTGCCAGTTCGCCCCGCCGACCGAGACGACACCCGCCGGCGGTTCGAGCGCCGGGTCGATCAGCACGAAGGGAATGCGGTGCTGCTCCAGCCACGCGTACTGGGACGCGGTCAGTTCGGCGAGGTCGAACAGCACCCCGGACGAGCCGCGGGCGGCGAGCTTGTCCAGCCAGCCGCGCTCCGGACGGTCGCCCCGGGTCCGGGTCAGCCCCGCCGTGACCACCACCTCAAGGCCCGCGTCCTGCGCGGCCTCCTCCACCCCGTGCAGGACCGCGCCGGCCCAGGAGCTCTCCAGCGAGTGCACGACGAGGTCGACAAGCCCGGGCGACTTCGCCGCGTCGAACCGGGGTCTGCGCACGTAGCCGAGCCGGTCGAGGGCCTCCGTGACCCGGCGGCGGGTCTCCGGCGCCACGTCCTCGCGGCCGTTGACCACCTTCGAGGCCGTGGGTACGGACACCCCTGCCTCGCGGGCGACGACCGCGAGGGTCGGCCCCGCCACGCTCCCGGTACGCACCATGGAGCCCACCTCTCCGGCCCCGTCCCGAGGGCCCGCGAAAGTTTCGGGTAGAAAGCGCTTCCTACACTGGTCCCTACAGTAAGGCCGCCCGAACTCGCCGTGGAAGAGCGGGTACTCGGTGGAATTCGCCGGAGCCGAAAGTCTCGAAATGCCGGACATGCAGGTCGTGAGCGCTTCGAGAGCGCTGCGTGAGTGCTTGAGAGGCAGTCCGACAAGGATGCCGCGTGTCAGGCGACACGTCCGCCTTCGCCGCCCGGGGCTGCGGAACGGGCGGGTTCTGTGATGCGCTGGAAGCGCGGTTCGCGGACACGGTTCGTCGTGGCGAGGAGGGGTTCGGATGACTGAGGGACCTGAGGTAGCTGAGGGGCCTGAGGAAGCTGAGGGGCCTGAGGTGGCCGAGGGGTCTTTCAGGGCCGAGGATCCCGTGGTGGGCACCCCGTACGGGGCGGTGCGAGGCCGCTACGAGGCCGGCCTCGCCGTCTTCCGCGGCATCCCCTACGCGGCCCCGCCCTTCGGCCCCCGCCGCTTCCGGCCGCCCGTCCCGCCCGAGCCCTGGGCCGGGGTGCGCGACGCGGGCGCGTTCGGGCCGACGCCGCCCAAACCGCCGTACTCCGAGGCCTTCGCGAAGCTGCTCTCCGACCCGGTCGTACCGGGCGACGACTGCCTGAACCTGAACGTGTGGACGCCGGAACCGGGTCCGGGCGCCCGTCTCCCGGTCATGGTGTGGATCCACGGCGGAGCGCTGACCCGGGGCTCGTCCGCGATCCCGGTGTACGACGGCCGGTCCTTCGCCCGGGACGGCGTGGTGTTCGTGTCCTTCAACTACCGCCTGGGAGTGGAGGGGTTCGGCCTCTTCCCGGACGCCCCCGCCAACCCGGGCCTGCGCGACCAGCTCGCCGCACTGGAGTGGGTACGGGACTCGATCGCGGAGTTCGGCGGCGACCCGGACCGGGTGACCGTCTTCGGTGAGTCCGCCGGGGCGATCAGCATCGGGGCGCTGCTGGCGAGCCCGCGCGCCCAGGGGCTGTTCCGGCGGGCGGTGCTGCAGAGCGGGGCGCCCGAGGTGACGGAACGGGACAAGGTGCGGCGCATGGTGCGGCGGATGGCCGCCCGGCTGAGGGTGCCGGCGACGGCCCGGGCGTTCGCCGCCGTCGACCGCGGCGCCCTGGCCGCGGCGCAGGCGGAGGCGGGCCGCCGGGCGAGTCCGGTCGTCGGCGGGCCCGCGTTCGGCATCGTCGTCGACGGTGATCTGGTGCCGCGCGATCCGCTGGAGGCGCTGATCGAGGGCGGGGCCGCACCGGACGTGGAGCTGCTTGTGGGCTGGACGAGTGAGGAGTACCGGCTGTGGCTCGCGCCGACCGGCCTCCTCGAACGCCTCGACCGGCTCGGCCCGGTCGCCCTGACGGCGGCGAGGGCCCGCTGCCGCTGCGGTCCGGAGGTGCCGCGCGGCTACCGGCTGGCCCGTCCCGGAGTGAGCACCGCCGACCTGGTGGGGCAGCTGGTCACCGACCACCTTCTCCGCGTGCCGCTGCACCGGCTCGCCGACGCCCGCCGGGCGCGCTCGCACGTGTACGAGTTCGCCTGGCCGTCGAACGTGCCCGGTCTCGGCGCCTGCCACGCCCTGGAACTGGGCTTCGTCTTCGACACGATCGACGCACCCGAGGCGGCGAAGCTCGCGGGGCCCGGGGCGCCGCGGGCCCTCGCCGACGAGATGCACTCGGCGTGGGTACGGTTCGCCGTCACGGGCGACCCGGGCTGGCCCGCCTGGGACGACACACATCCGGTACGGGTCTTCGGCTCGGACGGCCCCGAGGTCGTACGGGGCCCCCGGGACCGGGAAATGGCCCTGTGGGAGCCCGATTCCCGGCTCCCCGCCAAGCCCGAACGCGACCGGCTACCACCCGGCCCGAGCACGACACCAACAACGCCGACACGCCGCCTCCGCAGGCCGGGCGGCATGCGAAGGGTCTGAACACTCACCCGGATCCGCGCAAGCAGGCCCCGGGCCGCGCCCACACCCCGCCCCGGGGCTAGCGCCGCTTGGAGGTGGGTGGGCGGCGGGTGAGGACCAGGGGGGTTGTGTCCGTGATGGCGACCGTGTGTTCCGAGTGGGCCGTGCGGGAGCCGTCGGCTGAGCGGATCGTCCAGCCGTCCGGGTCGTACACGATCTTGTCGGTGCCGGCGGCGAACCACGGCTCGATCGCGATCGTCAGACCGGGACGCAGCTTCCAGCCGCGGCCGGGACGGCCGTCGTTCGGGATGTGCAGCTCCTCGTGCATCGTGCGGCCGATGCCGTGACCGCCGAATTCGAGGTTGACCGGGTAGCCGTACTCGGCGGCGACCCCGCCGATGGCCGCCGAGATGTCCCCGAGCCTGTTGCCCGGCAGGGCGACCGCGATGGCGGCCTCCAGGGCGACCTCGGTGGCCTCGATCAGCCGCAGGTCCTCCGCGGCCGGGGTGCCGACGATGACGGACAGCGCCGAGTCCGCGGCCCAGCCGTCGATCATCACCGCCATGTCCATGGTCAGCAGATCCCCGTCGCGCAGCTTGTAGCTGTGCGGCAGCCCGTGCAGCACGGCGTCGTTGACCGAGAGGCACACCACGTTGCGGAACGGGCCCTTGCCGAACGAGGGCTCGTAGTCCCAGTAGCAGGACTCCGCGCCGCGCTCCTTGATGCGGCGGCGGGCGTGATGCTCCAGATCCAGCAGGTTGACCCCCACCGCCGCGAGGTCACCGAGTTCGCCCAGCACCTGACCGAGGAACTGTCCGGTGACGTGCATGCGCTCGATGTCTGCGGGAGATTTGTGCTCGATCACTGCGTTCCTCGATTCCCCGGGGCGGCCGACCGGTATATTTATACCAGAGGCCGGGATGGTTGCCCGCCGGACGCCACCGCCTCTAGCATGTGCGGATGGTCCGCCATCCGCTCGCCCCCGAACAGATCGAGGCGGGTCGACGTCTCGGAGCCGCACTGCGCTCCGCCCGGGCCGGACGCAGCCCCGTCGAAGTCGCCGCGGCGGCGGAGATCTCGCCGGAGACCCTTCGCAAGATCGAGACCGGCCGCATGCCGACGCCCGCGTTCGGCACCATCGTCCGCCTCAGTGAGGTACTGGGCGTACCCCTGCCGGAGCTGGCCAGTATCTGGCGCACCGATCCCGCCCTGAGCGCGGCCTCCTGATCCCAGCGGTCTCCCTGATCCCAGCGGTCCCGTAGACACGCCTTCGCCCCGCTCACGCGGTGGTGAGCGGGGCGAGGACTTCAGCCGTGCCGGTCAGGTGAGGTCAGGGGGTCAGGGCAGGGTCCATTTCTGGTTGGCGTTGGTGTGGCACGTCCACAGGTGGACGGCCGTTCCGTCGTTCCAGGTGCCGCCGGAGGCGTCCATGCATTTGCCGGACTGCGGGTTGCGGACCGTGCCGTCGGACTGGGGCGTCCAGGTCTGGGCGCCGGAGCCGTTGCACGTCCACAGCTGGATCTTCGTACCGTCGGCGTTGCCTCCGCCGCTCACGTCCAGGCACTTGCCCAGGGCCCGCAGTGTGCCGTCGCCCTGGACCGTCCACCTCTGCGCGGCGGAACTGTTGCAGGTCCAGATCTGCACCTTCGTACCGTCGGCGGTCTGCGCGTTGTCGATGTCCAGGCACTTGCCGTTGACGCCCTTCACCTCGCCCGTGCGCGGACCCGGCTCCTGGCCGCCCGCGCGCTTGACGCGGATGTTGCGGAAGGACACGTCGTCGCCGTCACCGTGGTTCTGGAGGCCGATGTGCCCCTGCCGCAGGCTCCGTACGGGGTCGGTGTTGGTGAAGTCGTTGACCTTGCGGCCGTTGAGGAAGATCTCCAACCGCTCACCGGTGACCCGGAGTTCGTACGTGTTCCACTCGCCCGGCGGGTTCAGTGCGGCGTCCCGTGCGGCGATGTCCGCGGACTTGAAGCCGTAGACGGAACCCGTGGTGCGGTCCACGGTGTCGGTCGCGTCGATCTGGATCTCGTACCCGTTGTTCACCGCCGACCACGGGTCGTCGGAGGCCGGGAAGCCGATGAAGATCCCGGAGTTGTCGTCCCCGGCCATCCGCCAGTCGAGCTTGAGGGAGTAGTCACCGGTGAACTCCTGGGCGTTGTACCAGAACAGGCCCATCCCGCCCACGGAGGTGAGCGTGCCGTCCGCGAGGCTGAACTGCCCGGGACCGGCCTGCTTCCAGCCGGTGGTGGACGAGCCGTTGAACAGAGACGTGTAGCCGGTCTCCGGGCGGCAGTCGGCGTCGGTCATCCCGGCGGCCCAGCGGATACCGCCGAGGAGGTGGCGCCGGAACGCGGGGTCGGCGTACGACTCGGCGGTGTGCCCGCCGCCCGTGTAGAAGGACCGGCCGCCCTGGTAGTCCTTGCACCAGGCGATCGGGTGGTCGCCGGACATGTTCCCGCCCGAGTAGCTGGACTCGTCGAGCGAGGCCAGGACACGGGCGGTGGTACGGGGATTGGTGCGGTAGTTGTACCACTCGTCGGTGCGCTGCCAGGTGCTGCCCAGATGGGCGGTGGCGTCGTGCGCCCGGTCCTCCACCTTGACCGTGGCGGACTGGATCGCCGGATGCGAGTGGAAGAGCGCGCCCGCCAGGCCCTCGTAGAAGGGCCAGTCGTACTCGGTGTCGGCGGCGGCGTGGATGCCGACGTAACCGCCGCCGCCCTGGACGTAACTCTCGAAGGCCGTCTGCTGGGCCGCGTTCAGCACGTCACCCGTCGTCGACAGGAAGACGACGCTCTTGTACTGGGCGAGGTTGCCGGTCGTGAAGGCCGCGGCGTCCTCGGTCGCGTCGACCGTGAAGTTGTTCGCGCCGCCGAGGCCGCGCAGGGCCGCGATGCCCTCGTCGATCGAGTCGTGGCGGAAGCCCGCCGTCTTGGAGAAGACGAGGATCTTGTACGCCGGGTCGGCCGCCGCGAGCGGTCGTGCTTCGAGCGGTCGTGCTCCGGCGGTGACGGACTGACCGGCGGCCCCGGGCAGCGCCGAGGCCTGCGGGGTCAGACAGAGCGCGGCGCCCACGAACAGGCCGAGGACGGCTTTCACACAGGTGTGCACAGAAATACGCATGGTCGGTCTCCTCCCTCCTACGGCAGGGTCCATTTCTGGTTGGCTTGGGTGTGGCAGGTCCACAGGTGGACGGCGGTTCCGTCGTTCCAGGTGCCGCCTGAGGCGTCCAGGCACTTGCCGGACTGGGGGTTGCGGACGGTGCCGTCGGACTGGGCGGCCCAGGTCTGGGCGCCGGAGCCGTTGCAGGTCCACAGCTGGACCTTCGTACCGTCGGCGCTCGCTCCGCCGGAGATGTCCAGGCACTTGCCGAGCGCCTTGAGCGTGCCGTCGCCTCCGACGGTCCACTTCTGGGCGGCGGACCCGTTGCAGGTCCAGATCTGGACCTTCGTACCGTCGGTGGTCTGGGCGTTGTCGATGTCCAGGCACTTGCCGCCCACGCCCTTCACTTCGCCCGTGCGGGCGGCGCCGCCGGAGGTGGTGAAGGAGAACTCGTCCAGGTCGAAGAGCGCGCCGCTGCCGCCCTTGAAGACGAGGTGGAGGGAGGTGGAGCCGGTGGGCTGGTTGCTCAGTGCGGTCGTCACGTCCTGGAAGGTCTCCCAGCCGCCGGTCACCGGCACGGTCGCCGTACCGAGCAGGGTGCCGGTCGTGGAACCGGCGCGGACCTCGATGGTGCCGCCCGCGCCCGCCGAGGAGACCCGGGCGGTGAACCGCGTCGCGTTGCCGAGGGCGTACGGGGTGAAGGAGACCCAGTCGTTGTTCTCGATGTTGCCGACGGTCTTCCCGCCGTGCGCGGGACCGTGGGAGATGACGTCGACGCCCGAGGAGGCGTTGTAGTGCTCGCCCTGCCGGTGGCTGGGCTGGACGACGTGCTGGTCGTGCGCGGTCAGCGCGGGCTGGCCGGCGGCGCCCTTGTCGGTGTACTCGGCGTCGAGCACGCCGAAGATGTTGGCGTTGGGATCGTGCTCGCCGTCCGCCAGGGTCTGCAGCGTCCCCGTGCACCCGGTGGTCGAGGTCTGCGGATGGCCGTGGCTGTCGTGTCCGACGATGAAGGTGACCTTCACCTTGGAGCAGTCGATCGTGCCGTCCTCGGGGTCCGTCACCGTCACCTTGAACGGGATGGCGTCACCGAAGTCGTGGATGCTGCCGTCCAGGGGCAGGTCGAGCTTCACCGTGGGCGCGGTGTTGCCCACCGTGATCTGCACGGAGGCGCTCGCGGACTTGCCGGTGCTGTCCGTGACGGTCAGCGTCGCCGTGTACTGGCCGTTGCCGGAGTAGGTGTGGGAGGGGTTGGCGGCGGTCGAGGTGGAGCCGTCGCCGAAGTTCCAGGCGTAGCTCAGGGCGTCGCCGTCCGGGTCGGTGCTGCCCGCCGAGGAGAACGCGACGGCCAGCGGCGCCTTGCCCGAGGTGACGTTCGCCTTCGCCTGCGCGGTCGGGGCGAGCCCGCCCGTGACGTGCTCGATGCGGTACAGCGCGGAGTTCGCGTCACCGTTGAAGTAGCCGGTGCCGTAGTCGAGGACGTACAGGGCGCCGTCGGGGCCGAAGGCCATGTCCATCACCTGGGTGCCGGTCCAGGGGAAGGAGTTGATGGACTGCACGGTGCCGTCGCCGCCGGCCTCGACGCGCTTGATCCAGCGGCGGCCGAACTCCCCGGCGAAGAAGTCCCCGTCGTACTCCTGCGGGAACTTCACCTCGGAGGTGGAGGCGGCGTCGTAACGGTAGACCGGGCCGCCCATCGGGGACTCCGAGCCGTTGCCGAACTCCGGGACGGACCCGCCGTCGTACGGGATCCACGCGGGCTGGGCCGGAGGCAGGCTGGTGAGACCGGTGTTGTTCGGCGAATTGTTGCTGGGCGCCGCGCAGTTGAAGGCGGAGCCGGAGGCGCCGGTGGCGAAGTTGTAGTCGATGTAGGCGTCGTTCTTGCCGGTGCAGTACGGCCAGCCGAAGTTGCCGGCCTTGGTGATCCGGTTGAACTCCACCTGCCCGCCCGGCCCGCGCGTGGGGCTGGCGGTGCCGGCGTCGGGACCGTAGTCGCCGAGGTAGACGATGCCGGTGGCCTTGTCGACGCTCATCCGGAAGGGGTTGCGGAAGCCCATCGCGTAGATCTCGGGCCGGGTCTTCGCGGTCCCGGAGGGGAAGAGGTTGCCGCTCGGGATGGAGTACGACCCGTCCGCGTTGACCTTGATCCGCAGGACCTTGCCCCGCAGGTCGTTGGTGTTGCCGGCCGAACGCTGGGCGTCGAAGGCGGGGTTGCGGGTGGCGCGCTCGTCGATCGGGGTGTAGCTGTCCGAGGCGAACGGGTTGGTGTCGTCGCCGGTGGACAGGTACAGGTTCCCCGCCGCGTCGAAGTCGATGTCGCCGCCGACGTGGCAGCACAGGCCGCGCGAGGCCGGTACATCGAGGATCTTCTTCTCGCTCGCGAGATCGAGGGTGCCGTCGGTCTTCAGCACGAACCGGGACAGCCGGTTGACGCCGTCGAAGGGGGCGAAGTCGGCGGCGCCGCCGTCGGAGGGGGCGTCACCGGCCGGAGTGCTGAGCGTGGGCGCGTAGTACAGGAAGATCTGCCGGTTGGAGGCGAAGCCCGGGTCCACGGCGACGCCCTGCAGCCCCTCCTCGTCATGGCTGTAGACGTTCAGCTTGCCCGCGACGGAGGTGGTGCCCGCCGCGTTCGTCAGCCGGAGCGTGCCGTCCCGGGAGGTGTGCAGGACCGAGCGGTCCGGCAGCACCGCGAGGGTCATCGGCTCGCCCGTCTCGGCCACGCCCTTGGCGAGCGTGACCTGCTGGAACTCGACGGCTGCCGCCTTCGGTGCGGCCGCCTTGGGTTCGCCGCCCGGGTCCGCCGGTCGCGCGGCGGCCGGGGAGATGGGCAGCAGACAGCCGACGGCACAGGCCACGGCGGTCAGCAGGTATCGGACACGTCTGTGTCCGAGCGGTTTCGTGCGCACAGAGGTCTCCCAAAGTGGGGTGGGATGACGACAGTCCTCACCGGACTGCCAAGCGGTGCACAGGCGCGCGCCGTCGCGCCGTCGTGACCGGTCGCAGCGCTATGACCGGTTCATTTCAAGGAAGTTAGCGAGCTTTGTCGAACGCCGTAACCCATCGGGCAGAAGTTCCCGACACTTTTTCCCCACCGAGGACAAAGTGGGGCCGGAGCGATGATCCGTAGAGTCTGCGGGTAACTCACGGACACATGAGGAGACCCGAGTGCACCCGATGGCGATCGAGCAGAACTTCCGGATGCGGGCGGGCCGGTTCCAGAGCTGGGGGATCGGACTGCTGATCGCCGCTTCCCTGTTCTGGATCTACGCGGCCTGGCAGGTGTTCACGCCGTACGAGTCCACGTACAACAAGGTGGACTGCCCTGCGCCGTTCACCTCCGAGCGCAGGGACCTCTACGTCGACGATTCCAACGGCTGGGTGCACGAGGACGCGCTGAGATGCGCTTCCGACCGTGACTGGCCCGAACCGCTGGCGGCCCTGGTGATGTCCGTGCCGCTCTCGGCGATAGGAAGCGCGCTGCTGACGGCCGGCACGGTCAGCGTCCGACTGCGCGTACACGACAGGGAAATGCACGAGGCGCAGAACTGAGGGGGTGCGGTACGCGCGGGCGCGGGGGTGCCTCGCGCCCCACACGCCGGCCCGAGCTGAGCGCCGGTCGGTCCGGTCCGAGGGGCAGGGGCGGCGCTAGGACTGATTGTCCGAGGGGCAGGGGTGTCGCTAGGACGGATCGAGGGTGTCGGCGATTGTCGTGATCGCCCGCGGTCCCACTCGGCAGCAGCCCCCGATCAGCCGTGCCCCGGCCCGCGCCCAGCCGACGACCTGCGTCGGCGCGAACGTGGAGTGCCCCCGCCAGGCACGCGCCCCCGCGTCCCAGGTCTCCCCGCTGTTCGGATAGACGACGACCGGTTTGCCGGTGACCCGTACCGCGGTCGCCACCGCGGCGTCCACGTCCTCGGGAGCGCAGCAGTTGACGCCGACCGCGATCACCTCGTCGGCGTCGGCGGCCACCGCGAAGGCCTCCTCCAGCGGCTGCCCGGCCCGCGTCCGGTCACCGGCGACGCTGTACGACAGCCACGCCGGTACGCCGAGTCCACGCACCGCCCGCAGCAGCGCCCGCGCCTCGTCGACGTCCGGCACGGTCTCCAGGGCCAGGACATCGGGGCGGGCCCCGGCCAGCACCTCCACCCGGGGCCGGTGGAAGCGCTCCAGCTCGGCCACGCTCAGCCCGTACCGCCCCCGGTACTCGGAGCCGTCCGCGAGCATCGCCCCGTACGGGCCCACCGACGCCGCCACCCACAGCGGCCCGCGCGCGCCCTTCGCCCCGGCCTGCCGGGCGGCCTCCCGCGCGAGTCCGACGCTCAACTCCAGGAGTTCGGCCGCACGCTCCGCGGAGATGCCGCGGCGGGCGAAGCCCTCGAAGGTCGCCTGGTAGCTGGACGTGATCGCGACGTTCGCGCCGGCCTCGAAGTAGGCGAGATGCGCTTCGGTGATCGCCTCGGGCCGCTCCACGAGCAGCCGCGCCGACCACAGCTCGTCACTCAGGTCGTGTCCGGCGGCCCGGAGCTGATTGGACAGACCGCCGTCGAGGACGACGACGCCGGAGCGGGCACCGGAAGCGGTGGCGAGGACTTCGGCGAGAGGGCGGCCCGCGCCGGGAGAGCTGTCGCTGGTCATACGTCGACGCTAGCCGAAGCGCGCCCGAACCCCCGCCGCTGAAAGAGGCACCTTCCAGGGTCATCGCATGCGTGCACCCGCGCCCACTCCGTGC
The DNA here is from genome assembly GCF_014650955.1 of Streptomyces tauricus. Classification (GTDB taxonomy): domain Bacteria; phylum Actinomycetota; class Actinomycetes; order Streptomycetales; family Streptomycetaceae; genus Streptomyces; species Streptomyces tauricus. The sequence continues at coordinate 150,975 of NZ_BMVY01000004.1, forward strand.
AGCTCGCCGAAGAGGTACACGAGGTCTTCCGATCGCCGCTGCAACGGGTCGAGTTCGACGCCGACCGCCTCCGGCGACAGGCCCGGCCCCGGTGAGGTCCGGCGGCACGCGGTCGGTTGTAATGCCGGGGTGGAGACGTGGTGGTGGGATGCGTTGCCGGTGTCGGTGCGGGAGCGCGTCGACGAGTTCGTGCTGAGCGATCGGCGGCTGCAGGCGATCCAGGCGGTGATGGAGGCGGTACGGGGTCAGTGGGAGGGCGTCCAGGCGCCGCGTCCTGGGCTGCACGAATGCGACCGCGTGGTGATGGCCCGCTACCAGGCTCTGGCCGACCGGATCGTCCGGCGGCCCGAGCCACCGAGGGACGCGGAGTCGCTGGCCGCCCGCATCGGCGAACTGCCCGGGAGGCTCGTCGCGGTCGAGGCCATCTGGGACGGGGACACCAGCGGCTGGTTCGTGGTGCTCGTCGCTGTCCTGGACGGACCGCCGAGCGAGGTCGATCTGGCCATGATCCGGCACGGCTCGGATCTCCGTGTCTTCAACGGACAGGTACCACCCTGGCCGGAGGCGGTGGAGGCGCAGACGACCGGCACCGCTCTGGCCGCCCGCTTCGGCGTACCCTTCCACTTCGCGAGCCCGGACGCCCCCGACGACGAGGCACCCCGCTGGCGGCCCACTCCCTGACGGCCGCGGCGCGGCGGCGTCGCCCCGGCAGGCGGGAAGTCCGGCGCGGCGCAGTTCCCGGCACACCGCGTCAGCCACTCTGTGGCGCTCGGCGATGACGTCCGGCTCCGCGTGGGGCGGCAGGTGGAATCCGTGTTCGTTCGCGGTCAACTCAGGTCCGGCCAGTTCAAAAGGCTCTGCAGTGTGGTGCGGTCGCCCTCGGTTCGGAGGGTGTCCAGGGGGAGGCGGCCGTGCAGGGTGAGCAGCAGCTCGCTCGCGGAGCCGTGGAGGGCGGCGTCCGTTTCGTGGCGGTCGTCGGGGACGAGACGCGATCCCGACTCCGTCACGTCGATCACCCATGACCGGCCCTCGGTCGCGTGCAGGGCGATGCGGATCGGATGGTGTGACCAGGGGCCGGCCGTTCCGTGGCTGACGCCGATGAACTCGGCTATGCCGTCGAGTGCCACAACCTCCGGTACGGGCAGGGGAGTTCCCGTCGCCAGTTGGGCGTCGAAGGCGTGGACAGCGGCCTCCTGGACCTGATGGCGTGCCACGGCTCCGCTGTTCTGCGGGACGTCGGAGTCGCCCCACCAGGTCCAGCAGTCCACCGCGGGACCCGCGGCCCGCAGTGCGGCGATCAGCTCCTCGGTGGCCGCGGCCGAACGGGTCAGGAGATGATCAGGACCAGCAGGTCTTCGAAGGCAGCTGTCTGGGTCATCCCCGTTTCCTATCACCCGCCACTGACAGCGGCCCCTGGACAGCCCATTCCCCCTGACCCGCCGTCACCGGGTCCGCGGCCGGCCCCGGCACACGCTCTTCCGGATCGCTCCCGTCCGACCCGTTGACCTCCTCGTAACACGCCCTTACCTTTTCGGCGTTCGGGATGACAGATGTTGTGCGAAATGCCGAACATTTCTGTTCGCTTTTGTGTCCCCCCACCCCGAAACCCGGGGCCACCCGAAGGAGCGTGCCTGAGATGAGACGCCTGTACGCCGTACTCCTCGCCCTCTGTCTGGCCCTCGCCGGTGCCCTCGTCACCGCCGGCCCGGCCCAGGCCGCCGCCCAGACCATCGCGAACGGCACGCAGTTCACCGACACCGGCGGCAGCCCGGTGCACGCCCACCACGGCGGAGTCGTCAAGGTCGGCTCGTACTACTACTGGTTCGGGGAGAACCGGAACTCCGACAACACCTTCCGGTACGTGGACGCCTACCGCTCCACGGATCTGAAGAACTGGGAGTTCCGCAACCACGTCCTGACCGAGGCGAGCGCCCCGGAGCTGGCGACCGCGAACATCGAGCGGCCCAAGGTCATGTACAACGCGTCCACCGGCAAGTTCGTGATGTGGATGCACAAGGAGAACGGCGTCGACTACGGCGAGGCCCGCGCGGCGGTCGCCGTGTCGGACACGGTCGACGGCAACTACACCTGGCAGGGCAGTTTCCGCCCGCTCGGCACGCACATGTCCCGTGACATCACGGTGTTCGTCGACACGGACGGCGCGGGCTACATGGTCTCGGCCGCCCGCGAGAACTACGACCTGCACATCTACCGGCTGACCGCCGACTACACCGGAATTGCCAGTCTGGTCGCCGACCCCTGGCACGGCGGCCACCGCGAGGCACCCGCGCTCTTCAAGCGCAACGGCGTCTATTTCATGCTGACTTCGGGCGCCACGGGCTGGAACGCCAACCAGCAGCAGTACGCCACGGCGACCTCGATCGCCGGGCCCTGGACCGCGATGGCGAACGTCGGCGACTCGACGACGTACAACTCGCAGACCGCGTACGTCCTTCCCGTGCAGGGGAGTTCGGGGACCTCCTACCTCTACATGGGTGACCGCTGGGGCAACTCCTTCGGCGGTACGGTCAACGACTCCCGTTACGTCTGGCTGCCGTTGGGCTTTCCCAGCTCGACCACGATGTCCATGTCCTGGTCGCCGGAGGTCACCGTCGACACGGCCACCGGGACCGTCGCCGGGACGAGTGCCACGTACAACTCGCTGATCGCCCGCCACTCCGCCAAGTGCGCCGACGTGACCAGCCAGTCGCTGTGGACCGGCGCCCAGATCAAGCAGTACACCTGCAACGGCGGCACCAACCAGAAGTACTGGTTCAAGTCGGTCGGCAGCGGCTACTACCAGCTGGCGGTGCGGGGCAGCTCCCTGTGCGTGCAGGAGAACGTGAGCACCGTCACACAGGAGAACTGCAGCGGTTCGGCGACCGCCCAGCAGTGGTCGCTCACCACCACCGGCTCCTATGTGACCGTCAGGTCCCGCGCCACCGGCGAGTGCCTGGACGTGAACGGCGCGTCCACCGCGGACTCCGCCGCGCTCATCACGTACACCTGCAACGGCGCGACCAACCAGCAGTGGACGAGAGGGACATGAGAACCGCGACGATCACCTTGCTGGCCGGGCTCACCCTCGCCTCGGCCCTGTCCCTCACCCCGGCCCAGGCTCACAGCCAGCAATCCAGGCTTGGGCTGGAGAACTGCGCCGCCGACGCCTGCCACTTCGATGTCCCGCCCGGCACCTATGACGTACGGGTACGGCTCGGCGGTGCGGACGCGGCGCGTACCGGTATCACCGGCGAGACCCGGCGCACCCTGCTCGCCGAGACGCCCACCGGGGCGGGCGAGCCCGTGACCCGCAGCTTCACCGTGAACGTCCGTACCCCCGAGGGCGAGCCCACCGGCCCGGACGGCACCGCCGGGCTGGACCTGTTCGTCGGCGGCTCGGCGCCCGCGCTCGCCGGCATCCGCGTCACCCCGGCGGCCGGTCGGCACACCCGGCAGATCTTCCTCGTCGGCGACTCCACGGTCTGCGACCAGCCCGGCGACCCCTACTCAGGCTGGGGCCAGCAGCTCCCGCAGTACCTCCGCAAGGGCGCCTCCGTCGCCAACTACGCGGATTCGGGGGAGAGTACGGTCACCTATCTCGCCGATCCGCGGCTCTTCGCGACCGTCCAGCCGCTCATCCGCAAGGACGACCTGGTCCTCATCCAGCTCGCCCACAACGACAAGCAGACGGACGAGCCGACGTACCGCGCGAATCTCGAAACGCTCGTCGCGGGCGTACGGGAAGAGGGTGGACGTCCGGTTCTGGTCACTCCCATCGTCCGTCGCTGGTTCAACGGCGACGGCACACTGAACAACGGCACAGCCTTGCTGGTGAACGGCCTCGGGGTGGACCACCCGGCCGTCACCCGCTCGGTCGCCGCGGCCCACGACGTCCCCCTCATCGACCTCACGACCAGGACAAAGGACCTGGTGGAGGGGCTGGGCGTCGAGGGCTCCAAGGCGCTGTACCTCTACGACGAGAAGCGCGACAACACCCACACATCGACGCGGGGCGCGACGGCGTACGCGGGAATCGTCCGCGACGAACTCCTTGCGCAAGGCCTGGTGCCCGAGCGCCTTGTGAGGTGAGCTTGACGCCTGGGGCGTCCCGACCGGAACCGGGGCGCCTCAGGTGTACATCCGTGGGGCAGCCCCACGGATGTACACGCCCGGCAGCCCGGTACGCCCAGTGCGTCCGGTACGCCCGGTGCGACCGGGAAAGTCATAGAGGTTGCGTTGCACGGGGGAGGCGACCGGCGCCTCACCGGGGGCCGGAGGGTCGGAGCGTCAGAGGGTTGGAACGCTTCGGTCGGTGCCGAAGCGTTCCGGTCCTAGCGTGGTGTCATGGCTTCCACCTTTGCCTCACTCCACCACCCCGACGCCGGCGCCCCGCTGCTCCTCCCCAACGCCTGGGACCACGCCTCGGCGGCGGCCCTGGCCGCGCAGGGCTTCGCGGCGATCGGCACGACCAGTCTGGGCGTCGCCGCCGCCGCGGGCCTGCGCGACGGTTCGGCGGCGACCCGCGACGCGTCGCTGGCGTTGGCCCTGGTGCTGGGCCAGGGTCCCTTCCTCCTCTCGGTGGACGCCGAGGGCGGCTTCAGCGACGATCCGGCCGAGGTCGCCGAGGTGGCCCGCGAACTCGCCGCCGTCGGGGCGGTCGGCATCAACCTGGAGGACGGCCGCCCCGACGGCACCCTCACCGCCGTCGAACTCCACGCGGCGAAGATCAGCGCGGTGAAGGACGCCGTGCCGGGGCTCTTCGTCAACGCCCGCACGGACACTCACTGGTTGGGCGACGGCAACGGCGACGGACACGGTGGCGGGCGCGGGTGCGGGTGCGGGTGCGAGACGATCCGTCGTCTCGACGCCTACCAACTGGCGGGCGCCGACGGTGTGTTCGTCCCCGGGCTCGGCGACCCCGCCCGGATCGCCGCCCTGGTGAAGGCCCTCGACGTGCCCCTCAACATCCTCTACTCGCCCACCGGGCCGACCGTTCCCGAACTCGCCGAACTGGGGGTGCGCCGGATCAGCCTCGGGTCCCTCCTCTACCGGCGTGCCCTGGGAGCGGCCCTGGAGACGGCCGCGCTGGTCAGGGCGGGGCTGCCCGTCGAGGGGGCCGCGCCGACGCCGACCTACGGCGAGGTGCAGGCGCTGGTTCCGCCCGGACCCACCCCGTCCGAGGGGGCTTCCTGGTAGCGTTGATGCTTTCGTGGGTATAAGGCTCTGTGGACTCCGACCGGCGAGGGACCCAGGAATCATGGACATCCCCGGTAGCACCGGCAACACGGGTGGGAAGCGACTGGCCGCGGCCGTCGTGATGCGCAAGGGCCTCGTCCTGCTGGTGCGCCGCAGCGAGACCGAGCGGTTCCTGCCCCGGGTGTGGGGCGTGCCCTGCGGGAAGCTGGAGCCCGGCGAAAGCCCCGAGGACGGTGTGCTGCGGGAGCTCAAGGAGGAGACCGGGCTGCTCGGCGAGGTCGTCCGGAAGGTCGGCGAATCGTCCTTCATGAGCGAGTACCGCGGGCAGGAGATCAAGAACTGGCAGGACAACTTCCTGGTCAGGCCGCTCTCCCGGCACATCACCCTCCCCGAGCCGGACCAGGACCACCGCTGGCTGAGCCCGGACGAGCTGCACACCGTCGACATCGACGAGTACAACATCGACATCGTGCGTCAGGCCCTGGCCGGGTCTCCCGACCCCACCAGCTCTCCCGACGCCACCGAATCCGCCGACGCCACCGGCTCCGCGCACCTCACGAACTTCTGAGCAGCTTCGCCAGCGCGTCGAGTTCGCCCAGGTAGTCGTCCACGTCCATCGGTACCTTCGGTACGGCCCCCGGGTGGGGCCCCGCCGCCGTGAACACGTCGGTGTGTTGCCGCCGTCCGTTACCCGTCTCCAGGAAGAGCGTCACCGTCGGCTCCGCCGTGTCGCACCACGCCCGGTGCAGGGTGTGCGCGGGCAGGGCGTAGGTGCTGCCCGCCGCGTACTCCGCGACCTGGGTGAGCTGCAGCCGGGCCGGGCCCGTGGGCTCCAGCAGCCAGTCGGCCGAACCGTCCGCCAGGGACTCCAGATAGCGGTCCGCCTCGACCCCGCCGTCACCGCGGGGCGCGTACAGCTCCATCGCCAGCCGCCCCCGTACGACCTTGGAGGCGAGCGGGGAACGGTGGTTGTGGATGTCCTCCTTGCCGATCGCGCCGCGCCCCGGATGCCACAGATGGGCGCGCAGCATGTGGTGCGGGCCGTCGTCGATGAGCAGGAGCTTGTCGAAGCCGAGGACGTGGCGGTACGAGAGCCGGGCGCAGCCGTGCGGATCGCCCTCACCGGAGGCCAGCTCGGCGATCAGCTCCAACAGGCGGTCGGGGGAGCCCAGTTCGGCCACCACCGAGCGGGCCGCCGACAGCAGTTCATGCTCGGGCAGGTCGCCGTGGAGTGTCTCGGCCAGCAACTGCCGTGCCGCCAGGGCCTGTCGGCCGCCCATGCATGTTCCTCCCGGCTCAGCCGTTCGCTTGGTGGATCAACGGTTGGTACATCCATACGGCATGCGACCGCAGTGCCGAAAGGCCTTGATAGGTCATCCACATGGGGCGGCGCAGCTCGTTCGTGTCGTCGCGCACCCAGGTCCATATGCCGTCGCTCTGCCCGGCGTACACCGCGCTCACCGCGCCGTTCAGCCGCTCGCGCCACTCCTCCTCCATGCCGTCCTCGCGCGCGACGGCGCGGGCGCCGGGGGTGAGCAGGGCGCGGACGACCCAGGAGGCCGTGAAGTGCCGTACGTTCAGGACCTCGTGTCGGGTCGGGTCGTCGGTGCGCGGCCTGCGTACGTCCTCGCGGAGGTTGGAGAGGTCCAGGCAGGCGTCGTGCGGGGCGTCCGGGCAGGCCAGCAGCCAGCGCACGCCGTCCTCGCGGGCGGCGCACGCGTTGACGCTCTCGCTGCCCAGGACGCGGGCCGCGCGGTCCAGGGCGACCACCGCCTGGGCCGTGTGCAGCGGGGACGGCGGCCCGTGGAGGGGCGCGAGCCGGTATCCCCAGCAGCGGTGGTGCCCGCGGCGGGGATCGGTGACCGCGCCCTCGACGAGGGCGTCGCGCAGCGGGGGCAGCACCGCGGAGTCGGGCGCCGCGCGCAGCAGGCCGCGCATCACGGTCGTCAGGACGTGGGTCAACTCGCGCCCGGTGCGGTCCAGTTCATGGGTGAAGCGCGCCTCGCAGTGCGCCACCTCCTCGGCGAGCCGCTCCTTGGAGGCGCCGGCCCTTGCCAGCGCGCCCAGCACCAGGGCGGTCACCTCCGGGCGGGCCTGGGAGCCCTGCGTACGGGCCGACCAGCCGCCGTCCGGCAGGCGCAGCCGCCACAGCGTGTCGATCAGATCGCCCGCGCCGACCCGCCCCTCGGGCATCCCCAGGTCGAGCATGATGTGCAGGCCGTACGCGGTGCCCATGGAGGTGGGCTGGCCCGGGCCGCTCTCACCGAGGGAGTGCGGCCAGCCGGTGAGGCGTCCGCGTACGGGGTCGTCGACGACGCAGATCTGTTCGGCGAGGGTGCCGTAAGCGGCGGAGAAGAGGTCGGGCAGCGGCCCGGGCCCCGGGAGGGCGGACCCGGACGCGGTCAACCGGGCAGTTGGAGCAGGTGTGTTGTTCTCGCTCCTGACCTGGAGCAGTGCCGCCGAGAGCCAGGCCGCGAGGGCCGTGCCGAGCCCGCTGACCACGGCGATGGAGTAACGCGCCGTCTGGCCACCGATGTTGTCCGGCAGGACACCCACCAGGGACTGGAACACGGCGTAGCCCGCGGCGGCGGCGCCGAGTCCGCCCAGCCAGCGGACGAGACGGGCGGGACGCGGCCCGTGCGGTATGTGCGGCTCGGGATCCGGTCTCAACGGGCCGCGACGGAGCTGCGGTTGGGACAAGGTCCGCTCCCTCCCCCCAAGGCGGCACGTGGCACCTGCGAAGCTTCCAGTCTAAGTGGTGGGCGGGACGCGTGGGGTCGCTCCGGGGGGCGCCGGGGCGGACAGCGAGCGCTGGGCCCGCAGTTGTGGGCGGGCGCGTTCGCGAGCCGTGACCGCCACGTCCTCGACGGTCTACGGGACCACCGACGTCTACGGGACCACCGGCGCTGAAGAGGGTTCACCGCCCGGCGGCTCCTCGCGTGGCCAGTGCTCCAGTGCGACGTGCAGGGCGTCCACGGCACGGTTCCATGACGTCCGTACGTCCCTGGAGGCGCCGAACGCTCCCGTGGCCTCCAGGGCGCAGTAGCCGTGGAAGGTGCTGCGCAGCAGGCGTACCGCGTCGGTGAGGTCGGGCTCCTCCAGGCCGTACGCGCGCAGCATTCCGTGGGTGACCTCGGCGGTGCGGGCGAAGGCGGGGGAGGTGGCCGCGAGGCTCTGGTCGATACGGATCTGGGTGGACGCGTATCGGCCGGGGTGCTCCAGGGCGTACGCGCGGTAGGCGTCGGCGAAGGCGGCCAGGGCGTCCTTGCCGGCGCGTCCCGCGACCGCGTCGGCGATGCGGTCGATCATCTCGCCGCCTGCGAGGAAGGCGATGCGGGTGCGTAGGTCGTGCAGGTTCTTGACGTGCGAGTACAGGCTCGCGTCCTTCACGCCGAAGCGTCTGGCCAGTGCGGAGAGGGAGATGTGCTCGAAGCCGACCTCGTCCGCGAGGTCGGCTGCCGCCGCGACGACGCGCTCGGCGGTGAGTCCGGCACGGGCCATGGGCGGCGGGCCCCTTTCCGGGGTGGCGGGTTCAGACGACCGAGCCAGAATAGCGATCATGCTCCCCGCGTGCCTCCACGACGGTCCTCGCCCCCGCCGCCCCTACCCTTCCCGTCCACGAACGGGGGCTCCGCCCCCTCCCCCCGGTTGCGCAGTTCCCCGCGCCCCTGGGCACGTAGGGGCGCGGGGAACTGCGCGATCCTTGAGGCCGGATCCCACCGGGCCGCAGGTGAGGGCGGTGGGTGGGATCAGCCGATCGGGGCGTACAGCACGCCCAGTTTGTCGATTTCCGTGCCCGCTCGGCCCGTGAAGCCCACGATCTGCCAGCCCGCCGGCGCCGTGTACGTCACCGTGTCCGACGTGGGCGTACCGGCCGACACCGTCCGGGACTTGTCCGTCGTGAAGGCCGCCGAGAAGATCCGGGTCCGGCCGTCCTTCTGGCCCTGTGTGAGCTTCACCGAGGTCAGGTGTTCGCCGGTGGCCAGGGTGAGGGACGCGGCCGTACCGCCCGTACCGCCGTGGGTCAGCGACGTACCGCCGTCGAGCGTGAGCGACACCGCGTCAAGCCGCGAGCCGCCGCGGAGTGTCAGCGTGCGCGGGGCGGGCGCGGCCGGAAGGTCGTCCGCGTCGTTGAACGCCGTGCCGTGCGGACCCCCGAAGAAGTCGCTCGCCCGGAGCTTCGCGGGCAGGGTCCAGGAGAAGTCGACCGTGTGCGGGAAGTGGTCGGAGAGGTTGCCGCCCGCCGAGTCCAGGAACTTCGCCCACTCGTTGCCGTAGCGGCTCGCGGAGAGGTTCACCAGGTCGCTGCCCCGGTAGAGGATCTTGTCGACCACCTCGCAGGAGTTGGTCGGCGCGGTCGTCGGGCAGACGAGCGCGTCGCTGCCCTGCGCGGGCGCGCTGCCGCCACGGACCAGCTGGACCCACGCGTCGGTCAGCCCGTTCTCGCTCGCGAGGGTGCGGATGTTGTCGCCCGAGCGGGTGTACCGGGTGTTGGTGTCACCCATGACGACGACCGCGTTGCCCGCCGAATTGGCCTGGACGAAGTCCGAGAGCTGCTCGATGTTGGCGCGCCGCGCGGCGAGGGCGTCGTCCGTGGAGTCGGCGTTCGTGTGCACGTTGTACACGTCGACGAAGACGCCCTCCGCGAGCCGGACGCGGGCCAGCGAAAAGCCCTTGGGCGTCAGGCAGTTGGTACCGGTGCAGTTGTTCCACCCCACCCGCTCGAAGTCCTCGAAGGTGTGGTCGGAGAGGGTGTTCAGGCCGTCGCCGAAGGGGACGCCGCCACTGGTCGCCGTGCGGTACGGGTGGTTGTCGCCCGCGTACAGCGCCGCGTGGTAGTTGAAGTCCTCCTGGACGTTCACGATGTCGTACGCGCCCAGCCGCGGCGCGAGCAGCGGGGTGTTCACCTCCGGATTGCCGGAGCTGAGCCCTTCGGGGAGACCCGCGACGTTGTACGTGAGGACGTTGAAGGTGCCGGAGGTGGGGGCCGCGGCAGCCGCCTGAGCGGGGGAGGTGGCGGCCGAGGTGAGCCCGGCGACGGCCAGCGTGCCGGCCAGCAGGGTGCCGATGAGTCTTCTCATGGTGGGGGATGCCTCCAGGCAACAGAGAAAACGGCGAGACAGAGAAAACGGCAAGACAGAGAAAACGGCAAGACAGAGAAAACGGCAAGACAGAGAAAACGGCGAGACAGAGATACGGAGAGACAGCGATACCGAGGAGTCAACTAGTCTGTCCTACAGGGGCAGTTGGGGGAACGGGGACGGCAGAGGCGAGCTGCCGTGCCGGAGTCGCCCGCAGCTCACCCCCACGTCGACCAGCGTTCATGTTTCACATCGAGTCTCCATAGCGCGCGACCGCACCGGCGGCGCCGGACACAGGAGGCCGACATGGGGCACGGACACAGTCACGGGCACGGACACGGGCATCACCACGGTCACGACCATGACCACGGTCACGACCACGGCAGCGCGCCCCTCCCCGCCGCCTTCGACACCTCCGTACCCGACGAGGCCCTGACCCCCGAGCAGCAGTCGCGCCGTTCCATGCTCCGCCGCGCGGGCCTGCTCGGCGCGGGTCTGGCCACCGTGGGCGCGTTCGGCGCGGCGGCGAGCGGAACGGCCGCCGCGCAGTCGTCGACCGGCGCCCGGAACTCCTCCGGTGGCCGCAAGGGCAACGGCTTCCTGTGGCTGGCCGGTGACCACCACATCCACACGCAGTACAGCAGCGACGGCAAGTACCGCGTCGTCGACCAGGTCCGCCAGGGCGCCAAGCACGGCATGGACTGGCTGGTCATCACGGACCACGGCAGCGCCGCGCACGCCAAGATCGGCGTCGACAAGGTCAACCCGGACATCAAGAGAGCCCGTGACGCGTACGAGGACACCCTCGTCTTCCAGGGCCTCGAATGGAACATCCCCGGCGCCGAGCACGGCACGGTCTTCGTGCACCCCGGCAAGAACGAGGTCTCCGTCCTCAAGCAGTTCGAGAACGACTACGACGGCAGCGTGAAGAACGCCTCCGACTCGACGCCCGCCAACGAGGCGCTCGCCGTCGCGGGTATCGCGTTCCTCGGCGAGCAGGTCCAGCGCCGCAAGGTCAAGGACGCGCTGATGCTCGCCAACCACCCGGCGCGCCGCGGTGTCGACTCCCCGCACGAGATCCGCGCCTGGCGCGACGCGACCTCCGCGCGCCACCAGATAGCCGTCGGCTTCGAGGGCGCCCCCGGCCACCAGGCCGCCGGCCTTCCCGCCCCCCTCGGCATGGGCCGGGCGCGCGGCATCTACGACAACAACCCGAGCGCCAACTCCTTCCCCGGCTACCCGCCGGAGAGCTACCGCACCTGGGGCGGCTTCGACTGGATGACGTCCACGGTCGGCGGCCTGTGGGACAGCCTGCTCGCCGAGGGCAAGGCCTGGTGGATCAGCGCCAACTCCGACTCCCACCAGGTGTACGCGGACACGGCCGCACGCGGTGGCGGCGACTTCAACACCGACGGCCGCTACGGCGACCCCGTCTACAACGGCCAGATCGACACCACGCAGGGTGACTACTGGCCCGGCCAGTACAGCAGGACCCACGTCGGCGCCGAGGACTTCTCGTACGCGGCCGTGATGGACGGCATCCGCGCCGGACGGGTCTGGGTCGACCACGGCCAGCTCATCAGCGGCCTCGACGTCCGGGTCTCCGGCGGCAGCCGCTGGGCGACCCTCGGTGGCGCGCTGCACGTCAAGAAGGGCACGAACGTCACGCTGACCGTCGACATCGCGCTCGCCCAGGACGCGAACTGGGCGGGATTCATTCCGAAGTTGGCCCGCGTCGACGTCATCCAGGGTGACGTGACCGGCCCCGCCGCCGACAAGGACACGCTCGTCGCGCCGACCACGAAGGTCGTCAAGTCGTACGAGGTCAACAAGACGACCGGCACGGTCCGGATCACGTACTCCCTCGGCCGCGTCGACCGCCCGCTGTACCTGCGCCTGCGCGGCTCGGACGGCAACCGGTCCGCCGTCGGCGCGCGCGGTGCCGCCGTGGACCCGGCGGGTCCCGCGATCGATGTCGTCGGCGACGCCGACCCGTGGAAGGACCTGTGGTTCTACTCCAACCCGGTCTGGGTCCTGCCCGCGTGACCCTTCCGCCCTACGTCACGACGGTCGACGCCGACGTACGCGAGCTGCGCGCGGCCGACCACCTGTTGCTGGAGCTGGCAGCCGAACTTGCCCTCCCCGAGGGTGCGTTCGGCTGCACGCACCTGGTATGCGGGGAGCGACCGAGGGTGGTCCTGTCGTTCGCCACGGCATCCGCGGACACCGCGCGACGCCTTGCGGCGAAGGGTTACGAGGTGACGGACGGCGCACCCGACGAGGTGGGTCGGGCCGTCCTCTACCCCGGCTCGGCCGAACTGACCGGCACGCTGACGATCGCGGAGCTGCTGGCTCGCTCCGCGATCGGCGGGGTGGTGGTGTTGGGCGCGCCCGGCGAGCCGCCGCCTTCGCAGCGGGTGGTGACCCGGGACCACGTAAGGCCGCAGTGGCAGGACGGTGAGCTGGTCCTGACGCTGCAACCGGCCGCGGGCGGGGTACTGGTCCCGTTCGAGGTCCCGGACCCTACGCCGTGCTGCGCGGACCACTGAGGTCGAGAACGAAGTCCGCCCAGGCGGCGGGGGAGAGGGCGAGCTGCGGCCCACGGGTGTTCTTGGAGTCACGGACGTGGATGGTGGCAGCGGGGCAGACGGCGACCTCGACGCAGTCGCCTTGACTGCCGCTGCTGTGCGTCGATTTGTGCCAGGCAGCGGCTACTTCGACGCAATCACCGGAGTCGTCGCCGCTGTAGCTGCTCTTGAACCAGGCCAGCTCCGTGGTGCTCATAGCGCTCCTCGCATCCGCTCCAACAGGCTCCGGGATTCGTCCGGAGTGAGTGCCTGTGATCGCAGTTTCGCATAGCGCATGTGCAGGACACTGATCGTTTTCGGACTGGCTACGAGCTGGCCGCTTTCCTGACCCTCGCAGTAGCCGAACCACTCGTTCTCCGGAGTTTCCAGCAACCGGATGGGGCCGTTGAGACCCGCGTGGACTGGGCGTGACATCGGCATCAACTGCAGCTCGACGTTCCGCAGTTCCGTGACAGCCAGAACATGGTCGATCAGCGCGCGAGTAACTTCGGGGCCGCCGGTACCCCGCAGGACGATGTGCTCTTCGATGATGAAGCTGAACACCGTGTTGGGCAGCTCGGTGAGCAGGCGTTGGCGCTCCGAACGAGCGGTGAGCTGGGCCTCGATCTGCGCGTCGGTCAGTACCGGCAGCCGTTCGTTGAACAGGGTCCGGGAGTACGCCTCCGTCTGAAGAAGCCCCGGCACCAGCCGGTTCTCAAATGTGTAGAGGCTGATCGCCTGCTCCTCCAGGTCCGCCCATTTGCGGAACCAGGACGCCAGCCCCGGTTGCCGCGTGGCGTACTTCGCTGCCGCCCGGAGCACTCCGAACGCGTCCAACACCTCCTCCGCGCGCTCGACATACACCCTCGGCGGCAGCCGTCTCCCCTGCTCGATCGACGCCACCGTCCCCGGCTGGTACCGCACGAGCGGTGCGAACTCCTCCTGCGTGAGCCCCGCCCGCTTGCGGAAAGCCTTGTGGACCAGACCGAACGTCTTCAAACTGTCCGACGGTTCGGGCTCGTTCGCCGTGCTGTTGGTCATGAACTCATGGTCACGGAAAGTCACTCCGACTGTCCACAGAGTGAACTCGTACGGAGTGCGGCGTACGAGTGTCGGTGCTGGTCGACCGCCCGGCCACCCGGGACCTTTGACCCATGCAAGGACACATCGGGGTCCAAGTCCCCGTCACCGTACGTACGTTCACCCAGCTCTTCAGCTGCACCCCGCGAGGGGCCCGGCTCGCCCGGCGGCTGGTCGCGAACCGGATGGACGTGTGGGGGCACGCGTACGACAGCGAGGCGAGCGAATCCGTCACCCTGGTCGTCGCCGAGCTGGCGGCCAACGCGGTGACGCACGGCCGGGTCAAGGGCCGCGACTTCCGCGTATGGCTGGTCATGCGGGCCGGCGAGGACACCGTACGGGTGGAGGTGGCCGACGCGCGCACCGAACGACTGCCCGTACTACGGGAGTCGCCCGGCCCCGGTGAGGAGGACGAGGGCGGTCGCGGCCTGCTCCTGGTCGACGCGCTGGCCGAACGCTGGGGGACGGGCCTCTGCGTGGGAGGGGCCTTCAAGACCGTGTGGGCGGACATCAGGGTGCCGCGTCCGTAGGAGCAGTCGGCTGGAACTGTGGTGAGGGTTCCAGCCGACGTCGCTCCCCCAAGAAGAAGGTAGGGGGGAGGGGGCGTGCGACGTCTCCATTGCCTGCCGGGGCCGTCGCCTCTTAGCGCCCCGGGAGAGCGGGTGACTGGCGGGTACAGCAATCAGTATACCGGTCAGATGCCCGGCGAGCAGGGAGCGGCCCCATGAACGGTGGCGCTTTACACGTACACCAGGCCAGTGTCGGGGAGTTGCAGACCGCCGCGTCGGCGGTCCTCGCTCCGCTGGCCGTGACGGCTCCGGATGCTGAGGGGCACGGGAGCGCGTTCCGGGCCGACATCGACGCGGCGGCGGTCGGGCGCGCCGCGGTGGCACGGATCAGAGGCTCGGCGCATCTGGTCCGGCGGTCGACCCGGGCGATCTCGTCCACGGACCCCGAACTGCTGAAGATCACCCTGCACGGGTCGGCCGAGCCTGCCGCGGTGGACCAGGGAGACACCCGGTCCCGTGCTCACCGGGGCGACTTCGTGGTGCTCGACATGACACGGCCGTATCGCATGGCCGTCCCCGACGGGTGTGACGTGCTGGCCGTCGGCATCTCCCGCACCGAACTGGGGCCGCACGCCACGGCGGTCGCCGACCGGGCCGCCCTGCGGCTGGCGGCCGGCAGCGGTGCGCAGGCCGTGTTCTCCGGGTTTCTGAGGGGACTCGGCACCCACCTCGACGAACTGGCCGGTCCCGCGCAGGCCCACGTGGGCGACGCCCTGGTGTCGCTCCTGATCGCCGCCTTCACCGAGACGGCGCCCGGCCGCGCGGACACGGCCACCGAACTGGTCGACCGCATCCGCGTCTACGCCCTCGCGAACATCTCCGACCCGTCCCTGTGCGTCGAGTCGGTCGCGGCGGCGCACGGCATCTCGGGCCGCCAGCTCCACCGGCTGTTCGCCCGGTCCGGGACCCCGTTCGCGGCCTGGCTGCGCGCCGAACGCCTCGGCCGCGTACGGCGCGACCTCCTCGACCCGGCCCATGACAGCCGTACGACCGCCGCCGTGGCCGCCCGCTGGGGTATCCACGACCCGCGCCACCTGGCCCGCGGCCTCAAGTCCCACTACGGCCGGACGGCCCGCGAACTGCGCCTGGACAGGTGACGGCGGCACAGCGGGAACGCGGAGCGGGCCGGGCCTTCCCCCGTGGAGGCCCGACCCGTGGTTCACACGTGACGCGGTACGCGTCCTACGACACGGGACCTACGGCTGGAGCGTGATCGAGTTGATCGGCGTCATGTTCTTGTCGATGAACCAGCCGCTCGGCAGGTTCCCCTCGCAGCCCGTGCCGTTGTAACCGGTGCAGGTGCTCATGGTCGCCCCACCGGTCTGGTTGTTGAAGATGCGGTACGTGCCGAACATGCCGCTCAGGTTGTGGGACCCGTAGTCGTAGTAGACGTGCGACGGCTGATCGTTGTTCCATCCGGCGCCCGGGTAGATGCAGACGTACCCGTCCTGACACCCGTGCTGCGTGGCGGCGCTGGCGGTGGTCGAGCCGACGGTGGTCAGTACACCGACTGCGAGTGACACGGCTGCCGCGGCCCTGGCGATCCTGCGCATGAAGAGTCCCCTCGTAACTGCGTGAGTGGTCGGGTTCGGCACTCACCGTAGGGAGGACCCGCGCGGCGCGTACCTGACAGATGTCAGGAGCGGACCGCCGCGGTGACGCCGGACGCGCTCAGCCCGCGCCGTGACGCCGGACGCGCTCAGCCCGCGTCGATCCTGTCGACGGCGAACTCGCCCCGGTCTGCACGCTGCCGTTGACGTGGCGGCGGGGAACACGCTCACCACCGCGCCCTCACCCGACTTCTCGGGGCGGAACAACCAGGACACTTCTGAGTCAGCGCGTGGCACGCGTGTCTTGGTCACCCCGGGTGCCCTGGGTGTCTTGAGTGCCATGGGCATCTTGAGTGCCCTGGGTGCCCTGGGTGCGGTCTTGGAGCGCCCGTTCCACGGCGTCCCGTACCCGCGCGTCCTCGCGCTCCTTGCGGCGGGTGCGGTTGCGGCGGCGCAGGATGTACGCGCCCGTGGCCCCGGCGAGCAGCACGACGATCAGCAGGACCAGGGTCCAGGGGATCGCCCAGCCCGTCGTCGTGGCCTCCACGGGCTTGAGGGATGTGGTCGAACCGGCCGCGTCCGTGATCGCGGGAGTGACCGTCGCCTTCGCGGTGAGGCGGACGGCGGGTGTGACCTCGTGGACCGGGACGGAGACCTTCCAGCGTTCGCCGGGAAGTAGTTCCGGGGCGGCGGCGATCTTCCCGGCGCGCGTCTCCGACGTACCGAAGGGGCCGGTCAGCGTGACCTTCTGGGCGCCGGAGAGCAGGGCGTTGCCCGTGTTGTGGAGCGTGTACGTGACCGTCGCGTCGCCCTGGCCGAAGGGGTTCGCCGTGCCCCGGTAGTCCACGTGCAGGTCCTCGACCGCGAGTGTGGGCTTCAGCGCGCCGCTGACCCGCAGCTTGATCCGGATGCCCAGGCGGCGGTCGACGGCGATGCCCTCGGTGTCGTCGGCCTGCTTGAGCGAGGTGAGGATGCCGCCCACATAGTCGCCGGGGGTGGCGTCGCGGGGGACGGCGACGGTGAAGGGGATCTCCGCCGTCCTGCCCGGCGCGATCCGCACGCTGGTCTTCGTGGCACGGACCCAGGCGCCGATGCCGAGGGACTTCTTCTCCCGTGTGAGGAGGTCGAGTTGGCCCTTCTCGGTGGTGTAGCCGTCGGCCGCGTACAGCGCCAGTGTGAGCGCGCTCCTGCTGCGGTTGGCGACCACCATGGCGTCCTTGACCTGGCTGCCGGGGTTGACGCTGTAGCTGAAGCTGGAGCGGTCGTCCCCGTACCCGTTCGCGGCCGTACGGACCGTCCAGGTCACGTCACCTTCGGCGGCCCGGGCCGGCCCCGTCGACGTACCGGCGAACGCGAGAGCCACCAGCAGCGCCAGGACCGCGTACCGCAGGAGCGTGTACCGCAGGATCCCGTGACGCGGGATGAGATGACTCGGGGCGGCGAACGCCGTCCGGCGGAGTGCTGGGGACATGTGCATGGCGGGGCTCTCCGGGCTTGGGTGGTGCTGGAAGGGGCGGGGCAGGCGGCCGGTGAGCCGATCGCCTGCCCCGCTGATGGAGCTGGTCAAACAGGTTGAGCGGGCTGAGCGGGTTGAGCGGGTCGCGCGGCGGTGATCAGCTGCTCAGCGCGGTGATCGTCAGGGTGGCGCGGTAGCCGCCCTTCCGGACGCTGTCCAAGATCTTGAGATCCAGGTCGGCGCCCAGCTTCGCCTTGCCGCGGGCGTGACCCTGGTCGGCCGAGCCGAGGCCGCGCGAGATCGACAGACCCTTGCCCTGGTCGTCGTAGCCCGAGGCCACCGAGGCACCGGCCTTGGCGCCCGCTCCCTGGTCGAGGAGGTACGGCGACCAGCCCAGGTAGGAGCCGGGGAACGTCTTGTCGGCGTCCTTGAAGTCGCTCACAGCGGCCGACACCGACCACGGCGAGAGCGAACGGCGGGAGTCCGTGACGAGGATCGGGTTGATCTTGCCGGAGGCGGTGAAGTGGTCACCGTTCTCCTCCTTGGCGGTACCCAGGTCCACCAGGCCGTTGTAGCCGTCGATGGTCCAGCCGAACTCGCCCGGGGCCGCGTTCGGCACGTTGACCTGGAGGGACTGGCCGTCACCGTTGTACGGGTGGACGCTCACCTTGTCGACGACCGAGCCGACGGGCTGGTCGGCGGTGGTGTTGTTGCACCAGTCGCCGTGCTCCACCTCGGAGTTGGGGGCCGCGCAGGTGCCGCTGCGGATGTTCTCGACGACGAGCTTCTCGTCGCGCACCTGCACCTTGACGTAGCTGCGGACGTGCTCCTGGTTCTGGACGGAGTTGTACCAGTAGCTGTCCGGGTTCAGCGGGTCGGCGCCGTTGCCCGCACCGCTCGTACCGCTGCTGTCGGGCTTGGTGATGTCGTAGTACTTCGAGCCCGAGGCCGAGTTGGCGGTCACGTACAGGACGCCGCCGGGACCGGGGTAGACGTCGGCCGCGCCGGGCTGCTCGTCCTTGTCGGCCTTCTCACCGTTCTTGATGAGGTAGCTGCGCGAATAGCTGTGGTCGTGACCCTGGAGGACGATGTCGACGCCGAGCTTGGAAAACGTTGTCGGGAAGTCGACGCGGCGCGCCTTGTTGTCGCCGTCCTTGGCGTGCGAGGCGGGGGAGTAGATCGAGTGGTGGTAGACGAGCACCTTCCACTTGGCCTCGGAGCCGTGCTGGTTGATGACGTCCGTGACGTACTTGGTGTGCGCCTCGTCACCGCCGCCGCCCTGCGAGGTGGCGTAGCTGTTGCTGTTCAGGTCGATGAACAGCACATCCTTGTAGATGTACCAGTAGTCACCGCCCGAGGTGTTGGAGGCGGGGTTGCCGTTCGAGTAGTACGCGCCCGAGCGGTCCGTGTTCGGCGTGGAGAAGTGCTGCTCGTACGCCTTGCCGCCGACGTCGTGGTTGCCGATGGTCGCCGCGAACGGCACCTGGCGCAGCTGGTCGGGGGCGAGGAACGCGTTCCACTGGGACTCGTTGTTCGCGCTCTCGACCTGGTCGCCGCCGGAGACGAGGAGTTCGGCGTCCTTGTTGGCCTTGGTGGCCACGTCGAGGGTGTCCTGCCAGCCCGCCTGGTCCTTCGCCGTGTCGCCGGAGGAGCCGATCTGCGGGTCGCCGAGGAAGAGGAAGTCGTACTCGCCCTCGAAGTCCTGCGTGCGGAACGCGTACGCGGTCGACCAGTTGCCCTCACTGCCGACGCGATAGGAGTACGCGGTGTTCTCCTTGAGGCCGGTGATGGTGGCGTGGCGGTTGTAGCCGCCGCTGGTTGCGATGTTGGCGCCGCCCAGCGCGTCGAACGTGGCGGCGTCGGCGGGGAACTCGCCCGCGGTCACCAGCGCGGTGGGCGCGACCTGGATCTTCTGGGTGGTGTCGGCGGAGGAGTACCAGCTGACGGTCCGCTGGGTCTCGTCGGCGCCGACACCGAGGACGATGCCGGTGAGGGTGGCTGAGTCGGCGGCGACCGCGGGATTCGTGAGTCCGCCACCGCCGAGGGCCAGGATCAGGCCCACGGATGCCGCGACGGCGGTGCCCGCCACGCGGCGCCGCACCGGTCTTCCGGCCGGTGCGAAGAGCTTTGTTCTCATGACGTGTCGTTTCTTCTGTTCTGCCGTGTGCGTGCGGTGTGCACGCAATGGAGATCGTCAAGCTTTCGGTGCCAGGTGAACCCCGCATAAATGTGGTCGCGGGGTCTGCTGAACATCCAGGTGAGCGGGGTGCGGGGGAGTCGGGTGGGCTCTCACAGGCCGAACGTGCGCTGGACGAACCAGATCAGCCCCATGGCGGCGACGCCCGCGCTGATCGTGCCGGTCGCCCACAGGCCCGCCCGGCGGGAGCGCCGCCGCAGCAGGAGCAGCAGCGGGAACACCACGGCGATGATGGCCAACTGCACTGCCTCGATACCGATGTTGAAGACGAGCAGCGACCACAGCAGGGTCCACGACCAGGCGGCGTCGATCCCGAGCGCTCCGGCGAAGCCCAGCCCGTGGACGAGGCCGAAACAGAACACGACACCCAGCCGCGTCCACCCGGCGCGGTCCAGCGCGAAGTGGCTGCCACCTCCGTCGCCACGGCCGCCGTCCGGCACCGGCACCGGCAGGTCGGTGACGTGCACACCGCGCTGCCGGATCCGCCACAGATGCCAGCCGGCGACCACGGCGATGGACAGCGCGATGACAGGTTCCACGACGCTCCCCGGCACGTCCACCAGGCCGAGCGCGGCCAGCAGGAACGTCACCGAGTGCGCCAGCGTGAAGCTGGTGGCCGCCAGGACGATCTCGCGCGGTCGCCGCGATCCGGCGATCAGCGCGAGCAGGAACAGGATGTGGTCGACGCCGGTCAGCAGGTGTTCGGCGCCCAGACGGAAGAACTCCCAGAACCGCTCGGTCCAGGACTGGCCGAGGGAGAACGACGGATGGGCCGCGTCCAGGACCGCGCTGCCGGTACGACCGCCGACGTCGTACGTGGCGATGGTCTTGGTGCCCTTGACGTACTCCTCGGAGTCCGGGAAGAGCCCGCTGCGGATCTCGTGGTCGACGGTGACGTGGCTGTCGCCGCCGCCCGCACAGGTCCAGTCGAGGGTGAGGAGGGCGTAGGGCACGCCTTCCTCGCGGCCCATGCGGAAGCCGCCGGCCGGGGCGGGTCGGCAGGCTTCTTCTCCCGCGGTGACCGTGAAGCGCCGGGTGACGTAGTCGACGGCCGTCGCATGGTGGGCGTCGAGTGCCGCGGCCTGCGCGTCGGCGTCCCCGGCGTCGAACGCCTCGGTCCCGGCACGGAAGAGCGGGTCGTCGTGTCCGGCGTCGGCGGCGGACACCACCAGGAGGTCGTACTCCAGCTTCAGCTCGGTCCGCAGCCGGTCGTCGTCGCCGTCGGTGACACGGACGTACACGGTCGAGGTGAAGCCGTGGGCCGCGGCGGGTCGGCCGAGGCCGAGCAGGATGAGGAACACCGCCGCGGCCAGAACGGTCAGGGGGCGGCGCACAGGGTGTGACATGGGGCTCCTTGAGGTTGCCCGTGCACCGTCCTGGTCGAGGGTGAATCGACGGGGGCCGTTCGGCGAACCGTGGGGGAACACCTGCTCGATCACGGCTGAGCGGATGGAGATGCTGGTCAGCGGGGGCGCAGGATGTGGGCGTACCCGCCCCTGTCACGCCCTGTCACGGAGGACGATCCTCTTGCGCCGCCCGCTCCTGGCCGCCACCGCCCTGGCCGCGGCCGTCGTCCTCGCCACCGCCGTCGTCACCGGATGCGGGGGCGACGGCGACGACTGGTCGCAGCCGCATCCGCGGCCCTCCGCCGTCGGCGCGCTGGGCGCGGGGTTCGTCGACCCGGCCGCCTCACCCGCGCCGGAGGCGACGATCACCCCGCGGCCCGGCTCCTGGTCCGGAGTACGGCCCTCCGAGGGCTACCGGGTCGTCCTGCTGACAGCGGGCGACGACCGGCCGACGAAGGCGCTGGTGACCGCGGTACGGGACTGGGCCGACCGCGAACAGGTGGACCTGCGCACCGAGACCGTGACCGACCCCGCCGACATGGTGCACGCCGCGGACCGGGCGATCGCGATGAAGCCCGACCTCGTCGTCAGCGCCGGCAACGACTTGATCGACGCGCTGGCGACGGTCACCCCGAACCACCTCTCCCAGCAGTTCCTCGTGGTGGGCGCGGAACTGGCCGAGCCCACCCACAACGTGACCGCGGTCGACTGGTCCGGAGCGTCGTTCCGCGGCGAGGGCCTGGGCATGTCCTCGACCTACGATCCCGCGTCGTTCACGGCGGCCCGCTGCGCGGCGGCGGTCCGGGCGGGCACGGCGGCCGTGCTCTCCGGCTGGACGGGGATCGTGGTCTGGGTGGACGACTTCTAGCCGTTGATCTCGTTGATCTCGTTGGTCTCGGAGAACACGAACGAGAACTCGGTCGGCCGCACCGGCAGGAGGTACTGCGGCAACGGACCCGGGCCGCAGGACTGTGAGCCGATGCCCTGCTGGCCGTGGTCGAGGTTGACCCACACCGTGTCGCCGGGTGTCAGGTCGGTGAGGTGGTTCGCGGCGTCCAACTGCTCGCTCGTCCAGCGGCGGGCCGTCAACCAGAACTCCGCCCCGCCCTCGACGCGCAGGGCCGGGAAGTCCGGCCCCCGGCCGAGCTCCGCCCAGCGGACACCGGCCCGGGCGCCGTTCTCCTGCGGCCGGACGTACGGCGTCTGCAGGTCGTCCACCGTGGACTCCCAACGGCCCAGCATCGCGGCCGAGCCGGTGTCCGGGTACGCCTCGCCGGGCCCACCGCCGTGCCACCTCACCCGGTCGGCCGCGGTCAGTCCGAGGCGAATGCCCAGGCGCGGCAGCGACACCTGGTGCCAGTCGCCTTCCGGTGTCACCGACACGGTCAGCTTCAGCCTCGGCCCGTCGGAGGTCCACCGGTAGACCGTGCGCAGCGCCAGATCCGCCGCGGCCGGCGCCACCCGGGTGCGTACCGTCAGCGCGTCGTCGCTCAACTCCACGGCGTCCAGGCGGTGTTGCATCCGGTGCAGGCCGAGCTTGCGCCAGAGCGGACCGTGGCGCAGATCCGGCTGCCAGGGCGCGCCCTCGTCGTTGTCGGTCGGGGCCCGCCACACGTCCAGCTTCAGATCGCTGACGTCGATCCCGCCGACGGTCACCAACTCACCCGTGCGGGCGCTGAACACGGCCGGTCCGAGCGTGATGCCTCCCCGGCCGTCGAGGGCGGGGCGACGGCGGGCCGTCACACCGATCGACTGCCGGGGCGCGCACCACAGTTGGACCCACGCCACCACATGCCCCTTCGGCGCCCAGGCCGTGTCCCCGGCGAGCACCGCCCGGACCGTCCACCTGGTCTCCGTCCCGCGCACGTCCACCGGCGGCTCCGGCAGCTTCACATCGGCGGAGTCGCCCGGCGCGAGCGCGGGCACGGTCAGGGTGCCCGTCCCCACCGACTCACCGTCGACGTCGTACGACCAGGTGAAGGCCAGCGCCGACAGGTCCGCGAAGTCGTACCGGTTGGTGATGCGGACGACGCCTTCGACGCCGTCGCCCTCCATGCGGACCGGCTCGACGACCTTCTTGTACTCCAGGAGACCGGGGGAGGGGGTGCGGTCGGGGAAGAGCAGCCCGTCGCAGACGAAGTTCCCGTCGTGCAGCTCCTCGCCGAAGTCACCGCCGTACGCGAACCCGTACCGCTCGTCCTTGACGCCGTGGTCGATCCACTCCCAGACGAAGCCGCCCTGGATGCGGTCGTGCGCCTCGAAGAGGCGCTGGTAGTCCGCGAGTCCGCCAGGCCCGTTGCCCATGGCGTGCGCGTACTCGCAGTGGATGAAGGGGAGTTGGCGCCGTTTGACCGGGCCGCCGTCCAGGCCGCGGCCGATCCGGTCGACCTCCGCGTGGTCCGCGTACATCCGCGAGTACACGTCCGTGTCGCGGCAGTTCCAGTCGCCCTCGTAGTGGATGAGCCGCGAGCCGTCCCGGCCGCGGATCCACTCGGCCATCGAGGTCAGCCCGCGCCCGGTGCCCGCCTCGTTGCCCAGCGACCAGATGACGACCGAGGGGTGGTTCTTGTCGCGCTCGACCATGCGGGCCGCCCGGTCCAGGAGCGCCGGGGTCCAGCGGTCGTCGTCCACCGGGTTGTCGCGCCAGCCCTGCTCGGTGAAGCCGTGGGTCTCCAGGTCGCACTCGTCGATCACCCACAGCCCGTACTCGTCGCACAGGTCGAGGAAGGCCGGGTGCGGCGGGTAGTGCGAGGTGCGCACCGCGTTCACGTTGTGCCGCTTCATCAGCAGCACGTCCTCGCGCATGGTCTCCAGGTCCAGGGCGCGGCCGTGCTCGGGGTGCCACTCGTGCCGGTTGACCCCCTTGAAGAGCAGCGGCCTGCCGTTGACCTTGATCAGCCCGTCCTCCAGGGCGACCGTACGGAACCCGATCCGCAGCGGGATCCGCTCCCCGGGCACGACCAGCACGGCGTCGTACAGGTACGGCGTCTCGGCCGTCCACGGCCGTACGGGCACCGTGATGACCTGTCCGGTCTCGACATCGATGTCCAGGCCCGGTACGAGGATCCGCCCCTCCACGTCGGAGTCGACGCGCAGGGTCCCGGTGCCCTCGCGGTGGTCGTAGGAGGCGTGCACGAAGAAGTCGCGCGCGCTGCCCGCGGGCCGGTGCAGCAGTGTGACGTCCCGGAAGATGCCGGGCAGCCACCACTGGTCCTGGTCCTCCAGGTACGAACCCGCCGACCACTGGTGGACCCGCACCGCCAGTACGTTCCCGGTGGGCCGCAGCAGGTGCCCGACCGCGAACTCGTGCGGCAGGCGCGAGCCCTTGAACTCGCCGAGGACCGTCCCGTTCAGCCACACCCGGGCGCAGGACTCGACGCCGTCGAAACGCAGGACCGCGCTGTCGGTCCCGCCCGCGTCCGCGCCCTTCGCCAGGAGCGTGGGCCAGTCGTCCGGCAGGTCGAAGAACCGCAGATGGTCCCCGGTGGGGTTCTCCGTCGGCACCCTCGGCGGATCCACGGGGAAGGGATAGCGGTGATTGGTGTAGATCGGCGCACCGAACTCCCGGTCACCGCTGCCCTGGAGGACCCAGTGCCCGGGTACCGCGACCTCCGCCCAGCCCCCGGAGTCGTACCCCTGCCCGGCGAAGGAGTCGTCCTCGGCGTCGGCCGTCGCCGACAGACGGATACGCCAACTGCCTTTCAACGAGAGGGAGGCGGCGTCGGAGGACGCGTACCACGCGCGGGGCGGCAGCGTGCCGCTCCCGGGCGAGACGTCCTCGACATAGTCGGCGCCGGGGGAACCGGTGGTGCGGAAAGACATCGTTCTCCTAGGTCACACGAGCATCAGGGGCAGGATGGACACGGCGGCGGCCACGAAGATCGGATGGAAGTTGACGGTCCACGCCTCCTGATCCTGACCGATGACCAGGGGCCACAGAAAGGCGTTCCAGCAGTACGCACCCCGGTACCCCCGAGCCCGTCCACGCGCGCCGCCTCCTCCAGCTCCTCGGGGAACCCCAGGAAGTACTGCCGGAACGGGAAGCGGGTGAAACCACTGAAGAGCCCCGGAACGATGAGGCCTTGCACGAGCGCGAGTTCCTTGCCGGGTGGGCCTACGCCCTGATGAACGGGACAGAGAGGACCGCGTCCACGAAGGCGTTCCGGAACGTTTCCGTCGGGTCGAGGTCCGCGACCAGGGCCGCGAAGTCGTCCATCCGCGGATAGCGTCCACGCAGGTCAGAGGCGTCCGCCGTGAACACCTTCCCCCAGTGCGGACGCGCGTCGAAGGGCGCGAGTGCCTCCTCCAGCCGGCGCACCACGGGCAGCACCGCCGCCGTGTCCTCGACCCAGGTGAAATGGAACGCCACGGTGTCCCGCCCGTACGCCGGACTCAGCCACTGACTGTCGGCGGCGACCGTGCGCACCTCGCAGATCTGCAGCACCGGCGCGATCGTCGCGCGGATCGCGTCGACGGCGTGCAGGGCGTCGGCGGCGTACGAGCGCGGCAGCAGGTACTCCGACTGGAGCTCGGCGCCGCTGCTCGGGGTGAACTCGGGCCGGAAGTGCGGCAGCCGCTCGTGCCAGGGGCCGGGCACGCCGAACTGCTGGGTGCAGTTCACGGCGGGCATCCCCGGCACCGGGTGCATCGCCTCGGCGGCGGGCTCGGCCCACGGGAAGCCGTCCCACGGCACGTCGGTACGCCGCTTCACCCACGCCTGCACGAACCCCGACCGCTGCCAGTCGGTGAACAGACTCACGCTGTACGCCGACGCCGACACCGTCTCGAAGTCCAGCCCGGCGAGTGGCAGCGGGCCGAAGACGTGCTGGGCGACCTCGAAGTCCGGCTCCAGGTCGAGAGTGAGCGCGGTCACGACACCGAGGGCGCCCAGGGAGGTCACGGCGCCGTCGAAACGGGGGTCGTCGCGGCCGATGGCCAGGACCGACCCGTCGCCGAGGACCAGCTCGACCTCCCGTACGGGGGAGGCGAGGGAGCCGTTGGCGTTCCCCGAACCGTGGGTGCCGGTGGCCACGGAGCCCGCCACGGAGATGTGGGGGAGGGAGGCCATGTTGGGCAGGGCGAGCCCGTGGTCGTGGACGGTCCGGGCCAGCTCGGCGTACCGGACGCCGCCGGCGACCCGGACGGTACGGGCCGCGGTGTCGACCTCGACCGAGGGCGGCAGCGCGGTCAGCGACAGCAGCACGCCCTCGGTGCCGGGGTCGGCGATCAGATTGAAGGAGTGTCCGCTGCCGAGCACTCGGGCGTGGGGGCTGCCGGCCACCAGGGATCGGAGCGCGTCCAGTGAGCGCGGACGTTGCAGCTCCTTGGCGGAGTAGGTGATGTTCCCCGCCCAGTTCCTCAGAGCCTCAGCCATCCCTCATCCTCCCGAAAGTCCTCCCTGGAACCTACCTCGCGCCACGCTGGGTGTTCTCCACGGGCCGGTGACAGCTGAGCGCGCAGTTCCCCGCGCCCCTACGGGGCGGATTGCCGGCCGCGCCGCTGGGGGGGGAAGCTGGGGCGCAGCCCCGCTTCCAGGGGCGCGGGGAACGGCGCGGCCAGCTCCGACCGGCCCGCACCCATCCTCGTACGCCCGGGGTGGAGCCCTGTTTTTTGGGGGCGCGGGGAACGGCGCAATCAGCCCCACCGGCCCGCGGCCAGTGAAGAAGGCCGGCGCACGCCACAGGCCCGCTCCCCGCCCGGAAGGGCCCCGGCACAGGCCGCCCAGGAGGCGGGGCATACCGTGAGGAGTCGAACACAGCCGTCGGGAGTACGCCGCCGGGAGCGAGGAGGACGGGATGGGCAGCCGAACCGCGCTGGTCGAGGATCTGATGGAAAGGTTCCCGCACGTACCGCGCGAGGCGGTCTTCAAAGAAGACCTCCTCCGCGGCGGCGTGGCCTTCGACGACTCCGCGCTCAGCGACAACGAGGGCGGAGACGTCAAACCGAAGTCGTACTTCATCTTCTCCTTCGACCACGGCACCCTCCCCGAACTGGGCGAGGCCGCCCTGCGCCGCCCGCCCGAGGAGATCATCCTCACCGGCGGCCCGTACGACCTGCGGCGGACCGTCGTCTCCGTACGCGTCAACCCGTCCTCGCCCTACCGCGTCGCCGCCGGCCCCGACGGCCTGCTCGGGCTTTACCTGGACGGGAAGCGGATTTCGGACGTCGGGGTGCCGCCGATGCCGGAGTACTACCGGCACAAGCTCTCCAACGGGAAGTCCGTCATGGAGGTGGCCCCCACCATCCAGTGGGGCTACCTGATCTACCTCACGGTCTTCCGCGTCTGCCAGTACTTCGGCGCCAAGGAGGAGTGCCAGTACTGCGACATCAACCACAACTGGCGCCAGCAGAAGGCGGCGGGCCGCCCGTACACCGGGGTGAAGGACGTCGACGAGGTCCTTGAGGCGCTGGAGATCATCGACCGGTACGACACGGCGAAGACGTCCACCGCGTACACGCTGACCGGCGGCGCGATCACCTCCAAGCTGCAGGGCCGCGACGAGGCCGACTTCTACGGCATGTACGCCAAGGCCATCGAGGAGCACTTCCCCGGGCGGTGGATCGGCAAGGTCGTCGCCCAGGCGCTGCCCCGCGACGACGTGCAGCGCTTCAAGGACTACGGCGTACAGATCTACCACCCCAACTACGAGGTGTGGGACGAGTACCTGTTCAAGATGTACTGCCCCGGCAAGGAGCGCTACGTCGGCCGCGACGAGTGGCACAAGCGCATCCTCGACTCCGCGGAGGTCTTCGGCGCGCGCAATGTCATCCCCAACTTCGTCGCGGGGGTGGAGATGGCCGAGCCCTTCGGGTTCAAGACGGTCGACGAGGCGATCGCGTCCACGACGGAGGGGCTGCGGTTCTTCATGTCGCAGGGCATCACGCCCCGCTTCACCACCTGGTGCCCCGAGCCGACGACCCCGCTCGGCAAGGCCAACCCGAACGGCGCGCCGCTGGAGTACCACATCCGGCTGCTGGAGGCCTACCGGGCGACGATGGACGACTTCGGCCTCGCCTCGCCCCCCGGATACGGGCCGCCCGGACCGGGCAACGCGGTGTTCTCGGTCAGCTCCTTCATGGACAGCCTCCCGGCGAACGCGCCGGTGGGGGAGGAGAAGGAAGCGGGCACGGACGGGGTGCCGGTGGGCTGAGGCCGGCCGGGGCAGGGCAGGGACGCGGCCGGCACGGACGAGACGGCACGGACGAGACGACGGTGGCCCGAGTGACCAGGAGGGGTCGGTCGGGCCCGCGGGGCCGATGAGGACGTACGGCTGGGGCCACCGGGCCTGGTGAGGACGTACGGCTGGGGCCACCGGGCCTGGTGGGGCACGCGACCGGCGGTAACCGGATCTGGCGGTGCCGCTTGTCAGTTGTGCAGGAAGCGTGAAAAACTCACCCGGTCGCGAGACGTCCCCTTCAACTCCCGTATTAAACGGGTGAGTTGACCCCACTTGAGCCCCCATCTGGATGCAGGTGAAACCCCCACCCATGCCAGACCTGCCGACCCCTCAGGACGCCGCCGAGGCAACCTTGTTCTCGGAGTGCTGGGACGCGGTTCTTTCCTACGCCGACCTCTGCACCGGCGGTTCCGCCGACGCACGTCCCCTGGCCTCCGAGGCCTTCTCCCGCGGTATACGCGAAGCCCGTGCCGCGGAGGCCGAGACCGGCGGCAAGAGCTTCGGACGCCGGGCGCGTTCGCCCAGGCTGCCCCGCATACCGCTCCTCCTGACCGCCGTACGCCAGACAGCCGTCGCCTGGGAGGCCCAGGGCCACGGCGACCGACTCGTACCCGAACTGCGTCTTTGGCTCAA
The DNA here is from genome assembly GCF_014650955.1 of Streptomyces tauricus. Classification (GTDB taxonomy): domain Bacteria; phylum Actinomycetota; class Actinomycetes; order Streptomycetales; family Streptomycetaceae; genus Streptomyces; species Streptomyces tauricus. The sequence continues at coordinate 179,828 of NZ_BMVY01000004.1, forward strand.
CTCCGAGCACGCCGAACGTTTTTCCGGCCCGCCCCTGCACCGGCCGCTGGCCCTGCGCGGCCTGCGGGACATGCAGGAACCGGACGCCGCGCTCCTGTGGCTGACCGAGGTCGAGGCCATGCCGACGGCCGCGGTGGCCCGTCGGCTCGGCCTCGATCCGGCGGGCGTCACCGAGGAGTTGCAGCAGGTACGCGGAGTGTTCCGGGACCGCTGCCACCGCAACCACCTCGACACCCCGCTCGCCGAGGAGTGCCGCAGTTACGCGCGCCTGCTCGACGCGGTCACCCGCTCGCCCGCCGCCGACGTGCCCGACGACCTCTCGCGCCACCTGGCCCGCTGTGTCGAGTGCGCGGAGGCCGCCGCCTGCCTCAAGCACAGCGGGGGCGGGCTGCCCTCCGCGCTCGCGGGCGGAGTGATCGGCTGGGGCGGGCTCGCCTACCTCGAACGGCGGCGCAGGGCCGTCGAGTCGGGCCTCAGCCGCAGTGCCGCCGACGACACGGACGAACCCGCCGGCTGGACGAAGGAGAAAGGCGGCCGGGCCCGGATCGGGCGCGCCGGGCTGCTGGCCGTGGCCGCCGGGGTCTCGCTCCTCGCACTCGTCGTGACCCTGGTGCCCTTCGGCTCGGGGGACGACGGCACCGAGACCGCCGCGGAGTCGGCGGGCCGGCAGCCGGTGGGGGAACAGGTGCCCTCGTTCGACGGCCTGCCGTCGGGCTCCGGCTCCGGGTCGGTCGGCGAGTCGACGTCGTCCACGGCGTCCCCGAAGACACCGAAGTCCAGCGCGGACGCGGGGGCGATCACGGGAACCGGTTCGGAGAAGGAGGCCCAGGGCGACTCCTCGTCCTCCGCCGAGGAGGACGCCACCGCTCCCAACCCCAGCGAACCCGCCGTCTGCCACGCCAGATACGACCTGGTCAGCGAGTGGCCGGACGGGTTCCAGGCCACCGTCACCGCCAAGTCCGACTACGCCCTCGACACCTGGCGCGTCGGCTGGACCTTCCGCGACGGCCAGAAGATGACACAGATGTGGGACGGCACCTTCGCCCAGAAGGGCTCCCGGGTAACGGCGACAGCCGCCGACTACAACAAGTCCGTCGCGGCGGGCGGCTCCCTGGCCGTGGGCTTCCTCGCCTCCTGGCACGACAAGAACTCACCACCGGTCGACTTCACCCTGAACGGCCGCAGCTGCACGCACTCCAGCTGAGGCGCACGGCTCATCGCCGTAGGCAGGGGCACCGCGACGACTACGGCGCCCCTGCTCCCGGTCGGCCCGGGTCCAGCGCCGCGGGGAGATCAAGATGGTGATCGACGACGAGGCCGGCTGAGCGGCGCGCTCGCGCGTGTGCGTGACTCGCGTCGCGGGCCTGCCCCTGGCACGCGTGGCAGGGGCCGCGGTTCGTTGGAAGAGAAAGACGCGCCGTAATTCGATGGCGTCCCGGTTCGGACGGCTCTACGCTTCCGTTCTGTTGGAGCGGTGGCCCCTGGTCGCCGCGGGTGACTCTGCTCGGTTCTTGGAGGTGTGAACGATGGCTGTCGTTGAGTTGGGCGCTGCCCGCATCCGGAAGTTCATCGAATCCACCTCCGTGGTCACCGGCTGACAACCTTCTTCTCCGCGCCCGAGTGCGCGCGGCCGGGGCCACCCTTCGAAGGGTCACCCCTTGTCTTTCTCGTCCTTCTCCTCCTCACACCTCTCTTCTTCCGGGTCCTCCGGCCACCCGCTCGCCGCCTACGGCTGGGACGACGCGTGGGCCGCTGAATTCGCCCCCCACCTCGAACGCGGGCTCGTGCCCGGGCGGGTCGTGCGGGTCGACCGCGGGCAGTGCGATGTCGTCTCCGCCGACGGGCTCGTGCGGGTCGACACCGAGTTCGTGACGCCGCACGACCCGCTCCGGGTCATCTGCACCGGGGACTGGGCCGCCGTCGACCCCGGCGGGGACCCCCGCTACGTACGGGAGTATCTGCCGCGGCGTACCGCCTTCGTGCGGTCGACCTCGTCCAAGCGGTCGGAAGGGCAGATCCTCGCCGCCAACGTGGACTACGCGATCATCGCCGTGTCCCTGGCGGTGGAGCTCGACCTCGGCCGGATCGAACGGTTCCTCGCGCTGGCCTGGGAGTCCGGCGCCCAGCCGCTGGTCGTGCTGACCAAGGCCGACCTCGTGCCGGACCCGGTGGGGGTCGCGTATCTCGTGCAGGACGTGGAGACCGCGGCGCCGGGCGTGCAGGTGCTGGCGGTCAGTTCCACGGACGGGGACGGGCTCGACGTGCTCGGCGCCGTCGTGTCCGGCGGGACCTCCGTGCTGCTCGGCCAGTCCGGAGCGGGCAAGTCGACGCTCGCGAACGCGCTGCTCGGGGAGGATGTCATGGCCGTTCAGGCGGCGCGTGACGTCGACGGCAAAGGTCGGCACACGACCACGACCCGGAATCTGCTGGTGCTGCCGGGCGGTGGCGTACTGATCGACACCCCCGGCCTGCGCGGGGTCGGGCTCTTCGACGCCGGCAGCGGTGTCGGGCAGGTGTTCGCGGAGATCGAGGAGCTCGCCCAGGGCTGCCGGTTCCTCGACTGCGCGCACGTGGCCGAGCCCGGGTGCGCGGTACTGGCCGCGCTCGAATCCGGGGTGCTGCCCGAGCGGCGGCTCGAAAGCTACCGCAAGCTCCTCCGTGAGAACCAGCGGATCGTGGCCAAGACCGACGCGCGCGTCCGCAACGAACTGCGCCGCGAGTGGAAGCGCCGGGGTGCCGAGGGACGGGCCGCGATGGAGGCCAAGCGCGGGAACCGGGCCTGGCACTGAGGCCCCCAGGGGGTGGGCTGGCCCGCACAACCGGCCCACCCCCTCCGGAGGCCGCCCGGTCGGCCCGCCCGCCCTGACCCGCCGGGCGCCCGCAGCGTCGCGTCCGAAATCCGCCAGACCGCAGGCCGGCGGGGGCGCAGACTGGAAGGGTGATTGACGAGGAGACCGGATACGGAGCCGTACGCAGCCGGGACGCCCGGTTCGACGGGGCGTTCTTCTTCGCCGTGCGGACGACGGGCATCTACTGCCGGCCCAGCTGCCCCGCGGTGACGCCGAAGCGGCAGAACGTGCGGTACTACGCCACGGCCGCCGCCGCGCAGGGCTCGGGGTTCCGCGCCTGCCGCCGGTGCCGCCCGGACGCCGCGCCCGGGTCCGCCGAGTGGAACGTACGCGCCGACGTCGTGGGACGCGCCATGCGGATGATCGGCGACGGCGTCGTCGACCGCGAGGGCGTCGCCGGGCTCGCCGACCGCCTCGGCTACAGCGCCCGCCAGGTCCAACGGCAGCTCACCGCCGAACTGGGCGCGGGCCCCGTGGCCCTCGCCCGCGCCCAGCGGGCCCACACCGCACGGGTGCTCCTGCAGACCACGGGGCTGCCGGTCACCGAGATCGCGTTCGCGGCCGGCTTCGCGAGCGTGCGCCAGTTCAACGACACGATCAGGACCGTGTACGCGTCGACTCCGACCGGGCTGCGCGCCGCCGGGAACCGCGGTGGTACGCGACCGGCGGCGACCCCCTCCGCGGGCATCCCGCTGCGCCTCGCCCACCGCGGCCCGTACCAGGCCGCCGCCGTCTTCGACCTGCTGGGCGCCGAGGCGGTGCCGGGCATCGAGGAGGTGACGGGCGCCCCCGGGTCCCGCACCTACCGGCGGACCCTGCGGCTGCCGTACGGCACGGGCATCGTCGCCGTCGGGGAACGGGTGGCGGACGCGTCCGCCCACAGCAGCGGCTGGCTCGACGCCCGGCTGCACCTCACCGACCTGCGCGACCTCACCACCGCCGTGCAGCGCCTGCGCCGCCTCTTCGACCTCGACGCCGACCCGTACGCGGTGGACGAGCGCCTCGCCGCGGACCCGCGGCTGGCCCCGCTGGTCGCCGCCAGGCCGGGACTGCGCTCGCCCGGCGCCGCCGACCCGGAGGAACTGGCCGTGCGCGCGCTCGTCGGCCCCCGCGAGGCCGAGCGGCTCGTGCGGGCGTACGGGAAAGTGCTGGACTCGCCCTGCGGGACGCTCACGCACGTCTTCCCCGAGCCCGCCTCCCTGGTGGAGTGCGGCGGCACCCTGGGCGCCCTCGCCGCGGCCCTCGCGGACGGCGAGCTGCGGCTCGACCCGGGCGCCGACCGGCAGGCGGCGCGGGCCGCCCTGAACGCCCTGCCCGGCCTGGACGCGCACGTCGTGGCCGTCATCCATACCCGTGCGCTGGGCGACCCCGACGTGGGCCCGCCCGGAGCGCCGGTCCCCGACACCTGGCGGCCGTGGCGTTCCTACGCCCTGCGGCACCTCGAAGCGGCCCAGCGGCCGGAAGGCGAAGACACGTGACCACGTACCACACCACCCTCGACAGCCCCGTCGGTGACCTCCTGCTCACCGCGGACGCGTCCGGAACGCTGACCTCCCTGTCCGTGCCCGGCCAGAAGGGCGGACGCACGGTCGGCCCCGACTGGCGGCACGCGCCGGAGCTGTTCGCGGAGGCCGAGCGGCAGCTCACCGCCTACTTCGCCGGTGAACTCAAGGAATTCCGGCTGCCGTTGCGGGCGAGCGGCACCGAGTTCCGCGAGAAGGTCTGGGACGCCCTCGACTCCGTTCCCTACGGCACGACCGCCACGTACGGGGAGATCGCCGCGCGGATCGGTGCCTCGCGCGTCGCCGTGCGGGCCGTCGGCGGAGCGATCGGCGCCAATCCTCTGCTGATCGTCCGCCCGTGCCATCGCGTGATCGGCGCCGACGGGTCCCTCACGGGGTACGCGGGCGGGCTGGAACGCAAGGTCCAGCTCCTCACGCTCGAAGGCCGCTGAAGGGTTGATGAAGGGCCGCTGAGGGGCCGGTCGGGCGCGAGCCGGACCCGCCCCGGTCGCCCCGGTCACTCCTCCAGACCCCAGCTGTGGATCCGCCGGGGATGGACGCGGATCAGCTCCTCGCTGAAGTGCGGGCCCAACTCGTGCGGCCCGGTCAGGAGTTCGGCGTCCCCACGGATGTCCACTCCGCGCACCTTCCAGGGCCGCAGGCTGACGATGTCGTCGATGACGAGACCGACCTTCGGATTCTTCTGGAGGTTGCGCCACTTCTTGGTCGTCCCCATGGCATAGCCGCCGATGAGGATCGTCCCGTCGTCCTGCGGATGGAAGCCGACGGGGTTCGCCTGCGGCTGGCCGTGCTGGTCGACGGTGGCGAGGCGGCCCAGCCGCTGGGATTTTAGGTACGCCCGTTCGGCTTCACTGAATGCGGTCATGTCAGCAGCCAAACACGGTTTTCCCGCCCTCCGCACCGGATCCTGACCCCGGGCCCCGTACCTGTACACCGCGGGCTCCCCCAGACTCCGTCGGTGGAAGGCAGGAACGCATCATGGTCGAGGTCGGACGAAGAGACGCCTGCCGGGCCCTGACCGCCCTGGCCGGCGCGCTGGCCCTCACGCTGATGGGCACGGCCGCGGCCCACGGAGGACCCCCGGCCGGCCCCGACCGCGCGGGTGCGCGGGCCGCCCCCGAGCACTGGACCGGCACCTGGGAAGCCGCCGCCTCCGGCACCGCGGCCCCGCTCCCCGGCGCCTCGATCCGCAACGTCGTCCGTACGAGCGTCGGCGGTACGGCCCTTCGGGTACGGATCTCCAACCGGCTCGGTACCCAGCCGCTGATGCTCGGCGCGGCCACCCTGGCCAGACAGCGGCAGAACGCGCCCAAGAGCCCGCACGCCGTCTCCGGCACCATGCGCGCCCTTACCTTCGGCGGCCGGAAGAAGATCACCGTGCCGGCCGGCAAGGACGTCGTCAGCGATCCCCTCCGGATGAGCGTCCCCGCCGCCACGAACCTCCTCGTCACCCTCCACACCCCCGGCGACTCGGGCCCCGCGACCTACCACCGCGACGCGCTGCAGACCAACTTCCTCGCCCTGAACGGCAATCGCACCGCGGAGACGGGCGGCGCCGCCTACAAGGCCACGACCAGTTCCTGGTACTACGTGACCGGCGTCGACGTGCTCCGCCCGCAGGCTCCCGGGAGCGTGGTCGCGCTCGGTGACTCCCTCACCGACGGCTCGGGCTCGACACCGAGCGCCAACCGCCGCTGGCCCGACCGGCTCGCCGAGCGGCTCCGCGCCCTGCCGGCCGACCGTCGGCAGGGCGTACTGAACGCGGGCGTCGCCGGCAACCGGCTGCTGCTCGAAGGGCGTGGGCCCAGCGCGCTGGCCCGCCTCGACGCCGATGTGCTCTCCCGCACCGGGGTGCGCACGCTGATCGTGATGGAGGGCGTCAACGACATCAAGAGCGCGCCCAACCAGACCGACCCGGCCGCCCTCGGTGCCGCGTACCGCGAGATCGTCCGGCGCGCCCACGCCCGCGGGATCCGGGTCGTCGGCGCCACCATCACCCCGTTCGGCGGCCACGGCAGCCACACGGCGGCCCGCGAGCGCGTACGTCGGTCGGTCAACCAGCTCATCCGCACCGGCGGTCTCTTCGACGCGGTCGCCGACTTCGACGCCGTGGTCCGCGACCCGTCCCGTCCGGACCGTATGCGCGCCGCGTACGACCCCGGCGACCATCTCCACTTCAACGACGCGGGCATGCGCGCACTGGCCGACAGCATCGACCTCACCGCCCTGGCACGGTGACCGGCCCTGGCGCAGGGAGGGCTCATGGCGTGGGCAGGCCCCAGCGCGGGGCCTCCGCCGCCCTCGCGCATCGCGCATCCGCCGCCGGACGAGGCCGGCGTCGTCGAGGACGGTGAGCCAGGGGTCGGCGGGGGTGTTCCCACGGTCGGCCGCGGTCGCCCGCGCGGGCAGGCCGTCGGCGAGCCGGGTCCCGCCGGCGGCGGATCCGGTGGCCGGCTGCAGCCGCGGGTTCCCTCAGCCCCAGATGACCGCTCCCAGCCACGCCCCCGCGATCAGCAGACAGGCGAACAACTCCACCAGCACGCTCGTCCCGCCCTGGCGCATCACCCTGCGTACGGAGGTCATCGCGTCGCCATGGCCGCCGAGCCGCAGCCGTTCGGCGAGGTAGATGCCGCCGAGGCAGCCTGGTATCGCACCGATCACCGGCACGAGGAAGAAGCCGAGGAGTGCGCCGACGCCCGCGTACACCGCCATTCGGGGGGTGGCGCCGCTCGCCCGCAGACTGCGCGGCGGCAGCCACCAGCGGATCACCTGGACGAGGAGGAGAAGGGCGGTGGCGCCCACGAGCACGCCCCAGGAGAGCGGCCGGGGGTCCTCGAAGGCCCACCACAGGACCGCGGCCCACACGAGCCACGAGCCCGGCGCGCCGGGCACCAGCACCCCGCTCAGGCCGAGCAGCAGCACCACACCGACCAGCAGGAGTTCCCACGCTCCCATCTGCCCAGGGTGCCCCAGTACGGGGTCACCCGCAGGTCAGGTCAGTCCTGTGCGGGTGGGGGTGCGGGGGTGGGTGCGGGTGCGGGTGCCGGTGCCGGTGCCGGTGCCGGTGCCGGTACTGGTACTGATGCCGGTGTCGCGGGGCGGTCGTGTGGACCCCGGGCCACCCAGCCCTTCTCGTACGTGTGCCAGCCGAGCTGGAGGCGGGTCGTGACGCCCGTCAGCTCCATCAGCCGCTTCACCCGGCGCTGTACGGTCCGCAGCCCCAGATCGAGCTGTTTGGCGACGCTCGCGTCGGTCAGCCCGGCGAGGAGCAGGGAGAGGATCTCCAGGTCGGTGCCGTCCGGCCCGTCCCGCTCCTCCTCGACGACCGTGCCGGGCTCGCCGGGCGTCGCGGGTGTGCCCAGGCGCAGGGGCAGGGCGTCCCGCCACACCGACTCGAACAGACCCGACAGTGATTCGAGCAGCCCGCTGGCGTGGACGACGAGCGCGGCGGGCTCCAGGGCCTGCGAGGTCAGCGGCACCATCGCGAGGGACCGGTCGACGATCACCAGCTTGGTCGGCACCTCGTCCACGACCCGTACCCGCTCGTCACGGCCGAGGGCCGCGGAGAGTTCGGCGATGCCGCCCGGCAGGTGCAGGACCGAGCGTTCGACGACCACGCGGTAGCGGACGCCCCGGCCGGCGGCCTGCTCCTCCGCGTCGTTGTCCGTCCCGGAGACGACGACGGGGTTGCCCGTGACCAGGGCGCACACCTCGTCGCTCGCGCCCAGCTGGAGCTGCAGGAAGCGCTGGGCGACCGCGGCGGCACCCGTCACCACCTCCACCAGGTCGACGGCTGCGGGTTCGGTGGCCTGCGCGCGGTACTCCTCGGCGAGCAGCGCCGCCGTCAGCTCGGCCTGGTCCAGCTCGTGGCGCCGCTGGGTGAGCAGCGCGCCGAGCGCGACGCCGGGCGGCGCGGCCACCCAGCGGCCGGAACGCGCCGACGACTGAGCCGCGAGCCCGTGCCGTTCCAGTCTGCGCAGCGCGCGTTCGGTGTCGTGCTCGCCGAGTGTGAGCCGGCGTGCGAGATCGGGCACGTCGGCGGCGCCCACGGACACCAGGGCGCGGTACGCCGACTCGTGTGTGTCGTCCAGTCCCAGTGCTGCCAGACCTGTCGCTCCGAGCATGCGGCGACGCCCCTCCCCGAACCCCGGCCGTGGCGGAAAACGGCCACGGCGTAAAACCGCCTCGGCACATCATCGCCGTACCGTCCGTGTCTCTGCCAAGGTGGCGCTGACGGCAGTCCGGTCCGCCCGCGCGGCCCGGACCGGCGAGGACCGGCCAATGACCGCGAGAACGGGGCTGCGGCGGATGAACGGTACGGCGGGTGGAACCCGACCGGGGAGACCGGTGCGACCGGTGCGCACAGCTCGGCCTCAGGTGAGCGGGTCACACTCGGGGCGGGTCCGGCCGGACCGGCCGGTTCCGCTTGGGGTCCGGCCGCCCAGACCGTGACGCGGGCCGTCGGGCCCGGTCACACAGGCGCCGCCGGGTGGTTCTCCCGTGGGGGGTGGGACTGCCCGGCGGTCCCGTATCGCTGGTTTTTCCCCGTGCCCCGTTTTCATCCGGCCCGAGCGGTGGACAATTACGGGCATGAGCCAGCAGGGGGAGAGGCCGACCGGTCAGCAGGACGACTGGTGGGGGCAGCTGTACGACGACTCCACGGGGGACACCGGGCCGGCGCCCGCACCGGACTCCCTGGACGACCGCTTCGCCTCGGCGACAGACACCCTGACCCCACCGACCCCACCCCCGGCGGTCCCCCCACCCAGGGCCTCCGACGTTCAGCCGGGCGAACCCCGTCAGGAGCGCGGGGCACGGTCTACCGAGCCCCGTCAGGGGCGCGGGGAACTGCGCGGCGAGCCTTCACGGCCCGCACCTGGCATGTCGCCCGCCGACGGCCCGGTGGGGCCGAGCGCCGCGTCCGGGGCCGGGCCCGGTGAGGGGCGCGGGTCACAGTCTGCCGGGCCCCGTCAGGGGCGCGGGGAACTGCGCGGCGAGCCTTCACGGCCCGCACCTGGCATGCCGTCTGCCGACGGCTGGGTGGGGCCGAGCGCCGCGTCCGGGGCCGGGCCCGGTGAGGGGCGCGGGGAACTGCGCGACCAGCCCCCACCACCCGCACCCGGCACCGGCCCCGCCGAAAAGATGCCCCCACCATGGTGGCCCCCCAGCACCCCGCTGGCGGAAACGCGCCGCGCCGCCCCGACCGACCCGCGCCACCCCGTGCCCACGGACCCGCCCCCCGCCGAGGGGCCGGCGGAGTCGGACCCCCTGTGGCGCAGCGGACTCCAGCGGCAGCGCGCCCCCTGGGAGGCCCCGCCCGCGGAGCCCCCGGGCCCGGCCACCTTCCAGCAGGGCCAGGGCGGCCCCACCGGGTTCCGCACACCCGTACCGCCGCCCACGGCCATGTCCACGGAAGTGCCCCCGCCGGCTTCGGAGGCCGCGGGCCCCGGCAAGCGCCCCGCCGCGCCCCCGTCGTCGGAGTGGCCCCAGCCCCCCGGCGGCCCGCCGACCATCGGGCCCCCGCCCACCGTGGGCACCCCGTCCCTCGGCGACAGCACCCCCACCGGCACACCGCCCGACCAGCCGGAGAAGCCCGAGCAGTCCGGGGAGTCCGGGGAGTCCGGGCGGGAGCAGCCCGTCCTGCGCGTGCCCGAGACCCCCGCCCCGCTCGACCACGTCGGCTCCGGCCCGCCCACCTACGACGCCGAACCCACCGCGCTGCCGGCCGCCGACCCGGACGACCTCGACGACCTCGTGGCCGACACCGTGCTGGACGGGGCGTCGTACGGCACGTACACCCTGCGAGCCGTGTCCGTGCGCGGGGACTCCGCCCGGTTCCGGGGCGAGCCGCGCAGGGACTCCCTGCTCACCGCCCGCTTCGGCACCGGCGACGACGCCCTCGTCCTGGTCGCCATGGCGACCGGCGCCCGCGCCACCCCCGACGCCCACCGTGCCGCCGCCGAGGCCTGCCAGTGGATCGGAAGGGCCGTGGGCCGCAGTCACGCCCGGCTGGCCGAGGACATCAGGGCCGCCCGGCGCGGCGACCTGAAGTCCGGTCTGCACCGCCTCACCGACCGCAGCCTGGGCAGGCTGCGGGCCGCCGCCGTCGAGCGGGGCGTCGAGCCCGAGGAGTACACCGCGAGCCTGCGCTGCCTGCTCCTGCCGGCCGACCCCGCGTGCCGTACGCGCGTCTTCTTCGGCGTAGGAGCGGGCGGTCTGTTCCGGTTGCGGGACGGCGAGTGGCAGGACATCGAACCGCGCGTCGCCGACACCACGGGCGAGGCCGTCGTCGGCTTCGGATCGCTGCCCCCCGACACGCCCGGCGAGACACCCCGCGACACCCCCCACGAGACGCCCGACGGCGACCGGCTGACCATGGACCTGGGCATCACCACACCCCCGAGCCCGTACGAACCGGCGCCCGAGCCACCGCCCCGCGCCCCCTTCCGCTTCCGTGCCTCCGTCGCCCGCCCGGGCGACACGCTCCTGCTGTGCAGCGGCGGCCTCGCCGAGCCCCTGCGCGGCGAACCGCGCCTGGTCGAACACCTCACCTCCCGCTGGTCGCGGAGCGAGCCACCCGGCCTCGCCGCGTTCCTCGCGGACAGCACGGTCCGGGTCAAGGGGTACGCCGACGACCGGACAGCCGCCGCCGTTTGGGAGGCGTAACCGCGCCCGCTGTGAACAGATGGGACCTGAGGGGATCCCATGACAGCGAACGACAGCGAACGACGTCGGTCGTCAGCGGTCGCCAGCGAACGACAGCGAAGGGCGCGTGACCCCATGGCCAAGCAGAACGTCGCCGAGCAGTTCGTCGACATCCTCGTCCGCGCCAGCGTCAAACGCCTGTACGGAGTCGTCGGCGACAGCCTCAACCCGGTCGTCGACGCGATCCGGCGCAACTCCGCCATCGACTGGATCCACGTCCGGCACGAGGAGACGGCGGCGTTCGCGGCGGGCGCCGAGGCCCAGATCACCGGCGGGCTCGCCGCCTGCGCGGGCTCCTGCGGCCCGGGAAACCTGCACCTCATCAACGGCCTGTACGACGCCCACCGCTCCATGGCCCCCGTACTCGCCCTCGCCTCGCACATCCCCTCCAGCGAGATCGGCCTGGGCTTCTTCCAGGAGACCCATCCCGAGCAGCTGTTCCGCGAGTGCAGCCACTACAACGAGATGATCTCCAACCCGCAGCAGATGCCCCGCCTGGTGCAGACCGCCATCCAGCACGCGATCGGCCGGGGCGGCGTGAGCGTGGTGACGCTGCCGGGCGACATCGCCGACGAGCCCGCCCCGGACAAGGCGGCCGAGACCGCCCTCGTCACCTCCCGCCCCACCGTGCGCCCCGGCGACACCGAGATCGACAAGCTCGCCGCCATGATCGACGAGGCGGACAAGATCACGCTCTTCTGCGGCAGCGGCACCGCGGGCGCGCACGCCGAGGTCATGGAGTTCGCCGAGAAGATCAAGTCCCCCGTCGGGCACGCCCTGCGGGGCAAGGAGTGGATCCAGTACGACAACCCGTACGACGTGGGTATGAGCGGGCTCCTCGGGTACGGCGCCGCCTACGAGGCCACCCACGAGTGCGACCTGCTGATCCTGCTGGGCACCGACTTCCCGTACAACGCCTTCCTCCCCGACGACGTCAAGATCGCCCAGGTCGACGTACGGCCCGAGCGGCTCGGCCGTCGTTCGAAGCTGGACCTCGCGGTGTGGGGCGATGTGAAGGAGACCCTGCGCTGTCTCACCCCGAAGGTGAGCCCCAAGAGCAACCGCCGCTTCCTCGACAAGATGCTCAAGAAGCACGCCGACGCGCTCGACGGGGTCGTGAAGGCATACACCCGCAAGGTCGACAAGCACGTCCCGATCCACCCGGAGTACGTGGCCTCCGTCCTCGACGAACTCGCCGACGACGACGCCGTGTTCACCGTCGACACCGGTATGTGCAACGTCTGGGCGGCCCGCTACATCACCCCCAACGGCCGCCGCCGCATCATCGGATCCTTCTCGCACGGCTCCATGGCGAACGCTCTGCCGCAGGCCATCGGCGCCCAGTTCACCGACCGCGGCCGGCAGGTCGTCTCGATGTCCGGCGACGGCGGATTCTCCATGCTGATGGGCGACTTCCTCACCCTCGTCCAGTACGACCTGCCGGTGAAGGTCGTCCTCTTCAACAACTCGTCCCTGGGCATGGTCGAGTTGGAGATGATGGTCGCCGGGCTCCCCGCGCACGGGACGGCCAACAAGAACCCCGACTTCGCGGCCGTGGCGCGGGCCTGCGGTGCCTACGGGGTACGCGTCGAGAAGCCCAAGCAGCTCCCGGGCGCCCTGAAGGACGTCCTGAGGCACAAGGGCCCCGCCCTCATCGACATCGTCACCGACCCGAACGCCCTGTCCATCCCGCCGAAGATCAGCAAGGAGATGGTCACCGGCTTCGCCCTGTCGGCGTCCAAGATGGTCCTCGACGGGGGAGTGGGCCGCATGGCGCAGATGGCCCGCTCCAACCTCCGCAACATGCCCCGCCCGTAGGGCTCGCCGACGGGAGCCGGTACGTCGGCGGTCAGTCGGTGGGGACCCACTTGCGCTCCGAGCCCTCCGTTCCGTACCAGTAGCGCGGCAGCCCCTTGATGGCGCTCGTACGGAACGGACGGCCGTGGTCGTCGATGCGGGCCGTGCCGGTGCGTCCCTCGGAGGACCAGTCGAGTTCCAGGTACCAGGAGCAGCCGCAGGTCTCCGTCAGCGCGGTGACCAGCAGCACCTCCGGGTCCGAGGCCGACACCCGGTAGGGCATGCGCACGGCCGGGATCGGCGTACCGGTGTCGTTGCCGGGCACCGCGCGGGCGATCGGCCGGTCCTTGTCCAGGTCGACCGCGAAGGAGCGCGGGGTGATCGAGCCGCCGCAGCCCTGGTCCATGGCGTAGACCGTGCCGGGGTCGGGGGCGGTGCGTTGGACCACCCGGACCCGTAGATCCGTCAGGACGACGGCGGTCGAGGTCCGGCCCTGCACGGTGATCTCGACATTGGTCTCCCGCCCGTGCACCGCGCCCTGGGTGGCGGCCCAGGTCCCGGCGTCCTGCGCGGCCGGCGGCGGCGGAACCTGCCCCGGGTCCTTGCGGATGACGTAGTCGTGGCCGCAACCGAGCTTCCATGCCTGCGAGTTCGCGGTCCAGGTGAGGGGCGCGGAGACGGTTCCGCCGCCCTTGGGCCGCTGCTTCGTGTCCTTCGCACCCTTCGCACCCTTCGCGCCCTGGGAGCTCGAAGGCGAGCCTCCGCCGGCCGACGCGGACGCCTTGCCCGTGGCGTCGGCCGAGGGCGACGGGCCGCTCCTGCCGGGGGACGGGCTCGTCGACGCGCGGTGACGGGGGTCGGAGGTGACCGTCGTGGGGGACGGGCGGACGCTTCCGGAGGCGTCGTCGGAGGACCGGTCGTCGGAGAGGGCCGACAGGCTGCCGAGGGTGAGAAGCAGCGCGGACGCCGCCGCGACGGTGACGGTGATCCGCCGCCGGTGCCAGGCGTGGCGCGGGCGCGTGTCGGCGAAGCCGGAGCCGGAGCGGGCGTCGGCACCCGTACCCGTACCCGTACCCGTACTCGCACCCGCGTCGGACACGAGTGCGTCCGCGGAGTCGAGGGCGGGGCCGGAGTCGGGATCGGGGCCGGGGTCGGATGCCGGGCTCGGGGCGGGCGAGTTCGTGGTCCTCGCGGGGTCGGGCGGCGAGTCGGCCGACGGCCCGTCGTCCTCCGTCGTCGTGTCCGGGGCCTGGGCCTGGGCCGGGGCCGTGTCCGAGTCCGGGGCCGGGTCCTCCGACGGGCCGGGCGTACGGGGCCGTTGACGGGCCGCGACCGCCAGGATCCACCGGCGGTGCAGTTCGAGCCGCTCGTCCGGCGTCGCCCCGCACAGTGCGGCGAACCGCTCCACGGGGGCGAAGTCGAGCGGTACCGCGTCGCCGGCGCAGTAGCGGTGCAGCGTCGAGGTGTTCATGTTCACCCGGCGCGCGAGGGCGCCGTAACTGCGGTCCGTCCGTGCCTTCAGACGTCTCAGCAGTGCCGCGAACTCCTCGACGTCCTCGTCCCGAGTCGCCACCGTTCCCCCGTCCTGGTCGTCCGTACTGGTCGTCGCCCCCGGCCGAGGGGCCTGTCCCGGCCCGGATGAGCATCCCAGGCACTCCATATACCTGCACGTCAGGAGGGCTGGGATGGTTCCACGGTGGCGGAAACGGCCTCGCCTGTTGCGCATGCCCCGAGTGACGGCTGATGCTTCTGGTGTCGCACCGACCGCCGGACCGACCAGCCGGCGGCAGCCCAGGACGGGCCTTCGCGGCAACACCCACCACTTGTACAGGCGCTTCGCCGTGCACGCGGAACGACCGTGCACACCGAACGACTGCGCACACAGATCGGCCCCGCACACAGAACGTGCGGGCACTCGGACCCAGGGGGACATGCAATGACCAAGCGCACCCGAGGCGTGGCGTTCACCGCGCTCGCCGCGGCGGCTCTCGCCGCCGGTACGGTACTCGCCGGCCCGGCCGGTGCCGTCGTGAACACCTCGGCACCCGTCTCGGTGACGTCGAGCACCGCACCGAAATTCCTGGCGGCCTCCCAGCTGCCGCCGCACCCCTCGTCCGCCTGGACGGCGGGCAAGGTCACGCCCGGTGTCCCCGACGAGCTGGTGTTCTGCCTGGAGGACGCGCTGCCGGGCTACGACTCCTCGTACCGGGACTTCCGGACCGACCTGGAGACCAACGCCCAGCAGCTGACCGTCGTCGTCGGCAGCACCGCGAAGGCCGATGCCCTCGCCGAGCGGCTGAACAAGGAGATCAAGGCCTGCGCGGCCAAGGCCGAGCAGACCGACCCGGAGGTCGAGGCCACCCTGAAGGACTACGGCAAGCTGCCGGTCGAGGAGGGTGCCCACGTCTACGGGGTGCACACCAGCAGCTCCTGGGGCGCCACCGACATCAACCTCTACGCGGTCGGCAGGGACGGCCGGGCCGTCACGGTCGTGAAGTGGGGGCAGATGGGCGACTTCTCCGACGCGCCCGTGAAGGCCTTCAAGAAGACGACGACCACCGCGGTCAACAAGCTCTACTGACCGCCACCCGAGCAGGGGCCGCCCTCGCGCGACGGGGGTCGAGAGGGCGGCCCCCACCGGTGCGACCGACCATCGCGCCGGACAGGACCCGAACCCAGCAGCAGCATCAGAACGGGGAGTACACAGACCGATGAGCAACAACAGCAGCGCCACCGGCACCGCCACCAGCACCACCGGACGCAGGCGGGGGCGCCGGGCCGCTCTGGTCGCCGGCCTCGTCGCCGCGACCGCCCTGCCGCTCGGGATCACCGCGTCGGCCGAGGCCACCTCGGCCGACGCGACGGCGCGGACCGCCGCGTTCCGCTCGGTCGTCGGGCAGCCGTCGAACTCGGTGACCCGTATCGCCGACTTCTACGGGGCGTACATCGACGCGCAGAGCGGCCCGGGCGAGGGCGGGAACCTCGTCACCGAGCTGCGGAAGTACTACGTGGACGCCGACTACCTCAAGGAAGTGGAGGCCTGGGAGGACAAGAACCACGCGGACGGCGTCCTGCGGGCCCAGAACGTGCCGGCGAAGTGGACGGTCACCGACAACGGCGCGGCGGACCACTCGGAAGCGCTCGTGACACTGACGTGGGGGGACAGGTCCACGGTCAAGCTCGTCGTCGACATGAACCGCGACCACGAGATCATCCACATCGGGGCCGAGGGAACCGGCGTCAAGTGAGCGAGGGGACCGGCGGAGTCAACCCTTCCGCCGGTCCCCGGCCGACTCGCGTACGGCTGGTGAGGCAGGTGGCTGTCGGCAGATGGACCGAGCGCCGACGACCGTTCCGCCAGCCGGCTCCATCGCCTCGAAGTGGTGTGCGCCCGTCCGGTACACCCCTGCCCCGCGCGGCGGCTGGACGGCACCGCCTCTCGCGCGGGGGCCGCCCGCCCGGCCCGGACCGCGACCGCCGGGGGAGGCCGTCGGTCAGGCCGCGGTACGAGGTCGGGCGGTCCGCCCGCCGCGGACCGTCCGCCGGTCGACCGGAACCCCCCATGTCACCAGTGCGTTCTCCGGCCGCCTCGGCGGGAACGTACGCGATCCGCCGCGCGGCCCGCGCCCGCCGACGTCCGCCGATGTCCGCCGCGCTCGCCCCGCCCACCGCTCCTCGTCGTCTGCGGGGCCATCCCGAAGGCTTCGCGGACGTGACCCGTCACTGGACGGTCCCCGTCGTACGGAGGTCAACGGCCCACGTACAGGCATCGGTTGAAGAATCGACAGGACTGCCGGGTTTCCTGGCGGGGCATGCATTCCGTGAACGTGTTCGAGCAGGAGGGGTACCGAGAGCGGCGGGGGTCATGAAGAGGTATGCGCGAGGAGGCGGTCCCGTTTTATCCGGGGCCTTCTCGGCGGAGACGGTGAATTCGGCCACGACCGTGGAGGACACGGCGAACACGGCGGAGATCGCGTTTGATCAGCAAGGAATGTCGCACCTCAGGCGCAGGCTCCGGCGCTGCGATCTCCGGGCCGTGCCCGAGGTCCGCAGGGCGCTGCGGGAACTGCTCGCCCACTGGGGGAGGTCCGGCAGGTCAGAGACGGCGGAACTGCTCACCAGTGAGATCGTGACCAACGCACTCGTCCACACGGACCAGGAGGCGCTGCTGACGGCGACCGTCGGCCCGCGCGGACTGCGGGTGGAGGTACGGGACTTCGAGGGGCGCAGGCCGAGGCTGCGGATACCGAACGCCGACGAGGGCACGCACGGCAGGGGACTGCTCCTGGTGCAGTCGCTCGCCGACGCGTGGGGCGTACGGATGCACGGGGTGGGGAAGGCGGTGTGGTTCGAACTGGATGGGGGCGCGGCATGAACTGCCGCGCCCCCATCCAGAGTCGGAGCCGTTGAGAGCCCCGGGTCCCGCTCAGCCGAACTGCTGCTCCAGGTCCTTCAGCTTGCGCTCAAGGGAGTCGAGTCGAGGGAGGGCCATTGTGTCGTCCTCCGCGGTGAGATCGACTGTCCCCGAGTCCCCGCTTCGGCGGACCGGCTGCAACGAGGGTCGGGCGCGTGAAGGTAGTTCCGGCGTTGATATGGCAGGCTCCGCGGCGACCTGGGGGGCCGGTTGGGCCGCCTGGAGTTCCGCCTGACGGCCGCCGCGGCCGAGCGCTCCGCGGTGGCCGCGGGTGATCGCCTTGATGCGGGCACGGTCCAGCTTCTCCTGGTCGCGCCGGCGCAGGCGGTTCTGCTCCTTCTCGCGCTTGTCCTCGCGTACTTCCTCGACCGCCTCGTCCAGGCTGCGTACGTTCTCCAGCAGCATCAGCGACCAGGCGCCGTACGTCTCACGAGGGGCGCGCAGCCACCGTACGATCCGGATCTGGGGCAGCGGCCGGGGCACCAGGCCCTGCTCGCGCAGAGCGGCGCGGCGGGTCTGCTTCAGCGCGCGGTCGAACAGCACTGCGGCCGACAGGGACATGCCGGCGAAGAAGTGCGGGGCGCCCGCGTGGCCGAGGCCCCTGGGGGCGTGCACCCAGTTGAACCAGGCAGCGGCGGCCGCGAACGTCCACACGAGTATCCGGGAGCCGAGCGCCGCGTCACCGTGGCTGGCCTCGCGCACCGCGAGTACGGAGCAGAACATGGCCGCGCCGTCCAGGCCGAACGGCACCAGGTACTGCCAGCCGCCGGAGAGGTTCAGATTCTGCTCGCCGAAGCCGACCAGGCCGTGGAAGGAGAGTGCGGCGGCGACCGCGGCGCAGCAGAACAGCAGGACGTAGGAGGCGGTGCCGTAGACGGCCTCCTTGCGCCTGCGGCGTTCTTCCGTGCGCTCCCACGAGTCTTCGGCGTGGGTCTTCTCCCCGGCGCGCTTGCCACGCGCGAGCACCGCAACCGCCGCCAGCAGGCCCAGGAGCAGCACGGCGCCGGGTAGCAGCCAGTTCAGCGATATGTCGGTCAGTCTCATCTGGGGTCCCTTGCATTGGGATAGGGCGTAACGCCCGTCATAGTGGCCCAATCCCGCGGGTCCTCAGGGGGTTTCGGGGCAAGAGGCCGCCAAGAGAGTGCAAGGGGATGCGCGTGGGCGGCATTCTCCTCGAACTGCCGCTTGAGGAGCGGGAGTTGAGTTCGAGTTAGATTACCCGTACGGGTGGTTCCACGGAAAGTTCCTGCGCCAAGTGAGGATATTGTGAACCAGCCGTGACCTCAGTATCCGCGTCCATGGCAAAAAACCCGGGCCGAGGCCGAGTTGATCTTACTGGACGCGGAAGGTGGACCCTGCCCGGGGCTCAGCCCGCGGCTGCCTCTGCCGCTTCGGCAGCCTGGGCCGTCAGCTTCGCGATGCGTACGGCCTCGGTGTTGCGGGGGCAGTTGGCGCAGGTGTCCTCGGCGTCGAGGGTGTAGTAGAAGCAGCAGCTGGCCCGGTCCCGGGTGGGCAGGCACTCGCCGTTCGGACCGGTCACCTCGCGGAAGCCGGCCGTGCCGACGTACGGCTTGGTGGATACGGGTGCGGGTGCGGGTCCAGCTCCAACTGCGCCTCCGCCTCCGGTCCCGGTTCCGGTTCCGGGGAACAGTCGCTCCAACTCCCGTGTCGCGCGCTCCTGCTCGCCGAGCAGACCGGCCACGTAATGAAGGCTCTCGACGACCTCGTCGGTCGCCATGGCCCACAGGGCGCGGCCCCGGCGCCGCATGCGCGGACCGAATCCGCTCAGGACCGGCTCCAGGTGCTCGGCGACGGAGGCCCGCACCTCGGCGCGCAGGGCCTCCTCGTCCGGAACCACGCGGGCGCCGGGGAGTGTTGCCGCCGGGTCGTCCGGCAGGCAGGCGAACTCGCCCACGCGCACCGCGATACGGCCGGGCATGCGCTGGAAGGTGACGTCCTGTACGGGGAAACGGGGGACGCGGCGCAGCACGAACCACGGAACCGTGATCAGCAGACAGGCCGGCCAGGCGTACCGGTGCAGACCGAAGCTGGCGATGACGTCCGGGCGGGCCCGCCGTCCGTGGTCGGCCAGCACCTGCTCGTCGTCCCATGCGAGGAAGGAGTCGAACTCCGGCCCCGCCTCCGCGAGCCTCGCGACGGAGATCCGTCCGTCACCGGTCGGGGCGGGTTCACCCGGGGCGAGCTCCGTCACGCCCAGGGCCGGGAACACCTCGGTCATCCGCGTGTACGCCTCGGTGAGGGCTGAGTGGGCCGGGCGCGCGGCGACGGCGGGCGCGGGCACGGTCACGGCCGGGGCGGGAGCGGACATGCACGGACCCCGTTTCTCGATCTTCGACAGGTAAGGCTTACCTTACCCGATAGGGTCGAGGTTTACCCTGTTCTGTCGGGGTCACGACGGACCCACCCGACATTCCCCGCCGCACACCCACCACCAGCGCCAGCGCCACCCCGGAGGAGGCTCCCGTGGAAAAACCCGGTCCGCACGAGGCGCACGGCTCTGCCGGGGCCTCCTCGGAGGTTCGGCCCCGGGAAGCCCGGCTCCAGGACGCTCGGCTCCAGGAGGCGCGTCCTCTGGAGGCGCGTCCTCTGGAGGCGCGTCCTCAGGAGGGCGGCCTCGGGGAGGGCGGCTCGTTGCGGACGCGTCCTACGGAAGGGCGTCCCCTGGAGAGCCGCCAAGGGGAGGCGCGTCCAGCGGGAGGCCGTCCACTGGAGGGCGGCCCCGGGGAGGCGCGTTCTGCGGAAGGGCGTCCCACGGAGGGCGGTCCCGGGGAGACGCGTCCCACGGAAGGCCGGCCCGTGGAGGGTCGTTTCGGGGAGGCGCGTCCCGCCGAAGGGCGTCCCGTGGAGGGTCGCCCTGGAGAGGCGCGTTCTGCGGAAGGGCGTCCCCTGGGGGGCGGTCCCGGGGAGGCGCGTCCTACGGAAAGCCGCTCCCTGGAGGGTCGTCCCGGGGGGACGCGTCTCGCCGAAAGGCGTCCCTTAGAAGGTCGCCCTGGGGAGACGCGTCCCGCGGAAAGCCGCCTCCTGGAAGGCGGTCCCGGGGGGAAGCGTCCCGAGGGCTCAGCCCCCCGGGTTCCGGCCCAAGCGCGCTCGGAGAGCCGCGGCGGCGCCTCTCCCGCGACCCCGGTGGCTCCCGTGGGGGCCGGCGCGTCCGCCGCCCGTGGCGAGCACACCCACAGCGAGACGCCGATTCCCCAGCCGCGGGTGACGCGCGAGGGCGCCCGGGATCCCCGGGGCACGGGCGGCACGGGCGGCGGCGCGCAAGGCGAGGGCTCCTCGGGAGCGTCCCGTGCGGCGGCTGCGTCCTCCCGTGCTGCGGATCCGGAGGGCCCGGAGGCCCCGGGCGGCGGCTCAGGCGCTGCCGACGGCCGCGGTACGCCGTCGGGGCGTCGGGTGCCCGGAGCCCGTACGCCCTCGGTTGCGCCCGCCGCCGTCCCCGTCCCTGTCTCCGGGCCCGCCTTCGCCGTCGCGGCTCCTCGGCCCGTGATCCAGAGGGTCTCCGTCCGCGGTCAGGTCCTCGACGCGCTCCGGTCCGCGCTCGTCGCCGGTGACCTCGCCCCCGGCGAGGTCTACTCCGCGCCCGCGCTCGGCGAACGTTTCGGCGTCTCGGCGACCCCCGTGCGCGAGGCCATGCAGCAGCTCGCGAACGAGGGCGCCGTCGAGGTCGTACCGAACCGCGGTTTCCGCGTCATCCGGCGCGGGGCGCGTGAACTGGCCGAGCTGGCCGAGATACGGGCACTCGTCGAGATGCCGGTGATGCTGCGGCTGACCCGTACGGTGGCGGGCCCCTGCTGGGCGGAGCTGCGTCCGCTGGCCGACGCGACCGTGATCGCGGCGGGCACCGGCGATCTCGCGCGGTACGCCGAGTCCGACCGTGTCTTCCACGCCGCGGTCCTCGCGCTGTCGGGGAACCGTCAGCTGGTGCAGCTCGCGGACGATCTCCATCGGCGGGCGCAGTGGCCGCTGGCCGGGGCCCCGACCCGGCGTCCGCGCGCCGATCTGCTGGGTGACGCGGCTCAGCACACGGCGCTGCTGGACGCGTTGACCGCGCAGGATGTGGCCGCGGCGCAGGCCGTGATACGGGATCACTTCGCGGGCGCGTAGCGGATGCGCACCGGCCGACCGGGGGGTTGTCCGGCGCGGCCCGGTGTCTGCCCGCGGGCCCGGTGGGGCCGGTCGCGCAGTTCCCCGCGCCCCTGAAAGCAAGGGCACCCGTGCCCTTGAAAGCAAGGGCACCCGCGCCTCTGAAAGCAGAGACCCCCGCGCCCCTGAAAGCAAAGACAACGGCACTGGTGCGGCCAGATTCCCGGGCCCCCGCCCTTGAACGTGAACGTCAGGCCGTGGCCGCCGGAGGCGTCAGCTGGTCCGCCAGCCAGGTGGGTACGCCCCCTAGGAGGCGGAACAGGCGGCCCGCCTCGGCCCGGAGCCGGGTCGCCTCCGGTTCGGTCTCCGCGTCGGCGAGGGACGCCAGCGCCGGGGCCGTACCGACGAGGTAGCCCAACTCCTCGCGGATACGCAGGGATTCGGCGAAGCCGTGCCGCGCCTCCGCCAACTCGCCCTCCCGCAGCGCGAGTCCGGCGAGGTGGCGCCAGGTGAAGGACAGGAGCAGCGGGTCGTCGTGCGCGGTGGCGCCCGCGTGGGCCCGGCGGTAGGCGGCGCGCGCGGACTGCGGCGAATGCGCCAGGTTCTCCGCGAGCAGGCCGCGCCGGAAGTCCAGCAGCGCCCGCCCCCTGGCGCCCGGCGCGATCAGCGCCGCCGCCCGGCCGAGCGCGGCCCGTGCCTCGTCGGCGCGGTCGCGCACCGCGAGCAGCGTGGACGCGTACGCGAGCTGCCCGCGCTCGCACGCCGCCGCGCCCCGCTCGTCGTCGCTCTGGGCCAGCGCCTCCGCCGTACGCAGCGCGTCCTCCGCCTCCGCCCACCCCTGCTCGGTGTAGAGACAGCGTTCGACGAGGAGTGCGGCTCTCTGGAGAGCGGCCGATGCCGTGTGTGGTTCCAGGAGAGCGGCCGCGTCGGCCCAGCAGGCGCGCGAGCGCAGCCGCCATACCGCGGTCTGGAGTGGATCGTCCCCTGCAGTCGTTCCGTAACCAGACATGGCGGGATGCGCCACGTTGCCCTCCCCGAGCACGCCATTGAGCTGTTGAGTGGTGGCGGCATCTCAGCACGAATCAGCGCGCCCGGCCAAGGGGGTAGGTGAAGGATTTCACAAAGTCGTGGGACAGAGAAGAGACTTGGCGCCCGTCCCGGACTCCCGCTCGCCCCCGGGCGACGGGAGCCCCACCGCCCGCGGCGCTGTGACCTCAGCTCATCCGCAACGCGAGGAAGAAGTCCAGCTTGTCCTCCAGCCGGGAAAGATCTCGGCCCGTCAACTGCTCGATACGTCCGACCCGATAGCGCAGCGTGTTGACGTGCAGATGCAGCCGGGCCGCGCAGCGCGTCCAGGACCCGTCGCAGTCGAGGAACGCCTCCAGCGTCGGGATCAGCTCGGCGCGGTGCCGGCGGTCGTACTCGCGGAGCGGATCCAGCAGCCGGGCCGTGAAGGCGCGGCGCACGTCGTCCGGCACGAAGGGCAGCAGCAGGACATGGGACGCCAGCTCCTGGTGGCCCGCCGCGCACACCCGCCCGGGCCTCGCGGCGGCCACCCGCCGCGCGTGCCGTGCCTCCTCCAGGGCGCCGCGCAGGCCCTCCGCCGAGTGCACGGCCGCGCTGACGCCCAGCGTGAGCCGCCCGTCGCCGTCGAGCCCGGCCGACAGCGGTTCGCGTACGGCCTCCAGGATCGTGTCGGCGAGCAGGCCCGTCTCGGAGCCGTCGTGCTCCGAGGAGACGGCCGGCAGCGGGACGAGCGCGACGGCCTCGTCACCCGTGTGGGCGACCGCGATCCGGTCCGACGGCTCCGGACCCGACGACAGCGGGTCGACCAGGATCTCCTCCAGCAAAGCCTGTGCCACCGGACCGCCCGCCAGGCCGCCCGCGGCCCCCTCGGCCCGTCTCGCACCGCCGCCGGACTCGGCGGGCAGTCCGGCCGGTCCGCCCTTGGCCTCGTCCCATTCGACGCGGGCGACCACGACCTGCCAGTGCGGGGCCGCGCCCAGCCCCGGCAGCAGCACGGGCGCCGCGACCCGCAGCCGCGCCGCGATCTCGGCGGGCGCGGCACCGGTCTGCACCAGCTCCAGTACCTCCTGCGCGAGTCTGCGCCGCACGGTGCGCGCCGCGTCCCGTCGCTCCCGCTCCACGGCGATCAGCTGCGTCACGCCCTCCAGCAGGTCGAGCCGCTCCTCCGGCCAGTCCCCGGCGTCCGCCTCCACCGCGAGCAGCCACTCCGACAGCACGGTCTCGCGTACGTCGCGCGCCCCCGCCGTACCGCGTCCGCCGCCGCGCACCGGGAAGAGCGAGTACGTGGCCGGGCCCACCGTCACCCGGTGCGGGCCGCGCCGGCCCGTGCGGACCGCCGCCAGGTGCTCGCCGGCCAGCGCGGCGCACACGCGCGCGGGCAGCTCGCTCTCCGCGAGCCGCGAGCCCGCGATGAGGCGCCCGGCGGGGGACAGCACCCAGGCCCGCAGGTCCAGGTCGGAACCGAGCAGGTCCAGGACCACGTCCGGGCCGCCGCCCGCCGGGCCGGAGGTCATCATCCGGCGGTGCCGGTCCACCACGGCCGCCAGGTCACCGGCACGCTCGCCCGACACCTGCCGTACGACGTACTCGGTGATCGTCGCGAAGGCCACCGACTCGTTGACGGCGAACAGCGGCAGCCGGTGCTGGGCGCAGGCCGCCACCAGATCGTCGGGGATCGCGCCCAGCTCGGCCTCGCCCACCGCGAGCGCCGCGACCCCGGCGCCTGCGAGGAGCCGCACGAAGGGTTCGGAGTCGGCGGCGCCCCGGCGCCAGACGAGGCCCGTGAGCACCAGCTCGCCGCCCGACAGATAGCGGCTGGGGTCCCGCAGGTCCGTGGTCATCACGCCACGCACCGTGCGGTCCAGCTCGTCCTGGCCGCCGAGCAGCCGCAGGCCCAGCGCGTCCGTGTCCAGCAGTGCGCGCAGCCGCATCTCGTCGCCGCCGTTCTGTCTCGAAAATTACGATGGATGGAGAACCGATGGAGGGGGTCGAACCGATGAAGGGGAGAGAGGAGGACTCGTTCCGGCCGGTGGCCGACGCGCAGCGGACTGCGTCTGACGTTTCCGAGGGAAAGCCAAGAGGTTACTGATGACCTCCGTTCATACGAATCTACAAGATGCGCGCCCTGGCCAGCCAACTCCTTCATGGTTTCGGTGACTGACCCCGTTGGTGGAACGCGCTGTGTACTGGCTCCCATCCACGTGAACAACTCATGAACGAGCCTGGGCCGCCGCACACGATCTGGCTTGATCAGCACCATCCACGAGACGAAGAAGAGAGCCGGTCATGGACTTCCTTCGCCCCGCCAGCTGGGAGGAGGCGCTCGCCGCGAAGGCAGCGCACCCCACAGCTGTGCCGATTGCGGGTGGCACCGACGTGATGGTCGAGATCAACTTCGACCACCGCCGGCCCGAGTACCTGCTGGACCTGAACCGCATCGGTGAGCTGGGCGACTGGGAGGTCGGCGAGGAGTCGGTCCGCCTGGGCGCCTCGGTCCCGTACTCAGCGATCATGGACAACCTGCGCGGCGAGCTGCCCGGCCTGGCCCTGGCCTCCCACACGGTCGCCTCCCCGCAGATCCGCAACCGCGGCGGGGTCGGCGGCAACCTCGGCACCGCCTCCCCGGCCGGTGACGCCCACCCCGCCCTCCTCGCGGCGGGCGCCGAGGTCGAGGCCGAGTCCGTACGGGGCTCACGGCTGATCCCGATCGACGCCTTCTACACCGGGGTGAAGCGCAACGCGCTCGCCCCCGACGAGCTGATCCGCGCCGTCCACATCAAGAAGGCGGACGGCCCGCAGCAGTACTCCAAGGTCGGCACCCGCAACGCCATGGTGATCGCGGTCTGCGCCTTCGGCCTGGCCCTGCACCCCGACACCCGCACGGTCCGCACCGGCATCGGTTCGGCGGCGCCCACGCCCGTCCGGGCCAAGGCGGCCGAGGAATTCCTGAACGCGGCGCTCGAAGAGGGCGGCTTCTGGGACAACGGCAAGATCATCACCCCGTCGGTGGCCAAGCAGTTCGCCGAGCTGTGCTCCGGCGCCTGCAACCCCATCGACGACGTCCGGGGCACCGCGAGCTACCGCCGCCACGCCGTAGGCATCATGGCCCGCCGCACGCTGACCTGGACCTGGGAGTCGTACCGCGGCACCGCCGCCGCCACGGAGGGAGTCGCGTAATGCGCGTCAATTTCACGGTCAACGGCCGTCCGCAGGAAGCCGACGACGTGTGGGAGGGCGAGTCCCTGCTGTACGTACTGCGGGAACGCCTGGGCCTGCCGGGCTCGAAGAACGCCTGCGAGCAGGGCGAGTGCGGCTCCTGCACGGTCCGCCTCGACAACGTTCCGGTGTGTTCGTGTCTGGTCGCGGCCGGGCAGGTCGAGGGCCGCGACGTCGTCACGGTCGAAGGCCTGGCGGACTTCGCCAAGCAGCGTGCGGAACACGGGGGTTGCGCTTCCGCGGCCTCCGGGATCTCAGGAGCTACGGGCGCCGCCTGCGGTACGCCGCTGGACGCGGCCAAGCGGTGGGAGGCGCGGCCCGCTGACTCCCAGACCGGTGAGGGCACCGAACTCGCCCCCATCCAGCAGGCGTTCATCGACGCCGGAGCCGTCCAGTGCGGCTTCTGCACCCCCGGCCTGCTGGTCGCCGCCGACGAGATGCTGGAGCGCAACCCGACCCCGACCGACGCGGACATCCGCGAGGCGCTCTCGGGCAACCTCTGCCGCTGCACCGGCTACGAGAAGATCATGGACGCGGTCCGCCTGGCGGCCGCCCGTCAGGGAGAGGCGGTCTGACGATGACTACCGACGCTCCTCGCGCGACGGTCGGCAACACCGCCCCCGTCGGCACCCCCACCAAGGTCACCCAGGGTTCGCGGACCAAGGGCGGCATCGGCGAGTCCACGCTGCGCCCGGACGGCACGCTCAAGGTCACCGGCGAGTTCGCGTACTCGTCCGACATGTGGCACGAAGACATGCTGTGGGGCCAGATCCTGCGCTCCACGGTCGCGCACGCCGAGATCCTCTCCATCGACACCGGTGAGGCCCTCGCGACGCCCGGCGTCTACGCCGTCCTGACGTACGACGACCTGCCCACCGCCGTGAAGAACTACGGCCTGGAGATCCAGGACACCCCGGTACTCGCCCACGGCCGTGTACGCCACCACGGTGAGCCTGTCGCGATCGTGGCCGCCGACCACCCCGAGACCGCCCGCCGCGCCGCCGCCAAGATCAAGGTGGAGTACAAGGAGCTGCCCGTCGTCACGGACGAGGCCTCGGCCACCGCGCCGGACGCCCCGCTGATCCACGAGGGCCGCGACGACCACCACATCGGCCATGTCGCGCACCCGAACATCGTGCACCGCCAGCCGATCGTCCGCGGCGACGTCGAGGCGGCCCGGCAGCGAGCCGATCACATCGTCGAGGGCGAGTACACCTTCGGGATGCAGGACCAGGCGTTCCTGGGCCCCGAGTCGGGCCTCGCCGTACCCGCCGAGGACGGCGGCGTGGATCTCTACGTGGCCACCCAGTGGCTGCACTCCGACCTGCGCCAGATCGCCCCGGTCCTCGGGTTGCCCGAGGGCAAGGTGCGGATGACGCTGTCCGGCGTCGGCGGCGCGTTCGGGGGCCGCGAGGACCTGTCCATGCAGATCCACGCCTGTCTGCTGGCCCTCCGCACGGGCAAACCGGTCAAGATCGTCTACAACCGGTTCGAGTCCTTCTTCGGCCACGTCCACCGCCACCCCGCGAAGCTCCACTACGAGCACGGGGCGACGAAGGACGGCAAGCTCACCCACATGAAGTGCCGGATCGTCCTGGACGGCGGCGCGTACGCCTCCGCCTCCCCGGCCGTCGTCGGCAACGCGGCCTCCCTGGCCGTCGGCCCGTACGTCCTCGAAGACGTCGACATCGAGGCCATCGCCCTCTACTCCAACAACCCGCCCTGCGGCGCCATGCGCGGCTTCGGCGCGGTCCAGGCGTGCTTCGCCTACGAGGCGCAGATGGACAAACTCGCGGACGCGGTGGGCATGGACCGGGTCGAGTTCCGGCAGCTGAACGCGATGTCGCAGGGCACGCTGATGCCCACCGGCCAGCCGGTCGACTCGCCCGCCCCGGTCGCCGAACTCCTGCGCCGCGTCAAGGCGATGCCCATGCCGCCGGAGCAGCAGTGGCTCGCGGCCGGCGAGGCCGCGGACGTCCGCCAGCTCCCCGGCGGCCTCTCCAACACCACCCACGGCGAAGGCGTCGTACGCGGCGTCGGGTACGCGGTCGGCATCAAGAACGTCGGCTTCTCCGAGGGCTTCGACGACTACTCCACCGCCAAGGTCCGTATGGAGGTCGTCGGCGGCGAACCCGTCGCGACCGTCCACACCGCGATGGCGGAGGTCGGCCAGGGCGGCGTCACCGTCCACGCGCAGATCGCCCGCACGGAACTGGGTGTCGCCCAGGTGACCATCCAGCCCGCGGACACCCAGGTGGGTTCGGCGGGTTCGACCTCGGCGTCCCGCCAGACGTACGTCACCGGCGGCGCCGTGAAGAACGCGTGCGAGCTGGTCCGCGAGAAGGTCCTGGAGATCGGCCGCCGCAAGCTCGGTACGTACCATCCGGCCTGGGCGACCGCCGAACTGCTCCTGGAGGGCGGCAAGGTCGTCACCGACGGGGGCGAGGTCCTGGCCGACCTGGTGGACGTACTCGAGGACGAGGCCGTCGAGGTCGAGGAGGAGTGGCGGCACCGGCCGACCGAGGCCTTCGACCTGCGCACGGGTCAGGGCAACGGCCACGTCCAGTACTCGTTCGCCGCCCACCGCGCCGTCGTCGAGGTCGACACCGAACTCGGCCTGGTCAAGGTCATCGAACTGGCCTGCGCGCAGGATGTCGGCAAGGCGCTCAACCCGCTGTCCGTCATCGGCCAGATCCAGGGCGGCACGACCCAGGGTCTGGGGATCGCAGTGATGGAGGAGATCATCGTCGACCCCGTCACGGCGAAGGTCAGGAACCCCTCCTTCACCGACTACCTCATCCCCACGATCCTCGACACGCCGACCATCCCCGTCGACGTGCTCGAACTCGCCGACGACCACGCGCCGTACGGGCTCCGTGGCATCGGAGAGGCCCCGACCCTGTCGTCGACCCCGGCCGTCCTCGCGGCGATCCGCGAGGCGACGGGCCTGGAACTCAACAGGACGCCGGTCCGCCCGGAGCACCTGACGGGCACGGCGTAGTCGGCCTGCCGCCGTTCCTGTGGGCAGGCGTTCCGCTGGGGGTCCCCCCAGGCCCTTGAGGCACTGGGGGAGGAACGGGTGGGCACAGGAACGGCCACCCCGGCGCCGGGCGACTGTGTATCCCACGGCACCCGGCACCCGGCAACCGCGCAAGTACAGCACCGCGTCTCGTCTCGGGCCGTCCCCCGGGTCGTGCACCTTCCCAAAACCCGCGCAAACCGAAAGCAAGCCGCGGGTGCCCCTATGAACCTTGGGAGAAGGCACCATGACCCAGCAGTCACTGGAGCCCAGGACCACCGCCGACGACGCGGGTGAAGGAACCCGCGTCCCGGCCGGCCGGTCCTGGCTCGACCGCTACTTCCACATTTCCCTGCGGGGAAGCACGGTCGCGCGTGAGATGCGCGGCGGCGTCACGACCTTCATGGCGATGGCGTACATCCTCCTCCTCAACCCCTTGATCCTGTCCGGCAAGGACGCGGCGGGGAACACGCTCGGCCAGCAGGCACTCATCACCGCGACCGCGTTCGCGGCGGCGTTCACCACACTCCTGATGGGCTTCTTCGGCAAGGTGCCGCTGGCCCTCGCCGCGGGACTGTCCGTCTCGGGCGTGCTCTCCTCGCAGGTCGCGCCCCAGATGACGTGGCCGCAGGCCATGGGCATGTGCGTGATGTACGGCGTGGTGATCATGCTGCTGGTGATCACCGGGCTACGCGAGATGATCATGAACGCGATCCCGTTGGCGCTGAAGCACGCGATCACGATGGGCATCGGTCTGTTCATCGCGCTCATCGGCCTGGTGAAGGCGGGCTTCGTCCACCAGGGCAAGGCGACGCCGGTCTCGCTCGGCGCGACGGGCGAACTGGCCGGCTGGCCGGTGCTGTTGTTCGCCGTCACGCTGCTCGCCATCTTCATGCTCCAGGCGCGCGGCGTCCCGGGCGCGATCCTGATCGGCATAGTCGGCGGCACCGTACTGGCCGTCGTCCTCAACGCGCTCGACGTGATCGACCCGAAGCAGTGGGCGAGCGGTGCCCCCGAACTGCACGGCAGTGCGGTCTCGATGCCCGACTTCTCGATCTTCGGGGACGTCGAGTTCGGCGGGTGGGGCGAGGTCGGCGCGATGACGGTCGGCATGATCGTCTTCACGCTCGTCCTCGCCGGGTTCTTCGACGCGATGGCGACCATCATCGGCGTCGGCACGGAGGCGGGCCTCGCCGACGACAAGGGCCGGATGCCGGGGCTGTCCAAGGCGCTGTTCATCGACGGCGCCGGTGGTGCGATCGGCGGGGTCGCGGGTGCCTCGGGTCAGACGGTGTTCGTGGAGTCCGCGACGGGGGTCGGCGAGGGCGCCCGAACGGGCCTGTCCTCCGTCGTCACGGGCCTGTTCTTCGCGGCCTGCCTCTTCTTCACCCCGCTGACGGCGATCGTTCCCGGCGAGGTGGCCGCGGCGGCACTCGTCGTCATCGGCGCCATGATGATGATGAACGCCCGCCATGTGGACTGGGCCGACCGCGCGACGGCGATCCCGGTCTTCCTGACCGTCGTGATCATGCCGTTCACGTACTCCATCACGGCGGGAGTCGCGGCCGGGGTCATCAGTTACGTCGCCATCAAACTCGCCCAGGGGCGGGGCAGGGAGGTGGGGGCGTTCATGTGGGGCCTCACGGCGATCTTCCTGGTCTTCTTCGCACTGAGCCCGATCGAAAGCTGGCTGGGAATCCACTAGGCGCTCCGCTGCGGGACGGGCGAGGAATCCGCAACCCAGTGGCGGCGGGCCGCGCAGTTCCCCGCGCCCCTAAAACCGGTGCTGCGCCCCAGCTTTCCCCTCCAGCCCCGGTGGGGAAAGGGCGGCGCGGTCAGGGGCGCGGGGAACTGCGCACCCAGCGACAACGGACCCGCACCTGCGTCTTACCCAGGGGCGCGGGGAACGGCGCGCCCAGCGACAACAGACCCGCACCTGCGTCCTGCCTAGGGGCGCGGGGAACTGCGCAGCCAGCGACAACAGGCCTGCACCCGGGTGCGGTTAAGGGGCGCGGGGAACTGCGCACCTAGCGACAACGGACCCGCACCTGCGTCCTGCCTAGGGGCGCGGGGAACTGCGCAACCAGCGACAACAGGCCTGCACCCGGGTGCGGTTAAGGGGCGCGGGGAACTGCGCACCTAGCGACAACGGACCCGCACCGGGCGGGGTAAGGGGCGCGGGGAACGGCGCACCCAGCCACAACGCACCCCGGAGAAAAGGAGACCGACAATGCTGGACATTGCCGAAGAGCTGCACCGATGGGTGCAGCAAGGCCGCGACTTCGCCGTGGCCACAGTCGTGGCCGTCGCCGGCAGCGCACCGAGACCCCCCGGCGCCGCCCTGGCAGTGGACGCCGCCGGCACGGCAACCGGCTCGGTCTCCGGCGGCTGCGTGGAGGGCGCGGTCTACGACCTGTGCCAACAGGCGCTGGAGGACGGGGAGCCGGTCCTCGAACGCTTCGGGTACAGCGACGAGGACGCCTTCGCGGTGGGCCTGACGTGCGGCGGGATCATCGACATCCTGGTGACTCCGGTGCACGCCTCCTCCCCCCTCCGCGAGGTGTTCGCGTCGGCGCTCGCCGCAGCCGCCGGCGAAGAGGCGTCGGCGCTCGCTCGCGTCGTCTCCGGCCCGGCGGAACTACAGGGCCGCGCCCTCCTCGTACGCGCGGACGGCCCGTACGAGGGCGGCTTCGGCGCGCACCCCGAACTGGACCGCACGGTCGCGCAGGAGGCGCGCGCCTTCCTGGACGCGGGCCGCACCGGCACCCTGGAGATCGGCGAGCAGGGTTCCCGCTGCGGAGCACCGCTCACCGTGCTGGTCGAGTCCTCGGCCCCGCCACCCCGGATGATCGTCTTCGGGGCGATCGACTTCGCCTCGGCCCTGGTCCGCATCGGCAAGTTCCTCGGCTACCGCGTGACGGTCTGCGACGCGCGCCCCGTCTTCGCGACGGCCGCGCGCTTCCCGGAGGCGGACGAGATCGTCGTCGAGTGGCCGCACACCTACCTGGAGCGCACGGAGGTCGACGCCCGTACGGTCCTGTGCGTCCTGACCCACGACGCCAAGTTCGACGTACCGCTCCTCGCGCTCGCGCTGCGGCTGCCGGTCGCGTACGTAGGGGCGATGGGCTCCCGCCGCACCCACCTCGACCGCAACGAACGGCTCCGCGAAGTGGGCTTGACCGAGCGGGAGTTGGCCCGGCTACGGTCGCCCATCGGCCTCGACCTCGGCGCCCGTACGCCCGAGGAGACCGCCCTCTCCATCGCCTCGGAGATCGTCGCGAACCGGCGGGGCGGGAGCGGGGTGTCGCTCACCGGGGCGCACACGCCGATCCACCACGACGTGTCCTCGACGCCGGTACGCCACATCGGAGCGGTGGCCTGATCCCCACGGCGACGGCGGGTCCGGCATGTGGCCCGGCGTCAGAGATGGGCGAGGAGCCGTTCCAGTGGAGGCGGCGTCCGGTCGAGGTCCAGGCTCGCGACGAGTTCCTGCGCGTACTGGGCCTTGCGCCCGGCGTGGGTGCCCATGAAGCGGTGGAGATGCTGCTCCACGGTCCACCCCCGCTGCGCGGGCTGGTTCTGGAAGGTGCGGAAAGCACGCAACTCGCCCTGTTCCTGCACCACTTGCTGGATGACATCGGCGCCCAGGGAACGGATCAGCTCGTCCTCCAGGTCCGCGTGGCACATATAGAACCCGAGTGACTCCAGATCGTCGGCCGTCAAATCGGAGCCGATCCCGGCCCGTTCAAGCGCCCGCCGGAAGAACCGCTCCTCGGCCGCGTCGCACAGTCCGGCGAGCCGGACGTCGAGCCCCTGCGGCCCGCACAGGTCCACGAATCTCCCGACGCTCATCGCGCCCCCGAGCGGCACCACCGAGACCCCCTCCTCGTCGAGGTCCCGGCCGTGCCGGGCGGCCAGTGCCTCGACGGCGACCTGGTCGCTGCCTCCCTCGACGAGCACGACCGTACGCAGCCCGGTGCCGGCCGCCGCCTCCCGCGCGCTCGCGCCCGCCTCCGCCGCCCCCGCGCCGCCAGCCGCCCACTGGACGACTGCCTGGCGGAACCGCCCCATGTCGTTCATGGGCCCCAGTCTCGCAACTCCGAGTGGACTCGTTCCACAGACTTTCGCCAGGACGCATCGCGGGAGTCCGTGGGAATTCATGGGAACTCATGGGAACTCATAGGCGCTCATGGGAGCCCCATGGACGGCTCGCGGGCAACGCGCGCGGCGGGGAGGGGCCGGGGTACGCGCGCCGACGGCGTGGGCCCGAGCCGCCGCCCACCCCTCCCGGTGGGTACCGGCCCCGTGACCGTCAGCCGGGCAGGGTGAGGGAGAACGTGCCCGACTCGGCGAGCGTGCGCAGGAGTTCGGGCGCCGCGAAAGCCTCCGCGGGGGCCAGTACGCCCGTCTTCGCCGGCCCCTCCCCGCCCGCGAGCCGCAACGCGGCCTCGACCGAGACGACGGCCCCGGCCCGCCAGATGTCCCGGCCCCGGACATGGGCGTTGCGGCCACCGCCGGCGGCCCCGGTGACCTGGACCGCGACGGTGAACTCCGTCTTCGCGCGCTCCTGCGGACTCACGTCCACGCTGGTGAAGATCTGTTCCTCCTCGAAGGTGGAGGCGGTCAGCTGGACCTCCACGGCCCGGGCCGGAACGTGGCGCGGGACCGTGACGACCTCGCCCGACGGGAAGGGCACGATCGTCGTACGGGGTCCGACGGGCGGCGGGAACGGGAAGACCGCGTTACGGATCTCCACGGGCCCCACCCGCTGTGCCCCGTCCACGAAGCCGATGCGGTCGATCTCACCGATCAGCAGGTTGGCGGTGTTCACGGCGCCTTGGGTCATGCGCCAGCCTGTGACCGCGTAACCGACGGTCACCTTGTCCACGTCGGGCAGCCCCTCCGCGGCAGCCGCGGCCAGCAGGTCGCCCAGTCCGCCGTAGAAGCTCATCTGCGGGACGAGGACCGCGCCGGTGCGCTGGGCGGTGGCCTGGAGGGAGTCGAAGAGGTACTTCACATGGTGCGGCTCGATCGCGTGGTCCACGTACGGTGTGCCGGTCTCCGCGGCGGCGGTGGCGACCGGTTCCCCGGTCGTGGTGAACGGCCCCGCGCAGTGGATGATCACGTCGGCGGTCTCGGCGAGCGCGCGCAGGGCGGGGCGGTCGTCGAGGGGTGCGTGCCGGACGCGTACGAGATCGGGGGTGCCGAGTTCGGTGGCGAGCGAGTGCAGTGCCCGCTCATCGCGTCCGGCGAGGATCACGTGCTGGTGCCGGGCGAGCAGTTCGGCGGTGACGACCCTTCCGGTGTGACCGTTGGCGCCGTAGACCGCGAAGAGGGGTGCCTTTCGTGCCGTTGTCCGCGCTGCCTGTGCCGTCATGGCGAGGCTCACTTCCATACCGAGGGTATGTAATCGGATCGGCTAAGTTACGTACCCTCGGTATGCCTGTCAAGGGAGTTGATGAGCCGGATGGTCCGACGGACCCAGGCCGAACGCTCAGGCGCGACCACGTCCCAACTGGTCGACGCCGCGACGGAGTTGTTCGGCAGTC
This sequence comes from Streptomyces tauricus, assembly GCF_014650955.1. Classification (GTDB taxonomy): domain Bacteria; phylum Actinomycetota; class Actinomycetes; order Streptomycetales; family Streptomycetaceae; genus Streptomyces; species Streptomyces tauricus. Next base: position 214,027 of record NZ_BMVY01000004.1, read on the forward strand.
ACGGTTTCGCGGGCGCGCCTCTCGACGCCGTCGCGGCCATGGCGGGGGTCACCAAGGGGGCCGCGTACCACCACTTCCCGGGCGGCAAGACGGCCCTGTTCCACGCCGTCTTCGTACGCCATCAGGAACTGCTGGCGGAAGCGCTGCTGCGGGCCGGAGCCGCCGCGCCCGACCCGCGCGCGGCGCTCCACGCGGGTGCCCGCACGTTTCTCGAACACTGCCTCGACCCGGGCTTCCAGCGTGTCGTCCTCCTCGACGGCCCGTCCGTCCTCGGCTGGGAGACGGTTCGCGAGATCGAGTACGAGCACGCGCTGCGTGTCCTGCGCGAGGCCATGGAACACGCGGTGCGCGAGGCCGGCGGAACACCCGACGCGGCCCTGACGGCACGCTGCCAGCTGGTCTTCGGAGCCCTGTGCGAGGGAGGCATGCTCCTCGCCCGCGCAACGGACCCGGAGACGATGCTGGAGGTGGTGGCAGGAGAGGCGACCAAACTCCTGAACACGGAACCCGCCACCTGACGACTGCGCTTCCCGCTTCCCGCTTCCGGGCTCCGGGCTCTCGACTCCCGGCTCCCGGCTCTCGGGCACCGGCTCCCGGTTCCGGGTCCCGGCCCCGGTTTCTCGACCTCGGGTTCTGGCCCCCGGCGTCGACTCGGATCCCGGCCCCGGTTCCGGGCTCTCGGTTCCGGGCTCCGGCTCTCGATCCCGGTTCCGGGCTCGGGGTCTCGACTTCGGGTTCCGAGTTCTGGACTCCGGCTCCGGAATCTCGGCCCCCGGCTCTCGGCTCTTGGGCCCCGGCTCTCGGCTCCCGGGCCCCGGCTCGGAGTTCCGGGTCCCGGCCCCGGGTTCTCGACTCCGGGTTCTGGCTCCCGGCGTCGACTCCGGCCCCGGCCCCGGCCCCGGCCCGGTTCCGGGCTCCCGGCCTCGGGACCCGGCTCCGGGCCCCAACTCCCGCTTCCGGGAAACAAATCCGGGCTCTCGGCCCCCGGCCGACGCCCCCCGCTCCCGACCGACGGCCGACGGTCGGGAGCCGGGAGCCGGGAGCCGGGAGCCGGGAGCCGACGCCTGACGGCCTGCGGCTGACGGGCTCAGCTCTCAAGGCTGTGACAGCAGCCCGTCCACCGCTCGTCCGAACATCCACCGGCCCGCCCGCCCCAGCAGGGCGTCGAAGGCGCGTGGCACCCCTCGCACCCCCAGCTCCTCCCGCCACAGCACCTGTGAGCCGCCGCCCGCCGTCGGCCGTACCTCGATCTCGGCCCAGCCGACGACCAGGCCGCCGCGTTTGACGAGCCGGCACAGCCCGGGCGTGCGATCCCGCGGCGGCCGCCATACGACGACCTCCATGCGGTCGTCGAACGCCACCGGCCCCACCCCGGTACGCGCCACGAACACCGTGCCCGCCCCACGCGGCGGCAGCGTGACGACCCGGACCCGCGTCAGCGGCACCACATCGGCATGCCGCTCCCACAGCGTGAGCCGCCGCCACGCCTCGTCGGCGCTCAGGGCGGTGTCCCGGCGCACAAGAAAGAGAGTCACGTGATTGATCGTATGCACTCCTCTCGGCGCAGGGGGGTGAGCCGCACGGTGGTCGCCGTCCGATGAGTTGGGTATCCCTGTCCTAGGAACTCGGTGTTCGGAGCATCAGTGATCGTTGAGGTCCGGAGGAGGGGGCGCTGTGGGCGAGCTGGACGCGGCGACTGCGGGGCGATTAAGGGTCCGTTCGCCGGACGGTGTCGTCCATGGGGGCGGGCTGCTGCTGACCGGAACAACCGCTGTGACGTGTGCGCATGTCGTGGCGATCGCGCTCATGGGCGGCCGCTCGAATGCGGCGGCCTCGCCGGCGGACCCGCCGCGCGGACACGTCCTGGTGGAGCGGCCGGCCGAGTCCGGGCGGCCCGGTGTGTCCGGGACGGCCGAGGTCACCGATGGCGGCTGGTTCGCCGGACCCCTCGCCGGCCCTTTCGCCGGCGAGGACCGCACGGATCCGGCCAGCCGCACGGATCTCGCCGTACTGACCCTGAGTCGTCCCCTCCCGCACGGCACGCGGACCGCTGTGCCCGGCCGCTGCCCGCCTTCCGACGGCCGAACACTCAGGGTGTTCGGGTATCCGAAGCAGGCGCCCCACGGGATCTGGGTGTCGGCCCGGCTGGTCGGAGCGGGCGGGCCGTGTCCCGTGTGGAGGCAACTGGACGTCGTCGCGGATTCAGGAGTCGGTGTCGAGCAGGGCTTCAGCGGCGCGGGAGTGTGGGACCCGCGGTCGGAGCGCATGGTGGGCCTGGTTACTGCCGCGTTCAGTCGTGGCGGGGCCCGGGTCGCATGGATGCTGCCCCTGGACGTGGCGGCGGACCAGTGGACCGCCCTGTGCGCGCACTTGGACGTCGAGCCGGGAGTCCGGGAAGCGGTCGAGGGCAGTCGGACCGAGGGCTGGAGGGACGAGGGGACCGGGGCTTCTCCCGACGGGGCGAGGGCGTGGCCCCGAGCCGTGGGGCTGGTGGCACCGTCACCGCCTCCGCTGCCGCCGTCCGTGCCGTCGGTATCGGAGCAGTTCGCGCTGGCGAAGGCACTGCTGGCGATCCCTCAGATCGACGAGGACCACGGGGCCGCCCTGCGGAGCCTGCTGCCCCCGGCTATCCGGCACAACGTCAAGTCGCAGTCCCGGGCCCATACGCAGGTGGCCGAGATCGTGCGTGCCTGTACCCAACACCGTGACGGGCGTGCGGCGTTGCGGGAAGCGGTCGTCCTGCTGGCCCCCGAGTCGGTGTCGGTCGAGGCCGCGTTGCACCTGCTCGACCGCGTGTGGGCCGTGGGTGACGGTGCATGAGCTCCACACTTCCACGGAAAGTGGATGGCGCGGGTTCATGGGCCCCGTCGAAGATCCTGCTCGACGCGCTGGAGGGCCTGTCGGCGTTCGACGAGATGAGCACCGTACGGACCTGCGTCGGCGTGGTGGAGCAGTTGCTGGGCGTCCGGATGAACCTTCCGGAGAGCCCGCGCCGCCGTACGTACCTCATGACCCTGCTGTCCGCCGTGTCGGAGCACCGGAACGGATGGCAGGCCCTCGGCAGCGCCGTCGATCTCGTGGAGGGCGACACCTTTTCGGCCCAGCGTGTGCGCACCGCGATCGCGGTGACGGAGGTGCCGCTCTTCCCGTCCGCGGAATGGGCGGAGCTGATGAATCTCCTGAGCGGACTGCAGGTCCCTGAACTTCCCTGGATCTACCAGGAGGTCATGGCCTACCGCGGCGAACCGCCGCCGCCCGCACACTGTGCCGAGCCGTGGCTGGCGGTGCTGCACGCCGCGACGTTCAACGCCCGCCCGGGTGAACCGCTGCCCTGTGTACAACTCGTCGCCCGGCTGGCCCGTCATGTCAAGGGCCCGCAGGCGGCCGGGCTTGCTTCCTGGGCCGCCGCGCACGGCACGGCGGCCCTCACCGGCGTGCCGCCCACTGGGCAGCGGAGTGAGCCTTCCGCGCACGGCACGCCTTCCCCGGCCCCGGTGGGCGCCGCCCCTCCCGCCCCTCCCGCCCCTCCCGCGCCGCCCGTACAGGCCCGGCCCAACGGCGCGGACGCCCCGTACGTCTGGCGGCCGGGAGCAGGTCTGCTGGTGCGGGTGAAACCGCTGCCCGACCCGGACCACGACAAGGAACGCCTGTTGTCGCACTGGTGGCAGCTGGGCCCGTTCCCCGCCCGTCCGGTCCGCGGTGAGGACCGGCGCATCGACCTGAGACGGCTGTCCGAGCGGGTCACGGCCCTGGTGGAGGAGGCCGAGGCGGGCTGGGCGTACTTCTACAAGGACGACCTCACGCTGGAGTTCTTCCTGCCCCGGGAGCTGCTGGAGCTACCGGTCGAGAGCTGGACCAAGCGTCCTCTGCTCGGCGCGAACGGCGTGCTCGGCGAGGACCACCCCGTCCTGCTGCGCAGTCTGGACCGGATGGAGCGCCCGGACACCCACGGACGATGGGCGAAACGATGGGATCACCTCGCCCGGGGAGAGGAGGGGCGTGCACACTGGTTTCCGGAGGACGGACGAGCGCGGTTGCTGATGGATCCGCTGCCCGCCCTCGTCGTGCTCAGTTCTCCGCCCCGTCGCCGTGGGGAGCAGGAGAAGGAGTTCGACGAGCTCGGAGAGTGTCTGCGCGTCGGGGTGCCTGTGGTGGTCTGGGACCGCAGGGAAGGACACGATCCCGTCTTCCGTCGAGATCTCGCCGACCTGCTGGCGCGAAGAGGTGCCACGGATCTGCCGGACGCCGTCAGGGAGTTGCGCATCCTGGCCCGGGACGACGACTCTGAGAGTGCCTCGTCACTGATCGGTCGCCATCTGGCGCTGCTCTGGGACGACCCCTACCGGCTCCCGGAGGATCCGAGGGGCACGGCCACTCCCGAGGCTGACCGAGGGGAGTCGTAATGCGACCGGAGAGCGAGACCGCGACCGGAAACGGAGGGACGCTTCCCCCTTCGCGCACGAGCATCGATCCACCCGGACCCGAAGCACAGGCCGCTCGTGCGGATGCACGCCCGGCTGCCGGCGCCGGCCCGCCCGCGTGGTGGATCTACCAGGGCACGGGGGAGCCGCTGCGGGAGGGGACGCTGTTACGGCGGCTGCCACCACCGCCCCAGTGGCGGATGTTCACGGGCGGACCGGAGACACCCGCTCCGCCGGAGGACGAGGAAGAGGTGCTCCGCCGACTGGGGCGGGTCCACCCCGTGGGTGCGATGTCGGAGCAACTGCGGCACGAGGCCGACATGGTGAACGCCGCGCTCTATCTGCGACGTCCGCTCCTGGTGACGGGGCGGCCGGGCACGGGCAAGTCGGCCCTGGCCTACCGCATCAGCCGTGAACTGGGACTCGGCCGGGTGTTGCGCTGGCACATCACAAGCCGCAGCACGCTCCGCTCGGGCCTGTACGAATACGACGCGATCGGCCGAGTACAGGACGCCGCAGCCGCGCGGGCCGTGTCCGGAGCCCCGGCGGGGGAGCCGGCGGCGAAGGCGGACGGGGCAGGTGGCGCCGAGGTCGGGGACTACCTCCAACTGGGTCCGCTGGGTACCGCACTGCTGCCCTACGCCGCACCCAGAGTGCTGCTGATCGACGAGATCGACAAGAGCGACCTCGATCTGGCCAACGACCTCCTCAGCGTCTTCGAGGAGGGCAGGTACGCCATTCCCGAACTGGTGCGGCTGCGCCGGCGACATCCACGCACCGTGGTACTGACGGACGATCCCGACGGCAGTGTCACGATCGAGGAGGGACTCGTCAGATGCCGGGCGTTCCCCGTCGTCGTCGTGACGAGCAACGGCGAGAGGGAGTTTCCTCCTGCCTTCCTCCGGCGGTGCCTGCGGCTCCATATGCCCGAACCCGACCACGAACGTCTCGCCGACATGGTGGCCGCGCACTTCGTGGACGAGGAGACACGGGGCGTCGACTCCCTCGGCCTGCTGGAGCAGTTCGTCCGGCGCAGCCGTGAGCGCGGTGGGCTGGCCGCGGACCAACTGCTGAACTCCGCGTACCTCAGCCTGCACGCCCTGGACGGCTGTTCGCTCGACGGGGTGGTCGACGCGCTCTGGCACCGGCTGGACGGTGAACTCCCCGAAGCGGGTACGCCATGACCGACAGGCCCTACTGGTGGGAGGTCGCGGACGCGCTCTATCTGGCCGCCTGCCGCGAGGACGCCGCGGACGCGGATTCCGGCCGGGCCAGGACAGCGGACCAGGTTCCGCCGCCGGAACGGGACCTGCCTCCGCTGCCGGAGCCGCCCGCCGCACCGGACGAGGAGACGGCTGCGGGGCAGGGACCGGCGAGTGCCGCACAGCGGCGGGTGGAGGTGTCCCTGGCGGCACTCTCGGCCGCACGGGGAACCCGTGCGGCCGATGGGGGGAGGCCTCGCGCCGACGTCTCTCTCGGTCTGACGAACGCGCTCGGCCTGGAACGAGCCCTGCGGCCACTCCAGTTGTCGGTCTCATCGCCCTACACAGTGAACCTGGACGAGGAGGCGACCGCGGAACGCGCCGCCACCGACGGGCTGTGGCTGCCGCAGACGCGCTCGGAGCCCGAACCGCTCCTGGAACTGCTGCTGGTGGTCGACGAGGGACCCACCATGGCCCTGTGGCAGGACTCGGCGCTGCGGATCCGGAAGATGCTGGAGCACACGGCGGCCTTCCGGATCGTTCGGACGGCGTCCCGGGCAGTGGGCACCGCCGCCTCGTTGCCGTCGACCGGCCCGAACCGCCTGCTGCTCGTCCTCACCGACGCCGCGAGCCCCGCCTGGCGCACCGGGCAGGCGGCCGCCCAACTCCACGAGTGGTCCCGGATCGGGCCCACGGCGGTGATCCATCTGCTGCCCCAGCACCTGTGGGAACTGACCCTGCCCAGCACCACCCGGGCCGGCCTGCGGGTGGCCGCCAGAGGAGCGCCCAACGTCGCCTACCGGGTGGAGACACTGCTGCCGCCCCACGGCCTGGACCGCGGCCCGGCGGAGTCCTACGTGCCGCCGACCGGTGCGAACGGATCGGTGGTGCCGGTGCCCGTGGTGGAGCTGAGGGCCGGTCCCCTCGCCCGGTGGGCCGACCTCGTGGCCGCCACGGGCGGCGACCGCAGACACGATCTCGCGGTACTGCTGACCACGGCCGACGGGGATCTGCTGGCCCTGCCTCCCCAGGACGACGCACCGGCCACGCCTGCCGCGGCCGAGGACTCGGCCCAGGAGAGCGTGGCCCGATTCCGCTCCGCCGCGTCCCCCACAGCGTTCACCCTGGCCCGCAGGCTGGCCGCGGCCCCGCTGAACCTGCCCGTCATGCGCATGGTCCAGCGGACCGTCTCCTCGGCACAGCCGTGGAACCTGTCCGAGATCATGCTCGCCGGCCTGATCCACCGGATCGACTCCGCCACGGACGCGGAGGACCCGTACCAGGTCTGCTTCGACTTCGTCCCCGGCACCAGGGAGGAACTCCTGGCACTGGGGAGCCGCGCCGAAACCCTGGCGGTCCTGCAGCAGGTCGAACAGCACGTGGGTCCCGGCCTCGACGCCCGGTGGGACGGCGGAGCGGCCCTGGTCGCGTCGGACACCCATGCCGGCACGCCACCGCTGACCCAGCAGACGCGCCGGTTCCTGCCGTCGCTGCACTCCGCTCTCACCGCGCTGTCCGGCCCTTTCCTGGCCCGGGCCGACGAGGTGGGGAGCCTACTGAGCCGGTCGGCACCCGAACCACAGGGCCCGCAGCTGTCGGCCTCCGACGCCGAGCCGCAGGCCACGCCGCGGCAGGCCGAGGAGACCCCCGCGGTGCGGGACCGGCCCGCCCCCTCGCGGCAACCGGCACTCCGGTCGCCCGAAGCACCCGGGACCCCCTCAACAGGAGGCAACGTGACCCTCGGCCAGTCTCCCTCCACCGGTAGGCGCCCACCGCAGGACGCCTCCCGGCTGTGGGGCAACGTGCCCCAGCGCAACCGCAACTTCACAGGCAGGGAGGACCTGTTGGAGCTGCTCGCGGAGCGGCTGAGGACCGGCATCGCCGCGGTGCTGCCCGAAGCACTGCACGGCATGGGGGGAGTGGGCAAGTCCCAGATAGCCGTCGAGTACCTGTACCGCCACAGCCGCGACTACTCGCTCGTGTGGTGGATCCCCGCCGAACAGCACAACCAGGTCATCCAGTCGCTGATCGAGCTGGGCGACCGCATGGGCCTCAAAGCGGGCTCCGACGTCAGCGCGGTCCGTACCGTACTCGAAGCGCTGCGCACCGGTGTTCCCTACCGGAACTGGATCCTGGTCTTCGACAACGCGGAGAATCCACGCGAGATCCGCCGGTACTTCCCGACGGACGGGCCCGGCCGCATCCTGGTCACCTCCCGCAACGCCCAGTGGTCCAGCCTCGCCAGTTCCCTGGAGGTCAACGTGTTCGCCCGGGAGGAGAGCATCGCCCTCCTCAGGCGGCGCAGCCCCGACATCCCGGACCTTCCGGCCGACCAGCTGGCCACCGCGCTGGGGGACCTGCCCCTCGCGGTCGAACAGGCGGCGGTCTGGCTCGCCGAGACCGGAATGCCGGCTCACCAGTACCTCGAACTCTTCGAGCGGAAATGGACCGAGCTCCTCCAGTCGGATCCGCCCCCCGACTACGAGATGCCGGTCGCCGCGGCCTGGAACGTCTCGCTGGAGCGACTCCAGGAAGACCACCTGGATGCACTCAACCTGCTCCAGGTATGCGCGTTCTTCGCCCCCGAACCCATTTCCTGGGATCTGTTCTCGGCCGTTCGCGGTGTGTCCGTCCCCGAGGACCTCCAGGCCACGCTGGAGGACCCGGTGAAGCTGGCGAGGGCGGTACGGGAGATCGGCCGGTACGCCCTGGCCCGAATAGACCACCGGCAGAGCACGATCCAGCTGCACCGGCTCGTCCAGCGCGTCCTGGTCGACCAGATGAGCCCCGACGAACAGAAGAACATGCGTCACGCCGCCCACCAACTCCTCGTGCACGCGGATCCCAGGAACCCGCAGCGCATTCCGCACTGGTCCAGGTACTCCGACCTGCTGCCCCATGTGCAGGTGTCGAACGCGGTCGAATGCGGCGACCCGTGGACCCGGCGGCTGGTCCTCAACGAACTGCGTTTCCTGGTCGCCCGGGGGGATTTCAGCGGAGCCCAGAGCTTCTCCGAGAGGGCCAGGTCGTGCTGGACCGACAGGCTGGGGCAGGAGCACGCCGACGTGCTCGCCGCCGACCAGGTCCGCGCGGAGGCCCTGCGCTGCCGGGGCCGGTACACCGATTCCTACGACCTGCAGAAGGACCTGGTGGACCGCTTCACCCGGGTCCACGGCGAGCACCACGAGGACACCCAGCTGGCCTTGAGCCTGCTGGGAATCCATCTGCGGCTGCGGGGTGACTTCTACGGTGCCCGCGAGCTCGACGAGAGGACCTACAGCACGTCCCTGCGGGTCTTCGGGCCCGATGAACCCAACACCCTCCAGGCGGCCCACAACTACGCGGTGAGCCTGCGGCTGGCGGGCGACGTCCAGGCCGCGCTGCAACTGGACGAGGAGACCTGGCGGCGCAGGGTGGAGGTCATCGGGGAGGACCACGTCTACTCGCTCGGCACGCTCAGCGCGTACTACCTCGACCTGCAGGAGCTCGGGCGCTACGCGGACTGCCTGGAAGGCCACGAACACCTGGCGGCCCGGGCCCGGGACTCGTTGGGGGACGAGCACCCGCTGACCGTGATGATCAGCGCGGAGCTCTCGGCGACCCGCCGCAAGGCGGGGGATCACGAGGGCGCGTACCAGTTGACCTCACAGCTGAGGGAGATCGCCGAGCGCCGTCTGTCCCCCGACAACCGTGACGCGCTGCGGGTCAACCTGGTCCATGCCACCGATCTTCGTCAGGTCGGGCAGCTGCAGGCGGCCCGGGCCCTGGGCACCGACGTGATGGATCGGCACATCAGGAAGTTCGGAGAACAGCATCCGCACACCTATGCGACGTTTCTCAACCTCGCGGTCACGCTGCGGCTGCTGGGAGAGGTGGAACAGGCGCTGGAACTGGACCAGAAGGCGCTGGACGGCCTCAGCGCCGCGCTGAGCCCCGATCATCCGCGTACGCTGCTGGCCCGTATGAACCTGGCCAGTGACCTGTTCGCCCTGGGCAACTCCACGAAGGCCGAACAGATCGACCGGGAGGCGGTACCGGAGGCGTCCCGCGTCTACGGACCCGACCATCCGGCGTCCCTCGCCGTACAGTTGAACCATTCCGCGGACCTCAAGGCCACGGGCGACATCTCGGCCGGCCGTGAACTGCACGACAAGACGCTGGAGAAGTACCGCAAGCAACTGGGCGCGGACCACCCGGCGACCCGCGACGCGAAGCGCGGCATCCGGGCCAACATCGACATCGACCTCGTCGCCCTGTAGCGGGCGACGCGCGAGGGTGGGGACGCCGCGCAAAGGGTGTAGGGGTGTGCCTGCCGAACCCCGGTGGCTCGCACCCCACCGGCTACCGCCTGCGAGCCGCGGTCCGGTCAGCTGAGGTGTGATCAGCCGCAGTGTGATCAGCCGCAGTGTGGTCAGCCGCGGTCCGGTCCGCCGGACGAGCCTGCACCGAGCAGGGTTCCGCTCTCCGCGAGCCATCCGGCCAGGGCCAGCGGATCAGGTCCGTCGGTGCCGGATTCAGGCAGGGCCCGACGGAGGCCCGCCACCAGTTCGGGCCGCTCCAGCAGCAGACGGGCTGCCGGGGGCCGCTCGGACTCCTCCCATGTGGCAGCCCAGCCGACCCACGCCTCGGAGTCCTCGGGGCGTCGGGCGATCCGGTCGCGGAACCACCGCTCGGCCTCAGCGGATTCACCGGCGATCACGTCCATGAACGCGGCGGTCTCGCCACGGGCGGACCTGCGGTCCTCGGCGAACACCTCGGGGCGGCTGAGGAAGAGCCGGGAGAGCGCTCCGCGTGAGTCCGGCCGCACCAACTCCGGCCGGGGGCGCGGCAGTAGACGGACCTGGACCGCGGGGACCTTGCCGGAGCGCCAGGCGTCGGCCAGCAGCCGACCGGTCACGTCGTCCGGGGCAAGGTGCCGCAGCCGCCACATCGCCCGACGTCCGGCGCAGACGCGTCGCGCCAGGCGGGCCGGCAGATCGGGCACCTCTTCGTCCTGCCAGCTGTCCACCACATCGGTAAGTGCCGCGACGAAGGTCTCGCCCGGCGGGGTCAGCCGCCCGGCGGAGGCGAGCGTATGAGCCCCCTCCCCGACCTGTTCCCTGAGCACGGCGAACTCGAAGTGGGCGAGTGCCGACTCTTGTTCGCCGGCGGCCTCCCAGCGGTGGGTACGCCAGAAGTCGGCCACACCGGCGAAGGCGAAGGTGCCGTGGAGCAGCCCGAGGGCAGGTCGCGGGTCACTGCGCCAAGGGGCGAAAAATACCGGTTCGCCTGCCTGCCCGTCGTTGTCCGGGTCCGAGGCCGTGGCCGCAGCCACGGCCGGGTCCGGGTCCGAGACCAGAGGCACCAGGGCGAGCAGAGCGTTCAGTTGCTGATGCCGTGACTCGTGAGCGAGTGCGGCGGCGGCCTGCGTACGGTCGGGCGGGAGGGACAGGGCCACCGCCCCGAAAGCGTCCTGGCTCGAAGCGCTGGCCACGGCCATCGGGTCGGTGGACGGGGTCGGCAGGGGAACGACACTGGTGACGAGGGTGGTGAACGCCCGATGTGCCTGTGGGTGCGAGCGTTCCAGGAGGTCCGTGGCGTCGGCCAGGCGCGTCCGCCAGGTGTCGGACGCCTCTACCACGGAAGACGCGGGCAGGAGTACCGAACCAAAGTCGCGGTAGGGGGTGACGGCGTCCAGGCGCAGGGGGCCGGTGGTGGTCGACGCCGCCCGCAGGTCGAGGAGGGGCTGCCACCGCCGGACCGGACCGGTGCCGCGCCAGGTCATCTCGGCTGTGGCCCCCACGCCGTGGAGCACGATGCCGTCGGCCGACACCCGCACTTCGGCGACGCCCCAGGGATCGTCGTCCACCGGGCCCGCCACGCCCAGCGACGGCAGCCAGACATGGCCTCTCGTGGTCGGCAGCCGGAGCGTCGCAGGGCCGCTGCCGGCGCGGACGGTGAGCGCGGCGGCCAGGCAGTGGAACTGTCCGATCTCCACCCACAGAGGCGGTTCGTTCGGGTCCCGGGTGTCCTTGTCGGCGGGCTCGGAAGCGAGTTCCTCCTCCAGTCGACGCAGCAAGCGGGTGGCCCACGTCCTGACGAACGGATCCGCGACGGTTGCCTCCACCGCGCTCGGGGACCGCCGCTGCGCCTCGACCGCCATCGCCCATGCCGCCGAGGGCGGGGCCAGGGCCCCGAAAGCATCGGCCGGCAACTGCTCCACGCGTTCGAGCAGCGCGCCCAGCAGCAACATCCGCATGCTCCGCTCCGCGGATTCCAGGCGTTCCAGCCCCGCCGCGCCCGGGGCTCCCGACGCAATGGCCTGGAGTAAGGACGTGGACACGTCATACACCCTGAGCGGGCTCGCGCCGGTCATGGCTGCGGACTTACCTCCGAGGACACCTGGCGGCGGGCATACGCGGACATCTCCTCGCTCTGGCTGTCACCCAACAAGGGGCCGAACGCATCACTTGCCGACTCGCGTACGGTACGCAGCGCCTGGCGAAGTGCCGGGTCGTCACTCTCGGCGAGCTCGGCGAACGACAGAGGAGAAAGATCGAGCAGCCTGGAGGGGAACACACGGTCGCGGTCCGGCATTTCAGCAACCTCGGCTGTCACGAGTACGGGGCACGGCGGATACTTTCTGCGCTGGGGCGGCCAGGCGGAGCCGGCCTGACACGTCAAATAGCCAGCGCCGTCCGCGGTCGGTCGAGACCGCCGCGGACGGTGTCTGGGCGGCCAAGGGTATCGTCCTCGCCGAGCCGATATAGGTCAGGCTTACCGGTGACTGGGCGAAGTCGATACACACCGAAAGATCAGGCGGCAACATCTGTCATTTGGATACGCCTGCTGGGGCCTTTTCCCACAGGATGGACGATCGGTACGGTCGATGGGGGAATGGGCGTGCCAAGGGGGAGAGCCGTCATGGAGCTGACGCGATTCACCACTGAGGACGGCGTGGAAGTGATCGTGGAGACGGGTGACGACGAACCGGCGATCATCCCTGTCGCACGGGGCGCGGACGGTATCGCCGACGCCGCGGCGACGCTCGACAGCGGCCTCGACCGCATCACCGCGGTCGCCGGCTCGGCCGTTCGGCGGCTGCGGGCCATGGCCCAACGGCCGGACGAGATCACGGTGGAGCTGGGCGTCCGGCTGAACGCCTCGGTGGGTGCTGTCATCGCCAGGTCGGAGTCGGAGGGGCACCTCACCGTCACGTTGGTCTGGAGATCAGGGAACGCGGACGGCCCGACCTCCTGACCCCATCTCAGACATCCAGCAGATCCCGTACCCGAACCACCCGCCCCGTCGCGAACGACTCATTCGCGGCGAGGCCCGTCACCAGTGACCTCGCTCCGTCGGTCGCGTTCGCCGCGCGGCCCAGGGGGTCCGGGGTGGAGCGGTGGGGGCCGAACAGGTCCTGGAGCATCCGTACGTCCCCGCCGCCGTGGCCGCCCTCGCCGGTGGGGACCTGCACCTCGCGTGGGCGTTCCCAGCGGCGGCGGAGCAGCACCTCCGTGCGGCCGGCCTCGTCGCCCACGCCGGCGCCGTGCATGACCGGGCTCGCGCCGTCGGTCCGTACCTCGGGGCGCAGCCATGTCGACTCCTCGACGAGCAGTTCGAGCCGGCCCTCGCTGCCGTTGAACGCGACGCGGTAGCCCTCCCAGGGGGGCGTACGCCGTGAGGTGGTAGGTCAGGGACGCCCCGGACGCGTACCGCACCAGGACCGCCATGTCGTCCTCGATGGTCACGCCGGGGCCGAACACGTTCTGGTCGCGGTGGTAGCCGTCCTCTTCGGGCCGCGTATGACGCTGTTCGCGGACGTGCTGAGCGTGGGGGTGTGCACGGCGCTCGCTTCGCTGCCGGTGGTCACCCTGCCGGCCGCGCTGTCCACGGCGTGCGCGGTCCTGCGCGGCGCCCGCGAGGACCGGCCGGCCACGGCCGGACGGTACTCGGCGGTCCTGCGACGACGGCTGCGCCCCGGCGACCTCGCGGCCGGAGCGCTGGCCCTCGCCGGGGTCCTGCTGCTCTGGGCGGACCTGGCCCTGGCACGTGCCGGACTGCCCGGCGCCCCGCTGTTCGCGGTCGTCGCCGGGGCGATCGGCGGGTACGCGACCGTCGTCGGCCTGCGTGCCTGCGGGCGCCCCGAGTCGCTCACCGACTGGCGGGCGGCGGTGGCCGGCGCCGCCCGGGACTCCGTCAGGGACGCGGGCGGCAGCGGTCTCGTCCTGCTCGCCCTCGCGGCGGCCGTGATGTGCGCGTGGATGCTGCTGCCGCTGGCATTCCTGACCCCCGGACCCCTGGCGATGGCGCTGACGGCGGTGGACATACGGATGCCGACACGGACGCCAACTCGGACGCCGGCACGGGTGGCGCCTCGCGGATAAGGGGGGCCCGCGAATGTGGGCAAGCCCGGCCGTGGGGGAGAGCGCGCGCGGACGTCGGTCGTGGCGCGCGTGGAGTTCCGGCCCTGCCCTGTGTTCTGGATCACGTGGCGCGTGTTGAGCGTGGGACGGGGGCAATTCCCGTACCTCACCACGACGCACGCGCGACGAATGCGAGGATGAGGCCCGTCATGACTGCTGGGTGGGGTGTTCGCACGGTACGGGCCGCGGTGTTCGCGGTCGTCTGTGTGGTGCTCGCCGCCCTCGGTCACGTGCTGATGTCCGGTTCCCCGGTGGCCTGGTGGACGATGGCCGCCGGGACCCTTGCGACGGGCGGCGCGGGCTGGTGCCTGGCCGGCCGGGAGCGCGGACTCCCCTTGATCGTGTCGGTGGTGGTCGTCACCCAGGGACTGCTCCACTGGTCGTTCTCGCTCGCGGCGTCGATGGCGTCGGCGGCGGGGCCGGTGGCCTCCGGCCGGGGGACAGGTGCGGCGCACATGTCTTCCACGGACGCCACGGCGCCCATGGATGCCATGGACATGGGGTCCATGTCCTCCATGGGATCCGGACACATGGGTGCCGGACACATGGGCTCCGGGCACATGGGAGCCGGCCACACCGCCGCGGAACACATGAGTGCGGGACACATGGGTGCCGAGCACATGGGCGCGGGCCATATGGGCTCGGATGCCATGAGTCAGTCGGCGCACGCCATGGACGGAACCTCCTCGCTCGGCATGCTCGCCGCCCACCTCTTGGCCGCGCTGCTGTGCGGTCTGTGGCTGGCGTACGGCGAACGCGCCACCTTCCGCATCCTGCGCGCGGTCGCCGGACGACTGGCCGCGCCCCTGCGGCTGCTGCTCGCGCTGCCCACGCCCCCGCACCGCCCGCGTATCCGCGTCCGCCGCGGTTCCTGCGACCGTTCGCCGCGGCGGTTCCTTCTCGTCCACGCCATCACTTCCCGGGGTCCGCCCGTGGGGTCCGCTGCCAGTTGAGACAGCCGGATCCCCGAGGCGCCCCTGTGCGCCTCGGGCGTCGGCCGTACCTCCGCGTACGGCCGTACCCCCTTGCCGGACCGACGTGCGAACGCGCCGTCGGTCCGGATCACGGATGACCCGAGAAGGACACCTGGTGATCACTCCTGCCCCGCCCGTCCCCCGTGACGGCAGCAACAGAAGCGACGCAAGTAACGCAAGCCATGCAAGCAACGCAAGCCATGCAAGCGACGCAAGTGACAGAAGTGGCAGCGGTGGTGAGGCGGCGGCCTCCGTCGACGAGTCGATAACCGCCTGGGCGCTGGCCGCCCGGGGTGGCGACCCGGACGCCGTCGAGCGTTTCGTGCGTGCCCTGCACCGTGACGTCGTGCGCTATGTCGCGTACCTCTCCGCCGACCCCCAGGCCGCCGACGACCTGGCCCAGGACACGTTCCTGCGGGCGCTCGGCAGCCTGCACCGATTCGAGGGCCGCTGCTCGGCCCGTACCTGGCTGCTGGCCATAGCGCGCCGTGCGGTGGTCGACAGCCTCCGGTATGCCGCCGCCCGGCCGCGCCTGTCCGACGTACCGGACTGGCGGCTGGCGGTCGAACGGGCCCAGCCGCGCGGCCTGCCCGGCTTCGACGAAGGGGTCGTGCTCCTCGATCTGCTGGCCGCGCTGCCGACCGAGCGCCGTGAGGCGTTCGTCCTGACGCAGTTGATGGGGCTGCCCTACGCGGAGGCGGCCGCGCTCACCGACTGCCCCGTGGGAACGGTCCGTTCCCGGGTGGCCCGCGCCCGAGCCACCCTCATGGACCTGCTGTCCGAAGCGGACCCGCTCACCACCGCGCCCGCGCCCGCGTCCGCGCCTGCACCCGTGCCCGCAGCCGTACCCACCCCCGCGGCCCTGGCTGCTTGACGGGGCTGACGGAGCTGACGGAACCGACGGAGGGGGCGCCGGCAACCGGTGCCGACGCCCCCTCCGCGTGGCTCACACCGTGAGCTTGATCGCTTCGAGCCAGAGGTCGTTGTTATGGGTGCCGGAGTAGGTGAAGTCGTACCCGGACTTGGGGTCGTCGCATTCCAGGCCGAGCCAGGCGTCGTTGTGGACGTGAGCGGTCTGGCAGACGCTGCTGCTGCCGCCTCCGACGTTGATGGTCAGCCCCAGCATGTTGGGGGCGTCCTTCTTGGTGCTGCCGACGTAGTTGTCGATACCGTCGGCGGCGCCCGACCACGGGTCGGGGAAGTGCCCCTCGCCGTTGGTGGACCCGGGGTTGTGGACGAAGGCGGCGCTGCTCGTGCCCTTGGTTCCGGACACCGCGATGTTGACGGCCTTGAGCGGTGTCTCCTGGCCCACGGTGCCGGCCGTCTCGCCGTCGCACACGGCGTCGGTCCAGCCACGGCCGGACACGTAGACGCGGTAGCAGATGTGTCGTCCGGTCGGGTCCTGCGCGGCGAGTTTCTGGACGGCGGTCGCAGCCGTCCGCTCCGGGGCCTTGGTCTCCTTGTCCTCGGAACCGCCGCCCCCCGCCCCGGCTCCGCCGGCGGCGGCCTGCGTCTCGGTAGCGGCCGGAGGCGTCGTGACGGCGGGTGCGGACGGGGCCTTGGGTGCCTCGGGAGTCGGTGAGGCGGAGGGCGGCAGGGTGCTGATGCCGGCTTCCTGGAGCTTCTCCGTGGCGGAGCTGCGCACTGGGGGCTTGTAGGCGATCCACAGCAGGACGAACGTGATCGCCAGCGCCATGAAGATGCCGAGGAAGGTGGCGAGCCAGCGCGGCAGGAAGCTCCGCTGGACGTAGGTGCCTTCGACGTCCAGCGGATCCACACCGGACCGTTGGAGGGCGAGGGTGTAGGGGCGGGACTCCTTCGAACCGAACCAGATGATGTCCCGCGGCTTCAGCGTCGTCTTCACGAACGCCGCACGCCCCGGCTCGATCTGCACATTCGACGGATGGATGTCGTACGACAACTGGTCACCGTTGTCGCTGCCGCTCACCGATGCCGTGAGCTTGGTATTGCCCAGGTTGTCCACCGCCAGCTTCGGACGCCCCCGGAAACGCCCCTTCACCGTCGGCGGCACCAACTCCGCCCGCACCTCCGTGAACGGGGTGATGGTCAGGTTGCCCTCGGGGACGGTGGTCGCCTCGGGGTGTTCGGTCGGCGTGATCCGCACCGCGTACGGGTTCGGGCCCGCCGTCGCGTCCGGCGTACGCGGCGGCGCGAACGCGATGTCCACCGAACCCGTCGTCCCCGGGTAGAGCCGCAGTACCTGCGGCTCCACCCTCGCCCACGGCGCCAGCGGACCGACCGCCTCGAAGCGGTACTCGTCCACCACGTCACCGGTGTTCCGCAGACGCAGCCGCACCGTCGTACTGCCACCCGGGTCCACGGTCGCGGAGGCGGGTTCCAGATAAGTCCAAAGGCTCACTCTCGGACGTTAGACGCATCGCCGGTACCGCGTCAGGAAGCGGCGGGGCACGGCGGATGCCCTCGTGGACGCGACCGGTTGCCCCCGCACCGGTGACGGGCGGCAGGGCGTGCCGAGCACCACCCGGTAGCCGATGAACGCACTGGGCAGTTGCCCAAGGTCTCGGTGAAGTCCTGACCAAAGTCAGGGCGGATGCCTTCCCTTGGACCGATGTGGCCCTCCCTGGGCGGAGCCTAGCTTCGGCGTGAGACAGAGAATGCTGGAACGGCTGGGAGCACTCATCCATGATCACGCTGCAGGGTCTGACAAAGAAGTATGGCGGTCAGGCCGCCGTGGACAACCTTTCGCTCACCATCGCGGCGGGCCGTGTCACCGGTTTCCTGGGGCCCAACGGCGCGGGCAAGTCCACCACCATGCGGATGATCATGGGCCTGGACCACCCCACGTCCGGACAGGCGCTCGTGGGAGGCCGCGCCTACGCCGACCTGGCGTACCCGTTGCGGGAGATCGGCGCACTGCTGGACGCCAAGGCCGTGCACCCCGGCCGCAGCGCCCGCGCACACCTGCGGGCCCTCGCCCGTACCAACGGCATCCCCGTCGGCCGGGTCGACGAGGTCCTCGAAACCGTGGGCCTGACCTCGGTGGCCAACCGCCGGGCCGGCTCGTACTCGCTCGGTATGGGACAGCGCCTGGGCATCGCCGGTGCCCTGCTGGGCAACCCCGGTGTCGTCATGTTCGACGAGCCGGTCAACGGCCTCGACCCCGACGGTGTGCGCTGGATCCGTGGCCTGATGCGCGGACTCGCCGCCGAGGGACGTACCGTCTTCGTCTCCAGTCACCTGATGAGCGAGATGCAGCTGACCGCCGATCATCTGGTGATCATCGGCAAGGGGCGGCTGATCACCGAGACGTCCGTCAAGGAGCTCATCGACAGCAGCTCGCTCAACGCGGTGCGGGTGCGCGGCGCGGAACAGGAAGGGCTCAAGATGCTGGTGGCCCGGCTGCACGAATCGTCGGTGGCCGTCCGCTGGGAGAGCCACAACGAGCTGTACATCACGGGCCTCACCGTCGACCGGGTCTCGGACCTCGCCTTCGAGCTGGGGATCCGGCTGCACGAAGTGCGCAGCGTCGAGGCGTCCCTTGAGCAGGCCTACATGGAACTGACCGCGGACAGCGTCGAGTTCGGCGCCGCCGCCGGTCGCCCGCACCCGGGCGCGTGATCTTTGGCGCCCCGCTCGGCGCGCCACCGCCCGCCCCCGGACCGGGGAACCCGAAACCTCACGCGACCGCGTCGCCCAGTTGACAGAACACAAGGACTTCAGTCATGACGACATCAATGCCCGTGACGACCGCCGGTCAGCCGGTACGTGCCTCCGGCGGCGGACTGCCCGGCGCCGTGGCAGCGGAATGGACCAAGCTCTGGTCGGTCAGGTCCACCTGGTGGTGCCTGCTGGGCGGTGCGGGGCTGATGCTGCTCACCACCCCGATCATCGGCGCGACCATGGCCAACAACAAGGCGAAGGGCACCACGGTGCCGGTCGGCGACGTCGCCGTGGCCACCGTGTACGTCGCCCAGTTCGCGCTGATCGCCCTGGCGATGCTGATGATCACCGCCGAGTACGCCTCCGGCAGCATCCGCACGACCCTGCAGTCCGTGCCCAAGCGCGGCCGGCTGCTCGCGGCCAAGACCGCGGTGGCCGCCGCGGTGAGCTTCCTCGCCGGAATCGTGTACGGCCTGATCGGAGTCGGGGTCTCCTCGTTGTCGCTGGGCGACAAGGGGGAGACGGCGGGCGGTGACGCCCTGGGCAGCGCCCTTCGGATCGGCGTCTATCTCGCGCTCGTCGCCGTGCTCGCCGTCGCCGTGGCCGTCGCCGTGCGCAGCGCCGCCGGCACGCTCACCATCGTCTTCGTCGGACTCACGGTCCTGCCGGTGGTCCTCCAGGCCTCCGACATCGACCCGCTGGTGGCCCTGGCGGAGCGGATGCCCAACTCGGCGGGCACCGTCTTCATGAACGCGGACACCTCGCCCTACGGACCCGGAATGGGACTCCTGCTCCTCGTCCTGTGGGCTCTTGGGACCCTGGCCCTCGGCTTCTACGTCCTGCGCAAGCGCGACGCCTGACCTTCGCCACCCCCCAGACGCGCTCCGGATCGGACCGGGCGCACGGGGCGTCGCCGCACCGGGATCCCCCGCCCGGTGAGGCGACGCCCCGGTTTGCGTTGCCGTACCCCGCACGGACCGGGTGCCGAGACGGACGTGGTCGCGGCCCGGGCCCCGTGCGACGTGGCGTCATGTCACCTCCGCGACATGACGCCACGTCACGTCAGGTCACTTGTCCTGGTCCGCCACGACCCCCGCCTCGTACGCGATGATCGCGGCCTGTACCCGGTTGCGTACGCCCAACGCGGTGAAGATGGCGCTGACATAGCTCTTGACGGTGCCCTCGACCACATGGAGCCTCCTGCCGATGTCCGCGTTGGACAGACCGCTGCCCACCAGCGCGAGCACCTCCTGCTCCCTCTCGGTCAGGGCGCTCACCCGCTTCTGCGCCGCGGCGCTGCGGGCCTCGGCCTGTCCTCCCGAGCTGCGGTTGAGTTCGGAGATGACCCGTTCGGCGACCTTCGCCGACAGATAGGAGGCGCCGGCCGCCGCGGCGTGCACACCGGTCAGAAGCTCCCGCGGATCACCGGACTTGAGCATGAAGCCGCTGGCTCCGTCGCCCAGCGCACGGGCTACGTACGCGTCCTCGGAGAACGTCGTGAGAACCAGTACCGAGGTCTGCGGCACCTGCCGTTTGATCTCGGCCGTGGCGGCGAGTCCGTCCATGACGGGCATACGGATGTCCATGAGCACCACGTCCGGCCGGTGCTCCAGTGTCAGAGTGATCGCTTCGCGTCCGTTGGCCGCCTCGGCGACGACGTCGATCTCGGGATCGGTGGCCAGGATGGCCTTCACCCCCGCGCGGATCATTGCTTCGTCGTCGGCCAGGACAAGGGTGATGGGAGTGATGGTCGTCTCCAATTCAGCGGCGGGGCAGGGTGGTCGGGGTGGTCAGGCGTCGTGGTCCACAGGGGCCCGGGACTCGGCGGTGATGACGTCCTTGGCCACCAGGAGCCCGTCGGCGAAGCAGAGCCGGTAGACGTCGACCTGGATGAAGAGCGCCCCACTGGAACGGTAGTAGTGGCAGGACGCCCCGGCCGGGACGGGCAGTTCCTCGGACGGCGGGTCGTTCATGTCGCTTCCGGGAAGCACACGGTTCACCTCGGCCTTGCGCTGCCCGACCCGAAGGCTGTCGTAGTCCTCTGAGGTCAGCGTCGTGGACGCCGACAGATACGCGTAGTAGCCGATTATTCCCACCACGAGCAGGACGAACAGACCGAGCGGCAGCGCGACCGCGGTGATGAACCGCCGCCGCACGTGCATGGTCGCGTCGGCGAGACCTCCGTCCGCCGACCCGGCCGACGGTGACAGCCACTCGGGATCCTCGCCGGCCTGGAGCGCCTCGGGGATCCGCGGCAGCCGGGCCGTCACCTCGAAGCCGCCGTCCGGCAGCGCGGCGGCGTACAGCCGCCCGCCCGCCAGACGAGCCCGCTCCTGCAGCCCGATCAGCCCGCGCCGCCCGCTCGGGCGGTCGTCCGCGGGCGGCTCGGAGGGCGGACCGTTGCGCACCGTCACCATGACGTCGATGGGCCGGTACTGCAGACACACGGTCACGGCCGCACCGGGGGCATGCTTCATCGCGTTGGTCAGCGACTCCTGCACCACGCGGTACAGCGCCTTGTCCGTCATGGGGGGCAGTTCCTCCGCCTCGCCCACGTGTTCCAGCGTCACCGGCACACCGGACGCCCGCGTACGGTCGATCAGCGCGCCGATGCCGGACTGCGAGGGATCCAGCGGTGTCTCCGTGCCGTCCTCGCGCAGGACGCCGATGATGTCGCGCAGATGCTCCATCGCCCTCGCGGTGCTCTCCCGCAGCTCACCGGCCCCGGCACGGAAGCTCTCGCTCACGCCGGGAGCCACCTGCAGCGCACCGGCGCGCAGGGCGATCAGACTGAGTTCGTGCCCCAGCGAGTCGTGCATGTCCTCGGCGATGCGGGCACGCTCCCGCAGCCGCGCCTGATCGACCAGGATGCGCTGCTGCGTCTCCACCTGACGGGCCCGCTCCCAGCCCGCGAGCTGCAGCTCGTGCCGCTGCTGCCAGTAGCGGCCGGTCAGCCAGGGCAGCAGACACGCGAAGATGAGAACGGTCAGCAGTACGAACCACATCGGCAAGGACAGCCGGACCGCGACCGCGAGCCCCGAACCGACGACGACCGTGCCGCCCAGCGCCTGCAGAACCGACGGGGAGGCCACGGGAAGCCGTCCCACCGTGAAGCTCATGATGAAGACGGCGGGCAGGTACGGAGAGACGACCGCCGACCCCAGGTCCTTGTCCAGCGTGCCCAGGGTCCACCACAGGGCCAGACACAGGACGAACGAGACCAGGGGCCGCGACCGGTGCAGCCATACGGCGACACCGGTGACCACCGCCCCGATCAGGATCTGCCACCACCGGTTCAGGCCCTCCGGGAACCCCGAGGACAGCAGCAGCGCCGGAAGGTTGAGCGCGACCCAGACGAGCAGTGAGGTGACCAACCGCCGTTTGAGGGGCCGTTGCCGCTCTGCGGGGGAAGGGCGGGGCGGGGCGGGGGCGGCAACTGATCCTTTCACGGTCTTCAGGCTAGTTACTTTGGGAAGCCGGTGGTACTGACGAAGGTCAGGTGCCCGGCGGGCCGAGCGCGCGCCGCACGCTGTCCGTCACCTCCTCCACGGAGCGCCCGGAGCAGTCGATGCGCCGCACGGCGACCTCGGGCCGGGCCTCCCGCAGCCAGTCCAGGACGCTGCCATAACGTTTCCGCGTCGCGCTCAGGAAGGCCGAGGTCTCGTGCAGTTCGCTGTCGCGGTCACGTGCGTGGGTACGCCGCAGCGCCTCCGCCACCGGCAGATCCAGCATCAGCACACGGTCGGGCATCGTGACGCCGAACCGCCGGCTCAGCGTGTCGAGCATGGTGTGCGGGGGTTCGGCGCCCACCCGCAGCAGTTCCTCGCCGAGCGGCCAGGGGTCCGAGTCACCGCAGCATGCGCGGAGCCAGTCGCGCACCGCTGAAGCGGCATGGGGATCCTGTTTGCGCCACCAGGCCTCCACGTCACCGCCGGGCTCGTCGTCCCGCTCGATCCGCCCGAACATCGGCAGGTAGACCAGAGGGTCGACGAGCGGGTGCCGGTCGGCGAGCAGGACCCGGCTCCGTGCGGCCGCCTGCCGTTCCGCCGGCCCGTACAGCCACATCTGCAGACAGAGCACGGCGACCTTGAGCTGCACCCGGCCCAGGGCGTCCGCCACGGCGGAGGCGTCGGCCAGCGCCCGGGAGAGTTCCGCGAACGGACTGTGCGGATCCTCGTGGTTGCGGATGGCATGGACCACCGCGTAGCCGTCCCGCTCACGGATGCGGCGCACCACCGTGGTCTTGCCCGTGCCGTCGATACCGACCACCGCGACCCGTATGTCACTCACCGTCCCGCTCCCTTGCCAGCTCCCACAAGCGGAACGCGGTCTCCGTGACCCGTGGCAGGAAGTCGAACGCGCGCTGACTGTGACCGGCCGCGTACAGGGCCAGCCGGGTCATCAGGAACTCCCTCAGCGCCAACCGGTAACCGCGGTGCCAGTCGCAGCCGGCGACCAGGGCCGCCGCCCGGGGCGACACCGCGGCCACGGCCTCCGCGTGCACCGCGAGGAACCGGTCCACCTCGGCCGCCGTCACCTCCGGACCGAGGGTGAACGCCAACAGCTCCACGACGTCACGCTGGGGTACGTCGACCGTGGCGAGCTCCCAGTCGAAGACGACCGGACGCCCGTCCCGCACCGCGATGTTGCGCGGGTTGAGGTCGTTGTGGACGAGGGTCCGGGGTACCGCGTGCAGTTCCTGCGTCCAGTACCCGGCGTCCTCGACGATGCCGAGCATGATCTCCGTACGGGCGGAGTCGAGCAGGTCGGGCAGCTCGGCGGCGGCGTGCCGGACCAGCCCCTCCCACAACTCCCGCGCCTTCGCCAGGTACGCCGGCTCCGGCACCCGGTACAGCCAGCCCTCCGTGAGCAGTTCCTGGTCACGGCCGAGCCAGTGTCCGTGCACCCCGGCCACGGCGCGCAGCGTGGTGTCGACCCGCTCACCCGTCCACGGCCCGCTGTCGTCGGGCAGCCGTTCCATCAGGACGACGTACGCCTCGCGCTCGTCGTCCTCCAGCAGCCCGTAGCAGCGCGGCAGCAGGTCCGTCAGCACACCCTCCGTACGCCGGTACACGGCCAGTTCGCGGCGATGCGCGTCCCGGAACTCCGTGTCGGCACCCCACCGGTCCCACGCCCGTGCCAGCTCCGGGCCGCACAGCGAGAACAGCATCGCGATACCGGCGACGATCTCCTCGCCGCGCGACTTGACCTTGGCCACCAGATCGACGGTACGCGGGGACCCCTCACCCGGCCGCCAGGTCACGGTGACCGGGTGGAGGCCGGTCAGCTTGCGGCGCTCACTCAGCGCGCCGAGTTCACTGGCGATCCCCTGACCGCGCAGCCGCCGGCCCGGCCGGACCCCGGTGACGTGCAGGCGCGGGTCGTCGAGCCCTTGCGCGAGAACGGGTTGCAGCAGTGCCGCGCCGAGGTCACCGGCCTCCAGCCAGTCGACGCGCCGGGCCCGGCCCAGTCGTTGGTGTGCCTGGGCGAACTGGCCGCTGACCACCGCGGCCATGGTCGACAGGTCGAGGGCGAGGGCGAACCCGGCGACGATCTCGGCGAACCGGCGGACGCCACCCGCCCCCGCACAGCCGAGTGCGGTGAGCAGATCGCGCTGGTGCGGCAGGGCCGTGCCACCACCGACGGTGCCCACGACCAGATTGGGCAGCAGGAGGGTGCCGACCAGGTCGTCGCCGTCCGTCTCCAGCGAGAAGAGGGACACCCCCGACTCGTGGACGCACGCCACGTCCTGCCCGGTCGCCACGAACAGCGCGGCGACGATGTTCGCCGCGTTGACGCCGTACCCGACCATGCCGGCCTGCTGGGCTCCCAGGACCGTCGCCGTATGGCTCTTGACCATGGCCTCCGGCGTGGACTTGAGCACCCGGGCCACGACGTCCCGGCGCAGTCGGCATTCGGCGGTGACCCGGGTGCCGCGCCCGGCCAGCATGGAGCCGGCGGTCACCTTCTTGTCACCGCTGAGATTGCCCTCCAGGAGCAGGCCCCGTGGCCGCAACTCGTCCTCGGTGGCGAGCCGGTCCGTCAGCCAGCGGCAGATCTGCCAGGTCGCCGCCGTCGTCATGTTCTGCCCGGCGGCGTCGGCCGTCTCGAAGACGAAGCGCACATGGAGACGGCGGCCGATCTGGTGAGGGTCGACATCGACCAGCCGGGTGTGCCGGGAGACCGCGCGCACCTGCTCGTCCAGCCGGCCACGCTGCTCGCGCAGCCAGCCGGTGAACCGCACCGCGGTGGCGATGTCGTCGAACTCGAAGGCCGGCGCCCGGGTCATGCGCTGCGAGAGCACCTTCGTCGTCACCCCGCCGGACTCGGTGACGGCACGTGCGCCGCGGGACGCCGACGCCACGAGCGCGCCCTCGGTGGTGGCCAGGGGCGCCACCAGGCTGCCCCGTGCGGCGTCCCCGACGAACAGCAGCGGACCGGCGAGGCCCACGGGCACCTCGACGGAGCCGATGAAGTTCTCCACGTTGCCGACCAGGTTGTGCGCGTCCAGGCCGGTCCTCTCCAGCGACGCCAGCGCGGTGTCGCTGCGGGCGCGCAGCCAGTTCAACCGCTGTCCGCGGGCGTCCTCGGTGTACTGCCCTCGGCCGGGAATGGCGTCGGTCATGCGGTCCCCCTAAGCATGTCGGTGGTCCGGGAAGGACCGGGTGCGGTTGATACGGCTCGGTGTCAGGCCCGGTGTCGGGCGGGGACGTGGTGCTCGGCGGCGGTGAGCCTCCGCCACGCTTCCGCGCCGGGCAGGAAGATCCGGTCCTTGACCCGGGGCGGGCGCTGCCCGGCGCGCACGGTCCGTTCCCACTCGCGCAGGAAGGCGTCCGGGTGGACGGGGATCACGTCGACGGGGGAGATCAGCCCGGAGCGACGGCCGGCCCGGTATCCGGGGGACTGGTCCGACAACCGCGCGTCGAGTGCAGTGGCGAGGGCCGCGGCCAGGTCTGATGCCTGTGCATGGACCGGTGCCTGTGTCGGTGCTGGTGCGCCCGCGAACGCGACGGCAAGCTGGTAGCGCCCGCCGTTCCCCGGCCCGTTCCCGTCGGCGTCGGTGTCAGCGTCGGCGTCCAGACGGTACGTCGCGTTGCGGATCTCCGCGCCGGTGTCGGCACACGCGGCGCGCAGGGCACGGAGGGCGGCGGCCTCGGTCAGGTTCTCCCCGGCGGCGGACCGGACGGTGTCGCGTCCCGCGTACTCGATGCGAGGCGTACGGCCGACATGGCCCACGACCCGGACGACATCGGTGACAGCACACCGGTACATGCCCCCGAAGTGGCTGAACACCAGGTGGTAGTCACGGTTCTCCTCAAGTTCGGTGGCCAGCAGCGTCTCGCTGTCGGCCGTCACCGGCCCGTCGGCCGGGACGAACTCGTACAGGCACCCCGGCAGGAACAGGGGCGCACCACTGGCGTGCCGGTCGACCGGGACCCCGGCCGGTCCCTCACAGGACGCGATGGGCGCGGAGAACAGCTGGACCCCCGGGCCGTACGTCTCCCGCACCCGCGGCAGGTAGAGGGAGGCGAGTCCGCTGTTCCAGACGACGATCGCGGTCAGGCGCGGCCACAGGTGGTACGGATGAAGCGTGCCGAACGCCTTGGCGTACCGCTCGATCTCGTCGGCGCGTGCCGGGTTGGGTGTCGTGTGCGGGTGGCCGCCGAGGGTCCCGGCCCGGATGTCCTCGACGAGCTGGGGCCACTGTTCGCGCAGTTGGTAGGGGAGGCCGGCGACCATCGCCGGGTTGATGCCGATGAGTACGCGGATGTCCTGCTCGGCGGCGAGGCGCAGCTTGTAGTAACTGCGCTCCCAGGGGCCGGCCGCGGCGAGCTCTTCGGGTATCCGGCTCCACGGGGCA
Source organism: Streptomyces tauricus (assembly GCF_014650955.1). Taxonomy (GTDB): domain Bacteria; phylum Actinomycetota; class Actinomycetes; order Streptomycetales; family Streptomycetaceae; genus Streptomyces; species Streptomyces tauricus. The sequence continues at coordinate 240,532 of NZ_BMVY01000004.1, forward strand.
CTGTTGCCCGGGCCGACCGCGGACGCTTCGCCGAACTTGCGGTAGTCGACCTGGCTGGCGCCGATGTGCGGCTGTCCGTTCCGGGCACGGGCGATCGGTGCCGTGGGGTCCTGCCACAGGTTCAGCACACCGTGCGGCGCGGCGAGGGCCTCGGGCACCGCCTGGAGGAGCGGGGCGAAACCGGCGTAGTAGAACGGCAGGAAGGTGCGCCGCATATGGGTGCGGGTGACCGGGATGTGCTTCTCCCGGCCCGTGCTCCCGCTGGACGAGAAGTAGACGACCGGTTCGTCGGCGGTCAGCACGCCGGGCTCGCCGTCCATCGCCCGCTCGACCCAGGGCATCAGCGCCTCGTGGGTGCGGATCGGCACCGCCCGGCGCAACTCGTCGACGGTGCGGACCGCGGGCAGCCCGTGTTCGCGGCCGAAGGCGGTGTGCGCGTTGTGTTCCAGGATCGCGGTGAGGAGGCGGCTCTGCACCTCCTCGGGGCGGTCCAGGCTCTCCATGAACCGGCGGTGTTCCGACAGCACTCGTTCGGCCTGCATTCAGTGTCCTCCTTCGGGACGGGCCGAGGTCAGCAGGCCGTACAGGCGCAGGCGACCGGGGTCCGTTCCCCTGTGGGTGACGCGTGTCTGGACCCGGTCGGCGCGGGCCGGATCGAGGACGTCGCGGAACTCCGCGACGTCGAGGGTCTGCCGGTGGTCGACACGGATGGTGTCGCCGGGCCCGATGAGCCCGCGCAGCGCCGCCTCCGCGATCAGGTGATGCGCGTGGATCAGATACTCGTGGGTGCTGACGCCGCCGATCGCGATCGCCGCGTCGACGGTACGGCCCGAGGGCGTTCCGGAGACCGCGGTCGTCAGCGGTCCGGGCGGCACGTCGATCGGCGCCGGCCCGTGGAAGGCGCGCAGCAGCCGCGACAACGGCAGCAGCGCCCCGCGCCGGGCAGGACCGTGCCAGGAGAGCCGCGTATCGGTGGTGACATGCCGGTGCGGATGCCGGGCGGCCACACTGGCGGGGGTCCCGGCGAGGAACACCGTCCTGGTGTACGACCTGTACCAGCCGTCCCGTACGTCGGCCGGGATCGCCAGCGCGAAGTCGGCGGCACCGGCGAGGAACGCCGCCACGTCGAGGTCGGCCACCACGACGGCCACGCCCAGCCCCCAGGGGGCCGCGGCGTCGCCCAGCCCGTCACGGACCGCGTTCCGGCGCACCAGCGCGGCAGCCGTCAGCAACGCCGCCTCGGGCAACTCCTCGGACAGCTCCCCGGGCAGCCCCTCGGACAGTTTCTCGGGTGATTCCCCGGACAGGGTTCCGCTCATGTGTAGAGCGCCCGGAGGAGGGGGGTGGGCGGGGTGGACCGCCTCCCCAGCGAGGACGTCGTCAGCCGGTAGGGGTCGACGTAGCCGAGCTGGGCCTGCAACCGGGACAGCGTCCTCATGAGCTGCTGTCCCGCCGTCTCGTCCCGGTCAACGGGTGCCCGGTCGAGCAGCCGGGCGGCGCGCCCCACGCAGCGGCGCAGCAGTGGCATGCGGAACGACTGGGCCGAACGCCGGTGGAGTGTTCCGGCGAAGTACATCCGCATCCCGAGCCGGTACGCGGCGCGGCCGGCGGTGCCGGGGGCGGCCGAGAGGTCGGCGAGCGTCGCTCCGTCCCAACCGCCGTAACGGCTGGAGCGCACCGTGCCGTTGACGGGTACGCGACTGAGGGCGAGTCGTGTCACCTTGGCCCCGAACTCGCTCAGCACGCGCTCGAGCAGCAGGTAGTCGGCGGTCAGCTCCTCGTCGTGGACGAGCAGGAACAGCCGGTCGGAGTGGACCATGGGGACCAGTTCGCGCAGGATCGGCATCAGGTAGTTGGCATGACCGTCGCCGCCGATCAACTGCCGGAGCGGCATGCCCCAGCGGGGCCCGTCGAGGTGGACAGGACCTCCGAAGCGCCGATGGTCGACGAGCAGGCCGCGCTCGGCCAGGGCTTCGATCATCGCCCCCGCCGTGCCGGCCAGCGGGCGGTTCTCGGCGAGGCCGAGGCCGTCGACGCCCAGCACCTCCAGATCGGCACGCCACAGGTCCAGCATGCGCCGGCCGGCGGGGTGGACCCAGCCGTGGTCGTCGGCGCGGGTCAAGTAGTCGTCCAGTGCCCGCGGGTCGGGCTTCCGGCGCTCGGCGTGGAAGCGGACGTACCGCTCACCGATCCGCGTCCCCGATTCGCCGCTCCAGTCGGTGCACGGCTCGGTGAGATCGAGGTAGTGCCAGAAGGCCGTGGACTGGGTGGTCAGGGTGGCCATGCGGTCGTTCCACACGAGCCGCACCCCGGTGACCCGAGCGCTGGCCTTGACGAGTAGGTCGGTCCAGAGCAGACCTTTGATGTGCGTCGGCGTGAGTGGTTTGGTCGGAGTGATGGTCACCGGTGCGACGACGAGTTCGGTGACCGGCTCAGGGAAATTCTGCGGCCTCTTGTGCGTATGTGGCGTAAGTAACGGAGGATGGTCCAGGGTCAAAGTGATTCCCTCTCCACAAGAACGTGCTGATGCTGATGGTTCGGGAAAGAAAAAGGGGAAGACCGGCACGACCGTGGACGGCGATCCGGGAAATTCGTCGGAGTCGCCGAAAGCCTGAAGAGGGTGCGATCGGCCCAACTGCGCCGTCGAGCCACCGCGCCGTCGACCCACTGTGCCGGCGAACCACTGTGCCGCCGAACACCGCCGAACAATCACGTCGCGGCACGCATCCCCCGCGAAATCCCCGTCCGCAGGGGCGGCCGAGGGCGTCTCTTACAGGCGTGGCCGCAAGCGCTCTAGGTGCGCATCGCCGGGCCGGACCAGGATTCGCCGCCCGCGTGGATCGCCCCATGGCATTCGAAGAAAGCTAATGCATACAAACCTGGTCTCCCAGTCCCCCGTGCTGATTCCCCGTGATGCTTCCCCGTAATGGTGGCGATGTGTGCGGCTGCCGAAGCGAAATGTCGGGCCTGTTGCATCAACGGTGCCACCAGAAGCCCGACAAGCTTGTCTTGCGCGCGCCGCATATGTCAACGGCGTTATGGGCGAGGCGCGGTGAGACCGGCATATGCACGACCGGCCTGTCGCCCGCACGGCGTACGTTGTTAAGCCCCGCCGTCCAAAGCGGTCAGAGCCAATCGCGCCGCTTGAAGATGACGTACAGGCTGGTGCACACGACCGCCATCAGGACGATGGCGAAGGGATATCCGAGCGTCCAGTGCAACTCCGGCATGTGCGTGAAGTTCATGCCGTAGATCGTGCCGACGAGGGTCGGGGCGAAGAGGATGGCCGCCCACGAGGAGATCTTCTTGATCTCCTCGTTCTGTTCGAAGCCCGCCTCCGCCAACGCCCGCATCTCCGCGTTCTGTTGCTGGGTGACCAGGGTGGCGTTGACCGTGAGGATGTCCGTGAGGGCCTGGCGGAAGCCGTCCACGCGCTCGCTGGTGTGGGTGACGTGGTCGGCGACGTCGCGGAGGTAGCGCTGCAGTTCGTCGTCGGTGCCGTACTTGGCGAAGCCCGCCATCAGGCCGTGCAGCATGCCGACCAGGGGGCGGGTGGCGCGCTGGAACTCGACCATCTCGCGGGAGAGTTCGTAGATGCGGCGCGAGACCCAGGGGTCGCCGCCGAAGACCTCGGTCTCGATCTCGTCGATGTCGTTCTGGACACCGGAGACGACCGGTGCGTAACCGTCCACGACCGCGTCGAGGATGGCGTACAGGACCGCCTCCGGGCCGAGACTCAGCAGCTCCGGGGTCTCCTCCATACGGCGTCGCACGGCGGACAGGTCGGGAGCGGCGCCGTGCCGGACCGTGATGAGGAAGTCGGGGCCGAGGAACACATGCAGTTCGCCGAAGTCGACCTCCTCGGACGCGTCGAGGTAGCGGGCGGCGCGCAGGACGACGAAGAGCGTCTCTCCATACCGTTCCAGCTTCGGCCGCTGATGGGCCTCCATCGCGTCCTCGACGGCGAGCGGGTGGAGGTCGAACTCGGCGGCCAGGGACAGGATCTCGTTCTCCGTGGGGCGGGCCAGGCCGATCCACGCCATGCCGTCCGGCTGCTCGCGCAGCTCGCGGAAGGTGTCCGCGAGGGTGGCGGGGGTCGCGACCCGCACACCGTCGCGGTAGAGCGCCGCCTGTACGACGCTGCCGGCCTCCACGGCGTCCGTCTTCGCGTCGGCCGGAGCGGGGCCCGACGCCGGAGGGTCCGAAGGGGGCTCGGTCGCCGGAGCCACGGCGCGTCGCCAGATCGGCTTCCGGTTGCCCCTGGTGGGTACGGGGCGGGCTCGGCGCTCCGGCATCGCGGCTGCCTCCGTGTCGTACGTGTCGCACGCTCGTTCGTGCGTCCTACCTGTCAGCCGCCGCCGCAGCTGCTGTGCGGGTCGCCCCGGCAGTTGCCGTGTCGGCCGCTGTGTCCGCTGTCTCGTGGGCTGCCTCGGGGGTTGTCCGTCGGCTGCCCTGTCGGCTGCTGTGTCGATCACGGGCAGGATATACGGGTCACCTGGCCGGAGCGCTTCGGCCTGCTTGCGGACAGGTGATGTCCGTGGGGCCCGGTAGCGTGCCGAACATGACGAAGACCCCGACCGCTCCCGTGCTGAGCGTCCGCGAGCTGAACCGCGCGACCCTCGCCCGGCAGTTGCTCCTGCGCCGGGCCACCCTGTCCGCGAAGGACGCCGTCGAACACCTCGTCGGCCTCCAGGCGCAGAACGTGAAGCCCCCGTACCACGCGCTCGCCGCCCGCCTGGAGGGTTTCGCCCCGCTGGAGCTGTCCGCGGCCATGGAGGCGCGGGAGGTCGTCCGGATCGTCACCATGAGGTCCACCATCCACACCCACACCGCAGACGACTGCCTGACGCTGCGCCCGCTCGTACAGGCCGCTCGCGAAAGGGAGTTGTACGGCTTCCGCAAAGGGCTCGCCGGAGTGGACCTCGACCGGCTCGCCGCGATCAGCAGGGAGCTGGTCGAGGCCGAGCCGCGCACGATGAAGCAACTGCGGGAGGCGCTGCTCACCGAGTGGCCGGACGCCGATCCCTCGGCCCTCGCGATCGCCGCCCGGTGCCGGCTGCCGCTCGTCCAGGTCACCCCGCGCGGGCTGTGGGGGCGGAGCGGTCAGGTCGCGCTCACCACCGCCGAGCACTGGCTCGGCAGACCGTCCGAGCCGGCTCCCGCGCCCGACGCCACGGTTCTGCGCTATCTGGCCGCCTTCGGGCCCGCCTCCGTCAAGGACATGCAGACCTGGGCCGGTCTGACCCGGCTGCGCGAGGCCTTCGAACGGCTGCGGCCGCACCTGGTCACCTTCACAGACGAGCACGGCGCCGAACTCTTCGACCTGCCGGACGCGCCCCGCCCGGACGCCGACACGCCGGCCCCCGCGCGACTGCTGCCCGAGTTCGACAACCTGCTCCTCTCGCACGCCGACCGCTCGCGGGTGGTGTCCGCCGACTACAAGGGCCGTACATGGCGCGGCAATCAGGCCTATCCGACCCTGCTCGTCGACGGATTCCTGGCGGGCGTGTGGCGGCTGGAGGAGACCGGCGAACGGTCCGTGCTCACCGTCGAGCCGTTCGGCACGCTCACCGGGCGCCGGCGGGCCGAGGTGACGGAGGAGGCGGCCCGGATGCTGACCGCGCTGAGCGGCACACCTTCGCCCTCGCAGGCGCCGACGGCCTCGTCCTCGGCCTCGTCCTCGGTCTCGTACGACATTCGGTTCGGGACCGTTGTACGAGGCTGACGGCCGGGGGCCAAGGGGGCGCCGGACATGTGGATAGGGGGCGTTGCGGGCCGCTCGTGGAGGCCCGCAACGCCCCCTGGCTCTACCTGAGTCCAGCTCAGGGAGTACTGGGGAGTGCCAGGGAGGACTGACTCCTGGTAACTAGGAGTTGACCTGCGCCGTCACCAGGCTGGAGAACGTCGTCAGGCGGGTGTAGACGCCCGGGTAGCCGGCGTCCGCGCAGCCGTAGCCCCACGAGGTGATGCCCGCGAGCTTGCCGCCGATGATGAGCGGACCGCCGCTGTCGCCCTGGCAGGTGTCCACGCCGCCGGAGGTGTAGCCCGCGCAGACCATGTCGGAGGAGATGTACGACGAGCCGTACGCCGAGGAGCAGGTGGAGTTGGAGACGGTCGGAACCGTGGCCGTGCGCAGCTGGTTGGAGGACGAGCCGCCCGAACTGGTGGTGCCCCAGCCGAGGATGCGGGCCGTGGTGCCGGCCGTGTACAGGCTGGTCTCGGAGGCGGAGACGTAGCTGATCGGCGTGTACGGCATGGACGTCGACAGGGTCAGGACGGCGACGTCGTCGCCCTCCTCGGCGTCCGTGTAGCTGGGGTTGATCCATATCTTGCTGACCTGGGCGACAGTGCCGTTGGTGCCGTTGCGGTAGGTACGGCCGCCGACGACGCGGACGCTGCTCGGGGTCTCGCCGACCATGCAGTGGGCCGCCGTGACGACCTTGGTGGCCGACACCAGGGTGCCGCCGCAGAACTGGCTCTGCGAGGCGGTGGTGATCTGCATGACGTACGGGTACGCGGCTGCCGTGGTCGTCGTGCCGCCGACGATGGGGGCGGGGGCGGCACTTGCGGTGGTCGCGCCGAGAAGACAGGTGGTCGCGGCGGCGGCGACGGCCGCGGTGGTGGCGGCGGCCTTCTTGGCAAAGGTGAGCCCGAACATGGATCTCCTCAGGAGTGCCGGTGGGGGGATGCACTGTGGGGTGGTGCGACGGCGTGCGGGGTGGGTTCCACGCTAGGAGGGGGGCGGGGGTGTTCCCAATGAGGGAACTCCCTCGGGCAGTTACCGAGGGATAACCCTCGGTCACGCCTGTCCGGGCGGGGGTTGCGGGTCGGCCGCGGGGCCGGTGGGGTGGTCGCGCCGTTCCCCGCGCCCCTGAAGGACTGCGCCGTTCCCCGCGCCCCTTAAAGATTGCGCCGTTCCCCGCGCCCCTGACAGCGACAGGATTGCGCCGTTCCCCGCGCCCCTGACAGCGACAGGATTGCGCCGTTCCCCGCGCCCCTGACAGCGACAGGATTGCGCCGTTCCCCGCGCCCCCAAAGACGAAAGACTGCGCCGTTCCCCGCGCCCCTGACAAGCGACAAGATGGCGCCGTTCCCCGCGCCCCTGGAGGGGGCGGGGTGCGTTCAGTCTCCTCGGTGGCGGCCTGCCGCCAGTCTGACGATGTCCACCCGGGAGCGGATTCCGAGTTTTCGGTAGACGCGGGTGAGGGTCGCCTCGACCGTCTTCACGCTGATGAACAGACGCGCGGCGATCTCGCGGTTCGTGGCGCCCTCCAGGACGAGCGCCGCGACCTGACGTTCCGTCGAGGCCAGCCGGTCGAGGTGCGGCAGCACCGACTCGGGAGCCGTCGGCGCGGAGACGGCGGACGAGGCGGCGACGGGGGCCGCGGAGGCCGCGGCGACCGCCTCCAGCTGGCGCAGCCACGGCATCGCACGGCAGCGCCGGAACAGCCGCGCCGCCTCGTCGTACGAACCGCGCCCCGACTGCTCCGCGCGCAGCCGGGCCAGCGCGAAGGCGGCCCGGGCCTCCTCGAGTCCGTAGCCGAGCTGCGCCAGCCGGTCCTGAGCCGACGTCAACTGCTGGACCGCCGCCTCGTGTTGACCGGTCGCCGCCTTCACCAGGGCCTCGGCCCGGTCCAGTACGGCCAGTACACTCGCCCGCCGCAGCCGGATCGCGTGCTCGCGCGTGGCGGTGATGACGTCCTGCGCCTCCGCCGGCTCGCCGACCAGGACCAGCGCCTCGGCGAGGTCGCCGTGCCAGCGGCCGCGCGCCGGATCGGAGATGCCGAGCCGCTGCTCCGACTCCCGTGCCCGGCGCAGCGAGCGGACCGTGCCTGCCGCGTCCCCGGCCACCAGCTGGGCGTGCCCGAGCGCGCCCAGGGCCCGTGAGAGGTAGATCAGGTCGCCGTCGTCCTCGGCCCGCCGCACCGCGTCACCGGCCAGGACCAGCGCCCGGTGCACATCGCCGCCCGCGGCCTCGGCGAGCGAGGTGAACATGTTGCCCGCGGCCTCGCCGATACCGGTGTCCCGGGCCAGCCGCAGACTCTCGTGGGCGAGGTCGAGCGCCCGGCCGCAGTGCCCGGACCGCAGTTCGGTCTCCGCGAGCCCGCGCAGGAAGTGCACCTCGCTCTCGACGATGCCGCGCCTGCGCACCTCACCGAGCAGCCGGGTGATCGAGACCCGGGCGTCCGTGAGCTGGTCGCTCATGATCAGCCAGCGGAACCGGGTCGCGCCGGCGCCGTTGTGGTCGACGGCCACCCGCAGGTCCTGCGGTTCCGCGAGGGCCTTCTCCAGGGTCGCCGGGGCCGCGGGGTGACCCATCAGGGTCTCCATCTGGGCCTGGAAGGACAGGGCGAGCAGTTCCGTGCTGCGGTCGCCCGCGGTGGCCGCCAGCTGTGCCGCGCGGGCGGCCTCCTCGCGGCCCTTGCCCATCGCGCCCTCCACGAGGAGCGCCCGCCACGCCAGTTGGTAACGGACCAGCGCCAGCAGCCGCGGGTCCTCGCCCGCGTCCGCGAGGGCCTGCGGGAACACGGCCTCGACGTCGGCCATCGCCTGCCCGGCGGAGTCGATCACGACCATCCAGGCGCGGACCCGGACGGCAGGGTCCGCCGCCCGTTCCAGGACGTCACGGGCCACCTCGCGGGCCAGATCGATCTCGCCCGAGGTCAGCGCGTCCTCGGCGGACCGCAGCCGCCGCTCGTCCGCGCCGACGTGGCTGTCGGCCGGGGTGTGCCGGGCGGCGAGCAGCCCGAGCTGGGCCGCCACCGAAGGCGCGCCGCGGTCCCGGGCCAGGGCGGCCGCCTCGGAGAGCCGTGCGGCGACCTGCTCGTCGGTGCCGGTGGTGGCCAGGGCGAGATGCCGGGCCCGTTCGATCGGCTCGGAAGCGGCCGTCGACAGGGCGGCATGGGCGGCCCGCCGGTCCTGGGGCGTCGCCTGGGCGTACAGCGCGGCCGAGACGAGGGGGTGCGCGAAACGCACGGCGCTCTCCTGGCCGTCCGGGCCGTGGCCGTCCGGACCCTGGGCCGCCACCAGTCCGAGGGAGGCGGCCAGCGCGATCTCCGCCTCCGCGTCAGGACGGCCCGCGGACTCCAGGAGCGACTGGGTGGGGCGGGCTCCGGCGCTCGCCACCAGGAGCGTCTGCCGCGCCTCGTCGGACAGCAGCTCCAGACGGCTGAGTACGAGGGCGCGCAGCGAGGTCGGCACGGGCAGCGGCTCGCCGGGCCGCGGCGGTGTCGGACTCTCGGCCAGGGCGCGGCCGATCTCCAGCGCGAACAGGGGGTTGCCGCCGCTGGTGTGGTGGATGTCCCGCAGGGTCGAACGGCGCAGACCGCCGTAGCCGCGGGCGGTCAGCAGCTCGGAGACCTGCGGCCGGGACAGCGGGGGCAGCCGCAGGGCCAGCGTCTCCGGCGGATACGCGCGTAGATACGGGTCGTGCTCCTGCTCCTTCGGTTCCGTGCCGGTACGCACCGCGCCCAGCATCCGCACCGGCATACCGCCCAGGCGACGGGCGGCGAACGCGAGCAGTTCGGCGCTGGGCGCGTCCAGCCACTGCAGATCGTCGGCGACGAGGAGGACGGGCCCCTTGGCCGCCAGCGCGCGCAGCACCGACAGGACGGCGAGCCGCAGCGCCAGGCCGTCCTGGTGCAGGGACGATTCCGCGCGCCCGGTGAGGGCCGCTTCGAGCGCGGCCTGCTGCGGGGCGGGCAGCGCGTCCGCGACCTCGTCGGCGACCAGACCGAGCAGATCGACCAGCGCCAGGAACGGGAGATGCGATTCGGACTCGGTGGCGGAGCAACGCAACACAGTCCGGGCCGATTCGGCGTATTCCGCAGTGATTGCCCGCAGGACGGTCGACTTTCCTATTCCGGGCGGACCGTGCAAGAGGAGGCTGCCCCCTCGGGAGAGCTGGCCGCGTGCTCGTCCGAGCAGTTCCTCCCGCCCGATGACCTGCTCGGAACGGGGTCTGACAGGCTCTTCGAAATCCCGTCGCACGCGCACCGCTCCCCTCAAGTCGTGTCCGGAACAATATTATGCAAAGAGCCCCTGAATTTCGGGGGGTTCGACCGTGAGGGAAATAACAGAGATTCGGTATACGGGATTTCATGGCACCCGCACATGTATGAAACACGCGGCGAGGTACGGACCTTCACGGCAGCAGCCCCGCCCGCCGCGCCGCGACCACCGCCTCCAGTCGCGTATGGGCGCCCAGCTTGCGCATCGCCGACCGCAGGTACGCCTTCACCGTCTCCGCGCGCAGCCCGAGCCGCTCCCCGGCCGCCGCGTTGGTCGCGCCGACGGCCACACAGGTGAGAACGTCCAGCTCACGCGGGGTGAGCCGGACCTGACCCGCCTGACCCGCCGGCCCCGCCGATCCCGGTGGCCGCTCCGATCCGGTCGACCGCGCCGATCCGGGGGAGGCCGCCAGCGTCTCGCAGACCGCGAGCAGCTCGGCCCGCAGCGCCGGGTCCACTACGCGCGGGGCCAGCGCGCGCAGTGCACCGTGCGCCTCCCGGAGCCGCTCCCACACCATGCCTTCCGCCCCCTGTGCCCCCTGCGCCCCCGCGTGCCTCACCGACCTGCCGGGCGCCCCTGGGTGGGCGTGTCCGCACAGTCCCCGCGCCGCCGCCAGCAGCCCGTCCACCTCGTCGCGTACGGCCAGTGACTGCTCCACGTCCCGGGCCGCCTCCACCGCCGCGGACAGCGTGCGGTCGCCCAGGGGCTGGGCCGAGCGCAGGGCGCCGTACAGGACGCCACGCACCCGGCGGCGTACGACGACGGGCACCGCGAGGACGGAACGCAGCCCCTCCGCGGCGACCGCGACGTCGTACTCGTGGCTGATCCGCCGGGACGAGGAGTAGTCCGACACGGCGCACGGCCGGACGAGAGCGACCGCCTTGCCGCCCAGACCGTTGCCCGACGACACCGCGAGCGCGCTCAGGGCGGCCGTCGTCGTGCCGTTCAGCTCGCTGATACGCACCTGCGCGCGGCCCGGCTCGACCAGCCCGCCGAAGGCGACGGCAAGACCCGTCTCCCGCCGCAGCCGCATCAGCGCGCCGCGCATCTCCACCGCGTCGGCGGCGCCAGTTGCCACGTGCTCGTCCCTTCACCGTCACGCACCCCCCGTCCGGGGGTAGTGAGACCCGCATCACGGATTACACGATGTGGGGGAGCCACCCGGCAATGGTCCGGGACCGAGGAGGACAGATGACGACGACGCCGCCGACGACGCCGGCCCACCCCACGCCCACGGAGAGCTTCCGCGCGGCGCGGGATTTCCTGCTGGCGCACCGCGAGGACTACACAGCGGCCTACGAGGGCTTCTCCTGGCCCCGACCGGAGTACTTCAACTGGGCACTGGACTGGTTCGACGTCATCGCGGACGGCAACGACAGGACCGCCCTGCACATCGTCGAGGAGGACGGCCGGGAGACGAAGCTGTCCTTCACCGAGCTGTCCCGCCGCTCCGACCGGGCCGCGGGATGGCTGCGCGAGGTGGGCGTCCGCGCCGGTGACCGCATCCTGGTCATGCTCGGCAACCAGGCCGAGCTGTGGGAGACCGCGCTGGCCGCGATGAAACTGCGTGCCGTGGTCATCCCCGCCACACCCCTGCTGGGCCCGGCCGACCTGCGCGACCGTGTCGAGCGGGGCCGGGTCCGGCACGTCGTCGTGCGCGCCGAGGACACGGCCAAGTTCGACGAGGTGCCCGGCGACTACTCACGTATCGCCGTCGGAGCCGTCGGAGCCGTGGGCGCTCCCGGAGCCGTCGGAGCTGTCGGGGGAGTCGGGACAGTGGGGGGCGGACGGGCGGGCTGGCGCGCGTACGAGGACGTCCAGGGCCGTGACTTCGGGCCCTTCGAGCCGGACGGTCCGACCCGGGCCGACGACCCGCTGATGCTCTACTTCACCTCGGGCACCACCGCCCGCCCCAAACTCGTCGAGCACACCCATGTCTCATACCCCGTAGGCCATCTGGCGACCATGTACTGGATCGGTCTCAAGCCCGGTGACGTGCATCTGAACATCGCCTCGCCCGGCTGGGCCAAGCACGCCTGGTCGAACCTCTTCGCCCCCTGGAACGCCGAGGCGACCGTCTTCATCCATCACTACACGCGCTTCGACGCGGGCCGGCTGATGGCGGAGATCGACCGGGTCGGCGTGACGACGTTCTGCGCGCCGCCCACCGTGTGGCGCATGCTCATCCAGGCCGACCTGAGCCGGCTGCGGACACCCCCGCGCGAGGTCGTCGCCGCCGGTGAACCGCTCAACCCCGAGGTCATCGAGCAGGTGCGCAGGGCGTGGGGGGTCACGATCAGGGACGGCTTCGGGCAGACCGAGACGGCCGTCCAGGTGTCCAACAGCCCCGGTCAGGCGCTCAAGACGGGGTCGATGGGACGGCCGAGCCCGGGTTACCGCGTCGAACTGCTCGACCCGGTGACGGGCGCCCCGGGGGCGACGGAGGGCGAGATCGCGCTCGACCTGTCCGCCCGGCCCGTGGGACTGATGACCGGCTACCACGGTGACCCGGACCGCACGGCCGAGGCGATGGCGGACGGCTACTACCGCACCGGCGACATCGGCTCGCGCGACGCCGACGGGTACGTCACGTACGTGGGCCGCAGCGACGACGTCTTCAAGGCCAGTGACTACAAGATCAGCCCCTTCGAGCTGGAGAGCGCGCTCCTGGAGCACGAGGCCGTCGCGGAGGCCGCCGTCGTGCCCGCGCCGGACGAACTGCGGCTCGCCGTCCCGAAGGCGTACATCGTGCCGGCGGAGGGCTGGGAGCCGGGCCCCGACACCGCGAAGGTGCTCTTCGAGCACTCGCGCACGGTCCTCGCGCCGTACAAGCGCATCCGCAGGCTGGAGTTCGGCGAACTGCCCAAGACCGTGTCCGGGAAGATCCGGCGGATCGAGCTGCGCGAGGCCACGGCGGCGGGTTCGGACGCCGAGTACCGCGAGGAGGACTTCCGATGACCGAACCGACGCGCACGCAGACGTCGTCCACGCACCTGCCCGACACGCACCTGCCGAACACACCGCTGCCGAACATGCCGCTGTCGTACGCGCACGGGGTGAGCGGCACCGGCCTGCTCGGCGACACGATCGGGGCCAACCTTGACCGGGCGGTGGGCCGTTGGCCGGACCGCGAGGTGCTCGTCGACCTGCCCTCGGGGCGGCGCTGGACGTACGCCCGCTTCGCCGCGGACGTCGACCGGCTGGCGTGCGCGCTGCTCGCGAGCGGCGTCGCCAAGGGCGACCGGGTGGGCATCTGGGCGGTCAACTGCCCCGAGTGGGTGCTCGTCCAGTACGCCACCGCCCGCATCGGCGCGGTCATGGTGAACATCAACCCGGCGTACCGCACCCACGAGGTCGAGTACGTCCTCAGGCAGGCCGGTATCTCCCTGCTGTTCGCCTCCCTCAGCCACAAGGGGAGCGACTACCGGGAGATGGTCGGCCAAGTGCGCGGCGGCTGCCCGGAGTTGCGGGAGACCGTGTACGTCGGCGACACGACCTGGGACACGCTGCTGGACCGCGCGACGCCGGAACTGCACGAGCAGCTGCCGCTGCTGGCAGCCGAGTTGTCCTGCGACGACCCGATCAACATCCAGTACACCTCGGGCACGACCGGGTTTCCCAAGGGGGCGACCCTCTCCCACCACAACATCCTCAACAACGGCTATTTCGTGGGTGAGTCGATCGCTTACACCGAGCAGGACCGCGTCTGCGTACCCGTGCCCTTCTACCACTGCTTCGGCATGGTCATGGGCAACCTGGCGGCCACCTCGCACGGCGCGTGCGTCGTCGTCCCCGCGCCCTCCTTCGATGCCGCGGCGACGCTCCGGGCGGTGCAGGAGGAGCGCTGCACCTCGCTGTACGGCGTACCGACGATGTTCATCGCGGAGCTGAACCTCCCGGACTTCGCGGCGTACGACCTCTCCTCCCTGCGGACCGGCATCATGGCGGGCTCGCCCTGCCCGGTCGAGGTGATGAAACGGGTCGTCTCCGAGATGCACATGGCGGAGGTCTCCATCTGCTACGGCATGACCGAGACCTCGCCGGTGTCCCTCCAGACGCGCCGCGACGACGACCTGGAGCACCGCACCGGCACGGTCGGGCGCGTCCTGCCGCACATCGAGGTCAAGATCGTCGACCCGGCGACCGGGGTGACGCTGCCGCGCGGCTCCGCGGGCGAACTGTGCACCCGGGGCTACAGCGTGATGCTCGGCTACTGGGACGAGCCCGAGAAGACCGCCGAGGCCGTCGACGCCGGGCGGTGGATGCACACCGGCGACCTCGCGTCGATGCTCGACGACGGCTACGTACAGATCGTCGGCCGGATCAAGGACATGATCATCCGGGGTGGCGAGAACATCTACCCGCGCGAGATCGAGGAGTTCCTGTACGCGCACCCGAAGATCGCCGACGTACAGGTGGTCGGGGTGGCCCACGAGCGGTACGGCGAGGAGGTGCTCGCCTGCGTCATCCCGCGCGACCCCGCTGATCCGCCGACAGCGGCGGAACTCCGTGCCTTCTGCGAGGGCCGCCTGGCCCACTACAAGATCCCCAGCCGCCTGCAGATCATGGAGTCCTTCCCGATGACGGTATCGGGCAAGGTACGCAAGATCGAACTACGAGAACAGTTCACCCACCAGGACTAGCCCCCTTCAAGGGGCGCGGGGAACCGCGCACCCAGCCCCCGGCGGACCCGCACGAACAAACACACGCGAGCTCCACTCACCCAAGGGGCGCGGGGAACTGCGCACCCAGCGACAACGCACCCGCACCTATAAACACAGGCCAGCTCCACCCACCTAAGGGGCGCGGGGAACCGCGCACCCAGCCCCAGCGGACCCGCACCAACAAACACACGCCCACCCCCTCCCACCCCCGGTGAAAGGGCATAGGCGGGACGCATCCCATGCCCCCCGCCTATGCCCGTGACCCCTGCCCGAAAGGGCCTCCGCGCTTCCACCCGCCCCCCAAACACCCCCACGCGCTCACTCACACGTGTCTCGAACAGCCGGTTTGCCATCGCGATGAGGACTACAACAGGTCACTTCGGAAGTCCGTGACCGACGAGTCGGCGGAGGAGCGGTGGGGATGGGGGAGCGGTGGGGATGCGAACCGGACTGCACAACGCGCAGGCACGCAGACGCATGTGGTTCGCCGTGTGCGCGGTCGCACTCGCGGCCCTGGCCGCGATCCTGCGGTTCTGGTGGCAGGACTCCGCCACCGCCGGCGTCCTGCTGACGGCACTCGGCGCCTTCATGTCCGTCGCCGCGCTGATGGCCGACGTCCTGCGCGGCGACACCACCCCGCGCCCGGACGGCGACGGCGCCCATCGGCGCCGGGCCGTCGAGGCGCTCGCGGAGGCCGTGCGCGACCAGTGGGCGGCCGAGGCGCGGCTGCGGCGCCTCCAGGACCCGGCCCCGCTGGAGGTGGACTGGTCCCTCGCGGACCGCCGCCTGGCCGACCACCCGTACAACATCCCGCCCGGCGCCGTACTGCCACACCCACGCACGGGCGACAACACGGCCGGCGATGCGAGCGGCAACACGGGAGGCGACGCAGGGACCGCCGACCCCACCGCCGACCCCGCCACCGCCCCGCCGAACCCCCGCGTCGTGGTCCTCGGCGAGCCCGGATCGGGCAAGAGCGTGCTGGCCATGCGGTACGTCCTCGACCGCCTCGCGGCCCGCCAGGAGGGCGGCCCGGTCCCGGTGATCCTCCCGCTCGCCTCGTGGGACCCCCTGCGCTCCCCGCTGCGCGACTGGCTCGCGGCCCGGCTCGCCGCGGACTACCGGCCGCTGGCCGCCCAGGCGGACGACCGCCGCACCCTGGCACGCGTCCTGGTCGACACGGGCCTGGTCGCACCGGTCCTCGACGGCTTCGACGAACTGCCCCGCCCCGCCCGCGCGACGGCCGTACGCCGGATCAACGCCGAACTCGACCCGGGCGCACCGCTGATGCTGACCAGCAGGGGCGACGCCTGGGCCGCCGCGGTGGACGAGGGCGACGTACTCACCGCCGCCGAGGTGGTGGAGCTGCGGCCCCTGGACCTCGTACGGGCAGGGGCACATCTGGAACGCTCGGCGCGGCCACTGGGCGTGACGGCGGACGGCGTCCCGCACACCGTGTGGACACCGGTACTGCGGAGACTGGCCGAGCGCCCCGACCTCCCGCTGGCGAAGGCGCTCACCACACCGCTGATGGTCGCCCTGGCCCGCACGGTCTACGGCGACACCTCCCGCGACCCAGCGCCGCTGTTCGACCCCCGGCGCTTCCCCACGGTGGCGGCGGTGGAGGGGCACCTCCTGGAGGCGTTCGTACCCGCGGCGTTCGCGGACGCCGGACCGAGGGCCGCCGCCGACGCCACCCGGCGGCTCACCGTGCTGGCCCGCGGGCTGCACCGCCGTGGCACGGGCCGGCTCGCCTGGTGGGAGCTGGAGTCGCTGGTGCCACGGACCCTCGCGCTGTACGCGCCGGGCCTGCTGGCGCTCGCCGTGCTGTCCTTACTGCTGCTGCCGGTGACCCTGGCCCGCGCGGCCGACGATCTCGCCGGTCTTGAGGACGTGCTGTCGCTCGTCGCCTTGCTCATCGGCCAGACCCTGGGGTTCGCGTTCGGGGTCAGGTACCTGCTGCCGTCCGGACGGCGGGGACAGCGGGCACGACGGGGCACGGACGGCCCGGACCGGGGTTTCCTGCGGCGGCAGGCGTTCGTCACCACCGGGGTGAGCGCGCTGATGTGGGCGGGGTTCGCGTACTTCGACGATCTGCGCTTCGGGTTCCGCTTCGGCGGGGTCACCGACGGCTGGCTGCCGGATCTGTTCGGCGGTTTCCTGTTCTCGCAGTTGTTCACCCTCTTCCTCGGCATCGCGGGACTCTCCCGCCGCCCGACCCCGCTCGGCCTGCCCTGGAGCGGCCACATGAGCCGGGCGGCGGCCCGGCTGGGCGGCGCCGCGCTGGCGGCGGCCGGAACGGTCACGGCGGGCATCGCCCTGCTGGGCCGCGAGGGCAACCCGTGGACCGTGCTGCTCGGCACCACCTGCGCGGCGGCGGGTACGGCCCTGATGGTGAGCGGTACGAGCCGGGGCGGCCAGGACGGGGCACACACCCCGCGTGCCGGGCGGATCGCCCGCCGGTTCGTGACGGGCACGGTCAGGGGCACCGCCGCGGCGATGCTGATCGGGGTGGCCTCCTGCACGGCGGGAGGGTTCGCGGCAGTTGGTGTGACCGCGCTCAAGTCCCGTACGGCGGCGGACCTGGCGGACCGGGAGATCGGCGGCTGGTACTTCTCCGAGCGGGCGGGAGTGCGCAGCGCCGCCACCGAACGGACCCTGCGGGGCGGTCTGCTGCTGCCCGGGGACGGGGCGCGCCCGGTGGCCTTCGCCGGGACGGCACGCCCGCCGAACTGCACGATGCCGCTGCTGCCCCGGCGCCGGTGCGTGGACTTCGTGTCACGGCGGACGGTCTTCGAGTCGCGCGGCGGTGACGTGGTCGCGCTCATCACCCCGGGCGCCGGGCCGGACACGACAGCGGTCCACCCGTCGAACCTGCGGTCGGTACTGCCGGACGAGGGCCGGGACTGGCTGACCCGGGGGCCCGCGGCGGGTGTCCTGGCCCGCGATCTGCCCCCGGTCCTGGTCGCGGGCCTGCTGATCGGAGTGGTCGGCGGCTGTGTGTGCGGGGTCTACCGCGCGCTGAGCGTGCCGTCGGACCTGATGCGCGCGGCGAGCCCCGGCCTCTCGCTGCGCACCGACCGGACCGCGTCCCTGACCCGGGGCGGCATGGTGGCACTGATCGTGGCCTGCGTCTGCGTGCCCGTCGTGGCGACGCCCGGCGACTGGGGCGGCCTGGTGCACCTGGGTACGCAACTGTGGCTGCCGCTGGGCACGGCGGCGCTGGCGCTGAGCGCCTGGGGCCGTTTCCTCGTCGCGCGCGCCTGGCTGGCGGTGACCGGCCGGCTGCCGTGGCGGCTGATGGCGTTCCTGGACGAGGCACATCAACGGGGCGTGCTGCGCCAGTCGGGGGCGGGATTCGAGTTCCGGCACCTGCGGCTCCAGGCGCAGCTCGCCGCGACCGGCCGCACGGCGGACGTGGTGTCCGCACGCGGAACGCCGGACGAGCCGGACGCCCCGAACGCCCCGGACATGGACGAGGACTCCGACCTCCACCACCGGACGCCCTGAACGCGCTGAACGCGCTGAACGGCCCGGCGGCCCGAGCGGCCTGAACGGGCCGAGCGGCCTGAACGGGCCGAGCGGCCTGAACGGGCCGAGCGGCCTGAACGGGCCGAGCGGCCTGAACGGGCCGAGCGGCCCGGCGGCCTGCGCGCCCAGTGCGTCGCCCCCGGCGTCTAGGCGTGCTGTCCGGGTCGTTCCATCGGCAGGTACATGCACACCCGGGGCCGGCGATCGAGGCCCTGCTCGGCCTCTCCGGCGCGGACCCTGCGCAGTCCCGGGGTGAGGTCGGCCTCCGGCAGGACACGGAAGCCGAGCCGCTCGTAGTAGGGCGCGTTCCAGGGGACCTCCGAGAAGGTCGTGAGCGTGAGTCCGGTCAGCCCCTCCTCCAGCGCGCGCTCGGCGGCGTACGCGATCAGGGTCCGGCCCACGCCCTGGTGCGCGGCGTCCGGGTGGACGGAGACCTGCTCGATGTGGAAGGCGCCGTCCAGGGGCTCCCCGATCAGGTACGCGACGAGCCGGCCCGTGGTGTCCTCGGCGACCCAGGCGTGGCCCGCTTTGCGGAAGCGCTCCAGCACGTCGAGCGCGGGCGGTTCGTCGTCGGCGATCTCCGGCATGCCGAAGATACGGAAGGGCTCGCCCGCGGCACGTTCGATGTCCTGGAGCAGCGGGAGGTCGGCGGAAGTGGCCGCTCTGACGGTCATGGGGTCAAGTATGCGACCGCTTCGCCGAGTTGGTGCGATCACGCGCCGGTCGCGACGAGTTCGTCGGCGAGGCTGTTCGCCGGCTGCGGGGTCCCGGTGAGGTCCAGTACGAACAGGGGGACGCCCAGTGAGTCGGCGCGGGCGCGGGCGTCCTCCTCGTAACCGGCCAGCGAGAAGTAGACGCAGCCGGCCGACTCCGTCATCGCCGTCAGCCAGAGGCACTCCACGTCCCGGAGGGAGGCCGGGCGCACGGTCGGGTCCACCTGGGCGACGATTCCGCGGGCCGCGAGGCCTATGCCGGAGGGGGGCCGCTGGTCGGCCCGCCGGATGTCCCGGTAGCCGAGCCAGCGCAGATACAGCGCGGCGGCGGTCACCGCGTCCCGGGCCGTACGGATGGTCACCGGCTGGAACGCGGGACGGGGTACCGGTTCGGTGCGGGGGAGGGGGAGCGAGACGGCGGCGGGGAGGCGCTGGGGCCGGGACTTCGGAGGCGGACGGCGACCACCGCCCTCACCTGAGCCCGCACCCGCACCTTCGGGGCTGCTGCTGCCGCCGTCACTGTCGGCCTCGGTCTCGGCTGTGTCGGCGGGCCCGTCGCCGTCGAGGGCCGTCCCGGCCACCGGAACCCTTAACACCGTCCCGCACGGGCAGCCGAGTTCCGGCCGGGGCCACTGGTCCGCGCGCCCGCAGGTCGCGCAGGGGATCGTCACCCAGCCCTCGTCCCAGGTGTGGTGGGTGACGGACTCGGGGACCGCCCGTGAGTCGAGAGCGGGAGTGACCGGCGCACCGCACGCGCACGGGTAGGTCGGCGCCGCATAGACATGCTCGCGCCGACAGGCCGGACACGTCACCGGCACGCTCTCGGCCATGACTCTCTCCAGAACACGTGACACCGAACCGCAGGGGAGCTGCACCTCCATCGTCCTCCGGAACGCCGTCCTCCGGCAGGGAATCGATCGGACGCCCCCTGATTCGCCGCGCAGTGCGCCGTGCGCTCGGGCACGCCTCCCGCTCTTGACGCCCTCCGGCCTCCCACCTACATTGCTTCCAGATAGTAGAAGTTAGTTTCCGTAATACGGAATTTGAAGCTCTCCGCGGGGCGCGACGGGAGCCCGAATCCTCCAGCCGAAGCAGGAGTACGCAATGGCTCGTATGACCGCTGCCCGCGCGGCAGTCGAAATCCTCAAGCGCGAGGGCGTCACCAACGCGTTCGGTGTCCCGGGCGCGGCGATCAACCCCTTCTACGCGGCGCTCAAGGCCTCCGGCGGTATCGGCCACACCCTGGCCCGCCATGTCGAGGGTGCCTCCCACATGGCGGAGGGCTACACCCGCACCGCGCCCGGCAACATCGGCGTCTGCATCGGGACGTCGGGACCCGCCGGCACCGACATGATCACCGGTCTGTACTCCGCGACCGGCGACTCCATCCCGATCCTGTGCGTCACGGGACAGGCCCCGACCGCCGTGATCCACAAGGAGGACTTCCAGGCCGTCGACATCGCGTCGATCGCCAAGCCGGTCGCCAAGATGGCGGTCACCGTGCTGGAGGCGGCCCAGGTCCCGGGCGTCTTCCAGCAGGCCTTCCACCTGATGCGCTCGGCCCGTCCGGGCCCGGTCCTCATCGACCTGCCCATCGACGTCCAGCTCACGGAGATCGAGTTCGACCCGGACACCTACGAGCCGCTGCCGGTCTACAAGCCCGCCGCGACCCGTGCCCAGGTCGAGAAGGCGATCGCGCTGCTGAACGAGTCCGAGCGGCCGCTGATCGTCGCGGGCGGCGGCGTCATCAACGCCGACGCCTGCGAACTGCTGGTGGAATTCGCCGAGTTGACCGGCGTTCCGGTCGTTCCCACGCTCATGGGCTGGGGCATCCTCCCCGACGACCACGAGCTGAACGCCGGCATGGTCGGCCTGCAGACCTCGCACCGCTACGGCAACGCGACCTTCCTGGAGTCCGACTTCGTCCTCGGCGTCGGCAACCGCTGGGCCAACCGCCACACCGGCAAACTGGACGTCTACACGGCCGGACGGAAGTTCGTGCACGTCGACATCGAGCCCACCCAGATCGGCAAGATCTTCGCCCCGGACTTCGGCATCGCCTCCGACGCGAAGGCCGCGCTGGAGCTGTTCGTGGCGGTGGCAGGGGAGTTGAAGGCCGAGGGCAGGCTGCCGGACCGGTCCGGGTGGGCGCAGGCCGCCCAGGAGAAGAAGGCGTCACTCCAGCGGCGTACGCACTTCGACGACATCCCCATCAAGCCGCAGCGGGTCTACGAGGAGATGAACAAGGCCTTCGGCCCCGAGACGCGGTACGTCACCACCATCGGCCTCTCCCAGATCGCCGGCGCGCAGATGCTGCACGTCTACCGGCCGCGGCACTGGATCAACTGCGGTCAGGCGGGTCCCCTCGGCTGGACCGTCCCGGCCGCGCTCGGCGTCGCCAAGGCCGACCCCGGTGCACAGGTGGTCGCGCTCTCCGGCGACTACGACTTCCAGTTCATGATCGAGGAACTGGCCGTCGGGGCGCAGCACCGGATCCCGTACGTCCATGTGCTGGTGAACAACGCCTATCTGGGGCTCATCCGGCAGGCCCAGCGGGGGTTCGACATCGACTTCCAGGTCAACCTGGAGTTTGAGAACATCAACTCTCCCGAGCTGGGTGTGTACGGGGTCGACCACGTCAAGGTCGTCGAGGGGCTCGGCTGCAAGGCGATCCGGGTGACCGACCCGAGCGAGCTGGGCGCGGCCTTCGAGCAGGCGAAGAAGCTGGCCGCGGAGTTCCAGGTGCCGGTGGTCGTCGAGGCGATCCTGGAGCGTGTCACCAACATCTCGATGTCCACGACCAACGACATCAGCGACGTCGTGGAGTTCGAGGAGATCGCGACCGAGCCCGGTCACGCGCCCACGTCCATCAGGACCCTGAAGGTCTGACCCGTCCCGACGAACCGAGACCGACGAACCGACCCCGACACAGACACAAGCCGAGGCCCCGTCCTGAGTCATCAGGACGGGGCCTCGCGCCGTGTTCAGCCCCGGCCGCCCCCGCCGCGACCTGAGCCGGACCCGGCGCCCCCGTGCTCTCCCCCGTGTGCCGCCCCGCGTCTCCCCCCGAGTGGCGCGTCGGGCGGGGCGATCGTCACCGCGGCAGGCGGCCCGCCCCGCGACAGCGTCGCGAACGGCTCGCGCCGACACCTCAACCGGCTGCCCATGCGTCCCACCCCCGTTTCAGGACAAGCCCGCGGTGTATTTCGTAAGGGGCCCGCCGCCCCCGTGCCGGCGGGCCCCGTGTGCTGAGGATGTGCCCAGTGCCACCGTGAGTTGAAGCCTCAGGAGCCATGTTCAGAGGTTGATTTGAGGGTTCCGTAGCGGCCGTACGCCCACCGCTGTACGCCCCCCGGCGTACGGACGACGAAGAGCGCCGAGTACGGGACTCTCCGTACTCGGCGCTCTTCGTCGTGGGTTCTCGGCCGGGACCGCGGCGGTGCGACGGTTCCGGTGCTTCCCTTCCCTCATGTCGAGAAGGAGGCGCCGGGACCTTCACCACCGCACTGGCGTGCACACCGCCGCGGCCCTCGCCCTGCCCGCTCGTTCCGTGGACTACCCCTCATCCGGGTCCACGGTCCTCGCGGGCGATGCGCCCGAAGCATGACCTCCCGTCAGGCTCCAGGCGCAGCTGTGGAGTTGTTGGTACCGGGCGGCGCCGCCGCTTGGGCGCGACAGGACAGGTGTCAGCGCCGGCGCCGCCCGGGTCTGTGGGGGCGGGCGGTCAGACCCGCGCGCCGGAGAGGCGCTCGACCGCCCGCAGCAGCGCGGAGTGGTCCAGGCCGCCGTCGCCCTGGGTGCGCAGGGAGGCGACGAGCTGGGCGACCACGGCGCCGACGGGCAGCGCGGCACCGACATTGCGGGCGGCGTCCGTGACGATGCCCATGTCCTTGTGGTGCAGGTCGATCCGGAAGCCCGGCTTGAAGTCGCGGTTCAGGAAGTTGTCCTTCTTGCGTGTCAGTACGGTCGAGCCGGCGAGGCCGCCGTTCAGCACGTCCAGGGCCGCCCTCAGGTCGACGCCCGACTTCTCCAGGAAGACCACGGCCTCGGCGCACGCCTGGATGTTCACGGCGACGATCAGCTGGTTCGCGGCCTTCACGGTCTGACCGGAGCCGTGCGGACCGCACAGCACGATGGTCTTCCCCAGCGCTTCGAAGATCGGCTCGGCCTGGTCGAAGTCGGCCTGCTCGCCGCCGACCATGATGGACAGCACGGCCTCGACCGCGCCCGCCTCGCCGCCGGACACGGGTGCGTCCAGGACCCGGATGCCCTTGTCCTTCGCCGCCCCGGCCAGGTCCACGGAGGTCTGCGGGGTGATGGAGGACATGTCGATCAGGAGGGCGCCGGACCGCGCGTTCTCCAGGATGCCGTCGGGCCCGTACGCGATGGCCTCGACCTGCGGGGAGGCGGGCACCATCGTGATCACGACGTCGGTGTCCCGGACGGCTTCGGCTATCGAGCCGGCCGCGGTGCCGCCCGCGGCGGTCAGCCGGTCCAGCTTGTCCCGCTCCAGGGTGAACCCGGTGACGTCGTAGCCGGCCTTGATCAGGTTCTCCGACATGGGGGAGCCCATGATGCCGAGGCCGATCCAGGCGATCGTGGGACGGGACGCGTGGGAACTGGCGGCGAGATTGCTCATGGTGAGGGTGCCTCTCTGCACGCTGTGCTACGTCAACTGCCGTGCTGTGTCTATGAGTTGCCGCTCATCCGGCGGCGCGGGTGCCGCGGGCGGCGCGGGCCTCGCGGGGGAGCCAGTCGAAGGAGTCGGCGCTCGGCCGGTCGCCCGGCTTGTACTCCAGGCCGACCCAGCCCTCGTAACCCTGCTTGCGCAGCAGGCCGAGCAGCTCGGCCAGTGGGAGCGAGCCGGTGCCGGGTGCGCCACGGCCCGGGTTGTCGGCGATCTGGACGTGGCCGGTCCTGGCGGCGTACCGCTCGATCACCGACGGCAGGTCCTCGCCGTTCATGGACAGGTGGTAGAGGTCCATCAGGAACCTGGCGTTGCCCAGTCCCGTCGCTTCGTTGATCTTGTCGACGACGGCGATCCCCGCCTCGGCGCTCACCAGCGGATAGAGCGGCGACTCCGGCTTGTTGAGCGTCTCGATCAGCAGGACCGCGCCGACGCGGTCGGCCGCGCGGGCCGCCACTACGAGGTTCTCCAGGGCGAGTTCGTCCTGCTCGGCGGGGTCGACGCCCTCGACGCGGTTGCCGTACAGGGCGTTGAGCGCCGTACAGCCCAGGGACCGCGCGAAGTCGGCGGCCACGTCGATGTTCGCGCGGAACCGCTCGGACTCCCGGCCCGGAATCGACAGGGCGCCCCGGTCCGGGCCCGGCAGCTGCCCGGCGTAGAAGTTGAGGCCCGTGAGCTGTACGCCCGCGTCCTCGATCGCCTTCTTCAGGGCGTCGAGCTCCGCGCGCTCGGGGGTCGGGGTGTCGGTCCAGGGCCACCAGAGCTCGACCGCGGTGAAGCCGGCCGCGGCGGCGGCCGCGGGGCGCTCCAGGAGCGGCAGCTCGGTGAAGAGGATCGACAGGTTGACGTTGAAGCGCTGCTCTGCGGCTGCATCCATCGAGAAACCGGGCATAGGGGTCGGCGCTCCCTTCCGTGACGAGTAGGTCCGTGCGGTGAGGCCTGTACGGCCTGGCCAGTTCCGTATTGCGGAAGTTCTTTTCTGCTTGATGGAAAGGCTGCCTTCGTGGGGGAACCTTGTCAAGAGGGGTCGGCGGGAAAAACGCACGTGTCCGTGGTGGGTCCCGGGTCCCGTCCGGCCGCCGGGAGGGGGATTCCGGGTGGGCTAGGGTCGCCTTCTGGTCGGCCGGGCCTGGGCCGTCGCAGACACGGACCGAGCGATGCCATGGGGGCACAGTGCGATTGCGCGTGGAGTTCACCACCGAACCCTTCGACCTCGACGAGGCGCCGCCGCACGCGCTGGTCGCCCGCGAGGTCATCGAGGCGGCCGAACTGGACTCGGTCGACGTCGGCCCGTTCGGCAACACCGCCGAGGGCGGGGCCGAACCGGTGCTCGCCGCGGTCGACGCGCTGCTGCGCAAGGCCCTGGACGCGGGCGCCACCCGGGTCTCGCTGCAGCTCAACGTGATCGGGGAGGAGGGCCGGTGACCCGGTCCGCGGACGACCCCTTCGTGTCGGCCGTCAAGCCGCTGGTCGACGCCATGGGCGCCGAGATGCTGCCGCCGGACGAGGCCGGACCCGACGACGTGGTGCTCTCCTGGGAGGGCGTGGACGTCGTGGCCGTCCGTCTGCCGCAGCTCGCCGACTCGCTGGACCACATCCTGGCCGCCCTGGAGCGCAAGCGCGGCAAGCCCCTCGCCGAGCTGGACCGCAAGGCCAAGCAGGAGGTCGTACGGATACTTGAGGCGCGCGGGGCCTTCTCCGTACGGCACGGCGTGGAGACGGTGGCGAGCGCGCTCGGTGTGTCGCGCTTCACCGTCTACAACTACCTGAACCGCGAGAAGGACGCCTGAGCGGGAAGCGGGGGCCCTGAGCGGAGGCAGGGGCCCTGAGCGGAGACATGGGCCCCGGGCAGGGCGAACGGCGCCCGGGGCGGGACCGCGAGGGGCGCCTTCGTTACCTCGATTTTTCAACAAAGTGTTGACGTGGTGTTTCCGAGGGCGTTAGCTGACCGCAGCCCGTCCAGCACAAGGCCACGGAGGCTTGCCGTGACTTCGAGTACGACGACACCCGGCGGCCTCGCCCGGTTCAACACCCTGGAGGAACCCGCGGCCCGCGCCGCCCTCCACGAGCTGTGCGCCTCGGCGACCTGGGCGCACAGGCTGCTCTCCGGCCGCCCCTACGCCACCGGGGACGACCTCTTCGCCCGGAGCGACGCCGTCATGGCCGACCTGACCGACGCCGACCTGGCGGAGGCGATGGCCGGCCACCCGCCGATCGGACGCCCGAAGCCGGGCGACCCGACCTCCTCCCGCGAACAGCGCGGAATGGCCGGCGCCTCCGACGAACTCAAGGCGGAGATGCTGGAACTGAACCTGGCGTACCAGGAGAGGTTCGGCCATGTCTTCCTGATCTGCGCGACCGGGCTCACCGGCGAACAGATGCGGGACGCGCTCAGGGAGCGCATCGGCAACACACCCGCACAGGAGCGCGAGATCGTGCGCACCGAACTGGGCAGGATCAACCGCATCCGGCTCGCCCCGCTCGTCGAGGAGGACGCACCCGCATGACCACCGAGACCACCGCTTCCGTCACTCCTGGCACGCCCGTCGCCTCGGTGTCCACGCACATCCTGGACACCAGCGTCGGCCGCCCCGCGGCGGGAGTCGCCGTCCAGCTCGCGGCCCGTGGCGGCCGGGACGCGCGGTGGCAGGCGCTCGGCGGCTCCGCGACCGACGCGGACGGCCGGTGCAAGGACCTGCCGGCCCTGCCGGAGGGCACCACACACGTACGGCTCGACTTCGCCGTCGAGGCGTACTTCGAGAAGAAGTCCGAGAGCGACACGTTCGCGGGCGACAGGCCCGCGAAGAACCAGGCCGAGGCGCAGCAGGACGCCCCCGCGAACCGGGACAGCGGTGCCGCCCAGGTGTTCTTCCCCGAGGTGGCGATCACGTTCGCCGTCAGCCCGGGGGAGCACTATCACGTACCGCTGCTGCTCAACCCGTTCGGCTACTCCGTTTACCGAGGGAGCTAGCAGACATGACCACCCCTTCCCGTTCTGCCCGTCCGGCGGTCCTGGCCCAGAACCAGTACGGCAAGGCCGAGAACCGCGTCGTCAGGATCACCCGGGACGGCGCCACCCACCACATCAAGGACCTGAACGTCTCCGTCGCCCTCAGCGGTGACATGGAGGAGGTCCACTACTCGGGCTCCAACGCGAACGTCCTGCCGACGGACACCACCAAGAACACGGTGTACGCGTTCGCCAAGGAGTACGGCATCGAGTCCGCCGAGCAGTTCGGCATCCACCTCGCCCGGCACTTCGTCACCTCGCAGGAGCCGATCAGGACCGCCCGGATCCGTATAGAGGAGTACTCCTGGGAGCGCATCGGGGCCCCGGAGGCGGACCCGTCGTCCGCCGGCGCCCAGGAGGGCGGGCACTCCTTCGCCCGCAAGGGCCAGGAGACCCGCGTCACGCAGATCACGTACGACGGCTCCTCGTGGGAGGTCGTCTCCGGCCTCAAGGACCTGGTCGTACTGAACTCGACGAACTCCGAATTCTGGGGGTACGTCAAGGACAAGTACACGACGCTGAAAGAGGCGTACGACCGCATCCTCGCCACCGAGGTCTCCGGGCGCTGGCGGTTCAACTGGACCGACGACGAGCAGCCGATGCCCGACTGGGAGGAGTCCTACGCCCAGGTGCGCGGGCACATGCTCCAGGCCTTCGCGCAGACGTACTCGTTGTCGCTGCAGCAGACCCTGTACCAGATGGGCGCACGGATCATCGAGAACCGCGACGAGATAGACGAGGTCCGCTTCTCGCTGCCGAACAAGCACCACTTCCTCGTGGACCTGGAGCCGTTCGGCCTCAAGAACGACAACGAGGTGTACTTCGCCGCCGACCGGCCCTACGGCCTGATCGAGGCGACGATCCTGCGGGACGGCTGCGAGGCGCTCATCCCGGTGGACCTCAGCAACCTCTGACGCACCCCGCCCAGGTGGGCAACTCCCCCTATCGGCAACCTTTTTCGGCACGGCAGAAGGACGAACCATGGCAGCAGACCGGCGGATCGTCATCGAGAACTGTTCGATCGCGACCGTGGACGCCGACGACACCGAGTACACGTCGGGCCACCTGGTCCTGGCCGGCGACCGCATCGAGTCACTGGGTGCGGGCAAGGCCCCCGAGGGCCTGGAGAACGTCGTACGCCGGATCGACGCGACCGGCCACCTCGTCACCCCGGGCCTGGTCAACACCCACCACCACTTCTACCAGTGGATCACCCGCGGCCTCGCCACGGACCACAACCTCTTCGACTGGCTCGTCGCCCTCTACCCGACCTGGGCGCGCATCGACGAGCGCATGACGTACGCGGCGGCCCAGGGCTCCCTCGGGATGATGGCCCGCGGCGGAGTCACCACCGCCATGGACCACCACTACGTCTTCCCCAAGGGCTCGGGCGACCTGTCCGGGTCGATCATCCGCGCCGCACGCGAGACGGGCGTCCGCTTCACGCTGGCCCGCGGCTCCATGGACCGCAGCGAGAAGGACGGCGGGCTGCCGCCGGACTTCGCCGTCGAGACGCTCGAAGGTGCCCTCGCCGCCACCGAGGCGACCGTCGACGAACACCACGACGCCTCCTTCGGCGCCATGACCCAGGTGGCCGTCGCACCCTGCTCGCCGTTCTCCGTGTCCACCGAACTCATGCGTCAGGGCGCCGAGTTGGCCCGGCGCAAGGGGGTCCGGCTGCACACCCACGGCTCGGAGACCGTAGAGGAGGAGCAGTTCTGCAAGGAACTGTTCGGCATGGGCCCGACCGACTACTTCGAGTCGACCGGCTGGCTCGGCGAGGACGTGTGGATGGCGCACTGCGTCCACATGAACGACTCCGACATCGCCGCCTTCGCCCGTACGAGGACGGGGGTGGCCCACTGCCCCTCCTCCAACGCCCGTCTGGCGGCCGGGATCGCGCGGGTGCCCGACATGCTCGCGGCCGGCGTACCGGTCGGCCTCGGCGTCGACGGCACGGCGTCCAACGAGTCCGGCGAACTGCACACCGAACTGCGCAACGCGCTGCTCATCAACCGCCTCGGCGCCCATCGCGAGGCCGCCCTGACCGCCCGTCAGGCGCTGCGGCTCGGTACGTACGGCGGAGCCCAAGTCCTCGGCCGGGCACCGGAGATCGGCTCCCTGGAACCGGGCAAGCTCGCCGACCTGGTGCTGTGGAAGCTGGACACCCTGGCCCACGCGTCGATTGCCGACCCGGTCACCGCACTCGTCCTCGGCGCCGCTGCGCCGGTCACCGCGTCCTTCGTGGGCGGTGAGCAGATCGTCGAGAACGGCAGGCTGCTGCACGTCGACGAGGACGCCATCGCCCGCTCCACGCGGGACGAGGCCCAGCGCCTCGCGCGGATCGCCGCGCGGGCCTGACCTCGCACAGATCTCCGGCCGAGGGGGACGGCCCTCGGCCGGTGGCCGTGGACCCGAACGGGGTCCGCGGTGACCGTCTCCGGGGCGCGCGCACGAACTGCCCGCGCCCCGGAACGGTCCCTTCCTGTCGCGCCTTGTGACACACCGTCGGTCCTCCCCGCCACGCCCCCTCCGTGACGGGTGACGGGCACCGTCCCGCCAGAAAAAAGACCTCCCTGACACCCACGTCAACGCCGACGTGTACCCGACCGGAGGAGCCGCCGTGGCTGCCCAGCACATGCCCAGCAGTACGGACGTAAGCGCGACCGGCCCGGGGAGACACCCGGTCGACGAGAAACTCCCCGCCCTGAAGATGGCGACCAGCGGTCTGCAGCACGTGGCCGCCATGTACGCGGGAGTGGTCGCCCCACCCCTGATCGTCGGCGCGGCCGTGGGCCTGACCGCGACCGAACTGACCTTCCTCACCGGCGCCTGTCTGTTCACCGCGGGACTCGCCACCTTCCTGCAGACCCTCGGCATCTGGAAGATCGGCGCCCGGCTGCCCTTCGTCAACGGCGTCACCTTCGCCGGAGTCGCCCCGATGATCGCGGTCGTCAACTCCACCGACGACAAGCGCGACGCGCTGCCGGTCATCTTCGGCGCGGTCATCGTGGCGGGCCTGCTGGGCTTCCTCGCCGCCCCGTTCTTCAGCAAGGCGGTCCGCTTCTTCCCGCCCGTCGTCACCGGCACGGTCATCACCCTCATCGGCATATCCCTGATGCCGGTCGCCTTCGGCTGGGCCCAGGGCCCGGACCCGGCGGCGCACGACTACGGCTCGACCACCAACCTGGGCCTGGCGGGCGCGACCCTGCTCATCGTCCTGCTGCTGCGCCGCTTCACCCGCGGCTTCGTCAAGCAGATCGCCGTACTGCTCGGCCTGGTCGCCGGCACGCTCGTCGCGATCCCGTTCGGTGTCACCGACTTCGCGCCGGTGGCCGACGCGGCTGTCGTCGGCTTCCCGACGCCCTTCCACTTCGGGGCCCCGCAGTTCCAGCTGGCCGCGATCGTCTCGCTGTGCGTGGTGATGGTCGTCTCGATGACCGAATCGACCGCGGACATGCTGGCGTTGGGGGAGATAGTCGGCCGGCCGGCGGACGAGAAGACCATCGCGGCGGGCCTGCGCGCCGACACCCTGGGCTCGGCCGTCAGCCCGCTGTTCAACGGATTCATGTGCAGTGCCTTCGCCCAGAACATCGGCCTCGTCGCGATGACCCGCATCCGCAGCCGGTACGTCGTGGCCACGGGCGGCGGCTTCCTCGTCCTGATGGGCCTGTGCCCCATGGCCGCGTCACTGATAGCGGTGGTACCGCGTCCGGTGCTCGGCGGGGCGGGCGTGGTGCTGTTCGGATCGGTGGCCGCGAGCGGTATCCAGACCCTCGTCAAGGCGGGCCTCGAGAAGGACAACAACGTGCTGATCGTGGCGGTGTCGCTGGCCGTCGGCATCATCCCGATCACCGCGCCGGAGTTCTACCACGCGTTCCCGGAGACCGCGAAGATCATCCTGGACTCGGGGATCTCGACCGGGTGCGTGGCGGCCGTCGCCCTGAACCTGGTCTTCAACCACCTGGGCGGAAGCCGCGAGTGCGACGAGGTGACGGCGCCGATGGAGCCGGCGCCGGGGACGGCATCGGCCCCGGGAGCGGGTCCGGTGGCCGCTCGTTGACGAACGAGCGGCCATCGGACCTCCGCTCTCAGCCGATGTGGAAACTGTCCCCGTAGACCTGCCAGTCCAGCGGCGGGTTCAGGTTCAGGTTCCGGTTCCTGAGGAAGACGCGCTGGGCGGTGTCCACCCGGCTGGTGTCCGAGTGGGCCTCCTCCTGCTTCATCGCCCACACACGGGCGTCGAGGAAGGCGTTGAGGTACGTGACCTCGTCGCCGCCCTGGGCCGGGGGTTTGGCCCGGCCCAGCGCGCGGTTGCGGATACTGCCGAAGCTCGTACGGTCGCCGCCGTTGCCGTGCATGACGATGGCGTCGTAGTACGTGAACTGGCCGAGGGTGCCGATGCCGTCCGCCTTGCCGCGCTGGACCGCCGGGTTGAAGTAGACGCGGTCCCGCTCGTCGTTCTGGGCCTGCTTGAAGACCTGGTCCTGGGCCGCCCGGCGCCAGGCGTCCGGGTAGCCGGGGTCCAGGCCCTCGTGCGAGTCGGTGCCGTCGACGCGGCGCAGCGCGGGCAGGTAACCGGCCAGCGGGTTGCCAGGCTTGCGCCGGGTGTACAGCTCGACGAGGTCGAGCATGTCGTGCGTGCCCGAGCAGAACCCGATGATGCCGGCGGTGTAGCCGCGGCCGTCGCCGATGTCCTCGATGTATCCGTACTGCGCCTTCCAGTCCAGCGAGGAGTTCTCCGCGCTGGACACCAGCTTCATGGCGATCTCCTTCTTCGCCGGGTCGTCGAGGCCGGGGGCCGCGGCGGCTGCGGTCGCGGGGGTGCCGGTGAGGGTTGGGCCTGCCACCAGGGATGCTCCGATCATCGCGAGGATGGTACGGCGCGAGGAGTTCAGGGGGGTGTGGGGGGTTTGCACGGGACCTCCAGTGGGGGGTGGGAGTCGCTCTTCCGTACTGTTAGGAAAGTTTCCTACCAGAGATTGAGGGTGACGTATACCCGTCAAGCGTTTCTTCGCCCCCGCCGCCCTTACCCTTCCCATCCCTGGGGCTGCGCCCCAGACCCCCTGTCGCGCTGACGCGCTCGTCCTCAAACGCCGGACGGGCTGAAGATGTACGCCCGTCCGGCGACATCTCAGCCCGTCCGGCGTTTGAGGAGCGGGGGTTCGGGGGCGGAGCCCCTGAGTCAGTGACGGGAACGGGTAGGGGCGGCGGGGGCGAGAGAATCCCGACCCGCCACCCGCAGCACCACCGCCGCGACCACGAACCCCGCCACAGCGATCCCCGTCGCGACGGTGAACGCCAACCGATACCCGTCAGCGTTCGCGGAGACGAACGACTCCCCACCCGCCAGCAACTCACCCGTACGACTCGCCGCCAGAGTCGTAAGCACCGCAAGCCCCAACGAACCCCCCACCACCTGCGTGGTGTTGAAGACCCCGGACGCAAGCCCGGCATCCTCCTCCGCCACCCCCGACATGGCGAGCCCGGTCACCGCAGGCATCGCACCGGCAAACCCCGCCCCGAGCAACAACATCGCGGGCAGCACATCAACGACATACGCCCCGGACGCCGGCACCCGACTCAGCAACGCCATCCCGGCAACGATGAGCACCAGCCCGGCGAGCAGCACCCGATACGGCCCGAACCGGCCGATCGTCCGCGCCGACAGCCCCAGCATCAGCACCCCGATCAGTACGGGCGCGGGCAGAAACGCCAACCCCGTCCGCAACTCCCCGTACCCCAGCACCCGTTGGATGTAGAGCGCCCCGATGTACTGGAACCCGAACATCGTCGCGATCATCAGCATCTGCACACCGTTGGCACCGGTGAGCAGCCGTGAACGGAACAGCCTCAGCCGCAGCAGCGGCCGCTCGGCCCGTGCCTGCCGCAGGATGAACGCCGCGAACAGTCCGAGCGAGAGCGCGGCCAGGATCAGCGTGCGGCCGACCGGCCGCTCCCCGGCCCCGACGATCGCGTAGACCGTGAGCATCAGCGCGCCCGTGACCAGCACGGCCCCGAGATGGTCCGCGCCCCGGCCGAGTCCCGCACCGCGGTCGGGAGCGCGGTCGGGTGCGAGGACGCGCAGCGCGGCGATCCAGGCCACGATCCCGATCGGCAGGTTGATCAGGAAGATCCAGTGCCAGCTGAGCGCCTGGGTGAGCGCCCCGCCGAGGAACGTGCCCAGCGCGCCGCCCGCCGCCCCGACCGCGCTGAACACCGCGATGGCCCCGGCCTGTTCACGCGGTTCGGGAAAGAGCGCGATCAGCATGCCCAGGACGACCGCCGAGGTCATCGCCCCGCCGACGCCCTGCACCGCTCGTGCCGCGATCAGGACGCTCTGACCGGTGGCGACCCCGCACAGCACGGACGCCACGGTGAACAGGGCGAGCCCCGCGGTGAACATCCGCCGGCGTCCCACCAGATCGCCGAGCCGCCCCATGAGCAGCAGCAGCCCGCCGAAGGGGATCAGATACGCGTTCACGATCCAGGCGAGTCCCGAGGACGAGAAACCGAGATCGCTCTGGATCGCGGGCATCGCCACGGTCACGACGCTGCCGTCGAGGATCGTCATCAGCGCGCCCGCGCACAGCACGACGAGGGACGCCCGACGGGAGTACGTTCGCGAGTGGTGCGCAGACTCTGCTGGATCGGAGTGCGAGTCGGAGTCTGAGTCCGAATGCGGGTCTTGGGGGAGTTCCTCCGCGGGAGCTCCGGTCCGGGGCAACATGGTCACGGCCTCCGTACAGGTGCTGGACATTCCATAGGTGCACGACTTGTAACGGAGGACATCGTGAGTGACCCTGAAGGCCGGCCGTAAGGAGGCACCTGGATGTCCCAGGGGAACACCCGTGTTACCCCGCAGGTCGTGAACGCGCACGCGTGTCCCGTCCGCGAGGTTCTTGACAGGGTCGCCGGAAAGTGGAGCGTTCTGATCATCGTGGCCGCCGCGCACGGACCGATCCGCTTCACCGAGCTGGAGCGCGGCGTAGAGGGCATCAGCCGCCGCATGCTCACGCTGACCCTGCGCAATCTGGAGCGTGACGGGCTTCTCACGCGCACCGTCCACCCGACGGTCCCGCCGAAGGTCGAGTACGAACTCACTCCGGTGGCCCACGAGTTGCACGCGTCACTGCTCGGGCTGACCGACTGGGCGGAACGGCACCGCGTCACGATCGCCGAGTCACGCGCCGCGTACGACGCCCGCCATCAGCCGGAGTGAGTCGGCCGAGACCGGAGCGTGTGTGCGATCGTCCGGTGTCAGAGGCCGAACAGCCGGGGGTCGGTGGCCAGCGCGCGGAAGTATTCGCGAGGGTCCGCGACCAGCCTTCGTTCCTTGAGGTCCATCAGGCCGCCGACCGCCGTGATCTCGGCCGCCACCGTACGGTCGGTCTTGCGGATGGTCTGCTCGATCCGGAACGTCTTGCCCCTGCCCTCGCCCCAGTCGAAGCCGCAGGTGACCTCGACCTCGTCACCCGCGCGCAGCTCCCGCAGATAACGGACGGTCATCTCCAGCGACACCGGGCCCACGCCCTTCGCGACGAGACCGGCCTGGCTGATCCCGGCGGCCTGCAGTAACGACCAGCGGGCGTGCTCCGCGTAGTTCACGTACACGGCCTGGTTCAGATGCCCCTGGACGTCGGTCTCGTACCCGCGCACGGTCACCGGGACGGCATACGGTTCGGCCACGACTTCCCCATTTCTACGGTGAACTGAGTCGGCGTCAGCGTACTGAGCGGTTGCTCATCGGCGTCAACCTCCCCTCCGCGCAGGGCATTCCGGGGCGTCACGACCGGCGGGGCGAGGCCAGCAGATAGCGCGCTCCTGTACGCGGCTCCGTGTGCTCGCCGACCTGCCATCCGGCCTTCTCCAGCGTCACTGCGCACTCCTTCAGTGCCGCCGTGTCCGGCTCGCGCACGGCGACGGCCTCCGGCTGGGGTGTCGCCCGCACCCGGTAGCCCTCCGCGCCCGTCCCCGCCGGACGGAGTCCCGCCGCCTCCAGCGCCAGGGCGGCGGCCTGCACCAGATGCGTACGCTCCCATGCGCACGGCCGGTCCACGACGCCGTCCGTGTTCGTCATCCGCCGCAGTTCCAGCAGCCCCTGCCAGGCGCTGCGCACCTCGCGGACGCGTGACGGACCGGCGTCGGCGGTGTCCTCGCCGCCGACGCGCGCGGCGAACACCCCGGCGGGCTCATGGGCGGGGGCGGGTTGCGGTGCCTCGGCGGCGGGCGCCTCCGCCGTGGCGGTCTCCTCGCGTATACGGTGACCTGCCGGGGTCAGGAAGTGGGCGTGCGGCGGTCGCGGGTGCCGGAAGGCCAGGCCGTGCCTGACCAGCGCCGCGAGCTGGCTCTCCGTACCCTTGAGGCGCCCGGTCACGGGGTCGGCGGCGTCGATGACGCGCCGCTGCGCGGCGCTCGGCGGTCGCGTCACGGATGGTCGCCTCCTTCGGACCGGGGGCCACGGCGGACCCGTCAGCTGCTGTCGAAGACTACGACCAGGGTCTGACATCGGCGCCCGCTGCCACCCACCGCCGCCTACTGCCGATAGCCGCTCAGGAACCGGCCGATCCTGCTGATCGCCGCGTCGAGGTCGTCGGCGTACGGGAGGGTGAGGATGCGGAAGTGGTCGGGGCGCGGCCAGTTGAAACCGGTGCCCTGGACCACCTGGATCTTTTCGCGCAGCAGCAGGTCGAGCACGAACTTCTCGTCGTCGTGGATCTTGTGGACCGAGGGGTCGAGCCGCGCGAACGCGTACAGCGCGCCCTTCGGTTTCACGCAGGAGACGCCGGGGATCTCGTTCAGCTTCTCCCACGCGACGTCCCGCTGTTCGCGCAACCGGCCGCCGGGCGCGGTGAGTTCGTGGATGGACTGCCGGCCGCCGAGCGCGGCCTGGATGGCGTACTGGGCCGGGGCGTTGGCGCACAGCCGCATGGAGGCCAGCATGGTGAGGCCCTCCAGATAGCTCTTCGCGTGCTGGCGCGGCCCGGTCACGACCAGCCAGCCGGAGCGGAAGCCCGCCACGCGGTACGTCTTCGACAGGCCGCAGAAAGTGAGGACCACCAGGTCGGGGGCGAGCGCGGCGGCCGAGTGGTGCACGGCGTCGTCGTACAGGATCTGGTCGTAGATCTCGTCCGCGAACACCATCAGGCCGTGCCGGCGGGCCAGGTCGAGGATGCCCTCGATGATCTCCTTGGGGTAGACCGCGCCGGTGGGGTTGTTCGGGTTGATGATGACGACGGCCCTGGTGCGGTCCGTGATCTTCGACGCCATGTCGTCCAGATCCGGGTACCAGTCGGCCTGTTCGTCGCACAGGTAGTGCACGGCCTTGCCGCCCGCGAGGGTCGTCACCGCCGTCCAGAGCGGGAAGTCCGGGGCGGGGATGAGGACTTCGTCGCCGTCCTCCAGAAGTGCCTGGACGGCCATCGAGACGAGTTCGGAGACACCGTTGCCGAGGAAGACGTCGTCCACGCCGACTTCGAGGCCGCGTTCCTGGTAGCGCTGCGCCACGGCGCGGCGGGCCGACAGGACACCGCGCGAGTCCGTGTAGCCGTGTGCCTGGGGGAGCATCCGGATCATGTCCTGGACGATGTCCTCCGGTGCCTCGAAGCCGAAGAGCGCGGGGTTGCCGGTGTTGAGGCGCAGCACGCTGTGGCCTGCCTCCTCCAGGGCGTTCGCGTGCTCGATGACCGGGCCCCGGATCTCGTAACAGACCTCGCTGAGCTTGCTCGACTGCCGGAACTCCATGCGGTGCGCACCTCCAGGTTGTGGTGTTGCTTGGTTTTACCAAGTTCACGCTTGGAAAGTCCAACAAGTTGTCTAGACTGCGTCGCATGTCACCTCGCCGAAGCTACGACCAGTACTGTTCCGCTGCCCGGGCGCTCGACGCCGTCGGTGACCGCTGGACCCTCCTGATCGTCCGCGAGCTGCTGGCCGGTCCGCGCCGCTACACCGACCTGCACGCCGACCTGCCCGGGGTGAGCACGGACGTGCTCGCCTCCCGGCTCAAGGACATGGAGCGCGACGGGTTGACGACGCGTCGGCGGATGCCGCCGCCGGGGGCGGTGTACGTGTACGAACTCACCTGCCGTGGGCGTGAGTTGCTGCCCGTGCTGCAGGCGCTCGGGGAGTGGGGCGCGCCCCTGCTGGCGGACCGGCGGCCCACCGACGCGGTGCGGGCGCACTGGTTCGCGCTGCCGTTGCTGCGGGCGCTGGAGGGGTTCGGCGAGGGGGTGGTGCATGTGAGGCTGGACGAGGGGGAGTTCTACGTCCACGTCGGCGCGGCGGCGGACGGCCCGGTGTACGGGGAGGGCCCCGCGCCCGAGGAGGCCGATGCCCGGCTCTCCCTCGACACCGAGACATGCACGGCGCTGGGGCGGGGTGATCTCACGCTCCCGGACGCGATACGGGTCGGCCGGATCGCGGTATCGGGCGAGGGCCCCCTGGCCAAGGCCCTCCGGGAACCCTGACCGGAGGCGCTGCGCTGACCGCGCCGGTGAGTTGCAGGCGCGGGTACGCCGTAGCCGGCCGCGCAGTTCCCCGCGCCCCCATACAGCCCCTGACGGGCCTGCACGGGGCACGATCGTGCGGCTCGCCCCTGCGGGTACACCGGCACCCGCCGACGCAAGGCCGCGCCCCTCCAGGGGCGCGGGGAACGGCGCACCTCGCTACAGCGCACCGGCACCCGCCGACGCAAGCCCGCCCCCCTCCAGGGGCGCGGGGAACTGCGCACCTCGCTGCAGCGGACCCGCACCTGGTGACGCATGGCCGTGCCCCCTGGGGCCGGGAACGGCGCCCCCGGTTACCGCGGGCCCGCCGGCGAAGGCTACGGCCGGGGCCGCCCCGCTCCCCGCGTCAGCGCATACCCGCCAACCCCCGCGAGAGCGGCGAGCACACCCCCGACGCCGGTCCACACCCACCGGTCGGACCACCACCCGGAGGCCCACCCGTCGTCCGGCTCGATGCTGGACAGCACCGCCGCAGGCGAGTCGGACTCCTCGGCGCCGGCGGCCGTCACCGCGACCCCCGGAACCAGCGGCTCGGACAACGAGCCGTCGACCGCCGCCGCCCCACCGATCTCCTTCGAGTCGACCCGCACCTCGGTGGTCACCGGCAGCCCGAGATCCGCCGCCGTGAGACCGACCGTGGTCAGCCGGATGTAGTACGTACCCGGCAGCGGGTCGTCGGCCCACGGCTCCGACCACGCGCGCACCGTACGCAGCGTGCAGGACAGCTCCACCGAGCCCGCGTCCGGCGCGGCCGTCCGCGTCTGCGCCCCGTACTGGCACGCCTGACGCCGCCGCAGTCCGTCGTACACGTCGATCTGCCAGGTCGTGGAGGCCTCGGCGTCGGGCAGTTTCACCTTCGCCCGCACGGTCGGCCGCTGTCCCGCGTCGGCGGGGAACGACCAGTACAGGTAGTCGCCCGTGGACGCGCCGGCGGTCGCCCGCTGTCCCTGGTCGACCTCGGCCGCCGTACGGAAGGACGTCCCCGCCGAGGTGGGCGCGTCGGAGTCGTCCGACGGGCTCGCGGAGGGCGAGGAGTCGGCCACCGCCGGAACCGCCGCGACCCCGAGCAGCAGCAGCGCCGCACTAGCCGCGCGCAACAATAGCTTCGTACGCATTAGTTGGTCCTCCAGACCGCGACCCGCCAGCGAGAGACCCAGCCCCACAGCACACCCGCGAGGAAGCCGGTGAGCACCAGGGCGCCGAGCAGCCACCAGCCGCGGCCGAGGCCGAAGGAGGCCACATCGCTCGACGCGTCGGGCCCGTCCACGACGTCGATGGTCAGTTCCAGGGGCAGACCGGGAGTGGTCTTCACCCCGGAGGCCGCCGAGAAGGAGTTGGCGACCTGGAGACACACGACCTCCGTCGCGGCCTCGGAGTCGTCGTCCTCGTCGTCGCTCTCCGCCTTGGGGTAGCGCAGCCCGGCCGACATGACATCGGTCCGGCCGGAGCCGGTCGTCTCGCCGCGCACGATCTCACGGCCGTTCACGGTCACCGCCCGCAGCGACACCCCGTAGTCCCGGTTGACCTGGCGGTCGGCCGCGACGCTCACCGAGGCGCGCAGTTCGGAGCCGGCCGGCAGGTCCACGCGGTACCAGCGGTGCTGCCCGAACTCCTCACGGTCGGTGTACAGCCCGGACTTGACCGCGGGTGCCTTCGCGCACGCGTCGGCGCCCTCGACGGCCACCGGCGTCACCACCGGGTCGGCCGCGCGGTCCACCAACTGGTTGACCTTGTCGGTGAGTTCGTCGGTGTGCTCGACCGAGGTGTACGTGCCGCCGGTCGCCTCGGCGATGCAGCTCAACTGCTGCCGCAGCTTGGTGTTCGGCACCAGCCCGAGCGTGTCGATGGTGAGCCCGATCCCCTTGGCGGCGATCTCGCGTGCCACCTCGCACGGGTCGAGCGGGGCGCAGGTGTCCTCGCCGTCGCTGATGAGGACGATACGGCGGGAGCCCTCGCCGCCTTCGAGGTCGTCGGCGGCCTTGAGGAGCGCGGGGCCGATCGGGGTCCAGCCGGTGGGCGACAGGGTCGCGACCGCCGTCTTGGCCTCGGTACGGTCCAACGGCCCCACGGGGTAGAGCTGTTCGGTGTCCTTGCAGCCCGTCTTGCGGTCGTCGCCGCGGTAGTTGGCGCCGAGTGTGCGTATGCCCAGCTCGACCTCTTCGGGCGTCGCGTCGAGGACCTCGTTGAAGGCCTGCTTCGCCGCGGCCATCCGGGTCTGGCCGTCGATGTCCCGGGCCCGCATGGAGCCGCTGACGTCGAGGAGGAGGTTCACCTTGGGCGCGGCGGTGCCAGAGGGCTCGTCGGCGACGGCGTCGGCCGGGAGCGCGATCCCGGCCGCCAGGGCGGCGAGCAGGGCGCATGCGCCCGCCGCCAGCCGTTGTCTTGTGATCATCGAAGGATCCTATGGAGCAAAGGCACCGCGCTTCAAAACGAGCGCCCGCGGAACGGGCCGTCGGGGTCGGCGAACGGGTTGGGCAGCCGCGCCCAGATGTCCCCGGGCCGCTCCGGCGACAGCCTCATCAGCGTCAACGCCTTGGCGGGCAGCGGCTCTTCGAGCAGCGCCGTGAGATCCGGGGTGCGCGGCAGATCCCGTACGGCCGTGGACAGTGCCTCGCGCAGCGCCGGTGTCGAACCCGCCGTCGCCGCCAGCGTGCCCGCGACGAGTGAGCCGAAGAGTTTGCTGCGCAGCACGGACTCGTCGTCCGTGACGATACGGCCCGTCAGATCGGGTGCCGGGATGCCGTGGCGGGCCAGCCGGGCCGGGCTGATCCGGATGTCCGCCAGATCGCGGTAGACGAGCCGCACGGGGTCGCCGGCGGGGGAGAGCACCACGAGCAGGTTCTGGCCGTGCGCCTCCAGGGCGACGCCCAGGTCGAGCAGCCGCAGCCCCACGGTGAGCGCGAGCCGGCTGAACTCCGCCACCCAGCCAGGGGACCGGGGCAGGACGCTCGCGGCGAGGGCGGCGACCGGCACGACCTGCTCGCCCGTCCCCGCGTACAGCTCGGGGGACTCCCGTGCGACGGCGGCCAGATCGGCGGAGCCGGCGGTGACGGCGCCCAGGGTCCGGGTGATGTGCAGCAGGCCGTCCAGGCGCCCGGCCATCGACTCCATGAACGCCGACACCGTCGCCGCCGACGTGATCGAGTACACCGAGATGTCCCGTACGGAGGAGGTCAGCCGGGCGCTGAGCGCGGTCTTGACGTGCGGTCCGCCCGGCACGGCCAGGGTGCGCAGCGACATCAGGGGATGTGCGGCGATCCCGTCCCCGACGGGCTTCTCGTCCTTCAGCACATGCCGGGCCTGCCATGGATGTACGGGGATCAGCACCCGCCCCGCCTCCCGGTACGGCCACTCGCCCGTGGACCGGCAGTCGTCCTCCCGTAGGGCGATCAGGCCCAGCCGGACCACCGGCCGGTGCTCGGGGGCGTACGCCAGCTCCTCGGCCACCGAGAACCCGGGCCGGGAACGGCAGTTGGGATGGAAGGGATGCCCGTCGACGACCCGCTGCTCCCACTCCCAGAGCGCTCGGTGAGCCTCCGCCGGACCCGCCGAAGCTCCGGGCGACGAGACCCCCACCGACGAAACCCCGGCCGACGGGACCTGGTTGGCGCGCGACAGCGCCAACGAGGCGACACTGCCGGCGAGTTCGCTCGCGAAGGGCCGCCCGTGCGGCAGCCCGAGCGCTGCCATCAGCGCGGCCGGATGGTCGTACGCCGTCCCGTCCAGCTCGACCTCCGTGACGGTCGAGGCGGTCGCGTACGCGTCCGGACGCGGCCCGCGCAGCCGGCGGCCGTCGGCCGTCCGGAGCGTCAGACCGGTGGACCCGGCCTCGCGACGCGTGACCCACGGCAGCGGATCGAGGGCGAGCCCGCGCCACAGCCGGGTCAGCACGGCCGAGCGTGCGCCGGGGAGTTCGGCGGCGTACGGGGCGAGCAGCTCGGGGCGTACCGTGCGCAGCTCGGCGGCGAGAGCGGTCTCGGTCCCGGCCGGGGTGCGGGGAGGATGCACAGGGGCTCCTAGGGTGAGGGGACGCCGTCCGGCCGGGTACAACGCCGGACATCCGGACATACTCAGCGCAAGTGCACCGTATGCAACGAACGGATCGCGTGGATCTCATGCCCCCCGTGCCCCCTATGCAGCCCATGTCCCCCATGCCCTCCGCGCAGGCCACCGACGGCCTCGCCGAAGCGGTCGAAGCCGCCGAAGCGGTCGAAGCCGCCGATGCGGCCGACGTCGCTGACGCGATCGCGTCAGCACCGCTGCTCAACTGTCTGCTGCGGGAGATCGGCGAACCCGAACCCGAAACCGAAACCGAGCCGGAGCCCCGGTCCGGATCGGTCCCTGAGCGTCGGCCCGGACCGGTTCCGGAGCGGGCGCCCGACGCCCGGCGCGTGTACCGGCTGCCGGCCGGTGACCGGCTCCTGCGCGTGCGCGACGGGCGCCGGCCCCGCGACCCGGAACTCCTCACCGACGGCACCTGGCAGCGGCTCGGCCACGCCGAACTGGTCAAGCTCACCGCCGAGGAACTGCGTCTGCACACCGGCCTGTCCAACTCCGAACTGCCCGCCGAGACGACCGCCGGCCGGGACGCGGTGGCGGCGATCCTGGCGGCCCGGGAGGGTGTGGCCCCGCCCGCCGACCCGTACCGCCGCTCCGAGCAGTCCCTGATCACCGGGCATCCCCACCACCCCGCCCCCAAGGCGCGCGGCGGCGGCCCGGCCACCACCTGGCTCCCGTACGCCCCCGAGGCGTACGCCGACTTCCCGGTGACGCTGTTCGGCCTGCGCGAGGACGTCTGCGTGCAGGACGGCGACACGAGCGCCCTGGACGCCCTCGGTGAAGCCCCGGACGGCTACCGGCTCCTCCCCGCCCACCCGTGGCAGCTCGACCTCGTCGGCGGCAGCCCGGAGATCCGTGCGGCGTTCGCCGACGGCCGTCTCGTCCACCTCGGGACCTCGCCGTGGTCCGCCTGGCCCACGGCGGCCATCCGCACCCTGTACGTTCCCGACGCCGACCTCTTCGTGAAGTTCAGCCTCGACGTCCGCATCACCAACGACATCCGGCGCCTGTGGCGGCACGACCTCCTCGCGCTGCGGCGGACGGACAGCGCGGTGACGGCGGCCTTCCGTGCCCTGGACGGCGGCGCGGCCTGGCTGAGCGACCGCGGCTACCGCACGGCGGACTTCGCCTTCGAGGAACTGGCCGTTCTCGTGCGTGACGGTCTGGGCGGGCATGTGACCTCCGGTTCGACTCCGCTGCTGGCGGCCGCGCTGACGGAGGGCATGGGAGGCCCGTACGACCCGCCGGGCGTGGCCGCCCTGGCCGACTTCGACGGAAACCCTCTGGACACCCTCGCCGATCCTGCTAGCTGGTGGACCGCGTATCTGCGCCAAGTCGTCCCGCCCGCACTGGAGTTGTTCGCCCGGCACGGGGTCGTACTCGAAGCGCATCTGCAGAACACGGTGGTCGCCGTGGACGGTGACGGCACACCCGTGCAGGCGCTGTTCCGGGACGCCGAGGGGGTGAAGCTGCTGGCGGACGTGACGCGGGCGGCCGGGTGGGAGCGGCTGGTGTACTGCCTGGTCGTGAACAACCTGCTGGAGATCGCGGACGCCCTGCGCGAGCGGTATCCGCGGCTCGACCCCTGGGAGCCCGTCCGCCGGGAGCTCGCGCGGTACACCCAGGAGCTGCCCGAGGTGGCGGACCTCCTGCGGTCCCCGACCCTGCCGGGCAAGACGAACCTGCTGCTGCGCTGGACCGGTGCGGACGGCGCCGCCGCCCGCTACCGGCCCGTACCGAACCCCCTGCGCGCGGCTGACGCCCGAGACGCCTGACGGGGACCGCGGGCGGCTGAATTACAGTGGCGGGTGTGCTGCGCCAAGTGACCGCCGACCGATACGTGACCCCGCTGCGGGCGGGCGGCTCCGTGCCCGGAGTCGTCGAGGCCGACGACCTGGGGACGTACGTCGTGAAGTTCACGGGCTCGGCGCAGGGCCGCAAGGCGCTGGTCGCCGAGGTGATCGTGGGCGAACTGGCGCGCGCTCTGGGGCTGCGGTTCCCCGAGCTGGTGCTCGTGGACTTCGATCCGGCGATCGCCGCGCACGAACCCCACCAGGAGGTCCAGGACCTGCTGAGGGCCAGCGCGGGCGTCAACCTCGGCATGGACTATCTGTCGGGCGCCCGGGACTTCACCCCCGAGGTGGCGGCGGCGTTCGACGTCGATCCCCTGGAGGCCGGCCGGATCGTCTGGCTGGACGCCCTCACCGTCAACGTGGACCGCACGACGCACAGCTCGAACCTGATGATCTGGCCCACGCTCGGCGTCGCACCCCCGAAGCTGTGGCTGATCGACCACGGGGCCGCGCTGGTGTTCCACCACCGCTGGGACGCGTCGGCCCCGGAGAAGTCGGACCCGCGGAAGGCGTACGACTTCCGGCAGCACGCGCTCGGCGGCCACACCCCCGACACCCGCGCGGCGGACGCCGAACTGGCGCCCCGGGTGACGGAGGAACTGCTGCGCGCGATCACGGCCGAGGTGCCCGACGCCTGGCTCGCCGACGAGCCGGGGTTCGCCACGCCCGACGAGGTCCGCGAGGCGTACGTCGGCTACCTCCTCGCCCGGGCCAGGGCCTCCGCGGCCTGGCTGCCCACCGACTTCCCCACCCGGGAACAGCTCGCGGACGAGGACGCCCGCCGGGCCGCGAAGACCCAGCAGGGCCGGCCGAACTGGCTGAAGCGGGTCCCCGACCTGCACGGCAAACCGGCGGCGGAACAGGATTGGTCGGTACACCTCGGATGACCACGGACGACACCCAGCCCACGGACGACACACCCGCCGCGCCCTCTGCTCCGGCCGGGCGGGCGCACCGCGTGCAGATCGAGTACTGCACCCAGTGCCGCTGGCTGCCCCGGGCCTCCTGGCTCGCCCAGGAACTCCTCACCACCTTCGAGCAGGAGCTGACCGAGCTGGCGCTCAAGCCCGGTACCGGCGGCGTCTTCGTCGTACGCGTCGACGACGAGGTGGTCTGGGACCGCCGCGAGCAGGGCTTCCCCGAGCCGACGGCCGTGAAGCGCCTGGTACGCGACCGAGTGGCCCCGGAGAAATCCCTGGGCCACTCGGAGAGGTAGAGCCTGTCCCGCGTACCGCTGCTCAGCCGGTCAGCTGCTCGTACGCCGGCAGCGTGAGGAAGTCCGCGTAGTCCCCGTCGAGCGCGACCGTCAGCAGCAGGTCGTGGGCCTGCTGCCAGCGGCCGGCCGCGAAGGCCTCCTCGCCGATCTCGGCGCGGATGTCCGCCAGGTCCCGGGCCGCGATCTCGCGGGCCAGCTCGGGCGTCGCCCGCACGGTCTTACCGTCGTGCTCGAACTCGACGCCCGCGTTGATCCACTGCCAGATCTGCGAGCGCGAGATCTCCGCGGTGGCCGCGTCCTCCATCAGGTTGAAGATCGCGACGGCACCGAGCCCGCGCAGCCAGGCCTCGATGTACCGGATGCCGACCTGGACGGCGTTGACCAGTCCGTCGTACGTGGGCCGGGCGTCGAGGGAGTCGACGGCGATGAGGTCGGCGGCCTTCACGTCGACGTCCTCGCGCAGCCGGTCCTTCTGGTTCGGCCGGTCGCCGAGCACGGCGTCGAAGGAGGCCATCGCGATCGGCACGAGGTCCGGGTGGGCCACCCAGGAGCCGTCGAAGCCGTCGCCCGCCTCGCGGTCCTTGTCGGCCTTGACCTTCTC
Organism: Streptomyces tauricus; assembly: GCF_014650955.1. Classification (GTDB taxonomy): domain Bacteria; phylum Actinomycetota; class Actinomycetes; order Streptomycetales; family Streptomycetaceae; genus Streptomyces; species Streptomyces tauricus. The sequence goes on from NZ_BMVY01000004.1 coordinate 285,382, forward strand.
GAACGCGACCTTGTTGACCTCTTCGTCGCGCCGCGAGGGGATGAACGCGGCCATGCCGCCGATCGCGTGGGCGCCGCGCTTGTGGCAGGTGCGGACGAGCAGTTCGGTGTACGCGCGCATGAACGGGGCCGTCATCGTCACCGCGTTGCGGTCCGGCAGGACGAACTTGCGCCCGCCGTCACGGAAGTTCTTGACGATGGAGAAGAGGTAGTCCCAGCGGCCCGCGTTCAACCCCGAGGCGTGGTCGCGGAGTTCGTAGAGGATCTCCTCCATCTCGTACGCCGCCGTGATCGTCTCGATCAGGACGGTCGCGCGGACGGTGCCCTGCGGGATGCCCACGTAGTCCTGCGCGAAGACGAACACCTCGTTCCAGAGGCGGGCTTCGAGGTGCGACTCCGTCTTGGGCAGGTAGAAGTACGGGCCCTTGCCGAGGTCGATCAGGCGCTGGGCGTTGTGGAAGAAGTACAGGCCGAAGTCGACGAGCGCGCCCGGGACCGGGGTGCCGTCGGCGTCGACGAGGTGGCGCTCGTTCAGGTGCCAGCCGCGCGGGCGTGTCACGACCGTCGCCAGCTCCTCGGGCTTCCTGAGGGCGTACGACTTGCCGGTGCGCTCGTCCGTGAAGTCGATGGAGCGGGTGTAGGCGTCGATCAGGTTGATCTGGCCGAGGACCACGTTCTCCCAGGTCGGCGCGGAGGCGTCCTCGAAGTCCGCGAGCCACACCTTGGCGCCCGAGTTGAGGGCGTTGATGGTCATCTTGCGGTCGGTGGGACCGGTGATCTCCACGCGGCGGTCGTTCAGGGCCTCCGGCGAGGGGGCCACCCGCCAGGAGTCGTCCGCGCGGACGGCGGCGGTCTCCGGGAGGAAGTCGAGCGTGGAGGTACGGGCGATCTCGGCGCGGCGCTCGGCGCGACGGGCCAGCAGCTCGTCACGCCTGGGGGTGAACCGCCGGTGCAACTCGGCGACGAAGGCGAGGGCCTCCTCGGTGAGGACCTCCTCCTGCCGGGGCAGGGGCTCGGCGTCGACGATGGCCAGCGGGGACGGCGCTGGTGCGGACATGAGCTGTCACTTCCTTCAGCGAACGTGGCACCGGGTGCCAGTCGACCGGTTGCGGCGGTGGGCGCCCGTGAAGAGGTCGGGCGCTTCTGAACAGTGGATACTAGTTTCCTCATGGTGGAAGTTCAATGTTTTGTTGATGTCGAGACTCTCCGGATCGAGACAATGTGGCGCTCGGTGCCACCTCGCTCACTGTAGGTACCGGGCGAGGTCCGCCGCCGTGTCGATGTCGTAGGGCTGTGCCACGTCCGCGCACTCGACGAGGGTGATCGCGTCCGCGTGCGCCTTCAGATAGGCGCGTGCCCCCTGGTCGCCGGTCGCAGTCGCGGCGATGCCCGCCCAGTGGTCGGCGCCGAGCAGGACGGGGTGGCCCCGCTTCCCCTCGTACGAGGCCGCGGCGAGCGTCGCGGGGGAGCGGTGGGCGGCGAGGAGCCGGGCCGTCGCCTCCGGCCCGATGCCCGGCTGGTCGACCAGGGACACCAGGGCGGCTCCCGCCCCCGTACCCCGCAGCGACTCCAGCCCGGCCCGCAGCGAGGACCCCATGCCCTCCTCCCACTCGGGGTTGTCCACCAGTACGCAGCCGGGCAGGTCGGCCCGCTCCCGTACGGCGTCGGCCGCCGCCCCCAGCACCACGTGGACGCGGGTGCAGCCGGCGTCGCGCAGGACCCCGGCCGCGTACTCCACCAAGGGGCGGCCCCGGTGTTCGAGGAGCGCCTTGGGTCGTCCGCCGAGGCGCCGGCCGCCGCCCGCGGCGAGCAGCAGTCCGGCCACCAGGCCGTCGTTTTCCGTCATCCCTCCTGCATACCTGACCGGTGGGCGAGGGAAGGATGTCCGGGGTCTGAATTTCGGTCCGTGGAGTGGCGTCCACCGCACCGGGTGGCGTTTACTTGCCCGCGTCCCCGGCGCCCGACCAACGCCACGGGGCGGTCGGGCGGGAGAGACGAGGTCGCGCGCCGGGCGGCGGGCGGCACGCCAGGGGGAGAGCTGTGTTGCGGAGCTTGGGACAGAGGTCAGTGACCGGCAGCGACGAGGATCCGAGAGTGGCGGAGCTGCGGACCGCCGTGTCCAGACTGCGCCGCGAACTGGCCGCGCTGCCGGCCGAGTTCCCCGACCGCGGCATCGCGGAGGACGAACTCGCGGCGCTCGCCGCGATGGCCGTCAGCGGCATCCCCGAGATCCCGCGCCTGCGCCGCTCGCTCCTGCTGGTCGCCGGCTCCATCGGCTCGGTCAGCGCCCTGACCACGGGACTCGCCGCGGTACGCACCGCGGTCGACCTCTTCGGAGAGCCCCCGCGAGGCTGAGAGCCCGCGCCCTTGCTGTGCCGGGCGACTCCCGCGCCGGTGGGCGGCCCGCGGAGGGCGGGCTCAGGCCGCGCCGGACCGCGAGGGCCAGGCTCGGGCCACCGCGCCGAAAGGGGGTGGCCTCGGGCCGCCGGGCCGCGACGGGGCGGGCTCGAACCGCCGGGTCGCGACGGGGGGCTCGGACGCCGGGGCTCAGGCGGCAGGGCCGGAAGGGGCGGGCTCGGGTTGCCGGGGCGCGGCGGGCGGGATCGGCCGCCGGGCCGGAGAGGGTGGGCTCAGGTTGCCGGGCCTGAGTTGGCCAGGGCCTCCGACAGTTCCAGTGCGACCTGTTGCAGTACCGGCACGATGCGGTCCGTGGCCGTCTCCGTGACACGGCCCGCCGGGCCTGAGATCGAGATGGCCGCGGCCGTGGGGGAGTTGGGGACGGAGACCGCGAGGCAGCGGACCCCGATCTCCTGCTCGTTGTCGTCCACCGCGTAACCCGCCCGGCGCACCTCTTCGAGCGCGCTCAGGAAGCCGTCCGGTGTCGTGATGGTCTTGTCCGTCGCGGCGGGCATCCCCGTACGGGACAGCAGGGCGCGCACCTCGCCGTCCGGGACGTGGGCCAGCAGGGCCTTGCCGACACCGGTGGAGTGCGGCAGCACCCGGCGGCCCACCTCGGTGAACATCCGCATCGAGTGCTTCGACGGCACCTGCGCCACATAGACGATCTCGTCGCCGTCGAGCAGCGCCATGTTCGCCGTCTCGCCGGTCTCCTCGACCAGGCGGGCCAGATAGGGGCGGGCCCAGGTGCCGAGCAGCCGGGACGCCGACTCGCCGAGCCGGATCAGGCGCGGACCGAGCGCGTAGCGCCGATTGGTCTGCTGGCGTACGTAACCGCAGACCACGAGCGTGCGCATGAGGCGGTGGATGGTGGGCAGCGGCAGCCCGCTGCTCGCGGAGAGTTCGCTCAGCCCGACCTCGCCGCCCGCGTCCGCCATCCGCTCCAGCAGGTCGAAGGCGCGCTCTAGGGACTGGACGCCACCGCTGGCGGCAGCCGGCTTGGTGGCGACCTCGGCGGAGGCGTCGCTTGCGCTGGACGTCGGCACGGGCGCGGTCCTTTCAGACGGGCAGGCAGGTGGGAAGCCTACCCGGCAGTTGGTTGACTGCACGGCTGCGTGTGATTAAGTTCTGCTCTACGGAAGTCTATTTCCGCTTAGTGGAAACGTCCAGTGGCTGCCGTGCGCGGGTCGAGGTCGCGGCCCGGTCGAGGCCGACCCTTGACGGCACGGGGTGCGGAGTGAAGACTCCTTCAACAGAACGTTGAATTCCGTTACGTGGAAGTTAACGGCGGCAGGAGACGTCCGGCATGGAAAGGGGTCCCGGTGTCCGACGACGGCTTGGTCGAACTGGTCCTGCGCTCGACGCGCGTCATCACTCCGGAAGGGATGCGCGCGGCCTCGGTCGCCGTCTCCGGGGGAAAGATCACGGCCGTGCTCGCGCACGACGCCGAGGTGCCCGCCGGGGCAAGGCTGGAGGACTTCGGAGACGACGTCCTGCTGCCCGGACTCGTCGACACCCACGTACACGTCAACGATCCCGGCCGCACGGAGTGGGAGGGCTTCTGGACCGCCACGCGCGCCGCGGCGGCGGGCGGCATCACGACCCTGGTCGACATGCCCCTCAACTCCCTTCCGCCGACCACGACGGTCGACCACCTCCGCACCAAGAAGGACGTGGCCCGCTCCAAGGCGCACATCGACGTCGGGTTCTGGGGCGGCGCCCTGCCCGACAACGTCAAGGACCTGCGCCCCCTGCACGACGCGGGCGTCTTCGGCTTCAAGGCGTTCCTGTCGCCCTCCGGCGTCGACGAGTTCCCCGAGCTGGACCAGGACCAACTCGCCCAGTCCCTCGCGGAGATCGCCGGATTCGGCGGACTGCTGATCGTCCACGCCGAGGACCCGCACCACCTGGCCGCGGCCCCGCAGAAGAGCGGCCGCAAGTACGCCGACTTCCTGGCCTCGCGCCCGCGCGACGCCGAGAACACCGCCATCGGCAACCTCATCGCCCAGGCCGCGCGCCTCGACGCCCGCGTCCACGTACTGCACCTGTCGTCCAGCGACGCGCTCCCCCTGATAGCGGCGGCCAAGCGCGAGGGCGTACGGGTCACGGCGGAGACCTGTCCGCACTATCTGACGCTCACCGCCGAGGAAGTCCCGGACGGGGCGAGCGAGTTCAAGTGCTGCCCGCCCATCCGGGAGGCCGCGAACCAGGACCTCCTGTGGCAGGCGCTGGCCGACGGCACGATCGACTGCGTGGTCACCGACCACTCGCCGTCGACGGCTGACCTGAAGACCGACGACTTCGCGACCGCGTGGGGCGGTATCTCCGGGCTCCAGCTCAGCCTGTCGGCCGTCTGGACGGAGGCCCGCAGGCGCGGACACGGCCTGGAGGACGTGGTCCGCTGGATGTCTTCGAGCACGGCGGAACTGGTCGGCCTCGACGACCGCAAGGGCGCCATCGCGGCGGGCCGCGACGCCGACTTCGCGGTCCTGGCGCCCGACGAGACGTTCACCGTCGACCCGGCCGCGCTCCAGCACCGCAACCGCGTCACCGCGTACGCGGGCCGGACCCTGTACGGGGTGGTCCGCTCCACCTGGCTGCGCGGTGAACGCGTGCTGTCCGAGGGCGAGTTCACCGACCCGGCAGGCCAACTCCTGTCCCGCCGGAGGTAGTCCCCCGCCGACGCCCGACAACCGCCCCGCACCCGCGGCGGCAGACCCCGAAAGGAAGACCTGATCACGTGACCGAGCAGCAGCCCTCTCCGGCTCGTTTCACCGGCGACGCGAACCCCTACGGAGGCGGTGACCCGTACGCGGACCACCGCACCGCCGACTTCCCCTTCACCCGGTACGCCAACCTCGCCGACCGGCAGCTCGGCGCCGCGGTCGTCGCCGCCAACGACGAGTTCTTCGCCCACCGCGAGAACCTGCTGCTGCCCGAGCCGGCCGAGTTCGACCCCGAGCGCTTCGGACACAAGGGCAAGGTCATGGACGGCTGGGAGACCCGCCGCCGACGCGGTGCCTCCGCCGAGCATCCCTGGCCCACGGCCGACGACCACGACTGGGCGCTCGTCCGCCTCGGCGCCCCCGGAGTCGTCCACGGCATCGTCGTCGACACCGCCCACTTCCGCGGCAACTACCCGCAGGCGGTGTCCATCGAGGGGACCTCGGTACCCGGCTCCCCGTCCCCCGAGGACCTCCTCGCGGACGACGTCAAGTGGACAACTCTCGTACCCCGTACGGAGGTCGGCGGCCACGCGGCCAACGGGTTCGCGGTCGACGTCGAGCAGCGCATCACCCACCTCCGCGTCAACCAGCATCCCGACGGGGGCATCGCGCGCCTTCGCGTGTACGGCGAGGTCGTACCGGACCCGCGGTGGCTGTCCGTCCTCGGCACCTTCGACGTGGTCGCCCTGGAGAACGGCGGCCACGTCGAGGACGCCTCAAACCGCTTCTACTCGCCCCCCACCAACACCATCCAGCCCGGCCACTCCCACAAGATGGACGACGGCTGGGAGACACGGCGGCGCCGCGACCAGGGCAACGACTGGATCCGCTACCAGCTCGTCGCCCGGTCCGAGATCCGCGCGATCGAGATCGACACGGCGTATCTGAAGGGCAACGCGGCGGGCTGGGCGTCGGTCTCCGTCCGCGACGGCGCGGACGGCGCATGGACGGAGGCCCTGCCCCGAACCCGCCTCCAGCCCGACACGAACCACCGCTTCGTCCTCACCACCCCGGCCGTCGGCACGCACGCACGCGTGGACATCTATCCGGACGGCGGGATATCGCGCCTGCGACTGTTCGGCTCACTGACGGAGGAGGGGTCGGCACGCCTGTCGGCCCGCCACCGGGAACTCGGCGGATAGCCGGTCTCCCAGCCCGTCCGGCGTCCGAGGACGAGCGCGCAGCGCGATACGGGGGGCGAGGGGGCGCAGCCCCCATGGGGGACGGGACCGGGTAGGGGCGGCGGGGGCGAAAACCCCCGCCGATCAGGCCGCATGCCCCCCATCCACCGAGAACTCCGCCCCCGTCACATACCCGGCCTCACCCCCCGCCAGATACGCGACCGCCGAAGCCACCTCCGCGGCCGTCCCGAACCGCCCCACCGCGGTGAAAGCGGCCTGCCCCGCCGCATAGACCCCGTCGGCCGGATTCATGTCCGTGTCCACCGGCCCCGGATGAACGATGTTCACCGTGATCCCCCGCTCACCCAACTCCCGGGCGAGCGCCTTCGTCAGCCCGATGAGCGCGGACTTCCCGGTGGAGTACAACGTGCTCCCGCCCCCCGGCACCCGCTGCGTCATGCACGACCCGATGGTGATGATCCGCCCGCCGCGCCCCATCCGGCCGGCCGCCGCCTGGGAGGTGAGGAAGACACCGCGTACGTTCACGGCGAGCACCCGGTCGATGTCGGCGAGGGAGAGGGTCTCCAGCGGTCCGATCAGCCCGACGCCCGCGTTGTTCACCAGGATGTCGAGGCCGCCGAACTCCTCCACGGCACGGTCCACGGCACCCGCCGCCTCTCCCGCGTCGGCGGAATCCGCGCGCAGCACGAGCGCCCGCCGCCCCAGCGCCCGGATCCGGCCCGCGACCAGGTCCGCCGCCTCCTTGTCGCGCACATAGGTGAACGCCACATCGGCGCCCTCCTCGGCGAGCCGTACGGCGATCGCCGCACCGATCCCGCGGCTGCCGCCGGTCACCAGGGCCACGGTTCCGCCGAGCGCCGGCCGGGCGGTCGCCAGGGAGGTCCGGGCTGTCGTCTCCGAGGTCTGATCAGTCGTCTGCGAAGTCATGTGTCCATCTCAGCGGCCACGCTCCCGGAACGCTGGCGGCGAACGGACACGGACCTCACCGGCACACCCGACGTCACCCCAAGGCCGAGCTCCTCAGCCGGACTTCAGGCTCTCGGCCGCCGCGAACAGCGCGAACGACAGCACGAGCAGCGCGACACTCCCGTAGACCTCACGGCCGTCGAGGAAGCCGAGCCCCTGGACGAGGCCCCAGCCACGCAGCCAGCCGGTGAACTCGTGGACCAGACCGACCCCGCCCTGCAAGAAGGCGATCACACCGAGAAACTCCAGAACCTGCTTCATACAAGGATGCTCGCCCCGCGGCCCCGGCGGATTCATCGGCCGCCGGTCGCGCCGCGCACGGCGGAAGTCCCGGAACGACGACGGGGACCGCGCCGAAAGTCTGACGTGTCCGCGACTTTGGTAGACGATCGGCCGACGGGGGCGGTACCGGCGGGCGTCGATGCGTAGATTGCCCACCGTGAGTGATATCGCGCCGCTGCCGAAGCCCCCGAACCCCCCGGTACGCCGGTGGTTTCTGCCGTCGGCCGTCACCTCGGAACTCGACCCGCAGCACACCGACCGCAAGGGCCGCCCCCGGCGCACCGCCCGGGACTGGGCCGTCGACTTCGCCTGCTTCCTGATCGCCGTCGGCGTGGGCCTGCTCGGCGCGGACCAGACGGACGGCGACCCGAACATCCCGTACGCCCTAGAGGTCGTCGACCAGTGGCTCGGCGCGCTCGCCTGCGCGGCCGTCTGGCTCCGGCGGCGCTGGCCGGTCGGCCTCGCCTTCGCGATGGTGCCGGTCTGCTTCGTCTCCAACACCGCGGGCGGCGCGGGCCTCGTCGCCCTGTTCACCCTCGCCGTGCACCGCCCCTTCAAGTACGTCGCCTGGGCGGGCGGCGTGCAGCTCGTGTTCATCCCCTTCTTCTTCTGGTGGCGCCCCGACTCCGATCTCCCGTACGCGGTGATCGTGGGCCTCGGTGTGCTGCTGACCCTCGCAGTGGTCGGCTGGGGCATGCTCGCGCGCTCCAAGCGGCAGCTCATGCTGAGCCTGCGCGACCGGGCACGGCGTGCCGAGACCGAGGCGGCGCTGCGCGCCGAGCAGGCCCAGCGGCTGGCCCGGGAGTCGATCGCGCGCGAGATGCACGACGTCCTCGCCCACCGGCTGACCCTGCTCAGCGTGCACGCCGGAGCACTGGAGATCCGCCCGGACGCCCCCCGGGCGGAGGTCGCGCGGGCCGCCGGGGTGATCCGGGAGAGCGCGCACGACGCCCTTCAGGACCTGCGCGAGATCATCGGGGTGCTCCGCGCCTCCGGGGACCACGCCGAGGAGTCCGGGCGGCCGCAGCCGACGTTCGGCGCTCTGGAGGGGCTGGTCTCCGAGAGCCGGGACGCCGACATGAAGGTCACGCTCGACAACCGGGTCGTCGACGCGGCGGCCGTCCCCGCCTCGGTGGGCCGCACCACGTACCGCATCGCCCAGGAGTGCCTGACCAACGCCCGTAAGCACGCCCCCGGCGCGGAGGTCACGGTCACCGTGACCGGGGCCCCGGGCACCGGTCTCACCATCTCCGTACGCAATCCGCCGCCGCCCGGCGACGTGCCTGATGTCCCGGGTTCCGGTCAGGGGCTCATCGGCCTCAGGGAGCGGGCCGTGCTCGCGGGCGGACACCTGGACCACGGCCCCGAGGGGGACGGCGGCTTCCTCGTGCACGCGTGGCTGCCCTGGGGGTGACGTATCACTACGGTGGGCGCATGACTTCGATCCGTCTGCTCCTCGTCGACGACGACCCGCTGGTCAGAGCCGGCCTCTCCCTCATGCTGGGCGGCGCCGACGACCTGGAGATCGTGGGCGAGGCCTCCGACGGCAGCGAGGTCGAGGCCCTCGTGGACCGCACGCGCCCCGACGTCGTCCTCATGGACATCAGGATGCCGACGGTGGACGGGCTGGTCGCCACGGAACGGCTCAGGGGCCGGAAGGACGCTCCCCAGGTCATCGTGCTCACCACCTTCCACGCCGACGAACAGGTGCTGCGGGCGCTGCGCGCGGGTGCGGCGGGGTTCGTCCTGAAGGACACCCCGCCCGCGGAGATCCTGCACGCGGTGCGCCGGGTCGCGGCGGGTGATCCGGTGCTCTCGCCCACGGTGACGCGGCAGTTGATGGAACATGCCGCGGGCGCGGCGCCCGACACGCGGCGTGCGCGTGCCCGTGCGCGGGTCGCCGCGCTCAACGACCGCGAACGCGAGGTCGCCGTGGCGGTCGGGCGGGGCGGTTCGAACGCGGAGATCGCGGCGGGACTCTTCATGAGCGTGGCCACGGTCAAGACACACGTCTCCCGAATCCTGGCGAAGCTGGACCTCAACAACCGCGTCCAGATCGCCCTGCTCACCTACGACGCGGGCCTCCTGGAAACAGACGACCACTGACGCCGACCCCGATCCCAGAGGCGCGGGGAACCGCGCATTCGGCCCCGACGCTGCCGCAGCCGACCGCGCGCCCCCCGCCTCGACGGCAGTCGGTCGCGGCCGTCCGGGATCTCCGCTTTCAGGGGCGCGGGGAACTGCGCATTCGGCCCCGACGCTGCCGCAGCCGACCGCGCGCTCCCCGCCCCCGACGGCAGTCAGTCGCGGCCGCCCGGGATCTCCGACAGCGGCACCGACCGCCGCCCGCGCCGCGACAACTCGCACGCCTCCGCGATCCGCAACGCGTGCAACGCCTCACGCCCGTCGCACGGATTCGCCCGCTCCCCGCGCACCACCTCCACGAACGCGTGCAGCTCCGCCTCGTACGCCGGCCCGAACCGCTCCAGGAACCCCGTCCACGGCTTGGTCGCGGCGGGCGGCCCCGCCGGCTCCGTCGAGGCGATCGGCGTACGGTCGTCGAGCCCGACCCCGATCTGGTCCAGCTCCCCGGCCAGCTCCATGCGTACGTCGTACCCGGCACCGTTCAGCCGCGTGGCCGTGGCCGTCGCGAGCGTGCCGTCGTCCAGCGTGAGGACGCACGCCGCCGTGTCGATGTCGCCCGCCTCGCGGAACATCGCGGGCCCGGCGTCCGACCCCATCGCGTAGACCTCGGTGATCTCCCGCCCGGTGACCCACCGCAGCATGTCGAAGTCGTGCACGAGCGTGTCCCGGTACAGCCCGCCGGACAGCGGCAGATGCGCGGCCGGCGGCGGCGCCTGGTCGGAGGTCATCGCGCGCACGGTGTGCAGCCGGCCGAGCTGCCCCGAGCGCACCACCTCGCGCGCGGTCGCGTAACCGGAGTCGAAGCGCCGCTGGAACCCCATCTGCAGGATCGTTCCGGCAGCCTCGACCTCCGCGATGGCCGTAAGGGTGCCCGTCAGGTCGAGGGCTATGGGCTTCTCGCAGAACACGGGCAGTCCGGCCCGGGCTGCCCGACCGATCAGTTCGCCGTGTGCCGAGGTGGCCGCGGTGATGACCACGGCGTCCACACCCCAGGTGAAGATCTCGTCCACGCCGGGTGCCGCGGTGGCACCTAAGCGGTCCGCGAGCCGACGTGCTCGTACGGGGTCCGCGTCCGTGACGATGAGGGAGCCGCCCACCTCGCGGTGGCGGCTGAGGGCGGTCGCATGAAATGTACCGATACGACCCGTCCCGATGAGTCCGATGCGCATGGGACAAAGTTGAGGGCGAATCCTACACCCTGTCAACTCTTTGTCCGGACAATCGAACCTCACAACTTCCCGTCAACATGCACCGGAGCTACGCTCGGGCCCGTGCCCAAACCAGATGTGGACCCGACCACGCCGCTCCAGCTCAGCGTCGACCGGAACAGCCCGGTCCCGCTCTACTTCCAGCTGGCCCAGCAGCTCGAAGCGGCGATCGAGCGCGGTGCCCTGACCCCGGGCAGCCTGCTGGGCAACGAGATCGAGCTCGCCGGACGTCTCGGCCTGTCCCGGCCCACGGTCCGCCAGGCCATCCAGTCCCTGGTGGACAAGGGCCTCCTCGTACGCCGCCGGGGTGTCGGCACCCAGGTCGTCCACAGCCAGGTCAAGCGCCCCCTGGAGCTCAGCAGCCTCTACGACGACCTGGAGGCGGCCGGCCAGCGCCCGGCGACCCGCGTCCTCGTCAACACCGTCGTCCCGGCGACGGCCGAGGTCGCGGCGGCCCTGTCGGTGGCGGAGGGCAGCGACGTGCACCGGGTGGAGCGGCTGCGGCTGGCCCACGGCGACCCGATGGCGTACCTCTGCAACCATCTGCCGCCCGGCCTGCTCGACCTCGACAGCGCGCAACTGGAGGCCACCGGGCTGTACCGGCTGATGCGGGTCGCGGGCATCACCCTGCACAGCGCCCGCCAGTCCGTCGGCGCCCGGGCCGCCACGGCCGCGGAGGCCGAGCGCCTCGACGAGTCCGCGGGCGCCCCGCTGCTCACCATGCAGCGCACCACCTTCGACGACACGGGCCGCGCCGTCGAGTTCGGCTCCCACACCTACCGCGCCTCGCGCTACTCCTTCGAGTTCCAACTGCTCGTACGCCCCTGAGCTGGTACGACTCCACGGGCCCCGGCGCCGCATCCGGACGCCCGCGCACAGGCTGACGCGACGGTGCCGACAGCCCCGCTGTCCGGAATCCTTCACTCCGTATCCGATACTTGGTTGTTCCATATATCGGATGGCAAGAAGGGCACGGCCTCGTGGCACGGTTTCGGACCTGGGTCAGCATCGCGGTGGCAGGGGCGCTGGGCGCATCCCTGGCCGGGTGCAGCAGCACCGGCGGCAAGCGCGCCGAGGACGCCCGCGAAGCGGCGTCGGCCCAGGGTGGGGGCGCGGTGAGCACGCCTCGCTGGACCGTCGCGATGATCACCCACTCGGGCGACGGCGACACGTTCTGGGACATCGTCCAGAACGGCGCCCAGCAGGCGGCCGACAAGGACAACATCAAGTTCCTGTACTCCCACGACGACGAGGGACAGCAGCAGGCGCAGCTCGTGGACGCCGCCGTGGACAAGGGCGTCGACGGCATCGTCGTCACGCTCGCCAAGCCCGACGCGATGAAGAGCGCGGTCGCGCGCGCCGTGAAGGCCGGCATCCCCGTGATCACCGTGAACTCGGGCTCCGAGCAGTCCAAGGAGTTCGGCGCGCTCACCCATGTCGGCCAGGACGAGACGATCGCGGGCGAGGCCGTCGGCGACGAGCTGAACGAGCGTGGCCGGAAAACGGCCCTCTGCGTCCTCCACGAACAGGGCAATGTCGGCCATGAGCAGCGCTGCGCGGGTGTGAAGAAGACCTTCGACGGCACCCTACGGAACATCTACGTGGAGGGCACCGACATGTCGGCCGTCCAGTCCACCATCGGCGCCAAGCTCCAGGCCGACCCGTCCGTGGACGCCGTCGTCACCCTCGGCGCGCCCTACGCGGACACCGCGGTCAAGGCCAAGGAGGACGCGGGCAGCAAGGCCGAGATCGACACCTTCGACCTGAACGCCAAGGTGGCCGCCTCCCTCAAGGACGGCACCCTCGGCTTCGCCGTCGACCAGCAGCCGTACCTCCAGGGGTACGAGGCCGTGGACCTGCTCTGGCTGTACCGCTACAACGCCGACACGCTCGGCGGCGGCCGGCCCGTCCTCACCGGGCCGCAGATCATCACCAAGGACCAGGCCGCCGAGCTGAAGAGCTACGCGGAGCGGGGGACACGATGACGGCGACGGCTCCCACGCCTCCCACACCCCCTGCGACCTCCACGGCGGACGACCGGCTGCTGCGGACCTCGCCGCTGCGCAGGCTGCTGGGCCGGCCCGAACTCGGCTCGGTGGTCGGCGCGCTCGCCGTCTTCCTCTTCTTCGCGCTGATCGCGGACGGTTTCGTCCGGGCCGCGGGGCTCACCACCGTGCTGTACGCGGCCTCCACGATCGGCATCATGGCGGTGCCCGTCGCCCTGCTGATGATCGGCGGCGAGTTCGACCTCTCCGCGGGTGTCATGGTGACGTCGTCCGCGCTGATCTCGTCGATGTTCAGCTACCAGATGACCGCGAACGTCTGGGTGGGCGTGGGGGTCTCGCTGCTGGTCACCCTCGCGATCGGCTTCTTCAACGGCTTCATGCTCACCCGCACCAAGCTGCCCAGCTTCATCATCACGCTCGGCACCTTCCTCATGCTGACCGGGATGAACCTCGGCTTCACCAAGCTGATCACCGGCACCGTCTCCACCAAGTCGATCGCCGACATGGAGGGCTTCACCTCCGCCAGGGCACTCTTCGCGTCCGTCCTGACCGTCGGCGGCGTCGACTTCAAGGTCACCATCCTGTGGTGGATCGGCCTGGTGGCCCTCGCCTCCTGGATCCTGCTGCGTACTCGCGTCGGCAACTGGATCTTCGCCGTCGGTGGCGGAAAAGAAGCGGCCCGCGCGGTCGGCGTCCCCGTCGCCGCGACCAAAATCGGCCTCTACATGGGCGTGTCCTTCGCCGCCTGGATCGCCGGACAGCACCTGCTCTTCTCCTTCGACGCCGTGCAGTCGGGCGAGGGTGTCGGCAAGGAACTGACATACATCATCGCGGCCGTCATCGGCGGCTGTCTGATCACCGGCGGCTACGGTTCCGCCGTCGGCTCGGCGGTCGGCGCGCTGATCTTCGGCATGACCGACAAGGGCATCGTGTTCGCCGAGTGGAATCCCGACTGGTTCAAGTTCTTCCTGGGAGCGATGCTGCTCCTCGCGACCCTGCTGAACGCCTGGGTCCGCAAGCGCGCGGAGGCCACGGCGTGACGCAGCCCACCCCGACGACGTCCGCTCGGCGCACACCCCTCGTCGAACTCGACGACGTCAGTAAGTACTACGGCAACATCCGCGCCCTGGAGGGCGTCTCGCTGGAGGTCCACGCCGGGGAGATCACCTGCGTCCTCGGCGACAACGGCGCCGGCAAGTCGACCCTGATCAAGATCATCGCGGGGCTGCACCAGCACGACGCGGGCACCTTCCGCATCGAGGGCGAGGACGCCCGCCCGGCGTCCCCGCGGGAGGCCCTGGACCACGGCATCGCCACGGTCTACCAGGACCTCGCCGTCGTCCCCCTGATGCCGGTCTGGCGGAACTTCTTCCTCGGCTCCGAACCCCGCAAGGGATCCGGCCCCTTCAAGCGCCTGGACGTCGACCTGATGCGCCGCACGACCCACGCGGAGCTGCTGCGCATGGGCATCGACCTGCGGGACGTCGACCAGCCCATCGGCACTCTCTCCGGCGGCGAGCGCCAGTGCGTGGCGATCGCCCGGGCCGTCCACTTCGGCGCGAAGGTCCTCGTCCTCGACGAGCCCACCGCGGCCCTGGGCGTCAAACAGTCCGGTGTGGTCCTCAAATATGTGGCCGCGGCACGTGACGCGGGTCTGGGTGTTGTTCTGATCACCCACAACCCCCACCACGCGTACCTCGTCGGCAACCGCTTCGTCCTCCTCAAGCGAGGCACGATGGTCGGCAACCACACGCGCGACGACATCACCCTCGACGAACTGACCCGCCAAATGGCGGGCGGCACGGAACTGGACGCCTTGCGCCACGAACTGGAGAAGCCGACCCCGTAGTGCGCCCCGTCAGGGGCGCGCGGAACCGCGCGACCAGCCATGACGAACCCGCGAAGGACGGACGGCCGCGGCTGCCCGGGGCGACCCGGAGCGCGGCGAGGGACGCCGCCGTGCGGCCAAACCCCCACGTGGGGCAGAATCGGCGCGATGAGCACCTACCGCGACCTCGCCCTGCCCAGGGCGCTCGGCTCCGCCAGAGCCGCGGGCGCCCCCATCGGCTCCCGCCGTGCCACCGCCCTGCGCACCGTGGGCACACGCGAGCGCCGCTCCCACCTGACGGCACCGCGCGTCCCCACCGTCGGCATCGACATCGGCGGTACGAAGGTGATGGCGGGCGTCGTGGACGCGGATGGCAACATCCTGGAGAAGGTCCGCACCGAGACCCCCGACAAGTCCAAGAGCCCCAGGGTCGTCGAGGACACCATCGTCGAACTGGTGCTGGACCTCTCCGACCGGCACGACGTGCACGCGGTGGGCATCGGCGCGGCCGGCTGGGTCGACGCGGACCGCAACCGCGTCCTGTTCGCCCCCCACCTGTCGTGGCGCAACGAACCCCTCAGGGACCGTATCGCCGGACGCCTCGCCGTCCCGGTACTGGTCGACAACGACGCCAACACCGCCGCCTGGGCGGAGTGGCGCTTCGGCGCGGGCCGCGGCGAGGACCACCTCGTCATGATCACGCTCGGCACCGGTATCGGTGGCGCCATCCTGGAGGACGGGCAGGTCAAGCGCGGCAAGTTCGGTGTGGCGGGCGAGTTCGGCCATATGCAGGTCGTGCCCGGCGGCCACCGCTGCCCGTGCGGCAACCGCGGCTGCTGGGAGCAGTACAGCTCAGGCAACGCCCTGGTCCGCGAGGCCCGCGAACTCGCCGCCGCCGACTCCCCGGTGGCCTACGGGATCATCGAGCACGTCAAGGGCAACATCGCCGAGATCACCGGCCCGATGATCACCGAGCTGGCCCGTGAGGGCGACGCGATGTGCATCGAACTGCTCCAGGACATCGGCCAGTGGCTCGGCGTCGGCATCGCGAACCTCGCGGCCGCACTCGACCCCTCCTGCTTCGTCATCGGCGGCGGCGTCAGCGCGGCCGACGACCTCCTGATCGGCCCCGCGCGCGACGCCTTCCGACGCCAGCTGACCGGCCGCGGCTACCGCCCCGAGGCCCGCATCGCCCGCGCCCAGCTCGGCCCCGAGGCCGGCATGGTCGGCGCCGCGGACCTCGCCCGGCTGGTGGCCCGCCGCTTCCGCCGCGCCAACCGGCGCCGCGTCGAACGGTACGAGCGCTACGAGCGGTACGCCGAGTCGCGCCGCGAGGCACAGGAGACGCTGTGACGGCCTCACTGCCGCGCCAGGCCTCGCCCCCGGACGAGCCGCCCCGTCCGCCCGAGAACCGGGGCCACCGGATCCGCCGCCGCGCGCTGACCCTGCTGATCATCGTGCTGCTCATCGGAGTCCCGGCCGGCTATCTGGTGATCTCCGCCAACCAGAGCCGGGACAGCGGCAAGGACAAGGAGGCGAAGTACTCGGCGACCGGGCTCACCCCGGGCTGGCCCTCCCGCGTCCAGCGCCGCCTGTACCAGGTGCCCATCCCGGGCTACTCGGCCGAGGTCGCGTACTACGAGACGAACAACTGGAAGACCAGCCGGCTCTACGTCCAGTTCCTCACCAGCGACGAGGGCCTGGAGAAGTTCCTCAAGACCATCGGGACCAGCCTCGACGCCCTGGAGAAGGACGACATCGTCATCAGCGCACGCGACCGGCGGGTCGTAGGCTGGGAGTTCACCGGCCCCGGCCCCTGGTCGGGCCTGAACCACGAGCGGAAGAACCCGACGCCCACGCATCACATCGTCGTGGACTGGGCGAAGCCCGGCCATCCCATGGTCTACGTGGTCTCCAGAACGACGCCCTGACCAGCCCTGACCCCGCCTGGCCGCCCCGCCCCGCCCCGTCGCCGGACCGCGTTGTCAGACCCGGCCCGTAGAGTCGAAGACGATCGATCCGTCAATGGCGTCGGGGTGGCGAGGGAGGTGGCCGGGAGCATGATCGTGGGGGAGACGCGTGCCGACTCCGGCACTCATACCGATACGGACACCGCGCCCGAGGTGTCCGTGCGGCTGGCCGCCGTGTTCCTGCCCGCCGCGCTGCCCCGCGGCGGACGGATGGCCTTCTGGGACCCGGACGGCGAGATCCCGGTCCCAGCGCCGGACACCGAGATCACGGTCGTACGACGGCACGGGACGGGGGTACGCCGGGTGTCGGTGCCCGCGCTGACGCTGCCCGTCACCGACGCCCTGCCGCTGCTGGTGCGGGCCCGGCACGACCCCGCCACCCATCCCGCCACGGCCTGCTGGGGAGCCGCCGCCCTGCACGCGCTGCGGCTCGTCGCGCGCGGCCGGCTGCTGCCCGGCCTGACACCCGACGGATTCGACGCCTGGCGTGCCGGCCCCCTGGACCCGGACGACATCGCCCACCTCAGGGCGATCGCCGCGGCCCTTCCGTACGAGGGACACGCCGTCCCCCTGCCGGGCCGCGGCCCGCTCAGGCTGCCCGAGCCGGAAGCCCTGACCCGTGCCTTCCTGGACGCGGTCGCCGACGCCCTGCCCCGCACCCCGGCCGCTCCCTACGCCGCCGGGCTGCCCTTCGCCGCGAGCGGAGCCCAGCGCCTGCGGGGCGCCGAGGACTGGGCGGCGGAGGTCGCCGCCGGCATGGACGCGGGGGTACGGATCTCCCTGCGCCTGGACCTGTCCGCGTACGAGCTGTTCGACGACAGCGAGGACGCGCGGCGGGCGGGCGCCGCCGTCGTCCAGGTGCACAGCCTCGCCGACCCCACCCTCGTGGTCGACGCGGCGGCCCTGTGGGCGGGTACCGCCGCCGACGGATTCGGACCGCGCGCCCAGGTCGACGCCGCACTGGCCGTGCGCCGCGCGGCCCGCGTCTGGCCGCCCCTGGACCGGCTGTCCGCGCAGGACGTGCCCGACGTACTGGCCCTGTCCGAGGACGAGCTGTCGGACCTGCTCGGGGTGGCGGCCACCCGCCTCGGCGCGGCCGGGGTCGCCGTGCACTGGCCGCGCGACCTCGCCCAGGACCTGAGCGCCGCCGCGGTCGTGCGGCCCGCGCCCGGCTCGGCCACGGACGGGACGGGCTTCTTCGAGAGCGAGGAGCTGCTCCAGTTCCGCTGGCAGCTGGCCCTGGGCGGCGACCCGCTCAGCGAGGCGGAGATGGACGCCCTCGCCGAAGCACACCGCCCCGTCGTCCGGCTCCGGGACCAGTGGGTGCTCGTCGACCCGGCGCTGGTCCGCAAGGCCCGCAAACGCGAACTGGGCCTGCTCGACCCGGTCGACGCCCTCTCCGCGGCGCTCAGCGGCAGCGTGGAGGTCGACGGGGAGAGCGTCGAAGCGGTGCCCGTCGGAGCGCTCGCCGCGCTGCGCGACCGCCTGACGGCCGGACTGCGGCCCGCCGAACCGCCCCCCGGCCTGAAGGCGACCCTTCGGGACTACCAACTGCGCGGACTGGCCTGGCTCGACCTCATGACCTCGCTCGGTCTGGGCGGCTGCCTCGCCGACGACATGGGACTCGGCAAGACCATCACCGTCATCGCCCTCCATCTGAAGCGCGCACGCACCGAGCCGACCCTCGTGATCTGCCCCGCCTCGCTGCTCGGCAACTGGCAGCGGGAGATCGAGCGGTTCGCCCCCGGCGTGCCTGTGCGCCGCTTCCACGGACCTGACCGTTCGCTGGCGGACACGGCGGGCGGCTTCGTCCTGACCACCTACGGGACGATGCGGTCGACGGCACCGCTGCTGGCCCAGCAGACCTGGGGCATGGTCGTCGCGGACGAGGCCCAGCACGTCAAGAACCCGTACTCGGCGACGGCCAAGGCCCTGCGGACGATCTCCGCACCGGCCAGGGTCGCCCTGAGCGGCACCCCGGTGGAGAACAACCTCTCCGAGCTGTGGGCCCTGCTCGACTGGACGACCCCGGGGCTCCTCGGCCCGCTGAAGTCGTTCCGCGCCCGGCACGCGCGCGCCGTGGAGAACGGCGAGGACGAGGAGGCCGTGGCCCGCCTCGCCCGGCTGATCCGGCCCTTCCTCCTCCGGCGCAAGAAGTCCGACCCGGGGATCGTGCCCGAACTCCCTCCCAAGACGGAGACGGACCACCCCGTCCCCCTCAGCCGCGAACAGGCCTCCCTGTACGAGGCCGTGGTCCGCGAGTCGATGCTCGCCATCGAGACCACGCAGGGCATCGCCCGACGAGGCCTCGTCCTCAAGCTCCTCACCGCGCTCAAGCAGATCTGCGACCACCCGGCGCTGTATCTGAAGGAGGAGCCGGACGGACTCCCCAGCGGCTCGGGAGCGGCTCGGCAGGCCGCCCGTTCCGGCAAACTGGCCCTGCTCGACGAGCTGTTGGACACGTTGCTCGCCGAGGACGGCTCGGCGCTCGTCTTCACCCAGTACGTGGGGATGGCCCGGCTCATCACGAACCACCTCACGGCGCGCGCGGTCCCCGTCGAACTGCTCCACGGGGGCACGCCGGTGCCGGAGCGCGAACACATGGTGGACCGGTTCCAGAGCGGGGCGACGCCCATCCTGATCCTGTCCCTGAAGGCGGCCGGCACCGGTCTCAACCTCACCCGCGCGGGCCACGTCGTCCACTTCGACCGCTGGTGGAACCCGGCCGTCGAGGAACAGGCCACCGACCGCGCCTACCGCATCGGCCAGACCCAGCCCGTCCAGGTGCACCGCCTCATCACCGAGGGCACCGTCGAGGACCGTATCGCCGACATGCTCGCCTCCAAGCGGGCCCTGGCGGACGCGATCCTCGGCTCCGGCGAGGCGTCCCTGACGGAGCTGACCGACCGCGACCTGTCCGACCTGGTCTCCCTGCGGAGGTCCACGTGATGTCTCCGACGGATCAGCCGGGTACGGCGGACGAGCGTCCCCCGACCGGCGAGGAGCGGCCCGCCGACGCCGCCCGGCGCGCGCTGCGGGCCGCGCGGCGCGGGGACGCGGGCACCCCGGGTGCCGAGTCGGCCAAGCCGCGCTCCGACGAGCCGGTCGCGCCCTCCACGGCGGCTGGCGAACCGAGGCGGGGAGCCACCGAGGGGCCCACGGCGTCCGGACCCCGGCCGACATCCGGACCCCGGCCTGGGGACATCGCGCGCGAGGCACTGCGACGGGCCGCCGCCGAGAAGCCCGTGCAGGAGAACCCGGCTCCGGCCGCCGACGCGACGGTGGCGGGACCGCCCGACGCGGCCCCCGTACCGTCGGCGCAGGCGCAGGCGCAGGCGCAGGAGCCGACGTCGGCGGACAGTCGGCCCGATGAGGCGGACGCGGCCCCCGAGCCGCCGGTGCGCGACCGGCCCGGCGCTTCCTCCGGCCCCGCGCGCCCCGGCGACGTGGCCCGAGAGGCCCTGCGAGCCGCACGCAGCCAGGCGGAGAAGGCGGAGAAGGCGGAGAGGGAGCGAACCGCCGCGCAGGGCAGGGGAGTCGGGGCCGCCAGGAAGCGGCGCGGGGGCGCCGAGTCCGCGGCCCCCGGTGCTCGCGCTCGTTCCGCCGCGCCGGGCCGCGAGGCGGCGGCCCAGGTCCGGGAGCTGGCCGCACTGCTGGGCAACACGCTCGACCTGTCGTCCCGACTGGAGAGGGAAGAGCGGGCGGACGAATCCGACCCTGAGCCGAGCACCACGAGCCCGGCGCCGCATTCGGGCACGGACACCGGCATGCGCGCGGGCAGCGGTACCGGTACGGATACCGGCACAAGCGCGACCACCGGCACCGGTACAGGTACCGGCACCGATACGGATACCGCCACAAGCGCGACCACCGGCACCGGTACTGGCACGAGCGCGGGCAGCGGCACAGCCCCCGGCACGAGCACGGGCACCGGCACAAGTACGGGCAGCGACACCGGTACGGACACCGGCACAAGCGCGGGTACCGGCGCGGGTGCGGGCGCCGGCAGTAAAGCTGCCGCCG
Source organism: Streptomyces tauricus (assembly GCF_014650955.1). GTDB lineage: Bacteria > Actinomycetota > Actinomycetes > Streptomycetales > Streptomycetaceae > Streptomyces > Streptomyces tauricus. Next base: position 306,074 of record NZ_BMVY01000004.1, read on the forward strand.
GCAGGGAAGCCGGTGCCGCCGACGCGGGGACCGGTCTCCCCGCCTCAGCCGCCGCCGGGCCCGGCGGCGACCGCATCCCGCACGCCGAGGTCGCCCCCGGCCCCTACGCCGCCCCCGGCCCCCACGCCACTTTCGACACCTCCCCCGACCCGGGTGCCGTCCCCGCTGCCGGCCGCTCCTCAGCCCCCGCCCCCGCCCCCGCTCCGGCCCCCGCACAGCGCAGCGCCCCGGGGGCCGGTCGTTCCATGGGCGCTCCCGCTCGGGACGGTGAGCTGCGGCGTACGTTTCCGCCGCCGGCGCGGGTGCGGCGCGAGGGCGGGTTCGCCGAGACGTGGTGGGGGAACGCGTGGGTCGCCGCGCTGGAGGAGATGGCGCTCGACGCGGCACGGCTCGGACGGGGCAAGGCGTACGCGGGGCAGGGACACGTCGACGCCGTCACGGTCACGCCGGGGCTCGTGCTCGCCTACGTCCACGGGAGCCGCCCGCGGCCGTACCGCGTACAGATCAGGATGCGTACGCTCTCGGACGACGACTGGGAACGCTTTCTCGACGCCGCCGCCGAACGCCCGGCCCACATCGCCGCGTTGCTCGACAAGGAACTGCCCCAGGCCCTCGCCGACAGCGGGGTGGAACTGCTCCCCGGCCCCGGCGACCTCGTCCCGCGCTGCAGTTGCCCCGACTCCGGCCACCCCTGCAAACACGCGGCAGCCCTCTGCTATCAGACCGCGCGACTGCTGGACGAGGACCCGTTCGTCCTCCTCCTGATGCGCGGCCGGGGCGAGCGCGAACTGCTGGACGAACTGTCCCGGCGCAACGCCACCCTGGCCGCCCGCTCGGCCCGCGCCGCCGAGGAACCGGCGCTGCCCGGAGTCCTGGCGCGCGAGGCGGTCGAGCGCCGCGTACGGGCGCCGCTGCCGGCCCCGCTGCCGCCGCCCGCGCATCCGCAGCAGCCCCCGGCCTACCCGGCGTCGCCCGGCGGCCCCGACCCGTTCGCGCTGGACCAGTTGGCCACCGACGCCGCCGCCCGCGCGCACGCCCTGCTCACCACCGGCCGCGACCCCCTCGGCGGTCTGACGCTCTGGCAGGATGCCGTCCGGCTCGCCGCCACCCGCCCGGGTTCCGGCCTCACCGCCACCACCCGCGCCCTCTACGCGGGCCTGGCCACCGCCGCGCGCCGCACCCCGGGAGACCTGGCCCGCGCGGTCGCCGCGTGGCGCCAGGGCGGGCTCGAAGGGCTCGCCGTCCTCGAAGAGGCATGGGACCCTCCGGCGGGCCGTTTCGACCGGGCCCGCCCGCTCCTCCTCGCGGCCGACTTCCCCGCCTTCCGGCCCTGGCACAACCACCTCACCCACCCGCACGGCCACATACAGCTCCGCCTGGGCCACGACGGCCTCTGGTACGCGTACGAGTCGGAACCGGGCCATGACGACTGGTGGCCCCGCGGCACCCCCGACCTGGATCCGGTCGGCGCCCTCACCGGCCTGGGATCGCCGACCGACGTCTGAGCGCGCCCCGACTCCCGCGAATCACCGGCGAGTCGGCGCGCGGGCTCGTACCATGGCGCCCATGATCCTCAGCCGATGCCGCCCCGCCCCGCGGTTCCGTGTGCGTACGCCGCACGGCTGTTGTTGATCCTCACCGAACCCGTGGCCCCGGCGCGCTGACCGTCGGCGAACCTCCGCCGAGCTCGTCACGGCACCCGGCCGCACCACCCCGACGCACCACTTCGACGCACCCTCCAGGCACCCCCGGGTCCCGGCGTGCCTTGCCGTACCCGGACCGGTTCCGGACCCGTCGTCGCACCGGACCCGTATCCGCACCCCGCCCCGCCCACTTCCTCCGTACGCACGCTCGTGAACCCCCGAGAGGCAGGAGCCCACCCATGGCCCGTACCGAATCCGCATCGCACGAAGAGGCCGTCTACGACCGGCGCAGACTCCGTCAGTGGCTGGCGGGCGAAGCCCGGGCCGACGGTATCGAGCGGCGCGACATGCTCCGGCTGCTGGCCGCCGCCGGACTCACCACCGCGGCCACCGCGGCCACCACCGCTTTCGCCGCACCGGCCCTCGCCGCTTCCGGAACCACCGCCGGTTCCGCTGCCGGTTCCGCCGCCGGAGCCACCGGCAGCGCTTCGGCCGCCGCCGTCCCCGGGATAGTCAAGCCCCTCCCCGACGACTGGTTCGTCTCCCGCGGTACGAACGCCGAGACCAGGTTCGAGGCACTGGCGGGCACCGGCCACCACACCCCCACGGACCGCTTCTTCGTCCGCAACCACACCGCCACCCCCGTCCTGGACGCGAACACCTGGAGCGTCACCGTCTGGGGAGACGGACTGGCCGGCGGCGGCGCCGCGTTCACGCTCGACGACCTGAAGCGGCTGCCCGCCACCACCCGCAGCGCGTTCGTGGAGTGCGCGGGCAACGGCCGCAGCTTCTTCACGACCCAGCAGGGCCAGACCGTGTCCGGCACGGCGTGGACCCTGGGAGCGATCGGCGCGGCCCGCTGGCGCGGGGTACGGCTCGGCGAGGTGCTGCGCCGCGCCGGGCTGAGCCGCGGCGCCGTGGACGTCCTGCCGCGCGGCCTGGACGCCGACTACGTCACGGCGGACGGTACGAACCTCGGCCGGGTCCGCCGCCCGCTGCCCGTGTCGAAGGCCCTGGACGACGTGCTGCTCGCGTACGAGATGAACGGTGAGCCGCTCCCGCCGGACCACGGCGGCCCCGTGCGGGTCCTCGTGCCGTCCTGGGTCGGGATCGCGTCGATCAAGTGGGTCGGCGACATCGAGGTATCCGCCCAGCCGCTGTACTCCCCGTGGAACACCGACTTCTACCGGCTGTTCGGCGACGCCTACCCGGCGGGAGGCAGTGCGCCGCTCACCCGTCAGACCCTCAAGTCCGCCTTCGAACTCCCGTGGAACGCGAGCCTGGAGGCCGCCGCCGAGCACCGTCTCACCGGCCGCTCGTGGTCGGGCGCGGGCGAGGTGGCGCGCGTCGACGTGAGCACCGACGGCGGTGCGAGCTGGCGGCGCGCCCGCCTGCACGACGCCCCGCGCCGCGCCGACTGGGTCCGCTGGTCCGCCGACTGGCGTCCGGCGGCCCCGGGCGCGTACACGCTCCTGGCCCGCGCGACGGACACCACGGGCCGCACCCAGCCGGAGACCACCGTCCACAACACGCAGGGCTATCTCTTCGACGCGGTCGTCCGTCACCCGGTCCGGGCCGTGTGACCCGCGCCCCGTGCGGGCGCGTACGAGACACGACGTGAAAAGCGGCCCCGCGTGCACCTGCGCCGCCGGTGGAGCGAACGCCACCGGCGGCGCAGGTCGTGGACTGATGTGCGATCGTCCTGGGTATCCCCCAGTTGCATGTGATGCGCAAGAGCATTCTGACTGCAACAAGGGGTGGGTTCATGACGACCCGATGGATACGCGGCACAGTCGTCGCCGCGGCGATGACCTGCGGGGCCGCCGCGTGCTCGGCGCCCGGTGGCGGGCCCGGCGACGGCGGGTCCGCCGACTCGGTGGTGATCGGGGTGGCCTCGGAGCCGGACACCCTCAGCCCCCTGCTCGGCTACGGCAAGGACGGCAACTCCAAGATCTTCGACGGGCTGCTCGCCCGGGACGCCGACCTGAAGCTCGTGCCCGCGCTGGCGAAGGCACTGCCCACGGTGGGCGACAACGGCCTGACCTACACCTACACCCTGCGCGACGGGGTCGAGTTCAGCGACGGCGAGCCGCTCACCGCCGCCGACGTGGTCTTCACCTACGAGACCGTCCTCGACGAGAAGACCAACAACACCTCCCGCAGCGAACTCGACGCCGTCGAGGAGGTGCGGGCCGACGGTGACGGCAAGGTCGTCTTCACGCTCAAGTACCCCTACGCGCCCTTCGCCGGCCGCACGGTCCTGCCCGTCGTCCCCGAGCACGTGGCCGGCGGCCAGGACCCCAACACCGGCTCCTTCAACACCGAGCCGGTCGGCACCGGCCCGTACGTCCTCTCCGCCTGGAGCAAGGGCGAGAAGCTCACCTTCAAGGCCAACCCCCGGTACTGGGGCGGGGCCCCGAAGGTGAGGACGGTCACCATGGCCGTCGTCGAGGACGACGACGTACGCGCCACCCGGCTGCGCTCCGGCGACCTGGACGGCGCGGTCCTGCCGCCCAACCTCGCCGCCGCCCACAGGAACGACAGCGGCACGAAGTCCCGTGACTTCAGGACCTACGAGGCCAGGTCCTACGACTTCCGCACGGTCACCCTCCCCACGGGGAACGAGGTCACCGGCGACCGGGCGATCCGCCGGGCCCTGGACGCCGCGGTGGACCGCGAGGCCATGACGGCCGGCATCCTCGACGGCGCGGGCCGCCCGGCCTACGGACCGCTGCCCGTCGACGACCCGTGGTTCGCGAAGGGCATCGAACACCCCCAGGACCTGAGCGGGGCCGAGCGCATCCTGGACCGGGCCGGCTGGCGGGAAGGCGCGGACGGCATCCGGGCCAGGAACGGCCGACGGGCCGCCTTCACCCTCCTCTACCCCTCCGGCGACAAGGTCCGCCAGGACCACGCCCTCGCGTACGCCTCCGATGCCAAGAAGGCCGGTATCGACGTCAAGGCCGAGAGCGCCACCTGGGAGGTCATCGAACCGCGGATGAAGGACGACGCGGTCCTCGCAGGCGGCGGCAGCACCGGCGACCCCGACTTCGGCCTCTACACGCTCCTGCACTCCTCACTCGCCGGAGACGGCTTCAACAACATGGGCCACTACGACAACCCCGCCGTGGACAAGGCCCTCGACGCCGGCCGCCGCAGCCAGGACGAACAGACGCGCAAGGCGGCGTACGACACGATCCAGCGGGAGCTGGTGAAGGACCCCGGCTACACCTTCCTCACCCACATCGACCACGTCTACGTCCTCGCCGACCGCTGGCAGGGACTGACCACCCAACTGGAGCCGCACGAGCACGGATTCGCCAGCGGCCCCTGGTGGAACGTCGAGGACTGGCGGCCCGAGCAGTGAGCCGACCGCCCTGGGGCGCCATGGCCCGGCTCGCCGGGCGGCGGTCCCTGTTCGCCGCCCCGGTCCTGCTGGTCGTCACCTTCGGCATGTTCGCGATCGCCGCCGCCTCCCCCTTCGACCCGGTACGGGCCTACGCGGGCACCGCCGCCCTCGGCGCCGACCGCGAGACCCTGGACCGGCTCCGCACCAATCTCGGGGTGGACCGGCCCTTCGCCGAACGCTGGTGGGACTGGCTGACCTCCGCGCTCACCGGCGACCTCGGCCAGTCCAGCGTGATGCGCCAGCCGGTGGCCGAGGTGATCGGCGAACGCCTGCTGTGGTCCACGCTGCTGTGCACGGTCGCGTTCGCCGCGGCCGTCCTCGGCGGCACCCTGCTCGGGGTGCTCGCCGCCCGTCGCCAGGGCGGTTGGCTCGACCGTACGGTCACCTCGCTCGCCTACGCCCTATCGGCCGCCCCGGTGTTCTGGACCGCCCTGCTCGCCATCTGGCTGTTCGCCCTCCGGCTGGACCTCCTGCCGGCGGGCGGCCTGACCGACACCGCGACCGAACAGGTCACCGCCGGCCAGGTGGTGAGCCACCTCGTGCTGCCCGCCGGCGTCCTCGCGGTCTCCCAGCTCCCGTGGTTCGTCCTGTACGTCCGTCAGGGCGTCGCCGACGCCCTGACGGAGGACCCGGTACGCGGCGCCCGGGCCCGCGGGCTGAGCGAACACACCGTCCTGCTCGGCCACGCCCTGCGCTCCGGACTGCTCCCGGTCCTCACACTGATCGGCTCCCGCCTGCCCGAACTCATCACCGGCGCCCTGCTGGTGGAGACCGTCTTCAGCTGGCCCGGTATCGCGGCGGCCACGGTGGAGGCGGCCACCGCCGTCGACTTCCCGCTCCTCGCCGCCCTCACCGCGCTGGCCGCCGTCGCCGTCCTCGCCGGGAACCTGCTCGCGGACCTGCTCTACGGACTCTTCGACCCGAGGGTGAAACTCAGTGAGATGTGACTCCCCGACTCCCACGACCGAGGGAGCCGACTCCCATGGCTGACACGGCAGTCGAGACCGAATGGCGCTCGTGCGGCACCCGCCGCCGCTCCGCCCGCACCGTCCGGGTGGCCGCCTCCGTGACGATCGTCGCCGCGACGGTCCTCGCGGTTTTGCTCGTCCCGCCGCTGGTCCAACTCGACCAGCAGGCCGTCGACTTGGCCGCCAAGCTCCAACCGCCGTCCTGGGCGCACCCGTTCGGCACCGACGACGTGGGGCGCGACCTGCTGCTGCGCTGTGTCCACGGCCTGCGCGTCTCCCTGCTCGTCGGCGTGACCGCGGCCCTGACGGCGACCGTGATCGGCACGGCCGTCGGCGCCACGGCCGGAGCGCTGGGCGGCTGGGCCGACCGGGGCATCATGCGGCTGATCGACACCTTCTCGTCCGTCCCGCACCTGCTCCTCGGCATCTTCGTCGTCGCCATGTTCCGCCCCGGCGTCTGGCCGGTGGTGGTCTCGGTCGGCCTCACCCACTGGCTGTCGACCGCCCGGATCGTCCGCGCCGAGGTGCTGTCCCTGCGCTCCCGCCCCTACATCGACGCGGCGCTCTCCGGCGGCGCGTCGAGGCTGCGCATCGCGGTACGCCATCTGCTGCCCGCCGTACTGCCCCAGGCCGCGCTGGCCGCCGTACTGATGGTGCCGCACGCCATGTGGCACGAGTCCGCCCTGTCCTTCCTCGGACTCGGCCTGCCGTCCCACCTGGCGAGCCTCGGCAACCTCATCCAGAACGCCCGCGGCTCGCTGCTCGCCGGACAGTGGTGGCCGACCCTCTTCCCCGGCCTGTTCCTCATCGTCCCCACCCTCGCCGTCGCCGGCCTCGCCGGAGCCTGGCGGGAGCGGATCAACCCACGCCGCCGATCGGAGCTGATGCTGTGACGGTGCTGTCCGTGCGCGGCCTGTCGGTGCGCTTCCTCATGCCGGGCGGGCGCCGCGTCGCCGCCGTCACCGACGCGCACTTCGACGCGGCGGCGGGGGAGTGCCTGGCCCTGATCGGCGAGAGCGGCTGCGGCAAGTCCGTCCTCGTCTCCGCCCTCCTCGGCCTGCTCCCCGCCAACGCCCAGACCGCCGGCGAGGCCCGCCTCGGAGACCTCGACCTGCTCGCGGCCGACGAGCGCACCCTGGCCCGTACGGTCCGCGGGCGCCGTATCGGCCTCATACCGCAGAGCCCGGCCGCCCACCTGACCCCCGTCCGCACCATCCGGTCCCAACTGGAGGAGACCGTCGCCGCGTTGACGGGCGTCCGCGGCCGGGCGGCCCTGCGCTCCGCCGCCGAACAGGCCGCCCGGCGCGCCGCGTTCCCCGAGGACCACCTCGACCGCCACCCGCACGAACTCTCCGGCGGCCTCGCCCAGCGGGCCGCCACCGCCCTCGCCCTCGTCGGCGACGCGCCGCTGCTCCTCGCCGACGAACCCACCACCGGACTCGACCGCGACCTCGTGGACCACACGGTCGACGAACTGCGCCGTCATGTGGACACCGCGGGCCGGGCCCTCCTGGTCATCACCCACGACCTGGCCGCGGCCGAGCGCGTCGCCGACCGTGTGGCCGTCATGTACGCGGGCCGCGTCGTCGAACTCACCGACGCCGACGCGTTCTTCGGCGCTCCCGGCCCCCGCCACCCCTACAGCCGAGGCCTCCTGCGGGCACTGCCCGACCGCGCCTTCACCGCCATCCCCGGCATGCCCCCCGAACTCGGGAACCTCCCCGACGGCTGCGCCTTCGCCGCCCGCTGCGACCGGGCCGCCGCCACCTGCGCCACCCGGCCGCCGATGACGGCCACGGTCGCCTGCCACCACCCGTACGTACCTGAGGACAGCCATGCTTGAACTGCGGGCCATCACCGCCGGATACGAACGGCACGCCCCCGTGGTGCGGGACTTCTCCCTGACCGTCGGGCCCGGCGAAGTCGTCGGCCTCCTCGGCCCCAGCGGCTGCGGCAAATCCACCCTCGCCCGCGTCGCCGCGCTGCTGCACCGCCCCGACTCCGGAACCCTGCTCCTCGACGGCGAACCCGTACGCCACTGGCGCCACCGCGCCGCACGCGCACAACGCACCGCCTTCGGCGTCGTCTTCCAGCAGCCCAGACTCGCCGCCGACCCCCGGCTGCGCCTCGCCCACCTCATCGCCGAGCCCTTGTACGCCACCGGCCGGCGGAGCGAAGTACCCGACCGGGTAACGGAGTTGGCGTCGGCCGTCGGACTGACCCCCGACCTGCTGACCCGCCGCCCGCACGAGGTCAGCGACGGCCAACTGCAACGCGCCTGCCTGGCCCGCGCCCTCGTCCTGCGCCCCCGCTGGCTGATCTGCGACGAGATGACCGCGATGCTCGACGCCTCCACCGGCGCCGCGCTGGTCGCGGTGGTGGAGGCCTACAGATCCACCACCGGCGCGGCCCTGCTGGCCGTCGGCCACGACCGGACACTCCTGAACCGCTGGTGCGGCCGCACGGTCCACTGGGAGACATCCTGCGAGGTCCCTGAAGCCTCCTAGGGTCCCTCTGCCTCCTAGGGTCCCTCTGTACGATGCACGCGCGGCGTGTCCGGCGTTACCCGGCCCTCGGCGGTATGTGAAGGCCGGTGCGGAGGATCTTCGCGAGGCTGCCACAACGTGGGACGGCTTGCACGGGGATCCGACCCAAGTGCGTGAGAAATCGTGAGATGTGGGAGCGTGAGCCGGGTGAGCGACGCACAGACCAACACCCTTCAATACCGCTTTGACGGACCGGAAGACGCACCTGTCCTGATCTTGGGTCCCTCACTGGGCACCACCTGGCACATGTGGGACCGGCAAGTCCCGGAGCTGGCCAAGCAGTGGCGGGTCTTCCGCTTCGACCTGCCCGGCCACGGCGGCGCGCCCGCGCACCCGACCGGTTCGGTCACCGAGCTCGCCGAACGGCTGCTCGCCACCCTCGACGGGCTCGGCGTCCAGCGGTTCGGCTACGCGGGCTGCGCGCTCGGCGGAGCCGTCGGCGCCGAACTGGCCCTGCGCCGCCCCGAGCGCCTCGCCTCGCTCACCCTGATCGCGGCCTCCCCGCGCTTCGGCACGGCCGACGAGTTCCGGCAGCGCGGAGTGATCGTCCGGTCGAACGGCCTCGACCCCATCGCGCGGTCGTCCCCCGAGCGCTGGTTCACGACCGGGTTCGCCGCGGCGCAGCCCGCGATCACCGAGTGGGCCGTGCAGATGGTGCGCACCACCGACCCGGGCTGCTACATCGCCGCCTGCGAGGCGCTCGCCGCGTTCGACATCCGCGCCGACCTCGGCCGTATCGGTGTGCCCACGCTCGTCCTGGTCGGTTCGGACGACCAGGTGACCGGCCCCGCCGAAGCCCGCACCCTGGTCGCCGGAATACCGGACGCCCGCCTCGCGGTCGTCCCCGGCGCCTCCCACCTGGTCCCCGTCGAGCAGCCCGCCGCCGTCACGGACCTTCTCGTACGGCACTTCTCCACGGCCTGGCAGCAGCCCGCCTACGACTCGTCCACCGGCCAGATGTCGGTCGTGGTCCCGCAGGCGAGCCCGGTGCTGTCCGTGCCGCAGCAGGCGTCACCCGTCGCCGAGATAGCCCCCGCCCCGCAGCAGCCCGAGGCGCTGACGGGCAGGGCCGACCCCTACGACGCGGGCATCAAGGTCCGCCGTGAGGTGCTCGGGGACGCCCATGTGGACAGGGCGCTGGCCCAGGCCGACGAGTTCTCCGGGGACTTCCAGGAGTTCATCACCCGCTACGCGTGGGGCGAGATCTGGGACCGGCCGGGCCTCGACCGGCGCTCGCGCAGCTGTGTCACCCTCACCGCCCTGGTCGCGGGCGGCCACCTCGACGAGCTGGCCTTCCACACCCGGGCCGCCCTCCGCAACGGGCTCACCCCGGTCGAGATCAAGGAAGTACTCCTCCAGGCGGCCGTCTACTGCGGCGTACCGGCCGCGAACAGCGCCTTCAAGGTGGCCCAGCAGGTCATCCGCGAGGAGACCACCCCGCAGGAGTGAGCGGCGGGACAGGGCCCCCTCGGGTGAGCCCGCGCCGACGGGCGGAGGCAGGATGGAAGGCATGAAGTTCACAAAGAAGTCGCATGCCTGCGTCCGCCTGGAGAAGGACGGCCGCGTACTCGTCATCGATCCCGGTGTCTTCAGCGAGGAGGACGCCGCCCTCGGCGCGGACGCGATCCTCGTCACCCACGAGCACCCCGACCACTTCAGCGAAGGGCATCTGCGGGCCGGTCTGGAGGCCAACCCCCAGGCGGAGATCTGGACGCTGAAGTCGGTCGCCGACCAGCTCTCGGCCGCGTTCCCGGGCCGGGTGCACACCGTCGGCCACGGCGACACGTTCACCGCCGCGGGCTTCGACGTCCAGGTCCACGGCGAACTGCACGCCGTGATCCACCCGGACATCCCGCGCATCACGAACGTCGGCTACCTCATCGACGGCGGACGCATCTTCCACCCGGGCGACGCCCTCACCCTCCCCGACCACCCCGTCGAGACGCTGCTGCTCCCCGTCCAGGCGCCCTGGAGCAAGATCTCCGAGGTCATCGACTACGTCCGCGAGGTCAAGCCGCAGCGCGCGTACGACATCCACGACGCCCTGCTCACGGACCTCGCGCGCCCCGCCTACGACCGGCAGATCGGCACCCTGGGCGGTTCCGAGCACCTGCGGCTGGCGCCGGGCGAGACCGCCGACCTCTGAGCGGCCGGCCGTCGGCTGTCAGTGCCGCCCGGTAGGTTGTGAGGCATGCGTATCGCCACCTGGAACGTGAACTCGATCACCGCCCGTCTCCCGAGGCTGCTGGCCTGGCTGGAGAGCAGCGGCACGGACGTGCTGTGCATCCAGGAGACGAAGACCACCGCCGAGCAGTTCCCCACCGAGGAGCTGCGCGAGCTGGGTTATGAGTCGGCGGTGAACGCGACGGGCCGGTGGAACGGCGTGGCGGTGGTGTCCCGGGTGGGTCTGGAGGACATCGTGCGGGGCCTGCCCGGCGACCCCGGCTACGAGGGCGTCGAGGAGCCCCGCGCGGTCTCCGCGACCTGTGGCCCGCTGCGCGTCTGGTCGGTGTACGTGCCGAACGGCCGCGAGGTGGACCACCCGCACTACGCGTACAAGCTGCAGTGGTTCGAGGCCCTGAAGGCGGCCGTCGCGGGCGACGCGGCCGGCAGCCGCCCGTTCGCGGTGATGGGCGACTACAACGTGGCTCCGACGGACGACGACGTCTTCGACCGGGCCGTCTTCGAGGGCTCCACCCACGTCACGGCCCCCGAGCGCGCCGCCCTCACCGCCCTGCGCGAGACGGGCCTCTCGGATGTGGTCCCGCGCCCCCTGAAGTACGACCACCCGTTCACGTACTGGGACTACCGCCAGCTCGGCTTCCCCAAGAACCGCGGCATGCGCATCGACCTCGTCTACGGCAACGCCCCCTTCGCGAAGGCGGTCACCGACGCCTACGTGGACCGAGAGGAACGCAAGGGCAAGGGCGCCTCGGACCACGCCCCGGTGGTAGTGGACCTGGACGTATAGCCCACCTCCACCACCCGCGCCCCTGAGGGGCGCGGGGAACGGCGCACCCCAGCCACAGCCGACCCGCCGCTTTTAGGGGCGCGGGGAACTGCGCACCTCAGCCACAGCCGACCCGCCGCCGGACAGCGACCTGCCCTGTCCTGACCTGTCCTGCCCCAAACCGCACCCGCCTACAGCAACCCCAGATCCACAGCCTCAGCCAGCGCAGCGAACCCCGCGTCGCCGGGATGCAGATGATCCCCACTGTCATAGACAGGCAGTATCCGCGCGGGATCCCCCGGATCCCGCAACACCGCGTCGAAGTCGAACACCCCGTCGAACACGGTCCCGGACCCCGCCCGGATCCACCGGTTCACCGCGGTCCGCTCCGCGTCGACCGCGGCCGTGCACCGCGCTTCCCCCGCGCACGGCACGATCGTCGCGGCCAGCACCCGCAGCCCCCGCCCGTGCGCCCGCTCGGCGATCTCCCGCAGCCCGGCCGCGACCTCCTCCGCGCTCGCACCCCAGCGGACGTCGTTGATCCCCTGGAAGACGACGACCGTGCGCGCCGACGTCTGCGCGAGGACGTCCCGGTCGAGGCGGTGCAGCGCGCTCACCCCGCCCGTGTCGGTGGAGACACCGTCTCCGGGGTACCGGTCGGTGACCACGCGGTTCGCCGAGATGCCGTGGTTGAGCACCCCGTAGCGCGGCACCGCACTCTGCTCCTGGAGCCGGTCGGCCAGCAGATCGGGCCAGCGCCGGTTCGCGTCCCGCGTCGACTTCTCGCCGTCGGTGATCGAGTCACCGAGCACCACGACGGACCCCGGCCCACCGCCCCGCCCGGCACCTGACCCGGCACCCACGTCGACACCCGTCAGCAGCGGCCAGTTGAGGATCGTCGAGGTGTACGCGTCCGGCGCGGTGTCGCCGGCGTGGTCGCCGGGCTCGCTGACGTACGACCGCTGGACGGCCAGGCTGTGCACGGGCGCCGCCGTCACCGTTCCCGGCAGATGGAAGCTCACCAGGAGATTGCTGTTCGCGGGCACGTCGAAGCCCAGCGGATCGCTGAACGCCTGCGTCCCCGCGGGGATCCCGGTGCCCGGGGAGCCCCCGAAGGACAGCGGCACGGGAGCGCCGCGCGGGCTCGCCCCGGACGCCTGCACCGCCACCGTCGCGCCGCCGATCCGTACGGGCGCGGACGCGAACGTGTTGTCGAGCCGGATCCGTACCCGTGGTCCGCCCGCCGAGGTGTGCACCACCAGCCGCAGTGTCCGGTCCGTCCAGGGTCCGACAGCCGGCTGGCCGGAGGTCGACGCGGCCCAACTGCCCGTCCAGGCCGGGCTGTCGGAGCGCACGGTCAGGGCGAACACATGCAGGTCGCGGTTGACGGGCAGCTCGACGGAGTCCACCGCGCGCCCTCGGGCGAGCGGCACGGTCACCACGTACAGCCGTGCCTTCTCGGCGAGTTGACCCCCGGGGGTGTTGACGTGGGGGAGGGCCACGGCCTTGGTGGCGAGCGGTCCGACGCGCCAGTCCGACGCGCTCAGCCGGTACGAGGAGCTGGACCCGTCGAGGTAGCGCACCACACCCGTGCCGCTCTCCTCGCCGCCGCCCGTGCCCGCCACCAGGAAGGCGAGGGCGTCACCGTGGCCGCGTACCCGTACGGACTGGCCGTCGGCGCGTACGTTGTCGGGCTCGCCCGGTGTCCGGCGGGGCCAGGTCAGCCGGGCGCCCTGGACTGTCAGCGCGCGTCCCGGTGTCCAGCCGGCGGCGGTCAGGTCCTGCGCCGACAGGGAACGGCCCGAGCCGTCGAAGTCCGCCCCGGCGGGCCGCGTGTCGTCGCTCACGGCCGTGTTGTCGAAGAGCCGCTCCAGGGACAGCGGCCGTTCCCTGACCTGCGGCGCGGCTGTCGCGGCCGTCGCAGGGACGGCGGCTGGCACGGGGACGGCGGCTGGCACGGGGACGGCGGCCGTCGCCGGGACCGTGGCCGTCAGCACGGACAGCAGGGTCAGCGAAACGGTGGTGCTCCACACTCGTCGGCGCACACCGACTCCTCCCGCTCGGGGGTGCCCCGTGAAGCTAAGGAGACGGCAGGGTCCCGTCAATGAGGCAGGCGCGAACTGCGTGCGAACTCCCTGGGAACAGGCGTTCCGCGCGCCCTGTGGTGCGGCGGGTGATACGGATGAAAGGCTGGGTGTATGAACATCCCTTTCCTGGGCAACTGGCGCAAGAAGCGTGGCCCCGCCCAAGGGGTCGCGGTCTTCTCGGACAGCGAGAGCGACCACGAGGGAGTGGCCGAACTGCTCTCCGAATGTGAACTGCTTCGCTCCCAGGCCCACCAGGCGGGGATCGAACTGGACGACACGGTCGCCTCCTTGGAGGCCCTCGACCAACTGCTGCCACGCTGGCGCGACGACGAGGAGAGCCTGCCCTGGCTCGGCAACGACGCCGGCCTCTATCTCGGCACGGTCATCGTCCGTACGGTGCCCGGCGCGCTCTGGGAGGTGTGGCCCAACGGCCGGCCGGTGGTGCGGCTCGTGTCGGGCCGGGAGATCGACGTGGTCGTATCGGGTCACGCGTGGGCGGCCAGCGGAGTCCCCGAACTCTCGCAGCTGTATGCCGAGGTCGCGGAAACGTGAGGCCCTGGCCCGCACCGGCGGAGTAAATACGGCTAATGCCCGAAAGGTGCGTGTCGTGTATTAACTCCACTCTTGTCTGGATAGTTTGCCGCAATCGCGACACTGCTGAGAGTGGGTAGGGCTGAGCATGGCCGTCGATCCGTTGATCGAGCTGCGTGACGTCAACAAGTACTTCGGGGAGCTGCATGTCCTCCAGGACATCAACCTCACCGTCGGCAAGGGGGAGGTGGTCGTGGTCATCGGCCCCTCGGGGTCGGGCAAGTCGACCCTCTGCAGGGCGATCAACCGTCTGGAGCCCATCGGGTCCGGTGAGATCAGACTGGACGGACAGCCGCTGGCGGAGGAGGGCAGGGAACTCGCGAAACTCCGCGCCGAGGTCGGGATGGTCTTCCAGTCCTTCAACCTCTTCGCGCACAAGACGGTCCTGCAGAACGTCTCACTGGCGCAGATGAAGGTGCGCGGCCGGAAGAAGGCCCAGGCCGACAAGCGCTCGCTCGAACTCCTCGACCGGGTGGGACTCGTCTCGCAGGCGCCGAAGTACCCGGCGCAGCTCTCCGGCGGTCAGCAGCAGCGCGTGGCCATCGCCCGCGCCCTCGCGATGGATCCCAAGGTCCTCCTGTTCGACGAGCCGACCTCGGCGCTCGACCCGGAGATGATCAACGAGGTTCTGGAGGTCATGCAGCAGCTCGCGCGCGACGGAATGACGATGGTCGTCGTCACCCACGAGATGGGCTTCGCGCGTTCGGCGGCCAATCGGGTCGTCTTCATGGCCGACGGCCGCATCGTCGAGGACCGCACCCCCGAGGAGTTCTTCACCGACCCACGCAGTCACCGTGCCAAGGATTTTCTCTCCAAGATCCTCACACACTGAGCGGGGGAGCGTGATCATGATCCGTACGGCTCGTGCGGCACGGGTACGCCCTGGATCCCATGGACCCCACGGATCTCGTGGATACCGAGGATCCCGCGGTGGGGCCCAACCAGCCGTCCACGCCCCCGAGTCGGCTCCGTGTCCCGGTGCCGGTGCGGGTCTCCGCCATGTCGGTGAGCGGGCCGGGGGACGGGCCGCGCCGGGTCTCGACTACGCTTTGTCGTTCATCCCCGCGGTGACAGAGGCTGTCGTAGGCGCCTCGGCCGACCCAGGGACGCTGCTGCCGGGCACGCGGTAGCGAGGGGCAATGGCCCGTCCGGCGGCAGCCGGGGATCACTGCTCACGCAGCGGGACCGACACGCACCACGGGTCGGGCGCTGGTGAGCAGAAGGTCAGCTGCGCCGGTCGGGTTGTGCTCGCCCCCAGGGGCGGGAACGCTCCGACAGGCTCCGAGGCTCCACAGGCCCCACAGGTCCCGGAGCGCCCGATGAGTGGTTCGTCCCTAGGACGCCCGATGGGTGGTCCGGGTGGCCCCCTCGGGCAGGGGAGTCTGGGCGGCACGGGTGACGTCCGCGACCAGCTCGACGACGTCCGGCCCGTACGCCTGGGAGTTCACGACCTTCAGCAGGAGCGCGAAGGAGTTGTCGCCGTGCTTGCGGTACAGCCGCTCGTGGTTGCGGGCCAGATAACGGGTCGCCGCCTGGTTGGTGATCGCACGCTGCCCGCAGAAGAGGAACACGGGCCTGCTCGGGCCCTGCTGCGCGGCAGTGAGCCGCGCGAGCAGTACGTACTCGGCCAGCCCGGGCTGCATACGGTGGCGATCGGTGCCTATCTGGAACGCGAGGCGGTCAGGACCCGGTTCCGGATCGACGTTCACGCGCACCCCCGGCAGCATGGCCTGCATATGGGCGGCCATGCGGCGGTTGGACCCGGGGCCGCCGACACAGAACTCCGTGCGTTCACCGAAGCCCTGCCGTGCCGCGTCCTGCGTGATCACGTCGGCGTGCGCGTTGCAGTCCTTGATCAGCGCGGCCAGCTCCAGGAGCGCGAACACGTCGTAGCGGTGCACGGCCAGATCGGGGCTGCCTGCGTCGCGGTTGACCACGAGCAGCGACTCGGAGTGGTCGGGCAGCCCGAAGAAGGCCTGCTTGCGGCGGAGCTTGCGCTTCCACAGGTAGGTCCGGGCGAGCCAGCCCAGCGAGGCGCTGAGGCCCGCCGCGATCACTCCGAGGACGATGTTGCGCACGTCGTCATTCATGGGCGCGCATGTTAGCGGGCGAGCGCATCCGTGTTCGAGAGGTGCCTGACGCGGCCATGCCGAGGAAGTTACGCTGCGCAGAGAATCGCTGACTGGAGGTACTGATGGGGCGCTCGGTCGCGCGGAGACTTGCTGTGCTGGCGGTGTCGGCCGCTGTGGTGTCGGTGGGGGCGGCGCCGCCCTCCTCGGGGGCCGCCGCGGGCGGTTCAGGCCCGGCGGAGAAGGTGCCGGTGGCCGTCGGGTACGGCGGGGCCGTCGCGAGCGTCGACGCGGACGCCTCGGCCGCCGGTGTGGAGATCCTCCGCAAGGGCGGCAACGCGGTGGACGCGGCCGTCGCCACGGCGGCGGCCCTCGGCGTCACCGAGCCGTACTCGTCGGGCATCGGCGGAGGCGGCTACTTCGTCTACTACGACGCCAGGTCCCGTACGGTGCACACGATCGACGGCCGGGAGACGGCGCCCCTGACGGCCGACTCGGGGCTCTTCCTGGAGAACGGGCAGCCGATCCCGTTCGCCGACGCGGTGACCAGCGGCCTGGGCGTGGGCACACCCGGTACGCCCGCCACCTGGCAGACCGCGCTGGACAGTTGGGGCAGCAAGCGGCTCGGGCCGCTGCTGAAGCCCGCCGAGCGGCTGGCGCGGGACGGGTTCACCGTCGACGACACGTTCCGCTCGCAGACCGCGTCCAACGAGGCACGGTTCAGGAACTTCCCCGACACGGCCGAGCTGTTCCTGCCGGGCGGCTCGCTGCCGGTGGTCGGCTCGACGTTCAAGAACCCCGATCTGGCGCGTACGTACCGGGAGTTGGGCCGCAAGGGCGTGGGCGCGCTGTACCGCGGCGAACTCGCCGAGGACATCGTCGACACGGTCAACGAGCCGCCGGTGGACCCCGCTTCGGGATACAACGCCCGCCCGGGCGACCTCACGCTGAAGGACCTGGCGACGTACCGGGCGAAGCGGCAGGCGCCCACGAAGACCTCGTACCGCGGTCTGGGTGTCTACTCCATCGCGCCCTCCTCCTCCGGCGGGACCACGGTCGGTGAGGCGCTCAACATCCTGGAGAACACCGACCTCTCGAAGGCCTCTGACGTCCAGTACCTGCACCGCTACATCGAGGCGAGCCGGATCGCCTTCGCGGACCGGGGGCGCTGGGTGGGCGACCCGGCCTTCGAGGACGTACCGACGAAGGAACTGCTGTCGCAACGGTTCGCCGATTCACGTGAGTGCCTGATCAAGGACGACGCGGTGCTCACGAGTCCGCTGGCGCCGGGCGACCCGCGCGACCCGGCGGCGTGCGCGGCCGGTGGCACCGCCGCGCCGACGACGTACGAGGGTGAGAACACGACCCATCTGACGGCCGCCGACAAGTGGGGCAACGTCGTCGCCTACACGCTCACCATCGAGCAGACCGGCGGCAGCGGGATCACCGTCCCGGACCGCGGGTTCATCCTGAACAACGAACTGACCGACTTCTCCTTCGCCCCGGCGAGCCCGGCCGTGCACGACCCGAACCTGCCCGGGCCCGGCAAGCGTCCGCGCTCGTCGATCTCGCCGACGATCGTGCTCGACCGGCACGCGAAGCCGGTGGTGGCGCTGGGCTCGCCCGGTGGCGCGACCATCGTCACGACCGTGCTGCAGACGCTGACTGGCTTCCTCGACCGGGGGCTGCCGCTCGTCGACGCGATCGCCGCCCCGCGGGCCAGCCAGCGCAACCAGACGACCACCGAGCTCGAACCGGGCCTGTGGAACAGCCCGTTGAGGACGCGGCTGGAAGGAATCGGCCACGGCTTCCGCCAGAACCCGGAGATCGGCGCGGCGACCGGTGTCCAACGCCTCCCGGACGGCAAGTGGCTGGCGGCCGCGGAGACCGTACGCAGGGGTGGCGGCTCGGCGATGGTGGTGCGGCCTGTCCGCTAGCCGCGGCCATCACCGGTCACGCCGCAGCTGGTTGCACTGTTCCCCGCGCAAGCTTCGGGCCTGACGTTCCGGGGTGGTAACCGCACTCTGCGTCCAGGTCGAAAACTCGTCGTAGTACGTCCGTAACACGAATGGTGTTTTCTGCCATATTGGAGTGCTCCGGTCCGGCGTGGGGTGAACGCAATGACAGTGGAACAACTCCCGGACCAAGTACGGGAGTTCGCGCAGTACCTCACCGGCCTGCTGTCCCGGCTCGACCAGGGCGGCGGCTGGTGCGGTGTGTTCTGGCAGCGCGACCCCGACGGGATGCGGGCCTGCCTGGACGGCTGGGAGGTACCGCCCTGGGACGTCGTGGAGGCCATCCTCCAGGATCTGGGCGCCGAGTACGGTGACCGGGCGGCGGCGCGGGAGACCGAGCGGGCCAGGCCCCTGCACGCCGCCTCCCTCGCCGCGTACGACACACGGCCGGGCGGTCGTGACGCTCTCGGCGACCGGCTCGACGTCATGCTGCGCGAACAGCGCTATGCCGCCGAACGGCTCGCGGAACTGGGGCGTTCGCTTCCCGCGGCCACCACCGAGGAGGAGGGCGACTCCCTCCGCCTCGATCTGGCGTGGGCCCGCGACGACCACGACCGCGCGACAGCCCGGTGCGCCGAGATCCGTGCCCGTATCGAGGCGTTGGACCGGCGTACGGTGGACGGCCGCGCCCGGAGCGGGGACGACGGCCTTGGCTCCGCTCGGCCGACCGCCCGGGCAGCCGCCCCGCGCCTGGGCGTGCAGCGTCCGGCGCCGGACGAGGACGACTGGCCGGACCTCTGGCGCGACGCCTCCGCGGACCGGGCCGCACGACAGGACGCCGCGGCCCGGGCCGCCTCTGTCCCGGGAGACCGGGCGGCCCACCCCGAAGCCCAGGAAGCTCCCGGAGCCGCCGAGCACCCCGTCCCTCCCGAGGCTCCCGCGCCCAGACAGCGCTCCAAGCGCCGCCTCCGGAGCGGCGCCCGGGGCAGCGCCCGCTTCGCCGGCATGACGGACGCGACCGCGGAAGTGACCACGGACGCGACCACCGGCCCGGGTGCGGACAGGAGCGAAGGGGCCGCGAGCAGCGCCGTGACCCCCGTGCCGCCCGTACCGCAGCCCACGGACCGCACCCCCCGGGGCGCCCGGTTCGCGGGAGGGGCCGAGGAGGGCGGCGGGCAGCCGGCAGCGCGGCGCGAACCGCTGGACGACGAGGCGCGGCGGACCACCGTCGAGACCGTGGCGACGCTCGTCCGGCTGCGGGGCGAGGGCCGTACCGGTGAGGCGCACGCCGTGCTGGTCGAGGCCGCGCAGTGGCCCGCGGCCCGCTTTCCGCTCCTCGCCGCCGAACTGCACCGTGCCGGGCTCGACGCCGACTGGGCCTCCCTCCTGTGGGAGGCGGTCTCGCTGCCCGCCGACCGGCTGGTCGCCGCGGCCGACGCGCTGGTGGCGGCCGGACGTACCGCGGACGGCCGGCAGATGCTGCGGCAGGGCGTCGCACGCCCCGCCCCGGAGATCGGCGAGGCGGTCCTGGGCCTCGTCGCGGAGGGGCGGCACCGCGAGGTCCGCGCCCTCCTGGACGCGTACGTCCGTGTGCGCACCCCGGAGGAAGCCGCCCGCAGTATCGACGCCGACCCGCAGTTCCTCGCCCCGCTCCTCCTGGAGGCGGCCCGTGACGTCTCGGAGCAGCGCTACTGGGATCTGATCCACGCCCTGCGCGTGGCCGGCTACACCGCCTGAGACGGAAGCCCCCGTCCCGCTCACCCACAGGGGTGTGAAACATGATCGACTCCGCCGGTTAACGACGATGGTCTTGCCCAGGGCAGCGCCGAGGCTTACTTTCAGGGCTCTACGCCCCGTGTCTACGGGCGTAGAGGCTCTCTGACGTCACGTCGAAGGAGCAGCTCATGGCCCACGTCGTACGCGCCGCTCTGGTCCAGGCCACCTGGACCGGCGACACCGCATCCATGGTCGCCAAGCACGAGGAGCACGCCCGCGAGGCGGCCCGTCAGGGCGCCAAGATCATCGGCTTCCAGGAAGTCTTCAACGCCCCCTACTTCTGTCAGGTCCAGGAGCCCGAGCACTACCGCTGGGCGGAACCCGTACCGGACGGACCGACCGTCACCCGGATGCGGGAACTCGCCCGCGAGACCGGCATGGTCGTCGTGGTCCCGGTCTTCGAGGTCGAACAGTCCGGCTTCTACTACAACACCGCCGCGGTCATCGACGCCGACGGCACGTATCTCGGCAAGTACCGCAAGCACCACATCCCGCAGGTCAAGGGCTTCTGGGAGAAGTACTACTTCAAACCGGGCAACCTCGGCTGGCCCGTCTTCGACACCGCGGTCGGCAAGGTCGGCGTCTACATCTGCTACGACCGCCACTTCCCGGAGGGCTGGCGGCAGCTCGGCCTGAACGGCGCCCAGCTCGTCTACAACCCGTCGGCGACCTCCCGGGGCCTGTCCGCCCACCTGTGGCAGCTGGAGCAGCCGGCCGCCGCCGTCGCCAACGAGTACTTCGTCGCCGCGATCAACCGGGTCGGCGAGGAGGAGTACGGGGACAACGACTTCTACGGGACCTCGTACTTCGTCGACCCGCGCGGCCAGTTCGTCGGCGAGCCCGCGAGCGACAAGAGCGAGGAACTCGTCGTCCGCGACCTGGACCTGGACCTGATCGAGGAGGTCCGGCAGCAGTGGGCGTTCTACCGGGACCGCCGCCCCGACGCGTACGAAGGGCTGGTGCAGCCGTGAGCGAGGACCTGCTGGGCCGTCACCGGGCCGTCCTGCCGGACTGGCTCGCCCTCTACTACGCGAACCCGCTGGAGCTCACCCACGGCGAGGGCCGCCACGTCTGGGACGCCGAGGGCACCAGGTACCTCGACTTCTTCGGCGGCATCCTCACCACGATGACCGCGCACGCCCTGCCCGAGGTCACGAAGGCCGTCAGTGAGCAGGCCGGCCGGCTCAACCATTCCTCCACGCTCTACCTCAACCGGCCGATGGTCGACCTGGCCGAGCGGATCGCGAAACTGTCGGGCATCCCCGACGCACGTGTCTTCTTCACGACCTCGGGCACCGAGGCCAACGACACGGCCCTGCTCCTGGCCACCGCGTACCGCCGCAGCAACCAGATCCTGGCGATGCGCAACAGCTACCACGGGCGTTCGTTCAGCGCGGTCGGCATCACCGGCAACAAGAGCTGGTCACCGACCAGCCTGTCGCCCCTCCAGACGCTGTACGTGCACGGCGGCGTCCGCACCCGCGGCCCGTACGCCGATCTCGACGACGCCGGTTTCATCGCGGCCTGCGTCGCCGACCTGGAGGACCTGCTCGGGCATGTGCGCGCGCCCGCGGCCCTGATCGCCGAGCCCGTCCAGGGTGTCGGCGGCTTCACCTCACCGCCGGACGGCCTGTACGCGGCCTTCCGCGAGGTCCTCGCCGAGCGCGGCATCCTGTGGATCGCCGACGAGGTGCAGACCGGCTGGGGCAGGACCGGCGACCACTTCTGGGGCTGGCAGGCGCACGGGCAGCACGGGCCGCCCGACATCCTCACCTTCGCCAAGGGCATCGGCAACGGCATGTCCATCGGCGGGGTCGTCGCCCGCGCCGAGATCATGAACTGCCTCGACTCCCACTCCATCTCCACCTTCGGCGGCACCCAGGTCACCATGGCCGCGGGCCTCGCCAACCTCATGTACCTCCTGGAGCACGACCTCCAGGGAAACGCCCGCAGGGTCGGCGGACTGCTCATCGAGCGGCTGCGGGCCGTCGCCGAACAGTTCCCGGGCGTACGGGAAGTGCGGGGCCGCGGCCTCATGATCGGCGTCGAGCTGGTGAAGCCCGGCACCGACGACGCCGATCCGGACGCGGCGGCCGCCGTGCTCGAAGCGGCCCGCGAGGAGGGCCTGTTGATCGGCAAGGGCGGTGGTCACAGCACCAGCGTCCTGCGGATCGCGCCGCCCCTTTCCCTCACCGTCGCGGAGGCCGAGGAGGGCGCCGCGATGCTGGAGCGCGCCCTGCGGAGCTCCCGACTCTGAGCGGGGCGTCCGATCTGGGCAGCAGTCAACTCCGTGGAGGGGTCGGCTCCGAGGAGTGTTCGGTACCGCGAGATTGAAGGTTCGCCCTGATGACGACCGCCGCCTCGGAACCCGCCCTGTCGGTCCGGCAGATCCTCGCCCTGGAGCGGGTGCTCGCCGGGGAGCCCGAGGTGGTGGCGGGCGCGGGCCAGCTCGACCGGCCCGTGCGCTGGGTGCACGTCGCCGAGGCCGCCGACGTCGGTGTGATGCTCAGCGGTGGCGAGATGGTCCTCACCACCGGCGTGCTGCTCGCGGGCGACCGGGAGGCGCAGGCCGAGTACATCCGCTCCCTGCACCGCGCGGAGGCCTCGGCCGTCGTCCTCGGACTCGGCCGGGCCTTTCCCGCGCCGCCCGAGGTGATGCGCCGGGCCGCCGAACGGTGCGGGCTGCCGATGGTGGTCCTGCACCGCCCGTTCCCCTTCGCCGAACTCACCGAAGAGGTGCAATCCCGGCTCGTACGAAGGAAGTTCGCGGCCGTCAGCCTCTCGGAGGCCGTCCGCACCGCGCTGACCGGGCTCATCACGACGGGCGCCCCGCTGCAACGGCTGCTCGACGAGATCGCCGGCCACAGCGCCTGCCCGGTGGTCGTCACCAACCTCGCCCACCGGGTCCTCGCCACGGCGGGGGAGCGGTCCGCGGTCGACGACGTGCTGCGCGACTGGGAGCGCATCGCGCGGCAGGCGGGCGGCAGCGAGGGCGACGGCTGGGTCCGCGCCGAACTGGGCGGACGCGGTGAACGCTGGGGCCGCATCGTGCTCTGCGGCTACCGCGGCGACACCGCCACCGGGCGGCTCCTCGCCGACCGGGCCGCCGAAGCGCTCGTCCTGCACCGGATGCTCGGCGGCCCCGCGCACTCCTGGGAGGAGCAGTCCGCGCAGAGCCTGCTCACCGACCTCGTCTCCGGAGCCGTACCGGCCAGACACCTGCTGCCCCGGGCCCGCGCGGCCGGACTGCCGGTCAACCGACGGACGTTCGTGCCGCTGGCCGTACGGGGTGCGGGCGCGGCCCGACTCCTGCGCGTACTGCGACTGTTGGGGCTCCCCGGACTCGTCGCCGAACTGGCGGACGGGGTCACCGCCGTCCTGCTGAGCCTCGCCAGGGACCAGGACGCCGAAGCGCTCGCCGCGCACTTCGCCACCCGGCTGCGTACGGAACCGGGCGGCGGCCTGCCGCGGGACCAGGAGCCCGCGGCCGTCGTCGCCGCCGCGGACGCGCGGACCGGGTGGGACGACGTGCCCGCGGGGCTGCGCGAGGCCCGGCACGTGGCCGACTCGGTGGCCGAGAGCCCGGCCGACCTGGACCTCCCCGTCGTCGTGCGGCTGCGGGACGTCCACCTGCGCGGGCTGGTGCGGCTGCTGCGTGACGACCCGCACGTCCAGTCCTTCGCGGAACGGGAGCTGGACGGGCTGCTGTGCGGCGCCGACGCGGAGGCGGAGCTGCTGCCGGTGCTGCGGACGTATCTGGCCACCGGCCGCAACAAGTCGCGTACCGCACAGCTCCACCATGTCTCCCGGCCCGCGCTGTACCGGCGGCTGGAGTCCATAGAGGCCCGGCTCGGAGTCGACCTCGACGACTTCGAACAGGCCGCCTCCATCCACATCGCCCTCCTCGCGCACGACGCGCAACAACGCTGAAACATGGAACGACCTGGGAAAACGGTGGTGAAACATGGGCCTTGGCAAGGGTGACACCGTGGAACGCCACGCCCCCGCAGACGTGACACGCTGCAACTCAAAGTCCCCATCAGGGCTTCCTAGGCTCGCCGCACACCCAGCGACCGGAGGTCCCGATGAGCAGAGTGATCCGCGCCGCCGTCTTCCAGACCGCGTGGACGGGCGACAAGGAATCGATGATCCAGGTCCACGAGCAGGCGGTCCGCGACGCGGCCGCGCAGGGCGCTCAGGTCCTGTGCTTCCAGGAGCTGTTCTACGGGCCGTACTTCTGCCAGGTCCAGGACAAGGCGTTCTACGAGTACGCCGAGCGGATCCCCGAGGGCCCGATCGTCCGCCGATTCCAGTCCCTGGCTTCGGAGTTGGGCATCGTCCTCGTCCTGCCGATGTACGAGGAGGAGCAGCCCGGCGTCCTCTACAACACCTCGGCGGTGATCGACGCCGACGGCTCGTACCTCGGCAAGTACCGCAAGCACCACATCCCGCAGGTCGAGGGCTTCTGGGAGAAGTTCTACTTCCGTCCCGGCAACAGCGGTTGGCCGGTCTTCGACACCGCGGTCGGCAAGGTCGGCGTGTACATCTGCTACGACCGGCACTTCCCGGAGGGCTGGCGTGCGCTCGGGCTCGCCGGGGCCGAGATCGTCTTCAACCCCTCGGCCACCTCGCGCGGCCTTTCCGCCTACCTCTGGCAGTTGGAGCAGCCGGCGGCGGCCGTCGCCAACGAGTACTTCGTGGGCGCCATCAACCGTGTGGGTGTGGAGGAGCTGGGCTCCAACGACTTCTACGGGACCTCGTACTTCGTGGACCCGGAAGCACAGTTCGTCGGAGAGGTGGCGAGCGACAAGGAGACCGAACTCGTGGTCCGCGACCTGGACATGGACAAACTCCGCACGGTCCGCGACCGCTGGCAGTTCTACCGCGACCGCCGCCCGGACGCCTACGGCCCCCTGACGGCCCCCTGAGCACCGACCCCGGCCCGGGACCCCGGAAAGGGGCGCGGGGAACTGCGCACCCGGCCACGACACCAAGGGGGCGTGGATCGCCCGCTCAGCCACGAGGCCTTCAGGGGCGCGGGGAACTGCGCACCCGGCCACGACGTACCCGCACCCATCCACCGCCCTCCACCGGAGGTGCCCGTCCGGACAGACAGGAGACGAAGCATGAGCAGCCGTACAGTCATCCGCGGTGGCCTAGTGATCACCGCGTCGGACGAACTGCACGCGGACGTCCTCATCGAGGACACCCGCATCGCCGCGATCGCCGCGCCCGGCACCTCCGCCGCCGAGGCCTGGACGGCAGAGCGCACCATCGACGCCACCGGCAAGTACGTGATCCCGGGCGGCGTCGACGCCCACACCCACATGGAACTGCCCTTCGGCGGCACCTTCGCCTCCGACACCTTCGAGACCGGCACCCGAGCCGCCGCCTGGGGCGGCACGACCACGATCATCGACTTCGCGGTCCAGAGCGTCGGCCGCTCCCTGCGCGAGGGCCTGGACGCCTGGAACGCCAAAGCCGACGGCAAGTGCGCCATCGACTACGGCTTCCACATGATCGTCTCCGACGTCAACCAGGACACCCTCAAGGAGATGGACCTGCTGGTCGAGGAGGGCGTCACCTCCTTCAAGCAGTTCATGGCCTACCCCGGCGTCTTCTACAGCGACGACGGCCAGATCCTGCGCGCCATGCAGCGCTCCGCCGAGAACGGCGGCCTGATCATGATGCACGCCGAGAACGGCATCGCGATCGACGTGCTCGTGGAACAGGCACTCGCCCGGGGCGAGACCGACCCCCGCTTCCACGGCGAGGTCCGCAAGGCCCTCCTGGAGGCCGAGGCCACCCACCGCGCCATCAAGCTCGCCCAGGTGGCCGGCGCCCCGCTGTACGTCGTGCACGTCTCGGCGACGGAGGCCGTCGCCGAGCTGGCGCGGGCCCGCGACGAGGGCCTGAACGTCTTCGGCGAGACCTGTCCGCAGTACCTGTTCCTCTCGACGGACAACCTGGCGGAGCCGGACTTCGAGGGCGCGAAGTACGTGTGCTCGACCCCGCTGCGGCCCAAGGAGCACCAGGCCGCCCTGTGGCGGGGGCTGCGCACCAACGACCTCCAGGTCGTCTCCACCGACCACTGCCCCTTCTGCTTCGTGGGCCAGAAGGAGCTGGGCCGGGGCGACTTCTCGAAGATCCCCAACGGTCTGCCGGGCGTCGAGAACCGCATGGACCTGCTGCACCAGGCCGTCGTCGACGGCCACATCTCGCGCCGCCGCTGGATCGAGATCGCCTGCGCGACCCCGGCCCGGATGTTCGGCCTGTACCCGAAGAAGGGGACGATCGCGCCGGGCGCCGACGCGGACGTCGTCATCTACGACCCGCACGCCGAGCAGGTCATGTCCGCCGAGACCCACCACATGAACGTCGACTACTCGGCGTACGAGGGCAGGCGCACCACCGGCCGTGTCGAGACGGTCCTGTCGCGCGGCACACCCGTCATCACCGGGCGGGAGTTCACCGGCCGTGCCGGGCACGGCATGTACACCCCCCGCTCTACCTGTCAGTACCTTCTCTGAGCGACCAGGAGTGGCGCCATGGACTTCGGACTCGTCCTGCAGACCGACCCCCCTGCCTCCCGTGTCATCAGCCTGATGAAGCGGGCCGAGCGCAACGGCTTCACGTACGGCTGGACCTTCGACTCCGCCGTGCTGTGGCAGGAGCCGTTCGTGATCTACAGTCAGATCCTTTCCAATACCACCAAGTTGAAGGTCGGCCCGATGGTGACGAACCCGGGCACCCGCACCTGGGAGGTCACCGCCTCGACCTTCGCCACGCTCAACGACATGTTCGGCAACCGCACGGTCTGCGGCATCGGCCGCGGCGACTCGGCGATGCGGGTGGCCGGCCGCAAGCCCAACACCCTCGCGCGGATCAGCGAGGCCATGAAGGTCATCCGGGCGCTCGGGCGCGGCGACGAGGCCGACCTCGGCGGCACGGTGATCAGGTTCCCGTGGATCAAGCCGGGCGCCGAACTGCCGGTGTGGATGGCCGCGTACGGGCCCAAGGCCCTCAAGATGACTGGCGAGGAGGCGGACGGGTTCATCCTCCAGCTCGCCGACCTGTATCTCACCGAGTACATGGTCAAGGCGGTGAAGACCGCGGCGGCCGAGGCGGGACGCGACCCCGCCGACGTCAAGATCTGCGTGGCGGCGCCCGCCTACGTCACCGAGGACGACTCACCGGAGGCGCTCGCCCACGCGCGGGAGCAGTGCCGCTGGTTCGGCGGCATGGTCGGCAACCACGTCGCCGACCTCGTCTCCAAGTACGGCGAGCACTCCGCCGCCGTCCCCGACGAACTCACCGACTACATCAAGTCCCGCGAGGGCTACGACTACTCCCACCACGGGCGCAGCGGAAACCCCGACACGCGGTTCGTGCCGGACGAGATCGTCGACCGGTTCTGTCTGATCGGTACGGCCGAGCAGCACATCACGAAGCTGAACGCCCTGCGGGAGCTGGGCGTCGACCAGTTCGCCCTGTACGACATGCATGACGCCCAGGAGGCGGTCATCGAGGCGTACGGGTCGACGGTCATCCCCGCCGTCAACGGTTAGCGGCGTCCCCTCCCGACCGCCCGCACCCACGTCGTCGCCTCCGAACCGCCCGCACCCGAGTCGTCCCCTTCCCACCTCCCCGGGAAGGGGACCGCACCACCACCCCCACGGCGCCACCCGCACGGCCTTTCCCGTCCCACCTCATCGATTGGCCTGCTCATGACCGAAACCGTCCCCACGGGGCCGCCGATATCCCAGTCCGCCGACGCCGAGGGGCGGATCGAACTCAGCCCCGGGGCCTTCCCCGCGAGCAGCCCCTTCGCCAACGAGGACCTGCGTCCCGTCCCCGTCTCCGAGCGCAAGTGGACGACGTACAACTTCGCGGCGCTGTGGATCTCCATGGCCCACTGCATTCCCAGCTGGACCCTCGCCTCCGGTCTGGTCGCCCTCGGCATGGACTGGAAACAGGCCGTCTTCACGATCGCGCTGGCCAACATCATCGTGCTGCTGCCGATGCTGGCCACCGGGCACGCCGGACCCAAGTACGGCATCCCCTTCCCCGTACTGGCCCGGGCCTCCTTCGGGCTGCGCGGGGCCAACGTCCCGGCGCTGATCCGGGCGGCCGTGGCCTGCGGCTGGTTCGGCATCCAGACCTGGATCGGCGGCAGCGGCATCTTCGCCCTGGGCTCCAAGCTGACCGGCGGTGACTGGGAGAAGGCGGCGCAGATCGCGGGCAACCCCTGGCCGCTGTGGCTGTGCTTCATCCTGTTCTGGGCCGTGCAGATCGCGATCATCTACCGCGGTATGGACTTCCTGCGGCGCTTCGAGAACTGGGCCGCGCCCGTCGTGATCGTCGGCGCGTTCGCACTGCTGATCTGGATCGCGGTCAAGGCCGACGGCTTCGGCGCGCTGCTCGACCAGCCCTCGAAGCTCGGCTGGGGCCCCGACTTCTGGCCGGTCTTCTTCCCGTCCCTGATGGGCATGATCGGCTTCTGGGCGACCCTGTCGCTCAACATCCCCGACTTCACCCGCTTCGGCGCCAGCCAGAAGGCACAGACCTGGGGGCAGACCCTTGGGCTGCCGACGACGATGACGCTCTTCGCGATCCTCGCCGTGCTGGTCACCTCCGGCTCCGAGGCCGTCTACGGAGAGGCGATCTGGGATCCGGTGGCCCTCGCGGCCAAGACCGACAGCGCCTTCGGTCTGCTCTTCGCGCTCTTCATCGTGCTGATCGCCACGATCTCCGTGAACATCGCGGCGAACGTGGTCTCACCGGCGTACGACCTGTCCAACCTGGCACCGAAGTTCATCAACTTCCGTACAGGCGCGCTGATCACGGGTGTCATCGGCATCCTGATCTTCCCCTGGAAGCTGATCTCCACCCCGGAGTTCTACATCTTCACCTGGCTCGGGGTGGTCGGCGGACTGCTCGGCACCGTCGCCGGCATCCTGATCGCCGACTACTGGATCATCCGCCGTACGGTCCTGCACCTCGCGGACCTCTACACGCCCGGCGGACGCTACTGGTACACGAACGGCTGGAACTGGCGAGCGGTACTGGCCTTCGTCGTCGGCGGTGTCCTGGCCGTCGGCGGCTCGTACTCGAACGTCGACGCGAAGGGCGCGAAGCTCGGCCCGTTCCCGACCGACGGACTCATCCCGTTCCTCAAGCCGCTCGCGGACTACGGATGGGCGGTCGGCGTCGCCTCGTCGCTCATCCTGTACGTCGCCCTGATGGCACCCCTGGCGCGGGCCGAACGGGAGGAACCCGCGGACAGGGGCGCCTGACGGTCGGCAGGCCGCGCCGGGAGCCGCCCCTACTGGGCGGCCTCCAGCGCGGCCATCCCCTCCTTGGCGGCCTTGATGGCCCCCTTGTTGATCTCGTCCGTACCGGGCGCCTTCTTGGTCTCGAAGTCGCTGCCGTTGTACGTGACGACCACCAGGGCGTTGGACGCGCGGACGATCACCATGCCCTCACGGGTCTGCTGCTTGTCGTCCGTGGTGAGGTTCACCACCGAGTAGGCTTCGTCGCCGACGCCCGGGACCTTGCCGCCGCCGCTCTTCTCCGTCGTGCGCTGCTTGTACGCGGCGAGGGCGCTCTCGTCCGACTTCTTGATCTCGTACGAGATGTCCAGCCAGCGGTAGTCGAACGACTTGAGCGCGTTCCAGGAGCAGGTGCGGCGCAGCGACTCGTCGGTCGAGGGGATCTCCTTGCCGGCCGTCTTGGCACCGGGCACCAGCGCGGTCACCGTCTTCTTCGTGATCCCCTCGCACGGCGCGGGGGAGTCGCGGTAGGTGAGGGTCGCCGCGGCGGTCGCGGGCGCCGACGGGGATCTCTCGCCGTCGGGGGCGGCCTTCTTCTCCGTTGCCGGAGTCGCGGCGAGCGGCCCGGACGACAGCGCCCAGCCCGCCGTGGCGAGCACGACGACCGGCGCCAGACGCGCGGTGAGAGCGAGAGGAAGAGATCGCACGGCGCACATTTCGTGGGGGACGGTGCGGAGGGGTCCGCACAGCGGACGGGACGCCAGTGTCACACGCGTGGCTGTGGGGCGGAAGTGCGAACTCGCTCCGTGCCTGCCCGTGCCCGCGCGGTGACAGTACTTACTGACTTACTCCGTCACTTACCGCGTACTCACCGAGTCACTCACGGCGCTCCGCAGGGGCAGGGCTCGCTCGATGCGGTCCACGGCGGTGAACGCGCCGTACGCGATCAGCTCGACCAGGCAGTGATCCGTGTACGGCGGCTTCCTCCAGGCGGCCACGTCCTCGTCGGTGATCCGGTACGGGGCCAGCGCGGCCAGCAGCGCCAGCCGTGCCCCGGGCCGGTCCGCGCGGCCGGGCAGGGCGTCCCAGACCAACGGCTGATGCGTACCGTCCCAGATCGCGACCGTGTCCCGTACGAGGTGCTGGTCGGACTCGGTCAGCAGGGAGGAGCCCGCCATGGCCGCGGCCCGCAGCGCCGCGTAGGCGGGACCGACCGTCGTGCCGGCCGCCCAGGCCGGGCCGGGGCCCGCGTCGCCGTCGAGGAGGGCGAGGCTCGTGCCCGGGACGAGGCGCCGGCGCACGGTCTTCGCCACGGAACGGCCGACGAGGCTGCGGACCGTCCTGAACCGCTGGACGTTGCCCGGCAGGAGGTTCTCGGTCAGGAGGGCCGAGACGATCCGGTTGATGAAGTGGAAGGACAGGGCGGTGCCCACGTACGCGGCGGTGTGCCGGACGAAGAAGGGCAGCGGGGTGAGTTCCGGACTGCCCGGCACCCGGGTCGCCTCGCCCCAGGCGACCATGCGCGCCTGGACCTCCTTCTCCGGAGCCTTGCCGCGGGCCAGGCGCTCCGCGAGGGCGTGGTCGCCGGTGGCGTGCAGCAGGAGGGTGTGCGCGTCCACGCAGAACGGGCACTTGTTCGCGCGGGACACCCCGAAGGCGGCCAGCTCCTTCCCGGTGCGGCTGCCCTCGCCCGCGAGCAGCGACTCCCGCATCAGCGCCCAGGCGGCGGCCATCAGTTCGGGCGAGGAGGACAGGACGACGAAGGTGGAGGCGTTCTCGACGCCGAAGTCCTCGGCGAGCTGCCGGTACACCTCGGCGGTGCGACCGGTGGCGGACCTGGGCGGCAGGGGCTCGGTGTGGCGGAAGGGCGCGGTCGTGAACGGCGCGGTCAGGAAGGCTGGAGTCATGGGGAGAACCCTGGCCCGCCGGGGTGCCCCCACGCGTCGTACGGCCGGAGGCAGTCGGGCGTGCGCCGACCCGACCGCCCGGGGCCTCCCCCTACTGCGGGGGGAGTAGTGCGGGAGTTGTCCACAGGGCTGACGCCGCTGTCCGTCCGGCGGTCTACGGTACGGACATGAGCGCGGACCAGGCCCTCCTCAAGCGGCTCGCCGACGCGGCACTCGCCGTCGTGATCGGCGCGATCACCGTGTCCGCGGCGGCCTTCGACCAGGACACCACGCCGCTCGACCACGCCCTGATCGTGGCCGGCTCACTCGCCCTGGCCGCGTACCGGAAAGCGCCCCGGGTGGTGCTCGCCGTGACCACGGCGGCCCTGAGC
This sequence comes from Streptomyces tauricus, assembly GCF_014650955.1. Classification (GTDB taxonomy): domain Bacteria; phylum Actinomycetota; class Actinomycetes; order Streptomycetales; family Streptomycetaceae; genus Streptomyces; species Streptomyces tauricus. The sequence continues at coordinate 337,618 of NZ_BMVY01000004.1, forward strand.
GCCTACGCGCTGCACGCCCAGCCGGGTCCGGTGGCCGCCCTCCCCGTGGTGGCCGCCGTCCACACCGCCGCGCAGGCGGGACACCGGGCCGTGGGCGCGGCCGCGGGTGCCGTGTTCCTCGGCGCGTATCTCGCGGCGGGCCCGGTCACGCACGGCACCGTCGAACGGACCGCCCTGCTCGCGGGCTGGTTCCTGTGCGCCGTGGTCAGCGGCCTCGCGGGCCGCAACTGGCAGGCCTATCTCCGCCAGACCGAACAGCGCGCCCTGGAGGCCGAGCGCACCCGCGAGGAGGCGGCCCTGCGCCGCGCCGGGGAGGAACGCCTGCGCATAGCCAGGGAGTTGCACGACTCCCTCACCCACAGCATCTCCATCGTCAAGCTCCAGGCGGGTGTCGCCGTGCATCTCGCGCGCAAGCGCGGCGAGGAGATATCCCCGGCCCTGCTCGCCATCCAGGAGGCCGGCGGGGAGGCCATGCGCGAACTGCGCGCCACGCTGGACATCCTGCGCACCGACGAGCCGACCGGCACGCCCGCGCTGCTCGTGGAGCGGGCCCGCGCGGCCGGCCTCACCGTCGACCTGACCGTGACGGGCCGCGAGCGCCCGCTGGCGGCGACCGTGGACCGGGCCGCGTACCGCATCGTCCAGGAAGCCCTCACGAACGCCGCCAGACACGCGGGCCCCGCCAAGATCGCCGTGCAACTCGACTATGGAGAAGGTGAGTTGACGATACGCGTCGACGACGACGGAACCGCCGAACCGTCCTGTCCGCCCGCCGAGGGCATCGGGCTCACCGGTATGCGCGAACGGGTCACGGCGCTCGGCGGCACCCTGCGCGCCGCCCCGCGTGAAGAGGGCGGCTTCTCGGTACGGGCCGGTCTGCCGCTGGAGCACGCGTGATCCGGGTCGCGCTCATCGACGACCAGGCGCTCATGCGGGCCGGGTTCCGGGCCCTCCTGGAGGCCGAGGAGAACATCGAGGTGGTCGGCGAGGCGGCCGACGGCGAGCAGGGCGTGGCGCTGGTGCGCGAACAGGTGCCGGACATCGCGCTCGTCGACGTCCAGATGCCGGTGATGACGGGCATCGAGGCGACCCGCCGCATCGCCGCCGACCCACGGCTGTCCGGTGTGCGGGTGGTGATGCTGACCAACTACGGCCTCGACGAATACGTCTTCGAGGCGCTGCGGGCCGGGGCCAGCGGGTTCCTGCTCAAGGACACCGAGCCCGCCGACCTGCTCCAGGCCATCGAGGTCGTCACCCGCGGCGAGGCGCTGCTGTCGCCGTCCGTCACCCGCACGCTGATCGGCGAGTTCGTGTCCCGGCCGCCGGACCGGGCGAAGGCGCCCGGTCTCGAGTGCCTGACCCGCCGGGAGCGCGAGGTCACCGCGCTCGCCGCCCGCGGCCTCACCAACGAGGAGATCGCCGCCCACATGGTCATCAGTCCCTTCACCGCCAAGACCCACATCAGCCGCGCGATGACCAAGCTCGGCGCCCGCGACCGTGCCCAACTGGTGGTGTTCGCCTACGAGTCGGGGCTGGTCACGGCACGCGGTCAGGCGGAGTGAGGGCTTCCGCCGGGCGCCCGTGTGATGATCGGCGGGTGATCGCGATACGTCCGAGGCCGAAGCCGAGCCCGAGGTCGAGCCGGAGCCGGAGCCGGAGCCCGAGGGTCCTCCGCAGGGCCGCCCTCGTCTGCCTGCTGGTGCTGACGCCGGTGCTGGGGGCGAGCGGGTGCGGGCTCTCCGCCGAACTGGACCGGGAGAGCAACCCCGAACGCACACCCAAGCCGTCGCCGTCCCTGGCAGCGGTTCCGCCCACGCCCGCGCCCGCACTCACGCCCGCGCCCGCGGCTTCGCGCTCGTCCCCGCTCTCGCTCCCCGAGCCGTCGTCGACCGTTCTCGATCAGCAGGCAGAGAGCTGTCCCAAGTCGGGTCTGCGTTTCGCGGCCGATCAGGGCGACGCGGCGATGGGACTGCGCGCGATGGGCCTCGACGTCACCAACTGCGGTGACGAGCCGTACAAGTTGAACGGCTATCCGGCCGTCACCGTCCTGGACGCGTCGGGCGACCCGTTCCCCGGCGTGCGGACCGTCGAGGGCACGGACCAGGTGTCCATGGCGCCGGAGGACCCCGGCCCCCGGCCCATCACGCTCGCCCCCGGCGAGAGCGCGCACGCGGCCCTGTACTGGCGGATGAACAACACGAGCGGCGTGTATCTCCGGGTCGCCCCGAAGAAGGGCGACGACACCGTGACCGTAAAGCCGCCGTATCCGCTCGACATCGGTCCGGAGAACATCCTGGGAACGACGGCCTGGCAGCCCGCGCCGGCCCGCTAGCGGCGGGCCTGCGTACCATCGCCGGACGCCCCGGCCCCGCAGTGAGGAGTTCCCCGTGTTCACGACCCGCCCCACGCTCCAGGGCACCTTCGGAATGGTGTCCTCCACGCACTGGCTCGCCTCGCAGTCGGCGATGGCCGTGCTGGAGGACGGCGGCAACGCGTACGACGCCGCCGTCGCCGCGGGTTTCGTGCTGCACGTCGTCGAGCCGCACCTCAACGGGCCCGCCGGCGAGGTCCCGATCATCCTCGCCCCGGCGGGCGGCGAGGTACGGGTCCTGTGCGGTCAGGGCGTGGCACCGGCCGGGGCCACCGTCGCCCACTACCGCGGACTGGGTCTGGAACTCGTGCCCGGCACCGGACCCCTCGCGGCGGCCGTACCGGGCGCCTTCGACGCGTGGATGCTGCTCCTGCGCGACCACGGCACGAAATCCCTCGCGGACGTCCTGAAGTACGCCATCGGGTACGCGCAGGACGGGCACGCGCCCGTGGAACGCGTCGGGCAGACCGTGGAGACCGTACGGGAGCTCTTCGAGACCGAGTGGACGTCGTCCGCCGAGGTGTATCTGCCGGGCGGCGAACCCCCGCGGCCGGGCGAGCTGTTCCGCAACCCTGCGCTGGCGGCGACCTGGAAGCGGCTGATCGCGGAGTCCGCCGGGGACGGGGCCGTTCAGGAGGGCGACCGCCGGGTCGCGCAGATCGAGGCCGCGCGGCGGATCTGGCGCGAGGGCTTCATCGCCGAGGCGCTGGTGCGGCAGGCGGCCCGGCCCACGCGGGACACCAGCGGCGAACGCCACTCGGGCACGCTCACGGCGGCCGACCTGGCCTCCTGGTCCGCGTCCTACGAGGCTCCGGCCACCTACGACTGGCGGGGCTGGACCCTGTGCAAGGCGGGGCCCTGGAGCCAGGGGCCGGTGTTCCTCCAGCAGTTGGCCCTGCTGCCGCCCGAGCTGCCCCGGTACGGCTCCGCCGCGTACACGCACCTGCTGATCGAGGGCTGCAAGCTCGCGATGGCCGACCGGGAGGCCTGGTACGGGGACGCGGGCGAGGTGCCTGCGGCGGAGCTGCTGCCGGAGCTGCTGTCGCCGCGGTACAACGCCGGGCGGCGGGCGCTGATCGGGGAGAAGGCCTCGTACGAGCTGCGGCCGGGGAGCCCCGGCGGCCGTACCCCGCTGCTCAGCGGGCACGCGCGCGTGGTGGCCTCCGGAGAGGGCGGGTTCGACGCGCTCGCCGCGCCGGGCGCGGGAGAGCCGACCGTGGCGCGAGGAGCCGAAGGGGCGGGCGAACCGACCGTGGCCGAGCCGCCGACGTCTCCCGTGCCCGGCGAGCCGGACGTCTCGGCGGACGGGGGCACCCGGGGCGACACCTGCCACCTCGACATCGTCGACCGCTGGGGCAACATGGTCGCGGCCACGCCCAGCGGCGGCTGGCTGCAGTCCAACCCGGTCGTGCCCGAGCTGGGCTTCCCGCTCGGCTCCCGGCTCCAGATGGCCTGGCTGGACGAGGGACTGCCCAACTCCCTGACCCCGGGCCGCCGTCCGCGGACGACGCTCACGCCGTCGCTCGCGCTGCGGGACGGTGTCCCCGTCATGGCCTTCGGAACGCCCGGCGGCGACCAGCAGGACCAGTGGCAGCTGCACTTCTTCCTGGCCGTCGCCCTGCGCGCGGAGGTGCGTGGCGGCCTGGACCTCCAGGGCGCGATCGACGCCCCGAACTGGCACAACGACAGCTTCCCCGGCTCCTTCTACCCGCGCGGGATGCGGCCCGGCAGCGTGACCGTCGAGTCCCGCACCGACCCCGACGTCGTCGAGGAGCTGCGGCGCCGGGGCCACGACGTCGAGGTCGGCGACGCCTGGTCCGAGGGGCGGCTGTGCGCGGTCGCCCGGGATCCGCGCACCGGGATCCTGTCGGCGGCGGCGAACCCGCGCGGGATGCAGGGGTACGCGGTCGGCCGCTGAGAGGACTCGGCCGCCGGGCACCCCCGCAGCCGCCGGCCGCGGAGCACGTTGTTCATGCCGATTCCACCCGTGATGCACCCACCGGGTGGGGATTGTCAGTGGCGCATGCTCTCATGGAGACATGATCGAACACATGGAAACCATCGACGAGTTTCTCGCACACCGCACCGCCGACGTCGAACGGGCCGTCCGCGAGGCGGCCGCCACCGAGATCATGCCGCGCTTCCGGCAGCTCGCGGCGCACGAGATAGACGAGAAGAGCGGCCCGCACGACCTGGTCACGGACGCCGACCGCAAGGCCGAGGAATACCTCACCGAGGTGCTCGGCAAGCTGCTGCCCGGCTCGGTCGTCGTCGGCGAGGAAGCGGTCCACGCCAATCCGGCGAGCTACGAGGCGCTGCAGGGCGACGTGCCGGTCTGGATCGTCGACCCGGTCGACGGCACCCGCCAGTTCGTCCACGGCGACCCCGGCTTCTGCACGCTGGTCGCGCTCGCCCAGCGCGGAGTCGTGCTGGCGTCCTGGACGTACGCCCCGGTCCGCGACCAACTCGCCACGGCCGTACGGGGCAGGGGCGCCCTGCTGGACGGCGCACCCCTCCTGGCGGGCGCGCCGGACCTCGGCCGCGCCCTCGAAGTCGCCACCTCGCACCCGGACTACACGACGGACGACCAGAAGCGGGCACTCCTGGGCCTGCGCACGGAGGGCGTGAACCCGCGCCCCTGCGGCTCCGCCGGTCTGGAGTACCTCGCCGTCGCCCGTGGCGAGTTGGACGCCGTCGCCTTCAGCTGGGAGGCCGCCTGGGACCACGCGGCGGGGCTCCTGCTCGTAGAGGAGGCGGGCGGCGCGCATCTGACACTCGCGGGGGAGCCGTTCCGTATCACCGGCGGCAACACGCTCCCCTTCACGGCGGCGCGGGACGCGGCCACGGCCCGCCGGGTGCTGGGACTGCTGTCGGGCGGCGCCTGAGCGGGGCCGGGTGAGGAGCCGGTGACGAGCCGGCGAGGGGCTGGGACGGGGGCTGTCGAAGGCCCGGCATATCCTGACCCTCAGTGGCCATCGGCTGACAAAGGAGTCCGAAGGTGCCGTCGATGCTCGATGCCGTCGTGGTGGGTGCAGGGCCGAACGGACTGACGGCTGCCGTGGAGCTGGCCCGCCGCGGCTTCTCCGTGGCCGTCTTCGAGGCGCGCGACACCGTCGGGGGAGGTGCCCGCACCGAGGAGCTGACCCTGCCCGGCTTCCGGCACGACCCGTGCTCGGCCGCGCACCCCCTGGGCGTCAACTCACCCGCCTTCCGCGCGATGCCCCTGGACCGGTACGGACTGGAGTGGCTGCAGCCCGAACTGCCCATGGCACACCCCTTCCTGGACGGCACGGCGGCCGTGCTGTCCCGGTCGGTGGCGGAGACGGCCGCCTCGTTCGGACCGCGTGACGCGGGCACGTACCGCAGGCTCGTGGAGCCCTTCACCCACCGATGGGACACCCTCGTACAGGACTTCATGTCCCTGCCGCTCAGCGCGCTGCCCCGGGACCCGGTCACGCTCGCGCGCTTCGGTCTGGTCGGGCTGCCGCCGTCGACCTGGCTGATGCGCCGGTTCCGTGACGAGCGGGCCAAGGCGCTGTTCGCGGGGCTCGTCGCCCATGTCATGTCGCCGCTGGGCGGGCCCGCCACCGGCGCCGTCGGTCTCGTCTTCGCGCTGGCCGCGCACGCCAGGGGCTGGCCCGTCGCCCGTGGCGGCTCGCAGTCGATCTCCGACGCGCTGACCGCGTACCTCAAGGACCTGGGCGGCACCGTCCACACGGACTACGAGGTCAAGCGCCTCGACGACCTGCCGCCCGCGCGCGCGTACGTCTTCGACACCTCGCCCACCGCGCTGAGCCGGATCGCGGGCTTCGGCCGCTACTACGAGCGCTACCGGTACGGGGCGGGCGTCTTCAAGATCGACTACGCGCTCGACGGACCGGTGCCGTGGACCGCGAAGGAGGCCCGCACGGCCGGCACGGTGCAGGTCGGGGCGGACCGCAAGGAGATCGGGACCGCCCTGCGCGCGGCCTCCCGGGAGGGGCGGGCCCCCGACGCGCCGTTCCTGATCACCGTGCAGCCCAGCGTCGTCGACCCGTCCCGTGCACCGGCCGGAAAGCAGGTCTTCTGGGCCTACGCGCATGTGCCGAGCGGCTGGACCGGAGACCTCACCGACACGATCGAGCGCCAGCTGGAGCGGTTCGCGCCCGGCTTCCGCGACCGCGTCCTCGCCCGTGCCACGGCGGGCCCGCCCGAACTCGCCGCCCGCAACGCCAACTACGTGGGCGGCGACATCGGCTGCGGCGCGGCCTCCGGCCTGCAGTTGCTGCTGCGCCCCAAGCTGACGGCGTTCCCGTACACCACGCCGCACCCGGCGGTGTTCATCTGCTCCTCGGCGACTCCGCCGGGCCCCGGGGTGCACGGCATGTCGGGGCACAACGCGGCGAAGGCCGTATGGAAGAGGTTGCGCCAGGCATGACCCGTATCGAACTCGTCCGGGGCGACATCACCCAGCAGAGCGTGGACGCCATCGTGAACGCCGCGAACTCCTCCCTGCTGGGCGGCGGAGGCGTCGACGGCGCGATCCACCGGCGCGGCGGCCCCGAGATCCTCGACGAATGCCGAAAGCTGCGCGCCTCCCACTACGGCAAGGGTTTGCGCACCGGCCAGGCCGTCGCCACCACCGCCGGCAGGCTGGACGCGCGATGGGTGATCCACACGGTCGGACCGGTGTACAGCGGCAGCGAGGACCGGTCCGACCTGCTGATCTCCTGCTACCGGGAATCCCTGCGGGTCGCCGACGAACTGGGCGCGCGCACGGTCGCCTTCCCGGCCGTCTCCGCGGGCATCTACGGCTGGCCGATGGAGGACGCCGCGCGTGTCGCGGTGGAGACGGTGCGGGCGACGGAGACGGAGGCCGAGGAGGTCAGGTTCGTCCTCCTCGACGAGGGGGCCTACGCGGTGTTCGCCGCGCAGCTCCGTTGACGGCGCCGTGACTGCCCGTTCGGGCCGGTCAGAGCGGGTTCACGCGGTACATGGGGAAGTACGATCCGATCCTGCCGTTCGCGTAGTCGTCGGCCAGCTCCGGCACCCGGTCGAAGTTGTAGACGACGTCCGACCCCTTCGGAGCCACCCAGCCCTCGGCCTCCATGAAGTCCCGGATGCCCCGTGAGTCGGGCAGCCGCCACACATGCGTGTTCACATGCAGGTGCCGGCTGATCGACTCGGCTCCCCGCAGATGCGACACGCGCATTCCCGCCTTCCAGCCGCACGTGGTGACGACCCCCTCGCGGGCCAGGGCCGTCAGGGTGATGTCGTACAGGGGCTCGCCGATGTTGTCCACGAAGATCGCCGCCCCGTGGCCGTCGCTGAGGTCGTTGACGAGGGTCAGGAAGGCCTCGGCCGACTTCCGGCGCCGCTGGGACCGGTCCCGGTCCGTCCGTTCCCGCCGGGTGGGCAGCGAGAGGTCGGGGAACTGGCGGCGGTCCACCGCGGTGATCCCGTTCTCCCGCAGGAAGGCGACACGTTCGTCCGAGCCCGCCGTCATCGCCACCCGGAACCCGGCCCGTTGGGCCAGCTTCAGCTCGGCGAAGGCCACGCCGCCGCCCCACCCGAACACCAGGTGGTTCGCCGGATCGTCGTCGGCGACCTGTGTCCGCCAGCACCCGTACGCCTTCTGCCAGTTGTCCCACGCGGTGAAGTACCGCCCGTACGTGGTCCACTGGGGCAGTGAGTACGCCGTGCCGTCCGGGACCGGCAGGAGCAGCCGCGCGTCCAGCTTCGTCCGCTTCGTCAGCAGGCCGATGGTGCCGGGGGCGTCGTAGGCGTAGGCGAGTTCGGCGTAGCCGAAGCGGTCGATCTTGCCGAACGGCAGGAGCAGGCACAGGTCCCCTTCCCGGACCCGGACGTCCCGGCTGCCCGCGTTCACCTTGAGCACGCGGACCACACCCAGGTTGCCGAGGACCACCGCGTCCTCGCCGCGGCTGCTGCACACGTCGATGGGTGAACGGGTCAGCGCGTGGTCCATGTTGGCCTCCCAGGAGCCGAGGATCGGCTCCACCAGCGCCTCACCCTCCTCCAGCGGGCCGAAGGTGAACCGATCGCGTCGCAGCGCGCCACCGGGGCTGCCGTCGTGCGGGCCGGTCATCGCACCGGAGCGCAGGACCCAGGCTTCTGGCGAGTAGATGACAACCTCCTGTGAGCGAGTACGTTTCCGGGTTTCCGCGTTCCGGATTCCGCGTTCCGGGTTCGGGATACGGGGTTCTGGGTGGTCAGGGGGTCGGGGCGGCCGGCAGCCGATAGTCCACCGCGACACCGCCCCACGCCTCTCCGGCGCCGTAGGCCACGGCACCGAGCCGGCCCGCGGCGGGGAGGGAACCGGCGTCCAGTTCCCCGGCGAACGCCAGCGGGATCGAGGCGGACGACGTGTTCCCGGAGTTCTCGATCCGGTTCACGAAGGGCACGCCGAGATGGGCGTTGAAGCTGCCGACCTGCTCCAGGATGCGGCCGTTCGCCTGGTGGCCGACCAGGACGGTCGGCGCGGGGCCGTGGTCGAAGAGATACTGCGCCGACTCCGACATCCGGCGCACAGCGCGGTCGTACACCTGCATCCCGTCGAGATGGATGCCGCCCGCGTCGGTCTCGCGCATGAGCCCCTCCTGGGAGCCGTCGCAGCCGGCGGTATGGCGGGAGCCCTCGAACTCGGCGCGGTCCTGGAGCAGGACCGCCGCGGAGCCGTCGGCGAAGATACAGGCCGTCTGCCGGTCCGTGCGGTCCACCAGCCGGGACATGGCCTCCACCGAGCACACCAGGACCGACCGGGCCTGTCCGGCGTCGCAGAGCGAGAGCCCGGTGACCAGCCCGTAGACGAACCCGCAGCAGGCCGCGTTCATGTCGAAGGCCAGCACCGAGGGCCCGAGGCCGACGAGTTGTGCCACCTTCTGCGCGATACCCGGGACGCGCTGCCGCACCGAGGTACTGACGACGACCAGGGCGCCGATCGAGGAGGGGTCGGCCATCCTGGTCACGACCGGCGCGCAGGCCTCGGCCGCCACCTCCGCGAGCGGTGTCTCGTCCGGCAGCCAGGAACGGGTCGCGATGCCGCTGCGGCGCCGGATCCACTCGTCCGTGAGACCGATCGGCGCGAAGTGGTCGTTGCCGATGGTCCGGCCCGGCTTCGCGGTGGCGATATCGACGATGCCCGCGCTCATCCCCGGCTCGCCAGCTTCACGAAATAAGTGCTGAAGTCCTCCAGGAACGCGAAGCCCGCGGTCTCCTTCAGGTCGCCCTTGACCTGGAGTTCGCGCTCCAGCTGCTGGTGCAGCTCGACCAGGTCGAGGGAGTCGAGGTCGAGGTCGGCCACCGGCCGGGCGAGGTCGTCGGGGCCCAACGACGGGTCGCGCTCGCGCAGTTTGGCCAGCATGGTGTCCGCGATACGGCTTTCCAGGTCGCTCATGGTCGTTGTCTCCGTTCAGGTGACTGGATCGATGGGTCTCGGAGCGTGGGAAGCCGCCTAGTCGGCCGCCAACTGGTACAGCACGTCACCGGACCTGAGGATCGTGCCGACCGCCGCGGCGTGGGTCGTGACCCGTCCGTCGCGCTCCGCCACGATCTCCGTGCTGGCCTTGTCGGTCTCGACGACCGCGACGACGTCGCCCCGCTCGACCCGGTCGCCGACGCCGGCGGCCCACTCGATCAGCAGGGCCTCGTCGAGGCCGTGTCCGAAGCCGGGAACGTGCATGTCCACGGGAGAGTCGCTCACTCCGTCATCACCAGCACCTCATCCTTGATCTCCTGCACACCGACGGTCAGGTAGTCCTTCTCGAAGTCCGCCGGGGGATAGACGCGGCGGTCGGGCGCCAGCCGGCGGACCGGGCCCCGCAGCGAGCCGAAGCCGTGCTCGGCCACCGACGCGGCGATCTCGGCACCGATGCCGACGTCCTTCGACGCCTCGTGCACGATCAGCAGCCGCCCGGTGCGGGCGACGGACTCAAGGACCGTGTCCATGTCGAGCGGGGCCACCCAGCGCAGGTCCACCACCTCGACGTCGACATCGGGGCTGAGCGCGTGCGCCGCCTCCAGCACCTCGTGGGTGACCGCGCCGAACGTGGCGATCGTCAGGTCCGTGCCACGCCGCACGATCCGGGCCGCCGTCGGCGTCCGCGCCGGCCCGGGGTCCCGGGCGGGCAGGTTCCGCTGCCAGTACAGGCGGATCGGCTCGTACATCACCACGGGCGAACCGAGCGTCACCGCGTACCGCAGGATCTGCTCGGCGTCCTCGCCCGTGGAGGGACAGGCCACCGAGATGTTCGGGTAGCGGGCGAAGAGCGCCTCGTTGGACTCGCTGTGGTGTTCGACGCCCCGGAACCCGCCGCCCGTCGGGATCCGCACCACCAGGCTCGGGCTGACCTGCCCGTTCCACCGGCCGCCGATCCGGGCCGCCTGGGTCACCAACTGGTTGACCGCGGGATAGGTGAACCCGTCGAACTGGATCTCGCAGACCGGCACGAGGCCGCTCATCGCCATGCCGACGGCCTGACCGACGATCGTGGACTCGGCCAGCAGCGAGTCGCGCACCCGGTCCTCGCCGAAGCGTTCCCGCAGGCCCCGGGTCACCCGGAACACGCCGCCCAGGCGCCCGATGTCCTCGCCTAGGAGCAGCAGTCTCGGATCCTGTTCGAGCAGGTCGGCGAGGGTCGCGTTGATCGACTCGGCCAGGCCGGCGGATCGTACGGGGCTCATCACGCGTACTCCTTCTGCAACCGCTCGCACAGCTCCCGCACTTCCGTGTCGACGGCGTCGAGCCACGCGGCGTCCACCACGCCCAGGTCGCTGAGCCGGGCCGCGTAGGCGATCACCGGGTCCGCGGCCCTGGTCTTCGTGAGGTCGTCGCGGCTGCGGTACACCTCCTGGGCGTCGGAGGTCGTGTGCCCCTGGATGCGCCCCACCTGGATCTCGACGAGATAGGGCGCCCGCTCCTCGCGGATGTGGGCGGCGGCCCGGGAGCAGGCCGAGAAGACGGTTTCCGGGTCCTGGCCCGCGACCCGCACGGACTCGATCCCGAAACCCCGGGCGCGCACGGCCACCGAGGTACGCATCTGCTCCTCGGCCGGTTTCGAGATGGCCCAGCCGTTGTTCTGGCAGACGAACAGTACGGACGCCGACTCGACGGCCGCGAGGTTCATCGCCTCCGACATGTCGCCCTCGCTGGTGGCGCCGTCGCCCACGTACACGACGACGAAGTCCTCAAGGCCCTGCAGCCGCTGCCCGATCGAGTAACCGACGCCGTGCAGCGTCTGCGCGGCCAGGACCAGCGTGTACGGGAAGAACCGCAGCCGGCGCGGGTCCCAGCCGCAGAACGTGCGGCCGGCCCACTGCGCGAACAACTCGTCCGGTGCCACGCCCCGCAGGAGCGCGACCGCGTGCTCGCGGTAACTGGGGAAGACGGCCGGGGCCGGGCCCACCGCGAGCGCGGAGCCCACCTGCGCGGCCTCCTGCCCCTGGCAGGACGGCCAGAGGTCGAGCGCACCCTGCTTCTGGAGCCGATGGGCCTCCTCGTCGACGGCTCGGGCCACCAGCATGTGGCGCAACAGCAACCGTCGTGTGTCGTCGTCTGGACCTGTCGCGTACTCGGATTCTGACGTCAAGACCATTGATCACCAGTCGCAGGTTCGTCGATGAGCTTTCTGTCGCCGGCCGCCCCGGTCCCCGCGGGCCGGGCGGCCGAATTCGGTCCCGAAGCCCAACGCGCGCCGCTCCGCGCCGAACGGCCGGCCGACGTGCGTGGCGGGCTCCTGATGTCCACGGCCGGGACGTCGCCGAAGATGCGATGCGTCCATCAGGAATTCCTTTTCCCTCAATGCGGCACCGTCGCGGTCGCCGCCGCGTGGCAGTGTTCGGCTGGGGTGGAGCTTTTCCGTCTTTTCTCCGCTCGGGAGATCAGGGCATTGGCGATCAGGGCATTGGCGGAGATCCGCCGAAGTCGAATTCAAGGGGGCCTGTCCATAGGCCCGTCGGGCCCGTCCACGGGCCAATGCTCGGTCATGGTGGCACAGAACCTCAGCGGGGTACAGGTCCCGGCGGACGGGCGGGCGCACCGTAATTCCGCGGCCCTTGTCCAGTAATTCTGCCGCCCTTGTGGCGCCCGGTGGTCGAGTCCTAGCGTGGCGTCGGCATTCCAGGGTGACCGCGGAGGACGGGTGTCCTGTCGACAGGACGGCGCCGATCCGCGAACCCGCGTCGGCCCCGGTAATTACCCCCCGAGTCATCTCCCGTGACGGTTAAGGACGGTGGCAGTGAGTACGAACCCCTTCGACGACGAGGACGGCCGCTTCTTTGTCGTGGTCAACGACGAGGAGCAGCACTCCCTGTGGCCGGTGTTCGCCGAGGTGCCCGCGGGCTGGCGGGTGGTCTTCGGCGAGGCCGGCAGGGCCGAGTGCCTGGACCACGTCGAGCGGAACTGGACCGACATGCGTCCGAGGAGCCTGCGAGAGGCCATGGCGGAGAGCTGAACGCCGCCCGGGTGCTCGGCCGACGACCGGTTCACGCCCAGGTGGAGACGCTGGTGGGGAGATGAAGGCTGTGAGGGGCGGTCCTGTGACAACCGCGAACGGGTACACGGCGCGGCCGACGGGCACGGGCGGGGCGCCGGGACAGCGCGATCTGGTGCTGTCCTCCGTGGGGAACCAGGCAAACGTGCGGAAGTCGGGGATGGTCTTCCCCCGGAACCTGCCGGAGCGGTCCTGGGAGCGGATCGGGACCAGCCTGCGCGAGCTCACGAATTCCTCGGCGTGGTGGCTCGGTGACTGGCTGGTCTTCGGGGAGTCCACCTACGGGCTGCGGCGGTACCGGGAGGCGATCGAGAGGACCGGGCTCGACTACCAGACCTTGCGCAACTACGCGTGGGTCGCCCGGAGGTTCGAGCAGCACCGCAGGCGCGACGGCCTCAGCTTCGCCCACCACGCCGAGGTGACCCGCCTGTCGCCACCGGAGCAGGACCACTGGCTGGACAGGGCCGAGCAGCGGAAGTGGTCGCGCAACGAACTCCGCAGGGCGGTCCGCGCCGGCCTGGCCGAGCAGGGCCACCGGACCGGCCTCCCCCCGGGCAGCGGCGACGACCAGCGAAAGACGCCCCAGCCGAACGAGCCGGTGGACCACGGGCCGGTGGACGCCGGGCCGGTGGACGCCGACGCCCGCCGGCGGAAAGACACCACACTCACCATCGAGCTGTCCCCCGGGCAACTGGACTCCTACGCGAAAGCGGCTGCCGCGCACGGTCTGCCCGTCGCCACGTGGGTGACCCAGGTGCTCGACGCCGCCGACCGGAGTACCGCCTAGCGGCGCGTGCCGGCGGCCCGCCCGACCGGACACCTGCCATATCGGAGTCACTTGATGATCCTTCAGGGAAAGCGGGTCGCCCTGCCATCGGCACCCGTCGTCCACCAGCGGTTCGAGGCGCACGCGAAAGCCACCCCCGACGCCGTTGCCGTCCTCTGCGCCGGTGAGCGGGTGACCTACGCGGAGCTGAACGCGAGGGCGAACCGGTTCGCGCACTTCCTCGCCGCGCGCGGACACGGCCGGGGCGCGAAGATCGGCGTCTGCCTCGACTACTCGATCGACATGGTCGTCGTCATCCTCGGCACGCTGAAGGCGGGCGCGGCCTACGTACCGCTCGACCCGTCCTACCCTGCGGCCAGGCTCCAACTGCTGCTGGGACAGATCCCCGGCCTCGCCCTGATCGTGGCTTCGCGGGCGACGGCCGGCCTGGTCGAGTCGGCGGCCGTCGAGGTCATCGCCGTCGAGCGGCTGCCCGGTCACCTGGCAGGTCTCCCGGCGAACGATTCCGACGTCCCGGTCACCGGGGACGACGTGTGCTACGCGGTCTTCACATCCGGGTCGACCGGTACGCCGAAGCTGACCGCGGTACGGCACGAGGGCTGGTTCAACCTGATGAACTGGCTGGCCCTCGAGTACCGCCTGGACCGCGGGTCGCACAACCTGGTCGTCAGCGCGTTCGGCTTCGACCTCTCCCAGCGCAGCCTGCTGACACCGCTGTTCTGCGGCGCCACCCAACACCTGATGGCGAGCCGGAACTTCGACGCAGCGATGGCCTACCGCATGCTGTCCGAGCACGGGATACGCACGGTGCACTGCGCTTCGAGCACGCTGTACCTGCTGGTGGACTGGGAGACCGCACGGGGAGGCGACGCGCTCAGCCGGCTGGACTACGTGCTCTTCGGCGGGGAGCCGCTGAAGGTCGAACGGATCCTCGACTGGGCTCGGCGCGAGGGCAACACGTGCACCCTCCTGCACCAGTACGGCGTCGCCGAGTGCACGGATGTCGCGACCTCGTACGACCTGGCCGACTACCGGCCCGGCGAACACGACATCGCACCGGTCGGCAGGCCGGCGTACAACACCGACATCCACCTCCTCGACGAGCGGATGCACGGTGTCGGGGAGGGCGAGTACGGCGAGGTCTGCATCTCCGGGGCGAGCGTCGGCGCGGGCTACCTGGGCGGCACAGGCCCCGAATCCGAGCGGTTCACGACGGTCATGGTCGACGGCGTGCCGCGCAGGCTGTACCGCACGGGCGACCGCGGCCGTGTGACCCCGGCCGGGGAACTCGTCGTCGCCGGCCGGATGGACGCGCAGGTGAAGGTGCGGGGCATGCGCATCGATCCCACCGACATCGAGCGCGCGCTCGGCAGGCTGGCCGGGGTCCGGGAGGCCGCCGTGGTGATCGGGCACACGGACTCCGGCGAGGCCGAGCTGATCGCGTTCGTCGTCCCGGCGGGGGAGGACCTCACCGAGAACGACGTACGCACCCGCCTCCTCGAAACACTGCCGCGGAACATGGTGCCGGTCAGGTTCATCAACATCCCGCGGATTCCGTTGAGCCCGCACGGGAAAGTGGACCGCCCTGCGCTGGCCGACGCGTACCGGAACCAGTACGCCCACAGCGGCGCGACGGCATAGCCGACGGAACTCGACGACAACCGGGAGGACTTCCATGATTGCCGACAGGGTGCGCGCCATCTGGTGCCGGGAACTCCGGCGCGATGAAATAGCGGACGACGACGACTTCTTCGCCCTGGGTGGCCAGTCCGTGATTATGGCCAGGATTCAGGGTGCTTTCATCGAGGAGCTGGGCGTCGAGGTCCCGATGGACCAGATGTTCCGCAATGCGACGGTGGCATCGATTTCCTCGTACATCGAATCCCTGGACGCGGTCGCCCCATAGCGTCCGGAAAAGGCCGACGACGCCGAATCCCCGGCCCTGCTCGACAGGGCCGGGCGACGGCTCGCTCCCTGGTTGTTCCGCCGATTTGGAGACACAATGATCCCGTTGTCGTTCGCGCAGCGCCGGCTGTGGTTCGTGGACCGGTTCGAAGGCCCTTCGCCGACCTACAACGGCGCGTTCGCCCTGCGGCTGACCGGCGAACTGAACGTGGACGCACTGGAGTCGGCGTTCCGCGACGTCATCGTCAGGCACGAGGTGCTGCGCACGGTGATCGTCGAGGACGGCGACGGCGTCCCGCACCAGCAGGTGCTGACAGCCGGGGAGAAGTCCTTCGTCCTGCCGGTCGTCGACGCCGCGGACGAGGAGGAGCGGGCGGCGGCGGTCGAGGCGGCGGCCACCGAGTCGTTCGACCTGGCCGTCGACGTGCCGATCCGCGCCAGGCTGGTGCGGGTCGGACCGCGCGACCACAGCCTGGTGCTGGTGGTGCACCACATCGCCCTGGACGGGGAGTCCCTCGGGCCGCTGCTCCGCGACATCACCGCGGCGTACGGGGCCCGCTGGGCGGGCGGGGCCCCGGTGTGGGAACCGCTCCCGGTGCAGTACGCGGACTACACGCTGTGGCAGCGGGACGTGCTCGGTGACGAGTCCGACCCGGACAGCCTGGCGGCCGGGCAACTGGAGTACTGGCGCGAGGCGCTGGCCGATCTGCCGCAGCCGCTGGCCCTGCCGACGGACCGTCCGCGCCTGGGGGCGGTGAGCCACCGCGGCGGTCTGGTCGAGTTCTCGGTGGAGGCCGAACTGCTCCGGGCCGTGGAGAAACTGGCCACGGCACAGGACACCACGGTGTCCATGGTCATGCACTCGGCGCTGGCGGTCCTCCTGCACCACCTCGGCTGCGGTGACGACGTACCCATCGGCGCGCCGATCGCGGGCCGCACCGACGAGGAACTGCAGGACCTGGTCGGGTTCTTCGTCAACACCTGGGTGCTGCGCGTCGACCTCTCGGGGAACCCGACCTTCCGCGAACTGTTCCGGCGGGTGCGGGAGCGGGCGCTGGCCGCGTACGACAACCAGGACATGCCGTTCGAGCGACTGGTCGAGCTGCTGAACCCGGACCGCTCCCTCGCCTACCACCCGTTCTTCCAGGTGATGCTCGCCTGGCAGGAGGCGGCGCCCATGGGGAACCTCCGGTTCCCCGGACTCGAGGTCGAGTCCGAGACGCTGGAGACCGGCACGGCCAAGTTCGACCTGTTCTTCAACATGGTCCCGGACGGCTCGGGCGGGGCGGGGGTGCGGCTGGAGTACGCCACCGACCTGTTCGACAGGGACACGGCCGAGCGCCTCGCGAACCGGTTCGTCCGCGTGCTGGGCCGGCTCGTGGCCGACCCGGGGCGCAGGATCGGCGCCATCGACGTGCTCGACGACGACGAACGGGAGCGGTTGCTCGTCCGGTTCAACGACACCGCCGTACAGGTGCCCGAGCTGACGGTCCCTGAGCTGTTCGAAAGCCAGGTGGCCAGGACGCCCGACGCCCCGGCGGTCGTGTGCGACGACCGCACACTGACCTACCGGGAGCTCGACGACCGGGCGAACGGCCTCGCGTGGGAGCTGGTCCGGCGAGGTGCCGGGCCGGAAGACCTGGTGGTGCTGGCGCTGCCGCGCACGGAGGATCTGGTGGTCGGCCTGCTCGGCATCCTCAAGTCCGGTGCCGGGTACCTGCCGATGGACCCGCAGTACCTCGGAGGGCGGGCCGCGGGCGTGCTGTCCGAAGCCGCTCCGCGCTTCGCGGTCACCGACACCGCGACGTGGCAGGACCTGCCGAAGGACGGCATCTCACTCGTCGACGTCGACGACCGCGCGCGGTGGGACGCGCGGCGGGGTCCGCTGGACGACGCGGGCCGCCGGGCACCGCTGCGTCCGGACAACCTCGCGTACGTGATGTACACCTCCGGCTCCACGGGCAAGCCGAAGGGCGCGGCGATCACCCACCGCAACCTCGTCAACGGGGTGCGGGAGCTGGCCCGTGTGCTGGACGCGCCGCCCGGGTGGCGGATGCTGGCCGGCACCTCGGTGAACTTCGACGTCTCGGTCTTCGAGCTGCTGACCACACTGTCCACCGGTGGCACGGCCGAGGTCGTGCCGAACGCGCTGGTGCTCGCCGAGCGGGACAGCTGGGACGGCCATGTGATCAGCGCGGTCCCCTCGGTGCTCGGCGAACTGGTCGGTCACCTGGAGAAGGCGACCGACGTGCGCACGGTCGTGCTGGCGGGCGACGCGCTCCCGGCCCAGCTGGTGCGCCAGGTGCGGCAGGCCCTGCCCCACGCGCAGGTCGTGAACTCCTACGGGCAGAGCGAGAGTTTCTACGCCACCACGTTCTCCCTCGCCGCGTCCGAGGACTGGGCGGAGAGCGAGGCCGCGCCCATCGGCACCCCGCTGGGAAACATGCGCACCTACGTGCTGGGCCCGGGCCTCGCCCCCGTGCCCCAGGGTGTCGTCGGTGAGCTCTACGTGGTCGGGACGTGCCTGGGCCGCGGCTACCACGGCCGCCCGGGCATCACCGCCGAACGCTTCGTGGCGAACCCGTTCGGCCCCCCGGGCGAGCGGATGTACCGCACCGGTGACCTCGCCCGCTGGACCCCCGACGGGCAGCTGCACTACGCGGGCCGCGCCGACGCCCAGGTGAAGGTGCGCGGATTCCGTATCGAACCCGGTGAGGTCGAGGCCGCCCTCACCGCGCACCCCCAGGTCGCCCAGGCGGTGGTCGTCACCCATGACACGGCCGTGAGCAGGCAGCTCGTCGGATACGTGGTGCCCGCCGACCGGACGGTGCGGGAGGGCTCGGTCGACCTGCTGGGCGAGATCGACGCCAAGGAACTGCGGACCGCCGTGGCGCGGCGGCTCCCTGACTACATGGTGCCGGCGGCGATCGTGGTCCTCGACCGGCTGCCGCTCACCGCGAACGGCAAGGTGGACCGGGCGGCGCTGCCGGAGCCGGAGTTCGCGGGCGGCGCGTACCGGGCACCGCGCACCAGGCGGGAGAAGGTGCTCGCCGCGGTGTTCGCCGAGGTCCTGGGCCTGGAGCGGGTGGGGCTCGACGACGACTTCTTCGCGACGGGCGGCGACAGCATCCGTTCGATCCAGGTCGTCTCGCGGTCCCGGGCCAAGGACGTCGGGATCACCCCGAAACTGATCTTCGAACACCGGACGGTGGCAGCGCTCGCCGAGGCCGCGACCTGGATCTCCGAGACCGACGGAACCGACGGAACCCATGGGGCCGACGGGACCCGCAGTGCCGACGGGATCGCCGGGATCGACGGGGAGACCGGTGACGACCCGGTCGTACCGCTGCTGCCGATCGCGCGGCACCTGCTCGAAGCGGGCGGCGGGTACGAGCGGTTCGCGATGGCGCTGGACGTGGAGCTGCCCGAGAGCATCGACGAGGCGGGCCTGCACACGACGCTCGCCGCCGTGTGCGCGCACCACCCCCTGCTGCGGGCACGCCTCGCCACCGAGGGCGACGCGGCCCCGGGCGACGGCGGTGGCGATCAGCCCGCTCTCCTCATCGGGGATCCGGCCGCCCTCGACGTGGCCGCGCTGGTGCGCCGTACGCCATGGGAAGGCCCCGGCGACGAGGCCGCCTGGAAGGAACTGGTCGCGGCCGAGCTGGAGTCCGCGGCCGACCGCCTCGACCCGCGCGGCGGGGTCATGGCCCGGTTCGTATGGTTCGACCCGTCGCTCACGGAACGGACCGCGGCCCCCGGCGCACGAGGACGGCTGCTCATCGTCCTCCACCACCTGGTCGTCGACGGCGTGTCCTGGCGCGTGCTGCTGCCGGACCTGGCCGCGGCCTGGGCACACGTGCGCGAGGGCCGCACCCCGCACCTGCCCGGCTCGGGTACCGCACCGGGCAGCTGGGCACGCGCCCTCACCCGCGCGGCCCACTCCGCCGAGCGGCTCGCCGAACTGCCCCTGTGGCGCTCGGTACTCGACGGCCCCGATCCGTTGCTGGGCGCCCGGGCCCTCGATCCCGAGGTCGACACCCGCACCACGCTCGAACACCTGCGGATCGGGCTGTCCGCCGAGGCGACCGAGGCGCTGCTCACCAGACTCCCGGCCGCGTACGGCGGCGGCGTGAACGACGCGCTGCTCACCGCCCTGGCGATGGCGGTCGCACGCTGGCGCCACGACCGGGGCGTGGACGCGTCCGCGACGCTGGTCATGCTGGAGGGGCACGGCCGTGAGGAGAGCGCGGTGCCGGGCGCCGACCTCTCGCGCACGGTCGGCTGGTTCACGACCGTGTTCCCGGTCCGGCTCGATGTCGCAGGCCACGACCTGGGACAGGCGTTCACGGGCGGTCCGGCGGCGGGCGCGCTCGTCAAGGACGTCAAGGAGCGGCTGCGCGCCCTGCCCGACAAGGGGCTCGGCTTCGGCCTGCTGCGCCACCTCAACGCGGAGACCGCGGCCGAACTGAGCCGTTACCCCGCGGGACAGATCGGCTTCAACTACCTGGGCCGGTTCTCCGGCGCCGACATGCCCGAGGACCTGCGCGGCCTGGGCTTCACCCCGGTCGGCGACCTGACCGCGCCGCGCACCCTGGACACCCCCGCCATGTCCACCCTGGAGATCAACGCGGCCGTCCTCGGCACCGCCGACGGCGGCGCCCGCCTGGAGACCGACTTCGCCTACCCGCCCGGAGTGCTCGGTCAGGCCGAGGTCGCCGAACTCGCCGCACTGTGGCGGGCCGCGCTGGAGGCCCTGGCCCGGCACGCGGACCACGCGGACGCGGGCGGGCTCACCCCGTCGGATCTGCCGCTGGTGGCGGCGACACAGGCGGACATCGACACATGGGAGCGCCGCTACCCCGGCCTGGAGGACGTCTGGCCGCTGACCGCCCTGCAGTCGGGTCTGCTGTTCCACACGGAGCTCAGCGGTGACGCCTGGGACCCGTACCTGATGCAGATGACGCTCCACATCTCCGGGCACGTCGACACGGACCGGATGCGCGCCGCCGGGCAGGCCCTGCTGGACCGGCACGCGAACCTGCGCGCCGCCTTCACGACCGGCACCACGGGCGAGCGCGTCCAGGTCATCGCTTCCGAGGGCGTCGAACTCCCCTGGCAGGAACGCGACTTCGGCGCACTGCCCGACCAGGAGCGCGACGAGGCCGTGGCCGCCTTCCTCGCCGACGACCACGCCACCGCCTTCGCACCCGGCACCCCACCGCTGCTGCGGATGTCCCTGCTCCGCACGGGCGAGCTGCGCTCCGACCTGGTCCTGACAGCCAGTCATGTCCTGTTCGACGGCTGGTCGCTGCCGCTGCTGCTCCAGGAACTGCTCTTCCTGTACGCCTCCGGGGGCGACCCGTCGGCGCTGCCCCGGGTCCGCCCGTTCCGGGACTTTCTGCGCTGGCTCGACCGGCAGGACAAGGAAGCGACCGCCCGCGCCTGGGCGACGGAGCTGGACGGTGTCAGTGAGCCGACGCTTCTGCTGCCGCACGCGGTGTCCGGCCCCGGCGGCCTGCACCGGGCCGACCGTACGGGTGTCGGGCAGGTCGAGGTCGGCCTGTCCCCGGCCGAGGCCAAGGAGCTGGCCCGGCGGGCCGCCGAGCTGGGTGTCACCGTCAACACGCTCGTGCAGGGGGCGTGGGGGCTCCTGCTCGGTCAGTTGACGGGCCGTCAGGACGTCGTGTTCGGCGCCACCGTGTCGGGCCGCCCGCCGCAGGTGCCGGGCTCCGAGGCGATGCTCGGCATGTTCATCAACACCCTTCCCGTGCGGGTCCACTGCACCCCCGGTGCACCTCTCGCACAGGTCCTGACCTCCCTCCAGGAGCGGCAGGCCACGCTGCTCGATCACCACCACCAGGGACTGACGGAGCTGCACCAGGCCCTCGGTCTGCCGGCGCTCTTCGACACCCTGGTGGTCTTCGAGTCGTACCCCGTGGACCGGGCCGGGATCGCGGCGGCGCACAACGCCGCGGGCATCGAGGTCACCGGCATCCGCCCGGTCACCGGCACCCACTACCCCCTGACCGTCATGGCGGAGGCCGCCCCGCACCTGCGGCTCTCCCTCCACCACCAGCACGCCCTCCTCGAACCGTCCGCCGTGCACACGATCGCGGACCGCTTCCTGCGAGTACTGCGGGGGATCGCGGCCGACCCGGAGCGGCCGGCCGGCTCGGTCGACATCCTGGAACCCGGCGAACGCGCGCTGCTGCTCGGTACGTTGAGCGGCGCGGCGACCGTCGCCCCGGTGCCCGAGGCAACCGTGGCGGACCTCTTCGAACGGCAGGCGGCGGCGACCCCGGAAGCGCCGGCAGTGCTGCACGACGGCACTTCGGCCACGTACGCGGAGCTCGACGCCCGGGCCGAGCGCCTCGCCCGGGAGCTGATCGCCCGCGGTGCGGGACCGGAGACCGTGGTGGCCGTGGCCCTGCCCCGCACCCCCGACCTGGTCGCCGCCCTGCTGGCCGTCTTCAAGGCGGGCGCCGCCTATCTGCCCATCGACCCCACGTACCCCGGCGAACGGCTGGGCTTCATCCTGAGCGACGCCGCACCCGCCCTGGTCCTCACCGACACGGCGACGGCGGACGTGCTGCCCGCCACCGATGTGCCCGTCCTGCACCTCGACACCGCCGACCTCGCGGAACAGCCGACGGCCGGCCCCGCCGAGGGCCGCCGTCCGGGTCCGGGGGCCCTGGCGTACGTGATGTACACCTCGGGCTCCACCGGCACCCCCAAGGGCGTCCTGCTGGACCACACGGCCGTCGTCAACGGCATCCGGCACCTCGCCGACCGCACCGGCATCACGGCGGGCTCCCGCGTGCTGGCCGCGACCTCCGTCAACTTCGACGTCTCCGTCTTCGAGACCTTCACCACCCTGTGCCGAGGCGGCGTCCTCGATCTCGCCCAGGACGTCCTGGAGCTGGCCGAACGCGACACCTGGCACGGCGGTGTCATCAGCACCGTGCCCTCCGCGTTCGCCGAACTCCTCGACCAGATCGCCGGCAGGACATCCGTGGAGAGCGTGGTCTTCGCGGGCGAGGCGCTGCCCGACACGCTCGTACGGCGCACCCGTGAGGCATTCCCCGAGGCCCGGATCGTCAACGCGTACGGCCAGACGGAGTCCTTCTACGCCACCACCTTCACCACCGACACCACCCACGGCACCGACGACACCGCCACGGGCGGGGGCAGCACGGCGATCGGCACTCCGCTGCCCAACATGCGTGCCTACGTGCTGGGCCACGGTCTCCTCCCGGCGCCGGTCGGCGTGGTGGGCGAGTTGTACGTCGCCGGGCACCTCGCCCGCGGCTACCACCACCGCCCGGCCCTGACCGCCGAGCGGTTCGTCGCCGACCCCTACGGACCACCCGGCACCCGCATGTACCGCACCGGCGACCTCGCCCGCTGGACCCCCGACGGGCAGCTGCACTACGCGGGCCGCACCGACACCCAGATCAAGGTCCGCGGCTTCCGCGTCGAACCCGGCGAGGTCGAAGCCGCCCTCAGCGCGCACCCCGACATCGCCCAGGCGGTGGTCGTCGCCCGTGACCTGGCCGGGAGCAGCCAACTCGTCGGGTACGTGGTGGCGGCCGACACCGTCGACGTACCGGCTCTGCGCGCCTTCGCGGCGGCACGGCTGCCCGAGTTCATGGTCCCGTCGGCCTTCGTCGTCCTCGGTCAGCTGCCGCTGGCCCCCAACGGCAAACTGGACCACGCGGCCCTGCCCGCCCCACGGCCCGACAGCGAGGCCTACCGCCCGCCGCGGACGCCCCACGAGAGGGCCCTGGCGGACCTCTTCGCACAGGTCCTGGGCGTGGACCGGGTCGGCGTCGACGACAACTTCTTCACCCTCGGCGGGCATTCGCTGCTCGCCACCCGGCTCATCGGCAGCATCCGCCTGGAACTCGGCGTGGAACTGCCGATCCGCGCGGTGTTCGACGCCCCCACGGTCGCCGAGCTGGCCCGGGAACTCGCGACGGACACCGACGTCCGCCCGCCGCTGCGGCAGCGGCCGGACCGCCCCGGCCAGGTGCCGTTGTCGTACGCCCAGCGCCGACTCTGGTTCATCGACCGCTTCGAGGGCCCCTCGGCGACGTACAACATCCCGCTGACCCTGCGCCTCACCGGCGAACTGGACGTGCCCGCACTGACCGCCGCACTCCGGGACGTCGTGGCGCGCCACGAGAGCCTGCGTACGGTGATCGCGGAGGACGCCGACGGCACACCGCACCAAGTGGTCCTCCCCGCCGAGGAGACCCACCTGGACCTGCCCGTCGTCATGGTCGGTGCGGCCCAGGCCGCGGCAGCCGTCGACGAGACGGCCCGGCGGACCTTCGACCTCGCCGCCGACATACCGCTGCATGCCCGGCTGCTGCGCCACGGGCCCACGGATCACACCCTGTGCCTGGTGCTGCACCACATCGCCGGCGACGGCCAGTCCATGGGACCGCTGCTGCGCGAGTTCTCCGCCGCCTACACCGCACGGCACGCGGGCCGTACGCCCCAACTTCCGCCGCTGCCCGTGCAGTACGCCGACTACACGCTGTGGCAGCACCAGTTGCTCGGCGACGCCGACGACCCCCACAGCGCACTGGCGCGTCAGTCCGCCTACTGGAAGACGGAGTTGGCGGGGATCCCCCAGCCACTGCACCTGCCGACCGACCGGCCGCGTCCCGCGGCCGCGGACCACCGCGGTGACCAACTCGGCTTCACCCTCGACGCGGAGTTCGTGACGGCGGTCGAGGCGCTGGCCCGCGAGCGGGAGGCGACGACCTCCATGGTGATGCAGGCGGCACTCGCCGTGCTGTTGCACCGGCTGGGCGCCGGGGACGACATCCCCATCGGCTCCCCGATCGCGGGCCGCACCGACACCGCGCTCGACCCGCTGATCGGGTTCTTCGCCAACACCTGGGTGCTGCGCGCCGACCTGTCGGGCCGCCCCGCGTTCGCGGACCTGCTGGACCGGGTCCGGGACAAGGCGCTGTCCGCGTACGACCACCAGGACGCCCCGTTCGAGAGCCTGGTGGAGTTGCTCAACCCGGAGCGCTCGACAGCGCACCACCCGCTGTTCCAGGTGATGCTCGCCTGGCAGAACATCGATCAGGCCGACCTCGGCCTGCCGGGCCTGACGGTCGCTCCCGTCCCGGCCAGTACCGCCACCGCGAGGTTCGACCTGTACTTCAACCTCGCCCGGGACGTGTCCGGGCGCGCCCACGGGCAGCTGGAGTACCCGACGGAACTGTTCGACCAGGACACCGCCGTGGGGATCGTGGACCGGTTCGTGCGGGTGCTGGAGCAGGTGGTCGCCGATCCGGGTGTGTGTGTCGGGGACGTCGATGTGCTCGGTGAGGGCGAGCGGGACTGGTTGCTGGGCTCGGTGAACGCGACGGTGGAGCCGTCGTTGGAGTCGGGTGTGGTGGGGGCGCTGTCCCGGTG
This sequence comes from Streptomyces tauricus, assembly GCF_014650955.1. Classification (GTDB taxonomy): domain Bacteria; phylum Actinomycetota; class Actinomycetes; order Streptomycetales; family Streptomycetaceae; genus Streptomyces; species Streptomyces tauricus. Next base: position 362,606 of record NZ_BMVY01000004.1, read on the forward strand.
GGTTCGGGAGGCGCCGGGTGCGGTGGCCGTGGTCGGTGACGGTGGGTCGTTGTCGTACGGGGAGTTGGACGCGCGGGCGAATCGGCTGGCGCGTTGGCTGATCGGTCGTGGGGTGGGGCCGGAGTCGTTGGTGGCGGTGTGTCTGCCGCGTTCGGTGGACCTTGTGGTGGCGTTGCTGGCCGTGCTGAAGGCGGGCGGGGCCTATGTGCCGGTAGATCCGGAGCATCCGGGTGCTCGGATCGACTACATCCTTGAGGATT
>NZ_BMVY01000005.1 GCF_014650955.1 Streptomyces tauricus
GCGACCGCCTGGTCGATCCGGGCGGTTGGGCGGACCGGGGCGAGGAGCGCCGCCGCGCGGGCAGCCGTGGCACGGAGCGCCCGGATGCGGGACGCCCAGATGCGGGGAACCCGGCTGCGGACCGCGCCCGCCGGGATCCGCCGCCCCGGCACCGCCCCGACGCGCCCCACGGGCCGTACGGCTCGTCCCGGGTGCCCGGATCATCCCGCCCGCGCGGTCCGCCCCACCGGGGCCGGCGCGCGGGCTGTCGTCGGGGCCTCCGGTGTCTGCGGCCGTCCCGCGCAGGTGAGGGGGGACCGGTCATGAGGGGGTCCATCGACGGGCTGGGATCGTCCGCGCCCATCGGGATGACGCTGCCCGCCGTGTTCGCCGACGACGATCTGGCGCAGCGGTTCGTCGGCGGGCTCGACGACGTGCTCGCGCCGATCCTGGCCGTCCTCGACAACCTGGACTCCTACTTCACGCCGTCCCTGGCACCGGTGGACTTCACGCGGTGGCTGGCCGGCTGGGTCGGCGCCGAGACCGACGGCAGCGAGCCCGAGGACCGGCTGCGCGCCGCCGTCGCCGCCGCCGCGTTCCTGCACCGGGTACGGGGCACCAGCCGCGGCCTGTCCGAGGCCGTGCGCCTGGTGTTCGGCGTGGCCCCGGAGATCACCGAGAGCGGCGGCGCCTCCTGGGACGCCCGGCCGCTCGGCCCGGTCCCCGGCGACCCCCGCCCGCGCCTGCACGTCGCGCTACGGCTGCCCAACCCGACCCAGGCGGACGAACACCGCCTCGACAGCCTGGTGGCAGCCGCCCGTCCCGCCCACATGCCCTACACGGTCCAGGTGACCGCCGCCGAAAGGACGATCGAGAGATGACCAGCCAGAACTCCGGCACGGGACAGGAGCCGGCGCGCAGCTGTGCCGAGTGCGGCACCCGCGCGGAGCCCGGCCAGTCCTTCTGCGATGCCTGCGGTGCGGTACTCGGCTGGGGGACCGGCCGCAACGCCGCGGCCCCGGTGGCCGCGGGAGCCGCCACCCCCGCGCGGGACTCCGCGACCGGCCGCGGGTCCGACAACGACCCGGGCGGCGCATCGGGCAGCACGCCGGGCAGCGGCACGGCCAACGGTCAGGGCGGCACCGCGGGCAGCGACCCGCGCAACGCCCCCGGGCGGGACGCGTTCGCCGTGTCCGGTGCGGGTGCGGGTGCGGGTGCCGGTACGGGTACGGGTACGGCCCGAGCCGCCCATGACACCCCGGCCACGGCTGCCGGTTCGGCCTCGGGCCGGATCCCGGGTCACCCCGCCGGCGACGAGACCCACCGACGCGACGGCGGCGGGCACGCCTCCGGCGCCGGGTCCACCCCGGCCGCGGCCACCCCGCCGAACGCCTCCGCCTCCGCCGCCCCCCGCCCCGGCGCGGGCACCTCCATCCCCGAGCAGCGGAACGCCGCCCCGGCCCCCGCGGCCGCCGACCCGGCCGCCCCCGACGTCTTCTCCGCCCTCGCCCCCCGGACGGCCAACGGCGGCCACGCGGACGACACCGACACCGAGCCGAGGGTGGCCCTCGGCCACGGCGCCCCGCCCCCGGCCACCACCGACACCGCGGGCGAGCGGGCCAGGTCCCTCCTCATCCCCGTGAACGACCCCGAACCGCGGGCTCCCGTCACCCCCGCCGTCGCCCCCGTGCTGCCGGGCGTCCCGATGGCGGACCGCCCCCAGGTCCGCGCCCCGGGCCCCGAGTCCGGCCCGATGGACGGCCCGCCGTGCCCGTGGTGCTCCACCCCGAACCGGCCCGACCGGCACTTCTGCGCCCGCTGCGCCATGCCCATGGAAGGCGGCCCGCGTCCGCCGGAGCGGCAGACCTGGTGGCGCCGGCTGCTGAGCTTCGGCAACGGGCAGACCCCGTGGGCGGGCGAACGCCCCCGGCTGCGCCGCGGCTTCGGACGCATCATGAACTGGGTCGTCGGCGCCGCCGTACTGGGCCTGATCATCGCCCTCATCGTCAACATCGGCGACGGCGTCGACGCGACCCGCGACCACTTCGCCAAGCGCGCCCCGGTCGGCCCGGACAGCGTCAGGGCGTCCCGCTCGTACCCCGGGCACAGCGCGCAGCTCGCCTTCGACGGCCTCAGCAACACCTGGTGGGGTCCGGGGGTCTCGCAGTCCGGTGAGGGCGAGTGGGTGGAGGCCCGTTTCGACACGCCGACCCGGCTGCTGGACGTGGTGTTCACCTCCGGCGTCTCGGCCAAGCAGGAACACCTCCAGGAGTCGGCCCTCCCGAAGCGCATCGAGGCGCAGATCACCACCGCCGACGGAAAGAAGAGCACCCGGTTCATCACCCTGGACCGGAGCGCGGGCGGCCAGGCCCGCAAGTTCCGGGTGGGCGAGGTCGTCGCGGTGCGGTTCACCCTGCGTTCGGCCTACGCGGCCGACGCCAAGAAGCAGGTGTCGATCGCGGAGATCGAGTTCTTCGGCCGCTCGAACAGCAGCAGGTCATGACGAGCGACAAACGACACGATGCCGACCCGGGCGCTTCGTACCGTTGCGCCCGGATCACCCACGTACTGACCGCGTACTGATCGCATACTGACCGCGCACTGACCACGTACTGATCGCCCACTGACCGCGTACTCACAGCGTGATGAAGTCCCGAAGGCGACCATCCCTGATGACTTATGACCACTCCCCACCGCATCATGTGCAGGTTGTTGTCTCGCGATGCGGTCGGGGTTGACGTGGCCATGGGGAAGAACGGAATACGTGCGGCAAGTGCTGTGGCGGGGTGCGCCCTGCTGCTCACCGGCTGCGGCGGGTCGGACGGCGGGAACGGGGCGGACGCCGCCGGCCGCGAGCCCGTCACGGTCGCCAAGGCCCCCGCCCGGCTCCCCGTACCGCTGGGCAAGGGCAGCGAGGTCGACAGCGACTTCAACGGCGACGGGCACCGCGACCTCGTACTGAACGACCTCGTGAAGCGTGACACGCACGGGGACGACGCCGGTATCGGGATCGTGTACGGCTCGGCCCGCGGACTCGTCCCCGGCGCACGGCAGTTGCTGAGCCCGGCGCAGCACGCGGCCACCACCAAGGGCCAGTCGCCCGCCGTCTTCGACGCCGAGGCGAGCTGCGACCTCGACGGGGACGGCTTCACCGACCTCGTCGTGTCGACCGATCCGCCGTACGACGGACAGGGGCAGCCGCCGGTGCCGCTGCAGATCCTCTTCGGTTCGGCCCGGGGCCTGTCCGGCAAGGCGGTGAAGCTGGCAATCCCCGCGCAGGCACGTTTCGGCAACGACTGGCCGGACCAGCCGGTGTGCGGCGACTTCAACGGCGACGAGGCGGCCGACCTCGTCGTGCACGCCTCCGACGGCCGCCTCAGCTATCTGCGCGGCCCCTTCACCCACAAGGGCGCCCCGAAGGCGGCCGGCGCGCCGCTCGCCTCGCCCGGCAACGCCCCGGCGTCCCCCGCCGTGGACGTCGACGGCGACGGCTACGACGACCTGCTGGTGCGTACGGCCGAGGGGTCGGGCGCCTCCGACTCCGCCCTCCTCCTGGGCGGACCGACGGGCCCCGCCGGTACCGCGGTCGCCCTCCCGAAGGGCGTCGACGTCGCCTTCGGCCAGTTCGGCAAGGGCAAGGGGCTCGACGCGGCGATCGGCACGATGCGCGCCACGGCCCTGCGGTACGAGGTCCCGGGCACCCTGCGCGGTGAACTCGGCGTCGCCGGTACGGTCCTGGACGCCGGGGACTTCGACGGCGACGGGGTGAGCGAACTGGTCTCCAGCGGTTCGCAGTTGAGGATTCTCAGGAGCCGCGCGGGCGGGCTGTCCACGTCCGGCATGGTGACCGTGCAGCCGCCCGCCGGAGGAACCACCCGGGTCCTGACGGTGGCCGACTTCGACGGCGACAAGCGGGCGGACCTGGTGGTGCGCGCCTACCGCGGGGACACCGAGGACACGATCGCCGTGTATCCGGGAGCCAAGAAGGACCTGCTCGCACGCAAGCCCGGACTCACCTTCTCCACCTCGGAGTTCCTCGGCGCGGAAAGCTGATGCGCCGCCCGGACCCCCGGTCGGCCGCCGTCGCGCTGCTCGTCGCCGGCTGCTGCCTGTCCGCGGGATACGGGGTCACGGGATGCGGGACCGCTTCCCCCGACCGACCCGCCACCGCCCCCACGAAACCCAGTGCCGGAAAGCCCGCCGAGAACCCCCGCCCCGGCGACTTCAACGGCGACGGCTACGACGACTTCACCACCGTCCTCACCTCGCAGTCGAAGGACAGGTCCCGGTCCGAGGAGAACCTGGTCGTGGTCTACGGCTCCCGCGACGGCCTCGCCCCGGCCACCGCGCAGCGGACGTCACCCGGCAAGAAGTACGCGTACTTCACCTCCCCCCTGCGCACCGACCTCGACGGCGACGGCTACACCGACCTGGTCGTCGGCCGCGGCAGGGGCGACTCCCGTCTGACGACCCTCGCCTTCTTCGGCGGCGCCCGCGGCCTGGGCCCCGCCACCGAACTCACCGCCCTGCCCGAAGGGTTCCGGCCGCTCGCCGCGGCCGACTTCGACGGCGACGGCTCGACCGACCTGCTCGACGGCGGCCACGGCGGCAAGGGGTACGCCTTCGAGGCGGGGGCCGCCCCCGACGGGCTGCTCCTGCACGGCCCCTTCGACCGCGAGGGCACCCCGAAGCGCCGAGCCCCGCTGGACCTGGACCAGCAGGGGTACGCGGCCCCCTCCTCGGCCACCACCGGCGACTTCGACGCCGACGGGAAGGCGGAGGTCGTGTTCACGTACGACTTCGACACGGAGGAGGACGAGAGCGCGCCCGAAGGTCTGCACATGGTCGGCTACTACGAGGGCGGCCGGGACGGACTGGTCCGGGACACCGCCCGCGAGCCGGCCATCGGCGAGGCCGTGAGCACCTTCGACGGGCCCCGCACCCCGGCCGCCGGCGACGCGGACGGCGACGGCGTCGACGACCTGCTCCTGCCCACGCAGCTGAAGGTGGCCCCGGCCGACATGCCGGCGGAGGGCGGCGCGCTCACCATCCTGTACGGCGACAGGTCGGGCCTGGGCAACGGCCGTGCGAAGTCCGTGATCGAGGGCGAGGGCGGCGCGAAACGGCGTATCGACTACGGGAGTTCACCGGCCGTCGGCGACGTCGACGGTGACGGCAGACCGGACATCGTCGTCAACACCCCGGACTTCCGGCGCCACGACGGCAAGGTCACGCTGCTGCCCGGCGGACCCGGGGGCGTACCGTCGGCGGCCGGCGAGCAGACCGTCGACGCCGAGACCGACGGCCTGCCCGGCACCCCGAACCCGCACTACTGGAACGCCTTCGGCCACCAGCCGCCACTGCTGGACGTGAACGGCGACGACCACGCCGACGCCGTCGTCTTCGCCCCGCTCTACGAGAAACGCAAGGGCGCGTTCCTGGTACTACCGGGCACGGACAACGGCTTCGCCCCGAAGAGAACCCAACTCCTCACACCGAACGACCTGGGCGTGCCCTTGCGTCTCAAGTGACGGCGGTGGGGTGGGTGAGTCCAGGTACACCGTGACCGGCCACGCCCACGCATCACCTGATACGTGCCCGGTCGCGCCCATGGATCAGGGGCGCACCGGGAAGCGATGGGCCGGGCGCGAACCGTCGGCGGGCACGGCCCCGCTGCCCCGCAGCTCACCACCGCCCCGCACAACCCCACCCCTACTCCAGATGTCACACAGGTGAACCGAACCGAACCACCCGGTCTCGGCCACCCGGCCGTCCCTTTAAGGCCGGCCACCCCACCACCTGGAGCCCCCGTGCGCATACGGACGTACGCCGCCGCAGCCGCCACCGTCGCCGCAGCGGCCACCTCGGCCCTGACCCTCGCCCCCGCCGCGGCCGCGGCACCCGCGCCCCAACCCTCCCCCTCCACCAGCGACTTCAACGGCGACGGCTACCCGGACCTCGCCGTGGGCGTGCCGGACGGCGCCGTCAGCGGCAAGGCGAGAGCCGGGTACGTCAACGTCCTCTGGGGCGGCAAGAAGGGCATCGGCGCCCACGGCGGCATCCGCGTCACCCAGGCCACCACCGAAGTACCCGGCACCCCGGAGGCGGGCGACCGCTTCGGCGCCTCCGTGGCCCTGGAGGACCTCAACGGCGACGGCATCGCGGAACTGCTCGCCGGCGCCCCCGGCGAGGACATCACCGGGCGCGGCACGGACGCCGGCGTGGTCGTCGTCGTGGGCGGCGCGAAGGGCGGCCCGAGCCACGGCTCCAACGTCACCACCGGCCCCGCCGCCTCCGCCGCGTACGGCCTGTCGGTCGCCGCGGCCGACCTGACCGGCGACGGCAGCAGGGACATCGTGGTCGGCGGCAAGGACAAGGTGGTCCTGCGCACCGCCGACGGCCTCGCCGCCACCGTCGTCGGCGCCCCCATGGGCGGCCGGGCCCCGATCCTGACCACCGGCGACTTCACCGGCGACGGCGCGGCGGACCTTGCGGTGGGGTACTGGACGAACGACCCGTTCACCCAGTCCCACGTACGGATCTGGGCGTGGGAGAAGGCCGGGCAGTCCCTGGCCAACGTGTGGAACACGGACAACGCCGGTGTCTCCGCCCTCGCCTCCGGCGACTTCGACGGCGACGGCCACGAGGACCTGGCCCTCGGCGAGTGCCGCGAGATCGCCGACGAGAACATCGACGACCCGTGCGGCCCCGAGGAGTACGCGCAGGGCGGCGGTGTCCACATCCACTACGGCGCCGCCTCCGACGGCTCCTTCGGCTTCCGCAAGCAGACCCTGAACCAGGACACGGTCGGCGTACCGGGCCGCGCGGAGTCCGGGGACCGCTTCGGCGCGGCCCTCGCCGCCGCCGACCTGAACGGCGACGGCCGCGACGACCTGGTCGCGGGCGCCCCCGGCGAGGCGATCGGCACCCGGGCGGGCGCGGGCGCGGCCACCGTGCTGTTCGGCATGAAGAACGGCCTGGTCGACGAGTTCGGCGAGAGCAACGCGGTCGCGTACAACCAGGGCACCCCGCGCGTACCGGGCGCCGCGGAGGCGGGGGACGCCTTCGGCGCGGCCGTCGCGAGCGGCGACTACGATCACGACGGCAGGCCGGACCTGACCGTCGGCTCCCCCGGCGAGAACGTCAACTCCGGTGGCCTGTGGGTGTTCCCGCACACGAGCCCCGACGGCTCCTACGCCCTCACCCCCGCCCGGCTGGGCCTGCCCGCCCCGACGAGCGCGCTCACCTACGGCAAAACCCTGAGCAGCCTCTGACGAAACCTCTGACGGACCCCCTAGGGGATGTCACAGGTCGGCCGCAAAGCCGGGTCCGATGCCCCGGGCCCGGCACGTGACTCTGTGGGACCAGGTACGTTCGATTACGTGGCTGGATTCAGGATCGGACGCGGCCGGGACAACCGCACGCAGCAGGCGCCTCCGCAACAACAGCGGCAGCAGCCGTACGGACAGCAGGCCCCCCAGGGCGGCCCGTCGTACGGCTATCCCCCCGCGCCCGGGGCCCACCCTCAGCAGCCCCAGTACGGCGGGGGCGGCGGCAACGGCCCGCAGCAGTGGCCGCAGGGGAACGGACACGGTGAGCCGGAGTACTTCGGCGACCCGGGCCATCCCCCGCAGGGCCACCACCCGCAGGGCCGGCAACCGCAGGGTCATGACCCGTACGCGGCCAACCAGCCGGGCCACACGACGGCGTTCTCCGTCGGCGAGGACCCGTACAGCCAGGGCGACACCTACCGTGCGGGCAGCACGCCCGCACCGCCCGTCGGCCCGCCCCTGCACTGGAAGCAGCTGCTGAGCGGCGTCGTCATGCGCCCGAACCAGACCTTCCTGCACATGCGGGACTACACGATGTGGGGCCCCGCCCTCATCGTGACGTTCCTCTACGGTCTGCTGGCCGTCTTCGGCTTCGACGGCGCCCGCGCGGACGCCATAAACGCCACCCTGTCGAACGCGGTCCCCATCGTCCTGGTGACGGCGGTCGCGATCGTGCTCAGCGCGTTCATCCTGGGCGTGGTCACGCACACCCTGGCCCGCCAGCTCGGCGGTGACGGCGCCTGGCAGCCCACGGTCGGCCTCTCCATGCTGATCATGTCGCTCACGGACGCGCCGCGCCTGGTCGTCGCGATGTTCGCGAGCGGCGACGCGCCGTTCGTACGGATCCTCGGCTGGGCGACCTGGGTGGCGGCCGGCGCGCTGTTCACGCTGATGGTCGGCAAGTCGCACGACCTGCCGTGGCCCAAGGCCCTGGGAGCGTCGGCGATCCAGCTGATCGCCCTGCTGTCGATCATCAAGCTGGGCACGTTCTAGCAGCCCCCGCGCGCATCCCGCGTACTGCCCGCGCACATCCCGCGTACTGGAGGCCGGCCGCTCGCGGTCCGGCCTCCAGGCCGTTCGGGGTCGAAGGCCGTTCAGGGCTCCGCCTCCGGCTCCGAGTGCGGCTCCGGCCCCGCTGAGACGGACAGGTGCCAGGACCGGCCGCCGGGGAGCACCATGGGGGCCATGGACGTCACCGATGCCACCGCCGTCACCGCTGCCGCTGCCGATACCGCTGCCGCCGCCGCTCCGGTCAGCGCACCCGGCCGCGTGGCCGCCCCCGACGAGGGGATCAGCCACGAGGAACTCGCCCTCGCGGCCCGCAACCACGGCCTCCCCCTGGAGGCCCTGCGCTACGACGTGACCCCGCCAGGACTGCACTACATCCTCGTCCACTACGACATACCGGCCGCCGACGCCGACACCTGGACCCTGCGGATCCACGGCCGCGTCCGTACGCCCCTGACCCTGGACCTGGCCGCCCTGCGCGCCCTCCCGCCGGTCACCCACCGCGTGACGATGGAGTGCGCGGGCAACGGCCGCGCCCGGCTCGACCCGCGCCCCGTGAGCCAGCCCTGGCTGGTCGAGGCGGTCGGCACGGCGGACTGGACGGGCGTACCCCTGCGGACGCTGCTCGCCGAGGCGGGAGTGGAGCCGGACGCCGTCGAGGCGGTCTTCACGGGGGCCGACCACGGAGTGGAACGCGGCGTCGAACAGGACTACGGCCGCAGCCTCACCGTCGCGGACGCGACCGCCGCCGACCCCGAGGTCCTGGTGGCGTACGAGATGAACGGCGCCCCGCTGCCACCGCAGCACGGCTATCCGCTGCGCCTGATCGTCCCCGGCTGGTACGGCATGGCCCATGTGAAGTGGCTGACCGACATCGAGCTGACCGACACCCCGTTCACCGGTTTCCAGCAGGCGGTGGCGTACCGCTTCCGCCAGTCCCCCGACGACCCCGGGGAACCGGTCACCCGTATCGCCCCGCGCGCGCTGATGATCCCGCCCGGCTTCCCCGACTTCATGTCCCGCACCCGGGTCGTACGCCCCGGTCCCGTGCGGTTGGAGGGCCGGGCCTGGTCGGGCCGCGCGCCGGTCACGAAGGTCGAGGTCAGCGCGGACGACGGCGTGTCCTGGCGGACCGCCGAACTCGCCGCGCCCGAGGGCGGTCCGTGGGCCTGGCGCCACTGGCACGCGCCCTGGACGGCGACCCCCGGCCGCCACGTCCTGACGGTCCGCGCCACGGACGCCGAGGGCACGGCCCAGCCCCTCACCCAGCCATGGAACCGGGGAGGCTTCGCCAACAACGAGGTCCAGCGCATCCCGGTGGTCTGCCAGTAACCGGGGCCAGGAGCCGGGGCCGGTGGCCGGGGCCGGCCTGGGCGCGACTGCGAGCGCGCCCAGGCCGCGCGTCTACGACCGCGCTCAGGCGGCGGCCTCCACCAACGCATGCCGGGTCGTGAGCCACACGCTCGCGCCCGGCGCGACGCTCGCCTGCCGCGGCCCGCGGAACCCGAGGTGGCGCAGTTGGTCCCCGTGCCGTGCGGACAGCGTGACCGCGACGGCGGTGGCGTCCTGCTCGTCGACGGCCCGCAGCCCGGGAGCCAGCAGAGTGTCGACCACCGTACGGTCCCAGGCATCCGTCTCGTCCGGGGCGCAGACGGCGACCAGCGTCCAGTACGACATCGACCGACCGGGCACGGCCGCCTGCAGCACGGTCGACAGGAACCCGTGCCGCGGCAGGCAGAAGGCGGGTTCGGCGGCGGAACGGCCGGTGGCGAGTTCGCGGGAGAGGACGCTCCTGAGGTGCGGTCCGGGAGGGTCGGTGCCGGTTCCGGGCGGCAGCCAGATGGCGGCGGCCAGCAGCGTGCCGTCGTCGTCCCGTTCGGCCACCCACACCTGCCCCTGCTCCAGGGCGTGATGGGCCAGCACGAGCCGCATGGCGCGCTGGGCCTGCTCCGAGTGCCCGGCGGAGCTCTGCGTGATCAGCCGCACCACGGCGGGTACGTCCACGAGTCCGGCGGCGCGCACGGCGGCCCGTACGGGAATCTCAAGGGCGGTCATGGTCATGGTCATGTTCTACGTTCTCCATCTTTCAGAGGGTGGCCCGGCTCATGCCGGTGAGGTTGACGATGTCGGTCAGTTTGCCGACGCTCCCGCTCCCGTTCCCGCTCCCGGTCTCCTGGACCGGGACTTCCCGCTCCGCTTCGGCCCGGGGCAGGCTGAGCAGGACGACACCACGGGTGGCCGCGGCGGCACCGGCCAGGGCCAGCAGGCCCCCGAGGCCGCCGAACCCTCCGTACTGGACACCCTCGCCGAGCAGGGTGACGCCGATGGCGGACGCGGCGACGGGATTGACCAGGGTGAGCACGGCGAGCGGCCCGCCGAGGCCGCTGCGGTACGCCTGCTGCGAGAGCAGCACCCCCGCCGTCGCGAAGCCCACGGTCAGGACCGCGACCGCCGCGACGCCCCAGGTCGGCGCGGGGCCGACGGCGAGCTTCTGCGCCAGCGTGGAGCCGACCCCGGAGGCGATGCCCGAGGCCGCCGCGAAGGCGAGACCGCCGCCCGGGGTGGCGGATCGCCGGCCGGAGGCGAGACGAACGAGCGCCACGACACCACCGGCGGCGACGAGCGCGACGAGCAGCACCTCGCCGGTCCCCAGGGTGTCGACCGGCGCGGCGCCCGACGCGGTGGCGGCGAGCAGCGCGGCGAGCCCGACAAGGGTGAAGGCGGTGCCGCGCCACTGCGTTCCGGAGGTCCGTCGCCGCGTGACCAGCGACCCGAGTGGCACCGCCACGACCAGACTCAGCGCGCCGAGCGGCTGTACGAGGGTCAGCGGCCCGTACCGCAGGGCCACCACGTGCAGCAGGGCCCCGCCGCCGTTGAGGGCGACGGATCCCCACCAGGACGGGCGGGCGAGCGTGGAGCGCAGACGCGCGTCACCGGCGGCGGTCCGTTCCTGGACGACGGCGGCGGTGGCGTAACAGAGGGCGGAGATGAGGGAGAGGGCGACGGCCAGCAGTACGGTCACGGCGCCCCTCCCCTCTTCTCTGATCTTCTGTGAGCTGATCGCGGATCCCGGATCGCGGATCGATACGAAACGGTTTCGTACACCCAAACTACGGAAGCCGAAAACGAAACGCAAGCGTTTCTCTAACTGGCCGACGGGCGCGGTGCCCCCGACCGAACCGGGCACGAACTGTCGGGTCCGGCACGGTAGGACGTTCCTAACGTGGAGGACGCAAAGGAAGGAGGCCGAGTTGCTGGAGCGACTGAACGAGGCTCTGGAACACATCGAGTCGCGTCTCGATCAGCCGATCGAGGTGACCGAACTGGCGCGGATCGCGATGACGTCGGAGTACCACTTCCGCCGGCTGTTCTCCGCGCTGGCGGGGCTCCCGCTGTCCGAGTACATCCGGCGCAGACGGCTCACCGTGGCGGGCGCCGAGGTGCTGGCCGGGGACCGGACGCTGCTGGAGATCGCGGTGCGGTACGGCTACGGCTCGGGGGAGGCGTTCGCGCGGGCGTTCCGCGCGGTGCACGGCGTGGGCCCGGGAGAGGCCCGCCGGACCGGCGCCGCCCTGACCTCCCAGCCCCGGCTGTCCTTCCGCCTGGTCGTAGAGGGGAGCAGCAGCATGCGATACAAGATCGTACAAAAAGAGGAATTCCGGGTGGTCGGGAAGAGAATCCGGGTCCCGCTGGTCCACGAGGGGATGAACCCGGAGATCGCGGGGTTCATCCGGGGCCTGGCCCCGGACACGGTGGCGCGGATCGCCGCCCTGTCCGACCAGGAGCCGCGGGGGATCGTGGGGGTGAGCGACAACCTCGACCCGAGCAGGGCGGAGGGAACGGAACTGGACTACTACCACGCGGTGGTGACCGGTACCGGCACCACGCCCCCCGCCGACCTGGACCTGGACACCCTCACCGTGCCGCCGGGCACATGGGCGGTCTTCGAGAGCTCGGGCCCGTTCCCGCTGGCACTCCAGCACATGTGGCGGGACGTGTTCACACAGTGGTTCCCGTCCAACCCGTACCAGAGCAGGCCGGGCCCGGAGATCCTGCGCACCCACCTGACCCGGGACGGGAAGGAGGCGGACGCGGAACTGTGGATCCCGGTGGAAGGGCTGGACCGGGCGGCCCGGGTCGAGACATAAGGGGAGGCGAGGCCCGTCGAGGCCTAGGCGTCGAGCACCTGTCCGTCCCGCTTCACGACGGGCGGCTCGACGCTCCACGGGAAGTTGATCCACTCGTCGGTGCGCTTCCACACGTACTCGCACTTCACCAGTGACTGCGACTTCTCGTAGATGACGGCGGAACGCACCTCGGCGACGGCGTCGACGCAGAAGTCGTGCACGAGCTTCAGCGTCTTGCCGGTGTCGGCCACGTCGTCCGTGATCAGCACCTTCTTGTCGGAGAAGTCGATGGCGTTGGGCACGGGCGCGAGCATGACCGGCATGTCGAGGGTGGTGCCGACGCCGGTGTAGAACTCGACGTTCACGAGGTGGATGTTCTTGCAGTCGAGGGCGTAGGCGAGGCCGCCGGCCACGAAGACACCGCCGCGCGCGATGCTCAGCACGATGTCGGGCTCGTACCCGTCGTCGGCGATGGTCTGGGCAAGCTCACGAACGGCGGTGCCGAACCCCTCGTACGTCAGATTCTCGCGCACGTCGCTCATGCCCTGGTCGCTCCCGCTCATGTCCTGGTCGCTCCCGCTCACACCTGGGTCCGATGGAAGTTGAGGAAGGAGCGGGAGGCGGTCGGACCGCGCTGCCCCTGGTAGCGGGACCCGTACCGGTCGCTGCCGTACGGGAACTGGGCCGCCGAGCTGAGCTGGAACATGCACAGCTGCCCGATCTTCATCCCCGGCCAGAGCTTGATGGGCAGGGTCGCGAGGTTGGACAGCTCAAGGGTCACGTGCCCGGAGAACCCGGGATCGATGAACCCGGCGGTGGAGTGGGTCACGAGCCCGAGCCGCCCGAGCGAACTCTTGCCCTCGAGCCGGGAGGCGAGATCATCGGGCAGGCTGATGACCTCGTACGTACTGGCCAGCACGAACTCCCCGGGATGCAGGATGAACGGCTCGTCCCCCTCGGGCTCGACGAGCCGCGTCAGATCGGCCTGCTCGACGGAGGGGTCGATATGGGGGTACCGGTGGTTCTCGAACACCCGGAAGTAGCGGTCGAGCCGCACATCGATGCTTGAGGGCTGCACCATGGATTCGTCGTAGGGATCGATCCGCACACGCCCGGCGTCGATCTCGGCCCGGATGTCCTTGTCAGAGAGAAGCACGCCCCGAGGATACGCAGAGCGAACGGGCCCGCCACAATCGGTTGATCGTGACGGACCCGCGAGCTACTGAACCACCGACTGCTGAACCACCGACCTACTGACTGCCTGGCTGCCTGGCTGCCTGGCTGCCTGGCTGCCTGCATGCTTACTTGCCCGACCGCTTCGTCGCGGTCAGCGCTTCTCGAACTCCACCGGTACGACATTGCGGAGCCGGGTGCAACGGGGGCAACGGATCAGCCGGCCGGGACCGAGCCGATCGGCTTGCTGCATCGGAAGCGATGCGGTGCTGAACACGTGCCCCTCGGCACAACGGACGACGGTGCTGCGTTCCATCAAGTCCTCAGAGTCCCTTCCCCAAGAGCCGCGTCTGACTGAAGAGGAAGCCACATTACGGGATGAAAGGGACGGCCTTCCAGGCGGCACTCCGATCCCGCCTGACCCCTCTCCAGCGCCCCCACCGTACGCCTCAACTCCCGCGCCTCGCAGCCCCGTCCATCCCCCGAAACGCTCCCGGGCCCCACGGCTTCAGCACCGGGGGCCTGGCATGGGGTATGGTGAATCCGCGTTTCCGACCCGGCACGACAACTCGTATCCGGCGTCTTACGCGGGTGTAGTTTAGTGGTAGAACATCAGCTTCCCAAGCTGAGAGTGCGAGTTCGATTCTCGTCACCCGCTCCACGAAGAAGGCCCAGGTCATCGACCCGGGCCTTTTTGCTGTCCTCGCGGATCACTCGTCGCGTGCCGGATCCGTGCCGGATGGTTGGGTAAGTAGGGCTCACCACTTCATGGCGGCCGCCCACAGCGAGCGCCGTCTCTGCAAGGCTCCTTGACTCACACCTTCTCCGCGCTCAGGCGTGGATGCTCGGCAGTGAGCAACCCGATGTCTTCCACGTCCGAAGTCAGGATGGTCACCCGGCCGGGGTGCTGCAGGGCGGTCGCGCACACCATCGCGTCGATGGCGTACTTGTGGCCGTGCAGCCCCGCCGCACGCAGCAAAGCGGCAGCGGATTGCGCAACGGCTTGGGTGACCGGCTCAACGCTCAGGCGGGACAGGGTCCACTTCAGTGCCGCGTCGTTCATCTGCGGGTGGATCACCTCGACCAGCACGGCGGCCGAGGTGAACACCGACAGGTCCGCGTCGCGAGCCGCCGTCAGCCACTCATGAATTTCCCGATCACGCTGTACGGCCTTTGCCAGGCCCTCGCTGTCCAGGACCAGGACACCGCTCACGCGGACTTTCCAGCACTGGAGGCGTCTCCGAGCAGCCGGGCGCGCTTGGCCGCCACGGCCTCGGGGTCGGCCGGGCCGTGCACCTCGTCGAAGTCCGCGACCAGCTCGTCCAAGTTGTCCCGCTCGATCTGGCGCTGGGCCGCCTTCTCCAGGTAGGCCGAGACGCCTCGCTTGCCGACCCGCTCGCGGATCGCATGCAGAGTTCCGGCGGTCAGAGTGACGGAGATACCACTGGTGGGGCCATCGCCGGGTGGGAAGTCCACGTCGTCATCAGTCACACGTCGAGCATGCCATTGAATATGGCATAGCGTGCCGCGGGGCACGATTCCGTGCCCTTCGCCTGCCCGGCTACCGTGGAGCAGAGAGCTTGGGTACGGCGCTGGCCTTCGGGGCCGGTGGACGCGGGTGAGGGGTAGCCAGTGACGAACGGCATTCACCCGGACTGGGGTACCGCCTCCTCGTTGACATCGACCCGGTACCGGGTCCGCGAGGACCGGACTGCTTCACCGGCCTCCGCCAGCCGGTCCGTGCCGGCTCGGCAGCCGAGACGCCGGACGCGGTCGAGGCCCGGCGCCGCAGTCGTCCGGAGCAGTACTCCAAACCTCTGGGGCGGGTCCCATGACGCATGCCTGCGACTCTTCGCCGAGCGGTCTTCCCGACCCTCGTCGCACACTGGCGACCACCGACTGGGCTGCGCTGGAGCACGCTTACGGGTCTGCCACTGACGCGCCCGTGGAGCTGGCCGCGCTTTCGGATCCCGATCAGGGCGTGCGAACCAAGGCGCTCGACTATCTGTACGGCACCCTGCACCACCAGAACACCCTCTACAGCGCAACCGTGCCCACGGCTCTCTACGTGGCCGCGCTCCTTGCGGACCCGCGAACGGCCTGGAGTATCGACAAGGAACGCGGTTCTTTCCCCGGGCCCATGCGCGCCGAACTGCTGGCCTGGATCGCTTCCGTCGCGAACGAGGTCACCGATGAGGCGGAGAAGGCCAGCCGGCGGTTCGGTTTCCCGCTCGACGGCTACCCGCCGGCTCTGGGCATCCTTGAGATACGCCCCCTGCTGTTCACCGCCGTGCTTGATGCGACAGACGACGCCGATCTTCACGTACGCGAGGCGGCGATCGCAGCCTGCGTCCCGCTCCTCGACGATCCTCGGCTGCTGCACCATCGGCAGGACCTGACACCCCTGATCCGGGAGGTGTTGGGCACGAGCGAGCTGTGGCAGCACCGCGAACGAGCGATCGATGCGCTGGACGCATGGGGCGAGGACTCCTCAGGACTCGAAGGGCAGCGAAACCCCTTCGCGTTCTGCGACACCGACCTGCCACTCAGCGACTCGTCACCGTAGGCGGCTCGTTCCGTAATCGGCTGGTCCGGGACGTCTCGGTGCCCGCACGATGAGCGCATGGACCGACTGCAGTGCAGCGCTTGGCAGTACGTGGCGGAAGTACTCCCTCCCGAGGAGCTCCCGATGCTCGCCGCGCATGCGCTTGCCGACGGGCGTGATTCGCCGGCCCTGCGCGAGCTGGCCCATCGAAGACCTCGCTTCGCAGACGCTCGTAATCCGAGCCCCAGGTCGACAGCCTGGGGCTTGTTTGCTGGTAGGTCGTTTCGGTGTTTTGGCCACACCCCGCGCCGGAAGGCTGGGCACGCGGCTGGGCCTGACCCGGGGGTCCTGGGCGCCGTCCTTCGCGTGCCCAGGACCCCGTGGCCCGACGGACTCCCCGTTCCGCTAGACGCGGTCCTGGAACACGCAGTGCCATACGTGCGTACCCACGACGCTGCCGTCGGGGCGTATTGCTTGCAGGGTGTAGAAGTGCGTGCTTCCGCGGGTGGCCGTGGTGTCCGTGTAGGTCTCGGTCCGTGCCGGGAGGAGTCCGGTGTGCAGGGGCTCGTACGCCTTCGTGGTCGGGTTCCAGCGGCTGATCCGGTAGCCCGCGACGGTGTCGCACGCCGCTGTCGCCGTGCACCTCCAGCCGATGGACGGGCCGTCCTCGTCGGGGCCGCCGATCACCGTTCCGTGGGCGACGGTGCCGAGGTTCCAGTCCCGGGTGACCGTCGCGGACGGCCGGATGTCCAGTTCGGTGGCCTCGACGGCGGTGACCTTCGGGTCGCTCGGGTGCAGCGCGTTGTTCCAGCGGTCCCTGGCGACGACCGCGTACACGTGCGTCTCGCCGTCCGGCAGGTCGCCACAGAGGACCGCCAGCGGGTCGCTCGTACCCTCCCTGCACTCGGCGGAACCCAGCCACTTGACCGTGCCGTCGGCCTGGCGGGTGCCCGTCCAGGCCACGTAACGCTCCACGTCGTCCTCGGTCGAGGCCGCCCAGTTCAGCAGGATGCCGTCGGCCCGCGGGGTGGTCCGCAGACCGGTGACCGGGCCGGGCGCGACGCGGTCGCCGGTGCGGACGACGAGCGGGGCCGAGAGCGCCGACTCGTTGCCGGCCGGGTCGACCGCCGCGACCGCGTACGTCACGTACGTGCCCGCGGGCATGTCCAGGTCCCGGCAGATGCCGCCGGTACCGGTCTCGTCGCTCTCCTCCGCGCAGGTCACCCGGGTGAGCGCGGCCGGGTCGAGGGTCTTGCCGGGCGAACGGTAGACGCGGTACGTCCCGCCGTTGTTGAAGTCCTCGAAGAAGCCGTCGGGCTGCTTCCAGTACACCTCGGTGTGGC
The DNA here is from genome assembly GCF_014650955.1 of Streptomyces tauricus. Taxonomy (GTDB): domain Bacteria; phylum Actinomycetota; class Actinomycetes; order Streptomycetales; family Streptomycetaceae; genus Streptomyces; species Streptomyces tauricus. The sequence goes on from NZ_BMVY01000005.1 coordinate 17,507, forward strand.
CCACGCGGACGACGGAGCCGAGGGAGGTGGGCGACTTCGGCGGGGTCCGGTCCACGCCGTCGCCCGTGACGGTGGTGTACGGCGACGGGTTGCCGAGCGAGTCGAGCGCGCGGACCCGGTAGTAACGGGCGGTGTTCACGGGCGCGTTGGCCCGGTACGACGTCGTGGTCGTCGTGCCCAGGAGTTCGAACGGGCCGGTGGCCGCGGGGGCCGCGTACACCTCGTACGTCGCGGCGTCGGCGCCTGCCTGCCAGGCCAGGTCGGCCCACCAGGCGTCTCCCGTGACCTTGAGACCGGTCGGCGCCGCGGGGCCCGTACGGTCCACGGTCGCGGCGGAGGCGTCGGAGCTGCCCGCGGACTCGCGGCCCGCCTTGTCGACGGCGCGCACCTCGTACAGGAACGTCTGGCCCGTGGCGGGCGTCGCGTCCACGAAGGAGAGGGAGGTGAGCGGCGACGTACCGCTGACCTTCGCCCATGGGGCGGTGCCCTGCCGGCGGTACACGCGGTAACCGGCGAGGTCCATCTCCTTGTTCGCCGTCCAGCGCAGGGTCGTCTTCGTGGTGTCCTGGTCGTACGTGCCCTTGAAGCCGGTCGGAGCGAGCGGCTTTACGGTGTCGACGGCGGCCTGGGTGCGCGGGGTGTACGTGAACGCGGCCTGGGCCGCGCCGGTCCAGGCGACGTAGTCCACGCGGAGCGTGTGCTTGCCGGCCGGGACGGTCAGGTCGACGGTCTTGCGGGCGGTGGTGGAGACGTTCTTCCACAGGTTGATCTTCCGCACACCGTCGACGTAGACGCGCATGCCGTCCTGGGTGGCGGCGGAGAGCCGGAAGGGGCCGCCGGAGCCGAAGTCCCGGGTGAGGGACCAGCGGACGGAGAAGTTGTCCTTCGGCAGCGTGACGCCGGGCGGGTCGCCGTGCCCGTAGTTCTCGGCGATGGCGGAGTCGCATGCGGTCAGCTTCGGTGTGCCGCTGAAAGCGGAGTTGCCGAAGTACTGCGCCTTCCAGAGAGGGGAGGCGCAGGTGACGGCCGCGGAGGCGGGCGTGGCGGTGATCAGGCCGCCGGTGGCGACGAGGGCGGCCGTCGCGGCCACCGCGGTCAGCCGGGTACGAGTCTGCACGGGGAGTGGGGCCCTTTCCGGACCAGGGGAACTGGGTGACGAGACAGATGGTGGGTGAGAGGTGACGAATGGCGTCTGTGTGACTCGTGAGGTGGGGGGAGGGTTGCCCCCGCTGCCTGGTGTTTTTCCCGGAACTGTGGCTTCCGTCACAGCGGATGTGATCTTGTCCTGATGAGATCGCCCGATGCTCGGTTTCCTCCTCCGTCTCCTGCCGTTCTGGGTCCGTGAGCCCCTGCTCATCGTGGTCGGTTCGGTCCTGGGCGTACGGATCATGTATCTCGCCGTCCACGATCACGATCGGGTCGCGGCGGGCCTCGGCACGGTGTTCCTCGTGTTCACCGCGATACGTGTCCATGTGGTGATCCGGGCCCTGCGTGCGCGCCGGAATCCGAGTCCGGCGGGCTCCGGGGATGCGGGAGGGAGCGCGGGAGGGGGTGCGGGCCTGGTGGCAGGCGGAGTTGTCGCCCAGCCGCAGGCTCAGGCCCAGCCGCAGCCGCAGCCGCAGGCCCCGGCTCAGGCTCAGGCTCAGGTCGGGATCCTGCCGCGGCCGAGTCCGGCTGTTCCTGAGAAGGAGCCGAACGCCTGGGGGCAGGCCGCCGCGGCCTTGGCCCTGTTCGGGGCGCTCGCGGTCGCGCTGTGGGCGGGCCCGCGCTTCATGCCGTCCGAGGACAACACCCCGCAGCCTCCCTCGTGTTCGGACGGGTCGCACGAGGAGCTTCCGAAGGTCTACCAGGACACGCCCCGCCCCGTGACCGGCGAAGAACTGTGCAAGGTACTCAACCGGGCGGATCTGGCCGCACTGCTCGGTACGCCCGGAGAGACCGCGAGCACCGTTTCCAGCACCAACAACACCGCTCCCCTGACGGACGAGAAGGTCGCCCAGCCGGAGGCCTCGGTCACGTTCGACACGTACACCGTGAATGTCTCGGCCACGTACAACGAGCTGACGATCGACCAATACGTGCAGCTGATGAAGTTCGGGGAGGAGACGGACGTCAAGCGGCTCAAGGTTCTCGGCCGGCCCGCGGTCCTCTCCTCCGCTCACACCATGAGGTTCGAGATCGACCTCGGAAGCAGCGGATCCGGCGGGCCGGTCGAAGAGGGCCCCCTGGCCAGGTCCGTGTCCGTGGCGCTGGACCGCGGAGACCGGGGCGGCTACTGCGACATCTCCGTGTGGAGCACGTCAGGGACCCTGCCGAACGACAGCGTTCTCCTCGAACTCGTCGAGAAGGTTCTTCCGGGGATTCCCGAACGGCCCGCGCGCTGAGGCGACGCCGAGGTGACGCCGAGGTGACGCCGAGGTGACGCCGTGGGCGTGGTTCACACCGTGCGCTCGGCCGCGAGTTTGCGGTGGAGGTCGAGGAGCCAGTCGGGTGGGCTGTGGAAGAGGGCGGCGAGGTCGCCGACGGTCCTCACGTGCAGGTGTTGCTTCACGCTCGTGGCGTGGGCGATCTGGAGGGCCTTGGTGATCTGGCCGGGCTCCAACGGCTGATCGTGCGGCCGGGTGAGCAGCCGTTCCACCCGGGTCGAGATCAGCATGTGTGGATGCGGGGGCTCGCACTGGGTCTGGGCTTGGTTTCGGGGCTGGGGCCGGGGTTCCGGGTGGGCGGGGGTGGCCGGATGAGCCTCGTGCTCGGTGGTCGCCGCTTCCGCCGACCTGCGCGCCTGGCCGGCTGCCCGCTGGGCCGCGAGGGCGCGGTGGGCGTCCTTCAGCCACTCGGGCGGCGAGGCGAAGGCGACCCGGAGTTCCCGCACGTTGGTGATCACGAGTCCGCGGCACTCGAAGGTCCCCGGCGCCAGCTGCAGTGCCTTGCCGACCTGGGTGGTGGTCAGCCGCTGCTCCGGAGGCCGTGACTTCAGCGCCTTCGCCTTCGACGAGACCAGCAGTTCGGGGTGCGGCGGCGGGGGCGGCGACGGGGACGGCGGCGGCGACATCCGCTGGACCGGTACCGGAGGTGGCTCGGGCCTCGGCCTCCGGGATACCGCCCTTGGCCGTCAGCACGTCCAGCAGGCGGCCCTCCGGAGTGTCCGGGCACCGCTCGCACTCCGCGCAGAGCCGCCATACGCGCCCCCGGATCTCCAGCTCGGCGGTGTCCGGCCGGGCCGGGCCGCCGCAGTACGCGCTCCCCATACCGAGTGCGCGGCGACCGTGGCACGGACGGTACGTGGCAGCGGGACGACCGGGGGCAGCTCCCGCAACAGGCCCTCCAGGACGGCGAGTTCGGCGGCGAGGGGCTCGTCGGGGGTCGGTTTCCGGGCGGGGAACGCCTGTTGGAGCAAGGGCTGGGGAGCCAGGGGAGGCAGTCCCAGCGCGGCACGCAGCGCGTCGACGCGGGCCTCGTCGGCGACGGGATGCCCCGCCGCCGTGCCGTAGACCTGGGGGCGCCGTTCGGCGACGCAGAGCGCGTCGGTCGCCTCGGCCAGGAACCTGGGCGGGATCCGGTGCTTCGCCGCCGCCGCGGTGACCAGCGGCAGGACCTTGCGGATCTCCAGGCCGTCCAGGGCCAGGAGGATGCGGTGCGCGGCGAGCACTCCCTGGTCGCCGACCTGTTCCCGGCCGGGCCAGCCGCGCAGGGAACCGCACGTCGTCGCCAGGTACTTGAACGCCTCGCGCCGGCACTGGGCGGCGTAGCGGACGCTAGCGGCCTTCTCCGCCGGGCCCGCCTCACGGACCCGCCGCCGGGTGTCGTCCACCCGCGCGGCCCACTGCTCCAGGCCCGCCTGGATCTCCTTCGTCAGCATCCCGGGCGGGGGGCGGCAGGAGGGTGGGTGACGGGAGCGGGGGCCGACGCGGAACCAGACGCAAACGCAAACGCAGACTCAGACTCAAACGCAGACTCAAACGCAGACTCAGGCATCGCGGAACAAGGCTCCCTGGTCGGGGACATGGGCGGCGGGCGGCGGGCGGCCCCATGCTGGACCACACCGCACCCACCGTGATGGCCGCACGCGACCTGGACCACCCGTACGAGTGGCGGTGGATCCGGCGGAGACGCCGGCCCTGTTGGGCGGCCGAGGCCTTCCCGCATCACGCGTCCCCGTAGCGACAGCACAGCACGCGCACCCCCACCACCCCAGGCGTCGCAGCAAATCCCGTGCCCCGAGGCCCAGTTGTCCGGGAACCTCTTCGGGATTGTCCTTGATCCGTAACGGGGCCGTTCGAGCGGTGTCGGTGCTCGTACTGTTCTGGCTGTCACCGGGGGACCGGGGAGTTGGCGGGCAACTGCGGGGGAGCGGGGCGGATATGGCGCGGCACAGTGGCGGACGCGGTTGGTACGGCAAGGTGCTCGGCGCGGCGCTCGGAGTGGCGCTGGCCGCCACCGGTGCCTCGATCTGGACCGCGCAGGCCGAGAACGTGAGCGGTTCCTCGAAGCCGGCCGCCTCGGAGAGCGCCGTCAAGCCGGTCTCGGCGACCATCGTGCACGCCTCCGACAAGGGCGCTCGCGGCGTCAACATCACCATCGACGACGGCCCCGACCCCGTATGGACTCCGCAGATGCTCGACGTGCTGCGGGAGAACGGGGTGAAGGCCACGTTCTGCATGGTGGGGACGCAGGCGCAGGCCCACCCCGACCTCGTCAAGGAGGTCGTCGCGGCGGGGCACCGGCTGTGCGACCACTCGGTGTCGCACGACACGGCCATGGACAAGCAGTCCCAGGCCTACCAGAAGGACCAGATCCTCGACGCCGAGCGCATGATCATCAAGGCGTCCGGGGGCGTACGGCCGATGTACTACCGGGCGCCGGGCGGCGCGTTCACCCCGTACAGCCGCAAGCTGGCCGCCTCTCACGGTATGCGCCCGCTGGGCTGGAACGTGGACACCAAGGACTTCGAGAAGCCCGGCACGGACGCCATCGTCGCGACCGTCGAGGAGCAACTGCCCGAGGGGCCGACGCTCCTCTTCCACGACGCGGGCGGCGACCGCGCCCAGACCGTCGAGGCCCTGCGCCGGATCCTCCCCCAGCTCAAGCAGGAGGGTTACTCCTTCGGGTTCCCGGTGCGCTGACCGCCGCACCTCCCCTTGTCGGACCGAACACCCCTTGCCGGGCCGGGCCCGGCAAGGGGTGACTTCAGCGGACGTCCACGTAGTCGCCCGTCGCGTTGACGGACGCCGTGGTCGACGTGGCGGCGAAGCTGTACCGCCAGTAGCCGTCCGTGGACGCCTTCGCCGTCGTCTTCAGGTTTCCGGAGCCGTCCGTGGTGACCGTCTTCACGGTCGTGTACGCGGACGTCCCCTTCTTGCGGAACTGCAGTGTGGCCTTCTGGCCGGTGAAGGCGTGATAGCCGCCGCGCGTCTCCCAGTCCACGCGGGTGAGCTTGCCCGTGATGGTGAGGGTCTTGCCCTTGGTCACCGGCTCGGGAGCCGCGTTGGCCGTCAGCTTCGCGTCACGCAGCACCGGGACCGTCCTGGCCGCGTGTACGTCGACGTGGCCCTTGCCGTCCGCCGACTCCGCCCACGCCGCCAGCTTCCACGTACCGGCGAGTGCGTTGCGCCCCAGGGTCCAGCGCGGCTGGATGTAGGCGAACTGCGTCTCGCAGGTGGACGTGGTCGCGTTGACCTTGGTGCAGGTCGCGGACCACGAGCCGTGGAGGACGGCGTCGGGGGTGTCGTACGAGCCCTTGTACAGGTACATGTCTCCGCCCGCGATCCCCGACGGGTCGGTGGCGGTGAACTTCGCCGTGAACTCCTGCAGCGGCGCGTCGGTCAGTTCGACCGCCTTGCCTCCGTTGACCACGACGTTCGAGATGCGGGTCGCACCCACCGTCTCGTCGCCCTGCGGGGCCGGGCCCGCGAAGGCCCGCGTGATGGTGCGGCGCAGCACGCCGCCCTGATCGTCGGCGGCGGTGACGCGCAGGGAGACGAAGGAGGCCGTCGCGGGGACGTCGACCGTCGCCGAGCCGTCCGCCGCGACCGTCGCGTCCGTCCAGGTCGCGCCGTCGTCGGTGGAGTGGGCGAGCCCGGTGACGCGGGTGTTCGCCACCGTCGCGTCCGTGCCCCGGGTCGTCGCGCCCGCCTCGATCCGTACGGAACCCGCGGCGGTGACGCGGCCGAAGCCGTTCAGCGCCGGGACGCTCAACCGGGTGTCGATGAGCGGGAGTTCGCGGCCCTCCGCGTACTCCGAGCGGAACGTCCACTCGTTGCGCACGTCCGTGGACAGCCGGGAGTACGGGACACGGCGGTGGACGCGCTGGTCGAGGGTGTACGTCCTCGTCAGCGACTGCAGGTTCGGCGTCGAGAGCGTGTCGTAGGCGTCGAGGCCGTCGGCCTGGGCGTGGGTGACACCGTCCGAGGAGGTGAGCTTGTACGAGTACGTCGCGCGGCTGTCGGTTCCGGGGTGGCCGGCCGCGTCGCTGAAGGTGTTCGGCTCGTACAGCCAGATCTTGTCGAAGTTGCGCTGTGAGCCGCCTCCCTCGCGGCGGAGCGGCTGCGCGGGCGCGGTGCCCAGGGTCTCGCCCGCGCCGGTCCCGGCGGAGAGCCTGCGGTCCGGGAGGCTCAGGCTCGCCTCGCCCGTGCCGTACGACAGCAGGCGGCTGTAGGTGATTCCGGCGGTGGCGTACTCGGTGACCGAACCGGCGACGGGCACCGCGGAACCGATGTAGACACCCGTCCACTCGCCGAAGGACGGCACGCTCTGCAGGGAGGCGGTCGTCCGCGTGCCCGGGGCCGCCACCTTCGTGACGGTCTTCGCCAGGGAGGACGCGCCGACCGTCTTCACCGGGGAGGCGGGCACGCTGCCGGTGAAGCTGTGCGTGAGGTCGTAGCGGTAGGGGCTCGGCACGCTCGCCGAGGCGCCCTTCTTGCCCAGCACCTCGTGCACGCGCAGCGAGACACCGCTGCGCGTGAACGGGGTGACGTACACCTTGTCGGCCCCCGAGCCCGCGAAGCCCGCCAGGTCGCCGCCCGGGACGCTGATCCACACGGCGGACGCCTCACGGGTGGCCGTGGTGTCGTCGGTGCGGATCGCGGTCTCCTTGGCGGCCCGCTCGTCGAAGCTGACCGTCTTCGCCGCCGAACCGACCGTGAAACTGCTCGTGAGCAGGTAGCTCGGCTCCATCCACTCGTTGTGCAGCGCGACCGCGAAGTAGTCGCCCGGCGGCAGCTTCACGGTCGCCGAGTCGCCGGGGTCGCCGAGGGGCACGGAGTACGACGTCCAGGTCTTGCGGTCCCAGACGTAGAACTGCTTGGACCGTACGTCGGCGTTCGTGATGCGCAGCTTGACCGTGTACGACGCCGCGGCCGCCTTCGCCGATGTGGCGGCAGCAGTCGTGGCCCTGGTCGTGGTCCCGGTCGCGGCAGCGGTCGTGGCGGCACGCCGGGTGCCACCGGCTTCCTTCGGCAGCGGAAGCGTCGCGGTCGCAGCGTCGGAGGCCGGCTTCCCGGCCGGCCGTACGGACACCGTGCCGTTCAGTGACGCCACGGAGTAGCGGGCACCCCGGGCGTCGCCCCGTGCGTCCGCCGTCACCCGGACGTCCCGTCCGTCGACGAGCTCGACGCGGCCGTCGTCACCCATCTCGGCGCTCTGTCCGGTGCGGAGTCCACCGCCCCGGCCCTCGCTCTCACCCTGGTTCTCCGCCGGCGAGACCACTCCCACCGTGGCCCGCCCACCGTCCGACGCGGACGCCGTCGCCGTCGCCGTCGCCGTCGCCGTCGCCGCGAGCGTCGGTGTGGGCGCGAGCAACGCCGAGGCGGTCAGCGCCGCCCCGCACAGTCCCGCCGCCGTGCATCTTCGAAACCGCCGCGCGTGAAAAACGGACATCAATTGCCCCCCTGCTGTTCCCACTTGACTGTCCCCTGGGACCGCCCCCGGCACATCTGTCACGGGCGACGGTCAGCACACTCTAAATGGTGGTGTGCGGGCGTTCCGTCGGGCGTTCCAGGCAGGTCAAGTTTCCGCAGGTCAGGGCCCGTTTGAGCATTCCAGCGTCCCGTAATTCCGGCAGGAGTGGCGGCTGGGACGGAGGGCGGCACAAGGTGGGGCCGTCCACAGCACGGCACCTCGCCCAGAAAGCAGTCCACTCATGCGTAAGAGCACTCGTTCCGTCTCCCGTACCGCCGCCTCCTCCCTCGCCGTCGCCGCCCTCGCGCTCGTCGGGTTCCAGGCCACCGGGCAGACCGCCTCCGCCGCGACCACGGCCGCGACCGCCAAGGCGTCCTCCGTCGCCACCTGCACGACGGCGAACACCAAGGTGACCGTCAGCCCGGTGTCCCGCCCGATCAACCACCTGCTGCTCAAGGCCACCAACACGGGCACCAAGCCCTGCTACGCCTACAGCGCCCCCTTCCTGCGGGCCGGTGCCGACGCCCAGGCCCCGCTGGCGTGGGTCGACGAGAGCACTCCGCAGTCGGTGCTGATGCTGGAGCCCGGCGGGACCGCGTACGCCGGCATCTCGACGTACTCCCCCGACGGCGAGGGCGGCAGCCAGGTGAAGACCCTCGGTGTGCTGTTCACCGACAGGAACGGCAACGCGACCGCCACGGAGAAGAGCGTGAAGCTGCCGGGCGGCGGTGTCTTCTTCAACAGCGCGGCAGCCGTCACGTACTGGCAGGACAACGCGGCGGACGCCCTCGTCTGGTAGTCCTGCCCGGCCCGGGTCTCCCGTGATCCGCCGTGATCATGTCACCGGTCCGTGACAGCGCTGTCCTGGAACGACGGCGGCGGGATCCCTTCGCCTCCCGGCCCCCTCATAGTGATCAAGCGAGCACCGCGAGGCCGATGCACACCGGCCTCCGCGGCGGCTCAACTCCGTCCCACACAAAGGAATTCCATGTCTGGCATCCGTCGTAAGGCCTTCCTCGTCTCCGCCGTCGTCGTGGGCAGCGCCCTGCTGATGACCGCGTGCCAGGAAACGGACGACAAGGCCAAGGACAGCCGTTCCGGGAGCAGTTCCTCCTCCGCGGGTAAGGCCGACGGCGGGGCCACGCCGTCCGGCTCGTCGAGCACGGGCGGCGGCCAGGCCGCCGGCAAGGGGACGGGCTCCGACGCGAGCAAGGGGACCGGGAACACGGACGGCTCCGGCGTCGACACCGGCGACGGTACGCGGGAGAAGGTCGAACAGGGCTGCGGCGCCAACGACATCACCTGGAGCACCAGGTCCGAGAGCCAGGCCGGCGGTTACATCCTGATCATGGCGAAGGCCAAGTCGGGGATCAGCTGCTATCTGCCCGCCGAGCTGCCGACCGTGGCGTTCGGGTCCGACGGCACCGAGGCGGGCCCCGCGGAGCAGAGCGTCGGCGAGCAGATCAAGCTGAGCGGGAGCACCGTCGCCTACGCGGGCGTGAACCCCAAGACCACCGACACCGACGGTGGCAAGGAGCTGGAGAACATCATCGTGGCCGTCGGCAACGAGGACCCCAATCCGGTCACCCTGCCGGTCGACACCATCACGGTCGACAAGCCGATCGTCACCAACTGGCACACCTCCCCCACCGATGCCGTTCCCTTCAGCTAGGTGGACCGCTCACGCCGTGCGGCCCTGACCGGGTTCTGAGTCGATGTGCCGTCGTGGGCCGTTCTTCAAGGATGTGCAGGACGTACTCGACCCAGGAGTCTGTGATGAGCACCAAGACAGGACCCCAGCGTTACCCCTCCGCGAGCCGGGCCAACTGGTACCAGGACGATTTCGGCGGTGACCCGATGCAGGTCAACGTCGTCGTCCTGCACACCACCGAGGGTTCCACCCTGCCCGGCTACGGCGGCGGCTCCTCCGCACCGAACCTGACCGCGGTACCCGACCTCGCCGCCAAGAAGCTGAAGTGGTACCAGCACTTCGACGTCGAGACCTCCTCCCGGGCCCTGGTCAATCTGGCCGGCGGTGTCGAGACGAACACCATGAACGTGTGCCAGGTCGAGCTGGTCGGCACCTGCGATCCGAAGACGCACGCGAAGTGGAAGTCCGCGGGCCGGGCGCACGTCTACTGGCCGGACGCGCCCGACTGGGCCCTGCGGGAGATCGCCCGCTTCCTGGCCTGGATGCACGAGGAGCACGGCGTACCGCTGTCGGGGCCGAAGGCGTGGCCCGCGTACCCCTCGTCGTACGCGAACGGCGGCGGTCAGCGGATGTCGGGTGCGAAGTGGACGGCCTTCAAGGGGGTCTGCGGGCACATGCACGTGCCGGAGAACGTCCACGGCGACCCCGGCGCGCTCGACTTCGCCAGGATCCTCAAGTACGCGAAGGCCGACCTGGACGTGGACGACGACAGCCCGGGGACGACCACGCCCACGGTCCCCGCGTTCCCCGGCCGCAAGTACTTCGTGGCCGGGGCGTCGAACGCGTACGTGCTGCAGCTCGGCAAGCAGTTGGTCAAGCGCGGCTTCGGCGACCACTACAAGGTCGGCCCGAGCAGGAACTGGGGCGAGGCGGACCGGCTGAACGTGCGCGACTTCCAGAAGTCACGCAAGGAACTGCGCGGCGACGCCGACGGCATGCCCGGCCCGCTGACCTGGCGCCTGCTGTTCTCCTGAACGGTCCTGAACCGTCCCGCTGCCCGGGAGGTTCAGGCCGGTTCGGGCTGGGGGTCCAGTTGGGGTGCCGGCGCGGGCTTCGGTTCCCACGCGGTCGTGGTCCGTACGTAGCCGTAGATCACCGAGGCCATCGCCAGGACGACCAGTGGCCCGTAGACCCACGGGTGCCGGGCCATCTCCGACGGCAGGAAGCGGTAGGCCAGCAGGAGCGCGGCGAAGACGGTCGCGCCATGGGCGGCCAGCCGGAGCCCCGCCCGGTCCCAGCCGCGGTCGTACGCGCGCAGGGCCGCCTCTATCGTGAGGACGAACACCACACCGGCGACGAGGTCCGCCCCGTAGTGGTAGCCGAATCCGAGCGTCGCGGCCAGTGTCGCGACCAGCCAGAACGCACCCGCGAAACGTAGGAACCGCGGGCCCTTGCGGGAGTGGATGAAGATCGTGACGGCCCACGCCGTGTGCAGGCTCGGCATGCAGTTGCGCGGGGTTATCCCGTCGAAGCCCATGGGCTGCGGGGCGCCGATCGGCGGCGGCGTGCGCGGCCACAGATCGCCCACCGCCCATGGCGCGCTGGGCGGGGCGGCGTCGGCCCACAGGCTGACGCCCGCCCAGTGCTCGGCGCCCCTGCCGAAGGCGAAGACCGGACCGACCACCGGGAAGATCATGTAGACGGCCGGGCCGAGGAGACCGACCAGCAGGAAGGTGCGCACCAGGTGATGGACCGGGAAGCGGCGTTCGGTCGCCACGTTGCGCAGCTGGTACAGCGCGACGAGGACCGCGGCCACCGCGAGCTGGCCGTAGACGAAGTCGAGAAGGTTGAAGCCGACCGGGCCGGAGGCGGTGACGAGCCTGCCCACCGGCCAGGAGAGATTGCCCAGCGCGTGGTCGGCGGACGCCATGTACTGGTCGAGCACCATCGGGCGGGTCTTCGAGGTGATGAGCAGCCAGGTGTCTCCGGTCTTGCGGCCGACCACCAGCAGCAGGCCCAGCCCGACGCCCTTCAGCAGCAGCACACGTTCCTGGCCGGTGCGACGGGTGAAGGCCATGACCGCACAGCCGAGGATCACCCACAACGCGCCGGTCCCGAAGGGGTGGCCGTCGGTCGCCCTGGCGTCGGCCGCCCACCGGACCAGCCAGATGACGGCGTCGACACCGATCGCGGCACCGACCGCGACGAACCGTTGCCGCCAGGGGAGCACCACCAGCATCAGCGCCATGCTCGCGTACAGCAGGCCCCCCGATTTCGGGGCGAACACCACCTCGCGCACCTGGTTGGTGATCGGGCCCGGCAGGCCGTAGTGACGCGCGGCGATCTCCAGCGAGATCATGAACCCGAGGGCCGCCGCGCCCACCACTGCCCAGAGTCTCGCCCGCCGCCGACGCCACAAGGGGGGCGCGACGGCAGGGTCGATCAGGGCGGGGACCTGCGATTTTATGTGTTTCAAGTCTTCAGTCGATTTGCTAGGTGGCGGGCAGGCCCGGGCAGGGCCCCTCGGCAGAGGAAGACGGGGAGATCACCGTTCGGGTTCCGGCCTCACCCCGGGGCCCTGTGGCGCAGCTGTGCCATCAGCAGGGCCGCGCCCGCCGCGCCGACCGCTCCCACCGCCAGGAACCCGCCGTTCGAGCGCCACGACAGCACCGACCACCGTGACTGCGCGGAGAGCAGCGATCCCGTACTCAGCCAGGAGCCGGTGGATATCAGCGACAGGGACGAGCCGATCGAGCCGACCGACAGGGCGCTGCCGATCGAGGCGACCGACAGGGCCGAGCCGACGGACCCCACGGACAGCACCGAGCCCACCGAGCCGATCGACAGCACGGAGTCCTGCGACCACAGCGACAGCACCGATCCGGTGGAGCCGGCGTCGGAGCGGTCGCGACCGGCTGATCGTACGGACAGCTTTTTCATAGGGACATCTTGCCTGCCCGGCACCCCTGCCCGGGAGATCCCGTACGCGCTTACGTGCAGGGCGCATCCTTGCGGATCGAGTTGGGCAAGGACGGTCGGCGAGGACGCGCACACGGCGTGGGAGCACCTGGCGGCGTCACTGCCCGACGCCTGACCGGCACCGCGGTCAGGCGTCGGGCGAGCCACCTAATTCGTGAAGGTGATGTACTTCCAGGCGCCGTGGGTCGTGGAGTTGACCGTGTCGCCGGACGAGCTGTTGATGTACGACGAGCGGATCCGGGCCCGGATTCCGGACTCGCCCGGCGCCTCCAGGGTCACGACCGAGACGCCGCTGGTGCCGAGGGCGAAGTACTCGGAGCCCGTCGTGTACCAGGAGCCCTGGTGGTACACCTGCACCTCGAAACGCTGCTTGCGGCCCGTGTAGTAGTTCATCGTGGTGGTGAACTTCGGGTCGGTGTTCTTGCGGAACCACTGGTACGTCGTGGAGCCGATCTTCGCCGTCTTGTAGTGCTTGGAGACGGTGGTGGAGACCTTCGCCTTGGCGTACGCCGTCGACTTCACGGTCTTGGAGGCGTAGCGCGCGTCGCCCGCGAAGACCGCGCTGACCGTGGTGTCACGGGTCATGTCGACGGTTGCCGACAGGTTGCCGCTGGAGTTGACCTTGGCCGTCTTCAGCAGCTTCTTCGGCTTGTCGGAGCCGTAGGGGTCCGCGTAGATCGCGACCGTACGGTTCTTGTACGTCGTCCCGAGGTGCGCGGTGAAACTGACGTCCTTGCCGTACGCGTACAGCTTGCCGTTGTTGTTGAGGGTCAGCGTGGTCGCCTTGCGCGAGACCTCCACCGCGTCGGAACCGGAGACGGCGCCGTGCGTGGCGTCGCCCGCGTAGGACACCTTGTAGGTGACCTTGCCGCCGGCCGGCGGGGTGTCCGTGAAGGAGAAGCTGCCGTCCGCCTTCGTCTTGACGGCGGCCAGCGCCTTGCCGCTCGGGGACTCGACGTCCGTACGGGTCACGCTCAGGGAGGTGCCCGCCGGGACGGCCGACTTCGAGGTCAGCTTGCCGGTGACGGTGAGCTTCTTGGCGCGGTCCGACTTGGTGGGGGCCGACACCTTGAGGGTGGGCAGCTCCTTGGTCGGGTCGGACAGGCCGCGCAGCGTGTACGTGCCGTAGGTGTTCACGGAGACCGCGAAGACCTGGCTCGCGTCCGGCGCCCAGGCGAGGGCCCCGTCCACGAGGGTGTCGGCGCCGCTGCTGTTGCCGGTGTTGGGGAAGTCGTACTCCCGCACCGGTGTCCGGTCGCCCGGCCGGTGGATGTGGACGTCCGGCTCGTACCAGGAGTCGCTGCCGCCCGCGACGCTGCCGTCGGGCGCGACCCGCACCGCGTTCGGGTAGGCGTCGGTGGGGTAACCGGTCTGCTCGGCCAGGTCGGTGGCCGCGTAGGCGCCGATGCCGTAGCCGTGGCCCGGGGAGGCCCACGAGGTGAGGACCTGGGCGCCGTCGGGCGTCAGGTCGATCTGCCGTACGGCGGTGTCCATGTCGCCCTTGACCCGCAGCGCGGCCCCGTCGGCGGACACGTCGTACACGGCGAGGTCGCCGCCGTTGCCTGCCACCAGGACGCCGGGGACGGCCGGGTCGGAGGCCAGGAACATGCCGTAGCCGCCGGAGAAGCCGACGTCCCCCCGCTGGGCGAGGTGCACGACGGGCTCGGCGCCCGAGACGTCGAGCGAACCGAAGTCGGTGCCGTGGGCGAACCAGACGCGGCCGTCCACCACCTCAAGGTCGCCGGGGGCCGCGCCCACCGGGTAGCTGGCGGTCTGGGTGTACGTGCCGGTCTCCACAGAGACGATGCGGTTGCCGTTCTTGACGGCCGCGTACACCTGGCCGGAGTCGGCGGACAGCGCGAGGCCGCTCACGCCGGACAGCCCGGTCAGGGTCGCCCGTACGGCGCCCGTGTAGTCGGTGACGACGATCTTGCCGCCGGTGGGATCGGAGACGTACACCCGCTGGTGGGCGCCGTCCACGACGATGTCCCCCACGGACGCCACCGGAAGAACCTTGGCGGAATCGGCCGAGGCCGGACCCGCCGCTCCCGCGGCCAGTGCCGCGGAACTGAGGACGACCGCGAGTGTCGTCGCGATCGACATGCTGCGCCTGCGCACAGTGATGTGACCCCCCACAAAGAAGCCCGGTACTCGCCGGGCGTGCTCGAAACCGGCCGCGTGTTCCCCTCGCACCGTCGACGGTGCGTACATGCGGCCGGAGACGCAGCGTATGGCATGCCAGTGACAAAGGTGACCGGGTTAATTCCCGGCACCCGCCCGAACGGGGTTGTCGGGGGCCGCCGGTCAGCCGTGCAGGGCCCGGTACGCCTCCGCCGCCCCGGGGTGCAGGGCGATACCGCCGGTGCCGATCAGGCTGCCGACGTCGAGGAACTGGGTGCCGACGGCGTTGTCGGGGACGAGGGCGCTCGCCCGCAGGACCAGCAGCCGGGTCAGCGCCTCGGCGACGGCGTGCGGCAGGTCGGGGCGGCACACCAGCAGGTTGGACACCCCGATGGTCGCGACCCCGCCCGCCGACCGGTACGCGCCCTGCGGCAGCGACACCTCCTCCAGACCGGAACCGGCCCGGCCCTCACGCCCGTCCAGCCGGGGCAGCAGGCCGGCCAGCGGCAGGAACCGCAGCCCCGGCCGCTCGTCGAGGCCGGACAGCGCGGGCAGGGGCACCCCGCCCGCGACGATCAGGCCGTCGACCGAGCCCGCCCGCATCGCGTCGGCCGCGTCGGCCAGCGGGAGATGGAGTACGGGGACGTCGGTGCCCGGGGTGAGGCCCGCGGCGTGCAGGATCCGGGTGCCGAGCACGGCCGCGCCTGACCCGGTCGCGCCCAGCGAGACGGGGTGCCCGGCCAGGTCGGCCACCTCGCGGACGGGGGAGTCTGCGCGCACCACGAACTGCAGGTAGGTCTCGTACACCCGGCCGATCGCGCGCAGCGGCACCGGCCGCGAGAAGAGGTCGGTGCCCTGCGCTGCCAGCGCCGTGTCGGTGAGGACCAGTCCGAGGTCGGCGCGGCGGTCGCGGAGCAGCTCGATGTTGGTGAGGCTGCCCGCGGTGGTGCGGACGCGGCAGTGCAGCCGGGGGTACGCCGACTCCAGTTCCGCGGTGAGGAGGCGGCCGAACGCCTCGTAGAAGGCGGTCGGTTCACCGGTCGCGATACGCAGGACACCGCTCGGTCCGGGCCGCTGCCCGGAGGCGTCGGCCGTGAGCGCCCCGCCGAGCACGGCGACGGCGGCGGTGCCGAGGGCGGCGTGGAGGAGGGTACGGCGGTCGAGAGGGCGGGGGCGCGATCCAGGGCGGGGCCGGTTCACCGGGCATCACCGGTACCGCCCGCGCCGCCCGAGCCGCCCGAGCCGCCCACTCCGCCGGCAACCGCGCGCGGTACCAGCGCCCGCGCCCGCAGCCCCCGCGGGCGCGCCGCCGTCAGTTCCAGTCGGCCGGCCCGGCCCGACAGCAGTTGTTCGGCGATGGCCAGGCCCAGGCCCGTACCCGCCGTGCGGTTCTCGCGTTGGCGGCCCGAGCGCCAGAACCGCGTGGTGGCCAGGGCGAGTTCGTCGATGCCGAGGCCGGGGCCGTCGTCCGTCACCGTGAGGACCGCCGCGCCGGACGCGCCGGAGCAGTCGAGGGAGATTGCCGCGCCCTCGCCCGCGTACTTGATGGCGTTGTCCAGGAGGATGTCCGCGATCTGGGCGAGTTCGCGGTCCGTGCAGGCGGCCGGGACCGGGGGCGCGGCCGAGGTGAGGGTCAGCCGGGCTCCGGCGCGTTCGGCGACCGGTTCCCACAGGCGGTACCGGTCGGCCGCCACCGCCGCCGCGTCGCAGTGGACGCCCGAGCCGTCGGTCACCGTCAGCTCCCCGGCCCGGTGTTCCGCCGTGGCGAGGGCGAGCAGGTCGTCGAGGAGGGTCTCAAGCCGGTCGAGTTCGGTGGTGACCCCGGTGTACGTGCGCTCGCCCGTCGGGGCCAGATGCGTGTGCAGGGCGTCGACGCGCAGCCGGAGCGCCGCCATCGGGTTGCGCATCTGGTGGGAGGTGTCGGCGACGAGCCTGCGCTGCTGCTCCAGGGCGGCCGTGACGGTACGCGCCATGCGGTTGAAGCCGATCGCTAGCTGGCGCAGTTCGGGCGGGCCGCCCGCCCGGGTCTGTTCCGGCGGGAGTCCGGCGGCGAGCTGGCCCACGGCCCGGTCGAGCCGGCGCAGCGGACTGACCACCCAGCCCGTCGCGGCCCGCGCGAGGACCGCACAGGCGACGGCGACCAGCGCGGCCCCGGCGAGGACGGCGGCCCAGCGCCGGGTGATCTCGTCGGCGGCGGTGCCGACGGAGGCCCGCAGTACGACGGCCCCGGAGACGCGGGTCCCGGTGCCGGCGGGCTCGGCGAACATCCGGTACCCCCGTGACCAGGGACGCAGCGCCCCCGAGGGATGCTCGGTCTGGTTGCGCAGCGCCGCGTCGAGCAGCCGGGCGACGGCGGGGTCGGCGGCCCGCATGCCCCCGGTCTGCACGACGGTCCTGCGGCGGGTGTCGGTGACGACGAGCGGTTCGCCGTACAGCGCGGTGTAGCGCCGGGCCTCGGCGGTGACGGCGGAGGTGTCGCCGGTCGCCGCGGCCTGGTCCATGAGGGCCGCGAACCGGTCGAGGTCGGCGCTGCGGGCGAGGACGAGCTGCTGGGTGCGGTCGGACGCGGTGAACAGCAGCAGCGGTACGGCGAACGCGGCCACCGCGATCACGACGAACAGCAGCAGTGCGGCCTGGACCCTCGTGCGCACGCCTCGCCCCTCAGTCCTCGCCGGCCGTCGCCGAGGTCCCGAAGCGGTAGCCGAAGCCCCGGATCGTGGTGAGCAGGTCGGGGCGGCGCAGCTTGGCGCGCAGCTGGGTGAGATGGACGTCCAGGGAGCGGGACACGCCGTGGTGGGCGTCGCCCCACACCTCGTCGAGAAGCTGCTCGCGGCTGACCGCCGTGCCCGCGCGCCCGGCCAGTACGGCGAGGATGTCGAACTCCTTGGTGGTCAGCTCGACCTCCGCCCCGCCGACCCGGACCCGGCGCGCGTCCAGCTCGATCTCGACGTCGGCGGCGCGGACGGTCCGTACGGCGGGGGCGGCGGGCGCGTTCCTGGCGGCGTTACGGCGGGTGACGGTGTCGATGCGGGCGAGCAGTTCGGCGAGGCGTACCGGCTTGACGAGGTAGTCGTCGGCGCCGAGCCGCAGGCCGCGCACCACCGAGCGTTCGTCGCCGCGCGCGGTGAGCACGACCACCGGCAGGTCGCTCACCGCCCGCAGGGCGCGCAGCACGTCCAGGCCGTCGGTGTCGGGCAGTCCCAGGTCGAGAAGGAGCAGGTCGGAGCTGCGGTGGTAGGTGAGCACGTCCCGGCCGTAGCGGACCCGCCGGGTGACATGGCCGTGGTCGTACAGGGCCTCCACGAGCGCCGCGGCCACGCCGTCGTCGTCCTCGGCCAGCAGTACCTGCACCCCGTCACCGCCTCCCTCGACCGCTGTCGTGCGTGTCCCCGGTCGCGGCCACTCCCTGTAGCCACGCGACCGAATGTAGACCACACCGGCCGCGGACCCGCCGGAGTGTTAAGGGGACGTTAGTTCTGTGTCAGGTCCTCTCGTGCGGCGGCGCGGACCGGGGCGAGGCTGCACGGCACCCAGCAGAGCAGCCCGCGACCTGCGGGGCAGAGCGAGCCCGCGACCTGCGAGAAGGACGCCGTAAATGATCATCGACTGTCACGGTCACTACACGACCGCTCCACCGGCCCTGGCGGCCTGGCGCGACCGGCAGACCGCCGCCCTCGCCGACCCGTCGGCCGTGCCCGCCCCCGACCGCGCGGATCTGCGCATCGGCGACGACGAGCTGCGCGAGAGCATCGAGCCGAACCAGTTGCGGCTGATGGACGACCGCGGCATCGACGTCACGGTCTTCTCGCCCCGCGCGTCGTTCATGGCCCACCACGTCGGTGACTTCGACACCTCCGCCGCCTGGGCGGCGATCTGCAACGAACTCTGCTTCCGCGTAGCCCAGTTGTACCCGGAGCGCTTCGTGCCGGCCGCGATGCTCCCGCAGTCGCCGGGCGTCGACCCCGCGACCTGCGTCCCCGAACTCACCCGCTGCGTGGAGGAGTACGGCGCCGTAGCGGTGAACCTCAACCCCGACCCGTCGGGCGGCCACTGGACCGCTCCGCCGCTCACCGACCGCTCGTGGTACCCGCTCTACGAGAAGATGGCCGAGTACGACATCCCGGCGATGATCCACGTCAGTACGAGCGTCAACCCGGCCTTCCACACCACCGGCGCGCACTACCTCAACGCCGACACCACGGCGTTCATGCAGCTCGTCCAGGGAGACCTGTTCGCCGACTTCCCGACCCTGCGCTTCGTCATCCCGCACGGCGGCGGAGCCGTCCCCTACCACTGGGGCCGCTTCCGGGGCCTGGCGATGGCACTGGGCAAACCACCGCTCGAAGAGCACGTCCTGGGCAACGTCTATTTCGACACCTGCGTCTACCACCAGGCCGGCTCGGACCTCCTGTACGACGTGATCCCGGCCCGCAACCTCCTCTTCGCCTCGGAGATGATCGGCGCGGTCCGCGACATCGACCCGTGCACGGGTTTCCACTTCGACGACACGCGCCGGTACGCGGAGGCCGCGGACCTCTCCCCGGACGACCTGGCGGCGGTCCAGGAGCACAACGCCCGAGCGGTGTACCCGCGCCTGGACGCCCTCCTGAAGCGCCAGGGGCGGTGAGCCGCGTGAGCACCCCTTCCCCCGCGGCCCCCCTCGCTCCCAGGACGCCCGGCTGGCTGGACTGGTACGAGAATCCGTCCGCGCCCGCCTTCCGGCTGCCGCCGGGGACCGTCGACACGCACTGCCATGTCTTCGGCCCGCAGGCCGAGTTCCCCTTCGCGCCGGAACGGAAGTACACGCCCTGCGACGGCGGCAAGGAGGACCTGTACGCGCTCCGCGACCACCTGGGCGTCGCCCGTAACGTCATCGTGCAGGCCACCTGCCACGGCGCCGACAACGCCGCCATGGTCGACGCCGTCCGGTCGGCGGGCGGCCGGGCGCGCGGCATCGCGACGGTCCGCCCGGACATCGCGGAGAGCGAACTCCATGCCCTGGACGCGGCGGGTGTGCGCGGGGTGCGCTTCAACTTCGTACGCCGTCTCGTGGACACCTCGCCCGCCGACGACCTGCTCACCATCGCCGAGAAGGTCGCCCCGCTGGGCTGGCACGTCGTCCTCTACTTCGAGTCCGTCGACCTGCCGGAGCTGGAGGGCTTCTTCGCCTCGCTCCCCGTCCCCCTGGTGGTGGACCACATGGGCCGGCCGGACGTGACGCAACCGGTGGGGGGCCCGGAGTTCACCCGCTTCCTGCGCTTCGTCGACGCCAACGACGTGTGGGTGAAGGTGAGTTGCCCCGAGCGCCTGACCGTCACGGGCCCGGCCGCCCTGCACGGCGAACGCCACGCCTACACGGACGTCGTCCCCTTCGGCCGCCGCGTCGTGGCGGAGTTCCCCGACCGGGTGCTGTGGGGCACGGACTGGCCGCACCCCAACCTCACCGACCACATGCCGGACGACGGCCTGCTCGTCGACCACGTGCCGCACGTGGCGGTCACCGCCGAGCAGCGGCACAAGCTCCTGGTCGCCAACCCGATGGGCCTGTACTGGCCCGGCGAGGACTACTGACATGCAACAGGCCAACGCGCTGAACCGGCTGGACAGGCTGCCGGTCTCCCGGTTCCACAAGGTCACGCTGCTCGCCGTCGCCTTCGCGTACTTCTTCGAGTTCGCGGACATCAACAGCTTCGCCACCACCGCGCCGAAACTGATCAAACTGTGGGGCCTGACCGTCGACCAGGTCGCCTACGTCACCTCGCTCTCCTTCGTCGGCATGTTCATCGGGGCGATCGTCGCCGGATCCATAGCCGACCGGTGGGGCCGCAAACGGGCCCTGATCTGGACCACGCTGTTCTTCGGCATCTCCTCGTTCGCGGCGGTGTTCTCCTGGGACCTGGTCTCGCTCGGCGTCTTCCGCGTCCTGACCTCGGCGGGCCTGTCGGCGATGACCGTCGTCGGCGTCGTCTACGTCAACGAGATGTACCCGTCGGCGATCCGCGGCAAGTA
Source organism: Streptomyces tauricus (assembly GCF_014650955.1). Classification (GTDB taxonomy): domain Bacteria; phylum Actinomycetota; class Actinomycetes; order Streptomycetales; family Streptomycetaceae; genus Streptomyces; species Streptomyces tauricus. Next base: position 38,163 of record NZ_BMVY01000005.1, read on the forward strand.
CCAGGCGTACGCCATCGCCATCGGCATCTGCGGCACGCCCGTCACCAACCTCATCGCCAGCGCGGTCGTCCCGCTCAACGACTGGTCGTGGCGGCTGGTCTACCTGTGGGGTTCGCTGGGTGTCCTGCTCGTCCTGTTCTCCGGCCGCCTCAAGGAGTCGCCGCGCTGGCTGGAGAGCCGGGGCGAGCACGCGGCGGCGGACGCGGTCCTGACGGAGATCGAGACGAGCGTCGCGGCCGAGAAGGGGCCGCTGCCCGAGCCCGCGCCACCGGTCGCCGAGACACCGTCGACGAAGGCGCCGCTGCGGCTTCTGCTGCAGAGGAAGTACCTGCTCCCGACCCTCCTGCTGTCCGTCCTGTGGATGACGCAGACCATCGGCTTCTTCGGCTATTCGAGCTGGGCGCCGACCCTGCTGGCCAAGGAGGGGTTCAGCGTCGAGAAGTCCGTCTTCTACGTGGCGCTCACCACGGTCGGAGCACCGCTCGGCTGCTATCTGGCGTCGCTGGTCACCGACCGCTTCGAGCGCAAGTGGTGCCTGGTGGCGTTCGGCACGGTGATCGCGGTGTGCGGGCTGCTGTACGGGCTCACCTTCAACCCGGTGCTCATCATCGTGTTCGGCTTCCTGGTGAACCTCTTCGAGCGCGGGTACACGGCGCTGGCGTACGCGTACTCGCCCGAGCTGTTCGACACGCGGGCGCGGTCGTTGGGCACGAGTGTGTCCTACGGGCTGGGGCGGTTGTCGAACGCGGCCGGGCCGCTGATCGTGGCGGCGCTGTACACCGGGCACGGGTATCGGAGCGTCTTCTACTTCATCGCGGGGACGTGGGTGGTGGGGGCGGTGGCGCTGGCCGCGTTCGGCACGAGGACGCGGTCGGCGCGGCTGGCGGAGACGGAGTCCCAGCGGGTCCGCGTCCCGGTGTGACGCCCTCCCGACGGCCTGCGCAGTTCCCCGCGCCCCTAAAAGACTGCGCAGTTCCCCGCGCCCCCAAGGGATTGCGCCGTTCCCCGCGCCCCCAAGGGATTGCGCCGTTCCCCGCGCCCCTAAAAAGATTGCGCCGTTCCCCGCGCCCCTAAAGAGATTGCGCCGTTCCCCGCGCCCCTGACGGGGCGCCCCATAGGGGCGCGGGGAACTGCGTGGGCAAGCCCCATCCGGGCGCGTCGTCAGTGGAGGTTTCGGCAGTACAGTGCGTCCGGGGTTCGGGACGAGCCCACTCGGCCCGTGTACGCGACACCCGCCACGTACTCGTCGTCCGCACACTGCCCCTTGTAGCGACCGTTCGCGAAGTCGCCCCCCTTGGGCGCGGAACCCCGGTTGTCCCCCCGGTCGAACCACACCGTACGACCACCGGTCCCAGTGATGACCCCGCCGGGGGCAGCCGTGCACAGCGCACCGGAGACCGCAGCGCCCCGCACGCTGTACCCCGACACGAACTGCCCGTCCGCGCACTGCACCTTCGTGTACCCGGACGCCCAGTCCCCGCCCGGCGCCACGTACCGCTCGTCCTTGACGACCTCGTACCGGCCGCCGTCCGGGGCGGACAGCGGCCCCGTGGTCACGTCGGAGCACAGGCCCCGGTTGCCCGTGTGCCCGAGTCCGAGAAGCCGTTGCCCGTCGGGGCAGACGGCCTTGCGGGCCCCGGCGTCCCAGTCGGGCAGCACCCGCATCCGCCGCGAGGCGATGAAGTCCCCGTGGTCGGGGCTGAGCATGGACCACTCCGCCACCGGGGCGACCGGACCCGTGCGCCCCGCGGCCCCGACGAGCCGGGTCCACGCGGCGGCCCGCCAGTCGTCACCGTCGTACACGCCCATGCGGTGGCCCGCGGAGTCCCAGTGCAGCAGGGCCCAGCCGTTGCCGGTGCGGTTCTCGTGCCAGCCGACGAGCGGCCAGTACGCGAAGTCGGCGTCGGTGCGGACGAGGTGGTCGACGAAGTTCTCGAACCAGGCCCGCGCCTCGGGGTTCGTCTCCGACCGCCCGCCGGCCCCGAACTCGCTGATCCAGACGGGCGCGGTGAAGTGCCGGTCCTGTTCGGCGGTGACGAAGAATGCCTGGCGGTTCAGTACGTCGATCAGTTCGGCGGGGCCGAAGTCGCGGTAACGGGGGTCGGTGGTCTCGCCCGTACCCGTCGCGCCGCTGTGGTTCGGGCCGGTGTAGTCGTAGAAGTGGGCGGAGTACACGAGCTTGCCGGAGTCGACGAGGGTGTGCGAGAGGTTCCGTACGGGCTCCAGGGTGGGGCGGCCGTGGGCGAAGCCGTCGACGGGGATGCCGGTCCAGTTGATGCCCTCGACGACGATGAGGAGGTCGGCGTTGGCCTCCGTGAGGATGCGGTCGCCGACGCGCTGGGACGCGGCGAACCAGTCGTGATCGTCGCCCAGGCCCCAGTTGGGGTCGTCCCAGACATTGCGGCGCACCTCGTTGTAGAGGTCCGCGCCGACGACCCGCTTGTCGTCCTTGTAGCGGCGGGCCATGAAGAGCCAGTCGTCCTCCCAGCTCTGCACGGACCGGCTGGCGTTCCAGCGTTCGTTGCCGTCGACCCCGCAGCACCAACGGGTCGTGTTGGTGTGGTTGTTGAGGATCACGGCGAGCCCGGCGCCGGTGAGTTCGGCGACCACGGCGTCGTACACCTGGAGCGGGGTCTTTCCGCGGAGTACGGGATTGGCGGCGACGGCGTCGTCGGTGACGGGGCGGCTGTCGTGGACCATCTCGTTGGAGAAGGGCAGCCGGACGCTGTTGATCCCGATCTCCTGGAATCCGGCGACGATCTCGGCCATGGGCGCCCGGTCGAGGCCGAGGGGTATGCGCCCGGAGTTCTCGCCCGCGTGATGACTGGCGTCGTCGTCCACATTGCCGCTGCCGTTCCACGTGCCGCTGGCGCCGTGCCAGTTGCCGGAGCGCAGCTTGAACCGGTCGCCGTCCGCGTCGACGATCCAGCGGCCCCGCGTACTGAGCGGGGCCGTCCAGTCCGCCGCGGCCGTGACGGCCGCACCGGCGGCGGCCTCCGGACCGGCCGAGGCCGCGTGCGCGGGATCGGCAGCCGGCGCGAAGGGCACCAGGAGAAGAACGGCGGCCAGGGTCGCCCGACCGAAGGATCCGCGCACGGTCACCATCCCGAGGCTACGTTGTCATGGCAGCGTCATCATGCGGGACGGGCCGGTGTCGGTCCAGGCCTGCGCGGGCAATCAGGACACCGAGTCGTCGTGACTGCGTCCGCGACGCAGCGCACGGGCACACCAGCCGATGACGAGCGCGTTGACGAGCGCCCCGAACACGATGGCGACGAGGAACAGCGCGGCGCCCTCCGGCAGCAGCACCAACGGCACGAAACTGGCCGGCGCGGTGGCCAGCAGCGGGATGACCCCCGCCATGGACGCGTCCGATCCGTCGCTCGCGCTCACCACGTACGCCCACACGACCAGACCGGCACAGACCACCAGGTAGCCGAGGGCGAAGACGTCCTTGAGCGCGTGTCCCAGACGTCGGGCGGGGGCGGTCGGCCCGGGGCCGAGGCTCTTACCGGTCACAGGGCCGTACTCCTCGGGTCGGTGCCGGGCGGATTCGGCCGGGCGAGCCCGAGGTCGTACGCGAGGATCGTCGCCTGGACGCGGTCCCGCAGACCGAGCTTGCGCAGCAGCGCGTTGACATGGGACTTGACCGTGCCGACGGTGATGCCGAGTTCGTCGGCGATCTCCGCGTTGTTGAGTCCGGACGCGATCAGGGCGAGGACGTTGCGCTGGCTGCCGGTGAGGCTGTCCAGCCCGTTCGGCCCGCTGCCCGGCGGTGTCACGGAACCCGCGCCCGACGCGTAGTGGCCGATGAGCCGGCGGGTCGCGGACGGGGCGAGCACGCTCTCCCCGGTGGCCACCACCCGGATGCCCTGCAGCAGTTCGGCGGCGTGCACGTCCTTGAGCAGGAACCCGGACGCTCCGGCCCGCAGCGCGTCGAAGACGTACGAGTCGAGGTCGAAGGTGGTCAGCACCAGGACCCGGGGCGCGTCCGGGCGGCCGGTGATGACGCGGGTGGCGGCGATGCCGTCGAGCACGGGCATCCGGACGTCCATGACGACGACGTCGGGGGCCAGTTCCTCGGCGAGACGCACCGCGGCGGCGCCGTCGGCGGCCTCGCCGACGACCGTCATGTCCTCCTCGGCGTCGATCACGGCGGCGAACCCCGCCCGCACGATGCCCTGGTCGTCGACGACCAGCACCTTGAGACTCATCGCTCCCTCTCCTCGGTCCTCTCGGCCGGCACGACGTCGTCCTCCCGCGGAACCGGTGCGAGGGGCAGCCGGAGCAGGACCGTGCCCGGCCGGTCGGTGGCCACGGTGCCGCCGAGCGCGGCGGCACGCGCCGCCAGCAGCTCCCGTACGGCGGGGCGGGCGGCACGGGGGACCCCGGTGGCCGTGAGCGTCAAGGTATCCCCGTCCGCGTCGAACTCCAGCACCGCGGCCTCCTCGCCGCCGGCCGCGAGCACCGTCTCCGCGGCGTGGTAGGCGGCCAGATCCACCGCGGTGGGCAGCCGTTCCGGTACGCGGTCGGTGAGCCGTATCCCGACGTCACGGCCGCCGGCCCGGCACTGCTGGGCCAGCAGGTCGAGGGCCTGGAGGGTCGGCTGCGGTCGGAGTTCGGGCACCCGCTCCCCTTCCCCGTCGGCCTCGCCGTCGCGGACCGTGTCGAGGAGGGCGCGCATCGCGGCGAGTGCCTCGCGGGCGCGTTCGGCGGTCGCGTCGAGGCGGCCCGCCTCCGCCTGGGCGACCATGTCGGCGGTGCGGGCCAGCACGGTGGTCTCCAGCCCGGCGGCGATCCGGCGCCGCTCGGCCCACGCGTCCCGGACGGCCTCCCCCGTCCAGGCGGCGAGCCGCTCGTCCCGCACATCCCGGGCCCGCCCTTCCCGCCGCCCCCACAGAACCCCACCCCAGAACACCCCACCGACCACCACCCCCACCCCACCAACACCCCAACCCCCCACCCCAGCCCCGAAAACCCCCAGAACATGCACCCCCACAGCACCAAGAACAAGCCCCAAGGGGGCGCGGGGAACGGCGCGATCTTTTGCCGTCGGGGGCGCGGCGAACGGCGCAGCCTTTCGCCTCTGGGGGCGCGGGGAACGGCGCAGTCTTTCGTCTTTCAGCGGCGCGGGGAACGGCGCGGTCTCGTGCCCTGCGAGGGGCGCGGGGAACGGCGCAGTCTCGTGTCCTTCGGGGGCGCGGCGAACGGCGCGACCTTTTGCCGTCGGGGGCGCGGGGAACGGCGCAGTCTTTTCGCTTTCAGGGGCGCGGGGAACGGCGCAGTCCTTGAGGGGCGCGGGGAACGGCGCAACCACCCCGCGACCACCGAAGGACGCGGCCACACGAAACACCCCCACACACGTGGCGAGCAAGCTCGCCCCCACCGGCACCAGTACCGGCCCCCCGTACACCCCCACCCGCATCGCCACAGGCCAGAGAAGCACCAGCCCGAACAACGCGCCCCAGGCGACCCGCGGCGCCCGCCGCAGCCACAGCAGCGCGACCACCTGCGCCGCGGCCAGCAGCGCGAACAGCAGCCCCGCGGACCCACCCCCGCCGGTCTGCGTCCCGCTCTCCTCCCGGATGACCAGCACGGGGAGCAGCGGCTGCAGAACGAGCCCGGCGGCGGCCACCACCTGCGCCACCCGGTAGCTCCGCGGTACGCCCCGTCCCACCGGCCCGGCGACCCGCCCGGGCAGCAGCGCACGTACCTCCCAGCCACCCTCCTCCGTCGGCCCACTGGTCAGCGTCCCGCCCGCCTCCCGCGCCCGGGACCGCAGGAAGCCCTGCCCGCGTCCCCCGCCGAGCCCCGCGCCGTGCGCCGCCGCGGCCGTCGCGCCGGCGGGCGGCGCCGCGCTGGTCACCACGGCCTCCGTGCGCGTGTCGCCGTACCGGCACCGCACCACGGTCCGGGCGCCGGGAGCGTGCCGGGCCACGTTGGTCAGCGCCTCGCGCACGATGCCGAAGACCGCGTCCGCGACGGCGCCGTCCGGCAGGGGGCCGATCTCGCAGTCCACGGGCAGGCCGAGACGCCGGAATCCCGCGACGAGCTCCCGCAGTCGGTCCTCGGGCGAGGGCAGTTCCTCCCGCGAGGGCGCGGGCGCCCGTACCGCGCCGAGCGCCCGGGTGACCTCGCGCCCGGTCTCGACCGCGAACCCGAGCGCTTCCGCGGCCAGTTCGGGGCGGCGTTCGCGCAGCCCGAGGGCCGCCCCCGCGGTGACGACCACGGCCGTCAGATGGTGGGCGCTGACGTCGTGCAACTCCCGCTCCATACGGCGCCGTTCGACGGCGGGAAGCCGGTGCCGCTCGGCCTCGGCCCGTTTCAGCAGGTGTCCGGCCGCCCGCCGGGCACGACGGGCCCGGCGTACGAGGAGGCCGGCGCCGAACGTGACGGCGTACAGCAGGGTGGTCAGGACGAGGTCGAGTCCGTCGCGGTCGCTGAGGCCGTGCAGGCTGAGGTTCTGCAGCGACTGCCAGAGGGCGAGCGCCACCACGCACAGCACGGCGGTGAAGGTGTCCCGTTCGGCCGCCACGGTGAACAGGGCGAGCCCGATGCCCGCGGTCCCGAGTACCGCCGTCGCCCCGGTGGGCAGCGGCCCCGCGCCCAGCGCGCAGGCGGCGGCCACCAGGACGAGGGTGAGGACCGGGCGGGCGCGGCGCAGGGCGAGCGCGGCGGTCACCGACCCGGCGACCAGGACCGCCACGAGGAGCGCGGACGCGTCCGGCGCGGGCCCGCGTACGAGCGCCGCGCCGGGCCACACCAGGGCCTGGACGCAGAGCAGCAGGGCCGGAGGCAGCCGGTCGTCGACGCGGTTCATGGCGAGTCTCATTGCGGATCAAGGCTAGGGGCGCGACCGGGCGGCCCGACTCCCGCGGAGGGTGGATTCCCGTCTCTTACCAGGGTTGGAGATGCGCGGGCACGGCAATCATCCGGCAGCCGGACGACCACGGGGCGCCCCCGGACCTAATCTCGAACACATCGAGAGAGCGGCGGTCCGGCGAAGGAAATTCGCGTCCCGCTCCGACTCGACCCGGCGCAATGCATTCCAGTTCGCTCCAGTTCGATTCAGTTCAATTCAGGGGGAAATTCCATGTCCAAGCGCATTCTCGTCTCGTCGCTCATCGGTGTCGCCGTCGTAGGCGGAATCGCCGTCGGCGGTTTCGCCATGGCCTCGTCCTCCTCGGAACCGGCCCTGAGCGACAGCTCGGCCCGTTACAAGGCTCCGGCCGGCGGCGGCGCGGGTTCGCTGACCTTCACCACGGACGTGCGGGACGACTCGGGCGTCAAGGGCCTCAAGGTCATCGCGTGGCCCGCGAGTTCGAAGCTCGACCCTAGCGAGGAGGAGCTGCGGTCCGTGGACGACGCCGAGTGCCGTCGCGTCTCGGACGAGACGTCCCGCTGCACCTACACGCTGAAGGTCACGGAGAAGGAGGAGGCCGAGCTGGACCGGGGCACCTGGCACATCTCCGCGCTGGCGACGGCCGAGGACGGCGGCACGGCGTTCGTGCCCCGCGCCGCCGCCTTCGACGTCACCGGCTGACGGGTCACGTACCGGCCGATCACGGACCGGCCGGTCACCGCCACGCTCCCGACAGGCTCCGGTTGACGGCCGAGCTGAGGATCCGTACGCCCCGCGTCGAGCCCGGGTCGATGTCCGTGAGCTCGCGGACCCGGCGCAGGCGGTAGTCCAGGGTGCGCGGGTGGACGTTGAGGGCGTCCGCCGTGGCACCGCGGTTCATGTCGTGGCGGTAGTACGCGTCGAGGGTGAGGAGGAGGTCCGGGCCGGGTTCGAGGCGGCGGGCCACCGCGCGCAGCCAGTCGTCGACGAACGGCAGGTCGGCGACGGTCAGTTCGACGAAGACGTCCGCCAGGGTGTGCGCCCGCAACCGCGCGGACGTACGCCGCAGGGGTGCGGCCCGGCTGATCCGCCGGGCCCGGTCGAGCGCCCCGGCCAACTCACCCCGCGGCGCGCCGGCACTCCCGACGGCACAGAACCGCCCGAGCCCCTGGACAAAGTCCCGCAGGAGCCCGTCCACGGCCGGTCCGGGGGCGCCCGCGCCAGGCGCGACCGAGCCGGTGGCGGCCACGCCCGCCGCGGCCCCGCCCACTCCAGCTGAGCCGGGTGTCGGCACCGGGTCGGCAGGGGCCGGGGGCGGCGCCTGCCCGCCCCCGCCGTCCCCCGGTATCAGAGCGATCAGCTCACCGCCCCTGCCCCCGCGCTCCGCGCACCACGTGACCGGTACCCGGTGGGTCTTCACCAGGGTCTCGACGGCGCTCTCCAGGTCTCGGTCGCCGACGGGGCAGTCCGGCACCCGGATCACCGTCACCTCGTAGTGCCCGGCCAGTTCCAGGCCCGTGAGCAGCGCGAGTTCCGCCGCCATGGCGTCCTCGGTCAGCAACGACCTGGCCAGCAGGCCGACCTGTTCGACATACGGCAGCCGGCGCCGCATCGATGTCACGAAGCCCTGCCGGTAGGCGCCGATACCGCGCTCGCCCTGCGGGGCGAACCAGCTCATGATCCGCATGAGTTCGTCGACATCGCCGCCGCGCTGGGCCTCGGTGGCCTCGTTGATCTCCCGCAGCATGAGTTGGGTGTGCACGCGCAGGACCCGTTGCCGTGAGTCGAGTGACATTCCCGCCCCGGCCCGCGCCTCGCCCATCGACGCGATGTAGCCGAGGTCGGCGTCGGTCAGCATGCCGTTGTCCGGGGCCAGTTCGAGCGTGCGGCGCCTGAACCACACCGAGTACTCCAGCGTCTCGTCCCTGGCCCGGGAGTTCATGTCCAGCGACCCGAGTTCCGGTATCTCGCGCACATACGTCTCGACCTCGCGGCGCGCGTTGGCCGACGCCTGCCGGGCCAGCTCGGCGAAAAGGCTCCCCATAGGCGTGAGCATGTCATCAAACGCGAGGGCCCCGCCAGATGAAATCCGGACGGGCGCTTATCACTCCGGGTGAATCGATGAAGGATTTACAGACAGCGCATTTGTCACTGTGCGCAAAGTTCCTTGATCCGGCCCCACTTGTGGGCCGATCCGCTTGTCGGGCCGTTCCTGCCTGGGCTTAATGGAAACCGCGCGGCCGACTCGAAACGCCGTGCCCGCCAGAAAGTGGATTTATTTCAAACGGGAGGGAAAACAATGAAAGCAGCGTTCAAGAAGAGAATCGCGGCGGCGGTAGCGGTCGTGTCCGCGGCAACCGCGCTCACCCTGAGCGCACCCGGCTCCAGCTCCGCCGCCCCCGCCGCCACTCCCAGCCTGCGGGCGTACGGGATCTTCGGCACGGGCACCACGATGGCCACGTTCCTGACCGACGAACCCGAGACCCTCAACTGGGTCAAGGCCATCAAGGGCCTCGTCGGCGACACCAAGCTGATCGGCATCGACTTCCGCGTGCAGAACGGCCTGCTGTACGGCGTCGGCGACAAGGGCGGTATCTACACGATCACGTTCCCGCCGACCACCCCCGACGTGGTCGTCACCAAGGTCTCCCAGCTCACGGTCGCGCTCTACGGCACCGTCTTCGACATCGACTTCAACCCGGCGGCCGACCGCCTGCGGGTGATCAGCAACTACGGCCAGAACCTGCGGCACAACCTGAACGACGGCACCACGGCCACGGACAGCGCGCTGAACCTCCCGCCGGCCACCACGGCGGCCCAGGGCGTGACCGCGGCGGCCTACACGAACAACGACAAGGTCGGGTCCACCGCGACCACCCTGTTCGACGTCGACACGTTCAACGACCAGGTCGTCATCCAGTCGCCGCCCAACGCCGGCAACCTCGTCCCGACCGGCCTCCTCGGCTTCGACGCCGGCACCGACGCGGGCCTGGACATCTACAGCTACCTGACCAACGGCAAGACGACCTCGAACGCCGCCTTCGCCTCGCTCACCCCGTACGGCGACGACGTGCCCTCGTTCTACGAGGTCAACGTCCTCACCGGGGAGCCGTCGGTCGTCGGCCAGTTCCCGCTGAACGTCACGGACATCGCCGTCAGCCTGACCGGAACCTGAGCACCGGCCCCGTTCCCGACAGGCCCCACCGAAGCCCGACGACCCGCCGCGGTCCGTACGTTGTGGACCGCGGCGGGTCCGACGGCTATCACAGCGCGGTCGGGCCCGCCTGCACCAGACCCGTCTGATACGCGATGACGACCAACTGGGCCCGGTCCCGGGCACCCAGCTTCGTCATGGCCCGGTGGATGTGGGTACGTACGGTCAGCGGGCTGACCGTGAGGTCCTCGGCGATCTCGGTGTTGGACTTGCCCTCCGCCGCCAGGGCCATCACCTCGCGTTCGCGGACGGTGAGTTCGGCCAGGCGTTCCGGGGGCGCCAGGTGACTCCCCGGCGCGGGGGACGTGAGGAAGCGGGTGATGAGCGTACGGGTGGCGCCCGGCGAGAGCAGTGCCTCACCGGACGCCACGGTTCTCAGCCCGTCCAGCAGGGTGTCGGCCGTGACGTCCTTGCCGAGGAACCCGCTGGCACCCGCGCGCAGCGCCTGGGCCACGTAGTCCTCGGTCTCGAACGTGGTGAGGATGAGGACGCGGGTGGCGGACAGTTTCGGGTCCGCGCAGATCTCGGACGTGGCCGTGAGACCGTCCGCACCCGGCATCCGGATGTCCATGAGCACGATGTCGGGGTGGTGGGCGCGGGTCAGGTCCACCGCCTCCACACCGTCGGAGGCCTCACCGACCACGGTCATGTCGGCGCAGGAGTCGATCAGGATCCGGAAGGTGGCCCGCAGCAGGGCCTGGTCGTCGGCGAGCAGCACCCTGATGCTCATGGCTTCTCTCCTTCTGCGGACTCGGGGGAAGGGGGGGAATAGCGGGAATGGGGGGAGTCGGCGGAGCCGGGCCGGTTCGCGGGTGTGAAGGAGGTCAGCGAGGTGAGGGAGGCGAAACAGCTGGAGCACAGGGTGGACATGGTGGACATCGTGGGCTTCTCCGCGGCGGAGGTCCCGGAGGCCGCGGCGGTGTCGGGCGCCGCGGCGGCCTCCCCGGCCGCCCCGGCGGCATCGGTCACGCCCGTCACCAGCGGCTGCAGCGGCAGCGCCGTCGCGACCTCGAAACCGCCTTCCGGGCGGGGGCCCGCTCGCAGCTCCCCGCCGATCGACCGGGCCCGTTCGTGCATACCCATGACCCCGAAGCCCCGGCCCGGTTCGGTGGACGGGGCGGCCGGGGCGGCCCTGGACGCCGTAACGGCTGTGCGAGCCGTGGCGGCCATGGCGGCCATCGCCGCGGGACCGTCGTTGGTGACCGTGATCAGCAGCCGCGAGTCGGCGTAGCCGAGCCGCACGTGCGCGTGCTCCGCGGCGGCGTGCTTGGTCACGTTGGTCAGCGCCTCCTGCACGATCCGGAACGCCGTGAGGTCCACCCCCGGGGAGAGCGGCTGGGGCACGCCCTCCGTGGTCACCGCGACGGCGACCCCCGCGGACGCGCACGCCGCCACCAGATCGGGCAGGCAGTGCAGACCCGGGGACGGCTCCAGCGACGGGGAGGCCGGGTCGTCGCTCTGGCGCAGCAGCCCCAGCGTGGCCTTCAGCTCGCGCAGCGCCGACGACGTGGTCCCGGTCAGATCGGTGAGGATCTTCCGCGACTGCTCGGGGTTGCTGAGCGCGAGGTGGGCGGCGGTGCCGGCCTGCGCGTTGGCCAGGGCCAGATGGTGGGCGACGACGTCGTGCAGTTCGCGGGCGATCCGCATGCGCTCCTCGGTGACGCGCAGCCGCGCCTCCTCCTCCCGGGTGCGCTCGGCGTGTTCGGCGCGGGCCTGTACGGCCGTGAGGTAGGCGCGCCGCAGCCGGGTCATGTTGCCCGCGGCGAGCGGCAGCAGCAGCCAGAAGAAGGGCCCGATGGTCCTGAGCAGCAGGGAGTGCTCGTCCATCGAGTCGGACAGCACCGAGCCGGCCGTCAGCGCCACCATGACGGTGGCGCCGTAGACGCGCGTGGTCTTGCGGTCGCTGAGGACGGCCAGCCAGTAGAGCGCCGCCATGACCGGTGCCAGCAGCAGCGGGGTGACCAGATAGCCGAGTTTGATCGCGATCACCGTGCAGACCGTGATCACGGTGACGGTGATCCGCGGGTACTTGCGGTACCGCAGCAGGGCGAGGCAGGACACCCCCATCAGGACGGTCCCGGCGCTGTCGTGGTCGGGCGGGACGGCGCCGGGCAGGGTGATCGAGCTTCCGAGGGTCGCCGAGCCCATCAGCCCCGCGGCCAGGGCCACGTCGATGACACGGGGATGGCGGTCCGCGTACTGCTCGAAGCGGTCCGTGTAGCGCTCCAGGCTGCTGGACATCGGGTTCTCCGGTGGGTGGACTGCGTCCATCGTGGACGCTTCCGGGTGCGACGGCCGACGGGGCCGCCCGTGTCGTTCACCACGGGCGGCCCCGTCCGGGGGAGGGAGGCGGTCGCCTCAGGGGTGTCTCAGGTGCGGGCCACTTCCAGGTCGGCCGTGTCGGCGGGGGCCGGCTGCGTCTCGGACCTGCGGCTGAGCGCCTCGCCCTCCACGTCGACACGGGGCAGCAGCCGGTCGAGCCAGCCCGGCAGCCACCAGGCCTTGTGGCCGAGCAGGGCCAGGACCGCGGGCACGATCGCCATCCGTACGACGAAGGCGTCGAAGAGAACGGCGGTGGCCAGCCCGAAGCCGATCATCTTGATCATGGACTCGCTCTCGCCGATGAAGCCGGCGAACACCGCGATCATGATCAGCGCGGCGGCCACGACGACCCGGGCGCTGTGCCGGAACCCGCTGGTCACCGCCTGGGCGGGCGACTCCCCGTGGACGTACGCCTCGCGCATCCGGGAGACCAGGAACACCTCGTAGTCCATGGCCAGGCCGAAGACGATGCCCACCAGGAAGATCGGCATCAGGCTCATGATCGGGCCGGTCTGCTCCACCCCCATGAGTTCGGCGCCATGGCCCTGCTGGAAGACCAGGACGACCACACCGAGGGACGCCAGGACCGACAGGAGGAAGCCGAGGGCAGCCTTGAGCGGGACGAGCAGGGACCGGAAGACCACCATCAGCAGGATGATCGCCAGGCCGACCACGACGATCAGGTACGGGACCAGGGCGCCCGAGACCTTGTCGGAGATGTCGATGTTCAGCGCGGTGGTGCCGGTGACCTCGAAGGTCGCGCCGGTCTCGGCCTCGACCCCGGTCCGCTCACCCCGGATGGTATTGACCAGGTCCGTGGTCTTCTGGTCGGTCGGAGCGGTGGAGGGCACGACGGAGAAGACGGCGGTGTCGCCGCTCTCGTTGAAGCGTGCCGGGGAGACGGACACGACGCCCTCGGTGCCGCCGATCTCCTTGGATATGGCCTCCACGGCGCCCTTGGCGTCTGAGTCGCCCTTGGCGTCCACGACGACGGTCAGCGGACCGTTGAAGCCCGGTCCGAAGCCCTCGGCGAGCGCGTCGTAGGCCCGGCGCTCGGTGGTGGAGGTCGACTTCGCCTCGTCGCCGGGCATGCCCAGCTGCAGGTCGGCCATCGGTACGGCGAGGGCTCCCAGGCCCACCACGCCGAGGAGCAGCACGGGCACGGGGCGGCGCAGGACGAACCGCGCCCAGCGGGTGCCGCCGTTGTCCCGGGCCTCCTTCTCGACCCGGCCGCTCTTGCGGGCCCGCCGCGTGAGGACGGCGTTCGGCCAGAAACCGAGCAGTGCCGGTACGAGGGTCAGCGCGATCAGGACGCCCACGACGACCGCGCCGGCCGCGGCGAGGCCCATCTTGGTGAGCATCGGGATGCCGACGACCGCGAGTCCGGCCAGCGCGATGACGACGGTGAGTCCGGCGAAGACGACCGCGGAACCTGCGGTGCCGGCCGCGAGCCCGGCGGCCTCCTCGGGCGTACGGCCCTTGGCGCGTTCCTCCCGGTAGCGGGAGACCACGAACAGGGCGTAGTCGATGCCGACCGCGAGGCCCAGCATCATCGCCAGGGTGCCGGTCGTCGTGGACAGGCCGAGGGTGCTGGCCAGGGTGAGGATCGTGGCCATGCTGACGCCGACGCCGATGATGGCGGTCAGCAGCGGCAGCCCGGCAGCGGCGAGGGAGCCGAAGGTGACCAGCAGGACGACCGCGGCGATCGCGACGCCGATCAGCTCGGCCGCTCCGCCCGGTCCGCCGTTCTCCTCCATGGCGGTCCCGCCGGCCTCGACGGTCAGCCCGGAGTCCTGGGCCTCGTCGAGGGCCTTCACCAGCTGCGACCTGCTGGCGTCCGTCAGGTCCTCGGGCCCGACCTTGTAGGTGACGGTCGCGTACGCCGTCGTGCCGTCCTCGCTGACCGCCCGCGCCTTGAAGGGGTCGGCGGCGCTCGCCACCTGTGAGCCGTCGGCCAGCTCGGACACCGTCTTCTCGACGGCCTTCCTGTTGTCGGCGGCGGTGACCTTCTCACCGTCCGGCGCGACGAAGACGACCCGGGCGGTCGCGCCGTCCGCCGACGTTCCGGGGAAGCGCTCCTCCATGAGGTCGAACGCCTTCTGGGACTCGATGCCCGGCATGGAGAACGCCTCCTCGGCCGCCGCCGGTGCCTTCATCGCGCCCAGTCCGACCGCGGCCAGGACGGCCGCCCAGACCAGGGCGACGTACCAGCGACGCCGGAAGGCCAGACGGCCCAATCGGTACAGGAAAGTAGCCACGGCAGAAGGTCTCCACATCTGGTGCCGAATGTCCCTCCAGGCTGTCCGGTGGAGACCCGTCCTGTCGTCGTGCGTCTGCCGACACATTTCGCTACTCGGTACGCAGTAGGAACAGGCCGCCGGCTCCGTCTGCGGGACGACGGGGCGGGCCGCCCTGTCAGCCTCTGGTCTGGCTCCCGTCAGCTTCGGGAGAGCGGAACGGGCCCGTTATTAGACAGCCCGTCAAGTTACCGAACCGTAACCTTCCTACTGCTACCACGAGTAACTTACTCATAGGTAAGTTCCAGGCGAACCACTTCACCGCGGTACGGCCAGACCCGTGGGACGCGTCTGCGACTCCGTGCCGCCGCACCCGTGCACCTCTCTGCCGGCCGCTCCACAGGAGGTTCGCCATGCCCGCACGCAGAAGACTGCTGGCCGCGGCAGTCACCGCCGCCGCCTGCCTCGCCACCCAGGCACTCACGGCCACCGCCGCCACCGCGACGGACGAGGTCGTGTCCCGGGGCGTCACGATCCCCGCCTTCTACAACCCGCCGACCACCCTGCCCGCCGCGAACGGCACGATCGTCCGCAGCGAACCGCTCCCGCTGGCCCTCAGCCTGCCCAGCCTCCACGGACCCCTGCCGGGCACCGCGACCAGGCTCATGTACAAGTCCACCGACTCGAACGGGAAACCGGTCGCCGTCACCGGGGCGTACATCGAACCGACGGCCCGGTGGAAGGGCGGCGGACCGCGGCCCCTGGTCGCGCTGGCGCCCGGCACCCTGGGCCAGGGCGACCAGTGCGCCGCGTCCATGGGCCTCGAACACCCGCTGTCGTTCAACGGCGAGACGGTGTCCGTCGGCTACGAGGACCTGTCGATCTACCGGCTCCTCGCCAAGGGCGCCGCCGTGGTCGTCACCGACTACGCCGGCCTGGGCGCGACCGACCGCCTGCACACCTACGTCGACCGGGTCGACGAGGCGCACGCGGTCCTCGACGCCGTCCGCGCGGCCCGCTCACTGGGCGGCGCCTCGGTCACCACGGCCTCCCCGGTCGGGCTGTTCGGCTACAGCCAGGGCGGCGGGGCGACGGCCGCCGCCGCCGAACTGCAGTCCTCGTACGCCCCCGACGTGACCCTCGCCGGCACCTACGCGGGCGCGCCGCCCGCCGATCTGGCCGAGGTGACGAAGGCCATCGACGGCAGTGAGCTGGCGGGCGCGCTGGGCTGGTCCCTCAACGGCTTCCTCCAGTCCGACCCGGAGCTGAGGCCGATCGCCGAGGCGCATCTGAACGCGGCAGGGAAGGCGGCCCTCGCCGATCTGTCCACCATGTGCGTCGGCGACGCCCTCTTCGGCTACGGCTACGCCAAGAGCACCAAGTGGACGACCGACGGCCGCTCCATCAGCGAGATCCTCGCCGCCACGCCCGAACTCAAGACGTATCTCGACGGCCAGCGCATCGGCCGACTGAAGCCCTCGGGCCCGGTCCGGCTCGCGACGGGCGTCAGCGACAACCTCGTCCCCCACGGCCAGTCCCGGGACCTCGCGGTCGACTGGTGCCGCAAGGGGGCCGACGTCACGTACAAGCCCGTCGTCCTGCCGAACGTGGGCAGCGCGCTGCTCAACCACTTCGCCCCGCTGCTCACCGATCAGGGGGACGCCATCGACTGGCTGACGGACCGCCTCTCCGGCGAACGCGCCACATCCAACTGCTGGTCCCTGCCGGTCCAGCCCTGACGGAATCCTCTGAAGGGGCGGGCGGCTGCGGGCCGCCCGCCCCTCAGAGGCGCTGGGAACCGCGCGCTCGGCCCTCACCGGCCCGCAACCGAAAAACCCTCCCGGCGGTGCCCACCAATACCTGTGCCCGTCACATGAGAATTGGGATCGGTGCGCGATGAATATTACTTACTCGACAGGCTGAGCGAAATCATTCATCATGCACCGCCGATCTCGGCGTGCTAGTCTCGATCTCAGTTGCATGTTGTGGTTCCCGAAAATCTTGACAGGCATCCCCACCAGTTCGTTACGGGTGGGGATCCTTTATGGCTCCGGTTTCATTTCCGGTGGGGTGATCATCACGGCGACACGGAGCGCACACGGTGTGCGCCCCGACGCACCGCCCCGAAGGAGATAAACATGGCTTCCGGTACCGTGAAGTGGTTCAACGCAGAAAAGGGCTTCGGCTTCATCGAGCAGGACGGTGGCGGCGCTGACGTCTTCGCCCACTACTCGAACATCGCCGCCCAGGGCTTCCGCGAGCTGAACGAGGGCCAGAAGGTCACGTTCGACATCGCGCAGGGTCAGAAGGGCCCGACGGCCGAGAACATCGTTCCCGCCTGACGTCGGCACGCACTTCGCAGCTGGGGCCCGCACCTTGGGGTGCGGGCCCCAGCTCGCTGCATTCCAGGGGATTCGCGACCCGCTCGACGGGGTCCTCCGTCCAAGCTCCGGATGAAAATCCTTCGGAGCCACCCGCACGGAACGACCGACCCCGTCCCAGGAAACGCGCAACGCGCTCCGGCGAGGCCCTCCGCGAATATTCCCCGCCGTTTCGGTCCTCCGACCGATACGGCCGATACGGCTCATATATTTTTCTCCGGCTCGTTCTTGCAATTCTCTGCGCTGCTCGTTTTCCGCGGGAATTCCTTGATACGCGCCATGTCAAGGAAGGTTCCACGTGAACCGCATGCGCACGAACGACCGCTACTCCCGTACCCGCAGCGCCGGAGCTCCGAGCGCCGGCCGCAGCAGTGGCGGTAGCCGCTCCAGCTCCCCGCGCCGCCCCGACAGCGGCTACGGCCGCCGACAGAGCTCCCCCCAGGGCGAGTTCGCGCTGCCGAAGACGGTCACCCCGGCCCTGCCCGCCGTCGAGGCGTTCGCCGATCTCGACATGCCGGCGCAGCTGCTGGACGCGCTCGGTCACGAGGGCGTGACCGTGCCCTTCCCGATCCAGGGCGCGACCCTCCCGAACTCCCTCGCGGGCCGTGACGTACTCGGCCGCGGCCGCACCGGCTCGGGCAAGACCCTCGCCTTCGGCCTCGCGATGCTCGCCCGCACGGCGGGCCAGCGCGCCGAGCCGAGGCAGCCCCTGGCGCTCGTCCTCGTCCCCACCCGCGAGCTGGCCCAGCAGGTCACCGACGCGCTCACCCCGTACGCCCGCTCCCTGCGGCTGCGGCTGACCACCGTCGTCGGCGGCATGTCGATCGGCAAGCAGGCCGGTGCGCTGCGCGCCGGCGCCGAGGTCGTCGTCGCCACACCGGGCCGCCTCAAGGACCTCATCGACCGCGGCGACTGCCGGCTGAACCAGGTCGCCATCACGGTCCTCGACGAGGCCGACCAGATGACCGACATGGGCTTCATGCCGCAGGTCACCGCGCTGCTCGACCAGGTGCGCCCCGAGGGTCAGCGGATGCTGTTCTCGGCCACCCTCGACCGCAACGTCGACCTGCTGGTCCGCCGCTACCTGACCGACCCGGTGGTCCACTCCGTCGACCCGTCCGCGGGCGCCGTGACCACCATGGAGCACCACGTCCTGCACGTGCACGGCGCGGACAAGCAGCGCACGACCACCGAGATCGCGGCCCGCGAAGGCCGCGTGATCATGTTCCTGGACACCAAGCACGCGGTGGACCGGCTGACCGACCACCTGCTGAGCAGCGGTGTACGGGCCGCGGCCCTGCACGGCGGCAAGTCCCAGCCGCAGCGCACCCGGACCCTGTCCCGCTTCAAGTCCGGGCATGTGACGGTGCTGGTGGCGACCAACGTCGCGGCGCGCGGCATCCACGTCGACAACCTCGACCTGGTCGTCAACGTCGACCCGCCCACCGACCACAAGGACTACCTGCACCGCGGCGGCCGTACGGCCCGCGCGGGCGAGTCCGGCAGCGTCGTCACGCTGGTGACGCCCAACCAGCGCCGCGACATGAGCCGTCTGATGGCCGCCGCGGGCATCAACCCGCAGACCACCCAGGTCCGTTCGGGCGAAGCCGAGCTGAGCCGCATCACCGGCGCCCAGACCCCCTCGGGCGTCCCGGTCACCATCACCACGCCCGCCTCCGAGCGGCCCCGGCGCAGCGCCTCCTCCTCCGCACCCTCCGCGGCCTCCCGCGGCCGGCGCGGGCGCGGCAGCCGCAGCCGTTCCACCGGTGACGCGGCCCGCCGTTCGGCGCCCCGCCCGTCCGCCGTCGACGCGGCTGCCTGACCGCTCCGCCGGGCGAGGTGACGCGTGCGCGGGCCGGCGGGGGCCGACCCGGGCACGTGACGCGGTCGCGGCCCGCCGCCCCGCGCGGTGGCCGCGGCGAGTACCGTCCAGGACCGGACGTCCTCGCCCGCCCGGCCGATCCACCCCGCCCCATCCCGCCCCCGTCCCGGGTCGGCCCTCCTTCTCCCTCTCTGTCTGTGAGGCATCATGCGCTGTGTCATCGCCCGGTTCCCGTTCGACCTCACCAAGAGCGGGGTGCTGGACTCGATGAAGGGTGTCAAGCCCGAGGCCATCACGGGTGAGTCCGTACTCATCGGCCGCCGCCAGTACCCGGTCAAGCAGGTCGGCGAGATCATCACCCGGCAGGACCGCCGCGACTTCACCGGCGCGGAGGTCACCCGGGCCATGGCCCGTCTCGGCTTCACCTGCCGCAGCGTCCAGGAGCCCGCGCCCGTCGCACCGCGCGCCCTGACCCCGCTCCAGAACGCCTCGGCGATGCTCGGCGAGGCCGAGCCCACCGCGGCCGTGGCCCCCGACACGACCGCCGAAGTGAACGCGGACAGGAACGCGGCCATGAACGCGGACGCGGCCGTCGCCGGCTGACACCCGGGACCATGCCGAAGGGCCCTGCCGACGCGCGTCGGCAGGGCCCTTCGACGTGTGGACGTGGATGGCCGGAGATGTACCGGTAGGAGGTGTACCGGCGGTTCAGTGGTCGGAGTAGCTGAAGTCGCCCACGGTCCAGGCGCTGACATCCGTGATCGCGACGCGGTACATCCCGCCGGTCTCGGGGATCCCCACATTGCCTTGCAGGATTCGGGCGAGATGGAAGTGCAGATGTGTGGGCGCCTCGGCGCGGTCGCCATGGTCGGTGTGATCGGCGCGGTCGGTGTGATCGGCGCGGTCCTGTGGGCGGTCCGCGAGGAAGACGCCGGAGAACGGGCCCAGATGGTCGGAGTCCTTCAGCACCTCGGAGACCCGCTCCCGCCACACGGCTTCGGGGGCCAGTCTGCCGGTGATGACAGCACCACCTACGACCACGGTCAGTGACATCCGATTGCTCTGCCCGGACTCCACCAGGGCTGAGATACCGACGAGCAGTTCGTCAGGGTTCGACATGGGAGCCGATTCTATCCAGCGGTCGCCCCTGCCCACCTCCCGCACGGATGACACCCAGATACCTGGGACTCATGCCGATAAAAATCTACCTTTGCCAAGGTAGACATTGGCCGTGCGCGTGGCTAAGGTTTCTCTTGTGCGCAGTTCAGAGCGGTCGTGGAGTACCGAAGCCATACGGTTCGCAGGACGGTGACGGGACTGACGACCGCACTGGGTGGCTCGCGGGTAGAGGAGCCGCCAACAGCACCACCACGGATTTCGAGAAAGGACGGAAGGACCAGACGCCATCAGGATCGCCCGGCCGAGAACATTCGACCGGGTCCGCCAGACCCCGGATTGGAAGGTGGTCCCCGGTCACGCAACCACGGTCCCCGTACTCCCTGCCCTCTCCCGGGCCGGGCGGCGGAAACAGAAGGTCGGCGCGACAGTAGCGTCGGCAGATGGTGTTCAATTTCCTTCGGGGCCCTGGTGCCGTACGGCACCAGGGCCCCTCGACGCGTTGCAGAACGAGGTGACATGACAGCAGAAAATCCGCTGGGCGATCGACTGGAAGACGACGACTACCCGGCGTACACGATGGGCCGGGCCGCCGAGATGCTCGGCACCACTCCTGGTTTCCTCCGGGCCATCGGCGAGGCCAGGCTCATCACTCCGCTGCGCTCCGAGGGCGGGCACCGGCGCTACTCCCGCTACCAGCTGCGCATCGCGGCCCGCGCGCGCGAGCTGGTCGACCGGGGCACCCCGGTCGAGGCCGCCTGCCGCATCGTGATCCTCGAGGACCAGCTCGAGGAAGCACAGCGGATCAACGCCGAGTACCGGCGTGCGGCGGGTCGGACGGCTTCGGAAGGTTCCGGGACGTCCTGACCCGGCTCCGGACGCGCGGTGGCCGGTCGGGCGGTTCCCCGCGCCTCGGGGCGGGCGGGCGCGATGTCCTGATGCGCGCGGCATTGCCCTCGGGCCCCCGGCGAATCCGTGCAGGAGCGTCACACAGGCTGCACACAGTGGCTCGGCCGCCTGGTTAGCGTGGCTGGCGCTCGACCCCACGTACCCACGTACGACGACGACCGGGCACGGAACCGGCGGGGCGGCGACCAGTCAACTCAGGAAGACGCTGATGGACTACTGCTCCTCATGTCGTCGGCATCTCAACGGCGCCCTGGTGTGCCCCGGATGCGGCGCCTACGCCCCCGACATCGCTCCGGTCACCGTCAGCCGCCACCCCGTCCAGCCCCGGGTCACGATGGCCGCGGCGAGCACGCCGACGGACCACGCCCCGGAGGTGCCGGATGTGCCGGACGTCTCGGTGTGGGAGCCCGCCGCTCCCGGCCCGTCCGGCGTCGGCGACGACGACGACCCATACAACGGCCACGGCGCGTACGACGTGGGCTTCGAGGGGGTGGCGCCCGCACCGCAGGGGCGGGCCGCACGCCGTCGTCAGCGCATCCGCTGGAAGAAGAACCAGCGCCGGGCCGTGGTCGCGACCGCCGTCGCGCTCGTCGGAGGCGGCCTGACCTTCACCGCCATGGACCGGCTCCCGGCCGACCGGGCGGAGGCCGCGTCGGCTCCGGAAACCGCGGGCCTGGGCACGAATACGCAGACGGGCGCGGGCTCCGCGGTGGAAGAGGTGCCGGAGTACACGCGTCCCTCGTCGACGCGGCCCGACACCCAGCGGTCCTCGACGGCCACGTCCCCGCGGTCACCCGCGAGCGGCCGGTCGGCCGAGCGGGGCGCCGTCGCCCCGTCCTCCGCCGCCCCGCAGGGGTCCCGGCCGGACGCGCTTCCCGCACCCGGTACGGCGTCGGCGTCCGACCAGCGGTCACGGAGCGCGTCCTCGGCCTCTTCGTCGGCCTCGTCCTCAGCCTCTTCCCCGGCCTCCTCCTCCGCTTCGTCCTCGTCGTCGTCCTCCCCGCAGCCGTCCACGCCCGCCGCCACCGACGAACCCAGTGGGTCGGGCGGCACGGGCGGGCCGGACTCCGGGACGTCACCGGCGAGCCCCTCGCCGTCGGCGACGGCGCCGTCGCAGCTCTGCCTGCTCGTGCTCTGCGTCGGCTGACACCCACGGGTCCGCACGGGCCGGGCTCACCGGCCGGGGTCGTTCGCGCCGGGTCGCACGGGGCACGGTGACGGAGTAGACATGGGGGCATGAACGGCAGCGGTGCGCCCGGTGGGGGACAGGGGCCTGCCGGCGAGTCGTACATCGACTTCGCCGAGGTCTTCCAGTCCCTGCCCAGCCCCGTGCTGCTGCTCACCCCCGGCCTGGTGATGCTCGACGCCAACCGGGCCTATGTGAAGGTCTCGGGGCGCGGCCTCGACGAGTTGCGCGGCCGGTCGGTCTTCGACGTGTTCCCCGACAGCCCCGCCGACCGGCGCGAGGGCGCCCGAACGCTCCGGGCGTCGCTGGAACGGGTGCTGGCCACCGGCGAGCGGGACACCATGGCCCTGCAGAAGTACGACGTCGAGGTGCCGGGCGGGCCCGGCGTGTTCGAGGAGCGCTACTGGAGCCCGGTCAACTTCCCGGTCCTGGACGGCGACGGCCGGGTGACGCTCGTCGTCCACCGCGTCGAGGAGGTCACCGAGCTGGTACGCGCCCGGCAGGCCGCCAACGACCCGGGCGACGCCTTCGCCACGCTCAGCCGCGAGGACACCATGACCGCCGATCTGCTCACCCGTTCCCAGGAACTGCAGGAACTCAACGAACGGCTGCGCGAGGCCCACGCCAGGTCGCACGAGGTCGCCGTCACCCTCCAGCGCGCCATGCTGCCCGGCACCGCGCTGCCGCGGCACCCCTTCGCCGCCGTGCGCTACCGGCCCGCGGCCAGCTTCCTCCACGTCTGCGGCGACTGGTACGACCTGATCGACCTCGACGCGGACCGGCTGGCCACCGCGGTCGGGGACGTGGTCGGGCACGGTCTGGAGGCGGCCGGGGTCATGGGGCAGCTGCGCAGCGCGCTGAGCGCCGCGATCCGCGCCACCGGCCGGCCCGCCGCCGCGCTCACGACCCTCGCGGAGCACGCGCGCACGGTCGAGGGCGCGCTCGCCACGAGTGCCGTCCAGGCCGTCGTCGACCGCGTCGGGCACACCGTCACGTACAGCTGCGCGGGCCATCCGCCGCCGCTTCTCGCGCACGTCGACGGGTCCGTCGAGATCCTCGACGGGGCCACCGACCCGCCGCTGGGCGCGTGCGACGCGGCCATGTCCCGGGGCGAGGCGACCGTGGGGTACGCGCCGGGCGCCACGCTCGTCCTCTACACCGACGGGCTGATCGAACGCCGTGGGGAGGACATCGACCTCGGCCTGCGCCGTCTGGCCGACAGCGTCGAGCGCCACCAGGCCCTGGATCCCGAGCTCCTCGCCGACGCGGTCCTGGCCGATCTGCTCCCCGCTTCGAGACGCGGTCCCGACGACGACACGGCGCTCGTGGTCATCCGTCTGTGACGCGCCGGTCGGGCGGCCGAGGAGAGCGCCGCCGACGCGGCGCGTGTGGTGTGACGGTCGCCGCCGGTGTCGTGCCCACCGGCGGCGACCGCACCGCCCATCCACGCAGCCCCCCGGCAGCGGTTTCAGGGCATGGGATCCCTCGTCGGGTCGCGGCGGCACGCGGGAGTGCACCGCTGGCGGGTCCGCAAGGGACATGTGGTCAGGGGCCCGCTCGCGAGGGAAGCGGCGGGAAGGGGTACTCGCTCGGCGTTCTCGACCGCCTCGTCCTGGCACCCGGGATCAGGGGCTGGTGCACCCGGGGGCCGGGGGCGCGAGGGAAGCCGTGGACCACGGCTTCGTCATCGGCGGGCTCGGGTCCTGGCCACGGGGTCCAGGTGAGCCTCGCTCATCATTCTGTTCCGAGCGTAGGCGAGAGCGGCGGCCCTGCACAGCCCCTGTGACCGTCGTCCGTCGTACGTCGCCCGTCGGGCCAGGCCGTCCACGGCCACACACGAGCGGCCCGCGACCGGCCCGCGCATGCCCTCGTACGCATGCGAACGCCCGCGAGACATGACGGGACATCACCGATCGGCTCGGAGGCCCCGTTTACCCCGGCGGCTCCTGCTGTGATGATGCCGAGTCCGGGGATACCCGTCCCGCGGCCGGGGGGAGGCCCGTATGGCAGAGGTGTACTTGCGCAGACTGTCCCGGTGGCAGGCGGAGCAACAGCGGGACGCCGTCGCGAACGTGTACGTCAGCGCGTACCGGGGCGCGGCCGGGGAGGAACACCGCGACCGCCAGGACTTCCTGCACCGGCTCGAACAGCATGTGCAGCACACGGGCTTCGACATGGTGGTCGCCGACACCGCCGGGACGGTCGGCTGCGCGTACGGGTTCCGGGTGCCGCGCACCGGCGAGTGGTGGTCGGACCTCCAGGGGGACCTGCCGAGGGACATCGAGGAACTCACCGCCTCGGGCCGTGCGTTCCTGCTCGCCGAACTGATGGTGCTGCCGGCCCACCGCCGCCGCGGCATCGCCACCCGGCTGGTCGAGCGGCTGCTGATCCGGCTCGACGCCGATCTGGTCGTCGCCGCCACCGGCCGGGCCACGGACCACCCCACCGCCGGCCGCGGCACCGGGGACGGGGGTGGCGAGTCGTCGGGCGCCGCGGCGGAGGCGTTCCGTGCCTGGGGGTGGTCCAGGTTCGGTGTCCTCGGTCCGCACGTCGCCCCGGACATCGCTTTCGGCGCCGGTCCGGGACAGGAGCCGATGACCGGGGAGGTCTGGATCCGCAGGCCACTGCGGTGACCCACCCCACCGCGGCCGATCCAATGGCGGCGATCAGTGGTCGGTAATTACTGACCACTGATCAACAGGGCATCGGTCAGACCCCCGCGGGGGACGGTCCGACCAGTTCCGACAGGACGTCCTCCATCGTGACGAAGCCGAGGACCTTGCCCGCCTCGCCGGTGACCGCCGCGAGGTGACTGCCCGTGGCCCGCAGCGCGGTGAGCGTGTCGTCGAGCGGGGTGTCGATGCGGACGCGGGTCACCGGGTGCAGGGCGGCCCGGGGGAAGGGCCGGTCGCGGTCGATGACGCCGAGGGTGTCCTTGATGTGGAGGTAGCCGAGCAGCGTGCCGTCCCTGCCGGTCACGGGGAACCGGGAGAAGCCGGCCTCGGCCGCCGCGCGTTCCAGCCGCGCCGGGGTCACCGTGTCGTCGACCGTGCGCATCCGCTGGGCCGGTACAAGGATCTCGCCGACCGGGCGGGTGCCCAGCTCCAATGCGTCGCGCAGCCGTTCGCCGTCGGCGGCGGTCAGGAGTCCGGCCTCGCTGGAGTCGACGACCATCCTGGCCAGCTGATCGTCCGTGAACGCCGACTCCACCTCGTCCTTGGCCTCCACGCGCAGCAGTTTCAGCAGGGCGTTGGCGAAGGCGTTGATTCCGAAGATGAACGGCTTCAGGGCCCGGGTGAGGGCCACCAGCGCGGGGCCGAGGAGCAGCGCGGTCTGCGCGGGCGCGGCGAGCGCGATGTTCTTCGGGACCATCTCGCCGAACAGCATGTGCAGATACGTCGCCACGGTGAGCGCGATCACGAACGCGATCGGATGCACCAGGCCGTGCGGGATGTGCGCCGCCTCGAAGGCGGGCTCCAGCAGGTGTGCGATGGCCGGTTCGGCTACCGCGCCGAGGACCAGCGACGAGACGGTGATGCCGAGTTGGGCGGTGGCCATCATCGCCGAGATGTGCCGCAGACCCCACAGGGTCATCCGGGCCCGCTTGTTGCCCGCCTGGGCCAGCGGTTCGATCTGGCTGCGGCGTACGGAGATCAGGGCGAACTCGGCGCCGACGAAGAACGCGTTGGTCAGCAGGGTCAGGGCACCGATGAGCAGCTGGATCGTGGTGGACGTGTTCATCGGGACTCCCGCGCGCTCTGGCCGACCGGTTCGCCGTCGTGATCACCGTCGTGATCACCGTCGTGATCGCCGCCGGGACCGTCGTCCGGCTCGGCGGCCGGTCCGGTGATACGGACGCGGTCGGCCCGGTGGTGCTCCACGGCGAGGACGTCCAGCCGCCAGCCGTCCAGGTCGAGGACATCGCCCTCGGCCGGGATGCGGGCCAGCCGGGTGGCGACCAGGCCCGCGACCGTCTCGTACGGTCCGTCCGGTGCGCGCAGGCCTATGGCGGCCAGCTCGTCCAGCCGTACACCGCCGTCCGCGTCCCAGGCCGCGCGGCCGTCCGCCGTGGCGGGGGCGGGCAGCAGGTCGGGGATCTCGACGGGGTCGTGCTCGTCGCGTACCTCGCCGACGACCTCCTCCACGATGTCCTCCACCGTGGCGACGCCCGCCGTGCCGCCGTACTCGTCGATGACGACGGCCATCGTGCGGGCCGTGCGCATGCGCTCCAGGAGCCGGTCGGCGGGCAGGCTGTCCGGCACCAGGAGCGGGGCGGTGGCCAGCTCGGTGACGGCGGTCCTGGCCCGCCTGTCCGGCTCCAGGGCGAGTACGTCACGGATGTGGACCGTGCCGACGACCTCGTCCAGGGTGTCGCGGTAGACGGGGAAGCGGGACAGGCCGGTGGCGTGCGAGAGATTGGCGGCGTCGGTGGCCGTGGCGTGCGCCTCAAGGGCGCGCACGTCGACGCGCGGGGTCATCACGTTCTGGGCGGTCAGTTCGCCCAGGTGCAGCGTACGGACGAACAGTTCGGCGGAGTCCTGCTCCAGGGCGCCCTGCGCGGCCGAGTGCTGGGCCAGCGCGACGAGTTCCTCGGGGCCGCGCGCGGAGGCCAGCTCCTCGGCGGGCTCCAGACCGAAGCGGCGTACGAACCGGTTCGCGGTGTTGTTGAGGTGCCGGATGAACGGGCCGAACGCGGCCGTGAAGCCACGCTGCGGTCCCGCGACCACCTTGGCGACGGCCAGCGGGCGGGAGATCGCCCAGTTCTTCGGGACCAGTTCGCCGACGACCATCAGGACGACGGTGGAGACCACCACGCCGAGCAGGGTCGCCGTGGTCGAGGCCGCGCCGCCCAGACCGACGGTCCGGAGCGGGCCCTCCAGGAGGACGGCCAGCGACGGTTCGGCGAGCATGCCGATCACCAGGGAGGTGACGGTGATGCCCAACTGGGCGCCGGACAGCTGGAACGTCAGCTTCCGTACGGCCTTCAGCGCGCCGTCCGCGCCCCGTTCGCCCGCTTCGGCCGCCCGCTCCAGGTCACCGCGCTCGACGGTGGTCAGCGAGAACTCGGCCGCCACGAACACCGCGCAGGCGAGGGTGAGCGACAGGGCGAGCACAAGCAGCAGGATCTCGGTCACCGTGCCACCCCCGCTCCCGTACGCATGCGTCTCGGGCCGGAAACGGCACGGTTGGTACTGGGAGGTTCACCCATGGTGGAACCGCTGCTCCTTGGTCGTCGTGGCGGGCCGTCGGTCACCCGCGCGTTCCACCCAGTGTAAAGGAATCGCAAAGTAGCCGGTCCAGAGGTGACGGGCACGAGTGGCGCAGCTCACGTGCCCGCCAGGTGGGGGCGTGGACGGGGGGCCCGGTCCTGTTCCAACCGGCCGCATCTAACCTCTACTTGAACCTGGACCTCTACATGCACGTAGAGGATGACCACCCGCACATGAAGGAGTGGACCCCTCAATGGTGTTCAAACGGCTGCTCGGATCACTCGGCGTGGGCGGCCCCACGGTGGACACGGTCCTGAGCCCCGCCCCCGCCCTGCCCGGCGGGACCCTCTCGGGCGAGATCCGGCTCAGGGGCGGCGCCTCGGACGTCGACATCGAGCACATCACGCTGGAACTGGTCGCGGGCGTCGAGGCCGAACACGAGGACGGGGAGAGCGAGAGCGGGATCGTCTTCGACCGGTTCACCGTCGGCGGCGGCTTCCGGCTCGCCGAGGGCGAGGAGCGGACCGTCCCGTTCGGCATCACGCTCCCGTGGGAGACCCCGGTCACCGAGCTGTACGGGCAGGAGCTGGGCATCGCCCTCGGCCTGCGTACGGAACTCTCGGTGGCGGGCGCGCGGGACAAGGGCGACCTGGACCGGCTGAACGTGGCGCCCCGGCCCGTCCAGGAGGCGATCCTGGAGGCCTTCGGGCAGCTCGGCTTCGGCTTCAGGTCCGCGGACCTGGAACTGGGCCGGATCGGCGGCACGGGCCAGCAGCTCCCCTTCTACCAGGAGCTCGAACTCACCCCGTCGCCCGCGTACGCCCACGCGGTCAACGAGATCGAGGTGACCTTCCTCGCCGCGCCCGCCGGTATGGAGGTGGTCCTGGAGGCCGACAAGCGCGGCGGCCTCTTCTCCTCCGGCGACGACACACTCACCCGGTTCACCGTCTCCCACGAGGGGGTCGGCCACCAGGACTGGAACGCCGTGGTCGACGGCTGGGTCCGGCAGCTCGTCGAGCACCGGGAGTCCTACGGTCCCGACGCGGCGTACGGGCACGACCGGCACGAGCCGCACGAGCGGTCGGTGCCCGGCCTCGGCGCGGGGGTCGCCGCGGGTGCGGCGGGGCTCGCCGTCGGAGTCGCCGGCGGGCTGGTGGCGGCGGAGGTCGTGGACGAGGTGGGCGACTTCTTCGAGGGGGACGAGGAGGAGGGCGAGGACGAAGCGGAGTCCGCGGAGGGAGAAGAGGAGTAGGGGAAGGGCGGAGTGGGGGTCAGTCCTCCCTTTCCGCCTCGGGGTGGGCGGGCTGCGCCTCGGGGTGGGTGAGCTGGGCCTCGGGGTGGGCCAGCAGTTCCCGCAGCAGCCGTTCGTCGCCGGGCTCCAGGGATGTCACGAAGCTGGCGAGTACGGCCTCCCGGTCCCGCTCGCCGTCGAGGACCCGGCGCATCCGGCGGGCGGCCAGACCCGCCTCGTCCGACGCCGGGGTCCACACGAAGGACCGGCCGGCCCGCTCCCGGGTCACCGCGCCCTTGGCCAGCAGCCGGGTCAGGATCGTGATCACCGTCGTATAGGCGAGATCACCCCCGAGCCGCTCCTGCACCCACCCCGCCGTCGCGGGCCCCTCCCCCGCGCGCAGGGCCGACAGGACCTGCGCCTCCAGCTCACCCTGTCCCCGCCGCGGGGAACGCTGCCGCCGGTCCGTCACGTCCTGTCTCCTTCCTTATTTTCTACAGTGCTGTAGATTCTGCCCTACGAGGTACGTTCGCACCACTAAGGAGATCGGCGTGGGAGTTTCCCTTTCCAAAGGCGGCAATGTCTCGCTCAGCAAGGAGGCACCGGGCCTGACCGCCGTACTGGTCGGCCTCGGCTGGGACGTACGGACCACCACGGGCACCGACTACGACCTCGACGCCTCCGCGCTGCTGGTCGACGAGTCGGGCAAGGTCCTCTCCGACCAGCACTTCATCTTCTACAACAACCTGAAGAGCCCGGACGGCTCGGTCGAGCACACCGGCGACAACCTCACGGGTGAGGGCGAGGGCGACGACGAGTCGGTGAAGGTGAACCTGGCGGGTGTGCCGGCCGAGGTCGCGAAGATCGTCTTCCCCGTCTCCATCCATGACGCCGAAGCCCGCGGGCAGAGCTTCGGGCAGGTCCGGGGGGCCTTCATCCGCGTCGTCAACCAGGCGGGCGGCGCCGAGATCGCGCGCTACGACCTGTCCGAGGACGCGGCCACCGAGACGGCGATGGTCTTCGGTGAGCTGTACCGGCACGGCGCGGAGTGGAAGTTCCGTGCGGTGGGCCAGGGGTACGCCTCCGGGCTCGCGGGCATCGCCTCCGACTTCGGCGTCGGCGTCTGACGGCGGCGGGACTGAAGGGGAGGGCACGCACATGTTCGGGCTGAGCGAGCTCGCCGTCATCCTCGTCGTCGTGATCGTCGTCCTGGCCGTGAGGAAGGGCCCGGCGCTGGCCCGCTCCGCGGGGAAGTCGGCGCGGATCCTGAAGGCGGAGAGGAACGCGGACGCGGACGCGGGGGCGGACGCTCCGCGGGTGGTCCAGGGGGAGGTCATCCCCCCGGACGGCCCGCCGCGGGGGGCTGGGCCGGGGGCCTGAACGGGGGGTGCGGGTCGGTCGTGGCCGGCCGCGCCGTTCCCCGCGCCCCTTAGGTGAGTGGAGGTTGCGGCTGACCGTCCAGTACAGGTCAGTTACAGCTGAGCGCGCCGTTCCCCGCGCCCCTTAAGTGAGTGGGGGTGGCGCCTGACCGTCCAGTACAGGTCAGTTACAGCTGAGCGCGCCGTTCCCCGCGCCCCTTAAGTGAGTAGGGGCTGGGGTGCATCGTCCAGTGCGGGCCGTTCCCCGCGCCCCTGGGTGAGTCGGGGTGCGGGGCGGTTCGGGCTGGGCGTCCGTGAAAGCCAGGGCGCAGCCCGGCTTTCAGGGGCGCGGGGAACGGCGCGGCCAGCACAGACCGACCCGCAGCCGAAACCCCACCGGCCAAAGGCACCCCGCAGGGACCCGCACCAGACATTCACTTCTCCGCGGGAGCGTCCGGGCTCGGGACCAGGTCCCGGTCCCGGTCGCGCGCCGCGTCGGCCGCCGCCTCGGACGAGGACGACCGCCGCCCGAGCAGCAGCGCGGCCACCGGCTCCGTATACCGCGCCGTGAGCGGCCCGACGATGACCAGGATCAGCACATACGCCGTGGCCAGCGGCCCGAGCCGCGGCTCGATCCCGGACGTCACCGCCAGCCCGGCGATGACGATCGAGAACTCCCCGCGGGCGACCAGCGTGCCCCCGGCCCGCCACCGCCCCTTCGCCGAGATCCCCGCCCGCTTGGCGGCCCAGTACCCCGTCGCGATCTTCGTCCCGGCCGTGACCACGGCCAGTGCGAGCGCGGGCAGCAGCACCGGCGGAATGCTCGCCGGATCCGTGTGCAGCCCGAAGAAGACGAAGAAGACGGCCGCGAACAGGTCCCGCAGCGGCGACAGCAACCCGTGTGCCCCCTCCGCCACCTCCCCCGACAGCGCGATCCCGACGAGGAACGCGCCCACGGCCGCCGACACCTGCAACTGCTGCGCCACTCCGGCCACCAGCAGGGTCAGCCCCAGTACGACCAGCAGCAGCTTCTCCGGGTCGTCGCTCGACACGAACCGGGAGATGTGGCGGCCGTAGCGGACCGCGACGACCAGGACGAGCCCGGCGACGCCGAGCGCGATGGCGAGCGTGGCACTGCCCGCCGCCAGACCCGCGCCGGCCAGCAGCGCGGTGATGATCGGCAGGTAGACCGCCATGGAGAGGTCTTCGAGGACCAGGATGCTCAGGATCACCGGAGTCTCACGGTTGCCGAGCCGGCCCAGGTCGCCGAGGACCTTGGCGATGACACCGGAGGAGGAGATCCAGGTGACTCCGGCGAGGACGACGGCGGCCACCGGCCCCCACCCGAGCAGCAGCGCCATCGCCGCGCCGGGCAGGGCGTTCAGGGCGGCGTCCACGAGGCCCGCCGGGTACTGGGTCTTGAGGTTGGTGACCAGGTCGGTCGCCGTGTACTCCAGCCCGAGCATCAGCAGCAGCAGGATGACGCCGATCTCGGCGCCGATCGCGACGAACTCCTCGCTGGTGCCCAGCGGCAGCAGTCCGCCCTCGCCGAAGGCCAGGCCGGCCAGCAGATAGAGGGGTATCGGCGAGAACTGGAAGCGTCCGGCGAACCGGCCGAGCAGCCCCAGACCGAGGATGATCGCGCCGAACTCGATCAGGAAGACCGCGGACGAGTGCACGTGTCACTCCCTTCCGAGTATGGTCGCGGCCGACTCCACGCCCTCGCGGGTGCCGATCACGATCAGGGTGTCCCCGCCGGCCAGCCGGAAGTCCGGCTTCGGCGAGGGGATGGCCTCGGCCCGGCGCAGTACGGCGACGATCGAGACGCCGGTCTCGGTCCGCATGCACGTCTCGCCCAGCAGGCGGCCGTTCCAGTGCGAGACCGACGACAGCTCGATGCGTTCGGCGACCAGGCCCAGTTCGGTCGTGGAGAGGAGGCTGGGGCTGTGGTGGGCGGGCATGAGGGCGTCGATGAGCGCCGCGGATTCTCCTGCGGAGAGCCGGACGGACAGGGCGCAGGCGTCCGGGTCGTCCTTGCGGTACGCGCTCAGGGTGCGGCCGCCGTCGCGGTGCGCGACGACCGAGAGGCGGCGTTGCTCGCGGGTCGTGAGGTCGTACCGCACCCCGATTCCCGGCAACGGCGTACTGCTCAGGCGTGGAGTGCCCATGGGTGGTCCCCTGTCCGATGTCGATCTGCTGATCCGTTCACCCTACGGCGGGCCGAGAAATGAGTTTCTGCGACGTAGCCGCGCTTTCTGCCTGCGGCCCGGCGCCCCTTGGGTGAGTGGAGGTGACGGTCGCCCGTCCAGTACGGGTCAGTCATGGCTGAGCGCGCCGTTCCCCGCGCCCCTGAGGTGAGTGAGGGTGCGGCTGCTCGTCCGGTACAGGTCAGTTGCCGCTGAGCGCGCAGTTCCCCGCGCCCTTGGAAGGCCGGGGCCGTTTTTTAGGGGCGCGGGGAACTGCGCGGGTGACCCCCACCGGCCGCAGCCGACAATTGGGCCCGGAACCGGTTTTTATGGGGCGTGTCAGTCGGTTACCTCCACCTTGCCGTTCGTGGGCGGGGCCTGCGGGTTCGTGATCCTGCGTAGGAGGTCCGGGAGGTCGACGCCGGTCGTGGAGTTGAGCAGTTCCACCCCCTGCGCGACGTTGTCCGCGACCGTGCGGGACAACTGGCTCGCCCCGTCCGTCGAGATGACCGTCATCTTGCCGATCGCACTGAGCGGCTCGGACGCCTTCGCGACGACCTGCGGCAGCACCTCGACCAGCATCTGCAGCACCGCCGCGTCGCCGTACCGCGAGAACGCGTCCGCCTTCAGCCGCATCGCCTCCGCCTCGGCGGAGCCCCTCGCCGCGATCGCCGCGGCCTCCGCCTCCCCCTCGATCCGTACGGCGTCGGCGAGCGCCGCCCGGTGCGCCTTCTCGCCCTCACCGGTCAGCCGGGACCGCTGCGCGTCCGCCTCGGCCTGCTTGACCAGCGCGACCCGCCGGGCCTCGGCCTCCTGCTCGGCCTGGTAGCGCGCCGCGTCGGCCGGCTTGCGGACCTTGGTGTCCAGTTCGCGGTCGGTCAGCGCGGCCTGCCGCTGGGCGACCTTCTCCTGCTCGGCGAGGACTTCCTGGCTGCGGGCCGCCTGGGCGAGCGGACCGGCCGCCGCGGCACGGGCCGCCGCCTCGTCCGTCTCGGCCTTGATCTCCGCGGTCTTGAGCGCGAACGTCCGCTGGGCGATCGCGATCTCCTCCTCGGCCTTCAGCCGCGCCTGCTCGGCGGCGCGCCGGGCGACCGCCTCCGCGATGTCGGCCTCCTGCTTGGCGCGGGCGGCCTCGGGGCGGCCGAGGTCCTCCAGGTAGGAGCCCTCGGTGGTGATGTCCTGGATCTGGAAGGCGTCGAGCACCAGGCCCTGCCCGGACAGGCTCGCCTCGGCCTCCTCCGCGACCTGCCCGGCGAACGCGGCACGGTCCCGGATGATGTCCTCCACCGACATGCGGCCCACGATGGAGCGCAGGGCGCCGGACAGGACTTCCTGGGTGAAGCCGACGATGCCGTTCTGCTGCATCAGGAACCGCTGGGCGGCGGCGCGGATGGAGTCCTCGGTGCCGCCGACCTTGACGATGGCGACGCCTTCGAGGTTCGCCTTGACGCCGCGCAGGGTGACCGCGCCGCGTACCGCGATCGGGATGTGCCGGCTGGACAGGTCGAGAGTGAACTTCTGCTGGACGAACGGCACGACGAAGACACCGCCGCCGACCACGACCTTCTGGCCGCTGTTGTCGGTGAACACCCGTCCGGTGTCCGGGTCGGTGGACTTCTTGCCGCGCCGGCCGGTGACGATGAAGGCCTGGCTGGGCCCGGCCACCTTGTACCGCGTGACGACGACGAGTGCGAGCAGGACGAGGAGTACGACGACTCCCACGACCGCGACGAGCACTGGACTCATGTTGAATTCCCCCTTTGCCACCCCCGAGGCGGCGGCTCGGTACGGACCGAAATCAAGAACTGGTGACTGAGGACCACGGGGCGGCGGCTGCCGGGTCCCGGCTGCTTCAGCGCTGGACCGGGCGGACCGCCACCGACGTCGGTGACAGGGACTCCTCGACCCAGATCTCCGTGCCCCGGGCCACCGCTTCGGGGCTCTTCGCCGCGAGTTTGAGCGGCTGGCCCGCGAGATACACGAGCACCTCCCCGTAACCGCCGACCGGGATCGGGGTGACGACGGAACCCGAGCTGCCGACGAGGTCGGTGCCGCGCGGTGTGGCGGACGGCTCGTCACGCATCAGGGCCCGGCTGAACCGCCAGGTCAGTCCGCCCGCCGCCGCTCCGGCCCCGACACCCACCGCGGTGGCGGGGCCGGCTCCGAGTCCGGTGGTGCCGAGGACGAGGGCGCCGCCGAAGCCGAGCATCGACACGAACCCGGCGACGACCGGCAGCGAGAGCAGTCCGTCGAAGAGGCCGTCCAGGAAGTGCGCCCCGCCGAACAGCCCTTCCAGTACGCCGTCGAAGACCAGCGTCAGAAGCAGCAGCACCACACCCGCGATGCCGAGACCGAGAAACACGTTCATCCGGCCGTCTCCCCCCACTGTGCCGATCACCTCGGCGGACTCGCATTCTGTCAGGTTGATGCGTTATACACATTGCCGGATTCCGGCAGTCTTTATGCTTTCTTGATGCCGCTTCGGCACAGGTCCCGCGTGGATTTGGGACCCGTGGCGCCGCCCGGCACCGGGGGCGCGCGAAGACTGCCGGGATCCGGCAATGCGGAGACCCTGCTGTCCCGGGCACGATGAGTCGGCAGGAACGGGGAGCAACGGGGGACTGCTACGGGGGACGGACAGGGGCCTCGGTACCGGACACCGTCCACGGACGGCCGGTACCGGCGCCCCGCCTGCCGTGTCCCGGCAGCGATCACCCCGCACCGCCCCGCACCCCTGTCCCATGCGCTAGAAAGGCGTCGACGATTCATCGAGGGAAAACGGCTCAACGGCAGGACAGGGGCACGCATGGCGGCGCGGGACGTACCCGAGGAGTACCTGGACGGGTACGCGCGCATCCTCGCGGACGCCTCCGCGACCGGCCGCCGGCTGACCCGCGACGAACTCGACTCCCGGCGGTCGCTGGGCGAACGGGCCGCCGAGGCCGGCTTCGGACTGCGCGCCCTGGTCGGCGCGCACCTCACCGCCGCCCGTGTGCACTGGCCCGCCACCGCAGGGGAGAGCACGCTCGCCGCCGTCGAGCAGGCCGTCGACGCCTTCGCCGAGGGCTACGAACGGGCTCAACTCCTCGCCGTACGCCAGGAGGAGGCCGCGCGCCGGGAGTTCATCGACGACCTGCTGCACGGCCGCAGCGACCTCGGCCTGCTCGCCGAACGCGCCGAACGCTTCGGGCTGCGCCTCTCGCACGCGCACGCCGTCGCCGTGGCGAGGGGCGGCGCCGGCCAGGACGGTTACGACGGTTACGACGAGGGGGACGCCGTGCCCCGCGAGGTGGAGCGCGCGCTGATCGCCCGGTTCGGCGACCGCAGCATCCTCGTCACCACCAAGGACGGGCGCCTGGTGTGCATCGCGCCGGGCGATCAGGACGACGTACTGGCGTTCTTCGCCAAGCAGGCGTACGCGGCCACCGACGGCGGGCAGGTCGCCATCGGCCGCTCCCAGCCTGGGCCCGGCGGGGTCGTCCAGTCCTACGAGGAGGCGCTGAACGCCCTCGACCTGGCGGACCGTCTGGAGTTCGACACCCCTGTGCTGCGCTCCGCCGACCTGCTCGTCTATCCGGTCCTGACCCGGGACCGGCAGGCCATGGCCGATCTGGTGGTCAGCGCGCTGGGACCGTTGCGGGCGGCCCGCGGCGGCGCCGAACCGCTCCTCGACACCCTCACCGCGTACTTCGACTCGGGCTGTGTCGCCGCGGAGGCCGCCCGGCGGCTGGCGCTGAGCGTCCGCGCGCTCACCTACCGGCTGGAACGCATCCACAAGCTGACCGGGGCGAACCCGGCGGACCCGGTGCACCGGTACACGCTGCAGACCGCGGTCATCGGGGCGCGGCTGCTGGACTGGCCGGCGAAGGACTTCTGAGGAGCCCGCTCCTCAGCCGCCCGCTCACCGTGCGCGGCCGTTCATTCCTCGCCGTCGTCCGCGTCGTCGTCCTCTTCGAGGTCGTCCGCCGGGTCCTCCTCGCCCTTGCCCGGCTTGCGCGGCTTCTCCGCGTCCTTGGCGGGGTCCGGTACGACCTCCGGAATCTCCTGCGTGACGGAGGGAGAGGCGGAGGGCACCGTATTGACGTCGGACGTGCCGCCGGCTCCCTGGCCCTGTTCGCCGCTCTGGTCCCCGCCGGCGTCCTGGTCCTGCTCCTGGTCCACCGCTCCGGCCACGGGCTTCCCGGTGGCCGACCCGCCGGACGGGCCTGCGCTCGCACCGGCGGAGGGTGTCGCGTCCTTCGACCCGTCCTCCGACGAGGTGTTGTCCGGCGAGAACATCGACATGCCCGCGAGCACGGCCAGTACGAAGAGCACCGCGCCGGCGAGGATGCCGAACACCCGGGGTCTGCGGCGGACGGCGGTCCCGACACCGCCGCGTCCGCCGCCACCGCCGGTGGGCCGCGCGCGACGGGAGGGCCCGGAACGGGCGGAGTGCGAGGGCGGCGGCGACGGGGAGGGCAGCGGCCCGGAACGGGCGGCGTGGGCGGAGCGCCCGGTCGGCTGCGCGGCGGTCGCCGGCAGCCGGTACGTCGTCGGGGCCCCGCTGTCGGTTCCGCCGGACTGCGGCGGCGCGCCCGCGTACGACACCTGGGTACGCGGCTGCTGTGCGGCCACCGGCAGCGGCTCGGCCCGTCCCTGCCAGGCTCCCGTGCCGAACCAGTCCGCGACCTCCTGGGCCGTGGGCCGGTCCTCGGGCTGCTTGGCGAGGAGGCCGAGGAGGTAGTTCTCGAAGGCGGGCGGCAGCTGGATCCCCCGCTCACGGGGCGGCACCGGCGCCATGTCGATGTGCTGGTGCAGGGTGACCGTCGCGCTCTCGCCCTGGAACGGCGGTCTGCCGGTGAGCAGTTGGTAGAGGACGCAGCCGAGGGAGTACACGTCGGAGGCGGCGGACGCCGGGCGGCCCAGGGCGCGCTCGGGGGCGAGATAGAGGCTGGTGCCGACGATCTGGCCGGCCGTGGTGAGCGCGGACGACGGGTCGTCGACGAACCGGGCGATGCCGAAGTCGCCGATCTTCACGGTGCCCTGGGCGTCCGCGAGGAGGTTGCCGGGCTTGATGTCCCGGTGCACGATCCCCTCGCGGTGCGCGGCGGCGAGCCCCGCCGCGGCCTGGGCGGCGATGGTGGCCACCCGGTCCGCGCCGAGGGTGCCGGACGCGGTCAGCTCCTGGGCGAGACTGCGGCCCTCGACCAGCTCCATGACCAGGTAGAAGCGGTCGTCCCAGGCGCCGAAGTCGAAGACGGCGACGACGTACGGGTGGCTGAGCCTGGCCGCCGTCTGCGCCTCCAGCCGGAACCGCGCGGACGCGGCGCTGTCCGCCTCGTCCCCCAGCAGCAGCTTGACGGCCACGGCGCGGCCGAGCACCTCGTCGGTGGCCTGCCAGACCTCGCCCATCCCGCCTCGGCCGATGGACGCCTGCAACCGATACCGCTCCGCGACGAGCACCAGCGAATCATCCTCAACGTCAGAAGACCAACACGGAGACCGCGAACGGCACTTCATGCGACGCAGAAGCGCGAGGTGGGGGGATTCGCAGTCTCCCCAGCCTACCGATCCCGCGAGCCTCCCGACGCCTCGCCGATGCCCCACCAGTGCCCCACCAGTGCCCTGGGGCGCGCTTGGAGGTCCGGCTGTGGGTTCGCTTCGGCTGCGTTCTACCGATTGCGCAGTTCCCCGCGCCCCTGAAGACGGGCCCCGCCCGCTCGGAAGCGCGGGGAAGTGCGCGATCGGTGGCGCTCAGCCCGCGGGCGGCGGTGTGCGGACCATCACGCAGTCGAACTCCACCACGCGCCCCGTCGCCGGGTCGCGCGTCACGGGGTACATGCCCGTCACCCCGAACCCCGCCGCCTCGTACGCGGCCACCGCCTCCCCCATCGCGGGGCTCCCCTCGTACAGCCGCAGGGCCGCCACCTCCGACTGCATCCCGACGAACTCCGAGATCCGCTCACCCGCCCCGGCGAACACCTCCAGGTCGAAGCCCTGCGTGTCCATCTTCAGATACGGCCGGGGGTCCTCGACCCCTTCGAGGGCCTTCTGCATCACGTCGTCGAGCCGCCGGATCTCGATCTCCTCGGTGCGCCCCTTGGCGAACCGCCGGTACCGCTCCTTGCCGTACTCGCTCGGCGGGAGCAGGGAGTTCATGGATTTCCAGTCCACGTGAATGGACTGCACGGTCTCCTCCCGGCCGAGTGCGAAGTTGTACACATGCCAGTCCGGGTCGTTCTCGGCGGACTTCCGCAGTTTCTCGAACGTCGCGGAGACCGGCTCGAACGACACGATGCGTCCCGTGTAGCCGAAGCGCCGCAGACCCTTGCCGTACTGCCCGCTGTTGGCGCCGACGTCGAACACGCAGTTCACGCGGTTCAGTTCCAGCAGCGCGGCCACATGCTGCGTACACAGGTAGTGCGCGGCGGCGAGCTGGAACTCCCGCTCCCCCTCCGCGGGTACCGCCTTGTCGAGAAGCAGGCGCGCCCCGGTGTCGCCGAGGGGAACGCTCTTCACGTTCCGCACGGCGGATCCGCGGGCCACCACCCAGGTGTCCGTGCCGGCGTCCGTGACCGCGTACCGGCTCTTGCCGCGGGTCACCAGATCGGCGCCGCCTCCCACCGGGACGACGGTCCGGTCGCCCCGCCGGAACAGCAGGGAGGTACCGGGACCGAGATCGACCACCTTCACGCCTATCCGGGGAAGGATTCCGAGCAGTCTTCTGTAAAGGGTCGGCATCCGGTCAGCCTCGCAGAAGACGCCTGGGATTCACCGCCACTTCACAGAACAAGTTTTCCCGGCCGGCCGGGCGCGTGGCGGTCGAGTTCGTAGGCCGCTCTGATGAGGGGCACATGTGTGAACGCCTGGGGGAAGTTGCCCAGTTGGCGCCCGGCGACGGGGTCGTACTCCTCCGCCAGCAGGCCGACGTCGTTGCGCAGGAGCAGCAGCCGTTCGAAGAGGGTCCGGGCCTCGTCCTCGCGGCCGGTCAGCCGCAGGGCGTCCGCCAGCCAGAAGGAGCAGGCGAGGAAGGCGCCCTCGCCGCCGGTGAGGCCGTCGGGGCCGCCGGTTCCGCCGGCGTTCGTCGAGTAGCGGCGGACCAGGCCGTCGTCGGTCGCCAGCTCGCGTTCGACGGCGGCGACCGTCCCGACCACCCGCGGATCGTCCGGCGGCAGGAAACCGGTGCGCGGGATGAGGAGCAGCGCCGCGTCGAGCGCCCGCGAACCGTAGGACTGCGTGAACGTGCCGCGCGCCGGGTCGAAGCCCCGCTCGCAGACCTCCCGGTGGATACGGTCCCGGATCTCCCGCCAGTGGGCGACGGGCCCCGGGCGTCCGTGGTCCTCGGCGAGGCGGACCGCGCGGTCGAAGGCGACCCAGCACATGACCTTGGAGTGGACGTGGTGGCGGGGTTCGCCGCGCATCTCCCACAGGCCCTGGTCGGGCCGGGACCACACCTTCTCCAGATGGTCGAGCACGGCCCGCTGGAGCGCGATGAGATGCCGTTGGGGCCGCAGCCCCGAGCTGAGGGTCAGGGCGAGAGTGTCCATCAACTCGCCCGGCACGTCGAGTTGTTGCTGAACTGCGGCGCCGTTGCCGATCCGCACCGGCCGCGAACCCTCG
Organism: Streptomyces tauricus; assembly: GCF_014650955.1. Taxonomy (GTDB): domain Bacteria; phylum Actinomycetota; class Actinomycetes; order Streptomycetales; family Streptomycetaceae; genus Streptomyces; species Streptomyces tauricus. The sequence continues at coordinate 77,775 of NZ_BMVY01000005.1, forward strand.
TACCCGGGCAGCCAGTCCGCCGTCCACTCGGTGAGTCTGCGCTCGCCGCCGATGCCGTACATGATCTGGATGTCCTGCGGGCGGCCGGCCACGGCCCGTTCCAGCCAGCCGCGCCAGGCGTCCGCCTCGGCGGTGAAGCCGCTGCGCAGCAGGGCCTCCAGGGTCATACCGGCGTCGCGCAGCCAGCAGTAGCGGTAGTCCCAGTTGCGTACCCCGCCGGGCTGTTCGGGCAGGGAGGTGGTCGGCGCGGCGACGATCCCGCCGGTCGGCTCGTAGGTGAGGGCCTTGAGGGTGATGAGGGACCGTACGACCGCCGCACGGTAGGTGCCGTCGTACGTGAAGGGCTTCAGCCAGTCGCTCCAGTACTCCTCGGTGCGGCGCAGCGCCTCGAAGGGGTCCACGGGGCCGGGGGCGGGCAGGTGGGAGGGCTGCCAGGTCAGGACGGACGGGATGCGTTCGCCCGCGGTGACGGTGAAGTCGGCGGTGTGGGCGTGGCCGTGCGCGGTCAGCGGGACGGGCGTGGACAGCCGTACCGCCTCGGGTCCGGCGACCCCGGTGAGCTGCCCGTGCTCGCGGTGCATCCAGGGCACCACGCTCCCGTACCCGAAGCGCAGCCGCAGGTCCATGCGCAGGTCGACCGTGCCGGACACGCCCTCGACGATCCGTACGACGCTGGGGGCGCCGTCGCGGCGCGGCATGAAGTCGACGACGGTCGCCCGGCCGGTGTCCGTCTCCCACTCGGTCTCCAGGACGAGGGAGTCCCCGCGGTAGCGGCGGGTGGCGGCCGGGGCGACGGGGTCGTCGTACGCGGCCACCGGGGCGATCCGCCAGCGGCCGTTGTCCTCGTCGCCGAGCAGCGCGGCGAAGCAGGCGGGGGAGTCGAAGCGGGGCAGGCACAGCCAGTCGAGGCTGCCGTCGCGGCCGACGAGGGCTGCGGTCAGCAGGTCCCCGACGAGGGCGTAGTCCTCGATCCGTCCCGGCATGGGGCCAGTCTGGCCGCGGTGCCGGGCGGGGGCATCCCGAAAACCGGGCGAAGGGCATCGCGACGGCGGCTCGCAGACCTGCCCGTGGGCGGCTCCCGGCTCACCCGGTCGGCCCGGTGCGCTGGTGGGAGGTGCCGGGCGGTGGTGCCGTGGGAGGGATCCGGAAGATCCCTGTCGTCGGGAGCCGTAGGAGGCATCCGTGCTGAACCGTCCGCCCCGCCGTCACCGGCGTACCGTCCCCGCCCTCGCGCCGGCCCTCGTCCCGGTCCTGGCGGTGGCCGCGCTGCTCACGACGGCCGGATGCTCGGGCGGCGGCGGAAGCGGTGCCGGGGCCGCGGACGAAGCGGCGGCCTCCGCCTCCGCCGCGGCCGCGCGGGCCCCCTCGCCCTCCCCGTCGGTCACCGTCGCGCACACGCTCACCGAGGCGCAGGCGAAGTCGGCGCTGGTCACCCCCGCGGACCTCGGCGACGACTGGACGGGGACCGAGGGCGCGGCGACCTGGCGGGACGCCCTCCTCAAGGGCAAGGCGGACGTCACCGACTGCCAGCGGCTGCTCGACGGCCTGTACGCCGAGAACCTGCTGGGCGAGCCCGCCGGATCCCGCGCGGCGGCCGGCTTCGACGACACCGACGCCGGGGCGCAGCTGCGGTACCAGGTCGGGGCGTACGACCGGGCGGCGCTCGACTCCTCGCTGGCCTGGCTGAAGACGGTGCCCGAGACCTGCGGGCAGTTCACGGCCACGGATGTCAGGGGCGGGCAGTTCACGGTCCGGGCCGTCGCCGCGCCGCTGCCCGGGCTGGGCGAGGCGAGTGAGGGGCTGCGGGTGACCGTGAGCGGCGACGGCGGCGGGTGGCCCGCCGTGCTCACCCTGGACTTCGCCGCCGTACGGGTCGGCGACAGCGCGCTCTCCCTCACCGACGGCGGGCTCGACGACGTGGACGCCGAGGACGTCCGGCGGGCCGCCGAGGCCGGTACGCGGCGCCTGGAGGAGGTCCTGGCCGGCCGGACACCGGCGGCGGCGCTCTCGGCACCGGCTTCCGCGTCGGACTCGGCTGCGGTTCCCGCCCCGGACGCGGACGCGGACATGGACGCGGAGTCGGATCAGCCGTCCGTGCAGCCTTCCGAGCAGAGCGGCGACGAGGACGAGCCGGACGCCGACGAGCTGAGCTGACCGGCGACCGCGGGGATGGCGGTCATCGCCGGTCGGTGAGGTACCGCTCGACCGGGCCCAGGGTGAGCAACCCGCTGCCCGCGCCCGCGAGTTCGGCGGCGGCGGGGCGCAGGCGGTCGCGGGCGCGTTCCAGTGCGGCACGGTCACCGAGGCGGCGGGCGGCCTCGGCCTCCAGCGCGCAGCAGGCCTCGTACAGGAGGTCGTGCGAGGGCTCCGGGAGGGCGCTCAGGGCGGTACGGGCCTCGGTGCGGCGGCCCGCTTCGAGCAGCGTGAACGGCTCGGCCCAGGGGTGGTAGGGGCCCCCGTCGGGCCGGGGGCCCTGGCCCGGTTCCGGGGCCGGATCCACCGGATGGCCGTGGGTCACGCGCAGGCAGAGGAGGGCGAGGGGGAGGAGGCCGCGTTCCAGGCCGGGCATTCCCGCGCCTTCCAGACGGGTGGCGGCGGCGCGGTAGGCCTCCTCCGCGGCGGCCGGCTGCCCGGTCGCGCTGAGGCGCAGCGCTCCGTACCACTCGGTGAAGACGCCCACGAGGGGTAGTTCGTGGCGTTCGGCGAGGCGGTCCGCGGTGGCCGCGTGGTGGTCCGCCGCGTCGAGGTCGCCGAGTGCCGCGCGGGCCTGGAGGCGGATGAGGTGGCCGAGGACCTCGTAGGTCACCAGGCCGTGGCGGGCGGACAGTTCGACGAGTTCGGCGCCGATCGCGTCGCGCCGCGGGGCGAGGCCCGCGCGGGTGCAGGACTGCATGAACGTGCCGTTGAGCGCGAAGGCCAGCAGGGCGGGGTCGTCGAGGCGGCGGGCGAGCGTTTCCGCCTCCCGGGCGGCCTCGGGGCCGCGCCGGCCGGTCGCGCCGCGGGTCTCCAGGGCGATGGTGGCCAGGAGGCGGCAGCGGGCCGGGGCGTGCGCGGGGGTGCCGGGCGGCAGGGCTTCGAGGGTTCGTTCGGCGGCGGCCACGATGTGGGCGGCGGCCGTGGGGTCGTCCGCGCGGGTCCAGATCGCCGGGACGTCGTACGCGCCGATCACCCGGGCGGTCAGCTCCGGGTCGGCGAACTCCTCCGCCGCGGCGATGGCCGCCGTGCGGTGGCGGCGGGCTTCCGCGAGGCCCGCGCCGCCGGTGACCGCGAGGTTGCGGAGCAGGCCGATGGTGGAGTGGAGACGGGTGCGGGCGCCGCCGGCGACGGTGCGGTGGTAGGCCGCGGCGGCCTGGGTCCACAGCTGGGCTGTTCCGTTCGTCGCGGTGTCGGGTGCGGGTTGTGGGGGCTGGGTGCGCCGTTCCCCGCGCCCCTGGGTGAGTGGGGGCTGGGGCGGATTGTCGGGTGCGGGTTGTGAGGGGTGGTCTAGGTGGGGGGCATGGGTGAGGATGTCGGATTGTAGGTGGCGGAGGTGGGGGGACGGGTCCACTCCTAGTTGGTTCGCCAGGACCGTGCGTGCTCTGCGGAGGACCGCCAGGGCGTCTCCCTGGCGGTGCTGGCGGTAGAGGGCCAGGGCCAGCAGGCGCCAGGCGTTCTCCCGCCAGGGGTGGTCCGTGAGGTGGGCGTCCAGGTCGGGGACCGCGTCGGCGGGGCGGCCCAGGGCGAGCAGGGTCTCGGCACGGCGTTCCACGGCCTGGAGGCGCAGCTCAGCTAGTCGGGCCCGTTCGGCGCGGGACCAGTCCTCCCCGGCGAACTCGGCGTACGCCGGGCCCCGCCACCAGCCCAGAGCCTCCTCCAGGGTGGAGAGCGCCGCCGGGGCGGGCAGGTCGGCCGCCCCCGCGAGTGCCGCCTCGAACCGCCAGGCGTCCACCGTGTCCGGCGCGGCACGCAACGCGTATCCGGGGCCGTCGGTGACCAGCAGCCGGGCCGGGGTGCGGGGTGGCCGGTCCGGTTCCAGGGCGCGGCGCAGGGCCGCCACGAAGGTCTGAACGGCGCCAACGGCTCCGGCGGGCGGCTCCGTCCACAGGTCCTCGACCAGCCGGGCGACGGGCACCACCCTGCGGCGGGCCACGATCAGCCGGGCCAGCACGGCCCGGTGCCGCGGCCCCTTCAGGGCAAGCTCCCGCCCGTCCCCGTCCCCGGCCCCGGCCCCGGCGAACGCGACGGTAGGCCCGAGCACCCCGAACACGACGCCCACCATCCGCTCCTCACCTGCCCTACCCGGCCCACCTGGCCTTTCGCACCCGTCAACGCTACTGCGCCCACACCGCTGATCCCCGCTGATCCCCCGCTGATTCAAGCCCTCCAAGCTGAACCCAACAATCCACCCCGCCCCCACTCACCCAGGGGCGCGGGGAACTGCGCACTTCAACCCCCACGACCCGCACTGGACGACCCAGCCCCACCCCCACCGCCCTTCAGGGGCGCGGGGAACGGCGCACCTCAGCCCCACCCACCCGCACCCGGCACCCCCCGGAGGACCCCCATGACGAACCCGCGCCCCACAATCCCCGGCTTCGCACACCACCGCGTCCCCGCCTCCGACGGCATCGAGCTGAACGTCGCCGTAGGAGGCGCAGCCACCGGAACCCCCGTCGTCCTCCTCCACGGCTTCCCGCAGACCCACCTCATGTGGCGCCACGTCGCACCGAAGCTCGCGGCCGAGCACACCGTCATCTGCCCCGACCTCCGCGGCTACGGCGCGAGCGACAAGCCCGCCGACCCCGACGGCACCGCGTACGCGAAGCGCACGATGGCCGCGGACGTCGTCGCGGTGGCGAAGGCGCTGGGCCACGAGCGTTTCGCGCTGGTCGGCCACGACCGCGGCGCCCTCGTCGCGATCCGCGCCGGCCTCGACCACCCGGAGACGGTCACCCACCTCGCCTCCCTCGACGTCCTGCCGACGCTCGACATGTGGGAGGTGATGCGCGGGACGTCGGCGGCGATCGGCTTCCACCTCTATCTCATGGCCCAACCGCCCGGCCTGCCGGAGCAGTTGATCGGCGCGAGCCCCGACGCGTTCTTCGGTCACTTCCTGGACGTCTGGACGCGCGACCCGGCGGCCGTACCGCCGGACGTCCGCGCCGCCTACCTCGCGGCGTCCGGCGCGGCCGTCCCGTCCATCGTCGCGGACTACCGCGCTTCGGCGGGCGTCGACGTCACGCACGACCGCGCCGACCGCGAGGCCGGCAACCGGCTGCGGATGCCGGTGAGCGTGCTCCAGCAGGACTGGGGCGCCGCCCTCGGTTTCGACGCCGCCGCGCTGTGGTCCGCGTGGGCCGACGACCTGCGGCACAGCACCGTCTCGTGCGGCCACTTCATGGCCGAGGAGGCCCCCGACGTGGTCGTCGAGGCGATACGGGACCTGCTGCGCAGGTGACGCGACGCCGACACGACGCCGGCACTACGCGGCACCACGCTGACGCGACGCGAGGGGCTGCCAACCTCAAACCGCTCGGTTAGCTTGCCTTGGGAGACCTGCCCCGCGCGGCCGACCGGAAAGCCGACCGGACAAGAGGGTCGGTGGAAAGGAGTGGGCCGGTGGACAAGCGCAGGCCCCGACTCGGCGAGGTCCAGGAGACCCTGCTCATCCCCCTCTACGCCCGTGCGGTGGAGACGCGTAAAGCGCACGGCCTGCTCAGCGATCCACAGGCTGTGGAGATGGTCGACTCCCTGGACTACGACTTCTCCCGTTTCGACGGCGCGCGCAGCCTGCTCGGGGCGAACCTGCGCACACTGCTCTTCGACCAGTGGGTACGGGAGTTCCTGGAACGGCACCCCGCCGGCACGGTCGTGGAGATCGGCACGGGCCTCAACACCCGGTTCGAGCGGCTCGACAACGGCACGGTCCACTGGTTCGACCTCGACCTGCCCGATGTGATCGCCCTGCGGCGGGGTTTCTTCAAGGACACGGACCGGCGGCACATGCTCTCCGCCTCGGTCACGGACCCGCAGTGGATGGAACAGGTGCGGGGCACCAGCCCCGGCCCGTACTTCCTGGTCGCCGAGGCGGTACTGGTCTATCTGGAGGCGGAGTTGGTCCGTTCGGTGTTCCAGCAGGTCGGCGAGGAGCTGCCCGGCGCCCGCTTCGCCCTGGAGACGGCCGCGTCCCGCGTGGTGGACGCCCAGGACAGCCACGACGTGCTCGCCCAGGTGACGGCCCGGATGCGCTGGAGCTGCGACAACCCCGGCGCGCTCGAACAGTGGGAGCCGGGCCTCACCCTCGCGGACTCCCGCACCCTGGCGCACCTGCCGGCCCCGGTCGCGCACCGGCTGCCCCTGCGCTACCGCCTCCTGCTCCCGGTCGTGGCGACGCTCAGGCGCCGGGACATCGAGGCGTACCGCTGCAACCTGTTCCGGTTCGCCGGGGACTAGAGGCGGCCCGGCGGGGCGGCTCGGCGGGGCGCTCCCCGGCAAGGGCGACACCGTTCACGGTCCCGGGGGTGATCGAGTAACCGGCCGTGCCGTGCGAGTAGTCGGAGGTTGCTGGGGGTGGTCCTCCAGGTGAAGCGTGCGCGAGGATGGGGTTATGACCGCGGCCCCTCGCGCCATTGCTCTTCTGGAGACCTGGCCGAATTTGGTAAGTGGCCCGCCCCGGTGCGCCGTTGGGCATGCCTTCGCTTCGGCGGGACACGAGATCGTCCACTTCCACTCCGACGACTCCGCCGACCTCTACCTCACACCCACGGCGGTCGAGCGCCTGCTTCCCCAACTCCTGCACGCCAGCGCGATCAGAGTCCGCCCCGGCGCCTCCTGGATCACCGTGCTCCTCGACTGCGACGCCGACGTCCAGCTTCTGCTGGGGCTGGTGAGTGTCGCGCTGAAGGAGCAGGGCGCGATCCCGCTGCGGCGCCCGACACCGGCCTGCGACTGGGAGCGTCCGGCGGTGGTCCCCGGGCCGCGCCCGGGAGCGGCCCGCCGCGTGGTGGACCGGCTCATGCCACACCACTGACAGCCACGGCAACGGCAGCCGTCCGTACGAGGCCACACCCGCTCCTCCCGAGAGAGGGAGGCACGCCAGGAGGAGGGGGTGGTCATCGGGAGGCAGTCGTGCGGACCTCCGTGGAACTGCCCCCACCCTCACGCCATGTCACCGCTCCTGCAACTAACGCGCAGTAAAGCTCACACCAGGACTTGGCCCGCAACGTCCCGGGGCCCGGTCTCAGGACCCGATCTCAGGGCCCCGTCTCCGGGCCCGGCTCAGGGCCTCGTGTCCCTGCCCCTGGCCGTCCCCGCCGACTCCTTCGCCCGCGCCTCGTCCGCCAATTCCTGCGCCCTCGCCGCATTGGTCGGATCCAGCGACGCCGGCGCAGTCTCCGTCCCCGTCCCCGCGGGCGAGACCTCCACACCGTCACCCGCCCGCGACGGCACGGGCTCCGTCGGCCGTGCCGTGGCCGTGGCCGTCCCCACCACCTCCACCACCGCTCCCGGCCTGAGCACCTTGTACAGCCACATCGCGTCCACGTTGCGCATACCGATCGCGCCGCCGGTGATGTCGTAGCTGCCGGGGGCCTTCTCGTCCCAGGTGAGGGCGAGGAGATAGTTCGTACGGTCGTCGGGGCCGCGCAGCCGCACCACCCAGGTCGCCTTGACCTCGTACGCGCTCCAGCCCGCCACCGGGCCCGACACCATCGCCTCCTTGTACTTGGCGGTGACCGTCATCAGCCCCGTCGGGGTGGGCGTCTTGCCCGCCCCGGCGGAGATGGGCAGGGTGCGGCCCTCGGCGGTCAGTTCACGCCGGTCGAGGTCCACCGTGGCGGCGACGACGACCGGAGAGGGCCTGGCGGTGGCGGGGGGCGTTTTCACGCCGTAACTGGCCGCGGGCGGAACCGACCGGGCACTTTCGCCATCAGTGAGCACCACGGCCAGGATCAGGGCCAGCGCGCCCGCCCCCGCCGTACCGACGGCGGCCAGCGAGGCCTTGCGGCGCCGGCGGCGGCGTACCGCACGACGGCGGATCTCCGCGCCCGGGACGGCCGCCGGTGTCTCGTGATCCTGGGCCAACTCGCGCAGAGCGACGGACAGTTCGGAGCGGTTCGAGCCGTCGCCGGGATCCTCGCCGGGGCCCTCGTGCCCGTACCGGCGGCCGGGCGTGAGCTCATCGGACACGGTCGTCCTCCCTCTCACCCAGTTCGTCGGCCTCGCCGAGCCGCCGTGCCAGCGCCGCCCGGCCACGGGACAGCCGGGCCTTGACCGTCCCTGTGGGCGCACCGGTTTCGGAGGCTACCTGTTCGACACTCAAGTCGCACAGATGGTGCAGAACGACAGCCATGCGCTGCGCCTCGGGCAGTTCCCGCAACGCGGCCACCAGCGCGGCCCGTTCGGGCCCCGGCCCCGGAGTGTGCTCCGGCGGCGGATTGCGGCGTACGAGTTCCAGCCAACGCCGGGCCCGCCGCCAACGGCTCACCGCGAGCCGCATCGCGACCGTACGTATCCAGGCCTCGGGTGCCCCGTCGGCGAGGAACTCCCGCCGCCGGTCCCAGGCCCGGACGAATGCCTCCTGGACGACGTCCTGCGCCTCACCGTGGTCACCGGTGAAGGCGTAGAGCTGCCCGGTCAGCCGGGGGAACGCGGCTGCGTAGAACCCGTCGAACTCGTCCTCGGTCATACCCCCCGCCACACCCCCTGCCGCTGTTCTCGGAAGTCCCGTGCAACCCGGCTGCCTCTGTCGTGCGTACAGGTCACGTACGTCACGTACGCAACACAGGTCGCGTAGGTCGCGTACATCGAAGCACAAGCACCGCGCAGGGCCGATCCGGAGGGAGTGGCGCGCATCGTCGCGCTCGACTGACCATGGACGACGACTTCACCGCCCGCGCCGGGGAGTACTGGCCCCGGCTCACGCGCACGGCCCGTCTGCTCACGGGGAACTCCGCCGACGCGGACAGACGCGCGAGAGCCGCGGTGGCGGAGGTCTACGCGCGGCGCCGACTCGCGGGCGACGACGCGGAGTTCTACGTGCGACGGGCACTGGTACGGGGCTTCCTGCGACGCCGGCCACGGCTGGTCGCCCGTCTCGGGCACTCCAAGCACTCCAAGCACTCCAGCTCCACGCCGGAGCCGTACGCGGCCGATCCGTTCGACCCGCTCACCGAGGTGCTGGCGGGTCTGCCGCCCCGTCGGCGGGCCGTGGCCGTGCTCCGGCACTGGGACGGTCTGACCCATCGCGAGATCGCAGCGCTCCTCAACTCCTCACGCGGGGCGGTGAAGGCGGTGGACCGCCGGGCGGAGAAGGCCCTGCGCGCCCATGCCGCACACCACGAAGGAATACGTGACCCGCAAGTCCCGGACCACGACGGCTCGTTCGAGGTCCCGCCGCTCCCCGCGCCCGCCATCGAGGCGGCCGGGCGCACGCTCCGCACGCGGCGCCGGCGCACCACCGCGGTGCTCACCTCCGTGGGCGCCCTGCTCCTCGTACCCCTGGTCGTGGGGGCGGTGCGCGGCACGGGAACCGGGTCCGGTGGCGTCACGGTCTCCGTGGAGAGGGCGGCGGTCCGTGTCGTGACACCCGGCGAACGGGTCGCCGCCGCGCCCGGTGTGCAGTTCTGGCTCTCCAAGGACGGCACGCACCTGTCGGCTCCGGGGCAGCCGAACCAGTTCCGTGACGTCGGGAAGGGTGAGGCCGGAAGTCCGGCGCTGACCCTCTGGGCGGACTCCACGACCGGGAAACGCATCTTCCTCTCCGGTGTCCACCGGGGCAGCCGCGAGGCGTCCCGCGTCGAAGTCCGCACCCCCGACGGCACGTTCGCCGCCCGGCTGCTCACCCTGGCGGGCTCCCCCGGCTGGTCCTCCTGGTACGTGGACACCCAGCTCACCGGCAGTGACGGCGCCGGCGCCGACACCGACGACACGTCCTCGCCAGGCATCACGGTGAAGGCCTACGACTCCGCCGGCAACCTTCTCGCACGGACGGACACCCCCTCATGAACGCCCGCCCGACCACCCGTGTGACCGGCCGCGACCTGCTGCGCCGCGGCGGCGCCCGCCTCCGCGGCATCGGCACGTTCCTGCGGCGGACACGGCTCCGCAGGCGCCGCACCCGCGTCCGCCGCCTGCGCCGCGTACTGGCCGCCCTGCTGACGCTGTTCCTTCTCGTGTGCGCCGCGGTCGTCGTCGCGTACCGCATGACGCCCATCCCCGAGCCGCATCCGGAGACCGTCAGCCAGAGCACGGTCTTCGTGGACACCGAGGGCGACTACCTCGGCAGGCGCGGACCGGTCGACCGCCAGGACATCTCCCTCAAGCAGGTCCCGCGGCACGTCCAGGACGCCGTGATCGCCGCGGAGAACCGCTCCTTCCGTACGGACTCGGGGGTCGCCCCGTCCGCGATCCTGCGGGCCGCGCTCGCGACGGTGACGGGCGGCGACCGCCAGGGCGGCTCCACGATCACGCAGCAGTACGTGAAGAACGCGCTGCTGACCCCCGAGCAGTCCCTCAAGCGCAAGGCGCACGAGGCCCTCATCGCCGTGAAAGTGGACCGCACGAGGGCCAAGGACGACATCCTGGCGGGCTACCTCAACACCGTGTACTTCGGCCGCGGCGCCGCCGGTGTCGAGTCGGCCGCGCGCAACTACTTCGGCATCGGCGCGCGCGACCTGACGGTCTCCCAGGGCGCCGCCCTCGCGTCGATCCTCAACCTGCCCTCGTACTACGAACGGGCGGGCGCGGACGCGAAGGTGACGGGGACGCTGGAGCGCCGCTGGGTGTGGGTGCTCGACGCGATGGCGGACTCGAAGGCGATCAGCGCCCGCGAGCGGGCCGCCGCCCGTTTCCCCGCCTTCCGCTTCTACCCGCCGGGCGGCACGAACGGCCAGCGCCAGTACCTGATCGACACGGCGTCCGCCGAGGCCGCCGACCGGCTCGGCATCTCGGAGGACCAGCTGGCGCGCGGCGGCTACAAGGTGCACACCACCTTCGACCTCGGCCTCCAGGACGAGACGGCGGAGCTGGTGCGCGAGCGGACGTCCCAGGCCGTCAAGGGCGCCCGGCTGCACACCGCCGTCGTCGCGACCGTGCCCGGCGACGGCGCGGTCCGGGTGCTCTACGGCGGGGCGGACTACGCCCACCAGCCGTTCAACGACGCCGTCGACGGGGCGGTCGAGGCGGGCACGGTCCTCGAACCGTTCGCCTACAAGGGCCTGCGGTTCGGCGACCCGCTGAGCGGACTCCTCAGGGAGACGGCTCCCACGCCGCTGCGCCTGAACGCGGCGTACGCCACGCTGGCCGCCGACGGCACGTACGCGGCCCCGTACACCGTCGCGAAGATCACCAAGGCGGGCCGTACCGTCCACACCGCACGTCCGAAGACGCGTACCGCGATGCACGGGAAGGAGGCGGCGGTGGTCACCGAGCTGCTGAACGTGCCGGGCGCCGAAGGGGGTGCGTTCGTGCCAGGCGCCGAGGACGGGGCCTTCGTACCGGCCAGGGCCGTGCCCGCCGGGCCGGTCGTGCACTCGGCGGGCGCGGGGAGCGGGCCCGGCACCCGGACTTCCTGGCGGAGCGTGTACTCGCCCCGGCTCGCCCTCACCCTCGCCCTGTTCGCCGAGCGCGGCGGGAAACCCGTCCGGGTCGCGGGCCTCACCGGCGACCTCCCGCCCGACGCGTACGCCGCGCTGACGGCGAACGAGGTCTGGCGCCTGGCCGGCTCCCCCGGCGGCCGAACCCCCGAACACCCCAAGCCCACGACGGCACCGGTGCCCTAGGGCGGGTGGCCCCCGGGGGCGGGCCGCTGATTCCGTCGCCGGGCCGCCGGGCCCGGCACCCCTGCCGCCGGGCCCGTCACCCGGACAGGTCAGTCCGTTGGTGGGGGTGGTGGGGGCGTGATGCTGTGGACGGGTGCCCGGTGAACAGGTTCGGCCCGACCCGCGCATGTTGCTGACCCAGGCGGAACTGGCGGCGCTCGCGGACGCCGTGCGCCGCTCCGAGAACGTGGGGGAGTCCGCGGAGCGGCTGCTCGGCGAGCTGACGCTGACCCGGCGGCTCCTCGACCACTGCCCGGCCGGTATCGCCGTGCTCGACAGCGAGCTGCGCTACCTCTACCTCAACGACGCGCTCGCCCGGCTCAACGGCGTCCCGGCCGCCGAGCACCTCGGCCGCCGGCTGCGGGACGTGCTGCCGGGCCTGGAGTCCTCGGAGCAACTGCTCGCGAAGGTGCTGCGTACGGGAGTTCCGCAGGTCGTCACGGTCGGCGGACAGACCCCTGCCGACACGGCGGACGACAACCGGTGGTGGCTGGGCGCCTACCACCGGCTGTCCGGACCGGCCGGAGAGGTCCTCGGCGTGGCCGCCGTCGTCATGGAGGTCACCGACGCGCTGCGCGGGCGCGAGGACCTCGTCCGGGCACGCAACCGCATGGCACTGCTCGACGAGGCGAACCGCAGCACCGGCGCGACCCTCGACCTCGGCCAGGCCTGTCAGGCGCTGGCCGACCTGCTGGTGCCGCGCTTCGCGGACTACGCGGCGGTGGACGTCGTGGACCCGGAGGGCACGCCCGAGGTGCCCTCGGACCGGTATCCGCTGCGGCTGCGCCGGATCGCGCTCGCCACCACACCGGAGCTGACGGAGGTGTCCTCGCCGCTCGGCCTCCTCGGCGAGTTCGTCGTGTACCGGGCCGGTTCGCCCATGGCCCACGTGCTGGCCGACCGGCGCCCGCTCGTCCTCACCCACCCGGCCGACGAGGCCATGCGCCAGTTCTCGGTGTCGTACGAACGCAAGGAGCACTTCCGCCGGATGGGCGCGCACTCCGGGATCTATCTGCCCCTCGCGGTCCACGACGAGCTGGTGGGCGCGGTGATCGTGTTCCGGGCCGGTGACTCCGCCCCCCTCACCGACGCGGACGCGGCACTCCTCGGCGACCTCACCGACCGGGCCGCCACGGGCATCGCGCACGCGGTCCGCTACACCCGCGAGCACGAGACGGCACTGGAGATGCAGCGGGCCTTCCTGAACACCCCGACCGTCACGGGCCCCGGTGTGGAGACCCTGGGCCGCTATCTGCCGGCGGGGGCGGGGGCGGAGGTCGGCGGCGACTGGTTCGACACGCTCGCGCTGCCCCACGGCCGCACCCTGCTGGTGGTGGGGGACGTCATGGGGCACGGGATCCGCGCGGCGGCCGCGATGAGCGAGTACCGCTCGGTGCTGCGCACCCTGGCCGTCCAGAGCAGCACCCCGGACTTCATCCTGCTCCAGGCCGAACGCACCGCGCTCACCCTGGAACTGGACCGGGTGGCGACCTGCCTGCTGGCCCTCCTCGACCCCCGCCGGGAATGCGCCACCTTCTCCAACGCCGGCCACGTCCCCCCGCTGCTCGTGGCCCCCGACGGCACCCGCACCCTGCTCGGCCTCCCGGTCTCGCCGCCCCTGGGCGTGGGCCTCGGCACCTTCTCGGCCACGACCGTCCCCGTCTCCCCCGGCTCGGTCCTCCTGCTGTGCACCGACGGCCTGATCGAACGCCGCGACCGCGACATCGAGACCGGCCTCACCACTCTGGCCGACCTCCCCATCGACCCGGCGGCCCCCCTCCCCGCCCTCCTGGAGACGGTCACCGCCCATCTGGACCCGGCCACCTCGGAGGACGACGTGGCCATCCTCCTGGCCCGCACCAGCCCGCCGCCCCCGCACACGGACCACCTGCCCTGGCTCCCCCAGGGCTGGATGCACGAACGGACCTGACGACCGGCCACAGTCACCGGCCACCGGCCATCACGAGCACCGCCACCGCTTCACGCCTCGACGATGATCGTGCCTATCGTCGAGTCCGGCCCCGGCCCCTGCGGACGGTCGACCTTCCACCAGCCCAGGACGTCCGGGTACTCCGGCTGGGGTATCGCACGGCCTTCGGCGGTCATCAGACGGCCCTGGTACGCCTGCGCGTAACGGGCCCGCACCGGGTACACGCCGGGTGCGTCGGGGACGACGAGGTCGCACGACACGTTCACCCACTCCGCCGGACCCGGGTTGTCCTCCGCCAACGCCTCGACGCTCGTACCGGCGTTGACCACCTTCACACCGCCCCCGCTGCGCTGCTTGCCGTTCCACACCGACGCCTGGGCCCGGTCCTCGCCCGCGAGTCCGACGATCACCTGGTTGACGGCGTTGCCGCACAGCGAACAGTCGTGCAGCACATCGAAAGCGAGCCGGTACGAACCGCCTCCCCGGACTCTCGCCACGGCACCCCCGCCGTCGATCCGCACGTCGCGGATCCTGAAGCGCGACGGCTCCACCATCTCCGTGCCAAAGGGGTGGGCCGTGGTCCGGTCGGCATCGCCGTGACTCGTCTTGTCGCTCATGTGCCAAGTGAACAGGGCACCACTGACAACGCGTCGGCCGTTCGGTGCGACCAGCTCAACGCTTCTCGTACGGGTCCGAAGGCGCCGTCGTCCTCTTCACCGACACGGCGTCCAGTACCGGGCGGGCCGCGTCCGTGCCGGGCCTGCCCGTGGGGTGCCAGGTGCCGGTGACCTTCACCCAGGTGTCGGCGGCCGGGGCGTCCGCGCCGCGCACCTCGACCTTGAGCGCCTGCGCGTCGGCGGCGCAGCAGGTGACGCGCAGCCGGGCCACGGACCAGGCACCGCCGTCGTCGCGGGTCACGAAGCCGGTCAGCCGGACCGTGCGCCCCTTCAAGGACGCGCCCGTGTCCCACTCCGCCCGCGAGGCGAACACCCCCAGGGTCAGGTCGAGGGGATCCCCTGCCGGGAGCTCCGGGAAGGTACCGGCCCCCTGCGCCGCGACCCGCGCCTCCTCCCGCTCCGCGCTGTACGAGCCGAGCGCGGGCGGCGGGAAGAGGAGGAGGGCGAGGGCGGGAGCGGTGAGCAGCCAGGCGATACGGGGGTTACGGGTGTGATCGTGACCCTCTCCCTCGACATGGCTGTCCTCCTCGCCCTCCCCCTCCTCCTCGTCCCACTCCCGGCCGTGGTCGCGGGTGAACAGGCCCAGCAGGCCGAGGGCGATCAGTGCCGCGCCGGAGACGACGAGGTAGGGGCGCAGGCCCTCCTTCACATAGCGCAGGTACAGCTCGCTGAAGAGCGCGATCCGGAGCAGCGCCGACCCGCACAGGATCAGCAGCACACCCTGCGGTCGCAGACGGAGGCGCAGCGGCGGCACGTGGAGACGGAGGCTCACAGCAGCCACCCGCCCACCAGCACGCTGCTCACCACGGCCACCACCCACGTCACCGACGAGAACCGCACCGCGAACGCCCGCCCGAAGGTCCCCGCCTGGAGGGCGACGAGCTTCAGGTCGACCATGGGTCCGACGACCATGAACGCCAGCCGGGCCGTCGGCGAGAACCCGGTCAGCGAGGCCGCCACGAAGGCGTCCGCCTCGGAGCACACGCACAGCACGACGGCGAGGACGGCGAGCAGCAGCACCGACAGCCAGGGCGAGCCGGTGAACACGTCGAGCAGGGACCGCGGCACCAGGATGTTGAAGGTCGCCGCGGCGGCCGCCCCCAGCACGAGGAAGCCCCCGGCGTGCAGGAAGTCGTGCTGCAGCCCGTCCCGGAAACCCCGCCACCCGCGTGCGGTGGCCGCCGGTCCACCGCCGCGCCGTACGGACGGCAGCCACTCCTCCCTGCCGAACCGCACCCACAGCCACCCCATCGCGACCGCGGTGGCGAGGGACGCGACGAGCCGGGCGCCGACCATGGCCGGATCTCCCGGGAAGGCGATGGACGTGGCGACGAGGACGACCGGGTTGATGGCGGGCGCGGAGAGCAGGAAGGCGAGCGCGGCGGCCGGCGCGACCCCGCGCCGCATCAGGCTGTCCGCGACGGGCACGGACGCGCACTCGCACCCCGGCAGCACGACGCCCGCCGCTCCGGCGACGGGCACGGCGAGCGCCGGGTTCTTCGGCAGGACGCGTCTGAAGACCCGCTCGGGCACGAAGGCCCCGATCGCCGCCGACACGACCGTGCCCAGCAGCAGGAAGGGGATGCCCTGCACGGCGACGGCGGTGAACACGGTCCACCAGGCGGCCATGGCGGGGGTGGCGAGATCGAGCACGACCATCGGCCCGAGCACCGATCCGACGGTGACGACGGCGAGCAACGCCACCCCACCGACCACCGCGTACACGAGCGCCCGGGCCGCCACCCGCACGCCGTCGGCTACATTCCGTCCGTTCTCCATACGAGAGAGCAGGCTAGCGACGGCACCTGTGCGTACCTGGGCGGGGCCTGTCAGGACCCCGTAGGGAAACGACAGCCGGGCGGAGCCCTCAGTGAGGCACTGCGTTGGCCGCACTCACAAGCGCGGCGAAAGCGACCACGGCCGCACCGAACGCCGCGATGAAACGACCCGGAAGGTAGCGCGTGGCAATGCGTCGGAACACGGCGACAACCTCGCAACGTCAACGTAGGCCAGCGTATTAAATGTGCTTCATCGTGCGCTTAACGCGCCGCTTAACCTAGGGCGTGTTCGCCTCCGGGGCAAGGGCGGCATTGAGCCGATCGAAGGCCTGTCCGAGCCTGTCCACAAGACTTAACTTGACCGTTTCAACAGGAAGTTGGATAGCGGACAGGTGTAAGTCGACTTACTGGCATGCTTACGCCATGGCCGAGCGCGACGACCCGGGAATCATCGGGCGCAGAGTGCAGCAACTGCGTACGGAACGCGGGCTGACACAGAAACAACTGGCGGAACCCGCCTACACCCCCGCGTACGTCTCCACGCTGGAGGCAGGACGCGTACGGCCCTCCGAGGAGGCACTGCGGCACATCGCCGAACGGCTCGGCATCGCCTACGAGGAACTGGCCACCGGGCGGCCCGCCCATCTCGCCACCGATCTGCGGCTGAGACTCACCGACGCCCAGCGGACCCTGGCGACCGGCGAGGCGGAGATCGCCGCCGAGCAGTACACCGCGCTGCTCGCCGAGGCGGAGGCGCACGGCCTGAACGCCGAGTGCGCCGCCGCGCTGCTCGGCCTCGGCGAGTGCGCCATGGACACCGGTGACCTGGCGACGGCCCGGCTGCGTTTCGAGGAGTCGGAGAAACGGCTCGCGGACGAACCGCTGCCCGTGCGCGTCCCGGCCCTGCGCGGCCGGGCGGTCTCGCACTACCTCGCGGGCGAACTCCGGTACGCCTGCTACCTGCTGGAATCCACCATCGACGAGCTGAACAAGGGCGGGCTGCACGACCCGGACGCCCTGCTGCTGCTCTACGCGGCGGTGATCGCGCCCTACATGGACATGGGGGCGCACGCGCGGGCGGCGCAGGCGGCGGAGTTCGCGCTCGCGCTGGCCCCGCAGGTCGGCGATCCGGCGCTGCTGGCGCGTATGCACCGGTCCGTCGCCCGGACGATGATCGCCGAGGGGCGGATGGCCGAGGCCGACGCGTCCCTGGGCAAGGCGGCGGAGCTGTACCGGCAGCTCCAGATCCGCACCGAGCTGGCCAACTGCCACTGGATGCGCGGATATCTGTACGCGCAGAACGGCGACCTGGAACGCGCCGAGAGCGAGTTGCGCGAGGCGCAGGCCATGCACTCCGCGCAGCGCGCCGCGCTCTACACCAGCCAGGTCGCGGTGGAACTCGCGGACGTGCTCCACCGGCGCGGCAAGTCGGAGGAGGCCGCGACCCTCCTGCACGGCGTACTGGGCGACCTCAGCTCGGAGCGCGGGGCCGTGCACTCCGCGGGCGCGCACCGGCTGCTCGGCATCATCGCGGAGGACGCCCGGGACACGGAGGCGGCCGAGGAGCACTACGTCCGCGCGCTCAGCCTGCTGGAGCGGGCGGGCGCGGCGGGCGACCTGGCCGACCTGTGCCGCCTCCTCGGCGACCTGCTGCGGCGTACGGGCCGGATAGACGCGGCGCTGGACGCGTACCGGACAGGTCTCGGTCACCGCACCGCGCCCGGCACGACGACCCTGGGCCCGGCGCCGGCCCACCCCCCGCTCTGATGTGACGGAAACCATCCCAAATCCCCCTCCTCGCACCACTCCGTCCGCTTTACGGTGGACGGATGTCGCCCCTGACCCCCCTCGTCGAGATCACCCGCGCGTACGCGCCTCGCTTCGCGGAGTTCGCGTTCGAGCCGGCGTTCACGGCGGCGGTGGACCAGCATGTGGCGGAGCTGCGCGAGCGGCTGATGGCGGCGGGGTCCGGTCTGGTCCCGCTGCCGCCGGACCGCGAGTCCCTCACGGACTACGCGCTCGGTTTCCTGGACGGGCTCGCGGAGACGGACTGGCGGGAGCCGGTGGGCCACGACTACGCGGTGTGCCGCCTGACGGCGATCACCTGGCTGGCCCACCACCACAACCTGATCCCACCCCAACGCGACCACTAGCCACCCGAGTCCATGCGGGGTCCGCTACCAGGTGCGGCCAGCGGATGCCGCCCGCGCAGTTCCCCGCGCCCCTGGAGGGGCGCGGGGAACTGCGCGGCCCACTCCGACCGGCCCGCACCCCACATCCGGGCCAGCCCTCAAAGGGGCGCGGGGAACGGCGCGCTCAGGCCCGCCGGGCAGCCGGGGGGACGGCCGTCACATGTCCAGCGTCGAGCCCCCGTCCGGACCCGCGGAGCGCTCCGTGCGTTCGCGAGCCGGCTGCCCCCGCAGCGCGTCGTCGCGCCCCGACTGGTACGCCGACATACTCCCCTTGGCGTTCATCGACTCCCGCTCGGCCGTCTCCAGCCACCGCTCCCACCGCTGCCGCATCGGCATGATCATGCCGCCGCCCACACCGACGATCAGGATGCCCGCCACGGCCGCGAGCGCCGCGTACAGGACCGGCTGCGTGACCGCCGTCGCGATGCCCGCCTGGCCGAGCGCCGCGATCACGCCCAGCGCGAGGATGCACGCCCACATCATGGTCGCGACCGTCTTCCCGTAGGAGACGGACGACAGCGCGCTGCCCACGATCGTGCGGACCCCGTTCGCGATGGCCATCGCGATCACCACGAGGACCACGGCGACGATGCCGCGCGGCAGCCAGGCCACGATCCCGTTGATCATCTCACTGACGGGGTTGGCGCCGAAGACGCCGAGCGCGAGCTGCAGCGTGATCAGCATCAGCGCGTAGTACACGATCTTGCAGACGATCCCCGTCATGTCGTACTTGGACTCGCTCAGCAGCCGTTCCGTGCCCGCCCGTTCCGACAGGCGCTCGGAGCCCGCCTTGCGCAGGACCCGGTCCAGGACGCGGGCGATCATCTTCGAGATGACCCAGCCGATCACCAGGATGACGAGGAACCCGATGAGTTTGGGGACGAATGTCGCGATCTTCGACCAGGCGTCGTCGAGCCCCTGGGTGAAGTTGATGGCGAGCGTGCCTGCCATGCCGCACTTCCTTCGGTGGGTGTCGTCCCCCTCCCTTGTGGATAGCAGCGACACCCGGCCACAACCGCGCTGAACACCGCCGTACGAGTGATACCCGCCGCATACGCTGCCCTCGTGACCTCTCCCACCCCCGCCCCCGCGCTCTCGGCCGCGGCCCGCACCGCCCTGGACCTCACCGCCGACCTCCCGCTGCCCGCCCTGGAGGACCTCTACCGGGACCTCCACCGGCACCCCGAGCTGTCGGCGCGCGAACACCGTACGGCCGGGATCCTCGCCGGACGTCTGCGCGAGGCCGGGTACGAGACGGCCGAGAACGTCGGCGGTACCGGCGGCCCGGGGGTCGTCGGGGTGCTGCGCAACGGCGACGGGCCCACCGTCCTGCTCCGCGGCGACATGGACGCGCTGCCGGTCACCGAGGAGACCGGGCTGCCGTACGCCTCCGAGACGCCCGGCGTCATGCACGCCTGCGGCCACGACCTGCACGTCACCTGGCTGACCGGCGCCGCCGACGCGCTGGCCGCCGGGCGGGACACCTGGTCCGGCACGCTCCTGGTGGTCGGGCAGCCCGCCGAGGAGACCGGTACGGGCGCCGCCGCAATGGTGGCGGACGGCCTGTACGAGCGTTTCCCGCGCCCGGACGTCCTGCTCGCCCAGCACGCGGCCCCCGGCCCGGCCGGGCTGTACGCGCACACGCCGGGCCTGATCATGTCGGCCTCCACGGACGTCGACATCGTCGTGCACGGGGTGGGCGGGCACGGCTCACGGCCCGAGGCGACCGTGGACCCGGTGGTGACGGCCGCGTACATCGTGACGCGGCTGCAGAGCGTCGTCTCGCGCGAGATCGCGGCCCGGGAGTCGGCCGTACTGACCGTGGGGCGCATCGAGGCGGGTACGCGGCACAACATCATCCCGTCCGAGGCGCGGATCTCCCTCAACCTCCGTACGCAGTCCGCGGAGGTACGGGAGCGGATGCTCGCCTCGGTCCGGCGTATCGCGGCGGGCGAGTGCGTGGCGGCTGGCTGCCCGCGCGAACCCACCGTGACGGTCGGCGGGGATTTCCCGGTGACGGTGAACGACGCGGACACCGACCGCCGGGTCGCGGCCGTGCACGGCGAGGTGTTCGGCGCGGGCACGGTTCTCGACTTCGGCCCGGTCATGGGCAGCGAGGACTTCCCGTTCCTCGCTGCGGGCGGCCCCGGCGGCGCGCTCCCGTACGCGTACTGGTTCGTGACGAGCACACCCGCGGAGGTCTGGAACGCGGCCGCCGCCGAGGCCGGTGACGATCTCCTGGAGCAACTCGCGGCCGTCCCCAGTAACCACAGCCCGCGCTTCGCCCCCGACCTGGCGACGGTCGGCCCCGGCGTACGGACGCTGGTGTCGGCCGCGCTGGAGATGCTCGCCCGCTGAACCCCGTCTCCTCACACCCCCGGGTCAGTGGGTCTGGAGCCGGCTGAGGTTGCGCCGGATGTCGTCCAGCGCGCCCTGCCGGCGTCCGGGAACCCGTCCGCGCAGGTCGGCCAGCGCAGGACCCAGCTCACGGGCCCGCGCCGAGTCGCCGATACGGCCCCACTGGTGGTGCGCCCGGTCCACGGCCGCCTCGACCCCGGGCGCGTCCGGCGGCTGCCCCGCGGTCAGCCGCGCGTCGGCCACCGCCAGCCAGATCCGGCAGCTCAGCTCGGCGTCGCCCGCGAACATGGCCAGGTCCGCCCGTACCTCCATCCAGTGCACGACCTCCTCGGCGCCCGGCCCGTACGTCCGCAGCGCGGTCCGCTCCCACCGCTCGGCCAGCGCGGCGGCCTCGGCGTGCCGGCCGTTCTGCACGGCGGCGGTGATCTCGGCGTGCGGATCGACCGGAGCGGGCTCGGGAACCGGCACCGCCACGGGCGGGCTCGCGGGCATCGGTACGGCGGCGAGGTAGGGCACGGGCGCGACGGGGTACGTAGGCGGCGCCGCGGGGTGCACGGGCGGCGCGGCGGCGGGTGCCGCCGCGTACCCGTGGGCCGTCGCCGGCCCCGGCATCGGGATCCCTGCCAGGTACCGGGGTTCGGCCGCGAGGACGAGGTCCCGGCGGGCGGAGTCCGGGTCCTCGGCGTACGAGCGGGTCAGCGCCTGCTGGTGGAGGTCCGCGAGCGGTGGACGGTGCCCGCTGCGCAGGATCGTGGCGAGGGACTTCATGTACGTGGGCACCGCGAGCGCGCGTCGCGGGGGAGGCGGCGCCACACGGCCGTACAGCGCGACTCCCGGGCCCCCGGTGAGGGGCTGGGCGGCCAGTTGCTGCCAGGTCTCCGCGTCAGTGTGCAGGTCGACGAGAAGGGTCGTACTGCCCGGGGCGCGCAGCCGCAGTTCCTCACGGATCCAGTGCCACGGGAAGCCGGTGTAGCGGACGGTCGCGGGGGTCGTCCGGGCGAGCGCCAGATGCGGGCGCCGCTGACGGCGGTCCAGTTGGAGCTGCCCGGTGAGGAAGACCGTCAGCGGGCCGGGGGCCGTGGCGGCGGCCCGCAGCCGGGTCAGGACCGCCTGCGGCTGCAGGGGGTCGGCGAGTTCGACGACGTTCGCGGTGTCCGTGCCGGAGAGCACGGAGGGGGCGACCGCGGCGAGTACGGGGAGCACGGAGGCGGCGTCGACGAGGCAGCCCCTGCCCACCGGTGACGCCGCGATCAGCAGTACGGTTCCGGGCATCGCCGTCTCCCTCCCCTTCGAATCCGCCTCGGCCTTCGATCACTACGGCAGCACGGTAACCGGTGCGGGTGCAAAGGGGGTTGTGGTGGGGGCGATAGGGGGTGGGTGATGCGGGTTTGTTCGACCTCCGCGGGTGGACGAGGACTGGTCGCACCCCACGGCGGAGCCGCCGATGTCACGGCCCCATGCCCTACGGCGACGGCCGCGCCGCTGCCGTGCGGACGGCGAAGATAGTCGTGTCGTCCACCAGATGGCCCGTGCTGTGGCGGAGGGTGCCTTCGCGGACCAGTTCCACCAGGTGGCGGGGGTGGGCGATACCGGGGTCGACGGAGACGGCCAGGGCGACGCGTTCGTGAAGCGGGAAGAAGACGCCTTCGGCGTCGCGCGCCTCGGTCACGCCGTCCGTGACGAGCAGCAGGGTCTCGTCGGGGGTGAAGGGCACCCGGTGGACCGGCGGGACGCCCGAGGCCGGGCCCGCGAGCCCGCCGAAACCGAGCGGCAGGCCGTCGCCGGGCGGCAGGGGACGCACCCCGGACGGGCCCACCGCCAGCGGGGGATCGTGCCCGAAGTTGACGACCTCGATGTGGCCGCCGGGCGCGCCGGGTGGCGGGAACCCGACGAGGACGGCGGTCGCGAACCGTTCCACGCCGCGGTCCGGTACCTCGCCGAGGTCCGCCACGTACTGCCGCTGGCGGCGCATCCGTACCTCCAGCCGTTCGGCGACGACGGCCAGGGACGCCTCGTGGTACGCCGCCTCGCGGAACGTGCCGAGCAGCGCGGCGGCGGCGTCGAGCGCGGGCAGGCCCTTGCCCTGCACGTCTCCGAGGAGGACGCGGGTGCCGTGCGGGCCCGGCTGGATGTCGTAGAAGTCGCCGCCGACGCGGGCCTCGCTGTCAGCGGCGAGGTAGACGGCCGCGTGGTCCAGGCCGGCCCAGGGGGTGGGCATCGGGCGCAGCACGGTACGGCGGGTCGTGTCGGCCACGTCCCGCATGTGCAGCATCCGCCGCTCCTCGCGTACGCGTACCGCGCAGGCCGTCGTCGCGAGGGCGCCGCCCACCGCGACGAGGATGAAGTCGGGCAGACCGGTCTGGTCCTGGTGCGGCCAGGCGGCGTCCACCTCGATGTACGTGACGAGGGCGAGGGCGGCGAAGACAGCCGTGCCTCGCACTCCGCAGATGGCCGCCGCGATGCCGGGAACGAGGACGATCCAGGAGATGATCCTGAACTCGCCCGAGGTGTTGCTGTCGATCACGGCGATCGCGATGAGGAGGAGCAGTGGGGGTGCCCAGGCGACGCTGCGTCCGCGTACGCGAAGCAGTTGCTGCCGCTGGGGCCGCGTTTCCTGCTCCGCGCCGCCGCTCATCCGCCCAGCGAAGCACGCACGCGCGCCCACCGCACGCCGGGGTTCCCGGCTCCGCCGACACTCCCTCTCTCCTGCGACCTGCGGTCCCGCGGGGGGGGGCGGACAGGTCGGTTCCCCGCACGTGACTTCCCCCCTGCGGCGGCGTCGCGGCTGAGCGCGCAGTTCCCCGCGCCCCTGAAAAACGGGGCTACGCCCCCGCACGCTTGCAGGGACGCGGGGAACTGCGCGACCGGCCCCGGCTTCGGCTTTCAGGGGCGCGGGGAACTGCGCACCTCCCGGCCTCGGCCTTTAGGGGCGCGGGGAACTGCGCAAACCCCCCACCCAACCGGCACCCGACAACGAGACCGGGGCGCAGCCCCACCCCAAAGGGGCGCGGGGAACTGCGCGGCCAGCCCTCACCGGGCCCGCACTCAAGGGCAGGCCCGGGGCGCAGCCCCGCCTTGAAGGGGCGCGGGGAACTGCGCAGAACGGCCCCCGCCGGGGCGCGGGCAACGACCACGACTTGCCGTCCCCTCCCCCCAGGTGTGCCCTGGAAGGCAGGGGCGAGGAAGAGAGAGGAGTGCTGTCATGGCTCAAGCGGCACCCACGTCAACCGCACATCCCGGACCGGCAAGGTCAAGGCCGTCCACCCACCACCCCGCCGTCAAGGCGAAACTCGCACTGCCCGCACTCGGCGGCATCATCTACGGCCTGTGGACCTCCGGCATAGCCCGCCACGCAGGCCCGATCACCGGCTGGAACGTCCTCCTGGGCGTGCTCGCGGCCCTCGCGTTCGCCGCTGCGGCCTACGCCGTCCACACCGTCGCCCCCCGCCTCCCACGCGAACTGCGCGCAGCCGCCTGGGCGGCGTTCGCGGGCATCTCGTTCGGCTTCATCTACAGCCTCACGGACGCCGGCGTCCTCAAGACCGTGGGCCTGTCCCTCGTGATCACGGCGGGCGTCTTCGCGATGGTCTTCTACCGCTACTACACGACCGAGGACTGACCCCGGCCCGCCGACAGCGACGGCGACCGTGACCGTGACCAAGCCGAGCGGGGCCCCGGCTGCAACGCCGGGGCCCCGTTCTCCTCGGGCTCGCTCACTGCCCGCCGGGCACCCACTCCCAGCCGGAGTCCGAGGCGTCGGTGTCGTGCCACCGCTCCTTCCACGCCCCCTCGTAGAGGTCGGAGCACTTCGGCACACCCTCTCCGCCGAGGTCGACGAACGCCGCGCTCGCCCAGCCCCGCGCCCCGACGAGCCAGTACCAGTGCGGGTTGCCGAAGACGTGCGAGCCCCGCGCGACGCACGCGACCCGGTCCTGACTGCCGGGCGAGAGCCGGTCGACGACAGCCGAGCCGGTGTGGGGACGGTCCCGCACCTTCAGGTCGCCGCGGGAGACGACGGTCCCCCACACGGGATCGCCGCCACGGCGGTCGCCGCGGTCGCCCGCGGTCGCCGTACCCGCGGCCGCGACGGTCAGCACACCGCCGCTGACCAGGGCGGTTCCAAGGATTCTGAGAGCCAGGGTGACGCGCATGATCGGCCTCCTCTCCCCTGATCCAGGTAACACCCGTTCGGGTCAACCCTCCACCGGAGGCCCCGCCCCCGCGGTCCCCCACCGCCCCACCGATGAGTTTCCGCGGCCCCAGGGGTCTGCATTCCGAAACCAGTCACGAAACCAGTCACCAGATCAGTCACCAGAACGACGCGGATGGGCGGACCGACATGACGAGCAGCAACCGCACCGACCACTGGGCCGGACCGGCCATCGAGACCGCGGGCCTGGTGAAGACCTTCGGCGACACCCGCGCGGTCGACGGCGTGGACCTGCGTATCGAGCCGGGCGCGGTCTACGGCCTGCTGGGCCCGAACGGCGCGGGCAAGACCACGACCGTTCGCATGCTGGCGACCCTGCTGCGCCCCGACGGCGGCGAGGCCCACGTCTTCGGCCACGACGTCGTACGGGAGGCGGACGCGGTACGCGCCCGGGTGAGCCTCACCGGCCAGTACGCGTCCGTGGACGAGGACCTGACCGGCACCGAGAACCTCGTGCTGCTGGCCCGTCTGACGGGCCACGCCAAGAAGGCCTCGTACGACCGCGCGGCCCAACTCCTCGACGCCTTCGGCCTGTCGGAGGCGGCCGGCCGGCAGGTGAAGAACTACTCGGGCGGCATGCGGCGCCGTATCGACATCGCCGCGTCCATCCTCAACACCCCGGACCTGCTGTTCCTGGACGAGCCGACGACGGGCCTGGACCCGCGCAGCCGCAACCAGGTGTGGGAGATCGTGCGGGCGGTCGTCGCCCAGGGCACCACGGTCCTGCTGACGACCCAGTACCTGGACGAGGCCGACCAGTTGGCGTCCCGGATCGCCGTCATCGACAAGGGCAAGGTCATCGCCGAGGGCACGAAGGGCGAGCTGAAGGCGTCGGTGGGCGCGGGCGCCGTGCACGTACGGCTGCGGGACGCGGACCGGCGCCCGGACGCCGAGCGGGTGCTGCGGCAGGCTTTGGGCACGGACGTCCAGCTGGAGCCGGACCCGGTGGCGCTGACGGCCCGGGTCGGCAACGGCTCGCCGGACGGCGCCGCGGCCGCCGAGAAGGCGTCCCGCGCCCTGGCCGAACTCGCCCGCGCGGGCATCACCGTCGACAACTTCTCCCTGGGCCAGCCGAGCCTGGACGAGGTCTTCCTCGCCCTCACCGGAAAGTCCGACAGCCGGCCCCCGAACCCTCCCGAGACACAGCCGCCGACGCAGAAGAAGACGTTGAAGAAAGAGGCCACGGCATGAGCACCGCGACCCAGTCCTCCGGCAGCGCGACCGGCACCGCGGACACCGCGGACCTCGCGCCGGTCCGTACCGAGAGCCTCGCCGCGATCCTGGTCGCCGGTGAGCGCCCGCCGCGCCCGAACGCCCTTCAGGCGTCCCTCACCTTCGGCTGGCGGGCGATCCTCAAGATCAAGCACGTGCCGGAGCAGCTCTTCGACGTGACGGCGTTCCCGATCATGATGGTGCTGATGTACACGTACCTGTTCGGGGGCGCGCTCGCCGGTTCCCCCGAGGAGTACATCCAGTACCTGCTCCCGGGCATCCTCGTGATGTCGGTCGTCATGATCACGATGTACACGGGCGTCTCGGTCAACATCGACATCGCCAAGGGCGTCTTCGACCGTTTCCGTTCGCTGCCCATCTGGCGCCCGTCGACGCTGGTCGGCTATCTGCTCGGGGACGCCCTGCGCTACACGATCGCGTCGGTCGTGATGCTCGCGGTGGGTCTGATCATGGGCTTCCGTCCGGACGGCGGCGTCCAGGGAGTGGTGGCGGGTGTCGTCCTGCTGATCGTCTTCTCGTTCGCCTTCTCCTGGGTGTGGACGATGTTCGGCCTGCTGCTGCGCACGGAGAAGTCGGTGATGGGCGTGAGCATGATGATCCTGTTCCCGCTGACCTTCCTCAGCGACATCTTCGTCCGCCCCGAGACGATGCCGGGCTGGCTCCAGGCCTTCGTCAACAACAACCCCGTCACCCACCTCGCCTCGGCGGTCCGCGGCCTGATGGAGGGCTCCTGGCCGAGCGCCGAGATCGCGTGGTCACTGGGCTGGGCCGGTCTGCTGGTCGCGGTCTTCGGCCCGGTCACGATGCGGCTCTACAACCGCAAGTGACCGCCCTCTGCCGATGAGGAGGGCCGCCCGGGTCCCCCGGAAGAACGCAATCCGCGTCCGGATGCAGTCACCCCGGCCGTGCCCCGATGGCGAAGGGCCCGGCCGGGGTTCTTCCTTGAGGAATGCGCAAAGACCTCTCGGCGCTGCGGAAAGTCCTCTCGGCGCTGCTGATCGTGCTCGCCTGCGTCCTCGTGCCGCTGGGCGGGCTCTCGGCGTGGGCGAAGTACGAGATCGGCGACACCGGGCGGTACGTCGACACGATGGCGCCGCTCGCCGCCGGCCCGGACGTCCAGGGCGCGATCGCGGACACCGTCACGGACGGCATCATGAGCGAGGTCGAGGTGGGGCCGCTGGAGGGGGAGGTCCGCGCGTACGTCCACCGGGCGGTGCGGTCCTTCACCGGTACGGAGGCCTTCCGCGCGGCCTGGACCACGGCGAACCGGGCCGCGCACGACGCCGTCCTGCGCGCCCTGCGCAACGACAGCGAGGGTGCCGTCACCCTCGACCTGGCCCCGGTCACGGCCCGCCTCAAGGCACAACTGGCCGACGACCGCGTGCCGATGGCCCACCGCATTCCCGTCGCGCACACCGAGGTCACGGTCCTCGGCGCCCAGGAGCTGAGCTCCCTGCGGAAAGGCTTCCCCATGCTGGAGATCGCGGGTTTCTGGCTGCCCCTGGCGGCGGTCGCCCTGGCCGTCGGCGGCATCCTGCTGGCCGTACGCCGCCGCCGTGCCGTCACCGCCACCGCGCTCGGCATGGCCCTGGGCGCCGCCCTGCTGGCCCTCGCCACGGTGATCGGCCGCGCCCTGACCCTCTCGGGCCTGCCCGAGCACGTCTCGCGCGCCGCGGCGGGCGCGGTCTACGACGCCCTCACCGAGACCCTGCGCACGGCGACCTGGTTCGTCCTGGCCCTCGGCCTCACGGTGGCGCTGGCGACCTGGCTCACGGACGCCCGCGCGCGACGTCGCGCAGCGTCCGCAGCGCCTGTCCCAGCACCGGTACCGGAACCGACGCGAGCCCGAGCCTGACGGCGTCCGGCGCGCCCTGCGGTCCCACGGCGAAGGCGGCCCCCGGCGTGACCGCGACCCCGCGCGCGGCGGCGGCAGCCGTGAAGGTGTCGGCGCGCCAGGGCGCGGGCAGCTCCCACCAGGCGTAGTACGCGTACGGGTCGGCCCGGACCGTGAACGTGTCGAGCAGTTCCGCGACGACCCGCTGGCGCCGGGCGGCGTCGGCCCGCTTCTTCCCGACGAGCCGCTCGACGGTCCCGTCCCGGATCCACCGCGTGCCCGCCTCCAGCGCGAACCGCCCCGCCGTCCACCCGCCCGACCGCAGGGCGCCGCCCACCGCCCCGACCCGCTCCTCGGGCACGACGAGGAACCCGACGGTCAGCCCGGGCGCGACCCGCTTGGAGAGCCCGTCGACGACATGGACACGCTCGGGTGCGTACGCGGCGAACGGCACGCCTTCTTCATGGAGGAAGGACCAGATACGGTCCTCGACCACGGGCAGGTCCAAGTCCCGGACCACACCGGCCAGTTCGCGCTTCCTCGCGTCCCCCGCCGTCACCCCGGTCGGATTGTGCAGGGTGGGCTGGACGTAGAGGGCGGAGAGCGGGGCGGCGCGGTGGGCGGCGGTGACGGCGTCGGGCCGCAGCCCTTCCTCGTCCGTGGCGAGCGGCACGAGCGTGCAGCCGATCCGCTCCGCGATCTCCTTGACCAGCGGATACGTCAGCGCCTCCACACCGACCCGGCCACCGGGCCGTACCAGCGTGGCGAGGACGCCCGCGATGGCCTGCCGGCCGTTCCCCGCGAAGAGCAGCTGCCCGGGCGCGGGCCGCCACCCGGAGCCGGCCAGCAGCCCGGCGACGGCCTCGCGCGCGGCGGCGGTCCCGGTGGCCGGGACGGTACGGGTGACCTCGCCCAGCACGTCGGCCCGCAGCAGCGGCGCGAGCCCGTCGGCCATCAGCTCCGACTGCCCCGGTACGGAGGGGTAGTTGAGCTCCAGATCGACCGTCGTTCGGGGATCGTGGTCGTGCGCGGCTTCGGCGAGGGCCCTGCCCGAAGGGGGCGGCGCGGCCCGTACGAAGGTGCCGCGTCCGACCTCGCCGACGACGAGGCCGCGCCGGACCAGTTCCCCGTACACGCGCCCGGCCGTGGATCCCGCGATGCTCCGCCGCCGGGCGAACACGCGCTGCGGCGGCAGCCGTTCGCCGGCCTTCAGCCGCCCCGAGTAGATCTCCTCGGCCAGCCGGTCGGCGATACGCCGATAGTCCTCCACGCCACTCCCTCCCGTTCCCGGATTGCACCGAGAGCAAAGATCTTATTGCACCGAGGAGTTGAGAGGATCTAGGGTCCGACCCATGGCCCCCTTCCTCGCATACGATGACAAAGGCCCGCACACCACCACACCGCTCCCCCTCGTCCTGATCCACGGCCACCCCTTCGACCGCACGATGTGGGCGCCGCAGGTGGCGGCCTTCTCCGCCGAGCGCCGGGTGATCGTGCCGGACCTGCGGGGGTACGGCGCGTCCCCGGTGGTCCCCGGGATCACCCCGCTCTCCGTCTTCGCCGAGGACGTGGCGGCCCTCCTCGACGAACTCCGGGTACCCGAATTCGTGCTCGGGGGACTGTCGATGGGCGGCCAGATCGCCATGGAGTGCTACCGGCTGTTCCCGGAACGGATCCGGGGCCTGCTGCTGGCGGACACGTTCGCGGCGGCGGAGACGCCGGAGGGGAAGGCGTCCCGGGGCGCGATGGCCGAGCGGCTGCTGCGGGAGGGGATGGGCGGGTACGCCGAGGAGGTCCTGTACCGGATGGTCGCGCCGTACGCCCCGCCCGAGGTGGCGGCGCATGTCCACCGCATGATGACGGGCACGCCGGCGGAGGGGGCCGCGGCGGCCCTGCGGGGGCGGGCCGAGCGTCCCGACTACCGGGGACTGCTGACCCGGGTCGGGGTTCCCGCGCTGGTGGTGGTGGGGGAGGACGACGGGTTCACGCCGGTGTCGGACGCGCGGGCGATGCACGAGGCTCTGCCGGACTCGGTTCTGGATGTGGTGCCGGGCGCGGCCCACATGCCGAACCTCGAACAACCAACCCACTTCAACAAGTCCATGACCGACTTCCTGACCCGTCTGCCCGACGAGACCTGACCACGCGCAGTTCCCCGCGCCCCTAGAAAAACCGACGCTCACACGTGCGCCACCATCACGACCGTTCGCGCAGTTCCCCGCGCCCCCAAGAAACCGCCGCTCACCTGCGGCGGCGCCCTAGCTGAGCGCGCAGTTCCCCGCGCCCCCAGAAGACCAATGCGCATCCCACGCTTACACCTGCGGCGGCGCCGCAGCTGGCCGCGCAGTTCCCCGCGCCCCTGAAAAGCGGGGCTGCGCCCCAGCTTTTCGTCCCCAGGGCGCAGCAAACGACGCAAACGCTCCCCGCGCTTTCAGGGGCGCGGGGAACTGCGCACCCCGCCCCCAGCAAACCCGCACCCGACAACCGGGCCGGCCGCACCCCCGCCCCAAAGGGGCGCGGGGAACGGCGCGGCCCACCCCCACCGGGCCCACCCCCGAAGGCAAGCCCGGGCCGCAGCCCCGCCCTGGAGGGGCGCGGGGAACGGCGCGGCCAGCTCCCACCGGCCGCACCTGGCGGCAAGCCTGGGGCGCAGCCCCGCCCTTAAGGGGCGCGGGGAACGGCGCGGGCGGCCCCGCCGGGGCCCCCGGGGCGCAACCCCGCACGCACTCCCCCCGTCTTTGAGGGAGGATCCATGCAGATGGCCGGGGTGGGTGGGGGCAGAAGGGGTGGGAGACGTGGCCTTGCGCAGCGCGACGGCGGACACGAGCGAGCGACGGGGCGACCGGCCGGGCGACGGCGACGCCCCGCCGCCGGGACACGGCACCGCCCGCCCCGGCGCCTGGTTCGCCGCCCTCCTGCTCCTCACCGTGAGTACCGTCCTGGCCTGCCGCATCGCCGACACCGACGCCGTGACCCCCATCCCGCAACTGCTCGCCTTCCTCCCCTGGCTCCTCGCCCCCACCGCCCTCGCCCTCCTCTTCGCCGCGCTGTCCCACTGGCGTATCGGCCTCGTGTGGGGCGTGGCCGCCCTCGCCGTGATCGCCTGGTACATCGAGCCGTACGGAAAGACGATGGAACCCGGCGGCGTACCGGTCGCCGAGGTCCGCGTGCTCACCGCGAACGTCGAGTTCGGCCAGGCCACGGACGGCCTGATCGAGGCGGTCTCGGCACAGCGCCCGGACCTGGTCTTCGTCCAGGAGTGCGAGGCCACCTGCGAGAAGAAGCTGGAGCAGGCCTTCGGCAAGAACGGCAGGAACGGGAAGGGCGGCAAGGCCGACAAGGACGGCGGCTACCCGTACCGGCAGGCCGTCCAGAGCGTCACAGCCAAGGGCTCCGACGGTTCCGTCATCCTCAGTCGCCACCCCCTCAAGCCCGCGAAGGGCATCCCCGCCACCATGGGCATGCCCGGCGCCACCGCCGACGTGGACGGCCAGGAGATCCGCCTCCAGCTGGCCCACCCCATGCCGCCGCTCCCGTCCCACCTGGGCACCTGGCGCAAGGAGCTGGCCGCCCTGCGCGACTACGCCGCCGCGAACATCGGCCGGCCCACCGTCGTCGCGGGCGACTTCAACGCCACCCAGGACCACGCGGCCTTCCGCCGCATCCTGGACACCGGCTTCATGGACGGCGCGCGCCTCACCGGCGACACCCGTACCCCGAGCTGGCCCGCCCTGACGGCCCCGGCCTTCGGCGCCCAGATCGACCACGTCCTGGTGTCCCGGGGCTTCACGGCGACGAGGACCCGTTTCCTGGAACTGGGGGACACCGACCACCGGGCCCTGGTCGTGGACCTGACCCTCCGCAAGAGCACGTGACGGCATCCGTATCCGGAAAACACGACGTGGGCCGCCCTCTGTGCAGGAGGGGCGGCCCACGTCCGTGGGGGGTGGGGTGGTGCGTCAGAGAGGGACCGGCCGGGACCGGCCGGCCCCGGTGGCTCAGTCCTGGTTGACCTTCGCCAGGGCCTTGGCGAGCCCGTTGGCCCACAGCTGGTTCACCCGGGCGCGCTCCGCGCTGTTGGGAACGGCGTTCGTGCAGGACGTACCGGGGCCGCCGCCCGACATCAGCTCACTGCACGGCCCGGAGTAGTGGTCGGGGAGTCCGAGCACGTGCCCGGTCTCGTGGGCGGTGACGCGCGTGGAGTTGTACTGCTGGTTCTGCCGGTAGTCGAGGAATATGTAGCCTCTGCCGTGCCCGTCCGTGGACGCGTACGAACCGCGCGAGTCGTTCCCCTCGCGGTACGTGAAACTCGCGCCGCTGGTGCCGGCCTGGAGCTTGACGTTCGAGACGGAGCTGTTCCAGATCGACGTACTGCGGGCTATCTGGGTGGCGAAGGTCGGCGCCGCCGAGGCGTTGTAGACCACGGTGACGGCGGCGGCGGACGTCGGGTTCGCGGCGCGCTTCTCGGCCACGGACTTCAGCACGGCTTCGAAGAAGGCCTCGTTGGCCTTCGCCTCTTCACCGGAACCGTTGTAGCCCGCGCCCGCCACGGAAGCGGTGGTGGTGGCGACGGAGGCGGTCGACGCCGGCTCCGGTGCCTGGGCCGCCGCGGCCGGGACGGTACCGAGCGCGGCAGCGGTGAGGCCGAGGCCGAGCGCGGCGGAGAGCATGGGTGTGGACAGTCGCATCGATGACTCCTTGCGTGGGGGGTGAAGTCGTCACCGAGGAGTTTCGGCTTCTGTGAGGCGGCTGTGATGATGCCAACCGGCGATAGGACACAGCTATCCGTCCGTATCCGACCGCCCGACTCACTTGATTTGGGTGGGGTTTGTGCGTCTGGTGAAAGCTGTACTTCCGCTTTAGGCTCCGGCGGCATGGACCTTGAGGTCAGGCACCTCCGCGCACTGTGCGCCATAGCCGACACCGGCAGCCTGCACCGGGCCGCCCGGCAGCTCGGCGTGGCCCAGCCCTCGTTGAGCACCCAGCTCAAACGCATCGAGCAGGAGCTCGGCGGCCCCCTCTTCCTCCGCGAACGCACCGGCTGCCGGCCCACCCCGCTCGGCCTGGTCGTCCTCGGCCGCGCCCGCCCGTTGGTGGCCGAAATGCGGTCGCTGGTCGCGGAGGCCCGGGCCGCCGCGACGGACGCCGACGGGCCTCAGCTCCGTATCGGCTCCACCGCCAGTCGCGCCCTCGCGGGCTGGCTGCGCCGGCTGCGCGCACGGCAGCGCGAACCGGTCCTGCAGATGGACGTCTCCCCGAACGCCCTGCTGCGCATGCTCGCCGCCGGCCGGCTCGACGTGGCCTTCGTGCACGAGGTGGAGGGCAGTCCGCTGCGCATCCCGGACGGGCTGGCGCTGCGCGTCCTGGTCGACCGCGAACCGCAGTTCGTCTCGCTGCCGGCCGACCATCCGGCGGCCGCGCGTCCGGAGGTGCGGCTCTCCGACCTGGCCGGGGACCGGTGGATGATCGATCCGACGGTCGACGGCGAATGGGACGCCGTGCACCGCATGCTGCGGGCGGCGGGGCTGCGGCCGCGGGTGCTGCACGGGGACTACCACACGGCCGCCTCACTGGTCGCGACCGGCGAGGTCGTCACGGTCTGCCAGCCGACGTGCCAGCCTCGGCCGGAGATGGCGGTGCGCAGGATCGAGGGGGATCCGCTGGGGGTCCGGCTGGTGCTCGCGGCGCGCACGGAGGGGGAGTTGGACTCCGTCTTCCCTGAGCTGTGGGAGGCGTACGCGGAGGTCGCCCGGGAGGCCCCTGGCTATGGGGAGTGGCTTGATTTGGTGGGGGTGGGGGTGTAGGGGCGGGGGTCGTGTGTAGGGGGCGGGCCCGGTGAGGGCCGGCCGCGCAGTTCCCCGCGCCCCTGAAGGCTTGAAGGCAGAAGAGCGAACGACCAAAGAACGGGGGCGCCCTCTGACTGAGAGGGCGCCCCCGTTGCCGTGTGCGTCACACGCCGATGTCTTCGCCGTCCTTGCGCCAGACGGAGACGACCGACGGGCGGACGATCTTGCCGGGGCCGTCGGGCCAGACGCTCGCCGGGTTCTCGACGGTCGCCCCGGTGATCTCGCCGGGGTGCTGCACCGCCACCAGGACACGGCGGTCCTGGACGAGCGGACCGCAGGTCTCGGCACCCTTCGGCACGGTCAGGAACTGCTTCAGCTCACC
The DNA here is from genome assembly GCF_014650955.1 of Streptomyces tauricus. Taxonomy (GTDB): domain Bacteria; phylum Actinomycetota; class Actinomycetes; order Streptomycetales; family Streptomycetaceae; genus Streptomyces; species Streptomyces tauricus. The sequence goes on from NZ_BMVY01000005.1 coordinate 111,953, forward strand.
GCGCCGCTCACCCTTCGTCGCCACGCCGAACAGGCCGTCGTGCGAGCCGAGCTGCGCGCCGTCCGTGGAGATCCACAGGTTGCCGTGCGGGTCGAAGGCCACGTTGTCCGGGCAGGAGATCTGGCTGACCTTGTCCTTCGGGTAGCCCGCGAAGTACGTCGCCGGGTCCTTCGGATCGCCCGCGACGAGGAACAGCGACCAGGCGAAGCTGGTGGCGTCGGCGCGGTTGCGGCGCTCGGTCAGCTCCAGGACGTGCCCGTGCTTGTTGGCGTTGCGCGGGTTGGCCTCGTCCGCCTTGGCGTTGGAGCCGACACCGCGGTTGGTGTTGTTCGTCAGGGCGACGTACACCTTGCCGGTGTGCGGGGAGGGCTGGATGTCCTCCGGGCGGTCCATCTTCGTGGCGCCCACCTTGTCACCGGCGAGGCGCGTGAAGACGTACACCTCCTCGGCGGTCATGCCGGGGACGTGCGAGACGGCGCCCTTCGCGGTGGCGGTGGCCAGCGGGATCCACGTACCGCTGCCGTCGAACTCGCCGTCCGAGGGGAGCTTGCCGGTGCCGTCGATCTCGATCGCCGGGGAGTCGCCGGTGAGCTTGGCGACGTACAGCGTGCCCTCGTCGAGGAGCGTCAGGTTGTGCTCGCGGGCGGCGCGGCTGTTGCCGTGGCGCATCCGCTTGCTGCCGACGAACTTGTACATGTAGTCGAAGCGCTCGTCGTCACCGGTGTAGGCGACCGGGCGGCCGTCGTCCGTGAGACGGATCGTCGCGCCCTCGTGCTTGAACCGCCCGAGCGCGGTGCGCTTGCGGGGCGTCGACGTCGGGTCGTACGGGTCCAGCTCGACGATGTAGCCGAAGCGGTGGACCTCGTTCGGCTCCTGGGCGACGTCGAAACGCTTGTCGAAACGCTCCCACTTGCGCTCGGTGGCGCCGGTGCCGATGCCGTAGCGGGCGTCCGTGGTGCGGCTCGCGTTGGCGAAGTACTGGTTGAAGTTCTCCTCGCCGTGCAGCGTCGTGCCCCAGGGGGTCTCGCCGCCGGCGCAGTTGTTGAGCGTGCCGAGGACCTTCTTGCCGGTCGGGTCGGCGGAGGTCTTGAGGAGGGCCGAGCCCGCCGCCGGGCCGGTCACCCTGAACTCGGTGGTCGCGGTGACACGACGGTTGAGGTGGTGGCGGGGCACGGCGGTCAGCTTGCCGGTCCTGCGCTCCTCCTCGACCACGACGACACCCAGACCGTGCGCGGCCCAGGCGATCTCGGCCTGCTCGCGGGTCGGGTTCGCGGGGTCGTAGCCCTTGAACATCAGGACTTCGTCCGTGTACTCGTGGTTCGCCACGAGCAGCTGACGGCCGCGCTCGCCCGGCAGCGGGAGCAGGGCGAGGAAGTCGCAGTTGTAGCCGAACTGGCCTGCCTGCGCCGCCGCGGTCTGCCGGTCCGGGTCGAAGGCCGGGGCGCCGCGCAGGATGGGCTCGCCCCATCGGATGACCACGTTCTGGCCGTAGCCCTCGGGGACGGTCACGGTGTCGGTGGTGTTCGGCGCGACGGGGGTGAAGCGCAGGCCGCGGGCGGCCTTGCCCTTCGAGCCGTGCGAACCGTGCGAGCCGTGTCCGAGGGTGGTCGCCGCACCCGCGGCGGGCTGGGCGGCGGCAGGGGTCGCGCCCGCGCCGAGGACCGCGCTCCCGGCCGCGGCCGTGGTCACGGTCACCGCGGCGGCGGCCCGCATCATGGAACGACGGCTGAGCGCTCCGGCGATGACGTCGCCGACGTATTCGTTGGCGCTGGTGTTGGGCGCCGGGTGGAAGCAGGCATCACCACAGCGGTACCGACAGGTCATCTCGGAACGGCCGCCCGGGTGTGAACCGGTCGAGCCGAGCAGAGGCAGCAGGTTGCGCACGTTCCCTCCCCTAATGTCTTTGTCTGGCGAGACGCTAGGGGCACGCGCGTGCGAGGGCGCGGACGTGAGGTTAACGGAGAGTGAACTGGGCCCTGCCAAAAGGGCTTTGGCTCCGACGGGTGTGCGGGAACCGGGGCCATGTTCGGGCCCGATAAAGATCTTCGGTCCTGGCGGCTAACCTTACGTGTCCGTCCTGGCCAGGGATTGACGGAACCAACTCATGCGAAGGGTTGCGCACATGGGCATTCTCACCCGCCTGCGGAATGCGTTCGGAAAGTCACGCAAGGGGGACGCTGCCGCTGCCGCGGTCCCTTCCGCATCTGCCGCCGCCGAGCCGACCGTGCCGGCGGCCCGGCAGGAGACGGCTCCCGAGCCCACGCCTGCGGCAGCCGAGCCTGAGGTCTCTGTCCCCGCGCCGGCCACGGAGCGCGAGGCCGAGGCCGAGCGTACGACGGAGCGCAAGACCGAGCGCAAGACCGAGAGCAAGGCGTCCTCGGTGGACGACCTGGTCTCGGCGGCGTTCGACAACGTGACGGTCCCGAAGCAGACGACACCGCCTGCGACCGAGCCGAAACCGGAACCGGAACCGGAACCGAAGACGGAACCGGCGGCGAAGGCCGAACCGGAAGCGGCGGCCGAACCGGCGGCGAAGGCTGAGCCGGAGCCTGTCGTGGCGGCTGAGCCCGAGCCTGTGGCCGAGCCGGAGCCCGTCGTGGCGGCCGAGCCGGAACCGGCAGCGGAGCCCGCGAAGGCGGAAGCCGAGCCGGAGCCGACGCCCGAGCCCGTCGCCGCTGAGAAGGCCTCCGAGGTGGAGGTCGCTCCGGCGGCCGAGCCGGTGGTGGCGGCCGACCCCGAGCCGGAGCCCGTCGCCGAGACGGCACCGGAGCCGGAGCCCGTAGCGACGGAGGCCGAGCCCGTGATCGCCGCGGCCGAGGCCGAGCCCGAGCTCGTCATCCAGCTCGTTCCGGAGCCCGAGGCCGAACCGGTCATCGAGCCGATCGTCGACGCGGAGCCCGAGACCGAGGCCGTCGCCGCCGAGAAGGCCTCCGAGGCGGAGGCCGACATCGAGGCGGCCGTCGCCGAGGTGACCCCGGAGTCGAAGCCGGAGCCGGAGCCGGAGTCGAAGCCGGAACCGAAGCCCGTAGCGACGGAGACCGAGAAGCCGTCGGCGACCGAGGCCACAGCTGAGACCGCGACCGAGGCGAAGGCCGAGACCGCGACCGAAGCCGCGACCGAGGCGGCACCGGAATCCCCCGCCGGGGGCGAGGACGCCGTCGCGTCCCAGGCCCCCGCCCTCCTCAGCGCCTACAAGGCCGCCGCCACCGCCCTGGCGAACCAGGGCCTCGCCGACGCCCGCGCCAAGGTCTACCTGGTCCTGGACCGCTCCGCGTCGATGCGCCCGTACTACAAGGACGGCAGCGCGCAGGCCCTCGGCGAGCAGACCCTCGCCCTCGCGGCCCACCTCGCGCCGGAGGCGAACGTCCAGGTCGTCTTCTTCTCCACCGAGCTGGACGGCACCGGCGAACTCACCCTCGCCGAGCACGACAACAAGATCGACGAACTCCACGCCGGCCTCGGCCGTATGGGCCGTACGAGCTATCACGCGGCCGTGGAGGAAGTGATCGCCCTGCACGAGAAGTCGGGCACTCCCGCGGAGCCCGGCCTGGTCGTCTTCCAGACGGACGGCGCCCCGGACGCCAAGACGCCGGCCACCCAGGCCCTGACGGCGGCGGCGAAGAGCCACCCCGGTCTCTTCTTCTCCTTCGTCGCGTTCGGCGAGCAGGACAACAAGGCCTTCGACTACCTCCGCAAGCTGAAGTCGGACAACACCGCGTTCTTCCACGCGGGCCCGACGCCCCGCGAGCTCACGGACGCGGAGGTCTACGAGGGCGTACTGGCGAACTGGCGCCCGTAACCCGCACCGCGAAAACCCCACACCGCAACCCCACCCCGCAGCACCACCCCGGCCGCCCCCTTCTCGTCCCATAAAACGAGGAGCGGGCGGCCCACCCATGTCGGCTACGATTTCAAGGTTCGTAAGACGGCCGAAAGTCGAAGCAGTACTCGACCGGACGTCACCCCACGTAGCGACTCGGGAGCAGCCCGCAATGGCTCGACACCTCATCACCAGCGCCCTTCCGTACATCAACGGGATCAAGCACCTGGGCAACATGGTGGGGTCCATGCTCCCGGCGGACGTCTACGCCAGGTACCTCCGCCAGCGCGGCCACGATGTCCTCTACATCTGCGCGACGGACGAGCACGGCACCCCGGCCGAACTGGCGGCCAAGGAGCAGGGGCTCCCGGTCGCCGAATTCTGCGCCGGAGCGCACGACGCGCAGAAGGCGATCTACGACGGTTTCGCGCTGGCCTTCGACCACTTCGGCCGCAGTTCCAGCCCGCAGAACGCCGAACTGACACAGCACTTCGCCCGCAGGCTGAACGAGAACGGCTTCATCGAGGAGCGCGCGATCCGGCAGGTGTACTCGCCGGCCGACGGCCGCTTCCTCCCCGACCGTTACGTCGAGGGCACGTGCCCGCACTGCGGTTACGACAAGGCGCGCGGCGACCAGTGCGAGAACTGCACGCGCGTCCTGGACCCCACCGACCTGATCAACCCGCGCTCGGCGATCTCGGGTTCGACGGAACTCGAGGTACGTGAGACGACGCACCTCTTCCTCCTCCAGTCGAAGCTGCAGGGCGAGGTGGAGGCGTGGATCGACGAGGTCTCCGACGAGTGGCCGCAGCTCGCGTCCTCCATCGCCCGCAAGTGGCTGACCGAGGGCCTGCACGACCGCGCGATCACGCGTGACCTGGACTGGGGCGTACCGGTACCGGCCGACACGTGGCCGACGCTGGCCGCCGAGGGCAAGGTCTTCTACGTCTGGTTCGACGCGCCGATCGAGTACATCGGGTCGACGAAGGAGTGGGCGGACGCGGCCCCGGAGGAGAACCGGGACTGGAAGTCGTGGTGGTACGAGCCGGCGGGCGCCTCCGACGTGCGGTACACGGAGTTCATGGCGAAGGACAACGTCCCCTTCCACAGCGTGATGTTCCCCGCGACGGAGATGGGCGTACGGGAGCCGTGGAAGAAGGTCGACCAGCTGAAGGCGTTCAACTGGCTGACGTACTACGGAGGAAAGTTCTCCACCTCCCAGAAGAGGGGCGTCTTCACCGACCAGGCCCTGGACATCCTCCCCGCGGACTACTGGCGCTACTTCCTCATCGCGAACGCCCCCGAGTCGGACGACTCGTCGTTCACGTGGGAGCACTTCACGGCGACGGTGAACAAGGACCTGGCGGACACGCTCGGCAACTTCGTCAACCGTGTGCTGTCCTTCTCGAAGAAGCGCTTCGGCGAGGAGGTCCCGGCGGGCGCGGAGGCGAGCGCGCCGGAGGCGAAGCTCGGCGAGGAGATCGCGTCGCTGCTCTCCGACTACGAGACCCAGATGGAGGCGCTCCAGTTCCGCAAGGCGGCGGCCGCGCTGCGCGCCCTGTGGTCGGCGGGCAACTCCTACCTGGAGGAGAAGGCCCCCTGGCTGGAGATCAAGACGAACCCCGAGGGCGCGGCGCTCACCCTCCGCACGGCGATGAACCTGATCCACCTGTACGCGGTGGTCTCGGAGCCGTTCATCCCGTCCTCGTCGGCGGCGATGCGGGCGGCTTTCACGTTGCCGACCGACACGGCGACATGGGTGACACAGGATGAGGCGAAGTCCCTGAACTCCCTCCCCGCGGGCACCCCCTTCACGGTCCCCCCGGTCCTCTTCGCCAAGATCACGGACGAGGACCTGGAAACGTACAAGGAGCGCTTCGGCGGAGCGCCGGAGTAACAACTCGGCTCCCCTCCCGACGCAGGGGTGGCCGGACACGACACGGCCGTCCGCCACCCCGCCCGCTACTCCACGGCCTCTCGTTCGCCCATGATCAGCGGCACGTTCTCCGGGCCGAGGACCAGCGGTCTCACGGTGGGCGAGTTCCAAACGGGCAGACCCATCCGGATGGGCTGTGCCGCCCAGCGGGCCGTCGAACTGCTCTGGGTCAGCACGATCAGATCCGTCCGAGGTGATCAACGAATTACGCGGCGCCCAGGTCACACCAGACGTACTTGCCTCCGCTGCCGTTCCTCGGCAGCGGGTACCAGCCCCAGACGTCCGCGCAGGCCTGGACGAGGGTGAGGCCTCGGCCCGATTCCGACTCCGCCATGTCCGCTGCGTTCGCGAAAGCCGCCGTCGGCTGCGGCGGGTCGGGGTCCCCGTCCCACGCGCCGATCCGCAGAACTCCGTCCCGCCAGCGCAGACGTAGAGCGGCGGGACCCTTCGCGTGGCACACCGCGTTGGAGATCAGCTCCGTCGCCAGAAGTTCGGCGGTGTCAGTGAGGCGGATCAAGCCGTGAATCGTGAGGATGAGGCGGAGGGTGCGGCGGCAGACCGTCACCGCGCGGGGGTCGTTGGGGATGCTGAGCGTGTACTCCCAGGGTTCGGGTTCGTTGACGATTTGCGGCATGCGGGAACTCCGTTCCATAAAGGGGAAGGTGAGGGTGGGGAGTAGTGGCATGCCGCAACCGTCATGGCAGGACGGAGTGGTGCGCTTGCGGAGTCCCCGAATTCGCAGCGTGCGCGTCGCATCACTGACGGTATGGGTAAAATTTGGTACCGCGCAAGCCGCCACCACTATCTGCCCCTCGAACGAGTCAGTGCCTCAGGACAGTTGGGACGAGGAGGACGTCATGCCGCGTAGACGGCAGCCCACCGCACGCCAGGAACGTCTGGGGGGCGAGCTACGTAAGCTGCGCGAAGCCGCAGGCCTCAAAGCGCGCGAAGCCGCCGCACTGGTCGGATGCGACTCCGCACAGATGAGCCAGATGGAGTCCGGGATCGGGGGTGTGAGCGAGGAGCGCCTCCGCAGACTCGCCGCTCACTACTCCTGCGCGGACCCGGACTTGATCGAGTCCCTGGTGACAATGGCGAACGATCGAACACATGGCTGGTGGGAGGAGTACCGAAGCCTGCTGCCTACGTCATTCATGGACCTGTCCGAGCTGGAGCACCACGCCACCTTCCGGTGGGATGTGGACTGCCTTTATGTACCCGGGCTTCTCCAGACAGAGGAGTACGCCCGACGCGTCTTCTCGCACAGAGTGCCCGAACTCCCGCGCGGTGAACTCGACTTGCGCGTTGCGCACCGGATGGCGCGGCGAACCATCATCGACGGTGACCGACCCATCCCCTACAAAGCGGTGGTGCACGAGGCGGCACTGCGTATCAAGGTCGGCAACCGAGCGGTCGCACAGGCCCAACTCGACCGCATCCAAGAACTCTCGGAAGCCGATCACGTGACCGTGCGGGTCATCCCGTTCGCTCTCGACGATTTCATCGACGCCGGAAGCGCGATGGTCTTCGCGGGAGGCCCAGTCCCCAAGCTGGACACGGTCGTGCGGGATGCACCTCACGGCTCGGCATTCGTCGACTCCGAAGCCCAACTCAACAGCTTTCGAACGCTTTTCCGTAGGGTGGAAGCATCGTCACTCGAACCTGAGCGGTCGCGTGACTTCATCCACAGGCTGGCCAAGGAGTTGTGAGGCGCACCATGACGACCCCCGACAGCTGGCAGAAGTCATCCTTCTCCGGCGGCGGCGACGGAAACGCCTGCGTCGAACTCGCCACTGAGGCTCACACCATCCGCCTCCGCGAGAGCGACACCCCCTCCATAGAACTCACCACCTCCCCCACCCCCCTCGCCCACCTCCTCCACGGCATACGTTCCGGCGCCCTCGGCAGCGCATGACGGCGGATTGAGTCGGGCCGCTCTCCTCACCAAGCCCCACCCCTCCCGCCCAACGGCGGACGGTCACTCGGGCGGGTGAATATTCCCAACTGTGCACTTATCAGGTCGCTTTGGGGCCTTACGCTCCACCTGCTACCTGCCTACTGCATGTGCTGTTGGCATATCTCACCCCTCAGGAACCCTCATGGTCAGTGCGCCGCACGAGGCGATGCACCGCATCTTTCAGGATCACCCGGATCTCTTCTCCGGGGTGTCAAAGGTGCTGGGCGTCGACTTCGCCCCGCCCACCTCGGTCACTCTCATGCCGACCGACCTCACCGAGGCCAGCCCACTCGAACGCCGCGTCGACACGTTGCTGCGGCTGGACACGGAGGACGACGAACCGCTCCTGCTCGCCGTCGAGGCACAGGGGAAGAAGGACCCGGACAAGCCGGCGAGCTGGGCGTACTACGCCTCGTACCTGCTCACGAAGTATCGGCTGCAGCCGATACTGCTGGTCGTCTGCCAGGACCACGCGACGGCCAAGTGGGCGGAGGAGCCGGTCACGTTCGGCCCTCCCCAGTGGCCCCTGCTCACCCTGCGCCCGCTGGTCGCGGGCCCGCACAACATGCCGCTGATCACTGATTCGGCCGAGGTCCGCAAGGACCTCGCGCTCGCGACACTGGCCGCGATCACGCACGCCAAGAACCCGGAGATCGGTCCCATACTCAAAGCAGTGACGACCGTGCTGCGGGACGAACCGGACGCCGTCAAAAACCCCGTCATCGAATTCATCTCACGCGGCCTGGGCAAGCTACCCGCCGCGGCACTTTGGAGGACACTCGTGGCCGTGGACCTTTCTTTCTACAAGTCACCCCTCTTCGAAGAAGTCCGAGAGGAGGCCCGGGCGGAGGGCCAGGCAGAAGGCCGGGCGGAAGGACAGGCGGAGGGCCGGGCGGAGGGCCGGGCGGAAGGCCGGGCCGAGGCCATCCTGGATGTCTTCGCGGCACGCGGCATCGACGTCCCCGAGCCAGTCCGGGAACGCGTCATCAACTGCGTTGACCCCGAGAGCCTGCGCCATTGGCTGCGACGCGCCGCCGTAGCGCTCTCCGCCGACGCGATCTTCGCCGATGACTAGCCCCGGCACAACAGAGCACGGCCCGGACGAATAGCCGCGAGCCCTGACAGAGACCCCGACCGGCCCTCAAGCCCACGGCCGGGCGGGGTCAGTTCGAACCGAAGGCCTTGCTCACGGCACCCTCGGCCCCGTGACCAACCGCCCCTTCGTGTCGTAAGGCCACACGTTCGGCTTGCAGCCCCGCATGCCCTTGATCTGCTGCATCATCGCCGGGGCCGGTTTGCCCGGGCCGGGGCACGTCACGTGGTCGTGGCCGAGGAAGTGGCCCACCTCGTGGTTGATGATGAGGGCGCGGTACGCGTCCACGTCGTCGGCGTAGACCGGGGTCGCCAGCAGCCAGCGCTTGAGGTTGACCACCACGTCCTTGCCCACGCTGCAGTTGACCTCGCCGCGTGTCCTCAGGCCGTAGCGGCCGCAGATCTCGTCCACCGTTCCCGGTGTCGCCAGCCGTACGACGAAGTCGGCCGAACCCGTCGAGACCCGTTTGAAGCCCGACCTGCCGTCGGCCGTCCAGCCTCGTCGGTCCGCCAGTACGTCCTCCACCTGGTCGGCCACGTCCCCCGCCGACTGCGCGAGGCCGTTCTCGACCACGACCTTGTAGCGCAGCGTTCGGGTGCCCTTCCCGACGGTTCCGCTTCCGCCACCCGCCGTGGTGAACGTCCCAGGTCCCGAGGAAGGGATGGAGGGCGAGGCGGATGAGGCGGCTGAGGGGGACGTCGCCGAATCCGGTGACTCCTCGTTTCCCCGCCGCGCATCGGACTCGCCCTCCATCCCTTCCTCGGCCGATTTCGAGGGGGAGGGGGAAGGGGAGGGCTCGGACTGGTCCGGCCTGTCGTCTGCCGCCTCCGGTGACTTGTCGGAGCCCGCGGAGCTGTTCGCGCTGGACGCCGCCGGCGTCCCTCCGCTCACCGCCAGCGCCGCCGCCGATAACACCGCCAGGGCCGCCACGCCCCACAACAGTGGCCCCTTTCCCCCGCCCCCGCCTCCACCCCCGGAGCCTCTGCGACGGCGGCGAGACCTCGCGGTCGGAGACGGCTTGGTCGCACGGCGGTTGATCATGGTCATGAGCATCAAGAGTGAATACGCGAGGTGTTGGGTTCTGGCTCAGCGCATAACGAAGCCATAACGCCCAGTTGGGCGAGCCCCCGTTACGGGACCCCGCTCCTGGCATGTGCACGATTCATCCGTATGGTTTCGTCATGGCAGTCCCCCAGGTCATCCCGATCGCGTACGAGCCGCGCCACCGCACCGATGCCATCGGTCACTACGCGGAGGGGCAATTCCTGGGGTCGGTCACCTACGCCTTCCCCGAGGACTACCGCCCCGACGACGGCTGGGAAGAGCACAAAAGACTCTTCACCGTGCTCCACACCTTCGATACTGCCGGTCGTCACCGCGACTCGGAGATCTGGTGCGCCGGTAGCTGGGCCCAGCAGCAGCGCAACCCGCAGGGGCCCGACTCCGTCCTCGCCCAGGCACAGGCCCATCTCGCGAAACTGCTCCGGAGCCTCCCGCGGCGCCGTTACACGGACATCGCGGTCCAGCCCTTCCGGCTCACCCGCGACGGCGTGCTGTTCGGCCTGCTGACCGGCGAGGACGACGGCGAACCCTGGGCCGAGCTGTATCCGGACCGCCTCGGCTTCGGCCCGCCCTGGGACGGCACGTACGACACCTGAGCGCACGTACGACACCGGAGCCCACGTACGACACCCGAGCCGCACCCCCGCGCTAGCCGATCCGCATCAGGCCGTCGGCCTCCGCCTGGTCTAGGCCGAGCGAGGTGCGGGCCGTTCGGACATGGGCGAGGCCCTCGACTGCCGTACGCGTGACCAGGGCGTACTGGGCCGCCGTGCGGGCGGTGGCCAGTTCGTCCCGGGCGGTGCGCAGGCGTTCGGCGGCGGCCGTGAGTGCCTGCGCCGCGATCACGTCGGCCCCCGCACTCGTACTCGTCTCCGCCCGGATCCGTACGTCGAGAGCGGACAGGCTGCCGCCGAGCCGCACCACCCACCGATTGGCGTCGGCCTCCGCATCCAGGTCGGACAGCTCGGACACGTCGGACAGGTCGCGCGCCCGGCCCCAGCGGCGCCTCGCCACCACCGCTCCGACGATCAGCAACAGTGCGAGCAGCACGGCGAATCCCATGTTCTCCTCCGGTGATCTCGTCCGGCGCCGCCGGTGTCCCGCGGGGCGTTCTCACCTCGCACCTGCCATCAGACGCCCCGCTGCTGTGCCCGCACGACGAACACCCTGTGGGTCAGCTGATCACCCCGACCGCCCTGATCACCCTGATCACCCGCATGGGCCCGGGACTTCCTTCGTCCCGTCCCGGGCCCATACGCCGTACGCGTTCTGCGCGGCCGGTTCAGCCCGCGCTCACCCCGCTCAACTCTCCGAAGCCGAAGCCGTCTCCGATGCCGACGCCGTCTCCGACGCGCCCGGCTGCACCGCGTCGTCCGTGCCCTCGTGGGTCGCGTCCGGGTCGACGCCCATCGTGATGGTGCCGAGGACACCCTTCGCGATGGCGTTCTTCTTGTACTTGAGCTTGAGGAGACCGCCGGCCGTACCGGACTGGTCGTAGATCGTGTCCTCGGTGAGCGTCGTGCGCTCGGTCGTCGACGTGGAGTACGGCTCGACCTCCGCCGACGCGAGCACCGACTCCTCGTCGAAGAAGAACTGGCCGGTGTGGCAGGTGTTCCCGCCCTCGTAACCGGCGTCCGTCCAGGTACCGCCGACATGCACCTTGGTGTGGATGTGGACGCAACGCCCCTGGTACCAGCCGGGGAAGACCGTCTTGAACGTGACGAAGCCCTGCTTGTCCGTCTTCCACGTGCCCCGCAGGTAGCGCTTGTCGTCGGTGGGCTCCTGGTGGCCGCCACCGCCACCACCGGGCGGGGGACCGGTCGGGGAGCCGGTCGGAGTGCCGGAGGGCACGTCGGTGGGCGTGCCGCTGGGCGGTGTGCCGCCACCGCCGCCACCGCTGGAGAGGTCCTCGTAACCGGAGTAGAGACCCAGCGCGTCGCAGTGCCAGATGTCGACGGCGGCGTTCTTGATGGGCTTGCAGGTCTCGTTGTCGATCACCTTGAGACGGAGGGTCATGGGGATGCCCTCCCTGTCCTCGGTGATGTCCTGCCGGAGCTTGTCGGCATCGATGTAGTACGGCCCCTCGGTGGTCTCCGAGGTGAGCTTGTAGCAGCCCTCGTCGGCGGTCGAGGTGGCGGTCGGGGTGGCGCTCGCCGACGCGCCCTTCGCGCTCGCGGCCGTCTGGCCGGCGTTCGCGGTCGCAGCGATCGTGCCGCCCACGCCCACCGCGGCGACCGCCGCGCCACCCGCCACGACGACCTTGCGGCGCGTCACGTTCCGCTTGTGTTTCGGCCCGTGGGCCGACTGACCTTCTGTCATGCTTCCCGTCATGAGCGAGGAAGGTAGGTAAGAAGGCTGTCAACAGCGTGGGCGCGGACTGTGGATTACCGTTCGCACGCGAAACGTGGCGCGAATCGATCGGCCGCGACCGACTCTCCCCGCCCCCGACTTCCGGGCTCCCCCGACTCCCCACCACCCGGCCACGGTTCAGCGGCCACGGTTCAGCGGCCACGGTTCACCGGCTACGGCTCACCGGCTGCCGCGCGTCTCGGCCGCCCGGCGGGACGCGTCACGGACCAGGGCGGCCCGGTCCACCCGTCCGAGCGCGTCGGCGAGCCGCCTGAGCAGGTCGTCGGCGGCTTCCTCGCGCTCCGCGGTGGTCCCGGAGAGGGCGGCGTGGTCCGGGATGCGCGCGAGACAGGCGCGTACGGCCAGTTCGACCGTGTCCCGCAGCCCGGGTTCCCGGACGGCGACGGTGACGTGCACGGACTCCGTGTCGAGGGTGCGGGTGTGGTGGGCGATGCCCTCCGGCAGGTACAGCACCTGGCCGACCCGCAGATCCACGGTCTCGGCGCCCGCTAGGTCCTCGTCCCGGACGTAACCGGGGCGCCAGTCGGCCGCCTCGCGCGGAGTGTCGTACAGGTACCAGCGTTTGGTCCCGGCGATCTGGACGACGAAGAGATGGCCGTCGTCCCGGTGGACGCGCATGCCGTCCTCCCCCGCCCGCGTCCAGAACGCCACGGCCCCGGCTTTGGCCGAGAACAGTCGGGCCAGGCGTCCGCACAGTCGCTGTGCGGGGCGGTGCCACTCGTGCAGGTTCTGTACGACCACGGTCGCGCCGGCCGCCAGTTGGGCACGCACCTTCGCGCCGTCCACGTAACCGCCCCGGGGGTCACCGGAGACGTGCATGACCCGGGTCAGCTCCTCGGGCGGCACCGGGGTGCCGCCGCGCATCGCGTTCAGCACCGGGTAGTGGAGCAGGCCGCAGTCCAGCCAGTCCTCCAGGTCCTGCCGGGAGACGACATCGGCGACGTCCGGCGAGGCGTCGAAGACGGCGTGGGCCCTGCCCCACGGGAGGCCGTCCGCGGTACGGGCGTCCCGGCAGAGCACCCGCAACGCCTCCCGCGGCCCGGCCGCCACCTCGTTCTCCGCCGCCACGTCGTTCTGCGCCGCCACCTCGTTTCCCGCCTCCGCAGGGTCGAGCGTCCCGGTCCCGGTCGTCGTCATCGTGATCGTGTCTCCTCGTGCTCGTGCGATCGGGACGCGTACGGCTCCCGCGGCTCCCGCGGCTCCCGCGGCTCGGGCAGGTCCAGCCCAGCCAGCGCGGCCAGGAACCCGGCTGCCGACCCCGCCACCGGCCCGGTACGGGCCAGCGCGTCCCGCAACAGCGCCCAGGCCTCCGCCCGTTCCGCCCAGTCGACGCCGAAGCGCGCGACGAGTTCGGTGCGGACCGTGTCACGCCAGGCGTAACCCGCGAGGTAGGAGCGCCAGTGCAGGACGCGGGTCTGCCGCAGCAGGAGCAGTTCCGGAGCCCACCGCAGTCCCGTGCGGGAGGCCACCGCCGACGCGGCCTCCAAGGCCTCGGCCGACGTCCGGCAGCCCGCGAGGTCCGTGTCGACGGCCAGGTCCGCCGCCATCAGCCCGCGGCTGAAGCGCTCCTCCTCGGCGAAGAAGCGGGCGAGGGCCGCGGCGGCCTCCGCGTCGATCCCCAACCGGGCCAGGAACGCGGTCGACCCTGCCAACTGCTCCAGCAGCAGCGCCCAGCCCTCCGACCGCAGCGGGTCGAACGCCCACCGTTCCGCGAGCGGGGCCCCCGCCGGGCGCAGCGCGTGCTCGGCGAGATGGGCCAGTTCGTGCTGCAGGTACTGGACCGTCACCGGAGTGACCGCGGTCGGCAGGGAGAGCAGCGAGGAACCGGGCAGCCGTACGGGCATGACCATGGACGGGGTGTTCGGGCGCCGCAACACCCGCACCCGGTGGCCGGGTGGCAGCAGCCCGTGCCGCCGCGCCTCCCCGACGAGCCGGGTGATCAGCTCGTTCAGCGGGGGCAGCGTCCCGCCGGGTCGCCCGTACAGGCCCTTGCCGAGCAGCAGCCAGCGCCAGTTGTACTCGGCGGTGGCCCGGCCGCGCAGTCCGGTCGGGCGGGCCCAGGCCTCGGCGGTCTCCGACAGATCCGGCACCGGGGCCGTCACCCCGGCGAGCCGCCGTACGGAGTCGGTGGGCAGCGGGAACGCCGACTCGCCGCACCACCAAGGGAGTTCGTCGCCGTCGTGGGAGGCGCCGGCGGCGCGGCGGCGCTCGGACAGCCACCGCCAGACCTCGCCGGTCAGCTCACGCGCCTCGGCGCACCAGGTCTCGTACGAGATCCGCCGGCCGTCCTCATCGGCCTCCAGGTCGAGTACGGCCCCGGGGGCGGGGGCGGGCACGGATGCCGGCTCCCCCAGAAGCTCGGCGACGAACCGGGAAAGGCCCAGCCCGGCCAGTTCGCCGGCGACCTGTCGGGCCCGCCGGGCCGCCGGAACCGGGCCCCGACCGGGCAGCCCGGCACGCTCCAACTGGAGATCGGCGAGCAGATCCTCGATGGGGTCGGGGGCGGGGTCGGGGTCAGGGGCGAGGGAGGGGACAGAGGGAGGGTGGACGGCGGTCATGGCGCGGACACCTCCTGAGATCCCGTGGTCGGCCCGGCCGTGCTCGGCCCGGCTGTCCCCGGCCCGGCCGCCCTTGACCCAGTTGTCGTCGACCCGGCCGTTGTCGGCTCGGTTGTCGTCGGTCCAGCCGTCGCTGGGCCGACTGTCCCCGACCCGACCGCTGTCGATCCGGCCGCCTTTGACCCGGCTGCCGTCGACCCGGCTGGCGGCGACCCGGCCGCCGTCGGCCCGGCCGTCGCTGGCCCGGCCGTCGCTGGCCCAGCCGCCGTCACCCCGACCGCCGCCGGCCCGGCCTTCGTCGGCGTCGGCGACCGTGGCGGCCCCGCCGCCGGCCCCGCCCCCTCCCGTACCGCCAACGAGCCCACCCACAGCCCCGCCACCCCGAACCCCGCCGCGGCGAGCGGCCAGGCCACGGCCGTGCTGCCGAGTTCGCCGACGGCCAGGCCGGTCAGGATCAGGCCGCCGCCGGTGAACAGACTGTTGAACAGCGAGGCGACGGACAGCACGGTGGCGCGGTGTCCGCTGTCGATCCGTTCGTTCATGGCCGCCCGGACGCCCGGCATGCACAGGCCGAACGCCGTGGAGAAGCAGACGTAACAGACGATCGAGACGGCCGGTTCCCGCACGGTGGCGGCGCAGACGAGGGCGAACGCGCCGACCGTGGACGCGGTGACGATGACGCTCCGGCGCGCCGCGGCCCGGCGTCGCTGCAGGCTCATGGTCCAGCCGAGCAACGGGATCTCCAGCAGCGACCCGACGCTGCGCATCGCGCCGAGCACCAGCAGGTCGCCGCCGACGAGTCCCTCGTACACGACCGTCCACTGGACGCCGGGGATGCCCCGGAACAGCCACAGCAACGCGGTGGCGACGATCAGGGCGATCAGTACCTTGTCGCCCCGCAGGGTGAGCCGCGTCCCGGTCATGACCTCGCCGAACGACTCCCGCAGCCGTGGGGCGAAGCCGTCTCGGGGGCCGGGACGCTCCGGACCCGGTCGGCCGGTCATCAGCCGCAGGGACAGTACGGCCGCCAGCGCGCAGGAGACGCCCGCGACGATCTGGGGCAGTGCCAGGTCCAGCGTGCCCAGGGCGGCGCCGGTCAGCGTGCCCAGGACGAGGCCCGCGTTCTCGGCGATCTTGCCCTGGGCGAAGAGGCGGTCCAGGCCGCGCGCGCCCTCGGCCCCGGCCCCCGCCCCCACCCCCGCTCCCGTCTCCGTCTCCGGCCTGGTCTCGTCCACGGCCCAGGCCTCCAGGGCGCCGGACGCGAAGGTGCCGCCCAGCGCGGCGAGGAGGACTCCCGCGGCGGCCACGTACACGCTGCCGCTGAAGAACAGGGCGCTGTAGCCGACCGCCCGCAGTACGAAGCTGATCGCGACCGAGACACGGCGGCCGAGCAGGTCGGCGAGGACGCCCGTCGGGATCTCGGAGACCCCTTCGACGATCCACACCGCGGCGATCAGGGCGAACACCGCGCCCGACCCCATGCCCAGCGACTGCAGGAGCAGGACCGACGTCACGGTGAGGAGCATGTCGGCGAAGTAGTCGAGACCGGACACCAGCAGATAGCCGCGCCGGACCCGGCGGACGTGATCCTGGGAGGACCGGGAGATCACTGTGCGGACCCCTCCACCAGTCCGGCGCTGACCGCCCTGGCATAGGCGGGTGTCCCGGCGGCGCCCCCTGGCATCGGCGTCCCGGTGTCCCACAGCCAGCGCAGTGCGGCGACCGTGGTGCCCGTGAGGCGTACCCGGCGGACGCGTTCGCCGGCCGGGACCGAGATGACGGCGAGCGGCGCCGGACGGCGTTTGACCAGCAGCAGGGCCTCGGTCCATGGATCGACGGCGGCCCGCTCACGCAGCATCCCGCCGTACGCGGGCACGTCGAACGTGGCCTCCGCGATCCACGCGCCCGCCACGAGACGGGGACGGCGGGCGGAGTACGGGCGCGGGTCGGCCGTGGCGCCGCCGAAGAGGTGGGCGTCCTCGAAGGCGAAGGCCTCACCGACCCAGTCCTCCTGCCGGGCGATCCAGTCGGACGCGCGCAGGAACCCGGCGAAGGCGGCCGACGCGGTGGCCGCGGGCGGGAAGACGGACCCGGGCTGGGCCGGGCCGCCGCTGCCAGAACTCGCTGTCCAGGAAGGCGTGCAGGCCTTCCGCGCCGGTACGGCCGTAGTACGCGAAGAAGGTGACCGGGAAGCTGACGTTCAGCACGTCGGCGACGGTCTTGCGACGCCGGGCCTGCTCCATGTCGAAGCCCGGCCCGCTGGTGCCCTTGGCGACGACCGTGCGCTCGGCCGGGGGCAGCGCGGCGAGCAGTTCGGCGCGCCGGCCGGGGGTCGCGTTGAGGATGCGCCAGGTCGTGTCGGTCAGCCGCGCGTAGTCCAGCGGAGTGTGGGCCGGCGGAGTGTGGGCCGGCGGGATGTAGTCCGGCGGGGTGTCGAACTCGGTCTCGCGGCTCATGAGGCACCCCACCAGTGGTCGGCCCGGCGGGCGAAGCGCCGTACGCTCTCGGTCAGTTCGTCGGCGTTCATGCCCTCCGCCTCGGCCATCACCGACCGCAGCTGGGGAGCGCGGGGGAGCAGCTGATCCGCGAGGTCCCACACCTCGTCGCCGACCGGCCAGTCGTGCTTGTCGTCGACCAGGCGCACCCCGCCCTCGAAGCGCCGGACGAACGTGCCGCTCATGTGCGCCTCGACGACCCGGTCCCAGGCGATGTCGTCGTCGCTGGGCAGCACCGGCGGCAGCCCCCGCTGCACCCGCAGCCCGTAGAGGTGTCCGACGTCGATGGTCATCAGGCAGTCGGCGCGTTCCGCGATGCGCGTCATCAGGGTGAGGATGTCCTGGTCGCCGACCACGAGGGGGTAGGGCGCGTTCTCGATGGTCAGCGGGCGGCCGATGACGTCCTGGGCGTGCTTGACGCGGTCCACCGCCCAATCGACGGCCTCGTCGACGAGGGGCATGGGCACCAGGGACTCCAGCAGGGTCTCGCCCTCGCGGACCCACATCGCCAGGTCGATGTTGAGCCAGGGCGAGTCCAGTTCGTCGGCGCGCCGCCCGAGCAGGCGCAGCAGCCGGTCGTCGAGCGGGTCGGTGCCGCACACGTCCAGGTCCAGCGGGTGGAACAGCGCGTGCAGCCCGTGCCGGCGGCAGAACTCGGCGCAGCGCAGCGCGAGTTCCTGATCCGTGGCGAGGATGCCGACGCTGTACCAGGTGGCGGCGGCGGTGGTCGTGGCCGGTGCCGTAGCCGTGGACGTGGCCGTGGCTGTTGCCTCAACCGTCGCCGGGGCCGTCGCTGGGGCTGGGGCTGGGGCTGGGGCGGCGAGCCTGGTGGCCACCTCCTCCGCGATGTCCATGTCCTTGATCGAGTCGCAGCTGAAGCAGATCCCATGGACCCCGGGCGGACCCAGGCCGGGGATCGGGGAACTCGTGCCGATCGCTGTGGGCATGTGGTCGGTGCCTCCCATGCGCTAGTCCCTCCCGTGCGGGCCGACGGCGCCCGGGGCCCGCGCGAAGCCCGCCTCGCGCGCCACGGCCCCGGTGCGTTCGATCAGGTCGTGCAGCGGGACGCGGTCGTGTCCCAGGCGGGGCAGCAGCGCTTCCAGGCCGCCCGCGTCCAGCAGCGGGAAACCGGCTTCGGCGTCCGCCAGCAGGCGTTCCGTGAGGAGGTTGGGCGCGTGGCGCAGTGACACGACGTCGAGCTGCAGCCGGGCGTGCGTCGCCCTGCCAGGACTCAGGCCGTCGTCCCCGATCGAGGCGAGCGCGAGTTCCCCCTGCGCCAGCGCCCCGTCGATCCGGTCCTGCCACTGCTTGCGGAAGGCCCTGAGCGTGTCGCTGAACCGCTGTACCTCGGGCCGTTCGAAGAGCGTGAAGGGGCTGGGCAGTTCGTCCGGGTCGAAGACGACACCGAACCGCCGGGCGTAGAAGTCGCGGATCGGCGTGCCCTCGTAGAGCACGAGCGCGCTGTAGAGGTGGTCGTGCGGTACGTAGTCGTAGAAGCCGGTCTCCCGCAGGAACTCCATGTTGGCTCGGATGTCGGCCAGGGTGGTGGCCGGGTCGAGCATGATGAAGTCGAGGGAGATCTCGATGCCGAGCCGCTTCAACAGGCGTACTGCCGCCACGTTGACCTCGGGTTTCACATGTTTGGCGAGCCGTTCGAGGACCGGTTCCGAGGCGGACTCGATGCCCAGCTCGATGAACCGCAGACCGCGTTCCTTGAGCCGGGGCAGGACGTCGGCGGCCTTGAGGATCTGGTTGACCCGGGTGCCGAAACTGAAGGTGACCTGCGGATCGGCCTCGTACAGCGCCTCGGCGACCTCCATGGCACGGGTCGGCGAGACGAAGAAGTTGGCGTCGCTGAAGTACACGTGCTCGTAGTCGACGCCGTGCCGCTCCCGGAAGTGCAGCAGCTCGGCGACGACCCGTTCCGCCTCGCGCGAGCGGTACTTGCGGCCGATGGTGAGTACCCCGCAGAACGAGCAGTCGTACGGGCAGCTGCGGCTGCTGCAGATCGTCAGCGCAGCCTTCAGCCGGCCCTGCACCTCGTCGTAGTACGTGAGGTCGGGGTACCCGGAGTGCGAGACGAACTCGGCGTCGGGGAACGGGATCTGGTCGAGGTCGGGTACGAAGTCCCGGTCCTCGTTGACCAGGAGACCCCCGCCGCCGTCACTGCCACTGCCACTGCCACTGCCACTGCCACTGCCACTGCTGGGAGCACGCCAGGTGGTGCCCCTGATCGCGGTCAGCTTGGCGCGGTCGTGGAGGCAGCTGACGAGTTCGAGCATCGCCTCCTCGCCCTCGCGCCGCACCACGACGTCGACACAGGGGTGGCGGCGCAGGATGTGCTCGTGCACGGCGGTGGCGTGCGGGCCGCCGAGCACGATCAGGCACCGCGGGCGACGGCTCCTGATCCACTCGGCCATGGCGACCGCCGCGCGGAACGACTCGTTGTAGACGGAGAACCCGACGACGTCGAAGCGGTCGAGTCCGTAGAGCGCGGCCAGTTCGACGGCGTCGTCCTCGGAGTCCCCGAAGTCGAAACCCGAGCTGGGAAATCCGGCTTTCTCCAGGTAGGCCATGATGTACGCCAGCCCGATGGGCTTCGACTTACGGCGGTCGGAGAAGCCGACCGAGGGGTTGACGAAGGCGATGGCCGGCCGTGTCAGCGTGTCCATCTCACACCCCTTCCGGCGCGGGGGCGGAGTTCAGGGCGCCGTCCTGGACGAGGCCGAGCAGGAAGTCCCGGTCCGGGGCCGGCAGGGTGTCGAGGTCCAGGGGCTGGCGCAGGGCCTCGCGCCAGACACGGGACGCGTGACGGTTGAGCTTCAGACAGGACTGTGCCGGTCCGGCGAGCGGCACGTAGACATGGCCTGCCTGGTCCAAGTAGGGCAGTTCCGAGGTGATGCGCTGCATCGACGGGCTCTCCGGGGTCCGGCTCGACAGAAGTCGGGGGCCGGGGCCCCGGCGTCTCGCACACCGGGGCCCCGAGGGAACGGTCAGCAGTCAGCGGTCGACTGTCAGGGGTCGGCTGTCAGGCGTAGATCTTGCCGAGCATCTTGGTGTAGCTGGCGCCGCCGAGGCTGACGATGTCCGCCTCGGGGGTCTCGACCTCGTCGAACCCCGCGATCTCCAGTTCGTCCTGGGTGCGCTCGGTCAGCGACTTGCGGACCGGCTTGTGCTGGTTCTCCGCGCTACGAGCCATCGTTGGTCTTCCTCTCGTCCGGCCCCGGGCAGCCTGGGGCCCGTCCCAGGTCGCCCCGGGAAACGGGGAGACCTCGTGCGGGAGGAGCGTGCTGGGACGGGCACTTCGCGGTCAATGAGGTGTATGGCCGGTAAGTGACGTCGCACGACGGAGTGCCGAGGAGCGTGCGGAAGGGCGCGATCGGTGCCGGGGCAGTGCTCGCACGGCGGCGGCGATCAGGGAGCGTTGTCGGCGCGCTCCGGTTACTGACGGTCACGACAGACGCGTACTGTCCGGATCTCTACGTCCTGGGAAAAACCCTTATCACCCGTATGGGGGTGGGTGGAGATTCTCTCGTCACCGTCGCCGATCCATGACACTGTGTGACGCATGGCCGACGAACTCGACGGAAGCCGGGACGACTCCGCCGCCGCCTCGCCCGGAGAAGCGGCCGCCGCACAGGAGCGCGCCTTCTGGGCGGCCCGTCGGCGGTACAACGAGCTGGACGACGACGAGGCCGGGCGCCGCGAGAAGCGCCGCCTCAGCCGGGAGTCCCGGCGCCTGAACCTCGACGTACGCGTGCACCGCTACGCGCGCAGCCACGACGAGGGGCCGGTCCCGGACGACCTACGACTCCCGCCTCTCCCGGACGACGAGTTCTTCCCGGACGAGGACGGGCCGCCCGGTCGGTGAAACAGCGGTGGGGCGGTGTCACCTCGTCCAGAGGTGACACCGCCCCACCGTGGCGTGCTGTCGGTCGGCGCCCGGCTACTTCGCCGGGTTCACCGGCTTGCGCACCGAGATGTGCAGCTCACGCAGCCGCGTCTCGTCCAGCTCCGTCGGCGCGCCCATCATCAGGTCCTGCGCGTTGCCGTTCAGCGGGAACGCGATGGTCTCCCGGATGTTCGGCTCGTCGGCGAGAAGCATGACGATGCGGTCGACGCCGGGGGCGATACCGCCGTGCGGCGGGGCACCGAAGCGGAACGCGCGCAGCATGCCCGCGAACTGCTCCTCGACCGTCTCACGGTCGTAGCCCGCGATCTCGAAGGCCTTGAGCATGATCTCCGGCTCGTGGTTCCGGATGGCGCCGGAGGACAGCTCGACACCGTTGCAGACGATGTCGTACTGCCAGCCCAGGATGTCCAGCGGGTCCTGGGTCTCCAGGGCCTCCAGACCACCCTGCGGCATCGAGAACGGGTTGTGCGAGAAGTCGATCTTCCCGGTCTCCTCGTCCTTCTCGTACATCGGGAAGTCGACGATCCAGCAGAAGCGGAAGACGCCCTCTTCGAAGTGCCCGGCGCGCTTGGCGGTCTCGACGCGGACCGCGCCCATGATCTTGGAGACCTCGTCGAACTCGCCCGCGCCGAAGAACACCGCGTGGCCGGCCGACAGCGACAGGCGCTTCGTCAGCTCGGCGACGTTCTCCTCGGTCAGGAACTTGGCGATCGGGCCCGTCAGCGAGCCGTCCTCGGCCACCCGCACCCAGGCGAGGCCCTTCGCGCCCTGCGAGACCGCGTAGTCACCGAGCTGGTCGAAGAACTTGCGGGACTGCGCGGCCACGTCCGGCACCGGCAGGGCCCGTACGTGCTTGCCCGCGAAGGCCTTGAACTCCGAGCCCTCGAAGATGTCGGTGATGTCGACGAGCTCCAGCTGGGCCCGCAGGTCCGGCTTGTCGGAGCCGTACTTCAGCATCGACTCGCGGAACGGGATCCGCGGGAAGGGGGAGGTGACGTTCCGGCCGTTGCCGAACTCCTCGAACAGCTCGGTCATGAGCTTTTCGATCGGCTGGAAGACGTCCTCCTGCTCGACGAAGGACATCTCCACGTCGAGCTGGTAGAACTCGCCCGGCGAGCGGTCGGCGCGGGCGTCCTCGTCACGGAAACAGGGCGCGATCTGGAAGTACCGGTCGAAGCCCGAGATCATCAGCAGCTGCTTGAACTGCTGGGGGGCCTGCGGCAGGGCGTAGAAGCGGCCCGGGTTCAGGCGGGACGGGACGACGAAGTCGCGCGCGCCCTCGGGGGAGGTGGCGCTGAGGATCGGCGTCGCCATCTCGTTGAAGCCCAGCGTCGTCATCTTGTGCCGGATGGCGGAGATGACCGAGGTACGCAGCAGGATGTTGCGGTGCATGCGCTCGCGGCGCAGGTCGAGGAAGCGGTACTCAAGGCGTCGCTCCTCGTTCACCCCGTCCTCGGTGTTGATCGTGAAGGGCAGCGGGGCGGCGGCGCCGAGCAGCTCGACCTCGCTCACCTCGACCTCGATCTCGCCGGTCGGCAGCTCCGCGTTCACGTTCTCCGCGCCGCGGGAGACGACCTTGCCGTCGACGCGGACGGTGGACTCCTTGGAGACCTTGTCGAGGGCCTCGTACGCGGGGGTGCCGGGGCGGGCGACGAGCTGCGTGATGCCGTAGTGGTCCCGCAGATCGATGAAGAGGATGCCGCCCAGGTCTCGCCGATTGTGCAGCCAGCCGCTCAGCCGGACGTCGGTGCCGACGTCAGAGGCGCGGAGCTCGCCGCAGGTGTGGGACCTGTACCGATGCATCTTCGTTCATCCAGTCTTCGCGGTCGGGGACATGTTTCACGTGAAACACGTGCAAGCGTACCGGCCGCCCCGTGATCGCCGTCCGCAATAGTTCGCAGGGCCGCAGTGGCACCCTTCGTTCACCTGTTCATACAGTGGGTCAATGCGCATAGGTGATCCCCTTCCCTCTGTGGGGGATGTCCTCGTCACCCTCGCCACCGGGCTGTGGAGGTGGGACGACGCCGCCGGGAAGGTCACCCTCGATGCCGAGGCCTCCCGGCTTCTCGGCCTGGCCGCGCAGCCGACCGTGCTGACAGAGGCAGGGGTCCGGGCCCGTTTCCACCCGGTCGACTGGAACGAGGTCAACGGCGTCGTCCAGCTCGCCGCCGCCGAGAAGACGCTCGCCGAGCTGCGGCTGCGGGTCATGGACGACCGGGGCCGCGTGCTGCGTACCGTACGCAGCCGTTCCAAGCCCTCGATCGACCCGAACACCGGGGCGTACCAGCTGATCGGCACCCTCCAGGAGGTCACCGAGCCGCCGCCGGGTGCCGCGGCGCGTTCGCCCGTGACGGGTGACTGGCGGCGCTCGCGCGAGGCGTTCCTGCTGGACGCGGGACGCGCGCTGGCCGAAGCACGGAACACGGAGGAAGTGCTGCGGGTCGCGGCCGGTCTGTCGATGCCCGGGTTCTCGCCGGACGGGCTCGCGGTCTTCGGCGCGGAGGCCGACCGGCTCACCGTCATCGGCCACTTCGGGCAGCAGCCGGGGGACGAGGAGCCGTTCTCGCACATGCCGCTGGAGACGGACTACCCGGCCGCGGAGGTCGTCCGCACCGGGCGCGCTGTCTACCTCTCCTCCCCCGACGACTACCGCGGCCGTTTTCCGGCCGCCTGGCCGCTCGCCGAGGGCTTCGGCCGCGAGTCCTGGGCGTTTCTGCCGCTCACGGTGGCGGGGCGCACGATGGGCGCGTGGATGGCGGCCTTCACGTATCCGGTCACCTTCACGCCGGACGAGCGGTCCGTGCTGACGACGGTGGCGCGGATGCTGGCCCAGGCCCTCTCGCGGGCCGGGGTCGCCGAGTCCGAGCGGGAACTCACCGACGGCCTGCAGCGCTCGATGCTGCCGACCCTGGGGCCGAAGATCCCCGGTATGAGCGTCGCCGCCCGGTACGTGCCCACGGGTGGCGGGCTCCAGGTGGGCGGCGACTGGTACGACATGATCCCGCTGCCCGGCGGCACCTCGCGGACCAGCCCCGGGGGCGGCCGCTTCGCGCTGGTCATCGGTGACGTCCAGGGCCACGACGTACGCGCCGCGGGACTGATGGGCCAGCTGCGGATCGCGCTGCGGGCGTACGCCTCGGAGGGGCACCGCCCGGACGCGGTCCTCTCCCGCGCCTCACGCTTCCTGTACGGGATCACGTCCGACGAGGCGATCACGGACGCGCGCTTCGCGACCTGTCTGTACGTGGAGGTGGACCCGGAGAGCGGCGTACTGGAGATAGCCAGGGCCGGGCACCCGGACCCGGCGATCCGTATGGCGGACGGGACCGTGCTGACCCGGCCCACCGCGGGCGGGCTGCCGCTGGGCATCGACCCGGACGCCGACTATCCGACGACGCGGCTCGTGCTGGAGCCCGGCGAGACGATGATGATCTGCACGGACGGGCTGATCGAGACCGGCGGCCACGACCTGGAGACCGGCTGGCTCCGGATCCGCAAGATCCTGGAGAGCCACGACGGTGACATGGAGGTGCTGGCCGACGCGCTGGTCCAGGCGGTCCACGGGCCCTCCTCGCACCACACGACCGGGCCGCTGGTGGATCGCCGCGAGGACGACATCGCGGTGCTGCTGCTGTGCCGGGCGGGGGAGGAGGGCTGCGATCCCGACGCCGCGGCGACCACGCGGACCATGGTGCGGCGCACCATGCTGACCGTCGCGCAGGCCGAGCCCCAGAAGGTCGCGCTGGCCCGGCAGCAACTGCGGGAGTTCCTGCACGACTGGCCCACCGCCGACCAGGTCGACTCGGCGGTCCTGCTGGTCTCCGAGATGGTGACGAACGTACTCGTCCACACGGACGCGGACGCGCTGCTCGTCGCCGAGATGACGGGCACGGCGGGCACCCGCCGCATACGCATCCAGGTGACGGACGGCAGCGACGACCTCCCCCACCGCCGCCACCCCGGCGAACTGGCGTCCTCAGGCCGGGGCCTGGTCCTCACGGAACTGCTCGCCGACGCCTGGGGCGTGGACCCCCGGGGCGAGGGCAAGAGCATCTGGTTCGAACTGTACGAGGACGCGTAAGGCCGCGGTGGACGTCGCCTCGGATCTCGGCTACGCAAACACACGCCAGGCGCTGCAGTGGCATGTTGCACCAGGTGGCGCGAAGCGGCCCTGTTCAAAGAGTGGGGCGGCGAAGTTGTCGCCACCGGGTTGTGGCGCGGACGGGGCGTCCGTCTACGTGTTGCCGTAGCGCCCTGGAGGGGGCGAACGAGAAAGGCCCGAAGCCGCACAACGTAGTTGCGGCTTCGGGCCTTTCCGTACCGTGGCGGACCGCGCGTGCCGGCCGTACGGGAAGAGCTACATTCCACCCTCGGACATTCCGTGCACCGCCGGGACCGTGCCCAGGCGGCCCTTCTGGAAGTCCTCGAAGGCCTGCTGGAGCTCGTCGCGGGTGTTCATCACGAACGGGCCGTAGTGGGCCATCGGCTCACGGATCGGCCGGCCGCCCAGGATGACGACCTCCAGGTCCGGAGTGTTCGCGTCCTGCTTCTCGTCCGCCCGGATGGTGAGCGAGGAGCCCTCGCCGAAGACGGTCGTCTGGCCGGTGTGGACCGGACGGCGCTCCGCTCCGACACTGCCGCGGCCGGCCATCACGTACGCGAGGGCGTTGAAGTCCTCGCGCCACGGGAGGGTCAGCTCCGCGCCGGGCGCCACGGTCGCGTGGACCATGGTGATCGGCGTGTGCGTGATGCCGGGGCCCTCGTGACCGTCCAGCTCACCGGCGATGACCCGCAGGAGCGCGCCCCCGTCGGCGGTGCTGAGCAGCTGGACCGAACCACCGCGGATGTCCTGGTAGCGCGGCGCCATCATCTTGTCCTTGGCCGGCAGGTTCACCCACAGCTGGAGCCCGTGGAAGAGACCGCCCGACACGACGAGCGACTCCGGCGGGGCCTCGATGTGCAGCAGGCCGGAGCCCGCCGTCATCCACTGGGTGTCGCCGTTGGTGATCGTGCCGCCGCCACCGTTGGAGTCCTGGTGGTCGAAGACGCCGTCGATGATGTAGGTCACGGTCTCGAAGCCGCGGTGCGGGTGCCAGGGGGTGCCCTTCGGCTCTCCCGGCGCGTACTCCACCTCACCCATCTGGTCCATCATGATGAACGGGTCGAGGTGGCGGTAGTTGATCCCGGCGAACGCGCGTCGAACCGGGAAGCCCTCGCCCTCGAAGCCGCTCGGCGCGGTGGTCACGGTGAGCACGGGTCGGGCGACGGCCTCTGCCGATGCCGCCACACGGGGCAGGGTCAGCGGGTTCTCGACGGTCACTGCAGGCATGTCGGTACCTCCTTGTGCTCGGAGTTTAGTTGAACGTAGAACTTCTTGCCACCCGGAACACGGAACGCCTGGAGGGAATTCCCTCCAGGCGTCCTGGGTGTGGTCGGGGTGGTGTTGTGGCACGGCTGCGGCCGGTTTGTTGCTGTTCGCGCAGTTCCCCGCGCCCCTCAAAGACTGCGCAGTTCCTCGCGCCCCCAAAAGACCGCGCAGTTCCTCGCACCCCAAAAGACCGCGCAGTTCCTCGCACCCCCAAAAGACTGCGCAGTTCCCCGCGCCCCTAAGGGACCGGGACCGCGCGGTTCTCCGGGCAGCGGAAGGGGTGAGGCTGGAAGACCGGGTAGTTCCCGGGGCCCGGGAAGGGGCGTGGGGAACTGCGCGGTCGGTCCCCGCCGGGACGCGGCTCATCGCGCGCCCGGGCCATCCCGGGCCCTCCGGGCGAAGGCTCAGCCGTACATCCGGCGCATCGCGAAGTCCACCATCTGCTCGACCGCCTTCGCGTCGAAGACGATGCGGTGCTCACCCTCCATGTCCAGGACGAAGCCGTAGCCGGTGGGGAGCAGGTCGATCACCTCGGCACCGGTGATCACGAAGTACTTGGACTCCTTGCCGGCGTACCGGCGCAGTTCCTTGAGCGAGGTGAACATCGGGATCACGGGCTGCTGCGTGTTGTGCAGTGCCAGAAACCCGGGATTGTCGCCGCGCGGGCAGTAGACCTTGGACGTGGCGAAGACCTGCTGGAAGTCCTCGGGGGTCAGCGACCCCGTGGTGAACGCGCGCACCGCGTCCGCGAGCGACGGCGGCGACGGCTCGGGGTAGAGCGGCGGCTGCTGGCCGTACCCGCCGACCCCGCCGACCCCACCGGGCATCTGCTGCTGCGGCGGCGGCTGGGACTGCGCGTACTGCTGCTGCCCCGGTCCCACGTTCTGGTCGTAGCCGTACATGGGGGCAAGAGTACCGACGGCGCGGGGGCCCAAGGTCGTCCCGGCCGGATTTCATCGAACAGGTGGCGGGGCCGTCGAGTCGCAGCCGAATGTAGAGCCTGCTCACACTTGGACAATCAGGGGTTGCTTCTTATTACCGACGGGTAGCATCATCGTAGCTACTAGTTGGTACGCGAACCAGATGCGCACCGGACCCGCACCACGTAGCCCGAACCAGGTACGAGGAATCACCACCTCCCCGATCCCTTAACGGAGCCGTCGCCATGGGGCACTACAAGTCGAATCTCCGCGACATCGAGTTCAACCTCTTCGAGGTACTCGGGCGCGACAAGCTGTACGGCACCGGCCCGTTCGCGGAGATGGACACAGAGACCGCCAAGAGCATCCTGGAAGAGCTGACCCGCCTCTCGGAGAACGAGCTGGCGGAGTCCTTCACGGACGCCGACCGCAACCCGCCGGTCTTCGACCCGGAGACCAACACCGCGCCCGTCCCGGCGTCCTTCAAGAAGTCGTACCAGGCCTTCATGGACTCCGAGTACTGGCGGCTCGGCCTGCCCGAGGAGATCGGCGGCACCACCGCGCCCCGCTCCCTGATCTGGGCGTACGCGGAGCTGGTGCTCGGCGCGAACCCGGCGGTCTGGATGTACTCCTCGGGCCCCGCGTTCGCGGGCATCCTCTTCGACGAGGGCAACGAGGTCCAGAAGCACATCGCGAAGATCGCCGTCGACAAGCAGTGGGGCTCCACCATGGTCCTCACCGAGCCGGACGCCGGCTCGGACGTCGGCGCCGGCCGCACCAAGGCGGTCCAGCAGGAGGACGGCTCCTGGCACATCGAGGGCGTGAAGCGCTTCATCACGTCCGGTGAGCACGACATGTCGGAGAACATCCTCCACTACGTGCTCGCCCGCCCCGAGGGCGCGGGACCCGGCACCAAGGGCCTGTCCCTCTTCCTCGTACCGAAGTACGAGTTCGACTTCGAGACCGGCGAGCTGGGCGAGCGCAACGGCGTGTACGCCACGAACGTCGAGCACAAGATGGGCCTCAAGGCCTCCAACACCTGCGAGATGACGTTCGGCGACCGCCACCCCGCCAGGGGCTGGCTCGTCGGCGACAAGCACGACGGCATCCGCCAGATGTTCCGCATCATCGAGTTCGCCCGCATGATGGTCGGCACGAAGGCGATCTCCACGCTCTCCACGGGCTACCTGAACGCGTTGGAGTACGCCAAGGAGCGCGTCCAGGGTCCCGACCTCGCGCAGTTCATGGACAAGACCGCGCCCAAGGTCACCATCACGCACCACCCCGACGTACGCCGCTCGCTGATGACGCAGAAGGCGTACGCGGAGGGCATGCGCGCGCTGGTGCTGCACACCGCCGCGATCCAGGACGAGATCCAGGTCAAGGAGGCCGAGGGGGAGGACGCGTCCGCCCTCGAAGCGCTCAACGACCTGCTCCTGCCGATCGTGAAGGGCTACGGCTCCGAGAACGGCTACGAGCAGCTCGCCCAGTCGCTGCAGACCTTCGGCGGCTCCGGGTTCCTCCAGGAGTACCCGATCGAGCAGTACATCCGCGACGCGAAGATCGACACGCTGTACGAGGGCACGACCGCGATCCAGGGCCAGGACTTCTTCTTCCGGAAGATCGTCCGCAACCAGGGTGCCGCGCTGAACTCGCTCGCCGAGGACATCAAGAAGTTCCTGGCGCTCGGCACGGGCGGCGAGGAGCTGTCCGGCGCGCGGGAGCACCTCGCCAAGGCGGCCGTCGAGCTGGAGGCCATCGTCGGCCTGATGCTCACCGACCTCGCGGCGACCGAGCAGGACGTCAAGAACATCTACAAGGTCGGGCTGAACACCACCCGCCTGCTGATGGCCTCCGGTGACGTCGCCGTCGGCTACCTGCTCCTGAAGGGCGCTGCCGTCGCCGCCGAGAAGCTGGAGACGGCCTCGGCGAAGGACCGCGCGTTCTACACGGGCAAGATCGCGGCGGCCAAGTTCTTCGCGGCGAACGTCCTGCCGGGCGTCACGGGCGCGCGCAAGCTCGCCGAGGCGGTCGAGCTGGACCTGATGGAGCTGGACGAGTCGGCGTTCTGACCGGGGCCCGCCTCGGGGGCCGCCGCCCCCGGACCCCCCGCCATCGCGCTGAACGCGCTCGTCCTCAAACGCCGGACGGGCCAAAAGGCAAACGCCGGCCGGGATGAAGGGCAGGGGCGCAGCCCCGCTCTTCAGGGGGCGCGGGGAACTGCGCGACCAGCCCCCCACCGGCCCGCACCCGACAGCGCACCCCCACCGCTCCCGGCCGGAGGGCCCGTTCCCATCCCCGGGAGCGGGCCCTCGTACGTCGTTAAGGTGAACCCATGCGCACACCGCCCCGCTTCGACCGCGGACACACCGACGACCTCATGTCCTTCCTGGCGGCGAGCCCGTCCCCGTACCACGCGGTGGCGAACGCCGCCGAGCGGCTGGAGAAGGCCGGCTTCCGCCAGGTCGCGGAGACCGACGCGTGGGACGGGACCACCGGCGGGAAGTACGTGCTGCGCGGCGGCGCGATCGTGGCCTGGTACGTGCCGGAGGGCGCCGAGCCGCACACCCCTTTCCGTATCGTCGGGGCGCACACCGACTCCCCCAACCTGCGGGTGAAGCCCCGCCCCGACAACGGCGGGCACGGCTGGAGACAGGTCGCGGTCGAGGTCTACGGCGGTCCGCTGCTCAACTCCTGGCTGGACCGCGACCTCGGACTGGCCGGCCGGCTGTCGCTGCGGGACGGTTCGACGCGGCTCGTGAACATCGACCGCGCGCTGCTGCGGGTGCCGCAGCTCGCCATCCACCTGGACCGTTCCGTCACCGCCGAGGGCCTCAAGCTCGACAAGCAGCGGCATCTGCAGCCCGTCTGGGGCCTCGGCGACGACGTGCACGACGGCGATCTGATCCGCTTCCTGGAGCAGGAGGCCTCGATCCCCGAGGGCGAGACCATCGGCTGGGACCTGATGGTCCACTCGATCGAGCCGCCCGCCTACCTGGGCCGCGACAAGGACCTCCTCGCGGGCCCGCGCATGGACAACCTGCTGTCCGTGCACGCCGGTACGGCGGCGCTGGCGGCCGTGGCCACCGCCGAGGAGACCCTGCCGTACATCCCGGTCCTCGCCGCCTTCGACCACGAGGAGAACGGCTCCCAGTCCGACACGGGCGCGGACGGCCCGCTGCTCGGCAGCGTGCTGGAACGTTCGGTCTTCGCGCGCGGAGGGTCGTACGAGGACAAGGCGCGTGCCTTCGCGGGCACCGTCTGTCTCTCCTCCGACACGGGCCACGCCGTGCACCCCAACTACGCGGAGCGGCACGACCCGACGCACCACCCGCGCGCGGGCAAGGGCCCGATCCTCAAGGTGAACGTCAACAACCGCTACGCCACGGACGGTTCGGGCCGCGCGGTCTTCGCCACGGCCTGCGACAAGGCCGGAGTGCCCTTCCAGACCTTCGTCTCCAACAACTCCATGCCCTGCGGCACGACCATCGGCCCCATCACGGCGGCCCGCCACGGCATCAAGACGGTCGACATCGGCGTGGCCATCCTGTCGATGCACAGCGCCCGCGAACTGTGCGGCGCGGACGACCCGTTCCTGCTGGCGAACGCACTGGTGGCGTTCCTGGAGGGCTAAGGAAGTCCCCAACTGGCGGGTCCGGTCAACGAATCAGCCCACGGGTCGCTTCCCTGACGTCCCGTCCGCCCCTGCATGGAGGCGCCGGGTCCGGGTACCCGCACTGGGCCCGGGGACGTACGGTCTCCGGGCCCGGCACGAGACCGTGCGCAACAGGAGGCGACATCCATGGGCCTGGGCGGATGCATCATTCTGATCGCCGCAGGGGCGATCCTCACCTTCGCGACCGACTGGGACATGCAGGGGGTCAACCTCGACCTGGTCGGCGTCATCTTCATGATCGTCGGCCTGATCGGCGTGGCGACCTTCGTCAGCATCTCCAAGCGTCGGAGGGCCGTCGTAGCGCCGCCGACCACCACCACGACGGTGGTCGACGACCGTCGCCACAGCGGCTACAGCGACGGCTACGGCGGCTGACGGCCGCACGCGTCACCTGATCCGGCACCTGATATCCGTCACCCGAGGCGACTTCGCGTCGACCGGGATGAGTCAGGTCGCCGCGGTATGTCCGGGGCGGGGCGGGTGGGGCGGGTGGGCCGATCGGTTCCGGCCCCCGCTCCCTCCGTCGCCGTCGCCGTCGCCGTCGCGCGGTCATGGTGCCGCCGGACGCGGGACGGACAGGTCGAACCAGACCGCCTTGCCCTCCGGGTGGGTCTGCCCGCCGTAAAGGATGTCCGGACCGTGGCCCCAGCGGCCCTCCGTGAGGCTGTCCACCAGATACAGGCCCCGGCCACCGCCCCGCTCCCACGACTCGGCCGACAGTTCCCTCATCACCGGCGGGTTCTCGTCCCCGTCGTACACCACCACCCGCACCTTCCCCTCCTCCACCGCCAGCCACAGCACGGTGCCGTCGCCTTTGGCGTGTACGCAGGCGTTGGTGACGAGTTCGGAGGTACAGAGGATCGCGTCGTCCACAAGGCCGCGGTCCAGTTCCAGGACGCGCAGGACGGTGGCGACGAACTCGCGGGCGATGTGGGGGGAGGTCTCGCGAGGTGGGCAGATGAGGGTGTACGAGGGCATGGGGCATCGACTCCGGTGAGGGGTGAGGGGTTCACGCAGACCCGGCCGCGTTGCTGTCCGGCGCCCCGGGGTCGACCGGCCGGGGTGGCGCTTCCAACGGGGTTTCGGCGTGCGGGAGCTGCGGATGAGTGACCACATGGGCACTCTCCGTGAGTACGATGACGACGGTAGCGGTGATAATTACACCCACGCAACCTCGTCGGAAGAACTGCACCCTCACGTGATAGGGAAGACGCCATGCCACCGAGGACAGCCCCCACCGCGCGGCAGCTGCGTATTGGTGCTGAGCTGCGCAGACTGCGCGAGGCCGCAGGTGTGGTGTCCCGCGACGCGGCCGGGCTCCTCGGCACGAGCCAGGCGCAGATCAGCAACATCGAGGCCGGGAAGAACGGCATCAGCGAAGCGCGGCTGCGCAGACTCGCTCACATCTACGCATGCGACGATGCCCAACTCGTCGACGCGCTGGCGGAGATGGCGAACACCCAGGGACAGGGCTGGTGGGAGGAGTACCGCGGCATTCTGCCTCCTGCGGCCCCCGACCTTGCCGAGCTGGAACATCACGCGTCGTACGTGCGGACGTTCCAGGTTGTGCACATCCCCGGCGTCCTGCAGACCGAAGAACACGTGCGCGCGGCATCGATCTTCGTGGAACCTGATCTTCCAGAGGTTGATCGAGAGGCTCGCGTCACGTTCCGGATGCGGCGCCAGCAGGTGCTCGACACCGGAACGCCCTATGACGTCATCATCCACGAGGCGGCGCTACGCATGCTTGTCGGTGGCGGAAACGTAGCCCGAACTCAGCTTGAGCACATCGTCCATGTGGCCGAGAGGGACAGCGTCTCGATCCGCGTCATCCCCTTCACTGTCGACGGTTTCGCAGGTGCGGGGCATGCCATGCAGTACGTCGGCGGATCCGTCCCTCAACTGGACACCGTGCAACTCGACTCCACACACGGAGCCGTTTTCATAGACGACCCCGCCCAACTGCACCGCTACAGAGCCCGCTGGGAACGCGTTGACAGCGCCGCCGACCCACAGGACGCTTCGCTCGACCTCATCCGCCGTATCACCCAAGAACTCTGAAAGGCCCCCTATGTCTTCCGATGTCCACTGGCAGAAGTCGTCGTTCTCCGGGGGCGGTGGCGATGAGGACTGCCTGGAGATATCCGCCACCCCCGCCACCCTCCACCTCCGCGAGAGCGACACCCCGGACGCAATCCTCTCGCCCACCCCCGCCGCCCTGAACGCGCTGCTCACGGCAGTGAAACGTCGGTGACGGCTCAGCGCAACGCATGCCCCGTCGTCACGTCCACATGATCCGGCACCTCGTCGTGGCGGTCCCCGACCGTGGACGTCCCGGTGGGTTCGAGGAGCAGGATCTCGGTCGGTACGGGGGCGTACGGTTTGTGCTCCGTGCCGCGCGGGACCGTGAAGACACTGCCCCTGGGCAGGACGACCGTGCGCTCGCCGGCCGCTTCGCGCAGCGCGATGTGCAGTTCGCCGTCCAGGACCAGGAAGAACTCGTCGGTGTGGTCGTGAACGTGCCAGAGGTGTTCACCCTCGACCTTGGCCACGCGGACGTCGTAGTCGTTGACGGCGGTGACGATACGAGGACTCCACCGCTCGGTGAACGAGGCCAGGGCGGCGGACAGGGCGACAGGTTCCGTGGGTGCGCTCATACCGTCATCGTCGGCGATGGCGCACGGCTCGGACGAGTGCTAGAAATCGCACATGCCGCATGGATCCTCGCACCGGCCCGCGCACCGGCCCGCGCACCGGTCCGCGCACCGCGTCGCCGTGATCGTCGACGAGGGCACCAACCCCTTCGAGGTCGGGATCGCGACCGAGCTGTTCGGCCTGCCCCGCCCCGAACTCGGGCTTCCGGTACCCCTCTACGAGCTGACGCTCTGCACGCCCACCCCCGAGATCCGGATGAACCACGGCTTCTTCACGCTGAGCGGGGTGCCCGGGCTCGAAGCGGCGGACACCGCGGACACCCTCGTCGTCCCCGGCCGCCCCGACAACGTCGTACCGCGCGGCGAGGCCGTCCTCGACGCCGTCCGGCGCGCCCACGCGCGGGGCGCCCGCGTCGTGAGCCTGTGCACCGGCAGCTTCGCGCTCGCCGAGGCCGGGATCCTGGACGGGCGCCGGGCCACCACCCACTGGCACTGGGCCGACCTCTTCCGTGAGCTGCACCCGAAGGTCCTCCTGGAGCCGGACGTCCTGTTCGTGGACGAGGGGGACGTACTGACGGCGGCGGGCAGCGCGGCGGCCCTCGACCTCGGGCTGTACATCGTCCGGCGCGACCACGGCGCCGAGATCGCAAACGCCGTGTCCCGGCGGCTCCTCTTCGCCGCCCACCGCGACGGCGGCCAGCGGCAGTTCATCGAACGACCGCTCCCCGACATACCCGACGAGTCACTGGCGCCGCTCCTCGCCTGGGCCGGCGAACGGATCAGCGAGCCCTTGACGGTCACGGACCTCGCGACGCGCGCGGCGGTCAGCCCGGCCACGCTGCACCGCCGTTTCCAGGCCCAGCTCGGTACGACCCCGCTGGCGTGGCTGACGGCCGAGCGAGTGGCGCTGGCCTGCCGGCTCATCGAACGTGGCGAGGAACGGCTCGACATCGTGGCGCGGCGCAGCGGCCTCGGCACCGCCGCCAACCTGCGCGTACGGCTGCGCCGCGAGACGGGACTCAGCCCGACGGCCTACCGGCGGCGTTTCGGACCCTCCGCCGGGGAAGCGCTAAGAGCATGAAATTCCTCGTACGCGACCGGCTCCTGGGTATCGGTGACGACTACTGGATCGAGGACGAACAGGGCCGCAAGGCCTACCTCGTCGACGGCAAGGCGATGCGGCTGCGGGACACCTTCGAGCTGAAGGACCGGCAGGGGCGCGTGCTGATCGACATCCACAAGAAGATGCTCGCCCTGCGGGACACGATGGTCGTCGAGCGGGACGGCGAGCTGCTGGCGACCATCCGCCGCAAACGGCTGTCGCTGCTGCGCAACCACTACCGGGTCGCGCTGGCGGACGGTACCGAGCTCGACGTCAGCGGCAAGATCCTCGACCGGGAGTTCGTGGTCGAGTACGACGGCGAACTGCTCGCACTCATCTCGCGCCGGTGGCTGCGGGTGCGGGAGACGTACGGCGTCGAGGTCGTACGCGACGACGCGGATCCGGCGCTGCTGATCGCGGTGGCGGTCTGCGTGATCCACTTGGCGGAGCGGGAGTCCGAGTCGGACTGACAGTGCATTTCCCCCGCCGCCCCTACCCGTCCCGTACTCGGGGGCGCTGCCCCCGAACCCCCGCTCCTCAAACGCCGGACGGGCTGAGATGTCGCTGGACGGGCGGCACTCTTCAGCCCGTCCGGCGTTCGAGGACGAGCGCGTCAGCGCGATCAGGGGGCAAGGGGGCGCAGCCCCCATGACAGGGACGATGGGGGGAGGGTAGGGGCGGCGGGGGCGAGGAGAACGCCCGCCTCACCGCCGCGGCGTCGCAACCCCCAGCGCCCGGTCCTTCAGCGCGGGGAACTGCTCCCGCGTCGCCGCCACCTTCGACGGGTCGAACTCCACCGTGAGGACCTCCTCGCCACCCCCCGCCTCAGCGAGAACCTCACCCCACGGATCAACCACGATCGAGTGACCGGCCTGCGGAACCCCCGCATGCGCCCCGGCCGTTCCACAGGCGAGCACATACGCCTGATCCTCGACGGCCCGCGCCTGAGCGAGCAGCGTCCAGTGCGAGCGCCGCCGCTCGGGCCACCCCGCGGAGACGACGAGCGTCTCGGCCCCGGCGTCGACGAGCCCCCGGAACAGCTCGGGGAAGCGGAGGTCGTAGCAAGTAGCCAGCCCGACGGTTGTCTCGGGCAGCCGGACGGTGACCAGCTCCGAGCCGGCGCCCATCAGCACGGCCTCACCCTTGTCGAAGCCGAAGCGGTGGATCTTGCGGTACGTGGCGGCGAGGTCACCGGAGGGGGAGAAGACGAGAGAGGTGTTGTACAGACCCCCGCCCGTCACCCGTTCGGGAATCGATCCCGCGTGCAGCCACACCCCCGCGTCGCTCGCCGCCTTGGCCATCACCTCGTACGTGGGCCCGTCGAGCGACTCGGCCTCGGTGCCGAACGATTCGTACGCGAAGGCGCCCGTCGTCCAGAGTTCGGGCAGGATCACCAGGTCGGAAGCGGTCTGTCGGCGTACCAGCGAGGCGACTCGCTGCCTGCGGGCGTCGACCGATTCGGCCTCGTCGACGTCGATCTGGAGGAGAGAGGCGCGCACACTACCACCGTCCTGGCATTCGAGCCTTTGATACGGGCCTACGATCGTCACACGAAAGCACTGCCGGGGTGCCTCACAGCAGCGTAACTTAGCGTCCCAAGACACCCGCAGCCTGTGTACTGCCCGCGCCCAACCGCCCGAGGGGTCCCGTTCCGTGAGTCTGCATCCCAGCCTTCAGTCCTACGCCGACGCCTGGACGCACTCCATCGACGCGATATCCGATCTGGTGTCGCCGCTGGTGGAGGGTGAATGGAATCGGCGGACTCCATGCCCCGGCTGGTCGGTGCGCGACATCGTCTCCCATGTGATCGGCCTCGACTGCGAGGCGCTGGGCGATCCCCGGCCGATCCACACGCTGCCCCGCGACCTGTACCACGTGACGAACGAGCACCAGCGGTACATGGAAATGCAGGTCGACGTCCGCCGTCACCACACCGCTCCGGAGATGACCTCCGAGCTGGAGTACACGATCATCCGCCGCAACCGTCAGCTGCGTAACGAGTCGCGGCAGCCCGACACCCTGGTACGCGGACCCCTCGGCACCGAGGTCACCCTCGAAGAGTCCATGCGCAACCGGGCGTTCGACCTCTGGGTGCACGAGCAGGACCTGCGCGTCACCCTCGGCAGGCCGGGCAACCTCGACTCCCCGGGTGCGTACGTCGCGCGCGACGTGCTGCTCAGCAGGCTCCCCAAGGTGGTGGCCAAGGACGCGGGCGCACCGGCGAATTCGGCGGTCGTCTTCGACGTCCACGGACCCGTCGAGTTCCTGCGCACGGTCCGCGTCGACGCCGACGGTGTCGGCTCGATAGACGGTTCCCCCTCCCTCGGGCCGGCCGCCACCCTCGCCCTCGACTGGGAGACCTACTACCGCCTGGCCTGCGGCCGGGTGACCCCGGAAGCGGTCGCGGACCGCCTCAAAACAGAGGGCGACCCGGACCTGACGGCAGCAATCCTCCACCACTTCACGGTCACGCCGTAGCCGGTCTTCGTTCAGCCCGTCCGGCGTTTGAGGACAAAGGGGGCGAGGGGGCGCAGCCCCCATGCAGTGAGGGGAAGGGTAGGGGCGGCGGGGGCGAAAAAAGGCCCCCGCAC
This sequence comes from Streptomyces tauricus, assembly GCF_014650955.1. Classification (GTDB taxonomy): domain Bacteria; phylum Actinomycetota; class Actinomycetes; order Streptomycetales; family Streptomycetaceae; genus Streptomyces; species Streptomyces tauricus. Next base: position 149,468 of record NZ_BMVY01000005.1, read on the forward strand.
ACCCACCGGCTACGCCGGCACATGCACCGTCTCCACCCGACTCGCCACCAACCGCTCCCGCTCCCGCCGAGCCGCCGGCTTCCGCAACCGCAGGATCTGGCTCAGCCCGAGCGCCTGCAGCACGAACACCGCCGAGAAGGCAACGGTGTAACTCCCCCCGGTGGCATCCAGCAGCACCCCCACCGCGAACAACGTCGTCATGGACGCGACGAACCCACCCATGTTGGTGATCCCGGACGCGGTCCCCTGCCGCTCGGGCGGATTCGCGGGCCGCGCGAAGTCGAACCCGATCATCGAAGCGGGCCCGCACGCACCGAGAACGACACACAGCACGATCAGCAGCCACATCGGCGCGTGATCGGCGGGATACGCGAGCGTGGCGGCCCACATGACGGCCGTCGACAGGACCGTACCGAGCGCCAGCGGAAGCCGCGCCCCGTGGTGCCGGGCGACGATCTGCCCGTACACCAGGCCTGTCAGCATGTTGGAGAGCACGACGAGGGTGAGGAGTTCGCCGGCCGTCGCCCGGGACAGGCCCTGCGCCTCGACGAGGAACGGCAGCCCCCACAGCAGCAGGAACACCATCGCCGGGAACTGGGTCGTGAAGTGCACCCAGAGCCCGAGCCGGGTGCCGGGCTCCCGCCAGGACGCCGCGATCTGACGGCGTACGTAGGCGGCTCCCCGGTGCGGGAACGGCTCGGGCTCGTGGCCCTCGGGGTGGTCCTTGAGGAACGCCAGCATCAGGACGAGTACGACGACACCGGCGACCGAGCTGCCCGCGAACGCGGCCGTCCAGCCGACTCCGTGCAGCAGCCGGGCCAGTACGAGCGTGGAGACGAGGTTGCCCGCCATGCCCACCAGACCGGCGAGCTGCGCGACCATCGGTCCGCGCCGGGCCGGGAACCAGCGCGAGCCGAGCCGCAGCACGCTGATGAACGTCATCGCGTCACCGCACCCGAGCAGCGCGCGCGAGGCCAGCGCCGTCCCGTACGTCGGTGAGAACGCGAAGCCCAGCTGTCCGATCGTGAACAGCACGACGCCGAAGGTCAGCACCTTCTTCGTGCCCAGCCGGTCGACCATCAGGCCGACGGGTATCTGCATGCCCGCGTAGACGAGGAGCTGGAGGATCGAGAAGGTCGAGAGCGCGGAGGCGTTGACGTGGAAGCGGTCGGCCGCGTCGAGACCCGCCACGCCCAGCGAGGTGCGGAAGATGACCGCGACGAAGTAGACGGAGACGCCGACGGACCAGACCGTGACGGCCCTGCGCCCACCCGGCGGATCCCCGGGGAGGCTCAGTGAGGACGACGAGGACGACGACGAGGACGAGCTCATCGGACGTCTCCCCGGGCCAGGTTGGAGAACCAGCTGACATGGCGGTGGACCAGACCGACCGCCGCCTCGGCGTCGCCGGAGCGCAGGGCGTCGAGGATCTCCTGGTGCTCGGTGAGCGTCTTGGTGATCCGGTCGGGGTGGGCGTGCATCACGGCGACGCCCATCCTCAGCTGCCGGTCGCGCAGTTGGTCGTAGAGGCGGGAGAGGATCTCGTTGCCCCCGCTGCGGACGATCTCGGCGTGGAAGCAGCGGTCGGTGACGGCGGCTCCGGCCAGGTCACCGGCGGCGGCCTGTTCCTGCTGCTCGGCGAGGAGTTCGGTCAGACGCTCGATCAGCGCGGGCGAGGCCGGCACCGCCTTGCGGATCGCGTGCGCCTCGACGAGCTGCCGGGTCTCCACCACGTCCGCGATCTCCTGCGCGGAGACGGGCAGGACGAGGGCTCCCTTTTTCGGGTAGAGCCGGATCAGCCCTTCGACTTCCAGTTTGAGCAGCGCCTCGCGCACCGGCGTCCGCGAGACCCCGACGGCGTCGGCCAGCTCGCCCTCGGTGAGCAGGGTCCCGCCCTCGTAGCGCCGTTCCAGTACGGCCCGTTTGACGTGCGCGTATACGCGCTCGGCGGCGGGTGGCGACTTCACGGCGGGGGACGGGGCGGAAGGCATGCGCACAGCATAGATACAACACGTACGCATCGTCTCGGACGGTCCAGGATATGGACGAGGTAAAAAGGGGCACCCCGGCTCAGGAACTGCACATCCTTTTGTGCTACTCGTGTGTCTGAAGAGAAGGCGCCACAGCCAAGTCGGCGCTCTCTTGGGGCATTTGACACCAGTTCGGTGTTTCCAACGTAATCGGGGTAATCGACTTGACAACCGCCATAACGGGTATGCGCGTCCGCAGAGCTGCCGCAGTGGTCTTCACCACCGGAGCCGTGCTCGCGACCGGAGCCCTCGGTACGGCGCCCGCGCAGGCCCTCACGAAGCCCACGATCGCCGCCAAGGGCGGCTTCGTGATGAACAACGGCACGGGCACGTCGCTCTACACCAAGGCGGCGGACACGCGCCGCTCCACCGGTTCCACAACCAAGATCATGACCGCGAAGGTCGTGCTGTCCCAGCCGAACCTCAACCTGGACGCCAAGGTCACCATCCAGAAGGCGTACAGCGACTACATCGTCAGGAACACCGCGTCGTCGGCCCGCCTGATCGTCGGCGACAAGGTCACCGTCCGCCAGCTGCTGTACGGCCTCATGCTGCCGTCCGGCTGCGACGCGGCGTACGCCCTCGCCGACAAGTTCGGAGCCGGGTCGACGCGTGCCGCCCGAGTGAAGTCGTTCATCGGCAAGATGAACAAGCAGGCCAAGGACCTGGGCCTGACGAACACCAAGTTCGACTCGTTCGACGGCATCGGCAACGGCTCGAACTACTCGACGCCGCGTGACCTCACGAAGATCGCCAGCAGCGCGATGAAGAGCGCCAACTTCCGCGCGATCGTGAAAACGAAGAAGTACACGGCGAAGACCATCACGAAGACCGGCAGCACCCGCACGATGGCCGCGTGGACCAACACCAACGGTCTGCTCAGCAGCTACTCCGGCTCGATAGGCGTGAAGACCGGGTCCGGACCGGAGGCCAAGTACTGCCTGGTCTTCGCCGCGACGCGCAACGGCAAGACCGTGATCGGTACGGTTCTCGCCTCCACGTCGATCTCGGCGCGCGAGTCTGACGCGAAGAAGCTCATGACCTACGGCTTCGCCAAGTAACCAACAAGCTCAACAGATTGCGCCGTTCCCCGCGCCCCTTTTCAGGGGCGCGGGGAACGGCGCAATCTTTTGCTTTCAGGGGCGCGAAGAACGGCGCGCTTCTTGGCCTCCAAGGGCGCGGGGAACTGCGCAGCCGGCCCCCGCCGGTCCGCAGGCGCACCTACCCCCAGGTGATCAACCGCTTCGGCTGCTCAAGGACCGCCGCCACATCCGCAAGCACCTTGGAACCCAGCTCCCCGTCGACCACCCGATGGTCGAAGGACAGCGCAAGGGTCGTGACCTGGCGGGGCTTGACCTTCCCCTTGTGCACCCACGGCTGCAGCTTGATCGAGCCGACGGCGAGAATCGCGGACTCACCGGGGTTGAGGATCGGCGTGCCCGTGTCGACCCCGAACACCCCGACGTTCGTGATCGTCACCGTCCCGCCCTGCATGGCCGCCGGCGACGTACGCCCCTCGCGAGCGGTGCCGACCAGCTCCCCCAGCGCCTCCGCGAGCTGCGGAAGCGTCTTGGCGTGGGCGTCCTTGATGTTCGGGACGATCAGACCGCGAGGCGTGGCCGCCGCGATGCCCAGGTTCACATAGTGCTTCCGCACGATCTCCTGATTGGCCTCGTCCCATGAGGCGTTGACGTCCGGATGGCGCTTGATGGCGACCAGCAGGGCCTTGGCGATCAGCAGCAGCGGGTTCACCCGCAGCCCCTGCATCCCGTACTCGTCGGACCGCTTGAGCTCCTCGACCAGCTTCATCGTGCGCGTCACGTCGACCGTGACGAACTCGGTGACATGCGGCGCGGTGAACGCCGAGCCGACCATCGCGGCCGCGATCGCCTTGCGGACCCCCTTGACCGGGACCCGGGTCTCCCGCACACCGTCGTACGAAACGGCCGGAGCCGCGATCGCAGCCGCCGCCGGGGCACTGACGGGAGCCGCCACGGCGGGCGCCGCGGTGACCACGGGTTCCTGGACGGAGGCCGGAGCAGGGGCCACCGCCGCGTGCACGTCCTCGCGGGTGATGATCCCGTCCGGACCGGAGGGCGTGACCGCCGCCAGATCGACCCCGAGGTCCTTGGCGAGCTTGCGCACCGGAGGCTTGGCCAGCGGACGGGCCGCGGGAGCCGCGTGTCCGTTCAGCTCGCTGTTGACGGCCGCGGCGGCCGCGGCCACCTCCGGCTGCTGGGCCGGCACACCCCTGCGCGGGCGGCGCTTGGTGGAGGCCACCGACACCCCGTACCCGACGAGGACCGGCTTGCGGCCCTCCGGCTCGGGCTCCGCCGTGGTGCCATCGGCCTCCCCGGAGGGAGCCGCGGGTACCGCCGGGGCCATCGCAGGAGCCGTCGGAGCCGTCACCGTCGGTGCCTGGGACGGAGCCGGTGCCTCGGCCTGAGCTGCCGGGGCGGCCGGGGTGACCGGAGCGGCTCCGCCGCCCACGTCCACCGCGATGATCACCTGGCCGACGTCCACCGTCGTCCCCTCGGGGAAGCGCAGCTCGTGCACCACCCCGTCGTAGGGGATCGGCAGCTCGACGGCGGCCTTGGCGGTCTCGACCTCGCAGACCACCTGCCCGTCGGTCACCGTGTCACCGGGCTGGACGTACCACTTGAGGATCTCCGCCTCGGTCAGGCCCTCGCCCACATCGGGCATCTTGAACTCGCGCAGTCCCGAGGCCGTTTCAGTCATCGTCGTCACGACCTTCTCCTCAGTACGCCAGCGAGCGGTCGACGGCGTCGAGCACCCGGTCCAGGCCCGGCAGGTACTCGTCCTCCAGGCGGGCCGGCGGATACGGGGCGTGATAGCCGCCGACCCGCAGCACCGGCGCCTCCAGGTGGTAGAAGCACCGCTCGGTGATCCGGGCCGCGATCTCCGCGCCCGTCCCCAGGAAGACCGGCGCCTCGTGCACCACGACCAGGTGGCGGGTCTTCTCGACCGAGGCCTGGACGGCGTCGAAGTCGATCGGGGACATCGACCGCAGGTCCAGCACTTCGAGGGACTTGCCCTCTTCCTCCGCTGCCGCCGCTGCCTCCTGGCAGACCTTCACCATCGGCCCGTACGCGGCCAGCGTCAGATCGGTGCCCTCGCGGACCACGCGCGCCTTGTGCAGCGGCCCGGGGATCGCCTCGCGGTTCACCTCGGACTTGTCCCAGTAGCGCCGCTTCGGCTCGAAGAAGATCACCGGGTCGTCGCTGTGGATGGCCTGCTGCATCATCCAGTAGGCGTCGCCCGCGTTCGACGGAGAGACCACCTTCAGGCCCGCCACGTGCGCGAAGAGCGCCTCGGGGGACTCGGAGTGGTGCTCGACCGCGCCGATGCCGCCGCCGTACGGAATGCGGATGACGACGGGGAGCTTGATCTTGCCGAGCGCCCGCGCGTGCATCTTCGCGAGCTGCGTGACGATCTGGTCGTACGCCGGGAAGACGAATCCGTCGAACTGGATCTCCACCACCGGGCGGTAGCCGCGCAGCGCGAGACCGATCGCGGTGCCGACGATGCCCGACTCGGCGAGCGGGGTGTCGATGACCCGCTCCTCGCCGAAGTCCTTCTGCAGTCCGTCCGTCACCCGGAACACGCCGCCGAGCTTGCCGACGTCCTCACCCATGATCAGGACCTTGGGGTCCGCGTCGAGGGCCGTGCGCAGCGATTCGTTGATCGCCTTGGCCAGCGCCATCTTTTCCGCTGTCATCGCTACTTGCCCTCCCCTTCATCGGCGAACGACGCCTGGTAGGCGGCGAACTGGGCCCGCTCCTCGTCGACGAGCGCGTGCCCGTCCGCGTACGCGTTCTCGAAGATGGCGAAGCGGTCCGGGTCCGGCATGGCGCGGACGACTTCGCGTACTCGTTTGCCCAACGCCTCGCTCTCGGCTTCGAGTTCCGCGAAGAATCCCTCGTCCGCGTGGTTTGAGGCCTCCAGGTACGTGCGCAGGCGAAGGATCGGGTCCTTCACCTCCCAGGCCTCGCGCTCCTCGTCGGCCCGGTACTTGGTCGGGTCGTCGGAGGTGGTGTGGGCGCCCATGCGGTACGTGAACGCCTCGACGAGGGTCGGCCCCTCGCCCCGGCGGGCCCGCTCCAGCGCCCACTTCGTGACGGCGAGGCAGGCGAGGACGTCGTTGCCGTCGACGCGGACGCCCGGGAAGCCGTACCCCTGCGCGCGCTGGTAGAGCGGGACGCGGGTCTGGCGCTCGGTGGGCTCGGAGATGGCCCACTGGTTGTTCTGGCAGAAGAACACGACGGGCGCGTTGTAGACCGCGGAGAAGGTGAACGATTCAGCGACGTCGCCCTGGCTGGAGGCGCCGTCCCCGAAGTACGCGATCACGGCCGAGTCGGCGCCGTCCTTGGCGATGCCCATGGCGTAGCCGGTGGCGTGCAGCGTCTGGGAGCCGATGACGATCGTGTACAGGTGGAAGTTGTTGCTGTTCGGGTCCCAGCCGCCGTTGTTCACGCCGCGGAACATGCCGAGCAGGTTGGCCGGGTCGACGCCGCGGCACCAGGCGACGCCGTGCTCGCGGTAGGTCGGGAAGACGTAGTCGTCCTCGCGGGTGGCCCGCCCGGAGCCGATCTGGGCGGCCTCCTGGCCGAGCAGCGAGGCCCACAGGCCCAGCTCGCCCTGGCGCTGCAGGGAGGTGGCCTCGGCGTCGAAGCGCCGGGTGAGCACCATGTCGCGGTAGAGCCCGCGCAGCTCTTCGGGGGTGATGTCCGCTACGTACGCGTCATATTCGCCATTCTTGACGCGCTTCCCCTCGGGGGTCAGCAGCTGTACGAGGTCCGGCTGGGCGCCCGGCGGCTTCTTCGCAGCGGTGCGCTTGGTACCGGCGCTGCGTCGCGGCTTGCGCGCGGCAGTGCTCTCCACGGTCACGTGTGCTCCTCCGTCGGTCCGGCCCCCGGGGTTGCCGGGAACTGGGGTTCCCCCCGCTCGTCGAGAGCCGGGGGAGCGGCTCGCCTGGTCCTCGTACCCGTGCACGGGGTGGGTGCCCTCGGCCGGGAACAGGCGTGACAGGTGCCCCGGCGAGCGCCCTGCAACAAGCACGTTACCCAGTGCTTCACATTTCTGTGAAACCCCTCCTGACCTGCGTTTTTGCTCGGAGTTCCAAGTACTTTTCACTCGGACTTCCAACTAAGTCGCACGCGTCGGGAACAGTCGCTGGTCACAGCACTGGTAACAGCCTGGCAGGGGGCCGGAACACCGGCACGTTATCCCGGTCACCCCGGGGACGGGAAGGGCTCGACTGGCGCAAGCGGAAAGATCGTGTGTGAGACTGGCTCCGTGCGCGAAGCGGGAAAAATCACTGTTTTTCTTCTCGACGACCATGAAGTGGTCCGCCGGGGAGTTCACGAGCTGCTCTCGATGGAGGACGACATCGAGGTGGTCGGCGAGGCCGGTACGGCCGCCGACGCGCTGGCGCGAATTCCGGCCACGCGCCCCGACGTCGCCGTCCTGGACGTCAGGCTGCCGGACGGCAGCGGAGTGGAGGTCTGCCGCGAGATCCGCTCCAAGGACGAGTCGATCAAGTGCCTGATGCTGACCTCCTACGCCGACGACGAGGCCCTCTTCGACGCGATCATGGCGGGCGCCTCGGGCTACGCGCTCAAGGCGATCCGCGGCGACGAACTGCTCTCGGCGATCCGTGACGTGGCGGCCGGCAAGTCGCTGCTCGACCCGGAGGCGACCGCCCGCGTCCTGGAGCGGCTGCGCGACGGCGGCAGCCCCAAGGGCGACGCCAGGCTCGCCAAGCTCACCGACCAGGAGCGCAAGATCCTCGACCTGATCGGTGAGGGGCTCACCAATCGCGTGATCGGCGAACGGCTGCATCTCGCCGAGAAGACGATCAAGAACTACGTCTCCAGCCTGCTGGCCAAACTCGGCATGGAGCGGCGCGCGCAGGCCGCCGCCTATGTGGCCCGGATGCAGGCGGGCCGTCAGCAGTGAGCTGAAGGGCCACACAGGGCGGGGAACGGGACCTACGGCCCGCGTGCGGGGGCCCGGCGCCCCTTCTCCCGGCCGCCCCGGATCCCGCAGATTGGGGGCATGCCGACCGACCAGCACATCGCCGCCGGCCTGCTCGGCCGCGTCGCGCACGGCCGGGTGGCGGCCAGCGTGCGCGCACTGCCCTTCCTGGCACCGGCCCGCCATATCGTCGTGGCCGACCGCCTCCTGCTGAGGATGCACAAGGGCCACGGCCACCACCGGGTGTGCGCGGGCAGTGTCGTCGCGTACGGCGCGGACAACCTCGCTTCCGCCCCCGTGGGCACGGAGAGGTGGTCCGTCCACATCGTCGGGTGGTGCGAGAGCGCCGAGCCGACCGACGCCCAGCTCGAACGCTTCGGCCCCGGCCCGCTGCGCGTGGACGGCAGCCCTTTCGAGGCCGTCTATCTGGAGATCGCCCCGAGTCTGGCCACCGTGCACTCCCTGGGCATCACCGCAAGCGCCACGCACCCGAACGAGCACAATAAGTAATGAGCACGATACGGAGGGTTCCTCCGGTGCCCTAACATCTGGCGCGTGCCGCGCTCAGTTGTCCCGCCCGCTCCCTCCCCCGTACCTCCGCTGGGCGCCCTGCTGCGCCGGTACGCCGCCGGGGCACCGCTGGCCTGCGAACCCGTCGACCAGGGGCTGCTCAACCGCGGCTACCGGCTCGCCACCACCCGGGGCCGGTACTTCCTCAAGCACCACTTCGACCCCGAGACGGCCGACCCCGCGGCGATCGCCCGCCAGCACCGCGCGACCCAGCGGCTCGCCGACCTGGGCGTCCCGGTGGCCCCGCCACTGACCGGGACGGACGGCCGCACGGTCGCCGTGATCGGCGGCCACGCGTACGCCCTGCACCCCTGGATCGACGGACGGCACCGCGGCGGCGCCCAGCTCACCCCCGAGCAGTGCCGCCGCCTCGGCGCCCTCCTGGGCGTCGTCCACGCGTCCCTGGAACGGGTGATGCCGCCACGGGAGTCCGAGGAACGCGCCGAGAGCGCCGACCCCGGGGACACCTTCGCGCTCATCGACGACCTGCTCGCGCGGGTACGCCGCCACCGCCCGGCCGACACCTTCGACGAACTGGCCCGCCACCGCCTCCTGGAGCGGCGCACCCTCCTGGAACGGCACGCGGACCGGCTGCCCCCGCGAGGCGGCTCGGTGGGCTGGGTGCACGGGGACTTCCACCCGTTCAACGTGCTCTACAAAGGAAGTGCCCCGGCCGCGATCGTCGACTGGGACCGGCTCGGCGTCCAGCCGCAGGCCGAGGAGGCGGTGCGCGCCGCCGTGATCTTCTTCGTACGCCCCGCCGGCACGCTCGACCTGACGAAGGTACGGGCCTACGCGCGCGCGTACCGCCGCTCCGCCCGGGCCACCCCGTCCGAACTGTCGGCCGCCGTGCACCGGGTGTGGTGGGAGCGTCTCAACGACTTCTGGATACTGCGCTGGCACTACGAACGCGGGGACACCCGGGCCGACCCGCAGTTCCCCGCGGCCTCCGCGCTGGCGGTGTGGTGGACACGGGAGTACGACGCGGTGTGCGAGGCGTTCGTGGGGTGAGGCTCCGTTCGTCCGGCCCCGGACAGACACGCGCGCGTGGAGCCGTTTTCGGGCTCCACGCGCGCGTGGGACGTTCGTGCGGTGCGCGGCGGCCGGCACCGGTGGTCCAGGGGCGGACGGATCAGCCCTCGGCGCCGGGCTCGCCGTTCGTGTTGCCACCGTCGTCCGCCGGTTCCGACTCCGTCGGCTCCTCCTCCGAAGGCGTCGGCTCCTCCTCCGTCTCCGAGGGCGTGGGGTCCTTGGTCGTGGGATCGGCCGAGGGCTTCGTCTCGGTGGGCGTGGGCGAGTAGCTCGGAGACGGCTCGTACGACGGCGTGTAGTCCGAGTTGCCGCCCGTGCTCGTGTCCTCGTCCGTCTGCTCGTCCGTCGGCTCGTCCGAGGTGTCCTCGCTCGGGGTGGTGTCCTTCTCGGTCTCCGAGGCGGTCGGCGTCGTCTTCGTGTCGCCCCCGCCGCCACCACCGCCGCCACCGCCGTTCATCGCCAGTGCCACTCCCGCCGCGATCGCTATCACCGCGAAGACGGCGAGGATCCACAGCTTGCCGCGGCCACTGCCGTGGTTGCCGTGACCCTCGAAGCCGCCGTCGTCGCCTCCGCCCCGGCCCGGGGGCAGGAGCGGTGAGGGGATCTGGGCGGTGCCCGAGTCACCGGGGTGCGGCAGCCCGGCCGCGCCCGCGAGGCCCAGCGCCGGAGTGCTCATGCCCTCGTGCGCGGTCACCGGGCCGGTGTTCCAGGTGCCGGTGTGGCCGCCCTGGTCGTACAGCATCTGCAGCCCGTACTGGACGAGTCCGCGCATCTCCTCGGCGGTCTGGAACCGGTCGTCCGGCTCCTTCGCGAGGGAGCGCATGACCAGGCCGTCGAGCTCCGGCGGCACCGCGTCCGAGACCTCGGACGGGGGCACCGGAATGTCCTGGACGTGCTGGTAGACCACCGACAGCGGCGTCTCGCCGGTGAACGGGGGCCGCAGCGCGAGGAGTTCGTAGAGCAGACAGCCCGTCGCGTACAGGTCGCTGCGGTGGTCGACCGCCTTGCCGAGCGCCTGCTCCGGAGACAGGTACTGGGGCGTGCCCATGACCATGCCGGTCTGGGTCATCGTCGACTGGGCGCCGTGCAGGGCGCGCGCGATGCCGAAGTCCATCACCTTCACCGCACCGGTGTCCGTGATGATCACGTTCGCGGGCTTGATGTCCCGGTGGACGATGCCGTGCTGGTGCGAGTAGGCGAGCGCTTCGAGCACACCGGAGACGATGATCAGCGCCTGCTCGGGCCCCGGGGCCTCGGCGTTGATCAGAAGGTCGCGGATCGTACGACCCTCGACCAGCTCCATCACGATGTACGGGACGACCTGGTGGGGGAGGACGTCCTCGCCCGAGTCGTACACCGCCACCACCGCATGGTGGTTGAGGCCCGCGACCGACTGGGCCTCGCGTGTGAAGCGGGCCTTCGAGACCGGGTCCTCGGCCAGGTCGGAACGGAGCAGCTTGACCGCCACGGTCCGCCCCAGCCGGACATCCTCGGCCGCGAACACCTCGGCCATACCACCCCGGCCGAGTCTGTGGGTGAGCCGATACCGGCCGTCCCCGACCAGTCCGCCGTTACCCCACAACTCCGGCGCATCTGACATACCGCCGCCAGTCGCCTCGGGGTCGGACGGGCCCTGAGCGCGCTGCTGCTGTGCCATCGGTCCTCGCCGTCGTTTCTGTCCGCACCGGTCGACGTAGTACGCGCGGTGGTTGTTACGGTCTCCGTCGGGCCACGCTACAGCCTCCACGCGAAACGCCGGTCCGTGATGGACCCGCTCGCGGAACCCGCGGCCGGTCCGCGGGTGCACATTGTGTGTACCGGCGGTACAGCACCTGTAACGCTTCCGCGACTCTTCTTTCGCGTACGGTCACGGAACGGGCACCGAGCTTGACGTGTCAGTGCCCTCCGGCAGACTTGGCCGGAATAACACCAGAGATCACCGGCCGCGGGAGCCACACCAGTCAACTTTCGCCCGCGTGACGGCGCACTGCCGATGGGGGACGCAGAAAGATGAGCGAGGACGGCGCACACGGCCGGTACGTGGGGCGATCGGTCGCCGGCGGGCGCTACCAGCTGCGCGACCTGCTCGGCGAGGGCGGCATGGCATCGGTGCACCTCGCCTACGACTCGGTGCTCGACCGGCAGGTCGCGATCAAGACACTGCACACCGATCTCGGCCGCGAGCAGGCCTTCCGCGAGCGTTTCCGCCGCGAGGCCCAGTCGGTGGCCAAGCTCACGCACACGAACATCGTCTCGGTCTTCGACACCGGCGAGGACACGCAGCTCGACGGCGGCTCCGGGGCGCCGACCCCGTACATCGTCATGGAGTACGTGGAGGGCCGGCCGCTCGGCTCGGTCCTCGACCAGGACGTCGCGCAGTACGGCGCCATGCCCGTCGACAAGGCGCTGAAGATCACAGCGGATGTGCTGGCCGCTCTGGAGATCAGCCACGAGATGGGGCTGGTCCACCGCGACATCAAGCCGGGCAACGTCATGATGACGAAGCGCGGTGTGGTCAAGGTGATGGACTTCGGCATCGCCCGAGCCATGCAGTCCGGTGTGACCTCGATGACCCAGACCGGCATGGTCGTCGGCACTCCGCAGTACCTCTCCCCCGAGCAGGCCCTCGGCCGCGGTGTCGACGCCCGCTCCGACCTGTACTCGGTCGGTATCATGCTCTTCCAACTGGTCACCGGGCGCCTGCCGTTCGACGCGGACTCGCCGCTGGCCATCGCGTACGCGCACGTCCAGGAGACGCCCGTCGCGGCCTCCTCGGTCAACCGCTCGCTGCCGCCGGCCGTGGACGCGCTGATCGCCCGCGCGCTGAAGAAGAACCCGAACGAGCGTTTCGTCAACGCCGAGTCGATGCGTGACGAGTGCCTGCGCGTGGCCCAGTCCGTCCAGGCCGTGCCCCCGAGCATCGTGCCGGGCGTGCAGACGTCCAGCGGAGCCGGTGTGGCCTCGGCGGTGTTCCCGCCGGTCGACCATTCCGCGCAGGCGCCGCAGGGCAACGTACAGACGCCGTACCAGCCGGGCTCCTACGGACCGCCGACGCCCGCGCCGACCCCGGCACCGAATCCCGCGCACGCCCCCACCCCCTCGTACGGCTATCCGTCGCAGGGGGGCTACCAGCCGACGCCCCAGACCTCCGCGTACGCCCCGCAGCAGGGTCTGACGACCCCGCCGCCGTACACGATGTCGCCCCAGTCCGCGGGCGCACCCGGCGGCGGCCGCAAGAGCAACATGCCGGTGATCGTGGGCTCGATCGTCGTCGCGCTCCTCGCCGTCGGCGGGCTGATCGCCGCTCTGACGATGGGCGGCGGGGACGACGACAAGAAGACGGACGCCGCCAACAGCGCGCGTGCCTCGGCTTCCGAGGAGGTGTCGGGGCACAAGGGCCCCGACACCACGAAGAAGATCGACGCGACCGAGTGCACCGAGCCCGACGAGTCGTACAACGACGAGGACAAGATCAAGGTCCCGGACTTCAAGTTCAAGAACATCGAGTCCGTGAAGGCGTGCTTCCAGGCGGCGGGCTGGCAGTACGAGACCAAGACGGTGGACGAGAACGCCTACGGCGAGGGCACGGTCATGACCCAGATCCCCGAGGCTGAGTCGGACGTCGACCCCAAGAGCATGCCCAAGATCCAGCTCTATGTGTCGACGGGCAACCCCGCCTGATCCGTCCCCTCGCGAGGCAGCGAGACAGCGAGGCAGCGTGAGAAGGCATGAAAGGGGCCCGGCATCTCTGCCGGGCCCCTTTTCACCTGCCCAAATGACCTATGCCCACATGACCTATGACCGCATGACCGCTCGGCCTACAGGTACGGACCGCCCGAACGGCCGCCCGCCCGCGGGTCCACGAGCTCTTCCTCGCCGCCCGCACCCGGCGGCAACGCCCGGCGCATCTGCTCCAACTGGGCCCTGGCCGCCATCTGCTGGGCGAACAGGGTGGTCTGGATCCCGTGGAAGAGACCCTCCAGCCAGCCCACCAACTGAGCCTGCGCGATCCGCAGTTCGGCGTCGGAAGGGATACCGTCGTCCGTGAACGGCAGGGAGAGCCGCTCCAGTTCATCGACGAGGTCGGGAGCGAGCCCGTCCTCCAGCTCCTTCACCGAGCTGGCGTGGATCTCCTTGAGCCGTACCCGGCTCGCCTCGTCCAAGGGTGCCGCACGCACCTCCTCCAGCAGCTGCTTGATCATGCTCCCGATGCGCATGACCTTGGCCGGCTGTTCCACCATCTCCGTCACCGGGACCTCACGGGAGTCCTCGTCTCCACCGCCGCCGAGAGCCATCCCGTCCTGGCCTACGACCAGGATCTGGGGGTTCTCCGGCGACCTCTCGTTCCTCGGCATCTCCATGCCGCCATTCTCTCGCACTCACACACGTCACCAGCGTGGTGCCCCCTCCAGAGCGTGATCCACCCTGTACGAACGGGCGCTCCGCGTCAGGCGGGCGGTGCCGGCGGGGGCGGCGGCTCCGTGGCGGCCGCCTCCGCGAGTCGCAGCAGCCGGGCCTCGCAGTGGTCCAGCCAGCGGATCTCGGCCTCCGCACGGAAGATCAGATGCTCCAGGACGAACAGCCGGGCCACCTCGTCCCGGTGCGCGGGCGCCTCCGCCAGGGCCCGGGCCCTGAGCCGGGTGTACGTGTGCATGGCCTCCGAGAGATACCGCCGCTGCCCCTCCACGATCGCCCGGATGTCGGCCCCCGGCGCCCCGACCGCCACGGCCAGCTTGATCGCCAGTTCGTCGCGCGGCAGGTTCGAGCGCTCCACGGGACGGAGGAACCAGGACCGCAGCTCGGCCCGCCCGGCGTCCGTCAGCGCGTACAGCACGTGTCCCGCCTCGTCCGCGCCCTGCTGTACGACCAGGCCGTCCCGTTCCAGCCGGGCGAGGGTCGTGTAGACCTGGCCGATGTTCAGCGGCCAGGTCGAGCCGGTGCGCGCCTCGAACTCGGTGCGCAGCCGTGAGCCGTAGCGGGGACCGCGCTCCAGGAGCGCCAGCAGGCCATGGCGTATCGACATACCGGATCTGTACCCCGTACACCTGTGCCCGCCACGGCTGTCACCGAGTGTGACCGGGCGTCCGGTCTCCGGATGCCGGTGCGGACACCCCGTGTGAGGCTGAAGCCGCTGATCTTGGATCCTCCGTACCGTCCTCCGTACCGGGAGGGGGTCACCGACGTGACTCCATGGCTTCGCACCCTTCGCGTGACCGGCCTGCTGCTGCCTCTGCTGGCGGGCCCCGCGTTCACGCCGTACGCCGCCGCGTACGAGCCCGTCCCCGCCCCCGCCGAGTCACGGGCCGGCAGCCGCGCGGGAGAGGGCCGCGAGCGGCCCGGGCGGGAGGCGCCGCCGACTCACCCGGACAGCGCAGAGACCCAGGAGGCTTCGATCGCACCCGAAGCCCCCCTCAACACCGCTCCGCCATCCGCCCGCCCCCTCGACGCCCACGAGGCGGCCGACCGCCCGGTACACCCCCCGGAACCGGCCCTCAAGGTCCTCCCCCTGGGCACAGGCCTGGTCCTCATCGGCCTGGGCCTGGGCCTGGCATTCCTGTCCCTGAAAACCCGCAGACCCTGAGGCTCCTAGACCCGCGAAGAACACCGCAACACGCCCCCGCCGTCCGGGGACACGGAGAACGGCGCACACACGACCCACCGCCTTCAGGGGCGCGGGGAACGGCGCAAAAGAACGCCTCTATCCGGGACGCCAGGCAACCACACACACGCCCCACCGCTTTTAGGGGCGCGGGGAACGGCGCAAAGGACGCCTCTATCCGGAGCGCCAGGCAACCGCAGCCACACGCCCCACCGCCTTCAGGGGCGCGGGGAACGGCGCAACAAGCCCTCACGGGCCGCACCCGACAACGCGCCCCCGCCCCCGGCCCCCGGCCTCAGGGAAGCGTGAGCAACACCTTCCCGATATGGCTGCTCTCCTCCAACACCCGATGCGCCGCCCCGGCCTCCCGCATCGGCAGCTCCTGATGAACGATCGGCCGCACATGCCCACCCGCGATCAACGGCCACACATGCTCCCGTACGGCCGCGACGATCGCCGCCTTCTCCCCACCGGGCCGAGCCCGAAGCGAGGTCGCGGTCACCGCCCCCCGCTTACCGAGCAGCGCCCCGATGTTCAGCTCCCCCTTGGCCCCGCCCTGCATCCCGATGATCGCGAGACGCCCGTTGGCGGCCAGAGCGGTGACATTGCGGTCGAGATACTTCGCACCCATGTTGTCGAGGATCACGTCGGCCCCCGCCCCGCCGGTAGCCGCCTTGATCTCCTCGACGAAGTCCTGCTCGCGGTAGTTGATGAGCACGTCCGCACCCAGTTCCGCGCAGAAGTCCAGCTTCGCCTTGCTGCCGGCGGTGACGGCGACCTTCGCCCCGACGGCCTTGGCCAGCTGGATCGCCATCGTGCCGATCCCGCTCGATCCGCCGTGCACCAGCAGCGTCTCGCCGGGGCGCAGGTGGGAGATCATGAAGACGTTGGACCACACCGTGCAGGACACCTCGGGCAGCGCGGCCGCCTTGTCGAGGTCGACGCCCTCGGGCACGGGCAGCAGCTGCCCGGCCGGGACGACCACCTTCTCGGCGTACCCGCCGCCCGCGAGCAGCGCGCACACCTCGTCCCCCACGTTCCACCCCGAGGTACCGGGCCCGAGCGCGGCCACCCGCCCGGAGCATTCGAGCCCGGGGTACGGGGACGCGCCGGGCGGTGGGTCGTAGAAGCCCTGCCGCTGCAGCAGATCCGCGCGGTTGACCGCGCTCGCCACCACCTCGACCAGCACTTCGCCCTCGCCGGGCACGGGGTCCGGGACCTCGTCCCACACCAGCGCCTCGGGCCCACCAGGTTCAGGAATCGTGATCGCTCGCATGCGGGCGAGGCTACTCCCGACAGCCCGTCACGTGGTGATTCAGCCCGCCGCGTGGGGTTCAGTCCTGCGGCAGCGGCCTCATGTCCGGTGCGATCTGGCTGTGCGCGCTGACCCGCACGATGGTGATCAGGCGGTCCGTCAACTGCAGCTTCCCGATGGCCGGATCGTCGTAGCCGAGCACCCGATGCCCCCGTACGACACTCACCACCAGGTCCTCGATCTCGCGTACCCCCTTGCCGACCTCGGCCTTTATGACAGGTCGCTCGGTCATGTCGAGCCCGCTGCCCTGCTGGATGAGGTCCTCCATGACCATGCCCGCGCTGGGGCTGAGCACGGAGAGGCCGAGAAGGCGGCCGGCGGCGCTCGCGCTGGTGATGACGGCGTCGGCGCCGGACTGCTTCAGCAGGGGCGCGTTCTCCTCCTCCCGCACGGCGGCCACGATCTTCGCCTTGCGGTTGAGCTGCCGGGCCGTCAGCGTGACGAGCACGGCGGTGTCGTCGCGCTGCGTCGCGATGATGATCTGGCGGGCCCGCTGCACCTCGGCCCGGATCAGTACGTCACTGCGCGTGGCATCGCCGACCACCCCCGCGTACCCGTCCGCCGTCGCCGCGTCGATCACCTTGGAGCTGGGGTCGACGACCACGACCTGCTCCTTCTTCAGCCCGGTCGCGCACACGGTCTGGATCGCCGAGCGGCCCTTCGTGCCGAACCCGATGACAACGGTGTGCTCCCGCAAGGCGGTCCTCCAGCGGTTCAGTCGCCACTCCTCACGAGTCCGTTCGGTGAGGACTTCGAGAGTGGTGCCGACCAGGATGATCAGGAAGAGCACGCGCAGAGGCGTGATCAGGAAGATGTTGGTGAGACGGGCGCCGTCACTGACCGGGGTGATGTCGCCGTATCCGGTGGTGGAGAGCGTGACGGTCGCGTAGTAGAAGGCGTCGAGCAGATCGACCGACTTGTCGGAGTTGTCGGTGTAGCCGTCGCGGTCGAGATAGACGATGAAGGCCGTGCCGACCAGGACCAGCAGCGCCATGAGGACGCGTTTGGTGACCTGGAGGATGGGGCGTTCCACCCGCTGGCGGGGCAGCTTCACCCGGTGGGTGACAAGGCGTTCGTCCGCCTGGCGCGCGATCGCGTCGTGGCCCGGAAGTTTCACGTGAAACACACCTCGATCCCGGCCATGGCCCAGGGCAGGTCGAGGATCTCAAGTTCCTGACCCGCCCGCGCACCGCCCGGCGGCACGACCGCGAGCGCGTCGGCCACGGCGATACCCCGCAGCATGGCCGGCCCGTTGTAGTGCAGCGGCACGGCCCGGTCCCCGCGCAGCACGACAGGGATCAGCCGGGTGTCGTACGGGTGGCCGTGCACGCGGTCCTGAAGGGGCAGCGTGTACGACTCCGGGGCCCCGCGGCCCGCGAGGGTACGCAGCAAGGGCTCGGCGAGCGTGAGGAGGCCGGAGACGGCGGCGAGCGGATTGCCCGGCAGCCCGACGAGGTGCTGGTTCTCCTTGAGGCGCGCCAGCAGCATCGGGTGGCCGGGGCGCACCTCGACGCCGTCCACCAGGAGTTCGGCGCCGAGACGGCGCAGGATCGGGTGGACGTGGTCCACGGGACCTGCGGCGGTGCCCCCGGTCGTGACGATCAGGTCCGCGTCGGAGTTCTTGAGGGCCTTGCGCAGGGCTTCGGCGTCGTCGCCGAGCCGGCGCACCGCGATGACCTCCGCGCCGAGCGCGCGCAGCCAGGGCGGCAGCATCGGGCCGAGCGCGTCCCGGATCAGCCCGTCGTGCGGCAGTCCCTCGGTGAGCAACTCGTCGCCGAGGACCAGGACTTCCGCGCGCGGCCGGGGGAGGGCGGCGACGGTGTCGTACCCGGCGGCGGCCGCGAGCCCGAGCACGGCCGGGGTGACCAGCGTGCCGGGCGGCAGCAGAGGGTCGCCGGAGCGGCACTCCTGGCCGCGGGGCCGGATGTCCTGCCCGTGCACGACGTCCCGTGTCGCGTACAGCCGCTCCTTCTCGTCGGTGCGGCCGTGCTCACTGCGGATCACGGCGGAGGCGTCCTGGGGGATCCGGGCGCCGGTGGCGATCCGGACCGCCTCGCCGTCGGTGAGCCGCTGGGGCTCGTTCTGACCCGCGAGCACTCCCTCGGCCCGCACGTCCCACGGGCCGGGACCGGCGACCGCCCAGCCGTCCATCGCGGACGTGTCGAAGGACGGGAGGTCCGAGAGCGCGGCGAGCGGGGCGGCGAGGACGAGGCCCAGCGCGGCGTCCAGTGTGACGGAGACGGAGGTGTCCGGGCGGCGAGGGGCCCGCCCGGCGAGGGCGCGGGCCCGCTGCCAGGGCGTGGCGGTGTGGTGCTCGGCCGGGTCCTTGCCGCTCCCGGTCCCCGGGGCCGGTGCGGGCACCGGACGGGAAGGTCCGGTGGATCCGGAGTCGTCGGCCACCGGGGCACCGCCTTCCTTGACCAGGGCCAGGGCCTCCTCGACGTCGAAGTCGACCTCCTCGTACTGCCCCGAGGCGGTCATCCGGCATCCGGGCGGGCGTCACCGGAGGGGCGGGCGCCACCGGCCGGACGTGGCGGAGTCGCCGTGGCGCCGGAGTCGGCGGGGGCGTCAGCGGTGGCAGGGTCGGTGGAGGTGGTGTCAGCGGGGGCGGGGGCGTCGGATTGGGCCTCCGCCGCCCAGCGCAGCGCCAGCGCCGTCGCCTTGCGGGCGGCCTCCGCGACCGCTTCGGGGCCTCCCCCGGCCCGGCCCGCCGCGTATCCGACGAGGAACGTCGTCAGCGGTGCAGCCGGACGGGCCACACCGTGGGCCGCGTCGCGGGCGAGGTCGAGCAGGAGGCCGGTGTCGACCTCCAGATCGATGCCCAGTTCGTCCTTGGCTGCGGTAATCCATTCATCCAACACGTGCCCATGCTCCCTGATACGTGCCCGGGCGGCGGCGATGTCGTCCCAGGTGTCGCAGTCGAAGGACGCGACGGGGTCGGTGATACGGGTCAGTTCGAGCGCGCCGGTGAGCCGTCGCAGCGGCAGACCGGCCAGTTCGCCGTGCGCGGCGCGCAGAGCCGCCAGCTCGCGCAGCAGCGCCGAGCGGCGGTACGCGGCCACGAGGGGCTGGTCGCGGCCGTCCGGGTCGGTGAGCAACACGCCCTCGACGCCGCTCTCATGGCTGTCATGACTCCCACGACCCTCGTGAAGGGCGGTCAGCAGCCTGCGTACCGTCTCCCGGTCCAGGAACGGCAGGTCGGCGGAGAGCACGACGACGTACTCGGCGGTGGTGTGCCGCAAGCCGGCGTCCAGCGCGGCGAGCGGGCCCCCGCCCGGAGGGTCCTCACGCGCCCACTCCACGGGGCGCGCGGTGGGCCGGGGCTCCGCGACGACCACGGTGACGGCCGCGCCGGAGCAGGCGGCAAGGACTCGGTCGAGCAGGGCCCGACCGCCCACGCGGACGCCCGGTTTGTCCGCGCCGCCGAGTCGGCGGGCGGCGCCCCCGGCGAGTACGACGGCGTCATGGCCGTCCGTACCGAGTGCGCCGGAGGAACCGAACGCGGCGGGGGAACCGGGTGCGCTGGGTGGCTCGAACGCGGTCACCCCACGAGTATGGGTGCCCGGTGGATCATTTCCACCCCCGCGCACAGCATGTGGACGGGGGTGGCGACGGACGGCCACGGGCTCCACGCGGCCGAGGGGGTCACAAGGTCCGCAGCAGCACCGCCGGTTGTTCCACGCAGTCCGCCACATACCGCAGGAAACCGCCCGCCGTTCCGCCGTCGCACACCCGGTGGTCGAAGGTGAGCGAGAGCTGGACGACCTGCCGCACCGCCAGCTCGCCCTCGTGCACCCAGGGCTTGGGGACGATCCGGCCGACGCCGAGCATGGCCGCCTCGGGGTGGTTGATGATCGGGGTCGAGCCGTCGACGCCGAACACCCCGTAGTTGTTCAGCGTGAAGGTCCCGCCGGTGAGGTCCGCCGGGGTGAGCGTCCCGGTCCTGGCCGCCTCGGTGAGCCGGGCGAACTCCGCGCTCAGCGACTCCGCGTCCCGGGTGTGCGCCCCCTTCACCACCGGTACGACGAGTCCGCGCTCGGTCTGCGCGGCGAACCCGAGGTGCACCTCGTCGAGCCGTACGACCTCGCGCGCTTCCATGTCGACGGTCGAGTTGAGCTCGGGGAACCGGGCCAGCGCGGCGGTGCAGATACGGGCGAGGAGCGCGAGGAGGGAGATCTTCGGCCCGCCCGCGCCGTTCATCGCCGCCCGCGCGTGCATCAGTTCCGTCGCGTCGGCGTCCACCCAGCAGGTCGCGTCGGGGATCTCGCGCCGACTCCGCGAGAGCTTGTCGGCGACGGCACCGCGGATGCCCTTGAGGGGGACGCGGGTACCCGCGCGGGGGGCAGCGGTGCCGGACGCGCGCGGGGCGGCCGGTACGGGTGCTGCCGCCGGGCTCTGCTCCGGCCGCGCGACGGCCGGGGCGGACGCGCCGACCCGCACGGCGTGCTCCACGTCCGCACGCATGATCAGCCCGTCGGGTCCCGACCCGGCCAGCGCCCGCAGATCGACCCCGTTCTCCCGGGCCAGCCGCCGCACGAGCGGAGAGATGACCGCCACGGGGCCGTCGGCCCGGGGGCCGACATCGATATTCGCCTCGGAGGCGGGCAAGCCCTCGGCCGAGGCTGCGGGCAAGCCGCCGACCGAGGCTGCGGACGAGACGGCGGGTGGGCCGCCGGGTGAGTCTGCGGGCGAATCGGCGGGCGTGATGCCGGCCGAGGTGCCGAGGGAGCCGTCGGGCGAAGCGGCGGGCGCGGTCGCACCGGCCCGGTTCGCGACAGGCCGGGCCGCACCGGGCCGGTCCGTGCCGGGCCGGTCCGTGCCGGGCGCGGGCGCGGGCGCGGGCGGCCGTACCCTGCGGCGCCGCGCCGGAGGCGCCTGCGTGCCGTAGCCCACGAGCACGTTCCCGGAGCCCTCGTCCTCGCCGCTGGTGGCTGACGCACCGGCCGCCGGGGCGTCGAAGGCGGACGCGTCGAGGCCCGCCGCCCCGAATCCCGGCGTGCCGGAAGCAGGCGCTCCCACCGCGACCGTCAGCAGCGGGGAGCCCACGGGCAGTTCGGTGCCCTCCTCGCCGTAGCGGGCCGTGACCACGCCGCCGTACGGGCAGGGGACCTCGACCATCGCCTTGGCCGTCTCGACCTCCACGACGGGCTGGTCGACGGCGACGACATCGCCGACCTGGACGAGCCAGCGGACGATCTCGGCCTCGGTGAGCCCCTCACCGAGGTCGGGCAGCTTGAACTCCAAGACCTGGGCCATCAGCTCTGTGCCTCCCACTGCAGCCGGGCCACCGCGTCCAGGATCCGGTCGACGCCGGGCAGATGGTGCCGCTCCAGCATCGGCGGCGGATACGGGATGTCGAACCCGGACACGCGCAGCACCGGCGCCTCCAGGTGGTGGAAGCACCGCTCGGTGACCCGCGCGGCGATCTCCCCGCCGGGCCCGCCGTAGCCGCCCGACTCGTGCACCACGACGGCCCGGCCGGTGCGGCGCACGGACGCGGCGACCGTCTCGTCGTCGAAGGGCACCAGGGAGCGCAGGTCGACGACCTCCAGGTCCCAGCCCTCGGCCCGCGCCGCGTCCGCGGCCTCCAGGCAGACGGGCACGGACGGCCCGTACGTGATGAGCGTGGCGCTGCGGCCCGGTCGGCGGACCACCGCGCGGCCGATCGGCTCCACGGGCTGCGGCTCGTCGGGGTTCCAGGAGTCCTTGGACCAGTACAGCCGCTTGGGCTCCAGGAAGACGACCGGGTCGTCGGAGGCGATGGCCTCGCGCAGCAGCCCGTACGCGTCGGCGACCGTCGCGGGCGTCACGACGTACAGCCCCGGAGTCGCCATGTAGTACGCCTCGGAGGAGTCGCTGTGGTGCTCCACCCCGCCGATGCCGCCGCCGTAGGGCACGCGCACGGTCAGGGGCAGCGGCATCGCCCCGCGGGTGCGGTTGCGCATCTTCGCCACGTGCGAGATCAGCTGCTCGAAGGCCGGGTACGCGAAGGCGTCGAACTGCATCTCCACGACCGGCCTGAGCCCGTACATGGCCATGCCGACCGCCGTGCCGAGGATGCCCGCCTCGGCCAGCGGTGTGTCGGTGACGCGGTCCTCGCCGAACTCCTTCGCGAGGCCGTCGGTGACACGGAAGACACCGCCGAGGGTGCCGACGTCCTCGCCCATCACATGGACGGTGGGGTCGTCGGTCATGGCGTCGCGCAGGGCCCGTCCGAGGGCCTGCGCCATGGTGGCCGGTTTCACCGCGACGGTGGTCATCGCGTGTTTCCTTCCGGGTCGTGCTCGTCGTCGTCCTCGTGGTGGCGCGCCTCGGCGTCCAGCTCGGCGCGCAGCTGCGCCTCCTGCTCCAGGAGATGCGTGGTGGGCCGGGCGTAGACATGCGCGAACAGGTCCATGGGGTCGAGGACCGGGTCCTGGTTCATGCGCTCGCGCAGGTCCGCGGCCATCACCTCGGCGTCCTCGCGCACGGCCCGTACACCGTCCTCGTCGAGCAGTCCGCGCTCGGTGAGCTCGTGCTCCATGAGGGCGATCGGGTCGTGCGCCCGCCAGGCCTCGACCTCCGCGTCCTCGCGGTAGCGCTTGTCGTCGTCCGCGTTCGTGTGCGCCTCCATGCGGTACGTCACCGCCTCCACGAGCGTCGGGCCGAGACCCGCGCGCGCGTGGGCGATCGCCTCGCCGAGGACCTCGTGCACGGCGGCGGCGTCGTTCCCGTCGACCAGCCGGCCCGGCATTCCGTACCCGACGGCCTTGTGGGCCAGTGAGGGGGCGGCGGTCTGCTTGGCGAGCGGGACGGAGATGGCGAAGCCGTTGTTCTGCACCAGGAAGACCACCGGGGCCTGCCAGACGGCCGCGAAGTTCAGTGCCTCGTGGAAGTCGCCCTCGCTGGTGCCGCCGTCGCCGACCAGCGCGAGCGCGACCACGTCGTCGCCCTTGAGGCGGGCCGCGTGCGCGAGGCCCACGGCGTGCGGGAGCTGGGTGGCCAGGGGGGTGCACAGGGGGGCGATGCGGTGCTCGTGCGGGTCGTAGCCGGTGTGCCGGTCGCCGCGCAGGAGTGTCAGCGCCTGGACGGGGTCGAGGCCCCTGGCGACCGCCGCGAGGGTGTCGCGGTAGCTGGGGAAGAGCCAGTCGCGCTCCTCGAGGACGAGCGCGGCGGCGACCTCGCAGGCCTCCTGGCCGGTGGAGGAGGGGTAGACCGCGAGACGGCCCTGCTTGGTGAGGGCGGTGGCCTGGGCGTTGTACCGGCGGCCACGGACCAGCTCCGCGTACAGCCTGCGCAGCAGGTCCGGGTCGACCCGATCGGCCGCCCGGGTGCCGAGGACGCGGTGGGGCAGCGCGTCGGGCAGCAGCGGCGCGGGGTCGGTACGTGGCTGCCAGGCGGGCGGGGGCGTCGGCCGGTATGCGCCTCGTTGCTCCATGACCGTCATGTCGGCACCTCCTCGTGGGAGTCGCTTCGAGGGCCCGCCGAGAGTGACGCGCCTCACCTACCGATTGTTCGGTCGTCGGCACATTTTGGCTACAGGCACCTTCAGGCTGTGGACAAACGGTTCTGCACAGCCTGAGATGGACGCAGTACGTCCATGGTAGGGAGGCGGGGGGACATGGCACCTGAACAAATGGCCGAGGGGCCGGACCCCGGCTCGACCCCGCCGCCGCCACGCCCGCTCGACTCGATCGACCAGGACATCCTCCAGATGCTCCAGTCGGACGGCCGCGCCTCGATACGGTCCGTCGCCGAGCGCGTCCACGTCTCCCGCGCCAACGCCTACGCGCGTATCAACCGCCTCGTCGAGGACGGCGTGATCCGCGGCTTCGGCGCCCGGGTCGACCACGAGCGCGCGGGACACGGCACCTCGGCCTACATCACGCTGAAGATCGTGCAGAACACCTGGCGCACGGTCCGCGAGCAGCTCAGGAGGCTCCCCGGGGCGTCCCACATCGCGCTGGTGGGCGGCGACTTCGACGTTCTGCTGCTGGTGCACACGCCGGACAACAGGGCCTTGCGCGAACTGGTCCTCACCCGGCTCCAGGCCATCCCCGAGGTGCTCAGCACCCGGACACTGCTGGTGTTCGAGGAGGAGGACCTGGAACCGCAGGGGTGAGCGGGGGCGGCAGGGAGGCGAGCGGGAACGGCCTCAGCCCGCCTGTCTGAGCCCTCCGAAGACCATCAGCACCACCGCGTCGGCGACCTCGCGCTCGCCCATGCCCCGCCCGTCCGGGCGGTACCACTCGACTATCGAGTTGATCATCCCGAAGACCAGCCGGGTCGCGAGCCGGACCTCCAGGTCGGCGCGTACGTCCCCGTCGGCCGCCGCCGCCTTCAGGAGCGCGGCCACCTCGTGGTCGAACTCCCGGCGCCGCTCCAGCGCCCAGCGCTCGGTGTCGGTGTTGCCGCGCACCCGCAGCAGCAGCGTCACGTAGGGCAGTTCGGCGGTGAGGACCTCGACCATGCGCCGGGTGACGTACTCCAGGCGCTCCACGGCACGCCCCTCGCGCGCGTGCTCCTCGTCGAGGATCCCGAAGAGGCCGTCGAGCGCCCGGCTGACGGCCCGGCGCAGCAACTCCTCCTTGCCCGTGACGTGGTGGTAGATCGACGACTTGGAGATACCGGCCGCCTTGGAGAGGTGCTCCATGGAGGTGCCGTCGTAGCCGCGCTCGTTGAAGACCCGGACGGCCACGGAGAGCAGGGTGTCCGGCGTGTAGGTGTCGCGCTTGGCGGTGGTCATGGGGTGCCCTCCCGCTTTTCGGAGGCGTACGCGTGGCGGTAGAGCGCGAGGGACGGCGCGTAACGCCCCGACGGGTCGCGCATGTGCAGGTCGTCCAGGACGTCGTAGGCCCAGCTCCGGCCGAGCCTGCGGCTCCACTCGAAGGGGCCGAGGGGGTAGCTGACGCCCTGCCGCATCGCCGTGTCGATGTCCTCCTCGGTGGCGACCCCCTTGGCGACGGCGTCGTGCGCGAGGTCGACGATGCGGGCCACCGTACGGGCGACGATCAGGCCGGGCACGTCCCCGATGACGCTGACGTCCTTGCCGAGCGCCTGGAAGAGCCCGGTGGCCTCGGCGAGGGTCTGCGTCTGGGTGTCCTGCGAGTGGGACAGGGCGATCCGGGTCGCCCTGCGGTAGTCGAGCGCCAGGTCGAAGTAGACGACGTCACGGAACTCGACGGCGGTCTGGCCGTCCGCGAGCGCCAGCTGTCCACCGCTCGGCAGCACCAGGCGCGTCCCGTGGTCCTCCTCGTCCTCGCGGACCTGGATGCCCGCCTCGCGGATCAGCGCGAGCAGTTCGGAGGCGGGGCCCAGATCGCCCTCGGCGACGACGTACGCGGGCGGCTGGACCTTCTCCGCGGTGTGCGGCTCGGGCCGCTCGCCCTGGTCCCCGTAGTCGTACCAGCCGTGCCCCGTCTTGCGGCCGTGGCGGCCCGACTCGACGAGCCGCCGCTGGGCCAGCGAGGGGGTGAAGCGCACGTCCTGGAAGAAGGCCTCCCACACGGAGCGCGTGACGGACTCGTTGACGTCCTGGCCGATGAGGTCGGTCAGTTCGAAGGCGCCCATCCGGAAGCCGCCCGACTCGCGCAGGACCGCGTCGATCGTCGCGGGGTCGGCGGCCTGGGCCTCGTAGACCGCGAAGGCCTCGGCGTAGAAGGGCCGCGCGATGCGGTTGACGATGAAACCCGGGGTGTCGGCGCAGGCGACCGGGGTCTTCCCCCAGGCGCGGGCCAGCTCGTACGCGCGCGTGGCCGACGTGACGTCGGTCGCGAACCCGGAGACGACCTCCACCAGGGGCAGCAGCGGCGCGGGGTTGAAGAAGTGCAGCCCGACGAAACGGCCCGGGTTGCGCAGCGCGCCGCCGATCGCGGTCACCGACAGGGAGGACGTGTTGGTGGCGAGCAGGCAGTCGTCCGCGACGATGTCCTCCAGCTCGCGGAACAGCTGCTGTTTGACGTCCAGCCGCTCCAGGACGGCTTCCAGGACGAGGCCCGAGTCGGCGAGTTCGGCGAGGCTCTCGGCGGGGCGCAGCCGGGCACGTGCGGCATCGCGCTCGGCGCCGGTCAGCCGGTCCTTCTCGACGAGCCGGTCGAGCCGGGCGCCGATCTCTTCGGCCGCCGCCCGGGCGCGGCCGGGCGCGGTGTCGTGCAGCCGCACGGGGTGGCCCGCGACGAGCGCGACCTGGGCGATGCCCTGGCCCATGGTGCCGGTGCCGACGACGGCCACGGGGCCGGCGAGGTCGAGTGCTGTCATGCTCGCGATCCTCCCGCACGGGGTTTTCCACAGGTTCAGCGGACCCCCTTGTCCCGACCGATCGTTCGGTTACTCTAACTCTGTCCGGCTGCTTCTGCCCAGGTCATGAGCTGGACTGCCAGGTCCTGAGCTCGACGAAGAGTTCATGAAACGAGGAGATGGTTCCGCATGGCCGCCGCCGCACTGACCGCGCACGAGCTCATCGCCGAGCACCGGCCGACCCTCGACCAGGCGCTGGAAGCGATGCGCACGCGCGCGTACTGGTCGCCGCACCCCGAACACCCCAAGGCGTACGGGGAGAACGGCAGCCTGGGGATGGCCGAGGGCAAGGCCGCCTTCGACGCCCTGCTGAACGGCCGGCTCGACCTGGACCAGCCCGGCACCGACGACTGGGTGGGCGGCGAGGTCTCGCCGTACGGGATCGAGCTGGGCGTCACGTACCCGCACGCGGACATCGACACGCTGCTGCCCGCCATGCGCGCGGGACAGCGCGCGTGGCGCGACGCGGGCGCGGAGACCCGCGCGGTGGTGTGTCTGGAGATCCTCAAGCGGATCAGCGACCGCACGCACGAGTTCGCGCTCGCGGTCATGCACACCAGCGGCCAGGCCTTCATGATGGCGTTCCAGGCGGGCGGCCCGCACGCCCAGGACCGCGGCATGGAAGCGGTGGCGTACGCGTACGTGGAGCAGGTCCGCACCCCCGACACCGCGGAGTGGACGAAGCCCCAGGGCAAGCGCGACCCGCTCGCGCTGACCAAGCAGTTCACCCCGGTGCCGCGCGGTGTGGCGCTGCTGATCGGCTGCAACACCTTCCCCACGTGGAACGGCTACCCGGGCCTGTTCGCCTCCCTGGCCACGGGCAACGCGGTGCTGGTGAAGCCCCACCCGCGCGCGGTGCTGCCGCTGGCGCTCACCGTCCAGGTGGCCCGCGAGGTGCTCGCCGAGGCGGGCTTCGACCCGAACCTGGTGGCGCTGGCCGCCGAGCGGCCGGGCGAGGGCATCGCCAAGACCCTGGCGACCCGCCCTGAGATCCGGATCATCGACTACACCGGTTCGACGGAGTTCGGCGACTGGCTGGAGGCCAACGCCCGCCAGGCGCAGGTCTACACGGAGAAGGCCGGCGTCAACACGGTGATCGTGGAGTCGACCGACGACTACAAGGGAATGCTCTCCAACCTCGCCTTCTCCCTGTCCCTCTACAGCGGCCAGATGTGCACGACCCCGCAGAACTTCCTCGTCCCCCGCGCCGGCATCCGTACGGAGGAGGGCCCCAAGTCGTACGACGAGGTGGTCGCCGACCTCGCGAGGGCGGTCGACGGGCTCCTCGGGGACGACGCCCGGGCGAACGCCCTGCTGGGCGCGATCGTGAACCCGGACGTGAAGGCCCGCGTCGAGGCCGCGGCGGGCCTGGGCGAAGTCGCCCTCGCCTCACGGGAGATCACGAACCCCGACTTCCCCGGCGCGGTGGTCCGCTCCCCGGTGATCGTGAAGCTCGACGGCGGCAAGCCGGACGACCAGGCCGCGTACATGAGCGAGTGCTTCGGCCCGATCTCGTTCGCCGTCGCGGTCGACTCGGCGGCCGAGGCGGTGGCGCTGCTGCGCCGCACGGTCCGTGAGAAGGGCGCGATGACCGTCGGCGCGTACACGACCTCGGAGGAGGTCGAGGAGGCCGTCAGGGAGGCCTGCCTGGACGAGGCGGCCCAACTCTCCCTGAACCTCACCGGCGGGGTGTACGTCAACCAGACGGCCGCGTTCTCCGACTTCCACGGCTCGGGCGGCAACCCGGCGGCCAACTCCGCCCTGTGCGACGGAGCGTTCGTGGCGAACCGCTTCCGGGTGGTGGAGGTCCGCAAGGAGGCGTAGGCCCCGCTGCGCCCCCCTCAGGGGCGCGGGGAACTGCCCACCCGGCCCCGACCGACCCGCAGCCGAGCGCCCACGAGGTCTACAAGGCCTGAGAGGCCGACGAGGCACTCCAGTGGAACAACGCCATGGCCACACTGGTGGCGAGGTTGTAACTGGACACCTGGGGCCGCATCGGCAGCGAGACCAGATGGTCGGTACGGGCGCGCAGTTCCCCGGACAGCCCGCTGCGCTCGGACCCGAAGGCGAGAACCGCGTCGTCGGGAAGCTTCAGCGCCCGAATGTCCTCCCCCTCCGGATCAAGGGCGAACAC
Organism: Streptomyces tauricus; assembly: GCF_014650955.1. Lineage (GTDB taxonomy): Bacteria > Actinomycetota > Actinomycetes > Streptomycetales > Streptomycetaceae > Streptomyces > Streptomyces tauricus. The sequence continues at coordinate 178,420 of NZ_BMVY01000005.1, forward strand.
CGGCCCGGAGGGCAACTCCTCCACGGTCACCCGCTCGACGGCCGTGGCGAAGTGCAGCCCCGCCCCGCCCCGCACCACCGTGGGATGCCACGGATCGAGCGTGCCGGTGGTGACGACCCCGGTCGCGCCGAATCCCGCCGCCAGCCGGATCACCGCCCCGGCGTTCCCGAGATTGCGCGGCTGGTCGAGGACGACCACGGGTGCGGTGCGGGGCGTACGGGCCAGCGCCCGCAGGTTGGCGTCACGTGAGGGACGTACCGCCAGGGCGGCCACCCCGGTGGGGTGCGGACGCGGGACGAGCGCCCGGTACGCGGTCTCCGGGACCTCCGCCAGGAGGACGTCCAGCGACTCCCGTACGTCCGGGGCCAGCTCGTCCGCGAGGGCGAGCGCGGCCGTCCGGTCGGTGGTGACGGCCACCAGGACCTCGGCGCTGAAGCGCAGTGCGTGCTTGAGGGCGTGGAAGCCGTCGAGCAGCACGGCGGTGTCGGCGAGCCGGTGCCAGACGCTCAGCGGCTCACGGTCGAGGGGGTCCGTCATGCCGTGAAGCCTACGTGCGGGTGATCGGCCGCTTCCGAGGGACGCGGCGCCGCCTCATCCGCCCCCTCGCCCGGCCCGTCCCCCGGCTCCTCGCCCGCCCCCTCGCCGGACTCCTCGCGCGGCCCCGGAACCGCACGCCCGAAGCCCCCGGGGCACCCGAAGCGTGCGAACCACCCTAGGCGCCCGAGGCGCCCGAGCCGCGTGCGCAGCCCCTCACGCGCGCGGGCGGCCCACCCACTGAGGCGGCGCAGGAAGGACGTCGGCAGGAAGACCGCGTCCGCGGCGATCATCGCGAGGGAGAAGAACGGCAGGCCCAGCACCAGGGCGATCACGGCGTGCTCGGTGATCATGACCGCCAGCAGGACGTTCTTCACCCGCCGGTTGAACAGCGTGAAGGGGAAGGCGACCTGCGCGACCACCGTCCCGTACGTCACCAGCATCACCATGGTGCCGCTCGCGGACAGGAGGTCGGACAGGGCGGGCCAGGGGGAGAAGTAGTCCAGGTGCAGCGGGTAGTAGACGGCCGTGCCGTCCTGCCAGCGCGAGCCCTGGATCTTGTACCAGCCGGCGGTCGCGTAGATCAGACACGCCTCGGCCATGATCACGAAGAGGGCCGCGTTGTGGACGAGGTTGGCGACGACGTCGAGGAAGATCCGCGGCTGGTCGTTCCGGGCCGCGTACCGGCCGGCCAGCCACCACAGGGCATGGAGTGCCCACAGTCCCCAGTAGATCGTCCGCCAGCCGCCCAGCAGGCCGCCGTCGATCTTCCCGGCGAGCGTGACGGCCGCCAGGGCGAGCCCGAGCACGGCCCACAGAGCGATACCGACCCTGTCAGGCCGGACACCGTCCCGGTCCTCCTGCGGCTGCCTTTCCCGTCCCGCACGCGCGCGTGCGGCCGCCGTCCGGCGTTCGCGCCGCGCGTCCAGCGACCACACCTGGCCGCAGCGGGTGAACACCAGATAGATCGCCATCAGGTGGATGACGTTGTCGCCGCCGTCCCCCATGAAGATGCTGCGGTTCTGGAGGGAGAGCACCCCGAGCAGGAAGAGCACGGACATGGTGCGGGTGCGCCAGCCCAGCATGAACAGGGCCGCGGAGAGCACGGCGAACCCGAAGACGATCTCGAACCAGATCTGGCTGTCGGCCCACATCAGGGCGGTGAAGGCGTGGTTGCTCGCGATGAGCTGCTGGGCCAGGTCCCAGCTCCAGGGTCCGTCGGGCCCGTACATCTCCTGGCGGTGCGGGAACTCCCGCAACAGGAAGAGCAGCCAGGTCCCGGCGAAACCTATCCGGATCACCGCGGTCTGGTACGGCCCCAGCGCGTGCCCGCTGAGGCGCGAGATGGCGTGCCCCAGCTTCCTGTCGAGCCGGTGCTTGCGGTCGAAACGGCTGATCCGTCCGGCCAGCCGCTCCCGCCCCGGACTGCTCACGGGGGTGTCGCCGCCGTCGTTCGGCGGGGTGCTGTCCTGGTAGCTCACCGGGGTGCTCCCGTGGTCGCTCATCGGGCGCTCGCCGCCGTCTCCGTGGAGTCCACGGGCCGGGTCCCGGCCGCCCGGTCGGTGTCCGCGACCGGCCACCAGGGCAGCTGGCGCAGGACGGGCTTGTCGGACACCTGCTCCTCGCTCCACTCCGGCGGCGGCACATTGGTCGTACGGGAACGGACCTGGACCTGCTGGATGACGGCCGCCCGGCCGCCCGCCTCCTCGCGGTCGAGCCGCAGAACCGCGATGCGGCGCAGATAGCGTTCGGAGAGGTCGCCGCGCAGACCGTTCGGCCGGTTCGCGTTGTCGTGGGTGGCCGCGAAGAAGTCCCAGGCCCGGCGCAGTTCGTTCTGCTGGGTGTGGCTGGGCAGCAGATTGCCGTCGATGACCCGGCCGTCGAGCGCGGAGAGGTCGTACCAGCGGGTCGTCCTGACGGCGCCGTCCACGCTCTTCACCTCGGCCCGGACCTGGACCGCGATGTTCTGCTGCAGCGGGTTGGGCGCGAAGAGCTTCCAGTTCTGCTCGAACTCCGGATAGATCCACTCGTCGATCGCCTGCCCGTGCTGCTTGGTGACCGTGTTCGACGGCGCGACATGCAGGAAGACCATGCCGAGGTGCGCACAGGCGACCACCGCGACGAGCGCGAACGCGAGGGCCGAGGCGATCTGAAAGGGCAGGGAGAGCGCGGCGACACCCGCGGGAGGAGGCCCGACAGGGGGAGGACCGGCTGCGGAATGACCGACGGTGGGATGGCCCGCGGAGGGGGGATCGGCGGGGGGAGGATCGGCGGGGGTGGAGGCGCGGGCCGGGAGCGGGCCTGCGGCGGGAACGGTGGTGGCCGGGGGAGCCTCCGAGGGCTCGCCCGCCACGGGACGGGCGTTCGCGCCCTCGTCGTACGCACCCATTGCGCCCCGTTTCCCCATGTCTGCCCGATTGTCGCCGCCCGTCCGGCGACGGCGACGGCCGCACCGGAACGGTACTCAGCCCCACCCGCCCGGCACAGCCCAGGGGGCACAGCGGAGCGGTGGCCACCTTACGGCCCGCGCCTCCCCCGAACCGAAGGCACCGAACGATCGGTCGGGCAACTTCGCGCGCCCCGCCGTGCGCGGCGGACGACGGCTGAACCGTCCGAGACGACCCGGGACCGCCACCGTTCCCTTTTTGTAGAACCTGTTCTATCTTGACGCTCCGCCAGACCGACGCGACGGACCGACGCGACAGATCGGCTCGACCCGACAGACCGACCGGGAGGACGGGACCGTGGACTTCACCTTCACCGAGGAACAGCAGGCGGCCGTGGAGGCGGCGAAGGCGGTCCTCACGGGGGTCGCGCCGGACGGCGTACCGAGTCCCGCGCTCACCGCGGGCGCCGTCGCGGACGACTTCGACCGAGCGCTGTGGACCCGGCTCGCCGACGCGGACCTGCTGAGCCTGCTGCTCGACGCACGCCACGGCGGCGCCGGTCTGGACGCCGTCGCCCTGTGCCTGGTGCTGCGGGAGTCGGCGAAGGTACTCGCCAGGGTTCCGCTGCTGGAGAGCACGGCGGCAGCCGTGGCCGTACAGACCTACGGCGGCGAGGAGTTGAAGGCCGACCTGCTCGGACGGGCCGGCCGGGGCGAGCTGGTGCTGACGGTCGCCGCGAACGGACGGACCGGACACGACGGCGCCGAACTCGCCGTGACCGCCAGGCAGGAGAACGGCACGTGGGTGCTGGACGGCCTGCAGACGGCCGTCCCCTGGGCGCAGAACGCCGACTTCGTCCTCGTACCCGCCCTGAGCACCGGCACGGGCCGCTCCGTGCTCGCCCTCGTGCCCCACGGCCACCAGGGCGCGACGCTCGCCGAGCAGATCTCGACGACGGGCGAGCTGCTCGGTGAACTCCGCCTCGATTCCGTACGGATCCCCGCCCGTGACGTCATCGACGCCGACGGTGCGTGGGAGTGGCTGCGGAACCTGCTCGCCACCGGAACGTGCGCGCTGGCCCTCGGGCTGGGCGAGCGGGTCCTCGCCATGACGAGCGAATACACCGGCAAGCGGGAGCAGTTCGGTTTCCCGGTCGCCACGTTCCAGGCCGTGGCCGTGCAGGCCGCCGACCGCTACATCGATCTGCGTGCCATGGAGGCGACCCTCTGGCAGGCCGCGTGGCGGATCAGCACGGGGGCGGGCGGCGCGCTGCCCGCGTCCGGTGACGTGGCCGTCGCCAAGGTCTGGGCCTCCGAGGGCGTACGCCGGGTCGTACAGACCGCGCAGCATCTGCACGGGGGCTTCGGCGCGGACACCGACTACTCACTGCACCGGTACCACGCCTGGGCCAAGCACCTGGAGCTGTCCCTCGGCCCGGCGGCGGCCCACGAGGAGGCACTGGGCGACCTACTGGCGGCCCACCCCCTGGGATGACCGGCGGACCGGGCGACCAGGCGACCGGTATGCCCGGGGCCCGGCGCCGGAATCAGGATCGGGAATCCGCGGCGGACCCGGGACCGGGACCCGAAAGCCGTGGCCGGACCGAGACCCGAAAGCCATGGCGGCGGACCCGGGATCCATGGCCGGGTCCCGCCCGGGTGCCCGAGGCAGGGGTCCGCTACAGCACGAACCCCGGCTGCCCCTCTGTGTTCACCACGGGGCGGCCCTTGGCGGCCCAGTCCTGCATGCCGCCGGCGACGTTCACCGCGTCGACGCCCTGCTGGTTCAGGTACATGGCGACCTGCGCCGACCGGCCGCCGGAACGGCAGATCACGTTGACCCTGCCGTCCTGCGGGGCCGCCTCGGTCAACTCGCCGTAGCGGGCCACGAAATCACTGATGGGGATGTGCAGGGCCCCTTCGGCGTGACCCGCCTGCCACTCGTCGTCCTCCCGGACGTCCAGCAGGAAGTCTCCGTCCGCGAGATCTCCGACCTCGACCGTGGGCACACCAGCTCCGAAACTCATGCCCCCGACGCTACCCGACCGCCACATCCCACAACTCCGCCCCACCACCCGGGAACCGCCCGACCACCACGGCCGGGGCCGTCCGCGGTCAGGCACCGCGGCGGCACAGTTGGGCGCCGGGGGCGTTCAGGCCCCGTTGCCGAGGAGGCCCGCCAGCTCCGCTTCCCGCTCGCTCACCTGCGTGAGCAACTGCTCGGCGATCTCCTCCAGCAGCCGGTCCGGGTCGTCCGGCGCGATCTTGAGCATCCCGCCGATCGCGCTCTCCTCCAGGTCGCGGGCGACGAGCGCGAGCAGTTCCTTGCGCTGGGCGAGCCATTCGAGACGGGCGTAGAGCTCCTCGCTGCGGCTCGGCCGCCACTCCTCCGTGACGGGTCCCGCGGCCCACTCCTCGGACAGCTCCCGGAGCAGGGCCTCGTCCCCACGGCCGTAGGCCGCGTTGACGCGGGAGATGAACTCGTCGCGCCGCGTGCGCTCCGTGTCGTCCTGCGCCAGGTCGGGGTGTGCCTTGCGGACGAGCTCCCGGTAGAGCTTGCGGGCCTCGTCGCTCGGCCGCACCCGCTGCGGCGGGCGCACCGGCTGCTCGGTCAGCATGGCCGACGCCTCCGGGGACAGTCCGTCCGAGTCGAGCCAGTCGTGGAACAGCTCCTCTATGCCCGGCATCGGCATGACCCTGGCCCGGGCCTCCTTCGCCTTGCGCACATCCTCCGGGTCACCGGTGCTCGCGGCCCGCGCCTCGGCGATCTGCGCCTCCAGCTCGTCGAGCCGCGAGTACATCGGGCCGAGCCGCTGGTGGTGCAGCCGGGAGAAGTTCTCCACCTCGACCCGGAACGTCTCCACCGCGATCTCGAACTCGATCAACGCCTGCTCGGCCGCACGCACGGCCCGCTCAAGCCGCTCCTCGGGCCGCTCGCCCCCGTCACCGCCCACGGGCTCGTCGCCTCCACCGGCACCGGCCGACGCGCCGACACCCGAGTCAGCGTCCGCGCCCGCCTCCGCTTCCGGGCCGCCACCGGCCTCATCGACCGACTCGGCACGGACTTCACCACCGGCACCGGCCTCGGCATCCGCCTTGGCCTCGGCATCCGCGGATGACTCGCCACCGGCCGCGCCGGCCGGCTCGGCGCCTGCGTCGGCACCCCCGCCGGCAGGCGACTCGGCACGCGATTCACCGGCGACCGGCTCCGCGGAGGGCTCGGACGGCGGCTCGGACGGGGACTGCTCAGCTTCCGGGGTCGTCACCCGCCCAGCCTAGGCCACAGCTCCCCCCGCCACCCGAACCCGCCCCGGGCGGGCCAAGGGACGGCCCGCGCCCCGCGCCCGCCCGGCCGAGGACGCTCCGCCACCCGCTCCGGGCCGGATCGTCTGCCCGGGCAGACGCGGGTGGCTGCCGCTCAGACCCCCAGCTCCCCCGCGATCCGCCCCGAGCGCACGGCCGTCACCAGTTCCGCGTGGTCGGCCTCGGTCCGGTCCGCGTACGCCACCGAGAAGTCGGCTATCGCCTCGTCCAGCTCCTCGTTCTTTCCGCAGTAGCCCGAGAGCAGCCGCGGATCGGCGCTGTGCGCGTGGGCCCGCGCCAGCAGCGCACCCGTCATCCGCGCGTAGTCGTCTATCTGGTCCGCGGCCAGCGCCGCGGGGTCCACGCTGCCCTTGCGGTTGCGGAACTGGCGCACCTGGAAGGGGCGTCCGTCGACCGTCGTCCAGCCGAGGAGGTTGTCGCTGACGACCTGCATGCGCTTCTGGCCGAGGACGACCCGGCGGCCCTCGTGCTCGGTCTCCGGCAGCGGAAGACCGGCCGTCTTCAGATGCGGCAGCAGGACGGACGCGCGGGCCTCCTTCACCTGGAGGACGAGCGGCTCGTCACAGTGGTCCAGCAGCAGCACCACGTACGAACGGGTGCCCACGCTGCCGGTGCCGACCACCCGGAAGGCGACATCGTGCACCGCGTACTGCGCGAGGAGCGGGAGCCGGTCCGGGGAGAGCGTGCCCAGGTACTCCTCAAGCGACAGCGCCACCGCGGTGGCCTCGTCGTCCGGGACGCGGCGCAGCACTGGCGGGGCGTCGACGAATTGGCGGCCTCCGCCCTCTACGGCCTTCGTCGACTTCGCCGCGAACCGTCCGCTGGTGTTGGACCGCGCCTTCTCCGAGACCCGCTCCAGGGTGCCGAGCAGGTCGTGGGCGTCGGCGTGCGAGACCAGTTCCTCGTCCGCGATGGCGTTCCACGCGTCCAGGGCCGGGAGCTTGGCGAGCAGCCGCATCGTGCGCCGGTAGGAACCGGCCGTGAAGTGCGCGGCCTTGCGGCAGGTGTCCTCGTCCGCCCCCGCCTCACGCGCGGCGAGCACCAGCGAGGTCGCCAGGCGTTTGAGGTCCCACTCCCACGGTCCCCGCACCGTCTCGTCGAAGTCGTTCAGGTCGATGACGAGGCCGCCGCGGGCGTCCCCGTACAGGCCGAAGTTGCCCGCGTGCGCGTCGCCGCAGATCTGGGCGCCGATGCCCGTCACGGGCGTGCGCGCCAGGTCGTACGCCATGAGGCCGGCCGAACCGCGCAGGAAGGCGAACGGTGTGGCCGCCATCCTGCCCACCCGAAGCGGAGTGAGCTCGGGGATACGACCGCGGCCGGACTCCTCGACGGCCGTCACCGCGTCCGGGCGGTCGCCGTTCGTGTCGAGCGACGCGTGCGCGTCGCGCGGGACGCGGGCCCGCAGGGCTTTGCCCTCTTTCTTGGCCGAGTCCTCCGCCGGCCACGGCGCGAACCCGCGCACCGCCGGAATCCTCGCCCTACCGACCGACCCGGCCGCCCCGGATCCGCCGGCCGCTCCGATTCCGCCGGTCGTGCCGGTCACCGCTCCACCGGTCTCACTCACTCGAACCGCCTCCCCCGCGCACGAACATCAACTCGGGACGACCGTACCGCCGGGCGCCGATTCGCGTGAGCCCCTGTGGACAACTCCGCACCTGTGGATAACACCCCAGCTCAGCAAGGGGGCCGACGAGACCCGGCCCGCTCCGCTACTTCCGGAACTGCTCTGCGCAACGGCCGTCCTCCAACAGGTACTTCTCCGCCCACATGCCCAGTTCCCTGAGCGCGGGCTCCAGCGCGGAACCGGCCTCCGTCAGCCGGTAGGAGACACGCAGCGGCGGCCCCTCGTCGACCTCGCGCACCACGACCCCGACCCCCGCCAGTTCGGTGAGCCGGTCGGAGAGCATGCGCTCGCTGATGCCGGGGATGGCCCGGCGCAGGTCCGCGAAGTGCACGGGGGCAGGCATGAGCACGGCCACGATCGGGCCCGTCCAGCGCTTTCCGATCACCTGGAAGACACGGGTGATGCCGTCGTCGACCCGCCTGCACGACGCAGCGTCGTGGTTTTCCTGGACCGCCATGCCTTCAGGGTACTTGCCGCGCCGCATGGGGATGAAAAAAAGTAAGCTCCTGTGTTATTCATAGTTACGAACGAAAAAGCAACGCCGTGGGCGAGTCCTGACCCGGCTCATCCACGGCGCCAACACCCCCTTTTTCGGCGCACGCCCCCCTTCGAAGACCTCAGATTTCGAACACCTCAAATGGAGAACCCATGGCCACCCTGCTGCACGTGGACTCGTCCGTCCTTCCCGGTTCCGCCTCGGCGTCCCGCTCCGTCACGGACGCCTTCCGCAAGGCCTGGGAGGAGCAGCACCCGGAGGGCACCGTGATCTACCGCGACCTCTCCGCGAACCCGGTCCCGCACATCACCGCCGACGCCCACAGCGCCGTCTTCGCCGACCCGTCGGAGCACACCCCGGAGCAGGCCGCGGCCTTCGCCGGGCGCCTGGAGTTCATCGAGGAACTGGAGCGGGCGGACGCCATCCTCATCGGCGCGCCCATGTACAACTTCTCGATCCCGTCGACCCTGAAGGCGTGGCTGGACAACGTGGTCGTCGTCGGCCGCACCGCGGGCGAGACCCAGTCCGCCAAGGGCACGCCGGTCACCGTCGTGGCCAGCCGAGGCGGCGCCTACGGGCCGGGCACGCCCCGCGAGGGCTACGAGTACGTACAGAACTACCTGGGGGCCGTCCTCAAGGACATGCTCGGCCTGGACGTGGAATTCATCGTCCCGGAGCTCACCATGGCCCCGCACATGCCGGCGCTGGCCGACCTGGTCCCGCTCTTCGAGGCGTCCCGCGACAAGGCCCTTGAGGACGCCGCCACCAAGGGCCGGACCCTCGCCGAACAGCTCGCCCCGAAGGCGGCCTGACGCCCCACGGCACGCTGCCGCACGGACCTGAACGGATCATCAGACCGGACCCGCGCCTCGCCCCACCACCATGGGCGGGGCGCGCGTCTACGCCTACGCCCCCGCGAGCCTGTTGATCCCCTCGGTCTCCAGCACCCGATCCTCGGACTCGCCGCGCGCCACGGCGACCATCGCCAGCCCCACCTGCTCCGTGGTGGTGATCCGGCGGGGCGCCAGCTTCCGCAGGAGGGGCAGCAGACGCCCCGTCGCCGCGTAGATCACGCGGTAGGCCCGCGTCTTGGACGTGATCCCGTGCAACGGCTGGATGAGCCCCGGCCGGAACATGTACGCGTCCACGCCGTCCAGCGCGAGCAGCGCGTTCTCCGTCTCCCCCTTGACCCGCGCCCACATCACCCGCCCACGCGCGGAGCTGTCGGTCCCCTGCCCCGACACGTAACAGAAGGTCAGCCCGGGACTCGACGCGGCCAGTGCGCGCGCCACGGAGAGCGTGAGGTCGTACGTGACCTTCCGGTACGCGGCCTCCTTCATGCCCGCCGCCGAGACGCCGAGGCAGAAGAAGCAGGCGTCGTACCCGGAGAGTTCACCCTCCAGCCCGTCGAGCTCGCTGAGGTCATTGAGGTCGGCCCGCAGGATCTCGCGCAGTTTCGGATGCGTGACCCCCACCGTCGTACGGCCGATCACGAGCACGCTCTCGACCGCCTCGTCCCGGAGGCACTCCCGCAGAACTCCGCGCCCGACCATCCCGGTCGCCCCGAAGAGGATCACCTTCACAAAGCCCCACTCCCACCACATAGCCCGAACAGGCACCCTAGGCGCTGCCGAGCGTGAGATACCTCACCGCCGAAGCGGCCAAGGAGCCGCCCCGGGCCGGCCGATCAGAAAACGCACCCGTTCTCTCAGCTGCTCTCGCCTGCTGTTGACCGATCATGAACAGCTCACTTCATCATGTGATGGCACTGACTCACGCGCCGCACCCCGGTGACATAGAGGGGCGCACACGCCGTTCCAATACGAGGCAGCGTCTGAAGAGAGTTGTTCCGCATGGGATCGATCGTGCGCTCGGCGTGAGTGATTAAGAGCTGGCGCTGACAAGCCGAGTCGCACCGGCCGCAGTCCCAGCGCTCAGGTCCTCAGGCCCTCCGGCCCCACAGCGCCCCCCACCGTGAGATAGCTCACCGTCAGAGGCCATCGCGTCACGACCGGGCCGGGCCGGAGGTCACCGGCGGGACAGTCACGATGGTCGCGGTGACGGTGACCGTCGCGACGATGGTGATGACCGTGGTGCCGTGGAAACGAGAAACGGGCCTTCGCCGGAACTTTCGTTCCGGCGAAGGCCCGTCTCCGCTGGTGCGCGAGGGGGGAGTTGAACCCCCACGCCCTTTCGGGCACTGGAACCTGAATCCAGCGCGTCTGCCTATTCCGCCACCCGCGCATTGGGTGTGTCTTCCGTGTCCCACCTGGTGGGTGAGCGCCTTCCGACATGCAGAAGATTAGCACGGTGGTCGGGGTGGAATCACATCCGTTTCCGAGGGCGGCGGGAGCCCGGCCGGAGGTCCGCGGCACCGCGACCGGCCTCCGCGTCACCCCGCCGTCACCAGCACGACCGACTCCCGTGGCGCCCCGGATCCCACCGACCCCCGCTGCCACGTACCAAGCGGAACCGGTTCACGTATCAACCTCGTACCGGTCCCGGCCATCTCCCCGTCAGGGGGCCGGGGTCCGCTGCCGCGTGCGGGACACTGTGGTGGGGCCGCCTCTACGATCCTCCCCATACGGAGTGCCTCGGGGGAGTTCGAAGAGGGACTTCGGCGGGAACAGCGGGAGGGGACTTCAGTGGGCGTCGACATCTGTCGACCGGGCCGACAGGGGGAACCAGCCGATTTCCCGGCGCGTGGATACGATCAGTAAGCAGTACCAGGGCGATGACACAGGAGGAGGTGCCCCATGGGAGTCCTGAAGAAGTTCGAGCAACGCCTCGAAGGTCTGGTCAACGGCACCTTCGCCAAGGTGTTCAAGTCCGAGGTCCAGCCGGTGGAGATCGCGGGAGCGCTGCAGCGCGAGTGCGACAACAACGCCACCATCTGGAACCGGGACCGGACCGTGGTCCCCAACGACTTCATCGTGGAGCTGAGCACGCCGGACTTCGAGCGTCTCAGCCCCTACTCGGGCCAGCTCGGCGACGAGCTGGCCGGCATGGTGCGCGACTACGCCAAGCAGCAGCGCTACACGTTCATGGGCACCATCAAGGTCCACCTGGAGAAGGCGGACGACCTCGACACGGGCCTGTACCGGGTCCGCAGCCGTACGCTCGCCTCCTCCGCCAACCAGCAGGGCGCTCCCGAGCGCGCCCCCGCGGGCCCGCCCCCGGCGGCCCCCCGCGGCCAGGCAGGCGGTCAGGCTGGTGGTTACGGCTATCCGCCCGCGGCCGCTCCGCCCATGCCCGCCGCACCGCCGCCCGGCGGACGCCCGGGTGCCGCACCCGCGGGCCAGCGGCCCGCCGCGGCCCCGCAGCCGGGCGGACGTACGCGGCACTGGATCGAGGTCAACGGCACCCGCCATCAGATCTCCCGCCCGACGCTCGTGCTGGGCCGCAGCACCGAAGCCGACGTGCGGATCGACGACCCCGGCGTCTCGCGCCGGCACTGTGAGATCCGGACCGGAACGCCCTCGACCGTCCAGGATCTTGGGTCCACCAACGGCATCGTGGTGGACGGACAGCACACCACCCGCGCTACGCTCCGCGACGGCTCGCGGATCGTCGTGGGCAGCACCACCATCATTTACCGGCAAGCCGAAGGGTGAAGCGGGGGCAATGTCAGAGCTGACCCTCACGGTCATGCGGCTGGGTTTCCTGGCCGTACTGTGGCTGTTCGTGATCGTGGCCGTGCAGGTCATCCGCAGCGACCTGTTCGGAACGCGTGTCACACAGCGCGGGTCGCGACGGGAAGCCCAGAGGCCGCAGCAGGCCGCTGCGCGCCAGAGCGCACCCCCACCGCAGCGACAGCAGGCCACTCCCAGTGGCGGCGGCGGCCGTCAGCGCCGCGGCGCTCCCACCAAGCTGGTCGTCTCGGAGGGCATCCTCACGGGCACGACCGTTGCCCTTCAGGGACAGACCATCACGCTGGGCCGCGCACACGACAGCACCATCGTGCTGGACGACGACTACGCATCCAGCAGGCATGCCAGGATCTACCCGGACCGTGACGGCCAGTGGATCGTCGAGGATCTCGGGTCCACCAACGGCACGTATCTCGACCGGACCCGATTGACGACCCCCACGCCGGTTCCGCTGGGCGCGCCGATCCGCATCGGCAAGACCGTCATCGAGCTGCGGAAGTAGTACGACAATGAGCGAGCGGAGCGAGCGAGCAGCGGCGGTCCCCACGACGGACCCCGGCGCGCTCCCGACCGGAGGGTGGGCACCGTGCGGATGTACCCGGAGCCGACGGGCGAGGTGCGCATGAGTCTGTCACTGCGCTTCGCCGCCGGATCGCACAAAGGCATGATCCGAGAGGGCAACGAGGACTCCGGTTACGCCGGACCGCGGCTGCTCGCGATCGCCGACGGAATGGGCGGCCAGGCGGCCGGTGAGGTCGCCTCGTCCGAGGTGATCTCCACGATCGTCGCGCTCGACGACGACGTGCCCGGCTCCGACATCCTCACCTCGCTCGGCACGGCCGTGCAGCGCGCCAACGACCAGCTCCGGATGATGGTCGAGGAGGACCCCCAGCTCGAAGGCATGGGGACGACCCTCACCGCCCTCCTGTGGACCGGTCAGCGGCTCGGCCTCGTGCACGTCGGCGACTCGCGCGCCTACCTGTTGCGCGACGGCGTCCTGACGCAGATCACGCAGGACCACACGTGGGTGCAGCGCCTCGTCGACGAGGGCCGCATCACGGAGGAAGAGGCGACCACCCACCCGCAGAGGTCCCTCCTCATGCGCGCGCTGGGCAGCGGCGACCACGTCGAGCCCGATCTCTCCATCCGTGAGGTCCGCGCCGGCGACCGGTACCTGATCTGCTCCGACGGGCTCTCGGGGGTCGTCTCCCATCAGACGATGGAGGACACCCTCGCCAGCTACCAGGGCCCCCAGGAGACCGTTCAGCAGCTGATCGAGCTCGCGCTGCGCGGCGGCGGCCCCGACAACATCACCGTCATCGTGGCCGACGTCCTCGACATCGACGGCGGGGACACCCTCGCCGGGCAGCTCTCCGACACCCCGGTCGTCGTGGGCGCGGTCGCCGAGAACCAGCACCAGCTGCACGACAACGGCGCCATGCAGACACCCGCGGGCCGCGCCTCGAACCTCGGCCGCCAGGTCCCCGGACAGGGCGGCGGCGAGTTCGGCCCGCCCGGCAGCGGCGACGCCACCGGTTACGTACCCACCGGAGGGTTCGGCGACTACTCCGACGAGGACTTCGTCAAGCCGCGCTCCGGCCGGAAGTGGCTGAAGAGATCCTTCTACATCGTGCTCGCGCTCGGCGTCATCGGCGGCGGCCTGTACGGCGGCTACCGCTGGACGCAGACGCAGTACTACGTCGGTGCCAACGACGAGCACGTCGCCCTGTACCGCGGTATCAGCCAGGACCTCGCCTGGGTCTCGCTCTCGAAGGTGGAGAAGGACCACCCCGAGATCGAACTCAAGTACCTGCCGCCGTACCAGCAGAAGCAGGTCAAGGCGACGATCACCGAGGGCGGTCTGGACGACGCCCGGTCGAAGATCGACGAGCTGGAGACGCAGGCGTCCGCGTGCAAGAAGGACGCCGACCGTCGCAAGGCCGAGAGCGAGCAGAACGCGAAGACCGGCGAGGGCGAGGCCGGCGGGGTCACGGGAACCACTCGGACCTCCGTCGCGTCCAAGGCCACACCGACGCCGACGGCGCCCCCCTCGGGGGAGCAGTCGGCGACGCCCGACCCGTCCAAGTCCACGACCGCACCCACTCCGACACCCGGCCCCAGCCTCTCCGACGAAGAGCAGAAGCTGGTCTCGCTGTGCGGTAAGCAGTAAGCAGCCGTGAGGGGCCCTGTCACACGATGAGCAGTACTTCCAACACGTCGACGCACCACACGTCCACGATCGGCTCGATCGGCACACCGAGCCGGCGCAACACCGAGCTCGCGCTGCTGGTGTTCGCCGTGGTCATCCCGGTGTTCGCCTACGCCAACGTCGGACTGGCCATCAATGACTCGGTGCCACCGGGCCTGCTGAGCTACGGGCTCGGCCTCGGCCTGCTCGCGGGCGTCGGCCATATCGTCGTACGAAAGTTCGCGCCGTACGCGGACCCGCTGCTGCTGCCGCTGGCGACGCTGCTGAACGGTATCGGTCTGGTCGTCATCTGGCGCCTGGACCAGTCCAAGCGGCTGCAGGCCGCCAGCACGTTCGTCGAAGCGGCCCCCCGCCAGCTGCTGTACTCCGCGCTGGGCGTGGCCCTCTTCGTGATCGTGCTGGTCTTCCTCAAGGACCACCGCGTCCTGCAGCGCTACACGTACATCTCCATGGTCGGCGCGCTGATCCTGCTGCTCCTGCCGCTGGTACCGGGCCTCGGCCTGAACGTCTTCGGCGCCAGGATCTGGATCTCGATCGCCGGATTCACCATCCAGCCGGGCGAGTTCGCGAAGATCGTCCTCGCGATCTTCTTCGCCGGCTACCTCATGGTGAAGCGTGACGCGCTCGCCCTGGCCAGCCGCCGCTTCATGGGCATCTACCTGCCGCGCGGCCGCGACCTGGGCCCGATCATCGTCGTCTGGATCATCTCCATCCTGATCCTCGTCTTCGAGACCGACCTCGGTACCTCGCTGCTCTTCTTCGGCATGTTCGTGATCATGCTGTACGTCGCCACCGAGCGGACCAGCTGGATCGTGTTCGGCATGCTGATGTCCGCGGCGGGCGCCGTCGGCGTGGCCTCCTTCGAGTCGCACGTCCAGCAGCGCGTCCAGGCCTGGCTCGACCCGATGCGCGAGTACGAGCTCAGCCAGCAGGGCGTCATCGGCCACACCGAGCAGTCCATGCAGGCCCTGTGGGCCTTCGGGTCCGGCGGCACCCTCGGCACCGGTCTCGGCCAGGGCAACTCCGACCTCATCGGCTTCGCCGCCAACTCCGACTTCATCCTCGCCACCTTCGGCGAGGAGCTGGGTCTGGCCGGCGTGATGGCGATCCTGCTGATGTACGGCCTGATCGTGGAACGCGGCGTGCGCACCGCCCTCGCCGCCCGCGACCCCTTCGGCAAGCTGCTCGCCATCGGTCTCTCGGGCGCCTTCGCCCTCCAGGTCTTCGTGGTCGCCGGCGGCGTCATGGGCCTGATCCCGCTGACCGGTATGACGATGCCCTTCCTGGCGTACGGAGGTTCCTCCGTCATCGCCAACTGGGCACTCATCGGCATCCTGATCCGCATCAGCGACACCGCCCGCCGGCCCGCGCCGGCCCCCGCACCCAACCCCGACGCCGAGATGACCCAGGTGGTCCGACCGTGAACAAGCCCCTGCGCCGGATCGCGATCTTCTGCGGGCTCCTCGTGCTCGCCCTGCTCATCCGCGACAACTGGATCCAGTACGTCCAGGCGGACTCCCTCAAGGACGACACGAAGAACCGCCGCGTCGCCATCGCGCGCTACGCCACACCGCGCGGCGACATCATCGTCGACGGCGAACCGATCACCGGGTCCACCAAGACGAACGGCGACGACTTCAACGACTTCGAGTACAAGCGCACCTACAAGGACGGCGCGATGTGGGCCCCCGTCACGGGCTACGCCTCGCAGGCCTTCGGCGCCACGCAGCTGGAGAGCATCGAGGACGGCATCCTCACCGGCAACGACGACCGGCTCTTCTTCCGCCGCACGCTCGACATGATCACCGGCAAGAAGCAGGAGGGCGGCAACGTCGTCACCACGCTCAGCGCCGCCGCGCAGAAGGCCGCGTACAAGGGTCTGCTGAAGCAGGGCAAGGGCGCCGTCGCCGCGATCGACCCGGAGACGGGCGCGATCCTGGCGCTTGCCTCCACCCCCTCGTACGACCCCTCGACGTTCGCCGGGAACTCCACCAAGGTCGACGGCGAGGCCTGGACCAAGCTGCAGAAGAAGAACAACCCCGACGACCCGATGCAGAACCGGGCGCTGCGCGAGATCTACCCGCCCGGCTCGACCTTCAAGGTGGTCACGGCCGCGGCGGCACTGGAGCACGGCGTCGTCGACAGCGCCGATGAGAAAACCGACTCGCCTCTTCCGTACACCCTGCCGGACACCACCACCGAGCTGAAGAACGAGGGGAACATCCCCTGCAAGAACGCGACGCTGCGCGAGGCGCTGCGCGTGTCCTGCAACACCGTCTTCGGCAAGCTGGGCGTCGACGTCGGCAAGGAGGACATGCTGGAGACGGCGAAGAAGTTCGGCTTCAACGAGGAGCAGTTCGTGCCGATCCGCTCCAGCGCCTCCATCTTCCCCGAGAAGATGGACAGGCCGCAGACCGCGCTCAGCTCGATCGGCCAGTTCGAGACCGCCACGACTCCGCTGCAGATGGCGATGGTCGCCTCGGCGGTCGCCAACGACGGCACGCTCATGAAGCCCTACATGGTCGACAAACTCCAGGCGCCGAGCCTCGACGTCATCGAGCAGACCGACCCCGAGAAGATGAGCGAGCCGCTCTCCGAGAAGAACGCCCAGATCCTTCAGTCGATCATGGAGACGGTCGTCGAGAAGGGCACCGGTACCAACGCCCAGATCAACGAGAGCGGCGTCACCGTCGGCGGCAAGACCGGTACCGCCCAGCGCGGTGTCGACAACAGTGAGAACCCGTACGCCTGGTTCATCTCGTACGCGAAGCTCGACGACGGCAGCTCTCCGGTCGCCGTCGCCGTGGTGGTCGAGGACGAGAGCGCCAACCGTGACGACATCTCCGGCGGTGGTCTGGCCGCTCCGATCGCGAGGGACGTGATGAAGGCAGTCATCGACAGCAAGAAGTGACCCCGCTCACGTCCCCTTCACATCGGTGCACGTTGCGATACCGGTCCTGTATCGGGTGACGGTTGTGGCCAGGTCAGTCAAGGCGGTCCGGGTACGGTATGCCCGGACAGCACACCGCCGGACCACACGTGGTGTGGTCGGGACCGTCGGAAAAGGCTGGTAGGTAGCTATGGAAGAGCCGCGTCGCCTCGGCGGCCGGTACGAGCTGGGCCACGTGCTCGGCCGTGGTGGCATGGCGGAGGTACACCTCGCCCATGACACCCGGCTCGGCCGCACGGTAGCGGTGAAGACGCTGCGAGCGGACCTCGCGCGCGACCCGTCGTTCCAGGCCCGGTTCCGCCGGGAGGCCCAGTCGGCCGCCTCGCTCAACCATCCCGCGATCGTCGCCGTGTACGACACGGGTGAGGACTACATCGAGGGCATCTCCATCCCGTACATCGTGATGGAGTACGTCGACGGGTCCACGCTGCGCGAGCTGCTGCACTCCGGGCGCAAGCTGCTGCCCGAGCGCACCCTGGAGATGACCATCGGCATCCTCCAGGCCCTCGAGTACTCGCACCGCGCCGGCATCGTCCACCGCGACATCAAGCCCGCGAACGTCATGCTGACGCGCAACGGCCAGGTCAAGGTCATGGACTTCGGTATCGCCCGCGCGATGGGCGACTCCGGGATGACGATGACGCAGACCGCGGCGGTCATAGGGACCGCGCAGTACCTCTCGCCCGAGCAGGCGAAGGGCGAGCCGGTCGACGCCCGCTCCGACCTGTACTCGGCGGGCTGTCTGCTGTACGAGCTCCTGACGGTGCGCCCGCCGTTCATCGGGGACTCCCCGGTGGCGGTCGCGTACCAGCACGTGCGCGAGGAGCCGCAGCCGCCGAGCGTCTTCGACCCCGAGATCACCCCCGAGATGGACGCCATCGTCCTGAAGGCGCTGACCAAGGACCCGGACTACCGGTACCAGTCCGCCGACGAGATGCGCGTCGACATCGAGGCCTGCCTCGACGGCCAGCCGGTCGCGGCCACCGCCGCCATGGGCTCGGTCGGCTACGGCGGCTACCCGGACGACCAGCCGACCACCGCCCTGCGCTCCTCGGACGGCCAGCACACCACGATGCTGCCTCCGCAGAACCCGGACGACGGCGGCTTCGGCTACGACGACCGGGCCGGCCGGCGCCGCCAGCAGAAGAAGAACAACACCTCGACGATCCTGCTGGTCGTCGCCGGTGTGCTCGTGCTGATCGGCGCGATCCTCATCGGCAAGTGGGCGTTCACGGGGGACGGCGGCGGCGGGAACGACACCCTCGACACCCCCAACTTCGTGAACATGACCCTCGCCGACGCCAAACAGCGGGCGTCCAACGTCGATCTCGAACTCACGATCAACGAGAAGCCGTGCGAGGACACGCCCAAGAACAGCGTGTGCGACCAGTCCCCGGCCGCGAAGACCGAGGTCAAGAAGGGCGACACGATCACGCTGACCGTGTCGACGGGGGCGCCGAAGGTGGCGGTTCCCAACGTCATCGACGACCCGGTGGACACGGCGACCAAGAAGCTCGAAGCGGAGAAGTACGAGTTCAAGGTCAAGACGGAGAGCAAGGAGTCCAGCGAGGACCCCGGCACCGTCCTCGATCAGAACCCGTCCGCGGGTGACGAGGTGCAGAAGGGCTCCACGATCACCCTCACCGTCGCCAAGGAGAAGGAACAGTCCACCGTTCCCGACGTCGGCGGTCAGAGCTGTGACCAGGCCAAGGCCCAGATGGAGCAGAACGATCTGACGGGTACCTGCACCGAGGTGGAGACCGACGACGACAACCTGGTCGGCAAGGTCATCTCGACCTCGCCGCAGGCGGGCTCGCCGGCCGACCCGGGGTCCACGGTCACCATCCAGATCGGCAAGAAGAAGCAGGAGGAGGAAGAGCCGCAGAAGTTCGCCATGCCGAAGGTGACCCAGATGACCCTCGCGCAGGCCAAGCAGGTCCTCGCGCAGAGCCAGCTCCAGGTCGGCAACATCAACGGGTCGCAGGACGACAACGCGATCGTCCTCGCCAGCGACCCGGGGCAGGGCAACGAGGTGAAGCCCGGCGACAAGGTCAACCTCGTCACGGTCGACACCGGCGGGAACAACGGCGGCAACGGCGGCGGCTTCCTGGGAGGCGGCTCGGGCTGACGCCCGTAAGCCCTCCCCGACCGTACGACGAAGCCCCGGCCCCCTCCTCAACGGAGGGGACCGGGGCTTCGTCGTACAGCGCTACAGTGCTACAAGCGCTCTGCGGGAACCGTACCGGGGTCGTGCTGAGCCCCACTGGCCGTACTGAGCCGCACGGGATCGTCAGCGCAGCTCCGCCGGGGGCGTCCGGTCGGCGTCCACCTTCTCCACGCGGTCCAGCTCGCCCCAGACCACGTACCGGTAGCGGGACGTGTAGACCGGCGTGCAGGTCGTCAGCGTGATGTAGCGGCCCGCCTTGGTCCTGCCCGACTCCTTCGGGACGGGAGCCAGCGCCTTGATGTTGTACTTCGACGTCTCCGGAAGAGTCGCGTAGACCTTGTAGACGTACCAGTCGTCCTTGGTCTCGAAGACGATCGCGTCGCCCTTCTTGAGCTTGTCGATGTTGTGGAACTTCGCGCCGTGGCCGTCGCGGTGGGCGGCCAGCGAGAAGTTGCCCTTCTTGTCCTGCGGGAGCGCGGACTTGACGGGGTTCGTGTAGTAGCCGGCGATGCCGTTGTTGAGCAGCTTCGTGGAGGTGCCCTTCTTGACCAGCACCTCGCCGTTCTTCATCGCCGGGACGTGCAGGAACCCGATGCCGTCCTTGGTGTCCAGACCGACCGGGCCGCGGTCCTCGGCCCAGTGGTCGCGCACCTTGTCGCCCTGCTTGTCGGCCTCGCGGTCCGCGATCACGTTCGTCCACCACAGGGAGTAGGCGACGAACAGGCCGAGGACCAGGCCGGCCGTGATGAGGAGTTCGCCCAGGACGCTGACGGCCGTCGCGACCGGGCCGCCGCCGCGCCGCCGCGGCGCGGGCGGGGACGCCGGCGCGTCCGTGTGCTCTTCGTGGTCGGTCGTCGCTGCCACTGCGTTGTCCCCGTCTGGTGTCTCAGAAGATCGTGTTCAGAAGATCGTGTTCAGAAGATCGTGCTCAGAGGTCGTGCTCAGAGGTCGCGCTCAGCCGACGAGCTCGTCCGGTTTGCCCTTGTCGCGCGGGCGTTCCTCGACCATCGTGCCCCAGACGATCATCCGGTACTTACTGGTGAATTCCGGGGTGCAGGTGGTCAGAGTGATGTAGCGGCCCGCCGACTTGAAGGTCGACCCCTTGGGAATCGGGTCCAGGACGGCCGTGTTGCTCGGTGACGTCACCGGCAGGATCGAGGCCATCTTGTAGACGAAGTACTTGTTCTGCGTCTCCACGACGATCGCGTCGCCCGGCTTGAGGCGGTTGATGTAGCGGAACGGTTCGCCGTGGGTGTTGCGGTGACCCGCGAGCCCGAAGTTGCCCTTCTTGGCGTCCGGCATCGCGGTCTTCACGCCTTCCTCGGCGTAGTGCCCCACCATGCCGCGGTCCAGGACCCGCTTCTTGTCGATGCCCTCGGCGATCGGTACGACGACGTCGAGCTTCGGGATGTGCAGCAGGGCGAAACCCTGCCCCGGCTCGAACGAGCCCGGAGCGCCCTTGCCGCTCGCCCAGTCGTCCTGGAGGCTGCTCGCCTCGCTGTCGGCCTGCGCGTGGGCCCGTATGTTCGTCCAGTAGAGCTGGTAGGTCACGAACAGCAGCATCAGTACACCGGTGGTGATGAACACCTCGCCGATCGCGCGGCTCGCCATCACGGCCGCCCCGGGCTTGCGCGCCTTCGCCGCGCGCCGGGCCGCCGCACGCGATACGGGCGCCTCGGCCGCGTCGGCCCCCGACTGCTCCTCGTGCAGCCCGCCGGCGTCGGTCCCGCCGTGCCGCCCGTGGCGTCTGGAGGCCTTGCGCCGGGCCGCACGGCCTCCCGGGGCACCCGAGGGCCCCGGAGCCGCCACTGGGCTCGCAGAGGGCGTCGAGGGCGCCTGACGGCTCGCTATGGACTCGATGTCGGCGACGCGCAACGCGACCGTCTCGTCGGCGGGAGGCGAAGCGTCGTACGTCGACGCGGGCGCGTACGGCTGCTCTGCCGGGAGCGGCTGCGAGACGGGCGTGACCGGGGTGGGCGCGACCGGGACGTGCGTGACCGGGGTGGCGGGCGCGTACGTCTCGCCGTATGGCGGCCGCACCTCCTGATACCCGGGGTACGCCGTCTGCGCCTGCCCGTAAGACTGCTGGGGCCCGGTGTACGCCGCCGACTGCGGTCCCCCGCCCGCATAGGGCTGCTGCGGCTGCGGCTGTACGTAAGGCTGCTGGGGGTGGGCTTGGGCTTGGGGCGGCGCGTACGTCGAGGCGTTCTGCCCGATGCTCCAGTCCGGTGCGTACGGCTGCGGGTCGTACCACCCCTGCTCCGGCGCCGCCGGCTGCCGCCGTCCCGGCAGAGGATCGCTGAGCGGGTCCGCCAGTCCGTCCACCGCGGCCCGCATCGCGCCGCCGGCGCCCGGCGCCTCGAACGCCGCAGCGCCCCCGTACCCGGCGTCCTCGCCGTACGGGGCGGCACTGTCGCGCTCGGGGCGCAGCGCGGTCACGCCGTGACCCTGCCCACCACCGGGGCGAGCCCCACCGACCTGGCCACGGCTCCCTGGTCGCCGCACTCGGCCAGCCAGTTGGCCAGCATCTGGTGGCCGTGCTCGGTCAGCACGGACTCGGGGTGGAACTGCACTCCCTCGACGGGGAGTTCGCGATGTCTGAGACCCATGATGATCCCGTCGTGGGTACGGGCCGTGACCTCCAGGTCGGCCGGCACGGTCCCGGGCTCGGCGGCCAACGAGTGGTAGCGCGTGGCGGTGAAGGGCGACGGCAGTCCGGCGAACACACCCCGGCCCTCGTGCTCGACGAGTGAGGTCTTGCCGTGCAGCAGCTCGGGCGCGCGGTCCACCACCCCGCCGTACGCCACCTGCATCGACTGCATTCCGAGGCAGACCCCGAAGACGGGGACCCCGGTCGCGGCGCAGTGCCGCACCATGTCGACGCAGACCCCGGCCTCCTCGGGCGTGCCCGGGCCGGGCGACAGCAGCACGCCGTCGAACCCGTCCTGCGCGTGGGCCATCGCCACCTCGTCGTTGCGCAGCACCTCGCACTCGGCGCCGAGCTGGTAGAGGTACTGGACCAGGTTGTAGACGAAGCTGTCGTAGTTGTCGACGACGAGGATCCGCGCGGTCACTGGTTGTCCACCGTCACATCGTTGAAGGGGAGCAGCGGTTCGGCCCACGGGAAGACGTACTGGAAGAGCACGTAGACCACCGCGAGGACCAGCACGATCGAGAGCAGCGCCTTGATCCACGTGTTCCCCGGCAGAATCCGCCAGATAAAGCCGTACATGCCGTCCCTTCCGTCGCACCACGGCACCAGACTCACGCCGTACCCACCCAGACTAACGGCGTAGAGCCCTCGGTTTCCCAGCCTCCACGGGCTGGGTTTCGTCAAGGTGTGCCCAGACGATCAACCGATGACTGTGGCCCCATTCGGGGTCGCACGTGGTCAGCGTCAGATAACGGCCCTCTCGCGTGTACCCGGACTTCCTCGGGACGGGGTCGATGACTGCTGTGTCACTCGGCAGCGTCTTGTAGGGCCTGGTGTCGATGCGGTACGTGAACCAGGACGTGCCGTCGGTCAGCACCACCGCGTCCCCCGGGCGCAGCCGGGGGAAGTCCTTGAACGGGTCCCCGTACGTCCGGCGATGGCCGGCGACGGCGAAATTGCCCCGCTGACCGAGTTGCGCGGTGCTCGCGTAGTGGCCCAGGCCCTTGGTGAGGGTCTTCGTCCTCGTGCCTTCGAGTACGGGCTTGTTCCACGTGAAACCAAGCCTCGGGATGTACATGACGGCGAAGGGCCTGCCGTCCTTGTACGCGGCGGGCTTCGCCGGAGCCGTGCCCGGGCTCTCCTTGGTGGACGATCTGCCGGGCCCGGCCGTCGCGGAGTTCCTGGCCCACTGTTCCTGCAGCTGTTCGATCTGGTCGTCCATCGCGGTGTCGGCCTTCACGCCCGTCCAGAACAGCACGTAGACCACGAAGAGCACGATCACGGTGCCGACCGTGATGCACAGCTCGCTGAACGTCCTGACGACCACTCGCACCGACACAAGGTCCCCCAGCGGCAGCTGTTCCCGTTCTCCACAGCCTTCTACCCCAACGGGCCCCGCCGCACGGGGTCCTGGGAACCCGCAGGGACTTTCGGGAGATCGGCTGCGCTACTCCACGGGCTTGGCGTAGTGGAGATCCACCGTGCCCGAGTAGCCGGGCAGGGTGCGCGTCCCGTCCTCCTCGACCTTCCAGCCGAGCCCGTAGACATTGACGTACACCATGTAGTTCTGGATCGCCGGGGACGCCGAGAGGGACTTCTGGAGCTTCTCCGGGTCGCCGATCGCCTGGATCTTGTACGGGGGCGAGTAGACGCGGCCCTGGAGGATCAGGGTGTTGCCGACGCAGCGGACGGCGCTGGTGGAGATCAGCCGCTGGTCCATGACCTTGATCCCCTTGGCCCCGCCCTGCCACAGGGCGTTGACCACGGCTTGCAGGTCCTGCTGGTGGATGACCAGGTAGTCGGGCTGCGGCTCGGGGTAGCCGGGGAGTTTGGCCGTCGCGTTCGGGGGCGCGTCGTTGAGCGTGACGGTGAGGGCCTTGCCCTTGAGTTTCTGGGTGCCCGCGTGCTTCTCCAGGGCGGCGAGCTTGGCCGCCTCCGCCGCGGTACTGCCGTTGTCCCGTTCGGCGAGGGTCTCGACGTCGTCGCGCAGCGAACCGTTGCTCTCGTCGAGCTGCCCGTTCTTGTGGCTGCGCTCCTGGATGAGGTCGGAGAGCTTCAGCAGCGAGGCGTCCGTACGGATGTTGGTGCCGTTGGCCGTGTCGAAGCTGGTGAAGAAGATCAGCCCGGCCAGCGCGAAGACGGCCATGGTCAGCAAGCGCACCGGCCGAAATCGCCGGATACGGCCAGGGCTGGAACCCGACTGGGGAGAGTCGGCAGAATTGCTCAACGTACCCTTATCTCCTTCGGCGCCACGGAAGCACTACGCTAACGGACGCCCGGGGGAGCGCTAGGACAGGTCCTAGGAGTCCCCTTGTACGCTGCCCCGGCAGCCCACGTTCCCTGCGCGGCCACGCAGCGCATCGACAGGAGAGACCCTCGTGCCGAAGTCACGTATCCGCAAGAAGGCCGACTACACGCCGCCTCCGGCGAAGCAGGCGACCAACATCAAGCTGAACAGCCGTGCCTGGGTCGCCCCGGTCATGCTGGCCATGTTCCTCATCGGCCTCGCCTGGATCGTCGTGTTCTACGTGACGGACGGCTCGCTGCCGATCGACTCCCTGGGCAACTGGAACATCGTGGTCGGCTTCGGCTTCATCGCGGCGGGATTCGGCGTCTCCACGCAGTGGAAGTGACTCCCGCCCGCAGTGCCGAGGGCTTGTACGGAGTCCGTACCAGCCCTTGTCCGCAAGCCCTGGCCCAAGTTGTCCACTGAGTTATCCACAGAGATTTCCACAGTGGGGAAAAGGTCAGAAGATCTGTGGATAACCCTCTCGGTACTGCCGTCATGTTGACGCCGGTGTGACTGACCTACCGGGATCCGGAAGCATGTTCGCCCCCTGTCCTGCCTGGGGAAACCCAGGTCAGCGACAGGGGGCACACTTGTTCCCACACAGCATGCACAGGATCCGCCACGGTCTGTGGACAACGTGGACGCTCAGGTGAGCTGACCAGTCCTGATGAGTGTCATGACCACAACCGCGAGCAGCACCAGCGCACACGCGCCGTACTGGATGAGCGCACGTCGCTCGCGGGGCGCGTGCACCATCGCGTAGCCGATGAGGACACCACCGACGAGGCCGCCGATGTGGGCTTCCCAGGCGATGTTGCTCCACCCGAAGGTGAAGATCAGGTTGATCACCAGCAGGGCGATGACCGGGCGCATGTCGTAGTTGAGCCGCCGCATCAGGATGGCGGTCGCGCCGAAGAGACCGAAGATCGCTCCGGAGGCACCGAGCGAGGGCTGGTTCGGCTCGGCGATCAGATACGTGAGCGCGCTGCCGGCGAGTCCGGAGACCCCGTACAGGGCGAGATAGCGGGCGCGGCCGAGCGCCGCCTCCAGGGGGCCGCCGATCCACCACAGGCTGAGCATGTTGAAAGCGATGTGGATATAGCTCCCGTGCAGGAACATCGCCGTGACCATCCGGTACCACTGGCCCTCGGCCACACCCTCGACATCGCCGAGGATCGGCACGAACGCCCGGCCGATCAGGTCGAAGCTGTCGGTGAACCGGTCGCCCACGGAGAGCTGGACCAGATAGACCGCGAGATTGAGGCCGACGAGGATCTTGGTGACGAGCCGCGGGTCCGAGGTGACCGTGCCGCCCGCGAGGGTGCGGGGCTGCGACGCTCCGGGCGCGTGCCCGGTGCCGGAACCCTCTCGTACGCACTCGGGGCACTGGAAGCCGACCGAAGCGCTGATCATGCACTCGGGGCAGATGGGGCGCTCGCACCGGGTGCAGCGGACGCCGGTCTCCCGGTCCGGATGCCGGTAGCAGGTGGGCAGGCTCGGGGCACCCTGAGGTCCCTGCGGGCTGCCTGGTGCCTGGTCCATCGGGTTCCCCTCATCCTTCTGTACGCACGGGGTACACAACGCACCGCCCCGCTCATCCTTACGGACGGGCGGGGCGTTTGGTTCCCTGCGGGAGCCCTCCGGCACCGGGCCGGAAGGGGACTCACCGACAGGGGAAGTCCGCGGTTGTCGGGTCAGCGGGTCTCGACGACGACCGACTCGATGACGACGTCCTGGAGGGGACGGTCGGTGCGCGGGTTCGTCGGCAGCGAGATGATGGCGTCCACGATCTTCTGGCTGGCCCCCTCGGTGACCTCACCGAAGATGGTGTGCTTGCGGGTCAGCCACGCCGTCGGGGAAACAGTGATGAAGAACTGGGAGCCATTGGTGCCCGGGCCGGCGTTCGCCATGGCCAGCAGGTACGGCTTGTCGAAGGCGAGGTCCGGGTGGAACTCGTCCTCGAACTCGTAGCCGGGGCCGCCGGTGCCGTTGCCCAGCGGGTCGCCGCCCTGGATCATGAAGCCGCTGATCACGCGGTGGAAGACCGTGCCGTCGTAGAGCTTGTCCGTCGTCTTGGCACCCGTGGCCGGGTTGGTCCACTCACGCTCGCCCTTGGCGAGTTCCACGAAGTTCCGGACCGTCTTGGGCGCGTGGTTCGGCAGGAGCCGCACTTCGATGTCGCCGTGATTGGTCTTCAGGGTGGCGTAAAGCTGCTCGGCCACGATCTGCCTTCCGTTGTCCTTTGTGACTGACCGATCCTCGCACGGACCGCGCCGCCAGTCTTCCGTCACCGCCGTACACACCGGTTCAGCCGCTTCGCACCAAACAGGCGCGCGGTCGGGGGATCCGTGGCATTGTCGTCCCAGGCTCCTGTTGCACCATATTGATCGGTTATTGCACCAAGTACACCCGGAGTCACCATTCATGACCCGGATGCCTGTCCTCACATGCCCCGAAGTGCTCCGGCAGGCATGATCCGGATAAGGGTGGAAAGGCGAACTGTGACTTTCCGGGGGACGGCCCCCGAGCCCCCATGTACGCCACCGAGGAGGAGGATCCCCGTGACCCGCAAGGACAGCGTGCGCGCGGCGGCCGAGTCGGCGAAGGACAGCGTGCGGCACGCCGCGGAAGTGGTGGCGCCCTACGCCGACACGACAAAGGACCGAGCCACCCACTACGCGCATGAAGCACGTGTGAAGCTCGCACCCAAGGTGTCGTCCGCCGCCGTCACAGCCGCCGAACAGGCACGCACCCAGTACGACGCCCATCTCGCACCACGTATCGAGCAGGCGCTCACCCATGTGCCGCCGAAGGTCGATCACGCCGCGCACGAGGCCGCCGTCCGTACGCGCAAGGCCGCTCGGCAGGCGGCGGACTACTCCCGTCCGCGGATCGAGCAGGCCAGGGCCGCGGCCGGACCCGTCCGTGAGCAGGCCGCGTCCCGGAGCACGGCGGCGCTGGCAGCTCTGCGCGGCCAGGTCTCGGCCAAGGAGGTCGAGAAGCTGGTCCGCAAGCACGAGCGGCGGGCCAGGACCGGCCGCCTCGCCAAGAGGCTGGCCGTTCTGGGCCTCCTGGCCGGTGGCGCCTTCGCCGCCTGGAAGTGGTGGGACAAGCAGGCCAACCCGGACTGGCTGGTCGAACCGCCCGCCGCCACCGAGGTCCCGGAGACCGGCCGTCTGACGTCGGTCGACGGCAGCGGCCAGGAAGACCTCGACCCCGAGGTCCAGGCCAAGCAGGCCGAGGCAGAGGCAGCGGCGGACCGCACCGAGCGCGGCTGACGCGTCCGGCACGTCTGACGTGCGCGGCGCCGATACCGGGCATGCCGGAAACGGACACAGTGAAGAGCTGTAGGGCAGGAGGCTTCAAGTCTGCTGCCCTACAGCCATGTTTCACGTGAAACAGACGCCGCCCGTCGAGGTGCGCGATACCTGCCTGACCCCTCGGCGACTGCGCAACTGCATCGCGATGGCGCTGTTTACGTCATCGATCCGCGATGACGTTTGCAATCGACCGACTGTGCAACATTCGCACCGATCCGACTAACGGAGCGCAGCGTTCTGGTTACGCACCTTCGTTCACAGCAGCTCACGCATGCCTTCACGACTCCTGCATGCCACCCCCACGTCACCCCGACCACCCGAGCGACAGCCACGCACGCCTCCCGCCGGGCACTCCTTTGCGCAAACAATCGCAAAGATCGCAACGAAAACCCTGTGACGCACCTCACCGCACATGACCCAATGGAGTTTCGGCACCTCAGGAAAGGTGCATCTTGAAGGTTGATGAGGCCACGTCACGTCACGACGGAGGACCAATTCCCGCCCGCCCCGGACCCGTTGAGGAGGCCGACGCGGAGCGGGATCACCACGACATCACGTGAGATCGAAATTCTTCACAGGCGATGCACCTCGCACCACGGGCAGCAGCACGGACGGACGCACAGTCGGCCTCCACAGGCCCCCGAGAGGGACGGCGCTCGCCCGGTTCCCCCGCCCCACCACATGAGAAAACCCCCTCCGACCTGCGTAAAGCCGGTCGGAGGGGGTTCTACTTGTGGAGCCTAGGGGAGTCGAACCCCTGACATCTGCCATGCAAAGACAGCGCTCTACCAACTGAGCTAAGGCCCCGAAAGGGAGGCAAACGCCGGAAAGATCTCCCTCCGGACGGCCACCGCAGACCAGAGTACCGGGTCACCCCGGGTATCCCGCAAAAAGATTGGGGGTCCCCGTGCACGACCACTCTCCGTAAGATGCTCGACGTGGTTCGCTACAGCGAACCGCGGTACTTGGGGAAGCGATGGGGAGACGCGCATGGACGCCGCACAGCAGGAAGCAACCGCGAGAGCCCGCGAGCTGCAGCGGAACTGGTACGGGGAGCCGCTGGGGGCGCTCTTCCGTAGGCTCATAGATGACCTGGGTCTCAACCAGGCCCGTCTGGCGGGGGTGCTCGGTCTGTCCGCGCCCATGCTGTCTCAGTTGATGAGCGGCCAGCGCGCCAAGATCGGCAATCCCGCGGTGGTCCAGCGCGTACAGCTGCTGCAGGATCTCGCAGGTCAGGTCGCGGACGGCAGTGCCAGCGCCGCCGAGGCCACCGAACGCATGGACGAGATCAAGAAGTCTCAAGGGGGCTCGGTGCTCAGCAACACCACGCAGTCGACGACCACTTCGGGCGGTGCGCCCACGGTGAAGCGCGTGGTGCGCGAGATCCAGTCACTGCTGCGCTCGGTGTCCGCGGCCGGGGACATCATCGACGCGGCGGACACCCTCGCCCCGACCCACCCGGAACTGGCAGAGTTCCTCCGGGTGTACGGAGCCGGCCGCACTTCCGACGCGGTCGCCCACTACCAGTCCCACCAGAACTGAGTACACCGCCCGGCAGCCGAACACCCCGCCACCGGAGCCCTGTCGGGGCTTCCGGCCACCGGAAGTCAGGCAGCCGGGCACCTCGAGAAAGGCCGCCGCAGTACCGACCGCCGAAGGGGGAGCGACGCACGACCATGGGTGAGGTCTTCGCCGGCCGGTACGAACTGGTCGACCCGATCGGACACGGGGGAGTCGGTGCCGTCTGGCGCGCCTGGGACCACCGGCGACGCCGGTATGTGGCCGCCAAGGTGCTCCAGCAGAGCGACGCCCACTCGCTGCTGCGTTTCGTACGCGAGCAGGCGGTCCGGATCGACCACCCCCATGTGCTCGCTCCCGCCAGCTGGGCCGCCGACGACGACAAGGTCCTGTTCACCATGGATCTCGTCGGTGGTGGATCCCTGGTCCATCTGATCGGGGACTACGGCCCGCTGCCACCGCCCTTCGTCTGCACCCTGCTCGACCAGCTGCTGGCGGGGCTCGCCGCGGTGCACGCGGAGGGCATCGTGCACCGTGACATCAAGCCCGCCAACATCCTGCTGGAGTCGACCGGAACCGGCCGCCCCCGGCTGCGGCTGTCCGACTTCGGCATCTCGATGCGCCTCGGCGAACCACGGCTCACCGAGACCAACTACGTGGTGGGCACCCCCGGTTACTTCGCGCCCGAGCAGCTGCTCGGCGCCGACCCCGACTTCCCCGCCGACCTCTTCGCCGTAGGACTGGTGGCTCTCTATCTCCTGGAGGGCGCCAAACCCGACGCCAAGGCGCTGGTCGAGCACTTCGAGGCCCATGGCACGCCAGGCGCCCCCAAGGGGATTCCCGAGCCTCTGTGGCAGGTCGTGGCGTCCCTGCTCGAACCGGATCCCCACGCGCGGTTCCGCACGGCCAACGGAGCGCGGAAGGCGCTCGTCTCGGCCAGGGAGCTCCTTCCGGAGCCCGGCCCCGACGACGAGCTGATCGAGATATTCGACCAACTCGGCCCGCTTCCTTCGGGGTTCGGTCCCGAGGGTCCCCTCACAAGCACGGCTGCCACTGCTACGACCACTACGACCGCTACCGCGATGCCTCGGGCTACTGGGTCCGAACAGGCACAGGGGCCAGGACCTGGACCTGGGCCTGGACCGGGGCCGGCGTCGGGGTCGCAGCCAGGACAGGCCCAACGGACGGGCACGGTGTCGAGTGGAGCCTCTCCGGAGGCCGATACGGGAACCGCTTCCCCGGCGGGCGGTCCCGCAGTGGACGGTCCCTCCCCCGGCCCTTCCCCTTCCACTTCGGCTGCCGCTCCCGGGCGGTGGACCGGTGGCATACCGCCCCAGCCGACCATCGCTCCCGCCCCTCCGCAGCCCCTCACTGCGTCGGACACCGGCAGCTTCCATCTGCCACCCCCGCTTCAAGAAGAGCAGTCCCTTGCTCCCCCCGCCCCGCGCGAACTCCCGGATTCCGCGTACTCCTCGTCGCAGTCGTACGAACCCACACACGTGCCCTCCCCCCAGACCCCGTACCCAGCGGCTCCCGCCGCCGCGCCTCCGTCTACGCCTACGCCACAACCCCAGCCACAATCGCCCCCACCGGCACTGCCCCTGTCCGCGCCCCAGCCCCTGCCCCAACCTCTGCCGCTGCCGCAGCCACAGCCTCGTGAGACAGCCTCTACTGCTTCATAC
Organism: Streptomyces tauricus; assembly: GCF_014650955.1. Lineage (GTDB taxonomy): Bacteria > Actinomycetota > Actinomycetes > Streptomycetales > Streptomycetaceae > Streptomyces > Streptomyces tauricus. The sequence continues at coordinate 209,223 of NZ_BMVY01000005.1, forward strand.
ACCGCTCAAGGCGTTCGGGTTCCGCCTCAGGCGCAGCCGGTCGCGCGGCACCGCGCCAGGCGGGCACGGCGGCGGCCCGGACCGCCCATGGCGGTGACGGTTCCGGTTCTCCTGCTCGCGCTGATCTGCTTCGCGGTCGGATTCTGGGCGCTGACACAGCTCTGAGCCGCTGGGCTACCGGGCCCGGGACCGTCCGTACGTCCGTGAAGCTCCTCCGCCGGCAACGGGCACGGCGGCCTCGGGCGCGTCCGCCCCCGCCCGCCGCCGAGCGACCACCGTCCACATCACGAGCCCGAGTACCAGCACGGATCCCGTACCGATGCCGCCCACGGCCACCGCCTTCATCGCGATGTTCTCGCTCGAAGAGCCACCGTCACCGCCGTCTCCACCGGTCGCCGCGCTGCCGCTCGCCGCGGCGTCCTTGTCCTTCGCGGTGACCTCGAAGACGTCACGCGGCACGGCGGCACCGCTGTAGGCCGGCGCCTCCCCGGCCGTACCCCTCACCCGCACGCGCAGCGTCAGCTCGAACGGCCCGTCGCCGAACTTGTCCGACATCTCCTCCGCGAGATGCACGACGAGGTAGTACCAGCCGGCGAACCGCATGCCGCCGGCCTGGTCGTCCACGGCGAACCGGTTCTCGTACGCGACCGGAGGCAACGGTTCCAGCCCGGTCCGCTTCCGCGAGCCGTCGTATCCGACGTCGGCGTCGTCCACCAGGGCCCGTACGGGGTTGTGGAGCGCCATGACGAGCGCGTTCCCCAGATAGCCGTCACCGCTCGCCGGGCCCAGTTCGGCGGTGGCGTCCAGTTGCTGCCCCCAGTCGACGGGAACGCGGTAGAAAAGCGTCTGTCCGGCCCGGATCCCGTCCTTCCAGACGCCCTCTTCCAACGAGCGCGCGCCACTGAAGCTCGTACCGCCCTCGCGGGTCCGGGCGAGGCCGTCGAGCGCCTGGGGGGAGGCGGAGTCCCACACCTGAGGGGCGGCCGTCGAAGTGACCTTCTCCAGAGCGGGCTCAGAGACGTACTGGAGCTCCAGCTCCCAGTCGTCCAACGACGAGCCGGGCCCACTCGTACGCTCGACGAGCACCGTGTACGTACCGGCACTCTTGCAGGTGTACGCGCCGGGGCCGGCCCTCCGCGACGCCCAGGCGGTCAGCGGGCGCGGGCTCTCGGTGGGTCCGAAACGGGCGATACCGGCATCCCCGGAGAAGCATCTGTGGCCGTCGGAGTCCTGGAGGGATACCTTGATGCCGTCCGAGTACGTGACCTTCGTACCCGGCTTGGGCACGGCGGTGGCCGACACGTAGGCGCTGGACGCGCTGGAAGCGTCGGACACTCCGGACGCGCTGGACACCTCATCGAGCCGCAGCCCGTAGTAGAGCTTTCCGTTGTCGCGGATGGTGCTCCGGTAGTACGTGCCCGGTGTCAGACGCACGGCGTCGGCGGTGTTCGTCGCGCCCTCGATCCGCTCGGCGTCGGCGGCGAAGCGGTAGGGAGAGGGAGTGCCGGCCGCGGTCGCCGTCGTCGCCTGCCCCGCCACTGCCACGACCGAGAACAGCGCCGCCGCCCCGGCCAGGACCGTACGGCCGCGCCACCATCCCCTGCGCCGCCCCATCACGCGCCCCCTCGCCGTAACCCGGACCCCTACTCAACGGGCTCCCGCAGGCCGGCGCCGTCGCTGTCCCGACACTGTCCCGAACGCCCGCGAAGCCTCGACCATCCTGCCCCTCGGACCGCCGCGCCACCCCCTCTTCGGTGACACAAACGCTTCCTGTGACGCTCACCCCTCTGTTCCCGCCAAACACAAAACCCCGGCCGCAGCAAGGCGGCCGGGGTTTGTACTGAGACTGTCGTCGACACTCACGAACCCGTGGGCACGGAGTCGGTCGCCTCCGTCCACAGGTCCTGCTCGGCGCGATCCGCCTGGATCTGGCGGTACACGAGGAGCCCGCCGATGGCGGCCAGTGCGACCAGGAGAAGCTTCTTCACCGCGAGACCTCGTCTTTCTTAGGCGTTGGGGACTTCTGGCGCCCGACTATACACACCGGCCGATACCGATCGGTGACCTGCGTCGGGGCCTCAACTGCCCGTCGGGGCAGCGCATTAGGACCGGAGTCGTCCGCTCCGATCGGAGGGTGATCACATCCTCACCGAGGGTGATTTCGCCCCGCTTTCCTCATGCTTCCGCTCATTTAGTGAGCAATGAGCCCATCCGAGTGGTGTTCATCAGAAGATCGCCGTGCCACGGGCGTCGGTCCGTCACTTCGCAACCGACATACACATCATGAGGAAAGTATGCAAATCCACCCACCCGAAAGAGAGGGACCATGACTCGCAACAAGGTCATGAACCTGTGGACCGCGGTCGTCACCGCCTTCCTCGCGCTGTGCACGTCACTCGGACTGATCACTACGACCGCCGTCGCCGCCGTACCCGCGACGGAGGCAGCGCGCAACACCAACACCCCGCAGGACGCGACGGCGCAGGAGGAGCCCATCTGGACCCGCCCGCGGGCGAGTTCCCTGCCACCCACGATGAAACAGCGCATCCACGCGGAGGCGCACGGTTCCTCACCGTCGTGCCGGCACCGGCCGCCGACGGACGCCATGGACGCCACGGGCGCGACGGATGCCATGGATTCCGTGGGTGCCATGCGTGCCATGGCCGCGGATACCGCCGTCACACGGGACAGCGCCCTGGCCCCGGCCCCTGCCGCCGTCCGCGCCGTCACTGACGCCACGGCACCAGCTGCTGTTACTACTGCCGACGCCGTAAGCGCCGCGGCCCCCGTGCATCCCTCCGGGATCACCCGCACGACGACCGGCACCGTCGACACCGGCACCTCCAACGCCAAGTCGTCCGCGGGCCACGCCGACGAACTCCCCACCCGCGCGCCAGTCACGGCAGCCATCGAGTGCGTACTCCCCGCACCCGCAGCACCCGCCGTGGATGCCTCACCCGCCGCCGTCACCCTTCCCTCGCAGTCCTCGGCCCCGGCCTCGAACCCGGCACCGGCCCCGGTCCAGCTCCCGGCGCCAGTCCTGGCCACTGCCGGTACGGCGAGTCAGGGATGACCTCGTACTCTCGGCACAGCCACAGCCACAGCCACAGCCACAGCCACAGCCGTATGCGACCGATGCCGGCCGAACGAAGCGCCGCCGACGTCGCAGGTGCCGCGCGACGGTCCCAGGAGAGATGGCCGAACCCCGGTCACACGGGCCCGCACGACGAGTCGACGGCGGCGACCAGGGCTGTCAGTTCACCCGGTAACTGCACCAGGGTGCCGCAGAAGCAGACGAGACGATCGTCCACCGAAGCCGGCGCACCGAGGTCGATCGTCAGGATGGCCGCGACCTCGCGAATCAGTTCACCTGTGGCCGTACCGCGCGCCACCAGGATGCTCACTTCGTCAGGGTCCCAGATGGCGATCTTCGGAAGGTCGTCCGCCACAGAAATCACGATGCACACAGGAATCTCCCCAGGGATGCATGAGGGCATGCAGAAATCCCGCTCCGGGAGGCCAGCGGCATACCGATCGTACCCGCGTGTGTTCACTGCGTGAGAGCTGTTGGGATATCCCATGGAGAGTTGCCAGCCCGGAAACGCCCCTCCGCCACCCAGGCGGAAGGACATGCGCGCCGACAGCAGGACCTGCCGACGTGCGGACAGTCAGGTCGTTCGACTGAGCTGGAGCATCGCTTCGGCGTTCTTGACCAGCGCGCGCTGTCTAGATTCGGGCAACTGCCGGTACAGCTTCAGCAGTTGCGCCTCACGTTCGTCCCCATTGGGTCCGGGCACCGGCCGGCCGACGGAGGCGAAGAACTCCCGCGGTGTGGTCCTCACGCCCCAGCGACGGAACACCTCGACCATCGCACGCAACCGCTCCGGATCGATTCGGGACGTGCCACGCGTCCGGTTCATCCAGGCATTGAGCGTCGGATAGGAGATACCGGCTTCCGCAGCCAGGTCCTTCTGGGTCCTGCCCTGCGACTCACCGAGAAGGCGCTCAAGCAGCGCGGGCAAGTCCTCGCCCTCTACGGCGAAGTCCTGGCCCAGGTCCGGCTCGTCCACGTCGGACGCCCCATTCGGCTGAAAGTTCCTGGTCACAAGCTCAAGCATCGACCATCGACATCTACATGTGCAAGTAGATCGCAGATCGATCGGTTCAGTTTCCGTTAACAGAAAGCATCGTGCCGTACCCAACTGCTACTACACGCCCCCCTCTCTGCACCTTCACACCTTCAGTCGCATCGACAGTGCCGCGCCGGCGACCCTCGACGAGCGCCGTCGACGAGTACCGCCACGAGTACCGCCACCGAGTACTACCGCCGGTTATCGCGGCTTGACGGATCTACATCTACATGCATATCGTAGATGCAATCGATCACCCGATCACCCGATCACCCGATCACCCGATCTCCTGCCGACCTCGCGATCGCTCACACGGCGGCGGAGCACCCGCACGCGATCCACACGCGACCCGCTTGCGACCTGTACGCGACAGCCGGCAGATCAAGCTCCCGCAGTCGAGCACACCCAGACACCCCCGCCCTCGCCCTGCCCTTCGCCCCACCAGCCAATCTACATCTACATGTGTATCGAGTATCGAGTAATCGGTATCGCTGCGAACAGAACACCCGGAACCCGCCAGGCCCCATCCCAGAAGGAGCACCCAGCTCGTGTCCGCACACATCAGACGAGAGACCAGACCGCGTCGGCAGACGGCCCTGCCGACCGGTGGGAACGACCTGGTCGCCGAGGTTGACGGGGCCGACATCGTCGACCGGGCCCGGGCCGGCGACCGCGACGCATTCGCCGCCCTCTACGTAGACCACCAGCGCTTCGTGTACCGGTACCTCCTCTTCCGCACCCGGAACCGGCACCTGGCCGAGGACCTCACCCAGGAGGTCTTCATCAAGGCGCTGCGCCACATCGAGAGCTTCACCTGGCAGGGCACGGCCTTCACGGCATGGCTGCTCACCATCGCCAAGAACCTGCACCTGGACGAGGTGAAGACCAAGCGCTCCCGGCTGGAGACCCTGGTCTCCGAACTGAAGGACGGCGACGCGCACGACCGCAGCGCCGAGTCGGGCGCGCTGCACACCCTGGAGACGATCGAGACCCACGAGGCCGTGTGGAACGCCCTGCACACCCTCAACAGCCATCAGCGGCAGTGCATGGAACTGCGGTTCATCGGCGAGATGTCGCCCGAGGAGACCGCTTTCGCCATGGGACGTACCGTCGGCGCGGTCAAGGCACTCACCTTCCGGGCCAGGCAGAAACTGCGTGCGGCGTCGGAGAGGGAGGCCGCGGCATGAACCGGAACCTGCCCCACGCCGAACGCGTCATCCGTACGGCGCTCTCCGTCAGCACCTCGAACCAGGCCAGGGCGGTTGCCCACGCCCTCGACGTGGCACGTCTGCTGGTGGATCCGGAGCGGACGTTCGGACTCGTCCTGCACCGCACGCCGAGCGGTTCCTGGGCCCGGTTACCCGGGCAGCCGACGGAACTGGAGCAGCAGGCTTTCGCCTGGGACCACGCATGCGAGCGGGCCAGGCTGGTCGCGGCCACCGTCCAGACGCATATCGGCGGACACCCGGACGTCCACGGCATCCGGGCCGACGGAGACTGCGTACGCGTCGAACTCCACGTCACCGACCAGGAGCAGTGGCGGCGGTGGCGCGCGCACTTCGGCATCAGACGCGACGCGGAGACACCCCTGGGGCACGCGGTCGTCGGCGAGAGCCGTCATGCCGGCGTCCGCGTGTCGGTACTCGCGCACAAGCGGCGGCAGACGCCTCGGCCCGCCCCCGTCGCCCAGCTCGACCCCGCCCCACGCTTGTACGAGCACGAGCACGAGCACGAGCACATGCACGAGCACGAGTACCCGTACCGGTACGAGCACGACGGGATCGTTTACAACCTGGCGTTGCCGCAGCGGGACGCACAGGGGGATGTCTGGTACTTCCACGGCGAACGGACACCGGGCGGTATGCCGCTGCTGTCACTGGACGGCCGTTCCGAGCGGTGCACGCTCGCCAATGTGACGTCCCTGCTGGGGCCCCTGGTGGCACTGGAACCGGACATCCCCTCCACTGCGCCCGACAAGGCCGTGACAGCCCGTACGGACGCCTCAGGGGGTACTCCGTCGCTGCCTGAGGCGCGCCAGTCCCGAGCCGTCCGACTCACCACGCCCCGACTGACGGTCGTCCGAACACCGACACCGACACCGGCTCCGACGCCGACAACCACGCCCCCGCCCAGGCACTCGCCCGGGCCCAGGAGACGAAGGCCCGCGCCCGCCCTTCCGTCCTCAGCTGCCCTGTCGTACGTGGCGAGCGGGCCACCCGTACCGAACACCCGGCGCGTAGGACTCGTACGCACAGGACAGGCCACCTGGGAGGCCGCGGACCGGGCCACTGACCGGGCCACCGACCGTGCAGCGGCCCGGGACAAGAAGTGATCAAGTGAGAACGCCGATCACCCGAGCCCTCGCTGGCAGCCGCAGCAGGGCGTGGGAGCTGAACGCCCTGTGCCGGAACGAGGACCCCGAGCTGTGGTTCTCCGACAGAACCCGTGCCATAGCAAGAGCCCTGTGCCATTCCTGCGAGGTCCTCGAGGAGTGCCGGGCGGCCGTCATGCGACGCGAGGACGGACTGCCGAAGTGTGATCGCGGGGGAATCGTCGCGGGCCTGACGGGCCCTCAGCGCCACGCGCTGGAGAAGCGGCTCAAGCGGGACCCCGTACCCACACCCGAGCCACCATCTTCACCCGCACCCTCGCTCTCGTCCTCTCCCTCGTCATCGTCCTCGTCATCGTCCTCGCCGCCGCCCGGACCGCCCCTGCTCCGCAGCGAGCCGGCGCCCTGCGGCACGCGCTCGGCGTACCAGCGACACGTACGCAGGGGTGAGCCCGTGGACGACGCCTGCCGGGCCGCCAACGCCCTGGGGGCCAGCCAGTACCGCCGAACGGGCACCACGCTCCTCCGTCCGACCGGATAGGCCCCGCCCCAGCTTCCCCCGTGCCCGCACGAATCCCCCGCGCTACCGCACGCCCCTCACTCAGTCCGCCCCGCTCCCAGGAGTACCCATGTCCCTTTCCTCACCCTCGCCCCCACCACGCCCGAAACGGTTCGGCCGACGCGGATCCCACGCGTCCGCGGGCCGTTCACGTCGCCCACGTCTCTCACGCAGGTTCTTCGGCGGCCTCCTGCGGACTCCCCCCGCGGCCCCTGACACGACGGACCCGTCGGCGGACCGTCTCCAGCGCCTCTGGAACGACCTGAGCACGTCCAGGGCCCAGACAGCCCGCTGGAAGCGTCACGCCGACGCGTACGCCCGCGAGCGCGACAGCGTGGCGCGCGAACGGGCGTACCTGCTCTCGTGGCTCGCCGCACTGCACCCGTCGTCCGCTGTCGTGTCACGGTCACCGACACTCGACGGCACGACTTCCGACGGCAACGCCCTCGACGACACGGCAGGCAACGGCACGGCAGGCGGCTGGCACGTCCTGACCTTGGTCGCCGGGGGCCGGCCGCTCTCCTGGAGCCTGGCACCCCGGGAGGTCCCGCTCTTCCAACACGTGCGCCAGGCCGGGGACACCGACACGCGCGCGTGGAGGGATGCCAGGGAGATGGAGGCGCAGTACGCCCATATCCACCGCCACACACGCGTGCTGGCGCTGGAGGACGACCTGACCCGGGTCGTCGAGGAACTCCGAGGCAACGACTGACCTGCCCGGATCCCCCGGCCCCTACCCCCGCCCCTGTCTCAACCCCCCGGACTCCGGCCGACAAGCTCGGGAGGCACGTCGACCGGACTGTGAGCGCCCCCCTGCCCATCCCAGCAGGGGGGCGCTGCACGTTCCCTGACGGCCGGTCATCCCCGGGACCCGGAAGCACCCCGTGCGAGCGCGCTCTCTGAGATCACGAGGCCCTGAGGGATCTCACTGCTGCCGCTGGCCGAGGACGCAGAACTCGTTGCCCTCGGGGTCCTCCATGACGACCCAAGACTGCTCGCCCTGGCCGATGTCGACGCGCTTCGCGCCGAGAGCCTCGAAGCGAGCCACCTCGGCGGCCTGGTCATCGGGCCTGAAGTCGAGGTGCAGCCGGCTCTTGGCCTTCTTGCTCTCCTCGACCTTGACGAAGTCCAGGCCCGGCAGTCGATCCGGCGCCGGACGGATCTCGAACTCCTCGTCGGAGGAGTGGACCACGACCCAGCCGAGAGCGTCGGCCCACCACTGCCCCAAGGCCGTCGGATCCGCGGAGTGCACGATTACCTGTTCCCATTCCAAGGTCATCCGCCGAGCCTAGGCTCCCCGGCGTTTCAGGGACAGGCGATTTACACCGAGCCCGAAGACCTTTGAATGCCCCTGAACGCCCGTGAACGCCCCTGAATGCCAAAGACCCCCAAGCCTGCTGGCCTGGGGGTCTTTGAACTGGTGGGGCTAACAGGATTTGAACCTGTGGCCTCATCCTTATCAGGTCGATCTCCCCGGATGGGTCTACCGGGTCGAGCGACCTTCGTCCTGGATCGTTGGTTCGCTGAGGTTCAGCGTTGACCGCCTCGGTCCGCCCCTGTTGGTGTCAGCGACTGGTGTCAGCCGTCACCGGCGAACTTGACGGCTCTCCTCTACAGCAGTAGGGAGCTGCCTCCGCAGGTGTGCTCGCACGAGCAGTAGCACGATGACGACGGTGATCAACTGAGTCGCCGAATCGAGGACTGCCGCGAGGGGTTGGGCGCCAATCACACAGCTAACCACTGCTCCGAGCGACAGCCATTGAGCGTTGTCAGTGGCTCGTGGAACAGTGGTACTAGCGCCATTGCTTCCGGTCGGGAGCGGGGCGTTGTGGGTCGGGTGGGGCATGGGCATGTTCCTCCTGGCTCTCTCGGGGCGCACCCGCCTCTCGCCAAAGTGCCGGGTGCGCCCCGCGCTGTGTCTGGGTCTGTCCTTTCTACGGCACGCCACTGACAAACGAGACGCCCAATTCCACTTAGACGCAGGCAGATTGCACCTGTCCGCCGTTGCACGTGAAATGCGCTCGACGTCAACTGCGCCCCGCAAAGGGACAGTTCCTCTGCTTGGCCCGTTGATAGTGGCATGTCCGTAGCCCTCGCCCAATCTGGTTGTCCACAGGCCCTGGGTACAACCTCGTCACCGCTGTGGAGACTTGACCTGCCGCTGTGCACAACGTGCGGGATAGGCCTGTGGATGACCGGCCGCATTATGCGAGATAGGTCGCCTGACCAGCAGGTTTCCCCCACCCAACCTGTGCAGAATAAAAACTTCCCAAGTAGGGTCAAGATTGCAGCGAACGGTGCGCAGGCGGGCACGCCACGAGACGCAAAGTAAGAGGCAATACTCAGTTGCATCTCTTACGTCCATATGGCGGCCACTCTCTAGTCGAAGACACTCCGTCCATAGCCGTGGCCCGCACAGCCACCTGCACACCCCACAACGGTGCGCTGTACTGCGCTGGCCCCCTTCTCTTCAGCTACTGGCCCACAGGTCGGGGGAGAGAGTTTGAGGTCTGGTGATCTGCGGGGCGAGAGCATGAAAGGGGGCCATTACACTTGACCCAATGGAGAGGGCTAGTTGCCCTCACCGTACGGAGTAGGCTCTCGGCCCCCTTTCTTGCTCTCGGAGGGGCCCCGCAGATCAGCAGACCTTAAAGTCTCGGAGCGACCGACCCAGCCCCGGCCGATCTCGCCCCGTCGCTGCCCGCAGCATCCGGCGGACCGCAGCCGTGGCGTACCTGTTTTTTGATCCCAAAGCGTCGGTTGGGCCTGTTGCGGATCATGCGTGCTGGCCATGAGGTGGTGCCTGCCCCAGGGTGTGGTCTGGTGCTCGGGGATGGGCGGGGAATCAGGATCGTTCCGGTGTATCGGCCCTGGTGTGCCAGAGCGTGCAACGGGGCTATCCCGAGGCAATCTTGGGTGGCGCGGGGCCGGGGGCCGGGGCGCGCGGGCCGAAGGCAGGAGCGAAGCCCCGAGCCCCCGAGCCCGGCGCCGGCCCGCTGTGTGGGCCGATGGGGTGCGAGATCCGTGAGCGGCGGCTAGGAAGCCGGGAGGCCAGCGCAGCCGGATGCCGAAGGCAAGAGCCCCTCGCCCTGGTCCCGTGGTGCCGGGGGCCGTGGGCCGAGGGGCTGTGGTGCTTCCGTTGCGGTCGGTGGAACGTGTGGGAGCTGAGGGCTTCCATGGTGGTGCGGTGGTGCTCTGTCATCTCATAGTGCGCCACGGCTGCGGTCTGCCGGATGCTGCGGGCAGCGACCCGGCGGGACCTCCCCGCCCGAAGGGTGGGGCTTGATGAGGTAGAGAAACCTGTAACAACTCGCTCCGGCCGGTCAGATGGGCGGCCCCTCGCGGCGTGAGCTGACCCGGGCTGAGTTGATCAGGTGGAAGCCGTGTCGGTGTGGAGGAGCCGACTGGTGAAACCTTCACGGCAGAGCCGTTCATACGCCTGAAGCACGTGATCCGGTACGGACTGACTGATCATGAACCCCTGCTCCGGGTAGATCAGCAGGCGCTGAAGTGCACCGACAAGCATGTCGATGACCAGTCGCGCGTCCCCGATGGAATCGACGTACTCGTCGAACGCCATCGGAGTAGAAGCGCTGACGATCTCCACTCTGGGCCACAGCTTGCGCGCGGTGGCGTACGCCCTCCGCTCCTCGTACGGCTTGCTGATCAGAAGCACGGAGGACACGTCTACTCCCGCCTCCTCAAGCACGGCCTTGGAGAAGCGGATGTTCTCGCCGGTATTGCGGGCGTGAGGCTCTACGAGCACCGCTGAGGCGGGCACGCCACGTTCGAGGGCCCGTTCGCGGTAGTGGACCGCTTCGCCCCGCGGCATGCGATCCCGCGTCGTGCGGCTGGTGGCTCCCGTGAACACAAGCAGCGGAGCCATGCCACGCTCGTAGAGGTCTACCGCCGTGTCGGCCACGCCCAAGTCGTGGCTGCCCAAGCCCACCGCGACCGAGCACGGCCGGAGGGCGTGGCCCATCTGGTGGTAGTCCCACAGGCGTCGCGCATCGGCCCATGCCTGCGTCGAGATCATTACTGCCCCTTCTCACCCTTCGCCGAGTCCGGAACCTTGAAGTCGTACTCCCAGGCGAAGCGCGAAGCCGCGTGCACACCGATGGCGAATTCGACCACTGTGCCAGAAGCCGTGTAGGTCGTCCGGTGAAGCTCAACGACAGGTTCGCCCGCGGGGAGCTGCAACAACTTCACCTCGTCCGACGTCGCCGCCCGGGCAAAGATCGCTTCCTTCATGTGGTCGATCTCGTACCCCGCGTCGTACAGAACCCGGAATCCGCCGCCACGGCCGGCCGGTCCGGGAGTCGGGTCCACGATTCGTGTGCCCTCGACGTGCTCAGGGCGGTAGTAGCTGGTCAACGTGTGGGTCGGCTGGTTGCCTTCCTTCACGAGACGCGCTCGGGCATATACCTGCGCCCCTTCGGAAAGGCCATGTGCCGCCGCCACTGCGGGCGGGGCTTCAACGAGACTGACTGTCTGGGTCTGCTCATTCCGGCGGTAGCTACGCCCGGAAGCCACGCGGTCTGCGATGAATGCGACCTCGTCGCCATCCCGCCACTTTGCCTTGTCATACCGGGCGATGCCGAGCCGCTTAAGCGGCACCCGCTGCCGTACGACGGTGCCGTGCCCCCGAGATGAGGTCACAAGCCCTTCCGCCTCCAGGGCCTTGTAAGCCGCATGCACGGTGGACTTCGAACCCTCGCCTTTTGCGACTAGCTCCCTGATCTGCGGAAGCTGCTCGCCTGGCGCGTACTTGCCGCTCGCGATTCCCTCGGCCAGCTTGTCCGCCAGCTCTCGCCACTTGGGCGTCATTCCGTGGCTCCTCTCGTCGAGAACAGTCAAACACAGTCCCAGGACTGTTGACAGTCTCGGGACTGCGTGTCACAGTCTCCCTAAGTCGCTCGCAGTCCCAGGACAGCGAGTGAGTGTGGCCCTTAGGGGCTGTCCTGGCATATCGACTCAGGGAGTACTGCATGCCGTCCTTCAAGATTGATCTTTCGACTGCGGTCGTGATCGTGGCGACCGCCCCGGAAGCGAAGCTGGTCGACAAGCGCACGGGTGAGCGGGCCGTGGACCGGGATTCCGGTGCGGGTCTGTCCACGGTGGGCCTGGTGATCTCCGACGAGGGTGAGGGCAACCTCTACAAGGTCACCGTGCCGGAGACCGGTTACCCCGACGGTCTCCAGCCGGGCTCGATCGTGCAGGTGGTCGGCCTCAAGGCGCGTGACTGGGAGAACGAGTTCAACGGCCAGAAGCGCCACGGCATCTCGTTCCGCGCGGTCGCGATCACCCCGGCGGCCTGACCATGACCGACATCGCGACCTGGTTCGAGCTGGGCGGCGCTGCCGCTGGTGCCGGTGGTCTCGGCTACGCGAAGGTCCGCGCTCCGCGCGTGTACTGGTCGCTGGTCGGGATGCCGGTCACCTGGGGCCGTTTCACCTGGACGTATCGGTCCACGATGGAGGTGTGCGGGCTGACGGTGCAGCCGTCCGGCATGCGTGCCTTCATGACCCGCAACGTGGCTCGCCGTGAGGTACGGCCGTCGGCGCCGAAGGTCCGCCGGGTCCGGGGCACCTCGACCGGTCTGCGCGTGACCCTGCGGCTACCCGCCGGCCTGGAGCCCGCCGACCTCGCCGCATCCTCCGAGCGCCTGCGCCACGCCTGGGGAGTCCGTTCGGTGATCGTGGCGGAGACCAAGCCTGGCTTTGTCGAACTGCGGATGACCGGTTACGACGTGCTGGCGCGGGTCACGATGCCGCGCAAGGCCAAGCCTCGTGACCTGGTGATTCCGGTGGCGCTGCGCGAGGACGGCACGGTCTTCGAGCGGGACTACCGCAAGGTCCCCATGGCGCTGACGCTCGGCGCCAACCAGTCCGGCAAGTCGATGTATCAGCGCAACCTGATCAAGGGGCTGGCTCAGTTGCCGGTCGGTCTGATCGGGATCGACTGCAAGCGCGGTGTCGAGCACGGCCGCTACGCGCCCCGGTTGTCGGCATTGGCGACCACTGCGGACATTGCCGGGCAGTTGATCGATGCGCTGGTCACGGAGATGGAAGAGCGCTTCGACCTGCTGGCCCTGTACGGGGTCTCGGACTTGTGGGAGCTGCCGGCGGACGTGCGGCCGGTGCCGCTGGTCGTGCTGATCGATGAGGTGGCGGAGCTGTTCCTGGTCACCTCGAAGAAGGATGAGGCGGCCCGTGACCGCACGGTCATGCAGCTTGTGCGGCTGGGGCAGATGGCCCGTGCGATCGGCATCTATCTGGAGGTGTGCGGGCAGCGCTTCGGCTCCGACCTCGGCAGGGGCGCCACCGCGCTGCGCGCTCAGCTCACCGGTCGTGTGGTGCACCGCGTCAACGACAAGCAGACCGCCGACATGGGCTTGGGCGACATCGCCCCGGACGCGGTGGTCGCGGTCACCTCGATCCCTCCGGACCGTCCCGGGGTCGCGGTGGCCGGTGACACCTCCGGCGGCTGGTCCCGTATCCGCACCCCCGAGACCACCCCGGACGAAGTAGCCGCCGTGTGCCGCGACTTCGCGCACCTCACCCCGGACCCGCCGTTCCTGGCGCCGTTCCGGCCGGTCAGCCGGGCCGTGCCGCCGATGCCGGCCGCACCGCCGCGGGTGATCCCGCAGCGGACCCCCTGATCCTCGCCCCACCCCACTGCCCGTGCGCCAAGTCCCTACCCCCGCCATGCCCAAAGCCGAGAGGAGATCACTCGTGGCCCGCAAGACCGTCAAGCCCTCCGCGAAGCCCTCCGTCGAGTCGTGCTCGCCCTGTGGTGGCACCGGAGAGGTCTCCCGGACCGTCCGTGTCGGCCGCAAACAGCGGGTCGTGGGTCAGCAGGCCGGCCTGTGCCTGAACTGCCTGGGCTCCGGCGAACTCCCCGCCGACGACTGACACCGCTCGGGACCGGGCGCTGGACAGTTCGTCGCCCGGTCCCGGCCCAACCCCGCGAATGGAGGTGAAGACCCGTGACCCGCACACGCGTGGACGTCGTCCTGATCGTCCTGGCACTGATCGCCGGATCACTGTCCTTCGCTCACCTGCACGACCTTGCCGAAGCAGCCGGACAGACCGGCTGGAAAGCCTGGGCCTACCCAGTCTCCGTCGATCTGCTGCTGGTCGCCGTGCTGCGCCGGCTGCGCCTGGATCAGTCGGTGTCGGCCTGGTTCTGGTTCCTGATCGCCCTGGTCGCCTCACTCGGCGCCAACATCGCCACCGCCGGAGTCCTCGACCTGGAACACGTCCCGGCCTGGCTGCGCATCCTCGTCGCGGGCTGGCCCGGCCTCGCCTTCCTCGGCGGCACCCTGCTCGCCCACCAGCCCACCCCCGCGCCCGACCCGCAACCGGATCCTGAGCCTTCACGGACCGTGGTCGCGGTCGATCGCCCGACGGTGCCGGAGCCCGAACCGCAGGACTCCGCTCCGGAGCCTGTTGCGGCTCTGCCTCAAGCCGTTCCGGCCGTGAGTGTGCCTCCGGCGCTGGTCGACCACGCGCGCAAGGTCGCTGCCGATCATCACGCCCGTACCGGGACGGACATCGACACCGCGACGCTCCGCGCCCGGCTGAGCATCCCGGAAGACCTCGCCGGCGCGATCGCTGCCCAACTCGCCTGACAGACAAGGAGGTTCAGCCCGTGCGCCCGAATCGCTTCTTCCACGTGATCCGTATCGGACCGGTCAAGGTCGGCTCGTTCAACAACGGCCGTGGCCAGACCCGACACACCGCGGCGTGCACCGCGCCCGGCTGTGGCTTCTCGACCGAGCACGACAACCGGTCGGCTGCCGAACTCGCTGCCCGCACCCACCGCTGCCCGGCCTGAGGAGGGCTGTCCCATGCAACTGCCTGACGAACAGTTCCGTGCCGGTCACATCCCCGCGGACCTCTACGACCAGATCCCGCCCGGCACCGACGTGCGCAAGGTCGTGATCGTGCAGGAAGCCCCCCGCTCCTACGCGGGCCCAATCCTGCTCGCCCTCACGATCACCCTGGGCGCGGTCCTGGTCCTGGTCGTGATCGCCTTCGTGGTCCAGATCATCGCCGCGTCCATCGTCGCGGTGCTGTCGGCGAGCTGCGGTCTCGGCTACACCCTCAGCCGCGGCTCCAAGAACCGGGAGTTATCCCGCGCGGGCACCGGCCGGCGCTCCCGCGCGCCACGCAAGTCCCCGGTCCGCTCCCGGCCCGCCCGGTCCCGGAGCCACTACCGCAAGTACTGACCGACCGGGGCGGCCTCAACCGCCAAGTAGTTGCCGCCCCGGACGGCTCCACCTCTTCCCGATCTTCCGATCCGAAAGGGCTCCGTCCATCATGCCTGCCTCCACCTCGAACCCGCCCGTCTGCCGCGACTGCGGCGGCTTCCCCCTCGTCTCGATCACCACCGGCGCCCGTCACCGCGACGGCTCCCGCGTCCTCCTGCGCATCGTCTGCCGGGCCTGCCAGGGCACCGGCCACCCCGCCCCCGCCGCCACGCTCTCCACCCGCAGGTGACCGGCATGGGACTCCTGAACTGGAACTCCGGCCAGCACTTCGACCACGGCGGCGACTGCCCGTGCACCCAGTGCGGCAAGCCCACCCCGCTGCGCTCCCACGACGGCGAGCCCGTCCACAAGGTCTGCGCCGAGGACTGGAACGACCGCACCCCCACCGCCCCGCGCTTCCAGCACGAGGGCCGCGACCTCGGCACCGCCCGCTACCACTCCGACCCGCCGCGCAAGAGCCGCAAGGACGGTGCCCGATGAACGCCACCCTGCGCGTCCTGGACCTCTTCGCCGGCCCCGGTGGCTGGTCCCAGGGACTGCGCTCCATGGGCGTGCGGGAGGTGGGCATCGAGATCGATCCCGCCGTGTGCGCAACCCGTGCCGCCGCCGGGCACGCCACGATCCGCGCTGATGTAGCCGCCTACCCCACCGCACCCCTCCGGGGGAAGGTCACCGGATTGATCGGCTCTCCACCCTGCCAGACCTTCAGCACCGCCGGCCTACGCGCCGGAAACGACGACCTACCCCTGTGCCACCAGGCCCTTGACGACCTCGCCCGCGGGAACGACACCCGCACCGCGCTGCGAGACGCGTGCACCGACCCGCGCTCCCTCCTGGTCGTCGAACCCCTGCGCTACGCCCTCGACCTGCACCCCGACTGGATCGCCCTGGAGGAAGTCCCCGCAGTGCTCCCACTGTTCGAGCACACCGCCCGGCTGCTGTCCGGTGTCGGCTACTCGACGTGGACCGGCGTCCTGAACGCCGCTGACTTCGGCCTGGCCCAGACCCGCCGCCGCGCCTTCCTGATCGCCTCCCGCACCCGCCCGGCCCTGCCTCCGGAGCCCACCCACGCGGACGGCGGCACCCCCGACGACCTGTTCGGCGACGGGCTGCCCCCGTGGCGGACCATGCGCGATGTCCTGGATCTGCCGTTCGGAGTCAAGGTCAACACCCGTGGTGTCCGCTCCACTGACGAGAAGGGCCGGGCGGCCGGCGGCAACGAGTTCTCCGCCGACGGCCCGAGCAACGCGCTCACCGGTCGGGCCCGTTCCTGGAAACTCCGCTCCGGACAGGGCTGGAAGTTGCCCGCCGGTGGCGTTGAACGGTACGAGCGCGCGATCAACGAGCCCTCCTTCACCATCACCGGCTCAGCGAACCGCTGCAAGTGGGTGGCGGACGGGGTCGAGGAGCGCAACCTCTCCTTGGCGGAAGCGGCGATTCTCCAATCGTTCTCTGCCGCCTACCCCTGGGCCGGCTCCCGCACCAAGCAGTTCGAACAGATCGGCAACGCCGTACCACCCTCGCTCGCCACGGCCGTTCTGTGCACCCTCGTGCCCGCGGTCCTGGAGGTGGCCGCGTGAGCGACACCGCCACCCTGGCGGGTCTCGACCCGGCCACCCTCACCGACATGCTGAGGGTGGCCGGCGCCGACGACTTCGACCGCTGGCACGAACAGATCAAGCGCACGGGCGGCTGCTCCGACCCGATCCGCCTCACCGGCGCCACCAAGACCATCGACCCGACGACCAAGACCGTGCTGCACGCGTACTCGACCGAGGGCGAACCGGGCGGCATGCTCCGCATCGCCTGCGGCAACCGCCGCGCCTCACGCTGCCCGTCCTGCGCCTGGACCTACGCCGGCGACACCTACCACCTGATCCGCGCGGGCCTGGTCGGTGACCCAGCCAAGGGCACCCCGCACACCGTGCGCGACCACCCGCGGGTCTTCGCCACCCTCACCGCACCCTCCTTCGGGTCCGTCCACAACCGGCCCAGCAACCGGCCGTGCCGCTGCGGTGCCCGACACGCGGAGGATGCACCGGAACTCGGCACGGCGCTCGATGCGGCGACGTACGACTACGCGGGCGCGGTGCTGTGGAACAACCACGCCTCCGACCTGTGGCGCTACTTCACGATCTACCTCCGCCGCGAGATCGCCAGCCGCGCTGGCCTCACCCAGAAGGCAGCCCACGAACAATCCCGCGTCTCCTTCGGGAAGGTCGCCGAGTACCAAAAGCGCGGTGCCGTCCACTTCCACGCGGTGATCCGCTTCGACGGACCGGACGGGCCCGACTCCCCGCCCCCGCCCTGGGCCACCCTCGACCTGCTCACCGACGCGATCCACGCCGCCGCGGCCCGCGTCGCGGTCGACGTCCCGCCCGCTGGGGATGAGCCGGCGCGCACCCTGCGGTGGGGCACACAGCTCGACGTCCAGCCGATCGGCGCGTTTGGCAACGGCGAGGACCTCACGGAACAGGCCGTGGCCTCCTACGTCGCCAAGTACGCGACCAAGGCCGCCGAAATCTCCGGGGCTGCCGACGCTCCCGTCCACTGCCGCAAATGCCGGGGTAGTGGTCGCTCGGCGGTGTACGACCGCGGCGGTTCAGCGCTCAGTGACTGTGCTGGCTGCCATGGCACCGGCCTGGGTGAAGACCTCGCCCGACTGGAGGTCTCCGACCATGCCCGGCGCCTGATGGCAGCGTGCTTCGCCCTCCAGCCGCTCTACCCGGAACGCAACCTGGCGCGCTGGGCTCACATGCTCGGCTTCCGCGGCCACTTCTCGACCAAGTCCCGCCGCTACTCGACCACCCTCGGCGCCCTCCGGCAGGTCCGTGCCGACTACCGCGCTGCCCAGCAACGCGCCGCGCTCGGCCTGCCCGACCCCGACGACCACCCGGAGGCAACCACTCTCGTGCTCGCCCACTGGACCTACGCCGGCCACGGCTACACCCCCGGCGAATCCTGGTTCGCAGCCAACATCCGCCGGGACATCCAACAGAACCGCGAGACCGCACGCGAGGAACTACCCGCCCTGCTCGATCTGGAAGGAGCCGCCACATGACCACCGCAGCGCCGGAACTGCTCAAGGTGCCGGAGGTCATGGCACAGCTCAAGGTCGGTCGCTCCAAGGTCTACGACCTGATCCGTACGCATCGCCTGGTCTCGATCAAGATTGACGGATGCCGCCGGATCCCGGCTGACGCCGTGCGGGACTTCATCAACGGTCGTCTCGGAGAGGCTGCCTGATGGCCAAGAGGCGCCCCAATGGCGGGGGCACGATCTCAAAGCGGGCTGACGGCCGCTACATGGGCCGCGCGTACGTCACCGACACGGACGGCAACCGCGTCCGCAAGACCGTCTACGGCGCCACGTGGGACGAGGCCAACGAGAAGCTCGGCAAGCTCCAGGACCAGGAGCGCCACGGCGTCCCCGTACCTTCGCGTACCTGGTCGCTCGGTGAGTGGTTGGCCTACTGGCTGGAGCACATCGTTGAGCCGGACTCCGAGCACAACACGTACGTCAAGTACGAGTCCAAGGTCAGGCTGTATCTGGTGCCGCATCTCGGCAAGAAGCCACTGATCAAGCTGACTCCTGCTCAGGTACGCGCCTTCATGGCCACGCTGAAGCGGGAGAAGGTACCGGCGCCCACGCGCTTCGAGGTGCTCCGTGTGCTCCGGAATGCCCTCAATCGGGCCATCCGCGAGGAGCTGCTGACGCGCAACGTCGCGCTCCTGGTCGACATGCCCAAGGTCAGCAAGGACAAGGGACGGGCCTGGAGCGCTCGTGAGGCGATTGCCTTCCTGCGATCCACCCGCGCTCACCGCTTCTACGCGGCCTGCGTCCTGGTCCTCGTCCTCGGGCTCCGTAGAAGTGAGGTACTGGGCCTGCGCTGGCAGGACATCGACTTTGAGGGTCGGCAGTTCACACCGACCAAACAGGTGCAGCGCGAGAAGGGGAAGGGCTTGATCCTCAAGGATCTCAAGACGGAGTCCTCAACGGCCGTGCTGCCTCTTCCGGAGTTCTGCGCCCGTGCCCTGGAAGAGCGCCGGACACTGCAAGATCTAGAGCGGCAGATCGTCGGTGACGCCTGGCAGCAGGAGCCGGACCATGACGTGATCTTCTCGTCGGAACGCGGCGGGCTGACGGACCCGGTGGGCTTCTCCCGAGCCTTCAACGCCCTCGTGAAGCGGGCCGGCGTGCGTCGGATCACGGTCCGGCTCGCTCGGCACACCTGCGGGACCCTGCTCGCCTTCCTGAAGGTGCATCCCAAGGTCGCGCAGACGATCCTTCGGCACAGCCAGATCAGCATGACCATGGACGTCTACACGCACGTGGTCGGCTCCGACCAACGGGAAGCAACCGCGATGCTCGCCGAGCTGCTGGAAGATCCGCTCATCGGCTGATCGCTGCCGTTGGTGTCAACCGGTGGTGTCAAAAGGCCCCCAGCCTGATCGACTGGGGGCCTTCTCGCATGTGGGGCTAACAGGATTTGAACCTGTGGCCTCATCCTTATCAGGGATGCGCTCTAACCAACTGAGCTATAGCCCCGCCGCGCTCTGCGGTGTATGTCCCGCGCGCTGACCTCTGAAGATTAGCGCACGACGGGGCCAGTCCCAAAATCGGTATCCGGGGCCCGCCCCGGCCTGCCCGGACCGTCCGAGAACGCACGCGCCGATCACACGGGAAAGCACCCACCACGTGCGCGAGAGCGCACCCCGACCGGGATGCGCTCTCGCCGTGGAGCAGTGGAGCAGTGGAGCCGTGGAGCCGTGGAGCCGTGAAGCCGTGAAGCCGTGAGGCCCTGATGGAGCCGTGGTGACAACGTTTACTCGTCCTCGGCGAGCGTGAGCTCGATACCGCCGACGAAGCCCGCGGAGAGGTTGTAGATGAACGCCCCCAGGGTGGCGAGCGCGGTGGCGAGCACGACGTCGATGACGGCGATGATCGACGTGAAGATGAGGACGCGCGGCAGCGACAGGAACGACTGCAGGTCGAAACCGTTGGACTCGTTCGAGCCGGTCGCCTCGGAGATCGTGCCGCCCACGGTGGAGAAGACGCCCATGGCGTCCATGACCATCCACAGCACCGCGGCCGCGACGATCGTGCAGATCCCGAGCGCGATGGAGAGCAGGAAGCTGACCTTCATCACCGACCACGGGTCGGCCTTGGCCACGCGCAGCCGGGCCTTGCGCGTACGGGGCGTGGTGCGCGCCCCGGTGCGCGGCCTGCGGACGGCGCCGGCGGCGGGCGCCGTGTGCGCCGCGTACGCCTGCGGCGGGTGGTACGGCTGGGCGGCCTGCTGCGGCTGCCGCTCGCCCGGGAGGGGCGAACCCGGCGCCGGCGGCACCGCCGTGCCAGAAGATGCCGCCGGGCCCGGAGGCACCGGCGAGCCTGGGGCCGCACCGGCCGCGTACTGCGGCGTCTGTGGGCCTCGGGTGTCCGTCACAGTTCCCCCCTGGGATCCATGAGAGTCATGGGAGTCAGTCGCCTCCGTGGCGGAGCCACGGCCGCCGTCCGTTTCCGTATCGGTCGAACCGGCGCCCGTGGCTCCGCTCACGATGACTCACTCCTCGCGCTACTCGTCCGAGGACGGCTCGCCCTCGTCCGTGCCGGCGACCGTCTCGACCTCGTCCGAGTCGTCGACCACCCCGTCGACTTCCTCGGCCTCGCGACCGGCCTCGGCGTTACGTGCGATACCGACGACGGCATCGCGCTTGCCCAGGTTGATCAGTTGAACGCCCATGGTGTCACGGCCCGTCTCCCTGACCTCGTTGACTCGCGTGCGAATCACACCGCCGGACAGTGTGATGGCGAGGATCTCGTCCGTCTCCTCGACCACCAGCGCGCCGACGAGCGAACCGCGGTCCTCGACGATCTTGGCGGCCTTGATACCGAGGCCACCGCGACCCTGGACGCGGTATTCGTCGACAGCGGTCCGCTTCGCGTACCCACCGTCTGTGGCAGTGAACACGAACGTACCGGGTCGAACAACATTCATCGAGAGCAACTGGTCGCCCTCGCGGAAGCTCATCCCCTTGACGCCCGAGGTGGCACGGCCCATGGGGCGCAGCGCGTCGTCCGTCGCGGTGAACCTGATCGATTGGGCCTTCTTGCTGATCAGAAGCAGATCGTCGTCTGCCGAAACCAGCTCGGCTCCGATCAGTTCGTCGTCGGAACCGTCCTCCGTCTCGCGGAGATTGATCGCGATGACGCCGCCGGAACGCGGTGAATCGTAATCCTTCAGGGATGTCTTCTTCACCAGCCCGCCCTTGGTGGCGAGGACCAGGTAAGGCACCGCTTCGTAGTCGCGGATCGCGAGGATCTCGGCGATCGCCTCGTCCGGCTGGAAGGCCAGCAGGTTCGCGACGTGCTGGCCGCGCGCCTCCCGCCCGGCGTCGGGAAGCTCGTACGCCTTCGCCCGGTAGACGCGGCCCTTGTTCGTGAAGAACAGCAGCCAGTGGTGCGTCGTCGACACGAAGAAGTGGTCGACGATGTCGTCTTCCTTGAGCTTCGTCCCGCGTACGCCCTTGCCGCCGCGCTTCTGCGAGCGGTAGTCCTCGGCCTTGGTGCGCTTGATGTAGCCACCGCGCGTGATGGTGACGACGATGTCCTCCTCGGCGATCAGGTCCTCCATGGACATGTCGCCGTCGAAGGGCACCAGCTTGGAGCGGCGGTCGTCACCGAACTTGTCGACGATCGCGGTGAGTTCCTCGCTGATGATGGCGCGCTGCCGCTCGGGCGAGGCCAGGATCGCGTTGTACTCGCGGATCTTCGCCTGCAGCTCGTCGTGCTCGGCGACGATCTTCTGGCGCTCCAGGGCGGCGAGCCGGCGCAGCTGCATCTCGAGGATGGCGTTGGCCTGGATCTCGTCGATCTCCAGGAGGCCCATCAGGCCCTCGCGCGCGATCTCGACGGTGTCGCTGCGCCGGATCAGCGCGATGACCTCGTCGATGGCGTCCAGGGCCTTCAGGAGGCCGCGCAGGATGTGCGCGCGCTCCTCGGCCTTGCGCAGCCGGAACCGCGTACGCCGGACGATGACCTCGATCTGGTGCGTCACCCAGTGCCGGATGAACGCGTCGAGCGACAGGGTGCGCGGCACTCCGTCCACCAGCGCCAGCATGTTGGCGCCGAAGTTCGTCTGCAGGTCGGTGTGCTTGTACAGGTTGTTCAGGACGACCTTGGCGACCGCGTCCCGCTTCAGGACGATGACCAGGCGCTGGCCCGTACGCGACGAGGTCTCGTCCCGGACGTCGGCGATGCCGCCGATCTTGCCGTCCTTCACCAGGTCGGCGATCTTCTGGGCCAGGTTGTCGGGGTTGACCTGGTAGGGGAGCTCGGTGACCACCAGGCACTGGCGGTTCTGGATCTCCTCGACCTCGACGACCGCGCGCATCGTGATGGAGCCACGGCCCGTGCGGTACGCCTCCTCGATGCCCTTGCGGCCCACCACGAGGGCGCCGGAGGGGAAGTCGGGGCCCTTGATGCGCTCGATCAGCGCGTCCAGCAGGTCCTCGTGCGAGGCCTCGGGGTTCTCCAGGTACCACTGGGCGCCGGAGGCGACCTCGCGCAGGTTGTGCGGCGGGATGTTGGTGGCCATACCGACCGCGATGCCCGCCGAGCCGTTGATCAGCAGGTTCGGGAAGCGGGCGGGGAGGACGGTCGGCTCCTGGGAGCGGCCGTCGTAGTTGTCCGTGAAGTCGACGGTGTCCTCGTCGATGTCGCGGACCATCTCCATGGACAGCGGCATCATCTTGCACTCGGTGTACCGCATGGCGGCGGCCGGGTCGTTGCCCGGGGAACCGAAGTTGCCGTTCGAGTCCACCAGCGGCATCCGCATCGACCACGGCTGCGCGAGGCGGACCAGCGCGTCGTAGATCGAGGAGTCGCCGTGCGGGTGGTAGTTGCCCATGACGTCGCCGACGACGCGGGCGCACTTGTAGAAGCCCTTCTCGGGCCGGTAGCCGCCGTCGTACATGGCGTACAGGACGCGGCGGTGGACGGGCTTGAGACCGTCCCGTACGTCGGGCAGCGCACGCGACACGATGACGGACATCGCGTAGTCCAGGTACGAGCGCTGCATCTCGGTTTCGAGCCCGACGGGCTCGACCCGCAGCGTGGTCTCGCCCTCTTCCAGGGGAATGCCCCCGGGGATGCCCGGACCGGTGGGGGAAATGGGTGTCTCGTCGGTCATTGCTGGTGCAGATCCTTTCTGACGCGGTCAGCTGAGACCGACTCAGATGTCGAGGAAGCGGACGTCCTTGGCGTTGCGCTGGATGAACGCGCGGCGTGCTTCGACGTCCTCGCCCATCAGGACCGAGAAGAGGTCGTCGGCCTGGGCGGCGTCGTCGAGGGTGACCTGACCGAGGACGCGGTGCTCCTGGTCCATGGTCGTGATGCGCAGTTCCTCGGCGTTCATCTCACCGAGACCCTTGAAGCGCTGGATCGAGTCCTCCCTGACGCGCTTGCCGGCCTGCCGGCCGAGCTCGATCAGGGCGTCGCGCTCGCGGTCCGAGTACGCGTACTCGAAGTCGTCGCGACCCCACTTGATCTTGTAGAGCGGCGGACGGGACAGGAAGACGTGCCCGGCCTCGACCAGCGGCCGCATGAAGCGGAACAGGAACGTCAGCAGCAGGGTGTTGATGTGCTGGCCGTCGACGTCGGCGTCCGCCATCAGGATGATCTTGTGATAGCGGAGCTTCGCGATGTCGAAGTCCTCGTGGACCCCGGTGCCGAAGGCCGAGATCAGCGCCTGGATCTCCTGGTTCTGCAGGATCTTGTCGATCCGCGCCTTCTCGACGTTGAGGATCTTGCCTCGGATCGGGAGGATCGCCTGGTACTGGGGGTTGCGGCCGGACTTGGCCGAACCGCCGGCGGAGTCACCCTCGACGATGAAGATCTCGCACTTGGTGGGGTCGTTCGACTGGCAGTCGCTCAGCTTGCCCGGCAGCGAAGCCGTCTCCAGGAGCCCCTTGCGGCGCGTGAGGTCGCGGGCCTTGCGGGCCGCCACGCGCGCGGTGGCCGCCTGGATGGACTTGCGGATGATGTCCGCGGCCTCGTTCGGGTTGCGGTCCAGCCAGTCGCTGATGTGCTCGTGCACGACCTTCTGTACGAAGGTCTTCGCCTCGGTGTTGCCCAGCTTGGTCTTCGTCTGGCCTTCGAACTGCGGCTCGCCCAGCTTGATCGAGATGATCGCCGTCAGACCCTCGCGGATGTCGTCGCCCGTGAGGTTGTCGTCCTTCTCGCGCAGCAGCTTCTTGTCGCGCGCGTACCGGTTGATGAGACCGGTGAGCGCCGCACGGAAGCCCTCCTCGTGCGTACCGCCCTCGTGGGTGTGGATGGTGTTGGCGAAGGAGTACACGCCCTCGCTGTAGCCGCCGTTCCACTGCATCGCGACTTCGAGGGAGAGCATGCGCTCCTTGTCCTCGGCCTCGATGTCGATCACCGTGGGGTGGATGACCTCGCCCTTGCGGGAGTTGAGGTACGTCACGAAGTCGACGATGCCGCCCTCGTAGTGGTACGTGACGGACTTGACCTCCACGGGCTCGTCCGCACCGGCCTCGTCGGCGCCCACCGTGGCCTTCGCCGAGTCGCGCTCATCAGTGAGTTTGATGGTCAAACCCTTGTTGAGGAACGCCATCTCCTGGAAGCGCCGCGAGAGCGTCTCGAAGGAGTAGTCCGTGGTCTCGAAGATGTCCCCGTCGGCCCAGAAGGTGACCGACGTGCCGGTCTCCTCCGTGGCCTCGTGCTCGGCCAGCGGGGCCGTCGGGACGCCCAGCTTGTAGTCCTGCGTCCAGCGGCGTCCTTCGGTCCTGATCTCGACGGCCACCTTGGTGGACAGCGCGTTCACGACGGAGACGCCCACACCGTGCAGACCACCGGAGACCGCGTAACCGCCGCCGCCGAACTTGCCGCCCGCGTGCAGCACGGTCAGGACGACCTCGACGGCGGGCTTGCCCTCGGAGGGGACGATGCCCACCGGGATGCCGCGGCCGTTGTCGACGACGCGGACGCCGCCGTCGGGGAGGATCGTGACGTCGATCGTGTCCGCGTGGCCGGCCAGCGCCTCGTCGACGGAGTTGTCGACCACCTCGTACACGAGGTGGTGCAGTCCGCGCTCGCCGGTGGACCCGATGTACATACCGGGTCGCTTGCGGACGGCGTCCAGACCTTCGAGGACGGTGATGGCGCTGGCGTCGTACGAGGCCGTGACCTCGCCGTTCGAGGAATGGGACCCGCTTTTCGCGGCCGCGTCGGTGGACGGGATGTTCTCGTTGGGGTTGCCGGAATCGGCCACGAAGCGCCCTTTCTGGCACAGCACAAGCCAAGCTCCGGGGCCCCTCGGGGGAGGGTGTCCGGAGCGGCTGCGGCGTGTTACGTCGGTAAGCCTTTGTCAGCGTTGCTCGGTGTGTCCCACAAGTGGGGCGGGATTAGCTTCCAGTCTACCGGTAGCGCCGACAGTGATGGGGGTTTGCCGGTACCTGAGTCCGCATGTGCCGCCCTGAACCGGTCTCCACCGACTCCCCATATGCGGACCCGGGCTCAAAGAGGCGCAGAGCGGCACTCAGCGCTTCCGGGTGTCAACCCCGCGCTACGGACGGCATACCGCCCGGTCTGGCTCACCCGTAGGTGTCACCGGGACCCGTGCTGCCGGGGGCGCGCAAGGGGCCGTAGCGGTGGGCGGGACCCCCGGGGCCCAGCACCTTGATCAGCCTCACCGTGCCGTGCCCGAGGTCCTCGTTCAGGCGTGCGACCAGCTGCGGAGCGAGCAGCCGCAGGTTGGTCGCCCAGGCCGTCGAGTCGCACCGGACGATCAGGACCCGCTCGTCCTCGTCGTACTTCTCCGGTACGCAGTGCTTGGCCACGTCGTCCCCGACGATCTGCGGCCAGCGGCTCATGACCCCGCCGACGGCGGCCGGGGCCTCCCAGCCGCGCTCGGTGATGAGCCGGTTGATGGCGGACCCGAGCGCCATCGGATCGCGGCCGTCGGCGTGCGCGCCGGAGCGAAAGCCTCCACGGCGCGCCTGCTTCTTGTCCCGCACCGCGTCCCCACGCGCGCGTGCCTGCTCCTTCGCCGCGCGCAGGGCCACGCGCGCGAGGTCGACACCGGACGGTTCGGGGGCCTCCTTGGGCCTGTCCCCGGGCCCAGGTGTGTTCTCGCTCATACGCGCTCCACCGCGCCCTCGGACACGGCGTACCGCGTCCCCGTCAGTACTCCCGGCACGTCGTCGTCGACCGCTGCCGTCACCAGGACCTGCTCGCCGGGGGCGACCAGTTCGGCGAGGCGTTCGCGGCGACGGGTGTCCAGCTCGGCGAACACGTCGTCGAGGACCAGCACCGGTTCGTTGCCCTCGGCCCGCAGCAGGTCGTACGAGGCGAGGCGCAGCGACAGCGCGTACGACCAGGACTCGCCGTGTGACGCGTATCCCTTCGCGGGCAGCTGGCCAAGTTTGAGCAGTAGTTCGTCCCGGTGGGGGCCCACGAGGGTGACCCCCCGTTCGATCTCCTGCTTGCGGCTCTCCACCAGGGCCGTCGTCAGCTGTTCGTACAGCTCCTCGCGCGCGTGCCCGGTGATCCCGGGCGAGGAGGGCTTGTACTCCAGGGCCACCGGGCCACCGCCGGGCGCGAGCTGGTCGTACGCCTTGTCGGTGAGCGGCTGGAGCGTGGCGATCAGATCGAGCCGCTGGGCGAGCAGCTCGGCGCCCACGCGCGCGAGGTGCTCGTCCCACACGTCGAGTGTGGAGAGGTCCATCGTGCGGCCGCCGTGGCGGCGGGCCAGCGCGGCCGACTTCAGGAGGGTGTTGCGCTGCTTCAGGACCCGGTCGTAGTCCGAGCGCACGCCCGCCATCCGCGGAGAGCGCGCGGTGATCAGCTCGTCGAGGAACCGCCGGCGCTCACCGGGGTCGCCCTTGATCAGGGCCAGGTCCTCGGGCGCGAACAGCACGGTCCGTACGATGCCCAGCACGTCACGGGGTCTGACCTGCGAGGATCTGTTGATGCGGGCGCGGTTCGCCCTGCCGGGGTTCAGTTCTAGTTCCACGAGCTGCTGGCGGTCGCCCTGGCGGACGTTGGCCCGGATGATCGCCCGTTCGGCGCCCATCCGCACGAGAGGCGCGTCGGACGAGACCCGGTGGCTGCCGAGGGTGGCGAGGTAGCCGACCGCCTCGACGAGGTTGGTCTTGCCCTGTCCGTTGGGCCCCACGAACGCGGTGACGCCCGGGTCGAGCGGAACCTCGACCCGGGCGTACGAACGGAAGTCGGCCAGCGACAGATGCGTGACGTGCATGGTCGTTCGCCGACCTCCCCCAGAGCTGTGGATCCGCGGAGCGGACCTGTGGACTGCTTCTTCTCCCGAACCGGGTCCGGAATCCTCCGGACCGCTCCGGGTTACTTCTTCTCTACGGCGTGGCCGCCGAACTGGTTGCGCAGTGCCGCGATCATCTTCATCTGCGGCGAGTCGTCCTGCCGGGACGCGAACCGGGCGAACAGCGACGCGGTGATCGCGGGCAGCGGGACCGCGTTGTCGATGGCCGCCTCGACGGTCCAGCGGCCCTCGCCGGAGTCCTGCGCGAAGCCGCGCAGCCGCTCCAGGTGCTCGTCCTCGTCCAGCGCGTTGACCGCCAGGTCGAGCAGCCAGGACCGGATCACGGTGCCCTCCTGCCAGGAGCGGAAGACCTCGCGCACATCGGTGACGGAGTCGACCGCCTGAAGCAGCTCCCAGCCCTCGGCGTAGGCCTGCATCATGGCGTACTCGATGCCGTTGTGGACCATCTTGGAGAAGTGCCCGGCGCCGACCTTCCCGGCGTGCACGAACCCGGCGTCGCCCTCCGGCTTGAGGGCGTCGAAAATCGGCTGCACCTTGGCGATGTGCTCGGCGTCGCCGCCGACCATCAGCGCATAGCCGTTCTGCAGGCCCCACACGCCCCCTGAGACGCCGGCGTCGACGAAGCCGATGCCCTTGGCCGCCAGCTCCTCGGAGTGCTTCTCGTCGTCCGTCCAGCGCGAGTTGCCGCCGTCCACGACCACGTCACCGGGCTCCAGCAGCTCGCCGAGCTCATCCACGGTGGACTGCGTCGCGGCACCGGCCGGGACCATCACCCACACCACACGCGGCGCTTCGAGCTTGCCCACAAGCTCCTCAAGGCTGTGGACATCGGCGAGATCCGCGTTGCGGTCGTATCCGATGACGGTGTGGCCTGCGCGGCGAATGCGCTCGCGCATGTTGCCGCCCATCTTGCCGAGGCCGACGAGACCGAGCTCCATCAGGTTGTTCCTTCACTAGCGATGTGGCAGGAGGGCACTTTCGTACCTGCGCCCGAGCCTAAACCCGGACTCTCCTGCACATCTGTGGGCATAGCCGCTCAGACGTATGCCCTCACCTGCGGCTCTTCGTCAGCCGCTGAGCCGCACCGGCATGATCAGGTACTTGTAGGCCTCGTCCGCCTCGGCGTCCAGCGCGGGCCTGCCGCTGAGGAGCGCCGGCTTGGTGGACGTCGTGAAGGAGAGCTGCGCGACGGGTGAGTCGATGGCGCTCAGTCCGTCGAGCAGGAACGTCGGGTTGAAGGCGATCGAGACGTCGTCGCCCTCCAGCTGGGCGTCGACCCTCTCCACAGCCTGTGCGTCGTCGCTGGAGCCGGCCTCCAGGATGAGCACGCCCTGCTCGAAGCTCAGCCGCACCGGGGTGTTGCGCTCGGCGACCAGGGCCACACGCTTGACGGCCTCCACGAAGGGGGCGGTCTCGATGACGGCGATCGAGTTGAACTCCGTCGGGAACAGCGAGCGGTACTTCGGGAGGTCGCCCTCCAGCAGACGCGTGGTCGTACGCCGGCCCGCTCCCTCGAAGCCGATCAGGCCCTCACCGGCTCCGGAGCCGGACAGCGCCAGGATCACGCTGTCGCCGCTCGTGAGCGCCTTGGCGGTGTCCAGGAGCGTCTTGGCGGGCACCAGGGCGACCGCGGACGCCTCCGGGTTCTCCGGCTTCCACAGGAACTCACGGACCGCGAAGCGGTAGCGGTCGGTGGAGGCGAGGGTGACCGTGTCGCCCTCGATCTCGATGCGCACACCGGTGAGCACCGGCAGCGTGTCGTCGCGGCCCGCCGCGATGGCCACCTGGGCGGCGGCCGAGGCGAAGACCTCACCGGGGACGGTGCCGGTCGCGGACGGCATCTGCGGCAGCGCCGGGTACTCCTCCACAGGCAGTGTGTGGAGGGTGAAGCGGGAGGAGCCGCAGACCACCGTCGCCCGTACACCGTCTGTGGAAATCTCCACCGGCCGGTTGGGGAGGGCGCGGCAGATGTCGGCGAGCAGGCGGCCGGAGACGAGCACCGTGCCTTCCTCGTCGATCTCGGCGTCCACGGAGACGCGTGCCGAGACCTCGTAGTCGAAGCTGGAGAGGCTCAGCGCGCCCTCCTCGGCCTTGAGAAGGAGGCCGGCGAGCACAGGCGCCGGTGGACGGGCCGGGAGGCTGCGTGCCGCCCAGGCCACTGCCTCCGCGAGTACGTCGCGTTCCACCCGGATCTTCACCGTTGCCGCCTCCGTCTGTTGCCGGCGCTCTCGCCCTGCTTGGCCTTGGTCGTCTGACTCGGCGTCGCTCAGCCCACCGATGGGCCGGTCGCCGGGGACCAGTCTGACGCACCGCACTGACAGTCGGTGCCTCTCGGGGTCAAGTCGTTCCGAGCGGCGGTCGGGGCTCCGAGCGAGAGTTGTGCACAGCCCAGACTTCGAAACGGTTCTCTGACTCTCTCTAGTTGTCAGTAGTAGTAGGGGCTGTGGATACCGTGGATAACCCCGTTTCCGCAGGTCAGAACCGCTTTTTTGTCCACTGACCCTGTGGGTGGAGGCGGTGGATAACACGCCTCTTCTGTGGACGGCGAAAAGTTCTGCACACTCCGTGCACAGGCAGGGGGTACTTCTCCCCAGCGCCGTCCCCAGCTTTACCCACGTTCCCCACAGCCCAACCCGGCACCTTCGTGTGACGCCTTTCACTCGACCCGGTGAGAACGCGCGTCGTGTTGCCGAACAGTGGACAGCGATGTGGAGAAGCTGACGATCACTGGGGACAACTGCCCCTAGCCTGTGGGTCGCCGGTGGACAACCTCCCGCACAGCCTGTGGATCTTTTCTTTGTCCACAGCCTGTGGAGATCTTTTGTCCACGGATCCACAGGCGACTGAGCTGGGCTGATTCTCTTTCAGCAGCCGCCCCTGTGGACACGATCTGGACAACTTCGCAGTCCCCAGGGTGTGGACACAAGAAAGTCCCCGAATCTGTGGAGGGCGGCCGTAACCCGGCGCGTATTCGAACAGCTGATGGCTGTCGGGTAACGGCGGACGGGCTCCCGAAGGGCTCCGGAAGGGCTCCGGAAGGGCTCGGGCGGGGTCCTGGAGGGGGCCTGGAGGGGTCGGACGTAGCTCCTGAGGGGTCCGAGAGGCGTCCGGGAGGGGGGGCCGAGGGCCTGAAAGGGGTGCCGGAACGGCGAAGGCGCCCTCGGGAACGAGTCCCGGGGCGCCCTCAGCGACGTACCGCCGTGCGTGTCAGCCGTTCTTGATGCGGTTCGTGAGTTCGGTGACCTGGTTGTAGATCGAGCGGCGTTCCGCCATCAGCGCGCGGATCTTGCGGTCGGCGTGCATGACGGTCGTGTGGTCGCGGCCGCCGAACTGCGCGCCGATCTTCGGCAGGGAGAGGTCCGTGAGTTCGCGGCAGAGGTACATGGCGATCTGGCGGGCCGTCACCAGCACCCGGCTGCGGGAGGAACCGCACAGATCTTCCACCGTGAGGCCGAAGTAGTCGGCGGTGGCCGCCATGATGGCCGGCGCGGTGATTTCCGGGGACGAGTCCTCGCCGCCGGGGATCAGGTCCTTGAGGACGATCTCGGTGAGACCGAGGTCGACCGGCTGCCGGTTGAGCGACGCGAACGCCGTCACCCGGATCAGCGCGCCCTCCAGCTCGCGGATGTTGCGCGAGATGCGGGACGCGATGAACTCCAGCACCTCCGGCGGGGCGTTGAGCTGCTCCTGTACCGCCTTCTTACGGAGGATGGCGATACGGGTCTCCAGCTCGGGCGGCTGGACATCGGTGATCAGACCCCACTCGAAGCGGTTCCGCAGCCGGTCCTCCAGCGTCACCAGCTGCTTGGGCGGCCGGTCGCTGGAGAGCACGATCTGCTTGTTCGCGTTGTGGAGCGTGTTGAAGGTGTGGAAGAACTCCTCCTGCGTCGACTCCTTGTCCGCCAGGAACTGGATGTCGTCGACGAGCAGGATGTCCATCTCGCGGTACCGCTTGCGGAAGCTGTCGCCCTTGCCGTCGCGGATGGAGTTGATGAACTCGTTCGTGAACTCCTCGGAGCTGACGTACCGCACCCGCGTGCCCGGGTAGAGGCTGCGCGCGTAGTGCCCGATCGCGTGCAGCAGGTGCGTCTTGCCGAGGCCGGACTCCCCGTAGATGAAGAGCGGGTTGTACGCCTTGGCCGGCGCCTCGGCGACGGCGACCGCGGCCGCGTGCGCGAAACGGTTCGAGGCGCCGATCACGAAGGTGTCGAAGAGGTACTTCGGATTCAGGCGTGCGGTGGGCTCGCCGGGGCCCGTCGCGGGCGCCGGCTGCGCGGCCAGCGGGCCCGGCGCCCCGCTGGAGGCGGGCAGCGACGAGCCCACGGGGCCGCCGCGGTGGACATGGCCCATACCGGACGGGGACGGCGGCTCGGACCGGTCACGGCGGTCCTGACGCTCGTAGTCCGAGCGCGGCTGGTCGTAGTCGGGCCGCTGCTGCTCGTAGTCGGACCGCTGGTCGTACGGCGAGCGGCCCGGCTGCTGCCGGTAGTCCCGCGGCGGGGACGCGTAGGGGTCGCGGTCCGGGAAGCCGAGCCGCTGCTGCTGCCATCCGTAGTCGTCCTGCGGAGGCCGCGGCCAGGCGCCGGGTCCGGGGCGCTGGTAGTCGGGGTACGCGGGGCGCGCCGTCGGGAGCTGGTCCTCGTGGGAGGGCTGCTGCTGATCGGGGCGGCCCTGCTGGTGGTCGTCCATGCGGCCGTCCATGCGGTCGTCCGCGCGATGGCGGCCGTATCCGCGGTAGCCGTCGCGGTCCTGCGAGGGAGGGCGCTCGGGCTCCTCGTACCGCTGCTGCGACTGCTGGACGGGCGGCGACGACGGTGCGGGGGACTCCCCGACGGAGTCGTCGACGGTGATCGCGATACGGATCGGCCGACCGCACTCGCGGCTCAGCGTCTCGCTGACGATCGGCGCCAGGCGCCCTTCGAGGACGCCCTTCGCGAACTCGTTCGGGACGGCGAGCAGTGCGGTGTCCGCCACCAGCGCCAGCGGCTGACAGCGCTTGATCCAGTGCTCGTCCTTCGTCTCGACACCCTGGCCGCGGCCCTCCCCGAGAAGTTGCTCCAATACTCGTGGCCACACTGCGGCAAGATCGGCAGGTACGTCAGCCACAGGGCACGCTCTCTCACGGGTCCCACGAACGTGTGATTCCTGGGACGGGTTGGGTTGGAACTCGGTGAACGGGGTGGACGAAGCCGCTGGAGCGGCCGGAACGAATGAGATGGAGCGGAGAGAAGGGAACGAACCGGAGTCCGGCCACGGTAGTCAGGGCGACCCATGCGGTTCAAGTTGTTGTCCCCAGCCTGTGGACAGTGTCTCCCGGGCAGCGCCGGTTTGACCGGATGGCGTAGCCGCGCGTACCGTGACCAGGTCGAGTTGTCGATGGCTGCTGCCGCCTGCCTCCGATGGGCACAGATCGCGAAGAGTGATCGGGAAGCGGTGCACTCGGGCGTAATGCGAGCTACTCGTTGGCGCACGGTGACAGCCAGGACGGCACTCCGCCGCCACCGATTCTTTCTGGAGCCCCCGAGTGAGCAAGCGCACCTTCCAGCCGAACAACCGCCGTCGCGCCAAGACCCACGGCTTCCGCCTGCGGATGCGTACCCGTGCCGGCCGCGCGATTCTCGCGAACCGCCGTGGCAAGGGTCGCAGCAGCCTGTCCGCCTGATTACCTAAACAGGTCATGACGTGCTGCCTACCGAGCATCGGCTGAGGCGGCGCGAGGACTTCGCGACCGCGGTACGCCGAGGACGCCGGGCCGGACGCCCGCTCCTCGTCGTCCACCTTCGTAGCGGTGCAACAGACCCGCACGTGCCTGGGGAGAGCACTCCCCCGACGCGTGCGGGTTTCGTTGTCAGCAAAGCCGTGGGCGGAGCCGTCGTACGCAACAAGGTGAAGCGTCGGCTTCGCCATCTGATGCGTACGCGAGTGGCTCGGCTGACCCCCGGTAGCCTGGTAGTCGTACGAGCGCTGCCCGGTGCGGGCGACGCCGACCATGCCCAGCTGGCCCGAGACCTGGACGCCGCCCTGGAGCGGCTGATGGGAGGGGGCGCGCGATGAAGTACCCGCTGCTGGCTCTCATCAAGATGTACCAGTGGACCATCAGCCCGTTGCTCGGGCCGGTGTGCAAGTACTACCCGTCGTGTTCCCACTACGGGTACCAAGCCATCGACCGGCACGGTGCGATCAAGGGAACGGCACTCACCGCCTGGCGCATCCTGCGGTGCAATCCGTGGTCGCTGGGCGGTGTGGACCATGTCCCGCCGCGCAAGCGTCCGCGGTGGCACGAGATGCCGCGCAACGCCTGGCGTGCACGCAAGGGCGGGAACTCCGCCGCCGAACCGGCCACCGAGGGGCACGGTATGTCCAACCATCCCTCAAGCCCGGCCGCCGAGACCCCGTCCCATGCTCAAGGAGCCTGATTAGTGGACACGATTGCCAGTATTTTCAGCTTCATCACGACACCCGTTTCCTGGGTCATCGTCCAGTTCCACTCGGTGTACGGCGCCATCTTCGGCCCGGACACGGGCTGGGCCTGGGGCTTGTCCATCGTGTCCCTGGTGATCCTGATCCGTATCTGCCTGATCCCGCTCTTCGTGAAGCAGATCAAGGCGACGCGGGCGATGCAGACGCTGCAGCCCGAGATGAAGAAGATCCAGGAGCGCTACAAGAACGACAAGCAGCGCCAGTCCGAAGAGATGATGAAGCTGTACAAGGAGACGGGTACCAACCCGCTCTCCTCGTGCCTTCCCATCCTGGCGCAGTCGCCGTTCTTCTTCGCTCTCTACCACGTGCTGAACAGCATCGCGTCGAACGACACCATCGGCGTGATCAACAACCGGCTGCTGGAGAGCGCGCAGAAGGCCCACATCTTCGGCGCCCCGCTGGCCTCGAAGTTCACGGACAGCAGCGCCAAGGTCCAGGAACTGGGCTCCACGATCACCGACGTGCGCGTCGTCACGGCGATCATGATCGTCCTGATGTCGTTCTCGCAGTTCTACACGCAGCGTCAGCTGATGACGAAGAACGTCGACACCACGGTGAAGACGCCGTTCATGCAGCAGCAGAAGATGCTGATGTACGTCTTCCCGATCATGTTCGCCGTCTTCGGCATCAACTTCCCCGTCGGTGTCCTCGTCTACTGGCTGACCACCAACGTGTGGACCATGGGCCAGCAGATGTACGTCATCCGCAACAACCCGACGCCGGGTTCCAAGGCCCAGGCCTCGTACCTGGAGCGGCTGACCAAGCACATCACTCAGCACGGCAAGACCCGCGGACGCGGTCAGAAGGCCATCGTCAAGGCCATCGTCGCCAAGGGCCGTGACCGCAACGAGTTCGAGCGCAAGTTCATCAACGGTCTGAGCAAGGCGGGCCTGGCGGCCCAGGCCGACGGCAACGTGGTGAAGAGCGAGGCCTCGACCCTGGTCGAGACCGAGGACGGCACCCCGGCGACGAGCGCGGCTCCCAAGCGCCAGCAGCCCAAGCGGCAGAGCAAGTCCCAGCGGCAGGCGGGCACGGTCCAGGGTGGTGCCAAGGCCGCGGGCGAGTCCGAGCCGAAGACCTCCCTCAGCAAGTCCGACGAACCGCAGGACGCCAAGCCCGGCCCCAAGCCGGCAGGCGGCAAGCCCGCGTCCGGCGGCACCCGCAGCAAGGCCCAGTCCGGACAGCGCAAGGGTCCGCAGCGGCCCAAGTCCCCGTCCAAGAAGTAAGCAAGAAGGAGTCCATCCCGTGACGGAAGGCACCACCGCCGCTGCCCCTGAGGGTGGCGACACCCTGACCCGCCTGGAGCAGGAGGGCGAGATCGCGGCCGACTACCTCGAGGGTCTGCTGGACATCGCCGACCTCGACGGCGACATCGACATGGATGTCGAGGCCGACCGTGCGGCCGTCTCGATCATCAGCGATTCCAACAGCCGCGACCTGCAGAAGCTGGTCGGCCGTGACGGCGAGGTGCTGGAGGCACTCCAGGAGCTCACCCGCCTGGCCGTGCACCGGGAGACCGGAGACCGCAGCCGGCTGATGCTGGACATCGCGGGCTATCGCGCCAAGAAGCGTGAGGAGCTCTCCGAGCTGGGCGCGAAAACTGCGGCCGAGGTCAGGAGCTCCGGCGAGCCGGTGAAGATGAATCCGATGACGCCCTTCGAGCGCAAGGTGGTGCACGACGCCGTCAAGGCGGCCGGCCTGCGCAGCGAGTCCGAGGGCGAGGAGCCGCAGCGCTTCGTCGTCGTGCTCCCCGCCTGATCAAGCACGTCGTACTTCCGGCCCCGTCTGTGTCCGCAGGCGGGGCCGAATTTTGTCAGCCCGGTGTTTGTCGATAGTTCCTGATAGTCCTGGTAGTCAGCGCGCAGTGCGCTCAAGCGGTACGGAAGGACGGTTCCCCGTGACGGAGGCAGCGGAGCTCCCCCCTGCGCCCGAGCAGGCTCGGGCGGTATTCGGTGATCGCTTCGCGGACGCGGTTCGTTTCGCGGAGTTGCTGGCCGACGTGGGAGTTCAGCGCGGTCTGATCGGTCCTCGTGAAGTGCCTCGTCTGTGGGAGCGGCATCTGTTGAACTGCGCCGTGCTCTCGGAAGTGGTTCCGGAGGGCGTGACCGTGTGCGACGTCGGGTCCGGGGCCGGTCTGCCCGGCATCCCCCTGGCCCTTGTCCGCACGGACCTCAAGATCACGCTGCTTGAGCCGCTGCTGCGGCGCACGAACTTCCTCAACGAGGTCGTCGAGCTGCTCGGGCTCGACCATGTCACCGTCGTCCGTGGGCGCGCCGAGGAGGTCCTCGGCAAGCTGCCTCCGGTCCATGTGGTGACGGCCCGGGCCGTGGCTCCTCTGGACCGCCTCGCGGCCTGGGGAGTCCCGCTCCTGCGTCCGTACGGAGAGATGCTGCTCCTCAAGGGCGACACCGCGGAGGAAGAGGTCAAGAACGCGGGAGCCGCCCTGAGCAAGCTCGGAGCCGTTGACACTTCGGTGCTGCACGTGGGCGAGGGCGTGGTGGAACCCCTGGCCACGGTGGTGCGTGTGGAGGTCGGGGAGAGCCCCGGGGGTGTGCGGTTCGCGGCCAAACGAGCGAAGGCAGCGCGGACGGGGAGGACCAGGAGGCGCCGCTGACCACGGCCCGGCGGAGGCGCCGGAGGACGGGTGTACATCGCCGGATGGTGCGTGTACGTCGTCGGGGCGGAGCCATGGTGACTGATCCGTCCTGACGACGAGACGTACTCCACACAAGCTGCCGAACCTATGCATGCCGGAGTGTCGCGCGAGGGCGGCCCCGCGCGCTGTGCATCGTGTTTCACGTGAAACGTCGCTCATTGCTGCACGGCATCATCGGTCGCGGCCGCGCCGCAGCCGAACCCCGCGACCGTAACCCGCTGGGATCCCTGGGATCCTTTGGGAAAAGAGCCTCTCCTGGCCGAAGCACGCCCCCCGAAGAGGGCACGGAGTTGTCCACAGAGGTGGATTTCTCCACAGAAGCACGGGCCTCGCTGGTTCACGACCCCGATGGCATGGGAGGCTCTGTTCATTGCGAGCCTGAAGTCGAGGAGAGTGAATCCTTGCGGTCCGACGCCAACATCGCGGGACCGATGACCGATCCGGTCCCCGGTCCCCGAACCGAGTCGATCGGGGACGATGTTTCACGTGAAACACCGCCCCCGATGGACGACACTCCCATCGGTCGTGCTGCCCAACTTGCTGTGGAGGCTCTAGGTCGAGCCGGTGAGGGCCTGCCACGGCCCGAGCAGACCCGCGTCATGGTGGTCGCCAACCAGAAGGGCGGGGTCGGAAAGACCACGACCACGGTCAACCTTGCTGCCTCTCTCGCGCTGCACGGTGGCCGGGTCCTGGTGATCGACCTGGACCCCCAGGGCAATGCGTCCACCGCGCTGGGGATCGACCATCACGCCGAAGTTCCGTCCATCTATGACGTGCTGATCGACAGCAGGCCACTCTCCGAGGTTGTTCAGCCGGTTCCAGATGTCGAAGGCCTTTTCTGCGCGCCTGCCACCATCGATCTCGCCGGTGCGGAGATCGAGCTGGTGTCCCTGGTGGCACGTGAGAGTCGACTGGAACGGGCGATCCTGGCGTACGAGCAGCCGCTCGACTACATCCTGATTGACTGCCCGCCTTCCCTGGGACTGCTGACGGTCAACGCGCTCGTCGCGGGCGCCGAGGTCCTCATCCCGATCCAGTGCGAGTACTACGCACTGGAGGGTCTGGGCCAGCTGCTGCGCAACGTCGACCTGGTACGGGGGCACCTCAACCCCAACCTGCACGTGTCGACGATCCTGCTCACCATGTACGACGGCAGGACGCGCCTCGCATCCCAGGTCGCCGACGAGGTGCGCAGCCACTTCGGCGAAGAGGTACTGCGAACGAGCATCCCGCGCTCGGTCCGTATCTCCGAAGCCCCCAGCTATGGGCAGACGGTGCTGACCTACGACCCGGGATCGAGCGGCGCCCTTTCCTATCTTGAGGCGGCGCGTGAGATCGCACTGCGCGGAGCCGGCGTGGCCTACGACGCGCAGCATGCCCACATGGGCGCACACAGTGAACAGAGCATGGTGGAGGGGATCCAGTGAGCGAGCGACGGAGGGGGTTGGGCCGTGGTCTCGGCGCACTGATCCCGGCTGCCCCGACAGGGGAGAAGGCAGTACCACCGGCGATGGGCGGAGCATCCACATCGCCGGGAGCCGTACCGGTGCTGACCGCCGAGCGCGGGGTGGCGGCGGCCAAGGTCGCCTCGCTCCCGCCGGCCCAGGTTTCGCATGAGCCGGAAGAGCCGTCGGTGAGCGTCTTCGGGGAGGCTCCGGCGGCACCTGTGGGTGCGTACTTCGCCGAGCTGCCCCTCGACTCCATCACGCCGAACCCGCGTCAGCCCCGAGACGTGTTCGACGACGACGCGCTCGCTGAACTCGTCACCTCCATCAAGGAGGTCGGGCTTCTCCAGCCGGTCGTCGTACGGCAGGCGGGACCGGCGCGCTATGAGCTCATCATGGGCGAGCGGCGCTGGAGGGCCTGCCGTGAGGCGGGGCTGGAGGCCATCCCGGCGATCGTGCGAGCCACGGACGACGAGAAGCTTCTCCTGGACGCTCTGCTGGAGAACCTCCACCGGGCGCAGCTGAATCCGCTGGAAGAGGCTGCCGCCTACGACCAGTTGCTCCAGGACTTCAACTGCACGCACGACCAGCTGGCCGACCGCATCGGGCGGTCACGTCCTCAGGTCTCCAACACGCTGCGTCTGCTGAAGCTCTCGCCGTCGGTTCAGCGTCGTGTGGCCGCCGGAGTTCTTTCCGCCGGACACGCGCGGGCTCTGCTCTCCGTCGCGGACTCGGAGGAGCAGGACCGTCTGGCCCATCGCATCGTGGCCGAAGGGCTCTCGGTACGGGCCGTGGAAGAGATCGTCACCCTCATGGGTTCGCGGCCGCAGTCGACGCCTCGCGCCAAGGGACCGAGGGCCGGTTCTCTGCTCTCTCCGGCGCTCAACGATCTCGCGGGTCGTCTCTCAGATCGCTTCGAGACCCGGGTGAAGGTCGACCTCGGTCAGAAGAAGGGCAAGATCACCGTCGAGTTCGCCTCGGTGGAGGACCTGGAGCGGATCCTCGGCTCGCTCGCTCCGGGTGAGGGACCGGTTCTGCAGAAGAGTCTCGTGGACGACGACTCCGAGGACCCGGAGTCCTGAGTCTCGATGGCCGGTCGGTTGCGACCGGCCCGGCAGTGGAGCGGGCTGTGTCCGGTGTGTACCGGAACACGGCCCGCTCTTTGCTTTCTGTCGGTATCGATGGAATCGCATCGTGGATACGATGCATTCGGGTATGGCGCATTCACCTGGCAGTACCTTCTGTGGGGAGGCGGAGGCCATGCGAACGGTGAGCCGCACAGGACTGGTGAGCGCGGGCCTGGGGCTGGGCGCGGTCGGCGGGTTCGTCGGCAGCCTGCTCAGGGAACGGAGCGCTCTGACAGCCGCTCGCGATGCCGCGGGCGAGGGAAGCGAGGAACTGCCTTCATGGGGCGCCGGCTCGTACCGCTCACGCTGGACAACCTTCAGGACCTTCCCAAGCGCTGTCGCGCGTGTGTCTTCTGGGAGTTGGACCCAGTCAGCGGCCAGGCCGCGGTAAAGGCAGGCACTCCCGATCTGGAGAAGGAGGCGTGGATCTCCGCTGTTCTGCTGGAGTGGGGATCCTGCGGCCGGGTCGTCTACGTGGACGACGCACCGGTGGGCTTCGTGATGTACGCACCGCCCGCCTATGTGCCGCGCTCGACGGCATTTCCCACGAGCCCGGTCTCGCCCGACGCGATCCAGTTGATGACGGCCTTCATCCTGCCGGAGTTCCAGGGGCAGGGGCTCGGGCGTGTGATGGTCCAGACGGTTGCCAAGGATCTACTGCGGCGAGGCTTCAAAGCCATCGAGGCCTTTGGGGACGCCCGGTGGAAGGAGCCCGCCTGTGTCCTTCCTGCCGACCATTTGCTGGCCGTGGGCTTCAAGACCGTCCGACCGCACCCGACGTACCCGCGTCTGCGTCTGGAGCTGCGGACGACGCTCTCCTGGAAGGAAGACGTGGAGTTGGCGCTCGACCGGTTGCTGGGGGCCGTACAGAAGGAACCAGCCCTGCGCCCGCTGTAGAGCGGACCGCGTGCGGAGCGGACTGTGCTGAACAAACAGAGGGGCCGACCCGCTTGGGTCGGCCCCTCCATGTTTCACGTGAAACATCGTCGCCCGCGAGCGACGGCTTGCTGCATTACTCGGAGATGAAGTCCTCAAGGTCCCGCACGATCGCGGCCTTCGGCTTGGCACCCACGATGGTCTTGGCGACCTCGCCACCCTGGTAGACGTTCAGGGTCGGGATGGACATGACGCCGTACTTGGCGGCCGTACCCGGGTTCTCGTCGATGTTGAGCTTGACGATCTCGATCTTGTCGCCGTACTCGGCGGCGATCGCCTCGAGGGACGGCGCGATCTGGCGGCACGGACCGCACCAAGCGGCCCAGAAGTCCACCAGTACGGGCTTGTCGCTCTTCAGGACGTCCTGCTCGAAAGAGTCGTCTGTCACGTGCTTCAGGGTGCCGGCCACGGCGGGCTCCTTAACTGGTTGGTGCGGTGGGGCGGATGGGGGGTCAGACAGTGGTCTTCTCGGGCTCCGCAGGCTCGCCGTCCGCGAGAGCGGCGAGGAAGCGCTCGGCGTCGAGAGCCGCGGAGCAGCCGGTGCCGGCCGCGGTGATCGCCTGGCGGTAGGTGTGGTCGACGACGTCGCCGGCGGCGAAGACACCCGTCAGGTTCGTGCGCGTCGAGGGCGCCTCGACCTCCAGGTAACCCTCCCCGTCCAGGTCGAGCTGGCCCTTGAAGAGCTCCGTGCGCGGGTCATGGCCGATCGCGATGAACAGGCCGGTGACAGGCAGCTCGGAGATCTCGCCGGTCTTCAGGTTGCGCAGCTTCAGGCTGGCGAGCTTCTGGTCGCCCTGAATCTCCGCGACCTCGCTGTCCCAGACGAACTTGATCTTCGGGTCGGCGAAGGCGCGCTCCTGCATCGCCTTGGAAGCGCGCAGTGTCTCGCGCCGGTGGACGATGGTCACGGACTTGGCGAACCGGGAGAGGAAGGTCGCCTCCTCCATGGCGGTGTCGCCGCCGCCGATCACGGCGATGTCCTGGTCCTTGAAGAAGAAGCCGTCACAGGTCGCGCACCAGGAGACGCCGCGTCCGGAGAGGGCGTCCTCCTTCGGCAGGCCCAGCTTGCGGTGCTGCGAGCCGGTGGTGACGATGACAGCCCGCGCACGGTGGACGGTGCCCGCGGTGTCCGTGACGGTCTTGAT
The DNA here is from genome assembly GCF_014650955.1 of Streptomyces tauricus. Lineage (GTDB taxonomy): Bacteria > Actinomycetota > Actinomycetes > Streptomycetales > Streptomycetaceae > Streptomyces > Streptomyces tauricus. Next base: position 250,627 of record NZ_BMVY01000005.1, read on the forward strand.
CTCACCGCTGAGGTCGACCGAGACGATGTCGTCCGGGATCAGCTCGGCACCGAAGCGCTCAGCCTGCGCCCGCATGTTGTCCATGAGCTCGGGGCCCATGATTCCGTCCTGGAAGCCGGGGAAGTTCTCCACCTCGGTCGTGTTCATAAGGGCACCACCCGCGGTGACGGCGCCCTCGAAGACCAGCGGCTTGAGTGACGCGCGCGCGGTATAGAGCGCCGCCGTGTAGCCGGCGGGGCCGGAGCCGATGATGATCACGTTACGGACGTCGGTCACGGCTTGATTCCTCGTCTCTGGGGACTGCTACGTACGACCGGGGGAGCTTCTCTCGGAACTCTCACCCCACCCAACGGATCCTAAGGGGCGTGCATTCCCACTGTGTCCGGGCACACGAAGACGAGTCGCCGCAGGGGGAGGCCATGGCCGGAGCGAAGTGGGCCGAGGGCGGTCCGTGGGGCAGCCGAGCAGGCTCAGCCGCGCGGGTAGGTGTGCTCCAGCAGGACCTTGCCGGCAGAGGCCGACGGCTTGTCGACACAGGCGGAGTCGACGACGTACGCGGTGACCTGACTCAGGTCGGTGGCGGCCGGGAGCACCACGAGATAGGCGTCCGCGTCCTTGTAGGAGCCTTGCTTGGAAGCGATGGGGATCGCATCGCGGCCGATCCCCTGCATGACGCAGCTGGGCACCGATTCCGTGGGAGTTTTCAAGATGCCCGGTCCATCGCTGGACGCGGTGCCCTGGGGGCGGGAGCTGCGAGGACCGCTGTCCTTCTCCTCCTCCGCCTTGGCGAGGAGGTCCGCGACCTGGCTCTCCAGCTTCTCCCCGGCGAAGGTGTTCGCGGAGTCGCTCTGCTGCGGGGAGGCCGACGTCGGGTCGTTGCTCGAGCTGTCGCCCCCCATCGACTGGATGAGCAGGCCTCCGAGGCCCAGCGCGGCGGCCGTGAACACAGCGCCCAGGACGACGGTGCCGCGACGCCCGCGGCGCGGGCGGTTCGTACGACCCGGTCCGGTGGCGGCACGCGGGCGTCCCGCGGGGCGACCCGTGACGGTCGATGTTTCACGTGAAACATGTCGGCCGTCGCTCTCGCTGTCGGCCGGTGGGTGGGACGCGTGCGCGGGCGACAGGGTCTCCGTACCCGAGGTGCCGGGCGCCGTGGCGTTCAGCAGGGCCTCGGCTGCGAGGGCGGCGTCGATACGTCCCGCGACATCGTCGGGCATGCGCAGTGGACCCGGCAGCGTACCGAGCAGTCCGCGGATCTCCTCCAGCGAGTCGTGCACGTCGGCGCAGAGCGGGCAGTCGTCCAGGTGGCGTCGTACGTCGGCGGAACGGGACGGGGGGAGCAGACCCTCGGTGAGGTCGGAGATCTCCGTGACGTCCGGGTGCCCGGCCGTGTCGGTCGTTGATGTCATGCTCGCCCACCTCCGCCCTTCACAGCCGCTGAATCGCTTGGTCCGTCGTGTGGTCCCGCTGCGGGTGGGACGGATGTCCCCTCCGTACGGTTCCTTCCCTCGCCCGACTTCTTGCTCGGTCTGTCGCTCCCGCTGTCCGTACGCAGGTGTTTGAGCAGGGGGAGGAGTCTGGCTCTGCCACGAGCACAGCGGCTCTTGACCGTGCCGGTCGGCACGTCCAGCAGACTGGCGGCCTCCGCCACGGGGTAGCCCTGCATGTCCACCAGGACGAGGGCGGCCCGCTGGTCGGCGGGCAAGGTGGACAGGGCGGCCAGCAGCTCACGGTGCAGATCGTTGCGCTCGGCCGGCGCGGAAGCCGACTCGTGCGGCTCCAGAAGCTGCTCCAGGCGTTCCGTGTCGTCCACGGGGGAGGTCTTCCTGGAGGCCGTCTTGCGGGCCCGGTCCAGACAGGCGTTCACCGTGATCCGGTGCAGCCACGTGGTGACGGCCGACTGGCCGCGGAAGGTGTGGGCGGCCCGGTAGGCGGAGACGAGAGCGTCCTGGACGGCGTCAGCGGCTTCCTCGCGGTCACCCAGTGTCCGCAGGGCCACGGCCCAGAGCCGGTCGCGGTGGCGCCGCACGAGCTCGCCGAAGGCATCGGGATCACCCTCGACATGACGGGCGAGGAGGTCCTGATCGCTTACTTCGCTGAAGGCGCCGTCCGCCATCGAACCCCCTCCCCCTCGGTTACTCCTCAGCCGGTGAACTTCACGTCGGTGATCGCCTGCTTGTAACCGGCGCCGCTGAACTGGTCGCCGGCCGCGTTCGGCACCGCGGTGATCCAGACCAGAACGTACCGGGTCTTCACAGCCTTCTTGGCCGACATCTTCAAGTCCGTCGTACTGGTCGTGCCGGACGCGATCCTCGTCATCGAACCCAGACTCTGCGAGGACGACAACGAGTTGGCCGCGTACAGCGTGGCCGTCGTGTGGTCACCCGGGTAGTACAGCCCTATCGAGGCCGACGACACGTACTTCTCGGATCCGAGGTCGTAGACGATTCCGACGCCCTGCTTGAAGGGCGCCAGCTTGGGGCCGCCCCGGTAGGAGTACGTCCTCCAGTACGTCGAACTGTCCTTGTCGTACGTCAGGCCCACGTCGTTCGCGTGCTGGGGCTTGCCGTCCGGGTAGTACTCCGCGGCGCTCTGGATCGTGAGCGGCCTGGCCGGCTTCGTCTTGTCGCTGCTCTTGTCGTTGTCGTCCGTGATCTGGGTGTCGCCCGTCTCGTCGGACTTCCCGTGATCCATGAGCGCGTCGGCGAGCTGCCAGCTGCCGAGTCCCAGCGCGGCGATCAGAAGCGCGGACACGGCCCACTTGAGGGCTTTGCCGGTGCGGGTCTGCAGCGGGGGAAGCGGCGCCGGCATCGCCTGGGTGGATCCCGGGTGCGGCGCGGAGCGGCCGTAGTTGCCCTGCTGGTACGTCGTGCGCTGATACTCGGGCGGCGCGTTGAACGCCGGCTCGGGCGGACGGATGCGGGGCATCTCGCCGATCGCCTTCACCAGCTCCTCCGGCGTGGTGCACGGAGGCTCCTGGCGGGACGCGGTGGCGCCGTCGTTGACGAGTGCGCGCATCGCCAGCTCGGACAGCCCGCGGTGCACGCCTGCCCGTACCTGGTCGGGCGGGATGAGACCGACGCCCTTGGGCAGCCCGGAGAGACCGTACGCGTCGTCCTCGTACGGCCAGCGCTGGGTGAGCGCGGCGTACAGCAGGGCGCCGATCGCCTCGGTGTCCGTGCGCTGCGGGGTGTCGGAAGTGATGCCGCGCAGCGCGGCGTTCACAGCGAGGCCCCGGATGCGCCACTGACCGGACGAGGTGCGCAGCACGGCACCCGGGGTCAGCTTCAGATGGGCCAGCCCCTCGCGATGCGCGGCGGCCATCGCCTGGGAGACCTGACTGACCATCTGGTACGCCTCGTGCACCTCCAGCGTTCCGGCGGCCAGGAGCGTCGTCAGCTCCGTGGCGTCGGGCAGCCATTCGTGCACCACATAGACGAGGTCGTTCTCCTCGACCGCGTCCAGGACCTGGACGAACCGGGGATCGCCCAGCAGGGCGGACGAACGGGCCGCCGCGAGGACGGAACGCGCTCGTGGGTGGTCGGCGGGCAGCAGATGCACACCGACGGCACGGCGCAGTTTCTCGTCCACCGCACGCCAACTGCTGAACCCGTCCAGACGGGTGACGCACTCCTCCAGGCGATAACGTCTGGCGAGTTTGTGACCACTGTGCAACTCGGGCGGTGAAGTCCTGCCGGGGCTCTCGTTCCCCCCGCTCCCCTGCGCCTCTTTGCTCTGCGAGCTGTCCGTGTCCCGCTCCCGGTTCTGGGCCACCCCGTCGGCCGTGGACTGGTCCGCCTTCGCGGTCAGCGGCTCATCGCCGCTGCTGTCCGCCACGTCGACGGCAGCCGTGCTCCGTTCCGCCACCGTCGCTCCTGCCTCCCCATTCGTTGCGCGCTGTCCGACGCCAAAGCCAATTGTGCCCACAGTCCGTCCCTCTGCACGACACGCGGTCGCGGACGATGGTTGTGCGCCTACCCCGCTCTCAGCGCCCAAGGCGCCCGCGGACCATGCCCACCATTCCGTTCAGTTCCTCGATGCGCATCCGTCGCGCCGCGACGAAGAAGACACCGAGCAGTACGACACCACCGCCGAGCAGGGCGACGAGCGAGCCGCCGACGCCCTGTCCCAGCGACTTGCTGATTCCGTAGCAGGCCGCGCCACTGAGCAGCGCCGCCGGTACCGCGGCGATCGCGAGCCGCGCGTAGGTACGCAGGACGCGACCGCCGTCCAGGTCGCCGCCCAGCCGCTTGCTCAGCCGCCGCCACGCGACCCCGACGCCGATCGCGTAGGCGAGCCCGTACGAGGCGGCCATGCCCGCGACCGCCCAGCGCGAGGGAAGCAGAAGGAAACAGAGCGCGGAGGCACTGGCGTTGACGACGGCCACGATGACCGTGTTGTAGAAGGGGGTGCGGGTGTCCTCGTACGCGTAGAAGGCGCGCAGTACGACGTACTGGACGGAGTACGGGATCAGACCGAGGCCGAAGGCCATCAGCATGTACCCCATGTTCGTCGCGGCGCTGGTCCCGGACGCGCCGAACATCAGGGTGCACATCGGGATGCCGAGTGCGACGAAGCCGAAGGAGATCGGCACGATCGCCACGGCTGTCGTGCGCAGCCCCTGGGAGATGTCGTCGCGGACGGCTCCGGTGTCGCCCTCGTGGGCCGAGCGGGCGAGCCGCGGCAGCAGGGCGGCCATCAGGGAGACGGTGATGATGGCCTGCGGAAGGCCCCAGATGAGCTGGGCGTTGGCGTAGGCGGCGAAGCCGGTGCCCTTGCTCCCGGAGTCGTTGCCCGCCGCAGCGGTGGACAGCTGGGTGACGACGATCGCGCCGGCCTGGTTGGCGAGGACGAAGAGCACGGTCCACTTGGCGAGCATCGCGGCCTTGCCGAGTCCGTGGCCCTTCCAGTCGAAGCGCAGCCGCAGCCGGAAGCCGGTCTCACGGAGATACGGGATCATCGCGAGGGCCTGGACGACGAGACCGAGCAGGACACCGATGCCGAGCAGCCTCTCGCCTTCCGGCGGGATGGTCGAGGCCTCCATGTGCGAGCTGCCCGAGGTGCCGTACACCCAGATGAACAGTCCGAGCGTCACGATGATGACGATGTTGTTCAGGACCGGGGTCCACATCATCGCGCCGAACTTCCCGCGCGCGTTGAGGATCTGACCCATCACCACGTGGATGCCCATGAAGAAGATTGTGGGCAGGAAGTAGCGGGCGAACGTGACGGCGACGTCGTTGGCGGCCGGATCGCCCGCGACCCGCGTCGACAGTGCGCGGACCAGGAGGGGCGCGGCGAGTACCGCCAGTGCGGTGAGCAGGCCGAGCACCACGATGACGAGGGTCAGCAGACGGTTGGCGTATGCCTCACCACCGTCCTCGTCGTCCTTCATGGCACGGACCAGTTGCGGTACGAAGACGGAGTTGAGGCCGCCGCCGACGGTCAGGATGTAGATCATCGTCGGCAGCTGGTAGGCGACCTGGAAGGTGTCACCGAGGAGGCCGACACCCAGCGCCGCGACGATCAGCGCGGAGCGGATGAAGCCGGTGAGACGGGACACCATGGTTCCGGCCGCCATCACGGCGCTCGACTTCAGCAGACCCGACGCACGGCCCCCGGACTTCTTGGCGGGGGCGGCCGTGGGCGCGGAGGGCGCCGCGGCGGCCGGAGCCTGTTCCCTTGCCGGCGGGGGCACGCTGGGCGGCCCGGCGGGGGGCTGGACACCGCCCTGCTGCTGGTCCCGGAAGAGATGGGCGAACGCGTCCGGCTCGTGGCGCTCCTCGCCGGCCTGGGTCACCAGGTCGTCGACGCCCACGAACTGCGTCGTCCGGGGATCGTCGCCGTACGGCAGGTACTGGGTGGGGCCCTCCGGCTCGGGCGCCGGGGTCTGGGCCCACACGCGGGGGTCGGGTGCGTACGGGGACTGGGGCGGCTGGGCGTAGAGCGGAGTCTGGGGCGGGTACGTGCCGGGCGGCGGCGGAGGATGCGCGGCGCGGTCGTAGAGGGCCTCGGTGACGGGGTCCTGGGCGGACAGGTCCTGGGCCCGGTAGGGGTCCTGGGCATAGGCGTCCTGGAAGTACACCTCGGCCGCGGGCTGCGGAGGCACCTCGCCAGGATCCGGCGGGCCCTGCGGCGGGCCGTCGGGGTGGCCGGAGCCTCCCGCGCCCTGACCGCGGTCACCGTCGTACGGCGCGTTCATGGTTACCCCACCTCATCGTCCCCGGGCCCACCGGCCACGACATCGCTCAACGGTCCACTCTCTCACCCGTGCCGGACGGGTCGGTGATTTCCGGTGCGGTGTCCGGTGAAGGGTCACTCGGGTGCTCCGGGTCGGGGGTGCTCGACTCGGTCGTGGACGCCCGGTCGGGGCCGTCCTGCGTCTCGTCGGCGCTCTCCACGTCGGCGGTGGCGGGAGTGTGCTCCGCCGAGTCGTCCGTGGGGACGGCGTCCGCTTCCTGCGCGGCCTGGCGGGCGGCCTCCCGCTTGCGCTGCGTGTACATCCGGAACCCGGCGAGCACGAGCAGCAGCACGCCGCCGGCGATGACCAGCATGACCGTGGCCGTGATCTCGGTGACCTTCACGTCGAAGGCGACCGCGGGTCCGTACGCCTGGCCGTCCTCGGTGTACAGCTGGGCGATCACCCCGGCCCGGCCGTTCGCGTGGGCGTTGGTGGTGAACTTCACCGACTGGCTGTGTCCGCCGGAGACCGCGACCGGCTGCTCCTGGAAGTCACCGTCGCCGATGCTGAGGCGGCTCGGCTGCGTGGAGGTGAGACGCAGCACCAGGTGGTCGACACCCTGGACGAGGTTGTTCTGCACGGTGACCGGGATCGTGGCGCTGCGGCCCGAGAGCTTGGCCTCGGACTTGTCGATCAGCCCGACGCCCTCGGTGAGGTCGATGAGGTAGTGCAGCACACCGTCGCGGTACGCCGTCGCCTCGCCGGCACGGCCGCGCCAGGAGGTGGACATCGACCGGTCCATGGCCCGCCCGAAGGGGGTGACCACGCGGGACTTGTCGGAGAGGATCACCTGGAAGCTGTCGAGCTTCTTCTGTGTCTCCTCGATCCGCTCGAAGGCGTCCTGCGACAGCTCCTGCTTCTTCAGCGAGGAGGGGTACACGGACTTCGACGGCACCCGCGTGGTGGCGCCCGCGTCCGGCTTGGCCTTGGTGGCCGCGGACAGCTCGGCGGACTCCGACCAGTTCCCGTCCTGGAGCGCCGTCAGGGCCTGCGCCATCGTCTGGGCCTGGCTGGCGGTCGGCATGCGCTGCGGGGCGACCACGACGCTGCGCTGCTTGTCCGGCGCCTGGCGGGTGAGCATCAGGCTCTGCGCGAGGAACCGCTGCACGGCGAGCGTGGAGTTGCCGGCCACCGTCATGTCGCCCTGGAAGGCCGTCGACAGACGGGCGTCCGCGACGACCGCCGTGGTGCCGCCGCCGATCGGCCGGGCCGCAGAGGGCGTGTACGGCAGGGCGCCGGTCTCCTGGAGGCTGTCGCTGCGGGAGAGCACCGTGTCCGCGCCCGCCGAGGTGGCGACCTTGACGATCGACGGGTCGATCGCTCCGCTCACGGGCCAGGCGTACCTCGTGCTGGGGGTCACATGGAGCACCGATTCCACGGTGATCGCGGCCGCGGTGGTGGCGTCCTTGAGATGGCTCAGGGATCCGGTCACCCTGATGCCGTTGTGCGCCAGGGACGCCAGGTCCGGGTCGGCGAAGGGCAAAGCGACGATCTCTTCGCCCTCGACCGCCTTCTCCAGCTTGCCGAGCCACTGCTTGGCCACCGCCTGGTGCGTGCCGGCCGTGGTCGTCGTGCTGGAGCCGTCCACCTGGACCCGGTAGCCGCGGGTCATGGCGTCGACGGAGGCGAGCAGGTCCGGGTCGATGACCCAGGTGATGTCGAGGTCCTTGCCGAGGCTGAGGAGCTGTTCCAGACGGCCACCGGGGGAGATCTCGGCGGCCAGGGCGTCGTCGTCCGCGAAGACGGGGGTCTGCTGCTCGTTCGAACCCGTCTCGGCCGTCATGTGGGAGGTCGAGATCAGCGGCCACAGGTAGGTGGTTTTCGTCTTCGTGTCCGCGGCTTCCGGCTGCCACGGGAGGAAGGTCCGCTCGATACCGAGGATCTGGTCGTACGGCGCGGCGGTGGTCCGGCCGGTGAGCGTGACACCGAGCTGGTAGACGCCGTCGGAGCCGAGGTCCAGCTTGTCGACGGGGACGGAGATGCTGAACGTCTGCGGGACGCCCGGAGCCAGCCTCGCGAACTTGGCCACGTACTTGCCGCCGACCTCCGAGCCCGCGTAGGGGTTGCTCTTCGCGGCGTCGTCGATGGCCGAGCGGCCGTTCAGCGTCGGGCCCACCCGCAGTCCGACGTGCGCGGCGGTGACCGCCTGCTTGCCGTTGTTGACGATCCTGCCGGAGACGGTGAGCGTGTCCCCGTCGGAGGGGACGCTCGGGCTGAGCGCGTCCAGCGAGACGCCGACCGTACGGGAGCCGGTGGCCTCGGCGGCGGCACTGGGTTCAGCGGCATACGAGGCCGAGGAAATGGGCAGCTGTAGGACGCCGGCCAGCAGAGGCGCCCCGGCGAGCAGTGCTCCCGTGCGCCGAAGCCACCGGCGGGCAGGTGAGGGACTGGTCCCCTGAAAGTCTGCCGCCTCGGCCACGCGCTCGCCCGTCCCTCGTCGTCGTCAGTGGTCGTCGGAATGTGCGTCCACGCATGGTAACGATGCGCGCCGAGGGTAAGTGCCGCGGTCCGCTCCACAAGATCGGAAGAAGGGGCCCGGCTGTCCCTCTATGTGGCCGTATCTAGGGCAGTGTCCCCACTCTGAAGAAAGGGGGAGACCTGTGCACTTTTAATGAAGGCGCCCTCGGGCATCGGGGCCACGTAACCTTTTCTGTTGTGTCGAACGCCAACGAAGACAGTCCCAGTGCACTGAGTCAGGTGCAGAGCCGCGCGGTGAGCGAGCTGCTGCGGGTGTCCCCCGTCGCCGATGAGCTGGCCCGCCGTTTTCAGGAGGCCGGGTTCTCTCTTGCCCTCGTCGGCGGCTCGGTCCGGGACGCCCTGCTCGGCAGACTGGGCAACGACCTGGACTTCACGACCGATGCCCGCCCCGAGGACGTACTGAAGATCATGCGGCCCTGGGCCGACTCCCTGTGGGACGTCGGCATCGCCTTCGGCACGGTGGGGGCGCAGAAGGACGCGCGCGTCGGTGAGGTCGTACAGAGCTTCGAGATCGAGGTGACGACGTACCGCTCCGAGGCGTACGACCGGTCTTCGCGCAAGCCCGAGGTGTCCTACGGGGACTCCATCGAGCAGGATCTGGTGCGCCGTGACTTCACGGTGAACGCGATGGCGGTGGCGCTTCCGGAGAAGAAGTTCATCGACCCGCACGGCGGGCTCGACGATCTCGCCGCGCGGGTCCTGCGGACTCCGGGGACCCCCGAGTCGTCCTTCTCGGACGACCCGCTGCGGATGATGCGGGCGGCGCGCTTCGCGGCGCAGCTCGACTTCGAGGTGGCGCCCGAGGTCGTGGCGGCGATGAAGGCCATGGCGGACCGCATCGAGATCGTCTCGGCCGAGCGCGTGCGGGAGGAGCTGAACAAGCTGGTCCTCTCCGCGCACCCGCGCAAGGGCCTGACGCTGCTCGTCGACACAGGTCTCGCCGACCGCGTGCTGCCCGAGCTGCCGGCGTTGCGTCTGGAGCGGGACGAGCACCACCGGCACAAGGACGTCTACGACCACTCGCTGATCGTCCTGGAGCAGGCGATGGCACTGGAGGAGGACGGCCCGGACCTCACGCTGCGCCTGGCCGCGCTGCTGCACGACATCGGCAAGCCGCGGACGCGTCGCTTCGAGGAGGACGGGCGGGTCTCCTTCCACCACCACGAGGTGGTGGGGGCCAAGATGACCAAGAAGCGCATGACCGCGCTCAAGTACTCCAACGAGCTGGTGAAGGATGTCTCGCGCCTGGTCGAGCTGCACCTGCGCTTCCACGGCTATGGCACCGGAGAGTGGACCGACTCCGCTGTCCGCCGCTATGTCCGTGACGCGGGGCCGCTCCTCGACCGTCTCCACAAGCTGACCCGCTCCGACTGCACGACACGGAACAAGCGCAAGGCCACCGCCCTCTCCCGCGCCTACGACGGTCTGGAGGAGCGCGTCGCCCAGCTCCAGGAGCAGGAGGAGCTGGACGCGATCCGTCCCGACCTCGACGGTAACCAGATCATGAAGGTCCTGGACATCGGACCGGGCCCGGCCATCGGTCAGGCCTACAAGTTCCTGTTGGAACTGCGTCTGGAGAACGGACCGATGGAGTACGACGCCGCGGTGTCGGCGCTCAAGGAGTGGTGGGCGGAGCAGAACTGAGAGAACGCGCGAGCGTGATCGGCCGGGGTCATGTTTCACGTGAAACATGACCCCGGCCGACAGAAGCCGGATACACCGAGGGCCGTTGTTTCACGTGAAACAACGGCCCTCGGTGTATCAGCGGACTCTTACTTCTTCGCGGAGTACTCCGACAGGCAGAGGGTGAAGTCGCTGCTGCCACCGGTCTCGGTGTACTCGGCGTACTTGGTGCGGTCGCAGCCCGAGTCGTCGCTCTTCTTCTGCTCGACCTTGTACGCGGCCTTGGAGTTGCCGCAGTCCACGACCTCAAGCTCCGGGTCGGTGGTGCTGTTCGGGTTGCCGATGCTCATGCAGTCGCCGACCTTGGCGCTCGACGCATCGTCACGGCTCGCCAGCCAGCCACCGACGGCGACTATGAGGACCACGACGGGGACAGCGAAACGCAGGTACTTCTTGAAGTTGCGCTTCGGCGGCTCGGGCGCGACAGGGGCGTAGGGAGCGTTCGGCTGCTGCGGGTAGCCCTGCGGGGGCTGCTGCCCGTAGGGATTGCCCTGGGGCGGCTGCTGCCCATAGGGGTTTCCCTCGGCCGGCTGGCCCTGAGCGAACGGATTCTGGCCCTGCGGCGGCGGCGTGGTCACTTGGGGGTCCCCCTCGAACGTGGAGCGCGTGGCGCGAAATAAGACGCACGTAAGCTACCGGGCCCCACTGACAACTCCGTAGCCCGGAGTGTCTCTGTTTCCTTGATGTGACACTTACTGGCGCTCAAAGCGGGCCATACCCGTAGCAACTGCTCCGTAGATAACGGCCACCGTGACCACAAGCGGCACGGATCGGCCGTCGGGGGGCAGCATCAGGGCGGCCACTCCCGCGGCGCCGACGAAGGCGACGTTGAACAGGACGTCGTAGACCGCGAAGATCCGGCCACGGAAGCCGTCCTCGACGGACGACTGAACGACGGTGTCGGTGGCGATCTTCGCGCCCTGGGTGGTCAGGCCCAGGACGAAGGCCGCGATGAGGAGTGGGACTTCGGCGAACGTGAGGCCGAGGGCCGGTTCCAGGACCGCGGCGGAAGCCGCGCAGGCGATGATCCAGCCGCCCGGTCCGAGCCGGCTCGCGCCCGCCGGAGTCAGTACGGCCGCGGCGAAGAAGCCCGCTCCGGAGACCCCTACGGCCAGGCCGAGCAGGGCGAGCCCGTCGTCGTCGGGGCCGGACGACCAGGCGTACCGGCAGAGCATCAGCACCATGACCGTCAGCGCGCCGTAGCAGAACCGCATCAGGGTCATCGCGGCCAGCGCCCAGGCGGCCTCGCGGCGCGCGGGCTCGGCCAGATGACGTACGCCAGCCGCCAGGCCGCGCGCCGTGCCGAGCACGGCCGTCCTCAGCCGTGGCCGCACCCGCTGCCGTTCGGGTCCCAGCAGATCGGGGGCCAGTCGCAGCGAGGCGAGCGCGGAGCACACGTACAGGGCCGCCCCCACGAGGACGACCACCGCGTCGGAGTCGGAGCCGACGAGGCGTACGACGAAGGCGAGGCCGCCGCCGAGGGTGGCGGCGAGTGTGCCGGCCGTGGGCGACAGCGAGTTGGCCATCACCAGGCGCTCGGAGTCGACCACGCGGGGCAGGGCGGCGGACAGACCCGCGAGCACGAACCGGTTGACGGCGGTCACGCACAGGGCGGAGGCGTAGAAGAGCCAGTCCGGTACATCGCTGAGCATGAGAACGGCCGTCAGGGCCGCCAGGAGCGCCCGCAGCAGGTTCCCGTACAGAAAGACCTGGCGGCGTCTCCAGCGGTCCAGGAGGACGCCTGCGAAGGGGCCGACGAGGGAGTACGGGAGGAGCAGGACCGCCATCGCGGAGGCGATCGCGGCGGCCGAGGTCTGCTTCTCCGGTGAGAAGACGACGTACGTGGCGAGCGCGACCTGGTAGACACCGTCGGCGCCCTGCGACAGCAGCCGGACGGCGAGCAGGCGCCGGAAGTTCCTGAAGCGCAGGAGTACGCGCAGGTCACTCACGACAGCCATGGGTTACAGCCTCGCACAGGCCGAGGGTCCCCGGAGCGACGCCCCGGGGACCCTCAACAGCCGTGCGCGGAAAGAGCCTTTAGCGCTCGACCTCGCCCTTGATGAACTTCTCGACGTTCGCGTAGGCCTCGTCGTCGAAGTACTGGACCGGCGGGGACTTCATGAAGTAGCTCGACGCGGAGAGGATCGGGCCGCCGATGCCGCGGTCCTTGGCGATCTTCGCCGCGCGCAGGGCGTCGATGATGACACCCGCGGAGTTCGGGGAGTCCCAGACCTCCAGCTTGTACTCCAGGTTCAGCGGGACGTCGCCGAAGGCGCGGCCCTCGAGGCGGACGTACGCCCACTTGCGGTCGTCGAGCCAGGCCACGTAGTCCGAGGGACCGATGTGGACGTTCTTCGCGCCCATGTCACGGTCGGGGATCTGCGAGGTGACGGCCTGCGTCTTGGAGATCTTCTTGGACTCCAGGCGGTCGCGCTCCAGCATGTTCTTGAAGTCCATGTTGCCGCCGACGTTGAGCTGCATGGTGCGCTCGAGACGGACACCGCGGTCCTCGAACAGCTTCGCCATCACGCGGTGCGTGATGGTGGCGCCGACCTGCGACTTGATGTCGTCGCCGACGATCGGGACGCCCGCCTCGGTGAACTTGTCCGCCCACTCCTTGGTGCCGGCGATGAAGACCGGCAGAGCGTTGACGAACGCGACCTTGGCGTCGATGGCGCACTGGGCGTAGAACTTCGCCGCGTCCTCGGAACCGACGGGCAGGTAGCAGATGAGTACGTCCACCTGCTTGTCCTTGAGGACCTGGACGACGTCGACCGGGGCCTCGGTCGACTCCTCGATGGTCTCGCGGTAGTACTTGCCGAGCCCGTCATGGGTGTGGCCGCGCTGGACCGTGATGCCCTTGTTCGGGACGTCGCAGATCTTGATGGTGTTGTTCTCGCTGGCGCCGATGGCGTCCGAGAGGTCGAGGCCGACCTTCTTCGCGTCGACGTCGAAGGCGGCGACGAACTCGACGTCACCCACGTGGTATTCGCCGAACTGGACGTGCATCAGGCCCGGCACCTTGGACGCCGGGTCGGCGTCCTTGTAGTACTCGACGCCCTGAACCAGCGAGGCGGCGCAGTTGCCCACGCCGACGATGGCTACGCGAACCGAACCCATTCCGGTTGCTCCCTGTGTGTACTCGGTGAAGCCCTGAGAGGGCTTCACGTGGCAGTGTCATCGGACGGATCCGGCCCGGGGGTACCCCCGGGCCGGGGCAGGCCGCCCGACTCCCCAGATGTGTTGTCCTGCTGAGCGGAGCCGTCAGGTCCGGGACGCCGATGGTCCCGTCCCGCCCGCTCGCTCTCGATGAGCTCGTTCAGCCAGCGCACTTCGCGCTCCACGGACTCCATTCCGTGGCGCTGGAGCTCAAGCGTGTAGTCGTCGAGTCGTTCCCGGGTGCGCGCCAGCGAGGCGCTCATCTTCTCCAGGCGCTCCTCGAGACGGCTGCGGCGGCCTTCGAGGACCCGCATCCGTACATCCCGTGACGTCTGGCCGAAGAAGGCGAAACGAGCGGCGAAATGTTCGTCCTCGTACGCGTCGGGACCCGTCTGCGAGAGGAGGTCCTCGAAGTGTTCCTTACCTTCCGCCGTCAACCGATAGACGATCTTGGCGCGACGTCCTGCGAGCGGTGCCGCGAGGGCGTCCTCGGAGGTATTACCCGGCTCCTCGATCAACCAGCCGTTGGCGACCAGCGTCTTGAGGCAGGGGTAGAGCGTCCCGTAGCTGAACGCACGGAACACACCCAGTGACGTGTTGAGACGTTTGCGCAGCTCATAACCGTGCATCGGGGACTCGCGGAGAAGGCCGAGGACGGCGAACTCAAGGATCCCGGAACGCCGGCTCATCGTCGCCTCCTCTCTGCCGCGGTCCTGCCGTGACGGTCTTTATGCCGCGCTGATGTATCGACTCGATACATCGACACGATAGATCGGTCCTCTGCCTGCGACAAGAGGGGGCACGGTGAACGGCGTCACATCACCGATTCGTAGGAAGCAAGTTGCCTGATTTGGGGTGAACTTCGGTGCTAGGCAGGTTTTGACGGTGCGTAGTCTGTCCGCCATGCAAACCACCGGGAACCGAGTGACGCCTGGGGACGTCCTTGTCCTCGGTGCGGTACGGATGAATGTAAAAACGACCGCATCCGTACTTCGGGGGGACCGGAAACCAGCCGCCGTTTCCAGGTGCGCTCAGGTGCGCCTGCCCGAGGAGTAATCGTTCGATGAGCGAGCACCGTCGCAAATCGCCGCAGCCGCAGGGTGGCGGACGTGCCGCGGCCCGACGCGGCCAGACCGGCTCGTCCTCCGGCCGCCGTGCGGCACCGCGAGGCGCAACCGAGTCTCCTTCCGACTCATACGACTCGGGGGGTGAGGAACGCCCGTTCGGCAGTCGCGCCGAGGCCCGGCGGGCGTCACAGAGAAACAGCAGCGGCGCCGGTCGGCGCAGAGCGGCCGACGGCGCGGGGCAGGGAGGCCAGGGCGGGGGCGGCCGACGAGGCGGCTCCGGCGGGCCCACCGGTCCCGGCCGGGGGCGCGGGCGCGGGTCCGTACCGCCGAAGAAGCGGATCATCGACTACCCGCGCGCGGGCAAGTACGGGGCAGCGCGTTGGGTGCCGTCCTGGAAGCTGGTGACGGGACTGTTCATCGGCTTCTTCGGCAGCATGATGGCGGTCGCGGGAGTCGCGTACGCGCTGGTGGGGCTGCCGGACGTCGCCAAGACGGCGGAGGCGCAGAACAACGTCTACTACTGGGCCGACGGCACGCAGATGGTCGCCACCGGTGGTGAGACGAACCGGCAGATCATCGACTACTCCCGGATCCCCAAGGAGATGCGCTACGCCGTCATCTCGGCCGAGAACAAGACGTTCGAGAACGACCGCGGCGTCGACCCCATGGGTATCGGGCGGGCCCTGTTCAACATGGCCAAGGGCGGTCAGACCCAGGGCGGCTCCACGATCACCCAGCAGTACGTGAAGAACGCCATGCTGGAGGACCAGTCGCAGACGATCTCCCGTAAGTTCAAGGAGCTCTTCGTCTCGATCAAGGTCGGCGCCAATGTCGAAAAAGAAGACATCATGGCCGGCTATCTGAACTCGGCCTACTACGGCCGCGGTGCCTACGGAGTCCAGGCCGCCGCGCGTACGTACTTCGACAAGGACGCCGAGGACCTCAACCCGAGCCAGTGCGCCTTCCTGGCGGCGGTGCTCAAGGGCGCCACGTACTACGACCCGGCGGGCGCCGAGTCGATCGACCCGTCCGCCACCCCCGCGGCCAACCGTGAGCGCGCGGAGACCCGCTGGCGCTGGATCCTCGGCGAGATGGTCAAGGACGGGCATCTGGAGGAGTCGGTACGCGCCAAGTACCCCGACTTCCCCACGCTGCAGAGTCCGCGGTCGAACGCCCAGCTGGGCGGCCAGGTCGGTTACCTGGTCGACCTCGCCAAGGCGTACATCGTCAACAACAGCGAGAAGACCGGGATCACCGAGAAGCAGCTGCGTGACGGCGGCTACGAGATCCACACGACCTTCGACAAGAAGAAGGTCAGTCAGCTCGAAACCGCGGTGAAGAAGGTCCAGAAGGAGAACATCGACGAGAAGGCGCGCCCTAAGACGGACAAGCACGTCCAGTTCGGCGGGGCTTCCGTGGACCCGGAGACCGGCGCCATCAAGGCCATCTACGGCGGTGTGGACGCGACCAAGCACTTCACCAACAACGCCGACCAGACGGGCGCCCAGGTCGGTTCGACCTTCAAGCCCTTCGTCCTCGCGGCAGCCATGAAGTGGGGCGTCCGCGATCCCGACCTGGAGCCGACCCAGGCCCAGGACGAGCGCATCCAGGTCTCTCCCAAGAGCCTGTACAGCGGCAAGAACAAGCTGAAGATCGAGGACTACGACGGGACGGTCTGGAAGGACAAGGACGAGAAGGAATGGCTGCAGCGGAACGACGGCGACGAGTCGTACAACCCGCCCACCTTCCAGATCGACCTGCGTGAGGCGATGCGTGTCTCCTCGAACTCCGCCTACGTCCAGCTGGGCATGAACGTCGGCCTGGACAAGGTGCGGGAGTCCGCTGTGGACGCCGGCATCAAGGAGAGCAGCCTGGCCAGCGCCAGCTTCCCGTCCTTCTCCATCGGCACCTCCGACCCGAGCGCGATCCGGATGGCCGGCGCGTACGCCACCTTCGCGGCGAGCGGCAAGCAGAACGAGCCGTACTCGGTCGACGAGATCACCGACAAGGACGGCACGGTCTTCACGCACGACAACGCGGCCAAGACGAAGCAGGCCTACACCGCGAAGGTCGCCGACAACGTCACCGACGTCCTCAAGACCGTCGTCGACAAGGGCACCGGTACCGCGGCGAAGCTGACCAACCGGCCGGTGGCGGGCAAGACCGGTACGACCGACGGCAACAAGTCCGCCTGGTTCGTCGGCTACACCCCGCAGCTCTCGACCGCGATCTCCATGTACCGCCTGGACGACGACGAGTCCAACAAGAAGCGTGAGTTCCTGGAGATGTACGGAACGGGTGGCCAGGACGAGATCCACGGTGCCTCGTTCCCGGCCGAGATCTGGCACGACTACATGGAGCAGGCGCTCAAGGGCACGAAGGTCGAGCAGTTCCCGACGCCCGAGCCCATCGGTGAGGTCGTCAACGACGTCGTGGTCCCGACCCCGACCCCGACGCCCACCGAGACGGAGGAAGAGGAGGAGAGCGAATCTCCGACTCCCACACCGTCGGAGACCGAGACGTCTCCCAGCCCCACCCCGAGTGACTCCTGCGGTGCCTTCGGCTTCGGCTGCGAGGACGACGGTGGCGCCAGCACCGGCGAGACCGACGCAGGCGGTACGGATGGTGGCGCGAGCCCCTCGACCTCGGAGTCCGAGGAGGAGGAAGACGGCGGGAACAGCAGAGGCAACGGCAACGGGGGCCTGTTCCAGGGGTCCTCGGGCTAGCCGGTAAAGGTTCCATCGACGCGACGTGGTCGCCGGCTCCGGTCGGCGGCCACGTCGCGTTTGGGGAGGTCCGGAGCCCCGGCGAGCGCCTGCCGGGTCCGAACCCGCCCACCCTCGGCGTATTCACGGACACGTACGGCAGGATGTGCGGCATGCCCAGTGCAGAAACGACGCGCGCGAGCGTGCACGAGCCAGATCTGGTGGCGCCGACCAAGGAGGACCCGGTCGCGGCGACCGGCAGTGAACTGTTCGGCGGTCCCCTCGGGCGGCGTGCGCTGACGGGGACGTCCTGGTGGACTCCCGTACGGGTCGTCGCACTCGTCGCGATCGGCATGTTCGCCCTCGGCATGGTGCAGAAACTGCCCTGCTACGACGGTGCCTGGTTCTTCGGGGCCAGCTCCCAGTACACGCACGCCTGTTATTCGGACATTCCGCACCTCTACCAGGGGCGTGGCTTCGCCGACGGGCTCGTGCCGTACTTCGACAAGCTCGAAGGCGACATGGAGTACCTCGAATACCCGGTCCTCACCGGCGTGTTCATGGAGGTCGCCTCCTGGCTCACGCCGGGCAGCGGCAGCATCCAGGACCAGGAGCAGGTCTACTGGATGGTCAACGCCGGGATGCTGATGGCCTGCACGGCCGTCATCGCCGTCTGTGTGACCCGCACCCACCGGCGGCGGCCCTGGGACGGCCTGCTGGTCGCTCTGGCGCCCGCCTTCGCGCTGACCGCCACCATCAACTGGGACCTCCTGGCGGTCGCTCTGACGGCCGCGGCGATGCTGATGTGGTCCCGGAGCCGTCCGCTCGCCTTCGGGGTCCTCCTGGGGCTCGCCACGGCCGCCAAGCTGTATCCCGTGCTGCTGCTGGGACCTCTGTTCGTGCTGTGTTGGCGGGCGGGCAGATGGCGTGCGTTCGGTACCGCCCTGATCGGCGCCGCGGGCGCCTGGCTGGTCGTGAACCTTCCGGTCATGCTCCTGGCACCCGAGGGCTGGTCGAAGTTCTACACGTTCAGCCAGGAACGCGGAGTCGACTTCGGCTCCTTCTGGCTGATCCTCTCCCAGCGCAGTGACACGCCGCTCGACACCGACGCCGTCAACACGTGGGCTTCGGTACTGATGCTGCTGTCCAGCGCGGGCATCGCTGCGCTGACGCTGACCGCTCCGCGCCGGCCCCGCTTCGCCCAGCTGGCGTTCCTGATCGTCGCGGCCTTCATCCTCACCAACAAGGTCTATTCGCCGCAGTACGTACTGTGGCTGGTCCCCCTCGCGGTGCTGGCCCGCCCGAAGTGGCGGGACTTCCTGATCTGGCAGGCGTGCGAGGTCGCGTACTTCCTCGGGATCTGGATGTACCTCGCCTACACGACCAGCGGCGACGCCCACAAGGGACTGCCCCAGGAGGGCTACCAGCTCGCCATCGCCGTCCACCTCCTGGGGACGCTCTACCTCTGTGCCGTGATCATGCGCGACATCCTCATGCCGGAGAGGGACGTGGTGCGCCGCTCCGGAGACGACGATCCGTCGGGCGGTGTGCTGGACGGCGCCCAGGACGCCTTCGTCCTCGGCCCCGCGGCCCGTCCGCCCCGGCACGCGGCGCACTTCGAAGGCCCCTACGTGGAGTGGGGCGGCGGCGAGGACAAGGGCGGGAGAGAGCCGCGTTCGCTCTGAGCGAACAGAGACGGGGCCGGACACACGAAAGGCCGTACACGGACTCCGTGTACGGCCTTTCGCCTGCATGCGGGGCCCGGCGCGGGGCGCCGAGCGGTCAGCGCTCGACGACGCGGTCGAACTGCGTGGTGGTGTGCCGCAGATGGGCCACCAGTTCCTCGCCGACCTTCGGCTCGGGAGCGTCCGAGGGCACGAAGAGGATCGAGACCTGCATGTGCGGGGGCTCCGCGAACCAACGCTGCTTGCCGCCCCAGACGAACGGCGAGAGGTTGCGGTTGACCGTGGCGAGGCCGGCCCGGGCGACGCCCTTGGCGCGCGGCATGACGCCGTGCAGGGCCTTGGGGGCCTCCAGACCCACCCCGTGCGACGTACCGCCCGCCACGACGACCAGCCAGCCGTCCGAGGCGACCTTCTGCTGCCGGTAGCCGAAACGGTCGCCCTTGGCGACGGGCGAGACGTCCAGGACGGCTCCGCGGTACTCGGTCGCGTCGTGGTCCCCCAGCCACAGCCGCGTGCCGATACGGGCCCGGAAGCGGGTCTGCGGGAACTGCTGCTGCAGCCGGGCGAGCTCGTCGGCCTTGAGATGGCTGACGAACATCGTGTGCAGTGGCAGCCGTGCCGCACGCAGCCGGTCCATCCAGCCGATGACCTCCTCGACGGCGTCCGAGCCGTCGGTACGGTCCAGGGGCAGGTGGATGGCGAAGCCCTCCAGGCGCACGTTCTCTATGGCGGCGTGCAGCTGGGGCAGGTCACGCTCGCTCACCCCGTGCCGCTTCATGGAGGACATGACCTCGATGACGACACGGGCGCCCACGAGGCCGTAGACCCCGTCGACCGACGAGACGGACCGGATGACACGGTCGGGCAGCGGAACGGGCTCCTCGCCCCGCCTGAACGGCGTCAGCACCAGAAGGTCGCCGCCGAACCAGTCCTTGATCCGCGCCGCCTCGTAGGTCGTGCCGACGGCCAGGACGTCCGAGCCCAGGCGGGTGGCCTCGTCGGCGAGCCGCTCGTGGCCGAAGCCGTAGCCGTTGCCCTTGCAGACGGGGACGAGTCCCGGGAACTGCTCGGACACGTGCTTGTGGTGCGCCCGCCAGCGTGCGGTGTCGACGTAGAGCGTGAGCGCCATGGCCGGACCTGGAACCTTTCTCGTGGCAGCGGTGTATCAGATGTGTGAAGACGAATTCTGGTGCGTCAGCGGCGCGACATGTAGATGTCGAGCGCCTTGTGGAGCAGTTTGTTGAGCGGGAAGTCCCACTCCCCGAGGTATTCGGCGGCCTGTCCGCCAGTACCCACTTTGAACTGGATGAGGCCGAAGAGGTGGTCGGTCTCGTCCAGCGAGTCGGAGATGCCGCGCAGGTCGTAGACGGTGGCGCCGAGCGCGTAGGCGTCGCGCAGCATCCGCCACTGCATCGCGTTCGAGGGCCGGACCTCCCGACCGATGTTGTCGGAGGCGCCGTAGGAGTACCAGACGTGCCCGCCGACGACCAGCATCGTCGCGGCGGAGAGGTTCACACCCTCGTGCCGGGCGAAGTACAGCCGCATGCGGTTGGGGTCCTCGGTGTTGAGAGCCGTCCACATGCGCTGGAAGTACGAGAGCGGCCGGGGCCGGAAGTGATCGCGCAGAGCCGTGATCTCGTAGAGGCGCTGCCACTCCTCCAGATCCTGGTAACCGCCCTGGACGACCTCGACGCCGGCCTTCTCAGCCTTCTTGATGTTGCGCCGCCACAGCTGGTTGAAGCCCTTGTGGACGTCCTCCAGCGACCGGTTGGCCAGGGGCACCTGGTAGACGTAGCGGGGCTGTACGTCGCCGAAGCCCGCCCCGCCGTCCTCGCCCTGCTGCCAGCCCATGCGCCGGAGCTTGTCGGCGACCTCGAAGGCGCGCGGTTCGATGAAGTCGGCCTCGATGTCGCGCAGCCGCTTCACGTCCGGGTCCTGGATGCCCCTCTTGATCGAGGTGGCCTCCCAGCGCCGGATGATCACCGGGGGGCCCATCTTCACGGAGAAGGCGCCCTGCTGCTTGAGGTGCGCGAGCATCGGATCCAGCCACTCGGTCAGATTCGGCGCGAACCAGTTGATGACCGGGCCCTCGGGCAGATAGGCGAGATAGCGCTTGATCTTGGGCAGCTGGCGGTACAGCACCAGGCCCGCACCGACGATCTCGCCGGACCTGTCGTCGAACCATCCGAGGCTCTCGGAGCGCCACTCCGCCTTGACATCTGCCCAGGCGGGGACCTGCATGTGGCTGGCCGCGGGCAGGCTCTGGATGTACGCCAGATGCTGCTCGCGGCTGATGGTCCTCAGGGTCAGGCTCATTGTGGGGCGCTCCTCGGCTGGTGTGTCCCCATGGGTACAGGGGCTCCGGCTCTCGCGCCGAAGCCTACTGCGCCCTGCGAGCGCCCCGTCTGGCTGTATGCGTCCCGGGCCCCGACCGATGTGCGGCCGGGTGCTCCGGGACGCGGTCGGCCGCCGTCAGCCGATGACGCCGCCGAACAGGCCGCCGTGCGCCATGCCGAGGAGGAAGCCCACAGCAGAGGCGCCCAGGCCCAGGATCAACCCGAACCGTTCCCGGGTCGTCTCCGACACGAACTGTCCGTACGCGCCGGTGATGATGCCGATCAGCCCCGCCCACGAACTGAGCAGGTGAAGGCTGTGGAACATCGCGGAGACGAAGGCCGTCACTCCGAGGACCAGCGTCACGGCGAGCAGCGTGTCCTGGAGCGGATGGGGCTTGTGGTCGGTGGCGAAGAGGGAACCGGCGGTGTTGGGTCGCAATGTCTGTGCCATCTGGCACCTCCTGCGGAAGGTGGCGCATCGTAGCGCCGTACACACCCGATGGGTACAGACTGCGGGTCACCCGGCCTCGATTTCAACCGGAAGCCGGTGAGCGGGTAGTCTGTAGCGTCTGCACCGGTGTCTGCCCAGGCCACGGCACGGTCCCTCGCTCAGTTCGCTGAACGGCGGTCCGATT
This sequence comes from Streptomyces tauricus, assembly GCF_014650955.1. Taxonomy (GTDB): domain Bacteria; phylum Actinomycetota; class Actinomycetes; order Streptomycetales; family Streptomycetaceae; genus Streptomyces; species Streptomyces tauricus. The sequence continues at coordinate 272,616 of NZ_BMVY01000005.1, forward strand.
GTCAGTGGCTGCCGATACCGTTGCGAACGCATCACAACCCTCCTGCCACGGAACGACCGTGGCCGCTGAGTCCAAAGGAGGTGGGTTACACATGCGTCACTACGAAGTCATGGTCATCCTCGACCCCGATCTCGAAGAGCGTGCTGTCTCGCCGCTGATCGAGAACTTCCTCTCCGTCGTCCGTGAGGCGAACGGAAAGGTCGAGAAGGTCGACACGTGGGGCCGTCGTCGTCTCGCGTACGAGATCAAGAAGAAGCCCGAGGGCATCTACTCGGTCATCGACCTGCAGGCCGAGCCTGCGGTCGTCAAGGAGCTCGACCGCCAGATGAACCTGAACGAGTCGGTCCTCCGGACCAAGGTCCTCCGTCCCGAGACCCACTGAACCTCCCAGTTCATTGGTGCTTGAGATCCGAGTAGCAGCACACCCGCAGCAAAACCGCCGAGAGGTTCCTCCATGGCAGGCGAGACCGTCATCACCGTCGTCGGAAACCTGACCGATGATCCCGAGCTGCGCTTCACTCCGTCCGGCGCGGCCGTCGCGAACTTCACGATCGCGTCGACGCCTCGAACGTTCGACCGCCAGACCAACGAGTGGAAGGACGGCGACGCGCTGTTCCTCCGTGCGTCGATCTGGCGTCAGGCCGCGGAGCACGTCGCCGAGTCGCTGACGCGGGGTATGCGTGTCGTCGCTCAGGGACGACTGCGGCAGCGTTCGTACGAGACCCAGCAGGGCGAGAAGCGGACCGTCGTGGAGCTTGAGGTCGACGAGATCGGCCCCTCGCTGCGCTATGCCACTGCCAAGGTCGCCAAGGCCCCCGGTGGTGGCGGTCGTGGCGGAGGCCAGGGTGGCGGCGGCGGCTTCGGGGGCGGCCAGCAGGGTGGCGGCGGCTGGAGTGGAAACTCCGGCGGCGGTCAGCCGCAGGGCGGCGGCGGTGCTCCCGCCGACGACCCGTGGGCGACCGGCGCTCCTGCCGGCGGCAACCAGGCCGGTGGCGGTGGCGGCGGCGGTGGCTGGGGTGGAAACTCCGGCGGCTCCGGCGGTTCCGGTGGCGGCTACTCGGACGAGCCCCCCTTCTAGGCCCAGGGCCGAAGAGGGTGGGTCGTACCCACACTTCTTGATCAAACAGGAGAGACACACATGGCGAAGCCGCCTGTGCGCAAGCCTAAGAAGAAGGTCTGCGCATTCTGCAAGGACAAGGTCACGTACGTGGACTACAAGGACACGAACATGCTGCGGAAGTTCATTTCCGACCGCGGCAAGATCCGTGCCCGCCGCGTGACCGGCAACTGCACGCAGCACCAGCGTGACGTCGCCACGGCCGTGAAGAACAGCCGTGAGATGGCGCTGCTGCCCTACACCTCCACCGCGCGATAAGGGAAGGGTGACCGAGATATGAAGATCATCCTCACCCACGAGGTCTCCGGCCTCGGTGCCGCGGGCGACGTCGTCGACGTCAAGGACGGCTACGCTCGCAACTACCTGATCCCGCGGAGCTTCGCTATCCGCTGGACCAAGGGTGGCGAGAAGGACGTCGAGCAGATCCGCCGCGCTCGCAAGATCCACGAGATCGCGACGATCGAGCAGGCCAACGAGATCAAGGCGCGCCTTGAGGGCGTCAAGGTCCGCCTGGCCGTCCGCTCCGGCGACGCCGGCCGTCTCTTCGGTTCCGTCACTCCGGCCGACGTCGCTTCGGCGATCAAGGCTTCCGGTGGCCCCGAGGTCGACAAGCGACGCATCGAGCTGGGCTCGCCGATCAAGACGCTGGGCGCTCACGAGACGTCCGTGCGTCTGCACCCCGAGGTGGCCGCCAAGGTCAACATCGAGGTTGTCGCAGCCTGATCGCTGCACTCAGCAGAGCTGAGAGAAGGGCCGCACCCCGCGTGGGTGCGGCCCTTCTTGCTGTCGTCTTTGCTGCTGCGGGCTGACCGGTGCCCTTGTTTCACGTGAAACGGGAGCGCCCTCGTCCCAACGGGAGCGTCCTCGTTTCACGTGAAACAGGAGCGGTTCCGGTTCCGTTTCACGTGAAACAGTCAGCGTGTGGCGCCCGTGACGATCCAGCGGCCCGAGCGGGTGCGCAGCCACAGCGTCAGCATGCGGACGGTCATCATGAGGGTCATCGCGGCCCAGACAGCGGTGAGGCCGCCACCGAGGGTGGGAATGAGCAGTGCCACCGGAGCGAAGACCGCCAGGACGACCACCATGGCCCGCGCGAGGTACGGGCCGTCTCCCGCACCCATCAGCACGCCGTCCAGGACGAAGACGATGCCGCAGATCGGCTGGGAGAGCGCCACCATGAGCAGCGCGGGCAGAGCGACGTCATGGACGGCCGAGTCGCTGGTGAACAGGGGGAGGAACAGGGGGCGGCAGGCGATCACCAGGCCGCCGAGTACGACTCCTACGGCGATGCCCCACTCCACCATGCGTCGGCAGGCTTCACGGGCTCCTTGCGCGTCGCCCGCACCGAGGTAGCGTCCGATGATCGCTTGCCCGGCGATGGCGATGGCGTCGAGCGCGAAGGCGAGCAGGCTCCACAGGGACAGGATGATCTGGTGGGCCGCGATGTCGGCGTCTCCGAGGCGTGCGGCAACGGCGGTGGCGATCATCAGAACCGCACGCAGGGAGAGGGTGCGGACGAGCAGCGGCGCACCGGCCTGGGCGCAGGCGCGTATCCCGGCGGCGTCGGGTCGCAGGGAGGCGCCGTGCTTGCGCGCACCGCGGACCACTACGAAGAGGTAGGCGGCGGCCATCCCGAACTGGGCGATGACGGTGCCCCAGGCGGAGCCCGCGATGCCGAGGTCGGCGCCGTAGACAAGACCCGCGTTCAGGGCCGCGTTGGCGATGAAGCCGGCGATGGCGACATAGAGCGGTGTCCTGGTGTTCTGCAGACCGCGCAGCACTCCGGTGGCGGCGAGGACGACGAGCATCGCGGGGATGCCGAGCGACGAGATACGCAGATACGTGATGGCGTAGGGCGCGGCGGTGTCCGAGGTTCCGAAGAGTTCCACCAGCGCGGGCGCGGCGGGCAGGAAGACGGCGATGACAGCGGCGCCGAGCAGCAGTGCGAGCCAGATACCGTCCATCCCCTGGCGGATGGCGGCCGGAAGGTCGCCCGCCCCGACCCGTCGGGCGACAGCGGCCGTGGTGGCGTACGCGAGGAAGACGAAGATGCTCACGGCCGTGGTGAGAAGAGCGGAGGCGACTCCGAGGCCGGCGAGTTGGGCGGTGCCGAGATGGCCGACGATGGCGGTGTCGGCCATGAGGAAAAGAGGCTCGGCGATGAGCGCGCCGAAAGCCGGAACGGCCAGCGCGACGATCTCCCGGTCGTGCCGTCGCCGAGTGGCCCTGGGGGCTGCTGGAGCCTGTGTCATGCACATCAATCTAATCTTCCACAGGTAAGAGATGCAACTATCCAGCGACCCTTACTGGCAAACTCGTGCGACGTACCACCGCGCGCCATTCGCATCGATCTTGGCCCTAGTCGGAAAGTTTTTCTTCTGCACAGCCGGTGGATGGGATAGATGCAGGTCAGAGCGGGTGTGGAAAACGGGCTGAGTGCTTGTTCACAGGCCTGTCCACCGGGTCGTGCACAGGTTTTGCGGAGTTCTCCACAGCATCGGGGCCGTCGTCCACATGGCCTGTGGATAACCAGATTGGCTGACGGTGCCGACGGGCCTAACGTGGTGCGGCACCCTCTCCCTCCTCCGTCCTCGGAAACCTCGCAAAACCGACGCGTCAGAACCGGAGTTGGGCGTCTCATTTGTCAGTGTCGTGCCGTAGGAATAAAGGGCACGGCGAGGTCCGCTCGGCGGACGGGAGGAGGTGGCCCGGTGAGTATTTCCGAGCCCTTGGACGACCCGTGGGCCGACAGCGGTCCCAGTGACCGTCTGCCCGCCTCCCGACAGCGCCGCGACAGTGGCGGCCGTGGCAGGGAGGACCAGCACGACCGCGGTTCGGACAGCGGTGGCTGGGACGGCGGGGGGTCGTCCTTCGAGCGCGTGCCCCCACAGGACGTGGACGCGGAGCAGTCCGTCCTCGGCGGCATGCTGCTCTCGAAGGACGCCATCGCCGACGTGGTCGAGGTGCTCAAGGGCCACGACTTCTACCGGCCCGCGCACGAGACCGTCTACGGCGCGATCCTCGACCTCTATGCCAAGGGCGAGCCGGCCGACCCGATCACGGTCGCGGCCGAACTCACCAAGCGCGGCGAGATCACCAAGGTCGGCGGCGCGTCGTATCTGCACACCCTGGTCCAGACGGTCCCGACGGCGGCCAACGCCGAGTACTACGCGGAGATCGTCCACGAGCGCGCGGTCCTGCGCCGCCTGGTCGAGGCCGGTACGCGCATCACGCAGATGGGTTACGCGGCCGACGGCGACGTGGACGAGATCGTCAACAGTGCCCAGGCCGAGATCTACGCGGTCACCGAGCAGCGCACGACCGAGGACTACCTCCCGCTCGGCGACATCATGGAGGGCGCGCTCGACGAGATCGAGGCGATCGGTTCGCGGTCGGGGGAGATGACCGGTGTGCCGACCGGCTTCACCGACCTCGACCAGCTCACGAACGGTCTGCACCCCGGCCAGATGATCATCATCGCGGCCCGTCCCGCGATGGGTAAGTCGACACTGGCGCTGGACTTCGCCAGAGCCTGCTCGATCAAGCACAACATGCCGAGCGTGATCTTCTCGCTCGAAATGGGCCGCAACGAGATCGCGATGCGCCTGCTGTCCGCGGAGGCGCGGGTCGCCCTGCACCACATGCGTTCCGGCACGATGACCGACGAGGACTGGACCCGGCTCGCCCGCCGGATGCCGGACGTCTCGGCCGCTCCCCTCTACATCGACGACTCCCCGAACCTGTCGATGATGGAGATCCGGGCCAAGTGCCGCCGCCTCAAACAGCGTGCCGACCTGAAGCTCGTGATCATCGACTATCTGCAGCTGATGCAGTCGGGCGGCAAGGGTCGCTCCGAGAGCCGGCAGCAGGAAGTCTCGGACATGTCGCGAAACCTGAAGCTGCTGGCCAAGGAGCTGGAGCTGCCCGTCATCGCGCTGTCCCAGCTGAACCGTGGTCCCGAGCAGCGCACGGACAAGAAGCCCATGGTCTCCGACCTCCGTGAATCCGGCTCCATCGAGCAGGACGCGGACATGGTGATCCTGCTGCACCGCGAGGACGCCTACGAGAAGGAGTCACCGCGCGCGGGCGAGGCGGACATCATCGTGGGCAAGCACCGTAACGGCCCGACGGCCACCATCACGGTCGCCTTCCAGGGCCACTACTCCCGCTTCGTGGACATGGCGCAGACCTGATTTCCGCCCACCGGCCGGAGCTGCGGAGATCAGAGCTGCGGAGACCGGGACGGCGGAGACCGGGACGGCGGAGATCGGGACGGCGGAGACAAATGCGCTCGACGCCGGACGTCGGGGCAGGTGGACTGGGGCCATGACGACGACACCCGCGGAAGAACTGCTTCCCGCCACGCGCCGGGCCCTGCTGCACCGAATCGCCACCGCTCAGGCACAAGGACGTGCGCCGTCGTTGGTCGCGGCGGTGGTGCGGGGCGGGGAGACGGTGTGGCACGGATCCCGCACCTCGGTGGACGGTCACGGGCCCGACGAGAACGTGCAGTACCGCATCGGTTCCCTCACCAAGACCTTCACGGCCGTCCTGGTCCTGCGGCTACGGGACGAGGGACTGCTCGACCTGGGTGATCCGCTGGAGAAGCACCTTCCGGGCACCGGCGCGGGGGAGGCGACGATTGCCGAACTCCTCGCGCACACGGCCGGGTTGGCCGCCGAGTCGCCCGGGCCCTGGTGGGAGCGTACTCCCGGGTCGCTGCGTCCCGACCTCGCCGACGTCCTGGGCGAGCAGCCGCACCGGCATCCGGTCGGGCGGCGGTTCCACTACTCGAACCCCGGCTACACCTTGCTGGGCGCGTTGATCGAGGAACTGCGTGGCGCCCCGTGGGAGGAGGTCCTGCGGAGCGAGGTGCTCGAACCGCTGGGACTACACCGGACGAGCGGGCAGCCTCAAGCACCTCATGCGGGCGGCTGGGCGGTGCACCCCTGGGCGGACGTCCTGCTGCCTGAGCAGGTCGAGGACCTTGGACTGATGGCGCCGGCCGGTCAGCTCTGGTCGACCAGCGGCGATCTGGCACGCTTCGCCGTCTTCCTCGCGCGGGGCGACGACCGGGTGCTGAGCGCGGAGTCCGTACGGGAGATGCGTACGCCCGCCGCGCCCGCCGAACCGGAGGAGGTGGCGGCCGGTTCCGCGTACGGGCTCGGTATGCAGGTTCAGCATCACAACGGCCGGACTCTGGTGGGCCACAGTGGTTCCCTCCCGGGCTTTGTCGCCGGGCTCATGATCAGCGTCGAGGACGACCTTGCCGCCGTCGTCCTCGCGAACTGCACCTCGGGTCCGCCGGTGGCGACGGTCGCCGCCGATCTCGTGCGTATCGTCGCGGAGGCCGAGCCCCGGATTCCCGAGCCGTGGCGGCCGCTGACCGAAGTCGACCTTTCCGTACTGGAGTTGGCCGGGCCTTGGTACTGGGGGACACACGCTTTCGCGCTGCGGCTCACGTCCGACGGGGGCGTGACGCTCGGCCCCCTGGCGGGCCATGGCCGGCGCTCGCGTTTCCGGGCCGAGGGCGACGGGACCTGGACCGGGCTCGACGGCTATTACGCCGGTGAGCTTCTACGGGCCGTTGAGGGGCCTGACGGGGCGGTGAGCCACCTGGACCTCGGCTCGTTCGTGTTCACGCGTCAGCCGTACGGTGAGGGCGCTCCGGTCCCGGGTGGAGTGGACCCCGAGGGGTGGCGCGGGATCAAGTAGCCGCCTTCCCGGCTGTGTCGCACGGATGGGCATGTGGAGGGGCGTCCTGTTTCACGTGAAACAGGACGCCCCTCCACATGACGTGCGATGTCGTGATGCACGCTCCCTGACCTGACCTGACCTGACCGGGCCTCACCGGAACGAGCTTCACCGGAACGGGCTTCAGAGCTGCAGCTTGAACCCGACGTGCGACGCCGTGAAGCCGAGGCGCTCGTAGAAGCGGTGGGCATCGGTCCGGGTGGCGTCCGACGTCAGCTGTACCAACTGGCAGCCCTCGCTTCGGGAGCGGTCCACGGCCCACTCGATGAAGCGGGTGCCCAGACCGCTGCCCCGCTCGTCGGCATGGACGCGTACGGCTTCGATGATCGAGCGGGTCGCTCCCTTACGGGACAGCCCCGGAACGATCGTCAGCTGCAGCGTGCCCACGACCCGTCCCTCCCGTACGGCGACGACCACGTGCTGGTTCGGATCCTTGCTGAGGCGTTCCAGTGCGGTCAGGTACGGGGTCAGGTCGTCCGGTGACTCACGCCGCGAGCCCAGCGGGTCGTCGGCGAGCATCGCGACGATCGCGGGGATGTCGTCGGCCACCGCGGGCCGTATCTCAAGATCTCCCATGACGGCAGCCTATGCAGACCGCGACCGGGGCGGCCGCGTCCCCGGGCGGGTCTGTCCCGGCGGCCCCGGCTACGCGGGCGCGGGCAGGTTCGCCGACTCCACGACACGGACCAGCGGGGCCAGCTCGGGGCTCCGGGCCGCCTCGTCCAGCGCCTCACGCAGGGCCGCGTCGTTGGTGGGCCGGGCCTCTTCCAGAAGCTTGAGCCCCGCCTCGCTGACGTTCGTGTAGATGCCGCGGCGGTCGGTGGGGCACAGGTAGCGCGAGAGCAGGCCTCGGTCCTCCAGCCGGGTCACCAGTCGTGTGGTGGCGCTCTGGCTGAGGACGACCGCGTCGGCGACCTGCTTCATCTGCAGATGGCCGCCATCGCCGTCGTGCTGGCGGCTGAGGACGTCGAGGAGCGAGTACTCGCGCACGCTCAGGCCGTGCCGGCTCTGCAGGGCCCTCTCGATGTGCGCCTCGATCCTCCCGTGCAGCAGAGAGAGGGCGCACCAGCCCTGGGCGAGCGCGGTGAGCGCGGGGTCCGTCGCTGTCATGGCATTTCCTCCGTCCCGGAGTGGCTGACACCCAGGATAGGGCACGGCCGCAATATCCTGCGTTTGCACTTAACCCGCGTCTGCAACTATTGTGAACGCACGTAAAGCGCTCCTGCAATCTTCTGGGAAGGTCGTCCCCATGCCTCTCGCGCTTCTGGCCCTCGCGATCGGGGCCTTCGGAATCGGAACCACCGAGTTCGTGATCATGGGCTTGCTGCCCGAGGTCGCCGGCGACTTCGGTGTCTCCATCCCCACCGCGGGTTTCCTCGTGACCGGCTACGCGCTCGGAGTCATGTTCGGCGCGCCCCTCATGACCGTGCTCGGCACCAAGGTGTCCCGCAAGCGGATGCTGATGCTGCTGATGGGACTCTTCATCATCGGCAACCTGATCTCCGCGGTCGCCCCCACCTTCACCGTCATGCTGATCGGACGCGTGATCGCCTCGCTCGCGCACGGTGCCTTCTTCGGCATCGGCTCGGTCGTCGCCGCCGACCTGGTCGCACCGGACAAGAAGGCCGGCGCCATCGCGATGATGTTCACCGGACTGACCGTCGCCAACGTCGTCGGCGTACCGTTGGGGACCCTCATCGGGCAGTCCGCCGGCTGGCGCGTGACCTTCACGGTCGTCGCCGCGCTGGGCGTCCTCGGCCTGGCCGGCATCTTCAAGCTGGTGCCCGACATGCCCAAGCCGGAAGGCGTGCGCCTGCGTCATGAGCTGGCCGCCTTCAAGAACGTCCAGGTCCTGCTCGCCATGGCGATGACCGTGCTCGGCTTCGGCGGAGTCTTCGCGGCGATCACCTACATCGCGCCGATGATGACGAACGTCACCGGTTACGCCGACGGCTCCGTCACCTGGCTGCTCGTCCTCTTCGGCCTGGGCATGGTCGGCGGCAACCTCGTCGGCGGCAGGTTCGCCGACCGCGCCCTGATGCCCATGCTGTACGTGTCACTGGGCGCCCTCGCGGTCGTACTGGCCCTGTTCACCCTCACCGCGCACAACAAGATCGCGGCGGCCGTGACCATCACGCTGATCGGAGCCCTCGGGTTCGCCACCGTTCCGCCGCTGCAGAAGCGGGTGCTCGACCAGGCGCACGGCGCCCCGACCCTCGCCTCCGCCGTGAACATCGGTGCCTTCAACCTCGGCAACGCCCTCTCGGCCTGGCTCGGCGGCGTCGTGATCGCGGCCGGCATGGGCTACACCGCCCCCAACTGGGTCGGCGCCGTCCTGGCCGCCGCAGCCCTGCTGCTCGCCGTCCTCTCGGCCGCACTGGAGCGCCGCGCCCACCCCGCCGATTCGGCGGACCCGTCCGTCGTGAAGGCGGAACAGGCGCACTCCGTGCAGCCGCAGGCCGTCGTCCACAACTGAGCGTCGGCGGCAACTGAGCGTCGGCCGCGATCCCCCACACCGCACCCTCTCGCAAGGAGAAACCCTCATGAGCACCACCACCGTCACCCCGCTGACCATCCAGGACGCCGAGGCGCTCGTCACGGCCGCCCGTCACGCCGCGGAAGCCGCGGACGTCAAGGTCAGCGTCACGGTCCTCGACGCGGGCGGCCACCTGCTCGCCTTCCGGCGGGACGACCGAGCGGTCCTGATCTCGGGCGAGACCAGCACCCGTAAGGCCTACACGGCACTGCAGCTCGGCACTCCCACCGCGGATCTCGTCGAGGCCGTCCAGCCCGGTGGGCTCTTCCACACCCTGCCGACCGCGCTCGACCGTCCGCTCCTGTTCATCGCCGGCGGTGTCCCGGTCCACCGCGACGGCCGTCTGATCGGCGCGATCGGAGTCGGCGGCGGCGCACCGGAGCAGGACCACGGGTTCGCCACCACCGCGGTGCAGACCCTCGCCTAGCTTGCCCAGAAGGGCCGGCGCCCGGAGCGCCCGTACCAGCGAACCGCCCGCTCGTCCCCGAGCGGGCGGTTCGCTCGGTTCAGCCCGCGGCCACCGTGAGCGGAGCGAACCGCCGCGTCCAGTCGCCGGGCAACTCGCCGATGCCGTACGTCATGACCGCGTTGAAACTCAGGGAGGCGAGCCCGCGCTCCTTGACCCACGCCAGCAACTCCTCATGCCGTACATCGATGTCCGTGCGCAGGGGACGGTCGGTACGCGAGGCCAGCGAGGCGATGAGCGCCTTCGCGGTCTCGGTGTCCCGGGCGATCAGCGGACCCACGACGTGGCTGTCCATGTTGGGCCAGGCGGCGGCGTATCCGATGATCCGGCCGTCCTCCTCGGCGACACGCAGTTGGTCGGAGAAGGCGGGCAGCCGCGTAATCATGTGCGTCCGGTCCGCGCCGAAGACCTCCTCGTCGAGGCGGAGGATCGTGACGAGATCCTCGGCCGTGGCAGCGCGCGTGGCCACCTCGGGCTCCGGGCCCAGAGGGCTGAAGCGGCCACGGACCATCTCGGCGCGCCCGATGGCCTTGAAGCCCAGTTCCTCGTAGAGAGGGCGCCCGTACGGGGTGGCGTGCAGGGTCACCGGGGTGGCCCCCAGTTCGGCCACGACCTGGCGCATCAGACGACGCCCGATGCCCTGGCGGGCGTACCGCTCGGCGACCAGCACCATGCCGATGGCTGTCAGATCCGGCTGTTCCCGGGGCCCGTAGGCGGTCACGACGCAGGCGGCGACCAGGCCTCCGCCGGGGTCGTCGATGCCATAGCCCGTCCCGGCCGTGAGCAGCAGACCCCATTTGTGTTCCTCGCGGGGCCAGTCCCGGTTCTCGGAGAGGTCGGCGCAGGCGGAGAGATCGCGAGGCGTCAGACGGCGGATGGGCAGAGCGGCGGGGGAAGGAGTCGACACGCAGGTCAGGCTGTCCGACGGGCGGGTTCCCCGTCCACCGGTTTGCGGGCGGCCGTACGGATCCTTTGCCCGCGCCGGGTCAGCCCCCAGGGCTTGAGGACCGAGATCACCGTCATGAAGAGATACGCGGACAGCGAGACGACCGGTCCGAACAGGACGTCACCGGGGTCGGGCAGCGGTCCGCCGTCCGACACGGCGGCGACCGCGGTGTTCACCCCGGGGCGCAGGGCGAAAACGGTGGCCGTGGTGGTGGCCAGAGTCAGCCAGAACTTGGTGTAGACCCACCGGTGCCTCGCCAGCCCCCACTGCGTGCCCAGGGACAACAGCAAGCCGGTGAGAAGCGTAAAGAACGCCAGGGGGAGCAGAAGCCAGTCGGCGAAGGTCTTCATGGCGCGGACAGAGGCTTCCACGGTCGCCGCGGATCCGGTGGTGGTCGCGGTGATTCCCAGGGCGAGCAGCCCGAGCGTGAGCCCGAGCCAGCACGCGGACGCGGCTACATGGACGACGAGGGTGGCCCGGCGCACGGGGCGGCTTAGTTTCACGTGAAACACCGTGCCTGGCGCGTGCGGCCGAGGCGTCTGACAGCGGGAGTAACCCCGCGTACTAGCCTCGGCGTACATCCTGTGAATTGGCCTGCGCCGCCCGGTAATTGAAAGAATTGGTGAGACGTCCACCACGCAATTCCTGACGTAAGGAAGCGGGGACTTGTGCGTCGGACCGCGGCCGGTATGGTCGACTCCGGTTCGTGTCCGACGAGGTGTCCGCACATCTCGTCGGGGCGATCGCAGGGCAATGCAGCCTAACGGGACAGAAAGATCGAAGAACCGCATTTCCGGTTACCAACCGGGCTGGTGTTACTGAGTGGGATGCTGACTTGGCTGTAGTGCGGCCAATGTCACATTCTCGGCTCACTTGTCTCCAGTGTGCGATGACGCGGTCCAATATGGGCGCACTGGCCATCAGGACGGAATGGGGCGAAGTAAGCAGTCTGCGGGGGGAAAGCAGGCATCTTCCGATGGAGGAGGTGCGCAGACCGACCGAAAGATGTTCGAGGCGAGGCACAGCATGGACGCTCCGACCACCACGTCGGCCGACAACGGCACTTCAGGGGGTGGCGGCGGAGGCGGCTGGTTCACACCGCACACGCCACCGGAGCCGCCCGCGGGCGGCGAACAGGGGGCGACCGAGGGGCGGCGCCTGGCCGCGTTGCGGCCCGTCAACAGGTCCGCGGCGGGAGGGGCCGGCCCGGCACAGCGGCGAATACCCCCGTCCGCCCCGCCTGCTCCGTCCGCTCCGTCCGCCAGGCCCGGATCGGACACCGATCGAGCAGACGTCGAACCAGCAGCGGACGTCGAACCAGCAGCTCCCCCCACAGCAACCGCCCCCACGGCGGTCTCGGCCCCCGCGCCGGACTCCGCCCCCGCGCCGGACTCCGTGCCCGCGCCTGTGCCGCCCCCCGCTCCCGCGAGGCCCGCCTCCCCCGACGCCGTCCTCATCCGCCGCACGATGGCCGAGGTGGCACCCGTCGCCGACAAGGTCACCTCGTACTTCTACGCGCTGCTCTTCGTCCGCCATCCAGACCTGCGCCCCCTGTTCCCGGCCGCGATGGACACGCAGCGGGACCGGCTGCTCAAGGCGCTGCTGACGGCGGCCGAACACATCGACAACACCGAGATCCTGGTCTCGTACCTGCAGAACCTCGGCCGCGGCCACCGCAAGTACGGCACGCGCCCCGAGCACTACCCCGCCGTCGGGGAGTGCCTCCTCGGCGCGCTCAGCCGATTCGCCGAGGCGGCCTGGGACAGCGAGACCGAGGCGGCCTGGGTCAGGGCGTACACGAAGATCTCCCAGGTCATGATCGACGCCGCGGCGGTGGACGAACTGCGCGCGCCGGCCTGGTGGTACGCCGAGGTGATCTCGCACGATCTGAGGACCCCGGACGTCGCCGTCGTCACGGTCCGCCCCGATCAGCCGTACCCCTTCCTCGCCGGCCAGTACGCGAGCCTGGAGACCCCGTGGTGGCCCCGCGTCTGGCGGCACTACTCGTTCGCCTCCGCGCCCCGCTCGGACGGACTGCTGTCGTTCCACGTGAAGGCGGTTCCGGCGGGCTGGGTCTCCAGCGCGCTGGTGCACCGGGCCCGCCCCGGCGACATCCTCAGGCTCGGCCCGCCCGCGGGCTCGATGACCGTCGACCACACCACCGACAGCGGGCTGCTCTGCCTGGGCGGCGGCACCGGTATCGCGCCGATCAAGGCACTCGTCGAGGACGTCGCCGAACACGGGCAGAGGCGGCCGGTCGAGGTCTTCTACGGGGCCCGCACCGGTCACGACCTGTACGACATCGACACCATGCTCCGGCTGCAGCAGAGCCACTCATGGCTCGCGGTGCGTCCCATCGTCGACCAGCAGGCACATCTGCAACTGCCCGACGCGGTCCGCGAATACGGTCCGTGGGACGAGTACGACGCCTACCTCTCCGGGCCGCCCGGCATGATCCGCAACGGTGTGGACGCGCTCCGGGACATCGGTATCCCGTCGGAACGGATCCGGCACGACGCGGTGGAAGACCTCGTCGCGGCACGGGACTGACTCCGGCCCGAACCGGGATGACGAACCCGAACCACGAACCCGAACCAGGAACGGCGAACGAAAAGCGGCGGGCAGGTCAGCCGAGGTCGGGTGCCTGCATCGCCCGTACGCCCTCGATGTTCCCGTCGAGATAGTGCCGCAGCGACAGCGGTACGAGATGGACGGAGGCGATGCCCACGCGGGTGAAAGGGATCCGGACGATCTCGTAGTCGCCGCAGGGCTCCTCGATCTCGGGACCGTGGCGGAGCGAGGGATCCATGGATTCCAGATGGCAGACGAAGAAGTGCTGCACCTTCACGCCGGTCGAGCTGCTGTCCTCGCCGATGTGCTCGACGGTGTCGACGAAGCACGGTACGACATCGGTGATCTTGGCGCCGAGTTCCTCGTGCACTTCACGGTGGAGGGCGTCGACGACGGTCGTGTCCTCAGGCTCGACCCCGCCACCGGGCGTCAGCCAGTAGGGATCGACGCCGGGCTTGGTCCGCTTGATCAAGATCAAGTCGTCGCCGTCCAGCAGGACGGCCCGGGCGGTGCGCTTGACCACGGGTCGGTCGGTCATGGGAGGAATGTGGCCCGGTTGGTTCCACGTGAAACATCGCCGTCCGGACCAGGCGAAGCATCTGCGTCACGACCAGCCGGTAGCGGCGCGCATCAACCACTCGTGGGCGCGCGCGATATGCGGCATGGCCAGTGTGCCGGTCCGTACCACCAGGAAGTATGTACGAAGGGGTGGTACCGGCGGCTCGCTCAGCGCCACCACGTCGCCCCGCTCCAGGGCCGGTCCGCACAGATAGCGCGGCAGGACCGCTAGTCCCGCGCCGGTGGTGGCGCAGGCGAGCACCGCCCGCAGATCGGGAACGATGACCGTGCCCGATGCGGCGGGCAGGGAGTCGAAGACGGAAGCCCAGTAGCGGGCGATGAACGGCAGCGACTCGTGCACCTCGACCACGGGCAGGTTCTCCAGCGCGGGCGCGCCTTGGCGCCGTATCTTGTCGGAGCCGATCCGGGCGATCCAGCGCGGGGCGGCGACCAGCACGTGCTCCTCGTCGCAGAGCGGAGTCGCGGTGAGTAGAGGGCCCCGCGGGCGTGCCGTGCTGATGGCCAGATCATGATGTCCGGCAGCGAGTCCCTCCAGTGTCTCCTCCGCATTGCCGAAGGAGGCCCGCAGCGCGAAGCCGTGGCCGTCTTCGCCGATCAGCTCGGTGAGTGCGGGCAGCGCGCGCTCGGCGGTGAACTCCGGTGGCCCGGCGAGGTGGAGGGTGCGCAGGGAGGAGTCCGCGTCGAGGCCGGTCTCGGTGATCTCCACGAGGGCGTCGAGATGCGGAGCGGCCTTGTGGGCGAGCTCGTCCCCGATGGTGGTGGGGGTCACCCCGCGGGCCTGGCGCAGGAACAGAGGGCGCCCCAGCTGCCGTTCGAGCGTGCGGATCTGTGAGGTGACGGCCGGCTGGGAGAGGCCGAGCAGGGCGGCGGCGCGGGTGAAGGAGCCGGCCCGGTGCACGGTCACAAAGGTCCGCAGCAGGGCCAGATCCATGGCTTCCCTTCAACTTCCAGCTTGCCGGAAGCCCCCAACTATAAATAAGTCGATAGCTCCCTGTCGCTACCGTGATTGGACACTGACACAGAGTCAACTAGCCTTGTTCGCGCGGTTCTTAGCGCAGAGAACCGGGGCGGTCCGAGCCACGAGGGGGGAGGCTCGGGCCGTCCGTTGTGCGTAGCGCGGCTACTGGCCGGTCACTCGGAAAGTGCTCACTTCGCGGACTCGTCGAGCGCTCGCCGGACGTCGGCCACCAGGTCCTCCGGATCCTCGGCGCCGACCGAGAGACGGATGAAGCCCTCCGGGACCGCGTCGCCGCCCCAGCGCCCGCGCCGCTCGGCGGTCGACCGCACCCCGCCGAAGCTCGTCGCGTCGTCCACGAGCCGCAGTGCGTCGAGAAAACGGTCGGCACGCGCGCGCGTGGGCAGGGTGAACGACACCACGCATCCGAAGCGCCTCATCTGCTGCGAGGCGATCTTGTGCGAAGGGTCGCCGGGCAGTCCGGGATAACGGACGCCGAGCTCCTCGGGCCAGTCCCGCAGTGTCTCGGCGATCACCTGGGCGCTCGCGTCCTGCCGGTCCACGCGCATCTGCAGCGTGGCGAGCGAGCGGTGCGCGAGCCATGCCTCCATGGGCCCCGGGATCGCCCCGACGATCTTGCGCCAGCGCCGTACGGAGGCCATCGCCGACGCGTCGCCACCCGTGACGTAGCCGAGGAGGATGTCTCCGTGACCGGTGAGCTGCTTGGTGCCGCTGGCCACGGAGAAGTCCGCGCCCAGCTCCAGCGGCCGCTGCCCGAGCGGCGTCGCCAGGGTGTTGTCGACCGCGACGAGGGCGCCGCGCGCGTGGGCCGCCTCGGCGAGCCGTCGTACGTCGCACACGTCGAGCCCCGGGTTCGACGGGGTCTCGATCCACAGCAGCTTCGCCCCGTCGAGGACGTCGAGCTGGGCGTCGCCGCCGGTCGGGGCCGTGCGCACCTCGATGCCGTACGCCTCCAGCTGTCCGCGGACGAGCGGCAGGACCTGGTAGCCGTCGTCGGGCAGCACGACCGCGTCGCCGGCGCTCAGCTGGGAGAACAGGACGGCCGAGATGGCGGCCATGCCGGAGGCGAAGACGAGCGTCTCGACGCCGTCCCGGCCCGGAGCCTCCAGCTCGCCGATCGCGCGCTCCAGGTGGGTCCAGGTCGGGTTCTCGTCGCGTCCGTAGGTGTAAGGGCCGGTGGGATCGCCCGGCAGATGGAAGTGGGCGGCGAAGACCGGGCCGGGGAGGGTCGGCTCGTGCTTGACCGGCTCGGGCAGCCCCGCCCGTACGGCACGTGTGCCGTCACCCGCTCCCTCGAAAGAATGTGTCATGCCGCCAGTCCTTCCACTTGCTCGCGTACAGCGGCGAGCAGTCCTGGGCTCGCCGCCTCCACCATCTCAAGACACTCCTCGAAACCGTCCATCCCCCCGTAATAGGGATCCGGTACGTCGAGATCGGCGCCGGCCGCGAGGTCGTACGAGCGCAGCAGCCGGACCTTCTCGGCGTCGGCGGGGGTCGGCGCGAGGCGGCGCAGGGCCTTGAGGTGCCCGGCGTCGAGGGCTATCACCAGGTCGAGCCGGGAGAACCAGTCGGGCCGGAACCGGCGGGCCGCATGGCCGCTGCCGTAGCCGTTCGCCTCCAGCACGGAGACGGTGCGCGGGTCGGCGCCGTCACCCTCGTGCCAGCCGTCGGTACCCGCGCTGTCCACCTCGACCAGACCGTCGAGCCCCGCCTCGGCCACCCGCGCGCGGAAGACGGACTCGGCCATCGGGGAACGGCATATGTTGCCGGTGCATACGAAGCACACGCGATAGGGCATCGGGGTCGCTCAGTCCTCGTCGGGAAGGACGACGTTCAGAGCCCAGGAGACGATCGAGATGATCAGGCCGCCCAGGACTGCGGTCCAGAATCCCTCGACGTGGAAGCTCAGGTCGAGCTTGTCCGCCAGCCACGAGGTCAGCAGCAGCATCAGGGCGTTGACCACCAGCGTGATCAGTCCGAGCGTGAGGATGAACAGCGGGAAGGTGAGGACCTTCACGATCGGCTTGACCAGGAAGTTCACCAGTCCGAAGACCAGCGCGACGAGCAACAGCGTGCCGATCTCCTTGCCGGTGCTGTCACCGGACAGGGTGATCTTGTCGAGCAGCCACACCGCCACGGCGAGAGCGCCCGCGTTGGCGATCGTCTTGACTACGAAATTCTTCATGTGTCTGATCGTGACAGAAGAGATCGGATACGAGCAGCGGGGCAGGGGCGGACAAGGGCGATGAAGGCATTCCGGCTGGACGAACTGGAGGCGGAGCGCGCCGCCAACGACGGCGCGTACCTCCAGTTCCTGCGCGAGAAGAACATGTCGGTCGGCCTGTACGCGCTGGACGCGGGCGCACAGGACCCCCAGCAGCCCCACGGCCAGGACGAGGTGTACCTCGTCGTCAGCGGCCGTGCCGCGATCACGGTGGGCATGGAGACGACCCAGGTGGCGCGCGGCAGCGTCGTGTACGTACCCGCGGGGGTGGCGCACAAGTTCCACCACATCAGCGAGGATCTGCGGGTCGTCGTGGTCTTCTCTCCGCCGGAGAGCTGACGTCCGCCTCAGGGTTCCCTAGGGGAACGGTCAGGGGAGGACAAGGGGCGCGAGGCCCCCGTCGGCACCCCTGCCGCCCCTAGCATCGAGGCAGGACATTCGTGGCCCGCCGGCACGGCGGGAACGATCAGGGCAGCACTCGGAAACGGGCAGAGAGACAAGGAACAAGGGCGATGCGAGAGATCTTCGCGGGGATGCCGTGGTGGGTTAAGTGGGTCGCGGTGCCGGTCATCGCTCTGGTCGTGTTCGGCGGCCTGATAGCGAGTGTCGTCGGATTCGTGATCGGCCTGCTCTTCAAGCTGCTGCTCTTCGTGGCACTGGTCGGCGGACTGATCTACGTCGTACGGAAGTTCATGTCGGGCTCCTCGTCGAGGAGCGACTGGTAGAGATCGGCACGGGGGACAGGTGATCCGCCGGACCCCGCCGTCCGGCCATCCCTCACCGCTGAGGGGGAACCGTCGGTTCCCTCGGCTGGGGGAAGTTTTCGAGGCATGTCGTCAGCGATCGGTGGCAGACGGTTAAAGTCCGGAACTCGCCGCGGGGTCGATCCTCGGGAGCGGCGTTCCAGAACCTCCCGCGTCACCCTCGCGCGGGCGGCCCCCTCGCGTTTCGGGAGTGACCTTTGGCCACGGTGGACACCGCACCCGCAGGATCGAAGGTTCCGGCCTCCGAGCCGCACCCCACGACCCTCATCGGTTCGGTGCAGCGTGCGATGCGTCTTCTGGAGTCCGTCGCGCGGCACGAGCACGGGGCGCCCGCGAAGCAGCTGGCCCGCGAGGCCGGACTCGCTCTCCCCACGGCGTACCACCTGCTGCGCACCCTGGTGCACGACGGGTATCTGCGCCGCGAGAAGGGGCTGTTCTTCCTCGGCGAGGCGGCCGAGCGGCTGAGCCGCAGCGGGGCCCAGCAGAAACGTCGCAGCACGATCGCCGACGCTCTGGGAAGCTGGCGCGATTCGATCGGTGCTCCCGTCTACTACGCGGTCTACCGCGGCGGGGAGATCGAGGTCCAGTGCGTCGCCGACACCCCGGGCAATCCCGCGGTCGAGGAGTGGGCGGACTTCCGGGAGACGGGGCACGCACACGCGATCGGCCAGTGTCTGCTGTCCCAACTCGACGCGGAGGGGCGCAGGGACCACCTCGACCGCTACCCCGTCCGATCCGTCACGCCGTACACGGTGCGTGACGATCAGACCTTGATTCGCCGTCTCGAATCGGCCGGACGTATGCAACCGGTGATCGAACGTCAGGAGTACGCGCTGGGCACGGTCTGCGCCGCGATCCCTCTCACTTTGGGCAGCACGGCCGCCACGGTGGCCATCTCCATGCCGTCCCACCAGGCCGATCGCCTGCTGCCGGCGGCGCGGCGACTGCAGCGCGAGATCGATCTGCTGCTGGGGACACTCTCCGTCTCTATCAGCATCTGAAAACTCACTCCTTGTGATCTGGTGTACACGTTCAGCAAGATGCCAGAAGTGTTAGGTGGACGATTCCCGGCCATGGACGGCAAACGACGGGGTAGGCGATGCGCGAGTCGGTAGTACAGGCAGAGGTCATGATGAGCTTCGTCGTCTCGGAGGAGCTCTCCTTCCGCATCCCGGTGGAGCTGCGTTACGAGACCTGTGATCCCTATGCCGTGCGTCTGACCTTCCACCTGCCCGGCGACGCTCCGGTGACCTGGGCCTTCGGCCGGGAGTTGCTGATCGACGGTGTGGGCCGACCGTGCGGGGACGGAGACGTGCACATCACTCCCTCGGACTCCGAGGGTTTCGGCGATGTGCTGATCCGGCTCCAGGTGGGTGTCGACCAGGCCCTGTTCCGCTGCGGTACGGCGCCGCTGCTGGCGTTCCTCGACCGTACGGACCGGCTGGTCCCGCTGGGCCAGGAGCGCTCCCTCGCCGACTTCGACACGCACCTGGATGAAGCGCTGGACCGCATCCTGGCGGAGGAGCAGAGCGCGGGGTGACGCGGCGGCGGCCGGAGTGAGGTGACGTTTTCCCGGCTACCGCCGCCCGCGGTGGGGTTTCAGTGCTTGCGGCGGCGGCCGCTCCCGCCGCGCAGGGGTGCCTTCCCGCCCGGCTGGGGCTGGGGCGGTTGGTGGGGCTGAGATTGCTGGGCCGGGGCGGCGTCACCCGGGCGGTCGGCCGAGACCACCAGGGCCGCGAGAGCCGTGGTGACCGGCACGGAGGCGACCAGTCCGATCGAGCCGACGAGGGTGCGGACGATCTCCGCGGCCACCAGTTCGCTGTTGGCCACCGTCCCCACGCTGCTCTGTGCGATGGAGAAGAGCAGCAGCAGAGGCAGCGCCGCGCCCGCGTAGGCGAGGACGAGCGTGTTGACGACGGACGCGATGTGGTCGCGGCCGATGCGGATGCCCGCGCGGTACAGGCCCCGCCAGCCCATCGTCGGGTTGGCCTCATGCAGTTCCCAGACCGCCGACGTCTGCGTCACCGTGACGTCGTCGAGCACGCCGAGCGAACCGATGATGATGCCCGCGAGCAGCAGACCGCTCATGTCGATGGACGGGTAGAGACCGTGGATCAGGCCGGTGTTGTCGTCGGTGTTGCCGGTCAGCGCGGCCCAGTCGATGAACAGTGAGCCGAGCAGCCCGATCAGCACCAGGGACAGCAGCGTGCCCAGTACGGCGACCGACGTCCGGGCCGAGAGCCCGTGGCACATGTAGAGCGCGATCAGCATGATGGCGCTGGCCCCGACCACCGCCACGACCAGTGGATTCGAACCCTGCAAAATCGCGGGCAGGATGAAGAACGTCAGGATCAGGAAGCTGACGGCCAGCGCGATCAGCGCCATGACGCCGCGCATCCGGCCCACCACGACCACCGCGACGGCGAAGATGCCGGCGAGCAGCGTCATGGGGAGCT
The DNA here is from genome assembly GCF_014650955.1 of Streptomyces tauricus. Lineage (GTDB taxonomy): Bacteria > Actinomycetota > Actinomycetes > Streptomycetales > Streptomycetaceae > Streptomyces > Streptomyces tauricus. Next base: position 293,005 of record NZ_BMVY01000005.1, read on the forward strand.
TGCGGTTCACATCGGTGACCGAGTACTGGAGCTCCTTGGGGGCGTCGGGCGCGTACGCCACGATCACCTCCTGGCCCTGCTCCAACTGGCGTGAGGAGTCCGGCTGGACGATCTCCGTGAAGGTACGGCCCTTGTCCTTGCCGGAGTCGACCCGGATCGTGGCCTTCTTGCAGGTGCCCGAGGCCTGCTGCTGCGCCGACGAGCCCTCGGCCGTCGAGGTGTCGCCGGTCGGAGTCCCGCCCGAGGCGTTCACGGACTTGCAGTCGACCTTGTCGACCTTGGTCACGGTGGCCTGCTGGGTCTGCCGGTCGAAACCGACACCCGTGCGTTCGTGTCCGGGGGCGCCGCCCGGCCAGAGCACCGCGAGACCGACAACGACCGCCGCGGCGAAAGGAATCAGCACTGCCGCGATGATCTTGCGCAGATGCATGGAGACAGGTGCCGCGGGGCCGTGCGAGTGGCCGTGCCCGCCGCCGTGACCGTGGCCGTCGTGGCCGTGTCCGTGGGGCGGTTCGGACGGCGGGAGTGGAGGCTGCTGCGTCGTGGTCACCGACCGATCATCGCAAGAACGAGAGGGGCCCACTGTTCACCGCGCCCATTGTGACGCTAGCGTGGAAGCACCTTTGCACACGCGGGAGCTCGGAGCACCGGGCTGAGAGGGCGCTGACCTCCGTATCCGCGATGTTTCACGTGGAACATCGCCGGACGGGAAACGCTGCGTCGACCGCCGAACCTGTTACCGGGTAATGCCGGCGTAGGGAGTAGGTCTCATGACCAACAAGGACGTACGCACGCCTGCCTCCAGCCAGACGCACGGGGCGCTCGCCCCGGCCGACGGCACCGAGGTGTCCGCAGCGGCCGAGGACGGCGGGGCAGCTGCTTCGCCCGAGAACCACAAAGTCGGGAAGCCCGAAATCGGGAAGCCTGACATCGGGAAGTCCGAAACCGGTGAGTCCGAAGCCGGGAAGTCCATCGGCTGGCACAAGGCGTATGTCGCGGGCTCGCGCCCCGATCTGCGGGTGCCGGTCCGTCAGGTGCATCTCACCAACGGTGAGTCGGTCACCCTGTACGACACCTCCGGCCCGTACACCGATCCGGCCGTCGACACCGACGTACGCAGGGGTCTTGCGCCCCTGCGCGACAACTGGATCATCGCCCGTGGCGACACCGAGGAGTACGCGGGCCGTCCCGTGAGCCCCGAGGACGACGGGATCAAGCACACCTCGCCGCGCGGCGGACTGCGCAACCTCGACGCGGTCTTCCCGGGGCGTCCGCGGCTGCCCCGCCGGAGCCGTGACGGGCAGGCGGTGACCCAACTCGCCTACGCGCGGCGGGGCGAGGTCACGCCGGAGATGGAGTACGTCGCGATCCGGGAGAACGTCGAACCCGAGGTCGTCCGTGCGGAGATCGCGGCGGGCCGGGCCGTGCTGCCGGCCAACGTCAACCACCCCGAGATCGAGCCGATGATCATCGGCAAGCGGTTCCTGGTGAAGGTCAACGCCAACATCGGCAACTCCGCGGTCACCTCCTCCATCGAGGAGGAGGTCGACAAGATGACCTGGGCGACGCGGTGGGGCGCCGACACGGTCATGGACCTCTCGACCGGCCGCAACATCCACACCACCCGTGAGTGGGTGCTGCGCAACTCCCCCGTCCCGATCGGCACGGTCCCCCTCTACCAGGCGCTGGAGAAGGTCGACGGGCGGGCCGAGGAGCTCACCTGGGAGATCTACAAGGACACGGTCATCGAGCAGGCCGAGCAGGGCGTGGACTACATGACCGTCCACGCGGGTGTGCGTCTGCCGTACGTCCCGCTGACCGCGAACCGCAAGACCGGCATCGTGTCGCGCGGCGGCTCGATCATGGCGGCATGGTGTCTGGCGCATCACAAGGAGTCGTTCCTGTACGAGCACTTCGAGGAGCTCTGCGAGATCCTCGCCTCCTACGACGTCACGTACTCGCTCGGCGACGGTCTGCGGCCCGGGTCGATCGCGGACGCCAACGACGCCGCGCAGTTCGCGGAGTTGCGGACCCTCGGAGAGCTCAACAAGGTCGCGAAGCGCTTCAACGTACAGACCATGATCGAGGGCCCGGGGCACGTCCCGATGCACAAGATCAAGGAGAACATCGACCTTCAGCAGGAGATCTGCGAGGAGGCCCCGTTCTATACGCTCGGTCCGCTGACGACCGACATCGCCCCGGCGTACGACCACATCACCTCCGGCATCGGTGCCGCGATGATCGCCTGGTGGGGCACGGCGATGCTCTGCTACGTCACGCCCAAGGAACACCTGGGCCTGCCCAACCGTGACGACGTCAAGACCGGCGTCATCACCTACAAGATCGCGGCCCATGCGGCGGACCTCGCCAAGGGGCATGCGGGCGCACAGGAGTGGGACGACGCGCTGTCGGACGCCCGCTTCGAGTTCCGCTGGGAGGACCAGTTCAACCTGGCCCTGGATCCGGACACCGCCCGGGAGTTCCACGACGAGACCCTCCCGGCCGAACCGGCCAAGACGGCGCACTTCTGCTCCATGTGCGGCCCGAAGTTCTGTTCGATGAAGATCAGCCACAGCATCAACGAGCAGTTCGGCGGTACGGCGGTCCCGGGGGCCTCCCCCGAGGAGGTCGCCGAGGGGATGCTCCAGAAGTCGAAGGAGTTCGCCGCCGCGGGCAACCGGGTCTATCTGCCCATGGCCGACTGACCCGAGCGTCCGTCAGCCCCGCACGCCCTAGGCCGACCTGACGGTCGTCCTCGGCCGACCCGACGGTCGCCCATCGCCGACCTGACGGTCGTGGTGTCGCGATGCCGAGGTCCTGGGCGATCTGTTCCAGGGCCTCGGCGACCCGGACTTGCCGGGGCGGGCGGTGTCGGCGGGTCCGGCCCTATTCCGGAGCGTGCTCCGGTCCCCCGAAGTCCGGGCTGCTGAAGTCCGGGCTCGAGTAGCTGGGGCGGGGGCCCGCTGCCGCACCCCCGTCGGGGCTGCTGAAGCCCGGGCGGTTGTAGCCGAGCTGCGGCATCCGGCTGACCGGTGCCGTCGGCTTCGTACGGCCGAGGGCCGCTGTGCCCGGGTCGGCGAGAGCCTCCCTGAAGAACGGCATGAGGCCGCGCTCCAGGAGGGCTTCGTGCCAGGCTTCCCTGGCCAGGGCGACCTCCTCGTTCCGCTCGCCGTGCACGCCGGCCTGGAGCGAACTGGCGCCGTTGCGCAGGGCGGCGAGCAGCAGGCCGACCGCGGCGACCAGGATCGAGACCGCCGTGATGGCGCCGAAGACCCAGCCGGTGGTGAGCAGGGTACGTGCGATGCCCGGCTCGGGGTCGAGCATCTTCAGGATGTAGCCGACGAGCAGGAAGATCGCCGCGGCGGTGCCGGCGAGGACCGGGGCGAGCACGGCGACGACCGCGGCGGCACCGGCCCCTGCGGTCTCGGCGACTTCCCCCATGGTGGTGGCGAGCCCCACCGCACTCGTGCCCGGCTCCGTGGAGCTGGTGGATCCTTCGCGGACGGGAGGGGTGGACGGCGCCGGCTGGCGCAGTTCCTCGCGGACCTTCACATAGTGCTGGTACTCGCTCGCCGCGGCCGCCGTGATGAGTGCGGTGGCGTTGAGTGCCATCGTGCGCAGTTGTTCGGGATTGAGCCGCTGGCCGACAGCGGCGAGTTCCGGGCGGTGTGGTGCGGAGCGCAGCGCCTCGTCGAGGATCCGCTCGTACTCCTGGCGGTCCTCGCTCAGCAGGTGCTGCGGAACGCTGTTCATGTGCATCCCCCGATGCTCCGTAGGGCTGGGTGACTCGGCATGCTGACGAGCCGTCGGGCAGAAACGGAGGGGAGCCTGCTACGGATAAGCCGATGGTAGAGCGACGACGGCACAGGGTGACAGGGGGTTTCCAGAATTTGCCCCCGGACCGCACGCGTCCTCCATCGGAGGACGTGTGCCCCGTGAACGCTCAGCTATCCAGGGGAAGCTGCTGGACCAGCAGTTTTCCGGCCATGGTCACGCCGCCGTCCATCGCGATCGCGAGCTTGTCGGCGTACACATGAGGTTCTTCGACCGCGAGGGGCGGCGAATTCTCCCCGTCCTCCGAGCCGACCTCGCCCCTGAGATACGGAATGGGGCTGTGACCATGGACGATGCGTGAACCGCCGTACGTCTCCAGCAGGGAACGGACCGCCTGCGCACCGCCGTCGTCGCGGAACGCGAAGCGCTTGGTGAACTTGCGGAAGAGGTCCCAGCACTCGTCCGCGTCATTGCGGGTGAGGGTTTCGCGGATGGTGTCGTTGACCGCTTCGATGGAGTCGCCGTAGTCGAGATAGGCGGTCGTGTCGGAGTGCACGAGCAGATGCCCGTCCGCCAGTTCCATCGCGTCCAGGCGGGCCATCCACTGCAGATGATGGTCCTGGAGCCGTTCCATGTCGGTCTTCTGGCCGCCGTTGAGCAGCCAGGCGGCCTGGAAGGTGGCGGTTCCCGCGCCGGAGTTGACGGGGGTGTCCCCGAAGCGCCGGGCGCCCAGCAGCAGCAGTTCGTGGTTGCCCATGAGGGCCTTGCAGTAGCCGCCGACCGCGGCGGCCTCCGCGGACAGTCGCATCACGAGGTCGATGACGCCGATGCCGTCAGGCCCGCGGTCGGTGAAGTCACCGAGGAACCACAGCCGGGAGGTCCCGGCCGCCCAGCGGCCTTCGAGGTCGATGAGCCCCTTCTCGTGCAGCGCGGTGACGAGTTCGTCGAGGTACCCGTGCACGTCACCGACGACGTACAGCGGACCCGGCCCCTCCTCGGGCTGCGGAATCTGCCCGGCCTCGGGGTCGACCGGCATCTGAACCGTGTCACCGCGGTTGATGACCGGCAGATCGCGCTCCGTCGGCGTGTAGCCCTCCGGCTCGGCGGCGGGGACGCCGGCCTCACCGTGCGGCGGCCCGCCCGCGTAGGAACCGGACCGGACGTAGGGCTCCGGGGGCCCGGTGTACGGGTCGGCGGCCTGGTCGTACGGCTCGGCGGAGCGGTCGTACGGCTCGGCCGGCCGGTCGTACTGCCCGGGCGGTGCCGGGTGCGGTCCGGGCGGCTGCGCGTACGGACCGGCTTCGTGGACGTACGCCGGTACGCGGAAGTCGCGCACCGTCGGCGTCCGCATCTCGGGTCCCTGACCGGCCCCCTGAGTCATCGACCCCTCCACCACCATCGCGCCGCATCTGCACCGCGTCGGACTGCCTGGTCGCAGCGGCCCGCGGTGTCGTCCGCCCATCATAGGAATGCGGATCGCGCCATGTGATGACCCAGGGGTGGTGAATCGGAGCAGAACCCCAGTTCACCGTGGTTTTCTCCCGAATTGAGAGGGGCTTTCCGCGTCGGAGGTCACCCCTCCTCCGGGGACCTCGGCGGGCTGACGGTCGTCCGTGGCGGCCGACGCTCGGAGGAGGTGCGCACGATCAGCTCCGTCGGTATCACCTGCTCGACCGGTTGGTCCGATTCGACCCCCTCGATGGCGTCGATGAGGAGCTGGACCACGGCCGTGCCGATTCGTCTCGGTTTGAGCGAGAGTGTCGTGACGGGCGGTTCAGTGCTGGCGTAGACGGTGGACTCGCTGCAGCACACGAGGAGCAGGTCGTCCGGTACGCGCAGACCGTAGCGCCTGGCCGCCGCGAGGAGGTCGGTGCCGTTGGGGTCGAACAGCCCGTAGACGGCGTCGGGCCGGTCGGGCCTGGCGAGCAGCCGGTCGGCCGCCACGGCCCCCGCGCACGGATCGTGCGCGGGATAGGCCTCGTAGACGGGATCCTGGCCCACGCGCTCGCACCAGCGCAGGTACGCCGTCGTGGAGAGGTGCGTGTACGTGTCCGTGGTCGTCCCGGTCAGCAGGCCGATCCTGCGGGCGCCGGCGGCGGCCAGGTGGTCGAGGATGCCCAGGACCGCGGCCTCGTGGTCGTTGTCCACCCAGGCGGTCACCGGCAGCGAGCCGGCCGGGCGGCCGTCCGAGACCACCGGTAACCCCTGGCGGACCAGTTCGCTGACGACCGGGTCCTGGTCGGAGGGGTCGATGACGACCGTTCCGTCCAGGGCCACGTTCGACCACACGTCGTGGCGCGAGGTCGCCGGGAGGATGACCAGGGCGTAGCCCCGGGCGAGCGCGGCCGAGGTGGCGGCTCTGGCCATCTCCGCGAAGTACGCGAACTCCGTGAAGGTGAAAGGTTCGTCCCCGTAGGTCGTCACGGTCAGGCCGATGAGGCCCGACTTGCCGGTACGGAGGGTTCGGGCCGCCGCGGAGGGGCGATACCCCAGCCGGTCGGCGACCTCGCGGACATGGCGTCTGGTGGCGTCCGGGAGCCGTCCCTTGCCGTTGAGGGCGTCGGAGACCGTCGTGATGGAGACTCCGGCGGCCGCGGCCACGTCTCTGATGCCCGCCCGGCCCGGCCGGTTTCCTCGACGGGAGGTATCCGACCGGCTCACCTGGTGCTTCCCTGCTGCTGTCATGGCGAGCCGATAGTAGGGCTCATGCGGTGGGGTAGTGCGGACGCATATGCACTCGTTGACAGGCACGTTTCTGCATGGTCATAAGCACTCAACTCCCTTGGAATGCAAGGGAGTTGACCGTTTCAATGGCAGTACGTCACTTGTCGACGCGCATGAGCCTGCCAAAGGGGCCATGTCTCGAAGAGGTCTCAACTCACCTTCACGAGGGATGCGCGCCACGGCGCGAGCCACCGGCGCGGGCTGTGACGGGCAGCGCGCCCCCTCTTTCGTACGCCTTCGGGCGGTGATGCCCGGGAGTGCGCCCGCGGATCTTCGGTGCCGGCCGGGAGGTCGGTCCCGGGCCGTACTCAGCGGCTGCGAATCCTCTTAAGGTGAGCAGTATTGGTAGCCGGTGGTGGTGATGAGCCGGAGACGGTCACAAGGAGGACTGCGGTGAGCGAGACGAGCCCGAAGCTGCGAGCCGAGCTGGAGGGTATCCCCACGTACAAGCCGGGGAAGCCCGCCGCGTCCACGGACGGTCCGGTGGCGTACAAGCTGTCCTCCAACGAGAACCCCTATCCGCCGCTGCCGGGTGTGCTGGAGAGCGTGAGCGCGGCGGTGGGGGCCTTCAACCGCTACCCCGACATGGCGTGCACGGGGCTGATGAGCGAGCTGGCGGACCGGTTCGGGGTGCCGCTCACGCATCTGGCCACCGGCACCGGCTCGGTCGGCGTCGCCCAGCAGCTGGTGCAGGCGACCTCCGGACCGGGCGACGAGGTGATCTACGCCTGGCGGTCCTTCGAGGCGTACCCGATCATCACCCGCGTCAGCGGGGCGACGCCGGTCCAGGTGCCGCTGACGCCGGGCGATGTCCACGACCTCGACGCGATGGCGGACGCGATCACCGACCGGACGCGGCTGATTTTCGTCTGCAACCCCAACAACCCGACGGGCACGGCGGTGCGGCGGGCCGAGCTGGAACGATTCCTCGACCGGGTGCCGGGCGATGTCCTGGTGGTTCTCGACGAGGCGTACCGGGAGTTCGTGCGCGATGCCGAGGTGCCGGACGGTGTCGAGCTGTACCGGGAGCGGCCGAACGTGTGCGTGCTGCGTACGTTCTCCAAGGCGTACGGTCTCGCCGGGCTGCGGGTCGGCTTCGCGATCGCTCATGAGCCGGTGGCGGCGGCACTGCGCAAGACGGCCGTGCCCTTCGGTGTGAGCCAGCTCGCTCAGGACGCGGCGGTCGCCTCGCTGCGCGCCGAGGACGAGCTCCTCGGGCGGGTCGGTTCGCTGGTGTCCGAGCGCGCGCGGGTGGTCGAGACGCTGCGCGGGCAGGGCTGGACGGTGCCGGACACCCAGGCGAACTTCGTGTGGCTGCGGCTCGGGGAGCGCACGGTCGACTTCGCCGCCGTGTGCGAGCAGGCCGGGGTCGTCGTGCGGCCGTTCGCGGGCGAGGGTGTCCGGGTGACGGTGGGCGAGACCGAGGCCAACGACATCTTCCTGAAGACGGCGGAGGGCTTCCGCAAGGAGTTCTGACCGATCCGTCGCCCAAGCGGTCGATCAAGGCCCCGGCACCCCGCACTTCGCGGGATGCCGGGGCCTTGTGGCGTTCGTCTCTTCCGTTGTCTGCGCACGCCCTCTGACCTGGCGTTTTGTGCCTGACACGGCGGCGCCCGCAGCTGGGTACCCCCACCTGTCACCGGTCGAACGGCCATGCGTCATAATTGCTTGTGAATGTGAACGCGTTCACAAGCGCGTCCCATTTGCTTCTGGATGTCTGGGGCAAGTGGGGCAAACTGCCGCGGTTACCACGGCGACGTAAGGAGTTGACGACGTGGAATTGGCATTGGCGCCGGAGACGATAGCGCGATGGCAGTTCGGCATCACCACCGTCTACCACTTCCTCTTCGTCCCGCTCACGATCTCGCTCGCCGCGCTCACCGCGGGCCTGCAGACCGCATGGGTGCGCACGGAGAAGGAGAAGTACCTCAGAGCCACCAAGTTCTGGGGCAAGCTCTTCCTGATCAACATCGCGATGGGTGTCGTCACGGGCATCGTGCAGGAGTTCCAGTTCGGCATGAACTGGTCCGACTACTCGCGCTTCGTCGGTGACGTCTTCGGTGCCCCGCTCGCCTTCGAGGCCCTGATCGCCTTCTTCTTCGAGTCCACGTTCATCGGGCTCTGGATCTTCGGCTGGGACAAGCTGCCGAAGAAGATCCACCTGGCCTGCATCTGGATGGTCTCGATCGGCACGCTGCTCTCCGCGTACTTCATCCTCGCGGCCAACTCCTGGATGCAGCACCCCGTCGGCTACCGCATCAACGAGCAGAAGGGGCGCGCCGAACTCACCGACTTCTGGCTGGTCCTGACCCAGAACACCGCGCTCAACCAGGTGTTCCACAGCTTCTCGGCGGCCTTCCTGACGGGTGGCGCCTTCATGGTGGGCATCGCGGCGTTCCACCTGATGCGCAAGAAGCACATCCCGGTGATGCGGACCTCGCTCCGGCTCGGACTGGTCACCATGGCGGTCGGCGGTCTTCTCACCGCGATCAGCGGGGACACCCTCGGCAAGGTCATGTACGAGCAGCAGCCGATGAAGATGGCCGCCGCGGAGGCCCTGTGGGACGGCGAGGAACCCGCGCCCTTCTCCGTGTTCGCCTACGGGGACGTCGACAAGGGGCACAACACGGTGGCCCTGGAGATACCCGGCCTCCTGTCCTTCCTCGCCCACAGCGACTTCGACTCGTACGTGCCCGGCATCAACGACACCAACAAGGCCGAGCAGGAGAAGTTCGGCCCCGGCGACTACAAGCCCATCGTGCCCGTCGCCTACTGGGGCTTCCGCTGGATGATCGGCTTCGGCATGGCGTCCTTCTCCCTGGGGCTGCTGGGACTGTGGCTGACCCGCAAGAGGTTCCTGCTGCCGGCCGTGCAGCGGACGGGGGAGGACGAGGTACCGCATCTGGTGCTGTTCAAGAAGCCGCTCGGCTCCCGGCTCACCCGGCTGTACTGGCTCCTGGCGGTCTGGACGATGGCCTTCCCGCTGATCGCCAACGGGTGGGGCTGGATCTTCACCGAGATGGGCCGGCAGCCCTGGGTCGTCTACGGCGTCATGCAGACCCGCGACGCGGTCTCCCCCGGTGTGTCCCAGACCGAGATGATCATCTCGCTGACCGTCCTCACGACGATCTACGCGATCCTCGCCGTCGTCGAGGTGAAGCTGCTCGCGAAGTACATCAAGGCCGGACCGCCCGAGCTCACCGAGGCCGACCTCAACCCGCCCACGAAGATCGGCGGCGACCCCCGGGACGCCGACAAGCCGATGGCCTTCTCCTACTAGGCCCAGGGAGCTGCTGAGTCATGGAACTTCACGACGTCTGGTTCGTCCTCATCGCCGTCCTGTGGACCGGCTACTTCTTCCTGGAGGGCTTCGACTTCGGGATCGGCGTCCTCACCAAGCTGCTCGCCCGCGACCGGACCGAGAAGCGGGTGCTGATCAACACCATCGGCCCGGTCTGGGACGGCAACGAGGTGTGGCTGCTCTCGGCGGGAGGCGCGACCTTCGCCGCCTTCCCCGAGTGGTACGCGACGCTCTTCTCCGGTTTCTATCTGCCCCTGCTGCTCATCCTCGTCTGCCTGATCCTGCGTGGAGTGGCCTTCGAGTACCGGGCCAAGCGGCCCGAGGAGCAGTGGCAGCGCAATTGGGAGAACGCGATCTTCTGGACCTCGCTGCTCCCGGCGTTCCTGTGGGGCGTCGCCTTCGGCAACATCGTCCGGGGCGTGAAGATCGACCGGAACTTCGAGTACGTGGGCAGCCTCGGGGACCTGCTCAACCCGTACGCGGTCCTCGGCGGGCTGGTCACACTGACGCTGTTCACCTTCCACGGGGCGGTGTTCGCGGCGCTCAAGACCCTCGGTGACATCCGGGAACGGGCGCGGAAGCTGGCTCTGCGGCTCGGAGTGGTGACGGCCGGGCTCGCGCTGGTCTTCCTGCTCTGGACCCAGGTCGAGAACGGCGACGGCAAGAGTCTGGTCGCGCTGGTCGTGGCGGTGGCCGCACTGGTCGCGGCGATCGCGGCGAATCAGGCGGGGCGTGAGGGCTGGGCCTTCGGACTGTCGGGCCTCACCATCATCGCCGCGGTCGCCATGCTCTTCCTGACGCTCTTCCCGAACGTCATGCCGTCCTCGCTGAACGACGAGTGGAGCCTCACGGTCACCAACGCCTCGTCGAGCCCGTACACGTTGAAGATCATGACCTGGTGTGCGGTGATCGCGACGCCGGTGGTGATGCTCTACCAGGGCTGGACGTACTGGGTGTTCCGCAAGCGGATCGGCACCCAGCACATTGCCGACGCCGTGCACTGAGGCTCATAAATCCGGGGGCATGTTTCACGTGAAACATGCGCCATGAGAAGAAGGTGTGTTTCACGTGAAACATGCCTGCTTGACCCAAGGGTGTGTTTCACGTGAAACCGATCGACCCGCGACTTCTTCGATACGCCCGCGCCACCCGCCTCTTCCTGATGGCGGTCGTGGGGCTGGGAGTTGTGGGAGCGGGGCTGGTCGTCGCGCAGGCCATGCTCATCGCCGAAGTGGTGGTCGGCGCCTTCCAGCACGGACTGTCGACGGGTGAACTCCGCACGCCACTGCTTCTGTTGGCAGCTGTCGCGGTCGGTCGCGCGCTCATCTCCTGGCTCACCGAACTCGCGGCGTACCGGGCAAGCGCGGCGGTCAAGTCGGAGCTGCGCGGGCGGTTGCTGGAGCGGGCCGGCGCGCTCGGTCCGGAGTGGCTGAGCGGACAGCGGACAGGGTCACTGATCGCGCTCGCCACGCGCGGGGTGGACGCCCTGGACGACTACTTCTCGCGCTATCTGCCACAGCTGGGGCTCGCGGTGGTCGTACCCGTGGCCGTCCTCGCCCGGATCGTCACCGAGGACTGGGTGTCGGCGGCGATCATCGTCGGCACGCTGCCGCTCATCCCGATCTTCATGATGCTCATCGGCTGGGTCACGCGGTCCCAGATGGACCGGCAGTGGCACCTGCTGTCCCGGCTCTCGGGGCACTTCCTGGATGTCGTCGCGGGGCTGCCCACGCTCAAGGTCTTCGGACGGGCCAAGGCGCAGGCCGAGTCCATCCGGCGGATCACCGGGGAGTACCGGCAGGCGACCATGCGGACCCTGCGGATCGCCTTCATCTCGTCCTTCGCGCTGGAACTGCTCGCCACGATCTCGGTCGCCCTGGTCGCGGTGACCATCGGAATGCGTCTCGTCCACGGTGAGATGGCGCTGTACGACGGACTGGTCGTGCTGATCCTCGCCCCCGAGGCCTATCTGCCGCTGCGCCAGGTCGGGGCGCAGTACCACGCGGCGGCGGAGGGGCTGTCCGCCGCGGAGGAGATCTTCGCGGTTCTTGAGACGCCTGTGCGGGAGCCCGGCACCGGTATCGCGCCCGCCTCCGAGGAGCTGCGCTTCGAGGGAGTGACGGTCCGCTACCCCGGGCGGTCGTCCGACGCGGTGTCGGACGTGTCCTTCGAGGTGGGCCCCGGAGAGACGGTGGCGCTCGTCGGCCCCAGCGGCGTAGGCAAGACGACTCTTCTCGACGTGCTGCTGGGCTTCGTCCGGCCCACGGAGGGGCGAGTGAGCATCGGGGGAGTCGATCTTGCTGAAGCCGATCTGAAGGAATGGCGTTCGCGCGTCGCCTGGGTGCCGCAGCGGCCCCATCTGTTCGCCGGGTCCGTCGCCGAGAACGTACGGCTGGCGCGGCCGGAGGCGGACGACTCCGCGGTGCGGGAGGCACTGGCCGACGCCGGGGCCCTGGAGTTCGTGGACGTGCTCCCCGACGGAATGCGCACGCTCCTCGGTGAGGAAGGTGCCGGACTCTCCGCCGGACAGCGTCAACGACTCGCCCTGGCACGGGCGTTCCTCGCGGACCGGCCGGTGCTGCTGCTGGACGAGCCGACCGCCTCGCTGGACGGGGCGACCGAGGCCGAGGTGGTGGAGGCGGTCCGGCGCCTCGCCGTCGGACGGACCGTCCTGCTGGTCGTCCACCGGCCGGCCCTGCTGGGCGTGGCCGACCGGGTGGTGCGGCTGGAGCCGACGGCTTCGGCGGACCGTGCCGTGTGGTCCGGCGAGACGCGGACGCGTCGCTCCGACGGGGTGGAGTCCGTGCCCGTGGCGGACGCGGAGAAGGTGGCCACTCTCCCGGAGAGGCGGCGCGACGTGCTCGCGCGCGTCCGTGCCATGGCCGGGCCGCGCAGGGGGCGGCTCGCGGCGGCCCTCCTGCTCGGAAGTCTCGCGCTCGGAAGTGCCGTCGGCCTCATGGCCACCTCGGGCTGGCTGATCTCCAGGGCGTCGCAGCAGCCGCCCGTGCTGTATCTGATGGTCGCCGTGACGGCCACGCGGGCCTTCGGGATCGGCCGGGCCGTCTTCCGGTACGCCGAGCGGCTGGTCTCGCACGAGGCGGTGCTGCGGATGCTCGCCGACACCAGGGTCGCCGTGTACCGGCGCCTCGAACGGCTGGCGCCCGCGGGGCTGCGGACCACCCGGCGCGGTGATCTGCTCTCGCGACTCGTCAGCGATGTCGACGCGCTGCAGGACTACTGGCTGCGCTGGCTGCTGCCCGCCGCCGCGGCGGCCGTCGTGTCCGCGGGTTCGGTCGGGTTCACGGCCTGGCTGCTGCCCGAGGCGGGGGCCGTTCTCGCCGTCGGGCTGCTGGCCGCGGGTGTGGGCGTTCCGCTGGTGACCGGCGCCGTCGCGCGCCGCGCCGAGCGCCGGCTGGCACCGGCACGGGGTGTGCTGGCGACCCGGGTGGCCGATCTCCTCACGGGAACGGCGGAGTTGACCGTCGCGGGCGCGCTGCCCGCCCGTACCGCCGAGGCGCGGCGGGCCGACGCCGAACTCACCCGCATCACCTCGCGGGCCGCCACCGCCACCGCGCTCGGCGACGGACTGACCGCGCTGGTCTCCGGCCTCACCGTCACGGCCGCCGCGCTCGTCGGCGCCCAGGCGGTCGCCGACGGACGCCTCAGCGGCGTGGCGACCGCCGTCGTCGTCCTCACACCGCTCGCCGCCTTCGAGGCCGTCCTGGGGCTGCCCCTCGCCGCCCAGTACCGGCAGCGGGTCCGCAAGAGCGCGGAGCGCGTGTACGAGGTCCTGGACGCGCCCGAGCCCGTACGGGAGCCGGAACGGCCGGTGGAGGCGCCCGCGTCGCCGTTCCCGGTCGTGGTGAAGGGCCTGGCCGCCCGCTATGCCGGCCAGGAGCGGGACGCGGTCGCCGGGGTGGACCTGGTGCTCGAACGCGGGCGCCGGACCGCCGTCGTCGGGCCGTCCGGATCCGGCAAGACGACGCTGGCCCAGGTGCTGCTGCGCTTCCTGGACCCCCGCGGGGGGACGTACACGCTGGGGGGCGTGGACGCGTACGGCATGGACGGCGACGACGTGCGGCGACTGGTCGGACTCTGCGCGCAGGACGCCCATCTGTTCGACAGTTCGGTGCGGGAGAATCTGCTGCTCGCACGGAAGGACGCGACGGAATCCGCGCTGCGGGACGTGCTGGGGCGGGTGCGGCTGCTCGACTGGGCCGACGGCCTGCCCGACGGGATCGACACGATGATCGGGGAGCACGGCGCGCGGCTGTCCGGGGGACAGCGGCAGCGGCTGGCGCTCGCCCGCGCGCTGCTCGCGGACTTCCCCGTGCTGGTGCTCGACGAGCCCGCGGAGCATCTCGACCTGGCCACCGCCGACGCCCTCACCGCCGATCTCCTGGCCGCGACCGAGGGGCGTACGACGTTGATGATCACGCACCGGCTGGCGGGGCTCGAAGCGGTGGACGAGGTGGTCGTCATGGCCGAGGGAAAGGTGGTGCAGCGGGGCGCGTTCGACGAGCTGGTGGGTGCGGAGGGGCCGTTGCGGGAGATGTCCGAGCGGGAGAGCCGGACGGAGACGGCACTCCTCGCACGGTGAGGCCGTCGAGCGGGACGACGGGACGACGGGACTACGAGGCGACGGGACGACGGGACGACGGGCCGGGGTTCGACTTTCCCTGACAAATGGGACTAACTAGGCTCGGTGCATGTCAGTCGAGCCGGGCCCCGGCGGCACCCCGAACCCAGACGACGTACCGCGGCTGCTGGAAGCGATGCGGGCGGTCGGCAGCGGTCTGCGGCTGCGGTCCACGCTGGAGCGGATCTGCGAGACCGCGGCGGAGCTGGCGGACGCGCGGTACGCGGCGGTCGGTCTGGCGGCGGAGTGCGGGGACGGCCTCGCCGAGCACGCGGGCGAGGACACCGGCGGGCAGGCGGTCCGGTGGATCGGGCGGCTGCCGGACGGGTACGAGGAGGCCGGGGGGACCGCGGGGGCCGAGGGGATCCGTCCTCCGCCCGAGGCCGGCTTCCTGGCCGTCCCCATCCGCGTACAGGGCGAGAGCCTGGGCACCTTCTACCTCGCCGAGAAGCGCGACGGGGGCCCGTTCGGCGAGCACGACCTCGACATGGTGCGCGTACTGGCACGCGAGGCGGGCATCGCGGTGGGGAACGCGCGCCTGTACGGGGCCGCCAAGCGGCGTGAGCGCTGGATCGACGGATCCGTGGCCGTCACCACCGCGCTGCTCTCCGGAGGAGACGCCGACGAAGCGCTCCAAGTGGTCGCCGAACAGGCCCGCCGGCTCTCCGACTCGATGGCCGGGCTCGTGCTGCTGCCCGCGGCGGCGGGCGGACTGGAGATCGTCGCTGTCGCGTCCGAGCACCCGTCGAGGGCACTGGGCCTCGTCGTGCCGCCCGAGAACGCGGTCGCGGGCCAGCTCCTCGCGGGGAAGGCCGTGTTCGTCGAGGACGCGGCCTCGGATCCGCGGATGCTCGCCGACCTCTCCCGAGGCTACGGGCCGACGATGCTCCTGCCGCTCCAGAGCGGCGGCCGGGTCCTGGGGACCCTCGTCATGGCCCGCGCGGCGGACGCCCGCCCGTTCTCGGATGCCGAGCGCACCCTGGCGACGCAGTTCGCCTCCCAGGCCGCGCTCGCGCTGATGATGGCCGAGGCACAGCGGGACCGCGAACAGCTCGCGGTCTACGAGGACCGTGACCGGATCGCCCGCGACCTGCACGATCTCGTCATCCAGCGGCTGTTCGCCACCGGGATGCTGCTGGAGAGCGCCCAGCGGCGGTCCGTGCTGCCCGAGGTGCGGCAGGGCGTCGGCAAGGCGGTCGACGAACTCGACGTCACCATCCAGGAGATCCGTACGGCCATCTTCGCGCTCCAGCAGGGGCCCGCGGAGTTGCCGACCCGGCTGCGGACGCGCGTCCTGCGGGAGATCAACATGGCCGCCGTACCGCTCGGCTTCAAGCCGTCACACCGCTTTGTCGGACCCGTGGACACGGTGGTCGGCGAACTCACGGCCAAGAACCTCATCGCGGCCCTCCGCGAAGCCCTGTCCAACGCCTTCCGGCACGCGGGAGCGTCCCGGATCGACGTCACCGTGGACGCGACGGTACGGCTACCGGACGAGGAGACCGGCGTACGTCTCACGGTCACGGACGACGGCGTCGGGATCCCCGAAGGGGGCCGGCGCAGCGGGCTGAAGAATCTGAAGCGGCGCGCGGAGTCGCTGGGCGGGGACAGCTGGTACGGACCGGGGTCCGGGAAGGACGGCGGCGGCACGTCGGTGGTCTGGGAGGCGCCGCACTGAATCCGGGGCGAGGCGGGGCAGGACGAGGTGAGGCAGGGCAAGACAGGGCGGGGCTGGGGCGGCGGCAGGGGCGTGCGGCGGGACTCGCCGAAGTGGCTTCGCCAAGCCCCCTGTTCGGCCCAGCGCAGTGGTCCATCCGTGCCGACCGCTCCCCCAGGTGTACGACGTGAACAGGACCGGAGCCGTCCCCGCGCGACACGATCCATGTCATGCGCTCACGTCGACGTCGCCGCCCCCTGCTCGTCACGGCGCTGTCGTGCGCGCTGGCCGTCCTGGCGGCGGGGCCCACGGCGGCCACCGGCACCGGGGACGCCGACCGTTCCGGCGGGCTCGGCGCCGAGGTCGTGCGGCTGTACGAGGAGGCGTCACTGGCGACGCAGCGGTACGAGGCAGGGCGCCGCGAGGCCGAGGAACAGCGGAGCAGGGCCCAGCGGCTGGAGCGGCTCCTCGACCGGGAGCGGCGGGACATCGCCGTGCTGCGGGGGGACCTCGGCCGTATCGCACGTGCCCAGTACCGCAGCGGCGGTGGGCTCCCGCACACCGCGCAGATGCTGCTCGCGGACAGTCCCGAGGAGCTGATGCGCGGTCAGCGTGCCCTCTGGCGGGCGGACCTGACGGTCGACAACGCCGTCACCAGGAACCGCCGGGCCGAGAGCAGGCTCGCCGCCGACGAGTCGAAGGCGGAGGCCGCCTGGCAGGCGCTGGAGCGGCGCAACGACGAACTCGCCGGGATCAAGCGCGGCATCGAGCGGAAGCTGGAGGAGGCCCAGGGCACGCTCCAGGGGCAGGCGGACGCCTCGGCCGCCGCCGGTGCGTGCCGGGGTCCGGTCCGGCTCGACCAGCCGGAGACGACCTTCACCCAGCCGTGGATCCCCCCGGTGGAGACGTACGGACTCTCCGCGGGGTTCGGCAGCGGCGGTGAACGCTGGGCGAACCGGCACACCGGGCAGGACTTCGCGGTGGACATCGGTACGCCGGTGCGTGCGGTGGGCCGGGGGCGGGTGGTCAAGGTGTCGTGCGGTGGCCCGTACGGCATCGAGGTCGTGGTGCGGCATGCGAGCGGCTACTACACGCAGTACGCCCATCTGGCGGCCGTCACCGTGGAACAGGGGGAGCGGGTGTCCACCGGGCAGTGGGTCGGCCAGTCGGGCACGACCGGCAACTCGACGGGTCCGCATCTGCACTTCGAGGTACGCCTGACCCCGCAGGCCGGCTCGGGAGTCGACCCGCGCGAGTGGCTCGCCGAGCGGGGAGTCGAGCTGTAGCTCCGGGGGCGGGCAGGCGGCCACCGGAGGTCTCCTCCCACCGGTGTTCCGCTCCTGCCGCTCCTCGCGGTGCTCCCTGTGCTCTGTGCTCCCAGGGTTCCGCTTCTACCGGTGTTCCGCGAGTATCCGCTCGATCACGACAGCCACGCCGTCCTCGGTGTTGGCGGCCGTCCGTCCGGACGCCGCGGCGATCACGTCGGGGTGCGCGTTGCCCATCGCGTACGACGTGCCCGCCCAGGTGAGCATCTCCACGTCGTTCGGCATGTCACCGAAGGCGACGACCTCTTCGTGCGAGATGCCGCGCTCGGCGCAGCACAGCGCGAGGGTGCTGGCCTTCGAGACGCCGGGGCCGCTGATCTCCAGCAGCGCGCTGGGGCTGGACCGGGTCACGTTGGCCCGGTCGCCGATGGCCAGCCGGGCGGTCATGAGGAAGTCGTCCGGGGCGATCTCGTGGTGGTAGGCGAGGATCTTGAGCACCGGCTCATCGGCGCCCGGGGCGTCCGGCGCCAGAAGCTTCTCGGCGGGCGCGACGGTGTCGGGCGCCTCCAGGTGCAGCTTCGGGTACGCGGGCTCCTGGTAGAAGCCGTAGGTCTGCTCGATGGCGAAGAGGGTGCCGGGAGCGGCGTCGCGCAGCAGCCGTACGGCGTCGAGCGCGTTCTCCCGTGCCAGTTCCCGCACCTTGACGAAGCGGTGGGCGCCGGGGCCGCCGTGCAGGTCCACCACCGCGGCACCGTTTCCGCAGATGGCGAGGCCGTGACCGTGGACGTGGTCGCTCACGACGTCCATCCAGCGGGCCGGGCGCCCGGTCACGAAGAAGACCTCGATGCCGGCCGCCTCGGCGGCGGCCAGGGCGGCCACCGTGCGGGGTGAGACGGACTTGTCGTCGTGCAGCAGGGTGCCGTCGAGGTCGGTGGCGATCAGGCGGGTCGGGAGGGGGGAGGCCGGGATCCCGGGCCGTCGGGTCGCTGAGGTCACTCCGTCATTCTCCCGCATATGCGCGCACGGGCGTGCGGCGGTCCGCACATGTGAGTGACGTAACCCGTGACCTGCCCTTTTCCGGACCACGAGCCGCTTGGCCGGAGGCCGCCCCGCACGGGGTGCGGGGGAAGGGCGCGAGCGACGAACGACGACCCGCGGTCGCAGACCGGGCCCTGCCCCTGCCCTACTGGGCGTCGGCCGCCAACTGAGTGTCGGCCTTCGACCGGGCGTCAGCCCAGCTGCGCGACCGCTTCCAGTGCGATCTGCTCGAAGACCTTCTCGTCCGCCGCGAAATCGGAGTCCGGGATGGGCCAGTGGATCACGATGTCCGTGAAGCCCAGCTCCCCGTGGCGGCCCGCGAAGTCGACGAACGCGTCGAGGGACTCCAGCGGACGCCCGCGGTCCGGGGTGAAGCCGGTGAGCAGGACCTTGTCGAGCTCGCGCACATCACGGCCGGCCTTCTCGCACGCGGCGGCCAGCTTCTCCACCTGGCCGCGCAGGGCGCCCACCGACTCCTCGGGCGTGCCCGACTCGAAGAGCTTCGGGTCCCCGGTGGTCACCCACGCCTGTCCGTGCGCGGCGGCGAGCCGCAGTCCGCGCGGCCCGGTGGCGGCCACCGCGAAGGGCAGCCGGGGGCGCTGCACACAGCCGGGGATGTTGTAGGCCTCACGCGCCGAGTAGAACGTGCCGTCGTACGACACGGTGTCCTCCGTGAGCAGCCGGTCGAGCAGCGGTACGAACTCGCCGAAGCGGTCGGCCCGCTCACGCGGCGTCCACGGCTCCTCGCCGGTACGCAGCAGTGTCGTGGCGTCGAACCCGGAGCCGCCCGCGCCGATGCCCAGCGTGATCCGGCCACCGGAGATGTCGTCGAGGGAGATCAGTTCCTTGGCGAGGGCCACCGGGTGCCGGAAGTTCGGGGAGGTGACCAGCGTGCCGAGGCGCAGCCGGTCGGTGGCGCCCGCGGCGGCGGTCAGCGTCGGCACGGCGCCGTACCAGGGGCCTTCGCGGAACGTCCGCCACGCCAGGTGGTCGTAGGTGAAAGCGGTGTGGAACCCGAGCTGCTCGGCGCGCTGCCAGGCGGAACGTCCTCCCTCGTGCCAGCGGAGGTACGGCAGGATCACGGTGCTCAGGCGCAGACTCATGCCGCAGAGCCTAAGCGCAGCCGTACGGCACACCGAAGCGGCCGACCGGCGGGGGCGGCCACGGCCGGACCGCGCGCGCCACGCCGGTCATCGGTTCTTCAGTGCGTGGCCGGAAACCGCAGGTAGCGCGGGGGCACGGCGGCCGTGAGCCAGACGCCGTTGGCGCTGACCGTGAAGACATGGCCGTCGCGGCTCATGGCGCCGGCGTCCACGGAGAGCACGACGGGGCGGCCGCGGCGGGCTCCGACGCGGGTCGCCGTCTCGCGGTCGGCCGAGAGGTGCACGTCGTGCCGGTTCATGGGCCGCAGACCCTCGGCGCGGATCGCGTCCAGGCTGCGGGCGACGGTGCCGTGGTAGAGGTACGCGGGCGGGGTCGCCGACGGCAGTCCCAGGTCGACCTCCACGGAGTGGCCCTGGCTGGCCCGGATCCGGGTGCCCACGATCGCGAAGCGCCGTTTGTCGTTGTGGACCACCACGTGGTCCAGCTCGCCGCGGGTGAACGGGAAGCCGTGCGCCGCCGCCGCGGCCATCAGCGTGTCGATCTCGATCCAGCCGCCGTCGTCGAGCGTGAGCCCGATCCTCTCGGGCTGGTGCCGCAGATGCTTCGAGAGGTACTTCGACACCTTTACGGTGCGCCTCTCGTCCGGAGACTTCTCGTCTCCATCTCTCTCGTCTCTCTCGTCATGTCGCTCGTCATGCCTCGCGTTCATTCCGCCAGGGTGCCTGGAGAGACGCTGATCACGCATTTGATTTTGGCCCGGAGGTTTGATCCACAGCCAAATGCGTTTTCCACAGGCGTAGTTGGCGAATCTGTGGACAACTCCCCGACAGTTTAGGACGGTTCGTCAACTTCGTTCGTTTGAGGACCGTGTGCGGCAAGTGCGTCCAAGGCACGTGCCCTGACCTCACGTTCAGCCGCCAGGGCGATGAACTCGGCCGCGTTCTCAGCGCCGACAAGCCCTTCCACAGCGGTCATTGTCGCGGCCGGAACCGCCACCGTACGCGTCTCTTCCGTGTTCGCCAGGGGTTTGTCCACACCGAGATGCCGGCGCAGCTCGCGATGGGCGAACAACTGCATGGCCCGCGCCAGTTCGGCGTCCACCGTCTGACGTGCGAGCGGCCGCAGCCGGCGTACGAGCGCGGCCGCTTCCGTGGCGTCGGCGTCGTTCGGCGGGTGATCGCCGAGATAGCGGGCGAAGACGTGCTCGGCCGTGAACTCCAGGAACCGGGAGGCGATGTGCTCCACCTGGCCCCTCAACTCCCGCAGATGGCCGGAGATCGCGGACAGCGGCACGCCTGCCTCGTACAACTCGACGGCCACCGCCAGCTCTTGGGGGCTCGGTACGAGGAACGTGTCCTCCTGTCCCGGAATTTGTCCCGGAATTCTTTCGAGCACACCCAGCTCGATCGCCTCGGCCACCGCCGCGTCGTCCGGGTGACCGCCGAACCGTTCGTCGAGCTCGGCCCGCGAGATACGGACCGCCTCCTCGTCCGTCCACGGCCCGTCGACCTCGGCGACCAGACCGAGTACGCCACCGAGACCGCGCCCCGCGTCCCAGGCTTCCAGGAGCTCCTTGATGGAGGCCAGGGTGTAGCCGCGGTCCAGCAGGTCCGCGATCTGCCGGAGCCGGGCCAGATGGGTGTCCGCGTAGAGGTTGGCGCGCCCGCGCCGCTCCGGGCGGGGGAGCAGCCCGCGGTCCTGATAGGCGCGGATCGTCCGGACCGTGGCGCCACTGCGGTGCGCCAGGTCCTCGATCCGGTACGCGGCACCCGCCGGCTCGTCGATCACAGTTACAGCCCTTTCGGTTCCCCGCCCTCCCGAGCGCCCGTCGTTACGCGATCGCCGCCCTGCCGATCGCCCCCGCCGCCGCCCGGGCGGCGGGCGACAGCGCCAGATACTCGATCGCGCGGCGCATCGAACCCTCCTGCGAAGGATGGTACGAGCGCCGCAGATAACGCGGTACGGCCGAGCCGAGCTCCTTCCACG
This sequence comes from Streptomyces tauricus, assembly GCF_014650955.1. Taxonomy (GTDB): domain Bacteria; phylum Actinomycetota; class Actinomycetes; order Streptomycetales; family Streptomycetaceae; genus Streptomyces; species Streptomyces tauricus. The sequence goes on from NZ_BMVY01000005.1 coordinate 314,493, forward strand.
TGGGCAGCAGCCCCTTGCGCACCGCCCGGTTGTGCGCCCCGAGCGAATAGCGCGGGCGGCCCGCCAACTGCGGGTCGTTGCGGATCAGATAGGCCGCGCCCCACGCCCACATGTACAGCATCACCGGAGCTGTGACCGCCATGCCCGCCACCCGGCGCGCATACCGGGGCAGGCCCTCGCCGCCGCAGTGCTGGTACATGTCGAAGGCGACCGCGCGGTGCTCGACCTCCTCCGCGCCGTGCCAGCGCAGCAGATCGAGCATGACCTCGTCGGACCCCGCGTCGTCCAGCCCTTCGGCGGCCAGCACCCAGTCGCCGAGCACCGCGGTGAACTGCTCTATGGCCGCGATCACCGAGAGCCGCAGGCGCAGCCACTCCCGGGCCGGTATCAGGCCCAGCGGCGGGGTCTCGCCGAGGATCCCGCGGAAGAGGAACTCGACATGCTTCGTGTACGCGTCCGTGTCCAGCCGCTGCGCCGCCAGATGGTCCAGCACGTACGAGTGCTGCACGCTGTGCGTCGCCTCCTGGCCCATGAACCCCTTGACGTCCTTGAGCAGTTCGGGGTCGGTGACCAGCGGCAGGCCTTCCTTGAAGACCTTGACGAACCACCGCTCCCCGGCGGGCAGCAGCAGATGCAGCACATTGATGACGTGGGTGGCGGTCGGTTCGTCCGGTATCCAGTGGAGCGGGGTCCGCTCCCAGTCGAAGGAGACCCGGCGGGGCGTGATGGCGTGGTGCTCTGTCACAGCGGTGGCTCCATCCGTGCGATCGCGCGCAGTGCTCCGGGAGTGAAACGGGACATGAGGCGGCCGCCACGAGCCTCCGCCGTCACCGGCACCACGGCCTGGTTGCGGACGACGGCTCGCACGATGGCCTCGGCGACCTTCTCCGGTGGGTAGTTGCGCAGCCCGTACAGCCGCGCGGATCTCTTCTGGCGCCGTTTCTCCTCGTCGGCGTCGACTCCGGTGAAGCGCGCGGTCGAGGTGATGGCGGTGTTGACGAATCCGGGGCAGATCGCCGAGACGCCGATGCCCTGGCCCGCCAGCTCGGCGCGCAGACACTCGCTGAGCATCAGCACCGCCGCCTTGGAGGTGCTGTAGGCGGGCAGCGCCTTCGACGGCAGATACGCGGCCGCCGACGCGGTGTTGACGATGTGGCCGCCCTGTCCGCGCTCCGCCATCTGTTTCCCGAAGAGCCGGCAGCCGTGGATCACTCCCCACAGATTGACGTCGAGGACCTTTCGCCAGTCCTCCACGGTGGTGTCGAAGAAGGAGCCGGCCAGTCCGATCCCGGCGTTGTTCACCAGGACGTCGACGACCCCGTACTCGGCGGCGACCTTCGCGGCGAGCTGCTCCATGGCCTGCTCGTCCGAGACGTCGACCGTCTCGGCCCAGGCCTCCGGGGCGCCGACGAGCCGGGACAGCTCCGCGGTGCGCGCCGCGCTCTGCGCGTCCCGGTCGACGGCCACCACGCGCGCGCCGGCCTCGGCGAACGCGAAGGCGGTGGCCCGTCCGATGCCGCTGCCCGCCCCGGTGACCAGCACGAGCTGCCCGCCGAAGCGTTCTGCGTGCGGGCCGCTCACCGCGGGCGCAGGCCGGCCGCCCTCGGTAGCGGTCACGAACTCGGTGATCCAGGCGGCCACTTGGTCGGGCCGGGTGCGCGGGATCCAGTGCTTGGCCGGGAGGGTGCGGCGCACCAGTCGCGGTGCCCAGTGCTCCAGTTCGTCGTAGAGCCGCTCCGAGAGGTAGGCGTCTCCCAGGGGCGTGATGAGCTGCACGGGCGCGTGCGCGTACGCGTCACTGCGGGGTCTGCCCAGGCGGGGACGGATGTTGTCGCGGTACAGCCATGCGCCGTGAGCCGCGTCCCTGGGCAGCGACGAGGTCGGATAGTCGCCCGCGGGGACCTTCTCCAGGCGTCGCAGGATCTTCGGCCACTGCCTGCCGAGGGGGCCGCGCCAGGCCAGTTCGGGCAGGACGGGCGTGTGCAGCAGATACACGTACCAGGACTTGGCGCCCTGGCCGAGCAGCTGCCCGACCTTGCGGGGGGTGGGGCGCGACATGCGCCTCTTGATCCAGTGACCGAAGTGGTCGAGGGAAGGACCGGACATCGACGTGAAGGACGCGATCCGCCCCTTCGTGCGCTCGACCGTGGTGAACTCCCAGGCCTGCACCGAACCCCAGTCGTGGCCCACCAGATGCACCGGCCGGTCCGGACTGACCGCGTCCGCGACCGCCAGGAAGTCGTCCGTCAGTTTCTCCAGGGTGAACCCGCCGCGCAGAGGACTGGGCGCGGTGGACCTGCCGTGGCCACGCACGTCGTACAGCACGACATGGAAGCGTTCGGTCAGGCGCCCGGCGACCTCGGACCACACCTCCTTGGAGTCCGGATACCCGTGCACGAGCACCACCGTGGGCTGCGTCGCGGGATCGCCCCACTCGGCGACACACAGCTCGACTCCGCCCGTACGCACCCAGCGCTCACGCGCACCCGCGAGGAGCGCTCGTCCTTCGCCATGGGCCACGTGCCCTTCACCGAGGGGCACGTGCCCTTCGCCACGGCTCACAGGTTCTTCGCCACGGCTCACTTGTCCTCCGCCCAGCGCCGCACGTGCGGCAGATCGTCGTCGAGCCAGAACGCGCTCTGTTCGGGGTCCCGGGAGTCGGTGACCACGAGAATCTCCTCGAACTTCGCGCCCGTACCCCGGAATCCGAGGTGCGGTTCGACCGCCCACAGGCCCGGATGCGGCGGGTGGTCGGAGAAGCGGTACGGCGACCACAGGGGCGACCAGCCGTCGCGGTGGCCGTGCAGCGCGTCGCTCGCCAGACCCTTGAGCGACTGCGTGCCGAAGCCGAACAGACGCGGTGACCAGCGCCGTTCCCGGACGCGGTCCACCTTGTGGGCGATCACGCCGAAGGGGTACGCCCGGTGACGGTTCGCGTAGCCCTGGCGGACCATGAGCCGGTCCACGTCCTCGTAGATCTCCCGCAGCGGGCGCCGCTCACGCACCTCACGCAGCAGCAGCTCGCGGTGCGCCTCCAGATCGGCGAGCAGCCGCTCCTGCACCGGATTCGGGCCCAGCGAGCCGGAGTAGCCGATGTCCGCGGTGCAGCCGTCGAGCACCGGGGCCATGTCGAGGATGAACGGCATCCCCGGCTCCAGGCGCTTGTTCGTGGGGAAGAACTGCAGCGGGATCCGGAAGCCCGTGAACGCCGTGCGGTCCCCGAACCAGGCGAAGGGCAGATGGAACCAGTCCCGGACCCCGCGCTCACGCAGCCACTCGCGCTGCATCCGCGCCGCCCCGCGCTCGGTCACACCCGGCCTCAACTGTGCGGCGACCGCTTCCGCGCACTCGTACGCGAGGCGCTGCACCCGCCTGAATCCGCCGAGCTCCGCGGCGAGCGGGCCTGATGGGGCCCGTGCCGGGGCCACTGCTGAGGTCATGCCACCGTCCGTTCCAAGCCGATTGCCGTACGCGCCCGTAACTTGACACTGATGAATGTGACCATTGTTGGCGGCTGCGTCAAGGGGTGGGTGCGCGGCCTGTGGAAAACCACGTGGTTGTGGACAACCCGGCCGACCCGGGCAGCCCGACCGACCCGACCGACCCGGCCGACTCGGGTGCCCTGGCCAACCCACGCCGACCGGGGCAACCCACGCCGACCCGGGCACAACGGCAGCCGCCGGTTGTTCGACCTGAGGGGGGACCCCTACGGGCCCGTACGACTGGAGAGTGACAGCGATACAGCTCCCAGGTCTGACGACTGATGTGGCCTGCGCCACTACCTTCGAACTGTGACTGTGATCGCGACCGAAAGCCTGAGCAAGCGGTTCCCCAGGGTGACCGCTCTTGACCGGCTCTCCGTGGACGTCGGACCCGGTGTGACCGGACTCGTCGGAGCCAACGGAGCCGGCAAGTCCACACTGATCAAGATCCTGCTGGGTCTGTCCCCCGCCACCGAGGGCCGCGCCGCGGTGCTCGGACTCGATGTCGCCACCAAGGGCGGCGACATCCGGGAGCGCGTCGGATACATGCCCGAGCACGACTGCCTGCCGCCCGACGTCTCGGCCACCGAGTTCGTCGTCCACATGGCGCGCATGTCCGGCCTGCCCCCGGCGGCGGCCCGCGAGCGCACCGCGGACACGCTGCGCCACGTCGGTCTCTACGAGGAGCGATACCGCCCCATCGGCGGCTATTCGACGGGCATGAAGCAGCGCGTGAAGCTCGCGCAGGCGCTGGTCCACGACCCGCAGCTGGTCTTCCTCGACGAGCCGACGAACGGCCTCGACCCGGTCGGCCGCGACGAGATGCTCGGCCTCATCCGCCGCATCCACACCGACTTCGGCATCTCCGTCCTGGTCACCTCGCATCTGCTCGGCGAGCTGGAGCGCACCTGCGACCACGTCGTCGTCATCGACGGCGGCAAGCTCCTGCGGTCCAGCTCCACCACGGACTTCACGCAGCGCACCGCGATCCTCGCGGTCGAGGTCACCGACACGGACGAGCACCCGGACGGCACCGGTGCACTGCGCGAGGTCCTCCACGCGCGCGGGGTCGACACCCACGACGGCAGCGGACTGCCCGGCGCGGGCCACATCCTCCTGCTCACCGCGCAGGGCGAGGAGACGTACGACCTCGTACGGGACGTCGTCGCCGACCTGGGCCTCGGCCTGGTGCGCATGGAGCAGCGCAGGCACCACATCGCGGAGGTCTTCAAGGACAGCGACGAGCAGGCGGCCAGGGACGCCGAAGCGCAGGCGGCCCTGAAGGACGGCGACGAACAGCGGAAGGAGGCGGTCGGCCATGGCGGTTGAGCAGCCCCAGGCACAGGCTCCGGCCCCGGCTCGCGCGGGCGAGCAGACACAGATCCACAACATCGGCTACCGCAACTACGACGGCCCGCGCCTGGGCCGCGCGTACGCCCGCCGCTCCCTCTACTCGATGTCCCTGCGCGGCTCGTACGGCCTGGGCCGCTCGGTGAAGTCCAAAGTGCTGCCGATGCTGCTCTTCGTGGTGATGTGCGTCCCCGCGCTGATCATGGTCGCGGTCGCCGTCGCCACCAAGGCGAAGGACCTGCCCGTCGACTACACGCGCTACGCGGTCATCATGCAGGCCGTCATCGGTCTCTACGTGGCCTCCCAGGGACCGCAGTCCGTCTCCCGCGACCTGCGCTTCAAGACCGTCCCGCTGTACTTCTCGCGCCCCATCGAGACCGCCGACTACGTACGCGCCAAGTACGCGGCGCTGGCCTCGGCGCTGTTCATGCTCACGGCCGCACCACTGCTCGTGCTCTACGTGGGAGCGCTGCTCGCCAAGCTCGACTTCTGGGACCAGACCAAGGGATTCGGACAAGGGCTTGTCTCCGTGGCACTGCTTTCCCTGCTCTTCGCCGGCATCGGCCTGGTCATCTCGGCGGTCACCCCGCGCCGCGGCTTCGGTATCGCGGCCGTCATCGCCGTGCTGACCATCTCCTACGGAGCGGTGTCCACCGTCCAGGCCATCGCCTACGACCAGTCCAGCACCGACGCGATCGCCTGGCTCGGGCTCTTCTCGCCCATCACGCTGATCGACGGCGTGCAGACCGCCTTCCTCGGCGCCACCTCCGCCTTCCCCGGCGGCGAGGGCCCGTCGAGCGCCCAGGGCGTCGTCTATCTGGTCGTCGTCCTGGGACTGATCGCCGGCTGCTACGGCCTTCTGATGCGCCGCTACCGAAAGGTCGGACTGTGACCGCCCGCCCGTCGTCCGCCACCACCCTTCCAAGGAACGGGCCGCGCCCATGAGCACCCTCACCATCGATCACGTCTCACGCTGGTTCGGCAACGTGGTGGCCGTCAACGACATCACCATGACCATCGGCCCGGGCGTCACCGGCCTGCTCGGCCCGAACGGCGCCGGAAAGTCCACCCTCATCAACATGATGGGCGGCTTCCTGGCCCCCTCCACCGGCTCCGTCACCCTCGACGGCCGGCCGACCTGGCGCAACGAGGAGATCTACAAGCAGATCGGCATCGTCCCCGAGCGCGAGGCGATGTACGACTTCCTCACGGGCCGCGAGTTCGTCGTCGCCAACGCCGAGCTGCACGGCCTCGGCGACAAGGCCGCGCACCGGGCCCTGGCCACGGTCGAGATGGAGTACGCGCAGGACCGGAAGATCTCGACGTACTCCAAGGGCATGCGCCAGCGCGTGAAGATGGCCTCCGCGCTCGTCCACAACCCCTCGCTGCTGCTGCTCGACGAGCCCTTCAACGGCATGGACCCGCGCCAGCGCATGCAGCTGATGGACCTGCTGCGGCGCATGGGCGACGAGGGCCGCACGGTCCTCTTCTCGTCGCACATCCTGGAGGAGGTCGAGCAGCTCGCCTCGCACATCGAGGTGATCGTCGCCGGACGGCACGCGGCCAGCGGTGACTTCCGCCGCATCCGCCGCCTGATGACCGACCGCCCGCACCGCTATCTGGTCCGCTCCAGCGACGACCGCGCGCTCGCGGCAGCGCTCATCGCCGACCCGTCGACGTCCGGCATCGAGGTGGACCTCCAGGAGGGCGCGCTGCGCATCCAGGCCGTCGACTTCCCGCGCTTCACGGCACTGCTGCCGCGCGTGGCCCGCGACCACGGCATCCGACTGCTCACGGTCTCGCCCTCCGACGAGTCCCTTGAGTCCGTCTTCTCGTATCTCGTCGCGGCGTAGGAGGCCGAAAGATGTACGACCCCACAGTCGCCCGGCTCACCTACCGCGGCCTTCTCGGCCGCCGCCGGGCCCTCATCCTGGGCGCCCTGCCCGTCCTGCTGATCGTCATCTCCGTGGCCGTACGCGGCTTCACGGGCGCCGACGACCAGGTGGCCGCGGACGTCCTCGGCGGCTTCGCGCTCGCCACGATGGTGCCCATCATCGGCGTCATCGCGGGCACCGGCGCGATCGGCCCGGAGATCGACGACGGCTCGGTCGTCTACCTGCTCGCCAAGCCGGTCAAGCGCCCCACGATCATCTTCACCAAGCTGATCGTCGCCGTCGCCGTCACCATGGTCTTCTCGGCGGTCCCGACACTCCTCGCCGGGCTGATCCTCAACGGCAACGGCCAGCAGGTCGCCGTCGCCTACACCGTGGCGGCGCTGGTCGCCTCGATCGCGTACGCCGCGCTCTTCCTGCTGCTCGGCACCATCACGCGGCACGCGGTGGTCTTCGGACTCGTCTACGCCCTCGTGTGGGAGGCGCTCTTCGGGACGCTGGTCTCCGGGGCGAAGACGCTCAGCGTCCAGCAGTGGTCGCTCGCGGTGGCCCAGAAGGTGTCCGGCGGGGATCTCGTCACCTCGGACGTGAGTCTCACCACCGGCACGGTGCTGCTGGTCGCGGTGACCGTCGCCGCGACCTGGTTCGCGGGACAGAAACTGCGGACGCTGACGCTGGCCGGCGAGGAGTAGCGCCGCCGGGCCCCGGAAGGTGGGGCTTCGGACGGTCGATGCGGCTCCACGCGTGCGTGGAGCCGCAGTTGTCCTTGATCCTCAGGGATCTTGAAGGACCTTGAAGTGGGTTTTACGCGGCTGACGGCACACTGGCCCGAGGGGATGCGACGAGGAGGACGGGGATGACAGCGCAGGCACCACGCGGTGACGGACAGGCCCCCGGCGAAGGCCAGGGGGAGACCGCCGGCGAGGTCTGGGACGAACTCGTCCTGGACGAGGACTTCATACGCTCCGCCGATACGGAAGAGCCGTCCGCGCGCGCCCGTATGCTCGCGGCCCGCTGGCGCGAGGGCGGCCCCGATCCGCAGCCCTGGCGCTCCGACGAGCCGCCCGCGGGATGGTTCTTCAGCAAGGCACGGCGGCGCTGGTGGCGGCGGGGCTGACCACCCCGGGCGGTCGGCGCGGGGCGCCCCGCCGGCCGGTTTATTCGATGGCGTCCGACGCGGCCCGGGGGCACAGTGGTGATGTCCAGGTCGCCGGATTCCTCCGGCGCCGCAGTCCGGGTGAGGAGCGCGGCGACGCCCGTCAGTGGCAGTGCGCCGAGTTCCCGACAGGGCAGCGTGCGGGCTCCGGAGTAGTCAGCTCCGTCGAGTCCGCCCCGTAAGGGAGCTGCCCGGGGCGGCCGCTTCGAGCGCGTACCTCCGCGCGGGCCGCCCTCCCCGGGCGGGGTTGCGAGGTGCCGTGGAGCGGCTAACCCAGCAGCCTCTCCAGCACCACCGCGATGCCGTCCTCGTCGTTCGACAGGGTCATCTCGTCGGCCACGGCCTTGAGTTCGGTGTGGGCGTTGGCCATCGCCACTCCGTGCGCCGACCACGCGAACATCGGTATGTCGTTCGGCATGTCGCCGAAGGCGATCGTGTCGGCGGCCTTCACGCCCAGGCGGCGGGCCGCCAGCGACAGCCCCGTGGCCTTGGACAGGCCCAGGGGCAGTATCTCCACGATGCCCTCGCCCGCCATCACGATGTTCACCAGGGAGCCTGCCGCCGCCCGCGCCGCGGACGTCAGCTCGTCGTCGGTGAGACGGGGATGCTGGATGTACATCTTGGTCAGGGGCGCGGCCCACAGCTCGGCCACGTCGGTGAACGGGACGGACTGCAGCAGCCCCTGCACCCGGTAACCGGGGCCGACCAGGACGTCGCCGTCGAGGCCGTCCCGGCTCGCGGCGAGGGCCAGCGGGCCGACCTCCGCCTCGATCTTGGCGAGCGCGAGCCCGGCCAGCTGCCGGTCGAGGGTCACCGAGGTGAGCAGACGGTGCGCCCCGGCGTCGTACAGCTGCGCGCCCTGGCCGCACACCGCGAGGCCCTCGTACCCGAGGTCGTCGAGGATGTGCCGGGTCCAGGGGACCGCCCGGCCGGTGACGACGAGGTGCGCGGCACCCGCCACGGTGGCCGCGGCGAGTGCCTCGCGTGTGCGCTCGGAGACCGTGTCGTCGGAGCGCAGCAACGTTCCGTCGAGATCGGTCGCGACAAGCTTGTAGGGGAACGCCCCGGATCCCCCGGCCGACCCGGGTCCCCCGGATGTCTCGGGAGCCCCGGTGGACGCGGTGGTGCCGGTGGACTCGGTGGTGCCGGTGGACTTGATGGTGCCGGTCACTTGGAGATCGGCTCCAGCAGCTCACGGCCGCCCAGGTACGGACGCAGCACCTCGGGCACCCGTACGGAGCCGTCGGCCAGCTGGTGGTTCTCCAGGATCGCCACGATCGTGCGCGGAACGGCGCACAGTGTGCCGTTCAGTGTCGCGAGCGGCTGTACCTTCTTGCCGTCCCGCATGCGCACCGACAGCCGGCGGGCCTGGAAGCCGTCGCAGTTCGAGGCCGAGGTCAGCTCGCGGTACTTGCCCTGGGTGGGGATCCACGCCTCGCAGTCGAACTTGCGCGAGGCGGACGAACCCAGGTCGCCCGAGGCCACGTCGATGACCTGGAAGGGCAGCCCGAGGCCGGTCAGCCACTGCTTCTCCCAGTCGAGGAGCCGCTGGTGCTCGTTCTCGGCGTCCGCCGGATCGACGTACGAGAACATCTCGACCTTGTCGAACTGGTGCACGCGGAAGATGCCCCGGGTGTCCTTGCCGTACGTGCCGGCCTCGCGGCGGAAGCACGGCGAGAAGCCCGCGTAGCGCAGCGGCAGCTTGTCCGCGTCGAGGATCTCGTCCATGTGGTACGCCGCGAGCGGGACCTCGGAGGTGCCGACCAGGTAGAAGTCGTCCTTCTCCAGGTGGTACACGTTCTCCGCGGCCTGGCCGAGGAAGCCGGTGCCCTCCATGGCGCGCGGACGGACCAGCGCCGGGGTCAGCATCGGGATGAACCCGGCCTCCGTGGCCTGTGCGATCGCCGCGTTGACGAGCGCGAGCTCCAGGAGCGCGCCGACACCCGTCAGGTAGTAGAAGCGCGAGCCGGACACCTTGGCGCCGCGCTCGACGTCGATGGCGCCCAGCGCCTCGCCGAGTTCCAGGTGGTCCTTGGGCTCGAAGCCCTCGGCGCCGAAGTCACGGATGGTGCCGTGCGTCTCCAGGACGACGAAGTCCTCCTCGCCGCCGACCGGGACGTCGGGGTGCACGAGGTTGCCGAGCTGCTGCAGGAGCCGCTTGGTCTCCTCGTCCGCCTCGTGCTGCTCGGCGTCGGCCGCCTTGACGTCGGAGGCGAGCCGGCCGGCCTTCTGGAGCAGCTCGGCCTTCTCGTCGCCCGAGGCCTTGGGGATCAGCTTGCCGAGCGCCTTCTGCTCGGAGCGCAGCTCGTCGAAGCGGACGCCGGACGACCTGCGCCGCTCGTCGGCGGAGAGCAGGGAGTCGACGAGCGCGACATCCTCTCCACGGGCGCGCTGGGAGGCGCGAACACGGTCGGGGTCCTCACGAAGCAGGCGAAGGTCAATCACCCCACAAGGTTACCGGTGCGGGGTTCCGGGAGACGACCCGGTATTCCGATCTGTCGCTTCTGTCATGGTTTGCGGGAATTGTCGATCGGTTGGAATTGTGTTGATCCGCGTCAATCGAAAAGGGCCCGGCTCCCTGGAACGGGGCAGGGCGGCTGCGGCGGGTTGACTCGATTCCCTTGTGGGACAAGGGACTTGGCGCGGGGGTTGTCCACAGGAATCCACACCCGGGAAAAGTTATCCACAGGCTGTGCGAAAGATCTGTGGACATCGGAAGTGATCGTTCCGAAAGCCGCATCCGGGACGGGGAATTCCCGAGTCAAACCCTCTCTACACCCACGTTCGGGTGGAAATGGTTCCCTCTAAGGGATTGGTCAGGGAAAACAGGTGGACGAAGGGTGACCTGCGGGGCTGTGGACGCAGTTGTGGGCTGTAGGCCGATTTGTCGACTGTATCGTGCTTCGTTGTCGACTTGTCCCCAGGTCGAGAAGCAAGCCTGTGGATAACTTCTGTGGATGAAGAAAATCTGCAGGTAGGACCGAAGGGAAGGGCCCGCTGGGGGCCCTCCGGCAGGTCCGGCTAGAAACGGCCGTCCTGGCAGCGCGCCAGCCAGTCCGAGGCCGCCGCGAACTCGCCGTCCGACGTACCGGCCCGCGGTGCGCGCATGTCCTTCGGATCGACGTCGGCCTGCGGATAGGACCCGAGGAAACGCACCTTCGGACAGACCCTCTTGAGCCCCATCAGCGCCTCGGCCACCCGCCGGTCCGCGATGTGTCCCTCCGCGTCGATGGCGAAGCAGTAGTTGCCGATGCCCTCACCGGTCGGCCGCGACTGCAGCAGCATCAGGTTGACCCCGCGGACGGCGAACTCCTGGAGCAGTTCGAGCAGGGCACCCGGATGGTCGTCGCGCTGCCAGATCACCACGGACGTCTTGTCCGCGCCGGTCGGCGCCGCGGGCCGGGCGGGCCTGCCCACCAGGACGAACCGGGTCTGCGCGTTCTCCGCGTCGTGGATCTCGGTCTCCAGGGCCTCCAGGCCGTACCGCGCCGCCGCGAACTCACCCGCGAAGGCCGCGTCGTAACGCCCCTCCTGCACCAGGCGGGCGCCGTCCGCGTTGGAGGCCGCCGACTCCCAGATGACGTCCGGGAGGTTGTCCCGCATCCAGTTGCGCACCTGCGGCTGGGCGGCCGGGTGCGCGCTGACCGTCTTGATGTCGGACAGCTTCGTGCCGGGGCGCACCAGCAGCGCGAAGGTGATCGACAGGAGCACCTCGCGGTAGATCATCAGCGGCTCGCCGACGGCCAGCTGGTCGATCGTCGTGGTGATGCCGCCCTCCACCGAGTTCTCGATCGGCACGAACGCGGCTTCGACCTCACCTGCCCGGACGGCGTCGAGCGCCGCCGGAACGGACACCATCGGGACGAGCTGCCGGGTGGCCGACTCCGGAAGAGTCCGCAGGGCCACTTCGGTGAAGGTGCCCTCGGGGCCGAGATATGCGTAGCTGGCTGGCATGGCCTCACCCTAATGGGCTCTGCGGAACCGGGCTCACCCTTCCGAAACGGGGCTCACGCTTCTGCGACCGCGCCCCACTGGGCGAATCTCAGCCCTCCAGCAACTTCTGTCCCACGTACTCCCCCTCCGCAGCGCCGCCCGGCACCGCGAACAGCCCGCTCGACTCGTGCCGGATGAACGTGGACAGCGCGTCCCCGCGGTCGAGCTTGCGCTGCACCGGTACGAAGCCGCGCAACGGGTCGGCCTGCCAGCAGACGAAGAGCAGCCCCGCGTCCGGCACACCGTCCGCGTCGATGCCGTCGTGGAAGGAGAAGGGCCGGCGGAGCATCGCCGCGCCGCCGTTCTCGTCGGGCCGGGTGATCCGGGCGTGCGCGTTGATGGGGACCACCAGCTTGCCGTCGCCGCCGGTCTTCTCCAGATCCATCGCGGTCGTCTCGGTGCCACCGGACAGCGGCGCACCGTCGGACTTCCGGCGCCCGATCACGTCCTCCTGGTCCTTGACCGAAAGCTTCTCCCAGTCGTCGAGAAGCATCCGGATACGGCGTACGACGGCGTACGAGCCGCCCGCCATCCATGCCGGGTCGCTCGCGTCGGGCACGAAGATCCGCCGGTCGAAGTCGGACTCCGAGGGCTTGGGATTACGGGTGCCGTCGATCTGCCCCATCAGATTGCGGGCCGTCAACGGGCGGGTGGTGGCGCCGGGTGAGCGGTTGAAGCCGTTCATCTGCCAGCGGACCCTGGCCGCCCGGCCCGCGTCCCGCTGGATCGCGCGCAGGGCGTGGAAGGCGACGAGGGAGTCGTTCGCGCCGATCTGGACCCACAGGTCGCCGTTGCTGCGGGCCTTGTCGAGATGGTCCGACGAGAAGTCGGGCAGCGGGTCGAGGGCGATCGGGCGCAGCTTCTCCAGCCCCGTACGGGCGAAGAAGCTGTGGCCGAAGCCGAAGGTGACGGTGAGGGACGAGGGCCCGGCGTCACGCGCCACGTCCGTGTCGTCGTTCGCGGACGCCTCGCCCGCCATCAGCCGCTCGGCGGTCGTCGACCAGCGCCGCAGCAGGGCGGCCGCCTCCTTGCGGCCCGCGCCCGCCGTCAGGTCGAAGGCGACGAGATGACCCTTGGCCTGCAGGGCGGTCGTGATGCCCGGCTGATGTTTCCCGTGAAACATCACCTCGTCCGCGCCCACCGAGTTGAGGAGCGCGGTCCGGTCGGCGGCGGGCGCGGCGGCGTAACCGGCGGCTCCGCCCGCCGCGCCGAGCGCGAGGCCCGTGGCACCGGCGGTGCCGAGCAGGCGCCGCCGCGAGACGACGCGTGAGGTCTTTCGTGAATCCGGGGTCTCCCGTGGAGCCGGGGTCTCCCGTGAATCCGGGGTCTCCTGTGGAGGGGAGGCCTCCCGTGGAGGGGAGGGCTTCGGAGTGGACTGTTCAGCCATGGTGTCGTTCAGCCGATCTGCGCGTTCTTGTCCACGGTCACCTGGTCGATGTCGGACGTCCGCACGGTCACCTCGATCTGCCAGCTGCCCGCCATGGGGATCTGCACCCCGCTCGCCGTCCAGTGTCCGGTGGCGATGCGGTCGGGGACCACGGGCAGCGGTCCGATGTCCTTCGCCTTGAGGGTGAAGGCGATCTTGACCTCGGGAATGTCGAAGGCCTTGCCGTTCGGCCGCTCCACGTAGACGTGCATGTCGTTGCCGCCGACGCGGGCCGGGTCCAGCTCGACGCGGGCTATCCCCTTGCCGTCCTCGCCGCCCGTGTCGAACGGGATGTCCAGCGAGAGCGCCTCACCGGTCTGCTCCGCGGACGCGGCGGCGGTGGCGGCCTTCGCCTCCTCCTCCGTACGCCCCGGTTCGGTGGACGTCAGCACGGTGGTGACGGCCAGCAGGACGACCGCGACACCCGCCTCGGCGAGCACCGAGCGGCGCAGCCCCGAGCGGAGCGGGTCGGCGTCGCGCAGGCGCTTGTCGCGCGCGGTGGCCACCGCGGCGCGCTGCCGGGCCAGCTGGGCGGCCCGCTTGCCACCACCGCTACTGCTGCCGCCGCCACTGCTGCTGCCTTCGCCGCCCGCGGGGGCCGTCTCCTTCTCGGCGGGGCTTTCCTCGGACCTGGTGGATGCCTTCGACGCCGTGGAGCCCTTGCCGCCCTTGGAGTTCTTGGACCCCTTGGCGGCCACGGCCCCCTTGGACCCGGCCGATCCGGCCGATCCGTTCGACTTCTTCGATGCCACGGCCCCGACCGAGGCCTTCACCGGCTCCTTGCCCTTGCCCTTGGCCGGCGTCTGCGCCAGCCGGGCGGTCCAGCGTCTTGAGATCCACGCGATGCCGACGAGGACGACCACCAGGCCGACCTTGATCATCAGCAGCTGCCCGTACCAGGTCCCGGTGAGCGCGGACCACGAGCCGACCTGCCGCCACGACTGGTAGATCCCGGTCACGACCAGCACGGCCACGCTGCCGAACGCGACCTGGGAGAACCGCTGTACGGCGGACCGTTCGATCGACGGCGCGCGGTAGAGCACCACCAGCAAGGTCGACAGCCCGCCGAGCCAGACCGCGACGGCGAGCAGATGCAGTACGTCGGCGGGCATCGCGATCCCCGCCTGGAGACCGGTCGAGGCGTGCTCGGCCATCGCCCACGTCGCGGCGAGACCGGCCGCCACGACGAACCCGCCGATGGCGAGCCCGAAGGTCAGGTCGCCCTTCTCCTCCTCGTCCTCGCGCTTCTCGTACGCCCCGAAGAGCACGGCGATGAACAGCGCGGCCGCGGCGAGCAGCAGCAGCCTCGACACCAGGGCCGCGCCCGTCTTGGTCTGCAGCACCTGGCTGAGCAGGTTCAGGTCGAAGATGTCCCCGAACTTCCCCGAGCCGGTGTACGACCCGCGCAGCATCAGCATGGCGAGCGTGGCCCCGGTCAGCGCGAGCCACCCGGTGACCACGAGCCGCTGCACCGCCCGCACCCCGGTGCCGCGCTGCCAGCAGGCCAGTACGAAGGCCGAGCCGCCGACGAGCAGAATAAATCCCGCGTACGACACATAGCGGGCGAAGCCGTAGAGGCCGCCCACGATCCCGCCGCCGGCCTCCTGGTCGGACACGGCGACCGTGGTCGTGGAGGGCGCCCCGATGGAGAAGGTGAAGGCGCCTGAGACGGGGTGGCTGTCCGCCGACACCACCTGGTAGGTCACGGTGAACGTGCCGTCGGGCAGGCCGGAGTGCAGCTTCACGGCGTACGTGTTGCCGCCCTGCCCGGACGGCTTGCCGGTGTCGACGCGCTTGCCCTTGGGGTCGAGCACGCGCACCGAGCTGTCGGAGATCGCGACCTGCTCGGAGAAGGTGAGCGACACCTGGGCGGGGGCCTCGGCGACCACCGCTCCCTGCTGGGGGTCGCTCCCGGTCAGCGCGGCGTGCGCGGACACGGGCACGGCCCCGGCGAGGAGCGCGCCGGTGACGGCGAGGAGCAGCAGCAACAGCGTCCGCACACGGGGAGCGATGGTCTGACTCAACGGTGGTCCCTCCCTCAGTGATGCGATGTTGTGGACAGAGCGGACAGAGCTGGCATGGGCGAAGTGGCCGGGAACGCAGCCGCCCGTGCAGCCGAGTGTGAAGACGACCGGGAGGACGACTGTGAAGACGACTGGGAGGCCGACTTCGTCGCCGTCGACGGCTGGTACGTGGCGGACTTCACCGGCATCTCGACCTTGATCGGATCGGACTTGGTGAAGCGCAGTTCCAGGGACACCGTGTCGCCCTCCTTCGGCTTGCGCTTCAGCTTCTCGAACATGAGGTGGTCGCCACCGCTTTCGAGGACGAGCTTGCCGTGGGCGGGGATGTCGAGGTCCTTCACCTGCTCCATCGACTGCCCGACCGTGGTGTGGATGGTGACCTCGCCGGCCACGTCGCTGGTGACGGAGGCCAGATGGTCGCCCGCGCCGCCGTCGTTGGCGATGACCAGGAAACCGGCCGCCATGGAGTCCGACACGGGCTGCGGCATGTAGGCGGACCCCACCGAGAGGCCGCCACCGGAGCCGCCCGAGCCGCCGGAGTCCGAGTCCCCGCAGCCCGTCAGGATCAGTGCGGCGGCAGCCACCAGGGCAGCCGCGGACGCCGTACGACGGGTCACGGCTTCGCGCCCTTGATCAGCGCGGGGAGGTCCTTGGTGTAGTCGTCGACGGTGGCGTCCTCGCCGTACAGCACGTAACCGCCGTCGGTCTTCGGGGAGAAGGCGATGACCTGCGTGCCGTGCATGGAGGTGACCTTGCCGTCCTTGCCCTTCGTCGGCGCCTCGATGGAGATGCCCAGCGTCCGGGCGCCCGCCTGGATCGTGTCGAAGGAGCCGGTCAGGCCGACGACGTCCGAGTCGATGCCCTTGAGCCACTTGCCGAGCGCGGCGGGGGTGTCGCGCTCCGGGTCGGTGGTGACGAAGACGATGCGGAGCGAGTCCTTCTCGGCCTGGGACAGCTTCTTGTCCTGGGCGAGCTGCTTCTTGGCGACGGCGATGTTGTTCATCGTCAGCGGGCAGACGTCGGGGCAGTTGGTGTAGCCGAAGTAGATCAGCGTCGGCTTGCCCGCGGTCGCCTCGCGGAGGTCGTACTTCTTGCCGTGCG
Organism: Streptomyces tauricus; assembly: GCF_014650955.1. Lineage (GTDB taxonomy): Bacteria > Actinomycetota > Actinomycetes > Streptomycetales > Streptomycetaceae > Streptomyces > Streptomyces tauricus. Next base: position 330,917 of record NZ_BMVY01000005.1, read on the forward strand.
TGTCGGTGAGGACCAGGTCCGGTTTCTCGAACGGCTTGTCGAGGACGGTGGCGGCCTTGTCCGCGCCGGTCTCGGTGGACACCTCGGCGACGGCGTTGTCACTGCCGCTGTCTCCACTGCCGCAGGCGGAAAGGGTCAGAGCGGCCGCGGCGAACAGTGCGGCCACGGCGTACGTCTTCTTGCGCATAGTGCATTCTCCTGGGGCGCCGCACCGATGTGCTGGGTACGGGCCCGGGCCCCGGCCGGATACGGACCGGCCGGGGATCGCGGTGAGCGTCCGACGTCGGATCGGTCGGACCGGACCTGCGCGGCGGTCGTACCGGACCGGTGCGGGCCGGTCCGGACCTACGCGCAGGTCGTGGTGGACTTATGCGTTGGTACGCCGACGACCGGCGAGCACGCCGAACGCCACGCCCGCCACGCCGACGACGATGCCCACGACGCCCAGCACACGGGCCGTGGTGTCGCTGCTGTCGTCGGAGGCGGCCTCGGTGGTCGAGGCGGCGGCCTTCGCGTCGTCGGCCTCCTCGCCCTTCTCGGCGTCGGCGTCGTCGTCGGAGGCGGCGGACCCGTGGTGGTCGTCGGTCGCGGCGGACAGCGCGAGTACCGGAGCGGGCGTCTCGGGCTCCTCCTCGCCCTTCTCCTGGGTCTCGATCCAGCGCACGACCTCGTCGTTGGAGTACGTCTGGATCGCCTTGAACACCAGCTCGTCGGTGTCCTCGGGCAGCGCGCCGATGGAGAGCGGGAACTTCTGGAAGAAGCCGGGCTGGATGCCCTTTCCGTCCGCGGTCCAGGTGACCTTGGTGACGGCCTCGTTGATCTTGTCGCCGTGCACTTCGAGCGGCTTGTCGAGCTTGGACTTGGTGACCTTGACGTTCCAGCCGTCGACGGGCTGCGGCATGACCGAGGCGAGCGGGTGGTCGGCCGGGAAGTTGATCTCCAGCTTGGTGGTCGAGGCCTTGTCGCGCTCGTTCGGCACCTTGAAGTTGACCGTCGCGTAACCGCCCTTGGCGGCCGTGCCCTCGGGCTGCACGCTGACGTGCGCGAACGCGGGGCCGGACAGGACGAGGACGGCGGAGGCGGCGACGACACCGGTCGTGGCGATACGAGAAGCCTTCATGGCAGGAAACACTTCGCTTTCAGCACTGGTTCGGTGAGGAACCGTTCGGTGAGGAACTGGGGATTGCGCGCGTGAAAGAGCGGGCACGCGCGCGTGCCGCACGACGGCACCCCCGGAGTGGTACGTCCGAAGCGGTGCGTCGTGTCAGGCGGCGAGGGCGAATGCCTCGCCGGCCGGCGGACCGCGCCGGCTGACCGAGTGCTGAAGAGCGGTCGTGCGCGGGACCGGTGGCTCGTACGGCCAGCCGTGCGGTGCGCCGGACACCTCCGGGACCGCGCCGGGCAGGCCCGACAGCAGGGCCCTTACGAGCGCCAGGGCTCCGCGCAGGGAGACCAGCGGCCCTTCCGCCATTCCGTGCGCCGAGAGCCGCAGGAGGCGCCGCAGGGCGATGTCCCCGCGGCGCAGCAGCCATCCGGCGGCGACGGCGGCGAGAACGTGGCCGAGGAGCATCGGCAGGGACGGCAGCACCGACGCCGGCGATCCGACGGCGGCCGACATGGCGCCCGCCTGCTCGTGCAGGGCGTGTGAGGTGCCCGCGCCCGTACCCGCGCCGCCGATACCGCCTGCGCTGCCGGTGCCTGTACCAGTGCCCGTGCCCGTGCCGAGTTGTGCGTCGGCGAGGATCCGCTGGGCCTGGGCGGGGCTGAGTGTCGCGACGGACGCGCCGCACACCAGCCGTGCGGCCCGGGCCACCAGCGAGGCGTCCACGCCGGTGGACGCGGTCGACGCGGTGGAAGCGGTGACCGCCGTGCCGTGCTGTCCGAGTCCGAAGAGGGTGTGCAGCACCGTCTGGCCGGTCGCGAGGAGAACGGTGATGCCCGGCAGCGAGCGCTCACGCCCGGCGAGCGGTGCCGCGACGGCGAAGACGGCGAGAAAACCCACCCCGAGCGACCACAGCGGAACCGTCGCGCAGGAGGCGATGGAGTGGCCGGCCGCGGCCAGCACGACACAGACCGCGGTGAACACCGCGGCCCTCAGGACCCGGAGATCACCTCCGGTGCGCGCGCGCTGGTAGGAGGCAGTCATGGCGGGCTCATCATCGCACTGGCCTTACCCGCCCCATACGGCAGGTCCACAAGATGACGTGCGGACCGGAAGACGAGGTTCTGGTGCGATTCGCCCACACTTGCGTCGACTGTGGGCCGGCTCTGGGTCGCCTCTGGCTCGACTGTGGATCGGGCTGTGGGCCGGCTGCAGGGGCGACCGTTTGGTCGGCCGTGTGGTCGATTCTGTGTCGGATACATACCGGCCATACACCGGCAGATGGCGTCGGCACATCCCCCGTATGGGCGTTGTCACGCCGCCGGCACGCTTAGTTCCGGGTTCCGGCGGCAATACGTAACGGTATGTCGAGCCGCGGCCAGGAGGCTGGAGCATGAGCATCTGGTGGTCCCTCCATCTCCGGCGTGAGGCGGCGAGTGTTCCGCTCGCCCGGCGCCTGCTGATCGGCACGATGGAGTCTGCGGGGGTGGATCCTGACATCTCCTACGACATCTCCGTCGCGCTGAGCGAGGCCTGCGCCAACGCCGTCGAGCACGGGGGCGATACGGACCGGGGGAAGCCCACCGAGGCCTACCGGGTCACGGCCTACCTGGACGGCGAGAAATGCCGTATCGAGGTGACCGACTCCGGCCCGGGGTTCCCTTCGGGACGTGGTCGTGCGCCCCTGCGGCCCTCCCACAGCGACGCGGAGCACGGGCGGGGCCTGTGTCTGATCCAGGAGCTCGCCGACCACGTCCACATCGGCAGTTCCGTCAGGGGCGGGGCCGTGGTCAGCTTCGACAAGATCCTCAAGTGGCGCGAGGGCACGCCGCTGCTGGCCACCTGAAGGGCCCTCCACCGCCCCTCCCAGAAGGGGTGGTTTCCCTCCGAGGAGGGGTGGTTTCCCGCCGATCTCAGCTTCCCCAGCATTCTCAGGGCGCTCACAGCTTTCCCCCATGTCCCTGACGGGTGGCCTCCCTACCTTTTCTGTCATGACGGGAACACACAAAGGCACGAGCATCACGCGGCGCCGGGCCATCGCGGTCACCGGCGGTACGGCCGCGGCCGGCGGTCTCGCGATCGCCGGATACCAGTACGCCTCCGCCGACGAGGCGACCGCCACGGCCACGGGGACCGCCACCGAGACCGCTTCCGCGAGCGCGTCGGCCACGTCGGGCAGCGGTACCTGCGTTCTCATGTCCAGCGTCACCGAGGGCCCGTACTACCTGGACGGCGCCCTCGTGAGGAAGGACATCACCGAGGGCAAGGACGGCATCCCGCTGACGCTGCGGATCACCGTGCAGGACACCACGGAGTCCTGCGCCCCGGTCGCCGGCGCGGCCGTGGAGATCTGGCACTGCGACGCCTGGGGCTACTACTCGGGCTACACGACGGCCAACCCCGGCGGCTCCGCGCCCGCCGAGAGCGAGGACGGCTCGACCGCCGACGACAAGACCTATCTGCGGGGCTACCAGGTCGCCAACGCCAACGGGGTCGTCACGTTCGAGACGATCGTCCCCGGCTGGTACACGCCGCGCACCTGCCACATCCACGTGAAGGTGCACACCGGCGGCGAGAAGGAGGACGGCACCTACGAGGGCGGCAAGGTCAACTACACCGGCCAGCTCTTCTTCGCCGACGACATCGCCGAGCAGATCTTCGAACTGGAGCCCTACTCCCGGCACTCGGGCACCTGGACCAAGCTCGACGACGACATGGTCTACGACGGCGGGGGCGCCTCCAGCGGCCTGCTCACCCTCGAACCCGTGCACAAGAAGGACCCCTCCAAGGGCTACAAGGGCTCCATCACGCTCGGGGTCGACCCGGACACCGAGAACACCGGCGCGGGCAGCGGTGGCGGTGGCGGTGGCACGCCCCCGAGCGGCGCTCCCAGCGGGGCGGCCCCCAGCGACGCCCCTAGCGCCTCCTCCTCCGCCTCTTCCTCGTAGGGGGCCACGGCGATGAGCAGCCGCGAGGACGAGACGCTGGCGCGGGCCGCCGTGACCGCGCTCACCGGGCAGCTGGCGCTGGCACCCAAGCCGGGACTGCCCGACCCGCGTGATCTCGGTGCCCGTGTGACCGGAGAGGACCACTGCTCGCTGCGCTGGACGGCCAAGGCGCTGGAGCCGGGCCTCGCGGCGATGGCCGCCGCCGCCCGCCGCACCGGTTCGGCGACCCCCGAACTCCGGGCGGAACTCGGCGCGATCGGGCGGTCCACCGAGCACTCGGTGGCCCTGGCGGGCGGCGGGCACCGCGGTGCGCTGTGGGTGCTCGGCCTGCTGGTCGCCGCCGCGGCCCTGGAACCCCGGGCCGGCGGACGCGACCTGACCGCGGCCGCCAAGCGGATCGCGGCCCACTCCGACCGGCGGGCGCCACGACGGCCCTCCCGCGGCTCGTCGGTCTCCGCGAAGTACGGCGCGGCCGGCGCCCGGGGTGAGGCGAGAGCCGGCTTCCCCCATGTGCGCCGGGCGTTGGACACGCTGGCCGCGGCGCGCACCGCGGGCGTCCCCGAGCCGTACGCGCGGCTCGACGCCCTGCTGACCGTCATGTCGACGCTCCAGGACACCGAGTTGCTGTACACGGCAGGCCCGCACGGTCTGCGGCACGTGCAGGCGGGCGCGCGGGGGGTCATCGAGGCGGGCAGCACATCCACCGAGTCGGGCCGCGCGGCCCTGGCGGCCTTCGACGCGGACCTCCACGCGCGCGCGTGGAGCCCCCGCGGAAGCAGCGGGCTGCTCGCGGGGGCCCTGTTCGCGGACTCGCTTCCGGTATGGGTCAGTCCACCACCGGTACTGGCAGCCTGACCGTCGATCCGGGGGGCGGGCCGGGCCGCCGACCGGTGGGGTGGCCGGGCCGCAGATCGAAACGTGGCGCACGCGTACGTGCCGATGCCTCCGGAGCGGCCCCGTCCACGGAGGGCAGCGGGGCGACCTGGGTGCCGGCGCCCTGCCGCGCGGTGAGACAGCCCTCGGCGACGAGCTGGTCGTACGCCGCCTTCGCCGTGCCGCGCGAGATCCCGAGCTCGACGGCGAGCCGCCGGGTCGCGGGCAGCCGTGCGCCGGGAGCCAGCCGTCCGTCCCGGACGGCGTCGCGCAACGCCCGTTCGAGCCCGGCGCGACGCCCGTCGGAGACATCGGTCCCAAGACGCAGATCGACCCCGACACCGTCCCAGAACGACTCCACCGACCAGCTCTCCTTCTGCCGGGGGCGCGGGGTTCTATTGGGGGCGCGGGGAACGGCGCAGTCTTTATGTCTTTGGGGGCGCGGGGAACGGCGCAGTCTTTCGCCGTTGGGGGCGCGGGGAACTGCGTGTCACGTCCCGGCGCGCCCGCGGACAAGAACGGCCGGCCACCCCGTCGGTGCCCGACCGTCCACGTCACTTCATGTCACCGTCTGCCGACCGACCGACCGACCGACCGACCGACCGACCGACCGACCGACCGCAGGTCAGGCCGTGAGCGCGGCCATCCACGCCTCGACCTCGTCGGACCTGCGGGGCAACCCCGCGGACAGGTTCCGGTTGCCGTCCTCCGTGACGAGGATGTCGTCCTCGATCCGGACGCCGATGCCCCGGTACTCCTCCGGCACGGTCAGATCGTCCGCCTGGAAGTACAGCCCCGGCTCGACGGTGAGGCACATCCCCGGCTCCAGCGTCGCGTCCACGTACGTCTCGGTCCGCGCGACGGCGCAGTCGTGGACGTCCATGCCGAGCATGTGACCGGTGCCGTGCAGCGTCCAGCGGCGCTGCAGCCCCAGCTCCAGGACCCGCTCGACCGGGCCCTCGACGAGCCCCCACTCGACGAGCCTCTCGGCCAGTACGCGCTGGGCGGCGTCGTGGAAGTCCCGGTACTTGGCACCCGGCCGCACCGCCGCGATACCGGCCTCCTGGGCCTCGTACACGGCGTCGTAGATCTTCTTCTGGATCTCCGAGTACGTGCCGTTGACCGGCAGTGTGCGCGTGACGTCGGCCGTGTAGAGGGTGTGCGTCTCCACGCCCGCGTCCAGCAGGAGCAGGTCCCCGGAGCGGACCGGGCCGTCGTTGCGCACCCAGTGCAGCGTGCAGGCGTGCGGTCCGGCGGCGCAGATGGAGCCGTAACCGATGTCGTTGCCCTCGACCCGCGCGCGCAGGAAGAACGTGCCCTCGATGTAGCGCTCGCTGGTCGCCTCGGCCCGGTCCAGGACCCGTACGACGTCCTCGAAGCCGCGTACGGTCGAGTCGACCGCCTTCTGCAGCTCGCCGGCCTCGAACTCGTCCTTGACGAGCCGGGCCTCGGAGAGGAACACCTTCAGTTCGGCGTCGCGCTCGGCGGTGACCTTGTCGGTGAGCGCCGCCTCGATCCCGGCGTCGTAACCGCGTACGACCCGCACCGGGCCGCTCGCCTCGCGCAGCTTGTCGGGGAGTTCGCGGACGTCAGAGGCGGGGATGCCGTAGAGCTGTTCGGCCTCGCTGAGGGAGTGGCGGCGGCCGACCCACAGCTCGCCCTGGCCGGAGAGCCAGAACTCGCCGTTCTCGCGGTCGGAGCGCGGCAGCAGGTAGATCGTGGCCTTGTGGCCGTCCGCGGCCGGCTCCAGCACGAGGACGCCGTCCTCGGTGAGGTTGCCGGTCAGGTACGCGTACTCGACCGAGGCACGGAAGGGATACTCCGTGTCGTTCGAGCGGGTCTTCAGGTTCCCCGCGGGGACGACCAGGCGCTCGCCGGGGAAGCGCGCGGAGAGCGCGGCGCGGCGGGCCGCCGTGTGCGCGGCCTGAGCGATGGGCTCCAGACCGTGCAGCTCCGTGTCGGCCCAGCCGGACTTCATGCTCTCGGCCAGCTCGTCGGACACGCCCGGATACAGGCCGTTCTTGCGCTGCTTGATGGGCTCTTCTTCATCCGCCTGGTCGGCGGCATCTTCAAGCACGGCTTCCGGGGTCTCCGGAATGAGCGCCTCCGACACGATCTGCCTCCTCGATACGACTCTGGACGCTGTCCATCGTACGGTCGTACGGAAGGACGCCCAGAGCCGGAAGACCCGATGACGCACGGCTCACACACGCGTCACATACGGGTCACGCCGACTTCCCCGAGGAGGGCCCTGCGGGCCTACCGAAGACGGGCCTGCGGCCGGACCGAAGAGGGCACCTCCTTAAGGAAGAGGTGCTTGCGGCCTCCCCGAAGAGCGGCCTGCGGTCTGCCCGGAGCGATGCGTGCGGCTCATGCGAACCGAGCCCCGTCGGATACGCGGCTCACTCGAACCGAGTCCCGCCGCACACGCGGCTCGCTCGAAGCGTGCCGGGCCGTACACGCGGCTCACTCGAAGCGTGCCGCGAGAAGCACCACGTCCTCGTTGCTGTCGGCGTCGTCGAGGCCGTCCGGCAGCATCGTCCGCAGGACGTGGTCGGCGACGGCCCCGGGGTCGGCCCGCAGCGCTCGGGGCACGCTCGTGGCCGCCGCGTGCAGCCGTGAGAAGGCCCGGTCCATGGGGTCGCCGGTCCGGTGCAGCAGCCCGTCCGTGTAGAGCAGAACCGTCTCTCCCGCCTCCGCACGGAACTCCACGCTGGGCGCCTCCCAGCAGGCGAGCATGCCCAGGGGCGCCGAGAGCGACGTCTCCACGTACTCGGTGCGCCGCTCGCCGATCACCAGCGGCGGGCTGTGTCCGGCCCCGGCCAGCGTGATCTTGCGCAGCGCCGGCTCGCAGTACGCGAACAGGGCGGTCGCGGAACGGGCCGGTTCGGTGAGCCGCAGCAGCAGTTCGAGGTCGGACAGGACGGCGACCGGGTCCTCGCCCTCCATCACCGCGTACGCCCGCAGGGAGGCCCGCAGCCGGCCCATCGCCGCGACGGCACTGGGACCGGACCCGGTGACGGACCCCACCGCGAGGCCGAGCGCGGCGTCGGGCAGCGGCAGCGCGTCGTACCAGTCGCCGCCGCCGCGCGGTCCCGTGCGGTGCCGGGCGGCGAGCTGGACCCCGGAGACTCGGGGCAGCCTGGAGGGGAGCAGTTCCTCCGAGATGGTCGTGATGCACGCGCGCGTGCGCTCCAGCTCCACCAAGCGGGCCAGGTGCTCGGCCGCGTACGCCGTGTAGAGGCCGACCAGGTGGCGCTGCCGCTCGACCGGCTCGGCCGGTTCGTCGTAGAGCCACACCGCGGCGCCCAGCCGGCCCGCCGCGTCGGTGGACAGCGGCAGCGCGTAGCTCGCGGCATAGCCGAGCCGCGCGGCCACCTCGCGGTGCCGCGGGTCGAGCCCGTCCTCGGAGAGCAGATCGGGCTGGGCGATCTCGCCCTCGCCGCCGGGAAGCCCGTCGAGGATCTTCCCGTACGACATGGCGCTGCGCGGGACGGTCTCGATGTGTCCGAGATCCGCCCGGGCCAGGCCCAGGCCGATCGTGGTGTCCGGGCCGAGCCCGTCGCCCGGTTCCAGCACCACGAGACCGCGCCGGGCGCCCACGAGGGCGGCTCCGGCGCGCAGCAGTTCCTGGAGGGCGTCCGCCAGTGCGGCGGTCCGTGCCAGTCGCTCGGTCAGCTCGTGCAGAGTGGTGAGATCGGACACCCAGCCTGCGAGTCTGTCCTGGAGGACGGCCCCCGGGGCGTGTGGGGAAGTGGCCGGTGGGGAACCCGGGGTGGCACGGGTCGGCGCGACAGTGTGTGTGGGTGAGGGAACCGTTGAATCGATTCCGGCCACTTTCGGAAGGTGAGGGGCGTTCATGGTGTCCGGCTTTCCGACCGGTGCGTATTGCTCAATAGCATCGCAAACCCCCATGTCATTCTGCGCCGCTGGCAGTGTCTCCACATGTACACGCACTCGTAAGGGGATGTCCAGCATTGTCCTGCTGGGATTCCTGGTGTCCGTGGGACTGCTACGGAAAGGTAAAGTTGGCTTAAAGTTGACTCTAGTCGCGGTGTATTGCGGTCGACTGGCCTAGCTCGACAGAGCGTCACAGCGGTCGTGATGGGTACGTACTCGGTGAAGGCCAGGTGTGGTGGGGATCCTCACGGAACCCTCCCGGAACCTGGCACCGGACCCGGGCGTCTTAACCACCGACGACCGTGCCCCATCCTCCCGTGGCGGAGGCGGCGAGATATACGCGGGACAGCAAACGCCAGGCGCCGCCACCCCACGCCATGCCCGTGCTTTAGCCAGACGCAGTATGGACGCGGACGCAACCAACGCTCGGCCCATAGGGGTTCCCCTTGTCTCTGACGAGGGTGTGATGCGCCAGTAGGTACGCACAGTGAAGTGATCGACACATGGTGTGATGTGGTTCCTCGGCGTTCAACGGAAAGGAACGAGCGCACATGCGCGAGATCCTCGGAAGGCGACGCAGGCTCCTGTCCAGGCGAAATGACGGGAGGCCTGAGATGCTCAGCGCGGCCCTGACCTTCGCGACCCAATGGCAGTGGCCCGTACTCCCGGGTGTGGCCCCGGACCCGCAGGGGCGGGCCCGATGCGGGTGCCCGGACCCGGAGTGCACGGTGCCAGGTGCCCACCCCTTCGACCCCGGCCTGCTCGCGGCCACCACCGACGAACGCATGGCGCGCTGGTGGTGGACGAACCGGCCGACGGCCCCGATCATCCTCGCCACCGGAGGAAACGCTCCGTGCGCGGTGAGCCTGCCGGCTCCGGCCGCGGCGCGGGCGCTGGCCGCCCTCGACCTCAAGGAAATGCGCCTCGGCCCCGTGATCGCGTCCCCGACGCGCTGGGCGCTGCTCGTGAAGCCGTACTCCCTGGAGCAGCTGGGTGAGCTGCTCTACGCCAAGGACTTCGTGCCCGGCTCGCTGCGTTTCCACGGCGAGGGCGGTTATGTGGCCCTTCCGCCGTCCGAGACCGGGCAGGGCGGGATCCGCTGGGAGCGTGCTCCGCTGCCGGGCTCGGCCGCCCCCTGGGTGCCCGACGTCGAGGCCGTGGTGGACGCGGTGGTGGAGGCTCTCACTCGTACGGGTGTGAGCGCCCCCGAGTTGTAGGGGAATCGGGCGCGCGGCGAACCGCGCGCCCGCCCTCGCTCGTTATCGTCCCCTTCATGCTGCGTCACTCCGGGGGACGACCCCTGGACTCCCTGTACTCGCCGAACCCCGACCGCCGGGGCCCCCACGAAGTCCGCAAGGCCCGCAAAGCCCGCCTGGCGATGCCGGCGGGCATCGTCGTGCTCACGGTCACACTGCCGCTGGCGGCGGCCTCGGCGGGACCGGTGGGCCGCGAGGCTCCCGCGTCCTCCTCCGCATCCTCACTCTCGTCCGCACGTGCGTCCGCACACTCCCCGGCCGGCGCCGGTCGTGACGCCGGTGCGCGTGATGCCGGTGCGCGTGATGCCGACGCTCGCGGCGCCGATGGCGACCGTGCCGCCGGCCGTCGTGACGCCGACAGTCGTGATGCCGCTGGTTCTGGCTCCGGCGGCGGTCCCGGTTCTGCCGGTTCCGTTTCCGGTTCCGGTTCCGGCAGTCCCGGCTCCGGCGAGGCGGCCGTCTCCGGCCGTGCCGACGGTGGCGCGGCCGAGCGGCACCCCTCGGCTTCGGAGCGCTCCCTGACGCTCGGTGTGGGGCTCGCCACCGCCGCCCGCTGCGGACCCGAACTCACCTCCCCCGACGGCATCGAGGCGCAGACGTGCGTGCTGACGCAAGGGCGCGAGACCTGGGCGCGTACCTACTACCGCAACGCGACCGGCGATGCCCTCACGGCCGTACTGACTCTTCTGGCGCCCGGAGGACACACCGTACGGATGTACTGCGCGGTGGGCGCGGACGACGAGCCGGGGGTGTGCGAGACACCGCGGGAGCGGACGGTCGGCGACGCGTCGGTGTATTCGGCGATCGCTGAGTTCGCCGGGTCCGCGGAAGGTGCCGACGGGCCGCTGCTTCTGCGCTCGGGGAGCAACTCGCCTGTGCAGAACGCGCGTTGAGGACTTCGCCGACGGCGGTCCCGGGTCCGGACATGAAAAGACCCGGTTGCTGGCGACGGGGGATGCACCAGCAACCGGGCTATTGGAACGGTAACAAGAGATCGGCGGTTCGCAAATTCGATCTCGGCTATTCAGACACGGATTCGCTTGTCACGACCGGGAGTTGTGACAGGAGTCACCCGCTTTGCGCACCTGTCGCCCGGCTGGCCGACCGGTCAGCCGGGGCAGGATGTCCGCCGGGCGTCAGCTGAGGGTGACCTGGCGATTGGTGAGGCCGCCGCGGGCCCGGCGCTCGTCCGCGGTGAGCGGTGCGTCCGTGGCCAGCGCGGCGGCGAGCCGCTCGGCGAACTCGGACGCGGGCTTCTCGATGTCCTCGGCCGTGACGCCCGTCGGCAGGTCCCAGACCGGCACGGTCAGGCCGTGAGCACGGAAGGAACCGACCAGACGGGTGCCCTCCCCGAGGCTCGACCGGCCCTCCGCGTGCAGCCGCGCGAGCGCGTCCAGAAGCTGCTCCTCGGGGTGCGGCATGACCCAGCGCAGGTGGTTCTTGTCGGGGGTCTCGCACCAGTACGCGGCGTCGACACCGGCGAGCTTCACCGTCGGGATGGCGGCGGCGTTGGCGCGCTCCAGGGAGGCGGTCACCTCCGTTGCGGCGTTCTGCGCGTCCGGAACCCAGAACTCGAAGCCGGAGTGCACAACTGGCTCGAACGCGCCTTCGGGGTCGAGGAGATCCTGCAGGCGCACTCCGTCGCTCGGGGCGCGGCGGCCCTGTACCGGAGTACCCGGCTCCGCGGTGAGCGCGCGCTGGAGCGTGTCGGCCAGGTCGCGGCTGATGTCACCGGACGCCGTGTCGTTCTGCAGACCGATGAGGACCGAACCGTCCTCGCGGCGCAGGGCCGGCCACGCCATCGGCAGCACCGTCGCGAGGGTGACCGACGGCACGCCCTCCGGAAGGGCTTCCTTCAGGTGCAGCTCGACGGTCGCCGCGGGCACCAGCTCGCGCAGCGCGATCCAGTCGCCCTCGCTCGGCAGGCCCTCGAACGGCCGGTGGACCAGCTCGGTCACGGCGTGCGCGGCGGCGCGTCCGTGACACGCCTTGTAGCGGCGGCCGCTGCCGCAGGGGCAGGGCTCGCGTGCTCCGACAACCGGGACGTGTCCGTCTGCGCCGGCGGCGCGGGCCCCATCCTGCCGCTGCGGCTGCTTGGCCTTGGTCTGGGGTCGCTTCTTGGCCATCGTGGATGTCTCCCGGTTACGGCTCGACTTGTACGGGCGCGAGCCTAGCCGTTCGTACGAGGACCGACGGGACCCTGTGGACAACGTGCCGGGTCGTAGCCGGAGCGGTGTTTCGGTTCGTCCCGGAACCAGCGCTTCCGTCTGCTTCGGCCCGGTCGTCGGCCCGGTTGTCGGTCCGGTTGGGTCAGTCGGTTCGGTCGGGCCAGTCGGTCCAGCGAGATCAGTGAGTCCAGTCAATCCAGCCAGTCCAGCCAGCCCAGCCAGTCCGGTCAGTCCAGAGCGTCGAAGGCGTCCCCGAAGTCCAGGTCGGATATCGCGGACACCGTGGACGCCGCGGACACGGCCGGGGCCGTCACCCGCGCGGTGAAGTCGTTGCGCCGGCGTACGGCACAGGCGTCTTTGTGTACGACCACCCACACCGTGACCTCACCGCGGGCGTCGTCCCTGACGCCCCAGTCGTCAGCCAGCGCCGTGATGATGTTCAGCCCGCGGCCGCCGTGCGCGGTGACCGAGGGCGTGGCCGGAACCGGACGGGTCGGACCACCGCCGTCCGTCACCTCGACGGTGAGTCTGCCGGTCGGTTCGACACGCCACGCGGCCCGGACGTCGCCGTCCCCGGCCAAGGCTTCACCCAGGGGCCTGCCGTGACGGCAGGCGTTGCTCAGTAGTTCGGAAAGGATCAGTACGGCGTCGTCGATGACCGTTTCCGCCACACCGCCGGTGCGCAGTTGATCCCGCATCCGGTGTCTTGCTTCTCCCACGCCCGCAGGGCCATGGGTTACGGCCATGCTCGACGACGTGGGCACCTCTTGTGCCACCATCAACGCCACCCCCGAGACCTCCTTTGCCCCACGCCACGGTGTGGATGCCCTCCTGGGATGGACCGGAAACCGGCCAATGCACGTGCAGTGACGCACTCGTAACGATCGAATACGGAACGAGTGCGCCGGAGCACTCCCTGTAACCGGGTGGCCTGAATTCGACACTGTGGCCGATATCAAACACTCCGTGGGCGGAACGTGTGGGACGTGCGGGGACCGTGGGAGGAGTGGTTTCAGCGCCCCAGCTGGCGCAGCACCGCGCGCGGGCGGTTGGTGATGATGGCGTCGACGCCGAGTCCGAGGCAGAGGTCGACGTCCTCGGAGTCGTTCACCGTCCACACGTGGACCTGGTGCCCGGCCCGCTTCAGGCGCTCGATGTACGCAGGATGACTGCGCACGATCCGCATGGAGGGGCCGGCGATCCGGACTCCCGGGGGCAGCCGTCCGTCGCGCAGCCGGGGCGAGACGAACTGCAGCAGATAGACCGTCGGCATCGTCGGGGACGCCGCGCGGACGCGCTGCAGGGAGCGCGCCGAGAAGCTCATGACGCGTACCGGCGACTCGGCGGGCGAGGACGGCGCGTCCAGACCGAAGCGCTTCAGGAGGACCAGCAGGCGCTCCTCGACCTGGCCGGCCCAGCGTGTGGGGTGTTTCGTCTCGATGGCGAGGCGTACGGGCCGGCCGGCGTCCGCCACGAGTTCGAGCAGACGCTCCAGTGTGAGGACGGACTGCTGCTCCCAGGAGGGGGGCCGCTGCTGCTCCCAGTCGGGCGCCTCGTCGCGGTTCTTCCAGGAGCCGAAGTCCAGGGCGGCGAGATCGGCGAGCTCCAGGGCGGAGACGGCGCCGCGGCCGTTGGAGGTGCGGTTGACGCGGCGGTCGTGGACGCAGACGAGATGCCCGTCCGCGGTCAGCCGTACATCGCACTCAAGGGCGTCGGCCCCGTCCTCGATCGCTTTCTCGTACGCGGCCAGGGTGTGCTCGGGGGCCTCTTCGGAGGCCCCGCGGTGAGCGACGACCTGGGTCGGGTGCTGTCGTGCGTGGGTCACCGCGTCATGGTGCCACCGCGAATGGGTACGCGTGCGGTCGACGGCGCGGGCCATGCAGTGGTTTTGTCAGACCTGTCCTATATAAATGAAGATCTCGGAGTCACAGGTGCCGCTTATGGCGCCCTGACGTCCCGTGGGAAAAGCTGACGGCATACAAAAGCACATGCACAGCTGAATCGTGCCGGTTCCCGAACACGCGTGGCGGAGTCCTGAACACACGCGACCGAACGTGACCGGATGCGAACTTACTGAACAGCCGTGGATCGAGAGGAAGAGCTGTGAGCACCGAGAACGAGGGCACTGCAGTACCCCCGGCCCCGTCTGCACCTCCCGTGCCGGTGGATACTCCCGCTGCTTCCGTGCCCCCGGAGCAGGCGGTATCGCCGGGAGCGGGTCCCGCGGGCCCCGCGGGCCCTCATGAGGGCACGAACCAGCCTCATGGGCCGGGCTCCTTCCAGGGAGACGCGCCGACGGCCACGTTGCCCCCGACGCCTCCCGGGGCGCCCCAGGGCGCCGCGCCGGCTCCGGAGGCAGGCGCCTGGCCGCCTCCGCCCCCGCCGTCGGCCACGCCCGCCTACGCGAACGCGGCCGGCTCCGGCCCGTACGCGAGCGGTGGCGAGGGCGGTTCCGGCCCGTACGGGAGCGGGGGTGCAGGCGGTTCCGGTCCCTACGGAGGCGGCGGCGAAGGCGGCTCCGGCCCTTACGGAGGCGGGGGCGAGAGCAGCTCCGGGGACGTCTGGGGTTCCTCGTACCAGCAGCCCGCTCCCAAGCCGAAGTCCGGCGGACGCGGTGGCCTGGTCGCCGCGGTCCTGGTGGCCGCGTTGATCGCGGGCGGCGTGGGCGGAGGCATCGGCTACTGGGCGGCCGACCGCAACGACGACTCCTCGGGCTCGACGACGGTCTCCTCGTCCGAGAGCGGCGGCGACCTCAAGCGCGACGCGGGCACGGTCGCGAACGTGGCCGCCACGGCGCTGCCGAGCACGGTCACCATCGAGGCCGAGGGCAGCAACGGCGAGGGCGGCACGGGCACCGGCTTCGTCTTCGACAAGCAGGGCCACATCCTCACCAACAACCACGTGGTCGCCGAGGCGGTCGAGAGCGGCAAGCTGTCGGCCACCTTCTCGAACGGCAAGAAGTACGACGCCGAGGTGGTCGGCCACGCTCAGGGTTACGACGTCGCGGTCATCAAGCTCAAGAACGCGCCGGACAACCTCAAGCCGCTGCCGCTCGGCAACTCGGACAAGATCGCGGTCGGCGACTCGACCATCGCGATCGGCGCTCCGTTCGGGCTCTCGAACACGGTGACCACGGGCATCATCAGCGCGAAGAACCGCCCGGTCGCCTCCAGCGACGGCAGTTCCAGCAGCAAGGCCTCGTACATGAGCGCCCTGCAGACCGACGCCTCGATCAACCCGGGCAACTCCGGAGGCCCGCTCCTGGACGCCAAGGGCGCGGTGATCGGCATCAACTCCGCGATCCAGTCCACCAGCGGCGGCCTGGGCGGCACGAGCCAGTCCGGTTCCATCGGCCTGGGCTTCGCGATCCCGATCAACCAGGCGAAGAACGTCGCCCAGCAGCTCATCAAGACCGGCAAGCCCGTCTACCCGGTCATCGGTGCCTCCGTCTCCCTGGAGGAGGGCACGGGCGCGAAGATCACCGAACAGGGCGCCGGCAACTCCGACGCGGTCACGCCGAACGGCCCCGCCGCGAAGGCCGGCCTCAAGCCCGGCGACGTCATCACCAAGCTCGACGACCGGGTGATCGACAGCGGCCCGACCCTCATCGGCGAGATCTGGACCCACCAGCCCGGCGACACCGTCAAGCTCACCTACACCCGCGACGGCAAGCAGCGGACCGCCGAAGTAACCCTGGGCCAGCGCGAGGGCGACAGCTGACCGGTTAGTCTTGTCCCCGCGCCGATCTCTCAGCGGCGCGGGGTGGGTTGCCCGAGCGGCCTAAGGGAACGGTCTTGAAAACCGTCGTCGCAGCGATGTGACCGTGGGTTCAAATCCCACACCCACCGCAGGTGAACGGTCCCTGACCAGGTACATCGGTCGGGGGCCGTTCTCATGGGCGGGCAGCGGAGTTGTGGTGTTCGGGCGGCAGCCGCTTGCGATGGCTTCTGCGGCGGAGGGCGGTGACCAGGACGATGGCGGCGCCGATGCTGATTCCGAGTATCGGGAGAAGGGCGGCCAGCAGCAGCCGGCCTCCGAACGTGAGGAAGCCGCCGGGGCCCCCGATCGCGTACTGGGACGGTTCTTGGGAAGTGCAGGTGACCTTGTACTCGCCTACCCGGGGCACGTCGATGGCATAGAGCGGGTTCCAGGTCTCGTCGCGGGTGAGGTACACGTCGATTCCCGGATCGGTGAGAACGGGCTCGCCCGGGCCGGTGATGCCGCACTCCTGGTCGGGTGACGGGCCTCGGTCCCTGATCCAGATCGCCTTCTCGTGGTGCGGGTCGAGCCGCAGGGTGACGGTGTCGCCGTTCGCGAACTTGTTGCCCGTATCCACCGCTTTGATCGCGTCCTTGAAACGGTGCACTCCGAGGGCAGTACCCGACACGATCAGAACGACGGTGATCGCCGCCGCCGTCGCATACCAGTGACGGCCGGGGCGGAGTTCGCCCGCCGGTATCCGCGGCGGCGGGAAGGGCTGCATCGGCACACCCTAGATCGCCCGCGCTACGGGCGGTGGCTCGTCATGCGGGACGCCGACGTGATGGTCGAGCGGGCCTCGCGTTCGGTGAGGCCCGTGCGGACGGCGGCGTCTACCAGGGCCTCGGTCAGTTGCGGGCCGAAGCCGTTCTCGTAGGCGCGGCAGGCCGCCCAGAACAGGCGGGTGTTGCGCTGCCCCTCGTGCGCGGCGAGGACGAACTGTACGAGGCCCTGGCCCTGCTGGCTCGGCGTCGCGGTCGTCGGGGTGTGGGGGCGGGGCGGCGGCGTCAGGAGGCGCAGCAGCGACGTCGGGCAGGGGGCGGGTGGCAGCTGAGCGGTGCCCGGAGCCGTGCTGTAGACGCCGTGTTCGGTACGGGAGCCGGGGCCGACGAGGTAGCCGCCGGCACCGCGGATGTCGATGCCCGGGGCCAGTCGGCTCGCGGAGTTGGGGACGACGACGTCGGGCGGGCCGCTCAGCCAGAGGTGGCGGCCACCGCTGGGCGTCAGCACGACGACCGTCTCGGGGATCGTGAACAGGTGGCGCAGCGCCAGTTCACGAAGAGCCGCGGACGAGTCCGTACCCGACTTGGTGTCCAGGTCGATGCCGATCAAGTGGTGGGGGTCCAGGCCGCAGGCGATGCCGTAGCCGGTGGCCCAGGGGGCGGCGGCGAAGAGCGCGCGTATGCGGCGGGGGTCGGTCGAGGCGTCGTACACACCGTGGCCGAAGCGGTCGCACTCACCGTGGCAGGGCGGTGCTGCCGGGTCGTCGCGGTGGGGCGAGCGCAGCGCCGGGAGCTTGGTCCGGGACAGCGGGATGACGGCCAGTCCGCGTTCGGCGGCTGACAGGGCGTGAGCGAGGGCCAGCGTCGTGGCCTGCCGGTCGATGGTGGCCATGCCCTCCATGTTCGTACGGGTGTTCGAAAAAAGGAAGGGGCCGGGAGGCGTGAGGAGGGGGCAGAGCTGCGGGGGCGGTGCAGGGTCCGGGCTCCGGTGGCCTGCGAGGGGCGCTGTGGAACCGGCCCGGAGAGATTGGCTGAAAAAGTGACGAAACGCTTCGCCCCTTGCGGTGTATGGGATTGAGCTGCCCGCACTGCCCGCACTGCCCTGAACTGCGGTTTCGGTGGCGCGAAGGGGGTTTATCGACATGTACTCACGCTTGCGAGCGAATAGCGGCTTCCGGGGTGGTTCGCCGGGGATTCGGTGGGCAATTCTGATCTCGCGACGTCGTGAACGACACCGAGGTGGTCGGCCAACTGCCCCGGATCCAGCCGTACTCAGCCGGTCGTGACCGGCCTGTACTTCTCGCTTCCTGGAGGAACAGACATGGCAAGCATCCGTACCGCCCGCGTTCTCGCCGCCGCGGCAGCCCTGCCGCTCGCCGCCGCCCTCTTCTCGGGAGTGGCAGCGGCCGACAACGGCTCTTTCGCGGACAACGGATCGAACGCCGCGGTGGCGACTGTCGGTGGCAGCGGAGTCGGGGGCGACAACTACGGCACCTCGTCCACGACGCAGCAGCAGGCCGTCGGTTCCGGCGCCTCGAACCAGAGCAACACGGCGCAGGTGAACGGTTCCGCGTTCACGGCCATCGACCAGTCGAACGAGACCGTCGCCGTCAACTTCACCCACCTCTGGTGAGCCGGCGGCCGCCGGGGACTGGAGACCCCCGACGGCCGTGTGCCTCCTTGGTGGGGTGCTTTGTGGGGTGGTAACACGTCTGCGCGGCGATGCTTCGGCATCGCCGCGCAGACGTTTGCGCCTGCACTCCTGCCGTGTGCGGTGAGTGTGTCGAATGCGTTGAGTGTGTCGAGTGCGGCGCGTGTGTCGACTGCGTCAACTGCGGTGCGCGACCTTGAACCTTGACAGTGGGATGTATCTGACGGACAGTCAGAAACCCTTGTTCGTACGAGGTCCGGGAGGGCCGTCGTCGTGCATCTCGTCCCCACCGAACGCCAGCGACGCCTACGCGCCGAACTCCGTTCGTACTTCCGGGGACTCATGCCGGACGGACCTCCCTCTGTACCTGCCCCGGCCCCTGCCCCTGCCCCTGCCCCTGCCGGTGCCGGTGCCGGTGTGGCTGCCGGTTCCGGTTTGGACTCCGCGAGGCGACGGGCACTGCTGCGGCGGATCGGCGCCGACGGATGGCTCGGTATCGGCTGGCCGGAGGCCTACGGAGGCCAGGGGCGGGGCGCCGACGAGCAGTTCGTGTTCTTCGACGAGGCCTGCCGGGCGGGCGCCCCGATTTCCATGGTCACGCTGAACACGGTCGGGCCGACGCTCATGAAGTACGGGACCGAAGAGCAGAAGGACTTCTTCCTGCCGCGGATCCTGCGCGGAGAGCTCGTGTTCGCGATCGGATACAGCGAGCCGTCCGCCGGTACGGATCTGGCCTCGCTACGGACTCGGGCCGTGCGGGGCGGCGGCCGTGCCCCAAGCGCTGGTGCCGGGGACGGGGACGGGGACGGGGGCGGCGCCCGCGACGGGGACGGGGACCCTGGCCGTGGGGAGCGCGAAGGGCCAGAGAGGCGCGCGGAACTCGACGAAGGCCCCGGCCCCGGTGATGAGTGGATCGTCGACGGGCAGAAGGTGTTCACCTCCAACGCCCAACACGCCGACTGGATCTGGCTCGCCTGCCGTACGGACCCCGACGCGCCGAAACACAAGGGCATCTCGATCCTGCTGGTCCCCACGGACGCGCCCGGGTTCTCGTGGACACCGATCGAAACAGTGGGCGGGCTGACCACGACGGCCACGTACTACGACGGGATCCGGGTCCCGGTCTCCCGCCTGGTCGGCGAGGAGAACGGCGGCTGGGGGCTCATCACCAACCAGCTGAACCACGAACGGGTCGCACTCGCCGCCATCGGTATGCAGGCCGAGGACTTCTACCTGGCCGCCCTGGCCGCGGCCCGCGTCCCCGATCCGGTGACGGGGCGGCGCAGGGTTGACGAGCCGTGGGTGCGTTCGAGGCTGGCCGAGGTACATGCCCGGCTCGCGGCAACGCGCCTGCTCAACTGGCGTTTGGTGGGCGATGTGGGGGCCGGCCGGCTGGCCCCCGGCGATGCCAGCGGCGTGAAAGTCGTGGGAACCGAATCAGCCGTCGCGGTGTATCGAATGTGTCAGGAAATCGTCGGATCGGACGCGCTGATCCGGTCCGGTTCGCCGGGTGTGTTCGGGGACGGCGAGCTGGAGCGGATGAACAGGGCGGCGCAGATCAACACGTTCGGGGGCGGGGTGAGCGAGGTGCAGCGGGAGATCGTGGCGACGATGCGGCTCGGGATGACGAGGGGGCGGCGGTGAGCGGGAGGGCCGTGCCGGGCGAGACGGCCGCGTCCGGGGAGAGGTCCGCGTCCGGGGCGGGGACGGCGTCCATGGACGTGACCGAGGGGCGAATGGACGTGACCGAGGGGCGATACGAGGACATCCACGCGCGGCTGAAGACGTACGAGGGGCTGACGGCCGTCGGAGGCGTCGGCAAGGACCTGGTCAACGAACCGATGATCCGGCACTGGTGCGAGGCGATGGGGGACACGAATCCGGCGTATGCGGGAGCGGACGCCGTCGCGCCGGCCACCATGCTCCAGGCCTGGACGATGGGGGGACTCTCCGGCCACGGGGGACGCTCGGAGGCGTACGTCGAGATGCTCGGGTTGCTGGACGCCGCCGGGTACACCTCGGTTGTCGCCACCGACTGCGAGCAGGAGTATCTGCGGCCACTTCGGCCGGGGGACCGGATCACCTTCGACTCGGTGATCGAGTCGGTCTCCGAGCGCAAGACGACCAAGCTGGGCACGGGGTACTTCGTCACGACGCGGACGGATGTACGGGCAGGGGGCGAGCCGGCGGGGACGCACCGGTTCCGGATCCTCAAGTACGTACCTGCTGGGCGGCGCCGGAGAGACGGCGCGGCGGGCAGAGCGGCGACAGCAGCCAGGCAGGCGGTGGCGGAGGCCGGTGAGGCCCTGGCACCCAGCAGGGAGGTTTCGACGCCCACGGGGGAAGCCCTGACACCCACCAGGGATGCCTCGGTGTCCACCGGTGAGGCCACGACGGCCTCCCGCCCCAAGCGGCCCCGCCCCGTCGTCAATCGGGACAACGCCGGCTTCTGGGAGGGCGTGTCCCGGCACCAACTGCTCATCCAGCGCTGCGAGAAGTGCGAGACCCTGCGTTTCCCCTGGCTGCCGGGGTGCAACTCCTGCGGCTGCCTGGAGTGGGACACGGTCGAGGCGACCGGCGAGGGGACCGTCTACTCGTACGTGGTGATGCATCACCCGCCCTTCCCGGCCTTCGACCCTCCGTACGCGGTGGGGCTGGTCGAACTCGTCGAGGGCGTCCGGATGATCAGCAATGTGGTGGGGGTGCCGCACGACCGCGTGCGGATCGGGATGCCGGTGCGGCTGGAGTTCGAGCGGGTGGACGAGGAGCTGGAGCTGCCGGTCTTCCGCGCGGTCGAGGGGAGCGGGGGCTGATGGACTTCACGCCGACGGAGGAGCAGACGGCGGCCCGCGATCTGGCCGCGCGGATCTTCGGCGACCTGTCCACGCACGAACGGCTGACTGCCGTGGGGACGTGCAGCGACGGGGAACTGTGGAAGGCGTTGTGCGAGGCGGGGCTGCCGGCCGCCGTCGAGGACATCGGGCTCCTCGGTCTTGTGCTCCTCCTGGAGGAGCAGGGGCGGACGACGGCCCAGGTGCCGTTCGCCGCGAGCTGTGTCTACGGGCTGCTGGCGGTGTCGGCGCACGGCTCGGCGGAACAGCGGGAACGACTGCTGCCGGGGATCGCGGACGGCTCGGTCGTGATGACCGGCGCCCTGTCCGACAGCGCGGTACGGGCCGGTGGGAGCGGCGAGTTGAGTGGGGTGGCCCCCGTGGTGCCGTGGCTCCGCGACGCCACGCATGTGCTGGTCGCCGACGAGGAACACCGGTTGTGGCTCGTACGGACCGCCGACGCCCGCTGTGAGCCCGTCGAGTTGACGGCGCCGTGGTCGGCCGGACGCCTGACCCTGGACGCCACACCGGCCGAACAACTCGGCGGCGTCGACGCGTACGACGACATGTACGGCGAAATGTACGACGACGTGCTGGCCACCGCTCGTACCGCTTTCGCGGGGCTCCAGGCGGGCGTGTGCGCGGGCTCGGTCGCCAGAGCCGTGGCGTACACCAACACCCGCGAGCAGTTCGGACAGCCGCTCGCGGCCAAGCAAGGGGTTCAACTCCGGGCGGCAGACGCGCATATGGACACCGAGGCGATACGGGTCACGGCGTACGAGGCGGCCTGGCGGCGGGACGAAGGGCTGGACTATGCCGCGCACGCGCTGACCGCCGCCTGGTGGGCGTCCGAGGCGGGCCACCGTGTCGTCCACGCGGGGCAGCATCTGCACGGCGGTATGGGGGCCGACCTGGAGCACCCCGTGCATCGGCACTTCCTGTGGGGACGGCAGCTGGACGCGTACCTGGGGTGCGGGAGCGAACTGCTCCAGGAGCTGGGGGAGTCGATCGTGCACGGTGAGGGAGAGGGTGAGGGGGACGCATGACCACCGAGGTCGGGCCGACGCGGGTCGGCGACGTGCTGCCACCGCTGGAGATCGAGATCACCCGCACGCTGGTCGTCGCCGGGGCGATCGCGTCGCGCGACTACCAGGACGTGCACCATGACGCCGAAGCGGCACGACAGAAGGGCTCGCCGGACATCTTCATGAACATCCTGACGACCAACGGGCTGGTCGGGCGCTACATCACGGACCACTTCGGGCCCCGGGCCGTGCTGCGCAGAGTGGCGATCAGACTGGGCGCCCCCAATCACCCGGGCGACACCATGGTGCTGACCGGGGTGGTGGAGGACGTCCGGGGCGACACGGCGACGGTCCGGGTCATCGGCGCCAACAGCCTCGGCAAGCACGTCACGGGCACGGTGACGGTCACGGTGCCGGGGTCGGGGCCGGAGCCGGTGCAGCGGACGACGACGGACACCACCCCGGAGGCGACCGCGATCACCCGGGAGGCGATCGCGCCCAGCCCGGAGGCGACCGCGGCCCTACCGGAGGGCCGGTCATGAGCGTGCGGACGAGGGACAGCCTCGGCGGACGGGCGGCCGTCGTCGGGATAGGGGCGACCGAGTTCTCCAAGGACTCGGGGCGCAGCGAGCTGCGGCTCGCGGTGGAGGCGGTGCGGGCCGCGCTGGACGACGCGGGGCTCACACCGGGCGATGTGGACGGCCTGGTGACGTTCACGATGGACACGAGCCCCGAGATCACCGTCGCCCAGGCGGCCGGCATGGGGGAGCTGTCGTTCTTCTCCCGGATCCACTACGGCGGCGGGGCGGCCTGCGCGACCGTCCAGCAGGCGGCGCTGGCGGTGGCCTCGGGGCTGGCCGAGGTGGTGGTCTGTTACCGGGCTTTCAACGAGCGGTCGGGGCGGAGATTCGGCTCCGGGGTCCAGCGCCGGGTGCCGTCCGCCGAGGGTGCGGCCCTCGGCTGGGCGCTGCCCTTCGGACTGCTCACACCCGCGTCCTGGGTGGCGATGGCGGCCCAGCGCTATCTGCACACGTACGGGCTGACCTCCGAGGCGTTCGGGCGGGTCGCGGTCGTCGACCGGAAGTACGCGGCGACCAACCCGGCGGCGTACTTCCACGGCAGACCGATCTCGCTCGCGGATCATGCGGCGTCCCGCTGGATCGTCGAGCCGTTGCGGCTGCTCGACTGCTGCCAGGAGACCGACGGCGGGCAGGCCCTGGTCGTCACCTCGGTGGAGCGGGCGCGCGACCTGCCGCGTCCGCCGGCCGTGATCGTCGCGGCGGCGCAGGGCGCGGGGCGGGCCCAGGAGCAGATGACCAGCTTCTACCGGGACGATCTGACGGGGCTGCCGGAGATGAGCGTGGTGGCGCGGCAGCTGTGGCGTACGTCGGGGCTGACGCCGGCCGGGATCGACGTCGGGATCCTGTATGACCACTTCACGCCGTTCGTGCTGACCCAGCTGGAGGAGTTCGAGTTCTGCAAGCCGGGTGAGGCGGCGGACTTCGTGGCGGAGGAGCGGCTGCCGTTGAACACACACGGAGGGCAGCTCGGGGAGGCGTATCTGCACGGGATGAACGGAGTGGCGGAAGGGGTCAGGCAACTGCGCGGTTCGTCCGTGAACCAGATACCGGGAGCCCGTCGGGTGCTGGTGACGGCGGGGACGGGTGTTCCGACCTCGGGACTGATCCTGGGTTCGGACGACCGGGGCTGATCCAGGGGTTCGCCCGGTCCCCGGTTCGGACGATCGGGGCTGATTGCGGGGCGGACGGATGAACGTGGCGCGTGTCCGGGCCCGACATCGTGGACGGGGCCGTTGACTCGGCCTATGCGTTGGCTGCGATGTCACAAGATGATCGTCGGATTCGGGTTCGTGCTGCTCCTGCTGGGGCTCACGGCGGCACCACCGGCGGAGGCGGGGTCCTGGTCGCCGGGTGCTGTCGCTCCGGTGGGTTCCCCTGACCGGGAGCCCGGGACCCGGGAGTACGGCGTGAGACCCAAGGCGCTCACGTTCAAGGGGCGGGCGTTCGACACGTGCCGGGCGCCTTCCGCGGACACCATGCGGCGGTGGCGGGCGTCCCCGTACCGGGCGGTGGGTGTCTACTTCGGCGGTCGCGGGCGGGCCTGCCGGTCACAGCCCCATCTGAGCCACCGCTGGATGCGGACGGTGCGGGACCAGGGCTGGCGGGTGCTGCCGCTGTACGTGGGCTCGCAGTCGACCTGTGTGTTCGCACGGCACAAGAAGAACGTACGGATCGGGCGCCATCCCTGGAAGCAGGGGACGGCGGAGGCCCGCGACGCGGTGAAGAGGGCGACGGCGCTCGGTATGCGGCCCGGCAGCCCGCTCTTCCTGGACATGGAGGCCTACGAATACCGGAACAAGAAGTGTGCGCGCACCACGCTCCTGTTCGTACGGGGGTGGAACCGGCAGGTGTCGCGGCAGGGGTATCTGCCGGGGTTCTACAGCAGCGCCGCGTCGGGCGTCCGTCACATGGAGCTGTCGCGGCGGGCCGGTGTGCGGGACCTGCCGGCGGTGGTGTGGTTCGCGCGCTGGGGTGTGAAGAACGGGCTGAACAGCGAGCCCGTGCTCAAGAAGACCGCGTGGGCGCCCGCGCGGCGCATCCACCAGTACGCGGGGAACGTAAAGGAACGGCACGGCGGCCGGACGCTGCTGATCGACCGCAATCTGATGCACGCGCCGGTCGCGCGCATCGGCTGAGTCGCCGGAGTGACGTCCGGGGCTGCTCTGGTGCGCGGTCGTACTACTCCGGCATCACGCCCGGGTGCGGGCTACTGCGCTGGGAGTGCGCGGGGGCCCGTCTCTCAGGGGCGAACCCTCAGGGGTCCTGAGCCTCGTGTCCACCTTCAGGAGGTGGGGCCTGCCCCCCTCCTACAACCTGAGGCGGACAAGGCTTCGGGACCTGCGGCCGATCCGCTGGAGTAGGGGGCGATCCTAGCGTGGAGCCATGACCACATCCGTCTGCACCAGCGCTTCGAACGTGGCGACGCGGACCCATGCGTACCCGTCGTTCTCCTCGTACGTAAGGGCTCGCCAACCTGTGTTGCTGCGCACCGCGCGCTCGCTGACCGCGAACCCGTGCGACGCGGAGGACCTGCTGCAGACCGCCCTCACCAAGACGTATGTCGCCTGGGAGCGGATCGAGGACCACCGGGCGCTCGACGGCTATGTGCGCCGGGCGCTGCTGAACACGCGGACGTCGCAGTGGCGGAAGCGGAAGGTCGACGAGTTCGCGTGCGACGAACTGCCGGAGCCGCAGGCTCCGCCGGCCGGGGACCCGGCGGAGCAGCAGGCACTGCACGACGCGATGTGGCGCGCGATCATGAAGTTGCCCGCGCGGCAGCGGGCCATGGTCGTCCTGCGGTACTACGAGGACCTGAGCGAGGCGCAGACGGCGGAGGTGCTGGGCGTGTCGATCGGGACGGTCAAGTCGGCCGTGTCGCGTGCGCTGGGCAAGCTCCGTGAGGACCCTGAGCTGGGCCCCGTGCGCTGAGCGGCGCGGTGGAAGCACAGCGGGCGGGACCGGGCAAGCAATCCGTGCCGTGACGTGATCGATCACCCCGTAGTAGTGACATACCGCGCGGTATGTGAGCAGAATCAGCCCAACCCTTACTACCGCGTAGGCAATGTCGCCCCCGGGAGGACGCCGTGCTGAGCACGATGCAGGACGTACCGCTGCTGATCTCTAGGATCCTGACACACGGGTCGACGATCCACGGGTCATCTCAGGTGATCACCTGGACCGGTGAGGCCGAGCCGCACCGGCGGTCGTTCGCCGAGATCGGGGCACGGACGGCACAGCTGGCGCACGCCCTGCGCGACGACCTCGGAGTGCGGGACGACGACCGGGTCGCGACGCTGATGTGGAACAACGCCGAGCACGTCGAGGCGTATTACGCGATCCCGGCCATGGGCGCGATCCTCCACACATTGAATCTCCGGCTGCCTCCTGAGCAGCTCGTCTGGATCGTCAACCACGCCGCCGACCGGGTCATCGTGGCCAACGGTTCGCTGCTCCCGCTGCTCGCGCCGCTGCTCCCGCACCTCAAGTCGGTCGAGCACGTGGTCGTCTCCGGTCCAGGTGACCGCTCGCTGCTCGACGGGGCGACCGTCCAGGTGCACGAGTACGAGGAGCTGATCGCGGGCAAGCCGGACAGCTACGACTGGCCTGCGCTGGACGAACGCCAGGCCGCGGCCATGTGCTACACCTCCGGTACGACCGGCGACCCCAAGGGTGTCATCTACTCGCACCGCTCCATCTACCTGCACTCGATGCAGGTCAACATGACGCAGTCCATGGGGCTCACCGACGGGGACACGTCCCTCGTCGTGGTTCCGCAGTTCCATGTGAACGCCTGGGGTCTGCCGCACGCGATGTTCATGACCGGCGTGAACGTGCTGATGCCGGACCGTTTCCTGCAGCCCGCACCGCTCGCCGAGATGATCGAGCGCGAGCGTCCGACGCACGCGGCCGCCGTACCCACCATCTGGCAGGGCCTGCTCGCGGAGCTCAAGGGCAAGCCGCGTGACGTGAGTTCGCTGACCCAGGTCACCATCGGCGGCTCCGCCTGTCCGCCCGCCCTCATGACGGCGTTCGACGAGCTGGGCATGCGCGTCTGTCACGCCTGGGGCATGACGGAGACCTCACCGCTCGGCACGATCGCCCGGCCGCCGGCCCAGGTGGAGGTGGGCTCGGACGAGGAGTTCGCGTACCGGCTCACCCAGGGCCGTTTCCCCGCCGGTGTCGAGCCCCGGCTGACCGGTCCTGGCGGCGAGCGGCTGCCCTGGGACGGCGAGTCCGCAGGTGAGCTGGAAGTGCGCGGCCCCTGGATCGCGGGCGCGTACTACGGCGGTCAGGGCGCCGAAGTCCTGCGCCCCGACGACAAGTTCAGCGAGGACGGCTGGCTCAAGACCGGCGACGTCGGCACGATCAGCCCCGACGGCTTCCTGACCCTCACCGACCGCGCCAAGGACGTCATCAAGTCCGGCGGCGAATGGATCTCCTCGGTCGACCTGGAGAACGCCCTCATGGCCCACCCCGAGGTCGCCGAGGCGGCGGTCGTCGCCGTCCCGGACGACAAGTGGGGCGAACGCCCGCTCGCCACCGTCGTGCTGAAGGAAGGCGCCAGCGCCGACTTCGACACCCTGCGGTCCTTCCTCGCCGACGAGGGCAAGATCGCCAAGTGGCAGCTTCCCGAGCGCTGGACGATCATCGCGTCGGTGCCGAAGACGAGCGTCGGCAAGTTCGACAAGAAGGTGCTGCGCAGGCAGTACGCGGCGGGCGAGCTGGACGTCACCCAGCTCTGACAGCTCTGACAGCCCGACAGCCGGAGAGCTTGATAGCCAGAGCAGGCGATATAGGCGGGTTGGGGCGTTGTTTCACGTGAAACAACGCCCCAACCCGTTTGTGCGTACGCCTGGTTGAGCCGACGCTCAGTTCGTGCCGACGCTCAGTTCGTGCCGATGCGAGCCAGCAGATCCACGATTCGGTCCTGTACCTCGGCGCTTGTCGAGCGCTCGGCCAGGAACAGCACCGTCTCCCCCGCGGCCAGCCTCGGCAGTTCGCTCGGGTCGACGGCCGCGGTGTAGACGACCAGCGGGGTGCGGTTGAGCTGGCCGTTCGCGCGCAGCCAGTCGACGATCCCGGCGCGTCGGCGGCGTACCTGCATCAGGTCCATCACCACCAGGTTCGGCCGCATCTGCCCGGCCAGCGTGACGGCGTCCTCGTCGGACGAGGCCCGCGCGACCTGCATGCCGCGCCGCTCCAGCGTCGAGGTCAGCGCGAGCGCGATCTCGGCGTGCTCCTCGATGAGGAGGACACGCGGCGGATGCTGCTCGCTGTCGCGCGGCGCCAACGCCTTGAGGAGTACGGCGGGGTCGGCTCCGTACGCCGCCTCACGTGTGGCCTGACCGAGACCGGCCGTCACCAGGACCGGCACCTCGGCGGCGACGGCGGCCTGGCGCAGCGACTGGAGGGCCGTGCGCGTGATCGGGCCGGTGAGCGGGTCGACGAACAGAGCGGCCGGGAAGGCGGCGATCTGCGCGTCGACCTCTTCGCGTGAGTGCACGATGACGGGCCGGTAGCCGCGGTCGCTCAGTGCCTGCTGTGTGGTGATGTCCGGCGCGGGCCAGACCAGCAGCCGGCGCGGGTTGTCCAGCGGCTCCGGGGGCAGCTCGTCGTCCATCGGCTGCGGGTGGGGCTGGTTCGCGACCTCCACCGCACCGCCGGGACCGTCGAGCGGCTCGGGGCCTTCGTCGGCGTTCTGGTCCGGTGCTCCTATGGCGTACGAACGGCCGGTGCCCTCGGTGGCGTGGGCGAGCCGGGACTGCTGGCCGCCGGCGCCCGGGTGCGAGCGCGCCGCCGTGTCCGTCTGCTCGGCCACGGGATCGGGCCGCGTGCCGAGCTTGCGGCGCCGCCCGGAGCCGTTGGTCGCGTGCGGGGGAGGCGTCGGTGCCTGCGGCTGCGGCGCGGCTCCCCCCTGCGCCACGGGCTGCGCCTGAGCCTGTGCTTGGGCCTGCGGCTGTGCGGGGGCCTGGGGGGCGGGCGCCGCCGTCCGGCCGGGCTGCTTGGCCTGCTGGGCGTCGATCATGCGGCGGCCGAACGGGACACCCTGCCCGAGCGTGCGGACGCTGATCGCCCGGCCCTGCGTCGAGTTGGGGTCGATGGGAGGCGCCGCCGCCTCCGCGGGGAGGGGCTGCGCGACGCGCGGCTGTTCCGGGGCCGCCGCGGGCTCAGGAGCGGCCGACGTATCGGCCGTGCCCGGCCACGGCTGCGACGCGGCGGCGGCATCCGGCTGTACGGGTACTCCGGCGCCGGAGGTGTCGGCCGCGCCGGGCCAGGGCTGAGGGGGCGCGGTCGGGTCCGCGTTCGGGATCCCGGCCGCGGGCGTCTGCTGTTGCGGTTGCGGCTGGGCGGGACCCGCCACCGGGGTGCCTACCGGGGTGCCTTGGGCAGGCGTGCCGGGCGCTGGGACTCCGGCATGCCCCGGGACGCCCTCGGCCGGCACGCCTGCCACCAGTCCGGCGAGGCCGGCCGGGGAGACCTGACCGGGGGCGGCCTGCGGCGGCAGGGCCTGACCGGGGAGGGGCCCGGCCTGCGGCGGGAGGGCCTGCCCGGGGGCGACCGGCTGGGGGACGCCCTGCGGGGGCACGGCCTGCCCCATGGCGGGAACGGCCGAAGGGGCGCCGTGCTGCGGGTTGCCCTGAGCGGGTACGGATACGGACGCGGGTGCGGGCTGCCCGGGAACGGCCTGGCCGGGGACGGGTTGAGCGGGCGCGCCCTCCGCCGGAACGGCTTGCGCGGGAGGCAGATGGCCCGGCATCGGCTGCTGCCCGGAAACCCCGGCCGCCCCATCCGGCGTCACATTGCCAGCGCCCGCACCCGCGCCCGCGCCTGTGCCCGCGTTGACGGCGGCTGCCTCGCCCGCGGCCTGCCGAGCCCGGCGGCGTCCGCTGGGCGCCTGCACCGGATGCGGCTGGGGCGGAGTGTGATCGTCGGCAGGATCGCGCAGGGCAACGTCATGGCGTCCGCCGCCGGCCGGTGCCTGACCGTGGCCATGGCCCTCGGTGAACTGCGCCGCGTAGTCGGGAGAGCGGTCCGCCTCGGCGGGCGGCAGCGCGAACACCGCGCGAGGCCCCGCCTCCTGAGCCGCCGCGCGCTCCGCCGCGGCGGCCAGCGCACGCCGACGCCGCCCGGT
>NZ_BMVY01000006.1 GCF_014650955.1 Streptomyces tauricus
CCTGCACCCCTTTTTGTCTGGCCACAGGGGGGTGTGGTGCGGTTGTTTGAATCAGAGTTTCACCGTGTTTCGGTGGTCATAGCGTGAGGGAAACGCCCGGTTACATTCCGAACCCGGAAGCTAAGCCTTACAGCGCCGATGGTACTGCAGGGGGGACCCTGTGGGAGAGTAGGACGCCGCCGAACAAATTTTAATGGGAAAGCCCCCGCACTTCGGTGCGGGGGCTTTTTCGCGTTCGGATTCTTTGCAGGCAGTTCCAGACGGCCCCAGACAGCTCCAGACAGGTCAGGACGGGCGGACCAGTTTCGTGTCGTACGCCAGGATCACCGCCTGGATTCTGTCTCGGGAGCCGGTCTTCGCGAGGATGCGGCTCACATGGGTCTTCACCGTCGATTCGGCGAGGTGTAGGCGTGCGGAGATCTCCGAGTTCGTCCAGCCCTGGCCGATCACCGTCAGGATCTCGCGTTCGCGGTCCGTCAGGGAGGTGAGACGGGGGTCGGCCGCAGGGGATGCGTCCGAGGTTGTCGGCCCTGAAGGCAGGTGTTCGGCGTAGGCGTCGAGGAGGCGCCGGGTCAGGCTCGGGGCCACGACCGCGTCGCCTGTGGCGACCGCTCGGATGCCGGCTAGGAGTTCCTCGGGCTGCGCGTCCTTGATGAGGAAGCCGGAAGCGCCCGCTCGCAGGCCGGCGTACGCGTACTCGTCCAGGTCGAAGGTGGTCAGGATGAGGACGCGGGTGCGGTTCCCGGCGGTGGTGATGCGGCGGGTCGCCTCGATGCCGTCGAAGCCGGGCATGCGGATGTCCATCAGGACCACGTCGGGACGCAGCTCGGCCGTCATCCGAACCGCCTCGCCGCCGTTCGCGGCCTCGCCGAGGACCGTCATGTCGTCCTGGCTCTCCACGAGCATGCGGAAGCCGAAGCGCTGGAGCGACTGGTCGTCGACGATGAGCACGGTGGTCACTGCGCCGTTTCCTCCGGTAGGTGAAGGCGGACGTGCCAGCCCTGTTCCGGCAGGGGGCCGGACTCAAGTGTGCCGCCGTACAAGGCGGTTCGCTCGCGCATTCCGGTGAGGCCGCTGCCCCGGGTGCCGTTGTCGTGGGCCCCTGCGCCCACGCCGGTGTCGGTCACCGTCACGGTGACGGCGCCCCCGTCCCCGTACGAGATCCGGACGGTCGACTCGGCTTCGGGGCCGCCGTGTTTGAGGGTGTTCGTGAGGGCTTCCTGGACGACCCGGTAGACCGTGAGCTGGCGGCCCGGGGAGAGAGTGGCGGTGGGGCCCTGGACGGTGGAACGGACGGGGAGGCCGGCGGAGCGTACTCCGTCGAGGAGGTGGTCGAGGTCGGCCAGGGAGGGCTGGGGAGCCGTTTCGAGAGGGTGGGGTCCGGCGTCCGAGGTGTCGGCTTCCGGGGGTTCGGTGCGCAGGACGTCGAGGAGACGGCGTAACTCGCCGAGCGCCTGGCGGCTGGTGCCGCCGATGGCGGTCAGCGCCTGGACGGCACGTTCGGGGTTCTTCGCGGCGGCGTACGAGCCGCCGTCCGCGAGGCTGGTGATGACCGAGAGGTTGTGGCCGATGATGTCGTGCATCTCCCTGGCTATGCGGGCGCGTTCGGCGGCGGTGGCGAGCCTGGCCTGCTGGTCCCGTTCGACCTCCAGTTGGCGGGCGCGCTCGACGAGAGAGGCGAGGTACTCCTGGCGGGTGCGGTAGGAGATGCCGATGATCGCCATCATGGCGAGGCGGGTCGCCTGCGGGACGATGGTCTGGTCGGCGCCCTGTTCGGCGGGGTGGCGAAGCGCGTCCACGATGATCGGCACCATCGTCAGGGCGCAGCAGCACAGCAGGGTGCGCAGGCGGGTGTGCACCGCGATGTTGAACGCGACGACCAGGATGATCAGGCCCGCCTGGAGGTCGGTGCCGGTCCAGGAGTTGACGACGGCGAGCGGCAGCATCGTCAGCAGGACCGCCACGGGGTGGGTGCGGCGCCACATGAGCGGGACGGTGAAGCCCAGTGACAGGGCGATGAGCAGCCAGTTCGGGGCCTGCGGGTTCTCGGTGATGTTCCGCCAGCCGCCACCGAGGAGGTCGTTGAGGGCCACGGTCAGGAAGAAGCCGGTGAACACGGCGTCCCACACCAGCGGGCGGCGCCGGTCGAAGGTGCGCAGTCGGCGGTTCAGGCGGTGCAGCCGGCGGGTCACCGGCTGCTGCCGGGCGCCCTGCGGTGACCAGTCCCGCCACGCCTGGTCGCGCCAGGCCTGATCCCGGCGGGCCTGGTCACGACGGGCCCGGTTCCGGTGCCGTTTCTCCGTCACGGATCCATCCTCGTACGGGGGCCGTTCGGGAGGGGAGCCGTCACACGTCACGTCGTCGCAGGAGGACTGTCGCCGTGCCCAGGATCGCCACCGTCCACAGGGTGAGGGCGAGGAGTGCGGGGCCCGTGGTCGCGTAGTCCGGTGTGTCGTGGAGGGTCATCAGACCCTCGGTGGCCCTGCCTGGGAAGTACTTGGCGACGGAGTCCAGCACGTCGTACGGGAACATCCTGAGCACCTCCGGGAGGACCGTGACTCCTCCGATGAAGGCCGTGATGCCGCCGGGCACCGAGCGGAGCAGGGCGCCTAGGCCCAGGCCGACGAGGGCGAGGGCGGTCAGTCCCGCCGCGCTGCCGAGCAGGGTGCCGAGGACGCCCCGGTCGGTGAGGGACAGTTCCTTGTCCGTGCCGTCGAGGAAGAGCTGGCCGCTGGTGAACGTCACGACGAGGGTGGTGAGTGTGGTGGTGAAGACGACGCCGGCGACGACACCGGCCTTGGACCACAGCACCGGTACGCGGCGGGGTACGGCCACCATCGTGGAGCGGACCATGCCCGTGCTGTACTCGCCCGCGATGAACAGGACACCGACGACGGCCAGGATGATCTGTGAGAACTGGGTGCCGAAGAGCAGGAACTGGACCGGGTCGAGGGCGAAGTCCGCGGCCTGGCCCGACTCGTAGGACGCGCCGATCGCGATGCCGCCGGCGATGGTCAGGACGGTCGAGGCGGCGAGCATGATCCAGGTCGAGCGGACCGTCCACAGCTTGTGCCACTCGGAGTGCAGGACCCGGGCCGGGCTGAGGGCGGGACCGGGGGCGGGGGCGGTGGCGGGGGCGAGGGTGGTCATGCCTGCTCCAGGTGGGCGGTGTATTCGAGGGAGTCGCGGGTCAGGTCCATGAAGGCCTCTTCCAAGGAGGCCGCGTGCGGGGTGAGTTCGAAGAGGGGGATGCCGTGGGCGGCGGCGGTGCGGCCGATGTGTTCGGCGTCCGTGCCGCGGACGTCGAGGGTGCCGGAGGCGGAACTGCTCACGTCGACGTGCGGGGCGGCGAGGAGCTGGGTGAGGCGGCCCGCCTCGGGGGTGACGACCTTGACGGTGCCCGCGCCCGATTCGCGGACGAACGTGTCGACGGTGGTGTCGGCCAGCAGCCGTCCCCTGCCGATGATGATGAGGTGCTCGGCGGTCAGGGCCATCTCGCTCATGAGGTGGGAGGAGACGAAGACCGTACGCCCCTCGGCGGCGAGGGATTTGAGGAGGGTGCGGATCCACAGGACGCCCTCCGGGTCGAGGCCGTTGACCGGTTCGTCGAGGATCAGCGTGGCCGGGTCGCCGAGCAGTGCGGCCGCGATGCCCAGGCGTTGGCCCATGCCGAGCGAGAAGCCCTTGACCCGTCGGCCGGCGACGTCGGTGAGGCCGGTGAGGTCCAGGACGTGTGCGACGCGGCCGCGCGGGATGCCGTGGGTGAGGGCGAGTGCGCGCAGGTGGTGGTAGGCGGTGCGGCCCGGGTGGACCGAGCGGGCCTCCAGGAGCGCGCCGACCTCCTGGAGGGGCGCGCGGTGGGCGGCGTACGGGCGGTCGCCGACCGTGGCGGTGCCGTGGGTCGGGGAGTCCAGGCCGAGGATCATGCGCATGGTGGTGGATTTGCCGGCGCCGTTGGGGCCGAGGAAGCCGGTCACCGTGCCCGGTCGGACGGTGAAGGTGAGGTCGGAGACGACCGTCTTGTCGCCGTAGCGTTTGGTCAGTTCGGTTGCCGCGATCATGTCTTCGATCCTCGGCGCGCGGCGGGCCCGGGGCGTCGGACGGGGGCCGGATATCGGGTGCGGGCCGTAGTACCCCGGTATTACGGTGGCCCGTCATGAACCCCGATGTGCGCGCCGATGACGTCCGTGGAGTCCGCGAGGAGTACGTGATCCGCTCGGTACGGGCCGAGGAGTGGCCCGCGGTGAAGGAGCTCGCGCTGGCCGCTCTCAGTGATCCGGTGGCGCATCTGGCCTTTCTCGATACGTACGAGGTCGCGGTGGGCCGGCCCGACGGTTTCTGGCGGGAGCGGGCCGCCGGAGCCGCGGAAGGGGTGCGTGAACGGCAGCAGGTCGTCGCCGAGGGGCCCGGTGGGCGCTGGGTCGGGTGCGTGGTCGTGCTGGTCGAGGAGGCCGGGGCCGTCGGGGCGCTGGGGGCCGTGAGCCACGTACGGCAGGGGCATCTGGTGGGTGTGTACGTGCGGCCCGAGGTACGAGGGAGCGGGCTGACCGAGCGGCTCTTCGGGTATGCGCTGCGGTGGGCCCGGGAGGACGCCGGGGTGGAGCGGGTGCGGTTGTTCGTGCACGAGCGGAACGAGCGGGCTCAGGGCTTCTACCGGAAGTTCGGGTTCGTGCCTACGGGGGAGAGCGTTCCGGTGCCAGGGGATGCGGCTGCGCGGGAGCTGGAGTTCGTGTACGCGGGGTCCTAGGCGGCGCGGGTCACACCGGGAGGTCCTGGTGGGGCCAGCGGGCGCGGGCCTGTTCCTGGGAGCGGAGGAGCGCCAGGGTGGGGAGGCCCCGGTCCGGGGCTGTGCCGTCGGCGGCGGCGAGCAGGTCCGGGAGTTGGGGGAGCGGGGCCACCGCTGCGACGTCGTCCAGGACGAGGGTGAGTGGTGGGTCGAGGCGACCGGAGGATGACCGTTCGGCCATGCGCCGGCCGCGCTCGACCACGCTTGAGGCGAGGGCCGTCAGGAGCGGCATGGCGCCGGGGTTCGACCTCGGGTCCTCGATGGGTTCACCGACCACATAAAGCGTGCCCCCTTCGTTGACGAAGGAATCCAAGGTGAGGGTGTCGGTTCGGTTTGGAGTGCATGCTTCCCGGACGTTGACGGTGAAGAGTGCGGAGAGCGCTCGGGCCGTCAACTCCTGGGCGATGTCACGGCGTTCCGGGTGCGAGGTGAGGGCCGCCTCGAGTTCTCCCGCGGAGCCCGCGGCCGACTTGGGGTTCGTACGGAGGATGCGTACGGCTTCCTGGACCTGGGCGCCCTGGGCCCAGCGGTGGACGTGGCGGATGGTGCGGCCGTCCACCGCCGCGGCGTGGAGGTAGCTGCGGAGGAGGGTCTCCGCGGTGTCGGCGACCGCCTGGTCGATCCGGGCGGTTGGGCGGACCGGGGCGAGGAGCGCCGCCGCGCGGGCCTTCGCGATGTCCTTGGCCTCGCAGCCCGCGGAGGGGGACCAGTGGAGGCGGGCCGGGGTGTCGCAGAGGTGGGAGGGGTCGTAGAGGAGGACGGGGCCCAGTTTCGCGCGGGCGTCCTTCGTGCTCGACCAGAGGGTGGAGTCGGAGGTGATGACGAGGGCGGGGCCGTCGGCGTCCCGGATCGCCTGGATGGCGAGGGGGTGGCGGGTCTCGGGCGGGCCCAGCACGACCGGTCCCCTCGGGGCGGGGCTTTCCCATCCACCCACCCGTTCGGCGGTTTCGACAGGGACCGAAACAGGGACCGAAACAGAAACCGACTCCAGCGGCGGCTCCGTCGGCCGCACCGCCGTGTGCTCGACCGGCGGGTGCGTCGTCTCCGGTCGTTCCGCCGTCCGGCTCCGGGGGATGTCGCGTGGCTCGTCCCTGGTCAGCGGATCCGGTTCCGGTTCCGGTTCCGGTGCCAGGGCGAGTGCCCTGCGTCTCGCTCTGCCCGCGCGCCACCTCGCCACCGTGCCCAGGACGAACACCGTGAGGACGACCAGGATCATCAGCTGGCCGATGAACAGGCCCCAGAAGAGCCCGTATCCGGAGAGCTGGTCCGGTGGGGTGTCGGGCCAGGCGGTCGGCAGGTCGTGGGGTGCCGCGACGAGTTGGCGTATGGCCAGGGGCGTACTGCGGAAGGTGACCTCGGCGGGCCAGGAGCCGTGGGAGAAGAGGCCGGCGAGGCCGGTCGCCGTCCACACCATGACGGTCATGCCGAGGACGAAGGCCAGGATGCCGAGCAGCAGGCCGTCGGGGACGCCCCCCTGGCCGCCGCCGTGGTGGCGATCGCGATCGTCCGGTCTCATCTCGGGCAGCTCCTCTACGCCGCTTACGCCACTGTGGACTCGGACGAGTCGTCGAGATCGCTCAGGTGTTGTTCCATGAACGCCGCGGCCCGCTCCTCGGCCTCCAGCTCGGCGGCGCGCAGGGCGTCGTCCGCGAGGTGGTCGGCGGACGACTCCGTCATGGCGCGGTCGGTGAAGACGAGGGGGCGCTCGGTCTCGGAGATCAGGTGTTTGACGACCTGGACGTTGCCGTTGACGTCCCACACGGCGATGCCGGGGGTGAGGGAGGGGATGATCTCGACGGCCCAGCGGGGCAGGCCGAGGACCCGGCCCGTCATTCTGGCCTCGTCGGCCTTCTGGGCGTAGATCGTCCTGGTCGAGGCCATCTTGAGGATCGCCGCGGCCTCCTTCGCGGCGGCTCCGTCCACGACGTCGGACAGGTGGTGGACGACGGCCACGAAGGACAGACCGAGGCGGCGGCCGAACTTCAGCAGGCGCTGGAAGAGCTGGGCCACGAACGGGCTGTTGATGATGTGCCAGGCCTCCTCGACGAGGAAGATGCGCTTCTTCCGGTCGGGGCGGATCCAGGTGTGCTCCAGCCACACGCCGACGATCGCCATGAGGATGGGCATGGCGATGGAGTTGCGGTCGATGTGGGACAGGTCGAAGACGATGAGCGGGGCGTCCAGGTCGATGCCGACCGTCGTCGGGCCGTCGAACATGCCCCGCAGGTCACCGTCGACCAGCCGGTCGATGACCAGGGCGACGTCGAGGCCCCAGGCGCGTACGTCGTCTATGGCGACGTTCATCGCCTCCGCCGACTCCGGTTCGGGGTGGCGCAGCTGCTCGACGATGTCCGTCAGAACGGGCTGGCGGTCGACGATCGTCTCGTTGACGTAGGCGTGCGCGACCTTCAGCGCGAAGCCGGAGCGCTCGTCCAGGCCGTGGCCCATCGCGACCTCGATGATCGTCCGGAGCAGCGCGAGCTGGCCGGTCGTGGTGATCGCCGGGTCGAGCGGGTTGAGCCGGATCCCCATGTCCAGGGCGGCGGTCGGGTCGAGGCGGATGGGCGTGAGGCCCAGTGCCTGGGCGATGAGGTTCCACTCGCCGACGCCGTCCTCGCCCTGTGCGTCGAGGACGACGACCTGGCGGTCCTTGAACCGCAACTGCCGCATGACGTACGTCTTCTCCAGCGCGGACTTGCCGTTGCCGGACTCGCCGAGGACCAGCCAGTGCGGCGCCGGGAGCTGCTGCCCGTACAGCTGGAAGGGGTCGTAGATGTAGCCCTTCCCGGAGTAGACCTCGCGGCCGATGATGACGCCGGAGTCACCGAGGCCGGGGGCCGCGGTCGGCAGGTAGACGGCCTGGGCCTGGCCGGTGGAGGTGCGCACCGGCGGACGGGTCGTCTCGACCTTGCCGAAGAGGAAGGAGGTGAAGCCTTCCGTGAGGGCGGACAGCGGATCCCGCATGAAGTCCTACCTCCGGATGCCGGTCGCGAACGGGAGCGTGTTGACGAAGGCGCGGTGGTGCTCGCGGTCGCACCATTCGAGCTTCAGGTACGACTTGCCGGCCGAGGCTCTGATGGTCCGCTTGTCGCGGGCGAGCGCCTCGGGGTTGCGGGACGAGACGGTGATGTAGCCGACGAGGTTGACGCCGGCCGCGCCGCTCGCGAGGTCCTGGCCGCGCTGGTCGACGCGGTTGTGCGAGGCGACGTCACGCGGGTCGACGGTGCGGTTCATCTTGGCCTGGCGGCTGGCCTCGGCGTCGTCGTTGGTCTTCTCGGTCAGCATCCGCTCGATGGCGATCTCGGTGGGTTCGAGGTCCATCGTGACGGCGACCGTGCGGATGACGTCCGGGGTATGGACGAGCAGCGGGGCGAGGAAGTTGACGCCCACCGGGGTCATCGGCCACTCCTTCACCCAGGCCGTGGAGTGGCACCAGGGGGCGCGGGTGGAGGACTCGCGGGTCTTGGCCTGGAGGTAGGTGGGCTCCATGGCGTCCAGCTCGGCAGGCCAGGCGTTGCGCTTGGTCATGGCCTGGATGTGGTCGATGGGGTGGTCCGGGTCGTACATCGAGTGCACGAGGGAGGAGAGCCGGCCCTGGCCGAGGGGCTGGCGTACCCGGATGTCGGCCTCCTGGAGGCGGGAGCAGATGTCGGTGAGCTCGCGGGCCATGACGACGGCGAGTCCGGAGTCCCTGTCGAGCTTCCTGCCGCCCTTGGGGCGGGCGGCGCGGGCCATCGCCTGGGCCTCGGCGGCCAGTTCGCGGGAGTAGTGCATGCAGGCGACGAGGTAGGCGCGGTGCTGTTCGCTGCTCGTCGACACCATGGAGGAGAGCTGCTCGTACGACTCCTGCAGCCAGCCGGGTGCCCGCTCGTCGCCGCGTACGGAGACGTCCTTGGCGTGGGCGTCCGGGTCGGCGGGGAGGGTGCGGGCGAGCATCTGGATGCGGGTGACGAAGCCGTCTCCGTTGGCGACGTGCTTGAGGAGGGTGCCGAAGCGGTCGACGAGGGCTTCCTGGTCCTCGCTGTCGCGCAGGCCGACGCCGGGGCCCTCGATCTCGATGGCGGCGGTGACGGTCTTGCGGTCGGCGTGCAGGAGGACGGCGATCTCGTCCGGGCCGAAGGGTGCCGCGAGCCAGGAGATGCGTCCGATGCCCGGGGGCGGGCCGACCTCGACC
The DNA here is from genome assembly GCF_014650955.1 of Streptomyces tauricus. GTDB lineage: Bacteria > Actinomycetota > Actinomycetes > Streptomycetales > Streptomycetaceae > Streptomyces > Streptomyces tauricus. The sequence continues at coordinate 8,961 of NZ_BMVY01000006.1, forward strand.
TCACGGCCGTCGACGTGGGTGCCCGACTCCATGACGTTGCTGCGGTAGGCGGTGCCGCGGCGGAGCGATCGCTTGTAACTGCGGTTGATCTCGAACCACTTGTAGAAGGTCCGCCGCTTGTACGGGACGTAGACCGCGGCCAGCGCGAGCATCGGGAAGCCCATGAGCAGCACGATGCGCACGGAGAGCACGGGGACGATCAGGCCGCACATCATGCCGAGGAACGCGCCCGCGATGATGAGCCCGATCTCGCCGGACTCACGGTTGCGGCCGACGATCGCGCTCGGCCGGGCGCGGCCGATCAGATATGTACGGCGGGGCGTGACCGGATGGGACACGTGGGACTCGGTCGTCAACGCCCTTCACCTCCCGTGCGGTTGTTGCTGCCGTTGCTGTTGCTGTTCCGGTTGTTCCCGGCGTGGGGGGTGTTGATCGGGCTGGAGCGGGGCGGGGGTGCGGAGGGGACCGATCCGCCGCCACCGCCCGAGGAGCCGCGTGAGCTGTGGGCCGCGACGCCGCCGGAGACGGGGTTCGAGGGGCGGGCGCCGCTGTTGCCGCCGCCGTTGTTGTCGGCCCGGGTGCTGTGGGTCTTGATGCCCTGGGCGACGAGGTGGGCGGGCGAGCTGATGGCGGCCGCGGCCTTGCCCTCGGCGCCCTGCATGATGCGGTTGTTGCGGCCGTTGGCGATCTCGTCGCCGAAGCCGGGGACGAAGCGGTAGATCATCGCGCTGGCGAAGATGGCGAGCAGGATGATCGCGAGGCCGGAGACGACGGCGGAGAAGGAGTCCGGGCCGTCCTCCGCGGAGAGGGCTCCGGCGAGGCCCAGCACGATCACGATGACCGGTTTGACCAGGATGACGGCGATCATGATGCCGGCCCAGCGGCGGACGTGGCCCCAGAGGTTCTTGTCGACGAGGCCGGCGTAGACGACCGTGCCGAGGAGCGCGCCCACGTAGAGGAGGGCGGCGCGGATCACCAGTTCGAGCCAGAGGACGCCCGCGGCGAGGATCGACACGAGGGAGACCACGATCAGCATGATCGGGCCGCCGCCGATGTCGGTGCCCTTGTTCAGGGCGCCGGAGAAGTTGCCGAAGAACGTGTCGGTCTGGTTGCCGGTCGTCTTGGCGAGGACCTCGGCGATGCCGTCGGTGGCCGAGACGACGGTGTAGAGGATGAGCGGGGTGAAGGCCGAGGCCAGGACCGTCAGCCACAGGAACCCGATGGCTTCGCCGATGGCCGTGCTGAGGGGGACGCCCCGCACGGCGCGCTTGGCTACCGCGAGCAGCCACAGGAGGAGGGTGAGGATGGTCGACGCGGCGAAGACGACGGCGTACTGCTGGAGGAACGTGGTGTTCGTGAAGTCGACGGTCGCCGTGTTCTGGACGGCGTCGCTGAGCTTGTCGATGGTCCAGGAGGCGGCCTTCGCGCAGCCCTTGGCGAGGGAGGCGAGGGGGTCGAGGGCTGTGGTGGGGTCGTCCAGGGAGGGGCCGCTGCGATTGTTGCTGCCTTGTTCGCAGTAGTCGCGAGCCTGACCCGAGATCTGTGAGCAGTAGTCTTCCGAGGGCGTCGGTGTCGGCGTCGGCGTTGGAGCCGCGTGGGCCTGCGAAGCCAGCAGTACGACCGTGGTCTGTACAGCTGCTACGGCGCCGGTGAGCTTGAGCACGCGCTGCGGGCTACCGGGCATACGTGAACCCTCCGAACTCCTCGACCGCCTTGCCGATCTCGTCGGACCCGGAGACGGGGTCGTCTCCGTTGACGGGGGTGGGGCCGGTCTTCTGGCTGGTCTCCAGGACCTTCCAGTCGTCTTCGGCCCAGTTCAACTTCACGGTCACGGTGAACCACCCGCTGGTCACGGGCTTGGTGGAGGACTCCCCTGTGAGCCCGAAGAGGCTGTTGCACCAGACTTCGACCGTGGCCGTATCGGTGCTGCTGGACGTGACTTTGGTGCCCACCGGCAGCGTGCGGTTGACGAAGGTGCTGCCCGAGGGCGCGTCGCCGTCCTTCGTGAGGCCGATCTTGGCCAGGAGCGCCGCCGAGTAGTCCGCGTCGAACCCGGACCGGAGCCGGTCCAGCGCGCCGGGGTCGGCGATCGTCTGCAGGATCTCGTGCCGCTGAGCGGTGATGAACATGCTGTCGGAACCGAGTGCTGTGGCGTAGTTGGCCGCCGCGCTCTGTGCGCCCTGGTCGTTGTGGGCGTAGCCGGTCGGAATCCCGCCGGCTTTCGTCTTCACCGGTTGTTCGCCGGAGGCGGCCGTCGGGGCTGAGCCCGCCTTCCCGCCGTCTCCGGCGTCGTCCGAGCCGGAACCTCCGTCTCCGCGGTTCGCGAAGGCGATCGCTGCGATCAGGAGGACCACGACACCCACCACCGTGACGAGGCTGCGCGACGACGAACGGCCGCCGCGTCGCGCCCCTCCGTAGGCGTCACCGGCACCGTCGGGGAGCCGCGTGCGCGTCTGGCCGGTACCTCCGTACCCGCCGTCCTCGCCGCGCGCTCCGTGCTCGTCGCCGAGACTCATGCCGCGTACGCCCCCTCAACCTCATGCTGAACCGCGTGATACGACGGTAGCCCCGCTGGTTTCCGCGCGGGCGCGGTGTGGTGACTGGACATCAGGGAAACGCAACCTCAGCCGGTGGGCACGACGGACGGGTGGGTGGAGGAGAGGGATCGGGTGTGCCCGGCCGGGTCCGTGGACGCCGGGCCGGCGGCCGCCTAGACGGCCATGCCGTACACGATGGTGAAGAGCGTGCCCAGTGAACCGATGATGAAGACCCCGGTGAGACCCGCGATGATCAGACCCTTGCCCTGTTCCGCGCTGAAGGTGTCGCGGAGGGCGGTCGCGCCGATACGTTGTTTCGCCGCTCCCCAGATCGCGATGCCGAGGCACAGCAGGATGGCGACCGCCATCACGACCTCGATCATCACGCGGGCTTCGTTGCCCAGGGTGCCGAACGGGCCCCAGTCCGGAGCGATTCCGCCGATGATCGTGTTGATGTCGCCCTTTTCGGCTGCGAAAAGCATGTAAGTCACCGCCCCTAGTGGGTTGTTCTGCCTCCTCTGCCACTCTGCGCAGAGGTCACGGCTATTGTCGCTGACAATGATGCTGTCGCATGTCGACTTGGCGTCATTGATTGGCGGGTTTCGTACGAATCCCTTGTCACCGGAGCTCGCGGGACCCTTCAGGGGGGCGCAGGACGGTCTGCGGGGAGGCGTATCGTCACTCTGTGTATCACGGCAGGTCACGCCGGGCAATGAAGTAGATGCGGAACCTGTGGTGTGGTTCCGTCGTTAGCCCCTCTTACGCGAACGCCAACTGATGGTGGCCGATTCCGCCCGTCCATCGAGCCCGACTCCGTCCCGAGTGCGCCGGTCCGTCGTGCCGATGTCCTCCGGGTCGTGCGTCTCCTGGTGTGTAGACGCCACCCGTTTTGTTCTGGTGCAGGTTATCCCGGCCGGGGCGGCGGGGCGTGCCGGGGCTGGAGCGATGGCCTCCGCTTTCCAGTACCGCACGCTTATATAAGCGTGCGGTGATACGTTGGTCCTGTGCACGCATTCGACGTACTCGGAGACCCCGTTCGCCGGCGGATCCTGGAGCTGCTCGCGGACGGCGAGATGAGCTCCGGGGCGGTGAGCGAGATCGTCGGGGAGGAGTTCGGTATATCCCAGCCCGGCGTCTCGCAGCACCTCAAGGTCCTGCGGGAGAACGGCTTCGCCACGGTCCGGCCGGAGGGGGCCCGGCGGCTGTACGCCGTGAACGCCGACCCCCTGCGCGACATCGACGCCTGGCTGGGCCGCTTCCGGCGGTTCTGGACGCCCCACCTCGACGCGCTGTCCACCGAGGTGGCCCGCGGCAAACGCGAACGCCGGCTCCGCGAGCGGCCCGGCGGCGAAAGACCGGGCGATCGCAGTCCCGGCGACGACAGCCCCTTGCAATGACAGATGCAGTGAAGGAGCAGCGCATGATCGACGTCAGCCATCAGATCAACGCCGTACGGCGCCAGGTCGGCAGCCGTGTCATCGAGGCCGGTGAGGCCCACGTGGTGACCATCAGTCAGACGTACGACACGACCGTCGAGGACCTGTGGGAGGCCTGTACCGATCCCGAGCGGATCCCGCGCTGGTTCCTGCCCGTCACCGGCGAGCTGCGGCCCGGGGGCACGTACCAGCTGGAGGGCAACGCGGGCGGCACCGTCGAGCGCTGCGATCCGCCGAAGGGGTTCACCGCGACCTGGGAGTTCGACGGGAACGTCAGCTGGATCGAGCTCCGGCTGACTCCCGCGGCGGACGGCGGCACGCGCTTCGAGCTGGACCACATCGCCCCCGACGACGACGAGAAGTGGCAGCAGTTCGGGCCCGGGGCCGTCGGTGTCGGCTGGGACATGGCGCTCATCGGGCTCACCCTCCACCTCTCCTCCGGCGCGGCCGTCGATCCCCAGGAGGCCATGGCCTGGTTCGGGACCGAGGAAGGGCTGCGGTTCGTCGCGCTGAGCAGCGAGGGATGGTACGCGGCCGCCGTCGCCGGTGGTGAGGCCGAGGAGGTCGCCCGGGGGAGGGCGGACCGGACGACCGCGGCGTACACGGGGGCGGAGTCCTCCTGACTCCGGCTACTTACTTTCGAGTAACCTCACGCGGTAGCCCCGTCACCAGCCCTCACGGGCTCCCCGAGGAGGAACCGTGCCACGGTCGGAACGCTCACCCCTGCTGCTCGCGGGCCTGTTGGCCTCCGCCGCCGTCGCCCACTTCGCGGTGCCCCGGCAGTTCGACGCGACCGTCCCGCGCGCGCTGCCGGGTTCGCCGCGGACCTGGACGTACGCGAGCGGTGTCGTCGAGCTGGCGCTTGCGGCCGGGGTGGCGGTGCCGCGTACGAGACGGGTGGCCGCGCTGGCCACCACCGCGTTCTTCGTCGGAGTGTTCCCCGCGAACGTCCAGATGGCCGTGGACTGGCGTCACCGGCCGGCGCCCCAGAAGGCCGCGGCGCTGGCCCGGCTGCCGCTCCAGGTGCCGTTGGTGCTGTGGGCCCGGGGTGTGGCGAAGGGTGCTCAGGCGGCGGGGCCGGCCGCTCAGGGCTGACCACCGCCCTGGAGTCCCTCTACGGCCTCCGCGCCTTACATGCTCTCCGCGCCCTTCGCGCCTCACATGCCTTCCACGCGGCTCGCGCCTTACATGTCTTCCACGCCCTCCACGAAGTGGTCGAACTCGCCTGCCTGTACGCCGAGTACGAAGGCGTCCCACTTCTTCCGGGTGGTCGTGACGACGGTCTCGGGGTCGCTGGTCTCGCGGATGTAGACGAGTTCGTCGTCGCCGAAGGCGAGCTCGATCCAGGGGCCCGGCCCGGTCGCCTCCGGCGGCGCGGCGCGTTCCCAGGTGAGGTTCGCGGGGATGTCGGACATCCGTCGGGCTCCCTTCGTGTACGTGGATGAGGGTGGCGCAGGACTTCGACGGCAACCGTATCCCCGTCCGGGGGCGGCGAGTGATCATTCCGCGGTGGGCGTTCCGCATCTACACTGACGTTCGGATTACCGTGCGGCGAGGGGCGGTTGACGGTGCGTAAGGGCTGGATCTTGGCGACCGCCGTCGTGGGGGCGGGGCTCAGCTTCGTCATGGTGCTGGTGGTCGGCGTCTACATGGTCGCCGGGAACCTCGCCAACGGGGTGGGGCAGGGGGCCGTCGGCCTGGCCAAGGGGTCCGTGCCGGCGGCGTACCGGACGCTCGTGCAGAAGTGGGGCAATCTGTGCACCGCTATTAATCCGGCACTTCTCGCCGCGCAGCTGTATCAGGAGAGCGGGTTCAATCCCGACGCCAGGAGTCCGGCCGCCGCGCAGGGGATTGCGCAATTCATCCCCGGGACATGGGCCACGCACGGAATCGACGGCGACGGCGACGGCGACCGCGACGTATGGGATCCGAATGACGCGATTCCATCGGCCGCGAAGTACGACTGCACGCTCGCGAAGTACGTCAAGGACGCGCCCGGGAACCCGACGGAGAACATGCTCGCCGCGTACAACGCGGGGGCGTACGCCGTCATCAAATACGGGGGCGTTCCGCCGTACAAGGAAACCCAGAACTACGTGAAGACGATCACCACGCTGCAGGACAGCTTCGCGGCTCCCGTCGGTCGTGTGCAGCCCTCCCAGCAGGCCGCCGGTGCCATCTACTTCGCGCAGAAGAAGCTCGGGACGCTCTATCTGTGGGGCGGCAACGGCACCCCTGAGCAGGGAGGACGCTTCGACTGCTCCGGTCTGACCAAGGCCGCGTACGAGACGGTGGGGATCACCCTGCCGCGGGTCGCCAACGACCAGTACAACGCCGGTCCGCATCCCGGGCGGGACGAGCTGCTGCCCGGGGACCTGGTCTTCTTCTCGGACGACCTCACCAACTCCCGGGCCATCCGGCACGTGGGTATCTACGTCGGCGGCGGGTACATGATCAACGCCCCTCGGACGGGTGCCGTGATCCGCTTCGACTCCATCGACACCCCTGACTACTTCGGGGCGACGCGGGTGACCGAAGATGGCGCGAAAGCATTGCCCACCTCTGTGTGAAACCCACCCCTGAGCTGCGGCTATGTATCTCTCTTCGATAACGTCTGCGTGATCATTCGGTGGAGGGTGGAACGTATTGAAGGGGAGTGTGCGTTCCTGTTCTTGTAGCCGACGACGGGGGTTGTGGCGCGACGCATCCGATGGGTGCGTCGGAAAGATGACGACGAAGGAGCCGTTGCACCATGGCTGGACTCGCCGACTCCGGATCGAACCCCGACGTCGACTTGCTCTACGACATCAATGGTCTCGCCAAAGACGCGCCGCACTGGTTCGACCGCGTCATGGAGTTCGTGGGCGAGTGGGGACTCCTGCTCGTCATGGTTCTGCTGGTGCTGTGGTGCTGGTGGAACGTGCGGCGGCGGGGTGGGGACGAGGCCGCTTCGTCCGTGGCCGCGCTGATCTGGGCGCCGTTGGCCGCCGGGGTCGCCGTACTCGTGAACGTGCCGATACGGGGATTTGTCGAACGGCCTCGGCCCTTTGTGGACCATGAGGGGCTTGACGTTCTCATCGGCGGCAAGAGCGACTATTCGTTTGTGAGCGACCACTCGACTCTCATGATGGCCATGGGGGTCGGGCTGTTTGTCGCCAACCGGAAGTTCGGGCTCGTCGGGATAGGGCTTGCGCTGCTGGGTGGGTTCTGCCGGGTTTATATGGGCGTGCACTATCCGACCGACGTGGTCGGGGGGTTCGCGCTCGGAACTGCTGTCGTGCTGCTGCTTTCGCCGCTCGCGACCGCTTTGTTGACGCCTGTGGTCAAGGCCGTTGAGCGGTCTCGGCGGGTGGGGTGGTTGGTTCGGGCGGATCGCTCCGCGGGGGCTCGGGAGAAAGTGATTCCCGGGGCTCGTAGTGATGTTGATCCTGCGGAGAGGGATCTTGCGGCGTAGGTGGGCCGTGGGCGGGGGTGGGCGGGCTGGTGTGGGTCCGCTGTGGGTGGTTGCGCCGTTCCCCGCGCCCCTAAACGCCAAGGATTGCGCCGTTCCCCGCGCCCCTGAAACCCGCCCCCGTGGTGGGGCTACAGGGACTGGGGGAAGGTGAAGAAGTTCTGGGGGTCGTACCGGGACTTCAGGGATTTCAGGTGGGGGGCCGCTTGGCCGTAGTAGGCCTTGCGCCAGTTGGTCAGGGTGGGGTCCGTGTAGTTCTGGTAGGCCGCGCCTGAGGCGTGCGGGCGCATGGCCGTGTGCGTGGCCGTCAGCCAGGATTGCGACGCGCTGCCGGAGGTGCCGGGGCGCCACGCCGCGATGTACTGGGCCAGCATGCGTGAGCGGCGGTGGACGAACGCCGTGGCCGTGGGGTCGACCCGGTTGATCGCGCCGCCGAGCGCGGTGAGGGCGATGCTGCCCGTGCCGCCCCGTACCCCGGACATGCGGGAGAGCAGCGTCTCGATGCCCGCCGCCGAGAGCGAGCGGTCGAAGAAGTCCGAGCGGCCCGCGTACGTCTCACGGTTCAGCGCTCCCTCGGGCGAGCGGCCCGGTGTCGGGCCCGGGAGGTGGCACTGGGCGTCGGACGAGAAGGACGAGCAGCCCGCGTACACCTCCATCGCCTCCTCGTAGGAACGGCGTTTGAGGGAGACGCTGCGGGCGGAGGCGCCGATGCGGTCGGCGAGGCGGTCCACCGCGTTCTGCAGCTCGCCGTACGTGCCGAGGGAGAACGCGGAGACGGAGATGGTGGGGGTGCCGCCCGCCGCGTTGTCGACGTGGAGCGACGACCAGATCTCGTCGGGCTGGTCGGGCCCCCACTCCTGCCAGGCCGCCAGGACCGCCGCCGCCCTCGGCCACGGCCAGGACATGTTCGCCGCCACGCCCTGCGGGGCCGGGTGCGTCTTGAAGCGGAGTTCCGTGACGACGCCGAAGTTGCCGTTGCCCGCGCCGCGCAGCGCCCAGAACAGGTCCTTGTTCTCGGTCGCGCTCGCCGTGAGCTGCTTGCCGTCCGCCGTGATCAGGGTCGCCCGTGTGAGGCTGTCGCACGTCAGGCCGTACGCCCTCGACACCACCCCGTGGCCGCCGCCCAGCGCCAGCCCCGAGACGCCGACCGTCGGGCAGGAGCCCGCCGGGATGGTCGCGCCCTTCGCGGCGAGCCCGCGGTAGACGTCGATCAGTTTGGCGCCCGCGCCGATCACCGCCTCGTCGCCGGACGCGCGTACCCGGGACAGCTTCGACACGTCGACGATCAGCCGGCCGTTCCCGGAGGACCAGCCGGCGTACGAGTGGCCGCCGTTGCGGATCGAGACGCGGACGCCGTGGGCGCGGGCGTACGCGAGGGCCGTACGGATGTCGTCGGGGCCGGCCACGTACGCGACCGCCGTCGGCTTCAGGGAGTCGAAGCGCGTGTTGTAGAGCTGGCGGGCCGCCGCCCAGTCCGCGTCGCCCGGGCGGACCAGGGGGCCGTCCAGGTCCTTGGCCAGTGCCCGCAGGTTGGCCGCCGGGGTGTTCCCGGCCGGTGCGGCCGTGGCGCTCGATGTGGCCGTCCTGGTCGCTCCGGCGGTTCCGGTCGCTCCGGTCGTCGCGGCTGGCCCCGGTCCGGAGTCCTTGCCGGTGCACGCCGTCGACACCGCGGTGGTCACCGCGACCGCCGCCGTGCCGCCTATGAACGTACGCCGTTGCATGTGCGCCTCCCGGTGCTCCCGTTGAACGAGACGGGTCAACCGCCCGGCGGGTTCCACAGGCCGGGTCAGGCAATCCCACGGCTACGTCCACGATCAGGTAAAGGGGCGGCGACGGGTTCCGGCCAGGTGCGGGAGGCGGGCGGGAGAGCGAAGGGCGCGCTTCCGTTCGTCGGGACCGGGGCGTGTTCTACCTGTAAGCGTTCCGTGACCTCACCGCACTGACGGCAGGGGTTCACCCTCCGTTCACTCACGGCCATCGGCGGCTTCACCTGTTCTGCCTAATTTCGGCCTTACCCGGTGCGTGGTGCGGACGAAAGTGAGCGCCTGTACCGGTCGATGAACAAGCAGGACCCATGACCTCGCACGCCGCCGCAACGGCGGCTTCTGGAAGGAACTCACGAAAGTGAAGCTTCAGCGCAAGAACCGGCTTCGCGCCCTTTCCCTCGGTGCTGTCGCCGTCTCCGGCGCCCTTGCGCTGACGGCGTGCGGCTCCGACGACACCGGCGGCGGTTCCGGCAGCGACGGCGGCACGACTGCCGCCAGCAGCTCCATCAAGTGCGACGACGCCAAGGGCCAGCTGCTGGCCAACGGCTCCTCCGCGCAGAAGAACGCGATCGACGCGTGGGTCAAGCAGTTCGTGACGGCCTGCAAGGACGTCCAGATCAACTACAAGTCCGAGGGCTCGGGCGCCGGTGTCACGGCGTTCACCCAGGGCCAGGTCGCCTTCGCCGGTTCCGACTCGGCGCTGAAGCCCGAAGAGGTCACGGCCTCCAAGGAGGTCTGCTCCGGCGGCCAGGGCATCGACCTGCCGATGGTCGGCGGCCCGATCGCGGTCGGCTACAACGTCCCGGGTGTCGAGGGCCTCGTCCTCGACGCGGAGACCCTCGCGAAGATCTTCGACAGCAAGATCACCAAGTGGAACGACGCGGCGATCAAGAAGCTGAACCCGGACGCCGAGCTGCCCGACCTCAAGATCCAGGCGTTCCACCGCTCGGACGAGTCCGGCACCACGGACAACTTCACCAAGTACCTGATCGCGGCCGCGCCCGACCAGTGGAAGTACGAGGGCGGCAAGGCCTGGCAGGCCAAGGGCGGCCAGTCCGCGTCCGGCTCCTCCGGTGTCGCCCAGCAGGTCAAGCAGACCTCCGGCGCCATCAGCTACATGGAGCTGTCGTACGCCAAGGACGGCATCGCCGCGGCCAAGCTGGACACGGGCGCCAGTGAGCCCGTCGAGGCCACCGTCGAGAACGCCACCACGGCCATCGCGGACGCCAAGGTCGTCGGCACGGGCAAGGACCTCGCGCTCGAACTGAACCGCGCGACCAAGGCCGACGGCGCCTACCCGATCACCCTGGTCACGTACGAGATCGTCTGCGACAAGGGCAACAAGGCCGACACCCTGGCCGCCACCAAGGCGTTCCTCACCTACATCGCCAGCGAGGACGGCCAGAAGATCCTGGCCGAGAACGACTACGCCCCGATCCCCGAAGAGATCATCGCCAAGGTCCGTACGACCGTCGCGAGCCTGAGCTGACCTGAGCGCGCGGTCCGGCCCCGAACCTGGGGCCGGACCGCGCGCCGTCCGGTGCACCGCCGCCTGGGGCCGCGCACAGTGTGTGGCCCCGCAGACCGGAGAACCTCATGGATATATCCACCAAGAACGACGCAGTGCCTCCCCCCGTCTCCCCACCCTCCGAGGCCGAGCAGAAGCGCGCGGCCCGCGGGGCCACCCGGCCCGGTGACCGCATCTTCCTCGGCCTGTCCCGCGGGTCGGGCATCTTCCTGCTCGTGATCATGGCCGCCATCGCGGCCTTCCTCACATACCGCTCCGTGCTGGCGATCAGCAAGGACGAGAGCAACTTCGTCACGACGCTGGAGTGGAACCCGACCGCCGCGGAGCCGAGCTTCGGTATCGCGGTCCTGGTCTACGGAACCGTCATCTCGTCGATCATCGCGATGGTCATCGCGGTCCCGATCGCGGTCGGCATCGCCCTGTTCATCACGCACTACGCGCCGCGCAAGCTCGGCGGCCCCCTCTCCTACGTGATCGACCTGCTCGCCGCGGTGCCGTCCATCGTGTACGGCCTGTGGGGCGCCCTGGTCCTGGCGCCGCAGCTGATCGGTCTCTTCGGCTGGCTGGACGACTACTTCGGCTGGACCGGCATCCTCGACTGGCAGGGCGGCGCACCGCGCTCGCTGTTCACCGTGGGCATCCTGCTCGCGATCATGATCCTGCCGATCATCACCAGCGTGAGCCGCGAGGTCTTCCGGCAGGCTCCGCTGATGCACCAGGAAGCCGCACTGGCCCTCGGCGCCACGCGCTGGGAGGTCATCCGCATGTCGGTGCTGCCCTTCGGCCGCTCCGGAGTCATCTCCGCCTCGATGCTCGGCCTCGGGCGCGCGCTCGGCGAGACGATGGCCGTGGCCACGGTCCTGTCCCCGAGTTTCGAGATCAACGCCAGCCTGCTCGACCCGGGCGGCGGCACCTTCGCCCAGAACATCGCCAGCAAGTTCAGCGAGGCCAGCGAGATGGGCCGGGACGCGCTCATCGCCTCCGGTCTGGTGCTGTTCGTCATCACCCTGCTGGTCAACGGCGGAGCCCGCATGATCATCGCCCGCCGCGCGGAGTACTCGGGGGCCAACGCATGAGCCAGACAGTGAACGACAGGCGCCCCAGCTCCCTCCAGGGCGCGACACTGCCCAAGTGGAGCCCGTACGCGATCGCCGGCGGCTCGATCGCCCTCGGTCTCGGCATCAGCGCGGCGGCCGGCCTGGACAGCAAGATCCAATGGGGCCTGATGGCCGCGGTCTTCTTCGTGGCCGCGTCGTACGGCATCGCCGCGAAGGTCGAGGGCCGCCGGCAGGCCAAGGACCGGGTGGCGACCAGCCTCGTCTGGGTCGCGTTCCTCCTCGCCGTCATCCCGCTGGTCTCGCTCATCTGGGAGACCGTCGAGCGCGGTGTGAAGGTCGTCGACGTCTACTTCCTCACCCACTCGATGGGTCTGGTGACCGACACCGAGCCCGGCGGAGGCATCTACCACGCGATCCTCGGCACCCTTGAGCAGGTCGGCATCGCCACGGTGATCTCCGTGCCGATCGGCATCCTCACCGCGATCTACCTCGTGGAGTACGGGCGCGGCAGGCTCGCCCAGGCCGTCACCTTCTTCGTCGACGTCATGACGGGCATCCCGTCGATCGTCGCGGGCCTGTTCATCCTCAGCTTCTGGATCATCATCCTGGACATGGGCTACTCCGGTTTCGCCGGCGCGATGGCCCTGACCATCCTGATGCTGCCGGTGATCGTCCGCTCCACCGAGGAGATGCTCAAGCTCGTCCCGAACGAGCTGCGCGAGGCCTCCCTGGCGCTGGGTGTGCCGAAGTGGCGCACCATCATGAAGGTGGTCCTGCCGACCTCCGTCGGCGGTATCACGACCGGTGTGATGCTCGCGGTCGCCCGCATCACGGGTGAGACGGCGCCGGTGCTGCTGCTGGTGTGGGGTTCGACCTTCATCAACACGGACCCGTTCGACGGCCCGCAGGCCTCGCTCCCGATGTACATCTACCAGCAGTACGCGAACAGCGGCGGCTCCGGTGCGGCGTACGACCGGGCCTGGGCGGCGGCGCTCACCCTGATCGCCTTCGTGATGATCCTCAACTTGGCGGCTCGCGGCATCGCCCGCTGGAAGGCCCCCAAGACCGGTCGCTGACGCGGCCAGACAGCGACCAGTTTTCCCCCTCGAAAGAAGCAGTGATCCCCATGGCCAAGCGAATCGACGTCAGCGGCCTCAGCGCCTACTACAGCTCGTTCCGAGCCATCGAGGACATCTCGATGGCCATCGAACCCCGATCGGTGACGGCCTTCATCGGCCCCTCCGGCTGCGGCAAGTCCACGTTCCTGCGCACCCTCAACCGGATGCACGAGGTGACGCCGGGCGGACGTGTCGAGGGCAAGGTCATGCTCGACGACGAGAACCTGTACGGCGCCGGGATCGACCCGGTGTCGGTGCGGCGCGAGGTCGGCATGGTCTTCCAGCGTCCGAACCCGTTCCCCACGATGTCGGTCTTCGACAACGTGGCGGCGGGCCTCAAGCTCAACGGCAACTACAAGAAGTCCGAGCTGGGCGACATCGTTGAGAAGTCGCTCAAGGGCGCGAACCTCTGGAACGAGGTCAAGGACCGGCTGAACAAGCCGGGGTCCGGGCTGTCCGGTGGTCAGCAGCAGCGTCTGTGCATCGCGCGGGCGATCGCTGTCGAGCCCAAGGTGCTGCTCATGGACGAGCCGTGCTCGGCGCTCGACCCGATCTCGACGCTGGCCATCGAGGACCTGATCGGTGAGCTGAAGGAGCGCTTCACGATCGTCATCGTGACGCACAACATGCAGCAGGCGGCGCGTGTCTCCGACCGGACGGCGTTCTTCAACCTGTCCGCGGTCGGGCAGCCCGGCAAGCTCATCGAGATCGATGACACCGAGCGGATCTTCTCCAACCCGTCCGTGCAGGCCACCGAGGACTACATCTCGGGGCGCTTCGGCTGAGCCGACGTCCGTGAGGTGACGTCCTCGTACGTCTTCTGGACCCCTCGCGGTGCTGCATGGCGGTGCCACCGCGGGGACCGATAGGGCCCGCTCCCCGGTTCACCGGGGGGCGGGCCCGTTGGCTTTCCCGCCCCCGCCGCCCCTGACTCAGGGGCTCCGCCCCCGAACCCCCCGGTCCTCAAACGCCGGACGGGCTGAAGAGTCACCGGGCGGGCGGGCATCTTCAGCCCGTCCGGCGTTCGAGGACGAGCGCGTCAGCGCGACAGGGGGTCTGGGGCGCAGCCCCAGGGATGGGAAGGGTAAGGGCGGCGGGGGCGGACGAACGTCTACAGGAACAGCACGTCCACGAGCCAGAAGCTCGTCGCCGCTACCAGCGCCGCCGCCGGCATCGTGATGAACCAGCCGAGGATGATGTTCTTCGCGACACCCCAGCGCACCGCGTTCACCCGCTTCGTCGCCCCCACACCCATGATCGCCGACGTGATGACGTGCGTCGTCGAGATCGGCGCGTGGAAGATGAACGCCGTCGTGAACATCAGCGACGCACCCGTGGTCTCCGCCGCGAACCCCTGCGGAGGATCCAGCTCGATGATCTTCCGCCCCAGCGTGCGCATGATGCGCCATCCACCGGCGTACGTACCCAGCGACAGCATCACCGCGCACGCGATCTTGACCCAGACCGGAATCGGGTCGCCCGCTTCCTCGACGTCCGAGATGACCAGGGCCATCACCACGATGCCCATCGTCTTCTGGGCGTCCTGGAGGCCGTGGCCGAGCGCCATACCGGCCGCCGACACGGTCTGCGCGATACGGAAGCCGCGCTTCGCCTTGTGCGGGTTGGAGCGGCGGAAGAGCCACATGATCGCGCACATCACCAGATAGCCGGCGATCAGACCGACGACCGGGGAGATGAACATCGGGATGACGACCTTCTCCAGGACGCCGGACCAGATGACATCGATCCCGCCCGCGAGCGCCGCGCCCACCATGCCGCCGAACAGCGCGTGGGAGGAGGACGACGGCAGGCCGAAGTACCAGGTCACGAGGTTCCACACGATCGCGCCCACCAGCGCGGCGAACAGGATCCACATGCCCCGGTTGCCGTGCGGTGTCTCGATCAGGCCTTCGCTGACGGTCTTGGCGACCCCGCTGCCCATGAAGGCGCCGGCGAGGTTCATCACGGCGGCCATCGCGAGTGCCGCACGCGGCGTCAGCGCGCGCGTGGACACGGAGGTGGCGATGGCGTTCGCGGAGTCGTGGAAGCCGTTGGTGTAGGTGAATCCGAGCGCGACACCGATGGTCACGATCAAAGCGAAGGTGTCCATGAAGGGGTCAGGACTCCTTGACCGCGATGGTCTCCACCGTGTTGGCCACGTGCTCGAACGCGTCGGCGGCCTCTTCGAGGACGTCCACGATCTGCTTGAGCTTCAGCACTTCGATGGCCTCGTACTTGCCGTTGAAGAGCATCGCCAGCAGCTTGCGGTGGATCTGGTCGGCCTGGTTCTCCAGACGGTTGACCTCGATCCAGTACTCGGTGAGGTTGTCCATCGTGCGCAGGTTCGGCATCGCCTCGGCGGTCAGCTCCGCCGCCCGGGCCAGTACCTCGATCTGCTGCTCGACGCCCTTGGGCAGTTCCTCCACGTTGTAGAGGACGACCAGGTCGACGGCCTCCTCCATGAAGTCCATGATGTCGTCGAGGGACGAGGCGAGGTTGTAGATGTCCTCGCGGTCGAACGGCGTGATGAACGAGGAGTTCAGCTGGTGGAAGATCGCGTGCGTTGCGTCGTCACCGGCGTGTTCCGCGGCCCGCATACGCTCTGCGATCTCGGCTCGGCCGGACGAGTCCGCCCCGAGCAGTTCCATCAGGAGCTTGGAGCCCGTGACGATGTTGTCCGCGGAAGCGGCAAACATGTCATAGAAGCTCGTCTCCCTGGGGGTCAGACGAAATCGCACGTGGGGTCCTCGGATTGCTTCGGTGTCGGTCAGGCTGATGCTAGGCGCATCATCCGGCCACGGCTAACCGGCCGCCCCCCAGTGTCGCCCATCGGGCACAGTGATCAGCACGGGGTCCCGCGAGGGCATCTGCCAAGGGCCCTATACCCAGCAAAGTTCGTTACGATATACCCGGTAGGGGTATCAGTCAGCAGGAGGACGCGATGACGACCACCGAGGCCGGCGCGACGGCGCCCTCCGGGGAGAACGGTGCGGCGGGGACGGGTACCGGTACCGGTGCGGATGCCGGTGCCGCGGAGATCGTGACCGACCACGATCGCGGGATCCACGGCTACCACAAGCAGAAGGACGAGCACCTCAAGCGGCTGCGGCGGATCGAGGGGCAGGTGCGGGGGCTGCAGCGGATGGTCGACGAGGACGTCTACTGCATCGACATACTCACGCAGGTCTCCGCCTCCACGAAGGCGCTGCAGTCGTTCGCGCTGCAGCTTCTGGAGGAGCACCTGCGGCACTGTGTCGCTGACGCGGCGGTCAAGGGGGGTGCCGAGATCGACGCGAAGGTGGAGGAGGCTACGAAGGCTATTGCGCGGTTGTTGCGCACGTAGCCCTTTGCCGGGCGGGGGGTTGGGCTCTGGCGCGGGTCAGTGGGGGTGATTGCGCCGTTCCCCGCGCCCCTGAAGGGCGAAAGACTGCGCCGTTCCCCGCGCCCCTCAACGACGAAAGACTGCGCCGTTCCCCGCGCCCCTCAACGACGAAAGACTGCGCCGTTCCCCGCGCCCCCGGCCCCTTCCTTAGGTGGGTGGGGTGGTTAGGTTGTGGGGGGCTTGGGGGGCTTGGGGGGCTGGTGGGGGAAGCGTTCTTCGGCCACTTTCAGTACCTCGTCGATGCGGTCGGGGCTGAGACGGTCCTCGCGGGCGGCCGAGGCCGCGATGATCAAGTCGCCGCACAGCTCGATCTCGGCCAGGGCCACGTGGTCCTGAACTGCCGTACCGCGCGCCGGAGCCACGTGCATCACCTCTTCCTGCCGTTACCGACTTCCTAGAGTAGGGAGCGGTCCACGGACAGCGCATGGCACCAACGGACCATTTCCGGCCCTTCGCGTCCGGCCCTCCCGCCCTGCCGTCACCGTCGCACCACCGTTCCCTCACCCGGCGATCCGCCCGGCGAAGATGTCCTTCGTCTTCGGCAGGCGTACGTCGACCGCGGCTCCGAAGTCGTACAGCAGCGTCGTGGAGGACACCGCCACCGTGTCCTTCTGCTGCCCGTTCACGAAGCTGAAGCGGTGGCGGACCTTGCGGATACGCCCCTGGTCGTCGAGGTAGACGTCGAAGGGGACCCTCGCCGTGGCGAACCCTTTCGCCGCCGCCCGCAGCGCCTCCCGGTTGCCCGCCGAGGCCTCGCGCGCGGCCACCGCGAGGTCGGCGGTACCCCGGTAGTGCCGTACCGCCGTGCCCGCGACCGACGTCCTGCCCACATACGTCGCCTTGCGCGCGCCCCGCAACAGCTCCGCGGCGGCGAACGGATCGGTCGCGCCGCCCGTGACCAGGTTTCCGTCGGAGAGCGTGGCCGTGTCGACCCGCACCCACTTGTCGGTGGGCACACCCGCGCCGCGGTTCTTCATGTAGAGGGCGCCCGGAGCGAGCAGTTCGGTGATGGGCCGGTGGCCGTCGGCGCCGGCCGGGTCCTGCGGGAGGAGCACCTTCAGCCGACCCACCTGGTCCGCGAAGTCGTAGACCCCCTCGCCGCGGATGGTCACGCGGGTGCCGCCGGTCGCCATCTCCATGGACGTACGCGCCTTGGACGTACCGGCGCGGACCAGGTTCCGGGCCGCTCCGTGGAGCACCTCGACCGGGTCCTCGGCGGCCCGGGCGTCGTCGGAGGCGGTCCCACCGCCCGCGCATCCGGTGGCGCAGAGCAGAAGCCCCGTCGCCGCCGCGGCCAGGGCGACCGCCCCGTCCCCTCGTTTTCGCTGCCGCTCCACCATCGCCTGCTACCCCCAGCCGGGACGTCCTTGGGCGGGCCTCGTGTCGTGTCGTTTCGCTTAACGACTGGTGGGGGGTGTTGTCACGCGGCTGCCGGGCATGGGGAAGCGTTTACCTACGATGGGTACGGTGGGGCGCGTGGCGCAACAGGAAGAGATCACTCCCCTGGAACACCGGACGACGACGGTCGAGCAAGGCCCCTTCTGCCTGGCCCGATGCACCTGTGGCTGGAGAGGCCCGGCAAGAAGAGCCCGAAGCCTGGCCCGCACGGACGCCCAGAACCACACCCAGCCCATCGCGGCAGAGCCCCGCTGATCCGCACCCACAGAGGCGCCCCATCAGGGGCGCGGGGAACGGCGCAGTCTTTGGCTTTTCGCTTTCAGGGGCGCGGGGAACGGCGCAGTCTTTTTGCTTTCAAGGGGCGCGGGGAACTGCGCGACCAGCCACGAAGCCCCCGCAGCCGAACACCCGCCAGCCGCACGCAGTGCGCCCGGCAGTGCGCACCGCAGTGCTAGACGCGCCGCAAAACCGCGACCAGCTCATCCACGAGCTCCCGATCCCGCGGCTGCGTGAGCCGCCCCCGCGCCGCCACAGGCGAAAGCCACAGCACCCGGTCCACCTCACGGTTGGCGACGAAGTCGCCGCCCGTCTCCTCGGCGGCCCAGTAACTCACCTGCTTGGGGCGGTCGTTGGCCACGTAGTGGAGGGTCGTCAGGCGCGGCCCCGGCGCACACCGGTGCCCGGTCTCCTCCTCGACCTCGCGCAGAGCCGCCGCGAGCGTGTCCTCGCCGGACTTCAGCTTGCCCTTCGGGTGCGACCAGTCGTCGTACTTCGGCCGGTGGACCAGGCAGATCTGCAGTTCGCCGTCGGCCGGTGAGCGGCGCCACAGGACGCAGCCCGCCGCGAGCACCGGGTCTTTGTCCACGAGTACGGGGTTTCCGTTCGAGTGCACTGGGCCTCCGATCGCGCGTAGCGGCCTCCGTCGGTCAAGCCGTCACGGAGTGCCGACCGTCTCCCTCATCCAGGCCCGCTGAAACGTGAACCTGGCCGCTTCCACTTCGTGTCGCTGGTCCGCGTGGAGCACCCCGAGCGCGTACGCCGTCGCCGGTGCGATCCGTGGGGTGCGGGCCGCCGAGGCCGCCGCCGCGGCCGCCTCCGCCGCGTCGCGGTGCCGGTCCAGGGCCTTGCCCGCGTTCAGCAGGCGGACGTCGAGGCGGACTTCGTCGCCGAACAGGACCTCGCGCGCGTAGCGGTGCAGGCGCAGCAGGAGGCGTACCTGGTGCCAGGGGGCGTCCTGGGGCTGCGGGGCCGTGTCGGCGGAGAGGCCGTGGACGAGGGCCTCCGAGTTGTAGGGATGGCCCGCGGTGACCAGGGGCAGCCCGGTGACGGCGTCGCAGAGGCGGTCCTCCGCGGCGGCGGCCAGTGGCTTGAGCCCGGCGGAAGCCGTGGCCGTGGCCGTCGTCGCGGCCGTGGTCGCGGCGGCGGTCAGCGGGACCTCGCTGGCCAGTACGGCGACGTTGTCGGCGACGGCGTGGAAGCGGCTGGAGCCCAGTGCCTGGAGCGCCGCCGAGTGGGCGCGGGTCCGGGCGAGGGTCAGCTGGCGCTCCAGGAGGGCGCCCGCCTTGGCCGCGCCGACGGTCAGCTGGCCCTTCTCCGCCCGTACCTCGGAGGAGGCCTGCGACGGGAACGCCGCCGAGCCCGACAGCCGGTGCAGTGCCGCGAGCAGCCGCTCCTGGCGGGCCCCGTACGCGTGTTCACGGGCCAGGGTCCCCGAGAGCCAGGCCAGTTCGGGGCGCATGGCCTCCGACCAGCCCTCGTCGAGCAGGGGCCGGAAGGTGTGCAGGGTGCCGCTGATGCGGCGGGCCGAGCGGCGCAGGGAGCGCGCCGCGTCCACGGCCTCCTTCGAGCCATTCACCGCCGCCGCGCCGCCGGTCTCCCGGTGCTGGCGCAGCGCGCGGAGGAATTCCGTGGCCTGGGCCCGGAGGTATGCCGCGAGGGCGTCCCCGGCCACGGGTCCGGCCGTCGGGTCAAGGTGTTGCTGTGCCACGCCGGCGCCTCCGGGCGTCTATGAGCATCTCCTGGACGTTGCGCAGAGGCTGGCCCTCGGCGTCGGTCGCGTGCCGGGTCCATTCGCCGTCGGGGCCGAGGTGCCAGGAGGAAGTGGTGTCGGACATGCCGGTCTCGAACAGCCGGTTGAGGGCCGACCGGTGGGCCGGGTCGGTGATTCTCACCAGTGCTTCGATACGCCGGTCGAGGTTGCGGTGCATCATGTCGGCGCTGCCTATCCACACCTCGGGCTCGCCGCCGTTGCCGAAGCCGAACACCCGGGAGTGTTCGAGGAAGCGGCCGAGGACGGACCGTACGCGGATGTTCTCGGACAGGCCCGGCACGCCCGGCCGTACCGCGCAGATTCCCCGTACCCAGACGTCGACCGGTACGCCGGCCTGGGAGGCGCGGTAGAGCGCGTCGATGAGCGCCTCGTCCACCATCGAGTTGACCTTGATGCGGACATGGGCGGGGCGTCCGGCACGGTGGTGCTGGACCTCCTTGTTGATGCGCGCTATCAGACCGTCGCGCAGGGACTTGGGCGCGACGAGCAGGCGGCGGTACGTCTCGCGGCGGGAGTAGCCGGAGAGCCGGTTGAAGAGGTCGGAGAGGTCCGCGCCCACCTGCGGGTCGGCGGTCAGGAGCCCCAGGTCCTCGTACAGGCGGGCGGTCTTGGGGTGGTAGTTGCCCGTGCCGACGTGGCTGTAGCGGCGGAGGGTGTCGCCCTCCTGGCGCACCACGAGCGACAGCTTGCAGTGGGTCTTGAGGCCGACGAGGCCGTAGACCACGTGGCAGCCCGACTCCTCCAGTTTGCGTGCCCACTTGATGTTGGCCTGCTCGTCGAAGCGTGCCTTGATCTCGACGAGGACGAGGACCTGCTTGCCGGACTCGGCCGCGTCGATGAGGGCGTCGACGATGGGGGAGTCGCCCGAGGTGCGGTACAGCGTCTGCTTGATGGCCAGCACGTCGGGGTCCGTCGCCGCCTGCTCCAGGAACGCCTGGACGGAGGTGGAGAAGCTGTCGTACGGGTGGTGCAGCAGGACGTCGCGTTCGCGCAGGGCCGCGAAGATGTCGGGCGGCGACGCCGACTCGACCTCCGCGAGGTCGCGGTGGGTGCCCGCGATGAACTTCGGGAACTTCAGCTCGGGCCGGTCGAGGGCGCCGATGCCGAAGAGGCCGGTGAGGTCCAGGGGACCCGGCAGCGGGTACACCTCGGCCTCGGAGATCTTCAACTCGCGTACCAGCAGGTCCAGTACGTACCGGTCGATGGACTCCTCGACCTCCAGGCGCACCGGCGGGCCGAAGCGGCGCCGCATCAGTTCCTTCTCCAGAGCCTGGAGGAGGTTCTCGGCGTCGTCCTCCTCGACCTCCAGGTCCTCGTTCCTGGTGAGGCGGAACGTGTGGTGCTCCAACACCTCCATGCCGGGGAAGAGCTCCTCCAGATGGGCCGCGATGACATCCTCGATGGGGACGAAGCGGTTGGGGGAGGCCTCCAGGAAGCGGGAGAGCAGCGGCGGCACCTTGACGCGCGCGAAGTGGCGGTGCCCGGAGACCGGGTTGCGCACGACGACCGCGAGGTTCAGGGAGAGACCCGAGATGTACGGGAAGGGGTGCGCGGGATCGACCGCGAGGGGGGTCAGGACCGGGAAGATCTGGTGGCGGAAGAGCGTGAAGAGGCGCGCCTGCTCCTTCTCGGACAGCTCGCTCCAGCGGACGAGGTGGATGCCCTCCTCCGCGAGCTGCGGCGCCACGTCCTCCTGGTAGCAGGCGGCGTGCCGCGCCATGAGCTCGCGCGAGCGGGCCCAGATCATCTCCAGCACCTCGCGGGGCTGCAGGCCCGAGGCCGAGCGGGTGGCCACGCCGGTGGCGATGCGCCGCTTCAGACCGGCCACCCGGACCATGAAGAACTCGTCCAGGTTGCTGGCGAAGATCGCCAGAAATTTCGCCCGTTCGAGGAGGGGCGTGTTGGGATCCTCGGCGAGTTCGAGGACCCGTTCGTTGAACGCGAGCCAACTGCGCTCCCGGTCGAGGAACCGGCCCTGCGGAAGCTGGACGCCGTCCTGGACCAGATCCTCGTACTCGTCGAGGTCGGCGTCGAGGTCGGGCTCCAGGTCGGAGACGTTCGCCGCCACGGTGTGCGGGCGGTGGGCGGCTATGGAACCGACGGACGGCTGCGGGTGCTGGACCTGCGCCTGGGCATTGGGCTGGTTCATGAACCCATTCTTCCGCGCCGGGCCGGAAACAGGCGCGTCGGAGAGAGCGGGCGGAAGCGCCGCGAGGAGGTGCGGGCTTCCGTTCCTCCTCTGCGAGGAGGGTTCGCGCTCCGGCGGAGACGAGGGCTCGGGCGGACCGGGGTTCATTGCCCGAGGGTCGCAAGCCTGTCTGAATCACTGGTTACGGCGACATGACGTGCGGGATATCGGGGGGAGGCTCCCCGACGTCTACATGGCTGCCCGTACGTCGCCCCGCTTCACGGGAGGGGTCGCGCCCCGAAAGGGGCGCGGGGAACGGCGCAGTCTTTCGGGGGCGCGGGGAACGGCGCAGTCTTTGAGGGGCGAGGGGAACGGCGCGGCCGGCCCCCACCGGACCGGCACGTACGTACCCCCCTCACCCCGTACGGCGCCGCAGCGCCCAGAAGGCGACCCCCGTGGCAACCACGGCGACCCCCAGCACGATCCCGGTCTCCACAAGGTGCATCGGCCAGTAGTGGGACTCGGGACGGACCCCGTCCCCGACCTTTGGCCACAGATCCTCTCTGTGGACCTCCAGGTTGTGGTTGACCAGGTACATCGCCCCGCACGCCACGGCCACCGCCGGCAGCGACCGGCGCACCACGACCCCGGCGAGCGCGCCCACCCCCAGCCCGCACAGCCCGTACGCCACCAGCGCGGGCCCCCGCGCGGCGAACACGTCGTCGAACGTCCAGTCGTCGCCCATCAGGTCCCGGTTGGCCGTCCACGCCCAGCGGAACACGAGGACGAACACCGTCCCGCCGGCCACCAGCAGCAGCGCGGGCACGGCGAGCTTCGCGGCCAGCCAGCGCGTCGGCGAGACGGACTGGGTCCAGGCCAGCTCGGCGGTGCCGTTCTCCAGCTCACGCCCCACCAGCGCGCCGGCGGCGAACGCGGCCACGGCGAAGAAGCTGTAGTAGACGAGGGTGGAGACCCAGCTGATGGTCCCGCCGTAGTCGATCGCGACCCGGAGCCGGCAGAGCCCGCCGGTGCCCGCGCACGCGGAGATCCGCTCCCGTACGGCGTCCGCGGTGATCTCGACCTCCCACACCAGCGTGCCGAGGGCGGCCAGCAGGAACACGCCCCACACGATCAGCGCCGCGCGGTGCAGCCGCAGCACGGTCCACGGCAGTCCGGTGTTCAGCGGCAGTCCGGCACGGAACGGCAGTCCTGCGCGCGAGAGCTGTCCGGTGTTCATACGGCGGCTCCCGCGGCGGCGGTACGACGGTGGAGCAGGACGAAGGCGGCGGTGGCCGCGAGGGCGGCGACGGCGAGGACGATCCCGCTCTCGGTGAGCTGCAGAGGCCAGAAGTGGGACCGCGGGTGAAAGGTGGCCCAGACGTCGGCCAGGTCGCTGTGGGCCAGGCAGCTCCGCAGGTCGGCCACGCTTCCGTCGGCGTCGCTGCAGGCCATGTTGTTGCCGATGCGCAGGCCGTCGTCGGTGATCACACCGCGGTCGAGCTGGAGGGCCTGGTCCGGCAGGCTCAGGGACCGGGCGCCGGTGACCGTGACCGTGGGCCACATACTCGGCCGGTACTGATCGCCCAATTGGGTGATGGCGAACATGACGGTGACGGCGACGCCCAGGGCGGGCAGCGTACGGCCGGTCAGCAGGCCCGCGAGGACGCCGACGGCCAGGCCGCAGAGGGCGTACGCGAGGGCGACCGGGCCGTTGGAGCGGAAGCCGTACGCGTCGAACCAGTCCGTCCACAGCAGGTCGCCGCCGCCGTTCCACATCAGGCGGTGCAGGGGGACCAGCAGGGCCGCGCCGACGGTGACGAACAGCGCGGGCACGGCGAGTTTCGCGGCGAGCCAGCGGGCCGGGGAGACGGACTGGGTCCAGGCGAGATGCGCGGTGCCGTTCTCCAGCTCTCGGCCGACGAGGGCCGCGCCCGCCCAGGCGGCGACCAGGAGGGGGAGGAAGGACACGACGAGGGTGGTGAGCGCCACGGTCGCGCTGTACCGGCTCAGCCAGGGGCCGCCGGGGAAGTGACAGGCCTCGATGTCCGTACGGCACTGCTCCTGGACGTCCGCGGCGGCCGTCTCGTAACCCGGGCCGTACGCCCACAGCATCGCCGCCGCGAGGGCCACGACCAGCAGCAGCCAGCACCACAGGGCCGACCGGTGCAGCCGCAGGAGGGACCGGGCGAGCCCGAGCCCGGGAGCGGGGGCCGAGCGCGGAGGGGCGGGGAGAGTCGTCGTCATGGGCGCACGTTCTCCTCACCGGTCTCACCGGTCTCACCGGTGACGCCGGTCGCGGCGGTCGTCCCGGGATCGCCGGTCCCGCCGGTCGGTCCGGCCTCATCGCCCTCGTCGGCCTTTTCGGGCTCTTCTGTAAAGAGGTCCGGTGCTTCGGGGTTGCGCAGATGGGCCAGGAGCAGCTCTTCCAAAGAGGGCGCGGCGGTCTCCCAGCCGTCGGTCGGCGGGTGGTCCGTGCGTATCAGCGCGGTGAGCTGGCGGCCCGTGCCGTGCGACTCGACGACGGTGTGGCCGGAGAGGTCGCGTGCGGGGCCGGTCAGCAGGGTGTGCGCGGCGAGCAGCCGTTCGGGGTCGCCGCCCAGCCTGATCCGGCCGCCGCCCATGAGGAACAGGTGGTCGCAGACGCCCTCCAGTTCGGCGATGACGTGCGAGGACATCACGATGGTCGTGCCGTGCTCGGCGGCCTCACCCAGCAGGGCCCCGAGGAGTTCGCGCCGGGCCAGCGGGTCGAGGTCGGCCATCGGCTCGTCCAGCAGCATGAGTTCGGGCCGCTTTCCGAAGGCCAGGGCGAGGGCGACGCGGGTGCGCTGGCCGCCGGAGAGCGAGCGGATCCGGTCGCCGGGACGGAGGGCCCCCTCCCGGACCAGGTCCGGGCCGGGGTCCAGGTCAAGGTCCAGGTCCGGTGCGGTCCGCCCGGCCGTGTCCCCGTACTCAGGCCCGTACGCGCGCCCGTACTCCGGCCCGTACGCGATGCGTTCCGCGGTCGTCCGGTCCCAGCGGGCGCGGTTCAGTTCGGCGCCGAGGCGGAGGGTGGCGGCGACCGTGAGCTGGGGCGGCAGCGGTTTGGCCTGGGCCACGTAGGCGAAACGCTCGCGGGCGCGGGCCGGTGTGGTGCCGAGGACCCTCACCGTGCCCTCGGTGGGGCGTGTCAGGCCCGCGGCCAGTGCCAGGAGTGTCGACTTGCCCGTGCCGTTGGGCCCGACCAGGGCGCAGATCCGGCCCGCGGGCAGGCGGAAGGAACAGTCCCGCAGGACGTGTCCCCGCCTGCGCCGGTACCGCTTGCCCAGCCCGACCGCTTCCAGCGCGGTCCCTTCGCCGTCCCTGTTCATCGCTCCCCCTCAGGGCACTTCTCGTCCAGTACGGAGGTGAAGAGCGCGGAGATGTCCTCGCGCTCCAGACCTTCCTTGCGTGCCTCGTCCAGCCAGGCCGTCAGCTTCGAGCGCAGGGCGGTGTGGTCGGCGGGTGCGGAGCCCAGGGAGCGCCGCACGAAGGTGCCGAGACCGCGTCTGGCCTCGACCAGGCCCTCGCGTTCCAGCTCGCGGTAGGCCTTGAGGACGGTGTTCGGATTGATCGCGGTGGCCTCCACGACCTCGCGGGCCGTGGGGAGCTTGTCGCCCGGTTCGAGGACGCCCAGGCGCAGTGCCTGCTTCGTCTGCTGGACGATCTGGACGTACGTGGCGACACCGCTGCGCCGGTCGATGCGGTACTCGACCACGCGACCATCACCCTTTCACTAATTGAGTAGTGAAAGGGTGATGTAGGGACGGGTGCCTGTCAAGGCCTGTCAAGGTGGATCCGGCGTCCGCAGGGTGGATCGGGCGTCCGGAAGGTGAATCAGGGATTCCGCAAGGTGAAGCAGGATTCCGGAAACTTCTCGTGGATGCGTGAACCGATCCGTGGGGCTCGTGCGATGAGGGGGTGTGAGGGAAACGAGAAGCGACGGGGATCTGCTGCGGGCCATCGCGGCGGACGGTGACCGGCGCGCCTTCGAAGAGCTGTACCGGCGGTATGCGCCATGGCTCGGAGCGAGGCTGCGAGGTCGCTGTTCCGACGCGGGGACGGTCGACGAGGTCGTGCAGGAGACGTTCCTCGCGGTGTGGCGCGGCAGTGCCCGCTACCGCGAGGAGGGCGACGTGGCCGGCTGGCTGTGGCGCATCGGCTCGCGGCGGCTCATCGACGCCCTGCGGGGCGACGGCGCCCGGGGCCGGATGCGGCAGGCGCTCGCGCGGCTGCGGCACCGCGAGGAGGTGTCCGCGGAGGAGCGCGTGCTCGCGGGGGTGGAGCACGGGGACCTCGCGGGCGCCCTGGTCCGGCTGTCGCCGGAACTGCGGTCGGTTCTGCAGGCCACGGTCATAGACGGGCTGACCACCCGGGAGGCGGCCGTGCTGCTCGGCATCCCGCCGGGGACGGTCAAGACACGGGCGCTTCGGGCCCGCAAGCAGCTGCGGGAGGAGTTGGCATGAGCGACGGCGACACGAACGAGGTCCGCGATCCGAGCGGTATGACCTGGCACGTCGCGGAGGACGACCTCCGGGCGTATGGACGCGGCGAGCTGGCGGCCCCGATGCTCTGGTCGGCCGACACGCACCTCATGGCCTGCGCGCGCTGCCGGGGGGTCCTCGCCGAGGTGAGCGACCCGGCCCTGCTGGACGAGGGATGGGAGCGGCTCGACGCCGAACTGGACGTGCCGCGGCCGGCGTTCCTGGAGTCCCTGCTCGTACGGGCCGGGGTGGCCGACCACACCGCGCGACTGCTGGCCGCGACACTGGTGCTGCGCCGGTCGTGGCTGAGCGCGCTCGTCGCCGTGCTGTTCTTCACGGTGCTCGCGACGAGTTCCGCCGGGGCGCCCCAGAGCCCGGCGATGTTCCTCGCCCTCGCCCCGCTGCTGCCCCTCGCCGGGGTCGCGCTGTCGTACGGGCCGGTGCTCGACCCGACGTACGAGATGGCCGTGGTGTCGCCGATGCACGGCTTCCGGCTGCTGCTGATCCGCACGGTTCCGGTGCTGGCCGTGGCGCTCGCGCTGAACGGCCTGGCGACGCTCGCGCTTCCCTCGTACGGACTGCGTGCCCTGGCCTGGCTGCTGCCGGCGCTGGCGCTCACCTCGACCGGGCTCGCGCTGACGCCCCGGCTGGGGCCGGTCCTCGCGCCGAGCCTGGTCGGCGGTTCATGGATCGCCGTGCTGCTGATCGCGCAGTGGACGACCTCCGAGGGGACCCTCGCGCCCTACACGGTGGCGGGGCAGAGCGTCGCGGGCGCGGTCGCCGTCCTCGCCGCCGGGTTGTTCTATCTCCGCCGCGACCGTTTCGACTCGACCTCCGCGCACACACCGTTCGCGGGCTTCACGGGTGGGGGCGCGGCGTGATGTCGGTTGCCTGGCGCAGGCGCTTCAAGCTGGTCGGAGCCGCACTGCTGATGATCGCTTCGCTCCTCCTGAAGGTGCTCTACTTCGCCGTCCTGGTCCTCTTGGCCTTCGCCTCGGGCAAGCGGCGTTCGTCCTCCTCCTCTTCCTCCGACGGGGGCGACGGGTGAGGGCCCTCCACCCTCTCGCCTCCCCCTCCTCCTTCCACTGCCTTCCACGGGACCCACTGGAGTCACGCATGTCCGACCTTTCCCCGGCACCTCCTTCGGTACCGACGGTGTCCGCCGCCGGACTGACCCTCCGCTACGGCGGAACGGCCGCTCTCGACGACGTGTCCGTGCGGCTCGGCGAGGGTGTCACCGGGCTGCTCGGGCCCAACGGCGCCGGCAAGACCACGCTGTTGCGGGTCCTGGCCACCGCGGTGCCCCCGGACAAGGGAGCATTCACGGTGCTGGGCCACGACCCGGGCACGTCGGCCGGACGGCAGGAGGTGCGGCGCGCACTGGGCTATCTGCCGCAGGCGCCCGGTTTCCACCCGGACTTCTCGGCGTTCGAGTTCGTCGACTACGTGGCGATCCTGAAGGAGCTGACGGACCGCACCGCACGGCACCGCGAGGTGCGGCGGGTCCTGGACGCCGTCGCGCTGTCGGACGTACGGAGCAAGCGGATAAAGAAGCTCTCCGGCGGGATGCGCCAGCGGGTCGCGCTGGCCGCCGCCCTCGTCGGCGACCCCGGTTTCCTGGTGCTCGACGAGCCGACCGTCGGCCTCGACCCCGAGCAGCGCATGCGCTTCCGTGAGTTGATCGCCCGGGCGGGGGAGGGGCGGACCGTGCTGCTGTCCACCCACCAGACCGAGGACGTCGCGATGCTCTGCCATCGCGTGATCGTCATGGTCCGCGGCCGGGTCCGCTTCGAGGGCACCCCCGCCGAACTGACCGCACGGGCGGCCGGCCGGGTGTGGAGCAGCACCGAACGCGAGCCGGGCGCGTGGGCTGGCTGGCGCACCGGTACGGGCTCCTTCCGTAACGTCGGCGAACCCCCGGAGGGCGCCGAGCTGGTCGAACCGACCCTGGAGGACGGCTATCTGCTCACCCTCGACGGGGAGTCCTCGGAGGTGACGGCCGCATGAGCACGGTTCTGGAGACCCCCGCGCGGGCCGCAGGGACGACGCACCCGCCGCGCCCCTGGGCGGCCGTCCTCGCCCTCGCCCGCTTCGAGGCGCGCGAGCTGCGGTTGAACATGTCCTTCCTCGCCCTCGCGGTCCTGTACATGATCTGGATCGTCTGGCAGGCCACCCGGCTCCAGGGCGACTTCCCGATACTGCAGAACGTCGACCGCGGTACGCAGATGATGCCGGTGCTGATCGGGCTGGCCGTCATGCTCAACGTCAACCGCGCGGTCCTGCGCTCCCGTCGGCGTGACACCGACCGGCACTTCGACGTCCTGGTCGTCGAGCCCTGGCGGCGCACGGTCGCCCATGCGCTGTCCGCCGTCCCGGCGGCCCTGTTCACGGCCGTGTGCGTGACCGTCCAGTTCACCTGGGCCGCGCTCAAGCCAGGCGCGGCGGGACACGGTTCGCCCGCCGAACTCGCCGTCGGCCCGCTGACGGTCCTGCTGTTCGGCGTCCTGGGCGCGCTCTTCGGCCGCCTGTTCCTCTCCATCCTCGCTGCGCCGATACTCCTCGTCCTCCTGTTCTTCGCCATGGTCTTCCTGGCGCCCCCGGCCGGGAACAACTGGGTGAACTGGCTGTACCCGGTGGTCTCCGAGACCGGTTCCGACCCGTTCCCCTCCGACCTGCTGGAACGCCCCGCCGCCTGGCACGCCCTGTACCTCGTCGGGCTCGTCCTGCTCATCGCCCTTCTCGCGGTGCTGGTCAGCGGCGGCCGTACGACGGCCGTCAAGGCGGCCGTCGCGGGAGCCCTCGCCCTCACGCTGGTGGGCGCGGTAGGCCAGTCCAGCGGCACCCCGGCCGGGTCGACACCGGCCCGCGAGCGGGCGTCGGTCACCCCGGAGAAGATCCGCAAGTGCATCGAGCACGGGAGGTCCACGTACTGCGCCTTCCCCGAGTGGACGGGCCGCACCGCCGACTGGGCCGCCGTGGTCGACCGCGTCCAGAACCTCGCGGGCGGCAGGGCGGGCGGCGAGCGGCTGACCGTGGACCAGCGCATCGACGCCCGTTACGGTCTGGACTCCGACACCTCGCTCACTCCGTCCACCGAGCCCGGCCATGTGACCGTCCGCACCGACTGGGGTGGCAACCGCATCCCCGAGTTCGCCGTCGCCGTCGCGTCGGTGCTGGTGGCGGGCGACGAGAAGGCGGGCACCGAGGTCTGCGACGCCCGCATGGTGACGGTCATGTGGCTGGCGCTGGGTGGCGCCTCCGACCCGATGTCCGCACTGAGCGACGTCCGTCTCGACGACAGCGTCTCGGGCCCCGCCCTCGTCCTGTCGCCCACCGAGCCCTTCAACATGAGCGCCGAACAGACACGCATCGTCGCTGAGTTGCTCAAGAAGCCGCGGTACGACGTCGCCGGCAAGGTGAAGGCGAAGTGGACGGAGCTGACCTCGCCCGACACGTCGATGGCGCGAGTGGCGGAACTGCTGAACGTGTCGGCCGCGGCGGCCTCGGACGGTGACGCGTGCGAGGAGTGACGGCCATGACGCGCGCTCTTGTCCCGCCCGTGTGGCGCGCGCTACCCCGGCGCGCGCTCGCGGCAGCCGCCGCCGTGGGACTGCTGCTGGCCGGCATCCCGCGCATGCAGTCCGGCCCGCCCGATCCACTGGTCGGCCTCTACGCGCTGCGGGCCGCCGCGCTCGTCTTCGCGCTGGGCCTGGCGTTCCTGCTGGACGACCCGGCCCGGCACATCACCGCTGCGGTGCCGGCCCGGCGCCCGGTGCGGGTCGCCCTGCGTGTGGCGCTGGTCGCCCCGTGGGCCGCGCTCTGCTGGACGGCGGCGCTGCTCCTCGTACCGGAGGAGGCGCGTCCGCCGGTGGGCGCGCTGACCCTGGAGGCGGCGGCCACGGCGGTACTGGCCCTGGCTGCGGCGGCCCTGGTCGTACGGCGCACCCAGGCCACCGAGCCCGGAGCGGCGATATCGACCTGGCTGCTGGCCACAGGGGCCACAGCATTCCTCCTGCTCCCACCCCATTGGACCCTCTTCGTCACCCCGACGGACCCCCGCTGGCAATCCACCCACACCCACTGGGCCCTACTGCTGACAGCAGCGGCAACAACAACAGCACTGGCAACCACAGAACCCCGACACCCCCACACCCCCACACCCCATTAAGGGGCACGGGAAACGGCGCACTCAGCCCCCACCACCCGTCACTTCCAAAACGCCCCGAGCCCGACCCCGCGAAGGGGCACGGGAAACGGCGCACTCAGCCCTCACCGCCCGCACTTCCAAAACGCCCCGAGCCCGACCCCGCGAAGGGGCGCGGGGAACGGCGCGCTCAGCCCTCACTGCCCGTCACTTCCCAAACGCCGCCCGGGCCGACTCCCTGAAGGGGCGCGGGGAACGGCGCAACAAGCCCCCACCAACCCGCACCCGCAACGACCCCACCCACCCCGCCCCCGTCCGGCAAGGACCCCTCAGGACTCAGTCCGATACATGAGATCCGTCTCGTGCACCACGAACCCCAACCGCTCATACACAGCAACCGCAGCCAAGTTGTCCGCATCGACGTACAACATCGCGTCCGGCACCCCGACCCCCGCCAGATGCCGGAGGCCAACCGCGGTGAGGGCCTTCCCCAGCCCACCCCCCTGTGCATCGGGCCGCACCCCGACGACGTACACCTCGCCCAGACCCTCGGCCTCGTGGACCTTCGTCCAGTGGAACCCGACCAGTTCGTCGCCGCGGAAGGCGAGGAAGAACCCGGCCGGATCGAACCACGGCTCGGCCTTGCGCGCGTCGAGGTCCCGCTGCCCGAGCGACCCCTGCTCGGGGTGGTGGGCGAAGGCGGCGGCGTTCGCGGCGAGCCACGCCGCGTCGTCCTCGCCCGGCACGAACGTACGGACCCGCACGCCGTCCGGAAACGTCGGTGCGGGCAGGTCGAGGCCGGTCAGGGGCCGCCGCATCTGACGCAGTTCGCGGAACAGCGCGAGCCCGAGGACCTGCGCGAGATGGCGGGCGGCCGCATGCCCGCCGTGGGCCCACACCCGCAGCCGCTTCCCGGACTCGGCGAGCAGGGCGTTGCCCAGCGCCCGCCCGTGTCCGTGCCCCCGGTGCGCGGGGTGGACGACCAGTTCGGCGGCCGGCGCCTCGACGGGGTCGGTGTCCTCCAGTTGCGCGTACCCGACGAGCAGGTCCCCGGTGCTCAGCAGCAGATGGCGGATTCCGTCCCGTGCCGCACCGCGCAGGTGCAGCCGGCCCTGTTCGGACACCGCCTGCTGTCCGTCGGTTTGGGCGGCCTCCGCGAGGAGGGCCAGTACGGCCTCGGTCTGCTCGGGGTTCAGCGCGGTGAGGACGTCGATGGAGCGGGCCGTGGGAGTACCGCCCTGGCCGAGCGAGGCCGAGAGCTTGCGGGCAGCCGGTGCGGTGTCGTCGCTGGTCATGGGTACGAGGGTACGGCGTGTCCGGTTCATGGCGAAGTGGCCCGCCAAGGGGTATCGGGAGGAGTGTGCGGACCATGCGTGGCCGGGGCGCGGCCCGTGCGTGGCCGGTACACGACCTGTCCGTTTCGTGGTGAAACAACCCTCGTGGCAACCAGTCCGTAACCCCTAACCCCCTGTCGCGCTACGCGCGTTGACTCTAGGCTGCGCCGGGACGGGGCCCACATATCAGCCGACCCACAGGGGGGCACATGTCAGCCATACCTCAGCCGCACCGCCCAAGACGCCGCACCACCCGCCTCCTCGCGGGCGTCGCGGGCGTCGCCACCATCGGCGCGCTGGTCGCGGCGCTTCCCGCGTCCGCGTCTGCATCCGCGTCCGCGGGCGAGTCGGCGAAGAAGCACGGACACCAGAGCCCGTCCCGCTACCAGGACGTCCAGCTGCTGTCCTTCAACGACCTGCACGGCAACCTGGAGCCGCCGTCCGGCTCCTCCGGCCGGGTCACCGAGATCCAGCCCGACGGCACCACCAAGACGATCGACTCCGGCGGTGTCGAGTACCTGGCGACGCATCTGCGCCAGGCCCGCCAGGGCAACAAGTACTCCGTCACCGCGGCCGGCGGTGACATGGTCGGCGCCTCGCCGCTGATCTCGGGGCTCTTCCACGACGAGCCCACCATCGAGGCGCTGAACAAGCTCGACCTCGATGTGACGAGCGTCGGCAACCACGAGTTCGACGAGGGCGCCAAGGAACTGGGCCGTCTGCAGAACGGCGGCTGCCACCCCACGGACGGCTGTTACGTGGAGGGGCGCAAGTTCAAGGGCGCCGACTTCCCGTACCTCGCGGCGAACGTCCTCGACGAGAAGACCAAGAAGCCGGTCCTCAAGCCCTACTGGGTGTGGAAGAAGAACGGCGTGAAGATCGGCTTCATCGGGGTCACGCTGGAGGACACCCCGGGAGTCGTCTCCGCCGAGGGCGTGAAGGGCCTCAAGTTCAAGGACGAGGTCGAGACGATCAACAAGTACGCCAAGGAGCTGGAGAAGCAGGGCGTCAAGTCGGTCGTCGCGCTGGTCCACGAGGGTGGGCTGCCGGCCTCGTCGGCGTACAACTACGACTGCGACTCGCCCGGTGGCGGCGACGGGATCTCCGGCCCCATCGTGGACATCGCGAAGAACGTCACGCCGAAGGTCGACGCGCTGGTCACCGGCCACACGCACGCCGCGTACGCGTGCACGATCGACGACCCGTCGGGCAAGCCCCGTACGGTCACCTCGGCGGCGTCCTTCGGGCGGCTCTACACCGACACGACGCTGACGTACGACCGCAGGACCGGCGACATCGCCCGGACCGCCGTCGCCTCCGCGAACCACGTGGTGACGCGTGACGTGGCCAAGGCCCCGGACATGACCGAGCTGATCACCAAGTGGAACACCCTCGCGGCGCCGATCGGCAACAAGCCCATCGGCTACATCTCCGGTGACATCTCCAACGTCGGCACCGAGTCCCCGATCGGCGACCTGATCGCCGACGCGCAGCTCGCGTACGGCAAGGAGCTGGACCCCGAGACCGACCTCGCGCTGATGAACCCGGGCGGTATCCGCGCTCCCCTGACCTACGCGGCCAAGGGCAGCGAGGGCGACGGAGTGGTGACGTACGCGGAGGGCTTCACGGTCCAGCCGTTCGCCAACACCGTCAACCTGCAGAGCTTCACCGGCGCCCAGGTCATCCAGGTGCTCAAGGAGCAGGTCAGCGGTACGAACGCGGCCTCGCCGAAGGTGCTGCAGATCTCGTCGGGCCTCACCTACACGCTCGACCTGACGAAGACCGGCGCCGACCGGGTCGTCACCGACTCGATTCTGCTGAACGGCGCCGCGATCGACCCGGCCGCCACCTACCGTGTCGCGACGAACAGCTTCCTCGCGGGCGGCGGCGACGGCTTCACCACGCTGGGCCAGGGCACGAACGACCTGGTGGGCGACGACGACCTCGCGGCCCTGGAGAAGTACCTGCTGGCCAACTCGTCGGCGGCGAACCCGATCGCGCCCCCCGCGGCGAACCGGATCACCATCGTCCAGTAGTCCGTCAGTAGTCCGTCAGTAGTCCGTCAGTAATCCATCGGTAGTCCGTCAGTGGTCCACCAGTTGTCCGTGAGATAGATCGCGAACCGCTGGTAGGAGTTGCGGGTGGGGTTGGTACGCATGATCGAATCGAGCGATGCGTACCCCCCACCCCATAACGGCGCATGCCCCTCCGCGTCCCCCGCCCAACCCGTACGAGGAGCTCGCCGCTCTCGGCGAAGGCCCCTTCGACGACGGACCCCTGGACTCCTTCCTCCGCGACGCGGAGCCCGCGTTCGCCGAAGGACCGGAGGAGGGGGAGGAGGAGTGGGCACCCCCCAACCACCGCAAGGGCTCCGGCAGTCGACGCGGCGGCAGGACCGGCAGGCGCCGTCAGCCGCGCGGCCGGCGCCGAACTCCCCTCTCCGCCCTGCCCCTTGCCGCGAAAGCCGTCATCGCGGTCCTCGTCCTCGCCGCCTTCCTCGCCCTCGGTGACCGCTGGGCCCTCCTGTACGCGGAGCGCACGGCGGCCGAGAAGGTCCGGGACCAGCTGAACCTGCGCGCGTCGCCCGAGGTCGAGATCGACGGCTTCCCCTTCGTCACCCAGGTCCTCGACCGGCGGCTCGACTCCGTGTCGGTCACCGTCCCGGACGTGGCGGCGGACCGGATCTCCCTGGCGAAGGTCTCGGCCACCGCCACCGGGATCCGCATCGACGGCGGCCCGACCTCCCTCCGAGGCGCGCGGATCCCCTCGCTCGACGGCGAGGTACTGCTCTCCTTCGACGACCTGAACCGTGAACTGGGCGCGTCCCAGGTCACGTTCACCGGCCACGGCGGTGACGAGGTGCGGGCGCGCGGCACACTGCCCGTCGCCGGGCACGATCTGCGGCTGCGGGCCGACGCGCGGATCCGGCGGGACGGGGAGCGCGGCATCGCGACCGAGGTCGGCGGTATGCGGCTGGACATCGGTGACCTGGCCACCTTCCGCCCCGGCACCCGTAAGTCCGAGGGCCTGCACCTGACCCGTGAGTCCGCCGCCCGCCTCGCGCGCGAGAAGCGCAAGGCCAAGGAGCTGCTGTCGGTGCCCGCGATCGCCAAGCGGCTGGGTGTGCCGGACAGCGCGGTGCGGACGGCGTTGCGCGACGACAACGACTTCGCCGAGTTCACCGGCTCCCCGCAGTTCGTCCGCAAGCTGATGAAGGTCAACCTCGTCGATCTCGCCGTGGACCACCCCGAGATCCTCAAGCGGCTCGGCTTCGACCCGGCCCTCCTGGACGGCCTCTCCCGCCTCACGCGTCCGGCCCTCGTCGACCGTCTCTCCATCGGCTTCCGGCTCCCGAAGCCGCCCCGGGGCGATCTGCGGCTGCGGGACGTACGGGTCCACAAGGACGGGATCAGCGTGCGGGTGACGGGCCACGGGCTCGCCGTAGGGAAATAAATAAGTCCTGGGTGAGCGGCGTAATAAAGCCTGTGTGAATAGCGCCCTGGTTCCCGACTCCGTCTGAAAACCGTCTCAGCCGCAATTCATCGAGGTCTCAGCGGATTTGGCGATTTCCGTCTCCGTGCTCCCGTAGTGTTTTCCATGTCGAAGCCGAACAGGGCTTACGGCAAAGAGAATCCAAGGAAAGAGGAAATCCCATGAGCTTCCACAAGGTCACCCCGGTCCGCAAGTCCCGCAAGTCCGCTCCGGCCGCCAAGAAGCAGGCCGCGAAGCCCGCGCCGAAGCGTGCCGCCAAGCAGCAGCAGAACCGCCGCCCGGTCGGCAACAAGTAGGCGACGCCACGAGGCGGGGTCCCCGGATTCGATCCGGGGACCCCGCCTCGGCCCTTTCCCGGCCCCGGAAAATGGAAAAGGCCAGGCGCCACAAGGGTAAGCGGCAAGCAGCGAGAAGTGAGCAGGGAAAGGGAATGGAAGGTATGCGGGAAGTAAGGGAGGCATTCGCGCGTTTCTGGCCGCTGACGCGCGGCGACCGCGGATGGCTGGCGCTGATCATCGCCTGCGTGATCGTGTCCGCGCTCGCGGAGACGGCCTCGATCCTGCTCTTCGCGGAACTCACCGACCACGCCCTTCAGGCCGGTTCGCTGTCCGCCTTCTGGGGCCCGGCCGGCGCCTGGCTCGCGGTGGCCGTCCTCGGGGCGGTCGTCGGTTATCTCGGCAACTCCCTCGCGGTCCGGACGGCCGAGAGATTCGTACTGCGGCTGCGCGCGGGCGTCTTCCGCCATGTCCAGGACCTGCCCCCGCACTTCTTCCAGCGCCACCGCCGCGGTGATCTGGTGGAACGGCTCACGGGTGATGTCGAGGCCATCGAGCAGATGGTGGTCTCGGGCGCGGTCGGAGCGGTCTCCGCCCTGTTCTCGGCGATCTTCTACTCCGCCGCCGCGCTCTGGCTCCGTTGGGACCTCGCCCTGGTCACCTTCCTTCTCGCACCCCTCTTCCTCGTCGCGGCCCGCCGTTTCGCGGGCCGTATCCAACGGGCCGCCCAGGACGAGCGGACCGCCGACGGAGCGATCACCTCGGTCGTCGAGGAGTCCCTCGGCAACATCGTGCTCACGCAGGCGTACAACCGGCGCGGGGCGGAGGAGAAGCGACTCGACCGCGAGGCGCGCGCCTGGCTGCGGGCCAGTGTGCGCGGGGCCCGCGCGAGCGAGATGTACGAGCAGTTCGTCGAGGTCGTCGAGACGCTCTGCGTCCTCACGGTGATCGGGCTCGGCGCCTGGGAGATCTCGCAGGGCCGGATGTCCCTGGGCCAACTGCTCGCCTTCGCCGCGTTCCTCGGCTACCTCTATCCGCCGATCCGCGACCTCGGCCGGCTCGGTCTGAGCCTGACCGCCGCGACCGCCGGGGCCCAGCGGCTCCAGGAGATCCTGGACACCGAGCCCGCCGTCACCGACCCAACCACCCCGGTCGGGGAGTGGCCCGTGAAGGGCCGGGTCTCCTTCCACCACACCTCCTTCCGCTATCCGGGCGCGGAGCGCGACAGTCTGCGGGAGGTGACGTTCACCGCGCAGCCCGGCGAGTTCGTGCTGGTCACCGGCCCGAGCGGCGCCGGAAAGTCGACCCTCACCAAACTCCTGACCCGTTTCTACGACCCCTCCGCGGGCGTGATCTGCCTGGACGGCGTCCCGCTCACGGACGTCACCCTGGAGTTCCTGCGCGAGAACGTGGCCCTGCTGCCCCAGGAGACCCTGGTCCTGCACGGCACGGTCCGCGAGAACATCGCCTGCGGGCGGCCGGGTGCGACGGACGAGGAGATCGAACGGGCCGCACGCGACGCGGACGCCCACGAGTTCGTCCGCCACCTGCCCGACGGGTACGGGACGCTGATCACGCCCGGTACGGCCGTGCTGTCCGGCGGGCAGCTCCAGCGGGTGGCCATCGCCCGCGCGATGCTCCGGGCCGCCCCCGTCCTCGTACTCGACGAACCGACCACCGGGCTCGACGCGCTCGCCGCGCGCCGGGTCGTCCAGCCGCTGCGGCGCCTGGTGTCCGGCCGGACGACCGTGATGATCACCCACGATCTGACGCTCGCCCCGGACTCCGACCGGATCCTCGTCGTGGACGGCGGACGCCTCGTGGAGCAGGGCACGCACGAGGAACTGCTCGCACACGGGGGCACGTACGCGCGGCTCGCGGGCTGCCCGCTGCCGACGGAGACGACCCTGCCACTGCTGCTGCAGTCGAGCCCTTAGATCCGTACTCCTGGGCCAGGAGCAGGTCCGCACTCCGCGGTCAGGAGCAGGTCTGTACAACTCGGTCAGGAGGCGGTCGGGGTCCAGGTGCCGAGCCAGTCCGCGACCTCCTGGCCGCCTGCCTGGGCGTCGGTCAGCTGCGGGCGGTCCGTGCTCGCGGCGCCCGAGCCGGGGCCGGTGTTCCGGTACTCCGCGAAACGGTCGTCCTTCCAGGAGAAGCCACCCATGTCCACCCACGGGGTCGCCTTCACGGCGGCGCTCAGTGTGGAGTCGCGCACGGTGGTCTGCGGGTCGAGGGCCGCGTCGCCGCCTGCGTGCCAGTTGCGGCCGAGGTAGAAGGTCCCGGCGGACACGTCACCGTTGACGACCGAGCGGTTGATGAGGATGCCCTTGCGGTCGGCGGCCGTGCTGGGGGCGGTGATGTACCCCGCCGAACTGCCGTCCCAGCGCTTCTTCAGGGTGATCACCGACTGGTCGATCACGGCGGACGCGCGGCCGAAGATGAAGTCGACGTTGCCGACGACGTAGGAGTTGCGGACGTAGACGCGGCCGAGCTTCTCCTTGGCGGCGGTGTCGAGCAGCAGGGTGTCCTGGTCGCCCT
The DNA here is from genome assembly GCF_014650955.1 of Streptomyces tauricus. Lineage (GTDB taxonomy): Bacteria > Actinomycetota > Actinomycetes > Streptomycetales > Streptomycetaceae > Streptomyces > Streptomyces tauricus. The sequence goes on from NZ_BMVY01000006.1 coordinate 47,095, forward strand.
CGACGATCACGCCGTCGAGGAAGACCTGGTCGGCGGCGGTGCGCAGCGCCACGGCCTGGTGACCGCTGAGGCTCTGGTTGGCACGCTCGTCGAAGTCGTTGGAGAGCGTGAGGTTACGCGCCTGGAAGTCGTCGGCCTCGACCGCGACGGTGGCGCTGCCGCTGGTCCCGTACGTCCCGCCGCCGGGCTTCGCGGTCCCGGCCGCGTTGTTGTAGACGATGACGGTGTCCTTACGGCTGCCGCCCGTGCCCTGGATGGTGACGTGCGGCTTGTTGGACGGCACCTTGACCAACTCGCGGTACGTGCCCGGCTTGACGGAGATCACGACGCGCGAGGCGTTGCCGGCGGGGACGGCGTCCACGGCGGCCTGGACGGTCGTGTACATCCCGCTGCCGTCCTTGGCGACGGTGAGGGTGACGGCCGCGGCGGCACGGGCGTGGGCACGGCCATGGACACGGTCATGGGCATCGGCGCCGGCTTCGGCGCCACTCGCCGTGTTCGCGGTGGCTGTGGCGGCTACCAGGGCCAGCGGCACACCGACGACGACTGCGGTCCTGTGCCCGCGGGGGCGGGCCTTGCTGCGGTTCACCGTCACGGGCGGCTTCCGTTCGTGTGGGGGTGGGGGAGCCGGTCGTTCGGTGGTCGCCGCCCGTGGGGGAAAGGTTGCCGCGGCACCGGAGGACGGCAGGGCGCGGGCGTCGGTGCCGGCCGCCGGACACGGGCATGTGCTCCCGTCATGCTTCCGCGCGCCCGCCCCCGGGGCCCGGTACGCCGGTACGTGGACGACCGCCGCCTCGTTCACCCCCTGGGACCTGGGACGACCGGGTGCGGACAGGAGGGGCGGGGGATGCGGGATGCACGGCTGCGACGGCGGTTCGGGCTGGGCATGGGCGCCGCGGCGTTGCTCGCGCTGGCCGTCGCGCTGGCGGGCGGCGGCCCCGACCGGACGTCGATGTGGATCTCGGCGGTCTCGGCCCTGGTGTCGGTCGGCGCGTTCCTGACGGAACTGCTGCGCGAGGAGACGGACCCGTGCACCGCCGCCGACCGGCGGCAGCGGGCGGCCGACGAACTCGCCGAGGCGGTGGACCTCCAGTGGCGGGCGGAGGCGCGGCTGCGCCGGCTGTACGACCCCGAGCCGCTGGACGTCCACTGGTCGCGCGTCGGCCCGCCGCTCGCCGACCGGCCGCGGGACACCCGGCGGCCCGGGGCGCCCAGCCCCGCGATCACGCTGCCGGAGCCGCGCGACGGCGACCAGCGGCTGGACCGGATCGTCGAGACGTTCATGGCGCTGCCGTCCCGCCGGCTGGTCGTGCTGGGCGATCCGGGGGCGGGCAAGACCGTACTCGCCGTGCGGTTCGTGCTGGGGGCGCTCGCGGACCGGCAGCCCGGCGACCCCGTACCGGTGCTGTTCCCCCTGGCGGGCTGGGACCCCAGGTCCCTGACGCTGCGCGACTGGCTGGCGGAGCGGCTGGCCGCGGAGTACCGGCCGCTGGCCGCCGTCACCGGGAATCGCACCATGGCCCGTGAACTGCTGGACGCCGGGCTCCTGTTGCCCGTACTCGACGGGTTCGACGAGCTGCCCGGGCCGGCGCACGGGACGGCGCTGCGGCGTCTGAACGCCGAACTCGACGAGCGGCTGCCCGTCCTGCTCACCTGCCGTACGCAGGACTGGACCCGGGCCGTGGGCGCCGGTGCCGTGCTGACCGCCGCCGAGGTCGTACGGCTGCGACCGCTGGACCTCGCCACCGCGCGCGGCCATCTGGAGACCACCGCGCGAGCGGACCCGTACGGCTCCACGCCCTGGACCCCGGTCCTGGCGGACCCGCCCCCGCCCCTCACGGAGATCATGTCCTCACCGCTGATGGTGGCGCTGGCCCGCAGGGTGTACGGGGACACCTCGCGTGACCCGGCCGAACTGCGGGACACCGGCCGCTTCCCCACCGCCGGACATGTCGAGGAGCACCTGCTGGAGGCCTTCGTCCCGGCGGCCTTCGGCGAGAACGGCCGGAGCGGCGGCGCCTGGAGTCCGGACGCGGCGCACCGCTGGCTGCGCCGGCTCGCCCGCGACGTCGGTACGACCGGCACCTGGCGGCTGGCCTGGTGGGAGCTGCCCACGGCGATGCCCCGCGCGCTGCGCGTGATCGGCCCCGCCGTCCTGGCGCTGCTCGCCTCGGCCGCGCTGCTGGTGCCGCTGGCCAAGTTCGGGCACGGCGTGGTCGCCGACTGGGACAGCGTGCCGTCGACCGTTCTCAACTACGCGGGCATCCTGCTGGGCCTGTGCTTCGGACTGGCCCGGCTGCTGCCCGCCACGGCGCGGACTCCGCAGGGGCCACGGCAGTTGGTGCGGCTGGCCCTGCGGATGGCCGCCGCGGCCACGGTGGTGGCGGTGGGCATGGGCCTGTTCGTACCGCCCCTGGTCGGCTCCCGGCTCGGCGCGGTGCTCACGCAGAGACCGGCCTGGTTCCTGAACGGCTGCTGTTTCGGACTGGTCCTGTCGATGATGTTCGGCGTCGCGGGTCTGCCCCGACGCCCCCTCCCGATGGGCCTGCCGTGGGCGGGCAGCCCGAGCGGCCCGCGGGCCGTGCGCGCGCTCGGCGCCGTCGTCGTCTTCACCGGCCTCGCCGTCTACGGCTACTCGCGGCAGACGGCGGTGGTCCCCGCCCTCACCTGCCTCGGCGCCGGGCTGCTGCTCCTCCTGGCCGGACTGCGGCGCGGGGAGCGGACGGCGGCGCCGTACACCGGCCCCGGCGCCGTGCTGCGCGGCTTCGGCAGGGGACTGCGCCGGGGCTTCGTGGCCTGCACGCTCATCGGGGTCTGCGTGGGGGCCCTGGTGGGCTGCGTGGCCGGTGCGTTCGCCGCGTACGAGATCCACGCGGCCGGGCCGCGCGCGAGCGGCGAGGTGATCGAAGGCTGGGAACTCCACCGGACGGCCGACGGCGGGCGCTCGGTCCGCTCGGTCGTACGGGAGGAGTTCTGGCTGGTGGGGCGTACGGGGCTGGACGAGCCGTTCGCCGTGCGGAAGGGCGCGCGGATCTCGCGGGACGAGAGACTCGGAACGTTCACGGGGACGCTGCGGATCCACCAGGAGGAGGGCGCCTGGGTGACCGTCTGGAAGGGCGGCTCCCGCGACTGGAGGGGCAGGTCCGTGGATGCCCACAATCTGGTGCGCGCCCTGCCGTACGAGGCCGAGGTCTGGCTCGTGCACCGTTCGCCCGGGGCGGTCGTCCTCGACGCCGTGGGCCCTTTCGTGGCGTTCGGCCTCCTGATCGGTGCCATCGGAGGATGCGCCTCCGGTGTCTACCGCGCCCTGAACACCCCGTCCGACACCATGCGCGCGGCGGGCCCGCTCAGCACCCTGCGCACCGACCGGGACGCCACGCTCGCCAGGAGCGCGATCGCCGCGCTCCTCACCGGCGGGGTCTGCCTGGTGCTGCTCTCGGTCATGCCGCCGGGCGGCACGCTGGGCACCATGCACACCGAGGTGTGGGTCCAGGTCGGCACGTCCTCGCTCGCGCTGAGCGCCTGGGGCCGCCTCGCCCCGGCCAGAATCTGGCTGGCGCTGACCGGCCGGGCGCCGTGGCGGCTGATGGGCTTCCTGGAGGAGGCCCACCGGCGGGGGGTGCTGCGGCGGTCGGGGGCGCACTACGAGTTCTGCCATCTGCGTCTCCAGCAGAGCCTGGCGGCGGCCCCGATCCCCGGACCCTCGGGTGCTGCGCCGGACCTCGGCCTGGTACTCAGGAGTGATCGAGGACAACAGAGTCCGTAAGGCCGGGGTGCGGATCGTCGCCGACGCCGATGCGCGCACCCCGGCCGGCCGCGACGCGGAGCACGTCCGCCAGGGACTCCACCGACCTGGTGAACGCGAAACGTACGGCACGTTCGCCCGCCTCCGGACCGGCGGGCACGGCCCTGGCGCAGGCCAGGACCTGCGCGCCTGAGCCCAGTTGGGGCCGCCTCGGTCCTGGTCCGCGTTCACGCAGGGCGTCAAGCGTGGGGCGGACCTGAATCCCGGCGGGTGAAGCGGGCGGGAAACCCGGACGGGGAGGTGGGCGGTCCGGTCAGGGTGATGCCATGGCAGAGATCATGACCCCAGACCCCTCGGCGAAGCCGCTGCGCGCACAATCCTTGCTGGGGCGGTGAGCCCGACTATGGTCGTGGACACGGTGCGTCGAAGGAGGACATCGATCATGGCTGCTCACGCTGCGGAATCCGGTGCGGTGATCCCCCCCATGCCCGAGCGGACCCCGAAAGCGCTGCGCAGGGCGCTCGCCGAGGATGCTCCCCACCTCCTCGCCGACTTCGACAGGCACTGGAAGTGGGCGATCGCCGACACGTACGACCTTGGTCCCGTGCCCGCGTTCATGGCTCGCTGGTGGGTCGAGTTCGCGATCGCGCGTGATCCGAAGCTCGACGCCCACCTGCATGACCTGGAACAGCGGGCGGCTGAGGCCACTGACATCGCCGAGGCCAAGGCCCTCCTCGAAGAGGCATCGAGGATTCGGCACGAGGCTCTGAGGACGGAGCCCGGCGAGTGACCGACGAGTTCATGGGGCCGCCTTGGCAAATGGACTGGCGGCTTGATGCCCTCGCCGTCCGTGATGCGCTGCCCGAGCACGTGCGCAAGATGGTTGACGAGGTTCGTGCCGAGCTGGTCACCGCGAAGGACCCGTACTTCCGAGGCGTCGAGGCCAATACAGGTCTACCCGACGGCATGGCCGTCGAGCCGGCACTGTCCAGCCAGCCTAAGGGCGCTCGCTTGTTCTTCTTCGGCCATGGAAACGGCTGGCTCACCTACACCTTCGTGTCCCGCGCCGAAGACCCGCAAATCATCGTGGAGCAGGTCTTCTGGCTGTGAGTTGTTCGGCCGGGCGTCCCGGGGTGTGACGTGGATCACGGGAAGTCGGGTTCCTCTGCCGTACAGCTCATAGGCGTGACCACTCATATGCGAACCCGGGTGCGGGCCGGGGACCAGGGCGCCTTCGCCGAGCTCTTCGACGTGTACGCCCGTGCCGTGTACAACCACGCCTACCGGCTGACCGCGGACTGGTCGACCGCCGAGGACGTGATGGCGTCGACCTTCATGGAGGCCTGGCGGCTGAGGGACAGGGTCGACCCCGAAGGCGGCTCCCTGCGGCCCTGGCTGCTGGGCATCGCCACCAACACCGCGCGCAACCAGTTCCGCAGCAATTGGCGTTACCGCCGTGCCGCGAGCGCCGCCGCGGCGGCCGAGACGGCCGTGCCCGATCACGCGGACGAGGTCGCGGGGCGCATCGACGACCGGCAGCGGCTCGCCACCGCCCTGACCGCTCTCGCCGCCCTGCGCAGACCCGAGCGCGAGGTCATCACGCTCTGCCTGGGGGAGGGCCTGGACTACGAGGCCGCGGCGGAAGCGCTCGGCATCCCCGTCGGCACGGTCGCCTCCCGCCTCTCCAGGGCCCGTAAGAAGTTGCGGCGTACCGCTTCCGGAAACGCCGCGGAGAAAGTTCGCGGGAATCGGGAAGGCCCCCGGCCCGCCCGACAGACAAGAGGCGATCACGCAAAAGCGATCCGGCCCGCACAGGAGGGAAACCGATGAACGCGAACACGCCCCGGCACGGCTCTGCCGAGTCAGAGTCCGGGTCCCAGTTCGAGTGGGAGCAGGACGCACAGCTCCTGTCCCGTACCGCGCGCGACCTGCCGTCGGGCCGTCACCAGTTCCACAAGGAGCGTCTGATGGCCCAGATCCACGAGCAGATCCAGCGGGACGAGCGCACGGCGGCCCCGGCCGCACCCGCGAAGACGCGGCGGTCACGGCTGCCGCGTCCCGCGATCACACTGCCCGCGATGGCGTTCGGCCTGTCCGCGGTGATCGTCGCCGGAATCGTGACCTTCGGCGACGGCGACGGCGTGCGGGAGAGCGGAGTCGCCACCGGACCCGCCCTCACCACCGACATCGGTACCGCGACCACGAAGGGCGTGCCCCAGCTGCTGGACCAGATCTCCCTGGCGGCGGCCGAGGGCGACCACCCGACCGTGAAGGACGGCCAGTACGTCTACATCGAGTCCGTGCTGGCCGACACCTTCGTGAAGACCGTCGACGACAAGTCCGCTCTCGCCAGCCACGAACTGCACAAGCGGCAGATCTGGGAGTCCGCGGACGGCGTCGAGGGCTGGCTGATCGACGCCGCCGTCAACGAGAGTTCCGAGGGCGAGACCCTGACCCTGCCCGACGAGCAGGGCAACACCCCGAAGGCGCACCTGGGCAGCCCGTCGTACGACTACCTGACCAAGCTGACCACCGACCCCGACGCACTGCTCGCCAAGATCTACAAGGAGACCGAGGGGCAGGGGAACACCCCCGACCAGCAGGCCTTCTCCACCATCGGTGACCTGCTCGCCGAGAGCTACCCGCCGGCGGAGCTCTACCCGGCGCTGTTCGAGGCCGCTGCCAAGATCCCGGGCGTGGTCGTCGTCGACGACGCGGTGGACGCGGCCGGCCGGCACGGCGTGGCGGTGGCCCGGCTGGACGAGACCAGCGGCCAGCGCGAGGAGTGGATCTTCGACAAGAAGAGCCATGTCTACCTCGGCGCGCGCAATGTCCAGGTGAAGCCGCTCAAGGAAGAGGGCATCCTGATCAAGCCCGGCACCGTGAACTTCACCATGGCCATCAAGAACCGCGCCGTGGTCGACGGTATGAAGGAGACCCCCTCGGCCCCGGCCCAGGCGGGCTGAGTCCCGGTCGGTCCCCGGTCAGCTCTCGTTCAGTGCGGGCGGGGGAGTCGGCGCCCCGGGCAGGCGGATCGCCGCGATCGTGCCGCCGCCCGGGGCCGGGCTCAACGCCACGTCCCCACCCGACTGCTGGACCGTACGCGCCACGATGGACAGGCCGAGGCCCGAGCCGGGGAGCGCGCGGGCGCTCGGGGAGCGCCAGAAGCGGTCGAAGACGTGGGGGAGTTCGTCGGCGGGAATGCCCGGGCCGTGGTCCCGTACGGTCAGTTCGCCGCCTCTGAGGGTGACGTCGATCGCGCCGCCCTCGGGGCTGAACTTCACCGCGTTGTCGAGGATGTTGACGATGGCCCGCTCCAGCGCGGTGGGCTCCGCCCGGACGAACCAGGGGTGCACGTCCGCCGTGATCGTCAGCTCCGGGCCGCGCAGCCGGGCCCGGCGCAGGGCCGACTCCACGGTGTCCTGCAGCGCGACCACCTGCACGCGGTCGGCCGGCGTGCCCGCGTCCGAACGTGACAGCGTCTGCAGGTCGCCGATGAGCGCGGCCAGTTCGGTCATCTGCGCCTTCACCGAGGCGAGCAGCGCCTTGCGGTCCGCCGGGGGGATGGGGCGGCCCGTCTCCTCACTGCGGGTGAGCAGTTCGATGTTCGTACGCAGGGAGGTGAGGGGGGTGCGGAGTTCGTGACCGGCGTCGGCGATGAGCTGCTGCTGCAACTCGTGGGAGTTGGCGAGCGAGGCGGTCATCGAGTTGAAGGACCGGGACAGCCGCGCGATCTCGTCCTCGCTCTCGTCCTCGACGGGGATGCGGACGGAGAGGTCCTCGGTGCGGGCCACGTGCTCGACCGCCTCGGTGAGCTTGTCGACGGGGCGCAGACCTGCGCGGGCGACTGCCAGTCCGGCCGCGCCGGCGCCGAGGACTCCGATGCCGGAGACGAGGAGCAGGATGAGGGCGAGGTCGTTGAGGGTGCCCTGGGTGTTCTTGAGGGGGAGCGCGACGAGGAGGGCGGCCTTGGACGAGGTCTGCGTGGTGGGGTCGGTGACGGTCAGTCCCGGCAGGACCATGACGCGCACATCGTTCCCGTCCGCGTCGGTACCGTTGCGGAAGGTGCCGCTGGTGGTGTCCGCGGCGTCGATGACGTCCTTGTCTCCCTGGGTGACGTTGACCGAGCCCGTGGAGAACGACAGGACACAGGGCGTTCCGTCCTCCATGACCAGCTGGAAGTAGCCGCTCCGCGGAGGGCCGTTGTCGCTGTTCAGCGGGGTCGGGGTCTGCGAGCAGTTCGAGACCGCGGCCTCGGCCTGGGCCTCGATCCCCCTCATCCCCAGCGTCTTCTCCAGGTCGTTGTCCAGCTGGTCGTACAGTTTCCCCTGCACGATGAACCAGCACGTCACCGACACCGCCGCCACCGCGAACGCCACCGCCGCCGCGACGAGGAGGGACAGCCGGGCCCGGATCGGCAGGGAGGTGAACCGGCGGGCGAGCCTCTTCACTCCGCCCCGCCCGACCGCAGGACATACCCCACACCCCGCACCGTGTGCACAAGACGCGGCTCGCCGCCCGCCTCCGTCTTGCGGCGCAGGTACATCACGTACACGTCCAGGGAGTTGGACGACGGCTCGAAGTCGAAGCCCCAGACCGCCTTCAGGATCTGCTCCCGCGTGAGGACCTGGCGCGGATGGGCCAGGAACATCTCCAGCAGGGTGAACTCCGTGCGCGTCAGCTCGACGGGACGCCCCGCCCGCGTGACCTCCCGGGTCGCGAGGTCCATGCGCAGGTCCCCGAAGGTCAGCGCGTCGTCGGCCGGCGCGCCGACCGCGGCGGCCGCGTACGAACTGCGCCGCAGCAGGGCCCGTACGCGGGCGAACAGCTCGTCCAGTTCGAACGGCTTGACCAGGTAGTCGTCGGCGCCCGCGTCGAGTCCGGTGACCCGGTCGCCGACCGTGTCGCGGGCCGTGAGCATGAGGATCGGCGTCGTCGTGCCCGCGCCGCGCATCCGGCGGGCGGCGGTCAGGCCGTCCATCCGGGGCATCTGGATGTCGAGGACGACCAGGTCGGGCTGGTACGCGATGGACTTCTCCAGCGCGTCCGCGCCGTCGACGGCCACCTCCGTGTCGTACCCCTCGAAGGCGAGACTGCGCTGGAGTGCTTCGCGCACGGCCGGCTCGTCGTCGACGATCAGGATGCGCTGGGGTTCACGGTCGCCTTCGGCGGGGCTCATCGCGGTCAGTTCCTCGGGTGCGGTGGGACGTGGGCGGGGCGCTTTCAGCCTCGCACGTTTCGGGCCTGTTCTCGTAGAGCCGCCTGACGGCGGGAGAGCAGCCTCGACGGCGGGAGATCAGCCTCGTACGGTACGGCGGGCGCGGGCCGCGCCGCCGCCGCGTCGGGCGGAGCCGCGCGGCGCCCGCGCCGTGGCCATCTCGGGCGCGCGGGGCGCGGGCGCGTGCAGTTCGTGGGCCACCGCGAGGGCCAGGGTGAACCCGGCGGGGTCGGCGCCCGCGAGGGTGTGGGACACGGTCTTGATCTGCATGACGACCTCCGGGGTCTGGGGCGGGTCGGTCGGGGGAGCGAGCGGGGCTCAGCTGTCGGAGCCGCCGGCCCGCAGCGAGGCCAGGTCGGCCTTGACGGTGTTGACCGGGATGGCGAAGCCCAGGCCGACGCTGCCGGCGCTCGACGAGGACGAGGAGTCCGTGGCGGCCGAGTACATCGCGGAGTTGATGCCGATGATGTTGCCGTTCATGTCGATCAGCGCGCCGCCGGAGTTGCCCGGGTTGAGGGACGCGTCGGTCTGCAGGGCCTTGTACGTCGTCGTGGACGAGCCGGTGTCGCCGTTGAACTCCTGGCCGCCGAACTCGAACGGCCACTGCTGGCTGCCGCTGCCGCCGCCCTGCTGTTGCTGCTGCTGACCCTGGCTCTCGTCCGTGGAGACGGTGACGTCCCGGTCGAGCGCGGAGACGATACCGCTGGTGACGGTGCCGGTCAGGCCCTCGGGGGAGCCGATCGCCACGACCTCGTCGCCGACCTTGACGGCGTCGGAGTCGCCGAGCGTCGCGGGCGCCAGACCCGACGGGGCGTCCTCCAGTTTGATCAGCGCGAGGTCCTTCTTGCTGTCGGTGCCGACGACGCTCGCGGTGTACGACTTGCCGTTGCTCAGCTGCACCTTGATCTGGGAGGCGCCGGAGATCACGTGGTTGTTGGTGATGATCTCGCCGCCGGTCGTGATGACCACACCGGAACCGGTGGAGGAGCCCGCGTTCGAGGTCGCGCTGATCTCGACGATGCTCGGGCTGACCGCCTCGGCGACCCCGGCGACCGTGCCCTTCTTGCTGGTGGGCACCACGCTGGTGCTCGTGCTGCTGCCGGCCGCGGTGTCGTTGCCGGTCAGCTCCTGGAAGGCGTACGCGGTGCCTCCGCCGACGGCCGCGGCGGCTATCGCCACGGCGGCCAGCAGGGCCAGCGGGCCCTTGGCGCGCCTGCGGGGCGCGGCGGGAGCGGAGGAGACGGGCTCCGTGAGGAGCGCGGTGGGAGCGCCACCGCCGTGCGAGGCCGGGGCCGGGCCCGCGGCCGGCTGGTACGCCGGCGGGGGCGGCCACTCCGGGTTCACGGAGGAGGTGTTCTGCTGGTGGTGCGACTGCTCGTACGGCTGTCCTGAGTACGCGGACTGCTGCTGGTCGCCCTGGGGGTACTCGCCGCTGCGGCGGAAGCTCTCGGTCATGGGTACGACTCTGTCGCCCGACCATGAGAGCTCCCTGAGTGCTCCCTGAGAAGCCCGACAGAACCTCGTATGCCCGATATAAAGACGCCGGATCCCGCTGATACCGGGGAAACGGGGGGTTACCGCACGGTGAGGTGACGGAAGCGGCGGACGAACACTTGTCGGACTGCTGTGAAGTACGTGTGCGGGGAGGTTTGCGGGGCGCAGGCTTGGTGGGTTCACGACACAACACCGTCGTGGGCGACCACACCCCACCACCTCAGGAGCCCTGAGTGATACCTGCTCTGCGCAGCCGTTGGAGACGCGCCGGTACGGCGCTTCCCGCGGCCGCCCTCGCGCTGGCGCTGAGTTGCGCCGGCGTTCTCGCGGCCCAGCCGGCCACCGCCGCGGACGGCCCCGCCGGGGGACTGCCCGACGTGAGCCTCGCGCAGCCCGCGAAGCCGGCCGCTGGCGCGTCGGAACTGCGCGACCGGATCGTCGACGCCGCGAAGGCGACCGGCGAGACCCCGGACGACGCCTCGCCCGCGAAGTCCCCGTTCATCATCGGCGGCGGCGAGACCACCATCGCCGGCGCCCCGTGGATGGTCCAGCTCGGCTACTACGAGCCCACCACCGGCGACGGCTACTTCTGCGGCGGCACCCTCGTCGCCCCGAACAAGGTCCTCACCGCCGCGCACTGTGTCGCGGGCCTGGACTGGGTGGGCAACGGCGCGGTCCTGGCCGGCACCACCGACCTCGACGACTACACGAACGGCACCCCCGCGGGCGTGTTCCGCCAGTGGACGCACCCCCGCTACGACGCCGACACCACGCAGAACGACATCGCGGTCCTCACCCTGGACCGCCCGCTGGTCGGCGTGCCGACGCTGCGCCTGGCCGCGTCCGACGACAGCGCGCTGTACAAGACCGGCACCACCGGCACCGTCTACGGCTGGGGCCTGACCTCCGGCGCCGACGACGCCACCCTCTCGACGAAGCTGAAGAAGGCGAACCTGCCGCTCGTCGCCGACGCGACCTGCAAGAGCGCGATGGCGTCGGTCCTCGACGGGGACTACTTCGCCGCCGGCTCGATGGCCTGCGCGGGCACCCCCGCGAGCGGCGCCGACGAGGGCACGAACAGCCCCTGCAACGGTGACTCCGGCGGCCCGCTGGTCGTCGGCGGCAAGATCGCCGGCATCGTCTCCTGGGGCGTCGCGGGCTGCACCGCGAAGGGTGCCTACCCGGTCTTCACCAAGGTCAGCTCGTACACCTGGGCGGCCCAGCCGCGCATCGACGACGCGGACCTGTCGTACGACGGCCGCGCCGACCTGCTCGCGCGTACGCCGTCGGGCGGTCTCTTCCAGCAGAACAGCACGGGCACCTCGCTCGCGCAGCGCGCCTACCAGGGCGCCAACTGGCAGAACGCCAGCTGGGGCCTGCAGGCCGACCTGGACCGGGACTTCTACCAGGACCTGATCATCCGCGACAAGACCGACGGCAAGCTGTACCGCAGCTACATGGACCACTCCGTCGGTGACTGGACCTGGATGCAGATCAGTTCGGTGTGGGGCGGCTACAAGTCGTACGCGATCCCCGGCGACATGACGGGCGACGCCCGCCCGGACCTGGTCGCGGTGGACGCCGACGGCTCGGTCTACCTCTACCCGGGGCGCGGCAACGGCCAGTTCTACGGCAAGGTCAAGGTCGTCAGCGGCGCCTGGAAGAACGTCAAGGTCTTCGGCCACGGCGACCTCTCCGGCGACGGCAAGGCCGACCTGCTGGTCCGCTCCACGGACGGCACGCTGTGGCTCTACCGCGGCACGGGCAAGGAGAAGACCCCCTGGTCGGCCCGTATCAAGGCCCGTACCGGCTGGAACTTCACCTCGTACGTCTCCAGCGGCGACGTCACGGGCGACGGCATCGCGGATGTCATGACCCGCGACTCGGCGGGCAAGCTGTGGCTCTACCGCGGTACGAACAAGGCCTCGACGGACCTGTTCGCCACCCGCACCAGCCTGGGCACAGGCTTCAACCAGTACAACTTGCTGTTCTAGACCAACAGACACACGGGCCGGCCCTTGCCACTCGGCAGGGGCCGCCTGCCTTCAGGGGCGCGGGGAACGGCGCAGTCTTTTGCCTTTAGGGGCGCGGGGAACGGCGCAGTCTTTTGCCTTTAGGGGCGCGGGGAACGGCGCGACCAGCCACGACGCACCCGCAGCCGAAATCCGACCCACCCAGCGGAGCTAACACCCGCAGCTGCGCCGGACCACCAAAGAGGACGGGAACAGTTTCAACCGCTCCCGCCGAGCCCCGGCAACCCGAAGCCCGTCGTCGAGAACGAGATCAACGGCCGCCCGAGCCATCGCGGACCGATCGCTCGCGATCGTGGTCAGCGGCGGATCGGTCAACGCCGCTTCCTTGATGTCGTCGAACCCGGCGACGGCCAGCTCCCCCGGCACATCGATCCGCAGCTCCCGGGCCGCCCGCAACAAACCGATCGCCTGGTCGTCCGTGGAGCAGAAGATCGCCGGCGGCCGATCGGGCCCGGCCAGCAGCCGAAGCCCCACCTGATACGCGTCGTACCGGTTGTAGAGCGCCTCGAAGAGGCGACCCTCCGTAGAGCGCCCCGCCTCGTGCATCGCCCGCCGCCACCCCTCGACGTGGTCGGAGACCGGGTCACCGACCGTGGGCGTCTCCGCGACCCCGCCGAGACAGGCGACGTACTCGTACCCGTGCTCAAGGAGATGCTGCGTGGCGAGATGCGCCCCGCCCACGTCGTCCGTGACGACCGCGACGTCGTCGATGGCCTCGGGCCGCTCGTGCAGCAGCACGACTCGCGCGTCCCACGCCTCGATCTCGGCGGCGGCCAGATCGTTCAGCGCGTGGCTGACGAGGATGAGCCCCGAGACCCGCATACCGAGAAAGGCCCGCAGATAGTGGACCTCGCGCTCGCCGACGTAGTCGGAGTTGCCGACGAGCACCATTTTTCCGCGCTCGGACGCGGCCTGTTCGACCGCGTGCGCCATCTCCCCGAAGAAGGGCTGGCGCGCGTCCGGCACGATCAGGCCTATGAGGTCCGTGCGCCGCGACGCCATGGCCTGGGCGACCCGGTCGGGCCGGTACCCCAGCTCCTTGATCGCGGCGAGTACACGCTCGCGCGTGGCCGGGGCAACCGGCCGGGGTCCGTTGTTGATGACATAGCTGACGACGGCGGTGGAGGTACCCGCCAGTCGTGCCACATCATCCCGAGTCACCTTGGCCACGCGCGGAGTCTACGCGGATGGACCTACCGCTGGGCAGGTCGTACGGCTTCTTCCTGCGCCTTCGCCGAGGCCTGTGCCGAGGCCTCCGCGGCGCCGGCCGCGTCGAGGTGCGCCGTCTCGTCCGCATCCTCCGGCTTTGGCTGTGCGGCCTTGGCCTTCGCCTCGTCCGCGGCCCGGTCCACCTTCTCCGGCGTAACGAATCGATAACCGACGTTCCGGACGGTACCGATCAGCGACTCGTGCTCGGGGCCGAGCTTCGCGCGCAGCCGCCGTACGTGCACGTCGACCGTTCGCGTACCGCCGAAGTAGTCGTAGCCCCAGACCTCCTGCAGCAGCTGGGCGCGGGTGAAGACGCGGCCCGGGTGCTGGGCGAGGTACTTGAGGAGCTCGAACTCCTTGAAGGTGAGGTCCAGGACCCGGCCCTTGAGCTTGGCGCTGTAGGTGGCCTCGTCCACGGAGAGGTCGCCGTTGCGGATCTCCATGGGGGAGTCGTCGTTGACGATCTGCTGGCGGCCCATGGCCAGCCGCAGCCGGGCCTCGACCTCGGCCGGACCCGCCGTGTCGAGCAGTACGTCGTCGATGCCCCAGTCGGCGGTGACGGCCGCGAGGCCGCCCTCCGTCACCACGAGCACGAGTGGACAGCCGGGCCCGGTGGAGCGCAGCAGCTGACAGAGGCTGCGGACCTGCGGGAGGTCACGGCGGCCGTCGATGAGAATGACGTCGGCACCTGGGGTGTCGACGAGAGCGGGGCCCTCCGCCGGAGCCACGCGCACGTTGTGCAGCAGCAGGCCGAGGGCGGGAAGCACCTCCGTCGACGGCTGAAGGGCATTGGTAAGGAGCAGCAGAGAACTCATCGCACCCCACCTGCCTGGGTCGTCCTACGGTCACGCACGGTTCGCTCGCCCATAACGTCTGGTTCCTCCTCGGTCCCTGCGAGGACGTTTTCGGCACTGCTCAACGTCGTATACAGCTTTCGTATACAACGCTCCAGAAAGCGCAAAAGGACCCGGGGGCTTCGCTGCCCGAGTCCTCTGCCCAGGAGAATAGCCCACATGAGCCAAGGTCCGGCAGGTCATGTGACGCGATCTTTCATTCGTCCAGAACCTGAGACGGCGGGTGGATGTACGGAAAGTGCTTCGGAAGGATCTTCGCGAGGGGTGCTGAGAAAGTTTCTGCGCACCGCCGACGGGGTGACGATCGACGCCGCGTACGAGCCCGCGCAGAACACGTCCGACACGTCCGGCACGTCGGGCACATCCGCCGGTTCCGGGGCGGCCGAGCCCGGTACCGGCCTGGTCATCGTGGTGGCGCACGGCTTCACGGGGGACCTGGCACGTCCGCACGTCCGGCGGGCGGCGAAGGCCTTCGCGCGGTACGCGGCCGTCGTCACCTTCTCCTTCCGCGGGCACGGCGCCTCCGGCGGGCGCTCCACGGTCGGCGACCGCGAGGTGCTCGATCTGGCGGCGGCGGTGGAGTGGGCGAGAGAACTCGGTCACACCCGTGTGGCGACCGTCGGGTTCTCCATGGGCGGCTCGGTGGTGCTCCGGCACGCGGCGCTGCACGCGAAGAGCGATCAGGAGCACGAGGGGCGCACAGGAGCGCATTCGGACGCCGTGGTTTCGGTGAGTGCACCCGCCCGCTGGTATTACCGGGGTACGGCCCCTATGCGGCGCCTGCACTGGCTGGTAACCCGCCCGGTGGGCCGCGCGGTCGGCCGCTACGGTCTGCGAACCCGCATCTATCACCGCGAATGGGACCCGGTCCCTTCCTCCCCGGTGGAATCGGTCCCTCTCATCGCCCCCACTCCTCTCCTGATCGTCCACGGCGACCGGGACGGCTACTTTCCCGTGGACCATCCGCGCATGCTGGCCGCCGCGTCCGGCGACCACGCGGACCTGTGGCTGGAGCGGGGCATGGGTCACGCCGAGAACGCGGCGGACGACGCTCTGCTGTCCCGCATCGGGGAATGGGCCGCCGCGCACGCGGGTTAGCCGACAGGGCCTAGCCTGGCGGGGTCCGTCACCCGTTTTCTTTCACCTTGATCGAGGAACCAGATGGCAAAGGGCACAGTGCGTTACTGGGCCGCCGCCAAGGCCGCGGCAGGCGTCGCCGAGGAGCCGTACGAGGCGGAGACCCTCGCGCAGGCGCTGGACGCGGCACGCGAGCGACACTCCGGCGAACTCGCGCGCGTCCTGCGGCGATGCTCGTTCCTCATCGACGGCGATCCCGTGGGTACCCGCGGACATGAGACGGTACGGCTGGCCGAGGGCGGCACGGTCGAGGTGCTCCCGCCGTTCGCAGGAGGGTGACGGGACGATGAGCGATCAGCCGTACGAGGGTCCGTACGAGGATCCGTATCAGGGTCAGCAGTACGACGGCCGGTACGAGGGATACGCCCCGTACCAGCAGGCGCCGCAGGCGCCGCAGGCCGGGTGGCCCGGGCAGCAGCAGTACGACGAGGGCGCCGCGCAACAGCAGCAGTACACCCAGCAGTGGGAGGGCCAGACCTGGGAGACCCAGGTCCACCAGCCGGTGAGGCCGGCCGTCCCGGCCGCGGACACGGCGTATCTGCCGCAGCAGGGCCTGAGCCAGGGCCAGGGTCACGGCCAGGCGGAGGCGTCGTACGGGACGTACGGGGCTCCGCAGCAGTCGTACGAAGCTCAGGGGCAGGGGCAGTACGGGGTCGTCGGGCAGCCGATGCCCGGTCACCAGGCTCACCAGGCTCCGGCGGGCGGAAACGCCGTGCCCGAGCCCGCGCCCGCCTCCACGCCCGCGTCCGGTTACGGTCCGGCGACCGTCACCGGCAACACCCGGGTCACCGACGCCCAGCGCGCCCGTGCCGAGGGGCGTTCGCCGATCATCGAGCCCGGCGGACAGCCGGCCGTGCTGACGGCGATCCTCGGACTGCTGCTCGCCGGCGCGGCGGCGGTCGGACAGTACGCGCTGGTCGTGCCGCTGGTGATCCTTCAGGCGGTGACCGCGGCGGGTTGGTTCCGGCTCAACGGGATGTGGCCCGCACGGCAGGGCATCGCGCTCGCCTTCGCGGGTGCGCTCACCGCGGACGTGGCGCTCCTCGTGGCCGGGCGTGAGAACGCCCCTGCCGCGATCCTCGGCACGCTCGGCGTCTGGGTCCTGCTGACGCTGGTCCTCCAGCTGCGCAGCCACGCCGGGGCGGACGAGCGGATGCTCGGTCTGATGGCCACGGTCGTCTCGGCGGCGCTGGCGATCATCGCCACGGGGTATCTGGCGGCGGAACCCGACGCCGTGATCGTGGGCGGGGTGGCGGTCGCGGCGGCGCTGCCGGCGCGGGCGCTGCCGTTGCCGACGGCCGCGTCGGTGGTCGTCGCGTTGCTCGCGGCGGTGGGGGCGGGGGTTGCCGTGGGGGCGCTGACGGATCTGGGGGCGGGTGGGGCGGTTCTCGGGGCGGGGGCGGGGGTCTGTGCGCTGGTCGGGCACCGGGTCGCCAGCTACGACTATCCGTCGAAGTTCGTGCACTTCACGGCGGGGGTGGCGCTGCCGCTCGCCGCGGCGGCCCCGGCGGTATACCTACTGGGCCGCGCCTTGATCTGACTTTCCTCGCCCCCGCCGCCCCTACCCGTTCCCATCCACGCATGGGGGCTGCGCCCCCTCGCCCCCCTGATCGCGCTGCGCGCTCGTCCTCAAACGCCGGACGGGCTAGCAGTCAGCCCCTCCGGCGTTTGAGGAGCGGGGGTTCGGGGGCGGAGCCCCCGAGAACGGGACGGGAACGGGTAGGGGCGGCGGGGGCGGAAATCCGGTCCGGCGTGCTCGGGGCCTGTCACAGGTGATCGACAACAGAACCGTCCCCCGGCCGGAGGCACCCGCCCGGGGTTACCCTCGCGCACAGAAGACCGCCAAGGTGGGGGAACACGGAGACAATGCGAGCACTACGAATACTTCTGATCGTGACCATCGTCCTCGGCGGCCTCTTCGTCATCGCCGACCGCGTAGCAGTCGGCTTCGCCGAGGACGAGGCGGCGGACCGCCTGAAGACCAACGAGGGCCTCTCCACCACCCCGGACGTCTCGATCAAGGGCTTCCCCTTCCTCACCCAGGTGGTGGGCGGCGAACTGGACGAGGTCCAGGTCGGCATCAAGAACTACGACGCCGACACGAGCGGCGCGGCGAGCGGCGGCACGAACGCCGACCTGCCTGCCAAGATCCGCATCGAGAACCTCACCGCCCAGATGCGCGGCGTCGCGTTCTCCGGCGACTACAGCTCCGCGAAGGCGGCCACCGCCACCGGCACGGCCACGATCTCGTACGCCGAGCTGCTCAAGGCGGCCAAGGCCGAGCCCGTGGACGTCGCGACCGGCGTCACCGCCCAGGTGGTCGGCCTCTCCGACGGCGGCAACGGCAAGATCAAGGTCGAGGTGGAGGCCACCGTGCTCGGCACGAAGCTGCCCCGCCCGGTCTCCGTGCTCAGCTCGGTCAGCGTCAAGGGCGACAGCGTCGTCGTGAACGCGGACTCCCTCCCCAACCTGGGCGTGCAGCTCGCCGAGGACAAGGTCCGTCTGATCACCGACTTCCAGCAGAAGATCGACGGTCTGCCGGGCGGCATCAAGCTCGACAAGGTCGAGGCGGCCCCCAAGGGCGTCGACATCGACGTCAAGGGTTCGGACGTCAGCCTCGTCGGGTAGTAGCCAGGACGGCCGCCGCACCCGAGCCGTAGCCAGTGCCGTCAGCCATTGCTGTCAGGCAGTCCGGTCGTGCAGTCCCGTAGTCCAGCGCCGTCCACCGTCCGAAAGGCGAGACGGACCTGTCCGCACAGTAGATCCGTGGGCGGCGGGACACGGGCCGCACAAGCCGTGCGGGCCCGGAGGGCGTGCGAGGGCAGGCCGCGCGCCCCTCGCATCCCACATCGCGGACGATCGCGTCTCAGCATGCGACACGCCGGTGACATGTCCGGCTTTCCGTCCCTACGATCGACGGCATGACGCAACAGGCGGACCTCACGAAGCGGCGGGCAGTAGACCTGTGCCGCGTCGCCGCCATGCTCTGTCGCACCTTCTGAGCGGAAGCCTTCGTCCTTCCGCGAGCCGGGCCCTTCGACCTCTCTTGTCGGGGCCGCCCCCGCGCCGCGTACGCCCGAGTGGTCATGACCGCCGAGCGCGTACCGCAGCCGCACCCCTCACTGACGCACAGCCCCGCCGTAACTGCCCCGGAGGAGAACGAGCATGAGCCGCAGTGACGTCCTGGTAGACGCCGACTGGGTCCAGGAGCACCTGGACGACCCGAACGTGGCCGTCGTCGAGGTCGACGAGGACACGTCCGCGTACGAGAAGAACCACATCAGGAACGCCATCCGGATCGACTGGACCAAGGACCTCCAGGACCCGGTCCGCCGTGACTTCATCGACCAGGAGGGCTTCGAGAAGCTCCTCTCCGGCAAGGGCATCGCGAACGACACCCTGGTCGTCCTCTACGGCGGCAACAACAACTGGTTCGCGTCCTACGCCTACTGGTACTTCAAGCTCTACGGCCACGAGAACGTGAAGCTCCTCGACGGCGGCCGCAAGAAGTGGGAGCTCGACTCCCGCGACCTGGTCGACGGCTCGCAGGTCCCCGAGCGTGCCACGACCGAGTACAAGGCCAAGCCGCAGAACAAGGCGATCCGCGCCTTCCGTGACGACGTAGTCGCCGCGATCGGCCAGCAGAACATCGTCGACGTCCGGTCGCCCGACGAGTTCTCCGGCAAGCTGCTCGCCCCCGCGCACCTGCCGCAGGAGCAGTCGCAGCGCCCCGGCCACGTGCCGTCCTCGCGTAACATCCCGTGGTCGAAGAACGCCAACGACGACGGCACCTTCAAGTCGGACGACGAGCTCAAGGCCCTCTACGAGGACGAGCAGGTCGACCTGTCGAAGGACACCATCGCCCTGTGCCGCATCGGTGAGCGTTCCGCGCTCACCTGGTTCGTGCTGCACGAGCTGCTCGGCGTGGAGAACGTCAAGAACTACGACGGCTCGTGGACCGAGTACGGCTCCCTCGTCGGCGTGCCGATCGAGCTCGGCGCCAACAAGTAACCCTCCAGGCCACCAGGACTCAAGGACGGAAAAGAAACATGTGTGGAGCGAAGGCCGGCGGCCCCGACGCCTCGACGATCAAGCCCGGTGAGACCACCATCCAGGGTCAGGTGACCAAGGACGGCGAGCCGGTGGTGGGCTACGTCCGCCTGCTGGACTCGACGGGCGAGTTCACCGCCGAGGTCCCGACCTCGGCGACCGGACAGTTCCGGTTCTACGCGGCCGAGGGCACCTGGACCGTTCGCGCCCTCGTTCCGGGCGGCACGGCCGACCGTACGGTCGTCGCCCAGACGGGCGGCCTGGCCGAGGTGGCCATCGCCGTCTGAACCAGGTGAACCGTCCGGCGGTTCGCACCGTATGAACGGCCGAAGGGCCGCACCCCCGGGGGTTGGACGCTTTCCGGTACGGGGTGTGGCCCTTCGGCTTGCCCGGAACCGGCCTGCCCCGGACGGCTTGCCCGGAACCGGCTTACGCTGGACCTATGTATGCGCGAAGGCGGCACGTCTACTTCGCCATGATGGGGACGTGCATCGGGCTGTTCGTACTGGCCTGGGGAGTCGTACGGCTCTGGTCGGTCCCCGTGGCCGTCGGCATGTGCGTCGTGGCGATGGTGATCCCACCGCTCGCGGCGATGACGGCCAACCGGCGGGGCCCCGACGACCGCTGGTGGGACGACCCGTCGGGCGACCACAAGTCCGACGAGTGGTGGGACGAGCTGGACGGCAGGAAACGCCGCCGCTAGCCGACGCTAGTAGACGAGCGCCTGCGTGTCGTCCGCCAGGGCCTCCTGCACGAAGACCTGCGCGCCCGCGATCCGTACGCCGTCGATGACGTCCTTCTCGGAGATGTCGCGGCGGGCCGCGCACTGCGTGCAGAGGGTGAGACGGCCGCCGGCCACGATCGAGTCGAGCAGGTCGGGCAGCGGGGCCGCGTGCGGGAGCTCGAACTCGGCGGCGCGGCCGGGCAGCGCGAACCACGCGGACTCCCCGGTGAGCCAGAGCGAGACGTCCACCCCGCTGGCCACGGCGACCGCCGCCACCGTGAAGGCCTGCGAGCAGCGTTCGGGGGCGTCGGCCCCCGCCGTCACCTTGATCACGAGCTTCTTCGCCATGGCCGAATCGTAATCAACTCCCTTGCAACCCAATGCATTGGCC
Source organism: Streptomyces tauricus (assembly GCF_014650955.1). GTDB lineage: Bacteria > Actinomycetota > Actinomycetes > Streptomycetales > Streptomycetaceae > Streptomyces > Streptomyces tauricus. The sequence continues at coordinate 67,950 of NZ_BMVY01000006.1, forward strand.
ACGGGTCTCCTGTGCGCGCGGATACGGAATCCGCGTTTCTCGTTCTGTGGGGGACGACGTCTTGGAAGTACCAGAAAGACCCGAAACACCTGAGACACCCGAAGCACCTGAAGCACCTGAAGCACCTGAAGCACCTGAGGTGACGGAGCCGGTTCCTGTGGCGGTTCCTGAGGCCGCGCGTGTGCGCCGGCGCGGACGTACGACGTTCCTGATCGCCGCGGCCGCCGTGCTCGGCACGGTCGCCGGTACCTGCGTCGGCTACCTGGTCCAGGCCGACCGCGAGCCCACGAAGCTGCCGTCGCTCTCGCAGCCGGTCGTCGCGCAGGCCAAGGGCAAGGGCCCCGAGCCGCTGTCGGCCGCGCAGGACCGCAAGGTGAAGTTCGAGGGCGACCTGCGCAGGCTGCTGGTCGAGCGGCCGAAGGGGGCCGGGGACGGCGCCTACGCGACCGACGACGAGGGCGAATGGATGTCGCTCGCCGAGTACGCGGACTGGTACACCAAGCCTGACACCGCCTTCCGCGATCTCGTCGGCGACGAGTTCCGGCGGGCGGCCGTCACCACGTGGAGCGAGAGCGGCACCCGCGACGTCGAGGTCCGGCTGGTGCAGTACCGCCAGGAGGAGCAGGTCGCCGCGGCCGGCTACGCCGAGAGCGGGTACTACTGGGCCGACGATCTGGGCGCCAACCACAGCTGGTCGATTCCCGGTACGGGGGACGGCATGGCGTACGTCCATGACGAGCCCCAGCGGAAGGCGGGCTACCAGCCGCTGTACTCGGCCCAGGCGCACGCCTGGCGCGGTGACATCGCCATGGAGATCTGGATCTACGACACGAAGCCGGTCCCCAAGAAGACGATCATGGATCTGGCCGAGCGGCAGATGGAGCGCCTGTGAACGACCACCCCGCCAGACCGGACGCCACCCCGCCGGCCGAGACCACGGGCGCACCTGATCCCGCGACCGCGCCTGAGTCCGGCCCCGAGGCCGCGTCTGGGGCTGGCCCCGAGGCCGCACCCGAGGCCGCACCCGAGGCTGGCCCCGAGGCTGGGTCGGAGGCAGCGCCCGCGGCTGGCCCCGAGGCCACGGCGGAGGCCGCGCCCGAGGCTGGGCCTGAAGCCGCGCCCGCGCCTGGCCTTATGGCCGGGGCCGAGGCCGCGCCCGAGCCTCGCCCCGAGGTCGCGCCCGAGTCTCGCCCCGAGGCCGCGGCCGAGGCCGGAGTCGCGCCCGAGGGCGGGCCCGACGGCGTGGCCGTAGCAGCGCCCCGGCGGCGGGTGCGGCGAGGGCGCGTACTCGCCGGTGTCGCCTGTGGGGCGTTGCTCCTCGGTGTGGTCGGGGGCGTTGCGTACACCGTCGTGGCCGTTGAGCGGGCCGATCGGGACGCCGGTGCTCCTGTGTGGCGTTTTCCGAAGGAGGGCGCGGACGTGGCCGTGGACGGTGACAAGGCCGGCCTCGCCGGTCTGCTCGTGCCCTACGAGACCGACCCGAACACCGACGGCTTCACCCGGGGCCCCGACATCGAGGAGTTCGGCTCCGACTCCGAGTTCAGCGGCCGGCAGGCCACCGAACTGCGCAAGGAGTCGGTCCGCGACCTGCCCCGCTCCCAGCGGCTGCGGCTGGAGAAGCAGATCGACAAGCAGCACATCCAGGGCATGGCGATGCGCAGCTACGTCAGCCCGCCCGACAGCCTCGGCTACGACGGCAAGGTCTTCACGGTCGACGTCGTGCTGTCCCAGATGGACAAGAAGGCCGTGCGCGACATCGCCACCTTCCAGAGCGAGTTCCTCAACGCCCTGGAGATCTTCCGCAAGGGCCCGAAGATCGAGGGCCACAAGAACGCCCAGTGCTTCCTGCCGCCGAAGGACGCCGACGAGAAGCTCGACCTGATGGTCTGCTCCGCCTACAAGGGCGACGTGAGGGTCAGCGCCACCGCGTACGGGGCCAAGCCACTGGACACCAAGGGGGTCGCGGTGTTCCTGCGTGAACAGCTCGACCGCATCGCCGAGCCGGGGGAAGCGGTATGACCGAGCTGATCGAACACCCCGTCTCCCCGCCGCCCCTGCCCGAGGCGCCGCCTTCTCCGCCGGAGGCGCAGCCCAAGGCGAAGAAGGACCGCCGCGTGCTGCGCGCGGCCCTGCGCTGGACCGCCGCCGTCGTGGTCTTCGCGGCGCTCGGTACGGCGTCCGCGTACGGCGTCACGCGGCTGGACCGCACCGACGTACCCGGCCTGGCGACCGCGTCGGACGGGCGCTGGGACTACCCGCGGATCACCCGGCCGCCGCTGCCCGAAGGCAGCCCCGGCCCCGACGACCGGTCGAACAGGGCCGGCGCCCACCACGCCGACCTGCGCGAACTCGTCCTCCCCACGCCGAAGGGCGCCAAGGCCGACACGGCGCTGCGCGGCGAGGACGGCTGGCTCCCCACGAAGACCTTCCTGGCGGAGTACGTCAAGGGCGACCGGGAGCCCTTCGGACAGCTGCTCACCGACTACGGCCTGCGGCACATCGCCGCCCGCGGCTGGACCACGCCGGACGGCACGCACACCCGGATCTACCTGCTGCAGTTCTCCACGGCGGCCGTCGTGGACGAACTGCTCGTCGGCGAACTCATCTCGTACGACACCCTGCGGTACGAGTTGCGCGGGAGCCCGGAGATGTCCGGCGAGGGCGACGGGTTCCCGATGGTCTCCGAGGTCGACGGCGTCGAACGCGTCATCGGTGACGAGGCGAAGCCCTACGGAGCCGAGCACGTGCGACAGGCGTACCTGGGGGCGGCCGACACCGTCGCCGTGGTCGTGCAGTCCCGCAAGGGCACCGCGAAGAAGGTCCCGTTCCAGCAGACCGTGGTCCTGCAGAGCCAGCTCCTGGGCTGACCGGCGGACCTCGGAGAGAGAGCCGGTCCCCGCCCGTCTAGAGTGGGGACCGGCTCTGTACTGCCCACCACCGCGTCACCCGAGGAGCACCCCGTGCTTGAGTACTTCTTCGAAGCTCTGCTGATCCTGGTCTGTGTCGGCGTGCTCGCCTTTACCGGGCTCGCCGTGAAGAAGCTGTACCAGGGCCAGCGCTGACCCCCATCAAGGAACTGCCGACCTCATGATCGAGATCCCGTCCGACCTGCACAAGGACCTCGTCCCCCTCGTCTTCCTGCTCGGTGAGTGGACCGGCGCGGGCGTTCACGACTTCCCCGGCGCCGAGAAGTGCAACTTCGGCCAGGAGGTCAGCTTCACCCACGACGGCCGGGACTTCCTCGAATACCACTCGCACACCTGGGTCCTCGACTCCGAGGGCAACAAGGTGCGCCCGCTGGAGTCCGAGTCGGGCTTCTGGCGTATCGACAAGGACCGCAAGGTCGAGGTCGTGATGGTCCGCGACGACGGTGTGGTGGAGATCTGGTACGGCGACCTGGCCGCCAAGAAGCCGCAGATCGACCTGGTCACGGACGCGGTGGCGCGTACGGCGGCCTCGGGCCCGTACAACGGCGGCAAGCGCCTGTACGGCTATGTGAAGAGCGACCTCATGTGGGTCGGCGAGAAGCAGACCCCCGAGGTCCCGCTCCGCCCATACATGTCGGCGCAGCTCAAGAAGGTCGTCAGCCCCGACGACGTCGAGCGCTGGGCGAAGGCCCTCCCGGACGACATGCCGGACGACGGCATCGCCTTCTTCAAGTAGTCCTACACTTCCCGTGTGGTGAGCACAGGAAGCAGCACCGAAGGCACAGGCGCGGGTACCGGCGTGGGTACGGGCACCGGCGCCGACTGGAAGAGCGATCTGCGGCAGCGTGGCTATCGGCTCACGCCCCAGCGGCAGCTCGTGCTCGAAGCGGTGGACACCCTGGAGCACGCGACTCCCGACGACATCCTCGTGGAAGTGCGGAAGACGGCGTCGGGGGTCAACATCTCCACGGTGTACCGGACCCTTGAGCTCCTGGAGGAGCTCAAGCTGGTCTCGCACGCGCATCTGGGGCACGGCGCGCCCACGTACCACCTCGCGGACCGGCACCATCACATCCATCTGGTCTGCCGCGACTGCACGAACGTCATCGAGGCGGACATCGAGGTCGCCGCCGACTTCACGGCCAAGCTGCGCGACACCTTCGGCTTCGTCACCGACATGAAGCACTTCGCGATCTTCGGCCGCTGCGAGGAGTGCGCGGCGAAGCCCGGCACAGGCACTGACACCGACCATGGCGCCGGAACCGGCACCGCCGGGAAATAAAATCGGCTACCACTCGGTCGTAGGCTGTGTGGATATGAAGAGCCCTCTGCTGTCCCTGCCCGGTGCCGTTCCCGCCGAGGGAGTGGACGAAGGCGTAGCCGCCCATTACGGCGACCTGTTCCGCGAGCAGCGTGCCCTCGCCGACGGCACCGGTTTCGTGGATCTCTCGCACCGCGGGGTGGTCGCCGTCACCGGTTCGGACCGGCTCAGCTGGCTGCACCTGCTGCTCACCCAGCACGTCAGCGACCTGCCGGCCGGTCAGGCCACCGAGGCGCTGATCCTCTCCGCGAACGGTCATGTCGAGCACGCCCTGTATCTCGTCGACGACGGCACGACGACCTGGGCGCACGTCGAGCCCGGCACGCAGGACGCCCTGATCGCGTACCTGGAGTCGATGAAGTTCTTCTACCGGGTCGAGGTCGCCGACCGGACCGGTGATCTCGCGGTCGTGCATCTGCCGGCCGGTTCCATCGCCGAGGTCCCCGAGGGTGTCGTCGTCCGCGAGACGTCGTACGGGCGGGATCTGTTCCTCCCGCGCGCGGACCTGGAGGCCTTCGCGCGGGACGCCGAGAAGCACGGTCCTGCGGTCGGGCTCCTCGGGTACGAGGCCCTGCGCGTCGAGCAGCACCGGCCGCGGCTCGGTTTCGAGACCGACCACCGTACGATCCCGCACGAGCTGGGCTGGATCGGCAGCGCGGTGCATCTGCAGAAGGGCTGCTACCGCGGCCAGGAGACCGTCGCCCGCGTCCAGAACCTGGGCAAGCCGCCGCGCAGGCTCGTCTTCCTGCACCTGGACGGCAGCGAGGTCCATCTGCCGCCGCACGGCACGGAGCTGCGCCTCGCGGACGAGGGCGCGGAGGGCCGCAAGATCGGCTTCATCACGACATCCGTACGCCATCACGAGCTGGGCCCGATCGCCCTGGCCCTCGTCAAGCGGAACGTACCCCTGGACGCCCGGCTGACGGCCGACGCGACGGCCGCCGCCCAGGAGGTCGTGGTCGAGCCGTAGGGCCCGCGGCGGGCCCTGGACGAGCGCGCCGGAGTCCAGGGCTCACATGTCGATCAGTACGGTGAACGGGCCGTCGTTCGTCAGGGAGACGCGCATCTGCGCGCCGAACCTGCCCGTGGCCACCGTCGCGCCCAGCGACCGGAGTTGGGCCACGACCTCGTCCACGAGGGGCTCGGCCACCTCGCCGGGGGCCGCCGCGTTCCAGGTGGGACGGCGGCCCTTGCGGGCGTCCCCGTAGAGGGTGAACTGGCTGATGACGAGGAGCGGCGCGTCGATGTCGGAGCACGACTTCTCGTCGGCCAGCATCCGTACGGACCAGAGTTTGCGGGCCAGTTGGGCCGCTTTCTCCTTCGTGTCCTCGTGGGTCACCCCGACGAGGACGCACAGTCCCTCGCCGTCGATCTCCCCGACCGTCTCACCGTTCACGACGACGCTCGCGCCGTCCACCCTCTGCACCACCGCACGCATGGGGTCCATCATGCCGTGCGCCCGGCCGACGTCGTGAAAGCCCCCGTACGCCCCGGTGCGACCTCCGTACGGGGTGTTTCTTATTGATCCTTAACCGGCCATCTGGGGCTGATCGGGGGCACTCGGTCACATAGCGGCCACTTGGGGTGGCACGATGCTCACACGCGCCGGTCGAGGGGACGGTTGAGGCACATGAGCACATCGAGTACGGGGCAGTCACCCGGGTTCGTCTCGCTGATCCGGGGGGAGCCGCCGTCGACGGGACCGTCGTCCTCGTCGGTCCAGGCGACGCGTCCGCCCACTCAGCGAACGGACAGTCCGATGCCGGAGCCCGCCCCCGAACTGGGCGTCCTGCTCCTGCCCGAACTGCGCGGCCTGCGCAGGGACGCGCAGCGGGACGAGGCCGATCTGAGTTACGTGAGGCGGCTGCTGCAGGGGCGGATCGACATCCTGCGGGCCGAGGTGGGACGGCGTAGGAAATCCCCCCGGGAGGGCCGGGACGACGGCCACGGCGCTCCTGCCGTCGGGGAGGCGTCGGTCGTCGCGCGGCTGTCGGAGATCCTGACGGACGGGCCCGCCAGACACCGCTCGTCGGCGCGGCACGTGACCGTGGGCACGCCGTACAGCGAGGAGTACCGGCTGCTGGCCGCCGAGATGCTCTCCGAGGTCGAGCTGTCCGACCTGGAGGCGCGTACGGATCTTGAGCTGAGCACTGCGATGGGGCGGCTCGTGGGGTACGAGCAGCAGGTCTCGCGGCGGCGGCAGCAGTTGCAGCGGACGGCCGACGACTGCAGCGCGGAGATCGCCCGCAGATACCGCGAGGGCGAGGCCCAGGTCGACGACCTGCTCTTGTAGTCGGCCCCGGACACCCGCCACCGGCCCCGGGCACCCGCTCCCCGGGGTACGAAATCGCACGACAGCTTCGCACCGTATGCCTAGCGTGGGCGCATGAGCCCGCGCCAGGACATCGACGTACGCCCCCTCCGTGACGACGGGATCCCGGAGTGGATCCGTGCGTTGAACACCGGGTTCCTTCGGCCGCCGAGTGTGTCGGAGGCCGAGATCGCGGACCGCTCCACCTACCTCGTGCCCGAGCGGACGCTGGGGGCCTTCGACGGTGAGCGGTGCGTGGGGACCTTCCGGTCGTTCGGGCAGGAGATCACGGCGGTGGGCGGTGCGGCCGTGCGGGCCGACGCGATCACGAACGTGACCGTGACCTCGACGCACCGCAGGCGGGGCATCCTCACGCGGATGATGGCCCGGGAACTCACCGCGGCCGAGGAGCGCGGGGACGTCGTGGCGACGCTGATCGCCGCCGAGTACCCGATCTACGGCCGGTACGGGTTCGGGGCGGCCACGACGGCAGCCGAGTGGACGATCGACGTCCCGCGGTCGGGGCTCGACCCCCGCCGGGCGGCCCCCGACGACGGCGGCCGTATCGACCTGGTGGACGGCGACGACGTACGCAAGACCGGGCCGGAGCTGTACGAGCGGTTCCGGCGGGCGCAGCCGGGCGCGACCGACCGGAGCGAACGGTGGTGGCGGATCGCCACCGGTGCGCTGGTACTGGACCGGGTCCCGTGGACCGAGCCCTTCCACGCCGTGTACCGCGGTGCGCGCGGAGAGGTCGAGGGGCTGCTCTCGTACACCGTGGACGACCGCTGGGGAGACGCGAAGCAGCCGCTCCAGACCGCGAAGGTCACCGACCTGATCGCCGTCACACCGGCCGCCGAACGCGCCCTGTGGCGGTACGTGTGCTCGATCGACTGGGTCACGCGGGTCAGGACGGGGTGGCGGGCACCGGACGACCTGCTGCCGCATCTGCTGCCGGACCCGCGCGCGGCGGCGATCACCTCGCAGGCCGACTGGCTGTGGCTACGGATCCTGGACGTCGTGGCGGCCCTGGAGGCACGGACGTACGGGGCGGCCGGCGCCCTCGTCCTGGAGGTGACCGACGGACAGGGGCAGGGGTCGGCCGGGGGCCGGTACCGGCTGGACGCCTCGCCCGAGGGCGGCAGCTGTGTCCGGACCACCGAGGCCGCCGAACTGACGCTGGGTGTCGGTGAGTTGAGCGAACTGTGGCTGGGGGGCGAGTCCGCGGTGCGGCTCGTGGCGCTGGGCCGGGTCCGGGAAGAACGAGCGGGCGCCGCCCTGGTGGCCGACGCCCTGCTGCGTACGTCCAGGCGACCGTGGTGCCCGGACATCTTCTGATTTCCTTCCCTGTTCCCTCCTCCGTTCCGGCTCCCTGTTCTCTGCCTGTCCTCCGTTCGCTGTTTTCCGAGCTCTGCTCACTGCTCTGTCCGTGCTGTTCATCCGTAGCGATTCAGTTGTTGTGCCGTTGAACTGCCGTGCTCCGCGGGCGGTGCGGCTGTCCGCGGTGGTGCGGGCCGACCGGGCTCCCGGCTCCCCTCCGGAAGGGAACCCGGTCGGCCGGACTGCCGGGCGGTGAGGCCCGGTCAGCCGGACTGGGCGAGCAGCATCACGAGGATCACTGCCCCGATGCCGCCGATCATTGAGTTCTTGGCCTTGATACCGACAGCGAGGGCGACGAAGGCGATGACGCCCATCACTCCGTACTTCATCTGGAGCAGCTGCTCCAGACCGATGGCGAGGGCGGCGACGACGATGGCGATGAGCGGCATGCGGTCCCTCCTTCGGGACGGGGAGGCGGACCCCCGCTGGGACCGTCCACCCTGGTCGCCTGCTGCGACTCTGGCGGCCAACCCCCCGGAAGCCTGACCATGTTGCTCAAGTTGGTGACCAACTTAAATAAAGTTATCTCCACTTGGATGCGTCTCATAACCACCTTCTCGGTAACTGCCCAAAGATGGCGCGAAGTTGTAGTGTTTGGCCGTGGACCCGGAACGCGTCGCCGTCAACGGGCGGAAGAGGGCACAACGGCCGCAGATGTCACACCGTGAGGTGGCCGACGAGCTGCGCAGCAGGATCTTGTCGGGTGAGCTGCGGGCGGGAGAACGCATGCCCACCCAGGCCAGACTGGCCGACGAGTTCGGAGTCGAGCGCGGGACCGTGCGGCAGGCGCTGCGCATCCTGCAGTCGGAGAACCTGCTGTCCAACGTCTCCAAGGGGAGTCCGGCGACCGTCGCCGAGGGCGTGGAGAAGGCTCTGACCGGGCCGGCGGCTCCACCGCAGACCACCATGGTGGCACTGTCCTCACGCATCACGGCCGCCTTCTCGGCGCCCCACGTGGAGATCGACGCCCTGTGTCTGACGGCCGTCTCGCTCACTCTCGCGATGGGCGAACCGCTGCGCCTCATCCACGAGGGCCGATTAAAACCGGCCAGGATCGACGTCCGCGTACTCCTGCCGTCCCGGGACATCGATCTGGCCTTCCCGGCGGCGGTGGACGCGACGGAGGACGGCGAGCGGGTGCGGCGGCGGTGGCTGGCCCAGCGCAACGCCCAGGGCCAGGTCCTGAAGCACAACCTGCTGGCGTTACGGGGGACGCACGGCATCGACGTACACATCACGTTCAGGGCCCTGCCGTTCACCCCGCCGGTGAAGTTGTACCTGCTCAACGAGGCGGAGGCGCTCTTCGCGTACTACACGCTGGCGCGGCGGGGCGCGGAGTTCGACAGCGAGTACCTGGAGACGTACGACGCCGAGGGGACCCAGTCGACGCTGTTCGCCTTCGAGCAGGGGGAGGGGCTGCGGGCCACGACGTTCGTGGAGCAGTCGCATCTGTGGTTCAACGCACTGTGGGAGACCATCAGCTCGGAGCTGGTGCTCACGGGCTGAGATCTCCCACGCGTGCGGTCGGGCGGTTCTTCGACGTACGGTTCTTCGTTCTGCGGTTTCTCGGCGTGCGGTTCCTTGTCGTGCGGAGCGGGCGGTTGTCGCAGGTCATAGGGCCGGGCCCGCGAACATCAGGGCCAGGACGACGGCCCCGATCGAGCTGCAGGTGGGACTCTTCAGCTTGAGGCCCACAGTGAGCAGCAGCAGTCCGACGGCTCCGCTGGGGCCGTACTGCCACTCGACGAACTGCTCGAATCCGACGACGAGGAGGGCGGAGAGTAGGGCGATGGCGGGCATGGTGGATCCTCCTTCGGGTCTTGCGGGAGCGTGCGGGACGAGTGCGATGGTGCTGTGGTGCGATGGAGAGCGCTGGTGCGCGAGTCGTGCTCCGGTGCCGGAGAGGCGCGGAGCCTTCCCATCTGCCAACTACTTGCGAGAGGAAGGAGAACTTCCGCCATCTTCACCAAGTTGGCAACCAACTATGATTAACTTATCCCCAGTTGGTACCTACTCACAAACAAGTTTCAAACAACTCCCCATAGATGGGCCAAAGTTGTAGCGTTTGGTCGTGACCCAGGAGAACGTGGCCGTGAACGGCAGCAGAAGGCTCTCGCCGCAGGAGATCGCCGACGTCCTGCGGGACCGCATACGCGCGGGCGACCTGCGCCCCGGCGACCGCCTGCCCACCCAGGCCGAACTGGCCGAGGAGTTCGGCGTGGAGCGCGGTACGGTCCGCCAGGCCCTGCGCGCACTCCAGGACGACGGTCTGCTCAGCAACGTCAGCAAGGGCAGCCCGCCCCGGATCGCCGAGGTCACCCACACCCGGGACGAACCCCAGCCGACGATGGTGGCTCTCGCGCCGCGGCTGGTGGACGCGTTCGCCGCGCCGCACGTGCGCATAGACGTCGTCTGTCACACGGCGGAGACCCTGATGCTGGCCATCGGCGACCCGGTCCGCCGCATCCACGAGGGCAGCCTGGCCCCCGAGTCGATCGACGTCCGCATCCTGGTGCCGTCCCGGGAGATCACCCTCGCCTTCCCCGTCTCCGTCGACGCGGACGGCGACGACGACCCGGTCCACCAGCGCTGGCTGGACATGCGCAACGCCCAGGGGCACGTCCTGCGGCACAACCTCCGCTCCCTGCGCTCCTCGCACGGCATCGACGTACGGGTCACGTTCCGCGCGCTGCCGTTCACCCCGCCGGTGAAGCTCTACCTGCTCAACGGGCAGGAGGCGCTGATCGGTTACTACGTCCTCACCCGGCGGGAGGAGCCGTACGAGAGCCAGACCCTGGAGATGTACGACGCCCTCGGCTCCGAGTCCCTCCTCTTCTCCTTCCTGACGCGGTCCGGGCAGCGCGACGCCGCGTTCGTGGAGGAGTCCCAGAAGTGGTTCGACGGACTGTGGGACACCATCACCACGGATCTCAAGCTCTCCTGAGGGCCAGAAAGCGGCGAACGCCCTCTGGGAAACGATCGCCGTGAAGCCGACACTCTCTGAGTGACATTCGAAACCGAACAGTTCGAGCTGGTGGCGGGCGAGGCCGAGAAGTTCCAGGAGCTGGTGGGACGGGCCAGGTGTGTCCTCTTCGACTTCGACGGGCCGATCTGCCGGCTGTTCGCGGGCCTCTCCGCGAAGGCCATCGCCACCGACCAGGCGGAATGGCTGGCCACGCGCGGGCTGGCCGGGGTGCTGACCGAGGGGGAGCGCAGCAGCCGTGACCCGCACTGGGTGCTCAGCGAGGTCGCCGGGCGCCACCGCGGCAGCGATCTGGTCGTCGAACTGGAGGAGTGGCTCACCCAGCAGGAGCTGAAGGCGGTGGACCGCGCGATGCCGACGGCGTACGCCGATCCGCTCATCCGCACCTGGCGCTCCATGGGCGCGCGGCTCGCCATCGTGACCAACAACTCGGACCGGGCGGTACGGGCCTATCTGGAAAGCCGTTATCTGGTGGGGTACTTCGCGCCCAACATCTACGGCCGCACCCGGGACCTGAGCCTCCTCAAGCCCCACCCCTACACGCTCAACCGTGCGCTGAGCGCGCTCGGGGCCGCGCCGGACACCACCCTGATGATCGGCGACACCCCGTCGGACCACGCCGCGGCCGTCAGCGCCGGTGTGCACTTCCTCGGCTACGCGCGTAACGAGGAGAAGGCCCAGCTGCTGCTGGACGCGGGCGTGCCCCGCTGGGGCATCGTGCGGTCGCTGGAGACGGTGTTGCGGGCGGTACGGGACGGTACGGCGTGAGGCGTGTCGTGGGTCCACCGTCCACCTCCTCGGCCTTCACCGGCTTTCGGGCGCTCTCGCCGCCCGGTCCATCAGCCCACCAATTGGGCTGATGGAAGTGAATTGGTTGTCCCCGGACCGGCTGATCGCTAATCACCAGGCCAACCGGCGTGCCGAATTGGTGAGAAGTGGTGTGTTGTCGGTGCCCGGGCGGTAGGTTCGGTGCGTGGATACCTCACGAACGGCGGATGACGGCGGAGGCGGAGAGTCCACGCAGGCGCGCGTGGAGAGAGTGCTCCGGGAACAGTTGGAGAACGGGACCTATCCGCTGCAGGCCCGGGTGCCCCCGCAACGGCAGCTGGCCGACGAGTTCGGGGTCAGCCGGGACACCGTCCAGCGGGCGCTGGCCCGGCTGACCGAGGACGGACTGATCGAGACCCGGCGGGGCAGCGGCACCCGGGTGATCAGGGTGCCGAACTCCCGCCCCCACCCCCCGCAGTCCCGGCGGCCGGGGTCCGCATCGCTCAAGCCGCTGATCGAACAGGCCTTCCAGCAGGCCGAAGTGTCGTTGGATGTGGCCACGCTCACCGCCGAGACCCTGCTGCGGCACCTCAGGAACCAGCACGAACTGATCGCCGACGAAGGGGCGAGCGCACCGGAGAGGCTACGGGTGCGCATGCTCCTGCCCTGGACGACGGAACGGCTCGCCTACCCCCGCGCCGTGCACGCCGAGGACCCCCGCATCTGGGAGCGCTGGCGCGCCATGGTCCGCGAGAACGGCAGACGGCTGGAAGAACTGAAGGCCGGCTTCCTCGGCCTGGGGGTGGAGACCAGCGTCGACATCCAGCACATTCCGATGACACCCCAGTTCAAGCTGTACGTGATCAATGACGAGCACATGCTGTTCGGGCCGTATTCGGTGCTGCGGCGCACGATCAAGGTCCCGCGCGAGGGCCGCCCCGACGAGGACGAGGCCGTCGACTCGCTGGATGTGCTGGGCCTCGGCGCGACCCTGTCGTACCACCGTCTGGAGGCGGACGACAGGACGCACGACTCCGTCTTCTTCAGCAGCATGAAGGACTGGTTCAGCTCGCACTGGGACCGTTGGCCGGAAGTTCCGCACACCGAATAGCGACGGATGGGACACCCACGGAAAAGTAGGTATCGCGCCATTCACCGACGGTGATCGGAGGCTGTCCAAATGGCGACACGAGGTGAAAGCAGTCACTCCAGTCACTATTCTTTGCGCGCATGTCCTCCCCTAAGCCCCGTGGAGCGCGCCAGTCACTGGTTCGCTTGTTCGCGGAGGCGCGCCGCAGTGGTCGCGACGGGCTGGTGGTTTCCGGCCACCACAACACCAATCGCATCGCCCACCTGCGACAGCCGCTCGCATTCCTGCTGGGAGCGGAGTCAGGGAAGGTCCTCGCCAAGTTCCGTACCCCCCTCCCGACCGTGGAGGTCGTACCGCGGATCTGGCGGCGCGAGTCGGAGGTGCTGCGGGCGGTCGCCGCGCATGTGGGTGAGGTCCCCCGCTGTCTGGCCGACTTCGACACCTGGTCGCTGCACGGCTATCTCGACGGGCGGGCGCTGGCCGACGAGAACCCCGCGGAACGGCTCGGCAGCGCACGGCTGCTGGAGCTCGCGGAGTTCTTCGCCCGCCTTGCCGGGGTGCCTGTGAGTGAGCTGCCCCCGCTGCCATTGGACTGGCCCGACGAAGGGGACAGCGCGGGTTTCCTCGCCTGGCTGGCCCGGTTCGCCGAGGAGGAGGTGCATCAGTCCAATCGGCCGCGTTTTGGACGGCTCTTCGACGCGGTGGGCATTCCGCTCGACGCGGTGGACCGCTTCATGAGGTCGGTGCCGAAGCTGACCGGCCGCCCGTTCTCCCTGCTCCACACGGACGTCCACCGGGCCAATGTGGTCGTCGTACAGGGGCCGGTACGGGATCCGGCGCCGGGGCCGGTATCCGGTCCGGTATCGGATCCGGAGGGTGGGCGTCTGGCGGTCATCGACTGGGAACTCGCCCTCTACGGGGATCCGCTGCACGATCTGGCCACCCACCTCGTGCGAATGAACTACGACAAGTCGGAACAGGACCTGATGACCCTCATGTGGACGGACGCCATGCGGCGGGCCGGCCACGAGGACATGACGGTCGGCATGGACGTGGACCTGCCCGTCTACCTCGGCTTCGAGTACGCGCAGTCGGTGTTCCCCGATGTGATGCGCGCGGCGCTGGCCCTGCCGGACCGGCCCGCCGAGGAGGACCTCGCCACGGCGGCCGGACGCGTGGGCCGGGCCCTGCGCAGGGCCCGGGAACCACTGGGCCTCACGGAGAAGGTGCCGGACATACGGGACGTGAGTGCGGCGCTCCGGGAGTGGCACGCCAAGGACCGGGCGGACGGGACGGACCCGGTGGACCCGGTGGTCCGGGTGGACGGGACCCCGTGGGCAGGGCAGGAGCCGTCGTCGACACGACGGTGAAGCGTTCGGCGCGACGGTGCGGTGACCGGCGCGATGGTGAAGCTAGGAGAGCGGTATGGCTGCCGACTTCGAAGGCCTCGTCGAGGAGGGGCTTGTTGAGGAAGGCCTCGCTGAGGAAGGCCTCGTCGAGGACAGGGACGCCGGGGCTGCTCGGAGACTGCTCGCGGACGCCCGTTGTGTGCTTTTCGACTTCGACGGGCCGATCTGCCGGCTGTTCCCCGAGAACCGGTCGAGGCCCGTCGCCGACGAACTCCGTGAGAAGACCGACGAGTTCGGGGCCGGCGACGTACTGACGGCGCAGGAGCGTGCCGACAAGGATCCGCACGTCGTGCTGAGGGCGGTGCACCGGGCGGGGCGGCACCGGGCCATGCCGGGCCTGCTGGAGACGCTCGAAGAGCTGGTGGTGACGGGTGAGGTGCGGGCCGCGCGGACGGCATGGCCCACACCGGACGCCGACACCCTGATCGACCTCCTGTCGCGGCGCCGCACCCGGCTGGCCGTGGTCACCAACAACTCCCCCCTGGCCGCCGAGGCGTACCTCGGCCAGGAGGGTCTGCTCCACCACTTCGCCGTCATCGAGGGCCGCACCGCCGACCCCGGCCGGATGAAGCCCGACCCCGATGTCGTGTTCCGCGCCCTGCGGGGCCTGCGGCTCCGCCCCGAGGACGCGGTGATGATCGGCGACACCGGTACGGACGTGGAGGCCGCTGGACGCGCCGGTGTGGGCTTCATCGGATACGGCCGGAACCCCGAGAAGCGGGGGCGATTGCGCGCGGCCGGGGCGGAGGCCGTACTCGGGTCGTACGCCCCCTTGCTCCAGCGGGCGGCGGTGGGGCGCGGGGCCGGTGCGGTGCCGGGTCTCAAGACCGGTTGTGTTCAAGGGGAGGGCGGGAGTCCGGAAGGTGCGTAGGCTCGGGGCATGGGCGAGACGGGTGCGTGGGGCGCGGCTGATGCGAGGGGTGCGTCCGGTGTGAGGGGCACGGTGGGCGCCGCGGGCGCCATGGGTCTGCGTGAGCGCAAGAAGCTGCGGATGTACCAGGACGTCTCCGACATCGCCATCTCGCTCTTCCTGGAAAAGGGGTTCGAGCAGGTCTCCGTCGCGGAGGTCGCCGCGGCGGCCGAGATCTCCAAACCGACCCTCTTCCGGTACTTCTCCTCCAAGGAGGACCTCGTCCTGCATCGGTTCGCCGATCATCAGGCCGAGGCCGCGCGGGTGGTCGGGGAGCGGGGGTCCGGGCAGTCCGCGGTCGACGCCCTGCGGCGGCACTTCCTGGCCGGGATCGAGCGGGGCGACCCCGTGACCGGGGTCAACGGCGATCCGCACGTTCTCGCCTTCCACCGGCTGCTGTACGGGACTCCGTCCCTGGTGGCCAGGCTGTACGAGTACCTGGAGCGTTCCGAGGCCGCGCTGGCCGCCGCGCTCGGCGGGGACCTGGAGGCGCGGCTCGCCGCCGGGCAGATCGTCGCCGTCCAGCGGATCCTCGCGATGGACAACTGGCGGCGGATCGCGGGGGGCGAGGACATCACGAAGGTGCGGCAGGACGCCGTCGTCTCGGCCGAGGCCGCCTTCGCGCGGCTGGCGGCGGGACTCCCAGCTTACGAGATGAAGTAAAGAATGTAACTCGGTTACGTTATTCGGGTACTCTTGCCCGAATGACGTCAGCCGACCCCGACCCCGACCTCGCCCTCGACCCCGATCGCACGCTCGTCGCCTCCCTCCGCCGCGAGCGCGGCTACCACGACCTCTGCCGTGCCGCCCTCGCCGCGATGGTCGACGGCGCCCAGGAACACGTCGTCACCGGAGAGGACGTGTCCGCGTCCGGCGCGGACGCCGAAGTGCTCGGGTACGCCCTCCGGAGCCGCGCGAAGGAGATGCGGGAACTGCCCGAAGGGCCCCTGTTCTTCGGCCGGTTGGACTTCCGGGCGGACCCCGCGGTCGGCGACCATGCCGGGCAGAGCTACCACATCGGGCGGCGCCGGATCAGCGAGCACCCCGCGGCTCCGCCCCTCGTCGTCGACTGGCGCGCCCCCGTCTCCCGCGCCTTCTACCAGGCGAGTACCCGCCGTCCACAGGGTGTGGGCGTACGGCGGCGGTTCGGCTGGGCGCCGGGCAGCCGGGGGGAGTCGGCCGACCTCACGGGCCTTGAGGACGAGCACCTCGGGGGCGAGGGACCTCATGCCCCCCGGTCGCAGGCCCTCCGGGCGGAGAGCCGCATCCTCGCCGGTGAGATCGAGCGCCCCCGGGTCGGCCCGATGCGGGACATCGCGGCGACCATCCAGCCGGACCAGGACGACCTCGTACGGGCCGATCTCGCCGAGTCCGTCTGCGTGCAGGGCGCGCCCGGCACCGGCAAGACGGCCGTCGGTCTGCACCGCGCCGCATACCTGCTCTACACCCATCCGCAGCGCATCCGGCGCGGCGGACTGCTGATCCTCGGGCCGAACCCCACCTTCCTCTCCTACATCTCGGAGGTGCTGCCCGCGCTCGGCGAGACCGGTGTGCGGCAGTCGACGATCGGGGACGAGATCGGCCGGCACCAGGTCAGGGGCGAGGACGACGAGAGCACCGCCGTCGTCAAGCACGACGCCCGCATGGCGGAGGTGCTGCGGCGCGCCCTGTACGCCCGCGTGGACCCGGCGGTGCCCGACGGCCTCGCCGTGCCCGACGGTTCGTACCGCTGGCGGGTGTCCGCCGGTACGCTCGCGCGGATCGTGGCGGGCGTGCGGGCCGAGGAACCGCCCTACGCCGTCGGACGTGAGCGCGTACGGACCCGGGTCGTGCGGCACGTACAGGCGCAGGCCGAACGGCGGGCCGGGCCCCAGAGCGGCGCGTGGCTGCAGAGGATGTCGCGGGCGCGGCCCGTCGGCGCGTACGTCGACTCCGTGTGGCCCAGGGTGAGGGCGGAGGAGGTCGTCGCGGAACTGCTCAGCGATCCGGACGCGCTGGCCGCCGCGGCGGACGGGGTGCTGGACGCGGACGAGCAGAAGGCGGTCCTGTGGGCCCGGCCGCCCCGGTCGTGGAAGTCCGCCCGCTGGTCCACGGCCGATCTGGTCCTGCTCGACGAGGTCGCGGGCCTGATCGAACACCCGGAGGGATACAGCCACTTGGTCATCGACGAGGCCCAGGACCTGTCGCCGATGGAGTGCCGGGCGATCGGACGGAGAGCCGCCTTCGGGTCGGTCACGGTCCTCGGCGACCTCGCCCAGGGGACCACGCCGTGGGCCGCGCGGGAGTGGGGCGAACTGCTCGCGCACCTGGGGAAGCCCGAGGCGTCGGTCGTGCCGTTGACCACCGGGTTCCGGGTGCCCGAGACGGTGATGGAACTGGCGAACCGGGTACTGGCCCGACTGGACGTAGGGGTGCCTCCGGGGCGGTCCCTGCGCAAGGACGGCGAACTGCGGATCCGTCCGACGGACCCCTCGGACGTGCTGCGGGAGACGGCGGAGTGCGTCCGCCGCGCGCTCACGTACGAGGGGTCCGTCGGGGTCGTCACCGCCGACTCGGACGTCGTACGGGTGCGGGAGGCGCTCGGCGCCGCCGGGATCGAGGCCGCCGACGTGGGCCGACTGGGCGCCCGTGTCGTCGTGTTGGGAGCCGGTGCCGCGAAAGGGCTCGAATACGACCACGTCGTGGCCGTGGAACCGGCCGCGATCGCGGCGGAGGGCGGTGCAGGTGAGGGGCGGGGGCTGCGCCGGCTGTACGTCGTGCTGACGCGGGCCGTGTCCCGGCTGGACGCCGTGCACGCGCGGCCGTTGCCGTTCGCGTGAGGTGAGTTGTGTGCGTGCTTCGCGTGAGGGGTGGCACGCGGTGGTCTAGTGGGCCGACCCGGCCGACCCGGCCGACTTTGCCGGCGCGTCCAGTACAGGGATCAACTGCTCCTCCTCGTACGTCAGATGTGCTTCGAGCGCGGTGGTCAGACGCTCGACCTCCTCGCGTACGTGCCGGGGGTCCACCGGGACTGCCGGGTCCGCGCCGATGACCTGTTTCAACTCCGCCGTCAGTTCGGCGATCCGCTCGTGTTCCTCGCGCAGGCGGTCGATGACCGGGGCGAGGTCCGGGTGGCTGTCGGCCAGGAACGGGAACATGGCGATGTCCTCGCCCGTGTGGTGGTTGTGCAGGCCCTGGCAGAACGTCAGGCAGTTGATACGGAGCTGCGCGCCGAGCGTGGGGCCCGTGTTGCCGATCTCCTTGCGGATCAGGGCGAGTTCACGGCGGAAGGCGTCATGGATCAGCCGCACGTACTGGCCCATCGAGGAGGCGCCGACGTTCGGCGGTCCGTCGCTCGGGTTCTGGTGGAGGGCGACCACCGGGATCACCCTGCTGGTCCTGGCCTGGTAGTCGGCCCAGCCCGGGTCGGCCTCGACCGCGCGGGCGAACGCGTCGTCGCGTGCCGTGCCCTCCAGGACCTCGGCCGTGGCCTCGTACGTGAACACGCCGCTCTCGACGGTGACCTGCGGATGCGCGACCAGGTTGTGGAACCAGTCCGGATGCTTCGGAGCGCCCGCGGCCGAGGCGATGACCAGCACGTCCCCGTCCCCGTCGGCGTAGTAGGCGACGGGTGTGGTGTGCCGCTCCCCGGAACGGGCTCCCGTGGTGGTCAGGAGGATCAGCCGGGCCCCCTCGAAGGGGCCGCCGACCTCCCCGGCGTTGGCGCGGAACTCTTCGATGATCTGCTGGTTGAAGTCGTTGGGCATTCTTTTCTCTCTGCTGGATTCATTCCGGATCCACTCCGGAATGAATTTGGATGTCTTCCGGGTCGTTCCGGAAAAGGGCATGGGGAATCGCCGCGGGGCGAATTGCGCACCGCGCACGCCGCGCACGCCGTGCACGGTGGAACCCGCGGTGAATTGAGCGCAGCGCGGCGCGGCACGGCACGACGGATGGGAACGGAACGTGACGCGGCGGAACGCTGACGCGGTGAGGACGGTGACGGCGCGGCGAGACGTGCGGCTGCGCGTGCGAAGGCACGCCTGGCGGCATCGTGCTGCGGCGCAAAGTGCGCGTATGCGTGGGGGCGGCCCTCTGGCCCGCCCGGGCCTCACTTGGAGGCCGGGAACCCTACTGTTCGTTGGCCAATGGCCGACCCGGCAGTCATGGCGGAAATGTTAGGGGAATGCGGGCGTTCGGGCAATGGCGGACAGGAAATCGAGTTCAGGCAGTGGCGCTCAAGTAATGGTGTTCAGGCAAGGGGTTGTCGCAGTGCCTCTTTGTCATAGCCGTGACGGATGCACGGTGGACCGCCGGCACCCCTCCGTGGTCGACTCCTGTTATGAGTCTGTCGGTCGATGTGTACGTGCCCCGTGCGGAGGGCGGCATCGAGGTGCTGGACGTTCCGCCCGGACGCTCCGACGCGGCGGGCCCGGAACAGTGGCGCACCGAGGTGTGGGGGTCGGAGCCGGTCCGTTCGCTGGGCGCGCGGTTCCTTCCGCGGCTCGCCACCGAGGACCTCACCGTGGCACCGGACGAGATGCCCGCCTTCCTCGCCGAGTGCGCGCTCATCCGTACGCAGCTGGCACGGCTCGCCCCGGCCCTCGCCCCCGCAGACGCCGTGAGCCGCAGGCTGGACAACATCGTGGACGCGGCCCGGCGGGCGTCGGACATCGGGGGCGGGATCATCATCTGGTAGGCGACAGCCGGAGCCGGGCCGATGTCACGCTCCTGGGCGCTGCCTCGTTCCCGGGCTGTGTCGCGTTCCTGGGTGATGTCACGTTCCTGGGTGATGTCACGTTCCCGGGCCCGCCGGTGTCTTCATGCCGAACCGGAACGGCAGACGTCCGAGGAGGACAGGACACCATGGCACTACGCATCACGAAGGCGGAACTCCCCGCCGAGGTCGAGCAGGACATGATCAAGCAGTTCGGCGCGGTCCCCGAGCCCTTCGCGGTGACGGCGCACAACCCCAAGGTCGCCCGGGACTCCTCGGAGATGGGCGGCAAGGTCAATGAGTGGGACATGGCCGACGAGGGTCTGAAGACGTTCGCGCACATGGCGGTCGCGGCGCTGGTCGGCTGCGGTTGGTGCCTCGACATCAACTACTTCCAGGCGCTGAACAAGGACCTGGACCTGAACAAGGCGAGCCAGGTGCCGCGTTGGCGGGAGTCGGACGTGTTCACACCGCTGGAGCGGGACGTGCTGGAGTACGCCGAGGCCATGACGCACACACCGCCGACCGTCACCGACGAGCAGTACGCGAGTCTGCTCGGCCGGCTCGGCGAGGCGGCCATGGTCGAGCTCACCGCGTCCGTCGCCTTCGCCAACCTGGCGACCAGGAACAACTCGGCGCACGGGATCAGCTCGCAGGGCTTCTCCGACGCGTGCGGGATTCCGCTGTCCGCGCGACCGGAGACGCGTCCTGAGCCGCGTTCCGAGCCGCGTTCCGAGACAGGGCCCGAGACACGGCCCGAGCCGCGTTCTGAGCAGTCCGGCGTGGCGTCGACGGCATGACCGGCGACGCCGATCCGTTCGTCGTCCATCGCGCCCTGCTGTTCAAGGTGGCCTACGAGATGCTCGGGTCGGCGGCCGACGCCGAGGACGTACTGCAGGAGTCCTGGCTGCGGTGGGCCGACGTCGACCGGTCGCAGGTGCGCGACCCGAGGGCGTACCTCGTCCGGGTCGTCACACGGCAGGGACTCAACCGGCTGCGTTCGTTGTCGCGCAGCCGGGAGGAGTACGTGGGTGAGTGGCTGCCGGAACCGCTGCTGACCAGCCCCGACGTCGCCGAGGACGTCGAACTCGCGGAGAGCGTGTCGATCGCGATGCTGACCGTCCTGGAGACGCTCGGGCCCACCGAGCGGGCGGTGTTCGTGCTCCGCGAGGTCTTCGAGATGCCGTACGGCGAGATCGGCGAGGCCATCGGGAAGTCGGCGGCCACGGTACGGCAGGTCGCACGGCGGGCCCGCGAGCATGTGGCCGCGCGGCGGCCACGGGTACGGGTGAGCCCGTCGGAGCAACAGGCCGTCGTGGAACGGTTCCTGCTCGCGCTGCGCACCGGACGGTTGCGGGAACTGATGGAGGTCATGGCGCCGGACGTGGTCCTGATCGCCGACGGGGGCGGGCTGGTGCCGGCCGCGCGGGCTCCGGTCCACGGGATCGAACCGGTGTCGGTGTTGCTCGCGCGCGTGAGCCAGGTGGCGGCGGTCGCCGAGACGACGGCCGTGTGGCTCAACGGCGCACCCGCGGTACGTATCGAGATCGGCGGCGAGTCGGCGGCGGTGAGCCTCGTCGTGGAGGACGGGCGGGTCACCCGGATCTACGTGGTGAGAAACCCGCACAAGCTGACACGGCTGGACGAGCCGGCGGAACTCGCCAGGTAGATCCCGCCGCCGTCACCCGCTGGCGTTACCCACTGGCGGGGGGGGGCTTATCAGGGGGCGGCATGGGTGTTCCGGGCGGTGGGGGTCCGTCCGGAACACCCACGGTCACGCGAGGTCCCCCGCGAATTCGTAGGCCGACCAGTTGGTGAGCAGGCGGTAGCCGAGGCGCTGGTAGAGGGCGTTGCTGGTGGGGTTCGCCAAGTCCGTGAACAGGACGACCTCCCTCGCGCCCGCGGCCAGCGCGGCCCGGCTCACCTCCGCCGTCACGGCACCCGCGTAACCGTGACCGCGCAGGTGGGGCGGGGTGTAGACGACGTCCACCTGTACCTGGCCGCCGATCACCGGATTCATGCCCGCGACGGATACGGAGGTGCCGTCCGGGGTCTCCCAGAGCGTGTAGGTCTTGTCGGCGTAGCGGGTGCCGGCCCAGGAGTCTGCGTCGATGGAGACGTCCTCTCCGGTGGCCCTGGCGAACTCGCCGCACCAGTACATGACGTCATCGAGGTCCTGCTCGCCCAGCAAACGACCCCGGCCCGCCGGGTGCGGATCGGGCGGGGTGAGCGTGCCGAGCCGGTACAGGCCCAGCCGCGTGTCCCGGAGTTTCGGCGTCGCGCCCGTGTGCCGCTGCCACGCCTCGGCGAAGAGGGCGGCGGAGCCGTCGTCCCCGCTGACGGCGGGGAGGGAGTGCCCGAGGGCGGCCAGGTGGGCGGCGAGACCGTCGGCCTGCTCGGGGGTGAGCGGGGTGGGGACCAGGGCGCGGGCCGGGAGACGGTAGAAGGCGGCGCGGACCTCACCCGCCTGCTCCAGCAGGCCGAAGAGGGCCGGTCCGGCGCCGAAAGCCGCCGTCCCACGTGCCCGCAGGCGGGCGGCCCACGTCAGCGGCATGACGTGCAGGCCGGGCCGTGAGCGCAGGAAGTCGCCGGCGCGGGCGAGGAAATCGTCGACGTCTTCGGTGAGATACCAGTCGTCCGGTCGCATACGGGGGCAGTCCTTGGGTCGGGTCCGGGGGGGTGTCGGGTCTGGGGATTGGGCCGGCTACGCGGGGCGGGTCTCGTGTCGGTCCTTGGCCGTGGCGTGCGCGCATAAGCCAACTCGCTTGTCCCTACGCCTACTTACACCCCTCGGCCGTACATGAATCCTCGGCCGGAGAAGCGGCCCACCCCCACTTCTTCAGCGGCTCGCGGTGTGAACGGTCTTCGGGCCGCAGCGCATACCGATGTGGACGCAGCCCCGCGGCGGATGCGCGACGCCGACTTCGCGTACGGCCTCGACCGGGTCCTGGACGGCTTGGCGGCACGGCTCACGGGCTGGGTGGCGGCGCCGGATCGCTCCGGGAGTGGTGTAGCGCACTTTTGCAAGCACGTGCTTGCAAAAGTTAGCGCGGGT
The DNA here is from genome assembly GCF_014650955.1 of Streptomyces tauricus. Classification (GTDB taxonomy): domain Bacteria; phylum Actinomycetota; class Actinomycetes; order Streptomycetales; family Streptomycetaceae; genus Streptomyces; species Streptomyces tauricus. Next base: position 90,800 of record NZ_BMVY01000006.1, read on the forward strand.
GGTGCAGGGTAGGGGCATGGCATCGCTCAACGTCGGCAATCTTGGTGAGTATCTGCGGGACCAGCGGCGCAACGCGCAGCTGAGTCTGCGGCAGCTCGCCGAGGCGGCCGGGGTGTCCAATCCGTATCTGAGCCAGATCGAGCGCGGGCTGCGCAAGCCGAGCGCGGAGGTGTTGCAGCAGGTCGCCAAGGCCCTGCGGATCTCCGCCGAGACGTTGTACGTCCGCGCCGGGATTCTCGACGCCGAGCGGGACCGGGACGAGGTGGAGACGCGTGCGGTCATCCTCGCCGACCCGACGCTCACCGAGCGGCAGAAGCAGGTGCTGCTCCAGATCTACGAGTCCTTCCGCAAGGAGAACGGGTTCGAGATCAAGGCGGTCGAGGGCGCTCCGGACGCGGATGGCGTAGCAGACGTGTCAGGCGCGCCGGTCGGGTCGGACCTGGCGAGTGTGTCGGACGTATCAGCCGTCGCACGCGTCACGGATGGTGGGGACACCGTCGTCGACACGGCCCGCACGGCCGACGGCAGCGATGCCCTGCAGAACGACCCGCACGACCCGCGTCACCCGCACGATCAGCAGTCCTCCGCGAGCTGACCGGGCCCGGCATCACGACCGGGCACGGAACGCCCCGGCCCCGTCCCGTTCGGACGGGCCAGTCGGCCGGCCGGCCGACTGCGGAGTAAGTACCGACAGACAGACCACACCCTCACGCTCCACGCGATAGCGATTCCGGGAGGACCATCACCATGGCCATCACCGACGACCTGCGCAAGACCCTCAGCGACCCGACCCCCCTCTACTTCGCCGCCGGTACGGCCGATCTGGCCATCCAGCAGGCCAAGAAGGTGCCGGGCATCGTCGAGCAGCTGCGCGCCGAGGCGCCGGCCCGTATCGACGCCGTACGGGGCATCGACCCGAACGCCGTCCAGGAGAAGGCCACCGCCCGCGCCAAGGAGGCGCAGGAGACCCTTCAGACCAAGGTGAACGGCTTCATCAGCACCCTGGACACCGACCTGAAGAAGATCGGTGAGACGGCTCAGGACTTCGCCCTGCGCAGCGTCGGCGTCGCCGCCGAGTACGCCGTGAAGGCGCGCGAGACCTACGAGAAGGTCGCCGAGCACGGCGAGCAGACCGTGAAGACCTGGCGCGGCGAGGCGGCCGAGGAGATCGAGGAGCTCGCCATCGCCGTCGAGCCGAACCCCGAGCCCGCCGAGGGCACGATCGTGACGCCCGCCGAGGCCAAGACCGAGCCCGCCGCCGCGAAGAAGGCTCCGGCGAAGAAGGCCCCGGCCGCCCGCAAGACCACCACCACGGCCAAGAAGTCGACGCCGCCCGCCAAGTAGGACGCGGGCCGCGCACACGACGGGAACGGGTCGGGCACTCCGGGCACTATCGGAGTTCCCGGCCCGTTCTGCGGGTACGGTGACCGCGTAGGGACGACGGACTCGACACGGGTGGTGGGCAAAGTGCTCCTGACGGCATTCGGTGGCCTCATGTGGCTGCTCTACACCGCCATGCTGGTGCTCGCGGTGGTGGCGCTGGTCATGGCAGGACTGGCCCGCGACGACGCCTACCGCGCCGCGAACAAGCAGACCAAGATGTTCTGGCTGATCCTTCTCGGTCTCGCGGTGGCCGTGAACCTGCTGGTGCCGATGCTCTTCCTGCAGATCGCGTTCCTCGTCGCCACGATCGTCTTCTTCGTGGACGTCCGGCCCGCTCTCCAGCAGGTCTCGGGCGGCGGGCGGGGCGGCCGCCGGGGCGGCAGCAGCAGCGACGGCCCGTACGGCCCGTACAACGGCGGCCGCTGATCCCGGCCCCGGGGCCGGTGTACACACGGCGGCTGTACGGGGGGCTCCGGAGTGACGTGCGGGTCGGTGGAGGTCGCCCGCGCAGTTCCCCGCGCCCCTAAAAGCAGGGCCCGCCTTGTCAGGGGCCCGCGCAGTTCCCCGCGTCCGCGCCCCTGAGAGCAGGGTCCGCCTCGTACTGTGGGGGCGCGGGGAACTGCGCGCCCAGCCCTCACGGCGCGCACGTTCGAAAGCAGGGCCCGCCCTCTCAGGGGCGCGGGGAACTGCGCAACCAGCCCTCACGTCGGCGCACGTTCCCCCGGCAGCCCTCGCGAGCCCGGAGGCTCCGAGCACCAGCCGACCGCGCCGAGCAAGCACAGCTTCCGGCGCAGTCGCCGACGCCGGCCCGGGCGGAGGCGGAAACGGAGGCGTAGGCGCAGGCGGACCCCGCGCTTACGGCACGCGATCCAGCAGCAGTACCGCCACGTCGTCCGTGAGCTCCCCACCGTTGAGGTCCCGCACCTCGTTCACGGCGGCCCGCAGCAGTTCCTCGCCCCGCAGCCCCTGTGCCAGCTGGCGGCGGACCATGTCCACCATCCCGTCCTGGCCGAGCCGCTCCCTGCCCTCGCCGGTGCGGCCCTCGATCAGGCCGTCCGTGTAGAGCATCAGGCTCCACTCGCCGCCCAGCTCCACCTGCTGGCGCGGCCACCGGGCGTTCGGCAGCAGACCGAGCGCCGGGCCGCCGTTCTCGTACGGCAGCAGCTCGGCGACGGGAGGCGCCTGCACGCCCCCGATCCCGCCGATCCCGTCGGTCCCGTCCGCGCCCACCAGGGCACGGGAGCGGGCCGGACGCGAGACCAGCGGAGCGGGATGGCCCGCCAGGCACAGACCCGCGCGGCGGCCGTCCGGCGCGATGTCCACCGTGCAGAGCGTCGCGAAGATCTCGTCGCTGTCGCGCTCGTGCTCCAGGACCTGCTGGAGCGTCGACAGCAGCCGGTCGCCGCACAGGCCCGCCAGGGTCAGCGCGCGCCAGGCGATCCGCAGCTCCACACCGAGCGCGGCCTCGTCGGGGCCATGACCGCAGACATCGCCGATCATGGCGTGGACGGTGCCGTCGGGGGTGCGGACCGTGTCGTAGAAGTCGCCGCCGAGCAGCGCGCGCGAGCGGCCGGGCCGGTAGCGCGCGGCGAACCGCAGCGAGGAGCCCTCCAGGAGCGGGGTGGGCAGCAGACCGCGCTCAAGCCGCGCGTTCTCCTGCGCACGCAGCTTGGACTCGGTCAGCCGTCGCTCGGCCCGGTCGGAACGTTTGCGCTCCACCGCGTAGCGGACCGCGCGGCTCAGCAGCCGGCTGTCCAGCTCGTCACGGAAGAGATAGTCCTGGGCGCCGACGCGTACGGCTTCCGCGCCGCGCTCGGTGTCCTCGGCCGGGGTGAGCGCGAGGACCGCGTGCCGGGGCGCGAGCCGCAGCACGTGCCTGAGCGTGGCCAGCTCGTCGTCCGGCTCCGGGTCCGGCCCCATCTGCGCCGACGTCCCCTCGGACGTGGTGGCGGGGCCGGGCGTCCGCAGCGCGAGGTCGAGCAGGATGCACTGGACGTCGTCGGTGAGCAGCCGCTCGGCCTCGGTGAGGTTGCGGGCGGTACGGACCCGGATCTGCTTGCCGGCCGCGTCCCGCAGTTCGGGCACGGTCAGCGCGCCGGCCGGATCGTCCTCGATCACGAGCAGCGTCAGCGGGGCGGTGCCGTTGGCGGAGGTGCCGTGGTGGGCACTGCCGTGGTGACCGCCGCCGGTGCTGCCGCCGTGACCGTTGTGGCCGGTGTCGTCGGTCTCGCCGTGGGAGGCGTCGCCGGAGGTGCCGTGCCTCGTCGAGGACGGCTCCTGGCCGGACAGGGCGCCGGGTGCGGGCGCGGCCTGTGCCGGTCCGCCGGATGGAGACGCGGCGTGAGCCTGTCCACCTTCCACGGCGGGGATCGCTCTCTGCCGCGGTACGGGTACGGGCATCGTCTTGGGTTCCTTCCCTCCCCCCGAGGGCATGGCGGGTCAAGGGATCTCGATCCACCGACGGGGACCATAGCGTCAGGCGCCGTCACATAGGAATGGCGGCAGCCCACACGCGGGGAAAACGGCCGCCGTCATATGCCGCATCCTGTACCGCAATTGGGCAGGATGTGCGCTTGTACGGGATGACGTACATCACGCCCCACCGGTTTAGCGGCGGCCCCGAACGTGCCGCGGATCACGTGTGGCAGGTCACTGCGGCGACGGCGGTGGCGCTGGTGGCGGCGGGGCCGGCGCCACCACTGTCGGTGGCGGTGGCAACGGCGGTACGCGTCCACGGCCCGGCCGGTTCGTCGGGCGTACCGAGGTGGCGTACGGCGTGTCCGCGGGCGGGCGGCGCGTCAGGCGGGACGCGCGCCCCGTGCGGGCCTCACGTGCCGGGTCGGACCACGCCGAGTATCGGCATCGAGCCCGCCCCCGCGATCGTCACCGTACGACCGGGGCGCGGGGCGTGGACCATCGCGCCGTCGCCGACGTACATCGCGACATGGCTGGCGTCGGAGTTGTAGATGATCAGGTCGCCGGGGCGCATGGCCTCGACGGCGACGCGGTCGAGTTGCTTCCACTGCTCCTGCGAGGTGCGGGGGATGGTCTGTCCGGCGGCGGCCCACGCCTGTGAGGTGAGTCCGGAGCAGTCGAACGTCTTCGGGCCCTCGGCGCCCCACTCGTACGGTTTGCCGATCTGTGCGGTCGCGTACTTCACGGCCTTCTTGCCCTGCGCGGAGGCCGTGCCGCTGATCTCGCCGAGGATGCCGGAGTCCAGCCAGGTCGTCTGCGCCTTGCGCGCGGCCTCCTGCTCCAGCTTGGCCAGGCGCTCCTTCTCGTCCTTCTCCAGCTGGGACTCGAGCTCCTCGGCGGCGGCGATCTGCTTCTTGATCTTCTTCTTGGCCTTGGCCTTCGCCTCGCGGTTGGCTTCGAGCTTCGTCCACTGGGCCGCCGCGTCGCGCGCGTACTGCTCCAAATCCTGCTGGGTGCGCCGCATCTCGGCGAGCAGGCCCTTGGTCGCCTGCGCGCCCTGGCGGATCCGGCCCGCGCCGTCGAGGAAGGCCTGCGGGTCGTCGCTGAGCATCAGCTGGGCCTCGTCCGGCAGCCCGCCGATCCGGTACTGGGCGCGGGCGGCGGCGCCCACGCGCTTCTTCAGCACCTCCAGCCGGGCCTTGCCCTCGACGATCTCGCGGGCGAGCCCGACGATCTGCGTGGACTGTTTCTCGGTCCGCTCCTCTGCGAGGTTGTACGCGTCCGTGGCGACCGCCGCGTCGTGGTACAGCCCCTCCAGCTTCACGCGGACCGCTTCAAGGTCCGCGGTGCTCACGGGTGTTGAGCTGGGGGCCGGGCTCGGGACGGGCGTCCGGGTCGGGTTCGGTGTGGGTGCGGGTGTCGGCGTCGGGGCCGCGTACGCCACCCCCGGCGCGGCCAGGATGACTGCCGCGCAGGCCAGGGCCATGGCCGTAGTGGTCACGCTCCGCACACCGGTCCCCATGAACCGACCCCCCAACTGATTTACCGTCAGTAACTTAGGAACGCCTCGGGGATCGTGCCACGGCGGCGCGGAATACGACAGAGGCGGGCAAGAACTCCCGCTTCCCTTCCGCCCCTTCCCCACCCCTCACTGCCCACTCGCCGGTGATCTCCTTCGCGTTCCCCGTCAATGTGACGAATGACTCATCGAGATCGTTCCCGCCACGTCAGAGGGCCGTCGGGTGGCCTGTCCGAGGCCCGTCCGGAGACCGTGGCGAGCCCGTCAGAAGGCGGTCGGGTGCCTGAGGCAGGTCCGTCGGATGCCCGGGGGAGGTCTGCCGGGTGCGGGGGGAAGGTCTGCCGCCGGGTGGTGTGCCGGTCCTACGCGCCCGGCGCCAACGCCTCCCACCGCACGGTCACTTCGCCCTGCCGCCACCGCGCCACCCCGTCCACGACCGGCCAGTCGGCCGCCAGATCGCGGACCGCCCGGATCCATCGCTGCCGGGCGCCGTACGAGGCGTACGGCGCGGCCGATGCCCACGCGCGGTCGAAGTCGCGCAGGAAGGCGTGCACCGGTTCACCCGGGACGTTGCGGTGGATGAGGGCCTTGGGGAGGCGTTCGGCCAGGTCGGACGGGCGGTCCAGGGAGCCGAGGCGGGTGGCGAAAGTGACGGTCCGCGGGCCCTCGGGGCCGAGCGCGATCCACACGTGCCGGCGGCCGATCTCGTCGCACGTGCCCTCGACGAGGAGCCCGCCGCGTGAGCCGGCGTCCGCCGGGGCCAGGCGCGCGCACAGCCGGGCCCACACCGCGGCGACCTCGGCCTCCTCGTACTGCCGCAGGACGTTCGCCGCGCGGATCAGCGTCGGCCGCACGGGCAGGGGGATCTCGAAGCCGCCGTGCCGGAACCGGAGGCCCTCGCGTTCGTACGGCTTCGCGGCGGCGACCCGGGCCGGGTCGATCTCGACGCCGACCACGCGCGCGCGTGGAGCGGCGGTACGCAGGCGCTGGAGCAGCTCGACCGCGGTCCAGGGGGCCGCGCCGTATCCGAGGTCGACCGCCACGGGGTCGGCGGCGCGGCGCAGTTCGACGCCGTGGGTGGCCGCGATCCAGCGGTCCATGCGGCGGAGGCGGTTCGGGTTGGTGGTCCCGCGCGTCACCGTCCCCACGGGTTTCGCTGCGCGGGCGTTCATGGGGTCAAGGGTAAGCGGCGCGTTGGCGTGAGCTCCGGCTCGGTGCGGGCGTCACGGGGGCTGCCGCCCCCCGGGGGCCCCGCTGTCTGCCTCCGGCCTCGTCCTCAAACGCCGGACGGGCTGAAAAGGCACCCCCCGACCCACCCGCACGCAGAACCACCTCGAACGGTTGAGCGAACCACGGCAATGATTCGGTAAAGAGGAAATGGAGCAGAGTCTTCCGGCGTTCAGGACTTGACGGGGGCTCCACGCCCCGCCGCAGGCATGCCCGCAGCACGGTCCGTAGAAGGAGGAACGCCACGTGAGCCAGTACGTGAGCAGGCTCGGGCGCCGCTCGCCGGCGGCCTCGACGAGGCTTCGCCTGCATCGCAGGCCACGCCGCGTGGCGATGCTCTCCGTGCACACCTCACCGCTGCACCAGCCCGGCACGGGCGACGCGGGCGGCATGAACGTCTACATCGTGGAACTGGCCCAGCGCCTCGCCGCGATCAACATCGAGGTCGAGATCTTCACGCGCGCGACCACCGGGGCCCTGCCGCCCAAGGTGGAGCTCGCGCCCGGCGTCCTGGTCCGGCACGTGGACGCCGGCCCCTACGAAGGCCTCGCCAAGGAGGACCTGCCCGCCCAGCTGTGCGCCTTCACGCACGGGGTGATGCAGGCCTGGGCCGGCCACCGCCCCGGCTACTACGACCTCGTCCACTCGCACTACTGGCTCTCCGGACAGGTCGGCTGGCTGGCCGCCGAACGCTGGGGCGCCCCCCTCGTGCACGCCATGCACACCATGGCGAAGGTCAAGAACGCCGCCCTGGCCGAGGACGACACCCCCGAGCCCGCCGCCCGCGTCATCGGCGAGACCCAGATCGTCCGCGCCGCCGACCGCCTCATCGCCAACACCTCGGAAGAGGCCGACGAGCTCGTACGGCACTACGAGGCCGAGCAGAGCAAGGTCGCGGTCGTCCACCCGGGCGTGAACCTCGACCGTTTCCGCCCGGCCGACGGACGTGCCGCCGCCCGCGCGCGGCTCGGCCTCCCGCAGGACGCCCTCATACCGCTCTTCGCGGGCCGCATCCAGCCCCTGAAGGCGCCCGACGTGCTGTTGCGCGCGGTCGCCGTCCTCCTGGAGGAGCGCCCCGACCTGCGCTCGAACATCGTCGTCCCCATTGTGGGCGGCCCGAGCGGCAGCGGTCTCGCCAAGCCCGAGGGGCTGCAGAAACTCGCCGCCCGGCTGGGCATCGCCGACGTGGTGTGCTTCCGTCCGCCGGTCGGCCAGGAGCAGCTGGCGGACTGGTTCCGGGCCGCGTCCGTCCTGGTGATGCCCTCCTACAGCGAGTCGTTCGGGCTCGTCGCCATAGAGGCGCAGGCGGCCGGTACGCCGGTGCTCGCCGCCGCGGTGGGCGGCCTGCCGGTCGCGGTCCGCCACAAGGAGACGGGCTTTCTGGTGTCCGGGCACAATCCCGTCGACTACGCGCGCGTGCTGCGCGATTTCGCCGACAACCGCGCGCTCCCGGACCGGATGGGCGCGGCCGCCGCCTGGCACGCGAAGTCCTTCGGCTGGGACACGGCGGCGGCGGCCACGGCCGACGTCTACACGGCGGCGATGAACGAACACCGCCGTCACGTACGCTCCCACCATGGCTGACACGAAGGCTGCGGAGCGGGCGACGGGGACCGTCGAGGAGTTCCTCAAGGACGCCGAACTGGAGTGGGAGAGCCCGGAGTCCGGCCACTTCGTGGTGAAGCTCCCCGGCACCCGGAAGCTGTCGACGACCGTCTCGCTGATCGTCGGCAGACACTCCCTGTCGCTGAACGCCTTCGTCATCCGGCACCCGGACGAGAACGAGGGCGGGGTGCACCGCTGGCTCCTGGAACGCAACCTCAAGCTCTACGGAGTGGGGTACGCCGTCGACCCGCTCGGTGACATCTATGTGGCGGGCAAGCTGCCGCTGGCCGCGGTCACCGCCGACGAGGTCGACCGGCTGCTCGGGTCGGTCCTGGAGGCCGCCGACGGCAGTTTCAACACCCTCCTGGAGCTCGGTTTCGCGTCCGCGATCCGCAAGGAGCACGCCTGGCGGGTGTCGCGCGGCGAGTCCACGCGCAACCTGGACGCGTTCAGCCACCTGACCCAGCGTCCGACCGACTGAGTCAGCGGTCCGTACCAACTGCCAGTAGATAACCTCCGTACGACCCTTTCCCGCCCCGCGGGTGCCGTGTCATGCTCACCGCCAACGCACATCTGAACTTTGTTCACATCCATGGAATCCCCATCCCTGGAAGGCGGTTCGGGCATGAGCGACCGTGGCGCGGGCATCACCAGACGGGCCCTGCTGGGCATCGCGACAGCCGTGGCGGCGGGCACGGCGACCGGCGCATCCGCGGCACCCGTGGCAGCCGCGACCGGCGGCACGCCCGCGGCGCCCGCGACCGGCGCACCCGCAGCACCCGCGCCCGGCGCGTCCGCGGCCGCCGCGACAGCCCGGCCGCAGGTACCCGGCCTCTGGCGGGAGCTGACCCGCACCCCGTACACGCACCCGCAGATCCCGTACGTCGGCAGAGCCGGCCAACGCGCCGGGGCGGCGCACTTCCCCCGCCGCCCCGGTAGGTCCGTCGTGCCCGTCGTGGTCGACGTCCGCGCCCACGGCGCCACGGCGGACGGCTCGGCCGACTCCGCACCCGCGATCAACCGTGCCATCGCCGCTGCCGGAAGGGCCGGCGGTGGCACGGTACTCATCCCACCCGGCACCTACCGCCTCGACGGCCTGATCCACATCGGGTACTCGAACGTCGTCCTGCGCGGCGCGGGCAGCGCCCGTACGAAGCTCCGCGCGACCCGGAACCTCACCGAGCTGATCGGTGTCTACGGATCGCGTTACGGCGGCGACAAGTCGTCCTGGTCCTGGGCGGGCGGCCTGGTCTGGCTCTGCCCCACGGACCGCTTCACCACCCTGACGGACGCCATCCGCGCCAAGGAGTGGCCCTTCGAGGGCTGGACGGGCAACAAACGGGACGAGTGGCGGACGCTGACCACCCTCGAACCGGCCCGCCAGGGCTCCTGGACGGTGACCGTCACGGACCCGGGCCACCTCGCCCCCGGCGACCTCGTCCTCCTACGCCTCGCGGATGACACCGACCACACCCTTCTGGAACACATGGCGGGCGGCGGCCCCGGCCCGGAGGCATACGTCTGGGACGACAAGACAAAACTGACCAGCTATGTCCCGTACGAGTGGCCCGTGCGCATCACGCGCGTGCGGGGCAGAAAGGTCACCCTGGAGCGCCCGCTCCCGCTCGACCTACGCCCGGAATGGGACCCGCGCCTGACCACCCATGTGAAGGCCCTCACGGGATCAGGGGTGGAGGGCCTCACCCTGGAGGCCGTCGAGACCCCGCAGTCCCCGCACCTCCTGGACAAGGGCTACAACGGCGTCACCTTCCAGTGCGCGTACGACTGCTGGGCCGACGACATCGTCGTACGGCACATGGACAACGGCTTCGGGCTCGTCGCCGCCTCGGCCTGCACCCTGAGGAACACCCGGGTCGCGGGGCGGGGCACGCACCACCCGTACTTCTGCCGGGAGGGGTCGCACGACAACCTCGTCGACCGCTTCACGATCGAGGAACGCACGACCCCCGCCCCCGCGAACACCCAGCTCCACGGCATCAACGTGGAGGGTCTCTCCTCGTACAACGTCTGGTCGCGCGGCGACATGCGCATGGGTACCTTCGACTCGCATCGCGGGATGCCCTTCGCGAACGTCCGCACCGACATCACGGTCGTCAACAACGGCCGTCACGGCGGCGACGCGAGCGCGGGTCCCCTCTTCGGCGCCCGCTTCACCCACTGGAACATCCGCGTCACCAACGGCCGCGCCGGCCTGATGAGGATCGACGGCCTGGCCCCGTACAGCGCCACCGTCGGCATCAACGAGGTGACGGAGTTCGACCAGATCGACGTACCCGACTTCACCGGACCGCTGCGCTCCCGCCTGGAGTTGTACGGGACGACGGACGCGGTACGTCCTCGGAACCTGTACGACGCGCAGCGCGAGCTGGGGCGGGATCTTTAGCGGGCGCTTCAGCCGGTGCTTCAGCCGGTGCTTCAGCCGGGGCATCAGCCCGTGCGTCGGCAACCGATGCTTCAGCGGGCGCTGTCGCGGTAACGGCCCGGTGCCACGCCGACGAGCCGCTTGAAGTGGCGGTTCAGATGGGACTGGTCGTAGAAGCCGGTCTCCGCGGCCACCTCGCCGGGTGCGCGGCCCGCCAGCAGCAGCCGGCGGGCCCGCTCCACCCGGCGTGACATCACGTACTGGTGCGGAGGTATCCCGTAGGCGCCGCTGAACGCCCGCACCAGATGGGCGGGGTGCGCGTGCACCAGCCCCGCGGCCTCCTGGAGGGTCACCCCCTGGAGAAGGCGTTCGTCGAGCAGTTCGCGGAGCCGGTGCGCGAGCGGGTGGTCGCCGTCCCGGCCGCCGTCCTTCACGAGCGCGGGCCGCAGATGGCCGCGCAGCCGCTCACCGATCAGGGTCAGTCTGCTCTCCGCCTCCAGTTCGTCACCGGGGTGGGAGAGGGCGGTGTGCAGCTGCCCGACCCGCCGGCGCAGCACCGGATCGAGGAAGTCGGGGGTGTCCACGGCCGCCCCGATGTACGTCTCGTCGAGGCGGCTGAGGTCCAGGTACAGGACACGCTTGCGGAAGCCGTCCGCGGTGATCGGCGAACCGTTGTGGGGAACGTGCGGCGGCAGCAGCGAGACCGTCCCGTCCGGGGTGCCGTGCTCGTGCCGGTCGAGGTCGTAGCGCACCGCGCCCGCGTCGACGAGCAGCAGGGTCCACGCGTCATGGACGTGCATCGGATACGCGTACTCCGTGAAGTGGGCGTGGAAGACCTCCACGACACCCGGCACGCTGGGGCGCCAGGCGGAGACCTCACGCCGGACCACCATGCAAACAACGTACAAGACCGGGGCGTACGCGGCCGGGCAGTCTCGAAGCATGAGCAGCGTGAGCAGCGAGACCCCTGACAACACCCCGGCCCCCGTCCGTTTCGACACCAAGATCGCCGTCCTGCTGCGCGAGGACCTGGAGCCGTGGCAGCGGCTGAACGTGACCGCGTTCCTGGTCAGCGGCCTGGGCCCGGCGGTCCCCGAGGTCATGGGGGAGCCGTACGAGGACGCCGACGGCGTCGGCTACCTGTCGATGTTCCGCCAGCCGGTGCTGGTCTTCGAGGGGACGAAGGAGACGCTGACGGCGGCCCACGGCAAGGCCCTGTCCCGCGCCCTGCCCCGCGCGCTCTTCACCTCGGACCTGTTCGCCACCGGCAACGACCGCGACAACCGGGCGGCGGTACGGGCCGTACCGACCGCGGACCTCGACCTGGTCGGCCTCGCGGTGTACGGCCCGCGCAACGCGGTGGACAAGGTGGTGAAGGGGGCGCGGATGCACCACTGAGGCGTACGGGCCGCCGCGAGCCGCTCCGGGTCGTTACGCGGGGCTGACCTCGGGCTTCTCGGCGCTGACGTCGGGCTTCCCGGTGTTGGACACGAGCAGGGGCGCGGGGAGGTCGGTGGTGGGCTCCTCGTCCGGGAGCTTGCGCATGAGCAGCCCGTACCCCAGTCCGGCCAGCGTGCCGACGGCCGCGCACACGCCCCACAGCCACGCCGCCCCGAACCGGTCGATGATCATGCCGGCCATCAGAGGCGCGACGAGGGCGGCGACGGACCAGGACATCGTGTACATGCCCTGGTACCGGCCGCGGCCCTGGGTGGGGGAGAGGCGGACGACCAGGCCGGTCTGGGTGGGCGCGTTCACGATCTCGGCGAGGGTCCAGACGCAGACCGTGAGCGCGAAGACGCCGACCGAGCCCGCGAAGGCGGTGAGCCCGAACCCGTACCCGGCGAGGACGGACGACACGACGAGGAGCCGCTTCGGGTCCCGGTGCTGGATGAAACGGGTGACGGGAAGCTGCAGTACGACGATGAGGACGCCGTTGACCGCGATCACCAGGCCGTAGTCGGCGGGCGTGAAACCCGCCGCGCCCATCGCCACCGGCAGCCCCACGAAACCCTGCTGGAAGATGAGCGCGACGAGGAAGGACAGCCCGACGACGCTCATGAACCGCCCGTCGCGCAGAACCGTCCCCAGACCGACCTCGGGTTCGCCGGCCGTCTTGGCGGTCGGCGCGGGCCGCGACTCGGGCAGCTTCACGAAGACGACGACCGCGCAGGCCAACGTCATCCCGGCCTCGATGAGGAAGCCGGCGAGGTAACTGACCTCCGCGATGAACCCGGCCGCCGTGGACGAGACGGCGAAGCCCAGGTTGATCGCCCAGTAGTTGAGCGAGAAGGCCCGCACCCGGTCCTCGGGCTTGACGATGTCGCCCATCATCGCCTGCACGGCGGGACGGGAGGCGTTGCTGGCCATGCCGACAAGGAAGGCGACGGCCGCGATGGACACCGGGTCGTGCACGAAGCCGAGCAGCGCGACGGAGACTGCGGTGGACGTCTGGGCGATGAGGAGGGTGGGCCGCCGCCCGAGCCGGTCCGTCATCACGCCGGCGCCGAGGGACGAGATCACTCCGCCGAGCCCGTGGAGCGAGGCGACGAGTCCTGCGTACGAGGCGGAGTAGCCGCGGTCGAGCGTCAGGTACAGGGCCATGAAGGTGGCGACGAAGGCACCGAGCCGGTTGACGAGCGTGCTGGTCCACAGCCACCAGAACTCGCGGGGGAGCCCGGAGAGGGTCTCGCGGGCGACACGTCTCGCACTCAGGGACGTGAACGGCATCGGGGACCCCCAGGTACGTGTGATCGGTAGGTGTCGGCGGTCCGCGCATGTAAGTGGCTGGTGCGGTGAGCGCGACTTACGGGAAATTTACGGGGGCGGGTTCGACGGCGGCCACTCAATTAACAGAAGTCGTCAAGTGACGACCTCTGTCGGTCGAAGCGGCGACGGTCGGACGGCGGACGGGTGTCCGTCTCCCGGGCAGGCGAGCGGACGCCGCGGGGTGTCGATTACGCTCGGGGCCATGGCCGACGCACCGTACAAGCTGATCCTCCTCCGCCACGGCGAGAGCGAATGGAACGCGAAGAACCTGTTCACCGGCTGGGTGGACGTCAATCTGACGGAGAAGGGCGAGAAGGAGGCAGTCCGCGGCGGTGAGCTGCTGAAGGACGCCGGCCTGCTCCCCGACGTGCTGCACACCTCGCTCCAGAAGCGCGCCATCCGCACGGCGCAGCTCTCCCTGGAGTCAGCGGACCGCCACTGGATCCCGGTCCACCGCAGCTGGCGCCTGAACGAGCGCCACTACGGCGCGCTGCAGGGCAAGGACAAGGCGCAGACCCTCGCGGAGTTCGGCGAGGAGCAGTTCATGCTGTGGCGCCGCTCGTACGACACCCCGCCGCCGCCCCTGGAGGACGGCACGGAGTTCTCGCAGTCGGACGACCCGCGCTACGCGACGATCCCGCCGGAGCTGCGCCCGCGCACGGAGTGCCTGAAGGACGTCGTCGTCCGCATGCTCCCGTACTGGTACGACGGCATCGTCCCCGACCTCCTGGCCGGCCGCACGGTCCTGGTCGCGGCGCACGGGAACTCGCTCCGAGCCCTGGTCAAGCACCTTGACGGCGTCTCGGACGCGGACATCGCGGGCCTGAACATCCCGACGGGCATCCCGCTCGCGTACGAACTGGACGCGTCCTTCAAGCCCCTGACCCCGGGCGGCACGTACCTGGACCCGGCGGCGGCCGCGGCGGCAATCGAGGCGGTCAAGAACCAGGGCAAGAAGAAGTAGCCTTTGTGATCATGCCTCCCACCTGCGCATACGGCGCAGATGGGAGGCATTTTTATGGCCTGGGACCACTCTGGGCCCTCAGCTCTCCGACCCGTGCGGGCGGAGAGCATGGCCGAGAGCCTTGCGGGCCCGGTCCCGGCTGCTCGGCAGGAGGTGCGCGTACACCTTCAAGGTCAGGCCGGGGTCGGAGTGCCCGAGGTACTCGGCAAGGGCCTTGATGCTCTCCCCGGCGTCCAGGAGCACGGACGCGTAGAAGTGCCGTAGGGCGTGCATCCCGTGCTCGCGAGCGGCGGCGTGCTCGCGGCTCTTGGCCTTCGGGATGACGCCGGCCTTCGCCAAAGCGGGCTTCCAATGATCCTCATTCAGCGATGTGCGCCAGACGTGCCCCCCGTTGGGGCCCGTGAAGATGAGCCGTTTGGTCACCGGCTGGCCGTTGGCGCGCATCCACGGAAGCGTGACCTCTACGGGTGGGAAGTGCTCCATGTGCTCTTTGAGGGCGTCCGCCACGGGATCAGGCAGCGGAACATCGCGGAGCTTGCCGCCCTTCGGAGGCGCGAACACGGCTTTGCTCAGGCTGAGCTTGAGTTGCTGCACCACATGCACGGTGCCGTTCTCGAAGTCCACGTCATCAGCGGACAGACCGAGGATCTCGCCCTGCCGCATACCGCATCCGGCGCCCACGTCGACCATGGGCCGGAAGCGTTCAACCATGGCGGAACGCATGGCAAAGACGCGTTCCGGTTCCCACGGAACGACACGGCGCGCGCCCATCGCGGGCAGCGTCACCGTGCGCGAGTGGCAGGGGTTCCGGCGCAGGCACCCGTCCTCCACAGCCGCCGAGAGCACGGCGCGGACATTGGAGAAGATGACGCGGGCGTACGCGCCGGACATGCCGGACGCTTCGAGCTGCGTCACGAACTCGCGCATGTGACTCGGCTGGAACGACCCGAGCTGCCGGGACCCGATGCGCGGGAACGCGTGCAACGTGAGCTGAGACTTCATCGACGCCCGGGTGTTCGGGTCACCGCTCTGGCTCGCGAGCCACTGCTCAGCGAACTCCTGGAACGTCGTACGCGACGCGTTCGGGTCGATGAAGTCACCACGGGCCACGTCCGCCGTGATGCTGCTCAACCACTGCTCAGCGAGACGCTTCTGTCCGTCGGGGAAGGACTTGCCCTTGCGTTGTCCGTCGGGCGTGAAGTAGCGGGCTCGGTAGCGCATGCCTGAGCCGTGGCGGTCGGTCTTGACGCGCACGGTCTTGCCGTTGGCGTCGGTGGTGGTCTTGAACCAGCGGTCTTGGATGCTTCCTGCCATCTGGCAGTGGTCCTCTCTCGACATGCAGCAGGGAGAGCCGCCGGGTAGCGGCTCTCCCTGCTGTGGCTGAGTGTTCGGCTAAGCGGCGGTGTCCAGCGCCTTGCGTTGCTCGACGTAGGCGCGGATGTCCGCAGGGTCGTAGCGGATGTGCTTTCCGATGCGGAATCCGGGCGGGCCCATGCGCTTCCGGCGCCACTGGTAGACGGTCTCTTTGGGCACCTCGAAGATTTCGGCGATGTCGTCGGGGGTGAGGTAGCGGTCCGGCAGCCCTGCGCGGAGCGTGGCGCGCGGGTCCGACTGTTCACGTACGGCTCTCATGACGTGTCCTCCGTGCGCGGGTGAAAGGTCGTGCGTCGGGGCGTGCCTGTCCGAGGTGCGGATTTCTGCGTCACCCTCGCCATCAGCGTCATTTGGTGCTCTGAGCTGCGGTTTTAGGTGACATGACGGATCGGGGCTGCGTCACCGCCACGTCATCACCTGCGTCACCGGGTGACGCAGGTGACGCAGGATGACGCAGAGAAAGCCGTCTGCGTCACCTCTGTTGGCGCAGGTCAGCAGCCGTTTTCCGGCCGGGGTGACGCGGGTGACGCAGGGTCTTCCTACTTAGGACAAAGAAGGGGCTGTGTAGTACTTGGGTGCGCCTTACAGAGCGAAGAAGGAGCCGCTGCGCGGCGCGACCTTGGGGCGGCGTTCCGCCGAACTGCAAGAGGAGCACGTGCTCCTCTTGCAGTTCGCTTGAGCGTGCGGGGAAGCGGGTCAGAACGCCCGCTTCTGCTCGTGCGGGGCCGGGGGGAGGGTGCGGGTCATTTCGAGGTAGCGGCCCGTCTTGGTGCGGCCCGCGTCGACGACCACACGGCGGGCCGCCAGGGTGGGCTGGAGGCGCTTGAGGCGGTCGGAGAGGACTTTGCCGGTGGTCGGCCATCCCTTGGGCAGGGGACGGCAGTCGGTGCCGCTGTAGAGGCTGCTGAGGCAGGCAAGCCACTCCGTGGACGTCATTCGTTGCGCCGTGCCTGGTTCGATGGTCTCGGCGTGCAGAAGGACGGTCTGCGCGAGGAGGTCACCCTCGATCACGTCGTCGTTCAGGTCGTCCAGACTGGCCCGGTAGGCGGGCAGCGCCCCGAGGCCGGTCGCGGCGTCGAACTGCGCGCACAGATGGGCGAAGTCCGCCATCCGCAGGTCCGTCGGTGTCTCCGCCTGCACGGCGCGGACCTTGACCGTGAGGTCCAGGAGCGAGCCGAGCACGACGGGCAGCACTTCCGCGTAGTCGGCCCACAGTTCGGCCTCGGTGCGACGGACCTTGGGCCGCTCCAACCGCAGCGGTAGAAGCCGGTCGGCGAGATCGGGACGGATGACTCCGACATCGATTCCGGTGAGGAGCAGAGGCCGGCGGTAGCCGACGCGGAAGACGTCCCCGTCGGTGAACAGGGCCCGCTTGACGCTCTCGGCTCCGGTCACGATGCAGCACATCGCGTCGGACAGGTCCGGCGTCACGTGGGAGAGGTTGTCCAGCGCGGTGACCCATCCCGCCGCCACGGCCGCGATCAGGCTTTCCTCGTCCTTCGGCGCCCGGCGCAGGTCACCGCTCATCCCCTCGATGATCCTGGTGAGCATCCGGCCCCCGGTGGACTTGCCCGCTCCCTGCGGTCCGGTGAGGAACGGCGCGGGCACGGGCACCGACGGTCCGAGGCAGCCGATCAGCCACACGATGGCCAGACACTCGGTTTCCGCGTTGGCGAAGTTGCACAGCCGCATCAGCAGGTCGATGCCCTTGCCCTCGGTGTCCTTGACCGGCAGGGGCAGTTCCCCGGTGAGCTGCGTGCGCCGCCAGGACACCTCACGCGGGTCGGGGGTGAGGATGTCCCACCCGGTGGGATGGATGCGGACGGACTTCCCGTCGTCGCGGCCCAGGTCCAGCCACGTCGCCCCGTCGAACCCGGGGGCCACGCGGATGTGCACGGGCTGCACCTGCTCCGTGAGGGCGAGTGCTTCGATCAGGTCCAACGCCTCTTTGATCGCGGACCCGTTGAACGCGCCGCGCCCGTCCCGGTACAGGCCGACCATGAGTTCCTGGCGGTGGCTACCGGTCGTTCCCTGCGAGCGGATCGGCCGGGCGACGGGGTGGCCGTTCTTCTGCGCGTACACGGTCCCGTCGGCGGTGCGGAAGTACCGGAAGTGGGCCTGTGCGTAGTCCGCGATGATCTCGCGGGCGGGGGTCTTGTCGTCGTCAGCCATGGTTCAGTCCCAACGTGGTCAGGGCGTTGGTCCACGCCTCGGTGCAGTGCCGGGCGGTCTCGCCCTTGGTCTGCGCGGCGGTGAACAGGCGCGCGGTGTGCGTCTCGGTGAGGCAGCCGCACCGGCCGTGCGTGGACAGCACCGCGAGGAACGTCCGGTAGACGGTCGCGTGGACCGCACTGCGGGCCTCGGTGATGCGCTGCTCCGCCATGGCAATGCCACGGTCCAAATAGGTCGGCGTGCGGTGCGGACACTCGCCACCACCGGGCAGCGCGGGCACCGTGACGGACACCGGACGGGTCGGGGCCGTCTCCTTCACGGTCAGCGCGCGCACGGCGTCGGGCAGGGCCGTCATGGTGCCGGTACCGGGCCCGAGGTAGCGGGCGTAGGCCATGGTCGACTTGATGTCGACGCCGGGCCGTACGGCGTTGGCGGACGGCATGGACCCCATGTAGAGCCAGTGCTCACCGCGCGTGGTCGGCACCGTTTGCGTGGAGGGCAGGGTTTCGCGGGCCCACGCGATGGCTTCGGCGTGGTCCAGGTCTACGACCGTCAGCCAGGCTCCGCCCGGGTGATAGGCAACCGCGCTCGCCTGCACCCAGGCACGGCGCCACATGCCGGACTGGATGACGTCCGGGTCCGTGGTCGCGGCGGCCCATCCGTGGCACGGGTACGGGCAGGTGCAGGGGCCGGGGGTCTTCATGTTCGGCCGGCCACCACACGCGTTGTCGGTGCAGCGGCGGCAGTTGCCGAACGGCACCTTGCCCACCCGCAACGGCAATACGGGGATCTGCGAGGCGGCCAGGCCGAGGGCGGTGCGCAGGTGCTCGCTCATGCCGCCACCCCCAGCACGCGGGAGGCGAGGAACGAGCGGCCGATGTGCTCGCTGTAGGCGGGCGGGATGGCCTCGGTCAGTTCCTCGCGCACGTTCGTCCATGTGATGTCCATGGCCTCTTGCAGCTCCGGGACGGTGGGTTTGCCGCCGCCGTTGCCGTAGGCGGCGACGTACGGGCCGTCGTAGAAGTGGCCGTGCCGGTAGCCGCGCACACGGCCCCGGTGCGGGACGTGGGCGGGCTGCTCGATCGTGCAGCCGCTCACCTCGAAGTTGCGGTGGCGGATGACTCCGAGCCCGTACATCTCCCCGCACAGGGTGAGGTCTTTGCGGATCTCCGCCTGCCCGTTGGGCTGCTCGATGACGTACGGCAAGCCGGTCCGATCGAGCAGGTCTCGGGTGGGAGCCACCAGGTCCACGTGGGTGCCGCCCCATCCGCGAGAACGATTGGTGCCCACGGTCAAGGTGTTCTTGGCCTGGCAGGGCGGCGACGCATGGACGAACGTGTACCGCCCGATCTCGCCAGACGTGATGAGGCGGGCGAGGTAGTCGAGCGCGTCACCCCGGTACCAGGTGAACGGATAGTTGGGCCGGTCGGCGATGTCGCAGCCGTGAACGCGGAACCCTGCGCGGGCGTAGCCCATGGCGGCGCCGCCGGCGCAGGAGAACAGGTCCAGCAGTAACGGGCGCTCGCCGTCTCGCCGGATGTCGGTGGGTTGCGTCATGCTGGAGGTCTCCAGTTCCTAGACGTGCTGGATTGGCGGCGGCCCCGGCTCTTGGTTGGATTGGGGCCGCCGTTGTCGTTCGCTGGAAGGGTCAGGCCGCCTGCCGGCCCGGCAGAAGCCGGCCGTCTGCCGTCCGGTGCAGGGCTCCACTCGCGGTGAGGGCCTTGATCTCGCGGGACACGGTGCCCTTGTTCAGCCCGGTCGCATCCGCCACGTCCTTCGCGGTGCGCGCCCCGGACTGCACGGCGGCCAGTACCTTGTCCCGGTTGGACGCCGCGCCGGACGGTGCGGGCGTGTCCTTGACCAGGTGCAGCGCACGCGGCGCCTGTCGGCCGGTTGTCTGCGCGGGGGTCCAGATCGATTTGGGCAGTGCGCGGACGCCTGCGTCGTCGAGGGTCCAGGTGCGGAGCATGCGCGGGCCGTAGCCCTTGAGGTATCCGTGCCCTCGGTACTCGCGGCCGTCGGGGATCTGGTGCGGGGCGTAGTGCGCGCAGTCGTCCAGTGCGACCTGGGCCTGTGTCGTGCCGGCCACCCGCAGCGAGAACCGTGTGAGGAGGTTCGGTGCGATCAGCTTGTGCACGCCTGGCGCCCCGCCGTCGGTGAGCGGGTACTGGGTGGCCCACCACAGGACGACACCGCGCGAGCGGCCGAGCGAGGACAGTTCGATCAGGCGTTGCAGCCGATCCTTGTCCTTGGTGATCAGGGCCAGGATCACCTGTCCCTCGTCGACGACGACGGTGAGCTGTCGGCCGTCCCACACGCTGATCCCGCGCTGCTTCATGTCGACCTTGCGGCGGTTCATCTCCGCGTGTGCCTCATCTACCGCGTCGGTGATCTCGTCGCGTTCTACGGCGACGCGGCACGAGTGCTCCCAGATGTTGGCCTCTTCGCCCTTGCCGTCGATGAGGAGCAGGTCCCCGCGCAGGTGGGCGGTGGCCATGAGTGGGCGGAACGACCAGGACTTGCCGGTGCCGGACGCGCCGGACACCAACAGCCGCTCGTCGAACGGGACCAGGACCTCCTCCCCCGTCTCGGTGTCCAGAGCGAGGCTCATCATCAGCGGGTCGGACGGGATACGGTCCGGAGTCCACAGCGAGGAAACCCCCGCGGCTGCCGACCGAGTCGCCAACGTCACGACAGCCCAGCCGCCGCGTGAGGCGGACGTGATCCGGATGCGCAGCGCGGTGCGGGCACCGATCAGCGCACGCACCGAATCGGCCCTGTCCGCGAGCGTCTTGACCGTCCACGTGCCATCCAACCGGATCTCACACCGGATACCGCCCGGCTCCATGGCCGGGGGCGTGGTCACCGTGCCCGACAGACCCCGGTCCGGAGCGTGCTCGACCCAGTACGACGGGTCGAGCCGCTCCATGAGCTGACGCTCTTCCAGCGACACCGACTCATCCACCACCACCCGCAGCCTGCGCCGCCCGAGCGCGAGAGCAGCCACGTTCGCCCCGACCAGCAGAGCCGAGGTGGCGGCCGGCCAGACGGTGAGCTGCGAGGTGGACATGAGCGCAGACGTCACGACGCCGGGCACAGCGTGCACCGAATGCGCCTGAATCGCCCGGGCCTTGAGCGTGCTCGGGTAGTTCACCCGCGCGGCCTTCAGCTTCACGCGGGTGTCCCGCTCGTGCCGAGAGGCTGCCTTGCTCGCCACCCGGGCGGCGCGGCGGCCGGCCGCGAACGGATTGTTCGACGCGGCCCGCGCGGTGAGCTTCTGAGACTTGGCCGTGGACAGCGTGGACCGCGCGGCGTTGTGCTCCTTCTGCGCACCCATGAGCACCTTCAAGTGCTCCGGGGTGCGCAGCTTGTTCCGCCGGTCCGCCTCAAGATCCCAGCGGGTGGCGAACGGCGCGCACACGGGGGTGAGTGAATCGAGAGCGCTGTTGGTTGTGTTGGCGGTGGTCGACCATGCTTGTTTCCAGTCCACGAATGAGTCCTCCAAGACCGTGGATGAGGGCCGGTGCGCCGTCGCATGGCGTCACCGGCCCGCCCGAGTTGCAGGGAGCAGCGCTGTCGGTTGCGTCGACAGCACCGGTTGAACCCCCGCAACCACATCTGACCTGCGAAGTTGCAGAGTTGAGCGATGGGGAGGGGTGGGGGCCCTACGCGCACGCGCGCGTTGGGCGGCGGAAATTCGGGTCGTGCAACCCTCCAGCGGGGTCCTGAACGGCCGTACGCGGGGCGGGGGTTCTCGCCCCACGCGCAAGGGGGTCGGGGCGCCCTAAAGGCCGCCTGCGGCTCTCGCCCCGTTTCCGGAGAAGCGGGGACCGCTCCGTTCAGTCCTTGGGGCGGGTCAGGCGCAGGGTGATGCCGCCGATGCCGAGCGTCCCGGCGGCGCCGCCGATCGCAGCGGCAGTGTGGGCGGCGAAGTCGAGCAGTGCGAGGAACGCGGCCACCAGACCGAACACCCCCACAACTCCCGCGCCCGCGATGACGATCGGGAACAGGTAGTGCCGCAGCGGACGCCCGGTGTGGTCGGTGGTGTGTACGACGATGACGACCGGTTGCCCGGTGGCTTCGGCGCGACGGTAGGCGTCGGCGGGGATGTGCGGGGCGATGATCCCCGGCGGGTCGCGGTGGGCCATCAGGATTCCTTCCTGAGGTCAGGTGGGGTGTCGGTGCAGGGAACGCAGGCACCGAGCGAGGTGGGGATGACGTATCCGGCATCCCGCCGGCAGGCGGGACAGATGCGGCGGGCACGGTTGGCCCTGGCGAGTGCCGCCCACCGGCCCGGGGTCATCGGCCGGACCGGTTTGGCGTGCTCGATGCGGTAGAGGTAGGCGACCAGCGGGCCGCGCCGTCGGCGGGGACGCTGGAGTTCGGCGGCCACGTCCTGACCACCCGGACGCAGCCCCAACGCACGAAGCTGACGCCGGGTGGCCAGACCGTCAGGGGCGAGGCGCCACCGGTAGACCGGCAGCGAGCCACTGGCGAGCGTGGCGGGCATCAGCGGCTCGTACCGGCGAGGTTGACCGGGGTGCCGTTGACGGGGCCGCGCAGTTCGGCGTACCGGGTCGAGACCCAGCCCACCGACCAGCCGCACAACTCCGCAGCGGTCCGCACCGACATGCCCTCGCCGTGGGCGGCGGCCACGATGGCACGTGCGTCGTCCTCGGGCAGCTTGTCCGTGACCGGACCGGCGGACAGCAGCGCTGCGCGTTCACGCGCCGCCCGCTCGGCTTGCTCAGCCTGCTCACGGCGCTCGCGCTGCTCCCGCTCGGTCCGCTCCCGCTCAGCGCGTTCAGCGGCCTCGCGTTCACGGCGTTCACGCTCGCGCCGGGACTGTTCACGCTCGCGCTCCGAGCGTTCACGCTCGGCCCGCTCGGCAGCCTCCCGCGCCTGCTGCTGCTCGCGTTCCTCGCGCCGTGCGGCGGCCTCCCGCTCGGCCTGTTCACGGGCCATCAGTGCTTCGTGCTCGCGCTGTTCACGCACCAGAGCGGCGGCGTGCTCGCGCTCCTCGCGGGCCCGCCGGGCGCTCTCCTCGCGCCGCTCGATGGCGGCGCGTTCACGGGCTTCGCGCTCGGCGTGCTGCTTGGCCTCCAGCTCCATCACGGCGGCGGTGATGGCGCGCCGGTAGGCGAGTCCGGTCTCTGCCGTGACGATCAGCAGCAGCGGCGCGACCGCATGCACGGCCACGCCCACCAGGTCGTTCTTGAGCGCGGAGTCCGCCACGTTCAGGGCGAGGGTCATGCAGCCGGTCATCCCCCGCAGCGCGATGGGCCACCGCCCGCCGTTGCCCCCCAGCCGTGCGAGCACCGCGTCCAGGCGGACCACGATGACCACAGCCGCGTCCACGACCAGGGGAAGGATGGGTGCGGTCCAGTCCCACCGGTCCGGGGTGTGCGCGGCAGCGAGCGGGGTGACGGTGAGGATCGAGTAGAGCATCGCACCCGCCACGATCAGCCACGTGCCGACCGACAGCGCGCGCTCGGCTGAACGGATGTGAACGGCGTTCATTCCGGCACCCCCTCGGTGTCGAGGTCGCCCGGCTCCCAGATGAACCGCTCACCCATCCACTCCTCGGAGTCGCCGTCGTCCGGCCCCACCGTGAGCGGTACGGACGGTGCCGTGAACAGATCCGCCACCCTGTTCAGCAGCCCTGCGAGGCGGGCACTCATGCCGCACCCCCGAGGGCGAGCAGCGCGGCCAGGATGAGCAGCGCCCCGCCGGCCATCGTGAGGTCGACCGCGCGGCGCAGGCCGGTGAACTTGGCCAGCGCGATACGGGACAGGTTCGCGATGTCCGCGCTCAGATCCCCTGAGAGCGTGGCGGTGATCTGGTCGGCGGTGAGGGTGGCCCACAGCGGGAAGCCGTGCCCGCCCCGAAGGTTCGGCCGGACCGACCGCAGCAGCAGACCCGCCGCCACGACCAGCACCCCCATGCCGAGACCACCCGCGACGTACACGGGGGCGGTAAGGGGCACATCCTTGGCGACCGTCCACGATCCGGCGAGCACCGCACCGACGAACGCCAGCAGCAGACCGGTCTTCGTGTCGGTCCGAACGATCTCTGCCTTCACCTCCGCATGCGCGGAGGCAAGGGTCTGGGGGGTGCTCACGCGCCCACCCCCGGAATGTGCATCGTCGTCAGGTTGGCCGCCGCGAGGCGGGCGGCCAGTACCTTGCGGCGGGCCCGGCGGATCCGCCGGGTGTCCAGCTCGTTCGGCGTGTGGTCCAGCGCGATGATCTGCGCGTCCAGCAACTCGACTTCCGCCCGAATCACAGGCATTTCCTGCTCGATCGCGTCCAGCTCCGCAGCAGAGGGCTCGCGGTCCAACTCGTCGGCGGTAACAACCGCCTGAACAGCACCGATGTGCTTCATGGGTCGTGGTTCCTCTCGCAAGGGGGAACGGCCCGAACAGCGGCCCCGGTGTTCGAGCACCGGGGCCGCGCGCCGTTGATGGATTGATCTGCCTGCCGAGCAGACACGGCCCCCGGCGCCCGGAAGCCGGGCGTCAAGGACCGTGAGCACTCGGGCTCACTGCGACTCATCGACCGCCCGTGTGCAGGCGGCTGGATCGGCACTCTGTTCAGTTTTCAAACAACGGCCGCCTCCTTCGTACTGGCCCTCACGGGTTTTCCTCCGGGCGATACAGCGCCAGCCAGGCAGGGCATACTCGTACGAGTCGCACTGCTTGCTCAACTTGTTTGAACAAGCTGACGCTAGTGATGCTGCACCCACGGAACGTGAGCCGTCAAGCGCTTGGAGGGAACATGTACCAACGAGTTGCGCGAGTGCGCGATGATGGGCGCATGAGCAAGCAGCCGAAGTACCGACAGGTGGCCGATGCACTCCGCCGGGAGATCAGCGACGGTAAGTTCCCGCCCGGTTCGCGCTTGCCATCCGAGAACGACCTGACCGAGCGATTCAGTGCGTCTCGCAACACCGTGCGGTCCGGCTTGATGCAGTTGGTCAGCGAAGGGCTGATTACGTCTAGCCAGGGACTCGGGTACGAGGTGCGGTCGCACGAGGTCTTTGAACTGAACGCCTCACGGTTCGAGAACCTGAGCTTTCCGCAGCAGGGAGACGCCTACAACACCGATGTGCGGAACGCTGGACGGCATCCGCACCAGACGTTTCGAGTTGAGCTGAAGCCAGCACCTCCGGACATCGCGGAGCGTCTGAAGGTGGAACCCGCATCGACCACTGTCCTGCGTTTCTGTCATCGCTTCGTGGATGACGTGCCCTGGTCGACGCAGGCGACGTACTACCCGGAGTGGCTGGTCAACAAAGCTCCCCGTCTGACGGAGCCAGGGGACATCGCGGAAGGGACCACCCGTTACCTCGCCGGCCTCGGTATCGAGCAGGCCGGGTACTTCGATGAGATCTCAACCCGCATGCCAACTCCGGACGAGACTCGCTTGCTCGAAATGAGCGCGGGGGTGCCGGTTCTCCTGTGGACGCGCACCGGGTACGCGGACGATCGGCCGATCCGCTGCACCCTCACCACCCTGCGTGGCGATCTGAACCGAATGAATTACGAGGTCAGCGCCCTAGCCAACCGAGACGAGAGCCAGTGATCATCACTCCCGCAGAACCACACGACTTGGCCACGTTGCTGTCCTTCCGAGGGGAAGCAGCAGCTTGGCTGCGCGACCTCGGCTCCGACCAGTGGAGCCGCCCGTACCCGGCTGACAAGCTTCTGGCGACGATCGAAGCGAACACCGTCTTCATGCTGCGGGACGGACACACGACCGCTGGAACGATCACGCTCACCCCGGATGCCGAAGAAGGGCTGTGGACTGACGAGGAACTGGCTGAGCCTTCCATGTTCATCAACAAGCTCACCGTTGCCCGTGAATACGCTGGCCAGAACCTAGGTGGTCGTCTGCTCGATTGGGCCAGTGACCGGGCCTGTCGTGCCGGTGCCCGTTGGCTCCGCTTGGACGCCTGGACGACGAACGAGGGTCTCCAGCAGTACTACCTCACGCAAGGCTTCACGCACGTTCGCACCGTTCACCAGGGCACGGCGGTGAACGGCGGACCACGGGTTTCCGGCTGGCTCGCGCAACGGACTGCACGGCTGTCAGCGGATCATGGGTTCACGGACCGTACGCCAGCCCCCGAGCGGCTTCGATTCGTGGCTTGAGCGAAAAGCCGGTGATGATGCATCAGGCCTTGCTCCGCTGGCCAGAATGCTGACATGGAAGCGGAGACCATGGCCGGACTGTTCGGCTTCGGCGGGGCTATTCTCGGCGCCCTCATCGGCGGCGGTACTTCCCTGCTCAGCGTTAAGTTGACTCTTAGTCACCAGAGGGCCTTGGCGCGAGAAGATCGGCTGAGGGAGCTTGGAGAGGTTGCTGCCGAGACCGCTCTGTCGCATTGCGACCAGATCCTTGATCTCTGCTCGTCTCTCACTGGGCGAGAGCTGAACGCCTCAATGGAGAGGTATGACCTGCCTTGGGTAGCAGCTACCAGTGACCACCTGGCCAGTATCGCCATGAGTGCGCGGCGCATCCCGAACCGCAGTGTTTACGACCGGGTAATGATGCTCGTCAGGCTGGGAGGCGCTTGGAGATGCGCAGGAAACCGGTACCTGCTCGGAACGATTTTCATGGCCGACGCAGTTTTCGAGATCATCGAAGCTCTGACAGCTTATCTACGTGATGATGCTCTGCCGCAGTTGCCGGATGTCATCGAAGAGCACAGGAGCAAGGCAGCCGCGTACGACTACAGGCCGGGCACCATGCGTCCCCTGCTCCCCCCTGACTAGGTTCGTTGCTACGTCGACCTCGTGGGCAGGATGAGAAAATCGAAGCAGACTACACAAGGCAGGGTCTACCTTGACTGTGTGGAGAACTCTGCATCGGAAAGAAAAGAACTCTCAGAGGCCGAACAGGATGCGGTCCGCGAGAGAATTTGGTCCCTGGTTGGGCGGGTGGCTCAGGAAAGCGCATCTGTCGAAATGTGCCTTCGATCTCTGATGGCCAAACTGCTAAACTCGAAATATGGAGACATTATTGCCGCAGGCCAGAGCGCGACCGATCTGATTGAAAACTGTATCGCCCTGATTCAGGCGAACGAGGAGATCGGTGAAAAGGTGCGAGAAAGCGCATTGGGACTACTGCGGTCAGTGAAGCCGCTGTTTGCGCAGCGCAATAACATCGTCCATGCGCCTTGGTTTCCTTCGTTTTATGAAGAATCTCGTAGTGAAGCCCTTTCGCTGGTGAGTAAGCGACGGTCGCTTCCTCGTCCAACCCTTGTCAGCTACGCGGAGGTCGAAAAGCTTTGCTCCGACCTGAATGCGACACTTCCGAAGATTTGGTCTGTAGAGGGAGCCGTTCAGCGTTCAAATGGCAACCAGTGAAACGCCGATCGGCTCGCCTGTCTACGGATGAGTGAAAGATCCGCCCTCCACGCAGGCTGCTCCTCTTCGTCTTGCGCGGCCAGGGTTGGTCCGCTGGGCCCTCTCTGGGACCTCCGAGGTCAACCGGCGATGACCATTAACGACCAGCAACGACGGCTCAACCGCAGGTCAGTTGAGGTGCGCGGTGTCCTGACCAGGGCCGAAAGCCGGGCCCGCCAGACCCAGGGCAAGAAGAAGTAGCCCTACTGATCAAGCCCCCTGCCAGCGATTTTCCCGCTGCCAGGGGGCTTCGTCATGCCATACACAGATGCGATGGTCGCGCGCTCGGGTATCGGTGGCAGGGTCGGCAACGACAGCGAACGGCACCTCCATCAAGGCATACGCGCGCGTGATCGTTCGGCGTCCCTGCCGTCGTGGCTGACTGTCGTCGGCTGAGGCACAGACGGGCTCGTATCCAGCTCTGAGCAGACGTCACCAGCCGCCCACCCACCTGTGGCCGACGCTTCAGGGTTCTGCATCCTGGGCACCATGACGAACTCCGAGGGCCCGTACGTGAAGGTGCACTTCCGGCTTGAGATCACGGACGACTGGCCCCCGGCATCGGTGGAGAGCCTGTGGGCGGTCGACCAGGGCGACGGCACCGCACGGCTCGACAACACCCCCTGGTTCGTTCGAGGCATTGCCTGCGGGGACATCGTGGCCACCGAACCCGACGAGGAGGGCGTGCGATGGGCCGGCGAGGTGGTTCGCCGTTCGGAGAACTGCACCATCCGCCTCATCGTGCTCCGCGACGGCGGTTCAGGAGCCGCACGGCAGAGCGTGCTCAACGCGTTCCACGACCTCGGAGTCTGCGGCGAGGGCATAGAACGGTTCCGGATGGTCGCCCTGGACGTCCCGCCCACCGTCGATCTCGCCAAGGTGCGGAAGCTGCTCAACCATGGTGTGGCCAAGGAGTGGTGGCACATGGAAGAGGGGTGCGTCACCGCCCAGTGGCGGACTGCATCCGCCGACTGATGCCGCTCACGTGATCCACTGCTGGGCTGTCGGTTGAGACGGGAGGGCGCACGCGAACGACTTCGCAACCGTTCTCGCCGGGTGTCATCCGGTACACCCACATCGGACGGCGCCCCGCATCCACCATCACCACAGTTGGTAGGCGTGCTGGTGAGGCGGATTCGAGTCGGGCACCGGAGTGTGACTGTCAGACCCTGATGACACTGTGTCCGACATGGAGACACCCACTGCCCCCGACGGCGCGGATGAGGAGCACGCCGTCATCGCGCACTTCCGGCTTGCGCGTGACGGCTTCGGCGACGCCGATCAGCGCGAACAGATCTACGAGGCCGAACAGGCTATGCAGGCGGAGACCGAGCAGGCAGGCGTCGGGGAGGTCGACGGGAACGAGTTCGGAGGAGGCGAAGCCGTCGTGTACGCCTACGGCCCCGACGCCGATGCCTTGTTCAAGGTCCTGGAGCCCACTCTGCGCAGTCTGCCGTTCCGGCCGGCGCATGTCCTTCTCAGACGGGGTGACGCCGAGACACGTGTTGATCTGTAGAGGCCTGCGGAGTACCGGCAAAGCCTGACCGGGCCAGATCCCGGGCGTACCGAGATCACGGATGACTGGCGGGACTGGTAGCCGAGCCGGGGATGGCCGGAAGGGCAGCTGAGAGGCAGGGGCTCCCGCGTTCAGCGGCGTCCGCGTTCCTTGTACCGCCGGGCCGCCCAGCCCGCGACGATGATGATCCCGGCCAGGACCGCACTGCTCAGCCAGCTGTCCGGCGGGTTCCTGAGCTGTCCGAGCAGCCACACGAACACCGTGACGACCGCCCAGTAGCAGATCCACTGCAAGCCCTCGAACCACACGGGCAGTTCCTCGTCCGTGGGGGGAGGCGGAACAGGGGCCCGCCTGAAACCTCCGTTGCGCTCGTAGTGCGCCTGCCGTCGGCGTTCGAAGCGGCACAAGAGCCAGGAGAGCAGCCCGGCCACCACGCCCACGAGCACTGCCTGCAGCATGCGACGCGGATCACCGAAGCCGGACAGGGCCCAGGCGAACAGCAGTCCTTGGAGGACGCCGTGCACCACTCCCGAACCCACCGGATGCCGTGCGATGAACACCTGCACCCGGGGCGGTGGATCGGCCCCGCCGTGGCGCCGGTCGAAACGCAGGAACGCCTGCCGCAGTCTCTCCACCGACTGTTCGCCTCTCCCCGTCCATCCGCCCATGGTCTGCCGCGCATCTTGCCCTACGGCCACCGGACGACCGGAAGCCCGAGCACCACCGGAGCACCGGCACATCAGGAGTAGAAGCCGGCCCAGTACTCCTCATGACTGTGGCGGGCGCGTCTCAGTTCTTGACCGACTCCGCGATCCGCAACGCCGCCTCCGCAGGCGTGAGATGCGTGGTGTCCACGACCTCGGCCTCGGCGTGCAGCCACGTGCGGGCCGCCTCCGCGTAGGGCTGGAGGTAGCGGAGGCGGAACGGGGAGTCGGGGCCGAGAACCAGGTCTTTCGCGATGCGTTCCCGCAGGGTGTCCTGGTCGGCGTGGAGTACGAAGTGCCGTACGGGGATCCCGTGTTCGGCGAGGCCTGTGCTGATCTCGCGCCAGTACTGCTCCACCAGGACGGTCATGGGCATCACCAGTACGCCGCCGGCGTAGTCCAGTACCCGGCGGGCGGTCTCGACGACGAGCGGGCGCCACGGCGGCCAGTGCTGGAAGTTGTCCGACCCGGGACCGGGCAGTCCCGGCGTGATGTCCATGAGCGTCTCACCGACCTTCTCCGCGTCGAACACCCGCGAATCCGGGATCAGTTGCTGCACGAGCGCGCTGGTCGTCGTCTTGCCCGCGCCGTGCGTGCCGTTGAGCCATACGATCATGGCCTCAACGCTATTGCCCGGCACGCCGGTTAGGCCTCAGGTGCTGCCGTGCTGCCGTGCTGCCGTGCTCCCGTACGGCTGTACTGCGATGCCGCGGTACGGCCGTACGGAGCCAGTCCGCCAGTACCCCGAAATCCTCGTCGGCCAGACCCTTGCCCGGGTCGACGCGGTGCAGCAACGACGGCCCCCGGTGCTGCGCGTCGACCCAGAAACGGTCCATCGCGCCGATCTCGTTGTCGACCCAGACGAACGGGCGGCGGCCGGCCCACTCGACGATGTGCCGCGTCTTCCAGTGCAGGCCGCGCGGACCCTCGGGGCCGGCGGCCGTGGACGTGTCCGCCGGCGTGTCCGGCCACCGCACCACGGGCAGCTCCGGCAGCCCGATCCGTGGAGCGACGACCTCGTTCGCGTCGTCCAGCCAGGTCGACGCCCACACCAGGTCGCATCCCAGCGCCAGCAGGCGCGGCCCCACGGGGGGATCGAGCCGCCCGAGCAGCGGGTTCCCCGGAGCCGGGCGGCACGCTGCACTCCCGGACCCGGAAGCCGGTGAACCAGAAGCCCCGCGTGGCCCGTCGACCGACGGGCCGAACGGGATCAGCGGGCCGTCGACGTCGAGGAAGAGGACGACCCGCCCCTCCTCGCAACGGTCGTTCAAAGCTGTTCCTTTCTGATCATGTATGCCGCTACAGTGACCCAGCTGTCGTAAAGGAACGTGAGGTTGCCGTTCCACGTCGGGGAGGCGAACGACAGCCCGTTTTCATCACTTTCAGCAGCATTCTTGCTCGGCATCATTCTTGTGGGGGCACATGAAGATTCACAGACGCCGCGTGCTCGCGGCACTGGGCACCGTCGTCGCCGTGGCCGCGGGCATGGCGACCGCCACGCCCGGCGCGGTCGCGGCGGAACCCGTCACCTGGCAGGCCGCCGACGGCAAGCTGACGTTCGTCAACGGCGCACGCAACGTCATCCAGACGCAGGACCCCGGCAGCAACACCTACACCGACTTCCTCGCCGACGCCCGCCAGCCGGCCTGGTCGCCCGACGGCAGCCGGGTCGCGTACGTGAAGAACAACCGGATCGAGACCCGCCGCTACACCGGCTCCACCCTGGTGAAGATCCAGGAGCAGGGCTCGATGAGCAGCGTCGGCCACCCGACGTTCCTGCGCTCGGGCAACACCGTCGTGTACTCCGGCGGCGGCCGGCTGCGGTACGCGTCCTCGGACGGCTCCCGCTACGCCCAGCCGCTGTTCTCCACCACGGAGGACGGCTGCGACCGCCAGCCCAGCGCCTCCGTCAACGGCCTGGTCGCCTTCGTCCGCACCGGCGACACCTGCGGCTCGCCGACCGGTTCGGCGATCTGGCTGTGGGAGGACACCAACGGCGGCTTCACGAAGCTGGCCGACTCCGGCACCAACCCGGCGATCTCGCCCGACGGCACCCAGGTCGCCTTCGTCCGCGAGGCGGACGGCCAGAGCCGCCTCTTCGTCGTCAACACCGACGGCACCGGGGAGCGCCAGCTCACCTTCACCGACGCCGCGTACGCCCCGGCCTGGGCGCCCACCGGCAACCGGATCGTCGTCACCAACGGCACCGACGAGGACGTGGCCATCCCGCGCATCGTGGACGTCGCCACCGGTGAGGTCACCAAGGTGGCGCTCCCGCCGGGTACGTCCTCGGCCCTCGACCCGGCCTGGCAGCCGCTGCGCAGCCAGAGTGTCGGCCGGGTCTGGGGCGCCGACTCGTACGCCACGAACGTCGCCGCGTCCCGCTGGACCTGGAACACCACCGGCCAGAGCGAGCCCGGCCTGATCGACGCGAAGACCGCCGTCCTCATTAGTAAGGACAGCCCGTCCTACGCCCTGACCGGGCAGACCCTCGCCGGCCAGAAGCAGGGCCCCCTGCTGATGACGTCGAAGACCTCGGTGTCGGCCGCCGTGCAGAGCGAGCTGAAGCGCGCGCTGAAGCCCGGCGCCACGGTCTACCTGGTGGGCGGCACGGACATCCTGTCCAGCGCGGTGGCGACCAAGGTCAGCTCGCTCGGCTTCACACCGAAGCGGCTGTCGGGCACCTCGCGCTACTCCACCTCCGTGGCGGTCGCCAAGGCGGTCACGAGCTCCCCGGAGTACGTGTTCATCGCCACCGGCACCGACTACCACTCGGCGATCGCGGCCTCCGCGGCGGCCGGCGCCCTCGGTACGGGCGGCAAGGGCACGGTCGTCCTCAACGAGGGCAACAAGCTGTCGTCGTCGGTGAAGTCGTACCTCAACTCGATCGACCCCGACCAAACCGTGATCGTCCCGGTCGGCGCCTCGGCGCAGTACGCGCTCACGCACACGGCCTTCTCCAACTGGCCCGGCACCTTCTCGTACTACCCGATCAGCGGCAGCGGCCACGACGGTACGTCCGCCGAGCTGGCCCGGTTCTGGTGGAGCTCCCCGTTCCAGGTCGGGCTGGCCTGGACGGACAGCTGGCGCGGCGGGGTCTCCGCGAGCACCGGCATGCTCAACTACGGCCCAATCCTGTGGACCGACGAGACGACCCTGTCGGAGACGAGCGCCACCTACCTGCGTCAGCAGGCGGCCGGCGTCAACTCCGTCATCGCCTTCGGCGGAACCGGCTCGGTCTCCGCGGCCGAGCTGACCGCGGCGGGCTCCGCCATCAGCGCGGGCAGCTCGCTGGTCGAGTACCGGCCGTACTACAACGGTGTCCTCCCGGCCGCCCAGCAGTCGTCGGTACGCTCGGCCGCGCCCGGCGCCGCGAGCGACACCGGCCCGGCGGCGCTCCCGCGCGGCACGACGGGCACCGCCGGAAGCACGGCGCCCCACCCGGACCTGGACTCGGTGCGGACCACGAACCCGAACCGGTAGCCGACAGGCAACCGCAAAGGTTCATGAACGAACGGAAGGGCCCCGCACCTGAAGCGGGGCCCTTCCGCGTTCCTACGTCACGGTTCCCGCGTCACGCGGTCGGCCGTCACGGTTCCCGCGTCATGCGCTCGGCCGTCACGGTGCCCGCGTCACGCTGTCGCCGCGTCAGCCGCACTGACAGGGATTGCCGGACTGGCACCCGCATCCGCAGCCCGAGCCGCAGCCGCAGGCGCCGAAGAGCGGCAGGCTCTTGATCTCGACTGGCTGCTGCGTCTCACGTTCCTGGGTCGGGTCGGGCGTGGTGGGGGAATCGGCCATGGGTCCCTCCTCGAAGGCTTGTGCCTACTCCCATTGCATTCCCACGAGGCCGGGCGCATCAACGGCGCACGGAGGCTTTCGCACCCCCGCCCGCACCCGACGCGCCCCCTCGCGGCAACCCCCGCAGCTGCCCCCGGACTACGCCCCTTCGACCTGCGGAGCGGTCTGCAGCCCGTCGGCGTGCTCGCCCGTCACCAGGTACACCACACGGTTCGCCACCGACACCGCGTGGTCCGCGAAGCGCTCGTAGTAGCGGCCCAGCAGCGTCACGTCGACCGCGGTCTCGATGCCGTGCTTCCAGCGGTCGTCCAGGAGGTGCTGGAAGAGCGTGCGGTGGAGGAGGTCCATCGCGTCGTCGTCCTGCTCCAGCTGGAGGGCGAGGTCGACGTCCTTGGTGACGATGACCTCGGCCGCCTTCGCCATCAGCCGCTGCGCGAGCTGGCCCATCTCAAGGATCGTGGCGTGCAGGTCCTGCGGAATGGCACGCTCCGGGAAGCGCAGCCGCGCCAGCTTCGCCACGTGCTGGGCGAGGTCGCCGGAGCGCTCGAGGTCGGCCGACATACGGAGCGAGGTGACGACGATCCGCAGGTCCGTGGCCACGGGCTGCTGCCGGGCCAGCAGGGTTATCGCCCGTGCCTCAAGGTCGTGCTGGAGATCGTCGACCTTCTGGTCGGCCGCGATCACGCTCTCCGCCAGCTTCAGATCGGAGTCGAGGATCGCCGTCGTGGCGCGACCGATAGCCGACCCGACGAGGCGGGCCATCTCGACCAGGCCCTCGCCGATCGAGTCAAGTTCCTCGTGGTACGCGTCCCGCATCTGGATGTCCCTTTCCTACGTCTGCTTCGGAGGTTCACTGGGGCTCGTGAACCCCACGGTCCCACGCTCCGGCCT
This sequence comes from Streptomyces tauricus, assembly GCF_014650955.1. Classification (GTDB taxonomy): domain Bacteria; phylum Actinomycetota; class Actinomycetes; order Streptomycetales; family Streptomycetaceae; genus Streptomyces; species Streptomyces tauricus. The sequence goes on from NZ_BMVY01000006.1 coordinate 124,932, forward strand.
GAACGCGTCGGTTTACGTCCCCTCAAATGAACCATCACCGGCACCCAGGTGAATTCTGGGCGACGCCACCTCTTCCCGCAGGTGGGAAGGGTGCGCGGCCCGGTCGTACGAAGTGAACCAGCCGGGTCCCCAGGGTGAACTCTGGGCGACGAGTGTTCGAGTCCACCCTCGGACGGCTGTGACCGGGGCGTACACCGTGCCTAACCTGGGGCCATGGACGTGAACGCGGCTGTCGCCGCAGCGGCAGCGATCGCCGGTGTACTCACCGGCGTCATCGCCGTGCTGGCGTTCCGCTGGAGTGAGCGGGAACAGAAACGCCCCACCCGCACCTCTCTGCACACCGACCCGGTCCTGCCGCCGGGCGTCGACACGGTTCTGTCCGTGCTCCGCTCCTCCGCCGTCGTACTCGACGAGTCCGACGCCGTGGTCAAGGCCAGCTCGGCCGCGTACGCCCTCGGTCTCGTGCGCGGCGGGAAACTGGCCGTCGAGCCGATGATCATCATGGCCCGCGACACGCGCAGGGACGGGGAGATACGCCAGGTCGAACTGGACCTTCCCCGGCGCGGCACCGGCCGGGGCGAGGCACTCGCCGTGTCCGCCCGGGTGGCGCCGCTCGGCTCCCGGCTCGTCCTGCTCCTGGTCGAGGACCTCACCGAGGCCCGCCGGATCGAAGCCGTACGACGCGACTTCGTGGCCAATGTCAGCCATGAGCTCAAGACCCCGGTCGGCGCGCTCTCGCTCCTCTCCGAGGCCGTCATGGGCGCCTCGGAGGAGCCGGAGGCCGTGGAGCGCTTCGCCGGGCGCATGCAGATAGAGGCGACCCGCCTCACCAACCTCGTCCAGGAGCTCATCGACCTCTCCCGGGTCCAGAACGACGACCCGCTGGAGGACGCGGAGCCCGTACGCGTCGACGAGCTGGTCGCCGAGGCGATCGACCGCTGCCGCCACCAGGCCGGCACCAAGCAGATCACCATGGCCGCCGGCGGCACCGCCGACCTGCGCCTGTGGGGCAACCGGGGCCAGCTGGCGGCGGCACTCGGCAACCTCGTGGAGAACGCCGTCAACTACTCGCCCGCCCGCACCCGGGTCGGCATAGCCGCGCGCAGGGTGACCGCGCCCGGCGGAGACCTCATCGAGATCGCCGTGACCGACCAGGGCATCGGCATCTCCGAGAAGGACAAGGAGCGCGTCTTCGAGCGCTTCTACCGCGTCGACCCGGCCCGTTCCCGCGCAACCGGCGGTACGGGGCTCGGGCTCGCGATCGTCAAGCACGTGGCAGCCTCGCACAGCGGGGAGGTCACGGTGTGGAGCTCCGAGGGTCAGGGCTCCACCTTCACCCTGCGGCTGCCGGAGGCGGGCGCCGCCCGCGACCGCGCGAGCGGCGACCAGATGCCCGGCCTCGACGAAGACGACGAGACCGGTCAGACCGACGGGACGACCACCGTCTCATCCCCGTACGAACCCTTTTCTGCCCCGGAGGTCCACCCGTGACCCGAGTGCTCGTCGTCGAGGACGAGGAGTCCTTCAGCGACGCTCTGTCCTACATGCTTCGCAAAGAGGGTTTCGAGGTCGCCATCGCGACCACCGGGCCCGACGGCCTGGACGAGTTCGAGCGCAACGGCGCCGACCTCGTCCTGCTCGACCTGATGCTGCCCGGACTGCCGGGCACCGAGGTGTGCCGTCAGCTGCGCAGCCGTTCGAACGTTCCGGTGATCATGGTCACCGCCAAGGACAGTGAGATCGACAAGGTAGTGGGGCTCGAAATAGGAGCCGACGACTACGTGACCAAGCCCTTCTCGTCGCGTGAGCTGGTCGCCCGTATCCGGGCCGTCCTGCGCCGCCGCGGCGAGCCGGAGGAGGTCAGCCCGGCCGCCCTGGAGGCGGGCCCGGTCCGGATGGACGTCGACCGCCACGTGGTCACCGTCTCCGGCTCCAAGGTCGACCTCCCGCTCAAGGAGTTCGACCTCCTGGAGATGCTGCTGCGCAACGCGGGCCGCGTCCTGACCCGTATGCAGCTCATCGACCGGGTGTGGGGCGCCGACTACGTGGGCGACACCAAGACGCTGGACGTCCACGTCAAGCGCCTGCGGGCGAAGATCGAGCCGGACCCGGGCGCGCCCCGCTACCTGGTGACGGTCCGCGGCCTCGGCTACAAGTTCGAGCCGTAGACCGCACGGCGCACAGCGGCACGACGGGCATGACGAAGGGCGGGACCCCGGCTCGGGGGTCCCGCCCTTCGTCATGCGTACGTACGGGACCTGCCCGTACGGCCGAACGGTGGCTGTGAGCCGCTCAGTGGCCCGCTGCCGACTCCGCGGCGTCGGCGCTGGCCGAGGCCGCGTCGGTGGCCTGCGTGCCCGCCTCACCCGTCTCCTCGCCCGGCTCCTCCGCCTCACCCGAGGCGGACGCGGACGCGGAACCGGAGGGCGACGGCGAGCCGGTGGCCGCACCGGACTCCGACTCCTCGGCGGAGGGCTCGGTGCTCGGCGCCGCCGCGCTCGGGCCCCACTCGGCGTAGTAGCCGTGGCCGGGCACGACGAACGCCTCCAGTTTCACGTCGCCGGTCTTGCTGAAGGTGAAGGTGACCGGCTGCGCGTCGCCGTCCGCGAACGCCTCGCGGCTGCTCTCCAGGGAGGCGGAGGCGTTGCCCTTGCCGCCGAGGACCAGCGAGCCGCCGGCCGGGACGGTCAGCTTGCCCGAGCCCTTGGCGGGCTTGAGCTCGGCTGCCTGCCCGATGCCCTCGACCTTGACGGACTCCAGGGTCTGGGGGGTGTCGCCGCTGTTGAACAGGGTCGCGGAGACCGCGGCCGGGCCGGTCGACTCCAACTCGGGCTGCGTGATGACGACGGCGTTCTGGATCTTGATCGGGCCGACGGTGACGGCCGCGTTGTCCGGCTTGATCTCCAGCGTCTGGGCCTTGTTGCCGGCACCGCACGCGGCGAGCGAGGCGATCGAGAACGCGATGGCGGCGGCGGCGAGGCTGCCGCGTCGAAGGCTGCTGCTCACGGCGGCGGCAACTCCTAGAACGTGGGCGGAACAGGGCAGCTCATTTGTAAAGCCGCCCTAAGGGTCAGTCAGCGGCCTCAGGTTACCGAGCCGTTCCCGTGCCGCCGCACCCGACCCGCCCCTACGGCTCCCCGACCGCGCCCGTACGCCGCTTCCGTGCCGCCCCGACTCTCATGTCTCCCGGTGTACTTGCATGTCACACCGACTCATCTGCCACACACTCGTCCGTCTTTCACATAAGAACCCTCGCTAAGTCGCGAACAAGACGCGAACAAGCCTCCGGCGCGGCCTTGCGGATTTCTCGTAAGGAATGCGTGGCGCCCCCGGAAATTGATCTTCGGCCGATCTCCGGCCGATCTCCGGGCTGATCTCCGGCCGATCCGATGCCGATCTCCGGACCGCGTGATCAATTCCGGATTCGTCTCGTACGTGACTCCGTCGACCGAACGGAGTAGCGGAAGATGGGCTCCCGGAACCCGACAAATCTGGACGATCAGGCACGCGGACGGGGATCGGGGGTGTTGTAACGTGCGCGTTTCCCGTCGCCGGAAGAGCCGCTCCGACCTGCGAATACCGTCGTCCGCGACCCCTCCGCAGCACGTTCCTGTTGGGATTGTCAAGCCCCGAGATATGCCCTGACCTGCGAAAACGCCATTCAGAACACGCGGTTTCCGTGTTACCCTGGATAGCCACGGAAGGGGTACCTGTCACATGACGTTCAAGGTTGGCGACACCGTGGTCTATCCCCATCACGGGGCCGCGCTGATCGAGGCTATCGAAACTCGCCAGATCAAAGGCGTGGACAAGACCTACTTGGTGCTGAAGGTCGCCCAGGGCGACCTGACAGTGCGTGTGCCAGCGGACAATGCGGAGTTCGTCGGCGTACGTGATGTGGTCGGTCAGGACGGGCTGGACCGGGTCTTCGAGGTACTGCGCGCGCCGTACGCCGAGGAGCCCACTAACTGGTCGCGTCGTTACAAGGCAAATCTTGAGAAGCTCGCCTCCGGCGATGTCATCAAGGTGGCGGAGGTAGTCCGTGACCTGTGGCGTCGTGAGCGTGAGCGTGGACTCTCCGCCGGCGAGAAGCGCATGCTCGCCAAGGCCCGCCAGATCCTGGTGAGCGAGCTCGCCCTCGCGGAGAACACGAACGAGGACAAGGCCGAGGCCCTGCTCGACGAGGTCCTCGCGTCCTGATGCCCGTCACGCTCTGATCGCTTTCTGACCAGAGGCGAAACGAGCTGCTCGGCGCAATGAAATGCCGCGGTGCCCGATGACGTATTCACTGTCGCCGGGCGCTGCGGCATGTTCGTACCCGGGCGCTGTTCCCACCCGGGGCATGTCCATACCGGGAAACCGTGCGCACACACTGTGCACACCGTGCACTCGGACGGCCCTCGACAATTCAGGGATCCGATACTTGGAGTGCCGGGCCCGGACAGCTGGCTCGACCATCTTCACGGAAGGGTCCGGTCAAAGCGTCGCGCCCGGCACTCCCCCAGCCCGTCGGCCGGGGTACGCCCAGGCCATACCCACGTCGGCCGAGCATACAAACCTGACAGGAACCGATGTCTGACGATTCGCGCCCCACGCCTCCCGGGGCCCGTACCGCGGCCGTGATTCCGGCCGCAGGCCGGGGCGTACGCCTCGGCCCGGGCGCTCCCAAAGCGCTCCGCACGCTGAACGGCACGCCCATGCTGATCCACGCGGTCCGGGCCATGGCCGCGTCCCGTGCCGTCTCCCTGGTCGTCGTCGTGGCACCGCCCGACGGGGCCGCGGAGGTCAAGACGCTGCTCGACTCGCACGCGCTGCCCGAGCGCACCGAATTCCACGTCGTGCCCGGGGGCGACAGCCGCCAGGACTCCGTGCGGCTCGGCCTCGAAGCGCTGCCGCCCGGCATCGACATCGTGCTCGTGCACGACGCGGCCCGCCCGCTCGTGCCCGTCGACACGGTCGACGGCGTCATCGAGGCGGTACGCGACGGGGCCCCCGCCGTCGTGCCCGCGCTGCCGCTCACGGACACCGTCAAGCAGGTCGAGCCCGCGGACACCGTAGGGGACCCCGAGCCCGTGGTCGCCACCCCGGACCGGGCGCGGCTGCGGGCCGTCCAGACACCGCAGGGCTTCGACCGCGACACCCTCGTACGGGCCCACGCGACGGTCACCGACAACGTCACCGACGACGCGAGCATGGTCGAGCAGCTCGGACTGCGGGTCGTGGTCGTGCCCGGCCACGAGGAGGCGTTCAAGGTGACGCGCCCGCTGGACCTCATCCTCGCGGAGGCGGTCCTGACGCGGCGGAGGCTGAACGATGGCTTCTGAGACCTCCCCGGTGGCGCCCCTGCTGCCGCAGGTCGGCATCGGCACCGACATCCACGCCTTCGAGGAGGGCCGGGAGCTGTGGTGTGCCGGCCTGCTGTGGGAGGGCGAGGGGCCCGGGCTCGCGGGCCACTCCGACGCTGACGTCGTCGCGCACGCCGCGTGCAACGCGCTGTTCTCCGCGGCGGGGCTCGGCGACCTGGGCCAGCACTTCGGTACGGGGCGGCCCGAGTGGTCCGGGGCGTCCGGGGTGACGCTGCTCGCGGAGGCGGCGCGGATCGTGCGGGCGGCGGGGTTCACGATCGGCAACGTCGCCGTGCAGGTCGTCGGGCCGCGGCCGAAGATCGGGAAACGGCGGGGGGAGGCGGAGGGGGTGCTCTCCGAGGCGGTGGGGGCGGCTGTGTCGGTGTCGGGGGCGACGACGGACGGGCTGGGGTTTCCCGGCCGGGACGAGGGCCTGATGGCGGTGGCGACGGCGCTGGTGGCGCGGGTGGCCTGACGGGCCTTTTCCTCGCCCCGCCGCCCCTACCCGTTCCCGTCCCGCATGGGGGCTGCGCCCCCTCGCCACCTCGTCCTCAAACGCCGGACGGGCTGAAGGACTAGCCCCTCCGGCGTTTGAGGAGCGGGGTTTCGGGGGCTGCGCCCCTGAGTCAGTGACGGGAACGGGTAGGGGCGGCGGGGGCGGAAGAAAATCCCCTCGGCGTCACCGTCGGGCCGTGGATGTCACGAATACGTGTCCCATACGGGACAAGGGTCGCGGGGCACGGGTCCCCGCCCACTACCCTGGTGGGGTGACTATTCGCCTGTACGACACCAGCGCCCGGCAGATTCGCGACTTCACCCCGATCACACCGGGTTGTGTCTCGATCTACCTGTGTGGCGCCACGGTGCAGGCGGCCCCGCACATCGGCCACATCCGCTCGGGCCTCAACTTCGACATCATGCGCCGCTGGTTCGAGTACCGCGGCTACGACGTCACGTTCGTCCGCAACGTGACGGACATCGACGACAAGATCATCAGGAAGTCCGCGGAGCAGGACAGGCCCTGGTGGGCGATCGGCTACGAGAACGAGCGCGCCTTCAACGACGGCTACACGGCGCTCGGCTGCCTCCCTCCCACGTACGAACCGCGCGCCACCGGCCACATCACCGAGATGGTCGAGATGATGCGCGGGCTCATCGAGCGCGGCCACGCGTACGAGGCCGACGGCAACGTCTACTTCGACGTACGGTCCCTGCCCGGCTACCTCTCCCTGTCCAACCAGGACCTCGACGAGCTGCGTCAGCCTTCCGAGGACGGCGAGACCGGCAAGCGGGACCCGCGGGACTTCGCCATGTGGAAGGCCGTCAAGCCCGGCGAGCCGTCCTGGGAGACGCCCTGGGGACGCGGCCGGCCCGGCTGGCACCTGGAGTGCAGTGCCATGGCCCACAAGTACCTGGGCTCCGCCTTCGACATCCACGGCGGCGGCATCGACCTGATCTTCCCGCACCACGAGAACGAGATCGCCCAGGCCGTCGGCTTCGGCGACGAGTTCGCGCACTACTGGGTGCACAACTCATGGGTGACCATGAGCGGCGAGAAGATGTCGAAGTCGCTCGGCAACAGCGTGCTGGTCAGCGAGATGGTCAAGGCGTGGCGGCCCATCGTGCTCCGTTACTACCTGGGCACCCCGCACTACCGCTCCACCATCGAGTACAGCGAAGAGGCACTGCGCGAGGCCGAGTCGGCGTTCGCGCGGATCGAGGGCTTCGTGCAGCGCGTGGTGGAGAAGGCCGGAGGGCCGGTCGAGCCCGCGGCCGAGGTGCCGCCGGCGTTCGCCGAGGCGATGGACGACGACCTGGGCGTCCCGCAGGCCCTCGCCGTCGTGCACACCACGGTCCGCCAAGGCAACTCCGCGCTGGCCGCCGACGACAAGGAGGCGGCCGTCGCCCGGCTCGCCGAGGTCAGGGCCATGCTCGCGGTCCTCGGCCTCGACCCGCTCGACCCGCACTGGGCGGGCGAGAGCGACCGCGGCGAGGACCTCCACGGAGTCGTCGACACGCTCGTACGGCTGGTGCTGCAGCAGCGCGAGTCCGCCCGTGTCCGCAAGGACTGGGCCACCGCCGACGCCATCCGCGACCAGCTCAACCAGTCCGGGCTCGTCATCGAGGACGGCCCCCAGGGACCGCGCTGGACCCTCGGCCCGCGCTGACCATTTCTTGATCGATTGTGCCGTCCGGGTGTCCGGGCGGCACACTTCATGTACGTACGTCATTTCGCAGGCGTGGTTTTCGGCACGCGCGGCGGAGACGTACGCCCGTAGACCACAGTCGTACACCCGTACGCGTTCACACAGACAGGTAGGTCATGGCCGCTAACAACCGCCGCATGTCCGGCAAGAAGGGCGCGCAGGTCGGCAGTGGCGGCCAGCGACGCCGGGGCCTAGAAGGCAAGGGCCCCACCCCGCCCGCCGAGGCGCGCAAGGGACACAAGAAGAACCGCATCGCCGGCGCCAAGTCCAAGCAGCTCGTGCGCAAGCCCTCGCCGCGCGGCGGCCGGGGCGGCAAGGGCACGTCCGAGATGGTCGTCGGACGTAACTCCGTCGTCGAGGCGCTGCGCGAGGGCGTACCCGCGACGATGCTGTACGTCCAGCAGTTCATCGACAACGACGAGCGGGTGCGCGAGGCGCTGCAGCTCGCCGCGGACCGCGGTGGCATCCACCTCATGGAGGCCCCGCGTCCCGAGCTGGACCGCATGACCAACGGGCTCAACCACCAGGGTCTCGTCCTCCAGGTCCCGCCGTACGAGTACGCGCACCCGGAGGACCTCGCGGCCGCCGCGTACGACGAGGGCAGGGACCCGCTGATCGTCGCCCTCGACGGGGTGACGGACCCGCGCAACCTCGGTGCCGTCGTCCGGTCCGTGTCCGCGTTCGGCGGTCACGGCGTGGTCGTGCCCGAGCGCCGCGCGGCCGGCATGACCGCCGGTGCGTGGAAGACGTCCGCGGGCGCCGCGGCCCGTACGCCCGTCGCCCGCGCGTCCAACCTGACGCGGGCCCTGGAGGCGTACAAGAAGGCCGGGCTCGTCGTGGTCGGTCTCGCGGCCGACGGCGAGGCCACGGTCGGTGACCTGGAGGCCCTCGGCGGGCCCGTCGTCATCGTCGTCGGCAGCGAGGGGAAGGGGCTCTCCCGACTGGTCGGGGAGACCTGTGACTTCCGGGTGCGGATCCCCATGCCGGGTGGCACCGAGTCGCTGAACGCGGGTGTGGCGGCGGGAGTTGTGCTGTACGAGGCTGCGCGCAAGCGGGGCTAGTCGGAGGCTTGGCCGCCTCCGGGCGGTCGGTCGTCCGCGGGTGCGTGGGGGCTGGGCGCGCACCCGCGGCGGAGCCGCATGTGTCACGGCCCCGCGCCCCTGACGGGGGCCGGGTTGATCTTGACGGGGTCCGGACAGATCGACGCGGTCAAAGCAGTGTCCTAAACACACGTCACTCGGTTAGATGAGTGTGGACACCAGAACACCCCGCACACCCACGGGGGACCGCTCGTTGGGATTCGACGACGTTCCCGCGCTGAGCATGGTGAAGGTGCCGAGCGATCCGGCGCAGGTCATCGTCAATCATGCGAGCTTCCGCGTGCAGCTGAACACCGCGCCGCGGGCCCAGTCCCCGCGTGCCGCGCGGGACTTGAGCTCGGGCGGCGACACCGCGCGCATCCCCGTCGTCGGAACCGCCGCAGGAACCCGCCGCCGCGCGCCCGTCGTCTGGAGCGGGAAGTCCGCCCCCGACGACACCGGCGCCACCCGGCTGTTGCAGGCCGTGCGCAGCACGAGCCTTCGGCACGGCGCCGAGGAACCGGTGGGCGAAGGCGGCGCGACCCAGGTCATCCCGCGCGTCGACGGTGAGACCCCTTCCGGGTTCGACGTCGACGCCACGGTCGAGACCCCGACGGTCCGCGGCCCCGAGACCCGCCTCCTGCCGCAGCAACTGCGCAGCGCGGGCAGCGCCTACGAGGAGCTCGACGAACCCCCGTACGCGGAGGGCGACTTCGAGGACGACTCGTACGAGGACGACGACTACCGGGACGAGGACGACGGGGCGCTCAAGCGGCACGGCGCCGCCCCCGTCCGGCACGGCTACTACCCCGGCCGCCGGATGAACCTCGGCGTCGTCCTGCTCCCGATGCGCGTCTTCCTCGGCTTCATCTCCATCTACGCCGGCATGGGCAAACTCTGCGACCCCGTCTACTTCGACGGCGGCAAGCGCGGCTCCATGGTCAAGTGGCTCAACTCGCTGCACCCCTGGGAACTCGCCGAGCCCCTGCGGGAGTTCGCGCTGCAGCACCCCGTCGGCGCCGGACTCCTCATCGCCTTCTTCCAGGTGATCGTCGGCGTCCTCACCGTCCTCGGACTGTGGCAGCGGGTCGCGGCGGTCGTCGGCGCGTCGCTGTCGGCGGCGCTGCTGCTCACCGTGAGCTGGAAGTCCGTGCCCGTCTACGACGCGCCCGACATCATCTTCCTGGCCGCCTGGTCGCCGCTGATCATCGCGGGCGCCCCCGTCTACTCCATCGACGGCCGCCTCGCGGGCGAGGCCTGGCGCACCCTCGGACCGCGTACCGAGATCTGGGAGCTGCGTCGGCGCGTACTGCGGCGCGGGGCGCTCGTCGCGACCATCGTCGTCGGACTCACGCTGCTCATCGGATCGATGCTCGGCGGCGCCGTCCGCGACTCCGACCGCGTGGTCGTCCCCGGTCCGGGCGAGGCCCCGCGCAACGAACTGCCCGGCTCCGCGCTCCCGGAGGAGCCCGGTGCGCGCCGCGACAAGCAGAGCCCCTCGGCGTCGTCCGGCTCGCCCACCCGGGGCGCGGCCTCGGCGAGCCCGTCGGGCGCCGCGACCACGCCCGGCGCGACGGCCCGCGAGACGGCAGGCGCCACCGCGGGCCAGCCCAGCCAGACGCAGGGCTCGAACCAGGCCCCGCCGCAGCAGTCGGCGCCCCCGCAGGCGCCCGCCACCACCGCGGGACCGTCTTCCTCGGGAGGCGGCGGCGGTACCGCCACGGGCGGCGGCACGGGCACGGGCGGCGGCACCGGCTCCGGAGGCGGTACAGGCGGCGGGACGGGCGGCTCCGGTGGCTCCGGAGGGAACTCCAAGCTCGTGGGCGGCCTGCTCGGCTGAGGAACCCGTACGACGCCGATGGGCCCCGCACCTGACCGGTGCGGGGCCCATCGGCGTACGGGCCGGTCGTTTCGCTTGTGTCTGAGACCCACCCCCACCGGCCCGCAGACAGGTCGCTGCCCCTGGGGTGTTTCAGAAGGCGCTCAACGGCCCAGCGCCGCCAGCTCCTTGGCCGCCTCCGTGAGGTCCTTGGCGGTGTCGATGGCACGCCAGTAGGCACCCTGCGGGATCGGATAGCCGGCCAGGCGGCGTTCGCGGGCCAGGCGCGGGAACGTGGAGCGCTCGTGGTCACCGAGCGCGGGCAGCAGGTCGGCGAATTTGGGGGAGAACACGTACACACCCGCGTTGATGCCGTGCGCGGTGGGCGGAGCCTCGATGAAGTCCGTGATGTGACCGAAGTCGTCGGTCTGGACGGCGCCCCACGGGAGGCGGGGGCGGGCCAGCGCGAGGGTCGCCACGGCGTCGCGCTCGGTGTGGAAGTCCGCCATGTCGCGCAGCGAGAAACGGGTCCAGATGTCACCGTTCGTCGCGTACCAGGGGCGGTCGGGGTGCGGCAGGTGCTTGGCGGCGTACTTGAGGCCGCCACCACGGCCCAGGGGCTCCGACTCGACCACGGTGGTCACGGAGACGGGCAGATCCGCCGACTCCAGCCACTCCTGGAGCACTTCGGCGAGATGACCGCAGGAGACGACGACGTCGGTGACGCCCTCCTCGGCGAGCCAGGTCAGCTGATGGCCGATGATCGGAGTCCCGGTGCCGGGGATCTCGACCATCGGCTTGGGACGGTCGTCGGTGTAGGGACGCAGCCGGGAGCCCTGGCCGCCGGCCAGGACGACGGCTTGAACGGGGCGCGACGCGGCGTTCGGATCGGTCATGCCCGAACTTTACGTGGCGCCCCGCGGGTTTTGCGGGTGGGTGTGGGACTGGCTGAGCGGGTGGATGGCTGCGGGTCCGTGAGGGCTGGTCGCGCCCCCGCGGCGGAGCCGCACGTGTCACAGCCCCGTGCCCCTTGCGGGGCCGGGGTGCGGCCCGGCGCCCCCAACGGGTCCGTGCCCCCTGCCGGCTCAGGTGTGCTGGGCTGCCACGCCCGTGGCGAAGGACGTGTCGCACACCGGGCGGGCGAACGACTGGGCGCGGGTGGGGCCGTACGCGCGGACCGCCGCGCGGCCGAGGGCGCGGGCGATGGAGGCGCAGTGCCTGCCGAGGGACGGGCGGCCGTTCACGGCCTCCTGGAGATGGGTGAGGGCGACTCCCGGGTTCTTCTCCTGGAGTTCCAGCAGGAGCTTGTCGCGCAGCACGTCCTGCGGGGCGCGGGACGGGGCACGCCGGGAGACGTCCTCGGCGGAGGCGGCGAGAGCCGACGTCGAGGAGTCGTTCCCCGACCAGTCGACCCGGGTCACCGCGAGCGTCCCGGAGAGAACCAGGACGACGGGCAGAACGAGGGCGAGGGTACGGCCGATCCGGTGGGCCGGACCGCGGCCGTGTCGGATCGGTCGGCCGGAGGGGCCGTGGCCGTGTCGCGTCGAGTGGTTAGTGGAGTGCTTCACGCGAGTGAGGGTAGCGCGGGGTGATGATTTGGCGACATTTAGTAATCAGTTCGGGGGACGGGGGAGCGACCGTTTTCGAGTTTGATGTTGACGAACAGTTGTCGAAATGACCGGTCTGCCGGGGTATTTGTCGACAACGAGGAAGGCCCCGCAGTGGTCTGCGGGGCCTTCTTCGTCAACCTGGGTGAATTCTCCGGGATCCGCCCGGCCGGTCGGTGAGTTTGCGCGATCAGTCGGTGAGGCGCTCACCGGTGGAGGTCGAGAACACGTGGGTCTCGCCCGCGCGCGGCACGACGTGCAGCGTGGAGCCCTTCTCCGGGACCGCGCGACCGCTGACGCGGACGACCAGGTCCTTGAGGTCGTCGCCGACCTTGGCGCTGCCGTAGACGTAACCGTCGGCGCCGAGCTCCTCGACGACGTTCACGGTGACGGCGAGGCCGGCCGGGGCGTCCGCGGTCTCCTTCGACAGGCTCGCCGCGGCGCCGCCGCCCTGCTCGACGATGTCGAAGTGCTCGGGACGGACACCGACGGTGACCGTGCGGTCACCCTTGTCGGAGGCGGTCTTGAGGGCCTCGCGGTTGACGGGCACCACGCTGTTGCCGAACTTCACGCCGCCGTCGGTGATCGGGACCTCGACGAGGTTCATCGCGGGGGAGCCGATGAAGCCGGCGACGAAGAGGTTCGCCGGGCGGTCGTACATGTTGCGCGGCGAGTCGACCTGCTGGAGCAGACCGTCCTTGAGGACCGCCACGCGGTCGCCCATCGTCATGGCCTCGACCTGGTCGTGGGTCACGTACACCGTGGTGATGCCGAGGCGGCGCTGCAGCGACGCGATCTGCGTACGGGTCGAGACGCGGAGCTTGGCGTCGAGGTTCGACAGCGGCTCGTCCATGAGGAACACCTGGGGCTCACGCACGATGGCGCGACCCATGGCGACACGCTGGCGCTGACCGCCGGAGAGGGCCTTCGGCTTGCGGGCCAGGTACTCGGTGAGGTCGAGGATCTTCGCCGCGTCCTCGACCTTCTGGCGGATCTCGGCCTTGTTGACGCCGGCGATCTTGAGCGCGAAGCCCATGTTGTCCGCGACCGTCATGTGCGGGTACAGCGCGTAGTTCTGGAACACCATGGCGATGTCCCGGTCCTTGGGCGGCAGGTGCGTGACGTCGCGGTCACCGATGTGGATGGAACCGCCGTTGACGTCCTCGAGACCCGCGAGCATGCGCAGGGAGGTGGACTTTCCGCAGCCGGAGGGACCGACGAGGACGAGGAACTCGCCGTCCGCGACGTCGAGCTCGAGCTGGTCGACGGCGGGCTTGTCGCCACCCGGGTAGATGCGGGTCGCCTTGTTGAACGAGACAGTGGCCATGGTGAGGGGCCCCCTTCACCGGCAGGAACGTGCCGGACGATCCGTTGTAAAGGTGGTGTACCGCTACGGAACGATCCGTAGTGGTGTAGTCCACACGAGCGGACTGGTTCAGGACGCTACCCCGCGTTCACACGTTCTGTCAGTACTCGGTGGGTAATGAAGTTCGAGATAATTTTCGGCGGGACCCCGCTGTGACGTGGGTACACTGCTTCGGGCGTGCCTGCGGGTACGCGCAGGCACGCTCGCGTGCAGGCCTCCTTAGCTCAGTCCGGCCAGAGCAACGCACTTGTAATGCGTAGGTCGTCGGTTCGAATCCGACAGGGGGCTCTTCTTTTTGCGGTGGGAGGTCCGGGTCACTTGGTGGCTCGGGCCTTTTGCGTGGGGATGCCTGCCGCCTGGGCGATGACCCGGGCCGTGCGCAGGCCCTCCCGGTGGGCCGAGCCCGAGTGGGCCGGGCGGCAGCGGCCCCACTCCGGGGAGTACTCGGCCATGACCGCGCCCGGGTGGTCCGTGGTGAGTTCCGTGAGCGGGGCCTTGCGGCCGGAGGCGGCCAGGACGCGCTGGAACTCACCCGCGTTGGCGAAGTCGCACACCGTGTCCTCCGTGCCGTGCACCAGGTGGATGGGCAGGGGCGGAGCCGAGGCGCAGACCTCCATCGGGGAAGGCAGGCCGAGCAGCGGTTCGGGCTGGTTGTAGCGGGCCGAGATGCCGACCACGGCGGCCGGGCGCCAGCCCTCCGGCGGGTCCGGGCGCAGGGCCGTCGCCATCGCCGCGCGCCCGCCCAGGGACCAGCCGACGAGGACGACCTCCGCCGGGTCCCGGACGAAGTCCCAGGTGAAGCGGAGGGACGCGGCGAGCTGGGGGCGGCCGCCGTCGGGGGCGTCCGGGTGCCAGTCGGGGACTATGACGGTGGCGCCCAGCCGGGCGACCTCCGCCGCGAGGGCGCCCAGGACGTCCCGTTCGGCGGGGCCACGGCCGTGCCAGAGCAGGACGGTCGGGGCGTCCGGGGCGGCGGCTCGGTGGATGTCGAGGAGCTGGCCGTCGGACGAGTAGCGGACGGTGTCCATGACTGCGGTGCTCATGGGGTTCCCCTGTCTCTCAGCGGCCCGCGACCCGGTCGGCGATGCGCGCGATCCGGGACGACTGTGCGGCATGGGTGGTGACTTCGCGGCGGTCGGCGGCTCGATACGTCGCGTACATGCCGTGTACCCCGAGCCAGCGGAAAGGTTCGGGTTCCCACTTGCGGACCTTGTGTTCGACCCAGGGAAGAGTCGTGAGGTCCGTTTCGCCCGACTGGCCCGAGTCCCGCTGGATCAGATCCCGGAGTGTACGTGCGGCGAGGTTGGCCGTGGCCACCCCGGAGCCCACATAGCCGCCCGCCCAGCCGAGGCCGGTGGCGCGGTCGAGGGTGACCGACGCGCACCAGTCGCGCGGTACGCCGAGCACGCCCGACCAGGCGTGCGCCACGGGGACACCGGAGAGCTGGGGGAAGAGGCGGAAGAGGAGTTCGCGCAGGGCCTCGACCGTCGCCGGCTGCGTACGGCCGTCGTTGTCCGTGCGGGAGCCGTAGCGGTACGGGACTCCGCGGCCACCGAGTGCGATGCGGTCGTCGGCGGTGCGCTGGGCGTACATGTAGGCGTGGGCCATGTCGCCGAGGGTTTCGCGGCCCTCCCAGCCGACCGATTCCCACTGGGCGGCCGTCAGGGGCTCGGTGGCGATCATCGAGGAGTTCATGGGGAGCCAGGTGCGTTTGTGGCCCTTGAGGGAGGCCGTGAAGCCTTCCGTGCAGCGCAGGATGTAAGGGGCGCGGACGGTGCCGTACGGGGTGACGGCGTGCTTCGGCCTGATCTCGGTGACGGGTGTCGACTCGTGGATCGTGACGCCGAGCGCCTCGACGGCCGTCGCGAGGCCCTTGAGCAGTTTCACCGGGTGCAGGCGGGCGCCGTGCGGGGTCCACGTGGAGCCCACCGCGTCCGCGACCCGGACACGGTCGGCGGTCTCGCGGGCCCCGTACAGCTCGCGGTCCTTCTCGCCGTACGAGAGTTCCGTCTCGTGGAAGGCCTTCAGGCGGGCCAGCTGGGCAGGCGTGTACGCGACTTCGAGTACGCCGCCGCGGTGGATGTCCGCCTCGATGCCCTCCTCGCCGGCGACCCTGACGACCTCGGTGACCGTGGCGTTCATGGCCTCCTGGAGGCGTACGGCGGCCTCGTGGCCGTGCAGGCGCGCGTACCGGTCGCGGCCCGCGATGCCGTTGTAGAGCCAGCCGCCGTTGCGGCCGGAGGCGCCGTAGCCGCAGAACTTCTGCTCCAGGACGGTGATCCGCAGGAAGGGGGCGGCCTTCTTCAGGTAGTACGCGGTCCACAGCCCGGTGTAGCCGCCGCCGACGATCACCACGTCGGCGTTCGCGTCACCCCGAAGGGGCTCGCGGGGGGCGGGCAGGCCCTCCTCGGCGTACCAGAACGATATGCCGCCGTTCACGGTGGTGCGGGGCGCGCCCGGGGGCGGCTGCGGCAGGGGTGGTGTCCGGGGCTTGGGGGGCGCGTAAGGCGCGGGGGGTGTGCGGTCCGTGCCGGCGGCGCTGTCCGTGCCGGCCGCGCTGTCCTGGCCGGACGCGCCGTCCGCGTTCTCCGTGCTGCTCATGCGCGGTGACGTTAGCTTCTCCGGGCGGTGGGTGTCTCCTTCGGATTTCGTGGTTCTGGAGAGGGTGGGGGTGGTGAAGGTGGGGTTTGGGCGGCTGCTGGAGCGTGGTGAGGGGTTCCTGGAGCGGTGGGGGCTGCGGCAGGAGGGCGCGCCGATGAGCGGGCAGGTCTCGGTGGTGCTGCCCGTGGTGCGGGGCGACGGGACGCGGGCCGTGCTGAAGCTGCAGGACCTCGACGAGGAGACCGCCGGCGAGGGGCTGGCGCTGCGGGCCTGGGGCGGTGACGGGGTCGTACGGCTGCTGGACGAGGACGTGGAGAGCGGCACGCTGTTGCTGGAGCGGCTCGACGAGGGCCGGCCGCTGGCCGGTGTGCCGGATGTGATGAAGGCGACCTCGATCCTGGCCGGGTTGCTGGCGCGGATCTCGACCGTGCCGGCGCCGGCGGGGCTGCGGCGGCTGGACTCCGTGGTCGCGGACATGTTCGGGCGGCTGCCCGCGGTGCTGGAGTCCCTGGCCGCGGAGGACGACCGGCGGCTGCTGGCGGACTGCGCGGCGGCGGTGCGCGAGGTCGCGGACGAGCCGGGGGACCGGCTGCTGCACTGGGATCTGCACTTCGAGAACATCCTCGCGGCCGACCGTGAACCCTGGCTCGTGATCGACCCGAAGCCGCTCGCCGGGGACCCCTGCTTCGAGCTGCTGCCCGCGCTGTGGAACCGGTGCGAGGAGGGGGCGTCGGAGCGCCGCTTCGACCTGATGACGGAGGTGCTGGGGGTGGACCGGGCCCGGGCGCGGGCCTGGACCCTGGGGCGGGTGCTGCAGAACTCGTTGTGGCGGGTCGAGGAGGGGCAGGGGCTGGACGAGGACCAGGTCGCCATCGCGCGGCTGCTGCTGGGGCGTTGAGGGGGAGGCAGGGCGCGGTCAGGGTTCCAGGATCACCTTGCCGTAGGTGGCCCTGGTCTCCAGTGCGCGGTGCGCTGCGGCCGCTTCCGCGAGGGGGAAGCGGTGGATGGCCGGGACCAGGCGGCCCTCGGCTGCTTCGGCGAGGGCGCGCAGTTCCAGGGTGCGGATCGGGTGGGGGCCGCCCGCCTTCTGCAGCATGGCGGGGCCGAGGACCGACTGGGACACGCCTTCGACGAGGTAGGGGGTGCCGTCGTGCAGGCCCGCGCCCGACCAGCCGAAGACGATGTGGCTGCCGCCGGGGCGGGCGAGGAGCGCGACCGCCTCGCGGGCCGTGTCGCCGCCCACGCCGTCGAAGACGACCGTGGCCCGACGGTCGCCCAGGAATCGCCGTACCTGGTCCGGCCAGTCGGGGTTCATGTAGTCGACTGCCAGGTCCGCGCCGTTCTTCTCGACCCGCGCCACCTTGTCCGGGCCGCCCGCCAGGCCGATCACCGTGGCGCCCGCGTGCTTCGCGTACTGCACGAGGAGGGTGCCGATGCCGCCCGCGGCGGCGGGGACGACGGCCACGTCGTCGGGGGTCAGGTCGGCGAACTGGAGGATCCCCATCGTCGTACGGCCCGTGCCGATCATCGCGACCGCCTGGGCGAAGTCCAGGTTCTCGGGGATCTCGTGGACACGGTCGACGTCTGTGACCGCCAGTTCCGCGTAGCCGCCGGGGTTCAGGCCGAGGTGGGCCACGACCTGTTTGCTGAGCCACAGGGCGGCCACGCCCTCGCCGAGCGATTCGACCGTGCCGGCGACCTCCCGGCCGGGGATCGTGGGGAGGTCGGGCAACTGGGGGTACGGGCCCTTGACGCCTGCCCGGAGCGCGGTGTCCAGGAGATGTACGCCGGCGGCCGCGACCTCGATACGGACCTGGCCGGGGGCGGGGCGGGGGGCTTCTGTTCGCTCGTACGTGAGGTTCTCGGGCGGGCCGAAGGTGTGGAGGCGGGTGGCGTGCATGGGTCCCCCTGGGAGGTGGAGTCGCGTCGGGCGTTGGGCGGGGTGTGCGGCTCCCAGCTTTTGACCTCAAGCGTGCTTGAGGTCAAGGCCTGCCCTGCTGCGGATCCCGAAGGCCAGGGACACCGCCTCCAGCGCGCTGTTGAACGACACCTCGGAGAGCACACCCGGGGCCGCCACCTGGTCGCCCGCGAGGTAGACGTCGTCGCCGCGGTCCACCCGTGGGCGGTCCCGCCAGCTCGTGCCGGGGAGGTCGACGGCGCCCGTACGGCCGTTCGCGAGCGCCTCGCGGCGGTACGTGACCCGGTCGCGCCAGGTCGGGAGGGCGAGGTCGAGGAGGTGCTCGGCGCGGGCGATGCCGTCCGCGCGGGACTCGTGCGGGGCGATCGGGAACTGGCCCTGGAGGAGCTGTTCGCCGGGTGGGGCGAGGGTGCGGTCCTGGGCCGTGAAGCGCTCGATCCAGCCGGGGGCGTCCAGGTCGGAGACGGCGAACGGGTCGCCGCGGCGGGTGCGGACCGCGAGGTCCAGGAGGGCCGTGCGGCCGCTCGGCCAGGTCAGGGAGGTGTCCTGGAGGAGGGTGCGGGCCGCGTCGAGGGAGGTGGCGACGATGACCGGGCCGTGGCCGGCGGGCAGGGCGCGGAGGGTGTCGACGCGGGCGAGGGTTTCCACTCGTACGCCGAGGTTCCAGGCGCGGCCCGCCATCCTGTCGATCACGCTCGCCCAGCCGCCGCGCGGGTAGTGCGCTTCCGGGGGGAGCTTCGTGGCGCGGCGCAGGCGTTCCTGGACGAAGGCGGCGGAGAGGGTGCCGGGGGCGTGGTGGAAGAGGGCGACCGCGGAGTAGTGGGCGGCGGCGGTCGCGCCCTCCTCGCCCGCGATGTTCGTGGCCCAGGTGGCGAAGTCCTGGTCGACGGGGGCCTGTTGGGGTGTGCGGCGCAGGAGTTTCAGCAGGGCTAGGGGTGGGGTGCGGCGCAGGGCGCCCTGGTGGCGGAGGCGCAGGCGGGCGGCTTCCAGGGGTGGCAGCGGGGCCAGTTCGCCGAGCAGGCCGCGCTGTGTGAGCCAGGTCCAGTGCGGGCCGCGCTTGTAGAGGGCGTGGGGGCCCTCGTTCGTCCGGTACGGGCCCTCGGCGGTGCGGGCCCGGCCGCCGAGGGTGTGGTGGGCCTCGTACACGGTGACCTTGGCGCCCGCTTCCGCGGCGGTGATGGCGGCGGTCAGGCCGGCGAAGCCGCCGCCGATGATCGTGATGCGGTGCATGGAGGGGGTCTCCCTTTCCGCCGGGGTGTCTTCTGGTGTTGTCCCTACGACTTGTGTCGTCCCTACGACTCGCCGAGCGCCTGGAATGTGACATGCGGGGGCGAATGGGCCGGTCAGGCGGGGGTGTCAGTGGCGGGGTGCAGGATGGGGGCATGGTGAGCAGAGCGGTGAAGGCGGGCGCGGGGGTCAAGGGGGCTCGGCGGCCCGAGGTGCGGCTGCCGTCGCTGGAGCCGTACGAGGGCGGGGAGCTGGAGCCCGACGGGGACTATGACGGGCTGCTGTTCAGCGAGCTGGATCTGGTGGGGCAGGACGGCGGGGGCGCGCGGTTCATGGACTGCGCGCTGACGGGGTGCGCGGTCGACGAGACGCGGCTGCATCATGCGCGGGTGCTGGACTGCGTGCTCACCGGGATGCGGGGGGTGGGGACGGACCTCGGGGCGGCGACCTTCCGGGACGTGGAGGTGGTCGACGCCCGGCTGGGCGGGGTGCAGTTGCATGGTGCCGTGCTGGAGCGGGTGGTCTTCCGCGGGGGGAAGATCGACTACCTGAATCTGCGGGAGGCCCGGATCCGGGATGTGGTGTTCGAGGGGTGCGTGCTGGTCGAGCCGGACTTCGGGGGTGCTCGGCTGGAGCGGGTGGAGTTCGTGGACTGTGTGCTGAAGGGGGCGGACTTCAGCGGGGTGTCGTTGACGGACGTGGATCTGCGGCGGGCGGCGGAGGTGTCGTTCGCGCGCGGGGTCGACCGGCTGGCGGGGGCTGTGATCAGTCCGGCTCAGTTGCTGGATCTGGCGGGGGTGTTCGCCGCGGAGGTGGGGGTTCGGGTGGTGGGGGTTGAGGTGTGACGGGTTCCCGGGGGCGATCGGGGGTGAGTGGGGGGTGGGAGCGGGCCGTGCCGGTACGTCGAGTCCGCCGCCCCCGGGTGTACTGCTCTCCGTCTCTGAGGGCGCCCCTTCCTGGAGGAGCCCTACGCGGCGGACTTCCGACGCACCGGCACGGCCCGCTCCCGGTACGCCGTCGGGTGCCGGTCGCAGGTTTGCAACCCGTCCGGCGTCGTCGCGTGCCGGCTGGGAGTTTTTTAGCCCGTCCGGTGTCGGCGGGTGTCGGGTGTCAGTTTTTTCAGCCCGTCCGGTGTTGGCGGGTGCCGGCTGGCCGTCTTTTTAGCCCGTCCGGCGTTTGAGGACGAGGCCGTTCAGGCCGATAGGGGGGTCTGGGGGCGCAGCCCCCAGGGGATCTGGCTAAGGCAGGCGGGGGAAGCGGGCCTCTAGATTCCAGATGGCCGGGTTGTCCCGGAGCCCCTCGTGGAGGTCCGTCAGGTCGGCCAGGACGTCGTGGAGGAAGTCCCGTGCCTCACGGCGGAGTTCGGAGTGGGAGAAGGTCAGCGGGGGCTCGTCCACGGGCATCCAGTCCGACTCGATGTCCACCCAGCCGAAGCGGCGCTCGAAGAGCATGCGGTCGGTGGACTCGGTGAAGTCCAGTTCGGCACGCTGGGGGCGGGAGGCCCTGCTTCCCAAGGGGTCCTGGTCGAGTTGCTCGACGATGTCGCACAGGGCCCACGCGAAGTCGAGTACGGGTACCCATCCCCAGCCTGTGGACAGCTCCCGGTCCGCCTTCGTGTCGGCGAGGTAGACGTCTCCGCAGAACAGGTCGTGGCGCAGAGCGTGGACGTCCGCACGGCGGTAGTCGGTCTGCGGGGGGTCCGGGAAGCGGGAGGAGAGGGCGTAGCCGATGTCGAGCACGTGGGTGATGGTGTCACGCCGTTCTAGGATCGCCGCCATGCCCCGGTCTGTGCTCTTTGCCCCTGTCGTCGTCCTGCTGGCGTGTGCCGCGACCGGCTGTGACGGGGGTGTGGGGGGTGTGACAGGTGTCGCGGGGGCTCCCGGGGTGCGGGATCCGTACTTCCCCAAGGCGGGGAACGGTGGGTACGACGTCACGCATTACGGGCTCACGCTCGACTACGAGCCCAGGACCAGGCGGCTGGTGGGGAAGGCGGAGATCCGGGCCCGGGCGGAGAAGGACCTCAGCGCGTTCAACCTCGATCTCAAGGGGATGGAGGTGCGGTCCGTCGAGGTGGACGGGAAGCCCGCGCGGTTCAATCGCAGCGGTGATCATGAGCTGACCGTCCGGCCGCGCGAGGATCTGGGCGGCGGGGATTCCTTCGTGGCGGTGGTGCGTTACGAGGGGGTGCCGGAGGTCGTCACCGATCCCGACGGATCGGAGGAGGGGTGGCTGCCCACCGAGGACGGGGCTCTGGGGCTGGGGGAGCCCACCGGGTCCATGGCGTGGTTCCCCGGGAACCATCACCCCGGTGACAAGGCCTCGTACGACATCAGCGTTGCCGTGCCCGAGGGGCTGGAGGCCGTCTCCAACGGGGAGTTGCGTAGGAAGACCGTGAACGGCGGGCGCGCTGTCTTCGACTGGCATGTCGGGGAGCCGATGGCCTCGTACGTGGTGACGGTGGCCGTGGGAAAGTTCGAGATCCGGCGGTCGAAGGCGGGGCGGCTGCCCGTCTATGTGGCCGTCGATCCCGATCAGGCGGCGGCCGGTCGTGAGGTGCTCGACCGGATTCCCGAGATCATGGAGTGGGGCCGGCGGACCTTCGGGCCGTATCCGTTCTCGTCCACGGGCGCGATCGTGGAGCGGGAGGACGACGCGGGGTACGCCCTGGAGACCCAGAACCGGCCCGTGTTCCCCGGTGCGCCCGGGGTGGAGCTTCTCGTGCACGAGCTGGTCCACCAGTGGTACGGGAACTCCGTCACCCCGAAGTCGTGGCGGGACATGTGGCTGAACGAGGGGTTCGCCACGTACGCCGAGTGGCTGTGGGACGAGGACCACGGCGGGGATTCCGTACAGGACGTCTTCGACGCGCTGTACGAGGGCGAGTACTTCGAGAAGAAGGCGGACAGCGAGGCCGTCTGGGCCTTTCCGCCCGCGCGGCCGCCGGATGCCGCGCGGATCTCCGACAGCCCGGTGTACGAGCGGGGCGCCATGGTGCTGCACAAGGTCCGGCAGACGGTCGGCGACGAGGTGTTCTTCGACCTCCTGCGGGGGTGGGCCGCGGGTCGGCGGCATGGCAACGCCGACACGGACGACTTCACCGCCTTCGTGGAGAAGGCGGCGCCGGACGAGGACTTCTCGGGGATCTGGGACGACTGGCTGTACGGGGAGGGGCGGCCCGGGAGTCCCTGAGGGAGCCCCTGGAGTCCCTGACGGGCTGAGGGAGGGGCTGGTGCGGTGGCACGGCTGGAGTCGCGCTACTGGTGCAGGATTTTGCGGATTACCGCGCAGGGGCGACCCAGTTGGCGGTCCTTGCGGTGGCCGATCGTCTCGTAACCGATGGTCGTCCAGAAGGCGAAGGCGCCGGGGTTGTTGTCCAGGGCCGCGAGGCGTACGGCGTCCCGGCCGGCTTCGCGGAAGCGGTCCTCGATGTAGGCCGCCAGCTGCCGTCCGTGGCCCTTGCCCTGGTGGGCCGCGTCGACCAGCAGCAGGCCGATCCAGGGGTCGGGGTCGCCCGGGTCGGGGTGGTGGGCGAGCGTGATCGCGATCGCGACGAGTTGTCCGGCGCTGCGGGCCTGGAGGACCTCCACGTCCGGGTTGGCCAGTTCGTCCGCCAGTGCCTTCGCGACCTGTTCCGGGCGGATGTCGTGGGGGTCGGGGAAGTCGCCGCTGAGGGCGTAGAAGGCGTGGTTCGAGGCGTAGAGGGCGGTGAGTTCGGTGAGGAGGGGGCCCGGGAGGGCGTGGTCCGGGGAGAGGGTCAGGGGTTCGAGGATCACGTCGCGAAGGGTAAGCGCTCCGCTTGGGGTGGGGGCGGTGGGTTTGGGTTCGGGGTCGCTTTTGACTGCGGGTGGGTGGGGGCTGGCCGCGCAGTTCCCCGCGCCCCTTTGGGGCCCGGGCGGGCTGCGGGGGTTGGCTGGTGCGGGTTTGGGGCGGGGCGTCGGGTGTTGTCCGCGGGGCGGTGGGGGCTTGTTGCGCAGTTCCCCGCGCCCCTTCAGTGCTCGCTGGGCCTGAGAGGGCGGGGCGGTGAGGGCTGGCCGCGCAGTTCCCCGCGCCCCTTTGGGGCCCGGGCGGGCTGGGGGGGCCGGGTCAGGAGGGCTGGGCCCGTCGGGGCCCGGGCCCGGGTCGCCGGGGCCGGGGAAGCAGGTGGGGGTCAAGGCCGTAACGCCCGAGGGCCCCGGGCGGCTGTTGCCGGTCCGGGGCCCTCGGGTGTGGTGCGGGGTGGGTCAGACGTTGACGCCGAAGTCCTTGGCGATGCCCGTCAGGCCGGACGCGTAGCCCTGGCCCACCGCGCGGAACTTCCACTCCGCGCCGTTGCGGTACAGCTCGCCGAAGACCATGGCCGTCTCCGTGGCCGCGTCCTCCGAGAGGTCGTAGCGCGCGATCTCGGCGCCGCCGGCCTGGTTCACGATGCGGATGTACGCGTTGCGGACCTGGCCGAAGTTCTGCGAGCGCGTCTCGGCGTCGTAGATGGAGACCGGGAAGACGATCTTGTCGATGTCGGCCGGGAGGCCCGCGAGGTTGACGTTGATGGCCTCGTCGTCGCCCGCGCCTTCACCCGTGCGGTTGTCGCCCGTGTGGACGATCGTCTGGTCCGGGGTCTGCTTGTTGTTGAAGAAGATGAAGTGGGCGTCCGAGTAGACCTTGCCCTCGGGGTTGACCGCGATGGCCGAGGCGTCCAGGTCGAAGTCGGTTCCCGTGGTGGAGCGGACGTCCCAGCCGAGGCCCACGGTGACGGCGGTCAGGCCCGGAGCCTCCTTGGTCAGCGAGACGTTGCCACCCTTGGACAGGCTTACAGCCATGGTTGGGAGTCCTTCCCTCGTTATCAGTACGTACGGGTCGTGCGGTGCTGCGCGGCGGGCTTCGTACGGGACGAAGCTACCGCCATCCCTAAGAACGCCGATGGGGGTCCCCAGGGTTCCGCTCCCCTTTACTTTCTTTACCTGGGGGGCAGGAGGGCGCGTCTCGTGGGCTGGGGCGCGGGGCCGGCGTAGGGCCGTGGCCGTTCGGTGGCGAAAAGCTGGTGACGTGGACCGGACAGACAAGGGACCATGGGTCCATGTCCGGTCCCTACGTCATCCGTGGCTCCGTCTCGCTGCCCGAGGCCGAGCTGATGTGGCGTTTCTCGCGTTCCTCCGGGCCGGGCGGCCAGCACGTCAACACGACCGACTCGCAGGTCGAACTGCGCTTCGACCTCGCGAAGACGGAGTCGCTGCCGCCGGTGTGGAAGGAGCGGGCACTCGCCAAGCTCGCCGACCGGCTGGTCGACGGGGTCGTCGCCGTGCGCGCCTCCGAGCACCGGTCCCAGTGGCGCAACCGGGAGACGGCGGCCGTGCGGCTCGCCTCCCTGCTCGCCGAGGCGAGCGCCCCGCCGCCCAGGCCCCGCCGGGCCACGCGTATTCCGCGCGGCATCAATGAGCGTCGGCTTCGCGAGAAGAAACAGCGGGGCGACACGAAGCGCGGGCGTTCCGGGCGCGACTGGGGATGAGGGAAAGGGCCGTCGGGCGGGCCCGGCACTTCTCCGCCCCGACCGCTCCGTTCGTAATGCCGTAGCGCCCCGCGCGGGTTTTCTGACGGCGAAAGACAAGCCTCGGGACAAGTGCGGCGCGCACCCGCCCGACTTCACAGTCGTACACGGTCGGACCTTTGTCGGAGTTCCCGATTCGGCGCTAGCCCAACTGCCGGTAACGGCCCCGGAAATACGTGAGCGGTCCGCCGTCGGCGCCCGGCAGCGAGGACGTCAGCACCCGGCCGATGACCAGGGTGTGATCGCCCGCGGTGACCCGCTGCTCGGTGCGGCATTCCAGGGTCGCCAGGGCGCCGTCGAGCAGCGGCGCACCGGACACCTTCCCGCTGACGTACGGCACGTCCGCGAAGAGCAGGCGGTCCGAGATGCGGTTCTTCATGGCGAAGCGGCTCGCGACGGAACTCTGGCTCTCGGCCAGCAGGGAGACCGCCCACAGGGGCTGCTCGTCGAGCAGGTCGTCCATGCGGGAGCCCTCGCGCAGGCCGATGAGGACCAGGGGCGGGTCCAGGGACACGGACATGAAGGAGGTCGCCGTCATGCCGACGTCCTCGCCGCTCGGGGCGTCGGGGTCGGTCTGCGGCTCGTGCGCGGTCACCAGGACCACGCCGGCGGCCAGCCGGGACATGGCCGCGCGGAACTCGTCGTTGCTCACCCCCACAGCATGCACGGGCGGGGCGGGCGGAGCGGCGGAGGGAGTGTTCAGCACACGAAGACGCTATTCTCCGCCGTCGGTGGACACATCCGACCAACGTCCGAACCGGGTCCTAGGACTGAAGTGGGAGTGTGACTCGGATCTCTTACCAGGCGCGCGCACATGTTCCACAAATTTGCGTTCAGTAAACGCACCGCGAAAACACAGAAACTCTACTCAATTGTTCATCTTCACCTGTGACTTGAGTCACAGGTGCCATATTTTGTTGACCCTGTGTACCGAGTGGGCAGCGCGCTGTGATTCAGTGGCGGGGAAGCTGGCAGGGAGTAGGCGGGGAGTAGAGCCCTGGAGTTGCTGTCGAGGTCTTCGAGGGGAGGGCGAATGGAGACCGAGTCGGAGCCGTACGTCCGCCTTGCGACCCTGCGGCAGCTGCACACGGTCATGGCGGACATGAACACGGCCCGCAGTCTGGCCGACACGCTGCAGACCGTGGCCGACGGCGTCGTCAACGGCCTCGGCTACGAACTGGCCTGCGTCAACCTCGTCCGACCCGACGGCGACCTGGTGGTCGCCGCCCTCGCCGGGAACTCCGCCGCCGAAGCGCTCATCACCGGCCGCACGGGCTCCCGCGAGTCCTGGGAGCGCCGGCTGAACATGGGCGAGGCGTGGGGCGACCTGCGGTTCATACCGCACACCGAGGGCTGGGTCCTCGACGAGGACGACGTCCCGCAGTGGTACACCGACGGACCCGAACCGCGCTTCGAGGACGAGTGGCACCCCGCCGACCGGCTCTTCGCCCCCATGTACACCCCGAGCGTCCCGGGCGGCTCCTGCGGCGAGCTGATAGGCGTCCTGTCCGTGGACCGTCCGCGCAACGGACGGCGTCCGGGCGCGTGGGGCCGCGAGGCCCTGCAGATGTACGCGTTCCAGGCCGCCATCGCCATCAGCAACGCGCGGCTGCGCGCCAACATGCAGCGTGCGCTGGTCCGCCTGGAGCGCGAGCAGCAGGCACTGCGGGCCAGTGAGGAAAGCTTCCGGCAGGCCTTCGAGTACGCGCCCTCCGGCATGGCCGTCGCCGAGATGGGCGGCGACCAGCACGGCCGGATCCTGCGCACGAACGACGCGCTGTGCCGGCTGCTGGGCCGCCCCGCCTCCTCGATGCGCCGCTACTCGTTCTCCGACCTCGTCCACCCCGAGGACATCGGCACCCTGCTGCGGACCTCAGCCGAGGGCGGGCGCGCCGAGCTGAGGCTCTGTCGCCGCGACGGTACGTACGTGTGGGTGTCGCTGCGCAACAGCGTGGTCGCGGACGCCGCCGACGGGCCGCGCTTCCTGCTCACCCACGTCGAGGACATCGAGGAGCGCAAGCGCCGTGAGCTGCAGCTCGCCCACCGCGCCTCCCACGACTCGCTGACCGGCCTGCCGAACTCCGCGGAGCTGCGCTCCCGGCTCGCCGCCCGGCTGTGCGCGCGCCCCACGGCGACGGAACCCGGCGTGGTCGACACGATCGACGCGGCGTACGGGGAAGTGGTGGCCGCGCGCAACGCGAGCGCCAACGGGTACGACGTGAACGCCTACGACGTCAACGGGCACGGCTTCGACTACCGGCCGGTCCCGGACGCCCTGGGCGCGTACGACCACCATGTGCACACCGTCACACCCGAGGGGGAGCGGGACGACGGCACGAAGGGACTCGCGGTCCTCTTCTGCGACCTCGACGGCTTCAAGTCGATCAACGACCGCTTCGGGCACAACGCCGGTGACTACGTCCTGATCGAGGTGGCCCGCAGGCTGGGCGGTGCCGTGCGCGACGGGGACACGGTCGCCCGGCTCGGCGGCGACGAGTTCGTGGTGCTCGCCGACGGGCTCGGCCGGGCCGACGCGGAGGACCTCGCGGTGCGGCTGCGCAACGAGATAATCCAGCCCATCAGGGTCGACGGACGGGCCATGCGGGTCGGCGCCAGCTTCGGCATCGGGTGGGCGCACTGCGGCATGACGGCGGACGAGGTCTTGCAGTCCGCTGACGAGCGGATGTACGTAGAGAAACGTTCTCGTCCCAAAGCGCACAGGCGTGCCGGCTGATCCGCAGGTCAGCGCTGCCGTGCGAGCTGAGTCACCCGTTTGGGGCACCGGGACCGGGTAGGCTCGCCTTTCGATCCCCCGTACCGCATCTGTACCGCACCCGCTAGGAGACCAAGGGATGACGCCCGGCAACAACGGCGCGAGCACGCCCGAGGACGACGACCCGTTCGGCTATCTGTACGAGGACGGGAAGGCCGCCGGAGCCCAGCCGCCGAGCGGCGGTGGTGGTTACGGCTACCCCGGCTCGGTCAACCGGGTGCGTCCGGTCGGTGAGCGCCAGTACGGCCAGTCGGCCGCGCAGGCCGCTCCCACCGCGCAGTACGGGCAGGTGCCGCAGCAGCAGGGCACGTACGGGCAGCAGGGGCAGTACGGGCAGCCGAACGCGAACGCGAACTACGCCACGTCCGAGAACTTCTCCGGTGGCGCGCCCACCTCGCACCAGCAGACGCACGGCGGCCGGGGCGGTGGCGGCCGGGGCCGCGGGCCCAACACCAAGGGTCTGCTGATCGGCGCCGTCGCCGTGGTCGCGGCCGTGGTGATCGGCATCGCCATCGCGATGACGGGCGGGGACTCGGACGACGACAAGGGCGGCGACGACACCGCGGGTCCGACCGCGTCGGCCGGCCAGAGCGCCGAGCCGAGCGAGACGTCCACCAAGGACGCCGCGGAGCCGGCCGAACTGCCCGAGATCGACGCGAAGGCCCTGAAGCTCGGCGCCGGTGTGACGACCGCCTCGGACATCGACGGCGCGACCGCGGCGGGCGGTATCTACGTGACCGGCCTCAACCAGGTCGGCGCCGAGGTCACCTGGACCGTCAACGGCATCCCGAAGGCCGGCGCGTACACCCTCTTCACGAAGTACAGCGTCCCCGGCAAGGACGCGAAGATGACGCTCACCGTGAACGGCAAGGAGTTCGGCACCAAGCTGAACCTGGGCAACTTCGCCCAGGCCAAGGAGAACGAGTGGGACAAGGGCTGGACGGAGACCTACTCCTACCCCACCCTCACCAAGGGCACCAACACGATCTCCATCTCCTGCCAGCAGGGCGACACCTGCGACATCCTCCTGGACCAGCTTCGGCTGAAGGCGGGCCAGGTCAAGAACTGAGCGTTGATTCGGGCCTTCCACTTGCCGTGGTGGTCGGGTGCGGGTCCGGTGGGGGCCGTTCGCGCAGTTCCTCGCACCCCTTGGGGGCTGCGCCCCCTGAAAGACAAAAGATTGCGCCGTTCCCCGCGCCCCTGATGGGGGCGCGGGGAACGGCGCAATCTTTTAGGGGCGCGGGGAACTGCGCGAACAGCCCTCACCGGCCGGCACACGACGGACGACCCGCGGAGCGCTAGGCCGCGGTTGGCTGGCCCGTCACAGATACTCGGGCCAGCAGCTCTTCGTAAGCGGGGCGGTCGAATTCGCCGGCTGTCGGCGCCAGCACCGTCGCCGCGGACAGCGCGACCGCCCGGGCCAGCCGCTCCGGCCACGGCAGTTTCTCCACCAGCCCCGACAGCAGCCCCGCGACAGCGGAGTCCCCCGCGCCCGTCGGGTTCCCGCGGACCGGCCGGGGCGGGGCCGCCCGCCAGTCACCCTCGGGTGTGCGGGCGAGCAGCCCCTCCGCGCCGAGGGACGCCACCACCGCGTGCGCCCCACGCCGCCGCGCGTCACGCGTGGCCTGCGAGGGGTCGTGCGAGCCGGTCAGCTCGGCCAGTTCGTCCGCGTTCGGCTTGACGATGTCGGGACGGGCCGCGATCCCCCGCCGCAACGGCTCCCCGCTCGTGTCGAGCAGCACCGGAATCGCCAACGCGCGCGCGGTACGCACAAGTTGGGCGTACGCCCCGACCGGCACCCCCGGCGGCAGGCTCCCGCACAGGGCGACCGCGGACGAGGACCGCAGCAGGACCTCGTACGCCTCCTGGAAGTCCGCCCACTCCGCGGGGGTGATCTCCGGGCCCGGTTCGTTGAGTTGAGTCGTGTCACCGGTCGTCGTGTCGGCCACCGCGATCGTGCGGCGGGTCGAGCCGCTCACCGGGACCAGCGCGTCGACGACATCCGGCGTCCGGGTGAGCAGGCCCCGCAGGGCCCGCCCGGTGACGCCGCCCACGAAGCCCGTCACGGTCACCTCGTGGCCGAGGGCCGCGAGTACCCGGGCCACGTTCAGGCCCTTCCCGCCGGGCCGTTCGGTCACCTCGTCGACCCGGTGGGACGTGTGGGGCCGCAACTCCCGTACGCGGTACGTGATGTCGAGAGCGGTGTTCAGCGTGACCGTGAGAATCACCTGGGCCTGCCTCCCTCGATGTGGACGCGCCCGCCTGGTGTGCGTGCGTGTGCCACGGGTGTGCTCGTGCGAAAGTCCGATCATGCCAAAGGCAACGGCTGTCGGCCCAGCCCCCGGCTCAGGCGGTCTGAGGTTCGACCAGCCATTCGCCGCGGCGCATCACGCCCTTGACCTCGAAACCGGAGTCCAGGACCACCAGGTCGGCGTCCTTGCCCGGCTCCAGCGAACCCACCCGGTCGTACAGGCCCAACTGCCGTGCCGGATTGGCGGAGATGGCCGCGACGACGTCCTCGACGGGCAGCCGGTCCACGGTCACCGCGCGCTTGAAGGCCCGGTCCAGGGTGAGCGTGGAGCCCGCGATCGAGCCGCCCTCCACCAGACGCGCCACGCCGTCCGCGACCTCGACCTCCAGCGGGCCGAGCATGTAGCGGCCGTCGCCGAAGCCCGCCGCGTCCATCGCGTCCGTGATGAACGCCACCCGCCCGCCGCCGGCGTGATGGAACGCCAGCTGGAGCGAGGCCGGGTGCAGGTGCACGCCGTCGTTGATCAGCTCGACGGTGATCCGCTCGTCCTCCAGGAGGGCCGCGATCGGGCCCGGGGTGCGGTGGCCGAGTACGGGCATCGCGTTGAACAGGTGCGTCGCCACGGTCGCGCCCGCGTCGATGGCCTCCACCGTCTGCTCGTACGTGGCGTCCGTGTGCCCGATCGCCGCGATGACGCCGTGCTCGACGAGAAGGCGTACGGAGTCGATGCCGCCCGGCAGCTCGGTGGCGAGGGTGACCATCCGGGCCTGGCCGCGCGCCGCGTCGATCAGTTTGCGGACCTCCGCCGGGTCGGGGTCGCGCAGCAGCTTCTCGGAGTGCGCTCCCTTGCGGCACGGGGAGATGAACGGGCCCTCGAAGTGGACGCCCGCGATGTCGC
Source organism: Streptomyces tauricus (assembly GCF_014650955.1). GTDB lineage: Bacteria > Actinomycetota > Actinomycetes > Streptomycetales > Streptomycetaceae > Streptomyces > Streptomyces tauricus. The sequence goes on from NZ_BMVY01000006.1 coordinate 155,544, forward strand.
CCTGCTCGGCCAGCTCGGAGAGCAGCCCCGCGCGCTGGGCCAGGCCGTCCATGTCGCCGGTGACCGTGGAGGCGACGAGGGTCGTCGTGCCGTGCGCGCGGTGGGTGCGGATGCCCTGGAGGATCTCCTCGACCGTGCCCGAGGTGAACGAGGCTCCGCCACCGCCGTGGTTGTGCATGTCGACGAAGCCGGGCACCAGGTAGTGGCCCGAGAGGTCCTTGCGGGGGGCGCCCTCGGGAGCGCTCCCGGCGATGCGGGTGCCGTCGACGATCACGCGGCCGTTGGGCACGGTGCCTGTGGGGAGAACTACGTTCGCTCCGGTGAGGACGGTGACCTGCGGGCCGGTGGCGGCCGGGCGCGCCCTCGCGGCGGAGCCGCATGATGTCTCGGCCCGCGCCCCGTCGGGGGCGCCCTGGTGTACCCCGTCCGGAGAAGTGCGCTCAGTGGTCATCAGGCGGATACCTCCGAAGCGGGGTGGGTGGGGGTGGCGAGCAGGTCCCAGGCGAGGAGGCCCGCGCCGAGGCAGCCGGCCGTGTCCCCCAGTGCGGCGGGGACGATGGACGGCAGTTTCTGGAAGGTGACGCGCCGCTCGACCGCGGCCCGCAGTGGTGTGAACAAGGTTTCCCCCGCCTCGGCGAGACCGCCACCGATGATCAGGACGCGGGGGTCCAGCAGAGTGAGCGCGGTGACGAGTCCGTCGGCGAGCGCGTCCACGGCGTCCTGCCAGACCGCCCGCGCCCGGGCGTCGCCGGACTCGACGGCCTTCGCGCAGTCCGCCGCGTCCGCGTCCCGGTCGCCCGTGGCCCTGGCCCACGCCTCGCTGACCGCCGCCGCCGACGCGTACCGCTCCAGGCAGCCGTGCTGCCCGCACGGACAGGGGGCGCCTCCGGGGCGTACGACGACATGGCCGATCTCGCCCGCGAAACCGTGCGCGCCCGCCTCCACCCGGCCGTCGATGCCGATCGCGCCCGCGATGCCCGTGCCCAGCGGTACGAACAGGAAGCGGTCCGCGCCCCGGCCGGCGCCGATGCGGCCCTCGGCGAGGCCACCGGTGCGTACGTCGTGGCCGAGGGCGACCGGCACCCCGTCCAGCCGTTCGCTGAGCAGGTTCCGCAGCGGTACGTCGCGCCAGCCGAGGTTGGCCGCGTAGGCGGCGATGCCGCGGTCGGCGTCCACGATGCCGGGGACGGCGACGCCCGCCGCCGCCGCGGGCTCCCCGAAGTGGTCCTCGCCGTGCGCACGCAGGTCGGCGGCGAAGGCGAGGATCGACTCGACGACGGAGTCCGGGCCGCGCTCGCGGCCCGTCGAACGGCGGGCCTGGTGCAGCAGCTCGCCGTCCGCCCCCACGAGGGCGGCCTTCATTCCGGTGCCGCCCACATCCAGGGCGATGACGTGTCTCACACGTACAGTGTCGCCCCTTACCCCGTGAGAGGTCTAGTCCACTTACGTGGTGTAGACCTTAGAGCGAAAATTGCGAATCGAAAGTTTGGGATCGCATGAGCGAATCGGTGCGCGCGCGGGTACTTGGGCCCGCGGACGCGCGGACGCGTTCATGGGGCGAACAGGGTTGGGGACGGCAGTAGTGCAGCGGCGAGTGACAAGTCTGATCGCGGTGGCGTCCGCACTGGGTGTGACCGCGGCCCTCGGAGGCTGCGGCAGCTCCGCCGGGTCGGGGGACGTCACGCTGAAACTCGTGGCGGCCGACTACGGCGACTCCAAGGCGAACAGCTCCCAGAAGTACTGGGACAAGCTGACCCGGGCCTACGAGGCGAAGCACCCCGGCGTCGACGTCCAGGTCAGCGTCTACTCCTGGAACGACGTGGACGCCAAGGTCAAGGCGATGGTCGACGCGGGCGACCCGCCCGACCTGGCGCAGATCGGCGCGTACGCCGACTACGCCGACGCGGGCGAGCTCTACCGCGCGGGCGACGTGCTCTCCATAGACACCCAGGCGGACTTCGTGTCGCAGCTGTCCGCGGCGGGGGAGATAAACCGGACGCAGTACGGCATGCCGTTCGCCTCCTCCACCCGGCTGCTCTTCTACAACAAGACCCTCTTCGCCGACGCCGGCCTCACCCCGCCGGAGAGCTGGAGCGACCTCGCCTCCGACGCGGCGGCCCTCAAGGCCAAGGGCGTGAAGTACCCGTACGCGCTGCCGCTCGGGCCGGAGGAGGCGCAGGCCGAGACCATGATGTGGCTGCTCAGCGGCGGTGACGGATACACCGACACGGTCGGCTCCTACAGCCTCGACTCCCCGCAGAACGTCGACACCTTCACCTGGCTGAAGGAGAAGCTCGTCGACAAGGGGCTCACCGGGCCGGTCGCGCCCGGGAAGCTCAACCGGGCCGACGCCTTCGCGGCGTTCACGCGCGGCGAGGTCGGCATGCTGAACGGCCACCCCACGCTGATGAAGGCCGCCGCCGCGAAGGGCGTGAAGTTCGGCATGGTGCCGATGCCCGGCGCCAAGGGGCGCTCCAAGGCCACCATGGGTGTCGCCGACTGGATGATGGCGTTCAAGAAGAACGGGCACGCGGAGCAGATCGGGGACTTCCTCGACTACGTGTACAGCGACAAGAACGTCCTCGAGTTCTCCCACGAGTACGACCTGCTGCCCGTGACGACGTCCGCGTCCGAGGCGATGGCCCTCGACAAGGACGACGCGGACCTCGTCGACTTCCTCGGCGAACTGCCCAACGCGGAGCTGTATCCCGTCGGGCAGACGTCCTGGGCGGCGGTCAGCGCGGAGATCAAGCGGCAGATCGGGCAGGCGGTGAGCCCGGAGGGGCGGCCGGCGGCTGTGCTGGGGCAGTTGCAGCGGGCCGCTTCCGCGGCGCAGAACGCGGGGTGACTCCGTCGGTTGGCGGGGGTGGGGCGGCGAGTGCTTGTTGCGCCGTTCCCCGCGCCCCTCAAGGCGGAAAGACTGCGCCGTTCCCCGCGCCCCCAAAGGCGAAAGGCGAAAGATTGCGCCGTTCCCCGCGCTCCTGAAACCCGCGGCCCTTGGGGTGGGGGTTAGCGTGGGGGGATGGGTGATGTGGGGTTGAGTGCGCAGGAGCGGGGGGTGCTTGCTCTGGAGGCGCGGGGGTGGGAGTCGCCCGGGGCCAAGGAGCGGGCCATCCGGGAGGAGCTGGGGATTGCCCCGGTTCGTTACTACCAGTTGCTGAATGCCCTCCTGGACGCGCCGCGGGCCCTCGCGCACGACCCCGTGACGGTCAACCGTTTGCGGCGCGTTCGTGAGGTACGCAGGACTCAGCGGGAGGCGTAAGACGCCACCTCGGCGGATAGGGTCGAAACATGGCCAGTCACCCCGACTCATCGTCGTTGCCGAGCCCCACGACCACGGCGGGCCGGGACGGCCTCGCCGCCATCCTCGCGCGGTCCCACAAGGCCGTCCTCGCCTTCGACTTCGACGGCACGCTCGCGCCGATCGTCCCCGACCCCGAGCAGGCCCGCGCCCACCCGGACGCCGTACCCGCCCTGGCGGCGCTGGCCCCGAAGGTGGCGTCGGTGGCCGTCGTCACCGGGCGGCCCGCGTCGGTCGCCGTGCGGTACGGCGGCTTCGGGGGAGTTCCCGGCCTCGACCACCTCGTCGTGCTGGGCCATTACGGGGCCGAGCGCTGGGACGCGGTCACCGGTACGGTCCGGGCCCCCGCGCCGCACCCCGGTGTCGCCGCCGCCCGCGCCGAACTGCCCGGCTTCCTCGACGGCATCGGCGCCTGGCAGGGCAGCTGGATCGAGGAGAAGGGCCGGGCCGTCGCGGTCCACACCCGCCGCGCCCAGGACCCCCAGGCCGCCTTCGAGGCACTGCGCGAACCGCTGGCCCGGCTGGCCCACAAGCACGGCCTGATCGTCGAACCGGGGCGGCTGGTCCTGGAGTTGCGTCCGGCGGGCATGGACAAGGGCGTCGCCCTCGGCGAGTACGTGCGTGAGGTCGGCGCCGAGTCGGTCATGTACTGCGGTGACGACCTCGGCGACCTGCCGGCCTTCGCCGCCGTGGAGAAGCTCCGTTCCGACGGCATCCCGGGCCTCCTGGTCTGCAGCGGCAGCACAGAGGTGACCGAACTCGCCGACCGCTCCGACCTGGTGGTGGCCGGCCCGGAGGGGGTCGCACACCTACTGACGACCCTGGCCAACCGCCTCCAGGGGGCGTAGCCCCTTCAAGGGGCGCGGGGAACTGCGCAGTCTTGTCGCTTTTGAGGGGCGCGGGGAACTGCGCGGCCGGCCCCACCGGCCCGCAGCTCCGGCCGACCTCGCGTCAGCGAACGCAGCTACGAGCGCAGCGCGTGCAGCTGGTCCAGGAACCACTGCGCCGGAGGCAGCGCGGTAGCCGCCGCGGCCAGCCGCTTCGTCCGCTCCGCCCGCTCCCCCAGGGGAACCGTCAACGCCTCGTGCAACGCCCCCGCGGTGCCCGACACGTCGTACGGGTTCACCACGATCGCGTCCTCGCCCAGCTCCTCGTACGCCCCCGCCTCCCGCGACAGCACCAGCACGCAGCCGTCGTCGGACACGACCGGCACCTCCTTCGCGACGAGGTTCATACCGTCGCGGATGGGGTTCACGAGGGCCACGTCGGCCAGCCGGTACGCCGCCAGTGAGCGCGCGAAGTCGTCCTTCACGTGCAGCACGACCGGGGTCCAGCCGGCCGTCCCGTACACGGAGTTGATCTCGTCGGCGACCCGCTGCACCTCGGCCGTGTAGTCGCGGTACACCGCGAGGTCCTGGCGCGACGGGTACGCGAACGCCACGTGCACCACCCGCTCGTGCCACTCGGGCCGGTCGTCCAGCAGCTGCCGGTACGCCAGCAGTCCGCGCACGATGTTCTTGGACAGCTCGGTGCGGTCCACCCGCACGACGGTCTTGCGGGGGCTGCCGTCGGGCGCGGTGCCGATCTGCTCGCGCAGCGCGGCCATCCGCTCGTCGACGTCCTCGCGGTGCGAGCGCTCGCGCAGGAAGTCCGCGTCGGCGCCGAGGCCGTGCACGCCGATGCGGGTGTCCGGGTCGAAGTCGTTCCCGAGGACGGTCCGACAGCACTCCGTGAACGCGTCCGCCCACCGCCGGGTGAGGAACGCGGCCCGGTCGGCGCCGAGGATCCCGTCGAGGACCTTCGCCGCGATGTCGTCCGGGAGGAGACGGAAGTAGTCCGGCGGGGCCCACGGGGTGTGCGAGAAGTGCCCGATGCGCAGGTCGGGACGGAGTTCGCGGAGCATCCGCGGCACGAGGGTGAGGTGGTAGTCCTGTACGAGGACCGCGGCGCCGTCCGCCGCCTCCTCGGCCAGTGCGTCGGCGAAGGCCTGGTTGTACGTCTCGTAGGCCGCCCACTGGCGCCGGAACTCCGCGTCGAAGACGGGTTCCAGGGGGGTCTGGTAGAGCATGTGGTGGACGAACCACAGCGCGGAGTTCGCGATGCCGTTGTAGGCGGCGGCGTGGGTGTCGGCGTCGATGTCGAGCATCCGGACGCCGTCCTCGCCGACGCCGCGCCGTACGGCCTCGCGGTCGCCGTCGGTGAGGGCCGAGCAGACCCACAGGGCGCCGGCGTCGGGGCCGATCGCGGAGAGGCCCGACACGAGTCCGCCTCCGCCGCGCTTGGCCGTGAGCTCGCCGGACTCGTCCTTCGTGTACGAGACCGGGCCGCGGTTGGACGCGACGAGGACGGGGTGTGTGCCGTGGGTGGAAGCCATGACTCGAAATCTAGCCGCAGGGCTATCCGCTCAAACGTTCCCACTGGCCGTGGCGGAAGCAACTGGGTCAACCGAAGGCCGGTAAGGGTGGCCCGCGCAGTTCCCCACGCCCCTGTCAAGGGGCGTGGGGAACTGCGCAATCTTCTGGTTCTGTTATGCCGCGCGGCGTGAGACGTACTCTCTGATGTCCGTCATCGGGGGGCGTTCCTCCATGTCCACCGAGTGCGTGCGCGGCTCGAAGCCGTGATCCCCCCGGACGAACTGCGTCAGCGCCGGCCTGATCATGTGGCCGCGCGCCAGCCGCAGCTGAGCCGTGCGGTAGATCGCCGCGGACATCCGTCCGAGCGCCTGCCCGTCCTGGTGCCGGTGCCTGCGCACGCCCACGTCGACCTGCGCGAGGGCGTCGAGCCCGACCAGGTGCAGGGAGTCGACCAGCATGCCCAGCTCCACGCCGTAGCCGACGGGGAAGGGGAGTCGTTCGAGGAGCGAGCGGCGGGCCGCGTACTCCCCGCCCAGCGGCTGCACGAAGCCGGCCAGCTGCGGCCAGTGCATGTTGAGCAGCGGCCGGGCCATGAGTTCCGTCACCCGGCCCCCCTGACCCGCGGCGGAACCCAGCGGGCGGTCGTACATCGCCTTGACGAGGTGCACGCCCGGATCCGTGAGCAGCGGGCCGACGATCCCGGAGACGAAGTCCGCCGAGAACTCCTTCAGGTCCGCGTCGACGAAGGCCACGATGTCCCCGCGGGTGACGAGCAGCGAGCGCCACAGCACCTCGCCCTTGCCGGGCACGGCCGGGATCCGGGGCAGGATCTCGTCCCGGTGCACGACCCGCGCGCCCGCGGCGGCGGCGACCTCGGAGGTGCGGTCCGTCGAACCCGAGTCGATCACCACGATCTCGTCGACGAGCGGCACTCTCGTGGTCATCAGCTCACGGCGGATCACGGCGACGATCTCGCCGACCGTCTCCTCCTCGTTGAGCGCGGGCAGTACGACACTGACCGTGGAGCCCGTGGACCGCTTCGCGGCGATCAGCTTCTTGAGCGGGCGGTCCTCGACGGACCAGGAGCGCGTGCTCAGCCAGCGCTCGACGTCTTCCAGCACGTGCGGCTCTCCCTTGCGTTCATCGGGATGCGTGCGTCCCGCCGCGACGGAAACCGGTGTGACGGTCATCTCGCGGTTCGGACGGCTCTCTCCACCATCCATGCCGTCGGTTACAGTCTTGAACAACGCTGATGACCATCGCATGTCGGGGGTCGTTGCGTGTACAACTAAAATCACGTGCAGGACCACAACTGAATACCGCTCATCCAGAGGGGCAGAGGGATACGGCCCGTTGAAGCCCCGGCAACCCTCCAGCCGGTCTCGTCCTGATCATCGCTGATCAGTGCCGCGAGGCTCCCGGCTCGGGAAGGTGCCAAATCCGTCTCATGGCGAAGTGCGTCGTGAGGAAGATGAGGAAAGGGCCTCGCCTCCATGGCTGCGCAGACAGTTGCAAGCACCACGAACCCCACCCCCGCCGCGGACTCCGCGAGCTCCACGAACTCCGTGGACCTCGGTCCGGCCGCCGCGCTCTCCTGCCGCGAGTGCGGTCACCGCGTACCGCTCGGTCCGGTCTTCGCCTGCGAGGAGTGTTTCGGCCCGCTGGAGATCGCGTACGACTTCTCGGGCTACGACACCGAAGAGCTGCGCAAGCGGATCGAGTCCGGCCCGGCGAACATCTGGCGGTACGCGCCCCTGCTGCCCGTCCCCGCGGACGTGGCGGACAAGCCGAACATCAACCCCGGCTGGACCAAGCTCGTCCAGGCCGACAACCTGGCGCGTGAGCTGGGCGTCGACGCCGGCAAGCTCTTCGTCAAGGACGACTCCGGCAACCCGACGCACTCCTTCAAGGACCGCGTCGTCGCCCAGGCGCTGGAGGCCGCGCGCGCCTTCGGCTTCACCACGCTCTCCTGCTCCTCCACCGGCAACCTCGCGGGCGCGGTGGGCGCCGCCGCCGCGCGGGCCGGCTTCCGTTCCTGCGTGTTCATCCCGCACGACCTGGAGCAGGGCAAGGTCGTCATGGCCGCGGTCTACGGCGGCGAGCTGGTCGGCATCGAGGGCAACTACGACGACGTGAACCGCTTCTGCTCCGAGCTGATCGGCGACCCGGCCGGCGAGGGCTGGGGCTTCGTCAACGTCAACCTTCGGCCGTACTACGCGGAGGGCTCCAAGACCCTGGCGTACGAGATCTGCGAGCAGCTCGGCTGGCGGCTGCCGGACCAGCTGGTCGTGCCGATCGCCTCCGGTTCGCAGCTGACGAAGATCGACAAGGGGCTGAAGGAGCTGATCCAGCTCGGCCTCGTCGAGGACAAGCCGTACAAGATCTTCGGCGCCCAGGCCGAGGGCTGCTCGCCGGTGTCCGTCGCCTACAAGGCCGGGCACGACGTCGTACGCCCGCAGAAGCCGAACACGATCGCGAAGTCGCTCGCCATCGGCAACCCGGCCGACGGGCCGTACGTGCTCGACATCGCCCGCCGCACGGGCGGGGCCGTGGAGGACGTGAACGACGACCAGGTCGTCGACGCGATCAAGCTGCTGGCGCGTACCGAGGGGATCTTCGCGGAGACCGCCGGCGGGGTGACGGTGGGGGTCGCGAAGAAGCTGATCGAGGCGGGTCTGCTCGATCCGACGCTGACGACTGTCGTCCTCAACACCGGGGACGGTCTGAAGACGCTGGACGCCGTCGCCTCCGACACGGGGCTGACCGCGACCATCCGTCCGAACCTCGACTCCTTCCACGAGGCCGGTCTCGGTTCCTGATCGTTGTTCGTACGCCGCGGGCCGGTGGGGGCCGGCCGCGTCCCGCGGCGGAGCCGCACGTGTCACCGCCCCGCGCCCTTGACCGGGCGCTTCGCACCCCGACCGGAGGTCCTGTTCCATGAGCGTCAACGTCCGCATCCCCACCATTCTGCGTACCTATACGGGTGGTCAGGCCGAGGTGGCCGCCGAGGGTGCGACCCTCGCCGAGGTCATCGCCGATCTGGAGAAGAACCACGCCGGTATCGCGGCCCGTGTCCTGGACGACCAGGGCAAGCTGCGGCGGTTCGTCAACGTGTACGTGAACGACGACGACGTCCGCTTCGAGCAGGGTCTTGAGACGGCCACGCCGGACGGCGTCGGCGTCTCGATCATCCCGGCGGTCGCCGGCGGCTGAGCGCCCCGTCCGAAGGCCCCGTCCGGTGGGTCCGTTCGGCGGCCTGATCATTACCCTTGGTAATGCCGAACACGCAGAGTTCATCGAATTGCCCCCTCCGCGCCCGAAGCGGAGGGGGCAATTCTGTATGGTTGAGCGCGGTACAGTTGGGGAACCTGCTTCGCTTCGCAAGGTCGGCGCATATGAGTTCGCGCCCGGGGCCCGACAAGAAGCAGCCAAAGTAACTGGTCCTTTTGAGCCGTTTATGGCATTTACCGGGCCCGACTTGCCCTGAATCTTCGTAAATCCTTCACATATTTCCGATCAGCCGTGCCCGGAATTCTCGTCGGATTGACCTGTTGCAGACGGCAGTTGGACGGATACATTCAGCCGCGGTCGACGCGTTCCGGCGCACACCCCCAACCGTTGGGGGGTGAGGTCTGACCCGGATCCGCGAAGTGCGGGTCTGTGCAAGGGCCAGTAATAGGGGAGTTAGGCATGGCTCAGGGCACCGTCAAATGGTTCAACGCGGAGAAGGGGTACGGCTTCATCGCGGTCGACGGTGGTGCGGATGTATTCGTCCACTACAGCGCGATTCAGATGGACGGCTACCGCACCCTGGAAGAGGGTCAGCGGGTCGATTTTGAGATCTCGCAAGGCCAGAAGGGGCCGCAGGCGGACATGGTCCGGCTGGCGACCGGCTGAAGCACGCGCCGACTTACTGCAGCGACGTTCTTCTTCCGAAGGGCTCGTGCCTCCCGGGTACGGGCCCTTCGGCATGTCCGCGTGCCGGTCGCGGCCGGCGGAGGGGCCTCAAGGTCATCGGACGCCCTCGCCTCTCACCCCCTCCCACCTGCGGATCATTGAGAGGCGCTTGCACTCGCATGGGTCGAGTGCTAATCATTGGCGTTAGCACTCTGAAGGTGAGAGTGACAACGAGGACCGGGTCAGTGAGGCCCGCAGGCCGGGTGGGGCAAGGAACCACGAGGTCTGCAGGCCGTCCGTCGCGGGCGCGGGCGCGGTCCTGGAGATTCCACCCCAGTCCGGGAGGACCACTTCACATGGCCAAGATCATCGCGTTCGACGAGGAGGCACGGCGCGGTCTCGAGCGCGGGATGAACCAGCTCGCCGACGCCGTCAAGGTCACCCTTGGTCCCAAGGGTCGCAACGTCGTCCTAGAGAAGAAGTGGGGCGCCCCCACGATCACCAACGATGGTGTTTCCATCGCCAAGGAGATCGAGCTCGAGGACCCGTACGAGAAGATCGGCGCAGAGCTGGTCAAGGAAGTCGCCAAGAAGACGGACGACGTCGCCGGCGACGGAACGACCACGGCGACCGTGCTCGCCCAGGCGCTGGTCCGCGAGGGTCTGCGCAACGTAGCCGCCGGTGCCAACCCGATGGCTCTCAAGCGCGGTATCGAGAAGGCCGTCGAGGCCGTCTCCGGTGCCCTTCTTGAGCAGGCCAAGGATGTCGAGACCAAGGAGCAGATCGCTTCCACGGCCTCCATCTCCGCCGCCGACACCCAGATCGGCGAGCTCATCGCCGAGGCGATGGACAAGGTCGGCAAGGAAGGCGTCATCACCGTCGAGGAGTCCCAGACCTTCGGTCTGGAGCTGGAGCTCACCGAGGGTATGCGCTTCGACAAGGGCTACATCTCGGCGTACTTCGCCACCGACATGGAGCGTATGGAGGCCGTCCTCGACGACCCGTACATCCTGATCGCCAACTCGAAGATCGCCAACGTCAAGGACCTGCTCCCGCTCCTCGAGAAGGTCATGCAGGGCGGCAAGCCGCTGCTGATCATCGCCGAGGACGTCGAGGGCGAGGCGCTGTCGACGCTGGTCGTCAACAAGATCCGTGGCACCTTCAAGTCCGTCGCCGTCAAGGCTCCGGGCTTCGGTGACCGCCGCAAGGCCATGCTCGGCGACATCGCCATCCTCACGGGCGGCGAGGTCATCTCCGAGGAGGTCGGCCTGAAGCTGGAGAACGCGGGTCTGGACCTGCTGGGCCGTGCCCGCAAGGTCGTCATCACCAAGGACGAGACCACGATCGTGGACGGCTCCGGCTCCGCCGACCAGGTCCAGGGCCGGGTCAACCAGATCCGTGCCGAGATCGAGAACTCGGACTCGGACTACGACCGCGAGAAGCTCCAGGAGCGCCTGGCGAAGCTGGCCGGCGGCGTGGCCGTCATCAAGGCCGGTGCCGCCACCGAGGTCGAGCTCAAGGAGCGCAAGCACCGCATCGAGGACGCCGTTCGCAACGCGAAGGCGGCCGTCGAGGAGGGCATCGTCGCCGGTGGTGGCGTGGCTCTGCTCCAGGCTTCCTCGGTGTTCGAGAAGCTCGAGCTCACGGGTGACGAGGCGACCGGCGCGAACGCCGTGAAGCTCGCCCTGGAGGCCCCGCTCAAGCAGATCGCCGTCAACGGCGGTCTCGAGGGTGGCGTCATCGTCGAGAAGGTCCGCAACCTGCCCGTCGGTCACGGTCTGAACGCCGCGACCGGTGAGTACGTGGACATGATCGCCGAAGGCATCATCGACCCGGCGAAGGTCACGCGCTCTGCCCTGCAGAACGCCGCCTCCATCGCCGCGCTGTTCCTCACCACCGAGGCCGTCATCGCCGACAAGCCGGAGAAGGCTTCGGCCGGCGCCGGCGCCGGCGGCGGCATGCCGGGCGGTGACATGGACTTCTGATCCGGAGACGGATCGGCGGTTCACCGCTGTACGAACCGAGGGCGGCACCCCGTGTGGGGGTGCCGCCCTCGGGCGTTTCCCGGACCGTGTCCGGGGTCACAGCGGGGTGTGGGGGAGCGGAGGAATGCCGTGCGCGCCGAGTTGGTTGTTCGGGGGAGTTATCCATGCGCATGCACATACCCAATGGGATGCATGCTCCCTTCCCCTCCCCCCACGAGGAGTCCCCACGTGACTGTCGCCCCCTCCGCCTCCCGCGCCGCCGAGGTTCTTTCCCGGCCCGTGTCCCTCAACGGTCTGACCGTTCCGAACCGGATCGCGATGGCGCCGATGACCCGGCAGTTCTCGCCGGGCGGAGTACCGGGGGAGGACGTGGCGTCGTACTACGCGCGCCGTGCCGCCGCCGGTGTCGGTCTGATCGTCACCGAGGGCACGTACGTGGACCACGCCTCGGCCGGGAACAGCGACCGGGTCCCGCGGTTCCACGGGGAGGAGCAGCTCGCGGGATGGGCGAAGGTCGCGGCTGACGTGCACGCGGCGGGCGGCACGATCATGCCGCAGCTCTGGCACATCGGCATGGTGCGCTCGGCCGGGGAGCAGCCGTTCACGGACGCGCCCGCGGTCGGCCCCTCCGGCCTGCGCCTCGACGGCACCGCCGGCCAGGGCAAGGAGATGACCCAGGCCGACCTCGACGACGTCGTCCAGGCCTTCGCCGACGCGGCGGCCGACGCCGAGCGCATCGGCTTCGACGGGGTCGAGCTGCACGGCGCGCACGGCTACCTGCTCGACCAGTTCCTGTGGGCGGGCACCAACCGCCGCACGGACGGGTACGGCGGTGACCTCGTCGCCCGTACGAAGTTCGCCGCGGAGATCGTGGCCGCGGTGCGGGCGGTCGTCTCGCCGACCTTCCCCGTCCTGTTCCGCTACTCGCAGTGGAAGCAGGACGTCTACAAGGCGCGGCTCGCGGAGACCCCGGCGGAGCTGGAGTCCCTGCTGGAGCCCCTGGCCGCGGCCGGCGTGGACGTCTTCCACGCGTCGACGCGCCGCTACTGGCTGCCGGAGTTCGACGGCTCCGACCTGAACCTGGCCGGCTGGACGAAGAAGCTCACCGGCAAGCCCGTCATCACCGTCGGCTCGGTCGGCCTCGACGGGGACTTCCTCAAGGGGTTCCGCGGTGAGGGCGCGCCGGTCAAGGGCATCGACGACCTGCTCGACCGGCTGGAGAACGAGGAGTTCGACATGATCGCGGTCGGCCGCGCGCTGCTCCAGGACCCGGAGTGGGCCCTGAAGGTGCTGGGCGGGCGGTTCGGCGAACTGGACGCGTTCAACGCGGGGGCGCTGCGCTCGCTCAGCTGATGGTGGGTGCGGGTGAGTGGGGCGGCTGGTTTGCGCGGTTCCTCGCACCCCGACCCCTACCCCTAAAGACAAAAGATTGCGCCGTTCCCCGCGCCCCCGAGTCTGCCGGAGGGTTTTTAGGGGCGCGGGGAACTGCGCAGCGGGGGGCGGAGGCGGAGCCCCCATACGGGGTCAGGCCGTTGGGGGCAGGTGGTGTCGCGCCCACTCTTCGAAGGGGGTGAGCGGGATGCCGAGGGCCGTCGCGTACTCGGGACGACCCGGCTGACCCACCACGTTCAACCGCTCGTGCGAGGCCCCCATCGGCGGCATGCCCGCAGCCAGCGCCTCCTCCTCCGTCATGTCCGGCGCGGACAGGCGCGTACCCAGGACCCCGGAGAGGATCTCGGCGATCCGCGCCATCGACAGGTAGTCGCTGGCCAGTTCCAGCTCGACGCGGTCGAACCGTTCCGGCGCGGCGAAGGCCGCGGCGGCCGCCGCGCCGATGTCGTCCACCGCGGCGAGCGACAGACGCGTCGTCGGCTTGAGGACGCTCACGATCCCGCCCTCGACGCCGCGCGGGAACAGGAACCGCATCGAGGGGAGGAAGTTCTCCATGAAGAAGCCCGGCTTGAGCAGCGTCCAGCGCGGGAAGCCGGCCTCGCGGAGCCGGTCCTGGATCGCCCGCTTGGCCTCCAGCGTGGCCGCCGTCGACGCCCACCGGCCCTCGGCCCAGCCGGGGTCCTCGGTGTGCTGCCCGGCGCCGCTGACCGAGGTGTGCACGAACTGAGAGACCCCGGCCGCCCTGGCGCCCTCGATGAGGTTGACGCCCTGCCGCACCTCTCCGTCGAAGTCGAAGCCGTCCTCCGTGATGCCGGGCATCTGTACGGAGAAGACCGCGCGGACGCCTTCCGCGGCTCGCGTCACGGAGTCGCGGTCGTGGAGATCACCGGTGACCAGCTCCACGCCGAGCGCCTCGACGGCCTTGGCGCGGGCCGTGGCCGGGTCGCGTACCAGCGCCCGTACGGGCACGCCCGCCGCGAGCAGGGCGCGGGCGGTGGCGCCGCCCTGTCTGCCGGTGGCACCGGTGACCAGGACGGGTGCGGAGTCTGAGCTGGAGTCCGGGTCTGACTTCGGGCCCGCGTCCGAGCCCGAGTTGGGGCCTGGGTCTGTGGTTTTGGGCATGGGGGTGCTCCTCCGAGGCGCTGGCGCATCAAAACGGCGGGGCCCGCCGTTTCCTCTTCGCCTAAGATATGGCGGGGCCCGCCGTTTGACAAAGCACGAGGTGAGATCCGATGCCCGAGCATCAGCGCGCCGACGCCAGGCGCAACTACGCGCGCATTCTGGCCGTGGCCGAGGAAGAGGTCGCCGCCCAGGGAGCCGACGCCTCGCTGGAGCAGATCGCGCGTACCGCGGGGGTCGGGTCCGCGACGGTCCGCCGGCACTTCCCGACGCGTCGCGCGCTGCTGGAGGCGGTGTCGCGGACGCGGATCGAGGCGTTGTGCGTGCGCGCGGAGGAGCTGACGGGCCGGGGTGACAGCAGGGACGCGTTGCTGGAGTGGATGGGCGACGTCGTCGCCTACTGCGTCTCCGCGCGGGGGCTGGCCGCCGCGCTGACGTACGACGGGTCCCCGGCCGACCCGGTGCACGAGAACTCGTGCTCGCGGTCGTTGGAGGAGGCGGGGGGTCCGCTGCTCCACCGCGCCGTGCGGGACGGCGCGATGGCGGCGGACGTCACGGTCGCCGACCTGATCACGCTCGCGGTCGGCATCGTCCTGGCCACGGAACACCGCCGGGACCCGGCGGCGGAGGCGGACCGGTTGTTCCGGCTGGCGGTGGTGGGGCTGAGCCCCCTGGGCGGGGCGCGGACCTGATCAACCGGGCGGCGGGGAGGGCACCGCGCCGGGCGCGAAGGCTTCCCGTATCTCTCGCATCTCTCGCGTAGCTTGCGTAACTCGCGTCTCTCGCGTCACGAGGGTTTCTCGCACTTTCCGCTCCCCTGGAGGGCGAGGCCGCCCTTGTTCGTACCTGTCTGTGCCGCGATCTCATCGAGGGTCGGCCCGGCGCCGAAAACCATGTCGAAGTCGGGGACGCGGGCGTCGGCGCCACGGTCGGGGTCGCGGCGCGGTAGCCCCTACAGATTTGCGCCAAAATTGCTGACAATTTTGTGGGCGATTCGCTCGGTATGGCGGCGGACCAGGCAGGACGCGGGTGTTCGGGCCGGTGGCCGGTTCCCTGTGCTGCTGCCGCAGGGGCAGGGGAAGTCCTCAGGAACGGCTGGTGCACTGGGTGCTTCGAGCCGTGCTTGATGACAGGAGACGGACGTGAAGCGCAGAGCAGTGGTCATGGGGCTTACCGCGGCGACCGTGGGAACGGCGGCCGGGTTCGCCTCCGGAGCGCGGGCCGCCACACGGGACCGGCGGGCCGGAGCCGGAACCGGGGCCGGAGCGGAAGCCCGAGCGGGGAGCGGGGCTTCGGCGGATCTGGTCTTCGATCCGGACGCCTTTACCGAGTCGACCCTCACCGTCAAGGACACGGGCGGTGTCGCCCACGAGGTCGTGTACCGATTCCACAAGGTCGCCTCCTACGTGGCCGACCCGGTCGACGCGACCTACCAGTCCCTGAACGTCAGCGTGCCGGTTCGGATCGACGGCACGGCCGTCGACGCCTCGGGCGCACCCATCCTCCTCGCCAACGGCATCGGCGGGTACATGCCGTCGTCCGTGGCGAACAACACCGGCATCGTCGCGTCCGGGATGGGCGGCGGAACCAGCCGTCAGGCGCTCGCGCTGGCCGCCGGGTACGTCGTGGTGGAGCCCGGCGCCCGTGGTCGTACGCTCGTCGACGCCTCGGGGATCTACTACGGCACGGCGCCGGCCGCCATCGTGGATCTGAAGGCCGCCGTGCGGTACCTGAAGTTCAACGAGGGCCGCGTCCCCGGGAACGTACGGCGGATCGTCTCGTCCGGGGTCAGCGCGGGCGGGGCCCTGTCCGCCCTGCTCGGCGCGTCCGGGGACAGTCCGCGCTACGAGCCGTATCTGAGGGCGCTCGGCGCGGCCGACGCGAGCGACGCGATCTTCGCCGTCGGTTCCTGGTGTCCGATCATCGACCTCGAACACGCCGACATGGCGTACGAGTGGTGCTGGGGCGGCAACCCGCTGAGCGGTGGCGCGCAGGTCGATCCGGCCGTCTCCGGGGAGCTGAAGGCCGCGTACGCCGAGCATCTGGCCTCGCTCGGGCTGCGGGCGAAGGGCTTCGGCGCCCTCACCGCGCGCAACCTGGACGCGTACCTGCTGAGGACGCATCTGGAGCCGTCGGCCACGCGGTTCCTGGCGGCAATGCCGGACGCGGACCGGGCCGCCTATCTGGCCGCGAACCCCTTCATCACCTGGACCGGCGGGGCGTCGGGCGGCGGTTCCGGCGGCGGTTCCGGCGGGCGGGCCACCTTCTCCTGGGCCGACTTCCTCACGCACGTGGGCACCCGGAAGAAGAACGCGCCGTCCTTCGACGGCTTCACCCTGGCCACCCCCGAGAACAACCTGTTCGGTACGGGGACCACGAAGGCCCGGCACTTCACGCTCTACAGCCTGCGGCACGAGAGCGGCGACAGCGCGCGTCTGGACGCCGACATCCCCGCGAAGCTCGACCTGATGAACCCGATGCACCACCTCGTCGAGAACCTCAACCGCGGCCGCGCCAAGCACTGGTGGATACGCCTCGGCACCAAGGACACCGACACCTCGCTCTCGGTCGCGGGCAACCTCTCGGCCCGGCTGACGAGCCTGGGTGACGACGTCGACACCGCGTACTACTGGGACGCGGGGCACGGGGCCGACCTCGATCCGGGCGCCTTCGTCGAGTGGATCGGGGAGGTCTCGGGCTACCGGCGCGCGCTCTAGAGGTTCCCCATCGGTTCGATGTCGACCTTCACCGGTGTGCCCCAGATGCGCAGCACCTCGTAGTCCGTGAACTCGTGGACCAGGCGGTAGGCCATGCTCGGGCGAGGGCTCCGGCGCTGGGCGGAGAGATACAGCTCGGCCTCCTGCTTGTCGCGGCGGGGCGTGCCGCAGAGCTGCCAGGCCTGGCCGGTCCACATCTCCGGGAGCCAGCGCTGCTGGGGCTGGGGCCGGTCGCCCCGGACGCCGTAACGGGACGTGGTGCGTTCCGAACTCCCGTCCGGGGCGGTCGGGCCGCCCTGCGGGAAGGAGCCCTGGAACGAGTCGTTCACCTTCGAGCGGCGGGCCAGGCGGCGACGGGTCTCGCAGAGCAGGCACAGGTCGGGGGCGTCCTCGTCCACCGGGCCCGTGGGGTGTTCCGCGCAGCGGGTGGTGGGGGCCGCGGTGGTGACGGTCTCGTCCAGGAGGTCCAGGGCGCGCTTCAGGTCCGCCTTCACCTCGTGGAGCTTGGCGTCCGGCATCTCGGTGGAGAGGGCGTCTCCGTGTTCGCCCAGCACGCGGAGGGCTCTGCCCAGGGCGGTCAGTTGCGCGTGGTTCACGGTCTTGGGGTCCCTTCCTCTTGGCTTGGCCAGGGTCGCACGGGCCACTGACAGTGTGGGGGGGGTGGTGTCGGGTGCGGGTCGGTGGGGCTGGTTGCGCCGTTCCCCGCGCCCCTGAGGGGCTCGGCCCCCCCCTCAAGGCCAAAGATTGCGCCGTTCCCCGCGCCCCTAGGGGGCTCCGCCCCCCTCAAGGCCAAAGATTGCGCCGTTCCCCGCGCCCCTAAAAGCGAAAGGCGAAAGACTGCGGCGTTCCCCGCGCCCCTAAAAGCGAAAGACGAAGGACTGCGCCGTTCCCCGCGCCCCTGAAGGCGAAAGGCGAAAGATTGCGCCGTTCCCCGTGCCCCTAAGAGCGGTAGGTCAGGGCCTCTCGTAGGTGGCCGTTTGTTTGTTTTAGGAGGTGGGCTGCTGTGGGGGCGTCCACTGTGCCCAGGATCGTGAGGATCGCGTTCTTGACCTCGCCGTCCGTCGCGGCCAGTGCCGCCTCGATCTCCTCGTCGGAGGCGCCCGTGGCGAGCGCGACGATACGGCGGGAACGCGCCCGCAGCTTCTCGTTCGAGGCGCGTACGTCGACCATCAGGTTCCCGTACGTCTTGCCCAGGCGGATCATCGTGATCGTCGAGAGCATGTTGAGGACGAGCTTCTGCGCCGTGCCCGCCTTCAGACGGGTGGAGCCCGTGAGCAGTTCGGGGCCCACCACGACCTCGATGCCGTGGTCCGCCGCCGCCGCCAGCGCGCTGCCGGCGTTGCAGGACAGGCCGACGGTGAGGGCGCCGAGCGCGCGGGCGTGCCCGACGGCCCCGATCGCGTACGGGGTGCGGCCCGAGGCGGAGACGCCGACGACCGTGTCGTCCGCCGTGAGGTTCAGCGCGGACAGGTCCGCGACGGCCAGTTCCGCGGAGTCCTCCGCCCCCTCGGCCGACGTCGTCATCGCGGCCGGGCCGCCCGCGATCAGCCCGACGACCTCGGCCGGGTCCGTGTTGAACGTCGGCGGGCACTCGGAGGCGTCCAGCACGCCGAGCCGGCCGGCGGTGCCGGCGCCCGCGTAGACGAGTCGGCCGCCGCGCCCCATGCGCTCCGCGATGGCGTCGATCGCTGCCGCGATGTTCGGCAGCTGTGCGGCGACGGCGGTCGGCACGGTGGCGTCCTCGCCGTTCATGAGCTTCGCGATGTCGAGCGTCGGCAGTCGGTCGATGTCGGAGTGCTCGGGGCGGAACGCCTCGGTGGTCAGGCCCTCCAGCTCGGACCGCACATCGCGGTACCCGGAGGGCGAGGGGGCGTCGGTGGCGTCGGCGCTTGAGGTCATGTACGGCGACTCTTTCTGGTGCGTTTTCCGGTGCGGGCGGGGCCGCGTCCCGCTTCGGGGGCGCGGGGAACGGCGCAGTCTTCTGTCTTCAGGGGGCGGAGCCCTTCAGGGGCGCGGACGCGGACACGGGGAACTGCGCGACCGGCCCCCACCGGGCCGCGGAGGAACCCCCCGCCCCGCTAACGCGGCGTGCTCCGATGGCGGTGGGCCAGCGCCTCGTACGACGCGGACAGCGCCGGCGCCGCCGTCTCGTACGTCCGTTGGGCGACCCCTATGAACAGGCAGTCCACCACCAGTAGTTGGCTCGTCCGGGACGACATCGCCGCCGGCCGCAGCTCGCTCTCGCGGGCCGTGGACGTGGTGAGGATGTGATCCGCGTACTGGGTCACGGGGCCGTCCGGCCGTCCTGTGATCGCGATCGTCGTGGCCCCGTGCTCGAACGCGACCCGCAACGGCTCGATGACGTCGCCGGTGGCCCCGGAGTGCGTGATCGCGATCGCCACGTCCTTGGCCCGCAGCTGCACGGCGTTGGTCACGGCGAGGTGGGGGTCGTTGTGCGCGTGGGCTATGAGGCCGATGCGCAGCAGCTTCTGTGTGAGGTCCTGGGCGACGAGGCCGGACGCGCCGACGCCGTACACGTCGGTACGGCGGGCCGCCGCGAGCGCCCCGACCGCCGCGCCCAGCTGCACCGTGTCCAGTGCGGCGGCGGTGTCGGCGAGCGTCTGCTGCTCGTCGTACGCGAGCTTGGCGACGACGTCCGCGATCGGGTCGTCGACCGCGATGTCGGCCGTCACGGCGGGGGCGCGGCCCGACTGCTGCTGGGCGGCGAGGCCGGCGAGGGCGAGGCGCAGGTCGCGGTAGCCGGGGTAGCCGAGGAGGCGGGCCGTGCGGACGACGGTCGCCTCGCTGGTGCCGGTCAGTTCTGCGAGGCCGGTGACCGTGAGGGCCGCGCAGCCTGCGGGGTCGTTGGCCACGGCCTCCGCGACCCGCTGCATGGAGCGGGTCATCGAGGGGGCCAGGGTGCGGACCTTTGCGGCGAGGGCTGCGGGGGGTGGCGGGGGTTCGCCCGCGAAAATTTCCTTCACTTCTTGGGTCACGTATGAAAGATATTTTCGGGTGGGGGGAGGGTCAAGGGGTGGGGTGTCGGGTGCGGATCGGCGGGGGTGGCTGCGCCGTTCCCCGCGCCCCTAGGGGGCGTATCGAGTCATGATCCTCGGGTGGTCCTGGTGAGGTCTTCGATCCAGATCATCGAGGCGTGCCCGGACGGGGGCTCATGGGACATGGCCCGGCGCCCGGCTCAGGTCCCGGGGAGGATACGGCGCGTTTCGTAGGCCCACATCGCGATCTCGACCCGGTTGCGGGCGCCGAGTTTGGCCATCAGGCTGGCCAGATGCGTCTTCACCGTGCTGAGGCTGATGTGCAGCGCGTCGGCGATCTCGGTGTTGGTCAGCCCGCGGGCGACGGCGAGGAGTACCTGCTCCTCGCGGGCGGTGACGGGGGAGACCGGCCGGCCCGCGGGCCGGCCGGCGGGCAGGTCCGCGAACGCCCGGAGCAGACGGACGGTGACGCTGGGCGCGATGAGCGCCTCACCGTCGGACGCCGACCGTACGGCCTGGGCCAGGAGGTCCGGTCCCGTGTCCTTGAGGAGGAATCCGCGGGCGCCGGCACGCAGTGAGCCGTAGACGTACTCGTCGAGGTCGAACGTGGTGATGACGACCACGGCCAGCGGGTCGGCGACGCCCGGGCCGGCGACCAGCCGGGTGGCCTCCAGCCCGTCGATCACGGGCATGCGGATGTCGAAGAGGCAGACGTCGGGGCGTAGTTCGCGGGCCAGACGTACCGCTTCCTGCCCGTCGGCGGCCTCGCCGACCACCTCGATGCCGGGCTGGGCGTTCAGCATGATCCGCAACCCGGTGCGGATGATCGTCTGGTCGTCAGCGACGAGGACGCGAATGGACACCGCTCTCGTTCCTCGCTCTCGGCAGTTCGGCCTCGACATGCCAGCCCCGGTCGGTGCCCGGGCCGGCTCGTAGTGTGCCGCCGAGCAGCGTCGCGCGCTCGCGCAGTCCGGTAAGTCCGTATCCGTCGCGGCCCCGGCCGGTGCGCCGGCCGTTGTCGCGCACGCTCACCCGTACCGTGTGCCGTTCCGCGGCGACGCGGACGACGACCTCGGTCGCGTCGACCGCATGGCGCAGCGCGTTGGTCACCGACTCCTGCACGATGCGGTAGACGGCCGCGTCCACGGCCGGGGGCAGCGCGTCCAGTTCGCCGTCGAGCCCCAGGTCGACCCTGAGGCGACCACCCGGGGTGCGCACGAGGCGCTCCAGATCCGCGACTCCGGCAGGCGGCGCCAGCTCGGCGCCGACCCCGCGGTCGCGCAGCGTGGCGACCATGGCGCGCATTTCCTCCAGCGTGCGCGCCCCTTCCTCCTCGACCCCCTCCAGCGCCTCGACGGCGGCGGACGGGTCGATGTCGGCGAGCACCCGGCCCGCCTGGGCGATGATCACCATGGCCGACACGTGGTGGGCCACCGTGTCGTGCAGTTCCCGGGCGAGCTGTTCGCGTTCGCGGGAGCGCACCTGCTCCACCTGCCGCTCGCGAGCGGTCACACGGAACCGCACGGCGGCCCCGACCACGCCGGGCAGGAACAGGAAGACGAAGCCCACGACGTTTTCGACGACCGGGGTCTCGTCCGTGACGGAGCACAGCGCGCCGGCCGCGAGGATCACCGCGCCGCCCAGCACGATCTCGCGTCCGGACCCCCACCGGGGCAGCGCGTACACCAGCACGAGCACGACCACGCCGGTGTACAGGCCGACGGACTCGCGCGGTGCGGTGACGAGCGAGGCCATCTGAAGCAGGATCACCGAGCCGAACGCCAGCGTCACCGTCGCCAGCGGGCGGGTCCGGCGCCACAGGGGCAGCAGGCACAGCCATACGGCGAACACCACCGCCACCGGCCGCCACACGACGTTCTCGCGCAGCGTGGCCTCCAGCGCCACACCGGCAAGGCCCGCGGCGAGCAGCGCCCAGTCCCGCCGCACCCGGGCGGGCGCGCCGGGCGGCCGGGGTTCGGTCCACAGGGTTCGCAGGTCGTCTCGGAGCACGGTTCTCAGCCTAGGGACCGCAGCGTGCAGCGCATCGGCCGAAAGGACGGGTCGTCAGTCCTCCCAGGGGCCGACGGATCCGCGGCCCGCGGGCCGATGCCGCACAGCGCCGTGGCGGCGAGCCTCGGCATCGGCGGCCGTACATGGACGGCCGACGAGGTTCTTGGAGGACCCGATGCTCTCGAAAGTTCTGTTGCGCCTGGGCGCGAACGCCGCCCGCCATCCCTGGCGGGTGATCGCGGCATGGCTGGTCGCCGCCACGCTCGCCGTCCTCGCCGCCGTCGCCTTCGGCGGGCGGACGTCGGACTCGATGACCGCTCCGGGACTGGACTCCCAGCGGGCCGCGGAACTGATCGAGCGGGCCCGCACCGGCCAGGAGGGGATGACCGCCCAAGTGGTCGTCACCCCCCTCGACGGCGCTGTGACGTTCTTCGGCCATGACAGCGCGCGCACCGCTCTCACGCGGCTGCGGACCGAGGTGGAGCGGCTGCCGCACGTGCTCGGCACGAGCGACCCGGCGGGGGCGCTCGACGCGGGCGGGGACACCGCCGTGCGCGGCGGCCTCGTTTCGGCCGACGGGCGGATCGCGGTCGTCCGGGTGCAGTACCCCGACCAGAGCCGGCTGTCGGCCGACGACCTCGACGCACTCGTCGATCTCGGCGACCGGCTGCGCGCCGAACTCCCCCTGCGCATCGAGATGGGCGGGAACCTCTTCTACGCCTTCTCCGACGCCGACGGCGGCACGAGCGAGCTGATCGGCCTCCTCGCCGCGGCCGCGATCCTGTTCCTGGCGTTCGGTTCGCTCGTCGCCGCCGCGCTGCCGATCGGCATGGCGGTCTTCGGGCTGACCGTCGGGGTCGCCACCATGACGGTACTGGCGGGGGTGACGGACGTCCCGACCTTCGCCCCTGTCCTGGGCAGCATGGTCGGGCTCGGAGTGGGCATCGACTACGCGCTGTTCGTGCTCGCCAGGCACCGGGAGTACCTCGCGCGCGGGCTCGATCCGCACGAGGCGGCCGGCCGGGCGGTGGCAACGGCGGGGCGGCCGGTGGTCTTCGCCGGCGGCACCGTCGTCGTGTCGATCCTCGGCCTGGCGGTCGCGAACGTGCCGTTCATGACGGTGGGCGGGTTCGCCGTCTCGATCGTCGTCATGATCATGGTGCTCGCGTCGGTGACGCTGCTGCCGGCCTTCCTCGGCGCGGCGGGCCCGCGGCTGGCCCGGGCCGGCCGGATCGGCCGGATCGGCCGGGCTCTGCGGACCAGGAAGCCGGGCCGACTCGCACGGCGGCGGGACCCGGCGGCGGGCGTCGCCCACGCCGCCGGGTGGCGTCGCTGGATCGGGCACGTCAGCCGGCACCCGGTGCCGTACGCGGTCGGCGCGGCGGGGCTGCTGCTGACCGCGGCGCTGCCCGTGCTCGGCCTGCGCGTCGGCCTGCCGGACGACGGCTCACTGCCCCCCAGCCGTACCGAGCGCCAGGCCTACGACCTCGTCGCCGAGGGGTTCGGCCCGGGCACCAACGGTCCCCTCGTCATCGCCGCGGACCCCACCGGTGATCCGGGAGTGCTGGACCGACTCGTCGGGGCGGTCGCGGCGGATCCGGGCATCGCGTCCGTCGCGCCGACGCACATCGACCGGGCCACCGGCATCGCGACCCTCGTGGTGTTCCCGACCACCAGCCCTCAGGACAAGGCCACGGCCGACACCATCGCCCGGCTGCGCACCGACGTGCTGCCCACGGCGACCGGGCCCGGTCCGGCCAGGGCCCACGTCGGTGGCGCCG
This sequence comes from Streptomyces tauricus, assembly GCF_014650955.1. Lineage (GTDB taxonomy): Bacteria > Actinomycetota > Actinomycetes > Streptomycetales > Streptomycetaceae > Streptomyces > Streptomyces tauricus. The sequence continues at coordinate 179,096 of NZ_BMVY01000006.1, forward strand.
CCGCGAGCCTGTCCGATGTGGGCCGACGCACCAGCCAACGCCTGCCGGTGTTCGTCGCCGCCGTGCTGGCGATGTCGTTCCTGCTGCTGATGCTGGTCTTCCGCTCGATACTCGTACCGCTCAAGGCGGTACTGCTGAATCTGCTGAGCATCGGGGCGGCCTACGGCATCATGGTCGCGGTCTTCCAGTGGGGCTGGGGAGGTGCACTCATCGGGCTGGAAGCGACGGTTCCGATCGTGTCGTTCATCCCGATGTTCCTCTTCGCCATCCTGTTCGGCCTGTCGATGGACTACGAGGTGTTCCTCCTGTCCCGCGTACGCGAGGAGTACCTGCGCACCGGCGACAACGGCACGGCGATCGTCGAGGGCATCTCGCGCACCGCCCGGATCATCACCTCGGCCGCCCTCATCATGGTGGCGGTCTTCCTGTCCTTCGCCGTCGCCGAGGACCCCTCCACCAAAATGTTCGGGCTCGGCCTGGCCACCGCGATCCTCATCGACGCCACGGTCGTACGCATGGTGCTGGTACCGGCGACCATGACACTCCTCGGCCGGAGCAACTGGTGGCTGCCGAACTGGCTGGACCGGATGCTTCCCCGCGCCCCTGAAGGCGAAAGGCAGAAGACTGCGCCGTTCCCCGCGCCCCTGAAGGCGAAGGACGAAAGACTGCGCCGTTCCCCGCGCCCCTAGGTTCCCGCGCCCCTGGGGCGCCAGGGGTCGGGTGGTGGTGGTGGCGCACAATGGGTGTATGGAATCCTCCGTTGCTCCGCTGGAACAGGCTCTTCATGCGGCTCGGGCGTTGGTGATCGCCGATCTTGTCGCGGCGGAGGTCGCGGAGGCCGATGTCGTGTCGATGGTCGAGGAGTCCGTCGTGCAGCGGCGGTGGTGGGTGGAGCAGTGGCCCGAGGGCGTCGCGTACGTGGCCGGGCTGGTCGCCCAGGACGTACAGGACGCGTTGCTGGAGACGTACGGGCGGTGGCCGCTGTGTCCCGTCTGCGGTGACGGTGATCCCCACGCCCTGGAGGTGGAGCCGGAGCTGGGGCCCGACCCGCACTGGGTGTGTCACAAGGCCGGTGTGAGCGTCGCACCGGTGGGGGCGCTCGGACCGGCCCTGGGGAGTGGAGCGAGTTCTTCGTGACCGTGTACATCGACCCGCCCGACTGGCCGGGGCACGGCCGCATGTGGTCCCACCTCGTGAGTGATGTGTCCTTCGAGGAGCTTCATGAGTTCGCGCGGCGGCTGGGCGCCCCCGCCCGCGCCTTCGAGCGGGACCACTACGACATCCCCTCCCACCGGTACGAGGACGCCGTGCGGGCCGGCGCGGTGCGGGTGCGCAGCCGCGAGGTCGTACGCATCCTGCACGCGTCCGGGCTGCGCAGGCCGAAGGGGCGACCCGGCTCAGCCGCGTAGCTCGTACGCGTACTGCTCTCCGTCGTCGCCCACCGTGCCCACCCGGGTGAAGCCGACGCGGGAGATCACGCCCTGGGAAGGGGAGTTGGCGCGGTCCACCGTCGCGAGCAGGTACGTGACGTCCTCGCGGGCGAGCGCCCAGGCGGTCATGGCGCGCAGGGCCTCGGTGGCGTACCCCTTGCCGCGCGCCGACTCGGCCAGGTCGTAGCCGACCTCGGCGCGGCCCTCGTCGTCCGGGGCGCCGTGGAAGCCCATGCCGCCGACCGCGCGGCCGTCCTCGCGCCTGACCAGGACGAACATGCCCCACTCGGGACGGTGCACGCCGGCCTCGTACGCCTTGACGACCATGCCCGCGGCGTCCCGCGTGCCCTGGAAGGGACCGCCCTCGATCCACACGAAACCCCCGGTGCCGCCCGCGCTGAGGTCGGCGGCGGCCGCGGGGGTGACGCCCTGGAGGGTGAGGCGCTCGGCCGGTATGACGAGGTTGTTGCTCCACTTCCAGCCGGTGAGGGGCGCGCGGCCGGGCAGTTCGCCGCGGCCCGTGGCCCACAGGAGGGTCCGCCAGTGGTCCGGGCCTGGTTCGGGGCGCACGTGCGGGAAGATCCGGGTCAGTACGTCGGCGCAGAGCGCGGCCAGCGGCTCGTACGCGATGCCCAGCCCCTCCGCCACGTCGTGCGTGTGCACGAGGACCTCGGTGACACCCATCGCGGCGAAACCCTCACGGTCCGCGCTGCGGAAGGGGTACGGGTGGAAGGCCCGCGCCTCTCGCGGGGTGGTGCGCACGGCGGCGGCGAACAGGGCGCCGGTCGCCTCGATGACCTGGAGGACGTCCTCGGGGCTCTCGCACTCGTCGAAGGTGATGTCGAAGGGTACGTACCGGTCGGTGGGGCGGCCCGCCAGCTGGCCCGCGTACGCGACGAGGTCCGACGCGATGTGCTCCGCCGTCCTGCGGCAACTCCATTCGAGACGGCCCGCCCTGACGTCCCAGTCCCGGTCGGTCGCGCCCCGCAGGGCCGCCACCGCACCCGAGACGGCCTCTTCCACCTGGTCCCCACCCATGGCTCGCATGCCGGTGAGGATAGGTGATCGGTTCGCGGAGCGGTTCCTATTTATGTCCGCCCCGGCGTCGGTCCCGGTTCCGGCCTCGGTTCCGGTTCCGGCCCTGATCTCGGTTCCGGCCTCGATCTCGGCTCCGGTCCGGACCTCAATTCAGGCCTCCGTTCCGACCTCGGTTCCGACCTCGACCCGGGGGCCGGCTCCGGTGACCACGCGCGACGACGTCCCGCGCCGGTACAGGCGCAGCGAGATCGCGGTCAGTACGCCCGCCGCGACGGTCAGGGCCGCTCCCGCCCACGCGGGGGAGGCGAAGCCGAGGCCCGCGTCGATGGCGGCGCCGCCGATCCAGGGGCCGCCGGTGTTGCCGAGGTTGAAGGCGGCCGTGGTGGTCGCGGCGGCCAGCGTGGGGGCGGCGGTCGCGACGTTGAACAGCCGGGCGTTGAGCGCCGGGGCGGTGTAGAAGGCGGAGACGCCGAGGAGGAAGGCGAGCGCGGCTGCCGCGACGGCGTACTGCGCGAGCAGGGCGAGCGTCACGAGCAGGACCGTCGAGGCCGCGATGCCGGACAGCAGCACTCCGAAGAGGTGCGCGTCCGCGATCCGGCCGCCGATCGTCGTCCCGATGAGCGCGCCGATCCCGAACAGCGCGAGCACGCCCGGCACCCAGCCCTCGTCGAGCCCGGCCACGTCCGTGAGCAGCGGGGCGAGATAGCTGAACGCGCAGAAGACCCCGCCCGCGGAGAACGCGATCAGCGAGATGGTGAGCCAGACCTGCCGGTCGCGGTAGATCCGCAGCTCGTTCCTGAGCCGGGGCCTCTCGGCGGGCAGCGGGATACGGGGGATGAGGGTGGCCACTCCGACGAGCGCGACCGCGCTGGCCGCGCCGACCGCCCAGAACGCCGAGCGCCAGCCGAGGCTCTCGCCGAGGAAAGCGCCCGCCGGGACGCCGAGGACGTTCGCGATCGACAGGCCGCCGATCATCACGGCGAGCGCGCGGGCCCGGGCGTTCACCGGGACCATGGCGACGGCGACGGCCGCGCCGACGGCCCAGAACCCGGCGCAGGCCAGCGCGCTCACGACCCGGGACGCGAAGAGCACGGCGTAGTTCGGGGCGAGGGCGCCCGCGATCTGGCCGAGGCCGAAGACGGAGATGAGCGCGATGAGGGTGGTGCGGCGGGGCAGCCGGAGCGTGGCCACGGCCAGCAGGGGCGCCCCGACGACCATGCCGACCGCGAAGGCGGATATCAGCAGGCCCGCCCGCGGAATGGACACGTGCATGTCGTCCGCGACCGCCGGCAGGAGACCGGAGAGCATGAACTCGCTGGTGCCCAGGGCGAAGACGGAGAGCCCGAGGATGTAGACGGCCAGGGGCATGGGCGCGGGCTTGGTTTTTGGCGTGCGAGCGGGCGTGGGTGAGCCGGGGCTCGTGGGGACGGGCATATCAGGTGCCAACCTTGACGGTGGACAGCCCATTCCACCGGGTGGCGTTCAGGCCGTCAACAGGGCCAGCTCGCTCGTCAGGTTGGCACGGGCCGGACCCTCCCATTCCCTTGTGCCGTAAGGGGTGTGGAAGAGGCGGGGCAGGTCGAGGAGCTGCCTGAGGATCGCGGCGCGGCCGTCACGGAAGGCGTCCGGGGGTACGAAGGCGTACTCCTCGCGGACCGCCGCCGTGTAGGCGGCGTACGCGTCGGAGGATGAGGCGAGGACCGCCAGGTCGGCGTCGCACAGGACCTGGCCGTTCGGGTCGTCACCGGCCGGGGCGTGCGTGACCGTCAGCCGGACGAGGCGGGCGACCTCGGCCGTGGCGGCGGCGGAGAGACCGGCCTCGGGAAGCGCGCGCTCGGCGAGCCGGGCCGACCGTTCCTCGTTCTCGGAACGGTCGGGGAGGTAGACCGCGTCGTGGAACCACGCGGCCAGCCGGACCAGATCCGGGTCGTCCGCGGCCTCCTCCAGCACGTCGACGTGGTCCAGCACCGCCGTGAGGTGGGCGAGCGTGTGATAGCGGCGCTGCGGCTCCGACCAGCGGGCGAGGAGGTTGTCGGCGTAGACGGTGGGGTCGGGGGCCGCCGCCCCACGGCTCCGGTCGAGGGCGTGGGACCAGCGGGTGCGCAGGGCGTCGAGATCGGGCATGCCTCCCATTGTCCGCCCGGTCCATTGTCCGCCCGGCGCTCCGCCCGTAGCTCCGCTCGTTCAGAGGGGGTGGGCGGCCTCGGGCTCCTCGTACCTCCGGTACTCCTCCCGCCCGTACTCCTCCCGCGCGTCCGCCTCCCTCTCGTACTCGTTGTTCCCGTACTCCGGGCTCTCGTACTCCTCGGCCGCCTGCTCGATGAGGGCGAGGGACGCGAGAGGGGGCAAGGCGGCGGTCCCGAGCAGTTCGTGGGTGCGCGTGCAGCGGGTGACCACCGCCGGATCGTCCGACAGGCGGCCGGTTCCGGCGACCTGGACGTAGGCGACGGGCGGGGCGTCGTCGAAGGTCATCAGCTTGAACGGGCCTTCGAGCCCGGCGTGCGCGCCTTCCGAGAGGGGCAGTACCTGGGCGATGATCCGGTGGCGGCGGACCAGCGCGGCGATGTGGCGGAGCTGCTCGGCCATGGTGTGCGGGCCGCCCACCGGACGCCGTATGACGACCTCGTCCAGGATCACCCAGTAGCGGGGGCCCGCCGGGTTGTCGAAGATACGGGCGCGGACCTGCCGGGCTTGTCGGGTCTCTCGGGAAGCCGGCCGGCCGTCGGTGGCCTCGTCCGTCCCGACCGGCTCGTACGCCTCCAGCACCGCGCCGCTGTAGTCGGCGGTTCTGAGCAGGCCGGGGACCAGGTCCGGTGCCCAGTCCTTGACCGACCGCGCCAGGCTCTCGAAGGCGACGACGTCCGCCGACGCCGGTCGCGCGTATTCCGGCGGGTGCGGGTGCGGGTGCGAATGCGGGTGCGGGTCGAGTCGCTCGGTCTCGGGCATGGCACAACTCCCTCTCGCGCGGCTGGCGTTGTCGGACGTCGCCAGGTCGAGGGTAATTGCGCACAGTGACGGTGTGTGCGCGAATGGTGATATCCGTTGATCTCCGTCGCGGGGCGCGTAGGCTGAGTATTGGACTAGACCTGTAGCCCGTCATCTGTAGCCGCCCTAGGGAAGAGGTCCTATGAGCAAGCGTGCAGTCCTGGAGGTGATCGCCCTCGACGTCGAGGACGCGGTCGCCGCCGAGGCCGGAGGCGCGGACCGGCTGGAACTGGTCACCGACATGGCCGCCGACGGGCTCACCCCGCCGGTCGCGACCTTCGCCGGGATCCGGGCCGCCGTCGGCATCCCGTTGCGCGTGATGCTGCGTCTGGCGGACGGTTTCGCGGCCGGGGACGTGGGCGCGCTCGTACGGGCGGCGCGGGAGTTGCGGGGTGCGGGGGCGGACGAGTTCGTGCTCGGGTTCCTCGACGAGAACGGGGAGCCCGACCTGGCCGCGCTGGAGTCCGTGCTCGCCGAACTGGACGGCTGCCGTTGGACGTTCCACCGGGCGATCGACCGGGCGGCCGACCGGGACGCCCTGCGCAAGCGGCTCTCCGACCTTCCCGGTCTGGACACGTACCTCACGGCGGGGGCGGTGGGGGGCGTGGACGAAGGGCTGCCGACGTTGCTCGCGGAGGCGGGGCGGCGGGGGGAGGCGGGGTATGAGCCTCAGCTTCTCGTCGGGGGTGGTCTTCGGCTGGAGCACGTGCCGGGGTTGCGGGGGGCGGGGGTTGACGCGTTTCACATCGGTGGGGCGGCGCGGGTCGGGGGGTGGGAGGGGGTGGTGTCCGCGGCGGCGGTTCGGACGTGGCGCTCCGCGCTGGACGCGGGGTGATTGTGGGGGTTGCGCGTTCCCCGCGCCCCTGAGGGCGAAAGGATTGCGCCGTTCCCCGCGCCCCTAAAGACCAGGGGCGCGGGGAACGGCGCAATCCTTTGCCTTTCGGGGCGCGGCCCGTCTAGTCCACCAACTGCGCCGGCAACGCGCCAGCGTGAAGCACGATCAGCCCCGAGACCGCCCGCGTCAGCGTGACGTACAGACGCCGCAACCCCGTCCGCTCATCAGGCTCGGCATCGACGACGGACCGCGGCTCGTCCAGCACCACGTAGTCGTACTCCAGCCCCTTCGCGAGGGACGCCGGCACCAGCGTCAGACGAGCCGCGGCGGTCGTCTCCTCACCGGGCGCGAGATACGGCAGCCCCGCCTTCGCCAGCGCCTCGGCCAGCACCGGCACCCGCTCGTCCGCCGCGATCAGCCCGACCGACCCCTCCCGCGCGAGCAACTCCTCGCACGCCGACACCACTTCACCGCCGTCCGTGGTGGCCGCCGCGCGGATCTCGAAGAAGCCCGGGTTCTCCCGCACCGACGCCACCGGCGCCAGCCCCGGCGCGATGTGCGGAAGCAGTCGGGACGCGTACGTGATCACGTCCGTAGGTACGCGGAAACCGGCCGTCAGCTCCTCCACCACCGCCTCCGGCTTCCCGAGGTGTGCCAGCGCCTCCTCCCAACTCCGCGTCGCCCACGGGGTGGTGCCCTGCGCCAGATCGCCGAGCACGGTCGCCGAACCGGTCGTGCAGCGCCGCCCCACCGCCCGGTACTGCATCGGCGACAGGTCCTGCGCCTCGTCGAGCACCACGTGCCCGAGGGAGTGCGTGCGCTGTACGAGGTCGGTGGCCTCGTCGATCAGCACGGCGTCCGCGGCGGCCCACTTGACGGACTTCACCGACCGGACGGGCTTGGCCCAGCGGATCGTCTCCTGCTCGTCCTCGGTGAGGACGCCCTCCGCGTGCAGCGCCAGGAAGTCCGCGTCCGAGAGCAGCCGGAAGACCAGCTTCGCCGGGTCGACCGGCGGCCAGATCGCCTTCACGGCCGCCTTCACGGCGGGGTTGCGCGCGACGGCGTCCTGCACCCGGTCGTCCGGTGCCTCGCCGGCCCGTTCCATCTGAACCAGCACGGCGTGCGCGATGCGCTGCGGCAGGGCCTCGCGGGCCGCGCCGTACCGGATGTCCCGGTCCAGCAACTCCTGCACGATGGCGGTCAGTTCGTACTCCGGTACGCGCCAGCGCCGGGAGCCGCGGACCACCACGACCTGCTCGGTGGGCAGGGTGACGTGCGCGCGGACCGCCCGGCGCAGCACCTCCGCCATCCGCGCGTCGCCCTTCACGACGGCGGTGGCCGCCTCGTCCGTGCCCCGCACCTCTACGTGTGCGACCAGGTCGGCGACCGTGGCCTGTTTGACCTCCAGCTCGCCCAGCGCGGGCAGCACCTGCTCGATGTAGTGGAGGAAGGACGCGTTCGGCCCGATGACGAGGGTGCCGGTGCGGGCGAGCCGGTCGCGATGGGCGTACAGGAGGTACGCGACCCGGTGCAGGCCGACGGCCGTCTTGCCGGTGCCGGGGCCGCCCTGAACGCAGACCGTGCCGCCCAGACCGGACCGTACGATCTCGTCCTGTTCCGGCTGGATCGTCGCCACGATGTCGCGCATCGGGCCCACGCGCGGGCGCTCGATCTCCTGCTGGAGCAGCTTGCTGGTGGCGGCGGTCTCGGCGGGGTCGGAGAGGTGCTCGTCCTCGTATGCGGTGAGGTCGCCGCCGGTGTAGCCGAAGCGGCGGCGCAGCGCGATGTCCATCGGCGACTTCTTCGAAGCCCGGTAGAACGGCTGGGACACCGGGGCGCGCCAGTCGATCACCATCGGGTCGCCGCCGGCGTCGTGCACGTGCCGGCGGCCGATGTAGAAGCGCTCCCCATCGGCGCCCTCCGCCTGGTCGGCGCCCGGGGCGTGCAGGTAGTCGAGGCGGCCGAAGAACAGCGGGGTGTGGGACAGATCGGCGAGTGCCTTGATGCGCTCGTCGATCTGGCGGGTCAGGACCTCCGCGTTGACCCAGTTCGCCGTGACGTCCCGGATGTCGAGGGACTGGACGTCCTCGCGCATCGAACGCAGCGCGGCGCGGGAGTGCGCGAGGTGGGCGCGCTCACGGGAGAGGGGGTCGTCGGAGGGCATGACGGCGGAGTCGGACGGGGTGGACACGGGTGTTGCCTCCGGGCCTGCGAGAACCGCGGGGCCGGGCGGGCCCCGCTGACTGTGGCGGTGAACCGGCCGGTTTCCGTCCGGACGGCGGCGCTCCACGACGGGAGGCGGGCAAGAGCGGAGATCCTAGGCGAACGGGGGCACCCGGGGCCAACCGTTTTCGCGCCCCGTGCATCCCCGGCCCGGCATCCCCTAGGGGATACCGGCCCCCACGTACGGGGTGGAGGTCGCCCCGAAGTCGTACGCGGGGACGACGGAGGCTCGGTCCGCAGGCCGATGAAAGCGGAGCGCTCGAATTCCACTATGGATACATGAGCACTGCGACCTTCACCCAGGCCCCTGTCCGCCCCCGTCCGCCGACCGGCGCGACCGCCCTGCGGGACGCGCGGGACGGTCACCGGCACCGGCTCGGCGACGCCCTGCGCGCCGTCAAGGTCTTCACCGGCGCCGCCCTCGGCGTGGTCCTCCTCGGCGAGTACGGCGAGGAGGCGGGCGTCCGCCGCAGGTAGGGGCCGCGCCGACCGGCTAGTTGTCGGCCAGCAGCTCGTCCGCGTCCACGATCCGGTACGCGTAACCCTGCTCGGCCAGGAAGCGCTGGCGGTGGGCCGCGAAGTCCTGGTCGATGGTGTCGCGGGCCACGACCGAGTAGAAGTGCGCCTGGTGGCCGTCCGCCTTCGGACGCAGCACCCGGCCGAGACGCTGGGCCTCCTCCTGACGGGAGCCGAAGGTGCCCGACACCTGGATGGCGACCGTCGCCTCCGGCAGGTCGATCGAGAAGTTGGCGACCTTCGAGACGACCAGCACACTGATCTCGCCCTGACGGAACGCCTCGAAGAGCTTCTCCCGCTGCGCGTTCGACGTCTCGCCCTTGATGACCGGCGCGTCCAGATGCTCGCCCAGTTCGTCGAGCTGGTCGATGTACTGCCCGATGACGAGGGTCTGCATCCCCGCGAACCGCCGGACCAGCGCCTCCGTGACCTTGCGCTTCGTCGCCGTCGTGGCACAGAAGCGGTACTTCTCCTCCGCCTCGGCGGTCGCGTACGCCAGCCGCTCGGAGTCCGTGAGGTTCACCCGGACCTCGACACAGTCGGCCGGCGCGATGTACCCCTGCGCCTCGATCTCCTTCCAGGGCGCGTCGAAACGCTTCGGCCCGATGAGGGAGAACACGTCCGACTCGCGGCCGTCCTCACGCACCAGCGTGGCCGTCAGACCGAGCCGGCGGCGCGCCTGGAGGTCGGCGGTGAACTTGAAGACCGGCGCGGGCAGCAGATGCACCTCGTCGTAGATGATCAGCCCCCAGTCCCGGGAGTCGAACAGCTCCAGGTGCTGGTAGACACCCTTCCGCTTCGTCGTCAGCACCTGGTAGGTCGCGATGGTGACCGGGCGGATCTCCTTGCGCGTACCGCTGTACTCGCCGATCTCCTCCTCGGTCAGGCTCGTGCGCTTGACCAGCTCGTGCTTCCACTGCCGGGCCGAGACGGTGTTCGTGACGAGGATGAGCGTGGTGGCCTTCGCCTCGGCCATGGCACCCGCGCCGACCAGCGTCTTGCCGGCGCCACAGGGGAGTACGACGACGCCCGACCCGCCGTGCCAGAAGTTCTCGACCGCCTGCTTCTGGTAGGGCCGCAGGGACCAGCCGTCCTCGGCGAGGCCGATGGCGTGCGCCTCCCCGTCCACGTACCCGGCGAGGTCCTCGGCCGGCCAGCCCAGCTTCAGCAGCGTCTGCTTGATCTGCCCCCGCTCCGAGGGGTGCACGGCCACGGTGTCCGGGTCGAGCCGGGCGCCCACGAGCGGGGTGATCCGCTTCGAGCGCAGGATCTCCTCCAGGACGGGCCGGTCGGTGGTGGTCAGGACGAGCCCGTGGGCCGGGTGCTTGCTCAGCGTGAGACGCCCGTAGCGGCCCATCGTCTCCGCGATGTCGACCAGCAGCGCGTGCGGCACGGGATAACGGCTGTACTGCACGAGCGCGTCCACGACCTGCTCGGCGTCGTGTCCGGCCGCGCGCGCGTTCCACAGCCCGAGCGGGGTCACCCGGTAGGTGTGGATGTGCTCGGGCGCACGCTCCAGCTCGGCGAAGGGAGCGATGACCCGGCGGCACTCGTCCGCCAGCTCGTGGTCGACCTCCAGGAGCAGGGTCTTGTCGGACTGGACGATGAGTGGACCATTCACGCGCGTCCCCTTCTGCACAGCCGTGCGATGTGCACGGCCAAACGTCCAGTGTGCCTGATGGCCGGTGCCCGCTGTCGCGAACGACCGCCGCCCCCGGTCCTGTCCTACTGGATGTCTATTAATTCCAATGAGTGGTGGGAATTCAGATTTACGGTCGCCGCCCCGAAGAATGGCGATCCCGCAGGTCACCGCTCCAGGTCACCGCCCGGTTCGCCGCCCAGGGAGAGTCACTGTTGCCTCATCACGGCCATGTCCCGCCGCCCGAGCCGTCGCCGGAGCCGTCGCCCCGCCCCTCGCAGCCGAGCGCGATCCTCGGTTACTCGCTCTTCGCCACCCGCTGGCTCCAGGCCCCGCTGTACTTCGGGCTGGTGGCCGCGCAGGGTGTGTACGTCTACAAGTTCTTCAGAGAGCTGTGGACTTTAATCATCAGGAGCGTGACCGGGCAGGCGGACGAGACGTACGTGATGCTCGCCGTCCTGAAACTCGTCGACGTCGTCATGATCGCCAATCTGCTGATCATGGTGATCGTCGGCGGTTACGAGACGTTCGTCTCGCGCATCGGTCTCCAGGGCCACCGGGACCAGCCGGAATGGCTCTCGCACGTCAATTCCAACGTGCTGAAGGTGAAGCTCGCCACCGCCATCGTGGGCATCTCGTCCGTGCACCTGCTCCAGATGTTCGTGGACGTGCACCACACCTCGCACCACTCGCTGCTGTGGGGCACGGTCATCCACATGGCGTTCATCGCCTCGGCGGCGATCCTGGCGTACATGTCGGGACCGATGGCGGCGCACGGGGAACGCCTGCACCGAGGACATGGGCTCGTACCCGGGCTGGGGGACGGGCACGGGATCGGACCCGAGGGCGCCGCAAGGGGGGCCGGATACGAGGCCTCCGCCCCCTCCGCCCCCTCTGCACCCTCCGGCCCTTCCGGCCCCGCCACCCCCGCCACCCCCTCCGCCCCGGCCGAGTTCGCTTTCTCGGCCAGGGCCGTGCCCGCGGCACGGGGTTCCCTCCCGGGCGTGAGCCCGTCCGCCGCGCACGGCACCGCCCCCATCCCGGCGCAGACGGTCTCCTCCCCGTTCGACTCGCACGAGCCCTACGACGTGTACGACTCCGCCGAGCCCGGGGTCGAGGCCCGGATCCGTGACGCCCGTTTCCCCGCCCGGAAGCTGCTGGAGGAGTTCGACGACGAGTACCCCCGGGTGTTCGACCGGGAGGCCCTGGGCCGGCTCGGCGGCCTGGACTTCGTCAAGGCCCGGCGCAACGTGGTGTTCGTCGGCCCGCCCGGCACCGGCAAGACGCATCTCGCCGTCGGTCTCGGCGTGCGCGCGTGCCAGTCGGGCCACCAGGTGCTCTTCGCGACCGCGGCGCAGTGGGCCGCACGGCTGGCGGGGGCCCGGTCGGCCGGCCGCCTCGCCGAGGAACTCGCGGACCTGGACGCCTGCCCGCTCCTCATCGTCGACGAGGTCGGTTACACCCCGTTCGACCCGGACACCGCCCAGCTCTTCTTCCAGCTGGTCGCGCACCGCTACGAGCGGTCCTCCCTGATCGTGACCACCGACCGCCCGCTCGGCCGCTGGGAGGAGGTCTTCGGCGGTGCCGCCCCCGCGATGGTCGACCGGCTGGCGCACCACGCGGAGATCGTGCGTCTCGAAGGGGACAGCTACCGGCTGCGCCGGGTCACCGCAGCGTGGGCAGAGTGAGGTTGTTGATCAGCGGCCCCTCGATGCCGATCCCCTCGGTCACCAGCGGTTCGACGGCGGTCGCCGGCAGAGGCAGGGGCAGCGCGGACGAGGCGGTCGAGATGACCGGGGCGGACTGGGGAGCCCGGGCGGCGGCCCGGGCCGCGGCGGCCTGCGGGGCCAGTACGCCGATGAGCACGGCCGAGGCGATGAGGGCGACCGTGGCCGCGGTGCGCGCGTGGTGGGTGCGGCGCTCAGGGCTCACGGAGGGCACGGAGGCCGCGGGACAGGCGGGTTGCAGCATGAGGCGGATGGGACGCATGAGAGCTACGGAACCTTTCGGGTGCTGCTGAGCCCGGGGCGGGGCCCAGGGAGAGGACGACGGAGGGGGCGACGGAGCACGCGGGCCGGCCCCGGAACGGCCGGGTCCGGCCCGCGGGACGTACGAGGCACACGAGATGTACGAGGCATACGAGCTGTATGAGCCAGCCGTACGAGCCGTATGAGCCGTACGAGTCGAGTCGAGGCTTACGGGGGATCGGGGCTCACGGGGTACGACGGACGAGGCGCGTCAGGGCGGCTCAGAGCGTCAGGCCCCCGCCGAGATCGATACCGATCGCCGCGGCCTGTGAGGCGAGTGCGCCGAGCAGCGCGGCGGTACCGATCAGGACGGTGGCGACACGACGGGCAGTACGCATGGGATTCCCTCTTCTTCGCGTGGGTTCGTTGCGTGAGCAGGACGCCCAGTGGCTGCCCAACGGCTCGCCGGGGAATGCCGCAGAACCCGCAAGGTCCCTCATGGGTGGGAAGTGTCCGGCGTGGCGCGCATGAACCACCGCCTACACCCGGACGAGTGAGCCGGGGCCCGGCGGGCGAGCGGGCTCAGGCCTGGTCGTCCGCCAGTTCCGCCACACCCGTCACCCGGTGCAGGGGGTACGTCCTGACCTCGTCCGCGGTGTGGTCGTACGCCGTGACGAAGCCGCCCTCCACCCGGACGGGGGCGATCACGCGCTGGCTGGCGGCGCCCTCGGCGTTCACGTAACCGATCCACAGGGTGCCGCCGGTGAGGACGGCGGCCTGCATGGTGGCGAGGGTCTCGGCGGAGGTGGTGCGCGGGAGCGCGCCGTTCCGGTCGGAACCGGCGGAGGCACCGGCACCGGCTGAACCGGCGGAGCCGGACGAGGACGGCTTGCGCGGGGTCGTGGAGGCCAGGTCGCCCGCGCGGATGGCCCGGATCGCGGCGCCCAGCAGGGTGGTGTCGGGGGCCGGCGGTCCGTCCGGGACCGGCTCGGGCGCCGTGCGCGGGGGCGTGCGGTGCGCGTGCGCGCGGGTGATCAGCACATCGCCCTCGGCGGACTCGGCGGCCGGCGCGAAGCCCATCGCGCGCAGCCCTTCGAGGAGCGTGGCCGGATCGGCCTGCGCGGCCAGCACCGTGGGTGCGAGCCGGCGCAGCCGCAGCCCCTGCGCACGCTTGTCGGCGATGATCTCGTTCAGGACCGCGTCGTCGTCGCAGCGCACGTACGCCGACGCCGCGCCGATCCGCAGGTGGCCGTGGCGGCGTGCCACGTCGTCGATCAGGTAGGCGAGCGGCTGCGGTACCGGCGTACGGGAGTGGGCGGTGAGGAACGCCTGGAGGTCGGAGGCCGAGCGGCCCGCGTCCAGGGCGCGGCGGACCGAGCCCGGTGTGAAGCGGTAGACCGTGGCCCCGCCCTTGGACTCCACGTCCGCGAGGACGTCCAGCACATCGGCCAGCGGGCGGCGCAGCGGACCCGGGGCCACCGCCGTCAGGTCCGCCTGGAGGAGGACGTGATCGAGGGGCTCGGGAAGGAGCGGCGCCAGCAGCCGGCCGGCGAGGGCGGCGGCGGAGGCCAGTTCGGCGGGGGAGCGGGGTTCCGGCGGGGACACCGGGGGGTGGAGATGCCGGTGGTGGACGGGGAGTTTGTCGCCGGGGCCGCCGGCGGCGGACGCCGGGCCGCCCGCCGACTCCGGGGCGGCGGCGCCGGGCGGCGCCCCCATGAGCGCCCGTCCGTGCGCGGACAGCGCGCCCCTGCCGGTGATCCCCAGGGACTCGGCCTCGGTCAGCGTCCACCGGGCGATACGGGACCGCAGGTCGTCCGAGGAGGCGGCGCCGCGCAGGGCGCGTTCCCAGTGGAGGCGGGCGACGAGGGCGTCGGGGGACGCGGAGCCGCCCTCGGGCAGCGCGGCGAGCAGCGAGAGGACCCGGTGCCGGACCTCGGGCGCCGCCGAGCGGTCCAGTCCCGGGCCGAGCGCCGCCAGGGTGCGTTCCTTGGTGTCGCGTCCGCCGACCACGCCCGCCGTGCGGGTCGCCGACAGCCAGGCCGTGGCCAGCCGCGTCCAGCGCTCGGCCGCCGGGAGCTCCAGCCACTCGTCGTAGGCGGGCGTCGCCGCGTACCGTTCGTCGGCCTCGCCGTCCGGGGCCAGCAGGCCGGCCGCGTAGGCGAGTTCCACCCAGAAGGCGGCGACCGGCTCCGGTACGTCCAGGGCCACGGCCGTCCGCTTCAGGTCGCGCACGCTCAGACCGCCCGCGCGCAGCGCCGACGGGCCGCCCTCGTCCCAGTCCTTCAGCAGCTCCTCGACGGTGGCGAGCGCCGTGTACGCCTGTCCGGCCGCCGTACTGTCCACAACCTGTGGACGGTGCACGGACACCGGCTCGACCGGCGGAGGGAGCGGTTCGGTCTTCTGGTGCGCCCGTCCCGCGCGCAGATGGAGGGCCACCTCGCGGGGGAGTACGACCGTGCCGGGTGCCGTCGGCAGCAGCAGCCCGCGGTCGAGGAGCCAGCGCAGCCGGGCCGCCGGATCGGCGGTCACCTGGCCGTACGGCGGCCCCCAGACCAGCCGGGACAGGACCTCCAGGGACTCCGGCGGGGCCGAGTCGAGCAGGGCGGACATCCGGGTCCGGTCGGTGAAGAGCTCCGTGAGCGACTCCACGGCGGACACCGCGTCGTGCGTCGTGGGCAGTCCGGCCGTCGTCAGGAGTTCCTGGATCCGGCCCGGGGACATGCCCGTGGTGGCCTCCGCGACCGTCGGGCCGAGACCCGTCGGGGAGGGGTGCTGCGGCGAGGGCGCGAGCAGTTCGCGGGCCGTGCGCACCAGCCGCAGCCGGTCGTCCGAACCCCACACCAGGGCCTGCTCGCGCAGGACGGCCACGGCGCGCGGCAGCGCCTCGACGACCACCGGGTCGCCCGCGTCGCCCGCCAGCAGGTCCCGGAGCGTGCCGTACGGCGCCGGTTCCGGGGCCACGGCCAGCGCCTCCGCGGTCTGCAGGGCGAACCGGTCCAGGCGCTCCAGGGCCCGGATCACGGAGGCCCGCGTACCGGCCCGGGTGGCCAGCTGGGTCAGATCGGTCGGTACGGGAGTGATGAGGTCGGGGCGGGCCCGCAGCAGCGCGGACAGGGAGGAGTCGTCGCGGGCCCGCAGGTCCTCCGCGAGCGAACGAGGGTGTGCCCCGGCGGGGGCGGGCTCCTCTGTGGAAGCCCCGCCGGGCTCCTCTGACGACTGCTCCTGGACGCTCATCCGATCCACGGTAGCGGGTGGGGCCCCGCCGCCGTTCCCGTTGGCGTGAGCCATGGTCGTGCCGGGACCCGCCACCGGCGGCGGGCGAGGTACCGTCGGTCGGACGGGGAAATGACAACGCGGGCGCCCCGGAGGGGACTTCGTGGGGATCGAGAGCGACCAGCTCGTATTCGACTATCTGAGCCGGGTCGGCGACCTGGCCCAGCAGAGGCAGCTGCCGTCGGGGACGCGTATGCGGCTCGTGTCCGAGCTGCGCGGCGAGATCGACCGGCGCCGGACCAAGGCGACCCTCGACAGCCCGGCCGCGGTCCGCCGCATCCTCGACCGGATCGGCACCCCCGAGTCGGTGGTAGCGGCCGCCAACTCCCGGACCGACAGCACGGGTACAGGTGCGGGTACGGGTGCGAGCGCAGGTACGGGTACGGGCGCGAGTACGGACAAGGGCGTCGGCGCGACTCCCTCCCCGCCCAAGCGGTCCGCCGTCCCCGCGCAGCGCGCCCAGGAACCGGCACCCCGCCCCAGGCGCCTGCGCCGCGCGGTGCCCCGGCCGCGCTCCGCCAACCCGGAACTCGCCAAGCGGGAGCTCGCCGAGTCGGAGTCCACCGGGATGGTCGGCTCCCCGCCCACCCCGCCCCATCTCGCCAGCACGGAAGAGCTGGGCACCGGGCCCCAGCCCGACTGGTGGCGGGTGGAGAACGGCCCGTTCGGGGCGACGGACAGCGTGCCGGGGTTCACGGGCGGCGTGGAGATCCCGGAGATGTTCAAGCCGCCGCCGCTCGACGAACCCGACAAGGCCGAGAAACCGGGCGACCCGGAGCCGAAGGCCGCCGCGGCGGAGGTCGTCGAGGCCGAGCCCGCCGGGCGCGTACGCCGTCGCTACCTCCCCCGCCTGCGCCCCCTCGGCGGCGGTGGCGGTGTCGGCGGCGGCTGGTCCAACCCCCTGCTGCTGCTCGCCGCAGCCCTCCTGGTCGCCGGCGCGGTCATGGGCAACCTCGTCATGCTGGGCCTCGGCTGGCTCATCGCCTACCTCTCGCGCCGCCTGAGCCCCACCGAGGCGAAGTGGGCCGTCCTCGTCGTACCCGGCATCGTCGCCTCGGGCGGCATCGTCTGGATCTGGGGCCGTACGGAGGGGCGCTGGGGCGAGCCGATCGCGCAGGACCAGATGAGCGACGCGATCGCCGAGACCTGGCCGTGGGTCCTGCGGAGCGCGGCGATCGCTTCGGCGCTGTACCTGGTGTGGCGGTCGCAGCGCCGGAGGTGACGGCTCCGGAAGTGACGGCTCCTTCCGGGCCGGCCCCACCGGCCCGGCCCTTCCCGGCGGCGACCACGGGCGCGGACGATCCGGCCGTCCTTCCTGGCCGGCAAGTGGGCCGCTTGTCCGGTGCGACTCCGGTGGGGGCCGCTCGCGCGGTTCCCCGCACCCCTGAAAGACCCCGGCCCCTGTGGAGTTCTGAGCGCCGTGCCGGATGGGCACAATGAGCCATATGACTTCTCCTGTGCTGACCGTCGGCTTTGACCTCGACATGACCCTTATCGACTCCCGGCCCGGTATCCGGGCCTGTTATCAGGCCCTTTCCGCGCGGACGGGAACCTTCATCGACGCCGATCTGGCCGTCACCCGGCTCGGGCCGCCGCTCGCGGAGGAGTTGGTCAACTGGTTTCCGGCCGAAGAGGTCCCGGCCATGGCGGACGTCTACCGGGAGATGTATCCCGCCCACGCCATCGCTCCGACGCCCGCGATGCCCGGCGCCCGTGAGGCGATAGCGGCGGTACGGGCGGCCGGGGGCCGGGCGATCGTCGTCACCGCCAAGTACGAGCCGAACGCCAAGCTGCATCTTGGCCATCTCGGCATCGACGCCGACGCGGTCATCGGCGACCTGTGGGCCGAGCGCAAGGCGGAAGCCCTGCGCGAGTACGACGCGGGCGTCTACGTGGGCGACCACACCGGCGACGTACGCGGCGCGCGTACCGCCGGAGCACTGTCCGTCGCGGTGGCCACCGGCCCGTGCGACGAGGACGAACTGCGCGCGGCCGGCGCCGACGTGGTCCTCACGGACCTGCTGGAGTTCCCGGCCTGGCTGGCGGCCCACCGGTAGGCGAGCGCCGAGCGGTCACGAACTCCCGCGCGCCTGTCGGCGGCCGTCCGCGATCGACTGGAACACCCCCGCTCCCGCGATGAGGAATCCGACGCCCATCAACATGCTCAGACCGAACATGTACGTAGGAAAGGGCGTCGTGTCGAGCAGCAGCGGGGCCACGGTGACCAGAGTGGCCACAGCTCCGACGAAGAACACGATGGCACCGGCACGGATGAGTCGTTCTCCGGCCGCGGCGGAATTCGGTTGGGTTTTGTCACGCACTCGACCAGGGTAGTTCCCTGCCCTGAGGAACAATCCGGCGACGTCTTGTCAGCAGCCGCCGGACCATTAGCCTTGGTACCGGCGGGTCCGACGACCCGCTGTAGTGCTGTACGGACCTGTTTCCCGAGCAGTTTCAGCCGAAGTCTTGAAGTCTTTCCGACGCAGTTTCCGACGAGTACGAGGACGAGGACAGACGTGCCTACCGGCAAGGTCAAGTGGTTCAACAGTGAGAAGGGCTTCGGCTTTCTCTCCCGCGACGACGGCGGCGACGTCTTCGTTCATTCCTCGGTCCTGCCCGCCGGAGTCGATGTTCTCAAGCCGGGTCAGCGCGTGGAGTTCGGAGTGGTCGCCGGACAGCGCGGTGACCAGGCACTCTCGGTGACGCTCCTGGACCCCACGCCCTCGGTCGCGGCGGCCCAGCGCCGCAAGCCCGACGAACTGGCGTCCATCGTCCAGGATTTGACGACCCTCCTGGAAAACATCACCCCGATGCTGGAGAGGGGCCGCTACCCCGACAAGGCCTCGGGGAAAAAGATCGCGGGCCTTCTGCGCGCGGTGGCCGACCAGTTGGACGTCTAGCACGCCGGGCTGCGCCCCCGTGGGCGCAGCCCCGCTTTCAGGGGCGCGGGGAACTGCGCGACCGGCGCGGGGAACTACGCGACCGGCCCTCACCGGACCCGCACCCGGACCGCACCCGCACCCGCACCCGCAATCCGGTCTGTAAGACGCCCCTCACGCTCCCGGTCAGGGAAACCGCAGCGCCCCCGGCGCGAGAGCGGGCACGAGCCCCTCGGCCGCCGCCCGCGTGAGCAGACCGCGGACCGCCGCGTAACCGTCCTCACCCAGATCCGCCGTGAACTCGTTGACGTACAGCCCGATGTGCTGGTCGGCGACCGACGCGTCCATCTCCTGCGCGTGTTCCATCACGTAGGGGCGGGAGACCTCGGGTTCGTCCCAGGCCGCGCGCACGGACGCCCGGGCGGACTCGGCGAGCAGCTCCAGCGTGGCCTCGCCCAGTGACCGCCTGGCGATGATCGCGCCCAGCGGGATCGGCAGGCCCGTCGTGCGCTCCCAGTGCTCGCCCATGTCCGCGAGCTTGTGCAGGCCGTAGTTCTGGTACGTGAAACGGGCCTCGTGGATGACCAGTCCGGCGTCCACCTTGCCGTCCCGTACCGCGGGCATGATCTCGTGGAACGGCATGACCACGATCTCGCCGACCCCGCCGGGCACCGTGTCCGCGGCCCACAGGCGGAACAGCATGTACGCGGTCGACCTCTCGCTCGGCACCGCGACCGTGCGGCCGGTGAGGTCCACACCCGGCTCCCGGGTGAGGACCAGCGGCCCGCAGCCCCGCCCCAGAGCGCCCCCGCAGGGCAGCAGGGCCCATTCGTCCAGCACGTACGGCAGGACGGCGTACGACACCTTCAGGACGTCGAACTCGCCGCGTTCGGCCATGCCGTTGGTGATGTCGATGTCCGCGAACGTCACGTCCAGCGCGGGCGCCCCCGGGATCCGGCCGTGCGCCCAGGCGTCGAAGACGAAGGTGTCGTTCGGACAGGGCGAGTACGCGATCTTCAGCGGCTGTGTCTGCGTGTTCCGCGCGGGCTGCGAGGTCGGCGAGGTCTGCGTGTTCCGCGTGGGCTCAGTGGGTGAGGTCATGTGGGTTCCAACTCTCCAGTACGGGCGCAAGCTTCCCGAAGGCCCCGGTGAGTGCCGCGAGGGCCTCCCCGATCCGCCAGGCGGCGCGGTCCCGGGGGCCCACGGGATTGGACACGGCACGGATCTCCAGGACGGGGACGCCGTGCGCCGAGGCCGCCTCCGCCACCCCGAAGCCCTCCATGGCCTCGGCGAGCGCCCTCGGGTGGCGGCGGCGCAGCTCCACCGCGCGCGCCGCGCTTCCGGTCACCGTGCTGACGGTGAGGACGGACCCCTGACGTGCTCCTGTGACGGCCGCGATCTCTCGTACGAGTGAATTCGGCGGCCGGTGCGTGACGGTCCCGAACCCCAGTTCGGTGACCGGGATGAACCCGTGGGCGGGCTCAGGGACCTCAGGGGTTCCTGTGGCCCCCGCAGCCCCCGCAGCCCCTGCGGTCTCCGTCGTCTCGGCGCCGAGGTCCGCGACGGTGATCTCGTCGGCGAGGACGAGCGATCCGACGGGTGCGTCGGGCTGGAAGCCGCCGCCGATACCGGCGGAGACGACCACGTCGTACGGCTCACCGTTCAGCGTGGCCGCGGTGAGCGCGGCGGCGGTCGACGCGGCGGCGGCCGCCGGGCCCACGCCACCGGCGAGAAGATCGAGGACGAGTTGGTCACCGCCCCCCGAGGGCGCCGGGAGCGCCACCCGGCTCAGGACCGCTCCCGGAACCGTGTGCGCCGACGCCGACGCGGGCCCGGGGGCCGTGAACGCCGCGGCCACCGCGTCCCGTTCGGCGGGGACCGCGGTGGTTACGAGGACACGCATGAGCGGCGCTCCATGAGGATCGGGCGGCTCAGCGGGGGCTCAGGCGTCCGCGTTCTCAAGCTTGAAGTTCCAGACGCCCTTGACCTGCGTGCCGGCCTTGTTCTGCTGGACGACGCTGATGTAGATCGTCTTCGGGGCGGCCTGGCCCGACTGCTCGGCGAAGAGGTCGACGCCCTCGAAGGCGTAGTACGTCTTCTTGAAGGGGGAGGTGACCTGCTGGCCGTTGAGCCACAAGGCCCAGCCCTCGTCGGCGATCTCCGGGTCGACGCCGATGCGCAGCGTCTCACCCTGCGAGACGCTGATCGTGTCGGAGGACTTCTTGAGGGCGCACTTGGTCGCTTCCTCCTTGCCGATGGTCTTGCCGTCCTCGTAGCACTCGGCCTCGACGCTGACCGAGTTCTTGCCGACCGTGACCGTGGCCATCGGCGTCGGCTTGTCGCAGGCGGACAGCACGAGAAGTCCGGCGGAAACGGCACTTGCGGCGGCGACGGCGCGGCGACGGCGCGCAAGGGGACGCTGGGAGCTCATGGGCGAAGGTTATCGGGCGGGTCGCGCGGCCCGGCTATGTGGGTGGGCTATGCGGCGTGCCGCGGACGCCGATCGAGCGGCGAACGAGCGCCGATCAAGCGCCGATCAAGCGCTGGTCGGGTATTGGCCGGGTGCTGATCACGCGCGGGTCGGGCGCGGGTCGGGCGTCGGCCGCGTGGTGATCAGACGGCGATCGGGCGGCCGTCAGGCTGCGATCGGGCGGCGGCCAGGCGGTGATCGGGCGGTGACGGGTGGCGGCGGATCGCGACGGTGGCGACGGTGGCGATGGGGTGGGGCCCGGCTGGCGGGTCGGGAGGTGGGTCTACCGGCGGGCGGTCGGCCGGTGGGCCGGTGGGTCGGTCGGCGGGTCGGCCGGTGGGTCGGTCGGCGGGTCGGCCGGTGAGGCGGACGGCGGGGGCGGCGGGCGGGTCGGACGGTGGGGCGGTCGGCTCAGGAGACGTGGGCGTGTTGCCGGCCGCTGTGCCGGGCCGCGCTCAGCAGTCCGCGGACCGTGGTGAGCCAGCCGAGCGCGATGATTCCGGCGGCCACCGCCATCCCGAGCGTGCCGATGAGCGGCAGCGCTATACCGATCGCCCCGCCGACCACCCAGGCCATCTGAAGGATCGTCTCCGAGCGCGCGAACGCGGACGTGCGCACCAGTTCCGGTACGTCACGCTGGATCAGTGCGTCCAGGGACAGCTTGGACAGCGCCTGGGCGAACCCGGCGAACGCGGCGAGCACCGCCACCAGGAGCACCCCGAAGAACACCGCCGCCGTGATCGCCACGCCGAGCACCACCGCGACCACGGTGACGATGATCAGCTCCGGCGCCCGGGATCTCAGGGCCGCCCCGACCGCCGTGCCCAGCGCGTTG
Source organism: Streptomyces tauricus (assembly GCF_014650955.1). Classification (GTDB taxonomy): domain Bacteria; phylum Actinomycetota; class Actinomycetes; order Streptomycetales; family Streptomycetaceae; genus Streptomyces; species Streptomyces tauricus. Next base: position 201,186 of record NZ_BMVY01000006.1, read on the forward strand.
CCCACGCCCGCCGACACGCCGACGATGGTCAGTGAGACCGCCGCGCTGGCGCCCGCGAGGGGGTGCTCGCGCAGCAGGAACGCCAGGAAGAAGATCAGGAACCCGGAGAGCCCGCGCAGCGCGGCGTTCGCGGCGAGCGCGTGCGTGACCGCCGTACCGACCGTACGCAGCCCCGGGCGCTTGGGCTGCTTGAGGTGCGGCCCGTGCAGATGCTGCTCGTCCGCCGCGAGCAGGGCCTTGTCCTCACCCTTGGCGGAGTCGACCTTGTGGGGCAGGGAGAACGACAGGAACGTACCCGCCACGAAGATCAGGAAGGCGCCGTAGAGCGGATAGCGGGGGCCGAGGGCCTGGAGGCCCGCTCCGATCGGGGCCGCCACGCCCGTCGCCAGCAGACCGCCGAGCGTGACCCGTGAGTTCGCCTTCACCAGGGAGAACGCGGGGGGCAGGAGCCGGGGCACCACGGCGCTTCTGACCACGCCGTACGCCTTCGAGGCCACCAGGACGCCGAGGGCCGCCGGGTACAGCTCGATGCTGCCCGTGACGACCGCGCCCGACAGCAGCAGGGCCATGAACGCGCGCGCCATGAACGCGCCCGCCATCGCGGCGCGCCGGCCGTGCGGGAGGCGGTCCAGGAGGGGGCCGATGACCGGGGCGAGCAGCGTGAACGGGGCCATCGTGATCGCCAGGTAGAGCGCCACCCGGCCGCGGGCCTCGTCCGTCGGGACCGAGAAGAAGACCGTCGAGGCGAGCGCGACGGTGATCAACATGTCGCCCGCGCCGTTCACCCCGTGCAGCTCGATCAGTTTTCCGAGGCCCGACTCGCCCGCGCCGTGCGCGTGTGTCGCTTTTCTGATGCCTCTCGCCGTACCGCTGAACGGCAGGTGCAGGGCATGCCCGACGGAACGGACGGCCCCGCGCACCGGACCCGACCCGCTCTTACGTCCTGCCCCGGTCCCACCGATTCCGGTGGCGCCTTGGGGCGACCTCGCGGCTGCCACTCCGCAATAGTGCCCCGAGAACGGCGGATGTAGCGCGGTTACCGCCCGTATAGCGGCTGAGTGGGCGCGGTGGACCGGGTGCCGGACATGCGCGAAGGGCGCGTCGCGCACCGGCCGTGAGCGCCCCGCGCACCCTGCCGGAAGCGTCCCGTGGAGCCGGTCCTGAGTGGCTCGCGCACCCGGTCCGGGAAACGCCGCGACAGTATGAAGGCAACGCCGGTGTAGGCCCAGCGCCGACGAGACGGTAGCGTGCGTAGCGCGCCCGCGGCGGTTGTTCTCGGCCGCGCGCCTCTCGGTCATCCCGCAGAATGGATGACGTAGGTGCGCCCGAGTGCGATCGGGCGCGGACGTCGACGCGGCCCTCCGGTCCGCTCCGTCCGCACCCCCGTCGAGGGATGGCGCACTCGTGAGACGGCGTAGGAGAGAAGCGATACCTGTGAGCGCGACAACGCGAAGCCGAACCCCCGACCGTCTGTGTGCCGAGGCCGTGGACCTCGCCCGGGCAGCCGCCGAGGAGGCCGCCGCTCCCGGCGTGGTGGGGGAGCACGCGGGACTGGTCAGTGAAGGGGACCGCGTCGTCACGCACTTCTTCGAGTGCAAGGAGATGGGCTACCGCGGCTGGCGGTGGGCCGTGACCGTGGCCCGGGCCTCCCGGGCGAAGGTCGTCACCCTCGACGAGACCGTGCTGCTGCCCGGCTCCGACGCCCTGCTGGCACCCGAGTGGGTGCCGTGGAGCGAGCGGCTCCGGCCCGGGGACATGGGTCCCGGGGACCTGCTGCCCACGGACGCGGAGGACCTGCGTCTGGAACCCGGTTACTCCGGCGAGGACGAGCCCGCTCCGAACGCGCCGATCTCCGAGGAGATGGCCCAGCTGGCCGAGGCGGAGGACGCCGAGATCACGCCGCAGGCGCCGGCCGCGCTGCCGCTCGTGCCGTCCCGCGGGTCGATCGCGTCCGTGGCCGAGGAGCTGGGGATGCGGCGGGCGCGCGTGCTGTCCCGGTACGGGCTGCATGTCGCGGCGGACCGGTGGGAGGAGTCGTACGGGGCGAAGACCGCGATGGCGCAGGCCGCTCCCGCGACGTGTGTCAGCTGTGGGTTCCTGAACCCCATCGGGGGGTCGCTCGGACAGGCGTTCGGTGTGTGTGCGAATGAGTTCTCGCCTGCGGACGGGCGGGTGGTCGCGTTGTCCTACGGGTGTGGGGGGCATTCCGAGGCGGCGGTCATGCCTACGCCTGCGCGGCCTGCGCCGCCGGTGATCGACGAGACGCGGGTGGATCCGTTCCCGCTTCGTCCTTCGCCGGACTCGGGCTCGGTTCCGGTGGGGCCGGACGGCTCGGCGTCGGAGTACGGCCACAGCTAGCGGCTGGCCGGCTGGCCTGTTCGGGCCGGCCTCGGCCGTGGCGCGGGGTCGCCTCGGCCCGATCGCGCCGCCTCCCGCGCCCAAGGCGAAAAGATTGCGCCGTTCCCCGCGCCCCTTATCGGGGCTGGGCCCCGCTTGTGATGTGCGGGTTGTGTGTGCTGGCCGCGCCGTCCCTGCCGCCAAAAACCCAAAAGACTGCGCCGTTCCCCGCGCCCCTTGGCCGTCCCCCCGGCGCCCCAAGGCCAAAAGATTGCGCCGTTCCCCGCGCCCCTCATCGGGGCTGGGCCCCGGCTGTGATGTGCGGGTTGTGTGTGCTGGCCGCGCAGTCCCTGACGCCAAAAACCCAAAGGACTGCGCCGTTCCCCGCGCCCCTTGGCCGTCCCCCCCCCCGGCGCCCCAAGGCGAAAAGATTGCGCCGTTCCCCGCGCCCCTTAGTTGGGGCTGGGCCCCGCCTGTGATGTGCGGGTTGTGTGTGCTGGCTGCGCAGTTCCCCGCGCCCCTGACGGGGGCGGGTCGGCTGCTTGGCTTCTTGGGGGCGCGGGGAACGGCGCAGTCTTTGGCTTTTTGGGGCGCGGGGAACCGCGCAGCCGCGCACACACGGCCCGCACCCGACGACCGGCCCGTCCCCCGACGCCCACAACCCTGGCCCCCTGCCAAGAGACCCGCGCGGTACCTTCTTGCGGCGGCCGCCCGATGCGCGCGGGCGTACGACGATGAGGGAGTGTCAAGCGTGAGCAACTTCGTGCGACCGGCTGCCGACGGCGCGGACCCGTTCGGGTCGGCCCGGCTGCGACGCGGGGTGCTGGACGCCTGGGCGACGAGCCCGGCGCGGTTCCGCGAGGACGCGAACTCCGAGGAGGACCTCGTCCTCGGCGGCTACCGCGACCGCCTCGTCGTCGAGCTCGCCCAGAACGCCGCCGACGCGGCCTCCCGCGCCGGCGTCCCCGGCCGTCTGCGCCTCACCCTCCGCGACGGAGTCCTCGCCGCCGCCAACACCGGCGCCCCCCTGGACGCCACCGGCGTCGAATCCCTCTCCACCCTGCGCGCCTCCGCCAAGCGCGACGACAGCGACAGCGCGGTCGGCCGCTTCGGCGTCGGCTTCGCGGCCGTCCTCGCCGTCACCGACGAACCCGCCCTCCTCGGCAGGCACGGCGGCGTCCGCTGGTCCCTCGCCGAGGCCCGCGACCTCGCCGTCGACACCGCCCGCAACAGCCCCGGTCTCGGCGACGAACTGCGCCGCCGCGACGGCCATGTGCCGCTGCTCAGGCTGCCGTTCGCGGCCGAGGGCTCCGCGCCGGACTCGTACGACAGTGTCGTCGTCCTGCCGCTGAGGGACCCCGCCGCCGAAGCGCTCGCCGAACGGCTCCTCGACGGCGTCGACGACGCCCTGCTGCTCGCCCTGCCCGGCCTTGAGGAAGTGGTCGTCGAGACCGGCGACGGCGGCGTACGGACCGTCCGGCGGCGCGCCGAGGACGACGGCGGTGCGGTCGGTGTGGTCGATGTGGTCGTGGAGGACTCCCGCGACGGGACGACCCGGTGGCGTACCGTCTCCGCGCACGGGTCCCTGGAGCCCGCCCTGCTCGCCGACCGGCCCGTCGAGGAGCGCCTGCGCCCCCACTGGTCGGTCACCTGGGCCGTCCCGGTCGACGCCGACGGCACCCCGGGCCGCCCCCGCACGGGCCCCGTCGTGCACGCGCCCACCCCCAGCGACGAACCCCTCGGCGTACCCGCGCTGCTCATCGCCTCGCTGCCGCTCGACACCACCCGCCGCCACGCCGCCCCCGGCCCGCTGACCGACTTCCTGGTGCGGCGCGCGGCGGAGGCGTACGTGGAACTGCTCGCCGCCTGGCGGCCCGTGACGGCCGGGATCATCGGCCTGGTGCCGGGCCCGCTCGGCAAGGGCGAACTGGACGGGGCCCTGCGGCAGGCGATCCTCGAACGGCTGCCGCGCACCGCCTTCCTGCCGCCCGCTGTCGAGCCGGACGCCGACGCCGAACCCGACTCCGAGGACTCCGACCTGCCCGAGGCCCTGCGTCCCCGTGACGCCGAGGTCGTGGAGGGCGCGGGCGCCGACACCGTACGCGTACTCGCGGAAGTACTGCCCAGCCTCCTGCCCGCCGGGCTCGAACGGCGGGCGGAACTGCGCACCCTCGGGGTCGCGCGGGTCCCGCTGGCCGAGGCGGTCGACCGGCTCGCGGGTCTGGAGAAGGCCCCCGAGTGGTGGCGGCGCCTGTACGACAGCCTCGCCGGGGTCGACCCGGACCGGCTGTCCGGGCTGCCCGTGCCGCTGGCCGACGGCCGGACGACGATCGGCCCCCGGCAGGTCCTGCTGCCCACCGCCGACGGCGCCCAGGCCGCGCCCGACGCCCTCGCCCGGCTCGGCCTCAAGGTCGCCCATCCGGACGCCGTCCATCCGCTCCTGGAGAAGCTGGGCGCCCTGCCGGCCACCGCGCGGGCCGTCCTCACCACCCCGCAGGTCCGCGCGGCCGTCGCCGGCTCCCTCGACGACGACCGCGGCGCCTGGGACGACGACACCACCCCGGACGCCGAGGAACTGGCCGACACCGTCCTCGCGCTCGTCCGGGACGCCGATCTCGAACCCGGCGACGAACCCTGGCTCGGTGCCCTCGCGCTCCCCGACGACGAGGGCGAACTCGTCCCGGCCGGTGAACTCGTCCTGCCCGGCAGCCCCTTCGCCCAGGTGATGCGCGAGGACGAACTCGCCTCCGTCGACCCCGAACTGGCCGAACGCTGGGGCGAGCAGCCGCTCGCCGCCTGTGGCGTCCTGGCGAACTTCCAGCTCGTACGCGCCACGGACGTCGTCCTCGACCCCGACGAACTGGAGCCGAGGGACGGCGACTTCGCCGAACCCGACGACGCCGGGCTGCTCGACGCCGTGGACGTGTGGTGCGAGGACGCCCTGGACGGCCTGCCCGAATCGCCGGTGCCGCCCGTCGCGACCGAGATCGTCGCCGTGCGCGACCTCGACCTCGTCGACGACGACCGCTGGCCCGAGGCCCTCGCCCTGCTCTCCCGGCCGCCGCTGCGGGACGCCCTCACCCAGCCGGTCCGCGTCCTGCTGCCGGACGGCACGCACGAGATCATCCGCTCCTACACCGCCTGGTGGCTGCGCGGCCACCCCGTCCTCGACGGCCGCCGTCCGGCCGGCCTGCGCGCCGAGGGCGGCGACCCGCTCCTGCACGGCCTGTACGACGCCGCCGACGCGGCCGGTTTCGACGACGAGCAGGTGCTGCGGGCCCTCGGCGTCCGTACGTCCGTGGCCGCGCTGCTCGCCGAACCGGGCGGCGGCGCCGAGCTGCTGGACCGGCTGGCCGACCCAGACCGCGAGGTCTCGGCCGCCCAACTGCACGCCCTGTACGGCGCGCTGGCGGACCTCGACCCCGACCAGGTGACCCTGCCGGACGAGTTGCGGGCCGTGGTGGACGGCGAGGTGCGGGTCGTGGACGCGGCCGACGCCGTGGTCGTCGACTCGCCCGACCTGCTGCCCTTCACGGCGGGCACGCCCCTGCTCCCGGTACGGCCCGCGCGGGCCGCCGACCTCGCCGAGCTGTTCCAGGTCCGGCGCCTCAGCGAGTCAGTCACCGGCGAGGTGACCAGCGAGGGCGCGGAACACGACGTACCGGAGTCCGTACGGGTTCTGCTGGGCCCCTCGACCCCCGCGACCTATGTCGAGCACGAGGAGCTGGTCGTCGACGGCACGGAGCTGGACTGGCGCCGCACCCGGGACGGGGTGCTGCACGCCGCCACGCTCGAAGGCGTCGCCGCCGGTCTCGCGTGGGCGGCCGGGCAGTGGCCCCGCCGTTTCGAGGTCGCCGCACTCCTTGAGGACCCGTCCAGGACGGCGGAACTGGAGCGGGACCGCTGGTTCGACTGAGGGCCGGGGCGACGGGGTGATCACGAGTTTGCAAAGCATTCACCACGCGTACAACCATTCACCCCCGTCCCGGATCTGATCACCTGAGTCAACAGACTCCCCGATCACTCGGGCCCCAATGTGAAGACCTGCCGTCGGGGCCCCTTTCTCCATCAGGGGAACGCATGCGCATACGTGCCACCGTGGCCGCCGTCACCGGCGCCCTGGCCCTTTCCGCCTTCGCCGTGCCCGCCGCACAGGCGGACGGCTCGGCGATCTCGCGCGAGGACACCGCGAAGGTTCTCGACGCCGCTCACGCCGCTGCCGCCAAGTCCGGCTCCCGTGTCGCCGCCGCCGCGGCCGACGCGCCGTACGCCCTCGACGCGAGCATCTCCAACGTGAAGATCAACAGTGGCAAGGCCATCGTGGCCGGCACCACCAAGAAGGTCAGCGTCCCGACCTCGTTCACGCTGACGCACGGCGCCGACGTGGACATCGACGCCGCCGACTTCATCGTCGACCTGGAGATCTACAAGGGGTCGTACGAGGAGCCGGACAACTACCTGTTCGGTGACCTGTACCCGACCTGCACGGCGGTCTCCACCACGGTCGCCACCTGCAAGGGCACCATCGACGCGTACCCGGGCGAGGGTGAGCTGTTCAACTCCGACGCCGGTGCGTGGTCGGCGAACGCCTACGCCATCGCCTTCAACGGCGAGGACCCGTCCGCCGCCGACTTCGACATCACCAAGGTCGGCGTCGCCGAGCAGGCGAAGGTCGGCAGCACCTCGCTGCAGCGCTACTCCAAGCTGACCGTGAACGCGTCGCCGGAGCCCGTGAAGAAGGGCAAGACCATCACGGTCACGGGTGCGCTGACGCGTGCGAACTGGGAGACGAACAAGTACGCGGGGTACACCGTGCAGTCGGTGAAGCTCCAGTTCAAGAAGAAGGGCTCTTCGACGTACACGGACGTCAAGACGGTCAAGTCCGGGTCCGCGGGGGCGCTGAAGACCACGGTCAAGGCTGCGGCTGACGGGTACTTCCGGTACAACTTCGCGGGTACGACGACCACTCCTGCGGTCAAGGCCGCGGGTGACTTCGTGGACGTGAAGTAACGTCCTCCCGCTCCACGCACCACAGGCCCCACGCCCTCCCGGACGTGGGGCCTACGCGTTACACCGGGCCCCGGCCCGTTCACCAGGTGAGGGCCCGTTGTGGCTGGCTGCGCAGTTCCCCGCGCCCCCAAAAGGGCGCGGGGAACTGCGCAGGCGGGCGTCCGCCGGGCTACGCCGGGATGCGGTGGTCCACCCATCTCCAGACCAGTTCGAGCGTGGTCGCCCCCACCACCGCCACCCCGACGGCAGTCCACGGCATAGTGGTCCCCACCAGCTTCAGCGCGAAGAACGACTGCAGCCACGGCACCACAAGTACCAGCAGGAACCCCAGCCCCATCGCTGCCACCAGACCCACCCGCCACCACGTGTACGGCCGCGCGATGATCGCCAGTACCCACATCGACACCAGGAACAGCGTCAGCGTCGCCGCGCTCGTCTCCGCGTCCAACGCCCCCTCCCCGGTGTAGTGGTGCCGGGCGAGCAGGTACGTCGTGAACGTCGCCAGCCCCGCCACCACCCCGCCCGGGATCGAGTACCGCATCACCCGGCGCACGAAATGCGGCCGAGCCCGTTCCTTGTTGGGCGCCAGCGCCAGGAAGAACGCCGGTACGCCGATCGTCAGCGTCGACAGCAGCGTCAAGTGCCGCGGCAGGAACGGGTACTCCACCTGGAAGCACACCACCAGCACCGCGAGCAGCACCGAGTACACCGTCTTGACCAGGAACAGCGTCGCCACCCGCGTGATGTTCCCGATGACCCGGCGCCCCTCCGCGACCACCGACGGCAGCGTCGCGAAGCTGTTGTTGAGCAGCACGATCTGGGCGACCGCCTTGGTGGCCTCCGACCCGGAGCCCATCGCGACCCCGATGTCGGCGTCCTTGAGGGCGAGCACGTCGTTCACGCCGTCGCCGGTCATCGCGACGGTGTGGCCGCGCGACTGGAGCGCGCCCACCATCTCGCGTTTCTGCTGCGGGGTGACCCGCCCGAACACCGAGCCCTCGTCGAGCGCCTGGGCCATCTCCTCCTGCCCGGCGGGCAACCGGCGCGCGTCGACCGTGGCGGAGGCGCCGGGCAGACCGAGCTTGGCGGCGACCGCGCCGACCGACACGGCGTTGTCGCCGGAGATCACCTTGGCGCGTACGTCCTGCTCGTCGAAGTACCGCAGCGTGTCCGCCGCGTCGGGCCGCAGCCGCTGCTCCAGGACGACGAGCGCGGCCGGCCGGGCGCCCTCCTGCACGCGGGGATCGTCGAGGGCCCGGTCGGCACGGGCGAGCAGCAGGACCCGTAGCCCCTGCTCGTTGAGCTGTTCGGTCTCCGCGAGTACGGGGTCGTCGTCGGCCAGCAGTACGTCCGGGGCGCCCAGCAGCCAGGTGGTCACCCGGCCGTCGGCCTCGTCCTCCACGAAGGACGCGCCGCTGTACTTGCGCGCGGAGGAGAAGGGCAGTGCGGCCTCCTGGCGCCAGTCCCCGCTGTCCGGGTAGGCGTCGATGATGGCCTGGAGGGACGCGTTCGGGCGGGAGTCGGAGGCGCCGAGGGCGCCCAGGACCGCGCGTACGTACGCCTCGTCGCCGGCCCCGTCGCCGTCCCGGTCGCCGCCCAGGGGGCGCAGCTCGGTGACGTCCATGCCGCCCTCGGTGAGCGTGCCCGTCTTGTCGAGGCAGACCGTGTCGACGCGGGCGAGGCCCTCGATGGCCGGGAGTTCCTGGACGAGGCACTGTTTCCGGCCGAGCCTGATGACGCCTATCGCGAAGGCGACGGACGTGAGCAGGACCAGGCCTTCCGGGACCATGGGCACGATGCCGCCGACGGCGCGCGCGATGGAGTCCTTGAAGTCGTTGTCCTTGCTGACGAGTTGCGTGATGGCGAGGCCCACGGCGGCCGGGATCAGCATCCAGGTGACGTACTTGAGGATCGTGGAGATACCGGTACGCAGTTCGGAGTGGACGAGGGTGAAGCGGCTGGCCTCCTCGGCGAGTTGCGCGGCGTACGCCTCGCGGCCCACCTTCGTCGCGGTGAACGCGCCACCGCCCGCGACCACGAAACTGCCCGACATGACCTGGTCGCCGGGTTGTTTGACGACCGGGTCGGCCTCGCCGGTGAGCAGGGACTCGTCGATCTCCAGGCCGTCGGCCTCCGCGCACTCGCCGTCCACGACGATCTTGTCGCCGGGGCCGATCTCGATGAGGTCGCCCAGCACGATCTCCGAGGTGCCGATGGGGGTGGCCGTGCCGTCCCTGCGGACGGTGGGCCTCGCCTCGCCGATCACCGCGAGGGAGTCCAGGGTCTTCTTCGCGCGCAGTTCCTGGATGATGCCGATGCCGGTGTTCGCGAGGATCACGTAGCCGAACAGGCTGTCCTGGAACGGGGCGACGAACATCATGATCAGCCAGAGCACGCCGATGATGGCGTTGAACCTCGTGAAGACGTTGGCTCTGATGATGTCGGCGGTGGAGCGGCTGCTGCGCACGGGGACGTCGTTGACCTCGCCCCGGGAGACGCGGTCGGCGACCTCGGCGGAGGTGAGGCCCTTCGCTTTCGCGGTTGCGCTCGCGCTTGCGGGCAGCGGGACGGGGTGCACGGGGTCGAGTTCGGCGCCCGCGTCGATGTGCGTCATGTCTTCGACGGTACGGGGGGATATGCGGGTGCACCCGGTGAGTGCGGCAAGATCCGACCAGGGGAGGAGGTGGGGTGGTGCCGTGGTAGTACATCGACGCGAGCGTCCACGGGCGTCTTGGCGCCGCCCCCTCCACGCGGTTCCCCGCGCCCCTCAAAGCCCGAGCCAGGAACGCCTGCGGCGTGCGGGCCGGCGGGCGCTGGGTGCGCAGTTCCCCGCGCCCCTGGGTGGGTGGGGTGCAGCCTTGGCTGTCGTGTGCGGGCGGTGGGGGCTGGGTGCGCAGTTCCCCGCGCCCCTAGGTGAGTGGGGGCGTGGCGTCGGATGTCGCCTGCGGGCCGACGGGGGCTGGGCCGGGGGAAAAGCAGGGGAGCAGCCCCGCTTCTCAGGGGCGCGGGGAACTGCGCGGCCCAACCCCGCCGGCCCCCACCTGCGATGCGACCGCCCACCCCTGACGGTGTGGAGACCCGCACCTGCGACGCGACCGCCCGCCCCGTGCGGTGTGGAGGTCGCACCGTAGACGCGACCGCCCACCCCTGACGGTGTGGAGGCCCGCACCCCGCGATGCGACTGCCCACCCCCGACGGTGGGGAGGCCCGCCGGGGTGAGGCAGACCACCCCCTACGGCGCAGACGCCCGGCGGATCGCCGCTTCGCGGCCTCGGACGTACCAGATGCCGATCAAACCCAAGCCCGCCCCCGCGAGGCACGTCCACAGCCACCACAGGTGGCCGTTGTCGTCGAGCCAGCCGTAGAACGGCAGCTGCACGAGGAAGAGGACGAACCAGAGGATCGCACCGCCCGTGACGGTGGCGACCACAGGCCCCTCCAGCGGTTCCGGTGCCTCGTGTGTCGGTGTCCACTTCGCCATGGGGACAGCTTACGAGCAGGGCCGAGCAGGGCAACGGCCCCAGCGGTCTACGCGCGGAGATAGCGCCAAAGCCGTCATATGTTCATACTGAATCTGCCTGACCATGGCCACTTTTGCTCGTACGAAACTCCAAAAAGGTCCTCGATGCCCACCTCGGCCCCCGCCAAGGCTTCCGCGCCCGACGAGCCGGACCCCGCGTCCGCCCGCAGCGCCCTCGACCGCTACTTCAAGATCTCCGAGCGCGGCAGCACCCTGCCGCGCGAGATCCGCGGCGGTCTCGCCACCTTCTTCGCGATGGCCTACATCATCGTGCTGAACCCGATCATCCTGGGCAGCGCGAAGGACATGTACGGGCACCAGCTCGACAACGGCCAGCTGGTCACCGCGACCGCGCTGACCGCCGCCTTCACCACGCTCCTGATGGGCGTCATCGGCAACGTACCCATCGCCCTCGCGGCCGGCCTCGGTGTCAACACCGTCGTCGCGCTCCAGTTGGCGCCCCGGATGTCCTGGCCGGACGCGATGGGCATGGTGGTGCTCGCGGGTCTCGTGGTGATGCTGCTCGTCGCCACCGGCCTGCGCGAGCGCGTCATGAACGCCGTACCGCTCGGCCTGCGCAAGGGCATCGCGATCGGTATCGGCCTGTTCATCATGCTGATCGGCCTCGTCGACTCGGGCTTCGTCTCGCGTATCCCGGACGTCGCCCAGACGACCGTGCCACTGCAGCTCGGCGCGACCGGGCACCTGGACGGCTGGCCCGTCCTGGTCTTCGTCCTCGGCACGCTCCTCACCCTCGCGCTGATCGTGCGCAAGGTGCCGGGCGCGATCCTCATCTCCATCGTCACGATGACGGTCGTCGCCGTGGTGATCAACGCCGTGGCCAAGGTGCCCTCCTGGGGGCTGACCACCCCGAAGTGGCCCGGCAACCCGGTCGCGACCCCCGACTTCGGGCTCGTCGGCCAGGTCAGCCTCTTCGGCGGCTTCGGCAAGGTCGGCGTACTGACCGGCGTGCTGTTCGTCTTCACGGTGCTGCTGTCGTGCTTCTTCGACGCGATGGGCACGATCATGGGCATCGGCGACGAGGCGAAGCTGACCGACAAGGACGGCAACATGCCGGGCATCAGCAAGGTGCTCTTCGTCGACGGCATCGCGGTCGCCGCGGGCGGCGCGACCTCCTCGTCCGCGACCACCTGCTTCGTGGAGTCCACGGCGGGCGTCGGTGAGGGCGCGCGCACCGGTTTCGCGAACGTGGTCACCGGCGCGCTCTTCGCCGTCGCGCTCTTCCTGACCCCGGTCGCCACGATGGTCCCGTCCCAGGCCGCCACCCCGGCGCTGCTCGCGGTCGGCTTCCTGATCCTGTCCGGCTCCATCCGGCAGATCGACTGGGCCGATCACACGATCGCGATCCCGGCGTTCGTGACGATGCTGATGATGCCGTTCACGTACTCGATCACGAACGGCATCGGCATGGGCTTCATCACGTTCGTCGTGCTGCGGCTGGCGGCCGGACGCGGCCGTGACGTGCCGGTCGCGATGTACGTGGTGTCGGCGGTCTTCGCCTTCTACTACCTGATGCCGGCGCTGGGCCTGACCTGAGCAGGGTGAAGGCGGAAAGGTTCTACGGAACCCCGTAGAACCTTTCCGTCTCCTCGACCGCGGTACGGAACCGCTCGTCGAAGTCATCGCGAATGAGCGTCCGGGCGACATAGTCCTGGACGCTCATTCCCCTTTTCGCCGCGTGCTGCCGGAGCCGGTCGAGCAGCTCCTCGTCTATCCGCAGGCTGAGCACTGTGGTCCCCATGCGTACGAGGGTCGCGGCCGGGGGGTGTCCTGTGTCACTTTCCGCGCCCGTCTCACTCGTATGGGTGAAGTAAGGGCGGGGGTGGGCGTGAGTGGCCGGACTCACGGGCATTCGCCGGATGTCGCGGTGGTCTTTAGGAAGGGTAATGAGTTATTCTAAAGAACATGCCTGACCTCACCCATGGCGACGACGTTGCCGCCGTGAACTCCCTGCGCTCCGCCGTGATGCGTCTGTCGCGCCGACTCAAGCACCAGCGGGTCGACGAGTCGCTGAGCCCGACCGAGATGTCGGTCCTGGGCACCCTCGCCCGCTGCGGCACGGCCACGCCGGGCGAACTCGCCCGCAAGGAGCACGTGCAGCCGCCCTCGATGACCCGCATCGTGGCGCTGCTGGAGGCGAAGGGCCTGGTCCGCCTCGAAGCGCACCCGGACGACCGCCGCCAGAAGGTCGTCACGCAGACCGAGCGCGCGGAGGCCATGCTCGCGGAGAGCCGCAAGAAGCGGAACGCGTGGCTCGCCTCCCTCGTCGACGACCTCGACGAGGACGAGTGGGCGAAGCTGCGCGAGGCCGCGCCCGTCCTGGAGAAGCTCGCGCACCTGTAGGCGGCATCAGCCGTCCGTGGGCACCCGCGGACGGCTATGAGGCGGCACGCACCACCAGCACCACCCCGCACCGCACGTACCACGCAAGGAGGCGAACGCCGTTGAGTACGGGACCCGGAGCAGACTCCGCCCCCGCACCTGCCGCCGACAACACCCCGCACGCCCCCAAGACCCGTTCCTCGATGTTCAGCTCGCTGAAGATCAGGAACTACCGGCTGTTCTTCACCGGCCAGGTCGTCTCGAACACCGGCACCTGGATGCAGCGCATCGCCCAGGACTGGCTGGTACTGAGCCTCACCGGCTCGTCCGCCGCCGTCGGATTCACCACGGCCCTGCAGTTCCTGCCGATGCTGCTCTTCGGCCTCTACGGCGGAGTCCTCGTCGACCGCCTGCCGAAGCGCCCCACGCTGCTGGTCACCCAGACCGCCATGGGCCTCACCGGTATCGCCCTCGCCTTCCTCACCCTCAGCGGACACGTCCAGGTCTGGCACGTGTACGTCGCCGCGTTCGTCGTCGGCCTCGCCACCGTGATCGACAACCCGGCACGGCAGTCCTTCGTCGCCGAGATGGTCGGCCCCGGCCAGCTCCAGAACGCGGTCAGCCTCAACTCCGCGAACTTCCAGTCCGCCCGCCTGATCGGCCCCGCCGTCGCGGGCCTGCTGATCACCGGCGTCGGCACGGGCTGGGCGTTCCTGCTCAACGGACTGTCGTTCGTCGCGCCCATCGCGGGCCTGCTCCTGATGCGCTCCTCCGAGCTGAACCAGGTCGAGCGCACCCCGCGCGGCAAGGGTCAGCTCCGCGAGGGCCTGCACTACGTCGCGGGCCGCCCCGAACTGCTGTGGCCGATCATCCTCGTCGGCTTCATCGGCACCTTCGGCTTCAACTTCCCCGTCTGGCTCTCGGCCTACGCGGACGACGTCTTCCACGGCGGCGCGGGCGCGTACAGCCTCTTCAACACACTGATGGCCGTGGGATCGGTCGCGGGCGCGCTGCTCGCCGCCCGGCGCGGCACGGCCCGGCTGCGCGTGCTGATCGCCGCCGCCGTCGCCTTCGGAGTCCTGGAGATCGTGGCCTCGCTGGCCCCGTCGTACTGGCTCTTCGCCGCCCTCATGGTCCCCATCGGGATGGCCGGCCTGACCGTCAACGTCACGGCCAACACCGCCGTCCAGATGGGCACCGACCCCGCCATGCGCGGCCGTGTCATGGCGCTGTTCATGATGGTCTTCATGGGCGGTACGCCGCTGGGCGCGCCCGTGGTCGGCTGGATCACGGACGCGTACGGGCCCCGGGTGGGCTTCGCCATGGGCGGAGTCGTCTCGGCGCTGGCGGCCGCGACGGTCGGCCTGGCCCTGGCCCGGGTGGGCGGCCTGCGCCTGTCGGTGGGCTGGCACCACGGTCATCCGCAGGTCCGTTTCGTCCCGCGCGAGCGGGAGCTGGCGACGGCGGCGTAGCCCTCCGGGCCGGTCGGCGGATCTGTGTGGGCTCAGGTCTGCTGGTGCAGTGCCGGCCCGGTGGGAGCCGGCCGCGCAGTTCCCCGCGCCCCTCAAGGACGGGGCTGCGCCCCTGTCCCTGCCCCTTCAGGCGGGCCGTGGCCGCGCCCTGGCAGGGTGGGCGTATGAGACTCTTCGCCGCTGTGCTGCCGCCGGAGGACGTGACCGACGAACTCGGTGGCGCGGTCGACGCGCTGCGGGGGCTGCCGGGTGCGGGGCGCGGGTTGCGCTGGACGAGCCGGGACGGGTGGCATTTCACGCTCGCGTTCTACGGCGAGGTCGACGAAGGGCTCGTACCGGAGCTGTCGGTCCGGCTGGAGCGGGCGGCGCGGCGGACGGACGCCTTCCCCCTGTCCCTGCGCGGCGGGGGCCGGTTCGGGGGACGGGCGCTGTGGGCGGGCGCCGCGGGCGACGTACGGGCGCTTCGGCTGCTCGCCGACCGGGCGGAGGCGGCGGGGCGCCGGGCGGGCGTGACGCGGGAGGAGCACCGGACGTACCGGCCGCACCTCACGCTGGCCCGCAGCAGCCGTGAGCCGGCGGACTTCGCCCCGTACGTGTCCGCGCTCGACGGGTTCGAGGGGCGGGAGTGGACGGTGGGCGGGCTGTGCCTGATGCGGAGCAGGCTGCCCGTGTCGGGGGTGCCGGGGGAGCAGCCGCGGTACGAGGTGCTCGCCCGGTGGCCGCTGGGCCGGGCTTTTGACGGGCCCCGCGTCGGCGGTGGCTGAGGCAGGGCGGTTACGCTCGGTGCGTGGACCCGAAGACGCGGAACCGGATCATGGCCGGTGTGCTTGTGCTGATGTTCGTTGTGGTGGCCCTGGCGGCGGCCGTCGGTCGGTGACGGCCGCCGCGCCTCAGGGCCCCTACGGGGCTACCAGGCGAAGGCCTCCGGGGACGGGCCCGGACCCGGGAAGATCTCGTCCAGGCCGGCCAGGACCTCGTCGCTCAGCTCCAGCTCGACGGCTCGCAGCGCGGATTCCAGCTGCTCGGCGGTGCGCGGGCCGACGATCGGGCCCGTGACGCCGGGCCGGGTCAGCAGCCAGGCCAGCGCCGCTTCGCCCGGCTCGATGCCGTGCTTGTCGAGCAGGTCCTCGTACGACTGGACCCGCGCGCGGCCCGCGGGGTCGGCGAGGGTTTCGGCGGCCCGGCCGCTCGCCCGGCGCCCGCCCTGGATCTCCTTCTTGAGGACACCGCCCAGCAGACCGCCCTGCAGCGGCGACCACGGGATGACGCCGAGCCCGTACTCCTGCGCGGCCGGGATGACCTCCATCTCGGCGCGGCGCTCGGCGAGGTTGTAGAGGCACTGCTCGCTGACGAGGCCGATCGTGCCGCCGCGGCGGGCGGCGATCTCATTGGCCTGTGCGATCTTGTAGCCGGGGAAGTTGGAGGACCCGGCGTACAGGATCTTGCCCTGCTGGACCAGGACGTCGATGGCCTGCCAGATCTCCTCGAACGGGGTGTCGCGGTCGATGTGGTGGAACTGGTAGATGTCGATGTAGTCGGTGCCCAGCCGCTTCAGGCTGGCGTCCACCGCCCGCCGGATGTTGAGCGCGGACAGCTTGTCGTGGTTGGGCCAGGCGTCGCCGTCGGCGGCCATGTTGCCGTACACCTTGGTGGCGAGCACGGTCCGGTCGCGGCGGCCGTCGCCCTGGGCGAACCAGGAGCCGACGATTTCCTCGGTACGGCCCTTGTTCTCGCCCCAGCCGTACACGTTGGCGGTGTCGAAGTAGTTGATGCCCGCGGCCAGCGCCGCGTCCATGATGGCGTGGCTGTCGGCCTCGTCCGTCTGCGGCCCGAAGTTCATGGTGCCGAGGACGAGCCGGCTGACCTTGAGTCCTGTGCGTCCCAGCTGCGTGTACTTCATGGTTCACAGCCAACGTGGTCGAGTGCGCTCTAGGCAACACCACGCTCTGGGGTGACCCCCGGTCGGAGGGGGTTACTCGCCGAACTCGTCGAAGTCCATGTTCGCTATGGCCAGGTTGCAGTGCATCTCGTGCGGGGTCTCCAGGGCCGGTATGCGGTACGGCTCGGTTTCCTCCTCCGGGTCGGGGCTCACCGCGAGGAGTGTCGGTTCCGCGCCCCGCATGCTGGCGCGGTCCGCGAGGAAGACCACCGGCCACCCGCACTCGGCGGGAGCCTCCCCGTCCTCGGGCGCGGTGAGGGCGGCGAGGACGTCGGCGGGGGTCGCGTCGGCCCACACCGGGTCGTCCACGCGGACGATGTCCTCCTTGGAACGGCCGTTGTCCTCGTCGTCCTCGTCGAAGACCCACGGCTTGTCGAGGGCGGCCAGCACCCGCTGCCAGGCGTCGTCGTCCCGGTAGTCGGTGCGGACGAGCAGCAGGGGCGGGTAGTCGGCGTCGGTCTTCGGCAGCACGCGCACGGATCAGCACTCTTTCCAACGGGCGGCGTCGGGGGCCGCGTTGACGGTGCTTCGAAGCGTAGGGGGCGGGTCTGACAATCCGAGGTCGAGGCGGAGCCGGAGGTGGGCGCGGGCGCCGGGGTGGTGGCGGCGTCGAATCCGTCGCTGCCGCTTGCCGTGATGTCGGATCTGGCGTGGCATCGGGGCTGACGAGTCGTGGGTCCGGACGGTCCACGGGGCCAGTGAGGTCAGGCAGCCCGCCCTCGGCCGGCCACCGCATGAAGGAGGTGCGCTTGCGGCGTTTGATCGCGTCTTCGAGTTCGGTGTCCACTGGGGCGACCCTGCTGGTTGTGCCGAGGATCTTCGTCGCGCCGGGAGGCTTCTCGTAGCTCCGCGACTTCAGAGAATTCGCTGGGGGGCGTCCGGATGGCAGATGCCGATGTGGTGCTCGCCGAGAGCCTCCCGGTAGGCCTGCAGATCGTCGAGATCGGTGGTGACGATCAGGGCTCTGCCGTGATGGGCGGCGATCACGAGCACCAACGCGTCCACGACGTCGAAGTCCTTCTTCGCGGGAAGCTTGGCCCGGGCACCGAGCACGCCCACGCGCTTGCCGTCGGCCTCCGTATGTCCCGCCACGCACGGCCGACAGGCGTGGAGCGGGTCGTCCCATCCTTTGGCGGTGAACAGCGGGGCCCGTGAGTCCCGGGCCGCATACACCGTGCACCCCGCGAGCACAGGCTTGAGGCAGGTGTAGTTCCCGGCTCCGGGCCGCCAGACCTGCCCGAGCACGGGCAACGGGACGATGGGCCGGTGCCCCCCGCGACGAAGGATCTCCTGGTGCAGGCTCACGGCCTTCTTCCGGCCCTGCTCCAGATGGATCAGCATCCCGGCGTCGTAGACCACAGCTGTCATGCGACGCCCCTGTGCCTGGTGCTCGAACCGAAGAAGGCGTCCAGGGAGGCGGAGATCTCCTCGCGCTCGGCGTCCGGTACCGAGTCCTGCCCGTGCTCCTCCGGCGGCCTGCCGGTCGTGGCGTCCTGCGCCTCCGTCTCGGCGATCAGGTCGTCGAGGGGTGCGAAGGTCCGGGCGACCTGGTCGTCGTGCGCCATTGCGACGCCCACCGCGGCCATGACGTACGTACTGACATCGGCTCCCGCCGCTTCCGCGTAGGAGCGGATGCGTTCTTTGGTCTCCGGGTCCGTGGCAAAGGTGATCATGCTGCGCTTTGCGGCCATGCGCTCAACGTACAACACCTTTGTACGCGCCGGCACGCGAAACGTGGGGGCTGTGCATGAGCGGTCCGGGGTATGGCTGTCTCCAAGCAGATGAGGGGATCGGTGTGGAACCAGTAGAACTCCGTCGTGCCGTCGCGGCAGGGCGTGCGGCCGCCTCGGAGCTGGGTCTACGGGTCGGCGAGGTGATCGTCGTCCACAACTCGGACCGGGTGGCCCTGCGCCTGACCGGCTGCGAGGTGCTGGCCCGGGTCGCGCCGCTCGGGCACCTGGCCGACTCCGAGTTCGAGGTGGAGGTCGCACGCCGTCTCACCGACGCCGACGCCGGCCTCGACGCTCCGGTGGCCGAGCTCGACCCCCGGGTCGCGCCCCGTGTCCATCTGCGGGACGGCTTCGCCATCTCGCTCTGGACCTACTACGAACCCATGGGACCGGAGATCGCCCCGGCCGCCTACGCGGACGCGTTCACGCGACACCACGCGGCCCTGCGGCGGGTCGATCTGGCCGCCGCGCCGCATTTCAGCGACCGGGTCGCCGTGGCACTGAGAGAGGTCGACGACCGCGAACGGTCCCCCGAGCTGTCCGGTGCCGACCGGGAACTCCTCAGCGCCACGCTCGCTGAACTGGCCGCCGCGATCGCCTCCGGCGGTGCCGGCGGTGCCGGCGGTTCCGGCGGCGCCGGTGAGCAGTTGCTGCACGGCGAGCCGCACCCGGGGAACCTCCTGAATACGAGGCGAGGGCCGCTCTTCGTCGACCTCGGCACGTGTTGCCGGGGACCGGTCGAGTTCGACCTCGCCCATGCGCCTGAGGAAGTGGGACGGCTCTATGCGGGGGCCGACCCCGACCTCGTGCACCGGTGCCGCGCCCTGAACTGGGCGATGTTCTCGGCCTGGCGCTGGCGCCGCGACGACCAGATGCCCGACCGGGACCACTGGAGAGCGGAGGGGCTCGAACGGGTCCGTACCGCCCTCGATCAGTGCGGGTTGGGCTGACGGCTTCCGACCGCGACCGCGTACGGGAGGAAGGCGGCCCATGTCGCCCGGGCGATGGTGAGTGTGGGGGCGTTGGGGGTTTTGGAGTCGCGGATGTGGATCGTGGGGAGGGAGGTGGTCTGGGGTATGGCTATCTCAAGGCATTCGCCGCCCTGGCTGCCGCTGTAGCTGCTCTTGAACCACTTGAGGTCCGTTTTCATAGTGCGTCTGCCACTCGTTCGATCAACTTCGTCGACTCCTCGGGGCTGAGTGCCTGAGCTCGCAGAATGCCATACTGCGCGAAAAGGTCTCCCAGGTTGGGCTGTTGGTCCACGAAGTAGCCTCCGCCGGGGCCCTCGACGTATGCGAGTCGGTCGCGCTCGGCGGTTTCCACCAGGATCATCGGACCGTTCAGCCCGGCGTGGACCTCGCGGTTGTGCGGCATCACCTGGATCCCGACGTTGCGCCGTTGCCCGAGTTCAAGCATGTGGCTCAGCTGTTCTTTGAGGGCCGCGGGGCCGCCCAGAGGTCGCGTCAGTGTGTGCTCCTCCAGTACGAAGTCGACGAGCGGTGCGGGCTTGCGCTGCAGGACTTTCTGACGTTCGAGGCGGGCCGACACTCGGGCCTCGACCTCGTCGTCCTCCAATGGCGGGCAGTGGCAGTTGAAGATCGCGCGTGCGTATCCCTCCGCCTGGAGCATCCCGGGAACCACATGGTTCGCGTACATGCTGATGGCGGCGGCCTTCGCTTCCAACTCGGCGTAGTCCTCGAACCATGTGGGGAAGCGACTGGTCTGCAACTGCTTGCCCGCCGTGAGAAGTGCACCTTGTGCACCTAGTGCCTCATCCGCGATCGCGACGAGTCGTCCCTTGGGAGGCCGTTCACCTCGCTCCACCATCGCCACTTGGGACTTGGAATAGCCGACCTGCCCACCCAACCCCTCCTGCGTCATCCCGGCCCGTTCGCGGAAGAACCGCAGCAACGAGCCGAACATCTCCAGGTTGCTGGAACTCTGTTCACCGGCGTGCACAACGACCTCCCCAAGTGCACAGACGTGCACGGACCGCGCGTAACCCTGGTCACAGTATGTGAGCGGCCGTAAGCATTTGCTCCATGAACTCGGAAATCGCGTCGGGCAGGGTGCACCCCTGGATCCCGGCCTCCGGCCACAGCCTCCGCCACGCCGGCATCCACTTCGACGCCGTTCGCATCGCGGGCGTCCTCGCAGAACAAGTGGCGTACGACCTCATCGAGTTCACGGACTTCCAGGCGGGCCCGATCGTCCGCGGGTCAACAGGCTGCCGGTACATGTACTTCCTGTTGCCCCCGCAAAGTGCCACGGGCCACCGCTGGCCCGCCGGCGTGCGGGCGCTGGGCCGGGACGCGCGGGGATGGGCGTACGTGGGGGTGCCCGCGCTGGACGGGCTGACCTGGCCGTTGGACTGGCGGTCGGAGTCGACGCCCGAAGTGCCGTTCGTGGACGCGGGGTTGCTCGCGGAAGTCGTGAGTCGTGTGATCAGTCATGTACGGTGACCGCGTAATCACACTCTGTGCTCATCCGTGTACGGAGCGGTCCCCGGAGGTGCTACCAACACCGCCCGAGGACCTTCACTACCAGTGGAGAGACGTCCACCAGAAATGCTTCGCCATGCTATCGCGCCGGTCCGGCGCTACACGAAGGCTTCGCACGACGTCGTACGACACCCGCAACTCAACAGCGACGCGAAGGTCCTGCTGCTGTACGTGCAGGGGTTGCCGGAGGACTCCGCCCCCAAGCCGCTCAGCGAGTACGCGGGCAGGCTGGGCCTGAAGGGCCGGGCGTACCAGAAGGCCAAGCAACTCCTCACCGAATGCGGTTACTTGCACGAGTGGCGTGAGCAGGGCGTGCGGGGCCGCTGGGTCACGGAACAGCTCCTCGCCAACGTCACCCTCACGCGTGAGGAGGCGACCAGGTCCCGGGAGGGAGAGGCGGCGGCGGTGGCAGCCCCACCGAGTGAGCGTCCGCCGACGGTCGGCGGGCCGGGGGACCGGTCGGTCGGTGACTGTCCCCCGAAAGAAGAACTGGAAGAGAAGAACCTTCCCCACCCCCCACCCGAAGACGACACGCCGCCGTCCGATCTGGCCGAGGCGGAAGGCGTGTTGCTGTCCCTGCGGTACGTGAACCGGGACCTGCTCCTGGGCGTGCGTGAGGCCCGGCTGCTGGCCGCCGCGGCAGCGGAGTGGCTGCGCAGAGGCGTCACGGCGGCGGACCTCCGGCGCGCCCTGACGACCGGCCTGCCCGCCGACGGCATCCGTTCGGCTGTCGGCTTCCTGCGCCACCGCCTGCTCCAGAAGCTCCCGGCGGCGAGGGCTCAGGCCCTGACTCCCGTACCGCCGCCCGAACGGCCCGCCGCCCCGGCCCGGCGGCTCCTGGTGACCTGCCCGGGACCAGGCACCGAACACGTCTTCCGCCCGCGCGCCGAAGAGACCCACTGCTCCCGCTGCCGCACGACCGCCACATACGAGTCAACACTCCACCCGGTCCCGGTCCCGGTCCCGGTCCCCGAACCGTGGCGGACGCGCGTACAGAAGTGCGTCTCCGGTGGGTAGTGCGTCATACGCTGCTGCCGCAGCGGAGACGGCGGCCTCGGAGAGGAGCAGGGACATGGCGGCATGGAGCGACATCCTTCAGGAGGCGCGTGAGGCCGTGGGCTTCGGCGGGGAGGTGGTTCCGCGCAACCTCGAGGGAATCCGGGCCGCCGTCCGCTCCGACCGGCTGCCGGACCTCGACGCCGAACTGGCGACCCTCTCCGAGGGTTCCGCCTTCGAGGCGTTTCTCGACCACTGGTGGACGCAGGCGCTCGTCGACGCCGCCCCGGACGCCGACGCCCAGGCTGTCGCGATCGACTTCGCCGACCTCGCGACCGCGCTGCGAGCGAGGTCGACCGGCGGCGGAACGCTCACACAGGCCGAGGTCGAGGACATGTTGAGGGGCAGGACCTCATGAGGCTCACGATCATCTGAGAACCGGCTGCGGCGGCCGGCCTGCGACGCCTCACGTCACGTGACGGAGAAGCGACGAAACCTCTCGTCCAGGCCGAGCTCAGTCCCGGGGAAACTCGTCCGTCTTGAGCGTGAGGCCGAGGACCGTGTTCGTCATGTCGATGTCCGCGCCGAATGTGACGGAGAGCTCCGTGAAGTACTCCCCGTCCTTGGGCTGCGTGTAGAGATGGCACTTGCCCTGGTACGGGTCGACGATGAGGTAGACGGGTACCTCGGCGACGGCGTACGCGGTCTTCTTGGGGCCGTAGTCGTTAGGGGCGGTTCCTCTGGAGATGACCTCGGCGACGAACTCGACGTCCTGGTAGCGCCAGTAACCGGTGTCGGGCTTGGCGGCCCCCTCGGCCATCAACGTGACATCGCTGGCGAAGCCGTTGAGCTGGCCCGGGTAGTCGACACGGACGTCGGACTTCACGCGCTTCCGCGGGTACTTGGTCCGGAGTTGCTCGAAGAGGTCCGCGATGATCTCCCAGTGAGTGTCCCGCTGCGGCGACATGAAGATGGCCCCCTCGACGATCTCAACCTTGTATCCCTCGGGGACGGGCATCCGCTCCAGCTGCTCGAACAGCATGTCGAGCGTCAGGCCCTTGCTCTCGTCGGCCATCTCGATCCTGTCTTCAAGGACGGTCATCGTGGCGCTCCTCCCCGGCTGCCCTCGGACGAGTACAGCCGCGCGGTACAACGATACGTACGGTGACCAGGAGCCGGCTGATCCGGTCAGGCGGATTCGGCCAGGTGGGATTCGTAGGGGCCACCCACGCCCCACCCTTGGTGCATCGCCTCCGCGAACGCCGCCGCCAGTTTGTGTTCGCCTGCCGCGTTGGGGTGGGTGCCGTCGTACGTGTCCGTGTGGATGTTGTACCCGTGGGGGAGCGAGGCCAGCAGGAGCGGGGAGTTCGGCTCGTCCAGGTTCGCCGCCGTCTTCGCCAGCAGGTCGTTGAAGAGGGCGACCTCCCGGGCGAAGGGGGCGTCCGACTCCGCCCTGATGTTCGGGATCACCGGGAGAAGGACCATCGAGATACGCGGGTTCGCCGAACGGGCCGCCGCGATGAAGGCGTGGACGTTCTCGGACGTCTGGGTCGCGTTCGTGTAGAAGCCGAGGTCTATCAGGCCGAGGGAGACCAGGAGCACGTCCGCGCGGGAGTCCCGTACCGCGTCGGCGATCAGCGGACTCAGGTGGTGCCAGCCCTCGCCCCAACCGGCGAGGTGGGCACGGGGGAAGTCCGGGTCGGCGTACTCGTACGAGTCGGCGGCGCCCGTCGCCTTGTCGTACAGCGTCTCCCGGGGGCCGACCAGCCGGAACGGGCCCCCGTGCGTCACGCGCAGGTGCTGCCACATCCGGTAGCGCCACGTGTGTTCGCCGGCGCTTCCGATCGTCATGGAATCACCGACTGGCATGAACCTGAGCATCCGCTCATGATGGACGATCACCGGCGGGGCCGGGGTGTGAAGCTGGACACGCCCGCCGAACCGGCGGCGGGGTGGCAGGCTGGGGGCATGCGTCGCTCGTTCGTTCTCCTTGCCGGGGCCCTGCTCGCCGGGGTGCTCGCCGTGCCCGCCGTCGCCGCCGATCATGAGGGGGCGGAGGGATCCGACGGTTCGGACGGGTCGGACGGGTTCACGCTCCAGGACCCCCGGATCACCGAGTCCAGCGGGCTCGCCGCCTCCCGCGCCCACCCCGGCGTCTACTGGACCCACAACGACAGCGACGACGGCGCCTTCCTCTACGCCGTCGACGGCAAGACCGGCAAGACCGTCGCCACCGTCACCATGACGGGCGTCGGGCGGCCCCGGGACGTCGAGGCCATCTCCGTCGGGCCGAACGGCCACCTCTACGTCGGCGACATCGGCGACAACCTCGGCGGCACCTGGGACCACGTGTGGATCTACGAACTGCCCGAGCCGAAGGAGCTCAAGGACCAGACCGTCCGCGCCACGCAGTACGACGTGAAGTACGCGGACGGGGCCCGGGACGCCGAGGCGCTGATGGTCCACCCCAAGACCGGCCGGGTCTACATCGTCTCGAAGAACGAGGACGGCGGCGGCCTGTACGAGGGGCCCGCCGAGCTGTCCGCCTCCGGCACCAACACCTTCAGGCGCACCGCCGACATCGGCCTCTGGGTCACCGACGGCGCCTTCTCGCCCGACGGCCGGCAGCTCGCCGTACGCGGCTACTTCGGCGGTATCGCGTACAAGTGGAACAACGGGAAGCCCAAGCGCCAGGCGCAGTTGAACGTGCCGCTGCAGCGACAGGGCGAGTCGATGACGTACACCCCCGACGGCTCCACCCTGCTGTACGGGAGCGAGGGCTCGGGGAGTTCCGTCGAGGCGGGCAGCGTGCCGGGCGCCGGGGGCGACAAGTCCTCGTCCGGCAAAGGCGGTTCGGCGGACGGCGGTGACGGCGACGACGGGGCGAACGGCAACTTCAAGATGGGCGCGATCGCCCTCGCTGTCGCCTTCGCCGTCGTGTACGGGCTGAAGCGGTTGTTCCGGCGCGGCGACTAGGCCGCGACCAAGGTGCCCACTAGGGCGCCGACCGGGGCGCCGACTGGGGCGCCGACTGGGGCGCCGACTGGGGCGCCGACTGGGGCGCCGACTGGGGCGCCGACTGGGGCGCCGACCGGGGCGCCGATCGGGGCGCGACCGGGAGAGGGCCCCCGGGGGCGGGTTCCGCCGGACGGGGCTTGGTTAATGTGCTCGGGTGACCATCGACCTGATCCTGCTGCCGCGTGTCGCCTGTCGCGGGCAGGAGGTCACCGCGCCGAGGCTGCGCGCCCTCCTCGCGCTCCTCGCGGGCGAACCGCGCACGGGGTGCAGCACCGAGCGGCTGGTGGCGGGGCTGTGGCAGCCCGACGAGCTGCCGGAACGGCCCGGAAAAGCGCTCCAGGTCCTTGTGTCCAGAGCCCGGGCGCTGCTGGGCGCCGACATCGTCGTCAGCTCGCCGACCGGATACCGGCTCGGTCTCGCCGAGGACCAGATCGACAGCTCCGCCCTGCTGCTGCACGCCGCGACGAGCGCGGCCCGAGCCAGAGCGGGCGACCACACGGGCTCCCTGGCCGCGGCCGATGCCGGCCTCGCACTGTGGGAGGGCATACCTTCCCCTGACGGGGCCGGCGACCCCGGCGACCCGGTCGCCGCGTTGCGCGCCGAGTGCGGACCCGTGCGGGACGCGCTCGTTCGGGCGCGGGGTCTCGCGCTCGGCCGGCTCGGGCGGTACGCCGAGGCGGTCGGGGCGCTGGCCGTGGTCGCCGCGGAGCAGCCGCGTGACGAGGAGGTGCTCGCCGAGCTGCTGCGCGGCGAAGCGGCGACGGCGGGCCCGTCCGCCGCGCTGACCCGGTACGAGGCATACCGCCGCGCCCTGCGCGAGCAACTGGGCACCGAGCCGGGCGCCGCGCTCAAGGCCGTACAGCGGGAACTGCTGCGCGGCGAGGCCCCCGTCGTCAGACACGGCGTACCGCACGAGCCGAACCCCCTGCTGGGGCGGGACGAGGACATCGCGGCCGTGGCGCGACTGCTGCGCACGACCCGCGCCGTCAGCGTCGTCGGCCCCGGCGGCCTCGGCAAGACCCGCCTCGCGCACGCCGTCAGCCGCCGGGCCGAGCAGCGCGTGGTGTACTTCGTGCCGCTCGCCGGCGTCACCGCGGACGAGGACGTGGCCGCGGAGGTCGCCTCCGCGCTCGGTTCCGGAGAGGGCCGGCACGGCGCCCTGGCCGCCCGCGCCCCCGCCGACCCGGTGTCCGGCATCCTCGGCGCGCTCGGCTCCGGGCCCGCCCTGCTGGTCCTCGACAACTGCGAACAGGTCGTCCGGGGCGCCGCCGACCTCGTACACGCCCTGGTCTCGTCCTCGAAGGACCTGCGCGTACTCGTCACCAGCCGGGCCCCGCTCGGCCTCACGTCGGAGGCGGTGTACGCGCTGCCGGAACTGGGTCCCGACACCTCGGCCGAACTGTTCATGCAGCGGGCGCGGGCCGCCAGGCCCGGCGTGCACCTGCCGCCCGACGCGGTGGCCGAACTGTGCCGCCACCTCGACGGGCTGCCCCTCGCCGTGGAACTGGCCGCGGCCCGGGTGCGGGTCCTGTCGGTCGAGGAGATCACCCGCCGCCTCGGCGACCGGTTCGCCCTTCTACGGGGCGGGGCCCGGGACGCGCCGGAACGCCACCGGACCCTGCACGCGGTCGTGGAGTGGAGCTGGAACCTGCTCGCCCCGGACGCCCGGACCGCGCTGCGCACGCTGTCCGTCTTCCCCGGCGGGTTCCTGGCCGAAGCGGCGGAACAGGTGCTCGGCGAGGACGCGCTGCTCCTCCTGGAGCAACTGGCCGGCCAGTCGCTGCTGACCGTCACCGACACCCCGGTCGGGGTGCGGTTCGCGATGCTGGAGACCGTACGGGAGTTCAGCGCGGCCGAGCGTGCGGCGGCGGGCCAGGACGAGGAGGCCGTCGACGCGTTCCTCCGCTGGGCGCGGGACTTCGGGGTCGCGTACCACGACTGGGTCTTCGGCCCGGAACCACGGACCGCCTGGGAGCGGATCAGGGCCGAGCAGGACAACCTCGTGTCGGCCCTGCGGCACGCCCTGGCCCGTACCGACGGCCCCACCGTCGCCGCCCTCACCGCCGTCCTCGCCGCGCTGTGGTCCACCGACTCCAACTACCCGCGCCTCGCCGCCCTCGCCGCCGACGTCGGTCCACCGCTCTCGCACTACCGGCCCGAACCCGAATACGTCGAAGTCGCCCGCGCGGCAGCGGTGTTGTGCGTGGCGAGCCTGTTCATGGACTACAGCGCGAACGCCGGGGTCCGCCGCCATCTCGTCACCCTGCGGCGGCTGCCCCCGGCGCCACCGGACACGCTGCTGCGCGCCACCGCGGCGGTCCTGGGCGCGATACCCGAGATGCTGCCGCCCGACTACGACGTGCTGCACGGGCTCTGCGGCAGCGACCAGCCGCTCGTCGCCGGCCTCGCCGAGTGTGTCGCCACCTACGTCTGGGAGTACGAGCACGACGTGGACCGCGCGCTCGCCTCCGCCCACCGGATGGCCACCGCGCTGACGTCGGTCGACAACCCGTCCCTGCGGGTCATGGGCCACTCCCGGCTGAGCGAGCTGTGCCTGAAGACGGGGGAGGGCGAGGCCGCGTACCGGCACCTCACGGAGGCGCTCGGGGCGCTGCCGCGGCTCGGCGACGAGCACGACTACATCGGCATCCGCTCGGCTCTCGCCCTCGCCTGTCTGCAACGCGGCGACGCCGACGAGGCCGAGCACTGGCTGCGGCAGGCCGAAGGCATCAGCAGCTCGCAACAGGAGGCCTTCTACGACCCCGACCTCGGAGCCCACGCAGAGATCGCCCTCACCCGCGGCCTGACGGACACCGGCCTCGGCCTGTGGCGCGACGCGGTGGAGCGGATCGCCGGGGCCGCGGCGGGGCAGGAGGGCGGGGGCGGGACCCACGGTGACACGGGCCAGGGTGGTGCGGGCCACGAGAGTGGGGCCCGCGGGGGCACGGTGCACGGTGGTGGGGATCCGTGGCTTGATCCGTGGGCGTTGCAGGTTCAGGCGGCGGCCGTTACGGCGCATGCGCACGCCGGTTGCCTCGATCCCGTCGCTGAGCTGGTCGTGCGGTTGCGGCAGCGGCTGCTGGCCCTGCTCTCCGGCCCGTCCCGCTCGCCCGTGGAACTTCCGGTGTTCGGGACCGTGCTGCACGCGCTGGGGACGGCGGGGCTCGCGGACGGCCGTACCTCCGCCGTACGGGAGATCGCGCTGGCCGAACGGCTGCGGGTGCTGCGCGAGTTCCAGCCGACGATGTCGGCCGACCGCGCGCGGCGGGCGGCCGAGCGAGCCGACGGGGCGGCGTACGCCGACGCGGTGTCGGAGTACGCCTCCCTGGGACGCGACGAACTGCGGGAGGCGGCCCGCGCGCTCATTTCGGATCACGGTCGAACAGCGACCTCGACCACCAGTACCCCAGGGCGGTCAGCCCCACGGACCAGATGACCGTGAGCCACCCGCTGTGGCCGATCTCCGTACCGAGCAGCAGACCGCGCAGGGTCTCGATCGCCGGCGTGAACGGCTGGTACTCGGCGACCGGCTGGAACCAGCCCGGCATCGCGTCGATGGGGACGAAGGCGCTGGAGATGAACGGGAGGATGATCAGCGGCAGCGCGTTGTTGCTGGCCGCCTCGGGGTTCGGGCTCGCCAGGCCCATACCGACGGCGATCCAGGTGAACGCTACGGAGACCAGCGCGAGCAGCCCGAACGCGGCCAGCCATTCCAGGGCCGTCGCATCCGTGGAGCGGAAGCCGATGGCCACGGCCACGGCACCGACGAGGACCACGCTGATGAGCGCCTGCAGCACGCTGCCGACCATGTGACCGATGAGCACGGAACCGCGATGGATCGCCATCGTGCGGAAACGGGCGATGATGCCCTCGGTCATGTCCATGGACACGGAGACCGCCGTTCCGGCCGGGGTCGCGCCGATCGTCATCAGCAGGATGCCCGGGACGAGATAGGCGATGTACTCGGACCGGTCGGCGCCGCCGCCCCCGATGCCCGCGCTCATCACGCCGCCGAAGACGTACACGAACAGCAGCAGCAGGACGATCGGCGTCAGCAGGATGTTCAGGGTGAGGGACGGGTAGCGCCGGGCGTGCAGGAGGTTGCGGCGCAGCATGGTGGTCGAGTCGCGGAGGGTGAGGGGGAGGGCGCTCATCGAACTCGTCGAACTCGTCGAACTCGTCGAACTCATCGGACGGTCTCCTTGGAGGGCTGGGTGCTCCGGCGGGGGGTGCCGGTGGTGGTGTCGGCGGTGAGGGCGAAGAAGACGTCGTCGAGGTCGGGGGTGTGCACGGTCAGCTCGTCGGCCTCGACGCCGGCGGAGTCCAGCAGGTCGAGGACGGCGCGCAGTTCGCGCTGGCTGCCGTCACTGGGGAGTTGCAGCGTGAGCGCCTCGTCGTCGCGGACGGCCTCGCGCAACCTGGAGGCGGCGGCCCGGTAGGCGTCCGGGTCGGTGAAGCGGAGCCGGACGTGGCCGCCGGGGATGAGGCGCTTGAGTTCCTCGGCGCTTCCCTCGGCGGCGATGCGGCCGTCGTGGAGGACGGCGATGCGGTCGGCGAGCTGGTCGGCCTCTTCGAGGTACTGGGTGGTGAGGAAGACGGTGACGCCCGTGGTGACCAGTTCGCGGATGATCCGCCACATGGTGTGGCGGGAGCGGGGGTCGAGGCCGGTGGTGGGTTCGTCGAGGAAGATGATCCGCGGGCTGCCGACCAGGGTCATGGCGATGTCGAGGCGGCGTCTCATGCCGCCGGAGTAGGTGGAGGCGGGCTTCTTCGCGGCCTCCGTCAGGTCGAATCGCTCCAGCAACTCGGCGGCGGTGCGGCGGCCTTCGGAGCGGGGTAGGTGGTGCAGGTCCGCCATGAGGAGCATGTTCTCCTCGCCGGTGATCAGTCCGTCCACGGCGGAGAACTGGCCGGTGACGCCGATCGCTGCGCGTACCGCCTGGGCGTCGGTGGCCAGGTTGTGACCGCCTACGTGCAGGTCGCCCGCGTCGGCGGTGATGAGGGTGGAGAGGATTTTCACGGCGGTGGTCTTGCCTGCGCCGTTCGGGCCGAGCAGGGAGAAGACGGTGCCGGTGGGCACGGTCAGGTCGATGCCGTCGAGGATGGTTTTGGCGCCGTAGGCCTTGTGGAGGTGCTTGGCCGTGATGGCGTGGGGGTGGGGGTGGGGTGGGTGGGGTGCGGTTTTCGTCATGCCCGCAGGTTGCTGTGGGGCGCATTCAGCGGGGTTTCAGGGCGCTTTCAGGGGGCTGAACCGGGGGGTGGGGGCGGGTTTGTGGGGCTGGTTGCGCCGTTCCCCGCGCCCCTTGGGGGGGGCTTGGTGGGCCTCAGCCGGTGTTGGTGCGGGTGGGTCGGGGCTGGCCGCGCCGTTCCCCGCGCCCCTTAGGGGGCCCTGGTGAGCCTCAGCTGGTATTGGTGCGGGTTGGTTGGGGCTGGGTGCGCCGTTCCCCGCGCCCCTTTCGGGGCTCCGGTGGGCCCGGGTTGTGGGGCGTCGGGGGGTGAGGGCTGGCCGCGCCGTTCCCCGCGCCCCTTTTGGGGCCCGGGGGGGCCGGGTTATGGGGTTTCGGGGGTCGACTCGCGGCGGTGGGTTACCAGGGCCGCTAGGCCGTCCAGGATTCTTTGGAGGCCGAATTCGAAGTGGTCGAAGTCCGCGCTGAAGGAGTCCTCCGAGAGCGCGGCCATCACCGGGTAGCGCCCGCTGGCCATGGCCTTTTCCAGGACCGGGTACTGGGCGGCCCAGAACTCCGTGTCCGTCAGACCGGTCGTGCGCTCGGCCTCCTGCGCGTACAGCTGGGTACGGGCGGCCCCGGTGACGTACGAGTCGATCATGACGACCGCCGAGACCAGCTCCGGGTCGCTCAGGCCCATGGGCTTGATGCGGGAGATCACCTTCTCCATGCCCTCGACGGCGCCGGGGCCGAGCACCGGGCGGGACTGGTTGGCCTTCAGCAGCCACGGGTGGCGCTGGTAGAGGGCGAGGTTCTCGCGGCCGAGGGCCTCCAGCGCCGAGCGCCAGTCGTCGCCGTAGACGGACGGGTCGTCGTCCGTGCGCTGGACGCGGTCCAGCATCAGGTCGAGCAGCTCGCCCTTGCCGGGGACGTACCGGTACAGCGTCATCGTGCCGGTGCCCAGCTCCGCGGAGAGCCGCCGCATCGACACCGCCTCAAGACCCTCCGCGTCCGCGACCCGGACGGCCGCCTCCACGATCCGGTCGAGGGTGAGACCGGGTTTGGGGCCGCGGCTGGGGCGCGGCCCCGTGTCCCACAGCAGGTGGAGCGTGCGGACGATGTCTCCGCTGCCGCTGGTGTCCATACCGCCCGAGCCGCTTGTCATGAGCCTCAGAATAGGCCCCCGCAAGAAAACTGGGTACGGCGTACTCTGAAAAGGGTACGGTGTACTCAGTTTGGCGAACTCCGGCGGACGTCACGGGTGGAGGAGTGCTGTGGGTGTGAGCGATTACGCGGTACGGGCCGAAGGGCTCGAGAAGAGGTACGGGGAGAAGCGGGCCCTCGACGGCTTCGACCTCGCCGTGCGGGAGGGCACGGTGCACGGTCTGCTCGGACCGAACGGCGCGGGCAAGACCACCGCCGTCCGCATCCTGTCCACACTGGTCAAGCTGGACGGGGGAAGCGCCCGGGTCGCCGGTGTCGACGTGGCCTCGCGGCCGGCGGAGGTACGGGCGCGGATCGGGCTCACCGGCCAGTACGCGGCACTGGACGAGGTGCTCACCGGCCGGCAGAACCTGGAGATGTTCGGACGGCTGTTCCACCTCGGCGGGCGCCGGGCACGGCTGCGCGCGACGGAACTGCTGGAACAGTTCGACCTCACCGACGCCGCCGGCAAGGGAGTCGGACAGTACAGCGGCGGCATGCGGCGGCGCCTGGACCTCGCCGCGTCGATGATCCTCACCCCGGCCGTGCTGTTCCTGGACGAGCCCACGACCGGGCTCGACCCGCGCGGACGGGGTGAAGTGTGGGACTCCGTACGGGCGTTGGTGGCGGGCGGCACCACCGTGCTGCTGACCACGCAGTACCTGGAGGAGGCCGACAAGCTCGCCTCGCACATCACCGTGATCGACCAGGGGCGGGCCATCGCCGACGACACCCCGGACGGGCTGAAGAACAGGGTGGGCGGCGACCGGATCGAGGTCGTCGTCGCCGAACGGGCCGACGTCGCACGGGCGGTGAAGGTCGTCGCCCGCGTGTCGGACGGTGAACCGGAGTCGGACGAGACGGAGTTGAGGGTGCACGCGCCCGTGACCGACCGGGTCGCGGCGCTCACCGAGGTGGCGCGGACCCTCCAGGACGAGGGAGTGCGTGTGGAGGACATCGGCCTGCGCAGGCCCAGCCTCGACGACGTGTTCCTGCGCCTGACCGGCCACCGCACGGACGCCGCCGACGACGACACG
The DNA here is from genome assembly GCF_014650955.1 of Streptomyces tauricus. GTDB lineage: Bacteria > Actinomycetota > Actinomycetes > Streptomycetales > Streptomycetaceae > Streptomyces > Streptomyces tauricus. Next base: position 233,457 of record NZ_BMVY01000006.1, read on the forward strand.
AAGGAGGTCGCGGCATGAGCGGCACGGGCGGCATGGGCGGCACGGGCGGGGTGACCGGCGCGACCGGGATGACCGGGGTGGAGGTCCACGGCCGGGGGCGTACGTACTGGGTGCTCGCCGACTGCTGGAACGTCGTCCGGCGCGGACTCACCCACTACCAGCGCCAACCCGTCAACATCGCCTGGCAGTTGGGCTTCCCCATCCTGTCCGTGCTGCTGTACGGATACGTCTTCGGCAGCGCGATGACGGTCCCGGGCGGCGGCGACTACCGGGACTTCCTGATGCCGGGCATGTTCGTGATGACGATGGCCTTCGGGTTCATCAACACGGCGACGGTCGTCGTGTACGACTCCACGAAGGGCGTCATCGACCGGTTCCGCTCCATGCCGATGTCGCCGTCCGCCGTCGTGGCCGGGCGCGGGGTCACCGATCTCATCGTCGCCTGCGCCGAGCTGACGATCCTGATGCTCACCGCGCTGGCCATGGGCTGGCGGCCGGACGGCGGCTTCGCCTTCCTGGGGGCGTTCGGGCTGCTGCTGTGGCTGCGGTTCGCGCTGATCTGGCTGGGGGTGTGGCTGGGGCTTCTCGTGCCCAACCCGGAGGCGGCGGGCGGCCTGTTCGCGGTCGCGTTCCCGCTGACGATGATCTCCAGCATCTTCGTCGCGCCGCAGCTGATGCCGGACTGGCTGGGCCATGTGGCCGCGTGGAACCCGATCTCGTCGACGGCGGCGGCCACCCGCGAACTGTTCGGCACGCCGGTGGGCGGCGGCGACACGTGGGTGGAGCAGCACGCACTGCTGATGGCGGGCGTGTGGCCGGTCGCCCTGACGCTCGTCTTCGTCCCACTGGCGGTACGGAGGTTCCAGAAGCTCAGCAGGTGAAGCGGTCAGCGGTCAGCGGTTAGCGGTTGACGGTTCGACCGCCGCGCGGTGCGCGGTTCATGACGTGCGGTGTGCGGTGCGCGGTACACGACGTGCGGTGCGTGGCGTTCGGGAACTCAAGTGTCCCGAATGCCGCGCACCGTCTTGACGTGTCCACGAAGGATCCCTTCCATGGGGGTGCGCGGTGCGGTGGGAGCGCTCCCACCGGCGTTCCGGGCCCGCGTCTTCCCGATCTCCCCCGAGATCTCCCCCGAGAGGAAGCAGCGACATGTTCCGCAGCTTGCGAAGAGCGCTGGGTGCTGCCGCCGCGGCGCTCCTGTTACCGCTGGCCGGGGTCCAGGCCGCACACGCGGACACGGCAGCCGTCGTGAAGTCCACCGTCGTGAAGTCCACCGTCGTGAAGTCCACCGTCGTGAAGTCCGCCGCCGCGGAGGCCGCGGCCCCCGGAGCCGGTTACTGGCACACCAGCGGCCGGCAGATCCTGGACGCCGCAGGACAGCCGGTACGGATCGCCGGCATCAACTGGTTCGGGTTCGAGACGTCCAACAATGTCGTGCACGGACTCTGGGCGCGCGACTACAAGAGCATGATCGACCAGATGAAGTCACTCGGGTACAACGCCATCCGGCTGCCGTACAGCGACGACATCCTCAAGAGCGGTGCCACAGCCAACAGCATCGACTTCTCCGGCGGCAAGAACGCCGACCTCCAGGGCCTGACACCCCTCCAGATCATGGACAAGCTCGTGGCGTACGCGGGTCAGGGCGGCCTGAAGGTCATCCTGGACCGGCACCGGCCGGACGCGGCGGGCCAGTCGGCGCTCTGGTACACGTCGGCGGTCCCCGAGACGACCTGGATCACCAACCTCAAGTCCCTGGCGACGCGCTACAAGGGCAACTCGACGGTGATCGGCATCGACCTGCACAACGAGCCGCACGATCCGGCCTGCTGGGGCTGCGGCGACACGACGAGGGACTGGCGGCTCGCCGCCCAGCGCGCCGGGAACGCGGTCCTGTCCGCCAATCCCGAGCTGCTGATCTTCGTGGAGGGCGTGCAGACGGTCGACGGGGTGTCGGGCTGGTGGGGCGGCAACCTGATGGGGGTCGCGCAGTACCCCGTACAGCTGGACGTCCCGAACCGGGTGGTCTACTCCGCCCACGACTACGCCACCAGCGTGGCCCAGCAGAGCTGGTTCGGCGATCCGTCCTTCCCCGCCAACATGCCGGGCGTCTGGGACAAGTACTGGGGCTACATCTTCAAGCAGAACATCGCCCCGGTGTGGGTGGGCGAGTTCGGTACGACGCTCCAGTCCACCGTCGACCAGAAGTGGCTCGCGGCGCTGGTCAACTACCTCCGCCCCACGGGCACGTACGGCGCCGACAGCATCTCCTGGACCTTCTGGTCGTGGAATCCCAACTCCGGTGACACGGGCGGCATCCTGAAGGACGACTGGACGACCGTGGACACGGTGAAGGACGGCTACCTGGCGAGCGTGAAGGCACCGGGCTTCGCGCCGGGAGACGGCGGCGGTGACCCCGGTGACCCGGGCGACCCCGGCGGCGGCAAGCCCGCCTGCACCGCGGCGTACACGGTCACCAACGACTGGGGCGGCGGCTTCAACGCCGAGGTGAAGGTGACCAACTCCGGCACGACCGCGCTCAAGTCCTGGAAGACGACCTGGACCTGGCCCGGCACCCAGAAGATCACCAACATCTGGAACGCGTCGCACACCCAGTCCGGCCCCACGGTGACGGCCACGAACGCCGCCCACAACGGAGCGGTGGCGGCGGGCGGTTCGGCGACGTTCGGGTTCGGGGGAGCGCCGGGGGGTGGGGGCGTACCCGTGGTGAGTTGCACGGCCACGTGAACTGAAGCGCACGGCCGGACGGGCTGATGCCGGCTGGCTGTGCGCACCGGCCGCTCCCCCTGGGCCGGTTTCAGCCTAGGCTCCGCGAGTTTGGAGACCCTAACCTGAAGAGTGACGGAACAAGAGCGGGATTGCGTGATCGACGGCTCGGTTATGACGTGCTCTGCCCGCTCCAGCTGTCCTCCTGCGGAGACTCCCATTGATGCAATAGCGTGCGGGAGGCGGTGATAGCAGGAGATACTGGACTATCTCAAACATGCTTGCTCGACGTGTGCAGTCAACTGCCTGATGGCGCGGAGGAGTCGAGGGTGGCCGATGGGGACCTTCCCGAGCTCATCTGGCGCAAAAGCAGCGTCTCTGATCCGGGTGACTGTGTCGAGGTCGCCTTAGGGAGGGGGAGGGTCCGAGTCCGCGACTCCAAGCGGCCGGCTGGGCCCAACTTGGCTTTCTGTGAAGCGAGTTGGAGTGGCTTCCTGTGCGATCTCCTCGGGAGGCGTCCGGATCGGACGACGGGATGAGCGATTTTCGGCCTTCGGGGTAGGGGGCCAGCGGGGCGGAAGGTGCATGTGGTTCGATTGGGGCTCTCGGCGACGCAGCATCCCGAGCACCACCAGAGGCGCAAAGGAAGACTGGCTGGGGACATGATGGGGGATTCCACCGGACCATCGCATGTGACGCGGAATGGTGAAGCGGACGGACCGAGGCCCTTATTGCCGCTGGCTGTCGTAGCGGTGGTTCTCTGTGTTCTGGCCGGCGGTACAGCGACCACGGCAGGGGTGCTTCTGTCGTTCACCGTTACAGCTGAGGCTCGGCCCTGGGTCTGGGCGGCTGTCGGCACGCTCACCGCCGGGGGTGCGGGGCTGCTCCTTGAACGTGGGACTACGGCTGCGGCTCGCCACTTCCCGAACCTGGTGGGCCGGGCTCCGGATGGCCGTTACCGGTCACCGGATCGGTAGGGGCGGGATCGGCAGGAGTCGGCGCGGCGGGCGGCGGGCCGGGGGGTGGTTCCTGGCGCAGCGCTCGTAGGCGCCGCCATGCGACAAAGCCGCTGAGTCCGCCCAGGCCGAGGATGCTCCCTGTCAGGTGGAGCGTGGAGGGGACCGCGGCCGGGTCGATGGCCCTGGTGATGGCGGAAAGAACCACGGCCATCAGGTACGCGACAGCGGATCCCACTGATATGAGGCACACCAACCAGAGGCTCGCCCGCCGAAAGTTGATCTGGGCCGAGTCCTCGTACAGGACGTCACGTATCAGGTCGCGCCACGTCGGAGGACGGCCCACCAGCGGTGGCGGACCGCGGAGAGCGGTAGGAGGAATTTCGACATCATCCGTCTCCGTGTCGTCGCCATGCTGCTGAGCCGGTCCCTGCTCGGGCACGGCGAGAAGCTCGCTGAGCCGTATCCGTTGGTCCCGTATCCATGTGAAGAACCCCGTCACGGGCCTCTCCCGGTCTCTGCCCGACTGTTGCCAGTGGGGATGTCGCTTCCTACTAGGACGGGCTGTCCGGCAGGCCTGCCGAGGGCTCGGCGAGGCCGTTCGGGTATTGCGTGATGATCTCGTCGACGAAGGCGGTCATCCGGTCCCCGTGGAGGGCTCGGGCGCGGGAGTTCTGGAAATCAGTCAGGTAGTCGTCGACCGCCGACTGATCGTTGCGGGTGGTCAACCCTCCGCTCGCCGTCTCCGTGAACAGCACGTCGTCGTCATCCGTGAAGGTCAGTGCGATCGATCCACTGCGCAGCACCGCATGGGCGCCGACGCTGAACGGCACGACATCCAAGGTGACATGCGAGTGTTCCGCCGCGGACTTCAGATGCTGCAGCTGGGCGCGCATCACGGCCGGTCCGCCGATCCAGCGGCGCAGCGCGGCCTCGTCCACCAGGAAGTTCAGATCCGGCTTCTCGTCCCCGCGTAGCAGTCGGTCCTGGCGCTCGCCGCGCAGGCCGACGATGGCGTCCAGGCGCTCGGGCGAGTTGCGCTTCTCCAGCAGGGCGCGGGTGTAGTCCTCTGTCTGCAGCAGCCCCGGAATGAAAGTCGGGTGATAGGCGTACAGCGCGTCCGCGGTGCCTTCGAGTCCTAGATAGATCGCGAACTGCGGATCAACGATGTCCCGATAAGGGCTCCACCACGGGGGCCTGCGACTGCCCCGGGTGGACTCCTCCAAGTCCTCACGGATCTTGGCGTCGTCGATGCCGTAGAGATCCAACAGGGCGCGCAGGTCGGTCACCGAGACTCCGACCGAGCCGCCTTCGATGCGGATGACCTTCGACGGGGACCAGGACAGGGCTTCAGCGACATAGGGCTGGTTGAGGCCGGCCTTCTTCCGGAACGTGCGCAGGGCCAGGCGGACCTTGCGTCGTTCCAGTGCCGGGTCCTTGGGGGTGGCCATGGCCCTGTGCTCCTACCTCTCCGGGTCCTGCTCAGCTGGCGCGGCGCCGCGTCGACGATGGGCGAGGCGGAATCTGCCAGGTAGCAGATTGACCGTAGCAGATTGTCGGTGGCGATTGGGTATGCGCATTCGTAACCTCGCCGACAGCTGCATGGCGTCAGCCTACCTTCGAGTGACGGAAAACGCGTAATGGCTCTTCCGGGGCTCGGTGATGACGGTGCGTCACGGCGTACGCAACCGGGGTCGCCGACCGCCCGGCTGACGGGCCGGAACCTTCCTGGGCACGGAAAAGGCCTGGTCCACCAGCCGGAACGGCTGGTGGACCAGGCCTATAGGAGAACTCGGCGGGCTGTGCCGACTACAGCTTCTCGATCACGTAGTCGATGCACTTCGTGAGTGCCTCTACGTCCGCCGGGTCGATCGCCGGGAACATCGCCACGCGGAGCTGGTTGCGGCCGAGCTTGCGGTAGGGCTCGGTGTCGACGATGCCGTTGGCGCGCAGGACCTTGGCGACGGCTGCCGCGTCCACGTCGTCCGAGAAGTCGATCGTGCCGATGACCTGCGAGCGCTTGGCCGGGTCGGTGACGAACGGGTTCGCGTACTTGACGTCCTCAGCCCAGGTGTAGAGCGTGCGCGAGGAGGTCGCCGTGCGGCCGACCGACCAGTCCAGGCCGCCCTGGCCGTTGATCCACTCCAGCTGGTCGTTCAGCAGGAAGAGGGTCGCGAGGGCCGGGGTGTTGTACGTCTGGTTCTTGCGGGAGTTGTCGATCGCCGTCGGGAGCGAGAAGAACTCCGGTACGTGGCGCCCGCTCGCGTGGACGCGCTCGGCGCGCTCGATCGCGGCCGGGGAGAAGATACCGATCCACAGACCGCCGTCCGCCGCGAACGACTTCTGCGGGGCGAAGTAGTAGACGTCCGTCTCCGCGATGTCGACCGGGAGGCCGCCCGCGCCGGAGGTGGCGTCCACCAGGACGAGGGAGCCCTCGTCGGCGTTCGCGACCCGCTTGACCGGGGCGGCGACACCGGTGGAGGTCTCGTTGTGGGTGAGCGCGTAGACGTCCACGCCGGACTGGGCCACCGCCTCCGGGTGCGTACCCGGCTCGGAGGTGATGACGTCCGGGTCGGCCAGCCAGGGCGCCAGCTTGGCCGCCTTCGCGAACTTCGACGAGAACTCGCCGAACGTCAGGTGCTGCGACTTGTTCTCGATCAGTCCGTGGGTCGCCACGTCCCAGAACGCGGTGGAGCCGCCGTTGCCGAGGACGACCTCGTACCCCTCGGGGAGACGGAAGAGGTTGCTCACACCCTCGCGGACCTGGCCCACGAGATTCTTGACCGGGGCCTGGCGGTGGGATGTGCCCATCAGGGACGTGCCGGTTGCGGCAAGCGCGCTGAGCGACTCCGTTCGCACCTTGGAGGGGCCCGCGCCGAAACGGCCGTCGGCGGGCTTGAGGTCTGCGGGGATCTGGATATCAGCCACAACGGGAGCGTAGCCGTTCCCGGAAACCTGGGTGAAACGTCGTCCGTCGGATGAGACGCGCGGGGGGTCCGACGGGCTTGTTCTCGTCCCCGCCGCCCCTACCCGTTCCCGTTACGTACTCAGGGGCTCCGCCCCCGAACCCCCGGTCCTCAAACGCCGGACGGGCTGAGGGGGCGCCGGACGGGCGGATGTCTTCAGCTGTCCGGCGTCATGGGTGTCGGAGACCTCGTGGTGCGGTCGGTGTGAAGTGGACCGGGAGGGTGGTCAGGCTGCCCAGCCAGGGGGAGGGCCGGCGGGTCAGGGAGGCGGTGGGGACCGCCAGGTCGAGGTCGGGGAGGCGGTCCAGGACCACCTCGATCGCCGTACGCGCGATCACCTCGGCGATCTCCTGCGCCGGGAACGGACACCGGTGCTCCCCGTGCCCGAAGGAGAAGTGCGCGCTGTTGCCGCCGGTCAGGGCCGTGCCGTGGGTACGGATCTGCGGGTCGTGGTTCGCGGCCTGGATACCGAGGAGCAGCAGATCCCCGGCCCGGACGGCGCGACCGCCGAGCCGGGCGTCGCGGGACGCCCAGCGGCCGGCCACGTTCTGGGTGGGGGTGTCCTCCCACAGGACCTCGTTCATGGCCTCGGCGACACTGCGCCGCCCCCCGAACAGCGAGGCCGCGAACCGGTCGTCCGTCAGCATCAGCCGCAGCGAGTTGCCGATCCAGCCCGCGGTCGGCTGCTGGCCCGCGGTCAGCATGACGATCAGATCCTTGGCGATCTCCTCGTGCGTGAGGGCGGGGCCCGCCGCCGTACGCCCGGAGGCGAGCATGCGGCTGACCACGTCGTCCGCGGGCCGCGCCGCCCGGTCGGCCACCAGCCGCGCCATGCACGCGGCCACGTGCAACTGCCCCGCCATGGCGTCGCCGCGCCCGTCGACCATGTCGTTCAGGGCGGCGACGAGGCCCGGCCCCTGCTCGTCGGCGAAGCCGTAGAGGGTGGCGAGGACCCGTACGGGGAGCAGGGCCGCGTACCGCGCGACGAGGTCCGTCGTGCCGTCGGCGCACACCGCGTCGATCAGCTCGTCGGCGAGCCGTTCGGCGTGGGCGCGCAGCTCGAAGGGGTCGACGGCTTCGAGCGCGCCGCCGATCACCGCCACGCGCGCGCGATGGCGGTCGCCGACGGTGTGCAGGACGGAGGAGTGCCCGCGGCCGATCATCGGCAGCAGCGGCCAGTCGTCGGGGACACGCGCCCACTGGTTCCAGAGGCCGGAGTCACGGCTGAACAGCACGGCGTCCCCGGTGACCTGGTGCAGCTCGCGGTAGCCGAGGACGAGCCACGCCGGGATGTCCGCGTCGAGCAGCACCGGGGCCACCGCGCCGAACTCACGCCGCAACTCCCGGTAGAGGGCGGCCGGTTCGGACCGGAACCGGGGACTGTCCAGGCGTACGGGGCCAGGGCCAGGGCCCGCGCCAGGGCCAGGGCCAGGGCCCGGGCCGAAGTCATGGCCCGGGTCCGAGCCCGCGCCGTTGCTCGGGATCGGGCTCACCGGGTTGTCTCCCGGGCGGCCTTACAGGTGGTCGCGTCGGCCGTCGTCCGGTGTCGTGACCGGGCGGCCTCAGAGGTTGCGGAGTCCAACGAGCACCTGTTCCAGGACGTGGGGATCGGGACGGCCGCCGAGTTCGGCCCTGCGGGGATGGCGGGCGCTGACGCGGCCCTCGGCGAGCAGGTCGCAGAGCAGGATCTTCGTGATGGTGACCGGAAGCCGAAGCTCGGCGGCGACCTCGGCGACGGCGGTGGGCCGCCCGGTGAGGCGCAGGATCGCCGCGTGCTCCGACTGCATGCCCGGCACCGGGTCGCACTCGGCGACGACCAGCGTCAACAGGTCGAAGGGCGTGCCGGGCGCGGACCGGGTACGCCCCTGGGTGAGGGTGTAGAGCCGGTCGGGCGCGTCGTCCCTGCCCGGGCGGCTCATGGCCGGCGTGGTGGCGCGCTCAGGTGTCCGTCGAGTTGTTCCACGAGTTGGCCCATGTTGTGTCCGACGATCCCGGTGTCGGCCTCCTCGGTCGTGACCAGGGCCAGGTGCGCGCCCTCGCCCGCCTCGACGATGAACAGGATCCCGCCGTAGAACTCGGTCATGGCCGACCGTACGTCCCCGGTGCCGTCCCCGAACTGGAGGGAGGCCCCGTGGGACAGCGCCTGGATCCCCGCGGCGATGGCGGCGAGGTGGTCGGCCTGGTCGACGGAGAGTTCCGGCGTACTGCACAGCTTGAGGCCGTCCCGGGAGAGCACGAGCGCGTGCCGGGCACCCGGGGTGCGCGCCAGCAGCCCCTGTACGAGCCAGCCGAGCTTCTCCTCGGTCGTCGACGTGCTGGAGGTCGCGGAGGTGATGGAGGTGGACGACGTGACGGAGGTGGTGCCGGTGTGGACGCTCATGACGTGGGGTCGCCTTCCGGGTGGGGAGTGGCAGGGCTCGTACGGGCCTGTACGGGCTCGTCCGCCGGAGGGCGGCGCACGGCTTGGCGGAAGTTGTCGAAGCGGGTGGCGCGGTTCATGACGTCGTCGGGGGTGGGGTGGGAGGTCTCCCGGGAGGTCGCTCGGGAACCGGGTGTTCCGGCGCGGTCGGCGTCGGCCTCCGCCGTGCCGTCGACCGCGGCCCCGGCTTCGGCCCTGGCTTCGACCGCGGCTTCGGCTTCGGCCTCGGCGAAGGTGCGGCCGCGGTGACGCCGGGGGAGCAGTTCGGCGTGATCGGCGGGCCGGGGCCGGAAACCGTGGGCGGGCACCGGCTCCGGGTCCAGGTCGGGGACGGCATGGGAGGCCGCGTACGAACCGTGGGAGCCGGACCAGGGGAACTCCTCCGGGTCGTCCGGGACCGACCAGGGGCCGGGGCGCGGGCCGGGGAAGGGCGACGAGGACCCCCGTACGACCGGGTCCGGGGCCGAGGGCGAGGCGGGCGAGGGCGGGGGCTGGGGTGAGGAAGGTGCCCGGAACGGCGGCGGTGTCGGGGTTGGGACGGAGGTCCGCGCGGAGGTCGGTACGGAGGTGGCCGCAGCCGCCTGATCGGAGGCGGACGCGGACGCAGCGGCCGGAGTCGACGCCGACGCAGGGGTTGGAGTCGGTACTGACGTCGACGCCGACAGTGGGGTCGCGAGGATGTCCTGCGGGATGCGGACCAGGACGCCCGTGCCGCCGCGCGCCGAGGGGCGGAAGGAGACCGTCAGGCCGTACTTGCGGGCGAGCCGGCCGACGACCGTGAGGCCGAGCCGGGCGCCGGTGAGACCGCCGAGCCCCGTCTCCGTACCCGAGACGGCCCGTTCGGCGCGCCGGAGTTGGGCCTCGCTCATCACCAGGCCGCTGTCCTCCACGGAGACGATGACCCCGGCCGGTACCTCCTCCACGTAGACGTGCACTTCGGCCGTCGGCGGTGAGAAGGTCGCGGCGTTGTCGAGGATCTCGGCGAGCGCGTGCATGACGGCCTCGGCGGCGTGCCCGGCGACCGCCGCCTCGCTCGCCGAGTGGACGCGTACGCGCTGGTAGCCGCCGATGCGGCCCATCGCGCCGCGCAGGATCGACTCCATGACGATGGGGCGCGCCCAGCGGCGGCCGGAGCGCGCGCCCGTGAGGACGGCGACGGAGTCGGCGAGACGGCCCGCCTGGGCGGTGCGGTGGTCGAGGTGGAGGAGGTCGGCGAGTACGTCCTCGTCGGCGTGCCTCTCCTCCATGGCGCGCAGGTCGGCCAGCATGCTGGTGGTGAGGGCCTGGAGGCGGCCGGCGGTGTTGGCGGAGGCCGAGACGGCGGTGGCGCGGTCGGTTCTCGCCTGGCGCAACTCGTCGGTCACGCGCGCGTTCTCGGCGCTGAGGCGGGTGCGCTCGCGGTCGAGTTCGGCGGCGAGTCGCACCTTCTGGTGGGCGTTCTGCTCGGCGAGTCGCGCGCGTTCACGGGTGAACTCGTCGGTGAGGCGGGCGTGTTCCCTGGCGGATTCCTCCGTGAGGGCGGCCTTTTCCTGAAGTAATCGGCCGGCGTCCTGGGAGACCGCTTCGAGACGGCGGAGGAGTAATCGGGAGGTCTGGGCGGCGTGACCGGCCACGGCCACGGCGGCGCACAGCAGGAGCAGGGCCGCGCCCAGGCCCCAGCCGAGGGGGACGCGCGCCTGAGCGGGAGCCAGGGCGACCGCGGCTCCGACGGCGAACCCGGCCGGTACGACCGTCAGAAGCGGAGCGACCGCGACGGCACGCAGACGGGGGCGTGCGCTGCCGAGTTGTGCGAGGGACGGCCGATCTTTTGTGGGGCGCGCTTGCGAGGTGGGCGCGGTCATGAATCGTGTCCTCGGTCGTGTCCTGGGCGGGATGCGACACCTGGTGCTCAACTGGCGGTCACTATATGGGACTTCGTGATCGGAACGGGCACGTTCCGGCGCACTCTCACAATTCGTCCGCGAATAACTGAGGAGCCGCCCCGGCGCGCAATGGGGCGCACGAAATAGAAGAGCGCCCCCGATCGCCAGTTCCCCCTCGGGCGGGGGCCGCCGCTCCGAGGGACGCCCCCGGCAGCCCCGCCAGGGGCGCGGGGAACTGCGCACCCGACCACGGCGGCACGGGTAGCCGAAGCCCGCCCGCGAGGCCTGCCCCCGGGGGGGGCTAGGGGCGCCGCTTCGGGGGACGCTCCCGGCAGCCCCGCCAGGGGCGCGGGGAACTGCGCACCCGGCCACAGCGGCACCGGCAGCCGAAGTCCGATCGCGAGGCCTGCCCCCGGGGGCTGGGGCCGCCGCTTCGGGGGACGCTCCCGGCAGCCCCGCCAGGGGCGCGGGGAACTGCGCACCCGACCACGGCGGCACGGGTAGCCGAAGCCCGCCCGCGAGGCCTGCCCCCGGGGGGAGCTAGGGGCGCCGCTTCGGGGGACGCCCCGGCAACCCCGCCAGGGGCGCGGGGAACTGCGCACCCGGCCACAGCGGCCCCGGCAGCGCGAGGGCACATGCTTGGGCACATGACCGAAACGGATCTCGGGAAGCTGCAGTCGGAACTGCGCAAGACCGTCCGCGGCGAAGTCTCCTTCGACGCGACCGCGCGAGCGCTGCACACCATGGACGCGTCCAACTACCGCCGCGTCCCCCACGGCGTGGTCGCCCCGAGAGACGCCGACGACGTAGCGGCGGCCCTCTCCGCGTGCGCCGAACTCGGCGTACCGGTAGTGCCCCGAGGCGGCGGCACATCGATCGCCGGCCAGGCGACCGGCACGGGCGTCGTCCTCGACTTCACCCGCCACATGAACCGGATCGTGTCCCTGGACGCCGACACCCGCACCGCCGTGGTCCAGCCAGGAGTCGTCCTGGACCGCCTCCAGGAGGCAGCCGCACCGCACGGCCTCCGCTTCGGACCCGACCCCTCGACCCACGCCCGCTGCACGCTCGGCGGAATGATCGGCAACAACTCCTGCGGCTCCCACTCGGTCGCCTGGGGAACCACCGCGGACAACGTGCGCGAACTCTCCGTACTCACCGCACGCGGCGACCGCCTCCGCCCGGGCCCCGCCTGGGCCGGCGCCCCCGACGGCCTACGGGCCCTGGTGGAAGCCGAGTTGAAGACCCTCCGCACCGGCTTCCCCGCCCTCCCCCGCCGTATCTCCGGCTACGCCCTCGACGCACTCCTCCCCGAACGCGGCGCGGACGTCGCACGCCTCCTCTGCGGCTCCGAGGGCACCCTCGGCATCCTCACCGAGGCGGCCGTACGCCTCGTGGAGGCACCCCGCGCGCGTGCGCTCGCCGTCCTCGCCTACGCCGACGAGAGCGCGGCGGCGGAAGCGGCCCCCGGCCTGCTGCCCCACGGCCCGATGACGGTGGAGGGGATGGCCGCCGACCTCGTACCGCCGGACGCGCAGCTACCCCGAGGCGGCGCCTGGCTGTTCGTGGAGACGGGCGGCGACACGGCGGCACATGCACGCGCGCGTGCCGAGGCGATCGCCCGCGTGGCGGACGTGACGGACTCCCTGGTCGTCACCGACCCCGCAGCGCAACGCACCCTGTGGCGTATCCGCGAGGACGCCAGCGGCACGGCGACCCGCATGCCGGACGGCACCGAGGCCTGGCCCGGCTGGGAGGACTGCGCGGTACCACCGGCCCGCCTCGGCGCGTACTTGCGGGACTTCAGGGGCCTGTTGACGTCCCACGGGCTGCGCGGGGCGCCGTACGGCCACTTCGGGGACGGCTGCATCCACGTACGCATCGACTTCGACCTGCTGACCCCCGCGGGCGTGACCCGCTTCCGCCGCTTCTCCGAAGAACTGGCCGAACTGGTCGTCGCGCACGGCGGCTCCCTGTCCGGGGAGCACGGGGACGGACAGGCGCGGGCGGAGCTGCTGCCGAAGATGTACGGGCCCCGGGTGATCGGGCTCCTCGAGCAGGTCAAGGACCTCTGGGACCCGGACGGCCTGCTCAACCCCGGCATGCTGGTCAGGCCGCACCGCCTGGACGAGAACCTGCGCTTCGCGGCCCTCCCGCGCGAACCCGTGGACGTCGAGTTCGGCTATCCGGCCGACGGCGGGGACTTCTCGGCGGCGGTACGCCGCTGCGTCGGCGTGGCCAAGTGCCGCACCGAGACGGCGGGGGGCGCCTCGGTGATGTGCCCGTCCTTCCGGGCCACCGGCGAGGAGGAGCACTCCACGCGCGGGCGTGCGCGACTGCTGCACGAGATGCTGGCCGGCGAGGTGATCACGGACGGCTGGCGCTCCACGGAGGTACGCGACGCGCTGGACCTCTGCCTCTCCTGCAAGGGCTGCCGCTCGGACTGCCCGGTGGGCGTCGACATGGCCACGTACAAGGCGGAGTTCCTGCACCACCACTACGAGGGCCGCAGGCGGCCGGCGGCGCACTACGCCATGGGATGGCTGCCGTTGTGGCTCCGCCTGGTGGACCGCACGCGCACGGCACGCCTGGTCAACGTCCTCTCCTCCGTCCGACCCCTGGCGGCGCTCGCCAAGCGGCTGGGCGGCATCGCACCGGAGCGGGAGATTCCGCGGGTGGCGGGGGAGACGTTCAGCCGGTGGTGGGCCCGGAACGGCGGAGCCGGGCCGCAGCCCACGGAACCTAGGACCGGATCCGCGGAGCCACGGACCGAGTCCTCCGGACCAGGGACGGTCCTCCTCTGGCCGGACACCTTCACCGAGCACCTCTCCCCGTCCGTCGGCAAGGCGGCCGTACGGGTCCTGGAGGCGGCGGGCCTGAACGTGACGCCGGTGACCGCCGACGGGCGACCGTCCACTCGCGGCCCGGGGGTCTGCTGCGGCCTGACCTACATCTCGACGGGACAACTGGACCGAGCCCGTACGGTGATGCGCCGCACCCTCGACCTGATGGACCCACTCCTGGACTCCCTCCCGGGCTCTCTCTCGGAGCCGGCGTCCGCTTCGGGGCCCCCGCCCGTCGTCGTCCTCGAACCGAGCTGCGCGGCAGCCCTGCGTACGGACCTGCCGGAGCTGCTGCCCGACGATCCGCGCGCGCGGCGCCTGGCGGCGGCGGTGGTGACGTTCGCGGAGGCGCTGGAACGCCACGCCCCGCACTGGACACCCCCGCGTCTGGACCGCCCGGTGGTGGGCCAGACCCACTGCCACCAGCACGCGGTCCTCGGCGACGCGGCGGACCGCCGCCTGCGCGAGGCGGCCGGCCTGACCGGCACCCTGGCGGGCGGCTGCTGCGGTCTCGCGGGCAACTTCGGCTTCGAGAAGGGCCACTACGAGGTGTCGACGGCCTGCGCCGAGGAACAACTGCTCCCCGCGGTCCGCGAGGCCCCAGACGGCACGGCCGTTCTGGCCGACGGCTTCTCCTGCCGCACCCAACTACACCAGACGGCGCAGACAAGGGCCCACCACCTGGCAGAGCTCCTGGCGGCCGCCCTCCCCCCGGCCTGACCCACCCCGTGGGCCCCACAGCCCACCCCCCACACCCCCGTAAGCTGCAAACCCGCTTCACAACCCTGACCAAGTCCATTACCCTGGACTGGCCAGTCCATCACGATGTACAAAACATGTACCCCACCCGAACTTCCTGGACGCCCCCGTGACCCTCCCCAGCGCCGACCCCGCCACCCCCGCGGCGACCCCGGACCCCACGTCCGAACCCTCCGCCGCCACCCCCGGGGCCCCCGGCACCCCCGGGACTCCCCGAGGCATACGCGCCCTGGGCCCGGTGGGCCTGGTCCTGGCCGGAGGCATCAGCGTCCAGTTCGGCGGCGCCCTCGCCGTGACCCTCATGCCGCGCGTCGGGGCACTCGGCGTCGTCGCCCTGCGCCTCGCGGTCGCCGCGATCGTGCTGATGGTGATCTGCCGGCCCAAACTGCGCGGACACTCCCGCGCCGACTGGGGCACCGTCGCCGTCTTCGGCATCACGATGGCCGCGATGAACGGCCTCTTCTACCAGTCGGTGGCCCGCATCCCCCTGGGCCCCGCCGTCAGCCTCGAAGTGCTCGGCCCGCTGATCCTCTCGGTGGTCGCCTCACGCCGGGCCGTCAACCTCGTCTGGGCCGGCCTCGCCCTCGGCGGTGTCTTCCTGCTGGGCGGCGGAGGCTTCAGCACCCTCGACCCGGCCGGTGTCGCCTTCGCCCTGTCGGCAGGCGCCATGTGGGCCGCGTACATAGTTTTCAGCGCGCGTACGGGGCGACGCTTCCCACAGGCCGACGGGCTCGCGCTGGCGATGGTGGTCGCGGCGGTGGCGTTCCTGCCCCTGGGGCTCGTCGAGTCGGGCGACAGACTCCTGAACCCGACGACGCTTGCCCTCGGCTCAGCCGTCGCGATCCTCTCCTCCGTCCTCCCGTACACGCTGGAACTGCTCGCCCTGCGCCGGATGCCCGCCTCCACCTTCGCGGTCCTCATGAGCCTGGAACCGGCCGTCGCCTCGATCGCCGGCTTCCTGGTGCTGAGCCAGACCCTGTCCGTCACCGAAGGGCTCGCGATCGGCCTGGTCATCGCGGCGAGCATGGGGGCCGTACGCACCCAGGTGGGGCGCGGCAGAGCCAAGAACGTGCCCGAGTCCTGAGCCCTGGGGCCTAGGCGCCAGGCAGGCCCACGGGGCCGGGCGAGCGGGCGCGGACCGAATGCGCTCCAGGGCGCGGGGCCCGGAGGCGCCCCGGGGTGCGGGCCGGGGAGCCTTCGGGCCGTCAGGTCTTGGGCGCGACCGGTACCGGACCGCGCTGCGGGTCCAGGCGGTGGGTCCGCGCCTGCTGTGACAGTTTCGTCAGGTAGGCGAAGAAGGTGTTCTTGCTGGTGTGCCCCTTGATGCGCAGATAGACGAGAAGGTCGAGCAGGATCGTGTCGTAGTGGGTGTGCGAGGAAGAGAGGCCGTACTCGATGCGCCCGTTGATGTGAGCGCGCAACGCCGGGTCCAGCGTGGGGTCGGCTTCGGCGCAGTCCTGGATCTTCGTCAGGTTGGCGGACGCCGTCCCGCACTGCTTCTCGAAGTCCTTGCCGGCCGAGGAGGTGTAGTGGAAGTTGAACGACCGCCAGTGCTTCCTCTCGGCCGGGTCGGGGTGCGGCTCGTAGAGGTTGTCCACGCTCACATGCATGATCTCGTGCAGGATGCAGGCGGTGCGGAACGGCGCGTCCTCCGTGTTGGGGTCCTCCGGCGAGAAAGCCGGGTCGTAGGTGATTTTGGGGCCCGAGGCGGTCCACGACGCCAGGGCCACCAGTTTGTCGCTCGTCCTGACGAAGCTGATCCCGTCGAGCAGTGCCGCGCATTCGGCCATGAGTTCCGCGAAGTGCGGCTCGTCGGGCGTGTGGTCGGGCAGTGCCGCTCCGCCGGCATCCTGGATCAGAGCGTCCAGAGCCGGACTGCGCATGGGTTCCGTGTGAGTGCTCATGTGGCCCTTTCTCTAGTCGTGTGTCCAGTTCCGCCCCCCCCCGCAGGCCGCATGGTGCTCCTGGGTGATGTGTCCGGCAATGCCTGGAACACTCCTCAATAGGCACTTCTGTGTTGCCTGACCCATGAGGTCGCGACAACCCATGGCATGAACCCACGTGTGCCGGTCCACGTGTGTCAGTACACGTGGGCGATCCCGCGTGGCAGGCCCCCGCTTGTGTGAGCCCCCGCGTGCGCATCCCGTGCGCACGTATCAATCAATGCAAGCACGCTTGATTGTTTATCCGGCCGCTGTCATGCTCCAGAACGCACCGCACACCGTCGTGCCCCGAGGGGAGCGCCATCGTGTCCGACCCGTCGTCCGTGATCGACGATCTGAGCCGGGAGAGCGAGCAACTGGACGCCCTGGTCGGCGAGTTGGCGGAGGAGCGCTGGGCGCTCGCCACCCCGGCCCCCCGATGGACCGTCGCCCACCAGATCGCTCACCTCGCCTGGACCGACCGGTCCGCCCTGCTCGCCGTGACCGACGCCGACGCCTTCGCCGGGGAGGTCGAGAAGGCGCTGGCCTCACCCGACGGCTTCGTGGACGAGGGCGCGGAACAAGGGGCCGCGCTGCCCCCGGACCGGCTGCTCGCCGAGTGGCGCGCCGGACGGCAGGCACTGGAGAAGGCCCTGCGCGCGGCACCCACCGGGACGCGCTTCCCCTGGTACGGGCCGCCCATGTCGGTCGCCTCCATGGCGACGGGCCGTCTCATGGAGACCTGGGCCCACGGCCAGGACATCGCGGACACGTTGCATGTGACGAGGCCACCCACGGACCGCCTCCGGCATGTGGTGCGCATCGGTGTGCGGGCCCGCGACTTCGCGTTCGGGGTACGGGGACTCACCCCGCCCGAGGAGGAGTTCCGCGTCGAGCTCACCTCGCCCTCGGGCGAGTTGTGGTCGTACGGCCCCGAGGGCGCCCGCCAGCGCGTCACCGGCCCCGCGCTCGACTTCTGCCTCCTCGTCACCCAGCGGGCGAACCGCGTCGACCTCGCGGTACGGGCGGAAGGCCTCGACGCCGACCGCTGGCTGGACATCGCCCAGGCCTTCGCGGGCCCGCCCGGTACGGGCCGCGCACCGAAGGGGCCCACGGAATGACCGACGGCCCCACCACCGACGGCCGACCCGTCGGCACGCCCGCCGACGCGACCGGCCCGGCGACCGGCCAAATCACCCGCCCCCTCCGCATAGGCAACGCCTCCGGCTTCTACGGTGACCGTTTCGACGCCATGCGCGAGATGCTCACCGGCGGTCCGCTGGACGTTCTGACCGGTGACTATCTCGCCGAGCTGACCATGCTCATCCTCGGCCGCGACCGCCTCAAGAACCCGGCCGGCGGTTACGCCCGCACCTTCCTGCGCCAACTGGAGGAGTGCCTCGGGCTCGCGCACGAGCGGGGCGTGCGGATCGTGGCCAACGCGGGCGGCCTCAACCCGGCCGGACTCGCCGACGCCGTAAGGGAGTTGGCGGCGCGGCTCGGCATACCGGCGCGGGTGGCCCACGTCGAGGGCGACGACCTCACCGCCCGCCACCCCGGCCCGGGGAACCTCGCCGCGCACGCCTACCTCGGCGGCCACGGCGTCGCCGCCTGTCTGCGCGAGGGCGCGGACATCGTCGTCACCGGCCGGGTCACCGACGCCGCCCTGGTCACCGGGCCCGCGGTCGCCCACTTCGGCTGGGCGCCCGACGCCTACGACCGGCTCGCGGGAGCCGTCGTCGCCGGGCACGTACTGGAGTGCGGCACCCAGGCCACCGGCGGCAACTACGCCTTCTTCGCCGAGCACGACCCGGCCCGGCTGCACCACCCGGGCTTCCCGGTCGCCGAACTCCACGAGGACGGCACAAGCGTCATCACCAAGCACGACGGCACCGGCGGCGTCGTGGACCTCGGCACGGTCACCGCCCAACTCCTGTACGAGACGGCGGGCGCCCGGTACGCGGGACCCGACGTCACCGCCCGCCTCGACTCGGTCCGCCTCACCCAGGAGGGCCCCGACCGGGTAAGGGTCGAAGGAGTGCGCGGAGAGGCGCCGCCACCCACGCTCAAGGTCGGGCTCAACCGGCTCGGCGGCTTCCGCAACGAGGTCGTCTTCGTGCTGACCGGGCTCGACATCGAGGCGAAGGCCGCGTTCGTGCGAGCCCAGCTGGAGACCGCGCTCGCGACCGCCAAGTCCCGGCCCGCCGAGGTCCGCTGGGAACTCGCCCGCACCGACCACCCGGACGCGCCCACCGAGGAGACCGCGAGCGCCCTGCTCCGGCTCGTCGTCCGCGACCCCGACCAGGACGCCGTGGGCCGCACCCTCAGCGGAGCCGCCATCGAACTGGCCCTCGGCAGCTACCCCGGATTCCATGTGTTGGCACCACCGGGGAAGGGCGCCCCCTATGGGGTCTTCGAGGATGTGTACGTCCCCCATGTGGACGTGGACCATGTGGCAGTCCTCTACGACGGGCGTCGGATCCCTGTGTCACCGCCCCACGACACCCTCGTACTCCAGCCTCTCGGGCCCGAGCAGGAACCGCCGCTCCCCGAACCCCTCCCGGCCGGTTCCGCCGTGCGCCGCGCGCCTCTCGGTCTCGTCGCCGGGGCCCGCAGCGGGGACAAGGGCGGCAACGCGAACGTCGGCGTCTGGGCGCGCACGGACGACGCCTGGCGCTGGCTCGCCCACACCCTCACCACCGACCGGTTCCGCGAACTCCTCCCGGAGACAGCCGACTTGACCGTCGTACGCCACACCCTGCCCGACCTGCGCGCCCTGAACTTCGTCGTCGAGGGGATCCTCGGCGAGGGCGTCGCCGCGCAGCACCGCTTCGACCCGCAGGCCAAGGCCCTCGGCGAATGGCTGCGCTCCCGCCACCTCGACATACCGGAGGTACTGCTGTGACGGTCCTGGCGTCCGCGCTCGACACCTCCTCCGCCGAGTACGCGGCCCACCGCGAGACCATGCTCGGCAAGCTCGCCGACCTCGACACCGAGCACGCCAAGGCCCTCGCGGGCGGCGGCGAGAAGTATGTGGCCCGGCACCGCAAACGCGGCAAACTGCTCGCCCGTGAGCGCATCGAGCTGCTCCTCGACCCCGACACGCCGTTCCTCGAACTGTCGCCGCTCGCCGCCTGGGGGAGCGACTACACGGTCGGCGCCTCGCTCGTCACGGGCATCGGTGTCGTCGAGGGCGTCGAGTGCCTGATCACGGCGAACGACCCGACCGTGCGCGGCGGCGCCAGCAACCCCTGGAGCCTGAAGAAGGCACTGCGGGCCAACGACATCGCGTACGCCAACCGGCTGCCGAGCATCAGCCTCGTCGAGTCGGGCGGTGCCGATCTGCCCTCGCAGAAGGAGATCTTCATCCCCGGGGGCGCCATCTTCCGGGACATCACCCGGCTCTCGGCGGCCGGTATCCCGACCGTCGCCGTCGTCTTCGGCAACTCCACCGCCGGCGGCGCGTACATCCCCGGCATGTCGGACCACGTGATCATGGTCAAGGAGCGCGCGAAGGTCTTCCTCGGCGGCCCGCCGCTGGTGAAGATGGCCACCGGCGAGGAGAGCGACGACGAGTCCCTGGGCGGCGCCGAGATGCACGCGCGCGTGTCGGGTCTCGCCGACTACTTCGCCGTCGACGAGCGGGACGCCCTGCGGCAGGCGCGGCGCGTCGTCGCCCGCCTCAACCACCGCAAGGCGTACGCCGATCCGGCACCGGCCGAGCCGCCCAAGTACGACCCGGAGGAGTTGCTGGGCATCGTCCCCGGCGACCTCAAGCACCCCTTCGACCCGCGCGAGGTCATCGCGCGGATCGTCGACGGCTCCGACTTCGACGAGTTCAAGCCGCTGTACGGGACGAGCCTGACGACCGGCTGGGCGAGCCTGCACGGCTATCCCGTCGGCATCCTCGCCAACGCGCGCGGCGTGCTCTTCAGCGAGGAGTCGCAGAAGGCCGCCCAGTTCATCCAGCTGGCCAACCAGCGCGACATCCCGCTGCTCTTCCTGCACAACACCACCGGCTACATGGTCGGCAAGGAGTACGAGCAGGGCGGCATCATCAAGCACGGCGCGATGATGATCAACGCGGTGAGCAACAGCCGCGTCCCGCACCTGTCCGTCCTCATGGGCGCCTCCTACGGAGCGGGCCATTACGGCATGTGCGGCCGCGCGTACGACCCGCGCTTCCTCTTCGCCTGGCCCAGCGCCAAGTCCGCCGTCATGGGCCCGCAGCAGCTCGCCGGCGTCCTGTCGATCGTCGCCCGCCAGTCCGCCGCCGCGAAGGGCCAGCCGTACGACGACGACGCCGACGCGGCCCTGCGCGCCATGGTGGAGCAGCAGATCGAGTCCGAGTCCCTGCCGATGTTCCTGTCCGGGCGGCTGTACGACGACGGCGTCATCGACCCGCGCGACACCCGGACCGTCCTCGGCCTGTGCCTGTCCGCGATCCACACGGCCCCCTACGAAGGCGCACGCGGCGGCTTCGGCGTCTTCCGGATGTGATGGGCGTGACGGGCATGACGGGCGTGACAGACGTGACAGGCATGACGGGCGTGACTGATGTGAGAGGTCCCATGATTTCGAGTCTGCTGGTCGCCAACCGCGGCGAGATCGCCTGCCGCGTCTTCCGCACCTGCCACGAGCTGGGCATCCGTACCGTCGCCGTGTACTCGGACGCCGACGCGAACGCCCTCCACGCGCGCGTGGCCGACACCGCCGTACGCCTGCCGGGCACCTCGCCCGCCGACACGTATCTGCGCGGCGAGCTGATCGTGCAGGCGGCCGTCGCGGCGGGCGCCGACGCCGTCCACCCCGGATACGGCTTCCTCTCCGAGAACGCCGACTTCGCGCGGGCCGTCCTCGACGCGGGCCTCGTCTGGGTCGGTCCGTCCCCCGAGGCGATCGAGGCGATGGCCTCCAAGACCCGCGCCAAGGAGCTGATGGCGGCCGCCGGGGTACCGCTGCTCGCGCCCCTGGACCCGGACGCCGTGACCGGGAAGGACCTGCCGGTCCTGGTGAAGGCGTCGGCGGGCGGCGGCGGACGCGGTATGCGAGTCGTCCGCGAACTCGCCGACCTCGCAAGCGCGTTGAGGGCCGCCTCGGCCGAGGCCGAGAGCGCCTTCGGGGACGGCACGGTCTTCGTCGAGCCGTACGTCGAGCACGCGCGGCACGTCGAGGTGCAGATCGTCGCCGACGGCCACGGCACCGTCTGGGCCCTCGGTACCCGCGACTGCTCCCTCCAGCGCCGCCACCAGAAGGTCATCGAGGAGGCCCCCGCGCCGGGCCTCGGCGCCGAGGCGGAGCAGCGCCTGCTCTCCGCGGCGACGGCAGCCGCCCGGACGATCGCCTACACGGGCGCCGGCACGGTGGAGTTCCTGGTGTCCAAGGACGGCGACTCCGTGGACCGTGTCCACTTCCTGGAGATGAACACCCGCCTCCAGGTCGAACACCCGGTCACGGAGGCCGTGTTCGGCACGGACCTGGTCGCCCTGCAACTGCGCGTCGCCGAGGGCGGCACCCTGGACGGCGACCCGCCGGCCCCGTCCGGCCACGCGATCGAGGCCCGCCTCTACGCCGAGGACCCCTCCCAGGACTGGGCCCCGCAGACCGGCACCCTGCACCGGCTGTCCGTACCCGGCGTCCGCCTGGACACCGGCTACGGCGACGGCGACACGATCGGCGTCCACTACGACGCCATGCTCGCCAAGGCCGTCGCCCACGCGCCCACGCGCGCGGAGGCGATCCGCAGACTCGCCGGAGCCCTGGAGCGGGCGACCGTCCACGGCCCGGTCACCAACCGCGACCTCCTCGTACGCTCCCTGCGCCACGAGGAGTTCACGGCGGCCCGGATGAACACGGCCTTCTACGAGCACCACCTCGCCGACCTCACGAAGGCGGCTCCGGACCCGTACGCGCCGCTGGCCGCCGCACTCGCCGACGCGCACGGCCGCTCCCGGTTCGGCGGCGGCTGGCGGAACCTGCCCTCGCAGCCGCAGAGCAGGCGCTACCTCGTGGCGGGCGAGGAGCACGAGGTCCACTACCGGCACACCCGGCAGGGCCCGGCCGCCGACGGCGTCCACGGCGTCCACGTGGTGCAGACGGGTCCGGACCTCGTCGTACTCGAAATCGCGGGCGTACGCAGGAAGTTCGCGGTGTCCCGGTACGGCGACCGGGTGCACGTGAACGACACCACGCTCACGGCCCTGCCCCGCTTCCCGGCGCCCGAGCCCGACCACGCCCCCGGCTCACTCCTGGCCCCCATGCCCGGCACGGTGGTCCGCCTGGCGGAAGGCCTCAGCGCGGGAACCCCCGTCCGAACCGGCGAACCGCTCATCTGGCTGGAGGCGATGAAGATGGAACACAAAATCACAGCCCCAACAACCGGCACACTCTCCGCCCTACACGTAACCCCAGGCCAACAGGTAGAGCCAGGCACCCTGCTGGCGGTGGTAACCCCCACCTAGGGACGCGGGGAACGGCGCAGTCCTTTCGCTTTCAGGGGCGCGGGGAACGGCGCAACAAACCGCAAAGAACCCGCCCCCTCCACACGACACAACCCCCTCCCCAGAGGAGCCCAATGGCACAGGTCCTGGAAACAGAAGAGCACAAAGCCCTCCGCGCAGCGGTATCCGCCCTGGGCAACCGCTACGGCCACCCCTACCTGGCCAAGGTCATCGCGGAGAAAAGCCACCCCACAGAACTCTGGGCGGAAGCCGCCAAGCTCGGCTACCTAGGGGTGAACCTTCCGGAGGAATACGGCGGCGGAGGCGGCGGCATAGCCGAACTCTCCATAGTCCTCGAAGAACTCGGCGCCGCAGGCTGCCCCCTCCTCATGATGGTCGTCTCCCCGGCCATCTGCGGCACGGTGATCGCCCGCTTCGGTACAGAAGAGCAGAAACAGGAGTGGCTCCCGGCCCTCGCCGACGGCACCCGCACCATGGCCTTCGGCATCACCGAGCCCGACGCCGGCTCCAACAGCCACCGCATCACCACCACCGCCCGCCGCGCGGAAGGCGGCACGGACTGGATCCTCTCCGGCCGCAAGGTCTTCATCTCCGGCGTCGACATCGCCGACGCCACCCTCATCGTCGGCCGCACGGCGGACGCCCGAACGGGCAAGCTCAAGCCCTGTCTGTTCATCGTCCCCCGCGACGCCCCCGGGTTCGGGCGACGGCAGATCGACATGGAACTGCACGGCGCGGAGAAGCAGTTCGAGCTGACCCTGGACGACGTACGGCTGCCCGCCGACGCGCTCGTCGGCGACGAGGACGCGGGCCTGCTCCAGCTCTTCGCGGGCCTCAACCCCGAGCGCATCATGACCGCCGCCTTCGCGATCGGCATGGGCCGCTACGCGCTGTCCAAGGCCCTCGTCTACGCTCGCGAGCGCACCGTCTGGCGGGAGCCCATCGGCGCCCACCAGGCCATCGCGCACCCCCTCGCACAGGCCCACATCGACCTCGAACTGGCCCGCCTGATGATGCAGAAGGCGGCCCACCTGTACGACGCCGGGGACGACGTCGGCGCCGGGGAGGCCGCCAACATGGCCAAGTACGCCGCGGCCGAAGCCTGTGTGAAGGCCGTCGACCAGTCGGTGCACACGCTCGGCGGCAACGGCCTGACCGGCGAGTTCGGCCTCGCGTCACTCATCACCGCGTCCCGGGTGGCCCGTATCGCACCCGTCAGCCGGGAAATGATCCTCAACTACGTCTCGCACCAGACCCTGGGCCTGCCCAAGTCCTACTAGGCACTATCTCCCTGACGACTCCCGGCTCCCGGAAAGGGCCCGCCATGGTGTTCCGCAGCGAGTACGAAGACGTTCCCGCCGTCGAAGAACCCATCCACGAGGCGGTGCTGGGCCGCGCCGCCTCCCGGGGCGACGCACCCGCGCTGATCGACGGCGTGAACGGCATGACGCTCACCTACGCCCAACTCGACACGTTCCACCGCCGGATCGCCGCCGCGCTCGCCGAACTCGGTGTCCGCAAGGGTGACGTACTGGCCCTGCACAGCCCCAACACCGTCGCCTTCCCCACCGCGTTCTACGCCGCCACGCGCGCGGGGGCGTCGGTCACCACCGTGCACCCCCTCGCCACGCCCGAGGAGTTCGCGAAACAGCTGCGGGACTGCGCCGCCCAGTGGATCGTCACCGTGTCGCCGCTCCTGGAGACGGCCCGCGCGGCGGCCGAACTCGCCGGCGGGATACGGGAGATCCTCGTCTGCGACCAGGCACCCGGACACCGCTCGCTGCTCGACATGCTGGGCTCAACCGCCCCCGAGCCGCAGATCGACATCGACCCGGTGACGGACGTGGCGGCCCTCCCGTACTCCTCCGGGACGACCGGCACCCCCAAGGGTGTGATGCTCACCCACCGGAACATCGCCACCAACCTCGCGCAGCTGACGCCCACCATGCCGATGGGCCCCGGCGACCGCATCCTCGCCGTGCTGCCGTTCTTCCACATCTACGGGCTGACAGCCCTCATGAACGCACCGCTGAGGCAGGGCGCCACCGTCGTCGTACTGCCGCGCTTCGACCTCGACACGTTCCTCGCGGCCATCGAGAAACACCGCATCACCGGCCTCTATGTGGCCCCGCCGATCGTCCTCGCCCTCGCCAAGCACCCGGCCGTCGAGGGCTACGACCTGTCGTCCCTGAAGTACGTCATCAGCGCGGCGGCACCTCTGGACGCCGAACTCGCCGAAGCGTGCTCGCGGCGCCTCGGACTGCCGCCGGTCGGCCAGGCGTACGGCATGACGGAACTCTCGCCCGGCACCCATGTCGTCCCTCTGGATGAGACGGACCCGCCCCCCGGAAGCGTCGGAAAACTCATCGCCGGCACGGAGATGCGCATCGTCTCCCTCGACGACCCCGGGAAGGACCTCGGCGTCGGCGAACGCGGCGAGATCGTCATCCGCGGCCCCCAGGTCATGAAGGGCTATCTGGGACGCCCCGTCGAGACGGCCGCGATGATCGACGACGACGGCTGGCTCTCCACCGGCGACGTCGGCCACGTCGACGCGAACGGCTGGCTGTACGTCGTCGACCGGGTCAAGGAACTCATCAAGTACAAGGGCTTCCAGGTGGCCCCCGCCGAACTCGAAGCCCTCCTGCTGACCCATCCCGGCATCGCCGACGCCGCCGTCATCGGGGTGTACGACACCGACAACAACGAGAGGCCGCACGCGTACGTGGTGCGACAGCCGGCCCCGCCCGACACGACCGGAACCCCGCTCACCGAGACCGACGTCATGGAGTACGTCGCCGAGCGCGTCGCCCCGTACAAGAAGGTCCGGCACGTCACCTTCCTCGACGCGGTGCCCAGGGCGGCCTCCGGAAAGATCCTGCGACGCGAACTGCGCGCACCGAGGGAACCCGGGGAGCGCGCATGACCACGGTGCGGCGGTCGTACGAGCGCGGGATCACCACCCTCGCGCTCGACGCGCCCGAGCGGCGCAACGCCCTCTCCGCCGGGCTGGTGGCGGACCTGGCGGACGCGCTCACGGACGCGGGCAAGGACGGAGACGTACGCGCCGTCGTCCTCACCCACACCGGCAACACCTTCAGCGCCGGCGCCGACCTGAGCGATCCGCCGCACCCGGACGTCCTGGTCGCGCTGCTGCGGCAGATCGTCGAACTGCCCAAGCCCGTCGTCGCCCGCGTCACCGGCCACGTCCGCGCGGGCGGCCTCGGGCTGCTCGGCGCCTGCGACATCGCGGCGGCCTCCCAGGAGGCCACCTTCGCCTTCACGGAGGTACGCATCGGAGTCGCCCCCGCCGTGATCTCGATGCCCCTCCTGCCACGCCTCGACCCGCGCGCGGTGGCCCGCTACTACCTCACCGGCGAGAAGTTCGACGCGGCCGAGGCCGCCCGCATCGGCCTCGTCACCGTCGCGGCAGCGGCGGGGGAGGACGCCGACGACGTACTCGCACCCGTACTCGACGGACTGCGCCGGGCCTCCCCCCAGGGGCTGGCCGAAACGAAGCGGCTGCTCACGGCTAAGGTGCTGGACACCTTCGACCGGGACGCGGCCGGCCTGACCGCGCTCTCGGCCCGGCTGTTCTCCTCCGCGCAGGCCCGCGAGGGAATGACGGCCTTCCTCGAACGACGGGATCCCTCATGGGTGTGGTGAACGGCACGGCGCAGGCGCCGGTGGAGCGCGTCCCCAAACAGGACCGCAGCCGCGCCACCCGGCAGCGCCTCCTCGAAGCGGCGGTCGCCTGCCTCGCCGAACGCGGCTGGGCGGGCTCCACGGTCTCCGTCGTCGCCGAACACGCCGGGGTGTCGCGCGGCGCGGCCCAGCACCACTTCCCGACCCGTGAGGACCTCTTCACGGCGGCCGTCGAGTACGTCGCCGAGGAACGCTCCACCGCCCTGCGCGCTCTCTTCCCCGAGGGCGCCACGGACCGCCGCGCCGTCGTCGCCGCCCTGGTCGACCTCTACACGGGCCCCCTGTTCCGAGCGGCCCTCCACCTGTGGGTCGCCGCGTCGAACGAGGCCCAGCTGCGCACCCGCGTCACCGAACTGGAGGGCCGCGTCGGCCGCGAGACCCACCGCATAGCCGTGGAACTCCTCAACGCCGACGAGAGCCGCCCCGGCGTACGCGAAACGGTCCAGGGCTTCCTGGACATGTCCCGAGGCCTGGGCCTGGCCAACCTCCTCACGGACGACACCCCCCGCCGAACCGGAGTGGTCACCCAGTGGTCCCACATCCTGGACACAGCCCTGGGCCCATAAGGGGCGCGGGGAACGGCGCAGCCTGTGGCCTTTGCCCTTAGGGGCGCGGGGAACGGCGCAGTCTTTGGCCTTTGCCTTTAGGGGCGCGGGGAACGGCGCAATCTTTTGTCTTGAGGGGGTCAGAGGGGCACAGCCCCTCAGGGACTCAACCGCTCAACCCGCCAAGACCCGTCAGCCAGCGCCGCGTACCGCAACCGGTCATGCAACCGATTCTCCCGCCCCTGCCAGAACTCCACCGCCCGGGGCGACACCCGAAACCCACCCCAGTCCGGCGGCACAGGCACCTGCGCCCCCTCGGGATACCGCGCGACCAACTCCGCGTACGCCACGTCCAGCTCGTCCCGCGAGCCGACCACCGAGGACTGCGCACTGGCCCAGGCCCCCAGCTGCGACCCATGAGGCCGCGTACGGAAGTACGCCGCCGTCTCGTCCCGCCCCGTACGCCGCGCGGTCCCGGTCACGACGACCTGGCGCGCCACCGGATGCCACGGGAAGAGCAACGACACGTGCGGGTTCCCGGCCAGCTCGCGCGCCTTGCGGGACTCGTAGTTCGTGAAGAAGACGAAACCCCGCTCGTCGTACTGCTTCAGCAGCACCGTGCGCGAACTGGGCCGCCCCTCGGCGTCCGCCGTGGAGACGACCATCGCGTTCGGCTCGTACAACGCCTCCCGCGCCGCGCCGTGCGCCGCGGCCTGCGCGAACCAGCGCGCGAACTGCTCCATGGGGTGGTCGGCCAGCTCGGTCTCGTCGAGTCCCGCGGCCCGGTACTGCTTGCGCATCGACGCGGGGTCGAGCGGGGGGCCGAGAAGGGGATCACTGTCGGTCACCCGGTCATCCTGCCGTACTCGTCGGCGGGCGTGGGCTTCATCACTGACTGGCACTGAGTGCCGCGTACTCTCCCCAAAGGTGACACCAAGGGATATCGTCCTGCTGCCAAGAGGTTGGGTGACCGCCGACCGCACGGGGCATGACCGGAGTGACGTACGGACCGCGAGTCCACGAGGCGACCGCGTACCCGCACGTTCGCACCCACCACGCACGCCGCAGGACCCACCCCCACACATCGTCCGTCGCACACATCATGAGGAGCCGCCTGATGTCCGACTTCGTACCCGGACTTGAGGGAGTCGTCGCTTTCGAGACGGAGATCGCCGAACCGGACAAGGAGGGCGGCGCCCTGCGGTACCGGGGCGTCGACATCGAGGATCTGGTCGGCCACGTCTCCTTCGGCAACGTCTGGGGGCTGCTCGTGGACGGAGCGTTCAACCCCGGCCTGCCGCCCGCCGAGCCGTTCCCGATCCCCGTCCACTCCGGCGACATCCGCGTGGACGTCCAGTCCGCGCTCGCCATGCTCGCCCCCGTCTGGGGCCTCAAACCGCTCCTCGACATCGACGAGAAGCAGGCCCGCGCGGACCTCGCCCGCGCCGCCGTCATGGCTCTCAGCTACGTCGCCCAGTCCGCCCGCGGCCAGGGCCTGCCGATGGTCCCGCAGCGCGAGATCGACAAGGCGCAGTCCGTCGTCGAACGCTTCATGATCCGCTGGCGCGGCGAGCCCGACCCCAAGCACGTGGCGGCGGTTGACGCCTACTGGACCAGCGCCGCCGAGCACGGCATGAACGCGTCCACGTTCACCGCCCGCGTCATCGCCTCCACCGGCGCGGACGTCTCGGCGGCCCTCTCCGGAGCCGTCGGCGCCATGTCCGGCCCGCTGCACGGCGGCGCCCCCTCGCGCGTCCTCGGCATGATCGAGGAGATCGAACGCACGGGTGACGCCGAGGCGTTCGTCAAGCAGGCCCTCGACAAGGGGGAGCGCCTGATGGGCTTCGGCCACCGGGTGTACCGCGCCGAGGACCCCCGCGCGCGCGTGCTCCGCCGCACCGCCCGGGAACTGGGCGCCCCCCGCTTCGAGATCGCCGAGGCCCTGGAGAAGGCGGCCCTCGCCGAACTGCACGCCCGGCGCCCCGACCGCGTCCTGGCGACGAACGTCGAGTTCTGGGCCGCCATCGTCCTGGACTTCGCGGAGGTCCCGGCCCACATGTTCACCTCGATGTTCACGTGTGCCCGTACCGCCGGCTGGTCCGCGCACATCCTGGAGCAGAAGCGCACCGGCCGCCTCGTACGGCCCTCCGCGCGCTACATCGGTCCCGGCACCCGCAACCCGGCCGAGATCGAGGGCTACGGAGACATCGCCCACTGATTTCGCACGTGTACGCGGCACATGTGGCGACGCTCTCCCCGCGTTACGGGGCTATGGGGCGCCGCCACACGTGTGTGACAGCGGGGCCACGGCGGGGCCCTTACGGGGTGCTGGACCGAGCTCTAGTTGGTCCCGGCGGCGAGTTCGCTGAAGAGCTTGTTCGCCGCGTCCGAGGCGAACTGTCGTCGCAGTTCGGCCCGGGCCACCTGCTTGCGGAACTCTCCCTCGTAACCGGTGAAACCGGCGTTGTGCATCGTGTCGGTGATCCAGGTGGCGAACGCCTGGTAGTTCCAGATGTGGGGCAGACAGGTCTCCGAGTAGCTGTCGAGGAGACCGGAATCGCCCTCCTGGACGTGCCGGATGACGGCGCGGGCGAAGACCTCCGTGTCGTGGAGGGCGAGGTGGATGCCCTTGGCGCTCATCGGCGGGACGATGTGCGCCGCGTCCCCGAGGAGGTAGAGGCTGCCGTAGCTCATGGGGTCGAACACCACCCCGCGCAGCGGCACGATCCGCTTGTCGACGATCTCGCCACCCGTCACGGGTGTGCCGAAACGGGCTCCCAGCTCGCTCCAGACGCGTTCGTCGGGCCACTGCTCGACGGTGTCGTCGACCCGGCACTGGAGGTAGACGCGGCTGGCGTGCGGGCCCCGCGGGATCATGCCGGCCAGACCGAGCGAATGGATCGCCATGCCGGACGGGTTCGCCGGTACCGCGGCCAGGACGCTGAGCCAGTTGTACCCGTACTCGTGGGAGTACTCGGTCAGCGCGGAGGCCGGGATCGTACGCCGGCTCACTCCGTGGAAGCCGTCGCAGCCGGCGATGAGGTCGCAGGCGATGGCCCGGGCCGAGCCGTCGGCCCCCTGGTAGCGGACGACGGGACGCTCACCGGTGATGTCCTCCAGGGACACGTCGGCGGCTTCGTGACGGAGGTCCCCGCCGTCGCGCAGGAAGCGGTCCGTGAGGTTGCGGACGAGGACCTGCTGGGGGCAGTAGAGGCTTTCGTCGTGGTCGTCGTCCATCTCGATCGGCATCGCTTCCCCGTCGATGTAGAAGCCGCCCTCACTGTGCGGGATGGGGTCGCCCTCCAGTACCTCTTCGAGGCCCCACGCGCGGAACATGCGCACTCCGAAGGCGTCGATGGTCCCGGCGCGCTGACGCTGTTCGACGTAGGCGCGGGAATGCTTCTCCAGGACGACGCAGCCGATGCCGTTGCGCAGGAGGAAGTTGCCGAGCGTCAGCCCGGCGACCCCGGCGCCGACGATGACGACGGTGGTGTTCTCGGTCGTTCCGGTACGTGTACCGGTGCGTGCTCCAGTCATGGCCCCACTGTGGAAGCGACCCGGGACCGCGAACCACCGGTGATGGGACACCGAATACAGGAAACCCGCCAACCTCGCGGGATGAGGGCGTCTCCGTGCTCGATGCTCAGTGTCTGCGCAGGTCCGCCTGATAGCGGCCGGGGGTCTGGCCGACGACCTCGGTGAAGGCGTCGATGAAGCTGGAGGGGTTGGACCAGCCGCACGCCATCGCGGTGTCGGTGACGGACAGGCCGTCGGTGAGATGGCCGAGGGCGTGATGGATGCGCAGGGTGGTGCGCCAGCGGTGGAAGCTCATACCGAGTTCCGTGTGGAACAGCCGGCTCAGGGTGCGCTCGCTCGCCCCGACCGTGCGCCCCAGACCGGCCAGCGTGGTCGGCCGGGCGGGATCCTCGTGCAGGAGATCGGTGGCCGAGCGCAGCCGGTCGTCCCTGGGTTCGGGCAGGTGCAGGGACTGCTCGGCGGCGTCGGCGAGCTCGTCCACGATCACGGTGAGCAGCCGTCTGTGCGCGCCGGGCCTTCGCTCCGGCCTGTCGGTGAGAGCCAGGAGTGCCTCGCGCAGCAGCGGGCTCACCGCGAAGACGCTGGGGTGGTCGACGAGCGCACCGCACAGGTCGACCGGTACGGCGAGGAGGCGGACGTCGGTCTCGCCGTAGAAGCGATGGGAGTGGGCGAAGCGCGGCGGCGTCCAGGTGACGCGGTTGGCGGGGGCGACCCAGGTCCCGCGCTCCGTCGCGGTGGCGAGCGTGCCGGCGGCGGCGTACACGAGCTGTCCCTGGACATGCGAGTGCGGATCGAGCCGGTACCCGTGTGGAAGCCACGCCGCTCCTTGAAGCGGCGCCTCGTCGCCCGCCACCTCAACAGCGGCAGCCGCGGCCGCAATCGGCCTCGAACTCTGGCGATCTTCCGTCATCGTGTCATCGAAGGCCATTTTACGGAGGGCCCGCCGCCCGTGACCGCCCCGGCAACGCAGACGACCCGCGTGCTCGGGTCCCCTCCGAGGAGGGGGCCGGCCGGACTTACCGGCGAGCACGCGGGTCGGGTGACTGCTGAGATTGGGCCGGCCGCACGCTCGTATCACGCGCTGGTCCGGCACCGCACTGTGTGTGGTGACGGGCCGCTAGCCCGCAGCCACCTCGCTGGTCCGGGTTTCAGACATGTACCCGATCACCTCCTTTCGGCGTGCGACACACACTAGGAAGCGGCGCGGCGTCGCTCAAGTGATTTTCCGGGTCGGCGATTTTCCGGGCGGCGACGCGTTGACGGCATCGCGGGGGGAAGCGATCTTGTGAAGGGTGCCGGGACGGACGAAGTGGCCGTGCACAACGATTTCTTCAATCTTGTGGGAACCAGATGTGGGCTGCGTCACGTTCGAGTTGAATGATTCCTAGTGAGTGATTCGTAGTGAGTGAACAGACGCGCGGGCACACCGCGCAGGACACGCCGACACGGCCTGCAGGGGGTGCCAGGTGAGTGCTTCGCGGCGTAGTGGGACGACGGACGAGCTCGGGCCGGACGAGCCGGAGCGGGACGGGGCCGATCTGCTGGCCGCTCTGCTCGACGGGATGGACGCGGCGCTGTGCGCGTTCGACGCCGACGGAGTGGTGACGCACTGGAACCGGGAGGCCGAGCGGATCCTCGGCTGGACCGCCGCCGAGGCGGTCGGGCGGCACGGGTTCGCCGGCTGGGCCGTGCGGACCGCGGACGCCGAGGAGGTCGAGAGCCGGCTGCTGTCGGCGATGCAGGCCCCGGGGCGGCAGGTCCACGAGTTCGCGCTGCTCACCAAGGAGGGCGGCCGGGTGCTCGTACGGACCCAGTCGGCCGCCGTGCCGGGTCCCGACGGGAAGCCGGCCGGGGTGTACTGCGCCTTCAGCGAGGTGCACGCGCAGATCGATCTGGAGCGGTCGATCGCCCTGAGCGAGGCGTTGTTCGACGACGCCTCCTGGGGTGTCGTCCTCGTCGACGCCGACCTGCGGCCCGCCGTGGTCAACGGACACGCCGCGCGGGCGCTCGGCACGGGACGTACGGCCGTACTGGGCCGTCCCCTGGGCGAGTTGATCGCGCAGGGCGTGGAGGAGCTGGAGAGCGCGCTCACGCACGTTCTCGCGGAGGGTGCGCCGCCGGCGCCCGCCGAGATGTGGGTGACCCTGCGGACCGCGGAGGGGGAGCAGCGCCGTTGCTGGCGCAGCGGGTTCCTGCGGCTCGCCTCGCCGCTCACGGAGGAACCGGTTCCGCTCGGGGTGGGCTGGCTGTTCCAGGATGTGACCGAGGCCAAGCAGACCGAGCAGGAAGCGGCGCTGCTGCGCTTCCGCACCAACCAGTTGCACCGGGCCGCGCGGGCCGCCGCCGAGTGCGAGGACCCCGCGGAGGCGGCGTCCGTCCACCTCGACTTCGCGCTGGCCGGGTTCGCCGACCACGCGCTGATCGACCGGGTGGCCGGGGGGTCCGTGGCGGACGGAGAGGGTCCGGTCCGGCTCGTACGGGGGCCCGCGACGCCCTCCGGAGCGCCGGGCCCGAGCCTGCCCGCTGGCCGCGCCGGGCTGCCGGTCCGGTACTCGGACGGGCATCCGGCGCTGCAGTGCGTCGAGCGGATCGGTTCCGTACGCGCCAGTGCGGGGTCGACCGAGCCCGACCGTACGCGCGACTGGGCCGTGGCCCGGCAGTGGCCCGCCGACTCGGTGCACGCCCTGTGCGTCGTGCTGCGCAGCCGTGGCCGGACGCTGGGTGTCGTCACGTTCCTGCGCGGTGCCAGCCGCACGCAGTTCGAGCGGTTCGACGCGACGTATGCGGAGGATGTCGCCGTCCGGATCGCGGCGGCGCTGGATCTGGCGGCGGTACTGGAACGGCGGGTCTGACGGCGGGGCCCCTCCCGGTCTCCGGGGGCTGCCGACCCCAAGCCCCCAAGTCCCCCGGCCCCCGCATCGCGCTGAACGCGCTCGTCCTCGAACGCCGGACGGGCTGAAGAACAGGGCCCCAGCCCCGTTCCGGGCACGGCGGCCCGTCGGCTACCGCTGCCAGTAGAAGATCCGGTCCCCGTACTCCTCGAAGACGCGGTCGTTCCACTCCAGTCCGCCGTCCACGTTCCCCGACCGCAGGAGCGGAGGCTCGAAGCCGCGGTCCGCGAGGACGCCCGCCGCCGTCGCCATGACCGACTGAAGGAGCGCCGACGTCACCACCGTGGACGCGGAAGCGAAGGGCGCCGGAATGGTGTCGAGGCTGAGTTCCGCGTCGCCGATCGCGATCTTCGAGTCGAGTACGACGTCGCAGTGGTCCTTCAGATACGTCCCCGAGGCGTGCCGCGACGCCGTCTCGGAGGCGTACACGACCGACGTGACCCCGATGACCTTGAGCCCGAGCGCGCGGGCGCTCATCGCCATCTCGACGGGGAGCGCGTTGCGTCCGGAGAGGGAGATGACCACCAGGAGGTCGCCGGAGCGGGCGGGGCTGGAGCCGAGGACCGCGCTCGCGAGGCCGTCGACCCGTTCCAGCGCGGAGCCCAGTGTCGCGGGCATGACGTCGACGCCGACCGCGCCCGGCACGGCGAGCAGGTTCATCAGCGCGAGACTGCCCGCGCGGTAGACGAGGTCCTGCGCGGCCAGCGACGAGTGCCCGGCACCGAAGGCGAAGAGCCGCCCGCCGTCGGCGACCGTGTCGGCGATCAGCGTCCCGGCGGCCTCGATCGCCGGGGCCTCCTCGTCCCGCACCCGCTGCAGCAGGCCGATCGCGGCGTCGAAGAACTGCCCGGCCAGCTTGCCCTCGCTCATCCGCGAAGCCCCTTCCGCTGTCGTGTCGCGGATCACGTTGCGGTCTGGACCACTGCTGTGTCAATACGCTCCACAGGGGCGACACTGGGTTACGAGGGCCCCTGTCCACCCGGCCGGGTGCCGGGCCCGGCCGAATCGCGCAGGCACTCGTCACCACGTGGTTCCAACGGCGCGGCACGGTTGTCAGTGGGATGCGTCAGAATTGTTGCCAGGGCCAGCGCACACGCCGGTGAGCCACCCAGCCTCCGGCAGAGCTAATCGAGGGGCACGTATGTCCGGACTGATCGACACCACGGAGATGTATCTCCGCACCATCCTTGAGCTGGAGGAGGAAGGTGTGGTCCCCATGCGCGCCCGGATCGCCGAGCGGCTCGACCAGAGCGGGCCGACCGTCAGCCAGACCGTGGCGCGCATGGAGCGCGACGGTCTCGTGGCCGTCGCCAGCGACCGTCACCTGGAGCTCACGGAGGAGGGCCGCCGGCTGGCGACGCGCGTGATGCGCAAGCACCGCCTCGCCGAGTGCCTGCTCGTCGACGTGATCGGTCTGGAGTGGGAGCAGGTGCACGCGGAGGCGTGCCGCTGGGAGCACGTGATGAGCGAGGCGGTCGAGCGCCGGGTGCTCGAACTGCTGCGCCACCCGACCGAGTCGCCGTACGGGAACCCGATCCCGGGCCTGGAGGAGCTGGGCGAGAAGGACGTGGCGGACCCGTTCCTGGACGCCGGCATGGTCTCGCTGGCCGACCTCGACCCCGGTCTCGACGGCAAGACGGTCGTCGTGCGCCGCATCGGCGAGCCGATCCAGACGGACGCGCAGTTGATGTACACGCTGCGCCGGGCGGGCGTACAGCCCGGTTCGGTCGTGAGCGTGACGGAGTCCGCGGGCGGCGTGCTCGTGGGCAGCGGCGGGGAAGCGGCCGAGCTGGAGTCGGACGTGGCGTCCCACGTGTTCGTGGCGAAGCGGTAGTGGCGACGCGCTGATGCGGTAGGGCGGTAGCAGTCGGAAGGGCTACCGCTCGGGTCGCTGTGCGCTGTGCGCACAGGACCGGACGGGGAGCGGGCGCGTCCGCGGGCTCGCCCCGGGGTCGCGGCGCGGGTTCGCGTGGGCCTGTCCGGGCGCCCTCGCGCGCCTCGGCGTACCCGGGGGCGCACGGGGGGAGCATGGCCTGGACCAGGGCCTCTCCCGGCCGGCTCCCCGCGCTCCGAACCCCGTCGTCAACTCCCTTAACCAGCCCCTCAGTTGCCCCACCTCGGCGTTCCCGCAGAAACAGAGATTCAGTGCGCGGAATCGCAGCGAAGCCGCCGTTCCCATGCGAGGCTGTCGCGAGAGGCATATGACCTGAGGGCTCTGGACCGAGGCGGCAGCGGCGGCGACGCGCGGTCGGGGAGGGGGCGCAAGGATGTGCCGCGGACGTGAGGAGGGCCCCGGCGCCCTGAGGCGCCGAGGCCTGTCCTCCCCTGTGCTGACCCGGAGCCCCGAGCTCCCAGGGTCATCCCCTTCGGACCGTTTTCCCCGAGCGGTCCGCCTCCCGTTGAAGATCTCCCCTCGGCGGACGCGGTCAATCCTCGGGCGAGGTCACTCGAAGGAGGGGTGTTACCGCCGAGAAGCCCACTTTCGAATACGCATTCGATAGCGTGTGGGTGACGGATCGACCACTGATTACGCAGGAACAACCAGCAGGAGCAGCGGCACGGCGAACGGTACGAGTGGACCGGCCGGATCGTGCGGGACGAGCCGGCCGAGCGGATCAAGGGGGGTGCCAGCGTATGGTGCGGCGCATCGACGTGAGCGGTGCGAGCGGAATACGTCTCGCTGCCTGGGAGTTCGCCGACCCTCCCAAGACCGGTCCGGGCAGGGGCGGCGCGGGCGCGGCGGGGGCTGGCGGGAGCGAGCGGACGCCCGGTGTGCTCTTACTCCACGGGCTCATGGGCCGCGCCTCGCACTGGGCGTCCACCGCCCGCTGGCTCGCCGAGCGGCACCGGGCCGTGGCGCTCGACCAGCGGGGCCACGGACAGAGCGCGAAGCCGCCGGAGACGGAGTACACCCGAGGGGCGTACGTCGAGGACGCGGAGGCCGCTCTCGAAGAGCTGGGCCTCGCCCCGGCCGTCCTCATCGGGCACGCCATGGGCGCCCTGACGGCCTGGCAGCTCGCCGCCAGACGGCCCGACCTGGTGCGGGGCCTGGTCATCTGCGACATGCGGGCTTCGGCGCTCGGGGCGGCCTCGCAGCGCGAGTGGGAGGAGTGGTTCAAGTCCTGGCCGGTTCCGTTCGCCACGCTCGCGGATGTACGGAAGTGGTTCGGCGAGGACGACCCGTGGGTGGAGCGGCCGAACACCTCGCGCGGTGAGTTCTACGCCGAGGTCATGGCCGAGTACGAGGACGGGTGGCGGCCGGTCTTCGAGCCCGAGCAGATGCTCAAGTCGCGGGAGGCGTGGGTGTACGACGCGCACTGGGAGGAACTGGCGCAGGTGCGGTGTCCCACGCTGGTCGTCCGGGGGCTCGACGGGGAGTTGGGGCGGGCCGAGTCCCAGGAGATGGTCCGGGTGCTGCCCGATGGGCGGTATGCGGAGGTGGTCGATGCGGGGCATCTTGTCCACTACGACCAGCCGGAGGCGTGGCGGGCGGCTGTTGAGCCGTTCTTGGACGAGGTGCTTCGGTAGGGCGTGGCTTGGGGCGGCGCGGGTGGTGAGGGCGGGTTGCGCCGTTCCCCGCGCCCCTTGACGGCAAAGACGAAAGATTGCGCCGTTCCCCGCGCCCCTTGACGGCAAAGACAAGAGATTGCGCCGTCCCCGCGCCCCTGAAGACGCCGCGCCCCTGAAGGGGGGTCAGCCCTTGCTTACCGCTGTCAGGATTTCTGGGAGGTGGTGGGTGGTTCGGGGGGCGGCCAGGCGCAGGCCTGCCAGGGTGAGCAGGGTGCCGTATGCCGTGCCCAGGGGGAGCAGGAGCCAGGTCCAGTCGTCGCCGGTGGGTGAGACGTTCAGCCAGATGGTGAGGGCGATGACGGGCGCGCACAGCAGCGAGGCCGCGACCATGCCGCCGAAGATCGAGATCCAGGCCAGCCCCGCCTGCCCGGGAGCGACGTTCTTGTAGCCCTCCGGCGGGATCGAGTACGGGAACCGGGCCGAGGACCAGGCGCCGGTCGCCAGCATCGCGCCGAGCAGCGCGAAGGACAGGCCGAGCACCTCGGGCAGCGCGGCCCAGTCGCCGAGGAGCGCCGTCGTCAGGACGGTGACGAGGGCGGTGTACGGGAGGGTGATCAGGAGGAGGGCCAGCGCCCGGCCCCGCAGTTCGACGTACGCGTCCCTGGTCGAGGAGATCGTCATCGCGACCATCCAGAACGCGGACGTGTCCTGCCCGAACTGGTTGTACATCTGGATGCCGAGCATCCCCGCCGCGAAGCACGCGAAGTAGATCGAGCCGGTGCCCTGCAACGCGTTGAACACCGGCACGATCAGGCCGATCGCGAGCGATGTCACCCACGCCGCCTTCGTCTTCGGGTCCCGCCACACATAGCGCAGGCTGCGTTCCATGACCGTGCCCGTGCGCCCCGTGGGCAGCAGTCGGCCGAGCCCGGCGGAACGCCCCGCCTTGTCCCGTACGGGCTCGGCGGCCTGGAGGGTCGAGCCGTCCGGCGAGGTCATCAGCCGGGTGAGGGTCCGCTGCCAGTAGCCCAGCAGCGCCGCCAGCGCCAGGCCGCTCAGGGCGAGCTGGGCCAGGGCGACGGCGTACGAGCCCTCGCTGACGGAGTCCACCGCGCCGAGCGCCGACGCGGGCGGCACCCAGCGCAGTACGTCCGCCGCCGGGTCCAGTGTGGA
Source organism: Streptomyces tauricus (assembly GCF_014650955.1). Classification (GTDB taxonomy): domain Bacteria; phylum Actinomycetota; class Actinomycetes; order Streptomycetales; family Streptomycetaceae; genus Streptomyces; species Streptomyces tauricus. The sequence goes on from NZ_BMVY01000006.1 coordinate 271,733, forward strand.
CAGTCCCGACGAACCGAGCCGCTGCGCGCCGAAGTTGACGACCTGGGCGCCCACCGCGATCACCAGGCCGCTCAGTACGGCCAGGTCACGGCCCTTGCGGCTGGTCAGCAGACGGAGGTTGGCGGTCGCTACGGCCCGGGCGAGCGCCACGCAGACCAGGAGCGCGAGGACGATCGCGACGACGCCGGTGGCGTACGCCGCCGCTCCGTGTGCCGTCGCGACGACCGAGCCGACGAGCAGGATCAGGGTGAAGAGCGGTCCGATGCCGACCAGCGACGCCGCCAGCAGCGCGCGGACGAGGGGGCGCGGACGCAACGGCAGCATCACCAGGCGCGTGGGGTCGAGGGTCTCGTCGCCGCCGGGGAAGAACAGCGGCATCACGGCCCAGCCGAGTGCCAGTACGGCCGTCAGCAGGACGGTGACGTTCAGTGCGTGCGGGTGGCCGCGCAGGGCGATCAGGCCCAGGAGCTGGAGTGCGGCGAAGAGGAGGACGACGACGAGCGAGGCCACGTACGCGGCCCTGCGCCCGGACGACTGCCGCAGACCGTTGCGCAGGAGGGCCAGTTTCAGCCGTACGAGAACGGGGGTGACGGGGGTGGCGGAGTCGGCCCTCATCGGGCGCCGCCGCCCAGCCAGTCGAGGTCGGAACCGGTGGTGCGGCCGTTCGCGCCGACGAGTTCGAGGAAGGCCTGCTGGAGGGAGGGGGCGGCGCCGCGCACCTCGGCGAGCGGGCCGTGGGCGCGGATGCGGCCGGCGGCCATCACGGCGACCCAGTCGCAGAGCGACTCGACGAGTTCCATGACGTGGGAGGAGAAGACGACGGTCGCCCCGGAGGCGGTGTAGCGCTCCAGCACACCGCGGATGGTCTGGGCGGAGATCGGGTCGACGCCCTCGAAGGGCTCGTCGAGGAACAGCACTTCGGGGTTGTGCAGCAGTGCGGCGGCCAGGCCGATCTTCTTGCGCATGCCGGTGGAGTAGTCGACGACCAGTTTGTGCTGGGCTCCGGCGAGGTCGAGTACGTCGAGGAGCTGGGTGGCCCGCTTGTCGACCTCCGCGCCGGGCAGGCCGCGCAGGCGGCCCGTGTACGCGAGCAGTTCGCGGCCGGAGAGGCGCTCGAAGAGGCGCAGCCCTTCCGGGAGTACGCCGATGCGGGCCTTGACCTCGGTGGGGTCGCGCCACACGTCGTGGCCGACCACCTCGACGGTTCCCTGGTCGGGGCGCAGGAGTCCGGTCACCATCGACAGGGTGGTGGTCTTGCCGGCTCCGTTGGGGCCTACCAGGCCGATGAACTGGCCCGCGGGCAGTTCCAGATCGATGCCCGCGACGGCGATCTGCTCCCCGAATCGCTTCCAGAGCCCGTGTATGCGCACCGCGACCGTCATGCGAGGCACGATACGGGGCGCTCCGCGGGTTCGTCGTGGCCCTCCGCGCAGTTCCCCGCGCCCCTGAGGAACGGGGCTGGGCCCCAGGCCGATCGGTGCGTGCGGGTGGGCCGGGGTGGGCCGCGCAGTTCCCCGCGCCCCTGAAGAGCGGGGCTGGGCCCCAGGCCGATTGGTCCGTGCGGGTGGGCCGGGGTGGGCCGCGCCGTTCCCCGCGCCCCTGAGGGGGTGGAAGTCCCGTGGGTTTGTCCGTGCGGGTGGGTGGGGTGGAGTGCGCCGTTCCCCGCGCCCCTGACGGCGATGCCGCGTGGGCGGGGGCCGGTCGTGTCGTTCCCCGTCCGCCTGAGGGCAAAAGCATGGGGGCGCAGCCCCGCTTTTGAGGGGCGCGGGGAACTGCGCGGCCCACCCCCGCCGACCCGCGGCTGTGAACCGCCCCGCCCGGTGCCACCGCTACCGACGGGCGTCCCGCCCGCACGCGTATGCCAGGGGGGAGATCAGTTCCTCCGCGTCCGGGAGCCAGCGGTTCGCGGGTGTGGGACGGCAGGCCCACTGCACGGCGCCCCGCGCCCCGAACCGCGTCGGCGGCGCGGCCACGTACGTGCCCTCCCCGAGGACATCCAGGTCGAGGGAGGCGAGTGGCCAGCCCAGCTTGCGGACCAGGTCCGGGACCTTCGCCGCGGCCCCGGGAAGCACGAAGAACTGCATCCGCCGGTCCGGCGTGCACGTCACGGGACCGAGCGTCAGCTCCATCCGCCGCATCCGCGCGAGCGCGAGGAACCCCGCGGTCTCGGGGACGTCGATCGCGTCGAACGTCCGACCCGTCGGCAGCAGGATCGACGCCGCAGGCTGCTTCGCCCACAGCCGGCGCGCGACGGTCGCACTGCCCGTGGCGACCGTCGCCCAGTCCTCGCGCGCCGGGTGCGCGCCGGGCACCGCGCACGACGGGTCGCCGCACGAGCAGCACTGCACGCCGTCGACGGCCTCCAGCCAGGTGCCGGGGAACACGTCCCAATGGCGTTCCTCGGCATAGCGCACGGCTGTGTCCTGCAGCGACTCGCCGCGCTGCTTCGGGATCTGGGCGGTCTCGGGGCCTGCGATCGTCTCTTCCACGCTGAACTCAACTCCCGCACCCACCAGGGGTTACGGGCCTTACGCGCGCGGGGGAGGAGCACCGATCCCACGTGTGGGGCGCATGGATGCATCTGTGGGGGCGCGCATGGGAGGCGGCAGCGGGTGGTGGGTAGCCCTGTGTGGGGCGGGCAGCAGCCTTTACCCGGCAATCCTCGCATGTCTCGCATCTTCGGTATGTCCGCGGGGCATTGATCTTCGAGGCCGGACTTCTCGTTCCTCTCACGAGGGCGGGAGGGCCCGGTCACTGAGGGCTCATCAACTCGGTGCGCGTGGGCAGGCACCGCAGCCACAGGGGGTACGCCAATGGCCGCAAGGCCTCTCGTCGCGCGGCAGCCGAACGAACGACTGCAGGCGCTCATTCAGGAAGCGGGCTGTTCGAACGCCGGTCTGGCCCGCCGGGTCAACATGTGCGGCGCGGAACACGGCCTCGATCTGCGCTACGACAAGACGTCCGTGGCGCGCTGGCTGCGCGGTCAGCAGCCGCGGGGCCGGGCGCCCGCGATCATCGCCGAGGCGCTGGGCCGCAAGCTGGGCCGGACCGTCACGATCGACGAGATCGGCATGGCGAACGGCAAGAACCTCGCCTCGGGCGTGGGTCTGCAGTTCTCGCCGACGGTGCTCGGCGCGATCGAGCAGGTCTGCGAGCTGTGGCGCAGCGACGTGGGCCGCCGGGACTTCCTGTCCGGTTCGTCCGTCGCGGCCTCCGCGCTCGTCGAACCGAGCCGGGACTGGCTCATCTCGTCGCCGGACGCGCAGGTCTCGCGCTCGGCCGGGCCGCGGGTCGGGCAGTCCGACGTGGCGGCCGTGACCGCGATGACCCAGGCGCTCGTCGACCTCGACCACCAGTACGGCAGCGGGCATGTGCGCCCGGTCGTCGTGCACTACCTGAACAGCGTCGTCTCGGGGCTGCTGGCGGGCTCGTACCGGGAAGCGGTCGGGCGTGAACTCTTCGCGGCGGTCGCGCGCTTGACGGAACTCGCGGGCTACATGGCGATCGACACCGGGCAGCCGGGCCTCGCGCAGCGCTACTACATCCAGGCGCTGCGGCTCGCACAGGCGGCGGGCGACCGCGGATACGGCGGATACGTGCTCGCCGCGTCCATGAGCCACCTGGCCGCGCAGCTCGGAAACCCCCGGGAGATCGCGCAGTTGGCGCGGGCGGCGCAGGAGGGGGCGCGCGGGAGGGTCACACCGCGCGCGGAGTCGATGTTCCATGCCGCGGAGGCGCGGGGCCATGCCCTGCTCGGCGACGCGCGTTCGGCGCAGTCGGCGTCCGGCCGGGCCGTGGCGGCGCTGGAGCAGGCCGATCCGGAGTCCGGGGACGACCCGCGCTGGATCGCGCACTTCGACGAGGCCTATCTGGCCGACGAACTGGCGCACTGTCACCGCGACCTGGGGCAGGCCGAGGCCGCCGCGCGGCGCGCGCAGGAATCCCTGGACGGGCACCCCGAGTCGCGGGCCAGGCGGCGCGCGATCGGGTACGTGCTTCTTGCCAGCGCGCAGGTGCAGCAGCGCGAGGTCGAGGAGGCCTGCCACACGGGTCTGCGAGCGGTCGAGCTGCTGGGCACGCTGCGGTCCAACCGCGGCGCCGAGTACCTGGACGACTTCCAGCAGCGCCTGGAGCCGTACCGGGACGAGCCCGTGGTGCGGGAGTTCGGCGCACGTATGGAACTTCAGGCGGCGGCCTAGGCACACGGGCCGAGGGCAGCCGGAGGCAGTCGTGGGGAGCCGAGGGGGAGTTGAGCCCCTCGGCTCCCCTCGGCTCTCTTCGGCGTGAACGTGTGAGAAAAGAAGCACGCGTAGTGAAAGGAGGCGCGAAAAGGGGGCTCGAACAGCTTTCCGGGGGCGGTTTGTCACTCACTGTCCCCGGTGGCGGGTGTCACCTCCCGTGCTGCGTGGCACCGGCTCCTGGGGACCCGGTAGCGTGAACCGACGATTCCGAAGGTCCCCCATTCGTAGGAGTCCCGGTGACGCACAACGGACAGGGCGACGAGCCCTCGGCGCGACCCGCGCGCGAAGGCATCGTGCTGCCGTCCGACGGCGGCGAGCCCCTCCTGCCGGGCCAGACCGGCGACCGCGCGGTCCCGGCGGGCGGTCAGGCCTGGGACCAGCCGTGGGGTCCGCGGCCCGCTCCGCAGGCCGACGAGTGGGGTGGCGCGGGCGGCACGGGTGGTACCGGTGGCGCCGACAACGCCGGTGGTGCCGCGCAGGCTCCGGATACGCAGATCTCCAGCTGGAGTGCCGGGCCGCAGGGCGCCGGCGGCCAGGGTGCGCCGGGCTCGGGCTGGGGCGCGTCCGGCGGTGGCGGGCAGGTCTCGCAGTACACCGAGCCCTCCGGTCCGTACGGGGCGCAGGACCCGGGCGGTCAGTGGGGCGCGGCCCCGCAGACGCCCGGCGGCGCGATACCCCAGTCCCAGCCGCAGCCCCAGCAGCAACAACAGCCTCAGCAGCAGTACGACGGCCGGACCGGTAACGGGTACGGCGTCTCGCAGACGCAGAATGCCGGCGGTTCGCACGGACAGGGCGGCTACGGTTACCCGGCCGCCTCCGGAGCGGGGTCGGGCGCACTGCCGCCCGCCGCCCCCATGGACGAGGGCGCGACCCAGTTCCTGCCGCCCGTCCCCGCCGCGCCCATGGACGAGGGCGCCACGCAGTTCCTGCCGCCGGTGGGGCCCGGGGCGCTGCCTCCGGAGATGCCCGCGGCGGGTACGGCACCGGACGGTGCGGCCGGTGACTCCACCCGTTACCTCGGGCGGGTTCCGTCCGACGGCCCCGGGCCCCTGCCCGCCGCCGTCGATCCCGACGCCCAGCCCACCCAGTTCATGGCGCCTGTGCCCTCGCAGCCCGGCGCGGCCGGATACGGGGTACGGCCCGGCGGGCCCGGGGCGGGTCCGGGGCCGGAGGACCGGCAGCAGCCGCCCGCGGAGTTCGACAACCTGTTCCGGGCCGACTCCGCAGGCGCCACCCAGCAGCTGCCCCCGGTGGACCAGCCGCGGGCGCGACGGGGCAGACAACCGGGTGCCGCCTCGCCCGAGTTCGGTACGCCGGCCGGTTTCGGCACACCCGGCGGCTTCGGTGCCTCCGGTGGTGCCGGTGCGCCCGCGGGCCCCGAGGGCCCCGGCGGGCGTGGCGCACGCCGCGCCGCGGCCGACGGTGACCACGGCCGCGGTGGCCGTTCCCGTTCCCGCGTTCCCCTCATCGCCGCCGTCGGCGTGGGCATAGCCGTGCTCGGCATCGGCGCGGGCGCCCTGCTCAGCGGTGGCGGGGGCGAGGAGGACAAGGGCGACGAGAACACGACGGTCGCGGCGACCGCGCCGGCCACCGACGGCTCCGGCTCGTCCTCGGCGGGGCCGGAGGAGGAGCAGGCCGTGGCCCTGGACAAGCTCCTGGCGGACAGCGGCAACAGCCGTGACGCGGTGGTCAAGGCCGTCGACAACGTCCGCAGGTGCACCAACCTCGGGCAGGCGGCCGCCGACCTGCGCGACGCCGCCGAGCAGCGCAACGGTCTGGTCACGCGTCTCGCGGGACTCTCCGTCGACAAGCTGGACAACCACGCGCAGCTGACCGCCGCGCTCAAGAGCGCGTGGAAGGCCTCCGCCGCGGCGGACACCCACTACGCCGCGTGGGCGGACCAGGCCGCGGGCAAGAAGGGCTGCCACAAGGGCCAGGCCCGGTCCACGGGGCAGACCGCCGCGGGCAACCGCGAGAGCGGCACCGCGACCACGCAGAAGGCCAAGGCCGCGAAGCTCTGGAACTCCATCGCGCAGACGTACGGGCTCACGGAACGTCAGCCGGGTCAGCTTTGACCGGCGGGCCCGACCGGCCCGACCGGCCCGTCTGATCGACCGGCCCGTTCGGCCCGACTGACCTGACCGGCCCCACCGGTCTGACCGGCCCGTCTGACCTGACCGGCCTGACCGGCCCGTCTGACCGACTGGCCCGTCCGGCCCGATTGGCCCGACCGACCCGATTGGCCCGACCGGCCCGTTCGGCCCGATTGGCCTGACGGGCCCCACCGGCCTGACCGGCCGTCTGACCTGACCGGCCCGTTCGGCCCGTCTGACCCGTCCGGCCCGGGCCCGGTTCGTTCAGTCAGGATGTCTGTGTTGTTTCCAGGGTTTTCGAGACGTTCACGAAGCCCTTGCGTTCCGTGACCAGCTTGCCCTTGCGTACCACCTGGAAGGTCACGTCCGCGTTGACCAGGCGCGCGAAGCCGCTCGACGCGATCAGGTCCTGGAAGCTCCAGTTCAGGGTCGGCGTGAGCCCGCCCGTGTCCACCTTCAGGCCGTCGTCGAGCGTGCGCCGCAGCGACCGCGCGGTCACATCGCCCTCGCCCAGCGACTCGATGGCCTTCTTCAGGACGGTGTACGCGACCCAGGTCGTCTGCACGCCGGGATCGGAGGCGTCGATGCGGTTGTCGCCGAACGCCTCCTTCTGGATGACCTGGCGCATCGCACTCCACCGCTTGTCGCTCGACGCCGGGTACCAGCCGGTGACGTACGAACCCTCGTACATGCTTCCCGTCGCGTCGATCATCGACTGGTCGATGCTGCCGAGCACGGAGGCCGTCCGTACCGTCGGGTAGTCCTCGCGGGTGCGCCGGAACGAGTCCATGAAGGTGTCGGTGCGGTCGCCGAGGGCGGGTATCACGCAGCCCTCCTTCCGCGGGTCCTTCGTGACCCGTTGCAGGGCCCGCTGGGCGTGTCCCGAGAACTCCGTGGCGTCCTCGGCGGCCCGCTGGTCGACGGAGGCCCGGTGGCCGCCCGCAGTCAGGCCGGAGTCCAGGAGTACGGGCAGCTCGTCGCCCGCGATCGTGTCGGGGCGGATGAGGGTCACCGGGCCGCAGGACCTGGCGAGCTGCTGGCCGAGGCCGACCAGCAGGGACGGCTGGCCGCCGTTCACCGGGTACGAGAGCGGGCTCGTGAACTCGTCGTCCGTGACGCCGTACCCGCCGAGGTACGGGATGCCGGCCGCCTCCAGCGGAGCGAGGAAGGAGCGGGCGTGCTGGCTGTACGAACCGACGACCGCGACGACGTTCTCCGCGGCGGCGCGGCGGGCGCAGCTCGCGGCCGCCACCGTGTCGTTGTGGTCGTTGCAGGTGAGGACCTTGAGCTTGCGGCCGTTGATGCCGCCCTTCGAGTTGATCCAGCGTGCGTAGGCCTTGGCGAGAGCGGGCATTCCGGGCTTGTTGGTCGTTTTCGTCTTCTCGGGCGCCCACGTCATGACGGTGATCGGGTCGCCCCCGGAACCCCCTGTGACACCGGGGACGACACCGCAGCCGACGGCCGTCGACAGGCACACCGCCAGCGCGCCCGCCGACAGCACTCTCGCCCTGGCGGCTGGGAGGCGCAGGCGGGGGCGGAGGTGCAGGACGGGGAGGAAGCTGCGGGTGCGTCGCCGGCCGGTCATGGTTACGCACGATTCCGTCACACCGCTACGGCCGGTGTGACCCTCGGTCAACGCCTGGTGACGTCCGGGTGAACACCGGGGTGCGGGGCGGGCCGGTCCGGCGGGAACGTACGATCGGTGACCGTGCAAGGTTCGGAGAACTCTTCCCGTCGCGGGCGTCGCTCATCCACCATGGGCGGCATGCCACTGAACGATATGCCGTGGTGGCGCTGGCGCAGCAATGTGCGCTCCGCGCTGCACATGCTTTCCGACACCGAGTTCCAGCGGGGGGTGTGGCTCGCGGGGGTCGACGGGTACGGGGATGTGACCGACGCCGTCTATCGCCTCGTCGAGGACACCTGGCTGGACAACTGGTCCGCCGAGAAATACGTCGGCACGATCTTCCGGGACTCGCAGGAGGCGGCGCTCGTCGACTCCGCGGTATTGCGGGTGCTGCGGATCATGCATCAGGTGGGGCCTGACGCGGCTGTGTCCGTGTACCTAGAACATGCGGGGTGGGCCGACGCGGTACGGGCCGCTCGGGACGCGCATGTGCGGATGGCCGTGAGCGACGGGGAGGATCCGGACGTTCCGCCTCGGACGCTCGAGGTTCTGCAGATCATGACTCGCTCTGCCTGAGGTGTGTTGTCGGGTGCCGGTCGGCAGGGGCCTTTCGTGTTGTTCTCCGCGCCCCTGCTTCTGCTTTTAGGGGCGCGGGGGGCCGCGCGCGGAGGTCCGGTGGGCGGGACGTGTGGGCGCGCGCGGGGGGCGTTGTGGGACCCTGGCCGGTATGAACGACCAGTACGTCCTGACGCTTTCCTGCCCCGACAAGCAGGGCATCGTGCACGCCGTGTCGAGCTACCTCTTCATGACCGGCTGCAACATCGAGGACAGCCAGCAGTTCGGTGACCACGACACGGGGCTGTTCTTCATGCGGGTCCACTTCTCGGCGGAGCCGCCGGTGACCGTGGACAAGCTGCGCGCGAGCTTCGCGGCGATCGGTGACTCCTTCCAGATGGACTGGCAGATCCACCGGGCCGACGAGAAGATGCGGGTCGTGCTGATGGTCAGCAAGTTCGGGCACTGCCTGAACGATCTGCTGTTCCGGGCGCGGATCGGGGCGTTGCCCGTCGAGATTGCGGCTGTGGTGTCCAATCACACGGACTTCGCCGAGCTTGTGGATTCGTACCATGTGCCGTTTCGGCATATTCCGGTCACCAAGGACAACAAGCCGCAGGCTGAGGCGCAGGTGCTGGAGTTGGTGCGGGAGCAGGGGGTCGAGCTGGTGGTGCTGGCCCGGTACATGCAGGTGCTCTCGGATGATCTGTGCAAGCAGTTGAGCGGCAGGATCATCAATATCCATCATTCTTTCCTGCCTAGCTTCAAGGGTGCGAAGCCCTATCACCAGGCGCATGTGCGCGGGGTGAAGCTGATCGGTGCCACCGCGCACTATGTGACGGCCGACCTCGACGAGGGGCCGATCATCGAGCAGGAGGTCGAGCGGGTGGGGCACCAGGTCACGCCGGAGCAGCTGGTGGCTGTGGGGCGGGATGTGGAGTGCCAGGCGCTGGCCCGGGCCGTGAAGTGGCATGCGGAGCGGCGGATTCTGCTGAACGGCCGGCGGACCGTCGTGTTCGACTGACCCTGTTTTGCCGACGTTCCGACGTTCCGACGTTCCGGCGTTACATGCGGCTCAGTGATGCCGCTGCGAACAGGACGTCTCTGATTGCCTCTCGGTCTCCTGACTGGCCCGCCGCCGCTTCCTCGGGGGAGACGTGGCCCGCGGCCAGTTGGCAGAACTCCACACCGTCCAGGGCCACGTGGGCCACCTCGCGGTCGGCGGAGGCCAGGGCGCCGGGCGCGTCGAGCGGGATGAGCCATTCGCCGCCGCCCAGGCCCTCGATCTCCGGGCGGAGGCTGCGGCCGGGGGCGCCGGCCGGGACCAGGTGGGGGGTCTCGCCGGGGGCCGCGAGGCCCGCCTGGCGGCGGGCCGTCAGGGCCGAGGGGAGCATGCGGGCGCCCAGGTCGATCATCGCGTGCAGATGGCGGGGGGCCGGTGGCTCGTAGGGGTAGTCGACCGCGTCGGCGATGTCCCCCGCGTGGACCCAGGTCTCGAACGCCCGGTCCAGCATCGAGTCGCGGAGGGGGAGTTCGAACTCGCCGTACGGGACGGGGAGGCGGCCGGAGCCCCCGCCCGCGAAGGCCACCGTGCGGACGAGGTTGTGGGACTGCTCGCGCCAGGGGCCGCGTACGGAGCGGGTGGGCGGGAAGTGGGCGGCGCGCCAGAAGGCCTCGGTGCGGGCCGCGGGCGTGGGGGTGTCCGCCGGGGTTTCCAGCGGGTCGTCCAGGCCGAGTGCGACGGCGACGAGACCGTCCACGGTCAGCAGGTGGGCGATGACTCCGGCGACGGTGGTGCGCCGGCTGGTGGGTTCCTTGCCGTCGAACCAGCGCAGTCGCACCGGGGCGTGCCACTCGGCGTCGCCGATGTCCTGGAGCAGGGCGTCCAGGCGGGCGGTCTCCGCGTCGTACGGGGTGGCCCAGGAGGGGACCGGGATCCGGGGCGGGCGGCGGCTCAGGCAGGCCTGTAGGACGCGGGTGCGCAGGGCCGGGTCCAGGTCGAGGGTCTCCGGCGGGTGCAGGAGGCCCACTGCTTCACGCAGTCGCAGGGCCTCGTCCGCGCAGGCGCCGCAGCCGCCGAGGTGGTCCTCCACCGCCGCCGTCTCCTCGGGCGAGCAGGCTGCCAGCGCCCAGGCGCCGAGCAGTGCCTTCAGGACCCGGTGTTCGAGGATGAGGGGAGGGGTGGGGAGGGGCAGGCCCGTGTCCTCCATGGAGGTGCGGGGGACCGGTATGCGCGGGGCGTTGTGCGGGTCCGGGTCGTCGTCGTACTCGCCGAAGGGGTTGGCGCTGTTCATCGTGTGCCCCCTTGTTCGGGGGGTGTTCCGGAAGGGGCCGCGTCGTGGGCCGTGGAAAGGAGCTGGAGTCCGAGGCGCAGGCGGCGGCGGGCCTCGTCCGCGGTGACGCCGAGGTCGGCCGCGGTCTGGCGGTAGTCGCGGCGCTGGAAGTAGGCGAGTTCCAGGGCGGTGCGCAGCGGGGTCGGCATCGACGTGACGATGTAGTCGGCGCGGGCCGCCACCGAGGCGCGGCGGACCTTGCGTTCCAGTTCGTCGGTGTCGTCCGTGCCGTCCTGGGCGAGCGCGGCGGTCTCCGTGGTGCGCAGGCGCTGCACGGCGAGGCGGTGCGTCAGCGTGGCGACCCAGGAGCGCAGGGGGCCCTGCTTGGGGTCGTACGACTCGGGGTTCTCCCAGACGTGGGCGAAGACCTCGCGGGTGATGCCGTCGGCCGCCTGCTCGTCTCCGAGCACGCGATGGGCGAGACCGTGCACGAGTGAAGCGAAGCGGTCATAGAGCTCGCCGAGCGCGGCGGCCTCCCCCCGTGCGAGCCGCTGTTGCATCTTGCGGTCCCACCGGGGTGGCGTGTCCCTCCTGGCCATGCGGCCCCCTCGTGCCGTGCGCCTGTGCCCGTGTCCACCGGATTCTCCTCTCCGGTCTCCTCACGAATGTAGTCGGCACCTGTGGTGACGCACGCCCCTTTGTGGCAATGCGCGCCCCGCGCAGGGGTGGGGTGGTAGGACCCTTGTTGCGGTGTGTGAGGCGCTTATCACTTTGGGTTCGGAGGTGGGAGGGATTGTCCTGATCGGGGGTGGTCGTTCGGGAGTGGGGCCGATCAGGAGCGGTCGGGTGGGGTGCGTTTCGATTCGATATTCCGTGTTTCATGGAGCTGGGGGTGGGGCAGCCACGCAGCAGGGAAGCGAAGTAACGGCTTCCGTTTCCGGGTCCGGCCGTAACCGGGCCGTCCGGGTCCGACATCGTCGAGCGAGGGACAGACGCGTGACGCTCAGGGTGACCGAAGGCGAGCAGCGCGGCTGGGCCGTCGTGCGGGTCTCGGGGGAGATGGATCTGGTGACCTCGCCCGTGCTGCGGCAGCGGGTGCACGAGGCCGTGGCCGACGGGCGGCACGATGTCGTACTGGACCTGTCCGGGGTGTTGTTCTGCGACTCCAGCGGCGTGAGTGTGCTCATCGCCTCGCGTCGGCTGATCCGGTCCTGCCAGGGGCGCCTGCGTGTCGTCCTCCCCGCGCAGGGAGCGGTGGACGGGTCCCATGTCAACCGGGTGCTGGGTGCCCTCGGTGTGCGCAGGCTCTTCGAGGCGTATCCCGATGTCGACGCCGCCGTCGACGACGAGACGAGTTCACTTTCGGCGTGATTCCCGTCACGCACGGGGAAGATCGTTGAGTGTGTTCGTGACGGCGTTGTCGCGGATTTTCCCCGGTCTTGGCGCAAGCGTCGTTTTCCCGCTCCCCGAGGGGGCCGGTCGTCGTACGCTCCTGCCAGACGCACCCACGTGAGGTAAGGCGGCCCGAAAGACATGGTCAGTACCGAGTACGAGCGGAAGATCGCCGCCCGGTTCGCCGGCTTCGACCAGGACGGCAACGGCTATATCGACCGCGAGGACTTCAACACGGCGACGAAGGCGCTGCTCGCCGAGTTCGGCACGACGGCCCGGTGCGACAAGGGCCAGGCCCTGTACATCGGCGCGGAGGCCTTCTGGCAGGGCATGGCCGGCATAGCGGACCGGGACGGCGACCAGCGGATCACCCGCGAGGAGTTCGTGAACGGGGCCGTGAAGCGGCTGCGCGACAATCCCGACCGGTTCGCCGAGATCGCCCGCCCCTTCCTGGACGCGGCGCTCGCCGTCGCGGACGGCGACGGGGACGGTTCCGTGACCGTCGACGAGACCACGCGGATCCTCAAGGCGCTGGGCGTGCCCGGGGAGACGGCCGCCACGGCGGCCGGCGCCCTCGACTCGGACGCCGACGGTGTCGTCACCGAGCCGGACATCGTGAATGCCTTCGCCCGCTACTTCACGGTGCCCGAGTAACGCTCCCGGAGCCGGTACTTCAGCACTTTGCGCAGAGTCTCGTTGCGCGGAAGGGCGTCCACCACCTCCAGTTGCTCGGGCAGCTTGTGGACGGACAGTCCTTCCGCGCGGAGATGGGCGGTGACCGCTTCGAGGGTGAGCGGCCTGCTTCCAGGGGGCTGTTCGATCACCGCGCAGACTCGTTCTCCTCGCTCCGCGTCGGGGAGGCCGATCACCGCCACGTCGGCCACGGCGGGATGGCCGTGCAGCAGGTCCTCTATCTCCTTGGCGCTGATGTTCTCGCCCTTGCGGATGATGACGTCCTTCAGGCGGCCCGTCAGGACGAGATGGCCGGTGGGGGTGAGGTGGCCGAGGTCCCCCGTGATCAGGAACCCGTCGTCGTCGAAGGCCTCCGCCGTCTGGGCCGGGTCGAGGTAGCCGGTACACACCGCTTCACCACGCAGGCGTATCTCGTTGTCCGTGACGCGGATCTCCATGCCCGGCGGGGGCTTTCCCTCGGTCGTCGCCAGGTTCTCCTCCGTGTCGTCCGGTGAGCCCATGGTGATCATCGGGACCTCCGTCATGCCGTAGCCGTGGGTCAGGCGGACCCCCATCTCGCGGACGACCGCGTGATGGAGCTCGGGGGGTTTGGGGGCGCCGCCGCCGGCCAGGAGGCGCAGGGTCGGGATGAGCCTGGTGTGCGGCTGCTTGCGCTGTTCGGCCAGGAACATGGAGTAGAAGGCCGTGGAGCCGCCCGCCACCGTCACGCCGTGCTTGCGGTAGCCCTCCAGGGCGTCCGGCAGCGCGAACTGCTCGAAGAGGACGGCCGGGAACCCGTACAGCAGCAGCATGACCAGGTAGTCGGGGCCGCCTATGTGGGCGAAGGGGAACGCGATCGAGCCGATGTCGGACGCCGACAGGTGCAGCGCGTGGGCCAGGCAGGAGCCGCCGGCGATCAGTGAACGGTCCGTGTGCAGGACGCCCTTGGGGTCCGAGGTCGTGCCGGACGTCCAGTAGATCCAGCGCACATCCGTACCGGAAGAGGGTGGTGCGGGGAGACATGTGGGGTCGCCGGTGGGGAGTGCGTCGTACGCCTCGAACGTGTGGGGAGCAGCAATGCGTTCGGCCATGGCAGTGTGGTCGAAGTCGCGCCAGATGCCGGGGACCGCGAAGAACGCCGCCTGTGAGGCCTTGAGGGCGAAGGACACCTCGCGGTCGCGGTAGAAGGGGATGACCGGGGACTGGATCGCGCCGAGCCGCGTCAGGGCCATCGCGAGGAGCACGGTCTCGATGCGGGTCGGCAGCTGCCAGGCGACCACCGTTCCGGGGCGTACGCCCATGGCGTGGAGGCCCGCGGCCGTCCTCTCCGCGCCCGCGCGCAGCTCTTCGAAGGTGAGGGTGCGGTCGTCCTGGAGGAGGACCGGGCGGTCGGGGGTGAGTGCGGCGCGGCGTTCGACGAGTTCCCAGAAGGTGCGGGAGGCGCCGAGTTCGTGCGCGGTGTCCGTGGGCATGTCCGTGCTCCTCACCGCTGACGGACCGGTGCAACTGACGGGTAGTCAGGTCGGGTGGAGAGCGTAGGGCTCGGCGCCTTGTCGGTCCAGGGGTGCGGGGCTAGCCTGCTTTCTGACGGGTCATCAGATGTGCTGCGGGAGAGGGCTGGACTCATGACCGAACTGCCTCGGATCATCAGCGTCGACGACCATGTGATCGAGCCCGCCCACCTCTTCGAGACCTGGCTGCCGAAGAAGTACCGGGACCGCGGCCCCAAGCCCCTGACGGCCGGGATCGGCGAACTGGCCTACGAGGCCGGCAAGTACCGGATCACGATGGACCCGGACGGGCCGCCGACCGACTGGTGGATCTACGAGGACCTGAAGTTCCCGTACAAGCGCAACATCGCCGCCGTCGGCTTCGACCGCGACGAGATGACCCTGGAGGGCATCACCCGCGAGGAGATGCGGCCCGGCTGCTGGGATCCGGCCGAGCGGCTCAAGGACATGGACGCGAATCACGTCGAGGGGTCGCTGTGCTTCCCGACCTTCCCGCGGTTCTGCGGGCAGACCTTCGCGGAGGCGCACGACAAGGAGGTCGCGCTGGCCTGCGTGCGCGCCTACAACGACTTCATGGTCGAGGAGTGGTGCGGGGGGAGCGGGGGCCGGCTCATCCCGCTGTGCATCATTCCGCTCTGGGACATCGACCTCGCCGTCGCCGAGATACGGCGCAACGCGGCCCGGGGCGTGAAGGCCGTGACCTTCTCGGAGATCCCCACCCATCTGGGGCTGCCGTCCATCCACTCCGGCTACTGGGACCCGTTCTTCGCCGTCTGCCAGGAGACCGGCACGGTCGTCAACATGCACATCGGCAGCAGCAGTCAGATGCCCGCCGCCTCGCCGGACGCGCCGCCCGCCGTCCAGGCGTCCCTGAGCTTCAACAACGCCATGGCCTCGATGATGGACTTCCTGTTCAGCGGGGTGCTGGTGAAGTTCCCCCGGCTCAAACTGGCGTACAGCGAAGGGCAGATGGGGTGGATCCCGTACGCGCTGGAGCGTGCCGACGACGTGTGGGAGGAGCATCGCGCCTGGGGCGGGGTCAGGGATCTGATCCCCGAGCCGCCGTCCACGTACTACTACCGGCAGATCTTCTGCTGCTTCTTCCGTGACAAGCACGGGGTCGCCTCGCTGGACGTGGTGGGGCGGGACAACGCCACCTTCGAGACCGACTATCCGCACGTCGACTCGACCTTCCCGCACACCAAGGAGGTCGCCCTCGACCATGTGAAGGGCCTCGACGACGAGACCGTCTACAAGCTGATGCGCGGCAACGCCATCCGCATGCTCGACCTCGACCTGGACCGCGACAGGTAATGGATCTCTCGTACACGGACGAGGACGAGGAGTTCCGGGCCCGGCTGCGGGAATGGCTGGGTGAGGTGCTTCCCGGGCTGCCCCCCAAGCCCCCGGCCGACGACTGGCCGGGGCGGCGCGCGTACGACCTCGGCTGGCAGCGGCTCCTGTACGACGCCGGGTACGCGGGGCTGCACTGGCCCGTCGACGCGGGGGGCCGGGGCGCCACACCCACCCGGCAGCTGATCTACCTGGAGGAGACCGAGCAGGCGGGCGCCCCCTATGTGGGGGCCAACTTCGTCGGGCTGCTGCACGCCGGGCCGACCATCGCGGCCGAGGGAAGCGCTCGGCAGCGGGCGCGGTGGCTGCCGCCCGTGCTGCGGGGCGAGGAGGTGTGGTGCCAGGGGTTCAGCGAGCCGGACGCCGGGTCCGACCTCGCGTCGCTGCGCACGCGCGCGTGGCGGGACGGCGACGACTACGTGGTCAGCGGTTCCAAGATCTGGACCTCGCACGCCGAAGTCGCCGACTGGTGCGAGCTGTTGGTGCGGACGGACACGGACGCGCCGAAGCACCGGGGGATCTCGTGGCTCGCGATGCCGATGGACGCGCCGGGGATCACCGTACGTCCGCTGCGTACGCTCGCCGGTTCCGCCGAGTTCGCGGAGGTCTTCCTCGACGAGGTGCGGGTGCCCGTCGCCAACCGGGTCGGCGCGGAGAACGACGGCTGGCGCGTGACCATGGTGACGCTGTCCTTCGAACGCGGCACCGCCTTCGTGGGTGAGGTGGTGGCCTGCCGGCGCGTGCTGGGCGAGCTCGCGCGCGAGGCACGGAAGAACGGCCGGTGGGACGACGTGCCACTGCGCCGCCGGCTCGGTCGTCTGAACGCGGAGTTCCGGGCGTTGTGGCGGCTGACCCAGTGGAACGTGAGCGAGGCGGAGCGGGTCGGCGGGGTGCCGGGGGTGGGCGGCTCGGTCTTCAAACTGCGGTACTCGCAGGCACGCCAGGAGCTGTACGACGCGGCGGCCGAGGTGCTGGGTCCCGAGGCGCTCGACCTGGGCCGTCGGTGGACGGTCGACCGGCTGTCGTCGCTCTCGTACACCATCGCGGCCGGGACCTCGCAGATCCAGCGGAACATCGTGGCCGAGCGCATCCTGGGCCTGCCGAAGGGCCGGTGACCGAATGGACTTCCAACTCACCGACGATCAACGGGCGTTACGGGCCGGGGTGCGCGAGCTGCTGGTGCGCCGGTTCGGGCGGGAGCGGCTGCGGGCCGCCGTGGACCGGGGCGCAGGGGAGGGCTCCGGTGAGCGGGGTGCGGGCGGTGGCCTCGACCGGGCGCTGTGGCGCGAGTTGGGGGAGGCAGGGTTCTTCGCGCTGCGGCTGCCGGAGGCGCGGGGCGGGGTCGGGCTCGGACTGCCCGAGGCGGTACTCGCCTTCGAGGAGGCCGGCCGGGCGCTGCTGCCCGGCCCGCTCGTGGCCACCCACCTCGCGGCCGGCGACGTGCCCGGGGCGGCCTCCGGCGCGTGTGTCGTCGCCGCCGTCGACGGCGATCTCGTCGAATGGCTGGACGAGGCGGACGTCGTACGGGGCGATGTGAGCGGAGCCGTCGCCCTGCGGTCCGTCGACCCGCTGACCCCGCTGCACCGGGTGCCCCGCGCCGCGCCCCCCGACCCGGTCGCCGATCTGCTGACCGCCGCCGAGCAGCTCGGCTCGGCCGCGTGGACCTGTGCGCTGGCGGTGCAACACGCCCGGGCCCGTGAGCAGTTCGGGCAGCCGATCGGGGCGTTCCAGGCGGTGAAACACCTGTGCTCGGAGATGCTGGTGCGGGTGGAAGTGGCCCGTGCGGCGGTGTACGCGGCGGCCGTCACCGGCGATCCGCTCGACATCGCGGCGGCCCGGCTGCTGGCCGACGAGGCCGCCGAACGCGGGGCCCGCGACTGCCTCCAGGTGCACGGCGGGATGGGATTCACCTGGGAGTCCGATGTACACCTCCACCTCAAACGGGCCTGGTCGCGGGCCCGTCGCGGGGCGGGCGCCGCGGCGGCCGAGGAGGCTCTGGCGGAGGAGCTGCTGACGTCGGCTGCGCGGCCCGGGACATGAACCGCGCTGGCCGGACACCGCTGAATGCCGCTGATCGTGGCATCCGGCGGAGGGCCGGGACGGGGCCGGAGGGACGGAAGTCGCGGAACGTGGCATACCGGAATTACCGAGCGTTGATATCGGGTTGTGTCCTACGCGTGACTCGTCACGGCCTGGAGTCGGCGGCCTGCTCCGGTACCTTGTGTGGGATGCGAGTGGTTCTGAGGCCGGGCCATCACGGTGTTGCCCCCGGGGCAGCCCCGGATCCGGCGATGCGTGCCGCTCGCGGGGCAGGAAGCAGGACCGTTCCTGCCTGTTCGACTCCCCGTGGCGAGCGTCGCACAGTATGCCGCACGCGTACTCCTTCGCGCTGGAATATGCCCGAAGCGCTTGTTGGGGTGACTGTACGTCAACCATGCTGTCTCCTGAGGGAATCACGTTCCGTGAGCCCTTTTCTGACCACGATCGTGGCCCTTGCGAGGCGCGAGGCGATGTGTCCGCCGGTTCGGATGGTGTGAGCGGTGCAGGTGCTTCAAGTGCAGCTGGAGATCCGGCCCGACCCCGCAGAGGTCGGGCGAGCCCGGAGGTGGGCGCGTTCCCGGCTCGCGGGTTCCGGGATAGAGGCCGACGAGCCGCTGGCGGAGACGCTGATCCTGCTCGTCTCGGAGCTGGTCACCAACGCCGTGGTGCACACCGGCCGCCCCGCCGTCCTGCGGCTGTTCATGCCGGACGCGGCGAGCGCGCCGACAGCCGGTGAGCGGGCCGTCGGGGAGGTCGTCGCGACCGTCCGCCTGGAGGTCGTCGACGCCAGCACCCGGGCCCCGCGCCCGCGCTGCGCGGACGGCGACGACACCAACGGCCGCGGCCTCGCACTCGTCGACGGTCTCGCCGACCGGTGGGGCTGGAGCGCCGAGGGTGCCGGGAAGCGCATCTGGTGCGAGGTGGACCGATGTTCGTCGGCGACCACTCTCGCGACGGGATGCGACGCGGCACCGGTGGTGACGCCGGTGGCATCTCCGGTGGTGTACGGGGATCTGGCGTACGAGGCCGTGTAGGGACCGGCTCCCTCCTGGGGCTCGTCACGCGGGAGCGGGCGCTCGGGCACGGGTGCGCCCACTGGCGCACGGGTGGCACGGCATCCGGGGTCCGGGCGTCCGGTGCTGCCGAGTGCGCCGGGCCGTGCTTCCGCCCGTACACGTCACAAAGGCCGCTAAAGGCATGAATCCCCGAAGAGGTGTTGACGCGGCGTGTCCGTTTCGTCACGCTTGTGTTCAGCGATTCGCCGTGAGGGGACGTCGAGGTCTTCGGTGACGGAAGCCCTCGGCGAGCGCGGATCGCGATCGGGCGTCGGCTCCTGCGGGGCCAGGGGCGGGCGCGCCGGAGAGCCGGATGGCGGCGCGCGATGCGGCGCCCGGGATGGGGTGGGGGTTCCTCTCGCCCGGGCGTGGTCGCACGTGGGGGAGACGCGCCGCCAACCGGCCCTCGGGGGCGGGTGGTTGGGTGCCGGCGGTCTGGTGTTCGGGGTGCCGGGCCTTGGTCGTCGCGCTTCGGGTGGGTCAGAGGATCGCCACCGGTGCCACCGGGGTGCCCGTGCCGCCGGTGAAGGGTTCGGGCATCGCCGACAGCAGGAACGTGAAGCCGCCGACTTCTCCACAGGCTGTGGACAACTTTTCGAGATTCCAGTTCTGGCCCTGGAGCATGCCCATTTCCACCAGGTGGAGCCCATGGACGGGCAGCCACAAGTCCTCCATCTCCGGAGGAAATATCTCAAAGGTGAGGGTGTCGTTCGCGACCGCCGCGACATCGCGCGCGTGGAACCACTCCGGGGTGCGCACGGACAGGCCGGGCGAGGGGAAGGCGTACCCGTGCTTGTCGCCCGCGAGGAGGAGCTGGATCTGACCGGTGCGTACGAGGACGATGTCACCCGGGCCGACCTTCGCGCCGGCCAGTTCCTCGGCCGCTTCCAGGTCCTCCGGGGTCACCGCGTGCCCGCTGTCCAGGCGCTCCACGCCGAGCGCGCGGGCCACGTCCAGCAGGACGCCGCGCGAGACGATGTGCCCCGGTTTGTCGATGCCGTTGAACTCGGCACCCCCATGGGCCGTGATCGTGTCGGCGGGGCGGCCGTTGTAGAGCCTGCCCGAGTGCGAGACATGGCTGAGCGCGTCCCAGTGGGTGGCCGCCTGGAGGCCCATCGTCACGGCGTCGTCGCTGCACGCGATCGTGCCGGCGCCGAACAGCTCCTGGTTGATCTGCACCATCGTGTGGAGCGGATCGACCCGGCCCGGGATCATCCCCGTCTGTACGCCGTCCCGGCGGAGGGGGAGCGCGAGCGGGACACGGCGGCCGGTCCGGACGCTCGCGGCGGCCTCGCGCACGACCTCGTCGGTGATCAGGTTCAGGGTGCCGATCTCGTCGTCGGCGCCCCAACGCCCCCAGTTGTTCACGCGCTTGGCGATCTCGTGGAACTCGGCCGGCAGTGACATGAGTACTCCCCGGGGCTTGTCTCCAGGTATCTGACGGGTCGTAGAATCTGCTGCGGAGCAAATCTAACGGACCGTCAGAAACTGCGGGAAGGGGCCGGGGCGTGGGGAACTTCCTGGAAGGCGGGGTCGTCGCCGTGACCGGGGCGGGCCGGGGCATCGGACGCGCGGTGGCCCTGGCGGCGGCGGCCGAGGGCGCACGGGTCGTCGTCAACGACTACGGCGTGTCGATCGAGGGCTCCGAGCCGAGCAGTTCGGTCGCCGACGCCGTGGTCAAGGAGATCGGGGCGGCCGGCGGGGAGGCCGTCGCGGTGGCCGACGACATCTCCACCATGGCGGGCGGACAGCGGATCGTCGACACGGCCCTGGAGACGTACGGGCGGCTCGACGGAGTCGTCTGCGTGGCCGGGATCCTGCGCGAACGGATGCTCTTCAACATGTCCGAGGACGAGTGGGACCCGGTGATCGCCACGCATCTGAAAGGCACGTTCACCGTGTTCCGCGCGGCCTCGGCCGTGATGCGGAGGCAGGGTTCCGGCACGCTGATCGGGTTCACCAGCGGCAACCACCAGGGGTCCGTCTCGCAGGCCAACTACAGCGCGGCGAAGGGCGGCGTCATCTCGCTCGTCCGCAGCGCGGCGCTCGGGCTCCACAAGTACGGGGTCACGGCGAACGCGGTCGCGCCGGTCGCCCGTACGCGGATGTCCGCGAACGTGCCGATGGAGCTGACGGAGATCGGCGAACCGGAGGACGTGGCCGCGCTCGTGGTCTACCTGCTGTCCGCGCGGGCCCGGGAGGAGGGCATCACCGGGCAGGTGTACACGGTCGCGGGGCCGAAGATCGCGGTGTGGGCACAGCCGCGGGAGCTCCGCGCCGGGTACGCGGAGGGGGGTTGGACGCCGGAGCGGATCGCGGACTTCCTGCCGGGGACTGTGGGGGTGGATCCGATGCCGATGCTCGCGCGGGTGGAGGAGATGGAGCGGGCGGCTCGTGCGGCTCGCGGGGCGGAGGGGGCGCCGAAGGGGGCGCCGTAGGGGTTGGTGTGGTTGGCGGGTGCGGGTTCGCTGTGGCTTGTTGCGCAGTTCCCCGTGCCCCTGGGCGAGTCGGGCGATGGGCGGTGGAGGGGTTCATGGAGTTCGGGGTCACCGCGGAGGACGAGGCGTTTCGGGGGGAGGTTCGGCGGTGGCTGGCCGGACATGTCCCCTGGGACGGGGACCGGCGGAGCTGGGAGCGGACGCTCGGGGGCGGTGGGTGGATCGGGATCGGGTGGGGGGTGGAGGGGTACGGGAACCGGGCGGTCGGGATCGGGCGGCAGGTGGTGTGGGCCGAGGAGTACGCGCGGGCCCGGGCGCCCGCGCGGAGCGGGCACATCGGGGAGAAGCTGCTGGCTCCGACGCTCATCGCGCACGGGAGCGAGGAGCAGAAGGCCCGCTTCCTGCCGCCCATCGCCTCCGGGGACGAGCTGTGGTGCCAGGGGTACAGCGAGCCCGGCGCCGGCTCCGACCTCGCGGGCATCCGTACGGAGGCCGTGCGGGAGGCGGACGGGTACCGGATCAGCGGGCAGAAGATCTGGACCTCGCTGGCCCACGAGGCGGACTGGTGCTTCGTACTGGCCCGTACGGAGGCGGGGTCGCGGCGGCACCGCGGGCTGAGCTTTCTGCTCGTACCCATGGACCAGCCCGGGCGGATCGACGTCCGGCCGATCCGGCAGATGACCGGGACCAGCGAGTTCAACGAGGTCTTCTTCGACGGGGCGCACGCACGCGCGGAGCATCTCGTCGGCGGTGAGGGCAACGGCTGGCAGGTCGCGATGAGCCTGCTCGGCTTCGAACGCGGAGTCTCCACACTGGCCCAGCAGGTCGGCTTCGCCCAGGAGTTGGCACAGGTGGTGGACGCGGCCGTCGCCTCGGGGGCGGCCGACGACCCGGTCGTCCGCGATCTGCTCGTACGCCAGTGGGCCGAGCTGCGCACCATGCGGTGGAACGCCCTGCGCACGCTGGGGAGTTCGGCGGACCGCGGCGCCCCCAGTGTGGCCAAGCTGATGTGGGGGCGCTGGCATCAGCGGCTCGGTGAACTGGCGATGCGGGTGCGGGGGGCCGGGGCGGCGGTCGGTCCCGGGGACTGGTCGGCCGGGGCGCCCTACGAACTGGACGACCTCCAGCACCTGTTCCTCTTCAGCCGGGCCGACACCATCTACGGCGGCTCGGACGAGATCCAGCGCACGATCATCGCCGAGCGCGTGCTCGGCCTTCCCAGGGAAGCGAAGGGCTGAGGTCATGAAGGGCGTGGTCTTCGACGGCAAGCAGGCGCAGGTGGTGGACGACCTGGAGGTACGGGACCCGGGGCCCGGGGAAGTACTCGTCGCGGTCTCGGCGGCGGGGCTGTGCCACAGCGACCTCTCCGTGCTGGACGGGACCATCCCCTTCCCCGTACCCGTGGTGCTCGGGCACGAGGGCGCGGGCGTCGTGGCGGAGGTCGGCGCCGGGGTCACCCATGTGGAGCCCGGCGACCATGTCTCCCTGTCCACGCTCGCGAACTGCGGCGCGTGCGCCGAGTGCGACCGGGGGCGGCCCACCATGTGCCGCAAGGCCATCGGGATGCCGCAGCGGCCGTTCGTGCGGGGTGGGCAGCCGTTGTACCAGTTCGCGTCCAACTCCGCCTTCGCCGAACGGACGGTGGTGAAGGCCGTGCAGGCGGTACGGATCCCCGAGGACATCCCGATGGCGTCGGCCGCCCTGATCGGATGCGGGGTGCTGACCGGGGTCGGGGCCGTGCTGAACCGGGCGCGGGTGGAGCACGGGGACAGCGTGGTCGTCATCGGCACGGGCGGGATCGGGCTCAACGTCATCCAGGGCGCGCGGATCGCCGGGGCGCTCACGGTGGTCGCGGTGGATTCCAATCCGGCGAAGGAGGGGGTGGCTCGGCGGTTCGGGGCCGGGCACTTCTTCACGTCCGCGGAGGGGGTGCGGGACGTCCTGCCGACGGGGGCGGATCACGTCTTCGAGTGCGTCGGGCGGGTGGAGCTGGTACGGCAGGCCGTCGATCTGCTCGACCGGCGGGGGCAGGCGGTGCTGCTGGGCGTGCCGGGTGCCGGGGCCGAGGCGTCCTTCGTCGTCTCGTCCATGTACCTCGACAAGTCGATCCTCGGGTGTCGGTACGGGGCTGCTCGGCCGCAGCGGGATGTTGCGCTGTATGCGGAGATGTATCGGGAGGGGCGGTTGTTGCTGGACGAGTTGGTGACGGAGACGTATGGGGTGGACGAGTTCGAGAAAGCCGTCGCTGACGCGAGGGGCGGGCTTGCGGCCCGGGCTGTTCTGACGTTCTAGAACGTTGCGCCGTTCCCCGCGCCCCTAAAAGACTGCGCAGTTCCCCGCGCCCCTGAAGGCAAAAGATTGCGCCGTTCCCCGCGCCCCTGAAGGCAAAAGATTGCGCCGTTCCCCGCGCCCCTGAAGACAAAAGATTGCGCCGTTCCCCGCGCCCCTGAAAACAAAAGATTGCGCCGTTCCCCGCGCCCCTTTTAGGGGCGCGGGGAACGGCGCAGCGGGGGTTTGGGGGCGGAGCCCCTATGGGGTGACGGGGTGGGTAGGGGCGGCGGGGGCGAGAGAAGAGGGGTGGCGGAAGGTTCGGCGGTAGGTCGTGGGGGTTACTCCCAGGGCGGACTGGAGGTGCTGGCGCATCGACTGGGCCGTGCCGAAACCCGCGTCCGCCGCGACCTGGTCCATCGACAGATCCGTGGATTCGAGCAGATGACGGGCGCGCTCGACCCGCTGCTGGGTGATCCACTGCCCCGGGCTGACCCCCGCCTCCTCCCGGAACCGCCGCGTGAACGTCCGTACCGACATCGCCTCCTGCACAGCCATGTCCCGCAACTGGATCGGCTCGTGCAACCGCCTCAACGCCCAGGCACGCGCCCTGATCGTCGTCGCCAACTGCGGTTCCGGCACCGGCCGTTCGATGTACTGCGCCTGGCCGCCGTCACGGTGCGGAGGCACGACCGTGCGGCGGGCCACATCGTTGGCGACCGCGGTCCCGTGGTCGCGGCGCACGATGTGGATGCACAGGTCGATGCCCGCCGCGACCCCGGCGGAGGTGAGCACGTCCCCGTCGTCGATGAACAGCACGTCGGCGTCGACCCGCACCTTCGGGAAGAGGCGCTGGAAGTGTTCGGCGGACGCCCAGTGCGTGGTCGCCGGGCGCCCGTCGAGGAGTCCGGCGGCGGCGAGGACGTACCCGCCCGTGCAGATGGAGACGAGCCGGGTGCCCGGCCGGACCAGGGCGAGGGCCGCGGCCAGGTCGTCGGTGAGCACGCCCTCGTCGTGGACCGGGCCCAGCTCGTACGAGGCCGGGATGACGACGGTGTCGGCGGTGGCCAGGGCCTCGGGGCCGTTCTCGACCAGCACGGAGAAGTCGGCGTCCGTCTCGACCGGGCCCGGCGGCCGGACGGAGCAGGTGACGATGTCGTACAGCCTGCGGCCCTGGGCGTCCTTGGCGCGTCCGAAGATGCGCTGCGGGATGCCCAGCTCGAAGGGGAGGAGGCCGTCCAGGGCGAGGACGACGACCCGGTGCCGACGGGGCGGGGTGTCCGGCGTGTGCGTACCCATGGCCCGATCCTAGCGAATGCTGTCCTTCGGGCCACTCGTTCGGGGAGGGCCGAGGACCGAAGCTCGGTGACGTGACACAGACAACCGACGCCGCGGGTGAGGCGGCAGCCGCGCAGGACCCGGTAACCGACGCGCGGGACTCCGGAACCGAAGCCCGAGCGCAGGCGCGGGACTCCGGAACCACAGCCCGAGCGCAGGATCTCGGAACCGACGCGACCGGGCGGCGGCGGCGTGCGCGGGTGCACCGGGCGTGGTTCGTCGCCGCCGTCACCTTTGTGACGATCATCGGCGCGGCGGCCTTCCGTTCGCTGCCCGGCCTGCTGATCGACCCGCTGCACGACGAGTTCGACTGGTCGCGCGGCACGATCGGCCTCGCCGTCTCCGTCAACCTCGCGCTGTACGGGCTCACGGCGCCGTTCGCCGCCGCGCTGATGGACCGGTTCGGCATCCGGCGGGTCGTCGCGCTCGCCCTCGTCGTGATCGCGGTCGGTTCCGGCGCCACGGTGTGGATGACCGCGGCCTGGCAGCTGCTGCTGTGCTGGGGGCTGCTCGTGGGCCTGGGGTCCGGCTCGATGGCCCTCGCCTTCGCCGCGACCGTCACCAACCGCTGGTTCACCGAGAAGCGCGGCCTGGTCACCGGCATCCTCACCGCCGCCTCCGCCTCCGGCCAGTTGATCTTCCTGCCCGTGCTGTCCTGGATCGTCGAGGAGCACGACTGGCGTCCGGCCGCCGTGACCGTGGCCCTGGCGGCGCTCGTCGTCGTGCCGTTCGTCTGGCTCCTGCTGCGCGACCATCCGGCGGACGTGGGCCTCAAGCCGTACGGGGCGACGGAGTTCGTCGAGAAGCCGCCGCCCGTGCCGGGGGCCGCGCGTCGAGCGGTGAAGGTCCTCCTCTCCGCCGCGCGCACGGGGCCCTTCTGGCTGCTCGCGGGGACCTTCGCGATCTGCGGCGCCTCGACGAACGGCCTGATCCAGACCCACTTCGTGCCCGCCGCCCACGACCACGGCATGCCCATCACGGCCGCCGCCTCGCTGCTCGCCGTCATCGGCGTCTTCGACGTCGTCGGCACGATCGCCTCCGGCTGGTTCACGGACCACTTCGACCCGCGCCGGCTGCTGGCGGTCTACTACGCCCTGCGTGGCGTCTCGCTCCTCTTCCTGCCCCTGCTGCTGGGCCCCTCGGTCCACCCGCCGATGATCTTCTTCATCGTCTTCTACGGACTCGACTGGGTCGCCACCGTGCCACCCACCATCGCCCTGTGCCGTGACCGGTTCGGCGACGACAGCGCGATCGTCTTCGGCTGGGTTCTCGCCTCCCACCAGGTGGGCGCCGCCCTCGTCGCCTTCCTCGGCGGAGTCGTCCGCGACACCTTCGGCGAGTACGACGTGATGTGGTACGCCTCCGGGGCGCTGTGCGCCGTGGCCGCGCTGATGGCGCTGGTGATCCGGCGCGGCGGGGCGGTGCCGGGGAAGGTCGTCCTCAGCCCGTGAACGGGGCGAAGCCGCCGAAGTGGCCGCGGTGGAAGAGGAGGGGCTCGGTGCCGGTGCCCGCGCCCGTGCCGGTTTCGGCTTCGGTGTCGGTGTCGGGTGTGCCCAGGGCGTTCACCCTGCCCACCACGATCAGGTGGTCGCCGCCCGGGTGGACCGCGTGGACGGTGCAGTCGATCCACGCGGTGGCGCCGGCCAGGCGGGGCGAACCGGAGACCGGCGACGGTTCGTGGGCGACCCCCGCGAACTTGTCCGCGCCGCTGACCGCGAAGCCGCGGCACAGGTCGCCCTGGTGCGCGCCGAGGACGTTCACGCAGAAGACGCCCGCGCGGGCGATACGCGGCCAGGTCGTCGACGTACGCGCGACCATGAACGTGATCAGGGGTGGGTCGAGGGAGAGCGCGGCGAACGACTGACAGGCGAAGCCCGAGGGGGTGGCGCCTGTGGTCTCCGGGTCGGCCGGCGGGGCCGGGGCTGTTATCACGGTGACGCCTGTTGCGAAGTTGCCGAGTACGCGGCGGAATTCGGCCGGGTCGATCGGGGCGCGTTCGTCGTCGGCGACCGCGCGCAGGTCGGGGCGGGGGAGTGGTTCGACCGGTTGCGCGGTCCTGGGGCTCCCGGCCGACCTCAGGTAGCGGACGGCTGCCGCGGCCATTCCTGCGTGTCCCATCACGCCTTCCATTGAAGGTGACGGGG
Organism: Streptomyces tauricus; assembly: GCF_014650955.1. Classification (GTDB taxonomy): domain Bacteria; phylum Actinomycetota; class Actinomycetes; order Streptomycetales; family Streptomycetaceae; genus Streptomyces; species Streptomyces tauricus. The sequence goes on from NZ_BMVY01000006.1 coordinate 298,733, forward strand.
CGTCAGATGGGAAGGGGCGTTCAACGGCCGGTGAAGTCCGGGGTGCGGCGCTCCACGAACGCCGTTACGCCTTCCGTGGCGTCCGACGTCGTCATGTTGATCTCCTGGGCGGCGGCCTCGGCGCGGAACGCGGTGGCGCGGTCGGAGTCCAGGGAGGCGTTCACCAGTTGCTTCGTGAAGGCGAGGGAGCGGGTGGGGCCGGTGGCGAGGCGTTCGGCCCAGGCGCGGGCCGTGGCCTCCAGCTCCTCGTCCGGGACCACGCGGTTCACCAGGCCGAGGTGGTGTGCGTCCGCGGCGGTCAGGGCGTCGCCGAAGAACATCAGCTCCTTCGCGCGTTGCGGGCCGATCAGGCGGGGGAGGAGGTAGGCGCCGCCGCCGTCGGGGACGAGGCCGCGGCGGACGAACACCTCGATGAATCTGGCCGATTCCGCGGCGAGGATCAGGTCGCAGGCGTAGGCGAGGTGGGCGCCCAGGCCGGCCGCGGTGCCGTTCACTGCGGCGATCACCGGCTTCTCGCAGTCCAGGACTGCGGTGATGAGGCGTTGGGCGCCGGTTCGGATGACGCGGGAGATGTCGCCGGGGAGGGGGGTGTTGGGGGGTGGGCCTGCGCGTAGGTCTGCGCCTGTGCAGAAGCCGCGGCCTGTTGCTGTGAGGACCACGGCTCGGGTGTCGGGGTCGGCGGACGCGCCCTCCAGGAGGCGGATGAGGTGGTCGCGTTGGGTGGGGGTGAGGGCGTTCATGGCCTCGGGGCGGTTGAGGGTGATCCAGGAGACGTTGTTCTTGAACGTGTGTTTCAGCAACTGGGGCTCCGGGGGTGGGGTTGTTTGTCGGGTGCGGGTTGGGGGGTGCTTGTTGCGCAGTTCCCCGCGCCCCTGGGGGGTTGGGGTCGGGGTGGGTTGTTGGGTGCGGGTCGGTGGGGGCTGGCTGCGCAGCAGCGCGTCGTTCTGCTCGCGCCTGGAGATGAAAGCTGGGGCGCAGCCCCGCTTTCAGGGGCGCGGGGAACTGCGCGCTCAGCCGTGACTGGGCCGCAGGTGTGGGTGTGCGTGGCTTTTGGGTTTTGAGGGGCGCGGGGAACTGCGCGTTCAGCTGTGACTGGGGCGCCGATGTGGGCGCGTGTGACTTTTGGGGATTCAGGGGCGCGGGGAACTGCGCGGTCAGCCATCGTCGGGGCGCACATGCGAGCGTGCCCCCGGTTGCCCCCCGGTGGGGTTCCGCCGTGTGGGTGGGGTCGTGGGAGGCATCGCCGTCCCGCGCCGGAGTCAGCGGCAGGATGCCAGCGCGTCCAGGGCCACGGCCCCCTGCCCGCGGGGCAGGACCATCAAGGGGTTGATGTCCAGCTCGGACAGCTCCGTGTCCAGTTCGAGGGCCATCCGCTGGACGCGCAGGATGACCTCGACCAGCGCGTCGAGGTCCGCCGGAGGACGCCCCCGGACACCGTCCAGCAGCGCCCGCCCGCGCAACTCGTCGAGCATCGACCGCGCCTGGTCCTCGCCGAACGGCGGCACCCGCACCGCCGTGTCCCGCAGGACTTCCACGAGAACCCCGCCCAGCCCCACCGTCACCGTCGGACCGAAGAGGTCGTCGTGCGTCACGCCGACCACCATCTCGACACCCGGCTCCACCATCTGGCACACCAGCACCCCGTCGAGCGACACGTCCTCGTAGCGTGCGATGTCGGTCAGCTCCCGGTACGCGTCCCGTACCTGGCTGGCCGAGGTCAGGCCGATCTTCACCAGGCCGAGTTCCGTCTTGTGGGCGAGCCGCGCGCCGGACGCCTTCATGACGACCGGGTATCCGACCAGCCCGGCCGCCCGTACGGACGCCGCCGCGCTGGTCACCAACTGCTCGCGCGGCACCCGGATCCCGTACGCCCGCAGCAGTTGTTTCGCCGCGTGTTCGCTCAGCCTGCTGCCCGGCCGCATCAGTGCCTGGGCCTTGCGGCAGGAGGGGGACGGGGTGCGCGGGGCCTCGTCGAAGGGGGAGCGGTAGGAGGCGGTGAAGCGGGCGTGCTCCAGGTGGGCGCGTACCGCTGTGATGCAGTTCGCGAAGGTGCGGAACGTCGCCACGCGGGAGGAGCCCAGCAGGGTCTCGCGGTACGCGGGCTCGGTGCCGACCGGTGATCCCCACACCACGCACACCAGTTTGTCCGTCTCCTCCGCCGCGTCCACCAGGTCCCGCGCGAGCTTGTCGCTCATGGGCGGGAAGGGGCCCGTGATCGGACAGATCAGTACGCCGACGGCCGGGTCGGCGAGTATCGCGTCGATGATCTTGCGGCCTCGCCGGTCGCCGACCGGGTGGCCGCCGTTGTCGATCGGGTTCGTGACGTCCAGGTACTCGGGTATCCACTGATGCAGTTCGGCCTGCTTGGCGGGGGAGAGGGCCGGCAGGCGCAGGCCCGCCGCCGATGCCAGGTCCGAGAAGTGGGCGCCCGTACCGCCCGAGATCGAGTAGACGGCCACCCCGTCGGCGGACGGCGGGCGGGCGCGCGCCAACAGGGCCGCGGTGTCCTGGAGTTCGTCGAGGCCGTCGACGCGTACGACCCCGTACTGGCGCATCGCGGCGTCCACCACCGCGTCCGCGCCGGTCAGTTTGCCGGTGTGGGAGGCGGCCGTACGCACGCCCGTCTCCGTGCGGCCGACCTTGACCGCGACGACGGGGACCCCGCGCCGGGCGGCCCGGTCGGCGGCGAGGAGGAAGGAGCGGCCGTCCTTCAACCCCTCGACGTAACAGGCGATGGCGCCCACCTCGGGCTGCTCGGAGAAGTAGGAGATGAAGTCGGCGCTCTCCAGGTCGGCCTCGTTGCCGGTGGGTGCCCAGTGGGAGACGCGGATGCCCAGTTCCTGCAAGGTGAAGACCGGGCGGCCCTGGTGGCCGGACTGGGTGATCAGCGCGATCGCCGGCCCGTCGAGGTCGGTACGGAACTCCTCGAAGGCGTTGAGGTTGGTGTTCGGGCCGAGCAGGCGCAGACCCGAGCGGAGTCCGGAGCGCTGTACGGCGTCGGCGAGCCTGGCCTGCGCGGCGGCGCCCACGGCTCCCGTCTCGGCGAACCCGGAGGCGAAGGCGACCGCGAACCGCACCTTGGTCTCGGCGAGTTGCTCGATCACGGGGAGCGGGTCGGAGACCAGCAGTACCGCCAGGTCGACCTGGTCCGGCAGTTCCGCGACCGACGGGACGCAGGGCAGGCCGAAGACCGACTCGCGGGTCGGGTGCACCGGGTGCAGGCGGGCGCCCACCCGCTCGGCCCAGGCCAGCAGTTGGCGGGTGATGCCGGTGTTCGGTCGCCCTTCGGCGTCCGAGGCGCCGACGACGGCCACCGACTCGGGGCGGAAGAAGCGGTCCAGATCGGGTACGCCGGCGTACAGCGGCCGGCCGCTGACGTCGAGGTCGTCGGTGGCGGCCGGCCTGCCGTGCACGGCAGGGGCCGGTTGCTCGCCGCAGGCGATGACCCGGGCCCGGCGGGAGTCGGTGGTGAGGGTGCCGTGGGTTGATCCAAGCATCGGTCCGCCCGCTCCTGTGTGGCTGCCAAGAACTGACGCAGTGTCAGATCAGGCCAGATTACTGAACTGACGCCACGTCAGGAACGGGTCTGCATGCAAAGAACTTGTGGCGGCCACAGGTGTGGCCGCCACATCGTCCTGCCGTCCTGCCGTCCTGCCGTCCTGCGTCATGCATCCTTCGTGGTGCTTGGTGCTTGGTGCTTGGTGCTTGGTGCCTGGGGCCTGGTGCTGGGTACTTGATGCTCGGTCCTGCGGTGGCGGTAGCGGTGCCGTGCCGTCGGGCGGTCAGGCGCACGGTCCGCCGCTACGGGCCTCCGCGGTCGTCTTCAGCTCGCGCAGCCACTCTTCGAGTTCCGCGCCGAGCATCGCGGTCGCCAGGGGCGCGTCCGCCTCGACCTGGTCGCCGGTCCAGGTCTCCCCGGTCCGTACGCGTACGCCGCCTTTGACCTTGGTGAAGTTCCAGACGTGGACGCCCTCGTCGATGCGCAGTCCTTCGCCGACCGCGGGGCCGCTCCACCGGATGCAGGAACTGCGGTCGAGCTGGCGGACGGTCGAGGTGATGTTCAGCGTGGTCTCGGGTGTGCTGGGGGTGGCCGGTGCCGGGGTCGTCCACCGGAACTGCGAGCCCGCGCGGAGAGGACCGGTGCCTGCCGCGACGGCCGGCCCTCGACGTCGGTCTGCAGCTTGAAGACGGTGCTCAGCGGAGCCTTGATCGATGTCGCTCCGGTAGCGGATGACGGCGTCGGGGTCCACGCCCTTGCCCTGGCATCGGAGCCCGCCGGTCTGCTGCGCGGTTCCCGTCCGGGCGGGGGCGGCCTGGGCGGGGCCGGTGCTCACGAGGATGCCGACGGCGGCGAGTGCGGCCGTGACCGTCACGGCGGCGGCCCGCGCCCGCCGAGGGGCCGCCCGCCCGGGTGGCGGCGGCTCGCCTGACCTGTGCGCCATGAAGGCGGCTCCCTCTCCCGGTCAACTCATCGGCAGGCAGGCCGAGATGACGCGTATGGACGAGCTGACCGGTGCCGCCCGCGAGGGGCTGGGCGGGGCGCCGGTCCTGCGCGGTGAGGACACCGGGCCGCGGTCCCGCTGATCCGCGGCGCCCTCGAAGGCGACGGCGTCCCGATGTGGACCCGGCGGCCCGCACTCGCCGTCGTGCCGGCCGCCGAACTGTGGGACCCGCACACCCACGCGGCGATCACCGAGTGGCTGATGAGGACCGGCCGCGAGTCGGGTTCGCCGCTCGTACTGCGCCTGGGCCTCGCCCAGTTGACCTCCTGGGCGGTGCTGTCCGGCGACCTCGGGCAGGCGATGGCGGCGATCGCCGAGGCGGAGGCCATCGCGGACGCGGTGGGCGGGCCCCCGGTGACGTACGACCGGCTGCAACTGGCCGCGCTGCGCGGCCGTCGCCAGGAGGCGCTGCACCTGTTCGAGTCGGCCACCGAGGCGGCGGCGGTGAGCGGCGCCGGGCAGCTGATCGCCACCACGCACTGGGCGGCGGCCGTGCTGCACAACGGCCTGGGCGAGTACCCGGCCGCGCTCGCCGCGGCCCGGCAGGCCGTCGCGAACGGCGACCTCCTCCGCGAGTTCCTGGCAGGTGCTGCGGGGGCACGCCAGGTGGGAGAGGGGGAAGGCGACCCCTGGACGATGTCGGCCGGCCAGGGGTTACTCGTCGGTCCACCGCAAGGCGAACGCCCTTAAGTTTCGCGCTGTAAGGTAACGGCATGGGAGACGACACCTCAGCGACACCCGTCCGCGTCCGCAACCGCCGGGGGGAGGGTGACCGTCTGCGTCACGAGATCGTGGCGGCGGCGGTCGGCCTGCTCGACGAGACCGGTGACGAGAGCGCCATCACCCTGCGCTCCGTCGCCCGCAAGGTGGGCATCGCCGCCCCCTCGATCTACCGCCACTTCCCCGATCAGCCCGCCATCATGCTGGCCGTCGTACGCAACGCCTTCGCCGAGCTGGACGAGCGGTTGGGTGCGGCCCTGGACGCCGCCGACGACACGCCCCGCGCGCGGCTCACGGCCCTGTGCCAGGGGTATCTGGGGTTCGCCGTGGCCCACCCGGGGCGCTACCGCACGATGTTCGGCGGGTTCTGGATGCCCGACCCGGACGCGAGTTCCGTGACGGCGGAGGACCTCGGCGCGCTCGGCGAGGCGAGCATGCGGCGGCTGGCCGAGGCCCTCCAGGACTGCGTCACCGCTGGCTGCGCCACCAGTACGGACGTGCCCGCCGACACGGTCGCGCTCTGGCTCGGGCTGCACGGACTCGCCCACCAGCGGGCGGTCGCCCCCTCGTTCCCCTGGCCGCCGGACATCGAGGAACGGGTCATCACCACGCTCGCGCACTTCACCGCCGACGAGGGCGAGTAGCCGGGACGAGCAGGACAGGCCGTGCGGACGAGCACTGCGGAGTGGTGCGAGCGGCGGCGCCCGACGGCGGTCAGTGCCGGTCGGTGCCGGTCAGTGGCGGTCACTGGCGGTCAGTGCGCGATGCGGGACGGGTTCCTCCGGCCGGCGTCGCGCGCGATCGCCTTCGCTATCTTCTCGGCGTCGATGGCCAGTTCGCGGAACATGCCGCTGATGGGGTTGGTGAAGCCGGTGAAGTACAGGCCGGGCGCGTTCTTCGGCGCGCGGGCGCCGTGGACGACCGGGCGGCCCCGTCCGTCGAGTACGTCGAGGTGGCCGACGACGTCCTCCAGGGCGCGCCGGTAGCCGGTCGCGGCGATCACGGCGTCCGGGCCGACGCGGTCGCCGTTCGCGAGGACGACCTTGCCGTCCTCGAAGCCCTCGACCGCGGCCACGACCTCGACCCGGCCCTTGCGGACGGCGTCGATCAGGCCGACGTCCTGCACGGGGATGGACCCGTCCTTCACCCGCGAGTACAGCCCGGTGTCGGGCCGCGGCAGTCCCTTCGCGGAGAGGTCCGGAACGCTGAGCCTGGCCACCGGCCCGGCCAGCCGGTCCACCAGCGCGACCGGCAGCCGTCGGCAGAGGATGCCGGTGTACTGGGCCGCCCACCCGGCCGTCGAGCGGCGCACGATGTGCGGCGCGGTCCGCACGGCGAGACGTACGCGCGACGCGCCGCCCTCGACGAGGTCCACGGCTATCTCGGCGCCGGTGTTGCCCACCCCGACCACGAGGACGTCCTGCCCGGCGTAGGGGGCGGGGTTGCGGTACTCGCCCGCGTGCAGGAGCTCGCCCGTGTACCCGTCACGGCCCGGCCAGTCGGGTACGTACGGCGTGTGGTTGTAGCCGGTGGCGACGACCACCGCGCTGCCGGTCAGCTCGCGCCCGCCGGTGGCGTGCAGCAGCCAGCCGGTGCCGTCGGCGGAGGGCTGCACGCGGGAGACCTCGACGCCCGTGACGATCTCCAGTTCGTGGTGCTCGGCGTACTTCTCCAGATAGCGCACCACGTTGTCACGTGCCACCCACCGCCCGAACGAACGCGGCATCGGCAGGCCCGGCAGCCCGGAGAGCCGCCGCGTGGTGTGCAGCCGCAGCCGGTCGTAGTGCCGTCGCCAGGAGGCGCCGACCCGGTCGGACTTCTCCAGCACGACGGCCCGTACGCCCCGGGCGCGCAGCGCGTGCGCCGCCGCGAGACCGCCGGGGCCGCCCCCGATGACGTACACGGGTCGGTCCTGCTGCGGCGCGGCTGCCGTCGGCGGTGCCGGTGGTGCCGGCGAAGCCGACGGGGTCGGTGCGGGTGCCTCGGACGCCCCGGGTGTCCGGGGTGCCTCGGATGTCTCGGACGCCTCGGATGCCTGAGACGTCGGGTCGGGAGAGTCGGCCATGTGCCGAGCGTATGCACGTGGTCACTTGATGGGTCTCGGTCAAGCCCGGAATCGGTTGCGAATTGATCACGGCTGTAGGAGGGGTGTGTGAGGTTTGTGTCGTAGACCACATGCGTGTGTGCGGTAGGGGAGGTGGCGGCGGCGGGACGGGTGGTCGTAGGCCTCTTGCGCACCCGCGCCCGGTGCGCTGAACTGACGTACCGTCAGATCTACGGTCGGATCCACGGTTTCGGGAGGGGTGCGGTGCCATGGACGCGATCTGGCTCACCGGGGCGGAGTGGATGGCCGTGCTCCGGGTCGGGCTCGGGCTGTGGTGGCTGGAGAGCTGGCGGCACAAGGACAAGAAGGGCTGGTTCGAGCGGGGCACCGGGATCGCGTGGGCGGCCGACGTCGCCGCGAAGCACCGGTGGAACACGGTGCGCAGCGGCTTCGACGTGGTGGTCGCGCCCCGGCCGCGCACGATGGCCTACGTCGTCGTGTACGCGGAACTCGCCCTCGGCCTGGGCCTCGTCGTGGGCTTCCTCACCCCGATCGCCCTGGTCGGCGGCCTGTTGCTCAACCTCCTCTACCTCGTGCTGATGATCCACGACTGGGCCGAGCAGGGGCAGAACACGATGATGGCCCTCATCTCCCTGGTGGCGCTGTTCGGCATGTCCTGGCAGACGTGGTCCCTGGACAGCGCGCTGGGGCTCTTCTGATGGCGGCCGGCTCCGGCGTACCGGCCCGCTTCGACCTGCCGGAGATCGACGCGTTCAGCCGACCCTACTGGGACGCCGCCGCCGACGGGCGGCTGCTGCTGCGCCGGTGCGGCGCGTGCGGGCGCGCCCACCACTACCCGCGCGAGTTCTGCCCGCACTGCTGGAGCGAGGCCGTGACCTGGGAGCGGGCGAGCGGTCGCGCCACGCTCTACACCTGGTCCGTCGTCCACCGCAACGACCTGCCGCCCTTCGGGGCCCGCACCCCGTACGTCGCCGCCGTCGTCGACCTCGCGGAGGGGCCGCGGATGATGACCGAGGTGGTGGAGTGCGAGGAGGCGGACCTGCGGGTGGGGATGGCGCTGGAGGTGACCTTCCGGGCGGAGGCGGAGGCGGGAAGGGCGCAGGGAGGGGCGGCGGGTGAGGCGAAGGGCGGGGCGGCGGGCGCGGTCGTGGTTCCGGTGTTCCGGCCCGACCCCTCGTTCGGTTCCGGCGTGGGCCGTTGTTGAATGGCTCGATGACCGACGTGTACGAGTCCTCCGGCTCCCTGCCCCGTCCCGAGATCCACGGTTACGGCCTGTGGCTCCGCCCCTGGGACGCGGACACCGAGGAGGACGTCCAGGCGTGGCTGCGGGGATACCTCGACCCCGAGTTCCAGCGGTGGAACACGCCGCTCAGGCCGATAGAGGACCGCGTCGACGCGCAGGAGTCGATGGCGGCACGGATCAAGGCGGCACAGGAGGGGGTGGGCGCCTCCTTCCGCGTCACCGACGCGACCGGCGGCGTACCGCTCGGGCACATCGGGATCAACGACATCGACCACGTCATACGGGTCGCCCGCGTCGGCTACTGGGTGCTCCCCGAGGCGCGCGGCCGGCAGGTGGCCACGCGTGCCCTCGCCCTGGCCTCACGCTGGGCCTTCGAGGAACTTGGCCTGCACCGGCTGGAGTTGGGACACGCGCTCGGCCACGAGGCGTCGTGCCGGATCGCCGAGCGGTGCGGGTATCCCTACGAGGGGACCCTGCGCGGGGCGATGTTCGAGGCGGGGCGCCTGGACACCTTCCGGGACGTGCATCTGCACGCCCGGCTGGCCACGGACCCGCCCGCGGATCTTGAGCCTGAGCCCGTGCAGCCGTAGCGGTGCACAGTGGTCCGTAGTGGTCCGTAGTGATCCACGGCGGCCTGGCGCGGTGGGTACGTCCGGGCGGGGCGGATACGGCCGTCAGGGCCACAGCAGGTCCTTGCGCCAGGTGCCGTCCGTGCGGCGGTAGGTCAGGCGTACGTGCCGGCGGCGCGCGTCGCCCTGGAAGAACTCCACCTCGTCCGGTTCCAGGACGTACACCGTCCACGACGGCGCCGGGGCGTCCGGCTCACGGCGGGCACGGTCCCAGGCCGCGTCCGAGGCGCGCTCCAACTCCTCGTACGAGTCCAGCACTTCGCTCTGCCGGCCCACCAGGGCGGAGGCGAGCGCGCCGGTCGAGCGGGCGTGCAGATCGGCCCGCGCGACCTCGGGCGGGGCGACGGCCACCGGGCCGCGCACCCGGATCTGCCGGCCCTGCGCCGGCCAGTAGAAGCCGAGCGCCGCGTACGGGCGGGCCGCCAGGTGCCGCCCCTTCCGGCTGCCCGCGTGCGAGGCGAAGTGCCAGCCCTCCTGGTCGGCGCCGTGCAGCATCACGGTCCGTACGTCGGGCAGGCCCTCGGCGTCCGCCGTGGCCAGCGACATCGTGTGCGGCTCGGTCTGCCCGGCGGCCACGGCCTCGGCGAACCACTGCTCGAAGAGCGGCAGCGGATCGGCGGGGGCCGCGGCCGGGGCGAAGTCCGGCAGCTCGGTGTCCCAGACCCGCTGGGCCCTCAGCAGCCGTACGAACTCGGTGGGACGGGAGGGGCTGGAGGGGGTTGACGGGTCGGGGGAGGCGGGCGTGGGCGGGGTGGGGGCGTCGGCGCTCATGCCCCGATTGTCACGCGGTGGGCGGCCTCAGACCGAACCGAGGTCGGACGACAGCCACCGGTCGGGGCGCATCCGGATGACCACCATCTCGCCGTGTTCCTTCCAGGAGAAGTCGACGTACCCGTCGACCTTGTCCGCCGGGAGGTAGCGGGCCGAGATCTCGTGGAGCTGTTCGCGGGTGGCGGGGGTCGTTTCGACGACCGGCCCCTCGACCGACACGTACCGGATGGTGGGTTCGAGCCGGTCCACCATCAGGGAGAACCTGCCCGCGGCGCTGATCAGCTCGTTCTTCCGGGAGGTCAGCCCGGTCAGGATCCAGACGATGCCGCCGGGCTCGTACTGGTACCAGATCGGCACCGTGAGCGGGGCGCGGCCCGCCCCCGCGTCGACGGCGAGCGCGGCGATGTGCGGTTCGGCGAGGAGCTTCTCGCGCTCTTCACGGGTCAGGGCCATGGGTTCCTCCGGAGTGGCTTCGGCGTCGTTCCGTGGTTCCTTCAGCTCTTTCAGTTCTCTTCAGCGTGAACCGGCCGTCCGCGTATTCCGGGAACGCCGGGAACGCCACGGCGTCATTGCGTCATTGCGCCATTGCGGCATCGCGTCTCTGTTGGCGTCGGTACGTCGTACGGGAGGGTGAGGGCGGGGGACGGGGGTGCAGCGCAGGCCCGGGGTGGTGCTGGCACCACCATGGATCCGGGTGCGGACTGTCTCGATGGGGCGGGCGGGCGACGGCATTGTTGAACCGGTCGAAGCCAGTTGATCGAAGGGGCCGCAGCCTCTTCCCCCGGAAGGAAGACCCCCATGAAGTCGCAGCTCGCGGCGGAGCCGGAGACGGTGGGCGTGGCCGCTTCCGGGGCGTTCGTCTCCTTCGTGCGGTTCGTGGTGTGCGGCGGGGGTGTCGGGGTTCTCTCCAGCGGTGCGGTGGTGCTGCTGGCGGGGGTGCTGCCGTGGGGGGTGGCGAACGCGGTGATCACCGTCGTGTCGACGGTTCTGTGCACCGAGTTGCACGCGCTGTTCACGTTCGGGACGGGGAAGCGGGCCGGGTGGCGCCGGCACTGGCAGTCCGCGGGGTCGGCCACGGCCGCCTACGCGGTGACCTCGCTGGCGGTGCTGGTCCTGCACCTGGTGCAGGCGTCGCCCGGGGTGCTCACCGAGCAGATCGTCTACCTCGGCGCTTCCGGGCTCGCGGGGGTGGGGCGGTTCCTGGTGCTGCGGCTGTTCGTCTTCGGGAGTGCGGAAGGGCGTGGGCGTGGGCGTGGGCAGGGGCTCGGGCAGGTGGGCGAGGGGGTTGTGGCTGTCGCCCCGGTCTCGATGGGGCCGAATCCTTCGGCTCCGGCTCCGGCCCCGGTCTCGGTGGCTCCGGTTCCGGTCGTGGCGGTGGCGATCGCTCCCGTCTCCCGCTCCCCGCTGGTCCTCGCGGCCGGGGCGTGATGGGCTGGGGTACCGATTAGTTTTTCCGGTTCTCACCGTCCAAGTAGCGACCGGTTCACGGACTTTCGCCGACCGGCTCTTTCGGACCCTGGAGGAACATCATGAGGAAGATCAGCGCCGGACTGTTCATCGCGCTCGACGGTGTCGTCGAGGCGCCCGACCAGTGGCACTTCCCGTACTTCAACGACGAGATGGGCGCGGCCGTCGGGGCGACCTTCGGGTCGTCGGACACCATGCTGTTCGGCCGCAAGACCTACGACAGCTTCGCCGGGGCGTGGCCGGAGCGGGAGGCCGCCGGGGGTGAGGACGCGGGGTTCGCCAAGCAGCTCGGGGACATGCGCAAGATCGTCGTGTCGAAGAAGCGGCTGGAGTTCGAGTGGCGCAACTCCGAGCAGATGGAGGGGGACCTCGTCGAGTTCGTGACCGCGCTCAAGAGCGAGGAGGGCGGGGACATCTCGCTCAGCGGGTCCGTGTCGGTGGTGCGGCAGTTGCTGGCGGCGGGGTTGTTGGACGAGCTGCATCTGCTGGTGCATCCGATCGCGGTGCGCAAGGGGATGCGGTTGTTCGACGAGGGGGAGCCCTCTGTTCCGCTGACGCTGATCTCTGCGGAGACGTTCGGGACGGGGGTGTTGAGTCTTGTGTACGGGCCGGGGGGTGCGGTGGGGGATGCGACGTATGAGGGGGCTCGGGAGCACTTGTCCGAGGGCGGACGGTAGGCGGGCTTTTGGGTGCGGGTGGTTGTGGGCTGAGTGCGCAGTTCCCCGCGCCCCTGGGTGGGTCGGGCGCTCGGTGGGTTTTGGGTGCGGGTCGGTCGGTGTTGCCCGCGCAGTTCCCCGCGCCCCTAGGTGGGTGGGGTGAGGGCTGTTGCGTAGTTCCCCGTGCCCCTGGGTGGGTTGGGCTTGGGGGAGCGGGCCTGTTTTTAGGGGCGCGGGGAACTGCGCGGCTAGCCTCCATCGGCCCGTACTCGACGAGCTGCGTGCCGATCAGGGTCCAGGCTTCCGGCGCAGTTTGTGCTTTTAGGGGCGCGGGGAACTGCGCGGCCAGCCCCGACCGGCCCGCACTCGACGAGCTGCGTGCCGACCCGTGGGGCGTGGGGGGCTGCGTGGCCAGCCCTCCGTCGGTCGGCCCGCGTCCTTTAGGGCGCGGGCGTCCTGCTCGCCTTGCGGGTGAAGCGGCGTAGGCCTCTTCTCGTGGGTTTGAGGGGCTTGTCCTCGGGGGCTACGGGCTCCTGGGCCGGGGGCAGGGCCGGCGCCGAGGACGGGGGCGCCGGGACGGCCCGGGCGCCGTGTTCGAGGCGGGTCCGGACCGTGTGCGCCATGGCCTGGTGAGCCGGCTCCAGCAACACACCCTCCGCGGACAACCGCCCCCACATGTGCAGCAACTCCTGCCCCCGGGTCACCACCTGCCCCTCGTCCATCAGCCGCTGCCAAGCCGCCGTGGCGCGAGCCACATCGGGCGCCGCCCGGTGCAGATCGGTACGGCACCGGATGCGCGCGACGGTCAGCGCGAGCGTGATGGAGAGGGTGTAGTCGGCACGCAGATACGCCAGGTACGCCTCTATCGCCCGGGCCTCCAGCGAGAGGTCGTCCTCCGGCCCCCTGCGCAGCGTGAGATGCTCCCGCAACGCGCTGGCCAGCACGAACGCCGCATGCAGCTCCTCCCGCTGCGCGTGCTGGATGATCCGCTCGACGCGCGCCAGCGGAGGGAACGCCTCCTCTTCCGCCGCGGTGCGTTCGAGCCCGGGCGGCAGATCGTCCTCGTCGGCGATGGTCCGGCTCGACCCGTCGGGGTGCACCCGCAGGCGCGCCACCTGCATCACCGAGCGGTCGATGACGGTGGCCGCCACCGGGGCCCCCAGGGTGCGGGCGAACATGGCGATGGCGTCGAGGATCGCCTCGTTGGGCTTGCGCGTGCCGCCCATTTCGAGCAGATGGCCGTTGACGACCGTCGATCCGTCCTCGGCCACGTAGGCGTCGAGGCGGATCAGCGGCCGTGCGGCGAGCGCGGGCAGGTTTCCCGTGTCACGGGGTGTCAGCGAGTGGGACATCCGCTCATACTCCCGGTCGGACGACGCCGAGAATCGCCATGGAGGCGGCCGGGGCGGTCGTGATCGTGCGTCCTGGGCGCGGGGCGTGGACGATCTTCCCGCCCCCGATGTACATGCCCACGTGCGTGGCGTCGTTGAAGTAGATGATCAGGTCGCCGGGCCGCGCGGACGCCAGGCTGACCCGGGTCAATCCCGCCCACTGCGCCTGCGAGGTACGGGGTATGGGGTGGCCGGCCCGCGCCCACGCGACGGAGGTGAGTCCCGAGCAGTCGTACGCGGAGGGGCCCACCGCGCCCCACCCGTACGGCTTGCCGATCTGGGCCATCGCGAAGTTGACGGCCTTCGCGGCTGCCCCGCTCGCCGTCGTTCCGCCGCCGCCGCCACCACCGACCGAGCCGCCCCCGTTACCGCCTCCGCCTCCGCTTCCGCCTCCGCTGCCGGTTCCGCTCCCGTTGCCGGACGCGGTGCCGCCGCCCGAGGCGGTCCAGCGGGACTCGGCCTCCTTGGCGCGCTGCCTCTCCAACTCGGCGAGTTCGCGGGTCTGTTCCTTTTCGAGGCCCGCCTCGATCTGCTCGGCCTCGGCGATCTTCCCCTCGATCTTCTGCTTCGCCTCGGCCTTGTCCGCGCGGCTGCTCTTCAGCTTCCGCAGTTCCTTCTCGGCGCTGTCGGTCTGCCGGCTCAGTTCCGCGCGGGCGGTCTTCTGGGACTCGGAGACGTTGACCAGGCCCCGCATGACCTGACGGGCCTGGGACGCCTCGTTCAGGGCCTGCTCGGGGTGGTCGCCGAGCAGCAACTGGATGCCGGTGGCGGCGAGATCGCCTCCGCGGTACTGCGACCGGGCGGCCGCGCCGCCGAGGTCGTGCAGATCGTCCACGCGGGTCTCGGCGCGGGCCAGGCCCTTGCGGAGCGAGGTCAGCCGCTTCTGCTGCTTGGTCGCCTTCTCGTCCGCGGCGTTGTAGGCCTCGGTGGCCACTTCCGCGGCGCGGTAGAGGCCATCCAGTTCGGAGCGGATGTCCTCGATCGACTGGTCGACCTGCGGGTCGGGATCGCCCGGGGCCGCGTAACTCGGGCCGGATATCAGGGATATCGCGAGGGCGAGGGTGGCTATGGTGGCGCGACTCCGGAGCCGTCTGCCGCCGGTCGACACGTTCATCAGCTCCACTTTCAGAGGTCACGTGCGGGCTGCTCGGACGGGACTGCTGGTGTACGGGGGGTCGTTCAACCCTCGAACACACTACCGCCACTTGTGCCTGTGGCCCCTGTATCCCCATGCGTGTCAACCTGCGCGCAGGCAACTTTTCTACTGCCGTACGTCTTTGGGGGACCGGCGGGGGCTGGTTGCGCAGTTCCCCGCGCCCCTGGGGGAGTCGGGCGCCGGTGGGTTTTGGGTGCGGGTTGGGCGGGGTTGAGTGTGCCGTTCCCCGCGCCCCTGGGTGGGTGGGGGTGGCGGCGGCTTCTTGGTTGCGGGCGCTTGCGGGCTGGGTGTGCAGGGCCCCCTCGCCCCCCGGGGGCGAGGGGGTCGGGAGCGCCCGTTACGCGTTCTCGCCGACGTCCGCGACCATGCGTACGAGGGTGTCGACCAGGTCGTCCGCCGTGGTGCGCAGCCCCTCCGTGCTGAGGTGGCCGCTCAGTTCCATGTCCGCGATGCCATGGGCGCCGGCCAGCAGCAGGGCACCGTAGTGCCGCGTGTTCCGCTCGCCCACGAGGTCGGTGACGATGGGCAGGAACTCGCCCTGGAAGCGACCCGCCGCCCGCATCCGCTCCGCGATCGGATCGCTCTCCGGCCCGCACAGCTGACGCCGGACGCGGTCGAGCCCTTCACCGAGTTCCTCGGGACGGTGTCCGCGACGCCTGAACAGCATCAGATACAGATGCGGCTGCTCACGCCCGAAGCCGATGAGGGCACGCAGTGCGCCGCGCATCTTCTCGGACGCCGACAGCGCCTCGTCGGTCCGCAGCGCGTGGACCTGGTCGGCGATCCGCTCCCAGCCCTCGGTCACGACAGCGGTCAGCAGGCTGTCCTTGCCCGTGAAGTGCCGGTACGGCGCGCCACGGCTCACGCCCGCCCGCGCGCCCACCTCCCGCAGGGTGACGGCTTCGGGGCCGCCCAGGTCGAGGAGCTCGGCGGCGGCGTCGAGCAGAGCACGGCGGGTGGCGGCGGCGGACTCCGCTCGGGTGACCATGACGCCCATCATACAGTTGACACCGTCATCTCAACCGGTACCGTAACCAAGGTGACAACGTCATCTGAAACCCAGCCCCAGCGACTGGTCGTCGTGACCGGCGCCTCCACCGGCCTGGGCGCGTCGGCCGCCCGAGAACTGGCCCGCCAGGGCTTCCATGTCCTGGCCGGCGTACGCCGTGACCGTGACGCCGACGCCATCCGCGCGCACGGCATCGAGCCGGTCATCCTCGACATCACCGAGCCCGAGCAGGTGGCGGCACTCGCCGCGCGGGTCGCCGACGACCCGCGCGCGCTGCACGCGCTCGTCAACAACGCCGGTATCCAGGTGAACGCCCCGGTCGAAACGCTGCCCATGGCGGAGTGGCGGCGGGTCTTCGAGGTCAACCTGTTCGGCCACATCGCCCTCACCCAGGCGCTCCTGCCCGCCCTGCTGCGCAGCAAGGGCCGGGTGATCAACATCAGTTCGGTCGGCGGGAAGGTCGCCATGGCCACGTACGGTGCCTACGCCGGGGCCAAGTTCGCCATGGAGGCGGTCAGCGACTCGCTCCGCCGGGAGATGGCGCCGCTGGGCGTACAGGTGGTCGTGGTCGAACCCGGCGGCGTCCGTACGGAGATGGCCTCCCGGGGGATCGAGACGGCGAACCGGCTCGCCGCCCGGATGTCGCCGGAACACGACGCGCGGTACGGGAGTTTGGTCCGGGCGAACAACACGCTCATGGCCTCGGGTACGGAATCGGGGCTGACCGCCGACGCCGCCGCGCTGGTCATCGCGAAGGCGGTACGGGCTCGCAGGCCGCGCACCCGCTACACCGCGGGCCGGGACGCCGCCGTGATCACCCGCCTGGTCCGCGTCCTCTCCGACCGCGCCCTGGACCGCATCCTGGCCACGAACTTGCGCCGCCACTACCCGAAGGGCCCCACACCGACAGCCGCATCAGGATCCACTGCGTGACCGCCCCACCGCCTCCCACGGAGGCACACCCCGGCGGGGAGCGATCCGCGCCTGAGCGCGGGCCAGGGGGGCAGGGGGGGGGCCGGTCGCGCAAGGGGTGCGGCCCGTCGGGGGCGAGTTGCGCAGTTCCCGGCGCCCCTAGAAGCAACCCCGACCGACCCGCACCCAACCCCCAGCTGGAGGCGCTTACCTCCCCAGCACCACCGTCCCCGCCGAGCAGAACCACCCCCCCGTCCCCGACGCCACCGCCAGCGCGGGCAGCTCGCCGGACGTGCGGCGGACCTGGCGGGCCCCCGCCTCTCCCCGGAGTTGGCGGACCGCCTCCACCAGGAGGAACAACCCCCGCATCCCGGGATGCTGGGCCGACAGCCCGCCCCCGTCCGTGTTGACCGGCAGCTCCCCGCCCGTCACCCTCAGCCGGCCCTTCTCCACGAACGCGCCCCCCTCCCCCTTCGCGCAGAAGCCGAGGTCCTCCAGGGTCACGAGCGTCATGTACGTGAAGGCGTCGTAGATCTGCGCCACGTCGATCTCCGCCGGCCGGACTCCCGCCCGCCCGAACGCGATCCGCCCGCTCACCGCCGCCGGCGACACCGTGAAGTCGGGCCACTCGGACATCGTCGTGTGCGAGACGTGCTCACCGGTGCCGAGGACCCAGACAGGGGCCGTACGGCAGTCCCGTACGTACTCCTCCGCCACCAGCAGGACCGCCGCCCCGCCGTCCGACCGCGGACAGCAGTGCAGTTTGGTGAAGGGGTCCGCGATCATCGGGCCCGACAGGACGTCGTCGACCGTGATCGGGTCGCGGAACATCGCGTCGGGATTGAGCGCCGCGTTCTGGCGCGCCTGCACCGCCACCGACGCCAACTGCTCCAGCGTGGTGCCGTATGCGTGCATGTGGCGCCGCGCGGCCATCGCGTACTTGGCGATGAGCGTGTGCCCGTACGGGACCTCGAACTGGAGCGGCCCCCGGGCGCCGAAGGAGAGGTCGCCGGTACGGCGGCCCGCCCTGATGTCCGCGCGGGCCGTGGACCCGTACGCCAGCAGGACCGCGTTCGCCCGGCCCGCCGCGATCGCGTCGGCCGCGTGCGCCGCCATGACCTCCCACGTCGATCCGCCGACGGACGTCGAGTCGACCCAGGTCGGACGCAGGCCCAGATACTCCGCGACCTCGACGGGTGCGAGCGTGCCGAGGCCCGCCGAGGCGAAGCCGTCGATCACCGACCGGTCGAGGCCCGAGTCGGCCAGGGCGCGGCGGGCGGCCTGGGCGTGCAGCGCGTACGGCGTCGTCTCGTCCACCCGGCCGCAGTCGGAGAGGGCCACGCCGACGACGGCCACCTTGCGGTTCCCTGACGGGCACGGACTCATGGAATCTGACGGTACATCAGATCCGCGGTGGCGCGGGAGGTGTGGTGCCGTCGCGGCCCTGTGCATCTGCCGGTCGCCGCTCTAACATGACGGCCCATCAGATCAGGGATCCGGGCGCCGGACAGCCGGCCCGGGGAGGAGCCCGCCGATGGACGCCACCTTCACCGCGGAACAGGACGAGATCCGCCGCACCCTCCGTGAGCTGCTCCTCAAACGCTGTGGACCGGAGGAGGTCAGAGCCGCCGTACGGACCGCGGACGGCTGGGATCCCGGCCTCTGGGAAGCCCTCGCCCAGCAACTCGGCCTGCCCGGCCTCGCGCTCCCCGAGCAGTACGGGGGAGTGGGCTGCACGACGACCGAACTCGCCCTGGCCGCCGAGGAGATGGGACGGGCCCTCGCCCCCTCCCCCCTCCTCGCCACCGCCGTCCTGAGCGCGCCCCTCGTACGCGCCCTCGGCAGCGCGGGCCAGCGCGCCGCGCTGCTGCCCCGTATCGCCTCCGGTGAACTCACCGCGGCCCTCGTCGTGCCGGGGGCGGCACTGACCACCGCACTCGGGCTGACCGGCGGCAACCGCGGTGACTGGGCGGGCGGCGGGCGGGCCGGAGGCGTACAGGCGCGGCAGGCCGACGGCGGGTGGCGGCTGTACGGGCAGGCCGACCAGGTGCTGGACGGGCACAGCGCGGAGCTGCTGGTCGTCGCCGCGCACACCGGAGGCTTCGCCCGCTCTCGCACCCTCTTCTTCCTCGTCCGGGGCGGGGCGACCCGCGTACGGCAGACCTCGCTCGACGAGACCCGGTCGCAGAGCCGCATCCAATTGCGGGATGTCGAGGCCGAGTTACTGGGGGACGGGGACGGAGGCGGCGTCGATCTCGGCGGTGTTCTCGCCGCCGTGGGGGACTCGGCCGCCGCCGTCCTCGCAGCCGAGGCCGTCGGCGGCGCCGACCGCGTACTGGAACGGACCGTGGAGTACGTCAAGCAGCGCGAGCAGTTCGGGCGCGCGATCGGATCGTTCCAGGCGGTGAAGCACCGGCTGGCCGACCTGTACGTACAGGTCCAGGGCGCGCGCTCCGCCGCCTACTACGCGGCTTGGGCGACCGTCGAGGGGACGGAGAGGGTCGGCGGGCTCGCGCTCGCGCAGGCACTGGAGGCGCTGCGCGTCTGCGCCTCAGAGGCGATTCAGCTGCACGGCGGGATCGGGTTCACCTGGGAGCACGAGGCGCACCTGTACTTCAAGCGGGCGGCCGGCGACGAACTGCTCTTCGGGCCGGTGCACCGGCTGCGCGCGTACGCGGCGGAGGAGGCGCGGCTCTTCGGCGGCGGCGGGGAGGTGGCGGTCCGATGACCACGCTTCCCTCCCGTCGGCGTCCTGGGGTGCGGCTGGTGCAGAAGGTGTCCTCGACCCGGGGTTTCGCCAAGATCGCACCGCATGTCGTTCCGGCGCTGGACCGTGCGGTGCACCGGCTCACGCGCGGAAAGGTGCTGCTCAGCGCCCAGATGCTGCCCGGCGTCATCCTCACGGCGCGGGGCGCGAGAAGCGGGCTGCCCAGGCGTACGCCGCTGGCCTGTATGCCGGAGGGGCGTACGGGTGAGGGCGCGGTCGAGGGCGGGGGCAGGGGAGGGGACGGGAGCGAGGGTGCGGTCGGTAGCTGGATTCTCGTCGGGTCCAACTTCGGGCGTACGGACCATCCCGCCTGGACCGCCAATCTGCTCGCCCACCCGGACGCGGAGATCAACTGGAAGGGCAGGGACATCCCGGTGACCGCCCGCCTGCTGGCCGGCGCGGAACGGGACGCGGTGTGGCGGGCGCTGCTGGAGTTCTGGCCGCCGTACGCGACGTACCAGGCACGGGTGGAGCGGGAGATCCGGCTGTTCCGGATCGTGGTACGGAGGTGACCGGTCCGGGCTGGGTCCAGGAGCGGGGCCGGGAGCGGGGCCGGGAGTGCGACAGGCGGCAGTCCACCGGGGTGGACTGCCGCCTGTGTGACAGGACGTGTGCCTGGGAACGGCGGGGCGGCGGGAAACGCGTGAACTACTTGGTCGGCTTCTTGCCCGTCACGCCCAGGTGCACCAACAGGGCCAGGTTCGGCTTCAGTTCAGCCTGCTTGACGCCCCACGTCTGGAAGCCCTTCTGGTGCGAGGCCACCGCCGCGAGCATCGCCACGAGGGAGCCCGCCATGGCCGCGGGGCTGACGTCCTTGTCGACCTTGCCCTTGGCCTGGAGCTCCTTGACCGTGTCCGTGAGGGAGTTGTTCACGGAGTTGAGGATCTTCATACGGATCTTGTAGAAGCGTTTGTCGCCCTCGGCGGCGCCCAGGTCGACGACCCGGAGGATGGCATCGTTTTTGCGCCAGAACTCGAGGAACCCGTCCACGAGTTCCTGCGCGGTCTGCCACCCCGCCTTGCCGACCCAGGAGCGTCCTTCGAGGAGCTCCGTCAACCCGGCGCCCTCGGCCGCCATTTGCTCGGCGATCTCCAGGACGGCGCCTTCGACGTCCGGGAAGTACTGGTAGAAGGTCGCCGGTGAAGTGCCCGCCTTCCGGGCGACGTCGATGACTTTGACGTCGCGGTAGGGCGAGGAGCTGAGCATCTCGCTGAGGCAGTCGAGCAGCTTCTGCCGCGTCGCCTGCCCGCGCCGACCGGCCACACGGCCGTCGACGGTACGCACTTGTCCTGTCATGCCGTCAGCTTACCGAGGGGTGATCGGAGCGCGATTCGGCCGACTGCAAATGGGGTGCACGGGACTGCGGGGCGGTGGAGCCGCCCGCTCTGCGGGATGAGTGGAACGCCGTTAGCTTGGCCGCATGGCTGGATCTGACTCTGCCGCGTTCGCCGAGGGCGTCCCCTGCTGGATCGACGCCCAGCTCCCGGACGTCGAGGCGGGCAAGCGCTTCTACGGCGGACTCTTCGGCTGGACCTTCGAACCGTACGCCCCCACCGAGGACGGACGGCTGTCCTCCGAGGGCGGGCCCCCGTCCTCTGCGGGCACGCCCCCGTCCTCCGAGGGCGGGCGGCTGTCCCCCGAGGGCGGGCAGCGCCCTCCCGCGGAGGGGCCGGGACGGCCCGCCGGGGGCGGGCGGCTGTCTCCCGACGGCGAGCAGCGCCTTCCGGCGGAGCGGCAGGAACGGTCCGCCGACGACGGGCAAGGGGCCCCTGCGGGCGAGCAGTGGCCTCCCGCTGAGGGCCAGCGGTCCCCTACGGGCGAGCGGAAGCCTCCCCCGGACGGGCGGCAGGCTCCCGAGGATGGGCAGAGGCCTCCCTCGGATGGGCGCCAGGCTCCCGCGGACGGGCACCAGCCCCCTGCGGGCGGGTTGGAGCCTCCCTCGGAAGGGCGGCAGGCTGCCCCGGACGGGCAGCAGCCCCCCGCGGGTGGGCAGGGGTCCGGCGGCCGTGGGGTGGGGGAGCCGTCGGGGGACTCCAGGTATGGGCGGTCGGCGTCCGCCGAGGCGCGGCGGTGGGACGACGGGCCCTACGCCGGGGCCGTGCGGGCGTGGCTCGGTGGGGAGCCCGTTGCCGCGCTCGTGCCGAAGCGGGACGGCCGTATGCCCACCGTGTGGGCGGTCTACTTCGCCACCCCGGACGCCCACGACATGGCCGACTGCATCCGCAAGGGAGGCGGCCAGATCGTCACGACACCCGTGCCGGTGGGCCCGTACGGTGTCGGGGCCCTAGCCGCCGACCCCGAGGGCGCGGTCTTCGGGCTCTGGCAGGCCGGTACGCACCCCGGCTTCGGCAGCAGCCGCGGAACCGGCACCTTCAGCTGGGTCGAGCTGTACTGCCGGGACACCGCCACCGCCGACGCCTTCTATCCCGGCCTGTTCCGCGAGGCCCTCTTCGGGCCGGGCGCCACCCGTGAATTCGGCCGCGCACACATCTCCGACGTCTATCCCGCGGAGATGCCGCCCCACTTCCTCGTGCACTTCGGGGTCCAGGACTGCGAGGCCGCGCTCGGCGCGGTGGTGCGGCTCGGCGGCCGTGTCCAGGCCCCGCCGTTCGACACCTCGTACGGGCGGGTCGCCGTCGTCAGTGACAATCAGGGGGCGTCGTTCGCGCTGCTGCAGCGCCGGGACGGGGGATGAGGCGTCCACGATGGGGGACGAGGCGTGCCCCAGCGCGGAAATTCAGGTTTCTGCGCCGCTGAAATGGGCGATGCTCCAGGGCTGAAACCCGTGCGGGAAGCTCTGAAAGGCACCGAAAAGCCCCGGCCGACGTTGAAAAGCAAGGCAGACCCGGGCTTTTTGCCCGGGAATGGCGGGAGACATCCCGAATGGGTCCCGGGTTCGCAACCGGAGCGCAGGACAGGAAGAATCGGGGTGCGTGCCGCCGGAGCGGTTCGGTGGTGAGACGCTGCGCAGTGGCGACGCTGCGGCTGGAGCGGTGGCTGGAAGCGCGGCCGCGTACGGGGAGGTGGCAGGCAAGTGGTGGATCAGCTGACACAGCACGATCCGCGGCGGATCGGGCCGTTCGAGGTGCTGGGACGGCTGGGCGCCGGCGGCATGGGGCTGGTCTATCTCGCGCGTTCGGCCTCGGGCCGGCGCGTGGCGATCAAGACGGTCAGGACCGAGCTCGCCGAGGACCAGCTGTTCCGCGTCCGCTTCTCGCGCGAGGTCGAGGCGGCCCGTGCCGTCTCAGGCTTCTACACGGCGGCCGTGGTCGACGCCGACGCCCGCGCGGCCGTGCCCTGGCTGGCCACCGCGTACGTACCCGCGCCCTCCCTCGAAGAGATAGTGACCGAGTGCGGGCCGATGCCGGCCCAGGCGGTCCGCTGGCTCGCCGCGGGTGTCGCCGAGGCGCTGCAGTCCATCCACGGCGCCGGTCTCGTCCACCGCGACCTGAAGCCGTCGAACGTCCTCGTCGTCGAGGACGGGCCGCGCGTCATCGACTTCGGTATCGCCTCCGGTGTCTCGAACACGCGCCTGACCATGACGAACGTCGCCGTCGGCACCCCCGCCTACATGTCACCCGAGCAGGCCAAGGACTCCCGCAGCGTCACCGGCGCGAGCGATGTCTTCTCGCTCGGCTCGATGCTCGTCTTCGCCGCCACGGGCCACGCGCCCTTCCACGGCGCGAACCCCGTCGAGACCGTCTTCATGCTGCTGCGGGAGGGCCCGGACCTCGAAGGCCTCCCCGACGAGCTGCGCCCGCTGATCGAGTCCTGTATGCAGATGGACGCGACGGCCCGCCCCAACCCGGCCGACCTCCAGGCCCAGCTGGCACCCCATCTCTTCGGTTCCGGCTCCGACGACAGCGGTACCGCGTCCGCGTGGCTGCCCGAGCGGGCCGTGAGCC
The DNA here is from genome assembly GCF_014650955.1 of Streptomyces tauricus. Taxonomy (GTDB): domain Bacteria; phylum Actinomycetota; class Actinomycetes; order Streptomycetales; family Streptomycetaceae; genus Streptomyces; species Streptomyces tauricus. The sequence goes on from NZ_BMVY01000006.1 coordinate 321,926, forward strand.
TGATCGAGACGCGGCGCGGTGGCCGGCCGGCCCCGAAGCCGCCGTCCGGCCGCAGTGGCGGACGCGGAGTGGCCGTGGTGCCGCCCCCGCCGCCCCACGACCCGCCGAGGCCGCCGGCCATGCCCCCGCCCCTGCCGTCCGTACCGGTCGGCGCGG
>NZ_BMVY01000007.1:0-99818 GCF_014650955.1 Streptomyces tauricus
AAGACCTCGCGCACATCGGTGACGGAGTCGACCGCCTGAAGCAGCTCCCAGCCCTCGGCGTAAGCCTGCATCATGGCGTACTCGATGCCGTTGTGGACCATCTTGGAGAAGTGCCCGGCGCCGACCTTCCCGGCGTGCACGAACCCGGCGTCACCCTCCGGCTTGAGCGCGTCGAAAATCGGCTGCACCTTGGCGATGTGCTCGGCGTCGCCGCCGACCATCAGCGCATAGCCGTTCTGCAGGCCCCACACGCCCCCTGAGACGCCGGCGTCGACGAAGCCGATGCCCTTCGCCTTCAGCTCCTCGGAGTGCTTCTCGTCGTCCGTCCAGCGCGAGTTGCCGCCGTCCACGACCACGTCACCGGGCTCCAGCAGCTCGCCGAGCTCATCCACGGTGGACTGCGTCGCGGCACCGGCCGGGACCATCACCCACACCACACGCGGCGCTTCGAGCTTGCCCACCAGCTCGCTCAGGCTGCTCACGTCGGCGAGCTCCGGGTTGCGGTCGTAGCCGATGACGGTGTGGCCCGCGCGGCGGATGCGCTCGCGCATGTTGCCGCCCATCTTGCCGAGGCCGATGAGACCAAGCTGCATCGCAGTCATGTCAGTTCACTTCTTCCGGAGAGTGCGGTACGTGGCCACGAGGGCGCTGGTGGAGGAGTCGAGGCCGGGGACGTCGGCGCCCTCGGTGAGGGCGGGTTCGACGCGCTTGGCGAGGACCTTGCCGAGTTCGACGCCCCACTGGTCGAAGGAGTCGATGTTCCAGATCGCGCCCTGCACGAACACCTTGTGCTCGTAGAGGGCGATGAGCTGGCCGAGGACCGAGGGGGTCAGCTCGCGGGCGAGGATCGTCGTCGTCGGGTGGTTGCCCTTGAACGTCTTGTGCGCCACCAGCTCCTCGGGCACTCCCTCCGCCCGCACCTCCTCCGACGTCCTGCCGAAGGCCAGCGCCTGGCCCTGGGCGAAGAGGTTCGCCATCAACAGGTCGTGCTGGGCCGCGAGTTCGCCGCCCAGTTCGGCGACCGGGTTGACGAAGCCGATCAGGTCGGCCGGGATCGTCTTCGTGCCCTGGTGGATCAACTGGTAGTACGCGTGCTGCCCGTTGGTGCCGGGCGTGCCCCACACGACCGGGCCCGTCTGCCACTCGACGGGGTGTCCGTCCCGGTCCACGGACTTGCCGTTGGACTCCATGTCCAACTGCTGCAGGTACGCCGTGAACTTGGACAGGTAGTGCGAGTACGGCAGCACCGCGTGCGACTGCGCGTCGAAGAAGTTGCCGTACCAGACACCCAACAGGCCAAGGAGCAGCGGGGCGTTGGCCTCGGCGGGAGCCGTCCTGAAGTGCTCGTCGACGAGGTGGAAGCCGTCGAGCAGCTCCCGGAAGCGGTCAGGGCCGATCGCGATCATCAGCGACAGGCCGATCGCCGAGTCGAACGAGTACCGTCCGCCGACCCAGTCCCAGAACTCGAACATGTTCGCCGTGTCGATACCGAAGCCGGCGACCTTCTCCGCGTTCGTCGACAGCGCCACGAAGTGCTTCGCCACGGCCGCCGGTTCATCGCCGAGCCCGGCGAGCAGCCAGGACCGCGCCGAGGTCGCGTTGGTGATCGTCTCGATGGTGGTGAACGTCTTCGAGGCGACGATGAACAGCGTCTCGGCCGGGTCCAGGTCCCGCACCGCCTCGTGCAGGTCGGCCCCGTCGACGTTCGACACGAACCGGACCGTCAGATCCCGGTCGGTGAACGCGCGCAGCGCGTCGTACGCCATCGCCGGGCCCAGGTCGGAGCCGCCGATGCCGATGTTGACGACGTTCTTGATGCGCTTGCCCGTGTGGCCGGTCCACTTGCCGGAGCGGACCTGCTCGGCGAAGCCGGCCATCCGGTCGAGCACGGCGTGCACCTTCGGCACGACGTTCTCGCCGTCGACCTCCACGACCGCGTCACGCGGGGCGCGCAGCGCGGTGTGCAGGACGGCCCGGTCCTCGGTGACGTTGATGCGCTCCCCGCGGAACATCGCGTCACGCAGTCCGAACACGTCGGTGGCGGTGGCGAGTTCCTGGAGCAGCGCGAGCGTCTCGTCGGTGATCAGGTGCTTCGAGTAGTCGATGTGCAGGTCGCCCACGCGCACGGTGTAACGCTCGGCGCGCTCCGGGTCCGTGGCGAACAGCTCACGCAACCGCGCGTGCAGGAAGGGGCCGGCCCGGTGGTCCTCCAGAGCGGTCCACTCGGGGCGGCGGGTGAGCTTCGGTGAGTCAGACACGGCTCTCCCTCTGGGCGTCGTCCCCGTGCAGGGCGACGGCGTACATCTCGTCCGCGTCGAGCCGCCGCAGTTCCTCGGCGATCAGCTCGGAGGTGCTGCGGACCTTCAGCGCGAGGGTGCGCGGCGGCTGGCCCGGCAGGGACAGCGTCGCGAGGGGGCCCTCGGGGCGGTCGATGACGATCTCGCCGTTCTCGGTGCCGAGCTTCACGGCGGTGACCACGGGCCCCTCGGTGACGACCCGGTCGACCGAGACGCCGAGGCGGGCCTCCAGCCAGCGGGCCAGCAGTTCGGCGCTCGGGTTCTCGGCCTCACTCTCGACAGCAGCCGAGATGATCTTCGTGCGGGCCTGGTCGAGAGCGGCGGCGAGCATGGAACGCCACGGCGTCAGCCGGGTCCAGGCCAGGTCCGTGTCGCCCGGCGCGTACGCGGCGGCACGCGCCTCCAGGGCGTCCAGCGGGGTCTCCACGGCGTACATGTCGGTGATCCGGCGCTGTGCGAGGGCGCCCAGCGGGTCCTTCACCGGGACCTCCGGCGCGTCCACCGGCCACCAGACCACGACGGGCGCGTCCGGGAGCAGCAGCGGCAGGACCACCGAGTCGGCGTGGTCGGACACCTCGCCGTACAGCCGCAGGATGACCGTCTCACCCGTACCGGCGTCCGCGCCGACCCGTACCTCGGCGTCGAGGTGGGAGTTCGTGCGGTCGCGCGGGGTGCGGGCGTGCCGCTTGATGACGACCAGGGTGCGCGAGGGGTGCTCGTGCGAGGCCTCCTCGGCCGCCTTGATCGAGTCGTACGCGTTCTCCTCGTCCGTCACGATGACCATCGTCAGGACCATGCCCACGGCTGGCGTGCCGATGGCGCGGCGACCCTGCACGAGGGCCTTGTTGATCTTGCTTGCCGTGGTGTCGGTCAGGTCGATCTTCATGGCCTGCGCCAGCTCCGTCCGTCTCGTGCGAGCATCTCGTCGGCTTCCCCGGGACCCCAGGTGCCCGAGGCGTACTGCGCGGGTTTGCCGTGCGTGTCCCAGTAGTCCTCGATCGGGTCGAGGATCTTCCAGGACTCTTCCACCTCCTGGTGGCGGGGGAAGAGGTTGGCGTCGCCGAGCAGTACATCCAGGATCAGGCGTTCGTACGCCTCCGGGCTGGACTCCGTGAACGACTCGCCGTACGCGAAGTCCATCGACACGTCCCGGATCTCCATCGACGTACCCGGCACCTTCGATCCGAAGCGCACCGTCATGCCCTCGTCGGGCTGGACGCGGATGACGATCGCGTTCGCGCCGAGTTCCTCGGTGGCGGTGGAGTCGAAGGGGGAGTGCGGGGCGCGCTGGAAGACGACGGCGATCTCGGTGACGCGGCGGCCCAGGCGCTTGCCGGTGCGCAGATAGAAGGGGACGCCCGCCCAGCGGCGGTTGTCGACCTCCAGCTTGACGGCCGCGTACGTGTCGGTCGTCGAACCGGGGTCGATGCCGTCCTCGTCGAGGTATCCCTGCACCTTCTCGCCGCCCTGCCAGCCGGTCGCGTACTGGCCGCGGACCGTGTGCTCGCCCAGGTTCTCCGGCAGCTTGACCGACTTGAGGACCTTGAGCTTCTCCGTGAGCAGCGAGTCGGCGTCGAAGGCGATGGGTTCCTCCATCGCGGTCAGCGCCATCAGCTGCAGCAGGTGGTTCTGGATGACGTCACGGGCGGACCCGATGCCGTCGTAGTAGCCCGCGCGGCCTCCGATGCCGATGTCCTCGGCCATCGTGATCTGTACGTGGTCGACGTACGACCGGTTCCAGATGGGCTCGTACATCTGATTGGCGAAGCGGAGCGCCAGGATGTTCTGGACGGTCTCCTTGCCGAGGTAGTGGTCGATCCGGAACACCTGCTCCGGGTCGAACACCTCGTGCACCACGCGGTTCAGCTCGCGCGCGCTCTTCAGGTCGCGGCCGAACGGCTTCTCGATCACCCCGCGCCGCCAGGAACCCGCGGGAGCCTCGGCGAGCCCGTGCTTCTTGAGCTGCTTGACCACCTTGGGGAAGAACTTCGGCGGTACGGAGAGGTAGAAGGCGTAGTTGCCGCTGGTGCCCCGGGACTTGTCCAACTCGTCGACCGCGGCGCGCAGTTGCTCGAACGCCTGGTCGTCGTCGAAGTCACCCGGGATGAACCGCATGCCCTCGGCGAGCTGCTGCCAGACCTCCTCGCGGAACTCGGTGCGCGCGTGGTCGCGGACCGAGTCGTGCACGATCTGGGCGAAGTCCTCGTCCTCCCAGTCACGCCGGGCGAACCCGACGAGGGAGAAGCCGGGCGGCAGCAGACCGCGGTTGGCCAGGTCGTAGACGGCCGGCATGAGCTTCTTGCGCGACAGGTCACCCGTCACACCGAAGATGACGAGCCCGGAGGGCCCGGCGATCTTCGGCAGCCGCCGGTCCTGAGGATCACGAAGGGGATTGACCCACCCGTCACCATGCTCCAGCACCTCGACGAGCGACTGAGGCGCGAGATCGGCGGCGGTGGCGTCCACGGCAACGTCCGCCACCGCGGCCGAGCTGCCCGCAGCGGCGGCCTCGGCACGCACCGGAGCGGCCTTCTTGGCCCCGGCGGCGCCGGCGGTACCCGCCGCCTTCGTGGCACCCGTGCTCTTGGCAGCACCGGCTGCCTTCTTGGCACCGGCGGCCTTCGAGGCAGCAGCCCTACTCGAACCCGCGGCCTTCGAAGCACCCGCGGTCTTACTCGCGCCCGCGGACTTCGTGGCGCCGGCCGACTTGGTGGCGCCCGTGGCCTTCGCCGCGCCCGCAGACTTCACCGCACCCGCCGTCTTCTTGGCGCCCGTGGCCTTCGTCGCGCCCGCCGTCTTCTTGGCGGGCGGCGTCGCCGCCTTCTTGCGCCTTCCGGCCGGGGCGGAGGCCGCCGGGGCCGTGTCCGGCGCCGGCGTCTCCGTCGGGGTTCCCTCGGGAGGGTTCTTGCTCATTCGCCGTCAACTCCCTTGCTGTTGAGCGAGACCGTGACCGCGTCCAGCAGCTCGTCCCAGGCCACCGCGAACTTCGCGACACCCTCGGTCTCCAGCTGCCCGACGACCTCGTCGTACGAGATGCCCTGCTTCTCGACGGCGTCCAGGTCCGCGCGGGCCTGGGCGTAGCCGCCGCTCACCGTGTCGCCGCGGATCTCGCCGTGGTCGGCGGTGGCGTTCAGCGTGCCCTCGGGCATCGTGTTGACCGTGCCGGGGGCGACCAGCTCGTCGACGTACAGCGTGTCCTTGTAGGACGGGTCCTTGACGCCGGTCGAGGCCCACAGCGGGCGCTGCTTGTTGGCGCGGGCGCCATCGAGGGCGTTCCAGCGCTCACCGTCGAAGACCTGCTCGTACGCCTCGTACGCGAGCCGCGCGTTGGCGAGCGCCGCCTTGCCCTTGAGGGCGAGGGCCTCGTCCGTGCCGAGCTTCGTCAGCCGCTTGTCGATCTCGCTGTCGACGCGGGAGACGAAGAAGGAGGCGACGGAGTGGATGGTGGCGAGGTCGAGGCCCTTGGCCCGGGCCTTCTCCAGGCCGGCCAGGTAGGCGTCCATGACCTCGCGGTAGCGCTCCAGCGAGAAGATCAGCGTGACGTTGACGCTGATGCCGAGGCCGATGACCTCGGTGATCGCGGGCAGCCCGGCCTTGGTCGCCGGGATCTTGATCATGACGTTCGGGCGGTCGACCAGCCAGGCGAGCTGCTTGGCCTCGGCGACCGTCGCCTTCGTGTCGTGGGCCAGGCGCGGGTCGACCTCGATGGAGACCCGCCCGTCCCGGCCGCCGGTCCCGTCGTACACGGGCCGCAGTATGTCGGCGGCGGCGCGGACGTCTGCGGTGGTCATCATCCGGACGGCCTCGTCGACCGTGACGCGGCGGGCCGCGAGGTCGGCGAGCTGCTCCTCGTACCCCTCGCCCGAGCCGATCGCCGCCTGGAAGATGGAGGGGTTGGTGGTGACGCCGACGACGTGCCGGGTCTCGATGAGTTCGGCGAGGTTGCCGGACGTGATGCGCTTACGGGACAGGTCGTCGAGCCAGATGGAGACGCCTTCGCCGGAGAGGGTCTTCAACGGTTCCGCGGTGGTGATTGTCTGGGTCACAGTGATCATCTTCCTTGATGCGGGGGAATCAACCGCGGAACGCGGTCGGGCCATCGGTCGACCGGAGAGCGGCCCGCGCGGACGCGGCGACGTTCTCGGCGGTGAAGCCGTACTCGGCGAACAGGATCTTGGCGTCGGCGGAGGCGCCGAAGTGCTCCAGGGAGACGATGCGTCCGGCGTCGCCGACGTACCGGTACCAGGTGAGCCCGATGCCCGCCTCGACCGCCACGCGGGCCTTCACGGCTGTCGGCAGGACACTCTCCCGGTACTCGGCGGACTGCTCCTCGAACCACTCCACGGACGGCATCGACACCACACGGGTGCCCACTCCCTCGGCTTCCAACTGCTCGCGTGCCGCCACGGCGAGCTGCACCTCGGAGCCGGTCGCGATGAGGATCACGTCGGGCACCTCGGTGGAGGAGTCGCGCAGAACGTAACCGCCCTTGGCCGCGTCGGCGTTGGCCTCGTACGTCGGTACACCCTGACGGGTGAGGGCCAGGCCGTGCGGGGCCGGGTTCACCGCGTGCCGCCGGGTGATCTCGGCCCAGGCGACCGCGGTCTCGTTGGCGTCGGCCGGGCGCACGATGTTCAGTCCGGGGATGGCACGCAGCGAGGCGAGGTGCTCGACCGGCTGGTGGGTCGGGCCGTCCTCGCCGAGACCGATGGAGTCGTGCGTCCACACGTAGGTCACGGGGAGCTGCATGAGGGCGGACAGGCGGACGGCGTTGCGCATGTAGTCGGAGAACACCAGGAAGGTGCCGCCGTAGATACGGGTGTTGCCGTGCAGCGCGATGCCGTTCATCTCCGCGGCCATGGAGTGCTCGCGGATACCGAAGTGGATCGTGCGCCCGTACGGGTCCGCCTCGGGGAGCGGGTTGCCCTTGGGGAGGAACGACGATGTCTTGTCGATCGTCGTGTTGTTCGAACCGGCCAGGTCGGCCGAGCCGCCCCACAGCTCGGGGAGTACGCCGCCGAGGGCCTGGAGGACCTTGCCGGAGGCCGCGCGGGTCGCCACGGACGTGCCGGCCTCGAACACCGGCAGCGCGCTCTCCCAGCCCTCGGGCAGCTGTCCGGCCACGATCCGGTCGAAGAGCTTCGCGTGCTCCGGCTGCGCGGCACGCCACTCGGCGAGCCGCTTGTTCCACTCGGCGTGCGCGTCCGCGCCGCGGTCGAGGGCGCGGCGGGCGTGGTTCAGGACCTCGTCCGACACCGCGAAGGACTGCTCGGGGTCGAAGCCCAGCAGCCGCTTGGTGGCCGCGATCTCCTCCGCGCCGAGCGCCGAGCCGTGCGAGGCCTCGGTGTTCCGCGCGTTCGGGGCGGGCCAGGCGATGATCGTGCGCATCGCGATGATCGAGGGACGCCCGGTCTCGTTCCTGGCGGCGGTCAGGGCCTCGTACAGCGCGTGCACGTCGATGTCACCGGCCGTGTCGCCGTCCGTCGAGGGCTCGATCCGCTGTACGTGCCAGCCGTACGCCTCGTACCGCTTCAGCACGTCCTCGGAGAAGGCCGTGGCGGTGTCGCCCTCGATCGAGATGTGGTTGTCGTCGTAGAGGAAGACGAGGTTGCCGAGCTTCTGGTGACCGGCCAGCGAGGACGCCTCGGCGGAGATGCCCTCCTCCAGGTCGCCGTCGGAGACGATGCCCCAGATGGTGTGGTCGAAGGGGGACTCGCCCTCGGGGGCGTCCGGGTCGAAGAGGCCGCGCTCGTAGCGGGCGGCCATCGCCATGCCCACCGCGTTGGCGAGGCCCTGGCCGAGCGGTCCCGTGGTGGTCTCTACGCCGGCCGTGTGGCCGTACTCGGGGTGTCCCGGCGTCTTCGAGCCGTGGGTGCGGAACGCCTTCAGGTCGTCCAGCTCCAGCTCGTAGCCGGAGAGGAAGAGCTGGGTGTACAGCGTCAGCGAGGTGTGGCCGGGGGAGAGGACGAAGCGGTCGCGGCCGGTCCACTCAGGGTCGGCGGGGTCGTGACGCATCACCTTCTGAAAGAGGGTGTACGCGGCCGGGGCCAGACTCATCGCGGTGCCGGGGTGGCCGTTGCCGACCTTCTGCACGGCGTCCGCCGCCAGCAGACGGGCCGTGTCGACGGCTCGCCGGTCCAGATCGGTCCACTCAAAGCCGTCAGCTGTATGCGCGCTCATCTTCAACAAATCCTCACCGGAAGCCCGATAACTGCTCTGATGCCTTCAACCTTAAAAGTCAGACTTTTACTGGGGAAGGTGCCCCTGTGTCAGCCTTTGGTGAAAGTGGGACAACGACCACGGGGCCGAGCCGGTATGAGAAGGACATGAAGGACACAAGCACCCAATACGAAGACGGAGCAGGCGGACAGGGGCACAGCCGGACCGGGATCAGGACTTTCCCCTTCCCCGTCGACCTCAGCGTCCTCGGCGTGGGCATGCAGGTGGGCCCGATGGAAGCAGGCCGCAGCTGGCATTCGGGTGAACAGATCGAGCGCGTCCACCGCATCGACTTCCACGTGGTCCTGCTCTTCCGGGGCGGCCCCGTGCGGCACATGATCGACTTCGACGAGTACGAGGCCGGTGACGGCGAGATCCTGTGGATCCGGCCCGGTCAGGTGCACCGCTTCTCCTCGGCGGCGGACTACCGCGGCACCGCCCTGATCATGCAGCCGGGCTTCCTGCCCCGCGCCACCGTCGAGGCGACCGGCCTCTACCGCTACGACCTGCCCCCGCTGCTGCGCCCCGACCGGGACCAGCTCACCGCGCTGGAGAACTCTCTCGCCCAGCTGGAGCGCGAGTACGTCGACACGGGCACCCTGCCGCTCAGCCTGCACACCGCCGTGCTGCGGCACACCCTCAGCGCGTTCCTGCTGCGGCTGGCCCATCTGGCGGCCGGCGCGGCCGACGCGGCCCACGCGCGGGCCGACAGCACCTTCACCCGGTTCCGCGAGGCCGTCGAGAAGGGCTTCGTCACCAACCACAGCGTCAGCGCCTACGCCGACGCGCTCGGCTACTCCCGGCGCACCCTCGTCCGCGCGGTCCGCGCCGCGACCGGCGAGACCCCCAAGGGCTTCATCGACAAGCGGGTCGTCCTGGAGGCGAAGCGCCTGCTGGCCCACACGGACATGCCGATCGGCCGCATCGGCGCCGTCGTGGGCTTCCCGGACGCGGCCAACTTCTCCAAGTTCTTCACCCAGCACACGGGCACGACACCGGTGGCGTTCCGGGCGGAACTGCGCTGAGACGCCGTGACCGCGCTGGTACGCAGGTGCCGGTACGCAGGTGGAGGGGCGGCCCGTCCGGGCGGCCCCTCCACCTGCGCGTGACTGTCGCGACTCCGCCCTCAGCGACCGAAGTTGAACCAGTTCACGTTCACGAAGTCCGCCGGCTGGCCGCTCGTGAAGGTCAGATAGACGTCGTGCGTGCCGGTGACGTTGCTGATGTTCGCGGGTACGGTACGCCAGCTCTGCCAGCCACCGGTGTTGGCCAGCGCGAAGCTGCCGATGGGCGTGCTCGTACGGCTGTCGAGGCGGACCTCGACCAGACCGCTGACGGCGTTGCCCGCGCCGCTCGCGACCCGGGCGACGAACTGTCTGGCCGCCGAGGAGCCGAAGTTGACGCCCTTGTACTGCACCCAGTCGCCGTTCGCGAGGGCGCCGATGTTCTGGCCGCCGCCCGAGTCGGTGGTGGTCTCGGTGATCGTGCCGCTCTGGCCGTCGAACGACTCGGCCTGGATCGCGCTGTACGCGTCACGGTTGCCGGTCGGCGGAGGGGTGGTGCCACCGCCCGACGTGAGCACCTGGACGTAGTCCACGACCATCGGGTTGCCCGGCACCGTGGCACCGTCCGGGCCACCGCCGAAGGCGTCCACGAAACCGCCGCCCATCGCCACGTTCAGGATGATGAAGTACCCGTGGTTCGTGGCGTTCGCCCAGGTCGTCGTGTCGACCTGATTGGCCCGTACGGTGTGGTAGTTGACGCCGTCGACATAGAAGCGGATCTCCTCCACGCTCGTCGAGCGGTCCCACTCCAGGCCGTACGTGTGGAAGCCCGCCTGACAGGTCGTGCCGGGACACGCGATGGAGCCGCCGATGCCGGTCGTCTCGTTGCACGGGCCGCCCGGGTTGGTGCCGCAGTGCATCGTGGACCACACGGTGTTGAGGCCCTGGACGTTCTCCATGATGTCCAGCTCGCCGACGCTCGGCCAGTTCTGGTAGTTGCCGCGGTAGGGCGCGCCCAGCATCCAGAACGCCGGCCAGTACCCGCGGGCGGCGGCGCCCGTCACGTTGGGCATCTGGATCCGGGACTGCACGCGCAGCTTGCCCCCGGCGGGCGGCTGGAAGTCGGTGCGGTTGGTCTCGATGCGGCCCGAGGTCCAGTTGCCCGAGGCGTCGCGCCGCGGGGTGATGCGGAGGTTACCCGCGCCGTCCAGCGCCACGTTGTTGGTGCTGGACGTCATGTTCTCGATCTCGCCCGTGCCCCAGTTGGCGGGCCCGCCCGGGTAGCCGTGGCCGGTCGCGTACTGCCAGTTCGCGGTGTTGACGCCGGTGCCCGCGGCGCCGTTGAAGTCGTCGACGAAGACCTGGGTCCAGCCGCTGGGCGGCGTGGGCGCGTCCGCCTGCGCCGCCGAGGCCCCGGCCGCCGCCAGGCTCAGCACGCCGACCAGCGCGATGACCGAGCGCCGTATTCGGCCAGGTCTTGAAGGTGTGCCGGAAGTTTCCCTCATGGGTGCCTCTTCGGGTACGGAGTGGGGGTGCGCGGATGGTTCCGAGAGCGTTGAGAGCGCTCTCAACGCAGCTGCGCGGCCAATGTGCTCTTCGGCACTCCGGTCGTCAAGAGGTGCAACAGAGAAAGCGGTGAGGAGGGCTGGGAGTTCACTCCGTGAAGAAGGGGCGGATCGGACGGGACGTCAGAAAGCGCTTCCCGCGCGCCAGTTGCTCCAGGACATGTTCCACCCGTTGAGGCCGTTCGCCGGATCCACCGTGTCCTCGCCCGAGTTCTTCACCACGACCACGTCTCCGAGCATGGAGCTCTTGTAGAACGCGTACCCGGGCTCGGAGGTGTCGCCCCCGCCCTTGGCGTCGCGCAGCCCGATGCAGCCGTGCGTGGTGTTGCTGCCGCCGAAGATCGACGACGACGCCCAGTAGTTGCCGTGGATGAACGTGCCCGACGTGGTCAGGCGCTGTGCGTGCGGCACGTCGTCGATGTCGTACTCGTCGCCGAGCCCGACCGTGGACGACTCCATCCGGGTCTTCTCGAACCGCTCGCTGATCACCATGACCCCGGACCAGGTGGTGTGCTCGGCGTCACCGCCCGACACGGGATACGTGGCGAGGGTCCGCCCGTCCCGGCGTACCGTCATCGTCTTCTTCGCCAGGTCGACCGTACTGATCTGCTCGCGGCCGATGTGGAAGGTGACGTCCTTGGACTGGGTGCCGTAGACGCCGGCCGCACCCTCGACGTCCCTCAGCCGCAGGGCCAGGGTGATCTTCGTGCCCGCCGCCCAGTACTCCTCGGGCCGGAAGTCGAGCCGGGTGTCGCTGAACCAGTGCCCCACGACCTCGACCTGCGGGTCCGCGGTCACCGTGATCGCCTTCTCGACGGCGGCGCGGTCCGTCACGGCGTGCGTGAAGGTGACGGACACCGGCATGCCGACGCCTGAGGTGGACCCCGCCTCGGGTGTGAACCGTCCGACGAAGGTGTCCGCGGCCGCTTCGGTGCTGAAGGAGAGGGTCTCTTCGGTGGCCCCCTCCGCCTCGGCCGTGACCGTGTACGCGGTGCCGGAGTAGGGATTGCGGTCGGAGGTCCACGTCGTACGCGTGTCGTCGAAGGTGCCGGAGAGGGCGGAGCCGTCGTCGGCCGTGACCCGCACGCGGGAGAGGGTGCCGGAGGACGCGGTGACCTGGACCGGGCTGGTGAAGCCGGCGTTCCGACTGCCGTCGGCGGGGGTGAGGGTGAGGGCGGACACCTCTGCCGTGGAGGCGGCGGAGTCGGCGGAGGCTGTTGGGGCGGTGGCGCCGGCGCCGGGGCCGGTGGTGTCCGAGGCGCCGGCCCGGGAGCCGCAGCCCGTGAGCACGGCGGCCGGTACGGCCCCGAGCACGGCGAGAACGCCCCGCCGGGACCATGTCTCCGGCCCGTCGGATATGTGCGAGACGCCCACGAGATGCCTTCCTGCTGTGACCACCGATGTGTGTGCAGCCTGCTCCTCCTGTATGGGTTTGTGCTGTGAGGGGGTGGGGTCCCGGCTTAGATTCCGGTGAGGGGCAGCGACGGTTGGTGGGCGGGCGGGGGTGCGGCCGGGGCGGCGAGGAGGCCGCTCATGGTCTCCGCGGCGCGTACGGCGGCATCGGCGCAGCAGTTGTTGAAGAGCACGTGGAGCTCGTCGGAGCGCTCGGCCATCGCACGCAACCGCGGCAGCCAGCCGGTCAACTCGTCCGCCGTGTAGGTGTGCCGAAAGCGGTCCTCCTTGCTCCCGGACCCCCATGCCGGGCTGCGCCCGTGGAAGCGGACGACCGCCAGCCGGGGCGTGCTGACCACGTCGACCGGGGGGACGGCGTCGGCGACGGACTGGGCCATGTCCACGCTGACCGCGCTCATCCCCAGCCGCGTGAGCAGGTCGGCGGATTCCTGCCGCAGGTCCGGCCGCCACCAGTCCGGATGCCGGAACTCCACGGCGAGCGGCCATCCGGCGGCCCGCCGCGACCACCCTTGGAGGACGGCTACGGACCGGTCGCCGGGTCCGAACCACGGAGGGAACTGGAACAGCAAGGTGCCGAGCCTGCCGGTCCGCCGCAGTGGGTCGAGCGCCGTGGTGAACCGTCGCCACAACTCGTCCAGCAGTCCCGGATCGTCCGGGCACCGGCCGTGGAGGGCCCGCAGATCGGCGGGCAGGGCGGCGGCCCGGGTGGGGTGGCCGGTGAAGAGGGAGAAGGCCTTCACGTCGAAGAGGAAACCGTCCGGCGTCCGTTCGGCCCACAGGAGGCTGTTGCGCTCGCTCGGCAGACCGTAGTACGTGGAGTCCACCTCCACGACGGGAAACCGCTCCGCGTAGTACCGCAGCCTGCCCTCCGCGTCCCGTCGCCCCGGCGGGTACCAGCCGCTGGCAACCAGCTTCGGATCCGTCCACGAACACGTGCCGACGAGTGTGTCTCCCATCCCCTACCAGTAGCCGCGGGACGGCACCCGACACCTGGACGAGGCCGGGCATGGGTGCGATGCGGGTGCGATGCCTGTACGGGGGAAGCGGGGCGGGGCCCCGGCGCTCCTCGCGCCGGGGCCGACGGTCAACGCCGGCTGGTGAGTTCGGGTGCGGCGGGTGGGGCCTCCTCGCGCAGGCCGAACCGTTCGTGTGCGCGCCGCAGTCGCTGCGGCGCCCACCACGCGCGCTTGCCCAGCAGTGCCATGGTCGCCGGGACGAGCAGCATCCGTACCAGCGTCGCGTCGATCAGTACCGCGAGCGTCAGCCCGAGGCCGATCTGCAGGATGGGGGCGAAGCCGCCCGTCATGAAGGCGCCGAAGACGACCGCGAGCAGCAGCGCCGCGCAGCTCACCACCCGGCCGGAGCGGCGCAGACCGGTGACGACGGCGTCCTGCGCGTCGCCCGTGCGCAGCCATGTCTCGCGCATCCGGGCGAGGATGAACAGCTCGTAGTCCATGGCGAGTCCGAAGGCGATCGCGATGATCAGCGGAGGTGCCGTCAGGCTCAGCGCGCCGAGTTCCTGGGAGCCCAGTGCCGAGGCCAGATGGCCGTCCTGGAAGACCCAGACCACCACGCCGAGCGCGGCACCCAGGCTGAGCAGGGTCGTGAGGATCGTACGCAGCGGGATCAGGACCGAGCCGGTGAAGGCGAAGAGCAGGAGGAAGATCCCGGCGAGGACGGTGACGGCGGCCCAGGGCGCCCGGTCGCCGAGCATCGCCCGGAAGTCCACGAGGCGGGCCGCGACACCGGTGACCTGGACGGGCTCGTCGCCGCGTACGTCCCGTACCCGCTGGACCAGGTCGGTCGCCGCCTTCCCGTCCGCGCTGCCGCTCGGCTGCATGCTCAGCACGGTCGTGCCGCCCGGCAGGTCGCGCGACTCGGTGCCGGGGGAGAGCGCCCTGATCCGTTCGGCCGTCGCGGTGTCGGTGCCCGGTTTCAGGACCACGGTCACCTTCGAGACGCCGGTGCCGGGTGGGAAGTGGGCGCCGATCGTGTCGTCCAGCCGGCGTGCCTCCGTGCTGGTCGGCAACTGCTGGGCGTCCCCGATGTTGATCCGCATGCCGGTGGCGGGCAGGGCCAGGACCAGCAGGGCGGCGACGGAGGTGACGGTGACGACGACCGGACGGCCGATGGCGAACCGGGCCAGCCGGGCGAAGACACGCCCCTCCTCACCGGCTGGCCTGGTGCGGGCGGGGGCGATCCTTCCGCCGAAGCGGGCCAGCAGGGCGGGCAGCAGGGTGAGCGCGGCCAGCATGTCGACGACCACGACGGCGGCCACGGCGAAGCCCATGCTGCGCAGGAAGACGCTCGGGAACACCAGCAGGCCGGTCAGGCTCACGGCCACGGTCAGACCGGAGAACAGGACCGTGCGTCCGGCGCCGGCCACCGTGCGGTGCACGGCTTCGACGACGTCGTCGGTGTTGCGGCGTTCCTCGCGGAAGCGGACCACCATCAACAGGGCGTAGTCCACTGCGAGTCCGAGGCCGAGCATCGTGGTGACCTGGATCGCGTACACGGAGATGTCGGTGAACTGGCTGAAGCCGAACAGGGCGAGGAACGCGCCCGCGACGCCGCTGACCGCGACCACCAGCGGCAGCCCGGCGGCGCGGAATCCGCCGAAGATCAGGAGCAGCAGGACGAGGACCACGGGGAGGGAGATGATCTCCGCGCGTGCCACGTCCTCCTGGGCGCGTTCACCGAGTTGCTGCCCGAGCAGCGGGCCGCCGCTCACGTGGACGTCGGGTGCCCTGATCTGGTGGATACGGTCACTAGCGGCATCCAGGACCTGCTCCTCGGCGTCGTCGTCGAGACCGCCCTGGAGGGTCACCGGGACGACGAGGGCCCGCCCGTCCTCCGCGAGGAGACCTTCGGTGGCGTACGGGTCCTGTACGGCGGCGATGTTCGCGATGTCGCGGAGGTCGGCGACGGCGGCCTCGACCTGGGCGCGGAGTCCGGTGTCCGAGACGGCCGTACCCGCGACCACCGCGGTGATCGACTCGCCGGCCGGGTCGATGCCGTCGAGGTACTCCGACGCGCGGTCCGACTCGGTGCCGGGTACGTCTGGCACGGAGTCGCTGAGCCGTGCGAAGACGCCTGTTCCGAGGCCGAAGCCGAGCAGCAGGAAGACCAGCCAGAGGCCGATCACGGTCAACGGCCGGCGCGTCGACGCCGTGGCGATCCTGTTGAGCACGGGGTGCCTCCCGGCGGGTTGGCGGGGTTTTCCGGTTGCGGCCAGACTCACCGCGCGGGGGTCCTCGGCGGATCGCCGGGGGGAGGGGTTTCGGGGGCTCCCCCGCACGGGGGAGGGGGCGGGGCGGCTCCGCCGTACGAGGGATGCGCGGGTGCGGGTCGACGGGGGTTGCCTGCGCCGTTCCCCGCGCCCCTGGGTGGGTTGGGGTTGGGCGGGTTGTGTTCTGCGGGTGGTGGGGGTTGGCCGCGCAGTTCCCCGCGCCCCTGGGTGGGTTGGGGTTGGGCGGGTTGTGTTCTGCGGGTGGTGGGGGTTGGCCGCGCCGTTCCCCGCGCCCCTGGGTGGGTCGGGGTGCAGCGCCGTCTCTTTGGGGGCGCGGGGAACGGCGCGACAAGCCCTCACCCACCCGCAGTCGACCATCGGCCCCAGCCCCGCCCTGCCTAGGGGCGCGGGGAACGGCGCGCTCAGCTCAAGTCGGCCCGCAGAGTGCATCCGGCCTTAGCCCCGACTCGCCTAGGGGCGCGGGGAACTGCGCGGTCAGCTCAAGTTGGCCCGCAGGACACAACCGGTCCAGCCCCAACCCCCCAGGGGCGCGGGGAACTGCGCGGACGGCCCCCCACCGGACGCCAGGTGGGAGCCCGGTCGTCGTCAGGGGGTGCCCGGGGTCACCACGCCCGACTCGTACGCGCAGATGACCGCCTGGACCCGGTCCCGCAACCCCAGCTTGCTGAGCACGTTGCTGACGTGCGTCTTCACCGTGTGCTCGCTGACGAACAGCGTCCGCGCGATCTCCGCGTTGGACAGCCCCCGCGCCAGCAGCCGCAACGTCTCCTCCTCGCGCGCCGTGAGGACATCGAGCCGCGCCGAGGAGGAGGGCGGCGCCGCCTCGGCCCGGCGCCGCCGGATGATGTCGGCGACCAGCCGCCGCGTCACCGACGGCGCGAGCAACGAGTCCCCCGCCGCCACCACCCGCACGGCATGCACCAGATCGTCCCGGCGCACATCCTTGAGCAGGAACCCGCTCGCCCCCGCGTACAGCGCCTCGTACACGTACTCGTCGAGGTCGAACGTCGTCAGCATGACCACCCGGCACGCGGACTGCGCGCACACCAGCCGCGCGGCCTCCAGCCCGTCCATCCGTGGCATCCGGATGTCGAGCAGCAGCACATCGGGCGTGTGCCGCTGCACGGCGGCCACCGCCTCCACGCCGTCCCCCGCCTCCGCGACGACGTCGATGTCGGGCTGCGCCTCAAGGATCATGCTGAAGCCGCTGCGGACCAGCTCCTGGTCGTCGGCGACCACCACCCGGATGCTCACCCCGGCGCCACCTGCCGGCCGGCCGCCACGGGCAGGCTTACGACCACGCGGAAACCGCCGTCACGGCCTGGCTCCGTACGAGCGGTGCCCCCGCAGGCCGCGGCCCGCTCACGGATGCCGATCAGCCCGTGACCGCCCCCGCCCCGGCCGGTGTTCGCGGGGCCCCGCCCGTCGTCCGTCACCGTGAGCGTCAACTCGGTCTCCGTCCAGTCGAGTTCGACCCGCGCGCAGGAAGCGTACGCGTGCTTGACGGTGTTGGTCAGGGCTTCCTGGACCACGCGGTACACGGCGACCTCGGTGTCCCGGTGCAGCGGGCGCGGCTCCCCGGTGCACCGGAGCTCGACCCGCAGACCGGTCGTGTCGCCGACCTGGCGGACCAGGCCCGTCAGGGCCGCGACCCCCGGCTGCGGCAGCCGGTCCGAACCGCCGTTCAGCGGCTCCTCCTTGAGGACGCCGAGGATCCGCCGCAGCTGGACCATCGCGTCGCGCCCGGCGCCGGCGATGGCGTCGAACGCCCCCTCCGCACGCTCGGGATCGCTGCGCACGACCACGGGTCCGGCCTCGGCCTGCACCACCATCAGGCTCACCGCGTGGGCCAGGACGTCGTGCATGTCCCGGGCGATACCGGCCCGTTCCCTGGCGGCGGCCCGCGCGGTGTCGGCGGCCCGTTCGCGCTCTAGGCGGCGCGCCCGGTCCTCCAGCGCCGCCGTGTACGCCCGCTGGAGACGGGACAGTACGCCGAAGCCGTAGGCGCTGACGCAGCTCAGCAACTGGAAGGCGTACTCGAAGGGTTGCGCGTCCTCCTTGTGCGTCATGGTCAGCGAGACGCCGGCCAGCCACCCCACCAGCATGAAGCGCCGCTGCCAGGGTCGGCCGACCGCGGCCATCGTGTAGAGGACGACCAGACCGCCGTACATGATGTCCGGCGGCGGTGCGTGGTAGACGGCCATGGCGGGGGTGAACACCGAGACCCCGCAGGCCGCGAGGAACGGCGCCCGGCGCCGCCACACCAGCGGCAGCGCCGTACCGGCCCCCAGCAGGAACCCCTGCCAGGTCAGGCGGTCGTCGCCCTCGTCGGGAAACATCCACTGCAGCGACGCGGCGAACAGCACGAGTACGGCGAGCGCGGTGTCGACGACGTACGGGTTGGCCGTCCGCAGCCGGGCGACGGCAGGTGTGATCCAGGGCGAGGCGGGGGAGGCGGGCGGGGTGGGCGAGGCAGGCATGGGCGGCTCCTCGGGGCAGGGGCCGTGCCAGTATCGGCGCGGGTCCGGGGCCGCGTCCTCACCGGTGCGGGGGATATCGATCGGCTCCCACCCGGGGCGCGCGGTCCTCACCCTCCCGACGGCTCCGGCTGCCAGCCGAGGGCCCGGGAGATACCGCGCGCCGCGAGCCGTACGGCGGGTATCAACGCCGGTGTCTGCGCGCCCCGCTCGGGTACCACGACCGACACCGCCGCGGTCACCGGGCCGCCCGGGCCGCGTACCGGAGCCGCCACCGACAGCGCGTCCTCGGTGATCTGACGGACACTCACCGCCACGCCGGAGCGCCGGACTTCGGCGAGTACGCGGCGCAGGGCGGCCGGGTCCGTGATGGTGTGCGGGGTGAAGGCGGCGAGCGGACCGCCGCAGTACGTCTCCTGGAACGCCGGTTCGCAGTGGGCGAGCAGCGCGAGTCCCACCCCGGTCGCGTGCAGCGGCCAGCGCGCGCCCACCTGGATCCTCACGCCGACGGCCGAACGGCCGGAGATCCACTCGATGTAGACGACCTCGGAGCCGTCGCGGACGGCCAACTGCACGTTCTCGTGCGTGGCTTCGTAGAGGTCCTCCAGGTATGGCAGCGCGATCTGCCGCAGGGCGAGCCCGCGCGGGGACAGCGCCGCGAGTTCCCACATCCGAAGACCCACGTGGTAGATCCCGTCCGCGTCGCGTTCCAGGGCGCCCCAGTCGGTGAGCGCGCCCACGAGCCGGTGTGCGGTGGTGAGGGAGAGCCCGGCCCGGCGGCTGATGTCCGTGAGGGTGAGCGCCGGGTGGTCGTGGTCGAAGGCGGCGAGCACGGCCAGCAGGCGGTCGGGCGCGGACAGGGAGGTCATGGGCCGCGCCGCTCTACGAGCCGGAGTCGAGCTCGGTCTCGGCGATGCGTCGCAGCAGCGTGTGCAGGAGTTCCCGCTCGGCGGGGTCGAGAGGTCCGAGCAGGTCGTCCGTCACGCGCAGTCCCGCTTCGTCGGTGTCGCGCAGGAAGGCGCGCCCGTCGGCGGTCAGGACGACGGTGCGGCTGCGGCGGTCGTCGGGGGAGGGGCGGCGTTCGGCGAACCCGAGCTTCTCCAGGTCGTCGACCAGGCCGACGATCGCGCTCGGGTCGTAGCCGAGTCGCGAGCTGAGTTCCCGCTGGAGTGCGCCTTCGGAGGTGGCCAGGAAACGCAGCAGCGCGTAGTGCCGCAGCCGCAGCCCCGACTCCTGCAGGAACGAGTTGAACATCTGCCCCGAGCGCAGGCCCATCCGGTACAGGAGGTAGCCGGTGTCCGCGTGCAGTCCGCGCATCCACGGTTCCTGGGCGTCGATCGGCGCGGCGTCCATGGGCGAGCGGTCGGTGACATGCGGCTGGCGGGCGATGGCGGGCTCCCTGGTCGTGGCCCCGGGAGGGGCTCGGTACTGCGTCCGTACGGGACCAGCATGGCGCACAGATCGGGCAGCAACACTATTGACGTCAACAATTATTGTCCTTAGCTTCGATCTCGTTCACCGCCGACTGGCCCACCGACGGCCCCGTCAACCATTCAGCCGCCCGGCCGCCCCGGCCGTGCCGGCCGTTCCGTTTCCCGAAAGGACCCCCCGTGTCCAGCATCGATCTCACCGGCAAGGTCGCCGTGGTCACCGGCTCCGGCCGTGGCCTCGGCCTGGCCTACGCGCACGCCCTCGCCGCCGCCGGTGCCTCCGTGGTCGTCAACGACGTGGACGAGACCGTCGCCGAGCAGGCGGTCGAGGCGATCACCGGCGCGGGCGGCACCGCCGTGGCCGAGGTGGTCGCGGTCGGCACCGCCGAGGCCGCGGACCGTCTGGTGGGCCGCGCGGTCGAGGAGTTCGGCCGCCTCGACGTCCTCGTCACCAACGCGGGCATCCTGCGCGACAAGGTCCTGTGGAAGATGACGGACGACGACTTCGACGCGGTGATCACCACCCATCTGAAGGGCACCTTCACCTGCGCCCGCGCCGCCGCCGTACGCATGCGGGAGCAGGGCGGGGGCGGCACGCTGATCCTCGTCGGCTCGCCCGCCGGGCAGCGCGGCAACTTCGGCCAGACCAACTACTCCGCCGCCAAGGCCGGTATCGCCGCCATGGCCCGTACGTGGTCGATGGAGCTGGCCCGGGCCGGCATCACCGTCAACGCGATCGTGCCGGTGGCCGCGACCGCGATGACCGAGACCATTCCGGCCTTCGCCCCCTACATCGAGGCCATGCGGCAAGGCGCACCGCTGCCGGACTTCCTGCGCAGGGGCGAGGGCTTCGGCACCCCCGAGGACTGCGCCGCCCTCGTCCCGTTCCTGGCCTCCGAGGCCGCCCGCGGAGTGACCGGCCAGGCCATCGGCATCGGCGGCGACCGGGTGGCCCTGTGGTCCCACCCCCAGGAGATCAGGGCCGCGTACGCCGACGGCGGCTGGACCCCCGAGGCACTGGCCGACGTCTGGCACACCTCGGTCGGCGCCGAACCGCAGACGGTCGGCATCCCCGCGCCCAAGGCTCCGGAGGCGTCATGACCCTCTCGATGAATGTCGACGACCTGGTCGCCATCGACGTCCACACCCACGCCGAGGTCTCCTCCAAGGGCACGTCCTCGCTCGACGACGACCTGCACGCGGCGTCCAGCGCCTACTTCAAGGTCGAGGGCAAGCGGAAGCCGACCCTGGAGGAGACGGCCGCGTACTACCGGGAGCGGCGGATGGCCGCCGTGATCTTCACGGTCGACGCCGAGTCCGCGACCGGCACCGCACCCGTCCCGAACGAGGAGGTCGCCGAGGCCGCCGCCGCCAACCCGGACGTACTGATCCCGTTCGCCTCCATCGACCCCTTCCGCGGGAGGGCGGGCGTGAAGCGGGCCCGCCGGCTGGTCGAGGAGTACGGGGTGAAGGGCTTCAAGTTCCATCCCAGCGTCCAGGGCTTCTTCCCCAACGACCGTTCCGTGGCGTACGAGTTGTACGAGGTCATCGAGGAGACCGGCGCCATCGCCCTCTTCCACACCGGCCAGACCGGCATCGGCGCGGGTGTGCCCGGCGGGGGTGGCATCCGGCTCAAGTACTCCAATCCGCTGCACGTCGACGACGTGGCGGCGGACTTCCCGCATCTGAAGATCATCCTGGCGCATCCGTCCTTCCCCTGGCAGGACGAGGCCCTCGCGGTCGCCACGCACAAGCCCGGGGTCCATATCGACCTGTCCGGCTGGTCGCCCAAGTACTTCCCTCCGCAGCTCGTGCAGTACGCGAACACCCTGCTCAAGGACAAGGTGCTGTTCGGCTCCGACTACCCGGTCCTCACCCCGGACCGGTGGCTCGCCGACTTCGCGAAGCTGCCTGTCAAGGACGAGGTCCGGCCGAAGATCCTCAAGGAGAACGCGGCCCGGCTGCTCGGCCTCACCAAGCCATGACCGGACTCACCGAGCCGTAAGGGGTATGGCATGCGCAACGAGGGACTGGGGTCGTGGCCCGCCCGCCGGGCACGCAAGACCCCCCACCGCACCGCCCTGATCCACCACGACACCACCTCCATCCATCAAGACACCGCCCTGATCGAGCACGGCACGGCACTCACGTACGAGGGCCTGTACGAGCGCACCACCCGCCTCGCCCATGCCCTGCGCGCCCGCGGGGTGCGCCGCGGTGACCGGATCGCCTACCTCGGCCCGAACCACCCCTCCTACCTGGAGACCCTGTTCGCGGCCGGCACGCTCGGCGCGGTCTTCGTCCCGCTCAACACCCGCCTCGCCGGGCCCGAGATCGCCTACCAGCTCATCGACTCCGGCGCGAAGGCCCTCGTGTACGGGGCGGCGTTCGAGGGGCTGGTCGCCGGGCTGCCGGGCAACTGCGATGTGCGTACGTACGTCGAAGTGGGCGCAGAGTACGACCAGTTGCTCGCGTCGGCCTCCGGCGAGGCGATCGACGAACCCGTCACGGCCGACGACACGTGCGTCATCATGTACACCTCGGGTACGACGGGCCGGCCCAAGGGCGCGATGCTCACCCACGGCAATCTGACGTGGAACGCCGTCAACGTCCTCGTCGACCAGGACCTGATCGCGGACGAACGCGCGCTGGTGTCGGCCCCGTTGTTCCACACGGCCGGACTGAACATGCTGACGCTCCCCGTCCTCCTCAAGGGGGGTACCTGCGTCCTCGTCGAGGCCTTCGACCCGGCGGCCACGCTCGACCTGGTCGAACGGCACCGGATCACCTTCATGTTCGGCGTGCCCACCATGTTCGAACAGGTGGCCCGCCAGCCGCGCTGGGCCGAGGCCGACCTGTCCTCGCTGCGGATGCTCAGCTGCGGGGGCTCACCCGTACCGACCCCGCTCATCGCCGCCTACCAGGAGCGGGGCCTCACCTTCCTCCAGGGCTACGGCATGACCGAGGCCTCGCCGGGCGTGCTCTTCCTGGACGCCGAGCACGCGGTGACCAAGGCGGGCTCGGCGGGCGTGCCGCACTTCTTCAGCGACGTACGCGTCGTACGGCCCGGCCCCGCCCCGAACGAGGTCGCCGACGTCGGCGAGACCGGTGAGATCGTCGTGCGCGGGCCCCATGTCATGCCCGGCTACTGGGGGTTGCCCGACGAGACGGCGGCGGTGTTCAGCGACGGGTGGTTCCGCAGCGGGGACGCCGCCCGGATCGACGAGGACGGTTACGTCACCGTCGTCGACCGCATCAAGGACATGATCATCTCGGGCGGCGAGAACGTCTATCCCGCCGAGATCGAGGACCGGCTCCTCACCCACCCCGGCATCGCCGAGTGCGCGGTCATCGGCGTGCCCGACGAGAAGTGGGGGGAGGTGCCGCGCGCGGTCGTCGTGCCGCGCGAGGGCGTCGAACTGGACCCCGACGAAGTCCTCGCGTCCCTCACCGGACACCTCGCCAAGTACAAGATCCCGAAGTCGGTGGTACTCGCGGACGAACTCCCGCGCACGGCCTCGGGAAAACTCCTCAAGTCCCAGGTCCGCAAGCACTACGGCACGGACTCCTGACAACACCTCCCGAGCACGTCTACTGAAGGACAGCCACATGACCATGACCGTGAACGGTGTCGACGAACTCAGGAAGCTCGCGGGCGGTGACCTCGGCACCAGCGAGTGGATCGAGGTCACCCAGGAACGGATCAACACCTTCGCCGATGCCACGGGCGACCACCAGTGGATCCACGTGGACGCGGAGAAGGCCGCGGAGGGCCCGTTCGGGGCGCCCATCGCGCACGGCTATCTCACCCTGTCACTCTTCATCCCGCTCTTCACCGAACTGCTGGACGTCCAAGGCGTGACCACAAAGGTCAACTACGGCCTGAACAAGGTGCGGTTCCCCGCCCCGGTCCGAGCCGGCTCCCGAATCCGCCTGTCCGCAAGCCTGGCGGCGGTCGAGGACGTACCGGGCGGAGTACAGATCACGGTCAACGGCACGATCGAGATAGAGGGCACCCAGAAACCGGCCGCGGTACTGCAGAGCTTGTCGCGGTTCTACGTCTGAGGGGGGGTGTTCGGTGCGGGTGCGCTGTGGCTGGGCGCGCAGTTCCCCGCGTCCCTGGCGGGCGCCGCTAGCGCGGCTGCCGTACCGGGACCAGGTCCAGGAGGTGGTCCGCCGACTGCTGGGCAAGGGGGGTCAGGCGGGCGTACACCGTCCGGAACGTTCTCTCGGCCCGGTCGGCGGGCCAGTTGTCCGGGAGGTGTTTGACCGGTAGGCGTGGGTCGCGGCGGACGACCTGGAGCCACTGCGTCGACAGGCGCAGCCGTAGCGCGAGGGCCTCGTCGGTGTCGGGCTCCGCCGTCTCCCAGCGCTGCCAGCGGTGGACGAACGCCTCGTAGCGCGTGGCGAGTTCGTCCAGTTCCCAGGTCTCCTCGATCATCGCGCCGATGTCCATACCGGCGTCCGCGTGGGCGCGGAAGATCTTCACGTGGGCCGACAGGCCGAGCTCGGCGACGAGTCCGGAGACATCGGTCTCGCCGGGCGCGATCCACAGCCCGCCGAACAGCGGACCGAAGCCGTTCCACGTCAACTGGGCCCGCAGGTCGTGCCGTTGGCGCTGCCAGGACTCGGGCAGTGAGAAGCCCAGCAGGGTCCAGGTGCCGTCCCACCGGCGGTTGACGGCCCCCTCCTCCCAGATCCGCTGCTCCCCGTCCCGCAGCACGGCCTCGGAACGCTCGGTCAGTCCGAAGTACATCCGGCGTCCCTCGCGCTGCCGCCGCAGCAGGTCGCGGCCGACCATGCGCGTCAGCGTGGAACGGGTCGCGTGCTCGCCGACGCCCGCGCGCCCGAAGACGTCGATGACGCTCCCCGAATACACGCAGACGTCCCGGCCGAGCACCTGATCGCCGAGAAAGGACAACATGAGGGACTGGGGCCGCAGCACCTCGTCACTGGTCACCCGCCCCACGGTACGCCCGCCGATCAGCCCACGACCAGGTAGTACACCCCGACGGCCGCCCTGGCACCGGGCCCGTGTCCTTTTTGGGGGCGCGGGGAACGGCCCAGTCTTTCGCCTGTCCAGGGGCGCGGGCAACGGTGCAATCTTGCGCCCCTCAGGGGCGCGGGGAACGGCGCGATCTTTTGCCTTTCAGGGGCGCGGGGAACTGCGCGGCCAGCCGCAGCGCACCCGCACCCGCACCCGCACCCGACAACACACCCCAGGGCCCCGCCCCGGCGGCGTCACCGCCCCCCGACCACCTCCACGAACACCGGGTTCGAGTAGAACCACGTGTCGACCCACGGATCCCCGTCCCCCGGCGCGTGCGCCACCGGCCCGTGCGGGTCCACGGACGCGCCCAGGTACCCCGCCCCGTGCCGATTCCCGTCACTCCCGCGCAACCGCACATAGAAGGACTCGTCCCCGGCGACCACCGGAACCCGCAAGGTGTACGTCCCCTTGCGTCCGGACACGTCCGCCGTATGGACGACCTTCGTGTCGGGCGCCCGCCAGGCATCCCGGTCGCCGGCCGGCCCCCGTACCGCCCCGCGGATCACATCGACATGGGCCAGTTCGGGCACGATGCCGTGCGGGTTGGCGCGCGAGGCCGTCGTCACGGTGATCTGCAGCGTGAGCCGGTCACCCGCGCGGACCCGCAGGCGCCCGCCCAGAGTGACCCCCCGCCCGCCGTCACGGTCCCGCTTCAGCCGTACGTCGAGACCGTCCAGCAGATGCCCGTGGTCGAGCCAGACCCGGCCCGCGCGCAGCCCCGCCATCACCGCGCGGTAGCCGTAACGGGTGACACCGACATGCGTGCGGCTGAACTGGCCGGGCCAGAAGTCACCGCCGGGCTGCGGCTCGCCCGTGTTCACCGGGTCGGGCAGCCGGCCCGTGTTGTCGAAGTTCTGCCCGGCCGGCCAGGCCCCGTTCTTCCAGGTGTCGAACACCACCCGGTGCACATCGGAGTTGGTGGTGATGGTGAACAGCTTGCCCTCGGCGAGCATGGCGTCCCACATGCCGCCGACGGTGGCCGTCATCCAGTCGAACCCGCCGTAGGTGACATACGCGTCCGCCGGATAGCCCGGCCAGGAATCCGCCGAGGGCTTGTTCTCGTACTCGCCGCGGATGGACGTCGGACCGCGCCAGCCGGGGATGGCACCGCCCTGGGCGCCGGGCGCGCCCTCCATGCCGATCATGATCTCGGGGGCCGCGTCCCGCCAGCCCCGTATCTCGTGCGGGGAGTCGATGCCGAGCCGCGAGGGGTGGTTGGCGAAGACCAGTACGTCGTCCACGTACCCCGAACGCCGTTGCGCGGCAAGCCACTTGATGGCCGCGACGGCGTGCGCCTCGTTGCGCGGGGTGTCCGGATGGGTGGGCCCGCCGGCTGTGTAGCCGAGCAGCTTGCCGTCGTACGCCAGCTCGAACCGCGTGAGCAGGTCCACCTCGTGGCGGCCCGGCGCCGCGAAGATCGTGCAGTGCTCGGCGCCGGGGATGTACCACTCCAGGCCCTGGAAGATCAGCTGACGCGGGTTGGCGGCGCGCGCCTTGAGGATCTCCTGGTGCTCCAGTGCGGCCCCGTACTTGGCGTGCCCGACGTTCGAGTGCTCGTTGAACACCATCCAGTCCAGGCCGTACTTCGCACCGGCCCGGGCGACCTGGTCGAACGTGTACTTCGCGTCATGGCTGTAGACGGAGTGCACGTGGTGGTCGCCGACCAGGTAGGCCAGCCGAGGATCGTCGCCACCAAGACCCCGGCCCCGGTCCCGCTCCTGGTCCCGGCCCTGGGAGGCCGCCGCCGCGGGCGTCGCGAGCGGACCGGCCGCGAGGGCGGTACCGAAGGCCGCCCCGAACAGCCCCGCCTGGCGCAGGAGCCCACGACGGGAGACACCCTGCGCGTCGAGCGAGGCGGGGGAGACGGAAGGGTCGGCCCAGTCGGGCAACTGCTGCTCGGTCATGGTTGGAAGAGTCCCTCTGGGCTCGATGGGTCAGCGGTTCGACAACGGGGGTAAGGCCAAAAACGCGTTCAGGGCAGCTGCGGGTCACAGCACGCGCAGCGTCCACTCCCACCGATGCGTGCCCGCCGCCACGAGATACTCCGCGGACGTGTCCGGCCCGCACGACGCCGTGCCCAGTCCCCGGTGCGCCGCGTCCAGGTGCACGACACAGCCCGGCCGAGCCACCAGCTCGTCGTGGTGCGCGGCGCCCGCCAGGTCCTCGGCCCGGTACCGGTTGACGGAGACCTGCCCCGGCGTCCCCAGCTCCACGGCCAGCCCCGTGGCGTCCGGCGCCGACAGCGTGAACCGCCGCACCCCGTGCCGCCCGCCGCTCTCCTGGGGCCGCAG
This sequence comes from Streptomyces tauricus, assembly GCF_014650955.1. Taxonomy (GTDB): domain Bacteria; phylum Actinomycetota; class Actinomycetes; order Streptomycetales; family Streptomycetaceae; genus Streptomyces; species Streptomyces tauricus. The sequence goes on from NZ_BMVY01000007.1 coordinate 26,997, forward strand.
ATACGGGGTGAACAGCTCGTCCACCGGCAGCGAGTGGTGCCCCACGGCTGCGCCCGCGCTGCGGTCCGGGTACGACTCCCAGGGGCCCTGCCCGTACCAGTCCAGGACATCGAGTCCGGGAACCGTCTCGAAGACCGTGCCGACCCTGGCCACGTCGTCGAGCCCCGCCGGGAGTTCGGCCGACTCCTCGACCCGGATGCCACCGGTGACCGGGGTGAGCACCTGCTCATGGCGGACGGGCCCGGCCCCGGTCGCGTACTCGCTGAGTACGACGACCCGGGGGCCCTCCTCGCGCACGTCCACGACCTTGCGTACGAGCGCGTCGAGGCCCCAGTCGTGCCAGCGGGCCGCCATGCCGCCCAGTTCGTCGTTGTCGGTGGGCGCCCGCCAGAGCGAGAGCCGCGGCGCCGACGTCAGCAAGGGGTGGACCAGCAGTGCGTCCTCGTCCAGCGTGACGGCCGGACCGTCCACGGGCTCCGGCGGCGCGTCGGCGGCCGGGGCGTTCAGCCGGACCTGCGGCACGCACACCTCCGTGCCGAGCGGCGCCCATGCCTCGTCGTCCGCGGTCGTGACCCGCAGGGTCAGCCAGGTCTCACCGGCGGCGGGTTCCGGCGGCGCGAACGGCAGCGGCACCTCCGCCGACCCGCCCGGCGATACCTCCGGCAAAGAGGCCGACGCCCGAAGCGTCGTCCCGTCGGCGCCCACCAGCAGCCACTCGGCCGCCAGCCACTCCAGACCCCGGAAGTGCTGCCGGTTGTGGATCCGGAGCACCCCCTCGTCGTACGTCAGCCGGACCGGACCCGCGATCTCCCGGTGCTCGTACATCACGGGCTTGGGGGTGCGGTCGGGGAACACCACGCCGTCGGCGATGAAGGCCCCGTCGTGGATCGCCTCGTCGAAGTCGCCGCCGTACGCCCAGCGGTGGCCGGGTGCGGTGACACCGTTGTCGTACAGGCCCACGCCACCTCGGCCGGCCGGTCGTCCGTCGTTCACACGCTGGAGGATGCCGTGGTCCCAGAACTCCCAGATGAAGCCGCCCTGAAGACCCGGGGTGGACTCGATGGCGGCCCAGGTGTCGGCGAGCGTGCCGTTGCTGTTGCCCATGGCGTGCGAGTACTCGCACTGGATGAGCGGCTTGGTCTGCCTGCCCGACAGGGCGTGTGCCACGCAGTCCTCGATGGGCGCGTACATGGGACAGGCGATGTCCGAGGCCAGTTTCTCGTCCGCCCAGTCGATCTTGGCGGCTCCCTCGTACTGGATCGGCCGGGTCGGGTCGTGGCGCCGCACCCAGCCCGCCGCCGCGTCGTGGTTGGCGCCGTAGTCGGACTCGTTGCCCAGGGACCAGATGATGATCGACGGGTGGTTCTTGTCCCGCAGGACCATACGGGAGACGCGGTCCACGAACGCGGGCAGATAGCGCGGATCGTCGGCGATCTCGTGGGCGTGGTCGTGCGACTCGATGTTCGCCTCGTCCACCACGTACAGGCCCAGCTCGTCGGCGAGGTCGTACAGCGTCGGGTCGTTCGGGTAGTGGGAGGTGCGGACCGCGTTGAAGCCGAACCGTTTGAGGACGACCAGGTCGGCGCGCATGTCGTCCGCGGTGACCGTGCGGCCGGTCAGCGGGTGGAAGTCGTGCCGGTTCGCGCCCCGGATGAAGACGCGCTCGCCGTTGACCAGCAGGTCCCGGCCGACGATCTCGACATCCCGGAAACCGACCCGGTGGTGCGAGGTGTCCGCGATGGAGCCGTCGGCGCGGTGCAGCCGCACGTCCAGGTCGTACAGCTCGGGTGTCTCGGCCGTCCACGGGCGTACGTCCCTGACGACGGTCCGCAGCCGCGCCTCGCCGTAGAAGTCGGACACCCGCATGTCCTCGGCGTTGAGACGGTCGAACTCCGTGTCCTGGGAAAGGAGTTGACCGTCCAGGGCCGCCGTGACGTACCAGCCCTCCGGGAGCGGTCCCGCCGTGTCCCGCACCTTGCAGTCGACCAGCAGGTGCCCGTCCAGCGGCGCGCGCACGGTCACGTCCGCGAGGTGCAGCGGGTCGATGGCGTACAGGAGCACCGAGCGGGTGATGCCCGCGTGCCACCACTGGTCCTGGTCCTCGATGTGCGAGGCGTCGGACCACTTGACGACGGTGAGCCGTACGGTCGCCGGGTCGCCGGGGCGTACGACGTCGGAGAGGTCGAACTCCGCCGCCAGGTGGGAGTCCTTGGAGACACCGACCGGCCGGCCGTTCACATGGACGAGGAGCACGCTCTCGGCCGCGCCGACCTGGAGGACGATCCGGCGCCCCGCCCACTCGGCGGGGATGTCCACGGACCGCTCGTAGACGCCCGTCGGGTTCGCGGCGGGCACATGCGGCGGGAAGTCGCCGAACGGCATCCGGACGTTCGTGTACTGGGGCAGGTCGTCGGCGCTCTGCATGGTCCACACGCCCGGCACGTCGGCGAGAGTCCACTCGCCCGACGCGCCGGTCGGCGAGGGCAGCAGCTGGAAGTGCCAGGAGCCGTCCAGGGACAGCGCGCCGGAGCGCCGGTCCACCGCGTTCATCGGCAGCCGCTGCCAGGAGGTCGTCTCCGGTGACTCCCAGGGCCGCAGGGCGAGCAGGTGGTCGCGTCGCATCAGCGGATCGCTCCCTTGCCGAGGTCGGCGATGATCTGCTTGGCGCCGATCGCGAAGACGATCAGCAGGGGGATCAGGGCCAGGACCGCACCTGTCATGACCATTCCGTAGTCCGTGGTGCCGTGGACGCCGTTGAGCTGGGACAGGGCGACCTGGAGGGTCACGTTGTCCGGGTTGGTGAGGGCGATCAACGGCCAGGCGTAGTCGTTCCACTGGCCCATGAACGTGAAGATGCCGAGGAAGGCGAGCCCGGGACGGACCACGGGCAGCGCCACGTGCCAGTACTGGCGCAGGAAGCTTGCCCCGTCGATCTTCGAGGCGTCCAGCAGCTCGTCGTGGATCGCGCTCTTCATGTACTGCCGCATCCAGAAGATGCCGAAGGCGTTCGCGGCGGCCGGCACGATCAGCGAGGTCATCGAGCCGATCCAGCCCAGCTTCGCCATGATCACGAACTGCGGGATGGCCGCGAGCTGCGCCGGCACCATGAAGATCGCCATCATCATCGCGAACAGCACCCGGCGGCCCGGGAAGTGGAACTTGGCGAAGACGAACGCGGCCAGCGAGTCGAAGAACAGCACGAGGAACGTCACCGAGACGGCGACGAGCAGCGAGTTGAACATCGACCCGAAGAAATCGATGCTGTCGAACAGCTTGCTGAGGTTGTCGCCGAAGTGCGAGCCGGGCAGCAGCTTCGGCGGGTAGGAGAAGATCTCGGTCGACGTGTGCGTCGACATGATCACGGCCCAGTAGAACGGGAACGCGGAGAGCAGCACCCCGACGAAGAGGGACACGTGGAGCGCGATGCCCCTGCGCTGGGTACCCCGGATACGTGTGCCCTTGGTGGGCTCGGCGCGCGGCGGCTCGGTGGGGGCGGGCTCGGTCTGTGTGGTGACAGCCATGGTGACGGGCCTCCCTAGTCTTCGCCCCGGCGCTGCACCAGGCGCCAGTTGACGATCGAGAAGATGACGACGACGAGGAAGATGCCCCAGGCCACGGCGGCGCCGTAACCGAAGTCGTTGTTGTCGAAGGTCTGCTGGAAGAAGTAGAGGACCATCGTCCGGCCCGCGTGGTCGGGGCCGCCCGAGAACGTCGACTCGTTGGCGGTGGACTGCAGCAGCACCTGAGGTTCGGAGAAGCTCTGCAGTCCGGTGACGGTCGAGATGACGAGCACGAACAGCAGCACGGGCCGCATCAGCGGCAGGGTGATCCGGAAGAAGGTCTGCACGGGTCCGGCGCCGTCCATGCGCGCCGCCTCGTACAGCTCGCCGGGGATCGTCTGGAGTCCGGCGAGGAAGATGATCGCGTTGTAGCCGGTCCACTGCCAGGTCATCAGGGTGGCGATGGCGACCTTGATGCCCCACGGGGTGTTGAGCCAGGCGATCTGGTCGAGGCCGACAGCCTGCAACAGGGCGTTCACCAGGCCGAAGTTGGTGGAGAAGACCGAGCCGAAGATGATCGCGACGGCGACGACCGAGGTGACGTTGGGCAGGAAGTACGCGAAGCGGTAGACGTTCTTGAAACGGACCGCCGAGTTGAGCATCACCGCCGTGATCATCGCGAGGAAGATCATGGGGAAGGTGGCCAGCGCCCAGATGATCAGCGTGTTGCCGATCGAGCTCCAGAAGTCGGTGTCGCTCAGCAGATAGCGGTACTGCGACAGGCCCGCGTACTCCATCGAGCCGAGGCCGTCCCACCGGTGGAACGACAGATAGAGCGAGAAGCCGACCGGGATCAGCCCGAAGGCGAGGAAGAGGAGGTAGAAGGGGGAGATGGCGGCGTACAGCCGCCAGTAACTCAGGACGCCCTTCTTGGGGTTGGCGGCGGGCGGTCCGGCGGCGGGCGCCGGGGGCTTCTCGACCGGAGGGGCGGTCAGGGGGGTGGTGGCCATCAGTAGCTCACCCCCAGGTGGTCGGCGATACGCCGGCACTTGCTCATGGCGTCCTTCCAGGCCTTTTCCGGGTCCTTGCCGAGGACGCCGACGTTCTTGATCTCGTCCCTGATCGGCTGCCCGAGCGCGATGTCGTACGGGCTGTTGAAGGCGACCGGGATCTTCTCCGCGGCCGGCCCGTACACATCCATCGTGATCTGGTCACCGAAGAACGGGTCGTGCTCGCGGAGCTTCTTCAGCCCGTACGAGGCCGGTGTGGACGGGAAGAGTCCGGCGTCCATGAAGCCCTGGGCCTGGTTGTCCGCGTTGAGCAGCCAGGTGATGATCTCGAAGGCCTTCTCGGGTTCACGGCACGCCTTGGTGATCGCCAGGAACGAACCGCCGACGTTCGAGGGGCCGCCGGGACAGTTCGCGACCCGCCATCTGCCCTTGGTCTTCGGGTACTGGAGCTTGAGGTCGCCCGCGGCCCACGAGGCGTTGAGCTGGCTGGGCAACTGGCCCCGCTCGGTGGCGGAGATCGAGTCGGGCGTACCCGTCACCAGGCTCGACACCAGCCCGCGCCGCTTGGCCTCCACGGCACGGTCCCAGCAGATACGCACATGCTCCTGGTCGCCGATGAAGTGCTTTTCCTTGTCGACGAACCGCTCGGTGCCCTGTCCGATCGACATCTCGAAGACGCTGCCGACATCGGTCAGGATGAACGCCCCGCGCACCCGCTTCTTCAGCTGCTCACCCGCCGCGAAGAACTGCTCCCAGGTGCCCATCTCCCTGGAGACGTCCTCCGGTTCGTACGCGAGCCCGGCCTTCTTGTAGACGGCCGGCTGGTAGTACTGCACGACGGGGCCCACGTCGATGGGGAAGCCGACGAGGCTGCCGTCGGGGGCCACACCCTGCTGCCACTTCCAGTCCAGGTACTGGCTCTTGAGCTTCTCCGCGCCGAGTGTGCGCAGATCCACGAACTGGTCGGCGTTCGGCAGGTACGACGCCATGTCCTCGCCCTTGAGCCCCGCGATGTCGGGGACATGGGCCTGGCCGGTCATCGTGGTGATGAGCTTGGAGCGGTAGTAGCCGCCGATCTGGATCGCGTCCAGGTCGACGGCGCTGTCGTAGCGCGCCTTGGCCTTCTTGACGACGGTGTCGCTCAGGCCACCGCTCCAGTACCACAGCACCATGTTCCGGCCCGTCGAGCCGGTCGGTACGGCGCAGCCGGACGCCAGGCCGCCGAGCGCGGTCGCGGCCGTACCGGCCAGTCCCGCGCGGAGCAGGCCCCTTCGTGAGAGCCGCACAGCTCCCACCGCCTTTCGCATGTGTTCGGTCTTCGCAGCAAGGAAGACGCATCAGAGGTGAGGCATCAGAAGGGATGCGTCGCCGCGGATGTGTCGGGGGAGATCGGGAATGCCGTGGGGGCAGGCGGAGTCACCGGGGCGTGGGGGACCGGGGGTCCGGGATCGGCGGGCATACGGTCCGTCAGGAAGCCGTACGCGCGCCGCAGTTCGGGGTCTTCGAGGGAGCGCCACCACTGGTGGATCCCGTACCAGCCGGGCGCGGCCAGCGCCCCGCCGTGCCGCTGTACGGAGAGTCCGGCGGCCAGCACCGCGAAGCGCAGCCGCTCCTCCAGGGGCCAGCCCTCCAGCGAGGCCGCGACGAAACTCGCGCCGAAGACGTCTCCGGCACCCGTCGCGTCCAGGACGCCGGTGGCGAGGGCGGGCACGTCGGCGTGCTCGCCCGTGGTCTGGTCGACGGCGATCGCGCCGTCCCGGCCGCGGGTGACCACGGCCACCGGCACCAGCTCGGAGAGCCGGGAGAGCGCGTCGGCCGCGGTGTCGGTACGGGTGTACGCCATCGCCTCGGTGTCGTTCGGGACGAAGGCATGGCACAGGGCGAGCTGGTCGAGGAGGTCCGAGGACCACTGCTGGGTGGGGTCCCAGCCGACGTCCGCGTAGATCTTCGTGCCGTTCGCGGCGGCCTTGGCGATCCACTCGCGGGGTTCGGCCTCGATGTGCACGAGGGCCGTACGCGCGGCGGGCGGGTCGCCCATCAGCGCGTCCTGCGAGTACGGGGGCTCCTGGCCGTGGGTGACCAGGGCCCGGTCGTGGCCGTACGCGATCGAGACGGTGACCGGGGTGTGCCAGCCGTCCGCCGTACGGGAGAGCGAGAGGTCGATGTGCTCCTGCCCCGCGAGGACCTCACGGCAGTACGCGCCGTAGTAGTCGTCGCCGAACACCGTGGCCAGGGAGGTGGTGAGGCCGTAGCGGGCCGCTGCCACGGCCAGGTTCGCGATCCCGCCCGGGCTCGTGCCCATCCCGTCGGTCCAGATCTCCTCGCCGGGGGTCGGCGGCTTGCCCAGACCGGTCAGGACGAGGTCGTAGAAGAGCAGCCCGGTCAGCAGCACATCGGGCCGCGCGTCGGGCCGTGTCTCACCCACGAGCGCATCCTCTCGTCAAAACTCTTCATTTTCGGTGCACCGGATCGTGTTTCGGTGGACAGGATCGTGCGCGTCTCCAGCCAATTTGGCAAGAGTTGAGCAGAACAGAGCATAGAAATGATGGCGGATGAAGACTATTGTTCAGCTCGTGCTGGCAGAGAGACGACATCAACTCATCCTGCGGGCCCTGCGCTCCGGCGGCCCCGCGGCCGTGACCGATCTCTCGGAGCAGCTCGGCGTGAGCCCCGCCACCGTGCGGCGCGACCTGCTCAAGCTGGAGGAGGAGGGCCTGCTCACCCGCGTGCACGGCGGAGCGGTCGCCGAGGAGGGCGACCAGCCCTTCGCCGAGGTCGCCGAGGTGCGCGTGGCCGAGAAGGACGCCATAGCGGCGCGCGCGGCGGCCCTCGTCGAGGACGGCCAGTCCGTGCTGCTCGACATCGGGACCACCGCCTACCGGCTGGCCCGGCAGCTGCACGGCCGCCGGATCACCGTGATCACCAGCAACCTCGTGGTCTACGAGGAACTGGTGGACGACGAGGCCATAGAGCTCGTGCTGCTCGGGGGCATGGTCCGCCGCGAGTACCGCTCACTGGTCGGCTTCCTCACCGAGGACAACCTGCGCCAGCTGCATGCGGACTGGCTGTTCCTGGGAACTAGCGGAGTACGGCCGGGAGGGCAGGTGATGGACACGACCGTCGTCGAGGTACCGGTGAAGCGCGCCATGATCAAGGCGGCCGACCGGGTCGTCCTGCTCGCCGACCGCGCCAAGTTCCCGGGCACGGGGATGGCGAAGGTCTGCGGCCCCGAGGACCTGGACATCGTGGTGACCAACGCCCCGGCGGACCCCGGAACGCGAACCGCCCTGGAAGAGGCGGACGTACGCGTGGTGCTCACGTGACGGGCACGGCCGGGGCCCCGGTGGCACCGGCGGCTCCTGTGGCGCCGGAGGCCCCTGTGACACTGGGGTCCCTGGCGGGCACCGGCGGCCCCGGCGGTCCTGGCGCCACGCGTAGCACCGGTAGCCCCGGTGACACCGGTGGCCCCGACCACAGGGGCGGCCCTGGCAGTACCGGGGCCCCGGCGGCCTTGGTGGCACCGGAGGCATCGGCGGCTCCGGCCGCTCCGGTGGCACCAGCGGCCCCGGCGGTCCTGGCGCCACGCGTGGCCCTGGTGGCCCTGGTGGGACCAGCAGAGCCCGCGGCCCCGCCGGCCCCACCACCCCTGATGACCCCGAGGAACAGCGAAAGGGCAGTTGCGTGAAGCTGACGATTCTGGGCGGTGGCGGATTCCGCGTGCCGCTCGTGTACGGGGCGCTCCTCGGAGACCGTGGCGAGGGCCGCGTCACCGACGTCGTGCTGCACGACCTGGACCAGGGACGGCTCTCCGCCGTCGCCCGGGTCCTCGCCGAGCAGGCCGCGGCTCACCCGGACGCACCGACCGTGACCGCCACCACGGATCTCGACGACGCCCTGCGCGGCGCCGACTTCATCTTCTCCGCGATCCGGGTCGGCGGCCTCGAAGGCCGCGCCGCCGACGAACGGGTCGCCCTCGACCAGGGCGTCCTCGGACAGGAGACGGTCGGCGCCGGAGGCATCGCCTACGGCCTGCGCACGGTCCCCGTGGCCGTCGACATCGCCCAGCGGGTGGCCCGCCTCGCCCCCGACGCCTGGCTCATCAACTTCACCAACCCGGCGGGACTCGTCACCGAGGCCATGTCCCGCCACCTCGGCGACCGCGTCATCGGCATCTGCGACTCCCCGGTCGGCCTCGGCCGCCGTATCGCCCGCGTGCTGGGCGCCAACCCGCGCGAGGCCTGGATCGACTACGTCGGCCTCAACCACCTCGGCTGGGTCCGCGGACTCCACGTCGCCGGACGCGACGAACTCCCGCGGCTGCTCGCCGACACCGACCTGCTCGGCTCCTTCGAGGAGGGCAAGCTCTTCGGCACCGACTGGCTCCAGTCGCTCGGCGCCATTCCGAACGAGTATCTGCACTACTACTACTTCAACCGCGAGGCCGTCCGCGCCTACAGCCAGGCCGAGAAGACCCGCGGCGCGTTCCTCCGTGACCAGCAGGCGGGCTTCTACGAGGAGATGAGCCGCCCGGACAGCGCCGCCCTCACCGCCTGGGACCGTACGCGGGCCGAGCGCGAGGCCACGTACATGTCCGAGAACCGGGAGAGCGCCGGCGCGGGCGAGCGCGACGCCGACGACCTCTCCGGCGGGTACGAGAAGGTGGCCCTCGCCCTGATGCGGGCCATCGCCCGTGACGAGCGGACCACGCTCATCCTCAACGTCCGCAACCAGGGCACCCTGACGGCCCTCGACGCGGACGCCGTCATCGAGGTGCCCTGCCTCGTCGACGCCAACGGCGCGCACCCGGTCGCCGTGGCCCCGCTGCCCGACCACGCCACCGGCCTGGTGTGCGCGGTGAAGGCCGTGGAGCGGGAGGTGCTGGCCGCCGCCGCGTCGGGTTCGCGCGCGACGGCCGTGAAGGCCTTCGCCCTGCACCCGCTGGTCGACTCGGTGAATGTGGCCCGGAATCTGGTGGACGGATACACCGCGGTCCATCCTGGTCTCGCCTACCTCAAGTAAGCGCTTTCCCCGCTCGTTACCTGGAGACTTTCATGCACGACGAACGCCGGCGAATCGAGGAGCGCGTCCAGCGCCTTCACGACCAGCGCATCAAGGCCGCGATCTACGCCGCCGCCGTGCCCTTCGAGATCGAGGCCTGGCAGGCCCCGGGGGAGCCCGTCCCCTTCGAAGAGGCCGCCGCCGCCTCGTACGCGCCCTTCGAGATGGGCACCCCGTGGGGCCCGCCCTGGGGCACGACGTGGTTCCGGATGCGTGGGCGGGTGCCCGCCGAGTGGGCGGGCCGGCGCGTCGAGGCCGTCATCGACCTCGGCTTCGTCGGCGACTGGCCCGGCAACCAGGCCGAGGCCCTCGTCCACCTCACGGACGGCACCCCGCTGAAGGCGGTCAACCCGCTCAACCAGTACGTGGCGATCGCCAACCCCGCCGTCGGCGGGGAGGAGATCGACTACCTGGTCGAGGCGGCCTCCAACCCGGACATCCTCGCCGACGACTTCTCCAAGATCACGCCGATGGGTGACATCCGCACCGCGGGCGACAAGCCCCTCTACACCTTCCGCCGCGCGGACCTCGCCGTCCTCGACGAGGAGGTCTGGCACCTCGACCTCGACATCCAGGTCCTGCGCGAGCTGATGCTGGAGCTGGGCGAGCACGACCCCCGCCGGCACGAGATCACCCACGCCCTGGACCGGGCCCTGGACCTGCTGGACCTCGACGACATCGCCGGTTCGGCCGCCGACGTACGGGCCGCGCTGAAGCCCGCGCTGTCCAAGCCCGCCAACGCCAGCGCCCACATCGTCTCCGGCGTCGGCCACGCGCACATCGACTCCGCCTGGCTGTGGCCGATCCGCGAGACCAAGCGCAAGACGTCCCGCACCTTCTCGAACGTCACCTCGCTCGCCGACGAGTACGAGGACTTCATCTTCGCCTGCTCGCAGGCCCAGCAGTACGAGTGGGTGCGCGACAACTACCCCAAGGTCTGGGCCCGCATCCAGGAGTCCGTCAAGAAGGGCCAGTGGGCGCCGGTCGGCGGCATGTGGGTCGAGGCCGACGGCAACCTGCCCGGCGGCGAGGCCGTCGCCCGCCAGTTCGTGCACGGCAAGCGGTTCTTCATCGAGCACTTCGGCGTCGAGACCAAGGGCGTGTGGCTGCCGGACTCCTTCGGCTACACCGCGTCCTACCCGCAGCTCGCCAAGCTGGCCGGCAACGAGTGGTTCCTCACCCAGAAGATCTCCTGGAACCAGACCAACAAGTTCCCCCACCACACCTTCTGGTGGGAGGGCATCGACGGCACGCGGATCTTCACGCACTTCCCGCCCGTCGACACCTACAACGCCCGGTTCAGCGGCGAGGAGATGGCCCGCGCCACCCGCAACTACCAGGAGAAGGGCGTCGGCACCCGCTCGCTGGCCCCCTTCGGCTGGGGCGACGGCGGCGGCGGCCCCACCCGCGAGATCATGGAGCGGGCGCGCCGCCTCGCCGACCTGGAGGGCTCGCCGAAGGTCGTCGTCGAGCACCCCGACGAGTTCTTCGCCAAGGCCCGCGAGGAGTACCCCGACGCCCCGGTCTGGGTCGGCGAGCTCTACCTGGAGCTGCACCGGGCCACCTACACCTCGCAGGCCCGCACCAAGCAGGGCAACCGCCGCAGCGAACACAAGCTCCGCGAGGCCGAGTTGTGGGCCACGACGGCCGCGCTGCACGCGCCCGGCTACGCCTACCCGCACGACAAGCTCGACCGGCTCTGGAAGACGGTCCTGCTCCACCAGTTCCACGACATCCTGCCGGGCTCCTCGATCGCCTGGGTGCACCGCGAGGCGGAGGCCGAGTACGCGCGTGTCGCCGAGGAGGTCGAGGCACTGACCGCCGAGGCGGTCGCGGCACTCGGCACGGGCGGCGCCCGCGTCTTCAACACGAGCCCCGCCGAGCGCCGGGAGGTCGTACGGACCGCCGACGGCTCCCTGGCCCACACGGTCGTCCCGGCCAACGGCAGCGCGCCCCTCGGTACCGGTACCGGCGAGGCGCCGAGCCCTGTGACGGTCGAGGGCCGTGTCCTCGACAACGGTCTGGTGCGCGTGGAGATCGCCGAGGACGGCACCCTGTCCTCCGTACGCGATCTGCGCGCCGGTGGCCGGGAGGTCCTGGCGGACCAGGGCAACCTGCTCCGGCTGCACACGGACCTGCCCAACTACTGGGACGCCTGGGACGTCGACAAGCACTACAAGAACCGCTACACGGACCTGCTGGACGCCGAGTCCGTGACGGTCGTCGAGGACGACCCGCTGCTGGGGTCGATCCGCGTCGAGCGCTCCTTCGGCAACGGCTCACGCATCACGCAGACCATCAGCCTGCGCGCCGGCAGCCCCCGGATCGACTTCGAGACGGACATCGACTGGCACGAGGCCGAGAAGTTCCTCAAGGCGGGCTTCCCGGTCGACATCCGGGCGGCGCACTCGTCGGCCGAGATCGCGTTCGGCCACATCCAGCGGCCCACGCACACCAACACCACCTGGGAGTCGGCCCGCTTCGAGGTCTCCGGCCACCGCTGGGTCCACCTCGGCGAACCCGGCTACGGCGTCGCGGTCATCAACGACTCCACATACGGCCACGACGTCTCCCGCACAGTGCGCGAGGACGGCGGTACGACGACCACGGTCCGGCTCAGCCTGGTCCGCGCCCCGCGCATCCCGGACCCGGCGGCCGACCAGGGCAGGCACCACTTCACCTACGCGCTGCTGCCCGGCGCGACCATCGCGGACGCGGTCGCCGAGGGCTACGCGCTCAACCTCCCCCTGCGGGTCGCGGACTCGGCGGGCACCGCCGAACCGGTCGTCTCCGTGGACGGCGAGGGCGTGACCATCGAGGCCGTCAAGCTCGCCGACGACACCTCGGGCGATGTCGTCGTACGCCTCTACGAGTCACGCGGCGGCCGGGCGCAGGGCATCCTGCGCACGAGCTTCCCGCTGGCCGGTGCCGAGATCGCCGACCTGCTGGAGCGCCCGCTGTCGACGGCGGACACGGACGGGAACGGCGTCCCCGTCACCCTGCGTCCCTTCGAGATCCAGACGCTGCGACTGGCCGTGCGGAAGTGACGGACACGCTCATGCGGAAGCGGTGACCCCGTTTCCCATGAACAATTAAGGAAGCGATGAACGGCCTGGTCACGGTAGGGGCGGGGGAGGTCCCCCACCCGCCGTGACCAGTGCGCGTTCCCTGGACGACATCTGCGGTTCGCCCGGCGCCCCTGTGATGAGTGCGATGGGGGGCAGTGCGAGAGAAAGGTGTCACCGTGCGAGACCCGCGCATGTCCGCGATCGGCAAAGGGTTGAGGCGCCGCGGCAGACTGATGGCCCAGGCGGTGAGCCCGCCGCGCCGCGGCCTCGACGCCGCACCCGGCCCCCGTGCCGCCGAGGGTTCCCGCGCGGACGGTTACGTGGCGCCCCGCGCCCCGCGTCTGGTGGACTCGCCGGTCTTCGTCCTGTCCTGCGTCCGCTCGGGCTCGACCCTCCTGAGGGTCCTGCTGAACAGCCACAGCAGCATCCGCGCCCCGCACGAGATGCACTTGCGCACCCTGCACGTCCATCTGTCCCGCGACTTCACCGCCGACGCCATGCGGGCGCTCGAACTGGACAAGGAGGAACTGGAGCACACGCTGTGGGACCGGGTGATGCACCTGGAACTCGCCCGCAGCGGCAAGCAGATCATCGTCGACAAGACCCCGCCGAACACCCTCATCTGGCCGCGCCTGCAACGATGTTGGCCCAACGCCCGCTACATCGTGCTGCTCCGCCACCCCGGCGCGGTGGTCGCCTCCCTCACCGACCGCCGCACCGACCCCGACCACGAACAGATCCGCGCCGAGGTCCTCGACTACGGCGTACGGCTCGACGAGGCCCGCCGCGCCCTCGACGCCCATGTGATGACGTACGAGGACCTCACCGCCGATCCCGAGGGGACCACGCGCGGGCTGTGCGAGTACCTGGACGTGCCGTGGGAGAGCGCGATGCTCGACTACGGGACGAAGGACCACGGCACCTTCCGGCCGCAGCTCGGCGACTGGAGCCCCACCATCAGGTCGGGCCGTGTCCAGCCGGCCCGCCCGGCCGACCCGAAGGCCGAACTGCCGCCGCGGCTCGCCGAGTTGGCGAGGGCGTGGGGATACCCGGTCTCCTGACCGGGCGCCCCCCCGCCACGATGTGACGCGAGTTCGCCCAGTCGCGGATCTGCGTCCAGGTCGCCGGCGGGGTCAGCTCCTGCTGGTCGCGGGGGTGCGGGAGGTGACACGTGCACCAAATTGGTATGGACCAATCAGACTGTCAAGGGCCTGTCCGAAGACTGCGCAGCCTGAGCCGTATGGGCCTTGTGGCCCGGCTGAGCCGAACGGGTCGCCTGAGCCGTATGGGCCTCCTGCGCCGGCTGGGCTTCCTGAGCCAGCTGGACAGGCTGCGCTTCGGGGGCGGTCTCCGGCGCCGAGACGGGACGCACCGCGCGCGGTCCGGAGACCACCGCGTAGTCCGAGCCGAGGAACGGCGGGACGACATCGCCGGGCTCCTCGCCGAGCGCGAGGCGCACGGCGGCCCACGGGGCGTTGATCCCGCACTGCGAGAGCTGGTGCAGACCGCCCGCCGGGCGCGTGTTGACGTCCATCAGGACCGGCTTGTCACCGAGCATCCGGAACTGGATGTTCGTCAGGTAGTGCAGCCCGAAGCCTTCCGCGAGGACGCGCGCCGGCTCGATGAACGACGGGTCGAGCGTGAAGCCGCGCCGCCGCCCGTTCTTCGTACGGCCCACGGCCATCCGCACCCGTCCGTCCGGACCGGTGAGGCAGTCCACGGACACCTCCGGCTCACCCAGAAGGGGCATGACAAGCCAGTCCACGGGCTCGTCCGCCTGTTGCAGCGCCTGGACGACCAGGTCCAGCGGCATGTACGGGCTGGGGAAGCCGCTCAGGTGCATGAGCGAGAAGGGGGTGCGCGTGATGATGCGGAAGCCGACGCCACCCGCTCCGGAGGCGGGCTTGAAGCACGCCTTGTAGCCGGCGGCCTCCAGCTCGTCGACCGCGGCGATCAGCTCGTCCGCGGTGCGCACCCGCCACCACGGCGGCACCGGCACGCCGAGCTTCTCGACGGCCTCGTACGCGACGACCTTGTCCTGGAAGGTGTGCACGGCCTCGGCGGGCGGCGCGAGCAGCGCGGTGCCGACCGCGGCGAACTCCTCGCGGTGCCCGGCGAGGGCGGTCTGGTGCAGGACGGGTACGAACACGTCGATCGAGTGCCGGGCGCACTGGTCGAGCGCGTACTCGACGTAGGCGGCCGGGGACAGCCCCTCCGGCTCCATCGCGGCGATGTCCGCGGCGGCCAGGATCGGGGAGTCGGGGTCGCCGTGGGTGGCGTGGATCTCGACCGCGCGGCCACACGGATTTCGCCGCAGCTGATCCATGAAGAACACGTTCTCCGCGTACGTGCGGTTGAGCCAGACGCGTACGCGAGAGACCATGCAGGCCGCCTTTCAGGGTTTGCGGGCACGTCAAATCAGGCCGTGCTCGGCAAGAGGTTAGGTGGGTACACAAAACCGCCGTTCGAAAACGGGAGTTCGTGGCGGTTGTGTATGGCCGATCATAGGGGTTCCTGAGCAGTGCTGCTGCTACGGGCGTGTTACGGAATCCCCCGACGACTCCGCCGCACGGCTTTGCCCGACGGGCCCGCCGAGGCTCGCGCGCCAGGTCAGAGGCCTGCACCACATCGGCGCGCACCGGTGACCACCGGGCCCGCCCGGACGCCCACCGGTGCTCCAGATCACCACCACGCACTCGGCGAATCGGGCGACACCCGCGCCCGATCACCGGCCCGGTCCGCCGGCGGCCGCCAGGCCGGGCCTCCCGGCGACGGGCCGCCGAAGCGCGGGCCGTCGGATCGGCAAGATGGCGGGCGCCCGGTGCCCGGCACGTCCGTAGGCCGGGTGGCCGGGCGTGCGTGTCGGGCGCATGAGGGGCGCCGCTTGGGCGCCGTCCGCGCGGGCGGGCCGCAGTGCGTGTCGGCGTGCGCGTGTGGACGGTGCGCGGTCGCTTGGGGTGCGGGGTCCAAGCCCGCGCGGAGTCGGTCTTGTACCGGGCCGGGCGCGTGTGTTCTTGTGTTCTCATCCGGGTGGCCGTGAGGCGTCCCGGCACGGGGAGGGGAGCGAGGGTGACGACGGCTGACCGTCAGGGCCGGCTGCTGGCCATCAGCGACCTGCACGTCGGATACGCCGAGAACCGCGCCCTCGTCGAGGAGATGCGCCCCGAGACCGATGACGACTGGCTCCTCGTGGCCGGCGACGTCGCGGAGACGGTCGCCGACATCCGCTGGGCCCTCGAAACGCTCAGCCGGCGCTTCCGGAAAGTGATCTGGGCCCCCGGCAACCACGAACTGTGGACCCACCCCAAGGACACCGTCACCCTGCGCGGAGTGGCCCGCTACGAATACCTCGTGGAGCTCTGCCGAGAGCTGGGCGTGCTCACCCCCGAGGACCCGTACCCCGTGTGGGAGGGCCCCGAGGGCCCCGTCGCCGTGGCCCCGCTCTTCCTCCTCTACGACTACTCGTTCCTGCCCGCGGGCTGCGCGACCAAGGAAGAGGGCCTCGCGTACGCCCACGGGACCGGCATCGTCTGCACGGACGAGCACGTGCTGCACCCCGACCCGTACCCCAGCCGCGAGGCCTGGTGCCGGGCCCGGGTCGCGGAGACCGAACGCAGGCTCGCGGAGATCCCCGCGGACCTGCCCACGGTGCTCGTCAACCACTACCCGCTGGACCGGCACCCCACGGAAGTCCTCTGGTACCCGGAGTTCGCCATGTGGTGCGGCACCCGGCTCACCTCGGACTGGCACCGCACCCACCGCGTGGCCGTCATGGTCTACGGCCACCTGCACATTCCCCGCACCACCTGGCTCGACGGCGTCCGCTTCGAAGAGGTGTCGGTGGGTTACCCCCGCGAGTGGCGCAAGCGCTCGGAACCGCCGGGCAAGCTGCGCCGCATTCTGCCGATGGAGGTCGGATCCGGTGATCGAGGAACTGCTCCCGGAGTCGGTCGTGGCCGTGGAGGCACACGCTGACGACCACGCCGAGGGCACCAGGGCCCCGACGCCGTACCCCGAGCTGTATCCCGAGGAAGAGGCGCTGATCGCACGCGCCGTCGAGAAGCGGCGCCGCGAGTTCACCGTGGTACGCGGGTGCGCCCGACGCGCCATGGAGAAGCTCGGCGTGCCCCCGCAGGCCGTCCTCAGCGGCGACCGGGGAGCCCCGCGGTGGCCCGACGGGCTGATCGGCAGCATGACGCACTGCGACGGCTACGCCGCCGCCGCGCTGGCCCGGGCCACCGACCTCGCCTCGCTCGGCATCGACGCGGAGCCCCATCTGCCGCTCCCCGCCGACGTGCTGCCCTCGGTCGCGCTGCCCGACGAGGTCCGGCGGCTGGGCGAGCTCGCCGGACACCATCCGCGGATCCACTGGGACCGGCTCCTGTTCAGCGCCAAGGAGTCGGTCTACAAGGCGTGGTTCCCCCTCACCGGGAAATGGCTCGACTTCTCCGAGGCCGACATCGAGGTCTTCATGGATCCCGGACACACCACGTCCGGCGGCCTGAGCGCCGGACTCCTCGTACCCGGCCCGGTGGTGGACGGCCGTCGCATCGGCCGCTTCGAAGGACGCTGGACGGTGAGCCGGGGCCTCGTGGCGACCTCGGTGACCGTGCCGTACGGGCAGGGCTGAGCGCGGCGGCCGGGTGCCGGGCCGCCGTCCCCCTCCCGTCGGAGAACGGGCCGAAGGACCGGCCGAAGGGCTGACGGTGGTTCATCACACCTCCGGGCACCAGGTGTGCAGCAGGCGGAAGAACGCCTCCTCGTTGCCCTCGAGACCCGCCGCGGCCAGTGCGCGCTCCGCCTCCGCGAGGGCGGCGGGCGGCACGACCACCGGTCGGCCCGAACCGGACGGGGCGTCCATCGCGGCTCGTACGGTCTGCAGCAGGCGCAGATAGGCCTGCACGGCGGTGCGTTCGTGATCGGTCAGTACGGCTGTCGGCATCGGACGGCTCTCCCGGTTCGGCTCGGCTTCCGCTCTTCGGTCCTGCTCGCGCCGCCGCACAGCGGTGGCGCTGGGTCCAGCTTGCCGTCCGCCACTGACAATGCCCTTTCCGTGCGTGTTCGTTCGCCCGGTTAGCCGAGGGGAAACCTCACGGAAACCCCTTGTCGGACAAGGGGCTTACGCTGGAACAGAGGCCCGGGGCCGTACTCCCGGCGGCTCGGCGAAGGACCCGAGGAGGGGAGACGAGCCGGTGGTCGACATCCCACGACGGCGCCCGCGCGGGGCCATGCGGCTGCGGCCCGTGGGCGACGGCGAACTGCGGCTGCGGCACCGCGTGGTGCACGGCTACCGACGCGCCTACCGGATGACCGGCGAGGGACCGGCCCTCGTCCTGATCCACGGTATCGGCGACTCCTCGGCGACCTGGGCCGGGCTCATCCCCGGCCTCGCCCGCACCCACACGGTGATCGCACCCGACCTGCTGGGCCACGGCGCCTCGGACAAGCCACGGGCCGACTACTCGGTGGCCGCGTACGCCAACGGCCTGCGCGATCTGCTCGCCACGCTCGGCGTCGAACAGGCCACGCTGGTCGGGCACTCGTTCGGCGGCGGGGTCGCCATGCAGTTCGCCTACCAGTTCCCCGAGCGCACCGAGCGGCTGATCCTGGTCGGCGCGGGCGGTGTGGGCCGCGAGGTGAACCCCGTACTGCGGGCGGTGTCCCTGCCCGGTGCCCATCTCGCGCTGTCCGCGCTGCGCCTGCCCGGCATGGCGTTCCAGGCCCGGCTGTTCGCGCACCTGATCCGGCTGCTCGACACCGATCTCGGGCAGGACGCGCCCGAGTTGCTCACCCTCGTGGACGCGCTGCCGGACGCGACCTCGCGCAGCGCGTTCATCCGCACCCTGCGGGCGGTGGTCGACTGGCGCGGCCAGGTGGTGACCATGCTCGACCGCTGCTACCTCACCGAGGGCATGCCCACGCTGCTGGTGTGGGGCGACCGTGACGGCGTGGTGCCGGTGCGGCACGCGTACGGGGCGCACGAGGCGATGCCGGGGAGCCGGCTGGAGATCTTCGAGGGCGCCGGGCACTTTCCGTTCCACGCCGAACCGGCGCGGTTTCTCGCCCTCGTCCAGGAGTTCGTCGGGGGGACGAGTCCCGCCGACTGGAGCCGTGAGCGGTGGAGCGCGCTGCTGCGGGCGGGGCGGCCGGGTACCGCGGCGGGGCGGGCGGACGTGGTGCGCAGTCGTGCGCTGGAGCGGGATCTTCGCGAGGCGAGCGAGCGGAGTGCGACGTGATGCGCTGCGCGCTGCGCCGCCGGGTGTGCGCGTACGCGTGCGCGTGCGGTGCGGGTCGTCCGCGGGCCCGGTGAGGGCTGGTCGCGCCGTTCCCCGCGCCCCTGCAAGGTGAGTTGTCCGGCTGGGGCCGGTGAGGGCTGGGTGCGCAGTTCCCCGCGCCCCTGACGGGGCCCGGTGGGGGCGTGGTCGCGCAGTTCCTCGCGCCCCTGACGGGGCTGCGCTGCCCTCAAGCCGGGGGTGTGCTGCGGGTGGCCCTGACCACCGGGGAGTGGCGTAGGGCCAGGGACATGCGGACCAGGTCGCGGGGGCCCTCGGCCGGCTCCGTGGAGTCGGTGGGTCTGGCTTCCGGTTCGGTGGTCCGGGCCCGTACCGCCGCCGCCACCATCGCCGCGTCCGCCTCGGCGCGGGCCTGGTCCGGGTCGGAGCCCGTCGCGAGTGCCGCCGCGTGGGCGCGGGCCCGTAACCCGGTGTCGAAGTAGGGGTAGAGGCTGAGCAGGCCGTCGTGGATGTCCGACTCCCGCTGGGTGACCTGGAGTTCGGCGGGGGACCACCAGGACATCCGGGGCGCGCGGCCCGCGTGCGGCGAGACCGGTGCCAGTTCCCGCCACAACGGCCCCAGGCGGCGGTACGTGCACCAGGTCGACCAGGTGTCGCCGGCCCGCTGACAGGCCAGCGGAAGACAGAAGCCGACCGCGCTGATCTGCGCCCCGGCCGAGGCGAGCACCGGAGCCACATCGGTGCTGAGGTGGTCGAGGTTCCCGCCGTTCCAGCGCGCCACCACCGCGGTGAACTTGGCGGTCAGATAGGCGATGTTGCACACGTAGCCCGCCACGATGATCAGCAGCCCGGCGCGGAGCCGGCCGTGGACCTGGAGGGCCCAGCGACCGCACATCACGTTCATCGCGACACCCGCCACGGCCAGCGCGCCGAGATAGAGCACGATCATCTCGCGGACGAACGGCTCGTCGGCGTAGTACGTGTCGAAGTCCCGCAGCCGCTCGACCGGGGTGTCACCGAGGGCGAACAGCACGACCAGCGCCACGATCACGACGCCGTACCCGGTGATCCAGCGCCGTGACATCCGCCGGGTCCGTTCGGGCGGGCCGCCGCGCCAGTTGACGATCAGCACCAGACAGGCCGCGCTGAACGCGCTGAGCAGACAGTAGACGAGCGGCGCGGAGACGTTCGTGACGCCGATGATGTCGTTGACCTCGGCGATGGTCGGCGGCGCCGCGAAGAAGAACACCAGCCCTGTCAGCGCCAGCAGCGCGCACACCGACCGCAGCAGCGGATCGCGCCAGGAGCGTCGCAGCGAGGGGGACTTGACGGCCAGGACGGCCGCCATGGCGACGGCGGGCAGGTAGTAGCTGGTCCCGTCCACGGTGTGCCGGCGCTCTCAGCCCTGCGGCCCGCGGTAGCCGAGGGACGCCTCGATGCGGCCCGCGAGCCCTTCGCGCCGTACGGGCCCGCGCGTCCCCGAACCGGCCAGCCACCCCCGGCACCTGCTGGCCAGCAGCAGACCGAAGCTCTCGGCGTCCTTCTCGTCGGCCAGGTCGAACCGGGTACGCGCCGCGACCTTCAGGACGGTCGCCCGCAGGTCGGCGTCGTCGGACAGCAGCCGGGCGGCGACGGCCGCGCCCTCGACATGGTGGCCGCGGTGGCCCGCGCTCATGTGCCACAGCTCGTGGCCGAGAATCACCAGCTGGTGGTCGGGGGCGGTGCGCTCCTCGACGACCACGAGGTCCCAGTCCGCCATGTCGAGCCAGAGCCCGCTGGCGGTGCCCGGCGGGAAGGGGGCCGTGCGGAAGCGGACCGGTCGGCCGCGCCTGCTGCTCATGGCCGCGCACAGCGCCGCGTACAGGTCCCCGGGTTGTGCGGGTGCCGGCAGCGACAGCTCGTCGACCAGCTCGCCGCACAGACGGCGCATCTCCCTTCCGACACCCACGGCAGTCCCCCGGATCACGACTCGGGCCGCTTGACGCTCTCCAGGAGCATGTCCAGCCACTCGGCGACCTTGTCCCGGTGCTGATCGGTGGGCAGCTGCGCGGCCCGCCAGGCGATACCGCGCACCCCGTGGTCCTGCAGAAGCCGCTCCAGCGGGTCGTCCGCAATCGCAGGGTCGGCCTGCCGTTCCCGGTCGGCGAGCCGCTGGAGCAGATCCTGCTCGGTGCGCTGCAGGGCGCCGGCGAGTGCCTCGGGGTCCTCGGCGGACAGGAAACCGGCGTGCACGCGGAAGAAGCGCTGGATGGCGTCGCAGTGCTCCATGGTGGGGCGCCGGTCGCCGTTGATGAGCGCGCCCGCCTGCTGGCGCGACATGCCCGCCCCGTCGGCGATCTCCTGCTGGGTGTAGCGGCGGCCGTTGGGCTTCAGGCGGGTACGGCGCAGCAGGTCCAGGCGCTGGAGGAACCGGGCCTGGAGGTCGGGCTCGCCCGCCGACCGGCCGTTCAGCAGGGACGCGACCACGACCTCGGGGAC
This sequence comes from Streptomyces tauricus, assembly GCF_014650955.1. Lineage (GTDB taxonomy): Bacteria > Actinomycetota > Actinomycetes > Streptomycetales > Streptomycetaceae > Streptomyces > Streptomyces tauricus. The sequence continues at coordinate 48,344 of NZ_BMVY01000007.1, forward strand.
ACCCGACGCGGCGGACAGCCGGCGGACGTCGAACACCTCGCTGTGCGGTGCGCCGAGCCGGTCCGCCAGAGAGGCGACTCGGGCCACGACGGCCGGCAGCAGACCCGTCGCCGTGGCGCCCGGAACCTCGAAGCCATCCGTCACCGACAGTTCTCCTACGTCTCAATCGACCGACCGCTGTGGGGGAACCGGACCCCTCGGACGTGAAGTCCCTGTGGGGATCCGTGTTGTGCAGCGTGAACTGCCCGAAGACCGGAGAGTAGCCCTTCGGTCGAACCCGCATCCAGGTCTCGCCACAACTGTGGCGGGATTCAGCCGTCAACGGGCGCCAAATGCCACGATAGTTGACACCGCTCCGGACGGGGTAGCAGGATCACGACGCCGCGTGAAGCCCGCATAGGCAAGAGGGGTGGACCTCCCGATGGCATACCAGGCAGGAGGGCCCCGGCCGCAGCCGCGGCCCGTCCCCGACAGTCTTGAGGCCCAGGCGTATCTCCAGGACTACGCAGCACTTCTGGACGCCGTCACCTTTCCGTCCGTCGTCGTCGACCACCGCTGGGACGTCGTCCTCGCCAACGACGCGTTCGAGACACTTTTCCGCGCGGTCGGCCCGCACCCCACCGCGATGCCCGGCGACAACTTCCTCAGGTTCGTCCTCTTCCACCCGGACGCGGCCACGGTCCTCGCCGAGCACGAGTCGAGCTGGTGCCTGCCGATGCTGGCGCACTTCGCCGCCGCCGTGGAGCGGCACGGCCACGACCACGGACTCCAGTCGATCCTGCGGGACATCGCCCAGGACCCGATCATGGACGCCGCCTACCGGCACGGCCTGCCGCACTGGATCCGCTCGGTCGGCTCGCACGCGGTCGAGCACGACGGCGCGGTACGGCCGCTGCTGCACCCCGATCCGCGGTGGGGGAGCACCTGCCGGATCGTCGGTGAGACGCCCAAGACCCTGCATGACATGGGGTACACGCGGCTGACGCTGGTCCTGCGTGAGGCCCGCCGTCCGGCGCCGGCGACGCGCCGGACGAGCAGGACCGGCCGCGGGCGGCGCGCGGCGAGCCACCTCAGCGTGGTGCCCGCGACGGAGGCATGAGGACCTTCGCCGACCGCCGGTGACACGTGCGTGCGCCGCCCAGCCGGGGCCTACTGGGGCTTGCTGGGGCCTACTGGGGCTTACTGGGTGGAGGCGTGTCGGTGAGGTCCTTCACCAGGCGGTCGGCGACCGGGGTGCCCCGCTTCGCCGCCTGGATCTGCTCGTACACATGCGTGCGCAGTTCGGCGAAGCGCGGGGCCACCCGGGTGTGCAACTGGTCCCGGTCGGCGGGAAGATCGATTTTCAGCTGTTCCTGGACGACGGTCGGCGAGGAGGACAGGATCAGCACCCGCTCGCCGAGATAGACGGCCTCGTCGATGTCGTGCGTCACGAACAGGATCGTGATGCCCCGCTGCCGCCACAGCCCGCGCACCAGATCCTCCAGATCGGCCCGGGTCTGGGCGTCCACCGCCGCGAACGGCTCGTCCATCAGCAGCACGTCCGGCTCGTACGCGAGGGCGCGGGCGATCGCCACCCGCTGCTGCATACCGCCGGACAACTGCCACGGGTACGCGCCGGCCGCGTCAGTGAGACCCACGGAAGCCAGCGCGTCGGCGACCAGCTCACGCCGCCTGGCGCTGCTCGACTTCTTCTGCTTGAGCGGCAGTTCGACGTTCTCGCGCACCCTCATCCAGGGGAACAGGCTGCGCCCGTACTCCTGGAAGACGACCGCCATGTCCGGTGGCGGACCGGTCACCCGGCGGCCCCCTACCAGCACCTCGCCCGCTGTGGGTGTGAGCAGGCCGCCCACGCACTTCAGCAGGGTCGTCTTGCCGCAGCCGGACGGCCCGACCAGGCAGACCAGTTCACCGGCGTCCACCGTGAAGGTGAGGTCGCGCACCGCCTCCACCCGCCGGCCCGATCCCTCGTAGACCTTCTTCAGGCCGCGTACGTCGAGCATGGACCGCCCTTTCGCGAGGTTCACGACGACCGCCGGGAAGCGTCGCGCGCACCGTGGTACCAGCCGAGCGCACGGCGCTCGACGAGCCGGAAGACAACCGACAGGACGAACCCGAGCAGACCGAGCAGCAGGATCCCGGTCCACATGTCGGGGATGGCGAAGCCGCGCTGGAACTGGACGATGGTGAAACCGAGCCCGTTGCTGGCGGCGAACATCTCGCTGATGACCATCAGGATGATCCCGATGGACAGGGCCTGGCGCAGCCCCGCGAAGATCTGCGGGCTCGCCGCGGGCAGCACCAGGTGCCGCAGCCGCGCGACGCCCGTGATGCCGTAGGAGCGGGCCGTCTCGGACATCACCGAGTCGACCGCCCGTACGCCTTCGACGGTGTTGAGCAGGATCGGCCAGACGCAGCCGCTCGCGATCACCGCGATCTTCATGGTGTCGCCGATGCCCGCGAACAGCATGATGACCGGGACGAGCACGGGCGGCGGTACCGCCCGCAGGAACTCGAGGACCGGTTCGCACACCGCCCGCACCCGGCGGTACGAGCCGATCACCGTGCCCAGCGCCACGCCCGCGACGGCCGCGCACGCGTAGCCGGCGCTCAGCCGCAGCACACTCGGCAGGACGTCCTCGCGCAGCCGCTCACCGGTCCACACGTCCGGGAACGTGGTGAGGATGGTGCGCAGCGGCGGCCAGTAGATGTCCGTGCTGCCGTCCGACGCGTACCACCACGCCACGACGAGCAGCGCGGGCAGCGCCACGACGAGGAACAGCCGCAGCAGGGCACGTTCCAGGTCCTTCACACCGCCACCTCCCCGCGCACGGACTGGTGCCAGGCCAGCGCCCGCCGTTCGACGGTCCGCGCGCCCACGTTGATGAGCAGCCCGAGCACACCGGTGACCACCACGAGCGCGTACATCTCCGGTACCGCCTGGGAGGTCTGGGCGACGGCGATCCGCGCGCCCAACCCCGGTGCGCCGATCACGAGTTCGGCCGTCACGGCGAGGATCAGCGCCACCGCCGCGGCCAGCCGCACCCCCGTCATGACGTACGGGAGGGCCGTGGGCCACAGCACATGGCGGACCCGCGCCCAGGTGCCGAGGCCGTACGAGCGGGCGGTCTCCTCGGCGACCGGGTCGACGTCCTGGACGCCGTACATGACCTGTACGAGGACCTGCCAGAACGACGCGTAGACGACCAGCACGAGCACCGAGCGCAGTTCGGTGCCGTACAGCAGCACGGCGAGCGGGATCAGCGCGACCGACGGGATCGGGCGCAGGAACTCGATCGTCGAGGCGGTCGCCTCCCGGAGGTACGGCGTGACCGAGATCAGGACGCCCGCGACGATGCCCGCGCTCACGGCGATCACGAGGCCGATCGCCCAGCCGGTGAGGGTGTCCCCGAGCGCGGTCCAGAACGCGTCGTCGGCCAGCTCGGTGGCGAGCGCGTCGGCGATGCGGCTGGTCGGCGGGAAGTAGTCCTCGTCGACGAGACCGAGCCGCGGCACCACCTCGCCCAGGGCGAGGAAGGCCGCGAGCCCGCAGGCGCCCAGCAGGGCGTTGGTGCCCTTCACGGCTGTCACGGCCTTCTCGCCTTCTCGGCCTTCTCTGCTGTCGCGGCTTTCACGGCAGCAGCTTGTCCAGGTCCGGCTCCTTCTCGAACAGGCCGTCCTGCTGGCCCAGTTCGGCCAGCCTCTCGATGGAGCGACGGTCCGGCTCGGCGGGCCACCGCGGCAGGACCAGCGACTCCACCAGCGGCTGCGGGATCTTCGTGTAGGTGGTGATGATGTCGCGGACCTCCTCCGGGTGGCTGTCCGCGTACTCCAGGGACTCGATGGTCGCCGCCTGGAACTTCTTCACCAGCTCCGGGTTCTTCTGCACGTAACTCTGCGAGGAGAAGAACATGGCCACGGTCAGGTCGGGTGACACGTCGACGAAGAGTGACGCGATGGAGGTGCCGCCCTGCGCCTTGATGCTCGCGAGCGCCGGTTCCACGACACAGGCCGCGTCCACCTGACCGCCTTCGAGCGCGGCCGGCATCTGGTCGAAGGGCATCTCCACGAACTTCACCTTGGACGGGTCGCCGCCGTCCTTGCGGACCGACTCCCTGGTCGAGGTGTCGCAGATGTTGTTGAGCGTGTTGGCGGCGACCTTCTTGCCCTCGACGTCCTTGGCGGACTTCAGGGGGCTGCCCTTCTTCACGGCGAGCTCGGCGAAGTCGGCGCCCTTCTTGCCGGTGGACGCGACACCGTTCACCACGGCCTCGACCGGTACGTTCTTGGACTGGGCGACCAGCAGGGACGTCATGTTACTGAAGCCGAAGTCGAACTGGCCCGAGACCACACCGGGCACGATCGCCGCACCGCCCTGCGCGCTCGTCAGGGACAACTTGATGCCCCGCTCGCTGTAGAAGCCCTTCTTCTGGCCCAGGTACATGGGGGCGACGTCGATGATGGGGATGACGCCGACCTTGACCGTGGTGGTACCGCCGGAAGCCTTGTCGTTGTCGTCCGACCCGGGGGAGTCGGACGAACCGCAGGCCGTCGCGGCGACGAACGTTGCGCCGGTCACGAGGCCGATGAGCAGACGACGCATCACTCCCCCTATGGAAACTTTTGGGACAGTTCTTCGACAGGCTGTGCGCAGACCGCACAGAAGTGCTCAGCGGGAACGTAGAACCTGGCCGTGGAACAGGTCAATGCCCTTGACGCGCAAGGTCGTTGACAGTTGCCGAAGTGTGCTCCTAGCGTGCGCAGAGCGCACCCCCGTGCGTCCCGTGGAGGCGACGATGCCTGCTGGAGCCCGCGAACCGCATTTCGTCCGTTCCTTCGAGCGCGGCCTCGCCGTCATCCGCGCGTTCGACGCCGACCATCCGGAGCTGACGCTCAGCGAGGTGGCGCGGGTCACCGACCTGACCCGCGCGGCGGCCCGCCGCTTCCTGCTGACGCTCTTCGACCTGGGATACGTGCAGACGGACGGCCGGATGTTCCGGCTCACCCCGCGCGTCCTGGAACTCGGATACTCCTACCTGTCCAGTTTCACCCTGCCGGAGATCGCCGAGCCGCATCTGGAGCAACTCGTCACGCAGATAAGGGAGTCGTCGTCCCTGTGCGTCCTCGACGGCGACGACATCGTGTACGCCGCCCGCGTACCGACGCACCGCATCATGACCGCGACCATCACCGTCGGCAGCCGCTTTCCGGCCCATGTCACTTCGGTGGGACGGGTGTTGCTCGCCCAGCTGCCCGACGAGGAGATCGACACCCGGCTGTCCCGCGCGGACCTGATCCCCCTGACGGCCCGCACGATCGTCTCGGCCGAACTGCTGCGCACCGAACTGCGCCGGGTACGCCGTCAGGGGTACGCGATCGTCGACCAGGAACTGGAGGAGGGACTGCGCTCGGTCGCCGTCCCGGTGCGGGACCGGGACGGCGAGGTGGTGGCGGCGGTCAACGTCCCCGTGCACGCCAGCCGCAACTCGGTGGAGTCCGTACGCCGTGACCTGCTGCCCCATCTGCTGGCCACGGTCGCCCGGATCGAGGCGGACCTGCGGATCACAGGTCGAGCACGAGGCGCTTCCCGAGGCACCGGGACACACAGATGAGCATGGTCTCGCCGGCCTCCCGCTCCTCGTCCGTGAGCACCGAGTCCCGGTGGTCGGGCGTGCCGTCGAGGACGTCCGTCTCACAGGTCCCGCAGGTGCCCTCGGTGCAGGAGAAGAGCACCTCGACACCCGCCGCGCGCACGGTGTCGAGCACGGTGGCGTCGGCGGGCACGGTGAGGGTGCGTCCCGACCGCTCCAGCACCACCTCGAACTCCCCTTCCCCGCCCGGGTCCTGGACGTCCGGCGCCTTGGGCTGGAAGCGCTCGACGTGCAGCGCGCCGCTCGGCCACCGCGCGCACCGCTCCTCCACGGCGTCCAGCAGCGGACCGGGCCCACAGCAGTAGACGAGGGTGTCCGGTCGCGGGGTGCCGAGTGCGGAGGCGAGGTCGAGCAGCCCGCACTCGTCCTGCGGGACGAGCCGGACCTTCTCCCCGTACGCCGCCAACTCCTCCTTGAACGCCATGGATTCGCGCGTCCGGCCCCCGTACAACAGGGTCCAGTCCGCGCCCGCCGCCTCGGCCGCGGCCAGCATCGGCAGGATCGGGGTGATGCCGATACCGCCCGCGACGAACAGATAGCGGGGCGACGGCAGGAGGGCGAAGTGATTGCGCGGACCGCGCACGCGGACCTTGTCGCCCACCTCCAACTGCCCGTGCACATGGGCGGATCCGCCGCGGCCCTCGGGCTCCCGCAGCACCGCGACACGCCACTCGCGCAGGTCGGCCGGATCGCCGCACAGCGAGTACTGCCGCTCCAGACCCGGCCCCAGGACCACATCGACATGGGCCCCGGGCGCCCAGCCGGGCAGCGCGTCGCCGAGCGGATGGCGGAGAGTGAGCGCGAGTACGCCATCGGCAGCCAAGTCCCTGTGCGCGACGACGAGTTCGGCTTCGTACGTGCTCATGAGCGGTGTCCCTGAGGTGTGTGTCCTTCGGGGTGACCGAGCATCCACTCCCACATCTCGACCGGGTCCTCGGCGGTGTGCTCGGCCCCGCAGTGACAGGTGCCGTGGAGCACGTCGGTGCCCGGCAGCCAGTCGATGCGGTAGACCTCACCGGTGGAGCTGCTCACAGGACCTTCTCCACGGGCTTCTCGCCCTCCTCGACCAGCCGGGCGAGGATGCGGCGGGCGGCCAGACCACCGGTGTCGATGTTGATGCTCAGCTCCTGGTAGCCGCTGCGCTCCGTGCCGAGCGTGCGCTGCAGCAGGTTGAGCGCGTCGACGTCCTGCATCACGACCGTGTGGTTGTTGGCCCGCAGGAACTCCGTCACCTCGGCGTCGTCGGTCGCCCAGTCGCGCGAGACCATCCAGAAGTCGTACACCGCGCCGTCGGCGGACGGGGTGATGGCGTACGTGATCTCCGTGTGGAAGCCGTTCGGGTCGCTGCCGTCCGGCTCGGGCACGACACCGACCGGCGCGATCCGGCTGTGCAGCAGATACAGACACGGGGCGTGGTACTCGATGTCCTGCCAGCGGGTGATCCGGCCCTCGATACCGGTCGACCTGGCGTAGAAGGGCGGGCACTCGGCGTCGTCCATGTGCCGGCTCACCCGCACGATGCCCGCGCCCTCGTCGACCTCGGTGGTGATGGGTGTCTCGGCGACCTCGGGGGTACCGATGTAACCGCCGTGCAGATACGTCTCGTGGGACAGGTCGAGGAGGTTGTCCACGAGGAGGCCGTAGTCGGCGTCGATCGGCTCCATCCCGCTGACGGTGACCCAGCCGGGGGAGTCGAGATGCCTGGCCCGCGGAATGACCTCCGGGTCGGCGAGGGCGGGGTCACCTATCCACACCCAGATCAGGGAGTCCTGCTCGACCACCGGGTAGGAGGCGACCCGGGCGGTACGCGGCACCCGTTTCTGACCCGGCACGTACACGCAGGCACCCGTCGTGTCGTACGTGAACCCGTGGTACCCGCAGACGATCCGGTCGCCGTCGAGCCCGCTGGCGGACAGCGGATAACGGCGGTGCACACACCGGTCGTGCAACGCGACGGGCCGCCCGTCGTCCTCGGTCCGATAGAAGACGAGCGGTTCACCGAGCACGGTCCGCCCGAACAACTCCCGCCCGACCTCATGGGCGTAGGCGGCTACGTACCACTGGTTCCTGGCGAAGGCGGTGGTGTGCGGCATCTTTGCGGCTCCCGTCGTTGGGCGATGGCGACATCGTCCGGAAGGGCGCCACCGGGGCGCAACACCTCTTCCGTCTCACGGAAGGGGTAGAAGAGAATGCCTGTTCGGGGCGGTGGTCGTCTGATCCGGCAGACTCCTGCGGATCCGGGGCATGGCGACCGGAGTTCATGGACGCGTTGAGGCTCAGCTGTCGGTGCGGAGCATGGACGCGCCGGCCGGGGTGAGGGTGTGCAGGACGTTTCCGCCGTGTCGGCTGCTGATCAGCAGGCCCGCGCCGCGTAGTACCCCGGTGTGTTTGCTGACGGAGGACGGGGAGATCCCCGTCGCGCGGGCGATCTCCCCGGTGGTGGCGCCCGCTCCCGACGCCGCGACGCGCAGCACGGTCGTCCGGGTGCGTCCGAGCAGTGCGGTCAACGGGGTGGGCGAGGTGGACGGGGTCGCCGCGACCGGTTCGTGCAGCAAGGGGTAGATCAGCACGGGCGGCAGCCGGGGGTCGGCCAGGCTGACCGGGTTGTCCCAGCAGAAGTAGGACGGTACGAGCCGGATGCCCCGGCCGCCCAGGTGCAGGTCCCGGTCCACGGCGTAGCGGACATGGAGGACCGGGGGCTGCCAGCGCATGGCCGGTCCGAGTCCGGCCAGCATCCCCTGGATACCTCCATGGAGCAGTTCGCGGCAGGACGACGACCGCCCCGCTTCCAGGTGGGCATGGATCTGGTCGGCGAACGGGCGTACGGCGACCTCGTGGTACGAGCGGATCGTGGCCACGAAGTCCCGGCGTTCCTGTGTGTCGGTCAGCCGTCGCACCCACGCCGGAGCTCGGACGTGCCGGTAGAGCATGGCCAGTTCACAGTTCACCCGGCCGGAGGGTGTGGACACGATGGCGTCGAGTGCGGCGTCCAGTCCCTCGTCGGCACAGCTCGACCGGTCGGGCGTCAGGAAATCAGGAAAGTACCGGGCTCTCGGAAACAGTGGCAGAAGCACTTCGCGCACGACGCGGTCGAGTCTCTGCTCACGTAGTCGGGCGTGGGTGGTCCGGTACCACCCGGCATATGCCCAACGGCCCGCGCGGGTCTGAAAGCGGTGCAGACTCGCGGCCACCTCCCAGAGCGCGTCAGGTGCCGTGGCCATCCGGGTTCTCGCCAGGTCGGCATCTGTGAAGTGAATTCGGAGCACGCCGTTCCCCCTTGCGACCACGGCTTTTTCCTCCTGGCGACACAGCATGGCCAGGCGGGACGGGCGGTGGCAATAGTGAAGGAGACCAAATCGAGCGGTAAAGGGGAAAGATGAGACGCATATTGGCCATGATCGCGGGAGTGGTTCTCCTGCTCGGCGCTATGGCCGGCACCTCGGCGGCCAGTTCCGCGAACAACTCGGCGAACAGTTCCGAGGAGCGGAATCAGGTGACCGCGACGGCATTCAAGTCGGTGAAGGTCGCCGCGGCACCTTCCGGATGCGGTTCGGGCAATTTCTGCTTCTGGCCGAACGCCGGTTACTCGCCGGCGGGTAATCCGGGTGAACTCTCGGGTAGGAACGCCGACTGGTCCGTCTTCAGCCGCAGCGCCTGTCCCAACGGCAACTGGGACAACTGCGCGTCCTCGGACTACAACAACGGAAACAGCTGCGAAGCCATCGTCTGGACCGGGAAGTCCTACTCGGGCAGCGCGGGCATCGTGTATCGCGGTACCGGTGGGGACTTCAACTCCACGTTCAACAACGCGGTCTCCTCGAACAGTTGGAGCACCGCTTCCGGCGGTACGAGCTCGGCATGCGGCGGCCCTGTGCCGTAGCCCCGTCGCTCGAAAAGCTTCTGCCGCTCCAAGGTGGTTCCAAGGTGTCCGCGGGTGATCGCCCCGCGGGCACCGCACCTCTCACCCGCCTTCCACCCAACGACCGAGAGGGTCCGGGCACCATGCGACTCGCTCCGCTCGCCTGCGCGGTGGCGGGCGTTCTCACCCTGAGCGCCTGCGGGACATCCGCCACCGACGGTGACGTCACCAGTGCTGAACTCACCAGCCTCGAACTCGACCTCCTCACCCGTTCCGGTACCTTCACCCGGACCAACGTCGATCTCGCGAACGCGGAATCAGAGCTCATATCGGCATGCATGACAGCGAAGGGATTCCGCTATCGCGCCGAAGCGTCCGCCCCGACGGCCGAGTCCGACGAGGAACGCTCCCTGAACATGAAGGAGCGCCACGAACGGGGTTATGGTCTCGCCTCTCAGTACGGCGACGAAAAGGAAGCAGCCGGCACCGCGACCAACGACGCCTATGTGGCAGGGCTTTCGAAGAAGAACGCCGACGCGTACACCGAAGCCCTGCGAGGAAACGCCACCGACTTCCGTGAGATGAGCTTCGACGGTGGTCGGAACATCACCTTCTCGGCGCGTGGCTGCGAGGCACGGAGCCGTACGTCTCTCTACGGAAACCTGGACGACTGGGTAGCCATTGCCTACTTCCCGCAGAATCTCAACAGCGAGCTCACTCCCCGCGTGGAGAAGTCCCCGAAGTACCGCGACGCCATGAACGACTGGCGGACATGCATGCGCGGCGAGGGATACGCCTATGCGTCCCCCGACGCGGCCTATGATCAGCTCAAGGCCGCCTACCGCGCGCAGGGCGTCACCACCGCCCTACGTGAACGGGAGATCGCCGTCGCGGTGGCGGACGGCGGCTGCGGCGCCGAAGTCCACGTACCCTCCACCGTCCTGGCCCTGCGACGCGCCTACGCGCAGTCGCTGCCCACCGCTGACAAGCTCCAGCTGAAGCGGCTCACAGCCATCTGGAAGACGGCCGCCGAGGGAATCCGGTGACGCCGTGAGAGCTCGGCCGCGATATCCGCACCCGCGAAACGGCTCCGCCTCCCAGGGTGGGAGGCGGAGCCGTTTCACAGGTGCGGGCCGGGTGCCGGTCAGGCGTGGCGGCGGTTTCCGGTGAGTGCCCGGTACACGACGAGCAGGATGATCGAGCCGACGATGGCGGCGATCCAGGTGGAGATGTCGAAGAAGCCGTCGATGGAGTCGACGCCGAAGATCACCTTGCCGAGCCAGCCGCCGAGGAGGCCTCCCGCGATACCGATGAGCATCGTGATGATGATGCCGCCCGGGTCCTTGCCGGGCATGAGCGCCTTGGCGATGAGGCCCGCGAGCAGACCGATGAGTATCCAGGCGATGATGCCCATGATTGTGTCTCCTACCTGGTCGTATAAAGACTGTGTCAGAACAACCGAGTGTTCCGTGTCGCCGCTTTCAAACGCGGTTTGCGGAATCAAGGGCAGCCGCGGGCAAGCTTCCCGTTGATCACCGACCCGTCGGTCTGTCAGGTGGGGGAGTCCGGGGGCGGACGGGACATCCGGTGGTCGAGCCAGGCCGGGACGAGCGCTGCCGTCATGAGTGCGCCGGTCGCGGCGAAGGCCACGGAGTAGCCCGTTCCGGCGCTGAGGAGGCCGAAGAAGACGGCGCCGAGCCCCATTCCCGCGTCGTAGGCGAAGTTCCACAGGGCACTGGCCACGCCGTAGCCCGAGGTGGGAACCCGTGCGTACATCAGGGTCTGGGTGGCGTTCTGGGCGATGCCGAAGCCGGTGCCGAAGAGGGCCATGCCGATGAGAACGGCCGCGGCGCTGCCCGTCGGCGCGGTGGCCAGCATGCCGCCCGCGCACAGCAGCAGACCGGGGACGACCAGGCCGGCCGGCCCGTGGCGGTCGCCGTACCGGCCCGCCACCCAGCGGGCCCCGATCGCCGTGGCGGCTTGCAGGAACAGCGCCGCCGAGACCAGACCCGCCCGGTCCGGCGACACGGCCAGCGGCAGGAAGGTGGCGATGATGCCCGCGCCCAGTGCCGTGGTCGCGAAGACCGCCGCCGGCAGGGCCAGCGCGGGTGTGCGGAAACCGTCGACCATGCCCAGGGGTTTCTGCGTGGCCGGTTCACGCCTGGGCAGACCGGCCACCGCGGCGACGGTGGCCAGCGGGAATACGGCCGCGATGACGAACACCGTGGTGAAGCCGGCGTGCTGGGCCAGCCACACCCCCAGGGGAAGGGCCACCACGGACTGCGCCCCCGACACGACGCCCACCAGGGCCAGGCCCTCGCCGCGTCGTTCGGGGGGTATCAGCACCGCGGTCAGAGCGCCGCCGCCGACCACGGTCAGCGCGAAACCCGCACCGCGCGCGAGGCAGACGGCCACGATCGAGCCCATGCCGTGCGACACGGTCAGCAGGAGTGAGGGAGCGCCCAGCAGGATCAGCCCGGTCGCGAGGACGAGACGGTAGCCGTAGCGGGCCGTGAGGCGGGGCGCGGCCAGTTCGCCGCAGACGGTGGCCAGCATCAGGGCGCTCGTGGACAGTCCCGCCGCGCCGTCCCCGCCCCCGGACTCCTCCGCGTACAGGGGGACGACCGACAACAGCAGGAAGAAGCCGGCCGAGGCTCCGACGATGGTGACCAGCCGCAGGATCAGCGGCCAGGTCACCAGGGGCGGGCGTCCGCCGCCCGCCCCGGAGCGCGGTCGTCCGCTGCCCGACCCCGGCCCGGACCTCTTCCGCGTGGACATACGGCGGAAGCTAGCCGACATCGCCGACCACCGGGAAGCTCCCGCTTAAGGGCGCGACCGTACCCGGGAGAGCGGCCGCACCGGGGAGTGCGGCCGCTCCGGGGAGTGTGACCGCTCCGGGGAGTGTGGCCGCTCCGGGGAGTGCCGCCGCCCGCCGCCGGCTCCTGTCCTCAGGCCGCACGCGTGTGGATCCTGATCTCTCGCAGGTTGCGCCGGCACGCGTCGATCGCGGCGTCGGTGTCGGGGCCCAGAGCCGAGATGTGGCCCAGGCCGTCCCACTGGCCCTCCAGCGGGCGGACCAGGTCGCCAGGAGCCACGCCGAGGTTCACCGCGAGGGTGTCCGGGTCGGCGCGTACCCGCTCGACACCCTCGACGCGCTCGACCCTGCCCTGCTCGGCCACCACCAGCCAGCTCGCGGCGGCGCCCCGGGCCACCGGGCGCCCGGGCAGCGGGTCCGCCAGACCCAGGGCCCAGGAGAGGGCCAGGGACTGCGCGTCGCACCCGTATACGGCGTCGATCATGTCGGTGAGCAGGGCGCCGCCCACCCGGTTCTGCGACTCGCAGATCACCGGGCCCCGCGGGCTCAGGATGATCTCCGTGTGCGCGGGGCCGTCGCGGAATCCCATCGAACCGAGGAAGCGCCGGGCGGTGTCCGCCATGCGTTCCTCGTCCTCGGCGGACAGCCGGGCCGGCAGGGCGTGGCCGACATGTACGTGGGTCCGCGGGCGCGTGATGGCCTCGGTGACGGTGAGCACCACGTGCCGGCCGTCGAAACTGAAGGTCTCCACGCTGTACAGAGGCCCCGGAACGTACTCCTCCATCATGAACTGCTCGATGTCGTAGGGACCGGTCAACGGGTGTTCCGTGGCCGTGTGCAGACGCCGGATCCGCTGCCGGACCGCCGCGAGCGCGTCCGCGCCGTCCACCTTGACGACACCGAAGCTCGCGGTGCCGCTGGTGGGTTTCACGATGAAGGGGTAGCCGTGCGCGGCTCCGAACCGGTCCAGGTCGTCGCCGTCGGTCAGCAGCGCGGCGGCGACCCGGCGGGCGCCGACCGGCGGTCCCTCGGCGAGCCGGCGGCGCATCAGCCACTTGTCGGTGAAGCGGTGGCTGACCTCGTAGGGCGTTCCGCCGAGACCCAGCAGGTCGTTCACGCGGGCGGCCGGATCGAGCCCGGGTTCGGTGAGCGACACGGCGGCCGAGAAGCCCCAGGTCTCGTACGCCGACTCCACCAGTGGCCGCAGGGACTGCCAGTCGGTGTAGTCGGTGAGGAGGACGGCCTCGGCCAGGGACCGCTGCTCGGGTACGAACTCGTCCTCGAACTGGACGTACACCACCCCGAGTCCGAGATCCGCCGCCTTCCGCAGGTGTTTCGGTGTGCCCCCGATGAGCAGGACGCGCTTGCCGTTCCTCATTCGTACTCCTCACGGACTCGGTGCTCTTCGCGGACCTCGTGCTCCTCGTGGACCTCGGGCTCCTCACGGACTTCGGGCTCCTCGCGGAACAGGCCGGGGAAGTAGTTGATGTCGGCGAGCAGGATCGCCGGGAGCGACGCCGCCGACGGGAGGGAGCCGCGGGGGCCCGCCAGCAGGTCGCGCTGGCGGCGCAGTGACTCCGCCGACAGCGGCAGGGCACCCGCGCGCAGGTACCGGATCGCCCCCTCGGGATCGCGGCGGGGCACGATCTGCGACCTCGCGAAACGGCTGGCGCTGAACGGGATGTCGAGCGTGCCGTCGGCGAAGGCCTCGACGATCGCCTCGTGGAGCGCTTCGGCCGTGGCTCCGCGCCCCTCCAGCACCGGACCGACGATCTCGGCGACCTCCGCCAGAATCCAGCGGCGCTCCTCGCGGACCCGGTCCTGGTCCACCGAGAGGAAGTCCAGGAGCGGGGAGTTGGCCCGGTCGGCCAGCCGGACCCCTTCGATGTTCGCCTGGACGTCCGGGATGCCGGCCGCCTCCTGATGGGTCTTGGTGATGATCTTCGAGGCCCCGCCCAGCCGGGCCACCAGCGCGCCGTAGAGGATCAGGTCCTCGGCGTTGCGGCGGGCGCGGGGGAAGACCCCCATGAACTCGTGCAGCACGGGGTGGACCGCGACCTCCGGCGGCAGATAGCGCTCGGCGAGTACGGGGATGGCGGTGAGCGCGGCCACGTCCTGTGCCAGGTGGCCGCCCTGCGGGTACGCGACCGACAGGCAGCGCACTCCGGCCCGCGCGGCCAGTACCGCTTCGAGCACGCTGACCGCGAGGCTGATCGACGGCGGGACCAGGACGGCGGTGAGCGTGCCGAACAGTTCGCGGTCCACCACCAGTCCCAGCTCGGCCAGTTCGCCGCAGCGACGGTCCACGCGGTCCCAGGCCGCAAGCGACACCGGCAGGGGCACCTGCTTGGAGTAGGGCAGGTTGTAGGAGATGCCGCCGCCCTCGAACGAGGTGATCCCGCCAGCCACGGCCACGTCGAACAGCCGCTGCGGCTCCGGTGAGCCGTGCCGTACCTCCAGTGGCGCGGCGACCGCCTCGTTGAGGTCCCGGGCCCGCCGCCAGCCGTGGGCCACCAGCGGGTAGCCGTTCAGCTCCTGCGGGCGGGCGTCCAGCAGCCGTTCCGCCTCAGCGAAGCGCCGCAGCCGGGTGTGCGAGTCGATGGTCAGGGTGAGCACGTCCGGTGCGGCCTCCGCTTCCAGGGAGCGCAACAGAGCCCGCATGCTGTCGTGTTCGGCCACCCCGCACCGGGGCTGGACCGCCACCCGGCCGCGGGCGCGGGCCGCCGCGAGGACCTGCGCCACACCGGGTTTGCCCAGGGCCGCGACGTAGGCGACGGACTCCCGCAGGGTCGGGAGGGCGGCACCGGAGCACCCGGCCGATGGTGGATCGGCCGATGGTGGGCCGGCCGATGGTGGGCCGGTCATGAGACGCGGGCGGGTCCGGACCACGCGGCCCCCGCGCCGACGGCGGTGCCGTCCTCGGTGAAGCGGCCGTCGGCGAACTGGCTCTCTGCGGTGCGCAGTTCGGCCAGCACCGTGGGGAGGGTGGCCGGGTCGTGGACGATCCGGTCCACCCCCAGGGCGTACAGCCGCCGGTCCGACGCGAGGCTCCTGCCGCATCCCACGGAGAGGTTCCCGCCGACCACCACCGGGCAGTGGACGCGCCCGGCCCTCTTCGCCTCCCGCAGACCCCGCAGATCCTCGTGGATGTGCCCGTTCAGGCTGCCCACCAGGACCGCCTCCGCCTCCGGACGCCGTACGCAGGCCCGGGCGAACTCCTCGACGGGCGTGCAGGCCCCGAGGTTCTCCACCTCGAAGCCCTCGTCCCGCAGGAAGCGGGCGATGAGCTGGTTGGCCACGACATGGCAGTCGCTCGCGGCCACCCCGAGGATGACCAGCCTCCGGGGCGGCGGTGTCGTCCACGGCATCGGCTACACCAGCTCCCCGGTGCACGCGTCGTCCAGGTACGCCTGTTTCGCTGCGGTGTCACGGGCCGAGCGCAGATAGCGCGACCAGCCCCGCCGCTCGTGCGAGGTGGCGTCCAGCTCGACCACGTTCTGGGTGGGGCGCAGCAGTCCCGGCTTGGGCGGGTACGGCTGGAAGCCTTCGTCGTCCTTGTAGAACAGGCCCTGCCACATCTCGTCGCGGTCCCGCCACACACAGACGAGCATGTAGTACTTGCCCCCGTCGAGATGCAGCAGTACGAACCCCAACTCCCCCCGGAACTCCAGCTCCTTGGCCGCCGCCCGCTCGGTCAGGAACGCGCGGGCCTCGTCCGTGACGTGCGGGGCCGCCTGGTCGTCGGCGCGGCGGATGTCGTACCACTTCAGACAGGCCCCCGGGACGACCAACGGCGGCCCGGGGAAGATCGCTTTGGGGGTGTGCGTCCAGGCCGCGGGGTACTCGGACAGAGCGGAGAGATCGGGGACGGTCGTGTGCGTCTCGTTCGTCCTGGTCATCAGGATGCGTACCTTTCGCCGAGTGGGGTGGTGGTCGTTACCGCCGGGGGTCGCCGTACAGGTCGCCGTGTTCCAGCGCGCGCAGCCGCTGGTGGTCCGCCGCCACCCGGGCCGGGTCTGCGGAGCCCAGGTAGACGTAGCCGGGGGACGAGGCGAGGTCCCTCGTGCGCGGCAGCACGGTGCCCTCCGGCATGGTCAGCGCCATGTCGACGAACGTGCTCAGAGCGCGTACCGGCGCGAACCGTTCGGTGGACAGCGGGCCGCCGTCCCGGGGGGCGCGGAGGGTGACGTACCGCAGATGGGCGCGCGGGTGATAGCGCGGCAACCGCCCCCGCGCGGCCTCCTCGGGATGGGCGACGGCGCGCGCCAGACACGCCAGTTGGTCGGTGCCGAGGAAGCGGGACACCACGGACGGCGTGTGCGAACCGCCGTGGCGGGCCGCGCACTCCACCAGGACGGGCCCCCGCCCGGTCCTGATCACCTCGGTGTGAGCGGCTCCGTTACGGATCTCCAGCGCGTCGAGCACCCGCAGCGTGTACGCCGTCAGCACACCGACCACCGGGTCGTCCGGGGGCACTGGCTCCTCGTGGTCGTACATCGGACGGTCGTCGACCGGCCGTTTGTGATAGCGCCACACCTCGACCACGTGGTGTACTCCGCCGCTGCTGACGGTGTTGACGAAGTACTCCTCGCCCGCGAGGTGTTCCTGGACGAGCACGGCGTGGTTGCGGCGGCCGTACCGGTCGCGGCCGGCCGTGATGGCGGCCACCCCGGCCCGCAGCTCCGCCTCCGAACGGCAGAACAGGACGTTGTCCGTACCGGCGCTGGCCAGTGGCTTGAGCACGACCGGCCACCGGCCGTGCCCTTGTGCCCACGCGGCCACCTCGTCGGCGCTGTCGGTGGCGAGGCAGGCCGCCGTGGCCAGTCCGTACTCCCGCACCGCGCAGGCCATCTCGTGCTTGTTCCGCCGGGCCGACGGCCGCCGCATGCCGTGCCCCGGCGTGCGGAGTTCGGCGGACAGCGCGTCGGCCAGCAGTACGCCCGACTCGGCCCCGGCGACGACGAAGTCCACCCCGCAGCGGCGCAGCGCGTCGGCGGTGGCGGTCAGGTCACCGCGGTGCGTGACCTCCGAGGACGGGCCGGAACACCCCGACCGGTCCGGCCGGGGTGACAGGTGCGGGTTCGGGGCGTCCGACCGTACCCGCACGCTCCGTACGCCCTCGCGGGCCAGCGCGGCGGGCAGAAAGGCGCCCATGCCGTCGGCGTCCACCACGGCGACCCGGGTGGCCGGGCCCGTGGCGCGGGCGGCGGCGTACGCGGGGGACGACTGTGCGCTCATGCCGCGCCCACCCCCGGGATGCCGGCGGCGGCCGTCGCCAGCCCGTGGCTGTCGGCCTCGCCGTCGGTCAGCTCACCCGCGGCGTACTTCTGATAGGCCGCCAGGTCGAAGT
This sequence comes from Streptomyces tauricus, assembly GCF_014650955.1. Classification (GTDB taxonomy): domain Bacteria; phylum Actinomycetota; class Actinomycetes; order Streptomycetales; family Streptomycetaceae; genus Streptomyces; species Streptomyces tauricus. Next base: position 66,016 of record NZ_BMVY01000007.1, read on the forward strand.
GCCCGTGCCCGGACAGGCCGAACAGGATGGCCCGGGACCGCCCCTCCTCACGGCAGCGCAGCGCCTCGTCGATGGCGACCCGAAGGGCATGGGTGGACTCCGGGGCAGGCAGGATGCCCTCGGTACGGGCGAACCGGACACCCGCTTCCAGGCAGCCGACCTGCCCCACGGCCGTCGCCTCGATCAACCCGTCCTCGACGGCCCGGCTGACCGCGGGGCCGATGCCGTGGGCCCGCAGCCCTCCGGCGTGCACCGGCGGCGGGACGAAGCCGTGGCCGAGGGTGTGCATCCTGAACAGCGGACCCAGCCCGGCCGAGTCGGCGTAGTCGTAGGCGATCGTGCCCCTGGTCAGGGTGGGGCAGGCGGCCGGTTCCACGGCGATGATCCGTACGGGCCTGCCGCCCCGCAGCCGGGCACCGAGGAACGGGAAGGCCAGCCCGGCCAGGTTGCTGCCGCCGCCCGCACAGCCGATGACGACATCGGGGTGGTCCTCGGCCAGTTCCATCTGCCGCACGGCCTCCTGGCCGATCACGGTCTGGTGCAGCAGCACATGGTTGGCGGCGCTGCCGAGCACGTACCCCAGTGACCGGTCCTCGGCCGCCGTCTCCAGCGCCTCGGAGGTGGCGATACCGAGGCTGCCGGGGTTGTCCGGGTCGTCGGCGAGGATCTTCCGGCCGACCGCCGTGCGCGTGCTGGGGCTCGCCACGCACTCGGTGCCGTAGGTCTCCATCAGTGCCCGGCGGTAGGGCTTCTGCCGGTAACTCACCTTGACCATGAAGACCTTGGCGGTCATCCCGAAGAACGCCGCGCCCAGGGCCGCCGCGCTGCCCCACTGGCCCGCGCCGGTCTCGGTGACCAGCCCGGTCCGGCCCGCCAGCTTGTTGTAGTACGCCTGCGGGATACCGGTGTTGGGCTTGTGGCTGCCGGTCGGGGCGCCGCCCTCGTACTTGTAGTAGATACGGGCCGGGGTGTCCAAGGCGCGCTCCAGCCGGTGCGCCCGGAACAGGGGGGAGGGGCGCCACAAGGTGTAGGCGCGGCGCACCTCCTGCGGTATCTCGATCTCCCGGGCGGTGCTGGTCTCCTGGTCGATCAGCGGCTCGGGCATGGTGGCCGCCATCTCCGCGCGGGTCAGCGGCTCCCGGGTAGCGGGGTTGAGAGCGGCGTGGAGCGGGCCTCCCGGGAGGTCGGCCGCGAGGTTGTACCAGTGGGTCGGTGTGTCTTCCTCACCCAGCAGGAACTTCGTCTTTCGCATGTCAGGGTCCCTCCACCGGGGTCGTCCCGGTCACCTCGGCGGCCTCGGACACGAGCGAGCCCGCGGTCGTGGTGTGCGAGCCCGCGAACAGCAGGGGGTGCGCCTCCCGGATGCCGCCGACGACCTCCGCGTACGGGAAGTCGTCGAACTCGCCCCGCATGGCCAGGAACTCCATGTGGCGCCTGCCCTGCTCGTCGTAGGGGTGGTAGTAGCTGTCCGTCCGCCCGTCGAAGTCGAGCGGCTTGATGCCGTAGAGCGTGCACAGCAGTGCGTTGAACACCGGAGTCGCCCTGACCCAGGCGCCGTTCAGCCGTACGGAGGTCAGGCTGTGGAAGCGGAAGACGTCACCGCCCATCAGCGTGCGCAGCCGCGGCGAGGCGAGATGGTTGCGCACGTCCGCGTAGACGAGCCGGCTCTCGATCCCCACAACGCGCACCGCGGCGGCGTACACGATGGACTTGTGGACGCAGAACCCGGCGCCGCGTTCGATGACGCTGCTGGCCCTGAGGCCGTCGGCGGACAGGTCGCAGTCGTACACGTCGTAGCGGATGCCGTCGCGCACGGCGTAGTAGAGGGCCACCGCGGCGTCCACCGGGTTGCCGGGGTCCGTCGTGCGCAGGGCCTCGCCGACGAACTCCCGTACCACCGGCGACCGGTGGTCCAGGAACCGCGTGGGCCGCAGCCCCGTGCCGGTCTCGGTCGTCATGTCGTCTGCTCCTTCACGTCCCGGGCGTCGGCCGCCCGGGACAGTCCGAGGAAGGCCGCCAGCCGCTCGCGCTGGATCTCGGAGGTGCCCGAGTAGATCGTTCCGGCGATCGCGTTGCGCAGATCCCCTTCGAGGCCGTACTCCGCGGTGTAGCCGTGTCCCCCGAAGATCTGTACGGCGGCCAGGGCGGAGGAGACGTTGGCCTCGCTCACCACCAGCTTGGCGATGGCGAGATCGGTGGCGACGCTCTCCCGCGCGGTGAACTTGTCCGCCGTGTCGTAGAGCCACTTCCTGGACGTCTCCAGGCCTATCTGCATGTCGACGATGCGGTGCGAGACCGCCTGGTTGGCGCCGATGTGCCGGCCGAACTGGGTACGGCCGCGGGCGTGTTCGACGCAGCGCTCCAGCCGGTGCTGCATCTCGCCGAGGATCCCGGCGAAGCCGCACAGGATCTCCCACTTCATGACCTCGTCGAGGACCAGGAACCCGGATCCGACCGTGCCCAGCACCTGCGAGCGGGGTATCCGCACGTCCGTCAGGAAGAGCTCGGACAGCGGTGACGTCCGCAGACCCATCTTCGCCAGGGGGCGGCCCCGCGCCACCCCCGGCGTGTCCGTCGGGACCAGGAACGCCGTGATGCCGTCGAGGCGTCCGGGAGCACCGGTACGCGCGTACACCACCACGAGGTCGGCGATCGGACCGTTGGTCACGAAGGCCTTGCCGCCGTCGAGTACGAACTCCTCGCCCTCCCGCCTGGCGGTGGTGCGCATCGCGAGCACGTCCGAGCCGCCGTCCGGCTCGGTGATCGCGTGCGCTCCGATCACGTCGCCCGCGCACACCCTCGGCAGATACCGGGCCTTCAGCTCCTTCGAACCGAACCGCTGCAGGGGGACGCCGGTGCTCACGATGTGCGTGCACGCGGAGAAGACGAGCCCGGCGTCGGGACAGCGGTACCCCAGGCCCTCGAAGACGTACATCATGGTCGGCAGGTCGAGGCCCGAGCCGCCCCAGGCGCTGTCGAACGGGGTCCCGAAGAGCCCGATGTCGCGCAGGTGTCTCCAGCCGTCCCACGCGAACTCGCCGCGGGCGTCCCGCGCCGTGTGTCCGGCGCCCACGTCCGCGCCGATGGCCTCCGCGGTGGTCCGCAGCGCCCTCTGCTCGTCTGTCCAGTGCCTCATGGTGACTCCGTCGGTGACCCGTCAGTAGTGCGAGAACTCGTCCTGGTCGAGGTTGTGCCGCTCGCCGCCCTGCAGGGGCGGGTTGAAGACGCTGATCAGCTCCAGGTCGGCGTCCGGCGCGGCGATCAGGAAGTGCGCGTCATGCTGGTCCAGGGCGTACAGGACGCCCGGGCGCAGCTCGTGGGTGGCGCTGCCGTCGGGCAGGGAGATCCATCCCCGGCCGGTGATGCAGTAGCAGGCCTCCAGATGCCTGCGGTACTCAAGGCGTGACTTCGTGCCCGCACGTACCACGGTGTGACAGAAGGAGAAGCCCATCCGGTCGGCCTGCAGCAGCAGGCGGTGGCTCAGGCCGTTGCCCCACTCGACGACCAGAGCCTCTTCCTTCGTACGTATCAGCATGTCGTTCCCCTAGTGCGTCTTTCCGCCGGTGGTGCCGGTCGTGTAGGTGGCGCCGGTGGGCGTGTTCGTCTCGATGAAGTCCTGGATGGCCGCCACCGACCGGAAGGACTGGAGCGACAGGTCCAGGTCCTCGATCGGGAGGCGGTAGCGCTCCCGCAGCCAGCCGATGAGCTCCAGCAGCTGGAGACTGTTCAGCACCCCCGTGTCGAACAGGTCCAGCGACGGCTCCAGGTCGGCGGCGGAGGTGTCGGGCAGGTAGGTGGCGACGATGTGCCGCGTGATCTCGTGCCGCAGGCTCATGCTGAGGGCTCCGGTTGGGTGGGTCGGTCGGTACGGGCGTGGGTGTGGTGCCTGGCCGCGAGCCTGGCCGTGAGGACGGACCGCACCCGGGCGCGGTCGACCTTGCCGGTGATGCCGGTGGGCAGCGGTTCGCGGGTGAGGTGAACGGTGGGGACGGCCGCCCGGGGCAGCCAGGCGGAGCAGTGCGTGAGCAGGTGCAGGCCGGTCACCGTGCAGTCGGGGGCGACCCGCACCAGGGCGTGCAGGCGGGTGTTGGTGCCGAGGCCGGGATCGGTGCTGGTGTCATTGCCGGGGCCGGGGCCGGGGCCGGTGTCGGTGCCGGGTGCCGCGAGTGCGACCACCGCGGCCTCCATGACCTCGGGGTGGCTCTGCGCCACCTGTTCCACGGCCTCCGGGCTGACCCGGACGCCGCCCACCTTGACCTGGAAGTCGTCACGCCCGACCAGGGTCAACCGGCCCTCGGTGTCGCGCCGGACCAGATCGCCGGTCCGGAACCAGACCGGCTCCGAGATGCCCGGCGCGGGACGTACGAACCTGTCGTCGGGGTCCCCCGCGCCCAGGTACCCGTCCGCCTGGAACGGGGTGTGCACGAGCAGTTCGCCGGTGCCAGGACCGTCCAGGTCACGGCCGTCGCTGACCAGCCGGACCCGGACGCCCGGCAGCGGACCGCCCAGCGGCAGCGCCTCCAGGTCGGCGGCCTCCCGCGCGCCGCACGAGTACAGCAGGCTGTCGTTGGTCTCCGTGCAGCCGTACACGTTGTGGAACTCGGCCCGGGGAAAAAGCTGCGCCAGCCGGCCGCGCAGGGAACGTGGGGTGTGCTCGCCGGTGAGCAGCACATGGCGGACCGAGGTGAAGGGCTCCGCGTCCGTCCCGGCCTCGGCCAGCAGCCGGAACAGCATCGGCACCGCCTGGACGACCTCGGGCCCGCTCTCCCTGAACAGCCTCACCAGGTGACGCGGGTCGGCGGCCCGGCCGGGGTCCACCGGGATCACGCAGCCGCCGTGCCGCAGGGTCGCCCAGACGTCGAACAGGCTGAGGTCGAAGTTCAGCGGGGCGTAGCTGAGCACCCGGTGGCCCGGGCCGAGCGGGAAGGCACTCCCGGCCCAGCGGGTGAACCGGTCCAGCGCGGTGTGGCTCAGACGGACGGTCTTCGGCAGTTGCGTCGAGCCCGAGGTGGTGAGCAGCAGGGCGGCGCCGGGTGGCGCCGGCCGGGCGGGCACCGGAACCGGGACCGGGACCGGTTCGAGGTCGGCCTCGCCGTCCGCGCCCGGCACCAACAGGCCGCCGCAGCCCGCCCGTTCCGCCAGCCGGGCCGCGGCCAGGTGACCCAGGTCGGGGGAGAGCAGCAGAACGGTCCGCCGGGCGAGCAGACAGGCCAGCACCAGGGCGATGGACGCGGGGGACTTCACCGCGCGGACCGCGACCGGGGCGTCCCCGCGGAGGTCCGGCGCGGCGAGCCGGACGGCGGCCGTGTCCGCGAGAGCGGCAAGATCGCCGTAGGTGAGCGTGGTGCCGTTCCACAGCAGTGCCGGAGCGTCCGGTGTATGCCGGTCGTGCGCGAGGATGTCCCGCGCGAGGGAATCGAGCATGGTGCGCGTACCGCCAATTCCTGGATTCTTTCGGGGCGACCCCATGCCGGTGAAGCGGCGGTCGTACGCCGAAGGGGATCTGGGGAGATGTGCGGGAGAAGAACCTCAAGAAAACCTCAAGAGACCTGAAGAGCCCTGAAGAGTTCTGAGGCGACCTGTAGAGGTCGCGGGCAACCGGAGAAGCCCGCAGAGACCTAGTGTCTTCTTGTATACGGGGCCGGGCCGGGCCCGGATTGCCTTCGTGGTGAATTATTTCTGGCGGTCTCCGCCCGAGCGGACTTCCACGGTGATCCCCGGAATGGGGCGGTCATACAGTTCCGTGAGAAACGCACAGCTCCCCCTATTCGTGGATCGACGGCATGGCCTGCACGATGTACGGATACTTCGCCTCTGTCATGCATGGGCGAAGAGCCTCAAACGGAATGGTGATTCACAGGGCCGCCAGACTTTCGCGCAGCGTGTCCAGGCCCATGGCGCCCAGACCCAGCGCGCGGCTGTGGAACACCTTGGCGTCGAACGCCGGCCCATGGCGGCGGCGGGCCTCGTCGCGGGCGGCGCGCCACACCCGCTCGCCGAGCTTGTACGAGGGGGCCTGTCCCGGCCAGCCCAGATAACGGTCGATCTCCTCGTCCACACCGCCCGGATCGATGAGCGTGCGGGTCAGCAGGAAGGCCCGGCCCAGCTCCGGCGTCCAGCGTTCGCCCTCGCGGAAGCCGACACCGGCCGGGACGGGCAGTTCGAGGTGCATACCGGTGTCGATGACCACCCGTGCCGCGCGGAACAGCTGCGCGTCCAGCATGCCCATGAGGGCGGCGTCGTCCTTCAGGTGGCCCAGTTCCCGCATCAGCCGCTCCGCGTACAGGGCCCAGCCCTCGCTGTGGGCCGACACATGGCACAGCAGCCGCTGGAAGCGGTTGAGCCGGCCGGCCCGCAGCACGGCGGTGCCGACCTGCAGATGATGGCCGGGAACGCCCTCGTGGTACACGGTGGTGACCTTGCGCCAGGTGGGGTGGTGGGACCGGCCCGCGGGCAGCGACCACCACACCCGGCCCGGCCGGGAGAGGTCGTCCGAGGGGCCGGTGTAGTACGTGCCGCCGCCCGCCGGCGCGATCCGGCACTCCAGCGTCGCCAGGGGTGCGGGGATGTCGAAATGCGACCCGCGCAGTTCGGCCGAGGTGGCGTCGGAGAGATCCTGTGCCCAGCGCCGGAACCCTTCCGTTCCCTCCGCCAGCCAGGCCGGATCGGTATTGAGTACGGCGGCCGCCCCGCGCGGGCCGGCACCTGGCGCGATCCGGTCGGCCACCCGCCGCAGTTCGGCCTTGATGGCGAGGAACTCCTGCCAGCCCCAGGCGTGGACCTCGACGGGGTCCAGCACGGCGCCGGTGAAATAGCGGAGCCACAACGCGTAGGTGTCGGCGCCGACGGCGTCCTTGACCGGTGCCGACGGGGCCAGTTCGGTGCGCAGGAAGCGGGCCAGTCCGGAGTAGGCCGCGGAGGCCGCCCGCACGCCGGCGTCCAGGTCCGCGCGGAGCGCGGCCGGCACGTCGGCGTCGGCGGTCAGCGCGGTGAAGTACCCCGCCGCCCAGCTCTCGCACTGCGCGGCACACCCCGTGACCTGGCGCAGCGCCGCCACCGTGCCGCGGGCGGCGGCGTACCGCAGGCCCTCCTGAATGCCCGTCACGGCTTCCGGGACCCGGGCCAGCCGGGACGCGATCACCGCCCAGTCGGCCGGGGTGCGGGTGGGCATCAGGTCGAAGACCGAGCGCAGGAGCTGTACCGGACTCTCGATGACGTTGAGCGCGGCGCTGTCGAGTCCGGCGTCGTGGATCTCCACCTCCATGCCCACGCGTTCGGCGAAGACCGTGCGGGCGGTGGCCTCGGCGGCGTCCCGCGGCCGGGCGGCGGCCACGGCGCGCAGTGTCGAGGTGTTCAGTTCGTGACGGGCCCGGTGGCCCTCGGGTGAGTAGTCGGTGAGCCGGCTCTCCTGGCCGGGGATGCCTCGAACGGTGGCGGCGACCGGGTCCAGGTCTGCGTGGCGGGTGACGTAGTCGTCGCACAAGGAGTGAACAGAGTCAGTAACCGCAGCGTGCATATGCCGACTGTAAGGACCAGGCGGCAGAATCAGCCACCGCTTTGAGGGTCACTACCTGATCATCTATGAAGATATATCGGAATTTTCTGGACAAAAAATGACAAACATGATGTTGAAATTTCATCGAGGAGTCTGTGACTCCACACCACGGGCGGTATCTCGTGGTGGGTTTGTCCGACCTGAGGAAATCATTCCGGCAACTCGATCCGGCCATTGTCCGCAATGATATTGAGGCGCTCGCAAAACCGCTCTTTGCAATAACGGGATTGACACGGCTCGGCGACTCTGGGGTAGCCTCCAAGGCGATCTAGGCGATGCCTGGCATACGCGAGAATCGGCTCAGTCAAAATCCACGGGGGTGGAGTCGACGCATGGGTCTTCATGATCTCAAGCCAATACCGAAAGATCAATTGTCCTTTCGTTGGCCGCGGTCGTACGAGGATGCAAAAGATGTAAAGAAAGAACGGAAACACCGACAGGAGAGTCTCCTGGTGGCATTCCGCCTCTTCGGCAGGTTCGGCTTCGAAGAAGGAACCGCAGGGCACATCACCGCCCGCGATCCGGAACACACGGACTTTTTCTGGGCCAACCCCTACGGGGTTTCCTTCAAGCACATCCGGATGGGCGACCTGGTCCTCGTCGACGGGCAGGGCGCCGTGGTCGAGGGACGCCACCACGTCAACGAGTCGGCGTTCGCCATCCACTCACGGATCCACAGCGCCCGCCCCGAGGTGGTGTCCGCGGCGCACAGCCACTCCCTCCACGGCAAGGCGTTGGCGTCCATGGGCGCGATGCTGGAGCCGCTGACCCAGGACGCCTGCGCGTTCTACGAGGCGCACGGTCTCTACGACGACTACAACGGCGTGGTGACCGACCTGGAGGAGGGCAAGCGCATCGCCGCCGCACTCGGTGACCACAAGGCGGTCATCCTGCGCAACCACGGGCTGCTCACCGTCGGGCGCTCCGTCGAGGCCGCCGCCTGGTGGTTCATCACGATGGAGCGCTCCTGCCAGGCGCAGTTGCTGGCCAAGGCCGCAGGCCGGGTGGTCCACATCGACCACAGGACCGCCTGCGCGGCACGGGACCAGCTCGGCAACGACGACATGGGCTGGATCAACTTCCAGCCGCTGCGGGACCAGGTCCTCCACGAGGAGCCCGACCTGTTCGACCGGTGACGGCCGAGTCGGCCGACGGTCGAGTGCGCCGACGATCACGGCCGTTGACCTATGACGACCGAGACCTGTGACTACCAAGACCGATGACGGCCGGGATCAGTGACGGCCGGGATCCATGACGACCAACGGGGGTCGCGAACAGTGGACGACGTCTACCTCTCCGGCATCGGCGGCTACGTGCCCGCCGACCGGACCACGGTGACGGAAGCGGTCGCGGACGGCCGCTACGAACGGGCCTGGAACGCCAAGGACCGCTTGGACGCGGTGGCCGTGGAGACCCTGCTCTCACCGGCCGAGATGGCTGTCAGAGCGGGCCGGCAGGCACTGTCGCGCTCCGGGCACCGCCCGCAGGACGTCAGCCTCCTGCTGCACGCCACCGCGTACCGCCAGGGCCCGGAGGGCTGGGCCGCGGCGTCGTACGTCGAACGGTACGCCGTCGGTGCCGGAGCCCCGGCACTGGAGATCCAGCAGGGCTGCAACGGCGGCCTGTTCGCGCTCGGCCTGGCCAGGAACCACCTGGGGCAGCACGCGGACACGGCGGTGCTGCTCACGTGCGCGGACCGGTTCGACGGCGACTTCGACCGCTGGCGGACGAACAAGGGCATGGTCTTCGGCGACGGCGCGGCAGCCGTCGTGATGTCCCGCGGACGGGGCACCGCCCGTGTCCTCGGCGTCGCGACACGGGCCGACTCCGAGCTGGAACAGATGCACCGGGGCGAGGGGTCGCTGGCGTCGGCGACACTGCGGCGCAAACCCCTGGACGCCGCCCCGGCCAAGAAGGCCTTCCTGCGCACCACTCCACCGGCCGAGGTGCAGCGCCGTTTCGAGGCCCAGGTCGTCGCCGCGGTGGAGTGCGCGCTGTCCGAGGCGGGCACCAAACTGGACGGCATCGCCCAGGTGCTGGTGTCGAACCTGGGACACGAGATGCTCACCCGGGTGTTCCTGCAGCCGCTGGGGCTTCCCGTGGAACGCACCGCCTGGCAGTGGGGCAGGCGCATCGGCCACCTCGCCAACAGCGACCAGTTCCTTGCACTCGAACACCAGGTGCGTACCGGTGTTTTGCACGAGGGTGACCTTGTACTGATGGTCGGCATGGGCGTCGGCTTCGTGTGGACCGCCGCGGTGCTGGAGATCACCGAACTGCCCGTCTGGACACACTGACCGAGCGAGACCGGCCGGCCTTCCGCAGCATGAGCGGCGGCCCCCTGCCTCGGCCCCCCTAGGCGCGTTCGCACGAACATCGCGCACGAACGTCATGCGCGAACACCGTGCACCCGAACACCGTGCACCCGAACACCGTGCACCCGAACACCGCGTACACGCACACCTCGTACGCGCGCACCTCGTGCACGAATCCCCCTTACACCTGCAGCGGCCTCGTGCCGCCGGGCGGCCGCGCACCGAGCGGTGCCGCCCAGTCCGTCTCGATTCCGGCGGCCGATCTTGTCCGGTCGCCATGGGAGTGTGTCCGTGCTGGAAGTGAAGGGTCATGACAGGCCCGCGACCATCTCGCCCGACCTCGTCGTGGAGGGCGGCAGAACAAGCGCCGCGGCAACCGCCGTTCAGGTGCCCGGCGACAAGTCGGTCAGCCACCGCGCGCTGCTGGCCGCCCTGCTCCCCGGCGCGCCGCGGCGGCTCACGATCCGCAACGCCAATCTGGGCGGCGCGGTCCGCGCGCTCCTCCCGGCCCTGCGGGCGCTGGGTCTGGACACCCTCGTCGAGGGAGACGTCCTCACCGTGCGCCGCGCCGCCCCCGTCCCCCAGGAGGTGCGCCCCCACCACGGGATCCCGCACTGGCCGGACGGAATCACGCAGGGGCCGGACGGCATCCCCTATCTGGAGACCGCGGGTTCCAGCGCGGCCGCCCGGCTGCTGATCGGGGTGCTCGCGGGCATCGGCCGCGGTGCCGTCGTGGACGGGGACGAGGTGCTGCGGCACCGCCCCATGGACTGGATCGTCACCCCTCTCAACGAACTGGGCGCGGAAATCCGCTACCTGGGCCACCCCGGTCGACTGCCGGTGCTCGTGGGCGGCAGGGTGCACCGCTCCCGGCGGGTGGAGCTGGCCGTCGGCAGCGCCCAGGCCCGTTCGGCGGTCCTGCTCGGCGCGGTCGCGGCCGGCGTACCGGCCGAACTGTGCCACCCCGTCCGCTCACGGGACCACACCGAGCGGATGCTCGCCGCGTTCGGAGCGCGGCTGACCGAGGGTCCCGGCGTGGTCGGTTACGACGGCGGCCCCTGCTCCGTGCCCTCGGACATCGAGGTTCCCGGCGACCCGTCGCTGGCGGCCTACCCGGTCGCCGCACATCTGCTGCGGGGCGACGGCGGAGAACTGCGGATCCCCGGCGTCTGCCTGAACCCCACCAGGACCGGCTTCTTCGACGTCCTGCGCCGCGCCGGGGCAGCCATCGACTACCAGGACCTGCGCACCACCGCGGGCGGCGAACCTGTCGGTACGGTCGTCACGAGGGCCGGGCTTGACGGCGTCAGGGCGGTGACGGCCGACGATCCCGGGACCCTGCACGCCCTGATCGACGAGGTGCCGCTGCTCGCCGCGGTCGCGACCCGGCTGCCCGGCACTTCGAGGATCCGCTGCGCCGGAGAACTGCGGTTCAAGGAAACGGACCGGCTCATCACGACCGCGCGGATGGCCACCGCCTTCGGCGCGCGCGTCACCGTGGAACCGGACGGCCTGACGGTGCACGGCCGGGGGGCGGACGGACCGACGGTGAATGGCCCGACGGGGGATGGCCTGTGGGCAGGCGGCCCGCGGGTGAGCGGGCCGCGCGAGGGCGGGCCCCGGGAGGGCGGCAGCGCCGTGCTGTCCGCCCGGACCGTGCCCGGTTTCGAGGATCACCGCATCGCCATGGCCGCGGCCACCCTGGCCACCGCTCTGCCCGGGCGCACCACGATCACCGGCGGCGCCTGCCACACCACGTCCTTCCCTGGCTTCACCGACGTCCTGCGGGCGGTCGGCGCCGCGATCCATGAGGTCACCCTGTGATGAACAGCAATCGATTACGGACGGCGTACGAAGCGCGGTCGACCGGCACCACGGCGGGCCCCGCGTTCAGCTCCGGCCGGGGCCCCTGGCTGCGTACCGCCGACGGCACCGCCTGGTTCGACGGCACCTCCGGCAGCGGGGCGGCCACCCTGGGCCACCAGCATCCGGCGGTCGTCGAGGCCGCCGCCGCCCAGTTGACCCGGCTCGTCCACACCGGCTGCAAGCTGAATTCCGACCCGCGTACACGGATGGTCCGGCGACTGGGCGAGCTGTCCCCGTACCGGGAGCCCGCGGTGCTGCCCACCGTGACCGGCGCGGAAGCCGTCGAGGCCGCTCTGAAAGTGGCCCGCGCGGCGACCGGACACCGGTCCGTCGTCAGCTTCCGCCACGCCTACCACGGCAAGACCGCCGGGGCCCTGGCACTGACCTGGCGGGCCGAGTTCAAGCAGTTCAGCGCCGGGTCGCCCGGTCCGGTGTTCACCGCCGCGCTGCCCGATCCCCGGCGAGCGTACGAGGACGGTCCGCGCCCAGGTGTTGAGGCATCGGGCGGAACGGCGGCCTTCCTGGCGGACCTGACCGCGGCACTGGACGAGGCCGAACTCCACGGGGGAGTGGCCGCCGTCGTCCTGGAGCCGATCCAGGTCACCGAGGGGATACTGACCGTCGCCCCGGCACTGCTGGACCGGATCGCCCGGGCCGCGCACGACCGGGGCGCCCTGCTGGTGCTGGACGAGATCTACACCGGACTCGGCCGTGCCGGGCGGATGTTCACGGCCGAACTCATGGCCGAGACCCCCGATCTGACCCTGGTCGGCAAGACGCTGGGCAACGGCTTCCCCGTCAGTGCCGTACTGGGCGAACAGCGGGTCATGGACGCGCTGCCCCCAGGGGTGCAGACGTCGACGTACTCTGGCAGTCCGCTGTGCTGCGCCGCCGCCTCGGCGGTCCTCGACACCCTGGTCGCCCAGGACGTGCCGGCCAGGGCCCGGACCCTGGGGCAACGGCTCGACGACCGGCTCGGCAAACTGGCCGCCGACCACCCGTGGATGACCTCCGTGCGCACCGCCGGGGCCCTGGCGGCCTTCGACTGCACGCGGCACGGCCGACCCGACCCGGCCCGCGCCAAGGCCGTCATCGAGGCCGCGTCACAGGCCCGGCTGCTGCTGTTCGGCGGGGGAGCCGAAGGCGCCACGGTCAAGGTCGTCCCCCCTGCCCTGCTGACGGAGGAGGAGTTGGGGTTCCTCCTCGACGGCCTCACCACCGCGGTCTCCGACGCGGACCGGCGAGACGCGGACCGGCGAAATGTGGACCGGCGAGACGCCGATCGGGGAGGGGCCCTGCGATGACGTTCCAGCAACTCTCCGAAGCCGTCCTGCAGAACGACCTGTGCACCGTGTGCGGCGCCTGCCAACTCGCCTGCCCGGCCGGGGTGGTGGGCTTCTCGGGCCTTGAACCGGTCCTCACCGAACCGTCCTGGACCGAGTCCGACTGCGGTGACTGCCGCGACTGCCTGGACGTCTGTCCCGGCGCGGACCCGGGCACCCCGGCCGCCGAGACAAGGCTGTTCGGCCGGAGCCGTACCCCGGGGGAACGGTGGACCGGCATCTTCTCCGAGGTGCTCGCCGGCCACGCGCTCGACCCCCTCGTCTTCGAGGCGTCCGCGAGCGGCGGCAGCCTCACCGCACTCCTGCAGACCGCCCTCGCGGTGCTCGGCACGGACGTCGTACTGACGATGGGCCGGGACCCGGAGCAGCCCTGGCGGGCCGCCCCCGCCCTGATCCGGGAGCCGGGGATGCTGGCGGAGACCGCGCAGTCCACGTACCAGCTCGCCCCCTACCTGGGCGCGCTCCGGGACGTGATGCTCACCGAACCCGACGCCGACGTGGCCGTGGTCGGTGTCGCCTGCCACATCCAGGCGCTGCGCAAGCTCCAGGCCATGGATACCGCCGCCGGTCGCTGGGCCCGCGACCACGTCGTGCTCGCGGTCGAACCCGCCTGCTCGTCCAGCACCCGCCCCGAGGGCACCCGGGCCGTCATCGAGGAACGCGCGCTGGTCCCGGTCGACTCCGTGGTCCGGCTCCGCTACCGCGAAGGCGACTACCCCGGTGAGATCGCGATCGGCACCCGGGACGGCGGCGACCACCGGGTGGCGTTCTGGCAGGCCGTACGGGACTTCGCGAAGAACAAGACGTACCGCTGTCTGGCGTGCGGGGACTGGCTGTCGGGTCTGGCCGACGTCAGTGTCAGCGACGGCGATCCCAACATCTTCGCCGCCAGCGTGGAGGGGGCGCGCGAGCTGAAGCACGGCCGGGTGTTCGTCCGTACCGAGGCCGGTGCCGCCGCGGTCGCCGCGGCCCGGGACCACGGCTTCTTCACCGGCAGCCCCACGGACCTGTCCGGGCTCAACCTCGGCCTGGAGCGCAAACGCAACCGCCGCGCCTCGTACGAGAGGTCCGGCAGGCCCGTACCGCACGGCCCGATCCCCGGTCACCGCGAGGAACTGGACATCGTCCCGGACGAGCGATGGCTCGCCGTACCCGGCCAGGACGGGGCGACGGATGGTACGTCGGATCGGTCGGCGGACCGTGCGTCGGATCGGACGAGGGACCGGGCGTCGGATCGGTCGGCGGAGCACAGGACGGACCGGCAGCCGGACCGGCCGACGAAGCGGCCGGCAGACCGGCCGTCGGAGCGGCTGACCGCCGCCGAACGAGGGAGTGACCGATGACCCCCGCCGTCGACACCCGTCCGGTCCTGTCGCGACGGCTGCTGGCCGGCCGGGGCGCGCTGCCCGAGCCGGTCGAGGTGGGCGTCGGACCGGTCGGCACCGGTGAGTTGCGCATCCGCGCGGCGTACAGCCTGATCAGTCCCGGCACCGAACTGCACTACCTGGACCGGCTGATGGGCACCGGTGAGACCTTCCCGCTGGGCTACTGCTCGGCGGGCACGGTGGAAGCCGTCGGCCCCGGCGCGACCGGCTTCGCCGTGGGCGACCGGGTGACCGCGATGGGCTGGGGCGAGGCCACCCACGGCGATGTGGTCGTCGTGCCCTACCGGCTGTGCCGACGCGTGCCCGACACCGTGCACCTGGCCGACGCGGTCGTGGCCAACCTGGCCGCCACCGCCGTGCACGCCGTCGACCGCGCCGAACTGCGGCCCGGGGACGAGGTCGCGGTCGTCGGCGCGGGCATGGTCGGACTGCTGATCGCCCAGACCGCCGCCGCGGCCGGGCACCGGGTCACCGTCACCGACCTGCACGCCGGCCGTCTGCGTACGGCCGGGGCGCTGGGCGTGCCGGTGTGGGAGACGCCCTTCCCGCCCGGCCCGCCGGCCCCGGCCGGGAGTTCCCGCTGCGTCTTCCTCTGCGGTACCGGAGAGGCGAGCGACACCCTGGCCCAGGCGGCCCGCTGGGCCTCCCGCGCTCCCGTCCGGCCACGGGTGGTCGGCGTGGGACGTTTCGCCGCGCGGGTCGAGTTCAGCGTCGACCTGGGCAACCTGGACCTGCGGTACGCGGCCCGCTGCGGAGCGGGATACCGCGACTTCGCCTACGCCCGCGGCTACACCGACGTCACCCCGCCGCGGGGACAGGCGACCGTCACCGAGAACCTGCAGCGGGCCCTGGACCTGATCGCCGACGGGGCCATCCGCCCGGACCGGATGGGCCTTCCCCGGCTACCGCTGGAGCAGGCCGCCGACGCGTACGCCGAACTGCGAGGACGTCCCGCCCACCCGGCGGTGGTCTTCGCCTACGAACCGGCCGAGGAGAGCCGCACATGACCGACACCGTTCCGGTATCCACCGTGGACACCGGCCAC
This sequence comes from Streptomyces tauricus, assembly GCF_014650955.1. Taxonomy (GTDB): domain Bacteria; phylum Actinomycetota; class Actinomycetes; order Streptomycetales; family Streptomycetaceae; genus Streptomyces; species Streptomyces tauricus. Next base: position 81,525 of record NZ_BMVY01000007.1, read on the forward strand.
CGCCCGTTCCCGGACGCCGACCGTGCGGGTACCTTGATCCACCGCTTCCTGCGGACCGCCGAGACCTTCCCCCACCGGGAGGCCGTCGTCACCCCGGACGTCCGCTGGACCTACCGGCGGACCGCGGAGTTGTCCGCCCGGGTGAGCGGCGCGCTGCTCGACGCCGGTCTGCGCCCCGGAGACCGGGTCGGACTGCTCTTCTCGCACGGCGCCGAGATGATCGCGGCCCTTCTCGGCGCGCTGCGCGCCGGGCTGTCCTACGTGCCGCTGGACGCCGCCTATCCGCTGCCGCGACTGGCCGGCATGGCCGCCGACGCGGGCATCCGTACGCTCGTCGCGGGCCCCGGGCACATGGGGTCGGCCCAGCTGATCACCGACGAACAGCCCGACCCCGGCTCCGGCTCCGGCTCTGGCCCCGGCCTCGGCTCCGGCTCCGGCTCTGGCCCCGGCCTCGGCCCGGTGCTCTCGTACGCGGACCTGGCCCGACACGAGCCCGTACGGGACGACTACCTCCGGCAGGAGGGGCCTCTCCTGCCGGACAGCCCTCTCCCGCCGCACAGCCTCCCGCTGCGAGGGAGTCCCGTGCGCCCGGAGTCGGAGGCGTACGTTCTCTTCACCTCGGGCTCCACCGGCCGCCCCAAGCCCGTCACGCAGACGCATCGCAACGTGCTGCACCACACCCGCGTCTGGACCGACGGGCTGCGGGTCGGCCCCCTCGACCGGCTCTCCCTGCAGTCCGCGTACAGCTGGGACTCGGCGGTCCAGGACACCTTCGCCGCGCTCCTGAACGGGGCCGCGCTCTACCCGGTGGACCTCAAGGCGCTCGGTGTCACCGGCCTGTTGGAGTGGCTGGCCGACGAGCAGGTCACCGTGTACCACTCCACACTGCCGGTCTTCCGGGCCCTGACGCGTGCCATGGAGACCCGTGGAGCCCGGCTGCCCGCCATGCGCATGCTGGCCCTCGGCGGCGACACGCTCCACCTCGCCGACCTCGACGCCTGCCGCCGCCACTTCGAGCCGCACTGCCGGGTGGCCGGGGCCTACGGCTCCACGGAGTGCTCCTGCGCCCTGCTGCGGGTCGCCGACCCCGCCCACCGGCCGCCCACCGGGGTGTTCCCGCTGGGCCGGGCGGTGCCCGAGACGGAGGTCCGGCTCGTCGACGACGACGGCCGCACGGTCCACGGGCCGGGCGAGGGCGAGCTCGTCGTCGTCAGCGACTACCTTGCCCCGGGCGCCGCCCCTGACGGGAGGACGTACCGTACGGGCGATCTGGCCAGGCGGCTGGACGACGGGACGCTGCTGCTCAGTGGGCGCCGGGGGACGCAGGTCAAGATCTCCGGGATCCGGGTGGAGCCCGGCGAGGTGGAGGCCGCCCTCAAGCAGCTCGGGCAGGTGCGCGAGGCGGTGGTGGCGCCGTACACCGACGGCATGGGGGAGCGTCAACTCGCCGCCTACGTGGTGTCGGAGAGCGGTTCGGGGCTTCAACCCGCAGCGCTACGAGCCGAGTTGCGCCGTGTGCTTCCGGATCACGCCGTGCCCACCGCCTATGTACCGCTGCGTGAACTGCCGTTGACGGCCAACCACAAGATCGACCGCGCGGCCCTGCCCGATCCGCTCACGGCGACCGGATCCGCGCGTTCCGGACCAGGGGCGCCGGGGGCGGTCGCGCGGGGGGCGACGGCCCACGGGCCGGTGGAGGAAGCCGTCACCGAGGCCTGGCGGGACGTCCTCGGTGTGCGGGCACCCGGCCCCGAGGAGAACTTCTTCGATCTGGGCGGCACCTCCCTGCGGATGGCCGCCGTCCATGAACGCCTCACCCGCTCCCTCGCGCCCGCCCTGCGCATGACCGACCTCTACCGCGCCCCGACCATCCGCGCCCTGTCCGGCCTGGTCACCCGGCTGACGGCGGAACGCACCGGGCCGCCGTCCGGCGACGCCGCCCAGGGGTCCGCCCGCGGCCTGCGCCGCCGTACCGCCCGCGTACCGCGCCGGCAGGCGGCCCGTACCGCCGCCCGCTCCGAACCCACCGTCCAACCCACCACGACCCAACCCACCACCGCCCGATTCACCATCCATCCCACTCCGCCCGTCGGCGATCAGCGCCGCACCGCCCCAGGAGGCACGCATGACTGAGATTCAGGAAGCCCCCTTCCCGGCCGGACGCATCGCCGTCGTCGGCATGGACTGCCGGCTGCCGGGCGCCCGGAACCCGCACGACTACTGGCAGAACCTGCTCGCGGGCACCGAGCACATCACCGACCTCGACGACGAGCGGCTGAAGGCGGCGGGCGTCTCCGCGGGGACCCTCGCCGACAGCCGCCATGTGCGCCGGGGCGCGGTCGTCGAGGACGCCGACCTCTTCGACGCCTCGTTCTTCTTCCTCAGCTCCCGCGAGGCCGAACGGATGGACCCGCAGCTGCGGCTGTTCCTGCAGACCGCCTGGGCGGCGATGGAACACAGCGGGCACGACTCCGAGGTCTACCCGGGCCGCGTCGGCGTCTTCGCCGGGTCGCTGCACAGCACGTATCTGCTGAACAACGTGCTGACCGGTGAACGCGGCTTCAACGGTTCGCTGGAGCGGATGCAGCAGGACATGGCGACCCTCATGGGCAACGACCCCAACTACCTCACCACCCGTGCCTCCTACCACCTCAAACTGACCGGCCCCAGTCTCGCCGTGCAGACGGCCTGCTCGACCTCCCTGGTCGCCGTCCATCTGGCCGCCCAGAGCCTGCTGGCGCAGGAGTGCGACCTGGCGCTGGCCGGCGGTGTCGCCCTGCGCTTCCCGCAGGAGGCCGGTTACCTGTACGAGCCCGACGGCATCACCTCCGCCTCCGGCCGGGTACGGCCCTTCGACGCCGATGCGGACGGCACGGTGTTCGGCAACGGCGCCGGTGTCGTCGTACTGAAGCGGTTGGAGGACGCGCTGGCCGACGGCGACACCGTGTGGGCCGTACTGCTCGGCTCGGCCGTGGGCAACGACGGCAACGACCGCGCGGGATACACCGCCCCGGGCGTCTCCGGACAGGCCGCGGTACTCGCCGAGGCCCTCGGCGTCGCCGGGGTCGACGCCGCCACCGTCAGTTACCTGGAGGCACACGGCACCGGTACGAGGATGGGTGACCCGATCGAACTCGCGGCGGCCCGCCAGGCGTACGGCACCGGCGGACCACTCACCCTGGGATCGGTGAAGGCCAACATCGGCCACCTGAGCACCGCGGCCGGGGTGGCCGGCCTGATCAAGTGCGTGCTGATGCTGCGGCACCGCACGATCGTGCCGATGCCGCACTTCACCGCGTGGAACCCGGAGTGCGCGGCCGACGGCTCCCGCTTCCGGGTGGCCACCACCGCCGAGCCGTGGCAGACCGACGGTTCCGCCCTGCGCTGCGCCGTCACCTCCACCGGTATGGGCGGCACCACCGCCCATGTGGTCCTGGAGGAGGCGCCACCCGCCGCCGCCGAGACGCCGGATGCCGCCCCGGCTCCCGCCGTGGTGCTGCTGCCGGTCTCCGCCAAGTCCCCGGCCGCGCTGGAGAAGGCACGCCTGGCACTCGCGAACCACCTGGAGGCCACCGCACCTGGCCCCGCCGTCCCGGAGAACTCGCTCGGCGACATCCACCTGGACGACGCCGCGTACACCCAGGCCACCACGCGGCACACCTTCGACCACCGGGCCGTGGTCACCGCGCCTGACCGGCGGACCGCCGTCCGCGCGCTGCGTACCGGTGAACCCCGTTACGTCTACCAGGACTCCGGACACCCCGCCCCGCGCCCTGTCACCTTTCTGCTCCCCGGCCAGGGCGCGCAGTACCCCGCCATGGGCCGGGGCTGGTACGAGCAACTGCCCGTCTACCGCGCGACCCTCGACGAGTGCGCGCACCTGCTCGAACCCTCCCTCGGCTTCGACCTGCGCGACGCGCTGCACCCGGTGTCGCGCGACCACCGGGACGAGCGGTACGACCTGAGGCGCACCCGCCTCACCCAGCCCGCCCTGTTCTCGGTCGAGTACGCGCTGGCCCGCCAGTACCTGGCCTGGGGGATCAGTCCCGCCGCACTCATCGGGCACAGCATCGGCGAGTACGTAGCCGCCACGCTGGCCGGGGTGTTCCACCTCCCCGACGCGCTGCGGGTGGTCGCCGAGCGGGGCCGGCTGATCGACGCCCTGCCCGAAGGTGTGATGGCGGCCGTCATGGCGGGCCCCGACAAGCTGACCCCGTACCTCGGCGACGGGGTGGATCTCGCGGCGGTCAACGAGCCCACCGTGTGCACGGTGGCCGGAAGTCACGACGCCATGCGGGCGTTCACCGCCAAACTCACCGCCGACGGCATCACCCACCGCAAGGTCGCCACCTCCCACGCCTTCCACTCGGCGATGATGGAACCGGCGGTGGAACCCCTCACCCTGCTGCTGCGCGAGGTCGAGCTGCGCCGCCCGCGGATTCCCTTCCTGTCCAATCTGACCGGCACCTGGATCCGCGACGAGGAAGCCACCGACCCCGCCTACTGGGGTGCCCACCTCCGCGCGCCGGTACGGTTCGCGGACGACGTGGCCACGGCGCTCACCGAAGGGGACCAGGTCTTCGTCGAGGTGGGCCCCGGGCACACCCTGGCCACCTACACCCGGCGCCACCCGGACCGGGAGACCGGTATGCCGGTGATCACCTCCGCCGCCCGCGGCAAGGACCCCGCCGCCGACCTCACCGCGCTGACCGCGGCGCTGGGCCGCCTGTGGGCGGTCGGCCTGACCCCGGACTGGCAGGGCTACTACGCCGGCCGGGGGCGTCGTAAGGTCCCGCTGCCCACCTACCCCTTCGAGGGCACCCGTTACTGGGTCGAGCCCGGCTCGGGCGCCCTCTCCGGGACGGGCGGCGGCAGCCCCACCGCCGTGCCCAAGCTGCCGCTTGACGAGTGGTTCACCGCGCCGGTGTGGCACCAGGCCGTCGGCACACTCGACGCCGAGCCCGCTCCGGTCACCGGGCCGGTGCTGCTCTTCGCCGATACGGACGCCGAGACCGAGACCAACGCGGGCCCGGGTACGCGTACGAGTACGGGCACAGGCACGGGTACGCGTACAGCCGGTGTCGCCGCCCGGCTCGCGGCGCGTTCCTTCACCGGTGAGGTGGTGACGGTCACCGCCGGCAGCGGCTACTCCCGCGACGGCGCCGCCTTCACCGTGCGGCCCGACTCCGAGGAGGACCACCACCGCCTCGTCGCCGAACTCCTCGCCGAGGACCGGCTCCCCGGACACATGGTGCACGCCTGGTCCACCACCGCGCTGTCGCCCGAACGGGGCGTGGCACGGTTCGAACAGGCCCAGCGCCACGGGCTGTACAGCCTCATCGCCCTGGTGAAGGCGCTCAGCGCGCACGGCGTCACCTACCCCGTCCAACTCGACATCATCAGCGCCGGGGCCTACGCCGTCGGCCCCGCCGACCCCGAGCCCGTCGCCGAACTGGCGCCCCTGGCACTCGCCGCCCGGGTCATCGGCCAGGAGCACGGCAACATCGGCGCCCGCCACTTCGACCTGCCCGCCGAACCCGACGACCGGTCGCTGCGCACGCTGGCCGCGGAGATCGCCGGCACCCGGCCGCCCGAGCTGGCGGTGACCCTGCGCGGCGGCAGGCGCTGGGTGGCGGACCTGCGGCCGGTGCGCGCGGACTGGTCGGCCGAGGCCTCCTCGCGGCTGCGGCCGGAGGGCGTCTACCTGATCACCGGCGGCCTCGGCGAGATCGGCTCGACCCTCGCGCACTGGCTGCACCGGGAGACCGGGGCCCGCCTCGCGCTGCTGACCCGCGATCCGCTGCCCGACCGCGCGGAATGGGACGCGTGGCTCGCCGATCACGAGGCCGACGACGAGACCGCTCTGCGGATCGGCCGCCTGCGCGCCCTGGAGGACGCCGGCGCCACCACGTTCCTGGTGCACGCCGACGTGGCCGATGCGCGAGCGCTGCGGACGGCGGTGGAGCGTGTCGAGGAACGTTACGGGGCACTGCACGGCGTGGTCCACGCCGCGGGCCTGCCCGGCGAGCGCTGGGATCGCCCGATCACCGAGTCCGGCAGGGAACAGTGCCGATGGCACTTCGTGCCCAAGGCGCACGGCCAGATCGCCCTGGAGGAGGTATTGGCCGACCGCGAGATCGACTTCTGCCTGCTGCTCTCCTCGCTGGCCGGCGTCCTGGGCGGACTGCGGCTGCTGGCCTACGGCGCCGCCAACCACTTCATGGACGCCGCCGCCGAACGGGCCAACCGGGACCTCGACCGCACCGTCTGGATCAGCGCCGCCTGGGACGTGTGGCAGCACCACCAGGACGAGAAGCGGGCCCTGTCCGCGATCGGCCGGAGCATGGACGACAAGGCGATCCAGCCCGAGGAGGGCCTGGAAGCCGTCCGCCGCTTGCTGACCCTGCGCGACGTCTCCCATGTGGCGGTGTCCACCTGGGACATCGGACACCGGCTCGACCAGTGGGTGCGGGACCCCCGGATCGGCCGGCCCGCCGACGGGTCCGCGGCATCCGGCCCGGACCTGCCGGACACCGGCCCGGACGCCGGAGATCTCACCGCCCAGGTGACCCGGCTGATCGCGGAGGCGCTCGGCAGCGAGGACCTGTCGCCGGAGGCGGACATCTTCGAGCACGGCGGCGACTCGCTCCTGATCGTGCGGCTGCTGTCCGACGTCCGCCGGTACTTCGATGTGGAGGTGCCGCTGGCCGACGTGCTGTCCGAACCGACGCCCGCGGCGCTGGCCGACGCCGTCCGGCAACGCCTGGAGGCCCGCGCGGACACCGGGCCGGCCACCGGGGCGGACGACGACACGACCGAGGCGCTGGCGGCCGAACTGGCCGCGCTGGCCCCCGAGGAGGCGGAGCGGCTCCTGTCCGAGGTGCTGTCGGAAGCACCGCACGAGGGCCGGACCCAGGACCGGACCGAGGACCGGACCGAAGACAGGACCGAAGACAGGACCCAGGACCGGACCCAGGACCGGACCGAAGACCCCACCGACGACCGGGTCAAGGAGGCCTGACAGCCATGGAGTTCAGCCTGATCTTCTTCTCCGGCGACGAGAAGAACAAGTACCGGTTCGTCTTCGACGCCGCCCGGTACGCCGACGAGAACGGCTTCACCGCCATCTGGACCCCCGAACGGCACTTCCACCGCTTCGGCGGCCTCTACCCCAACCCCTCGGTACTGGGAGCCGCGCTGGCCGGCGCCACCCAGCGCCTCGGCATCCGCGCGGGCAGCGTCGTACTGCCCCTGCACAGCCCCATCCGGGTGGCCGAGGAGTGGGCGGTGGTCGACAACCTGTCCCACGGGCGGGCCGGCATCGCCCTGGCCACCGGGTTCAGCCCGGTGGACTTCGCCATCAACCCGGACGGCTGGCAGGACAGGCGACAGCGCACCTTCGACGCCGTGGACACCATCCGCGAACTCTGGGAAGGCGCCCCGGTCTCGGCCCAGGACGCCCTCGGGAACTACGTCGAACTGGAACTGCACCCCCAGCCCGTCCAGCCCCAGCTGCCGATCTGGCTCACCTGCACCAAGAGCCCGGACACCTTCGAGACGGCCGGCCGGCTCGGCTGCAACGTACTGACCGCTCTGATCGACATGACCAACGAGGAACTGGAGGACAAACTCGCGCTCTACCACAAGACCCTCCAGGACTACGGGCACGACCCGGACGACCACACCGTCACGCTGATGCTGCACACCTTCATCGGCACCGACCTGGAAGAGGTACGGGAGACCGTCCGGCCGCCCTTCACGGACTATCTGCGTTCCTTCCTGACCGTCATCGACTCGCAGAAGAAGAACCTCGCGCCGGGGGCCGGCGTACGGGACATGTCCGAGGCCGACCAGGACCAGCTCATCGAGTTCGCCTTCGACAAGTACTTCGAGAAGGGCGCGCTGCTGGGCACCCCCGACTCCTGCACCGCGGTGGTCGACCGCTTCAAAGGCATGGGCGTCACGGAGATCGCCTGCCTCATCGACTTCGGCGTGGACGAACAACTCGTCGTCGAGAGCCTGAGCCACCTCAACGAACTACGGAGGCGTTACGCATGACCGCCGGTGTTCCCACGGGTTCGGCCGCACGGCTGGCCACGCTCACTCCCGAGCAACGGGACCTGCTCCGCGCCCGGTTACGTGACCGGGCCCTCCGCACGCCAACGCGGCTGACCCCGGGCCAGGAGCGGTTGTGGCGCGCCCACCGCACCGCCGCGGGCCGGCCCGTGGACGTGGTCTGCCAGGCCGTGCGCCTGACCGGGGCCCCGGTCGACCTCGACCTGCTGGCCGAACGCGTCCAGGGTTTCGTCCGCGCCCACGAGTCACTGCGCACCACCTTCACCATCGAGAAGGACGGCTCCCGGCAGGACGGCTCCCAGGAGGACAGCTTCTGGGAGGACGGCGGCGCGGTGCGGCCGGTGGTGCACGAGGACCTGCCTCCGCGGCTGGTCCGCACCCGCTGCCCCGGAGGGCCGGAGCAGGCGCACGCCCTGGCCCGTGAGCTGGCGTACGAGCCGTTCGACCTGGCCGAAGGACCGCTCCTGCGGGTGGTCCTCGCCGAGGGCGCCTCCGAGGAGGAGGCCTGGCTGCTCGTCGTCGTCCACAACCTGGTCTTCGACGCCTGGTCCTTCGAGCTGCTCCTCGACGAACTGGCCCGTGACCCGGCCGCTCCCGCTCCCGCGACGCGTCCCTTCGGCCGTTTCGCCCTGGAGCAGGCCGAGTCGACGGCCGGACCGCGGGGCCAGGAGGCGGCCCGCTTCTGGGCGGCGGAACTGGCGGACGCCCCGCCCCCGCTCGCCACCGACCGCCCCCGGGGGCTGACTTCCCCCGGCACCGGCGGACGGGTGGACCTCACCCTCTCCGGCACCGTGGCCCGGGGCGTCGCCGAAGCGGCCAGGGGCTCGGCCGCCACCGCCTACGCCGGCTGGGCGGCCGTCGCATGGGCCACGCTCGCCGAGTTCAGCGGCGTACCGGACGTCCTGCTCGGCACCTTCACCGCCAACCGGGACGGGCCGGACGCGCAGCAGACCGTCGGCTACCTGCTCAACGTACTGCCGCTGCGCCTGCGTGATCCCGGCGACGGCACCTGGGGAGCGAGGATCAGGGCCGCCCACACGGCGTCGACACGGGGGCTGCGGTACGCGTCGTACCCGGCGGAGCTGATCGCCGCCGAACGCCGACTCCCCGGTCTGCACCCGCTGTTCGACGTGGCGTTCGTCTTCGACAGCCCCACCGAGGGCTCGCGCACGATGCCGAGTTCCGTCGTACCCGCACGGAGCGCCGTCGTGTCCCCGTACGACGTGGACAAGGGCGTGGCCCGCTACGGCCTGACGCTCTCGGTCCACCCCGCGCCAGAGGGTGCCTCCGGCTGGATCGAGTACGACACCGGGCTGTACGACAGGAGCACGGTCGAGCGCCTGGCCGACCGTTTCACCGCGCTGGCCGCCCAGGCGTCCGGTACGGCGGGCCAGGTGTCCGGTGCGGCGGAGCGGGCGTCCGGTGCGGCAGGGCGGGCGTCGCGAGAGGCCGGACAGTGAGTACGCCGCGGCTGTGCGCCGCCGCGTACGAACTGGGCGAGTACGAGGCTCCTGTGACGGAGCTGCCGGAACTGAGCGCCGCGCCGGACGTGGCGGCCGAACTGACCTCCGCGGCCGCCGGGTTCTCCGTCTACCGCTGGTCGCAGGCGCCGCTGGTGGAGCTGATGGCCGCGGCCGTACAGAAATGTCTGGCCGGAGCAGGCGTCCCGGGGAAGGCCGTGGACACGGTGTTGCTCGCCACGGACTCCCTCCCGCACGACCGCGGCGCCCACCGCGATGTCGCCGAGCTGCTCCAGGAGACCGGCATGACCGGCGCCACGGTCGCCACGCTCGGGCTGATGGACTGTGCCACGGCGATGTTCGCGCTGGGCAACGCGGCCTCCCTGGTCAGGGACGGCACCGCACGGCACGTCATGGTCGTCAGCGGTGACCTGGCCGACCTCTCGACCGGCGGGGAGCGTCTCGTGGCCGGCGGCGCGGCGATCGCCAGCGACGGTGCCGCCGCCGCCCTGGTCTCCGCCGACGCACCCGGGCTGCCGATCCTGGCCATGGCCCACCACGGCGCGGCCGAGGAACGCCGGGACGCGCCGCCGCACCAGCGGCTGACCGCCCGCCTGACCGCCTACCGGGAGCTGTTCACCGGCCTGGCGGACCGGCACCGCGTCCGGCCGGACAGGTCGCTCGTCCTGCCCAGCAACTTCGCGCGCAACGTGATGGAGATGTACCTCGCCGACGTCGGATTCGACAGCCGGCGGATCGCGCTGGACAGCGTGGGCCGCATCGCCCACTGCCAGGGCAGCGACCCGCTGATCCACCTCGCCGACCGGCTCGGCGCACCGGAGCCCGCCACCGGCCCGGGCACCCCGGAGGAGTACGTCCTGCTCGGCGCCGGCATGTCCCATCTGGCCGCGGTGCTGCTCGGCGCCGACGCGCTCCCGGCGGAGGGAGAGTTCCGTTGACCATCCACGCCACGGCCACCGAGCCGGTGACCGCCTCACTCCTGCGCACCACGGCCCGATGTCTTCCCACCGGGGTCACCGTGGTGACCAGCGGGCTGGGGCCCGACGTGCACGGCATGACCGTCAACTCCTTCACGACCCTGTCGCTCGAACCCCCGCTGGTGTCCTTCAGCGTGCGGCACGACGCCAGGATCAGAGGGCCGGTGGAGCGCACCGGCGGCTTCGTCGTCAACGTCCTCGCCGCCGAACAGACCGAGCTGGCACGGTGGTTCGCCAACCGGAACCGCCCGCTGGGCGCGGAGAGCTTCGCCGAGGTGCGTACCGAGGACGCGCCGGTGACCGGCGGGGTACGCATCGCCGGGACCGTCGGGTACTTCGCCTGCCGGGCCGTGCGGTTCATCGAACTCGGCGACCACGTTCTGGTGGTCGGCCTGGTGCACGAGTGCGGCGCCCGCGAGAAGGCGCGGCAACTGCTCTTCGTGGACGGGGAGTTGAGGGCCGCGCAGGACCGGCCGGCCGAACCGCCCCGAGCCGAGGAACAGTGATCCGGGAAACGACCCGGGAAACGACCCGGGAAGCGCCCCGGGTAGTGATCCGGGAAAGGAGCAGTGCCCGAAGATGACCGCACCGCGTATCCGTGAACTCCGGGAGTCGGACTATCCCTCTCTGATCGCCCAGGTGGACGACTGGTGGGGCCGCCCGGTGGCCCACATGCTGCCCCGGCTGTTCCTGCGCCACTTCCACTCGACCAGCCTGGCGGCCGTGACCGACCGGGGTGTGGTCGCCGGCTTCCTGGTCGGCATCGTCTCGCCCTCCGAACCGGGGGAGGCGCACACCCACTTCATCGCGGTCGCCCCCGACCACCGCCGGTCCGGCCTCGGCGGGGTGCTCTACGGGCGCTTCTTCGAACTGGCCGGGAAGCGGGGATGCCGGACCGTCACCGCTGTCGTGTCGCCCGGCAACACCCGGTCCCAGCGCTTCCATCTCGCGACGGGGTTCGAGCCGATCCCCCTGCCGTCGGCGGGGCCTCCGGAGGGGGAGAGCACGGCGGACACGGACGGCCTGCCGGTCTGGAAGGACTGGGACGGCCCGGGGGAGGACCGTATCCGGTTCTCGTACGCACTGTGACGAACGCACTGTGACGAGCGCACTGTGACGAGGAGAGTCACCCATGCTGAACATACTCACCACCGAGCGGGCCGTCCTCGACAAGGCGCTGCCCGGGTTCGACGCCCGGCTGGCCGAGTTGGGCACGGCGGCCGTCGAGGACCCCGACACCCATGTCATCGAGGAGTTCCGCGCAGCCGGCGGCGGCAACGTCCTCATCCCGGTCGCCCTGGGCGGTGGGGGCCTGAGCTGTCTTGAAGGGGCGCGTCTGCAGCGTGCGGTGGGCAGCCGGGCCCCCTCGCTGGCCGTGGCGTCCACCATGCACCACTACAAGGTGGCCTGGCTGGCGCACGTGCTGGGCGACGGGGCGGCCGGCGTGCTCTCGGAGATCGTCGGCCGGCGGCTGCTCGTCTCCTCCTGCGGCGCCGAGGGCAGTTCCGGCAAACAGCTCTTCGCACCCGGTATCAGGGTGGCCGCGGCGAAGGGCGGCGGTCTGCGGCTCACCGGTTCCAAACGGCCCTGTTCCCTGGTCGGATCGATGGGCCTGCTGACCCTGCTGGCACCCGGGCCGCCGGATTCGCCGTACGCGGGCGACCTGCTGATCGTGATGGTCCCCGCCGAGGCGCCCGGACTGCGCCGGGAGCCCTTCTGGGGGAACCACGCCCTGCGGGCCGCGCAGACCGACGCCGTGGTGCTGGACGACGTGTTCGTCCCGGACCACATGATCGTGCCGCTGGGTGATCCGGAGCAGGCGACCGGCCGGCTGAACTCGCTCATGGCGCGTTTCCTGATCCTCATCACCGCCGCGTACGTGGGTATCGCCACCGGCCAGGTGGAGCGGCTCTTCGCGGACGGACGAGGACAGGCCGGCGACCGGGTGAGCGCCCTCGGCCCGCTGGAGACTGTGTCGGCCGCCGTCGAGGCGATCGCCCGCGAACTGGACGACGGCTCACCGGAGGAAGCACTTCTGGGCCGGATCCTGCTGGTCCGGTACACCGCCCAGCGGGCGATCGCGGAGGCCACCGACCGGGTCCTGGAGCTGATGGGCGGCATGTCCTTCGTGCGCGACGGCAACGGGGTGGACCTGCTGGCCGCCAGTCGCGCCCTGGCCTTCCACCCTCCGTCGGAGCACACCATGCGCGAGCCGCTGGACGAGTGGCTGGGCGGCGGCGGACTCACGCTGCTGTGAACCGCCGGCCGCGAAAGGAGGGGGGACTCCGTTCTGTTGCCACCGATGCCGATGCCGATGCCGATGCCGAAGCCCGTGCCCATGTCACCGATGTCGCCGACGCCACCGTGGTCACTGCGGAACATGACCGGGACTGAGACCGGGACCGGGACCGACGCCGTGGCGTGTCCGCCCCTGATGTGGCCGGGAGAGGCCGGGGAACTGCGTGGGAAGCTGGCCGCCGCCGCTCGGGGTGAGGCCTTCCTGCTCCACGCGGGCAGCGGCACTCCGCCGGGGGCGGTTCCCCGCGCCGAGCACATCACCCGCCAACTGACCCTGCTGGCACAGGCCATGGTCGTCCTGTCCTACGCGCTCGGCGTCCCGGTCGTGCCCGTCGCCGAGATCCACGCACCTCCCGCCGCCGACGGACGCGCCGGGCCCGCCCGGCCACCGGACGTCCACCGGGCGTCGGCCATGGCCCTCAACCTGGTCCGGGCGTTCAGCGGTGACGTCCGCCCGGATGTGCCGTGGGCGCACGAACTGAACCGGGCGTTCGTCGCGAGTTCCCCCGAGCGCGAGCGCGCCCGGTACGAGCCGCTGACCGGCAGGATCGGGTCCGCGCTGAGTTTCCTGCACGCCTGCGCAGGCAGGCCCGCGGTGCTGCCGCGGCCCGCCGTCAGCCGTACCGTCCTCGCGGACGACTCCGCCCTGCCCCCGGCCGACGGGCCCGGCGGCGGCCGGTGGGACCCCGTCGGCCACCTGGTCTGGCTGCACCACTCCTCGGCCGGGGCCGGTTGCGGACCGGCCGCTGCCGCCGCCCGGATCGGCAACCCGCTCGGTGTGGTGGTGGAGGCCGACACCACCCACGACGCCGTCCTCACCCTGATCGACCGCCTGGACCCGGAACGCTCCGCGGGACGGCTCACCTTCCTCACCAGGTTCGGGGCGGACCGGATCACCGACCTCCTGCCGGAACTGGTGCAGAAGGTCGCCTCCACCGAGGCCGAGGTCGTCTGGGCCTGCGACCCCTGGCACCGCAACCGCCGGGACCCGGCAGGTGTCCTCGCCGAGGCCGACGCCTTCATGGAACTGCACCGGACGCTGGGCACCCACGCGGGCGGCCTCCACCTGCCCCCGCACCACGACGGGGCCGCCGGTCGGCCCGGCGCACTGGACCTGGTCCTCGCGCTCGCCGTGACGGCCTCCGACCGGAGCCACCCACCCAAGGCCACCGCCCCTGTTGCCGAGTGACCCACCAGTGGCTCACCGAAACGAAAGAACGCAAGAGGCGTACGCCGAGGTCAGGAGACAGCACCGTCCGCCGCGCCCGTTACGGCCGGGCGGTCTGCTGGTGGTTGCCGAAATAGTCGACCAGCTCCGGGGCCGGCGCGGCCACGGCGACCGGCGTGCCGTTCGTACGCAGCGAGGTCGTCGCCGCCGCCGCACAGGCCACCGCCTCGCGGGCGGCCACCGGGGAGGTCTCGGTGGGGCCGCCGACCGCGGCGAAGCGCAGGAACTCGTCGACCAGCGCCCGGTCCGCGCCACCGTGCAGACCGTCCTGCTGTGCGGGGACCGGGACGCTGAGGTCGGCGTCCTGGCGGTAGCCGGACCGGCGCCGGTTCCAGACCCTGATGGTGGCGGGGTCGCCGTCGATGCCGTCGCCGAAGTTCTCCAGGCGGCCCTCGTCGCCGATGACGGTGTAGTTGCGCCAGTAGTCGGGCGTGAAGTGGCACTGCTGGTAGCTGGTGAGCACGCCGTTGTCGAGGCGGCCGAGCATCATGCTGAGGTCCTCGATGTCGACGACCGGGTTGAGATCGCGCAGGGCCGACGGGGGCCAGACGTCCGGGTCGTACCAGTCGGGCATCCGCTCACCGCCGGGTACGGGTGTCCGTGCGGCGCGGCGCGGGTTGTCGCCGTAGACGGCGAGGGTGCCGTGGGCGACGACGTCCCGTGTGTAGCCGCCGGCCAGCCAGTGGATCACATCCAGGTCGTGGGCGCCCTTCTGCAGCAACAGCCCGTTGGTGTGGGCCCGTTCGGCATGCCAGTCCTTGAAGTAGAAGTCCCCGCCGTGGCCGACGAAGTGGCGGCACCAGATGGAACGGACAGTGCCTATCTCCCCTTTGTCGATCAGCTCCCGCATACGGCGGAGCATCGGCAGATGGCGCAGGTTGTGGCCGACGTACAGGCGGGTGCGGGAGCGGAAGGCGGCGGCCAGCAGGGAGTCGCAGTCGTCGACGGAGATCGCGAGGGGCTTCTCCACGAACACGGCGGTCCCGGCGTCGAGGAAGAACAGCGCGGGGCCGGTGTGCAGATGGTCGGGGGTGAGGACGAAGACCGCGTCCAGGCCGTCGTCGAGCATGTCCTCGTACCGCTCGCGCACCAGGACGTCCGCCCCGAACAGGCGCCGGGCGTCCTTCCGGCCGCGGGGGTCCGGGTCGGCGCAGGACACGACCCGGGCGACGCCCGGCCGGTTCGCCAGGGTGGCCAGCGGGGCGCGCTGGCCGACCCCCACCACTCCGACGCGCAGCTCGGCACGCGGTGGCTCGGTGGCCGCCGGCTGGGCTCGGTCGTCCATGTACCCGTCCCTCCAGTTCGGTCCTTCAGTGCGGTCAGTTCAGTCGGTTCGATCAGTTCAGTCAGTCAGTCAGTCAGTCAGTCAGTCAGTCAGCCAGCCAGTCAGTTCGGTCGGTTCGGTTCTTCGCTGCGCGAGGTGTCGCGCCGTGGGGCGGACGGGGCCGCCAGTCCGTCGCTGAGCAGGCGGCTGTCGACCTCGTCGAGGGCCAGGCGCACGGCGCCCAGGGCCACGCTCTCGTCGCCGAGGGTCGAGGCGCGCAGTTCCGGCAGACGCAGACAGTGTTTGGTGAGCTCCTGGCGCAACGGCTCCAGGACGACGTCGGCCGACCGGGAGAAACCGCCCCCGTAGACGACGACTTGGGGGTCCAGGGCGAGGACGAGGGCGGCGACACCGACGGCGAGGTCACGGGTGTAACGGCGGACGGCGGTCCTGGCCTGCCGGTCGCCGTCCCGGGCCGCCTGGAACACCCAGGCAGCCGCCTCACCCGGTGCCGCCGTGGCGGGGACACCGGGGCAGGCTTCGAGGTGGCCCGGCGCGCTGAGCCACCGTACGGCCTTGAGGGCGCCGATCTCCCCGGCGGCGCCGCCGTGACCGCGGCGCAGGGCGCCGTCCAGGATCAGCCCGGCGCCGGTGCGCAGCCCCGCGAGGAGGAAGACGATGTCGTCGGCGTCCGAGGCGACTCCCTTCCAGCGCTCGGCGACGGCGGCGAGTTTGCAGTCGTTCTCGACCTGGACCGGACAGGAGAAACGGGCGGCGAGGTGGGCGACCGGGTCCGCGGTGTGCCAGCCGGGCAGCGGGGTGGACAGCGTGGTGCGCCCGCTGGCGTCGACCGGACCGGTCACGCCGACGGTGACCGCCCAGATGTCGGCCGGTGCCATGCCGGCGCCCCGCAGCACCTTGTCGATCGCGCGGTCCACGGCCGCGAGCCGTGCCTTCGGGGCCGCCTCGGGGTCGACCGGGCGGCGCAGGGTCTGGACGAGGTTGCCCTCCAGGTCGCTGAGCATGACGAGGACCTTGTGGACCCCGATGTCGATGCCCAGCACATGACCGGCGTCGGCGCGGAAGCGGAAGCGGCGGGCCGGGCGCCCCACCACGCTGTTGGTGCCCGGTTCCTCGACCTCCGCCCAGCCGTCGGTGACCAGGGACTGCACCAGGACGTCGACGGCGGGCCGGGACAGCCCCGCCCGGCCCGCGAGTTCGGTGACCGTCGAGGGAGGGTTGCCGCGCAGCGCCCACACGATGGACAGCATGTTCATCTCGCGCATCCGGGACAGGTCTGTTCCGGTCGTCGCCATGTGGTGCTCCCTGAAGGGGGCGGGTCCCCGCCGCTGGATAATGCTGAGCAGTTTACTAATTCATGCCGACGCCGCGGAGAACCGCCGGCCACCCCCTTCCGGCGTCAGGCGATGGGATAGCGCTGCTCCGTCCCGGGGTCGACCGCCGGGGCGAAGTCGACCTCGCGGCCGTCGAGCGTGAAGCGGTACCGGCTCAGCCTCCGCACCTGCGGGCGTGCGGCCAAGTAGGCGGTCATGTCCTCCAGTTCGTCGGGGTGCAGCCAGCCGGGCGGGTCGGAGACGGCCCGGAAACCGCAGATGTCGGCGAGGTCGCGCAGCCACCGCTGCTGTTCGTCGGTGAGCAGGTTGAGGCGGCTGCGGAAGTAGACGACGTCGGGGTCGACCTCCAGCAGCGGTGACTGCCACAGCCGGTGCAGGGTGTTGACGACCGCGTTGCGGGCCAGCGCGTCGGACGGGTCCTGGGTGGCGTAGTGCTCCCACAGCGGGGCGACGTCCGGCCCGCTGCGGATACCGTCGATCAGGCCGAGGGAGGGCAGCAGAGGCGCACCGCTGCCGAGCAGGTACGCGTCCTCGCCCGCCTCCTCCCGGACGACGCGCAGCCCGAGCCGGTACGCCTCCTCGCGCCCCAGGTCCCCGGCCCGTACGCCGGTGGCGGTGGCGGCCCCGATGAAGTCCAGCTTGAGATAGGTGAATCCCCACTCCCGGCTCACCCGGCGGATCGTCTCGCGCAGATGGTCCTGTGCCGCGGGCCGGGTGAGGTCGAGGGTCCAGTAGCCGGTGCCCCAGTTGTGTCCGGCGACCACGGGTTCGCCCCGCTCGTCGCGCAGCAGCAGCTCGGGGCGCCGGCGGGCGGTGCCGGACTCCGGATGGACGATGAACGGGGCGATCCACAGTCCCGGGCGCAGTCCGGCGTCCGTGATCCGGTCGGCCAGCGCCTTCATCCCGGACGGGAACTTGGCGTTCGGTTCCCAGTCGCCGACGGCCCTCTCCCAGCCGTCGTCGACCTGGACGACGTCGAAGGGCAGTCCGCGCAGGGCGGTGATGTCCTTGGTGAGCTGCTGTTCGGTGATGTTCTCGTAGTACGCGTACCAACTGCACCACACATTGCCGGCCCGTTTGCCGCTGCGGCCCAGCCGGGCGGCGAGGTGGCGGGTGTAGGCGGCGAAGACCTCCTGTTCGCCGCCGTGGGCGAGGAACCACGGTGCCCGGTCGCGCTCCGACCAGCCGGCGAGCGTGTCCCGGTCCGCCGTCAGTCGCGGGATGTCCGGGCCGAGCGCGCCGAGCAGCAGCACCTGTCCGTCGGCTCCTTGCAGGGCGGCCACGGCGGAGGAGTGGTGGCGGGCGGGGTCGTCCCACACGGTGTCGTCGGCGGTGAGCCGGCGTTCGGCGCTCTCGATGCGCAGCGGTGCGTCGGAGAGGCGGCGCCAGCCGCAGGGGCTCCAGGAGTTGTGCCCGTGGCGGTAGAACAGCGCGTCGCCGAGGCCGTGCAGGACGGCCACACGGCCAGGGGGGAGCAGCAGTCCGCCGTCGACGACCTGGGGCGGGGTGTCGCCTTCGAGTTCGAGGGCGAGGGTACGTCCGCCGAGGTCTGCGAGCTGGGCCATGGATCTCCTTGCGTCCGGATTGCGGGGGGGGGGGGGGGGGGGGGGGGGGG
>NZ_BMVY01000007.1:99832-312619 GCF_014650955.1 Streptomyces tauricus
GGAGAGAGGGAGCGGCTTGCGGGGCGGGACCACTACTTGAAGAGGTCGTTGACCTTGTCGTTGACCGCGGTGAGTGCGGCGGCGGGCTCTTCCCTGCCGAGGATCACCGACTGGACGCCAGCCCGCTGTAGACGACGGAGTTGAGCAGGTAGCGCAGGAAGTCCATGTGCGCGCCCGACCCGCCGGCCGCCTGCGCCTCGGCCTGGCTGGTCAGCCCGAGCACCCGCAGGAAGTTGATCATCGTGGGGTGGTCGGGGACCAGTCCGGTGGAGTCGGAGTAGAGGTCGGCCGCCGGTGTCAGGGCGGTGCGGATCATCCAGTAGAACGGGAAGACGGTCACGAACAGCGCGAGGCACAGCAGCGTCCAGGCGGCGATCCGGCCGGGCGAGATCCTCCGCCGCGCGCCTTTGCCCCTGCCCGGGGTCGGGGTCCTCGGGGTCTTCGGCGTCCTCGGTGTCGGAATCAGGGTCGGGGTCATGGTGTGCCTCCTCAGGCCAGGTCGGAGCGGGAGGCACGCAGCAGCCGCATCTGCACCGCGGTCAGCACGCCGAGGATCACCGCGAGCACCACGGCCACGGCGGAGGCGTAACCCATGCGGAAGTTCGTGAACGCCTGCTCGTAGATGTAGAAGTAGATGACCCGGGTGGCGCTGACCGGGCCGCCCTTGGTGGTCACCGCGACCGTGTCGAAGATCTGGAACGAGCCGATCAGTGACACCACGAGCACCAGGGCGAGGACGGGCCGCAGCAGCGGCAGCGTGATCCGGGTGAACATCCGCCACTCACCGGCGCCGTCCAGCGAGGCGCTCTCGTACAGGTGAGGGGGGATCTGCAGCATCCCCGCGTAGAGCAGCAGGGCCGTATAACCGCTGTACGCCCAGGTGTTGACCCCGGCAATGGTCGGCATCGCCCAGGTGGGCGAGGTGAAGAAGCCGGTGGTGCCGAGGCCGAGGGCGTCGAGCATGTGGTTGACGAAGCCGAGGTTGGCGTCGAGCATCCACATCCACAGCAGACCGACGGTCACGTTGGGCACCAGCCAGGGCACCAGCAGGATCGCCCGCAGCGCCACCGACCGGGTCAGCCGGTGCATGAGCGTCGCGAGGAGCAGCCCCAGCACGGTCTGGGCGCCGATGTTGAGGACGACGTAGTAGCCGGTGACCTTGAGCGCGTTGAAGAACTGCTCGTCGCCGATGAGCCCGCGGTAGTTGTCCACTCCGGTGAAGGCCGGATCGGTGAGCAGGTTGTAGTCGGTGAGCGAGTAGTGGATGCCGCGCAGGGTCGGATACGCGTAGAACAGCGCGAACCCGATCAGCGCGGGGGCCAGGAACAGCCAGGCGGCCTTGCGGTCGTCGCGGCTCCGGCGTGCCCGGCCCGGCGCACGGGCCGTACCTGGGTCGCCCGGATCGGCACCGGCGCTCTTCTGCGGCGGCGCAACTGCGGTGTCAGCGCCCATGGTTCCCCTTCGAAGAGATCTGCGCCGCACCTCTTGTCAGTTCGGCACCGTGGTCACATATTGATGAGCAACAGCGAAAGTTTGTCAATGCTGACTCATAAAGAAGCCGACGTGGGCCGCAGAGGGGAGTTGGCGCGGCTGTCGGCCGGTCCGGCCTTCCGCCGGACGGCATGTCCCCACCCGATCACGGAGGTTCACCGTGCGCACCTTCGCGCAGCGACGCGGCAGAAATGTCGTGGCCGCACTCTGTTCCACCGCTCTGGCCCTCGCCCTTGCGGCGCTTCCGAGCGGTTCCTACGCGGCTCAGGCCGACCCGTCGGCGACTGTCCCCGCGGCCCCCTCGGCGGCTACGGCGGCCACCGAGACCTCGGCGGCCACCGCGCAAGGGGCTCCGTCCCGCCCGTCCCCGGCGCCGGCGCCCGACCCCTCGCTCCCGGCCCACGCCCTCACCCGCGCGGACGCCCCGCTGGACAACCCGCTCAAGGGCTTCGCCCGCTTCTACCAGCCCGGCGGCAACCAGAACGCCGGCTATCCGCACTCACTGACCTGGAGCTACTTCGGACTCTCCGAGGTCATGAACGACTCCTCGGACTGCGCGCACTACGACTGGGACGTCCTGGACGACGCGCTCGACGAATCCGCCTCCTACGGCAACCAGACCGCCCTGCGCTTCTACATCGAGTACCCGGGCGGTTCCGGCACCCATCCCGCGAACGCCGTCCCGCCCTGCTTCGCCGGGCATGTCGCCAACCGCACCAACTCGTACTGGAACACCACCAGCCCCGACTACGACAGCGCCTATCTGCTGGACGCGCTCAAGGACTTCATCGCCGCGTTCGGCGCCCGCTACGACAACGACCCGCGGATCGGGTTCATCCACCTGGGGCTGGTCGGCCTCTGGGGCGAGTGGCACACCTGGCCGTACGACACCGACACCTCGGGCGACTCGTACCCGAACCTCATGCCCACGGACGCGCACGGCGCGGAGATCATCAAGGCGTACGACAACGCCTTCCCGCACACCAAGCTCGAAGTCCGCTACCCGGAGTCCGGGGGCGCCGCGGCCAACAGCCTCCCCGCCATCGGCTACCACGACGACTCCTTCTGCTTCCGCGAGGGCTCCCCGCTCGCCGGTGTCACCCTGCCCGCCTCGATGGGCGGCGCGTCCTACTCCCAGTTGCAGAAGGCCCTCGAACAGGGCGTGGAGAACCGGTGGACCACGGCCTCCATGGGCGGTGAGGTACGCCCCGAGATCCAGTCCACCGCCTTCGACAACTGGCCCGGTGGCTCCGGCGCCGTCGACAACATGAAGGCGTGCCTCGAACTGGAGCACACCACCTGGAAGATGAACGAGGGAAGCGCCAACTACGACCCGAACAACGCCAAGGTGGGCGCCGCGGTCCGGCAGATGGGCTACGACCTCACCGTCGACCACGCCTACTTCCAGGACACCGCACAGGGCAGCACCAAGGTCGGTGTGCGGCTCACCAACAACGGTGTGGCGCCGTTCTACTACCCCTGGACGGTCAGCCTCGGCCTCAAGGACCCGTCCGGCAACGTCGTGAAGAGCTGGGCCACACCCTGGGACCTGCGCAAGGCCATGCCCGTGAAGATCCGCGCCTTCCCCGACTGGGGCCTTGGCGCCGACCCCACCTATCTCGACTACGGGTACCCCCAGTACTTCGACACGTCCGTCGACCTCTCCGGTGTCTCCGCGGGCACCTACCAGCTCGTGATGAAGGCGAAGAACCCGCTGGAAGACGTGAGTGCGAGCGCCAAGAAGCTGCGCTTCGCCAACACCGGCCAACACGCGGACGGCTGGCTCGCCCTGGGCGCCATGACGGTGGGCTCCGGCACCGGCACCTCCCACCAGTACGAGGCGGAGGCACCCGGCAACACCCTCACGGGCACGGCCCTGAGAGCCGACTGCGCCGGCTGCTCCGGCGGCTCGAAGGTCGGGTACGTCGGCAACGGCGCCACCCTCACCTTCACCGGCGTCGACGGAGGCAGCGGCGGCACCAGGACGGTCACCCTCCAGTACGCGAGCGCCGAAACCCGTTCGGCCACCGTCCGGGCCAACGGGGGCACGTCGAGATCCGTCTCCTTCCCGCCGACGGCGGACTGGGCCACCACCGGGACCACCACGCTGAGCCTGGACCTGAACGCCGGGACGGGCAACACCATCACCGTCGCCAACAGTTCGGGCTGGGCACCCGACATCGACCGCATCACCGTGACCTGACGCGCGGGCGGCGGCGAAACGCCGACACGGGAGAAGGGGGACAGCTGGCTGTACCCCTGACACGGCAGCCAGCGCTCTCGTACCGGCCTCCCGGGCGGTCGTACTCTCGCGGTCACGGCCGGTCGTCGTCGCCCCAGGTCCGCCGGCCGTTCCGTCCCGGGGCATCGAACGGAAGTCGGTCGGCCCGCGATGAACAGCACGGGAGCAGGGGCGGACGGGTCGCGCGGCACGTTCCTGCTGGACACCACCCTCACCCCCGCACGGCAGGGATTCGACTCCTTCCGGCGCGGATGGGAGGCGCGGTTCGGTGACCGCCCCGCACTGCCGGCCTACAGTGCGGACACGATCGCCGACTTCCGGGTCAGGTTACGTATCACCAGGCTGCGGGACGCGGTGATCGGCGACCTCTACGCGGAGTCGGCCGTCCGGACCGACGACCCCGCGGGAGGGGACCTGGACCTGGTCGAGTTGCACGCCGTGCGGCGCGGTGCGTGGACGGTGGGCGGTCTGCCCGACCGCGGCGAACTCACCGTGTCGCGCGGGCAGTTCCTCCTGCGCCACTTCGACCGGCAGCCGCCCTTCAAGAGGTCCGCGCGCACCAGGGAGCTGGGCCTGCTCCTGCGGTCCGCGATGCTCAGGCCCCTGCTCGGGAACCGGACCGTCACCGGGCCGGGGGACTCGCCCGAGATGCGTCTGCTGACGGCCCACCTGCGGCGCTCGGGCTCTTCAGCGTCACGGGCACGATCAAGGCGCTCACCCACGGGTTCAACATTCCGTCCGCCGTCACCCTCGGCAGTGCCGGCGCGGTCGGCGGCGGTGTCCTCGCCAGCCTGCTCGCCCTCGAACAGCCGGCGCTGCTGCGCTGGAACCGCGATCTGTACGCACTGCCCGCCCTCGTCGGCGCGACCTCGGCCGCGCTGCTGCACCACATCGGCCTGCTGAACGTCGCCACCGCCGTCGGAGCCGCGCTGTTCGCGTTCGGGCTGCGGGTCCTCGCCCTGCGGTACAGCTGGCGCACACCTCGCTCCCACTTCTGGCGCAATCCGTTCGCGGGACTGCGCCAACAGCTGCCGCCGCCCAACCCCCTCCCGGCCCCCGCACCGCCTTCCTCCGTGAAGGACCCCGTGAAGGACCCCATGGAGGACCTGATGGAAGACCCCATGGAGGACACCGTCCGGCTGATGCGCCCCGATGTCAGCGCCTTCCCCTCTCGGAGGGGCGGCTTCCCCGCCTCGGCCCGGTCCTCGCACCCCGCGCCGGACCCGCGGCTCCTCCTCCACCGCGCCGAGCCGGAGGACTAGCCGGGTGCCGGAGCGGGGGGCCCGGTGGCTCCCGGTCGAAAAAGGCCGGTACCGGCGGAGTCGAGACGCCCCGGCCGGCACCTCACGTACCGCCGTCTTTCACACAGACGCCACGCGGCCCTTCCCTGACGTTTGTTGCTCTTGGAACACTCCGAGAGCGCGGGTTCCGGCCTGCGCAGGTCCGTCCGTCAGTCGCCCCCGTACCCGTCAGGACGAGAGGTCACCCAGTCATGACCGAAGTGAATCGGCGCCGTTTCCTGCAGCTCGCGGGCGGTACCGCGGCGTTCACCGCGCTGTCGGAGAGCATCGCCAAGGCCGCCTCGATCCCCGCGGGCTACCACCGCGGCACCATCGAGGATGTCGAGCACGTCGTCGTCCTGATGCAGGAGAACCGTTCCTTCGACCACTACTTCGGTGCGCTCAGAGGTGTCCGCGGTTTCGGCGACCCGCACCCGGTCGCGCTCGACAACGGCAAGTCCGTGTGGCACCAGTCGGACGGCACGAAGGACCTCCTGCCCTTCCACCCGGAGGCCGACGACCTGGGGATGCAGTTCCTGGAGGGCCTGCCGCACAGCTGGCCCGACGGGCACGCCGCCTACAACGGGGGCAAGTACGACAAGTGGGTCCCCGCGAAGGGCGCCACGACCATGGCGTACCTGACCCGCGAGGACATCCCGTTCCACTACGCGCTCGCCGACACCTTCACGGTCTGCGACGCGTACCACTGCTCGTTCATCGGCTCCACCGACCCGAACCGCTACTACATGTGGACGGGCTTCACGGGCAACGACGGCAAGGGCGGCGGCCCGGTCCTCGGCAACGACGAGCTGGGCTACGACTGGACGACCTACCCCGAGCGCCTGGAGGAGGCCGGGATCTCCTGGAAGGTCTACCAGGACATCGGCAACGGCCTGGACGCGGCCGGCTCCTGGGGCTGGATCTCGGACGCCTACCGCGGCAACTACGGCGACAACTCGCTGCTCTACTTCAACAAGTACCGCAACGCCAAGGCCGGCGACCCGCTGTACGACAAGGCCCGCACCGGCACCGACGCCCGCAAGGGCGAGGGCTACTTCGACCGGCTGCGCGCCGACGTCGTGGGCGGCAAGCTGCCGCAGGTCTCCTGGATAGCGGCCCCCGAGGCGTTCTCCGAGCACTCCAACTGGCCCTCGAACTACGGCGCCTGGTACATCTCCCAGGTCCTGGAGGCGCTCACCGCCGACCCGAAGGTGTGGGCGAAGACGGCCCTGTTCATCACGTACGACGAGAACGACGGCTTCTTCGACCACCTCGTCCCGCCGCTGCCGCCGCGCTCCGCCGACCAGGGCAAGTCCACCGTCGACGTCGGCCCGGACCTCTTCCCGGGCAGCTCGAAGTACGTCGCGGGCCCCTACGGTCTCGGCCCGCGGGTGCCGATGCTCGTCGTCTCGCCCTGGAGCAAGGGCGGTTACGTCTGCTCCGAGACCCTGGACCACACCTCGATCGTCCGGTTCCTGGAGCGCCGCTTCGGTGTCGAGGAGCCCAACATCTCGCCGTGGCGCCGGGCCATCTGCGGCGACCTGACCTCCGCGTTCGACTTCTCCCGCAAGGACAGCCGCCCGGCCGACCTGCCGGACACCGACGCGTACGAGCCGCAGGACAAGGACCGGCACCCGGACTACAAGCCGACCCCGCCCGCCGACCCGAAGCTGCCCCGCCAGGAGCGCGGTCTGCGGCTCGCCCGCCCGCTGCGGTACGCGCCCTGGATCGACGGCTCGGCGGACGCGAAGGCCGGGAAGTTCACGCTGACCTTCGCCTCGGGCAAGAAGGCCGGTGCCTCCTTCCACGTGACCTCCGGGAACCGCACCGACGGCCCCTGGACGTACACCACCGAGGCGGGCAAGAGCGTCTCGGACACCTGGAACTCCGCGTACTCGAACGGCTCGTACGACCTGACCGTGCACGGGCCCAACGGCTTCGTACGCGTCTTCAAGGGACCCGGCAAGGCCGCGGGCCCCGAGGTCACCGCCCGCCACGACGGGGACGACATCGAGCTGACCCTCACCAACAAGGGCGCCCGCACGGTGACCCTGAAGCTCACCGACGGCTACGGCGGCCGGCCCAGGTCGTTCAAGGTGCGGCCCGGCACGACGGTGAGGCACACCGTGGACCTGCGGGCGAGCAAGCGCTGGTACGACCTCACCGTCGTCTCCGACGCGGACGCCTCGTTCCTGCGCCGGTTCGCCGGGCACGTCGAGAACGGCCGGGTGGGCGTCAGCGACCCGGCGATCGCGACGGCCTAGGTGACTGGTCATGTACCTGCGGGGCCGGGGTAGTGTGCCCCGGTGACCACCCATTCGAACACAGTTGCAGGCTGGTATCCGGATCCGCAGGGCGCGCCCCAGACCCTGCGGTACTGGGACGGCACCCAGTGGACCCAGCACACCAACCAGGACCAGCAGCAGGGACAGCCTGTTCAGCAGGTGCCGCCGCAGGCGGCGGCGGGCGCCGCCGATCCGCGCGTGCAGCAGCAGGTACAGCAGCGGGCCGGTGTCGCGCCGAACTCGGCCGGCGGCGGCACCCTGTTCACCGAGCCGGTCCTGGTGGTGAACCAGAAGGCCAAGCTGATCGAGCTGACCAACGAGTACAAGGTCATGGACCAGCAGGGCAACCAGCTCGGCTCGGTCGTCCAGGTCGGGCAGAGCGCGCTGAAGAAGATATTGCGCTTCGTCGCCAGCATCGACCAGTTCATGACGCACAAGCTGGAGATCCGTGACGCGTATGGTCAGCCGCAGCTGCTGCTGACCCGGCCCCGGAAGTTCCTGAAGTCCCGGGTGCTGGTGGCGCGCCCGGACGGTTCGCCGGTCGGTGAGATCGCCCAGCAGAACATGTTCGGGAAGATCAACTTCGCGATCAAGGTCGACGGGCAGCAGATCGGCGCGGTCAAGGCGGAGAACTGGCGCGCGTGGAACTTCGCGATCGTCGACCACTCCGACACCGAGGTCGCCCGGATCACCAAGACCTGGGAAGGCCTCGCGAAGACGATGTTCACCACTGCGGACAACTACGTCCTGCAGATCCACTTCCAGCTGCCCGAGCCCCTGCTGAGCCTGGTGGTGGCGACGGCGCTGACCGTCGACACGGCGCTCAAGCAGGACTCGCGCGGGTTGGGCTGACCGCCGGTCCGGATACGGGAGGGGGCGGCCGCGGAAGTCCGCGGCCGCCCCCTCCCGTATCCGGACCGGCGGCGCTACAGCGAGGTGAGATGCCCCGGCTTGGGCTGCCGCGGCAGCAGCGAGCGTTCGTACGCGGCCGACTCGGCCTCCAGCGCGAGGACCGCGGCCACCGGATGCTGCTCCATGGCGGAAGGCGCGGACGCGCTCGCGGGCACTGAGGTGGGCACGGTCGCGGGAGTGGGCACCAGCTCAGGCGCGGGCAGCGGCTCCGGCGCCGAGCGCGAGAGCGTCACCACGCCCCAGGCGGCCACCGCGGCCCCGGCCACCGCGAGGAGCAGCCCCGCCACCCCGCCCTGCAGCTGCTCGCCGAGCAGCGTCAGGCCGATGACCACGGCGGCGATCGGATTGGCCAGCGTCACCACGGCCAGCGGCGCGCCGAGCCCGCCCTTGTAGGCGGTCTGCGACAGCAGCAGGCCGCCCGCGGCGAAGGCCGCGACCAGCAGCGCCACCACGATCACCTGCCCGCTGAGCAGCGGACCCGTGCGGTCGGTCGCGGCGACCGTCACGGTCTGGGTGAGCGCCGAGGCGACCCCCGAGGCGAAACCGGACGCGGACGCGTGCCGGAGCCCGGGACGGGCGCCCGGCCGGGCCAGGACGCCGATGAGGGTCGCGGTGGCGCCCGTCACGGCCAGCGCCTGCGGGACGCTCAGCACGTCGTCGGGCGCGGGCCCGGACGCCGTCACGAGCACGGCCGAGAGCCCGATCAGCGTCAGCGCCGTACCGCGCCACTCGACCGGGGCGACCCGCCGGCCCGCCAGGCGCGCGCCCAGCGGCACCGCGGCGACGAGTGTGAGCGCGCCGAGCGGCTGGACGAGGGTGAGGGTCCCGTACTTCAGGGCGGCCACGTGCAGCAGCGCGGCCCCGGCGTTCAGGCCGACCGACCACCACCAGGCGCCGCGGCCCAGCAGCCGCAGTACGCCGGATTCCGTGGTCCGGGAGGCCAGCCGCTCCTGTGCCACCGCGGCGCCCGCGTAGGCGACCGCGGAGAACAGCGACAGGACGACGGCGACGAGGGTCGCGCTCATCGCCGCGCTCCCACGAGCGCGGGCGCTTCCGGTACGCCGTCGGGGGCGTCCCGCCCACCCGACGCGTGCGGTACGGGGCTGCCGGCGTCCGCCGTGTCTTCGGCGTCCTCGGCGTCCTCGGCCTTCTCGCCGGGCCCGGCGGCAGCCGGTGTCCGGCGGGGCGGGCGGACGACGGCGAGGACGATGCCGAGGAGTGCGGCCGCCACGATCGCGTCGAGCCAGTAGTGGTTCGCCGTCCCGACGATCACCAGCAGGGTCAGCAGCGGGTGCAGCAGCCACAGCCACCGCCACCGGGACCTGGTCGCGGCGATCAGGCCGACCGCGACCATCAGGGCCCAGCCGAAGTGCAGCGACGGCATCGCGGCGAACTGGTTCGAGAGGGCGTCGGACTCGGGGGAGGCGCCGTACACCGTGGGCCCGTACACCTGGCCGGTGTCCACGAGACCCGTCGCGGCGAGCATCCGCGGGGGTGCGAGCGGGAATGTGAGATGCACCACCAGCGCGGCGGCGGTGACCGCGGCGAGCACCCGGCGGGCCCACCTGTAGTGCCCCGGACGGCGCAGATACAGCCACACCAGGAAGGCCAGCGTGGCGGGGAAGTGGACTGTCGCGTAATAGGTGTTGACGAGGTGGACGAGGGTGTCGCCGTGCAGCACGGCGGACTGCACGGAGCCCTCGCCGGGCAGGTGCAGGAACCGCTCCAGGTCCCATACGTGGTGGGCGTTGCCGAAGGCCTCGGCGGTGTGGCCGGTGGCCAGCTGCCGGCCGAGTTTGTAGACGAGGAAGAGTCCCGCGACGAGCAGGATCTCGCGGACAAGGGGTGGCCGCGGTATCGCGGCGGATCCCTTCTGTGCAGGCTCGGTTGGGAGTTCCATCCCCCGGCCCCTTTGCTTGACGGTCTCAACGATGCTGATGCGTGGTGAGCCCAGGAGGGGATCCACTCGACACAGGGGTGGGTCCTGTCCAAGGCTCATCGATACGCCAGTGTACCGATACGAGGCCGTTCCGGTACACTGGCGTATCGATGAGGGTCCGGGGCGAGCCCGGGGGCGAGGGAGAGGAAGAGCCATGACGTCGCAGGCAGCGGAGGGACCGGAGACGGTCGCCGCCTCGCGCCGCTCCAAGATCACGCCCGAGCGTGAGCAGGAGTTCTTCGACGCCGTGCTCGACCAGGTCCGCGAGTGCGGCTACGACGCGCTGACCATGGAGGGGGTGGCCGCCAGCACCCGGTGCAGCAAGTCCACGCTCTACCGGCAGTGGAAGACGAAGCCGCAGTTCGTGGCGGCCGCGCTGCGCGCCAACCACTGCCCCAAGTTCATCGGGATCGACACCGGCTCCCTCGCAGGCGACCTGCGTGCCGTCGCCCGTACGGCGGGGGAGCGGTCCGACGAGGACACCCGGCTCATGCAGGCGCTCGGACAGTCCGTGATGCAGGACGAGGAACTGAAGCGCGCGCTGCGCGACGCCCTCGTCGAACCCGAACTCGACGCGCTGCGGGCGATGATCGGGCGCGCGGTCGAGCGCGGCGAGATCACCGCCGACCACCCGGTACTGGAATTCGTGCCGGCGCAGTTGCTCGGGGTGCTCCGGGTCCGGCCCATCCTCGAAGGACGGCACGCGGACGCGGAGTATCTGCTGCGCTATGTGGAAGTGGCCCTGCTGCCCGCACTCGGGCTGTCGGACCCCCCTTAGAACTCAGGCCGCCGTCCAAGGGATGACTGGACGGTGACCTGATCGCGCCGCACCGTGGGGACGGGGGCGGCGCGCACCCCCCGGCCGGGTGGGGTTCCTCTTGAGCGGAGAGGCGCCCCACCCGGCCGACTGCTGTCCCCGGGGTGTGTCCTACACGTCCTGGCCGTTGCCGCCGCCCGCGGACTCCTTGATGCCCTTGGTGATGTCGTCGATCACGGACTGCTTGGGCGCGTCGGAGCCGACGTCGATGCCGAAGCGCACGACGACGAGCTGCTTGGCGTTGGCCGGCGCCGGGAAGACCAGCGACTCGACATAGCCGTCGGCGCCCTTGCTGGTGACGACCTTCCAGCGGACCGCGTAGCCCTTCTGCCCCGCCACGGTGACCGCCTTCGAGGAGAGCTCCTCGTGCGAGGTGATCTTGCCGTAGCTCTTGCCGCCGTAGGACTCCTCGGCGTTCTTGGAGATGTCCTCCTTGGCCGCGGCCTCGGCGGTGGTGGCCTTGAGCTCCAGGGCGAGCGCGGGGGCGGAGTAGGCGCCGCCGCGCGTACAGGTCGCCGTGGCGTCGCCCGGGCACTTGTAGGAGTCCTTGGACGTCACCTGGGCGCCCACCTGGATGGTCGAGCCGCTCCAGTCGTCGGGCACGGGGAGGCTGATGCCGTTGACGGGGTCGGCGGCGAAACCTTCCTCGGTCTGCTGCGGCTGCGGCACCGCGCTCTCGCCGCCGTCCTGCCCGCCGGGGCCGCCCTGACCGCCGCCGTCCTGGCCCTGCGGGCCGCCCGGCAGCGACGGCGTCGGCTGGGCGCTGCTCTGCTCGGGGCTGTCGGAACCGTCGTCGGCGGTCAGCGCGTACACACCGCCGCCGATGCCGGCGAGCACGGCTATGGCGGCGGCCACGGCTATCGCCGTACGCACTCCGCGCCGGGGCCCGCCCGGATTCGCGCCCCCGTACGGGGTGCCCGGCGGATACGCCGGAGGACCCCATGCGGCTGCCGACTCCGCGGGGCGGGTCTGGTCCGTCCATGTACTGCCGTCCCACCAGCGTTGCGTGGCGGGACCGTCACTTGTCTGCCCGGGGTCGGGATACCAGCCGGGGGGAGTCGCCTGCGTCATGGCCCCACCGTATGAGGTGTGGGTGAAAGCCGTATGAGAGGACCCCGATTCAGGTCACACCAGTACCAGGCGCACCGGCTGTTTCGCGCCTGCGGGCACCGGCGGGAATCCGCCCCGCCCCGGCGTGAGCGAGCCGAGCACACGGGCGTGCCGGGCGCCGGTGCTCCGCGGATCGGTGCCCGTGAGTCCGTGCACCGTCAGGAACCCGAGGACGGCGAAGGCGTACGCCTCCTTGGCCGCCGCGGGCAACCCGAGACCGTCGGAGAGACGGACCGGCACTCCTCGCAGCTCCGCGCGCAGCATCGCCATGAGGACGGGGTTGCATGTCCCGCCACCTGAGGCGATCACTTCGGTGACGGGTCGGGGGGCGGGGGTGGGTTGGGCGTCGAGGGCGCGTCGGGCGTCGGAGGCGCGTCGGCTGTCGGGGGTGTGTCGGGCTTCGGGGGTGCGTCGGTCGGCGGTGACGCGTCCGGCTTTGGATGTGCGTCGGGCATCGGTGGTGCGTGGGTCGTCATGGGCGCGTCGCGTATCGGGGGTGCACGGGTCGTCTGGGGTGCGTCGGGCTTCGGAGGTGCGTGGGTCGTCGGTGACGCGTCGGGTGTCGGAGGCGCTCAGGGGCCCGGTGGTGTGCGGGGACCCGGTGGCGCCCGGGGGTCCGCCGGTGTTCAGGGAGCGGACGGCGTCCGCCACCGTGCGGGCGGTGAGCCGGGTGAGGGTCGCGACCACGTCCTCGTCCCGCAGAGGCACGTCCTCCCCGGCCGACGAGGCGAAATCCGCGAGCGCCGCGCGCAGATAGCCCTCGTGGAACAGCTCCTTGCCGGTCGTCTTCGGCGCGGGCCGCGCGTAGTACGGCTCGTCGAGCAGGCGCCGCAACAGCGGCTCGTGCACGGTGCCGCGGGCCGCCATCGCCCCGTCCGCGTCGAAGTCCCGGCCGGTGGAACGGCGTACCGCCGCGTCGATCAGCGCACCCGCGGGTCCCGTGTCGAACGCGGTGCCGTCGGGCGCGGTGAGGTTGGCGATACCGCCGAGGTTCAGCGCGACCGGTGTGCCCGGCCTGCCGCGCAGCCACAGGAGGTCGACCAGGCTGACCAGGGGCGCGCCCTGGCCGCCCGCGGCGATGTCGCGCGGCCGGAAGTCGGCGACCACGGGCAGTCCGGTCGCCTCCGCGATCCAGGCCGGCTGCCCGATCTGGAGGGTGCCGCGCACGTGTCCCTCGTCGGTCCAGTGGAAGACGGTCTGGCCGTGCGAGGCGATCAACTCGGCCGCCCCGTCGCACAGTTCGCGCTGGGCGCGGACCGCCGCGCCGGCGAAGGCCTGCCCGATGTGGGTGTCCAGCCGGCACACCTCGGCGAGGGTGGTGGCCGCCGGGGGCAGCGCCGCCGCCAGTGCCTCGCGCAGACCTGACTCGTACGGCTCGGACACCGTTCCGAGCGGCCTCAGCAGCAGGTCCGACCCGTCGAGGCGCAGGTCGGCCGCCGCCGCGTCGATGGCGTCGTACGACGTGCCGGACATCAGACCGATCACGCGCACGGGTTCAACTCCGCTTCTCGGTTGTGCCGTTGCGGTCGTGGGGCTCCTTGGTCAGGTGGAGCCGGTTGCCGGGCCCGTTCTCGTTCCGCATGCGCCCGTCCTCCGAGGCCGTCGGTTGCTCGCGGAGGGTCAGGAGGGCCAGTACGCTCACCGCGCAGGTGGCCGCCGCGTAGTACGCCGGGATGTCCACGCTGCCCGTCCGCTCGATCGTCTCCGTGATGATGAGCCCCGCGCACCCGGAGAACACGGCATTGGACAGGGCGTAGGCGAGTCCCAGGCCCGTGTACCGCACGCTCGTCGGGAACATCTCCGAGAGCATCGCGGGGCCGGGGCCCGCCATCAGGCCCACGATCGCCCCTGCGAGGAACACGGCGGCGCCCTTGAGCGCGGTCGAAGTGCCGTCGTCCTGAAGGAGGTTGAGCAGAGGCACCGCCAGCACGGTGACCAGGAGCGCACCCGTGAGCATCACCGGCCGCCGGCCGATCCGGTCGCTCAGCAGGCCCGCCGGGATGATCGTGGCCGCGAAGCCCAGGTTGGCGAGGACCGTGGCCACCAGCGCCTGCTGGAAGGTGGCGTTCAGTGAGCTCTGCAGATAGGAGGGGAGCACGACGAGGAAGGTGTACCCGGCGGCGGCCCACCCCATGACACGCCCCGCGCCCAGTGCGATCGCCTTCGCCACCTCACGGGCAGGGGGCCGCTCGGGCGGCTGTCCCGCACGGCTGACCTCGACGGTCTCGACGGTGTCGGTGGCTTCGGCGGTCTCGGAGGTCTCGTCGACCTCGTTGGACTCGCCGGCCGCGAGAGACCGGCGTGACTGAAGTGTCTGGGCGGCCTGAGTGGCCTGGAGCGCCTGGAAGGATGGTGTCTCGTCGAGGCGCAGCCGTAGCCACAGCGCCCCGAGCCCCATCGGCAACGTCAGCAGGAACGGCAGCCGCCAGCCCCAGGAGTTCAGTTGTGCCCCGGTGAGCAGGGTCGCGAGGAGGGCCGCTGCCCCCGCCCCGCCCAGCAGCCCCAGCGCCACCGTGAACGACTGCCACGACCCGTACAGCCCCCGCCTGCCCGGTGGCGCGAACTCCGTCATCACCGACACCGCCCCGCCGAACTCCCCGCCCGCGGACAGTCCTTGGACCACCCGCAGGAGGGTGAGCAGCCAGGGGGCGAGCGCGCCCACCGTGGCGTACGTGGGCAGCACGCCGATCAGGGTCGTGGCGGCCGTCATGAGGACGATGACCAGGATCAGTACGGGCCGGCGGCCGACGCGGTCGCCGAGCCGGCCGAACAGCGCGGCGCCGACGGGCCGGAAGAAGAACGCGAGCGCGAACGACGCGTACGTCCTGACCAGTGCCTCGGCCTCGGAGCCGCCCTCCGGGGTGAAGAACCGGGCCGCGATGACCGTCGCGAAGTAGCCGTAGACACCGAACTCGTACCACTCGATGAAATTGCCGACCGAGCCCGCGACCAGCGCCTTACGGGACCGCTCCGGCCGGTCGGTCCGCGAGCCGGGGCCGTGCGCCGGGGCATCCATACCGTTCCTCCCGCACTGGGCGTCCTGATCCCGCTGAAAGTAAGTTTCAGTTTGCGGTTGCTGACAGTCAATAAATTTCACCCTCGCCGGTCCGCGGGCAGGTCGACGAACAGGTGGGGCGACTCCTGTCCTCGGCAGTCACCCATGACGGCAACGGCAGTCACCCATGACGGCAACAGGTGTCCCGACCAGGCTCCATCGCGCCTTCCGGAGGACTAGGCTCGAAGTCTGTACGTCGTTGGGCCGACCTGGGGAGGTAGCGGGATGACGGAGGTACGGCCGGGTGCGGCCGCCTCGGCACCGCTCTGGGAGCGCGACGCGGAACTCGCCGCGGTCACGGAGGCCGTCGACGCCCTGTGCGCCGGCTCCGCCGCCGGCAGTCTGCTGGTGTTCACCGGCGAGGCGGGCATCGGCAAGACCGCGTTGCTCGCCCAGGTCCGCGCCCTCGCGGAGAGCCGCTGCACGGTGTGGTCGGCCCGTGGCGGCGAGACCATCACGTCCGTTCCGTTCAACGTCGTCCGGCAGTTGCTCCAGCCCGCGCTCGTGGCACTCATGCCCGACGAGGCGCGCGAGTACTTCGGCGACTGGTACGACATCGCCGGCCCCGCACTGGGCATAGCCGAACCGGGCGCACGCCAGGCGGACCCGCAGGGCGTGTGCGACGGACTGGTCGCCGCCGTACGCAGACTCGCCCGGCGCGAGTGGCCGCTGGTGCTGCTCATCGACGACGCCCACTGGGCCGACCAGGAGACCCTGCACTGGCTGGCGGCCTTCGCGGAGCGCCTGGACGATCTGCCCGTCCTCGTCGTGGTGGCCCGCCGCCCCGGGGAAGCCGGCGGCGAGAGCGCCCGCCACCTCGACACGCTCGGCGCGCTGTCCCGCCCGATGCCCAGCCTGCGCGCACTGACCCCTGAGGCCACGGCCGGACTCACCCGCGCCACGCTCGGCGAGCACGCCGACGCCCCGTTCTGCCGGGAGGTCTGGGCGGTCACCGGCGGCAACCCGTACGAGAGCGTGGAGCTCCTGGCCAAGGTCCAGGACAGTGAACTGGAACCGGTGGAGGAGTCGGCCGCCGAACTGCGCGCGCTGAACCGCGCGGCACGCGGCCGCGGACTGGTCGACCGGCTGGAGGGGCTCGGCGTCGACGCCACGAAGTTCGCCTGGGCGGCCGCCATCCTCGGCACCCAGATCTCCGTCGACCTCGCGGCGGAACTGGCCGGCATGCAGCGGGACGAGGCCGAACGCTGCGCGGTGCGGCTGAGCGTGGCCCGCATCCTCACCGAGGCCGACCGGACATCCGGTCAAGTGGAGGACGGCGAGCTGGAGTTCGTCCATCCGCTGATCGCCACCGCCGTGTACCGGTCGATCCCGGACGCGCTGCGCACCGCGATGCACGGTGTGGCCGCCGCGGTCGTCACCGCGTCGGGTCTCGGCGCCGCCGCGGCCTCCCGCCACCTCCTGGAGGTGCATCCGGACGACGACCCCGAACTCGTCGAGCAGATGCGCGAGGCCGCGGGTGAACATCTCGCCGTCGGCGCCCCGGACGCGGCCCGCCGGTGCCTGGAGCGCGCCCTGCTGGAACCGCCGCTCCCGGAGGTCCACGCGCGCGTGCTCTACGAACTGGGCTGCGCCACACTCCTGACCTCGCCCGCGACCACCATCGGCTATCTGCGCCAGGCGCTCACGGTGCACGGCCTGGAGGCGGACCTGCGGGTCGACGCGGTCTGCCGGCTGTCCTCGGCGCTGGTCCACAACGACCAGCTGGAGGAGGCCGTCGCGGTGGTCGACGCGGAGGCCGACCGGCTCGAACCCGGTCCCGAGCGGATGCGGCTGCAGGCCGTGCACTACATGTGGGAGGGCATCCACGCGGGCGAGGAGGACGCGCCCGGGCGCTCCCGCCGGCTGGCCCAGCTGGTCAAACCGCTCACCGGCCGCGACAACTCCGAGCGCGCCCTGCTCATCCTGCGCGCCTTCGACGCGATGACCCGCGGGGAGAACGCCGAGGAGGTCGCCGAACTCTGCGACCGCTCGCTGGTCAACGGCCGCCTCGCGCCCGGCCTCGGCTGGACCGACACCGAGTGGAGCTTCGAGCTCCTGATGATGCTCGGCATCTCCTATACGTACGCGGACCGGCTCGACCGTGCCGAGAGCCTCTTCACGGAGGCCAGGCGGTCGTACGAGTCCGCCGGCTGGAGCGGTGGCCATCTGGCCCTCGCGCACGCCTTCGGCGGATACGTACTCCGCAGACGGGGCCGCCTCAAGGAAGCGGACGAGTCACTGCGTGAGGCGTTGCGGCTCGCGGACCGGGTGGGCCACGGACTGCCCATGCACTGGTCGGCGGCGTGCATGCTCATCGACACGCTGCTCGCCCGCGGGCATGTGGGTGAGGCCGAGGAGATCGCCGAGCGGTACTCCTTCGAGCCGCCGCATCCGTCCACGATCGTGCTGCCGGACACCCACTCGATAAGAGGCCGTCTTCTCATCGCCACGGGTCGGGTCGAGGAGGGCGTGAACGAGCTGGAGACCGCGGAGAAGATGTCCGAGGACCGCGGGGGTCACAACACGGTGATGGCTCCCCGGGCGGGTGACCTCGCGCGGACCCTCGCCGCCGAGGACCCGCGGCGGGCCGCGGAGGTGGCCGCCGACGCCCGCGTCCAGGCCGAGCGCTTCGGCACCGACACGGCCATCGGTGAGGCCCTGCGCTGCGCCGCCGCCCTGGAGACGGGCCAGCGCTCGGTCGCCCTGTACGCCCAGGCGGTCGCGTACCTCGAATCCTCCCCCTGCGCCTACGAACACGCAGCGGCCCGCGTCGAATACGGCATCGCTTCCCGCTCCGCCACAGAAATCCGCCGAGGCCTGACCCTGGCGGAATCCTGCGGAGCAGACACCCTGGCCACCCAAGCCCGAACAGCCCTGGGCGAAGCCTCGTAAGGAGCGCGCTCCTTCACATACACACGGCCCGACAGACCCCGCAAGGGGCGCGGGGAACTGCGCGCTCAGCCTTCACGTACCGCACCCGTCATACCTGCGGCCCGACAGACCCCGTAAGGGGCGCGGGGAACGGCGCACCCGGCCCGCACGTATCCGCAGTGGGCGTACTGCCGGTTCGGGGCGGCTCCGCCCGTTGTCGGCCGCGGGCGTGTGGGGGTGGGCCGCGCAGTTCCCCGCGTTCCTTACGGCGCCTGGGGGTCACCCTCCTCGGAGAGGACCCGTTGGGCCACGGCGAACGCCGAGTTCGCCGCCGGGACGCCGCAGTACACCGCCGTCTGCAGCAGCACCGCCCCGATCTCCTCCGGCGTGAGCCCGTTGCGACGGGCCGCACGCACGTGCATCGCCAGCTCGTCGTAGTGCCCGTGCGCCACGAGCGCGGTCATAGTGATCATGCTGCGCTCACGCCGCGCCAGCGTCTCGTCCGTCCAGATCTCCCCCCACGCGTACCGCGAGATGAAGTCCTGGAACCGCGCCGTGAACGCCGACTGCCGCGCCTGCGCCCGGTCCACGTGCTCGTCGCCGAGCACCTGCCGCCGCACCTCCATCCCCCGCCCGGCATCCCCGCCGAAGTGCGCCCGCAACGCGGTGAGCACGGCCTCCGGCCGCTGCGCGGGCGCCAGATGCGACGCGCCCGGGATCTCCACGAGCGCCGACCCCGGCACCGCGTCCGCGATCTCCCGCAGATGCGCGGGCGGCGTCGCCGGATCCTCGCGCCCGGCGACGAGCAGCGTGGCCGCGCCGATGCGAGGCAACCGCTCACGGATGTCGAACGCCGCCAGCGCGTCACAGCACGCGGCGTACCCGTCCGGGTCGGCCGTCCGGTGGTCCTCGACCAGCTCGGGCACCGTGAACCCGGGCGTGAACCAACGGGAGTCGGCGCCCTCGGCCAGCCCGGCCAGCCCCTCGGCCCGTACGAGCGCCGCCCGTTCCTCCCACGGCTTCGCGCCGTTGAAGTGCGCCGAGGAGCAGATCACGGCGAGCTTCTCCACCCGCTCCGGGTGGTGGACCGCGAGATGCAGCCCCACCGCACCGCCGAGCGAGACACCGGCGTACGAGAACCGGTCGATGCCCAGCGAGTCGGCGAGCGCCAGCACCAGCGCGGCGAGGTCGCCGACGGTCGCCCCCGGGCCGATCAGCGCGGCGGGGGAGCCGCCGTGCCCCGGCAGGTCCCAGCGCACCACCCGATGGGTGACGGAGAGTTCGGGCGCGACCTTGTCCCACAGGGCCAGCGAGGTGCCGAGGGAAGGGCCGAGCAGAAGCGGGGGAGCGGAGAGGGCCCCCTCGGCACGATGGTGCAGCAACGTGCCCTCGGTGGAAGCGGGTTGGTCGGTCCGACTGGTCAACGTCGCTCCAGAGCACGATCGGTGAGGGCTCCCGCGGAACCCGTGTACTGGGTGGGATCGGTGAGGTCCACCAGGTCCACCAGGTCCACCAGGTCGACGTCCTTCAACTCGGGTTCCTCCAAGAGGAGTTCCACGAGCGGCCGACCCTCCGCGGTGGCCCGCCGCGCGACCCGGGTGAGCACTTCCTTGGCGCGGGCGCGCCCGAGCACCGGCGCGAGTTCCGCCGACAGCCGCTCGGAGACGATCAGACCGTGGGTGAGGTCCAGATGGACGCGCATCGTGTCCGCGTGCACCTGCAGACCCCCGGCCAGCTCCGCCGCGTCCCGCGCCGCTCCGCCCACCAGGCGGAGCAGGTCCCGCAGGGGCTCCCACTCGGCGTGCCAGGCACCGGCGGGCCGTTCGTCCTCGGCCGCCACGGACCCGTACAGCGTCGCCGCGAGCTGCGGCGCCCGGCGGGCCGCCGCGGCGATCAGCGTGGCCCGCACGGGGTTCGCCTTGTGCGGCATGGCGGAGGACCCGCCCCCCGTGCCCTCGCTCAGCTCACGGATCTCCGTACGGGAGAGGGTGAGCACGTCCGCGGCCGTCTTGCCGAGGGCGCCCGCGGTGAAGGCGAGGGCACCCGCGAGATCGGCGACCGGTGTCCGCAGGGTGTGCCAGGGCAACACCGGTGCGACGAGGCCCAGTTCACGGGCGTACGCGTCGACGAGCGCCCCCGTGTCCGGGGCTCCGTACGCGGCGAGGCCCGCCAAGGTGCCCGCCGCGCCGCCGAGTTGCACCGGCAGGCCGTCCCGCACGGCCCGTACGCGGTCCCTCGCGTCCAGGACCAGCGACCGCCAGCCCGCCGCCTTCAGACCGAAGGTGGTGGGGACGGCGTGCTGGGTGAGCGTGCGCCCCGGCATGACCGTGTCGCGGTGGTCGCGCGCGAGGCGGGCCAGCGCGCGCTCCGTACGGGTGAGGTCAGCGAGGACCAGGTCCAGTGTCCGTACCGCGACCAGCGTCATGGCCGTGTCCATGATGTCCTGGCTGGTCGCGCCCCGGTGGACGTAGGGGGAGTGCTCTTCGCCGACCGCCGCGGTCAGGTCGGCGACCAGGGGGATCACCGGATTGCCGCCGGCCCGCGCGCGCAGCGCGAGCGCCCGGACGTCGAAACGCGCCGCGTCGGCGGCCGTGGTCACCGCGTCGGCGGCCTCGTCCGGGGCGAGCCCCAGCGAGGCCTGCGCACGTGTGAGCGCCCCCTCCGCGTCGAGCAGCGCCCGCAGGAAGGCGGAGTCACCGGTCGCGGCCTCGGCGCCCGACCCCACCCGCCCCGGCGCGAGAAGCCCGACATCGGACCCGACGGACCCATCAGGCGCATCGGACGCATCAGGCCCGCCGGGTCCGCCGGGACCGGCAGAACCGGCCGGTTCGAACGCTGTCACTGAAACTCCAGGAAGACCGTTTCGCCTTCGCCCTGAAGACGGATGTCGAAACGGTACGTCCGGTTGCTCCCGTTCGCCCCCTCGGTCGCGACCAGCGTGGCGCGCCGCTCGGCCGGCAGCGAGTCGAGCAGCGGGTCCGGGCCGTCGGCGAGGTAGGCGCGCGTGAAGAGGTGATGCGTCAGTCCGCGCGCGAACACGCACACGCTGATGTACGGCAGCCCGGCGTTGCCCGGCCGCAGCGTGTGGAGCGCGTAGTGTCCGTCGGCGTCCGTGGGCACCCGCCCGTACCCGGTGAAGTCGACGCCGTTGCGGCCGAGGAACCCGCCGGTCGACGGATCGCGGCGCATGGAGCCCGGGGCGCCCGTCAGCGAGCCGTCGGGCGCGGCCTGCCAGAAGTCGAGCAGGGCGTCGGGTATCGGCGTGCCCGCGCCGTCGAACACGTACCCGTGCAGGCTGATCGCGTCCGGGTGGCCCTGCGGGGCCATACGGCTGCCGTCGGGGAAGGGGAGCGCGTGCCCGTAGAACGGGCCGACGGTGTGGGACGGGGTGGGGAGCAGTCGCTCGGCCATGGTCACCGGCCTTCCTCGATCCAGGTGGCGGAGGGACCGTCGAGGACGATGTCCCAGGCGTACCCCATCGAGAACTCGGGCTTCGACAGGTCGTGGTCGTAGGTGGCGACCAGCCGCTCGCGGGCCGCCTCGTCCGTCACCGACTGGAGGATCGGGTCGTACCGGAACAGCGGGTCGCTCGGGAAGTACATCTGGGTCACGAGCCGCTGGGCGAACGCCGTCCCGAAGACGGAGAAGTGGATGTGCGCGGGCCGCCACGCGTTGGTGTGGTTGCCCCACGGGTAGGGGCCGGGCTTGATCGTGGTGAACGAGTACCGGCCCTGATCGTCCGTCAGGGTCCGTCCCACACCGGTGAAGTTGGGGTCGAGCGGTGCCGGGTGCTGCTCGCGCAGATGGGCGTACCGGCCGGCGGCGTTGGCCTGCCAGATCTCGACGAGCTGGCCGCGTACGGGGCGGCCGTCGCGGTCGAGCAGCCGTCCCGAGACGGTCATCCGCTCGCCGATCGGCTCACCGCGGTGATGGATGGTCAGATCACTGTCGTGCTCGGTGATGTCGGTGACGCCGAACACCGGACCCGACAGCTCGACGGTCTCCGGGTCGCCGCCGCTCACGGCGACCAGCGGCTGTTTCGGGTGGCGCAACAGGGAGCTGCGGTACGGGGCGTAGTCGCGCCGCGGGTGGTGCAGGACCGGGGCGCCACCGGCGACCGCCTTGTCGTACGCGTCCTGCTGGTCCTTTATCTCTGAGTCGATGTCCGACTGGGTGAGAGCCATGAGAGGTGGGTTCCTAACGCTCCAGTACGAGGGCGAGGCCCTGGCCGACGCCGATGCAGAGGGTGGCGACGCCGACTCCCGAGCCCTTGCGGGCCAGTTGGTGGGCGACGGTCCCGGCGAGCCGGGCGCCGGAGGCGCCGAGGGGGTGGCCCAGGGCGATGGCCCCGCCCTGCGGGTTGAGGACGGCCGGGTCGAACTCGGGCCACTCGGCGACACAGCCCAGGACCTGCGCGGCGAAGGCCTCGTTGAGTTCAAGAGTTGACAGGTCGTCAAATGTCTTGCCCGCCCTGGCGAGCGCGCGGTTGACGGCCTCCACCGGGGCGAGGCCGAAGTAGTCGGGGTCGAGCGCGGAGACACCGGACGCGGACACCCGGGCGAGCGGCTCGCGGCCGGTGGCCGCCAGGCCCTCCTCGTCGACGAGGAGCAGCGCCGCGGCGCCGTCGTTGAGCGGCG
The DNA here is from genome assembly GCF_014650955.1 of Streptomyces tauricus. GTDB lineage: Bacteria > Actinomycetota > Actinomycetes > Streptomycetales > Streptomycetaceae > Streptomyces > Streptomyces tauricus. The sequence goes on from NZ_BMVY01000007.1 coordinate 122,472, forward strand.
AGGCGTTCCCGGCGGTGACCGTGCCCTCCTCGGTGCGGAACGACGGCTTGAGCCGGGCCATCGCGGCGAGGGAGGCGTCGGCGCGTACGCATTCGTCGGCGGCGAAGGACAGCGGGTCGCCCTTGCGCTGGGGAATCGAGACCGGCGCGATCTCACCGTCGAAGAGGCCCGCGGCCTGGGCGGCGGCGGCCTTGTCGTGGCTGGCGAGGGCGAACTCGTCCTGCTGCTCACGGCTGATCTTGTGCTTTTCGGCGATGAGTTCGGCGGACTCACCGAGCGGGATGGTCCACTGCGGGTCCATCCTGGGGTTGACCATGCGCCAGCCGAGAGTGGTCGAGTACAGCTCGGTGTGCCCGGCGGGGAAGGGCCGGTCGCTCTTCGGCAGGACGTAGGGGGCGCGGGTCATCGACTCGACACCGCCGGCGAGGGCGATCGAGGCGTCGCCGAGCGCGATGGCACGGGCGGCCTGGATGACGGCTTCGAGACCGGACGCGCACAGCCGGTTGACGCTCACGCCCGGCACGGAGGTGGGCAGACCGGCGAGCAGACCGGCCATCCGGGCGACGTTGCGGTTCTCCTCGCCGGCGCCGTTCGCGTTGCCGAAGTACACGTCGTCGATCCGGGCGGGGTCCAAATCCGGTGTACGGGCGAGGAGTTCACGCAGGGCATGGGCGGCCAGGTCGTCCGGGCGGACGGCGGCGAGACTTCCGTTGTACTTGCCGAACGGGGTACGGACGGCGTCGACGATGTAGACGTCCTTCACGGCTGCTTCTCCTCGGTGAGCTCCTCGACGAGCTCTTCGGCGATACGAACCTTGGCGGCAGTCTTCGCCACGACCTCGTCGGCCGTGACACCGGGCGCCGTCTCGACGAGTACCAGGGCCTCGTCCGTGACGTCCAGGACACCGAGGTCGGTGATGATCCTGTTGACACAGGCTTTGCCTGTCAGTGGCAGCGTGCACGCGTCGAGGACCTTCGGAGACCCGTCCTTGGCGGTGTGGGTCATCACGACGATCACGGTACGGGCGCCGTGCACCAGGTCCATGGCCCCGCCGATGCCGGTGATCATCTTGCCCGGTACGGCCCAGTTCGCCAGGTCGCCGCCCGCGGAGACCTGCATCGCGCCGAGGACCGCGACATCGATGTGCCCGCCGCGGATCATCCCGAACGACAGCGACGAGTCGAAGTAGGAGGCGCCCGGCAGGACCGTGACGGTCTCCTTGCCCGCGTTGATCAGGTCCGGGTCGACCTGCTCCTCGGTCGGGTACGGGCCGGTGCCCAGGATGCCGTTCTCCGACTCCAGGATCACCTCCACGTCCCGGGGGAGGTAGTTGGGGATCAGCGTCGGCAGTCCGATGCCGAGATTCACGTACTGGCCGTCCCGCAGTTCGCGCGCGGCCCGCGCGGCCATCTGTTCACGCGTCCAGGCCATCAGCCGCTCACCGTCCCTCGTGCCGAAGACGCGGAGACCGTCCGCTGTTCGATCTTCTTGTCCGCCGCCTGCGCCGGGGTGAGCGCGACGACCCGCTGCACGAAGATGCCCGGCAGGTGCACCGCCTCCGGGTCGATCCCGCCGGGCTCCACAAGCTCCTCCACCTCGGCGATCGTCACCCGTCCGGCCATCGCCGCGAGGGGGTTGAAGTTGCGGGAGGACTTGTTGAAGACGAGGTTCCCGTGCCGGTCGCCCTTGGCGGCCCGCACCAGCGCGAAGTCGGTGCGGATGCCGCGCTCCAGTACGTACGGGGTGCCGTCGAAGTCCCGTACCTCCTTGGGCGGGGAGGCCAGCGCGATCCCGCCGTTGCCGTCGTAGCGCCAGGGCAGTCCGCCGTCGGCGACCTGCGTGCCCACACCGGCCGGTGTGTAGAACGCGGGAATCCCGGCGCCGCCGGCCCGCAGCCGCTCGGCCAGGGTGCCCTGCGGGATCATCTCGACCTCCAGCTCCCCGCCCAGGTACTGCCGCGCGAACTCCTTGTTCGCCCCGATGTACGAGCCGGTGACACGGGCGATGCGGCCCGCCGCGAGGAGGACCGCAAGGCCGGACTCCATCGCCCCGCAGTTGTTGGACACCACGCCCAGGCCGGTGACCCCGCGCTCGTACAGCGCCTGGATCGTCACGTTCGGCACACCGCTGAGACCGAAACCGCCGACGGCGAGTGTCGCGCCGTCCGGTATGTCGGCCACAGCCTCGGCGGCTGTGGAGACCACCTTGTCCATCTGCGAAGCTCCATCTCTCCCGAGCATCCCGCACCCCTGATTAGTCAGGGCACTGAGTATTTCTACGAGGTTTCGAACACGCTGCCATCGTGGCCGTCAACCGTCAAGACCTCCCATCAAACGCGAGCTGAGAGTCTGCTCGCAGGGAAGAGACAGGGAACCGGCGGGCCCGCTATTGTTCAGTGCACCAACGAATGCCCACTCTCGTGGCACAAGGAGCGCTCATGGCCGCGGTGGATCTCTCCACCCACCCCGGGCATCTGGCCCGGCGACTGCAGCAGGCGCACTACCTGCTGTGGAACACGATGGTCTCCGAGGAGATCACCTCGCCCCAGTTCGCGGTCCTGAACGCGCTCGTCGCCGAGCCGGGGCTCGATCAGCGGACCGTGGGGGAGCGGGTGGGTCTCGACCGGTCCACCATCGCCGAGGTCATCAGCCGGCTCGGCCGGCGCGGCCTCCTGGACAAGGTGCGTGACCCTCAGGACGGCCGCCGCTCGCTGCTGCGCCTCACGGACGAGGGTCTGCGCGTCCACCGCAAGCTGACGGTGCGGACGGCGCGGATGAACCAGGTCTTCCTGGCCCCGCTCTCCGGCGAGGAGCAGACCCTCTTCTTCGACCTGATCCAACGCGTCTCGGACGCGGCGGAGGGCCTGCGCAACCCCGTCACCCCGGGAGAGCCGATCGCCGGCCACCGGTGAGCGGCCCGCGAGCTCGTGGTGTGCCCGCAGCCCCGGCGAGGGTCGGCTGCGCAGTCCCCCGCGCCCCTAAAAGGCGCTCCCGCCTGCGCCGCTGAAAGACGCGCCCGTCCGCGCCCCCTCCGGGGAAGGCGCGCCCGTCCGCGCCGCTGAAGGGCGGCGCCCCTTCAGGGGCGCGGAGAACTGCGCGGTCAGCTACGGCGGACCCGCACCTGAAGGCAATACGCCAGGCACCTGCGGAGCAGCGGGTCACGCCCGGGTGAAGACCACCCACACCTGCCCCTCGGCGAAGTTCACCGGCGCGCCCTCCGGCGTCGTGAACTCCGTGCCACCCGTGGCGAGAGGCCGCTTCCACGCCACGTCGAAGGCCTTGCCGTCACGCAGGACCTTCGCCGTGCCCGAGCCGACCGTCTCCGTGTAGGGCGTGACGTTGCCGAGGTAGTCGTGGTACCTGGACTTACGGATGTTCACGTACTGCACGACGACAGTCGACGCGCCCACCCGCTTCCCAGCGGTCGTCACCGTCGGCGTGCCGTCCATCGACACCAGCCAGCGCCGCTGGTCCCGGGACCAGTCGAAGGTGAAGCGGGCCTGAGGGAAGCGGACCGTGCGCGTGCTCTCGTCCGTGCCTCCCGCGGGCGCGGCCCCGTACCGGAAGCCCGTCGTCAGCGCGTCGGCCCCCGGCGTGGCCGTCAGCAGCCGATGGGGCCGCAGATAGAGGTTGTGCGGCTCGGGCTTGTCCGTGCCCCGGTAGTAGGCGTTCGCCCTGTCCTCCGGCAGGGCGGTCCGCAGCGGAGCACTGTCGATCAGCGGCAGCAGCCTCTTCTGGGCCCCGGAGAAGGCCAGCGTCGGCTCGTGGAACTGGCGCAGCAGCTCCAGGTCCGACTCGCGCGCGCTGCGCACGGGGCCGATGGCCTTCGGGAGGCGGGTCGCGTACACCGCCATCAGCCGGCTGAGACCGCCCTCGACCTGCTCGGCGTACACGACGTCGGCGGCGTCCAGGCCCGTCTGCGGCCGGGCGCCGGGCACGTTGTCGATCTTCACGACGAGCGGGGATGCGGCCCGGGGCGCCGGACTCGCCGGGGCGCTGGTGCCCTCGGTGGTGTCGGCGCGGGGCGGCAGGTTTCCGCGCTGCTTGTCGTCGAGCGGGTCACCGCTCGTGCAGGCCGTCGCCACAGCGCCCACCAGGAGCGTGGCCAGCAGCGGTGTCGTCATGGCCGAGCGCCTCGAACGCCCCGTCCGTCTCATGCGTACCGTGGCCACCGTGCCCCGTTTCGTCGTTTTTCAGCTTATAGGTTCAACGAGTACGTACCCAATGAGCCAAGATCGAAGGCGTGCGCTGCTCCGAGCGGGTCACGGGCGCGGGCGGAAGGGCACGGCGGTCCGCCCGACGGAGCCGTGCCGCGAGACAGGGTTCGTACGCGGGAGACGTACCCAACAGGGCGGACGCGCAAGGGCGTTGGTCGGTGAAGAGGCGTCCGGGTCCGTTCAGTCCCGCGGTCCCAGGATGTCCGCGAGGTCGTAGCCGACCGGTTCCTCCAGCTGGGCGTACGTACAGCTCTCCGGCGTACGGTCCGGGCGCCAGCGGCGGAAGCGCGCCATGTGCCGGAAGCGCTCGCCGTTCTCCATGTGCTCGTACGCCACCTCGCACACCAGCTCGGGCCGCAGCGGGATCCAGGAGAGGTCCTTCTTGCCCGTCCAGCGGCTGGGCGCGCCCGGCAGTCGCGCCGACTCGTGCGCCGACTCCTCGGCCCAGGCCGCCCACGGATGCCCGGCGGGCGACTCCATGAGCAGCGGGGCCAGCTCCTCGATCAGCTCCGCGCGTCGCTTCATCGTGAAGGCCGCGCACACCCCCACGTGCTGCAACGTGCCCTGGGCGTCGTACAGGCCGAGCAGCAGCGAGCCGACGACGGGCCCGCTCTTGTGGAGCCGGTAGCCCGCGACCACCACGTCCGCCGTGCGCTCGTGCTTGATCTTGAACATCAGGCGTTCGTCCTGCCCGTAGCGCAGGGCGAGCGGTTTGGCGACCACACCGTCGAGCCCGGCGCCCTCGTACTGCTCGAACCACCGCCGCGCCACCTCGATGTCCGTCGTCGCCGGCGCCAGGTGCACGGGAGCCGTGCTGTCGGCCAGCGCCATCTCCAGCAGGGACCGCCGGTCGGACAGGGGGACGTCCAGCAGCGACTCGTCGGCCAGCGCGAGCAGGTCGAACGCCACGAACGAGGCGGGAGTGCGCTCCGAGAGGGTCTTCACCCGGGAGGCCGCCGGATGGATGCGCTCGGAGAGGGCGTCGAAGTCGAGGCGTCCACCGCGCGCGATCACGATCTCACCGTCGACCACACAGCGCTCCGGAAGCCGCTCCCGCAGCGCCTCCACCAGCTCGGGGAAGTACCTGACCAGCGACTTCGTGTTACGGCTGCCGATCTCGACCTCGTCCCCGTCACGGAAGACGATCGCCCGGAACCCGTCCCACTTCGCCTCGTAGTGCATGCCCGGCGGAATGCGCGCCGCGGACTTGGCGAGCATGGGCTTCACGGGCGGCATCACCGGCAGATCCATGCTCCGATTCTGCGGTGATCGGCGAGTATTCGCCCGATGTGCACCGTGAGTCCTGATATGCGTGGTCTGCGCGCTGCGCCTACCGTGGCTCGCATGGCGGATGCGGTGGAGCTGGAGGCGGCGGGCAGGACGGTACGGCTGTCCAGCCCGGACAGGGTCTTCTTCCCGGAGCGCGGCTACACGAAGCTGGACCTCGCCCAGTACTACCTGGCGGTCGGCCCCGGCATCCTGCGCGCGCTGCGGAACCGGCCCACGACCCTGGAGCGCTACCCCGAGGGGGTCGGCGGCGAGTCCTTCTTCCAGAAGCGGGCGCCGAAGAACATGCCCGACTGGATCCCCACCGCGCACATCGCCTTCCCCAGCGGCCGCAGCGCCGACGAGATGTGCCCCACCGAGGTCGCCGCCGTCCTGTGGGCCGCCCAGTTCGGCACGCTGACCTTCCACCCCTGGCCCGTACGCCGGGACGACGTCGACCGGCCCGACGAGCTGCGCATCGACCTGGACCCGCAGCCGGGCACCGACTACGCCGACGCGGTACGCGCCGCCCATGAACTGCGCGAGGTGCTGCACGAGTACGGGGATCTGCGCGGCTTCCCCAAGACGTCCGGCGGCCGTGGCCTGCACGTCTTCGTGCCGATCGAGCCGCGCTGGACGTTCACCCAGGTCCGCCGGGCGGCGATCGCCGTCGGACGGGAGCTGGAGCGCCGGATGCCGGACCAGGTGACCACGGCCTGGTGGAAGGAGGAGCGCGGCGAGAAGATCTTCGTCGACTACAACCAGACGGCCCGCGACCGCACGATCGCCTCCGCCTATTCCGTACGCCCCCGGCCGCACGCGCCGGTGTCGGCGCCCCTCACCTGGGACGAGGTCCCCGAGGCCGTACCCCAGGACTTCGACCTCGTGACCATGCCCGCGCGCTTCGCCGAACTCGGCGATGTGCACGCGGACATGGACGACCACGCTTTCTCTCTCGAAGCCCTGCTCGAACTCGCCACCCGTGACGAACACGATCACGGACTGGGCGATCTGCCGTACCCGCCCGAGTACCCGAAGATGCCGGGTGAGCCCAAGCGGGTACAGCCGAGCAGGGCCAAGAAGGAGAGCTGAGCCGCACCTGTGCGACTAACTGAGCGTCACAGCTCCTTGATCCTCACGTCCCGGTACGACACCACGTCCGTCGTGCCGTGCACCTGGAGCCCGATGTAGCCGGAGGAGAACCGCCGCCCGTCCGTGCCCGGGTCGTCCGAGCGCGGCGGGGTGAAGTCCTGACCGCCGATGTTGTCGAACTCGTTGATCAGCACGCCGTTGCGGTAGATCGAGTAGTGCTGGTCCACCACGCGGATCTCGTAGTCGTTCCAGGTGCCCTTCTGGGTGACACCGGCACCGGCCAGGCCCACCCGGTCGAAGCCGTAGACCGAACCGGTCTTGTACATGTCGCCGGTGGGGCTGTCGAACTCCTGGATCTCGTGCCCGTACTTGATGGCGACCCACTCCGGCCGGGACTCCTCCGGGTGGTTGTGGACCTGCGGGAACCGCACGAACACACCGGAGTTGGCGTTGCCCGTGCCCGGCGCGTCGTCACGCCACTGGAGCTTCAGCGAGAAGTCCCCGTACTTGCGCTCGGGGAACCACAGCATGCCGAGCCCGTCCCTCGACGTGCCCGACGTGATGGAGCCGTCGCCGTTCAGGCCGAACGAACCGCCGCCCACGTGCTGCCACTTGTCGAAGGTGTCCGGCGTACCGTCCATGATCGTGCGGTAGCCCTCGGTCTGCCCGGGATCGCCGATGCCCGACTCGTCGGCCGCCTCGCCGATCAGGTCGTACTCACGCTGGACGATCACGCCGTCCTTGAGGAGGGTCTTGAGGACCGCCGTCACGTGCTTGAGGAACAGCGCGTGGGACGTCCACTCCTTCTCGTCCTCGATCAACTCGTTGATACGGCACCGGCTGTTGGTGATCCGGTTCGGCACGCCCGAGTCGACCGTGCCGACGATGACCGTCAACCGCTCGTCGTACTCCGCGCAGTTGGGCGCGGGAACGCCGCCACCCGGGGCGACCGTGAAGCTCACCGTCCGGGCGTCCGAGGTGTTGCCGGCCTTGTCGCTCGCCCGGTAGGCCACCGAGTGCGCGCCCACGCGGTCGACCACCACGGGAGCGGTGTACGCGAGGTAGGGGCCGCCGTCGAGCGAGTACTCGATCTTGTCCACCCCCGAGCCGCCGTGCGCGTCGGTCGCGGTCACCGTCACCTTGGCGGTGTTGATGTACGCGCCGGCCGAGTTCTTCGTGCCCTCGACGCTCACCCCGGTCACCGGGGGAGTGGTGTCCTCGACGGGCGGCGCCACGACGGTGAACGACACGGACTTCTCGGCGGCCGCGTTGCCCGCCTTGTCCGTCGCCCGGAAGCGCACCTTGTGGGCGCCGACCTCGTGGACCATCACCGGAGCCGTGTACGGCTGCCAGGCACCGGCGTCACCGAGCGCGTACTCGATGGTGTTGACGCCGGAACCGGTGTCGGAGGCCGTCACCGTGACGGTCGCCATGGAGACGTACTCGCCCTGCGCGTTCTTCTCGCCGGTCACCGTCGCCGAGGTGTCCGGCGCGGTCGTGTCGTCCGTCGGCGGGGCCACCACCGTGAACTGCTCCGCCTTCTCCGCGGAGGTGTTCCCGGCCTTGTCGATCGCCCGGTAGCGGACCTTCTGGGCGCCGACCTGGTCGACCACCACGGGCGTGGTGTACGGCTGCCAGGCACCCGCGTCACCGATCGCGTACTCGATGCGCTCGACGCCCGAACCGCCGGTGTCCCTCGCGCTGAGCGCCACGGTCGCCGAACCGACGTACGCGCCGTCCGCGTTCTTCGTGCCGGTGACCTCCGCGGCGGTCTCCGGCGCGGTGGTGTCCTCGCCGGTGCCCTCCGTGACCACCAGGATGCCCTGCATCTGGCCGTGGCCGGGGATCGTGCAGAAGTAGCGGTACCGGCCGGGCGTGAGGGTCACCTCGGCCGTGTGCCGGCCGCCCTGGTCGTCGTTCGGGTTGGCCAGGATGTTCAGCGGGACGTCGTTCTGGTACTCCGGGTCCGACACGTCGAACGTCAACGTGTGCGGCATGCCCATGGTGTTGCCGGTCGCCTCGCTGTTCTCGAAGACGATCGTCGTCGGGCCCGCGACCGCCGTGGTGGGCGCGGTCGTGTACTTGGTGATGTCGTCACCTGCGGTCCAGGTGAGCGTCTGCGCCGCGGCGCCCGCCCCGGACGGGGTGTTGTCGGTCTGGCCGGAGGCCGAGGTGGAGGCGAGCCCCACCACCATCAGCAGCGCCGCGAGCAGCGCCGTCCACAGCCGTCCAGTTCTTCGCCTGCCGATGTCCGTCACGCTCGTCACTGCGCCTCCCTGACCAGCTGGTCGGCGGCGGGAGTGGGGCCGCCGCCCTTGTACGTCACCTGCCACAGCGCGGACTTGGAGTCCGAGGTGAAGAAGCCACGGCCGTAGTCGAGGACGTACAGCGTGCCGTCCGGGCCGAACTTCCAGTCCATGAGGTTCTTGATGCCGTCGTTGCCGATGGGGATGATCTTCTTCAGGGACTCGGCGTGCACCGGGATGCCGCCCTGTCCGGCTGTCTTCGGGTCGAGGAGTACGGCGTGGCGCGGCTGGTCGGCGTCGTAGAAGTCGCCGACGAACCACTTGCCGTCCCAGTACGCCGGCCACTTGGCCGCGCTCGCCGAGTTCGCGTCGTACCGGTAGACGGGCCCGTCCATGGCCGCCTGGCCGCCGCCCTTGAGCCACGGCAGCAGGAACTTCTGCTCCGCGGTCTTGTACGACGGGATGCCGTTGGCGTCACGCGGGAAGTCCGGGCCGCCGCCCTGGGGCGAGTACCAGATGGTGTTCGACGTGACCGGCGGCAGGTTCACGAGGCCGTCGTTGTTCGGCGACTCGTTCTTCGGCGCGTTGCAGTCGTACCAGCCGAGCGGCTTCGACGGATCGGGCAGGTTGCGGTCCCGGTAGGGCTGCTTGTTGCCCATGCAGTACGGCCAGCCGTGGTTGCCCGGCTTGGTGATCGCGGCGAACGTGTCGTACTTCGCCGGACCCCAGGTCGTCGACGGCGACCCGGCGTCCGGACCGACCCAGCCCGCGTACAGCGTGTCGGTCTTCTTGTCGATGGAGATGCGCGCCGGGTTGCGGACACCCATCACATAGATCTCGCCGCGCGTCTTGCCGCCGCCCTCGGCGGTCTCCTTGCCCGTGAAGAGATTCCCCTCGGGCAGGGTGTACGTGCCGTCCTGCTCCGGGTGGATGCGCAGGATCTTGCCGTTCAGGTTGTTGGTGTTGCCCGCCGTGCGGCGCGCGTCGGCGAAGGAGACGCCCTTGTAGTTCGGCTGCGGGTTGTTGCCCGAGTAACCGTCGCTGAAGCCACTGGAGTTGTTGTCACCCGTGGCGATGTACAGGTTGCCCTTGGAGTCCCAGGCCAGACCGCCGCCCGCGTGGCAGCAGCTGTGGATCTGCACCGGCCACTTCAGCAGGACCTTCTCGCTGTTCAGATCCAACCTGCCGGTCGCCGAGTTGTAGGTGAAGCGGGAGACGTAGCGCTCGGCCATCCGCTTGTCACGGTCGATCCGGGAGTGCGGCGTGTAGTGCAGGTACACCCAGCCGTTGTCCTCGAACCGGGGGTCCAACTCGATGCCGAGCAGGCCCTCTTCGACCTTGATCAGCTCGTCGCCGCCGCCCTTGTTGCCGAAGACGTTGAGCGTGCCGGCCAGTGTGACCTTCTTGGTCTTCGGGTCGTAGACGTGGATCTCGCCCTTGCCCTTGCCGACGTCCGGGTTGTTCCAGTCCGTGATGACCGGCTGCGAGGAGTCGGCGCCGCCGCGGCCGATGTAGAACACGCGGCCGTCGGGCGCGGTCACCAGACCGTGCGGCTCGCCGATCTGGTCGTTCTGGCCCGGCTGGTTGGGCTGGGTCAGCCGCTCCGCCTTGTAGTTGGCGTTGATCGTGGCCTTGCAGTCGGCCTGCGAGATCCGGCTCGTCCAGGCGAGCGCCCCACGCAGATGGGACCGGAACTCCGTCTCGTCGTACGACGATTCGGTCCCGCCCATACCGGTGTAGAAGGACCGGCCGCCGTCGTAGTCACGGCACCAGGACACGGGGTGGTCGGCGCCGTTCGCACCGGTACCCGGCGTGTACGTCGACTCGCGGACGCGGGCCACCGTGTGCACGTCGCCGGACGGGTTCTTGGTCCAGTTCAGCCACTTGTCGGGGCGCTTCCACTGGAGCGGGAGGTCCTTGGTGGCGGGATGCTGCCGGTCGCCGACCTCAACGGTCGCCCGCTGTACGGCGGTCGGGCTGCTCGCGGCCGGACGGGCACCGACGAGCCCGGTGAACCAGTCCGAGTACGGCTCGGCGCGGGCCGCGTCATGGATGCCGAGGAAGCCGCCGCCGGCCTCCATGTACGACTCCAGACCGGCCTCCTGCTCCGGATCGAGGACGTCTCCGCCACCGGTCAGGAAGACGACGGCGTTGTAGAGACCGAGTTCCGTCTCGTCGGTGAAGACCGAGGCGTCGTCCGTGGCGGTCACCTTGAAGCGCCCGGCCGTGGGGCCCGACTGTCCGAGGTCCTCGATCGCCTCGATACCGGCGTTGACGACGGGTGACTCATCGCCACCGGCCGCGGACCCGTGGTAGATCAGCACCCGCACATCCGCGCTGCCGGGCGGCGACTTGATCGACATCGTTGTCAGGGGCGGCTCGGGCGCGGGGCGCGCGCTCGCGGCCGGCCCCGAGAGGACACCGGCGGCGACGACTCCGGCGGCCAGCGCGGCTGCCCAGCCTCTGCGTCTTGCTCTGCCCAACTTCCGTACGGTCAGTGGCGTTTGATGCGGTGTGGGCCGCATGTGGTCACCCCATCCTCCTCGGTCACAGCAACAGCGCCATGGAAGCTAGACCTTTTCGCGGAACTCGCCAATAGGTATGACCGGGATCGCACAAACTTTGTCCTGAGTGTGGATAAACGAAGGCGATGCCACTACCGTCTCACCAGTTCGTCTCTGTCACTCGGTTCCGTCGGATCCGCCGGATCTGCCGGGGTCGTCAACTCGGTTGATCGCGTTGCAGGTTGGGAGAGTTCGGCATGGGCACCACGGACGACACGGGCGCCACGGGCGCGGGCGCGACGGTTGCGGACGCGAAGGGTGCGGACGCGACGGGTGCGGGCACCGCGGACGCGATGGACCGGCGTGGCTTCAGCCGTCGGATGATGCTGGGCGGGGCCGCGGTCGCCACGGTGGCGACATCGTTGTCACTCGTCGCCGCGAAGGACGCGACGTCCGCCGACAGCGCGGCGGACGCGAGCACCGCACTGCGTACCGCCCCCGCGGGCGGCGAGGTCAGACGCATCAAGCTGTACATCGAGAAGCTCGCCGACGGGCAGCTGGGCTACGGGCTGGAGAAGGGCGCGGCCACGATCCCCGGCCCCCTGATCGAACTCAACGAGGGCGACACGGCGTACATCGAGGTCGAGAACACGCTGGGCGTGGCGGCGAGCCTGCATGTCCACGGCCTGGACTACGAGGTCTCCAGCGACGGCACGAAGCTGAGCAAGTCGCATGTCGAGCCGGGTGACACGCGTACGTACACCTGGCGCACGCATGCCCCCGGCCGGCGCAAGGACGGCACCTGGCGGGCGGGCAGCGCGGGCTACTGGCACTACCACGACCACGTCGTCGGCACCGAACACGGCACGACCGGTATCCGCAAGGGCCTGTACGGGCCGGTGATCGTCCGCCGACAGGGCGACATCCTCCCGGACAAGACCCACACCATCGTCTTCAACGACATGACGATCAACAACAGGCCGGGGCACGACAGCCCCAACTTCGAGGCCACGGTGGGGGATCGGGTCGAGTTCGTCTCGATCACGCACGGGGAGTACTACCACACGTTCCATGTGCACGGTCACCGCTGGGCGGACAACCGCACGGGTCTGCTGACGGGCCCCGACGACCCCAGCCGGGTGGTCGACAACCTGATCGTGGGCCCCGCGGACTCGTTCGGCTTCCAGGTCATCGCGGGCGAGGGCGTCGGCGCGGGCGCGTGGATGTACCACTGCCACGTCCAGAGCCACTCCGACATGGGAATGGCGGGCCTGTTCCTGGTGAAGAAAACGGACGGCACGATCCCGGGCTACGAGCCCCACGAACACTGAGGGGGCTCCGCGCGTCTGGGGGCGCGGGGAACGGCGCGCTCGGCGACGGGGTGCCCGCACTTGATGTCCGGCTTGGGGTGTCTTGGCTTGGGGGCGCGGGGAACGGCGCGCTCGGCGACGGGGTGCCTGCGCTTGATGTCCGGCTTGGGGTGTCTTGGCTTGGGGGCGCGGGGAACGGCGCGCTCGGCGACGGGGTGCCTGCACTTGATGTCCGGCTTGGGGTGTCTTGGCTTGAGGGCGCGGGGAACGGCGCGCTCGGCGACGGGGTGCCTGCACGGGATGACCGGCTTGCCTTCCTTGGGGGCGCGGGGAACTGCGCGCCGAACCACGGCGTGCCCGCACCCGGCGACCGGCCTGTTCCGTTCCAGGGGCGCGGGGAACGGCGCGATCAGGCACGGCGGACCCGCACTCGGCGGCGGTCCGGTCTTCTTCAGGGGCGCGGGGAACTGCGCAATCGGCCACCCCTACGGCCGGCCAAGCAAGAAGGGAGCGCTCTCAGCAATGGGGCGAACCACGGCTATCCTGATCGGCAACCGCCGCCCTGAGGAGCCCCGAGGTGACCGAGCCGTCGACACAGCCACGCCCCACACTGGAGGCCGTGGCCGCCCGGGCGGGAGTCTCCCGAGCCACGGTGTCCCGCGTGGTCAACGGCGGCGAAGGCGTCCGGGAACCCCTCGTCGAGCGAGTGAGGCGCGCCGTCGACGAACTCGGTTACGTCCCCAACCAGGCCGCCCGCAGCCTCGTCACCCGACGCCACGACGCCGTGGCCGTGGTCATCGCCGAACCGGAGACCCGGGTCTTCGCGGACCCCTTCTTCGCGCTCCAGCTCCGAGGCATCAGCAAGGAGCTGACGGCCCACGACTCGCAGCTCGTCCTGCTGCTCACGGAGGGCCGCGACGACCACGCCCGCGTCGCGCGCTATCTCGCCGGCGGCCACGTCGACGGCGCGCTCGTCTTCTCGCTGCACCTCGACGACCCGCTGCCCCGCCTGATCCACGGGGTGCCGACCGTGTACGGGGGGCGCCCCGGCTGGAGCGACGGATCACGCGGTGTGGTCTACGTCGACTGCGACAACCGCGGCGGCGCCCGCGAGGCCGTACGGCATCTCGTCGGGCTCGGACGCACCCGCGTTGCCCACATCACCGGCCCCCTCGACCAGACCTCGGCGGTCGACCGGCTCGACGGGTTCCGTGACGTCATGGTGGACGTCGATCCGAGGCTGATCGTGGAGAGTGACTTCACCCCGGGGGGTGGTGAGGACGCCATGCGGGAACTGCTCGACCGCTGCCCGGACGTGGACGCGGTGTTCGCCGCGAACGACCTCACGGCGGTCGGGGCGATGCGGGTGCTGCGGGAGCAGGGGCGGCGGGTGCCGGAGGACGTGGCCGTGATCGGGTTCGACGACATGCTGCCGTTCACCGAGCAGGCCGATCCGCCGCTCACGACTGTCCGGCAGGACATCGAGGAGATGGGGCGGTTGATGGCGCGGCTGTTGTTGCGGGGGTTGGAGCGGGGGGCTGCCGCGGGGGTGCCGGCCAGTGTGGTGCTGCCCACGACGTTGGTGCGGCGGGTCTCGGCGTAGCCGCTCCGCGGGGGGTGAGTTTCGGGTACGGGTCCGCCGTGGCCGGTCGCGCAGTTCCCCGCGCCCCTGAAAGGCAAAAGACTGCGCAGTTCCCCGCGCCCCTCAAAGGCGCAGGAACGTCGTCGGGTGCGGGCACGTCGTGGCTGGGTGCGCCGTTCCCCGCGCCCCTTACGGGGCTCCTGGCAGGCGGGGTTGATCGGGGGCCCGCCAGGAGCGTGGGTTATGCGCCTACCGACACCGTGAAGCGGCGTGGGTTGCCGTCGTGGGCCGCGCCCGATACGTCGGGCTGGCCATCGGGGCGTACGTCGTCGTACGGGAAGGCGTAGCCGATGGGGGAGTTGGCGTGGACGACGCGCGCCCAGTGGTTGGTGACCGCGTCCGTGTAGTAGTCGGACGTGGTCGTCCCGTTGGGCTGGGTCGGGTGGGTGAGCATGATCGAGCGGTTGAAGCCGGCGGCGAGCCGCGCGAGGATCGCCTTCTTGTCGTCCGAGTCGCCCGGGTTGTTGGCGAACGGGCCGTGGTTGCAGGTGAAGATGTCCTTCGACGTGGGCTTGCTGAAGGTGTGACCACCGGCGAAGGTCAGCGTGTCACCGCTGACCCGGCCGGTGAGTACGCCCCTGCCGCCCTGAAGGTCGATCCCCAGGTCGGTCGAGCGGTACTTCTCCCAGACCTGGTCGATATAGCTGGTCCAGAGGTCGCGGAACGGCATCTCGGCCGGCCGGTCGAAGTACGGGGCCATCAGGTTCTGCGGCGAGACCACCCGCAGTACGGAACCGTCGCTGCCCCGGGTCACCAGCTTGTCCCAGGGCTGGCCGTCCTTGGCGGCCTGCGCCGTGAGGTCCGCGGCGATCCGGTCGACGGCGCCATTGGGCAGCGGGGCCACCGTGTGCGTGGCGTCGCCCTCCAGGGTCAGACCGATCGGCAGCGCGGTGACCAGGTCGACGTAGCTGATGTTGGCGTACAGCTGATCGGTGTTGAACGTGAACTCGCAGAACGACCACGTCCTGCCGTAGTTCGGGTCGGCGGGCGTGGCGAACGCGGGCTCGACCAGGGAGGGGCCCGGGTTGAGGTAGAAGTCGAGCGTGCTGTCCCGTACGAAGTAGACGCGCGCGCCGTACATCTGAGGCAGCGTCAGTATCCTGGCCGCCGAGCCTGCGGCGCCGAGGGGGATGGCGCAGTCGACGGGCAGCGGTGTCTGGGGCGCCGACGGGGAGGTGGGCCGGTAGACACTGCCGTCCGCGCGCAGCAGGACCCAGTTGCCCGTCGACTGCTCGTGCCCGGTGACGTACGCGCGGACCGTGCCGGGCAGGGAGTTGTTCTTGAGGGCGAGTTCACAGGTCGCGGGGGCGGCCTCGGCCGTCGGGCTGAGAGCGCTCCCCCAGACGGGGTAGCCGGCGGCGGCGGTGACGGCCGCGGTTCCGGTCAGAAACTTCCTGCGTGAGATCAAAGGTGTCTCCTGGGACGTGGGGGGAGGCAGGAGCGGCCGATGTATGGGGCATCGGTCTCCTGCGGGGCACCACTGTTCCCAGGGGGGAGTTGAAGCGTCAAGGGTTATGACTGAGAGCGCTCTCGAAAAGTTCGCGCCTTCAGAAGTTGACGGCAGGTCGGGCAGGGGCGCGGCCGGGGTCGGCCGGAGGGGGCGACCGCCTCCTGCCTGCCGTGCGGCCGTCGGCCCACCGGCTACCGTCAGCCCATGGTCGGCTCGCTCCTGAGCACCGCGAATCGTGCACCGTACGGGTCGGCGAGCTTGGCGATCCGGCCGACGCCCTCCACGGACGTGGCCGGCATACGGACCGTGCCACCCGTTCTCTGGGCCTTCGCGACCACGGTGTCCGTGTCCTCGACCTCGAAGTAGGGCAGCCAGTACGCCCCCGCCTCCTGCTCCGTCGGGTCGTCGGCCAAGGGGACGACACCGCCGAACATGCCGTCCTCGCCGCCCTCCGCGGGATTGATGCACGTGTAGACGCCGCTGGGGAACGGCATGGCCGAGGTCTCCATGCCAAGTACCGAGTGGTAGAACGCGGCAGCGGCGGCGATGTCCGGTGTGTACAGCTCGACCCAGCACAGGGAGCCGGGCTCACCCGCCACGTCGAGGCCGGGGAGTGCGGCGGGCTGCCAGATGCCGAAGGAGACGCCCGCCCGGTCGGCGAGGATGGCCATGCGGCCCTTGTCCATGACGTCGTCGGGCGGCACCAGCACGCCGCCCCCGGTTTGCTCGACCGCCTTGGCCGTGGCGTCGGCGTCCGGGCTCTGGAAATAGACGGTCCATGACGGCGGGCCCTGCTCGGGGGTGGTCTGCATACCGCCCGCCGCGGTCTTCCCGGCCGTCCGGAAGAAGCCGTAACCGCCGGAGTCGGGTCCCGCCGACTGGAACTCCCAGCCGAAGAGACCTCTGTAGAAGGAGGTGGCGCCGTCGATGTCGGGGGTGCCGAGGTCGAGCCAGTTCGGGGCGCCGGTGACGAAACGGGTGGTGAGCATGTTGCCCTCCTCTGCGGGGTCTCGTTGCCTGCACTGCCGAGTCTTGCACCGCCCACTGACAACCGCTGCCGGAGCGGGGCGCTGCCGCGGAGCGGACGGTCACACTCGGTGACCGCCCACGGCGTCTCGACGCGAGCGAGGGGCGCCCCCAGTCGTGCACCGGCCCCCGCTCGTGCGGGCACGAGTGACGAGGCGTGGGGCGACGCGTGGGGCGAGCCCGCCTCGTGACGAGACGTGGGGCGAGCCCACCGCGTGACGCCCGGCCTCGCCTGTTCGTCGCGCGTGACGGCCGAGCCGCGGACGCGATGACTCGGTCTCCGCCGTGCCTTGCGCGGCGACCGCGTGGTGCCGGGCGGCGCAAAGCCTTCTGGGCGGCGAGGCGCCCACCGTCGTCCACCAGCACCCACCCCCCCGCTCGTGCTCGGCGGCGGGCGCGAGTGATGGCCCGTGGGGCGGCCCGTCGCGTGACGGCCGACCTCGCCTGCCCGCCGCGCGTGACGGCCGAGCCCGCGGACGCGACGACTTGGCCTCCCCGCGCCCTGCGCGACGACCGCGCGGCGCCGGGCGGCGCGAAGCCTGCCGGGCCCAGCCCTTCCCGGGCGGGGGGTGGGGCGCCCACCGTCGTCACCAGCCCCCGGTGGCGCTTGGCGGCGGGTGCCCGCCCTCGGCCCAGCCCCCCCTGGGCGGCGGCTGCGGTGAGCTGCCGGCCGGGCGGCGTGCATTCGTTTCGGTGCTGCCGCGCGCCGGTGTGCGCTTGCTTCCTGCCAGGAGCATCATCGGGTTCTGCTGCGGGGCCGGGCCGCGCGCCTCGGACTACGACCGCCCCGGGTCCCGGATGCCCCGGGCTCGTACGCCCCAGGCTCCGGACGCCCAGGGGCTCGCGTTCCGTCCGGGGGTGGACCCGCACCGGCGTCCGGTCGGTGGTCGTTGAGTTTGTGTTGATCGGATGTTTTTCGATGCGCGACACGATCCCCGCATGCACAACGACACCACCGCCGCCGCGCCCGACCTCTCCTGGCAGGAACAGGCACTGTGCGCCCAGACCGGCTCCGACTTCTTCTTTCCCGAGCCGGGCAGCTCGGTGCGTGAGGCCAAGCAGATCTGCGGAATGTGCGAGATGCGCTCCGCGTGCCTCGAATACGCCCTCAACCACGACGAACGCTTCGGCGTCTGGGGCGGCCTCTCCGAGAAGGAACGCCTCAGCCTCCGACGCGCCCAGCACTAGCCCGGTAGTGGCGGAGGACGAGCCCCGTACCGGGCCGGCACCAGGGGCGCATCGGGAATTCCGAGCGCGTCACGGCCCACGGTGGGCACAATCCACCGCATGGTCCACACCCCGCGGCAGCAGGCCGAGAGTCTGCTGAACGCCCTCGATCCGCTGCCGTATCCCCTGCGTATGCGCGAACTCGTCGCGAGGGTGCGGGAGTTGGCGGACGCTCGTCCGTTGTTGGACGAGCTGGAGGCATGCGGGTCCTACGGGCGCGGGCTCGCCGTCGTCGCGGCGGCCGTCAGCCGGGACGCCGAGTGGGTCGGCGCACGGATCGCCGACCCTGACTCCTTCGTGCGCGGACACGCGCTGCTGGTGGCCGACAGCCTCCGCGTACCCGACTCCGCCTACGAGTCGGCGCTGGCCGACGCGCCCGAGGCGATACGCCGTGACCTGCTGCGTGCCGTGGTCTCGGGCCGGCGTACCGCGCTGGCGGACCGGCTCGTCGGCCCGCTGCGCGACGAGTGGGGCGACGCGGAGGCGGCCCGTCTGCTGCCCGGCTGCTCACCAGGCGCGGTCGCCCGGCTGCTGCCCTCGCTCTTCCACGCCGTACGGGGCTGGACCACCCTCGGCAGACGGCACCCGGAGGTCCTGCTGGACGCGGTGGAGGGCGAGTTGACCGCACTGCCCGCGTCGCTGCGCGATGCCTGGTGGCGACGGTACGCGCGCGCCGTGACGGCCACCGTGCCCTTCCGGCCGCTGCGTGCGCTGGAACTGGTCGAACGCTTCGCGCCCGACGGGATCCCGTATCAACTCCACGACCGGTTGCCCGCGTTCGCGGCCGTCGCGCCGCGGCGGGTGCTCCGGCTGCTCCTCGCGGGCGACCACCCCTCGGCCGGTGCCGTGCGAAGCCGTCCGCTGTTGCGCAGGCTGGCGCGGTCCGAGGAGACACCGGGTGATGAACTCCTCGCGCTCGGCTCGCTGTTGGCCGATCACGGCGATCTCGCCGTCCTTCTGGAGGCACTCCCACCCGCTCGCCGGTACGCCTTCTACAAAGAGGTGATGGCGGGCCGGGGCCCCGGGGGCCGCGGTGCTGTCGTCGATGCCGTCATCCTCGATGCCCTGCCGCGCAGTCGTGTCGCGGAGGAAGCGCGACGGGTGGCCGCCGCGGCCCGCGAGAGCGGCGCGACCTGGAACGCCGTCCTGCTCGCCGAGTCCTACCTGCCGGTCGCCCAGGTGCGCGAGCGGCTCGTCGAGGCGACACGCCGGCCCGCCGCCGAAGACCGCGCCCAGGCCTGGCCGTTGCTCATCGGCAATGCGGCCCGCTCCGGCGACCCGGCGGCCGTCGTCGGCGTACTGGAGGAGTCCGCCCGGCTCCGCAACGAGCAGGATCCGGTGCGGCAGCCTGCTCTGTGGGCGTTGTCCCGTGTCCCGCCTGCCCTGCTGACCGAGGAGGCCGCGCCCCACCTCGACAGGATCGTCGCCGACGCCGTCGACGCCCGGGACTCCTCGCCGGGAAGTCGGCGCAACCTCAGCCGGCTCGCCGTCTCCGTGCTCCGGGAGCATGCGGCGGGCGGATCACGGGAGTTGGTCAACTGGGCCCTGCGCACCCTCGTGCGGATCTCCGGCAACACCGGCGGCGCCGACCTGGGCCGACTCGACGCGACACTGCGCCGGGGGCAGGAGCACCAGGTGTACGAGGCGCTGCGGCCGTGGATCGAGGCCGGGGCGGAGAAGGCCGACTACGGCCTCGCCTTCGCGCTGGCCCGGGCCGTGGGGCGGCGCGCCGCCGGCATGACCGATCTGCAGGAACTCCTTTGGCAGGCCATCCGGTTCGGGAACGACACGACCGTCCGTACCGCCGTCGAGCTGTGGCTCGAACCGCCCGCCACCCGGGACGACAGAGCCGCCCGCGTCCTCGCACTCGACCCCTCGGCAGGCGTGCTGTGGCCCGTCCTCGCCGTGCTCACCCGCCGCCGTACCGACCTCCTCGACGTACTCCTGGCGGACACCCCGCCGTACGGGCGCTTCCTCATCAGGGGCAGCGCCTGGACCGTACCCGTGGGCCCTGACGTACGACGCTGGCTGCCCCGTCAACAGGACGCCTTGGTGCGGAAGTTGGCCGAGTCGGCAGCGGACGCGGGGCTGCCGGCGCATGCCAGGGCCGCCGCCGTCGAACAGGCGGCACGCGTACCGGGGCGGGGCGCCGAACTCGTCCGCCGCTGGACCGGTTCGCGCGACGTCGTGCTCGCGGAGGCCGCGCTCGGCGCGCTCGCCCACACCGACCGGCCCGGGGACGCGCTCCCCGAACTGCTCGCGCGCGCAGGCGACGACCGGGCCCGTGTCGCCGTGTACGCGGCCACCCGCGCGTCCCGGCACGTGGCGCCCTCCCTGCTCGCGGACCGGCTGCGTGACGTGCTGTCCGCACCGGACACCAAGGTGACCAGCCGCAAGGAGGCCGCGCGCCTCGCCGCCGCCCGGCTCCCGGCCCCGGTGGCCGCCCGCCTCCTCACCGAGGCGTACCGGCGGCCGGGCACCCACCTCGACGTCCGTGCCGCGTGCGTCGCCTTCGCGGGCTCGCTGCTCGCCCAGGAGCCCGTGTGGACGCTGCTGCACGACGCCGCCGGCGCCGAACCCGTCCTGCGCGCCGCCGTGCTGCGCGTCGCGCCCCTCGACCTGCCGGAACGGCACCGCGAGCGGTACGCCCGGCTCGTCCGCGACGTCTCCACGACCGACGACCCGCCGACCGCCGTCCTCGCCTACGGCGCCCTGGCCCGCTGGGCGCCCTGGTGCCCCGACGCGCCCACCGTCCTGGCCGCCGCCACGGCGGACCTGACGGACCGCACGAGCTGGCGAGCCGCCGCCCACGGCCTGGTGATCGCGGCGACGGGTTCGGACAGGGGAGCCGCGGGCGTACGAGCGGCCCTGCACGCGCTGGCGGAGGCCGAGACCGACGCCGACGCCGACGCCGAGCCCCTGAGGGACCGGCCCGCCCGGCAGCGCGTCGACCATCTCGTCGCGTGCCTGGCGCAGCAGGCCGAAGTCGCCGCCGGGGCCGTCCGCGCGGCGGCCCTCGGCGCCGCCGCGCTGCTGGCCAGGTACGACGGATTCGTGCCGCAGGCCGCCGCGATCACGGTGGCCCATCTCGACCTGGACGCCGAGCCGGAGCACCTGGACGCGGCCCTGTCCGAGCTGGCCGCGCTGACGGACGGACGGCCGGCGCTGGCGGCCGGTACCGCCACCGAACTCGCCGAACGGCTGGACCGCGCAACGCACGAAGGCGATGCCGAGACCCTGCTCGGCATCGCCCGGCGGCTCACCGCGCACGGCGGTCACGGCGAGGGACTGCTCGCCACGGCGGTCACGGTCGCACTCGGCACCCGCACGGACTGGCGGCAACCGTGGCGAGACCGGCTGAGAGCACTGCGCCGCCACCCGGTGGCCGACGTCCGCGACGCGGCACTGGCCCGGACGACGGCGTACGAGTGACAGATGCCCCGGCCCCGGCGGACACGCCAGGACCGGGGCAAAGGATCACACAACCGCGCGGCGGATCACACAGCCGCGCGGTGGCTCACACCGCGGCGGCGCGGGCCGCCATGCGGGCCTTGCGGGCCGCGAGCTTCTCGTCGAACTTGGCGGCCTCGGCGTCCAGGCCGCCCATGTACAGGCCGAGCTCCTCCTGTGCCTTGAGGCCCTCGGGGCCCAGGCCGTCGATCTGCAGGACCTTGAGGTGGCGCAGGACCGGCATCAGGACGTCGTCGTGGTGGATGCGCATGTTGTAGACCTCGCCGATCGCCATCTGCGCGGCGGCGCGCTCGAAGCCGGGCATGCCGTGGCCGGGCATCCGGAACTGGACGATGACGTCCCGCACGGCCTGCATGGTCAGGTCGGGGGCCAGCTCGAACGCGGCCTTCAGGAGGTTGCGGTAGAAGACCATGTGCAGGTTCTCGTCGGTCGCGATGCGTGCCAGCATGCGGTCGCAGACGGGGTCGCCCGACTGGTGTCCGGTGTTGCGGTGCGAGACGCGGGTCGCCAGCTCCTGGAAGGCGACGTACGCGACGGAGTGCAGCATCGAGTGCCGGTTGTCCGACTCGAAGCCCTCACTCATGTGCTGCATACGGAACGCCTCGAGCTGGTCGGGGTCCACGGCGCGCGACGCGAGCAGGTAGTCGCGCATCACGATGCCGTGGCGGCCCTCCTCGGCGGTCCAGCGGTGCACCCAGGTGCCCCAGGCGCCGTCGCGGCCGAAGAGGGAGGCGATTTCGTGGTGGTAGCTGGGCAGGTTGTCCTCGGTCAGGAGGTTCACGACGAGCGCGATACGGCCGAGCTCGGTGACCTTGGACTGCTCCTTGCCCCAGGCCTCGCCGTCCTCGAAGATTCCGGGGAAGTTGCGGGCGTCGGACCAGGGCACGTACTCGTGCGGCATCCAGTCCTTCGCGACCTTCAGGTGCCGGTTGAGTTCGGTCTCCACCACTTCTTCCAGTGCGAACAGCAGCCGGGCGTCGGTCCAGTCGGAGGACGGGCTGCCGAGATGGGGAGAAGTGATCGTCACAGGGGCTCCAGGGGGGACGTAAATGCTGAGCGTTCACCTAACCTACGGCATCGTAGGCTACGTATCCGTAGGTTACGATGCCGTAGGTTAAGCGTGCCGTAAAGAGCCCTGATCAGCGACGATCTACGTGAAGATCGATCCGGGCAGCATACGGAGGCCGCCCGTCCGGCGGATGCGCAGGTCCCGGGGCCGCTCGCGGGGCCCTCCGGCTCTCAGACGTACAGCTCCCGCAGCCGGACCGAGAGGCATGTCACACAGCCTTCGAGCTTCTCGAACTCGCTGATGTCGACCAGCACGGGCTCGTGACCGAGTTCCGCGAACAGGTCGGCGGTCTTCGGGGCGCTCGCCGCCATCAGCAGCTTTCCGCCGCCGAGCAGGACGACGTGCGAGCCGGCCTCCTCCGGCACCGCCAAGAAGCGCGGGAACAGCGATGGCGTGTCCACCAGCGGCTCGTACCCGACGATCGTGCCGTCGGGCAGCGCCGTGACGGCCGACTTCAGGTGCAGCACCTTGCTGACCGGTACGGCGACGACCCGGGCGCCGAGCGGCTCGAACGTGGCCCGCAGCTGCTGGATGCCTGCGCCGTTGGTGCGTCCGCCCTGGCCCACGTAGATCGTGTTGCCGACCTTCAGGACGTCGCCGCCGTCGAGCGTGCCCGGCTCCCAGACCCAGTTCACCGAGCAGCCGAGCCGGGCCACCGCCTCCTCGACACCGGCGGTCTCGCCGCGCCGGGACTCCGCGCCGGGGCGGCCGATCAGCGCCACGTTGCGGAAGACGACGACCGCGTCCTCCACGAACACGGCGTCCGGGCAGTCGTCGGCGGGCTCCGCCTCGACGGTCTCCCAGCCGTGCGTACGCAGTGCCGACGCGTACGCCTCCCACTGTTCGAGCGCCAGGCCGACGTCGACCGGCGTGCGCTCCAGGTGTGTGACGAGACCTTCGGCCAGGCGGGGGCCGGGACGGCGGATGAGGGCCTTCTGGCTGGGCACGTGCGGGTCTCCGTCTCAGGCAGGGTGTGTCCCGCACATCATGCAGCCCTCAAGCACCCCACAACAGCCCCAGCCCTGTAAGGGAAGCGGGGAACTGCGCGGCCGGCCCGCACGCACCCGCACGCGACGACGGCCCCGGCAGGGCACCGGCACGGAACCATCGAACGTGCGGCCCCGGTGGGGGCGGGCCGCGCAGTTCCCCGCGCCCCTCAGGAGCGCGGCTCCGCCACCGCCTCGGGTGTCGTCTCCGTCAGCTCCCCCTCCAGGAGGAGCCACCGGGTGATCCCGATCGACTCCAGGAACGGCACATCATGGCTGGCCACGATCAGCGCCCCCTCGTACGACTCCAGCGCCGTGGTGAGCTGCCGCACGCTCGCCATGTCGAGGTTGTTCGTCGGCTCGTCGAGCATCAGCAGCTGCGGCGCGGGCTCGGCGAGCATCAGCGCGGCCAGGGCCGCCCGGAACCGCTCGCCGCCGGACAGCGTCGCCGCCCGCTGATCGGCCCGCGCGCCCCGGAACAGGAAGCGCGCCAGCCGCGCCCGGACCCGGTTGTTGGTGGCGCCCGGCGAGAACCGGGCCACGTTCTCGGCGACCGTCAGCTCGTCGTCGAGCACGTCGAGACGCTGCGGCAGGAAACGCAGCGGCACATGCGCCCGCGCCTCCCCGGCGACGGGATCCAGCTCCCCGGCGACGGTCCGCAGCAGCGTCGTCTTGCCCGCGCCGTTGCGCCCGATCAGGGCGACCCGCTCGGGCCCGCGCAGATCGAAGGAGCCCACGCTCGCCCCGTACGCCAGCTCCAGGTCCAGGAGCGTGAGGACGTTACGGCCCGGCGGCACGGCCGTGTACGGCAGGTCGACGCGGATCTCGTCGTCGTCCCGCACCGCCTCCACGGCGTCGTCGAGCCGCTCCTTGGCCTCGGCGAGTTTCTCCTCGTGCATGATGCGGTGCTTGCCCGCGGACTCCTGGGCCGCGCGTTTACGCGCCCCCATCACGATCTTCGGCTCACGTTTCTGCTCGAACATCTTCTGGCCGTACCGCTTGCGACGGGCCAGCTTGACCTGCGCGTCGGCCAGTTCGCGCTTCTGCTTCCTCAGATCGGACTCGGCGACGCGCACCATGCGCTCGGCTGCTTCCTGTTCGGTGGCGAGGGCGTCCTCGTACGCCGAGTAGTTGCCGCCGTACCAGGTGACCTCGCCGGAGCGCAGATCGGCGATCTGGTCGACCAGGTCGAGGAGTTCGCGGTCGTGGCTGACCACGACCATGACTCCGGAGTAGCCCTCGACGGCCGCGTACAGCCGGCGGCGGGCATACAGGTCGAGGTTGTTGGTGGGCTCGTCGAGGAGGAGTACGTCGGGCCGGCGCAGCAGCAGCGCGGCCAGCCGCAGCAGGACCGACTCGCCGCCCGAGACCTCGCCGATGGTGCGGTCGAGCCCGATGTGGCCGAGACCGAGTTCGCCGAGTGTCGCGACGGCGCGCTCCTCGACGTCCCAGTCGTCGCCCACGACCTCGAAGTGCTCCTCGGACACGTCGCCCGACTCGATGGCGTGCAGCGCGGCGCGCTTGGCCGCGATGTCCAGCACCTCGTCGACCCGCAGCCCGGTGTCGAGGGTGACGTTCTGGGGGAGGCGGCCGACCTCGCCCGCGACACGGACGGTGCCCTCGGCCGGGACGAGTTCTCCCGCGATCAGCTTCAACAGGGTTGATTTGCCCGATCCGTTGACGCCGACGAGCCCGGTCCTGCCGGGCCCGAAGGCCACCTGGAGGTCCTCGAAGACGGGAGTGCCGTCGGGCCAGGCGAAGGAGAGGGAGGTGCAGGTGATGGAAGTGGGGGTACTGGACATACAGGCCTCGCAGTGCTGGATGCGGTCAGGGCGACACGTATCGAGACACCGGGAGGCGGCGACGGCCGGAAGGACGGAGTCCTCCGGGGCGATCGCGGAGCATGGGAAAAGCCCTGTTCCGCGGGACGGCTCGGAGCCGAGGTCGCACGCTGCGCACACACGGACACGTGTGTGACGCGGTGTCTCAAGACCTCAGACGAGCAACGTCCTTCTCCATTCGGCGACAACAGGACCGCTTTACACCGTAGGAGGGCACCCGACGGCTGTCAACGAATTAACGTGCCGCTGACCTCGACCCCGAGGCCAGCCCTGGCCCCGATCTCCACACCCCGACCCCGAATCCTCCGCCCCCGACCGCCCGAAGGAGACCCCGTGCCCATCGGCCCGCTCTCGCTGCCCGCCCGTCTCTGCCTGCTGGCCTGGGACACGTCGAAGCTCAAGGTCACCGGCTCTTCCCAGCTCCCGCACCTGGTCCGGGCCGGTGCGCTCACCGAGCTGGCGCAGCGCGGACTGCTGGCGGACGCGGACGGCGTCGCCACGCCCACCGATCCGGACGGCAGGACCGGGGACGCGGCACTCGACGGGCTGCTGGAACTCATCGAGGAGTCCCGGCCGCACAAGTGGAAGACCTGGGTCAGCCTGCGGGCGCGCATCACGCTGGACGCCGTACAGGCGCAGCTCGCCGCGGACGGGTATCTGCGGGCCGAGAAGACACGGGTGCTCGGCGTCTTCCCGTCCGTGGAGTACGAGATCGGGCGCGTCGCCGTCGTGGAGGGGCTGCGGGCGGAGGCCCGGCAGGTGCTGGAGGGGCCGGTGCCCGTCGACGCGGTGTCCGAGCGGGACGCGGCGCTCGTCGCCCTCGCCGCCGCGGCCGAACTGCGCACGCTCGTGTCGGGCAGGGAGCGGCGCCAGTACGACGAGCGGATCGCGGCCCTGACCGACCGAAGCGGGACGGCGATCCCGGTTCTGCGGCAGGCGGTCCAGGAGGTGCGGTCGGCGGTGTCCGTGGCGATGGCGGCACCCGGGGTGCCTGGGAACTGAGGGGGCAGGGCCACGCTCGTCCGCGCTCATGGCTCATGCTCGTCGGCCGTGCCGCGCGGGAGCTGCTGGACACGGGACGAACGAGACACGGGACCGTACGAGCCACAGGACGTACGAGACACAGACGTACGAGGCGCGGGCAGGCGCTCTCCACCGCTCGGCCCCGACTACGGCGAGCGCCTGGCGAGGCGTGCGCCCGGGCCGACCGAAGTACGCCCGTCGGCCCGTCGGCCCATAAGACCGTCCGGGCGCGCTGCTCGCTCAGCAGGAGTCGCGCAGCAACTCGGCGAGATCGTGGTCCAGATCCTGGTGCAGGTGCTCAAGGCCGACGGGCACCAGCTCCGTCGAGCTCGCCAGGAAGTGCCGCAGTTCGCCGGCGCGCACGTGGATCACGGCGGTGCCCTCCGGAGCGTGGAACTCCAGGACGATGCGGTCGTATCCGTACGGCCGCACACGCACGTCGCCGTGGCCGACCTCCTCCTCCAGGCCCGAGGCGAGCAGCTCGCGGGCGAAGGTCCAGCACACCTCCACCCCTTCGAGTGTGGACGGGGCGGGGAAGGACATGCGGACGGCGAAGGGATCGTGCGGGTCGTAGCTGAGCGTCGCGGGAATGCTCGGCATCCGCGGCGCGGCGGCGACGAGGCGGGCCTCTACGGGCTGCTCGATAACGGTGGACAACGCCTTGCTCCCTTGTGACGTGCGGACGAACTGCGGACGGATGAGCCGGGCACTTGTAAGGACGTCGGAACCGGCCAATCCGTGCCTGCGAAAACGCATGAAGTCCTAGTGACCTCCGTCACCGCCTTCAATCACGGGAGTGATCGTTGATTTCCTGAGTGACCGCTGATGCCTCCCGGGGCATCTGGACGTGATCGGGGGAGTGGGCTAGCTTCGCCCGCCATGAGGGGCTTGGGCAAGACGCGACGCACGAGTAACAAGGTATTCACGAGGCGCCTGTTGGCCGTGGGGGTGTGCGGAGCGGCGGTCGTGGCCGCGCTCACGGGGCCCGCACAGGCGGACGGAGCGGTCGACAAGGGGTCGAGTGGCGCAAAACCGCCGCACTGGGAGCTGAAGGACAGCGGCACGGACGCGCGCTTCCGCGGGCTGGCCGCGGTCAGCCGCAGCACCGCCTGGCTGGCGGGTTCCAAGGGCACCGTGCTGCGGACCACCGACGGCGGCGCGAAGTGGCGGAACGTCTCGCCGCCCGGGGCCGCCGACCTGGAGTTCCGTGACGTCGAGGCCTTCGACGGCAGGCGTGCCGTGGTGCTGGCCATCGGGGAGGGCGAGGCGTCCAGGATCCTGCGGACCGAGGACGGCGGCGCGACCTGGACCGAGTCCTTCCGCAACACCGACGCCAAGGCCTTCTACGACTGCGTGACCTTCTTCGACGCGCGCCACGGCCTGGCGATGAGCGACCCCGTGGACGGGAAGTTCCGCATCCTGTCGACCGGCGACGGCGGCCGCTCCTGGAAGGTGCTGCCGAGCACGGGCATGCCCCCGGCCCAGGAGGGCGAGGCGGGCTTCGCGGCCAGTGGGCAGTGCCTGGTCAGCTCGGGTCCGCGTGACGTGTGGCTGGCCACGGGCGGGGCGGCACGCGCGCGCGTGCTGCACTCCTCCGACCGCGGCCGGACCTGGACCGCCACCGACACCCCGGTCCCGGCGGGCGACCCGGCCCGCGGGGTCTTCGCCCTCGCCTTCCGTGACCGGACGCACGGCATCGCGGTCGGCGGCGACTACCGCGCCGACCAGGCCTCGCCGAAGGCGGCGGCGGTCAGCGGGAACGCCGGCCGCACCTGGACGACGGCCGGCACACCGCCGCCGGCCTACCGCTCGGGCGTCGCCTGGCTCCCGCACAGCCGCACCTCCGCCCTCGCGGTCGGCCCCACCGGCACCGACCTCACCAGGGACGGCGGCCGCACCTGGCGCACGCTGGACACCGGCTCGTACGACACCGTGGACTGCACCCCGGACCTGGCCTGCTGGGCGGCGGGCGAGAAGGGCCGGGTGGCACGACTGGAACGCTGACGCGCGGGCCGGCGCCCCGGGCGGCCGGTCTAGGCTCGACGGCACCATGACGATGACGACCGTACGCATCCCCGCGGGCTGGCCCGCCACCGAAGAGCGGGCCCGGGCCGTGCAGGACGAGTTGCGGGGGCGGGTGGTCCTCGACGAGCCGGGACCGCCGCCGGGAACCGGCCGGGTGACCGGTGTCGACGTGGCGTACGACGACGAGCGCGACGTCGTCGTGGCCGCGGCCGTGGTGCTGGATTCGGCGACCCTCGACGTGGTCGCCGAATCCACGGCCGTCGGCCGGGTGCCCTTCCCGTACGTTCCCGGGCTGCTCGCCTTCCGGGAGATCCCGGCGGTGCTGGCCGCCCTCGAAGCACTGCCGTGCGCACCGGGCCTGGTGGTCTGCGACGGCTACGGACTCGCCCATCCCCGCCGCTTCGGCCTGGCGAGCCATCTCGGCGTCCTCACCGGCCTCCCGACGATCGGGGTCGCCAAGAACCCGTTCACGTTCGCGTACGAGGAGCCGGGCACCCCGCGCGGATCGTCCTCCCCGCTGCTCGCGGGCGAGGAGGAGGTCGGCCGGGCGCTGCGCACCCAGGCGGGGGTCAAGCCGGTGTTCGTCTCGGTCGGCCACCGGGTGACGCTGGAGACCGCCTGCGCCCACACCCTCCACCTCGCACCGCGCTTCCGCCAGCCGGAGACGACCCGCCACGCGGACGCGCTGTGCCGCCGGGCACTGAGGACGACGACGGCCTGAACAAGCTTTCCGGGCGCGGCTGTTGCGTACGAGTTCTGCGTACGGCTTCTGAGTACGTGTCCTGAGTACGAGTTCTGAGTACGCGTACGGATGTTCCAGTCCGCCATGATCGGCAGGCTGGGCCGCATGACGACACACCGTGCTCCCAAGACCGCCGCAGGCACCGCTACCCAGCCCGTCGAGCGTGCCGTGATGGCGGGTCTCGTCCTGGCGGTCGTGGCCGGCGTCGCCTGGACAGCCGGAATGATCTACACGCTTATCGAGTGGCCGTTCTGAGCAGCTCCTCACGCCCGATGACGTCGGCCCGCGTGGCCGGCACCGTGCAGGCGTAGGCCCCGGCGATCGCGCCGAAGAGGCCGCACCGCTCCGGCGGTTCACCCGTCAGCCGTCCGAAGAGGTAGCCCGCCGCGAAGGCGTCCCCGGCCCCGTTCGAGTCCACGACCGGCGCGGACGGAGTGACGGGCGGGATGTGCGTCAGCTCGCCGCCGAGCAGCTGGTACGCGCCGTCGGCCCCGGCCGTGGCGACGACCACCTCGGCCCGGCCCCGCTCGGCGATCCGCCGCATGGTCCTTTCCGGGTCCGCCAGTTCGGCCGTCGACAGGAAGACGACGTCGGCGGCGTACGCGAACTGTTCCTGGTAGGACTGCGTGCCGTCCCAGTTGTGCAGGTCGGTCGAGACGGTCGCCCCCGTCTCCCGCAGTACCGGGAGGGCGTGCGCGCAGGGCTGGGTGATGGAGACGTGGACATGGCGGCTCACCGCGGCGAGGGCCCGTACGGTCTCCGGGGGCAGCCGGTCGTCCTCGTGCCCGCGCGTGCTGTCGTAGAGGGACAGCCGCCGGCCGTCCGGTCCTACGAGGTTCACGGCCCGCTTGGTGCCGGCCGGCTGGGGGACCTCGGTGAGCGGGACGCCCCGGTCGCGGTGCAGGGCCCGCACCAGATCACCGTGATGATCGGCGCCGAGCAGGTCGAGATGGTGCGTGCGCAGTCCGAGGGCGTGTGCCCCGAGCGCGACGAAGTCCCCGGTCTGCCCGGCCCGCGCCTCGATCGCGGGCACCATGTGACTGTCGGCGTAGGGCAACGGCAACGCGGGCACGTAGACGATGGTGTCGACCCCGGCACCCCCGAGAACGAGCACATCGATACCTGAACTCACAACAGCTCCTGTCTCACTTGTTCTGCACGGGCGGCGGGTCTGCCTTGAGGGGCGCGGGGAACTGCGCACCCAGCCCCGACGGAGCCGCACCATCCAGCCGCCCCCGCTCCCGCCCCCGCTCTCGCCCACACCAACAGCGGAGCGTCACCGCACCGCGGCGACCCGGAACCCGATCCCGGCCTCCCGCAGCCGCTCGATGAGCGGATCCCCCATGGCGACGGCCGTCGTCACCTGCCCCGAGGTGGGAGGGAGTTCGTCGAAGGCGAGACACAACGCGGACTCGGCCAGCATCTTGGCGGTGTCCCCGTAGCCGGGATCCCCGCCGGCCACCTCGGTGAAGACCCGCTTCCCACCGCCCTCGCCGACGAACCGCACCGAGAACCAGCTGGCGGCCCGCTTCTCCTCGCTCGGCCCCTCACCCGGCTTGAACCGGTTCGACAGCCAGCGCCGCACGGGCGGCACCTGCGCCGCCATGAAGAGGGCCCCGGCCCCGGCCGCCCCGCCCACGGCCGACGGCAGCGTCTCGACCGCCGCGTAGTGGCGGTAGCGGAAGTCGGGCCCGTACCGTTCCAGCGCCCGCGCGGACCGTTGCACGATCTGCGCGTCGATGGTGGGCAACGGCAGTGCCCACGCGCCGAGTTCCCTCGCGTAGCGAGGGGCGCTCGGGGGCGCGTACGCCCGGCGTCCGACCAGACGCGGTTCGTGCCGCCTGCGATCGCGCGCGGCGGCGATCATGTGCCGTCCGCGGGAGAACTGGTTGAGGGCGGACGCGAAGGTGCCGCCCGAGAACATCGCCCCGACCCGCACGAAGCCGTCCACGGTCAGCGGCACCCCTTCGGGCAGCTGCCGCACGGTGAAGTACGCGCCCAGGTCGTGGGGGATCGAGTCGAATCCGGCGGCGTGCACCAGCCGGGCACCGGTCTCACGCGCGCGTGCGTCGTGCCGCACGTACATGAGGTCCACGAACTCGGGCTCTCCGCACAGATCCAGGTAGTCGGTGCCGGCGTCCGCGCAGGCGGCGACCAGCTCCTCGCCGTACGCCACGTAGGGGCCGACGGTCGTGGCCACCACGCGCGCGTGCTCCGCGAGTTCCCGCAGGGAGCCCGGATCGGTGACGTCGGCCCGCAGCACGGGCAGCTCCGCGCAAGCGGGGTCGATCACCGCCAGGCGGTCCCGCAGCCGTTCCAGTTTCGCGGTGTCGCGGGCCGCGATCGCCCAGCGCAGCCCTTCGGGAGCGTGTGCGGCGAGGTACTCCGCGGTGAGCCTTCCGACGAAGCCCGTGGCTCCGAAGAGCACGATGTCGTACGCGCGCTCGGTCCTGTCCTGCCTGCTCATGGCACCTCTCAGCCGTTCAGCCCGCGCCGTTGTCGGTGGCCGAGGCTAGCGTGAGGTACGAGGAGCCGAACCAGGACCCCGCCGCAGGGGCCGGGCTGGGCCGCCGCGTCCACCCGGTCTGAGCCCGCCGGGCCGCGCTCGTCGCCCGCGCTGTGACCCGCGCCCGCCGCCGACGCCCGGCGGCCGGTGACCCGCGCTCGGCGCCCCGCGGCACCAGGTCGGGTAGCAGAATTGACTGAGCGCTTGCTCGCCAAGGGCTTGTGCGAAGTGGAACGCGTTCTTAACATCACTGATGTTACATCAGTTGTGTCACAGTGCTGGGGGCTCGATGACGGCGGCGGCAGCGGCGGGAACGGCAGGAACAGCGGGGCACGGCCCGCTGGCCGGGGTGCGCGTGGTCGAGCTGGCGGGCATCGGGCCCGGCCCGTTCGCCGCCATGCTCCTGGCCGATCTGGGCGCGGACGTCGTCCGCGTGGACCGGCCGAACGGCGGCTCCCTCGCGATCGACCCCGCCTGCGACATCACCAACCGCAACAAGCGCTCGGTGATCGTCGACCTCAAGGCGGCCGACGGCGCCGAGCGCGTCCTCGCGCTGGCCGAGCGGGCCGACATCCTCGTCGAGGGCTTCCGTCCGGGCGTCGCCGAGCGCCTCGGCATCGGCCCCGAGGCCTGCCACGCCCGCAATCCGGGACTCGTCTACGGACGTATGACCGGCTGGGGCCAGGACGGACCGCTCGCCCCGCGCGCCGGGCACGACATCGCGTACATCGCCGTGACCGGCACCCTCGGCATGATCGGTGCCCCGGACGAGCCGCCGGCCGTCCCCGCGAACCTCGTCGGGGACTACGCGGGCGGCTCCCTGTACCTCGTCGTGGGCGTCCTCGCCGCACTGCACCACGCGCGCGCGACCGGCGCCGGACAGGTCGTGGACGCGGCGATCGTGGACGGCACGGCCCACCTCTCCTCGATGATCCACGGCATGCTCGCCGCGGGCGGCTGGCAGGACCGGCGCGGCGCCAACCTCCTGGACGGCGGCTGCCCGTACTACGGCACGTACGAGACGGCCGACGGCGGCTACATGGCGGTCGGCGCGCTGGAGGGGCAGTTCTACGACGAGTTCACCGAGCTGCTGGGCCTCGGGGAGTACGCCTCCGCGCGCAAGGACCTGTCCCGCTGGGGCGAGCTGCGCGAGGCGGTCGCGGCCCGCTTCAAAGCCCGTACGCGCGACGAGTGGACGGCGGTCTTCGACGGCTCCGACGCGTGCGTGGCGCCCGTGCTGTCGCTGCGCGAGGCGCCGCACCACCCGCACCTCGCGGCCCGCGGCACCTTCACCGACCACGGCGGCATCACCCAGCCCGCCCCCGCACCCCGTTTCTCCGCCACCCCCACCACCGTCCGCGGCGGGCCCGCCCTGCCGGGCACCGGCACCGCCGACGTGGCCCGCGACTGGGACGTACCGGACCTGCTGGAAGACATTCCCGAACTGAAGGGCACCCCGGAACCCATGGGCGCTCCCGAACCGAAGGGCACCCCCGCATGAAGCGGCAGATCTTCACGCCCGAGCACGAGGCGTTCCGCGAGACCGTCCGCACCTTCCTCGCCAAGGAGGTGCTCCCGCACTACGAGCAGTGGGAGAAGGACGGCATCGTCTCGCGCGAGGCCTGGCTCGCGGCAGGCCGGCAGGGCCTGCTCGGCCTCGCCGTCCCCGAGGAGTACGGGGGCGGCGGAGACGCCGACTTCCGCTACAGCGCGGTGCTCGCCGAGGAGTTCACCCGTGCGGGAGCCGCCGGGCTCGCCCTCGGACTGCACAACGACATCATCGGGCCCTACCTGACGGGGCTCGGCACCGAGGAGCAGAAGCGGCGCTGGCTGCCCGGTTTCTGCGACGGCTCCCTGATCACGGCCATCGCGATGACCGAGCCCGGCGCCGGATCGGACCTCCAGGGCATCAGGACGCACGCCGAGGACCGGGGCGACCACTGGCTGCTCAACGGCTCCAAGACCTTCATCTCGAACGGCATCCTGGCCGACCTCGTGATCGTCGTCGCGCGGACGACCCCCGAGGGAGGCGCGAAGGGCCTCTCCCTGCTCGTCGTCGAGCGCGGCACGGAGGGCTTCGAACGAGGCCGCAACCTCGACAAGATCGGCCAGAAGGCCCAGGACACCGCGGAGCTGTTCTTCACCGACGTACGCGTCCCGAAGGAGAACCTGCTCGGTGAGCTGAACGGCGCCTTCGTGCACCTGATGACGAACCTCGCGCAGGAGCGGATGGGGATCGCCGTCGCCGGGATCGCCGCCGCCGAGTACCTGCTGGAGATCACCACCGAGTACGTCAAGGAGCGCGAGGCCTTCGGACGGCCGCTGTCCAAGCTCCAGCACATCCGCTTCGAGATAGCCGAGATGGCCACCGAGTGCGCCGTCACCCGGACGTTCCTCGACCGGTGCATCGTCGACCACACAGCGGGCGAACTCGACGCCGTACACGCCTCGATGGCCAAGTGGTGGGCCACCGAACTGCAGAAACGCGTCGCGGACCGCTGCCTCCAACTGCACGGCGGCTACGGCTACATGACGGAGTACCGCGTCGCCAGGGCCTTCACCGACGGCCGCATCCAGACCATCTACGGCGGGACGACCGAGATCATGAAGGAGATCATCGGCCGTTCCCTGCTCGGCTGACCCGCCCAGTGCCCCCGGGCTCCTCCTGAAAGGCTTGAAGAGTGACCACCGAAGCGTACGTGTACGACGCGATCCGCACCCCGCGCGGCCGCGGCAAGGCGAACGGCGCCCTGCACGGCACCAAGCCCGTCGACCTGGTCGTCGGGCTCATCCACGAGATCCAGGCCCGCTTCCCCGGACTCGACCCGGCCGCCATCGACGACATCGTGCTCGGTGTCGTCGGACCGGTCGGCGACCAGGGCTCCGACATCGCCCGTATCTCGGCCATCGCCGCCGGGCTGCCCGACACCGTGGCCGGCGTCCAGGAGAACCGCTTCTGTGCGTCGGGTCTGGAAGCCGTCAACCTCGCCGCGATGAAGGTCCGTTCGGGCTGGGAGGACCTCGTCCTCGCGGGCGGCGTCGAGTCGATGTCCCGGGTGCCGATGGCCTCCGACGGCGGCGCCTGGTTCGCCGACCCCATGACCAACATCGCCACCGACTTCGTACCCCAGGGCATCGGCGCCGACCTCATCGCCACCATCGAGGGCTTCTCCCGCCGCGATGTCGACGAGTACGCGGCGCTGTCCCAGGAGCGCGCCGCCGAGGCCGCGAAGGACGGCCGTTTCGCGAAGTCCGTCGTCCCCGTGAGGGACCGCAACGGACTCGTCGTCCTCGACCACGACGAGCACCCGCGCCCCGGCACCACCGCCGACTCGCTGGGCAAGCTCAAGCCGTCGTTCGCCGACATCGGAGACCTGGGCGGCTTCGACGCCGTGGCGCTGCAGAAGTACCACTGGGTGGAGAAGATCGACCACGTCCACCACGCCGGCAACTCCTCCGGGATCGTGGACGGCGCCTCCCTGGTCGCCGTCGGCTCCAAGGAGGTCGGCGAGCGGTACGGGCTCACCCCGCGCGCGCGGATCGTCTCCGCGGCCGTCTCCGGCTCCGAGCCCACCATCATGCTGACCGGGCCCGCGCCCGCCACCCGCAAGGCGCTCGCCAAGGCCGGGCTGACCATCGACGACATCGACCTCGTCGAGATCAACGAGGCCTTCGCGGCGGTCGTCCTGCGGTTCGCCCGGGACATGGGCCTGTCCCTGGACAAGGTCAACGTCAACGGCGGCGCGATCGCGCTGGGCCACCCGCTCGGCGCCACCGGCGCGATGATCCTCGGCACGCTCGTCGACGAACTGGAGCGCCAGGACAAGCGGTTCGGCCTCGCCACGCTGTGCGTGGGCGGCGGCATGGGCATCGCGACGATCGTCGAGCGCCTGTAACTCCCCAGCGGCCCCGGACTTCAGCGGCCCCCGGACTTCAGTGAGCCCCGGACTTCTACGGAGAAAACCCTCATGACCGAGAGCACCACCATCCGCTGGGAACAGGACGACACCGGTGTCGTCACCCTGGTACTCGACGATCCCAGCCAGTCCGCGAACACCATGAACCAGGCGTTCCGGCAGTCGCTCACCGCGATCGCCGACCGCCTGGAAGCCGAGGTGCGGGCCGACCCCGCGGCCATCCGCGGCATCGTCTTCACCTCCGCCAAGAAGACCTTCTTCGCGGGCGGCGACCTGCGCGACCTCATCCGGGTCACCCCCGAGACCGCCCAGCAGCTCCTCGACGGCGGCCTCGCCATCAAGCGCGATCTGCGCCGCATCGAGACGCTCGGCAAGCCCGTCGTCGCCGCCATGAACGGCGCGGCCCTGGGCGGCGGTTACGAGATCGCGCTGGCCTGCCACCACCGGGTCGCCCTGGACGCGCCCGGCTCCAAGATCGGCTGCCCCGAGGTCACGCTCGGCCTGCTGCCCGGAGGCGGCGGTGTCGTCAGGACCGTACGCCTCCTCGGTATCGCCGACGCGCTCCTCAAGGTGCTCCTCCAGGGCACCCAGTACAGCCCGCGGCGCGCCCTGGAGAACGGCCTCGTCCACGAAGTGGCGGCCACCCAGGAGGAGATGCTGGCCAAGGCCCGCGCCTTCATCGACGCCAACCCCGAGTCGAGCCAGCCCTGGGACAAGCCCGGCTACCGCATCCCGGGCGGCACCCCGTCCAACCCGAAGTTCGCGGCGAACCTGCCCGCCTTCCCCGCCAACCTGCGCAAGCAGACCGGCGGCGCGCCCTACCCGGCGCCGCGCAACATCCTCGCGGCGGCCGTCGAGGGCTCCCAGGTCGACTTCGAGACCGCGCAGGTCATCGAGGCGCGCTACTTCGTGGAACTGGCCGCGGGCCAGACCTCCAAGAACATGATCCAGGCGTTCTTCTTCGACCTCCAGGCCGTCAACTCCGGCGCCAACCGGCCCAAGGGCGTCGAGCCCCGCCAGGTCCGCAAGGTCGCCGTCCTCGGGGCCGGGATGATGGGCGCCGGCATCGCGTACTCGTGCGCCCGCGCGGGCATCGACGTCGTCCTCAAGGACGTGTCCGCCGAGGCCGCCGCGAAGGGCAAGAACTACTCCGAGAAGCTCTGCGCCAAGGCCGTCTCCCGCGGCCGTACGAGCCAGGAGAAGGCGGACGCGCTGCTCGCCCGCATCACGCCCACCGCCGACCCGCAGGACGTGGCGGGCTGCGACGCCGTCATCGAGGCCGTCTTCGAGGACCCGGCGCTCAAGCACAAGGTGTTCCAGGAGATCCAGCACATCGTCGAGCCCGACGCGCTGCTCTGCTCCAACACCTCCACCCTGCCGATCACCGCGCTCGCCGAGGGCGTCGAGCGGCAGGGCGACTTCGTCGGACTGCACTTCTTCTCGCCCGTCGACAAGATGCCGCTCGTCGAGATCATCAAGGGCGAGCGGACGGGCGACGAGGCCCTGGCGCGCGCCTTCGACCTCGTACGGCAGATCAGGAAGACCCCGATCGTCGTCAACGACTCACGGGGCTTCTTCACCTCCCGGGTCATCGGGCACTTCATCAACGAGGGCGTGGCGATGGTCGGCGAGGGCATCGAGCCCGCCTCCGTCGAGCAGGCCGCCGCCCAGGCCGGCTACCCGGCCAAGGTGCTCTCCCTGATGGACGAGCTGACGCTCACCCTGCCCCGCAAGATCCGCGCCGAGTCGAAGCGGGCCGTCGAGGAGGCGGGCGGCACATGGGTGACGCACCCCGCCGACGTCGTCATCGACCGCATGGTCGACGAGTTCGGCCGCACCGGGCGCAGCGGCGGCGCGGGCTTCTACGAGTACGGGCCGGACGGCAAGCGGGCGGGGCTGTGGCCCGGACTGCGGGAGCACTTCACCCGCGAGGGTGCCGGTACCTCCGCCGAGACCGTGCCGTTCAAGGACATGCAGGAGCGCATGCTCTTCTCCGAGGCACTGGACACCGTCCGCCTCCTGGAGGAGGGCGTCCTGACCTCGGTCGCCGACGCCAACATCGGGTCCATCTTCGGGATCGGCTTCCCCGGCTGGACGGGCGGCGTCCTGCAGTACATCAACGGCTACGAGAGCGGTGACGGGTCCGGCACCGGGCTGCCCGCGTTCGTGGCCCGCGCGCGGGAGCTGGCCGAGCGGTACGGGGAGCGGTTCGCGCCGCCCGCGTTGCTCGTCGCCAAGGCGGAGAAGGGGGAGCGCTTCACCGACCGGTGACGGGCCTCTCCCAGGGGCGGGGGCGTTGTCGTCCGCGGGTCCGTCGTGGCCGGGTGCGCAGTTCCCCGCGCCCCTGAAAAGCGGGGCTGCTGCCCGGCTTTTCGCCCTCAGGGGCGCGGGGCCGTGACCTGTGCGGCTCCTCCGCGTGGACGCGACCAGCCACGAGGGCGCCGCCGACGAACACGGCCGAGCGGCGGGAGCACCGAGTATCGCTGAGTGGTACGCGACTCTTGCCCCCCGGGGGACATTTCCCTCACGCTGACCGGCGACCGGTCCCCGTCCCCCACGAGGAGCCACCGATGGGTCGCCGCCCCGCCCCCGCCCTGCTCGACATCCTGCGCGGCGAGGGCGTGGACCGCGTCTTCGGCAACCCCGGCACCACCGAACTGCCGTTCCTGGCAGCCCTCGTGGACACCGAACAGGCACCCGAGTACATCCTCGGTGTCCACGAGGGCGCGGTCGTCTCCATGGCCGACGGCTACGCCCGCGCCACCGGCAGGACCGCCTTCGTCACCCTGCACATCGCGGCCGGCCTCGCCAACGGACTCGTCGGCCTGCTCAACGCCCGCCGCTCGCGCACCCCCCTCGTGGTGATGGCCGGCCAGCAGGACCGCCGCCACCTCCAGCAGGACCCCATGCTCAGCGCCGACCTCGTCATGCTCGCCGCACCCGCCGTGAAAGCCGCGTACGACATCCAGCACGCCCACGACCTGCCCCTCGCGCTGCGCCGCGCCTTCGCGCTGGCCACCCGGCCGCCCGCCGGACCCGTGCTCGTGTCCGTGCCCATGGACCTGCTGATGGAGGACACCGAGGTCGAGGTCCCCGCCCGTACGCCGACACCCAGACCCGCGCCGGCCGGCGGACTCGACCGGGCCGCCGTCCTCCTCGGCGGCGGGGCGCGGCCCGTGATCGTCGCGGGGGACGGCGTGGGCCGCGAGAGCGCCACGACCGCGCTGGTGCGCACCGCCGAGGCCTGCGGGGCACCCGTGCACCACCAGCCGATGGCGGACTTCCTGAACTTCCCGACCACCCACCCCCTGTACGCGGGGATGCTGCCACCGCGGCACGACGCGATCCGGGCCGCGCTCGACCCGTACGACACCCTGCTCATCGTGGGGGCGCACGCCTTCACGCCGCACCACTACACCCCCGGCCCCGCCCTGCCGCCCGGCATCACCGTCGTCCAGCTCGACTCGGACCCGGACGAGATCGGCCGCAACTTCCCCGCCGACCACGGCCTCGTGGGCGCACTCGGGCCCTCCCTCGACCGGCTCGCCGAACTGCTGCCCGAGCAGATCCCCGAACACACGGCGAAGACAAGAGTGCTGCGCGCCGGCGACCGGCACACGGCCGAACGCAAGCGTACGGAGGCCGCCGCGCGCGCCGCGTACTCCCCGGCACCGCTGGCTCCCTGGGCCGCCGCACACGCCGTGGCGCGCGGACTGCCACCCGGCACGGCCGTCGTCGAAGAGGCCATCACGGTGGGCCTGCTGCTCCGCAGACTCGTCCACCTCGACCGGCCCGGCAGCTATACGCACACCGTCGGCGGTGGCCTCGGCTGGGGGATCGGCGCCGCGGTCGGCCGGGCCCTGGCCGAACCGGGCCGGCCCGTGGTCGCCGTCCTCGGCGACGGCTGCGCCCTCTTCGGCCTCCAGGGCCTGTGGAGCGCGGCACGGTACGCCGCTCCCGTGCTGTTCGTGGTGATGAGCAACGGCGCCTACCGGACCCTCCAGGACACCTACGAGGCCAGAGGCGGCACCGGGACCTGCCCCGGCACCGAGCTGGGGCGGCTCGACTTCACCCAGGCGGCCCGGTTCTTCGGGGTCGACGCCGTGCGGGTGGGCAGCGCGGACCAGCTCCGCGAACTCGTCGCGGGCGCCGGTGAGTTGACCCGGCCGATGCTCGTCGACGTACCCCTGCGGTAGGTGCGCGCGGGCCGCCGCGTGACGGCGCACCCCTCGCAGGGAGCCGGCCGGCGGCTACTCACAGGGACCCGCACCTTGTCACCCGCCTGCCGGGGCCCGACCATCGGTCCATGACGGAAGGTCAGGTGCCGAAGTCGGTGCTCGCGCGCGGTGCGGCGCTGCTGCGCGCCTGCGGCGAGTCGGAGGGCTCGCGGAGCCTGGCCGAGCTGTCGCTGTGCACGGGGCTGCCCAAGCCGACCGCGCACCGGATGCTGGCCGAGCTGGTCCGGCTGGGACTCATGGAACGCGCCCCGGACGGCCGTTACCGCATCGGGCTCGCGCTCTTCGTCCTCGGCCAGTCGGCGCCCTCCGCGCGCGAACTGCGGGACGTGGCACTGCCGTTCCTCGGCGACCTGTACGAGGCGACGGGCGAGAACGTGCACCTGGCCGTCCCCGACGGACCCGACACGCTCTTCGTGGAAAAGCTCACCGGCCGCCGTGCCACACCGATCGTCTCGCGCACCGGGGGCCGCCTGCCGGCCCACTGCACCGCCACGGGGAAGGTCTTCCTGGCCCACGACCCCCGGCCGCCCGGCCCGTCCCTGGCGCGCCTCACGCCTCGCTCCCTCGTCCTGCCGGGCCAGCTCGCCCGCGATCTCGCCCGCACGCGTGCCCGGGGTTTCGGCGTCAATCTGGAGGAGGCCGAGGTCGGTGTCTCGGCCGTGGCGGCCCCGGTGTACGCGCGGGACCCCCGTCCGGTCGCCGCCCTCTCCGTGACCGGTGGCACCCGCCGTCTCGACGTGGACCGCGTCGGTGCACGGGTGTGCGCGGCGGCCCGCGCCCTGACCCGGAAACTGTCCGCGTGACGGCCGACCCGGCCGACCGGACGGACCGGTCGGGTCGGGCGTACGAACGCGGGGGCGTCAACTCGCGGGATTCCCGGTAGTCCCGGCAGTCCCGGGGCTCCCGGTCCCGGGGGTCAACTCCCGGGATCCCCGGCAATCTCGGGAGTCCCGGGCCCTCCGGACCCGTCGCTCCGCGCATCCGCCCCCGACTGCATCGCCGCCGCCAGCCCGTGTTCGGTGAGCCGTCCGCCGCTCACCTCCGCGGTGATCCGCCCCCGCACGAAGACCAGTACGCGGTCGCAGACCTCGGTCAGTTCGGCCAGGTCGGTCGACGCGACCAGGACCGCCGCACCGCCCGCCGCCAACTCGCCCACGATCGCGTGCATTTCGGCCCGCACCCCCACGTCGACACCGCGCGTGGGGTCGTCCAGGACGACGATGCGCGGGTCCGTGGCCAGCCATTTGGCGAAGACGACCTTCTGCTGGTTGCCGCCCGACAACTGGGCCACCACGTCGTGCGGGCCGCCCCGCAGCCGTAACCGTCCCGTCAAGTCGGCCGTCCGGCGTACGAGTTCGGCGCGGGACGGTATGACACCGCCCCGGCCGAGCGCCAGCCAGCTCACCGCCGTGGTGTTCTCCCACACCGTACGGTCGGTCATCAGCCCGAACCGTTTCCGGTCGCTCGGCACGAAGGCCACCCCCGCCCGGATCGCGTCGCGCAGGGAGCGCGGGAGGCCCCGGTCGCCGACGCCGACCCGGCCCGCCGAGATGGCCGTACGCCCGCACACCACCGCCAGCGCGTCGAGATGGCCCGCCCCTTGCAGCCCGGCCACCCCCACCACCTCGCCCGCGCGCACGGTGAACGTCACGTCCGTCAGCCGTCCCGGGACGCACACCTGGGAGAGCACGACCGGCGGCGGCCCGTCGGCCGGGGCGCGCTCACGGCGTACCGGAGGCGGTGGCGCGGCGCCCAGCATCGCCTTCACCAGGTCGGGTACGCCGATCTCCTCGCCCCGTACACCGGCCAGGGTGACCCGGCCGTCCCGCAGTACCGTCACGCGGTGGGCGAAGCGCATCACCTCCTCCAGGAAGTGGGTGACGTACAGGACCGCGATGCCCCGCCCGGTGAGGGTGCGCAGGACCTGTTCGAGGCGGTTCACGGCAGCGGCCGGCAGCGCGGAGGTGGGCTCGTCGAGGACCAGGACGCGCGGCCGGCGCAGCAGCGCCCGCGCGACCTCCGTCAACTGCTGGTCGGCCAGCGGCAGTTCGCCGAGCAGGGCGCCAGGGGCGACGTCGAGCCCCAGCTCGGCCAGGACGGGCCGGGCCGCGCGGTCCATCGCGCCCCGGTCGAGCAGTCCGAAGCGGCGCGGCGGGCGGTGCGGGAAGAGGTTCTCCCGGACGGTCAGATCGGGGAAGAGGCTCAACTCCTGGGAGACGACGGCGATCCCGCCCTCCCTCGCCCGGTCCGCGAGCCGCACCGATCCCTCGTCCGCCGCCAGCGTGCCCGACAGGATCCGCACGAGGGTCGACTTGCCCGCCCCGTTCTCCCCGACCAGAGCGTGCACCTCGCCGCCCCGCAGCCGGATGTCCGCCCCGTCCAGGGCCCGTACCCCGCCGTACGACTTGACCAGTGACCGCGCGGTCAGCATGTCCTCGTGACGCATCTCAGCGCGCGTCCCGCAACGGCTTGAGCTGTGCCTCCTGGTCGCCGAGCAGCTTGTCGATCACCGGCTCGTACCAGTCGTACGCGGCCTTGGGGGACTTCTGCCGTGCCG
Organism: Streptomyces tauricus; assembly: GCF_014650955.1. Classification (GTDB taxonomy): domain Bacteria; phylum Actinomycetota; class Actinomycetes; order Streptomycetales; family Streptomycetaceae; genus Streptomyces; species Streptomyces tauricus. Next base: position 164,826 of record NZ_BMVY01000007.1, read on the forward strand.
TGACCGCGTCGATGTTGGAGGAGTCCACGACACCGCCGGGGGACAGGAACCAGCCGTCGGGCAGCTTCCCGTCGTTCTCCCGCACGGACTCGATCAGTATCGCCGTGGAGAGATAGCCCTTGAGGAAGTGCTGGGGGTCGATGGTGACGAAGTTCGAGCCGTCCTCGACCGCGTCGAGGGTCTTGGGGTCGACGTCGAAGCCGGCCGTCAGCCACTTCCCGTTCTTCTCCTTCTTGATCTTCGCGAGGTTGTAGCTGTCGGCGTCCCCGACACCGAGGAAGGCGAGCGCCTCGGGGTGCGCGGCGACCTGCGAGGCCCAGGAACTGTGGTTCTGACCGGGATCGCTGTACGTCTGGAAGGGGCCGAGCACCTTCACGCCCGGCGCCTCCTTCTCGAACGTGTCGGCGATGCCCTCGGCCCGGTTGTCGAGCACCGGAGTCCCGGGGTTCGGCACCCCGACGACGATCTCCCCCTCGGGGTCGTCGCCCAGCCGCTTCAGCGCCTCCTGGGCCATCAGCTCGCCCAGCGCGTAGTTGTCGTTGCCCACGTAGAAGGTGACCTTGCTGCCGTCGGTGGGGGAGGTGTCCAGGGCGACGACCGGGATGCCCTTGTCGACGGCGCGGGCGGCGGGCCGGGTGAAGATCGGCGGGTCCAGGTTCTCCAGGACGATGCCGTCCTCGGCGACGGTGGTGAGGTTCTGGAAGAGCTGGACCTCCGCCGGGCCGTCCGTGTTGGGCGGTCCGACGGCCTTGAAGTTCACGTTCCCCGCGTGGTCGGCGGCGCTCTCGGCGCCGAGCACCATCTCGTGCGCGAAGTTGAGACTGATGTTGGCCACCGCGATCCCCATGTCGAGCTTCCCGCCGCTCCCGCCGCCGGAGTCGTCGTCGTTGCCGCAGCCGGTGGCGCAGAGGAGCACCAGCGCGCCGAGGGCGCCGGACAGGGTACGGAATCGGGGGTGCATCAGGGCCTCCAGGTGCGGTGACGTCAGTGTCTGCGGCTTTCTCGGCGGCGTCCTGTGCGGCGCAGAACGCTGTCCGCCGCGACCGCGACGAGGATCACCGCGCCGGTCGCGAACGACGTCCAGTTGATGGGTACTTCGAAGAACACGAGGCCGGACGCGACGACGGACAGGATCAGCGCGCCGGCCACCGCCCCGACGACCGAGCCGCGACCGCCCGCCAGCGGTGTGCCGCCGATGATGCAGGCGGCGATGGCCTGCAGCTCGTACCCCTGGCCGAGCGTCGGGTCCCCTGCGCCGTAGTACGCGAGCGCGAGCACCGACGCGCAGGCCGTGGTGAGTCCGGACAGCGCGAGGGCCTGGACGCGCGTACGGACGACGGGGATGCCGCTGAACGCGGCCGCGTCGGGGTTGGACCCGATGGCCCGTACCCGGGACCCGAAACGGGTACGGGCGAGCACCACGGTCAGGACGGCCGTCACCGCGAGCAGCACCCACAGCGCGAACGGCACGCCGCCCGCGTCGCCGCCCGCGAGGGTGAAGAACGAGTCGTCGAGCGGCAGATCGGTGATCTGCTTGCCGTCGGCGAGCGCGAGCCCGACGCCCCGGAACAGCATCAGGGTGCCGAGCGTGACGATGAACGAGGGCAGCGCCAGCAGGGTGGTGACCAGCGCGTTGAAGACGCCCAGCGCGGTCCCGGTGAGCAGCACCGCCGGGACCGCCAGCCAGGGCTCCACGCCTTCCCGTATCAGCAGCGCTCCGACGACCAGGCACATCGCGTAGCTGCCGCCGACGGACAGGTCGACCTCGCGCATGGCCAGCGCGAAGACCATGCCGCACGCCATCAGTGAGATGTAGACGGAGTTGTGGGCGGTGGTGAGCAGGTTGTCGCTGTCGAGGAAGTCGGGGTACGGGATGCCGATGCCGGCGACGAGCAGCGTGAGGACGACCAGGACGCCGAGTTCGTCGGGGAGCCGTCGTGGCGAGAGCCGGGCCGCCCAAGGGCCGTTCGCGGGCAGCCCGAACCGCCGTCCTCCTCTTCCGCCCTGTGCGCGGGCGCGCTCGGCGTCGTCCACGGCACGGTGGGTCTCGGTCATGGGGCACGGCTCCGGAGCGCTGGCGGCTGGGTCCGCCCCGCAGCGTCGGCCCGCGGGGCGTACGCGGCAACCAGGACGTTCCGGCGAATGGAACAGTGACCGGCACCGGGGCCCGGTCGGCGACTGTTCCGGGGTGCGTTCCGCAGACCGGAAACGCCCCCTTGCAGGCCGCCTGACGGGTCATCACACTCGCCGCATGGAGACGCGTACCGCCCTGGTGACCGGCGCGGCACAGGGCCTCGGGCAGGAGTTCGCCGTCGCACTCGCGGGCCGTGGCTACCGGGTCGCGGGGCTCGACCTGGTTCCGCAGCCGGAGACGGCCGACCGCATTCTGGACTATGTGGAGCTGGTCGCCGACGTCACGGACGAGACGCAGATCGGCGGGGCCCTGGAGCAGGTGCTGGAGCAGTTCGGCACCCTGCACGTCCTGGTCAACAACGCGGGGGTCTACCCGGAGTCGGACTTCGAGGACATCACGCCCGAGGAGTGGCGGCGGGTGATGCGGGTCAATGTGGAGGCGCCGTTCCTGATGGCCCGCGCGGTGCTGCCGTACCTGAAGGCGGCGGGCTGGGGCCGCATCGTGAACATCGCCTCGGCCGCCGTCCTCACCGCGCCGCCCACGATGGTGGCGTACACCGCCTCGAAGGCCGGGCTGATCGGCTTCACCCGCGCGCTCGCCTCGGCGCTCGGGCCGTACGACATCACCGTCAACGCGATCGCGCCGAGCATGGTCCGCACGCGGACCGCCGAGCGCACGGTCGGCGCGGACGGCGGGTTCGAGCACGTCCGCGCCCAGCAGGCCGTCCCCAGGACCCAGGAGCCGTGCGACCTCGTCTCCACCCTGCTGTACGTGGTCGACGAGGGCAGCGGGTTCCTGACCGGCCAGACCCTCAACGTGGCCGGCGGCTCGGCCTACCTGTGAGGGTCAGGAGTTCCTGAGCCATTCCCGCAGCTCCTCGTTGAGCGACCGCTGAAAGGTCGTCAGCAGGGCCTGCACCACCAGGGGTTGCATGTACGCGGACAGGTCCCGCACGGCCTCGACGGACTCGTGCTCGGACACCTCGTCCCGGAACAGCACGGACAGTTCATGGGCCGCGGCACGCGTGTGCTTCACCATGACCGTGCGCGCGGCCAGGATCGCCTCGTGCGCCAGCGGTACGTCGAGCAACTGGACACCGAGCCGCAGCAGCCCGAGATCCACGTAGTACGTGTCCGGGCCCGCCGTCTCCCTGAGGACGCCCATCGCGGCGAGCCGGTCCAGGTCCTCCGGGCCGAGTGAGCGCCCCGCCCGGCGCTCCAGCTCCGCCCGGTTCAGCTCCTCCGCCGTGTCGGGCGCCCAGGAGGCCACCACGGCCCGCTGGATGGCCAGGTCCTGGGCGCTGAGCCCGTCCGGCAGCTGCTGCAGATAGCGCTCGATCCCGGCCAGGGTCATCCCCTGCTGCTGCAGCTCCTCGATGAGCGCGAGCCGTGCCAGATGCTCCTGGCTGTAGTGCCCCACGCGGCGCGGCCCGATCACGGGCGGCGGCAGCAGCCCTCTGGTGCTGTAGAAGCGCACCGTCCGCACCGTCACACCCGCCCGCGCGGCCAGCTCGTCGACGGTGAGTGCCGGCTCCCCGATGTCCGTCGCCATGCCTGCTCCTTCGCGTACGGCGCCCACCACCGGACGCGGTGAAACAGTATTGCTGTCTCACCTACGTTGTGAAAGCTCCCCGCGGCAACGCCACCGATGACACGGCCGGCTCCGCCGGCACCCCCCGTTGTCACCCACGTGGGCTGAGAGGCGTTCGCCAAACGGTGAGTTCCGGTCAATAGTGGCGCAGATCCACGTTGCTGCGCACACATGATCGGGTAAGTCATGGCCATGGTCCCCGTGGCGTTGCCGCTGTTCGTCGTCGCCGTGCTGTTCTACCGCCGGGTGCTGCCCCGAATACGGCAGGCGCTCGACGCGCTCGACGCGGGCGAGGAGACGTTCGACGAGCCGCGCGAAGAGGCGGCCGTGGTCGGTCCGCCGGCCCCCGAGGAGGACGCCGTGGCGCTCGCGGCCACCCGCGCCGAGGGCCACCGTGTGCGCGACGCCATCCTGGCCGAGGGCCGGGCCCGCCGGGCGGCCCACTGCGCCGCCGCCGAGACCCAGCTCCGTATCTCCGTCTCGGAACTGGCCTCGAACCTGGCGGCGGACGGCCCCCACAGAAACAGGCGCACCCCGTAAGGACCGCGGGGCCCCGTAAGGGGCGCGGGGAACTGCGCGACCAGCCGCAGCCAACCCGCACGGCCCCACCGGGCGCAGGCCCCCCACCCCCTGCCCCCCCCCGGCGGAGCCGCACGCACCGGAACACTCAGTGCTCGTGCACGGAATTGGTCGCGGCGATCTTCTTCCACGACTTCGGCCGCACAGGAGCCGACCCCGAACCCCCCTCTGCCCCCGGCGCGATGGAAGCAGCCCGCGCAGCGGGTGCCCCCGGCTTCGACGGCTGGTACAACCACGTGTCGAACAGCGCCGTGAGCGGCTGCCCCGACACCGACTCGGCGTACCGCACGAAGTCACCCACGGTCGCGTTGCCGTACGCGTACCGCTTCGGCCAGCCCTTCAGAACGGCGAAGAACACCTCGTCCCCGACCTCGTTCCGCAGCGCCTGCAACGCCAGCGCCCCACGGTCGTACACCGCGATGTGGAACTGGTTCTCCGGCCCCGGGTCCCCGGGCCTCACGGTCCAGAACGGGTCCTCCGCGGGCCGCGACGCGTACACGTAGTCCGCGATCTCCTGCGCCGTGCCCTCGCCCTCGTGCTCCGACCACAGCCACTGCGCGTACCGCGCGAAGCCCTCGTTGATCCAGATGTCCTTCCAGCCGTCGACCGAGACGGAGTCGCCGTACCACTGGTGGGCCAGCTCATGGACGACCACGGACACGTTCGTGCCGCTCGCGAACTGCCGCGGGCTGTAGAACGGCCGGGTCTGCGTCTCCAGCGCGTACCCGGTGTTCGTGTTGGGGACATACCCACCCAAAGCGTTGAACGGATAAGGCCCGAAGTACTCGGCCAGCCAGTCGGCGACCTCCCCGGTCCGCTCGATGCTCGCCCGCGCGGCCCCGTAGTTGCCGCCCAGGTCCTTGCTGTACGCGTTGACGATCGGGATGCCGCTCTCCGACGTGCCGGTCGTGACGTCGAACTTCCCGACGGCCAGCGTGGCGAGGTACGTGGCCTGCGGCTTGTCGGAACGCCAGCTGTAGCGGGTCCAGCCCGCCCGCGAGGTGGTCGACTGCAGCGTGCCGTTGGAGATGGCCTGGGAACCGTCCGGCACGGCGACCGACACGTCGTACGTGGCCTTGTCCAGCGGATGGTCGTTGCTGGGGAACCACCACCAGGCCGCCTCGGGCTCGTTCGCGCCGACCCCGCCGTCCGGGGTGCGGTGCCAGCTGGTGAACCCGTACGCCGACTTCGTGGACGGCACCCCGCTGTAGCGCACCACGACCGTGACGGCCGTACCGGCGGGCAGCGGGTTCTTCGGCGTGATCTCCAGTTCGTGCTCGCCCGATGCCGTGAACGACGCCTTGGCGCCGTTGACCCGCACCTCGCTCACATCGAGCAGGAAGTCCAGATCGAAGCGCGAGAGATCCTGGGTGGTCCTCGCCAGCAGGGTCGCCGTGCCTTCGAGACGGTCCGTCCGCGGCTGGTAGGTGAGCCGCAGGTCGTAGTGGGAGACGTCGTATCCGCCGTTGCCGTACGCCGGGTAGTAGGGGTCGCCGATGCCCGGCGCCCCGGGAGACCAGCTCGCGGCGGACGCCGGGACCGCCAGCAGCAGGGAGGCCACGAACGCGCCCGGGGCGATGAGTCTGCGATGCACGTCAAGCTCCAAGTCGTCGGGAGCACGGAGTCTGTCCGGAGCCTATTCACGCGCTGTGGGCCCACCCCTGTCCACGGCCGCTCCTGTCACACGATCGCCATTCGGCCGACATGTGTGCCGCCAACACACGCGATCCGGCCCGACGCACCTTTCAAGCCACACACAATTAGCAGGCCGACACCCCAATCGGCCCCCTTTTGCACAGGAGTTGACCGGAGTACCTTCCGCGCATGCGGACACCTGCGCGCTACATGCGCCCCATCACCTGGAGATCGCTCGCGACGGCGGCCACCGCCGCCCTGATGGCCACACTCCTCACCCCGGCCACCGCCCAGAGCGCTCCGCGGGAGAGCACCCCCGTCTATTCGTACGAGAACGCGGTCCGTGAGTCCGTCTGGGTGGACACCGGGCTCGACGGCGACAGCGACGGAAGGACCGACCGCGTCGCCGTCGACATCGTCCGCCCGAGCGAGCCCGCCCAGCAGGGCCGCAAGGTTCCCGTGATCATGGACGCCAGCCCGTACTACTCCTGCTGCGGCCGCGGCAACGAGAGCCAGCGCAAGACGTACGACGCCGACGGCAACGTCGTCCAGATGCCGCTGTACTACGACAACTACTTCGTACCGCGCGGCTACGCCTTCGTCGCCGTCGACCTCGCCGGCACCAACCGCTCCGACGGCTGCGTGGACGTCGGAGGCCGCTCCGACGTCCAGTCCGCCAAGGCCGTCGTCGACTGGCTGAACGGCCGCGGCAAGGGATACACCTCCCGGACCGGGACCACGAAGGCCAAGGCCGGCTGGACCAACGGCAGAACCGGCATGATCGGCAAGAGCTACGACGGCACCATCGCCAACGGCGTCGCCGCCACCGGGGTCGAGGGCCTGGAGACGATCGTCCCGATCGCCGCCATCTCCTCCTGGTACGACTACTACTTCGCCAAGGGCGCCCCCCTCTACGACTCCGGCCCCGAATGGCTGTCGGACTACGTCGAGAGCCCCGAGGCCCGCGCCAGGTGCGCCGCCGTCCAGCAGAAGATCGTCGACGGGGCCCCGCGCACCGGAGACTGGACGACGTTCTGGACCGAGCGCGACTACGTGAAGGACGTCCGCAAGGTCGACGCCAGCGTCTTCGTCATCCACGGCATGCAGGACCTCAACGTCCGCCCGAAGCACTTCGGCCAGTGGTGGGACGGCCTCGCCAAGAACGGCGTCGACCGCAAGATCTGGCTGTCCCAGACCGGCCACGTCGACCCCTTCGACTTCCGTCGTGCCGCCTGGGCCGACACCCTGCACCGCTGGTTCGACCACGAACTCCTCGGCTACGACAACGGCGTCGACGACGAGCCCATGGCCGACATAGAGCGCGCCCCCGACCAGTGGGTCACCTCGAACGTCTGGCCGCCGCGGAGCACCGACACCGTGAAGCTGCGCCCGGGCAAGGGCGAGCAGGCGGGCGTCGGCACCCTCTCCCTGCGTACCGGATCGGGCACCGAGACCTTCACCGACGACCCGGGCCAGGACGAGACCGACTGGGCCGCCGAGATCGACCGCTCCACGTCCGCCAAAGCCGGCTTCACCACCAGGCCGCTCACCCGGGACGTGCGGCTGTCCGGCTCCTCCAAGGTGACCGTCACCGCCACGCCGACCACGACGAGCGCCCATCTGTCCGCGGTCCTCGTCGACCTCGGCCCCGACACGATCCGCGACTACGCCGCCGCGGGCGAGGGCATCACGACACTCACCGAGCGCACCTGCTGGGGGCCGAGCACCACGGGCGACAGCTCCTGCTTCAGGGAGACCGCGGCCAGGAACACCGACGTCGAGTACACGGTGTTCAGTCGTGGCTGGGCCGACCTCGGCAACCACTCCTCCGCCACGAAGGGCGAGCCGCTCACCCCGGGCAAGGCCTACACCATCACCCTCGACCTGCACGCGAGCGACCACGTCGTCCCCAAGGGGCACCGGCTCGCACTGATCGTCGCCGGCACCGACCAGGGCCTCATCGACCCGCCGTCGACCACCCCGACGCTCACGCTCGACCTGTCCCGTACGTCGGCCGGTGTGCCGCTCGTCGGAGGCGCCGCCGCCTTCGCCCGCGCCACCTCGGGATCCTCGTACATCACGCCCGGCGCGATCCTCGACGGAGTCGGCGAACCCCGCGCCACCCACCGCGTCCCCGGAGACGTCCCCGGAGGCACCGACCGATGACACGACAGCGACCGATGACACGACAGCGACCGACGACGGCCCGCCGAACCGCGGTCCTGGCCCTCACGGCGGCGGCGCTCACCGCACCCCTCCTGGCGGCGCCGGCCCACGCGGCCGAACGCCCGCCGCTCACCGGATTCGAGCAGACCGACGGAGCACGCTGGACCACCCAGCTCGAGGAGCAGACCTTCCTCGCCGCCGTCGACCGGGCGAGCGAGCGGGTCTCGCTCAGCCGGATCGGCACCACGAAACAGAACCGGCCCGTCCAGCTCGTACGCGTCGGCAACCCGCACGCCGCCACCACCGTGCTCCTCGTCTGCAGCCAGCACGGCGACGAACCCTCCGGGCGCGAGGCCTGCCTCACCACCGTCCGCGACCTCGCGTACGCGAAGGACACGAGCACCCGCCGGTTCCTCGACCGCACCACGCTGCTCGTCGTGCCCACCGCCAACCCGGACGGCCGCGCCGCCGACACCCGCGGCAACAGCGACGGCGTCGACATCAACCGCGACCACCTCGCGCTGCGGACGGCCGAGGGGCGCGCGATGGCCGCCGTCGTCCGCGACCGGCGGCCCGACGTGGTCTACGACCTGCACGAGTACGGAGCCACACCCCCCTACTACGACAAGGACCTCTTCGACCTCTGGCCGCGCAACCTCAACACCGACCCGGCCGTGCACGACGAGGCACAGACCCTCTCGCAGACGTACGTACGGCCCGCCGCGCAGGCCGCCGGCTACTCGACCGGGACGTACGGCATCTGGACCGACCCGGTGACCGGCGACCCGATCCAGCAGGTGGCCGGTGACGGACAGGAGCGGATCCTGCGGAACATGTCCGGCGTCAAGCACGGCGTCGGACTGCTCATCGAGAGCCGGGTCGACCCCCTCACGGACGCCGAGAAGGCCGACGAGGCGCTCAACAACCGGCGCCGCGTGCACTCCCAACTGGCCGCGCTGGGAGGCCTGTTCGACTTCACCGACGAACGGCGCGGCCGGCTCGGGGCGGCCACGTCGGCGGCGCGGCTGGCCGGCTACCGGGACACCGGACCGGTCTACACGGGAGGCGCCGACAACGACCCGGCCGAACCGTCCGAGACCATCGCGGACCCGCCCTGCGCCTACCGGCTGACGGCGGACCAGTACGCGGACATCAAGGACGAACTGGCCCTGCACGGCGTCACGGCGCGCCGGGACTCCGACGGCGCAGGAGCCCGCGTACCACTGCGCCAGTCCCTGCGTGCCCTCGTCCCGCTGCTGCTCGACGAGCGTGCGCCGTACCACCTGACGGTCGCGGAGCCCGACACCCGCTGCTGAGGCGGTTGGGATCGGCGGCACCTGTGGTAGGTCGTAGGCACACGAACAGGAATGTGTGTCCTAAAGCTTTCCAGGGAAGGTGCCGCCGATGACCGAAGATCTGAAGGACAGAGGAGGCCGGGGCGATCCGTCGGGCGTCCCCGGCGGACCGGACTCGACGGGCCGGGGCGCCCGCCCCCAGACAGACCGGGTGGTGTTCGGCGTCACGGCCGCGCTCACCGTGGCGTTCGTGGTCTGGGGAGCGGTGGCCACCGACTCCCTGGAGAGCGCCTCCACGACCATGCTCAACGGCCTGATTCACAACGGCGGCTGGGCGTTCATGCTCGCGGCCTCCTGTTTCGTGGTCTTCGCGCTGTGGCTCGCGATCAGCCGCTACGGAAGAATCCACCTCGGTGCCGAGGGCGAGGAGCCCGAGTTCCGAACCGTCTCCTGGGTGGCGATGATGTTCAGCGCCGGCATGGGCATCGGGCTCATGTTCTACGGCGTGAGCGAGCCGCTCTCGCACTACACGACACCCCCGCCGGGCACCACGCCCGCCGACTCCGCGGAACGCATGGAGACGGCGATGGCCACCACCCTCTTCCACTGGACCCTGCACCCGTGGGCGATCTACGCGGTGGTCGGCCTCGCCATCGCCTACAGCACCTACCGCAAACGCCGGCGCCAGACCATCAGCGCCGTCTTCACCCCGCTCATCGGCGAGAAGCACGCGAACGGCTCGGCCGGCCGCGCGATCGACATCCTCGCCATCATCGCCACCGTCTTCGGATCGGCCGCCTCGCTGGGCCTCGGCGCCCTCCAGATCGGCTCCGGCTTCACCGAGCTGGACTGGCTGGACAAGGTGAGCAACGGACTGCTCGTCTCCATCATCGCCGTGCTGACCGTGGCGTTCGTCGCCTCGGCCGTCTCCGGTGTGGAGAAGGGCATCCAGTGGCTGTCCAACATCAACATGGTGCTGGCCCTGGTGCTCGCGGTCTTCGTGTTCATCGCGGGCCCCACGATCATCGTGCTCGACCTGCTGCCCACCTCGATCTTCTCCTACCTCGGTGACCTGCCCCAGCTCGCCGGCCGCACCGAGGCCAGCGGCGGCAAGGGCGTCGCCGACTGGCTCGGCAGCTGGACCGTCTTCTACTGGGCGTGGTGGATCTCCTGGACGCCCTTCGTCGGCATGTTCATCGCCCGCATCAGCCGTGGCCGCACCATCCGGCAGTTCGTCGGCGGCGTCATCCTCGTGCCCAGCACGGTCAGCCTCGTCTGGTTCGCGATCTTCGGCGGTACGGCGATGAAGCTGAAGGAGGGCGGCGCGCTCGCGGGCGAGTCCACCCCTGAGGGCCAGCTCTTCGGTGTCCTCCAGGAGTTCCCCATCGCGACGGTCACCAGCCTGCTCGTGATGATCCTCGTCGGCATCTTCTTCGTCTCCGGAGCCGACGCCGCGTCCATCGTCATGGGCACGCTCTCCCAGAAGGGCGCGCTCGAACCCGGCCGTTTCGTCGTGGTGTTCTGGGGTGTGGTGACCGGCGCCGTGGCCGCGATCATGCTGCTCGTCGGCAGCGGCAACGGTGACGCGCTCACCGGTCTGCAGAACCTCACGATCCTGGCCGCCGCGCCCTTTGTCCTCGTGATGATCGGCATGTGCATCGCCCTCATGCGCGATCTGCGGCGGGACCCGGTCATCGTGCGCAACGAGATGGGGTCCGAGGCGGTCGAACTGGCCGTGATCGAGGGCCACAAGAAGTATGACGGCGACTTCGAGATCCGGGTCGGCCCGGGAGCGGGCACGGAAACGGGAGGCGACCCCTTGGGCCACGACCACACGTAGCCCCACGTCGGCCGGCCCTGCGCAGTTCCCCGCGCCCCCAGGTACCTGGGGGCGCGGGGAACTGCGCAATCTTTTGTCTTGAGGGGCGCGGGGAACTGCGCGACCTCAGCCGCGGCGGACCCGCGCCTGTACACGGCCCCCGGCGGAGCCCTCCACAAGCTCCAGGGCAACCTCCGCACACCCCCACGCCACCGTCACCCCACCCCCACCGTGCCCATAGTTGTGCACCAGCACCCCACCCCCGCAGGCATCCCGTTCGAGCCGCACAGCGAACCGCACAGGCCGCACCCCCACCCGATGCCCCAGAACCCGCGCCCCCGCCACCTCCGGCCGGAGCACCGCGCACCGCGCGACGATTCCCGCGGCCACCGCGGGATCAGGCTCAAGGGACGACTCCCCGGCATCCGTGGTCCCGCCCAGCACCAACCGCCCCGGCTGCGGAAAGAGATACGTGGTCGTCCCCGCCACCGCGTCCGTCGACACCAGCCATGTCCGTATCCCCGGGTTCTCCACGATCACCAACTGCCCCCGCACGGGCCGGACCGCCGGATCCCCCACAAGCTCCCGCGCCCCCAGCCCCGCGCAGTTGACGACCACAGGGGCCGCCGCCCGAGCCTCCGCCAGGTCCGTCACCGTCCGTGACTCGACCACCCCGCCCGCCCGCAGGAACCGCGCCCGCAGCCACCCCAGATGCACCGGCATGTCGATCAGCGGCAGCCGGGCCCACAGCCCCGAACCGCCGTACTCCTCGGCCGTGGACGCCCGCAGCCCCGGCAGCCGGGCCGCGGCCCAGGACCCGTGTTCGTCAAGCCGCGTCTCGCCCATGACCCCTTCGACCAGGCGTACGCCCGTCTCGTCGGGCCGCGCCGCCAACTCCTCGTACACGGACAGTGATCGCAAGGCCCACGTCCGCGCGAGATCCTGCGGCTCGATGGCGTACGGCCACCACAGCGCGCCCGCAACGGCCGAGGTGGTCCGCTCGGCGGGCTCCCGCGTCCAGATCCGTACGCGTCTGCCGCTCTCGGCGAGTACGAGGGCCGTCGTGAGCCCTATGACCCCGCTGCCGACCACGATCACGTCACCGCTTCGATCTTCCGCCACGCGGGGACGTTAGCGGAATATGTCATGCCGTGCTCAGAGTTGGCCCAGTCCGGGAATACTCACAGCATGTCTGCCGAGTACGCGACCTTCGGCCTGGCACCGGCGATGCGTGCCGGTGGGGTACTTGCCAACGGTGACTACCAGGCGCACCGGGACTTCGTCGACTTCATCGTCGACGGACGCCCGCTGCTGTACCAGCTCTCCGACCTCGACGCCGTGTCCCCCCTCGCCTCCGACGTACCACCCGCGATCTTCATCGCCCAGGTGCAGAGCCTGCTGCTGGAAGCCGACCCTCCGCTGGAGGGCGGCCGGTACGTCATATACGGCTGCCCGGAGTGCGAGGACCTCGCCTGCGGTGCCGTGACCGCCGTGATCGACCGGCACGGCGACGACTACGTCTGGCGCGACTTCGCGTGGCAGACCGACGAACACCCGGACCTCGAACGGAACGGCTATCACGGCCTCGGCCCCTTCCGTTTCCACGGCGACGAATACCGTGCCGCCCTGGGCTCCCTGCTCGCCGACGCAGGGGGCGCGCGCCGCCGGGTCCTGCTCATCGGTACGCGGGCCGCCGTCCTGGCCAAGCTCGCCGCCGCCCTGCGCATCATCGGCATCGGCGCCGACATCACCCGGGACGCCGCCGGCGTGCCCCCCGACGAACTGCGCACCTACGGAGCGGTCGCCTTCGGGCGGGCCGTCACCGAGCAGCAACGTGCCGACGTCCGGCGCTCCTTCGAGCAGGCCGGTGTCGACGTCGCGTACGTCGAGGGGCTGGCCCCCATCGTCCCGCTCCTGGTCGCCCAGATAGAGAACGCCCTGGACCGCAGCCCCCGGGAACAGCGCCGGCTGACGCGGCTGGTCGCCGCCGACGGTGAGGCGGGCGTCGAGGTCACCTCACCCTGCCGGGTCCAGCTGACCGCGTACCGGCTGGACCGCCTCTACCGCACCCATATGCACGAGGTGTTCGACGGCGTCCTGGAAGCGGGCCGCCACCGGCTTCCGCTGGACACGAAGGCGACCAGAGGGGAGTCCTTCATCGTGGCGCGGACCTCCGGCAGCGTACTGGTGGAGGCGATGGCCCACTGACGGCCCGGGCGCGGGCGTGCGGGGAAGCCCGGGCGCGGGCGCCCGGCCCCGGCGATTAGGATCGGCACCCTGATGACTGCCACCCTCGTCGCCAAGAACCTCGCCGCCGGCCACGGCGACCGCACCCTCTTCGCCGAACTCGACCTCGTCGTCGCGCCCGGCGACGTGATCGGTCTCGTCGGTGCCAACGGCGCGGGCAAGTCCACCCTGCTCCGGATGCTCGCCGGTCTCGACAAGCCCGAGGAGGGCGAGCTGCGGCTCTCCCCGCCGTCGGCGGCCGTCGGCCATCTGCCGCAGGAACCGGAGCGCAGGCCCGGCGAGTCCGTACGGGAGTTCCTGGCGCGCCGCACCGGCGTGGCCGAGGCCCAGCGGGTGATGGACGAGGCCACGCAGGCGCTCGTCGACGGGGCACCGGGCGCGGACGACGCGTACGCGGACAGCCTGGAGCGGTGGCTCGCGCTCGGCGGCGCCGACCTGGACGAGCGGGCCGAGGAGGTCGCCGACTCGCTCGGCCTCGCCGTCGGCCTGGACCAGCCGATGACCTCGCTCTCCGGCGGCCAGGCGGCCCGCGCCGGACTCGCCTCGCTCCTCCTCTCCCGTTACGACGTGTTCCTGCTCGACGAGCCGACCAACGACCTCGACCTGGACGGTCTGGAGCGCCTTGAACGCTTCGTCTCCGGGCTGCGCGCGGGCACGGTCGTCGTCAGCCACGACCGCGAGTTCCTCACCCGCACGGTCACCAAGGTCCTCGAACTCGACCTGGCCCAGCAGCAGATCACCCTGTACGGCGGCGGCTACGAGGCCTATCTCGAAGAGCGGGACGTGGCCCGCCGGCACGCCCGCGAGGGCTTCGAGGAGTACGCCGACAAACGGTCCGCCCTGGAGGGCCGTGCTCAGATGCAGCGCTCCTGGATGGACAAGGGCGTCAAGAACGCCCGGCGCAAGGCGAACAACGACAACGACAAGATCGGCCGCAAGTTCCGCAGCGAGGCCAGCGAGAAGCAGGCCGCGAAGGCCCGGCAGACCCAGCGCATGATCGAGCGCCTCGACGTGGTGGAGGAGCCGCGCAAGGAGTGGGAGCTGCGGATGGAGATCGCGGCGGCCCCGCGCTCCGGTTCCGTGGTCGCCACCCTGCGCGACGCCGAGGTCCGGCGGGGCGACTTCACCTTCGGCCCCGCCACGCTCCAGATCGACTGGGCGGACCGGGTCGCCGTCACCGGCGTGAACGGCGCCGGCAAGTCCACGCTGCTCGGCGCCCTGCTCGGCCGGGTACCGCTGGACTCGGGGCACGCCACGCTCGGCTCGGGCGTGATCGTCGGCGAGGTCGACCAGGCCCGCAAGCTGTTCCACGGCACGGAGGCCCTGCTCGACGCGTTCTGCGCGGCCGTCCCCGACACCGAGCCGGCCGAGGTGCGTACGCTCCTGGCCAAGTTCGGCCTCAAGGCGGAACACGTCCTGCGCCCGGCGGCCGGCCTCTCGCCGGGCGAACGTACCCGCTCAGCCCTGGCCCTGCTCCAGGGCCGAGGCGTCAACCTCCTGGTCCTGGACGAACCGACCAACCACCTGGACCTCCCGGCGATCGAACAACTCGAATCAGCCCTGGACACCTACGAGGGCACGCTCCTCCTGGTAACCCACGACCGCCGCATGCTGAACGCGGTCCGCACCACCCGCCGCCTGGAGGTAACAGCGGGAAAGGTAGCTGAGCTCTAGCCCCGTAAGGGGCGCGGGGAACGGCGCAATCCTTTGTCTTTGGGGCGCGGGAACGGCGCAGTCCTTTGCTTTCAGGGGCGCGGGGAACGGCGCAGTCTTTCGCTTTCAGGGGCGCGGGGAACGGCGCAGTCTTTCGCCTTTAGGGGCGCGGGGAACTGCGCGACCGGCCCCGCCGAACCCGCACCGCACAACGGCCCGGGCCCGGCAGGGCCAAAACTCACCCCCGCCCCGCACGCCCCTTCGGCTCACCAAGCCCCGCCCGCCGCAAGGCATCAGCCATCGCACTGTTCCCAGGCGCGGGCGCAGACGCGGACCCCGCCTGACGCGCCCCCCGACCACCCCCGCCCCCGCCGCCGGCACGGCCCCGCTGCTGAGGCGCCCGCCCGCCCCCACCCCGCTGAGGCCGCCCGGAGCCACCCTCCTGCCCCGCCGCCGACGCGTCGTCGTCCAACCGCAAGGTCAAAGAGATCCGCTTGCGCGGAATATCGACCTCAAGCACCTTCACCTTCACGATGTCCCCGGACTTCACCACGTCCCGCGGATCCTTGACGAACGTCTTGGACATCGCGGAGACGTGCACGAGCCCGTCCTGATGCACGCCCACATCGACGAACGCCCCGAACGCGGCCACGTTCGTGACGACCCCCTCCAGCACCATCCCCGGCTCCAGGTCGGCGATCTTCTCGACCCCGTCCTTGAAGGTCGCCGTCTTGAAGGCGGGCCGCGGGTCGCGCCCCGGCTTCTCCAGCTCCCGCAGGATGTCCGTCACGGTGGGCAGCCCGAACTTCTCGTCCACGAAGTCGGTCGGCTTCAGCGAGCGCAGCGCCCCCGTGTTGCCGATCAGCGACCCGACCCCGCTGCCCGCCGTCTTCACCATCCGCCGCACCACGGGGTACGCCTCGGGGTGCACGCTCGACGCGTCCAGCGGGTCGTCGCCGCCGCGGATCCGCAGGAAGCCCGCGCACTGCTCGTACGCCTTGGGGCCGAGCCTGGCCACCTTCTTCAGCGCGGTGCGTGAGGTGAACGGGCCGTTGGCATCGCGGTGCGCCACGATGTTCTCGGCGAGCCCGGAGGTGATGCCGGAGACCCGGGTGAGCAGGGGAGTGGACGCCGTGTTCACGTCCACGCCGACGCCGTTCACACAGTCCTCGACGACCGCGTCGAGGGAGCGCGAGAGCTTCACCTCGGACAGGTCGTGCTGGTACTGGCCGACACCGATCGACTTCGGGTCGATCTTCACCAGCTCGGCGAGCGGGTCCTGCAGACGCCGGGCGATGGAGACGGCGCCGCGCAGCGACACGTCCATGCCGGGCAGCTCCTGCGACGCGAACGCCGACGCCGAGTACACGGACGCCCCGGCCTCGGACACCATCACCTTGGTGAGGTTCAGCTCCGGGTGCTTGGCGATCAGCTCCCCCGCGAGCTTGTCCGTCTCGCGGGACGCCGTGCCGTTGCCGATGGCGATCAGCTCGACCGCGTGCTCCTTGGCGAGGCGGGCCAGCTTGGCGATGGCCTCGTCCCACCGGTTCGCCGGGACGTGCGGGTGGATGACGTCCGTGGCGACGGCCTTGCCGGTGGCGTCGACCACGGCGACCTTCACCCCCGTACGGAAGCCCGGGTCGAGCCCGAGTGTCGAGCGCGTGCCCGCCGGGGCGGCGAGCAGCAGGTCGCGCAGGTTCGTCGCGAAGACGTTGACCGCCTCGTCCTCGGCGGCCGTGCGCAGCCGCAACCGCAGGTCGATGCCCAGGTGGACCAGGAGCCGGGTGCGCCAGGCCCAGCGGACCGTGTCCGTCAGCCACTTGTCGCCAGGCCGGCCCCGGTCGGCGATCCCGAAGCGCTGCGCGACGATCCCCTCGTACGAGGACGGGCCGGGCTGCTCGGACGGCTCCTCGGGCTCCAGGACGAGGTCCAGGACGTCCTCCTTCTCGCCGCGGAGCATGGCGAGGACGCGGTGCGAGGGCAGCGCCTTGAAGGGCTCGCTGAAGTCGAAGTAGTCGGCGAACTTGGCGCCCGCCTCCTCCTTGCCGTCCTTGACCTTGGCGGCCAGCCGGCCGCGCACCCACATGCGTTCGCGCAGCTCGCCGATCAGGTCGGCGTCCTCCGAGAACCGCTCGGTGAGGATCGAGCGGGCGCCGTCCAGGGCGGCTTGCGGGTCCGCGACGCCCTTGTCGGCGTCGACGAAGGCGGTGGCCGCGGCGACCGGATCGACGGACGGGTCCTTGAGAAGCCCTTCGGCGAGCGGCTCAAGGCCCGCCTCACGGGCGATCTGCGCCTTCGTGCGCCGCTTCGGCTTGAACGGCAGGTAGATGTCCTCCAGCCGCGCCTTGGTCTCCGCGCCCTGGATCCGGGCCGCCAGCTCCTCGGTGAGCTTGCCCTGCTCACGCACCGAGTCGAGGATCGCCGAGCGCCGCTCCTCCAGCTCCCGGAGATAGCGCAGCCGCTCTTCCAGCGTGCGCAGCTGCTCGTCGTCGAGCATCTCGGTCGCTTCCTTGCGGTAGCGGGCGATGAAAGGCACCGTCGAGCCGCCGTCGAGCAAGTCGACGGCCGCCTTGACCTGCCGCTCCCGTACGCCGAGTTCCTCGGCGATCCTGCCTTCGATGGACCCTACGAGGGGTGTCGTCACGATCCCGTACCGCCTTCTTGACTGAGGTTGCGCGGCAATTGTGGCAGGTGGCACCGACAACGGGGGATCAAGGGCGCACCGGACGTGCCAGGGCCTGTGAGCGCGCAGGCCGGACATGCGGGCCGGACGTGCCCGGACATGCGAGGAGCCGGACACGCCCTTGGCATGTCCGGCTCCCGAAGCGGTCTTCGGTCAGGCCCTGCGTGTACGTCCGCCGCGGCGCGTGGAGCTGGAGGCGCCGCCGAACAGCCGGGCCACTGCCCGGAACGGAAGCGTCACCACTGTGGCGACGGCCCCGCCGATCTGCCGGAACACGTCTGCGATGGCACGGAACACGAGCTACCCCTTTCGTCTCCCGATCGGTACGGCCGGGAGACTCACGGGTACCTCGGATACCGCTTCCGAACCCCACGGACTTTCAGAATCCTCTGCGCGCGCGGGAGTTCAGCCCTTGCCGAACGCGCTCTGGGGGAACGCGCCGGCGGCCAGCGCCGTCGAGGTCAGCCCCGTACCCAGTGCCGTGAGGCGCTCGACACCGGCGGCGCCCAGATGTTCGTAGGGAGCCGAGTCCAGGCGGTCCGTGCTCGCCTCGATCTCCTTACGGAGGGTGACACCTTCCGGCGTCAGTTCGCCCTCGGCGGTGAGCAGCCCCCGCTCCCGGAGCCGGTCGCAGGCCGCGTCCCAGTCCTCACGGTGCCAGCCACGGGTGGACATGACCCACTTCGGCGCCATGCCCTTGCCGGTGGCGGTGTGGCTCACCAGCGCCTCCATGGGATCGAGTTCCGCGCCGAGCAGCACCGCGAGGTGCCCGTCGCCCCGGTGCTCGCGCAGCAGCGTGGCCGCGTGCCAGAGCGCGAGGTGCGGTGCGTCGGGCACCGGCAGATCGGCGTGGGCGGCGTAGAGGGGGCGCGCGGTCCTGGTGCACGCCTCTGCGGCGCGCAGGGCGAGCGCCGCCGCCTCGGCGACCTCCTTGGAGGCGATGACCTCGTCCCCGAGCAGCCGTCGCAGCGTCGTGTCCGCGGCACGCTCACGTGCCGCGAGCACCACCTCCGGAGAGGCGGTCCGCCACACTTCGGG
This sequence comes from Streptomyces tauricus, assembly GCF_014650955.1. GTDB lineage: Bacteria > Actinomycetota > Actinomycetes > Streptomycetales > Streptomycetaceae > Streptomyces > Streptomyces tauricus. The sequence goes on from NZ_BMVY01000007.1 coordinate 183,665, forward strand.
CACATGCCGTGCCACCAGCTCATGGCGGAAGTTGTAGAAGGTGGCCGTGACCGTGCCCGCGCCCACCGCCCCCATGGCCGCGGCGCGCACCGCGAAGTAGGCGGCGCTGCGGTCCGTCACCCCGACCGCGGCCAGCTCCGTACCGAGGTCGGGGGAGAAGTACTGGCACGAGTGCAGCGGGTTGAGGACGTTGTGGCATCGGCGTCCGGCACGCTCCGGCAGGGCTGTCGTCATGCTCCGCACGTTACCGACTGGTTGGTACGTAGGGAACGGTGGGGCGCCCAACCGGCCCAGGGAGCGGCGGCCGAGGGCGGAGGCGACGGGTTCGCCGGATGGCAGAAAAGGTGGGGTACTCGTCATTGCGGCCATCCGTGCACCCGCGAAGAATCGGGCACATGGCGCACCGAACCGTCCTCCTCGTCCTCTTCGACGGCGTCCAGAGCCTCGACGTCACCGGCCCCGTGGAGGTCTTCGCGGGCGCGGACCTCCAGGTCGGCGCGCCAGGGGAGACGTACCGCGTGCGCACCGCCTCCCTGGACGGCTGGCCGGTGCGCACCTCCAGCGGGCTGACCCTGGTCCCCGACCACGCGCTCGTCGACGCCCCGGCACCGCACACCCTGCTCGTCCCGGGCGGGCGGGGCTCACGCGGCCCGGATCCGCGCGTGCTCGACTGGCTGCGCGAGCACGGTCCGCGCGCCGAACGGCTGGTCTCCGTCTGCACCGGGGCGATCCTGCTCGCCGAGGCCGGCCTCCTGGACGGGCACCGGGTGACGACCCACTGGGCCTACTGCGAGCGCCTCGCCCGCGACCACCCGGCCGTGGAGGTGGACCCCGATCCGATCTACGTACGCGACGGCAGGATCGCCACCTCGGCCGGGGTCACCGCCGGGATCGACCTCGCCCTCGCGCTGGTCGAGGAGGACGTCGGCCGGGAGACGGCGCTCGCCGTGGCCCGCCATCTGGTGGTCTTCCTCAGGCGTCCGGGGAACCAGGCCCAGTTCAGCGCCCAGCTGTCCGCCCAGACGGCCCGGCGCGCGCCCCTGAGGGACGTCCAGCAGTGGATCACCGAGCATCCGGGCGACGACCTGTGCGTGGAGAAGCTCGCGGCCCGCGCCCGGCTGTCGCCCCGCCACTTCGCCCGGGCCTTCCAGGCCGAGACCGGTACGACTCCCGGGCGCTATGTCGACTCGGTCCGCCTCGAACACGCCCGCCGCCTCCTGGAGGACACCACCGACGGCGTCGAGGAGATCGCCCGGACCAGCGGCTACGGCACCCCGGAAGCCATGCGCCGAGCCTTCGTGAAAACCCTGGGCACGGCCCCGACGGAGTACCGCCGCCGCTTCTACCCGGCGACCGCCCCCTGAGGCGGACGCGCACGGTCGCCCCGTCAGGGGCGCGGGGAACTGCGCGCCCAGCCCTCACCGGACCCGCACGTCACCACACCCCGAGCCCGGCCCCGGAAAAAGCCGCACAGACGAGCCGTACAAACGAGCCGTACAAACGAAAGGCACCCATGCAGATCGCCATCGTCATCTTCGACCGCTTCACCGCCCTGGACGCGGTCGGCCCCTACGAAACCCTCGGCCGCCTCCCCGACGCGGAGACGGTCTTCGTCGCCGAGCACGCCGGCCCCGTCCGCACCGACACCGGCAACCTCGCCATCACGGCGGACAAGGCCCTCGCGGAGGTCCCGCACCCGGACATCGTGGTGGTCTCGGGCGGCCCCGGACAGACCCCGCAGATGGAGAACGGGGTACTCCTCGACTGGCTGCGCACGGCCGACGCCACCAGCACCTGGACGACGTCCGTGTGCACGGGCTCACTCCTGCTGGCCGCGGCCGGACTGCTCCGGGGCCGCCGCGCGACCTCCCACTGGCTGGCCCTCGACCACCTGGAGCGCTTCGGCGCCGAGCCGACGGGGGAGCGGGTCGTGACCGACGGCAAGTACGTCACGGCCGCCGGTGTCTCGTCCGGCATCGACATGGGGCTCACGCTGCTCGGCAGGATCGCGGGCGACGAGCACGCCCAGACGGTGCAACTCGCGGTGGAGTACGACCCCCGGCCGCCCTACGACGCGGGGTCCCCGCAGAAGGCCCCCACGCACCTCGTCGAGCAGCTCCGCTCGCAGAGCCGCTTCCTCCTCTCCTAGGAGCGATCCCGCTCCAAGGAGTGATCCGGCGGCGCTCGACGGCCGACCCGGCGGCCGGCCCTAGGTTCTGTCGTCAAATGTCACGCCCACATCAGGAGTGACGCGAGCGTGACGGCCGCTTCGTAGGACTGGGCGGTTTTGTCGTAGCGGGTGGCGATGCCGCGCCACTGCTTCAGGCGGTTGAAGCACCGTTCCACGACGTTGCGGTGCTTGTAGGCCTCGCGGTCGAAGGCTGGCGGGCGGCCACCGCGACTGCCCCGCCTGGCCCGGTTGCCGACCTGGTCGGCACGCTCGGGAATCGTGTGAGGGATGCCGCGGCGGCGGAGCCAGGCGCGGATCGCTTTCGAGCTGTAGCCCTTGTCGCCCAGGACGTGATCGGGCCGGGTGCGGGGTCGCCCCGGTCCGATCCGGGGCACCCGGATCGCTTCCATCACGGCGGTGAACCGGGTGCAGTCGTTGGTGTTGCCGCCCGTGACGACGAAGCCGAGCGGACGGCCTCTGCCGTCACAGGCAAGATGAATCTTGCTGGTCAGGCCGCCCCTGGACCGCCCGAGGGCCGGGTCGCGGAGCCCCCTTTTCGAGCCCCCGCCCCATGCTGGTGGGCCCGGACGATCGTGGAATCGACCGACACCAGCCACTCGATGTCGCCCGCCGCGTCCGCTTTCGCCTGGGCGGCCCGCAGCATTCGGTCGAACGTCCCGTCCGCCGCCCACCTGCGGAAACGGGTATGCAGCGTGGCCCACGGACCATAGCGCTCGGGCACGTCCCGCCAGGCCGTCCCGGTCCGGAACTTCCACACGATCCCGTTCAGGACCCTGCGGTCGTCCAGCCGCTTCCGCCCCCGCAACGACACGGGCAGCAACGGCCGGACGAACTCCCACTCAGCATCGGACAGTTCATGGCGACGTATCACGACACCATGATCCACCAGCGATGATCATTTGAAGACACTGCCTAGCGGCTGAGCTCTCCGGGGACCGACGTGGTCCAGGTGAAGGCGGGCGGCCGGCGTTCCAGGAAGGCGGCGACCCCCTCCGCGGTGTCGTCGCCCTCGCGCGCCTGCCGCGCCCAGTAGCCGTCCCGGTCGGTGCGGCCGTCGGCGAACTCCTTCGCCGCGGCCTGCGTCAGCTGTGAGCGGGACACCAGGATCCGCGCGAACTCCGCCACGCGTCGCTCCAGTTCGCCGTCGGGCAGCACCTCGTCCACCAGACCGGTGCGCAGCGCCCGCGCCGCGTCGATCAACTCGCCGGAGAACAGCAGGTACTTGGCGGTCGAGGGTCCCACCAGGGACACCAACCGCCGGGTGGAGGAGGCCGCGTAGACGATCCCCAGCTTCGCCGGAGTGATCCCGAACGAGGCATGCTCCTCCGTGAACCGCAGATCGCACGCCGCGGCCAGCTGGCACCCGCCGCCCACGCAGTAGCCGCGTACGGCGGCGATCGTCGGCTTGGGGAAGGCGGCCAGCGCCTCCTCCGCGCGTACGGCGAGCGCCTGCGCCTGCGTGGCCGAACCCCGCAGCGAGGAGATGTCGGCCCCGGCGCAGAACGTCCCGCCCTCGCCGGTGAGCACGAGCACGCGTACGGCGGGGTCGTCGGCCAGGGTGTCGAGCAGGGGCGGCAGCGCCCGCCACATGTCGGCCGTCATGGCGTTGCGCTTGGCGGGGTGGTGGATGACGACGGTGGCGACCCCGTCGGCGACCCTGTGCGACAGCTGCGGCTCCATGGCCGGATGCTACGTGGTCGGCCTGGTGCCGGGCCAAACCCGTACAACCCGAAGAGTTCCGGATTCGGCACAGGGCGGACAGGATCGGTCAACTGGCTGACGATTACACGCGTCGGCGATCAGAAAACGTCGATAGTCGCTGACTTCTGTTCAGTTATCCGGTACGGACCAGCGCGTTATCAACACTCGACGTGTGGTGACAATCGAGCGCAAGGGTGGCGACCGGACGATGGACGACCAGGGGCGGGGGCCCGGCCCACGTCCTGAAGGCGGAGGGGAGGCGCCCCCCGGAAGACCGCCCGGCCCACTGCCGTACGAGGGAGTCTGGCGGTTCACCGCTCCCGCCGTCGACTCCTCCGTACCGCAGGCACGGCACGCGGTCCGCGACCTGCTGGCCCGCCAGGGCGTACCGGTCTCGGACGACATCGTCGAGGGGCTCCTGCTGATCGTCTCCGAGCTGGTGACCAACGCGGTCCGGCACGCGGCCCTGCTCTCCCCGATGCTCGGCGTCGAGGTCGCCGTCGGAGCGGAGTGGGTGCGGGTCTCCGTCGAGGACAACCACCCCTACCGTCCCACGGCCCTGGAGGCCGACCACGGCCAGACCGGTGGCCGCGGCCTCCTCCTCGTGCGGGAGATCACCCGCGAGGCGGGCGGGGTGTGCGACGTGGAGCACACGGCGACGGGGGGCAAGGTGATCTGGTCGGCGCTGCCCCTCACCGTCGCCCGGGCGGTCTGAGGGTCACCAGCCCGCGGAGTCGCCCGTCAGTTCCCGGATCGCCGGCCGGGCCGAGTCCAGCACGGTCATGAACCACGCCGAGAACGGGTCCTTCGCATGCCGCTCGGCCAGCTCGCCCGCGCTCACGAAGACCGTCGACCCGACCTCCTCGGGGTCGGGCCGCAGAGCCGACTGCACCATCCCGACGAACAGGTGGTTGAACTCCTGCTCCACCAGTCCCGAGTGCGGGTCGGGGTGGTTGTAGCGGACCGTGCCCGCCTCGGCGAGGAGCGACGGAGAGACCCCCAGCTCCTCGTACGTCCGGCGCGCGGCCGCCGCGAAGGGCGCCTCGCCGGGGTACGGGTGACCACAGCACGTGTTGGACCAGACACCGGGGGAGTGGTACTTGCCCAGCGCCCGCTGCTGCAGCAGCAGCCGGCCCCGCTCGTCGAAGAGGAAGACGGAGAACGCCCGGTGCAGCTGCCCGGGTGGCTGATGGGCCGTGAGCTTCTCCGCCGTGCCGATCGTGGCGCCGTCCTCGTCGACCAGTTCGAGCAAGATGGCTTCAGCGTTGCCGTTCGACGAACTGTGCGTCGCGGTGGCAGGAGTGATCGGCATACCCATCCTTCGCATCGGTCTTCAAGCCCCAAGTCTGCCGTACCGAACCGGCACTCCCGGCACCACGCGGGGTCCCGCACGTCCGGTTCCGCCGCGCGGCCGAACCGGACATCGCGCCCAGTAACGGCCGGACGCCGAAAGGGGCCGGACACCTCATCGTTCCCGCCGCTACCGGCATGGAACCGTCCAGAACGGGATTCATCAGCACTTCCCCGGCTCCTCACCCGCTGCGGGAAACCGGGCCGTACGCCGTAACCCCACGTCGGTGCGGTGCGCCCGCCGACCTGCCCTCACCCGTGAGGGACGCCTCCACCACCGGGCGTACGCACGTCACGCGTGATGCAGCTGCCAGCCCCGCCACGCCGACTCGACCATCTCGCGCACCGAGCGCCGCGCGCTCCAGCCCAGTTCCTCGGCGGCCAGCGCGGCCGAGGCGACCGCGCGCGGCGCGTCGCCCGGGCGGCGCGGCTCGACGAGCACGGGACGGGTGTCGCCGGTGACCTCGCCGATGAGCGTCAGCAGTTCACGCACCGAGACACCCTCGCCGCGGCCGATGTTCACCGTCAGATCGCCCGCACCGCCCGCACCGGACGTACTGCCCGGGGCGTCGGAGGAGGCCAGCCGGCGGGCCGCCGCGAGATGCGCCTCGGCGAGGTCGGCGACGTGGATGTAGTCGCGTACACAGGTGCCGTCCGGCGTCGGGTAGTCGTCGCCGAAGATCCGGGGGGCCTCGTCGCGGGTGAGCCGGTCGAAGACCATCGGGACCACGTTGAAGACACCGGTGTCCGCCAGCTCGGGGGCGGCGGCGCCCGCCACGTTGAAGTAGCGCAGGCACACGGTGTCGATGCCGTGCGCGCGGCCGGCGGCCCGCACCAGCCACTCACCCGCGAGCTTCGTCTCGCCGTAGGGGCTCAGCGGGGCACGCGGGGTGTCCTCCGTGATGAGGTCCACATCCGGGTTGCCGTACACGGCCGCGGAGGAGGAGAAGAGGAACCGCCGCACACCCGCCCCGGCCACCGCGTCCAGCAGTGTGGCGAGCCCTCCCACGTTCTCCTGGTAGTAGCGCGTGGGCTGGGCCACGGACTCACCGACCTGCTTGCGCGCGGCCAGGTGCACCACACCCGTCACCGCGTGCTCGGCGAGGACCCGCTTGAGCAACTCCCCGTCCAGCGACGAACCCTGAACGAGCGGGATGCCGTCGGGCAGCCGCGCGGGAACCCCGGCCGAGAGGTCGTCGAGCACGAGCACGCGCTCCCCGGCCTCGGCCATGGCACGCGCCACGTGCGCCCCGATGTATCCAGCCCCACCTGTGATCAGCCATGTCATGGACGCCCACCCTATGCCGGTCCGCTCCGGTCGGAACCCACATGTGCTCCGGCCACAGGGCGTGGGCCGTGCCCTGAATTGCGCCGGAATAGGCCGTGGTTTGTGGGCCGGGGCCCGGATCCACGATGATGATCGTCGAGGACGTACCGATCAGAACGTGTTGATCGGACCGTGAACGGGCGGTGAACGGCCGCTTCCCATCATCCGATAGCCTCTGCCGACATGCCGCCCGGCCGTACCCGGCCAGAGGCGCACCCCCACCACGCACCTGCCCGGCGTCGTGCACGCCGGAACCCAGAGGAGTGAGTTCGTCTGTCGACCGCCATCCTCACCGGTCAGCCGGTCCCCGGGTCGTCGCTCGAAGGCGATCTGCGGTCCCTCGGCTTCGACGTGCGGGCCGCCACCGACGCGGCCGACGCCGAGACGCTCCTCGCCGCCGTCCCCGCGGACCAGCGGGTGGCCGTCGTCGACGCCCGCTTCGTGGGGCACGTCCACGCGCTGCGGCTCGGCCTGACCGACCCCCGCTTCGAGGCTGCCGCGATCCCCGGCGCCGTCACCGCCAAGTCCGGGGCGCGTCCGGCGCTGGCCCGCGCGCTGCGCATCGCCTCCTCGGACGCGTCGAACGGCTCCGTGGTGGTCGGCATCGTCGCCGACCGGGTCGCGGAGACCCTCGACACCGATCTGCACCGCCCCGAACTGGGCGAACTCGTCGCCGAGGTGCCGAGGGACCCGCAGGCCCGCAACGAGGCCCGCCAGTCCGTCGCCTCCGTGGACGACGAGGCGATCCGGCTGCGTACCGCCGTGAAGTCCCGCGACGGCTTCTTCACCACGTACTGCGTCAGCCCGTACTCCCGTTACCTCGCCCGCTGGTGCGCCCGCCGCGGCATGACCCCGAACCAGGTCACCACCGCGTCGCTGATCACCGCGCTGATCGCGGCCGGCTGCGCGGCGACGGGCACCCGGGCCGGTTTCGTCGCCGCGGGGCTGCTGCTCCTCTTCTCCTTCGTCCTCGACTGCACGGACGGCCAGCTCGCCCGCTACTCCCTGCAGTACTCCACGCTCGGCGCCTGGCTCGACGCCACCTTCGACCGCGCCAAGGAGTACGCGTACTACGCGGGCCTCGCCCTCGGCGCGGCCCGCGGCGGCGACGACGTCTGGGCGCTGGCCCTCGCCGCGATGGTCCTGCAGACCTGCCGGCACGTCGTCGACTTCTCCTTCAACGAGGCGAACGTCGACAGCACGGCCGCCAACACCAGCCCCACCGCGGCTCTTTCGGGCAAGCTCGACAGCGTCGGCTGGACGGTCTGGCTGCGCCGGATGATCGTCCTGCCCATCGGTGAGCGCTGGGCGATGATCGCCGTACTCACCGCGCTCACGACGCCCCGCATCACCTTCTACGTGCTGCTGATCGGCTGCGCCTTCGCCGCGTGCTACACCACCGCGGGCCGCGTCCTGCGGTCGGTGACCCGCAAGGCGCGGCGCAGTGACCGGGCCATGCGGGCGCTGGCGGACCTCACGGACAGCGGACCCCTGGCCGAGCTGCTGGCACGTCTCCCGCTGCGCGGCCAGCCCGCCGTGACGCGGCTCCTGGCCCTGGCGTGCACCGTGCTCCTGATGTACACGGCCTGGAGCGACGGACCGGGCTGGTCGGTCGTCGTGATCGCCGCCGTGTACGTCCTGGTGTCCGCGGACCTCATCAAGCGCCCCCTCGCCGGCCCCCTCGACTGGCTGCTGCCCCCGCTGTTCCGCGCCGCCGAGTACGGGACCGTTCTGGTACTGGCGGCCAAAGCGGACGTGAACGGCGCCCTTCCGGCGGCTTTCGGGCTGGTGGCGGCCGTCGCCTACCATCATTACGACACGGTGTACCGCATCCGCGGCAACGCCGGCGCGCCGCCGCACTGGCTGGTGCGGGCGATCGGCGGGCACGAAGGCAGGACGCTGCTGGTCACCGTCCTGGCCGCGCTGCTCACCGCAGAAGATTTCAAGGTCGCGCTCACGGCTCTCGCCGTGGCCGTGGCCCTGGTGGTGCTCTTCGAGAGCATCCGCTACTGGGTGACCGCCCACAGGCGCGGCGCACCCGCCGTACACGATGAAGGAGAACCCGCATGATCGGCCTCGTGCTGGCTGCCGGCGCCGGACGGCGTCTGCGCCCCTACACCGACACCCTGCCCAAGGCTCTGGTGCCGGTGGGACCCGAAGGCAACGAGGACAGCATCACCGTGCTCGACCTCACCCTCGGCAACTTCGCCGAGATCGGCCTGACCGAGGTCGCGGTCATCGTCGGTTACCGCAAGGAAGCCGTCTATGAGCGCCGCGAGGCGCTGGAGCAGAAGTACGGCGTCAAGATCACCCTGATCGACAACGACAAGGCCGAGGAGTGGAACAACGCCTACTCCCTGTGGTGCGGCCGTGACGCGATCAAGCACTCGGTGATCCTCGCCAACGGCGACACCGTGCACCCGGTCTCCGTCGAGAAGACCCTGCTCGCCGCCCGCGGCGACGGCAAGAAGATCATCCTCGCCCTCGACACGGTGAAGTCCCTCGCCGACGAGGAGATGAAGGTCGTCGTGGGTCCCGAGGGCTCCATGACGAAGATCACCAAGCTGATGGACCCCGCCGAGGCGACCGGTGAGTACATCGGCGTGACCCTCATCGAGGGCGACGCCGCCGACGAGCTGGCCGACGCGCTCAAGACGGTCTTCGAGACGGACCCGCAGCAGTTCTACGAGCACGGCTACCAGGAGCTCGTGAACCGCGGCTTCCGGATCGACGTGGCCCCCATCGGCGACGTCAAGTGGGTCGAGATCGACAACCACGAGGACCTCGCCAAGGGACGTGAGATCGCGTGCCAGTACTGACGAGGCTCATCCCCTCGCCGGTCGTCGTCGACATCCGTCCGGGTGCCCTGGACGACCTCTCCGCGGTCCTCGCCGACCAGCGCATCTCGCACTCGGGCAAGCTGGCCGTCGCGATCAGCGGCGGCTCGGGCGCCAAGCTGCGCGAGCGGCTGACCCCGGCGATGCCGGGCGCCGACTGGTTCGAGGTCGGCGGCGGCACCCTGGACGAGGCGATCAAGCTCGGCGACGCCATGAAGAAGGGGCGCTACGACGCGGTCGTGGGCCTCGGCGGCGGCAAGATCATCGACTGCGCGAAGTTCGCCGCGGCCCGGATCGGCCTCCCGCTGGTCGCCGTCGCGACGAACCTCTCGCACGACGGTCTGTGCTCCCCGGTCGCGACCCTCGACAACGACGCGGGCCGCGGTTCGTACGGTGTGCCGAACCCGATCGCCGTGGTCATCGACCTCGACGTGATCCGGGAGGCCCCGGTCCGCTTCGTGCGCTCCGGTATCGGCGACGCCCTGTCCAACATCTCCGCGGTCGCGGACTGGGAGCTGGCCAACCGGGAGAAGGGCGAGCAGATCGACGGCCTAGCGGCCGCGATGGCCCGCCAGGCCGGCGAGGCCGTGCTGCGGCACCCGGGCGGCGTCGGCGAAGACGGCTTCCTCCAGGTGCTCGCCGAGGGCCTGGTTCTCACCGGTATCTCCATGTCGGTCGCGGGCGACTCCCGTCCGGCGTCCGGCGCCTGCCACGAGATCAACCACGCCTTCGACCTGCTCTTCCCCAAGCGCGCCGCCAGCCACGGCGAGCAGTGCGGTCTGGGCGCGGCCTTCGCGATGCATCTGCGCGGAGCACGCGAGGAGTCGGCGTACATGGCCGAGGTCCTGCAGCGCCACGGACTGCCCGTGCTGCCGGAGGAGATCGGCTTCACCCCGGAGGAGTTCGTCCAGGTCGTGGAGTTCGCTCCGTCGACCAGGCCGGGCCGCTTCACGATCCTCGAACACCTCGACCTCTCCACCGACCAGATCAGGGACGCATACGCCGACTATGCAAAAGCCATCGGTAGCTGAGCTCCGCCCGGTCGTGCACCCCCCGGGTGTGAAGGACCGGCGGAGCGGCGAGCACTGGGGAGGCCGGCTCTACATGCGCGAGATCTCGCTGCGCATCGACCGGCACCTGGTGAACACCAAGGTCACGCCCAACCAGCTGACCTACGTGATGACCGTCTTCGGCGTGCTCGCCGCCCCGGCCCTGCTGGTGCCCGGCATCCCGGGCGCCCTGCTGGGCGTACTGATGGTCCAGCTGTACCTGCTGTTCGACTGCGTCGACGGCGAGATCGCCCGCTGGCGCAAGCAGTACTCGATGACCGGCGTGTACGTCGACCGTGTCGCCGCCTACCTGTGCGACGCGGCGGTCCTGGTGGGCTTCGGCCTGCGCGCCGCGGACCTGTGGGGCACCGGGCGGATCGACTGGCTGTGGGCGTTCCTCGGCACGCTCGCCGCACTCGGCGCCGTCCTGATCAAGTCGGAGACCGACCTCGTGGGGGTCGCCCGGCACCAGACCGGCAAGGAGCCGGTCAAGGAGTCGGCGTCCGAGCCGCGCTCCTCCGGCATGGCGCTGGCCCGCCGGGCCGCGGGCGCGCTCAAGTTCCACCGGCTCGTCCTCGGTATCGAGGCGTCCCTGCTGATCCTGGTCCTCGCGGTCCTGGACACGGTCCGCGACGACCTGTTCTTCTCGCGGCTCGGTGTCGCGGTACTGGCCGGCATCGCGATGCTGCAGACCGTGCTGCACCTGGTGTCCATCCTCGCTTCGAGCAGGCTGAAGTGAGCACGCCCACGAAGGTCGGCGCGGTGATCATCACCATGGGCAACCGCCCCGACGAACTCCGCGCCCTCCTCGACTCGGTCGCCAAGCAGGACGGCGACCCGGTCGAGGTGGTCGTGGTCGGCAACGGCTCGCCCGTCCCGGACGTCACCGGCTCCATACCGGGTGTCCGTACGGTCGAGCTGCCGGAGAACCTCGGCATCCCCGGCGGCCGCAACGTCGGCATCGAGGCGTTCGGCCCCGGCGGCACCGACGTGGACGTCCTGCTCTTCCTGGACGACGACGGCCTCCTGGCCCGGAACGACACCGCCGAGCTGTGCCGGCAGGCCTTCGCGGCCGACCCGGAACTCGGCATCATCAGCTTCCGTATCGCCGACCCGGAGACCGGGATCACCCAGCGCCGCCACGTACCGCGGCTGCGCGCCTCCGACCCGATGCGCGACTCCCGCGTCACCACGTTCCTCGGCGGCGCCAACGCCGTCCGTACGAAGGTGCTCGCCGAGGTCGGCGGGCTGCCCGAGGAGTTCTTCTACGCCCATGAGGAGACCGACCTCGCCTGGCGGGCCCTCGACGCGGGCTGGATGATCGACTACCGCTCGGACATGGTGCTCAACCACCCCACGACGGCGCCCTCGCGGCACGCGGTCTACCACCGGATGGTCGCCCGCAACCGTGTCTGGCTGGCCCGTCGCAACCTGCCCGCGCCGCTGGTCCCCGTGTACCTCGGCGTATGGATGCTGCTCACGCTCGCCCGTCGGCCCTCGCGCCCGGCCCTGAAGGCCTGGTTCGGCGGTTTCAAGGAGGGCTGGACCAGCCCGTGCGGCCCCCGGCGCCCCATGAAGTGGCGTACGGTATGGCGCCTGACCCGACTGGGCCGACCACCCGTCATCTGACACGCTCGATATCTGAGAGCATTCGGGCCGTACCCCGGTCCCTGTCTTTGGCCTACGCCCTACCAGGCCGCGCACCTTGAGGACGAAAGTTTCCCTGTGAGTGAGACAACGCATGACGGCGGCGTCGCGGTGAGCGCCCCCCCGTCCCCCGATGAAGGGCTCTCCGCGGCGGACCTCGCCGCCAAGTACGGGCTGGCCGTCAGCGGCGCCCGGCCCGGACTCGTCGAGTACGTCCGCCAGCTCGTGGGACGGCGTCACTTCATCCTCGCCTTCTCGCAGGCGAAGCTCACCGCCCAGTACAGCCAGGCCAAGCTCGGCCAGCTGTGGCAGGTGGCCACACCGCTGCTGAACGCGGCCGTGTACTTCCTGATCTTCGGCCTGATCCTGAAGGCCGACCGCGGCATGGACCGGGAGGTCTACATCCCGTTCCTGGTGACGGGCGTCTTCGTCTTCACCTTCACCCAGAGCTCGGTGATGGCGGGCGTGCGCGCGATCTCCGGGAACCTCGGACTCGTGCGGGCGCTGCACTTCCCGCGCGCCGCGCTGCCGATCTCGTTCTCGCTGCAGCAGCTCCAGCAGCTGCTCTTCTCGATGATCGTGCTGTTCGTCGTGGCGGTCGGCTTCGGCAGCTACCCCCGGCTGTCCTGGCTGCTGATCGTGCCGGTCCTGGTGCTGCAGTTCCTCTTCAACACCGGCCTCGCGATGATCATGGCCAGGATGGGCGCCAAGACCCCGGACCTGGCCCAGCTCATGCCGTTCGTGATGCGTACGTGGATGTACGCGTCCGGTGTCATGTTCTCGATCCCCGTGATGCTCGAGGAGCACCCCGAGTGGATCGCCGACATCCTCCAGTGGAACCCGGCCGCCATCTACATGGACCTGATGCGCTTCGCGCTCATCGACGGCTACGGCTCCGAGAACCTGCCGCCGCACGTGTGGGCGGTCGCGGGCGGCTGGGCCGTCCTCGTCGCCGTCGGCGGCTTCGTGTACTTCTGGAAGGCTGAGGAGCGTTACGGCCGTGGCTGAGCAGAACGACAGGACCCCCCAGATCCCGACCGTCATCGCGGACGAGCTGCACATCGTCTACCGCGTCAACGGCGCCAAGACCGGCAAGGGCAGCGCCACCTCCGCCCTCAGCCGCATACTCCGGCGCGGCGAGGAGCGAGGCGTCCGCAAGGTGCACGCCGTCCGCGGCGTCTCCTTCAAGTCCTACCGCGGTGAGGCCATCGGCCTCATCGGATCCAACGGCTCCGGCAAGTCCACCCTGCTGCGGGCCATCGCCGGACTGCTCCCCGCGGAGAAGGGCCACGTCTACACCGACGGCCAGCCCTCGCTCCTCGGCGTCAACGCGGCCCTGATGAACGACCTGACCGGCGAGCGGAACGTCATCCTCGGCGGACTGGCCATGGGCATGACCCGCGAGCAGATCAGGGAGCGCTACCAGGACATCGTCGACTTCTCGGGCATCAACGAGAAGGGCGACTTCATCACCCTGCCCATGCGCACCTACTCCTCCGGCATGGCCGCCCGGCTGCGCTTCTCCATCGCGGCCGCCAAGGACCACGACGTCCTCATGATCGACGAGGCCCTGGCGACCGGCGACCGCAAGTTCCAGAAGCGCTCCGAGGCCCGGATCCGGGAGCTCCGCAAGGAGGCCGGCACGGTGTTCCTCGTCAGCCACAACAACAAGTCCATCCGTGACACGTGCGACCGCGTCCTGTGGCTGGAGCGCGGCGAGCTCCGCCTGGACGGCCCCACCGACGAGGTCCTCAAGGAGTACGAGAAGTTCACGGGCAAGTAGCCCGAGTCGTAGAAGAAGCACGCAGGGCCCCGCCGGAACGGTTCGGCGGGGCCCTGCGTCTGCAAAGGAAACGCCAACTCCGGGCGCCCGTAGGAATCTTGGCGTCAATCGGTGTGTTCTTGTGATGCGCAGGACACCCCGGCGGAGCATGGCGGGTTGTACAACGTAAGCTGTACCGGTGCTGATTCGCGGCAAGTGGGGCGATACTGCGCGACACCAGGCATAGGGTCTGTCGCGCGGACGGCCGGGCGGCGTGTCCGAAATAGTCACCATTGGGTCAGCAGTGTAGAACGGGAGATGTGACGGCAATGGCTACGGAAACTCTCCAGCTCCGCTGCGCGTGTGCCGTCCGTGCGGGTGCCCCTGCCGGCCCGGGCGGCGGGCGATGACGCCGGCCGAAACGGCGCGCGCCGGTGACCCGGAGCGCAGCACCCTCGACAAAGCGGCGGACGAGAACTTTCCCGTGGCCCCGTTCTTCCTGCCCAAGGCCTGGCGGGACGACCTCATGGCCGTCTACGGCTTCGCCCGGCTCGTCGACGACATCGGTGACGGGGACCTGGCCCCCGGCGGCGCGGACGCCCGCCTCCTCGGTGTGTCCCCCGAAGAGGCGAAGGACCGGCTCGTCCTGCTCGACGCCTTCGAGGCGGACCTGCGCAAGGTCTTCGACTCGACTCCGGGCCACCCGCTCCTGCGCCGCCTGCAGCCGACGGTCCGCCGCACCGGCCTGCCCCCCGAACCCTTCCTCGGCCTGATCGCCGCGAACCGCCAGGACCAGGTCGTCAAGCGGTACGAGACCTACGACGATCTCCTGGCCTACTGCGAGCTGTCCGCCAATCCGGTCGGCCGACTGGTCCTCGCCGTCACCGGCACCTCGACCCCCGAGCGGGTCCGCCTCTCCGACGCCGTCTGCACGGCCCTGCAGATCGTCGAGCACCTCCAGGACGTCGCCGAGGACCTCGGCCGCGACCGCGTCTACCTCCCCGCCGAGGACATGAAACGCTTTCACGTCCAGGAAGCGGATCTCGCGGCGCCCACGGCAGGCGCATCGGCGCGCGCACTGGTTGCATACGAAGCAGAACGCGCCCGGAACCTCCTGAATGAAGGCACCCCCCTCGTGGGTAGCGTCCACGGCAGGCTGAAGCTGCTGCTCGCGGGGTTCGTGGCAGGAGGAAGGGCGGCGATCCGGGCGATCGCCGCCGCCGAATACGACGTACTTCCCGGCCCGCCGAAGCCCGGCAAGATCCAGTTGCTGCGCGAGGTGGGAGTGACTCTGCGAGGAGAGGGGTGATCCGGACCGTGGAGTCGGAACCACACATGTCCGCACCGGTACTCGCCGCTTACGGCTACTGCGAGGCGGTCACCGGGCAGCAGGCCCGGAATTTCGCGTACGGCATCCGGCTGCTGCCGGCGCCCAAGCGGCGGGCGATGTCGGCGCTGTACGCGTTCTCACGGCGCGTCGACGACATCGGTGACGGAGTGCTCGCCCCCGAGGTCAAGGCGAAGCGGCTGGAGGAGACCCGGGCGCTGCTCGCCCGGATCCGCGACCGCTCGGTGGACGAGGACGACACCGATCCGGTCGCCGTCGCCCTGCGGCACACCGCGGACCACTTCCCGGTCCCGCTCGACGGCCTGGACGAACTCATCGACGGCGTGCTCATGGACGTCCGCGGCGAGACGTACGAGACCTGGGACGACCTGAAGGTCTACTGCCGCTGTGTCGCCGGCGCCATCGGCCGGCTCTCGCTCGGCGTCTTCGGTACGGAACCGGGGGCGCGCGGCGCCGAGCGTGCGCCGGAGTACGCGGACACCCTCGGGCTCGCGCTGCAACTCACCAACATCCTCAGGGACGTTCGTGAGGACGCCGAGAACGGGCGGACGTATCTGCCCGCGGACGACCTCGCGAAGTTCGGCTGCTCGGCCGGGTTCGACGGACCGCGCCCGCCGGAGGGCTCCGACTTCGCGGGCCTCGTGCACTTCGAGGTGCGCCGGGCCCGCGCGCTCTTCGCGGAGGGCTACCGGCTGCTGCCCATGCTGGACCGCCGCAGCGGCGCCTGTGTCGCCGCGATGGCAGGCATCTACCGCCGCCTCCTGGACCGTATCGAGCGCGAACCGGAGGCCGTCCTGCGCGGCCGGGTCTCGCTCCCCGGACGCGAGAAGGCGTACGTCGCCGTGCGCGGCCTCTCCGGTCTCGACGCCCGGCACGTCTCCCGCCGAACCGTCAGGAGGCGCGCTTGATGGACACTCCGGCCCAGGATGACGCAAGTACCTGGAAACGGCGCGCAACCCTCCGGCCGGGGACGGCGTCCCTGACTGCATCGGCCGCCCGTGCCCCGCTCCACCGGCGCGGCGAGGCCGCGGGGGAAGGTGCACGATGAACGACACCACGCAGGACGAGGGGCCCGACGCCGGCTCGCAGGGCCGCCCCACGACGGCCGTAGTGGTCGGCGGGGGGCTCGCGGGAACGACCGCGGCGCTCGCGCTGGCCGACGCGGGCATCCGCGTGACGCTGCTCGAAGGCAGGCCCCGGCTGGGCGGGCTCGCCTTCTCCTTCCAGCGCGACGGACTCACCGTGGACAACGGCCAGCATGTGTATCTGCGCTGCTGCACGGCGTACCGCTGGTTCCTCGACCGTGTCGAAGGCGCGGCGCTCGCCCCGCTGCAGGACCGCCTGGACGTGCCCGTCCTCGACGCCGAGGCCCCGGCCGGACGACGGCTCGGCAGAATCGGCCGGACGGCGCTGCCCGTCCCGCTGCATCTGGCGCGCAGCCTCGCGACCTACCCGCATCTCTCACTCGCCGAGCGCGCCAAGGTCGGCCGTGCCGCACTGGCGCTCAAGGGACTCGACCTCGCCGATCCGGCGCTCGACGCGCAGAGCTTCGGCAGCTGGCTGGCCGCGCACGGTCAGTCCGAGCGGACCATCGAGGCACTGTGGGACCTGGTGGGGGTCGCCACCCTCAACGCGGTGGCCGGCGACTCCTCGCTCGGGCTCGCCGCGATGGTGTTCAAGACCGGTCTGCTGTCCGACCCGGGCGCCGCCGACATCGGCTGGGCGCGCGTCCCGCTGGGTGAACTGCACGACCGGCTGGCCCGCAAGGCGCTCGACTCCGCGGGAGTCCGTACCGAGGTCCGTACACGAGTCACCTCCATCTCCCAACACGAGAACGGGCGTTGGAGCGTTCAGGTTCCCGGCGAGACGCTCGACGCCGACACGGTCGTCCTCGCCGTGCCGCAGCGCGAGGCCCACGACCTCCTGCCGGCGGGCGCCCTCGACGCCCCGGAACGGCTGCTGGAGATCGGTACGGCGCCCATCCTCAACATCCACGTCGTGTACGACCGCAAGGTGCTCAGCCGGCCCTTCTTCGCCGCGCTCGGCTCCCCGGTGCAGTGGGTCTTCGACCGGACCGAGGCGTCCGGCCTCAAGGAGGGCCAGTACCTCGCGCTGTCCCAGTCGGCCGCGCAGGACGAGATCGACACACCCGTCGCGGCGCTGCGCGAGCGCTACCTGCCGGAGCTGGAGCGGTTGCTGCCGCACACCAGGGACGCCGAGGTCCGGGACTTCTTCGTGACCAGGGAGCGCACGGCGACGTTCGCCCCGACCCCCGGCGTCGGACGGCTGCGGCCCGGCGCCCGCACCAAGGCACCCGGCCTGTACCTGGCCGGCGCGTGGACCGCCACCGGGTGGCCCGCGACCATGGAGAGTGCGGTCCGCAGCGGCGTGAGCGCGGCGGATGCCGCCCTCACCGCTTTGGGCCGGCCCCGCGACCATCTCTTCGAGCTCTTCGAGGAGGCGGCGTGACGCTCCAGCAGAGCGCGGCTGGCTCCCGCACACCCCGTATCGCGAATAGAGGAGAGACTGTGCCCACTGTGCCCCCGGCATCGAAGGCTGCCGACGCGGTGGACGTGACCGCGCTCCTGGAGCGCGGCCGGACCCTGGCCTCACCTGTACTGCGGGCGGCCATCGACCGCCTCGCCCCTCCCATGGACACCGTCGCCGCCTACCACTTCGGCTGGATCGACGCCGAGGGCAACCCCGCCGAGGGCGACGGCGGCAAGGCCGTACGCCCCGCCCTCGCCGTCCTGTCCGCCGAGGCCGCCGGCGCCGCCCCGGAGGTGGGCGTGCCGGGCGCGGTCGCCGTCGAGCTGGTGCACAACTTCTCCCTCCTGCACGACGACCTGATGGACGGCGACGAGCAGCGCCGCCACCGCGACACCGTCTGGAAGGTGCACGGCCCCGCCCAGGCGATCCTCGTCGGCGACGCCCTGTTCGCGCTGGCCAACGAACTGCTCCTGGAACTCGGCACCGTCGAGGCGGGCCGCGCCACCCGCCGGCTGACCACCGCCACGCGCGCGCTGATCGACGGCCAGGCCCAGGACATCTCCTACGAGCACCGCGACCGCGTCAGCGTCGAGGAGTGCCTGGAGATGGAGGGCAACAAGACGGGCGCCCTGCTCGCCTGCGCCTGCTCCATCGGCGCGGTCCTCGGCGGCGCCGACGACCGCACGGCGGACACGCTGGAGAAGTACGGCTACCACCTCGGCCTCGCCTTCCAGGCCGTCGACGACCTGCTCGGCATCTGGGGCGACCCGGTGGCCACCGGCAAGCAGACCTGGAGCGACCTGCGCCAGCGCAAGAAGTCCCTGCCCGTCGTGGCCGCGCTCGCGGCCGGCGGACCCGCCTCCGAGCGCCTGGGCGAACTGCTCGCCGCGGACGCCAGGAGCAGCGACTTCGAGAACTTCTCCGAGGAGGAGTTCGCCGTGCGCGCCGCGCTCATCGAGGAGGCGGGCGGCCGCGAGTGGACCGCCCAGGAGGCCCGCCGCCAGCACACCGTCGCCATCGAGGCGCTCGACACGATCCACATGCCGGACCAGGTGCGTGCTCAGTTCGTGGAGCTCGCCGACTTCGTCGTCGTACGAAAGAGATGATCACTATCGGTCGAATAGCCCTCGCGTAGTCGCCGGCCGGTGCTGCGGAAGAACGAGCACCGGCCGACGGCGGACCCAGCAGAGACATGCCACTGCACGAAGGGGAAGCCATGACAGCGACGACCGACGGAAGCACCGGGGCCCTCCCGCCCCGCGCAGCCTCGGCCAGCGACATCCGGACAGAATCGACTCCCGCGGCGGCCGGGACAGCCGATATCCGAGAGACCGCCACGCACGCGATACAGCGTGCCACCGACTTCCTGCTGACCACGCAGGACGCCGAGGGCTGGTGGAAGGGCGACCTGGAGACCAACGTCACCATGGACGCCGAAGACCTCCTGCTCCGTCAGTTCCTCGGCATCGACGACGAGAAGACCACGCGGGCCGCCGCGCTGTTCATCCGCGGCGAGCAGCGCGAGGACGGCACCTGGGCCTCCTTCTACGGCGGACCGGGCGAACTCTCCACCACCGTCGAGGCGTACGTGGCCCTGCGACTGGCCGGTGACGCGCCGGACGACCCGCACATGGCGCGGGCGTCCGCGTGGATCCGGGAGCAGGGCGGTATCGCGGCGGCCCGGGTCTTCACCCGGATCTGGCTCGCGCTGTTCGGCTGGTGGAAGTGGGACGACCTCCCCGAACTGCCCCCGGAACTCATCTACTTCCCGAAGTGGATGCCGCTCAACATCTACGACTTCGGCTGCTGGGCCCGGCAGACCATCGTGCCGCTCACCGTGGTCTCCGCGAAGCGCCCGGTCCGTCCGGCGCCCTTCGCGCTGGACGAGCTGCACGCCGACCCCCGCAACCCCAACCCGGTCAAACCCTTCGCACCGGTGGCGAGTTGGGACGGGGCGTTCCAGCGGCTGGACCGGGCCCTGCACGCCTACCGCAAGGTGGCGCCGCGCAGGCTGCGCAGGGCCGCGATGAACACCGCGGCCCGCTGGATCATCGAGCGCCAGGAGAACGACGGGTGCTGGGGCGGCATCCAGCCGCCCGCCGTGTACTCGGTCATCGCCCTGTACCTGCTCGGCTACGACCTCGAACATCCGGTGATGCGCGAGGGACTGGCCTCCCTGGACCGCTTCGCCGTGTGGCGCGAGGACGGCGCCCGGATGATCGAGGCCTGTCAGTCACCCGTCTGGGACACCTGCCTGGCGACCATCGCGCTCGCCGACGCGGGCGTTCCGGCTGACCACCCGCAGATGGTGCGGGCGGCGGACTGGATGCTCGGGGAGGAGATCGTCCGCCCCGGCGACTGGGCGGTCAAGAGGCCCGAACTCCCGCCCGGCGGCTGGGCGTTCGAGTTCCACAACGACAACTACCCCGACATCGACGACACCGCCGAAGTCGTCCTCGCGCTGCGCCGGGTGAGGCACCACGACCCGGAGCGCGTGGAGAAGGCCATCGGGCGGGGGGTGCGCTGGAACCTCGGCATGCAGTCGAAGAACGGCGCGTGGGGCGCCTTCGACGTCGACAACACCAGCCCCTTCCCCAACCGGCTGCCGTTCTGCGACTTCGGCGAGGTCATCGACCCGCCGTCCGCCGACGTCACCGCGCACGTCGTGGAGATGCTCGCCGTCGAGGGCCTGGCCCACGATCCCCGCACCCGCCGGGGCGTCGAGTGGCTGCTCGCCGAACAGGAGGCGAACGGCTCCTGGTTCGGCCGCTGGGGCGTCAACTACGTCTACGGCACAGGGTCGGTGGTGCCCGCGCTGGTCGCCGCCGGACTGCCCGGCTCGCATCCCGCGATCCGGCGGGCGGTGGCCTGGCTGGAGACCGTGCAGAACGACGACGGGGGCTGGGGCGAGGACCTGCGCTCCTACCACGACGTCGCCGAGTGGAGCGGGCGCGGCGCCTCGACCGCCTCCCAGACCGCGTGGGCGCTGCTGGCGCTGCTCGCGGCCGGGGAGCGGGAGTCCAAGGCCGTCGAGCGCGGTGTCGCCTGGCTCGCGCAGACCCAGCTGCCGGACGGCTCCTGGGACGAGCCGTACTTCACCGGCACCGGGTTCCCGTGGGACTTCTCCATCAACTACCACCTCTACCGGCAGGTGTTCCCGCTCACCGCGCTCGGCCGGTACGTCAACGGCGAACCGTTCGCCGAACTGCAGAGTGCCCAGGGCGCCCGCACATCCCAGGGCACCCAGGGCTCCTTCGGCAGGGCGAGCTGATGAGCGCGAAACCGGACGCCGCCCCGCTGCTGATCGCCTGCGCGCTGGGCATCGAGCGGTTCGCCCTGTGCACGGGCGGCGACCGGGGCGGCGCCGAAGGACCGGTCACCGTGCTGCGTACCGGCATGGGGCCGGCGGCCGCCGAGCGGGCGGTCGGCAAGGTGCTGGCCGATCCCGCGATGCGCTCGGCGGCCGTCCTGGCCACGGGCTTCTGTGCCGGGCTCGCCCCCGGGATGCATCCCGGGGACCTGGTCGTCGCCGAGGAGACCCGGGACCCGCGCGGCAGCACGCCGTGCGTGGGAACCGGCCTGCTCGTCGGGGAACTGCGGCGTGCCGTGCCCGGGCGCGCCGTGCACACGGGACCGCTCGCCGGTTCCGATCACGTGGTCCGCGGTCCCGAACGGTCGGAGCTGTTCGCGACCGGGGCGATCGCGGTCGACATGGAGTCGGCGGCGACGCTCCGCAGCGCGGTCCGCGCGGGGGAGCGCCCCGTTGCCGCCGTACGGGTGGTCGTGGACGCCCCGGAACATGAACTCGTCCGGATCGGCACGGTACGCGGTGGAATATCAGCCTTCCGTGTTCTTCGTGCCGTTCTCCCTGTTTTCTATGAATGGCACCGTTCTTCGCTGCTCCCCAGGAGGTGAGCCAGATGGCCATGCCGCTCCGCCAGACCATCAAGGTCGCGACGTATCTCATGGAACAGAAACTCCGCAAGCGGGACAAGTTTCCGCTGATCGTCGAACTGGAACCGCTGTACGCCTGCAATCTCGCGTGCGAGGGCTGCGGCAAGATCCAGCACCCGGCCGGAGTGCTCAAGCAGCGCATGCCGGTGGCGCAGGCCGTGGGGGCGGTGCTCGAATCGGGTGCGCCGATGGTCTCCATCGCCGGTGGCGAACCGTTGATGCACCCTCATATCGACGAGATCGTGCGGCAGTTGGTGGCCAGGAAGAAGTACATCTTCCTGTGCACCAACGCCATGCTGCTGCGCAAGAAGATGGACAAGTTCACGCCCTCGCCGTACTTCGCGTTCGCCGTGCACATCGACGGGCTGCGGGAGCGGCACGACGAGTCCGTCGCCAAGGAGGGGGTGTTCGACGAGGCGGTGGCGGCCATCAAGGAGGCCAAGCGGCGCGGCTTCCGGGTGACCACCAACTCGACCTTCTTCAACACCGACACCCCGCAGACGATCATCGAGGTGCTCAACTACCTCAATGACGACCTGAAGGTGGACGAGATGATGATCTCGCCCGCCTACGCCTACGAGAAGGCGCCCGACCAGGAGCACTTCCTGGGCGTGGAGCAGACCCGCGAACTGTTCAAGAAGGCCTTCGCGGGCGGCAACCGGTTGCGCTGGCGGCTCAACCACTCCCCGCTCTTCCTGGACTTCCTGGAGGGCAAGGTCGACTTCCCCTGCACGGCGTGGGCGATCCCCAACTACTCGCTCTTCGGCTGGCAGAAACCCTGCTACCTGATGAGCGACGGGTACGTCACGACGTACAAGGACCTCATCGAGAAGACCGACTGGGACGCCTACGGCCGCGGCAAGGACCCGCGGTGCGCCAACTGCATGGCGCACTGCGGCTACGAGCCGACGGCGGTCATGGCCACCATGGGCTCCCTCAAGGAGTCGCTGCGGGCCGCCCGCGAGACCGTCTCGGGAAACCGCGGGTGACGTGATGACCGCCATCTCCTTGGGCCTCCCCGAGGTACCGGTCCGGCCGATCGCGGAACGCCGTGTCTCACGGCGGATCCAGGTCGGGCCGGTGGCGGTCGGAGGCGGGGCGCCCGTGTCGGTGCAGTCGATGACGACGACCCGTACGTCGGACATCGGCGCCACGCTCCAGCAGATCGCCGAACTCACCGCGTCCGGCTGCCAGATCGTCCGCGTCGCCTGCCCCACGCAGGACGACGCGGACGCGCTGGCCACCATCGCGCGCAAGTCGCAGATCCCGGTGATCGCGGACATCCACTTCCAGCCGAAGTACGTGTTCGCCGCGATCGAGGCGGGCTGCGCGGCGGTCCGGGTCAACCCCGGCAACATCAAGCAGTTCGACGACAAGGTGAAGGAGATCGCGCGGGCCGCGAAGGACCACGGCACGCCGATCCGGATCGGGGTCAACGCCGGTTCGCTGGACCGGCGCCTCCTCCAGAAGTACGGGAAGGCGACCCCGGAGGCGCTGGTCGAGTCGGCCCTGTGGGAGGCGTCCCTCTTCGAGGAGCACGGCTTCCGGGACATCAAGATCTCGGTCAAGCACAACGACCCCGTGGTCATGGTCAACGCCTACCGGCAACTGGCGGCCCAGTGCGACTACCCGCTGCACCTCGGCGTGACCGAGGCGGGGCCCGCCTTCCAGGGCACGATCAAGTCGGCGGTGGCCTTCGGGGCGCTGCTCAGCGAGGGCATCGGCGACACCATCCGGGTGTCCCTGAGCGCCCCGCCCGCCGAGGAGTGCAAGGTCGGCATCCAGATCCTGGAGTCGCTGGGGCTGCGGCAGCGGCGCCTGGAGATCGTGTCCTGTCCGTCCTGCGGGCGGGCCCAGGTCGACGTCTACAAGCTCGCCGACGAGGTCACGGCCGGTCTGGAGGGTATGGAGGTGCCCCTGCGCGTCGCGGTCATGGGCTGCGTCGTCAACGGGCCGGGAGAAGCACGGGAGGCGGACCTGGGGGTCGCCTCCGGCAACGGCAAGGGACAGATCTTCGTCCGGGGCGAGGTCATCAGGACCGTCCCCGAGTCGAAGATCGTGGAGACCCTCATCGACGAGGCGATGAAGATCGCCGAGCAGATGGAGGCGGACGGCGTCGCATCGGGCGAGCCGGAGGTCACGGTGCCGGGGCAACCGGGCGGCACCGCTAGTTAGCTGCAGCACGGACCGAGAGGGGGCCGAGCGTGACGATTCTGGAGACCATCCGGGGACCACGCGACCTGAAGGCGCTGTCCGAGACCGAGATAGGCCAAGTGGCCGAAGAGATCAGGGAGTTCCTGGTGCACGCGGTCGCCAGGACCGGGGGGCATCTGGGACCCAACCTGGGAGTGGTGGAACTGTCCATCGCGCTCCACCGGGTCTTCGAGTCGCCGACCGACCGCATCCTGTGGGACACCGGCCACCAGAGCTATGTGCACAAGCTCCTGACCGGCCGTCAGGACTTCTCCAAGCTGCGCGGCAAGGGCGGCCTCTCCGGCTACCCCTCGCGCGAGGAGTCCGAGCACGACATCATCGAGAACAGCCACGCGTCCACCGCGCTCGGCTGGGCCGACGGGCTCGCCAAGGCCCGCCAGGTGCAGGGCGAGAAAGGGCACGTCGTCGCGGTCATCGGGGACGGCGCGCTCACCGGCGGCATGGCATGGGAGGCGCTGAACAACATCGCCGCCGCCAAGGACCGCCCGCTGATCATCGTCGTCAACGACAACGAACGCTCGTACTCGCCGACCATCGGCGGCCTCGCCAACCACCTCGCGACCCTGCGCACCACCGACAGCTACGAGAAGGTCCTGGCCTGGGGCAAGGACGTCCTGCTGCGCACCCCCGTCGTCGGCGGCACCCTCTACGAGTCGCTGCACGGCGCGAAGAAGGGCTTCAAGGACGCGTTCGCCCCGCAGGGCATGTTCGAGGACCTGGGGCTGAAGTACGTCGGGCCGATCGACGGGCACGACACGGGCGCGGTCGAGTCGGCCCTGCGGCGCGCGAAACGCTTCCACGGACCCGTACTCATCCACTGCCTGACGGAGAAGGGGCGCGGATACGAGCCCGCGCTCGCGCACGAGGAGGACCGTTTCCACACGGTCGGCGTGATGGACCCGCTCACCTGCGAGCCGCTCGCACCGTCCAACGGCCCCTCCTGGACCTCGGTGTTCGGCGACGAGATCGTCCGCATCGGCGAGGAACGCGAGGACGTCGTGGCGATCACGGCGGCCATGCTGCACCCGGTGGGCCTCGCGAAGTTCGCCGAGAGGTTCCCCGACCGGGTGTGGGACGTCGGCATCGCCGAGCAGCACGCCGCGGTGTCCGCGGCCGGACTCGCGACCGGCGGACTGCACCCGGTCGTCGCCGTGTACGCGACCTTCCTCAACCGGGCCTTCGACCAGCTCCTCATGGATGTCGCGCTGCACCGCTGCGGCGTGACCTTCGTACTGGACCGGGCCGGCATCACCGGAGCCGACGGAGCGTCCCACAACGGCATGTGGGACATGTCCATCCTCCAGGTCGTGCCCGGACTTCGCATCGCCGCGCCGCGTGACGCCGACCAGCTCCGCGCCCAGCTGCGCGAGGCCGTCGCCGTCGACGACGCCCCCACGCTGGTCCGCTTTCCGAAGGAGTCGGTGGGACCCCGGGTCCCGGCGGTCGACCGGGTGGGCGGAGTGGACGTGCTGCACCGCGGCGAGCGGTCCGACGTGCTGCTCGTCGCCGTCGGCGTCATGGCACCGGTGTGCCTCCACGCGGCCGAACTCCTCGAGGCGCGGGGCATCGGCTGCACGGTGGTGGACCCGCGCTGGGTCAAACCCGTCGACCCCGCCCTGCCCGGCCTCGCCGCCGACCACCGACTGGTCGCCGTCGTCGAGGACAACAGCCGGGCCGCCGGAGTGGGCGCGGCCGTCGCGCTCGCCCTCGGGGACGCCGAAGTCGACGTGCCGGTACGGCGGTTCGGCATCCCCGAACAGTTCCTCGCACACGCCAAACGGGGCGAGGTACTGGCCGACATCGGCCTGACCCCCGTCGAGATCGCGGGCCGGATCAGCGCGAGCCTCGCGGTGCGGGAGACCACCATGCCCAAGGAGAAACCGCAATGACCACCAGCAAGGCCCAGGAGTTCGACCTCGGCAGTCTCCTCGCCGAGCGCGGAGCCGAGCGCTACGAGCTGCACGCCAAGTATCTGAACCACCAGCTGCCGCGCATGCTGCGCACCATCGGCTTCGACAAGGTCTACGAGCGCGCCGAGGGCGCCCACTTCTGGGACGCGGACGACAACGACTACCTGGACATGCTCGCCGGGTTCGGGGTGATGGGCCTCGGTCGCCATCACCCCGTCGTCCGCAAGGCACTGCACGACGTCCTGGACGCCCGGCTCGCCGACCTCACCCGCTTCGACTGCCAGCCCCTGCCCGGCCTGCTGGCGGAGAAGCTGCTGGCGCACAGCCCGCACCTGGACCGGGTGTTCTTCGGCAACAGCGGGACGGAGGCCGTCGAGACCGCCCTGAAGTTCGCCCGGTACGCCACCGGCAGGCCGCGCGTCCTGTACTGCGCGCACGCCTTCCACGGGCTGACCACCGGATCCCTGTCCGTCAACGGCGAGGACGGCTTCCGGGACGGCTTCGCCCCGCTGCTGCCCGACACGGCGGTCCCGCTCGGTGACCTCGACGCCCTGGCGGCGGAGCTCAAGAAGGGCGACGTCGCCGCGCTGATCGTCGAACCGATCCAGGGCAAGGGCGTGCACGAGTCGCCGCCCGGCTATCTGCGCGACGCCCAGGAACTGCTGCACAAGTACAAGGCGCTGCTCATCGCGGACGAGGTGCAGACCGGGCTCGGCCGCACCGGGGACTTCTACGCCTACCAGCACGAGGACGGGGTCGAACCCGACCTGGTCTGTGTGGCGAAGGCGCTGTCGGGCGGGTACGTGCCCGTGAGCGCCACCCTCGGCAAGGACTGGATCTTCAAGAAGGTCTACTCGTCCATGGACCGGGTCCTCGTGCACTCCGCGAGCTTCGGATCCAACGCGCAGGCCATGGCGGCCGGCCTCGCGGTCCTGTCGGTCATGGAGAACGAGCAGATCGTGGCGAACGCCCGCGCCACGGGGGAGCGGCTCAAGTCCCGGCTCACGGAGCTCGTCGACCGGTACGAGCTGCTGAGCGACGTACGCGGCCGGGGGCTGATGATCGGCCTCGAGTTCGGCCGACCGACCTCGCTGAAGCTGCGCAGCCGGTGGACGATGCTGCAGGCGGCGCGCAAGGGGCTGTTCGCGCAGATGGTGGTCGTGCCGTTGCTGCAGCGGCACCGGATCCTCACGCAGGTCTCCGGCGACCACCTGGAGGTGATCAAGCTGATCCCGCCGCTGGTGATCGGGGAGCGGGACGTGGATCGGTTCGTGGAGGCGTTCACTGCCGTCATGGATGACGCACACAGTGGGGGTGGGCTGATGTGGGACTTCGGAAAGACGCTGGTGAAGCAGGCGGTCGCCGGGCGGTAGCGGGGCCGGGCCCCCTGCGGGCCGTTCGCGCAGTTCCCCGCGCCCCCAAAGGACTGCGCCGTTCCCCGCGCCCCTAAAAGATTGCGCCGTTCCCCGCGCCCCTGAGGGCTCGGCTGCGCCTTCGCCCCGATAGGGGCGCGGGGAACTGCGCAGCCCGCCCCCGTTGGCCGGAGCTTTTGCCTCTCGGGCAAGTTATTTGCCTCTCAGGCAAGAGTGCGGCTCAATGGGATGCATGAACCCTGACCAGGGTACGAGACCCGAGCCCGAGCCGGAGGCTGAGGCGCCGCTTCCCACCGTCGCCCCCCAGCTCCGCGCACTGCGCCGCCGCGCAACCCTCACCCTGGAGTCCGCCGCCGCCGCGGCCGGACTCTCGCCCGCCCACCTCTCCCGGCTGGAGACCGGCCGGCGCCAGCCCTCGCTGCCCATGCTCCTCGCGCTGGCCCGCATCTACGGCACGACCGTCTCCGACCTGCTCGGCGAGACGGTCACCGAGCGGGACGCCGTGGTCCGCTCCGCCGACATGGAGCCCACGAAGGCCGGCGGCTGGACGTACTGGCCGGCCGGCGCCGCCGGCCGCGGCATGCAGTCCCTGCGCGTGCACGTCCCCTACGGGGCGCAGGGCGACATCGTGCGGGTCCACCCCGGTGAGGAGTGGCTGTACGTCCTCCAGGGGCGGCTGCGCCTGCGCCTCGGGGACACCGCGCACGTCCTCGAACCCGGCGACAGCGCCCACTTCGACTCGCTGACCCCGCACCGGATCGCCGCCGCGGACCGGGACGGGGCCGAACTCCTCTTCGTACACACCCTGCTGCAGAGTCCGACGGCCGCCCTGTGCCTCGGACCGACGACGATTCCAGGAGAAGGCTCATGAAGGACTTGGAGGAGAAGTTCCCGCGCGCGCTGTGGGTCCGGCTCATCATCTATGTGGCGGTCGGGCACGTCTTCGCCGCCTTCATCTACCTGCTGTTCACCCTCGGGGCCCAGAACCAGTAGCCCGGCGCCCAGCCCCCGGAGCGGTCAGTCGAGGAAACGCGCCCGCAGCCGCTCCCGTATCCCGGGGGTCACGCCGAGCGCCTGCTCCAGGTACGCGTCGACCCCGCCCCAGGTCTCCTCGATCGTGTCGAACGCCGCCGCCAGGTACTCGGCGCGTGCGTCGAAGAGCGGGCTGAGCAGCTCCATCACCTCGGGGGTGTACGCCGAGGAGGCGGAGCTGCTGCGGTGCACCTTGTAGCGGCGGTGCGCCGCGTTCGACTCCAGGTAGTCCGCCACGATGGCCTCACGCTCGACGCCGATGGCGAGGAGCGTCACGGCGACGGAGAGACCGGCGCGGTCCTTGCCGGCGGCGCAGTGCATCAGGGCCGGGACACTGTCCTCGGCCAGCGCGTGCAGCACCTGACGGTGCTCGGCCGTGCGCTCCTTGATGATCGTGCGGTAGGACGCGATCATGCGGTTCGCCGCCCGGCCGTCCGCGAGCAGCTCACGCAGCTCGTCCAGATTGCCGTCGCGGACCATCTTCCAGAACTCGGCGCCGTCGGCGGGGTCCGTCAGCGGCAGGTTCACATTGCGCACCCCGGGCAGCTCGACGTCGGCGCCCTCCAGGCGCTGGTCGGCCGCGTTGCGGAAGTCGAAGATCGTGTGCAGTCCCAGCGAGGCGAGGAACGCGGCGTCCGAGGGCGTCGCGTGCGCGAGGTGGCCGCTGCGGAACAGCCGTCCGTACGCCACCCGCCGGCCGTCCACCGTCGGCAGGCCGCCCACATCGCGGAAGTTGCGTACACCGGCCAGTTCGGGCTCGGTCGACGGGACCTGCTGCGTCACGGGGGCTCCTCCCCTCGGCCACCGACGCGGCTCGTCGGCGAGGTGCGTATCCGACGATACGACATCGGTTCGTGGGCCAATGAGTTGTCCACAGGCGTTGCCCGAAGGGCAGGTCGGCCCTGATGATGTTGGGGCTTGAGCGTGCCTGTTCGAATATGTGAGGGCTTGATGGTAGAGATCGGCGCAGACGGCCGTACGTGGCTTCTTTCGGGACCCACGAGCAGTTACGGCCTGCGGCTCGGTGACGAGGACGAGCTGCTTCATCTGCACTGGGGCCCCAGGATCGCACTCGCCGACGCCGAGGCGCTCGCCGCGGGCCCGGGCCCCGAGTACTGGGCGTTCGAGGCGACCCTCGACGGCCATGAGGAGTACCCGGTCGAGGGCGGCCCCCGCTTCGTACGGCCCGCGCTGTCCGTGCGTACGCCGGACCGGCGCGGCACCGAGTGGCGCTTCGAGGCGTACGAGAGCGAGGGCGACGAGCTGCGGCTGCGGTTCTCCGACTCCGGGCTCGGCATCACGCTGCACTACCGGATGCGGGAGGGCACGGACGTCGTCGAGCGCTGGGTGACCCTCTCCAACGAAGGGCCCGCCCTGGAGGTGCTGCGCGCCGACTCCGCGACCTGGACGCTGCCGCTGCGCGACGGGTGGCGGCTGTCCCAGCTGCACGGACGGTGGGCGGCCGAGTCCCGGCTGGTGCGCTCCGAACTCACCTACGGCGAGAAGATCATCGGCAGCCGGCGTGGACACACCGGGCACCAGCACCTGCCGTGGGTCGCCCTGGACGCGGACGGCACGGCGACCGAGGAGCTGGGCGAGGTCTACGGCTGCGCGCTCGCCTGGTCGGGGACCTGGCGGATCGCGGTGGCCCAACTGCCGGACGCGCGCGTGCAGATCACCGGCGGGGCCGGGTACGACGACTCGGGCCTGCTGCGGCTGGAACCGGGGGAGACCTTCGTCACTCCCGTCTTCGCGGGGCTGTGGAGCGACGGCGGCTTCGGCGGGGCGAGCCGCGCCTGGCACGCGTACCAGCGCGCGTATGTGATCCCGGACGCGGAGCAGGACCGGCCCGTGCTCTACAACTCCTGGGAGGCCACGGAGTTCGACATCTCCGAGGAGCAGCAGCGGGCGCTCGCCCGCCGGGCCGCCGAGGCAGGGGTCGAGCTGTTCGTGGTCGACGACGGCTGGTTCGGGGCGCGCACCAGCGACCGGGCCGGCCTCGGCGACTGGACGGTCAACCGGGACCGCTTCCCCGGCGGCCTCAAGCCGCTGAGCGACTACGTGCACGGGCTCGGGATGCAGTTCGGCATCTGGGTCGAGCCCGAGATGGTCAACCCGGACAGCGAGCTGTACCGCGCGCACCCGGACTGGGTGCAGTTCCAGCCGGGACGAAAGAGGACGGAGCTGCGCAACCAGCTCGTACTGAACCTCGCACGCGAGGACGTCCAGGAGTACCTGTGGGAACAGCTCGACGCGCTGCTCTCCAGCGCGCCGATCGACTACGTGAAGTGGGACTTCAACCGCTGCTTCACGGACGCGGGATGGCCCGGCGAGGCGTACCCGCAGCGGCTGTGGGTGGACCATGTGCACGCCCTGTACAAGCTGTTGGACCGGCTGCGGGCGGCCCACCCGACCGTCGCCTTCGAGTCCTGCTCGGGCGGCGGCGGCCGGATCGACCTCGGGATCATGGCCCGTACGGACCAGGTGTGGACCTCGGACAACACGGACCCGCTCGACCGGCTCGCCATCCAGTACGGCTTCAGCCAGGTGCATCCCGCGCGGGCCATGGCCGCGTGGGTCACCGACAGCCCGAACACGCAGCTCAACGGACGTGTCAGCTCGCTGCGCTTCCGGTTCGTGAGCGCGATGGCCGGGGTGCTCGGGGTCGGCGGCGACCTCACCCGCTGGACCGAGGGGGAGCTGGCCGAGGCGCGGACCTGGGTGGAGCTCTACAAGAAGATCAGGCCCGTCGTGCAGGGCGGTGAGCTTCACCGGCTGCGGGCGCCGGAGGGCGGCCTGAGCGCCGTCCAGTACGTCCGTGACGGCGAGGTCGTCGTCCTCGCCTGGCTCCAGGCCCAGCACTACGGAGAGCCGGTTCCGCCGGTGCGGCTGCGGGGCCTCGACCCGTCGGCGTCGTACGAATGCCTCGAAACGGGCGAAGTCCACCGGGGTGCGGTGCTTTTGCACCACGGGCTGCGGACGGGGCTGCGGGGCGACCTCGATGCGGCAGTTATCCGCCTGCGTCGCATGTGACTGATGTGTCCGTAATGGAGCCTTCGTTCCAACTCGCGCCGGAGTGGGGGCTCCTGGGGCGGTCCTCCGTGAGCAGCGTCATACACGTGACGTTCCGCTGTCGCCATGCTCACGTAAGTCCGCTTTGTTTTCAGGGGTTTAACAAACCCGGGACGGTCCATATGCACGCAGGGTGACCGGTATTTCGGTCGAGGATCAAGAAAACGGGGCACACAGGAAACCCTCAAGCTTGTTCCCGCCTCTTCATGTCGCTTACGTTCACCTCCAATCCGGACGGACGCCCAATCCTGCCGCCGCCCGGAATCCGCACACTCACCCGTACGTGGCAGGAGCGGGGGACCCACAGGTACTACGCCTGTTCCGGTCTCCGGAACGGCTTGGGGTTAAGTCGCGTGAAAGCGCGGCCGGGCATCTCCAGCTCGCACCCGACAGCTCACCTCGCAGGCGCCGGAGAGGAATTCGTCATGCCCGCGAAGGGTAAGCACCGCCGTCCCAAGTCCCAGCGTTTCACCCGCTCCATAGCCGTGGCCGGAACCGGGGGAGCGGCTCTCGCCCTCCCGCTGCTCGGTGCCGCCGGAGCGAACGCCGCGACTCCGCAGACCGCCGCCGATTCCGTGGCGAGCGCCGCGAACGTCTCGAACATCGCGAGCAAGTCCGCCGCTGCCGCGCCGACCGCCGAGAAGCAGGCCGACGCGAAGGCGAAGACCGAGGCGAAGAAGGTCGCGACCAGGACGTACGCCGTGCGTTCCGGCGACTCCCTGTCGAAGATCGCCGACGCGCAGGATGTCACCGGCGGCTGGAAGAAGCTGTACTCGGACAACCGCACGGCCATCGGCGGCGACCCGGCCCTCATCCACCCGGGCCTGAAGCTCGCCCTCGGCGGCAAGGCGGCGGCTGCCCCCTCCGGCTCCACCGCCCCCAAGGCCGACAAGTCGTCCGCCGAGTCCGCGGGCAAGCCCGCGGCCAAGAAGACCACCACGGCGTCCAAGGCTGCGGACACCTCGACGGCCACCGGCTTCTCGCTGCCGGTCGGGAACGCGACCATCGGCACCCCGTACAAGATGTCGGGCAGCATGTGGTCCAGCGGCTACCACACCGGTGTCGACTTCGCGGTTCCCACCGGCACCTCGCTCAAGTCCGTCGGCGCGGGCACGGTCGTCTCCGCCGGATGGGGCGGTGCGTACGGCAACCAGGTCGTCATCAAGCTCGCCGACGGCCACTACGCCCAGTACGCGCACCTGTCCTCCCTCTCCGTCTCGGCCGGCCAGGCCGTGACCGGCGGACAGCAGGTCGGCCTCTCCGGTGCCACGGGCAACGTCACCGGCCCGCACCTGCACTTCGAGATCCGCACCACCCCGGACTACGGCTCGGACGTGGACCCGCTGGCGTACCTGCGCGCCAAGGGCGTCTCCATCTGACGCCCTCGACGTCCACCGGTGTCGATCCGCGCTGATTCGCGTTGACCGGCGCCGACCGACCCGCTCGTCTCCGAAGGCCGGACCCTGTGATCCCCGGGGTCCGGCCTTCGGCATGTCCCGGGCCGGACGGGCCCCGGTCCGCCGGCATCCCGGGTGCGATGCCGAGTCGGACGGCTGCGGCGCCGGGGCGGGTCATGCCCCCGGATGGTTCAGGGTGCGCACGAACTGCTCCGTGAGCCGTTCGGTGTCGATGCCGCCCGCGTCGCGCCCGGTCAGGATGTGGAAGAAGGGCGGGCCGATCAGGAGCGCGGTCGCCTGTTCGAGCGAGAGGGTGGTGTCGCTCCGCTCGCGCACCGCCTCCACGACCTCCGCGGCGCTCTCCCCGAGGATGTCGCGGGAGGCGAGCAGCGCGGCGACCTCCGCGTCGTGCTGGGCCTCACCCATGAGGGCGCGGTAGGCCGCCCCCGCGTGGGAGTGTGCCAGGAAGGCCACGAGGGCGTCGAGATACGCCTTGACGTCCTTCAGGGGATCGTCGCTCCGTCGCACGGACAGTTCCTCCCGGGCGTCGATGGCGCTGGCCTCGTACAGGACCTCCGCCTTGTTCGACCACCAGCGGTACACGGTCTGCCGGCCCACGCCCGCCCGCTCGGCGATGCCCTTCATGGTCAGGGCCGCGTACCCCACTTCCACCAGCAGGTCGTCGACGGCGTGCAGCACGGCGGCCCGTGCGCTTTCACTGCGGGGCCGTCCGCGGCCACTTCCATCCACCATGCCGCCACTCTATGCGAGGCATGGTGTCTCGTATGTGTTACCTTTACGGTGCATGGTGACTCGAAATTGAGTGTCCGGCCTTGCCTCCTCCTGTCC
The DNA here is from genome assembly GCF_014650955.1 of Streptomyces tauricus. GTDB lineage: Bacteria > Actinomycetota > Actinomycetes > Streptomycetales > Streptomycetaceae > Streptomyces > Streptomyces tauricus. Next base: position 217,168 of record NZ_BMVY01000007.1, read on the forward strand.
CGGGGGCCTGCCGGGCGGTGTCGGCGCCGTGCTCTGACCACTCCCACGACACCCGTCTCCGTCCTTCGACTACCCCTGCAACCTGCCGTTTTCGCCTGCCCTTCTCAGGGCGAAGGAGGTCACGCTCATGCGTGCATTTGTCACTGGAGCCACCGGTTGGATCGGCTCCGCCGTGGTCGACGAACTCGTCTCCGCGGGCCACCAGGTCATCGGTCTGGCCCGGTCCGACCGGGCCGAGCAGGCCCTCGCGGCCAAGGGCGTCGGCGTCGTCCGCGGCGACCTGGACGATCTCGGCTCGCTGCGGCGAGGCGCCGACCAGGCGGACGCGGTCATCCACCTCGCCAACAAGCACGACTGGGGCGACCCCGCCGAGTCCGACCGTTCCGAACGCGCCGCGGTCCGGGCCCTCGGCGACGCCCTCGCCGGAACCGACCGCCCGTTCGTGGTCGCCGCGCCTCTCTCCGGCCTCGTCGAAGGACGGCCCGCCACCGAGGACGACGTCAGTCCGGCCGTCGGCCCGGACTCCAACCGGGGCGGCAGCGAGAACCTCGCCCTGGACTACGTGGCCCAGGGCGTGCGCACCGTGATCACGCGGTTCGCGCCGAGCGTCCACGGCCACGGCGACTGGGGGTTCGTCAACTTCCTCACCGCGGCGGCCCGCGAGCGGGGAGTCTCCGGATACGTCGGCGACGGCTCCGCCGCCTGGTCGGCGATCCACCGCGACGACGCGGCCCGGCTCGTCCGCCTCGGCATGGAGCGGGCGCCTGCGGGGACGCGCCTGCACGCCGTCGCCGAGGAGGCCGTCACCACCAAGGTGATCGCCGAGGCGATCGGCCGCAGCCTCGGCCTGCCGGTCGACTCCGTCGCCCCGCGGGACGCCGGAGCCCATTTCGGGTTCGTCGGCCGCTTCTTCGCCTCGACCATGACCGCGACCAGCGACGCCAGCAGGCGGCTGCTGTCCTGGGAGCCCACCGGGCCGGCCCTGCTCGCGGACATCGACGCGGGCGCGTACACGGCCTGACGGCACGGGCGCCCACCCCACCCGACCTGAAGTACAGGCACCAGCACCGATCCGAAGGAGCCAGCACCGTGCCCACGTATCCGTACACCCTCGCGGAACCACGTGTATCCGCCGCCCTGACCCGTATGTTCGAAACCGCCGCCCATGACGACGAGACCGTGTCACGGCTACGGAGCGACCGGTCCCACGACCTGGAGTCGCGGACGGCGCAGGAACTCGCCGACGCGGCGCAGGAGATCTACATGCCGGTCTCCGCCGACGGCGGCAGGCTCCTCTACAACCTCGTGCGCGCCACGAAACCGGCCACCGTCGTCGAGTTCGGCACCTCGTACGGCATCTCCACCCTCCACCTGGCCGCCGCCGTCCGCGACAACGGCACGGGCAGGGTCATCACCACGGAGATGAGCCGGACCAAGGCGGCCTCGGCCCGTGACACCTTCGCCGCCACCGGTCTCGACGACGTGATCACCCTGCTGGAGGGGGACGCCCTGCACACGCTCGCCGCACTGCGGCAGCCGGTCGACTTCCTGTTCCTGGACGGGTGGAAGGACCTCTGCCTGCCCGTGCTGCGGCTCCTTGAGCCGCGCATCGCGCCCGGCACCCTCGTCGTCGCCGACGACGTGGATCTGCCCGACCTCGGCCCCTACCTCGACCACGTGCGCGACACCGCCAACGGCTACCACAGCGTCACCTTCCCGGTGGAGGACGGCCTCGAAATCAGCTGCCGCCTCTGAACGGGCTCCCTCCTGACAGCTCCGGTCGCCGGGTACGTACGTACGACACGGGGTTGCAACATCGCCTGCATCGACAGGGCGCGTCGGGGGCGGCACAGTGATCTCCACAAGCGCTTTCTGTGCGGCGGACGAACCGTCCCCGACGCCCCCACGCCCCACGCCCCTCGATGTCCCCTGCCCTCCGGAGGAGTCCCGTATGACCACCACACGCAGAGCGTTCGGAGCGCTGGCCGCGGGAGCCGGTCTCGCCGCGCTCGTGCCCGGACAGCCGGCGGGCGCCTCGGAGCGTCACGGCCGGGGCGGGCTGATCGCCCGCGACGACTTCCGCCACGGTCTGGGGCAGTGGGTCACCGAGTTGCAGGACGGCGGCAGCGTCAGCGCCTCCGGGGGAGTCCTGGACATCGACGTGCCCAGCGGAGCGACGGTCTGGTTCAAGCGTGCGCTGCGGGGGCCGTACGTCATCGAGTACACCGCCACGCCCATCTCCGCGGGCGGCGCCAACGATCGCGTGTCCGACCTCAACAACTTCTGGAACGCCGTCGACGCACGCTCACCGGACGACCTCTTCGCCACGCCCCGCGGCGGCGCGCTCGTCGAGTACGACCACCTCAGGACGTACTACGTCGGTTACGGGGCCAACTCCAACACCACGACCAGGCTGCGCCGGTACGTCGGTGAGGCCGGCGTACGGCCGCTGATCCTCGACTACACCGAACCCCTGCTCACGGCCAACCGGCCCCACCGGGTCCGGATCGTCTCGGACGGGTCGACCGTCCGGTGGTGGAACAACGGACGGCTCGTCTTCGACTACACGGACCCGGAGCCGTACACGCGGGGGCACTTCGCCTTCCGGACCACCTGGAGCCACTTCGCGATTCAGCACTTCCAGGTCAGGGAGCTGCGGCGACGCCACTGAACGCGCCCCTTATTCCGGGGTTGACCAACACTTGACGAGTGGCTTATCTCACCGGGCGTCAACCCCTTCCTACGGTCGCGTAGGTCACACCTCAAGGTGAATCATGGGCCGACGTGGCAGACGATTCGAAAGACGACAACAGATCAGTGATCGGGTCGTACGTGGCGGTGGGGGACAGCTTCACCGAGGGCGTCGGCGACCCTGGCCCGGACGGGGCGTTCGTCGGCTGGGCCGACCGGTTCGCGGTACTGCTCGCGGACCGGCGGCCCGAGGGCGACTTCAATTACACCAACCTCGCGGTCCGCGGGAAGTTGCTCGACCAGATCGTCGAGCACCAGCTGACGCGGGCCAGGGAGCTCGCGCCGGACCTGGTCTCCTTCTGTGCGGGCGGCAACGACATCATCCGGCCGGGCACCGATCCCGACGAGGTCGCGGAGCGCTACGAGCGTGCCGTCGCCGACCTCACGTCGGTCGTCGGCACGGTCCTCGTGACCACCGGCTTCGACACCCGTGGCGTACCCGTGCTCCGGCACATGCGCGGCAAGATCGCCACGTACAACCTGCATCTGCGGGCCATCGCGGACCGGTACAACTGTCCGGTCCTCGACCTGTGGTCCCTCAAGACCATCCAGGACCGGCGGGCCTGGGACGGTGACCGGCTCCACCTGTCGGCCGAGGGACACACCAGGGTGGCCCTGCGCGCCGGCCAGGTGCTCGGCCTGGAGGTGCCCGCGGACCCGGACCAGCCGTGGCCCGTGCTGCCGCCGCGCGGCACGTTGGAGATGCGGCGGGACAACATCCACTGGGCGCGCGAGTACCTGGTGCCGTGGATCGGCAGGCGGCTGCGCGGGGAGTCCTCGGGCGACCGCGTGGAGGCGAAGGGGAGCCTGTCCCCGAACGACATCAAGTCGTGGATAGAGGCCGTGGCCTGAACGGGGCTGAGGGGGACTGAAGGGGGTTGGGCTGGGCTGCGGGGCGGTTCGTCTGAGGGATGGTTGCCTCAGGCATCCGGAGTCTGGGGTTCCGCGGTCTGGGGTTCCGCGGTCCGGGATTCAATCGTCTGGGGCTCGACGCGGTCGAGCCCCAGCTCCCTGGCCAGTGCCTCGTCCACCCACTGCTGGGTGCGGGCGCGTGACACCGCGCCGGGGTACGCCGTCATCTGCACGGCCAGCCCGTCCAGCAGGGCGGTCAGGCGCAACGCCGTGCCCGTCGGGTCCTGGCACCGGAACTCGCCCGCGGCCACGCCCTCGGCGATGACCTCGGTGAGCGCTGCCTTCCACTGCCGGTCCAGGTCACGGGTGACGTCCCGCAGCGCCGGCTCGCGCAGCGCCACCGCCCAGCCCTCGATCCACAGCCGCCAGCCTTTCGCCTGCCCGGTCGGCGCGTACCAGCGCACGGCCGCGCGCAGCCGCCGCAGGGCCGTCGTCCGGCGGCCGAGCAGCTTGCGCAGATGGGCGAGGTCGTCCTCGGCCGCGTACGTGAACGCGGCGGCGACCAACTTCTCCTTCGTGGAGAAGTGATAGAGCACCAGGGCGTTGCTCACTCCGAGCGCGTTCGCCACGTCGGCGATCCGCACCGCGGACACCCCGCGCTCCTCGATCTGCCCGATGGCGGCCCGCAGTAACTCCTGACGCCGCTCCGCCACACCCAACCGCACTCTCGCCACCGGGCAACCCTATTGCGTGGCCGGGACCGGTGCGGCCGGAGGGGCGGTTACCGGCCGCGAGGACCTGGGCAGGTCGGGGCGTGCGGCTCCGGCCGGTCCGGTCGCGTGGCAATCGTCGGTGCCTGACTTGGCCCGGCCGTGCCCGGAACGGCTCGGTTCGGGCACACGGGGCTCTCACGGATCCGGTCGTGCCGGCTTCGGTCGAGCCGGAGTCCGCGCCGGTTCGGGCGGCCGGGGTCCGTAGTGGGTCGGGTCGGGTCGCGTCGGGACCGTGCCGGATCCGGCTGCGTCGGGACCGCCGTCGGCCCGCGCGAGCGTAAGGCGGGGCCGGTGCCGGCGGGCGGGGACCGGGGTGGGCCCCGGCGCGCTGAGGGCTTCAGCGATACCAGCCGTACCGGTTCGCGATCTCCGGTAGGCGTTCCGCGACGATGGCGTGTGCGGCCGCGCGCGGTGTCGAGCCGTCGGTCTCCGCGCGGGCGAGCGTCTGGTCGATCAGGGCCCGCATCGAGCGGCGCGTGTACGCGAACGCCTCCTCCGCGTCGGCCCCGATGTCCCCGAACAGCGTCCACCACCACCAGGCGTTGGTACCGGAGTTGACCACGACGTCCGGCAGGACGGTGACGCCGCGCGCGGCCAGCAGCTCCTCCGCCTCGGGCAGGACGGGCATGTTGGCCGCCTCGACGATCCAACGGGCCGTGATGCGCTCCTGGTTGCCGGTGTCGACGGCGTACGAGACCGCGGCCGGCACCAGCACATCGGCCCCCGCCGACAACCAGGCGTCACCGGGCAGCTCACGGTCGCCGGGGCGCAGGGCCGAGCGGTCGACCGTGCCGTACGTGTCCCGCGCCGCGAGCAGCGCGTCGATGTCCAGCCCCTCGGCGTTGGCGATCGTGCCCTTCACGTCGGCGACCGCCACGACACGCAGCCCCGCGCGCGTGAGGAACCGGGCCGTGGCCCCGCCCATGGTGCCCAGGCCCTGTACGGCGACCCGTGTGCCCGCGTACGCCACGCCGGCCCGGTCCAGTGCCGCCAGCACCGACTCGGCCACCCCGCAGCCGCCGACCAGCTCGTCCAGGCCGATGCCGTCCACCTCGACGGCGAACGCGTCCGCCAGCCGCCGGCGTGCCGCCTCCTCGTCGTCGAGCAGCGGGTACACCGCCTGGATCGACGACACGAGACCCGCCTCCTTCGCGGCGCGGTCGACGAGATCCTGGGTGACGCCGAGGTCCTCCCCGGTGGTCCAGTGCTGCTCGATGTACGGGCGCATGGCGCGCAGATACCGCACGAGCAGGCCGTACGCCTCCGGGTCCTGGGGGTCGCAGTCGATGCCGCCCTTGGCGCCGCCCAGCGGGATGTAACGGCCCTCGGGGTTGTAGTGCAGCGCCTCCTTCATGGTCATGCCCCGGGCCAGCCCCGCGACCTCGGCCAGCGTGCACCCCGCCCGCATCCGCAGCCCGCCGCTGGAGACACCGCGCACCAGGCGGTCCACGACCAGGTGCCCCTGACGGCCCGTGACGTGGTCGGTCCAGGTGAGCGACATCAATGGGGTGCTGTCCGGGTCGGTCACAGGGTCTCCTCGGGAACAGGGATCGGCTTCGGGACGTTTCACCGGCTGGAAGCCGGGCGCACAGAGCGTCCGGGTGCCGGTCCCGCACCCTCGCTACTGAATGATCGGTCAGTATCGAAAGTGCCGGGCAAATCTGTCAATCGTGTCTGTCGACGTGCTGAACGGATCTTCGGTGTGAGTGATGGGGTACGGGGTGATCCTCGCCGTGCTCGGCACGGACACCGCCCTGTCACGCGCCCGACCCGGCGCTGTCAGAGGCGGCGACCATAATGGATATTCAGACCGACCCACTGGAGGTGCCGTGACCGGCTCCCGTTCCCTGAGTTCCGGGCTCCGTGCTCTGCGCCCCGCCGCGTTCGGCGTGGATCCGAGTGGTGAGCGCATGCAGCGCATCCGCAGATCTCCGAACTACGCGGACGGCGTGTTCCGCAATCCCGAGGGCGCCCCTCGCCCGGACGGCGCCATGCGCGAGTTCGCGAAGTCCTACTTCCGCAAGGAGGAGCGCGTCCAGCGGGCTCCCGCGGGCGTCGTGCCGGTGCACGCCACGACCCTCGCCGACCTCGCCGCGCCGCCGGCCTCAGGGCTGCGGCTGACGTGGATGGGCCACTCCAGTGTGCTCGCGGAGATCGACGGACACCGGGTGCTCTTCGACCCCGTCTGGGGCGAGAGGTGCTCCCCGTTCGCCTTCGCCGGGCCCAAGCGGCTGCATCCCGTGCCCGTGCCCTTGGCGGCGCTCGGCCCGGTCGACGTGGTCGTCATCTCCCACGACCACTACGACCACCTCGACCTGCCGACGATCAAGGCCCTCGCGGACACGGACACGCTGTTCGCGGTGCCCCTCGGCGTCGGCGCCCATCTGGAGCACTGGGGCGTCCCGGCGGACCGGCTGCGCGAGCTGGACTGGCACGAGACGACGAAGGTCGGCGGGATCTCCCTCACCGCCACACCCGCCCGGCACTTCTGCGGCCGGGGCCTGCGCAACACGCAGCACACCCTCTGGGCCTCCTGGGTGGTCGCGGGCGACGAGCACCGGATCTACCACAGCGGCGACACCGGCTACTTCACCGGCTTCAAGGACATCGGCACCGAGTACGGGCCCTTCGACGCCACGATGATCCAGATCGGCGCGTACAGCGACTTCTGGCCCGACATCCACATGACGCCCGAGGAGGGCATGCGCGCCCACCTCGACCTCCAGGGCGACCGGCCCACCGGCGTGATGATGCCGATCCACTGGGCCACGTTCAACCTCGCGGCGCACCCGTGGGCCGAGCCGGGCGAGGGCACGGTCGCCGCCGCCCATGCGGCCGGCGCCCGGGTCGCGCTGCCCCGGCCCGGTGAGCCCTTCGAACCCACGGCCGAGAGCGTTCCGTCCGAGCCGTGGTGGCGGGGTGTGGCCCTGGTGCCCAAGGGCGGCTGGCCCGCCGTCGAGAAGACGGCCACCGGGGAGACGGCCGTCGCCGACGCGGCCGGTGCCGACAAGGCCGTCGCGGAGGAGGGCGTCGCGGACGAGGCCGTCGCGGACGAGGGCGTCGTCGGGAAGGCGGTCCGTGACACTCCGCGTGACAAGGCGACGGACGCCGGAGACCCGGAATCGGTGCCGACGGGCTGACCTGAGGGCTGACCTGAGGGCTGCCCGAAGGCGGTCGGCGAGGGCCGAGGAGCGAATTGCTCCTCGGCCCTCGCCGTTTGTCGTTGACCGCTTCTGACCAGGTCTGATCGGTTCGGCGAGACATAGGCGCGGGTGTTCGAGGGGTTTATCGGTCTGTCGTACGAACGCTCATACCAGAGCGGGATGTCAGCCGTCGGACTTTGTCAACTGCCCACCGCACATGATGCGGTGGCGACTACTGTGAGTGGCCGCTGAGCGACAGAGGGCCGATTTCTTCGGCTCTCTCGACCGGGGGATCCCCACAGCCCCGACACACCAGTACGAGGACGTCGATGTCTCACCTTCGCGCACCGGCCGCACGCGCAGACCGCCGCGAGGGCGGGCGGCACGGGCGACCGGTCGCCCGCAACACCCCCACACTGCCCGAGACCCACATACGGCCCCAACTGCTCCGCCTCGCGATCCTGCCGCCCCTCGCGGTGGCTCTCAGCGCGAGCGCCGCCGTGCTCTTCACCGTCCGCACCACCGGCGCACGCCCCGGCCCCACCCTGTGGATCGTGCTCTCCGGAGCCCTCGCGGTCGCTCTCGCGGGCATCGTGATCGCCACCGTGGCCGCAGACCGGGCCGCCCGCTCCGTGCACGACCGCATCGGGGCGCTGCGCCGCATCAGCGCCCGGGGCCAGGCCGATCTGGTCGGCCTCGTCGAGACACTGCGCCGCGGTGACGGGCCACCCGTGCGCCGACCGCGCGGCCGGCCCGCCCCCGACGCCGACGACTTCGACCTCCTCGCCGAGGATCTGGCGTCCGCGCACGACGGGGCGATCGGCGCGGTCGTCCAGGCCTCCCAGCTGTCCAGCCACGCGGGCAGCGAGCAGAAGGTCGAGGTCTTCGTCAATCTGGCCCGGCGGCTCCAGTCCCTCGTGCACCGCGAGATCTCGATCCTCGACGAGCTGGAGAACGAGATCGAGGACCCTGACCTGCTCAAGGGCCTCTTCCACGTCGATCACCTCGCCACCCGCATCCGCCGCCACGCCGAGAACCTCGCGGTGCTCGGCGGTGCCGTCTCGCGCCGCCAGTGGAGCAACCCGGTCTCCATGACCGAGGTGCTGCGTTCCGCGACCGCGGAGGTCGAGCAGTACTCACGGGTCAAACTCGTACCGCCCATCGACGGGACCGTGCGCGGGCACGCCGTGGCCGACGTCATCCATCTGCTGGCCGAACTCGTCGAGAACGCCACGGTGTTCTCGGCGCCGCACACCCAGGTGCTGCTGCGGGCCAACGTGGTCACGTCGGGGCTCGCCGTCGAGGTCGAGGACCGCGGGCTCGGCATGCCGCTGGCCGAGCAGCACAAGATGAACGCGCTGCTCGCCGATCCCGACCAGGTGAATGTGGCGAGTCTGCTCCAGGACGGCCGGATCGGGCTGTTCGTCGTCTCCCAGCTCGCCCGCAGGCACGGGATCGCCGTCCGGCTGCAGACCAACATCTACGGCGGAGTACAGGCCGTACTGGTCGTACCGCAGGCGCTGCTGGGGGACGAGGAGGGCGCGCCGGCCGGGGCGCGGACGGCGGCGCCCGCGGGGGTGAACGGGTCGCCGGTACGGGGTGCGGTGATGCCGGGTGCTCCCGCTGTCGCGGGGGACTCTGTACAGGGCACGCCTGCGCATGGGGGCCCTGCGCATCGGGGGCCTGCGCATGGGGCTCCTGTACATGGGGCGCCCATACAGGGGGCGTCGCCACATGGGACCCCGCCACATGGGACCCCGCCACACGGGGCTCCCGCTCGTGGGACCCCCACCCAGGGGCCAACTGCCCCTGGGGCGCACGCACATGGAGTGTCCCTACATGGGGCCTCAACACATGAGGGCCGGGCCCACGCGACTCCGGCACACGGGACCTCGACCCATGGGGCGCCAGCACATGGGTCCCCAACCCATGAGACTCCTGCGCACGAGGCCTGGACCGCCGTGCCCGCGCAGGCGCACGGGCAACTGCAGCCGGACGGTACGCCGGTCGGGCTGACCGTCGTGAACGGGGGCGGTGGTGGCGGTCCCGCTCCCCTTCCCGTGCGGGGCGCCGAGAACAGGGCCAACCCCGCGGAGGCCGTCCCCGGGATCCGGCCCGACGACAGGCGGGCCGTCGCCGAGAACACCGCCACGCCGCCCACCCCGCGCAACGGCGTGGTCCGCGGCAGCATGAGCAGGCCCCAACTGCCCAGGCGGCGGGCCCAGGAGCACATCGTGCCCGAACTGCGCGGGGGGCCCGCGCCCCGGCAGGAGTCCGAGTTCCTGGTGGGACACGATCCCGGTCTGATGGCGGCGTTCCAGCGGGGCATCGGACTCGCCGAGGCCCAGTGCAGGGAGATGGATCCCATGGGTTCGGCCCACACAGGTTCGGCCCACATGGAGGCGACACCCATGCAGGCGCCTCCCATGCAGCCGACCCCCGTGGAGCCCACGCCCATGGAGCCTGCCCCTATGGAGTCCGCCCGGCACGACGGGAGCACACCAGCCGGATGAACCACGCCACCCCCACTCCCACCCACACTTCCGCTCCCGAAGACCTTCGTATTTCAAGGAGTCGATCCCCCATGGCGAGCGATGCGCCGACCGGTCATGCATCCGATCTCGACTGGCTGATGAGCGGCCTCGTACAGCGCGTCCCGCACACCAGAAGCGCGGTGCTGCTCTCCTGCGACGGCCTCGTCAAGTCGGTGCACGGGCTCGACCCCGACAGCGCCGACCACATGGCCGCCCTGGCCTCCGGGCTCTACTCCCTCGGGCGCAGCGCGGGCGTCCGCTTCGGCGACGGCGGCGACGTGCGCCAGGTCGTCGTCGAACTGGACTCCACGCTGCTGTTCGTGTCCACCGCGGGTTCCGGCACCTGCCTGGCCGTGCTGGCCGGGCGTGACGCGGACGCGGCCGTACTCGGCTACGAGATGGCGATGCTGGTCAAGAGCGTCCGCCCGTACCTGATGACCGCGCCGAGGCAACACAGCGTCGAACCGTCGGCGATGAGGCCTTGAACGTGGCCGCGGCCGGCGACGGGCCCTGGCTCGACGGCGCGGCCGGCCGCCTGGTGCGGCCCTACCAGGTGAGCAACGGCAGGACCCGGCCGAGCACCGCGCTCGACCTGCTGTCCCAGGTGATGTCCACCGGCGTCACCCCCCTCGGTTACCTCGGCCCCGAACACGCCCAGGCGCTCGAACTGTGCCGGGACCCCGTGTCGGTGGCCGAGGTCGCCGCGCATCTGAAGCTGCCGGCAGCAGTGACCAAGGTGTTGCTGTCCGACCTCGTCGACTGCGGGGCGTTGACCACGAAGGCTCCGACGTTCCACCACAACCCCACTGACCGGTCTCTTCTGGAGGCAGTGCTCGATGGACTACGACGACAGCTCTGACCCTTTCCCCACCGCGTTGAAGATCCTGGTGGCGGGAGGCTTCGGGGTGGGCAAGACCACCTTCGTCGGCGCGGTGAGCGAGATCGCGCCGCTCAGCACGGAGGAACTGCTGACCACGGTCAGCGCCGCGACCGACAATCTCGACGGCATCGAGAACAAGGTCGAGACGACCGTCGCGATGGACTTCGGACGCATCACCCTCGACGCGGAACATGTGCTGTATCTGTTCGGCACGCCCGGACAGGAACGGTTCTGGTTCATGTGGGACGAGCTCTCCGAAGGCGCGCTCGGGGCGGTCGTCCTCGCCGACACCCGCCGTCTGGAGGACTGTTTCGCCGCCGTCGACTTCTTCGAACAGCGTGGCCTCGGCTTCATCGTCGCCGTCAACGAGTTCGACGGCGGTTTCCGCTACGACCCGGAGGAGGTGCGCGCCGCCATCGACCTCGACCCGGGTGTGCCGGTCGTCCGCTGCGACGCGCGGATCTCCAGCTCGGGAGTCCAGACCCTGCTCACCCTCGTGCGGCATCTGCTCGCCCACGCACCCACGCGCGCCCCGAGCCATGGAGCACACACATGAGCTACGACCCGTCGCGCCCGGCCGGTCGGCTGCTGCTCACGCCCGAGGACAAGGAGGCACCCGCCCGAACGTGCCGACTGCGTGTGCTGGGCCTGGGGGAGCGCGCGGAACCGGCCCTCGACGCGTTCGCGCGGCGGCTGGCCGAGCTGGCCGGGGCGCCGTACGCGATGGTCAACTTCGTCGGCGAGGAACGGCAGTTCTTCGCAGGCCTGCACGCCCGGCCGCCACATGTCCAGCCCTCACATGTCCAACCCCCACATGTCCAGGCTCCCCATGCCCAGCCTCCGCATTCCGGGCTCACGGACACCCGGCACAGCGCCGGCGTCACCAGCGCCGGCATCAGCACCGGCACCGTTACCGGCTCCGGCAGCGACCACGGCAGTGACATGGCCCGCGGCGACACCGTCCTCCGTGGCTCGGTCCCGCCGTCCATCGGACCCGGCCGCCATATGGCCCGCGAATATGGGTTCTGCCCCCATGTGGTGGTCCGCCGCAAGGCGCTGGTCCTGGAGGACGTCCGGGACTATCCGCGTTTCGCCGGCAACCCGGTCGTCGACGAGTACGGCATCCGCTCCTACCTCGGCGCCCCCCTCCTCGACCGCACGGGCATCGCGCTCGGCACGGTGTGTGTCACCGATGTCGAGCCGAGGCCGTGGGGGAGGTCCGGCCTGGACACCATCAAGGCGATGGCGGCGGAGCTGGTCGAGCAGATCGAGTTGCGGGCGGGTGTGCTCTGACCACGAACCGGCCCGCTCGTGTGTGTTGGCGCCACATGGTTCGTACGCGATCTGTAGCCCCTGAGCTATGGGGGTCGGGACATAGACCTCGCAGGACACCGATCCCCGTAACGCCTGGGGGCGCACGGAGTCGGAGGTCGACGGTGTGAAGGAAAGCTGCGGCAGAGGTTAAGAAAACCTCGATGGACCCGGGGGCCGATGTACGGCAGATTGCTGATCGAATTCAGTCCTCTCCCCGGTGCGGGTGTCCTTCGGCATGCCTGGATCCGGGACCTCACGCACGGGAGCCCCGTTGAAGGCGCTGGTCAAGGAGAAGGCGGAGCCCGGGCTGCGGCTCATGGACGTACCGGAGCCGGTCGTCGGCCCCGGCGATGTACTGATCAAGGTCCTGCGGACCGGGATCTGCGGCACCGACCTGCACATCCGCAACTGGGACGGCTGGGCGCAGCAGACCGTCAAGGCGCCGCTCGTGCTCGGCCACGAGTTCGTCGGCGAGGTCGTGGGGACGGGCCGTGACGTCGCCGAGATCGCGGTCGGCGACCGGGTCAGCGGCGAGGGCCACCTGGTCTGCGGCAAGTGCCGCAACTGCCAGGCCGGGCGGCGCCATCTGTGCCGCGCTACGGTGGGCCTCGGGGTCGGCCGCGACGGCGCGTTCGCCGAGTACGTGGCGCTGCCCGCGTCCAACGTCTGGGTGCACCGCGTCCCCGTCGACCTCGACATCGCCGCGATCTTCGACCCGTTCGGCAACGCCGTCCACACCGCGCTGTCGTTCCCGCTGGTCGGAGAGGACGTACTGATCACCGGAGCGGGCCCCATCGGCCTGATGGCGGCGGCCGTCGCCAAGCACGCGGGCGCCCGGCACGTCGTCGTCACCGATGTGAGCGAGGACCGCCTGGAGCTGGCCCGCAAGATCGGTGTCACCCTCGCGCTGAACGTCGCGGAGTCGGGCATCGCGGACGGGCAGCGCGCGCTGGGCCTGCGCGAGGGCTTCGACGTGGGCCTGGAGATGTCCGGCAACCCGGTCGCGATGCGGGACATGCTCGCCAACATGACGCACGGCGGAAAGATCGCCATGCTCGGGCTGCCGTCCGAGGAGTTCGCCGTCGACTGGTCCCGGATCGTCACCTCCATGATCACGATCAAGGGCATCTACGGCCGTGAGATGTTCGAGACCTGGTACGCGATGTCGGTCCTCCTCGAAGGCGGCCTCGACCTCGCGCCCGTGATCACCGGCCGCTACGGCCACCGCGACTTCGAGGCGGCCTTCGCGGACGCGGCGAGCGGCCGCGGCGGCAAGGTCATCCTCGACTGGACCCGCTAAGGGCTCCGGACCGCTTCCCCTGTCTTCCGGACTCTCCAAGGACTGATGATGTTCGACTCCGTACGCGACGACCTCCGCACCACCCTCGACGAGATCCGCGCCGCGGGCCTGCACAAGCCCGAGCGGGTCATCGGCACCCCGCAGTCCGCGACCGTGACCGTCACCGCGGGCGGCCGTCCCGGTGAGGTGCTCAACTTCTGCGCCAACAACTACCTCGGCCTCGCCGACCACCCCGAGGTCGTCGCCGCCGCCCACGAGGCGCTCGACCGCTGGGGCTACGGCATGGCGTCCGTGCGCTTCATCTGCGGTACGCAGGAGGTGCACAAGGAGCTGGAGGGGCGGCTGTCCGCGTTCCTCGGCCAGGAGGACACGATCCTCTACTCGTCGTGCTTCGACGCCAACGGCGGCGTGTTCGAGACGCTGCTGGGCGCGGAGGACGCGGTGATCTCCGACGCCCTCAACCACGCGTCGATCATCGACGGCATCCGGCTGTCGAAGGCCCGCCGGTTCCGCTACGCGAACCGTGATCTGGCCGATCTGGAACAGCAGTTGAAGGAGGCCTCGGGCGCCCGCCGCAGGCTGATCGTCACCGACGGCGTCTTCTCCATGGACGGCTACGTGGCCCCGCTGCGCGAGATCTGCGACCTCGCCGACCGCTACGACGCGATGGTCATGGTCGACGACTCGCACGCCGTCGGCTTCGTCGGCCCCGGCGGCCGGGGCACCCCCGAACTGCACGGCGTCATGGACCGGGTCGACATCATCACGGGCACCCTCGGCAAGGCGCTCGGCGGCGCGTCGGGCGGTTACGTCGCCGCCCGCGCCGAGATCGTCGCGCTGCTGCGCCAGCGCTCGCGCCCGTACCTCTTCTCGAACACCCTCGCCCCGGTGATCGCCGCGGCCTCGCTCAAGGTCCTCGACCTGCTGGAGGCGGCGGACGACCTGCGCGAGCGGCTCGCGGCGAACACCGCGCTGTTCCGCTCCCGGATGGCCGAGGAGGGCTTCGACATCCTCCCCGGCGACCACGCCATCGCCCCGGTGATGATCGGGGACGCGACCGTCGCCGGACGGATGGCGGAGCTGCTGCTCGAACGAGGTGTGTACGTGATCGGCTTCTCGTACCCCGTGGTCCCGCAGGACAAGGCGCGCATCCGCGTCCAGCTGTCCGCCGCGCACTCCACCGAGGACGTGAACCGCGCCGTGGACGCCTTCGTGTCGGCCCGCGCGGAGCTGGCGGGGGACGCGTGAACCTTTGAGAGAATCGGCCGCATGATCGAAGCGCGGCGGCTCCACATTCTCCGGGCGGTGGCGGACCACCGGACGGTGACGGCCGCTGCCGCCGCGCTCTACCTCACGCCCTCGGCGGTCTCGCAGCAGCTGACCGCCCTGGAGCAGGAGACGGGACACCGTCTGGTCGAGCGCGGCGCCCGGGGCGTACGGCTGACGCCCGCGGGCGAGATCCTGCTCAGCCACACCAACGCCGTCCTCGCGCAGCTGGAGCGGGCCGAGGCGGAGCTCGCCGCGTACAGCTCGGGGTCGGCCGGTACGGTCAGCGTCGCCTCCTTCGCGACCGGCATCGGCCTCGTCGTCGCGCCCGCCCTCGCCCGGCTCGCCCGCACGGCGCCCGGCATCCTCCTGCGCGTCCAGGACGCCGAGGGCGACGCCAGTCTGCCGATGGTGCTCGACCGGCAGGTCGACGTCGCGGTCGCCGTGGAGTACCGCGGCGCCCCGGACGCCGACGACCCGCGTCTCGCGCACATCCCGCTGTACGCCGAACCGTTCGACGCCGTCGTGCCCCAGACCCACCGCCTCGCCGACCGCGGGGAAGTGCCGCTCGCCGAGCTGGCCAAGGATCCGTGGATCGGACCGTACCCGGGCAACCCCTGCCACGACGTGGTGGTCCTGGCCTGCGAGCACGCCGGATTCCAGCCCCGGCTCGAACACTCCTCGGACGACTTCCGGGCGGTGGTCGCGCTCGCGTCGGCGGACGCGGGGGTCGCGCTCGTACCGCGCTCGGCCCTGCAGGGCATGGACCTCGCGGGAGTGGTCGTACGCCCCGTCGACGGCGTCGCGCCCACCCGCCGGGTCTTCGCCGCGGTACGCCGGGGAGCCGAGACCCACCCACTGATCCTGCCGGTGCTGGAGGCGCTGGCGGAGGCAGCACCCGGCGTCCCGCATCTGGGATAGAATCCCGAATGTGAGACGCGATGATGAAGCTGTGGCCCATGGCGGGGACCCCCAGCCCGATCCCATGGACGTCCGGCTCGGCGCCCGGCTGGCCGAGCTGCGGGCCGAACGAGGCTGGTCACTGGGGGAGTTGGCGGAACGCAGCGGGGTGAGCCGCTCGACCCTGTCACGGGCCGAGCGCGCCGAGATCAGCCCCACGGCCGCCCTTCTCAACCGCCTGTGCGCCGTCCATGGGCGCACGATGTCGCGACTGCTCAGCGAGGTCGAGGCCGAGGCCGAACCGGTCCCGCTGGTGCGGGCTGCCGACCAGGCCGTATGGGAGGACAGGGCCTCCGGTTTCGTACGCCGCTCGGTGTCCCCGCCGCACGCGGGGCTGCGCGGCGAACTCGTCGAGGGACGGCTCACCGCCGGCGCCGACATCGCCTACGACCGGCCGCCCGTACCCGGCCTCGAACAGCACATCTGGGTGCTCGACGGGCGGCTGGCGGTCACGGCCCAGGACACCGAACACCGGCTCGACGCGGGTGACTGCCTGCGGTTGCGGGTGTGGGGGCCCACGCGGTTCCGCTGCCCCGGCCCGCGGGACGCGCGCTACGCACTGGCGGTGGTGCTGCCATGACCGCCAGGGACGCCGTCACGTGCAGAAGGCTGACGGCTGATCAGCTGCTCGCCGCTGCAGGGGAGTTGGGGGAGCTGCTGGCCGACACGGTCGACGCAGGCGCGTCGATCGGCTTCCTCGCCCCGCTCGACCGCGCCGCGGCAGTCGACTGGTGGCGAAGGCGGGCGGACGCGCTCGCGGACGGCTCCCTCGCCGTGTGGGCCGCGTACCTGGACGGCGAGATCGTCGGCACGGTGAGCCTCGTCTTCCCGGACAAGCCCAACAGCCGCCACCGGGCCGAGCTGGTGAAGCTCATGGTGCACAGGGCGGGGCGGGGGCGCGGCCTCGGACGCGCGCTGCTGGCCACGGCCGAACGCGCCGCGGCCGAGGCAGGGGTGACCCTGCTCAGCCTGGACACCGAGACCGACAGCCCGGCCGAGTCGCTCTACCGGTCGGCCGGGTGGACCAGGGCGGGCGTCATCCCCGACTACGCGAGGACTCCCTCGGGGGAGCTGCACCCGACCACGATCTTCTACAAGCACGTGCTTCAACACGTACATGCCGACTGTGCGGGTACGAGCCCGGCCCGCTCATGAACGGGTGAAGAACCACTCGTGGTTGTTCTGGCCCTCCGGAGCGCAGGGCCAGATGATCAGGCTGCGCGTGGAGTCGTTGTTGGCGTAGGAGTCCAGGCACTGGTTGTTGCTGGCGGCGTTGCGTATCCAGAACCGACCGTCGGACTGCTTGTCCAGCCACCACAGCTGGTTGTCGTTCGTGGTGCCGTTGCAGGGGAACTCCGTGACCTTGGTGGCACCGCCGACGCCCTGGTAGCCGGGCAGGTCCAGGCACATGCTGTCCATGACATTGCGGATCTGGAAGAGCGGTACCCCGCCGGGCCCGGCCTTGTCGTACCGCTTCTCGACATTCCACAGCTGGTTGTCGTCGGTGTTGCTGTTGCACGTCGCGTGCGTCACCGGCCCGTCCGCCTTGCCACTGCTGAAGCCGGGGACGTCCACGCAGGTGCCGTTGGTGTTGTTCTTGATCAGCACCCTGGTCATGACGGCGGGCAGCGTGCTCGGCGCCTTCTTCGTGACAGCCTTCTTCTTCTTTTTGCTGGGCGAAGGGCTGGGCTTCGGAGCGGGTGCGGCGGCCTCCTCGGCGACCGGCGGCGCGGCCACGGCCTTCGCCTTCTCCTCCTTCTTCTTCTTTGGGGCCGTCTTCGAAGGCGAGGGGGTCTGGGTCGCGAAGACACCGGCCGGACCGGTGGCCTCGTTCAGGACGGTGTCGGCCGCCGCGGTGTCGACGGCCTTCTTGTCCTCGTCCTTGTCCGTCACCGTGATCAGCAGCGGTACGGCGATCAGGATGGCGCCCGCCAGCGCGGCGCCGGCGAGCACCGGCTTACGGGGCCTGCCGACCGCGCCCTGGGTGGTGGCGGCGGTGTTCTTGCCGGTGGCCGCGGTCGCGACGGCCTCGTGCTGCTCCCCGGTGGCCGCGGCGGAGACTGCTTGCGCGCTCGCGACGGCCTCGGCTTCGGCCTCCGCCTCGGGCTTGCCGCCCTCCGCGGGGCCACTCGCGGCCTTCTCGGCGTCGGTATCCGCGTCGGTATCGGCATCGGCGTCGGGGTCGGCTTCGGCCTTGGGGGTGGCGGTGGCGGTGGCTTCGGCTTCGGCGTCCGTGCCGGTGTCGGTACCGGCCTGCGGTTCGCTCGCGGCGGCCCTTCCCGCGGCGGTGCCCTCAGACGTGGAGGCGGTCTGGGGCTTCCCGGCGCCTGCACCGGTGAGCTGGGCCGCGACGGCCTCGGCGTCGGGAGTGCTGGATGCCGCTGAGCGGGCGGAGGACTCTCCCGATGCCTGCTGCTGGTCGGACATGTACTTCCATACCTTTCCTCTGGGCCAACGGGGAAGAGAGGAAACTGTTGTGGGGCGGGGCACGACCCGGGGTGCGGGGGCGCGGGCCGTACGGCTGGGGCCAGAGTAGTTGGTGTTGTGTCGGAAGCTGTCGCCCAGGCGGTGAATTACCGGAGCTCAGGCCCGGGTTGTGGCACCTTCGGGCCCGGATCGACGGTCTTGTCAGTGCCATTGGTTACGGTGCGTTCCATGCAGGATGCCGATGACGTACGCCGAATCTGTCTCTCTCTGCCGGACACGGTGGAGAAGATCGCCTGGAGCATGCCCACCTTCAGGGTGGCGGGGAAGATGTTCGTCACCCTGCCCGAGGAGGAGACCTCCATGGCCGTGCGCTGTCCGAAGACGGAGCGCGACGAACTGGTCCTCGCCGAGCCCGAGAAGTTCTGGGTCGCCGCTCACGAGGCCGGGTCCGCGTGGGTGCGGGTGCGCCTGGCGGCCGTCGAGGACGCGGACGAGTTGCGTGACATCCTCGCGGACTCCTGGCGCCAGGCGGCCCCGACGCGGCTGCTGGACTCCTACCCGGAGTTGGGGGTCGTGGCGGACGGCTGAGGGGGAGGGGGAGGGAGGGGACCGGAAACCAGCGGGGTCCGGGCAGCTTCGGTCAGGCGTGTGCCCGTACCCCCAGGAATCCGTCGATCCTCTCCCGCAGGGACTGCGCGTCCAGCCCGTGCGCGGCCACATGCTCCTCGACGAGGCCGTAGCGGCGCAGCTCCCGGCGGCCGACGCCGAGGCCGAGCACGCGGTGCGGGAGATCCACGAGGGCGTCGTTCACGGCGGAGACCGACGTACCGGCCAGATACGGCTCGACCAGGACCACGTCGGTGCCCGCCCCTTCCGTGGCGTGGCGCAGCGCCGTCGCGTCGAAGGGCCGCACGGTCGTGGCGTACAGCACGGTGACATCGAGCCCTTCGGTCGCTTCGAGTACCGGGTCGAGCATCGGACCGACCGCGACGACCACCCCGGCCCGCCCCTCGCGAACGGTGCGGAACCGGGCGCCGTCGACGGGGAGAGCCTGCGAGTTCGACTGCGTGGACAGCCGTACGTACACCTTGTCGTCGCCCGCCGCGACGGCGTGCCGCAGCAGCGTCTCGGCCTCGTCCGGATGTCCCGGCACATGTACGGTCCAGCCGTCCAGGGTGTCGAGGAGAGCGACATCGCCGGGGGACATGTGGGTGTAGCCGCCCGCCGGCCAGTCGAAGGACGCGGACGCGCTGACCAGTACCGCGCCCACGTCCTGGTGGCCGAGGTCCAGCTTGAGCTGCTCGAAGGGCCGCTCCACGAGGAAGCTGGCGAAGGTGTGTACCACCGGCCGCAGACCGGTGAGCGCCAGACCCGCGCCCGCCCCGACCAGGAGCTGCTCGCGGATGCCGACGTTGATGACACGGTCCGGATGGCGGCGCCGAGCGTCCTCGAAACCGGCCAGACCGATCTCGGCGAGGACGACGGCGACGCGCGGATCCTCGTCGAGCAGCCGTGACACGACGGGAGCGAACCGATCACGCATGGTGTCCATGGAAAACCTCTCAGAAATCAGACAGCAGAAGGAGACAGCAGAAAGCGGAAAGCAGATGCAGGGCGAGAAGCGCGGAGGGGCGCAGGGGAGGGTGGGCCGAGGGGTGGTGGCCGGTCTCAGTCGTCCTTCGGTTCGACCTGGGCGACGATCACGCGTGGGCGCCCCGGGTGAGGTGCCGTGAACGCGGCGTACAGGGCCTCGTGGTCCCGCCCGTCGACGGTCTCGGCGGACCAGCCCGCCGCCTCGAACCGTGCCGCGATCCCGCCGGGCCGGGCGTAGCTGGCGGAGGAGTTGTCGATCACGACGGTGTGCAGGCGGTCGAGCCCGGCGGGGCCCGCGTAGGCGATGGCCTCGTGGTTGCTGCCCTCGTCCAGTTCGGCGTCCCCGACGAGCACCCACACCTGCGGGTCGTCGAGCCCCTGGGCCCGCAGTCCCAGCGCCGTGCCGACCGCGATCGGCAGCCCGTGCCCGAGCGAACCACTGCCGATCTCGGCGCCGGGCACGAGTACGCGGTCCGGATGGTGGCCGAGCGGCGAGTCGTACGAGCCGAAGCCCGGGAGCCAGTCGACCGGGACGAATCCCTTGGCTGCGAGGACCGCGTAGTAGGCCATCGGGCCGTGCCCCTTGGACAGCAGGAACCTGTCCCGCCCGGGGTCGCCCGTCCGGTCGGGGCCGACCCGCAGCACCCGGTCGTAGAGGACCCAGAGCGCGTCGAGCGTGGACGTCGCCGCAGGTCCGTGCTTCTCGTCCCCGCTCATCAGCTCCATCAGGCCGGGCAGGGCTTCGTACCGGTGTTCAGCCGTTGTCGTCGTCATACGGACGATCGTGCAACCTCAAGCAAGGTTGAGGTCAAGGGGAGCGTGTGCGGCGGCGGTGGGACAAAAGGAGTGCGCGACCACCGACCCGAGTGCGGTAGAGTTTCGATGTCCGTTCAGCCAGGGGAAACCCCAGGTCACGACGGACAACGGGACGTGGCGCAGCTTGGTAGCGCACTTGACTGGGGGTCAAGGGGTCGCAGGTTCAAATCCTGTCGTCCCGACAGTTCGTTCGATCGAACGTCGCAGGTGAAGGGCCGTTTTCGAACGGCCCTTTTTCTGTTGTGCCCCTGTCGGCGGGCCGGTCGGCTCACGGTGTCCGCTCCGTGACGGACGCGCTCACGAGGTGGCGGCAACGCGTCCGGCTCCACCGACGGAACCGAGGTGCGCTCCTCCGGCGTTCCGTGCGGCGCGAGCGGGCCGCGCGCGTGCACTGGTGATTTAGCCGATGGCGCCCGGGGCCGGGCCCATGACTCTGGTCGGGATCCGGTACCCGCATCCCCGTCAGGAGGGCTCCATGGGCTCCACACCTCGTCGTTCCCCGCGCCGGTTGTTCGGCGTACTCGCCGCCACCGCCGTCGCGTTCACCCTCTTCTCCTCCGCCACGACGGCCGGCGCCGCCGACACCGCGGCCACGGTCGCGCGGGCCGGCACCGAGCAGGCCGCCGCCGCGCAGCCGCTGTCCACCAGTACGCCGGTCGTCTTCGTGCACGGCTACACCGGCAGTGCCTCCAACTGGGTCACCGGGATGAGCGTCTTCCGCGCCAACGGCTGGTCCAGCTCCAACCTGTTCGCCTACGAGTACAACTCGTACGGCAACAACGTCACCAACGCCCAGGGCCTCGCCTCCTACGTCAACACCGTGAAGGCGCGGACCGGCGCGAGCAAGGTCGCGATCGTCAACCACTCGATGGGCGGGCTGGTCAGCCAGTACTACCTCAAGGTGCTGGGCGGCAACACCAACGTCAGCCACCTCGCCTCGATCGCGGGCGCCAACCACGGCACCACCTACGCCGGCGCCTGTCTGATCTACACGACCTGCCAGCAGATGTACCCGGGCTCCTCGTTCATCTCCCAGATCACCTCCGGTGACGAGACGCCCGGCTCCACGAGGTACGCCACCTGGTACTCGGCGTGCGACGGCATCATCCTCCCGTACACGAGCACCCGGCTCGACGGCGCGACCAACAACAACGTGCTCTGCCAGACCCACATCGGGTTTCTGACGGACAGCGCCGTACTCGGGCAGATCGCCCGCTTCGTCGCTTCCTGATCGTCAGTGCGGGTAGGGGTCATCCAAGGGGTGGCCCCTACCCTGCGTTCGGGGGCGCTTGTGACCGCCGGGCCGCGAAAGCGACGACGATGGCCGTCCAGGCCGTGCCGGTCGCCCCGTCGGGTACGGCCCGGTCCGCTGCCGGTGTGCGGCACGCGGCGGTGAACTCCGGTTGGTGGTCGACCGCGTTGCCCGTGGCACTGAGCGCCGCCGCCGAGGCTGTGACGCGGGCGAGGACCACCGGTATCGCCTCCGTCGGGGTACGCGGCACCGTCCACACCGGCGCCATCGGCTACCACATCTCGAAGATCGCCGAACAGGGCATGGCCGGACCGGGGTTCGCCGCGGCCGTCGACGCCACACTCGGCACCCTCAAGGGGCTGCCGGTGGTGGACGATGCCGAGGGCGTCTCCCCACGCCGGCGTCCACTCCCACGGCCTGAGTGGACGCCGGGCTGCCGGACAGCGGTCCCCGCGCCCTTCAGGACAGAGCGCCCACATGCGCGAGGGCCTGCTTGAGCAGGGCCCCGTGGCCACCCGGCATCTCGTTCAGGACCATGGGGGACGACGCCTCCTGAGGGCTGAACCAGACCAGGTCGAGGGCGTCCTGGCGAGGACGGCAGTCGCCGGTCACCGGCACGATGTAGGCGAGCGACACCGCGTGCTGGCGGGGGTCGTGGAACGGCGTGTCCCCCAGCGTCGGGAAGTACTCGGCGACGGTGAAGGGCTGCAGCGAGGCCGGGACCCGGGGCAGCGCGACCGGGCCGAGGTCCTTCTCCAGGTGGCGCAGCAGGGCGTCCCTGACCCGTTCGTGGTGCAGTACCCGGCCGGAGACGAGCGCGCGGCTGACCGCTCCGCCCGAGCCCATGCGGAGCAGCAGTCCGATGCTGGTCACCTCGCCGCTGTCGTCGACGCGTACCGGCACGGCCTCGACGTACAGGATCGGCATGCGGGCGCGGGCCTGCTCGAGCTCGTCGTGGGGCAGCCAGCCGGGCGTGGTTTCGGTCAAGTCAGACATTGGGTGATCATACTTTCAGCCTCTGGTGTCGCGAGCGTGTCGCCCGACACAGCGTGGTCCGGGGCCACGGATCATCCGTGCCCCGGACCTTCTGTCCGCTGGGCCCCGCGGCAATCGCGAGGTCACTCTCAAGAGGTCGGTTCGGTCACCTTCGTGGCGGTGTCGCCGTCGACGGCGGCGGCCAGTTGCGGCACCAGGCGGTCCAGCATGTAGGGCAGGCTCAGCACCGACACGAAGGACACGGAGTTGCCGTAGTCGCTGGTCTCCTCGACGAAGACCTCGCGGCCCTGCTTCACCACGTCCAGATCGCCGTAGAGGGCGTTCTTGTGGAGCTTGGCCTCGTCCTTCGCCCGGTCCCCGACGATCCAGACGGCGGCGCCGGTGTTCAGCAGGTCGGTGCGCTCCTTGCTGATGTTGGCACCGAACTTGTCACCGATGACCTTGTCGAGGTCGGTCGGCAGTTTGAAGCCGAGGTCGGTCAGGACCCGCGAACGCGAGTCCTGGCTGCCGAAGACGAAGATGCCCTCGTACGGAGTCGCCATCACGCCGGTGGACTCGGCGAACTTCGGATTCTCCTTGGCGGCGGTCGCGAAGTCGGACTCGACGCCCTTCACGAGGTCCTTCGCCGCGGACTCCTGCCCGAGGGCCTTTCCGATGATCTCGGTCTGCTGCTGCCACGGCACACCGAAGTCGTTGTACTGCTTCGGCTGGGCGACGACCGGGGCGAACTTCGAGAGGGTCGCGTACTGGTCCTTCGTGAGGCCGCCGTAGACCGCGAGGATCAGATCGGGCTTCAGTGCCGCGATCTTCTCCGTCTGCGGACCCGTGCCGGTGTCCTTCAGCACGGTCGGGGTCTTCCCGCCGCCCAGTTTGTCGGTGGCCCAGGGGCCGATGGCGCCCTTGTAGCCGCCGAGCCACTCGGTGGTGCCGACGGGCACCTTGCCGAGGGCCAGCACGGCGTCCTGGTCGGTCAGCCCGACCGTGACGATCCGCTTCGGCTCGGACTTGACGGTGGTGTCGCCGTACTTGTGGGCCAGGGTCACCGGGAAGGCGCTGTTCGCGGACGCGGACTTGTCCGCGCCCGCCGCGTCCGAGCCGGAGTCGTCGTCGGAGCCGCAGGCCGCCGCGGTGGTGAACAGGAGGAGTGCGGAGGCGAGCGTCGCGACAAGGCGTGCGCCTCTGGAAGAGCCGGGCATCAGTGGTCCTTCACGGTGGTGGTGTCAGGGCTGGTGGTGACGTGGCTGGTGCTGGTGTGAGGGCTGTCGTGGTGCGTGGGGGTCCGGTCGGCCGTGGCGCGGGTGCCGGACCACGCCGCCCACAGGGAGGCGTAGGGGCCGGCCGCGGCGCACAGCTCGTCATGGGTGCCGTTCTCCACGATCCGGCCGCCGTCCATGACGACGATCCGGTCCGCGGTGGCCGCCTGGGTGAGACGGTGGGCGACGATGAGCGCCGTGCGGCCCTCGACCGCCCGGTCGGCCGCCTGCTCCAGGAGCCGGGCGCCGGTGCTGCCCGCCTCGGCCGTGGCCTCGTCCAGTACGGCCACCGGGGGATCGGCGAGCACCAGGCGGGCCAGGGCGAGTTGCTGGACCTGGGCGGAGGTGAGGCGGTGCCCGCCGTCGCCGACGACCGTGTCCAGGCCGTCGGGCAGCGCCCCGGCCCAGTCGAGGGCGTCCACCGCGGCCAGCGCGGTACGCAGTTCGTCGTCGGTGGCGCCGGCCCGCGCGAGCCGCAGATCGTCCGCCAGCGGCCCGGCGAAGACATGTGTCTCCTGGGTGACCAGTGCGACGGGCAGGCCCTCGCGGGGCACGCCGTCGTCGGTCGTCACGTGTACCGAGCCGGACGTCGGACGGTGTACGCCCGCGATCAGCTTGGCCAGGGTGGTCTTGCCTGCGCCGCTCACGCCGACCAGGGCGACCCGCTCACCGGCCCGCAGCGTGAGGTCCACGCCGTGCAGGACGGGGCGGCCCGGCTCGTAGGCGTGGTCGATGCCGGTCACGGTGACGGTGCCGTGCGCGGCCGAGGGCCCGGAGGCGGACGGCTCGGAGGCGGTGGGCTCGGCGAGGGACGTCCTGGCGAGGGACGGCTGCGCCGGGGACGGCTGGTCGGCGACTCCGACGAGGCGGGCGAGCGCGGCGGTCGCCGACTGCGCGTCGTCGAGGAGGACGAGCGCCTGGTTGACCGGCGTGAACAGGCTGTGGAAGTAGAGCGCGGCGGCCGTGGCCGTACCGATGGACACCGAGCCGCCGCGCACGAGCAGGAACCCGGTGACGAGGACCGCCGCGAGTCCGGCGTACTCCGCCACGTGCAGCCGGTTGTAGAAGTTCAGCACCAGCCGTACGCCGCGCAGGGTCAGCTCGACTGCCGCCGACGACCGCCGGGTCACCCGCGCGGTGTGCTCCTCCTCAAGACGGAACGCCCGTACGGTGCCCGCGCCCGCGATGGTGTCCAGCAACTGCTGCTGCTGGGACCCGGTGGCGATGCGCTGCTCGGCGTAGAGCGGTACGGCGTTGCGTACGTACCAGCGGGCGGTGGAGGCCTGGACGGGCACCGCGATGAGGGCCGCGAGGAAGAACCGCCAGTCCAGCGCGGCCATCGCGGCCAGGGTCAGCACGATGGCCAGCAGGGAGCGGGCCAGTTCGGGCAGGGCCGAGCGCACCGCCTCGCCCACCACCGAGACGTCCCGGGTGACCCGTGCGGTGAGGTCGCCCGCCCCGGCCTTCTCCACCTGTTCCAGGGGCAGCCGCAGGGCCTTCTCGACGAACCGCTCACGCAGCTGCGCGAGGACGGTCTCGCCGAGCCGGGCCACAAGTGACAGGCCCAGCACGGTGGTTGCGCCCTGCGCGAGGGCGACCAGCACCAGCAGGACGACCGGCTGGGTGATGCTCCCCGGCGGGCGCTGGTCGGCGACCAGGTCCACGATGCGGCCGAGCAGCGGCTGGACCAGCAGGCCGACGGCGGTGGCCACGACCATCATGGCGAACCCGGCGAGGGCCAGGCGCCGGTGCGGGCGTACCAGCTCGCGTACGGCGGCACGGGTACGGGCCTGAGTCGCGGTGGGCAGCAACTCGCGGTGCACGGTGGTGGCGGTGTCACGCGTCTCGTCGGCAGTCGCACTCATGCCAGAACCGCCGCTCGGTAGGTCTCATGACGGGCAATCAGGTCGGCGTGCGGCGCCGTGTCGGTGACCCGGCCGCCGTCGAGCAGCACCACCCGGTCGGTCACGGCGAGCAGCGCGGGGCTGGTGGTCACCAGCACCGTGGTGCGGCCCTTGCGGACCTCGCGCAGACCGGTCGCGATCCCCGCCTCCGTCACCGCGTCGACCGCCGTGGTCGGATCGTGAACCACGAGGACGGCGCGGTCGGCGGCCAACGCGCGGGCGAGCGCGACCCGTTGGCGCTGTCCGCCGGAGAGGGAACGGCCGCGCTCACTGACCGCGGTGTCCTCGCCCTCGGGCAGGGTCTGCGCGACCTGGGCCACTCCGGCCGCCGTCATGGCGGGCTCGGGGTCGACGTGTTCGGGGGCGGCGGCCGTCACGTTGTCACGGACGGTGCCTTCGAAGAGGTCCGCGTCGTGCTCGGCGACCAGCAGGGCCGTACGCATCTCTGCCGGGTCCAGGTCCCGCAGGGACACCCCGTCCAGTTCCACCGTGCCCGTGTCGGGGTCGGTTCGCCGGGCCAGGCAGCGCAGCAGATCGGTGGCGTGGGCGGGGTCGGTCGCGACCACGCCGAGCAGTTCGCCGGGCGCGATGTCCAGGTCCACCTCGCGCAGTCCGCCGTGGCTGACACCGGTCAGCCGCAGCCCGCCGCGCACCTCCGTGGGCAGGCTCAGTTCGCCGGCGGTGACGGCGTGCGGGGTGGCCAGGACCTCCGCGACGCGGCCGGCCGAGGCGCGGCCCTGGGCGAGTTCGGCGTTCACCCAGGCGAGTACTTCGAGGGGGCCGACCAGGAACAGCGCGAGCCCGACGGCCGACACCAACTGGCCGAGACTGATGCTGCCTTCGGCGGCCAGCCGGCCGCCGACCAGGGCGACCAGGGCGATCAGGCAGCCGGTCAGGGAGAGCACCATGCCGCTCTGGAAGGCCTGCGCGCGGGCCGCCTTCAGCGTGGCCGCCAGGGAGTCGCGGCTGGTGGTGCGGTAGCGGTCGATCGCCGCCGACTCGCCGCCGATGCCCTTGAGGATCCTGAGGCCGGCCACCAGGTCGGCGGCGACGGCGGAGGCGTGGGCGGCGCGCTCCTGCTCGGCCTCGCTGCGGGTCTCCAGGGGCTTGCTCAGCAGATGCCCGAGCCAGAGCAGCACGGGTGTGCCGAGCAGGACGACCAGGCCGAGCAGGACCGAGGTGCGCAGCAGTACGAAGGCGCAGGTGAGGATGCCGGCCAGGGACGCGATCCCGTACATCACGGCCGTGTTGACGCCGCCGACGCGCTTGGCGTCCTCAGTCGCGGTGTTGGCGAGCGCGCCGGGCAGCCGGCCGTCCTCGGCGCCACCGCCGGGATGCAGTACCCGTCGTACGAGGGCGATGCGCAGGGAGTGTTCGGAGCGGACCGCGGACCGGTCGCCGGCCCAGGCGCCGAAACGGAAGGACAGGGCGAGCCCGACATAGACCACGGCGAGGACACCGAGCCACAGGAGGAGGGCGCCGGTGTCGGAGCCGGTGACGGCCCGGTCGATCACTACGCCGATCAGGACCGGAACCAGGGCTTCCCCGACTTGGTGTCCGGAGGCGAGCAGCGCGCCGAGACCGACGTCCCGGCGTTGCTCCCTGACCGACTCCCGCAGGACGTCACGCCCTGACGGATATGTAGGACTCACCCGCAACCCCTCCGGGATCGGACGAAGAAAACTTAGGTGAGGCTACTCTAAGTTGCTGGCCATGGCATTGCCCAGGGCGGGCATGTGTGCGGGAGCCCCACGCGGACGCGGTGGTAGGGGTGTCCGACACGGGTGCGGCGGTACGGATCCGTCCGCGCGGGTGTGGCGGTACTGGTCCGTCCGCGCGGGTGTGGCGTGGTGTCACACCCGCACGGGGCGGGCCCCTCAGCCCGCAGAAACCGCCAAGTCGCTCGCGCGGTGGGCGATCAGGGACTCCAGGATCTCGCCGGACCGTACCGCCGTGGTGGACAGCAGGGTCGAGGTGAGGCCGTGCGTGTGCTCGGTCGCGCCCTGCAGATAGATGCCCGCCGTGACGTCGGGGGTCAGCTCGACACGGTGGTCGCGCCCGACGCGTACGGCGTCCTTGTCGTCCCGCAGGCAGAGTTTCGCGGTTCTGCCCAGCAGGGTGTCGAGGTCTCTGGGGCGGTAGCCGGTGGCATGGACCAGCAGGTCCGCCGAGATCACCTCCCGTTCCCCGGTGGGGAGATACTCGACGGTGACCTCCAGGTGGTCGTCGAAGCCGCGGACGTCCCGGATGCGGGACACGTTGCGCAGTTGCAGCCGCTCACGGCCCTGGACCTTCTCGCGGTACATCGTCGCGTACAGCGACTCGATGAGATCCATGTCGACCACCGAGTAGTTGGTGCTGCGGTGGTAGTCGACCAGGGACTGTTTGACCTCCGGCGTGGACCGGAAGTAGACGTCCACGGCCTCCGGGTCGAAGATCCGGTTGGCGAAGGGACTGTCGTCGGCGGGTGTGTACCCGTACTTCGCGAAGATCGCGCAGATCTCCGCCTCGGGGAAGGACCGGTGCAGGTAGTCGAGCGCCTCGGCGCCGCTCTGGCCCGCGCCGAGCACCAGGACACGGCCCACCGCGTCGCCGCCACCGGAGGCGTTCAGCTCGCGGACGCGCGGCACCAGTTCACTGTTGTGCCAGATGCGGTCCGACAGGGCGGTCTCCGGGGGCAGATGGGGCTCCAGGCCGACGGCCACCGAGATGTTCCGGGCCCGCCGGGTGACGGTCCGGCCCGGTTCGCCGGGTACGCGGCTGACGACGTCCAACCAGCGGACCTCGCCGTCGGGGCCCGTCACCGGATCGACGGACACGACCTCGTCCGAGTAGTCGACGAGGTGCGCCACCCGGGCGGCGGCCCACTCGAAGTACTCGTGGAACTCGATCCGCAGGGGGAACAGCGTCTTGGCGTTGAGGAAGTCCACCATCCTGCCCCGCTCCCGCAGGAAACACAGGAAGCTGAAGTCGCTGGTCGGGTTGCGCATGGTGACCAGGTCCTTGAGAAAGGACACCTGCATCGTGGCGTCTTCGATGAGCATGCCCCGGTGCCAGCCGAACGACGGCTGACGCTCCAGGAATCCCGCGCGGATCCGGTTCTCCGGAGCGGCTTGGGCGTTGTGTTCCTCAACCGCAATGGCCAGTGCGAGATTTGACGGCCCAAACCCTATACCGAGCACGTCAAGGACGGCGTCCGGTTCGTCGTGCAGTGCGTTCACCGCAACTTTTCCTTCCCCTAGGCGCCACTGATGTTAAATAAGGTTAGCCTTACCTTGCAATGGTGTGTCCTAAGAGAGGATCGACTATGCGGGTCGTCATGTTCGGCTACCAGACCTGGGGGCATCGCACCCTCCAGGCTCTGTTGGACTCCGACCACGAGGTGGTCATGGCCGTGACCCACCCCAAGAGCGACCACGTGTACGAGAAGATCTGGGACGACTCGGTGGCCGACCTGGCCGAGAAGCACGGCGTACCGGTGCTGCTGCGCAACCGGCCCGACGACCCCGAGCTCATCGCCGCACTCAAGGACGCGGAACCGGACCTGATCGTCGCCAACAACTGGCGCACCGTGCTGCCCCAGGAGGTCTTCGACCTGCCGCCCCACGGCACGCTCAACATCCACGACTCGCTGCTCCCGGCCTACGCGGGCTTCTCCCCGCTGATCTGGGCCCTCATCAACGGCGAGCGGGAGGTCGGTGTCACCGCGCACCGGATGAACGAGGAACTCGACGCCGGTGACGTCCTGTTGCAGCGGGCCGTACCGGTCGGCGCGGCCGACACCGTCGCCGACCTGTTCCACCGCACGGTCGATCTGATCGGCCCGGTCGTGAACGAGTCGCTCGACCTGATCGCCTCGGGCCGCGCCCAGTGGATACCGCAGGACCGCAGCCGGGCCAGCTTCTTCCACAAGCGGTCCCTGGAGGACAGCCGTATCGACTGGACCTGGCCGGCGGAGGACATCGAGCGGCTGGTACGGGCCCAGTGCGACCCGTACCCGAACGCCTTCACCCACCACCGCGGGCAGCGCATCCGGATCGTCGAGTCCGCGGTGTCGGAGGGCCGTTACGGCGGCACTCCGGGGCGCGTCTTCATCCGCGAGGGTGACGGCGTGGTCATCGTTGCCGGAACGGAGGCGAGGAACGGGCGGCTGCGCGGGCTGGTCGTCAAGCGGGTCCGCACGGAGGACGGGGCGGAGCACGCGGCGACGGACTACTTCCGCACGATGGGCGGCTATCTCACGGGTCGCCCGTGAGCGGCACGGCGGTGAGCGGCGCGGTCGTGGCCGACACGGCTTCGGCGGACACGGCTTTGACGGGCGCGGTGGCCGACGGCACCGTACCCGTCGGCCTCGCCGAGCGGCTCGTGGCGCTGGAGCCCTTGCGCGGGCACACGGTCGTCGTCAAGTACGGCGGCCACGCGATGACCGACGACACGCTCCGGCGGGCCTTCGCGCAGGACGTCCTCACCCTGTACGGGGCCGGTGTCCGGCCGGTCGTCGTGCACGGCGGGGGCCCGCAGATCGCCGCCCACCTGGACCGGCTCGGGCTCAAGTCCGACTTCCTCGACGGGCTCCGGGTCACCACCCCCGAGACCATGGAGGTCGTACGGATGGTGCTGTCCGGCAAGGTCCAGAAGGACCTGGTCGGACTGCTGAACGAGCACGGGCCGCACGCGGTGGGTCTCAGCGGCGAGGACGGGCACACCCTCACCGCCGTCAAGCGGTACGCCCAAGTCGGCGGTGAGAGCGTCGACATCGGACTGGTCGGGGATGTGGCACGGGTCAACACCACTGTCGTACGGCTTCTGTTGGACGGTGGCCACATCCCGGTCGTCTCCTCCGTCGGACGGGGCGAGGACGGGCAGGTCTACAACGTCAATGCGGACACGGCCGCGGGGGCGTTGGCCGCCGCGCTCGGGACGCGGGTATTCGTTGTCCTCACCGATGTGCCGGGGCTGTACGCCGACTGGCCCCGCTCCGACCGGGTCGTCGACCGGATCGGGGCGGGGGAGTTGGAGCGGGTGCTGCCCGGGCTGAACGGGGGGATGGGGCCGAAGATGGAGGCCTGTCTGCGGGCCGTGCGGGGTGGGGTGGGCGTTGCCCGGGTTCTTGACGGGCGGGCGCCGCATGCGCTTCTTGACGGGCTGGTCGGTGGGGGCGGGGTCGGGGTCGGGACGAGTGTCCTGCCGGACGGGGGCTGCCGGGGGGTGTAGGTCGGTTGCGGTTCCCCGCGCCCCCTGGAGGCAAACGGATTGCGCAGTTCCCCGCGCCCCTAAAGGCGAAAGGATTGCGCCGTTCCCCGCGCCCCTAACGGCAAAAGAGAGCGCCGTTCCCCGCGCCCCCAAAGACCAAAAGATTGCGCCGTTCCCCGCGCCCCTTGCGGGGGTGGCGCCCTTCGGGGCGCCTCCCCCCAAGGGGTTTCCTCAGTCTGCTGCTGGGACTGCCGGTTCCAAGGGGGTGCTGTGGTGGCGGCCCATGGGGATGACCAAGGGAGTGTTGCTTACCGGGTCCAGGGTGATGCGGCAGGTCAGGTCGAAGACGTCTTCCACCGTTTCCGCGGTGATGACCTCCGCCGGGGTTCCCTCCGCGACGATCTTTCCGGACTTCATGGCGACGACGTGATCGGCGTAGCGGCACGCCTGGTTGAGGTCGTGGAGCACCATCACCACCGTGCGGTTCTCCCGGCGGTTGAGGTCGGTGACCAGGTCCAGGACGTCGATCTGATGTGCCAGGTCGAGGTACGTCGTCGGCTCGTCGAGGAGCAGGACCGGCGTGCCCTGGGCGACCGCCATGGCGATCCAGGCGCGCTGCCGCTGGCCGCCGGAGAGTTCGTCGACGGGCCGGTCGGCGAGGTCCGTCATGTTCGTGGCGGCCAGCGCCTGGTGCACGGCCTGCTCGTCCGCCTTCGACCACTGCCGCCACCAGGTCTGGTGCGGTGAGCGCCCCCGGTTGACCAGGTCGATGACGGTCAGCCCTTCTGGGGCGACGGGGCTCTGCGGCAGGATGCCGAGCCGCTGGGCCAGTTCCCTGCTCGGGATGGAGTGCAGTGCCCGGCCGTCGAGGTGTACGGCACCCTCCTTGGGGGCCAGCAGCCGGGCGAGCGCCCGCAACAGGGTTGACTTGCCGCACGCGTTGGCGCCGACGATGGCCGTGATCCGGCCGGGCGGCACGGCGAGGTCGAGACCGTCGACCACCAGCCGGTTGTCGTACGCCAGTCGCAGACCGCTCGCCCGCAGGTCGGGATCGGGATCGGGATCGGGGTCGGGGGTCGACAAGGGTTCAGCCGACATGGGATCAACCTCCTGAGCCCGCGCGGTTGGCGCGGACGAGCAGCCAGAGCAGGACCGGCGCGCCGAGCACACCGGTGACGATGCCGACCGGCAGTTCCGTGCCGGAGACGAGCGTACGGGCGATGAGGTCGCCGCCCAGGACCACAAGCGCCCCGGTCAGTCCCGAGGCGACGGTGGGCGGCCAGGCCGTGCCGGCCAGCCGCTGGGCGATCTGCGGGGCGGCGAGTGCCACGAAGGCCACCGGACCCGCGGACGCGGTGGCGAAGGCGATCAGGCCGACCCCGGTGAGCAGGATGGCGAGGCGTACGGGCTGGACGCGCGTACCGAGGCCGGTGGCCACGTCGTCGCCCAACTGGAGTGTGCGCAGCAGCCGGCCGAGGAGCAGGGCAGTCGGCAGCAACACCGCCAACGCGATGGCCAGCGGGCCCACTTGGTCCCAGGTGCGGCCGTTGAGGTTGCCGACCAGCCAGCCGAGCGCGGCCTGCGCCTGGAAGCGTCCGCCCTTGGCCACCAGGTAGTCGGTGGCGCTCGTGCAGATCCAGGCCACGCCGATGCCGACCAGGATGATGCGGTACCCGGTGGTGCCGCGCCGCCAGGCCAGCGCGTACACGGTCAGGGCGGTGACCAGGGCGCCGAGCAGGCCGAGGGCCTGCGTGCCGAGGCCGCCGTCCCAGCCCAGCACGATGCCCGCGACCACGGCGGTGCCCGCGCCCTGGGTGAGGCCGATCATGTCGGGGCTGGCCAGCGGGTTGCGGGTCATGGTCTGGAAGAGCGCGCCGGAGACCCCGAAGGCGATCCCGGCGAGGAGTCCGACCAGGGCGCGGGGCAGCCGCAGTTCCTCCACGACGAGGACGGTGCCGGGGTCACCGGAGCCGAACAGGGCCCGTACGACGTCGGTGAAGCCGATCGGGTAGTCGCCGGTCGTCAGACCCCAGCAGAACAGGACGAAGGTGCCCGCGGCGAGCACCGCGGACAGGGCGACCAGACGGGGGCGGAACACGCCGGAGACGGGCGGGAGCGCCAGCCGGTACGTGCGGTGGTGGGCGGCGCCGGCGGCCGAACGAGGCCCGCCAGGCCGGGACTTGAGAACGGTTTCCGTGTCTTGGTTCGGCACGCTCACACCTCCGCCAGATTGCGCCGACGGACCATGGCGATGAAGAACGGACCGCCGATGAAGGCGACCAGGACACCCGCCTGGATCTCGGTGGGCCGTGCCACGAGGCGTCCGAGGATGTCCGCGGCGAGCAGCAGGATGGGAGCGAGGACCGCCGACAGGGGCAGCAGCCAGCGCTGGTCGGGGCCGATGCCCGCCGACTGGGCGA
Source organism: Streptomyces tauricus (assembly GCF_014650955.1). Classification (GTDB taxonomy): domain Bacteria; phylum Actinomycetota; class Actinomycetes; order Streptomycetales; family Streptomycetaceae; genus Streptomyces; species Streptomyces tauricus. The sequence continues at coordinate 250,795 of NZ_BMVY01000007.1, forward strand.
GCACGCGGGCCACATGGGGGACCACCAGGCCGATGAAGACCACCGGGCCGATGACCGCGACCGCGGCCCCCGTCAGCAGGGTGATCGCCGCGACGCCCGCCAGCCGGACCAGGCCGAGGCGCCGGCCGAGCGAGGCCGCCACGTCGTCGCCGAGGGCCAGGCTGTTGAGGGCCGGGGCGCAGGCCAGTGCCAGGACCGCGCCGATGACGAGGAAGGGCAGGACCCGCCAGACCATGCCGTTGTCCGCCTCCGCGAGCGAACCGGCCGACCAGAAGCGGTACTTGTTGAGCGCGTCCACGTCGGTGAGCACGATGGCCTGCGTGAACGACCACAGCATCGAGGTGACCGCGATGCCCGCGAGCGCCAGTTTCACCGGGGTCATCCCGGACCGCCCGAGGCCGCCCAGCAGATAGACGGCCACCGTGGCGATCAGCGCCCCGCCGAACGCGAACCACACATATCCGTACAGCGAGTTGATGCCGAGCACGCCGACGGCGAGCACGATGGCGAAGGCGGCGCCCGCGCTGACCCCCAGTACTCCGGGGTCGGCGAGCGGGTTGCGGGTCAGGGCCTGCATCAGTGCCCCGGCCAGCCCGAGGGCCGCGCCCGCGGTGAGCCCGAGCGCGGTGCGCGGCACGCGTGCCGACCAGATGACGTTGTCCACGAACCGGCTCGGTGCCTCACCGAATACGGCCGAGATCACCTGGTCCGGCGGGATGTTGGCCGCGCCGAGTGCCAGTGACAGCAGACAGAGGACGGCCAGGACGGTACCCAGCAGTGTCACGAGAAGGACAGGGCGCACTCTCTTACCCGTCACCTTGCGGTCTCCAACGGCCAGCTCCCTTAGGTTAGGCAGGCCTTAATCGTAGTGCGGGGGACTGGGTCCGCCGAGACTGGGCCTTTTGGTTAGGTAATCCTTACCTTAGTATGACCTGCGGTCCTCCGGCTGAGCCGGTTCCGCACACTCTGGAGGCACGGTCAGCTGTGTCCGGTTTCGAATCACGTGTGTCCGGTGTCGACGAGGTCGATGTGACGGCGTACTGGCGTCGACGGCTCGACCCCCTCCCCCAGGAGGCGGTCCTCCCGGTCGACTTCCCGTATCCGCTCCACCCCGGCGGCGAGCCGCGCACGATCAGCCGCACGCTGGACGCGACGGCCGACGAGGTCACCCTCCTGTCCGCGTTCGTGGCGCTGCTGCACCGCTACGGCGGGGCGCACGACCTCACCGTCGGGTACCGGGGACTGCCGGTCCGGGTGACCCTCGACGGCGGAACCGGGTTCGCCGAACTGGTCCGGCGCGTCCGTGAGGCGTGCGAGGAGGCCGAGGCCCACCGTATCGAACCGGCCGCGCTGGTCGGCTGGTTGCGGCCGCAGCCGACCCGGGGCGGCGGGCTGCTGTTCAACACGGCCTTCGGGTCGCCGATGTCCGAGGACCCCTCCGACGGGCCCTCCGGCGACCCCTCTGGCGGCCCCTCCGGTGGCCTTGCCGGTGGCGCCTCGGGCGGCTCGCTGGACCTCTCGCTCGAAGTCCGCGCCGGTGAGGTCCGGGTGACGTACCGGCAGGACCTCTTCCGGGACGGGACCGCGCTGCGCGCCGCAAGCCACTACGCCACCCTGCTGGCCGACGCGGTCGCCCGGCCGTACACCCCGGTCGGCGAACTGGACCTGCTGGACGCCGAGGAACGGCACCGCGTCCTGGAGGAGTGGAACGACACCGACCACGATGTCCCCCTGCGGACCTGGCCGGAGATGTTCGCCGACCAGGTGCGTGAGCGGCCCGACGAGATCGCGCTGGTCTTCGAGGACACCCGGCTCACCTACGCGGAACTCGACGACCGGGCCGACCGGCTGGCCCACGCCCTCGTCGCGCGCGGCGCCGGACCCGAACGCGTGGTGGCCCTCGCGGTGCCCCGCTCGGCCGAGCTGGTCGTCGCCGAGGTCGCCGTACTGAAGTCCGGCGCCGCCTATCTGCCGGTGGACACCGACTACCCGGCCGACCGCATCTCGTACATGCTGGCCGACGCGCGACCCGCCTGCCTGCTGACCACCGCCGAGGTCGCGGCGGACATCCCGCCGTGCGAGGGCATGGAGGTTGTGGTCCTGGACGCGGCCGACACCGTAAGGGAGTTGACGGAGTATCAGCCCGGCGGGCCCGTGCGTCCCCTCTCGGTCGAGAACGCCGCCTACGTCATCTACACCTCCGGTTCCACCGGCCGGCCCAAGGGCGTGGTGCTCTCCCACGCGGGCGTCGCCAAGCTGGTCGCCACGCAGACCGAGCGGTTCGGGATCGGACCGCACAGCCGGGTCCTGCAGTTCGCGTCGCCGAGCTTCGACGTCGCGTTCTGGGATCTGTGCCTCGGGCTGCTCTCCGGTGGCCGACTCGTCGTCGTACCCGCCGAGTTGCGGGTGCCCGGCGCACCGCTCGCCGACTACGCGCACGCCAACGGCATCACCTTCATGATCCTCCCGCCGGCGCTGCTCGCCGCGATGCCGGAGGACGTCGAACTGCCGCCCGCCACGCTGCTCGCTGGCACCGAGCGTGTCTCGCCCGAGCTGGTCGGGCGGTACGCGCGCGGCCGGATGATGTTCAACGCGTACGGCCCGACCGAGGCGACCACCAACTCCACGCTCGGGCTGTGCGACCCCGACACCCCCGCCGGCACGATCGTGCCGATCGGCGTCCCCGACCCCGGTACCCGGGCCTATGTGCTCGACGCCCGGCTCCGGCCCGTACCGGCCGGTGTCCCGGGAGAGCTCTACCTCGGCGGCGCCGGACTCGCCCGCGGCTACCTCGGGCGGCCCGACCTGACCGCCGAACGGTTCGTCGCCGACCCGTTCGGCGCGCCCGGCGAACGGCTGTACCGCACCGGTGACCTGGTGCGATGGAAGGACGACGGCCGGCTGGAGTTCCTGGGGCGTGCCGACGCGCAGGTGAAGATCCGCGGCTTCCGTATCGAACCCGGCGAGATCGAGTCCGTGCTGCGCGCCCACCCGGCCGTGGAGCAGGCCGCGGTCCTGGTCCGCGAGGACCGCCCGGGCGACCGCAGGCTCGCCGCCTACGTGGTTCCCTCGCTGGACGTGGACCGGGACTTCGGCGAGCAGGTCCAGGAGTGGAAGGACCTGCACGAACTGCTGTACGCGGCGGCGGGCTCCGAGGGCGGCCGGGACACGTCCGCGGGCTCTCGCGAAGCGTCCGAGGGCCGTCGTGGAGCGTCCGCGGGCTTCCGGGAGAACTTCGCCGGCTGGAACAGCATGTACGACGGACTGCCCATCCCCGTCGCGGAGATGCGGGAGTGGCGCGAGGCGACCGTCACGCGCATCCAGGAACTGGCGCCGCGCCGCGTGCTGGAGATCGGCGTCGGCAGCGGTCTGATCCTCTCCAGGATCGCGCCCGGCTGCGAGGCGTACTGGGGCACCGACCTCTCCGAGGAGGCGGTACGGGCGCTGCGCGCGCAGGTCGACGCGGTACCGGAACTGGCCGGCCGGGTGCAGCTGAGCGCCCGGCCCGCGCACGACACCGCCGGGCTGCCCCGGGCCTATTTCGACACGGTCGTCCTCAACTCCGTCGCCCAGTACTTCCCCGGCGCCGACTACCTCACCGACGTCATCGGCGCCGCTTCCGAGCTGCTGGCCCCGGGGGGACGGCTGTTCGTGGGTGACGTGCGCAACGCCCGGCTGCTACGCGTCCTGCGCGCGGCGGTGGAGACGCGCCGTGCGGCCGACCCGGGCGACAAGCAGGCGTTGCGGACCGCCGTGGAACGGTCGCTCGCCTGGGAGGGCGAACTCCTGCTGGACCCCGACTACTTCGCGACCCTCGACGGCTTCGACGCCGACATCCGGGTCAAGCGCGGCACCCACCACAACGAACTGACGCGATACCGCTACGACGTGGTCCTGACCAAGCACACGCCGCCCGGGGCCGGTGTTGCGGCGGCGACGGGCGCCCCGAGTACGGCGGGCGCCCCGATCGCGGGGGACGACCCGGCCGCAGCCGGTGCCCCGGCGGTCGGCGGCTCGGCCCCGGCCGGCGGCCTTGCGACCACTCCGACCACTCCGGCCGGCCGGAACGGCCTTGCCGCCTCAGCCGACGCGGCCCGGCTGAACGGCTTGGCGGACCCGACCGGCCCGACCGGCTCGGCGGAGGTGGCCCGCCCGACGGCCTCGGTCGACCCCGCCAACCCGAGCGGCCCGGTCGAAGGCGGCGAGGTCGCCTGGGCCGATCTGGTCAGGGACGGTGGTCCCGCGGGTGGCCCGCGGGGGATCGGTGCGCTCGGTGTCATGCTCGCCGGGTGTGCGACCCCCCTCCGCGTCACCGGTCTGCCCAATGTTCGGCTCGCCGAGGATCTGGCCGCGTTGTCCGCGCTCGACGACAGCAGCCGTGCCGTGTCTCCCGCTGATGCGCCGGACCCTGAGGTCCTTCACGAGCTCGCCGCCCGGCACGGGCTGACGGCCGTCGTCACCTGGAACGGGGTCGCTGACGACGGCAGTCTCGACGTCGTGTTCGGCCCCGGCGACGGCCTGGCCGACGCGTCGGGCAGGGTGTACCGGCCGTCCGGAACCGTGCCGCACGCCAACCGTCCGGCGCCCTTCCGTGACGTGAACTCCCTGATGAAGGCGCTGCGTTCGTACGCGTCCGAGCAGCTGCCGGAGTACATGGTCCCGTCCGCCGTCGTCCCCCTGGACCGCCTCCCGGTCACCCCCAGCGGCAAGCTCGACGGCGCCGCGCTCCCGGTGCCGGACTACGGGGCCCTCAGCTCCGGCCGCCCGCCGCGCGACGCCCGCGAGGAAGTGCTGTGCGCGGCCTACGCCGAAGTGCTCGGCCTGCGTTCGACGACCATCGACGACGACTTCTTCGCCCTCGGCGGCGACAGCATCACGGCCATCCAACTGCTCATCCACGCCCGCCGGGCCGGGCTACGGCTCAGCTCCCGCGATGTCTTCCGGCACCGGAGGGTCGCGGCCCTCGCCGAGGCGGCGAGCGTCCGCGCCGATGCGGACGCGGACACCGGCACCGCCACGGCGGCTCCCGGCGGGCAGCCTCCGCTCGTCGTGCTCACCGACGCCGAACTCGCCGAGCTGCAGGGCGAGTACCCGGTCACCGTGCAGGAGCTGCTGCCGCTCAGCCCCCTCCAGGAGGGCTTCTACTTCCACGCCCTCGTCGACGGCGCCGACCACGACGCCTACGTGGTCCAGCAGGCCCTCGAACTGTCCGGCCCGGTCGACGCGGAGGCGCTGCGCCGGGCCGCCCAGCGTGTCCTCGACCGGCACGCCCCGCTGCGGGCCTGCTTCCGCCCGCTCGCCGACGGGCGCCCCGTGCAGATGATCGCCGAGGGGCTGGAACTGCCCTGGCGCGAGGTGGACCTGTCGGCGGAACCGGATGCCGCCGACGCGGTCGCCATCGAGGAGCGCTCCCGCCGCTTCGACCTCGCCCGCCCGCCCCTGCTGCGCTGCGCGTTCATCCGGTTCGGTGAGGACCGCGCCCGTCTGCTGCTGACGTTCCATCACAGCGTCGCGGACGGCTGGTCGTTGCCTGTCCTGCACCGCGAGCTGCTGGCCTCCTACGGCGAGAGCCCGGCCCCGCTGCCCGAGGTCGCCCCGTACCGGACGTATCTGCGCACGCTCGCCGCCGCAGACCGCGGCGCCGCGCGCGAGACCTGGCGGGACGCGCTCGCCGGGATCGAGGAGCCCACCCGGCTCGTCGAGACGCCCGCCGACGGCACGCCGATCACGCCCGCACAGGTCCGTGTCGAACTGTCCGAGCAGGTCACCGCCCGGCTGTCGGCCCGCGCCCGCGAACTGGGCGTGACACTGGGAACGGTCGTCCAGAGCGCCTGGGGCCTGCTGATCGGACGGCTGACCGCCCGGCAGGACGTGGTGTTCGGCACCACGGTCTCCGGCCGGGACGCCGAGGTCGAGGGCATCGAGTCCATGGTCGGGCTGTTCATCAACACCCTTCCCACCCGCTTCCGTTGGGAGCCCTCCGACACCCTCGCGGGCCTTCTCGGGCGGCTCCAGGACGAGCAGGCCGCTCTTCTCGACCACCAGCACCTCGGCCTCGCCGAGATCCAGCGGGTCGCGGGGCTCGCGGGCACCGGCGAGCTGTTCGACACCCTCGTCGTCTTCGAGAACTACCCGGCCGCCACCGGCCTCGCCGACCCCTCCGGCCGAGTCCGGCTCACGGGCCACGAGTTCCACGACGCCGTCCACTACCCGCTCGCCCTGATCGTGAAGCCGGGCCGCCGTCTCGACCTGCGGCTCAAGCACCACGCCCAGCGGCTCGACGCCGACGCCGTCCGCCGTATCGCCGACCGCCTCACCCGGATCCTGCACGCCCTGGCCGCCGACCCCGGGCAGCCGGCCGCCGCCGTGGAACTGCTCTCCGCGGCGGAGCTGTCCGACGCTCACCCGGCCGGCGAACGCCGGGAGGTGCCCGCCACCACCCTCGCCGCCGCCTTCGCGGCCCAGATCGCCCGCACCCCGCGTGCCACGGCGGTCGTGTACGAGGACGAGACCCTCACGTACGCGCAACTCGACGCCGAGGCTGCAGGGTTGGCCCGCAGAATCGTCACGACCGGCGCCGGGCCCGGCACCGTCGTCGCGGTGGCCGTCCCGCGCTCCGCCCACCTCATGGTCGCCCTGCTCGGCGTGCTCAAGGCCGGGGCCGCCTACCTCCCCGTCGACGTGGACTACCCCGCCGACCGGGTGGCCCACATGCTCACCGACTCCGGAGCGACGACGGTCGTCACCACCTCCGGCACCGCCCACCGGCTGCCCGAGGTCCCGGGCCTCACCCACCTGCTGGTGGACGCCCCGGCCGACGAGCAGCCGGAAGCCGCCACCCCAGCCGCCCAGGCCGGTCCCGACGACCCCGCCTACCTCATCTACACCTCCGGCTCCACCGGCCTCCCCAAGGGTGTCGTCGTCACCCATCGCGCCATCGTCAACCGGCTGGCCTGGATGCAGGGCGAGTACGGACTGACCGCCGACGACCGGGTGCTGCAGAAGACCCCGGCGAGCTTCGACGTCAGTGTCTGGGAATTCTTCTGGGCGCTGTGCGAGGGCGCCACGGTCGTGCTCGCCCGCCCGGACGGCCACCGCGACCCCGCCTACCTCGCCGGGCTGATCCGCGAACAGGGCGTCACCACCCTGCACTTCGTGCCGTCGATGCTCGAAGCGTTCCTGCAGTCACCGGACATCACCGACGACCCCACGTGGGCCGCCTCCCTGCGGCGCGTCTTCAGCAGCGGCGAGGCACTGCCCACCGCCGCGTCGGCCCGCTGGCGCGACCTCACGGGGGTGCCGCTGCACAACCTGTACGGCCCCACCGAGGCCGCCGTCGACGTCACGTACCACCCGTACGACGGGACGCCGGGCACGACCGTGCCCATCGGCAGGCCGGTGTGGAACACCGGTCTGCGCGTCCTGGACTCCTGCCTGCGCCCGGTCCCCGAAGGGGTGCCCGGCGAGCTGTACCTGACCGGCGTCCAGCTGGCCCGCGGCTACCACGCCCGGCCCGGTCTGACCGCCGAGCGGTTCGTCGCCGACCCCTACGGCGGGCCCGGCGAGCGCATGTACCGCACCGGCGACCTCGTACGCCGTCGCGCCGACGGAGTCGTGGAGTACCTGGGCCGCACCGACCGCCAGGTCAAGATCCGCGGCAACCGCGTCGAACTCGGCGAGATCGAGGCCGCGCTGGCCCGCCAGGCGTCCGTCGCCCAGGCCGCCGTCACCGTCACCTCCACCGGCAGCGGCGGCAGCGCGCTCGTCGCCTACGTGGTCCCCGCCCGCGACGCACACCCCGAGCCCGCCGACCTCCAGGCCGCACTCGCCGACGTTCTGCCCGAGCCCATGGTGCCCGGCGCCTATGTCGTCCTGGACGCCCTCCCGCTCACCCCCAGCGGCAAGCTCGACCGCGCCGCACTGCCCGCCCCGCAGACGGTACGGGCCGAGGTGCGCGCGCCCCGGGACGAGCGGGAGGCAGCGCTCACCGGGATCTTCGCGGCGGTGCTGAAGCTCGACGAGGTCGGTATCGACGACGACTTCTTCATGCTCGGCGGCGACAGCATCACCTCGATCGGTGTCTCCAGCCGCGCCCGCCGGGCCGGCCTGGACCTGAACCCCCGTGACGTCTTCGAGCACCGCACCCCGGCGGCCCTCGCGGCGGCGGCCACCCCGGTCGCCGAGACGAGCTCCCCGCGCTCCGACTTCGCCCTCACCGCCGAGGAGACCGAGCGCGTCCACCGCCTCAGCCCCGGCCCGGTGGACGACATCTGGCCCCTCGCCCCGCTCCAGGAAGGTCTGTTCTTCCACTCCACGTACGACGCCGGCACCCTGGACGTCTACACCGTCCACGAGTCGTTCGACATCGCCGTCCCGCTCGACACGGACCGCCTGCGCACCGCCGTACGGGCCCTGCTGGACCGCACCCCCAGCCTGCGCGCCGGGTTCACCAGTGAAGGACTGCGCCAGCCGGTGCAGTTCATCGTCCGCGACCCCGAGATCCCCCTCGAAGAGATCGATCTCTCCGGCCTGCCCGCCGCCGAACAGGACGCCCGGCTCCGGGAGTTGACGGACGCCGAACGATCCCGCCGCTTCGACCTGACCCGCCCCCTGCTCTTCCGCATCCTCGTCATCCGCCTCGGCGAGGAGCGCGGCGACCGCTTGGTCATCGGCCGCCATCTGCTCCTGTGGGACGGCTGGTCGGCGTGGCTCTTCCTCGACCAGCTCTTCGCCCTGTACGCGTCCGGCGGCGACCCGAGCGGTCTGGCCGCCCCCGGCTCGTACCGCGACTACCTGACCTGGCTGGAGGTCCAGGACACGGCCGTCGCCACCGCCGCCTGGCGCACCGCCCTGGCCGGACTCGACGAACCGACCCTGCTCGCCGCCGCCGACCAGGGCCTCGAACCGGACATCCCCGAAAGCCTCGACGCGTTCGTCCCGGACGAGGTGGGGACACGGCTGCGCGACCTCGGCCGCCGGCACGGACTGACCCTCAACACCGTCCTCAACGCCGCCTGGGGGCTGACCCTGGCGAGCGCGACCGGCCGCGGTGACGTCGTCTTCGGCACCACCGTCGCGGGCCGGCCGAGCGAGGTGCCGGAGATCGAGAACGTCATCGGCATGTTCCTCAACACCGTCCCCGCCCGGATCGCCTACGACCCGGCCGAACCCGTACTCACCCTGCTGCGCCGCGTCCAGGACGAACGCCTCGCCGTCATGCCGTACGAGTACCTGGGCCTCGGTGTGCTGCAGGCCGAGACCGGACACCGGCGACTGTTCGACACCCTCTTCGTGCTGCGCAACAGCGACACCGAGGAACGCCTCGCCGAACTGAGCGACCGCCACGGGGCCACCGCCGTCGCCAACGTCGACGCCACGCACTACCCGGTCAACCTCGTCGTCACCCCCGGCCGCTCCATCCAGGTCACCCTGACCCACCGGGCCGACGTCATCGCACGCCCGCAGGCCCAGGAACTCCTCGACCGGTTCACCCTGCTCCTGGACCGGCTCACCCACGACCTCGAAGCCCCCGTCGGCCGACTCGACGCACAACTCCCCGCCGAGCAGGCCCAACTGGAGCGCGTACGGGCCGAGGGACGGGTGCCCGACCCCGAGGACACCATCGCCGACCTGCTGGCCGCGCAGGCCCTGGCCACGCCCGACACCACCGCGCTCGTCTTCGGCGACCAGACCCTCACCTACGCCGAACTCGACGCCCGCATCAACCGCATGGCGCGGCTGCTGCTCGCCCGGGGCGCCGCGCCCGAGCGGGTCGTCGCGCTCGGACTGCCCCGCTCCCTCGACATGGTCGTCGCGCTGTTCGCCGTGCTGCGCACGGGCGCCGCGTACCTGCCCCTGGAGCTGGACTACCCGGACGACCGCCTCGTGGCGATGCTCCAGGACGCCCGGCCCGCCCTGCTCCTGTCCAACGCGGCCGTCTCAGCGCGACTGGCGGCGGCCGACACCCCCCGCGCCCTCCTCGACGACCCGGAGGTGGCCGCCGAACTCGCCGCCCTGCCGGCCGACTTGGAGCGCCGGGTCTTCAGCCTGGAGCATCCCGCGTACGTCATCTACACCTCCGGATCCACCGGCCGGCCCAAGGGTGTCGTCACGCCCTACCGCGGCCTCACCAACATGCAGCTCAACCACCAGCGGGAGATCTTCGAACCGGCCATCGCCTCGGCGGGCGGGCGCGGCCTGCGCATCGCGCACACCGTGTCGTTCGCCTTCGACATGTCGTGGGAAGAGCTGCTGTGGCTCGTCGAGGGCCACGAGGTGCACATCTGCGACGAGGAGCTGCGGCGCGACGCCGAGGCCCTGGTCGCGTACTGCGAGACCCACCGCGTCGACGTCATCAACGTGACACCCACCTACGCGGCCCTGCTCATCGAACAGGGCCTGCTGGAGGGCCACCGGCCGCCGCTCGTGCTGCTCGGCGGCGAGGCCGTCTCCGAGACCGTGTGGAACCGGCTCCGCGACACCGAGGGCACGTACGGCTACAACCTCTACGGGCCGACCGAGTACACCATCAACACCCTCGGCGGCGGCACCCTCGACAGCCCCACCCCGACCGTCGGCCGTCCGATCCGCGGAACCCGCGCCCACATCCTGGACGCCTGGCTGCGGCCCGTGCCCGAGGGCGTGCCCGGTGAGCTGTACATCGCGGGCATCGGTCTGGCCCGCGGCTATCTGGAGCGGCCCGGCCTGACGGCCGAGCGGTTCGTCGCGGACCCCTTCGGCGAACCCGGTGAGCGCATGTACCGCACCGGCGACCTCGTACGCCGCAACCCCGACGGCAACCTCGACTTCCTCGGCCGCACCGACGACCAGGTCAAGATCCGCGGCTACCGTGTGGAGCTGGGCGAGATCGAGACCGCGCTCTCCCGGCACCCCCAGGTCGCGCACGCCGCCGTCGTCGTCCGCGATGAACGGCTCGTCGGTTATGTCGTCCCGGCCCCGCTCACCGGCGACGACCGCGACGGCGCCGAACGCGAACAGGTCGGCGAGTGGCAGGAGATCTACTCCGACGAGTACGAGGAGATCAGCACCGCCGTCTTCACCGAGGACTACGCCGGCTGGGACTCCTCGTACGACGGGCAGCCCATCCCCTTCGAGGAGATGCGGGAGTGGCGCGAGGCCACCGTCGCCCGGATCCGCTCGCTGAGGCCGCGCCGCATCCTGGAGATCGGCGTCGGCTCCGGTCTGCTGCTCTCCAAGCTCGCACCGGAGGCCGAGGCCTACTGGGCGACCGACTTCGCCGCCCCCGTCATCCGCAAGATCGGCGAAGAGCTGCGCAGGGACCCGGAGTTGGCCGCGCGGGTCACCCTGCGCGCCCAGCCCGCCGACGACCTGACCGGCCTGCCCGACGACGGCTACTTCGACACGATCGTCATCAACTCCGTCATCCAGTACTTCCCGAGCATCGACTACCTGACCTCGGTGATCGACGGAGCGATGCGTCTCCTGGCCCCGGGCGGCGCCCTGTTCGTCGGCGACGTCCGCAACCTGCGCCTCGCCCGCACCTTCCAGACGGAGATCCAGCAGGCCAGGGGCGTCACGGGGGAGGGCCTTGAGCGGGCCGTCGAACGCGGGCTGCGCCTGGAGAAGGAACTCCTCGTCGACCCCGACTACTTCACCACCCTCGGCCACCGCGTCGACCTGCGCACCAAGCGCGCCCGCCACCACAACGAACTGACCCGGCACCGCTACGACGCCGTCCTGTACGCCGGTGACCCCGACCTCACCCTGGAACGCGTACCGTCGGTCGGCTTCACCGACGACCTCGACCTGCCCGACCTCGTCCGCGCGGTCACCCCGCTGCGGTTCACCGGCGTTCCCGACGCCCGCCTGGGCGCCGCCGGGGGAGTGGACCCCGAGACGCTGCACGACCTCGGCGCCCGGCTGGGCTGCCGGGTCCTGACGACCTGGTCCCGCGAACCCGGCACGTACGACGCGGTGTTCATCGCCGACACCGGCATCGGCAGTGATGGCGGTGACGGTCCCGGGCGGACCGCCGGGCTGTACCTCCCCGGTGGCGGTGAGGCCCCGTACGCCAACGAGCCCACCGCGGCGCGCGGCGCGAACAGCCTCGTGCGGCGGCTGCGCGACGACCTCAAGCAGCAGTTGCCCGAGTACATGGTCCCGGCCGCGTTCGTGACCCTCGACCGGCTGCCCATGAACGACAACGGCAAGCTGGACATACGTGCCCTGCCCGACGCCGAACCCGCCGTCGCCCTCGGCAGCGGCCGTGGCCCGCGCACCCCGCAGGAAGAGGTGCTGTGCCGCCTCTTCGCCGAGGTGCTGGGCCTGCCCGAAGTCGGCGCGGAGGACGACTTCTTCGACCTCGGAGGCCACTCGCTGCTCGCCACCCGGCTGATCAGCCGGGCCCGCACCGAACTGGGCGCCGAACTGGCGATCCGCGACCTCTTCGAGGCGCCGACACCCGAACTGCTCGCCACCCGGGCCGACACCGGACGCCCCGCCCGCCCGGCCGTCGCCCCCGCCGTACGCCCCGACCGCATCCCGCTCTCACCGGCCCAGCGGCGGCTGTGGCTGGTCGAACGGATCACCGGCAGCGGTGTCGCGTACAACTTCCCGCTGGTCTTCCGGCTGCGCGGAGCGCTCGATGTCGACGCGCTGAGGACCGCGTTGAGCGATGTGGCGGGGCGGCACGAGACGCTGCGCACGATGTTCCACGAGCACGACGGAGAGCCCTACCAGGTCATCGTCCCGGCCTCCGAGGCCGCGCCCGGGTTCACCGTGACGGACTGCGCGGAGCAGGCACTGGACGGGCTGATCGAGTCGGCGCAGCGCCGCCCCTTCGACCTGGCACGCGAACTCCCTCTGCGCTGCGAGGTGTTCAGGGTCGGTCCGGCCGACCACGTGGTGGCCGTCGTGCTGCACCACGTCACCACCGACGAATGGTCCGACCGGCCGTTCCTGGCCGACCTGAACACCGCGTACGCGGCCCGGGTCGCGGGCGAAGCACCCGGCTGGACGCCACTGCCGGTGCAGTACGCCGACTACACGCTGTGGCAGGAACACCTGCTCGCCCAGGTCGGCGACGAACAGACCGACCACTGGACGCGGACCCTGAGCGGGCTCCCGGAGGAGCTGACGCTGCCCCTGGACCGGCCGCGGCCCGCCGAGCCCACCGGACTCGGCGGCAAGGTCCGCCACGAGGTGCCCGCCGAGGTCGGCCGGACCCTGCGCGAGCTGTCCGGCGAGACCGGCACCAGCATGTTCATGCTCCTCCAGGCGGCCACGGCGACCCTGCTGCACCGGCTCGGCGCGGGCGACGACATCCCGCTCGGCGCGCCTATCGCGGGCCGCACGGACAGCGGCCTGGACGAGCTGGTCGGCTTCTTCGTCAACACCCTGGTCCTGCGGACCGACCTGTCGGGCGACAACCTGACGTTCCGTCAACTCATCGGACGTGTGCGTGAGTCGGCGCTCGCCGCCTTCGAGCACCAGGACCTGCCCTTCGACCGGGTCGTGGAGGCCGTCAACCCGCCGCGCGTGGCGGGCCGCAACCCGCTGTTCCAGGTGATGCTGGGCTACCACTACCGCCCCGACGGCGACCCCGACCTGCTGGGCCTGGCCACCCAGTGGTTCGACATGGACACCGGCCAGGCCAAGTTCGACCTGCACTTCACCTTCGTCGACGAGTCGGACCGGCTGGTCCTGCTGCTCGACTACGCGGCCGACCTGTGCGACGAGACGACGGCGCGGCACCTCGCCGGACGCCTTGTCCGGCTGCTGGAACAGGTCGCCGGCACACCGGACCTGCCGGTGCGCGAGGTGGAGGTGCTGACGCCGGCCGAGCGGGCGCTCGTCCTCACGGACTGGAACGCCACAGCCCACGAGACGGCCCCCACCACCCTCCCCGAGCTGTTCCGTGCCCAGGCGGCCCGCACACCGGACGCGCTCGCGCTGGTCTTCGGCGAACAGCGGCTGACGTACGCCGAGTTGGACGCGCGAGTCGAGCACACCGCACGCGTGCTGGCCGGTCTGGGCGTGGGTCCCGAGCGCACGGTGGCCGTCGCGCTGCCGCGCTCGGCGGACCTGGTCGTCGCCCTGCTCGCCGTGCATCGCGCGGGCGGCGCCTATCTGCCCCTGGACGCCGACTACCCGCAGGAACGCCTCGCGTACATGGTGGCGGACGCCCGCCCGGTGTGCGTGATCCGCGACCGCCTGCCCGAGGGGACGGAGGGCGCCCTTCCCGCCGCGTACGACCCGTCGAGTCCCGCCTACGTCATCTACACCTCCGGTTCCACGGGGCGGCCGAAGGGCGTGGTCGTACCGCAGTCGGGCATCGTGAACCGCCTGCTGTGGATGCAGGACGCGTACGGGCTGACGGGTGCGGACCGGGTGCTGCAGAAGACCCCGTCCAGCTTCGACGTGTCCGTGTGGGAGTTCTTCTGGCCGCTGATCACCGGGGCGGCCCTGGTGGTCGCCAGGCCGGACGGCCACAAGGACCCCCGTTATCTGGCCGAACTGATCCAGGGGCAGGGTGTCACGGTCGCGCACTTCGTGCCGTCGATGCTGCAACTGTTCCTGGAGGAACCGTCGGCCGCCGGGTGCACGGGCCTGCGGTACGTGATGTGCAGCGGCGAGGCCCTGCCCGTCCCGCTCGCCCACCGCTTCCACCGCACGCTCGGCGAGGTCGAGCTGCACAACCTGTACGGGCCGACCGAGGCCTCCGTCGACGTCACCGCGGTCCAGGTGCGCCCCGGCGCCACCTCGGTGCCCATCGGGCGGCCGGTGTGGAACACCCGCGTGTACGTCCTGGACGCCGCGCTGCGCCCGGTGCCGCCGGGCGTGGCGGGGGAGCTGTACCTCGCGGGCGCCCAGCTGGCCCGCGGCTATCTCGACCGCGCCGCCCTGACCGCCGGGCGGTTCGTCGCCGATCCGTACGGCGGACCCGGCGAGCGCATGTACCGCACGGGCGACCTGGCCCGCTGGACGTCCGACGGCACGGTCGAATACCTGGGCCGCACCGACGACCAGGTCAAGATCCGCGGCTTCCGTGTCGAACTCGGCGAGATCGAGGCGGTCCTCGGACGGCACGACACGGTCGCCCAGGCCGTCGTCGTCCCGCACGGCCAGCGACTCGTCGCGTACGTGGTCCCGGGCCCGGCAGGTGTCACGGATGCTGCAGCTCTGCGCCGCCACGCCGCCGCCGAGCTGCCCGAGCACATGGTCCCCGCGGCCTTCATGGCCCTCGACACCCTGCCGCTGACCCCCAACGGCAAGCTCGACCGCAGGGCGCTGCCCGCACCCGACTTCGCCGCCGGCACCACCGACACCCTCCCGCGCACCCCACGCGAGGAGATCCTCTGCGGGCTGTTCGCCGACGTCCTGGGGCTGGAGCGGGTCGGTGTCCACGACGACTTCTTCGTCCTCGGCGGCCACTCCCTCGTGGCCATGCGGCTCGCCGCCCGCGTCCGCGCGGTGCTCGGCGCCGAAGCCTCCCTGCGTACGGTCTTCGAGGCCCGGACGCCCGCCCGTCTCGCCGAGGCACTCCGCGACGGGGCGGCCGACGGCGCTCGCGCCGACCTGCCCGTCCTCGCCCCGGCGGACCGGCCCGAGCGGCTGCCGCTCTCCTTCGCCCAGCAGCGGCTGTGGGTCCTGTACCGGGTGGAGGGGCCCAGTCCCACGTACAACATCCCGCTGGTCTGGCGGCTCACCGGCGCACTCGACGCCGACGCGCTGCGGCGCGCGGTCGACGACCTGGTGGCCCGCCACGAGCCGCTGCGCACCGTCTTCCCCGAGGAGGACGGGCGGGCGTACCAGCTCATCCTGGAGCCGGAAAGGGCCGGGGTCGCCGTACGGACCGACTCCGTGACCGGCGAGGAGGAGCTGGCGGAACGGCTGGCCGAAGCCACCGGGTACGGCTTCGAGCTGGACCGGGAGGCGCCCCTGCGCGTGCACGTCTTCCGCACCGCGGAGGACGAACACGTCCTGCTGCTCCTGCTCCACCACATCGCGGGCGACGAGTGGTCGGACCGGCCGCTCACCCGCGACCTGGCCGCCGCCTACGAGGCGCGAGCGGCGGGCCGGGCGCCCGCGTGGGCACCGCTGCCCGTCCAGTACGCCGACTACAGCCTGTGGCAGCGTGCGGTACTCGGCGACGAGAAGGACCCGGGGAGCCTGGCGGCCCGTCAACTCGGCTTCTGGAAGCAGGCGTTGGAAGGTCTCCCGGAGGAGCTGGCGCTGCCCGTCGACCGGCCGCGCCCGCTGGAGGCCAGCTACCGCGGCGGCGTGGTCGACATGGCCCTGGAGCCGGAGCTGGCGGCGGGACTGCGCGAGCTGGCCCGGTCCGGCAACGTCAGTATGTTCATGATCGTCCAGGCGGCCGTGGCGGCTCTGCTGACCAGGCTGGGCGCCGGTACGGACATCCCGCTGGGCAGCCCGATCGCCGGGCGCACCGAGGAGACGCTGGAGGACCTGGTCGGCTTCTTCCTCAACACCCTGGTGCTGCGCACCGACACCTCCGGCGACCCGGCGTTCCGCGAACTGCTCGCCCGCGTCCGGGAGGCCGACCTGGCCGCCTTCGACCACCAGGACGTGCCGTTCGAACGGGTCGTGGACGTGCTCAGCCCCGCCCGCTCACTGTCCCGGCACCCGCTGTTCCAGGTCATGGTCGTGTACCTGGCCGCGGGCGGTGCGGGGGACTTCCTCGCCGGGCTGGACGCCCGACGGGAGGAAGCCGGCGCGACCGGCGCCAAGTTCGACCTCTCCTTCGACTTCGTGGAACGCGACGGCGGTCCTGACGCGGAGGGCGGTGGCGGCGTCGACGGCGTACTGGAGTACAGCACCGACCTCTTCGACCGCCGGACGGCCGAGGCGATCGCCGGACGGCTCGTGCGGCTGCTGCGGGCCGTGGTCGCCGCCCCCGACACCCCGATCAGCCGGATAGACATCCTCGGCGACGCCGAGCGCCGACGCATCCTCACCGAGTGGAACGACCGGCCGCCGCTCGCCGGACCGACCACCGTGCCGGCCCTCTTCGAACGGCAGGCCGCGCTCTCCCCGGACGCCCCCGCCGTCGCCTCCGACGGCATCAAGCTGACGTTCGCCCAGCTCAACGCCAAGGCGAACCGGCTCGCCCGGCTGCTCGTCGCCCACGGCGCGGGACCGGAACGGCTCGTGGCGCTCGCCCTGCCCCGCACCGCCCGCACGCTCCTCGCGATCCTCGCCGTGCACAAGGCGGGCGCCGCCTACCTGCCGCTCGACCCGGACGCCCCGACCGCCCACCTGCACGACACGCTCGCCGACGCCCGCCCGGTCCTGACGCTCACCACCCGGCAGATCGCACCCCTGCTCCCTGCGGACGGCCCACCGGTCCTGGAACTGGACGCCGAGGCGACCACCGAACTGCTCGCCGCCGAGCCCGCGACCGACCTGACCGACAGGGACCGCATCGCGCCCCTGACCCCGCGCCACCCCGCCTACGTCATCTACACCTCCGGCTCCACCGGCCGCCCCAAGGGTGTCGTCATCACCCACGAGACGGTCGGCAACCTCTTCCACAGCCACCGCGAGACGCTGTACGAGCCCGCGAAGGCGATCACCGGTCGGCGGCAACTGCGTGCCGGACACGCCTGGGCGTTCTCCTTCGACGCCTCCTGGCAGCCGCAGCTGTGGCTCCTGGACGGACACTGCGTCCACGTCGTCTCCGACGAGACGCGCCGCGACCCGGACCTCCTCGCCGCGGCCGTCGTCGAGCACGGCTT
This sequence comes from Streptomyces tauricus, assembly GCF_014650955.1. GTDB lineage: Bacteria > Actinomycetota > Actinomycetes > Streptomycetales > Streptomycetaceae > Streptomyces > Streptomyces tauricus. Next base: position 268,533 of record NZ_BMVY01000007.1, read on the forward strand.
CGACTTCCTGGAGGTCACCCCGTCGTTCTTGGCGCAGATGGCGGAGACCGGCCTCGTACGCGAGGACGGCAGCAGCCCCCTCGCGGTCGTCGGCGTCGGCGGCGAAGCCGTGCCGGGCGCCCTCTGGGAACGGCTCGGACGGCTGAACGGCACCGAGGCGTTCAACCTGTACGGGCCCACCGAGTCCACCGTCGACGCGCTCGTGGCCCGGGTGCGCGACAGCGACCGCCCGCTCGTCGGCCGCCCGGTCGCTGGCACCAGCGCCTACGTCCTGGACGACCGGCTGCAACCGGTCCCGCCCGGGGTGACGGGCGAGCTGTACCTGGCCGGCGGCGGCCTCGCCCGCGGCTACCTGGGCCGCCCCGCGCTGACGGCCGAGCGCTTCGTCGCCAACCCGTTCGCGGACGCGCCCGGCTCCCGCCTCTACCGGACCGGCGACCTCGCCCGCTGGACGTCCGACGGGTACCTGGACTACCTGGGCCGCGCCGACGACCAGGTCAAGATCCGCGGCTTCCGTATCGAACCGGGCGAGATCGAGTCCGTACTCACCGCCCACCAGGACGTCGCGCAGGGCGTGGTGACGGTCCGTCAGGAGGGCACGCGGAAACTGCTCGTGGCGTACGTGGTCCCGGTCGCCGGGGTGTTGCCCGACCCCGGTCGGCTGCGGGCCCACGTCGGCGGACAGCTGCCCGACCACATGGTCCCGGCCGCCGTGGTCCTCCTGGACCGGCTGCCGAAGCTCGCCAACGGCAAGCTGGACCGGGCCGCGCTGCCCGCCCCGGACTTCTCCGCGCTCTCCACGGGGCGCGCGCCCGGCACCGAGCTGGAGAAGACGCTGTGCACGGTGTTCGCCGATGTGCTCGGCCTGGCCGAGGTCGGCGTCGACGACGACTTCTTCACCCTGGGCGGCGACAGCATCATGGCGATGCAGCTCGTCAGCAGGGCCCGCGCGGCGGACGTACGGATCACTCCGCGCCTGGTGCTCAGGCACCGCACGGTCGCCGGGCTCGCGGAGGTGGCGACCACCACCGGAGCCGCCGATACCCGCCCCGCCGACGAGGGAACCGGCATCGTGCCGCTCACCCCGGTCATGCACTGGCTCCGCGAACTGGGCGGCCCCTTCCAGGGCTACCACCAGTCGGCCCTGGTCCGCACCCCGGCCACCCTGGACCACCAGAAGCTGACGACGGTCCTACAAGCCCTGGCCGACCGCCACGCCATGCTACGAGGCACGCTGATCCGCAACGCGCCCGTTGAGGGGCGCGGGGAACTGCGCGGCCAGCACGCACTCACCAGCACCCGACAAGCAACCGCGGCCCCGGAGGGCACCGAGGCCGCGGCCACCCACGCGCAGGGGCTGCCGCAGGCGCCCGTTGAGGGGCGCGGGGAACTGCGCGCTCAGCACGCACTCACCCGCACCCAACAATCGACCACCAGCCCGGAGGGCAACCGCGGCGACTGGAGCATCGCGGTGCCACCCGCGGGAGCCGTGGACCCCGGAACCTGGATCCACCGCGTCGACGTCACCGGGCTCGACCCCGACGCACTGCGGACGGCCGTAGCGGACGGCGCCCACGCCGCCCGCGCGACACTCGACCCCGAGGCCGGCGTCATGGTGAGGGCGGTCTGGTTCGACGCGGGCGACGAGCCCGGCAGGCTGCTCCTCATGGCCCACCACCTCGTCACCGACGGCGTGTCCTGGCGCGTCCTGCTCCCGGACATGGAGACCGCCTGGCGGGCAGTCGAGGCGGGACGCCCCGCCGAACTGCCGCCCGTCGACACGTCCTTCCGCACCTGGGCCCGCACACTCGAAGAACTGGCCCAGGACCCGGCCAGGGAAGACGAACTGCCGTTCTGGACAGGCGTGCTGGCAGGCGCCGCCCCTCTGCCGCTGAAGAGCCCCCTGGACCCGGCCCGCGACACGGTCGGCACCGTACGCCGGCTGGAGCTGCGGCTGCCCGCCGAGCACACGGGCCCGCTGCTGTCCGCGGTACCGTCCGCCTTCACCGCGAACGTCAACGACGTCCTGCTCACCGGCCTCGGACTCGCCGTGGCCGACTGGCGGCGACGACACGACGGCGGTGGCGCCGGGGGACCGGTCCTGGTCGACCTGGAGAGCCACGGCCGCGCCGAGGAGGTGGCGCAGGACGTCGACCTGTCCCGTACGGTCGGCTGGTTCACCAGCGTCTTCCCGGTCCTGCTCGACCCCGGCCCCGTCGACCTGGACGCGGCCCTGGACGGCGGCCCGGCCGTCGAGGACGCGCTCGACCGGACCCGCGAGCACCTCGCCTCGCTGCCCGCGAACGGCGTCGGCTACGGCATGCTCCGCCACCTCAACCCCCGTACGGCACCGGTGCTCGCCGGCTTCGAGGCGCCGCCGATCGAGTTCAACTACCTCGGCCGTTTCGGCATCCCGGAGGCGACGGACTGGTCCTACGCCCCCGAGGAGGACGTCTCGGACATCGGCCCCGAACCCGGTATGCGGGAAGGGCACGCCCTCGGCATCAACGTGGTGACCGAGGACCGCGCCGACGGCCCCGTCCTGGCCGCCCACTGGTCCTGGCCGGAGGCGGTCCTGGACGAGGAGGCGGTCCGCGACCTGGCCGAGACCTGGTTCCGGGCGCTCAGGGCGCTGGTCGCCCGCGCGGCGGGCCGTACGACCGGTGACTGAACCGACCCCTGTCTCCCACCCGAACCCCCTTTCACACCAAGCGAGTCGGAGGACCCTCATGAGCACCAACCCGTTCGAGAACCCCGAAGGCACCTACTCCGTCCTCGTCAACGACGAGGGCCAGTACAGCCTGTGGCCCGACTTCGTGGACGTGCCGGCCGGCTGGACCGTCGCGCACGGCCCGGCTCCCCGCCAGGAGTGCCTGGACCACATCGAGAGCAACTGGACGGACATGCGCCCCAAGAGCCTCGTGGAGCGGACGCGGACGGCGGCGGAACAGGCCGGCTGAGGCGCCGGACCGATGCTCTCCACGCGACTCACCAACGCCCGCTTCCTCACCATGGACCCCGACCGTCCCGTCGCCCGCGAACTGGGCATCTGGCGGGGCCGGATCGTGGGCCTGGACGAGGAGGTGGCCGCCCTGCCCGCCCGCAGGGTGGTCGACCTCCAGGGCGCCACCGTGCTGCCCGGGTTCATCGACAGCCATGTCCATCTGGCCTGGACCGGCTTCAAGGCGGGCACGCCGAGCATCGCGCCGTGCCGGTCGGTCGAGGACGTCCTGGCCGCGGTGGCCGAGGCGGTGGCCCGCACACCGGAAGGCGGCTGGACGGACCTCGCGGGTTACGACCAGCGGGGCCTCGGCCGCCATCTGACCGCCGCCGAACTGGACGGGGTCAGCGCCGGCCGCAAGGTGTTCCTCATGCACGACTCCGGACACGGCTGCATGGTCAACACGGCCGTCCTGGACCTGCTGCCCGCCGAACTCGCCGACGGGAACGGCTTCCTCGCCGAGGGAGCCATGGGCGCCGCACGGGCCCTGCGCCTGCCGTACTCCCAGCAGGAGTTGGCCGACGCGATCGGTCACGCGGCACGCGGCTGCCTGGCGGAGGGCATCACCGGTTGCGCCGAGGCGGGCATCGGCGGGGCCCTGTTCGGGCACAGCCCGGTCGAGCTGGGCGCGTACCAACTGGCCTCGGAGCAGGGCAAACTGCCCCTGCGGGTCCAGCTCATGGTGTCCGCGGACCGGCTGCGCCCGGTCGCCGCGCACCGGGACGACGGCATCCCGCGCGCCCTCGACCTCGGTCTGCGGACGGGGTTCGGCGGCGACCGGCTCTCCGTCGGCGCGCTGAAGATCTACACCGACGGCGGCATGATGGCCCGTACCGCCGCCCTCAGCCGCCCCTACGAAGGACTCGACCACGCAGGCCAGTTGCAGGAGGACCCCGGGGCGCTGGCGGACACGATCGTCGACGGTCATCTCGCGGGCTGGCAGCTGGCCGTCCACGCCATCGGTGACCGGGCGGCCGACGTGGCCCTCGACGCGCTGGAGCGGGCGCAGCGCCTGCGTCCCCGGCCGGGCGCCCGGCACCGTATCGAGCACGCGGGCCTCATCCGTCCCGACCAGTTGGACCGCCTCGCGCGGCTGGGCGTGGCGGCCGTGGTCCAGCCGAACTTCCTGCGGTACTTCGGCGACGACTACGCGGCCGTCATGGGGAAGGAGCGGGCACCCTGGCTGTACCGTGGAAGGGGATTCCTCGACCACGGCGTCACACTGGTCGGCAGTTCCGACCGGCCCGTCGCGGACGGATCACCCCTGCGGGCGGTCCAGTTCATGGTCGAGCGGGCCTCCGCGTCGGGGCAGGTCATCGGCCCGGACGAGGGCATCACGGTCGAAGAGGCACTGCGCGCCTACACCGTGGCCGGCGCCTTCGCCTGCCACTGGGAGGACCGTGCGGGCAGCCTCACACCGGGCAGGTGCGCGGACCTGGTCGTCCTGGGCGACGACCCGACGGGCGTCGAGGTCTCGCGCATCGGCGACATCGACGTGGTCGCGACATTCGTCGACGGCCGGGAGAGCGAGGGAGGCGCCCTGTGAGTACGCGCATCGACAGCGTGGAGACGTACGCCCATCTGTGGCAGGCGCCCGCGTACCCACGCAGGTGGGTGCTCTGGGACACCGCGGGGGACGTCCTCGTCTTCGACCGGGACACCAACGGTGTGGTGGACATCGACGACGGGCCGACCCGGGGCGAGGTCCTGCGCAGGATGCGCGAGGCGGGCGTACCGGAGAGCGACGAGTATCCGGGACGCCCTTGCGCGTGAGCCGTTCGCCGTCGTGCGAGAGCCACCCGCCGCCGCGTCCCCTCGGGCGCAACGGCCCAACAGCCAGTCGGCGCAGGTCACATGCTCTGGGCCGCCCTGCCGTGCAGCAGGTGACGGATCAGCTGGTTGGTGGTGCAGACGACACCGGTACGAGCGATCCACCGCAGTGCCATGGAGTGGTCCTCGGCGGAGAAGTCGGCCACCGCGTCGGCCACCACGAACGGCTGGATGTCGTGCATGAAGGCGTCAGCGGCCGTGAGCAGGATGCCGAGATGGGCCCGTACCCCGCAGAGGATCAGCTGATCGCGCCCCTCGGAGCGCAGCAGCCTGCCGAGATGGCTGCGCAGGAACGCGTTGTGGCGGACGTTGACCATCAGGTGTTCGCCCACCCGGGGCATCAGCGGTGCCACGACCGCCGCGTCCCCGTCGGGCTCAGGTCCGATGCCGGGCCCCCAGATGTCGCTCATCAGGCCGCGCTGGCCGGGGCGCTGCTCGGCCGGCTCGGCGCTGAAGACGATCGGCATGCCGAGGGTGCCCGCCAGTTCGCGCAGGGTGGCGATGTTGTCGATCAGTTCCACGACGGGTGAGCAGTCCGGCGGGAAGGCCTGGACGAAGTGGTTCTGCATGTCGTGGACCAGCAGCGCGGCCCGCGCCGGATCGATCGTCCAGGCCGGGCCGGACGCGGGAACCGCGGAACGGTCGGGCATGGCATAGGAGTGGATGACGGGCAGGACCATGGGCGGACTCCTCCCTGGTGGCGTGGACCCCCGAGCCCTCTAAAGGCAAGTTAGCTTAGCCTAAGCTAACTTGACGGAGGGTGGAGTGCCAGGCACCCGATTGAGCCGTGGACCAGGAAATTCGAGTGCGAGGGAGACCGGGTCATGACCGGCAGCACGTCCCGGGACGCCTCCGGCAGTACCTACCGGGACGCCTGGGGCATCCCGCACCTCCGGGCTGCCGATCCGCTGCGGCTGGCCTTCGCCCAGGGACGCAACGCGGTACGCGACCGTGCCTGGCGACTGGAGCTGGAACGGCACCGCTCCCAGGGCACCACCGCCTCCTTCCTCGGCGCGGGCGCCGTGCCGTGGGACCGCTTCGCCCGCCGGGCCCGGCTCGACGACACGGCCCGGCGCTGCTTCGACGCGCTGGAGGAGGAGACGGCCGCCTGGGTCCGCGCCTATGTCGACGGAGTCAACTTCGGCCTCGTACGTGCGGCGGCGGACACACCCGAGTTCGCGGCCACGGGACTCGCCCCGGAACCCTGGGAGAGCTGGACGCCTCTCGGGGTGTGGCTCACCCACCACATCCTGTTCGCCGGATTCCCGACCAGGCTGTGGCGCGAGGAAGTGGCCCGTCAACTCGACCGCGACGCAATGGAGTTGTTCGCCTCCGACGATCCCGGTACCGCGGGCTCGAACGGCTGGACGTTCTCGGGTGACCGCACCGCCGCAGGCTTCCCCCTGATCGCGGGGGACCCGCACCGCTTCCTCCAGAACCCCGGCTTCTACCCGTGGGCGCCGAGGGCAACGACCCAGAGGCAGTTGTCACGGTCGGCGAGACTTCGCCCTGCTCGTCGAGGAACCCGACGACGACTGAGGGTGCCGTACTGTTCAATGGAGGTGAACGCCCCCGCACGAGTCACCGCTGCGAGAGGAGCCGCCCGTGTCCCCTGCCGCGGTGCCGCCGGTCGGCGCGCGCATCCGCCGGGCGCGTACGGCGCGCGGTATGAGCCTGCGCGCGCTGGCCCGGGAGGTCGGGGTGTCCGCGAGCCTCGTCTCACAGATAGAGACCGGCAAGAGCCAGCCGTCGGTGAGCACGCTGTACGCGATCACCACCGCGCTCGCCATCCCGGTCGAGTCGCTCTTCGACGCCGAGGACGACCCGGCCCCCACCCCGATGGCGGGGATCGCGGCCGGGCACCCGGCACCCGTGGGCGCACCGCCGGACACCGTCCTGCACGCGCTCGCCGCCTTCGCCGCCGACCCCCGCCGCAGGATCGGCCCGCTGGTCGGCGGCGGTGAACGGGAGGTGCTGGAGCTGGACTCGGGCGTCGTGTGGGAACGCCTCGGCCGGGTCCCCGGCGCCGACGTCGACTTCCTGCTCGTCACCTACCGCCCCGGCGGAGCCTCCTCCGGCACGGGCGCTCTGATGCGGCATGCCGGGACCGAGTACGGCTATCTGACCTCCGGCGAACTGATCCTCACCCTCGGCTTCGACGAGTACGTGATCCGGCCCGGCGACGCGGTGAGCTTCGAGTCGACGACCCCGCACCGCTACCGCAACGACGGCGCCGAACCTGCCGTGGGTGTCTGGTTCGTGTTCAGTATGCCTTGACACTTTCCCCGGGCGGTCGTTCACTCCGGATGAGGGTGGTGGTCGTCAATGGCAATCCGCACCTACGGACCGAACGCAGTCGACTGGGAACAGCGCATCGACCTCGACCGGCTTCGCGGGGAGCGGCTGGACCGGCTCCACGAAGCCCTGAATCGCTCCGAGTTGGGCGCGTTGCTCAGCTTCGACTTCGCCAACATCCGCTATATGTCGTCCACCCACATCGGCACCTGGGCGATGGACAAGCTGATCCGCTTCGCCCTCCTCGTCCGCGGCGGCGAACCGGTCGTCTGGGACTTCGGCTCCGCCGCCCGTCACCACCAGCTGTACAACCCGTGGCTCGACCACGGCGACGGCAAGGAAGGCAGCCCGCCGACGGGTGCCCGCGCGGGCATCTCGACCCTGCGCGGTGCCTTCCACCCGGATGCCGGGATCGGCGCCGACGTCGCGGCGAAGGTGGCCGCCGAACTGCGCGAACACGGGCTGGCGGGCGAGCCGTTGGGCGTCGACATCGCCGAGATGCCCGTCCTGCACGCGCTCAAGGAGCAGGGCATCGACGTCGTCGACGGGCAGCAGGTGTTCCTTGAGGCCCGCAGGGTCAAGACGCCCGACGAGATCTCCCTGCTCACCCAGGCGTGCTCGATGGTCGACGCCGCGTACGAGGAGCTGTACGCCCACCTGCGGCCGGGCGTGCGTGAGAACGAGTGCGTCGGACTCGTGTCCAAGGTCCTCTACGACCTGGGCAGCGAGTACGTCGAAGGGGTCAACGCGATCTCCGGGGAACGCTGTTCACCGCATCCGCACGTCTACAGCGACCGGCTGATCCGTCCCGGCGACCCCGCCTTCTTCGACATCCTGCACAGCCACCTCGGCTACCGCACCTGCTACTACCGCACGTTCGCCGTCGGCAGTGCCTCGGCCGCGCAGCGCGACGCGTACATCCGCTGCCGTGCCTACATGGACGAGGCGATCGCCCTGGTCCGGCCAGGTGCGACGACCGCCGACATCGTCGAAGTCTGGCCGCGCGCCCAGGAGTTCGGCTTTCCGGACGAGACCGCCGCGTTCGCCCTGCAGTACGGGCACGGGGTGGGCCTGTCCATCTGGGAGAAGCCCGTCCTCAGCCGCCTGGTCTCGCTCGACCACCCCGAAGTCCTCGAAGAGGGCATGGTGTTCGCGCTGGAGACGTACTGGCCGGCGGCGGACGGCTGGTCGGCGGCGCGCATCGAGGAAGAGGTGGTCGTCACCGCCGACGGCTGCGAGGTGATCACCAAGTTCCCGGCGGAGGAACTGCTCGTCGCGGGCCGCAAGTACTGGACCGTGGACGGCGCGCTCGACACCCGCCGGGAGTCCCAGTCCCATCTGAACACCCGCGAGGGCAGGGGAGACCGATGACCCGCGTCCCGCAGCCGGCGGTCGGCTCGGAAACAGGTACGGGCCCCGGCTCCGAGGCCGCCGAACTCCTCGCCCTCTACGAGGAGATGGCCGTGATCCGGCGCACGGAGAAGGCCGCCCACGACCTGTTCCTGTCCGGCCTCGTCAAAGGCACCACGCACCTCGCCGCCGGACAGGAGGCCGTCGCGGTCGGGGCGAGCGCGGCCCTGCGCGACGACGACTACGTGTTCGCCACCTACCGCGGCCACCACCACGCCCTGGCTCGCGGCGCGACCCCCGAGGAATGCCTCGCCGAACTGATGAGCCGCGCGAGCGGCCTGTGCGGGGCCAAGGGCGGCTCGATGCACCTCACCAAGGCCTCGGCCAACATGCTCGGCTCGTACGCGATCGTCGGCGCCCATCTCCCCCTGGCGGTCGGCGCCGCATGGTCGGCCCGGCTGCGGGGCACCGGACAGCTCGCCGTCGCTTTCTTCGGCGACGGGGCGACCAACATCGGCGCCTTCCACGAGGCGCTCAACCTGGCCGCCGTATGGAGGCTGCCCGTGCTGTTCGTCTGCGAGAACAACCTCTACATGGAGTACACCCCGATCGCCGACGTCACCGCCGTGGCCGACCCCGCCGCCGACCGGGCCCCGGCGTACGGCATCCCCGGCGAGACCGTCGACGGCAACGACGTGGTCGCCGTACGGGAGGCGGTGGCCCGGCTGGCGGGCCGGGCCCGGGCGGGGGACGGGCCCGGCCTGCTGGAGGCGCGGACCTACCGGCACTACGGCCACAGCCGCGCCGATCCCGCCGCCTACCGCCCGGCCGAGGAGGTGGAGCGCTGGCTCAAGCACGACCCGCTCGACGTGGCACGCGGCCGGCTCGCCGAACTCGGGATGCCTGCCGAGACGCTCGTCGCTGCGGACCAGCGCGCCGAAGCCGTCGTACAGGCGGCCGTCGAGGCCGCGAAGAAGGCGCCCGCGCCCGATCCCCGGGACGCGCTGACCGACGTATGGGCCGACGGAGGTGCGCGATGGCGGACGTGATCACCTACCGGCAGGCCGTCGCCGAGGGCATCGCGCGGGAGATGCGGCGCGACCCGGCGGTGGTGTGCCTCGGCGAGGACATCGGCGCGGCGGGCGGGGTGTTCAAGACGACGGCCGGGCTGTACGAGGAGTTCGGCGCCGGACGGGTGTGGGACACGCCGATCTCCGAACAGGCCATCGTCGGGGCGGCGATGGGCGCAGCGATGACCGGGATGCGGCCCGTCGCGGAGATCATGTTCTCGGACTTCCTGGCCTGCTGCTGGGACTACCTCGCCAACGAGATCCCCAAGGTGCGCTATATGACGGGTGGTCAGGTGACCGTGCCGCTGGTGGTGCGTACGGCCAACGGCGGCGGCCTCGGCTTCGGCGCGCAGCATTCCCAGGCCACCGAGAACTGGGCGCTGACCGTCCCCGGACTGAAGATCGCGGCTCCGGCCACACCCGCCGACGTGATCGGCATGATGGCCGCCGCCATCCGCAGCGACGATCCGGTCGTCTTCTTCGAGCACAAGGGGCTGTTCGCGGGCAAGGGGCCGCCCGCGCCGCCGGACCACGTCGTCGAACTGGGCCACGCGGCCGTCGTGCGCGAGGGCGACGACGTCACGCTCGTCGCCCTCGCCTCGATGGTGCCGGTGGCGCTCTCCGCCGCCGAGCGGCTGGCCGAGGAGGGCATCGATGTGGAAGTCGTCGACCTGCGCTGCCTCGTGCCGCTCGACGTGATGACCGTGCTCGGCTCTCTCGCGAAGACCTCACGGCTCGTGGTCGTCGAGGAGAACCCCTACCAGGGCGGCTGGGGCGGCACGCTCGTGTCGATCGTCGCCGACGAGGGCTTCGGGCTCCTCGACGCGCCCGTCCGCAGGGTCGCCGCCGCATGCGTGCCGCTGCCGTTCGCGGACGTACTCGAAAGGGAGGTCGTCCCGACCGTCGACAAGGTCGCGGCGACGGTCCGCGACCTCAGCGCGTACTGAACCGGGCCTTGGACGGCTCACTGAACTCGGAACTCGGCATGGAGAGAGGCGAGTAGGGCGATGACCAACCGAATGCTCCTGCGCTCGGGCCACGTGCTCTCGATGGATCCCGCGATCGGGGACCTGCCCGGCGGTGACGTCCTGATCGAGGACGGGCGGATCGCCGCCGTCGCACACGACATCGTCGCGGACGCGGAAGTGCTCGACATGACGGGCCGCATCCTCGTGCCGGGCTTCGTCGACACCCACCGGCACACCTGGGAGGCGTCCATCCGCGGCTGCGCGCCCGACGCCACACTCGACGACTACTTCGTCGAGGTCCTGGACACCTACGCGCCCGTCTACGGCCCCGAGGACGTGTACGCGGGCAACCTGGCGGGCTCGCTCGAATGCCTGAACGCCGGTATCACGACCCTCGTCGACTGGTCCCACATCAACAACACCCCCGAACACCCCGACGCGGCGGTCCAGGCCCTCACCGAGACCGGCATCCGGGCCCAGTACGCGTACGGCAGCGCCAACACCTCGCTCGCCGACTACTGGTACGAGAGCAAGATCGCGATGCCGGGAGACGACGTACGGCGGGTCCGCGAGCGGCACTTCTCCTCCGACGGCGGCCTGTTGACCATGGGCCTGGCCACCCGCGGTCCCGGCTTCTGCATCAACGACGTCGTCGAGGCCGAATGGCACCTCGCGCGAGAACTGGGCATTCCCCTCACCGTGCACGCCGGCATGGGACGGCTCGCCGGCCGGTTCGGGATGGTCGAGCAGCTCCACGGCCTCGGTCTGCTCGGCCCCGACACCACCTACGTGCACTGCTGCTACTTCAGCGAGGAGGAGTGGCGGATGGTCGCCGACAGCGGCGGCGCCGTGTCCATCGCCCCGCAGGTGGAGACACAGATGGGGCACGGCTGGCCGCCCGTGATGAAGGCGATCGAGTACGGCCTGCGGCCCTCCCTGAGCATCGACGTCGTCACCACCGTGCCCGGAGACATGTTCACCCAGATCCGCGCGGCCTTCGGCGCCGAGCGGGCCCGCGTGAACGCAGCGTGCTGGCAGGCCGACAGCCCCGTCCCCGACACCATGTTGACGGCACGTCAGATGTTGGAGATCGCGACCGTCAACGGGGCGCATGTCGCCGGACTCGAGGACCGGACCGGCTCGCTGACCCCGGGCAAGCGTGCCGACGTCGTGGCGATCGACGCGACCGCGCTCAACATCGCGCCGCTCATCGACCCGGTGGCCGCCGTGACGCTGAGCGCGGACGTCTCCAACGTCGAGACCGTCATCGTCGACGGTGTCGTCCACAAGCGCGACGGCAGGCTGCTGGCCGACACCGGGCGGGCGCGGCGCCTGGTCGAGGAGTCCCGCGACCGCCTCACCGCCGCGGCCGAGGCACGGGGGAAGCGGCAGGCATGACCCACCACGTGATCCGGCGGGCGGCCGACGCCGCATTCGCCGTACCGCCCCAACTGCCGTACGACAGCGTGGGATTCACGCGACGGACGGTGGTCGGCGAGGAGGACGGCTCCGTACACACCGGCTTCGGGGTCTGCGAACTGGCCCCGGACGGGACGATCGGGGCCCACGTCCACTCGTACGAGGAGTCCTTCCACCTGCTGTCGGGGACCGTGATCCTCGATACGCCCGAGGGCTCGTACCTCCTCGAAGAAGGTGACTACGGGCTGCTGCCGACGGGTGTCCCGCACGCCTGGCGCGGCGGCCGGGACACCGTCGCGCGCTGGGCGGACATGCTCGCGCCGGTGCCGAGAGCCCGCTACGGGTACGACACCCAGGCCGTGCCCGCCCGCCAGGCCCCGCCCGTCCGCGAGCCCGCCCGGATCGACGTACGCGACCCGCGCACCCGCTCCTTCGGCCACTTCGAGGCCGCCCAGATGGACCCGGGAAAGCAGTCCCAGGACCTCCTCGCCGTGTCGGCCAGTATGCGTAGTGCCCTGCTCGTCTACAGCGGCATCACCGTCAAGATGATGGTGGACGCCGACCTGGGCGCCGTCGCCTCGACGATGTTCATGGTCCAGTACGCGGCCGACGGCGTCGCCGGCGCGCACGACCACCCCTTCGAGGAGACGTACCTGATCGTCGAGGGCGCGGTCGGCGCCACCTTCGACGGTGAGCGGTACCGGCTGGAAGTGGGCGACGCCGCCTGGGCGGGCGCCGGTTGCGTGCACGGCTTCACCAACGCCGGTACGGGGCCGGTGCGTTGGCTTGAGACACAGGCGCCGCAGCCGCCGTCGCGCCACTCCTACCGGTTCGCGCGCGACTGGGACCACCTGCGTGACGTACTGGCCGCACCGGACAGGGGAGGGCGGACGCCATGAGCGGTGTGGTCGTCGTCGGGGGCACGGCCGGTATCGGTCTCGCGATCGCCCGCGCCCGCGCGGAACGCGGTGACGAAGTCGTCCTCACCGGGCGCGACGCCCACCGGGCCGACACGGTGGCCAAGGAGATCGGCGCGCACGGGATCGCCCTCGACCTCTCCCGGCCACGGGAGATCGCGTCCGCGCTGGCCGGTGTGGAACGGGTCGGCCATCTCGTGCTCGCCGCTGTCTCACGGGACCGGAACACCGTCACCGCGTACGACATCGAGGCCGCGCAGTACCTCGTGACCCTCAAACTCGTCGGCTACACCGAGGTCGTCCACACGCTGGTGCCGCGCATGACGCAGGAGAGCGCCGTCGTGGTCTTCGGCGGGCAGGCCAAGGAGCGGCCCTACCCCGGCGCCACCACGGTCGCCACGGTGAACGCGGGCGTCACCGGCCTCGTACGCACCCTCGCCACCGAACTCGCCCCGATCCGCGTCAACGCCGTCCACCCGGGGATCGTCGGCGACAGCCCGTACTGGTCGGACAAGCCCGCCGAGGTGCTGGAGAACTACCGCGCGCAGACGCCCACGGGCCGGCTCGCGCGGATGCGGGACGTCGTGGACGCGGTGGACTTCCTGCTCCGCAACGAGGCGGTCAACGGCGTCGACCTCGCGGTGGACGGCGGATGGCTGCTGCGGTGAACGCGGGAACAGTGACAGCGGCGCCGACCCGGTGAAGGTGATGGCGGTCCTCTAGGTCCGTGCCTCCTCGGCGTGCCGCACACAGTCCTCCACGACCGACTTGTCCAGCGCCGCCCGCACCAGAGCCGCCGCCAGGACGGCGGGTTCGACGTCCCCGGCGAGCTCCCTCAGTCGACCGGGGCCCTCGGGCAGACCGAGCCTGCCCGCGCCCTGGAGAGCTTTCGCGTCGAGGTGGGGCGAGACCTCGGGCCACACCCGCTGCACCTCACGCAGAAAGATGTCCACGCCCGCGGGCCCCAGCCCCGGAAGCTCCCTGAGCAGGCCGCGAAGCTCCTTCTGGTCACCGTCCGCCGCCTCCCGTATCCGGCGCGGATCGCCTCCCCAGCGGTCCAGCAACAGCCGCGCTCCGTCGCCCAGTTGGGTCGCCGTGCGCTCGTCGTAACGCCGGTAACCGCCACGGCCCAACGCGTCGACCCGCTGCTGCCAGGTCGCCGCGGCCATCCGGCGGGGATCGCGCAACCCCGCCTCGTACAGGGCGCGCGTGGTCGCCAGGGCGACGGAGGAACGGATCCGCGCGCTGAGCAGACAGGCCATGACCAGGGTCCGGTACAGCGGCTGCGGGGTGTTCCGCAGCGTGATGCCCCCCTCCTCGGCGAACGTACGGCCGTGGCGGGACACCAAAGCCCGCAGGACCCTCTCCTGTTCGCCGCTCACGCCAGTGGCCTGGTCGGGTCATGGCCCAGGGTCATCAGCCGGTGGCGGCGGCGGGTCTCCTCGGCCTCGGACGCCTGCTTCGGCTCGCGCTCGGGGCCGGTCTCGGCGGTGACGGTGTCCACGACCTCGTACATCACGTCGAGGTCGTCCTCGGTGAGGTCGATGCGCCGCTTCTGCAGGATGGCCAGCACATGCTCGCCGGTCGGTGCGCCCGCGTGCTCGGGCGGCGCCACGGACTCCTCGGAGGCGTCGTTCACCCGCAGCCAGGCGGCCAGCTCCTGAGAGGTCATGTTCACCACGCGGTGGAACTCGGCCCACAGCGCGTCGAGTTCGAGGGCGTCGGCCATCAGGTCTCCCTTGTCGTTCGTGCACCTCGTCATGGGTCGTATCGTGCCTGCCCCTGATGGGTGTTTCTACGCGAGCACGTCGTCCACGAAGCGTGTCAGGTCCGCCAGGACCGCGTCCTTGACCGTCTCGTTGAACACCTCGTGCTGTGCGCCCGGGTACACGCGCTCGTCCCAGTCGGCGCCGCGCAGCTCCTCGACGCCCGCCCGGCTGGCCGGCAGCGGCACGATCCGGTCGTCGTCCCCGTGCAGCCACAGCAGCGGGAGAGCCCCCACGTCACCGCTCTTGGAGATGGTCTCCAGCGTGCGGACGAACGCCTCCAGTGTGGGGCGCTTGAACGGCCCGTGCCAGACGAGGGGGTCCGCCGCGTACACCCGGCCGACCGCAGGATCGCGCGAGAGCGCCGTCGGGTCGATGGGCACCTCGGGCAGCGGATCGAGCGCGAGCAGCTGATGCAGCGGCTGCCAGTCGCCGATCACCGGCCCCGACAGGACGAGCGCGGCCAGCCCGTCCCCGTACCGCTGGGCGTGGCGCGCCGCGACGAGCCCGCCCATCGAGTGACCGATCAGCACGATGGGCACCCCGGGGTACGTGTCCCGGGCCAGCAGTTCCACCGCGTGGACGTCGCTCACCACGTCCTCGAAGTCCTCGATCAGCACGCGTTCGCCGCCGGACTTCCCGTGTCCCATGTGGTCGGGGCCGAACACCGCCGCGCCATGCCCGTGCAGCACGTCGGCGACGTACTCGTAACGGCCGATGTGTTCGCCGTAGCCGTGGACCAGCAGTGCCACGTACCGCGGTCGCTCCCGTGGCCACTCGCGTGCCGTGATGCTGCTCCGGGTGCCCGTGAGGGTGTGTTCGCGGGAGTCGGCCATGGGTCCTCCATCGGCGGCGGCGAAGGTTCGAGGACGATCTTTCCAGGGGGTGGGGGGCCGGTCCAGAGCACGCGGCAGGTGGCGGCGGCAGGGGACACCCGCCGGGGGAACCCGCGGCGGGTCACCGGTCGGGAGGTCGGGGTCACCTGTCGAGACGCCCCTGACAGGGCCGGATAGGTGGGCATAGCATCGGTTCCCGCATGAACACGATGACGCTCTGGCACATCACTCCCTGGGAGTTCGCCGCCCTCGCCGCCGCGGCCCTGCTCGTCGGCTTCTCCAAGACCGCCGTGAGCGGGGCCAACACCGTGAGCCTCGCGATCTTCGCGGCGGTCCTGCCGGCCAGGGCGTCGACAGGGGTGCTGCTGCCTATCCTGATCGTCGGGGACGTGCTCGCCGTACTCACCTACCGGCGGCACGCGCACTGGCCGACCCTGTGGAGGCTGTTCCCCGCGGTCGCCGCGGGCGTGGTCGTGGGCACGGTGTTCCTGGTGTGGGCCGACGACGCGATGGTGCGTACGTCGATCGGCGCGATCCTGCTGTTCATGGCCGCGGTCACCGTGTGGCGCCGCCGGAAGGCCGAGGCGGGCGGGGCCGACGAGCAGCCCGACTCGGTGGCCACGCGGACCGGCCGGATCAAGGCCCGCTCCTACGGAGTGCTGGGTGGCTTCACCACGATGGTCGCCAACGCGGGCGGCCCGGTGATGTCGATGTATCTCCTGTCCGCGGGCTTCCGCAAGCTCGGCTTCCTGGGCACCTCCGCCTTCTTCTTCCTGATCGTCAACGTCTCCAAGGTCCCCTTCAGCGTCGGCCTCGGCCTGATCGACGGCCACTCCCTGCTCCTGGACGCGGCCCTCGCGGCCTTCGTCCTGCCGGGCGCACTCATCGGCAAATGGGCCGTGGACCGCATCAACCAACGCCTCTTCGAACGCCTGGTGATCGCGGCGACGGTCCTGGGCGGCCTGCAACTGCTCCTCCGCTGACCCGTGCCCCTGGGGCGCGGGGCTGTTGGGGCGCGGGGCTGTGACCTTCCGCGGCTCCGCCGCGTGGGCGCGCCCGGCCCAAACGGACCCGCAGATTCCCGACAAACCCCCCAGTGGAACGTCTACGCTGAGCCCATGCCCGAGGCATCCGCTCACCAGGCCCCACCGGCGTCCGACGGCGAGGAACCGCCGACGCCCTCCGACGGCACCCGCTACCTCCCGATCGCCGACCACGGCCTGATCGGCGACCTGCGCAGCGTCGCCCTCGTGGGCATCGACGGCACGATCGACTGGTACTGCTGCCCCTCCTTCGACGCCCCCAGCGTCTTCGCCTCGATCCTCGACGCGGACCAGGGCGGTTCCTTCGAACTGACGGCAGCCGTCCCGGCGCGGACCAAGCAGTTCTACTTCCCGGACACCAACGTCCTGCTCACCCGCTTCTTCACCGAGGACGGCGTCGGCGAGATCCAGGACTTCATGCCGGTCGACGGCGACGGAGGCGGAGACGGCACCGGCGACGCGGGGGAGGCGGACCGGCACCGGCTGATCCGCCGCGTGCTGTGCGTACGTGGCTCGGTCCCCTTCCACGCCCGCGTGGCACCGCGCTTCGACTACGCGGCACAGCCGCACACCGCCCGCCTCCACGACGACATGGTGGTCTTCGAGTCCAAGAACCTGTCGCTCGCCCTGACCTCCACCGAACCGCTCGCCTGCGACGGGCTGGACGCGACGGCGGACTTCAAACTCCAGGAGGGCGAGTCGGCGGTGTTCGCCCTCGACCAGGTCAGCGGCGACACCCAGCCCCGCCGCTGCCCGCGCGCCGAGGCGGAGGAACTGTTCGGCGCCACCGTGGCGTTCTGGCGGAACTGGCTGACCGCATCCCAGTACCGCGGCCGGTGGCGCGAGATGGTGCACCGCTCCGCGCTGACCCTCAAACTGCTCACCTACGCGCCGACCGGCGCGATCGTGGCCGCCGCGACGACCAGCCTGCCCGAGCAGATCGGCGGCGAACGGAACTGGGACTACCGGTACGTGTGGGTGCGCGACGCGGCCTTCTGCGTGTACGCCCTGCTGCGCCTGGGGTTCACGAGCGAGGCCAAGTCGTTCATGGCGTTCACGGCCCGGCACATCAGCCCCGGGGACGGCCGCCCCGCGGGCCCGCTGCAGATCATGTACGGCATCGACGGGCGCACCGACCTGCGCGAACAGGAAGTCGGCCACCTGGAGGGATACCAGGGCTCCGCCCCCGTCCGGATCGGCAACGCGGCGGCCGACCAGCTCCAGCTCGACATCTACGGCGCCCTCATCGACTCGGTCTACCTCTACGACAAGTGGGCCCAGCCGATCTCCAGCGACCAGTGGGACGACATCTGCGCGCTGGTGGAGTGGGTGTGCGACCACTGGGACCAGCCCGACGAGGGTGTCTGGGAGACCCGCGGCGGCCGGAAGAACTTCCTCTACTCCCGGCTCATGTGCTGGGTGGCGATCGAGCGGGCGATCAGGCTGGCCAACCGCCGGGGCCTGCCCGCGGACCTCCCGCGCTGGCGCGGCGCCCGCGACACGATCTACCGGCGGATCATGGACCGCTGCTGGTCACCGACGCGCAAGGCCTTCGTCCAGCACGAGGACGACGACGTCCTGGACGCCGCGGTGCTGATGATGCCGCTGGCCAAGTTCATCTCACCGACCGACCCGAAGTGGCTCTCCACACTCGACGCGCTCACCGAGGACCTGGTCTCCGACTCGCTGGTCTACCGCTACGACCCGAAGGTCAGCCCCGACGGCCTGCGCGGCGAGGAGGGCACCTTCTCGATCTGCTCCTTCTGGTACGTCGAGGCGCTGACCCGGGCCGGCCGGCTCGACGAGGCACGCCTGGCCTTCGAGAAGATGCTCACCTACGCCAACCACCTCGGCCTGTACGCCGAGGAGATCAGCCACACCGGCGAACAACAGGGCAACTTCCCCCAGGCCTTCACCCACCTGGCCCTGATCAGCGCGGCCTTCAACCTGGACAAGGCCCTGGGCTGAGCCACCCCGGCGCCCGCCGGCGGAGCCGCAGCCACCACACCACCGTCGCGGCGGAGCTACCGGCGGCCACCCTCCGCCGTGGCCGTGGCGAGGGTCTTGCCCCCGGCCCCGGCCTCCGTCGGCGTGTCGTCGCTCAGGTCCTCGACCAGGAGCCGCTTGGCGATGCTGTCGACGGCGACACGAAGCTCCGCCCCCGACGGCCGCCCGAGGTCCCGCTCGACCCGGTCGGCCAACCACCGCGCCCACGCCTCGCCGATGACCCGCGCCTCGCGCGCCCCCGCCTCGGTGTGGGAGAAGAGGCCGCCCTCACGGGTGAGGTAGCCCTCGTCGACCATGCGCTGGAAGACCGGCACCAGTACCTCCGGAGGCATATGGCGGCGGGCGGCGATCATCGAAAGACTGGCGTGGCCGACCATCCGGGTGAACAGCTCGACCTGCATGACGGTCCAGGCCGCCGCGATGTCCAGCCGGGTGTCCGCCTCGACGACGATCCGGCGCAGGGTCTCGGGCCCGGTACCGCCGAGGATCTTCCCGACCGTGGCTTCGAGCCGCTGCTTGTTGTCGGCCGCGGACGGGGTCGCGAAGCCCTCGCCCATGTCCGTGGACCCCATCCGCGCGCTGTCGCGCAACTGCACCTGCTTGAGGAACAGGGAGACCAGGAATCCGAGCGCCGCCACGGGCACGGTCCACAGGAAGACGGTCTGCAGCGTCTCGGCGTACGCCTTCACCAGAGGCGCGGCGGTCGCCGACGGCAGGCTGTGCAGCCCTTCAGGGCTGGTCGCCGCCTTGGTGACGGCCGCGGGGTCGGTCCCGCCGATCCGGGCCGCCTCGGCGACCCCGTCCGCCAGGTTCGGCTTCAGCGTGTTGGCGTAGATCGTGCCGAAGACCGCGGTCCCGAAGGAACTGCCGAGCGTACGGAAGAAGGTGACGCCGGACGTCGCCGTACCCAGGTCGGTGTACTCGACGGTGTTCTGCACGGCGATGGTGAGGACCTGCATGCACAGCCCGATCCCCGCGCCGAGCACGAACATGTAGAGCGAGGAGAGCCAGGTGCTGGTGCCGCTGTTCATCAGGGAGAGCAGATAGAGCCCGACGCCCATCACCAGCGAGCCGACGATGGGGAAGATCCGGTAGTGGCCGGTCTTGCTGATGACGTTGCCGCTGAACACCGACGCGATGAGCAGACCGACGACCATGGGCAGGGTGCGTACGCCGGAGACCGTCGCCGAGTCGCCGTCCACGTACTGCAGATACGTCGGCAGGAACGTCATCGCGCCGAGCATCGCGAAGCCCACGATGAAGCTGAGGATCGAGCAGACTGTGAAGACGGGGTTGCCGAACAGCCGCATCGGCAGCATGGGCTCGGCCGCGCGGGTCTCCACCCGGCAGAAGGCCGCGAGGGCGAGGACACCGCCCGCGAAGAGCCCGATGATCGTGGGGGAGCCCCAGGCGTACTCGTTGCCGCCCCAGCTCGTCGCCAGGATCAGGGCGCTGGCGCCGACCGCCACCAGGGCGATGCCCAGATAGTCGATGACCGGCCGGGACGGCGACTTCACCACCGGGATCGTGCGGGCCGCGGCCACCACGACGAGGATCGCGATGGGGACGTTGACGTAGAACGCCCAGCGCCAGGTGAGGTGGTCGGTGAAGAGGCCGCCGAGCAGGGGACCGATCACGGTGGCGACACCGAACACCGCGCCGATCGCACCCTGGTACTTGCCGCGCTCGCGCAGCGGGATCACGTCGGCGATCAGGGCCATCGCGGTGACCATCAGACCACCCGCGCCGATGCCCTGCATGGCCCGCCAGGAGATCAGCAGGAGCATGTTCGAGGAGAGACCGCACAGGAACGAGCCGGTGATGAAGATGATCGCCGACGCCTGGAAGACGAGCTTCCGGCCGAAGAGGTCACCGAACTTGCCGACGAGCACCGTGGCGACGGTCTCCGCCAGCAGATAGCTGGTGACCACCCAGGACATGTGCTCCGCGCCGCCGAGGTCCGACACGATCGTGGGCAGGGCCGTCCCCACGATCGTCTGGTCCAGCGCGGCCAGCAGCATGCCGAGCATGATCGTCACGAAGACGACGTTGCGACGGCGCTTGTCCAGCACGGGCGGCTGCGCGGCGGGCGCTTCGGCGGCGGGCGGTCCTGCGGGGGGTCCGGCGGTGTCGGTGGTCGTCACACCGGTCAGCTTCACACCGGCCGGTGGGGTGTGCATGCGGGGCCGTCCGCATGGGGGTGCGGGCGGCGTGGGGGTACGGGTCGTACGGAGGTGCGGGCCGCTGAGCTGCCATGAATCGCCCGCACGTCCCGAGCCCGCCGCACGGCGTCACGGCCGCACGGCGTCACAGCGGTCACCCCGTCCGGCCGCGGGCGGCCTACGAGTCGCCGCCCCGCAGCCGCGGCGCCCGCGCCGACGCGTCCACGGCAGTCTCGTCCCGCTCCACGGAACCCGCCAATTCCCGCGCCCAGGAGGCCAGTTCGGCCAGCGCGAGCCCGTACGGACGGGGGTTCCCGGAACCCGCGCCCCACTCCTCGACAGCGCCGGCCCCCCGCCGCAGCAACCGGGCCCCGCCCGTCACGTTCCCCCGGGCCGCGTGCGTCAGGCCCACCGCGAGCTGGGCAAGCCCTCGCCACAGCGCCCGCTCCTCGTCGGGGCCCGACTTCCAGGCGTCCTCGAAGACCTCGTGCGCGTGGAACGGCTTCCCCGCCGTCAGTAGGACCTGGGCCTCGGTGACCGTGTCCTCCGGGGCGCGCACCACCCCCTCGGGCTGCCGCTCCACTCCGTCCACCCCGTACGGCAGGGGTCGCCCGAGCCCGTCCCGGGGCCGGGCGTTGCGCGCGCGGCCCTCGGTGTCCCGGTCCCGCCTGTCGCCAGAAGTGTCACTCATCCCTCGATTGTCCCCCTTGCCCGCCCTGCTCGTGCTACCCGCCCTGCTCGCCCTACTCGCCGTCTTCGAGGCATCGCCTTGGGTGCGGTAAGGTTCTGTTCGCGCGATCACGCGGTTCACCGCGGCGAGGCGCATCGGGACGTGGCGCAGCTTGGTAGCGCACTTGACTGGGGGTCAAGGGGTCGCAGGTTCAAATCCTGTCGTCCCGACGGTGTGAAGGGTCTTCGCAGGCGACAGCCTGCGGGGGCCCTTTTCTCGTGGGCCGCATTCCGGATTCCACGGTCGAGTCCGTCGATCATGGCCGAGACGTTTCCGCTGATGGCCACAACTTGCACGGCATTAAGTGCCGGTGTTCTGTCGGCCTCTTCGCCGAGTGGGCCCATGATTCACTGATCAGTGCTCCGATGCTCCGGAGACTGATTCAATGGGTGAGGATTGTTTTGGAGAGACGGCAGGAACGTCAGGGGGCACCGGTTCGCGTAATCGGTAATCCGGCCGGCGACGGTCGCGCCCACACGCCTGTTCCGAATCCTCATGTCGATAAATCGGCCACACTCTCCCCTTCGGGCGCGGCGGGTCCCCTTGTTCCGCAGGGGCGCCGACTGGTCTCATATGGGGTTTGACGTACGTGCGGACTTCGTAGCGTAAGCGGTGTCCTCGTGGTTCTCCGGGGGTGCCCTGTCTTGAGGCGGGAGACGGCGTTGGGCAGGCACTCGCGTTCGGTGCGGCGGATGTGCGGGGATCCCGGAACGGCATCGGATCCGGTGAAGGCGGGCCGCGGAGCGGGGGGCCGTGGGCAGAGCGGTTCTCCGGCCGGCCGTGCGGGCCGCGTGCTCCCCTGGGACGCGTTATGACGCTTCCGGGCGACTCGACCGTGGGACCCCCGCTCCGTGAACCCGTCGAGGTCCTGGACCGGGACGACGGCTGGGAACGGGTGTTCCGCGATCTCCGGCAGTGCGGGACCGCCCTCGTGCACACGCGGCTGGCCGACTGGTGCCCCGAGCCGGAGGACGTCCCGGAGATGCGCCGCCTGCTGGGCCGGGACTGGTCCCGCTATCTCGACTTCGCCCGCCCCGAGGCCCGGATCCGGCACGTCGCCGGCCGCCTGCTGCTGAAACACGCGGCCGGCGCGATGCCGTGCGGCGACCCCGAGAACCTGGAACTCGGCTACGGGCCGGCCGGACGCCCGTATCTGCGCGGCTGCGACCGGGTCGACATCAGCCTGAGTCACGCCGAGGACCTGCTGCTGGTGGGGCTCACCACCACCGGCCTGATCGGGGTGGACTCGGAGCGCGCCGACCGGCAGCCGTCCGGCCCGGGGATGAGCGGGCATGTGTGCACGCCCTACGAGCTGATCTCGCTCGCCAACCTGCCGGAGGCCGACCGCAATCCGACGCTGGTGCGGCTCCGTACGCTCAAAGAGGCCTACGGAAAGGCCATCGGGGCCGAGAACCGGCTCCGCTTCACGGAGTTCGGGTTCGGCCCCGACGGCAAGCCCGTGCAGGTGCACCGGCCCGACGGAACGCCCGGCACGGGTGCCGAGTGGGCGTTCCGCACCTTCCTGCTGCCCAACGGTTACTGCGTGGGTGCCGCCGTGTACGACGCCGGCTTCGACACCTCACGGACGGCTCTCGCCCGCGAGGTGGCTACTCCTGCGAACTGGGCTGGACCAGCCCGGACAGCGTGGCGTTGACCCCCGCCTGGAAACGGCTGGTGGCCTTCAACTCCTCGGTGATCTCGGCGATGTGCCGACGGCAGGTGCGTACGGACATGCCGAGCCGCCGGGCCACCATCTCGTCCTTGTACCCGTTGGCCATGAGCCGCAGGATCGACGCCTTGACCTCGTCGGCGAGCGGCTCGGGGGTGCTGGTGCCGGGCTGGAAGGGCAGGGCGCCCTGCCACATGTGGTCGAACACCGAGCACATGAAGGCGACCAGGTTGGGCTCTCTTATGATCACCGCGCCGCGCCCGGGGTCGGGCAGGTTCTGTTCCGGCAGGAAGGCGACTTCGCGGTCGTAGATGATCAGTCTGTCGATGAGTTCGTCGGTGGTGCGTATCTCGGCGCCCTTGGCGGTGACTTCGGAGACATAGGCGCTGGTGACCAGATCGCTGCGTGCCGTGTGCTGGTAGAGGGTGCGCATTCGGACACCCCGGTCCAGTGCGGCGACATTTGAATTCCGGACGGTGTCGAGAACTTCGGGTGGACGGGCTCCTCCAGGTTGAACGGTCAACATTTCGGCGCGCGCCCGGAGCAGATGCTCGTCCAGGAGGGCGCGAATGGTGTCGACGTCCGTGATGAGGTCGAAGGCTTCCATCTGATTGCGCTGGCGGCGACCCTCGAAATAGGTCGGCATCAGGGAAAGCATTCGGGTGCGGACTTCACTGACCGCCTGTTGCAGTTCGCGTATCTGCCACTCCGAGGAGCCCAGCAGCTCCGCGGCGGCGGCGTCCGGGCTCACGGGAGCCAGCCGGTCAGGGTCGCCGGGCAGCGGCTGCAGCAGCCGCAGGTGGCGTAGTACCCCCTCGATCCGGGACACTTCCGTGCTGGACGCCTGTAATTCATCGGCTATTTCTTCTCGCACGAACTGGCCACGCTGAATTGCATGTCGATAAGCGTTGGCGCTTGCGTGGTCGAGTTCGGCGAACTCCGGCGTGGAGCCGTTGATTCCTCCCATGCAGTCCTTCTCCCCCGTGCTGACTTCAGTTGTTGCCATGCAACTTTACGCCAGCGGAGCTGACTTGGGGGGAGCGCGGGAGTCGGGCATCCTGGATCTCGTCACTCGAAGGGGGGTGGGAAGCGATGACGACGTACGACGCTTCTCCGCTGAATAAACAGAATCAGCATCAATGGGGGATGCATGGGGCTCTTCGTGATGAGAAGCATCATTTCGGGCGGACTGCCGACGGGGTCCGCGCGCGGGACAGCGGGTCCGGCTAGGCGTGAGGCGGGCGGGGAGCGCTGGCTCCAGGGCCTGTCCGACGACAACGGCTGGCCGCGCACGTGTAGTTGACGTGAGTTTCAGTGGCCCCTCCCCTTCGCGGGGAGGGGCCACTGCTGTGCCAGGGTCAGGTGGCTCGGGTCGGCGGGCGGACGCGGTGCGGGCGGTGCCCCGGCCGGGGAGTCGCCCGCGCAGCGCGACGTTCACCACCTATTGCGACAGTAATTCTTGACCGAGTGCAAAATGCCTCCGTGCTGGCCCGACGTGAATTCCAGAACTCGGTTGTCACCGTGCCAAGGCAAAGAAACGGTGGAAACCCGCGGCGGCCTTCGGTCGCCGCGGACGAGGTTCTCAGGAGCCCTGCGCCGACGCCAGTTGGAGATCCACGGGAAGATCCTGCCGCCGGGTGATCTTCAGTTTCCGGTAGACCTTGGTGAGATGCTGTTCCACCGTGCTCACGGTGATGTAGAGCCGCAGCGAGATCTCACGGTTCGTGTAGCCCTGCGCGGCGAGCGCGGCCACCCGCTGCTCCGAGCTGCTGAGCTTCGAGTCGATCGCGGTGGTCGCCGGGATCAGGGTCCGCTCCCGGGTGAGGTCCCTGGACGCCCTGCCGGGAATCGTCTCCTCGCACAGGGGCTTGGCCCCGCAGATGTGCGCGAGGTTCCACGCGCGCCGGGTCATCGTGTTGGCCCGGGTGGCCTCGCCGACCGACTGCAGGGCCCTGCCGAGATCGCCGAGCGCCCGCGCGAGCTCGACCCGGTCCCCCGACCGGCGCAGCTCCTCGACGGCCTGACCGAGCAGCGCGGGGCGGTCCTCCTGAGGCACCGTCCTCGCGTGCGTCCGCAGGGAGACGCCGCGCACCCACGGATGGCGGGCGTCGGGAGAGGCGAGCTGACGCTGGATGAGGCGCTCCGCCTGCTGCACCTCACCGAGCCGCAGCAGCGCCTCCGCCGCGTCCGTGCGCCAGGGCAGCACGAGGGGCCTGTCCAGCTGCCAGCGCTTCAGCAGCCGGCCTGCCTCGGTGAAGTCGCCGAGAGCCAGGTGGAACTGGTCGGTGGCCAGGTGGTACAGCCCCCGGGCGCGCAGATGGCCGGGGCCGTGGATGCTGTCGAACAGCTGGTCGTCGGCGGGCCGGTTCAGCCGGTCCGCCGCGGCGGCGAACTGCCCGGTCATGGTGTGCGCGCGGATGAGTACCGCGGTGGGCGCCGAGGCGAAGGCGCCCGCCGTGGGTTCCGGCAGGACGTCCAGGGCGGCGGAGGCCTGCAGTTCGGCACCCCGCAGATCACCGAGCCGCAGCAGCACCTCCGCGTGCAGGGTGGTGAACAGTGCCTGCCAGCCCGGAGCCTCGCGGCGCTCGGCCTCCTCGGCCAGGCTCTGGCTCCAGTGGGCGGCCCGCTCGGGCTGCGCGGAATGGGCGAGGGCGCGGACCGCCTGGTGCAGCGCGTGCAGGGTCGTATCGGTGAGGACCGACTGCTCCAGCACCCGCTCCGCCGCCGTACCCGCGCTGCGGTCCGCCGCGTCCGGCACATCCCAGTACGAGGTGAGGACGCGGCTTCCCGGCAGCTCGGGGAGCTGGAGACTCGTGTCACCCGTCCTGTTCGCGGACTCGGCGATCCGGTCGTTGATCGCCGCGGCCTCGGCCACCCGGCCCTGGCAGGCCAGCACATGGGCGACCGAGCCCAGCTGCGGCCCCGTCAGCGTGCCGCCCTGTGCGCTGTCGAGAGAGGAGGAGAGGAGGCTTTCCGCCCTTCTCGGATCGAAGCGCCACAGGACGGTGGACAGGCGGGTGGTGATGTCGATCCGGATCCGCTCGTCGGAGCATGCCTCGTACGCCAGTTGCAGTGCCGCTGCCGCCGGCCTCGGCTCGTCCCGGGCGAGCAGCCGCTCCGCGTGGTCGCGCAGCATGTCCGTCGCCCACGGCGTCTCGGACCAGGGAACGTCCGCCTGTGCGGAGGCGAGCAGATGCCCCGTCACGGCGGCCGAGTGCGGTTCCGTGGCGTGCAGCAGCCGGGCGACACGGCGGTGCAGCCCGGCCTGTTGTGCCGAGGTGAAGTCGTCGAGGACGGCCGCGCGGGCCGCCGGGTGCCGAAAACCGCAGCCGTCGAGAATGCCGGCGGCGGTGAGCGCCGCTATGCCGCGCGCCGCGGCCGAGACACTGATGCCGAGCAGTTCGGCGGACCGCTCGGGGGTCCCGAGACCGCCCAGCACGGTGAACGCGGCGGCCACCTCGCGGGCGGCGCGACCGCTGCGGCGCAGACAGGTGTCCACGGCGTGCGCGAACAGGCCCCCGGTCACCGGCCGCAGTGCCCGCGGTTCGGCGGTCTCGGGCCACGCGGCGCGGCAGTCCTCCAGCAATGCGCGCACCAGCAGCGGATTGCCGCCGCTGATGTGGTGCAGATCCTCCATCAGCCCGTGGTGCCGGGACAGTTCAGGATCGGCGTCGAGCATCTGGGCGACGCCGAGACGGCTGAGCCTGCGCAGCCGTACGTACCGGGAGGCGGGACTGCGCAGCAGTTCGGACTGCAGCGAGGAGTCGGCGCTCCCGTGGTGCGGCGTGGCGGCCGCGACGAGAAGGATGCGCGCGGAGCGCACATGACGGATGAAGTACCGCAGGTACTGCAGCGACAGTTCGTCGGCGTGGTGCAGATCGTCGATGGAGCACACGACCGGGTTGGCCGCGGCGAAACCGTGCAGCCACGTGCAGAACTCCCGCATCGACTCGGGGCGTGGCGGCCCCTCGTCCGGGTCGGGCAGCTGCGGCCGCCCGTCGGCAGAGACGCCGTCCAGCAGTTGGCGGAGCAGCCCCAGCGGCTGGACGCTCTCCGACTCCGTGCCCTCCGCGTGCAGGACCACGGCCTTGGCGGCGGCGCGCTCGGCCACGGTGGCGAGCAGCGCGCTCTTGCCGCAGCCCGCCGCGCCCTCGATGAGCACCGTCCGGGTTCGCCCGGACAGTGCCTCGGCACTCGCCGAGTCCAGAACGGCCAGTTCCTTGGTGCGATCTATCAGCCTCACAGCGGCCCCGTTCCGTGTGAACTGTATGAACATTTGTTCCTCTTGCCCGGCGTGAGTCTATGGACGGGGCAGGCCGAGAAGCGGCGAGTCCGCTGGCCGAAAGTTGCACTGCATGAAGTCGCGGCCCCGACGCCATGGAGATCTTCGCCGGCCGGACCCCGACCCCGGGGCGTACGGCCGGAACAGGGGTGCGCGGGTTGGGAACAGGGGGAGGTGCGGGTGGCAGGGCGCGCCCCGATGGATTTGAATACCCGCTTCGCTCTTCGGCTTTTCCTCGCGCCATTCAGCAGCCCGTCCGGTGACGGCGCGGGGGTGGCACAGGGGTAGGGGCGGGTAAGGGTGGTGAGCCCCGGTGGCCGCTCGCTAGCGTCCGTTTCGATTGCCGTTCGAGTGCGGATCCATTGTGGACGCCAAAGCTGGTCGATTGGGCGCGGGGTGGCCGAGATGAGCACTGAGGAAAAACTCCTCGACTATCTCAAGCGGACGACTACGGATTTGCGCGACGCGCGACGCCGTATCACCGAGATCGAGGAGCGGGAGCGGGAACCCGTCGCGATCGTCGGGATGGCGTGCCGCTTCCCCGGGGGCGTCGCCTCGCCCGAGGAACTGTGGTCCCTGGTCGCGGAGGAACGGGACGGACTCTCCGGCCTGCCGCGGGACCGCGGCTGGGACGTGGCGAACCTCTTCGATCCCGAACCCGGCCGTCCGGGCAAGAGCTATGTCGACCGGGGCGGCTTTCTGCACGAGGCGGGGGACTTCGATCCGGGGTTCTTCGGCATCGGCCCGAACGAGGCGCTGACGATGGACCCGCAGCAGCGGCTGCTGCTGGAGATCTCGTGGGAGGCGTTCGAGCGGGCGGGCATCGACCCGTCCGCGTACCGGGGGAGCCGCACCGGCGTCTTCGCCGGCGTCAACTACCACGACTACGCGTTCAACAGCAGCACCGGAGCGATCGCGTCGGGACGCATCTCCTACACGCTGGGCCTGGAGGGACCGGCGGTGACGGTGGACACGGCGTGCTCGTCGTCGCTGGTGGCGCTGCACTGGGCCATGCGCTCCCTGCGGTCGGGGGAGTGCTCGCTGGCGCTCGCCGGCGGTGTGACGGTGATGGCGACGCCCGAGACGTTCATCGAGTTCAGCCGCCAGCGCGGACTCGCCCCGGACGGCCGCGTCAAGGCGTTCGCGTCCGCCGCGGACGGCACGGGCTGGGGCGAGGGCGCCGGGATGCTGCTGGTCGAGCGGCTCTCGGACGCACGCGCCAACGGCCACCCGGTGCTGGCCGTGGTCCGCGGCTCGGCGGTCAACCAGGACGGCGCCTCCAACGGGCTGACGGCGCCCAACGGCCCCTCGCAGCGCAGGGTGATCGAGCAGGCCCTGGCGGGCGCCGGGCTGAGCACACACGACGTGGACCTCGTGGAGGCGCACGGCACCGGAACCGTACTGGGCGACCCGATCGAGGCCCAGGCGCTGCTGGCGACCTACGGGCGGGACCGCGCGCAGGACACTCCGCTGTGGCTGGGGTCGGTCAAGTCGAACATCGGTCACGCGCAGGCCGCCGCAGGCGTCGCGGGGATCATCAAGACCGTCCAGGCGCTACGGCACGGGGTGATGCCCAGGACGCTGAACGTGGACGAGCCGACCTCCCACGTGGACTGGTCGCCGGGCGGTGTCCGGCTGCTCACCGAGGCGCGGGAGTGGCCATGGACGGGCCGTCCGCGCCGGGCGGGGGTCTCCTCGTTCGGCATCAGCGGCACGAACGCGCACGTCATTCTTGAGCAGGCGGAAGCGGAAGCAGAAGCGGGGGCGGAGGCGCGGGGGCAGGCGCCGGCTCCCGTTCCGGGTTCGGGTCCCGCGCCGGGTTCGGTTCCCGTTCCGGCTCCGGCTCCCCCGCCGGGTTCGGTTCCGGGTTCGGGTCCGAGTTCGGTTCCGGGCCAGGGTCAGGACGCCGGTGGGTCGTCGTCCGGCCCGGATGCCGTCGACCGGTCGGCGCACCGGCCCCCGGCCGTGGCCCTGACGCTCTCGGCGCGCGACGGCGCCGGTCTGCGGGGCCAGGCCGGCCGACTGCGCACCCATCTCCGTACACGGCCCGAACCGGACCTCCACGACGTGGCGTACTCGCTGGCGACCGGCCGCGCCACGCTGGAACACCGGGCCGTGGTCGTCGGCCGGGACCGCGCCGAACTGCTTTCGGGACTCAGCGAGTTGGCCGAGCCGGCCGGCGAACCGCTCGGCGGGCGGGGGAGCGTACTGCGGGGCGTCGCCGTGCCCGGGGAGCCGACCGCGTTCCTGTTCAGCGGCCAGGGTTCGCAACGGCCCGGCATGGGACAGGAACTGCACGCGGCCTTCCCCGTGTTCGCGGACGCCTTCGACGCCGTCTGCGCCGCGTTCGCCCCGCACCTCGACCGCCCCCTGGCGCAGGTCGTCCGGTCCGAACCCGACCTGCTGGATCAGACGTCCTACACACAGGCCGGCCTCTTCGCGGTCGAGGTGGCACTGTTCCGCCTCCTGGAAGCGGCAGGTGTCGTGCCCGACTACGTGGCGGGCCACTCGATCGGTGAGCTGGCCGCCGCCCACGTGGCCGGGGTGCTCTCCCTGGCGGACGCGGCCACGCTCGTCGCCGCCCGCGGACGGCTGATGCAGGCGCTCCCGGCGGGCGGCGCGATGGCCGCCGTCCAGGCCGCCGAGGACGAGGTCGTCGCACGACTGGGCGCCGACGTCGACATCGCGGCGGTGAACGGGCCGGACGCGGTCGTCGTCTCCGGCTCCGAAGAAGCGGTGCGGCGCATCACCGGGCATTTCGAGGGACTCGGCCGCAAAACCAGCCGACTGCGGGTGTCGCACGCTTTCCACTCGCCGCTGATGGAGCCGATGCTCGCCGAATTCGAGGGGATCGCGGCGGGACTTTCCTATTCCTCTCCTTCGATCCCCGTCATTTCGAACGTCACCGGCCGAACGGCCGAAGAACTGGGGTCGGCGGAATACTGGACGCGTCATATCCGTCGGACCGTCCGATTCCAGGACGGTATTCGGACGCTGCGGGCGGCGGGCGTCAGCCGCTTCGTGGAACTGGGCCCCGACGGCGTTCTGGCCGCCCTGACCGAAGCCTGCCTCGACGCCGCGGGGAACACGGCGCTCACCGTTCCGGTCCTGCGCCGGGACAGGCCCGAGGCCACCCAACTGCTCACCGCAATCGGCCATCTGCACGTGCACGGCCTCGCCGTCGACTGGCGGCCGCTGCTCGGCAGCGCCACCCGGGTCGACCTGCCGACCTATGCCTTCCAGCGCCGCCGCTACTGGCTGGAGAGCGCCGGCACTGCGGGGGACGTCACCTCGGTGGGCCTCCAGCCCGTCGAACACCCGCTGCTGGGAGCGGCGGTGACCCTGCCGGAGGGCGGCGGGGCCGTACTGACGGGACGCGTGTCGCCGGGCACCCAGCCCTGGCTCGCCGACCACGTGGTCGGCGGTGCCGTGCTGTTCCCCGGGACGGCATTCGTGGAGCTGGCGGTCCGGGCGGGCGACCGCGTCGGCTGCGGAACGGTCGAGGAACTGACCCTGCACGCGCCGCTGGTGCTGCCCGACCACGACGGCGTCACCGTCCAGGTCGTGGTGGAGAGCGCGGACGAGACCGGACGGCGACCGGTCGGGATCTACTCCCGGTCGGGCGGCACGGCCGGCGACGAGGTGTGGGTCCGTCACGCAGGCGGCACGCTCATCCCCGACACGCTCACCTCCGACACGCTCACCTCCGGTACGGCCGCACCGGCCTTCGACCTCTCCGCCTGGCCGCCGCCCGGCGCGACCGCGGTCCCGGTGGACGACGCGTACGAGCGGCTCGCCGGGACCGGCTACGGCTACGGGCGCCTGTTCCAGGGCCTGCGGGCGGTGTGGCGGCGCGGCGACGAACTCTTCGCCGAGGCCGCCTTGCCCGAGGACGCCTGGGACGACGCGGCCCGCTTCGGTCTGCATCCGGCGCTGCTGGACGCCGTCCTGCACACGAGCGCGGTCTCCGGGGACGCGGGCGACGACCTGGTCCTGCCCTTCGCGTGGAACGGGGTGCGGCTGTTCGCGGCGGGGGCGCCGGTGGTCCGCGCGCAGCTGAGCCCGGCCGGTTCGGACGGGGTGGCGCTGCGGATCGCCGACGGCGCCGGTCGGCCCGTCGCGTCGGTCGACTCCCTGGTGTCCCGCCCGGTGGCGCCCGAGCGGCTCGCGGCCACCGCGTCGGCTTCCGCGTCGGCCTCCGCGGACTCCCTGTACCGGCTGGAATGGTCTCCCGCGGGATTCCCCACGGCCCCCGGCGACTTGAGCTGGGCCGCGTGGGACGAGGTGGGTGACACGGTCCCCGACGTCGTCGTCCTGCCGGTCGGGGCGGGCGAGGTACGGGGCGACGGTGTACGGGCCGACGAGGTACAGGCCGACGGGGTACGGGCCAACGAGGTTCGGGTCAGCGACGTACGGGCCGACGACGTACGGGCCGGCGGCGTACGGGCCCTCACTCACGACGTGCTCGCCGCGCTGCAGGCCTGGACGGCCGGGGAGCGGTACGCGGCATCCCGGCTGCTGATCGTCACCTCGGGCGCGGTGTCGGTGGACGGCGAGGATGTCACCGATCTCGCGGCCGCCGCCGCCTGGGGCCTGGTCCGCTCGGCACAGTCCGAGGACCCCGACCGGATCGTACTGGTGGACACCGACACCCCCGGCGACCTGGCGGGCGTCGTCCCGCTGGCACTGGGCGAACCCCAGACCGCCGTCCGCGCCGGGACGGCCCACGTCCCGAGACTGGCGCGGGTTCCGGGCCGGTCCGACGACAGCCCGGACGAGCCGTTCGGCACGGGCACCGTCCTGGTCACCGGAGGGACCGGCGGTCTGGGAGCCCTGCTGGCCCGGCACCTGGTGACGGCCCACGGGGTACGTGACCTGCTGCTGACGAGCCGACGCGGCGAGGACGCGCCGGGCGCCGGACAGCTCAGGGACGAACTCGCCGAACTGGGCGCGCATGTCGAGGTGGCCGCCTGCGACGTCGGCGACCGGGCGGCCCTGGCCACGCTGCTGGCCGGGCGCACCCTGACCGCGGTCGTCCACGCGGCCGGAATCCTGGACGACGGCGTGGTCGCGTCCCTGACCCCGGAACGCCTGGACGCGGTGCTGGCGCCCAAGGCCATGGGCGCCCGATTCCTGCACGAACTGACCGGCGGCATGGACCTGTCGGCGTTCGTCGTGTTCTCCTCCGCCGCGGGCGTGCTCGGCTCACCCGGGCAGGGCAACTACGCGGCGGCGAACGCGTACTTGGACGGACTGGTCCAGCACCGGCACGCGCGGGGGCTGGTGGGCCGGTCCCTGGCATGGGGGCTGTGGGCCACGGGCACCGGCATGGCCGGCGGGCTGGACCACGGCGACGTCCGCCGCATGGCGCGCTCCGGCGTGCACGCCCTCACCGCCGAGCAGGGCCTGGCCCTGTTCGACGCCGCCACCTCCCGGCCGGAACCACTCCTGGTCCCCATCGCCCTCGACACGGCAGCACCGGCCGACGCCTCCGGTGAACTGCCGCACGTCCTGCGGGGTTTGGACACCGGCCGCCCGCGCCGCCGGGTGGCGTCAGGACCGGCCGCCGCCGGGGTGCTGCGCGAACGCCTCGCGCCGCTGCCCGAGGACGACCGACGCGCGGTGGTCCTGGAGATCGTCCGCGCCCAGGCGGCCTCGGTGCTCGGCTTCGACGACCAGGACGCGATCGACGCCGAGCGCGCCTTCCGCGAACTCGGCTTCGACTCCCTGTCCGCCGTGGAACTGCGCGGACGCCTGAACCAGGTGACGGGACTCCGGCTGCCCGCGACGCTGGTGTTCGACCACCCGACGCCGACCGTGCTGGCCCGGTACCTGGCGGACGAGATCTCCGGCCTGGGAGAGGCGGCGGGCGCCGCGCCGGTGACCGTACGCACCCCCGTGGACGACGACCCCATCGCGATCGTGGGAATGGCCTGCCGCTACCCGGGCGGTGTCACCACACCTGACCAGCTGTGGGACCTGGTGGCGGACGGGATCGACGGCATCACGCCCTTCCCCACCGACCGCGGCTGGAACCTCCGGCGCCTCTACGACCCCGAGGGCTCCCGCCCCGGCACCAGCTACGTAGACCAGGGCGGATTCCTGCACGACGCGGCCGACTTCGATCCCGGGTTCTTCGGGATCAGCCCGAACGAGGCCCGCTGGATGGACCCGCAGCAGCGGCTGCTGCTGGAGGTCTCCTGGGAGGCCGTCGAACGTGCCGGGGTGGATCCCACCACCCTGCGGGGCAGCCGGACCGGCGTGTTCGCCGGGATGATGTACCACGACTACGCGAACAACAGCAATACGGGCTCGGTCGCCTCCGGCCGCATCTCCTACACGCTCGGGCTTGAGGGACCGGCGGTCACCGTCGACACCGCGTGCTCGTCGTCGCTGGTCGCACTGCACCTCGCCGTACAGGCCCTCCGCTCGGGCGAGTGCTCCCTCGCGCTGGCGGGCGGTGTCGCGGTGATGGCGGCTCCGGACGTCTTCGTCGAGTTCAGCGAGCAGCGCGGTCTCGCGCGCGACGGACGGGCCAAGTCGTTCGCTGCCTCGGCCGACGGGACCGCCTGGGCCGAAGGCGCGGGAATGCTGCTGGTGGAGCGGCTGTCGGACGCGCGCGCCAACGGCCACCCGGTGCTGGCGGTGGTGCGGGGCACGGCGGTGAACCAGGACGGAGCGTCGAACGGACTGACGGCCCCGAACGGCCCGTCCCAGCGTCGCGTGATCCGGCAGGCGCTCGCCAACGCCGGCCTCGGCGCGGCGGACGTGGACGCGGTGGAGGCGCACGGCACGGGCACCACGCTGGGCGACCCCATCGAGGCACAGGCACTGCTGGCCACGTACGGGCAGGACCGCCCCGAGGGGCGCCCGCTGTGGCTCGGCTCGATCAAGTCGAACATCGGGCACACCCAGGCCGCCGCGGGAGTCGCCGCGATCATCAAGATGGTCAAGGCCATGGACCACGGCGTCCTGCCCCGGACGCTGCACATCGACGAGCCGACCCCGGAGGTGGACTGGGCGTCGGGCGAGGTGGAGTTGCTGACCGAGGCCCGGGAGTGGCCGTGGACGGAGGGCCGTCCGCGCCGCGCCGGGATCTCCTCGTTTGGGGTCAGCGGTACCAACTCCCATGTGATCGTCGAGGCGGCACCGGAACCCGCTACCACGGAGGCCGGGGAAACGACGCCGAATCCGCCCCCGGCCCTCTCGTGGGTGCTCTCCGGCCGGGACGAACAGGGTCTGCTCGGACAGGCGGAACGGCTGCGCGCGCATGTGCTGTCCCGGCCGGACCTCGACCCGGCGGAGGTGGGCCATGCGCTGGCGACCACGCGGGCGCTCCTGGAACACCGCGCGGTCGTCGTGGGCCGCGACCGCGAGGAACTCCTGTCGGGCCTGGACTCGCTGATCGAGGACACCGCCGGGCCGGGCACGGCACGAGGGGTGACTGCCTCCGGCCGTACGGCGTTCCTGTTCTCGGGACAGGGCGCGCAACGGGCGGGAATGGGCCGGGAGTTGTACGAGTCGTTCCCGGTGTTCGCGGCTGCGTTCGACGCGGTGTGCGGCGAGTTGGACCGGTATCTGGATCGCCCGGTGCGTGAGGTGGTGTGGTCCGAGCCGGAGCTGCTGGGACAGACGGTGTTCACGCAGGCGGGATTGTTCGCGATCGAGGTGGCGCTGTTCCGGCTGGTGGAGTCGTGGGGTATACGGCCTGACTTCCTGGCGGGGCATTCCATCGGTGAGTTGGCGGCTGCGCATGTGGCCGGGGTGTTCTCGCTCGGTGACGCGGCCAAGTTGGTCGCCGCACGGGGCCGGTTGATGCAGGCGTTGCCTTCGGGTGGGGCGATGGTCGCGGTCCAGGCGAGCGAGGACGAGGTCGCTGCGCGGTTGGGTGACGCGGAGGTGGCGATCGCGGCGGTCAACGGCCCTGCTTCGGTGGTGGTGTCCGGTGCCGAGGCTCAAGTGGGTTCGCTTGAGGCCCACTTCACCGCGCTGGGTCGTAAGACGAACCGGCTGCGGGTCTCGCACGCCTTCCATTCCCCGCTCATGGACCCGATGCTCGACGCCTTCCGTGAGGTGGCCGAGACCGTCACCTACAGCGCGCCCGCCATCCCTGTCGTCTCGAACGTGACGGGTGGGCCCGCGGAGGACTTGGACTCGGCCGACTACTGGGTCCGGCATGTCCGTGAGGCGGTCCGGTTCGCCGACGGTGTGCGGACCCTGCGGACCGCGGGTGTGAACCGGTTCCTGGAACTCGGTCCGGACGGCGTGCTGACCGCGATGACCCAAGCCGCCCTGGAGGAAGAGACCGGCGACATCACCGCGACGGCGGTCCTGCGGTCCGGCCGACCCGAGGCCGTCACCCTGGTCGCCGCGGTCGGGCAGCTTCATGTGCGAGGGGTGCCCGTGTCCTGGCGGGCGATCCAGGGCGAGAACCCGCCCGCCGCGGTGGAGTTGCCGACCTACGCGTTCCAGCGACAGCGGTACTGGGTGGAGGGGGCGGCCGAGTCGGGCGACCTGGCCGGCGCGGGACTGCTGCCCGCCGACCACCCCCTGCTCAGTGCGGTCCTCACCCTGCCGGACTCGGGCGGTGCGGTGCTCACCGGCAGGCTGTCGGTCGGAACCCGGCCCTGGCTGGCCGACCACCGGGTGCTGGGCGGGGTCCTGTTCCCGGGCAGCGGGCTCGTCGAACTCGCTATCCGCGCCGGCGACCACCTGGGCAGCGGGGTGCTGGAGGAACTCACTCTCCAGGCTCCCCTGGTCCTGCCCGAGCACGGCGGTGTCACCGTGCAGGTGGTGGTGGACGAGGAGGACGGGGCAGGCCGCCGGCCGGTCGGCATCCATTCGCGGCCGAGCGAGGGCTCGCCCGACGCGCCCTGGACCCGGCACGCCACCGGTGTACTGACCGCCGAAGTGCCCGCCCCCGTCGCCGACTTCGGTCTGACGGCGTGGCCGCCGGAGGGCGCCTCGGAGCTCCCGCTGGACGGCCCGTACGAACGTCTGGCCGCCGCGGGCTACGACTACGGACCCCTGTTCCAGGGTTTGCGGGCGGTGTGGCGGCGCGGCGACGAACTCTTCGCCGAGGTCGCCCTCCCCGAGGACGGCTGGGGGGAAGCCGAACGATTCGGTGTACACCCCGCACTCCTGGACGCGGTCCTGCACACAGCCTTGGTCGCCGGGGACGGCGCGGACCAGGACGGGACGGAGCAGGGAGAGAGGGACCCGGACGAGACGGTGCTTCCGTTCGCGTGGAACGGTGTGCGGCTGTTCGCCTCCGGCGCACGGTTCGTCCGGGCGCGGCTGGCACCGGCCGGAGCCGACGGGGTCTCCCTGCGGCTCGCCGGCGAGGACGGGCGGCCTGTGCTGTCCGTCGACTCCCTGCTGTCGCGCCCGGTTTCGCCGGAGCAGCTGACGGTCTCCGCATCGACGTCGCACGACTCCCTGTACCGCCTGGAGTGGCAGTCGGCCACGCCGGTGAAGGAGGGGGAAGAGGCCGGGGCTGGGACCGGGGTCGCCTGGGGGCTGTGGGACTCGATCTCCGACGTACCCGACGCACCTGACGGAACCGGCGCGGCTGATCTGCCCGATGCGGTGGGCGTACCCGACGTCGTCGTTCTGCCCGTCACGGGCGGCGAACTCGTCGACGGGGTGAGCCGGGTGCTCACCGCCCTGCAGACGTGGTCGGCGCACGAGCGGTACGCGTCCTCGCGGCTCCTGTTCGTCACCTCGGGCGCTGTGGCACTCGAAGGCGAAGATGTACCAGAGCTGACCGGCGCCGCGATATGGGGGCTGGTCCGGTCCGCCCAGTCGGAGGACCCCGACCGCTTCCTGCTCGCCGACGTGGACGAGCCCGGCGACCTCGCGGATGTGGTCGCGCAGGTCGTCGCCGCCGACGAGCCCCAGGTGGTGATCCGGGCCGGAGCCGGTCACGTACCGCGGATGACACGGGCGGTCGTCCCAGCCGAGTCGGGGGACACGGAACCGGCGTTCGGCACGGGCACCGTCCTGATCACCGGTGGCACCGGCGGCCTGGGCGCTCTGGTGGCCCGGCACCTGGTGACCGCCCACGGGGTACGGAACCTGCTGCTGACCAGTCGCAGCGGCGGGCAGGCGCCGGGGGCCGGGGAATTGTGTGCGGAGCTGGCCGGGCTGGGTGCCGAGGTCGAGGTGGCGGCCTGCGACGTGGCCGACCGTACCGCGGTGGCCGCGCTCCTGGACGAGCGCGACCTCTCCGCCGTCGTCCACGCGGCCGGGCTCCTGGACGACGGAGTGATCGCGTCCCTGACTCCCGAGCGGATACGTACGGTGCTCGCCCCCAAGGCGCTGGGCGCCCGGCACCTGCACGAACTGACCCGCGCCATGGATCTGTCGGCGTTCGTGGTGTTCTCCTCCGCGGCCGGCGTGATGGGCGCGCCGGGGCAGGCGAACTACGCGGCGGCGAACGCGTACCTGGACGGTCTGATCGCTCACCGGCGAGCGCACGGGCTGCCGGGACGGTCGCTGGCGTGGGGCCTGTGGTCCACCGGGACGGGCATGTCCGGCCGGCTGGACGGCGGTGACGCCCAGCGGATGGGCAGGTCCGGGGTCCGCGCCCTGACCGTCGACCAGGGACTCGGACTCTTCGACGCCGCCCTGCGGACCAGCGATGCCCTGCTCATCCCGATAGGCCTGGAAGCCGGGGCCCTGGCCGCCGCGGGCGACGCGCTCCCGCATGTGCTGCGCGCCCTCGCGGGACGCACGCGCCGCACCGCCGAGGCGGGAGGGGGTTCCGCGTCGACCCTGCGGGTCCGTCTCGCCGCGCTGCCCGTGGCCGAGCGCGTACCGACGATGCTGGACACCGTCCGTGTCCAGGCGGCATCGGTACTGGGATACGACGACCCGGGCCGGGTCGAGCCGGAACGGGCCTTCCGCGACCTCGGCTTCGACTCACTGTCCGCCGTGGAGCAGCGCAACCGGCTGAACCAGGTGACGGGGCTCCGGCTGCCGGCGACGCTGGTGTTCGACCACCCGACGCCGTTGGCACTGGCTCAGCACCTGGTGGACGAGATCATGGGCTTCGCGCCCACCATCGGGAAGACCACCGCCGTCAGGGTCCCGGCCGACGACGAGCCGATCGCGATCGTGGGCATGGCCTGCCGCTATCCCGGCGGCGTCGCCTCGCCGGAAGACCTCTGGGACCTGGTCGCGAGCGGAGCCGACGGGGTGGCGGGCTTCCCGACCGATCGCGGCTGGAACACCGACAGGCTCTACGACCCCGAAGGGGCACGGCCCCACACCAGTTACGTGAACGAGGGCGGATTCCTCTACGACGCGGCCGGGTTCGATCCCGGGTTCTTCGGGATCAGTCCGAACGAGGCGTGGTTGATGGATCCGCAGCAGCGGTTGCTGTTGGAGGTGTCGTGGGAGGCGTTGGAGCGGGCGGGGATCGACCCCGCCGCCCTGCGGGGCAGTTCGACGGGTGTCTTCGCCGGGATGATGTACCACGACTACGCCCATAACAGCAGTACGGGTTCGGTGGCATCCGGCCGCATCTCCTACACGCTCGGTCTTGAGGGCCTGGCGGTGACCGTGGACACGGCGTGCTCGTCGTCGCTCGTCGCACTGCACTGGGCGATCCAGGCGTTGCGGTCGGGGGAGTGCGCGCTGGCGCTGGCCGGTGGCGTGACGGTGATGGCGACGCCGGAGACGTTCATCGAGTTCAGTCGTCAGCGCGGGTTGGCTCCGGACGGGCGGGCGAAGTCGTTCGCGGCCGGGGCGGACGGAACCTCGTGGGGTGAGGGTGCGGGGATGCTGCTGGTGGAGCGGTTGTCGGACGCGCGCGCCAACGGTCACCCGGTACTGGCTATCGTCCGTGGCTCCGCGGTGAATCAGGACGGCGCGTCGAACGGTCTGACGGCGCCGAACGGTCCGTCCCAGCGCCGGGTCATTCGGCAGGCGTTGGCCACCGCGGGCCTCGGTACGGCGGACGTGGACGCGGTGGAGGCACACGGCACGGGGACGACGCTGGGTGATCCGATCGAGGCGCAGGCGCTGCTGGCGACGTACGGGCAGGACCGTCCGGAGGGCGGGCCGCCGTTGTGGCTGGGGTCGATCAAGTCGAACATCGGGCACACGCAGGCAGCCGCGGGCGTGGCGGGGATCATCAAGATGGTCAAGGCCATGGATCACGGGGTCCTGCCCCGGACGCTGCATGTGGATGCTCCGACGCCGGAGGTGGACTGGGCGTCGGGTGCGGTGGAGTTGCTGACCGAGGCGCGGGAGTGGCCGGAGGCGGATGGTCGTCCGCGGCGGGCGGGAGTCTCGTCGTTCGGGATCAGCGGCACCAACGCCCACGTCATCATCGAAGCGGCACCCGTCGTAGCGAAGGCCGAGCCTGACGAGTCGGCGACGGGCGAACTCCCGCTCGTTCCCTGGGTGCTGTCCGGGCGGTCCGTCGACGGTTTGCGAGGCCAGGCGGAGAAACTGCGGGCGTATCTCACGGCCCGCCCGGAGTTGGACCCTGCCGATGTGGCGTTCTCCCTGGCCACGTCACGCCCGGCCATGGAACACCGTGCCGTGGTGGTCGGCCGGGACCGTGACGAACTGCTGGCCAGCCTGGCCGAGTTGGCGGAGGGCGACCCCGGCCGTGGAGTGGTGTGGGGAACGGGGACCTCCGGCCGTACGGCGTTCCTGTTCTCGGGGCAGGGTGCGCAACGGGTGGGCATGGGACGGGTGTTGTACGAGGCCTTCCCGGTGTTCGCGGCAGCGCTCGACGAGACATGCTCGGAGCTGGACCAGCATCTCGAACGGCCGATACGCGAGGTGATGTGGTCCGGGCCGGAGCCGCTGGGGCAGACGGTGTTCACCCAGACCGGTCTGTTCGCGATCGAGGTGGCGTTGTTCCGGCTGCTCGAATCGTGGGGCGTACACCCTGACTTCCTGGCGGGTCATTCGATCGGCGAGCTTGCCGCCGCCCATGTCGCCGGGGTGTTCTCGCTGGAGGACGGGGCGCGGTTGGTCGCCGCTCGCGGCCGGTTGATGCAGGCGCTGCCCTCAGGCGGGGCCATGGCCGCGATCCAGGCCACCGAGGACGAGGTCGCCCCGCTGCTGGACGACACGGAGGTGGCGATCGCGGCGGTCAACGGCCCAACTTCGGTCGTGGTGTCCGGTACGGATGCCCAAGTCGATGCCATCGAGGCCCACTTCGCCGCGCTCGGCCGTAAGACGAGTCGCCTGCGCGTCTCGCACGCCTTCCACTCCCCGCTCATGGACCCGATGCTCGACGCCTTCCGTGAAGTCGCCGAGACCGTCAACTACAGCGCGCCCGCCATCCCGATCGTCTCCACCCTGACGGGTCGTGTCGTCGCGGCAGCGGAGGTCACCGGCGCCGACTACTGGGTGCGGCATGTACGACACGCTGTCCGGTTCGCCGATGGCGTCCAGGCGCTGCGGGACGAGGGGGTCACCCGGTTCGTGGAGCTGGGACCCGACGGCGTCCTGACCGCGATGACGCGGGCCGTGGTGGATGACGCCGGGGCCGGCGTGTTGGCGGTGCCGACGCTGCGCGGGGAGCAGGAAGAGTCCGCGGCGTTGTTGGCGGCGGTCGGGTCGATGTACGCCGGTGGCGTCGCGGTCGACTGGGGCAGGTTGTTCGACGGGCGTGGTGTCCGGCGTGTGGACCTTCCCACCTACGCGTTCCAACGCCAGAAGTACTGGCTGGTCGATTCGCAGATCGGCGGGGACGCCCGCTCGATGGGACTCGGGGCGGCCGAGCATCCGCTCTTGAGCGCGGTCGTCTCGTCGCCCGATTCGGGCGGTGTCGTCCTGACGGGCCGTCTGTCGGTCCACGGACACCCCTGGCTGGCCCACCACACGGTGGGCGGAGTCACCCTGTTCCCCGGCACGGGGTTCGTGGAGCTGGCCATCCGCGCCGGAGACCAACTGGGCTGTGGCCGCCTCGAGGAACTGACCCTGGAGGCTCCGCTCGTCCTGCCCGCCGACGGCCATGCCTCCGTCCAGGTCGTCGTCGGTGCCAGTGGTACGACCGATCGGCCCGAGCAGACTGATCGGCCCGAGCAGACCGATCAGCCCGAGCAGCGCCCGGTGTCGGTGTACTCCCGTCCGGACGGCGACGCCCCCTGGACGCGCCACGCACTGGGCACCCTCTCCGCCGACGGCACGGACGCGGCTTTCGACCTGCGGCAGTGGCCGCCGGTGGACGCCGTACCGGTTGAACTGGACGGCCTGTACGACGGGTTGGCGGAGGCAGGTCTGGAGTACGGGCCGGTGTTCCGGGGGCTGCGGGCGGTGTGGCGGCGTGGTGAGGAGGTGTTCGCCGAGGTCGCGCTCCCCGATACGGAGGTGGTGGACGGTTTCGGGCTGCACCCTGCACTGCTGGACGCGGCTCTGCACGCGTTGGCGGCCGACGGGGCGGCCGGTGAGGGAGTGGCCCTGCCCTTCTCCTGGTCGGGTGTGGAGCTGTTCGCCTCCGGCGCCACGGCGCTGCGGGTGCACGTGGCCCCGGCCGGAACCGGCGCGCGGTCGTTTCGGGTGACCGACATGTCCGGGCGACCGGTGGCGTCCATCGAGTCACTGGCGCTGCGCGAGATCGCGCCGGACCATCTGTCGTCCGCCGCCGGAACTCACCGGTTCCATGAATCGCTGTTCAAGGTGGAGTGGACGCCGACCACGCCGACCACACCGCTTCCGGCCGAGGAACCGGCCTGGGTGCGGTGGGACACGTTGAAGCCCGATGACACGGTCCCCGACCTCGTGGTGTTCCCGGTGGTCGGCGGGCCGGACGCCACCGCCGTCCGGGAGGCCACCCACGAGGTGCTCGCGGTCGTACGGGCCTGGCTCGACGAGGACCGCTATGCGGCGGCCGAACTGCTGATCGTGACCTCGGGTGCGGTGTCCGTGGGTGACGAGGACGTCACGGACCTCGCGGGTGCGGCGGTGTGGGGTCTGGTGCGGTCGGCGCAGTCGGAGAATCCCGGGCGGTTCGTGCTGGCCGACCTCGATGCGGACACCGGCCTTGCCGAGGTGGTGGCGGCAGCCGCCATGGGCGAGCCGCAGTTGGCGGTCCGCGACGGCGTCGTACACGCCCCTCGGTTGGGCCGCGTGGCGCTGGAAGGGCGGGACGGGCCGGCCTCGGTGTTCTCCAGTGCCGGCGCTGTCCTGGTGACGGGTGCGTTCGGTGCACTCGGCAGCCTCGTGGCGCGGCACCTGGTGACGGGGCACGGGGTGCGTCGTCTCGTCCTGGTGGGGCGCCGGGGCGCGGAGTCGCCCGGGGCGGCTGAGTTGTGTGCGGAGCTGACCGGGCTGGGTGCCGAGGTCGAGGCGGTGGCCTGTGACGTGTCGGACCGGGAAGCGGTCGCGGCGTTGGTGTCGGGCCGTGAGCTGTCGGGTGTGGTGCATGTCGCCGGGGTGTTGGACGACGGGGTGATCTCGTCCCTGACGCCGGGGCGGGTGGACACGATTCTTCGTCCGAAGGTGGACGCGGCCTGGCATCTGCATGAGCTGACCCGTGACATGGGTTTGTCGGCGTTCGTGTTGTTC
Source organism: Streptomyces tauricus (assembly GCF_014650955.1). GTDB lineage: Bacteria > Actinomycetota > Actinomycetes > Streptomycetales > Streptomycetaceae > Streptomyces > Streptomyces tauricus. Next base: position 311,412 of record NZ_BMVY01000007.1, read on the forward strand.
TCGTCGGCGGCGGGCGTGCTGGGTGCTCCGGGGCAGGGCAACTACGCCGCTGCCAATGCCTACTTGGACGCGCTGGCCGTACACCGGCGGGCGAACGGCCTGCCCGCCCAGTCGCTCGCCTGGGGTCCATGGGCCACGGAGTCCGGCGGTATGGCTGCCCGGCTGGACCATGCCGATGCCAAACGGATCGCCCGGTCCGGGGCGGAAGGGCTCTCCGCTGGCCAGGGCCTCGCCCTGTTCGACACCGTGAGCACGTTGGACGACGCGGCCCTGCTGCCCGTACGGCTCGACCTCAAAGCCCTTGCCGCAGCGGGCGGCGACCTGCCCCATCTGTTCAGGGGCCTCGTGGGCAGGACCTCCCGGCGGACCATCGATGCCGGAGCGGACTCCGCGGCGGCGCTTGTGCGACGGCTGGACGGCGTGCCGCCGGACGAACGCGACGACGTGTTGCTGGAAGTGGTCCGCAGCCACGCGGCCGCCGTCCTCGGACATGGCGACCACCGCGCGATCGAGCCGGAACGGGCCTTCAACGAACTCGGCTTCGATTCCCTCAGCGCGGTCGAACTGCGCAACAGCCTTAACTCGGCGACCGGACTGCGGCTGTCGCCGACACTGGTGTTCGACTACCCCAACGCCCGTGTCCTCGCCGCACACATCGCCGCGGAGCTGGCCCCCGACTCGGCCGGGACCGACGCCGGTGAGGAGTCGGTCCGGCGGATCCTGCGGACCATCCCCCTGCACCGGCTGCGCGAGGCGGGACTGCTGGACAGCCTGCTCGAACTCGCCGGCGCCCAGGAACGGGACCCGGCTCCGGCCGACAGCCCCTCCGACGAACTCTCCATCGACGTGATGGACGCGGAAAGCCTGATCACCCTGGCGCTCGAAGGCGCCGGTCTCGATGACACGACGCGGGAAGAGTGAACGACGATGCCCAATTCCGACGAGAAACTCCTCCAGGCACTCAGGACATCACTCAAGGAGACCGAACGGCTGCGCGCGCAGCATCGCCGGCTCACCTCGGACCTGCGCGAACCGATAGCCGTCGTCGCGATGGCCTGCCGCTACCCGGGAGGGGTCCAGTCACCGGAAGACCTCTGGAACCTGGTCGCCGACGGGGCGGAGGGGCTGTCCGGGTTCCCCGTCGATCGGGGCTGGGATCTGGCCGGGCTGTTCGACCCCGAGCCCGGTCGTCCGGGCAAGAGTTACGT
>NZ_BMVY01000008.1 GCF_014650955.1 Streptomyces tauricus
CCGAAACCCCACCCCGCCCCACGACACCCCCCCGAACGGCCGGCGGCGACACCGCGCGGCGGTCTGGCCTCGGCCCGGCCGAGGCCCGGGCGGGCGGTGGTCGTGCCGGGCAGGGGAGCGGGGCCGGGTTGCACCCGCGTCCTGCTTCGGTGGCGCCCGGTGCTCATCAGTCCTTTGCGCGGCGGAGCGTGCCGTCCGCGCAGGGGCCGTCGGAGACCACCACCCGGCTGCGGCCCGTTCCCGCCAGGCCCGCCGGGCCGCCGCCGAGCGCGTCCCCGGTCAGCGGGGACGGAGCGTTCCGGGGTGAGTCGTTCACCGGGCCCGCCCGGCACATCCCCACGGCTCCGGAAGCGTCGCCGCTCCGGCCGTTCGTGTCCCTCGCGTCTCCGGACACGTACGACGTCGACACCGCGCGGGTGCGTCCGACGGGCCCCCGCCGGCGCAGCAGCGTGGCCGCCGCCGCGGCCTGCGTGGTGCTGGGGCTCGGCCTCATCGGCGGCGCGCTGACGGGGAGTTGGCTCACCGGGGACAGCTCGGGCGGCTCCGGCACACCGGACGCGTTCACCGCGGCCGGAGACCTGTGGCACAGCGTGCCCGTCGACGAACTCTTCCCGCCCACGGTCAAGGGCGACGGCGCGGGCCCCGGCGGCTCCGACCGCACCTGGACGCGTATCGCCGTGGCCCCCGACAGCGGCTGCGGGGACGCCTTCGACCCGCTCCTGCAGAAGGCCCTCGCGCCCGCCGGCTGCCTGCGCCTCCTGCGCGCCACCTACACGGACGCGACCCGCAGCCATGTGACCACGGTCGGCCTGCTGTTCACGAAGGCGGACGCCGCCGCCATGGGCGTACTGCACCGCCGGTTCGAGGAGCAGAAGCTCGACAGCCGCCGCGACCTCATGCCGCGCACGTACGCGGCGAAGGGCACCGTCGCGGCAGGTTTCGGCGACGACCAGCGCGCGTCATGGACGCTGTCGGTCCTCACCGACGCCCCGGTCGTCACCTACGCGGTCTCCGGCTTCGCCGACGGCCGTGCCGTGGGCGAACCGCAGCCCGCCCAGGACGCGATGAAGGCCGGCGCCACCACACCGCCCGCCCAGGCCGGCCTCGGCCACGACGCACAGGGCCTCGCCGACCGCGTCGAGCGCAGCCTCCGTAAAACCGTCGACTCGGCCACGGAGAAGCCTTCATGAGCCCCCGGACCCCGCGCGGCTCCCGCGGTGCGGCCCGCGGAGCACCCCGCGGAAGGGGCCTGCTGGTCGCCACGCTGGCCGCCGGTCTCGCCCTGCTGCCCTCCACCGCCGCCCACGCCGACGGCATCCGCGCGAAGCAGTGGGCGCTGGAGGCGATGCACACGCAGGAGGCCTGGCAGACGACGAAGGGCGCGGGCATCACCGTCGCCGTCCTCGACACGGGCGTCGACGACGAACACCCGGACCTCGCGGGCAACGTCCTCACCGGCAAGGACATGGTCGGTTTCGGCGCGGGCCGCGGCGACCGCCCCTGGGCACGGCACGGCACGGCGATGGCCGGCATCATCGCGGGCCACGGACACGGCTCGGGCAACGCCGACGGAGTCATGGGCATCGCCCCCGAGGCGAAGATCCTCCCCGTCCGCGTGATCCTGGAAGACGGCGACTCGGCCCGCGGCAAGGCCCGCAACACCCGCGGCAACGCCCTCGCCGAAGGCATCCGCTGGGCCGCCGACCACGGCGCCGACGTCATCAACCTCTCCCTCGGCGACGACTCCAAGTCCGCCCACCCGGAGGCCTCCGAGGACGCCGCCGTGCAGTACGCCCTGAAGAAGGGCGCCGCCGTGATCGCCTCGGCCGGCAACGGCGGCGAGAAGGGCGACCACATCTCGTACCCGGCGGCCTACCCGGGCGTGATCGCCGCGACCGCCGTCGACCGCTACGGCACCCGCGCCTCGTTCTCCACCCGCCGCTGGTACGCCACGGTCAGCGCCCCCGGCGTCGACGTCGTGATAGCCGACCCCGACCGCAAGTACTACGAGGGCTGGGGCACCAGCGCCGCGTCGGCCTTCGTCTCCGGGGCCGTCGCCCTGGTCAAGGCCGCGCACCCCGGTCTGTCCCCGGCGCAGATCAAGGACCTCCTGGAGGACACGGCCCGCAACGCCCCCTCCGGCGGCCGCGACGACTCCCTGGGGTACGGCTTCGTGGACCCGGCGGCGGCCATCAAGGCGGCGGCCGGTCTGAAGCCGGAGAACCTGAGCGCGGCGGCCAACTCCGACAAGTACTTCGGCGAGGGCCCGGACACCGCCGAGGACGACGGGCCCTCGACCGCCTGGGCCGGCCCCCTGGCGGGCAGCGTCGGCGGCGTCCTCCTCGTCGTGGCGGTCATCCTGTGGCGGGGCAGCAGGCGCCCCCGCGACCCCGAAACCCTGTAGGCCCTTCGATCTGCAGACACTCGATCTGTAGACCCTCGATACCCCGCAGGGGGCGTGGCGCGCCGGGTCAGGTCGTCGTCAAGGCGGTCACCGCGGCCTTCGCCGCCGCCTCCACCGTCGAAATCCCCCCGGCCTTGGTGGAGTTGCCGTCCGACAGCACCGCGACGAGGTATTCGCGGCCGTCCGCCGTCACCCGCCCGACACTGTTGATGTCCCACAGCCCGGTCGCGGTCCGCGGCAGCCACCCGTTCTTCAGGGCGAACCCGGTCGGCCCCGCGGCCGACACCCCCCAGTCCTGCCCCGCGGCGATGTCACCCATCAGCCCTCGCAGGTAGGCCCGGGAGTTCTCGTCGAGTTCCGAGTCGTCCGCGTCCCCGAACACCTGCCGCAGCAGGGTGAGCTGATCGGCGGCCGTGGTCTGCGTCAGCCCCCACAGCGCCCCCTCCCCGCCCTCGGTGCCGTCGAGGCCGAAACGTTCGTTGGCCCGCGCCAGCCCTTGAGCCTGGCCGATCGCCTCCCACAGCGCGGAGGCGGACGCGTTGTCGCTCTCGCGGATCATCGCGGAGGCATACGTCTTCTCCTGCGCGGTGAGCTCCCGCCCCGCGTCCTGGGCCCGCAGCAGCAGCGCGGCCAGGATGTCGGTCTTCACGATGCTCGCGGTGTCGAACGCCTCGTCGCCGTACACCGCGCTCCGCCCGGACTCCGTGTCCAGCACGGCCACCGACAGCCGCGCCCCGGCCTCGACGGCGACGGAACCCAGCGCCTCGGCGAGAGCCGCGTCCCCGGACGCGGGGGTGGGTTCCGCGGACGCGGATGCCGTCACAGGTTCCACCGTCGCCTCCGTCACGGCCTTCGTTCGGGTTCGGGATGACGCCGAGGAGGATACGATTTCACCGGCGTCATGCGCCTGCGCCGTCACGTACACCGTGCCCGCGCCCGTGACTCCCAGCAGTACGACGGAGGCGAGCGCCGTCCGCCCGAGACGCCCGAGCGGCCTGGCGCGGGACGGGCGGTCACCGTGCAGGCGTGCTCTGTGAGGGACCATGCCCCGAGCCTGGGCCGTGCCACTGTGCGCCCGGTTAGACGCGTGTGAGAAGCGTGTCAGGGATCGCTGAGAAACCCCTGAGTCCCGTGAACAGCCTGTTTCCGGGACGGGCAGGCACGGGCAAAAGGCCCGCGACCGGCCGACGGCGGCCCGCGTCGGCCCGTATCGGCCCCCGTCGGCGCACGCCGGCCCACGACAGCCCGCCGGAGCAGCCCGCCGCCCGCCCCCGATAGGCTCCGTGCCCGTGGCGAACAAGAACATCCCCGACCCCGGTTTCTCCGACGACGACGGCTCCGCCGATCCCCGGCTGAGCGCGGCGCTCGCGGCCTGGGCCGAGGACAGGTCCGCGCACGGCCCCGTCCTGGCGGCCCTCAAGGACGCGCGGCTCCTCGTCCCCGTCGTCGCCGTGCTCGGCGAGGTCGAGGAGGACGAGAACGGTCTGCGCCACGAGAAGACCAGCGACATGGCCGTCCCCACCCTGAAGGCGGGCGACCGCACCGCGCTGCCCGCCTTCACCTCCACCGCGTCGCTGGCCCGCTGGGACCCGGCGGCCCGCCCCGTCGCCGTACCCCTGCACCAGGCGCTGCAGGCCGCCGCGCACGAGAAGGCCGACACGGTCGTCCTCGACCTGGCGGGACCGGTCGCGTACGAGCTGACCGGCCCGGCGCTGCTGGCGCTCGCCGAGGGCCGTACGACGACGGACCCGCTGGCCGACCCCGCCGTGGTCGCCGCGGTACGCGCCGCGGTCGCCGCCGAGCCCCTGGTGCTCCGCGCCCACCTCGGCCCCGGGCGGGCCGACGGCACCCTGGCCCTCGTACTGGACCCGGCCGCCGCCCCGGCCGGCACCGCCCAGGCCGTCGCCCGGCGGCTCGCGGCCGACGAGACACTGCGGGCCCGCCTGGTGCGCGGCCTCGACCTGGCATTGCTGCCGGCCGAGGCGACGCCACCGGGCGAGCCCCTGTACGTACGCCAGTAGTTACTTTGATGGTCGGATACCTGGGAGCGGGGTCGCGGGGCCCCGGATCAGGTTCCGGTCAGCCGTAGACCGCGCCCGTGTACTTCTCGCCCGGGCCCTGGCCCGGCTCGTCCGGGACGAGCGACGCCTCGCGGAACGCCAGCTGCAGCGACTTCAGGCCGTCGCGCAGCGGCGCCGCGTGGAAGGAGCTGATCTCGGTCGCGCTCGCGTCGAGCAGCCCGGCCAGCGCGTGGACCAGCTTGCGCGCCTCGTCGAGGTCCTTGTACTTGTCGCCCTCCTCGGACAGGCCGAGCTTCACGGCGGCGGCGCTCATCAGGTTCACGGCGACCGTGACCAGGACCTCGACCGCGGGGACCTCGGCGATGTCGCGGGTCATGTCGTCGAAACCGGGGGTCTGGGGAGGGGTGTCACTCATGCCCCACACGATAGGCCCCGGCCCGCCGGGCCCCGCCCGCGGGAGACGCGTACGGCTCCGATGCGCGCCCGGAACCGATGCGCGTACGGCTCCGGCGCCGCGCCCGGAACCGGCGCGTGCCCGGAACCGGTGCCCGCACACCGATTCGCACCACCCGGGGGGAGCTGCTAACCTTGTGTAACGACCGGCCGGACACTCCTGTGCCCGGCCCACAAGTGGAGGCTCCGAACTCCCACCCGACCATCCTCCGGGAAGGCGGGTCACCCGGTCAGGCGGCCCCCATCGTTCCGTACGGACGATGGAGCCGCTGGATATGCGCCCCGCGGTTGACCGCGGCGGTGCTCCGGTCATCCTTGGAGCCACCGCCTGTGTCCCGTCCGGGGCATTTTTCATGTCCCATGGCGGTTGGTTCAGTGAGAAGACGTACGCGAGCTGTCTGCCAGACAGCCGTGTGGTGCTATCCGAGGAGGATCCATCAGCGCCGAGCCCCGCATCAACGACCGGATTCGCGTTCCCGAGGTACGACTTGTCGGTCCCAGCGGTGAGCAGGTCGGGATTGTTCCGCTTGCCAAGGCCCTGGAGCTTGCGCAGGAGTACGACCTCGACCTGGTCGAGGTGGCCGCGACCGCGCGTCCGCCGGTCTGCAAGCTCATGGACTACGGGAAGTTCAAGTACGAGTCGGCCATGAAGGCCCGTGAGGCGCGCAAGAACCAGGCGCACACGGTCATCAAGGAGATGAAGCTCCGGCCGAAGATCGACCCGCACGACTACGACACCAAAAAGGGTCACGTCGTCCGGTTCCTCAAGCAGGGCGACAAGGTCAAGATCACGATCATGTTCCGTGGTCGCGAGCAGTCCAGGCCGGAACTCGGCTACCGACTGCTGCAGCGGCTCGCCTCGGACGTCGAGGACCTCGGGTTCGTCGAGTCGAACCCGAAGCAGGACGGCCGAAACATGATCATGGTTCTCGGCCCGCACAAGAAGAAGACCGAGGCGATGGCCGAAGCCCGCGAGGCCCAGGCGGCCCGCAAGGCGGAGGCGAAGGCCAACCCGGGCAAGTCGCAGAACCACGCGGGTGACGACATCTCGGACGACGAGGTCGTCGAGACCGAGGCCGCCGAGGCCCCGGCCGAGGCTCCCGCCGAAGCCTGATCCCGGGATGCGAGTCCCAGGGGTTTCCGGACGCGAGTCCGGGGACGTCAACCGATCCATATGACGTTCCGTTGTGCCCGGTCTGACGACCGGGCACAGGAACGCCACCGACGAGGAGAGAACGGCGCCATGCCGAAGAACAAGTCGCACAGCGGTGCCAGCAAGCGCTTCAAGATCACCGGCTCCGGCAAGGTGCTCCGCGAGCGTGCCGGCAAGCGCCACCTGCTCGAGCACAAGTCGTCGCGCGTGACGCGCCGCCTCACCGGCAACGCCGAGATGGCCCCGGGCGACGCCAAGAAGATCAAGAAGCTTCTCGGCAAGTGACGTTCCGGCGCTCCGGCGCCGTATGTCAGAACCGGGACCCCATCGATTTCGGACCGTGTGACAACCACCACGGTCCCGCTACAAGGAGTTAACAAGTGGCACGCGTCAAGCGGGCAGTCAACGCCCACAAGAAGCGCCGGGCGATCCTCGAAGCCGCCAGCGGCTACCGCGGTCAGCGTTCGCGTCTGTACCGCAAGGCCAAGGAGCAGGTCACCCACTCCCTGGTCTACAACTACAACGACCGCAAGAAGCGCAAGGGCGACTTCCGTCGGCTGTGGATCCAGCGCATCAACGCTGCGGCCCGCCAGAACGGCATGACGTACAACCGCCTCATCCAGGGTCTGAACGCCGCCAACATCGAGGTGGACCGCAAGATCCTCGCGGAGCTGGCCGTCAACGACGCCAACGCGTTCGCCGCGCTCGTCGAGGTCGCGCAGAAGGCCCTGCCGTCGGACGTCAACGCGCCCAAGGCTGCGTGACACTGGCGCTGGCCTCGGCCGGAACCTCCGTGTGGGCTCGCTTGCCTCAGGGCTGCGGGCCCACATTTGTTTTGCCCGGGCATTGTTCCGTTCCAGAGGGCCGGCTCCTCAGCGCGGCAAGCGGTACGCCCCGCCCCCGTCCGTGAACCGAAGGTGAATTCATGTCCAGCGGCCCCGAGCTGATCTCCCCCCGCTCGCAGCGCGTCTCCGCCGCCCGGCGGCTCGCCAGGCGGAGCTTCCGGGGCAAGGAGCGGCTGTTCCTCGCCGAGGGCCCGCAGGCCGTGCGGGAAGCGGCCGCCCACCGCGTCGGCGGCGAGCCCGCGCTCGTCGAACTGTTCGCCACGGTCGACGCCGCCGAGCGGTACGCCGACATCGTGGGAGAGGCCCGGGACGCCGGAGCCCGGCTGCACCTCGCCGACGACGACGTGATCGCGGACATCTCCACGACCGTCACCCCGCAGGGACTCGTCGGGATCTGCCGCTTCCTGGACACCCCCTTCGAGAAGATCGTCGAGGCGCGGCCCAAACTGGTCGCCGTCCTGGCACATGTGCGGGACCCCGGGAACGCGGGCACCGTCCTGCGCTGCGCCGACGCGGCCGGCGCCGACGCCGTCGTCCTCACCGACGCCTCCGTCGACCTCTACAACCCCAAGTCCGTACGGGCCTCGGTCGGCTCGCTGTTCCATCTGCCCGTCGCGGTCGGCGTACCCGTCGAGCAGGCCGTGCAGGGGCTCAGGGACGCCGGGGTCCGCATCCTGGCCGCCGACGGGGCGGGCGAGGACGACCTCGACGACGAGCTGGACAAGGGCACCATGGGCGGACCGACCGCCTGGGTCTTCGGCAACGAGGCATGGGGGCTCCCGGAGGAGACACGTGCGCTGGCGGACGCCGTCGTGCGCGTACCGATCCACGGCAAGGCAGAGAGCCTGAACCTCGCGACGGCCGCCGCCGTATGTCTCTACGCGTCGGCTCGCGCGCAGCGTGCCCGCCGTGCTCGTTCCTGAGGGGGTCCGTCCGGTCACTCCCAGCTAGTAGGGTGACGGGCCCGGGGACCCGCCCCCAAGCTCTCGGCTGCGCTTGAGCAGGGAGGTTGCCCCGGATGCCGGACGAGAGGTGGGGTACGGGGATGAGTGTCGGCACGAGCGGTGCGCAGAGCGCGCTGCGGGCACACGAGGTGCGGAGCGCGCCCGCGCCCCGGCACGCCGGTCCCGCGGACCTCCCCGAACTCGGCATCGACCCCGACGACCTCCCCGACGGCCTGGTGATCGCCGACGAGCGCGGCCGGGTGATCTGCTTCAACGCCGCCGCCGCCCGGATCACCGCCACCCCCGCCGCCGAGGCCCTCGGCCACCATCTGGAGCGGGCCCTGCCGCTGGAGGACCTCGAAGGCCGCCGCTGGTGGCAGCTGACCGACCCGTACGGCGGTCTCACGATCCGGGTCGGACAGCCCGAGCGCAACCTCCTGCTCCCGGGCGGCCGGGAGGTCCTGGTCACGGCACGGTACGTACGGGTGCGGCCCACCGGCCCGGTCCGCCGGGTCGTCGTCTCGCTCCGCGACACCGAGGGCCGCCGCCGCACCGAACGCAGCCACGCCGAGCTGATCGCCACCGTCGCCCACGAACTGCGCTCGCCGCTCACCTCCGTCAAGGGCTTCACGGCCACGCTGCTCGCCAAGTGGGAGCGCTTCACCGACGACCAGAAGAAGCTGATGCTGGAGACGGTCGACGCGGACGCCAACCGCGTCACCCGTCTCATCGCCGAGCTCCTCGACATCTCCCGCATCGACTCCGGGCGCCTGGAGGTACGGCGCCAGCCGGTGGACATAGGCGCCGCCGTCGGCCGCCACATCCAGGCGTACGTGGCCTCCGGCCAGTCCGCCGACCGCTTCCTGCTGCGCATCGGCCAGCCGCTGCCCGACCTGTGGGCCGACCCCGACAAGGTCGACCAGGTGCTCAGCAACCTGCTGGAAAATGCGGTGCGGCACGGCGAGGGAACCGTCACCATCGACGTGGAGCCCGCACCGTCGCCCCGCGAAGGGGAGGACGTCTGCACGTCGGTCACGGTGAGCGACGAGGGCCCCGGAATCCCGGAGGAGTCCATGAACCGCGTCTTCACCCGCTTCTGGCGGGGCAGCAAGCGCGGCGGCACCGGCCTCGGGCTGTACATCGTCAAGGGCATCGTCGAAGCCCACGGCGGCACCATCACCGTCGGCCGCGCCCCCGAGGGCGGCGCACAGTTCCGATTTACGTTGCCCGTGGGCACCCCGGCGTATCTGCAGTAACGCCGAAGCGGCCCCCACGGGCGCGTTCGCACACCCAGCTCAGCTCGGACGGGCGTCCGGGACGAGCGCCCACCCCCGTTAGACTCGGCCTTTGGCACCTTTGCGTCCCCTTTTCAGGGACAGCGCATTCCAGGGCGCATTTCAGGGACAGCGCGTCCCGCGAGTCGCGACGGGGACCGTCGGCCAACCAATCGGAAGCACGGGAAGAGATGTCGGCACCGAACAAGTCGTACGACCCTGTTGAGGTCGAGGCACTGAAACCGGAAGAGATCGAGCGCATGCGGGACGAGGCGCTCGCCGCCTTCGCCGCCGCCGGTGACCTCGACACGCTCCAGGAGGCCAAGGTCGCCCACACCGGCGGCACCTCGCCGCTGGCCCTCGCCAACCGCGAGATCGGCGCACTGCCCCCGCACGCCAAGGCCGCCGCCGGCAAGCTCGTCGGCCAGGCCCGTGGCGCGGTGAACAAGGCACTCGCCGCCCGCCAGGTCGAACTGGAGGCCGAGCGGGACGCCCGTGTGCTGGTCGAGGAGGCCGTGGACGTCACACTGCCCTACGACCGCGTACCGGCCGGCGCCCGGCACCCGCTGACCACCATGATGGAGCGGGTCGCGGACGTCTTCGTGTCCATGGGATACGAGATCGCCGAGGGCCCCGAGGTCGAGGCGGAGTGGTTCAACTTCGACGCCCTCAACTTCACCCCGGACCACCCGGCCCGGCAGATGCAGGACACCTTCTTCGTCAAGGCCTCGAAGGGCGCTGAGGGCTCGAAGGGCTCCGAGGGCTCCACGGGCACGGACGGCGAGTCCGGGGTCGTGCTGCGCACCCACACCTCGCCGGTGCAGGCCCGCGCCATGCTGGACCGCGAGCCGCCCGTCTACATCGTGTGCCCCGGCCGCGTGTACCGCACGGACGAGCTGGACGCCACGCACACCCCGGTCTTCCACCAGATCGAGCTGCTGGCCATCGACGAGGGCCTGACCATGGCCGACCTCAAGGGCACCCTGGACCACATGGTCCGCTCGCTCTTCGGCGCCGACATGAAGACCCGGCTGCGCCCGAACTACTTCCCCTTCACCGAGCCGTCCGCCGAGATGGACATGCTCTGCTACGTCTGCAAGGGCGAGTCCGTCGGCAACCCCGACCGCCCCTGCCGCACCTGCTCCAGCGAGGGCTGGATCGAGCTGGGCGGCTGCGGCATGGTCAACCCGCGCGTGCTCGTCGCCTGCGGTGTGGACCCCCAGAAGTACAGCGGATTCGCCTTCGGGTTCGGCATCGAACGGATGCTGATGTTCCGCCACAACGTCGAAGACATGCGAGACATGGTCGAGGGTGACGTCCGGTTCACCCGGCCGTTCGGGATGGAGATCTGATGCGGGTCCCGCTTTCCTGGCTGCGGGAGTACGTCGACCTCCCCGCCACCGAGACCGGCCGCGATGTGCAGGCCAAGCTCGTGTCCGCCGGCCTGGAGGTCGAGAGGGTAGAGCAGCTCGGCGCCGGCCTCAAGGGGCCGCTCGTCGTCGGCAAGGTGCTGACCATCGAGGAGCTGGAGGGCTTCAAGAAGCCCATCCGCTTCTGCACGGTCGACGTCGGCACCGCCAACGGCACGGGTGAGCCGCAGGAGATCGTCTGCGGCGCCCGCAACTTCGCCGTCGGCGACAAGGTCGTCGTGGTCCTGCCCGGCGCCGTGCTGCCCGGCGACTTCGCGATCGCCGCGCGCAAGACGTACGGCAAGACCTCGCACGGCATGATCTGCTCCGGCGACGAGCTGGGCATGGGCGACGACGGCAGCGGCGGGATCATCGTGCTGCCGCCCGAGTACGAGGTCGGCACGGACGCGATCGAGCTGCTGGAACTCGTCGACGAGGTCCTCGACATCGCCGTCACGCCCGACCGCGGCTACGCCCTGTCGATGCGCGGCGTCGCCCGTGAGACCGCCACCGCCTACGGGCTCGACCTGCGCGACCCGGCGCTGCTCGACGTGCCGGGCCCGAACGCCTTCGGGCACCCGGTGCAGATCGCCGATCCGCTGGGCTGCGACCGCTTCACCGCGCGGACCGTCACCGGTCTGTCGCCCGAGGCACGCTCCCCGATCTGGCTGACGCGCCGTCTCCAGAAGGCGGGCATGCGCCCGATCTCGCTGGCCGTCGACATCACCAACTACGTGATGCTGGAGCTGGGACAGCCCCTGCACGCGTACGACCGTTCCCGGATCCAGGGTGCGATCGGCGTGCGCCGGGCCGAGCAGGGCGAGAAGCTCACCACCCTCGACGGCGCCAAGCGCACGCTCGACGCCGGGGACCTGGTGATCACCGACGACCGCGGGCCGATCGGCCTCGCCGGTGTCATGGGCGGTGCCAACACCGAGATCGACGACACCGAGGGCACCACCACCGAGGTCGTCGTCGAGGCCGCGCACTTCGACCCGATCTCCATCGCCCGTACGGCCCGCCGTCACAAGCTGGCCTCCGAGGCGTCCAAGCGCTTCGAGCGGGGCGTCGACCCCGAGGCCGCGGCCGCCGCCGCCCAGCGCACGGTCGACCTGCTGGTCCTCCTCGCGGGCGGTACCGCCGACGCCGGGGTCACCCAGGTCAGCTCCCCGTCCGCGCCGCACACCATCACCATCCCGGCGAACCACCCGGACAAGGTCGCGGGCGTCGACTACGGCCGCGAGACCGTCGTACGCCGCCTCCAGCAGGTCGGCTGCGACGTCTACGGGCAGGACGAGCTGATCGTCACCGTGCCGTCCTGGCGGCCCGACCTCACCGACCCGAACGACCTGGCCGAAGAGGTCATCCGCCTTGAGGGTTACGAGAACCTGCCCTCGACGCTGCCCAAGCCCCCCGCGGGCCTGGGGCTGACCGACCGGCAGCGGCTGCACCGCCGGGTCGGCCGCGCGCTGGCGGGTGCCGGGTACGTGGAGGCGCTGAACTACCCGTTCATCGGCACCGAGGTGCTCGACCAGCTCGGCCTGGACGCCGACGACCCGCGCCGCACCGTGGTGACGCTGGTCAACCCGCTCTCCGACGAAGAGCCCGCGATGCGTACGACGCTGCTGCCGGGGCTCCTCGGCGCGCTGCGCCGCAACGACGGCCGTGGCTCGCACGACCTGGCGCTCTTCGAGACCGGGCTGGTCTTCCGGCCGACCGGCGAGGAGGGGACGGCCGTACGGCTGCCCGTCGACCGCCGGCCCACCGACGAGGAGATCGCCGGGATCGACGCCGCGCTGCCGCGTCAGCCGCGCCGGGCCGCCGTCGTCCTCGCGGGCGCCCGCGAGCAGGCCGGCTGGTGGGGCAAGGGCCGTCCGGCGGACTGGGCGGACGCCGTCGAGGCCGCGCGGACCGTCGCCCGGGAGGCCGGGGTCGAACTGACCGTGCGCGGTGACCGGCACGCGCCGTGGCACCCGGGCCGGTGTGCGGCGCTGTACGCCACGGTGGACGGCGAGGAGACGCTCGTCGGGCACGCCGGTGAGCTGCACCCGCGGGTCATCAAGGCGTTGCACCTGCCGGAGCGCAGCTGTGCGATGGAGATCGAGCTCGATCTGCTGGAGCGGGCGGGTGCCGGTGTGGTTGTCGCGCCGCGCATCTCCACGTTCCCCGTCGCCACGCAGGATGTCGCGCTGGTCGTCGACCGGGACGTCCCGGCCGCCGACGTCGAGGCCGCGTTGCGTGAGGGCGCGGGTGAACTGCTGGAGTCCGTGCGGCTGTTCGACGTGTACGAGGGGGAGCAGCTCGGTGAGGGGCGGAAGTCGCTCGCCTACGCGTTGCGCTTCCGCGCGGCCGACCGGACGCTGACCGTGGACGAGGCGTCCGCCGCGCGGGATGCGGCGGTTGCCCTTGCGGGTGCTCGTACGGGGGCTGTTCTGCGTAGTTAGCTCCGCTGGTGTGGGGGCGGGGGCTGCGGGTTCGAGGGTCGGGTGCGGGTGCATCGTGGCTTGTTGCGCAGTTCCCCGCGCCCCTGAAGGCGGCGGTGGGCCCCCTGGGGTTGCTGGGTGGGTGCGGGTGCGTTGTGGCTCGGTGCGCCGTTCCCCGCGCCCCTGCAAGCAGGGGGTGCGTCGTTCTCCGTGACCCTGGAAGTGGGAGGGCGTCTCCGTTTGGGGGCGTCCTTTGTGCTGTTTGGGTGGGGCTCACTCATTTGGGTGACTTGGGTGGGGGATTCGGGGCTGTCGGGGGGTGTGGTCGACAGAATCGACCCGGCCGAACAGGCCGGTGCCTGCGCTGAACAGGGCCTAGGGGGGCCGTCGGCATGATCCGTACAAAGGCTCGGGGGAACCGTCCGACACTCGGTCGCGCCAGGGCCCGTGCCCGCCGCCGGCTCGGCCGCACCGAGGCCCGGCGTCTGGGCCGGAGCCGGCAGCGGCTGCGCCGTCTGCTCGCCCTGGGGCTGCCCACCGCCTGGGGCGCGGTGGCGATCACCTACAAGCTGGCCTGTCCACTCGCCCAGCAGAACGGGCTCGGCGCGCGGATCGTCACCTGCGCCGTGTTCTTCGCCGTCGGCACGGGTCTGGTGCTGCACGTCAGACGAGGGCTGCTGCGGGAGTTGCGGCAGATCCGCAGAGTGGCGGGGGCCGCTCAGGGCGTCCTCCTGCGTCCGCTGCCACCGAGTGTCGACGGGCTGAACATCGCGGCCGCCCAGGTGTCCGCGGACCGCGGGGCCAGTGTCGGCGGCGACCTGTACGAGGTGATCGGCACCGAACACGGCGTCCGGATCGTGATGGGCGACGTCCGCGGGCACGGGCTCGCCGCCATCGGAACCGTCGCGGCCGTACTGGGCAGCTTCCGCGAGGCCGTCCACGACGAACCCGAACTCCCCGGCGTGCTGCGGAAACTGGAGCGGGCCATGGCCCGGCACCTCAGGGAGCGCGCCAAGGCCGAGCACCCCTCGTCCGGGCTCGACCCCGACAACCCGGTCGCCGAGGAGTTCGTCACCGTACTGCTGCTGGAGATCGGCCACGACGGTGAGACGCGCGCCCTGAACTGCGGCCACCCATGGCCGTATCTGCTGCGCGCCGACGGGGGACCGGCCGAGCCGGGAGGCCGGGGGCGAGGGCGAGTGGAGCACCTGGGCCTCGGCGATCCGCTGCCACCCCTCGGGGCCTTTCCCCTCCCCGCCGAACTGCCCGTCGTCCGCTGCGGGCCGCTGCTGCCGGGCGAGGCGCTGTTCCTGTACACGGACGGTGTCGAGGACGCCCGCGACAGTGCCGGCCGCTTCTTCCCCTTACACGCCGCGCTCAGCGAGGCGACCCGCGCCCGCCCCACCGCACCGCAGGCGGTCCTGGGCAAGGTCTTCACCCAACTCCTCGCCCACGCCGACGGCTTCCCCGCCGACGACGTGGCCCTCCTGATACTGGCCAACGGCCGAACACAGATCCCGGCGCCGTACCGGGAGCAAGTGGCCACGCCCCTTTGAGGGCGCGGGACTGTGACATGTGCGGCTCCGCCGCGTGGGCGCGACCAGCCACGACGCACCCGCACCCGACGAGCGACCGTCGGCCCTCCTCCCGTACGACCCAGTGGAACGAAACAAGCCGGTGGAACGAAACGGCGCCGTCCGCCCGCCACGGAGTGTCGGGCAGGCAGCGGGGCGGACGGCGTAATTCCGGGCCGCCGCACTGTACGAGGGGGAGCCGGCGGCCCGGCCGGCCTCTTGCGAGGCAGTTCAGTCAACCGGCTCACCACTCTCAGCGACAGCGCGCGTACTGCCCGGATCCGGGCACTCCGTTCACACCCCGTGTGAAGGGAGAGGCGCTAGGTTGAAAAGCACCGTCTGCACCCAGCCATCGGATGGCCTTCATGCAGCCCAACACTCTGCTCGACGCGATCCTCGACGAGGCCGGAATCTCCCACGCGGGACTCGCCGCCCATGTGAACCAGGCAGGACGGGCACGCGCTCTCGCGCTCCGCTACGAACACACCGCCGTGGCACGGTGGTTGAAGGGGCAGCGCCCCCGTGGCCAGGTGCCCGACCTGATCTGCGAGGTCCTCGCGGCCCGCCTCCAACGGCCCGTCACGCTCGACGACATCGGCCTCGGAGTGCCCGGCGAACCGGCCACCCCGCACGGTACGACGCTCTCCGGCTTCGTCGAGCGGGCCACCGCGCTGTGGCGCTGCGACGAGCAGCAGCGCCCGCACATACTGGGCGCCCCCGCCGTCACGGGTACGCCCGCCGTGATGCCCGTGTGGGAGTGGGAGAACCCGCCGGAGGACGTGGACGTCTCCCGCGGCGGACGGCACCGCGTGCGCATGTCCGACATCGAGATGCTGCGCGCCGCCCGCGCCCACTACGAGCAGATGTACCGCAAGGCCGGTGGCGTCGCGACCCGCACGCGCATCGTCGGATTCCTCAACTCCGAGACCGCGCCGCTCCTGCGCGGCAGCTACACCGACGCCACGGGCCGTCAGCTCCACCGCGCCACCGGCGGCCTGGTGGCGATCGCCGGCATCTGCGCGTACGACTCCGACGCGCACGGGCTCGCCCAGCGCTACTTCCACCAGGCGCTCAGGCTCGCGAAGGCCAGCGGGGACAGGGGACTCGGCGCCTATGTGATCGCGCTCCTCGTCAACCAGGCGCTGTTCATGCGCGAGCACCGGCAGGCGGTGGCCTTCGCGGAGGCGGCGTTGCGCGCCGCGGGGCGCCACATCACTCCGGCGCTCGCGTCGGACCTCTCCGCGATGCAGGCCAAGGCGTACGCACACCTCGGCGACGGCAGCAGCGCGCTGTCCTGCATCCGGCGTGCCGAGCAGGCCGCCGACCGCATCCGGCGCGGCTACGAGCCGGACGAGACCGGTTATGTCCAGCCGGGCCTGGTCAACGTGCAGGTGGCGGAGGCGCTGTTGAGCCTCGGTGACCTGAGTGCCGCACGGGAACACGCGGCGGCCGCCGTGGACAATCCGGCGCACGACCGGGGCAGGGTGCACCGGCTCGCCATGCTCAGCCAGATCGAACTGCGCCAGGGGAACGCCGACAGAGCGGTGGTCACCGCGGTCGAGATGGCGGAACGCGCACGGGGGATGGAGTCCCAGCGGCTGCGCGACAGACTGCGGGCGGTACGCGAACACCTGGTGGCCAGCGGCTGCGCGGGCACCTCCGAGGCCGCCGAACTCATCGACGGAGCACTGCGCGTGCCGCTCTAGAGAACGCTCCGACCACTGATCGTCCCGACCGCCCCCGGGGGCCCTGAGCCCTCCCGGGCGGTTCACTCTGTGCCTGCCGCCGCGCTGGGAGCGGCCCACTGCGAGCCTGCTGTGCGGACACTCCTGCTGCGATATTGCCATCTACCCGGCGGAAGGTGGCAGAAAAGTGCAGTGGACGAAACAGAACGAACAAATCGTGTACGCAAATCGCTGGTTCAGCGTCAATCTCGCGGATGTCGAACTGCCGAACGGCCGGCATCTCGATCACTTCTTAATCCGGCTGCGGCCCGTCGCCGTGGCCACTGTCGTGAATGAGGCGAACGAGGTGCTGCTGCTGTGGCGGCACCGCTTCATCACCGACAGCTGGGGATGGGAGCTTCCCGCGGGTGTCGTCGAGGACGGCGAGGACATCGCCGTCGCGGCGGCCCGCGAACTGGAGGAGGAGACCGGCTGGCGGCCGGGACCTCTGCGCCATCTGATGAGCGTCGAGCCCTCGAACGGGCTCACCGACGCCCGGCACCACATCTACTGGGCCGACGAAGGCGCGTACATCGGGCATCCTGTGGACGACTTCGAGTCCGACCGACGGGAATGGGTTCCTCTCAAGCTCGCTCCCGACATGGTCGCCCGCGGTGAGGTTCCGGCCGCCAATATGGCTGCCGCGCTGCTCCTCCTGCACCATCTGAGGCTCGGGCAGGACGCCTTGCCCTGATCCCCCACCGCGTCCACGGGTCTAACGACCCAGAGCCTGCCAGACCGCCACGGCCAGCGCTCCCACTGCCGTGACGACCGCGACCGCGCGCAGCGGCCAGCGGGTGTGCTCCAGCGCGATGACCCGAGTACTCAGGTCGTCGAGCTCCTTGGCGGTCTGTTCGGCGCGATGACTGAGCAGAGTCATGCACCCCTCGACGGTGGCATGGGCCACATCGAGACGGCGACGTAACTCTGCGACTTCTCCTCGGACCACGGGATGCTCCGGGTCGGCGGTCACGTGTCCGCTCCTTTCCGTAGTCGTCACATCCCTAACATGTGCACGGAAAGTCAACAGGCCTGGTGGGTGCGTGGGGAGCGTGTGCGAGGGGCATATGCGTGCCCGGAGCGCACACGGTGTGTGAATGCGGCGGGCCCGGCCCTCAAAAGAGAGCCGGGCCCGCACAGGGCAGCACTTATACGGAGAGTAGTTGTGCCGTGGGGTGCGCAGTTCCCCACGCCCCTGAGAAGCGCGGGGCGCGGGACGCCTACGGGTACGTGTAGAACCCGGAGCCCGACTTGCGGCCCAGGCGGCCGGCGTCGACCATCCGCTGGAGCAGCGGCGGAGCCGCGTACAGCGGTTCCTTGTACTCCTCGTACATCGAGGCACTTGAAGGGGCGTCTGGGCTGTGATCGTCGATCATTCCGTGACCAGCCCAAAGGATCTTTCTATGTCTTTCCATGGCTTTCGCCGCCTTTCGGCACGCACCCCCCTCAGGCCTCCCTCGGTGGAGGGAACTCCCTGAGAACCCCCTCAGGAAACCCCCTTGGCGAGGGTCTGTGATGACGCATCCGCGAGGCCTCGGAGGTGGGAAAATGACGTAACCCCCCTGCGTCATGTGAGGACGCAGGGGGGCCGTCTCCCGCCGGCCTGACTCGCTTCCCAACGGGCTGCCGGCGGGGGTGTGTGGGGCGACCGGGAGGGCCGCGTTCCATTTACATCTTGTCTAACGGATGACTTCTGGCGAGGTAACCCGTAGACGACTCACTCGTTCGTGTGAACAGACGTTCGAATCCCGCACACTACCCGTAGCCCCACGGCATATGCCACATCGCCGCAGGGCTCGCAGTGCTTGGTGCGCCTGAGAGGTCGGCGCCCTGAGTGTCCTATGCCTCTACTGCTCACCCTCCCCTTCTATCATGATCACAAAAAGCGGAATATACTCCGCAGTCAATCGGTCATGATCACCCGAGCGTAGGGCGGGTGCGAGAGCTCCCTGAAGATGACGGCTGGCTCCGGTCCCGCCAGCGCCAGATCGGGCAGCGGGTCCAGGCCGCGCGACAGCAACAGAACCTGACCCAGGACGCTCTCTACCTCGCCACAGGACTCGACCGGCGCACCGTCCAGACACTGGAAGCCGGCACCGGAAACCCGACCATGGCCACCCTCCTGCGAATCTCCTACGTCCTCGACGTGCCACTCGCCGACCTGGTGAAGTGACCCGCCGCGACCATGGTCTGGGGCCGCGGCGGATCTTCCCACGCTGCCCGCCAGGAGGCGGGCGCGGCGGACCGGTGAGTACACCGCACGTGGGGGTTGGCCCCGCCCGCCCCGCCGGGGGGACGGAGGCGGACGGGAGTTCAGAGGTCGCGCCGTAGCCCGTCGACGCGGAGGCAGGCTAGGACGCCGGCTGGTATCGGGTCGGCCTTCAGTAAGCTGACGTGGTCGACGTGCGCGTAGATGAAGCGCCCCCCGCCAGCCGAGTTGTACGGCTCGACCGCGACCAGGACCTCGTCCTCGGGGTCCTCAATCGGCTCTTGGCAGTGACGACAGACCTTCACCGCCGCCCCTCTCGCATGAGGCGCCGGAGGGCCACCGCCGTGTCGCAGCCCGCGGCGGTCTCACGACACGGCTCGCAGCTCACGGCGTGCACGAACAGCTGCGCATACGCCTTGCCGCCCACGCACCGTTTGTCAGTGCGAGGGAACCAGTCTGCGGTGATCCCATGCACTTCGGCAGTCCGGACGCCTAGATCGACTGCGGTGTCATTGGACAGTGCGTCACCGCACCAGACGCAGGCCCGCCCACACATCTGCGGCTCCGACAAGGTCTCCGGAGCAGGGAGTTCGAGTAAGGCGAGGACGGCGGTCTGATCTGTGTCGATGCTGGTCGCCATGCTCAACGCCTCCGTGCTCGCCGTGATTTGCCTCACGTGACCGTAGGCAGACCATGTCGAGTCGACCCGAACTCTCAGCTCGGGTGAACCACAGGCTCCCCAGCTACACGAGCCCCATCCGCACGGCAAGCTGCTCAGCCTGCCGGGCGTGCATCGCTCGGGCCCGGCGGATCGCCGTCAGCACGAGCTGCCGGGCGAGCGGCGTACGAGCCAGGTCCTCCGGAGCGATGGCCTCCAAGCCGACCAAGGAGAGCAACGTGGCGGCATCGTCTCGGCGCTGGCTGTAGCAGGCCGCCACTTGAAGCCCGAACGTGAACTCCCGTTCCAGCGAGGGCAACCCGGTGGTGTCGATCGCGTCCGCCGTGTGCAGGGCCTCGCCGGTCTCGCCCGCCTCCATGTCGATGGACAGGGCGTGTAGAGCGATGTTCGTTGGCCCGAACACCGTCCATCCGATGTTGCTGTCGTCCGGCACTGCGCGCGCGGCAGGCGCCGCATGCTTGACCAGTCGCTCCCGGGCCTCCCACCAGCGGCGCCGACGGGTCGCCGCGACCACAGCCACCAACTGGAGTGCGCCAGCCATCGCTTTGCGTTCAACCTCCGGCATCTGGGCCGTGGCTACCTGCTCGGCCGCCCGCACCGCCAGCTCCTCCGCCTCGCCTGGCTGGTCGGCAGCAAGGAGCACGTGCCCCAGGTTCCACTGCGCCGCGGCGATGCGGAGCGGGTCATCAGCGTCTTCTGCGGCCCGCATCGCCCGGTCGGCAGCGAGGGTCGCGAGGTCGACGCGGCCCGTACGGCGGAGGTAAGAGCGGAGCAGGCAATACAGATCCGCGGCCGCGCGCAGGACAGCACGTCGCTCCTCGGCGTCAGCGCCGGCACGCGCCGCACGCAAGGTGTGTTCCACGTCGGCGACGAGGTCGGGCAACGTCTCGGCCGCCTCGGTGAACCTCTGCCCGCTCGTCTGCCAACTTTGCCAGGCGCCCTCTACCCGGTCCCTCAGTACGCCTGCTGGTACGGGAGCAGCGGTGCGAGCGGGCCCGTAGCCGAGGAGAGCGCGGCCCACCGCAGTCTCGGGGCTGCTGGCCACTTCTGCCTCGGGGGGAGGCTGGTCGGAGAGCAGGGCCGCGGTGGGGACCCCGAGTTCTTGCGCGAGGGCGTAGAGGATCGGCAACGACGGCATCTTCAGACCGCGCTCGATCTGTGACAAATAGTCCGGTGTGATGCCGACCAGTCCTGCGACCGCGTCCTGCCGGCGCCCTCCGCGGTAGTGCCTGATCCTGTCCCCGATAGGGAGGTCCGCTGCAACCATGGTGCCCACTCCTTGCTCGCTGTATCTGAGCGTAAGGTGCCCGCTACGCGGGGAGATGCGAATCCATGGAGAGAGGGACGGCCGTGCCGGAGCTTGTGCTGTGGGACATCGACCACACGCTGATGGCGACAGGAGGCCTCGGGCCTGAACTATGGGCGCAGGCCTTCAGAGAGGTAACCGGGGTCGAACTGCGTGAGCAGGCTTCCGTGACCGGGTCGACTGAGCGCGTCATCCTGCGGGAAACCGCGCGGCTGCATGATGTCCCGTACAGCGACGAACTGTTCGACGTCTTCGCCGCGGCCCTCGGCGCCGTGCACGCCCGCCGGGCCGTTGAACTGCGCGAGCGCGGGCACGCGCTGCCGGGAGCCGCAGCCGTCCTCGCTCGCCTCCAGGAGCAGGGCGTGCGCCAAACCGTGGTGACGGGCAACGTCCGTGTGGCCGCCGAGGTCAAACTGGCCGTGTTCGGTCTCGACACCTACCTACGCCTCGACGCCGGGGCGTATGCCGAGGACGGTGAGGAGCGGCCCGAGCTGCTGCGTACCGCCCTGGCCCGGTCCACCACCAAGCCCGAGAACGCTGTCTTCCTGGGGGATACGCCCGCCGACGTTGCCGGTGGGCGGGATGCCGGTGTCCGAATGGTGGCTGTCGCGACGGGACGTTCATCGGTAGCAGACCTGCGAGATGCTGGCGCGACTACTGTGCTGGAAGGCTTGGAACACACCGACGGAGTGCTCGACATCATCGCGTGAGCGGTAGCGCCGCCTGCCCCAGACACGACGAAGGGCCCCCTCCCGCCCGAAGGCGGAAGGGGGCTCGTTCAACGGTTGTCCCGAGCCGCGAGCAGCTCGGGGTCCATCGGGACCAGCGGCATACCGGCTCCGCGCAGCTGGTCGTCCTGCTTGCTGATGTGGTCGAGCGCCAGGCCGAGGAGCCGCTCCGTCCGATCCGCACGCGACCGAGACTCTCGCTCAGCGTTCTCAAGAACGCGCATCCTCGCGTGGAGAGCAGTCATCTGCTCCTGGAACCAGTGATACATCTCAGGCGAGACGCTCCACGTACCCACCGGCTGCGCAGGCGCGGCTGGCAACTCTGCGGCCGGTATCTCCTGGACGGTCGTCTTGGTCCTGCCCAGCCACGTCCCCCCGAGCGAACCCAGAGTGGAGACGACCACGGCGAGCAGGCCGAGCCAGCTACTCGGCTCCACGCGTCACCATCCTCGGGACGATCAGCTGAGGCCTGGTCACGTAGGCGACGATCGCGATGAGTAGAGCGTGTGACGCCCACGGGGCGACCGCCCCCCATGCTGTGCCCGAGGCCCCGGTGGCTCCCCCGAGCGCGTATGCCAGGGCCCAAAGCAACGGCGGAGCCATCGCCGCGAACACGCCAGGCAGGTCACGCCCAGCCCGGGCCGGTGAGAAACCGATGGCGATCACCCCGGCGCCGATCCAGAGCCAGCCCCAGCCGGCCATGCACATCAGGTCCAGGAGGACCGAGATGCCACGGACCGTGCCGTAGCGGGGCTGGATGGCGATAGAGGCGCCGTAGCTAATCCAGGCAAGGCCCGAGGAGGCCAGCGCAAGGCCGCGCCAGTCCAGCCGTGCCCAGAACTGGGCCAGCGCGGCACGCATCAGGTGTCCGAGCGAGGCGTGTGCGGAGCCGCCCATCCGGCGATCCAAGCCGCCGTGGCTGGAACGAGCGACAACACGAACGGCTCCAGCGCGTTGGGCATGCTGCTGATCAGTGACGGGTCATCGGTGACTCCGCCGAGGACTGCCAGCCCTGCGAGGCTGGCCAGGTACGCGAGCGCCGAGGAGGCCTTTACCTTCTTCTCGATCGGAGCGGAGGGAGAAGCCATGGTGATCATTCCCTTCAGGGTGTGACGGAGAAGCCGCGGCGCTTGCCGAGCTTCGTGAGAGAGGCGAGCCCGGGCAGGCCGTCGGCGTCCTCGCCCTTGTAGCCGCAGCGCATCTGCCACAGCCCGTACGCGGCCCGCGTGGCCGTACCGAAGTGCCCATCCGCGAGAGCTCGCGCGAGGAGCCGCTCCTCGACCAGGGCGTCCTCGACGACCCTCACGCCCTCGTAGCTGACGGGAGTGCCGGACCGGGGCGGGTCGGCCAGCGCCGCGGAGATGAGCTTGGACAGGTCGACGACCGGCCGGCCTGCACCCGGCTTCGGCACCACGGGCGTCCACACGGTCGGCCGCGGCGCGCCCTTCCGGACCCATGAGTAGAGCGGGCCCCCTGGGCACAGGGTGGCGTAGCCGTCCTGGTGGCCGCCGATCCGGTTACCGGCGCCGTGCTCCTGGAGGTGCTCGATCGCGTCTCGCAGGGCGTGCAGGAGGCCATCGTTCGGCTCGGTCAGACCGGTCTTGCCGACCAGTCCGAGGACGGCGTAGTCGTACCGGTTCAGCGCCTGGTTGCCGTTGGCGCCTGTCCGGCGGCCGGCGCCGCGGCCTTCGAGGACGTAGCCGTGCCAGCAGGCACCGTAGTTGTAGGCGATATCGCTGTAGCCCTCGGCGACGTTGGCGAGGTGTGCCTTCCGGAAGTCCTTCCACAGCGCCACGCAACCGGCGTGGTTCTTCAGCAGGCTCACCGGGACGTCCCCGCCCGTGTAGTGGACCTTCACGCCCCCCGCGGTGGCCTGCGCGGGCGCGGCCGAGGCAGGCCAGCCCAGTGCACCGCGCGTGATCAGCTTCATCAGCTGCCGTCCCGTGCTGAGTTCGAAGCGGCGAGGACCGCCCAGTTCTTCGCGTCCCACAGACGCTCAAGCGCCCGGGTGACCTCGGCGCCGGACAGCGTCTCGGCGAGGCCCTGCGCCAGGTCGTGGAACGGCCTGCTCACCTCCTGGAGATGGGCCGGCAGGTGGTCGTACCGGAAGTTGCCGAGCAGCTGCGCGACAGCGGGATGGAGTTCGGTGGCCATGCGTGCCTCCAGGGCATGAAGAGAGCCCCGTACCAGGCGGCACGGGGCTTCGATGGGGAGAGCAGTCAGACGGGCGAGGACATCACCTCGTACCGCGTCGCGGTCACCGAGATGTTGGGCTGCTGCGACAGGAAGTCCTTCACTGCGTCCACGACGTCCTGCTCCGTGACGCCCGGGATCGGGAAGGACGGAGCGTCGAAGCGCATCTGAAGCGAACACCCCACCTCGGGATCCGTGACGTCGACCGCCGTGATCTGTACCAACGGGTAGTCCATCGAACTCCTCCGATCAGGCCGCGGCCTCGTACTGCCCCCACGCGCGCAGAGCAGCGCCGCTGTCCCACGCCCACGGAGTCACCGCATCAATCAGACCGGCACCGGTAGCCGTCGAAACAGCGTTGATGTTGCCGCCGCTCATCTCGAACTCGAACGTTGTCGTGGTCGTCAGCCGGATCCGGAGCGGCTGACGCGTGCCAGCGGAGTTCGTGTAGCCGCCGGGCGCTGCCGCCTTCTGGATCTCCCCGTACCCGCACTCGCCGATCACGGCAGCGGCCGGTGCCGGAGCCGAGATCCGCCAGTTGTCCGACCCGGAGCCGCCGCCGAAGTTGGCCGTGGACCCGAAGACGATGTCGAGGCGCCAGAAGATCGTCGTTGCGGACTGCGCCCACCGGGCGGTGATCGTCGAGTTGCTGCCGAAGCTCGGCGTGTTCGCGCCGCTCGACGTGGTCCACACCGGAGTCCAGTCGGTCCAGACCGGCGAGATCGACAGCATCCGACCCGCCGTCAGTTTCATCCCAGGTTGGAACGACTCCCAAGGCATCCAAGGCCCCCTTTCACAGAGAAACGATCATCGGTTGCGCCAGCTCCACGACCGTCTCCGACGCCTGGGCCTTCTCCACGCCGTTCACCGCGCGCACCACGGTGAACGACTGCGGCGATGAGGTACCTGAGATCCCGGTTACCGTCATCACCTCGCCGCCCACCCGAATGTCGAACGGGAACTCGGCCGGATACGTGGCCGTCGTGATCCACGTAGGGCCATCCGTCACCGCGACCGACAGCACCGTCGCCGAGGCAGATACACCGGCCGCGAGTTCACTCCCGTCCGTATCGAGCCGCCCGTAGACCGCATCGTCGAGCACCCCCACCTGGTAGGGGCCGGCCGGAGCGCAGACAAGATCGATCTCCCACGTGCGGACCCCGATCCTCTCTGTGTAGCCCAGGACCAGCAGATCGACCGGACCGGGCGGCAGGAACTCCGGCAGGTCCACGATCTGCACCAGGTCGCCCTCGACCATCGCGACGATTGTGTCGATCAGTTGAGGGGCCTTGTGCAGCTTGATCGTGACGACCGGGTACCGGGCTTCATCCCAGGTCCGGACATGCATCAGCCAGTACGCAGAGGGCTCCGCCATGTCGTCATCGAACAGATTGCGATCGAAGGACTCGTCGTACGGACCGACCCCGTTGGGCGGATCGTTTACGGACAGACGTCCTTCAAGCAACCGGGCACGTCCCGAGCTGCCGTTCGGGAGGTTCACCGTCACGTCATTGCGTACCGTGTTGGAGTCGGGCTCAACTGGCGAGAGCGGCCGCGCTACACCCCTCGCTCCGTACGGGAGAGTGAGGGCCGGCGTCTGGTTCTGGAGGGTTGCCCGGGGCCGATAGCGCAGGCCGAGTCGGTCTGGCTCCTCTCCGAAGATCCCCCCATCGGCGTCGGCGGACTCCTGAAGCAGGCCGAGGAGCGTGCCCGGTCGCTGAGGCCCGAGGCGCATTGTGTCGCTGGCTGCGCCCAGCAGCCGGAACCGGACGCCTTCCTCCTGGCACAGACGAACCATTCGGGCCCCGGCGGTCTCGCCGTTGAATGCCTGGTCTGCCGAGTTGAACGGGGTATCGGTCTCGGTGTTGAAGACGGCGAGGTGTCCCCACCTCATGCCGTCCAAGCCGGTGCCGAACGACGACCTGACGTCCACGACGTAGCCCGGCACCGCCGCGACCGTGGTGTTGACGGACAACCCGGAGCCGCCGATGACGATCCACCGGAACACGTACTGGACGTTGCCGCCGGACTGAACTGCCTTGATCTGGAGGCGGGTCCACGCGCCTGTGAACTGTGGGGCCGTGGTGAAGGACGTGAATACCTGCTGCTCTTCGGCGTCCAGGCCTTCGATCCGTACCAGGTTGGTCGCGACGCGGGCCCTCACTCGTCGGGCCGTGCCCGTGGTGCGCACCTCAAAGAGCGTTGTCTCCGCCACGGGCATCGCGTCGAGGTTGTAGACCAGCTCCACCTGCCACGTGCCTGCCGCCACGGGCGGAACCCGCGCGACGAAGCTGGCGCCTGGCTGGACGATCGGCAACGGAGACGAGCCGGGCAGGGTGTCGTCGGACGCGAAGTCGAACGCGCTCGGCTTGAAGGGCTTCACCCCGGCGATGGGGCTGTAGACGCTCGTCGCGTCCTGGCCCTCCTCCATGGGCCAGTACGCCACCGGATTGTACGAAGGGACTCGGCGACGCAATGTTGACGCCACGGCCTTATCGCCCTGGCTCATCCGCTCGAGGATCCCCTTGCCCTCGCCCTGCACCTTGATGAGGTCACCGCGGCCGGACCACTCCGCCGGCCAGTCGCTGAACTCTCCGACGAACCGCACCCGCTTCTTGCTGATCGAGGCGCCGCCGGACAGAGTCCACGTCAGGCTCGTTGCGTCCACGAAGCTCGTCGCTCCGACAGTTGCCGCCGTGAAGTCGACGTTGGCCACGACGGTCCCCCCGATGCCGTCCCGCAACTGGAAGGCGTACACGCTGCCCGAGGGCGGCGAGAACCCGAGACCGGCAAGGTCACCCACCACCAGCGGCGCATTCGAGGCGAAGACCGCACCCGTCGCCGCGGTGACCGTCTCCCCGAGCTGGGTCCACGGACCGGCGAGCGACGGCGCCGTGTAGAAGGTGATGACCCCAGTCGTAGATGCGCGGGTGACCCGTACTGCGAGGCGCCCCGAAGGCGGCACCGACGGCGCCGCGGTCGAGTTGAACCCGGCCACCGCGGCGCCATCCGTGCTCGCCCGCAGCACCAGACTGCCGGCCGCAGAGAGCGACAGTTGCCACGACCTCTGGTTGCCCGTAGTCACGTACTTGCCGCACAGCTCGATCTCTTGGCCCGTGACCCAGTTGGTCAGCGCCATATCGAGCCGGGCGTCGAGGTCCCCCGCAATGTTCAACGCCGTCGCGCTGGGGGTTGAAGCAACGGCGCTCGCGCTGTCAGCTGGCAGGACGAGCCTCTGCTGTCCGGCATGCACGCTGACCTGCATCAGCGTGTTCAGGCCGATCTTCTCAAAATACTCCGAGCGCGGGTTGCGCGGAGAGTACAGGCCCTTCGGCGACTTGAGGGTGAGCGTGCAGGTAGCCCGCTGGACCGCCTGCACCTCATCCCGCATCCCCCGGGTGTGGGTGATGATGTCGCCCGTCATGGCGTGCTGCGTCACATCGGTGAGCACGCCACCGATGCCCAGCTCGGTGGTCGTACCAAGAGGCTCCTGAGGAAATCCCATCAGCGTGACCTCCTTCCCGTCAGGGCGAACTGAACGTCCGGGCCGCCCACCTGGCGGATACCACGCTGCATCCGCCCCATCAGGTAGTCGTCCTCGCCCCGGCCAGACGACCGGAGCTCGAGCACGACGCGCTGGGACGCGGCTGCGCGGGCGCGCCCGCTGGCCATGTCCAGGGAGCCAGCCGCAGGGGTGTCGACGAGGCTGGCCATGCTGCGGTTGACCGCGGAACGCTGACCCTCCACGCCCTTGATGAGGCCCTGCGCCGTGTGGGCGCCGACCTGCGCCATCACGCGGCTGGGGCTCTTGATGCCGAGTGCCTTACGGATGCTCGCCGTCATGCCCTTGGCGATCCGCAGCATGGTCGACTGGATCGTCTTCTCTTGCTTTTTCAGACCGTTGACCAGGCCCTGAGCGGCTTGGATCCCTGCCGAGTACATGGCGGATCCGGCCGTAGTCCCGGCTTTGCCAGCAGCTGTGACGAGCGCCTTCTGCTGAGAGTTGATCTGCTTGATCTGGGTCGCGTTGGCGTTCGCCAGCGCAGCCGCGGACGAGGCTCCCCCTTCCACTCCGGCTTGGGCGATCTGCGCGATCAGGTCGCTCCTGACGCCCTTTTTCCGCAGCGTCGAGAGGTGCTTCGCGAACGTGTCGGCCGCCAGACGGTCCTGCTTCAGACCGGCCAGGATCGTCTCTGCGGTCTGCGGCCAGCCACCGGTGTCCTGCTTCGTGACGTTCGCGCCGTCGAGAACGCCCTTCTTGACGTCCGCGGCCAGCTTGTCGCGCTCCTTCCGCAGGTCAGCCAGCTTCTTCGTTGCCGTCTTCAGCTTGGCGGCGACCTTCCCCTCCCTTACCGCCAGCCAGTCGAGCCACCCCGCCCCCTTGTTGATCTTCTTGAGGGCGGCGCGCTCCTTCTTCCCGGCCAAGGCGTCCCGCACGATGTCCGTCAGCTTGTACGCGGCGGCCCGCACCTGCTTCTGAGAGCCGGTGAGACCGGCGACCAGGCCGCGCGCGATCCAACGACCCTGCGCTGTGGTCACCTTGGACGGTGACGCGATTCCCAGGGCCTTCGCGATCGGGCCCGGGATCACGTTCCTCGCCCAGCCCCTGATCTGACCCTCGATCCAGCCGCCCATCGACTTGATGCCCGACCACAGACCCTGGACGACCTGGCGACCCTTCTCGTTGAGCAGCGAGCCGAGCGAGCCGATGCCCTTGTTGATCCGGCCAGGCAGCCCCTGCACCCACGCGACCATCGACAGCGCCCGCGCGACGGACGCGGCCTTGAAGCGGTTCCAGGCGCCCGTCGCAGACGCCGAGATGCGCGCGCCCAACGGCGCCAGAGCCGCGACCGCGCGCCCGGGAAGACCCCGGACCCAAGCCATGAAGCTGGCGCCCGTACGGGACACAGGGCCCGAGATGTACCGGCCCCACAGGCCCGAGAACCACGTGGTGAACGCGCTGCCGATCGAGTTGAGCCAGCCTCCGACCTGCCCGGCCTTCGAGGAGATCCAGCCCGTGAATCTCGCCCACCACTTCGGGAGGTTCTCGTTGAGGGCGGACAGCATGCGGCCGACGAAGCTGTAGATGATCGTCAACGCGGCCGCGGAGAACGCGGCACCAACCAGCGTCGGCAGCAGCACAATCGCGGCCACGATCGCCGCACCGATCGCCGCGATCTTCAGCACCTTCGTCGGGTTCGCCATCACCCACTCAGCGGCCTTCGACCCGGCCTGGGTCAGGCCTTCGATGATCTTCGGGCCCATCTCGCGGGCCTTCTCCACGAACTTCGTACCGAGGATCGAGAAGAAGCCCGTGAACCGGTCAACGCCCTCCTGGCCGCCCTTGCCCGCGTCGTCCCAGATGTCACCGATGGCCTTCTTCGCCGTGTCCAACGAATCGAGGACCGGGCCCCCGAGGAAGTCCACCACCTTCTGCTGCATGCCCCGCTTGAAGGCCTCCAGCTTGGTGCCGGCGTTGTCGCGCATCGCGTTGCCGAACTTGTCCGCGCTGCCCGCCGCGCCGTCCATGGACTTGGCTGCCTTGTCGACATCGAGCTTGTACGCGGCCGCGCCCAGGTCCTCGCCCGGCCCGCCAAACAGGTCCTTGACGGCCTGCTTCGCTTCTGCAGAGCCCGGGCCCAGCTTCCGCAGCTTGTCCGCGATCTGGTCCATGGCCTTCTCGCCTCTGGCACCGCCCGCGCGCATGTCGTCGATGACCTGCTTGGCGTCCAGACCGAGCGCCTTCAGCGAATCGGCCGCGGGCTTGGCACCCTCCCCGACCCTGAGTTGCAGCTCCTTGAAGGCGTCCCCGATCTTGTCGGTGTCCTTCGTCCAACCGCCCTGCACGGCCTGCTTGATCAGGCCCATCGCGGTCTTCCCCGAGAGGCCGGCCTCCTTCATGACGGGGCTGTACTCGGTGAACGTCTCCAGCAGGTCATCGCCTGCGGTGCCTAGGCCCTTCGACCCCTTCATCAGCAGGTCGAACGCCTGCTTCCCATCCTTCGCGAGGCCGTTCTTCACCATCGCGCCCGCGGCCTGGGCGGCCTGACCGACGTCGACCTCCATCACGTTGGCCAGGTCTGCGGCGTTCGTGGCGATCGATTTGATCTGCGCGTTCGTCGCTCCGGGCGGGATCAGCCCGGTTGAGGCGATGGCCTTGATGGTGTCCGCGGCGCCCTGGAAGTCCTCGGTGATCGCGGAGGTGTAGAGCTGGCCTGCGATCTTGCCGTACCGGGCGGCTTCCTGGCCGGTAGCGTCGAGTTGGGCACCGAGCCGGGCCTTGATCTTGCCCTGGTCCATGGCCTCGCTGAAGGCGCTGATAAGGAGCGCTCCGGCGGCGGCGCCAGCGGCCATGGCGGCACCGCCCGCAACCTGCTTGAGCCTTTCTAGCTTCCCGCCAGCTGCATCGACTGCGCCCGCAGCGCCTTGCTCGGCTCCTTCGGTGAGACCGTCCCCGAAGGAGTTTCCAGCCTGTTGCCCGGCCCGCGCGAACCGACCCTGAGCAGTCCTGAGCCGTCCGTCAGCACCACGAACGAGGCCCTCTCCGAGCCCTTCACCGGCCTGCTGACCAGCCTGTTCAGCGTCGTCGCCCATCTGCTGGCCGGACTGGCGGAGGGCCTGCTCCGCACGTCGCAGAGCTGGGTCCACCGTCCGGTCGTCGACGGACAGGATTGCGTTGAGTTCGCCGACGGTGAGCGACACGAAGGTCACCTCCTGGGAGTGCGGGGGTTTTTCTCGGGAGGTGGCGCGAAGTGCCTGTGCAGGCGTGACTCAGTGGAGAGGAGGCCGAAGACGCGGGCCTGGAACCAGCGCCAGGTCCGGCGCTTGAGGACGCCGCCCCCCACGTCGACCCCGTAGGTCTGGTGAAGGTCGGCCTCGATCAGCGGCCACTGCTGGAGCAGCCGCTCCCACGTCAGGTTCGAGAACCCTTTCGACGGCGCCGAGAGCCCGCCTTCGTACCACTCGTAGAGCCCCGTGGCTTCGTCGAGTTCGCCACAACCGACCCCGAGGTACCGGACTTCTCCTGCCGACGGGTTGTCCGGTTCCCCGCTTTTCCCGGGCGCGTTCCGGTCTTCCAGTACTCCTTGGCGGTGTCCTTATCAGTGGTCACCCAGAACATCGCGGTGAGCGCGACGTGCTTGAAGGGCCCCCACTTCACGTCCGCCAGGAGTTGCTCGTAGGCGTCGCCGAGGCACATGCGGTAGAGATCCCGCTCCTCGTCGTCGCCGAGGACCTCGGTATCCGGAGCCTTGCCACCCGCAGCCAGGCGGGCAGCGAGAGACGTGATCTTCTCGATCCGGATCCCGTCCTCCGCCGAGGGATCCTCGATCCGGTAGACACGAATCTCCCCGTCACGACCCTTGACGGGGAGATCCAGGTACTCGTCGAGGAACTGGTCGAGGGCCTCGAAGTCCTCTTCCTTGGCCGCCATCAGGGTGCCAGCGGGTTCGTGATCGGAGTGAGCGGGCCGTCTCCGGTGAATTCGATGTCCGTCTCACCGAGAGCCGTGTACTCCCCGCCCTGCGGCTGCCAGTTGGGGATGCCCTTGCCCTCGTACGCCTCGGGCAGTCCGGTCCTGTTCATGTAGCGGAGGTGGACCTTGTTCGCGTCGCCGTACGCGTAGTGCGCGAGCCGGATCGCCTCGTGCACCGGGTTGTACACCTTGACGCTCTTGTTCGCCTTGCGGCGGATCTTGACCGTCACCTTCCAGCTCTGGCCGGTCTTCTCCGCAGAGGACCAGCCCTCTCCGTCGTAGTCCGAAGCATCCTCGATGTTCGGCTCGCTCTCGGGCTGGAACTCCCTCACCCCAGGGCAGAGCTGCCAGTCCGGCGCCTCCGCCGTACCCATGTTGATTTCCAGCCGCCACTCGCGTGCGAGCTCGGTCTCTTCGGTAGGGGTCGCCACAGGGTCCTCCTCAGTCGTTCAGACGGATCCCGGACCTGACCGTCCGGAAGTAGAAGTTCGCGGCCAGCTCCATGCGGCCGCGGCTGTCCTGGCCGATCCAGGCCTGCGAGTTGCGCCAGGAGATCTCGACCTGCACACCGCGGGCGTTCCAGCTCTCGCGGTTGTGCAGCACGCGGAAGACGTCGTTCGCCAGCTGCACCAGGTCGAGCGGGTTCGTGCCCGCGCGCATGCGCACCTGGATACCGGTCACCGAGTCCGTGCTGTCGTCGTCGGCCACTGGATAGGGGGTCAGCGTGAGCACCCGGTCCGGGCCGTCCGGCATCCGGCCGAGGACGATGCCCGTCCCGTCCGCCGGCAGCGTCCCCGACTCGGAGTAGACGCCGACGTCCTCGGCGTCCAGGAGCTCGGCGGTCCCGCGAAGCAGGTCGACGTCGTGCGTCTCGCCGCTCACCGCAGCGCCCGCCGCATCTCAGCGGCCACCAGCGCCAGGACGGTGCCGCGCTCGGCGTTGAGACTGTTCTCCAGGAACTTGGCCTCACGCCCGGGAGCGTGCTCGAAGTCCATCTCCTCGTGCTGCCGGACCGCATACGGGGTGTCGTAGCTGACCATCCCGGTCAGATCGGCCTCGTCAACGCTGGCCGTGCCGGAGTGCTGGAGCGTGCCCTCGTCGAGCGGCACCCGGTCGTTGCTGACGCCCAAGACGTGCTCGGCCCCGAGCAAGAGGCCGCGGGCGGCCGCCTGCCGGAGCTCCCGCTGGACGTTGCTGGAGTCGAAGTCGAGCCGGAAAGACTGCGCCACGGCGGCCCCCTATTCGAGCTGAATTTCCAGGTGGTTAGGGGTGCCGAGGTTCTTGCCGTCGCGCCGCTTGGCCTGGATGACCGTGGTCTTCCGGCCATCGGGCAGGGTCACTCGGGACAGGGCCGGCGCGGTGGTGCCGAGGTCGGCGTACGCGGTCGACGTCGACGTGACCTGCTCGCCGCCCGGCGTCCGTACGGCCCGCGTCTGCTCGTCGAGGAAGCACCGCACCGTGACCGGCGGCTCGTAGAGGGTGCCGGTGCTGGACTCGCCGCCGTACGGCTCCACCGCGATCTCGTGAATGAAGAGCCGCCGTGGAATCCGCCTCACCATGTACAGCCGCCCGAGGAGGCGATCCAACGGAGTTTGTCCGCCGGGACGGCCCTCAGCGCGCGCCCGATGCCGGGCGCGTACCGAGACGGCTCATTGCCGCTTCCTGGAGCACCGAAGGTCAGATTCACGGACCCGATGCCCACAGCCGCGAGCGGACCGGATACGTCCGTCTCGACGCCGACCTCGCCCCAGAACTCCACCTGCGAGCAAACGGCTTCAGCGAACGCCGCGGCGACCACCGGATCCGTCGGCATGCCGTCGGCGTCCACGTCGTAGACCGCTGCCTTCAGAAAGTCCGAGTCCAGCAGCTCAGTTGCACGCTCAAGCAGTTCTACCGCGTCGAGCGGCGGTGCCTTGTGCAGCGCATTCGCGAGCTGCGTGGTCGTCGCGTACGAACGGACATCCGCCATCATCGCCGGAGCCGGAGCTACGGCCACCCGCTCGTGCTCCACCGAGGCGCCAGTGCCCGTCACCGTCCACGACAGCCGCCAGATCCCCGCCAACGTGTACGCCACCGGAGCCGTCCAGACCGAGCCGTTCTCCGCACCCGTCACGACGGGCGTCACGACGACCCCGTCAGGCCGCGTCACCAGCAAAGACGCACTCGTCGTCTCGTCCGCCGGAGTGACCGTCAGACGGGCCGTCACGAGGTCCCCGACATCAGGCATCGTCAGCCTCCTCCTGTACTGGAGGCCGCCAGGTACGGCCCGCTGCTGGACGTCGACAGGCCCGGGCCACTCGTGCTCGGCGTGAGCACCGGACCGGACGTACTCGGATCGAGGCGATCGGCTGGCCGCTGCCGACGGCCGGTGAGCGTGAGCGCCTGGCCGTGCTCGACCGCCGAAGTGAGCCGGATCTGCGGGCCGATCAAGGCCTGCGTGACCTCCGCCGCCCGGCCGAGTGGGCACGCCTTCGTCCCTCGGAGCGGCTGCGCGGCCTCGAGTCCGGCCGCCGCTGGCAGCGCGCGCACTCTGTGGCGCCCGACAGGCAGCGCACTCGCCACCTCGTCGGCCCGCCCGAGCGCGAGCACAGACTGCGCACCGAACTGCTGGGCTTCGGCCGTCTCCACCGCAGTGCCGAGCGCCGCGGTCTTCCCGCCGACCAGCGGCAGCGCCGTGCTGAACTCCTCCGCCGCAGCGAGGGCGCCCGGTACGAGCAGCCGCTGAGCCTCGGTCAGCTCGGTGGCGGGAGCGAGGTGGGCCCGCTTCCCACCCGTGAGCGGGCGCGCGGCCGCAGTCTCGACTGCAGCACCGATCGCAGTGGTCTTGCGGCCCGTGACCGGCTGCGCGACCTCGACCACCACCGCGGCGGCTAAGGTCTGCGTCTTGCGACCGGTGACGGGCCGAGCCGTGTCCGTCTCGTCGGCTACGCCCAGGGCGCCGGCCGAGACGGGCGTCAGGCCGAGAGCCTCGCTGGTCTCGACGGCGGTAGGGAGCTGCCGGGCCCTCGACCAGCTGAGAGGACGCGCTGTCGACGTCTCCTCAGCCGGTACGAGGGCCCGTCTCCGGCTGCCCGTGAGCGGCCGTGCGGTCGCGGTCTCGGCCGCCACGGTGAGACCGCGTACCTTGGCCCGGCCGAGTGGCCGAGCCTCCCCTACCTCACCTGCCACACCCACAGTGCGGGTCTTCACACGGCCCAAAGGCTGGGCTGTGCTGGTCTCTTCCGCCGGGACCAGGCCGGACGCCGGAGTGAGCGGCATGGCCGTAGCGGTCTCCTCCGCGACCGGCAGTACGGCTGCCTTCGCCGTGCCGACCGATCGGGCCGCCGTCGACTCGGCTGCGGCGCCGAGCGGCAGTTGCTTC
This sequence comes from Streptomyces tauricus, assembly GCF_014650955.1. GTDB lineage: Bacteria > Actinomycetota > Actinomycetes > Streptomycetales > Streptomycetaceae > Streptomyces > Streptomyces tauricus. The sequence goes on from NZ_BMVY01000008.1 coordinate 34,175, forward strand.
CGGCCGGTCAGAGGCTGGGCGGTCTCGGTCGCGGCCGCCGGCAGGAGTACGCCGGTCTTGGCCTGGCCGAGTGGGCGTGCGACCGCAGTCTCCACGGCCCGGCCGAGCGCGGCCGCACGGGAACCGGTCAGCGCCCGGGCCTCGGCAACCTCCGCCGCGGCGGCGAGCGAAGCCGTCTTGCCCCGGCCGAGGAGCTGCGCGGCCGCGGTCTCTCCGGCGGGCGTGAGCGCGCGGGAGCGGGAGTGGCCGAGCGCCTGCGCGATGTCGGCTCCGGCCGCCGCGCCCAGCGCCCGGGTTTTCCGGCCGGTGAGTGCCTGCGCGGTGTCCCCTTCGGCGACTACGCCGAGCAGCCGCGCCTTCCGGCCTCCGAGGACCTGCGCGCTACCAGCCTCGGCCGCCGTGCCTAGCGCCCGGGTCTTGCGACCGGTCAGGGCCTGCGCGGTGTCCGCCTCTCCAGCACCGGTGAGCGCCAGCTCCTGGCCCGCTCCGGTGTTGAAGGAGTCGAACTCGGCGAAGTCGTTGACCCCGCCGTCGCGGTGAGAGATCAGCTGCACTTGCAGCGTTGTGTCCCCCACCCACGCGGGGTTCGTGGCCGTACGGCGGTTGGTCCACGTCACGCCGTCAGGGCTGGTGTCCCACAGGAGCTGGCCGCCGGTCTCCCGGATCCGCAGCCACGCGTGCGCGGTCGCGTCGTACGGGATCGCGGCCTGGCCCGGGTCGAAGTACCCGGTCCGCACGGCCATGATCAGGTTTCCGGTGACCGCGGACACCTCGAAGATTGCGTCAGTGCCGAGCGTGACGGTTTGGACGAGGAGCTGCGCCCACGCCTCCGTGGCCGCGCCCCCGGCGGCCGGCGGCCACATGCGGACGTGGACGGACGACTCGCGCAGCCGGTACGCGGCGTCGGAGGCGTAGGCGTTGTAGCCGGTGTTGCAGGCAACGCGGGCGCGGCCTCCGGTCTCGCTGTATCCGCCGGGCTCGTAGCTGTCCGGCCACTTCACCGCGTCGACCGTGTTGTCGTTGAAGCTGTCGGTAAGCGCGCTGAACGGGACGCCTGCGAGCGGCGCCAGCGTCTGCGCGGTGCTCGTCTCGGTCGCCGTGCCGAGCGCGAGCGTCTTACGGCGCCCGAGAGCCTGCGCCGCGCCGGTCTCAGTGGCGAGTGTCAGTGCCTGCGCGGTGATGGGGACCGTTTCGACCAGCGCCCACAGAGCGCTGACGCGACGAGCCGTCGCCTGAGAGACGTTCGACCGGTAGCCGATCTGCGCCTGGTCAAGCAGCGCCGTCGTCCACGCGCCGCCCGCCTGCGGATCGGTGTACGAGGTGAGCTGGTAGACGTAGGGCGCCGCGGCCTTCTGCGACGCCCACCCGTTCAGGGCGACGCTGACCGAGGCGGACTCCAGGACGGTGCCCGCGGTCTGCGACTTGATCCGGTAGACCAGCGAAGCGGCCGTCGCCGCGTTCGACCCGATCCGGGCGCCGACCTGGACGAGCGTGACCCGCTCGCCGGAGATCCCAGCCGTCGACGTCGAGCCGAGGTTGAAGTCGTCGGTGGTCGTGGTGCCGGTCGCGACGGTGGCGTTGTACGTCGTCACGTCGTCCGGGGTGACCTCGCTGACGCGCTGCCAGTTCGAGGTGCCGCCGACGGTCGTCGCGAAGCCGGTGTTGTCACCCGCGCTGTCCGGGCGGAGGTGGGTTACGTTCCCCGGGCCCGGAAGCCCGTTCTGCGCGCTGCCGGTGGTGTCGTTGACCGCGACGTCGTCGATGTGGAACTCGCCGGTCACAGCGGTCTGCGCGCCCAGCCTGACCCTCGACCAGCCGTTGATGTTAGAGCACAGGGTGTCGGAGAAGACGGCCCCGTTGATGTAGCCGCGGAAGGCGCCGGTGAAGCTGCCAGCGGTGCCGGCGACGTCGGTGTAGTCCAGCTCGATGCGGTACCAGACGCCCGTGGACAGGGCTGCGGACGCGGTGCCGATGTCGGCGCTGGTGAAGCCGTCCCGGAGCGTCAGGACGCCGGTCGTCTTAAGCCGCAGCAGACCGGGGAAATACCCGCTCTGCCCGATGCCGTAGATGGTGCAGTCGGCGCTCGGCAGGGTGGTGATGCGCAGGTAGAAGCGATGGGTGGTGCGCTTCACGGTGCCGCTGTCGATCTGCTGCTCGACGTACTGCGTCGCGGCTGTCGGGTTGATCCGCAGGGAGGCCGCGCCGGAGCGGCGGACGCTGGTCGAGATCGTCGGGGTGCCGGTGACCGAGAGGATCTCAACCCCGGCGGCCACCGACTGGAGCTCGAACCCGCACGTCCACAGTCGAGCCACGCGGCCCACCCCCTACCGGACGAGATGGGTCAGCTGGCCCGCGCGAAGTCGCTGATCGTGAGGGTGAAATCGGTCCCGTCGGGCGTCATGACGACGTCATGTTTGGTCAGCGGGATCGTGGTCGCGTCGTTGGGCGCCGTGTTGTCGGGCACGTAGCAGATCACCGCAGCCGAGATCGGGTTGCCGGTCGCACCGGTCCAAGTGACGTCGGCAGCGTCCATGTTGCGGCGATCATTCGCGTCGTCGACCGCGGACGTGACGCTGGCCAGCGTCTTCCGACCCATGGTCGTCTGCTCATTGCTCGCGCCCGCGAGCAAGTCGGCGAGGGTGTCGTAGTCGACCATCGTCGAGTCGCCGACGATGCCGGATGTCTCGATGGGGACGAGGATCAATGCGTCGTTGGTCAGGGGCAGGTTCGCGTAGTGGCCGACCAGGCCCTTGGCCACGTTGAACACGATGTTGGCCATGAGTCCTCCAGGACATGCGAAAGGGAGGCCACAAAGGGCCTCCCTTGCCGCGCAACTGATCGGCTACGCGCTCGCGCCGATGATGTGGATGTCGTAGGTGACCGAGGTGCCGGCCGCGCTGTTGGCGATCTTCAGCAGGTCGCCGGTCGACGCGGTCACCGCGTAACCGGTCGGGTCCGCGTCGCCGGTCCCGACCGCCAGGAAAGCGCCCGGCCTCAACGTCACCACGCCGGTGGAGTTCAGCAGCGTCGCCCACTGATTGCCGCTCGACGCACCGACCAGCAGGTTGTTCGTGTTCCCGGCCGCGGCCGCGATCACAAGCCCCTTGACCCGGGCGAACGTCACCTGAGCCCCGAAGGCATCGATGAGCGCGGTCCCGGCAAGGTCGAGGTCCTCGCTCGCCGAGGCCGCCAGGGTCCGACGATCCGAGAACAGCCTGTCGGCGTTACCTGCGCCGCTGCCGGAACCCAGGGACATCCGGCGCGCCAGGATCTGCGGGGCCCGGGCCGTGCCCAGGTCGATGGACGAGCTGGCCTCTCCAGACGCAGAGATCGCCAGCAGCGCTCCCGAGACCGCCATCAGCTACCGCCTCCGTACCGAGCGACCAGCTCGTCCTTCGTGAGGCCCGCGATGTCCGACTGCCGCTCCGGGTCGTCCTCGACCTTGGCGGCGTACTCCTGCCACTTGGCCAGACCCGCGTTCTTCGCCGGAGCCTTGATGACCAGGTCGTCGCCCCCGGGTTCGATCACCGTCAGTTCCTGCCCGACGACCTGCCCCGTCCCGCCCGGGTTCTCCTTGCGGAGCCCCTCGTTCGTAGCCGGGACGTCTGCAGACGGGTCGTGCACGCCGGGCGCGATCAACGTCGGCCTGGACAGGACACCGTCGTTGACGACCGTCGGCGTCTCGGTACCGTCCACGATTTGCCAGTTGTCCAGGGCGTCGAGCCGGGCCGAGCGGCCCTTGATCTCGACCCGGTCCCCGGTCCGCTTGTTGAAGTACTCCGTCATGCTGGCACCGCCGTTCGGAAATCGACCTGGACCAGCGTCTCCGTGGGGGAGCCCGCGGGTGTGCCGAGGACGACGCTGATGTTGTCGCCAGCCGCGCACGTGGCGTTCTGCACCGTGGTGCTGCCCGCCCACGCGTCGGTGGTGGTGGCCATCGGCGCCGCGAGGACGTCCGACGCGCCCTTCTTCACCTGCACCGTGCCGGAGCTGCCACCGGTCCGGTAGGCGCGAACGGCGATGATCGCCGCCCCCGCCGGGACCTTGCAGAGCTGGTAGGTGCCGGCCGCTGCGGAGGCGACGCGGACCTCCTTGCTGTACGTGCGGGCGGTGGAGGTGTCGACCTCGCCCGCCCTGCCGTCCACGCTGTGGACCTTGTAGCCCATGAGGGCTCCCTTCTACGAGTAGGGGCCCGCCCCCGCGGGCGGGCGCGCGGGCAGATCAGACGGCGTCGGCGCCCTTGATGAGGACAGCACGGTTCGCGTCGAGCGTCTTCGTGCCGTACAGGCAGTCGATGCTCACGACCATCTGCTTCTTGTCGATGTCGTAGTCGCGGATGATGCGCAGTGCGAAGCCCTTGTACGGCATGATCGCCGCGTCGAGAGCGCCCTGGGGGAGCTCCAGCGGGCGGAACGCCAGGGCGAACGCGGTCTTGTGGAAGGCGACGTTGACCTCGGTCGTCGGCTGCCCGGTGGTCGGGGAGCCGGAAGGCTGGCCGATGTTCTGCGTCCAGTACGGGTCGAAGCCGGAGACGCGGGGGCCCATGGAGGCTTCCAGGAGGCCCTCGGTGCTGCCGCGCTTGTCGGCCTGCCGCCAGGTCTTCTCGGCGACCCAGCGGGCCTTCGTGGTCGGACCGGCGATCACCGATCGCTGCTGGAGCGGCACGTTCTTCAGGTCAAGGACGGCGCCAGCCTCAACCAGGATCCGGGAGTCCGACCACGGGTAGTGGCCGTTTACGTAGTTGTGGTCCTCGCCGTTCGCGTTCTCGGTGACGGCGCCGACCTCCTGCACGATGTCGTCGCGCAGGGCGAGGACGTCGCGGTCGATCTTCTGGGCGATGGCCTCCATGGCCGGGGTGAGGAGCTGCTCGTCGAAGTCCTGGATCTTCAGCGTCATGTCCTCGCTGGTCACAGCGAAGGACACATCGGCGAAGTGGTTCAGCGTCATGTTGACGCTGGTCTCCTGAGCCTCCTGGACCGTGATGCCGGCGGCCCTGTTGTACTCCTGGGCGGTGAACACGGCGGGCTTGCGGATGGTGATCGCGTCGCCCTGCTTGCGGTTGAACTCCGCCTCGTAGTCGCGGTGGACCAGGCTCGCGGCGACCGTGGTCTCGTACAGGTTGGCGAGGGCCTGGCGCGCGATGACCTGCGCGGTCAGGAACTGGTTGGCCATGGGGTGCTACCTCCTATCCGTTCCGGCGCTTGCGGCGCTCGGCGCGGATCGTGTCGATGTCGTCGGGATCGGAGGAGCTCCCGGCCCCGCCGTTGAAGTCGCTGGACGTGCGCTTGGGCGCCGTCTGGACCTTGAGCTTCGGGTTGTCCTCGGCCGCCTTCTTCATGGCGGCCGCCACTGCCTTCGCGAACCCTGCATCCGTCGGGTCGAGGTCCTGGATCGACGCCATGAACTGGCGCGAATCCGTGATCGCGTCCGGGTCGACGCCCGCCTTGCCCGCGCCCCGGTAGACCGCCAGCTCGATGGCCGTGGACTTGTGGGCCGCCGTCGCGGACTCGACCTGCGCCTTGAGAGCGGCCGGGTCCAGCGGAGCGTCCTTGTCGTCCTTGATCAGGCCGAGGGCCTTGCCGAGTTCCTGGACGATCTCGTTGCGGGCCTCGTCGGCCGCCTGCTTCTTGGCTGTCGTACGAGCCTTGCCCGCGTCTGCGTTCGCTGCCTTCAGGTCTTTCTGGAGCCTGGCGATCGTCGCGGCAGGGTCCTCGTCGCTGGGCTTCTGGGCCGGCGCCTTGGGCTTCGGTTTGTCGTCCTTGCCCGCGTCGTCCTGGCCGTCGCCATTGCCGGTCCCGCCGGCATCGTCGTCGTCCTGGTCGTCGTCGGACCCGCCACCGTCACCGTCCCCGTCGCCGCTGTTGGATCCGGAGTCGTCTCCGTCCCCGCCGTCGGCGTACAGGTACGGGTCGAAAGGGCCCGTGGCGTAGGGGTGCGCCCATCCGGCTCGAAGGCCGTGGCGGGCGAGGGTTCGCTTCTGCATGTCGTGCACTCCCGGTGCGCGTAGAAAAGCCCCGCACCTGGCGGGGCCGTACTGCTGCCGAGCGCACCTGGCGCCCGGACGTCTAGGGCCCGCGTCCGGGCATGAAAAAGGCCCGCACGGTGGCGGGCCTGGATAAAGCTGCTGACGTCAGTCGACGTCGGGAAGCTGGCGGGTCTTCGCGTACCCGCGCACCCACGCGGACCGGCGAAGGTCTCCTGCGTCGTAGGGGCAGGACCGGACGTCAGCGTCGGTGCGGGCAGCTTCAGCACCCTCGGTCAGGGCCTGCACCAGGTCCTCGCGTCCGCCCACGTTCGCCCCCGCGTCAGAGTCTGTTCTGCTGGTCACTGGCTGACTTGCGGGCCTTGTCCGCGGCCGCGCTCGACTGCCCTGTGACCTGCTCTGTGTACTCCGCCAGCGTAGTGCGCGGGTGGTCCGCCCACCACCGTTTCAGCTCTTCTGAGGCACGCGCGTACGCGACGTGTGCGGGCCCGGTGAACAGCGAGATCGGATCCACCCCAGCGGCATCCGCCTCGCGCGACAGGAGCACGCCGCGGAGCTCGTCCTCGGCGGCCAGGAGCTGCGCGTAGATGTGCTCGCTGTACATCTCCCGTACCTGCTCGCGCGTGTACGCTCCGCGGGCCGCTTGCTGCTCTGCCTCCCGCTCAGCGATCCATCGCTCGGTCGACGTCATCCCGGCATACGGGTTGGGCAGCTCGTCGGCCAGGGCCGCCCACTCGTCGACTGCGCTCAGCGGGCCGAGGACCTCGTCCATCACGGCCCGGTCGGCCAGCTGCCCCTCAACCGTGTGTGCGCCCGCCGCTGGCGCGAGCGGTTCCGGCGGGTACCTGCGGTCCAGCTCGGCAGCGATCCGCGCGACCTGAGAGCCATCCGCGTAGCGCATTGCCCAGCCGAGGACCTCGTCCCCGACCACCGACAGGTCTGCCGCGAGATCCCCGCCGGGGAATACCGTGGCGAGCAGCTGGCGCCGGTCGGCCTCTGCCGCGATCCGGGCCAGGTCCTCGCCGGTCGCCTGTCCCGCTCGCTGGCCGAGCTGTTCGTCCGACAGACCGACCAAGGCCCGGTCGACGCCGGGCAGGTCGGCGTCCAGGTCGCGGCGGTCCATCTCTGCAGCGATCCTCAGGGCGTCCGACGGCGGAACATCCCGCAGGGCACGCCCCAGCTCGTCGTCGGAGAAGCTCGTCAGGTCGTCCGTGAGCTGTCCGCCCGGGCGGACCCGGTCCATCAGGACAGCATGGTCGCGCCGGTCGGCCTCTGCCTCGACCCGGGCGAAGTCCCGCTCGTCGAGGGTGCCGGACCGCATCGCGGCGCCGAGCTGCTCGTCCGTCATCTCTGCGGGCGTGCGCGCGTCGCCCGCGCGCACCCGCGCGGCCTCGACCGCGTCCTGCGTCGGCCGCGTCCCGGTCGGCAGGTTGCTTGCCCCGGGCTGCTCCCGGTACCGCTTCCGCATGAGCTCCGGGTGCTCGTCCAGGTGGCCGCGCATCTTGCCCTGCCACCCGCGGACACGCGCCTCGGCCGCCCGCTTCGCAGCTGGGTCCACGGCCGAAGCGGCCCGCAGCTTGTACTTGCGGATGTTCCGCTCGATCTCCCGCTGCCGCTGCGTCGCCTCGTACCCGTCCGGGTCCTTCGCCGCCTTCGTCGGCGGGCGCGTGATGCCCGGCAGATACGCGCTGGTCGTGTGCCTGCAGTTCGGATGCTGAAGGCCCGCTCCACGGGCCTCGTCGAGGGTCCCTCGCACCTCGACCTTGACCATCTGCCCGTCCTCGGTGGCGTGCTCCACCTCCACCGTGCGGCGCCCGTCCGGGCCGGACAGCGCCAGCACCTTCCCCTCCCAAGGCCGGCACTTCGGGCATTCGTGCGGTGACTGCGACACCATGACCAGCTCGATGCCGGCCGCGGACAGCTGGTCGTGATGGGCCTCGACCGCTGCCCGGCCCACGCTCGTCCGCATCGCCATCTCGGCATAGGTCGTCATTGACCAGTTGCGGCCGGAGCGGTCAACGAACGACGCGACGCCCCGCTGGGTGAAGCGGGCGACAGCGGTCTGGGTGGCCTGCCTGCGCGTCTCCACGCCCACCAGGGGCGTAGAGGCGGCCTGCGCCAGGACGTTGCGGTAGACGTCCTCGACGCCCCGCAGAATGCCCCGGTGAGACGCGGTGACGATGTCGACCGTCTCCATCGCGAGACGGTCGACTCGGCGTGTGCCCGGCGTCTGCTCGGCGAGCCGTACGGCCGTTCCGTCGTCGAGGACACCGAGCTCCAGCAGGCCAGCCCGGATGCCGACGTTGTATGCCTCGGCGATCGAGTCGTGCACCTCCAGCGAGGTGGCACGGCCGAGCTCGTCGACCACGGCCTGCGAGCCGCGGCGCAGCGCCTGGACGTCGGCAAGCTTCGCCTCCAGCCACTGCGGGGCGTCGATGCCGTCCGCCAACCGCCGGGCGATCATCGCGAGGAGCCGCTCCTCGGCGTCGGCGTACAGGTCCCGGACTCCCGTAGACAGGTCCTCAGCCATCCAAGGGGAGACCGGCATCGAGCACCCCCTACGGCAGGTCGCCCATCTGCATGGGGTCGGGCACGGTCATGCCGGTCTCGCGATGGATCTCGGCGACTTCCGCCGCGACCTGGGTGTCGTTCCATTCGGGGTGCTGCATCTGGACCAGTGTCGCCGTGGACGCTGCCTGAGCGCGTCGCAGTACGTCCGATGTGTTGGCCAGCGCGAGCGGGTCCTCCTGGACGGAGTCCTCGAACTCGATCGTCGGAGGCTGCACCTGCACTCCGCTGTGGAATACCTCCCGGTCGACCGCCAGGAGCGCCTCAACGGCATGAGACAGGCCCGGCCGCCAGCGAAGGATCTTCCGGCCGCGCGTCGTCATGCTGCGCCGCTCGCGGGACTTGACCTCGGTGGCGGTCACCGCGGCGTCGCCGCCGAGGCCGAACGTCTGCCCGCTGTAGCCAGCCGAGCGGAGGATCTGGTTGACGAGGTCCTCCGCAGTGTCCCGGTGCTCCTGCACGCGGATCTGGAACTGGGCCACGGTCAGGGTCGCCCCGTCGCCCGGGCGGGCGAGGGCGGTAATCCCGACGAAGGCCTCCTGATCCGGATTCCAGCTCGCACCGCGGCCGCGCCCGTTCGACTGGAGATAGGCGTCCGGAACGACGATGCGACCCTTGCCGAGCCGGATGTCCCGCATCCAGCTGGCGTACGTCTCGTCGAGACTGTCCATCAGTGGTTCTACGCCGTCGAGGTCGGAGCGGCCGAGGTCGGCGAGCTTCTCGTCGCAGCGCCAGCGGCGGGAGGGCTGGTTCGGGATGTACGAGACGTCGAGGCCGGCGTAGCCCGTGGCCAGGGCGCCCTCGTCGTTGACCTGTGAGGCGTAGCCCTCGGTCGCAGGGTGCTCTTCGAGAGGGACCGCGCGACCGAGCTTGCCCTTCGTGCCCTGGTACAGACCGTGAAGGATGACGCCCTTCTCGTGGCACTCCAGGTGCCGCCAGACCTGCCCGTCCTCCTCGTGCACGACCTTCCAGAAGATCACCGAAGAGAGCTTGTTCCAGGTGAAGGTGGGGATGGCACGGTCGGCGTGCGTGGCGTGGAGCCAGGGCCGGTCGGCGACGTCGAGGTCGTAGACCGGGCGGAGGTAGATCCCGCCGAGGGCGGCGCCGACCTCGGCAGCGGTCTGGAGGGTCGCAAGCATGCCCTCGTCGGCGAGGACTCCGAGGCGTTTCTGCGTGACGTCGCCCTCGACGGTGAACTTGGGCGGCTCGCTGAACAGGAGGTCCGCGGATCCGCCGCAGAGGTCGCCAGCGATCGGCACGTGCAGTTTGGTCCGGCGCTCACCCGGGGCGGTCGGGGTGCCCCACCACCAGCGGGCGATCTTGCCGACCACGCCGTTCGAGTACTGGAACGGCTTGGCGTCGCCGCCGGTGCCGTAGCCGCCGCTGCCCCCGCCGTAGAGGCTCTCCAGCCGGTCCGGGTCGCCGCTCCACCAGGTATCCCAGGTGTTCATGGAGTCGAGGGCGGGCTTCAAGTGGGGAGGGGGCCAGGCGACGTTACGAGTCGGCAGCGGCATGCTTCACCTCCTTCTCGGAACGCCAGGCGCGGAAGTTGCGTGCGTAGATCCAGCCGTACGCGAAGGCGGAGACCAGGAATCCGTACTGCCGGGTAGACAGGGCGTAAGCGATCCAGAGGAGTTGGGCGCCAAAACCGATGGCCCATCCCAGGGCTCGCTTCCGACCGGCGAAGTAGAGGCCGGTCACGCCAACTGCGGTGAGCAGCCAGGACCACCAGGCGATCACGCGGCCTCCAGATGGGTCGGCAGGTAGGGCCGCCACAGGGACTCGGTGGTGCGGATGCCGTAGCGCAGGGCATCGCAGCTGTGGTCGTTTTCCTTGATCGGCTTGTCGTCGCCGCGCTCAGCCGCTTCGTCGTCCCAGCTGTAGCCGGGCATTTCGTCGATCAGGCCGACGGCGGACTCATGGATGTACAGGTCCTCGGTGGACAGGAGGCTGCTGACGGTCCGGATTCCGTCGAGGACGGTGTTGTCGGCCTGGGTGACGCCGAGGACCTGGTCGCGGTGCAGCTGCTCGATGTACGACGCTGCGGACGGGTCGACGACCGTCCACTCCGGCTGTACCCCCACCGTGTTCGTGCCGGGCTGCGGTACCGCCTTGAGCCACTGCCGGCGGGCCCGGGAGTACTCGGCGTCCGTCATCTGCTTCCGCTCGACGCGGGAGTCGTACCGGTACTCGGAGACGACGTAGAGCTTCCGGTCCACGCCCAAGCCGATCAGCAGGTCGGCGTAGGGGTTGACGGTGCCGTAGTCGATCGCGTCGCACAGCCAGCGATCCATCCGGGGCAGCGTGCTGACCACGTGCTTCTTCACGTCGAATTGCTCGTAGATCGCGCCCTCGGACTGCACCCAGTGGCCCAAGATGTAGCGGCGGTACCAGAGGCCCGTGAAGTTCCGCTTCATGCGGGCCTTGTAGGCCTCGTCCAGGCCCGGGTTGTCGTCCATGACGAAGTGCCAGGTACGAATGCCCAGCTCGTCGGCCCTGTTCAGCCAGTCCTTACGCGCCCAGTGGCCCGGGTTGTCCGGGTTGGTTGTCGCAAAGATCAGGGCGCCTGGGACGGACATGCGGTCGATGAGCCGCTTGAAGAACTCCTTGGGTAGGAGGGTCAGCTCGTCGACGTACGCGCCCGCGCCCGTGAGGCCGCGGAGCCTGGCTTCGGCCTTGGCGTCGTTGGCGGTGATGACCTCGATCTTCTTGCCGAGGATCCACGCGACGCTGGAGCCACGGGTGTAGGAAACCAGCTTGGCGGTCTCGACGCCGACGATGCTCGGGTCCTGGAGCGGGCCGAACACGTTGCGGGCCACGGTGTCGTAGGTCTTGCCGACGACGACCAGGTCCCCGCCGGCCGGTGCTGTCCAGACGTACATCAGCCAGCGCAGCAGCGAGGCGATGGTCTTGCCGGACCGGACGCTGCCCTCCCAGACGTTCAACCACGCCGTCGAGTGGGCGATGCTCCGTTCCTGCTTGTCGGACAGCCCCAGCTCAGTGGTCGCCATGCTTGGCTCGGAGCTTGTCGAACAGGCCCACCAGGAGCGAGCCGACCTCGTCCGCGCCGCCCTCCTCCTTCGGCGGGGAGAGCTTCAAGGAGCGGTCCACGGCGGTAGCGACGAGGGACATGTAGGCCCGCTTGTCGCCGGGGGTCGGCTCGGGGGCGTCGTGCGTGTCGAAGTCATGCTCTTTGCCGCCCCAATCCCAGTAGGTGTGTGGGGCGTTGATCTTCGCGGCCTCGGTCTCGGCAATGTCCTGAAGCTTGATCGCGAAAGCTGCGCGTCGGGCAGCGAGATCGGCGCTGCGAATCTCGGTGGCCTGCTGGACCTGGGCGGCCCGGGAAAAGGAGAGGCCGAGGCCCTTCGCGATCTCGCTGATGGTGCGGCCGCCGCGTCCGAGGATCTCGGCGATCTCGTTGCGACCCTTGCCCTCCGCGTGTAGTTCGCGGACGCGCTCGCGCTCTGCGTCGGTGACCGGCTTGGCGGTGCCCATGGGCGGGTCACCCCCCTGGACATGGCGAAGGCCCGCACGGTGGCGGGCCTTCGTGGTGCGCGCGAGGCGCGATCTATGAGTATTTGTGTCCGGGCACGCCGGACTTGCGCTCAGGATGGATCACGCGGTCGCGGAATGCAACTAAGTCACGCGGCTACTTCACGGTCCACTGGCCGGTCTGGTTGGCGAAGCCGGAGTTCATCGCGAACTGCACGCTCACGATCTTCGAGTTCTTCGGCACCTCGAACACGATCCAGCCGAGTGTCTTATCGCCCTTCGGCATGCTGACGTCGCTCGACATTCCAGGGCCGGCGGCGATCTCACCGAACCATGAGTCGAAGCGCTGCCCTTCCGAATCGACGGCCTTCGCGCCGTTCGACGGGGCATCGGCGTACACCTTGCTGCCCGTGTTGACGAGCTCGAACTGTGCCGCAGCCCAGCGCTTCCCGTCTGTGGGGACGTTGAACTCGTTGCTGCCAGGGGCTGTGGGCAGCCACTTCTTCAGGGTGACGTCGAGTTGCTCGCCGTCTTCCGTTCCCTTGAGGGAGAGGGTGTCGCCGACCGCGGCGTCCTTCGTGTCCTTCTTGCCCGCGTCGCCGGTGCTCTCGGCGCTCGCCTTGGGGGTCGTGGAGACCTCTTCGTCGGGGAGGCAGCCGGTGAGGGCGAGACAGATGGCTGCGGCGAGAGCGGTAGCGGTGATTCGAGTGCGCATGTATCCCTCTGGGGTGTTGGTGTGAGAGGGAATCATTGCGACGGTTGTGTGGGAGATGTGCGGTTGTGGCGGTTCCGTGACGCTACGTTCGATCGTGACGTCCGTCAGCGCCGTCATGACGGGCCGAACAGAGGAACCGTGAGTCGATGAGAGCGCGTCTGCCTCGGTGAATTCGGGACGGAAGTTGGGAGTGTGACGTGGGGCCGTTGCAGTGGGGCGATGTACCGACAGCCGTAGGCGCGTTGTTTGCTGGCGGTGCGGCTTGGTTCGCTCTTCAGACGATCAAGAGCCAGCGCCAGCAGATCGGTGAGCAGCGGCAGTTCATTGGTGATCAACTTCGATTCATGGCCGAGCAGCAGCAGAATCTTGCGCTGGAGCGAGCTGAACTTCGGGCTGCTGCCGAAGACCGAAGATGGTCTCAGGCGCGAAAAGTGGAAGTGAGCCACGTGAGGGCTGCAAGCACCGTTAACGATCAGGGTGAAGCACTGGTAGACCACTGGCTGGTTATCGTGGCGAACAGGAGCGATTCGCCTGTGCACCAGGTTGATGTTCGTTTTGGAACCGCCTACACCGCACACGAAGTCCACGAATGGAACCCCCAGCGCAGCCATCCGACCTACGAACCCGGCGAGCGTGTGGTGGCGCCTGTGGACCTCGTCGGCCCGGGGCGGGCAGTGCGATTCGCTTCACAGCGATGGTCTTCCGCCACAGTCCATAACAACCGGCCCACGGTGTACTTCACGGACGACAGCGGCGTTCGCTGGTCGAAGGATTGGTACGGGAAGCGGGATGAGGTGCCTACCGCGGAGCCGCCAACGCCCTCTTGACGGGTCTAATCGTCTTCGTCAGAGAGCGAGATGAAGGCTTCCTTGATTTTGCCGCTGTACGAGACCTCGGCGCGGACGGATCGGTCGCCGGGGACGCCTGCCTTCCGGGCGTCTTCGACGAACTGGGCGAGCTCGTCGAGTGTCATGTCCTTGGCTTCGCCGGTGGCCCTGAGCACGGTTGGCATGAGGTCAGGATGGCGTACGTGGGCCCCGTCGCGGGAGGGGTCTGCGAAGGGGCCGGGTCCGGCGGGTGGAGTGCGGTCAGTAGTCGGCCAGGCAGAGGGCGTACCTGCCGGCCCGTTGGACCTGGGTGGTTTCGGGTAAGGCCGCGCATGGTCGGCTGCCGGGGTCGCCGAACCAGCCGACGATCCGCTGCGCACCTGGGGTGCAGTCGATGATCCGGAGCTGGGCGGTGACGCAGTCGCCGAGTTCCCACGGGACGTTCGTGCTGCGCGGCCTGGGCGACGGCGCGGCCTTGGTCGGTGTCGGCTTCGCAGCCGGGCGGGGCTTGGACGGCTGGGGAGTAGTCCACTCCGTGCCGTCGAGCATGTGATGGGTGATTGCGACTGCGGTGCCGGCGGGGACGCCGACGGCGAGCATGAGGTAGGCGAGTCCGCGGGCGATGGTCGTGAGCATGGGACTCATGTCGTCCTCTTGGTGTGGCGGTTGATGTTGTCGTTGGGGTTGTAGATCGCCCGGGCAGACCGGATGCGTCGTACACGCGACCTCTCTCCCCTCGGGGCCGGGGAGGGGGTGTTGGTGTTGGTGTTGGCCTCTGACCTGCAACAACAACCGTCCCCATGGGAATCATCGGCAGGAGAGGGGGCCGGCGGGATAGCGTTCTTGTGTACGCCCGGGCCGTTCCCTTTGCCCGTGCGGACGCCTGCTTTCCACTCGATGCCCTCGTCCTCAAGCAGTGCCTTCACTGCCTTCGTGTTCACGACCTTCAAGTCCCGCTGGAGCCGCGTGAGGAGGACGCCGTTGTCGTCGCCGACGAGGCGGCGCAGCGCCTCCCCGACGTCCGGCGTCGACGGCTCCGACACCTCGGTCTCCTCGCCCTTTGCGCGGGCGGTACGCCACGCTGAGATCCTCTGAACGCCGATCGTGCCGATGCTTCCGACGACGATGTAGGCGACTTCGGGGAAGACGGCTACCAGGCGCCAGGCGCCCACTACGATGACCGCGGACAACACGATGAGAGGGCCGCGCCCGCTTCCCTCGTCGTCCTCCGTCTCTTCATCGGCTTCGGTGGGCTCAGTGGATTCCGTCGGCTCGGAGGGCTCAGCGTCCGACTTGCGGGCCTTCACAGCAGCCCCACTACGTAGTCGCCGGCCAGTGACACAGTGGGCGCGACGGCCATGCCGATGAAGCCAGCGATGCTCTTCGCCAGGCCGAGGCTAAGCCCGGCGAAGATCTGCCGGACGAAGTCCCAGCGGAAGCCTCGGCGGCTGCACACGGCGACGATGACGACCGTGATGACGATGACGGCCACGTGCCCGCCCGGAGTGAGGGCGAGGTGGCTGGCCCGCGTCACGGCCGGGGTGGTCGCTCCGAAGCCGTAGACGAGCACGACGTCGCCAACGGTGTTGCTGCCCCACAGGGACCAGTCGGCGGCGCTGCCGATGATCCCGCCGACGCAGAGGATGAGGAGTGCGCCGTACGAGAGGCAGAGGACCTGCGGGGCGAGATCGCGGAGGGCCTTGAGGTTGAACCGTTTCTTGTGGTCCGTCCACCAGCGGGTGAAGTCCCAGGCGAACAGAGAGAGTCCGGTGGCGACGCCTCCGAGGGAGACGATGCCGTAGGCGGGGATGTCGAGTGGCGGCAGTGCCATTGCTGGTCCTCAGTGGAGGAGAGCCGCGATGGTGGCGGCGAGGGCGAGGATGAAGGCGCCGGTGCCCGTGACCGGGAGGACGGCGCGGGGGGCCACTCGGGCCAGGGTGGCGAGGGCGCTGGCAGCGCTCGCTGCACAGAACGCACCGAAGATCACGGTCACGGGCACGGCCTAGGCGCCCATGGCGAACGGCGCGCGCGGCAGGGCCTTGAGGTGCGGCTCGTACCGCTCGACCTCGTCGCGCAGGGTGCCTCGGATGTAGCCGTCGGACGCATCGCTGAGGCCTGCGGCGACGATCGCCGTACGCATGGCGCCGGTGCCCGGGCGCGTGGGCGGGGTGGTGTTGTAGAGGCCGCGGATGACGGTGCAGCGGTCGTCGCTGTATTGGATCGGCGCGGGAGCCTGCGCGGGTGAGGCCGCGGGGGTCGGGATGGATCGGCGGCACACGACCGGCAGGAGCCGCGCGCCCGTCGGTACCACGGGCGGCCGCGGAACGCTCCTACGCGCGGGCGGCGGAGGGGGCGGCGTCGGCACGGGAGCCGCAGGCAGCGCCGGCGCAGCGACCGGAGCCTCCAGCGGGGCCGTCACGGGCGTCATGACGGGGGCGTCATCGACCCTGTCAATGCTGGTCACGGCCGTCACAGGTGCGGTGACGGAGTCGAGGGTGTCGAGGCGGACCTTGACTGCCGCTCGCAGCGTCGTCCACGACTTCCGGGGGAACATCACCCAGGCCAAGACCGGGATGTGCGGCATCCGCTCGGCGATGAGGCCGCGGGCGACGCGCTGCTCGTCCCGAACGTCGCGGCGGTGCAGCTCGAAGAGCAGCTCGACCGCGAAGGAGATCGACGCGAGGCCGATACCGCCGACGAGGCCGCCGACCTCGCGACCGTGCGACCAGTTGAGGACGCCGGAGACGCCGACGAAGGCGAGGACGGCGATCCTCGGGAGGCCGGCGGGGGTGCCGCGCTCGATCGCGCGCTTGGCGTACTGCGCGCAGAGCAGACCGGCGAGGTCGAACATCAAGCTGAGGGCGTAGGCGGGCTCTTCGCGCATGCCCCAGCCCATGAGCTTGGAGCTGATGGACCAGGCGGCGGCGACGAGCATCATCGTGAGGACGATGAACCAGGCGGTCCCGACGCTGGCGCCGAGGCGGCGGCCGGTGCCGGTGGGTGGGGTCTTCAAGGGTTCTCCTGGTGGAGGGAGAGGGCCGCTCCCGCTCGGGGGATTGCGGGGGCGGCCCGGTCTCGGGTCAGGCGTGGCTGATCGCGAAGATCAGGGCCGCGATGCTGAGGAAGATCGCGAGGGCGTAGAGGAGGCGCTCCATGGGTCAGCGCCCCCAGCGGGTGATGCGGAAGCCGCCGCGCTTCTCGGCCGCGCGGTCGCGGTCCTCCCAGTCCCGGCCCTCCTGGTCGGCTTCACGGGCTCCGACGGTCTTGTGGGCGTGGAAGCGGCCGGCCCATCCGCTGACGGATACTCCGGCGGCGGGGTAGGCGCGGGTCATCTTGTCGCGGCGGGCCATCAGCAGCGGCCAGCGGCGTCGAGGACGACGAGCAGCAGGCCCAGGCCCGTGACGGCGAGGCAGATGCCGTACCAGATCACCTTGGTGCGGCGGCTCATCGGACGGCGAGGCTGCTCGTTCATGCGGTCGCCACCGGCCCGTCCTGATCGCCGGTGCCGTCGGCGGCGTCCTGCTTCAGGTCGGCAAGCCACTGGTCGGGGGTCCGGTACCGGACCGGCTTGGCGGCGTGGCGCAGGTAGTCGGCTTCCCACTGCGGCCCGCGGGTGTCGTCGGCGAGGACGTCGCGGATCGCCAGCTGGATGAGGTGCGTCCGCTCGTCGACGGCGGCCTCGTACTTGCTGAGGTCCTCGACCGTGATGGCCGGGGTGGGGAGGGTGAGGGTCTCGCTGATGGCCGCGAGGAGGTTGCGGATGGGCTCGGGGATCGTCTCGGGGCTGGGCTGCTGGCTCATGCCGCCACCGCCGGGGCGCTCACGGGGATGACGCAGATCGTGTCGAGGAAGTCCGGGTCCGCCATGCGGACGATGCGCAGCAGCTGGCCGTCGCGGTCGGCGGCGCCCCACTCGTCGACCGCGGTGCCGTTGGCCCGCTCCTGGGTGATGCCGGCCTCGGCTTGTGCGACGGTCTCGTACCCCCAGTAGGAGCCGTGGTTGTCGTAGTTGTGGGCGAGGCGCTGGGGCATGGGCAGCGGGGTGGGGGTGTGCCGGGGCGCGGGCGGGGTGGGGAGGGTGATGGGGGCGAGGATGAGGGCGGTCGCGGCGACGATGGCGGCGAGGGCCTGCTCGGGGCTGGGCTGCTGGCCCGGCTGATCTGTACCGTGTGTCACGGTCGTTTCTCCTGGTCGCTCAGGGGATTTGGCCCCCCGGCCCATATGGAGCGGCAACTCCGGGCCGGGGTTTTGTGCATGCAGCGCGGGCGTTCACCTCGGGCTGTATGGTGACCATACCCCAAAGTGTGCGGTGACCATACAGGCATTGAGGGATTCGCCCGCCAGGACCAGGAAGGCGCGGGCATTGGCAGATGACGAGGAGGTGCAGCGAGTGTTCGACGCCCTTGACGATGTGGAGCGCATCGCCGATCCGGAGGCGCGGTCGCGTGCTCAGGCTCAGATCACGGCGGCGACCAGGGAGCGGAGTGCGAAGTGGAATGCCGAGCGCGCCGAGCTGGCTCAGCAGTTGCAGGCTGAGGAGGGGGAGTCGGTGCGGGGGATCGCTGCGCGTCTCGGGGTGAAGCCGAGCACGGTGCAGGACCTACTGCGTGGCTACAAGGGCTCGGGGAAAGACCGGCCGCCGGCGGAGGAGCGGAAGCCGGGCGACGGGGTGAAGGGGTAGTTGTGGAACTGGGAGACGGCGCAGGCTGGGTCGGGGGCGTCGCGGGTGTTGCCGCTTTCGTGACCAGCATTTTCGGCCTGTCCAAATCGAGCGAAGCCAACAGGCTTGCTCGGGAGGCGAACAGTAAGAGTGACGAGTCCAACAACATCGCCCGAGAATCTAATGGTGTGGCTCGTGAGGCGAATGGCATTGCTGAGACCGCGAACGCTTTTGCGCGTCACGCAAACGATCTTGCCAATAGGCAGGAAGCTCGGAGCACGGAAAGCCATGCCATCCAGTGGGAAGGCGAATGGATCGCGCCGGGTCAGTATGAGCTGACGTGTCGCGGTTCTAGTGTGGCGCTCGACGTTGTCGCCGTCGTCACGGTCGATGACGAAGAGGCCAAGGTGGAGCGGGACCGGGTGCAGGCTCCCGAACGCTTTCTCCTGCAATTCCCGCGAGCGCAGCAGAATCTGATGAATGAGAGGGTCGAATATGCTGCGGATCAGCGTGCTGCCCGAGCTCACCCTTTCGGGCAGGTCTCTTTCACCAACCAGATGCGATACAGCAATCATTCGATCGAAACCTGGGTGCACTGGAAGACGGAGACAGGTGCACCGAAGGAACACCGGGATACCTGGAATTTGGCGAACTTGGGCGAATTGGAATGAGCTCCTGAGCTGAGTTCAGGCTTCCTAGCCATGTCGCGAACGCAGAGCGCCCCCTCGACCTTCGGGGTCGAGGGGGCGCGTCGTTGTACGTGAGTCGTCAAGACGGGTGAAGGGTGATCCGGGCGGGGAAGTCTTCAGGCGACGGTGGTGTAGCCGGTCCAGGTGCGTCCGCAGCCGCGGCACTTGACGGCGGGGTCCTGGCCGTCGCCGCCCTCGATGCGCAGTACTCCGCGGCAGTGCGGGCAGGGCCGGTCGAGGACCTGCGTCTTGCGGGTCATTTCCAGGGCGTGCTCGACCTGTGAGGCCGCGTGCCGGGCGGCAGTGGCGATGGCGTCCTGGTGGAGCGGGGTGAGCTTGGCGAAGGGCCCGGGAGCCCCGTCATGACGGGCCAGGAGCCAGGCCGCGGCGAAGGGCGCCGTACGTCGGCGGGGGTCCGTGAACGACCAGCGGCGGGCGTCCGCTTCGTCCTTGAGGATCAGTGTTCGCAGGGCGAGGGCGACGTCGTCTCCGGGGCCGGCCACCCGCACCTTGCCGGATGTGGCCGGTCGCTGGACGTGGTCGGCGATGATGTCGGCGGCGTCGACCAGCTGCTCGTCGAGCGCGCGCATCGTGTCGAGGATCTGCACGCGCAGAGGTGCGGCGGTGGCGCCGATCTGGTCGGGGGAGCGCTCAAGGGCGCGCTGCTCCTGGCGCTCGTCGTCGGCCTTGAGGTGGTCGGCGAGGCGGGCGATGCCCATAACGGGGGGCCAGGTGTCGGCCTGCGTGGTGCCGAGAGCCTGCTGGAGATCGGTCCAGTGATTGATCACGGTTTGGAGATGGGTGGCGGCGGTCATCGCGACTCCTGTGGCGTGTGAGTACGGTGATCACTGCCGGGGGCGCGCCTCGCCTGGGGAGGTTGGCGGCGCGCCCCTTCGTGCTGCTCAGCGGCTGCTGTGCGGTCCGTCGTTGGGCCAGGTGAGAGTGCCGTCCGCATGACGGCCTTCGTGTCCGGCGAGCAGGGCGCAGCGTTCGGCGCCGCTCGCGTTGGGCGTGCTGCTGCCTGCGCTGCACGGCGGGCCTGCGAGAGCCGTGCGGATGCGCTGTCGCCAGTCGAGGGCGGACGGGTCGTCGAGGACGGCTCGTACGCGGTCGAGGGCTTGGCCTCGGGCGGCGTAGACGTCGAGGAGTGCGTCGACGGTCTTCTGCTCGGCGATGGTCAGCTCCTCCTTCGGGGCGGTCCGTACGGGGACTGCCAGGCCGGGCGGACGGGGTTGCCGTCCTGGTCGATGACGCGCGGCCGCGGTTCGGAGAGTCCCTGCATCGCTCTCCGCACGCGGTCGAAGGCCTCGTCGTACCGATCGGTGCACACCGTGATCACGGTCGTCTCGAAGGTCCCCGAGAGCTGCGGCATCGAGAAGGCCAGCGCGTCGAGGGCGTCGTGACGGCGCCAGTACGCCTCGTCCGGCATCTCCTCGTCGAGCTCGACGGAGACGACGCCCTCGATCTCCTGCCACTCGCCGTCGAGGAAGACGTGCAGACGGCCCGTCATGACGGGTTTTCCGGGCCGGCGCCGTTGATGACAGCGCAGAGTTCGAGCAGGCGTGTGTCCCACCAGCGGGCCATGCTCGTGCCGAGCGGCGGTGGGCCGGCCTTCACCCAGCGCTCGTACAGGTCGATGACGCGCTGCACGTCAGCGTCGGCGCTGCGGGCGAGGCCTGCGTAGGTCCGGGCGTGGGGCTTGATTACGGCCAGGACCGCACTGACGAGGTCAGGGACGTAGGCAGTGATGCGCAGAGGCCCGGTCCCGTCTTGGCGGAGCTCCTGGCTTGGAGCCGAGGTGATGGCGGCACCGAGTTGCCCGCGCAGCGCTGACATGTCGGGCCGGGCGCAGGATCCGCTGGCGGTCTCCTCGCAGGGGCTGCCGTGGCCGACGTGGTCCGTCGCCTTCCACCCGATGCCTGTGGTGAAGCCCGTCATGACGGGGGATCCGGCGGCCTGCATCGCGTCAGCCGCGCTGGTCGCGCTGTCGAGGGCGGCGAGGGTGTCGAGCGCCTGCTGCCGAGCGCCGGCCCGCACCGAGTGCTTGATGGTCGCCTCGCTGAGGCGGCGTACGCGAGCGATGGCGGCCTGCGCCTGCTCCAGCTCGGCGCCCACGGTGTTGAGGCTGCTCTCCTCCTCCGGTTCGAGACCAGGGACCAGGTCCGACGGCTGCTCGGGGAGCTTGCCGTCGAGGTACGCCTGGCCGATCGCAGCCGCCAGGCGCTGGCCCATCTTCTCCAGCGAGCCCTCAGCGGTTCCGCCGTCGAGGATCTCCACCGAGGCGGCGAGGCCGGAGAGCATGCCGGAGAGGAACGCCTGGACATGCAGCGGTCCGTCGGCGGCCTGGCGCTTCGTCTCCTCAAGGAGGGCCCTGATGTGCCTCCGGACGCGGTCGTCGCCAGCTCGGCGCGGGTTGGGGTGGCTCATGCGCTGCTCCGTGGGTGGTGGTCGGTGTCGAGGTGGGCGGCGACGATGCGGTGGAACTCATCCGTGCACGACCGGCTGTCGTGTCGGGTGCCGTCGCTGTGGCGGGCGAGCATGCAGCACGGGTTCAACGGCTCAGGACGCTCTCCGAGTACGCGCGCCCGCGCCCAGGCGGCTTCGGCGATGGCTCGGTGGTGCGCCGTGTAGTAGCGGGCGGCGCACCAGGCGAAGAACGCCGCGGCGTACAGGCCGGGGATCGCGCACCAAGGGCCGGCCGTCGAGCAGTAGAGGCCGGTGGCCGCGAACCCGCCCGCGCCCAGAGTGCAGGCGCGGGCGGTACGACGGTGCGCGGTCACGGACGGGTCCGGCGCGCTCGGCGCGCTCTGACCCTGCGCATCGCCAGGAGGCCGAGCTCGATCACGACGACGACGGCGACGCCGAGGGCGACGTCCGTGAGGTCGGTGTTGCCGAGGGGGTTCATGAGGGCTCCTGGCGGGTGCGGTGGGCGTGGCGGCGGGCGCCGGATCGGCTCCGGGCCCAGGTCGGGCGCGGGCGGCGAGAGAGGGGCGGGAGCTCCTGGCCCTGGTGGCCGCAGAGCAGCGCGGACAGGGCGATGACGCAGCCCAGGTACGCTGCGACGCCCGTCATGACGGGGCGCTGACGGGCTCGGGCGTCTCCTTCGGCGGGACGTGCTCGGCCTCGACGGTGAACGTGGTGTCGGAGCGTACGAGCCGGTACGCCCACTTGTGGCCGCTGGTGTCGACCTGGTGCTGGAAGTCCTCAAGGGCTTCGGCCAGTTCGAAGCGGTCGCCGAGCCAGCGGTGCCAGCTGCCGCGGCGGTGGGTCTGGATCGTCCACGCGGTGTTCAGCGGGTACGGCGGAGCAGGTGCGACAGCGTCGGCCTGCTCGCGAAGGTGCGTCGCCATGTCGCGGACAGCTGTGCCTTGGAGGACGGTCTCGTGGTCGAGGTGGCCGAACTCGGCGCGCTCCTCGGCGTCGAGACGATCCTGCCGGGCCTCAATCTTGTCGGCGGCCTCGCGTAGCACCTCGGCGCGGTGCTTGGCGTCCAGCTGCTCGCGGATGGCTCGGGCCTTGGCCTCCAGCGGGGCCAGGAGCTGCGCGGCGCGCCGGTCGGTCATGGGGTCGGGCACAGCGTCGGGCGCGCCGAGGCGTCGGACCTCCGTGCCCGCGCGCTCGTTGGCGCGCACCGCGGCCTCGAAGCGCTCCAGGGCGTCGGTGAAGCCGGGGAGGATCACGAAGTGCTTCAGTGCGGCTCGGGTGTTGTCCAGCTCGGACACGGTCGTCTTCTCCTCGGCGCGGGCGGTCAAGAAGTCGCGGAACTCGGCGACCACTTGGGCGTCGTCCGGGGTCATCTGGTGGTGCGGGTTGTTGCCGCAGGGAGGGCCGGACATCAAGGGCTCCTGGGTGGTGGGAGGGTTGGGGCCGGCCGCCCGCGCTGCCTGCGGGCGGCCGGACCGCGGTCAGACGTGGCGGAAGGTGATCTCGGCGAGCTCTTCGCGGGCCTCGGCGATGGTCTTGCGCCCGTTCGCCAGGTCGCCGATGAGGCCGACGGCCTGGTATTCGCCTTCGTCGGTCGCGTCGGTGAGGCGTCCGGCGATCTCGGAGATCAGCTCGAAGACGTCGCCGTCCGCGTCGCCTGTCTCCTCGACCTCCTCCTCCTCGTCCTGGTCGTCGAGGGCGTCCGGGCCCGGGCAGGCGTCCGCCGGGTGCGACTGCCGAGTGCTCTTGTCCGCACGGTGCTGGGCGCACTCGGGGACGGACTGGGAGACGAGGCCGCACGGGGCCTTCGTGCAGGGGCAGGCGTCCTCGATCTCGTGGCCGACCCAGGCGCGGCCGTAATGGTGATCGCTGACGATGGCGGGCTGTTGCGGCGTGCCCGCGGTTGTCGAGGTGGCGAGGCGTTGCACAGCGGCGATCAGGCCCTCGATCTCGTCGACCGGGACGTGCACGGGCTCGGAGCTGGTGCAGAAGCTGACCGCCGGTTCCCCGCCTGCCGGTTCCTGGGGGATGCCGATGTGGAGGTAGTCGCCCTCGGCGTCTTCGAAGCGGTATGCCGTGATGTCGCTCGTCATGACGGGGCGTGACGGGATGTCGAAGGCGTTGCAGAGCGCGATGATGTCGGCTCCAACGGTCCTGGCCCACGGGCCGCGGTCGGAGTCGTCGAGTACGTCCTGAAAGCCGATGGCGTGCGCGGCGAGGCGGCGGGCGATCTCTCGGGCTCGCTCGGCCGCGGCGCGTACGTCGGCGACGTCCTCGACGACGCCTCGGATCGGCCCGAGGCCAGCCCGCCCCGTGGCCGCCTCGTGCATCTCGGCGATCGTGCGACAGGCGCTGAGGTGGTCCTCCTTGTATCGCTCGGCGTCGTGCGCGAGTTCGGCGTTGCTGCGGCGTGCGTCCTCCAGCTCGACGGCGGTCGAGGTGTACAGCCCGAGAGCGTGCTGCGCGCGGCCTTCCCACGACAGCGGGAACTTTTCCCGCGTCATGACGGCGTCGTACACGTCGCGCGCCCACCTGGCGTCGCCGAGCGCGGTGTGCGCGACGTCGTCAGCCGGCGGCTCGACGCCCACGGCCCGGGACAGGATGCGCGACGACCACGGGAGCGGGCCCGCAGCCTGGGCGCCGATCTTCGCGGCGGCGAGCAGGACGATGTCGTACGGCCGGTAGTGCCACTGGGCGCTGCCGGGACCGAGGAGCTTGCGGAGGAACCGCTCGTCGAAGCCGGGATTGCTGCCGACGAGGACGGCGCCGCATAGAACCTGCGCGATGGCGGTGACAGCCTCGGCCCGGCTCATCAAGACAGGCGGGACGGAACCGGTGAACGCGGCCTGAGTGGTGCCGACGGGCAGCAGGCGGCGCTCCTCGAAGCGGCCGACGCGCAGGGCCTCGGGGTCCGCAGCCTCCAAGTCGACGGAGAACTGCCAGAGGTACGCGGTGTCGGTGGTCTGCTCGCCGTCCTGCTCGCGGAGGATGACGCCGACTTCCCAGGCTTCGCCGATCTCGGCGGACAGGTGGGTGGTCTCGCAGTCGATGAAGGCGATGGGCAGGGTCATGAGGTGCTGCTCCTGGTGGTGGAGTGGGATGGTGACCGGGGCCGCCCCCGCCTCGAACGGGGGCGGCTGGCGGGGTGGGCTACTTGCTCCAGCCGAGGAGGCGGAGCTCCGCGCCTTCGCCTTCCATCTCCCGCTTCGAGAAACGCTCTTCGGGCGCCCAGAGGAGGCGGAGGAGCATGTCACCGTGCGAAGACGGGGCGGTCTGGTACTCGCCGTAGAGGAAGCCCTCGTCGTCGAGCCAGATTGCGTTGTGCTCGTCGGTCGGCCTCTCGGCGGGCGGGGCAACGCCGGCGGCGATCGCGGCGGCCAGCCAGGCGGTGGCCTCGTTGAGGAAGAGCTGTTGCTCGTCCGCCGCGAGGCTGCTCCAGTGGGCGGTGGAGCCGTAGGCCGCGTGGCCGATCTGCTGGCGCGCCTTGGCCAGGGCGAGGGCGCGCGGGTCGGTGGGCTGCGTCATCGCTGCGCCTCCGGCCCCGTCATGACGGCCGTCAGCGACCCGTCAGGACGGCTCAGGTCGTCGAGCGCCAGGAGCCGCACGAGGTTGTGGATCCGCTCGTACTTCTCGACCGTCCCGTGCCCATCCCACTGCGCCCGAGGATCGGTCACGTCGACCACCGTCACGTGCCGGAACAGATCGGCGTCGCGCGGGTGGATGTGCCAGGACATCTGCCATCCGCCGGCCACGAGGTACAGCAGCTGCCAGCCGTCCTCGTCCACATCCGGCGAGGGCGCGATCACGGAGGACGAGGGGTGCAGCGCGGTGATCCAGGCGAGGAGCTGCGCACGTTCCCGGTACGCGCCGTCCCGCTCCTTCGTACGGTCCTCGGCCTCACGGGCCAGGCTGTCGGCGTAGCTCTTCCAGCGCTGGAGGTCGTCGGCCGCGAGGCGGCGTTCGTCGACCCGGCGGAACGCGGCAACCATGGCGTCGGCGGGGTCTACGGCCACGGCCGTCAGGCTGGCCCGGGCGGGCTCGGCGACCGTGGGCCTGCAGCGGAACAGGCGCGCGAACCAGGGACGAACCGGTTCCGGTTCCTGGTTCCTGGTGGTTCGGGTTGTTGTTGTGGACATGGTGTCTCCGGTGTTGGCCGGAGGCGGGTACCTGCGTGGGCTCCCTGTCCTCGGGTGGGCTGAATCAGGCGCTGTTGGTGATGAAGTCGGCCATGACGCGGTTGTGACGGGCGTCAGCGAGGGCGTTGTGCTGCCCTTCGGCCTGCTTCGGGAGGTCCTTGGGGGAGAGGCCGGCGAGCTTGGCGAGGGTCACCAGGTCGTCGGTCTGCATGGGGATGCCCTCGGGGAGATTCATCATCGGGCCCCAGAGTTGCGCGAGGGCGACGTGGTCGTATGCCGCGTAGTACGCCCAGAGTTCGACGTAGGGCAGTTCGCCGGTGGTGTGGTGGTCGGGTCCGAGGATGAAGTCCTCGACCATGCGGGCGATCTGCGCGCGGGTGCGGACGTGGGGGCTGTTGAGGTCGAGGTGGCCGGGGCCGCAGTGGCAGCGCAGGGTGCCGGGGTGCTTGTAGGTGGGGAGCGAGGACCAGACGTTGTCGACGAGCCAGGGGTTGGCCTGGAGCTTGAAGACGTCGAACTCGGCGCTGACGGCGTAGAGCTCGGCTCCGTCTTCGCGGACCATGCCGATGCTGACGAGGTCGATGGTGGTTCCGTCGTCGATGAATTCGGTGTCGTAGTAGATCTTCATTCGGTGTCCTGTCGTGGTGGTGGGAGGGCGTCGAGTGCGTCGCCGATGTCGTCTGCGAGTTGGCGCCAGCGAGTGGCGAGTTCGGGTGCGGTTTTTTCGCGGGCTCCGGCGGCGACGAGGAGGGCTTCGATGAGTTCGGAGGCGTCTCGGGTGCCGCCGGAGAGTTTGAGGAGGGCGGCCATCAGAACGGGGGCTCGGTGGGGCCGGTGGCCCACGGGTCGTCCTGGGGCGGCGGGCCCTGGCGGTACTGCTGCTGCCCCTGGGGTCGCTGCTGGTTCTGCGGGGGCCGTTGCTGGCCGCCCTGGCCGTTCTGCTGGCTGGCGGCGTCCTTGAACACCTGGGCGATGGCGAAGGCGAGGTTCGGCGCGATGGAGCGGATGAGGAGGGCCGGCCGCTCGTGCTTCTGGCCGTCCTTCTCCCAGGATTCGGTGCGGATCTCGCCGGTGACGATGACCTCCATGCCCTTGGCAAGGGTCTCGGTAGCGTTCTCGGCGAGGCGTTCCCAGACGGAGCCGCGGATGTAGAAGACGTCTCCGTCTTCCCACTGGTTCGTCTGCTTGTTGAGGCGGCGGCTGTTGAAGGCGAGGGGGATGGAGGCGACGGCTTTTCCGGCCTGGGTGAAGCGGAGTTCGGGGTCGGCGGTGAGGCGGCCGACGCCGGTCAGGGTGGGCAGCAAGGTCAGTTCTCCTCAGTGGTGGTGGGCTTGACGGTGGAGTGGATGGCCTCCATCCACTCGCCCCAGTCCTCGCCGTCGTATCCGCGGCTGTCGGGGTCGCCGGCCAGGGGCTGGGCGAGGACCTGAGCGGCGACCTGGGCGAGCCTGGCGTGAACGTCGGCGCGGGCGATGAGTCCGGCGTGGGTCTCGTGACGGATGGGCATTCCGTGGCGCGAGACGGGGTTGCCCGCGATGTCCTCGTGCGAGGCCTGGGACAGCAGGCGTTCGGCTGCGCGGTAGTGCTCGGGGCCGTTCATTGATGCGGGTCCTCCGGGAGTTGGGGCTGGATGGGGATGGTGATCTGGTCGGGGTGGACGCGGCCCGTCATGACGGGCTTGATGGGCGTCAGCGCTGGCCTGTGACGGGGTGTCGGCTTCGGGATGAGGCCGAGTTTCTGCCCGCAGATCAGGCCGTAGCCGCGGTCTCGGGAGACCTTCGTGCGGAGTGGCCGCGGGCAGTAGCGGCACTTCATGGGCGCTTCTTTCGGCGGCGGGCGTCGAGGCTGGCGACTCCGATGGGGAGGGCGAGCTGCTCGATGCGGTCGGGGCAGGTAGCGATGTGCGGCATGTGGAGTCGCTCCCAGCCGCAGAGCGGGAGGTCCGCGCTGGGGCGGCGGGAGCGCCAGGCGCCGGTTCCGTCGCGCCAGCACGCTGCGTTGCCCGCGGGGTCCGGGTCGGGGTCGACCGCGAGGCGCCGTCCGGCCTCGGTGATAGTCCAGAGGATGGGGCGGCGGCAGTCGCGGCACGGGAGGGTTCGTTTCATGGCGTGGTGGTGGGGGTGGGGACCGCGGTGGTGCGGGCCTGGTGGATGTCGGGGGTGATGGTGCAGGGCTGGCCGGCGGGTGCTTGGCAGATGCGCTCGGGGCACCGGGTTGACATGACCCGGTCGTATTCGGTGTCGCGGCCTTCGTGGGTGCTCTGGCGCCGGTCCTTCGTGGCGCGCTGGTTCCTGCACAGTTCTCCGGCCGGGGCCTTGCACCAGGTGCACTTCACGGCCATGGATGCGAAGCGGTACGGCTTGCGCTGACGCGGGATCGGGCCCGTCATGACGCCTCGACCTCCGGCTCCTGGTCCTCGTCGCGGAGGGCGAGTGCGGCGGCGGCCGCGGCCTTGATGCGGTCCTGCTCGGCGTCGGGGTCGAGCAGCGGGAGGCCGGCGGCCGCGCGCTGCGTGTCCTGGAGCCGGATGGGGTGGGGGTCTTTGAGGCGGCGTTTCCCGGCGGTACAGCTGCTTCCGGCGGCGGCTCCGCAGCGTCGGCAGGCGCGGCCGCGGGGGTCGTGAGTGGTGTCGCGGCCGGTGGGCATTTTGCCGATGCCAGCGCGGGCGGCGGCTGCACGCCCTGCGTAGGGGCCGTGATCATCGCCTGGGGGCAGTGCGAGGCGCTCGGCGGTCCCCAGCGACCTTCCGATGCTGTTGGGGCCTGTGAGGCCGTTTCCAGCGGCTCGGAGGATCTCGCGGAGGGCGGCAGCGGACTCGGCGCCAGTGTGGGACGGGTCGCCGTCGACGACGATGTTCGCGAGCTCGATGCGCTCGGCACGGCGGGCCTTGATCTCGGCGATGATCTCGGCCGGGGCGACGAAGGGCTGGCGAGAGGCGACGGCGACGACGGCCGCGCGGGCTTCGGTCGCGTCGTACGGGCCGAGGACGTCGCCCCAGACGTCGGGGGTGAACTCGTTGATCCGCTGCTGGGGGCACAGCTGGCGGACGTAGGCGCAGAGGGCCGTGGCCTCCTGGTGGTTCATCGGGTGGCTCCTTCGGCGGCTGCGGCGGCTGCTTCGTCGCGGGCCCGGGCGCGGGCCATAGCGCGGTCGAAGAGGTCATCGCCGGTGGTGGGGTCGAGGCCGGGGCCGGTCTGGGGGCCCGCGGCGCTGTTCATGGCCCCGTTGACGACGCTGGCGAGCGTCGAGGGGTGGAGGTCCTTCTGCATCCAGCGGGCGATGCCGCGGCGGATCCAGTCGGGGTGGATGCCGTCCTCGTCGAGGAGGACGCGGATTTCCTTGGACAGCTGGCCGATCACGCGCTTGGGCGGGCGGAGGGTGCAGCGGTCGAGCCACTCGCTGACGATCGTCTGCGCGGTGACGAGAGCTTCCGGAGCGTCGGCCTCAGCGTCGTCGAGGACCTCTCCGTCGAGAACCTCGTCTGGTGTGTCGTTGTGGCCGTCGGCCGACGACGGTTCGTCACCACAAGAGAGAGGTCTTGTAGAGAGAGGAGAGTGAGTAGGCGTCCGGGATTCCCGGACACTGACGTCCGGCGTTTCCGGACACTGAGACTCGTCAGCGTCCGGGTTTTCCGGACACTGGGTTTCTGGGTCAGTGTCTGGGTTTTCCGGATGCTGAGGGGGCTCAGTGTCCGGGTTTTCCGGACCCTCAAGTTCGGGTCCAGGGTCCGGAGTTCCCGGACTCTGATCGTCGTCAGTGTCCGGAGAATCCGGATCCTGAGGGGGTTCGTCAGTGTCCGGGATTTGCGGACTCTGAAGGGGGAGGATCCGGTACTTCGCCGTGCCGTTCTTCTGGCCGGCCGAGACCTTCTCCAGGACGCTCTTCTTCATGAGGGCCTTGAGGACCTCGTACATCTGAGGGCGTGACACCTGCGCACGGCGGAGGATCTTCTCCGACTCGACGGAGGACCAGGTGACCCTCGTCGAGTCGCGGGCGTCGTCCGCCAGCACCGAGAGCGCGAGCTTCTCGCGGTGCGTTAGCGTCGTCGGTGCGTAGTCGAGCACCTCGACGTACAGGCGGCTGCCCACGTGCGTATCTCCTAGGTGGTGATGGCCGGTGGCCCGGCGGCCGATGTCATCCGCCGGACCACCGGGGCTACAGGGCGGCGAGGACCTGGGTGGACCCGGTGAGCTGGTACTGGGTCTTGCCCTCGGTGTTCGCACCCCGGCAGGCGTCGTCGATGGGCTCCCCGTTGCGGACGTGGCGCTGGTACGCGGCCCGGGTCCCGCACGGCGCCAGATTCCACCGCCGGGTGCTCGACTTCTTCGCCTTCGGCTTGGCCACGCTGGCGGCCGGCTGCTTCTTCTCCAGCTCCCACCGCTGTGCCCCGGTGAGTCCGGCGAAGATGCCCTCACGGCCGGTCCTTCCCAACCCCGCCTCGCGGTCGAGGGTGGCGTCCAGGCACTCGCTCTTCACGGGGCAGATGGCGCAGATGGCCTGGGCCTCGCTGGCGGGCGCCGGAGGGAAGAAAATGTCCGGGTCCGCGAAGCGACACGAGGCCCTGAGCTCCCACTCGCGTTCCATGATCACGCTCCTTCTCAGCTGCTGGCGGGTATACGACGGGGCGTCATGACGGGCGTCACTCGAAGAACTCGGGGGCGCCGATGTACGTCTTGTGCTGCTTGTAGTGGCGGTCCGCGGCCCTTCTGGCCTTGCGGCACAGCTCGTCCACCGGCTCCCGATTGCGTTTGTGTCGCCGGGCTGCCTGGTACGTTCCGCATCGCGCGAGCGGCTTGGGCGGGGCCTTGAGTGCCGCCTTGCGGGCTGCTTCGGTAAGGCCTTGGTCTCGGGCTCGGCTCAGCGCGTCGTGCAGCGGAGTGTCCGCGCTGGGAAACCAACGATCGAGGGCCCTGTAGTCGACCCCGAGCAGCTTCGCGATCGTGTGGTGCTCGATGCCCTGACACCGCTGGCGCAGGAGATCCGCCGCATAGGCCGCTTCGGGCGCGGTGAGCTTCCAGCCGTTACGGCGGCCGTTCACCGCGAGCTCGACGGCGACCAAGTCCAGGCAGCAGACGAGCCCGTCGGGGGTGGCCATCCACACGGTGGGGACGGACAGAGTGGTGACGGGGATCCAGTCGCGCTCACGTCCGACCGGGACACCGCGGTGGGATGGGCGGTTCTGGAGCTTCATTCGCGCACCGCCGTCACGGTCGACACCCAGGCGAGGGCGGTGTCGTCGAGTTGCTCGCGGGCCCGGGTCACGGCGACGTACGCCAGGCGGGCTTCCTCGCGCGGCAGGATCACCAGACCGGTGGACTGGTCGGGCTTCGGGGCCCGGAAGTCGCCGTGGATGCGGACCGCCGGCCACTCGCGGCCCTTGGATCTGTGAGCGGTCGATACGACGAGCTCGGCCTGCTGCTCGGAGACCAGTCCGTCCGCTGCGGCGACGATCCGAGCGGGGCCGTGCTCATCGATGAGCTTCGTGAGCACTTCGAGTGAGCTGTCTTCCTCGGCCGCGTACTGACGGACGTCGTCCCAGGACGCGAACCCGCACAACTCGGGGTGGTCGGTTGGGCGACCACCCTGGAGGGCTTCGGCGGCCCACGCGAGGTTCTTGATGGCGGCACCGCCCCCGACGAGCGCGACCTTCCGCCCGGCTGCGAGGCCTTCCATGACGATGCCCATCGCGCCTGCGTTGGTGCGGCAGAGGATGGCGTCCGGGACGTCGAGCGGGCCGACGGTGGACTCGGCGGCCTCCCAGCCGGTGAGGCGGAGCGGGGCGTCGATGAGGCGGAGCCATTCGTTGGCGCGGGCGGCGATGGCCGGACCGAACCGGAAGCTTTGCGAGAGCGTGAGTTCCGGGCAGCCGAGCTCGTGGACGAAGCCTTCGAGCGCGTCGTTCGCGCCGCGCCAGCTGTAGATCTGCTGGGCGGAGTCGCCGACGGCGATGCGCTGGGCGTGCTCCTGGGCCAGGAGCACGGCGGAGAGCACGTCGTTGGTGTCCTGTGCCTCGTCGAGCAGCACAACGTCTGTGGGGATGGTGGGCTTCGAGAGCGCCCACATCTTCAGGTAGTGGTCGTGGGCGAGGTTGAGGACGCTGTCGTCGTTCTTCAGGTCGTCCCAGGCGGCGCGGGCGACGGGGAGGACGAGTTTGACGACCTCGCCGCGGTTCTTCTTGAGGCCGTCGTAATGCGGGATGTGCTTCTGGATGATCTCGTCGTCGGCGCTGTAGCAGTACCGGGTGACGGTGTCCAAGGCCATCCGCATGATGATCTTGGACGTCATGGCCTTCATGCCGCCGAGGTCCGTGAGGATCGTCGGCGTCGCGCCGATGATGCCGAGGATCGAGCGGACGTCGAGGGCCTGCGCGGCCTGGTGGGCGGTCTGGCGCGGGCGGCCGAGCCGCTGCCCGTACCTGGGGTCGAAGGCCAGGCCATGGCCGGTCTTGGCCATGACGTTGGACGGAAAGCTGCGGCGGGCGTCGGACGCGATGGCCGAGTTGTAGGCGACGTAGGTCATGCGCCTACGCGCGTCAGCCTGGGCAATCATGCGGAGCGTTGCGCTTTTGCCGCAGCCTGCGCCGGCCTGGAGGACGAGGTCGAGTCCGTCGCCGTACGAGTCGATCGCCTCGGCCTGTTCGATGGTCGGATTCACCACTGGGGTGCACCTCCTTTCTGGGGTGCGGGCCCGCCCCAGGGAGGGGTAGGGGCGGGCCCGCGGTCAGTGGTGAATCAGGCGGGCTGAGGGACGGAGCGACGGGCGTCCTGCTCGGCGATCTCCCGGGCAGCGTCTTCCAGGCCACGCACCATGGCGGCGAAGTCGGAGGCTGCGGTCTCGCCGCGCTCGCCGTAGTTGGTGAGCGTGTCGAGGAGGGTTTGGGCCTCGTCCTTGGTCAGCTCGTTCGCGGTGCCGATCTGGCGGCCGATGATCAGAGCGGTGGCGCGCAGTCGGTGCTCGCGGGAGTCTTTGGAGCCGAGGCCGACCTTGGTGAAGCAGGCGTGCATCATCCGCATCTGCGGGGCCGTGACGGGCGTAGGGCCCTGGTCCTGCCCGGGGTCGGCCGGGGGGTCCAGCGGCGCGGCGCGGGTCTCTTCCGCCGGGCGGCTGTCGTCGGCCTGCCCGGCGGTCGTGGCCGACGAGGGCGGTGGCGGGCTCGTGACGCCCGTCGTGACGGGCTTGACGGCCTGCCCGTACTCGACGATGACGGGCCCGAGCTTCGCGGGAGCGCCGGTCTTCGGGTGCATGAGGTCGGCGCCGAGCAGGTTCCGCCCCTTGGCCCGCCCGTGGAGTTCCAGCGCCTTCTCATACGTCAGACCGTCGGCGATGAGCTCGTCCACGATGACCTGCACCGGGTCGACGCCCTGGCCGAGCTGCTCCAGGATCGCCTCGGCGAAGGCCTCACCGGGGTGGTGGACGCAGGCGCCGTTCAGAGCCGTGTACCGGGTCTTGGTGACGGTGCCGGTGCCGGCGACCATGTCGATCACGACGTCGACTTCGTACTCGGCCCCCTCACGCTGGACGGTCTTGACGCCGACCTTCGTGACGTTCTTGCCCTCCATCGAGTACTCGTTCTTCGTTCGCATGGTGACGATCACGTGACCCGGGAAGTTGAGCAGCGCGTCGAGCATGTCCTGCTCCAGCTCGTTCACCGGGCCCCAGGCCGTGAACTTGCCGCCGTAGTTCCCCGCCTTCTTCGACTCCTCGTCGACTCGGGCGAGGAGTCCGCCCTTGCCCGCCCAATAGTGCGACCAGCTGTCGATGATCAGGACGGCGAGGCGAGCCTCCTCGGCTGACTTGACCGCGGCGATCAGGTTCTCCGGGGAGCAGAACGCCATCGGCAGGTGGACGAATTCGTGCGCCTCGATGTCCGGACGGCCGGGCACGGGGGCGTACTTGAGGGCGGAGCCGCGCTCGGAGTCGACCACGCCGATCAGACCGCCAGCCGCGAGTGCTTCGGCCATGCGCAGGGACGTCTTGGTCTTGCCGGAGCCGCCGGGGCCCTGAACGGCGATGCGGGCTTTGGCCGTTTCGCGGGTCGCCGGGGCGAAGGTGAAGGTGCTCATGAGGTGCTCCGGGGGTCGCGCTGGGTGGGCGGGGTGAAGCCGCGAGGGTTCGTGGCGAACTGGCGGACGAGGTTGACGGTGCGGATCGCGGCGCCGAGCTTGTGGCGCTTCACACGGACCGCGCTGCTGCTGTCGGCCTCAGCCGGTCGGTACTGCGCTTCGACGGCCTGCTCGACCGCGTCCGCGAGCTCCTGGCCGAACTCCGTGCGGAGCTCGCCGAGGAGGGCCGCGGCGTCTGTTTCGCTGAGCGGCTGACCGCTGGTGAGGGCCTGGTGGGCCTTGCTGTAGGCGTTCACGGGGCGGTGACCTCCCCGCGTAGGACCTGCACGGCGGCGAACGTCCGGGTGATCCGGTCCGCGGGCTGGTCGGTCACGGAGGCGGTGAGGTCCTCCCACCGTCCTCCGCCGAGGTGGTGGGTGAAGCTGATCAGCCGGCCGTACTTGGCGTGCCGTCGCGCCTCGCTGAAGGCCTTCCGCCGGTCGCTGGTGGCGAACTGGCTGCCTTCCAGGGGCCCGTAGAGGTTGCGGGAGTGGACAACGTACGTACGGGTGTTGGCGGTCCGTTCCTTGCCGTGGTGGCGACGTCGCTTCACTCGGCGGCCTCCGGGTCGTACTCGGAGTCGAGCTCCAGAGCGGTCACGATGTAGCCGGTCGGCCGCTCGTCCTCGCCGAAGGCGGCGACCAGCTCGGCGACGCGGTCCTCGTCGTCCTCGATCCAGTCGAGAGCGGCGCCCGGGATGTCACGCCGGCTCATGGCCTCGCAGTGCGCGCGGGCCGCGGCCTCGGTGCCGTAGTGGCCGAGGACGATGCCGGAGTCCGGGTGCTCGGCGCGGTAGACGGCGGTCGGTGCGGCCTCCAGCTCACTGAGACGCTCGATTTCCGCCTCGGCGTCGAGGAGGCGGCGCAGGACCGGCGCCATCCGCTCCCCCATGTAGGAGGAGAGGTTCATGCAGTAGAGGTCCTCCCACGTTGGGTGTTCGTGCTCACATCGGTTCCGCACGGCGTCCCCGAAGCCGAGCAGGAGTCCGGTGGTGGCGGGCTTCGCGTCCCCGAGCTGCTCGGAGAGCTTGGCGCGCTGCTCCGGTGTCAGCGGGGTGGCGTCGCCACCGGGGACTGGGATAGCTCCAAGCTCACGGACGGCGGTCTCGGTGTCACGGATCGGCTCGCTCATGCGCGCTCACCGCCCTCGGTACCCGTCATGACGGGCGTGGCCTGCGGTGACGGGGTGTCCGTGACGGGCGTCAGCGGCCCGTTGAGGCAGGCGACGTTCGCCAGCGTGCAGCGCTCCGGACGTCCGTCGACGGACAGCAACGGCATCCCGTCCGCCGTACGCACGCCCTGGTAGAACCAGACGTCACCGCCAGCGTCGCGCTGAGGCCGCGCCAGGTCGTAGACGATCCCGTCCAGCTCGTACGGAGCCTTCGCGATCTCCGTCGCGAGCGTCCGGGCCTGCGGCAGGTCGTACGCCACGACCGACACCCGGACACCATCCCGGTAACCGTCGCCGCGGACCATGTAGGGGAGCGCGGTCTCCGTGTCGTGCTGGACCCCGAAGTACCGGCGCCACTCGCCCCACTGGGCCTGATTCGTGATGTGGAGGGCTACCAGGACGCGGTCGCCGTCCAACTGCACGCTCTGGTACGAGGGGTGCGAGCCGACCTGGCGCTGGATGACGTCCGCGACGCGGCGGGCTCGCTCGCAGGACTGGTCCCACGCTCGGGCCTGCTGCTCCAACTCGGTCAGCTCCGGCTGCTCCACCGGCGCCGAGGGCTGCGAGAGCTCCGGACCCTCGGGGTGCGCTTGGTGCTCACGCGCCCAGTCACCGGCAGGCGTGCGCCGAAGGACTGCGCCGAACGAACGCTCCGGGTCGACGAGCAGCTGCGCGCCGTCGAGGGCGTGGACGATGGCGGCTGCTGGGTCGCTACCGCTGGAGGCCAGCGCCGCACGGACGATGCGGACTGCCTGGGGGAGGTTCTTGTTCATGCCGACACCGCCTGGTCCGTGAGGACACGCCGCATGGTGTGCACCGCGCGGAACTGGAGGGTCTTGGTCGCACTCAGGTTCTTGTGCATGCGGATTGCGATCTCCGGGAACGACAGCCCTTCAACGAACCGCAGCCGCACGCACTCGCGCTGGGAGACGGTGAGGGACTTCAGCGCGACGACCGTCGTCTGGACCGCCTCGACGATGTCGAGCTCCCGCAACGCGGTCAGCTCTGCGGAGAGCACGCTCTCGTCCACATCCCGAATCTGGCCGACGGGGATTTCCAGACGGAACCGCGCCGACCGGGTGTAGTCGAGGTGGATGTTCCGGGCGATGGTCATGAGCCAGGCGCCGAAGCCACCGCCGCGCTCGGCGTGGAACGTCTCCAGGCGGCTCAGGGCCCGCAGGAACACGTCCTGGGTCAGGTCCTCGGCGAGGGGGCGGTTCATGGTGCGCCGGTCGAGGTAGGTGAACACCTGGGGCCGGAACTCGTTGTACAGAGTGGCGAAGGCGTCGCGGTCGCCTGCAGCGGCTCGGGCGACCAGTTCGGTCACCGAGCCTCCCGGTCGACTGATCTTGGCGTTAGCCTGGGAAGACACAGTCGAATCTCCTTTTCTGTAGAGGGCTTTCGGGTTGTGCAGAGGGCCGCTTCGGGTCGCATCCGGGGCGGCCTTCGTCTGTGCGTCAGGCACGGGCCTGGCGGGCGCGGCCGCGGCGGGCGGTGCGCTCGGCGGGCCGGTGCTCGGTGGTCGTGCCGCGGTGGGACGGCTTGTCGCCGGCCAGCCGCTCGGCCTCGAAGGCCTCGACCGCGGAGAGCGGAAACAGGACAGCTCGGCCGCGCTTGAATCCGTGGGGGGCTTTACCGCGGTGACGTGCGACGTAGATCGCCGTCTTCGTGGTCTTCCATCGCGCGGCCAGCTCGGCCACGTTCAGGTGGGGGGAGCTTTCGCTCTCGGCCGGGGGTGTCATCAGTTGCCTCGTCTTCGCTTCGTGTGATCTCAGCGATGGCAGCCCGGGTCTCCCGTGCGGATCGCAGCTGTACGGCGATCCGCTTCACGACGCCCGGACTGGGTCTGGCCTGGTTGGTCTCGATTCGCGACAGGTACGAGGCAGAGATCCCGATGTGGCTGGCGAACTCGCGCAGGCCGTAGCCCGACTCCTCGCGACTGCGCCGGATGATCTCTCCTTGCGCCTTCACGCTGGAAAGATTAGGAAAGATCCAGCAGTGATGCAAGTGATGTGTAGGAAAGATTAGGAAAGATTACGAAGTGGCAGGTCAGAGGCCCGAAGTCGTCTGTTGAAGCGGCGCGCCACGGGGGTACTTTGTTTCCGGACGTTGCCTGACGTTGCCTGCGGAGCGAGCGGAGACCGAGATGAAGTACGCCCCCGAGATGTGGGCAGTGCTCGGCCGCGCCATCCGCGCGGATCGAGAACGGCAGGGTCTCTCCCTCAAGCAGCTCTCGGCCCGAGTCGCCAAGCTCGGCGGGCAGGCGAGTGACCGGAGTATCGGGAGTCTGGAACGCGGCGTGGTCCCGAAGCGGGGCGACAAGCCGCCGACGCTGGAACCGACCGTCGCCGCCCTCGGATGGCTGCCCGGCTGGGCGGACCGCATCCTCGCCGGAGAGGACCCGAGTGTGGTCCTGCAGCGCTCGGAACGGCCCGCTCCTGAAGAGTCGCCCCGTGCTCACCTGCTGGAACTCGTGCCGACGGTCTACGAATTCAGCCGGACCGCGGCCGGCCTCGGCGCTCCGTCAGGCCTCCGTGACGAGTTCGACCAGCTCGTCCAGCGGATCCTCTCCGCAGTGGCTCCGGACGGTCGGTCGTACGCCCTTGCTGCCTACCGTCCGCACGCTGCCGGCGAGGGCGTGCCGGTCGACGACGTGGCCCGGATCAACGACGCGCTCAACTCGAACGACTGACCTGTACAACCATTTCTGCGGCGCATCGGTCTACCCCCTGCCGCGATCCATGCGCTTGCTGCGCGTCGCGGTTGTCCCGTGGTGCCCGGATTCAGCACCGTGTGAAGTCAGTTGAAATATTTCCCACTGTTTCCTTCCCGTACCTGTGTGTGATCAGGTAAACATGACGATCTGACGCGCTTCCCACCCGTCCATTTCCCTGGGGGGCGCATGTCCGCAGCTCAGTTGCTATCCACCGGTATCCACTACGCGCCAGCCGCGATCTTGGACGATCTCGGGATCGTCGTCATCCGGACGTGGCTGCGTGATACGTGGGGAGCCTGGTGTCGCGACCGCCAGCGCATCGTCATCGCCTCCGGACTCAGCGAGGTGCAGGAACGATGCGTCCTCGCACATGAGCTGGAACACGCGCTGGCAGATGACGCTGAATGCTCCACTCCGCTTGCGCGGATCCGGCAAGAACGGCGCGCCGACCTTGAAGCATCCAGGAAGTTGGTAGCCATCTCGGACCTTGCCGAGGTCGCCCAATGGGCCGGTGACCCGCATACCGCTGCTGCGGAACTGCGCGTCACGGAACGCCTGTTGGAGGTCCGCCTCAACGACCTCGCAGGGGAGGGCTGGCCGTGGCGTCCACAGGATGGATCGAGGACCGCTGGCTGAAGAAGCGCAAGGACCCGAAGACCGGCAAGCGCGAACGCACCGAGCTCTGGGGCTCCAAGACGATGCGGTACCGGGTCTGCGGCATCCCCGGCGTCAAGAAGAGGTCCTTCGAGACGCTGGAGGAGGCCAAAGACTGGAAGGCCGCGACGATCGTCGCGGTCAAGAAGCACGAGTTCGTCGACGAGCGCGACGGAGAGATCCTCCTCGGCGACTACGTCACAGACGAGTGGTGGCCCAAGCGCGACGACCCGGTCAACACCGCCGGCCCCATGAAGTCGAAGATCTTCAATCACATCGTCGACAGTCAGCTCGGCCGTACGCCAATGAACCTGATCGACGAGGACGCCCTCATCGACTGGAAGCGCGAGCTCAAGGGCCGCGGCCTCGCGCCCGCCACGATCGAGGTGATCTGGAACCATCTGTCCAGCATCTTCAAGGCCGCAGTCGGCCGGCGCATCGCGAAGAACCCGTGCAAGAGCGTGGACAAGGGCGTGCGGCCCACCACGAGCAAGGGGACGAAGGCGCGCGCCTGGGCCAGGACCGAGGCCCGCGCGATCCGCACGGCCATGCCGGACCGGTACCAGGTCATCGCGGATCTGGGCATGTTCAGCGGTCAGCGGCAGGGGGAGTGCTTCGGATTCAGCCCTGAGGACATTGACCGCGAGCTCATGGTGCTGAACGTGCGTCGCCAGCTGCTGTGGGAGAACGGTACGAAGCCCTTCTTCAAACTGCCCAAGGGCGACAAGGAGCGGCAGGTCCCACTCTCGCCCACGCTGCTGAGGTTCCTCGACGCTCACGGCAATCGGTTCCCGTCGGTGAAGACGAAGTTGCCGTGGCTGGGTCCGGGCAATGATGGAAAGGACGAGGCGACCGTGCCGCTTCTGGTGACGACCTGGCATAAGAACCGGATGAACCCGAACACCTTCAACGACCGGACGATGAAGCCGGCCCTCGCAGCGGCCGGGCTGATTGCCGAGCGCGACAAGGAGAAGTCGAAAGGTCGGTGGGGCTGGGAGGCCTCGCGCGAGATGATGCACCACCGCTGGCGACACACCTACGCGAGCGTCCAGCTCGGCGCTGGCGAGGATCCGATCTCGGTGTCCCATTGGATGGGGCACGCGTCGCCGGACATCACCCTGCGGATCTACGCCCACTTCATGCCGGACCGTGGGAACCGTGGTCGGACGGCGGTCGACAGGTGGCTGGAGCCGGAGCTGAAGCAGGGGGGTGCCGCGTCGGCGCCGCGGCTGCGCGCGGTGAGTTCCGAGGGGGACGGATCGGAGGGAGTCGCGTGAGGTCCGGCCGGAACCCCCTCACAACTCCCTTGGCCGTGTGGCGAGTTGCCGGAGGCCGCTTCCCGATCATGGGGGAGCGGCCTCCGGCGTGTTCCGGTGATCACTTTCGCGGTGCCGCGAAAGTGATATCGGTGCAGGTCAGGCGTAGGCGTAGAAGCCCGACCCCGACTTCCGCCCAAGGCGCCCCGCGTCAACCATCCGCTGGAGCAGCGGCGGGGCCGCGTACAGCGGTTCCTTGTACTCCTCGTACATCGAGTACGCGACCGAGGCCACCGTGTCGAGGCCGATGAGGTCGGAGAGCTTGAGCGGCCCCATCGGGTGCGCGCACCCCAGCTCCATGCCGTTGTCGATGTCCTCGCGACTCGCCATGCCGGACTCGAACATCCGGATCGCGGAGAGCAGGTACGGGATCAGCAGCGCGTTGACCACGAAGCCCGAGCGGTCCTGGGCGCGGATCGCGTGCTTGCCGAGGATCTTCTCCACCAGGGACTGCGCCCGGCTGATGGTGCCCTCGGAGGTGGTCAGCGCCGGGATCAGCTCGACGAGCTTCTGCACCGGGGCCGGGTTGAAGAAGTGGATGCCGATGACCTGGTCGGGGCGCGAGGTGGCGACGGCGAGCTTCACCAGCGGGATGGAGGAGGTGTTCGAGGCGAGGATCGCGTCCTGGCGCAGCACCACCTGGTCGAGGACCTGGAAGATCTCCGTCTTCACCTGCTCGTTCTCGACGACCGCCTCGATCACCAGATCGCGGTCGGAGAACTCGCCGAGGTCGGTGGTGAAGGAGAGCCGGTCCTGGGTGGCGGCCCGCTCCTCCTCGGAGATCTTGCCGCGCTCGGCGGCCTTGGAGAGCGAGTTGTAGAGCCGGGTCCGGCCAATCTCCAACGCCTCACCAGTGGTCTCGGCGACCTTCACATCCAGGCCGGCGCGGGCGCACACCTCGGCGATGCCCGCTCCCATCTGGCCGCAGCCCACCACTCCGACGCGTTCGATGTCGGTCACATCGTCCCTTTCGCTCTCACTGTCCGCTCTCACTGTCATGGGTCCGGCGGGTGTCCGTTGTCCGGTACCCGCCGACGCCACGCACGTTACTCCGGATCTGTCCTTGTACGACGGGCCGGGTCGGGCATGCTGTGCGAGGTAAACGGTCCGTGACCGGGCGGACCCACTGTGTTTGGGGTGTACGGCATGGGGCGTATGTCACGACGGGGATTCGCGATGACCGCGGCGGCCGGACTGTCGGGACTCGTCACGGCGGGAGTGGCTGTGGCGGCGGAGATGTCCGGGGGAGGGGGCGGCGGTGGAGGGGACAGGGGCGGGCACGGCGGCCGTCGGCCCCGGCGCCGGGACCGCGCCGGCGCGCTGCGCGGTATGTGGCTGGCGACCGTGGCGAACCGCGACTGGCCCTCGAAGCCCGGTCTGACCGCGGACCGGCAGCGCGCCGAACTGCTCGCGCACCTCGACACGGCGGTGGAGCGCCGGCTGAACGCCGTGATCTTCCAGGTGCGCCCCACGGCCGACGCCCTGTGGGCCTCGCCCTTCGAGCCCTGGGCGCAGTGTCTGACCGGGGTGCAGGGCCAGGACCCCGGCTGGGACCCGCTGGGCACCGCCGTGACGGAGGCCCATGCGCGGGGCCTCGAACTGCACGCCTGGTTCAACCCGTACCGCGTCGCCAACCACACCGACCCGACACGGCTCGTCGCCTCGCACCCGGCCCGTGTCCACCCCGACTGGATCGTGCCCTACGGCGGGAAGCTCTACTACAACCCCGGTCTGCCCGAGGTCCGTGCCTTCGTGCAGGACGCGATGCTGGACGCGGTGGGGAAGTACGCCGTGGACGCCGTCCACTGGGACGACTACTTCTATCCGTACCCGGTCGCGGGCCAGGTCTTCGACGACGACGCCGCGTACGCCGCGCACGGCGGGCAGTTCCCCGACCGGGCCGCCTGGCGGCGCGACAACATCGACCGGCTGGTCCTGGAGACGGCCGCCCGGCTCAAGGAGGTCCGGCCCGGCACGCGGTTCGGGATCAGCCCCTTCGGGGTGTGGCGCAACGCCGGCACCGACCCGACGGGCTCGGACACCCGGGCCGGCGTGCAGACGTACGACGACCTGCACGCGGACACCAGGAAATGGGTCCGGGAGAACTGGATCGACTACATCTGCCCGCAGCTGTACTGGAACATCGGTCTCGCCGCGGCCGACTACGCCAAGCTCGTCCCCTGGTGGTCGCAGGTCGCGCGGGGCAGCAGGACGAAGCTGTACGTGGGCGAGGCGCTCTACAAGGCCGGTGACCCGGCGCAGCCCGCGGCCTGGCAGGACCCGGCCGAGCTGTCCCGGCACCTCACCCTCGCCGCGGACCACCCGGAGGTGGGCGGACACGTCTTCTTCTCGGCGAAGGAAGTGGCCGCCGACCGGATCGGAGCCATGGCGAGGGTGGTCGCCGACCACTACCAGCAGCCGGCGAAGCCCTCACGCTGACCTATCCGGGGGTGTCCTCGCGGTGCTGGACCACGCAGTCGGGGCCGGGAGACATCAGGGTCTCGTGACCGTCCTCGAAGCGGACCCGGTACGGGGGACTCCCCTTCTGTCCGAGCACTTCGA
The DNA here is from genome assembly GCF_014650955.1 of Streptomyces tauricus. Classification (GTDB taxonomy): domain Bacteria; phylum Actinomycetota; class Actinomycetes; order Streptomycetales; family Streptomycetaceae; genus Streptomyces; species Streptomyces tauricus. The sequence goes on from NZ_BMVY01000008.1 coordinate 76,188, forward strand.
TGACTTCCGCGACCCGGTCGTGCTGCCCGACGATCCTGCCGTGCACCAGCAGATGGTCGCCTACGGTTGCCTGCATCTGTAGGGCCTCCTCGTTCCGCACGGGAGTGGCGATTCGTGACCGCAAGTCTACGGCGGGTAGCGCGCGTTGGGGCCGGGCCGTACGGACCGGTCAGCCCCGGGCCCGTTGGGTGACGGCGATGCAGACGAGCACGGCGGCGGCCGTCAGCGGAGCGGCCGGCGTCAGCTGCTCGCCCAGGAGCAGCACCGACCACACCAGGGTGAGCAGCGGCTGGGCCAGTTGCAGCTGGCTGGCCTTCGGTATGCCGATCGCGGCCATCCCGCGGTACCAGACGACCAGGCCGACGAACTGCGAGCCGACCGCGACCCACAGCAGCCCGGTCACACTGTGCGCGGTCAGCTCCACGGGCTCGTACGACAGGGCGATCGCGGCCACCGGCACCGTGAGCGGCAGACACAGGACCAGCGCCCAGCCGATGACCTGCCAGCCCGGCATCACCCGGGCCAGCCGCCCGCCCTCCGTGTAGCCCGCCGCGCAGATCAGGAGGGCCCCGAAGAGGTAGGCGTCCGCGCTGCTCAGGGCGCCGCCGCTCTGCTGCACGGTGAACCCGATGACCACGGCGGCGCCCGCGGACGCCGCCGCCCAGAAGGTGCGCGAGGGGCGGGTGCCGACACGCAGGGCCGAGAACAGGGCGGTCGTCAGCGGGAGCAGACCGACGACGACCGCGGCGTGCGCGGTGGTCGACGTCTCCAGGGCGAGCGTGGTGAGCATCGGGAAGCCGAGGACGACTCCGGCGGCGACGACGGCGAGCCCCGCCCAGTGGCGGCGGCCGGGCGGCGGGACGCGCAGGGCGAGCAGACAGCCGCCCGCGACGACCGCGGCCAGGACGCTCCGCACGGCCACGAGCGACCAGGGACCGAAGCCCTCCAGACCCCACGCGGTGGCGGGGAAGGTGAGGGAGAAGGCGACGACGCCGAGCGCGGCCATGAGGGTCCCGGCCCGGGGGTCCGGCCGGCCCGCGTCCCGGAGGTCCCCGGACGGGCCGGCGTGCGTACCGGACGTGTGGGGCGGGGCGGGCACCGCTATCGAGGCCCGTGTGGTAGCGCTATTCTCTGCTCTCATGCATGAGCGTAGCAGTGTCGCTGATCTGGCCGATCGGTTGCGGAACGAGCTGGACCGCTACTCTCCCGGTGGAAAGCTGCCGTCCAGTCGCGTACTCGTCGAGCGGTTCCGGGTCAGTCCCGTGACCGTCTCCCGGGCGCTCGCCCAGCTCTCCGCCGAGGGCCTGGTGGTCACCCGGCCCGGGGCGGGCGCGTTCCGGGCCGAGCCGCGCGCCGCCGGGCCTGCCGTCGGGGACACCTCCTGGCAGGAGGTAGCGCTCAGCGCCGACGCCACGACCGAACTCGTACCCCGCACGGTGGACGCCTCGGGGGTGCTCGTCTCGCTGGCCGCCCCGCCGCCGGGAGTCATCGAGTTCAACGGTGGCTATCTGCACCCCTCGCTGCAGCCGGAACGGGCGATGGCCGCGGCGCTGTCCCGGGCGGGCCGTCGCCCCGGCGTCTGGGCGCGCCCGCCGGTGGAAGGGCTGCCGGAGCTGCGCGAGTGGTTCGCGCGGGGCATCGGCGGCGCCATCACGGCCGCCGAGGTGCTCATCACGGCCGGCGGCCAGTCCGGGCTGACCACCGCGCTGCGCGCACTCGCCCCGCCCGGCGCGCCGGTCCTCGTCGAGTCGCCCACCTATCCCGGCATGCTGGCGATCGCCCGCGCGGCCGGGCTGCGGCCCGTGCCCGTGCCCGTGGACCGGGACGGGGTGAAGCCGACCCTGCTCGCCGACGCCTTCCGGGCCACCGGCGCCCGCGTCTTCGTCTGCCAGCCGCTGTTCCAGAACCCGACCGGCGCGGTGCTCGCCCCCGAGCGGCGCGGCGAGGTGCTGCGGATCGCCCGCGAGGCGGGCGCGTTCGTCATCGAGGACGACTTCGTACGCCGTCTCGTGCACGACGACGCCGGACCGCTGCCGCGTCCGCTGGCCTCGGACGACCCCGACGGAGTCGTCGTCCACGTCTGCTCGCTGACCAAGGCGACCTCGCCGAGCTTCCGGGTGAGTGCCCTGGCCGCCCGCGGGCCCGTACTGGAACGGCTGCGGGCGATCCAGGTCGTCGACACCTTCTTCGTGCCGCGCCCGCTCCAGGAGGCGGCCCTGGAACTCGTCGGCTCGCCCGCCTGGCCCCGCCATCTGCGAGCCGTCTCGGCCGAACTGCGGGTCCGGCGGGACGCGATGGCCGCCGCGCTGCGCCTGCAGCTGCCCGAACTCGCCCTGCCGCACATCCCGTCCGGCGGCTACCAGCTGTGGGTGCGCCTGCCCGACGGCACTGGGGGTACCTCCCAGGCTTTCGGCTCCGGGGGAGAGACGGCGCTCCTGTCCGCGGCCCTGCGCGCGGGCGTGGCCGTCACCCCGGGCCGCCCCTACTTCAGCGCCGAGCCCCCGGCGGCCCACCTGCGGCTCAGCTTCGCGGCGGTCGCGAGCACTGCCGAGATCACCGAGGGTGTCCGCAGACTGCGCTCGGCCTGCGCCGAAATCGGTTCGACAGCGGGACCCTGACCTGGAACTCTCCCGCCATGACCGACATACCCAGCCTGCCCGAGGGCTACGAGATCTCCACCGACCGCGCGCGCATCGACGTGGGGAGGGTCCACCGCTGGCTCGCCACCGACGCGTACTGGGCGATGGACCGGCCGCGTGAACGGCACGAGCGCGCGATGGCCGGATCGCTCAACTTCGGGGTGTACGAGACGATTTCGGGCGACCAGGTGGCGTACGCGCGCGTGGTGACCGACGGGGCTACCTTCGCCTGGCTCTGCGATGTGTACGTGGACCGGGCCGCGCGGGGCAAGGGGCTCGGCACCGCCCTGGTCACCGCCGTACGCGACCACCTGCGGCCCATGGGCCTGCGCCGCGTGGTGCTCGCCACCCATGACGCGCACGGGGTCTACGAGAAGCTCGGGTTCAAGGTGCTCGACCGGCCCGACCGGTGGATGGCGCTGGGCCTCGAATGACGCTGCCGTGATTCTCCGCCCGTGCACCGTCCCGCGAAATTTGTGGGGGCCTTCGCGTGAGCATTCCGTGTGTGCCGTCGATCAGCTCTTGACCTGCGCAGTTCCGGCGCTCACGATCGCCGCATGCATGTTCGGGTCACGCTGATCGCCGCCGCCCGCGGTTCCTCGTTGCTCGCCGAGCGCTTCGACGACGACCGGCCGCTGGACCAGGCGGGCTGGGGCGAGGTGCAGCGCGTCGCCCACACCCTCGTACCGCTCGCCGCGGCCGAGCTGCGGTACTGCTCACCGACCCCGCGCAGCCGGTCCACCGGTGACGGGCTGGGGCTCTCGCCGCTGGCCCAACCGGCCCTGCGGGACTGCGACATGGGCCGCTGGCGCGGGCTGACCCTCGGGGAGGCGATGGCCCGTGAACCCGAGGCGGTGGACGCCTGGCTCGCCGACCCGTACTCCGCGGCCCACGGCGGCGAACCGCTCGCGGAGTTCGTCCAGCGGGTCGGCGGCTGGCTCGACACCCGCCCCGCCGACGACGGCGGCCGGATCGTCGCCGTGGCGGAACCCGCGGTCGTGCGCGCGGCGCTCGTCTACGCCCTGAGGGCGCACCCGTCGACGTACTGGAACTTCGACGTCCGCCCGCTGTCGACGGCCACTCTCATCGGCTGGGCCGGCCGCTGGAATCTGCGCTTCGACGCCCAGTACGACCGTCTGTGAGCCGGTGGTCGGGCGCGGGGTGCGGTCCGTCGTGAGTTGTCCGTCGTGAGTAGTCCGTCGTGAGGACCAGGTCCTTGGCGGGCCCGCCCACCCGCCACACCGTCCGCCAGCGGTCCGCGTCGTACACGGTGAACTCGCCGCGGTAGAGGTCCGCCGAGCACGGATGGTCGGCGACGTACCTGCCGGTGGCGAGGTCCAGGTCGTGGAAGGGGCGGCCGTCGGCGAACCGTACGTCGGCCCGGCTCGCCCCGTCACCCGGCAGGAACCTGAGGGTGCGCTCGGCGGGCCGGGCCACGCCCTGCCACACGAAGGTGCCGGACTCGTGGTGCAGCAGCCCCGGGCCGCCGTCGTCCAGCGGCCCGAACACCGTCGTCCCCTCGAAGGCGCCGCTCGCCCCGCTCGCGAGATCCCGCACGGAACGCTCCACGTGCCAGCTCCCGGCCAGATACGCCAGCACATCGCCCACCGGCCGGAATCCGGCCATCCCCTCCGTCACCGCGGCCTCTCCTGTCCAACCCATTGACGTGATCCTGCCCCCTACCTATCTTGCCGTTCGAAGTATTGATCAGTGTCCGGTATATCGAACATGATGCACCCTCTCAGAGCCGCGGAGGATCCATGTCACATGCCCGCACCCGCACTCGCTGGAGACTCGCCCTCACGGCCACCACCCTGCTGGCCGCCTCCTTCCTCGTCCCGCCCCCGGTGAACGCCGCCCCGGCGGACACCACTTCGACGAGCGCCGCCTCCGAGGACGTCACCGACTACGCGATCACCGTGGACCCGGCGTCCACGGGCGCGACGATCGACGACACCATGTACGGCGTCTTCTTCGAGGACATCAACCGGGCCGCGGACGGCGGTCTGTACGCGGAGCTGGTGCAGAACCGGTCCTTCGAGTACTCGACCGCCGACAACCGCTCGTACACCCCGCTCACCTCCTGGGCCACCACGGGCACCGCGGCGACCGCGGACGACGACGGCCGGCTGAACGCCCGCAACCGCACCTACCTCGCCCTGGGCGCCGACTCGTCCGTGACCAACTCCGGCTACAACAGCGGTATTTCGGTGGAGGAGGGCAAGACCTACGACTTCTCCGTCTGGGCCCGCACCGACGGATCCTCCGCCCTCACGGTGACCCTCCAGGACGCCGACGGCGAACTGGCACAGGCCCGCCGGGTCACCGCGCGCGGCGGCTGGGCCAAGTACACGGCACGCCTCACCGCCACCCGCACCAGCGCCGCCGGCCGCCTCACGGTGGCCTCGGACAGCCCTGCCGCGCTCGACATGATCTCGCTCGTCCCGCGCGACACGTACAAGGGCCACGGGCTGCGCGAGGACCTCGCCCGGAAGATCGCCGCCCTGGACCCCGCCTTCGTCCGCTTCCCGGGCGGCTGCCTGGTCAACACCGGCAGCATGAAGGGGTACGACGAGGAGTCCGGCTGGGAGCGCAGGCGCGCGTACCAGTGGAAGGACACGATCGGCCCGGTCGAGCAGCGCGCGACGAACGCCAACTTCTGGGGCTACAACCAGAGTTACGGCCTCGGCTACTACGAGTACTTCCAGTTCTCCGAGGACATCGGAGCCATGCCGCTGCCCGTGGTGCCCGCCCTCGTCACCGGCTGCGGCCAGAACCAGGCCGTCGACGACGACGCGCTCCTCAGGCGCCACATCCAGGACACCCTGGACCTCATCGAGTTCGCCAACGGACCGGTGACCAGTGAATGGGGCAAGAAGCGGGCCAGGATGGGCCACCCGAAGCCGTTCCGCCTCACACACCTCGCGGTCGGCAACGAGGAGAACCTGCCGAACGAGTACTTCGAGCGCTTCAAGCAGTTCCGCGCGGCCGTCGAGGCGACGTACCCGGAGATCACCGTCGTCTCCAACTCCGGCCCCGACGACAGCGGTTCGACCTTCGACACGGCCTGGAAGCTCAACCGGGAAGCGAACGTCGACATGGTCGACGAGCACTACTACAACAGCCCGCAGTGGTTCCTGCAGAACAACGACCGCTACGACTCGTACGACAGGAACGGCCCCAAGGTCTTCCTCGGCGAGTACGCCTCCCAGGGCAACACCTTCAAGAACGCCCTCGCGGAGGCCGCGTTCATGACCGGCCTCGAACGCAACGCGGACGTCGTGAAGCTCGCCTCGTACGCCCCGCTGCTCGCCAACGAGGACTACGTGCAGTGGCGCCCGGACCTGATCTGGTTCAACAACCACGCGTCCTGGAACTCCGCCAACTACGAGGTGCAGAAGCTCTTCATGCGCAATGTCGGCGACCGGGTCGTACCGTCGCGCGCGACCGGCACACCGTCGGTCAGCGGACCCGTCACGGGTGCGGTCGGCCTGTCGACGTGGGCGACGAGTGCCGCGTACGACGAGGTGAGGGTGACCGGCGCGGACGGCACGGAACTGCTCGCCGACGACTTCTCCGGTGACGCCTCGAAGTGGACCCACACGGGCGGCGGCAGCTGGAGCGTCCAGGACGGGCAGTACGTGCAGAGCGACGAGGCCGCCGAGAACACCATGGTCTCCGCGGGCGACCCCGCCTGGCACGACTACGACGTGCACGTGAAGGCCACCAAGAAGGCCGGCAAGGAGGGCTTCCTCGTCGCCTTCGGCGTCAAGGACACCGGCACCTACTACTGGTGGAACCTGGGCGGCTGGAACAACACCCAGTCCGCCGTCGAACAGGCCGTGGACGGCGGCAAGTCGACGCTGATCTCCAAGGCCGGGTCGATCGAGACGGGCCGCGCCTACGACATCGACATCAAGGTGCGCGGCCGGCAGGTGACCCTCCTCCTCGACGGCCAGGAGTGGGGCGGCTTCACCGACGACAAGCCCGCCGAGCCGTTCCGGCAGGTGATCACCAAGGACCAGAAGACCGGTGACCTGATCGTCAAGGTGGTCAACGCCCAGGCGGCGGACGCCCGTACGGCGGTCGACCTCGGGAGTGCGAAGGTCCGCTCGAAGGCCTCGGTGACCACCCTCGCCGCCGCCCCCGACGCCGTGAACACCGAGACGGACACGGCCGTCGCACCGGTCACGTCCACCTTCTCGGGAGTCGCGAGGAAGTTCACGTACACCTTCCCGGCGAACTCCGTGACGTTCCTGCGCATCAAGAAGGGATGAGCGGGCGGGTGGCCCGGGTGTGGTGACTCCACGCCCGGGCCGCCCGGCGGGAAGACGACCGGGTCAGCCCTTCTCGGTGGTGTCCTTGGTGCTCAGGAAGAGGTCCTGGCCGTTCTTCGTGACGGCGAAGCTGCCGTCGGCGCGGAGTTCCAGGACGGCCCCGCCGTCCGGGTAACCCGTGTTGGTGGCCCACACCGGCTTGTCGTCGGCGGTGTAGACGACCAGGTTGCCGTCCTCCTGGAACACGGCCTTGTAGTTCTCGCCCGAGGTGAGGGACGCCCAGGTGGCCTTGTCGTTCACGTCGTAGGCGACGAGGTTGCCGTCCGGCTGCATGACCAGCTTCATGTGCGCGGTCTGCAGGAACTCACCCGTCAGCAGGGTCCGCCGGGGCTCGACCGTCAGCGTCTCCGGCAGGGGAGCGGGGCTCGTCGGCTTCTCGCTCGCCGCCGGATCCTTCGCGTCGGCCGTGCTCCGGTGGGAGTCGCCGCGGCTCGCCGACGCCTTCGGGTCCTTGGCGCCGGTGGTCGAGCCGGAGCCCTCCAGGGCGACCGCGGTGGCCACCACGACGGCGACCGTGACGATCGCGCCGGCCGCGATGAGCGGTGTGCGGCGGCGCCAGACCGGCCGGGTGCCGCGCGGGGGCGTACCGCCCGGTCCGTCCGGTGGCGGAGAGGGCAGGAAGCGGGTCTGCGCGACGGTAGCCGGGGCCGGAGCGGGGGACGGTACCGGTGACTGGGGTAGGGCACCCGGCAGGGCGGCGGCGTCCACGGTGGCGGTGGGCGCGGTGGCGTCGACCCGTGTGGGCGCGTACGGCGCCGAGGGCGCGGGCGGAGCGGGCGGCGTGGGCGGAGCGGCGGCCGCCGCCGTGTCCGAGGCGGGCGCCATGGCGATGATCTGCTGGTAGGCGGGGTGCCGCACGATGTCGGTCTCGCTGGCGCAGAGTTCCACGATGCGCTGCGGCCCGGGGCGCTGCGCCGGGTCCTTGTGCGCGCAGAGGGCGATCAGCTCGGCCATCTCCGCGGGAACCCCGGCGAGGTCCATCTCCTCGTGGACGGTGCGGTAGGAGACGGTCGCCAACGCGCCCTCCCCGTAGGGCGCGCGGCCGGTGAGGCAGTAGGCCAGGGTGACGGCGAGCGCGAACACGTCGGACGGCGGTCCGGCCTCGCCCCGGGTCAGGCTCTCCGGGGCTATGAACCCGGGGGTGCCTATGGCGGTGCCGACCTGCGTGATGTTCGACATCTCGTCGCTGCGGGCGATCCCGAAGTCGATGAGCTGGGGACCGGTGGCGGACAGGATCACGTTCTGCGGCTTGATGTCCCGGTGCAGCACACCGTGTACGTGGACATCGGCGAGCCCTTCGGCCAGCGCGGCCAGCACGGCGCGAGCGAGGTCGACCGGGAAGGGGCCCGTCGCCGCGACCGCGTCGGCCAGCGTCGGGCCGGGCACGTACTCGGTCGCCATCCAGAACGGCGGGCTGTCCACCTCGGCGTCGATGAGCGCCGCCGTGAAGGCGTTGCGGATGGTCCCCAGGGTCTCCACCTCACGACGGAAACGCTGCAACGCCGCCGGGTCGTACTGGAGATGGGCGTTGATGACCTTGACCGCGGCGGGCCGTCCCCCGGGCGTCCGGCCGAGGTAGACGCTTCCCATGCCGCCGGAACCGAGCCGGCCGAGCAGACGGTAACGACCCATGTTCGTAGGGTCGGAATCTTGCAGCGGGTACACCTGACACGCCCTCCAGGCAGTCGGGACACGCGCGTCCGTAGGGACGGGGCTTGTGTCCAAGACTCTCTGCGGCGGGATGTCGGTTCCGGTGCCACCGTTACTTCGCTCCGCCCTGAGGACGAAGAATATAGCCCTCGTGTGACACCGAGGATCCTGGTCGGCCGCCCGGCACGGCAGTTGGCCATCTCGGCCCGACCGGGAACCGGTCCGGTGCCCCGCCGCACCCCTGCCCCTTGCCCCCGGCGCGGCCCTCGCACCTCTTGCGCCCGGCCCTCACCTCTCCTGCGTCCCGCCCTCGTACATCTTCTGCCCCGTGCCGTACTTCGTGCGTCCCGCGGCTCTGCGTACCCTCTTCCCCGTGCCAGCCTCACCCCTGCATCACGTCGCCGTCCTCGTGCTCGAAGGTGCGAAGCCCCTCGATGTCGGCATCCCCGCGCAGGTGTTCACGACCCGCGCGAGCATGCCGTACGAGGTGCGGGTGTGCGGTGCGGCGACCGGTCCCGTGGCCGGCGGCGACGGTCTGTCGTACCACGTGGCCCATGACCTCGACGCGCTCGCGTGGGCCGACATCGTCTTCGTCCCCGGCTACCGGTTCCCGGACCGCGAGGACCCGCCGCCGGCCGTCGTCGACGCGCTGATCGCCGCCCACGAGCGCGGCGCGCGGCTCGCCGCCATCTCGACGGGCGCCTTCGCGCTCGCCGCCACGGGCCTGCTCGACGGCAGGCGCGCCACGACGCACTGGCACTACACGGCGGCACTGGCGGCGAAGCGTCCGCTGGTCCGGGTCGACGAGAACGTGCTGTTCGTCGACGAGGGCAGCGTGCTGACGTCGGCCGGGGCGGCCTCGGGCATCGACCTGTGCCTGCACATCCTGCGCGGCGACCTCGGGGTGGCCGCCTCGAACCACGCGGCCCGGCGCCTGGTCGCGGCCCCCTACCGCAGCGGCGGCCAGGCGCAGTACGTGCCGTACAGCGTGCCCGAACCGCTGGGCGAGCGGTTCGCCGCGACCCGCGAGTGGGCACTGCACCGGCTGGGCCGGCCCCTCACCCTCGACATGCTCGCCCGGCACGCGGCGGTGTCGCCGCGGACGTTCTCGCGGCGCTTCGTCGAGGACACGGGGTACACGCCGATGCAGTGGGTCATGCGCGCTCGGATCGACATGGCGCGCGAACTGCTCGAACGTTCACAGCGGGGCATCGAGCAGATCGCCGCCGACGCCGGTCTCGGTACGGGTGCGAATCTGCGGCTGCACTTCCAGCGCATCCTGGGCACGACGCCGAGCGAATACCGGCGCACGTTCGCGCAGGGCGAGTAACCCGCCAGGCGGTGCTCCACATGGCGCCCCAGCGCGTGGCGCGATCCTTTCGGACCGTGGCGATCACGCCGCTGTCACCGTCGGATGCCGCACGAGAACCTGAGGGCATACCGAACAAGGGACATCACTCATGACTCGCATCGCCATCAACGGATTCGGCCGCATCGGACGCAATGTGCTGCGCGCCCTGCTCGAACGCGAGAGCGGCCTGGAGGTCGTCGCGGTCAACGACCTCACGGAGCCCGCCGCCCTCGCTCGGCTGCTCGCCTTCGACTCGACGTCGGGCCGGCTCGGCCGCCCGGTGAGTGTCGACGGGGACGCCCTCGTCGTGGACGGCCGGCGCATCACCGTGCTCGCCGAGCGTGAGCCGGCGCAGCTGCCGTGGGCCGGACTCGGCGTCGACATCGTGCTGGAGGCGACCGGCCGCTTCACATCCGCCAAGGCCGCCGGCGCCCACCTCGACGCGGGCGCGAGGAAGGTACTCGTCAGCGCGCCGGCGGACGGCGCCGACGTCACCCTCGCGTACGGGGTCAACACGGACGCGTACGACCCCGCCGCGCACACGATCGTCTCGAACGCCTCCTGCACGACCAACGCGCTCGCCCCGCTGGCCAAGGTGCTCGACGACCTCGCCGGTATCGAGCACGGCTTCATGACGACGGTGCACGCCTATACGCAGGAGCAGAACCTCCAGGACGGTCCGCACCGCGACGCGCGCCGCGCCCGCGCCGCCGGTGTCAACATCGTGCCGACCACGACCGGCGCCGCCAAGGCGATCGGCCTCGTGCTGCCGCAGCTCGACGGCAAGCTGTCGGGCGACTCGATCCGCGTGCCGGTGCCGGTGGGCTCGATCGTCGAACTCAACACGACCGTCGCCCGCGAGGTGACGCGCGAGGACGTCCTGGCGGCCTACCGCGCGGCGGCGCAGGGGCCGCTCGCCGGCGTACTCGAGTACTCGGAGGACGCGCTGGTGTCGTCCGACATCACGGGCAACCCCGCCTCGGCGATCTTCGACTCGGCGCTGACCCGTGTCGACGGCCGCCACGTCAAGGTGGTCGCCTGGTACGACAACGAGTGGGGCTTCTCGAACCGCGTGATCGACACCCTCGAACTCCTCGCCACGGGCTGACCCGACCGGAAGCGCGTCGCACCACACCTCCGCGAAGGCCGCGCGCCGGAGTACGTCCGCTCCAGGAACCCCTCCGACGGGAGTTCACCGTGCGGCCGGCGGCTCGGGCACAATCAGGACTCGTGCCCACACCACCCGAACCCTCCGTCCTGTACCCCGATGTCGCGGCCTGCGGCAGTCTCGCCGCGGCGGTCAGGGCGGAGCCGGACGGCTGCCTCGGCGCCGTCCCCGTCACGTCCCCGGACGTCGATCCGCTGGGCCACGCGGCCGTCGCGAGCACCCTGCCGCACCGAAAGCCGCTGACGGTCAGCGCGTGGGCGCGCGAACGGCGCTGGTCCGTCAGGGGCGAGGAAGCGTTCCAGGACATGGCCCTCATCGACGGCAGGACGGACGACCTGGCCCAGGTCGCCAGGGCCGCCCGGGCGTGGCACGACGGGGCGCCCCTGGACGACATCCGGCAGGCGGCCTCCTTCGTGCACCTGACCGGCCGGTTCGAGGTGCCCGACAACGATCCCGCGCGCCTGACGGAATCCGAATGGCAGGGCATGCGCCGGGAGGCGGCCGAACTGGAATACGCCTGGCGGGAGACGTACCGCAACCTGATCGAGGCGGCGCACGCCGATCCGGTGCTGCGCGCCCTCTACCCGTTCACGAGCCACTGGGCCCTGCGCTTCTCGACCACCACCCGCCCGCAACTGACCGTCGTCGGCCCGTGCCTGAGCGCCAACAGCGACGGCACGTACGGTGTGGGCAGGGGTTTCATCACCCAGGACCTCGGCGAGTTCTCGACAGCGCGGGAGGCCGTGGCAGCGGCAGTACACCACCTGCCACCCGAACTCGCCCCCGTCACACTCGGCGGATGATCCCGCCCCTTGCCGTGACTGAGCACTGTGGACGGCCCAGCCGGACAGCTTCGGCGCTCGGCCCCGGACGGGGAACGTCATGGGTTCGGTGCGCGGTGGCGGGTTGCGTCACAGCAACGCGGCGACGCCCTCCCGGGTCTCCGGCAACCCGGCCGCGCGGAACCACAACCAGTTGCCGCCGATGCTGCCCGTCGCCTCATCCGTGTCCACGAACGCCCGCAGCAGGGCGCGTTGGGCGGTGGTGAGCGCGTGGGCCCCGTCGTAGCCGCCGGGAAAGGCTCTGTACAGGATCGGCCCGTTTTCGTTGTCGACGAAGGACCGGTCGCCGGCGGCCACCATGGCGATGGCCACCGGTGCCACCTCCTCGAACGACGCGGCCAGGTCGAGGGCGGAACGCAGCACGGTGAACCGGAACCAGCCTTCGACCCCGCACAGCGGCTTGGGGAACCAGCCGTCTGTCGCGCGCGGGTCCCGCAGCGCGTCGAGGAGCACGGCGAGAGCGCGTGGCCGATCGACTCGGACGGGACCGAGCGCGGCGCAGACCCGCACGGCCGGGTCGGTGTCGGCGAGCAGGTCGGAGGTGTCCGTCCCCCACAGGCTCAGTGCCCGCGCCACGGCCGCGCGCTCCCGTCGGCCCGTCATGGCGCCCAGCCGGGCCCGCAGCAGTGCGGCGGCACGCGGTATCCGGTCGGCGAGGGCGGGTGCGTGGAGGAGCGGCACCGCGGCGCCGAGGGCGGTCTCACGGACGTGGGGGTCACGGGAGGAGAGGAACGGCTCGACGGCGTCGTACAGGGCGGGCCGGATGCCCCGGCACGCTTGCAGCGCGGCGAGCACGTCGGAGTCGCGCTCGCCTCCTCGCCTGCCCTCGTGCCAGGGCTGCCACTCCCAGTTGGCCCGGTCCCGCGTCGGATCCTCCCCGTAGGCGGCCGACTCAGCCACCTGTCCCAGCCAGCCGAGCAGGGCGGCCCGCAAGCTGCGTGGTGGACCGTCGTCCCACGGGAAGTACCCCTCGTGCTCGGTGAGGGACACGGGATGGTCGAGGATCGCGGCGACGAACAGTGCGGCGGGCGCGGTGACCGTGTACAGCGAGCCCTGATGCAGCACGCCCATGTCCAAGGCGGCCAACGCCGCGGAGCGCACCTCGGGATCCTCGTCCACGAGGGAGCACAGGGAGGCCGGGATGTCCTCGGCGGAACCGTAGGCGTGCCGGTGGGCAGCCCAGTCCGTCTCCCTCAGCAGTTCCCTGGCCGCTGCGGGCAACCCGCTCAGGACCCGCGTCATACGGGCCATCTCGCTGTCCGTCATACGAGCACCCTGCCAGCACCCACTGACAACGCCCTCTTCTCCGAAAGAAGATTGCATAAACGTGCAGCGAAACGTATAGTCATGCCATCCAAGAGGAGGGTTCCATGGCGGTACGTGCGGCAGTGGCCGGAGCGAGTGGGTACGCGGGCGGGGAACTGCTGCGGCTGCTTCTGGTGCACCCCGAGATCGAGATCGGCGCCCTGACCGGCAACTCCAACGCGGGACAGCGCCTCGGTGCGCTGCAGCCTCATCTTTTCCCGCTGGCCGACCGCGTACTCCAGGAGACCACGGCCGATGTCCTCGCGGGGCATGACGTCGTCTTCCTGGCGCTGCCCCACGGGCAGTCCGCCGCCGTGGCCGAACAGCTCGGGCCGGAGGTCCTGGTCGTCGACATGGGCGCCGACTTCCGGCTGAAGGACGCGGCCGACTGGGAGCGGTTCTACGGCTCGGCGCACGCCGGGACCTGGCCCTACGGCCTCCCCGAGCTGCCCGGCGCCCGCGCGGCGCTGGAAGGCTCGAAGCGCGTCGCCGTGCCCGGCTGCTACCCGACGGCTGTCACGCTCGCGCTCTTCCCCGCCTACGCGGCCGGGCTCGCCGAGCACGAGGCCGTCGTCGTCGCCGCGTCCGGGACGTCCGGCGCCGGCAAGTCCCCCAAGACGCATCTGCTCGGCAGCGAGGTCATGGGGTCCATGTCCCCGTACGGCGTCGGCGGCGGCCACCGGCACACCCCCGAGATGATCCAGAACCTCGGCGCGGTCGCGGACGGGCCCGTCACCGTCTCCTTCACCCCGACCCTCGCCCCGATGTCCCGGGGCATCCTCGCCACGTGCAGCGCCAAGGCGAGGCCCGGCGTCACCGCGGAGTCCGTACGGACCGCCTACGAGAAGGCGTACGCGGACGAGCCGTTCGTGCGCCTGCTGCCCGAGGGGCAGTGGCCGGCGACCTCGTCCGTCCACGGTTCCAACGCCGTTCAGGTGCAGGTCGCGTACGACGAGGCCGCGGGGCGGATCATCGCGATCAGCGCCATCGACAACCTCACCAAGGGCACCGCGGGCGGTGCCGTCCAGAGCATGAACATCGCCCTCGGGCTCGACGAGACCACGGGGCTTTCCACGATCGGAGTCGCACCGTGAGTGTCACGGCAGCAAAGGGGTTCACGGCGGCGGGCATCGCCGCCGGGATCAAGGACAGCGGTGGCCCCGACCTGGCCCTCGTGGTCAACAACGGACCCCGCCTCGCCGCCGCGGGCGTCTTCACCTCCAACCGCGTGAAGGCCGCGCCGGTGCTGTGGTCCGAGCAGGTCCTCAAGGGCGGCCAGCTGACCGCCGTCGTCCTCAACTCCGGCGGCGCCAACGCCTGTACGGGACCCAAGGGCTTCCAGGACACGCACGCCACCGCGGAGAAGGCGGCCGACTCCCTCAACAGCGCCGGGCTCGACGACACGGGCGGTCACTCCCCGGGCTGGATCGCCGTCTGCTCCACGGGCCTCATCGGCATCCTCCTGCCGATGGACAAGGTGCGCCGGGGCATCGACAAGGCCGTCGCCCAGCTCAGCCCGCACGGCGGCGAGAAGGCCGCCATCGCCATCAAGACCACCGACACCGTCCACAAGACCTCGGTCGTCCAGGGCGACGGCTGGACCGTCGGCGGCATGGCCAAGGGCGCGGGCATGCTCGCCCCCGGCCTCGCCACGATGCTGGTCGTCCTGACCACGGACGCCGACGTCGACAGCGAGGCGCTGGACAAGGCGCTGCGCGCGGCCACGAAGGTCACCTTCGACCGCGTCGACTCCGACGGCTGCATGTCGACGAACGACACCGTGCTGCTGCTCGCCTCCGGCGCCTCGGGGATCACCCCGGAGTACGCGGAGTTCGCCGAGGCCGTACGGGCCGTGTGCGACGACCTCGGACAGCAGCTCATCCGGGACGCCGAGGGCGCCGCCAAGGACATCAAGATCGAGGTCGTCAACGCGGCGAGCGAGGACGACGCCGTCGAGGTGGGCCGCTCCATCGCCCGCAACAACCTCCTCAAGTGCGCGATCCACGGCGAGGACCCCAACTGGGGCCGCGTCCTCTCCGCCATCGGCACCACCTCCGCCGCCTTCGAGCCCGACCTGCTGAACGTCGCCATCAACGGCGTCTGGGTCTGCAAGAACGGTTCTGTGGGCGAGGACCGCGACCAGGTCGACATGCGCTACCGCGAGGTCCACATCGTCGCCGACCTCGCCGCGGGCGATCAGACCGCCACGATCTGGACCAACGACCTCACCGCGGAGTACGTCCACGAGAACAGCGCGTACTCGTCATGAGCGCCACCCGTAAGCACACCGCGCTGCCCAAGGCCCAGATCCTCATCGAGGCGCTGCCCTGGCTGACCCGGCACAACGGGAAGACGGTCGTCATCAAGTTCGGCGGCAACGCGATGATCGACGAGGACCTGAAGGCCGCGTTCGCGCAGGACGTCGTGTTCCTGCGCCAGGCCGGGCTCAAGCCCGTCGTCGTGCACGGCGGCGGCCCGCAGATCAGCGCGGCCCTGGACCGGCACGGCATCGTCAGCGAGTTCAAGGCGGGCCTGCGGGTCACCACCGAGGACGCCATGGACGTCGTACGCATGGTGCTCGCCGGACAGGTCCAGCGCGAACTGGTCGGACTGCTCAACCAGCACGGTCCGCTCGCCGTGGGACTCACCGGCGAGGACGCGCACACCATCACCGCCGTCAAGCACCAGCCCGAGATCGACGGGGAGTTGGTCGACATCGGGCGGGTGGGCGAGATCACCGCGATCGACACGGGCGCGATCGAGGCACTGCTCGCCGACGGCCGTATCCCGGTCGTCTCCTCGATCGCCCGTAGCGAGGACGACGGACATGTCTACAACGTCAATGCTGATACGGCGGCTGCGGCACTCGCTGCGGCGCTTGGCGCCGAAACACTGATGGTCCTCACCGACGTCGAGGGCCTCTACGAGGACTGGCCCAACTCCGACGAGGTCATCAGCCGGCTCACCGCCAAGGAGCTGGAGAAGCTGCTGCCCGAGCTGGCCAGCGGCATGGTGCCCAAGATGGAGGGCTGTCTGCACGCCGTACGCAACGGTGTGAACACCGCCCGCGTGATCGACGGCCGGGTCCAGCACTCGATCCTGCTGGAGATCTTCACGGACGAAGGCATCGGCACGATGGTCGTGCCCGATGCGGAGGGGAAAGCTGCCGCATGACCGCCAACGAAGAACTCACCCAGCGCTGGCAGGGCGCGCTCATGGACAACTACGGCACCCCCCGGCTGCCGCTCGTCCGCGGCGCCGGCACCAAGCTGTGGGACGCCGACGGCACCGAGTACCTCGACTTCGTCGGCGGGATCGCGGTCAACGCGCTCGGCCACGCCCACCCGGCGATCGTCGAAGCCGTGACCAAGCAGATCTCGTCCCTCGGGCATGTCTCCAACCTCTTCGTCGCCGAACCGCCCGTCGCGCTCGCCGAACGGCTCCTCCAGCTCTTCGGGCGGGAGGGCCGCGTCTACTTCTGCAACTCGGGGGCCGAGGCCGTCGAGGGCGCCTTCAAGATCGGCCGGCTGACCGGCCGCCCGCACATGGTCGCGACCGACGGCGGCTTCCACGGCCGCACCATGGGCGCGCTCTCGCTCACCGGCCAGCCGGGCAAACGGGACCCGTTCCTGCCGCTGCCGGGTGACGTCACGCATGTCCCGTACGGGGACCCGCAGGCGCTGGCCGCCGCCGTCACCGAGGACACCGCGCTCGTCGTCATCGAGCCGATCCAGGGCGAGAACGGCGTGGTCGTGCCGCCGCCCGGCTATCTGAAGGCGGCCCGTGCCATCACCGCCGCCACCGGCAGCCTTCTCGTCCTGGACGAGGTGCAGACCGGGGTCGGCCGGACCGGGCACTGGTTCGAGTACCAGGCACACGAAGGTGTCCTGCCGGACATCGTCACGCTGGCCAAGGGCCTCGGCGGCGGCCTGCCGCTCGGCGCGACCGTCGCCTTCGGACGCGCCGCGCAGTTCCTGAAGCCCGGTCACCACGGCACGACGTTCGGCGGCAACCCCGTCGCCTGCGCCGCTGGGCTCGCCGTCCTCGACACGATCGAGTCCGAGGGCCTGCTGGACAACGTGAAGCGGTCCGGCGAGAAACTGCGTGACGGAATCGAGTCGCTCGGCCACCCACTGGTCAGTCATGTCCGGGGCTCGGGCCTGCTCCTGGGTATCGTGCTCACCGAGCCGCTCGCACCCCGAGCGCAACAGGCGGCTCAGGACGCCGGCCTCCTGGTGAACGCGCCCGCCCCCGATGTCGTACGGCTGATGCCGCCCCTGAACATCACCGAGGACGAGGTGGACACGTTCCTCCGTGCTTTCGCCGGCGTTCTCGACGCGGTGACCGACGCGACCGACGGGGCCGGACGAACCGAGGGATGACCGGAGAATGAGACGACGATGAGTCAGGCGCAGGATCACGACCACGCGGGGCCTGCCGTTCCGCAGACCCGCACCGCACGCCACCGCCGGATCGTGGACATCCTCAACCGGCAGCCGGTGCGCTCGCAGAGCCAGTTGGCGAAGCTGCTCGCCGACGACGGGCTGCACGTCACGCAGGCGACGCTGTCCCGGGACCTGGACGAGCTGAACGCGGTGAAGATCCGCAACAACGACGGCGACCTCATCTACGCGGTGCCGAGCGAGGGCGGTTTCCGGACGCCTCGCGCTCCGCTGGGGGAGTCGGCGAAGGAGGAGCGGATGCGGAGGCTGTCCGCGGAGCTGCTGATCTCCGCGGAGGCGTCGGCGAACCTGGTGGTTCTGCGGACTCCGCCCGGGGCCGCGCAGTTCCTCGCCTCGGCCATCGACCAGGCGGAGCTGCAGGACATCCTGGGGACGATCGCGGGGGACGACACGCTGCTGCTGATCAGCCGCGATCCGACGGGCGGGCAGGCACTGGCGGACCACTTGCTGCGCCTGGCCCAGAACCACCACTGACGCGCATTGCGGTGTGCGGGTCCGCCGTGGCGGGGTGCGCAGTTCCCCGCGCCCCTGGGGGACGGGCCTGCGCCCCGGGCCCGGCTTTTCGGCCGCGGGTACGTAGTGGCCGGCCGCGCCGTTCCCCGCGCCCCTGACCCCGCTTTTGGGTGCGGGTACGTAGTGGCTGGCCGCGCAGTTCCCCGCGCCCCTAAAAGCGCGGCACCCATGGGCCCCGAAAGACAGGGGCGCGGGGAACGGCGCGGGTGACCCTGGCGTGCCCGCACCCGAGAAGGTGCCGGGGTCGGACCCCCTTAGGGGCGCGGGGAACGGCGCTGGCGGCCACGGCGGACCCGCAGCCGAGAAGCGGGGCCGGGGTCGCGCCCCTGAAGGGGCGCGGGGAACTGCGCAGCCCACCGTCGCGGACCCGCACCTGGCAACAGGCCCGGTCAGCCCAGCCGGTCGGCCAGGCCACCCGTGCAGCGGACCTCGTCCCCCGCCGTGATCAGCAGCGCCTCGATCCCGGGCAGGGACTCCAGCCAGGCGAGGGCCTGCCGCGACCCCATCGCGAAGGCCGCAGTCGCCCAGGCGTCCGCCCAGGTGATCCGGGGCCCGACGACGGTCACCGCGACCAGGTCGGTCACCGCGGAGCGCCCCGTACGCGGATCCACGATGTGCGTACCCCGCTCCGCGGACCCCGACGTGGCCACGGCCAGCCGATCGACCCCCGCCGCGGAGACGACCGCCGCCAGCCCGCCCGGCCGCAACGGGTCCGCCACCCCGACCCGCCAGGGCCGGTGCGGCCCCGGCACGCCGTGCATCTGCACGTCACCCCCGCCGTTCACGCTCACCCCGCTCGCCCCGGCCTCCACCAGCCGCAGGGCGGCCCGTTCGACGGACCAGCCCTTCACGATGCCGGTAGGGTCGACGGAACCCGCGTACGTCGAACTGAACCAGCCGTCGCTCAACCGCTCGGCCTCCGCGCACAATTCGAGCACCTCGGCGACCTCGGGATCACACTCGTCCACGGTCACCAGCCCCAGCGCCAGCCGCGAGATCTGGCTGTCCTGGCGGTAGGTGCTGAACACCTCGTCCACCAGATGGAGTTCGGCGACGGCCGCCGCCAACGCGGCCTGTACGGCCTCGGGTTCACCCCCTCGTACGTCGAAGGAGAAGACCGTGCCCATCACCTCCTCCGCATGACGCACCGCCAGGGGCGCCTCAGCGGATTCGGCGGATTCAGCCACCGGCCTGGTCCAGGGCCGACTGCAGGGACTCCTTGTAGCCGCCACTGGTGTACGTGGCCCCGGACACGGCGTCGATGTCGGCGTTGCCCGCGGCGACCGCCGCCGCGTTCAGCTTCGGCACCGCGTCGGCGCTGATCTGGTCGCTGCGACCGCCCTTGGGCTGCTGCACCGCCTCGGCCTTGGTGATCTTCCCGCCGGTCACGGTGACCCGTACCTGCACGGGCCCGTAGTCGGTCGTGACGGCCTTGCCGGTGACGGTCTTCGCCTGAGCGGCACCGGCCCCGGACCCGCTCGCGTCACCACCGGTGCCACCCGTACCGCTGGCCTCGGCCGACCCACCGCCGGTCGCGCCCGCCGCACCAGCCGCACCCGCCTTGTCCAGGGCCGACTGGAGTGACTTCTTGTAGCCGCCGCTGGTGTAGGTGGCGCCGGACACCGCGTCGATGTCCGCGGTACCGGCCGTGACAGCCGCCCTGTTCAGCTTGGGAACCGCGTCCGTGCTGACCTGAGTACTGCGCCCACCGGTCGGCGACTGCAGCGCCGCGGCCGAGGTGATCTTCCCACCGGCCACGGTGATCCGGACCTGCACGTTGCCGTAGTCGGTCTTGACGACGTCACCGGTGAGCGTCTGGGCCTCGGTGCCTCCGGCGGCCTGCACTCCTCCGGAACCTTGCGGGGCGGCCGGCTGCTGCTGCGACGCGCCGTCGGCGGACGCCGCCGCCGGGTCCGAGGCGGGCTTCAGCGACAGCAGCAGGACGATACCGGACACCGTGGCGGCACCGGCCAGCACGATGCGGCGCAGGGGATGGCTCTTCTTCATGGGTCCGGACTCCCGTTCCTGGGGGATTCTCAGAGTTCTCAGGGTTCTCAGAGTTCGAAGGACTCGTGGTGGATGCGGCGGGCGGGCACGCCCGCGCCGCGCAGTGCGGTGTACGCGCCCTCGGCGAAGCCGGGCGGCCCGCACAGGAACACGTCGTGGTCGTCGATGTCGGGCAGCTTCTGCCGCAGCGTCTCCGGGTTGATGTCGGGGCGTTCCCCGTCGGGGCTGTTCACCGCGTACATCAGCCGGGCACCGCGCTCGTCGGCGATGGCCGACAACTCGTCCCACAGCGCCAGGTCCTGGGTGCTGTTGGCCCGGTACAGCAGGGTGAGGTCGCCACGCTCCGCGGGCAGCGTCTCGAACAGCGCCCGCATCGGGGTGATGCCCACACCGCCGGCCATCAGCAGCACCTTGCCCTGGCTGCGCCGGGACGCGGTCAGCGCGCCGTACGGGCCCTCGGCCCACACCCGCGTGCCCCGCTTCAGCCCCTTCAGCGCGGTGCTGTGGTCGCCCAGCGCCTTGACGGTGATCCGCAGCAGCCCGGGGCGCGGCGCGGCCGACAGCGAGTACGGGTGCGAGCTGAGCCGCATGCCCGGCGCCATGAACCGCCAGCGGAAGAACTGCCCCGGCTCGGCCCCGATCCGGTGCAGCCGCTTCCCGCTGATCAGCACGGAGACGATGCCGGGGGCCTCCTCGACGACCTCCTCGACCTGCATCCGGTGGCGCAGGTTCAGCCGGACCGGCGTGATCACCCGGTACCAGATCACCAGTGCGGTGACCGTCCCGTACAGCGCGTACCAGGCGGTGGTCGCGGTCGGTTCGACGGCGAAGTCGTTGCCGGTGGAGAGCTGGTGCCAGAACGACAGGTACACGGACACGTACGTGAGCAGGTGGATGTGGTACCAGGTGTCGTACGGGATCCTCTTGCGCAGTCCGCCCACCGAGATCAGGCCGATGAACAGCAGCAGACCCGTACCGATGGCCGCCTTGCCCATGTCGGGCAGGGTCTTGACCGAGTCGACGGTCTGCTGGACGACCCCCGTGTTCGCCTGGAGGGCGTAGCCGTACATCGTCAGCCCTATGTGGGCGAGGACGAGACAGAGCATGTAACGGCCGCTCATGGCGTGCCAGCGGGCGACCCGGTCCGAGCCGACCCGGCGTTCCAGGGCCGGTACCCGGGCCATCTGCAGCACCACGAGAGCCATCAGATACCCGGCGAGCAGACCGGTGATCCGGCCCGCGTTCAGGATCCGGCCCTTGTCGTCCGCGATGGACGGCGTGTTGCTCCACCAGAGCCAGACGACGCCCGCCGCGCCCGCCCATACGGCGATCAGCAACGGGATGGCGGGGGAGCGGCGAGGGCGGATACGGCGCATCGTCTGGCGCCGCGCGGCGCGACCGCCGGCGATCGTGCTCACGGTTCCTCCGTGGGGGACGCTGGAAAGGGGAGTGACCCCTAGGGCCTGTCTGACAGTTCCCGTCTGCCGGGCGACGCCATGCACGCACTCTCGCCGCACCGGGCACAGAGCCAAGTACGTCCAGTACGAGGCTCTGTGCCCGGCACGCCGAGAGCACGCATCTGACGCCGCCCGGCCGCCCTCCGGGCGACGACGGGAATTGTCAGACAGGCCCTAGGCCCACTGGTACGTCCCGGGACGGCCGTGTGTTCAACGGGCCGCGGGGCAAGCCGTGAACTGCTGAGACTCGCGGTAACCGGCAGAGGTTACGTTCCAGTAGTTCCAGTAGCTCCAGTAGTTCCAGTAGCTCCAGTAGCTCTACTGGTGGCCGGTGAGGGCGGTCGGCCCGCCGCCGTCCGTCCCGATGGCGATGTGCGGATCCCGGTCGGGGTCGGCCCAGTTCAGGATGCGCCGCATGGCGTCCTCGGGCACGGACACACAACCGGCCGTCGCCCCGGCCCCGTTGACGTGCAGAAAGATGCCCGCGCCCCGACCCCGTACGGGTTGCGCGTAGTTGAAGCCGACGACGAGGGCGTACGCGTACTGCGCCTTGTACGAGATCAGGTGCTCGGACTCGGCGGCGCGGCAGTCGGCGGGGCGGGGGTCGGTCCACCGGTTGTAGGAGCGGGAGGCGTTGTCCTGGCACCACCAGGAGGTGTCCCGCACCCGGCGGTACGGCGTGCGCGTCCCCTCGGGCGCCGGGGCGATCCCGAACGCGTACGGCAGGTCGTACAGGCCGGTGGGTGTGGTGTTCGTGCCCTGCTTGCGCGAGCCGCCCTCGACGAGTCCCTTGGCGCCGAAGCGCGCGGGCGCGGAACCGGCCCGCACCCAGTGGCCGCCGCGCCGGTTCCACCAGGTGACCGTGCCGGTCGTCGAGGAGGTCCGGGCGGCCCGCGCGGTGATGAGCTGGCTCCCGCCGCCCGTGTCCGCCATCCGCTCGGGCAGCGGGGCCCGGCCGGCGGGAGCCGATCCCGCGTGGGCCGGTCCCGCGTGAGCCGGTCCTGCGTGAACCGGCCCCGCGGCGAGCACGAGGAGGGACACGGACGCGAGGACGGCGGCTCCGGGGCGCATGCTCAAACGGTACGGGCCGGCATGGGCAGCGGCAGCCCGGGCAGGCCGTCCATGCTGGTCCCGATGTGCTCCTTCTTCTCGAAGTACGCGTTCAGCGAGACGTCGTCCTCGCGCGCGAAGCGCTTGGCGTGCAGGTCACGGTCCTCGTCGTACGACATGAAGGGCACGGCGTAACCGCAGCTGTCCCGGACGAGTTCGGCCGTCACCACGATGATCGCCCGTAGGCCGTGCGGGTCAGGGGTGATGGCCGGGAAGTGTGCGAGGAGGTCCTCGAACCGGGGGTCGTCACGGAAGACCGGCTCGCCCCGGCCGTGCACCCGGACGATGTTCGGCGGGCCCTGGAAGGCGCACCACATCAGGGTGATCCGGCCGTTCTCCCGCAGGTGCGCGATCGTCTCGGCGTGGCTGCCGGCGAAGTCCAGGTAGGCGACGGTGAGGTCGTCGAGCACCGCGAACGAACCGGTCAGTCCTTTGGGGGAGAGGTTGACCGTGCCGTCGCCCGACAGGGGCGCGGTCGCGGTGAAGAAGAGGGGCTGCGCCTCGATGAACGTACGCAGGCGGCCGTCTATGCGTTCGTAGGTCTTTCCCATGGTCGTTGATTATCGACGAAACTCTTTCGCCTGTCTAACTATTTGCATGACTCAGGACCCGCCCCGGCCGGTGAGCGGGGCGGGCCCGTGAGCGCCGGGACTACTGGTTCAGTTCGCAGGCGGCGAGTGCTTCGAGGCCTTCGGGCTTGGCGGCGGTGCGGCCGATGGCGGTTTCGATGCGGTTGAGGGTGGCGACGCGCTTGTCTTCGAGGGGGCCGAGGATGGCGTTCTGGACGAAGTTGGCGCCGCCCTGGCCGACGGTGTCGATGAGCCGCTGGTTGGCTTCGGCGATCTGGGCGTCGAGGAGGGCGAGGTTCCTGGTGACCTCGTCCTGCGCGGAGGCGGGGATCGCGGGCAGACTGCCCTCGACGGCGGGGCAGTTGACGGTGCCGACGGCACCCGCGTCGCCGGCGTCACCCGCGCCGCCATCGTCCGCTCCGCCGGGCTCTTCCGTGGCCGTCTCGGTCGGCTCGGCCCCGGCCTCGCCGCCTGCCTCACCGCCCGCCTCGTCGCCCGTGTCGGCCGCGCCGTCGGCGTTCAGTTCGCAGGGGGCGAGTGCTTCGAGGCCTTCGGGCTTGGCGGCGGTGCGGCCGATGGCGGTTTCGATGCGGTTGAGGGGGGCGACGCGCTTGTCTTCGAGGGGGCCGAGGATGGCGTTCTGGACGAAGTTGGCGCCGCCCTGGCCGACGGTGTCGACGAGTCGCTTGTTCGCCTCGGCGATCTGGGTGTCGAGAAGGGCGAGGTTCCTGGTGACCTCGTCCTGCGCGGACGCGGGGATCGCGGGCAGGCTGCCGTCCACGGCGGGGCAGCTGATCGTGCCGGGGGACGCGAGGGTGCCGGCCTGGCCGTTGGTGTTCTCGGACGTCTCCCCGGCGAGGGCGGAACCTGCGATCACCGCTCCGGACAACGCCACCGCGGCAGCGCCGCCGATGATCGCCACGCGGCGCTTGTTGTACTTCGGAAGAGCCCTGGACATGGGGGTGCCTCACTTGGGTCAGGAGTGGGTCGGGGGAGGGTTGGCAGTGACTTCGACGTGGGGTTCGAAGGTGCTGCACGGACGCGGCGCCGGCGTTCGGGGTGAAGTACGGGTAAGCGGTTTCTCGCGTTCAATCGGGGCCGCGATTTCCTGTCGGCGCGGTCTGGATTGACGAGTCATGCGTTGCTCTGCATAATCATGCATAGCGGTGAGTGTGCCGCACCGAGGCCCCGCGGATGGCCGGGTGCGGGTGTGTCGTGGCTGATCGCGCAGTTCCCGGCGCCCCTTCCGAGGTGCCCTCTTCCCAACAGTTCTGAGGAGCGCAGCCAGTGAGCAGCAACAGTGGTGACGTACGGCTCTGGGGCGGCCGGTTCGCCGACGGTCCCGCCGAGGCCCTGGCGAAGCTGTCCGCGTCCGTCCACTTCGACTGGCGGCTGGCGCCCTACGACATCGCCGGTTCGCGTGCCCACGCGCGCGTGCTGCACAAGGCCCACCTCCTCGACGACGACGAGCTGACCCGTATGCTCGCGGGCCTCGACCGGCTGGAGGCCGCCGTGGCCGACGGCTCCTTTGTCGGAACCGTCGCCGACGAGGACGTCCACACCGCCCTGGAGCGCGGGCTCCTGGAACAGCTCGGCCCCGACCTCGGCGGCAAGCTCCGTGCGGGCCGCTCGCGCAACGACCAGGTGGCCACGCTCTTCCGGATGTACCTGCGTGACCACGCCCGGATCATCGGCGGTCTGATCGCCGACCTCCAGGACGCGCTCGTCGGGCTGGCGGAGGCGCACCCGGACGTCGCGATGCCCGGCCGTACGCATCTGCAGCATGCCCAGCCGGTGCTGTTCGCCCACCATGTGCTGGCCCACGCGCAGGCCCTCTCCCGGGACGCCGAGCGGCTGCGGCAGTGGGACGAGCGGACCGCGGTGTCGCCGTACGGCTCCGGCGCGCTCGCGGGCAGCAGCCTCGGTCTCGACCCGGAGGCGGTCGCGAAGGACCTCGGCTTCGAGAACGGCAGCGTCGGCAACTCCATCGACGGCACGGCCTCGCGCGACTTCGCCGCCGAGTTCGCCTTCATCACCGCGATGATCGGCGTCAACCTCTCCCGGATCGCCGAGGAGGTCATCATCTGGAACACGAAGGAGTTCTCCTTCGTGACCCTCCACGACGCGTTCTCCACCGGCTCGTCGATCATGCCGCAGAAGAAGAACCCGGACATCGCGGAGCTGGCGCGCGGCAAGAGCGGGCGCCTGATCGGCAACCTCACGGGTCTGATGGCCACGCTCAAGGCTCTCCCCCTCGCCTACAACCGCGACCTCCAGGAGGACAAGGAGCCGGTCTTCGACTCCTGCGACCAGCTGGAGGTCCTGCTGCCGGCCTTCACCGGGATGATGGCGACGCTGACGGTCAACCGGGAGCGGATGGAGGAGCTGGCTCCGGCCGGGTTCTCGCTCGCCACCGACATCGCCGAGTGGCTGGTGAAGCAGGGCGTGCCGTTCCGGGTCGCGCACGAGGTCGCGGGGGAGTGTGTGAAGGTCGCCGAGGCCGACGGTGTCGAGCTCGACGGGCTCACCGACGAACAGTTCGCGAAGATCTCCGTCCACCTCACGCCGGAGGTGCGGTCGGTCCTGAACGTACCGGGCGCGCTGGCGTCCCGCGACGCGCGCGGCGGTACGGCGCCGAGTGCGGTCGCGGTCCAACTCACGGAGGTGAAGTCGGACGTGGCGTCGCAACACGCGTGGGCCACGGCGAAGTCGAGGGGTTAGGCTGCGCCGCTTCTTCGGATACGCCGGCCAGGACTGACGGCCGGTCACCTGCGCAGTTCCCCGCGCCCCTGGGGGTGCGATGGCCGGTCACCTGCGCAGTTCCCCGCGCCCCTTGGGGGGTTTGTGTGACGGTTGGTTGCCTGCTGCGGGTGGGTCGTGGTTGCCCGCGCAGTTCCCCGCGCCCCTAAAAGACGGGGCTGCGCCCCGGTCTTTTCGCCCCTCGGGGGCACAGGGAAGGTCGCGCTCAGCCCCATACGGCCCCCAGCAGGCGACCAACCTGTTTGGGGGCGCGGGGAACGGCGCGGGTGACGATGGCGTACCTGCAGTGGATGGCTGGGCTGTTTGGGGGCGCGGGGAACTGCGCGGCCAGCCACGACGTACCCGCACCCGCCCCGCCCCGGCCCCCGGAGGGGCGTCCGTGGGAACGGCGTCGGGATACGTTGGTCGCACAGCCGTACCGCAGCCGACCCACGGAGCTCGCGATGCCCTTCGCCCGACTGGCAACAGCAACCACCCCAACCTGCCACATCGGCCTCGGCCTCGCCGCGATCGGTCGCCCCGGCTACATCACCCTCGGCCGCGACGAAGACCTCGGAGAGGACCGCAGCGTCGACACGCTGCGCACCCGCACCCACGAACTCCTCGACGCCGCCTACGCCCAAGGCGTCCGCTACTTCGACGCCGCCCGCTCCTACGGCCGCTCGGAGGAGTTCCTCGCCGGCTGGCTGAAGGCACGCCCCGGCATCGACGACATCGTCGTCGGCAGCAAGTGGGGCTACACCTACACGGCCGACTGGCGTACCGACGCCGAGGCGCACGAGATCAAGGACCACAGCCTCACCACGTACGAGCGGCAGCGCGCCGAGTCCGCCGAACTGCTCGGCGACAGGCTCGACCTCTACCAGATCCACTCGGTGACGCCCGAGAGCCCGGCCCTCACCGACAAGGAACTGCACGCGGAACTGGCCGAGGCCGCAGCCCGGGGCCTGACCGTCGGCTTCTCCACCAGCGGTCCCGCCCAGGCCGACGCGATCCGCGCCGCACTCGCCGTGACCGTCGGCTCGGCGCCCCTCTTCCGGACCGTCCAGGCCACGTACAACGTCCTGGACACCTCCGCGGGCCCCGCGCTCGCCGAGGCGCACGAGGCCGGACTCACCGTGATCATCAAGGAGGGCATGGCCAACGGCCGCCTCGCCGACCCGCACGCACCGCCCGCCGTGCGCGCCATCGCGGAGGAGGCGGGCGTCGGCTCCGACGCGGTCGCCCTCGCCTTCGTGCTGCGCCGCCCCTGGGCCGGCGTGGTCCTCTCCGGCGCGGCCACCACCAACCAGCTCGCGTCCAACCTGCACGCCGCGGTGGTCGATCTCGATGACGGGCAGGTGGCCCGTCTCGACACACTGGCCGAGGAGCCGACCGCGTACTGGGAGTACCGCGGCACACTGCCCTGGCACTGACCTCCGACCTCTACCCTCTGACCTCCGACTTCTGACCCCAGACTCCGGGTCCTGGCGGGCCCGGCCGGTGAGCGTCGCGTGCCCCGCGTGAGACATGTATGTCTCATATGGGCTATGGTTGTCTCATGGCCGTCGACCGTGAACACGTGCTGCGCAGCGCAGCCGCCCTGCTGACCCGCAGAGCCACCGCCACCATGGACGAGGTCGCCAAGGCGGCCGGGATCAGCCGGGCGACCCTGCACCGCCAGTTCGCGGGCCGCGACGCCCTGGTGCGGGCGCTCGAAGAGCTGGGCATCCAGGAGTGCGAGGCCGCGCTGGACGCGGCCCGGCTCGACGACGACACCGCCCGCGAGGCCGTACGCCGTCTGGTGCGCGAGTTCGAGAGCGCCGCGGGGCTGCTCGGCTTCCTCTACACCGAGAACCAGCTGTTCGAGGGCGAGGAGCAGAACGCGGGCTGGGCCCGGATCGACGCCCGGATCGCCGCGCTGTTCCGGCGCGGCCAGCAGAGCGGCGAGTTCCGTATCGACCTGACCCCGGCCTGGCTGACCGAAGCCCTCTACGGGCTCTTCGCCTCCGGGGCGTGGGCCGTGAGCGAGGGCCGGGTGGCGGCCAAGGACTTCCAGTACATGATCGTCGAGCTGTTGCTCGGCGGCGCACTACGGAGAGAGGAATCATGACCAGCACGACGCGGCCGGCGTTCGCCACGGAGACGGAGAAGCGACCGGGCCGCTGGCTCGCGCTCTCCGTCCTCGTCCTCGCCGTGCTGCTGGTGGCCGTCGACGCGACCGTCCTCGGCCTCGCGACCCCCTACATCAGCGAGGACCTGAAGCCCTCCGGCAACCAGCTCCTGTGGATCGGCGACGTCTACTCGTTCGTCATCGCCGGTCTGCTCGTCTCCATGGGCAGTCTCGGCGACCGCGTCGGCCGCAGGAAGCTGCTGCTCATCGGCTCGGTGGCGTTCGGCCTGATCTCGGTGCTCAACGCATACGCGAACAGCCCCGAGGCGCTGATCGTGGCGCGGGCGCTGCTCGGTGTCGCGGGTGCCACGCTGATGCCCGCCACTCTCGCCCTCATCCGCAACCTCTTCCACGACCCGCGCGAACGCAGTCTCGCCATCGGTATCTGGGGCGCCACCGCCTCGGCCGGAACCGCGGTCGGCCCCGTCCTCGGCGGCTTCCTGCTCGAACACTTCTGGTGGGGCTCGGTCTTCCTGATCAACCTGCCCGTGATGGCGGTCCTCGTCCTGGTCGGCGTGAAGCTGCTGCCGGAGTCCCGCAACCCCGAGCCGGGCCCCTGGGACCTCGTCAGCGTCGTGCTGTCCCTCGTCGGCATGGTGGGAATCGTCTACGGCATCAAGGAGGCCGCTTCGCACGGCCCGAACGTGACGGCGGCCGCGGCGGCCCTGCTGGGCGCGGCGGCGCTGTACGGATTCGTACGCCGCCAACTGACGCTCCCCGTACCGCTCCTGAACATGCGGCTGTTCCGCAACCGCGGCTTCTCCGGAGCGGTGCTCGCCGACCTGCTGACCATCCTCGGCCTGTCCGGAGTGGTCTTCTTCCTCTCGCAGTACCTGCAACTCGTGCAGGGACGCGGGCCGCTGGAGGCCGGACTCGCCGAACTGCCCGCCGCGGTGGGCGCGGTGGCGGCGGGCCTCGTGGCGGGAACGTTCGCGCGCCGCTACTCGGTACGTGCCGTCGTGGCGGGCGGCCTCGCCGCGATCGGGCTCGCCCTGGGCGCGCTGACGGTCCTGGACCAGTCCACCGGCTATCCGCTCCTCGGTGGGGCGCTGCTGGTCGTCGGTGTCGGCGCGGGTTTCTCCTTCACCGTGACCGCCGACGTGATCCTCTCCAGCGTGCCGAGGGAGCAGGCGGGCGCCGCGTCCGCGGTCTCCGAGACGGCGTACGAACTGGGGGCGGCCCTCGGCATCGCGCTGCTGGGCTCGATCGTCACGGGCGTCTACGCCGGCTTCACGGCACCCGCGGGCACACCGCGGGACGTGGCCGACGCGGCCCACGAGTCCCTCGGCGGAGCGGTGGAGGCCTCCTCGGCCCTGTCCACCCCCGAGCCCCTGCTGGACACGGCCCGCACGGCCTTCGTGGACGGCGTGGCCCTGGCGGCAGGCCTGGGCGCGACGGTCCTCCTGGCCGCATCGGCAGCAGCCTGGATCCTCCTACGCACCCAAAAACTGGGCGACACCCCCGAACACCCGTAACCGAGCCCCCCACCCCCCCCAGGGGCGCGAGGAACCGCGCACTCAGCCCACGACGGCCCGCACCTACGAACGGCCCCCGCACTCATCCCCCAGGGGCGCGGGGAACGGCGCACGAAGCCGAAGACAATGCGCGGCCGACAGGCAAAAAACCCGCGGCTACGCCGCTTCCTTCGCCTTCGTGGCGTACATGTCCACGTACTCCTGCCCCGACAACCGCATGACCTCGGCCATCACCGAGTCCGTCACGGCCCGCAGCACATACCGGTCACGGTCCATACCCTCGTACCGCGAGAACTCCATCGCCTCGCCGAAGCGAACGGTGACCCGCCCGGGGCGGGGGAACCCGGCGCCACCGGGCTGGATCTTGTCCGTGCCGATGATGGCGAACGGCACCACAGGCGCCCCGGTCATCAGCGCGAGCCGCGCGATACCCGTGCGGCCGCGGTAGAGCCGGCCGTCGGGGGAGCGGGTGCCCTCCGGGTAGATGCTGAAGACCTTGCCCTCCTCCAGCACCCGACGCCCCGTCATCAGCGCGGCGACACCGCCGCGTCCGCCGTCCCGGTCGACCGGGATCATGCCGCAGCCGGTGAAGAACCACGCCATCAGCCGCCCCTTGAGGCCCTTGCCGGTGACGTACTCGTCCTTGCCGATGAAGAAGACCTGGCGGTCGCAGAACAGCGGCATGATCATCGAGTCGATGAACGTGAGATGGTTGCCGGCGAGGATGACCGGGCCCGTGCCCGGGATGCGCTCCGCACCCTCCACCCGTGGGCGGAACATCAGGCGCATGATCGGTCCGAGCACTGCCTTGATGAGCGCGAAGCGGGACAACGGGCCCTCCGGTGTCAAGGGGTGGGTGACAAGTCTGTGTGGGTTTCAAGTCTGTGCAGGTGAGGACGATACTCGCGCGCGCCGGGGTCTTGCACATCGGGTTCACCGACTGGATACGCACGGTTGACCCTTGTTTACCTGGGGTGGCGGTACGTCACACGGCTGTCATCCACGAGTCGCGATGTGACGAAGCCCGCACGAGTTAGCCCTCCAGGGTCAGGTTCCCGCCCACCGCCGCCCAAACTTCCGCCCGCCGTCGGCTGCCCTCCGGCCCGTCCGGCGTTCGAGGACGAGCGCGGAAAACCGCCCCCGCCCCACCGCCGCCCACAAGACACCCACCGTCACCCACGTGTTCCGTCCAAGGTCTCCCACCCGTCACCCCACCGCACCTACGATCAGTCCCGCTTTGACAGGTGCAGGGCAGTATGCGGAGGAGCGCTCATGGGCACGCAGGGGACGCGGGACACGCAGGGGTCGGACGACGGCCGGACCGGGACCACTCCCGGCCGGCGCGCACTGCTCGGGGCCGCGGTCCTCGGCGCCGGCGGAGCGGTCCTCGGACTGCCGGCCACGGCGAGAGCCGCCGAGAAGCACGGGAGCGGCGGCTACAGGAGCCTGCCCAAGCCCACGGTCATCGGGCACCGCGGAGCCAGCGGCTACCGCCCGGAGCACACGCTCGGCTCGTACCAGCTCGCCCTCGACATGGGCGCGCACATCATCGAGGCCGGCGACCTGGTGCCGACCAAGGACGGCCACCTCGTGTGCCGCCACGAGCCGGAGATCGGCGGTACGACGGACGTCTCCGCGCACCCCGAGTTCGCGGACCGCAAGGTCACCAAGCTCCTCGACGGGGTCTCCACGACCGGCTGGTTCACCGAGGACTTCACGCTCGCCGAGCTGAAGACCCTCCGCGCCAAGGAGCGCGTCCCGGCCAACCGCCCGCACAACACGCTCTACGACGGCCGCTGGGAGATCCCCACCTTCGAAGAGGTGCTGCGCTGGCGCGAGGAGCAGAGCAGGAAGCTCGGCCGGCAGGTCTGGATCTACCCCGAGCTCAAGCACCCCACCTACTTCCGCAAGCTGGGCCTCGGCCTGGAGGAGCGGGTCGCCAAGGTGCTGCGCAAGCACGGCCTGCACAAGAAGAACTCGCCGGTCATCCTCCAGTCCTTCGAGCCGACCAGCATCCAGCGCCTGAACAAGCTGGTGGACAACCCCCTGGCCGTGCTCCTGTCCGCCGCGAACAGCCGCCCCTGGGACTTCGTGGAGACGGGTGACCCGCGTACGGTCGCCGACCTGGTCAGGCCCGCGGGCCTGAAGTGGATCGCCTCCTACGCGCAGGGCATCGGGCCGACCCTCGACCTGATCATCCCGAAGGACGCGAGCGGCAACCTCACCACGCCGACCACCCTGGTCCGGGACGCGCACGCCGAGGGCCTCATCCTGCACCCGTACACGATGCGCAACGAGAACCCCTTCCTGCCCGCGAACTTCCGCAAGGGCACCGACGTGGACGCCTACGGTGACGTCTTCGGCGCGTTCGCCACGTACTTCGCCACCGGTATCGACGGCGTCTTCACCGACAACCCGGACACCGGCCTCCTCGCCCGCGAGGACTTCCTCAAGAAGAACTGACCCACCGCTGCTCCACGGCTCGGTACAGAGCCGAGCCGTGGCCGGTCCCGCTCGTCAACAGCCGAGCCCGCGGACCCGGTCGGGTGACGCACGGCCGTCCCGGCAACCTCGCGCCGGGACGGCCGCGTCGTGCCGCATATGACCCACGACATGGTTGCCACCCTGCGCCCCCTGCTCGTCGCCGAGGCCTCGGCCGAGGCATATGCCTCCGGGA
The DNA here is from genome assembly GCF_014650955.1 of Streptomyces tauricus. Classification (GTDB taxonomy): domain Bacteria; phylum Actinomycetota; class Actinomycetes; order Streptomycetales; family Streptomycetaceae; genus Streptomyces; species Streptomyces tauricus. The sequence goes on from NZ_BMVY01000008.1 coordinate 108,663, forward strand.
CCGAATCCAGTGACCTGGAACAGGACGTCTGGGTGCGCCTCCTGGAACGCCTCGGTACGGAGGGCCCGCCCGCCGATCCGGCGGCCTGGCTGCGCGTCGCCGTCCGCACCGAGGCCCGGCGCGCCGGCCGCACCGCGAGCATCGAACGGCCGTACGTGTCCGAGCCCGCCGACGACAGCGGACCGGGGCCCGAGCAGCTCGCGCTCAGCGCCGCCCGGCGCCGCGCCCTGTACTCCGCCGTACGACGCCTGCCGGGCCGCTGCCCGCGCCTCATGGCCGCTCTGCTGTCCCCGAAAGACCTCACTTACCGGGAGATCGCGGGGGAGTTGGGTATCTCACAGGGCAGTCTCGGTCCGGATCGTTCCAGATGCCTGAGTTGTCTGCTCCGAATGCTCACATCGGAGGTTGCGGCGCATGAACCGCGGGGATAGGAGTGAGGGACAACCGGCGGAACAGGTGAGCGGGAGGCATGCACACATGGGCATGAGCGTGACCATCTCGGCGGCGGCCGAACAGGACGCCGAACAGATCCTCAAACTGCAGTTCCTCTGCTACCAGAGCGAGGCCGAGCTGTACGGCGACTACAGCATCGAGCCCCTCACCCAGCCGCTGGACTCCCTCAAGGCGGAGCTCACGGACGGCACGGTCCTGGTGGCCCGGCTCGGCGACGAGGTGGTGGCCTCGGTGCGCGGCGCCGTGGGCACGGATGGCACGGCCCGGATCGACAAGCTGATCGTGCATCCGCGGATGCAGCGGCACGGGCTGGGCGGGCGGTTGCTCGACGCGATCGAGTCGCGGCTCGCGGCGGACGCGGGGGCGAAGAGCTTCCAGCTCTTCACCGGGCACCGCAGTGACCGCAATCTGCGGTTGTACCGGAAGCACGGGTACGAGCCGGTGTCGACCGAGCGCGTCGATGAGCGGCTCAGCGTGGTGACGTTGGCGAAGGACGCGCAGGCCGGCGCGTTCGTGGCAAGCGCTTGACGCTCCGCGCGGCGGCCGGTGCGAGTCCGCGTGTCCGTCGTGCCCGGGCGCGCGGTTCCCCGCGCCCCTGAAGGGGCGCGCCTCTCTATGAGGTGACTGCCCTGCTCCCGCGCAGCCAGAACATCGCTGTGATCGGGAGCAGGACCGGGATGAACAGGTAGCCCATGCCGTAGTCCGACCAGACCGTGGCGTCGGGGAAGGCGGAGGGGTCGGCCAGGGTCCAGGTGCCGACGATCAGCACGCCCGCGAGTTCGGCGGCGCAGCACACCAGCGCCGCCCTGCGGGCCCGCTCGCCGCCGCGGACGAGCGAGTAGGTGATGAAGCCGTACACGAGGCCGGCCACCGCCGACAGCGAGTAGGCGAGGGGCGCTTTGTCGAACTCCGTCGCGATCTGTACGGCCGAGCGCGACACGGCGCCGACGACCATCACCCCGTACAGCCAGACCAGCAGCATGCCGGGGCCGCGGATCAGCCGCGTGCGGCCGGGCTTCCCGGACGCCTCGGGCGAACCGGGCCCCCCGGGTGTCCTGGGCTCCTCGGCGGGCACCGCCATCTCAGCCTCCCCAGATGTCGTAGAGCCGTACCTGCAGCACGGCGAGGACCACGCCGCCCGCCGCGACCGTGATCGAACCCCAGCGGGTGCGCTCCGCCAGTGACATGAAACCCGCCGCCGGGACGCACGCGAAGGCGCCGATCAGATAGGACACGAAGATCGTCGTGCCCTGCTCGGGCTTCTCGCCGCGGGCCAGCTGGACGATGCCGACGACGAGCTGGACGAGGGTGAGGAGCGTCACCACGGCCATACCGATGAAGTGCCAGTCCTTGGTCGGCTGGTCCCGGTAGGCGGCCCAGCCGCACCAGGCGGCGAGCGCGAGCGCGGCGACGGCCGTCGCGACCGTCAGGGCATCAAGCATGCCGCGACCCTATTACGGGCCAAAAGGCCCGCTGCTCCCGCCCCCGGGGTGCCCCGTAGGGTCGAGGGCATGAAGATCCGAGCCGATGCCCTGCTGTTCGACAACGACGGAACGCTCGTCTCGTCCCTCGAGTCGGTGTACCGATGCTGGAGCAGGTGGGCCGCGGAGTACGGGATCACCGCCGAGGAGTTCGCCCGGGTCGAGCTGCACGGCCGCCCGGCCGCCGAGATAGCCGCCGACCTGCTGCCCGCCGCCCGGGTCCCCGAGGCCGTCGTGCGCATCGAGCAGCTGGAGGTGGAGGACGTCGCGGGCGGTGTGCACCTGCTGCCGGGGACGAAGGCACTCCTCGACTCGCTGCCCGCCGACCGCTGGGCCGTCGTCACCTCCGCCACCCGGCGCCTGGGCGAGGCCCGTCTCGCCGAGGTCGGCATCCGCCCGAAGAACCTGGTCGCCGCCGACGACATCACGCGCGGCAAGCCCGACCCCGAGCCGTTCCTGCTCGCCGCCCGGCGGCTCGGCGTGGACCCGGCCCGCTGTGTTGTCTTCGAGGACGCGCCCGCGGGACTCCAGGCGGGCCGCGCGGCCGGCATGACCACCGTGGCATTGACCACAACGCACCGGGCCGCCGAACTGAGCGCGGATGTCGTGGTCGAGGACCTCTCGGCCGTGTCCGCACTGGTCACCGACGCCGGAGTGGAGCTCTCCGTCGGCGACTGAGCGGCGTCTGAAAGGTGTCCACCGCTGTCCGTCATGCGGACAGCGGTTCTCTGTCCCACGCAAAGATCTGCTTTAATTTTCTCATGACCACGACGAGCAGCCGCATCCTTGCGACCGAGGCGACCATGACGCCCGGTGCTCGCTGTATGTGTCGAATGCGCGCCTTCTAGAGGGCCCCCGCACCACCCCAGCCTCGCGCCCCGAAGCGAGTTAGCTCACGTCTGCCCGTACGCCCTTCTCCGTACGCGACTGAGCCCGCCCCGCGCACGCAGTTCTGCCGAAGCCCGGTTCTCGACGCCACCGCGTGAACGACCGTGCCGCGTTCGACCGAAATGCACCCGTGCCCGGCGCACACCCACGCCCTGCACTCGACAGTGACGGAAACCCCAGTGATCACGACAACAGGCCTTACCAAGGTCTACCGCTCACGCGGCCGAGAGGTCACCGCCCTGGACGGCGTCGATCTGCATGTCCGCGAAGGCGAGGTGTACGGCGTCATCGGACAGTCCGGCGCCGGCAAGTCCTCTCTCATCCGCTGCGTCAACCTGCTGGAGCGCCCCACCGCCGGCACCGTGACCGTCGCGGGACAGGACCTCACGGCCCTCGCCGGGCGCGGCCCGCGCGCGGGCAAGGAGCTGCGGCAGGCGCGCAGCCGTATCGGCATGGTCTTCCAGCACTTCAACCTGCTGTCGACGCGGACCGTCCAGGACAACGTCGAGCTGCCGCTGGAGATCCTCGGGAAGTCGGGGAAGGAGCGCTCGCGCAAGGCGCTGGAACTGCTCGACCTGGTCGGTCTCACCGACAAGGCCAAGTCCTACCCCGCCCAGCTCTCCGGCGGCCAGAAGCAGCGCGTCGGCATCGCCCGCGCCCTCGCGGGGGACCCGAAGGTGCTCCTGTCGGACGAGGCGACCAGCGCCCTGGACCCCGAGACGACCCGCTCCATCCTCCACCTGCTGCGCGACCTCAACCGCCAGCTGGGGCTGACCGTCCTGCTCATCACGCACGAGATGGACGTCGTCAAGACCGTCTGCGACTCGGCGGCGCTCATGGAGAACGGGCGGATCGTCGAGTCGGGCACCGTCACCGAACTCCTTGCCACCCCCGGCTCCGAGCTGGCCGCCGCGCTCTTCCCGGTGAGCGGAGAGGCCTCGGGCGACGACCGCACGGTCCTCGACGTCACCTTCCACGGCGACGCGGCGACCCGGCCGGTCATCTCGCAGCTCTCGCGCACGTACAACATCGACATCTCGATCCTCGGCGCCGCGATGGACACCGTCGCGGGCCGGCAGGTCGGCCGTATGCGCATCGAGCTGCCCGGCCGGTACGAGGACAACGTCGTGCCGATCGGCTTCCTGCGCGAGCAGGGCCTGCAGATCGACATCCAGGGTCACGCGCCCGCGCTCGTGAAGGAAGGTGCCAAGTGACCTGGTCCGAGATGCAGCCGCTGCTGGAGCAGGCGTGTTGGGACACCCTCTACATGGTCGGCTGGTCGACGGTCATCGCCGTCGTCGGCGGACTGCCGCTGGGCATCCTGCTGGTCCTCACCGACCGCGGCGGCCTGCTGCAGAACACCGTGCTGAACAAGGTCATCGGGCAGGTCGTGAACATCGCCCGCTCGATGCCGTTCATCATCCTGATGGTCGCGCTGATGGGCTTCACCCGGTCGATCACCGGCACCACCATCGGCCGTGAGGCCGCCATCGTGCCGCTCGCGATCGGTGCGATCCCGTTCTTCGCGCGCCTGGTCGAGACGGCTGTCCGCGAAGTGGACGGCGGGCTCGTCGAGGCCGTGCAGTCGATGGGCGGCAACACCTGGACCGTCGTCCGCAAGGTGCTCGTCCCCGAGTCGCTCCCGTCGCTGATCTCCAGCACCACGACGACGATCGTCGCCCTCATCGGCTACTCCGCGATGGCCGGCACCGTCGGTGCGGGCGGCCTCGGAGACATCGCCATCCGCTACGGCTACCAGCGCTTCGAGACCGAACTGATGTGGATCACCGTGGGCGTTCTCGCCGTGGTCATCTCCCTCATCCAGTTCGTCGGCGACTACGCCGCGCGGGGGCTGTACCGGCGCGGCGGCCAGTCGGGTGCCGCGCCGCGGCTCAGGCTGCTCAGGAGCAGGGCCGCGGTGAACTCCGGTTCCGAGGCGTCCGACGACACCGACTCCGCGGACACCTCCAGCGAGGCGCCCAAGGCCGAGGTCGGCAAGGTCGCCTGAGGCCCTCGCGGGCCGCTCCCCATACGTCCCCACCCCACCCGCAGATGTCCCCGCACACCCTTCGCGGGTTCACCCAGCCCACATGGAAAGGCACTTTTCGTGCGTAACGCCGTAAAGCTCACCACCGCTGTCCTCGCCGCCGGAGCCCTCACCCTGGGCCTCACGGCCTGCGGCTCGGACAAGGACGACGCCTCCGACACCAGCGGACCGCTGATCGTCGCCGCCAGCCCCGTCCCGCACGCCGAGATCCTGACCTATGTGAAGGACAACCTCGCGAAGGACGCGGGACTCGACCTCCAGGTCAAGGAGTTCACGGACTACGTCCTGCCGAACACCGCGACCGAGGACGGGTCCGTCGGCGCCAACTACTTCCAGAACCAGCCGTACCTCGACGACTTCAACAAGAAGAACGGCACCCACATCGTGCCCGTCGTCACGGTCCACCTGGAGCCGCTCGGCCTCTACTCCAGCAAGATCAAGAAGGCCGACGAGCTGAAGAGCGGCGCGACCGTCGCCGTCCCGAACGACACGGTCAACGAGGCGCGGGCGCTCAAGCTCCTCGACGCCAACGGGATCATCACGCTCAAGGACGGCGCGGGCAACGACGCGACCCCCAAGGACATCGCGAAGAACCCGAAGAACCTCAAGTTCAAGGAGCTGGAGGCGGCCCAGACCCCGCGCTCCCTGGACGACGTGGACGCCGCGGTGATCAACGGCAACTACGCCATCGAGTCCGACCTCAAGCCCTCCGAGGACGCCCTGGTGCTGGAGTCCGCCGACGACAACCCGTACGGCAACTTCCTCGCCGTCAAGGAGGGCAACGAGGACGACCCGCGCGTCAAGAAGCTCGCCAAGCTCCTGACCTCCGCCGAGGTCAAGAAGTTCATCGAGGACAAGTACGCCGGTTCCGTCATCGCGTCCTTCTGACCGATCGCCCCGCACCATCCGAGTCACTGGAACCACCTGAGGAAGGCGCCGACGATGCGCAAACCCGTCATCTCCGCGGCGGCCGCCGCACTGGCCCTCGGTCTCGCCCTGACCGCCTGCGGTGCGAAGGACGAGGGCTCCGGGGGCGGAGGTGACGACGGCGCGCTGATCGTCGGCGCCACCGCGGTCCCGGCCGGCGAGGTCCTGTCGTACATCAAGAAGGACCTCGCCGCGAAGAACGGACTCGACCTGGAGATCAAGGAGTTCACGGACTACGTCCTGCCGAACACCGCGCTCCAGGAGGGCTCGCTCGACGCGAACCTGTACCAGAACGAGCCGTTCCTCGACGACTTCAACAAGTCCAAGGGCACCGACCTGGTCCCGGTCGTGGACGCGTACCTGCCGCCCATGGGCGTGTACTCGAAGAAGGTCCAGGACGTCGCCGACCTCCCCGACGGAGTCACCGTCGCGGTGCCCAGCGACATCACCAACGAGGGCCGCGCCCTGAAACTCCTCGCCTCCGAGGGTGTCATCACGCTCAGGGCGGGGGCCGGTACGACCGCGTCCCCGGCGGACATCGTGAAGAACCCGAAGAACCTGAAGTTCAAGGAGCTGGAACCCGCGCAGCTGCCGCGTTCCCTGGACGACGTGGCCGCCGCGGTCATCAACAACAACTACGCCCAGGACGCGGGCCTCAGCCCGGCCGACGACGCCGTCCTGCTGGAGTCCGCGAAGGACAACCCGTACGCGAACCTCCTCGCCGTGAAGAAGGGCAACGAGGACGATCCGCGGGTCGAGAAGCTCGCCGAGCTCCTGACCTCGGACGAGGTGCGGAAGTTCATCCAGGACACGTACAAGGGATCGGTCCTGCCCGTCACTTCCGGGTGACGCCGTGACCCGGCCGTCCCCGGGCCGTTCCCCCCTGCGCCACGGTGTCGACTCGTCGACAAGGAGCCGACGCCGTGGTGCAGTTCGGTGCCTGCATGCTGCATGCTGGGCAGTTCAGCAGGCCCGACGGTCCCTGATGGTTACGGAGCGGCGCATGACGAACACCTTCCCCGACATCTCCCTGAACACGGAGCGGTTGGTGCTGCGCCCTCTTGAGGACGAGGACATTCCTGCCTTCACGGAGATGATGAACGACGAACAGGTCGCGGCCTGGACGTCCGTGCCGCAGCCCTTCACCGAGGCCGCCGCCCGCAACTGGATCGAGGAGTACGCGCCCGCCGAGCGCACCTCGGGCCGTGGACTCGACCTCGTCGTCACGGAGTTCCTCACCCAGCGCCTGGTCGGCATCATCCAGCTCGGCAACACGAATTGGCATGTCCGCTCCACGGAGCTCTCGTACATCACCGCCCCCTGGGCCCGCGGCGAGGGCTACGCCTCCGAAGCGGCGCTCGCCACCGCCCAATGGCTGTTCAACGACCAGAAGTTCGAGCGTCTCGAACTGCGCACCGCGGCGGACAACACCGCCTCCCAGCAGGTCGCGCAGAAGATCGGCTGCATCAGCGAAGGCGTCCTGCGGGGCGCCTGTATAGCGCGCACCCGCACCGAGGACGGGCGCTGGGAGGACCTGCGCACCGACTTCATCGTGTGGGGCCTGCTTCCCGAGGACATCGAGGGCATCGCCGAGCAGCTCGCCGACACCGGTGGTTTCACCGCGTACTCCGACTGGAACTGAACCGGGAGGGGCCCCGGCCCCCGGCCCGCAACCCACCCGGACACCACCGAAGCGCCCCTGAGACCCCCGCCGACACCCCTGCCGACACCTCCGAACATCACGAGGTACGCTCACGGGGCTCCGCACGCCTGCCCGGCGGCTCACCGCCCACCCGACGACCTGCGAAGACTCCAGGAGACTGACGACGATGGCCGACCGGGTCACGGTGATCGGCTGTGACGGCTCGCCGCTGACCGACGCGGCGCGCTCGGCTCTCGGCGCCGCCACACTGGTGGCGGGCGCGGCACATCACCTGGCCCTCCCCGAGGTGCCCACGGCCGCCGAACGCATCCGGCTCGGCAGCGTCACCCTCGCCGCCCGCCGCGTCACCGCCCACCGCGGCACGGCCGTCGTCCTCGCCGACGGCGACCCCGGCTTCTTCGGAGTCGTACGCACCCTGCGCGCCCCCGAGTTCGGCCTGGAGGTCGAGGTCGTCCCCGCGGTCTCGTCCGTGGCCGCCGCCTTCGCCCGCGCCGGGATGCCCTGGGACGACGCACAGGTGGTCGTCGCACACCCGCGCACCCTGCGACGCGCGGTGAATGTGTGCCGAGCCCACACCAAGGTCGCCGTCCTCACCTCACCCGGCGCCGGACCCGCGGAACTCGGACTGCTCCTCGAGGGCGTCCACCGCACCTTCGTCATCTGCGAGGAACTGGGCACCGAACGCGAGCGCGTCACGATGCTCACCTCCGACAAGGTCGCCGACCACACCTGGCGCGACCCGAACGTCGTCATCGTCATGGGCGGCCCGGTCACCTCCTCCGAGGGCGGCGGCTGGATCGCAGGGCGCGACCCGGGCACCGGCCCGCGCGGCTGGGCGCTGCCCGACGACGTGTACGGCGACCAGCTCGGCGAGGGCGAGACCGAGGTCCTGCGGGCCGCCCAACTCGCCCGCCTGGGGCCGCGGATCGGCGACCTCGTCTGGGACATCGGCTCGGGCAGCGGTGCCTTCGCCACCGAGGCCGCGCGCTGCGGCGCCGCCGTCATCGCCGTCGACCGGGACGCGGACGCCTGTGCCCGCACCATGGCCACCGGCCGCCGCTTCGGCGTCCAGTTCCAGATCGCGCACGGCATCGCCCCGTACATCCTGGAGAACCTTCCCGAGCCGGACGTCGTACGCGTCGGGGGCGGCGGTGCGGCGGTGGTCTCCGCCGTCGCCGACCGGCGCCCCGAGCGGATCGTCACCCACGCCGCGACCCGCGACGCCGCCGAACTCATCGGGCGGGACCTGTCGGAGCACGGATACCGGGTGGAGTGCGCCCTGCTGCAGTCCGTCGAGCTGGACACGCGTGTCTGGACGGAGAAGGAGCGGAGTGTGGCGTTCCTCCTCTCGGGAGAGCTGGAACGGCGCCACACGCCGCGCTGAGCGGCTGGCGACGTGTCCGCCGGCGCGTCGCGGCCGGCGCCCGGCGGCCGGAGGCCGGTCGCGCCACCCCCCGCGCCCCCGTGCCTCTGAGGGCGCCGGTCGGTGCGGTGTGGTGCGGATCGGTGTGGTGCGGGGCGGGGTCACCGCTCGATCGCGTCCTGTGATCCTGTTGTCGTACTGCGCGCGGTAGGCTGGCCGATCGTTGTACTGCAATCGGGTTGTCCGGTATTTCGCCGGTCAATGCCCGCGAAACGCACCCATTTTGAGGGGCGTGTGGTACGGCAGAACCGGAGGACGCGCAAAGTGGCGCAGTCCACAGCGGGCCGTGACGGATCACCCTGTCGCGGTGGCGGGCCGACCGCGACAATGCCAGTTAATGGCTTTGTCGACCGGTCGTTCGTGCCGCCCGGCCCGTGTGCTCGTTCTCATGACGGGCGGTCGGTGCGCCGCCCCGGACGAGCAGGTCGTAGGAGCACTAAACCGATGGGCGAGGGGTACGCATGACCGACACCGGCCAGGTCCCGGGCGAGGGACTGCCGGAGAACGCAGGCATGGTGGAGCAGCCGGGCGTCCCCGCCCCCGGTGCGTACACCTACCTCTCCGAGCCCACCGCCGAAGACGAAGACCTGTTGCTGCTGCCGGGCGCCCAGGGTGCGTGGGGCAACGAGGTGGCCCCACCGGTTCCGGTGCCGGTCGTCGAGGCCGTCCACGAGCCAGGACCGCACGAGACGTCGGGCCGTGACAGCGGTTCGGTCGACCTCAGCGCCGTCCGGATGTCGTCCTCCGCGCCGCAGCCGCCCGTCGCCCGTCGCCCGCTGCACCTCGGCCCGCCGACCCCGGACGGTGCCGGCAGCCCGGTGCGTTCGCTCGCCGACCGCGGTCCTGCGGGGGCCCCGGGCACCCCGTTCCCCGTACGGCAGACCGGCCCGGCCCCGTCCGGTCCCGAGTACCTCGACGCGCCGCGTGACGAGATCGCGTTGCAGGGCGCGTCTCCGTGGGGCGCCCGGGCCCAGGTCCAGGTCGCGCCTCCGGTGGCACAGGTCGTTCCCGAGGGGACGCCTGCAGAAACGGTCTTCCCGGAGGGTGCGGGGGCGTACGCGGGCGCTCCGGTGACCGCGGGGGGTACGGCGGTCGCGCAGGCGCCCGACGCGCAGGCGTCGGAGGTGCATGCGCCCGGCGTGGGGGCCGGGCCGTCGCTCGCCGAGAGCCCGGAGGCTGCCGCTCCGTTGGAGCAGGCGGCAGGGGTTCCGCAGACGCACGCGCAGGTACAGGCGCAGGTGCAGGCGCAGGCACAGGACGTTTCGGGTGCTGACCCGGATCCTGAGGCAGTGCCCGCGCCGGCAGTCGTGGAGCAGGCCGAGAGCGTGGTGGACCCGGCTCAGGCCGTGGTGGACCCGGCGGTGGCCGCCGTGGAGGCCACGGAGGGCGCGCAGGTTCCCGGGCAGGTGCCCGGGCAGGCTCACGAGGAGGCTCCCCAGGAGGCGTACGTTCCTCCGCAGCCGGAACCGGTTCAGGCCCAGGCCCCGTCCGCTGATCAGCCGCAGCCGCAGTCGGCCGAGATCGCCCAGCCCGCGGAGGCCGTCCAGGTCCCGGATGCCGTCCAGGTTCCGGAACCGGTCATGGTCCAGGACTACGCGCAGGCCCCTCAGCTCGCCGACGGTTCGCTGTTCCCGCAGGCTCCGGAAGGGGGCCACGGCCCCGAGTACGCCCAGGCGCTCCCGGAGTTCGCGCACGCCCCTCAGCCGGCGTCCTTCCCGGACGCGCCCGCCGCCGTCCACTTCGCCGGCCCGGACGAGGCCGGACAGTACGCCGCCGTGGCGCCCGAACCCTCCCAGGTCCAGCCGGTCGAAGACGCGGCACAGCAGCCCGTGTACGAGGGTCAGGTCCCGCCGCCCGTCCACCCGCTGGAACCGCAGACTCAGGACACGGCAGCCCCCTTCGCCGAGGCCGGACCGCACACCGGCTTCCAGGAGCCGCAGCCGCAGTCGATGCAGGCCGAGCCCGTCGTCGTCGCGGAGGCCGGCCAGTTCCAGGAGGCCGCCGAGGCCCCGCACTTCGCCGCGCCTGCCGAACCCGGTGCGCCGGTGGAGGTCGCGGAGGGCGCCGACCCGAGCGCCGGTGCTCCCGCCGCGCCACAGCCCGACGCCACCGCACACGCCGAGGCGGCCCAGCCCCAGGACGAGTTCCATGCGGCTGAGCAGCCTGCCGGACAAGCCGCAGAGACCGACCAGGTCGGACAGATCAACCAGGTCGGACAGGTTGATCAGACCGATCAGGTCGGACAGTTCGTGCCGGTCGAGGGCGCGGTCCCGTCCGTCCCGTACCTCGCTCCCACCCCGCCGCACGGCATGACCGTGCAGCCCGTCGCGGAGGAGCGGGTGGAGCAGCCCGCCGAAGGCACGGCGACCCCGGCCGCGGCTCCGGTCGAGCAGCCCGCGCCGGAGCCCGTACCCGAATCCGTACCCGAACAGGCCCTCGCATCGGTACCGGCCGCGGAGACCGACATCGACCCGGCCCCCGACTCCGACCCCGACCTCGATCCCGACGAGGAGCCGATCCTCGTACTGCCGGCCCCCCGGGAGGCCGAGCCGGTCCCCGAGGCCGGGACGCTTCCCGCACCGGCGGCTCCCGTCGAGGCCGGAGCCGAGGCCGGGGCCGAGTCCGAGGACGACAGCCCGGAGCCCGTAGTCGCACAGCAGGCGGAAGACCTGGACACCCGGGCCGCCGACCAGGAAGAGAGCACGGCCGCCGTGGCCCAGACACATGAGTCCACCGGCCCGGCCGCGCCCGGCTACGACGACGCCGAGCGCGAGGCCGTCCTGCGTGTGATGCGCGAGCGCCGCGACATCCGCAACGGCTTCCGCAGCGACCCCATCCCGCACGACGTGCTGCTCCGCGTCCTGGAGGCGGCCCACACGGCGCCGTCCGTCGGCCACTCGCAGCCCTGGGACTTCGTCGTCATCCGCTCCGCCGAGACCCGGCGTTCGATGCACGAACTGGCCGCGCGCCAGCGGGAGGCGTACGCCAAGTCGCTTCCCAAGGGCCGAGCGAAGCAGTTCAAGGAACTGAAGATCGAGGCGATCCTCGACACCCCGGTGAACATCGTCGTCACCGCCGACCCGACCCGCGGCGGCCGTCACACGCTGGGCCGCCACACCCAGCCGCAGATGGCCCCGTACTCCTCGGCGCTCGCCGTGGAGAACCTGTGGCTCGCGGCCCGTGCCGAGGGCCTGGGCGTGGGCTGGGTCAGCTTCTTCGACGAGCGCGAGATGGTCCGGGGTCTCGGCCTGCCCGAGCACCTGGAGGTCGTCGCCTACCTCTGTGTCGGCTACGTCGACGAGTTCCCGGACGAGCCCGAGCTGATGCAGTCGGGCTGGTCCAAGCGCCGCCCGCTGTCCTGGGTCGTCCACGAGGAGACGTACGGCCGTCGCGCGCTGCCCGGCGAGGAGCCGCACGACCTGCTCGCCGAGACGATCACCAACATCCGGCCGCTGGACGCCAAGGCGCTCGGCGAGGCCTGGGAGCGCCAGAAGCGCATGACCAAGCCGGCCGGTGCCCTCGGCATGCTGGAGATCATCTCCGCGCAGCTCTCCGGCCTGTCCCGGATGTGCCCGCCGCCGATCCCGGAACCGGCCGCCGTCGCGATCTTCGCGGGCGACCACGGCGTACACGCCCAGGGCGTCACCCCGTGGCCGCAGGAGGTCACGGGCCAGATGGTGGCCAACATCCTCGGCGGCGGCGCGGTCTGCAACGCCTTCGCCGCCCAGGTCGGCGCCGAGGTCTGCGTCGTCGACGTGGGTGTGGCCTCCGACCTGCCCGCGACCCCGGGCCTGCTGCCGCGCAAGGTCCGGGCGGGCACCGCCGACATGACGACCGGTCCCGCGCTGACCCGCGAGGAGGTCAGGTCGGCCATCGAGGTGGGCATCGAGACCGCCCGCGACCTGGTGGCGGCCGGGAACAAGGCGCTGATCACCGGTGAGATGGGCATCGCCAACACCACGGCGTCGGCCGCCCTGATCTCCGTCTACACCGGCAGCGACCCTGCCGAGGTCACGGGCCGAGGTACCGGCATCAACGACGAGACCCTGGCGCGCAAGACCGACGTGGTACGCCGCGCCCTGGAACTCCACCAGCCGGACCCGGCCGACCCGATCGGCGTCCTGGCGGCCATCGGCGGCCTGGAGCACGCCGCGATGGTGGGCCTCCTCCTGGGCGGCGCGTCCCTCCGCACCCCGGTGATCCTCGACGGCGTCAGCGCGGGAGCCGCAGCACTGGTCGCCCGCGCTATCGCCCCCGAGGTCCTCGCGGCCTGCATCGCCGGCCACCGCAGCGCCGAGCCCGGCCATGTGGCCGCACTCAACAAGCTGGGCCTGCGCCCCCTGGTCGACCTCGACCTCCGCCTCGGCGAGGGCACCGGCGCCCTCCTGGCCCTCCCGGTCGTCCAGAGCGCGGCCAGGGCGATGCACGAGGTGGCGACGTTCGACTCGGCAGGCGTAACCGAGAAGTAGCGCGGGGGTCCAGGGGAGGAGCCCCGGTTTCGGGAAGGGGCGGGGTCGGGGAAAGAACCCCCACCCACCCCGACCCCCACCACCCCGCCCCATAAAATCCGCACGTCAGGCCCGCTCCACCGCCGCAGCGCGCCCCCCGCACCACCCGCATGAGGAGCCGCACCTCCATGGCCGAAAACCCCGCCTACCCCGTAGGCCTCCGCCTCGCCGGCCGCCGTGTCGTGGTCCTCGGCGGCGGCCAGGTCGCCCAGCGCCGCCTCCCGGCCCTCATCGCGGCGGGCGCGGACATCCAGCTCGTGTCCCCGTCCGCGACCCCGTCGGTCGAGGCCATGGCGGACGCGGGCGAACTGACCTGGACGAGGCGCCGGTACGAGTCGGGCGACCTCGCGGAGTCCTGGTACGTCCTGATCGCCACGCCTGACTCCGCGGCGAACGCCGAGGCCTCCGCGGAGGCGGAGGCCCGCCGTGTGTGGTGCGTCCGCGCGGACGACGCCGACGAGGCCACCGCCTGGACCCCGGCGACGGGCCACAGCGAGGGCGTCACGGTGGCGGTTCTGACCACGGACGTCAAGGGCCGCGATCCCCGCCACACCGCGGCCATCCGCGACGCGGTGGTCGAGGGGCTGCGCGACGGCACCCTCGTGGCACGCCACCACCGCACCCGCACGCCCGGCGTCTCCCTGGTCGGCGGCGGCCCCGGCGACCCGGACCTGATCACGGTCCGCGGCCGGCGGCTCCTCGCCGAGGCGGACGTGGTCATCGCCGACCGCCTGGGCCCGCGCGACCTGCTCGCCGAACTCCCGCCGCACGTCGAGGTGATCGACGCGGCGAAGATCCCGTACGGGCGCTTCATGGCCCAGGAGGCCATCAACAACGCGCTCATCGAGCACGCCCTGCAGGGCAAGGCGGTGGTCCGGCTCAAGGGCGGCGACCCCTTCGTCTTCGGCCGCGGCATGGAGGAGGCGCAGGCGCTGGCCGAGGCGGGCATCTCCTGCACGGTCGTCCCTGGCATCTCCAGCTCCATCTCCGTCCCGGGCGCGGCGGGCATCCCGGTCACGCACCGCGGGGTCGCCCACGAGTTCACCGTCGTGAGCGGTCATGTGGCCCCCGACGACGAACGCTCCCTCGTCGACTGGGCGGCGCTGGCCAAGCTCCGCGGCACCCTGGTCGTCCTGATGGGCGTGGACAAGATCGGCGCCATCGCCCGTGCCCTCATCGAGAACGGCAAGGCGCCCGGCACCCCCGTGGCGCTCGTCCAGGAGGGCACGACCGCGGCGCAGCGCCGTGTCGACGCGACCCTGGCCACGGTCGGCGAGACCGTCCGGGCCGAGGAGGTACGGCCGCCGGCGGTCATCGTCATCGGGGAGGTCGTGACCGTGGGGGCGGACGGCTCGTTCGAGACGTCCGACGGGACCTCCGACCCGACATCTGAGTAACCCCGGGTAACACAACCCGTTCCAAGCCGTTGGCACCGCACCCAGGACAAGGCAGTATCACCCTGTGGCCGATCTCATCACCGTTGAGGACCCAGCCGACCCGCGCCTGCGTGACTACACAGGCCTGACCGACGTGGAGCTGCGCCGCAAGCGCGAACCGGCCGAGGGCCTGTTCATCGCCGAGGGCGAGAAGGTCATCAGACGGGCCAAGGACGCCGGTTACGAGATGCGCTCGATGCTGCTGTCCGCCAAGTGGGTCGACGTCATGCGCGACGTCATCGACGAACTCCCGGCCCCGGTCTACGCGGTCAGCCCCGACCTCGCCGAACAGGTCACCGGGTACCACGTGCACCGCGGCGCGCTCGCCTCGATGCAGCGCAAACCGCTGCCGACCCCCGACGACCTGCTCCGCACGGCCCGCCGGGTCGTCGTCATGGAGTCGGTCAACGACCACACCAACATCGGCGCGATCTTCCGCTCGGCCGCGGCCCTGGGCATGGACGCGGTCCTGCTCTCGCCGGACTGCGCGGACCCGCTGTACCGGCGTTCGGTGAAGGTCTCCATGGGCGCCGTCTTCGCCGTGCCGTACGCACGCCTGGACTCCTGGCCCAAGGGGCTCGACTCGGTCAGGGAGGCGGGCTTCGGCCTCCTCGCGCTCACCCCGGACGAGAAGGCCAAGACCCTCGACGAGGTGGCCCCGCACCGCATGGACCGGGTCGCCCTGATGCTGGGCGCGGAGGGCGACGGCCTGTCCACCCAGGCCCTGGTGGCGGCGGACGAATGGGTCCGCATCCCCATGGCCCACGGAGTCGACTCCCTGAACGTGGGAGCGGCAGCGGCGGTCGCGTTCTACGCGGTGGCAACAGGCAGACCCACCCTGTAAAGAACCCCAGCGACCGGCCGGGCCCCGCCAGGGGCGCGAGGAACGGTGCGACAAGCCACAACGCCCCCGCACCCGGGCGCCCAATGCAAGCAAGCCGCTCGGCCAAGCCCCCCTCAAGGGGCGCGGGGAACTGCGCGGCCAGCCACAGCGCACCCGCACCCGGCAGCCAACCTCTACCCGCCCACCCCAACCCCGCCCGGCCGATAAGCCTGCTCCTGCCGCACATCCGCACCGGAGCCCGAACGCTCAAGCCCCCGAGCAGGCCCCTGACACCCCTGCGCCGCCGCGATCGCCAGCGCCACGAGCAACGTCACCACCACGAACACGAACAGCCGCTGCCGCAACAGCCGGGGATTCGCGGGCCGCCGCCCCGTCCCGGTGGTGCGAGGCCCGGTCCGCGGCCCGGTCCGAGGCCCGCCCCGCCCCGCACCACTCCGCGGCGCCCCGGTCCAACCCCCGGACTGCCCGGCACGGCTGCCCGACCGAGCCCCGGACCGCGACGAGGATCCCTTGCCGCCGCCGACACCCCCGCCACCGCTGCCGCCGGCACCCCCGCGGCCACCCCCACGCGGCGCGGAAGTCCCCTGCGTACGCCGCTGAGTGCGCTGCTCCGGATAGTCGTAGTCGTCGGCGAGCCGCCCCGTGGGCCGGTCGGCCTCCGCCGCACGGGGAGCGGGCGGCCGGGCCTCGCCCATGCCCTGCGCCTCCCGCGCCGCGATCTCCTTGAGCCGCAACGACAACTGCAGTGTGCTGGGCCGCTCCTCGGGATCCTTCGCCAGACAGGCGCGTACGAGAGGGGCCAGCGCGTCGGGCACACCGTGCAGGTGCGGCTCCTCGTGCACCACCCGGTAGAGCATCACTTCGGAACTGCCGTGCCCGAAGGGCGAGTCCTGCGTCGCGGCGTACGCCAGCGTCGCGCCGAGCGCGAAGACATCCGTGGCCGGCGTGACCGCGGCACCCCGCACCTGCTCCGGCGCGAGGAAGCCGGGCGACCCCACGGCCGTACCCACGTGCGTGAGCGTGCTCGCGCCGGTCGCCCAGGCGATACCGAAGTCGATGATGCGTGGCCCCTTCGGGGACAGCAGGATGTTCGACGGCTTGAGGTCCCGGTGCACGACGCCGGCCTCGTGCACGGCGAGGAGCCCCTCGGAGAGCGCCGCGCCGACGGACGCGACCTCGGACGCGAAGAGCGGCCCGTCCTCGGCGACCTTGTCGTGCAGCGAGGGCCCGGGGACGTACTGCGTCGCGAACCAGGGCCGTTCGGCCTCCAGATCCGCGGCGACGAGCCGCGCGGTGCACCCGCCCCTGATCCGCCGCGCCGCCGACACCTCGCGGGCGAAGCGCGACCTGAACTCCTGGTCCTCCGCGAGGTCGGGCCGGATCACCTTCAGCGCGACCCGCTGGCCACGCCGGTCGGAGCCCAGATAGACAACGCCCATCCCGCCCGCGCCGAGCCGTCGGTGAAGCCTGAACGAGCCGACGACACGCGGGTCCTCGCGCCTCAGGCGCATCATCGCCATGTCCATCCCCGCTGCCCGGTCCGTTTGACGAGCCACAGCTTACGTTTCCGCGGCCGGGTCCGCGCAGAGGCCGCGCCCTCGCGGCCCGACCGATTGTCAGTGCCGGGTGGGAAACTTGAAAGGTGGTCAGGGGACGGGGGACTGCGGCGGCGTTGAGCTGCGCGGATTCCCAACCATCGCTCGCAGAAGGGGGATTGGGCCCGTGAAGGGTGATCGCGTGGAGATAGTGGTCGACGCGGGAGACACAACCCGTACGTACGAGGTGGTGGCCAGCCGGGCGGGCCGTCGGGTGGAGACGGCGGTCCGCAGAGGGGTGGTCGAAGTGAGCGAAGTCACCAGGAGTGGATCAGTCGTCCGGACGGCCCGCTTCATGGCCACTCGGGTGCTCGCACTCGTCGAACAACCGGTCCCGAGGGAGGACAGCTCGGAACAGACCGGACGTCCCCTCCGGGAAACCCCCGAGACCTAGGACCTCTTCTCCACCCAGGGGAGTACTCCGCAGGTCACCGCTCATCCTCCGGGAGGCCCGGCAATAGGTACGAGGGCATGACGACCCGCACGCCCCTCCCGCCTAGATTTGTTGTCAAGCGGCGGGTGGCAGCACTCGTCCCCCGAGGTCAGACACCCGCCGCTGCCAGATATCGAGAGCCGACCGTCAGAAGCCGGCTGTCAAGAGCCGGACATCGCAAGAGCCGGACATCGGAAGCTTTTCAACAGAACGGTCAGGAGAGGGACCATGGCTGACACGGCATCGCGGACCATGATCCGCGCACAGGGACGCAAGGCGTACACCGCCGCGTTCGGGCCCAGCCGGTCCGGCCGACGCCACCCCCTGGTGGCGACGGCCATGGTCCTCCCTCTGGCCACCCTGCTCGTGGTCGTCTTCGGCGGCTGGGAGGCAGTGGTCACACAGGCGTCGTCCGTGGGCGTGATGCTGGGGCGCTGAGCGGCGCCCCAGGCCCGGAAGAGCGGTCCGGGCGGGGACATCCGGCCATGAAACCCCGTGGGGACGGGGGTGCGGCGGACGGCAAAAAATGCGGGCGCAGCTGGGGAGCTGCGCCCGCATTGCTTTGCCTGCGTACGCACCTGAGACCCGTGCCTGAGACCCTGTGGACCCGCCCACGCGGGACGGGGACGGGATCGTACGACTTCAGGGGGACCCGAGTGACCGCAGATGTGCTGCCCGCGCTCAGCGCGAAGGTGCGGGCCGCCGCCCATCCGGCGGCGGAGGCCTGCGTCTGCGGCGCGGACACCTCCGTGCTGGCCGACCGTCCCGACGGCACCGTCGTCCGGCACGGCGCCACGGTGGCGAAGGCGCACGCCGCCGGTACCGACCTCGCGGGGCTCGCGGCGCGACTGGCCGTGGCCGCGCACCCCGCGCTCGCCGGCATCCTCCTGCCGCCGCACGGGCCGGGCGCGGCCGAGCTGGACGGCAGACCGGTCACCTTCTGGTCCTACGGCACTCCCGTGGACCGTGAGGACCCGGACGCCGCCCCCTGGGAGGAGGCCGCGGCCCTTCTCGCGCGGCTGCACCGGACTCCGGACTCCGTCCTCCCGCCCGGCCTTCCTCCCATGCGCGGCCCGGCGAAGGCGGCCCGCGCGGTCGCCCGGCTCCGGGCGGCGGGCCCGCACCCGGCGGCCGCCCCCGTACTGCGTGCCTGGGCCGTCCTGCCCGCCTGGGCGCGGGACGAGGCCCCCATGCCGGACCTGGGCACGCTGTGCCACGGCGACCTCCACCTGGGCCAGCTGGTGCGGCCGGGGAGCGGCGACTGGTTGCTCATCGACATCGACGACCTCGGCCGCGGCGATCCCGCCTGGGATCTGGCCCGCCCCGCCGCCTGGTTCGCCTGCGGGCTTCTCCCGCCCGACGAGTGGACGCGTTTCCTCACCGCGTACCGGAAGGCCGGGGGCACGGCCGTTCCCGCGGACAGCGACCCCTGGCCGGCCCTCGATGTGCCGGCCCGCGCCCTGAGCGTGCAGACCGCGGCCCAGGCGATCGCCAAGTCGGTCGCGGGCGGGCGCCCGTTGGACGAGGTCGAGACGTCCGTGATCGACGCATGTGACCGAATGGCGGCGCACCCGCCCGAGTTGGCACCGGACTTCGCGACGTAGGGTGCAACCGACCGCAGCCGGGCAGAGTCTGTCCTGGCGGAAGCAGTACCGACAGGCGAGGAGTTGAGCCGAGCATGCAGTGTCCGAAGTGCCATGCGCCGATGCACACGTACAACCGCAATGGTGTCCAGATCGAGCAGTGCAGCGGTTGCCGGGGGATCTTTCTCGACTACGGCGAGCTGGAGTCGCTGACCCGCCTGGAGGGTCAGTGGTCGCAGCCCGGCCCGCCGCCCCCGGGTGCCCCGCAGGCCTACCCGTCCGCCCCCGCGCCCGCCTGGGGGGCTCCGCAGCACGGCGGCCACGGCGGTCACGGTGGTCACTACGGCCACAAGCGTCAGAAGGGCTTCGGCCACATGCTCTTCTCCTCCTGACCGGTCGCGACCGGCCCTGACCGGTCCCGCCCTGCTCCGAGGAACGACGAAGCCCCCGACCGTACGAGACGGCCGGGGGCTTCGGCTGGTGCGCGATACTGGGATTGAACCAGTGACCTCTTCCGTGTCAGGGAAGCGCTCTCCCGCTGAGCTAATCGCGCGGGGGCCCTGCTGGTGATGCGTACCGCTCAGGTACTACGTACTGCCTGTACTACGTACTGCTAGTACTGCGTGCGCGATACTGGGATTGAACCAGTGACCTCTTCCGTGTCAGGGAAGCGCTCTCCCGCTGAGCTAATCGCGCGGGGATCCGGTGAACCGGATCAGTGGACGATACTGGGATTGAACCAGTGACCTCTTCCGTGTCAGGGAAGCGCTCTCCCGCTGAGCTAATCGTCCTTGGAGGTGGAGACGGGATTTGAACCCGTGTAGACGGCTTTGCAGGCCGTTGCCTCGCCTCTCGGCCACTCCACCAGGAGCGCGGGGGGTCGGGAAGATCCCCCACTTCCTGCGAGCGGACGACCAGGTTCGAACTGGCGACCTCAACCTTGGCAAGGTTGCGCTCTACCAACTGAGCTACGTCCGCTTGTCGTTTCCGGTCGGCTCTCGCGTCCCGGCGACGTGTTGAACTCTAGCGGATACCGGGGCCAGCACAAAAACGCGTTTGCGCAGCGTGCTGCGTTACGCCCGCTCCAGGACACGGCCGAGGCACCCGCAGGTCACCCACCATAGACTCACGGTTGTGCACGACCTCCCAGCTCTCGCCCGCTTCGGCGGCCTCGTCGCGACCGGCCTCGTCGAGGTCACCGACGATCCCTCGGCCCTCGACTCCAGCGGCTTCTGGGCCGTCGCCGCCGACTTCGAGGGCCGCGTGGTCTGCGCCCGTTTCGCGGACGTACGCACCGAGGCCGTACCGGCGCCGGTGCCGGGCCGGTGGACGGGACCCGCGGCCGGCGACTGGACGTCGTCGCTCGACCGCGCCGCGTACACGGCGGGTGTACGCCGCATACGTGAGCTCATCGCGGCGGGCGAGGTGTACCAGGCGAACCTCTGCCGGGTCCTGTCCGCGCCCATCGCCCCGGACGCCGACGTGGACGCGCTGACCGCCCTGCTGGCCCGCGGCAACCCGGCACCGTACGCCGGAACGATTCGCCTCCCGGGCCACGGGGTCGACATAGCCACCGCGTCCCCGGAACTCTTCCTGCGCCGCACCGGCCGTGTCGTCGAGTCGGGTCCGATCAAGGGCACGGGACGCACCGAGGCGGACCTCCTCGAAAAGGATCACGCCGAGAACGTGATGATCGTGGACCTGGTCCGCAACGACCTCGGCCGGGTGTGTGCCGCAGGCAGCGTGACCGTGCCCGACCTGTGTGTCGTCGAGAAACATCCCGGCCTCGTCCACCTCGTCTCCACCGTCCGCGGCGAACTGCGCGAGAACGTGGGCTGGCCGGAACTGCTGGGTGCGACCTTCCCGCCCGGATCCGTCACCGGCGCCCCCAAGTCCAGCGCCCTGCGGATCATCGAAGAACTGGAGACGGCTCCCCGAGGGCCGTACTGCGGCGGCATCGGCTGGGTCGACGCCGACCGCGGCACCGGGGAACTGGCCGTCGGGATCCGCACCTTCTGGATCGACCGGGCCGAGGGTGTGCTGCGCTTCGGCTCCGGCGCGGGCATCACCTGGGGCTCGGATCCCCGGCGAGAGTGGGAGGAGACCGAGCTGAAGGCCGCCCGGCTGCTCGCTGTAGCGTCGGGGGAGTACCCAGGGGCGTACGACGCGGCGGAGGCGGGTGGGCTCATGTCCGCGCGGGGCCCCGGAGTCTCCGGCCGGAAGCGCACGTCAGGCCGGTGACCCGGCACGTTCTCGTCGTTCTCGTGAGGTGAGGTTCAGTGAAGATCTGGCTCGACGGCGGGCTGCAGGACAGCGAGTCGGCCCGTGTCTCCGTGTTCGACCACGGACTGACGGTGGGCGACGGCATCTTCGAGACGGTGAAGGCGACCGACGGCCGCACCTTCGCGCTCACCAGGCACCTCGACCGCCTGGCGCGCTCGGCGAGCGGCCTCGGACTGCCCGAACCCGACCGCGACGAGCTGCTCAGGGCCTGCGCGGCCGTCCTGGACGCCAATCCCGTGCCGCTCGGCCGCCTGCGGATCACGTACACCGGCGGTCACGGGCCGCTCGGCTCGGACCGTGGGGAGCAGGGGCCGACCCTGGTCGTGGCGCTGGCGGAGTCCGCCCGCCGCCCCGACTCCACCGCCGTGATCACCGTCCCCTGGACGCGCAACGAGCGCGGCGCGCTGACGGGCCTGAAGACGACGTCGTACGCCGAGAACGTCGTCGCCCTCGCCCGCGCGCGCGAGCACGGCGGTTCGGAGGCGCTGTTCGCGAACACGGTCGGACAGCTCTGCGAGGGCACGGGGTCCAACGTCTTCGTCGTCCTCGACGGCGAGATCCACACCCCGCCCGTCGCCTCGGGCTGCCTCGCGGGCATCACGCGCGCCCTCACCGTCGAGTGGACCGGCGCCAAGGAGACCGACCTCCCGCTGGACGTCCTGGAGCGGGCCGAGGAGGTCTTCCTGACCTCGACGCTGCGCGATGTGCAGGCCGTGCACCGGGTCGACGGCCGCGAACTGCCGGGCGCGCCGGGCCCGGTGACCGCGAAGGCCATGCGGATCTTCGCCGAGCGGGCGGCCGACGACCTGGATCCCTGAGGTCGGTCTCCGGGTCGGTCTCCGGGTCGGTCCCTGAGCCGATCCCTGGGCCGGTCGTCGTGCGGTGACTCGTCGGAACCGGCGGCCGAACTCGATGGCGTGAGGGCGTCCGGACGGGTACAACACCCCTGATGACCACCACCCTGCGGCCGACCGAGCCGCTTCAGCGTGACGCCGGCGGGGCGCTCTCCCGCCATTACACGGTCTGTGTGAACAGCCGTCCCGTGGGCGCGATACATCTCGCCACCGACCCTGGTTCCGGCCCCTCCGTCGCCCGGATCCACGAACTGGGCATCGAGGAGCCGGACCGTGGGCGCGGCAGGGGCACGGTGGCCGCGCTCGCCGCGGAGGAGGTGGCGCGCGGCTGGGGCTGCCGGCGGATCGAGGTGTCGGTACCCGCCGACGCGGCGGCGGCCCTGCGGCTCACGACGGCCCTCGGTTACGTGGTCCGCAACCGCGCCATGGAGAAGCGGCTCGGCGCGCCTGCGCCCGAACTCCCGGCCGGCAGCCGGGGCCGTGCCATGACGGAGGACGAGTTCACACCCTGGATGGTGCGGGCCAAGGAGGCCTACACCCAGGAGTGGATCACCCGCGGGGTGCCCGGGGCCGAGGCCCGTGCCAAGGCCGACCGGGACTACGCCACCTTGTTGCCGGACGGACTCGGCAGCGCGGGCACGGACCTGGACGTCCTGGAGCACGACGGAACCGTGGTGGGCGTGCTGTGGGTGGCGTCGCGTGACGGCTGGGCGTTCGTCTACCGCGTCGACGTCGACGAGAGCCACCGGGGCCGGGGGCACGGCCGCTCGCTGATGCTCCTCGCCGAGGCACGGGCACACGCCGCCGGACGCGCCGGTGTCCGCCTGAACGTCTTCACCGGCAACACCCCGGCCGAGCGGCTGTACGAGTCGCTCGGCTACGAGGCGACGACGTACCACTTCTACAAGGACTTGCTGTAGCGGCGGGGGCGGGCCGGAGCCGCCGGAACCGAGCCGGGGGAGCCGCCCGGGCCGGTGGAGCGGCCGGGGCGGGTGGAGCGGCCGGGAAGGACGGAGGAGGTGAGCGTCAGGCGTCCGGCGCGGCCAGCAGGCGGTCCACGATCTCCTCGACGCGCTCGCGCAACCCGTCCTGGCTCTTGCCGCCGTCCAGGCGCTCGCCGTCGATGACGTACGTCGGCGTGCCGGTCACGCCGATGGCCTTGCCCTCGGCCTGGTCGGCATCGACGATCAGGATGTGCCGGCCGTCGATGAGGGCCGTGTCGAACTCCTCGGCGTCCAGGCCGAGACCACGGGCCACATCGAGGAGGACCGCCTCCCCGTCACGGTCCAGCTCCGCCACGCGCTCCAGCACCGCTTCGACGTACGGCCAGGCCTTGCCCTGTTCCGCGGCCTCCTCGGCGGCCTGGGCCGCCGCGAACGCGTGCTTGTGCTTCTCCAGCGGGAAGTGCCGCAGCCGCAGCTCCAGCCGGTCGCCGTAGCGGGCACGCAGCGCGCGCAGGTCGTCGAGGGCACTACGGCAGTCCGGGCACTGCAGTTCGCACCAGATGTCCAGTACGGGGACGGCGGCGCGGGCGGGGGAGGAGTCGCTCATGGGGCCAGTCTCCCAGCCGGGACCCGCGCACCCCAACCGGGACCTCCGGCGGACCCGGGTCGGACCGGCACCTCAGGAGGACCCGACCCGGAGATGTCCCTGAGGTCTCCCCGGACCATGGCATACCGGGCATGCGGCGGTGCAGGATGGAAGGGACGAAGTACCCCTGCCCGACCCCGCCCGACCTGCCTGGAGGACCGGATGATTGCCGAGACCGTCTGTTCCGCCGTGGCCGCGGCAGGCCTGGGCATCGCCGCGGTCACCGCGTACCGCAAACGTCTTCTCACCGCGGCCCGCCTTGCCGCGTACTCGCTGGTGCCGCTCGGCCTGGTGATGACCGGGGTCGTCGAATGGGCGGCCGACACGGCCTTCAGCCCGACGGCCTGGGCCGGGTTCGGCGTGCTCGGAGCGGCCTGGCTGCTGTTCATGACCACGCGCGCCGTGGAGCGGCGTACGGGCGGCACCCGCAAGGAGCGCAGGGCGGCCCGGGCCGCGCAGCGCGACGCGGTGGCTCCGGCGGCCTCCGCGCCCTCCCTGGGCCCGGCGGCATCCCGTCCGGCGGTCCGTCCCGAGCCCAAGCCGCGCAAGGCCCCGGCGGGGGAGGACTTCAGCGACATCGAGGCGATCCTGAAGAAGCACGGGATATGAGGAAGCAGAATCAGCGGCACGCGAGGATCGTCTGACGCGCCGCTACGAGCCGCGCTGAGAGCAGCCGTCTGAACCCACGTCCGCCCTCCCTCACCGCTCGCCAGACCGGTCGTGTCGACGGCCTCACACCCGCGTATCCCAGATCGTGGAACACCGTGTCACGGATTTCGGCTAACTCCCCCATAATCCGGGCGTGTTGATCGCGTAGGGCGTCTCGGCTGCGTCATCATCGCGGCGAGATGCTGGACACAACCCAGAGCGACACCGTGGTTCCTCCCGAGGAGCGGCGGGGTTGTCTCTTCGCGCTTTCTCAGCCACCGCTGATGATCTTCCTTGCGGTGATCGGCTGTTTGCTGCTCATGGCTTCGCTGCACGATCTGCTGCTGCTCTGAGCCGTACGCGGAGTCCCCGGCGTCACCCGCTGAGGACTCCGTCAGCCTGCCGCTTCCTTGCGCCGCGCCCGGTAGGCGGCCACATGCAGGCGGTTTCCGCAGGTGCGGCTGTCGCAGTAGCGGCGGGAGCGGTTGCGGGAGAGATCGACGAAGGCGCGTCGGCAGTCCGGTGCCTCACAGCGGCGCAGCCGTTCCTCTTCTCCGGCCACCACGAAGAACGCCAGCGCCATGCCGCAGTCCGCGGCGAGATGGTCGGCGACGGACGCGCCGGGCGCGAAGTAGTGCACGTGCCAGTCGTAGCCGTCATGGTTGGTGAGACGCGGCGTGGTGCCGGCGGCGGCGACCAGCTCGTTGATGAGCGAGGCGGCGGTACGGGCGTCCGGGGCGGCGAACACCGCGGCGAAACGCCCCCGGATCCGGCGCACCGCCGAGAGATCGAGCTCGGACAGGGTCCCGACATCGCTCATGTCGTGTTTTCGCACGAAGTCGAGCAGTGCCGCGAGGTTCACGAGTCCGTCCGGGGTGTCGTCATCCGGTGCGGTGTTCACCAGATCGACCACGGTGTCGAGGGCACACCGGGTGTCGTGGGTGATCAGCACGTTTCGCTCCCTGGCCTGAAGGTCGGGCGAACGCCCGCCGATGCTGGCCGATGCTAGCGGCTCCAGGCCCCGCGACACCGGGCCCAGCCCTCCGCCCCCCAGGACCGGCCCGCTGCCCCACCACCCTCGGGGCCACGAAAAACACCACACCCCCGGGAACGAGCTGCGCTCAGCCCGGGACGACGTGCAGCCCCACTCACCCGGGGGCGCGGGGAACGGCGCGCTCAACGCAGACCGGCGTGCACCGGCCACACGGCGTGCAGCCCGACCCACCCGGGGGCGCGGGGAACGGCGCAATCAGTTGGAAACGACACGTACCCGGCAGGGAACCGCACGGGCGCCGCCCCCGCGCGCTAACGCGGAGACGGCGCCCATGTCATCCATATGCGGTTGTCTGAGCCCGAGCCGTCTCCCCGAGTGGACGGCGCCGGGCGGCTTGGTACGAAGCCTCGTCCTAGCTTTCGGCCAGGATGTGTGAGAGCTCCGTATCGAGATCGAAGTGCCGGTGTTCCGTGCCGGGAGGCACGGCGGCGTCGGTGCGCTTCAGGAACGACTCCAGGGCCCGCGCAGGGGCCTCCAGCAGAGCTTCGCCCTCCGGAGAGCTCAGGGCGATGCACACGACGCCCTGACCGTGACTGCGGGACGGCCAGACTCGGACGTCGCCGGTACCGGTGGGCCGGTGCAGGCCCTCGGCGAGAAGGTCGCGGGCGAACACCCACTCGACAGTCTCCTCCGCTCCGGTGTGGAAGGTGGCGTGCACGGCGTAGGGATCGGCCGTGTCGTACCGCAGGCCTGCGGGGACAGGCAGAGAGGACTCGCTCGACACAACGAGGCGCAGGTGCAGCTCGCAGCTGACCGTGGTGTTCATAAGCGCCAGGGCCTTTCGCTCAGTGTGCGCTCGGGGATTCGCACGTCGGCGAAATCGACATGCCACCTACGGTGCCGTTGTAAACCCCTCTGAGTGTTTTGCGTGTCTTTAGGTACCTCATCCGGCCGAGTCCTCGTTCGCGCACTACGACCATTCCGGTGACCGGTTTCCGTCCGGTAGGGTTTGGCCGTATGAATACGGGGAGTGACCGAACGGGGGAGGTCGCCGTGGCGGCCGACGAAACCAAGAGCGAGCCGGCGCTCGGATCCCGTGCGCCGCAATTCATCCAGGCACGCCGCATGCTGCACCTGAGCTGGCAGGTGGGCGTCTTCGTAGTGGGTCTCGCGGTCGTCGTGGCCGGCGTGATCATGCTGCCTCTGCCCGGCCCGGGCTGGCTGGTGATCTTCGGCGGTATGGCGATCTGGGCGACCGAGTTCGTCTGGGCGCAGCTGGTGCTCCGCTGGACGAAACGCAAAGTCACCGAGGCCACACAGAAGGCTCTCGACCCGAAGGTCCGCCGCCGCAACATCATCCTGACGACCATCGGGCTGGTGATCATCGCGGTACTGGTCGGGGTGTACGTGTGGAAGTTCG
Organism: Streptomyces tauricus; assembly: GCF_014650955.1. Classification (GTDB taxonomy): domain Bacteria; phylum Actinomycetota; class Actinomycetes; order Streptomycetales; family Streptomycetaceae; genus Streptomyces; species Streptomyces tauricus. Next base: position 135,733 of record NZ_BMVY01000008.1, read on the forward strand.
GCATCGAGATGCCGTGGAACATCAAGGAGTAGCGGCGGTTCACGCACGCACGGGCCGGTCGGACGCACGCCCTGACATGGGGTAATCTACTTCCTGCGCCCGGGCGATTAGCTCAGCGGGAGAGCGCTTCGTTCACACCGAAGAGGTCACTGGTTCGATCCCAGTATCGCCCACACTGCCGACAGGCGGCTTGGGTCCACGAGTTCCGTGGACCCAAGCCGCCTGTCGGCGTTCGGAACACCTCCGCCCGCCGGAAGTTCACCCGGCACCCGGCACGGCCCCCCGCAGCCGCGGCCCACGGTCCGCAATCCGTGCCCTCGCCCCCATATGCGTCCGACAGCCGTACGCCAGCCATACAGCAGTCGCCCAGCGGCAGCAGTCGTGTGCACCGCTCGCAGCTCTAGGCCTCGCCCGCGTCCCGCCTCGACGGGCGGCGCGTCCCGCCCCGAGGGGGCACGAGCCTCGCCGCGTGACGCCAGGGCTCCACGCGTGACGCCAGGGCTCAACAGGGCGGCCGCCCGGCCCCACCCCCCTCTACCTGCGCAGTCGCCCAACTCCGTAGTCAGTTCGTCCCAGTTGACGCTCACGCGTCCGCGAGGCGGTTCACATCAATTCCTGTCCGAATCATTGACGGCCGCTGAGGGCCTCCGTACCTTGTGCCAGCAAGCGCTTACTTGAAACGATTCATGGCAGCGGACAGTGACGTCGCGAGGAGGCCCGACTGTGGGGATAAACGGGAGTGTCGAGAGGCGGACGGTCCTCAAAGTGGCCGGGGCGTCGCTCGCGACGGCGGGGCTGGCCGCGACCACGGGCTGTGGGGGAGACGGCGGCGGGTCGGGCGACGGCACGGTCGAGATCCGCTTCGCCTGGTGGGGTGCCGAGGAGCGCGCCAAGCGCATCAACCAGTCCATCAAGCTCTTCGAGAAGAAATACCCGAAGATCAAGGTGAAGACGGACTTCCAGGATTACGTGGCCTTTTGGGAGAAGTTCCAGACCCAGGCCGCGGGCGGTAATCCGCCGGACGTATTCCAGAACGCGGTCGCATTCCTGCGGAAGTACGACAAGAGAAGTGTTCTGCTCGACCTCAAGTCGCAAGTGGACGCGGGAAATCTGGACCTCAAGAACTTCCGGGCGGGAGTCGAGAAGGTCGGCGAGGTCGACGGAAAACTGCTCGGCGTGCCCGTCGGCTCCAACACCATGTCACTCGTCATCGACGAGAAAGTCTTCAAAGCCGCCGGCGTGAAGGCCGAGCAGGGCTGGACCTGGGACGAGTACTTCGCCGCGCTCAAGAAGATCCACGACACCCAGAAGGTGGCGGGTGACACCGGCTACTTCGGGATCATGTACCTCTACGACCTCTATCTGCGCCAGAACGGCAAGGCGTTCTTCACCGAGGACGGACTCGGTTTCGACGAGGCCGATCTGACGGAGTGGTGGCAGGACGGCTACAACCGCGTCAAGGCCGGCATCGTCACCGACCCGAAGAAGGTCGAGCAGCTCAAGCCCAAGTCGGCGCTGGCCTCCGGGGACGGGGCGTCCGAGTTCACCTGGGACAACTTCACCGTGCGCTACACCACGGAGGGCGACAGCAGCTACGGCCTGGCGCCGATCCCCACGACCGACGGCAAGGAGACGGGCCAGTACCTCGGCTCGCTCATGCTGAGCGGTTTCGCGCGGACCAAGCACCCCGAGGAAGTCGCCCAGTTCATCTCCTTCATGGTCCACGACCCCGAGGTCGGCAAGATCATGGGCTACGACCGCGGCATCCTCGCCACCACCGAGCAGTTCGAGGCGTACAAGCCGACGGACGCCCCCAACCAGGCGATCGCGAAGTACGAGGCGGACGTCGCCGAGGCCGGACTGCTCGGGACCATCACACCGCACCCGGCGGGCGCCGACACGGTGGAGGCCGCGTTCCTGCGGGTCGCCGGTGACATGTCGACGGGCAAGACGAAGGTCTCCGACGCGGTCAAGCAGTTCTTCTCCGAGGCGAAGACCGCCCTCGCCACCTGATGGGAACAGCAGTGACGACGCTCATCAAGGACTCTCCGCCGGATGCCCCGGAGAAGCGTCCCGGCCGTCCCGTCGCCGTGCGGCGACGGGGCCGCCGGGAGAATCTCGCCGGCTACCTCTTCATGTCCCCCTGGATCGCGGGCTTTCTGCTGCTGACCGCGGGGCCCATGGCCGCATCGCTGTATTTCGCGTTCACCGACTACAACCTCTTCGACTCCCCGAAGTGGATCGGCTTCGACAACTTCACCAGGATGCTCGACGATCCCCGGTGGCAGAAGTCGGTCGAGGTGACGGCGAAGTACGTCGTCATCGGCACCCCCCTGAAACTGCTCCTCGCGCTCGGGGTGGCCCTGCTGCTCGCCCAGAGCCGCCGCGGACAGGCCTTCTACCGGGCCGCGTTCTACGCCCCCTCGCTGATCGGCGCGAGCGTGTCCATCGGCTTCGTGTGGCGCGCGCTGTTCTCCGACGACGCCGCCGTGGACCGTACGCAGTCGTTCCTCGGGTTCGACGTGGGCGGCTGGGTCGGCAACCCGGACTGGGTGCTCTACAGCCTGGTGGCGCTCACCGTCTGGCAGTTCGGCGCACCCATGGTCATCTTCCTCGCCGGTCTGAAGCAGGTACCGAAGGAGCTGTACGAGGCGGCCGAGGTCGACGGCGCCGGACCGTTCAAGCGGTTCTGGAGCATCACCCTGCCGATGATTTCCCCGGTGCTGTTCTTCAACGTGCTGCTGGAGACCATCCACTCGTTCCAGATCTTCGGTTCCGCGTACGTCGTCTCCAATGCCACCTGCGGACCGGCCGACTCCACGCTCGTCTACACCTGTTACCTGTACCAGAAGGGCTTCAAGGAGGCCCAGATGGGCTTCGCCTCCGCGATGGCCTGGATGCTGCTGCTCGCCGTGGCCCTGGTGACGGTGGTCCTCTTCTGGTCCCAGAAGCGGTGGGTGCACTACGAGGAGGCCTCCCGATGAGCACCACCACCCCCACGACCACAGGCACGGCGACGAGTACGGGTACGCGTACGGACTCCGCCCCGCCGCGCAGGGCTCCGGCGCTCGGGCGCAAGAGCACCGGCTCGCTCGCCTGGCACCTCGGCGCGCTGCTCGTCCTCGCGGTCGTCCTCTATCCCGTCGTCTGGGTCATCGGCGCCTCGTTCAAGCCGAGCCGGGAGATCATCGGCAGTCTGCAGCTCTTCCCGACCAGCCCGATCCTGCAGAACTTCAAGGGGCTGGCCGACGGCATCGCGGACATCTCGATCGCCACGTTCTTCCAGAACTCGCTCTTCTACGCGCTCGGCTCGGTCGTCGGCATCCTGGTCTCCTGCTCGCTGACGGCGTACGGGTTCGCCCGCATCCGGTTCGCCGGGCGCAACCTGATGTTCTCGCTGATGATCGGCACCCTGCTGCTGCCGTACCACGTGCTGCTCATCCCGCAGTACGTGATGTTCCAGAAGATGGAACTGATCAATACGTACGTGCCGCTGCTGATCGGCAAGTTCCTGGCCACCGAGGCGTTCTTCGTCTTCCTCATGGTGCAGTTCATGCGGAACCTGCCCAAGGAACTGGACGAGGCGGCGCGGCTCGACGGCTGCGGGCATCTGAGGATCTACTGGTCGATCGTGTTGCCGCTGTGCCGCCCGGCCCTCATCACCAGCGCGATCTTCACCTTCATCAACGCCTGGAACGACTTCATGGGCCCGCTGATCTACCTCAACGAGCCCGCCAAGTACACCGTCTCCCTCGGCATGATGATGTTCCGCGACCAGGAGGGCGTCGCCAACTACGGCGGCATGATCGCCATGTCGCTGGTGGCGCTGCTGCCCGTGCTGGCCTTCTTCCTCGCCTTCCAGCGCTATCTGATCGACGGTATGGCGACCTCCGGTCTGAAGGGCTGACTCACCCATGAAGGCTCGTACCGCACCGGTGCCGGTGTCCGCGCGGAAGCACCCGAAGCGGGAGTCCGTCCTCGCCGAGCGGTTCGCGCTGTTCGCCGAGTGTCTGCTCACCGGGGTGTGGATCGCGGTGGCCTCGCTGCCCGTGGTCACCTATCCCGCCGCGTTCGCCGCCGGGTCCCGGCACCTTCGGCGGCGTACGGCCCATGAGGCGGGTGGCTGGCGGGAGTTCGTCGTGGACTTCCGTGCGGCTGTGCGCGGCGGGTGGCTCGCCGGGCTCGCCGGGTGGGCCGCGGCCCTCGCGGTGTGGGTCGATGTGCAGGCCGTACGCGCCGGGATCCCGGGCGGCCCGTTCGTCGGGGCCGTGGGCCTGTTCGCGCTGCTCGGGCTGGCCGTCGCCGGGCTGCGCGCGGCGGCTGTCTGGGAGCCCGGCGCCCGGTGGCGGGAACTGCTCGGCGCCGCCGGACGCCGTACGGTCCTCGACCCCGCGGGATCCTTCCTGCTCGTCGGCGGCCTTGCTGTCGTGGCCGTCTCCGGCTGGTTCGTGCCGCCGTTGGCGATCCCCGTCCTGGGGGCTCTCGCGGCGGCGGCCCTCGCCGTGGAGGAACGCGGCCGGCGCCGCTGACCGGCCGCTTCGACCGCCCTCCACGCAGGCTGTCCTGGCCGCTTCACACAAGGTCGGCGCTCCGGCGTCGCACCTCTCTCTGTCATGCACCTGACCTCCTCGCAAGGAAAGGAAAGGCCATGTCCCCCATCCCCCGCAGGTCCCTCCTCAAGGCGGCCGCCGTCGCCGGAGCCGCCGCCCAGTTCAGCTGGGCCCTGGGCGCGCAGGACGCACAGGCCGCGCAGGCCGCCCCGAGAGCCGAGGCCGCCGACGCGGATCCGGTGACCCTGGACTGGCTGGAGGACGGCGGCCTCGGCGAGGCCCCCGGCTCGACCGTGGGCGTGCCCTGGCCGAAGGGCGCGTACGACAAGGACCAGACGTTCGCGCTGACCGACTCCGACGGCAAGGCCGTGCCCGTGCAGTCCTGGCCGATCGGCTACTGGCCCGACGGCTCACTGAAGTGGACCGCGCACGCGGTCGGGCCGGGAGCGGGCAGCGGAAGACTCACCCTCGACACGGGGTCGCCCGCCGCCCCGGAGAAGAAGGTCACGGTCGGCAGGAGCGGCGGCACCCTCACCGTCTCGACCGGGGTCATCACCGCGAGGATCGGCACGAGTGGGTCCACCCTCGTCAAGTCCGTCACCCGCGGAACGACGGAGATCGCCAAGGACGGCCGGCTCGTGCTGCTGCGCCAGCCGGAGATCGAGGACGGCGACCAGGGCGCCGAGAAGTACGAGCGGTTCGAGAGCGTCGTCGCGAAGGCGGAGGTCGAGCAGGACGGGCCGGTCCGTGCCGTCGTACGCATCGACGGCAAGCACCGCAAGGGCAGCCGCAGCTGGCTGCCGTTCTCGGTGCGGCTCTACTTCTACGCGGGCGGCGAGTCGTTCCGCATGGTCCACACGATCACCTTCGACGGCACCCAGGAGCCGGGGAAGGCGAGCGGTGACTTCATCCGCGGCATCGGCGTGCGCTTCAAGGTGCCGATGCGCGACGCCGCGTACGACCGGCACATCCGTATCGGCGGTGAGGGGACCGGGCTGCTGCGCGAGGCGGTCAAGGGCATCACCGGGCTGCGCCGGGACCCGGGCTCGGCCATCCGGACGGCTCAGTTCGAGGGGAGGAAACTGCCCGATCCGGCGACCTGGGACCAGCGGGTGACCACCCGGCTCCAGTACATCCCCGAGTGGGGCGACTACACCCTCTCGCAGCTCTCCGCCGACGGTTTCGGCGTGCGCAAGCGCACCAAGAAGGGCCACGGCTGGATCTCCGCGGGCGGTGGCCGGCGGGCCAGCGGCTTCGGGTACGTGGGCGGTGCCAGCGGCGGATTCTCCTTCGGGCTGCGGGACTTCTGGGAGAAGTTCCCCGCCCAGCTCGACATCCGCGACGCCCAGACCGACGAGGCCGAGGTCACGCTCTGGCTCTGGTCGCCCGAGTCGCAACCCATGGACCTGCGCTTCTACCACGACGGCATGGGCCAGGACACGTACCCCGAGCAGCTCGAAGGCCTCAACATCACCTACGAGGACTACGAGCCGGGCTTCGGCACCCCCTACGGGATCGCCCGTACCAGCGAACTGCTCTTCTGGGCCCATGAGTCGACGCCGAGTGCCGAGGCGATGGCGAAGCAGGTGGCCGCCGTACGCACGCCGGCGCAGCTCGCCGCGCCGCCCGGGCATCTCATCAAGGCGGGAGTCTTCGGCCGGCTGTTCTCCGAACCGGACCGCTCCACCGCCGCCAAGGCGAAGATCGAGGACCATCTCGACTTCCTCTTCACCTATTACAGGGACCAGGTGGAGATGCGTAGGTGGTACGGGTTCTGGGACTACGGCGACATCATGCACACGTACGATCCGAGCCGCCATCAGTGGTGCTACGACGTCGGCGGCTACGCCTGGGACAACTCCGAGCTGTCGCCGGACCTGTGGCTCTGGTTCGCCTATATGCGCTCCGGGCGTGCCGACATCTTCCGGTTCGCGGAGGCGATGACCCGGCACACCGGTGAGGTGGACGTCTACCACCTGGGGCAGTGGGCCGGCCTCGGTACCCGGCACGGCGTGCAGCACTACGCCGACAGCGCGAAGCAGCAACGCATCGCCAACACGACCTACCGGCGGTACTACTACTTCCTCACCGGCGACGAACGCGTGGGCGATCTGATGCACGCCAACGTCGACTCCGACGAGACGTTTCTCGTGCTCGACCCGATCCGCAAGATCCGCACCGAGCCGTACGAGCCGGACCGCAACGCCCTCTCGATCGGCTTCGGCACCGACTGGAGCGGGCTCGTGTCGGCGTGGCTCACCGAGTGGGAGCGGCGCGGGCCGAAGTGGGAGAAGGCGCGGGCGCGGGTGCTGTCCACGATGGAGACCATCGCCGCGCAGCCCAACGGGTTCGTGCAGGGGAGTGCGCTGTACGACCTGGACACCGGGAGGTTCGCTGTCGCGGACGCGCCCGTGGTGGGCGTCTCGCATCTCTCGGCGATGTTCGGGCTCGTCGAGCTGAACGCCGAACTGCTCGACCAGATCGACATGCCGGAGTTCAAGGAGGCGTGGCTCGACTACTGCCGGTACTTCAACGCGACCAAGGCCGAACAGAAGGCTCGTTACGGGTCCGACTTCGGGTCGCTGCTGCTGTTTCAGGGGCACTCACGGCAGGACGCGTACGCGGCGGTGGAGTTGGGCGACGACGCGCTGGCCGCGCGGGCGTGGCGGCAGTTCTACAACAGTGCCGACACGTGGGACTACAAGGAGTCGACCGACTGGTCCACGAAGAAGGTGGAGGGGCCGGTGGGGCTGGTCGCCGGCAGCGAGGCGTCCTGGGTGTCGACGAACACGACGGCGCTGTACGGGCTGGCGGCCATCCAGAACTTGGCATTGATTGGCAACAAGATGCCGTGACGCTCCGCCGGCTGGACCCCCTCACGGGGCGCGGTGAACTGCGCACCCCAGCCACGACGTGCCTGTAGCGGTGCGCGTACCGGCAGTGCGCCCACGCCTTTTCCCGGCGGGGCACCTCCGGGGAGGGGGTGTCCGGGTGCGGGTCCGTCGGGGCTGGCCGCGCCGTTCCCCGCGCCCCTCGGGAGCGCCCCTGGCGGGGCGACTCCCCGAGGGGCGCGACGTCAGCGCAGCTTGGACAGGGTGTCCCGGAGGCGGCGGGCGTCTCGTAGGCGTTGTTCGTATGTGGCGCCCAGGGTCAGGAGCAGGAGGCCCGCCAGGGCGGGCGGCGCCCAGCGGGGGACCGCGCCATGGCCTGGGCGATGTACGGGGCCAGTTCGTGGAGCGCGGTCAGGAGGAGCGTGGCGCCGCCGAGGATCAGCGGTGCCCGGAGGCGGTGGCGGACGCCGACGAGCGTGACGGCGAGTGCCGCGGCGCCCAGCAGCAGAGGGCGCAACCAGTTCGCGTCGCCCCACACCGCGAGGAGGCTCGGCAGCAGCGTCACCGAGAGGCCGGGACCGTACGCGGTCCAGGACGAGGCCTCCGCGTCACGGCTCCTGCGGACGTACCCGAGAAGCAGCGCGGGCACGGTCACCGGCAGCGTGTACGCCTCCGGCGCGCCGACCTCCCAGGCGGCCAGGCGGACCCAGGTGGCCAGCACGAACAGCGCGGCCGCCGCATGGCCGACCCGCCTGCGGTCCGCACGTACCGCCGTGCCCGCGGCGATCACGCCGCACAGGGCCAGGACCAGGGCGAGGACGGGCAGGTCGGCGGTCGCGAGGCCGATCGCGAGCAGCCCCGCGACGGCGCCCGTGATCTCGGCGGACACCGTCGTCGTGCGGTCGCCGAGCCGGGGCGCGAGCACCGCGGCGACGGCCGGCACCACCAGGACGAGCAGCGCGATGTGCTGCGGCCGCCAGTCGAGGGACGCGCCCGTGGCACAGGCGAGCGCCGTGGCGTACGCGAGGGCCGCGGCGGTCGTGACGGCCCTGACGTGCGGGTGCTTCCAGCGCGGCAGGACGGCGGCCGACGCGAACACCGCGGTCAGGCTCCCGAGCACGGTGAGCGTGGCGGCCTCGGAGGCCAGCGAGAGGGCCACGAGCTGGAGCGAGCCGAGGAGCGTGAGGCAGAGCGCGGTGGCCGGGAGCAGCGATGCGCGTCGGCCTTCCGGCGTGGTGCAGTCGCCGTCGCCGGTCGCGGACGTGTACGACGCAGCCGTCAGCGTCGCCACCGTGGTCGCGCCGTGCACCAGCAGGGCCGCCGGGTAGGGGAGTTGCGTGATCGCGGGGAGAATCAGGGCCGTGGACCAGGCCAGGAGCAGTGCCCCGCTCAGGGCGAAGGGGCGCGGCGGGCCGCCCCGGAACGTCAGGGCCAGCACCGCCGCCACCGCCGTCAGCACAAGCGGAGCGCTCTCCGTGCCGGACATCCACGGCGCGGAGACCGTCACCGCCTCGCGGGCGTCCGACGGGGTACCGGACCACACGCGTGCGGCCCAGTCGGCCGGGCCGAGAAGGATCAGCGCGACGAGGGGCAGGGTCCAGGCCACGGCGAGCGCCTGCACCGCCGTGGACGCCAGGAACAGGCCACGGCGTACGGCCTCGGGCAGCCAGGTGCCGCGTACCGGCAGCAGTGCGATCGCGCAGGCCAGGCAGGCCGGGACCGTCCACACACCGGGCAGTGCCGAGCGCAGTACGCCACCCGCCGCGGCGACGGCGAGCAGACCGCCGGCCGACGCGAGACCGAGAGCGGCCCGCGCCTCGGGGGCACGCCACGCGGCCCCGAGCGCGATCGCCGCGGCGAGGGCGAGGAGCGCCGCCGCACGGGCGGCGGCGCTCGGACCGGGGGCGTCCCACGTGAGGAGGCCGGCCGCCAGAACACCCAGGGCGCCCGTCCCGTACGCGCCGGCGGCGGCGACGATCCGTACGGGCCGCACCGGCGTCGTGAGGGCCACGGCCGCGTCGAGCGCCGCCGTCACCAGGAGTGCTGCCGTGATCGTGTGGTCGCCCGTGCCGGCCGCCACCGCCCAGAGCAGCAGGGGGAGTTGAGCCGCCACCACGGCCGCCGGGAGCGGCAGCCGCAGATCGCCGAGCACACGCCCGTACGCCGTCCACAGCGCGGCCAGGAGCGCCGCCGCCGCTGCCGCGTAGCCGGTACCGTCCAGCGAGGAGAGGGCGACCTCGTGCAGCGCGTAGGCGTCGAGGACCGTCAGCGCGAGGCCGAGGCCCGCCACCGATTCCGCCGTCGAGCGGAGCCCGCGCTTCAGCAGCGGCACGGGCGCGGCGAGCGCGGCCGTGGTGACCACGCCGAGGACCGCCGCCCGTCCGGCGATGCCCATGTCGCCCCAGCTCACCAGCGTGAACGCGATGGCCGCGATGGTCAGCAGGACGCCGCCGAGCACGAGCAGCACGTTCTGCACACCGGGGGCCGTGGCCTCCGGGCGTGGGGGCCGTGGCCCGCGCGGCGGCCAGGTGGCCGGGCCGTGGGCCGGGGCCGTCTGGGGCCCGGCCGACCGGAGCACGTCGAGCAGCCAGGCCCGGCGGGCCAGCAACTGGGCCCTGCGGGCGTCCAGTTGCCACAGCTCGTGGTCGAGGATCCGCAACTCCTCGGCCGGCGGCGGAATGTTCGTCATACCCCGGAGTGTGGTCCGGGTCACGTGCCACGGCATGAGCGCACATACTCAGGTCGTACTCAGATCCGTCATGGGTGTGCCGTCGGCGGGCATACCCCGCTCATGAGACCCATGGACATGGACTGGACGCACTATCGCTTCCGCAGCCTCTGGACCCTCGCCGCCCCGCTCGACGACGTCTTCGGCGCGCTGGCCGACGCCGAGCGCTATCCGCGCTGGTGGCCGCAGGTGCGCGAGGTGACGCCCTTCGACGAGGTCAGCGGTGTCATCCGGATCCGCTCGGTACTGCCGTACGACCTGGTCCTCACCGCCAGGGAGGTCCGGCGCGACCGGGCGGCCGGGATCCTGGAGATCGCGATGACGGGTGACGTGGACGGCTGGGCACGGTGGACCGTCGTCTCCGACGGGCCGGACACCCGCGCCCGCTACGACCAGGAGGTGCACGTGACCAAGCCGCTGCTGCGACGGTTCGCGGTGCCCGGGCGGCCCGTCTTCCGCGCCAATCACGCGCTGATGATGCGGGCGGGACGGCGGGGGCTGGCCGCCCACCTCCGGGGGAACCGTGAAGCGGTTTGAAGGAAACGCACGGAGACCTGTATTGTTCGGTGCGTTCCCGGGCGATTAGCTCAGTGGGAGAGCGCTTCGTTCACACCGAAGAGGTCACTGGTTCGAACCCAGTATCGCCCACCGGGAAAGGCCGGTCCGTCACAGACGGACCGGCTTTTTGCATGGTCGCGCCAGTGAGGGCCGCTCAGGCGGCCTCCGCCGGGAGTTCGGGGCGCAGGGGCCAGGACTGGTCGACCACCTCGTCCGAGCCGCTGCGCGCGAACCACGCCTGCAGGCCACGGGCCTGCGCCGCGTGCCAGCCGCCCTGCAGCGTGTGCAGTTCGGCCGGCGTGAGCCGCTCCATGCGGGTCGCGAAACGCCGCCCGATCGCCCGGACGACCTCCAGTGAGGCCAGCGCGTCGGCCGCCGCCTCGTGCGCGCCCTGCAGCTCCACCTCGTAGTGCGCGCACAGGTCCGTGAGCGTGCGGCGGCCCTTGCGGTAGCGGTCCAGATACTTGTCGAGGACCCGCGGATCGAGGACGCGCAGCGGCACGCCCTCGAACCAGTGGTCCAGCGAGGATGCCCGGTGCCTGCGCAACTCCCGGTCCAGGAGCGTCAGATCGAAGGGCGCGTTCATCACCACGAGCGGGCGTCCCGCCGCGCTCTGCTCGGCCAGTTCCCTGACTATCTCGTGCATCACGGGCGCCGGCCAGCGGCCGCTGCGCCGCAGATGTTCGTCCGTCAGCCCGTGCACCGCCGTGGCGCCCTCGGGCACCGGCACCCCCGGATTCACCAGCCAGCGACGCACGCGCGGGCGGCTGCCGGGAGCGTCCTGGACGACGACGGCCGCCGACACGATCCGGTCGGTTTCCACGTCGACACCGGTCGTCTCCGTGTCGAAAGCGGTCAGGGGCCCTTCGTACCAGCACGTCATACGCACACAACTCCTCGTTCACCTTCGGCAGTTGACGCGCCGTCCCCTGCCCTTTTTGTGATACCCGGGCTGTTTGCGCCGTACGCCGGAAGGAGACAACAGAGGTACGGGTCTTTGCAGTTCAGCGACTCGTCGCGGGGATTCACCGGATTCGGAAGGCTGTTGGACATGGCGCTCGCGCAGCCCGAGCAGGGCGGGCTGCTGCCCCGGCGGACGGCACCGCATCGCGGCTCACTGGCCACCACGGCGTGCATGGAGACACTGCAGGTCGGCTATCTGCACGCGGTGGCGGCCGCCTCGGGCTGCTCCCTGTCCCAGCCCTTTCCGGACAACGGCATCGACTGGCACGTCAGCCACAGCGCCCCCGGGCACACGGTCGACGACGAAGTCACCATCAAGGTGCAGCTCAAGTGCACGTACCAGATCCCGCCGAACCCGCCGGGCGCGGCCTTCTCCTTCACGCTCGACAACGCCCACCTGGAGAAGCTGGCCCGGACCCCGGTCTCGGTGCACAAAATCCTGGTCGTGATGCTGGTGCCCAGATCGCAGGACGACTGGCTGCGCGCCGGCCACGAAGGCCTCGACCTGCGGCACTGCTGCTACTGGATCAACCTCGCCGGACACCGGATCACCGGCCGGCGCAGGACCACCGTGCGGATACCGACCACGCGCGTCTTCGACGACAGGGCGCTCTGCGAGATCATGACGCGGGTCGGTACGGGAGGCATACCGTGACGCACCGCCCCTTCGACGAGCCCCTACGCCCCGTCAGGCCCCACCCCGTCGAGCCGCCGGGGCTGTGGGACCAGCCGCCGCGGCCGGACGAGGTCGACCCGGCGGTCCTCGGCGCGCTGCTGCACCGGCACGGCTGGCAGCGCCGCGGCGGAGCGCCGGGCCGGTACGGCCGCTGGACCCCACCGGGGCCCGGCGGTTCCGGCACCAGTCTGCTCGTGCCGGAGAGCCGGGCGTTCCCGGACAGCGAGGACCTCCTCGGGGAGGCCCTCGTCGCGCTGTCCCGCAGCGGCTCGCCCGCCGCCCGTGACGTCCTGGTCGGTCTCGCCGTGCCCAGCGACGAGATCCACTGGTGGCGCGATGTGCCGGTGGGCCCGGTCGGCACGTCGCCGTGGACCGTCGAGGAACAGACGCGTACGGCGGCACGGCAGATCCTCCTCGCGGGCGCCCTCGCCACCCGCGGGCGGGCCGGCTACCACGGCGCCCGCCACCGCAGGCCCGCCGCCGCCCTGCTGGACGACGCGCTCGTCGGAGCCGCCCCCGGCGGCCGTCGCCTCACTGCCTTCGTACCGGTCGCCACCGGACGCCCCCTCGCCGTCCGGCTGCACCACGCGTTGTCCGCGGCCCGTGAGGCGATCGACTACCGGCGCGCCACCGGCGGCATGGACGCCTTCGACGGGGCTGTCGAGGCGGGGGTGAGCCATGAGCTGACCGAGGCGCTCGTGGCGCTGGTGCGGGGCACGGAGGGCGCCAGGGTCGCCGTCGAGTGGGCGCCCGCCGCCGGGGTCCCCGAGGGGTGCGCGGCGTCCGCGGAACCCGTCGAGTTCTCGCCCGGCGACCTGCCCGCGCTGCGCGAGGCGGGGGCCCGCTATCTGCGGGAGGAGCCGTCCGTGCCCGTGCGTATCACCGGCGCAGTGGTGCGGATGCGCAGGTCAGGGCCGCGCGGCGACGGAACCGTACGGCTGAAGGTCATCGCGGGGGCCGAGGTGCCGCACGTCCGGATGACCCTCGACGAGGAGTCGTACCGCATCGCGGGGCACGCCCATCTCGTCGGGCTGCCGGTGCGCGTGCACGGGCGGCTGGAGAGCCGCGGCGGATTCCGGCGCCTGACCGGGGCGTCCGGGGTCACCCCGGTCCAGGTGGACGAGGCGGAGCGCGACCGCCTGATGAAGTCGCTCCAGGAGAACCTCGACTTCTTCGAGGAGGCCTGCACCGAGGGCTGACGTACGGCCGCGACGGGGTACGGCGGCGATGGCCGGCGTGCTCCGTCGGCACGTGCGGCGGGGGCCGCGAGGGCGTGATGGTTAACCGTTTCGCGGTGGGCGCCCCCGGCTCGGTACGATCCTTTCCATTACGCACGCAAGAGAAAGTGCGTTCCCTTCAGGCAGGAGAGTCCGGTGTCAGACGTCCGTGTGATCATCCAACGCGATTCCGAGCGGGAAGAGCGCGTGGTGACGACGGGGACTACGGCGGCCGAGCTCTTCGCCGGTGAGCGCACCATCGTCGCCGCGCGCGTGGCGGGCGAGCTGAAGGACCTCGCGTACGAGGTGAAGGACGGCGAGACCGTCGAGAGCGTCGAGATCTCCTCGAAGGACGGTCTCGACATCCTGCGCCACTCCACCGCGCACGTGATGGCCCAGGCCGTGCAGGAGCTGTTCCCCGAGGCCAAGCTGGGCATCGGCCCGCCGGTCAAGGACGGCTTCTACTACGACTTCGACGTGGCGAGGCCCTTCACCCCCGAGGACCTCAAGGCCGTCGAGAAGAAGATGCAGGAGATCCAGAAGCGCGGCCAGCGCTTCTCGCGCCGCGTCGTCACCGACGAGGCCGCCCGTGAGGAGCTCGCCGACGAGCCCTACAAGCTGGAGCTGATCGGCCTCAAGGGCTCCGCGTCCAGCGACGACGGCGCGGATGTCGAGGTGGGCGCGGGCGAGCTGACCATCTACGACAACCTCGACGCCAAGACCGGCGACCTGTGCTGGAAGGACCTCTGCCGCGGTCCCCACCTGCCGACCACCCGGAACATCCCGGCGTTCAAGCTGATGCGCAACGCCGCCGCCTACTGGCGCGGCAGTGAGAAGAACCCGATGCTCCAGCGCATCTACGGCACCGCCTGGCCCACCAAGGACGAGCTGAAGGCGCACCTGGAGTTCCTCGCCGAGGCCGAGAAGCGCGACCACCGCAAGCTCGGCAGCGAACTCGACCTGTTCTCCATCCCGGAGCAGATCGGTTCGGGCCTCGCGGTCTTCCACCCCAAGGGCGGCATCATCCGCCGCGTCATGGAGGACTACTCGCGGCGCCGCCACGAGGAGGAGGGGTACGAGTTCGTCTACACCCCGCACGCCACCAAGGGGAAGCTCTTCGAGACCTCGGGCCACCTGGACTGGTACGCCGACGGCATGTACCCGCCCATGCAGCTCGACGAGGGCGTGGACTACTACCTCAAGCCCATGAACTGCCCGATGCACAACCTGATCTTCGACGCGCGCGGCCGCTCCTACCGCGAACTGCCGCTGCGCCTCTTCGAGTTCGGGACCGTGTACCGGTACGAGAAGTCGGGTGTGGTGCACGGTCTGACCCGCGCCCGCGGCTTCACCCAGGACGACGCGCACATCTACTGCACCAAGGAGCAGATGGCGGAGGAGCTGGACAAGACGCTCACCTTCGTCCTCGGCCTGCTGCGGGACTACGGTCTGACCGACTTCTACCTGGAGCTGTCCACCAAGGACCCGGAGAAGTTCGTCGGCTCCGACGAGGTCTGGGAGGAGGCCACCGAGACGCTGCGGCAGGTGGCCGAGAAGCAGGGTCTCCCGCTGGTCCCGGACCCGGGCGGCGCCGCGTTCTACGGCCCGAAGATCTCCGTCCAGACCAAGGACGCGATCGGCAGGACCTGGCAGATGTCGACCGTGCAGCTCGACTTCAACCTGCCCGAGCGGTTCGACCTGGAGTACACGGGCCCCGACGGCACCAAGCAGCGCCCCGTCATGATCCACCGTGCGCTGTTCGGCTCCATCGAGCGCTTCTTCGCGGTCCTCCTCGAGCACTACGCGGGCGCGTTCCCGGCGTGGCTCGCGCCCGTCCAGGCGGTCGGCATCCCGATCGGCGACGCGCACATCGACTATCTGCAGAAGTTCGCCGCCGAGGCGAAGAAGAAGGGGCTGCGGGTCGAGGTCGACTCGTCCTCCGACCGTATGCAGAAGAAGATCCGCAACGCCCAGAAGCAGAAGGTGCCCTTCATGGTCATCGCGGGCGACGAGGACATGGCCGCCGGTGCCGTCTCCTTCCGCTACCGCGACGGCTCCCAGGAGAACGGCATCCCGCTCGACGAGGCCATCGCGAAGATCGCGAAGGTCGTCGAGGAGCGCGTGCAGATCTGAGCGTCCCGCGCGCCCGGCGCGTGACGGAAAGCCCCCGGCCGGCTCAGCCGCCCGGGGGTTTCTCGTTGCCGCCAGGTGGCTTCTCGGTGCCCTCGCCGGCGAAGACCTGGAGCAGCCAGGACGAGAAGGAACCCGTGACCGCGCCGAGCAGGGCGAGCCCGCAGGCCATCATCGCCACCGCGACCAACCGCCCCACGGGTGTCACGGGAGCCACGTCGCCGTACCCCACGGTCGCCAGCGTCGCGCAGGCCCACCACACCGCGTCGCCGAACGTGTGGATCGTCGCGCCCGGTGCCGTGCGCTCCTGCTGGTACACGGCGAGCGCGCCCGCGAAGCCGAGGAGGGACACGGCGAGACCCGCGTACGTGATCACGCGGGCGTGCAGGGTGAGCCGGGGCCGGCCGCGGCGCCGCTGAACCGCCTCGTAGACCTTCACCACACGCAGGGGACGCAGCAGGGGCAGCAGCAGGACGACCGTGTCCAGCCAGTGCTTCCGTACGAAGTGGGGCCCCTGGCCGCTCAGCCGCCAGCGCACGGCGTAGTCGACGGCGAACACCGCCCAGGCCCCGAGCATGACCGCGACACAGGCGCTCGGCCACGGCCGGGGCAGCCCGTGGCCCAGGACCCGGATCGCGTACGAGGTGAAGAAGAGCACCGAGGCGAGGGCGAGCGGCATCTCGGTGCGGCGCTCCCAGTGTGCCGTGCGGGTGTCGTCGTCCATCACCTCAGCTTGGCGGCGGGCCCTTTCGCGCGGTACCCGGCGACACGCCGCGAACGGGCGAAGCCATATGCTTCACCCCATGACGAGTGAGCCGGAGCAGCAGATCGGAGTCGGCACACAGGACGCGTTCCAGCGCCTGTGGACGCCCCACCGGATGGCATACATCCAGGGTGAGAACAAGCCGACCGGTCCCGGGGCCGACGACGGCTGCCCCTTCTGCTCGATTCCGGCGAAATCCGACGAGGACGGCCTCGTCATCAAGCGCGGCGAGCAGGTCTACGCGGTGCTCAACCTGTACCCGTACAACGGCGGCCATCTGATGGTCGTGCCCTACCGGCACGTCGCGGACTACACCGATCTGACCGTCCCCGAGACCGCCGAGCTAGGCGAGCTGACCAAGCAGGCGATGACCGCGCTGCGGACCGCGTCCGGTGCGCACGGCTTCAACATCGGGATGAACCAGGGTTCGGTCGCGGGGGCCGGGATCGCCGCGCACCTCCACCAGCACCTCGTGCCCCGCTGGGGCGGGGACACGAACTTCATGCCGGTGGTCGGTCACACCCGCGTGCTGCCCCAACTCCTCGCGGACACCCGAAAGATGCTCGCGGAGGCCTGGCCGTCGGCCTGAGGCCCGGCCTCCCTGAGGTCCACCCGGCGTAGACGCCTACGCGTCGTACAGGTCCGCCTTCCTGGGGGAGGCGTCCTGGACGGCCCCGCTGAGGGCGGACGAGCGGTTGCCGAACTTCGTCGTGTCCACGCCGTTGTCGTTCAGCACCCGGATCGCGGCCGCGTGCACCACCCGCAGCACGGGGGTCGCGGCGCGCAGCGCGTCGTCGGCCATGAAGCGGTGCCGCCAGGGCTTGGCCGCCCAGGCGTGCCGCAGACCGAAGGGCTCCGGCAGGATGAGCTTGCCGCCGAGGTGGTCGAGGATCGGCGGATACCAGGTGAAGGGTGCCCGCACCGCGAGCCGTACGACCTCGTCGGCGTCGATCAGCGGCAGTTTCTGCGTCTTGGTCTCCCAGAACCTGACGGTCTTGGGGACCGTCTTCGTCTTGGCGGCGGGCTTGCCGAAGAACAGCGAGTGCACGGGCCCCAGGGCGTGTCCGGTGACCTCGATGCGCAGCGTCTCGTGCAGCACGGTCACGGTGATCAGCATCGTGATGATCAACTGGCCGTCCCAGAGCGTCCACTGGACCCCGAGGTAGTGCCGGTCACCGCTGCCGAACTGCTGCTTGTTGCAGATCTCCTGTATTTTGTGCGCCTTGATCTGGTAGGCGTCCACGTCGGTGCCGCCCGGGCGGGAGACCGAGCCGGCGTTCTCGTTGATCGGGGTGACCACCCAGTGCTTTATCGAAGGCGCCGGGAAACCGCCGGTGTTGAGCGGGCCGCGCTCCAGCATGCGCAACTGGTCGTGGATCGACCGGATGACGTCCCAGCTGCGGAACGGATGGATCTCCTTGGTGGGGTCGGCCGACACCAGGTCCTCGGCGAGCTGCCAGGTGCCCCAGCGCGTACCCATGCCCAGTATGCCCTTGGGGCCCGCGTAGAAGACCGAGTTCGACTGCTGCTCCGCGCTCAGCCGGGCCAGGCCCTGGCGCAGTCGCTCGGCCTCCGTCTCGCCGGGGCTGCCGGGCACCGCCTCGGGAATCTTGGCGCCGACGCCGCCGCCCGCCAGCAGGCTGCTCCACCGCTCCCGCAGGTCGCGGGCGGTGCGCTCACAGATCTGCTTCGCCCAGACCCAGCCGAGGACGGGCGCGACGATCGCGGCGCGTGCGTACCAGGCCCAGAAGCCGCTGAACGGCATCTTCAGCAGGAAGAGGACCGCCAGGCCGCCCACGCCGATCAGGATCGCGGTGCCGAGGGCTCCGGCCCGCTTGTCCTCGGCCTTGGCGACCGAGCGGCGGATCTGGAAGACCAGCAGCCAGATGAGCAGACCGGGCAGGAAGATCAGGCCGGTCAGCACCATCACGGCGGTGAGCCAGCTGTCCCGCTCCTTGCGGATGCGGGTCGCCGCCAGGCAGTGCTCGACCACCACCTGCGGTTCCGTGCCGAAGGACTGGATGAGCGGGCTGCGGCCACCGCCCAGCATCCGGACCTGCACGGCCCGGGAGAAGGCCTCGCCCAGGTTCGGCTTGAAGATCGAAGCCCACTTCTGTCCCGGTGCGACCTTCGACTGGTGCCACTCGCTGTTGGCGTCGAGGATCGCTTCGACGGGACTGTCCCGGTAGGCCGCGGAGGCGAGCGCGAACGTCGCCGCCGTCTGTCCCGCGGAACCCGAGAGCGGCACCTGCGCCCCCGGACTGAAATCGAATGCGTCGTCCGCCATTACCGCCCCCATCGCCGCCGTGCCCCGCTGCTGCGGCATTCCCGACTTCGGTGCTCCGCACACCTGTTGATCAGGTCATCGTCTTGATCAGGTTCTCAGAGTATCGCCAGGGGCCGACATTCGTCGGCGGACGGCCGCAGCCGTCCGCCGATCGAAGGGGAGATCAACTAGTGAGCGCCCTGAGCCTGTTCGCGGATCCGGTCGGTCAACTGCGGTGGCATGGGCTCGTGCCGGGCGTAGGCGCGGTCGAAACGCGCGGTGCCGTGCGAGAGGGAACGCAGATCGACCGCGTACCGCCCGATCTCGATCTCCGGGACCTCGGCCCGTACGAGGGTCCGGCCGCCCGGCGCCTGCTCGGTGCCGACGACCCGCCCGCGCCGGCCCGACAGATCGCTCATCACGGCCCCCACGTACTCGTCGCCCACCAGGACCGTCACCTCGGCGACCGGCTCCAGGAGATGGATCCGCGCGTCGTTCGCGGCCTCCCGCAGGGCGAGCGCGCCGGCGGTCTGGAACGCCGCGTCCGAGGAGTCCACGGAGTGCGCCTTGCCGTCGGTCAGCGTGATCCGTACGTCGATGAGGGGATAACCCGTGGTCACGCCCCTGGCGGCCTGGGCGCGCACTCCCTTCTCCACGGAGGGGATGAACTGCCGGGGCACGGCGCCGCCCACCACCTTGTCGACGAACTCGATGCCGGAGCCGCCGGGCAGCGGCTCCACCTCGATCTCGCAGATCGCGTACTGCCCGTGCCCGCCGGACTGCTTCACATGGCGCCCGCGCCCGGCAGACTTGGCGGCGAACGTCTCCCGCAGCGACACCTTGTGCGGTACGACGTCGACCTGGACGCCGTAGCGGTTGCGCAGCCGTTCCAGGGCGACGTCCGCGTGGGCCTCGCCCAGGCACCACAGGACGACCTGATGGGTGTTCTGGTTCTGTTCCAGGCGCATCGTCGGGTCCTCGGCGACCAGCCGGCCCAGGCCCTGCGAGAGCTTGTCCTCGTCGGCCTTGCTGTGTGCCTGGATGGCGAGCGGCAGCAAGGGGTCGGGCATCTCCCACGGCTCCATCAGGAGCGGGTCGTCCTTGGCCGAAAGTGTGTCACCGGTCTCGGCGCGGTTCAGCTTGGCCACACACGCCAGATCGCCCGCGATCGCGTGTGTGAGGGCGCGCTGCTGCTTGCCGAACGGCGCGGACAGGGCGCCGATGCGTTCGTCGACGTCATGGTCCTCGTGACCGCGGTCGGCGAGGCCGTGCCCGGAGACGTGCACCGTCTCGTCGGGGCGCAGGGTCCCGGAGAACACCCGCACCATCGAGACCCGGCCGACGTACGGGTCGGAGGCGGTCTTCACGACCTCGGCGACCAGCGGCCCGTCCGGGTCACAGGCCCTGACCTTGCGGGCCCTGCCGTCCGGGGTGGTGACCATGGGGGCCTCGCGCTCCAGCGGCGTCGGGAAGCCACCCGTGATCAGTTCGAAGAGCTCCACCGTGCCCAGCCCCTGCCGGGCGCCCTCGGCGGCAGGCGCGGCGGCCAGCACCGGATGGAAGACCCCGCGCGCGACGGCCCGCTCCAGATCCTGCACGAGTGTCTTGAAATCGATCTCCTCACCGCCGAGATAGCGGTCCATGAGGGTCTCGTCCTCGCTCTCCGAGATGATTCCCTCGATCAGCCGGTTGCGGGCCGCCTCGATGAGCGGCAGGTGCTCGGGACCCGGCTCGGACTCCTTGCGCTCCCCGGACGAGTAGTCGAACAGCCGCTGCGAGAGCAGCCCGATCAGCCCCGTCACCGGCACGTGCCCGTCGGGCCCCGCGGCGCCGTGCAGCGGCAGGTACAGCGGCAGTACGGCGTCGGGGTCGTCCCCGCCGAAGGCGTCCGCGCAGATCCGGGTCATCTCGTCGAAGTCGGCCCGCGCCGACTCCAGGTGCGTCACCACGATGGCCCTCGGCATGCCGACCGCCGCGCACTCCTCCCACACCATGCGCGTCGAGCCGTCCACCCCGTCCGAGGCCGAGACGACGAAAAGGGCCGCGTCCGCGGCTCGCAGACCGGCCCTCAGCTCGCCGACGAAATCGGCGTAACCGGGAGTGTCCAGCACATTGATCTTGTATCCGTCCCAGTCGACCGGGACCAGGGAGAGCTGCACCGAGCGCTGCTGCCGGTGCTCTATCTCGTCGTAGTCGGAGACGGTGCCGCCGTCCTCCACGCGGCCCGCCCTGTTCACCGCTCCCGCGGTCAGCGCGAGAGCCTCCACCAGAGTCGTCTTGCCCGAACCGCTGTGGCCGACCAGCACCACATTCCGTACGGACGCGGGGTGGTCGGCCGCCGTAGCCCTGCCGGCGGCTCCGGGGTGTGCGTTCGCCTTGTCGCCCATGGAATTGCCTCCCGTGCACGGTGAGGTCACTGTGGGCGCGGGCCTGCGGATCCGCGAATGGCGGCTCCGATGACGCCCGCGGTGCCATCGAGCTTTGCACTCGTGTCACGGTGCGTCCATACACCGGACGCGATCCCGCCGCCCCCCTGTCACGGCCCCCGGATGTCACCAGGACGTGACCCGGGGCGCGGGTGCCCGACCGTCGCACACGCGCACGCGTGGCTACGATGGGCCAGCCGGTGGCCAGCAGGGGCCGCCCGGCCACACCGACCGTCGGGAAGGCCATGCTGAACAAGTACGCGCGTGCATTCTTTACGCGTGTCCTCACACCGTTCGCCGCGTTTCTCATCCGCCGGGGGGTAAGCCCCGACACGGTCACCCTCCTGGGCACGGCCGGAGTGATGGCGGGCGCGCTGGTCTTCTACCCCCGGGGAGAGCTCTTCTGGGGCACGATCGTCATCACGCTCTTCGTGTTCTCGGATCTGGTCGACGGCAACATGGCACGCCAGCTGGGCCGCTCCAGCCGCTGGGGCGCCTTCCTCGACTCGACACTCGACCGGGTGGCCGACAGCGCGATCTTCGGCGGCTTCGCCCTCTGGTACGCGGGCGGCGGTGACAACAACGTCCTGTGCGCCGTGTCGATCTTCTGCCTGGCCAGCGGTCAGGTGGTGTCGTACACCAAGGCGCGGGGCGAGTCGATCGGCCTGCCCGTCGCCGTCAACGGCCTCGTCGAGCGCGCCGAACGTCTGGTGATCTCGCTGGTCGCGGCCGGTCTGGCGGGCTTCCACAAGACCTTCGGGGTGCCCGGCATCGACGTACTGCTGCCGATCGCGCTGTGGATCGTCGCCGTGGGCAGTGTCGTCACCCTGATCCAGCGCGTCGTCACCGTGCGCCGGGAGGCCGCCGAGGCCGACGCGGCGGTCGCCGCCCCGCCCGAGAACGCGCCGGGAGCCGCGCCGGGAACGACCCCGGGAGCCGGGCCGGGGAACGCCTCGCACAACAGCGGGGCCACCTCGTGAGCGGTCTGCGGGACCAACTGTCCTACGCCGCGTACGCCGCGGGCTGGGGAGCCGTCAAGAAGCTCCCGGAGCCGGTGGCCGTGCGCCTCGGCCGGACCATCGCCGACATCGCCTGGAAGCGGCGCGGCAAGGGCGTACTGCGCCTCGAATCGAACTACGCGCGCGTGCTGCCCGACGCGTCCCCGGAGCGGCTCAGGGAGCTGTCCCGCGCGGGCATGCGCTCGTACCTGCGCTACTGGATGGAGTCGTTCCGGCTGCCGGCCTGGAGCAAGGAACGCATCAGGAGCGGTTTCGAGCCGAAGGGCCTCCACCATCTGACCGAAGGGCTCGCGGCGGGCAAGGGCGTCATCATCGCGCTGCCGCACCTGGGCAACTGGGACCTCGCGGGTGCCTGGGTCACCACCAAGATGGAGATCCCGTTCACGACGGTCGCCGAACGCCTCAAGCCGGAGAAGCTGTACGACCGGTTCGTGGCGTACCGCGAGGGCCTCGGCATGGAGGTGCTGCCGCACAGCGGGGGCACCGCGTTCGGCACGCTGGCCCGACGGCTGCGCGACGGCGGTCTGATCTGCCTGGTCGCCGAGCGCGACCTGTCCGCCTCCGGGGTCGAGGTCGGCTTCTTCGGGGACACGACCCGGATGCCCGCGGGTCCCGCGCTGCTCGCCCAGCAGACCGGCGCCGTGCTGCTGCCGGTGACACTCTGGTACGACGACTCGCCCGTGATGCGTGGCCGAGTCCATCCCCCCGTCGAGGTGCCCGCGTCAGGTAGCCGGGCCGAGAAGACGTCTGTCATGACACAGGCGCTGGCCGACGCCTTCGCCACGGGGATCGCCGACCACCCGGAGGACTGGCACATGCTGCAACGCTTGTGGCTCGCCGACCTGGAGCCCCGCCCGGGGCAGCCCGAGGGGGAGCCGGCCCCGGGGCCCTCCGGTGCGGAACTCCCGTCCGCGGCGGTACGCGACGATCAGGTCCGGCACGACGATCAGGTCCGGCCCGGGGAGCGGCCATGAGGATCGGCATCGTCTGCCCGTACTCCTGGGACGTGCCCGGGGGAGTCCAGTTCCACATCCGGGACCTGGCCGACCACCTCATCGCGCTCGGACACCATGTGTCCGTCCTCGCCCCCGCCGACGACGAGACACCGCTCCCGCCGTACGTCGTCTCGGCGGGCCGTGCCGTTCCCGTGCGGTACAACGGCTCGGTCGCGCGCCTGAACTTCGGGTTCCTGTCCGCCGCGCGGGTCCGCCGCTGGCTGCACGACGGCACGTTCGACGTCATCCACATCCACGAGCCGGCCTCGCCCTCCCTCGGCCTGCTGGCCTGCTGGGCGGCCCAGGGGCCGATCGTCGCCACCTTCCACACATCGAACCCGCGGTCCCGGGCGATGATCGCCGCGTACCCGATCCTGCAGCCCGCCCTGGAGAAGATCAGCGCGCGGATCGCGGTGAGCGAGTACGCCCGGCGCACGCTCGTCGAGCACCTGGGCGGTGACGCCGTGGTCATCCCGAACGGCGTCGACGTGGACTACTTCGCGAAGGCCGAGCCCAACCCCGAGTGGCAGGGCGGGACGATCGGTTTCGTCGGCCGTATCGACGAGCCCCGCAAGGGCCTGCCGGTCCTGATGAAGGCGCTGCCCGCCATCCTCGCCGAGCGGCCGGAGACCCGGCTGCTGGTCGCCGGACGCGGCGACGAGAAGGAGGCCGTCGAGAAGCTTCCGGCGGAGCTGCGCTCGCGCGTGGAGTTCCTCGGCATGGTCAGCGACGAGGACAAGGCGCGGTTCCTGCGCAGCGTCGACCTGTACATCGCGCCCAACACCGGCGGCGAGAGCTTCGGGATCATCCTGGTCGAGGCCATGTCGGCGGGCGCGCCCGTGCTCGCCTCCGACCTCGACGCGTTCGCCCAGGTCCTCGACCAGGGCGCGGCGGGCGAACTGTTCACCAACGAGGACGCGGACGCGCTGGCCGCGGCGGCGGTACGGCTCCTCGGCGATCCGGCGCGACGCGCGGAACTGCGGGAGCGGGGGAGCGCGCACGTGCGGCGCTTCGACTGGTCGACGGTCGGCGCGGACATCCTGTCCGTGTACGAGACGGTCACGGACGGCGCGGCGGCGGTGGCGGCGGCGGACGAACCGGCGGAGCCGGGGGGCCTCCTGGCCCGCTTCGGCCTGGCCCGCGACTGAGAGGCGCCGTCCCCTGGGGGCTGCGCCCCCAGACCCCCGCATCGGCCTGAACGGCCTCGTCCTCAAACGCCGGACGGGCTAAAAAGCACAGGCCCGGCGAAGCCGGCCTGTGAGGGGCGCGGGGAACTGCGCGCTCAACCCCGACCGACCCGCACCCAAAACCCACCGGGCGCCCGACTCACCTAGGGGCGCGGGGAACTGCGCGCTCAACCCCGACCGACCCGCACCCAAAACCCACGGCCACCCCCACTCACCCAGGGGCGCGGGGAACGGCGCACTCGGCCCTCATCGGACCCGCACCCGACAACCCCGGCGCCGGAGGCGCCGCGCACGCGCCGACGCCGCGTCAGACGGCGCAGGCCCCACCGGTAGCGTGTGCCCCCGTGACCTCCACCCTGATCTGGATCGTGGTCGCCCTCGTGGCGATCGGCCTCTACCTGAGCTGGACGGCAGGCCGGCTGGACCGCCTGCACTCGCGCATCGACGCCGCCCGCGCAGCACTCGACGCCCAGCTCCTGCGACGCGCCTCGGTCGCGCAGGAACTGGCCACCGCCGGAGTGCTCGACCCGGCCGCCTCGATGGTGCTCTACGAGGCCGCGCACGCGGCCCGGCAGGCCGAGGAGGACCAGCGGGAGGTCGCCGAGAGCGACCTCAGCCAGGCACTGCGGGCCGTCTTCGGAGCGACCGAGCAGGTAGAGGCGGTCCGCGCGGCCCGCGGCGGCGAGGACGCGGCCCGCGAACTCGCCCAGGCGGTCCGCCGCGTACCGATGGCCCGCCGCTTCCACAACGACGCCGTACGGGCCGCCCGCGCGCTGCGCCGCCACCGCAAGGTGCGCTGGTTCCGGCTGGCCGGACACGCCCCGTTCCCGCTGGCGTTCGAGATGGACGACGAACCCCCGACGGCGCTGGCGGACCGCCCGGGCACGTAGCCCACGCGCCCCCGGGGACCTCCGCCCGGCCGGTGCGTGCATCCCTGACAAGTCCCTGACCAGCGGAAAAGCTCCCTACGGGCCGGAAAATGAGCCACCGCCTACCCATTGGCCCTTGCTGTGGCCTGCTCCCCAGGCGTTTCCTCGGTGTTTGCAGAAGCCCTCTTTCACCGAGTGAGGTCAACCCGTGTCCAGCACGCTCTCCCACCCCGCCCAGCCCACCGACACCCCGGCCACCGGCACCGCGCGCGTGAAGCGCGGCATGGCCGAGCAGCTCAAGGGCGGCGTGATCATGGACGTCGTCACGCCCGAGCAGGCGAAGATCGCCGAGGACGCGGGCGCCGTGGCCGTCATGGCCCTGGAGCGGGTCCCGGCCGACATCCGCAAGGACGGCGGCGTGGCACGCATGTCCGACCCGGACATGATCGAGGGCATCATCGAGGCCGTCTCGATCCCGGTGATGGCCAAGTCGCGTATCGGCCACTTCGTGGAGGCCCAGGTCCTGCAGTCCCTCGGTGTCGACTACATCGACGAGTCCGAGGTGCTCACCCCCGCCGACGAGGTCAACCACTCCGACAAGTGGGCCTTCACGACCCCCTTCGTCTGTGGCGCCACCAACCTGGGCGAGGCCCTGCGCCGCATAGCCGAGGGCGCGGCCATGATCCGCTCCAAGGGCGAGGCCGGCACCGGCAACGTCGTCGAGGCAGTCCGCCACCTGCGCCAGATCAAGAACGAGATCGCCCGGCTGCGCGGCTACGACAACAACGAGCTGTACGCAGCCGCCAAGGAGCTGCGCGCCCCGTACGAGATCGTCAAGGAGGTCGCCGAGCTGGGCAAGCTCCCGGTCGTGCTGTTCTCCGCGGGTGGCGTGGCCACTCCCGCCGACGCCGCCCTGATGCGCCAGCTCGGCGCCGAGGGTGTCTTCGTCGGCTCCGGCATCTTCAAGTCGGGCGACCCCGCGAAGCGCGCCGCGGCCATCGTGAAGGCGACCACCTTCTACGACGACCCGAAGATCATCGCGGACGCGTCCCGCAACCTCGGCGAGGCCATGGTCGGCATCAACTGCGACACCCTCCCCGAGTCCGAGCGCTACGCGAACCGCGGCTGGTAATCACCGCCCGGACGGCAACCGCCACGCGGACGGCGGCAAGCGCCCTCCCGACGGTAACCATCCTCTCCAGGGCACCCCTTCACACAAGGCAGGCACTCCGTAGATGAGCACCACCCCCGTCATAGGCGTCCTGGCCCTCCAGGGCGACGTACGGGAGCACCTCATCGCCCTGGCCGCGGCGGACGCCGTGGCCAGGCCGGTGCGGCGCCCCGAGGAACTCGCCGAGGTGGACGGACTGATCGTCCCCGGCGGTGAGTCCACCACCATCTCCAAACTGGCCGTCCTCTTCGGCCTGATGGAGCCCCTCCGCGCGCGCGTGCGGGCCGGCCTGCCCGTCTACGGCAGCTGCGCGGGCATGATCATGCTCGCCGACAAGATCCTCGACCCCCGCTCGGGCCAGGAGACCATCGGCGGCATCGACATGATCGTGCGCCGCAACGCCTTCGGCCGGCAGAACGAATCCTTCGAGGCGAAGGTCGACGTGACGGGCATCGAGGGCGATGCTGTGGAGGGACTCTTCATCCGGGCCCCGTGGGTGGAATCCGTGGGCGCGGAGGCCGAGGTGCTGGCCGAGTACGGCGGTCACATCGTCGCCGTGCGCCAGGGCAACGCGCTCGCCACGTCGTTCCATCCGGAACTGACCGGCGACCACCGCGTGCACGGTCTCTTCGTCGACATGGTGCGCGCGACCCGGACAGCGGCGTCCTAGTAGGATCTGGGGGTCCCCCAGGCTCTCGAGGCCTCGGGAGTTCGTACTGGTTGGGTTACGCGAAGGAGACAGGCAGATGTCCGGCCACTCTAAATGGGCCACGACGAAGCACAAGAAGGCCGTGATCGACGCCAAGCGCGGCAAGCTCTTCGCGAAGCTGATCAAGAACATCGAGGTCGCGGCGCGTATGGGCGGCGTGGACCTCGACGGCAATCCGACGCTTTACGACGCCGTGCAGAAGGCCAAGAAGTCCTCGGTCCCGAACAAGAACATCGACTCCGCGGTCAAGCGCGGCGGTGGTCTCGAAGCCGGTGGCGCCGACTACGAGACGATCATGTACGAGGGTTACGGCCCGAACGGTGTCGCGGTGCTCATCGAGTGCCTCACCGACAACCGCAACCGCGCCGCCTCGGACGTACGCGTCGCCATGACCCGCAACGGCGGCAACATGGCCGACCCGGGTTCCGTCTCGTACCTCTTCCACCGCAAGGGCGTCGTCATCGTCCCCAAGGGCGAGCTCTCCGAGGACGACGTCCTGGGTGCCGTGCTCGACGCGGGTGCCGAGGAGGTCAACGACCTCGGTGAGTCCTTCGAGGTCCTCTCCGAGGCCACCGACCTGGTCGCGGTGCGCACCGCGCTCCAGGACGCGGGCATCGACTACGACTCCGCCGACGCCAACTTCGTCCCGACCATGCAGGTCGAGCTGGACGAGGAGGGCGCCCGGAAGATCTTCAAGCTCATCGACGCCCTTGAGGACAGCGACGACGTCCAGAACGTCTTCGCCAACTTCGACGTGAGCGACGAGGTCATGGAGAAGGTCGACGCGTAACACCGCGCGCCGCGCGTCACCGCGCCGCGGGCGGTACGGGCTCAACGGGCCGACGGGACACACCCCGTCGGCCCGTCCCGTTCCCGGCCGGTCCTCCTGTCGGGCGTCGCTGGCGGGCGTTGTCGGTGGCACCCGATAACCTGCACGAATCGGGGGCAGCTCCCCGGTGACGGCCGGGTGGGGCCGAAAGACCGAAGGAGGGGGCCGGGTGCGGGTACTGGGCGTTGACCCCGGATTGACCCGGTGCGGTGTCGGTGTCGTCGAAGGCGTGGCGGGCCGGCCGCTCTCCATGATCGCCGTCGGAGTCGTCCGCACCCCCGCCGACGCGGAGTTGGGGCAGCGTCTCGTCGCCATCGAGCAGGGCATCGAGCAGTGGCTCGACGAGCACCGGCCCGAACACGTCGCCGTGGAGCGGGTGTTCAGCCAGCACAACGTCCGTACGGTGATGGGCACCGCCCAGGCCAGCGCCGTCGCCATGCTCTGCGCGGCCCGCCGCGGCATCCCCGTCGCCCTGCACACCCCCAGCGAGGTCAAGGCCGCCGTCACCGGCAGCGGCCGCGCCGACAAGGCCCAGGTCGGCGCCATGGTCACTCGGCTGCTCCGGCTCGACGCGCCCCCCAAGCCCGCCGACGCCGCCGACGCCCTCGCCCTCGCCATCTGTCACATCTGGCGCGCCCCGGCCGTGAACCGCCTCCAGCAGGCACAGGCCGCGCACCGCCGGGCCCAGCTCTCCAGCCGGAAGGTCACCCGATGATCGCGTTCGTCAGCGGCAAGGTCGCCGCCCTCGCCCCCGACTCCGCGGTGGTCGAGGTGGGCGGTATCGGCATCGCCGTCCAGTGCACCCCGAACACCCTTTCCGGACTGCGCATGGGCCAGGAGGCCCGGCTCGCCACCTCCCTGGTCGTCCGCGAGGACTCCCTCACGCTGTACGGATTCGTGGACGACGACGAGCGCCAGACCTTCGTGCTGCTGCAGACCGCGAGCGGGGTGGGCCCGCGTCTGGCCCAGGCGATGCTCGCCGTGCACAGCCCCGACGCCCTGCGCCGCGCGGTGTCCACCGGGGACGAGAAGACCCTCACCGCCGTCCCGGGCATCGGCAAGAAGGGCGCCCAGAAGCTGCTGCTCGAACTGAAGGACCGCCTCGGCGAGCCGCTCGGTACGGGTGGGGCGGCCATCGGGCGGCCCGTCGCCGCGGGATGGCGCGAGCAGTTGCATGCCGCGCTGATCGGGCTGGGGTATGCGACGCGGGAGGCCGACGAGGCGGTCTCCGCGGTCGCGCCGCAGGCGGAGGCGGCCGGCGAGGTGCCGCAGATCGGTCAGTTGTTGAAGGCCGCGCTCCAGACGCTCAACCGGGCTCGCTGAGCGGGCCGCCGACCGCGGGGGAGGGGGCGTCCTGAAGGCGCGGGTGCGTCGTGGCCGGTCGCGCAGTTCCCCGCGCCCCCTCGGGGGCGCGCCCTCACGGGTCGCGCCCCCGTAGTAAAGACTTCTATCCGTACGACCCGGACCCACTACCCCGCGAGGCACGCCGAATGAACTGGGACGAGACGACCGACGACGCCGACGCCGAGCGGCTCGTCGGCGCGTCCACCGACCGTGAGGAGCAGGCCGTCGAGGCCGCCCTGCGGCCCAAGGACCTCGGTGAGTTCATCGGTCAGGAGAAGGTCCGCGAGCAGCTCGACCTCGTCCTGCGCGCGGCACGAGCGCGCGGCGCCACCGCCGACCACGTGCTGCTCTCCGGCGCCCCCGGTCTGGGCAAGACCACCCTCTCGATGATCATCGCGGCCGAGATGGAAGCCCCCATCCGCATCACCAGCGGCCCCGCCATCCAGCACGCGGGCGACCTCGCGGCGATCCTGTCCTCCCTCCAGGAGGGCGAGGTCCTCTTCCTCGACGAGATCCACCGCATGTCCCGGCCGGCCGAGGAGATGCTCTACATGGCGATGGAGGACTTCCGCGTCGACGTCATCGTCGGCAAGGGCCCCGGCGCCACCGCCATCCCCCTCGAACTGCCGCCCTTCACACTTGTCGGCGCCACCACGCGCGCGGGCCTGCTGCCGCCCCCGCTGCGCGACCGCTTCGGCTTCACCGCCCACATGGAGTTCTACGAGCCCGCCGAACTGGAGCGGGTCATCCACCGCTCCGCACATCTGCTCGACGTGGAGATCGACCCGGACGGAGCCGCCGAGATCGCCGGCCGTTCCCGGGGCACGCCGCGTATCGCCAACCGTCTGCTGCGCCGGGTCCGCGACTACGCCCAGGTCAAGGCCGACGGCGTCATCGACCAGGACATCGCCAGGGCCGCCCTCGCGGTGTACGAAGTGGACAGCCGCGGCCTCGACCGCCTCGACCGTGGTGTCCTCGAAGCCCTCCTCAAGCTCTTCGGCGGCGGGCCCGTCGGCCTCTCCACGCTCGCCGTGGCCGTGGGGGAGGAGCGGGAGACCGTCGAGGAGGTGGCCGAACCCTTCCTCGTACGCGAGGGGCTGCTGGCCCGTACACCCCGCGGACGCGTCGCCACCCCGGCCGCCTGGGCTCACCTGGGCCTCACGCCGCCCCGGTCGTCGACCGGTGGAAACGGACAAGGGGACCTGTTCGGGGCGTGACGGCGAGGGGGCTCGCGAGGTCAGGAACCCCGGTGCCATGCTGAGCGTTGTTCCTTGACGGCGGACTCGCTTAGACTCCGCCGATGCCGCCCTTGTCGACGGTGTACATACCCCCATCCACAGGCCGCTCACCATCGCGGTCGACTGAAGGAAGTTCCGTCCCGTGAGTCTCGTGACCCTCCTCCCGTTCATCGTGCTCATCGGGGCCATGTTCCTGATGACCCGGTCGGCCAAGAAGAAGCAGAATGCGGCTGCGCAGATGCGCAACGAGATGCAGCCCGGCACCGGTGTCCGCACGATCGGTGGCATGTACGCGACGGTGAAGGAGGTCAACGAGGAGACGGTCCTCCTTGACGCAGGCCCGGGCGTCGACCTGCTCTTCGCGAAGAACGCCATCGGCGCGGTCCTCGGGGACGACGAGTACAACCGCATCGTCCACGGCATCGAGCACGACCTGAAGTCCGACGAGTCGGTCGTGCCGGACGACGCCTCCTCCCTCACCGAGACGGACGAGTCCGCCGACGTCTCCGACGACCGTCACGTCGACCTCGGCAAGAAGGACACGGCCGACGAGCCGGTCGTCAAGCCGGTCGCCGAGCCCATCGCCGAGCCGGTGGTCGAGCCCGCCGACGAGTCCGCCGTCGCGGAGCCGAAGAAGACCGACGCCGCAGAGCTGAAGAAGTCCGACGGCGAGTCCGACACGAAGTAGCCACGACCGGGTGACCGCGGAGTGCGCCGCTCGCGCGCCGCGGTCCCCGGACGTCCGGCTTCGCGCGGAACCTCCACACCATTTGATGCCCGTCCGCGAAGGTACCGAGAGACCGGGCGGACGAAGAGGGAGAACGAGAAGGTGGCAGCACCTAAGAAGGGCCGACAGGGCACCCAGGGCAGGCCGGGGCGCACCTTGGCCCTGATCCTGATCGCCATCGTGGCGCTCACCGGCGGCATGTTCGCCTCCGGGCACACGACACCGCGACTGGGCATCGACCTCGCCGGCGGTACGAGCATCACGCTCCAGGCGAAGAACGAGCCCGGTCAGAAGAACGCGATCAACAAGACCAACATGGACACCGCGGTCGACATCATGAACCGCCGTGTCAACGGTCTGGGCGTCAGCGAAGCGGAGGTGCAGACCCAGGGCGACAGCAACATCATCGTCAACATCCCCAAGGGTACGAACTCCGAGCAGGCCCGGGAACAGGTCGGCACCACCGCCAAGCTCTACTTCCGTCCCGTCCTGGTCACCGAGGTCTCCGGCGCCGACGCCGCGACCCCGTCCCCGAGCGCGTCCGGCAGCTCCTCCGCGAGCCCGTCCGCCTCGGCCGAGGAGAGCGAGAAGGCCACCTCCTCCTCGTCGCCCTCCGCCTCTGCCACCTCGCAGGGCCGGGCGGTCACCGACGCGCTGAAGGCCGACCCCACTCCCTCGGCGAGCGGCGGGAGTTCCTCCGCCGACGCGTCCGCCTCGCCTTCCGCCTCCGCGAGCACCGACCCGGCGACCGCGAAGCTCCAGGCGCAGTACACCGCGCTGGACTGCAGCAAGAAGACGGTCCGCGCCAAGGCCGGTGACGGCGTCAAGGCCGGCGACCCGACCGTGGCCTGCGGCCAGAACTCGCAGGGCCAGTGGCAGAAGTACATCCTCGGCCCGGCCGAGGTCGAGGGCACGGACGTCGACAAGGCCTCGGCCGTGTTCGACACCCAGGGTGCCGCGGGCTGGAAAGTCACCATGGACTTCACCGGCAAGGGCGGCAAGAAGTTCGCGAGCATCACGGGCAAGCTGGCGCAGAACCAGTCCCCGCAGAACCAGTTCGCCATCGTCCTCGACGGTGAGGTCGTCTCCGACCCGTACGTCAGCCAGGCGCTGACCGGCGGCACCGCGGAGATCTCCGGCAGCTTCGACCAGCAGGAGGCCCAGGACCTCGCCAACATGCTGTCGTACGGCGCGCTGCCGCTCACCTTCACCGAGGCGAGCGTCACCACCGTCACCGCCGCGCTCGGCGGCGAGCAGCTGGAGGCCGGTCTGATCGCCGGCGCCATCGGCCTGGCCCTGGTCATCATCTACCTGGTGCTCTACTACCGGGGTCTGTCGCTCATCGCCATCGCCTCGCTGCTGGTCTCCGCGGTCATGACCTACGTGATCATGGCGCTGCTCGGCCCGACCATCGGCTTCGCGCTGAACCTGCCCGCGGTCTGCGGCGCCATCGTGGCCATCGGCATCACGGCGGACTCGTTCATCGTGTTCTTCGAACGCATCCGTGACGAGATCCGCGAAGGCCGTTCGATGCGTCCCGCCGTCGAGCGTGCCTGGCCGCGCGCCCGGCGCACCATCCTGGTCTCCGACTTCGTGTCGTTCCTCGCCGCCGCCGTGCTCTTCGTCGTCACCGTCGGCAAGGTCCAGGGCTTCGCCTTCACCCTGGGTCTGACCACCCTGCTCGACGTGGTCGTCGTCTTCTTCTTCACCAAGCCGCTCATGACGATCCTGGCCCGCAGGAAGTTCTTCGCCGAGGGCCACAGCTGGTCCGGCCTCGACCCGAAGCGACTGGGCGTCCAGCCGCCGCTGCGCCGCACCCGTCGCGCGTCCGCCCCCGTCGACACGAAGGAGGCGTGAGATGTCGAAACTCGGCACCCTCGGCGCCCGGCTCCACCGCGGTGAGATCGGCTACGACTTCGTCGGCAAGCGCAAGATCTGGTACGGCGTCTCGATCCTGATCACCATCACGGCGATCCTGGGCCTCGCGGTACGCGGCCTGAACATGGGCATCGAGTTCCAGGGCGGCGCCGTCTTCACCACCGAGCGCACCAGCATCTCGGTGAGCCAGGCCGAGACGTACGCGGAAGAGGCCTCCGGCCACGACGCGATCGTCCAGAAGCTCGGCAACGGCGGACTGCGCATCCAGGTCGCCGGCGTCGACACCAGCAAGTCCGACCAGATCAAGCAGCAGCTCGCCAAGGACCTGAAGGTCGACTCCGAGAAGATCGCGGCCGACCTGGTCGGCCCCAGCTGGGGTGATCAGGTCGCCAACAAGGCCTGGCAGGGCCTGGCGATCTTCATGGTCCTGGTGGTGATCTATCTGGCGATCGCCTTCGAGTGGCGCATGGCCGCGGCCGCCCTCGTGGCGCTCATCCACGACATCACCATCACGGTCGGCGTCTACGCACTGGTCGGCTTCGAAGTCACACCGGGCACCGTGATCGGTCTGCTCACGATCCTCGGTTACTCGCTGTACGACACGGTGGTGGTCTTCGACAGCCTCAAGGAACAGACGAAGGACATCACCAAACAGACCCGCTACACGTACAGCGAGATCGCCGACCGCTCGATCAACGGCACCCTGGTGCGTTCCATCAACACCACGGTCGTCGCGCTGCTCCCGGTGGCGGGCCTGCTGTTCATCGGTGGCGGTGTCCTCGGCGCGGGCATGCTCAACGACATCTCGCTGTCGCTGTTCGTCGGCCTCGCGGCCGGTGCGTACTCCTCGATCTTCATCGCCACGCCGCTCGTCGCCGACCTCAAGGAGCGCGAGCCGCAGATAAAGGCACTGAGGAAGCGCGTCCTGGCCAAGCGGGCCGCCGCCGCGGCGAAGGGCGAGTCCCTGGAGACCCCGGTCGTCGAGCGTTCGTACGAGGACGATGAGCCGGATGACGAGGCGACCCCCGCGGTCGTCGGACCCCGTGCCCAGCGGGCCCAGCCGTCGTCCCGCGGCAGGGGTCGCGGCCGTCCCTCGGGCAAGCGCCGATGACCGGCATCGAGGAGCTGCTGCTCAGCCGCATCCGTGACGTGCCGGACTACCCGGAGCCGGGAGTGACGTTCAAGGACATCACCCCGCTCCTGGCGGACCCGGCGGCGTTCACGGCGCTCACCGAGGCCCTGGCGGAGATCAGCGTCCGCAACGGCGCCACGAAGATCGTCGGCCTGGAGGCCCGCGGCTTCATCCTGGGCGCTCCCGTCGCGGTCCGCGCCGGACTGGGCTTCATCCCCGTACGCAAGGCCGGCAAGCTCCCCGGAGCGACCCTCAGCCAGTCGTACGACCTGGAGTACGGCTCCGCCGAGATCGAGGTGCACGCCGAGGACCTGGCGCCGGGCGACCGCGTCATGGTCGTCGACGACGTCCTCGCCACCGGTGGCACCGCCGAGGCCTCGCTCCAGCTGATCCGCAGGGCGGGCGCCCAGGTCGCCGGAGTCGCCGTTCTCATGGAGCTCGGCTTCCTGGGCGGCCGTGCCCGTCTGGAGCCGGCCCTGGACGGCGTCCCGCTGGAGGCACTGCTCACGGTCTGAGCGAGCGCACGGCCTGCCGCCCGGCAACCGGGCGGACACCCGTCCGACACCGCTCAGAACCCCGCAGGACACCGCGCAGGCGGGTCCCGGAGGAATCCGGGACCCGCCTCTCGTGTTTCTCCAGTGGAAGGCCGTCCCACCGGCCGAAGGGGAGACCCGGGCCCGGGATCGCTACCATGGGGTTTCCGGAGCCTGACCGGGGACCCGGATCGCGCACGAGGAGCCCTCTTGCCAGACGAGGCCCAGCCACTCGCCCCCAGGGCCGAACGCCCGGGGGTACCACCGGCCGCCAAGCCCGACCAGCCCGCGGCGCCCGCGCCCGCCGGGCCCGCAGCCGCGCCCGCGAAGAACGGGTCGGCCGCCCCGGCCAAGGCGGCGGATCAGCCACGTCCCGAGCCGGCGGCTCCCGAGCGGCAGGCATCCACGCCCGCGGCCCGCCCCGCGTCCGCCGCCCGGCCCGCCTCCGGTCAGCCCGCGCGCTCCGGTGGTGGCTCCTCCAACCGTGTACGGGCCCGGCTCGCCCGTCTCGGCGTCCAGCGCTCGAACCCGTACAACCCGGTTCTGGAGCCGCTGCTGCGGATAGTGCGCAGCAACGACCCGAAGATCGAGACGTCGACGCTGCGGCAGGTCGAGCGCGCCTACCAGGTCGCCGAGCGCTGGCACCGCGGCCAGAAGCGCAAGAGCGGCGACCCGTACATCACGCACCCGCTCGCGGTGACGACGATCCTCGCCGAGCTGGGCATGGACCCGGCCACGCTGATGGCGGGACTCCTGCACGACACCGTCGAGGACACCGAGTACGGGCTCGACACCCTCCGCAAGGACTTCGGCGACCAGGTCGCCCTGCTCGTCGACGGCGTCACCAAGCTCGACAAGGTCAAGTTCGGCGAGGCCGCGCAGGCCGAGACCGTCCGCAAGATGGTCGTCGCCATGGCCAAGGACCCGCGCGTCCTGGTCATCAAGCTCGCCGACCGCCTGCACAACATGCGCACCATGCGGTATCTCAAGCGCGAGAAGCAGGAGAAGAAGGCGCGCGAGACCCTGGAGATCTACGCGCCGCTCGCCCACCGCCTGGGCATGAACACCATCAAGTGGGAGCTGGAGGACCTCGCCTTCGCGATCCTCTACCCCAAGATGTACGACGAGATCGTGCGCCTGGTCGCCGAGCGCGCCCCCAAGCGCGACGAGTACCTCGCCATAGTGACCGACGAGGTCCAGTCCGACCTGCGCGCGGCCCGTATCAAGGCGACCGTCACCGGCCGCCCGAAGCACTACTACAGCGTCTACCAGAAGATGATCGTCCGCGGCCGTGACTTCGCGGAGATCTACGACCTGGTGGGCATCCGCGTCCTCGTCGACACGGTCCGCGACTGCTACGCGGCGCTGGGCACCGTCCACGCCCGCTGGAACCCGGTTCCGGGGCGGTTCAAGGACTACATCGCGATGCCCAAGTTCAACATGTACCAGTCGCTGCACACGACGGTCATCGGCCCCAACGGCAAGCCGGTCGAACTCCAGATCCGTACGTTCGACATGCACCGCCGCGCCGAGTACGGCATCGCGGCCCACTGGAAGTACAAGCAGGAGGCCGTCGCCGGCGCCTCCAAGGTGCGCTCCGACCAGCCGCGTACCACCGGCAAGGACGACCACCTCAACGACATGGCGTGGCTGCGCCAGCTCCTCGACTGGCAGAAGGAGACCGAGGACCCGGGCGAGTTCCTGGAGTCCCTGCGCTTCGACCTCTCCCGCAACGAGGTCTTCGTCTTCACGCCGAAGGGCGATGTGATAGCGCTGCCGGCCGGCGCCACACCCGTCGACTTCTCCTACGCGGTGCACACGGAGGTGGGTCACCGCACGATAGGAGCACGGGTCAACGGACGCCTCGTACCGCTGGAGTCGACCCTCGACAACGGCGACCTGGTGGAGGTCTTCACCTCCAAGGCGGCCGGCGCCGGACCCTCCCGGGACTGGCTGGGCTTCGTCAAGTCGCCCCGCGCCCGCAACAAGATCCGCGCCTGGTTCTCCAAGGAGCGCCGCGACGAGGCGATCGAGCAGGGCAAGGACGCCATCGCGCGGGCCATGCGCAAGCAGAACCTGCCGATCCAGCGCATCCTCACCGGCGACTCGCTGGTCACCCTCGCGCACGAGATGCGCTACCCCGACATCTCGTCCCTGTACGCGGCGATCGGCGAGGGCCATGTGGCCGCGCAGGGTGTCGTGCAGAAGCTCGTGCAGGCGCTCGGCGGCGAGGAGGCCGCCACCGAGGAGATCGACGAGAGCGTCCCGCCGGCCCGCGGCCGTGGCCGCAAGCGCCGCTCGAACGCCGACCCGGGTGTCGTCGTCAAGGGCGTCGACGACGTGTGGGTCAAGCTGGCCCGCTGTTGTACGCCCGTCCCCGGCGACCCGATCATGGGCTTCGTGACGCGCGGCAGCGGGGTGTCGGTCCACCGCACGGACTGCGTCAACGTCGACTCCCTGTCCCGCGAGCCCGAGCGCATCCTCGACGTCGAGTGGGCCCCCACCCAGTCCTCGGTGTTCCTGGTCGCCATCCAGGTCGAGGCGCTGGACCGCTCGCGGCTGCTCTCGGACGTCACGAGGGTCCTGTCCGACCAGCACGTCAACATCCTGTCCGCGGCCGTCCAGACGTCCCGCGACCGGGTGGCCACCTCCCGCTTCACCTTCGAGATGGGCGACCCCAAGCACCTGGGCCACGTCCTGAAGGCGGTCAGGGGAGTGGAGGGCGTGTACGACGTCTACCGCGTCACCTCGGCCCGCAGGCCCTCGGAGGCCTGACGGCCCGACACCACACAGGAGGGGCTCCCGTACAGGTTCGTACGGGAGCCCCTCCTGTGTTCGTGATTCGGCGTGCTACCCGCCGAACTCGTGCAGGCCCTTCAGCGCCTGGTCCAGCAGCGCCTGCCGGCCGTCGAGTTCCCGCTGGAGCTTGTCGGCCTTCGCGTTGTTCCCCGCGGCGCGTGCCGTCTCGATCTGCCCCTGGAGCTTGTCCACGGCCGCCTGCAGCTGCCCGGTCAGACCCTCCGCACGCGCGCGTGCCTCCGGGTTCGTCCGGCGCCACTCGGTCTCCTCGGACTCCTGGAGAGCCCGCTCCACCGCGTGCATCCGCCCCTCGACCTTCGGGCGGGCGTCCCGCGGCACATGACCGATGGCCTCCCACCGCTCGTTGATCGAGCGGAAAGCGGCCCTGGCCGCCTTCAGATCCTGCACCGGGACGAGCTTCTCGGCCTCCTCGGCCAGCTCCTCCTTGAGCTTCAGGTTCTCCGTCTGCTCCGCGTCCCGCTCGGCGAAGACCGAGCTGCGCGCCGCGAAGAACACGTCCTGGGCGCCGCGGAAGCGGTTCCACAGGTCGTCCTCGTGCTCGCGCTGGGCACGGCCCGCGGCCTTCCAGTCCGCCATCAGCTCGCGGTAACGGGCCGCCGTCGGACCCCAGTCCGACGAGGCCGAGAGCGACTCGGCCTCCGCGACCAGCTTCTCCTTGGTCTTGCGGGCCTCCTCGCGCTGCGCGTCCAGCGACGCGAAGTGCGCCTTGCGCCGCTTGGAGAACGCCGAGCGCGCGTGCGAGAAGCGGTGCCACAGCTCGTCGTCGGACTTCCGGTCGAGCCTCGGCAGGCCCTTCCAGGTGTCCACGAGCGCGCGCAGCCGCTCACCGGCGGCCCGCCACTGGTCGGACTGGGCCAGCTCCTCCGCCTCGACGACCAGCGCCTCCTTGGAGTGCCTGGCCTCGTCGGACTGCTTCGCCCGCTGCGCCTTGCGCTCCTCACGACGGGCGTCGACCGTCTCGACGAGCTTGTCCAGCCGGACCTTCAGCGCGTCGAGATCCCCGACCGCGTGGTGGGCGTCCACCTGTTCGCGGATATGGGCGATGGCGACCTGGGCGTCCTTCGAGGACAGGTCGGTGGTCTTCACCCGTCGTTCGAGGAGGCCGATCTCCACGACCAGGCCCTCGTACTTGCGCTCGAAGTAGGCCAGTGCCTCGTCGGGGGTACCGGCCTGCCAGGAACCGACGACCTGCTCGCCGTCGGCGGTACGCACGTACACGGTGCCCGTCTCGTCGACGCGGCCCCACGGGTCGCTGCTCACAGCGCCTCCTCCACATGATGCCTGCGTGGGGCTGCTTTGCCCCCGGGCATCGTCCACAGTTTCGTCACGGCCAACATAGGCGACCGGCGGGGCGGCTGTCCGCATCCCGCGCGACCGAAATTTCGCTGCCGAGGGTCAGGATTTCGTCACGGTCGCCTTGTCGATCACGACGGTCGCGTTGGGGGTGCCGTCGCCCTGGCCAGTGCTCTCGCCGGCGGCCGCGATTTTCTTCAGCACCTTCATGCCCGATTCGGAAATCGTGCCGAACGGTGTGTAGTTGGCCGGCAACTGACTGTCCTGGTAGACGAGGAAGAACTGGCTGCCGCCGCTGTCGCGGCCTTCCTTCGTCTGCGCGTTGTACTGGTTGGCCATCGCCACCGTGCCCGCCGGGTACACATCGCCCTTGAGGCGCTTGTCCTTGAGGTTCTCGTCGGGAATGGTGTAGCCGGGACCGCCCATGCCGGTGCCCTGCGGGTCGCCGCACTGGAGCACGTAGATGCCGTTCGTGGTGAGGCGGTGGCACTTGGTGTGGTCCAGATAGCCCTTGCCCACCAGGAAGCTGAACGAGTTCACGGTGTGCGGGGCCTTCGAGGCCGGCATGTCGATGTCTATCGCGCCGCAGGTCGTCTGCAGCTTCATCGTGTAGTCCGCCGACTTGTCGATGGTGATCGCCGGTTCCTTCTTGTAGGTCAGCGACTTCACCTTGCCCGCGGCGGCCTTGTCACAGGGGTCCGGAGCCTTGCTGGGGGCGGAGGCGCTGGGGCTGGCCTCCGCGGCCGCGTTCGACTTGTCGTCGTCGTCCTTCTTGAAGACCCCGGTCGCGTACGACACCACACTGCCGACGACGATCACGCCGAGGACCGACGCGATCACCGCGTTACGAGCGTGGGCCTTGCGCCGAGCGGACGTACGCCGCTGCTGTTGCCGCAAGAACTTCTCCCGGGCGAGCTGACGCCGCCGCTGTTCCTGGGTGACCACCGGGTTATCTCCTCATGCGTCTCGTACGTCAGGTGGGACGCGTGCGTCTTGTGAGCCGACCGCCTGCGTGTGCCCCGTACCGTATATGGGTTCGCTGTGGTTCCGGCAGCGCCGGTAGGCTCTGAACCGCAGCGAAGCCATTCCCCGTACGACATACCGACGCGCCGTATCGACGCCATACCGAAGGACGAACGTGCTCATTGCCGGGTTCCCCGCCGGGGCCTGGGGCACCAACTGTTATCTGGTCGCCCCCGCCGCCGGTGAGGAGTGCGTGATCATCGACCCGGGCCACCAGGCCGCCCAGGGAGTCGAGGAGACGCTCGCCAAGCATCGGCTCAAGCCCGTCGCCGTCGTCCTCACGCACGGCCACATCGACCATGTGGCCTCGGTGGTCCCGGTGTGCGGCGCGCACGACGTGCCCGCCTGGATCCACCCCGAGGACCGGTACATGATGAGCGACCCGGAGCGGGCACTCGGCCGCTCGATCGGCATGCCGCTCATGGGTGAGCTCACCATCGGTGAACCGGACGACGTGCGGGAACTGACGGACGGCGCCGCGCTGAAGCTCGCCGGCCTCGACTTCTCGGTCGCGCACGCGCCCGGCCATACGAAGGGGTCGGTGACGTTCCGGATGCCCGAGACCACGGAGATCCCTTCCGTGTTCTTCTCCGGGGATCTGCTCTTCGCCGGCTCCATCGGACGCACCGACCTGCCCGGCGGCGACATGGACGAGATGCTCGGCTCGCTGGCACGTGTGTGCCTGCCGCTCGACGACTCGACCGTGGTGCTGTCCGGCCACGGCGCCCAGACGACCATCGGCCAGGAGCGCGCCACCAACCCGTATCTGCGGCAGGTGGCGGCGCCCGGCCCCGGAGCGGACCCCACCTCCGCTCCTCGACGAGGAATGTGACGAGAGACCTCCCGTGAGCACCTTCAAGGCCCCCAAGGGCAC
The DNA here is from genome assembly GCF_014650955.1 of Streptomyces tauricus. Taxonomy (GTDB): domain Bacteria; phylum Actinomycetota; class Actinomycetes; order Streptomycetales; family Streptomycetaceae; genus Streptomyces; species Streptomyces tauricus. The sequence goes on from NZ_BMVY01000008.1 coordinate 176,482, forward strand.
GTACGACCTGATTCCGCCGGACAGCGCGAAGTACCTCGCGGTGCGCGAGGCGATCGCCGCTCCGCTGCGCAACTCCGGTTACGGCTACATCGAGACGCCCGGCTTCGAGAGCGTCGAGCTGTTCGCGCGCGGGGTCGGTGAGTCCACCGACATCGTGACGAAGGAGATGTACGCCTTCGAGACCAAGGGCGGCGACCAGCTGGCGCTGCGCCCCGAGGGCACGGCCTCCGTGCTGCGGGCCGCCCTGGAGGCCAACCTCCACAAGCTCGGCAACCTCCCCGTCAAGCTCTGGTACTCGGGCTCCTACTACCGCTACGAGCGCCCGCAGAAGGGCCGGTACAGGCACTTCTCCCAGGTCGGCGCGGAAGCGATCGGCGCCGAGGACCCGGCCCTGGACGCCGAGCTGATCATCCTGGCCGACCAGGCGTACCGCTCGCTCGGGCTGCGCGAGTTCCGGATCCTGCTCAACTCGCTGGGCGACAAGGAGTGCCGGCCCGTGTACCGGGCCGCCCTCCAGGACTTCCTGCGGGGCCTCGACCTCGACGAGGAGACCTTGCGCCGCGCCGACATCAACCCGCTGCGGGTCCTCGACGACAAGCGGGACGACGTCCAGAAGCAGCTGGTAGGGGCGCCGCTGCTGCGGGACTACCTGTGCGACGCGTGCAAGGCGTACCACGAGGAGGTGCGCGAGCTGATCACGGCCGCGGGTGTCTCCTACGAGGACGACGCGAAGCTGGTCCGGGGGCTCGACTACTACACGCGGACGACCTTCGAGTTCGTCCACGACGGGCTCGGTTCGCAGTCCGCGGTCGGGGGTGGCGGACGCTATGACGGTCTCTCCGAGATGATCGGTGGGCCCGCGCTGCCGTCCGTGGGCTGGGCGCTGGGCGTCGACCGCACGGTCCTCGCCCTTGAGGCCGAGGGGGTCGCCCTCCAACTGCCCTCCACCACCAGTGTGTTCGCCGTGCCGCTGGGGGAGGAGGCGCGGCGGGTGCTCTTCGGGGTGGTCACCGAGTTGCGGCGCAACGGGGTCGCTGCGGACTTCTCCTACGGGGCGAAGGGGTTGAAGGGCGCGATGAAGAACGCCAACCGCAGTGGCGCGCGTTACACCGTCGTCGCCGGTGAGCGGGACCTGTCCGAGGGCGTGGTCCAGCTCAAGGACATGGAGTCCGGGGAACAGGTCGCGGTGGCCGTGAACGAGATCGTCGCAGAACTGGAGTCCCGCCTGAGCTAGGGCCCCTTTTTTCTCGCCCCCGCCGCCCCTACCCTTCCCGTCACTGACTCGGGGGCGCTGCCCCCGAACCCCCGCTCCTCAAACGCCGGAGGGGCTGAGATGTCGCCGGACGGGCGTACATCTTTCAGCCCGTCCGGCGTTTGAGGACAACGGGGGCGAGGGGGCGCAGCCCCCATGCGGGACGGGAACGGGAAGGGGCGGCGGGGGCGAGGAAAGGTCACTCCAGCAAGCCGAAGCGCATCGCGCTGGTGACCGCCGCCGTCCGGTCGTCGACCCCCAGTTTTCCGAACGCCCGCAGCAGATGCGTCTTCACCGTCGACTCCCCGATGAACAACCGCCGCCCGATCTCCGCATTCGTGCACCCCTCGGAAACCAGCCGCAACACCGCCACCTCCCGCACGGACAACCGCGGCCGCTCCGGCCTCGCACGCAGCTGGTCCACCAGCCGCGCGGCGACCGAGGGCGCCAGTACCGTCTCCCCGCGCGCGGCGGCCCGCACCGCGTCCGCCAGCTCCCCGCGCGGCAGATCCTTGAGCAGATAACCCGCAGCCCCGGCCTCGACCGCCCGCAGGATGTCACTGTCGGTCTCGTACGTGGTGAGCACCACGATCCGGCACGGGAGCCCCGCCTCGGTCATCCGGACGATCGAGTCGACGCCACCGCCGCCGGGCATCCGCAGGTCCATCAGCACGATGTCGGGGCGGAGTTGTGCCGCCAGCGCCTCCGCCTGGGGGCCGCTGGAGGCGTCGGCCACGACATCGAGATCGGGTTCGGCGCTGAGCATCGCGCGCAGCCCCTCGCGTACGACGGGATGATCGTCGGCCAGGACGATCCGGATCACGGGGTACCCCTTTCGAGTGGTGCGCGTGGCATGAGCGGCACGGGAAGCCGGACCGTCACCGTCGTGCCCTCGCCGGGCGCGCTGCGGACCACCGTCGTCCCGCCCACCTCGGCGGCCCGCGCCCGCAGCCCCGCGAGCCCGTAACCACCGGACGGCAGGGAAGGGTCGAAGCCGCACCCGTCGTCGCCGACACCCACCGAGAGCCGCTCGTCGGAGTAGCGCAGGTCGATCCCGACAGTGGCTGAACTCCCCGCGTGCTTACGGGCGTTGGACAGCGCCTCCTGGCAGGCGCGCAGGACGACGACCTCCGTCGCGGCGGGCAGCGCCCGCACGGGCCCCGACACGGTCACCGACGCCTCGTGCCGTGCGGCGAGCCGGCGCAGCGCGTCGGGCAGCGACGCCCCGTCGAGGTCGGCGGGCGTACCGCCGGCGACCAGGGCCCGTGCCTCGGCGAGGTTCTGCCGTGCGGTCCCCTCCATCAGGACCAGATGCCGGCGGGCCTTCGCCACGTCGGAGCGGTCCAGCTCCGCCTCGACGGCCTGCGTGAGCATCAGCAGACTCGTGAAGCCCTGGGCGAGGGTGTCGTGGATCTCCCGGGAGAGGCGTTCCCGTTCGGCCAGGGCGCCGTGCGCGGCCGAGAGCCGGGAGAGTTCGTGGCGGCTGGCGTCCAGTTCGGCGATCAGCGTGGCCCGGTCCTGGCTCTGCTCGATGACCCGGATGATCCAGCTGCCGACGGCCGCCGAGCAGCAATCCTCCGATGCACCACGACCCCAGCACCAGCGCGATGCGACCGAACTCCCAGCTGCCCGCCTGCTCCAGGACCTGCGCCGAGTCCGGCAGGAACACGCCCCGCAGCCCCTGGCACATCCACTTCAGCGGGAACACCGCGCTGATGCCGAGCATCCAGTCCGGGATGGTGTCGATGGAGATGTACACCCCGGAGATGAACTGCAGTACCAGGAAGGGCAGTACGACCACGGAGGTGGCGCTCCTGCCGGTCTTGGGGACCGAGCTGATCGCGATGCCCAGCAGGGCGCACGCCGTCAGGCCCAGCAGGAAGATCCAGCCGAAGTGCAGCCACCTCGTGGCGTCCGAGGGGAGCTCCACGCCGTAGAACGTGATGCCGACGGCGAGCAGGATCACCGTCTCCAGGAAGCCGGTGACGAGAACGAGCCAGATCTTCCCGATGAAGTACGCGGCCGGCGGCATCGGCGTGCCGCGCAGCCGGCGCAGCACCTTCTCGTCCCGCTCGATCGCGATGGAGATGCCGAGCGACTGGAAGCTGGTGGTCATGATGCCGGCGGCCATCATCGCCGGGACGTACAGCTGCGAGGCGGTGACGCCGGCGCCCGTCACGTCGTCGCTGAAGATCGACGCGAAGAGGAAGAGGAACACGATGGGGAAGGCGAAGGTGAAGACCACCTGGTCGCGCAGCCGGAAGAACTGCTTGATCTCCAGGGCGCCCCGGTGGAAGCCGAGCCGCCAGGCCGCCGGGAGCCGCTGCGTGCCCCTCTCCCGCGTAGGCACCCGTGCCGTGGTCGTGGTCATCGCGCGGCCTCCTGCCCCGTGAGCCGCAGATAGACGTCCTCCAGGGTCGGGCGGCTCACCCGCAGCCCCGGGATCTCCCCGTCGAAGCGCTGCGTCAGCTCGGCGACCGTACGCGTGGGTGTGCCGGTGCGTTCCGTACGGGGCGAGCCGTCGGACTCCGTCCACTCCACGGTGGCCTCGGTGCCGAACCGGTCGCGCAGCTCCGCGGGTTCGCCCTCGGCCACGACCAGTCCGCGCGCGATCACCGCGAGCCGGTCCGCGAGCGCCTCCGCCTCCTCCAGGTAGTGCGTGGTCAGCAGGATCGTCGTGCCCTCGGCCGCGAGCCTGCGGATCAGCTCCCAGAACTGCCGCCGGGCCGCCGGGTCGAAACCGGTCGTCGGCTCGTCCAGGAGCAGCAGATCCGGGCCGCCGATCACTCCGAGCGCCACGTCGAGCCGGCGCCGCTGCCCGCCCGAGAGCGCCTTGATCCGGCTGCCCGTCTTCTCCTCCAGGCCCACCAGGCCGATGACCTCCGCCGGGTCACGCGGCGCCGGGTAGTAGCGCGCGAAATGGCGGACCGTTTCGCCCACCGTCAACTCGGCGGGCGCGGATTCGTCCTGCCAGACGATGCCGACCCGCGAGCGCCACGCGCGCGTGGCGTCCACCGGATCCAGACCGAGCACCGAGACCTCGCCCGCGTCGCGGGAACGGTTGCCCTGCAGGATCTCCACCGTGGTGCTCTTGCCCGCGCCGTTGGGTCCGAGCAGGCCGAACACCTCGCCCCGCCGGATGCCGAGGTCGATGCCGTCGACGGCGGTGATGTCGCCGTACCGCTTGCGCAGCCCCCGTACGTCGACCGCGAGTTCGTTCGCGTGTGCTGTCATGCGAACGAGCGTCCCGCCGAAGCGAGCGTTCCGGGACGACCGCACGTACTTCCTTATGTCCATCGAACGGTGGACACACGCGCGTGTGCGGCACAATGACCGTGCCCGGAAGGTCCTCTCAAGCTACGGAAACGGCGTGATGAGCAAGACGACAGTCAGGGAAGGCGTCTCCACCGGCCCGGAGGCCGCCGGAGCCCCACGGACCGTGGGCGGCGGGCGGTTCCTCGCCCTGCTGCTGGTGATCACGGGCGCGGCCGGGCTGCTGGCCTCCTGGGTCATCACCATCGACAAGTTCAAGCTGCTGGAGGACCCGGGCTTCACGCCGGGCTGCAGCCTGAACCCGGTCGTCTCCTGCGGCAACATCATGAAGAGCGACCAGGCCTCCGCCTTCGGGTTCCCCAACCCGATGATGGGCCTCGTCGCCTACGGCATCGTGATCTGCGTCGGTGTGAGCCTGCTCGCCCGGAGCACCTTCCCGCGCTGGTACTGGCTGACCCTGAACGCGGGCATGTTGTTCGGCGTCGGGTTCGTGACCTGGCTGCAGTACGAGTCGCTGTACACGATCAACTCGCTCTGCCTGTGGTGCTGCCTGGCCTGGGTCGCGACCATCGTCATGTTCTGGTCCGTGACCGCGCACAACGTCCGGCACGACTTCCTGCCCGCGCCCGGCTGGCTCAAGGGGTTCTTCGGCGAGTTCGCCTGGGTGCTGCCGGTCCTGCACATCGGGATCATCGGCATGCTGATCCTGACGCGCTGGTGGGACTTCTGGACCAGCTGAACGGGCTCAACCACCCGATGTGACCGCCGGAGCCCTTGCGGGACAAGGGCTCGGCCGCTCTGTCAGTGGCGTGACATAGGGTTTCGAACGTGGAGCCCGACCTGTTTACCGCCGCAGCCGAGGAACGCCAGGAGAAGGACCCGTCCGGGAGCCCTCTGGCCGTCCGGATGCGTCCGCGCACTCTCGACGAGGTCGAGGGCCAGCAGCATCTGCTGAAGCCGGGCTCGCCCCTGCGCAGACTCGTCGGCGAGGGCGGCGGCGGCCCCGCCGGACCCTCCTCGGTGATCCTCTGGGGTCCGCCGGGCACCGGCAAGACGACCCTCGCGTACGTGGTCTCCAAGGCGACGAACAAGCGCTTCGTGGAGCTGTCCGCGATCACCGCGGGCGTCAAGGAGGTCCGCGCGGTCATCGAGGGCGCCCGCCGCGCCACCGGCGGCTACGGCAAGGAGACCGTCCTCTTCCTGGACGAGATCCACCGCTTCAGCAAGGCCCAGCAGGACTCCCTGCTGCCCGCCGTGGAGAACCGCTGGGTGACGCTGATCGCGGCGACCACGGAGAACCCGTACTTCTCGATCATCTCCCCGCTGCTGTCCCGCTCGCTCCTGCTCACCCTCGAACCGCTCACCGACGACGACCTGCGCGGGCTGCTGCGCCGGGCGCTCACCGACGAGCGCGGTCTCAAGGGCGCCCTCACCCTCCCCGAGGAGAGCGAGGAGCACCTGCTGCGGATCGCGGGCGGCGACGCACGCCGTGCCCTCACCGCCCTGGAGGCCGCCGCCGGGGCGGCGCTCGACAAGAAGGACGCCGAGATCACCCTCCAGACCCTGGAGGAGACCGTCGACCGGGCCGCGGTGAAGTACGACCGCGACGGCGACCAGCACTACGACGTGGCCAGCGCCCTGATCAAGTCGATCAGGGGCTCGGACGTCGACGCGGCACTGCACTACCTGGCCCGGATGATCGAGGCCGGCGAGGACCCCCGGTTCATCGCCCGCCGGCTGATGATCTCCGCCAGCGAGGACATCGGCCTGGCCGATCCGAACGCCCTGCCGACCGCCGTCGCGGCCGCCCAGGCCGTCGCCATGATCGGTTTCCCCGAGGCCGCGCTCACCCTCAGCCACGCCACCATCGCCCTCGCCCTGGCCCCGAAGTCGAACGCCGCGACGACCGCGATCGGCGCCGCCATGGAGGACGTACGCAAGGGGCACGCGGGTCCCGTGCCCATGCATCTGCGGGACGGGCACTACAAGGGCGCGGCCAAGCTCGGCCACGCGCAGGGGTACGTGTATCCGCACGACCTGCCCGAAGGCATCGCCGCCCAGCAGTACGCGCCCGAGGAACTCAAGGACCGCGAGTACTACACCCCGACCAGGCACGGCGCCGAGGCGCGCTACGCGGACGCGGTGGAGTGGACCAGGAAGCACCTCGGTCGAGGACGGTCCTGATCACCTGTAGACTCTCCGAAGCGCTGCGTCCCGTGTCCGGCCCCGGCTGGCACCACCAGAACGGGACATGCAGCCGGAGCCCCCACCCCCGGGTGAGGAATCCAGGAGCGTCGCGCACCGTCGAAGGTGTCGCGGGCAGCCCATCACCCTCTCGGAATTCTCCGGGAACCGGTCGGTGGGCCTCTCGCGTGCTGCACATGTGCCCAGCTCAGGGAGCGGCTGCCCAGCAGGTCCGTCAGGGCCCGAAGGGTTTCCCTGGCTGCGGATGCGACCTCCCCTAACCACTGGTGAAGCCGTATTCACATCAGAAATCACGAGGTGTTTGGTTCATGACGAACCAGTCCCGCCCCAAGGTCAAGAAGTCGCGTGCCCTCGGCATCGCGCTGACCCCGAAGGCCGTCAAGTACTTCGAGGCCCGCCCCTACCCGCCGGGCGAGCACGGCCGCGGCCGCAAGCAGAACTCGGACTACAAGGTCCGTCTGCTGGAGAAGCAGCGTCTGCGCGCGCAGTACGACGTGTCCGAGCGTCAGCTCGTCCGCGCCTACGAGCGTGCCGCCAAGACGCAGGGCAAGACCGGTGAGGCCCTGGTCATCGAGCTGGAGCGTCGTCTCGACGCCCTGGTTCTGCGTTCGGGCATCGCCCGCACGATCTACCAGGCCCGCCAGATGGTCGTCCATGGCCACATCGAGGTCAACGGCGGCAAGGTCGACAAGCCGTCCTTCCGCGTCAAGCCGGACGACGTCGTGATGGTCCGCGAGCGCAGCCGCAGCAAGACGCTGTTCGAGGTCGCCCGTGCCGGTGGGTTCGCCCCCGACGGTGAGACCCCGCGCTACCTCCAGGTGAACCTCGGCGCCCTGGCGTTCCGCCTGGACCGCGAGCCGAACCGCAAGGAGATCCCGGTGATCTGCGACGAGCAGCTCGTCGTCGAGTACTACGCCCGCTGATCAGGCGTACACCGCACCACCGGCCTCGCGCCTGCTTTCAGCCCGTCGCCTCCCCACCCTTGCGGGTGGGCGAGGCGGCGGGTTCTCGCATGTCCGGGGGCGCCGGGATGCCACGCGGCGCCGCCGGCGCGCCGAGTGCCTCCGGCCGGGTGCGTCCCAGCGCCCGGCCCACCGCCGCCTGCCGGCCCAGCCGCGCCCCGGCCCGTACGCACTCCTCGTACCGTTCGTCGCCCAGCCGCTTACGGGCCATGGCCTCGCACTGCTCGTGCGGAGCGTTGTAGTGGGCCGAGCCGAACAGCGGCAGCCCCACCGACGGCCACATCCGGGACGCGGAACCCTGGAGCACCGCCGCCTCGGCCGCGTCGCCCTCCGCCACGGTGATCAGCGCGAGCAGTTCCACCGCCAGGACCGTGCCGAGCAGGTCGTGGAAGGCATCGGTGATGTCCAGGCCCTCCGCCAGCAGCCGCCGGGCCCCGGTCAGATCACCCTCGGTCCAGGCCGAGTACGCCAGCACATACAGCGCGTACGCCAGTGACCAGCGCTCCCCGTGGTCGACGCAGACCCGGCGCACCTCCTCGCACAGACGCACCGCGCCCGGCAGATCACCCTGGAAGGCCAGCGCCATCGCCAGCTCCACCTGTGCCATCAGGACGTTGCTGTTGAGCTCGCCGATCTCGTGATAGCGGTCGAGCGCCGAGCGCAGCAGGCTCTCCGCACGGGGCATGTCGTCGGTGACCAGGGCCAGACAGCCGGTGCGGTGCTCGGTGTAGGCCAGCGCGGTCCGGTTCCCGGCGAGTTCCGCCGTCCGGCGGCACTCGCCGAGCGCGGTGAACGCGGGCACGGTGTCGCCCTGGAGGATCGCCACATAGCCGAGCACCCACAGCGCCTTCAGCCGCGAGCCCTCGTGCTCGGTGTCGAGGTCAAGGCTGCGCTCCAACCAGTGCCGCCCCTCCGACAGCCGCCCGCAGCCCACCCAGTAGAACCAGAGGGTCCCCGCGAGGTACTGGCCCAGATGCCCGTCGTCCGGCTCGCTCAGGCAGTGCTCCAGGGCGCGGCGCAGATTCGGCAGTTCCGCCTCCACCCGCGCGGCCACCTCGCGCTGCCGGGGCGAGAACCAGTCCAGTTCGCCCCAGGTCGCGAGCCCCATGAACCAGTCGCGGTGGCGCCGCCGCAGCCGCGCCCCGTCGTCGGTGGCCTCCAGCCAGTCCGCGCCGTACGCCCGGACCGTGTCCAGCATGCGGTAGCGCACCCCGGCCGGTGTCTCCTCGCGGGTGATCACCGACTGGGCCAGCAGCTCGTGGAGGACGTCGAGGATGTTGTCGGGGTGCAGCCCGCCGCCCCCGCACACGTATTCCACGGACTCCAGGTCGAACTGTCCGGCGAACACCGACAGCCGCGCCCACATCAGCCGCTCCACCGGTGTGCACAGTTCATGGCTCCAGCCGATCGCCGTCCGCAGCGTCTGATGGCGTGGCAGCGTGTCGCGTCCACCGCCGGTGAGCAGCCGGAAGCGGTCGTCGAGCCGGGCCAGCAGCTGGGCCGGGCCGAGGGCCGGCAGCCGTCCCGCGGCCAGCTCCACGGCGAGCGGGACCCCGTCGAGCCGCCGGCAGATCTCCTGGACGTCCGCGCGGTTGCCGTCGTGCAGCGCGAAACCCGGCGTGCCGGCGGCGGCGCGGTCCGCGAACAGCTCGGCCGCCTCCGGCTCGGTCAGCGGTGCCAGCGGGAACACCCGCTCGCCCTCCACCGAGAGCGGTCTGCGCCCCACGGCGAGCACCCGCAGGCCCGCCGTGCGCCGCAGCAGCTCACCGACCAGCGACGCGCACGCGTCGACCAGATGCTCGAACCCGTCGAGCACGAGCAGGAGTCGGCGCTCCGCGAGATGGTCGAGCAGGACCCGGCGCGGCGGCCGCGAGGTGTGATCCGTGAGTCCCAGCGCCTCCACGACCGCGTACTCGACGAGTTCCGGTTCGCGCAGCTCGGCCAGCTCCACCCGCCACACCCCGTCGTCCGGCCGGAGCCCGGCCGCCGCGCGCGCCGCCAGCCGCGACTTGCCGACCCCGCCCGGGCCTGTCACCGTCACCAGCCGGCCGGCGTCCAGGGCCGCGCCCAGCTCCGTCAGTTCGGCCGCGCGGCCCACGAAAGCGTTGAGTTCGAGGGGCAGATTGCCGGCCCGGTGACCGCCCGCCCCCGTGTCGGAGGGCTCAGAACCCTGAGAAGAGCGCATAGGAAACGGAGCGTACTCATCCATGAGCACTCCGTACAATCACTTCGCACAACCCTGGCGGGGGCGGGAGTAATCCGGTACGGAGCCGCGGCCCCGGCGCGATAGGGTCGGAGGACGACTTTTCGATGGTGAGGCACGAGTTCAGGGAGCGGGTGCGCAGTGTCCGGTGGTGAGGTGGCCGGGATCCTGGTGGCCGTCTTCTGGGCGATCCTGGTCTCCTTCCTCGCGGTGGCACTCGCGAGGCTGGCCCAGACGCTCAGGGCGACCACCAAGCTCGTCGCGGACGTGACCGAACAGACGGTCCCGCTCCTCGCGGACGCCTCCGCGGCCGTGCGCTCCGCGCAGACCCAGATCGAGCGCGTCGACGCCATCGCGGCGGACGTCCAGGAGGTCACGTCGAACGCGTCGGCGCTCTCCTCGACCGTCGCCTCGACCTTCGGCGGCCCGCTGGTGAAGGTGGCGGCGTTCGGCTACGGCGTACGCCGGGCCATGGGCGGCCGCCGCGAGGACGAGCCCGCCAAGCCCACGCGACGCACCGTGATCGTGGGCCGCACCGTCCCGTCGGCGCGACGGGGAAAGCGGAAGAAGGACTGACGCAGCGATGTTCCGCCGTACGTTCTGGTTCACCGCGGGCGCAGCCGCCGGCGTATGGGCCACCACCAAGGTCAACCGCAAGATCAAGCAGCTGACGCCCGAGAGCCTGGCGGCCAGAGCCGCCGACAAGGCGATCGAGGCGGGCCACCGCGTCAAGGACTTCGCACTCGACGTCCGGGCCGGCATGGTCCAGCGCGAGGCGGAACTCGGCGAGGCGCTCGGACTGAACGCCGACCCCGAACTGCCTCCGCGCCGCCTCGCCGCCCTGGAGAGCGGCGACGACCCGCAGCACGGCAAGAACCCGAAGTACAGCAAGAACCCGACGTACGTCGAGAGGTCGACGTACACGTACAACCGGAATGAGGACCACTGATGGAGTCGGCCGAGATTCGTCGCCGCTGGTTGAGCTTCTTCGAGGAGCGCGGGCACACCGTCGTCCCTTCGGCGTCGCTCATCGCGGACGACCCGACTCTCCTCCTGGTCCCGGCCGGCATGGTCCCCTTCAAGCCGTACTTCCTCGGTGAGGTCAAGCCTCCCTTCGCCCGTGCCACCAGCGTCCAGAAGTGCGTCCGTACGCCGGACATCGAAGAGGTCGGCAAGACCACCCGGCACGGCACGTTCTTCCAGATGTGCGGCAACTTCTCCTTCGGCGACTACTTCAAGGAAGGCGCCATCAAGTACGCCTGGGAGCTGCTGACCAGCCCCCAGGACAAGGGCGGTTACGGCCTGGAGCCGGAGAAGCTCTGGATCACCGTGTACCTGGAGGACGACGAGGCCGAGCGCATCTGGCACGAGGTCGTCGGCGTCCCGAAGGAGCGCATCCAGCGCCTGGGTAAGAAGGACAACTACTGGTCCATGGGCGTCCCGGGCCCCTGCGGCCCGTGTTCCGAGATCAACTACGACCGCGGCCCCGAGTTCGGCGTCGAGGGCGGCCCCGCCGTCAACGACGAGCGGTACGTGGAGATCTGGAACCTCGTCTTCATGCAGTACGAGCGCGGCGAGGGCACCTCGAAGGAGGACTTCGAGATCCTCGGCGAACTGCCGAGCAAGAACATCGACACCGGCCTCGGTCTCGAACGCCTGGCCATGATCCTTCAGGGCGTGCAGAACCTGTACGAGATCGACACCTCCATGGCCGTCATCAAGAAGGCCACCGAGCTGACCGGTGTCGAGTACGGCGCCGCCCACGCCTCCGACGTCTCCCTGCGCGTGGTCACCGACCACATGCGGACGTCCGTGATGCTCATCGGCGACGGCGTCTCCCCGGGCAACGAGGGCCGCGGCTACGTGCTGCGCCGCATCATGCGCCGCGCCATCCGCAACATGCGGCTGCTCGGCGCCACAGGACCGGTCGTGCAGGACCTCGTCGACGTCGTCATCGAGATGATGGGCCGGCAGTACCCGGAGCTGGTCTCCGACCGCAAGCGCATCGAGACCGTCGCCCTCGCCGAGGAGGCCGCCTTCCTCAAGGCCCTCAAGGGCGGCACGAACATCCTCGACACCGCCGTCACGGAGACCAAGGCCTCCGGCGGCACCGTCCTGTCCGGCGACAAGGCCTTCCTGCTCCACGACACCTGGGGCTTCCCGATCGACCTCACCCTGGAGATGGCCTCCGAACAGGGCCTCTCGGTGGACGAGGACGGCTTCCGGCGCCTGATGAAGGAGCAGCGGGAGCGCGCCAAGGCCGACGCCAAGGCCAAGAAGACCGGGCACGCCGACATGGGCGCCTACCGTGAGATCGCCGACGCTGCCGGCGAGACCGACTTCATCGGCTACACGAGCACCGAGGGCGAGTCCACGGTCGTCGGCATCCTCGTCGACGGCGCCTCCTCGCCGGCCGCCACCGAGGGCGACGAGGTCGAGATCGTCCTCGACCGCACCCCGTTCTACGCCGAGGGCGGCGGCCAGATCGGCGACACCGGCCGCATCAAGATCGACACGGGCGCCGTGATCGAGGTCCGCGACTGCCAGAAGCCCGTCCCCGGGGTGTACGTCCACAAGGGCGTCGTCCAGGTGGGCGAGGTGACCGTCGGCGCCAAGGCCCAGGCCGTCATCGACGTACGCCGCCGCACGGCCATCGCCCGCGCCCACTCGGCCACCCACCTCACGCACCAGGCCCTGCGCGACGCGCTGGGCCCGACGGCCGCCCAGGCCGGTTCCGAGAACCAGCCCGGCCGCTTCCGCTTCGACTTCGGCTCCCCGTCCGCCGTACCCACGGCCGTGATGACGGACGTCGAGCAGAAGATCAACGAGGTGCTCACCCGCGACCTCGACGTGCACGCCGAGATCCTCAGCATCGACGAGGCCAAGAAGCAGGGCGCCATCGCCGAGTTCGGCGAGAAGTACGGCGAGCGCGTGCGCGTGGTCACCATCGGCGACTTCTCCAAGGAGCTGTGCGGCGGCACCCATGTGCACAACACCGCCCAGCTCGGCCTGGTCAAGCTGCTCGGTGAGTCGTCGATCGGTTCGGGCGTACGCCGTATCGAGGCCCTGGTGGGTGTCGACGCCTACAACTTCCTCGCCCGTGAGCACACGGTCGTCGCCCAGCTCCAGGAGCTGATCAAGGGCCGTCCGGAGGAGCTGCCGGAGAAGGTCTCGGCCATGCTCGGCAAGCTGAAGGACGCCGAGAAGGAGATCGAGAAGTTCCGCGCGGAGAAGGTCCTCCAGGCCGCCGCCGGTCTCGCCGGGTCCGCCAAGGACGTACGCGGCATCGCACTTGTCACCGGGCAGGTCCCGGACGGCACGAGCGCCGACGACCTGCGCAAGCTGGTCCTCGACGTACGCGGCCGTATCCAGGGCGGACGGGCCGTCGTGGTCGCCCTGTTCACCACTGTCAACGGCAAACCGCTCACCGTCATCGCCACCAACGAGGCCGCCCGCGAGCGCGGTCTCAAGGCCGGTGAGCTGGTGCGCACGGCCGCCAAGACCCTCGGCGGCGGCGGTGGCGGCAAGCCCGACGTGGCCCAGGGCGGTGGCCAGAACCCGGCCGCCATCGGTGAGGCCGCCGACGCCGTCGAGCGACTCGTGGCCGAGACCGCCAAGTGAGCGACGGCGAGCGGGTCATGCGCCGCGGCCGGCGGCTCGCCATCGATGTCGGGGACGCCCGGATCGGGGTCGCCTCCTGCGACCCCGACGGGATCCTCGCCACGCCGGTGGAGACCGTGCCGGGACGTGACGTCCCGGCCGCCCACCGGCGGCTGCGGCAACTCGTCGAGGAGTACGAGCCGATCGAGGTCGTCGTCGGTCTCCCTCGCTCCCTCAAGGGGGGCGAGGGCCCGGCCGCCGTCAAGGTCCGCGCCTTCGCACAGGAGCTCGCACGCGGGATCGCACCCGTACCGGTGCGCCTCGTGGACGAGAGGATGACCACAGTGACGGCCAGTCAGGGACTGCGCGCCTCGGGTGTGAAGTCCAAGAAAGGCAGATCGGTCATCGACCAGGTCGCGGCCGTGATCATCCTCCAGCAGGCCCTGGAGTCCGAACGGGTGTCAGGTACATCTCCGGGCGAGGGCGTCGAAGTGGTCATCTGATCGCGGTACGGTAACGTTCCGCGCGATGCGGTGGTGTTCGAATAGCCTCCGCACAGGAGAGAGGCGACGGAAGCCCAGCCACCGCGCGACCACCGCCTCGCGGCTCTAGGGGATCGATGACTGAGTATGGCCGGGGCCCAGGCTCCGAACCGTGGCATCCCGAGGACCCGTTGTACGGGGACGGCGGATGGGGTGGACAGGAGGCCCAGGCGGCCCAGTCCCCCTACGGCGGCCAGCCGCAGCACTATCCGGAGCAGCCGCAGCAGCCGCAGTACGGCGACTGGGGCACGGGTCAGCAGGCCGACTACGACCAGGGGCAGCAGCAGCACGCCCAGGGACAGCAGCAGCACTACGTCCAGGGGCAGCAGCAGTACGGCGGTCATGCTCCGCAGCAGTACAACGGTCAGGGTGGGCAGGGCTACACCGACCAGGGTGGCGGGCAGTACGACCAGAACGGCCGGCCGTACAACGGCGGCGGCTGGGACGGCCAGCAGTACCCGCCGCAGCAGCAGGTCCCGTACGCCGGTGATCCGAACGATCCCTACGGCGGCCAGGCCGTGGCGTACGACGGCCAGCAGCCCGACTACTACGGGACCCCCGACGCCTATCCGCCGCCGGAGCCGCCGAGCCGCCGTCGCGCCGAACCGGAACCCGAAGCGGAACCGGAATCGCAGCGCACCGACTGGGACCCGGGGCCGGACCAGGGCGAGCACGCGTTCTTCGCGGATGACGACGAGGACGACACCGACGACGACCCGCAGAGCCGCCGCCGTGGCAAAGGCGGCAAAGGCGGTAAGGGGAGCAAGGGCAAAGGCGAGAAGAAGAGCCGGAACGGCTGTGCCTGCCTGGTGGTCTCCCTCGTCCTGCTCTCGGTGGGCGGTGGCGTCACCTATTTCGGCTACCAGTTCTATCAGAGCCGTTTCGGTTCGGCCCCCGACTACGCGGGCGAAGGGACCGGCGGTCAGGTGACCGTCGTCATTCCCAAGGGCGCCTTCGGATCGGTGATCGGCCAGAAACTGAAGGCGGCCGGAGTCGTCAAGAGTGTGGACGCCTTCGTGGCGGCCCAGGCGCAGAACGAGAACGGCGACAAGATCCAGGCGGGTTCCTATCTGCTGAAGAAGCAGATGTCCGCGGAAAGCGCTGTCGCGCTGATGCTCGATCCCAAGAGCCAGAACAATCTGGTCGTCAGGGAAGGGCAGCGTAATGTCACGGTGTACGAGGCGATCGACAAACAGCTCGATCTCTCCAAGGGCACCACCGCGGACGTCGCCAAGAAGAAGTACAAGAGCCTCGGGCTGCCGGACTGGGCGGACGCCGACAGCGACATCAAGGACCCGCTGGAAGGATTCCTCTATCCGGCGACCTATCCCGCCGACAAGAACATGAAGCCCGAGACCGTCCTGAAGGACATGGTCGCGCAGGCCAACAAGGAGTACGCCAAGTACGACCTGGAGGCGAAGGCCAAGGACCTCGGCCTTGAGGACCCGCTGCAGGTCGTCACGGTCGCCAGCCTCGTCCAGGCCGAGGGCATCACGCACGACGACTTCAAGAAGATGGCGTCCGTCGTCTACAACCGGCTGAAGCCGACGAACGACGTCACCAACCAGAAGCTCGAGTTCGACTCGACGTACAACTACCTCAAGGGTCAGAGCAAGATCGATATCTCGGTCGCCGAGATCCGCAACTACGACGACCCGTACAACACGTACTTCTACAAGGGTCTGCCACCCGGGCCGATCGGTAATCCGGGCGACGAAGCGCTGAGGGCGGCGCTGAAGCCCGACGGCGGTGCGTGGATGTTCTTCATCTCCATCGACGGCAAGAAGACGGACTTCACCAAGACCCTGGCCGAGCACGAGAAGTTGGTTCAGAAATTCAATGAGCGGCGCAACAAGGACTGACGGGGACCGGCGGTGCCGAGCCGCCGTTCTCGGTTCCCCGATCGGCCATTCCCTTTCCCCGGTGCTGCACCGCGCCGCATACGGTGAATTGGGTCTGCACAACTGGTCGTACGACCGTTTCGAGATCGACGAGGCGGCGCTGCCCGAATTCATCGGGAAACTCGGTCCCGAATGGGCCGGACTCTCACTGACGATGCCGCTCAAGCGTGCGGTCATTCCGCTGCTCGACGAGATCAGTGACACCGCGGCCTCCGTCGAGGCCGTGAACACGGTGGTGTGCGCCGAGGACGGCCGCCGCGTCGGCGACAACACCGACATCCCCGGGATCGTCGCCGCCCTGCGCGAGCGCGGCATCGAACAAGTGGAATCCGCGGCGGTCCTCGGCGCGGGCGCCACCGCCTCCTCCGCGCTGGCCGCGCTCGCCCGGGTCTGCACGGGCGAGGTCGTCGCGTACGTCCGCAGCGCGGCCCGTGCCGCCGAGATGCGGCAGTGGGGCGAGCGGCTCGACATCGAGGTGCGTACGGCGGACTGGTCGGACGCAGAACAGGCGCTGCGCGCGCCCCTGGTGATCGCGACCACCCCGGCGGGCGCCACCGACGCACTCGCCCCGTCCGTCCCCGAGCGGCCCGCCACCCTCTTCGACGTCCTGTACGACCCCTGGCCCACCGAACTCGCGGCCCGCTGGTCCGCCTACGGAGGCGCCGTCGTCAGCGGGCTCGACCTGCTTGTACACCAGGCGGTCCTCCAGGTCGAGCAGATGACGGGCCTCGCTCCCGGCCCGGTCGACACCATGCGGACGGCGGGGGAGAAGTCCCTCGCGGCCCGCCAGGACGGCCGCTAGGATCCGGCTTTCGATTCCGCGGGGGCGGAGTCGGGGGTACCGGAAAATCGGGGGACAGAACCATGTACGTGACACAGGCGTCCTGGAAGTCGGAGATCTTCCAGTCCGTGGTCGGCTTCCTGCCGGACTGGGCGCAGGGCACCGCGCTGGGGGTCTTCGTGCTCGCCGTCCTGACGGTCTGGGCTCTCAAGCTGAAGCGCAAGCTCGCGTACCACCGGGCGGTGCGCGCCGGGCGGCCCATCCCCGAGTCGGCACGGTTCGCACAGGGCCGCGGCGCCGACCACCTGGGCTCGTACGCCCCGCAGGCCCGGCGGGACGACAGCGCGGCCTGACGCCGACCGGCACCACGACGTGACGCGTACCGGCATCACGGAGTGGCGCTTATCGGCACCACGGAGTGACCGGGGCGCGTCCGCCAGGTGGACCTGCGGCCGGGCGCGGGGCGCGGACGTGGGAGGATCGGAGGCGGCGGGCCAGGGCCGCGCACCCGGTCGCGCCGTCGCCGTACGCGAGGACGCGCGTACGCAGGAGCAGTACGCAGTACCAGGGCGCGAGCATGAGGAGCACCGTTGAGCAGGTTGCGCTGGCTGACCGCCGGGGAGTCCCACGGTCCGGCACTTGTGGCGACGCTGGAGGGTCTTCCCGCCGGCGTGCCGATCACCACGGAGATGGTGGCGGACCACCTGGCCCGGCGGCGCCTGGGCTATGGACGCGGCGCGCGGATGAAGTTCGAGCGCGACGAGGTCACCTTCCTGGGCGGTGTCCGGCACGGCCTGACCCTCGGTTCGCCGGTCGCGGTGATGGTCGGCAACACCGAGTGGCCCAAGTGGGAACAGGTCATGGCGGCCGACCCGGTCGACCCGCAGATCCTCGCCGAACTGGCCCGCAACGCCCCGCTGACCCGGCCGCGACCCGGTCACGCCGACCTCGCCGGTATGCAGAAGTACGGGTTCGACGAGGCGCGGCCGATCCTGGAGCGGGCCTCGGCGCGGGAGACCGCGGCCCGGGTGGCGCTGGGTGCGGTGGCGCGTTCGTACCTGAAGGAGACGGCCGGCATCGAGGTCGTCTCGCACGTGGTGGAGCTGGCGGCGGCCAAGGCCCCGTACGGCGTGTACCCCACCCCCAACGACGTCGAGAAGCTGGACGCGGACCCGGTGCGCTGCCTGGACGCCGACGCGTCGAAGGCGATGGTCGCGGAGATCGACCAGGCCCACAAGGACGGCGACACGCTCGGCGGAGTGGTCGAGGTCCTCGCGTACGGGGTCCCGGTCGGCCTCGGTTCGCATGTGCACTGGGACCGGCGCCTCGACGCCCGTCTCGCGGCGGCGCTGATGGGCATCCAGGCGATCAAGGGCGTGGAGGTCGGGGACGGCTTCGACCTCGCGCGGGTGCCGGGTTCCAAGGCGCACGACGAGATCGTCCAGACCGACGAGGGCATCCGGCGCACCTCGGGCCGCTCCGGCGGCACCGAGGGCGGCCTGACCACCGGCGAACTGCTGCGCGTACGGGCGGCGATGAAGCCCATCGCCACCGTGCCGCGCGCCCTGGCCACCATCGACGTGGCGACCGGCGAGGCCACCAAGGCGCACCACCAGCGCTCCGACGTGTGCGCGGTGCCGGCGGCCGGGATCGTCGCCGAGGCGATGGTCGCGCTGGTCCTGGCGGACGCGGTGGCGGAGAAGTTCGGCGGCGACAGCGTGCCGGAGACCCGCCGCAACGTGCAGTCCTACCTGAAGAACCTGGTCGTGCGGTGACCGGTCCCAGGATCGTGCTGGTCGGCCCGATGGGCGTCGGCAAGTCCACGGTCGGCGCGCTGCTCGCGGAGCGGCTCGGCTGCCGCTTCCGGGACACCGACGAGGACATCGTGGCCGAGCAGGGCCGCACCATCGCGGACATCTTCGTGGACGAGGGCGAGCCGGTCTTCCGCGCCATCGAGAAGCAGGCCGTGCGGCGGGCCCTCGCGGAACACGACGGCGTCCTGGCGCTGGGCGGCGGCTCCATCCTCGACGAGGACACCCGGGCACTGCTCGCCGGACAGCCCGTCGTGTACCTGTCGATGGACGTCGAGGAAGCCGTGCAGCGCACCGGCCTGAACGCGGCCCGCCCGCTGCTCGCGGTGAACCCGCGCCGGCAGTGGCGCGAACTGATGGACGCCCGCCGCCCGTTGTACGCGGGAGTCGCGAGCGCCGTGGTGGCCACCGACGGCCGCACCCCCGAAGAGGTCACCCGAGCGGTCCTCGACGCACTGGAGTTGAAGGAAGCATGAACGAGGCAGTGACGCGGATCCACGTCGGCGGTACGGCGGGCAGCGAGCCGTACGAGGTCCTGGTCGGCCGCCAACTCCTCGGTGAACTCGGCCAGTTGGTGGGGGAGCGGGCCAAGCGGGTCGCCGTCATCCACCCCGAGGCGCTCGCCGAGACCGGTGACGCGCTCCGCGCCGACCTCGCCGGACAGGGCTTCGAGGCCGTCGCCATCCAGGTGCCCAACGCGGAGGAGGCCAAGACCGCGGAGGTCGCCGCGTACTGCTGGAAGGCGCTCGGGCAGTCCGGCTTCACCCGCACCGACGTCATCATCGGCGTCGGCGGCGGCTCCACCACCGACCTGGCCGGCTTCGTCGCGGCGACCTGGCTGCGCGGGGTGCGCTGGATCGCCATCCCCACCACCGTGCTGGCCATGGTGGACGCGGCGGTCGGCGGCAAGACCGGCATCAACACCGCCGAGGGCAAGAACCTCGTCGGCGCCTTCTACCCGCCCGTCGGCGTGCTGTGCGACCTCGCCGCGCTCGACTCGCTGCCGGTCCACGACTTCGTGTCGGGGCTCGCCGAGATCATCAAGGCCGGCTTCATCGCCGACCCGGAGATCCTCGCCCTCATCGAGGCCGACCCGCAGGGCGCCCGTACGCCCGAGGGGCCGCACACCGCCGAACTCATCGAGCGCTCCATCAGGGTCAAGGCCGAGGTCGTCTCGTCCGACCTCAGGGAGTCCGGGCTGCGCGAGATCCTCAACTACGGGCACACCCTCGCCCATGCCATCGAGAAGAACGAGCGCTACGAGTGGCGGCACGGCGCCGCGGTCTCGGTCGGTATGCACTTCGCCGCCGAACTGGGCCGTCTCGCGGGCCGCCTCGACGACGTGACCGCGGACCGGCACCGCACGATCCTGGAGTCCGTCGGGCTGCCGCTGACCTACCGTTATGACCAGTGGCCCAAGCTCCTGGAGAACATGAAGGTCGACAAGAAGTCCCGCGGCGACCTCCTGCGCTTCATCGTCCTCGACGGCCTGGCCAAGCCGACCGTCCTGGAGGGCCCCGACCCGGCGGTGCTCCTCGCCGCCTACGGCGAAGTGGGCGAATAGCTCCCGCAGGCGGCACTTGCGCCGATTCGCCTTGCGCGGACGGGCACTTCGGGCCGTTCCCGGCCGTTCACCAAACGGCGGCCGGGGACGGTACCGTTCGGTAGGCGAGCGGGGCAGGTGCCCCGCTGCCAGCGCCCATTGCCTGTACGAGACGGAGTGGCACCGGATGCAGCACGCAGTGGGGTCTCCGCTGCCGCCGCCCCATCAGCCGGGGCACGGACCGGCCGCCGGTTGGTCGGGGGCCGCACCACACCCGGGACCGCACCACCCCGGTACGCACCCCGGTGTCCCCGCGGGGCCGCCGCCGGGCTTTGCCGGAGCGCAGACAGGGCCCGCGGCCCCGCGCCCGCCGGGTCCTCCGCATCCGCCGGGCCATCCGCCCGCGCCGCACCACGCCGTCCCGCAGCACGCTCCCGTACCGCCGACGCCGGACACCACGGGCCATGTCCAGCTGCCGCCGGGCGGTCCCGTGCCGATGCCGAGCGCGCCGCCCGCGACCGGCACGCCCGACCCGACGTCCACGACGCTCGCCGTGCTGCTCATCGGGCCCGCGGGCGCCGGCAAGACCAGCGTCGCGAAGTACTGGGCGGACCACCGCAGAGTGCCCACGGCGCACATCAGCCTGGACGACGTCCGCGAGTGGGTGCGCTCGGGCTTCGCCGACCCGCAGTCCGGCTGGAACGACATGTCGGAGGCGCAGTACCGGCTCGCCCGCCGCACCTGCGGCTTCGCGGCCCGCAACTTCCTGGCCAACAACATCTCCTGCATCCTCGACGACGCCGTGTTCCCCGACCGGCCCGTGGTGGGCCTCGGCGGCTGGAAGCGGCATGTCGGGCCCGGGCTGCTGCCGGTCGTCCTCCTGCCCGGCCTGGAGATAGTCCTGGAGCGCAACGCGGAGCGCTCCGGAAACCGCCGCCTCACCGACGAGGAAGTGGCCCGCATCCACGGCCGGATGGCCGGCTGGTACGGCTCGGGCCTGCCGATCATCGACAACTCCCAGCTGGACGTCCCCCAGACGGCCCGAGTCCTGGACGAGGTCCTGTCCCGCTCCATCGCAAGCCCACCCCAGTGGTAACCCCCACCTGACACCCACCCCGCAACGGCGCCCCCGAAGGGGCGCGGGGAACGGCGCGGCCGACCCCCACGGCCCCCGCGGGGAAGCTCCGGGGGCGCAGGCACCGGCACGTTTTTCAGGGGTGCGGGGAACGGCGCAACAAGCGGTCACGGCGCCGCACCCGCTTCTTGGGGGCGCGGGGAACGGCGCAACAAGCGCACCCCCACCCCACCCGGCCCCCTCAAACCGGCACAATCCGAGCGAAGCTCATACGCTCGCACCATGCCAGAGGTGCACGAAACCCGCCGAGCCCGGCTAAGGGAACGCGTCAACGCCAGCGGCAGCGCCTCCGCGCTGGTCACCCGCCCGGCCAACGTCCGCTACCTCACAGGCGTGGCCCCACCCGGCGCGGTCCTCCTGCTGGGCAGAGCCGAGGACCTGCTCGTACACGGCATCACACCCGGAGCGCAGGCCGCAGCGGCAGGCGCAACCGCAGCCGCGGACGGCCGCCCGGACGCCGCCCTGCGCGTCCACACGCTGCCGAGCCCCGGCGGCGACCCCGCCGTCGCCGCCGCGGGCCTCGCCGCAGGCCAGGGCGCCGACTCCCTCGCCGTCGAGGAGCACCACCTCACCGTGGCCCGCCACCGGGCGATCGGTTCGGTCGCACCCGCCCTGCGCCTCGCGGACGTCGGCGGAGCCGTCGAACAGCTGCGGGTGACCAAGGACGAGGAGGAGATCTCCTGTCTGCGCATCGGCGCGGAGATCGCCGACCAGGCCCTGGGCGAACTCCTGGAGTCGATCCTCGTCGGCCGCACCGAACGGCACCTCGCGCTGGAACTGGAACGCCGCCTCGTCGACCACGGCGCCGACGGACCGGCCTTCAGGACGTCGGTCGGCACCGGGCCGCACTCCGGACGCCGCGGCCACCGGCCGACCGACCGCCGGGTCGAGGAGGGAGATTTCCTCTCCGTCTGCCTGGGGGCGACCTACCACGGATACCGCTGCGAGGTCGGCCGCACCTTCGTCATCGGCACCTCTCCCGCGGACTGGCAGATCGAGCTGTACGACCTCGTCTTCGCATCCCAGAGGGCCGGCCGCGAGGCCCTGGTGCCCGGCGCCGCCTACCGTGACGTGGACCGCGCGGCCCGCCAGGTGCTGGACTCCGCCGGGTACACGGAGGGCCTTCCCGAGTCGACCGGACACGGTGTGGGGCTCGAAATCGACGAGGAGCCGCAGTTGGCCCCCGCGGCCATGGGTAAACTGGACGCTTGCGTGCCGGTCACCGTCGAACCGGGGGTCCACCTTCCGGGCCGGGGCGGTGTCAGGATCGATGACACGCTCGTCGTGCGCCCTGAGGCGGACGGCGGACCCGAGCTACTCACCATCACGACCAAGGAACTGCTCGCGCTCTAGTTTGCGCGTGTTACCGGGGTCGTCCACGTCAGTCCAGGAGATTCCGCAACCGTGGCTTCCACGAACGACCTCAAGAACGGCCTGGTGCTCAAGCTCGACGGGGGCCAGCTCTGGTCCGTCGTCGAGTTCCAGCACGTCAAGCCCGGCAAGGGCCCCGCCTTCGTGCGCACCAAGCTGAAGAACGTGCTTTCCGGCAAGGTCGTCGACAAGACGTTCAACGCCGGCGTCAAGGTCGAGACGGCCACTGTCGACAAGCGCGACATGCAGTTCTCGTACATGGACGGCGAGTACTTCGTCTTCATGGACATGCAGACCTACGATCAGCTCATGGTCGACCGCAAGGCCGTCGGCGACGCCGCCAACTTCCTGATCGAGGGCTTCACCGCCACCGTGGCGCAGCACGAGGGCGAGGTGCTCTTCGTCGAGCTGCCGGCCGCCGTCGAGCTCGTCGTCCAGGAGACCGAGCCCGGCGTCCAGGGCGACCGTTCCACCGGCGGCACCAAGCCCGCCACCCTGGAGACCGGTCACCAGATCAACGTCCCGCTCTTCATCACCACCGGTGAGAAGATCAAGGTCGACACCCGCACGAGCGACTACCTCGGCCGGGTGAACAGCTAACCGTGGCTGCCCGCAATACGGCCCGCAAGCGCGCCTTCCAGATCCTCTTCGAGGGCGACCAGCGAGACGTCGACGTCCAGACGGTCCTCGCCGACTGGATCCGGCACTCCAGGACGGACACCCGGCAGCCGCCGGTGAGCGAGTTCACGATGGAGCTGGTCGAGGGCTACGCGGACCACGCGCGGCGCATCGACGAGCTCATCTCGCAGTACGCCGTCGACTGGACGCTCGACAGGATGCCGGTCGTCGACCGCAACATCCTGCGTCTCGGCGCGTACGAACTGATCTGGGTGGACGAGACCCCGGACGCGGTCGTGCTCGACGAGGCGGTGCAGCTCGCCAAGGAGTTCTCCACGGATGACTCGCCCGCCTTTGTGAACGGGCTTCTCGGCCGGTTCAAGGAGCTCAAGTCCTCCTTGCGCCGGGACGACGCCTGAGCCTCGGCGCTCCACTTCGCACGGTTCGTTGTCGTGTGCGGGTCGCCGGGGGTCGAGCGCGCAGTTCGCCGCGCCCCTGAGGTACGCCGGAGGGCCCCCAGTGAGTAACTGGGGGCCCTCCGGCGTACCCGCTGCCACCTCGGGGCCGTACGGGGCGTGGAAAAGCCCTCGGGGTGGCCGGAACCAGCTGGTTCCGGCCACCCCGAGGGCACGTTTCTTCTCAGTGCTGGTGCGGGTCAGCCCTCGTCGTGGGAGACCGCGCGGCGCGCGTCCGCGTCCAGGACGCCCCAGCTGATCAGCTGCTCGGTGAGGACCGAGGGCGACTGGTCGTAAATGACGGCGAGGGTGCGCAGGTCGTCCTGGCGGATCGACAGCACCTTGCCGTTGTAGTCGCCGCGCTGGGACTGGATCGTCGCCGCGTAACGCTGCAGGGGGCCCGCCTTCTCGGCCGGTACGTGGGCCAGTCGCTCCAGGTCGAGGACCAGCTTCGGCGGCGGCTCGGCGGCCCCGCCCGGCGTGGTGCCCGGCAGCAGCTCCTGCACGGGAACGCCGTAGAAGTCCGCCAGCTCGGCAAGACGCTGCACGGTCACGGCGCGGTCGCCGCGCTCGTACGAACCGACCACGACCGCCTTCCAGCGGCCCTGGGACTTCTCCTCGACGCCGTGGAGGGAAAGGCCCTGCTGGGTACGGATGGCGCGGAGCTTGGCCCCGAGCTGTTTGGCGTATTCGCTGGACATATAGCTCCCCGGACACTGTGTCGACGTGCGGCTCGGCCGCGCGGCTGGTGACTCACTGTGAGGTTACGCAGCGTGACTCTGGCTCGTCAAGCCGAATGGTCCGGACCGGTCTCCCCGTGGAAGGGGAGCACGGCCGGGACGAGGGGGGTGATCAGGGGCATTGCCGGGCTGGTACCGTGGATGGCGCAATTCCGACGTCCTTTAATGATCCGTCCCGAGAGGCGGAGAAGGAGGTCCGTTTCGTATGGACACCGAACAGCAGAAGCAGCAGTACGAGTCCGACGCCCGGCCCGTTCTGGAGGCGCCCGACATCGCGCGGGTCCTCACCCGCATCGCCCACGAGATCGTCGAGCGCGCCAAGGGCGCCGAGGACGTGGTGCTCCTGGGCATTCCGACCCGGGGCGTCCACCTGGCGCGGCGGCTCGCCGTGAAGCTCCAGGAGATCACCGACCGCCGGATCCCGGTCGGCTCCCTCGACATCACCATGTACCGCGACGACCTGCGCATGCACCCGCCGCGAGCGCTGGCCCGCACCGACATCCCGAGTGACGGCATCGACGGCAGACTGGTCGTCCTCGTCGACGACGTGCTCTTCTCCGGCCGCACCATCCGCGCCGCCCTCGACGCGCTGAACGACATCGGCCGTCCGCGCGCCGTGCAGCTCGCCGTCCTCGTCGACCGCGGCCACCGCGAACTCCCGATCCGCGCCGACTACGTCGGCAAGAACCTCCCCACGTCGCTGCGGGAGACGGTCAAGGTCCAGCTCGCCGAGGAGGACGGCCGGGACACCGTGCTGCTCGGTGTGAAGCAGACCTCCCAGGGCGGGCAGCCGTAGCTCTCCGGCGTACGGCAGCGCCGTGCGCCGGGCCCACGCGTGCCCCCGCCCGCCCGGCGGTGCTCCCGAGCGCCTCCGGACGCCCGCTTCCCGACCCGAACCGCCTCGTGCCTTCTGCCTTACGGAGCCTGAAAGATGCAGCGTCATCTCATCTCGGCCGCCGACCTCACCCGCGACGACGCCGTCCTGATCCTCGACACCGCCGAGGAGATGGCCCGGGTCGCCGACCGGCCGATCAAGAAGCTGCCGACCCTGCGCGGCCGCACCGTCGTCAACCTCTTCTTCGAGGACTCCACCCGGACCCGGATCTCCTTCGAGGCCGCCGAGAAGCGCCTGTCCGCGGACGTCATCAACTTCACCGCCAAGGGCTCCAGCGTCTCCAAGGGCGAGTCCCTGAAGGACACCGCCCAGACCCTGGAGGCGATGGGCGTCGACGCCGTCGTCATCCGGCACGGCGCCTCCGGAGCCCCGTACCGCCTCGCGACCTCCGGCTGGATCGACGCCGCGGTCATCAACGCCGGGGACGGCACCCACCAGCACCCCACCCAGGCGCTGCTCGACGCCTTCACCATGCGGCGCCGGCTCGTCGGCCGGGACGCGGGCCTCGGCCAGGACCTGGCCGGCAAGCGCATCACGCTCGTCGGGGACATCCTGCACAGCCGGGTCGCCCGCTCGAACGTCGACCTGCTGCACACCCTCGGCGCCGAGGTCACCCTCGTCGCCCCGCCGACCCTGGTGCCGGTCGGCGTCGAGTCCTGGCCCTGCGAGGTCTCGTACGACCTCGACCGGACGCTGTCCAAGTCCGACGCCGTGATGCTGCTGCGGGTGCAGCGCGAGCGGATGAACGCGGCGTTCTTCCCGACCGAGCGCGAGTACTCGCGGCGCTACGGCCTCGACGGCGACCGCATGGCGAAGATGCCCGAGCACGCCATCGTGATGCACCCCGGGCCGATGGTCCGCGGCATGGAGATCACCGCCGAGGTCGCCGACTCGGAGCGCTGCACCGCCATCGAGCAGGTGACCAACGGGGTCTCGATCCGGATGGCCGTCCTGTACCTGCTGCTCGGTGGCAACGAACCCGCCGCCACCCACCCCCGTACCGAGGAGAAGTAAGTCACATGAGCAAGATTCTGATCCGTGGTGCGAAGGTGCTCGGCGGCGAGCCGCAGGACGTCCTCATCGACGGCGACACGATCGCCGAGGTCGGCAGTGGGCTGTCCGCCGAGGGCGCGGAGGTCGTCGAGGCCGACGGCAAGGTGCTCCTGCCGGGCCTCGTCGACCTGCACACCCATCTGCGCGAGCCCGGCCGTGAGGACTCCGAGACGGTCCTGACCGGTACGCGCGCCGCCGCGAGCGGCGGCTACACCGCCGTGTTCGCCATGGCCAACACCTTCCCCGTGGCCGACACCGCCGGCGTCGTCGAGCAGGTCTACCGGCTCGGCCAGGAGCACGGCTACTGCGACGTGCAGCCCATCGGGGCCGTCACCGTCGGCCTGGAGGGCAAGAAGCTCGCCGAGCTGGGCGCGATGCACGAGTCCGCCGCCGGCGTCACCGTCTTCTCGGACGACGGCAAGTGCGTCGACGACGCCGTGATCATGCGCCGGGCGCTCGAATACGTGAAGGCCTTCGGCGGCGTCGTCGCCCAGCACGCCCAGGAGCCCCGCCTCACCGAGGGCGCCCAGATGAACGAGGGCGTCGTCTCCGCGGAGCTGGGACTCGGCGGCTGGCCCGCGGTCGCCGAGGAGTCGATCATCGCCCGGGACGTCCTGCTCGCCGAGCACGTCGGCTCCCGCGTCCACATCTGCCACCTCTCGACCGCCGGCTCCGTCGAGATCGTCCGCTGGGCCAAGTCCCGCGGCATCGACGTGACCGCCGAGGTCACCCCGCACCACCTGCTCCTCACCGACGAGCTGGTCCGCTCGTACAACCCCGTCTACAAGGTCAACCCGCCGCTGCGCACCGAGCGCGACGTGCTGGCCCTGCGCGAGGCGCTCGCCGACGGCACGATCGACATCGTCGCCACCGACCACGCCCCGCACCCGCACGAGGACAAGGACTGCGAGTGGGCCGCCGCCGCCATGGGCATGGTGGGCCTCGAAACCGCGCTCTCGGTCGTCCAGCGGACGATGGTCGAGACGGGCCTGCTCGACTGGGCCGGCGTCGCCGACCGCATGTCCCTCAAGCCCGCCGCGATCGGCGGGGCGAAGGGCCACGGCCGTCCCGTCTCGGCAGGTGAGCCCGCCAACCTCACGCTCGTCGACACCGCATACCGTGGTGAGGTGGACCCCGCGGGCTTCGCATCGCGCAGCCGCAACACTCCGTACGAGGGTCGTGAGCTGCCGGGCCGTGTCACGCACACGTGGCTGCGGGGCAGGGCCACGCTCGTCGACGGGAAGCTCGCGTGACATCACTCACCCCCTTTGCAGCGCAGATCGCCACGGACCTCGGTACGGGCCTCGCGGCGGAACAGAAGTCCGCCGAGGTGACCGACTGGGCCGCCCGCATCGGCTGGCTCGTCGGCCTCGCCCTGTTCATCGCGCTCGTCTACTGGCTGATGCGCGAAGGCTGGAAATGGCGCGGCACCCTTCAGGGCGACCTGCCCGAGCTGCCCGACGCGCCGGATGAACCCGGCGAGGCGAAACTGACCATGAGCGGCCGCTACCACGGCTCCACCACCGCCGGGCAGTGGCTCGACCGCATCGTGGCGCACGGCCTGGGCACCCGCAGCAGGGTCGAGCTGACCCTGACCGACGCGGGCCTGGACGTCGTACGCCCCGGGGCGGCCGACTTCTTCGTCCCCCGCGAGCGACTGCGCGAGGCCCGGCTCGACAAGGGCATCGCGGGCAAGGTCCTCTCCGAGGGCGGCCTGCTCGTCGTCACCTGGGAACACGGCGACAAGCTGATCGACTCCGGGTTCCGCTCCGACCACGCGGCGGAGCACAACGAATGGGTCGACACCCTGAACGGCATGACCGACAAGAGCGGCACTGTCGACAAGAGCAACGACACGGAAGGCGCACGATGACCACCTCCGACCAGGGAACCGCCTCGCAGCGGCAGAAGGCGGCTCCCGCCGTACTCGTTCTGGAGGACGGCCGGACCTTCCGCGGCCGTGCCTACGGGGCCGTGGGGGTGACCTTCGGCGAAGCGGTGTTCTCCACCGGCATGACCGGCTACCAGGAGACCCTCACCGACCCGTCGTACCACCGCCAGGTCGTCGTGATGACCTCCCCGCACATCGGGAACACCGGCATCAACGACGAGGACATGGAGTCCCGGAAGATCTGGGTCTCCGGCTACGTCGTACGCGACCCCGCGCGCGTGCCCTCCAACTGGCGCTCCCGGCGCTCGCTGGACGAGGAGCTCGCCGCGCAGGGCGTCGTGGGCATCAGCGGCGTCGACACCCGCGCGCTCACCCGGCATCTGCGGGAGCGCGGTGCCATGCGCGTCGGCATCTTCTCCGGCAGTGCGCTGCCCGACGAGGGCACCATGCTGGCCGAGGTGCGCCAGGCCCCCGAGATGAAGGGCGCCAGCCTCTACGAGGAGGTCGCCACCGAGGAGTCGTACGTCGTCCCGGCCATCGGTGAGAAGAAGTTCACCGTCGCCGCGATCGACCTCGGCATCAAGGGCATGACCCCGCACCGCATGGCCGAGCGCGGCATCGAGGTGCACGTGCTGCCCGCCACCGCGACCGTGGAGGAGATCTACGCGGTCGCCCCCGACGGCGTGTTCTTCTCGAACGGCCCCGGTGACCCGGAGCAGGCCGAGCACCCGGTCGCCCTGATGCGGGCCGTGCTGGAGCGGAAGACGCCCCTGTTCGGCATCTGCTTCGGCAACCAGATCCTCGGCCGCGCCCTCGGCTTCGGCACCTACAAGCTCAAGTACGGCCACCGGGGCATCAACCAGCCCGTGCAGGACCGTACGACCGGCAAGGTCGAGGTCACCGCGCACAACCACGGCTTCGCCGTCGACGCGCCGCTCGACCAGGTCTCCGAGACCCCCTTCGGGCGGGCCGAGGTCAGCCACGTCTGCCTGAACGACCAGGTCGTCGAGGGGCTGCAGCTGCTCGACCAGCCCGCCTTCAGCGTCCAGTACCACCCCGAGGCGGCCGCGGGCCCGCACGACGCCGCCTACCTGTTCGACCGCTTCACGTCTTTGATGAACACAGTCCAGATGGAGGGCCAGCGTGCCTAAGCGCTCCGATATCCAGTCCGTCCTGGTCATCGGCTCCGGCCCGATCGTCATCGGACAGGCCGCCGAGTTCGACTACTCCGGCACCCAGGCCTGCCGCGTCCTCAAGGCCGAGGGCCTGCGGGTGATCCTGGTCAACTCCAACCCCGCGACGATCATGACCGACCCGGAGATCGCCGACGCCACGTACGTCGAGCCGATCACCCCCGAGTTCGTCGAGAAGATCATCGCCAAGGAGCGGCCCGACACGCTGCTGCCGACGCTGGGCGGCCAGACCGCGCTCAACACCGCGATCTCCATGCACGAGCAGGGTGTGCTGGAGAAGTACGGCGTCGAGCTGATCGGCGCCAACGTCGAGGCGATCAACAAGGGCGAGGACCGCGACCTCTTCAAGGGCGTCGTCGAGGCCGTCCGCGCGAAGATCGGCCACGGCGAGTCCGCCCGCTCGGTCATCTGCCACTCCATGGACGACGTGATCCAGGGAGTCGACACGCTCGGCGGCTACCCCGTCGTCGTACGCCCCTCCTTCACCATGGGCGGCGCCGGCTCCGGCTTCGCGCACGACGAGGAGGAGCTGCGCCGCATCGCCGGACAGGGCCTCACGCTCTCCCCGACCACCGAGGTGCTCCTGGAGGAGTCCATCCTCGGCTGGAAGGAGTACGAGCTGGAGCTGATGCGCGACAAGCACGACAACGTCGTGGTCGTCTGCTCCATCGAGAACTTCGACCCGATGGGCGTGCACACCGGCGACTCGATCACGGTCGCGCCCTCGATGACGCTGACCGACCGCGAGTACCAGCGGCTGCGTGACATCGGCATCGCGATCATCCGCGAGGTCGGCGTCGACACCGGCGGCTGCAACATCCAGTTCGCGGTCAACCCCGACGACGGCCGCATCATCGTCATCGAGATGAACCCGCGCGTCTCGCGCTCCTCGGCGCTCGCCTCGAAGGCCACCGGCTTCCCGATCGCCAAGATCGCCGCCAAGCTGGCCGTCGGCTACACGCTCGACGAGATCCCGAACGACATCACCGAGAAGACCCCGGCGTCCTTCGAGCCGACCCTCGACTACGTGGTCGTCAAGGCCCCGCGGTTCGCCTTCGAGAAGTTCCCGTCCGCCGACTCCACGCTGACCACGACCATGAAGTCGGTCGGCGAGGCCATGGCGATCGGCCGCAACTTCACCGAGGCGCTGCAGAAGGCACTGCGCTCGCTGGAGAAGAAGGGCAGCCAGTTCACCTTCGTCGGCGACCCCGGCGACAAGGACGAGCTGCTGGCGGAGGCCGTCCGGCCCACCGACGGGCGCATCAACTCCGTCATGCAGGCCATCCGCGCGGGCGCCACGCCCGAGGAGGTCTTCGACGCGACCAAGATCGACCCGTGGTTCGTGGACCAGCTGTTCCTGATCAAGGAGATCGCGGACGAGCTGGCCGCCGCCGACAAGCTGGAGCCCTCGCTGCTCGCCGAGGCCAAGCGGCACGGCTTCTCCGACGTCCAGATCGGCGAGATCCGGAGCCTGCGCGAAGACGTCGTCCGCGAGGTGCGGCACGCGCTGGGCGTGCGGCCGGTCTACAAGACGGTCGACACCTGCGCCGCCGAGTTCGCCGCCAAGACGCCGTACTTCTACTCCTCGTACGACGAGGAGTCGGAGGTCGCCCCGCGCGAGAAGCCCGCGGTGATCATCCTCGGCTCCGGTCCGAACCGCATCGGCCAGGGCATCGAGTTCGACTACTCCTGCGTCCACGCCTCCTTCGCGCTGAGCGACGCCGGCTACGAGACCGTGATGGTCAACTGCAACCCCGAGACCGTCTCCACGGACTACGACACCTCCGACCGGCTCTACTTCGAGCCGCTCACCCTGGAGGACGTCCTGGAGATCGTCCACGCGGAGTCGCTGGCCGGACCGATCGCGGGCGTCATCGTCCAGCTCGGCGGCCAGACCCCGCTCGGCCTGTCGCAGGCCCTCAAGGACAACGGCGTCCCGGTCGTGGGCACCCCGCCCGAGGCCATCCACGCCGCCGAGGACCGCGGCGCCTTCGGCCGCGTGCTCGCCGAGGCCGGACTGCCCGCGCCGAAGCACGGCACCGCCACCACCTTCGCCGGCGCCAAGGCCATCGCCGACGAGATCGGCTACCCCGTCCTCGTCCGGCCGTCGTACGTCCTCGGCGGACGCGGCATGGAGATCGTGTACGACGAGACGCGGCTGGCCTCGTACATCGAGGAGTCCACCGAGATCAGCCCGTCCCGGCCGGTCCTGGTCGACCGCTTCCTGGACGACGCGATCGAGATCGACGTGGACGCCCTGTACGACGGCCACGAGCTGTACCTCGGCGGCGTCATGGAGCACATCGAGGAGGCCGGCATCCACTCCGGCGACTCGGCGTGCGCCCTGCCCCCGATCACGCTCGGCGGCTTCGACATCAAGCGGCTGCGCGCCTCGACGGAGGCCATCGCCAAGGGCGTCGGCGTCCGCGGACTGATCAACATCCAGTTCGCGCTGGCCGGGGACATCCTGTACGTCCTGGAGGCCAACCCGCGCGCGTCGCGCACGGTCCCCTTCACCTCCAAGGCGACCGCGGTGCCGCTCGCCAAGGCCGCCGCCCGGATCTCGCTGGGCGCGACCGTCGCCGAGCTGCGCGCCGAAGGGCTGCTGCCGGCCGTCGGCGACGGCGGTGAGCTGCCGCTGGACGCGCCGATCTCCGTCAAGGAGGCCGTCATGCCGTGGTCGCGCTTCCGCGACATCCACGGCCGCGGCGTCGACACCATCCTCGGCCCGGAGATGCGCTCCACCGGCGAGGTCATGGGCATCGACTCCGTGTTCGGCACGGCGTACGCCAAGTCCCAGGCGGGCGCGTACGGCCCGCTGCCGACCAAGGGGCGCGCCTTCATCTCGGTCGCCAACCGGGACAAGCGCTCGATGATCTTCCCGGCGCGTGAACTCGTCGCCCACGGCTTCGAGCTGCTCGCCACGTCCGGCACGGCCGAGGTGCTCAAGCGCAACGGCATCAACGCCACCGTCGTGCGCAAGCAGTCCGAGGGCGAGGGCCCGAACGGCGAGAAGACGATCGTCCAGCTCATCCACGAGGGCGAGGTCGACCTCATCGTCAACACGCCGTACGGCACCGGGGGCCGCCTCGACGGCTACGACATCCGTACGGCGGCCGTGGCCCGTTCCGTGCCCTGTCTGACGACCGTCCAGGCGCTCGCCGCGGCCGTCCAGGGCATCGACGCGCTCACCCACGGAGACGTGGGTGTGCGTTCTCTGCAGGAGCACGCGGAGCGGCTCACCGCGGCCCGCGACTGACAGGTCCGCCTGCCGCGGGTGCTTCGTCTGCGGGTCCGTCGTGGCTGGTCGCGCAGTTCCCCGCGCCCCTTGAGGGCGCGGGGCTGCGGGACCGGCCTCCTTCATGAGGAAACCGAACATGTACAAGCTCTTCTTCCGGCTCGCGTTCCGGCGTATGGACCCCGAGCAGGCCCACCACCTCGCCTTCCGCTGGATCCGGCTGGCCGTCCGGATCCCCGTCCTGCGGACCTTCGTCGCCGCCGCGCTCGCGCCCCGGTACGAGGAGCTGCGGACCGAGGCGTTCGGGCTGCGGATGCACGGCCCGTTCGGGCTCGCGGCGGGCTTCGACAAGAACGCGGTCGCGATCGACGGCCTGTCGATGCTCGGCTTCGACCACGTCGAGATCGGCACCGTCACGGGGGAGGCGCAGAGCGGCAACCCCAGGAAGCGGCTGTTCCGCCTCGTGCCGGACCGCGCGCTCATCAACCGTATGGGGTTCAACAACGAGG
Organism: Streptomyces tauricus; assembly: GCF_014650955.1. Lineage (GTDB taxonomy): Bacteria > Actinomycetota > Actinomycetes > Streptomycetales > Streptomycetaceae > Streptomyces > Streptomyces tauricus. The sequence goes on from NZ_BMVY01000008.1 coordinate 209,653, forward strand.
GCTCCGAGGCTGTGGCGGAGCGCCTGAGGGCCCGTACGCCCGTCTTCAGGACCGTCGTAGGCGTCAACATCGGCAAGACCAAGGTCGTCCCCGAGGAGGAGGCCGTCGCCGACTACGTGAAGTCGACCGAGCGGCTGGCCCCGTACGCTGACTACCTCGTGGTCAACGTCAGCTCCCCGAACACGCCCGGACTGCGCAACCTCCAGGCGACCGAGTCGCTGCGGCCCCTGCTCACCGCCGTGCGCGAGGCCGCGGACCGGACCGTCACCACGCGCCGGGTGCCGCTGCTCGTGAAGATCGCGCCGGACCTCGCCGACGAGGACGTGGACGCCGTCGCCGACCTCGCCGTCGAGCTCGGCCTGGACGGGATCATCGCCACGAACACCACCATCGCGCGCGAGGAGCTGGGCCTGCGGTCCGACGCCTCCCTCGTCGCGGAGACCGGCGGGCTGTCCGGCGCCCCGCTCAAGGCGCGCTCCCTGGAGGTGCTGCGTCGCCTCTACGCGCGCGTGGGGGACCGGATCACCCTCGTGGGCGTCGGCGGCGTCGAGAACGCCGAGGACGCCTGGCAGCGCATCCTGGCCGGCGCCACGCTGGTCCAGGGCTACAGCGCCTTCATCTACGAAGGGCCCCTCTGGGGACGCGGCATCCACAAGGGCCTCGCCGCACGCCTGCGTACGAGCCCGTACGCCACCCTCGCCGACGCGGTCGGCGCCGACGTGAGGAAGACGGTATGAGCGGGGACGTCGTCGGTGGGGCCGATGTGAACGGCGGGGCCGATGTGAGCGCAGACGGCACGGGCCCTGAGCCCTTCGGTGCGCGGCTGCGCCGGGCCATGGACGAGCGGGGTCCTCTGTGCGTCGGGATCGACCCGCACGCCTCCCTGCTCGCCGACTGGGGCCTGAACGACGACATCGCGGGCCTGGAGCGCTTCAGCCGGACCGTCGTGGAGGCGCTGGCCGACCGGGTCGCCGTACTGAAGCCGCAGAGCGCGTTCTTCGAGCGCTTCGGGTCGCGCGGGGTCGCCGTCCTGGAGAAGTCGGTCGAGGAGGCGCGCGCGGCCGGGGCGCTGGTCGTCATGGACGCCAAGCGCGGTGACATCGGCTCGACCATGGCCGCGTACGCCGCCGCCTTCCTGGAGAAGGGCTCACCGCTGTTCGCCGACGCGCTGACGGTCTCGCCGTACCTCGGCTACGGGTCGCTGAAGCCGGCGGTCGATCTCGCCCGGCAGAGCGGCTCGGGGCTGTTCGTGCTCGCCCTGACCTCCAACCCGGAGGGCGCCGAGGTGCAGCACGCGGTACGCCCTGAGGACACGGCCCTGCGGAACGTGGGCGCGACCATGCTGGCGCACCTCGCGGAGGAGAACGCGGGACAGACCCCGATGGGCTCCTTCGGAGCGGTCGTCGGTGCCACACTCGGCGATCTCTCCTCGTACGACCTCGCCATCAACGGCCCGCTCCTCGCCCCCGGCATCGGCGCCCAGGGCGCGACCCCGGCGGATCTTCCCCGGGTCTTCGGAGCGGCGGTGCGCCAGGTGGTGCCGAACGTCAGCCGGGGTGTCCTGCGTCACGGACCCGACATCGGCGCGCTACGCGCGTCATCGGATCTCTTCGCGGAGGAGATCCGGGCGGCGGTGGAGGCCGCGTGACGGCTTCGGCGCGCGTCTTCCGGACGTCCCGCGTCTGAATACATGCTCAAATCCGGGGAGTTTTGTCGTAAATGTCGGACTCGATAGAGGCTGACCAGGACTTTTCCTCTGTTCTCGCTGACTCCGGCGGACTTGCCCGCTAGTCTCCGACCAGAGTCAACGGGCAGAAGTGTTGCTCGTTGCTCGCCAGGTGTGGGGCGACTAGGTTCCTCACCGGTCCGTATCCGACAGTTCGACATCCGAGGTGACGTAGGCGTGGCTCTTCCGCCCCTTACCCCTGAACAGCGCGCAGCCGCGCTCGAAAAGGCCGCCGCGGCTCGCCGGGAGCGGGCCGAGGTCAAGAATCGACTCAAGCACTCCGGCGCCTCGCTCCACGAGGTCATCAAGCAGGGTCAGGAGAACGACGTCATCGGAAAGATGAAGGTCTCCGCTCTCCTGGAATCCCTGCCGGGCGTGGGCAAGGTCCGCGCCAAGCAGATCATGGAGCGTCTCGGGATCTCCGAGAGCCGCCGTGTGCGAGGTCTTGGCTCCAATCAGATCGCCTCCTTGGAGCGCGAGTTCGGCGGCGGTGCGGCCTGACGTTCTCAGGCACCCCTGAGAACCTGGATAATCACCGCATGGCTGCAACACCCCGGGGGACGACCCCCGTACCCCCGGACGTACGTCCGCGGCTGACCGTGCTCTCCGGCCCCTCAGGGGTCGGCAAGAGCACGGTCGTCGCTCATATGCGCAAGGAACACCCCAAGGTGTGGCTCTCGGTGTCGGCGACGACCCGCAGGCCGCGCCCCGGCGAGAAGCACGGTGTCCACTACTTCTTCGTCAGCGACGAGGAGATGGACAAGCTGATCGCCAACGGCGAGCTGCTCGAATGGGCCGAGTTCGCGGGCAACCGCTACGGGACGCCCCGCGACGCCGTGCTCGAACGCCTGGAGTCGGGGGAGTCGGTCCTCCTGGAGATCGATCTCCAGGGCGCCCGGCAGGTCCGCGAGTCCATGTCCGACGCCCTGCTGGTGTTCCTGGCCCCTCCTTCCTGGGAGGAGCTGGTGCGCCGGCTCACCGGGCGGGGCACCGAGCCGCCCGAAGTGATCGAGCGCCGGCTGGGCGCCGCCAAGATCGAGCTGGCGGCCGAGCCGGAGTTCGATACCACCCTGGTCAACACCTCCGTCGAGGACGTGGCGCGCGAGCTGCTAGCCTTGATGGAAGTTGTTTGATCTTTCAGGATCACCTTTAAGGTCGATTTCCACCTTTCGGAAGGCAGAGCGTGTCCTCTTCCATCACCGCGCCCGAGGGCATCATCAACCCTCCGATCGACGAGCTCCTTGAGGCTACCGACTCGAAGTACAGCCTGGTGATCTACGCGGCCAAGCGTGCCCGCCAGATCAACGCGTACTACTCGCAGCTCGGCGAGGGCCTCCTCGAGTACGTCGGTCCCCTCGTGGACACCCACGTCCACGAGAAGCCGCTGTCGATCGCCCTCCGGGAGATCAACGCGGGTCTGCTGACGTCGGAAGCCATTGAGGGCCCGGCTCAGTAGTATTTTCTGCTTTCAGTTCGTTCATCCACAGGCCCGGCAGCGCCCCTGCCGGGCCTGTGGTGTGTGATGGGGACGTACGGATTCGAGGCGTACGAATTCGAGGCGTACGGGTTCGAGGCGTACGGGTTCGTGTGTTTTCCGAGGTGCGGGGAGTGACGTGGACAAGCCGAAGGTCGTGCTGGGGGTCAGCGGCGGCATCGCCGCCTACAAGGCGTGCGAGCTGCTGCGCCGACTGACCGAGTCGGGACACGACGTGCGCGTGGTGCCGACCGAGTCCGCGCTGCACTTCGTCGGCGCCGCGACCTGGTCCGCCCTGTCCGGACACCCCGTCTCCACGGAGGTCTGGTCGGACGTGCACGAGGTGCCGCACGTACGGATCGGGCAGGGCGCCGACCTGGTCGTCGTCGCGCCCGCCACCGCGGACATGCTGGCGAAGGCCGCCCACGGCCTGGCCGACGACCTCCTCACCAACACCCTGCTCACCGCCCGCTGCCCGGTCGTCTTCGCGCCCGCCATGCACACCGAGATGTGGGAACACCCGGCCACCCAGGAGAACGTGGCGACACTGCGCCGCCGGGGCGCCGTCGTCATCGAACCCGCCGTGGGACGGCTGACCGGCGTCGACACCGGCAAGGGGCGGCTGCCCGACCCCACCGAGATCTTCGAGGTCTGCCGCCGGGTGCTCGCCCGGGGAGCGGCCGAACCGGACCTCGCCGGCCGGCACGTCCTCGTCAGCGCGGGCGGCACACGCGAGCCGCTCGACCCCGTCCGCTTCCTCGGCAACCGCTCCTCCGGGAAGCAGGGGTACGCCCTCGCGCGCACCGCCGCCGCCCGGGGCGCCCGGGTCACCCTGATCGCCGCGAACACCGGGATGCCGGACCCGGCGGGCGTCGACGTCATCCAGGTCGGGACGGCCGTACAGCTCCGCGAGGCGGTGCTCAAGGCCGCCCCGGACGCCGACGCCGTGGTGATGGCGGCGGCGGTGGCGGACTTCCGGCCCGCGGCATACGCGTCGGGAAAAATCAAGAAGAAGGACGGCCAGGAACCGGAGCCGATCGTTCTCGTGCGTAATCCGGACATCCTCGCGGAGATCTCTGCGGAGCGCGCCCGCCCAGGGCAGGTCGTCGTCGGTTTCGCCGCCGAGACGGACGACGTACTGGCCAACGGCCGGTCGAAGCTCCAGCGCAAGGGCTGTGACCTCCTCGTCGTCAACGAGGTCGGAGAACGCAAGACCTTCGGCTCCGAGGAGAACGAGGCGGTCGTGCTCGGCGCCGACGGAAGCGAGACCCCGGTGCCGTACGGGCCCAAGGAGGCACTGGCCGAGACTGTGTGGGATCTCGTGGCGCGCCGACTGGGCTGAACGCCCCCATCGTTTCAGGACACTCCATCGTCACTCCAGCACACCCCTTTTCACCTGCGTGCAAGGGTGTGGGAACCTGGCGGAGACGGTTCTTCGTGTCGCAGAATGCCCGTGCCGCAGGTCACAGCGCTTCCGAGAGGCGAGACAGTAGCCCCGCGACGGAGTGCGACAGATAAACTGTTACCGGACGACGCCGGGCGCAGCTCCCGGCCGTCCGCCAATGATCAGCCAGCAGCCGCTGCAACCACAGGGAGCGTTGTGTCCCGTCGCCTGTTCACCTCGGAGTCCGTGACCGAGGGTCACCCCGACAAGATCGCTGACCAGATCAGCGACACCATCCTCGATGCGCTTCTGCGTGAGGACCCGACGTCCCGGGTCGCCGTCGAGACGCTGATCACGACCGGCCTCGTACACGTGGCCGGCGAGGTCACGACCAAGGCCTACGCGCCGATCGCGCAGCTCGTGCGCGACAAGATCCTCGAAATCGGCTACGACTCCTCGAAGAAGGGCTTCGACGGCGCGTCCTGTGGCGTGTCCGTGTCGATCGGCTCTCAGTCCCCGGACATCGCGCAGGGCGTCGACACCGCGTACGAGAAGCGGGTCGAAGGCGACGAGGATGAGCTCGACAAGCAGGGCGCCGGCGACCAGGGCCTGATGTTCGGCTACGCGACGGACGAGACCCCCGAGCTCATGCCGCTCCCGATCCACCTCGCGCACCGCCTCGCGCGCCGCCTCTCCGAGGTCCGCAAGAACGGCACGATCCCGTACCTGCGCCCCGACGGCAAGACCCAGGTCACCATCGAGTACGACGGCGACAAGGCGGTCCGCCTGGACACCGTCGTCGTCTCCTCGCAGCACGCGTCGGACATCGACCTGGACTCGCTGCTCGCGCCCGACATCCGCGAGTTCGTGGTGGAGCCCGAGCTGAAGGCGCTCCTGGACGACGGCATCAAGCTGGAGACCGAGGGCTACCGCCTCCTGGTCAACCCGACCGGCCGCTTCGAGATCGGCGGCCCGATGGGCGACGCCGGGCTGACCGGCCGCAAGATCATCATCGACACCTACGGCGGTATGGCCCGCCACGGCGGCGGTGCCTTCTCCGGCAAGGACCCGTCCAAGGTCGACCGCTCCGCCGCGTACGCCATGCGGTGGGTCGCCAAGAACGTCGTCGCGGCGGGCCTCGCCTCCCGCTGCGAGGTCCAGGTCGCCTACGCGATCGGCAAGGCCGAGCCCGTAGGACTCTTCGTCGAGACCTTCGGCACCGCCAAGGTCGACGCGGAGAAGATCGAGACGGCCATCTCCGAGGTCTTCGACCTCCGCCCGGCCGCGATCATCCGCGACCTCGACCTGCTGCGGCCGATCTACTCCAAGACCGCCGCGTACGGCCACTTCGGGCGCGCGCTGCCCGAGTTCACCTGGGAGAAGACGGACCGGGTGGACGCCCTGCGCAAGGCGGCAGGCCTCTAGCCTCCCGCTTCCGCGCCTTCGGCGAAGGCCCAGCCCTTCCGCCCCCGCGCCGTCGGCAGAGGCTCAGCCCTTCCGCCCCCGCGCTTTGACCGAGGCCCGGCCCCTGATTGAGGGGGGTCGGGCCTCGGTGTTCTACGGCTCGGGCTCTGAGGGAAGCCGAGCTTGGGTGGTGTGTCGAGAGAGCCATGTCGGCCATCGCTTCGGGGGTGTGTGCGATCCGTGGCACGGCCGGTCCCGGGCGGGCGGCGGTGTCAGTGCGGTCTGGTAGGAATGCTGCTGTGAGCAGCGACGACGGGCAGGCGGGTGGCGGGGCCGAAGGGGCGCCGCCCGAGCAGCTTGCGTTGATCCGGGATGCCGTGCGCAAGGCGCCGCGGGCCAAGCCGCGGACCTGGCGAGGGGCCGCGGTCGCCCAGCACCTGCCCGTCGCACGGGTGCTCGTGGACAAGGGCGTGCTGCACCTCGACCGCTACTTCGACTACGCCGTGCCCGAGGAACTGGACGCCGACGCCCAGCCCGGGGTGCGGGTGCGCGTGCGGTTCGGGGCCGGGCGGCACCGGGTGCGGGAGGGGCGGCGCGAGGGCGGCGGGCTGATCGACGGGTTCCTCGTCGAGCGGCTCGCCGAGTCCGACTACTCGGGGCCCCTGGCGGCCCTCGCCCATGTCGTGTCGCCCGAGATCGTGTTGAGCGAGGAGTTGCTCGGCCTCGCGCGTGCCGTCGCCGACCGGTATGCCGGAAGCCTGGCCGATGTGCTGCAACTGGCCGTCCCGCCGCGCAACGCCCGTGCCGAGGGGAAGCCCTCGCCCGAGCCGTTGCCCGTTCCCGAGGTGCCCGCGGTGGGGTCCTGGGCCAGGTACCCGCGAGGTGCCGCCTTCATCGAGTCGCTCGCGGGCGGCGGGACACCCCGGGCCGTCTGGAACGCGCTGCCGGGGCCCGGCTGGGCCGAGGAGCTGGCGCGGGCCGTGGCGGCGACGCTCGCCTCGGGGCGCGGCGCGCTCGTCGTCGTGCCGGACGGGCGGGCCGTCAGCCGGGTCGATGCCGCACTGACCTCCGTGCTGGGGGAGGGGCGGCACGCCGTGCTCACCGCCGAGGCCGGGCCCGAGAAGCGGTACCGGCAGTGGCTGGCCGTGCGGCGCGGATCCGTACGGGCCGTGGTGGGGACCCGGGCCGCCATGTTCGCGCCCGTACGGGATCTTGGGCTGGTGGTCATCTGGGACGACGGGGACGGCAGCCACAGCGAACCGCACGCCCCGCAGCCACACGCCCGCGAGGTACTGCTGCTACGGGCCGCCCATGACAAGTGCGCCTTTCTGCTGGGGAGTTGGAGCTGCACCGTCGAGGCCGCGCAGCTCGTCGAGACCGGCTGGGCGGCTCCGCTCGTCGCCGAGCGGGAACAGGTACGCGCGGCGGCTCCGCTCGTACGGACCGTCGGGGACCACGACCTCGCGCGGGACGAGGCGGCACGGGCCGCGCGGCTGCCCACCCTCGCCTGGCAGGCCGTGCGGGAAGGGCTGAAGCACGGGCCCGTACTCGTGCAGGTTCCCCGGCGGGGTTACGTGCCCCGCATGGCCTGTGCGCGATGCCGGGCACCCGCGCGCTGCCGGCACTGCGCCGGGCCGTTGGAGGGGCAGGACGCCGGGGGCCTGCAGTGCGGCTGGTGCGGCCGGGAGGAAGGCAGTTGGCACTGTCCCGAGTGCGGCGGGTTCCGGCTGCGGGCGCAGGTCGTGGGGGCGCGGCGGACCGCCGAGGAACTGGGGCGCGCGTTCCCCGCTGTGCCTGTACGGACATCGGGGCGCGAGCAGGTGCTGGACACCGTGCCGGGGTCGCCCGCGCTCGTCGTCAGTACGCCGGGCGCGGAGCCCGTGGCGGAGGGCGGCTACGCGGCGGCACTGCTGCTCGACGGCTGGGCGATGCTGGGGCGTCCCGATCTGCGGGCCGGGGAGGAGGCGCTGCGGCGGTGGATCGACGCGGCGGCGCTGGTGCGGGGGCAGCAGGACGGCGGGACCGTGGTGGTCGTCGCCGAGCCGACACTGCGGCCGGTGCAGGCGCTGGTGCGCTGGGACCCGGTCGGGCACGCGGTGCGTGAGCTGGCCGAGCGGGCCGAGCTGGGGTTCCCGCCGGTGTCGCGGATGGCGTCCGTGTCCGGGACCGCGGAGGCGCTCGCCGGGTTCCTCGCCACGGTCGAACTGCCCGGCGAGGCCGAACTGCTGGGTCCGGTGCCGGTGACTCCGGCGGACCCGGGCGGGCCGCGGCGGGTGGGGGCGCCGCCCGCGGGCGAGCAGTGGGAACGGGCGCTGATCCGGGTGCCGCCGGGGAAGGGGGCGGCACTGGCGTCCGCGCTGAAGCATGCGCAGGCCGCCCGGATGGCTCGTGGGGGGAGTGTTCGCGGGGGGAATGTTCGTGGTGCGGGTGCGGGTGCGGGTGCGGGTGGCGGGGGCAGCGGGGGTGGCCGGGGTGGTGGCGGTGGCGGGAGTGACGTGGTGCGGATTCGGATTGATCCGCCTGATATCGGGTGACCCGCGCCTCAGGGCTCAGGGCTCAGGGTCTGAGGGTCTGAGGGTCGCGGCCCAGGGTGGACGCGCGTCTGCCCCCGAAGTTCCTCGGGGGCAGACAGGGGACCGCTTCGGGGTGAGACCGGTGAGGGCGTCAGCCGTTGCGCGGGCCGGGAAACGCGCTCGGCCTGACCTCCTCGCGGAGGGTGGGGCTGCCTGCGGTCGGCTGGGTCGGCATCGGCATGGGCATCGGCATCGGCATGGAGCGGGCGGCCGGGACCGTGGGGAGACCGGTGTTGACGCCGACCGTACGGGCTCCCGACGGCTCGGTCGCGCGCTCGGCCTCCGCCGCCGCCTGGGTGGTCGCCCGGCGGGCGCCGTAACGGCGGTGCACCGCCTGCTTGGTGACACCGAGAGCCGAGCCCACCGCGTCCCACGAGAAACCCAGTGAGCGGTCGAAGTCCACGGCGGCCGTGACCAGGGTCTCGACGCTGTCCCGCAGCTCCTGGGCGAGGCGGACGGTCGGAGCGGGAGCGCGTCCGTAGACGACGAAGCCCGTGGAGGGGCCGGAGCGGCGCGGACGGTAGACGTTGCCCAGCTGGGCTGTCAGCGTGCGCAGTGCGTCCACCTGCCGGCGGACCCGCTCGATGTCCCGCACCAGCAAGTGCAGGCTGGCCCGAGCCTGGGCGTCGTGGGTTGCGTGGTCGGCCATGAACAAGCCTCTCGAACCGGCGTTGAAAAGGACCGGGCCGCGATTGCGGCCCGTTTTGGTCAACTCTTTCTTGACCAACGCGTTTCGAGGTGAGTGGTCACGCATCAGGGGCGTGGAGGAATGTGCGTACGCCCCCGGCGGTCGGAGCGGCGCGTTTCTTGGCAGTTGGTCTGCCTGGGGTTTTTGCCGTCCCCGGCGGCCGGGGGGAGGGCTTTGGGTGCGGGTTCGGTGGGGGCTGTTGCGCAGTTCCCCGCGCCCCTGGGTGGGGGTGGGTGTCGTGTGTTTTGAGGGGTGCGGCCCCTCCGTGGTGGGCGTCGCGCAGTTCCCCGCGCCCCTGAAAGGGCGCCCTTTCAGGGGCGCGGGGAACTGCGCGACGGGGGCCGGGGCGGAGCCCCGAGTCGGTGGCGGGGAGCCGTCTGGAAGCGCGGCCCATAGACTGGTGCGCTGCCCGTTGTGAATTCGCCCGAGAGGCCGACTGCCACCCATGAAGCTCGTCTTCGCCGGTACCCCCGAGGTCGCCGTTCCCGCTCTGGACGCCCTGATCGCCTCCGGGCGGCACGAGGTCGCCGCCGTCGTCACGCGGCCCGACGCGCCGGCCGGACGGGGGCGCAGGCTTGTCGCGAGCCCCGTCGCCCAGCGCGCCGAGGAGGCCGGCATCGAGGTGCTTAAGCCGGTCAAGCCCCGGGACGAGGACTTCCTCGCGCGGCTGCGGGAGATCGCCCCGGACTGCTGCCCCGTCGTGGCCTACGGCGCGCTGCTGCCCCGGGTCGCGCTCGACATCCCCGCGCACGGCTGGGTCAACCTGCACTTCTCGCTGCTGCCCGCCTGGCGCGGGGCGGCGCCCGTGCAGCACGCCGTCATGGCCGGGGACGAGATCACCGGGGCGTCCACCTTCCTCATCGAGGAGGGACTCGACTCCGGGCCGGTGTACGGGACCGTCACCGAGGAGGTGCGGCCCACCGACACCAGCGGGGATCTGCTGACGCGGCTCGCCTTCGCCGGGTCCGGGCTGCTCGCGGCGACCATGGACGGGATCGAGGACGGCACGTTGAAGGCCGTGCCGCAGCCTGCCGACGGTGTCACCCTGGCCCCGAAGATCAGCGTCGAGGACGCGCATGTGGACTGGGTCGCGCCGGCGTTGCGGGTCGACCGGGTGGTGCGGGGGTGCACGCCCTCGCCCGGGGCGTGGACCGTGTTCCGGGGGGAGCGGTTGAAGTTGATCCAGGTCGTGCCGGTTCCTGAGCGGAGCGATTTGGCGCCGGGGGCGTTGGCGGTCGGGAAGAACAACGTGTACGTGGGTACGGGGTCGTACGCCGTCGAGTTGTTGTGGGTGCAGGCGCAGGGGAAGAAGCCGATGCGGGCGGCTGATTGGGCTCGGGGGGTTCGGATCGCCTCTGGCGAGGTGGTGGGGGGCTGAGGGGGGCGCTCCGCGAAGCGCTCCGCGGAGTGCTCCGCTGGGTGGGGGTGGGTGTCGCGTGTTCTGAGGGGTGCGGCCCCTCCGTGGTGGGTGTTGCGCAGTTCCCCGCGCCCCTTAGGGGGGTGTCGGGGACCCGTGCCTGGAGGTGTGGGGCCTCATTGGGGTGGGCGTTGCGCAGTTCCCCGCGCCCCTGAGGTGGGGTGGCGGAGCCCGTGCCTGGAGGTGTGGGGCCTCATTGGGGTGGGCGTTGCGCCGTTCCCCGCGCCCCTTTCGGGGCGGCGTAGTCTGGGGGTGTATCTCTTCCCTTGAGCCGGAGCACCTTTTTCGTGAGTGAGCAGACCCGTCGGCCCCGTCAGCAGGGCAAGCCCTATCGCCGTCCCAAGCAGGACCCCGTGCGGATGCTTGCCTTCGATGCTTTGCGGGCGGTGGACGAGAGGGACGCGTATGCGAATCTCGTGCTGCCGCCGCTCCTGCGGAAGGCGCGCGAACAGGGCGACTTCGACGGGCGCGACGCGGCACTGGCGACGGAGCTGGTGTACGGGACACTGCGCAGGCAGGGGACGTACGACGCCGTCATCGCCGCGTGCGTCGACCGGCCGCTGCGCGAGGTCGACCCGCCGGTCCTCGACGTGCTGAGCCTCGGCGCACATCAATTGCTCGGCACGCGGATCCCGACGCATGCCGCCGTGTCCGCGACCGTCGACCTCGCGCGGATCGTGCTCGGCGACGGGCGGGCGAAGTTCGTCAACGCCGTGCTCCGCAAGATCTCCCGCCAGGAACTGGACGCCTGGATCGAGCAGGTCGCACCGCCCTACGACGAGGACGCCGAGGACCATCTCGCCGTCGTGCACTCGCATCCGCGGTGGATCGTCTCGGCCCTGTGGGACTCGCTGGGCGGCGGACGCGCCGGCATCGAGGATCTGCTGGAGGCCGACAACGAACGGCCCGAGGTGACCCTGGTCGCCAGGCCCGGCCGCGCCACCGCCGACGAGATCCTCGGCGAGCTCGACGAGGAGAGCGCACTGCCCGGGCGCTGGTCGCCCTACGCCGTGCGGCTGTCCGAGGGCGGGGAGCCGGGCGCCATCGACGCCGTACGCGAAGGACGGGCCGGTGTCCAGGACGAGGGCAGCCAGCTCGTGGCGATCGCTCTCGCGAACGCGCCCCTCGACGGACCCGACAAGGCGTGGCTCGACGGATGCGCGGGACCGGGCGGCAAGGCGGCCATGCTCGCCGGGCTCGCCGCCGAGCGCGGGGCCGTGCTGCTCGCCTCCGAGAAGCAGCCGCACCGGGCCAAACTCGTCGCGAAGGCGCTCGCCGGTAACCCAGGCCCGTACCAGGTCATCGCCGCCGACGGGACCCGCCCGCCATGGCGTTCGGGGACCTTCGACCGCGTACTGATGGACGTGCCCTGCACCGGGCTCGGTGCCCTGCGGCGGCGGCCCGAGGCGCGGTGGCGGCGCCGGCCGACGGACCTGGACGGGTTCGCTCCGCTGCAGCGCGGACTGCTGCGCACCGCGCTCGACTCGGTGCGGATCGGCGGTGTCGTGGGGTACGCGACCTGCTCGCCGCACCTCGCCGAGACCCGGGCCGTGGTCAACGACGTACTCAAGGAGAAGGACGCCGAACTCATCGACGCGCGTCCGCTCTTCCCGGACGTACCGGCCCTGGGTGAGGGTCCGGACGTCCAGCTGTGGCCGCATGTGCACGGGACGGACGCCATGTATCTGGCGCTGATCCGCCGGACCGGCTGACCACCCGCCGGACCGGCTGACCACCCGCCGGTCCGGTTGACCACCCGCTGGTCCGGTCGGCCACGTGCTGGTCCGGCTGACCCGCCAGTCCGGCTGATCCGGCCGAACCGGTTGACCCGCCGACCGCCGACGGTCCTCCGCCGACCGCCCGCCGCCCCTGCCGCTACACGTCGGGCCGGTTACTCCGACGGGCCGCCCGGGCGTGAGGCCGGTCCCGTCGGGGACTCCGCCCCAGGTGCCCCAGGCGCCCCAGGTGCCCCAGGCGCGGCAGGTGTCGCAGGCGCCCCAGGCGTCGGCGGGGCAGCCGCCGGGCCGCTCCCGCCCGTGCCTCCGACGCCCGTGTCCCCGGCACCCGTGCCTGCGGCGCCTGCGCCCCCGGCGCCCCCGTCCCCCGTCTCCTTCGCCAGTCGGCTCGGCCACCAGACCCTTGGGCCTACGTCCAGGAACAGGGACGTCACCAGGACCGAGCGCACGATGAATGTGTCGAGCAGTACGCCTAGGGCGACCGTGAAGCCGATCTCGGCGAAGGCGACCATCGGCAGCGTCCCCAGCGCGGCGAACGTGCCCGCGAGGACCAGGCCCGCCGACGTGATGACCGCGCCGGTGGCGGCGAGGCCCGTGACCACGCCCGGGCGCGTGCCCTGGCGGGCGGCCTCCTCGCGGATGCGGGTGGTCAGGAAGATGTTGTAGTCGATGCCCAGCGCCACCAGGAAGACGAAGACGAAGAGCGGGAAGTCCGTCGTCTCGCCGGCGTAGTCGAAGACGTACCGGAACGCGAGCGCGCTGATCCCCAGCGCGGCGGCGAAGGACAGCACCACCGTGCCGATCAGCAGCAGTGGGGCGATCAGGGCGCGGAGCAGGACGCAGAGGATCAGCAGCACCACGACCAGCACCAGCGGGATGATCAGGATGTTGTCGTGGGTCGTCGCCCTGTCCATGTCCAGCAGGGCCGCCGTACCGCCGCCGACCTGGGCGTCCGCGTCCGGTACCGCGTGCACGGCGTCCCGTACCCGCTCCACCGTCTGTTTCGCGGCCTCGCTGTCCGCCGGGGCGGTCATGGTCGCCTCGAAGAGGACCTTGCCCTCGAACTCCGGTTTCGTGCCCGGTGGCAGGCCCAGGGACTCCGGCAGGACCCCGCGGGTGTCCGCGACCGCCCGGCCGACCTCCTCGGCCTGTTCGCTGTTGCTGATGACGACGAGCGGATCGCCGCTGCCCGCCGGGAAGTACCGCGCGGACACCTCCTGGCCGACGATCGAGTCGGGTTTGTCGGTGAAGGAGTCGGCGTTGCTGATGCCCTCCGCGCGCAACTGGATGAGGCCAAGGGACAGCAGCGCGAGCGCCGCCGCCGTGATGACCCAGACCAGTCGCGGGCGGTGCGAGAAGCGGTTGCCCATTCGCGCCCAGACACCGCGCTCGGTCGGGTCCTCGGAGCCGAAGTGCGGGACCACCGGCCAGAAGATCCAGCGACCGAAGATCACCAGCAGGGCCGGGAAGAGCGTCAGCATCGCGACCAGCGCCACGGCGACGCCGATGGCGGCGACCGGGCCGAGGCCGCGCGTCGAGTTCATCTCGGCGGCGAGCAGCACCAGCATGCTCAGGACGACGGTCGCGCCGGACGCGATGACGGCCGGGCCCGCCCGGTGCAGGGCCAGCGCCATCGCCTCGTGGCGGTCCTCGTGGCGGCGCAGCTCCTCCCGGTAACGGGCCACCAGGAGCAGGGCATAGTCCGTCCCCGCGCCGAAGACGAGCACCGTCAGGATGCCCGCGCTCTGGCCGTTCACGGTCAGCCCCGCGTGCTCCGCGAGCAGGTAGACCAGCGCCTGCGCGGTGAACAGCGCGGCGACCACACCGATCAGCGGGACCAGCAGCAGGGTCGGGCTGCGGTAGGTGAGCAGCAGCATCACGATGACGACGGCCATCGCGGAGAACAGCAGGGTGGAGTCGATGCCCTCGAAGGCCTCGGAGAAGTCGGCGGACGTGCCGCCCGGGCCCGTGATGTGCACGGTGAGCCCGTCACCGCCCTCGCCGACGTCCGCGCGGATGGCGTCGACCGCGGGTGAGATGCGCTCCCAGCCCTTCTCGTCCATCGTGATCGGTACGAAGACCTGGGCTGCCCGCGGCGCCGGCCTCCGGTCGAACACGGGACCCCGGGTCTCCGCTCCGCGGATGCCCTGCTCGCGCAGTTCCTTGAGCTCCCGTACGTCCCTGGCGATCTGCACCCGGTCCTGTGCGGTGAGGCCGTCGGCACGGGCGTACACGACGATCGCGGGGATCTGCTCCGGCCTGAAGTCCTCGGAAGCCTGGAGGACTTGGGTGGACTCGGCGGAACCGGGCAGCCAGGAGGCAGCGTCGTTGTCCTGTGCGTCGGTGAGTTTCTGGGCGAAGGGAGCCGTGAGCACGAGCAGCACCAGCCACAGTCCCACCACGACCCACTTCGAACGCCGGCCGCAGACCAGCCAGCCGACACCCCGCCGCTGTTTCCCCCGAGATCCCTGAGATCCCTGAGATCCCTGAGACCCCTTAGACCCTTGAGATTCCTGAGGTTCCCGTGTTCCCTGTGCGTCCGTCATGGCCATCCCCGTAGCCGCTTATGGAGCCGGTGGGCCGACAAGGATGGCATGGGCCGTCCGGCCGGTGCAGCCCCTCGGCCTGAACGAGTTGGTACATACCGACCGGTCCGGGCCGGGACCGGGGAGGCAACCGGCTCCGGGCATGGCAGGCTTGTGGCATGGCCGCGCAGATCAACCCCAGCATCCTCTCCGCCGACTTCGCCCGCCTTGCCGAGGAGGCAAAGGCAGTGGAAGGGGCGGACTGGCTGCATGTCGACGTGATGGACAACCATTTCGTCCCGAACCTCACGCTCGGTGTACCGGTCGTAGAGTCCCTGGCACGTGCGACGGACACCCCGCTGGACTGCCATCTGATGATCGAGGACGCCGATCGGTGGGCGCCCCAGTACGTAGAGGCGGGTGCCGGTTCCGTCACCTTCCATGTCGAGGCGGCCGCCGCACCCGTGCGGCTCGCCCGCGAGATCCGGGCCAAGGGCGCCCGTGCCTCCATGGCGCTGCGGCCCGCGACCCCCATCGAGCCGTACGAGGACCTGCTGCCCGAGCTCGACATGCTGCTGATCATGACCGTCGAGCCCGGCTTCGGGGGCCAGGCGTTTCTCGACATCATGCTTCCGAAGATTCGCCGTACCCGCGAGTTGATCAACAAGCACGGTCTCGAACTGTGGCTGCAGGTCGACGGCGGCGTCTCCGCCTCCACCATCGAGCGCTGCGCCGAGGCGGGAGCCGATGTCTTCGTCGCCGGCTCGGCCGTCTACGGCGCCGCCGACCCCGCCCAGGCGGTACGTGCATTGCGCACGCAGGCGGAGGGGGCGACGGCCCAGGCAGCATGGGCATGCGGCCACTGAGCCAAGGGAACGTGAACGCCGCCCCTCAGGGCTGATCAAGTACGCCGGATCTGCAAGGATGAACGGCGAATCCAGAGTGTGAACAGCAGTGAGGAGAACGCCGTGTCGGGTATGTCGGCGGGCCGGTCAGCCATGCGGATGGGACCCGCTGAGCTGGTGCAGGCGGCGGCCATGGCCCGCCGCTTCTACCTAGAGGGCAAGTCCAAGATCCAGATCGCCGAGGAGTTCGGCGTCAGCCGCTTCAAGGTGGCCCGGGTCCTGGAGACCGCCCTCGAACGGGATCTCGTGAGGATCGAGATCCGTGTCCCCGCGGAGCTGGACGCGGAGCGCTCCGACGCGCTGCGCGCCCGCTACGGACTGCGGCATGCCGTGGTCGTGGAGTCCCCGGCCGAGGCCGAGGAGTCGCCCGACCCGGAGAACCTCGGCGAGGTGGCCGCCGACCTGCTCGGCGAGCTGGTCGCGGAGGGCGATGTGCTCGGTCTCGCCTGGGGCCGCTCCACCATCCACATGGCGGCGGCGCTCGACCGGCTGCCGCCGTGCACGGTGGTGCAGCTGACGGGTGTCTACGACGCGGGGACGGCCGAGCGCGGCTCGGTCGAGGCCGTCCGCCGGGCCGCCCAGGTCTCCGGCGGCGACGCCCACCCCATCTACGCGCCGATGCTCCTGCCGGACGTGGCCACCGCGGCCGCCCTGCGCAGCCAGACGGGCATCGCCCGGGCCTTCGAGTACTTCGACAAGGTCACCGTGGCCTGCGTGTCCATCGGATCCTGGGAGGCCGGGATCTCGACGGTGCACGACATGCTCACCGAGGAGGAGCGCGCCCACTACGCCTCCCTCGGGGTCGAGGCCGAGATGTCCGCGCACCTCTTCGACGTCGAGGGCCGCCGGGTCGGGCGCGACCTGGGGGAGCGGTGCATCACCGTCGAGGCCGACCGGCTGCGGCGGATCCCCGAGGTCGTCGCGATCGCCGGCGGGCAGCGCAAGTCGGGTGCCATCGACGCGGTGCTGCGGTCCGGGCTCGTCACCAGCCTGGTGACGGACACGGCGGCCGCGGACGCCCTGATGACGACGGGACCGGCACCGCGGCCGGCCCTGGACCGGGCGGACCCCGACGGGCTCTGACGGGCTCCGACCGTCTCTGACGGATCTCGGTGCACCGCGGTGCGGCGCGCCGTGAGGGGACGACCGTGACAGCATCGACGACATGCTGCTCCGGTCCGTCCCCCGTCTGTTTTCCGGGCGGGTCCCCCGTCTCCTCGCCGGACTGCTGGTGTGCCTGCTGGCGTGCGTGCTGCCCCCGCTGCTCGCCGGCTGCTCGTCGACGGACACGGCGGGGGAGACGGCCAGGGGCACGGACAGCGCGGCGGCCCCGGCCCCCTCGTGGGCCGCCGGGATGGACACCGTCCGGGCGGCCGAGCTGCCCGCCGAGGCCCGCCGGACGCTCGCCCTCATCGACACGGGCGGCCCCTTCCCGTACGCCAAGGACGGCAGCGTCTTCGGGAACTTCGAGCGTGAGCTGCCGCGCCACGAACGCGGTCACTACCACGAGTACACGGTACGGACGCCCGGGGAGCGGGACCGCGGGGCCCGGCGCATTGTCACCGGGCGGGACGGCGAGGTCTACTACACCGATGATCACTACAACTCGTTCAGGGCGGTGCTGAGATGACGCACGGCATACCCGCGCAGAGCCGCCACGTGGTCACGCTGGACCTGGACGGCGTCACGGACAAGGCAGGCCTCATGGAGCGCTGCGTACGTGCCCTGGAGCTGCCGGAGTGGTTCGGCCGGAACTGGGACGCGCTCGCCGACAGCCTCACCGACCCGTCCGTGTGGCCCGCGGCCACCGGCGAAGGGGGACTGCTGGTCGTCGTCACCGGCTGGCGGGCGTACGCGCGCACGCGTCCCGGCGAGTGGGCGATCGCCGAGGACGTCTTCGCCCAGGCGGCCGACCGCACGCCGGCGCTCACCGTGGCGCTGGCCCTTGGAGGATCCCACCAGGAGCCCTCTGACCAGCCTGGATGATCGGCCCAGGGCGCGCGGGGCTCCCCACATGGGACAATGAAGTACGTGCTCTCCCTCGGGCTGTCCTGTCCGGGGGCCACCTCGATCGACTGGGATGTGCAGCACGTGCGTTTCCTCAACGACATCCAGCCCGCGTACGACCTGACGTACGACGACGTCTTCATGGTGCCGAGCCGTTCCGCGGTCGGCTCGCGGCAGGGCGTCGACCTGGCTTCGCCGGACGGCACCGGCACCACGATTCCCCTGGTGGTCGCCAACATGACCGCGATCGCGGGCCGCCGGATGGCCGAGACCGTGGCCCGCCGCGGCGGGCTCGTCGTCATCCCGCAGGACATCCCGATCGAGGTCGTCACCGAGGTCGTCTCCTGGGTCAAGAGCCGGCACCTCGTGCTGGACACCCCGATCATCCTCGCCCCGCACCAGACCGTCGCCGACGCGCTGTCGCTGCTGCCCAAGCGCGCGCACAACGCCGGTGTCGTGGTCGACGGCGAGGGCCGGCCCGTCGGTGTCGTCACCGACGCGGACCTGAACGGCGTCGACCGCTTCACCCAGCTGTCCGAGGTCATGTCCCGGGACCTGCTGCTCCTCGACGCGGACATCGAGCCGGGCGAGGCGTTCGACCGGCTCGACCACGCCAACCGCCGGTACGCCCCCGCCGTGGACAAGGACGGCCGGCTCGCCGGCATCCTCACCCGCAAGGGCGCCCTGCGCGCCACGCTCTACACGCCGGCCACCGACGCGGACGGCCGTCTGCGCATCGCGGCCGCCGTCGGAATCAACGGCGATGTCGCGGGCAAGGCCAAGCAGCTGCTCGCCGCGGGCGTCGACACGCTCGTCGTGGACACCGCACACGGCCACCAGGAGTCGATGCTCTCCGCGGTACGGGCCGTCCGCGGGCTCGACCCCCAGGTGCCGATCGTCGCGGGCAACATCGTCGCCGCCGAGGGCGTACGCGATCTGATCGAGGCCGGCGCGGACATCATCAAGGTCGGTGTCGGACCGGGCGCCATGTGCACCACGCGCATGATGACCGGCGTGGGGCGCCCGCAGTTCTCGGCTGTCCTGGAGTGCGCGGCGGAGGCGAAGAAGCACGGCAAGCACGTGTGGGCCGACGGGGGTGTGCGGCACCCGCGCGATGTCGCCATGGCGCTGGCCGCGGGCGCGTCGAACGTGATGGTCGGCTCGTGGTTCGCCGGTACGTACGAGTCGCCGGGCGACCTCCAGCAGGACGCCAACGGGCGCCTGTACAAGGAGTCGTTCGGGATGGCGTCCGCGCGTGCGGTGCGCAACCGTACGTCCGAGGAGTCGGCGTACGACCGGGCGCGGAAGGCGCTGTTCGAGGAGGGCATCTCCACGTCCCGGATGTTCCTCGATCCGTCGCGGCCGGGGGTCGAGGACCTGGTCGACTCGATCATCGCGGGCGTGCGGTCGTCCTGCACGTATGCCGGGGCTAACTCTCTCGCGGAGTTTGCGGAGCGGGCCGTGGTGGGGGTGCAGAGTGCTGCGGGGTATGCGGAGGGGCAGCCGTTGCACGCCAGCTGGAGCTGATGGCTCCGCCGGGGGTGTTGTTCGTGTGCCGGCTGACTGTGGCTGGTTGCGCCGTTCCCCGCGCCCTTGAAGGCAGAAGATTGCGCCGTTCCCCGCGCCCCTAACAGCGAAAGATTGCGCCGTTCCCCGCGCCCCTAAAAGATTGCGCCGCCGAAAGACTGCGCCGTTCCCCGCGCCCCTGAAGGCGGAAGACTGCGCCGTTCCCCGTGCCCCTTCAGGGTGCCCCGGGTGGGGGCGCAATGAATGGTCGTTCGGTGGGGATGTGCGCAACGATCTTGCGGGTGTGCGCAAGGTTGCTGCATTACGGGTGGGGAGCGTCGGCTCATAGAGTCGTGCGCTGAACGGAGTGTGGCGGGGACCCCGTGCACGGGGGTCCTTCCGTCGGGCTGTCGTGGGGTCTCGCCGCCTCGACCGGCAGCGATGAAGGAGCCAGCCGCGTGCACGACCACGGCGCACCACCGCAGTCCAGCAGTCGTCCCTCGTCCGCCGGGACCGGCGCGCGCCTGATGCGCCGCAAGCCCGTGGAGGCCCTGGTCGCCGAGGGCGGCCAGGGCGAGGGCGGCAGCCTGCGGCGCTCCCTCGGGCTCTGGCAGCTGACGATGATCAGCATCGGCGCCACGCTCGGCACCGGCATCTTCGTGGTGCTCGGCGAGGCCGTCCCGAAGGCGGGCCCGGCCGTCACCGTCTCCTTCGTGATAGCCGGACTCACCGCGCTCTTCTCGGCCCTCTCGTACGCCGAGCTGGCGGGCACCATCCCGGTCTCCGGATCCTCGTACTCGTACACGTACGCGACCATGGGCGAGCTGATCGCCTGGATCTGCGGCTGGTGTCTCGTCCTGGAGTACGGCGTCTCCGTCGCGGCCGTGGCCGTCGGCTGGGGCGAGTATCTGAACGAGCTGCTCGACGGGACGATCGGCGTCACCATCCCGGACGCGCTCTCCGCACCGCCGGGGGACGGCGGGCTCTTCAATCTGCCCGCGCTGATCGTCGTACTGCTGGCGATGGCGTTCCTGCTCGGCGGCGCCCGCGAGTCCGCGCGTGCCAACACCGTCATGGTCGTCGTCAAGATCGCCGCGTTGCTGCTGTTCTGCCTGATCGGTGTGCAGGGCTTCCGCTCCGGCAACTACGCGGACTTCATGCCGCTCGGCATGGCGGGCGTCAGCGCCGCCGGAGCGACCCTCTTCTTCTCCTACATCGGCTTCGACGCCGCCTCCACCGCGGGCGAGGAGGCCAGGAACGCCCAGCGCGACCTGCCCCGCGCGATCATGCTCTCCCTGATCATCGTGACCGCCCTGTACGTGCTCGTCGCGGCCGTCGCCGTCGGTGCCCTGCCCTGGCAGGAGTTCACCGACTCGGAGGCCGCGCTCGCCGGGATCATGAAGGACGTCACCGGCGACGCGATCTGGGGCACGCTGCTCGCGGCCGGCGCGGTCATCGCCATCGCGAGTGTCGTCCTGACCGTGCTCTACGGGCAGACCCGCATCCTCTTCGCCATGTCCCGCGACGGACTCGTGCCCAAGGTCTTCTCGCGCGTTCACCCGAAGAGCGGCACCCCGCGCGTCAACACGGTCATCGTGTCCGTGTTCTGCGGTGTCCTCGCCGCCGCGATCCCGCTCGGGCAGCTCGCCGACGCGACCAGCATCGGTACGCTCTTCGCCTTCGCGCTGGTGAACGTGGCCGTGGTGGTGCTGCGGCGTACGCGGCCCGGGATGGCGCGGACGTTCCGGGTGCCGCTGTCGCCGCTCACGCCCGCGTTGGGGTTCGGGTTCTGCGTGTGGATGATGGGCAGTCTCGACACCGTGACCTGGGTGGTCTTCGGGGTCTGGATGGCTGTCGGGCTCGTGTTCTACTTCAGTTACGGCTACCGGCGGTCGCGGCTCGCGACCGGGGCCACCAGTGTGGCGACCGGTGCGGCCAGTGTGGCGACCGGTGCGAACAGCGAAGAGAAGTGATCCACCCGTAGTGCTGAACGATCTCGACGAACGTATCGTCCATGCCCTTGCCGAGGACGCCCGGCGCTCCTACGCCGACATCGGGCAGGAGGTGGGGCTGTCCGCGCCCGCCGTGAAGCGGCGGGTGGACCGGTTGCGGTCCAGTGGGGCCATCACCGGGTTCACCGTGCGGGTTGATCCCGCGGCGCTGGGGTGGGCGACCGAGGGGTTCGTCGAGATCTACTGCCGGCGGAACACCTCGCCGGAGACGATTCAGCGGGGGCTGGAGCGGTATCAGGAGGTGGTGGCCGCTTCCACCGTCACGGGGGAGGCGGATGCGGTGGTGCAGGTTTTCGCCTCTGATATGCGGCACTTCGAGCGGGTGCTTGAGCGGATCGCCGGGGAGCCGTTTGTGGAGCGGACGAAGTCCGTGCTGGTGCTTTCGCCGTTGTTGCGGAGGTTTTCCTCTGGGGCGCCTCGGTAGGGGTGCTCCGTGGGTGGGGCTGGTTGCGCAGTTCCCCGCGCCCCCTAAAAGCAAAAGATTGCGCCGTTCCCCGCGCCCCTGGGGGCTGAAGGGTGCGTCGTTGCCCGCGCCCGTGGGAGGGCAAAAGGTCGCGCCGTTGCGTGTGTTCCTCGCTAGGGTGGGGGTTATGAGTTGGCGACATTGATTTTGTAGTCGTGTCTCCCGAGGGCCGCCTCGGATGCCGTGTTTCGGCGTCCGAACTCTCCGCGGTTTTCTCGGGAAGGCCCCATGACAATCTCACCTGCGCGGCGGCTGACGGCCACGTTGTACGGCTATGCGTTCCTCGACGACTTCGTCCTTCTCTATCCCGTGTACGCGCTGCTGTTCGCGGACAGCGGGCTCACGGTCTGGCAGATCTCCTCGCTCTTCGCCCTCTGGTCCGTCACCGGCGTCCTGCTGGAGATACCGTCCGGCGCCTGGGCCGACGCCGTCTCACGGCGGCTGCTCCTGTGGGTCGGGCCGCTGCTCACCGCCGCCGGATTCACGCTCTGGGTGCTCGTGCCCTCGTACTGGGCGTTCGCCCTCGGTTTTGTGCTCTGGGGTATCAAGGGGGCGCTCGGTTCCGGGGCCCTGGAGGCGCTGGTGTACGAGGAGCTCGACCGGCTCGGTGCGGCCGGCCGCTACGGACGTGTCATGGGCCGGGCCCGTGCGGCGGGGCTCGTGGGCGTGATGGCGGCGATGGGCCTGGCCGGGCCGGTCTTCGCGTTCGGCGGCTATCCGGTGGTCGGCGTCGCCAGTGTGCTGGCCTGTCTGCTGACGGCCGTCGTCGCGACCCGGTTCCCCGAGCACCGGGCGGCGGACTCCGGGGCCACGTCCGGCGAGGGATGGATCCGGCCGCTGCGGGCCGGGCTCGCCGAGGCCCGCGGGGACCGGTCCGTACGCGCCGCCCTGCTGCTCGTACCGGCCGTCACCGCGGTGTGGGGCGCGCTCGACGAGTACACGCCCCTGCTCGTCCGGGACACGGGGGTCGCCGAGAACGCCGTGTCGCACTGGCTGTTGCTGATCTGGGCGGGAGCGACGGTCGGCGGCCTGCTGGCCGGTCCGGCGCAACGGCTGGGCAGGGGTGGGTTCGCCGGGATCCTGGCGGGTTCCGCGCTGGCGCTCGCCGCGGGCGCGGGGGCGCGGACCCCGGCCGGGATCGGCCTGGTCGCCCTCGCCTTCTGCGGGTTCCAGCTGGCGAGCGTCCTGGCCGACGCCCGGCTTCAGGAGAGCATCGCGGGAACCGGCCGGGCCACCCTGACCTCCGTCGCCGGCGTGGGCACCGACCTGGCCACCGTCGCCGTGTTCGGCGCCTACGCGGTGGTCGGGTCGGCGACCTCGCACGCCACCGCCTTCGCGCTGTCGGCGGTGCCCTACCTCCTCGTGGCGCTGACCGTCGCCGCCGGGAGGAGGGGTACGGCCGGGAGGAGCGCGGCTAGAACTTCGGACGCCACGGCACGACCGTGAAGTCGCCCGTGCCCTTCTTCACCTTCTCGAAGGGTGCGGAACTGACGCACTTGGGCAGCCCCACGGTCTCGACGGGGTTGCCCACGGAGGCCCAGCTGTAGCCGAGCCGGTCGTGCCGCCCGGTGTCGTGGACGGTGATGCCGACCCGCTTACCCTTCGCGCCGGGCAGATCGGAGTCGGTGATCACACCGGAGACGACCGCCACCTTGCCACCGGTGAGCAGACAGTCCACCTCCGCCTTCGCCCAGGCGCCGTGGCCTTCGGCGTAGTGGCTCCACGCGAAGGTGCCTGTCGCCTTCAGCGGATCGTCGTTGTCCTTCGCCGCCAGATGCGCGTCGAAGGAGAACGAGATGTCGTCTCCGGCGGACCGGTACAGCTTCGCGCTGCCGGTGAGCGCGGCGGCCTCGCGCGCGCTCCGGGCGGTACCGGCCGCCGGGCTGTCCTTCGTGCCGAACGCCGTGGCCGATCCGGTGAGGCCGGCGGTGAGGAGCAGGGCCGTGCCCAGCACGGCGGTCCTCCTGCCGTGCTTTCCGGGTGTCCCCGTGCGGCGGTTCGCGGGGGTGTGCGTACGGCGGCTCGTCGTAATCCTTCGGCGGTTCATGATGCTCCTTCCGGCGGGTGGTGCGGACGGCTCTCACTGTCCCGGCGCCCGGTACGCCCCACATCCCGCCGTGGACGTCACTCCGCGTCAGCCGCCCGGCTGACGAGCATCCGCGACGTCAACCCGCAGGATGAGAGGTTTCAGGCCCAGGGCGCGCAACGAATCACCGCCGGAGTGCCGCACGACGCAACGATTGGCGCACCAGCGCGCAACGGCTCCTCCTTGTCCCGCCGAACCCCCCGCCCGTACCGTCGATCTGGCCGCCAGTCCGGCCCCCAAGACCCCTTCCGTCCGGTGAGGAACACGCATGCGCACCGCCCTGCTCCAGAGCTCCGGCCGCCCCGGATCCGTCGTCGGGAACCTCAAGGTCCTCGACGAGGCCGCGGGCCGCGCCGCCGCAGCGGGCGCCGGGCTGCTGATCGCCCCCGAGCTGTTCCTCACCGGCTACGCGATCGGCGCCGACGTGCACCGGCTCGCCGAGCCCGCCGACGGGGACTCCGCGGACGAGATCGCCGAGATCGCCGGCCGGCACGGCGTGGCCGTCGTCTACGGCTACCCGGAGCGCGCGTCCGACCTGGTCTTCAACTCCGCGCAGCTCATCGCCCCCGACGGCACGCGCCTCGCCAACTACCGCAAGACCCACCTCTTCGGCTGCTTCGAGCAGGAGTGGTTCACCCCCGGCGACGAGCCGGTCGTCCAGGCAGAGCTGGACGGTCTCCGTGTGGGGCTGATGATCTGCTACGACGTGGAGTTCCCGGAGAACGTCCGCGCGCACGCCCTCGCCGGCACCGATCTGCTCGTGGTGCCCACGGCCCAGATGCACCCGTTCCAGTTCGTCGCCGAGTCCGTCGTGCCCGTGCGGGCCTTCGAGAACCAGCTGTACGTCGCGTACGTCAACCGGGTCGGCACGGAAGGGGAGTTCGAGTTCGTCGGGCTCTCCACCCTGGCAGGACCCGACGGCGGCGCCCGGGCCCGTGCGGGCCGCACCGAGGAACTCGTCCTCGGTGACGTGGACCGCGCGTTCCTCGCCGCCTCCCGCGAGGCCAACCCGTACCTGAAGGACCGCCGCCCCGGCCTCTACGGGTCCCTCGTCTGACACCTCCGCCCCACGAGAACCACCAGCCCCACCCCAGCATTCGCGAGCCTTCGCGCAAGGAGTCCGTACCCCATGACGTCCACGGTGCCCCCCGCCGTCCCGCACACCGACGCGCAGCCGCCGATCACCATGTTCGGCCCGGACTTCCCGTACGCGTACGACGACTTCCTCGCGCACCCCGCGGGCCTCGGCCAGATACCGGCGACCGAACTCGGGACCGAGGTGGCGGTCATCGGTGGCGGCCTCTCCGGCGTCGTGGCGGCGTACGAGCTGATGAAGATGGGGCTCAAGCCCGTCGTGTACGAGGCGGACAAGATCGGCGGGCGGCTGCGGACGGTCGGGTTCGAGGGGTGCGACCCCTCCCTCACCGCCGAGATGGGCGCGATGCGCTTCCCGCCGTCCTCCACGGCGCTCCAGCACTACATCGACCTGGTGGGGCTGCGGACCGAACCGTTCCCCAACCCGCTCTCCGAGACCACGCCCTCGACCGTCGTCGACCTCAAGGGCGAGTCGCACTACGCCAGGACGCTCGCCGACCTTCCGCAGGTCTACCGGGACGTGGCGACCGCCTGGAACGCCTGCCTGGAGGAGGGCGCCGACTTCTCCGACATGAACCAGGCGATGCGCGAGCGCGACGTGCCCCGCATCCGGGAGATCTGGGCGAAGCTCGTCGAGAAGCTCGACAACCAGACCTTCTACGGATTCCTCTGCGACTCCACGGCGTTCAGGTCCTTCCGGCACCGTGAGATCTTCGGGCAGGTCGGCTTCGGCACGGGCGGCTGGGACACCGACTTCCCGAACTCCATCCTGGAGATCCTGCGCGTCGTCTACACCGAGGCCGACGACCACCACCGCGGCATCGTCGGCGGCAGTCAGCAGCTCCCGCTGCGCCTGTGGGAGCGCGAGCCCGAGAAGATCGTGCACTGGCCGTACGGGACCTCGCTGGCCTCGCTGCACGACGGTGAGCCCCGGCCGGCCGTGACCCGCCTCAACCGCACGGCGGGCAACCGGATCACCGTGACCGACGCCTCCGGTGACATCCGTACGTACCGGGCGGCGATCTTCACCGCGCAGTCCTGGATGCTGCTCTCCAAGGTCGCCTGTGACGACGCGCTGTTCCCGATCGACCACTGGACGGCGATCGAGCGCACGCACTACATGGAGAGCTCCAAGCTGTTCGTGCCGGTCGACCGGCCGTTCTGGCTCGACAAGGACGAGGAGACCGGGCGGGACGTCATGTCGATGACGCTCACGGACCGGATGACGCGCGGCACCTACCTGCTCGACAACGGCCCGGACAAGCCGGCCGTCATCTGCCTCTCGTACACCTGGTGCGACGACAGCCTGAAGTGGTTGCCGCTGTCCGCGAACGAGCGGATGGAGGTGATGCTGAAGTCGCTCGGCGAGATCTACCCGAAGGTCGACATCCGCGGCCACATCATCGGCAACCCCGTCACCGTCTCCTGGGAGAACGAGCCCTACTTCATGGGCGCGTTCAAGGCCAACCTGCCGGGTCACTACCGGTACCAGCGGCGGCTGTTCACGCACTTCATGCAGGACCGGCTGCCCGAGGACAAGCGGGGGATCTTTCTCGCGGGGGACGACATCTCCTGGACGGCGGGGTGGGCGGAGGGGGCTGTGCAGACCGCGCTCAACGCCGTGTGGGGCGTGATGCACCACCTCGGTGGCGGGACCGATCCGGGCAATCCCGGCCCCGGCGACGTCTACGACGAGATAGCCCCGGTGGAACTCCCGGAGGACTGAGGACGAGTGCCGGTCCGCTCCCGGCCGCGGCCCGGTGGGGGTCGGCCGCGCCGTTCCCCGCGCCCCTGAGGCACGGGGCTGCGCCCCTGCTTTGCGCCGTTCCCCGCGCCCCTAAGAGCAGGGCGCGGGGAACGGCGCGATCAGCCCTCGTCGGCCCGCACGCAGCTCAGTGGTCACGCCGTGCGACGTACGGTGCGGGGCGTAGGGGGGTGAGTAGGCAGCGGCCCACCAGGCCTACTCCCGCGTCGAGTTGCTGAGTGAACTCGCCGGCCACGTCGGGGAGTCCCCGCAGCGCCCAGACGGCTCGTGCCGCGGACCACGCCGCGTCCCGGGCCCGTTCCAGACTCCACGCCCCCAGCAGATGCGTCAGCGGATCGGCGATCTGCAGGAGATCCGGCCCCGGCATCAGATCCTCGCGGATCCGCTCCTCCAGCGCGACGAGCACCTCACCCACCCGGTCGAACTCGTCCTCCAGCTCACGCGGCGCGCAGCCGAGCGTACGGCAGGCGTCCACCACCGCGAGCGCCAGATCGTGCCCGATGTGCGCATTGATACCGGCGAGCGCGAACTGCAGCGGACGTACCCCCGGATGCCCCCGGAACTGGAACAGCGGCTGCCAGCAGGCGGGCGGACGGCGGTCCTCAGCGACCGCGGCCACCGCCCCGAGGTACCGCTCCGCGAACCGCACGTCCAGCGTGATCGCGGCCCGCGCGTCGCTGAAGTGCCCCGCGTCCACGCGCCTGGCGACCTCCTCGGTGACGGCGAGGTAGACACGGTTGAAGACCGCGACCCCGTCACGCTCCGGCCAGAGCGCGTCGAGCGCACGCATACGGCGCACCACCGCGTCGAGGCCGTGGACGAGGACCGTGTCTTGCGTGAAGCGTTCCAACCGCACCATGGGGGCAGCGTCCCAGGCCTACGCTGTGCCGAGGGCCGCCGGGCCGGTCGCTTCCCCAGAACGGGGGATTACGCGGGGCCCGGAGGAGGGGGAGCACCACGTGTCAGTCCGACGTGCCGAGCGCTTGGCCGCCCGCCGGGCGGAGCGCCGACGCGCCGCCCGGCGGGGCGCCATGGTGGCGCTGGCCTCCGCCGTCGTCGCGGCCGGCACCGTGACGGGGATGATGTCCGCGCTGGACGACGGCAGGGGCAGCGACGAGGCGCGCCCCGACGTGTCCGGCTCACCGTTCCTGCAGCCGCTGCCCGCCGTGCCCACCCCCTCGTTCTCGGCGACCTCAAGCTCCCCGTCGCCCTCGCCGTCCGTGTCCGCTTGGAAGGCGGGGCCCAGCCCGCGGCCGTCCACGTCCGCGGCCACGAGGCCGAGGACCGAGCCGGCCTCCGTGCGGCTGTACCGCCATTCCGACTCCCAGGTCCTGGACTGGGTCCGGGCCAACCCCGACGACCCGCGCCGCCCGGTCATCGAGTCCCGGATAGCCGACCGTCCCGCCGCGGTCTGGTTCGCGGACTACACGCCGTCGAACATCACCTCCCGGGTGAGGGCGGTCACCTCGGCCGGGGCCGCGAAGGGCGGCGTGCCCGTCGTCGTCCCGTACGCGATACCGGACCGCGACTGCGGCGGGGCCTCGCAGGGCGGCGCGCCCGACCTCGGCGCGTACGACGGGTGGATCGAGAAGTTCGCGGCGGGCCTCGGCACGCGTGAGGTCGTGGTGATCCTGGAGCCCGACGCGATCGCCCAGTCGGACTGTCTCTCCGAAGGCGAACGGACGGCCCGCTTCAACGCGTTGGCGCGGGCGGGCCGGGTCCTGAAGGCGGCGAATCCGAAGGCCCGGGTGTACTTCGACGCGGGCCACTCGGACTGGAACTCGCCAGGGAAGCAGGCCGGGCTGCTGCGCCGGGCCGGTGCCGCCTCTGCCGCCTCCTCGGACGGGATCTTCAGCAACGTCTCCAACTTCAACCGCACCGACGAGGAGGTCGCATACGTCCGCCGCACCCTCGACGCGCTCGGCGGCCCCGGGAGCCTGGGCGCCGTCATCGACACCAGCCGCAACGGCAACGGCGCCCCGGCCGACGGCGAGTGGTGCGACCCCGCGGGCCGCAAGCTGGGACAGGCGCCGACCCTGAGGACCGGGGAGGCCGGGGTCGACGCCTATCTGTGGGTGAAGCTGCCGGGCGAGTCCGACGGCTGCCGGGGCGAGCCGGGGACCTTCACACCGGACTACGCCTACGACTTGGCGCGCTGACCGCCCGCCGCGCCGGAACCGGAGCCGGAGCCGGAGCCGGAGTCAGATTCGGAGCCGCCCTCGGCACCCGCCTCGCGCCCGGAGCTGTAGGAGGACGTGCCCTCGTCCAGCAGCGGTTCCTGCGACTTGAGGTGCGCGGGAGCCATCGCCCGCAGCGCGTGGTAGCCGGTGATGACGACGAGGGTGCCGAGCGCGATCCCGCTCAGCGAGAACGTGTCGGTGAACTTCATCGTGACGTTGCCGACGCCGATGATGATGCCCGCCGCGGCCGGTACCAGGTTCAGCGGATTGCGCAGGTCCACCCCGGCGTTGAGCCAGATCTGCGCGCCGAGCAGGCCGATCATCCCGTACAGGATGACGGTGATCCCGCCGAGCACACCGCCGGGGATCGCGGCCACGACCGCGCCGAACTTCGGGCACAGGCCGAAGAGCAGCGCGAAGCCGGCGGCGGCCCAGTAGGCGGCCGTGGAGTAGACGCGGGTTGCCGCCATGACGCCGATGTTCTCGGAGTACGTGGTGTTGGGCGGGCCGCCCACGGCGGTGGAGAGCATCGAGCCGACCCCGTCCGCGGAGATCGCGGTGCCCAGCTTGTCGTCCAGCGAGTCACCGGTCATCTCGCCGACGGCTTTCACATGGCCCGCGTTCTCGGCGACGAGTGCGATGACGACGGGCAGGGCCACCAGGATCGCCGACCACTCGAAGGACGGGCCGTGGAAGGCCGGCAGCCCGATCCAGTCCGCCGAGCCGACGCCGGAGAGGTCGAGCCGCCAGTGGTCGGTGAGCTTGCCGCTCGCGTCGGCCGAGTGGATCCGGCCGAAGACCAGGTCGAAGAGCCACGAGATGCCGTAGCCGAAGACCAGGCCGAGGAAGATCGCGATCCGCGACCAGAAACCGCGCAGGCAGACCACCGCCAGACCGGTGAACAGCATCACGAGCAGCGCCGTCCACTGGTCCTGCGGCCAGTACGTGGCGGCGGTGACCGGGGCGAGGTTGAAGCCGATCAGCATGACGACCGCGCCCGTGACGATCGGCGGCATCGCGGCATGGATGATCCGCGCCCCGAACCGCCGCACCGCGAGGCCGACCAGGAACAGCGCGACGCCCACGACGAACACGGCGCCCGTCACGGTCGCGCTGGAGCCGCCCTGGGCCCGGATCACCGCGGCGACGCCCACGAAGGAGAGCGAACAGCCCAGATAGCTGGGCACCCGGCCGCGCGTCGCGAGCAGGAAGATCACCGTCGCGACGCCCGACATCATGATCGCGAGATTGGGGTCGAGGCCCATCAGGACGGGCGCTACGAAGGATGCCCCGAACATCGCCACCACGTGCTGGGCGCCGAGGCCGGCCGTCCGGGGCCACGAGAGCCGTTCGTCGGGGCGGACGACCGCTCCGGGCGCGGGCGTGCGCCCGTCACCGTGCAGTTTCCAGCGCACGCCGAGGTCCATGGTGGTATCCGCTTTCTCTGCACCTCAGATGCGTATCCGAGATTTCCGTACGTGAAGATCAGCGCCATGGTAGGGGGGAGCCGGGGGAGCGGCCGGTTCAGGGCCGTGAATCCGGAACCTTCACGTCCGCCACCTCGCCGCGCGCGCCGGGGACCTGGGCACTCGTCGTACGGCCGCTGGTCCGCAGGACACCCGCGAACGCGGCGAGCCCGAAGGCCAGCACGGTCACCAGGACGAAGGACGTCACCAGGCTCGTCGCGTCCGCGACGGTCCCGATGGCGGACGGCGCGATCAGACCCGAGGTGTACGTGATGGTGGCGACGCCCGCGATGGCCTGGGCCGGGTTGGGGCCGCTGCGGCCCGCCGCGGCGAAGCAGAGCGGTACGACCACGGCTATGCCGAGGCCCAGCAGCGCGAAGCCGGCCATGGCGAGGGCCGCGTTCTGCGCCAGTACGACGAGCAGGGCGCCTGCGGTGGCGAGGAGCCCGCTGACCCGTACGGTGCGCACCGGGCCGAACCGGTCCACCACCGCGTCCCCGGCGAGCCGCGCGACCGCCATGGTGAGGGTGAAGCCCGTCGTGCACGCGGCGGCGAGCCCCGCGGAACTGCCGAGGACGTCCCGTAGATAGACCGCCGACCAGTCCAGGCTCGCCCCCTCCGCGAAGACCGCGCAGAAGCCGATCGCGCCGATGAGCAGCGCCGACCTGGGCGGCAGCGCGAACCGCGGGGGCGCTTCCTCGTCCTCGGTGGCGCGCAGGTCCAGTACGCCCTGGCAGGCGATGGTGCCGAGCACGGTGAGCGTCAGCGCGGCGAACGCGTGGTGCAGCCGGGCGTCCGTGCCCAGATGCGCGGCGAGTGTGCCGCCCGCCGAGCCGACCAGGGCGCCCGCGCTCCACATGCCGTGCAGCCCGGACATGATCGACTTGTCCAGGCGGTTCTCGACCTCGACGCCCAGGGCGTTCATCGCCACGTCGGCCATGCCGGCCGTCGCCCCGTACACGAAGAGGGCCAGGCACAGCGTGAGCAGGTTCGGGGCGAGCGCCGGCAGGACGAGGGAGAGCGTCCACAGCGCCATGAGTCCGCGCAGGGCCGTGCGGGCGCCGAAGCGGTGGCTGACGCTGCCCGCGAGCGGCATCGCCAGGGAGGCGCCGATCGCGGGGAAGGCGAGCGCGAGGCCGAGTTGGCCCGCGCTCACCGACGCGTGGTCCTGGATCCATGGAACGCGTGTCGCGAACGAGCCGGTGACGGCGCCGTGCACGGCGAACACCGCCGCCACCGCGTACCGGGAGCGCTTCACCTCGCGCCGGTCGTAGACCACTTCGCTCATTCTCCCGGCCCCTGTCTGTCGACCCCAGCAGTCGTCCGTCGTCTCTCCGCTCTGCCGCCGTAAACTATCAGGCACCCTGCCTGATAGATAGATTGTTTTTGCGCCCGCCGCAGACGTCCGCCCTGATCTGGAAGGATCCCGGCATGCCCGCATCACCGAGTACCGCCCGGGCCATCAACGACCGGCTCGCCCTGCGGCTGCTGCAGCGGGAAGGTCCTCTGACGGCCGGGCAGTTGAAGAAACTCACCGGACTCTCCCGCCCCTCGGTCGCCGACCTCGTGGAACGCCTCGCCGAGGCCGGGCTGATCGGCGTCGTCGGGGAGTCCGGCGAACAGCGGCGCGGCCCGAACGCCCGGCTGTACGGGATCGTCGCCGACCGGGCGCACCTGGCGGCCCTCGACGTACGCACCGAGGGCGTGAGCGTGGTCGTCGCGGACCTGCTGGGCGCGGTACTGGCCGAGGCGTCGGTGCCGATCGCGGACGAGACGGACACCGCGCCCGCGGTCGAGCGGGCGGTCGCGCTGGTCGAACGCACGGCGAAGGAAGCGGGTGTCGAACGGCTGCACACCGTCGGCGTCGGGGCACCCGGTCTGATCGACCCCGCCACGGGTGAACTGCGCGACTCCACCGGTCTGCCCGAGTGGCACCGCCGTCTCGCCGCGGCGCTCCAGGAGCGTTTCCAGGCCCGCGTCGTCGTCGAGAACGAGACCAACCTCGCGGCGCTGGCCGAGCAGCGGGACGGGGTCGCGCGGGACCGCGACACCTTCGTGCTGCTCTGGCTCGGCCACGGGATCGGCGCCGCGGTGGTCCTGGACGGGGTGCTGCGCCGGGGTGCCTCCGGCGGGACCGGTGAGATCGGCTTCCTGCCGGTGCCGGGTACGGGCGGTATGCCGTCCGCGACGGGCTGCGAGGGCGGCTTCCACTCGCTCGCGGGCGCGGCGGCGATCGCCGAACTGGCGCGCCCGTACGGGGTGGTGGCCTCCGCCGTGGAGCATGAGCCGCATGCGGCGGCGTTGGTGCGGGAGGCCGTGTCGCGGGTCGTGGAGGGTGCGCCGGCCACGGCCTCCGGCCCCGCGCCGACCCCGGAAACCGCAGGCGTTGCGGATGTGGCCGCGGGTGGTGGGGGTGGGCCGCGCAGTTCCCCGCGCCCCTTCGGGGGCGCCGCCTCCGAGTTTCTTGACGCGCTCGCCGATCGTGTCGCCCTCGGTGCCGCTTCCGTCATCGCCGTGCTCGACCCGGGGTGTGTCGTGCTGTCCGGGGAGATCGGGCGGGCCGGGGGTGAGGTACTCGCGGCCCGGGTGCGGGAACGGCTCGCGCGGATGACACCGCTGCCCACTGAGGTGCGGGCCGGCACCCTGGGCGGCGGCGCCGTGCTGCGCGGCGCCCTGCTGATGGCCCGGGACGGGGCCCAGGACGAGTTGTTCGCGCCGCCGGAGCGGTGACCCGAAGGCCCGTACGGCCCGGACCGTGCCGGGGTGAAGAGACCCGGTGCCGGGGTAAGGAGACCCGGCGGCGGGGCAAGGGCCTCCGTCACCGCCGCCGGGTCGATCTGGGAGGGTCGGCGAACGCGGACCCGGAGAGGCGCCGGTGAACGCAGACCCTAGATAGGACTAGACCAAAGCGTCAATAGGTATGGACCACCAGCGAGACGCCTTGATCACCCTGAAGTCGATCAGAGGCTGACGCCGTCACGAGTGTCCCGTGAAGTCCATCGGTACACCTTGTGAGCCACCCCACAGAATTCACCCGCTTGGGCGACGATCAGGCGTGGCACACTGAGTCTGTACCAGAAGCAGCGCACTCCGGGGTCGGTGAAAGTCCGAACCGGCGGTTACAGTCCGCGACCCGGTCGCTTCCAGCGGCCGGTTGACCAGGTGAAATTCCTGGACCGACGGTTAAAGTCCGGATGGGAGGCAGTGCGCGGCGGGCGGGCATTCGTGCGCGCCGCCGTCTGTTTCGACGTGTCCCACGGGCACGTCGTCCTACGCGGCGTCGCCCCCGGTGTTCCCGCTCGTTCCACCTCTGTCGTCATCGACAGGCCCCGGAGTCCGTGCCCTATGAGGCAGGAGGACCCGGGAAGTGTTCACCGGAATCGTCGAAGAGCTGGGTGAAGTCACCGCCGTCGAGAACCTCGGCGACGCCTCACGTTTCCGACTCCGTGGCCCTGTGGTCACCGAAGGTGCACGTCACGGGGACTCCATTGCCGTCAACGGCGTCTGTCTGACGGTCGTCGACCACGAGGACGGCGAGTTCACCGCCGACGTCATGGCGGAGACCCTGGACCGCTCCAGCCTCGGCGCCCTCACCGTCGGCTCCCGCGTCAACCTCGAACGGCCCATGGCCGTGGGCGAGCGGCTCGGCGGGCACATCGTGCAGGGCCACGTGGACGGCACGGGCGAGGTCGTCGAGCGCAAGCCGTCCGAGCACTGGGAGATCGTGAAGATCTCGCTGCCCGCGGACCTCTCGCGCTATGTCGTCGAGAAGGGCTCCATCACCGTCGACGGCATCAGCCTGACCGTCGTCGAGGCCGGCCCCGACTTCTTCACCGTCAGCCTCATCCCCACCACCCTCGACCTGACCACCCTGGGCCGCAAGCAGCCCGGCGACCCGGTCAATCTCGAGGTCGACGTGATCGCCAAGTACGTCGAGCGGCTGCTCGGCCCGCAGGGACAGCGACCTGTGGCCCTGCCCGGCACCGAGGGAGCGACACGGTGAACTGGCTCAACTCCGAGGCGTTCACGCTCTTCGGCCAGCACATCAAATGGGCCGACATGATCGGCAACGTGATCGGTCTGATCGGCCTCGCCCTCGGCTGGCGCCGCTCGATCTGGACCTGGCCCGTCCAGTTCCTCTCAGGCGCCATCCTCCTCGCGGCCTTCGCCACCGCCCACCTCTCGGGCAGCGCGGGCAAGCAACTGGTCGTCATGGCCGTCGCCCTGTGGGGCTGGTGGCAGTGGAACCGCGGTAAGGGCGGCGCCCAGGACGGCTCCATCGCCGTCCGGTTCGCCACCTGGCGCGAACGCGCGTACCTGCTCGGCGGCGCCGCCGTGGGCACCGTCGCCGTCGCGAGCCTGTTCACCGCGTACCCGTCGCTCTCCTGGGACCCCTGGCCCGACGCGTACATATTCGTCGGCACGGTCGTCGCGATGTACGCCCAGGCGCGCGGCATGGTCGAGTTCTGGTTCGCCTGGCTGCTCGTCGACCTGGTGGGCGTGCCGCTCAACTTCGCCAACGGCTTCGCGTTCTCCGGATTCGTCTACATCATCTACGGCGCGCTCGTCCTGTGGGGCATGCGCGACTGGTGGCTGCGCTCCCGCAAGGCCGGGCAGCCCGTCCTGGAAGGAGCCCCGGCATGACGACAACGCCGGTTTGGTACAGCACGGGTCACGACGAGGACGCCTCGGACTTCGCCCTCGACCCGGTCGAGAAGGCCGTCGCGGACATCGCCGCGGGCCGCCCGGTCGTGGTCGTCGACGACGAGGACCGCGAGAACGAGGGCGACCTCGTCATCGCCGCCGAGATGGCGACCCCCGAGATCATCGCCTTCATGATGAGCGAGTGCCGCGGTCTGATCTGCGCGCCCATGGAGGGCGACGAGCTCGACCGCCTCCAGCTCCCGCAGATGGTCGAGAACAACACCGAGTCGATGCGCACGGCCTTCACGGTCTCCGTCGACGCGGGCCCCGCCTCCGGCGTGACCACCGGCATCTCCGCCGCCGACCGCGCCACCACGCTGCGCCTGCTCGCCGGAGGACAGGCGGGGGCGAGCGACTTCGTACGCCCCGGCCACATCTTCCCGCTGCGCGCCAAGCCCGGCGGGGTGCTGGTGCGCAACGGCCACACCGAGGCCGCCGTCGACCTCGCGCGCCTCGCGGGCCTGCGCCCCGCAGGTGCCATCGTCGAGATCGCAGGCGAGGACGGGCGGATGCTGCGCCTGCCCGAGCTGATCCCGTTCGCCCGCAAGCACGGCCTGACGATCATCTCCATCGAGGACCTGATCGCCTACCGCCGCACCGCCGAGCCCACGGTCCGCCGTGAGGCCAGGACCCATCTGCCCACCGCCTTCGGCGAGTTCACGGCCTACGGCTACCGCTCCACCGTCGACGGCGTCGAGCACGTGGCGCTGGTCCACGGCGAGATCGGCGACGGCGAGGACGTCGTCGTGCGCATCCACTCCGAATGCCTCACCGGGGACGTCTTCCACTCCCTGCGCTGCGACTGCGGCCCTCAGCTCGAAGCCTCCCTGCAGCGCATCCAGGCCGAGGGCCGCGGCGTCGTCGTCTACCTCCGCGGCCACGAGGGGCGCGGCATCGGGCTGCTGTCCAAGCTGCGCGCGTACGAGCTCCAGGAGCGCGGCCGGGACACCCTGGACGCCAACCTGGAACTGGGCCTGCCCGCCGACGCCCGCGACTACGCGGCCGGCGCGCAGATCCTGGAGGACCTCGGGGTGCGCAGCCTGCGGCTGATGACCAACAACCCCGACAAGACGGCCGCGCTCGTCCGCCACGGCCTCAAGGTCACCGACCGCGAGCCGATGCCCGTGACCGCGGGCGAGCACAACCTCCGGTACCTGCGCACCAAGCGGGACCGGATGGGGCACGACCTGCCCTGGCTGGACACGACCACCGTGTCCGCCTGCGGCAACCAGTGACCCTTGACCGGTAATCAGTAACCAGCAGTCAGCAGTCAGCAATCAGTAGTCAGTAGTCAGTAACAGCACAGCACGGCACGAGGAGACACAGACGTGAGCGGCAAGGGCGCACCCGAACTGTCCGTACGCAACTGCGGTGACCTGCGGGTCGCCGTCATCGCGGCACAGTGGCACGAGAAGGTCATGGACGGACTCGTCGACGGCGCGCTGCGCGCCCTGCACGAGCTGGGCATCGACGAGCCGACCCTCCTGCGGGTCCCCGGCAGCTTCGAGCTGCCGGTCGTCGCGAAGGTCCTCGCGGGCCGCGGCTACGACGCGATCGTCGCGCTCGGCGTCGTCATCCGCGGCGGCACCCCGCACTTCGAGTACGTGTGCCAGGGCGTCACCCAGGGCCTCACCCAGGTCTCCGTCGAGACCGGCGTCCCCATCGGCTTCGGTGTGCTGACCGTCGACACCGAGGAGCAGGCACTGGACCGGGCCGGCATCGAGGGCTCCAACGAGGACAAGGGGCACGAGGCGGTGACGGCGGCCGTGGCGACCGCGGCCACCCTGCGCTCGGTATCCGAACCCTGGCGCTGACGTAGGCCCGCGACCGCGTAGGGTGAGGACCACCATGTCCAAGAAGACTTTCGAGGAGCTCTTCACCGAGCTCCAGCACAAGGCAGCCACCGGCGACCCCGCCACCTCCCGCACCGCGGAACTGGTCGGCAAGGGGGTCCATGCCATCGGCAAGAAGGTCGTCGAAGAGGCCGCCGAGGTCTGGATGGCCGCGGAGCACGAGGGCAAGGAAGCAGCCGCCGAGGAGATCTCGCAGCTGCTCTACCACGTCCAGGTGATGATGGTCGCCCGCGGCATCAGCCTGGACGACGTGTACGCCCACCTCTGAGCCACCTGGTCCCTCCGCGCCCTCGCACCGACTCCGTATCCACACCCCACCCGCACCGCACCGCACGAACAAAGGAAGCCGACCTCATGCTGCGCATCGCCGTCCCCAACAAGGGTTCCCTGTCAGGCCCCGCGGGGGAGATGCTGCATGAGGCCGGCTACCAGCAGCGCCGGGAGGCCAAGGAGCTGCGGATCGTCGACCCGGAGAACGAGGTCGAGTTCTTCTACCTCCGCCCCCGCGACATCGCGATCTACGTCTCCTCCGGCAAGCTCGACATCGGCATCACCGGCCGCGACCTGCTGATCGACTCCGCGGCCGACGCGGAGGAGATCCTGCCCCTCGGCTTCGCCCGCTCCACCTTCCGCTTCGCGACCAAGCCCGGTACGGCCGAGGCCCTCGACGACCTCGCGGGCAAGACCGTCGCCACCTCGTACGAGGGCATCGTCGCCAAGTACCTCGCCGACCAGGGCGTCGACGCGTCCGTCGTGCACCTCGACGGCGCCGTCGAGACCGCCATCGAGCTCGGCGTCGCCGAGGTCATCGCGGACGTCGTCGAGACCGGCACCTCGCTGCGCAACGCGGGCCTGGAGGTCTTCGGCGACCCGATCATGAAGTCCGAGGCGGTCGTCATCCGCCGCACCGGCGCCGAGACCACCGGGGACGCCGAGCCCAAGGTCCAGCAGTTCCTGCGCCGCCTCCAGGGCGTCCTCGTCGCGCGGACCTACGTGATGATGGACTACGACTGCCGCGTCGAGCAGCTGGAGAAGGCCGTCGCGCTCACCCCGGGCCTGGAGTCGCCGACCGTCTCGCCGCTCCACAACGAGGGCTGGGTCGCCGTACGCGCCATGGTCCCGTCCAAGGAGGCCCAGCGGATCATGGACGACCTGTACGAGATCGGCGCGCGGGCCATCCTGACCACGGCCATCCACGCCTGCCGCCTCTGAGGACCCTGAGGAACCGCTTCGCCATGCCGGACACCACCGAGCCGCCCGCTCTCCCCGTGACCTTCAGGCCCGGGCGCACCCGAGCCGTACTGCTGACCGCCGGTGCCACGATCTTTGTGGTCATCACCACGGTCGCGCTGCTGCTGGAGAAGCTCGGACCGGGGGAGCGCCTCAGCTTCGTCTTCACCGCGGCACTGCTCCTCGGTGTACTCGTGCTGCTGGCGCGCCCGAAGGTCGTCGCCGACGAGTCCGGGGTCACCGTCGTCAACATCGCCAGCACGCGGCGCCTCGCCTGGGCGGAGATCTTGCAGGTCAACCTCCGTCCAGGAGACCCCTGGGTCTTTCTGAACCTCAGTGACGGCACCAGCCTGCCCGTGCTCGGCATCCAGCCGGGCATCGCCAAAGCGCACGCCATCAGCGACGCCCGCGCGCTGCGCGCCCTCGCCGAGGCCCGCTCCGCCGGCGAACCGAACGGGCCGGACGGGCCGTCCGAGGGGCAGCACGACGAACATCACGGCTGACTCTCAGCCTTCCACCCTGCCGTACGGGCCCATGTCTTGATTAATCTGTTGGCGGAGGCGTTTTCGTTGCGCCTCCGCCGCTGACTTCCCACCCGGAACTCAGAGGCCCCCTGCTATTCGAGGAGTGACTCCCTCCAGCGATGGACGGATCGTCCTGTAGTACCTGCGCCGCCCCCTCCCGACATATCGAGGCGGCGGCATGACCATCCCCCTGCTGCTCCTCGGGGCGGCGTTCCTGTTGATCCTCGCCAACGGCTTCTTCGTGGCGGCCGAGTTCGGCCTCGTCACGGTGGAGCGCCCCGACGCCGAGAAGGCGGCGGCCGAAGGCGACCGACGGGCCGGCACCGTCGTCAGTTCCCTCAAGGAACTCTCCTTCCAGCTGTCCGGCACCCAGCTCGGCATCACCATCACCTCGCTGGTCGTCGGCATGCTCGCCGAACCGGCGCTCGCCGATCTGCTGCACGGCCCGTTCACCGCCGTCGGCGTCCCCGAGGGCGCCGTGTCCGGTGTCGCCGTGGTCGTCGGCATGCTGCTGGCCTCGGCCGTGCAGATGGTGATCGGCGAACTCGTGCCCAAGAACTGGGCGGTGTCCAGGCCCTTGCAGGTCGCGCGGTTCGTCGCCGGCCCGCAGCACGTCTTCTCGACCCTGTTCCGGCCGGTGATCGCCGGCCTGAACTCCGTCGCCAACCGGCTCGTACGCGCTCTGGGCGTCGAGCCCACCGCGGAACTGGCCTCCGCGCGCACACCCGGCGAGCTGGTCTCCCTGGCCCGGCACTCGGCCCAGGCCGGCGCGCTGGAGCAGGACACCGCCGACCTGTTCGTCCGCACCCTCTCCCTGGGCGACCTGACCGCGCAGCACGTCATGACCCCGCGGGTGAAGGTCAGCGCCCTGCAGTCCTCCGCGACCGCCGAGGACGTCGTCAACCTCACCCGCGCCACCGGCCTCTCCCGTTTCCCCGTCTACCGGGAGCGGATCGACGAGATCGTCGGCATGGTGCACCTCAAGGACGCCCTCGCGGTACCCGCGCACGACCGGCTGCGCACGCCGGTCACCCGGATCGCGCAGGCCCCGCTGCTCGTCCCGGAGACCCTGCCCGTGCAGCCCCTCCTGGAGCGGCTGCGCAACGAGCAGCCCATCGCCGTCGTCGTCGACGAGTACGGCGGCACGGCCGGGGTCGTCACCCTGGAGGACATCGTCGAGGAACTCGTCGGCGAGGTCCGCGACGAGCACGACGACCAGGACGTACCGGAACTCGCCACGGCGCCCGCCGAGGACGGCCGGCCCGCCTGGGACGCCGACGGCAGCTGCCGTGTCGACATCCTCCGGCGCATCGGCCTTGACGTCCCCGAGGGCCCGTACGAGACGGTCGCCGGACTCGTCGCCGACCTGCTCGGACGCATCCCGGCGCCGGGTGACCGGGCCGAGCTGCCCGGCTGGCGCCTCTCGGTGCGCCAGGTGGGCCACTACCGCGCGGAGCGGGTCAGGCTGGTCAGGACGGCCGAGGCCGGGACCGCGCCCGTCTCCGCTCCCGCTTCCGCCCCTGTTTCCGTCTCCGCGGCGGAGGCCGTCCGATGAGCGTGCTCCAACTCCTCTTCGCCGGTCTGCTCGTGCTCGCCAACGGCTTCTTCGTCGGCGCCGAGTTCGCCCTGGTCTCCGTACGGCGCAGCCAGATCGAACCGCTCGGCACGGCACGGGCCCGGCAGGTCATGTACGGCCTGGAGAACCTGCCGCACATGATGGCCGCCGCGCAGTTCGGCATCACCATCTGCTCGCTGACCCTCGGCGCGGTCGCCGAGCCCACCGTGGCGCACCTCCTGGAGCCGGTCTTCCACGCCGTGCACCTTCCCGAGGGCATGATCCACCCGCTCGGGTACGTCATAGCGCTCGCCGCGGTCGTCTTCCTCCACCTGGTGGTCGGCGAGATGCTGCCGAAGAACCTGGCGATGGCCGCCCCCGAGAAGACCGCGCTGTGGCTCAGCCCCGGCCTGGTCGCCTTCGCCCGGCTCTGCAAGCCGGTCACCGTGGGCCTCGGGGCCTGTGCCCGCGTCATCCTGAAGCTCTTCGGTGTCGAGCCGAAGGACGAGGTCGAGGCGGTCTTCACCAGCGAGCAGCTCAACCGGCTCGTCGAGGACGCCGGTCAGGCCGGGCTGCTCGACCCCGGGGAGCAGGAGCGCCTGGAGGACGCCCTGGAACTGGGCTCCCGCCCGGTCACGGACGTGCTCCTGGACCGCGAGTCGCTGATCAGCGTGGGCCCCTCGGTCACGCCGGGCCAGGTCGTCGCCCTCACCGCCCGCACCGGGTTCTCGCGTTTCCCGGTGGTCGCGGAGAACGGCGCCTTCATGGGCTACCTGCACGTGAAGGACGTACTCGACCTGGAGGAGTCCGAGCGGGCGGTGCCGCAGCAGGTCTGGCGCCCCATGACGACCCTCAGCGCCGAGCTTCCGCTGGACGACGCCCTGACCGTGATGCGCCGCGCGGCGACGCACCTCGCGCAGGTCGCCGACGCGTCGGGCCGGGTCCTGGGCCTGGTCGCCCTGGAGGACGTACTGGAACTCCTGGTCGGCGAGGTCCGCGACCCGGCTCACCGGGACACCCCACCACCCCGGGTGACCGAGCCACGCACAGGTTCCCCAGAGCCCGCGGATTCCCCCCAACAGGCCCTGGCCAGCTGACACAGCCAACCCGCGCCCCCACGTCCCGGGGGCGCGGGCCACCCAGGGACGCGGGGAACGGCGCAGTCTTTGGCTTTTGTCTTTCAGGGGCGCGGGGAACGGCGCAATCTTTGCGCTTCAAGGGGCGCGGGAAACGGCGCGACCAGCCACGCCGCCGCCGCACCCGCGACCCGGGCAGCAAGCCAAGCAGCTCGCGGGCGCACCCGACCCCGGAGGGTCCTCGGGGCGCG
This sequence comes from Streptomyces tauricus, assembly GCF_014650955.1. Lineage (GTDB taxonomy): Bacteria > Actinomycetota > Actinomycetes > Streptomycetales > Streptomycetaceae > Streptomyces > Streptomyces tauricus. The sequence continues at coordinate 251,258 of NZ_BMVY01000008.1, forward strand.
GCCCGACGGGGGCTCACACCCCCGACGGCCCCCGCCCCGAGAGAACCTCCCCATACGCCTGCATCAGATCAGCCAACCGAAGCGTCGCCAGATCATCCCGCGTCAGATGACCCGGATACCCGGAAAGCCGCAAGTCCCGGTAGGCGCAGCTCTTCTCGTACAACGTACGCAGGAACCGCCCGTTCCCGAGCTCGTCGATCCACCCCTGATCGACGACGTGCCCACTGATGGAGCGCAGCTCGTCGATCGCCTCCTCGTCCCACACGTCCCCGTTCTCCGCGGCCAGCACCTCACCGATCGAGGTGAGCTCAAGAGGCCGGTACGAGGGGAAGTCGACCCGCGTCGTGAACCGGGACGACAGCCCGGGGTTGGCGGCCAGCAGCCGGTCCATGCCCTCCGGATAGCCCGCGAGGATCACCACCAGATGATCCCGGTTGTCCTCGGCCCGCTTGAGCAGGACCTGCAGCGCCTCGTCCCCGTACGCGTCGCCCTTGCCGTACCCGGAGTTGGACAGCGAGTAGGCCTCGTCGACGAAGAGCACCCCGCCGATCGCGGAGTCGATCAGCTCATTGGCCTTGACCGCGGTCTGGCCGAGATACTCGCCCACCAGGTCGGCCCGCTGCGCCTCGACGAGATGGTCGCCGCCGAGCAGCCCGAGCGCGTAGAAGACCCGGCCGAGAATGCGCGCCACGGTGGTCTTGCCGGTGCCGGAGGGGCCGGAGAAGACGAAGTGCCGTTTCGGCGGCTGGACCGGCAGTCCCTGACCGGCCCGCAGCCGCGCCATGTTCAGCTGGGCCGAGAGCGCCTTCACCTGGCGCTTCACCGGTTCGAGGCCGACCATGCCCTCCAGTTCGGACAGTGCCTCTTCGAGGAGCGCGGGATCGGTGGGCCCGGTCGGCAGATGCGGCGGCAGCACCGGCACGATCGCCTTCTCGCGGACCCGGTCGGACTCGGACGGCAGCGCGCCGGGCGGCGGCAGCTCGGGCTCGGACAGCTTCAGGTCCCGGCCCTCGGCGCCGAACAGCGGGTCGACGCCGTCGGGCCCGTCCAGGATGTCCTGTCCGACCCCGGTGAGCGTGATCGCCGCGAGGTCGGCCGTCTCGTCGTACCCGTCGCCCTCGGAGATCGCGGCGAGCCGGGCCGAGGTGTCCATGAACGCGGGATCGACCCGGTGCACCGCCCGGTACAGGGGGAGGGCCGCCGCCGAGCGGCCCGTGCCCTCGTGCGCCCGCGCCAGCCAGTACCGCAGCTCCTTGCGCTGCGGCTGCTCGCTGCGGCAGCGCATCAGCGCGGACGACAGGAGCGGCTCGGCCTGCCCGTACATCTCCAGGCGCACCCGGGCCATCCCGCCGAACAGGCCCGCCTCGATGCCCAGCATCGGATCGTCGATCAGCGGGTCGGTGTGCCGGACCAACTGCTCCCAGTCCTTGACGAGATAGGCCCGGCAGGCGTGCAGGAACCGGACCTGCGCGTCCGCGTCCACCGGGGGCAGGCCCGCCAACGCCCGGTCTAGCTCCGGGACATGGCGTCCGTCGAGCCAGTGCGAGGAGTGCGCGAGCAGCAGATCGCGGGGCGACTCCAGGACCGGCTGTACCCACCAGCCCAGCCAGTACCAGGAGTTGAGCGTGCGCCGGTGGCGGGTGCGCTGCTCCCCGAAGCGGTCGCGGTGGCGGAACATCCGCAGCAGCGCGGTCGTCGTGTCGATGCGCAGCGCGTGCAGTCCCAGCCAGCCGTCGGCCATCCCCGGATCCATCCGGACCGCGGCGCGGAACTCCTCCTCCGCCTGCGGATAGGCCCCCATGGTGTAGGCGTCCACACCTCGCAGCCAGGCGAGGTCGGCCGGGGCCTCGGGGCCCTGCGTGCCGAAGTCCATCACGTCCCCCACATACCGTGCCCCCGTTGATCACCGGGCGGGCCGGTGCCCGTCGGCAGTCTTCGTCGAACCGCTGTGCCGCGGACGGGAGTTGCGTGCGGTGCGGAGAGCAGCCGTCCGAAAGTCGCACCAAGAGGCATCGTACCTGCGGGGGAGCGTCGGGCCGTAGGGTGCCGCACGACGGGTTCTTCGAGGTGGGAGCGGACGGGACACGCTCGGGACGGTCACTGAGGGTGAGCGAATTGCGTCCCGGAGCGTCCGCAAAACGCCCGAGGGCAGAACGAAGCCCCCGATCACGGGGGAACAACCGGGGGCTTCGCGTCTGTAGGGCGGCCCCGAAGGCCGCTCCTTGAGAACGTAAGACCTGTACGGCCCCTCGGTCAAGCCGAGTTGGGGCACTCAGGCAACTTCTCGGACAGCGGTCTTCACGACTTCAGCACAAAGGCGCAGGGTCGTCACGATCTGTGACGGAAAGCGTTCTCCGCGACGTCTCGGCAGGTCCTGGCAGTACCTCATATCCGTCTGAACACTGTCGTACCAGAAGGTCGGCGAACGGCTCCGAAGGGTCCTCGGCGAAGTGCCGGCGCTCCGCGGGCACCCAGTCTGCCCAGAAATCGCTCTGCGCCGAGCCGTCCCGCAGCCGCCCGCGGGCCCATGCGTCCTCGTGGGGCATCTCCATCCACAGCAGTCCCGCCAGTCGCGGCCGCAGCGCACGACGACCGGCGCCGACCCCCTCGACGAGGATCACGGGCGCGGGCGGCAGGGCGCGGGACGGCCCGAAGTCGCGCAGCCGCCAGTCGTAGGGGCGGTAGTGCGCGGTCTCGCCGCGGCCCAGCGGTTCGACGACCTCCCGGAACAGTCGCTCCGTCCACGCGAAGAGTTCCTCGTGCGTGGCGATGTCGTCCAGGTGCAGCACGGGAGCGCCGCCCAGTGCCCCGGCCAGGCGCTCGGCGAAGGTGGTCTTGCCGGAGCCCGCGTGGCCGTCGACGCCGACGAGCCGGACGGGACCGCAGGAGGGCGGCAGCCGGCGCAGCCGGTCGGCGAGGGTGTGGAGGTGGATGGGGGTTCCCTGGGTGCGGAGGTGGCGGAAGGGAGCGGGGAGGCGTGGAAAGGGGGCGTGGCTATTGCGGAGGAACACTCTACCGAGACCGATATCGGATGAATCGGGTCGCCCGCCCCATCAGTGGTCTCGACCAATATTGGTCGGCGCCGCGACGTCCGAAGTGCTGGCAGAAGCCGTGATCACGTTCCATAGTTGGCCCACACCCGCACAGCATCCACGCACCGGACCAGCCCGTTCCGGACACCTGGGGGTCTTCCGTCCATGACCAGAGCCGAACAGCCGTCCCGCAGAACCCTCCTGGCCGCGGCCGTGGCGGCGGCCGCCGCGGGAGCCGCGAGCCCGGCCGCCGCCGCGAGCCCCACGGCCCACACCGCGAGAACCCCGGCCGCCCCGAAGTCGAAAGCACCCTCCGGCCCCGTGGACAACCATGCCTGGACCTCGTACGCCGACTGGCGCGGCGGTACCGCGGAAGGGACCCGTGCCGTGGAGGGGGCCCGCCCCGGCCTGGAGATCCGGACCCCCGCGGGCCGCACCGACTACACGGACCCGCACACCGGTACGACCGCCACCTGGGAGTACGCCCGCTGGACCTCGCCGGTCCATCGCCTCGGCGTCCCCTCCACCGAGGTCATCGCCTCCTGGAACGCGCGGACGCCGACGGGTACCTGGCTGCAGATCGAGCTGGCGGGCACGTACTCCGACGGCACGGACACCCCCTGGTACGTGATGGGCCGCTGGGCGGCCGGCGACCAGGACATCCGGCGCACCTCGGTGGACGACCAGAGCGACGGGAGGAGCAGCGTCTGGACCGACACCTTCGCCATCGACGACGCGGCCTCCGGGCTGCGCCTGGTCTCGTACCGGCTGCGGCTGACCCTCTACCGCAAGCCCGGGACCAGGGCCACGCCGACCGTGTGGCGGCTCGGCGCGATGGGCTCCGACATCCCCGACCGCTTCACGGTCCCGGCGTCGGCGCCCGGTCTCGCGAAGGAACTGGAGGTGCCGCGCTACTCGCAGGAGATCCACGTCGGCCAGTACCCGGAGTACGACAACGGCGGCGAGGCCTGGTGCAGCCCGACCTCCTCCCAGATGATCATCGAGTACTGGGGCCGGAAACCCACGGCCGAGGACCTGGCCTGGGTCAACCCCGAGTACGCCGACCCGCAGGTGTGCCACGCGGCCCGGTTCACCTTCGACTACCAGTACAACGGCTGCGGCAACTGGCCCTTCAACGCCGCGTACGCCGCCACGTACAAGGATCTGCAGGGCGTGGTGACCCGGCTCGGTTCGCTCGCCGACCTGGAGACGCTGATCGCCGCCGGCATCCCGGCCATAACGTCCCAGTCGTTCCTCGCCGCCGAGCTGACCGGCGCGGGGTACGGCACGGCCGGGCACCTGATGACGGTCATCGGCTTCACCGCCGACGGGGACGTGATCGCCAACGACCCGAACTCGCCCGACAACGAGGCGGTACGACGCGTCTACAAGCGGCGCGAGTGGGAGAACATCTGGCTCAGGACGAAGAGGTACAACGCCGCCGGGAACGTCGCCTCCGGCACCGGCGGGGTCTGCTACCTCTACTTCCCGGCCCGCCCCACGGACGCCCAGCGCAAGGCCCTGGCGGCGGTGGGCGTGCGCTGAGCCCGCCGCACGCCGGTACGGCGACAGGGGCGGCCCCTGGCACTGAGGTACTGAGGGGCCGCCTCTGTGATGTGCGCCGCACCCGTCCGTGCCGCGTGACCAAGCTCTCCTCCGCGAAAGCCCGATCCGATGGCAAAGTGGACGCACCGGTGGGACAAGTCCGTCCGAACCGGCGGGGGAGTCCATCGCAAGCCGACCGTGAGTGAGCCGCCATGACCACGACCTCTGCCACCGCCGGACACGTCCGCGCCCGGACGGGCGGCCCCAAGGACGACGGCCCGAAGATCCTTGAGCACGTCATGGGCTGGACCTTCGTGCTGGTGCTCGCGATGTTCGTGACGCAGCTCGGCCTCGTCTGACGCCAGCACCTCACCGGCCGGTCGAAGCGACTCGAACAAGCTGCTCGTACGGCTCTGCCATACTGCGGAAGTCCCGCCCGCGGTTGGAGACCAGGTCCGGAATTGACTAACAGTCCACAGCGCGGTGTCGACCGCCCCGGAGCGCGCGGCACCGACCGTTCCCTGGCGCGCCGTGCCGAACTCATCGTCATAGGGCGGAAGTTGTTCGCCGACACGTCCTACGACGCCCTGTCGATGGACGACATCGCCAAGCAGGCGCATGTCGCCAAGGGATTGATCTACTACTACTTCCGGTCCAAGCGCGGCTACTACCTGGCGATCGTCGAGGACTCGGTGGCCGAGCTGGTCTCCCGGGCGGCCGGTGGTCTCGAACTGCCCCCGGAGGAACGGGTGCACCGCACCATCGACGGCTATCTGCGCTACGCCGAGCACAACCAGGCCGCGTACCGGACCATCATCAGCGGCGGTGTCGGGTTCGACGCCGAGGTGCACGCCATCCGCGACGGCGTACGGGAAGCCATCGTCGAGACCATCGCCGAAGGGGCGTACGGGCGACGGAAGGTGGGCCCGCTGCCGCGCACGGCACTGCTGGGCTGGCTGTGCAGTGTGGAGGGGGCGACCCTCGACTGGATCGACCACCGCGGTCTGTCGCGCGATCTGATGCGCGAGCTGCTGGTGAAGATGCTCGGCGGCACGATGCGAGCCGTGGAGGAGCTGGACGTCTCCTACCCGGCCCCGCAGGCCGCGCGCCGCACCACCTGAGACGGCACCACCTGAGACGGCAGCGCGGAGACGGCAGTCGGGGCGGGGACCTTTTCCGGCCCCCGCCCCGACTGCCTTACCGGTGACGCTAGTTGATCGCCTTGATCAGTTCGCCGTTCGCCGTGTCGCCGCTCAGCTCCCAGAAGAACGTGCCGCCCAAACCCTGCGCGTTCTTGTAGCTCATCTTCCCGGCGATGGTCGACGGGGTGTCGTAACTCCACCAGTCGCTACCGCACTTGGCGTACGCCGTGCCGCCCACCGTGCCGGTGGCCGGGCACTTCGTCTTGAGCACCTTGTAGTCGTCGATGCCCTGCTCGTACGTGCCCGCCGCCGGTCCGGTGGCCGAGCCGCCGGGCGCCGCCTGGGTGACTCCGGTCCAGCCGCGTCCGTAGAAGCCGATGCCCAGCAGCAGCTTCGAGGCCGGGATCCCCATGCCCTTGAGCTTGGCGATCGTCGCGGAGGTGTGGAACTCCGCCTTCGGGATCCCCGAGTAGGAGTTCAGCGCGGAGTGCGGAGCCGTGGGCCCCGCCGCGTCCCAGGCACCGAAGAAGTCGTACGTCATCGGGTTGTACCAGTCGACGTACTGGGCCGCGCCCGCGTAGTCCGCCGCGTCGAGCTTGCCGCCGGCGGTGGCGTCGGCCGGGATCGCCGAGGTGACCAGCGCCGAGCCGCCGAACTTGGCGCGGACGGCCGACATCAGGTTCTTGTACGCGGCCCGCCCGCTGGTGTCACAGCTGAGGCCGCAGCTGTTGGGGTACTCCCAGTCGATGTCGATGCCGTCGAAGACGTCGGCCCACTTGGAGTTCTCGACCAGGTCGTAGCAGGACTGGGCGAAGGCCGCGGGGTTCTTGGCCGCCTCCGTGAAGCCCCCGGACCAGGTCCAGCCGCCGAAGGACCACAGGACCTTGAGGTTCGGGTGCTTCTTCTTCAGCTCACGGAGCTGGTTGAAGTTGCCGCGCAGGGGCTGGTCCCAGGTGTCCGCGACGCCGTCGACCGACTCGGCCGCGGTGTGGGTCCGCTCGGTGGCCGCGTAGTTGTCGCCCATCGCGCACTTGCCGCCGGTGACATTGCCGAAGGCGTAGTTGATGTGCGTCAGCTTGGCCGCGGACCCGGACGTCTCGACGTTCTTGACCAGGTACTTCCGGTCGTACGTGCCCCATTCGGTGAAGTAGCCGACGACCTTGGAGCCGGCGGCCGCGGCGGTGGCCGCTGTGGGGGTGGCGGCCTTCCCGGTCGTGGCGGCGGCAGCGGTCGAAGCGGTGGTGGCCGTCGTACCGGCCGCGGTGGCCGTGCCCGCGCCGGCGAGCAGTCCCGCGCCGAGGGCGGCGCAACACGCGGCGGACAGGAGCGCCCGGAAACGGACGCGAGGACGGAGCGAGGTGAGCATCGGACTCCTCGTGGGGGAGAGGGGAACATGCGCCGATTGGCATGAACGCGGTGAAGCGTTGGAGCGAAACAGTAGGAGGACTAGACCAGTTGGTCAATGGTTCGGACCAATTCCACACGGGAATCCTCTACTCTTGAGTAAGCGGTCGTTAACTGGTGACTGCATGCCTCCGATCGGGCATACTCACAGCGCACAGCCGCTGATCAGGCGCTTCCGCGACCCGGAGACGCGAGCATCACCGGTGCTCAGTGAGACCCGGCGGCGCAGCCCCACCCAGGTGTGCGCCCGCCGATGTGCCCGACAGGGAGGATCGTCGCCATGCCCGACCGCGCCCCGCAGCCGGTGGACCGTCAACTGCCCACGGACGAGGCCCGGGATCTGATCTCGCTCGTCCGCGACATCGCGCAGCGTGAGATCGCCCCGAAGGCGGCCGAGGAGGAGGACGCCGGGCACTTCCCCCGGGAGGTCTTCACCCTGCTCTCGGAATCGGGGCTGCTCGGCCTTCCGTACGACTCCGAGTACGGCGGCGGTGACCAGCCGTACGAGGTCTACCTCCAGGTGCTCGAAGAGCTCGCCGCCGCCCGCCTCACCGTGGGTCTCGGGGTCAGCGTGCACTCGCTCGCCTGTCACGCCCTCGCCAACTACGGCACCAAGGAGCAGCAGGTCGAGCACCTCCCGGACATGCTCGGCGGCGGTCTCCTGGGCGCCTACTGCCTCTCCGAGCCGGCGTCCGGCTCGGACGCGGCGTCCCTGCGTACGAAGGCCGTGCGGGACGGCGACGACTGGGTGCTCACCGGGACCAAGGCCTGGATCACGCACGGCGGGGTCGCGGACTTCTGCACCGTGCTCGCGCGGACCGGCGGCGAGGGCGCGCGGGGCATCACGGCGTTCCTGGTGCCCGGTGACTCCGATGGTCTGAGTGCCGCGGTGCCCGAGAAGAAGATGGGCATGAAGGGCTCACCCACCGCCCAGGTGCACTTCGACGGGGTATGGATCCCCGACGGCAGGCGTATCGGCGAGGAGGGGCAGGGCTTCGCGATCGCCCTGTCCGCACTGGATTCCGGGCGGCTCGGTATCGCGGCGTGTGCCGTCGGGGTCGCCCAGGCCGCGCTGGACGAGGCGGTCGCCTACGCGACGGGGCGCGAGCAGTTCGGCCGGCCGATCGCGGACTTCCAGGGTCTGCGCTTCATGCTCGCGGACATGGCGACGCGGATCGAGGCGGGCCGTTCGCTGTATCTCACCGCGGCCCGGCTGCGGGACGCGGGACGGCCCTTCGCCCGGCAGGCGGCCATGGCGAAGCTGTTCTGCACCGACAACGCGATGCAGGTCACCATCGACGCCGTCCAGGTGCTCGGCGGGTACGGCTACACCGCGGACTTCCCCGTCGAGCGGTACATGCGCGAGGCCAAGGTGCTGCAGATCGTCGAGGGCACCAATCAGATCCAGCGGATGGTCATCGCCCGTCACCTCGCGGGTCCCGAGTCGCGCTGAACCGTCCGTACGCGTACATCGTCGAAGGGGCCACCAACCGGACCCACTCGGGGTCGTGGTGGCCGGGCAGGGTCCGCCCGCGGTCGGCCCAGGCGCGCATCATGGCGCGATAGATGGGCGGGTCCAGGGGCTGATGGGCTCCTTGCGACACCTGTGAGCCCTGCGATCCCTGATACCCCTGTGACTCCTGGGGCGCTTGCAGCACTCGCGTCCACTGTGTCTCCTGGGGCACCAGGCGCTCCTGAGACTGCTGCGTCCCCAGGCTCCCCTGTGTCCCTTGGTTCCCCTGTGTCCCGTGGGTCCCCTGCATCCCTTGAGTCCCCTGGGAAACCGATTCTCCCGGCGGAGGGAGAAACCCGCGACGACGGCCCGTCTCTGCGTATGTCTCTGTGTACGAAGGGGTCATACCGGGCCAACGTGCTTCGGGGCGGGCAGGTCACCGACTGGCGAATTCGCCTGTGCGTTCGCGGGGGTTCAGGCGCCGTGCGGGGCTGCCGGACTCTGGCCCCCCGCGCGCATCTGACGTACCGTCAATTCTCCCGCGCCGCGTGCCCCGGGAGGCAGCCGATGCCCGACGACCGCCCCGTAGCCCTCGACGAGTACCCCGTGCACCAGGTCCCCCTCTCGATGAAGCACGTGGCGACGGGGGACCGGAACGCCTACGACCGGTGCATCTTCCATGTGTTCGACCACTGGGGCAGGGCGCTGCTCGTCCTGGGCCTCGGGGTGTATCCGAACGTGGGCGTCATCGACGCGTACGCCACCCTGCGCGTCGGGGACACCCTGCATGCCGTGCGTGCCTCGGACGCCCTCGACGACGACGAACGGATGCGGCTGTCCGTCGGGCCGCTCCGGATCCATGTCGAACGCCCCCTGAAGGACTTCGTCCTGAGCTGCGCCGCCGACCCGGGCGACCCGGACGGACTGTCGTACGAGATCAACTGGTCCGCGGACTTCCCCGCCCTGTGGGAACCGCATCACCTGCAACGCCGGGGCGCCCGCCTCATGTTGGAGGGCAGGCGCTTCGTCCAGGCGGGCCGGTGCGAGGGCTGGATCCGGGTCGCGGGGGAGGAGACCCGCCTGTCGGGCGACGGCTGGACCGGCACCCGCGACCGCAGTTGGGGCACGCGCCCGCTCCCCGGCGAGGAGGGCGGCCGGCTGGCCGAGGAATACCGGACCGAGGGCTTCCACTGGCTCTGGTGCCCCGTCCGCTTCGAGGACCGCTTCCTGATGGTCGTCACCCAGGAGGACGCCGACGGCTACCGGACCCTGAACGACGCGACCCTCGTACGAGCCGGGCGGCGCGACCGCCAACTCGGCTGGCCCCAGGCGGAGATCACCTACCGCAGCGGCACCCGTCACCCGGAGCGTGCGACCGTCCACCTAGGCGATCCGCGCAAGCCGCTCGAACTGGGCGTCGAGGTGCTGGCCTCCTCGCCACTCGCCGTCGGCGCGGGCTACCCGCCCGCCGAGGACTGGCAGCACGGCACCTGGCAGGGCAGGGGCTGGACCGACCGGCGCACGTACGACCTCTCCGACCCGGCCGCCCTCGGTCTCGCCGCGTACGGGGTGACCGACCACGCGGCCCGTTTCACCCTCGACGGGCGGACCGGCTACGGGATCTTCGAGCACGGCTCGTTCGGGCGGCACGACCCGAGCGGGTTCACCGGGTTCGACTCGGTTGCGCCCTGAGGGAGTTCACCCCGTGAAGGAGTGGTGACATGGCCAAGGCGCCCCGGTCTCGTCCCCGTACGACGACCCGGGACCCGGAACGGCTCGCGCGGCGGCTGACCGCCTGGCTCACCGGCCGGCTGCCCGGCGCCGAGGCGGTCGACGTCCGCGTCCCCGCGTCCAACGGGATGTCGAGCGAGACCCTGCTCTTCGACATCGAGCACCCCGAACCCCCGCTCCGCGCCTGTGCGTTGCGGCTCGCGGCGGACCCGGCGGCGTACACCGTCTTCCCGGTCTACGACCTGCCGCGGCAGTACCGCACCATGCGGCTGGTCGCGGACCGCACCGACGTCCCGGTGCCGCGTGTGCTGTGGCTTGAGGAGGACCGGGGGCCGCTCGGGGCGCCCTTCTTCGTCATGGAGCGCGTCGAGGGACGCGTACCGCCCGACGTCATGCCCTATACGTACGAGGGCAATTGGCTGCACGCCGCGAACGAGGCCGAACGCGAACGGCTGGAGGCGGCGTCGGTCGGCCTTCTCGCCCGGCTGCACGATCAGACGCCGGTGAAGGAGGCGGGTTTCCTCGTGGCGCCCGGAGCGGGGAGCCCGTTGCGGGCGCACGTCGAAGCCCAACGCGCGTACTACACCTGGGTGGTTGACGGACTGTCACGCTCACCGCTCATCGAGGACGCCTTCGACCGCCTCGACGCGCTCTGGCCGCGCGACGAGGGCGAGACGGTGCTCAGCTGGGGCGACGCACGCATCGGAAACGTCATCTACGACGGCTTCGAGCCCGCCGCCGTCCTCGACTGGGAGATGGCGGCACTGGGCCCGCGCGAGGTCGACCTCGGCTGGATGATCTACCTGCACCGCTTCTTCCAGGACCTCACAGAGAGCTTCGGACAGCACGGACTGCCCGGCTTCCTACGCAGGGACCGGGTCGAGGCGCGCTACGCCGAACTCACCGGCCACACCCCGCGGGACATGGACTTCCACATCCTGTACGCCGCCCTGCGGCACGCTGTCGTCATGCTGCGCGTCGCCTACCGGCAGGTGCACTTCGGCGAGATTGACGTCCCGGCTGATCCGGACACACTGATCCTGCACCACGACAGCCTGCGAGCCATGGTGCGGGGCGACTACCGGGACTGAGGGCTCTACGACGCTTCGACGCCTCGGCGGGGTCCGGGCCGTGATCGACCGCGCGGGTCTAGGCGGCCGCGCGCCGCATCACCCGCACCTGCAAGGGCCGCGAGCCGGGGCCTCCGACGTGCGAGAACGGCTGGGTCCGCCAGTCGAGTCCCTGCGGGAGCGTCAACAGCAGCGCCGTTTCCTGCTCCTGGATCTCCATCGTCTCGTCGGCGGGCTGGGCGTCGGCCGCCGCGCGGCCCGTACCGGCGCAGACCGTGAGCCCGAAGGGGTTCCACGGCGACGCGCAGAGTGCGTGCTCCGGCAGGCTCTCCTCGTCCGCCAGCAGCGCGATGGGCTGCGCGCAGTCCGGGCAGATCACCCGGTACATCTCGAAGGTGTCGTACGCGTCGAGCTCCTCGCCGTCCAGGGCGTCCGCTTCGACGCCCTCCGGCTCGGGCTCCACAACCGGCTGCTGCCGCTTGGACCCGGTACGACCAAGACGCTTGAGACTCTGCATGGGCTACTCCCCCTCGGATGGGCCGACAAGGTGCTGCGACCTCGGCCACAGCAAGCACTTCCCGTCCCGTCTGCGCGGTAATCACGAGAACATCACGGAAGCGGGCGGTGTCATGTGGTGTTCGTCACATGCTGCCCGAAGGTGCCCGACCCGGCTGGTTTGTACCCCGTGGGTGCGGTCGGGCGGCTCCGGCCACGTCACGAAGCGGGTATGACCTGCGTCGCTGAGTACCCGGGGGGATCAAGGGCACTGTAGGTTCTCCGCCATGGAGGAGCTGGACCGCCACATCGTGCAGCTGCTCGTCGAAGACGGGCGGATGAGCTACACCGACCTGGGCAAGGCCACGGGTCTGTCCACCTCGGCCGTGCACCAGCGGGTGCGCCGGCTGGAGCAGCGCGGCGTCATCCGCGGTTATGCCGCGGTCGTCGACCCGGAGGCGGTGGGGCTGCCGCTGACGGCGTTCATCTCGGTGAAACCGTTCGACCCCAGCGCGCCGGACGACATCGCCGAACGGCTGGCGGGGGTACCGGAGATCGAGGCGTGCCACAGCGTGGCCGGCGACGAGAACTACATCCTGAAGGTGCGGGTCGCGACGCCGCACGAGCTGGAGGAGCTGCTCGCGCGCGTGCGGTCGCTGGCGGGGGTGTCCACGCGGACGACCGTTGTGCTGTCCACGCCGTACGAGGCGCGGGCGCCGAAGATCTGACGCGGGGCCGCGTGGCGCGGTGCGGCGGGCACCGCGGGGGTGGTGCGGGTTGGTGGAGGCTGGGTGCGCCGTTCCCCGCGCCCCTTGCGGGGTCTGGTGCTGGGGGGCCTCGGTGTGTGCGGGTTGGTGGGTGTGGGCCGCGGAGTTCCCCGCGCCCCTTTGGGGCTCGGCCTCGGTGCTGGGGACCTCGGCGTGTGTGGGTTGGTCGGGGTGGGGCGCGCAGTTCCTCGCGCCCCTTTGGGGCCCGGCCCCGCGTGTCGGGGTGCCCCGTTGAGGGGCGAGACTGGTGTCCATGAGTGACAGCGCCGCCGTGCCCGAGCCCCACCGCAACCCCGCAGGAGCCGCGCCGCCCGCGCGCACCGTGCTGTTGCGGGGTGGGGAAGTCCACAGTCCCGCCGATCCGTTCGCCACCGCCATGGTCGTGGAGCGCGGGCAGGTCGCCTGGGTCGGTTCGGAGGGCGCTGCCGACGCGTTCTCGGAAGGCGTGGACGAGGTGGTCGACCTCGAAGGGGCGCTCGTCACCCCGGCGTTCACCGACGCACACGTGCACACCACGGCCACCGGCCTCGCCCTCACCGGCCTCGACCTCTCCGACACCCGCACCCTCGGCGACGCCCTCACCCGGGTACGGGACTTCGCCGCCTCCCGCCCCGACGACCGCGTGCTCCTCGGCCACGGCTGGGACGCCTCCCGCTGGCCCGAGCGGCGGCCCCCGCGGCGCGACGAGCTGGACGAGGCCACCGGCGGCCGCCCCCTCTACCTCAGCCGGATCGACGTCCACTCGGCCGTCGCCACCACCGCCCTGCTGGATCTGACACCGGGCGTCCGCGGGACGGCCGGCTTCCAGGACGGCGAACCGCTCACCCGCGACGCCCATCACGCCGTACGCGCCGCCGCGTTCGCAGCCGTGACCCCGGCGCAGCGCACGGAGGCCCAGCGCGCGGCCCTGCGGCACGCGGCCTCGCTCGGGATCGGCTCCGTGCACGAGTGCGCGGGCCCCGAGATCTCCTCAGAGGACGACTTCACCGGGCTGCTGCGGCTCGCCGCCGAGGAGGCGGGCCCGCGCGTCGTCGGCTACTGGGCCGAGCAGGACGTCACCAAGGCCCGCGCCCTGGGCGCGGCCGGCGCCGCGGGCGACCTCTTCGTGGACGGCGCCCTCGGCTCGCACACGGCCTGTGTGCACCGGCCGTACGCCGACGCGGAACACACCGGCACCGCCTACCTGGACACCGACGCCGTCGCCGCCCATGTGGTGGCGTGCACCGAGGCGGGGCTCCAGGCGGGCTTCCACGCCATCGGGGACGCCGCCGTGGCCTCTGTGGTCGACGGCATGCGCGCAGCCGCCGAGAAGGTCGGTCTGGCCCGCGTACGCGCCGCCCGGCACCGGGTCGAGCACGCCGAGATGCTCACGCCCGACACGATCGCCGGTTTCGCCGACCTCGGCCTCACCGCCTCCGTCCAGCCGGCCTTCGACGCGCTGTGGGGCGGCGAGGAGGGCATGTACGCCGAGCGCCTGGGCACCGAGCGCGCGCGCACGCTCAATCCGTACGCCGCCCTGCTGCGCGCCGGCGTCCCGCTCGCCTTCGGCTCCGACAGCCCCGTCACCCCGCTCGACCCCTGGGGCACGGTCCGCGCCGCCGCCTTCCATCGAACGCCCGAACACCGGGTGTCCGTCCGCGCCGCCTTCACGGCGCACACGCGGGGCGGCTGGCGGGCGGTCGGCCGGGACGACGCGGGGTCCCTGGTGCCAGGCGCGCCCGCGGACTACGCGGTGTGGCGCACCGAGGAACTCGTGGTCCAGGCCCCGGACGACCGGGTGGCCCGCTGGTCGACCGACCCCCGCTCCGGAACCCCGGGGCTGCCCGACCTGTCACCCGGTGCGGACCTGCCCGTCTGTCTGCGCACCGTGGTGGACGGTCGAACCGTATTCGTACGGCCGGACGAGTGATGTCCCGGGGTGGCGCGGTGGGGATCATGGTCCGACGGGCTGTCGCGCGACCTGCGCATCCTCGGCGCTGACCTGGTGTTTCTTGGAAAACCCGCAGGTGGAACGACTGTTGACAGTGAGCGGCAGGTGGCCGGTAGGTTCGGCCGGGTCCACCACCGGACGTCCGACCGGTGAACTTCCGCGCAGTCGCCGCAGCGCAGTTGGGTCAGGGGTGGTGTGCCGCACCGGCGCACCACCACTGGGAGCCAGGCCCAGCGTCCGCGCCACGGGGCGAGGGAACGTTCCGGCCGGATGGTGTGACCCGGGTGGGGCCCGGCCGCTCAGTAGACAACGGCTTTCGGTCGACCCGCAGCCAGCGGGTCCCAGGTCGGCCCGAAGGGCGCCGGGCCCCGATCCGCAGTTCCCCTCCCTCGTGCGACCCCTTTTCCCCTCGTACGACCCCCTTGTGTGACTTTTCAAGTCGGCGCCTTACCTGCGGGAAGAGCGGCGCTCGCTATGGTGGTGCCCCTCTCGCACGGAAGTTTTAAGGGGAAGCTGTGAACGACGGCGTTGAGCGACGGTTCGGTCCGCTCGGCACGACCTTGGTGATCATCCCGACCTTCAACGAGGCGGAGAACATCAAGAGGATCGTCGGCCGGGTCCGGGCGGCCGTACCCGCGGCGCACGTCCTGATCGCCGACGACAACAGCCCCGACGGCACCGGCAAGCTCGCCGACGAACTGGCCGTCGAGGACGAACACGTCCACGTCCTGCACCGCAAGGGCAAGGAAGGCCTCGGCGCCGCCTACCTGGCGGGCTTCACCTGGGGCCTGGAGCACGGGTACGGGGTCCTCGTCGAGATGGACGCCGACGGCTCGCACCAGCCCGAGGAACTGCCCCGGCTGCTGACCGCGCTCAAGGGCGCCGACCTGGTGCTCGGGTCCCGCTGGGTGCCCGGCGGCCGGGTGGTGAACTGGCCCAAGTCCCGCGAGTTCCTCTCGCGCGGCGGAAGCCTGTACTCGCGTGTCCTGCTCGATGTGCCGATCCGTGACGTCACCGGCGGCTACCGGGCCTTCCGGCGCGAGACCCTGGAGCGCCTCGGCCTCGGCGAGGTCGCCTCCCAGGGCTACTGCTTCCAGGTCGACCTGGCCCGCCGGGCGGTCAAGGCCGGCTGCCATGTGGTCGAGGTGCCCATCACCTTCGTCGAACGGGAACTGGGCGACTCCAAGATGAGCCGCGACATCCTGGTGGAGGCCCTGTGGCGGGTCACCACGTGGGGTGTGGGGGAGCGGGCGGGGCGGGTGCTGGGGGGGCGCAAGCAGCCGGGGGCCTGAGCCGAGCCCGAGCCGGGTTCCCGCCTCCTGGTCCACAGGCTGGGCTGATCGTCCGTTTACGCCTTATGCCGTACTGAGCCCTGGCCAGGCACACTGGAGGCATGACGACTGGCGCACCGATCCCGCCCTCCTCCACCCCCGGCCCCACCTCTCGTCGGCCCCGGCGTTCACGGCTGCTGAGGTTCCTGCCCCTGGGCGTGGCCGCGTGGCTCGTGCTGGAGGTCTGGCTGCTGACGGTGGTGGCGGGTGCGGCCGGCGGCTTCGCGGTCCTCCTGCTGCTGATCGGCGGGTTCGTCCTCGGTTCCGTGGTCATCAAGCGGGCCGGGCGCCGGGCCTTTCGCGCGCTGAGCGAGACGCTGCAACAGCAGCAGAGCGGGGCGTTGCCCCAGGGCAGGGCCAATTCCGAGGGCAACGGGCTGATGATGCTCGGCGGGCTGCTCCTGATGCTGCCGGGGCTGGTCTCCGACGTGCTCGGGCTGCTGCTGCTGGTGCCGCCGGTGCAGAAGGCGGTCGGGCGGTATGCGGAGCGGACCTTCGAGCGGAAGGTGCGGGAGGCTTCGGGGGCGTTCGGGAGCGCCTTTCAGCAGGCTCGCATTCATCGGCCCGATGGGAAGGTGGTTCAGGGCGAGGTGATCCGCGAGGACAGGGGCAACGAGGGCTCGCACCCTCCCCTGACCGGCTGAGCAGGCGGGACGGTTCCCTCGCCCCCGCCGCCCCTACCCGTTCCCGTCCCTGAATGGGGGCTCCGCCCCCTCGCCCCCGCTGCGCAGTTCCCCGCGCCCCCAGGCACCTGGGGGGCGCGGGGAACTGCGCAACGGCGGCCGCAGCGGGCCCGTACCGACATTCCTGAAACCGAGCCCCACGTAAACGCACAGAACCGCAGGAACCGTGCCCGAAGGCACGGCGCCCGCGGTCGCGTGCGTGCGCTGTATGCCGCTCAACCCCCGGAAGGGATCACGCGGACTTGCGGCTGTCCCGAGGGTGGACCGCAATGTTCATGGCTCCGGATCGAAGCACGGCCAGGCGCTCTTCGAGGACCTCTTCGAGCTCCTCTCGCGTACGCCGTTCCATCAGCATGTCCCAATGCGTACGCGCGGGCTTGGCCTTCTTCTCTTCAGGGCCGTCGCCGTCCACCAGGAGTGCCTGGGCCCCGCAGACCTTGCACTCCCACTCCGGCGGGATCTCCGCCTCCACCGAGAAGGGCATCTCGAATCGATGGCCCTTCTCGCATGCGTACTCCACGGCCTGGCGCGGGGCCAGGTCGATGCCGCGGTCCGTCTCGTAGCTAGTCACCACGAGGCGCGTGCCGCGAAGAGCTCGCTCACTCATGAATCGTGCCTCCCGGGCTTGTCGCCCACAGGACAGGTGTCGCTGTCGTCGTCATCCGGTCAACGTCCGGTCGGCGGTAAAGATTCCCGCTCCGGGTCATGCGTCGCCGTCGTAGCCGCCCGTTGTTGTACCCACCTGCGCCCGGTTTGTCACATCTGACAGTAGATGTCACCCCGTGTTGCGACATCTTTGACGCGCAGTAACGGTACGCCTGGCAGGCCAAACGCGTACACTACCGCCCTTTGGCGCTGAGCGCTAAATCCTCGCGGGAACGGGGTTGCCCGCGTCGCGTACCGCCCGGCGCACCGGAACCCGCGCGAGCAGCGCGAATCCCAGGACGAAGAAGGCCACGAGCGAGAGGATCGCGTCCCGGTAGCTGCCCGTCAGCTGGTAGGTCACGCCGAACACGAGCGGTCCCAGCCAGCTCATGCCGCGGTCGCTCATCTCGTACGCCGAGAAGTACTCGGCCTCCTTGCCGGGCGGCACCAGATGCGAGAACAGGGACCTGGAGAGGGCCTGGCTGCCGCCGAGGACGAGCCCGATCCCCGCGGCGAGGGCGAAGAACCAGCCGGGTGCTCCCGCGGGCAGGAAGTAGCCGGCGGCCAGCGTGAGGGTCCAGGCGACCAGGGACGCGAGAATGATCCGTTTGGCGCCGTACGTCCGGGCCAGCCGGCCCATGCCGAGGGCCCCGGCCACCGCGAGCAGCTGGACCAGCAGTACGGCGACGATCAGCGTCGACTGGTCGAGGCCCAGCTCCTCGGACCCGTACACGGAAGCCTGTGAGATGACCGTCTGGATGCCGTCGTTGTAGACGAGGTACGCGAGGAGGAAGGCGAGGGTGAGCGGCTGGCGGCGCATGTCGCGCACGGTCGCCGCCAGCTGCCGCCAGCCGCGCGCGGACGTGCCCGGCGCATCCGCGGGTGAGTCCGCCGCGCGGCGGTCGCGCAGCCGCTTGAGCGGTATGAGGGTGAAGGCGCCCCACCAGACGCCCGCGGAGGCCAGACAGATGCGGACCGCCATCGCCTCCGAGACGCCGAAGCTGTCGTGGGCGGTGTAGAGCACCAGGTTCGCCACCAGGACCAGCGAGCCCGACGCGTAGCCGAAGGCCCAGCCCCTCGATGAGACGGCGTCGCGCTCCTCCGGAGGGGCGATCTGTGGAAGATACGAGTTGTAGAGGGCCATCGAGACGGCCAGCGAGGAGTTGGCCACGACGAGCAGGAGGCCGCCCAGCAGATAGCGGTCGCCGTCCAGGAAGAACATGCCGGCCGTGGCCGCGGCGCCCAGATAGGCCGAGAGCGCGAGGAGCGGCTTCTTGCGGCCCGTACGGTCGGCCGCCGCGCCCGCCAGGGGCATCACGACGATCGACAGGATCACGGACGCGGACACGCTGTAGGCGAAGAACGAGCCCGCGCGCAGGGGGATCCCCAGCGGGTGCACGAATCCGTCCGCGTCCGCCGCGGCCTTGGCGACCGACGTCAGATAGGGGCCCAGAAACACGGTGAGCACGCTCGTCGAGTAGACGGAGCAGGCCCAGTCGTAGAAGTACCAGCCGCGTTGCTCGCGCCGCCGTTCGGCGGCCCCGGCTGCCCCGTCGGCCGCCTGTTCCCGCACGGTGTCGGTGCCCACCCGTGCCCTCGCTTCCCCGTCGTGCCCCAGTGCGCGGACGCTCCGTCGTGCCCCCGCGGGGGGATACCGCGTGGTGCGCCGGGGCCGCTCAGACCCAGGTGCCGCGGTCCCGCAGGACCCCGCGCAGCGTCTCGATGTGATCGGTCATGATGCCATCGACTCCCAGGTCCAGAAGCCGGTGCATCCGCTCGGGCTCGTTGACCGTCCACACGTGGACCTGCAGCCCGCGCGCGTGGGCGGTGCGCACGAAGCGCCGGTCCACCACGGGTATCCCCGACTGGGCCTCGGGAACCTGGGCGCAAACCGCCGAGCGCCGCACCGCGGCGGGCAGACCCCACGACTTCAGACGCAGCCCGAGGACACCCCGGGTGCCGTACGAGGTGGCCAGCCGCGGGCCCGCGACGCGCTGGGCCCTGGCGACCCGCGCCTCGGAGAAGGAGCCGACACAGACGCGGTCCCAGGCGCCGGTGCCGCGGATCAAATCGAGGAGCGGGAGCAGCGCGGGCTCCGCCTTCACGTCGACGTTCCACCGGACGTCGGGGAAGGTCTCCAGCAGTTCCTCGAAGAGGGGGACCGGTTCGGCGCCCGCCACGCGCGCGTGCCGTACGTCGTCCCAGGGGAGGTCCGCTATCCGGCCCGCGCCGTCGGTCACCCGGTCCAGCGTCGCGTCGTGGAAGGCGACGAGTTCTCCGTCCGCCGTGGCGTGCACGTCGGTCTCGATGTACCGGTAGCCGGCCTCGACCGCGCGGCGGAACTGGGCCACGGTGTTCTCCAGGCCGTCGGCGGCCCCGCCTCGGTGGGCGAAGGCTATGGGCCCGGGATGGTCGAGGTAGGGGTGGCGTATGCGCGAGATCACCCGCGCAGTATCGCCCGCCCCGATGGCCCGTCGGCAACGGCCGTGCTGCCGTGCGGTGATGACGGGGGTACGGCGAACACGCGCAGGAAGAGCTGGGCCAGCGGGCCGATGGACACCGCGTACAGGACCGTGCCCGCACCGACCGTGCCGCCCAGGACGAAGCCGGTCACGACCACGGCCACTTCGAGGGTCGTGCGCACCAGGCGGATCGACCGGCCGGTGCGCTGATGGAATCCCGTCATCAGGCCGTCGCGCGGGCCCGGACCGAAACGGGCCGCTATGTAGAGGCCGGTCGCCACGCCGTTCAGCAGGATGCCGGCGGCCATCAGCGGGATACGGACCGAGAGGGCGTGCACGTCCGGCAGCAGGGCGAGGGTGCCGTCCATCGCGATGCCCACCACGAAGACGTTGGACACCGTGCCGAGGCCTGGGCGCTGGCGCAGCGGGATCCACAGGAGGAGGACCAGGGCGCCCACGATGATCGACACGACGCCGATCGTCAGCCCGGTCCGCTCGGCGAGGCCCTGATGCAGGACGCCCCAGGGCTCCAGACCCAGGCCCGCCTCCACGAGGAGCGCCGAACTCACCCCGTACAGGGCCAGCCCCGCGTACAGCTGGAAAAGGCGGCGGGTGAGGTGCCGGGACGGCGGCGGGCTGGACACGATGTGCTCCCCTGGTGATGCGGTGGTGTCAGTGGACTGACTCGTGACACTCTGTGGCACGAGGAGAAACCTCATCCATGGCCAATTCGGGGAAGGTGGACTGGAAATCATGGCGCAGTGGACTTCGGCGGTGGGGGCCGCCCAGCTTGCCAGGCTGCTCAACTCCCAGCAGGAGCGCCCCGCGGGGCCCGGTACGCGCCGCCCGCCCGCCTACCGCGCCCTCGCCGACGGCATCCGGCTGCTCGTCCTCGAAGGCCGGGTCCCCGTGGCCGCGCGCCTGCCCGCCGAGCGCGAACTGGCCCTCTCCCTGTCCGTCAGCCGCACCACCGTGGCGGCGGCCTACGAGGCACTGCGCGCCGAGGGCTTCCTGGAGTCCCGTCGCGGCGCCGGCAGCTGGACCGCCGTACCGGCCGGGAACCCGCTGCCCGCGCGCGGCCTCGAACCCCTGCCGCCCGAGACCCTCGGTTCCATGATCGACCTGGGCTGCGCGGCCCTGCCCGCCCCCGAACCCTGGCTCACCCGCGCCGTCCAGGGCGCCCTGGAGGAGCTGCCGCCGTACGCCCACACGCACGGCGACTATCCGGCGGGGCTGCCCGCGCTGCGCCAGACCCTCGCCGACCGGTACACCGCGCGCGGCATTCCCACCATGCCCGAGCAGATCATGGTGACCACCGGGGCCATGGGGGCCATCGACGCCATCTGCCACCTCTTCGCCGGTCGCGGGGAGCGCATCGCCGTCGAGTCGCCCTCGTACGCCAACATCCTTCAGCTGATGCGCGAGGCCGGGGCGCGGCTGGTGCCCGTCGCGATGGCCGAGGGGCTCGCGGGCTGGGACATGGACCGCTGGCGGCAGGTGCTGCGCGACGCGGCGCCCCGGCTCGCGTACGTCGTCGCCGATTTCCACAACCCGACCGGCGCGCTCGCCGACGAGGACCAGCGGCGGCAGCTCGTCGACGCCGCGCGGTCGGCGGGGACCGTGCTGGTCGTGGACGAGACCATGAGCGAGCTGCATCTCGACGAGGGGTTCGAACGGCCGCGGCCCGTCTGCGGGTTCGACCCGGCCGGGTCGACGGTGATCACGGTCGGTTCGGCCAGCAAGGCCTTCTGGGCGGGCATGCGGATCGGCTGGGTCCGCGCGGCGCCCGACGTGATCCGCAGCCTGGTCGCGGCGCGCGCGTACGCCGACCTCGGCACCCCTGTCCTGGAGCAGCTGGCCGTCAACTGGCTGCTCAGCACGGGCGGGTGGGAGCAGGCCGTGGACGTGCGGCGCGACCAGGCCCGCGAGAACCGGGACGCGCTGGTGGGGGCGCTGCGCCGGGAACTCCCGGACTGGGAGTTCGACGTGCCGCGCGGCGGGCTCACGCTGTGGGTGCGCACGGGGGGCCTGTCCGGCTCGCGGCTGGCGGAGGTCGGTGAGCGGGTGGGGGTACGGGTGCCGTCCGGGCCCCGGTTCGGGGTGGACGGGGCCTTCGAAGGGTATGTGCGGCTGCCGTTCACCGTCGGCGGCGCGGTCGCCGACGAGGCCGCTGCGCGGCTGGCGGCGGCGGCGCGGCTGGTGCGGTCCGGGGCGAGCGGGGGAGCGGAGGGGCCTCGCACATTCGTGGCGTGACCCCCGCGCGGGTCGCTTCACGGGTGCGGGTCCGCTGCGGGTGGTTGCGCAGTTCCTCGCGCCCCTGGGTGGGTGGGGCCCCGGGCGGTTTTCGGGTGCGGGCACGCCGTGGCCTGTTGCGCCGTTCCCCGCGCCCCTTATAAGGGGCGCGGGGAACGGCGCAGTCTTTTGGTTTTTAGGGGCGCGGGGAACTGCGCAACCCCGGCTACAGCGGGGCCGCAGCCGAAAAGCCGCCTCAGCTTGGGATCAGGCCTCCGCGATCGCGCCCACCGGGCCGGGGCCCGGCGCCTGTGTCGGGGTCGGGGCCGGGGGCGTGGCCGGGGTGGCGTCCGCCGGGGTGGCCGTGGGGGCGGGGAGCAGGGCCAGTACCGCTTGGCGGTGCGTCTCGCTCGTCGCCTCGTCGTACGGGTCCGGAGTAGCCGGCACCTGGAGACGGTGGACGGGCCCGGCGCCCAGCCGCGCATACCCCCGCCCCGCCGGGACGTCCGGCGTGGGAGTCGTGTGCGGCGGAGCCCCCAGCACCGCTTCGAGCTGCCCCGCCGAAGCCCGCCCGAGCACGACACGCGCGTGTGTGTGCCCCAGTACCGTCTCGCCGAGCGACTCCACCGCGTCGAACTGCTCCGCCACCACGACCGTGACCCCGGCCGCCCTGCCGTGCCGTAGCGGCACCTGGAGGAGGGTCTGCGGATCACTCCGGCTGTCGGCCGCCGCGAGATGGCCGAGCGCGGTCGGCCGGTCCAGGAGGAGCCAGAGCGGACGCCTCGTGTCCTCCGGCGGAGTCAGGCCCGCCTGCCGCGACCGGTTCGCCGCGATCAGCCGCCGCTCCGTCTCGTGCGCCGCCCATTCGAGAGCCGCCAGCGCGCCGGACAGACCGCATTCGATGCCCAGGACGCCGTCGCGCCCCGTCAGGCACGCGTACTCGCCCGTACCGCCGCCTTCGACGATCAGTACGTCACCGTGCCGCAATGCCTGCAGCGCGATCGAGCGCAGAAGAGTGGTCGTGCCGCTGCCGGGGCCGCCGACCGCGAGCAGATGCGGCTCGGTGGAGCGCACGCCGGTGCGCCAGACCACCGGGGGGACGTCCCGCTGCTCCTGGCCGAAGTCGAGGGGGAGCGTGCGCTGGACGCCGGCCGGGTCGGTGAAGCCGAGGACGGTCTCGCCCGGCGCCGTCACGAACCGCTGGGCGGCGATGTCCGTGGGCAGCGGAGGCAGGACGGAGACCGAGAGCTGGTTGCTCTCCTCGTCCCACGCGAAGCGGTACTCCCGGCCGCGGCCCGACTTGGCGTGCAGCAGTTGCTCGATACGGGCCCGGGAGGCGGCCTCCCCGTCCGTGAAGTAGGCGGGGTAGCGCACGGACAGCTGTGAGACCCGGCCGGTGTCGTCGAACTCGTACGCGTCGAAGGCCTTGTCCCACTCGCCGCCGTGGGCGTACAGCGGGGCGGGGTCCTCGGGGACGGAGAAGTACGGGACGAGCGCTTCGTAGAGGGACTCCAGGCGCTTGCTCTGTGAGTCGTCGGGGCCTGTCGGCGTGGCCGGGGTGCGGTCCCTGCCCTGCCATGCGGCCGCCGCCATCAGGGTGATGACGGCGAGCAGCGGCCCGTACGGGATGAGGGCCACGATCAGGACGACCGAGGCCACCAGGAACAGCAGTGGACCGCGCCGGTCCTTGGGGGTGTCCGCCCATTTGCGCCGGCCGGCGGCCGCCAGCCGGCGCAGTCCACGGCTGATGGTGATCAGCGGGTGGAGGACGTCGGTGGCGCTGTCGGCGGCCGTCCGGGCCAGGTCCCTGCTGCGGGCGATCTGCGCGCTGCCGGTACTCAGAATGCGGGGGAGGGGGCGCCGGGCCACTGCTGTCTCCTGGAGGTGCGTGCGAACGGGGTGGGGGTCAGAACTTGATCCCGCCGAGCAGTCCGGCCAGGCTCGCGCCGCCCGCCGTGATGCTCGGGGCGATGGCCGTGCCCGCGAGGTAGAACCCGAAGAGGGCGCTGACCATCGCGTGCGAGGCCTTGAGGCCGTCCTTGCGGAAGAAGAGGAAGACGATGATGCCGAGCAGGACCACGCCTGACATGGACAGGATCATGATTGTTTCTCCTGGATCGATGGGGACAGTCACCATGAGTACTTCCAGGCTCACAGCATGTATCCATACGATAAAAGGTGCAACTGGGTGAAATTCTGCTTATTTCACCCTGATGGACCCGCTCGGCGAGGCCCCTCGATGGCCCGCTCGGGGATTTGTCGGTTTCGTGGTGATCCTTGCCTCGGGTGGGCCAGGTCATGTGCCCCGCGAAGCCAGTACCCTGGCGATTCACCCGTACGGTCGCACCGCTACGGCCGCACGTTCCCGTTCAGTCCCGTTCGTCGTCGCACCGTTCCCGAGGTGCGAATCCCCCCAGTGAGAGGCGGTCCCGTCGATGAGTGAAGCGCCCGACCCCGAGGTCGTGGAGCTGGCGACCAAGATCTTCGATCTGGCCCGGCAGGGGCAGACCGAAGCACTCGTGGCGTACGTCGACGCGGGTGTTCCGGCCAACCTCACCAACGACCGCGGCGACTCGCTCGTGATGCTCGCCGCCTATCACGGCCACGCCGACGCCGTGAGCGCCCTCCTGGCGCGCGGGGCGGAGGCGGACCGCATCAACGACCGAGGCCAGACTCCGCTCGCCGGGGCCGTCTTCAAGGGGGAGGACGCCGTCATCCGCGTCCTCCTGGACGCGGGCGCGGACCCCTCGGCCGGCACGCCCTCCGCCGTCGACACGGCCCGTATGTTCGCCAAGGCCGAACTGCTCGACCTGTTCGGAGCACACTGAACCATCCGCCTTGACCAGGCGAAACAGCTTTTTTGGGGGAGGCGGAACGGGGCCGCCGGAAATGCGGTCGCGGCAGCGAGAACCGCTGGGTCATCATGACGTCGTGATTCACGGACGCGATGGCTGGGCAGGTGTTGCCGCACCGCGCGGACCGTGATGCGGCCCGCACGGGCCACCGACGAGAGGCAGAGGAAGATGGTCTACAGCAAGCAGGAAACGGCGGGCGCCCCGACGTGTTGTCACGCGGCCAGGTAAAGCAGGATCCCGGTTGCGTCGACGCTTGATGTGAGGCTGTTTCCCATGTTCGATCCGGTCATAGCGCCCAGCGGTACGCTGCTCGGCCTGCTCCAGAGGGGCCGCGGCGACGGCACGCTGCACGCGCTCACCGCACCGCGGGCCGAAGCGCTCGCGGCACTCAACCACTGTGTGCTGAGCGACCCCCGCCACGACTGGCAGGTGGAGAACCGCTCGCTCTACTACGCCCGTCTCCACCTCGACCTGGGTGGCGGCCTCGACGAGATCGAGGCCCACCTCTTCGACGCGGCGGACGTACTCGACACCGACGAGTCACGCACGGGCCTCGCGCTCGCCGTCCTCGGCCACCTCGCCTCGTACGGCAGGCGCGACGCCCTGGAGCTGCTGCGGCGGTACGCCGCCCGCGGCGCCAACTGGGCCTGGGCCCTCGACGAGCTGGCGCTGCGCGACGACGACGCGGGGCTGCGCGCCCTCGCGGTCCCCGTCCTCGCCCGATTCTCCACCGATCCAGAGGGCGAGGCCGAGCTGGCGGCGGTCGTACGGGACTCCTTCGAGCCCCGGCCCTGGCGGCTGTGGGCCGACGATCCCCGCGCATCCGTCGGCACGCGCGTGCGTGCCGCTTCGGAGAGCGGGTCCTTCGACCGATGGCAGCAACAGATGCGACCGACCGGGCCCCGCCCCGGCTGGAGCGTGCGGGCCGTCTTCGAGTGGGCCCAGCAGGGCATCGAGCGCGGGGCCGCGCTCCATGTGCCCGCCGCGCGCTGCCTCACGGCCGTCGCCGGACCCGAGGACCGCCCCGAGATCGTCGAGGCCGCCCGCACCGGGGACGACGGCGCGCGCTGCACCGCCCTGCGCTATCTCGCCGACAGCCACGATCCCGACGCACTGGACCTGCTGGAGGCCGCGCAGGCCGCCGGCTCACCCCTCGTGGTGGAAGCCGCCGTGGACGCCTTCGAACGGATGCGGAGCGTCGCCGCCGTCCAGCGGGCCCGCGGCTGGGCCCACCGGCCCGACGCCCTGGGAGAGGCCGCCGGCCGCGTCCTCGCCTGCCGGGGCGGAGCGCAGGACAGCGAACTGGTCCTGGGCGCCCTGCGCGAAGCCGTACGGGGCGAAGGGCCCGACGCGCAGACCCTGTGGACCCTCGTCGACGGCGCCGGACGGCTCGGTATCGCGGGGGCGGCACCCGTCCTGCGGCACGTCTACCGTGAGACCGCCTCCTCCCATCTGCGCGGCCGGGCGGCCCGCGCCCTGGCCGCCACCGACCCCTCCTTCCCCGCGGGATTCGCCGTCGAATGCCTGTGGGACTGCGAGGAGACCACCCGCGAAGTGGCCGCACGGCACGCCGAGACCGGCGACGCCCGCGTGGTCGACCAGCTCCGCCGGCTCGCCGCCGACCCGGCCGAGGAGGCCGATGTGCAGACCGCGGTCCGCAGCCGCATCGGACCGGACGCGTCCGCCGTGTGAGACCGCGCTGAGAGCGTGCTGAGGCCCGGCTGACGGCGCTGAACCGTGCTGACCGCGCTGAGACCACGCGCGGCAGCCGTGCCGAGCGCCGTGCGCGACCGGCGTGCGTGACCGGCCTGCACGACCGGCCTGCACGACCGGCGGGCGTGGCCGAGTGCGCGCCCCGCTGTGCGACCGGCCGTGCGACCGGCGTGTGAGCGTTTCGTCGTCGGCCCGTATCCCGCCGGTACGGGCCCGGACGCCGGAGCGTGACCGCTTCGTGATGAGAGCGCGTGCGGAGCACAACGCTCATGGGACGTTCCTCATCCGGAAAGATCCACGTTGACGCGGCCACGTCCAGCACGACGACAACACCCGTATGCGTGTCGTCATCGTCACCGAGTCCTTTCCCCCCGATGTGAACGGCGTGGCCCACTGCGCGCTCCAGACCGCCCGGCATCTCGTCGAGCGCGGTCACACCCCGGTTGTCGTCGCTCCGGCAACCTCCCCCAAGCTCTCGACCCCCTCCGAGCAGACAGGCGCCTCCTTCGGGCGCGGGTCCGAGACCTCCGCACCGTGCCCCGTCGTCCGCATCCCGTCCCTGCCGCTCCCCGGCTACCCCCAGGTCCGCGTCGCTCTCCCCAGCCGACGCGTCGCCGCCGCGATCACCGCACACCGTGCCGACATCGTGCACCTGGCCAGCCCCTTCGTCCTCGGCGTCCGCGGCATGGCCGCCGCCGGCCGGCTCGGCATCCCCGCCGTGGCCGTCTACCAGACCGACCTCGCCGGCTACGCCCGTACGTACATCAGCACGGGCGAGGCCACCGCCTGGCGCCGTATCCGCTCCGTCCACGCCGCCGCCGACCGCACGCTCGCCCCGTCCACCGCAGCCCTGCACGACCTGGAGGCGCACGGTGTGCCCCGGGTGCGGCTGTGGCCGAGGGGCGTCGACACCGTCCGTTTCCGACCTCAGCACCGGGACGACGCCCTCCGTCGTGAACTCGCGCCGAACGGCGAGCTGATCGTCGGCTACGTGGGCCGGCTCGCCCCCGAGAAGCAGATCGAACTCCTCGCCGGAGCCTGCGGGCTGCCGGGCGTACGCGTCGTCGTCGTGGGCGACGGCCCCAGCCGGCCGAGCCTGGACCAGGCGCTGCCGGGAGCCGTCTTCCTCGGCCGCCGCACCGGCGACGAACTCGCCCGGATCTTCGCCTCCCTGGACGTCTTCGTGCACACCGGCCCGTTCGAGACCTTCTGCCAGACCGTCCAGGAGGCGATGGCCAGCGGCGTACCGGTCGTCGCCCCCGCCGCGGGCGGTCCGCTGGACCTGGTGGCGCACGGCCGCACCGGGCTGCTCGTCCCGCCGCGCGACGAGGCCGCCGTGCGCGACGCCGTGTGGTCGCTCGCCGCCGACCCCGCGCTGCGGGCCGCGTACGGCGCCGAGGCACGGCGTACCGTCGAGGGGCGCACCTGGGCCGCCGTCGGGGACGCGCTCATCGACCACTACACGGACGTCCTGGCCGGCCGGGCGGTGGTGGCGGCATGAACGAGTCCCTGAGCATCGTGCGGCTCGCCAACTTCGTCGCCCCCTCCTCGGGGGGCCTGCGGACCGCGCTGCGCGAACTGGGCGCCGGCTACCTGGCGGCCGGGCACCGGCCCGTCCTGATCGTGCCCGGCGAACGCGCCTCGGACCGCGAGACCGAACAGGGGCGCGTCATCACCCTGCCGGGCCCGCTGCTGCCCGGCACCGGCGGCTACCGCGTCCTCACCGACAGACGACGCGTGGCGGCGCTCCTGGAGACGCTGGCCCCCGACCGGCTTGAGGTCTCCGACCGTACGACGCTGCGCTGGACCGGCGTCTGGGCGCGGCGCGCCCGGGTACCCGCGGTGATGGTCTCCCACGAGACCGCCGACGGTGTGCTGCGCACCTGGGGCATGTCGCCGGGCCTGGCACGGCGGACCTCCGACGCCATCAACATCCGTACCGCGCACCACTACGCGCGCGTCGTGTGCACCACGGAGTTCGCGGAGCGCGAGTTCGTCCGCATCGGCGCCCGCAATGTCGTACGCGCCCCCCTGGGCGTCGACCTGGAGGGGCGGCACCCCGCGCTGCGGGACCCGGCGATCCGGGCCCGGTACGCGCGCGTGGACCAGACACTGCTGGTGATGTGCTCCAGGCTGTCCGTCGAGAAGCGGCCCGGTACGGCACTGGACGCGCTGGAGGCGCTGCTGCGGGGCGGACAGCGCGCGGTGCTTGTCGTGGCCGGTGACGGGCCGCTGCGGGCCCGGCTCGAACAGCGGGCGCGCGAACGGCGGCTGCCGGTCACCTTCCTCGGGCACGTCGCCGACCGTGCGCTCCTCAGCGGTCTGCAGGCCTCCGCCGACGTCTGCCTGGCGCCGGGGCCCGCCGAGACCTTCGGGCTCGCCGCGCTGGAGGCCATGGCCTGCGGCACGCCCGTCGTCGCCAGCGCCACGTCCGCTCTCCCGGAGGTCATCGGCTCCGCCGGAGCCACCGCCGCGGACACCGGGTCGGCCTTCGGCGTCGCGATCAGGATGCTCCTGGACCGGCCCGAGGACGAGCGCCGGGAGGCGGCACGCGCGCGTGCCGCCTGTTTCGGGTGGCCGGCCGCCGTGGCGGCGTTCCTCACCGCGCACGACGCGGCCGTCCGGGTGGGGGCGCCGGACTCGCTCCCCGCCACCGCCCTCCGTCCCGTGACACGGCCTCGGGAGGGTGTCGCATGAGACCCCTGCGGTTCGTGGCGCTGGGCGACTCCCTGACGGAAGGGGTCGGTGATCCCGTGGGCGAGGGGTGGCGCGGCTGGGCCGCGCTGCTCGCCGCGGGGCTGGCCCCGTCGAGGGCGTCCGGGGCGGCGGTGGAGTCGGTGGAGTCGGTGGAGTTCCGCAATCTCGCGGTCAGCGGCGCGCAGACGCGTGACGTCCTGGAACGCCAGCTGCCGGCGGCGCTCGCCGAGCGGCCCGACATCGCCTCGGTCGTCATCGGGGTGAACGACACCCTGCGCTGCACGTTCGACATCCATGCTGTGGCCGGGCGCCTCGACGAGGTGTACGCGGCGCTCACCGGACAGGGGGCCGTCCTCCTCACCGCGTGTCTGCCCGACCCCGGGACGATGCTGGGGCTGCCGGGGGCGCTCGCGCGGCCGCTGGCACGGCGTCAGCGGGCCGTGAACGCGGTCGTGCACGCGCTGTCCGAGCGGTACGGGGCCGTGCATCTGCATGCCGCGGAGGGTGACTGGGTCACGGACCGGGGCATGTGGAGCGCGGACCGGCTGCATCCGGGGGAACGGGGGCATCGGCAGCTCGCGCTGCACTTCCACGCGCTGTTGGCGCAGGCGGGGCTCGCCTCGGGGCCGGTGCCGAGTGCTGTGCCCGAGTTTCCCGGGCCCTCGCGGTCGGCGAGCCTGTGGTGGCTGGCGACCTCTGGGACGGGGTGGGTGGCCCGGCGGTGCACCGACCTGCTGCCGCAGCTTCTCGGCCTCGCCGCTTCCGAGGTGCGGCATCGGGTGCGGGGCACTGGCGTGCGGCTCGATCTCGCGGCGTCTCGGGCGGTGGCGGCTGCGCTCGCGGGGGTGGCGGTGGCGGATCAGGCCGACGCGGCGTGAGGCTTCGGGTGTGTTTTGCCCCTGGGGTGCGGTGGGTTGGTGCGGGTTCGTTGTGCTGGCCGCGCCGTTCCCCGCGCCCCCTAAAAGATTGCGCCGTTCCCCGCGCCCCTAAAGGCGAAAAGACTGCGCCGTTCCCCGCGCCCCTAAAGGCGAAAAGATTGCGGCGTTCCCCGTGCCCCTAGAGGGCTGGGCCGCCTAGGACGAAGCGGAGTGGGGTGCCCGGGGTTGCCTGGGCTGTGGGGGGGAGGTCTTTGGGGTGGATCACGGCTATGACCGGGTAGCCGCCTGTTGTGGGGTGGTCCGCCAGGAAGACCACCGGGCTGCCGTCCGGGGGGACCTGGACCGCGCCCAGGACCATGCCCTCGCTGGGCAGTTCGCCGCCGATCGCCCGCTCCAGGGCGGGCCCCTCCGTGCGCAGGCCGATGCGGTTGCTCGCCGAGGACACCCGGTAGGTGTGCGTGGTGAACGTGTGCCAGGCCGCCGCCGTGAACCAGTCGTCGCGTGGGCCGGGCGTCACCCGCAGGACGAGTTCGGCCGGCGGGGACGGCTGCGGGACGACGTCCACGCGCGCGGGGAGGGAGTACGGCTTCCCCAGGGGCAGCACCGTTCCGGCGGTGAGGGGCGGCGGGCCGAGGCCCGACAGGAGGTCCGTCGAGCGGCTGCCCAGGACCGGCTCGACGGTCACCCCGCCCGACACGGCCACGTAGGCGCGTACTCCGGAGACAGCCGTTCCCACCGACAGCAGGGCGCCGGCAGGCAGGTGTACCGGGGCACCCCACGGGGCCGGGCGGCCGTTCACGGACACCGGGCACGGGGCGCCCCCTACGGCGACCGTGACCGCCGAACGCGGCCGCAGGTCGCAGCCGTTGAGCGTCGTCTCCAGGAGGGCCGCGTCGGGCGGATTGCCCACGAGCCGGTTCATCAGGGCGGCGGCGGGCGCGTCCAGGGCACCCGAGCGCGGTACGCCGAGGTGTGCGTGGCCCGGGCGGCCCCGGTCCTGCACCGTGGTCAGCGCCCCGGCCCGAACGACGACCAGTGCGCGGTCCGTCATCAGGAGTCCACCGGCACGAAGCGGACCGGCGTGCCCGGCGACAGCAGCGCGGCCGGCACACGCGCGTGGTCCCACAGGACGGCGTCCGTCGTGCCGATCAGCTGCCAGCCGCCCGGCGACGAGCGCGGGTACACGCCCGTGTACGGGCCCGCGAGGCCGACGGAGCCCGCAGGGACGGTCGTACGGGGTGTCGCGCGCCGGGGGACGCCGTAGCGGGCAGGGAGACCGGTGAGATAGCCGAAGCCGGGGGCGAACCCGCAGAAGGCGACCCGGAACTCGGCCGCCGCGTGGATGCGCGCCACCTCGTCCGGGGACACGCCCCACAGCTCGGCGACGGCCGCGAGGTCGGGGCCGTCGTAGCGCACCCGGATCTCCACGACGTCCTTCGCGGGCGGCGGGACGGGCGGGAGGCGGGCGGTGGACAGCTGCGCGGCCAGCCGGGACGGGGACGGGTCGTCGAGGCCGTCCAGGAGCACCGTGCGGGCCGCGGGGACGATCTCGCGCACGGAGAGGGAACCCTCCGCGCGACGGCGGAGCAGATCGGCGTGCAGGGCCTGTGCCTCCTCGTCCGTGGACACCTCGACGAGCAGCGCGCGGTCGCCGACCGGCAGTGCCCTCATACGAACGCCTCCACGCGGACGCCCGCCTCCTCCAGCCGTGCCCGGACCCGGCGGGCCAGGTCCACCGCGCCGGGCGTGTCGCCGTGCAGGCACAGGGAGCGGGCCCGTACGGCGATGTCACGGCCCGAGTGGGACGTGACGACACCAGAACGGGCGAGGCCCACCGAGCGTTCCACGACGTCCTCCGAACGGGTGATCACGGCCCTCTCCCGGCCGCGCGGCACGAGCGTGCCCTCGTCGGTGTACGCGCGGTCCGCGAACGCCTCCGTGACGACCGGGAGCCCGGCCTCGGCCGCCACGTCGAGGAACCGGGAGCCGGGCAGCCCGAGCACCGGCAGCGAGGCGTCGGCGAGCCGTACCCCGTCCACGACCGCCCTCGCCTGCTCCTCGTCGCGCACGACACGGTTGTAGAGCGCGCCGTGCGGTTTGACGTACGCCACGCGCGCGCCCGCCGCGCGCGCGAAGACCTCCAGGGCACCGATCTGGTACGCCACCTCGGCCGCCAGTTCGTCGGGCGGCACGTCCATCGCGCGCCGCCCGAAGCCCGCCAGGTCCCGGTAGGAGACCTGCGCGCCGATCCGTACACCGCGCTCGCTGGCGAGGTCGCACACCCGCCGCATGGTGGAGGCGTCCCCGGCGTGGAAGCCGCAGGCCACATTGGCACTGGTGACGACGGACAGCAGCTGTTCGTCGTCGGTCAGGTGCCAGCGGCCGAAACCCTCGCCGAGATCGGCGTTGAGATCGATCGAGGTACCGACGGGGGTGCCGGTGGAGGTCATGAGGTGTCCGTTCTCCGGTCGGGCGGCTCTGACGGCTCAGGCGACGCGGTACTGCTCGTCGCGGGCGTCCGTGATGAACATCCGGCCCGGCGCGTGGGTGATGGCGAACGGCGGGCGCGAGGCCATCACCGCGGCCTGCGGCGTCACCCCGCAGGCCCAGAACACCGGGATGTCGTCCGGCTCGAAGTCCACCGGGTCGCCGAAGTCGGGGCGGCCCAGGTCCTCGATGCCGAGGGCACCCGGGTCGCCGCAGTACACCGGGCTGCCGTGCACGGCGGGCAGCAGACTGGTCTCCCGGATCGCCACGGGCAGGTGTTCGGGCGGCACCGGACGCATCGACACCACCATGGGCCCGTGCAGCCGTCCGGCGGGCCTGCACTGGCGGCCCGTCACGTACATGGAGACGTTGCGTCCCTGCTCGATGTGGCGCATCGGGACGCCCGCGTCGGCCAGCGCCCACTCGAAGGTGAAACTGCACCCGATGAGGAACGACACGAGGTCGTCGCGCCAGTGGGCCAGCACGTCCGTGGGCTCCTCCACCAGCTCGCCGTGCTCCCACACCCGGTAGCGCGGCAGGTCGGTGCGCAGATCGGCGTCGTCGGCCAGGACGGTCGTCCAGGAACCGGCGTCGGTGACGTCCAGCACCGGGCAGGGCTTCGGGTTGCGCTGGCAGAACAGGAGCATGTCGTACGCCCAGTCGGCGGGTACCGAGATCAGGTTCGCCTGGGTGTGGCCCGCCGCGCAGCCCGCGGTGGGACCCGACACGCCCGCCCGGAAGCGGGAGCGTGCCTCTGCCGGGCTCCACGCGTGCGCGTGGTCGTCGAGAAGGTTGAGCGGGCGGTGCCGTGTGCTCTGGGGCCGGGTCACTGGAGCTCCTTCCCACGGGTCTCGGGCAGACCGATCAGGGCCAGTGCCGCGAGACCGTATCCGATCGCGCCGAAGACCAGCGCGCCCCCGACACCCCAACTGTCGGCCAGGAAGCCGACCAGGGTCGGGAAGACCGCGCCCACGGCACGGCCCGTGTTGTACGTGAAGCCCTGTCCCGTACCGCGTACCGCCGTCGGATACAGCTCGCTCAGGAACGAGCCGAAGCCGCTGAAGATCGCCGACATGCAGAACCCGAGGGGGAAACCGAGCACGAGGACGAGGGTGTTGGCGCCGCTCGGGATGTTCGCGTAGGCCAGGATGCAGATCGCCGAGAGGATCGCGAAGAGCAGGATGTTGCGTTTGCGGCCCAGCTTGTCGGTGAGATAACCGCCGGTCAGATAGCCGATGAAGGCTCCGGAGATCAGGAACGCGAGATAGCCGCCGGTGCCGACGACGGACAGTCCGCGGTCCGTCTTCAGGTACGTCGGTACCCAGGTGGCCAGCGTGTAGTAGCCGCCCTGGACGCCCGTGGAGAGCAGGACCGCGAAGAGTGTCGTCTTCAGGAGGCCCGGCGCGGCGGCCGTGCCCGGCTTGAAGATCGCCGCGAAGGAGCCCTTCTCGGGGCTCTCCTTGCGGCGTTCGGCCGCCTCCGGGGCGTCCTTGACCTGACGGCGTACCCAGACGACCAGCAGCGCCGGCAGGGCGCCGGTCCAGAACATCACGCGCCAGGCGATGTCGTCGTCGAGGAACTGGAAGACCAGCGTGTAGACGATCACCGCGAGTCCCCAGCCGACGGCCCACGCGCTCTGGACCGCGCCGAGCGTACGGCCCCGGTGCCTGGGGCTCGCGTACTCGGCGACCAGGATCGCGCCGACAGCCCACTCACCGCCGAAACCGAGCCCCTGGAGCGCGCGGAAGACCAGCAGGGTCTCGTAGTTGGGCGCGAAACCGCAGGCCACGGTGAAGACCGCGTACGTGATGACGGTGATCATCAGCGCCTTGACGCGTCCGATCCGGTCCGCGAGGACACCCGCCGCCGCGCCGCCGACGGCGGACACGACGAGTGTGACGGTCGTGAACAGCCCGGTCTGACCGCTGCTGAGACCGAAGTACGCGGCCAGCGCCACCATGCTCAGCGGCAGTGTGAAGTAGTCGTACGAATCCAGGCCGTAGCCGCCGAACGCGCCGCCGAAGGCACGGCGGCCGCGCGGCCCGAGAGCCCGCAACCAGGCGAACGCGCCCTCGTCGGCGGTGGGTACACCCGCTTCGGGGCGCGTCTCGGTGGGGGGCAGGGCCTGCGGTGGAGGGGTCGTGCTCATGGGCACCTCGCAGATGAGGGACGGGAGGGTGCTGGGGACTGAGCCGTGCCGTGCGGAAGTCGTCGGCGCCGGGACGAGCGGGTGGTGCCCGGCGAAATCCGGTGCCTGCTTAGCAAGGTAGAGGATCGTTGAACGATCCTTCAATACCCATGTTGTTTCGTTCTTGTATCTGCGATTGAATTCGAGCGTGGCCGAACTGAACGGACTGGCGGACGACCGCGCGCTGCTGGGCCGCACCAGCACCGCCGAACGGGTCTCGGACATCCTGCGGAGCCGGATCGCCGACGGGTACTTCCCGCCCGGCAAGCGCCTGTCCGAGGACAGCATCGGCGGCGCGCTCGGCGTCTCCCGCAACACCCTGCGCGAGGCGTTCCGGCTGCTCACGCACGAACGGCTGCTGGTCCACCAGCTCAACCGCGGTGTCTTCGTACGGGTGCTGACCGTCGAGGACGTCGAGGACATCTACCGCACCCGCGGCCTGGTCGAATGCGCGGTCGTCCGCGGCCTCGGCAAGCCGCCGTACGCGCTGGACGGCCTCGCCGAGTCGGTCGCGGAGGGGCGGCGGGCGGCCCACGAGGGCGACTGGAAGGGCGTGGGCACGGCCAACATCCACTTCCACCAGGAGCTGGTGGCACTCGCCGGCAGTGCCCGCACCGACGAGCTGATGCGCAGCGTCTTCGCCGAACTCCGTCTCGCCTTCCACCTGGTGGACGACCCGAAGCGCCTCCACGAGCCCTACCTGGCCCGCAACGGCCAGATCCTGGAGGCCCTGCAGACCGGCGACCACGAACAGGCGGAAAGCCTCCTGGCGGTGTACTTGGACGACTCCCGCAAAAGGGTCACGGAGGTATACAGCCGCAGAGTGGCAGAACCCCTATAGGGGCGGGACCACCAAGGGGCGAGGGGAACGGCGCAGTCTTTCGTCCTTCAGGGGGGCGGGGAACGGCGCGGTCTTTCGCCTTCCAGGGGCGCGGGGAACGGCGCAATCCTTCGCTTTCAAGGTGCGCGGGGAACCGCGCGACCACCCCACCGCACCCAGCGGAGCGTTTCGGTAGATGTCAGACCCAGGACCTAGTCTGTGCACCGTGACTTCGCCTGCATCGACGGACAGCGCTCCGCCCCAGCTCAGCGCGGGGCCGCGCCCCGCCCTGGGCCCGGCCGCCGACGAGGGCCTGGCGCGGCGGCTGCGCGCGCTCGCCTGCACCGCGCCCCTGCACGACCTCGACGTGCGCAAGGCGAACCTCGCGGGTGAGTACTCGGTGTACGGCATGGCGGAGGTCGCCCTCGCCTCCATCGACCTGATCACCCTGAACATGGACTTCGACACGGGCGCCGACCACGACCAGATAGTGGCCAGGCTCATCCCCCGCATCGCCGCCCAGGCCCCGCGCCGGCCGGTCGCCGAGCACGAGCGGGTGGCCCGCTGGGTCCTGGAGAACCTGATCAACGTCGGCAGCGTCGACCGCGGCTTCCGCGCCGTGTACGGCACTTTCGCGCCCGACGGCTCGTACGTGCGCCGCGACTACGACTTCAAGCTGATCGAGGAGGTCGCGGGTTACGGAGGAAGCGTGTACCTCCGTACGACGGACGAAGCGGTCAACGTCCTCGTGGGCGCCCTCGACACCGACGTCACCAGCGCGCAGATCGCCGCCGAGGTCAAGCTGGAGGTGCTGATCAGCCGGGGCCGCCTCGCGGACGCCCAGCTCGCCGCCGAGCAGGCCCGCTACCGGACCGTGCAGTACTCGGAGACGCTCCGCAGGGCCCTGGACGCGACCCGGCGCAACGTCCGGGCGGTGGACTGGCTGCAGGCCGTGCCCGACATGATCGCCGAGGCCCTCGACCACGTGGCCGACCGCTACCGCCACGAGAACGCGATCCTCACCAACATCCGCAAGGCGCGTGACGAGTCGGAGGACCCCGAGCAGAAGCGCCGGGCCGCCGAGCTGGTCGACATCGTGAAGGACTGCATCCGGCGCCACACGCAGTTGCAGTCCCGGCTTCTGGAGGCCGGGCCGCTGTTCCGTGCGGAGCAGGACCGGCAGGCCTTCGCGACTCCGATGACGACCTCCGGGATAGACCTCTACGGCCATCTCGTGGCCCCCGTGCTGCCGCTGCCCCTGGAGCAGGCGCTGCGGGTGACCGACGCGTTCTTCGCGCGCGGGACGGGGCTTCGCACCCCCGCGTCCGTCCGGGTCGGTGACCTGGTCGACCTGCTGCTGACACCGCCGGTGGAGCGGGAGCATCTGGGGGCGGAGATGCCCGAGCCCGACCTGATCGCCACGCCGGACGACAGCCGGTTCAGCGAGGAGCAGCTCGCCGCCGCCATGGAACTGCTCGACCTGCCGGCCGACGCGCCGCGCCGGCTGTCCGGGCTGCTCGCCGACGCGCGGCGGCAGGATCCCGAACTGCCCTATCTCGTCGCCCTGCTGGCGGTGCACGCGGCCAGTCCGCCGGTCGGTACCGCGTACCGACAGGGCGAGGAGCGGCTGCTGTTCGCCGTGGACGACGGGGTCGAGCTGGACGACGAGGAGTTCGGCGGGGCGGATCTCATCGTGGGGATGGCTCTGCTGGATGTCGCGGGGATGACGGCCGGCCGGACGGAGGTCGCGTGAGCGGTTGCCGGAGCGGAGTGGGGTACCGCGGGCGGGCTGTGACGTGCGGGCCGTCCGTGGCCGGTCGCGCAGTTCCCCGCATCCCTGAGGGCACCCCTGAGGGGGCGCCTGGCCTGGGCCCCGATACGCACAGGGGTCGCGTTTCTCGTAGCAAGGAGTGTCAGTCGTGAGTGAGCAGGTCGAGTGGAGTGAGCCGGAGGCGGTCGCCGCGGCGGTGAGTGCCCCCGTCACCCCTGCCGACACCGCGGACGCGGCACGGCTCGTGGCTTTCGGGCTGCAGCCCAAGACACAGCCCGCGCGGGATCAGGAGTACGCGGAACTGCTGCGGCGGTACCGCGAGGATCCCCCCTTCGCGCGGCTCGCCGACGCCGTGGCCACCGGGCTCGGGCTCGTCGTCCTCGAGGTGTCCCCGCGGGCCGGTATGGCGGTGACCGCCGCCGAGGACTCGGTGTTCGCCGTGCGCATGGGTGACTACGCGCGCCGGGCGTCCGCCGACTCGGGCGACCGGTTCCTGCACGGCCTCGCCCACCTCGCCGTCGCCGCCCTGGCCTTCCCGAGGCCCGAGGACCTGGCGGACGACGGCTACATCGGGCGCGTCTCGGTCAACGGCGTCGACGCGTTCGTACGGCAGGCCTGCCGGCGTCTGGAGGAGCGGGCCGAGGAGCAGGGGGAGAACACCGACCCGGCCACGGACGCGCCGGGGCTCGAGGCCGCCTGGCGTATCTGGGCGCGGCGCAGCTCCGCCGGAGCCACCAAGGACGCGCGAAGACTGGCCGGTTCCACCACCGGCATCGTCGGCAAGGCCGCCGCGTTCCTCACCGACTCCGGGTTTCTGCAGCGCACCGGGGACGACGCCGGGGGGACGTACCGCACGACCGCCCGCTATCAGCTCCAGGTGCGAGACATGGCGGGCAGCGCCGCCCTGGCCGAGCTGCTGGAGCTGGGGGTCGTGCCGGTGACCGACGGCACCGCGAGCCTGATGCCGGCCGACGACACCGACGACCTGGAGCTGGCCGCGGACGCCGGACTGCCCTTCCACTCGTAGCCGACCGGACCCCGACCCGACCCCACCCGACCCGTCCAGGTCAGGCCCGTCCAGCCCAGGCCGGACCGGCCTGATCCGACCCCGTCCGACGACCCGACCACCGCCACCTTCGACTCCCCTCCGCCCCCTCCCGCCACTTCCCCCCCCACACCACTCACGACTACGAGAGTCCGCCGCCATGTACGAGCTGTCCCGGGTCCGCCTCTACTCCATCGGGCCGGCCGGTGCGCGCTACGCCGACACCGTGCTGGACCTGCGCGGAGTCGGCGCTCTCGTGCCCGACCCCGCGCCCACGCAGGCGGAGTTCTTCGAGGAGGAGCCCGTCGGGCCGCCGCGCCGCCCCGCACCCGCCGGTGTGCTCTTCCTGGAGAACGGCGGCGGCAAGTCCGTACTGCTCAAGCTGATCTTCTCGGTGATGCTGCCCGGCCACCGCAACACCCTGGGCGGCGCCAGCTCCGGAGTGCTGCGCAAGTTCCTGCTCGCGGACGACTGCGGGCATGTGGCCCTGGAGTGGCAGCACACGCTCACCGGCGAGTGCGTCGTGGTCGGCAAGGTCAGCGAGTGGCGCGGGCGGCAGGTCTCCAACGACCCGCGGAAGTTCGCCGAGGCCTGGTACTCCTTCCGGCCGGGACCCGGGCTGAGCCTGGACAACCTGCCGGTCGCCGAGGCCACCGCCGTGCGGCCGCCCGTCGAGGGGGCCTCGGGCGCGCAGGGCCGGCGCCGCACCATGAAGGGCTTCCGGGACGCGCTCACCGAGGCGGGCAAGGCGTACCCGCACCTCGAAGTGCACTGGGAGGAGATCCACGACCGGTGGATCGAACACCTCGGTGACCTCGGCCTCGACCCCGAACTGTTCCGCTACCAGCGCGAGATGAACGCCGACGAGGGCGAGGCCGCCGGTCTCTTCGCCGTCAAGAAGGACTCCGACTTCACCGACCTGCTGCTGCGCGCGGTCACCGACACCCGGGACACCGACGGCCTCGCCGACCTGGTGGCCGGATTCGGCAACAAGCTGGGGCGACGGGCCGAGCTGATCGCCGAGCGCGAGTTCACCGCCGGCTCCGTGGACCTGCTCGGACGGATCGTCGACGCGGCCGGGGCGCGTTCCCACGCGCGCGACATCCACACGGCCGCCGAGCGGCGTACGCGCACGCTGGCCCGGCGGCTCTCCGCGCGCGCCGTGCTGGAACGGGGCCGTACCGGAGACCTGGCCCAGCAGGTCACCACCGCCGCCCACCGCGTCACCGAGGCGGAGGGTTCCCGGGAGCGCAGCGCGCTGATCGCGGCCGAACTGGCCTACCGGCACGCCTCCCTGGCGCTCGCCGCGGCCGAGAAGGGCGCGGCCGCGCAGAAGAAGGAACTCGCCGACGCGCGCACCCTGCACTCCGCGTGGCAGGCGGCGGAAGCCGTGCTGCGGCACCGCGCGGCGGCCGACCGCTCCACGCGCGTGGCAGCCGCGATCCGCGAGGCCGAGCGGGACGCCGCCCCCGCCCTCGCCGCCCGGGCCAAGGCCGCCGTCGACCTCGTACGCGCCCTGCACGCCGCCGCCGAAGGGGCCGAAGCGGTCGCCAACGAGGAGGAGGAGCGGTCCAGTTCGCTCCAGGAGGTCGGTGAGGCGGCCCACCGGGACGCGACGTCCGCCGCCACCGAGGCGCAGCGCGCCCGCAGTGAGGTCGGCCATCTGCGCCAGCGTCTCGGCGAGGTCGAGCAGGAGACCGCCGAGGCGGTGCGCGCAGGCTGGCTCGACGACACCGCCCCCGACGCCGACCCGGCCCGCGCCGCGCTCGCCGCCAGCGATGCCGAGAAGACGGCCGTCGCCGCCTGGGACACCGCGCGCGAGGCGTCCCGCCGCACCGCGGACCATGCCCGTGAGGCCGCGTCCGCCGAGTCCCGCGCCGAGCTGACGGCGGCCCGCGCGGCCGACGCGGCGACGGCGGCCGAGCACGCGTACGACGCGGAACGGCGGGTCGCCCAGGCCCTGGCGGAGGAGGAGCGGCTCGCCGAACTGCTCGGCCTGCCCGGGAGCCCCGGCGGCCAGGGAGGGACTGGAGGTCAGGGAGGCTCCGGCGGTTCGGGAAGCTCCCGGCGCCCGTCGCTGCCGGGACCCCGGCACTCGGCCGCCACGGAGGACCGCGCCGACGGCAGGGGCACTCCTGAAGAGGAAGCGTCACAAGGCTCCCGCTCCCGCGCTCTCCACGGCTCCGACGACTCCGCGGCCGACGGCCCCCTCACCCCCCAGGAGCTGGACCACTACGCCGACGAGCTGCGACAGCTCCTCGACGACACCGTCACCTCCGCCGAACGCCAGCTCTTCGAGCTGCGGACCGCCGCGGCCGACGACTCCCGGATCCTCGGCGCGCTCGGCGACGGCGGCCTGCTGCCGCCCGGCCCCGACGTGCTCGCCACCGTGGAGTACCTCGGCGAGCACGGCATCCCCGCGCTGCCCGGCTGGCGCTATCTCGCGCAGGCCGTCGACCCCGTCGACCACGCGCGTGTCCTGGCCGCCCGGCCCGAACTCGTCGACGGTGTGATCATCACCGACCCGGACACCCACGCCCGCGCCCGGGATGCCCTCACCGACGCCGCGCTGCTCCCGCGCTCCACGGTGGCGGTCGGCACGGCCGCCGCGCTGCTCGCCCCGACCCCGGCCCCCGGCGCGGGTGGGGACGACGTCTTCCTCGTACCGCCGAACCCGGCCATGCACGACGAGCACGCCGCCGACGAGGAGCGGCAGGCGCTGCGTACGCGCGCGGCCGAGCGGGACGACGAGATCCGCGAGTCGGCCGCCCGGCTCGCCAAGGACCGGGAGCTGGCCGCGCGGCTCGCCTCCTGGCGGACGGGCTGCCCGGCGGGACGGCTCACCGAACTGGCCACGGCGGCCGGTGACGCGCGTACCTTCGCCGAGGAGGCCGAGGCCGAGCTGGCCGAGGCGCGTGCCGTGCGGACCGAGGCCGACGAGGCGGCGGCCGAGGCCGCCCTCGTGCGCGACGAGCGGCAGGAGGCCGCGCAGCGGGCCCGGCTCGCCGCCGACCCACTGGCCGGACTCGCCTTCCGGCTGCGCGAGCGCGCCGGCTGGCAGGTCAAGGTACGCGAACTGGCCGACGAGGCGGCCGAGTCGGAGGCCCGCGCCCAGGCCTGTCTGGAACGGGCCCGCGCCGCAGACGAGGACCGGCGCGGCGCCCAGCGCGCAGCGGACGACGCCCGCCGCACGGCCCGTGCGCTGCGCGCCGAGCGCGCGGAGATCGCGGGCGCCCCCGACGACCTGCCGGAAGAGGCACCGGAAGCCGCGAAGTCGTCGCTGCCCGCCCTCCGCGAGGCCTACCGGGCCGCCTCCCAGCTGTACGAGAAGGTCGGCGTCGGCGCCGATCTGCGCGCCGAGCAGGCCAGGGCCGAGAGCGACGAGAGCACCGCGCTCACGGAGCTGAACCGGCTGACCAACAAGGTGCGTACGCGGGCCGCCCAGCTCCTGGAGTCCACCGACGGCTCCGACGGGCCGTCCCGGCAGGCCGCCGTGGCCCGCGCCGAGGAACTGGTCCAGCTCCTCGAAGGCCGCGTGTCGACCGCGAGCGAACAGCTCGGCCGGCTGCGCGGCGAGGCCGAGCGGCACGCGCCCGAGGAAGCCGACGCCCACACCGAGCTGCCCGACGACCTCGTGCCGCGCGACGCGGAGCACGCACAGAGCCTGCTGCGCACCGCCACCGGTGAACTCGCCTCCCGCACCGAGGCGTTGAGCCAGGCGCGCGCCGCGCACACCGAGCTGCTCGATGCCCACCGTGCCGCCGAGGAGGCGGGCGGCGGATTCGACGAGACGGCCGCCCTGCTCCGGGACCTCCTGCGGGAGCACGCGGACGACGAGCAGGAGGAGACCGAGCCCTACCCCGGCACGCTCGAAGAGGCCAGGCAGTCCGCCGCCGAGGCCCGCCGCTCCCTGCGCGGCTGCGCGGCCGACCTCTCCGCCGCCGAGGCGGCCGTGCGTGAGGCCAGCGACATCCTCGTACGGCACGCCAACTCCACGCGCTACGAACAGGTGCGCACCCCCGCGCGTCAGCAGATCCGGGAGCTGCCCGCGTCCGCGCTGCCCGAGCACGCGCAGAAGTGGGCGGACGCCTTCGCACCCCGACTGCGGGTCCTCACCGACGAGTTGGCGCAGCTGGAGCGCAACCGCGACTCGATCGTGGACCGGTTGCGCGGCATGGTCGAGTCCGCGCTCGCCACCCTGCGGTCGGCCCAGCGGCTCTCCCGCCTGCCGGAAGGACTGGGGGAGTGGTCGGGGCAGGAGTTCCTGCGGATCCGCTTCGAGGAACCCGACCAGGCCACGCTCGCCGAACGGCTCGGCGAGGTCGTCGACGAGGCGACCAGGGCGGCCGTCAAGAAGAACTCGGACCTGCGCCGCGACGGGATGTCCCTGCTGCTCAGGGCGGTCGGCGCGGCCCTTCAGCCCAAGGGCGTCGCCGTCGAGATCCTCAAGCCCGACGCGGTACTGCGCGCCGAGCGCGTCCCCGTCGGGCAGATGGGCGACGTGTTCTCCGGCGGGCAGCTGCTCACCGCGGCGATCGCGCTGTACTGCACGATGGCGGCCCTGCGCTCGAACGACCGCGGCCGGGACAAGCACCGCCACGCCGGCACGCTGTTCCTGGACAACCCCATCGGGCGTGCCAACGCGACGTATCTGCTGGAGCTGCAGCGGGCCGTGTCCGACGCGCTCGGAGTCCAGCTCCTGTACACGACGGGCCTGTTCGACACGACCGCGCTCGCCGAGTTCCCGCTGGTCATCCGTCTGCGCAACGACGCGGACCTGCGGGCGGGCCTCAAGTACATCAGCGTGGAGGAACACCTGCGTCCGGGGCTCCCGAGGGAGGTCCCCGCGGGGGAGGCCGCCCATACGGAGATCACGGCGACCCGCATGTACAAGCGGCCCGCGCCGAGTGCCCCGTAACCGGGCGGTGGTGGGGAACTGCGGGCCCGCTGAGGGCTGGTCGCGCAGTTCCCCGCGCCCCTGAGGGACGCCTTACGCATCCTCTTTCAGGAGATCGGCGCACTTTTCGCCGATCATCATCGTCGTGATGCACGGATTAACGCTGACCAGATCCGGCATCACCGACCCGTCCGCGACCCGCAGCCGTTCCACCCCCTTGACCCGCAACCGCGGGTCGAGCGGGGCGGAGGGGTCCCCAGGCGCACCCATCTTCACCGTGCACGACGGGTGGTAGACGGTGTTGTGGGTCTTGTGGATGTAGTCGAGCAGCTCGTCGTCCGTCCGGACGTCGGGGCCGGGGGCCAGCTCGGCTCCCGCCCACCCGCTCAGCGCGGGCTGCGCGGCGATCCGCCGGGCCAGCTTCAGCCCGTACGTCATCACGCGCACGTCGTGCTCGTGCGTGAAGTACCGCGGATCGACCCTCGGCTTGTCCCGGTAGTCGCGGGTCCGCAGCCGGACCGTGCCGCGGGACTTCGCGCGGGTGACGTTCGGTGTGAGGCAGAACGCGTTCTCGGAGGTCGGATAGCCCCACCGCGCGGTGTTCATGTCGAACGGCACCGACCCGTAGTGGAACATCAGGTCGGGCCGGTCGAGCCCCGGTTCGGTGTCGTAGAAGATGCCCGCCTCCCACCACTGGCTGGAAGTGGTCGTCATCGGCTGCTCGGCGTCCCACATGATGACGCCCTCGGGGTGGTCCTGGAGGTTCTCGCCCACACCGGCCGCGTCCACCACCACGTCGACGCCCACCTCGCGCAGATGCCCGGCGGGCCCGATGCCCGACAGCATCAGCAGTTTCGCGCTGTCGATCG
This sequence comes from Streptomyces tauricus, assembly GCF_014650955.1. Lineage (GTDB taxonomy): Bacteria > Actinomycetota > Actinomycetes > Streptomycetales > Streptomycetaceae > Streptomyces > Streptomyces tauricus. The sequence goes on from NZ_BMVY01000008.1 coordinate 295,400, forward strand.
AGCCGCAGGACACGATCACCTCGCGCCTGGCCCGTACCGTCCGGGTGTGGATCAGGTCGGGGTCCAGATACTCGGCGCCCACGCAGCGCCGCCCGTCGAGCACGAGCTTCTTGGCGCGCACCCCGGTGCGTACGTCGAGGTTCGGGCGCTTGCCGAGGATCGGGTGCAGATACGCGACCGACGAGGACTGCCGGATGTTGTTCTCGTCGGAGTTGATCTGGAACCAGTTGGCGCCCCGGACGACGGTCCTGCCCGAGTTGAAGGGCGTCGTCGGGATGCCCTCCTGGGCGCAGGCCTCCAGCAGGGCGGTACCGCACGGGTCGTCGCTCTTGAGCGTACGCAGCTTCACCGGGCCTGTGCGGCCGTGGTGCTCGCCGGGAGCGTCGTTGTTCTCCAGCCGCCGGTAGAGCGGGAAGAGTTCGGCCGAACTCCATCCCGTACACCCCGCGGCGGCCCAGTCGTCCAGGTCCTCGGCCGGTGCCCAGAAGGCGATGCAGGAGTTGTGCGAGGAGCAGCCGCCGAGGACCCTGGCGCGGGCGTGCCGCATGTAGCTGTTGCCGCTGGCCTGCGGCTCGACCGGGTAGTCCCAGTCGTAGCCGGACTCCAGGAGCCCCATCCAGCGCTCCAGTTTCATGACGGCGTCGTCGCCGACGTCACTGGGGCCGGCCTCCAGGACGCAGACCGTGACGGCCGGGTCCTCGGAGAGCCGGGCCGCGACCACGTTGCCCGCGGTGCCCCCGCCCACCACCACATAGTCGAACTCGTCTTCTTGCATGGGCAGTTGACCTCCTTGGAGTCCTGGAGCTCTGGCGTTCCTTGCAGTTCGTGAGTCGTTCTGCTCGCGGGGCGGGCGGGGGTGAGGGCTCTATCGGCCGCTCAGTCGGCCACGCAACTCAGTCCGCCGCTCAGTCGGCCGTCGGGGTCGACGCGGGGGAGGCGGGCGGAAGGGGCGTGTCGGCGGCCCGGTACTGGTGCTCCGCGAGCACCCCCGTGCGGTGCCGCTGCACGAACCAGTAGTAGGCGAAGCCGCCGCCCATCACGATGCCGACGAACAGGACGGCACCCCACCGCAGATACCAGTGGTAGGGAGCAGCCGCGTTGTAGACCGCGGCGCGCGGCCAGATCAGGTTGATCATCATGGCCGTGCCCCACACCACGGCGACGATGTTGACGGGCAGTCCCCAGCGGCCGAGCGAGAACCTGCCCCCGCCCGCGGGCTGCCACTGCCCACGCAGCCTGGCCACCAGCATGGGCCCGGTGACCAGCAGATACGCGAGATAGATCAGGATGATGCCGATACTGGTGACCACGGTGAAGATCTGCGGCTGGCGGATGTTGACCACCAGGATGGCCAGCGCGAGGACTCCGATGATCACCGCGGGCAGGATCGGGGTCTGGAAGCGCGGATGGACCTTGGCCAGCTTGGAGGAGGCGGGCAGGTTGTTGTCCCGCGCCATCGCGAAGGCCAGCCGGATCGCCGCCGTGTGCACGGCCAGGGCGCACACGGTGACCGCGATGAACACGCACCACAGCATGGCCTTGCCCGCGTCCTCGCCGAGCACGTTGAGGACGACGTACTGCAGGCCGTCCGTGGACAGCCGGTCGCCCTTCAGGCTGGACACGCTCATCAGCGCGAGCAGCAGCACGAGTCCGCCGAGGACGAACGAGGCGACGATGGCGCGGATGATGGCGCGCGGCGCGTTGCGCGACGGGTCGAGGGACTCCTCGCCGAGCGAGGCGGCCGTGTCGAAGCCGTACATCACGTACGCGGACGCCAGTGACGCGACCAGGAACGCGCCGAAGTAGCCGCCGGGCTGGCCCGCTCCCGTGCCGTTCGTCTCCAGCACGACGCCCGGGCCACGGGTGATGTGCACGGCGAACAGCACGATCAGTACGACGGTGGCGATCAGCTCGATGAAGACGCCCGCCGTGTTGATCCGGGCCATCAGCTTCACACCGAGGGCGTTGACGAGAGTGGTGAAGACGATGAGGACGGAGGCCAGCAGCACGGCGTTGGTGGCCACGTCGTACTTGCCCGTGCCGTCGCCCACGAACTGGAAGACGGAGGAGATCTGAGGGAGCGTCAGCTGATACGCGAGCGCCACGGCCGCGATCGACACGACCGAGGCGATCAGCATCGTCCAGCCGGCCAGCCAGCCTATGTGCGGATTGCCTATCTTCTTCGACCAGTTGTAGACGGAACCGGCGACGGGATAGCGGGCGGCGAGTTCGGCGAAGCAGAGCGCGACCATGAACTGGCCGACGAACACCATGGGCCAGGACCACCAGTAGGCGGGCCCGCCGCTGCCGTAGCCGAAGTAGAAGAGCTGGAAGGTACCGGTGAGGATGGAGATGTAGCTGATACCGGCGGCGAAGGTGTGGAAGTTGCCGAGCGTGCGTTTCAACTCGGGCTTGTAGCCGAACTCGTTGAGTTCCGAGTCGTCGTGGCCGTGCTTGTCGTGGTGACCGTGGCTGCCGGCTGGTTGCTCCGGTGGTTGCTCGGTGGTGGTCATGAGCGGCCTCCTGGGGAAGGGGGAGTTCTCCCGGGCGGGAGGGGAGCGCGGCTCGTGCGGGGCCGTTGGTGTACGGGTGCTGGATCTCAGGGTGAAGAAGGCTGGATCTTACGGTGCTCGCGGCCGGTTATGACCATGGGCAGTGCCGGTTTCTTGCGTTGGATCCGCGGAATCCCCTGCCATGAGCGGTGGATCCGCACATCCGGCCCGGTGGGCGTGGTTCAGGAGAACCAGCCCTGCGGACTCGGGTTCGTCGTGCGCCAGATGTGCTTGGTCTCGCGGTACTCGGCGAGGCCGGCAGGTCCGAGTTCCCGCCCGAACCCGGACTGCTTGTACCCTCCCCACTCCGCCTGCGGGACGTACGGGTGGTAGTCGTTGATCCAGATCGTTCCGATGCGCAGCGCCGACGCGACGCGCTGCGCCTTCGCCTCGTCGGACGTGAAGATGCCGCCGGCCAGCCCGTAGATCGTGGCGTTGGCCAGCCGGACCGCCTCCGCCTCGTCGGCGAACCGCTCCACGGTCAGGACCGGCCCGAACGACTCGTCCTGGACGACGGACATCCCTCCGGAGCACTCGTCGAGCACGGTCGGCGGGTAGTAGAAGCCGTCCGGGTGCGGCGGCTCGGCCGGCCGCTCCCCTCCGCACCGCAGGACCGCCCCTTCCTCCAGCCCCTTGGCCACGTACGCCTCGACCTTCGCCCGGTGGGCCGCCGAGATCAGCGGCCCGGTCTGCGCCCGCTCGTCGAACGGCCCGCCCAGTCTGATCAGCCGGGCCCTGCGGACCACCTCGTCGACGAAACGGTCGTGCAGGGAGTCCTCGACCAGCAGCCGTGCCCCGGCCGAGCAGACCTGCCCGGAGTGCAGGAAGACGGCCGTCAGCGCCATGTCGACGGCCGTCTCGAAGTCGGCGTCGGCGAACACGATGTTCGGGTTCTTGCCGCCCAGTTCGAGGGCGACCTTCTTCACCGTCCCGGCCGCCGCGGCCATGAGCCTGCGTCCGGTCTGCAGACCGCCGGTGAAGGAGACCAGGTCCACGTCCGGATGGTCGCCCAGCGGAGCGCCCGCCTCCGGGCCGGCGCCGAGAATCAGGTTCGCGACCCCGGCGGGCACCCCGGCCTCCTCCAGGAGGCGCATCAGATGGATCGCGGTGTGCGGGGTCAGCTCGCTCGGCTTGAGGACGAAGGTGTTGCCCGCGGCCAGCGCCGGGGCTACCTTCCACGCCGTCTGGAGCAGCGGATAGTTCCAGGGGGTGATCAGCGCGCAGACACCGACCGGTTCGTGCACGACCCGGCTGTCGACGCCCTCCGTGCCCGTCTCCACCACCCGGCCGGACTCGCTCCCCACGAGCCGCCCGAAGTAGCGGAAGCAGTTCTCGATGTCGTCGATGTCGTACTCGCTCTCCACCAGGCGTTTGCCGGTGTCGAGGGACTCCGCCCGGGCGAGTACGTCCTTGTCGCGGGCGAGCAGGTCGGCGACGCGGAGCAGCAGATCGCCGCGTTCGTTTGCCGGGGTCCGCGGCCAGGGACCCTCGTCGAAGGCGCGGCGCGCGGCGGCGATCGCGTCGGCGGTGTCCTCGCCGCCCGCCTCGTCGACGACCGCCACGAGCGATCCGTCGGCCGGACAGCGGATCTCACGGGTGCGTTTCTCCCGCGCGCTCGTCCAGGTGCCGCCGATGTAGAGATCCGCCATCCCTGCCTCCCAGCATGCCGATGAGCCACTCGTGGAACATCCCGATGTGGTGCTCGGTGGGCACCAGCACCCCGCCCCTGCGATAGGCGCGGGACGCCATGGCGGGCTGCGTTCGCTCGCACGCCTCGAAGTCCTGGGCGTTGACCCGGTGGAAGAGCTCCACGGACTTCGACACATCGGCGCCCGACTCGACGACCTCGGGGGCGTAGAGCCAGTCGCACTCCACGATCGTCCGGTCCTCGGCGAGGGGGAACATGCGGTGCAGGATGACATGGTCGGGGACGAGGTTGATGAACACAGTGGGTTTGACCGTTATCGCATAGTAACGACGGTCCTGATCCTCCGCGACCTCAGGCAGCCGTCCGAATCCCTCGCTGCCGTCGACCGTGAATCCCTTGACCCCCTCGCCGAACTCGGCACCATGGCCCACGTAGTACTGGGCGGCGTAACCGTCCGCGAACTCCGGCAGGACATCGGTGAGTTCGGGGTGGATGGTCGCGCAGTGGTAGCACTCCATGAAGTTCTCGACGATCAGTTTCCAGTTCGCCTTCACGTCGTAGGTGATGCGTGTGCCGAGCGCGAGGTTCTCCGTGCCGTAGTGCTCGATGGCCGCGACGTTCCCGAGCCGTTCGACGGCCGCGCCCATCACCGTCTCCTCGAAGGAGGGCGGTTCGTCGGCCAGGCACACCCAGGCGTACCCGAGCCATTCCCGCAGCGCGACGGTGACCAGCCCGTACTCCCCGCGATCGACGTCCGGCATCTTCACCAGGTTCGGCGCCGCGATCAGCTTCCCGTCCAGGCCGTACGTCCAGGCGTGGTACGGGCACTGGAGGTTGCGCCGGACCTCGCCGGCCTCCTCGGTGCAGAGCCGGGCCCCGCGGTGGCGGCAGATGTTGAGGAAGGCCCGCAGCTCACCGGTACGGGACCGGGTGACCAGGACGTTCTCGCGGCCGACCTGGACCGTGCGGAACGCGCCGGGTTTGGCCAGATCGGCGCCGCGGACCGCGCAGAACCACATCGACTCGAAGAGGTGTTCCTGCTCCTGCCGGAATATCGCCGGGTCGGTGTAGTAGTGCCCCGGCAGCGTGCTGATCAGGCTGGGGGACAGGTGGGCGGAGGCGGGATCGGCGGCGGAGGCGTGGGTCAGGGGGGTCGTCGTCACGTGGGGACTCCTCAGGCGGGCGCGGCGGCGAGGCGGTGGGGGTCGAACAGGCCGATCGGGTGACCGGTGGTCCCTGTCAGGGCCAGATCGGCGAGGATCTCGCCGACGACCGGCACGAACTTGAAGCCATGGCCGGAGAAACCGCAGGCCACGGTCACGGACTCGGGGTGCGCGGGATGCCGGGCGATGACGAAGTGCTCGTCCGGGGTGTTGGAGTACATGCAGGTGGCGGCCTTGAGGAAGGTGCCGGGCAGGTCGGGGATGCAGCGGGCCATGTGGTCCGCCATCGCCCGGATCTCGTCCTCGTGGACCGTCCGGTCGATGGTCTCCGGTGTGCAGAGCTGCCCCTTGCGGAAGAAGGCGACCTTGGCGCCCAGCTCCGGCCCGTCGATGGCCGGGAAGCCGTACACCTGGACGTCGTCCGCGTCCTCCCAGATGTAGATCGGGTGGTTCTCGGGCAGGAACGGGCGGACCCCGCCCCTGGGCTGGAACCAGTACATGACCTGCCGCTCGATGGTGAACGGCACCCCGAGGTCGGTGAGCAGCCGCGGCGCCCACGCGCCCGGGCAGATCACCAACTGGCCCGCCGTGTACGTGTTCTCGGCCGTGTGCACCCGTACGCCGTCCCGGTACGGCTCCCAGCGGGTCATCGGCTCGTCGAAGTGCAGGTCGGCGCCCTGCCGGGCGGCGAGCTGGAGATGGGCCGCGACCATGTTCTCGGGACGGACCAGACCGGCCTTCTCCTCGAAGAGCCCGACCTCGTCGTCCTGCGGGGCGAGGGTGGGGAAGCGGCGGCGTATCCCGGCCGCGTCGAGCATCTCGTGGGGCAGGTCCCACTGGGTGGCCGAGCGCAGCGAACCGGAGACGGTGAGCGAATCGGGCCGGCCGATCATCACACCGCCGCACAGGGTGGCGATGTCCCGCCCGGTGGCCCGCTCCACGTCCTCGTACAGCTCGTACGCGCGCAGCAGCAACGGCACGTACGCGGGGTCCTCGAAATACGACTGCCGCGTGATCCGCGAACCCCCGTGACTGGACCCGCGGTTGTGCACGGGCCCGAACTTCTCCAGCCCGAGCACCCGCACACCACGGGAGGACAGATGATGAGCGGCGGCACTACCCATACCACCGAGACCGATGACGATGACGTCGAAACTGCCTGACACAAAAACCTCCGGTGCCGTTGCTTCTCAGGGGCGCGGGGAACGGCGCAGTCTGTTGTCTTTCAAGGGGCGCGGGGAACGGCGCGATCTTGTCGCTTTCAGGGGCGCGGGGAACGGCGCGGCCCCGCAGCCCTGCCCACGGTTCCCCTCCGGGACGGATCAGCACCGAATCCGGCTCATAGCCGGATCAAAAACAGGCTCACCGACTACCGTCGCCCCCACCTTCTCCCCGAAGTACTCGACAGAGACCCCCGCCCCCACGGGCAACACCGGCAACCACGCGTACGCCACACACCGCCCCACCGTGTACCCGTACGCCGCACTGGTGACATAGCCCGCGGGCGCCCCGCCGACGTACACCGGCTCCTTGCCGAGAACCACGGACGACGGGTCGTCGAGCAGCAACGGCGTGAGCCGACGCTGCGGCTCGCCGCGCCCCTCCAACGCCCGCATGCCCAAGAACTCCCCCTTGTCCAGCCGGACGGCGAACCCCACCCCCGCCTCGTACGGATCGTCCTCGTCGGTCATGTCGACCCCCCACGCGCGGTACCCCTTCTCCAGCCGCAGGCTGTTGAACGCGGAACGCCCGGCCGCGATCGCACCGTGCTCCCGCCCCGCCTCCCAGAGCGTGTCCCAGAGGCGGAGCCCGAGGTCGGCGCTGGTGTAGAGCTCCCAGCCCAGCTCACCGACGTAGCTCAACCGCATTGCGGTGACCGGCACATGACCGATGTACGTCTCCTTGGCGCGGAAGTAGCCGAACCCCTCGTGGGAGAAGTCGTCGCGGGTGAGCGGCTGCACGAGCGCGCGGGCGAGCGGCCCCCACACGCCGATACAACACGTGCCGGACGTGATGTCCCGGATGTGTACGCCGTCGGGGGCGTGCCGGACCAACCAGTCCAGGTCCGCCGGGGAGTTGGCGCCCACCTGGAACCGGTCGGGACCCAGGCGTGCGACGGTGAGGTCGGACCGGATGCCGCCCGTCCGGTCCAGGAGCAGGGTGTAGGTGACCGCGCCGGGCTTCTTACGGAGGTTGTTGGTGGTCATGCCGTGCAGGAAGTCGAGCGCGCCCGGGCCGGTCACTTCGAGGCGCCGCAGCGGGGTCATGTCGTACAGCGCGACCTTCTCGCGGGTCGCCCGCGCCTCGGCCGCCGCGACGGGCGACCAGTGGCGCGCCGACCAGGCGTCGCGCGCGGGTACGTCGAGACCGGCGGCGAGCGGCGCGTTCGCCTCGTACCAGTGCGGACGCTCCCAGCCGCCGCCCTCAAGGAAGTACGCGCCCAGTTCCTGCTGACGGGCATGGAACGGGCTGACCCGCAGCGGACGCGGCCGTTCCATCGGCTGGAGCGGGTGCAGGACGTCGTAGACCTCGACGAACTGCTGCGCGCCGCGCTCCCTGATGTACGCGGGCGAGCGCTGGGCGTCCTCGAAGCGCGTGAGGTCGCACTCGTGGGCGTCGATCCCGGGGCGGCCGTCGACCATCCACTCGGCCACGGCCTTGGCGACACCCGCCGAGTGGGTCACCCACACGGCCTCCGCCAGCCAGAAGCCGCGCACGGCGCGCGATTCACCGAGGACGGGCATGCCGTCCGGGGTGAAGGAGAAGACGCCGTTGAAGCCCTCCTCGATCTCGCTCGCGCGCAGCGCGGGCAGCAACTGCCGGCAGTCGTCCCAGCTCGGCGCCCAGTCCTCCTCGGTGAAGGGCAACGACGACGGCATCTCCAGGTCGTTCGCACGCGCCTCGTCGTAGCCGGGGACGGCGAACGGGTCCACGGGGAGCGGCCGGTGGGCGTAACTGCCGATGCCGATGCGGTCGGTGTGCTCGCGGAAGTAGAGGTCGCGGTCCTGGAAACGGAGGATCGGCCTCGACGCCTCCGCGGTGGCCCCGGCCAGCTGGGGGAGGGGCCTCGTCCGTGCGTACTGGTGCGCCAGCGGCTGCAGCGGTACGTCGACTCCGGCCATGCGGCCGATCACCGGCCCCCAGAATCCGGCCGCCGAGACGACGTGGTCGGCGGGGAAGACGCCCTGGTCGGTGACGACGGCGGTGACCCTGCCGGCCGCCTGCTCGATCCCGGTGACGGTGTGCCGGTCGAGGAAGCGGGCGCCGCGACTCTCGGCCCGTTCCAGTTGGGCGCGGGCCGCGAGCAGGGCGCGGGCCAGACCGTCGTCGGGGGTGTGGAAGCCGCCGAGGACCATCGATTCGTCGATCAGGGGCCAGAGTTCCTTGCAGCGGGCGGGGCTCACGATCTCACCGCGTACGCCCCAGGAGGCGGCGTAACCGGCCCTGCGGTGCAGTTCGGCGAGCCGTTCGGGAGTCGTCGCGAGCTCCAGACCGCCCACCTGGTCGAAGCAGGAGACCCCTTCCACCTCAAGGGAGGTGAACTTCTCGACCGTGTACCGGGCGAAGGCGGTGAGCGTCCTGGACGGACTCGTCTGGAAGACCAGACCCGGCGCGTGGGAGGTGGAGCCGCCGGGAGCGGGCAGCGGCCCCTGTTCGAGGACGGTGACGTCGGTCCAGCCACGGGCGGTCAGCTCGTCCGCGAGGGAGCAGCCGACGATGCCGGCGCCGACGACGACCACGCGGGGACTGGTTCCGGGCGTGCCCGTGTGTGTGCCCGGGTCCGTGGTTCGGCCGCTCACAGGACCACCACCGAGCGCAGTACCTCACCGAGGTGCATGTTCGACAGCGCCTCCTCGACCTGGTCGAGGGTGATGGTCTCCGACACGAACGCGCCCAGGTCCAGCATCCCGTAGAGGTACTGGTCGATGAGGAACGGGAAGTCGCGGCTGGGCAGACAGTCGCCGTACCAGGAGGACTTGATCGCGCCACCCCGCGAGAACACGTCGATCAGCGGGAGTTCGACCTTCATCTCCGGGGTCGGCACGCCGACCTGCACCAGCAGACCCGCGTGATCGCGCATGTAGAAGGCCTGCTCGAAGGTCTCCGGGCGGCCCACGGCGTCGATGGCGATGTCGACGCCGAAGCCGTCGGTGAGCGCGCGCACGGCCTCGACCGGGTCGGTGCCGCGGGAGTTGACCGTGTGGGTGGCGCCGAACCGCTCCGCCCGGTCGAGCTTCTTGTCGTCGATGTCCACGGCGATGACCTTCATGGCGCCGTTGAGGCAGGCGCCCGCGATGGCCGCGTCGCCGACACCGCCGCAGCCGATGACGGCGACCGTGTCACCGCGCCCGACGTTGCCGGTGTTCACGGCCGCGCCGTAGCCGGCCATCACCCCGCAGCCGATCAGACCTGCGGCCTCGGGACGGGCCGCGGGGTTGATCTTCACGGCCTGGCCCGCCGCGACCAGGGTCTTCTCGGCGAAGGCGCCGATGCCGAGCGCGTTGCTGAGCGGGGTGCCGTCGAGCAGGGTCATCGGCTGGGTGGCGTTGCGCGAGTCGAAGCAGTACCAGGGGCGGCCACGGCGGCAGGAGCGACAGGAACCGCAGGGGGCCCGCCAGGCGAGGACCACGTAGTCGCCGGGCGTGAGGTCGGTGACGCCCTCACCGACCGCCTCGATCGTGCCGGCCGCCTCATGGCCCAGCAGGAACGGGAAGTCGTCGCTGATCGCGCCCTCGCGATAGTGCAGATCGGTGTGGCAGACCCCGCAGGCCTGCACGGTGACGAGCACCTCGCCCGGACCGGGATCGGGAACGACGATCGTCCGCACCTCGACGGGTGCGCCCTTCTTCACAGCGACTACGGCACGGACCTCGTATGGCACGACCTAGCTCCTCTGCTGTTGCGCAATGCACTATGGGTTGCGCTATGAGGAACATAGTGAGAACGCCTCCAGGCGGCCGTCAAGAGGTACGGGTTAACCCTTGGCAAAAGGAACCGGGCGCCCGAAATCTGCCCGACACACAGAAGCGCGGGGCCAGGTGTTCCTGACCCCGCGCCGGGTTCCGCGTCCGGTTCCGCCGTGCCGCGAAACCCGGTGGCCGGCTCCGGTCCGTGTCGGGTTCCGCCTCGGTACGGAGCCCGACGTGCCGCTCCGGTCCGCGTCCGATTCCGCTTCCGTCAGAAGCCGTATCCCATCCGGCGCGAGAGGTCGGCGGCGGCCGCGACCGTGCGCTTGGCGAGCTCCGGCAGCCGGTCCGGATCCAGCCGGTACACCGGCCCGGAGACGCTGATCGCGCCGATCACCTTGCCGTCGTGCGCGCGCACCGGCGAGGCCGTGGCGGCCAGCCCCAGCTCCAGCTCCTCCAGGGCGAACGCGTACCCCTGCTCCACCACGGCCTCCAACTCGGCGCGCAGCGCGGCCGTGCCCGTGATCGTGCGCTCGGTGAAGCGCGGCAGGGTCCTGGCCAGCAGCCCTTCGCGCAGCGTCGGCGGCAGATGGGCCAGCAGGACCTTGCCGCTGGAGGTGGCGTGCAGCGGGGTGCGCCGGCCCAGCCAGTTCTGCGCGGTGACCGACGCGGCGCCGCGGGCCTGCATGATGTTGACCGCCGCGTTGTCGTCGAGGACCGCGATGTTGACCGTCTCGCCCAGCTCGTCCGCGAGTTCGCGGCAGACGGGCACCCCCTCCTGCGAGATGTCCAGACGCACTGCCGCCGCCCCCGCCAGGCGTAGTACGCCGGCGCCCAGGAAGTACTTCCCGCGGTCCTTCGCCTGGGCGACCAGGCCGCGGTTCTCCAGTACCCCGAGGAGCCGGAAGGCCGTGGACTTGTGGACCTCCAGCTCGTCGGCGATCTCGGTGACGCCCGCCTCGCCGAGCCGGGCGAGGATCTCCAGCACGCTCACCGCGCGGTCCACCGACTGGACGGCGCTCCCCGCGCCTCTGCTCTGCTTCTCCGGTGTCTCCCCTGTGCGGTCAGCCTGCTTCTGAGTGCGGGTCATAGCTCAACTCTCACCACCTGGCGGCCCGGTTTGAGCCGCATCTGCCGGAAGCCCTTGACGCGACGGGCATCCCGCGCGGATTCTGTTGCGCATAGCGCTCCCTCGTGCGCCATACGAAACATCATGTTACCGAAGAGTCCGTGACCGGGAAGGTCTCGGACCAGACCGGACCTGTGAGGACCAGGACTGTGGGTCCTGGACCGAGAGGGGGGCCCGTGATTCCCGTCTGCCGCCTTGATGACCTCCCCGCGGGCGAGTCCGCCCGTGTCGACACCGTCCCGCCCATCGCCGTGTTCAACGCCGACGGCGAGCTGTACGCCATCGACGACACCTGCACCCATCAGGACGCGTCGCTCTCCGAGGGGTGGCTGGAGGGCTGCCTGATCGAATGCCCCTTGCACGCCGCCTCGTTCGACCTCCGCACGGGAGCGCCGACGTGCCTGCCCGCGCGCCGCGCCGTCCGCACCCACCGCGTCACCGTCGACGACGGTGTCATCCATGTCCACGTGGCAGCCGAGGAGGACACGGCGGCATGACGACCCCCCACACGAGGGGCACGACAGCGCGCACGGCAGGCCTCCACCTTTTCACGGCCGCCGCCCGGCACACCCCCGAGAGGCCCGAGCGCCGCCCGGCACCGGGTCCCGGAAGTGCGCGGCCCGCGCCCGCCGCCGTCCGGAAGGAGCCGTCCGTATGAGGACCGTCGTCGTCGTCGGGGCCTCGCTCTCCGGGCTGTACGCGGCCCGCGAGCTGCGCGCCCAGGGATTCGACGGGCGGTTGGTGGTGGTCGGAGACGAACCGCACCGCCCGTACGACCGCCCGCCCCTGTCCAAGGACTTCCTCACCGGCCGGGCCGACGAGGACCGACTCGCCCTCAGCGACACCGAGGAGATGGCCGAACTCGACGCGGAGTGGCTGCTCGGCACCCGCGCCCGCGACCTCGACACCCGCGGCCGCACCGTCCTCCTGGACGACGGCCGTACGGTCTCCGGCGACGGCGTCGTCATCGCCACGGGAGCCTCGGCACGCCGGTTGCCCGGTCCCGCACTCGCCGGAGTCCACACCCTGCGCACCCTCGACGACGCGCGCACCCTGCGCGCCGAACTGACCGCGGGTGCCCGCCGCGTCGTCGTCATCGGTGGAGGCTTCATCGGCGCCGAGACCGCGTCCTCGTGCGCCGGACTCGGCCACGACGTCACCGTCGTGGAGGCGGCCCCGCTGCCGTTGGTGCCCCAACTCGGCCCGGAGATGGCGGCCTTGTGCGCCGCGCTGCATCGTCGCGGTGGCGTCGAACTGGTCACCGGCACGGGCGTCGCCGCACTGCGCGGCACGGTCGCGGTCACCGCAGTGGAACTCTCCGACGGCCGTCTCCTCCCCGCCGATGTCGTGATCGTCGGCATCGGCGCCGTCCCCAACACCGGCTGGCTGGCGGGCTCGCCGCTCGCGCTCCACGACGGCGTGCTGTGCGACGACGGCTGCGCGACGGCTCTGCCCCAGGTGGTCGCCGTCGGCGACGTGGCCCGGGTGGGCGGCACCCGCGCCGAACACTGGACCAGCGCCACCGAGCAGCCCCGGATCGCCGTACGCAACCTGCTGGCCGGGTACACCGCGGAGACCGTGCGCCCGCTGCCCTACTTCTGGTCCGACCAGTACGGGGCGCGGATCCAGTTCGCCGGCCGGCGGCTCGACACCGACACCGTCCGTATCGCGGAGGGCACGGTCACCGACGGAGTACCGGGCGAGGACGGCCTGCTCGCGCTGTACGAGCGCGAGGGCCGAACGACCGCGGTGCTCTCCGTGGACCGCCCCCGCCCGTTCATGCGGGCCCGGCGCGAACTGGCCCGCGGCGCGGGCGCGATGGAGACGGTCTCCCGGGCCCTGTGACGTGTCAGGCGGGACCCCTGACACGTCACGTGGGACACATGAGGTGTGGCGCGTGGGACACGTGAGGTGTCAGGAGTGCGACAACTGCCCCGCGCCGCCGCCCCGACGGCGTATCCGCTCCTTGGTCCGCTCCGCCGACCGCTCCTGGCGCCGGGTCTTGCGCCGCTCGCGCCGCAGGGCCCGGGCGGTGCTGCTCGGCTCCGACACCACGCCGTGGCGCTGGTTCCACACCTGGCGCGTCACCCAGACGTCCAGCGCGCCCCACGTGGCGACCACCGTGCTCGCCACGCTGCTCAGCACCATGGGGAAAGCGAGCCAGGAACCGGCCAGCGTGCACAGGAAGGCGACCATCGCCTGGATCAGCGTGACGGCGATGATGATGACAGCGCGCACCGCCGACGTACGCACCGGATCGGGCAGCCGACGCCTGGTCGCGGGCTCCTCGACCCACAAGGGCCGGTAGTACCCCTGCTCCTCGGCCTCCGTGAGGAACTGCTCCTCCGCGCCGAACTGCTCCACGGATTCCGGCACCCGGCCGCTCCCGCTCCGCGCGTGGCGCCTCGCCCCGGCCTCCGTCACAGCCCCCGTCCTGCCCTCTCCCACAGCCCTCGTGCCCGCCTCGGCGGCGGACACCTCCGCGGCGGCCACCTCCGCGGCGGCCACGGCCCCTGTCTCCGCCGCGGGCGCGCTGGAGGCACCCATCGCAAGCGCGGACCTCCACCTGGCCTCCGCCACACGGTCCGCCTCCGCCGCCGCGAGGTTCATCGCCGCGAGGTCGGCCGCTATGTCCGCGTCGGCCGCGATGTCGGCCGGAATGCCTTGGCGCGGGATCTGTGACCCCCGCTCCGCCTCCGCGATCGTCGTGGCGCCCGTACCGGGTGCCCCGTACCGCTCCGCCGTGCCCATCAACCTGTCACTCCCCACCGCCTGACAGCCGCTCGCTCCGGTGTCACGAGACTCCGGCTCCCCATCGGCTGCCCGGCTTGCGCTGTTATACGCCCCCTGGGCGCGGCATACGGCACCTGCAGCCGATTCCGCCTCCAACTTCCATACAGACAGACGATCGGCGTAAGCCGAAGATTCCCGGCGATCGAAAAATTTCGGCCAACTGATCTGCTGGGCGGTCGTGATCGCGCCCCTTTCCCCGCGCCGGATCCAGGGAGGCAATCTCCCGCAATGAACGGACAACTGCGGATGTCTCGTTCCGGATACGTGCCGAGTCGGTCCGGACAGGCTCGGACAGGCCTTCGAGATACCTGTGTGTCGGTAGTAGGCTCACGCCGTTTGTTGCCGTACATGTGTGCCCCCGGTTCCGGGGGCCGAGCTGGGGGAGGCCATGCGCTTTCGCGGGAAGTCCATCCGCCGGAAGATCGTGGCGCTGCTTCTCGTGCCGCTGGTTTCCCTGACCGGGATCTGGGGCTTCGCCACCGTACTGACGGGCCGCGAGGTCAACCAGCTGTTCGACACGACCTTCATCGTGCAGGAGATCGGCTATCCCACCGAGGACGTCATCAGCGTCCTCCAGGACGAGCGGCGTCAGACCCTCGTCTATCTCGCGGACCCCCGGGCCTCCGACGCCCTCACCGACCTGCGCCGTACCCGGACCGCCACCGACGAGGTCGTCTCGAAGATCCGCGGGAACGCCAGGGACGCCGACGTACGGGACGAGATGGGTTCCGACACCACCGAGCGTCTCACCGCGATCCTGGACGCCTTCGACGGCGTCGGGTCGCTGCGCCAGAGCGTCGAGGACAACACGGTCACCCGCGCCCAGGCCCTGGACCTCTACAACCGCCTGGTGGACCCCTGTTACATCCTCCTGGCCAACCTCCAGGTCCTCGACAACGTGGACGTGGACAAGGAGGGCCGCGCCCTCGTCAACATGTCGCGCGCCCGTGAGCTGCTCGCCCGCGAGGACGCCCTGCTCGGCTCCGCCCTCGTCGTCGGGAAGGTGAGCCGCGACGAGGCACGCGACATCTCCGACCTCGTGGCGCAGCGCACGATCGTGTACGAGATCAACCTCCCGCAGCTGCCCGCCGCGGAGCGTGTCCGCTACGAGCACTACTGGAAGAACGCCGCCACCGCGCCCCTGCGCGTAGCCGAGCAGTCCGCCCTGGCCTCCGCGCCGGGCGCCCCGCGCGGCGTCACCGCGAAGAGCTGGGACGGCCTCGCCGACGACGTCCTCGACGGCCTCGACAAGTTCAACACCCAGGCGAGCGACCGCTTCCAGGACCGCGTCCGACCCGTCGCGGTCGGCGTCATCGTCAAGGCGGCCATCGCCGGCGTGCTCGGCCTCGCCGCGGTGCTCATCTCGCTCTTCATGTCCGTACGCATCGGCCGCAGCCTCATCCGCGACCTGCGCAGGCTCCGCCAGGAGGCCCACGAGACCGCCGGCGTCCGGCTGCCCAGCGTGATGCGCCGCCTCTCCGCGGGCGAACAGGTCGACGTCGAGACCGAGGTCCCGCGCCTGGAGTACGAGAAGAACGAGATCGGCGAGGTCAGCCAGGCGCTCAACAGCCTCCAGCGCTCCGCCGTCGAGGCCGCCGTCAAGCAGTCCGAACTGCGCAGCGGTGTCTCCGAGGTCTTCGTGAACCTCGCCCGCCGCAGCCAGGTCCTGCTGCACAAGCAGCTCACGCTCCTGGACACGATGGAACGCAGGACCGAGGACACCGACGAACTCGCCGACCTCTTCCGCCTCGACCACCTGACGACCCGTATGCGCCGGCACGCGGAAGGCCTGGTGATCCTCTCCGGAGCGGCCCCCTCCAGGCAGTGGCGCAAGCCCGTCCAGCTGATGGACGTCGTACGGGCCGCCGTCGCCGAGGTCGAGGACTACGAGCGCATCGAGGTCAGGCGGCTGCCGCGGATGGCGGTCACCGGATCGGCCGTCGCCGACCTCACCCACCTGGTGGCCGAACTCCTGGAGAACGCGACGGTGTTCTCGCCGCCGCACACGGCCGTACAGGTGCTCGGCGAGCGCGTCGCCAACGGTTTCACCCTGGAGATCCACGACCGCGGCCTCGGAATGGCCGCCGAGGCGCTCCTCGACGCCAACCTCCGTCTCGCCGAGACCCCCGAGTTCGAGCTCTCCGACACCGACCGGCTCGGGCTCTTCGTGGTCAGCCGGCTCGCCCAGCGGCAGAACGTACGCGTCTCCCTGCAGCCGTCCCCGTACGGCGGGACGACCGCGGTGGTCTTCGTACCCGACGCGCTGCTCTCGGACGACGTGCCCGACACCAACGGCGTCGGGTTCCGGCTCGACCGGGCGGTCCCCTCCAGGAACGCGAAGAACGAGGCCGACGAAGGCCGCAGGGCCGCCCTGTCGCAGGTGCCGGTCACCCTGCCCGGCCTGTCGGCGTCCATCCTCGACGGACCGGTCGAACTGGAGGCGCCCGTCGGCCTGGACGCTCTCGAAGACTTCCCCGGCGCCCTCGACGACGAGGACGGCGAACACGGCGGCATCTTCCGTCCGCGCCGCTCCATCGCGGGCCCGGCGGGGGACGAGACGCGGGAGGCTCCGCGCGAGCCGTCACCCTCCTCGGAGGGCGGCGAGCAGGCCGATGTCACGCTGTCGCGCCGCCGCACACCCAAACTGGTCAGCTCGCACGGCCGCCCCGTGACCCACGGCAGAGCGCGCCGCGACGAGATGACGGACCGCCCGGACAACGGTGAGGTCACGGAACTGCCCCAGTCGGCTCAGCCCCGGCCCCAGGAGACGTCCGAGCGCTCCGGCGTGCTCGAAGAGCTGCCGAAGCGGTCGAGGGGCGGCGCCAGGCGCGGGCCGGGCCGCCGTGAGACAGGGGACCCCCTCGCCGTCCGCAGAGGCGCGGCCGACGACTGGCCCACGGGGGCCGGCGCCGCCCCGGCGGACCGCCCCCGGCACGCCCCCGCCGAACCGCCTCGGCGCCCGGAG
>NZ_BMVY01000009.1 GCF_014650955.1 Streptomyces tauricus
GAGCCGGGGCGTGCGGCGTTCGTGAAGACGACGTTGAAGCCGCGGGAGATCATCTGGTTCGGTTCGAAGGAGTCGCGGCCGTACACGCTGGCCGTGCAGCGGTCGGGCGTGGATCCGCTGGATGTCGAGGGCACGTACGTCCAGAAGGGTTTCCTGCCGCGCTGGCTCGCCACGTTCCTCGGCATCTTCATGGCGCTGGCGATCACGTTCGTCCTGCTGTGGATCGCCTACAAGCCCCAAGTGCGCAGCGCCGCCACGGAGAAGCTCCAGGAAGCCGGCATCAGCACCCTGCCGCCCAGCAGCCCCACGGCGTCCCCTCCCATGCCGTCCACTCCCACCGCCGCCCCGACGACGCCCCCGGCCGCCGCGGAGTCACCGGCCGCGGGCGGGGCCGCGGCCGGGGCGGGAGGCGGTGGTTCCGAGGAGAAGGAGACCAAGGCCCCGGAGCGGACCGCGGCGACCGCCGTCCAGGAACTGGCCGCGGAGGAACCGGACAAGAAGCACATCTGCTACCGGGCCTACGTGAAGGGCGAGGGCTGGACGGAAGCGGTCTGCGACGGCGAGACGGCCGGCACGGTGGGGCAGGAGACGCCCCTCAAGAGCCTCAACATCGCGGTGTCGGGGGTCAAGGGCACGGCGAGCGCCGCGTTCGTCCACGACCCCGGGTCGACGAACGGGCAGGGGCACTACACCGCGCCGTGGTCGGGGGCGGCCGACGGTATCGACAACTACATCGGCAGTACGAAGAAGGACGCGCCGAATCTGCTGGGGTTCACCATCAACGTCGACAACGGTGGTGGGGCCGTCTGCCAGAACGCCCACATCCGCAACGGGGCTTGGCTCGGTCTGGCCTGCGACAAGCCGGGTGAGGGTGAAGGGTTCATCTTCGGCGGAACCCTGGACAACAACCTGTGGCTGGAAGCGGTCAAGTTCACGGTCTGACCGGATGTACGGAGCCGTTCGCGCAGTTCCCCGCGCCCCTGGAGGGCAAAGGCTGGGGCGCAGCCCCGCCTTTGAGGGGCGCGGGGAACTGCGCGGCCAGCACCCGCGCGCCCGCACCTGACGACTCCGCGAGCTAGGGCGCAGGCCCGCCCTTAAGGGGCGCGGGGAACTGCGCGAGCGGCTCCCGTCGGGGCCGTACCCTCAGGTCGTGGCCGCCGTGTTGGCCTTCTTCTCTGTCAAGTGACCTTGTGGGTCGCGGAGTTTCGACGCGTTCGACGGGTTCGCGAGCAGGCGGCGCACCGCCGGTGCGGGCATCCGGATCACCACCGGCCGTGGGAGCGTGAACTCCCGTACCCCCACGGACCGCCGACCCCCCACACCCCGCTCCGCGACCCGCGCCACCACCCGCACGTCCAGCGTGAACTGCACCAGCACCGACTCGAACTTCGGCTTGTGCAGCGGCATCGAACCGGCCGCGTTCGCATGCGCGTCACTCGCGCTGCCGGTGCCGTCGGCGTTGCCGAGAAGCTGGTTCATCCGGAACTCGGTGGCGTTCAGCACGCCCGCCCCGACGATCCCACGCGCCGTCTTGCTGTGCTCAGCCGACTGCTGGTTGTCCACCCCGGTAGGGCGCGGCGCGTCCAGACCGCTCTGCGCCACCGTCTCGAAGGTCATCTTGTCGCCGACCCCCAGGACCCGCCCGGCGCGCAGTCGCGCGTGCAGCGAGGTACGCAGGTCCTGGCCCCGCAGCCCGCTCGCGTGCACGGGCGGCAGATCCACCCCCGCGGAGGTCAGCAGCGGCAGCGCCGAGATGAGCCACTCCGTGGACACCGCCTCGCGCTGGACGTGGGCCGCGGCGTCGCCCTGCTTGCCGTACCGCTTGCTGCCGCCCGCCTCGCGTACCGTGTCGTCGATCAGCTTGCGGATGTCCGGCGCCCCCTGGAAGCCGTTGACCTGGGCCTCCATCGGCAGGGCCACCCCGGCGTCGTGCCAGGGCCCCATCCGGTCGGCACGGGCGTCCTCCCGGCCGGGCGGCGTCGGCCGCCCCTGCCCCTGCTGCTGATCACGCTGATCCCGTTGGTCCTGCTGCACCGGTTGCAGCTGGCCGAGCGCCGTGAGGTCGTTCTGCAGGATGCGGTGGGTCAGCTTCTGCCCGCTCAGCTGGGCCAGCCCCAACCGCCCCTTGGCCGAGTGCAGTTCGAGCGACGCGGTGATCGGGACGTTCATGCGTACCGAGCGCGCCGACGCCTCGGCGACGGTCTTGACACCGAGCTGGGCCCGGCCGACGGACGCGGTCTTCTTCGCGTCGCTGTACCCGAGGCCGAGTCCCGCCGCGCCGCCGACGTTCTTCAGCTGGCCGCCGCCGTTCTCGGGCTTCGCGGCTCCGGCGAAGACGGCCTCGACCCCGCGCGCGTCGCTCTTCTCCCGGCTGCCCGCCCGCTGCGCCGAGGCCGAGGTGATGTACTCCATGTCCCCGGGGCCCTCCGCGAGGGTCTCGGCATGGGTGCCGGGCCCGTTGCGGCTGACCTTGAACACCGCCCAGTACGGCGTCCTGCGCCCGTCCAGCAGTTCCACGGTGACGCCGCCGTCCATGGCACCGGAGAGCAGTCCGGCGGCCCCGTCCTTGTCGAGTACCCGCAGCAGCCGCTGCACGTTGTCGTTGCGGTCCTTGAGCTGCTGCCTGGGCAGCAGGTTCTCGGCGAGGCTCCTGTCCCGGCGGCCGAGGCTGCCGCGGAGCTGTTCCAGGAGGGGGACGAAGTCGGGCATGTCCTCGATCGCGCCGAAGCCGAGCGGGAGGTCCCGGGACAGCTGGGGCTGCGGGGCGGGGGCGCCGGTCTCCCGGCCTCCCTGCTCGTCGCGCCCGGTGTCACCGCCCGCGACCACGCCCGCCGCCCTGCTGCCCTCCGCCTTCTCCTGCGCCTTCTCCCCAGCCTTGTCCTGCGCCTTCTCCTGCGTCTTCGCCGCCTTCTCCGGGGTCTCCTCCGTCGCCTTCTCGCCCGGTACGCGCAGCTTCGACGCCCTCAGCTGGTCCGTGGTGAGCCACACGGCCGCCGCTCCCGGCAGCGTCCGCTCGGACTTCGACACGTACGGGCCGCCGCCGGTGACCCCGACCTCGGCGACCATCCGGACCACCAGGTCGCAGTGGACCAGGTACAGGGGCTGGGTGCGCGAGGTGTGGGCGTTGCGCTCGACCGTGCCGGCCAGCGTCGACGCCGTGGACGAGCCCTCGCTCAGGGTGCGGCTCGCCGAGACGCCCTCGCCGGCCCGCCAGTCGGCGCCGTTCTGCATGCCCACGACTCCGGCCTGCACCGACGTACTCGTACTCTCGGACTCCTGCCCGGTGGCCTGGTGGCCGCCCAGGACGAAGCTCTCGGTCCCGGGGCCCGTGGCCCGGTGCACGACCTTCGGGTTGGCCAGCGCGAACCGTGTCCCCACCGCGCCGGTGAGCCCGGCGGTCCGGCGCGGGTACCGCAGGTTCTTCACGACCCAGCCGGCGGAGACGGCCTGCCGCAGCGCCGCGGTGACGGCCTGCGGGCTGAACCGCTCCTCGATCGCGAGCCGCGGCGCGAGGCCCTCGGTGGCCAGGGCCTTGTCCTCGCGGAGCGTCCTGTTGCGGGCGGCGGCCCCGGCCAGCAGCTCGAAGGCGAGGTCGCGGATCGGCTGCCCGTCGCCGAGGGTCTCCACCAGCGTCCAGTCCCGTACCCGCCGTGAGGCCATCGCCCGCGGTTCCATGCCCGCGAGGTCGCCGATGCCCTCGGCGGCGAACGTCCGCTGCGGCGGCCCGTGTCCTGCGGTCCGGGCCGCGACGGAGGAGTCCAGCCTCTGCTTCTCCTCGGTGTCCATCGTGAACCCGGCCGGGGTCATCAGGCGTACGTCCTGGTCCTCCAGGTCGACCGTGCCGATGTGCCTCGCCTCGGGTACGTCCCGGCCCGGCAGGCCCGGTGTCAGGGTGCGCTTGGCCTTGCGCTCGCGCGACGTCATGGTGACGTCCACGTCGAGGTGCAGGGAGCCGGTGAACGCGGCGGCGTCCTCGGAGCCGTTGGTCAGGATGTCCGAGCGGGTCGTCGGGCCGCCCTGGCCGCGCCGCGCGCCGGTCTTCGTCCGGTCGGCCCGTACCGAGGCGTTCAGCGCGGAGGGGATGATCCGGAACTGGCCGAGCACCATGCCGCCGACCGAGCGCGAACTGGAGCGCCCGCTCTGGGCGTTGCTGGTGACTCCGGCGTGGCTGCGGACGAGCCAGTCCTTGACGTCACCGGCGTACGTGGTGTTGTCGAGCCTGCCGGTGACCTTGATCTGCACGTCGTGCGCGTGCATCCGGGACTTGCGCCGCATCCGTACGCGGATACCGCTAGAGAGCAACTGGTCTTTGTTGACGGCCAGGTTGGTGTCCGACAGGACGGTCAGCAGCTCCCGGTAGTTGGTCCGCTGCGCCTCGGCCTCCTCGGGGCTGGTCTTCCCGGGCTCCCGTCCGGCGCCGAAGGCCGGCAGATAGCCGGCCAGCTGCGGGTCGGTGGCGAAGAGCCGCTGGACGCCGGCGAGCAGGGGACCGGTGTCGAGCTGGCTGATCGCCACACTCGACCCCATGGCACCGAAGGGCAGATGGCGCTCGACGTCCGGCGCGGCCTCCTCGGGCGTGACGTCGGAGGCCCGCGCCTTGCCCTTGCCGGCATCGGTGCCGGAGCCGGTGCCGTCCCCGGAGCCGGAGCCGGAGCCGGAGCCGGTGCCTTTGCCCTTCGCCGGGTCGGCCTTGGGCTTCTTCACCATCTCGTCCGCGGTGACGCCCGACGGCAGCGGCAGACCGAGTGCCTGTGCCTCGTCGGCGCGCAGGCTCAGCCACACGTTCATCGCGTGGGTGGCCGTCCGGTTGCCCATCCGCGCCTTCATCGCGGGGGAGAGCGGCCCGGTGCCCTCCACGGTGAGCAGCACCGTGCCCTGGTAGAGCACCTTGTCGCCGCGGACCTCGGCGCCCTGGCGGCTGGAGACCGTCTGTTCGGACACGGTGAAGCGCGCGCTCTTCGCCCCGAAGGTCGGCATGGCCGTGGCGCGTACCGCCGCGGCGTTCGCCAGCACCCCGACGCCGATGGCGGGGCCCACGCCGAACGTGCCGCCGCGCCCCTTGCCCGCGGTGTCCGTCACCGAGTGCTGCGCCTGCTGGTGCGTACGCAGCTGGGTCTTGCCGATCTGCCAGGCGGGCGTCATCGAGCCGAGGGCGGCGCGCATCCGGTACGTACCCACCGCGCTGCCGTCCTTGGCGGTCAGGTCCTCGCCGACGACCTCCTGGCGCAGCAGCCGGGGCATGTCCTCCAGGACGGTGGTGGTGGAGGTGGCCTCGTACAGCCGGGCGCGGCCGGGGGCGCCGGGTGAGGTCAGCGAGGGGTGCAGCACGGAACGGACCTTGTCGAACAGGCCGTTGCCGCCCTCGTGCGGGCCCGCGGTGTCGGTGACCGCGACCGGGGCCAGGCTGTCGGCCCGCGCGACCTTCCGCGCGGTGCGCGCGGTCAGCCGGGCCGCCCGTGGAGGCGTACCGCCGGTTGCCGACGCGGCCACGGAGGCGGGGACCAGGTGCTCGGTGGGGACGCGCATGGTGAGCGTGCCCGTACCGCTGAACGACTTCACCTCGGGGGCGTCCTGCTTCTTGATCCGTACGCCGTACCGGACCTGGCGGAGCAGTTCGACGGAGCCCTTGTCGCTGCGCAGGACCCGCGGTTCGGCCACGCTCTTCTGGGTGCGGGACTCGCGCGCGGACTGGAACGGCTGGCCGTTCGCCATGACCGCGCCGCCGAGCCAGACACCGGGCGCGACCGGCGCGAGGCCGAAGGCCATCAGACCGGCGCCGTGGCTGGCGGAGTTGCCGGCGGTACGGCCCACCGTGGCCTGGGTGTTGTGCTGGACGTCCACCTTGGTGGCCGCGCCCTCGGCCTCCCGGGCCATCGCGGCCCGCGCCGCCGCCCGGTCGCCGGCCCGTCCGGCGGTCGCGGCGCGCGCCTTCAGGACCTCGGCGGAGACGAAGGTCTCGGGCCGGTCCTCGGGGGCGGGGGAGATGGTGACCGTGACGTCGTACCAGTCCTTGCCGTTCGGGCCCGCCACGGAGAAGGCGCGGCCCTGCCCGTAGAAGGTCTCCGGCCGGCCGGCCAGTTCCTCCTTGATCTCGGCGACGGTTCCGTCGGAGTGCCCGATGGCGGTGGCCAGCGCGGTGCCCACGATCTCGTGGCCGGTGGGCTGCCGGGCGGTGGACAGGCCGGCCGCCGTCAGGTCCCGCAGATACGGCGGCAGGCCCAGCGGTTCCGGTTCGGGGGCGCCCTCGTCGCCCTCCGCGATGGTGGGCAGCACGGACCGCAGGCGGGTGGCGGGGGCGTGTTCGGGCAGTTCCTCGATGGACGACAGTCCGGCGGAACCGGGTCCCTGCGCGGTGCGCGAGGGGCCCGCGACGCTCCGGCCGGCCTCGCCGGGCGGGGCGCTGAGCATGGCGGCCCGGTGCGGGTTCCTGCCGCGCAGTGCCTTGGACGCCGCCGCGTTCCCCGCGCTCTGCTGGAGCGCGAGCATCGAGCGCGGGGCGGGGCCGCCCGGTGCGGAGGACGCCGTCGTCTCAGGCGCCTTGCCCTTGTCGTTCGACGCCTGCCGCTGTCGGCGCACAGTGAGCCGTCCCCACCACGGGGGCAACCCCGCACGTCTGTCCGTTCCGGATCCGTCCGAGAGGCAGCGTAACCACTGGGACGGGCGGGAAAGGGCAGGTCACGTGGGGTGTCAGGTGATCGAGGCCCGCAGCTCACCGGGGGGTCGGCCGTAGTTCACCAGGGCGTCACACGGGCACCCGGACGGCTACCGCACCCGCGTCGCGCGGGGCTCGGAACGACTGCCGGTCAGGTGCCGTCGGAGCGTCCGGACGGCTACCGGTGGTGTGTCCCACGGGCGTCCGGACGGCTACCGGTGGTGTGTCCCACGAGTGCCGGACGGCTACCAGTTGCCCTCTCCGGGGACCAGTCGGCCCGCCTTGCGGTACTCCCGTTCGGCGCCCTCGCGCAGGTCCGCCGTCGTGACCGGGGCGCCGCGTCCGGCGGCCGCGTAGGCGGCGGTGACGACCGCGCTGCGGATCGAGCCGCCCGCCAGCTCGAAGGCGTCGGCGACCGCCGAGGGATCGGTGCCCTCCGCGCACGGCACGGCGGAGAGGCTGTGCCGCCACAGGGCGAGGCGCTGCCCGGGGTCGGGGAACGGGAAGTCGACCACCAGGTCGAGGCGCCGGGTGAACGCCTCGTCGATGTTGGCGCGCAGGTTGGTGGTGAGCAGGGCGATGCCGTCGAAGGACTCCAGGCGCTGGAGCAGGTACGCGCTCTCCATGTTGGCGTACTTGTCGTGGGAGTCCTTGACCTCGGAGCGCTTGCCGAAGACCGCGTCCGCCTCGTCGAAGAGCAGCACCGCGTCCGTGCGGTCGGCCTCGGTGAAGATCCGCTCCAGGTTCTTCTCGGTCTCGCCCACGTACTTGTCGACGATCGAGGAGAGCTGGACCACATACAGGTCCAGGCCGAGTTCGGCGGCGACGACCTCGGCCGACAGGGTCTTGCCGGTGCCGGACTCGCCCGCGAAGAGACCGAGGACACCGCGGCCCCGGCCGCCGCCCGCGCTGAGCCGCCAGTCGCCGAGGACCTGGTCGCGGTGGCGGGCGCGCAGAGCCAGTTCGTGCAGCTGCACGAGGGGCTTGTCGGGCAGGACGAGGTCCTCCCAGCCCACGTCGGGGCGGATCCTGCGGGCATGCCGTTCGAGCCCCGAGGCGGACTGCTGCCGTGCGGCGAGCCGCAGATGGGCGGCGGTCACCGGGGTGCCGTCGAAGCCGGCGAGGCTCCGGGCGGCCTCGGCGGCCCGCAGGATGCGGTCGCCGCCGAGCCGGTAGGGGGCCACCGTGGCGGCGAGGTCGAAGCCGGGCTCGTCCCGCAGGGCGGCCGACCAGACGTCCACCGCGCCGGCCCGCTGCCGGGGCGCGTCGAGGACCAGCGGGTCGTGCTCGGACCACTGCGGGTCGTACGGCCGGGACCCGGTGAGCAGCACGGGCACCCCGGAGTGCGCCAACGCCCGTACCAGCTTGCCGGGTTGTTCGGGCAGGGCGGACGCGACGACGGCGGCGTCGCGCAGCCGGGCCTCCCGCAGGAGTTCGGGTACGCGGTCCTCGGGGCCCGTGAAGTGCAGGGCCTCGTATCCGGCGGCGCGCAGGGCGGCGGCAGCACCGGCGAGCCCGTCGCCCTCGCGGTGTTCGCGCAGATAGACGGTGAGGGGCGCGGTGCTCAGCCGGGCTGCCAGCTTGGCGGTGAACTCGTCGTCGTGCGAGGGCGCGGCGGTCGCGAGCGGGTGGACGTGGCCGACGAGGGCGGGGTCCAGGGTGTCGTCGCCGAGCAGATGCGCGATGAGCCGGTCGGGTACGCGCAACGCCCGGCTGAGGAAGGGCCGTTCGGGGTCCTCGACGCTCAGCAGGCCGAGCGCGGTCAGCGGCGCCGAGGGGTGGAAGCGGGCCCGCGCCCCGGCGAAGTGCACGGGCAGCCCGCACAGGTCGAGGGCGAGTCCGGTGGTGGCCCGGCGTCTGCTGACGTCGTCGTTGAGGTACCCGTACAGCGACTCGAAGGAGCGCTCCAGGTCGGGGGCGAGGGCGATCAGCAGGATTCGCAGGTCCAGCTCGGTGAGCCCGAGCCGTACCGCGAGCAGTTCCAGCCGGTCGGCCCCGGCGCCCTCGTACGCCGTCCCGTCGTCCCCGTCCCGGTCGCCCGCCCCGTCGTCGAAGGCGGTGGGGTACGAGACCGTCGTGGGCCCCAGAAGGTGCCGTACGGCCTCGTCGGAGAGGTACAGGCCGCGCAGCGGATCGCCCGCCGTGGGATCCCCGGCGCTGCGCTCGTCGACCAGCTCGGCGACGCGGTCGCGCAGCCGGGCCAGCCGCAGGAGGAGCGTGTCGGACGTGGGCGGGGCGTGGGCGGTCACTTGTGCCGTTCTCCGGTGTTCTGCGGATCGCCGGAGCTCTGCCGTTCTCCGGTGGGGTCGGGCCGGCCGGTGTCCTCGCGTGTCCCGGTGCCCAGGGGCGAGGACTTCAGGTGCCGCGGCCGGTGCCGGCGTTCCTCCGACCCCTCCAGCGTGCCGTCCATGCCCCGTACGCGCACGCCCGTGCCCTCCGTGACCGGGGGACCGGCGTCGTACTCGGGGAAGGCGGGGAAGGGCGCGGTGACGACGAGGTCCAGGGACGGCTTCAGTTCGCCGCCCATCGCGGACCAGATCTCGGCGAGGGACCGGGACTCGGTGTGCAGCCCGGCCACCGTGAGCGGGACGGACAGGCCCAGCGCGCCGAGCGGGCCCGGCAGGTCGCTCGCGGGTATCAGCTCGTGGGGCAGCAGGGTCGCCAACGCCGCCGAGAGCAGCCGGTGTTCGTCCAGCGGCTGCTTGGTCCACGCGGTGACCAGGTACGACAGCCGGAACCAGCGGGGCGGCTGGCGACGGCGTACGACGATGTCACGGTCGTCGCGGACGGCGGTGTGGCCGCGCTGGCGCCGGGAGACGTCCTCGCGGATGTCGTACAGGTAGGTGTTGATGGTCGGCGCGTTGCGCCGGGCCGCCCAGTCGCGGGTCGGGGCCTCGAAGGAGATGTCGATGCCGGAGCCCGCCAGCGCACCGCCCCCGAGCAGCCGCTTGAGGACCTCGTCCACCTCGTGGATCACCGTCGCGCTCCCGCCCTGCCGTGCTGTGCCCTGCCGTACCGCCACCGGATGACGGCGCGGCTGTCCCGCGGCGACCGGAGCCGCTGCCGTAACCGGAACCGCTGTCGTAACCGATCGTGCCTCTGAAGGCTTCGCCTCCGCAGGCACGCCGGGGACGACCGGCGGGCACAGAGTGCTGCCCCCGCGTCCGCCTCCGGCTGCCCGTTCGATCAGATGTAGCCTTCGCGCAGGGCATGTGCCACGGCATGCGCCCGGTTGCGCAGATGCAGTCGGGTGGTGAGCCCATGCATCACGTTCTTGACGGTCCGTTCGGAGTAGGACAGCTTGCTGGCGATCTCCCCGGTGTCGAGCCCCTCGGCGACGAGTCTCAGCACATCCACCTCACGCGGTGCGAGCCCCGAGGAAGGGGCTCCGGGATGGCTGCTCGCCGTGCGGTGCAGCGAACCCACCTGGCTGATCAGCCGGCCGAGCAGATCGGCGGGCAGGTCGCCGTCGCCCCGCGAGGCCGCGACGACCGCCTGCACCAGCCGGTGCGCGGTGGCCTCGTGGCGCCACACGATGGCGCCGACCCCGCACTCGATGACGTCGAGGAGTTCGGTCTCGCGGATCGTGCTGACCACGAGGACGGCACGGGCGCCCTCGCTGCGCACCAGTCTGCGCAGCCGGGAGAGCGCGGTCTCGTCCAGCGTCTCGCTGATCAGCAGGGCGACGGTGTCGGGGCCTGTCTCGGTCTCCTCGCGGAGGTCGATCACCGGGTGCTGCCGCAGCTGGCTGAGCGCTCCCTCCCGGGTGATCGGGTCCGAGGCGTGGACCGCCACCGGTATTCGGGACTCGGGCTCTGCCGTGCCCGGAGCCGCGGTCCCAAATGAGCTGCGCAACGGACTCCCCTATGTTCACGAGCCCGTCACCTCTGTGGCGTCCGTGACAGGCGTGCGGTCCTCACACTTCTGGGGGCCGTGTGGTCGGCGCAATCGTGGAGCACCACGAGACACACCACGAGATCGGGAAGCAGATCGGAAACGACGTTGCACAAATGACAGTGGGTCATGTCACGCAACGGGACTCGCCTGTTCCGCCGTCCCACACAGTGGGCCGCACCACGGCCGCGAGGGAGGCAGGGATGTACGTACCACTGCTTGAGCGTCGTCAAACCCTGGAACTGATCGCCGCCGACGCCGCGCGCGCCCGGACCGGGAGCGGCCGGCTCGTCCTGCTGCGGGGCGCCACCGGCACGGGCCGTTCCGCGCTCCTCGAAGCCGCCGCCGAACAGGCGGAGTCGGCCGGGATGCGGGTGCTGCGGGCCCGCTGCTCACCCGACGACACCGCCCTGCCCTTCTCGGCCGTACGTCAACTGCTGGGCCCGCACGCGGAGTTCCCCGACGACCGGGAGGTGCCGGACGAACGCGCCCGGGGGGCCTGGCTGTGGCGGCTGCTGCGTTCGTTCACGGCCGGATCGCCGCTCCTGGTGGCCGTGGACGACGTCCATCTCGCCGACGAGTCCTCGCGGCGCTGGCTCGTCGACGCGGCCCGGCGGGTGGACCGGTTACCGGTCCTGCTCGTGGTGACCGAGCGGAGCCAGTACGACATCGACGCGCCGTCGGCCGGCCTCGCCCACACCCTGTCGCCCGCGCTCGTACGCACGCTCACCCTCGCGCCGCTGGGCGTCGACTCCACGACACGGCTGGTCCGTTCGGACTTCGGCACGGTCCCCCAGTCATGGGTGGAGGACTGCGTACGGGCGAGCGCGGGCAGCCCGCTGCTGCTGCGCGCCCTGCTGGACGACCTGCGCGGAACCCTGCCGGCCACGGTGCCGAAGGTGAGCGCCGCGCTGTATCCGGGGGCGTACCAGGCCGCGGTCTCCTGGTGGCTGGACAACGCGGGCCCCGCGACGACGGAGGTGGCGCGGGCGTTCGCCGCACTCGACGACGACGCGGTGGGCCCCCACCTCCGGACACCGTTCGACAAGGCGAACGGCGGGGTGCCCAGGACGCGGAGCGAGGACCCCGGGCACGGGACCGACGCCCCGCCCGGGAGCAGCCCTCACGAGGGCGCCGCCCGGCCGCCGGCCCACCGGGAACGGGCACACCCGGATGCGGCCGCCGATGCCGGCACAGACACGGGGGCAGACACGGACGCGGACACGGCCGTAGACGCAGCCGTAGAGACAGGTACAGCTACCGGTCCCGGTTCCTGTGCTCAAGCCGCTGCCGCTGCTGCTGCCGCCGTTGCTGTTGCCGATGCCGCTGCCGATGCCGCAGGTGTCGGCCCGGCGGACGGCGGCCCTGCCCCGGACGACGCCGTCGCGCACGAGTTGGCGGACCTGCTCGGCGGGGTCACCGAGGCCGATCCCGCGCGGGTGGCGGGGTGGCTGACCGCCATGACGCAGCTCGGATTCCTGTGGGCCGGTGACGACGGGCGCCCCCGCTACGCCCACCCCCTGCTGCGGGACGCGGTGCTCAGCGGCTGGCCCGTGGCCCGGCGGCGGGCCGCGCACCGCAGGGCCGCCGAGGTCATGCTGCGGCGCGGCGAACGCGCCGAGGTCGTGGCCGGCCAGTTGCTGCGCGCCGACGCGGTCGGCGAGCCCTGGGCCACCGGCGTCCTCCTGGACGCCTCCGCCGTCGCCGTCCACGACGACCGCGCCGCCGACGCCCTGCCCTATCTGCGCCGCGCCCTGGACGAACCGCTGCCCGACGACCACCGGCAGCGGCTCCTCACCGAACTGGGCTCCCTGGAGTACGCCACCGTCCGCTCCTCGGCCGGCATCCCGCGCCTCGCCGAGGCGGTACGACTCCCGGGCGTCCCGCAGGACCGGGTGCGCGCGGCGGTGGCCCTGGGCACGGCCCTGGCCGGCCGGGGCGAGGCACGCGCCGCCATCGACGTACTGCGTTCGCTGGACTCGCAGCTCACGGCCCACCCCGACCTGGCCCGTACCGTGCAGATCACCTCGGCGCTGCTCTCCGACCACGACCACGAGATCAGGCAGGAGGTCTACCGCTGGCTGCGGGAGAGCGCCGCCCGCTCACCGGGCCTGGTCGGCGCCGCGGGCCAGGCACTGCTCGTACGGTACGAGGCCACGGCGGGCCTGCTCTCCGCGGACGCCGCCATGGAACGCGTACGGGCCCTCCTCGCGGAGCCGGCCGAACCGCTCACGGAGCCCTTCCTGCTGGGCACGGCCGCCGCCGTCGCCCAGTGGGCCGACGAACTCGAAGAGGCCGAGCGGCTCGTCGGGCGCGGTCTCGCCCGGCAGCGCCCGTCCCTGCTGCACCCGATGCACCGCGCCCTGCTGAACGTCCGGGCCGACATCGCCGCCGCCCGCGGCGACTACGCGCGGCTGCTCGCCGGCCCCGAGGCCCGCCCGTCGGCCGGCACCCGGCTGGGCCCCGGCAACGGGCAGGCGCACGCCCTGGTCGCGCTCGTCGAGACCGGCCGGGTCGTGGAGGCCCGCAGACTCGCGGGCGGCTTCGACCTGCGGGAGGCGAAGGACTCCTGGGAGGTGAACAGGTTCCTGTACGCGCGAGGGGTGCTGCGGGCCGCCGGCGGGGACCCGGCGGGCGCGCTCGACGACTTCCTCGAATGCGGGCGCCGTCAGTCGGCGCGCGATGTGGTGAGCCCGGTCGTCACTCCCTGGCGGACGGCCTCGGCGGAGTGCCGGCTGGCCCTCGGGCGGCCCCGGGAGGCGCTGGAACTGGCCGAGGAGGAGCTGCGCCTGGCCCGGGTGTGGGACACCCCGCGGCTGGTGGGCCGTGCCCTGCGGGTCCTCGGCCTGGCGACCGGCGGGCGGCGCGGCCTGGAACTCGCCGACCAGGCCGTACGCGTACTGCGGGACGCCTCCGCAGGCGTCCCGGTCGACACCGAGCTGATCCCCGCGCTGATCGCGCAGGGACGCCAGCTCACCGCCGCCGGGGACCGGGGCCGTGCCCGCGACTGCCTGCGGGAGGCCGCCGAACGCGCCGAACGGCTGGGCGCCGTACGGCTGCGGGCCATCGCCGAGGAGGCCCTGCGCGAGGGCGGCGCCCGCCGCACGACAACGGCGCTCACCGGCTCGGGCGCGCTCACCGGCAGCGAGCGCCGGATAGCGGAGCTGGCCGCCGACGGCCGGACGAACACGGAGATCGCGGAACTGCTGCATCTCGCGCGCCGCACCGTGGAGACCCATCTGACCAGCACCTACCGGAAGCTGGGCATCCGGCGCCGGGGCGAACTGACGACCGCGCTCGACGGCCGGCCGGACGGCTGACGGGGCGGCCGACGCAGCGGTGGGGCGGCTGACGGGGCGGACAGAAACGGCGTTGCGGTGTCTGTCCCCGCCTCCCACACTGACCCGGTGCTGATACGACGTGAGGCCCCTGCCGACGTACCCGCCGCGCGTGCCGTGATCGCGGCGGCCTTCGCCGAGCCGGGCGCCCCCGGTCCGCCGGACCCGGTGGAGGCCACCCTCCTCGACGCGCTGCGGACCTGCGAGGGCTGGCTCCCGGAGCTGTCGGTCGTGGCGGTCGCGGGAGACGAGAGGGAGGAGGTCGTCGGGCACGTCGTCTGTACGCGCGGACACGTCGACGGCGTCCCGGCCCTCGGACTCGGCCCGATCGGCGTACGCCCCGACACACAGCGCCGCGGTGTCGGCCTCGCGCTGATGCACGCGGTCCTCGGCGCGGCGGACGCCCTGGGCGAACCGCTCGTCGCGCTGCTCGGCAGCCCCGCCTACTACGGCCGCTTCGGCTTCCGCCCCGCCACCGAGCTGGGCATCCGCCCGCCGGACCCGGCCTGGGGCGAGTACTTCCAGGTCCGCACCCTCACGGCGTACGAGCCGGGCCTGCGCGGCACGTTCGGTTACGCGGCCCCGTTCGACGACGTGTAGCCCGTCGGGGGCGCGGGGAACCGCGCGAACGGCCCCCGCCGGTGGGCGGGGGCCGTTCGACTCACCTGACTGCTGACTGCTGACTGCTGACTGCTGACTGCGCGCGTGCCTACTTGACCGGCTCGGGCTGCGGCTCGCTCTCCGCCTCGGCCGCACCCGCCGGAGGCTCCGGCAGGGTCTTGACGGAGTCGAGCAGCAACTGGGCCACGTCCACGACCTGCACGGACTCCTTGGCCTTGCCGTCGTTCTTCTTGCCGTTGACCGAGTCGGTCAACATGACGAGGCAGAACGGGCACGCCGTGGAGACGATGTCGGGGTTCAGGGACAGCGCCTCGTCGACGCGCTCGTTGTTGATGCGCTTGCCGATCCGCTCCTCCATCCACATCCGCGCGCCACCCGCGCCGCAGCAGAAGCCGCGCTCCTTGTGGCGGTGCATCTCCTGCTGGCGCAGGCCCGGGACGGCGGACATGATCTCGCGCGGGGGCGTGTAGATCTTGTTGTGCCGGCCCAGGTAGCAGGGGTCGTGGTAGGTGATGAGGCCGTCGACCGGGGTCACCGGGACCAGCTTGCCCTCGTCGATGAGGTGCTGGAGCAACTGGGTGTGGTGGATGACCTCGTAGTCGCCACCGAGCTGCGGGTACTCGTTACCGAGGGTGTTGAGGCAGTGCGGGCAGGTCGCGACGATCTTCTTCGCGGCCTTGGGCTTCCTCGACTCCGCGGTGACCTTGCCGTCGTCGTCCATCTCCTCGCCGAAGGCGGCGTTGAGGGACATGACGTTCTCCATGCCGAGCTCCTGGAACAGGGGCTCGTTGCCGAGGCGGCGGGCGGAGTCACCGGTGCACTTCTCGTCGCCGCCCATGATGGCGAACTTCACGCCCGCCATGTGCAGCAGCTCGGCGAAGGCCTTGGTGGTCTTCTTGGCCCGGTCCTCCAGGGCGCCGGCGCAGCCGACCCAGTACAGGTACTCGACCTCGGAGAGGTCCTCCAGATCCCGTCCGACGACGGGGATCTCGAAGTCGACCTCCTTGGTCCACTCCAGGCGCTGCTTCTTGGCGAGCCCCCAGGGGTTGCCCTTCTTCTCCAGGTTCTTGAGCATCGTCCCGGCCTCGGACGGGAACGCGCTCTCGATCATCACCTGGTAGCGGCGCATGTCGACGATGTGGTCGATGTGCTCGATGTCGACGGGGCATTGCTCCACGCAGGCGCCGCAGGTGGTGCAGGACCACAGGACGTCGGGGTCGATGACCCCGTTCTCCTCCAGGGTCCCGATGAGCGGCCGCTCGGCCTCGGCGAGGGCGGCGGCGGGCACGTCCTTGAGCTGCTCGGCGGTCGCCTTCTCGTTGCCTTCCATGTCCTTGCCGCCGCCCGCGAGCAGGTACGGGGCCTTGGCGTGCGCGTGGTCGCGCAGCGACATGATGAGCAGCTTCGGGGAGAGCGGCTTGCCGGTGTTCCAGGCGGGGCACTGCGACTGGCAGCGCCCGCACTCGGTGCACGTGGAGAAGTCGAGCAGGCCCTTCCAGGAGAACTGCTCCACCTGGCTGACACCGAAGACGTCGTCGTCACCGGGATCGGTGAAGTCGATGGGCTTGCCGCCGGAGGTCATGGGCAGCAGCGCGCCGAGCGCGGTACCCCCCTCGGCCTTCCGCTTGAACCAGATGTTCGGGAAGGCGAGGAAGCGGTGCCAGGCGACGCCCATGTTGGTGTTGAGCGAGACGACGATCATCCACACGAAGGACGTGCCGATCTTGATCGTCGCGACGAGGTAGACCAGGTTCTGCAGCGTGCTCAGGCCGAGGCCCTTGAAGGCCAGGACCAGCGGGTACGAGGCGAAGTACCCGGCCTCGTAGTGCTCGACGTGGTGGAGGGCGCCCTCCAGGCCGCGCAGCACGTAGATGGCGAGGCCGATGGTGAGGATGACGTACTCGACGAAGTACGCCTGACCGGACTTCGAGCCCGCGAACCGGGACTTGCGGCCGGCCCGCGAGGGCAGACTCGCCAGCCGGATCGCGATCAGCACGGCGATGCCCAGGATCGTCATCACGCCGATGAACTCGATGTAGAGCTCGAACGGCAGGAACTCACCGATGACCGGGAGGACCCAGTCGGCCTGGAACAGCTGGCCGAAGGCCTGGACGAGGGTGGGCGGCAGCGTCAGGAAGCCGACGGCCACGAACCAGTGGGCGAAGCCGACGATGCCCCACCGGTTCATCCGGGTGTGACCGAGGAACTCCTTCACCAGCGTCACGCTGCGCTGGTACGGGTTGTCGGTGCGGGTGCCGGCGGGGACCGGCTGGCCGAGCTTGAAGTACCGGACGAACTGGCCGATGGCGCGCGCGATGAGCGCGACGCCGACCACGGTCAGGACCAGCGACACGATGATCGCGGCGAGTTGCATTTCGGGGCTCCTCGGGCCTGCGAGGGTCATTACTGAGCGGTAGCTTACGCAGTCCTACGAGACTACCCATTCCTATGTCCGCACTGTAGTCAGCGCCACGGTGATCTGCGTCGCTGAGGCATACCTGGGTGCGGGCTCCCCGCGCCTCTAGGGGGGCGGGTGCGGCCCCGGCGGGGACCGATCGCGCAGTTCCCCGCGCCTCTGGGAGGTCGGGTGCGGCCTGGGTGGGTGGTGCGCAGTTCCCCGCGCCCCTAGGGGGTCGGGTGCGGGCCGGATGGAGTGTTTGCGCAGTTCCCCGCGCCCTTGGAGGGCGGGTTTTCCGCGCTCCGTTGGGGCAAAAGGTGGGGCGTAGCCCCGCTTTTGAGGGGCGCGGGGAACTGCGCGGCCCACCCCCGCCGGCCCGCACCCCTGAAACGGCGCCGGCGCCACTCCCTCAGGGGCGCGGGGAACGGCGCGAACGGTTCCCGCCGGGACTGCACCCGGCTTCTCAGGGGCGCGGGGAACTGCGCGAACGGCTTTCGGCGGGCCGCAGCCGGACAGTGACGCGCAGGTCAGGGGCTAGTGTGCGCGTAAGTAAGAGATAAGAGTTGAGCCTCCATGACTCACCTCTGTTGACCGAGCGGCAAGCGTCATGCACACTTGAGTCCGTTCCACTCAAGTCATTGCTGGAGGAATTGAAATGGCACGTGCGGTCGGCATCGACCTGGGCACGACTAACTCCGTCGTCAGCGTTCTGGAGGGCGGTGAGCCCACCGTCATCACCAACGCCGAGGGCGCCAGGACCACGCCGTCCGTCGTCGCCTTCGCCAAGAACGGCGAGGTGCTCGTCGGCGAGGTCGCGAAGCGCCAGGCGGTCACGAACGTGGACCGGACCATCAGGTCCGTGAAGCGTCACATGGGCACGGACTGGAAGATCGAGCTCGACGGCAAGCACTTCAACCCGCAGCAGATGAGCGCCTTCATCCTGCAGAAGCTGAAGCGCGACGCCGAGGCGTACCTGGGCGAGAAGGTGGCCGACGCGGTCATCACCGTCCCGGCGTACTTCAACGACTCCGAGCGCCAGGCGACGAAGGAGGCCGGCGAGATCGCGGGCCTGAACGTCCTGCGCATCGTGAACGAGCCGACCGCCGCGGCCCTGGCGTACGGCCTCGACAAGGACGACCAGACGATTCTCGTCTTCGACCTCGGTGGCGGCACGTTCGACGTGTCCCTCCTGGAGATCGGCGACGGCGTCGTCGAGGTGAAGGCCACCAACGGTGACAACCACCTCGGTGGTGACGACTGGGACCAGCGGGTCGTCGACTACCTGGTGAAGCAGTTCGCGTCCGGCCACGGTGTGGACCTGGGCAAGGACAAGATGGCCCTCCAGCGTCTGCGCGAGGCCGCCGAGAAGGCCAAGATCGAGCTGTCCTCCTCCACGGAGACCTCGATCAACCTGCCCTACATCACGGCTTCCGCCGAGGGCCCGCTGCACCTGGACGAGAAGCTCACGCGCGCCCAGTTCCAGCAGCTGACGGCCGACCTGCTGGAGCGCTGCAAGACGCCGTTCCACAACGTCATCAAGGACGCCGGCATCCAGCTGAGCGAGATCGACCACGTCGTTCTCGTCGGTGGCTCCACCCGTATGCCCGCCGTGGCCGAGCTCGTCAAGGAGCTGACCGGCGGCCAGGACGCCAACAAGGGCGTCAACCCGGACGAGGTCGTCGCCATCGGCGCCGCCCTCCAGGCCGGTGTCCTCAAGGGTGAGGTCAAGGACGTCCTGCTCCTCGACGTGACCCCGCTGTCCCTCGGTATCGAGACCAAGGGAGGGATCATGACCAAGCTCATCGAGCGCAACACCACGATCCCGACCAAGCGGTCCGAGATCTTCACGACGGCCGAGGACAACCAGCCGTCCGTCCAGATCCAGGTCTACCAGGGCGAGCGCGAGATCGCGGCGTACAACAAGAAGCTCGGGATGTTCGAGCTGACCGGTCTGCCGCCGGCCCCGCGTGGCGTCCCGCAGATCGAGGTCGCCTTCGACATCGACGCCAACGGCATCATGCACGTGACCGCGAAGGACCTCGGCACGGGCAAGGAGCAGAAGATGACCGTCACCGGCGGCTCCTCGCTGCCGAAGGACGAGGTCGACCGCATGCGCCAGGAGGCCGAGCAGTACGCGGACGAGGACCACCGTCGCCGCGAGGCCGCCGAGGCCCGCAACCAGGGCGAGCAGCTCGTCTACCAGACGGAGAAGTTCCTCAAGGACAACGAGGACAAGGTCCCCGGCGACGTCAAGACCGAGGTCGAGACGAGCGTCGAGGAGCTGAAGGCCGCGCTCAAGGGCGAGGACACCGCCGAGATCCGTACGGCCACGGAGAAGGTCGCCGCCGTCTCCCAGAAGCTGGGCCAGGCGATGTACGCCGACGCCCAGGCCGCTCAGGGTGCCGCCGGCGCCGAGGCCCCGGGCGCCGGTCCGGACGCCGGTGCCAAGGCCGCCGACGACGACGTGGTCGACGCGGAGATCGTCGACGAGGACCGTGACCGCAAGGACGGTGCCGCGTGACCGAGGAGACTCCGGGCTTCGACGAGCAGCCCGACGTCCCCTCCGGCGCCACCCCTGAAGACGCCGAGCCGAAGCCTGCCCCCTCCTCCTCGGAGGACGGGGCGGCCCAGGCCGGGGACGCGGCGGCAGCAGCTCAGTCCGCAGCCCAGATCGCAGGCCTGACGGCCCAGCTGGACCAGGTGCGTACGGCGCTCAACGAACGTACGGCGGACGTCCAGCGGCTCCAGGCCGAGTACCAGAACTACCGCCGCCGGGTCGAGCGCGACCGGATCGCGGTCAAGGAACTCGCCATCGCGAACCTCCTGACCGAGCTCCTGCCCGTGCTCGACGACATCGGCCGCGCGCGGGAACACGGCGAACTGGTCGGCGGCTTCAAGTCGGTGGCCGAGTCGCTGGAGACCGTCGCGGCGAAGATGGGCCTGCAGCAGTTCGGCAAGGAGGGCGAGCCCTTCGACCCGATGATCCACGAGGCCCTGATGCACTCGTACGCGCCGGACGTCACGGAGACGACGTGCGTGGCGATTCTGCAGCCGGGGTATCGCTTCGGCGAGCGCACCATCCGCCCCGCGCGGGTGGCGGTCGCCGAGCCGCAGCCCGGAGCGCAGCCCGTCAAGGGCGACGAGACGGACGCGGGGACCGCGGCGGCCGACGACAAGGAGAGCGGTGGCCCGGACGAGGGCTGACGTGGAACAGGGCGTACGCGCGCCCCTTTGCACAAAGAACGTCGAGCGCGTACGTGACGGTGGCGTACGGAAGGAGGGGCGTCGAGGATGAGCACCAAGGACTTCATCGAGAAGGACTACTACAAGGTCCTCGGCGTCCCCAAGGACGCCACCGAGGCCGAGATCAAGAAGGCGTACCGCAAGCTCGCCCGCGAGTTCCACCCGGACGCCAACAAGGGCAACGCGCGGGCCGAGGAGCGCTTCAAGGAGATCTCCGAGGCGAACGACATCCTCGGGGACCCCAAGAAGCGCAAGGAGTACGACGAGGCCCGCACCCTCTTCGGCAACGGCGGCTTCCGTCCCGGCCCGGCCGGCTCGGGCGGCTCCTTCAACTTCGACCTGGGGGACCTCTTCGGAGGCGGCGCCCAGGGCGGGGCGGGTGGAGCGGGCGGGGCCGGTGGCTTCGGCGGCGGTATAGGGGACGTCTTCGGCGGACTCTTCAACCGCGGCGGTGCGGGCCCCGGTGCCCGCACGCAGCCGCGGCGCGGCCAGGACATCGACACCGAGGTCACGCTCAGCTTCACGGAGGCGGTGGACGGCGCGACCGTCCCGCTCCGGATGACCTCGCAGTCGCCCTGCAAGGCCTGTTCGGGCACCGGCGACAAGAACGGCACACCGCGCGTGTGCCCGACCTGTGTCGGCACCGGCCAGGTGGCGCGCGGTTCGGGCGGCGGTTTCTCGCTGACCGACCCGTGCCCCGACTGCAAGGGCCGCGGCCTGATCGCGGAGCACGCGTGCGCGGTCTGCAGCGGCTCGGGACGCGCCAAGTCGTCCCGGACCATGCAGGTCCGTATCCCCGCGGGGGTGTCGGACGGCCAGCGCATCCGGCTGCGCGGCAAGGGCGCGCCGGGCGAACGGGGCGGCCCGTCGGGCGACCTGTACGTCACGGTGCACGTGGACTCGCACCCGGTCTTCGGCCGCAAGGGCGACAACCTCACCGTCACCGTGCCCGTCACCTTCACGGAGGCGGCACTCGGCGGCGAGGTGCGCGTGCCCACGCTCGGGGGGCCTCCGGTCACCCTGAAACTGCCCCCGGGCACGCCCAACGGCCGTACGATGCGCGCCCGTGGCAAGGGCGCGGTCCGCAAGGACGGCACCCGCGGGGACCTGTTGGTCACCGTCGAGGTGAGTGTCCCGGTGGACCTGACGGGGAAGGCTCGTGACGCGCTGGAGGCGTATCGCGAGGCGACCGCGGAGGAGGATCCGCGGGCTGAGCTGTTCCAGGCCGCGAAGGGAGCATGAGGACACCATGGACGCACCCGGACGCCGTCGGCAGAACTCCTTCACCGGCAGGGCGTACGAGCTGACGGAAGAGACACCGGTGTACGTCATCTCGGTGGCCGCCCAGCTCTCCGGTCTGCACCCGCAGACGCTGCGTCAGTACGACCGCCTCGGCCTGGTCTCCCCCGACCGCACGGCCGGCCGCGGCCGGCGCTACTCGGCCCGCGACATCGAACTGCTGCGCACCGTCCAGCAGTTGTCGCAGGACGAGGGCATCAACCTCGCCGGCATCAAGCGCATCATCGAGCTGGAGAACCAGGTCGCCGCACTCCAGTCCCGCGTCGCGGAACTGCAGTCGGCCCTGGAGGGCGCGGCGGCGACCATGCAGCAGCGCGAGGCAGCGGTCCACGCCTCGTACCGCCGAGACCTGGTCCCGTACCAGGAGGTCCAGCAGACGAGCGCCCTGGTGGTATGGCGCCCGAAACGCCCCCCGACGGACTGAGCGGGGCAACGGTCACGTCAAGGGGCCCGGAGGTTCATTCGAACCTCCGGGCCCCTTTTCCATGTCTCGGTCCATGTCTCGGTCTATGTCTCGCGCTGCCGGGCCGCCCCGGCGCCGGGCGCGGGCAGCCGGGCGGTGGAGTCCGTGTACTTGAGGAGGAGGCGGGCGAATTCGAGCCGCTCGGACTCGGGCCAGTCGCGGGTGATGTATTCGAACGCCTGCCGCTGCTGGTGGCGGAAGCGGTTGAGGAGGGCGGTGCCGTCCTGCGTGAGGTGGAGCACGGTGCGGCGGCCGTCCCGCTGCGAGGCCGCGCGGACCAGATAGCCGTGGGAGATGCAGTCGCTCACCATGCGGCTGGCCACCGACGGGTCCACCAGCAGGTGCTCGGCGAGTCCGCCGACCGTCATCTCCGTGTCCGCCTCGGCTGCCTCGTCGACGATGTTGAGGACCAGGTTGCGCTTGAGGTCCTTGGGCCCCGACGGGGGGTCGACCGGCGCCTGCATGGTGCGCCGCCTGAGTCGGGCGAAGGCCGCGCCGACGGCGTCCAGGAGGGCCTGGCCCTGCGGCATGGAGGCGTCCGTATCAGTCACCCGCGCACCTTATCGCATGTATCTGCGGACCACAGATACATGCAAAGATGCATGGAGTTGCCAGTTGCATTAATGTGGTGCTCGCGGTGGGAGCGCTCGGCACCGGCTGAGGGACCGACCTGCCCGGAGAAGAGAGAGTCATGATCACAGCCATCATCAACGGCCAGGTGTTCGACGGCGAGCGCGTGCTGGAGGACACCACGGTCGTGCTGGACGGCTCGCGCATCACCGCGGTCGGCGGCGAGGCGCCCGCCGG
Source organism: Streptomyces tauricus (assembly GCF_014650955.1). Taxonomy (GTDB): domain Bacteria; phylum Actinomycetota; class Actinomycetes; order Streptomycetales; family Streptomycetaceae; genus Streptomyces; species Streptomyces tauricus. The sequence goes on from NZ_BMVY01000009.1 coordinate 22,716, forward strand.
GGCGGAGATCGTCGACGCGGTCGGCGGCACCCTGCTGCCCGGCCTGTTCGACGCCCATGTGCACACCTCCGACGAGGCGCTCGCGCTGGCCCTGCGGTTCGGGATCACCACCGAACTGGAGATGCAGGGCATGAACACCGGGGCCGTTCGCCGGCGTGTCTCGGAGAACGACTCCCTCGCCGACGTCCGCTCAGCGGGCTTCGGCATCACCCCTCCCGGGGGCCACCCCAGCGAACTCATGCCGAAGGGTTTCAAGCCGGGGGGCCACCGCGGACGGGGCGACGGGGGCGCGCCGCGCGAGGTGCCTCTGATGCCGTTCTCGACCACGCCCGAGGAGGCGGTCGGGTTCGTCCCGCGGCTCGTCGAGGCGGGTTCGGACTACATCAAGTTCATGGTCGACGACGGCAGCGTCGAGGGCCACCCCGGTCTGCCCATGCTCGACCAGGCGACCCTGAGCGCCGGGGTCGCGGAGGCCCACCGGCACGGGATGCTCACCATCGCCCACACGCTGACCGTCGACGCGACCCGGATGGCGATCGAGGCAGGCATCGACGGTTTCGCGCACCTGTTCATGGACCGGCCGCACACCGAGGAGATCATCGGCCTCATCGCCGCCTCCGGCGCGTTCGTCGTTCCCTGCGTCGTCCTGAACGCCTCCATGATGGGCATCACGGGAGCGTCCCTGTCCGCGGACCCGCGCGTCGGCTCACGCCTGGACGAGGCGTGGACGAACGCCCTGAACACCAGCTACGACCGTTACCCGCAGGGCAGGCTGGAGGACGTCCTGGCCTCGGTCAAGGCCTTGCACGACGCGGGCGTCGACCTCCTGGCGGGCACCGACTCGGCCCCCATGCCGCTGCAGTTCATGGGCGGTGTGGTCCACGGCGCCAGCGTCCACCAGGAACTCCAGTACCTCGTCCGGGCCGGCCTCACCCCGGTCCAGGCCCTGCGCGCGGCGACCGCGGCCCCGGCACGGCGCTTCGGCCTCTCGGACCGCGGCCGTATAGCGGAGGGCCTGCGGGCCGACCTGCTTCTCGTGGCCGGCGACCCCACGACCACGATCGGCGACACCCTCAACCTGCGCGAGGTCTGGCGCCGCGGCACCCGCATGACGCTCTCGGCGTCCTAGGCGCCGTGCCGTCACGCGGGAACTGGCTCAGGAGGAAGCCGTTCCCGGCCGCCGCGCGACGAAGACGAACTCGCGGCCGGGGCGGTCGGGTGCGTCGCGGACGCCCCGCACCGCGTAGCCCTGGGCGGCCAGGTCGGCCTCGACCTCCTCGCGCTCACGGAAACGCAGCGTCGACTCCGACGTCAGCTTCTGCCCGTCGGCGGCGAAGACGTACGTCTGGCGGAAGGACACCAGCTGTCCGTCGATCCCGGTCAGCTCGGTCCAGCTCTCCACGGCACCGACGCCGGGGATCTCCGTCACGCCGTACGAGGCCTCGCGGTTCCACTCCTCCCAGGCGCGCCGGGCCGGATCGCGGGTCTCGAAGACGAAGTGCCCACCGGGCCGCAGGGCTTGGTGGGCGCCCCGCAGGGTGTCCCGCCAGGTCTGGTCGTCGACGATCTGCTGGGCCGCGTTGGCCGTCATGGTCGCGAGGTCGACGCGGAGGGGAGGCAGCGCGGTGGCGTCGCCGTGGAGCCAGCGCACCCGATCGCTGCCGGGTTTGCCGCGGGCCACGTCGAGGGACGCCCGCGCGGGGTCGACCCCGACGACCTCGACCCCGCGCGCGGCGAGCAGCAGCGCGAACACCCCGGTCCCGCAGCCGATGTCGAGCACGCGGCGCGCCCCGAACTCCTCCGCGATACGGACGTACGCGTCGAGGTCACCGCGATCGGGATCGAGCGGGTCGTAGATCGCGGCGAGCCGGGGGTGGCCGAAGTTCTCGTCAGCCATTGCCCCGCGCACGGGCGTGCTGGAGAAGCCCGGCGAGGCCCTGCGGGCCGGTGGCGGGGATGACATCGGGGTCGTCACTCTCGCGGAGGCGGAGGGTGCCGTCGGGGGCGGCGGCTATGTAGAGGCATTCGCCCTGCGGGCCGCCGCTGAACGTCGACTTCTGCCAGCGGTTCAGCTCGGACACGTGGTGCAGCAGTGCGGCGAGGCTCTGCGCCCCGGTGGCGAGGATGACGTCGGGGGCGTCGCTCTCGCGGAGGCGGGGGGTTCCGGCGGGGGTGGTGGCTATTTCAAGGCAGTTGCCTTCGGGGCCGCCGCTGAAGGATGACTTCTGCCAGTTGTTCAGCGCAGGCATGCGGGCCTCCTCTGCGTTCCTCAGCCATTGCCCTGCGCGGGGCGACGGGTATGGTGCAGCAGCCCGGCGAGGGCCTGCGGCTCGGTGGTGAGGATGACGCCGGGGGCCTCGCTCTCGCGGAGGCGAATCGTTCCGTCGGGGGCCGTGGCTATGTACAGGCACTCACCTTCCGGACCTCCACTGAACGTCGACTTCTGCCAGTTGAGTTCCGGCATCGAGGCCTCCCTAGAAGGTGTAGAGAACGTGCTGGATGAGAGCCAGCGAGTCCTTTACGGAGTGTGCATCGGGGGCCAACGATACGTCGATAGGGGGCAAGGCGTTCTCGGCGAGATGGCGAAACAGCTTCTCGTACCGCTCCAGGCTTGCCCTGTCCGCCAAGTACTGCAGGCCGACGGGCTTTTCGAGCACGACGGTGGCCAACTGCGGTAGTCCTGGGACGACGTGGACAAAGTTGCCGCTGAGGGCGGCGTACGCCGGGGCGCTGAACGGATAGACCTGGATGGTGACGTGGGGGAGTCGGGCGAGTTCGACAAGGTGCAGCAGTTGTTCGCGGGCCACCTTTGGGCCGCCGAACTGCATGTGCAGAGCTGACTCGTGGATCACCGCGTGCACCGAGGGGGGACTCTCGCGGGTGAGTACCCGCTGTCGCTCCATGCGGAACTCCACGGCGTCTTCCTTGCGTTCGAAGCCCAGTCCGGGGCTGGCGAAGATGGCTCGGGTGTACTCGGCTGTCTGGAGAAGTCCCGGAATGAACAGTGACTGGTGCATCCGCAGGGCGGTGCAGTCGGACTCCAGCTCCGCTATGTTGAGCGCGTCCAAGCCTCGACGCTTCTTGTGTGCGCTCCACCATCCTTTTCCTGCCGCCTCAGACATCGACACCAGTTCGTCAATGTAGGGCTTGTCTGTGCAACCGTAAGTGCGGCACAGGTTCAATAGTCGCTCGGTCAGGATCGATGTGCGCCCCAACTCGATGTGGCTTAGCTGGGCCCGGCTCATGCCGATGCGTTCAGCGCCCTCACCGGCACTCAATCCAGCTCGTTCGCGCAGTTGTTTGAGTTCGAAGCCGAGTCGTCGTTGACGTTCGCTGATGGTGGTGCGCAGTCCCACGGGTCACTCCTTGATGGCTCCCTCAGAGTCTGCCCTGCTCAAGGAGGGGGGTCCACCGATCCTGCGAAGAGGTTGAGATTTACATCCTCCAATAGTTACTTTAAGTGTGCTTTAGGTAACACTCTGAAGTCAGGCAACTCCCCCTGCCCACAAGCCGACAGAGCACCCGCCCCTCCATCCGGGAGCGCGCGGGCATCGCCATCGCCGGGCCCGAACCATGACTGGAGCCCAGCCGATGGACCCCGCCCGCACCGCCGCGCACCGCGCCACCCAACTCACCCACGACTACAGCCTCTTCGCGCCCGCCGACGCCACGTCACCCCGTGTCTGCCGGGACTTCGTGCGGGCCGTGCTGTTCACGCACGGGCGGGAGGCTCTCGTCATGCCCGCCGCGCTGTGCACCTCGGAGCTGGTCACCAACGTCCATCTGCACACCAAGGGCGCCGCCATACTCCGAGTCCGCCTGAACCCGACGCGCCTCCACGTGAGCGTCTTCGACGAGAGCCCCGATCCACCGGTCGTGGCGCGCCCCGCCGCGGGAGTCGTCGTCTGCTGGGGGAGAGGGCTCGCCCTGGTCGAGGAGGTGGCGGACACATGGGGCGTCGCCGACGCGAGGACCGGGCGGTACGCGAAAGGGGTGTGGTTCGAGCTGCGGCCGACGGTATGAGCGCCGGGGCGGCGAAAATCTTGGTGTGCGGGGCCGACGGAACCGGGTAACGTCTTTGGCATGTTCTTCCAGACGCCGATTTACGAGTGAGAGCGTGACGGGCCCCGCTCGACGTCCTCCGACGTCACGTCGCGGCCCGTCCCCACCGATGAATCCGTAGATCACTCCACATCAGCACCGGGAGAACCCGTGACCGTGAGCAAGAACATCAACAACCCCGTGGGCCAGGGCGGCGGCCAGCGCAAGAAGCAGTCCCGCGCCGAACGGCAGAACAACGGCCCGTACCGCAACCTCGACCGCCAGGGCGCGGCCGACCAGAAGGCCGAGCTGGTGCGCAAGATGCGCGAGAAGGCAGCCGCCGCCGAGGCCGAGGCCGCGCGGCAGGCCGGCGACGGCAGCGCACAGAGCTGACGCACCACAGACAGCAGGAGGCAGGGCCCGGACCGCGACATGCGGTCCGGGCCCTGCCGCGCTACCGTCCGCTAGCGGCCCGTCGTCTGCCACACCGTGAGCGCCAGGGCCAGGCACGAGGTCGCCGCAGCCAGTGACGGCAGCGGCCAGCGTGCGCGTTCCAGTGCCTCGATACGGGCCTCGTGCTCGTCGAGGGCCTTGTCGGTCTGGTCGACGCGCTGGAGGAGGAGCGCGAGGTCGCCCCGGGTGGTGGCGAAGCCGACGTCGACCGAACGACGCAGGCGCTCCAGTTCCAGGACGACCTCCTCGGTCTCGGTCGTCGTCATCGGGTACCTCCCGTGTCAGATGTGCGGCACGCGTAGTTTGTCCCAGCTCACCCGGCCGGGGATGCCGTCCGCCGCCAGGCCCACGTAACCGAGGCTGCGCTGCCAGGCCGCGTACGACAGGACGTCGGCCGGGGTCCAGACGGGGCCGGGGCCCGAGGCGTATCGTCCGCAGCCCTCCGCCACCAGCCGCTTGCCGACCGCGGTGATCAGCGCACTGCGGCGGCCCGGTACGAAGAACGCGGCGCCCGGGAAGGGCGCGTACGCCGTGGGAGCCGGCGTCGGCGCGGCGCTCAGCAGGGCCGCGACCCGTGCGCGCAGTACCGTCATCGGGAACGACGGGTCGATCTTCCGCCGCGTCCACTCCTTGTGGGCGATCACGCTCTCCGCCGACCAGCCGTGTGCCCGGCAGATCGCCGCCGACAGCCTTTCCACCGTGCGGAGCTGGGCCGCCGGGTACGGGTCGCGGCCGTTGCCGAGGTTCTCGATCTCGAAGCCGTAGAAGCGGGCGTTGCCGTCCACGGTGTCCGGCCCGGGGGCGGGGAGTGCGGACTTCTCGGCCCGTACGGCGTCCAGGACCGCCGTCGAACCCGCGCCGGCGTGGTTCGTACGGCCGTGTCCGAGGAGGTGCAGCGTGCCGGATTTCGTGATCAGGCCGGTGCACAGCGGGCCCGGCAGCGCCGCGGTGCCGTCGCGGCACAGGCGGAGGCTGTCGGTACCCGCGGTGTGGTGCAGCATCACGCCGTGCACCGGGCCCCAGGCGCCCTTGTGGTTCCTGTTGTGCGTACGCCAGCCGGTGTGTTCCGAAAGGGCGAGGCCCTCGCCGCGCAGCGCGCGCACGAGGGCCTCGGCGGTGAGGGGTGTGGCCATGACGTGTCCTCGGTTGTCGGTCCTCAGTTGACGGGGGTGACGGTCACGAAGCGGTACATGAACGTGGCCGTCCCGGACGTGCAGCGGTAGGCGGCCGTCGCCGTGTACGCGCTGTTCGGGGTCAGCCCGGTGACGAGGTACTGGGTGCTCCCCGAGACCTGGCCCGTGCCGGTGGAGATCGCCGAGCGCGCGTCGGCGGCGGCCAGCACGACCGTCGAACCCGAACCGGCGCGGACGTTCGCGGACATCAGGCACGTGCCGGCCGCGGCGCTGTTGCTGATGCGCGAGCCCAGCGACACGAGCACGGAACCGGACGCCGGCGCCGTGAAGGCCGCGGCCGTCGGATCGCCGGTGGAGCCGGTGAGTGTCTCCACGAACGCGGTCGAGGTGGTCGTCCCGCTCGTCGCGTTCGCCTTGTGGACCGGGGCGGGGGCGAGCTGGGCCCAGACGCTGCCGGTGTAGTACCAGTACTGCTTCGGTGTGCTGAGCCAGCAGAGCATGCCCGCCACGGGGGCGGTGACCTTGGTGTCCCGGGCGGCGCTGTCGGCGAACCGCAGCACCGTGCGGCCGTCCACGGCCTCGGCGAGCGACTGGATGTGCACGGGAATGTTCGCCGCGTCGGCCGGCTGCGGGTACGGGAGACTGCCGAGCGGAGTGAGCAGGGCCATGACGGCCTCCTGAGGTGAGAAGGGCTGGGCTGCGCTGTCAGGTGCCGAGGGGCGGCGGGAGCGAGTCGGCGGGTGTGCCGCCGTCGCCGTCGCGTGCCGTCGGGCTGTCGATCGGTACGGGATGGGCCACGCTGCCGTCGGGCTCCGCCTCCACCGGCGGCTCCTCCGACGGTTCCGCCTCCAACGGGGCTGCGTCCGCGGGGAGTTCACTCATGCCGCCGCACCCCCCGGTCCCCTGAGCAGCTCCCGATAGGTGACCTTGCTGACGGTCAGCGCGTCGAGCGTCGCGTGCTGCGCCTCGATCAGGGCGTACGTACGGGTCGTGCCGTACTCCGGATCGACCGGCGGGTCCGGGACGAGCCCGGCGTCGGACGGCACACCGTTGTAGGAGGTGCCGCGCAGGGTCAGGGTCTGCTGCGGGGCCGCGCCCGCCGCGCAGGTCGTGCGGATGCCGACGACCCAGGCGAGCGTGTCGAGCGCGGCACCGCTGGTGTCCACCACCCGTACGACGTCGCCGAGTTGGATGCGCGGATCGTGCAGCACCTCCACGTCCCCGAGCACCGGCACCGGGTAGCGGCCGGCGTTGAGCATGGCGTACGACAGGTCGGAGGCGACCTGGCGCTGCTGCACCCAGTCGGTGGCGGGCGCCTGGTAGACCTGCTTGCCGTAGTGCGCCTGGCTCGTGGTGTTGTACCAGGCGTACGTGCGCCGGCGCGGGTCGCCCGTCCGCTTCTGCGGCACGATCTGCACCGACGGCTTGCCGTCCTTGGTGACCGTCCAGACGCTCGCCGTACCGTAATTGGTGAAGCGGACGATGTAGTTCGGGCCGTCGCGCCGGGAGCCGACCGTCACACTGCCCTTGACCGAGGTGCCGCCGGTCGCCGCGCTGCCGAAGCGCACCCGGTGCCCGGTCATGGGCGCGATGTCGTCCTCGATCTGGGGCGGCCCGATGTCGAGTTCGTCCTCGGCGATGGCGTAGGCGACCTCGACCGAGGCGCCCGGCTGTATCTCCCGTACGACGGTGTCGGTGACCGTGTCGCTGAAGGTGTGGCTGATGCCCGTCCAGTCCTGGTAGGTCTGCTCGCAGTAGTTGCGGCAGGCGTCGATCTCCTCGGAGACGGTGAGCGCGGCGATGTCACGCCGGGTCGTGACCGTGAGGTCGGGGCGCTCCGGTACGGACTGGAACCGGGCAGGGCCACGCCAGCGGAACACCCCCTGCTCGTCGAACTCGGCGGTCGACAGGGTGGCGCGGGCGATCTCGGTGATGGCGTCCCACTGGGAGCCGGCGACCGTGGGCAGGTCGAACAGCGGCACGGTCGCGTCGTCGAGCACCGCGCCCTTCGTCCAGCGGCCTTTCTGCTCCCACTCGTCGGCGGTGTACGAGTCGCCGTCCGGCCAGGAGCGGTCGGTGACCTGGAGGCATTCGACGGCCACGTCCGTCCTGACACCGACCTGGGACAGCTCGGAGGGCGGCTGGAGCGCCGCCGCCTGCGTGAACGTGAAGGGCGCGGCCGGCAGGTACACCCCGTCGGGCGCGGTGAGCCGCGGATACACCGCCGCCGGGGTGCTGCCGCCGACGGCTCCCGCCCGGGTGTCCACCGTGAAGCCGAGGTGCCACACGCCCTTGAGGGAGGCGAGTTTGGGGAACGTCCAGCTCGCGACCGTGCCGCCACCGCCGACCGTGCCCGAGGTGATCTTCACGACGCCGGTCGCGAAGTACACGTTCAGCGCGTAGTTCCCGAACGCCCCCGCGCTGCGGTCGAAGATCAGCTTGAGCTCCAGCTCGCTGCCCACCGAGAGCGCGGTGTTGACGTGCAGTTCGGCCTGGAACACCTTCCCGGCCACGACGAAGCGCGAGCGCGGCATCCAGGTCACCTCGAGACCGGCCGCCTTCGGCATCAGCGCCGTCTCGAACGGGGCCCCGTCGCGGATCCAGGAGTACGCCGCCGGGGCCGGCAGGGTCTCGGGCTGTCCGTACGAGGAGTTGAAGCCGCCGTGCAGTGAGGCGTAGAGCACGGTGAACGGCTTGGCGGGGTCGTCCGCCACGGCGGGCGCTCGAGGCGGCGGGCAGCTGTGGATGCCGCCCTGGCGCAGGAGTTCGTCCACGCACCAGGTCGCGGTCGCCACCGGCCGCCCGTACCGCAGACCGTGGTACGGGCGCGGCAGTTGCGCGGGTCCGCGCAGCCGTTCCGCGCCGTCCAGCGCCTGCACGGTGACGGTGTCGCTGCCGGACGCGGCCGTCCGGGACCGGACCGTGCCCCGGAAGGCGGGCACGGTCCGGCCGTTCGCGCCCGCCCGGTGGACCACGGACTGGCCGGGGCGTACGACGTCGCCGGTGTCGCGGCCCGCCCAGGCCGAGTACAGCAGGGGCGCGGGCGCGCCGTCGCCGCCGAGCAGCAGTTCCAGCTGGGCCGACGCGCTTCCGGAGAAGGCGCGCAGGGCCTCGGGCAGATCGGTGCTGTAGGCCCGCTCCACCTTCCAGGACTGGATCTGCCCGCCCAGTTCGCGCCCGCCGAGGCGGGTGGCGTGGGCCGGGGAGCGGGCCGGGGCGGCGAGGGCGGCGCCGAGCAGGTCGTCGGAGTTCTGCACCTTCTACACCTCCACCAGGTCGATGCTGATGTTGCGGTACGGCAGCCGGGCCGCCGGGACGTCCGTGTACGCGGTCACGGTCATCGCCGGGCAGCCGTCGCCGAGCGCGTACGCGACGGGGTCCGCGTCGATGGTCAGGCAGGCGCCCGCGAGCCCGGCGAGCACGGCCTCACCGGGGCCGCCGACCGGCGTGACGAACGCGGCCTCGGCGGGGGCGGTGCCGGTGACGACGCCCGCGCCGGTCACGGCCGTGGTGCCGAGATACGTCTCGTCGGCGCGCTTCCAGTCCAGCTGGGCCGTCGCGAGCGCCGGATTCCAGTCGGGCGGCACCCGCCAGGACACCCGCATCCCGGGGGCCACCGGCCAGCCGGTCCAGGTGCCGTGCTTCCAGCCGACCCGGGTGCTCTCCCCGAAGTCACCGATGACGGTGTCACCGGTGTACGGGAGGACGCCCAGCGCGCCGGTCACGGTGAACCAGTGGTCGGTGCCGCCGGGTTCGGAACTCTGCGCCGCGGCCTGGTACGGCCCGAGCAGATTGACGGAGGCCGGGTCGACGACCGCGAGCGGTCCGTACGAGGGCTTCGGGCTGCCGAGCAGACCGGGTCCCTCGATCCGGCGGGCCAGCCGGGTGAGGTGCTGGGCGTCACCCGGTTCGAGCCACTCCCAGGAGAACTTGAGCCGGCGGACCGTACGCGGCGGGGCGACGGTGGTGACGCGTCCTTCCAGTGACTTGAACTCGGTGACGTTCAACTCGGCGCTGCGGTCCCAGCTCTTGGCGGCCTGGTCGATCTCCCGCAGCAGACCGGGCTTGCCGATCCACAGGTTCCTGGCCATGTCCCTGCCTCACCTCCGGGCGAGCTTGCGCTGTCCCAGCTGGACGGCGCGCGCGATGGTCTGGGAGTCCACGTCGATCTGGACGGGCCGCTCGGCGAGCGCCTCCACGGCCGCCGCGAGCCGGCGCATGCCGCCGCCGGAGCCGAGCATCCGCTCCAGCTTGGAGAGCGGGATGACGGCCTCGTGCTCGCCGCCCTCACCGACGAGGGCGAGCGTGCCGCCGGTACGGGCCCGTACGACACCGCCCTTCGCGAGCTGCGGCACCGGGATGGGCGGCAGGTTGAAGGCGAAGCCGCGGCCGCCGATGCCGGGCACCCAGTCCGGGACCTTGAACTTGACGCGGTTGAGGGCGCCGATCAGGACGTTCAGCCCGCGGATGAGCATCCGGGTGGGCGTCAGGAAGCCGTTCACGACACCCTTGAAGAGCGGCCCGAGCATCTTCGCCGCCGACTGCGAGGCGCTCTTGATGTGCGTCCACGCGGCGGTGAGTCCTTTGCGGACCAGGGCGGCGACCTTGTCCATGTTGACGAACTGGGCGATGAGCGGGGCGACCAGGGTCATCACCAGCCCGAACGGGTTGGACGCCATGGCGAGGTTGAGGCCCTTCTGCGCGGTGGACGCGCCCTTGAGCCCCTTCCCCAGACTCCCCATGGACTTCCCGCCCTTGTCCGCGTTCTTCCCGGCCTTCCCGACGGACTTCTCCACGGCGTCGGACTGCTGCTTGACGCCCTTGAGGGAGTTCTTGGCCTTGTCGGCGGACGACTTGAGCTTGTCGAGAGAGGCCTTGAACTTGTCGGCGGCGCTCTTGGACCTGTTGAGGGACCCGTCGGCGCCCTTGGCCGCGGAGCCGGCCTTCGTGAGGCCGCTGCCGCTCTGGGAGGCAGCCGTCCGCAACCGGCCCAGCGAGGCGTTGAGCTTGTCGGAACCGCCCCGGATCTTGTCCAGCGAGGGGTTGGCACCGCCGGTCGCGGTCCGCAACTGCCGTACGGAGGACGAAGCCTGGGCGGCCGCGCCGCGAAAACGTGCGAGCGCTCCGGCGGCGGTGGTGGAGTTGCGCGCGAGTGACATGGGAACTCCCTGGGTCAGGCGATCTCACGCGACGCGTTGCGTACGTCCCTGGTGAGATCGTTCAGCGAGCGGGACAGGGCGATGGAGGAACTGCGCAGCGCTTTCAGCCGGTTGATGTCGATACTGGTGACGGGGATCTCGGGAACGACTTCTCCGCCCTTTTTCGGCCGCGGGATCGCCTTGTCGGGATGGCGTTCGAGTCCGATCACACCGAGTGCCTTTGTCGCCGCCACATCTTTGTCGATGAAATTGCTGATGATGAATCCGGTCACGACCGCGCCGAGGGTGGACCACGCTGCCACGGAGGTGACCTTGAAATCTTTCACCGTCTTGACCAGCTCATCCAAGCCGAAGCCTATCGACTTGGCCCAGTTCTCGACCTGGGACGGTTCTTCTTTCGGCTCCTCCTTGGGCTTCTCCTTCGAGGTCGCTTCGAGTTTCTTCTTTATTTCGGTGACCTGGGCGTAGACGTCGTCGATTGAATGCTGGGTCATGCGGAACCTCCTTCAACTTCCGGCCCCGGATGCAGATTGATCCTTGACGCAGGCGTGTCGAAGACTCAAGAATGGGCCGGTTCACGTCCGAGTGGGGGTTCTTTATGTACGGTCCTGCGATACCTGTCGTCATGTTGACGGCTCTGGTCTTCTGGTTCTCCGCCACGGCCTTCCGGCGAGGCAGGGCATTAAGAAAGCGCGGCGTACGCATCGCCGCGAAATGCGTGAACAGGGAAAGGGACGCCAAAGGCGTCAGCACTCTCACGATGCAGTTCACGGCGGAGGACGGCAGGAAGCTGCAGGTGCGGGTGGGGCCTTTCAGGAGTCCGCCGGCCCTCGTGGGGGGAATCATCGATGTGGTCTACGACCCCGAGGACCTGTCCAATGCCGAGACCCCGGACAATGTGATGACCGGGAGGGTTTCCCTGCCGGCGACCGTCCTTTCCGGTCTGGTGCTCGCTCTTGCGGTCTTCGTGCTTTTCTTCGGCGACTGAGAGTACGAAGAGGTCTCTCGGGGGCGATCAGAGGAAGAAGCGGGTGAGTTCCTCCGCTGTCGGCGCCCCGGCCCGGTCCGCCGACCCGTCCTTCGGCTCGTCGCCCGGCCGGGGCATGGCCTCCGGGAATTCCAGCGGCTCGCTGTCCTCGTCCCGGTTGACCGTCGCGAACATCCAGTTCGCCTCCGCGAGCTGGTCGACGACCGCGGCGAGCAGATAGTCGGTGACCGACCAGTCAGCCGCCTCGCCGTGCAGCGTGCGGATGAGCGCGCTGTCCCTCGGCAGATGCCGCACCAGCACCGAGAGCCGCCGTGACGACAGCTGCCCCCGGTGCCAGTCCAGCAGGTCGACCCCGTAATGGCGGAGCAGGTCCGCCTCCAGGGCCTCGGCGTGCTCCTCTACGAGCGCGCCGAGGCTCAGCCTTCCCCCAGACCCAGCCCCGTCTCCTTGCCGTAGGTCTCCAGGATGGCGGCGATGTCCTGCATGGTGACGTCGTGCCGCTCGAACCGGGTGAACTGCTCGTCTCCCAGCAGGAGTCGGAGCAGCCCGTCCACGTCGTTGTCGTCGAGGTCGCGGAGCGTGCGGGCGGTGGTGCGGGTCAGTTCGGTCGGCAGCTCGAAGCGGTCGTCGTCGAGCTCGAAGATCCAGCTCCGACCGAGCGCCTCCAGACGCTGGGCGCGAGCCGCGTTGACGTTGAATCCGGTCATGGGTACGTACTCCCTTGTGGGCAGCGGGGGATGGGTGCGGTGGTATGCCGGGCGCGGCCCGGCAGAGGCTGGCCGCGCAGTTCCCCGCGCCCCTACGGGGCGCCCCTTCAGGGGCGCGGGGAACGGCGCAGTCTTTGTCTTTTGGGGGCGCGGGGAACGGCGCAGTCTTTTGAGGGCGCGGGGAACTGCGCGAACGGCCCCCACCGTGACCGCAGCCGGCATGCGACCGCGGTCTGCGTGAGGGCCGAAGCGGCTGACCGCAGGTCAGAGGGCCGCGTACGCCTTGTCCTTCATGATCCACTTGGCCAGTTCGCGGTTCGCGCTCTCCGCCTCAAGGGCGGTGTACGTGACCCCCAGCTTCACGGACCCGGTCCGCGTGAACCCCATCTCCTCGGTCTCGGTGACCTGCCCGCGCGGCAGGATGAACCGGTACACCGCGTCCGTACCGTCCGTGAACTCGATGCCCAGCGCCCGCTCGTCCTTCGCCGGAGTGCTCGGGATCAGGAACTCGTACGTGTCCGCCACCGCCGTGCCGCCCACCGAGGTCTGGGTGATGCCGGTGGCCGGGATGCCCATGAAGAAGGAGAGCGTGCTCTTGTTCATCTGGAGCAGCTGGAACTTCACGGTCAGATCGCGGTCGGAGTAGATGAACCGGCCCGGGGACGCCGACTGCCAGGTGTCGACCGGGTCGATCTTGTCCTTCTTGTTGAGCTTGATGCCGTCGACGGAGGTGTAGCCCAGCTCCACCCAGCCGGTCGGCCAGACGTCGTCGGACTTGACCGGCGCGGTGGTACCGGCGGGGGCCACCAGGACCCGGCCGGTACCGGCGACACGGATTTCCTTGCCGTTGTTCGTTGCCATGCGAACGCCTCTCTCGAGTACAGGTACAGCTGCACGTACAGGTAGGGGACTTGCGGCTCAGCCGAGCCGCAGCAGCAGCCGGATCGTGGAGCGGTAGCGGTTCGCCGCCGACCGCGTGTAGTCGGGCAGCCAGCGCGGCCCGTCGGCCTCGGAGACATCGACGACGGCCGCGGAGCCGTACACCGTGTCGGCCAGCTCCAGGACGCAGGCACGGGCGGACAGCGCCACGGTGTGTGCCGTGGGCTTGTCCGGGCCGTACGCCTCCAGGTCGAGCAGCGGCTGGTCGAGATGCTGGTCGTCGATCCAGGCGCCGCCCATGTGGGAGACGAGGACGACCTTCTGGGTGCCGTCGAACCCGGCCGGCGGGCGGCTGTCGACGGTGACGCCGGTCAGCTCGGCCCGGTTCTTGAGGAAGTCGACGACCAATTGCTCGGCGTCGGGGAAGGTCAGGATGGCCACATGGACGCTCCCTTCGGGAGACGGGGTTTCCCGGGGTTCTCCGGGCGCCGTCCCGGTCGTGCCCGGAGTTTCCGGGCAACACAAAGCGGCAGGTCCGCCGCCCGTCCGCCGGGCGCAGCTCTGCCGCTGCATCCAATGTGACACCGCTCGGCCGAACGTGCAACCGGCTTATGCCGGAGGGCTATTCGGGCCCGAGCGTGTACGTGGGAGGGGCCCCACCGCGTGCTGCGGCGGGGCCCCTCCCACGTACGGCGGGATCAGTGGTCGCGGCGGCGGGCGCGGTACGTCGTGCGCTCGGCCGCGAAGACGTCCTCCAGGCGGTAGAGGCGGCGCCTGCCCTGGGTGCCCGCGGACCGCAGATGGCCGCGCTGCACCCACTTGCGGATGGTCGCGGTCGTGACCCCCGCCTCGTCGGCGGCCAACTCGGTGGTGATGAGCGGGTCGTTGAGGCCGCTGTGCGCATTCCTGTTCACGGCTGCTCGGCCTCCAGCACCCGCCGGCACGCGGGATTGACGCACCTGATCTCGGCCCGTTCCGGGAGTGCCCGCAGGGACACGCAGTCGCACGCGGGGCAGCGGCCGGGCAGCCGTACGAGCTGTTCCGGGTCGCCGAGCGCGCGGGCGCAGCGTGCGGCCATCCGCCGGGTCTCGTCCTCGACGTGCGGAGCGAGCAGCGGGTCGGCGGCGATGCGGTCCAGCAGCCCGGCGATCCGGCGCAGCCGTACCGGTACGGGGGCCGGGGCCACCGGCCGCAGTCCGAGCCGTTCCCGTACGGCCTCCTCCAGTTCGACGACCCCGTCGGTGATGTCCCGTACGGCGTCGGAGACATAGAGGCGGACCGGAGCGGTCGTACCGCCGACGGGTCCGCCGCCGCGCCGTTCCCGCGGTTGCCCGCGGCCCGCGGGGGACAACTCGTCGACGAGGTCCGGCCACCGGCGGACGAGCGAGGCGATCCACACGGCTCCGCCCTGGTGCGTGCTCATCGGGTGACCTCGCGTCCGTTGCGCCACAGGCGGCCACCGCTGACCCCGTCGAACCAGGTGTGCGAGGGGTCGACGACGGCCTCGCACTGCTTGCGGATCGGGCACCTGCCACAGGCGCGTAAGACGGGCTCGGCCTCGGCCGGGAGCCGTGCGAACACCGACCTCTCGGACAGGTGGGCGCAGGCGGCTCCTCTGCGCCAGTCCAGCTCCTTGGCGGCTGCGGTGGCGGATGCGGTGGCGGTCACGGACGGCTGGTCGGTCACGTGCAACCCCTCCTCATGTATGGGAACATGTGTTCGACAGTTGCGGGCGAGCGGTCAGAGTCGCATGTTGCGAGCGCGTACGCAAGTGATTACGTTCCGTGAGAGGTGGTGCGGTGACGGCCTGTCATTCCCGTTTTCGCTGCGCAGAGTTACCGAAGTCGCCGAATCTCCACAGTTACGTGCGAGCGCGCACACAAATTGGCGCGTGTGCGATCGGTACGCTGCCCCGGCGACGAGGGGAGAGCGGACACATGGCTTCGAGCGCACGGGCCGGGGCCCGTACGGATCAGACGTACCGGGCCGCGGGGCTGCAGGAGTTCGCGGGCTGGATCGAGGAACTGCTGCGCGCCCGGGGCTACGACATCGACAGCCCGCGCGGCGGCGGCCGTTCGAAACTGGCCGACGACGCCGGGGTGCACCGGGCCGCCGTGAGCCGGCTGCTCCAGCGGCAGTCCATGCCCGACCTGGAGACGATGCGGCGCATCGCGGCCGTACTCGGGGTGCCCCTGCGGGAGATGCTCATCCGCTCGGGCCGGCTGACGGAGGACGACCTGCCGCTCACCGGCGCGGGCCGCCCCGCGGACGGGGAGGAGCACCCGTGGCTCAGCCCCGAGGAGGCCGCCTGCCGGATGGGTGTCCCGCCCGAACTGCGGGAACTGTTCGCCAGGGTGGCACGGCAGTTCCTGCCGGAGGGCGCTTGACGGCGGGGAGAACGGAGTGCGGCATGGGTGAACCAGGAGGCGGCCGTGGGGCCGAGGCCGATGGCGTCGCCGACGTCGTGGAAGCGGTGGGCGACCTCCTCGGCGTACTGGCCGAGAAGGTGCGGGTCGCGGGGCCCGACGGTGTGCGCGTGCTCACCGAGGAAGAGCTGCAACGGCATCAGCTGAACTGGTTCCGCGCGGGCTGGGAGGAACACGCCCGGGCGTCCGGGCAGGAAGACCTGGTGGGTCCGGACCGGCCCCCCGCCCGCCTCCTCCCCTTCCCCGAACGCCCACGGGGCCACGACCATCCCTCGGACGACGGCGGCTGAGGACGGCTGAGTACAACCAAGGACGTCTGAGTGCAACTGAGGACGGCTGACGGCGGCTCAGGTGTGCTCTGCCTGTGCCCGCGCTGTCTGCGCCTCCTCCGCTCCCTCGCGCGTGTAGTGCAGCAGCACCACCCCGTTGCCGAAGGCGCGGGACTCGACCAGGCGCAGGTGGGCGAGCGCGTCGGTGTCGCGGAAGAGGGGCCGGCCGTGCCCGAGGAGCACCGGGTGTACGTAGATCAGGTACTCGTCGATCAGGTCGTGGCGCCGGAACTCCGCCGCCAGCTCCGCCCCGCCGACCGCGAGGTCTCCGCCCGGCTGTGCCTTGAGCGCCCTGATGACATCGGGCGCGACCTCGCGTACGACGGTCGCGTTCCAGTCGGCCTTGTCCAGCGTCCGCGAGTAGACGACCTTCGGCATGTTCCGCCAGATGGCGGCGAACTCGCGGACGACCTCGGGGCTGTCGGGGTCCTGGTCGGCGGTGGGCCAGTACTCCGCCATCAGCTCGTGGGAGACACGGCCGGTCAGGAAGCCGCCCAGGGCGCCGATGCGTTCGTTGAGGTGCTGGTGCAGTTCGTCGTCGACCAGGTGCCAGTCGATCTCGCGGTTCGGCCCCTCGAAGAAACCGTCGAGGGAGACGGACATGCTCAGGACGATCTTTCGCATCGCGGACCTCACCTGGTGGGGGATCGGGAGCGGGAGCGGGTGCCGGGGCGGGAGCGGGCTGGGACGAACGGTAGCCCAAGCCCTCTCCCGCAGCGGTCGTCCACAGCGGTCGTCCGCAGCAGTCCGTCCGCAGCGGTCCGTCCGCGGCGGTCCGTCCGCGGTGATCCGTCCACAGGTCTCGCGCGCGACGAACGGGCCGGAGAGTGAACACTCGCGGTTCTCGCATTCCTCCGCGACTCGTCCGCGAGTGCTCAGATCCCGGCCCGTTCCGTCACCCGTCACCTGCGCGAGGGCTTCATCGCTGCGTCACGGAGTACGGCGGCATGCCGTGGGCTCCTCGAAGAGCTCGGCCAGGTCGCAGGACAGGTCGGTCGCCCAGTCCCCGGCGTCGGCCCCCGTCCAGTCCTCCTGCTCCTCCTGCTCCTCCCGCTCCTCCTGGTCTTTCTGTTCCTCCTGCTTCCCCGGCTGCTCGGCGGGCTGCTCAGGCTGCTCCCGCTGCTCGTCGGGGAGTTTCGGCGAGGCCTGGAGCCAGTCGGCGAGGTCGCGCTCCGTGTAGGCCTCGACGCAGGCGACGATCGCCTCCTGGAGGGTGCCGGTGCCCGTGATCCCGGCCAGTCCGGCCCAGTCGACGTCACAGGCGCCAGGGACCGGATCGGGCGCGGCCCGTGACGCGGGCACGGGTGCGGGCGCGGGTGCGGGCGCGGGTGCCGCGGACGGGGTGACGGCCGCCGCGGACGTGCCTGCCGCCAGGGCGAGGCAGCCCGCGGCCAGCGCAGTTATGAGGCATCGGGGGAAAGCGCGCATGGGAACTCCGTGGTGAAGGAGGACACGGTCGGAACGAGTTGTCTGGTCCCAGCAAGTTCCGCCGACCGCCCCACCGCAATCCGTGCGCCGCCGATCAGGTGCTCACACTGACCCGGACGTGGGTTTCGTGCCGTCTTTCACCGTCTTGAAGCATCTTTGAGGCGACTGGTGCCGAACAGAACCGACTCACCCCTCTCTGCCCCGTGGAGTGTGCGAGGACGGTGTGGATTCTCACTCCGCGCATCCGCCCGACTTCGCCCCCGTCTCTTCACAGACTTCTGTTGCGAGGTCGTTAGCAGTTACTCCTTGACGCCCCGAGAAGCCCCGCGTTGGCTTTTCGTCACCTGGGCCCGCACTGTCGCCCTCGTACGGAAGGCACCTGAAGTGAACCGCGCCACACGTCGTACCGTCCTGGCTGTGACCGTCTGCTCCATGACCCTGACCCTCGCCGCGTGCGGGAGCGGTGACGACGGGGCCGAAGCGAGCCCCACCAAGGGCGACGACATCACGGTGGGCCTGCTGCTGCCGGAGAAGGCGAACTCGCGCTACGAGAAGTTCGACTACCCCATCATCAAGAAGAAGGTCAGCACGCTCACGGACGGCAAGGGCAAGGTCGTCTACGCGAACGCCGAGCAGGACGCAGCCGTGCAGAGCCGGCAGCTGCAGAAGATGGTGGACGACAAGGTCGACGTGCTGATGGTGGACGCCGTGGACTCGAACGCCATCGCCGCCGGTGTGAAGAAGGCCAAGAAGGCCGGGATTCCCGTCATCGCGTACGACCGGCTGGCCGAGGGCCCGATCGACGCGTACATCTCGTTCGACAACGAGGAGGTCGGACAGGTGCAGGGCCGGGCCCTCGCCGACAAGCTGGACGGCGACAAGAGCCAGAAGATCGTCATGATGAACGGCGCGGTGACGGACCCGAACGCCGCCCAGTTCAAGGCCGCCGCCCTCACCGAACTGCGGAACAAGGTCACCATCGCCAAGACGTACGACACCAAGGACTGGAAGCCGGCGAACGCCCGCGCCAACATGATGGCGGCCATCTCCTCCATCGGCGTCGACAACATCGCCGGGGTGTACTCCGCCAACGACGGCATGGCGGGCGGCATCATCTCCGCGCTCAAGGCCGCGGGTGCCACCAAGCTGCCGCCCATCACCGGCCAGGACGCCGAACTGGACGCCGTGCAGCGCATCCTCACCGGCGAACAGTTCATGAGCGTCTACAAGCCGTACCCCGAGGAGGCGGAGACCGCCGCCGAGATAGCCGTGGCCCGCGTCCGCGGCTACGGCATCGAGTTCGACTCGCTCACCCCCGACCGGGTCTCCAGCCCCACCGACAAGAGCATCCCCGCCAGCCTCGTCCAGGTCTCCTCCCTGACCCGCAACACCATCGAGTCGACGGTCGTCGAGGACGGCATCTACACGGCCGAGGAGATCTGCACGGCGAAGTACCGCTCGGCGTGCGAGGAACTCGGCATCAAGTAGCCGGTCCGCCGAGGCCGGCGGGACAGCGGGCGAGTCGTACGGGATCGGCGAGGGGCCGGTCCGTCAGGGGCCGGGCGAGGGTGAACCGGTAACAGCTCTCGCCGTCGCCGCTCGTCGGGTAGGCGACCGTGATCCGAACGGCCGAGGCCTCCCGGGCACTGCCCCAGCGGGCGTCCCCGGCCGCGTGGGCGATCTCCTTCTCCGTGAGAACGCCGTCCCGCACGGCCCCCTGGAGCCGGTACCGGGTCAGTCCGGCCCCCTTGTCGACGACCTCGTGATCCGGCTGCGCCGGACGGTCGAAGAACCCCCGCACGGCGACGGACATCAGGAACGCGGCCCCGGCGAGCAGCAGAACCACGACGAGCAGGACAACGCACCCGACCGTGATCGGCCGGGTGCGCCTGTCGGTCTCCGAGGTCACGTCACGATCCCTTGTAGCCGATCTCACTCAACCGCCCGCTCATCACCGACGAGTATCGCGTCGTCGCGGTCCGGCCGGTCAACCGGACGTGGAGCGTGCCGTATTCGGCCAAAACCATCAGGGTGTCTTGGTGGCCGGGGGAGTCATGTGCTGGGCTGCGTGCCGTTCCCGGCAGCAGGTTGTTGCAACGCGTCATGCGGGGGTAGGGGCAAAAGCGGAGCAAGTATGCCGATAGGGCTCGGTGGCGTCGCGGAGCCGTGTTGCGGAGCCGGGGGACGCCGCGCATAGTTGCGCTCCGAAGAGGCTGGAACCGGGGGTTGGGGAGATGGCCGGGCACACGACGGAAGCGCATCCACACGGTGCTGACCGCCTGTGCGATGCCGGAGACCGGGTGTACTCCCGGGCGGTGCGGCGCGGCCGGGTGTCCCGCAAGGACGCCGAGTCGGTGCCCTGCCTGGTCGAGCTGGCGCTCCTGCATCCCGACCCCGACGACATGGGCTGGCTGGTGCCGACCTCGCCGCAGGAGGTCATGACGCGGCTGCTGCGGGAGATGCACGAGCACGTCGTCGCGACCCAGTCACGCATGGGCGAGGCGGTCTCCGCCTTCGAGTGGTACGCGGCCCTCGGCGGCGACGCGCGCTCCCCCGCCGGGGCGGTGGCGATCCGGGTGCTCGACGGGCTGCCCCGGATCCGTGCCGCGATGGACGAGGCGACCGAGGCGTGCACCTCCGAGGTGCTGGCCGTCCAGCCGGGCGGCATCCGCCGCGAGGACGAACTCTCCGAAGGCCTGCACCGGGCGCTCGCGCTGCGCCGCCGCGGGGTGCGTATGCGCGACCTGTACACGCATGTGGCCCGGCACGGCCAGGGCCTGCGGAACTACATGGAGCTGATGGAGGAGGCGGCGGAGGCCCGCACGCTCGACGAGGTCACCGAGCGGCTCATCGTCTTCGACCGCACGGTCGCGTTCATCCCCGCGAGCCCCGACCGCACCATGGCCCTGGAGCTGCGCCACCCGGCCCTGGTGAGCTATCTGGTCACCGTCTTCGAACGGCTCTGGCGGCTGGCGATCCCCCTCACCGCGCCCCTCCCGGACACCGGCATCGAGGGCATCACCCACCGCGAACGCTCCATCGCGGCGCTGCTCGCCGAGGGGCACCAGGACGCGGTGGTCGCGGAGCGCCTCGGCATCAGCGTCCGTACGTGCCGGGCGCACATCGCCCGGCTGTCGGAGACGCTGGGGGCCGCCAGCCGCACGCAGCTGGGGGTGCGGATCGCCCAGGCGGGCCTGGACGGGCCACCGCGCGCCGCGGAACTGCAGCCGCTCACTGTTCCGAATCGTCCAGGATCCCCGAGCGACCGATGAGATAGCCGAGCCGCGCGCGGCTCTCGCTGCCGAGGGTCTCGGCGAGCTTGGCGATGTGCGCCCTGGCGGTGCGAACGTTCAGGCCGAGCCGTTCGGCGACGGCCGCGTCGGTGTGGCCTTCGACGAGAAGGGTGGCGATGGCTCGCTGACGTGGGGTGACGCCTTTGAGCGAGGGACGTCGGACGGCTTCGGGATACATGGGCGTGGCCAGGCGCCAGAGCCGGTCGAAGGTGGTGACGAGGTAACCGACGAGGGCCGGTGGCGGACCTCCAGTGCGAGGCTGCCGTCCTTGTCGGCGGGGATGAAGGCGACGGTGCGGTCGGTGACGATGAGCCGGTCCGTGACTTCGTCGAGGGAGCGGGTCTCGATGTCGCCCTTCAACTGCTCGTAGCGGGCCAGAACGGTGGGCGAGTGGCGCACTGTGTGCTGGTAGAGGGTGCGGATGCGGGCGCCGCGGTCCAGCAGGGCCTGGTCACGGTCCAGTGCGATGGCCTCGGCCTGGTAGCGGCGTTCACCGGTGTGGGTGTGGGGCTGGACGGTGAGGAGTTCACGGGACGCGTGGGCCATGGCTTCGGTGATGGCCTGGTTGATCTGCTTCGAACCGCTGAGGACGTTGATCATCGGAGTGTCCGCGGTCGCCGTCCGGCGTCCGTCGACCCGCATCAGCGGCTCGAACACCGCGGCCAGCCGGGCCTCGCGCCACCGCTCGTCGGCTATGCGTTCCCCGGATCTCCGCAGCAGCCGGTGAAGGGCGACGACCGGCGCGACGGGTTCGAGGCGGACCGGGTCCTCGACGGCCGGCTGCAGGAGGCCGAAGTCGACGAGGCAGGGAGCCACTTCGGCGTCCTCGCTGTGTATACGCCCCTCGCGCAGAGCCCGTTCGTACAACTCCGAGCCGGCCGCGCACAGTTCCTCCACACTGTGTGCGGGGTGCGGGTCCTTCACTCCGCAGCGCCCTGCTTCAGGATCCCCGACTCGGCAATGAGGTAGCCGAGTTGTGCGCGGCTGCCGCTGCCCAGGGCGGTGGCCAGCTTCGCTATGTGCGCGCGGCAGGTGCGTACGTTCATGCCGAGCCGGCGGGCTATGGCCTCGTCGACGTGGCCCTCCACGAGGAGCTTGGCGATCGAGTGCTGGATGTTCGTGATGCCGTCGGGGGCGGTCTCGTACGGGGCGCCGGCACTCAGCGGGACGGCTCGGCCCCAGACGAACTCGAAGACCTTGATCAGGTAGCGGACGAGGCCCGGGTGGCGCAGTTCCAGGGCGACCTGCTGGTCGTCGCGCGTGGGGATGAACGCGACGGTCTCGTCGCAGATGATGAGACGTTCCACCAGCTCGTCGATGGTGCGGTACTCCACCTTGCCGTTGGAGAGCTGGTCCACGTAGGCCAGCTTCTCCTGGCTGTAGCGGGCGGTGTGCTGGTAGAGGGTCCTGATGCGCACACCGCGTTCGGTCAGCGGTCTGTCGCGTTCCAGCCCGTGCATGAGGTTGCGCTCGGATATGCGGTTGCTCGGCTGGATGGTGAGGACCTCGGTCTGGCACTGGGCCGTGGCCAGGTTGAGCGCCGCGTTGATCCGGTCGCTGCCCTCCAGCACCGTGATGGAGTGGGTGGGCGCCGTCGCCTGGGCGCTCAGCGTCATGAACGGCTCGAAAGCATCGGTCAGTTCGATCGACAACCGCCGGTGCGCCGTGATTTCGCGCTCTATGGGGTTGAGCCGCTGGGCCAGGGCCACCGTCGGAGGCACCGGGCGCAACCAGCTCGCGTCATCCGGATCGGGGTGAAGAAGGGCGAACTCCATCAAGCAGGGAGCGGACTCGACTTCTTCACGGGCGATACGTCCTGTGCGGAGCGCATTCGCATAGAGACGGCCGCCTTCCTCGCACAGCTCGGTCACCGCATGAGGATGTGTCGGTTTATGCCGTTTCGCCATGAAATCTCCACCCCCCAGGGTCCTGAACGTGCAGGAACATGATGCATCGATTATGTGGCCATGATGTGCCCGAATGAGCCATCGTCGTATCCGACGGGGGAGAGGGACCTTCAAGTGAGGACGAAGCCGACTATGGGTAAGAAAATGCTTCGCTCGGTGCTTGTCGCCGTCTTCTCCGCCGTTGTGGCCTTCGGAGCACTGGATGGCCTCTCCGACGCGAAGGGTGACGTTCGAGCGGACACGAGCTGGCCGTCGGCCGGACAGAACGGTGAGGTCGCCGGCCCCCCGGACACCAGCTGGCCCGTGGCGCCGATAGACGGCAGCATCGGAGGCTGACATGAGCACTCCTCCCGACGACCGGTCCTTCCGCAGAGAAATGGCCACCGCCTACCGCTCCGGCTGGCACTTCATCGACCTGGCCACCGCCATCCCCCACAGCGGTGACTCGTTGATGGTGACCGTCTTCGGAGAGCCGGTCGTGGTGACGCGGGACGACGAGGACGACGTACGGGCGTACCGGTGTCTGCGGCGGCCTCGGGGGGCGCCGCAGCCGGTACGGTGCGCCATTCGGTACGGAATGATCTTTGTGAACCTCGATCAGCGCGACCATCGGCTGGACGAGCCGGAGGCCCCGGACGTACGAACCATCGCAGCCACCCCCCGCAGTGCCTGACGCGATTCCCCCGTCGTAGTAAATCGCTCAGGCGCTTCCCCCCGCAGCGGCGTCACCGTGACCTGAACACGGTGACGCCGCTGCAGTTTTCAGGCATGTTCCGGCAGACATGTTTCAGCAGGCATGCTTCATGCTGCCCCCGGCGCTCCACAAGGGTGAAAACCGGCCTCGTGCCACCGCCCCGCCCGCCGCGGTGCCCGCCGTGGTGTCAGCAGTTGCCCATGGCCGACGTCAGGGCGATCTCGATGACCACCCGGGCCGGATTGGGTGACGGCGTCCTGCTGTAGCGCTCGGCGTAGCGGCGCACCGCTTCCGCGACCCGCTCCGGGTCCCCGGACACCGTCGCGCGCCCCTCCAGCGTCGCCCACCGCCGCCCCTCCAGCTGGCAGACCGCGACCGGCATCCCGTCGGGTCCCGCGGCCAGCACGTTGCGTACTTTCTTGCTGGACTTGGAGGCGATGACCCGAGCCAGACCGGCCTCGGGATCGTATGTGACGCCGACGGGCACCACGTGCGGGGTGCCGTCGGGACGGAAGGTGCTCAGGGTGCACACGTGGCGTTCCCGCCAGAAGCCGAGATAGGAGTCGCCGGGATCGCGCGGGTTCACGGGGTACGAGGCCATGAACCGGAACCTAACCCGGCGGGCTCCCCGCAGCCCCCTGAACCCCCTTGAGTGGAATAGACTCAACTTTGTGTACGTTGGTTGGGTCAGCCAACACCGTACGGGTACGAGCCTGAGTACGAGCACGAGGAGGAGAACGCGAACGTGGACGCCGAGCTGACCAACAGGAGCCGGGACGCGATCAACGCGGCCAGCAGCAGGGCCGTGTCCGAGGGCCACCCGGACCTGACGCCCGCGCACCTGCTGCTCGCGCTGCTGGCCGGGCAGGAGAACGAGAACATCACCGACCTGCTGGCCGCGGTCGACGCCGACCAGGCCGCCGTACGGGCCGGCGCCGAGCGCGTCCTCGCCGCGCTGCCCAGCGTGACCGGCTCCACCGTCGCCCCGCCGCAGCCCAACCGCGAGCTGCTCGCGGTCATCGCCGACGCGAGCGAGCGGGCCAAGGAGCTCGGGGACGAGTACCTCTCCACCGAGCACATGCTGATCGCGATCGCCGCCAAGGGCGGCCAGGTCGGCGACATACTCTCCCAGCAGGGGGCCAGCGCCAAGAAGCTGCTGGACGCGTTCGAGAAGAGCAGGGGAGGGCGCCGGGTGACCACCCCGGATCCCGAGGGCCAGTACAAGGCACTCGAAAAGTTCGGTACCGACTTCACCGCCGCGGCCCGGGAGGGCAAGCTCGACCCGGTCATCGGCCGCGACCAGGAGATCCGCCGCGTCGTACAGGTCCTGTCGCGGCGCACCAAGAACAACCCCGTCCTCATCGGGGAGCCCGGCGTCGGCAAGACCGCCGTGGTGGAAGGCCTCGCCCAGCGGATCGTCAAGGGCGATGTGCCCGAGTCCCTCAAGAACAAGCGGCTCGTCTCGCTCGACCTCGGCGCCATGGTGGCCGGGGCCAAGTACCGCGGTGAGTTCGAGGAGCGCCTGAAGACGGTCCTGGCCGAGATCAAGGACTCCGACGGGCAGATCATCACGTTCATCGACGAGCTGCACACCGTCGTCGGCGCGGGCGCCGGCGGGGATTCGGCCATGGACGCCGGAAACATGCTCAAGCCCATGCTCGCCCGCGGCGAACTGCGCATGGTCGGCGCCACCACCCTGGACGAGTACCGCGAGCGGATCGAGAAGGACCCGGCGCTGGAGCGGCGCTTCCAGCAGGTGCTGGTCGCCGAGCCGTCCGTCGAGGACACCATCGCGATCCTGCGTGGCCTCAAGGGCCGGTACGAGGCCCACCACAAGGTGGTCATCGCGGACAGCGCGCTCGTCGCCGCCGCGACCCTCTCCGACCGGTACATCACCTCGCGCTTCCTGCCCGACAAGGCCATCGACCTCGTCGACGAGTCCGCGTCCCGGCTGCGGATGGAGATCGACTCCTCGCCCGTCGAGATCGACGAGCTGCAGCGGGTCGTCGACCGGCTGCGCATGGAGGAGCTGGCGCTCGACAAGGAGACCGACGCGGCCTCCAAGCAGCGCCTGGAGAAGCTGCGCCGCGACCTCGCCGACAAGGAGGAGGAGCTGCGCGGTCTCACCGCCCGCTGGGAGAAGGAGAAGCAGTCCCTCAACCGCGTCGGTGAGCTGAAGGAGCGGCTCGACGAGCTGCGCGGCCAGGCCGAGCGGGCCCAGCGCGACGGCGACTTCGACACCGCCTCCAAGCTCCTCTACGGCGAGATCCCGACCCTGGAGAGGGACCTGGAGGAAGCCTCCGAGGCCGAGGAGGAGGCCGCCAAGGGCACGATGGTCAAGGAGGAGGTCGGCCCGGACGACATCGCCGACGTGGTCGGCGCCTGGACCGGCATCCCCGCGGGCCGCCTCCTGGAGGGCGAGACGCAGAAGCTGCTGCGCATGGAGGAGGAGCTGGGCCGGCGGCTGATCGGCCAGAGCGAGGCCGTACGGGCCGTCTCGGACGCCGTCCGCCGCACCCGCGCGGGCATCGCCGACCCGGACCGCCCGACCGGTTCGTTCGTCTTCCTCGGACCGACCGGTGTCGGCAAGACCGAGCTGGCCAAGGCCCTCGCGGACTTCCTCTTCGACGACGAGCGGGCCATGATCCGCATCGACATGTCGGAGTACGGCGAGAAGCACAGCGTGGCCCGTCTGGTCGGCGCGCCGCCCGGCTACATCGGCTACGAGGAGGGCGGCCAGCTCACCGAGGCCGTCCGCAGGCGCCCGTACAGCGTCGTGCTCCTGGACGAGGTGGAGAAGGCGCACCCGGAGGTCTTCGACATCCTGCTCCAGGTCCTGGACG
Source organism: Streptomyces tauricus (assembly GCF_014650955.1). Lineage (GTDB taxonomy): Bacteria > Actinomycetota > Actinomycetes > Streptomycetales > Streptomycetaceae > Streptomyces > Streptomyces tauricus. The sequence goes on from NZ_BMVY01000009.1 coordinate 48,996, forward strand.
ACGGACGGCTCACCGACGGGCAGGGCCGGACGGTCGACTTCCGCAACACCATCCTGGTCCTGACCTCGAACCTGGGCAGCCACTACCTGGTCGACCCCCTGACGAGCGAGCAGGAGAAGAAGGAACAGGTCATGGAGGTGGTGAGGGCTTCTTTCAAGCCGGAATTCCTCAACCGGCTCGACGACCTCGTGGTCTTCTCGGCGCTGAACAAGACGGAACTGGAACGCATCGCCAAGCTCCAGGTCGGCCGTCTCGCGAAGCGGCTCGCCGAGCGCCGGCTCACCCTGGAGATCACGGACGAGGCCCTGGCCTGGCTCGCGGACGAGGGCAACGACCCGGCGTACGGTGCCCGGCCGCTGCGCCGTCTCGTGCAGACCGCCATCGGTGACCGGCTCGCCAAGGAGATCCTCTCCGGCGAGGTCAAGGACGGCGACACGGTCCGCGTGGACGCCTTCGGCGACGGCCTGATCGTCGGCCCCGCGACGGGACCGGTCACGGTCGCCGCGGAGGGCCCGGCAACCGGGTCGGCAACCGGGTCGGAGAACGGCCCGGCAGATGGGGCGGCGAGCGGTCCGGCGTCGGGCAAAACGCTCTGAGCGGAATTACGTCACCGGCGGGGGCGGGGGTTGCGGGCCCCCGCCCCGCATGGGGGAGGATGGCGGAATCCGTACGAAGGGAAAATCACGGTGAGCATCGACCCGTCCTCGATTCCGAACTTCGGGGGCCAGCCAGAGCCGAACCCCGGCGGACCGGCGGGCCCCGTCGTCCCGGATCAGGACCTTGTGAAGCAGCTCCTGGACCAGATGGAGCTGAAGTATGTCGTCGACGACGAGGGAGACCTCGCGGCGCCGTGGGAGCAGTTCCGTACGTACTTCATGTTCCGCGGTGAGGACGACCAGCAGGTCTTCTCGGTGCGGACGTTCTACGACCGGCCCCACCAGATCGACGAGAAGCTCCACCTGCTCGAATCGATCGACGACTGGAACCGGCGCACGCTGTGGCCCAAGGTCTACAGCCACACGCACGACGACGGCACCGTCCGCCTGATCGGCGAGGCGCAGATGCTGATCGGCACGGGCGTCAGCCTGGAGCACTTCGTGTCGTCGACGGTCAGCTGGGTGCGGGCCGCCATCGAGTTCGACAAGTGGCTCGTCGAGCAGCTCGGCCTGGAGCAGGAGATCGACGACGCGGAGAAGCCCGACGAGGACCAGTAGTCCGCACGGCGGCCGGTGGCCCTGACGGCGACCGGTGGTCCGCACGGCGACCAGTGGTCCTGACCGCGACCAGTGGTCCTCACAGTGGCTTGTGGGCGAGTACGACCAGATATGCCCCGTACGTGAACGAGAGCCCGGCCAGGGCGCCGACCACCAGGGTCGCGTGCCACGGCCGGGCTCTCGCCGTCCGTACCAGCGCGCACGCGAGCGGCAGCAGCAGCGGGAACGCCGGCAGCAGGAACCGCGGCTTGCACTCGAAGAACCCGGCGCCGCCGGCCGCCACGAACAGCAGCACGCCCGCGTAGACCAGCAGCGGCAGGGGAGCGCGGTCCGCGAGCAGCAGCCCGTACAGCAGCAGCGCCGCCGCGACGGTCACCATCGACACCGGGAAGACGAGCAGGTCGCCCTCCAGCAGCAGATGCCGTACGAAGCGCAGCGCGTCGAGGCCGAAGTCGAAGCGCGAACCCCACAGCCGCTGCACCTCGAAGTACCCGCCGAGCGGATCGCCCTGCCGCCGCCCCACCCACAGCACGTACCCCACCCAGCCGAGCGGGGCGAGCGCCGCGCCCGTCCACAGCCTGTGGGTAACTTTTCCGCGCCGCCTCCAGAACTCGTACGCCGCCGCCGCGAGGACCGCCGCGGCCACCGCGAACCCGTTCGGCCGGGCCAGCCCCGCGCCCACCGCGAGGGTGCCCGCCCACACCCACCGGCCGGTGAGGACGGCGTACAGCGACCAGGCCGCGAAGGCGGTCAGGACCGGTTCCGTGTACGCCATCGACAGCACGACCGAGTGCGGCAGCAGGGCCCACAGGAGGACGAGGGCGGTGGCGACGGCCCGGTCGTGCAGCCGGGCCCCGATCGCGTAGATCCCGCAGGCGGCGACCCCGGCGGCCGTCCACGACACCAGCAGGCCCGCCGCCGGACCGCTGAGCGGGGTCAACTCGGTGACGGACCGCAGCAGCCCCGGATAGAGCGGGAAGAACGCCAGGTCGCTGTGGACGACGTCGGGATGGAACCGCAGGCTGCGCCCGTAGCCGTTCCCGGCGATCCGCAGATACCAGATGGAGTCCCAGGACCGCCCGAGCAGCAGCACGGGCCGCTCGCCGACCGCCCAGGCGGCCAGGGCCACGGCCGCGGCACCCAGCAGCCGGGCCGCCATGAACAGTGCGAGGGCCGTGCCCATCGTGGCGGCCGGGACCGGACGGCGCGGCGGCGGACGCTCCGCGGCGGGGGGCGTGACGGGGGAGGGCGCGAGGGTACGGACGAGGCTCACATCCGAAGATTGCGGGCAATCCGGGCCTTTTGCGAGCAACGCGCGGCCGACCGGGTCCGCTTCACCCCGTTGTTCCGCCACCACGGCGCGCCGCCGTGACAACGGGCTCCGAGGCGTTCGCCGGCCGGAGTCACCCGGCGAGCGTCTTGAGCCGGCTCACCGCTTCCTCCAGTACGGACGTCCGCTTGCAGAACGCGAACCGGACGAAGGGCGCCCCGGCGTCCCGGTGGTCGTAGAAGACCGCGTTCGGGATGGCGACGATCCCGGCCCGCTCCGGCAGCGCCCGGCAGAACGCGAAGCCGTCGCTCTCGCCCAGCGGCCGGATGTCGGTGGTGACGAAGTACGTCCCGGCCGGCCGGAACACCGCGAAGCCCGCCTCCGCGAGCCCCGCGCTCAGCAGGTCCCGCTTGGCCAGCATGTCCGCGCGGAAGGCGTCGAAGTACGTGTCGGGCAGCGCCAGCGCCTCGGCGACCGCGTACTGGAAGGGCCCCGAGGACACGTACGTGAGGAACTGCTTCGCCGAGCGCACCGCCGTCACCAGCTCGGGTGAGGCGGTCACCCAGCCGACCTTCCAGCCGGTGAACGAGAACGTCTTGCCCGCGCTCCCGATGCTGACCGTGCGCCCGCGCATCCCGGGCAGCGTCGCGAGGGGCACGTGCTCGGCGCCGCCGAAGACCAGGTGCTCGTACACCTCGTCGGTGACGACCAGCAGATCCCGCTCGACGGCCAGCTCGGCGATCGCGGTCAGTTCCTCGCGGGTGAGGACCGTGCCGGTCGGGTTGTGCGGGGTGTTGAGCAGCAGCAGCCGGGTGTTGTCCGTGACCGCGTCGCGCAGCTCGTCGAGGTCGAGCCGGAACCGCCGCCGTACGACGCCGTCGTCGCCGGTCTCCTCGTGCGGCCGCAGGGTGACCGGCACGCGCGTACCACCGGCCATCGCGATGCAGGCCGCGTACGAGTCGTAGTACGGCTCCAGGGCGATCACCTCGTCGCCGGGCTCCAGCAGGGCGAGCAGGGTGGCCGCGATGGCCTCGGTCGCACCGGCCGTGACCAGCACCTCGGTCCCGGGGTCGTACGTCAGCCCGTACAGGCGCTCCTGATGCGCGGCGACGGCCGTACGCAGCTCGGGGACGCCAGGCCCCGGCGGGTACTGGTTGCCGCGCCCGTCGCGCAACGCCCGCACGGCCGCCTCCCGGACCTCCTCGGGCCCGTCGGTGTCGGGGAAGCCCTGCCCGAGATTGATCGAGCCGGTGCTCAGGGCGAGGGCCGACATCTCGGCGAAGATCGTCGTACCGAACTCGGCGAGACGGCGGTTGAGGAGGGGGCGACGTGCACTGGAGGTCATGACGGCCATCCTGCGCTCAACCTCTGGAGTTGCTCAACTCTGCTTTGGTCCGTGAGACGACAGGGCATCCCCCTCCCACGCAAGGCGCACACCTGGGTGTGCGGCAGGAATCACCGCCGCGGTCACCGAAGGAATCACAGCAGCGGTCGCCGCGGCAGTCACAGCAAGGATCTCGGCAGGAAACAGGCAGCAGCAGACGAGAAGCAGAGCCCACGGGGGGCCGCTTCGGGGGAACGGAAGGAGGGTGGCGCCATGGTCATCGGCATCATCCTGGCGTTGTTCGTCGTGGGGTTCGTGGTCGTCGTGGGCGTGCGGATCGCATCCGCCGCCGACCGGGGACGCGGTCGTGGCAGGGGGCGTTCGCGCCGCAACAGCGACAGCTGGTGGGCCGGCGGGGGAGCGACGAGCGGGGGCGACGGAGGCTCCTCCTCCTCCTGTTCGTCGGGCTCGTCGGGGAACCACTCCTGCGGCGGCGGTTCGTCCTGCGGGGGCGGAGGCGGCGGATGCGGCGGAGGCAGCTGACACGGGGCAGCTGAGCTCCGGGCGGCAACCGGGTTCCGGGACGGGGCAACCGCCTCCGGGCCGGGAACCGCGTCCGGATCGTCCGCTCGAACGAGTGCCCGTCGGGGGTCATCTCCCGGCGGGCACTCCGTCGTTCAGGGGGCGTGAACCTCGACGTGAGCCCCCCAGGGGCGCACTTTCTGGTTGAACAGTTGAGCTGTGGAGCCCTCGGGGGGATGGAAACCCGCCGAAGTTGGGTAAAAACGCTGTGACGGACGCGCCGTTCATGATTCCCTCGTATCGCCGACGCAGACCCCGGAACAACCCTCTGACCTGGCCGACCGGGCCCGGATCACCGCCCGGCGCCGACCGGGGTGCGACGGACCGACCCCACCCTTGCGTGCAGCGGAGCCGACCCATGCTCACGACCCTCAACACCGCCTACACCGACACGCGCGCGGCCGACCTCGCCTGGGCCCTCGGACGCGAACCGCTGCCCGCGCTCGCCACCCTCGACATCGAATTCGCCGACGCGAAACTGCAGTTGAGACTGCTCGGAGCGTCCCACCAGGTCCTCCTTGAGGAGGAGCGGGGCACCTGTTCGGAGACCGTCGCCTGTATCGCGGGCAGCAGTTCACCGCTGCCGCTCGGCGTCGCCAAGCGGGCGGGCGACTGGGAGTACGAGTTCGCCGCGCGCGTGGAGACGCTGTCGCGCGGTTCCTTCGCGGGCCGGGCCCAGGAGTTGCTCGCCCTCGTCGCCGACCATCCGAACGGACTGGCGGGGGTCTTCCCCGGCAGCCCGCACGCCTTCACCGCGATGCTCGCGCAGCGCCACGAGGGCCAGGTGCACTGGCGCACCTGGCACGCCTACCCCCAGGAGGGCCAACTGGTCGCCACCCGTACGAAGGTGGGAGTACGGGTACCCGCGCGTCTCTAGGGCAGGCCCCGGGCCCTGGCGTCACGCCGCCGTCCTCCGTCCGGCGGGAGGGGGCCCCGAAACGGCCGAAGTATGCGCGGGCGACAGCATTTACACACGTGTGGGTGACAGGACGCAGTGAACCGGTGACGTAGCGTTCCCTGAGTGATCGAGCCGCACGCGCCCGCCCCGCCCGGTACGGCCCCGCCGCCCCGCCGCGGCGCGGGCCAGGCGCGTCTGCCGGTCAGGCCCGCCACCGGCCGGTTCCTCGTCCTCACCGGCGTGTTCGTCTGCGCGGCCTGCGGACTGGTGTACGAACTGGAACTGGTCGCCCTCGCCTCGTACTTGATCGGCGACTCCATCACCCAGGCCTCCGTCGTCCTGTCCGTGATGGTCTTCGCGATGGGCATCGGCTCACTCCTCGCCAAACGGCTGCGCTGCCGCGCCGCGGCCGGCTTCGGTGCCGTGGAGGCCCTGCTCGCGCTGATCGGCGGCTGCAGCGCGATGGCCCTGTACGCCGTCTTCGCCTGGACCGGCGACTGGGGCGGCGCCTGGGCCAACGGCTCCAGCTACCTCCTCGTCGCCTTCTCCCTCGCCATCGGCCTGCTCATCGGCGCCGAGGTGCCGCTGCTGATGGAGCTGATCCAGCGCGTGCGCAGACAGGACGCGGGCGGCGCGGTCGCCGACCTGTTCGCCGCGGACTACGTGGGCGCGCTGGCCGGCGGGCTCGCGTTCCCGTTCCTGCTGCTGCCCCTGCTCGGCCAGCTGACCGCGACGCTGATCACCGGGACGGTCAACGCGATCGCCGGCGCCGCGCTCGTCCTCGGCCTGTTCCGGCAGGACCTGACCCGGCGCGGCCGCTGGCTGCTGGTCGTCGCCAACCTCCTCGTCCTCGCGCTGCTCGCCTCGGCCGCCGTCCTCGTCGACGACTTCGAGCGGTCCGCGCGGCACGCGATGTACGGCAGGGACGTCCGGGTGGCCATGCACACCGACGTCCAGGACGTCGTCCTCACCGGCGGCACCGACGGCAGCCGGCTCGACCTCTACCTCGACGGCCGGCTGAGGGTCAGCGGCAGCGACGAGCGCCGCTACCACGAGGCGCTCGTCCACCCCGCGATGAACGGCCCCCACGCGCGCGTGCTCGTCCTCGGCGGTGGCGACGGGCTGGCCGTGCGCGAGGTGCTGCGGCACCGGGGCGTACACCGGGTCGACGTCGTCGAACTCGACACCGAGTTCGTGGAGTTGGCACGCACCGACCCGGCACTGTCCGCGCTGAACGGCCACGCGTACGAGGATCCGCGGGTGCGGGTCGTCGCCGCGGACGCGTTCGGCTGGCTGCGGCAGGCCCCGCGGGACGCGTACGACGTGGTGGTCTCCGATCTGCCCGACCCCGAGGACACGTCCAGTACGAAGCTGTACTCGCAGGAGTTCTACGGGCTGGCCCGCGCGGTGCTCGGCGACGGCGGGCGGCTCGTCGTGCACGCCGGGCCCGTCGCGGCCCGGCCGCGCGCGTTCTGGACCGTGGACGCGACGGTACGGGCGGCCGGGCTGCGGACGGTGCCGTACTCCGTCGGCGGCCGCGACTCCTACGCCGCGGGCGGGTCGCGGGTCCCGCACGACTGGGGGTACGTGCTGGCCGCGCGCACGCGGCCGTACCTGGGGGACGGGGCGACGGAGGGGGCGCCGCGCGTGCCGTCCCTCCAGGCGGGCGTCCGCGCGATGGAGCGCACGCGGCTGGAGGGCCTGCCGCCCTCGACGCTGGTACACCCGAGATACGCGGACTACGGGGAGTACGCGGAATACGCGGAATACGCGGACTGAGCCCGTCCGGGGGCGCTTCGCGATTGGCTCCACGGGTGCGTCCGCCGGTCCGTCGCGCGCGTCCCTCCGCGCGTCCGTCCGGGCGTCCATCCGCGGTGGATCCGGGGGAATCCCCGCATGTACGGGTGCGGTACGGGTGGTGCTGGGTAGGCTCGGCCGACATGGAGCATGAGGTGTTCGTTCCGGTTCCCGTCGAGCGTCTGCGCGAGGCTCTCGCCGATCCCGCGCGGGTGGCGCGGGCGCTGCCCGGTCTCCAGCAGGACGCGGGGACGGCGCCCGTCTCCGGCCGCCTGAAGCTACGGGTCGGCGGGCACTCCATCACGTACCGGGGCACGCTCGGTGTCTCCGCGCGCGACGACGGCTCGTACTCCGTCGAGGCCGACGCCACGGAGGCGCGGGGGACGGGCTCGGTGAAGCTCGCGCTCACGCTGGCCGTGCGGCCGGCCGAGGGGGGCTCGACGCTCACGTTCACCGGTACGGCCTCGGCCGACGGCCGTATCGCCGATCTGCCGGCGGACGAGGTGGCGTCGGCGACGACCCGCCTGCTGAACCGCTTCGCGGAACACCTGGCGCCGGAACCGGAGCCGGAGGAGGAGTCCCCGGAGCCGGGGCCCGACCCGGCGGAGGAAGAGCCCTCCTCCTCGCACGTGCCGTTCGCGGAGGGCGACTTCGCGAGCGGCTTCGAGGACGACGGGACGTCGCCGCCCGGGGCACCGGCCGAGGCGGCGCACGCGCGGCGCACGATGATCGGCCGCAGCGCGGAGGAGGTCGACCACGCGCCGCCGCGCGGCCGGTACGCGCCCGTGCCGACGCCCGAGTCCGCGGGCGGCAACGCGGTCCTCCGCTGGGCCGCACCCGCGGCGGCCCTCGCCCTGGCCTCGGCGATCGTAGTAGGCCGAGCCCTCCGCAAACGCCACTGACCACCGCGGCGAGGTGGGGGTCGCCCGCGCGGTTCCCCGCGCCCCTGAGGGGGCTGCTTGGGGGCGCGGGGAACTGCGCGGCCAGCCATGAGCGGCGTGCACGGGGCATCCGGTGTGCGGTGTGTTTTGTGTGCGGCCGAGTGGGGGTTGCCCGCGCAGTTTCCCGCGCCCCTGAGGGGCGGCCGGTCCTGGGGCGTGGCCTCCCGCCCGCCCGGAGACGGCCCGCAGGGCCCGTTTTCAGGGGCGCGGGGAACTGCGCGGCCAGCCGCGGGCGGCGTGCACGGGATATACCGCGTGCGGTGTGGGTTTTTTCTGCGGGTGGGTACAGGGCGCGCGCGCAGTTCCCCGCGCCCCTGGGGGCGGCCGCCCCGGGATGGGCCCCTGCGGGGCACAACCCGTCGCGCACCCCGTAGGGTCTTCCGCGTGAGTAACGAAGACATCACGCTGACCGCCGGCGACGCGCAAGCGACCGTGCAGCCGGGCAACGGCGGACGGATCGGCGGACTGAAGGTCGACGGCGTCGAACTGCTGCGCCAGGGCGACAAGTTCGGCTGCTTCCCCATGGTGCCGTGGTGCGGCCGCACCAGGGACGGCCGTTTCCTCAACGGCTCCACCCCCCACCAACTCCCCCTCAACTCCCCACCCCACGCCATCCACGGCACCGCCCGCGACGCCGCCTGGCGCACCGCCCGTACGAGCGCCGACGAGGCCGTCATCACGTACGACCTCGTCGACCCCTGGCCGTACTCCGGCCGGGTCACGCAGGTCGTCAAGCTGACCGAGGACTCCCTGACGCTCACCATGTCGGTGGAGACGTACGGCGACTCCTTCCCGGCGCAGATCGGGTGGCACCCCTGGTTCAACCGCACCCTCGGCGGAGGCGAGGGCGCGCGCGTCGACTTCAGCGCCGCCTGGCAGGAGGAGCGCGGCGACGACCACCTGCCGACCGGCCGCCGCATCGACCCGCGGCCGAGCCCCTGGGACGACTGCTTCGGTATGCCCGACGGCGTCGACGTCACCCTCACCTGGCCCGGCCGGCTGGAGCTGAACGTGGCCAGCCGCGAGCAGTGGGTCGTCGTCTACGACGAGCAGGAGGCGGCCGTGTGCGTGGAACCGCAGACCGGGCCGCCCAACGGCCTCAACACCCTGCCCCGCCTGGTCACCCCCATCGACCCCCTGGAAGCCGCCACCACCTGGACCTGGCGCCGCCTCTAAGCTGACCCGCATGAGCGACGACGTACGCGGCGAGCTGCTGCAGCAGATCAAGGACAAGGCCGTGGTGCACGGCAAGGTGACCCTCTCCTCCGGCATCGAGGCCGACTACTACGTCGACCTGCGGCGGATCACCCTGGACGGCGAGGCCGCCCCGCTGGTCGGCGAGGTGCTGCTCGACCTGACGGCGGACCTGGACTTCGACGCGGTCGGCGGCCTCACCATGGGCGCCGACCCGGTGGCCGCGGCCCTGCTGCACGCCGCCCACGCGCGCGGCCGGCGCCTGGACGCCTTCGTGGTCCGCAAGGAGGCGAAGGCGCACGGCCTGCAGCGCAGGGTCGAGGGCCCGGAGATCGCGGGCCGCCGTGTGCTCGTCGTCGAGGACACCTCGACGACCGGCGGCTCCCCGCTCGCCGCCGTCGAGGCCGTGCGCGAGGCCGGCGCGGAGGTCGTCGGCGTGGCGACCATCGTCGACCGCGCCACCGGCGCCGCGGAGAAGATCCAGGAAGCCGCCGGTGTCCCGTACCTCTTCGCCTACTCCAAGGACGAGCTGGGCCTCGCCTGAGCGAGACCTGAGTGAGACCGGAGCATCCGGTCATGTCTGGAAAGATGGGGCCGACGATGACGTCGCCCCCTAGGTCAGGGTTCTCAGCAGAACGCCACCCGCACATACAAGGAGCGGACAGATGCCCATCGCAACCCCCGAGGTCTACAACGAGATGCTCGACCGGGCGAAGGCAGGCAAGTTCGCCTACCCGGCCATCAATGTGACCTCGACGCAGACCCTGCACGCTGCGCTCCGCGGCTTCGCGGAGGCCGAGAGCGACGGCATCATCCAGATCTCCACCGGCGGTGCGGAGTTCCTGGGCGGCCAGTACAAGAAGGACATGGTCACGGGCGCGGTCGCGCTCGCCGAGTTCGCGCACATCGTCGCCGCGAAGTACGACGTCACCGTCGCCCTGCACACGGACCACTGCCCGAAGGACAAGCTCGACGGGTACGTGCGTCCGCTGCTCGCGGTCTCCGAGGAGCGCGTCAAGGCCGGTCAGAACCCGCTGTTCCAGTCCCACATGTGGGACGGCTCCGCGGAGACCCTCGACGACAACCTGGCCATCGCGCAGGAGCTACTGGCCCGCGCCGCCGCCGCGAAGATCATCCTTGAGGTGGAGATCACCCCGACCGGTGGTGAGGAGGACGGCGTCACGCACGAGATCAACGACTCCCTCTACACCACGGTCGACGACGCGTTCCGTACCGTCGAGGCCCTGGGCCTGGGCGAGAAGGGCCGCTACCTGCTGGCCGCGTCCTTCGGCAACGTGCACGGCGTCTACAAGCCGGGCAACGTCGTCCTGCGCCCCGAGCTCCTGAAGGAGCTGAACGAGGGCGTGGCGGCGAAGTACAACAAGCCGTCCCCGTTCGACTTCGTCTTCCACGGCGGCTCCGGCTCCTCCGAGGAGGAGATCCGCACGGCCCTGGAGAACGGCGTCGTGAAGATGAACATCGACACGGACACGCAGTACGCGTTCACGCGCCCCGTCGCGGACCACATGTTCCGCAACTACGACGGTGTCCTGAAGGTCGACGGCGAGGTCGGCAACAAGAAGACGTACGACCCCCGCACCTGGGGCAAGCTCGCCGAGGGCTCGATGGCCGCGCGCGTCACGCAGGCCTGCGGCAACCTGCGTTCCACGGGTACGAAGATCAAGTAAGCACCCCTCTCGCGGGGGCGGGGCCCGGTTGTCCACAGGGACGACCGGGCCCCGCCGTATGTCCGTATGATCCGGAACATGGCCGCCCCACCACCGTCCCCGCAGGGGTCCCCGGACCCGGACCCGTCTCCGAACCCGGCCCCATCCCCATCCCCATCCCCGGCTCCGTCCCCGGCCGTCCGGATGTCCTCCGCCACGGGCAAGTGGATCCTGCTGACCACGGTCCTCGGGTCGAGCATGGCGATGCTGGACTCGACGGTGGTGAACGTCGCGCTGCCCACCATCGGCCGCGACCTCGACGCCGACCTGGCGGGCCTGCAGTGGACCGTCAACGCCTACATGCTGACCCTCGCCGGTCTGATCCTCCTGGGCGGCGCCCTGGGCGACCGTTTCGGACGGCGGAAGGTGTTCGTCGTCGGTGTGGTGTGGTTCGCGGCGGCCTCGCTGCTGTGCGGGCTCGCACCGAACGCGGGCGTGCTCGTCGCCGCCCGCGCGCTCCAGGGCGTCGGCGGCGCGCTGCTCACCCCGGGCTCGCTGGCCCTCATCCAGGCGTCGTTCCACCCGGAGGACCGGGCGCGGGCCGTCGGTCTGTGGTCCGGTTTCGGCGGCATCGGCGCGGCGGTCGGCCCCTTCCTGGGCGGCTGGCTGGTGGACGGCCCCGGCTGGCGGTGGGTGTTCCTGCTGAACGTCCCGCTCGCCCTGCTGTGCGCCCCGATCGCCCTCAGACACGTACCGGAGTCGAAGGACGACCGGGTGCACGGCCGCGGCTTCGACGTGCTCGGCGCCGCCCTCGGCGCACTGGCGCTGGCCCTGGTGACGTACGCCCTCATCGAGGCGCCCGGCGGCTCGGTGCCCGTGGTGGCGGTGACGGCGGCGGCCGGTGTCGCGGCGGGGGTCGCCTTCGTGGCCGTGGAGAAGCGGCGGCCCGACCCGATGATGCCGCTCGACATCTTCGCGTCCCGCCAGTTCACGGCGGTCAACGTCGTCACCCTGTGCGTGTACGCGGCCTTCGGCGGGTTCTTCTTCCTCTCCGCGGTCCAGCTCCAGGTGGTGGCCGGTTACTCGGCCCTGGGCGCCGGTACGGCCCTGCTGCCGACGACTGTCCTGATGCTGCTCCTCTCCGCCCGCTCGGGGGAACTGGCTCAGCGGATCGGCCCGCGCATCCCGCTCACCGTCGGCCCGCTGCTGTGCGCGACCGGGATGCTGCTGATGCTGAGAGTGGGCGAGGACGCGTCGTACGCGGCCGATGTGCTGCCCGCCGTCCTGGTGCTCGGCGCCGGCATGGTGACGCTCGTCGCGCCCCTCACCGCGACCGTGCTGGCCTCCGTGGACACCGGCCGGGCGGGGCTCGCCAGCGGCATCAACAACGCGGCGGCCCGCGCCGCCGGTCTCGTCGCGGTGGCCGCGCTGCCGCTGCTGGCCGGGATGGGCGAGGAGGCGTACCGGTCGGCGGACGCCTTCGACGACGCGTTCCGGCGGGCCATGCCGCTGTGCGCGGGGATCCTCGTGCTGGGCGCGGTGATCGCCTTCGCGACCGTACGCAAGCCGCCACCGGGCTGTCTGCGCCCGGAATGCCTCACGCACGGCAGCGTGACGGCTCCGCCGCTGGAGCCGAACCGGTCGCGGGGGCGACTGGAGTAGCCCAGGGAGCCCGGGGCGGCCGTGGATAGCGCAAACTGGAGACCATGTCGATTCACGAGAACCTTCTCGGGGGACCGCCCCCGACCCACCTGCCCGACGACCCGGAGCCGCGCGAGCTCCTCGCGAACGGCACGGCGCCCGCCGATGTCGCCGCGAAGTACCCGACCTCCTCGCTCGCCTGGGCCCAGCTGGCCGACGAGGCGTACGAGCGCGGCAGCGTCGTCGAGTCGTACGCGTACGCCCGTACCGGCTACCACCGGGGCCTCGACTCCCTGCGCCGCGGCGGCTGGAAGGGCCACGGCCCGGTGCCGTGGGAGCACGAGCCGAACCGCGGCTTCCTGCGCGCCCTGCACGGTCTCGCCCGCGCCGCCCAGGCGATCGGCGAGCAGGAGGAGTACGAGCGCTGCTCGCAGTTCCTGAAGGACTCCTCCCCGGCGGCGGCCCAGACCCTGGGCTAGACCCCGGGCCAGACCGCTGGGTAGGCCCCGGGCCGGTCCCGCGAGCCCGCCGAGGGCCGCGTACGTACAGGTCCGCCTGGTGTGACCAGGCGGACCTTGCGGTTTCGGGGCACGATTGTGGAGGATGCCGGTTGGGGACCGGGGCCCCCGTGTCGGAATTCGGCAGGGGCGGACCGCTACCCGGAGTACAGCAGGAGACAGCGATGTCCCAACAGGCTCAGCACGGCGAGGCCCACACGGCGGCTTCGGAGCCCGAGACCCCGCATCTCGACTTCCAGGGCACGACGCCGTACGAGGACTACGTACAGGCGGACGTCCTCACCCACCTCCAGCACACCCTCTCCGACGACCCCGGAGAGATGGTCTTCCTGGTGACGACCCAGGTCATGGAGCTGTGGTTCACCGTCATCGTGCACGAGTGGGAGACCGCGGCGAAGGCGCTGCGCGAGGACCGCGTGCCGGTCGCGGTGGCCGCCCTGAAGCGTTCGGTACGGGAACTGGAGGCGCTGAACGCCTCCTGGAAGCCCCTCGGCCAGCTCACTCCGGCCCAGTTCAACTCGTACCGCAGCGCCCTCGGCGAGGGCTCCGGATTCCAGTCGGCGATGTACCGCCGCATGGAGTTCCTGCTCGGCGACAAGTCCGCGTCCATGCTCGTACCGCACCGGGGCGCGCCCCGCGTGCACGCCGAGCTGGAGAAGGCCCTGCACGAGCCGAGTCTGTACGACGAGGTACTGCGGCTGCTCGCCCGGCGCGGCCACGCGATACCGCCCTCGGTCGTCCAGCGGGACGTCTCCGGCCGCTACGAGCCCTCGCCCGAGGTCGAGGCCGTGTGGACCGACCTCTACGCGGGCGACGAGAGCTCCGAACTCGCGCGCCTCGGCGAGGCGTTGACCGACGTCGCCGAACTGGTCTGGCGCTGGCGCAACGACCACCTGGTCGCCACCCGCCGCGCGATGGGCTCCAAGACGGGCACCGGCGGCTCGGCGGGCGTGGCCTGGCTGGAGAAGCGGGCCCGCAAGAACGTGTTCCCCGAGCTGTGGACGGCACGGTCGCATGTCTGAGCCGTACGCGGAGTCCGGCACGGAGTCGTACGCGAGCAGGGCGGCGGCGCTGGACGCCACCGACGAACTGGCCAAACTGCGCGCGCAGTTCGTGCTGGACGACACGGTGTACCTGGACGGGAACTCGCTCGGCGCGCTGCCGCGCTCGGTGCCCGGCCGGATCGAGGACGTCGTGCGCAGACAGTGGGGTTCGCTGCGGATCAGGTCCTGGGACGAGAGCGGCTGGTGGACGGCGCCGGAGCGGATCGGCGACCGGATCGCGCCGCTGGTGGGCGCGGCGCCCGGCCAGATCGTCGTCGGCGACTCGACGAGCGTGAACGTGTTCAAGGCGGTCGTGGGCGCGGTGCGCCTCGCCGGCGGAGGCGGGGGCCAGGGCGGGGGTGCGCGTGGTGAGGCCCGGGACGAGATCCTGGTCGACGCGACGACGTTCCCCACGGACGGGTACATCGCCGCGTCGGCGGCGCGGCTCACGGGCTGCACGCTGCGCCCGGTGGCGCCGGACGAGGTCCCGGACGCCCTGAGCGGACGTACGGCCGCGGTGCTCCTGAACCACGTCGACTACCGCACGGGCCGCCTGCACGACCTGCCGTCCCTGACGGCCGCGATCCACGAGGCGGGTGCCGTTTCGGTCTGGGACCTCTGCCACAGCGCGGGCGCCCTGCCGGTCGGCCTGGACGAACACGGCGTGGACCTGGCGGTCGGCTGCACGTACAAGTACCTGAACGGCGGCCCGGGTTCACCGGCGTACCTCTACGTACGCCGGGACCACCAGCCCCGCTTCGACTCCCCGCTGCCGGGCTGGAACTCCCACGCCGACCCCTTCGGCATGACCCCGGACCACGTCCCGGCCGACGGCGCCCTCCGCGGCCGGGTCGGCACCCCGGACATCCTCTCCATGCTCGCCCTGGAGGCGGCCCTCGAGGTCTGGGACGACGTCTCGATCGAGGCGGTCCGCACCAAGTCCCTCGCCCTGACGGACTTCTTCCTGGAATGCGTCGAGGCGTACGTACCTGCGGGTGCGGTCGAGTCGGTGACCCCGGCCGACCACGGCGAACGGGGCAGCCAGGTCGCGTTGCGCTGCGCGGACGCGGGCGAGGTGATGCGCCGCCTGATCGCCCGGGGAGTGATCGGCGACTTCCGGGAACCAGACATCCTCCGCTTCGGCTTCACCCCGCTGTACGTGGGTTTCGCGGATGTGGAGAGGGCGGCGGGGGTGTTGGGCGGGTTGTTCTGACGAGCAGGGTTTTCGCCCCCGCCGCCCCTACCCGTTCCCGTCGACGACTCGGGGGCGCTGCCCCCGAACCCCCGGTCCTCAAACGCCGGACGGGCTGGAAAACCAGCCCGTCCGGCGTTTGAGGACAAAGGGGGGCGAGGGGGCGCAGCCCCCATGCGTGGACGGGAACGGGTAGGGGCGGCGGGGGCGAAGAAAGCCCTCTACCCCACGAACACCCCGCCCCGCGCAGCGGCAACCGCCGCCGCGGCCGCCCGCTCCCCGGCAGCCGCGTCCGGCGCCACCCCCGACGTCAGCAACGCGTAATACAGCGGCGCCGAAACAGCCCGCACAACCTCCCCCGCATCGGTCCCCACAGGCAGCTCCCCCCGCGCAACCCCCTGCTCGACGCAGGGCGCCCACTCGGCGACCCGCACGTCGTAGAACCGCCGCAGTGCCTCCGCCGTACGCGCGTCGCACGCCGCGGCGGCGATCACCGCCCGGAACAACGCGCCCTGCCGGGGATCGGCGAGCGTACGGCAGACCAGCGCGGCGTTGGCCCGCAGATCCCCGAGCACGGAGCCCGTCTCGGTACGGGGGAGGGACTGCTCGGCCATGTCACCGAGCAGGTCGGCGACGAGCCCGGTGACGGAGCCCCAGCGCCGGTACACGGTCGTCTTCCCCACCCCCGCGCGCCGGGCGACATCCGCCAGATCGAGATGGGCGAACCCCTGCTCGGCCAGCACGTCCCCGGCGACACGCAACACGGCCGTACGGACCCGAGCGGTACGCCCCCCGGGACGGACGGTCCCGGGTTCGGGCTCGGGCTCGCGCTCGGGCTCGCTCTCGGTCGAGTCGGGCGCGGCGATCATAGGAACTCCTTGGCGAACACGGACGGTATCGGGACGAGACGAGTCGGAACGAGTCGGGAGAAGGCAGGTCGGGAGAATGCAGGTCGGGACGAGACAGGTCGGCAGGAGAGGAGCCGGGGGCCGAACGCCTGACTCCGGCCCCCCACCAGCGTAACGAAACACCAGCACCATTTACCGCTAACCGAGCGTCACGGCGGTGTGTAGGCGCACGTCACCGGCCTGATACCGTCCCGCCAACGACCCGCGCCCCGGAGCACGTTGACCGCAAGCTCCGTGAGCTCACGGGCCGGGGAACGAACACCGCACCGCTGAGAGGCTTGGAGCATGCCGGACGACGCCCGCGACGCCGCGGAGGAGGAGTCGGCCTTCTCCCATCCGCCCGTCGACCCCGACACCACCGCCGCGTACGGCGACCACCCCGACCAGGTCGTCGACTTCTACGCGCCCCGCGGCGGTGAGGAGTCTGCCCCGCTCGTCGTCGTCCTGCACGGCGGCGCCTGGCGTGCCCCGTACGACCGGCGGCACATCACCCCGTTCGCGGACTTCCTGGCCCGGCGGGGCTTCGCCGTGGCCAACGTCGAGTACCGGCGCGGCGCCACGATCCCGGCGCTGGGCGGCACGGGACCGGTGGCCGGGCGCTGGCCCGACACCTTCGACGACGTCGCGGCGGCGCTGGACGCGATGCCGGCTCTCGTACGGAAGGCCCTGCCGGGAGCCGACGTGCGCCGCACGGTGGTCACCGGCCACTCGGCCGGCGGCCAGCTGGCGCTGTGGGCGGCCGCCCGCCACCTGCTGCCGACCGACGCGCCCTGGTACCTGGAGAGGCCGGCCCCGTTGCGCGGTGTGGTCGCCCTGGCCCCGATCGCGGACTTCACGGTCGCGGAGAAGCTGGACGTCTGTTCCGGAGCGGCCCTCCAACTCCTCGGTGGAGAGAGCAAGTTCGATGAACGGCAGCCGTACGCCGACCCGGCCCTGCTCCTCCCGACAGGCATCGCCACGACCCTGGTCCAGGGCAGGACGGACACCGTCGTACCGCAGGCGGTCGCGGAGGCATACGCGGACGCCGCCGCGAAGGCCGGTGAGGTGGTGGGCCTGACGCTCCTGGAGGACGTCGGCCACTTCCCCCTGATCGACCCGGCGGCGGACGCGTGCGCGGTGGTGGCGGAAGAGATCGCCCAACTGGCCTGGTAGTTCGAAGCCCACCGGACGGCACAGCGCCCCGCGTACCCCGCCCGCCCCGCGTACCCCGCCCGCCCCGAAAGGGGCGCGGGGAACTGCGCACCCGGCCCTCACCGCCGCACGCAGCTCACCGCGTCCGCGTTCCCCGGGTCATACCCGTAATACCTGAGAGCCACATCCCAGTTGGGCTCCCTGGCGGGACGCCGACTACCCGCCCGAATCCGTAACTTCCCTGTCACGAGGCCAGAAGGCCGAACGCACGGAACCAGGGACCGGAACAGGGACGGGGACGAGTCATGCAGTGGTGGCCAAAAACAGGTGAGCTGCGGACCCCGGCTCAGTCACCCGGCGAGGCATCGCCCCCAACACCGCACCCACCACCCCAAGGCCCCCGCCTGCGCCACACCCTGCTCGCCACGCTGGTCACGGCAGCCGTGGTCGCCCCGATCTCCGCCGCGACCGCGAATCCGCAGATACCCGCGCCCGCCCCGCCCCGCATCGGCACGATCACCCCCACCACCCTGGACAGGGCGTACGCGGCGAACCGGGCGAACGCCGCCGAGGCGTCCCGCATGGCCGCCGCCCACGGCGACCAAACCCGCGCGTCCGCCGCCCGCGCCATGGCGGACCCGTCCCGTCAGCACCTCACCTTCGACGCCCGCGGCCCCGGCCGCGCGGGTTTGGTCGGGCAGGCGGTCGACGGCCTGGACGCGATCGCGAAGGTCGCCGAACTCGCCCCGGACGTCGTCCTGATGGACATCCGCATGCCCGAGCTGGGCGGCATCGAGGCCACCCGCCGCATCACCGGCGAGACCCCGCAGATCAGAGTCCTGGTGCTGACCACCTTCGACCTCGACGAGTACGTGTACGACGCGCTGCGGGCCGGTGCTTCCGGGTTCCTGCTCAAGGACGCGTCGGCCGACCAGCTCGCGGAGGCGGTCAGGATCGTGGCCGCCGGTGACGCGCTGCTCGCGCCCGGGATCACCCGTCGTCTCATCGCCGAGTTCTCCCGGCTGGGCTCCGCGCCCCGGGCCCCCCTCAAGCAGCGTGTCGGCGAGCTGACCGAGCGCGAGACGGAGGTCCTCGCCCTCATCGCGCAGGGCCTGTCGAACGCGGAGATCGCCGAGCGGCTCTTCGTCGCCGAGCAGACCGTGAAGACCCACGTGGGCCGCATCCTGGTGAAACTGGGACTGCGGGACCGCACCCAGGCGGCGGTGTTCGCCTACGAGTGCGGGCTGGTGCGCCCCACCGGCTACTGACCCACCGGGCCACGGGGATACCCGTAGTACCTGAGGGGGAGGCCGAAGGACCCTTCTCACTGGTGACGACCACCACCCCCGCCCCGGCCTACGGTTTGAACGTGACCGAGACGACCCAGACACAGACGACGCTGCCAGGCGGCGGCCGGCCGCGGAGCCCCGAGTTCCAGCTGGCGATGGACGTATCGCGGGGACTGCGGCAGGACCTGTTCCACGACGCCTTCGCCCTCCACCCGCTTCCGAGGATGCGCGTGGACGGCCCGCTGACCCGACTGCTGCCGCCGCGCCTTCAGGAGCACGCCACCCGCTTCCCGCACGCCCTGGTGGTGCTGGCCGGCACGGTGACGCTGCTCATCTCCCTCGCGGGCAACGGCGGCGGCGATCTGGCGCAGTTCCTGACCGGCCTCCTGGGCATGGGCGCGATCCTGCTGACCCTGCTCAGGCCGGTCGGCGCCTTCTGGATCTCCCTCGCGGTGGCACCCGTCACGGCCCAGTTCGGCAACCACTGGGGCAGCAACTGGCCCTGGT
Organism: Streptomyces tauricus; assembly: GCF_014650955.1. GTDB lineage: Bacteria > Actinomycetota > Actinomycetes > Streptomycetales > Streptomycetaceae > Streptomyces > Streptomyces tauricus. Next base: position 68,112 of record NZ_BMVY01000009.1, read on the forward strand.
CGCCCGGCGCCTTCGCCACCCAGCTGGTCGTCCTCACGGTCGTGGCGATGCGGACAAGGCCTCGCACGGCGGCCTGGATGTGGGCGCTGACCGCGGCCTACGGCCTCGTCGCGGAGGCCTTCTTCCGAGGTGACCACTACTACACGAACACCATGCCGTTCCTGTTCGTGAGCGCGCTGGCCATGCTGGTCGTCACGGTGTGGCACGTGCGCCGCGAGGCCGCGCAGAAGGTGACCGCCCAGCAGACGGTGACCGCGCACGAGCGCTCCAAGCGGACCCTTCTCGAAGAGCGCACGACGATCGCCCGCGAGCTGCACGACGTGGTCGCCCACCACATGTCGGTGGTCGCCATCCAGGCGGAGGCCGCGCCCTACCGCGTGGAGAACCCCCCGCCGGAGCTGGAGTACGCGTTCAAGGTGATCAGGGAGAACGCGGTCATAGCGCTCTCCGAGCTGCGCCGGGTGCTCGGCGTCGTACGGGCCGAGGACTACGAGGCCCCGGACGCCCCGCAGCCCAAGCTCGCGGACCTGGACCGCCTCCTGGAGAACGTGCGTGACGCCGGCCTCCAGGTGGACAAGACCGTCACGGGAGCGGTGCGGGAGCTGCCGCAGGGCGTCGAGCTGTCCGCCTACCGAATAGTCCAGGAGGCGCTGAGCAACAGCCTGCGCCACGCGCCGGGCGCCGCGGCCAAGGTGGAGGTCGGCTATGTGCTCGGCGGGCTCGGGCTGCGGATAGTGAACGGTCCGGCGACCGGGCTGGTCAAGCCGTCACCGGGTGCCGGGCACGGTGTCACGGGCATGCGGGAGAGGGTGTCGATGCTGGACGGGGAGATGACGGCGGAGGCGACGGACGACGGGGGCTACGAGGTCGAGGTCTTCCTGCCGGTGACGGCGGCGGTGTCTGCGGAGGACACGGCATGACCATTCGGGTACTGATCGCCGACGACCAGATGATGGTCCGCGAAGGGTTCTCGGTGCTGCTCGGCGCGATGCCGGACATCGAGGTCGTGGGCGAGGCGGTCAACGGCCGGGAAGCGGTCGACCGGGTCAGGGAGCTCGCCCCGGACGTCGTCCTGATGGACATCCGGATGCCCGAGATGAACGGCATCGAGGCGACGCGCGAGATCGTGGCGGCGGACGGCGCGGCGAAGGTGCTCGTGCTGACGACGTTCGACCTCGACGAGTACGTGTACCAGGCGCTGCGCGCCGGTGCGTCGGGGTTCCTCCTGAAGGACGCCTCGGCCCGGCAGCTCGCCGACGGGGTACGGGTGGTGGCGGCCGGCGAGGCGCTGCTGGCGCCCTCGGTGACGAAGCGGCTGATCACCGAGTTCTCGAAGCTGGCCGAGGAGCCGCGCTACTCGGCCACCGCCCACGCGGCCTACGGTGACCTGACCGACCGGGAGACGGAGGTGCTGGTCCTCATCGCCCAGGGCCTGTCCAACGCGGAGATAGCCACCCGCCTGGTCGTGGCGGAGTCCACCATAAAGACACACGTGAGCCGCATCCTGGTGAAGCTGGGCCTGAGAGACCGAACCCAAGCAGCAGTCTTCGCCTACGAGGCCCGCCTGGTAACCCCAGGCTGACCGCCCCCCCCCCAGGGGCGCGGGGAACGGCGCAGTCTTTCGCCTTTTAGGGGCGCGGGGAACGGCGCAATCTTTGGCCTTTCAGGGGCGCGGGGAACGGCGCAACCAGCCCCCACCGACCCGCAGCCGAAAGACACCCCGGAGCGAAGCCCCAGTTCAAGAGGGCAGGCCCTGTCCAGACAGGGACACCACCGGCTAGCGTCCGCTCATGGCAGCCATCAACCCCCCGAAGTCCTTCGACCCCTGGGACCAGACCTTCCTGGCAGACCCGTACCCCGCGTACGCGGACCTCCGCACCCACGGCAGGATCCACTACTACGAGCCCACCGACCAATGGCTGGTACCCCACCACGCGGACGTGTCGACGCTGCTGAGGGACCGCAGGCTGGGCCGTACCTACCAGCACCGGTTCACGCACGAGGACTTCGGGCGGACAGCGCCCCCGCCCGAGCACGAGCCGTTCCACGTGCTGAACGACCACGGCATGCTCGACCTGGAGCCGCCGGACCACACACGGATCAGGCGGCTGGTGTCGAAGGCGTTCACCCCGCGCACGGTCGAGCGGCTGCGGCCGTACGTGGACCGGCTGGCGTCCGAGCTGGTGGGCGAGCTGGTCGCGGCGGGCGGCGGAGACCTGCTGACGGTCGTCGCCGAGCCCCTCCCGGTGGCGGTGATCGCGGAGATGCTGGGCATCCCGGAGTCCGAGCGGGCGCAGCTGCGTCCCTGGTCGGCGGACATCTGCGGGATGTACGAGCTGAGTCCGTCCGAGGAGACGGCGGAGAGGGCGGTGCGGGCGTCGGCCGAGTTCACGGAGTTCTTGCGGGAGCTGATCGCGGTACGGCGCAAGGAGCCGGGGGACGACCTGATCTCGGGGCTGATCGCGGCGTACGACGAGGGGGACCGGCTCAGTGAGCAGGAGATGATCTCGACGTGCGTCCTCCTGCTGAACGCGGGCCACGAGGCGACGGTGAACGCCACGGTGAACGGCTGGTGGGCGCTGTTCAGGCACCCGGAGCAACTGGCGGCGCTGCGCGCGGACCGGGGGCTGGTGGGTACGGCGGTGGAGGAGCTGATGCGGTACGACACCCCGCTGCAGCTGTTCGAGCGGTGGGTGCTGGACGAGATCGAGATCGACGGGACGGTGATTCCGCGGGGGAGCGAGGTGGCGTTGCTCTTCGGGGCGGCCAACCACGACCCGGCGGTGTTCGCCGAGCCGGAGGCGCTCGACCTCTCCCGGGCGGAGAATCCGCACATCTCCTTCAGCGCGGGTATCCACTACTGCATCGGGGCGCCGCTCGCCCGGATCGAACTCGCGGCGTCCATGGGGGCGTTGCTGGAGCAGGCTCCTTCACTTCGGCTCGCGGCCGAGCCTTCGCGGAAGCCGAACTTCGTGATCCGGGGGCTGGAGGGGCTGCTTGTGGAGGTCTGAGGGGTGGGGTGGCCGGGGGCCGGTGGGCAGGTGCGGGCGCGTCGGTGCTGGTCGCGCGGTTCCCCGCGCCCCTGAAAGACGGGGGTGGCCCCGGGCCTGAGAGGACGGCGGCACCAGCCCTCCTGAAGCGTCCGCCTCACCCCGTCGTCAGGTCCCGGCGGCGGAGTGCCGTCAGGCCTGCTGCGGTCAGGGCAGCCGCGATCGCCGTGAGCAGCACCACCGGTGTCCACGTCATCTCGCCGCCGGGGAGTTTCGGCAGGTGGCCGAAGGGTGAGAGGTCCAGCACCGGGTCGGGGAGGTCGAGGGCCGGGCCGATCCAGCCCAGGAGCAGCGCGCTGCCGGCCACCGCCCACGCGGCCGGAGCCACCTGCGGGGAGACCCCGTACAGGAGCACCGCCAGGGCGCCGATGGTCCAGATCGCGGGGAGTTGGACGAGGCAGGCGCCCAGGATGGTGCCCGGCGACCGGCCGTAGCCGGCCGTCAGGCCGAGGCCGCCCAGGAGCATGATGAGTACCGCTCCGCCGAAGGCGATCAGGAGGTGGCCGGCGGCCCAGCGCAGGCGGCTCACCGCGCCGGCGAGGACGGGTTCCGCGCGCTGGGAGGTCTCCTCGGCGTGCAGCCGCAGTACGGACTGGACGACGTACAGCGCGGCGACCATGCCGAGCATGCCGACCATCGTGGCGAGGAACGCGTCGGTGATGCCGGACTGGCCGCCCATGCGCTCGATGATCTCGCGGGTGCGTTCGTTGTCGCCGACCAGATCCGTCGCCCCCTTCGTCACCCCGCCGAAGGCCGCGCCGGCGGCGAAGAAGCCGAGACTCCAGCCGAGTACGCTGCCGCGCTGCAGTCGCCAGGCCAGCGCGCCCGCCGTACCGAGGCGGCCGGCGGCGGGTCCTGGCCGAGTGGGAAGGAAGCTCATGCCGACGTCGCGGCGCCCGGCCAGTTCGTACGCGGTCGCGGCCTGGAGGGTGACGGCGGCGGCGAACAGGAGGAGGACCCACCAGCGTTCGTCGGCGAAGGCCCGCAGGTTCTCCAGCCAGCCGACGGGTGACAGCCACGTCAGCACGGACGAGCCGTCGCTCACCGAGGAGTCACCGGCGGCCCGCAGTACGAACGCCGCGCCCAGCAGACCGCCCGTCAGCCCTTTCGCGAGCCGTGCGCTCTCCGTGAGCTGAGCGGCGATCGCCGCCATCGTCGCGAAGACCATGCCGACCCCGGCCGTGCCGAGCCCCAGCGCGAGGGCGCCCGACGAGCCCTGTCCGGCGAGGCCGGCGGTGATGAGCAGGGCGAGGGCCGCGTTCGCGACGAGGGCGGCGAGCAGCGCGGCGGTGAGCGGGGCGCGGCGGCCGACCATGCCCGCCGAGACCATCTCCTGACGGCCGCTCTCCTCCTCGTCCCGGGTGTGCCGTACGACGACGACCAGGCTCATGATTCCGGCGAACACCCCCGCGTACGCGCCGATGCGCCATGCCGCGAGGGCGCCGAGCGAGTCGCCGAACACCGGTCCGTACATCGCGCGCAGGGAGCTGTTGGTGAGCATCTGGTGGGCGAGTTCGGTGCGTTCGGCGGCCGTGGAGTACACGCTCTTCAGGGAGCCCGGCATGGAGACCACCATGAGGGCGACGACGCCGACCCAGAGCGGGATCACCACCCGGTCGCGGCGCAGCGCCAGCTTCAACAGCGGCCAGGTGCCTGCCAGTTGGCGCGAACCTCTGCCCCGTACGGTGGTGGTGGGTCCGGCGGGTGAGGTGACGGTGGCGGTCATCGGGACACCGCCTCCGCGTGCACGTCCTCCTGGTAGTGCCGCAGGAAGAGCTCTTCCAGGGTGGGCGGTGTCGAGGTGAGGGACCGTACGCCGGACTCGGTGAGGGAGCGCAGTACGGCGTTCAGCTGGTCGCTCTCCACCTGGAGCCTGACCCGGGCGCCCTGGATGTCGAGGTGGTGGACGCCGGGCAGGGCGGCCAGTCCGTCGGGGGGTCCGGCGAGTTCGGCGGTGACGCTGGTGCGGGTGAGGTGCCGCAGATCGGCGAGCGAACCGGTCTCGACCGTGACGCCCTTGCGGATGATGCTGACCCTGTCGCACAACTCCTCGACCTCGCTGAGGATGTGGGAGGACAGCAGGATGGTGCGGCCCCGGTCGCGTTCCTCCTCGACGCACCGCTGGAAGATTTCCTCCATCAGGGGGTCCAGGCCCGACGTGGGCTCGTCCAGGATCAGCAGGTCCACGTCCGAGGCGAAGGCGGCGACGAGGGCGACCTTCTGCCGGTTGCCCTTGGAGTAGGTGCGCCCCTTCTTCGTGGGGTCCAGTTCGAACCGCTCGATCAGGTCCGCGCGGCGTGCCTCGTCCAGGCCGCCGCGCAGACGCCCGTACAGGTCGATGACCTCGCCGCCGGACAGGTTCCGCCAGAGCGTCACGTCACCGGGGACGTACGCGACCCGGCGGTGCAGTTCCACCGCGTCGGCCCAGGGGTCCCGGCCCAGCAGCCGCGCGGTGCCCGAGTCGGCGCGCAGCAGGCCCAGCAGGACGCGGATGGTGGTGGACTTGCCGGCGCCATTGGGGCCGAGGAAGCCGTGGACCTCTCCGGTCTCGACATCGAGGTCGAGACCGTCCAGAGCGTGCGTGCCGCCGAACGACTTGTGCAGTCCGGAGACGCTGATTGCCTTCGTCATGCTTCAGAACGTACGCTGATTTCACAAACTTGTGAAGTTAAGGAAGCGTATGAACGACGGATAGACTAGATCCCGGGTGAGGCACAGGCGAGGGGTACCGGAGAGGAACGCGGGATGGCGGAACCGAATGGCGCGGCACCGGGAGGCGGGCGGGCGGCGCGTGACGCCGAGGCGGTCTCGAAGTTCGTCGAGAGCTTCGCCGCGCAGCTCGTCGAGGCGGGGATGCAGCGGATGCCGGCCCGGGTGTTCGCCGCGCTGCTCTCCTCCGACTCCGGGACCATGACCTCGGTCGAGCTGGGTGAACAGCTGCGGATCAGTCCGGCCGCCGTGTCCGGGGCGGTGCGCTATCTCGCGCAGCAGCACCTGGTCTCGCGCGAGCGGGAGCCCGGATCGCGGCGCGAGCGGTACCGGGTGCACAGCGACCAGTGGTACGAGGCGCTGACCAACCGCGAAGCGGTGATCAAGCACTGGCAGTACGCGTTGCGGGAGGGCGTCGACAGCCTCGGGGAGGGGACTCCGGCGGGGCGGCGGCTGGCTGAGACGCTGGCGTTCTTCGAGTTCGTGGACGGGGAGGTGGCGCTGATGATGGACCGGTGGCGGGTACATCGCGAACGCCACTTCGGTGCGGGCTGACTGACTCGGGGGCGCTGCCCCGAACCCCCGGTCCTCAAACGCCGGACGGGCTGAAACGTATTCAGCCCGTCCGGCGTTTGAGGACGAGCGCGCAGCGCGATTGCGGGGACGAGGAAACCCGGGCGCACCCCCCGCCCGCTACCCCGGCAGCGTCAACCCCCAAGCCCCCTCCCGGACGGTCCACGTCCGGGTCCGTACCGGTCCCCCCACCACCGCATCCGCCCGATACCGAAAATCCGCCCCCGACACGGTGATCGTCCGTCCCACGGCCGACAACGGCGCCGCCTCCGCCCCCACGGAGACGGGCCGGACCTCGACCCGCGCCCCACCCCCCGCGCCTCCCGGAGTGATCGACACGCCCTCCACGGGCTGGTCCAGGTCGACGAGGGTCTCCCCGTCGACCTCGACCCGCAGCCGCGCGGGCCCGGGTGAGGCGGACGCCGGCTGGCGGGCGGGCCGTGCGGTGAGCGTGCGGACGAGGGACTGGCAGGTCCGCAACCAGTGATGGTGATGGCTGTGGTGCCGCGAGCCGTCCTCCTCCGAGTCCGAGAAACCGCCCCCACCGACCCCACCAGAATCACCGGCCAAACCAGTGCCACCCGCCCCACCCCCACCCAGCGGCGGAATCCGCAGAGCCCCCAGCACCACCCCGTCACTGTCGTCCACCAGCAGGTCGAGCCGCCGCTCGGACCCGTCGAGCACCGCCCGTGCCGCCGCCACGGCCCCCATGGGCACACCGAGGGCCCGCGAGAGCGTCAGCGCTCCGCCGCCGACACCCACCGGCACCAGCGACAGTGCACATCCGGCCAACTCGCGCCGCCGGTGCAAAAGGGACACAGCGCGCAACAGCGCCCGGTCGTCCCCGATCACGACGGGTCGCCGCGACCCTCTCCGGGCCAGTGCCCGATCGAATTCCTCGGGCCCGTCGGGGAGGCACACTTTTGTCGTCGCACCCGCGCTGAGCACGTCTTTTGCGATCCGTACCGCCTCACCGTCACCGCGACGGGCGACCGGGTCGATGACCACCAGGAGCTGGTCGGAAGTCGCCACCTCGGTCATGCCTCGCTTCCTCGGGTAGCATCTTTGTGCAAGAGCCCCTTGCGCTATTGCGCCAGGGGCTTCGTCTATTCCGGGGCATCCGGTCCGACGGTCGCGGCCAAAGGTGGTCGCCGGCGTACGCAGCCGTACCAGATACAGCCGCGTACGTCCCCGACCTTGGACATGCCCCGCCCGGAAGGGGTGTACGCGCGTGCCCGCACTTGTGCTGCTCGGTGCTCAGTGGGGTGACGAAGGCAAGGGAAAGGCCACCGACCTGCTCGGTGGTTCCGTGGACTATGTGGTGCGCTACCAAGGCGGCAACAACGCCGGCCATACGGTAGTCGTGGGCGATCAGAAGTACGCCCTCCACCTCCTCCCTTCCGGAATCCTCTCGCCGGGGTGCACCCCGGTCATCGGCAACGGAGTCGTCATCGACCCGTCGGTCCTGTTCTCCGAGCTGAACGGACTGAACGAACGAGGCGTCGACACCTCCAAGCTCCTCATCAGCGGAAACGCCCACATCATCACGCCTTACAACGTGACGGTGGACAAGGTGACCGAGCGCTTCCTCGGCAAGCGGAAGATCGGCACCACCGGCCGGGGCATCGGCCCGACCTACGCCGACAAGATCAACCGTGTCGGTATCCGCGTCCAGGACCTGTACGACGAGTCGATCCTGACGCAGAAGGTCGAGGCCGCGCTCGACGGCAAGAACCAGCTGCTCACCAAGGTCTTCAACCGCCGCGCGATCGAGGCGGGCCAGGTCGTCGAGGAGCTGCTGACCTACGCGGAGCGGCTGCGCCCGTACGTCGCCGACACCGTCCTGCTGCTGAACAAGGCGCTCGACGACGACAAGGTGGTCCTCTTCGAGGGCGGCCAGGGCACGCTCCTGGACATCGACCACGGCACGTATCCCTTCGTGACGTCGTCGAACCCCACCGCGGGCGGCGCCTGCACGGGCTCGGGCGTCGGCCCGACGAAGATCAGCCGGGTCATCGGCATCCTGAAGGCGTACACGACCCGGGTCGGCGCGGGTCCGTTCCCGACCGAGCTGCTCGACGAGGACGGCGAGGCGCTGCGCCGTATCGGCGGCGAACGCGGTGTCACCACCGGTCGTGACCGGCGCTGCGGCTGGTTCGACGCGCCGATCGCGCGGTACGCGACGCGCGTCAACGGCCTGACGGACTTCTTCCTCACCAAGCTCGACGTCCTCACCGGCTGGGACGAGATCCCGGTCTGTGTCGCGTACGAGATCGACGGCAAGCGCGTCGAGGAGCTTCCGTACTCGCAGACCGACTTCCACCACGCGAAGCCGATCTACGAGAACCTGCCCGGCTGGTCGGAGGACATCACGAAGGCCAAGACCTTCGCCGACCTCCCGAAGAACGCCCAGGCGTACGTGAAGGCGCTGGAGGACATGTCCGGTGCCCCGATCTCCGCCATCGGCGTCGGCCCGGGCCGCGACGAGACGATCGAGATCAACTCGTTCCTCCGGTAGGACCCACGGGAACGGCACACGGGAGGGCCGCCGCCGCGTACGAAGCATGCGTACGCGGCGGCGGCCCTCCCGTATGTGCTCACTCCGTCTCGTGCGCATCCGTCGGAAAAAAAGTCAATAACGTCATAACGGGCATATCCTGGGCAGGTACGCGTACGCGTGGATCCGCGATCGGAGAAGGTGAGTGCGATGCGCGTTCTGCTCAAGGCGACCATGGACACGGAGAAGGCGAACGAGGCGATCCGCAGCGGGAAGATGCCGGAGCTGATGAAGGAGGCGCTGGACCATCTCAAGCCCGAGGCGGCGTACTTCGGCGCCCTGGGCGGCCGGCGCACCGCCCTCCTGTTCCTCGACATGCGGGACAGCTCGGAGCTGCCCGCCATGGGTGAGCCGTTCTTCACCCAGTTCGACGCGGACGTCGAGGTCTCCCCGATCATGAACGGCGAGGACCTCCAGAAGGGCCTGTCCCAACTCCGCTGAGCGGCCCCGCCGTTCCCCCGGGCCGGGTCGGGGCCTAGGGCGTGTCCTAGCTGAAGATGATCATCGAGCCCTGGGCCAGGCTCCGGGTCGCCGCCGCGTGCAGGCCCAGCCAGACATGGCGCTCGCGCGCGAACGGGCTCGCGTCGAAGGGGGCCGGGGCGGCCGGCTCCTCCAACTCCGTCGGTGTCATCGGAGGCTGCGGCGGCACCGGCGGGTTGGCGGGGTCGATGCCGATCGAGGGGGCGACCAGCTCCAGCTCGCGCAGCAGCACCTGGGAGGAGCCCAACGGCCCGCCGCCCGCGAGGAGTTCGTCGCTCGACAGCGGATGCGGGAAGTCCACCGGGACGTACGCGCCCGCGTGGTCGTAGTGCCAGACCAGGTGGGACTGCTGGGCCGTCGTGTCGAACATCTCCAGCAGCTGCTCGTAGTCGCCGCCCAGTTCGCCGACCGGCGTCACCGGCAGCTGGCACACCTGCAACAGGTACGCGCGGCGCAGGAAGTGCAGCGCGTCGTAGTCGAAGCCCGCGACCGGCGCGACATCGCCGGAGAGGCCCGGCATGTACGCGTACACCGGCACCGGCGGTAGTCCGGCCTCGCCCAGCACCTTGTCGTAGAGCGCGAGTTCCTCGGCGAAGGGGTTGTCGGGGGTGTGGCACAACACGTCGACGAGCGGGACCAGCCACAGGTCACAGGCCAACTGAGAACTCCTCGTTCAGCACGGTGGTCAAGGCAGCGTAATGGGTGAAGGCGCGGGCGGTCCCCTCCGTGCGGGTCGGATACCCCACACCGGCGGCCCCACCGGCGGCGCACACCGACCGACCGCCGCTCGGACTTCGGCCCGACCCGTCACTCGGCCCGCCGCCCGACCCGCCGCTCGGACCTCAGCCCTCAGCCCTGCGCCAGCAGTTCGATCAGCGCCAGCGAGTGCGTGTTGTACGCCGCGACGATCTCGTGCGCCGCCGGGGCGTCCCGGCGCGTGAGGGCGTCCACGAGGTCCGTGTGCTCGGCCCACAGACGGCCCCGCAGATCGTCGAGCCTGCGCAGGTGCTGGACCGCGCACACCCAGGACTGGACGCGCAGCCGGTGCAGGAAGTCGGCGAGGTACGGGTTGCCGAACAGGCCGCTCAGCTCGCGCCAGAACCGCAGGTCGTAGCCGATGAGGATGTTCAGGTCGCCCGCCGCGGCGGCCCGCTGCGCCTCCTCGCCGCGGCGGCGCACCCCGGCGAGCGCGGCGGAGGTACGCGGATCGTCGGCGCGGGTGGCGAGCGCGGCGCGGGCGCCCCGGGTGGTGGCGGCCGTCGAGTCCAGCAGCCCGTGGAAGATGCTCTCCGTGACGAGGCTGCGGGCCTCGATCATGCCCCGGTAGTCGCTCAGCGAGTACTCGTGGACGCGGAACCCGCGATGCTGGTCCGCGTCCAGGAGGCCCTGCGCCGACAGATCGACCAGGGCCTCCCGGACGGGGGTCGCGGAGACGCCGTACTGCTCGGCGATCTCCTTGACCGTGAACTCCTTGCCCGGCTGGAGGCGCCCGGCGAGCACCTCGTCGCGCAGCGCGTCCGCGATCTGCTGCCGCAGGGTGCTGCGGGTGACGGCACCATTGCCGCCGCCACTGCCGGTGCCGCGCATCGTCCGGGTCCTTCCCCCATCGAATAAGTACTCGCGAACAAGTACTCGCTCATGTCTACGAGCCAGTCACCTTACGCGTTCGATGTCGGGCCACCCGGATTGCGGGAGTCCTGCGTCACACCCCCTCTGTCCGCGCCTGTCCGCCCTACCGGGCCGTGTGCTCGTCCGCCGCGGAGAGGGCTTCGTCGAGCGCGGCCAGGCCCTCCTTGGCCTCCGCCTCCGTGATGTTGCACGGCGGCACGACATGGGTGCGGTTCATGTTGATGAAGGGCCACAGTCCGTGGGCCTTCGCCGCCGCGCCGAAGGCGGCCATGGGGGCGTTCGCCTCGCCCTGCGGGTTGTAGGGGACGAGGGGCTCGCGGGTCTCCCTGTCCCGTACGAGTTCCAGGGCCCAGAAGACACCGGTGCCGCGCACCTCGCCGACGCTCGGGTGGCGCTGTGCCAGCTCGCGCAGCCCGGGGCCGAGGACGGTCTCGCCGATGCGGGCGGCCTGCTCGACGACGCCCTCCTCCTCCATCACGTTCAGGGTGGCGACGGCGGCGGCGCAGGCGAGCGGGTGCCCGGAGTACGTGAGGCCGCCGGGGTACGGGCGCCGGGCGAAGGTGTCCGCGATCGCGCCGGAGATGGCGACGCCGCCGAGGGGCACGTACCCCGAGTTCACGCCCTTCGCGAAGGTCAGCAGGTCGGGTACGACACCGGTGTGGTCGGCGGCGAACCACTTGCCCGTGCGTCCGAAGCCGGCCATGACCTCGTCGAGGACGAAGACGATGCCGTACTGGTCGCAGAGCGCGCGGACGCCCTCCAGGTAGCCGGGGGGCGGGACCATGATTCCGGCCGTGCCCGGGATCGTCTCCAGGATGATCGCGGCGATGGTGGCCGGGCCCTCGAAGGCGATGGTGTCGGCGAGGTGCTGGAGCGCGCGCTCGCACTCCTGCTGCTCGGTCTCGGCGTGGAAGGGGGAGCGGTAGAGGAAGGGCGCCCAGAAGCGCACGACCCCGGCCGAACCGGAGTCGTTCGCCCAGCGGCGCGGGTCGCCGGTGAGGTTGATCGCGGCCGCGGTGCCCCCGTGGTAAGAGCGGTACGCGCTCAGCACCTTCGGCCGGCCGGTGTGCAGCTTGGCCATCCGGGTGGCGTTCTCGACGGCCTCGGCGCCGCCGTTGGTGAAGAAGATCTTGTCCAGGTCGCCCGGTGTCCGCTGGGCGATCAGGCGCGCCGCCTCCGACCTGGCCTCGACGGCGAACGCGGGCGCGAACGTCGTCATCTTCCCGGCCTGCTCCTGGATCGCGGCGACGACCTTCGGGTGCTGGTAGCCGATGTTCGTGAAGACGAGGCCGCTGGTGAAGTCCAGATACCGCTTGCCGTCGTAGTCCCAGAAGTAGGACCCCTCCGCACCGGCGACGGCGAGCGGGTCGATGAGCTCCTGCGCTGACCAGGAGTGGAACACATGCGCACGGTCCGCGGCCTTCACGGCGGCGCCGGCCTGGGGATTGGGCTGAGGGGTCATGCGCCCGAGGGTAGGCGGCCGGCGCGCGGGCGCGACATCGGCGTCCTGTCTGCGGTGCGGCCCCGAAAGCGACAGGTTGTCGTGTGTGGGACGCCCCGACGGATCCCCGGAGGGCCTTCGGCGGAAACTCCGTACAGAATTGACAGCATGCTGTCGAAATGACAGCATGCTGACATAGCTCATTGAGGGACCGACTGACCGCCCGACCGAGGAGAGGCCATGACCCGCGAGTCCGCCCGCAAGCCCGTGTACCTCGCCGTGTACGACACGCTCGCCGACTGGGAGACCGGTCACGCGACCGCGTATCTCGCCCGCGCCGGCTACGAGATCCGCACGGCCGGCCTGTCCGGCGACCCGGTGAGGTCCGTCGGCGGCCTGCGGATCCTGCCCGACGTGACGCTCGACGACGTACGCCCCGAGGACGCCGCGCTGCTGATCCTGCCGGGCGCCGACCTCTGGGACACCGGCGACGAACTGGCCCCCTTCGCCCGCAGGGCACGGGAGTTCCTGGCGGCCGGCGTACCCGTCGCCGCGATCTGCGGGGCCACCGCCGGGCTCGCCCGCGAGGGACTGCTCGACGACCGGGCCCACACCGGCGCGGTCTCCTTCTACCTGGCCGCCACCGGTTACAAGGGCGGCGACCGGTACGTGGACTCCGACGCCGTGACGGACGGCGGACTCGTCACCGCCGGACCCACCGACCCCGTCGCGTTCGCACGGGAGGTGTTCGCCCTGCTCGGCGTGTACGAGGGAGAGGTGCTCGACGCCTGGTACCGGCTGTTCCACGACTCCGACGCGCAGGCGTACGAGGTCCTGGAAGCGGCCGAGGCGACCGAAGCGGCCGAGGCGGGCACGCGGTGAGCGGTACGGGCGAGGAGGAGGGCGGCGGGCGCCAGGACCTGTTCAGCCGGAGCGCGCTCGCGGTCTTCCGGCTGAACGGCCAGTACCTGGGCGTCGCCGAGGAACTGGCCGGGCCTGCCGGGGTCACCGCCGCCCGGTGGCAGGTGCTCGGTGCCGTCCTGCGGGAACCCCTGCCCGTATCCGGGATCGCCCGGGTCATGGGCATCACCCGGCAGAGCGTGCAGCGGATCGCCGACCTGCTGGTGGAACGGGGGCTCGCCGAGTACGTACCCAACCCCGCACACCGCCGCGCCAAGCTGCTCCGGCCGACCGACGAGGGTTTCGCGGCCGTCCGGAAGATCGGCCCCGGCCACGCCGCCTTCGCGGACCGGCTCGCCGAAACCCTCGGTGAGGAGGGCCTGGCCGAGACCGTACGGGTGCTGGAACGGCTGATCGCGGCGATGGAGACGGTCACCGGGATGCCCGCGGAACCAGCCACGGAACCAGCCACGGAGCCTGTACGCCCTGTTACGGAACCGTAGACACCGCCCCTGCCGCCTCCCCGTCGCGCCGCACTATCCTCGGGCTGTCGCACATGCACGGGGGAGGGCGGCGTTTCGATGGAGAAACTCGGATCTGCGGATCCGCACCGGATCGGCGCGTACCGGCTGCTGGCGCGGCTCGGCGCGGGCGGTATGGGCCAGGTGTATCTCGCGCGTTCCGACCGCGGAAGGACCGTCGCGGTCAAACTCGTCCGCCAGGAACTCGCCGAACAGGAGGAGTTCCGCGCGCGTTTCCGTCAGGAGGTGCGGGCGGCCCGGCGTGTGGGCGGCTACTGGACGGCCCCGGTGCTCGACGCGGACACCGAGGCGGCCATCCCGTGGGTCGCCACGGGCTATGTGGCGGGGCCCTCGCTCCAGGAGGTCGTCGGCCACGACCACGGCGCGCTCCCGGAACGTTCCGTACGGATCCTCGCGGCCGGCCTCGCGCACGCGCTCAAGGACATCCACGCGGCGGGACTGATCCACCGCGACCTCAAGCCGTCGAACGTCCTCGTCACGATCGACGGCCCGCGCGTCATCGACTTCGGAATCGCGCGCGCCCTGGAGACGGTCACCGACGGCGGCCTCACCCGTACCGGCGCGCTCGTCGGCTCGCCCGGCTTCATGGCCCCCGAGCAGGTCCGCGGCGACCGGGTCACGCCCGCGTGCGACGTCTTCTGCCTGGGCTCGGTCCTGTCGTACGCGGCCACGGGCGTCCTCCCCTTCGGCGCGGCCAACAGCGGCGCGCACGCCCTGATGTTCCGTATCGCCCAGGAGGAACCGGACCTCGATGGGGTGCCGGAGGGCATCGCCGACCTCGTCCGCCAGTGCCTGCGCAAGGACCCCGCCTCCCGCCCGACGCTCGACGACATCCTGGAGCGCACGGGAGCGGAGGACACCGTCGCGGACGGCCGCAGCCGCGACCCCTGGCTGCCGGGGATGCTGGTGGCCCAACTGGGCCGTCACGCGGTGCGGTTGCTGGACTCGGAGGACCCGGAGGTCTCCGCCCGTCCGGCCTTCGAGGACGAGGCCGGCCAGACCCCGGACCCCGCCCCGACACCCGCCCCGGCGCCCACTCCACCGCCCACCCCGCCCGCGGCCCCCGTACCCCCTCCCACGGCTTTCCCGGAACACGCCGCTTCCCCGGAACACGCCCCCACCCCCGACGCCTCCTCCCCGCCGCCGGAACCACCGGCGGGCGCTCCCGCCGATCACCTCCCCACGATGACCGCGGGCCGGCCCGGCACACTCCCACCGGCACCCCCGGCCCCGGCCTCGGCCCCGGGTCCCGCCCCCGCCCACCCGGCCTACGGCTATCCCCAGCAGCACCCCCAGCCCGCTTCCGGCTACGGCTACCCGCACCAGCAGCAGCCCGGCGCCTGGTCGGCGCCCCCGGGCGGACCCGCCACCCCCAACGCGTACGCGACCCCCGGCGGCTACACGGCTCCCAACGGCTACGCGTCACCCCCGGGTTCGACCCCTCCCTACGGCCCGACACCCCCGTACGGGCCGGGCTTCGCGCCGCGGCCGGAACCGGAGCCGCCGCGCGGGAACGCCCGCTCCACCGCCCTGCTGATCGTGGTGGCGCTGGTCGTCGCGCTCGGTGCGGGCGCGTCCGTGTACGCGCTCATGAAGGGCGACGGGGACGGCCAGGCAGGCGGCGACCGCAGCGAGTCCCGGACGACGGGCGCGCCCACCACCCCGGGCCCGTCCAGCCAGAAGCCCTCGACGCAGCCGCCCACCACGGGGGAGGGGACGCCCGCGGACGGCGCGATCCCCACCGAGTACCTCGGTACCTGGACGGCGTCCATCGACAACGCCACGGGCCGCAACACCCGCCGGCTCACCATCGAGCAGGGCGAGGTGGGTGACGCGGTGCTCTCGCTCACGGCGGACGGACCGGCCGACGGCGGCACGTACCACTGTGTGTTCCGGGCGTCGCTCGCCGAGGCCCCGAGCGACGGCGGCCCGCTGCGGATCGGCCCGTCCGAGGTCACCGTCGGCGAACCGGCCACGTCGTGCTCGCCGGGCGCGGCAACGGAGTTGACCCTGCTGCCGGACGGCCGGCTGCGGCGCGTGAACGCGGACAACGGCGACGCGCTGACGTACACGAAGCAGTAGAAGCGGCAGAGGCGGTGAGGGTGGGGCCGCGCCTGCCCGGCCGCCCCTGAACAGCTGCTGAACTTCAGCCGTCGCCACAGCGATCCCGCCCGTCCCGCTCGTACAGTGTCCGCACCGTCGAACTCCGGGAGTGGTGGGGCACCCAGTGGAGTGGCTCAGCGCAGAGAACGTGGTGGCCGTGGGCACGGCGGTCGTCGGCATCGTGGCCTCGGGCGTCATGGTCTGGTACGAGCGCCGGGTGCCGCGCCGCAAACGCATCGGCTACCGCGTACAGATGGACAACCCGATCGGGGACGACGTCCGCCTCGGCAGGGCCAGCGTCCGGCTGGGGCTCTTCGACGAGGCGCCCGGCATGGCCGACGCGACGCTCGTCCTGCTGCGCATCGAGAACGACGGCTCGCAGAGCATCGCCGACATGGACTACACGGGACGCGAACTCCACGGCCTGACCGCCGTGTTCACGGACCGTACGATCCGCGGGGTGTCGGTCACCCAGCCGCCCGAGACCGACCACCTGATGGACCACTTCACCCCGTCGAACGGCCTCGGCTACGAGGGCAGCACCCTGCGTATCCCGCGCGTCCCGCTCAACCGGGGCGAGCACTTCAAGCTGCTCGTCCTGCTGTCGGGCGGCGATGTGGGCAGCGGGATACGGCTCATCGGCGGCATCCGCGACGGCGAGGTGCACCCCAACCGCGCCGCGCCGGTGGACGGCACGCCGGCGCTGTTCAGCCGGGCGTCGCGGCTGATCACCGGCCTGCTCACGCTGTGCGTGCTCGCCCTCGCCGTCATCGTGGTGACCCGCGACGACACCCCGCCGCCGATCGGCTGCGAGCGGGGCGAGCTGACGGTGACCGGCTCGACGGCGTTCGGGCCCGTGATGCGGGAACTGGCCGCCAAGTACGAGGACGACTGCGCGGGCGCGTCGATCGAGGTGGACCCGCACGGCTCCACCGCCGGCGTCCAGGAACTCGCCGGGCTGGGCGCCAAGTCGAAGAACGGCTCCCCGCCGGTGATCGCCCTGTCCGACGGCACCAAGCCGAGCGGTCTGCGCGAACTGCGCGAGACCCGGGTGGCCGTCTCGGTCTTCGTCCTCGTGGCCCACGAGGACCTGCCGGTGAAGAACCTCTCGACCGACGACGTACGCCGCCTCTACAGCGACCGGATCAGCAACTGGAAGCAGCTCGGCGGCCCCGACCTGCCCGTCCACCTGATCAGCCGCGACGCCAACTCCGGTACGCGCAAGGTCTTCCAGCGCCGGGTCCTGAACCGCAACGAGGGCGCGAACTACTCCTCGGACTGCGAGCACAAGGACTACGAGGCGGCCCCGGTCGTCCGCTGCGAACTGTTCTCCACCGAGCAGGTGCTGAGCACCGTCGCCCGGATCCCCGGCGCCATCGGGTACAGCGAACTCAACCTCGCCACCGGCCACGAGGGCGTGCACCGGGTGACCCTCGACGGCCACGACCCGTCGGTCGAGGAGATCGAGCACGGCACCAGCGAGTACCCGTACCGGGAGATCGAGTACGCGTACACGTACGGCTCGCCGCCCGCCGACTCGCTCGTCTCCAGCTTCCTCACGTACATCAGCCGGGGCAGCGGCCAGGACGTGATCCGCACCCATGGCCATCTGCCGTGCGCGACACCGGTGGGGCAGCGGATCTGCGGCGAGGGCTGACACGGGCCGGTGCGCGCTCCCTTGCCTGCGATTGACGCGTACACAACCATCGATACATGCGACCCATGAGACCCGAACGCCCTGTGAGCCCCAGCAGAAGAACGGTCCTGGCCGCGACGGCGACAGCCGGAGCCGCCACGGTGGTCACGGGTACGGCGACGGCGGCCGAGGCGTCGAACGCGTCCACCCGCCCACCGGCCACCGCCCAGCCCCCCACCCCCGAACTCCGCGCCCTGTTACGGGAGATCGACCCCGCCCGCATCGAGGCGACCGTCCGCAGACTCGTCTCCTTCGGGACCCGCCACACGCTCTCCACCCAGGACGACCCGGTCCGCGGGATCGGCGCGGCCCGCGACTGGATCCTGGCGGAGATGCGTTCGTACGCCGCCACGTCCGGCGGCCGGATGACGGCCGAACTCCAGTCGTACGTGCAGGAACCCGCGCCCCGCATCCCCACGGCCACCCGCATCACGAACATCGTGGCGACCCTGCGCGGCTCGGTCACCCCGGAGCGCGTGTACGTCGTCTCCGGGCACTACGACTCCCGCGTCACCGACGTCATGGACGCCACCTCGGACTCCCCGGGCGCCGACGACGACGCCTCGGGCGTGGCCGTGGCGATGGAACTGGCCCGGGTCATGGCACGGCGCCGCCCCGCCGCCACGATCGTCTTCGCGGCGGTGGCGGGGGAGGAGCAGGGCCTGTACGGGGCGGCGCACATGGCCGCGCGGTTCAAGGCGGCGGGTACGGACGTGCAGGGCATGTTCACCAACGACATCGTGGGCGCGTCGAGGGCGGACGACGGCACGAAGGACCCGTACACCATCCGGCTCTTCGCGGAAGGCGTGCCGACGTCGGAGACCCCGGAGCAGGCGGCCACGCGCCGGTCGGTGGGCGGCGAGAACGACTCCCCGTCGCGCCAGCTGGCCCGTTTCGTGCGGGACACGGCGGACAACCCGGCGACGGGTATGCGGGTACGGGTCGTCTACCGGCGGGACCGTTACCGGCGGGGCGGTGACCACATCCCCTTCCTGGAGCAGGGGTACGCGGCGGCGCGGTTCACCGAGCCCGCCGAGGACTTCGCCCATCAGCACCAGGATGTGCGGGTCGAGGACGGCAAGCAGTACGGGGACCTGCCGGAGTTCTGCGACTTTCCCTTCATTGCTCGGGTCGCGCGGGTCAACGCGGCCGCGCTCTGGACGTTGGCGCAGGCGCCGGGTGCGCCGCGGTCCGCGCGGATCCTTACCGCCGCGCTCACGAACTCCACGGAGCTGGTGTGGGAGCGGGGGGCCGAGCCGGATCTCGCGGGCTACGAAGTCGTCTGGCGGGAGACCACGGCGTCCGAGTGGACGCACGTGATCCCGGTCGGCGACGTGACGTCCCACGAGGTGGACCTGTCCAAGGACAACGTCTTCTTCGGCGTACGAGCGGTAAACAGAACGGGCCTGAAAAGCCCGGTCACATTCCCCTCCCCCCAACCCTGACCCGGTTCCCGTCACGTACTCGGGGGCCAGCCCCCGAACCCCCGCTCCTCAAACGCCGGAGGGGCTAATCCTTCAGCCCGTCCGGCGTTTGAGGACGAGCGCGTCAGCGCGATTGCGGGGGCGAGGGGGCGCAGCCCCCATGCGTGGATGGGAACGGGTAGGGGCGGCGGGGGCGAGGAACACGCCCCTACCGGGGCTCCGGTGGCCGCTGGCGCGGCATGTTCGGGCGCGTACCCGGGGGAAGCGGCAACCGCCCGGCCGGCGCGGCGTCCCGCACACCCCCACCCCCACCCACCCCCTCCCGAAGCACCGACGGAGTCATCCCACTCCGAAACGACACCATCCAGTCCGACGTCTCCACCCGCACCAACTCCGTCACGTCCTCGGAGAACCGCCGCAGCACCCCCAGACACCGCTCGGCGGCCTCCCCCGCGGTCCCCTCGGCCGGCCCGAGAACCTCCCGCACGCACTCGGACGCCCAGTCGAACTGGAGCACCTGCAACCGCCGCTGCACGGCCTGCGCGGTCGCCACGTCCCGCATCCACCCGGAGGTCACCCCGAAGAACCGGTCCCCCGCGACGCAGGCGACCGCCACCAGCAGCGCCAGATATCCCCAGGTGGCGCCCCCGCCGAGCACTCCGGCGAGATCCAGCAGGGGCAGCCCCGCCCCGGCGAGGGCTCCCGCGGCGGCCCCGGCCCGCAGGGCCCGCGCCCCTCGCCGCTTCCACACCCGGTCGGCGAGGTACCAGTCCGCGGTGGTGAGCGCCCCCTCCTCCACCCACCGGTAGAGCTCGTCCAGCCGCTCGGCCGGCTCACCCCAGTCGCCGAGGGGGAAGACCCGTCCCAGCAGATCGCCGGGCTCCACCGGACCGTCGCCCCGACCGCTCTGGGCCGGCCCCTCGGGCTGCATGTCCGGCTGGCTCACCCCACGCTCCCTCGTTGTGACGTTGTGTGACGGTAACGTGGCGCGTGGTGCTGATGCGCCGCACTCTTACTACCTCCCCATCGGTGGGGACAGCCCTGCTTTCGGGGCTTTTCCGCTCGGATGTGGGCTCTGATCAGGTATAGACCAACTCGCCCTCTCACTCGAAAGAGTGTCGAAGCGACGGCCCGGTAGACCACGTAGGCTCGTGCCAAGGCGGAATTCACGCCCGAAAGCCGTATCCGAAGGCAGTACTCACCGCAGTACTCACAGCCGTACGAACCAGGAGCTGATCGTGATTCCCGGTGGTGGCCAGCCCAACATGCAGCAGCTGCTCCAGCAGGCCCAGAAGATGCAGCAGGACCTCGCGAACGCCCAGGAGGAGCTGGCGCGCACCGAGGTCGACGGTCAGGCGGGCGGCGGCCTGGTGAAGGCGACGGTGACGGGGTCGGGCGAACTGCGCGGCCTGGTCATCGACCCGAAGGCCGTCGACCCCGAGGACACCGAGACCCTCGCCGATCTGATCGTCGCGGCGGTCCAGGCGGCGAACGAGAACGCCCAGGCGCTCCAGCAGCAGAAGCTCGGCCCGCTGACCCAGGGGCTCGGCGGCGGCAGCGGCATCCCCGGCCTGCCGTTCTAAGTCAATCCGGCGGTCCCTTCTAAGAAGGCCGACCGCCAACTACCGTACGTACGAAGAGAGCAAGCGCGACTACGGTACGTACCGAGTCCGTGGGAAATCCGTGGGAAACAGGAAGGCAATCCGTGTACGAAGGCGTGGTCCAGGACCTCATCGACGAGCTGGGGCGACTGCCCGGCGTCGGTCCCAAGAGCGCGCAGCGGATCGCCTTCCACATCCTCCAGGCGGAGCCGACGGACGTACGCCGTCTCGCGCAGTGCCTCATGGAGGTCAAGGCGAAGGTCCGCTTCTGCGCCACCTGCGGGAACGTGGCGCAGGAGGAGCTGTGCAACATCTGCCGTGACCCGCGCCGCGACCTCTCGGTCATCTGTGTGGTCGAGGAGCCGAAGGACGTGGTCGCGGTCGAGCGGACCCGCGAGTTCCGGGGCAAGTACCACGTGCTCGGCGGCGCGATCAGCCCCATCGAGGGCGTGGGCCCGGACGACCTGCGCATAAGGGAGCTGCTGGCGCGGCTCGCCGACGGCGCGGTCACGGAGCTGATCCTGGCCACCGACCCGAACCTGGAGGGCGAGGCCACGGCCACGTATCTCGCCCGCATGATCAAACCCATGGGTCTGCGGGTCACCCGCCTCGCCAGCGGGCTGCCGGTGGGCGGCGACCTGGAGTACGCCGACGAGGTCACCCTGGGACGCGCCTTCGAGGGAAGGCGGCTGCTGGATGTCTGAACGACTGGTTGATGTACGGGAAGTTCTTGAGGAAGGCCGGCTTCTAGATGTCTGACGCCACGCTGCACGCGACCGATCCCGACCCCGACGACTTCTCGGTCCAGATCGCGGATCAGATCGAGAGTTTCCTCGTCGCGGTGACAGAGGTCGCGAGAGGCGACGAGCCGGACTCGGCCGTCCCCTTCCTGCTCCTGGAGGTCTCCCAGCTCCTGCTGGCCGGCGGCCGTCTCGGCGCGCACGAGGACATCCTTCCCGACGAGCGGTACGAGCCGGACCTGGGCCCCGAGCCGGACGTCGACGAACTGCGCGAGCGTCTCGCCGAGATGCTCGACCCGGTCGACGTCTACTCCGAGGTCTTCGACCCGTACGAGCCCCGTAAGGCCCCGGTCCCGGCCCGTATCTCGGACGACCTGGCCGATGTCATGGCCGATCTGCGGCACGGCATGGCCCACTACCGCGCCGGCCGCACCACCGAGGCGATGTGGTGGTGGCAGTTCTCGTACTTCTCGAACTGGGGCTCCACGGCCTCGGCCACCCTGCGCGCCCTCCAGTCCCTGGTCGCCCATGTCCGGCTGAACCAGCCCCTCCAGGAGCTGGACGGCCTGGACACCGACCAGGAGCTCAGCGAGGACGCCCTCGCGGAGGAGGCCGGCCGGGTGATGGCGGAGGAGATCGCGGGTCCGCTGGGCCTGCGCGAGGTCAAGTAGCGCGCGGTCGCGGACGTGCGTGCTGCGTGTGGGGCGGGCCCGGAGTCGTCGACTCCGGGCCCGCCCCACACGCATGCCGTGCCCCTTGTCGCGCGGACATATCGCGCCGACCGTGTGACGAGGGGCACTTTGCGCGTGAGGTGCGTCCGGGACGGGCAGATGCGGTCCTGGAGCGGCCGGAGGGCCGGACTGCGGGAGCCGACCGATCGGACGCCCGTACGGCCGGACCCGACTGAGCCGGGTGATCAACACGTGAGCGGGACATCTCACGATGCGATATCCCCGGGGTGGAATTCGGCCGCTCGTTAGACTGAGCCGACCGCAGTCGTGCGGTACGAGACGGACTGAGCGAGGAGCGCACGTGGGCCTTGTCGTGCAGAAGTACGGAGGTTCCTCCGTAGCCGATGCCGAGGGCATCAAGCGTGTCGCCAAGCGAATCGTCGACGCCAAGAAGGACGGCCACCAGGTCGTCGTCGTGGTGTCGGCGATGGGTGACACGACGGATGAGCTGATCGATCTCGCCGAGCAGGTATCCCCGATCCCTGCCGGGCGTGAGTTCGACATGCTGCTGACCGCCGGGGAGCGGATCTCCATGGCCCTGCTGGCCATGGCGATCAAAAACCTGGGCCACGAGGCCCAGAGCTTCACCGGCAGCCAGGCAGGCGTGATCACCGACTCCGTCCACAACAAAGCGCGCATCATCGATGTCACGCCGGGCCGCATCAGGACGGCGCTCGACGAGGGCAACATCGCGATCGTCGCCGGGTTCCAGGGCGTCAGCCAGGACAAGAAGGACATCACCACGCTGGGGCGCGGTGGTTCCGACACCACGGCCGTCGCCCTCGCCGCCGCCCTCGACGCCGAGGTCTGCGAGATCTACACGGACGTCGACGGTGTGTTCACCGCCGACCCGCGGGTGGTGAAGAAGGCCCGGAAGATCGACTGGATCTCCTCCGAGGACATGCTGGAGCTCGCCGCCTCGGGCTCCAAGGTGCTGCTGCACCGCTGCGTCGAGTACGCACGCCGATACAACATCCCGATCCACGTCCGCTCGTCCTTCTCGGGACTGCGGGGCACCTGGGTCAGCAACGAGAATCCGCAAGGGGACGCGCAGGTGGAGCACGCCATCATCTCCGGAGTCGCGCACGACATCTCCGAAGCCAAGATCACGGTCGTCGGCGTCCCGGACAAGCCGGGCGAGGCCGCAGTGATCTTCCGGACCATCGCGGACGCCGAGATCAACATCGACATGATCGTGCAGAACGTGTCCGCGGCCTCCACGGGCCTCACGGACATCTCCTTCACGCTCCCCAAGGCCGAGGGCCACAAGGCCATCGAGGCCCTGGAGAAGGCGAAGGGCGCGATCGGCTTCGAGTCGCTGCGCTACGACGACCAGATCGGCAAGATCTCCCTGGTCGGCGCGGGGATGAAGACCAACCCGGGCGTCACCGCCTCGTTCTTCCAGGCGCTGTCCGACGCGGGCGTCAACATCGAACTGATCTCGACCTCCGAGATCCGCATCTCGGTGGTGACCCGCCAGGACGACGTCAACGAAGCGGTGCGCGCTGTGCACAGCGCCTTCGGGCTCGACTCCGACAGCGACGAGGCCGTCGTCTACGGAGGCACCGGCCGATGACCGTCCCCTCGTACGGAGGCGTACGACGATGACCGGGCGGCCGACGCTCGCGGTCGTGGGCGCGACCGGAGCCGTCGGCACGGTCATGCTCCAGATCCTGTCCCAGCACGCGGACATCTGGGGCGAGATCCGCCTGATCGCCTCGCCGCGCTCGGCCGGCCGCAAGCTGGCCGTGCGCGGCGAGCAGGTCGAGGTGGTGGCCCTGACGGAGGAGGCCTTCGACGGGGTCGACGTCGCCATGTTCGACGTACCCGACGAGGTGGCCGGGCGCTGGGCGCCGGTGGCGGCGGCCAAGGGCGCCGTCGTGGTCGACAACTCGGGCGCGTTCCGGATGGACCCCGAGGTGCCGCTCGTGGTGCCCGAGGTCAATCCGCACGCCGCCCGCGTCCGGCCGCGCGGCATCATCGCCAACCCGAACTGCACGACCCTGTCGATGATCGTGGCCCTGGGCGCGCTGCACGCCGAGTTCGGGCTGCGCGAGCTGGTGGCCTCCTCGTACCAGGCGGTGAGCGGGGCCGGGCAGCGCGGCGTCGACACCCTGCGCCAGCAGCTGAAGCTCGTCGCCGGTACGGAACTGGGGACGACCCCTGGTGACGTACGGCGGGCCGTGGGGGACAACACCGGGCCGTTCCCGGAGCCGGTGGCGCTCAATGTGGTGCCGTGGGCCGGGTCCGTGCGTGAGGACGGCTGGTCCTCGGAGGAGATGAAGGTCAGGGACGAGTCCCGCAAGATCCTCGGGCTGCCGAACCTGCCCGTCGCCGTCACCTGTGTCCGGGTGCCGGTCGTCACCGTGCACTCCCTGACCGTCCACGCCCGTTTCCAGGGCGAGGTGACGGTGGGCAGGGCGCGCGAGATCCTCGCCACGGCCCCCGGGGTGGTGCTCTTCGACAACCCGGAGGCGGGGGAGTTCCCGACGCCGGCCGACGTGGTCGGTACGGACCCCACCTGGGTCGGGCGGGTGCGCCGGGCTCTCGACGACCCGACGGCGCTGGAGCTCTTCGTCTGCGGGGACAACCTGCGCAAGGGTGCCGCGCTGAACACCGCCCAGATCGCGGAGCTGGTGGCGGCCGAGCTGTGACCTGCAGCTCTCAGACGGTTCCGGCCGGTTCGGATCGGTTCCGATCGGTTCCGGCAGGTTCCGGACAGGAAATTCGCCGGTCATAAGTTGAATCTTTTGTAGGATCTGTGCGACTTCTATGGTTCGATCGTGGCCGAAGCTGTGGTCCGGACCACAGGAACCAGACCTCTGGCGCCCAAAGGTTTTTTCTCCCCGTTCTCCGCAACCGCGCGGAGGGCGGGGAGCGTCTTTGCGGTCGCCCTTGAGGGGTGACCGGACGCCACGTTCATTTGGGCATAGGGGATGGGCTTTTACGTATGAGGACACTTAGCGCACGGTCCGGCATGAGGTCCTACGCAAACGTGATGCCTGTCGCGTACAACCCCGACGGGGGGAAGCGTGTCCAACTGGCGTGGCTGAGGTTCTCGAATTCACTGTGGCGACGCGGGGCACGACCCTCCGTCCGCCCCGCCGACCCCGCACGTCCGGCGCGTCCGGCGGCGGCATGCCGGTGATCGCCCCCATGCCCGCAGCGCGGCCGACCCGCATCCCGAATCAGCGTGAAGGCGCTGACGAGGCCCTGGCGGCCGGCACCACCGTCGACCATCTCACCGAGACCTACCGCGCCCACTACCGGTCGCTCCTGGGTCTCGCGGCGCTCCTCCTCGACGACACCGCGTCCTGCGAGGACGTCGTCCAGGAGGCCTTCATCCGGGTGCACTCGGCGCGCAAGCGCGTGCGCGACCCGGAGAAGACGCTCGCCTACCTGCGCCAGACCGTCGTCAACCTCTCGCGCTCCGCCCTGCGACGGCGCATCCTCGGCCTGAAGCTCCTGTCCAAGCCGATGCCCGACATGGCGAGCGCCGAGGAGGGCGCGTACGACCAGCTGGAGCGTGACGCCCTGATCAAGGCGATGAAGGGGCTCCAGAGACGCCAGCGCGAGGTCCTGGTCCTGCGCTACTTCGCGGACATGACCGAGGCGCAGGTCGCCGAGACCCTCGGTGTCTCCCTGGGCTCCGTGAAGGCGTACGGGTCGCGCGGCATCGCCGCGCTGCGCGTCGCCATGGAGGCGCCGGCATGAGCGGGCACGACGAGCGAGCACGCCACGACGAGCACGGTCGCCACGGCGACGACGACGAGCACGAGCAGCACGCTGGGAACGGAACTGTGAAACACGGCCCCTCGGAGAACTCGGGCCCGGAAGAGTCGGGCCCCACGGATACGGAAGGCCGCCCGTCGGACCGCTCACCGGGCGACCCCACGAACGAGCCGATCACCTCGGACGACGCGGGCGACTCGGTCGAGCCGGTTGAGCCGGTCGACCCCGACGGCTCGGACGAAGCGCCGGGCACGTCCCCGGCCGAGGCCGAGGTCGCGGACGGCACGCCGGAGACGGCGTCCGACGACGCACCGACCAAGATTTCCCCTCTGCCTCCCCGGTCCTCGAAGGACTCCGCGGGTGATTCGGGCGACGCGGGTACGGAGTCCACGAGTACGGAGTCCGCGGGTACGGAGCCGGTGAGCGCGGGTGAGTCCGGTGCGGGCATCCCCGGTCTCGGCCTGGGGCTCGGCGCCGGCTCCGGGACGGGCGGCGGATCGGGACCGGACATGTTCGGCTCCGACGAACTGGCCCTGCGGCGGCTGCTGCACCAGGCCGTCGAGGAGATCGAGCCGACCGACGGCACGCTGGACCATCTGCGGCGCGCGGTACCGGCCCGGCGGGCGCGCAAGCGCCAGGCCCTCGTCGGTATGGCCGCCGCCGCGCTCTTCATCGGCACGGCCGTCCCGGCCCTGGTGCACGTCTCGAACTCCACGGGCTCCAACGCCGACCCGTCCATGGCGGGCAACACCTCGGCGACCCAGGGCGGCGCGAACGAGGGCAAGGAATCCTCCTCGGGAAGCGGCTCCGGCAGTTCCGCGGGCTCGTCCAAGGGGTCGGACAAGGGCGACAAGAAGGACAAGCCCGGCAAGGGCAAGGGTGGTGGCGGCACCGCGGGCACCCCGCCCACGACCTCCACCGCGGTCGCGCCGACCTGTACGCCGACGCAGCTCATCGCCGCTGCCGGGGGTGGCGCACCCGACGCCACCGGCGCGGTCTACGGCACCTTCACGGTCACCAACGTCTCGACCGCCAGCTGTACGGTCGTCGGTGACGGCTCGGTGGCGCCGACCGCGGTGGGCGCCGCGGACCAGTCCCAGCTCATGACGGCCCTGCACGTGGCGGGCGACCCCGCCGCCGGGCTGCCCGACCCGTCCACCTACGCCACCTCCCTGGTCCTGCCGCCGGGCGGGACGTACAACGTGAAGTTCGCCTGGGTGCCTTCGTCGACCTGCCCGACCAGCGGCGGCAACGGCGGTACCGGCGGCGGGGAACCCACGCCCGACCCGACCCCCACGGAGGACCCCACCGGGGCCAGCGGCGGTACGGTCTCGGAGGGCGCGACCGGCGAGGAACCCCAGCTCATGAGGGCCGACGGGACCGTCGACGGAAGCGTCAGCGTGTCCTACACGGCCGAGGGTGGCGCACCGGCGGCCGCGACGACCGTGTCCAACGCGTGTGCGGGGACGGTCTACCGGACCGGCGTGCTGGCCGGCTCCTGACCGCGCCGGGCCCGGGCTGCCGCTCGGGCCCGGGTGCCGGGTACTGACCGGGGCCTGGGTGCCGGGCCGTGTCAGGCGGTGGGGGACGACGCGGAGGACACCTTCGGGGCGCCGGTCTCCGCCGGAGTCTCCTCCACGAGCCCCAGCTCCGCGTCCTGCGCGAACTCCACCTCGCGCCGCATCAGCCGGAACCACATGAAGACCACGAAGCCGGCGAAGACGAACCACTCACCGGTGTAACCCAGGTTCTGGAACGCCTTCAGATCCAGGCCCGTGTCCGAAGGCGCCGCGGCGGGCACGGCCTTCATCCCCGGGTCGGCCTCGGCGAGCGTGATCCACGCGTCGTACATCTTGTACGGCACGAGGTTCACCAGGGACGCCGAACTGATCGCACCGGTCTGCCCGGCGGGGAGCCCCCCGGCCGCGGGCACCCCGTTCGACCCGGGTGACTCCGACGCCTGGAGCGCGCCGGTCACGGTGACCTCGCCTGCCGGAGCCGCCGGGGCCTTCGCGGTGTCGGCGTCGCCGGCGAGCCAGCCCCGGACCACCGGCAGAGCCCTGCCGTCGTCGGTGCGCAGCATCGTCAGGACGTAGAAGCCGCGCTTGTCGTCCAGCTCCCGGTCGGGCACGAGCAACTGCTTCCCGTACCGGCCCGTCGCCGTGGCCTGCTTGCCCGACGTCTTCTTGTCCACGGGCAGCAGTTGGGCGAGCGGCCGGGGAGCCTGCGTCTTGGCCGCCGCGGCCTGGTCGCCGGCGTCGCGGTGGTCCTGGACCCGGTCCTCGAACCGGCTCAACTGCCATGACCCCATGAACACGCAGAAGGGGATGGCCAACAGCACGAAGACGTTGATCCCCCACCAGCGGGGCGTCAGCAGGAACCGGTACACGACCTCAACGGTACGGGGCCCCTGCGGGGAGCGTGGCCGAGGGGGGGTGCCTCGACCACGACCCCTCTCACAGGGACACCGATGCCATGGACGGTCGACGGCGGCGCGCCCCCCGGCCGACCGCTGCCCCCGGTCGGCAGCTGCCCCCGTCGGCGGCTGCCCCCGGAAGACCGGCGCCCGCCGCCCGCCGCCCCGGTCAGCCCCCCAGGTGGCGCTCCGCGAAGTCCAGCTCCAGGCGGACCTGCTTGATCCGCTCGTCCACGACCAGCGAACCGTGCCCCGCGTCATAGCGGTACACCTCGTGGTCCGCGTCACGCGCGGCGAGCCGGGTCACGTAGTTCTCGACCTGACGGATCGGGCAGCGCGGGTCGTTGACCCCGGCGGAGATGTAGACCGGCGCCTTCACCGCGTCGACGTACGTCAGCGGGGACGACGCCTCGAAGCGCTCCGGAACCTCCTCCGGAGTACCGCCGAGCAGCGTGCGGTCCATCGCCTTCAGGGCCTCCATCTCGTCGTGGTAGGCCGTCACATAGTCCGCGACCGGTACCGCGGCGATACCGAGCGCCCACGCCTCCGGCTGCGTACCCAGACCGAGAAGGGTGAGGTAGCCGCCCCACGAACCGCCGGTCAGGATCAGCCGGTCCGGGTCGGCGTACCCGGACGAGACCGCCCACTCCCGTACGGCCGCGATGTCCTCCAGCTCGATCAGGCCGACCCGGTGCTTGAGGGCGTCCGTCCACTCCCGCCCGTACCCCGTGGAACCCCGGTAGTTGACCCGGATCACCATGTACCCGTGGTCCACCCAGGCCGCCGGGCCCGCCGCGAACGAGTCGCTGTCGTGCCAGGTCGGGCCGCCGTGGATGTCGAAGACGGTAGGGAGGGGACCACTCGCTCCGGCCGGCCGCTGCACCAGGGCGTGGATACGGCCGCCGGGACCCGTCACCCACACGTCCTCGACGGGCACCGACTCCGGCGCCTTCATGCCGGGCGGATCGAGGACGACCTCGCCGGACGTCGAGCGGACCACCGGCGCCTCGGCGGAGGACGACCACAGATACTCCACGCTGCCGTCGGGGCGTGCGGTCGCGCCCGACACGGAGCCCTTCGGCGTCGGCACCCGCTCCAGCTCGCGGGTCGCCAGGTCGAACCGCCACAGCTCGCTGCGCGCCTCGAAGCTGTTGACGACGAGCAGGGCGGAGCCGTCCGGATACCACTCGGCGCTCAGGTCGCCGTCCAGTTGCGAGGCCAGCTCCAGGTCCGTCTCCTCGCCGGACACCACGTCCCACACCATCGGTTCCCAGCGCCCGCGCCGTTGGTGTCCGACGAGCAGGCGCGTGTCCCCGGCCACCGGGGCGAAGCCCAGCACCTCCAGGCCCAGCTCGGCCGTACCGCCCTTGGTGTCGTCCAGCTCGGAGACCGTCGAACCGTCCATCCGCAGCACCCGCAGCGCGGAGTGCATCGCGTCGCCGTGCTCGGTGTGCTCGACCGCGATCAGTGTGCCGTCGTGCGAGAGGTCGCCGACTCCGGCCGACTCGCGGTGGCGGTAGACCTCGACGGGGTCCTCGCCGGTGCGGCTGACGTAGATCGTCGAACCGTCCTCGTCGGTCGACCTGCCGACGATCGCCGTCCGCCCGTCCCGCCCGAGCGCGAGCCCGGCGGGGTAGGAGGGGTCGAGCCCGGGAGCAGCGGGTGCGTCGGGACCGCCCGATCCGCCTGTTCCGCCCGATCCGGTCGATGCGGTCGATGCGCCTTCAGCCTCCGGCCCGGCGAAGGGCTGTCGGCGCCAGATCCCGAACTCGTCGCCGTCCTTGTCGTCGAACCACCAGATCCACTCGCCGTCGGGCGACAGCACGCCGTCCGTCGTTCCGTTGGGCCGGTCCGTGACCTGGCGCTGGGCGCCCGTCGCACGGTCCCACGCGTACAACTCGTACGTCCCTGTCGCGTTGGACACGAACAGGGACCGGTGCGGGGCGTCCTCCGCCCAGTCCGGCAAGGACACCCGCGGCGCCCGGAAGCGCTTCTCCCATTCGGGCATGGTTACCTCGTGCGGGATGGCCCCGTTGCTCTCAGTCATGGCCCCATATTGCACGCACAGGACGACATCGCGCCGAGGGGCCCCTCAGCCTGTGGAAAACTCTCCGGCCGAAGCGGTCCACGACACGGTCGAACCGCGCATCCCCGCAGTTCAGGGGCCGATAGGGACGCTCGCACACTTATCAGACCGCTACCGGGCAGCACGCCGGAGCACCGCCGAGAGGCACAGCTGAGAGGCCCCGCCGAAATGCGCCGCTAAGAGGCGCCGCCGATCGTGCGTTCCCGCGTGCGGCGCCCCAGCAGCTCGGCGAGTCCCCGCCGGGTGGCGGCGATGACGACACGGTCCCCGGCGCTCAGCACATAGTTCGGTGGCAGGTCCCAGACCAGTCCGCCCGAGGGCCGGTCCGGCCGGTCCGACCGGTCCGGGCCCGAGCCGTCGCGATCACGGACCGACGGCGACGGCGACGGAGAGGGCGAGGGCGAGGGGGACGGAGGCGGAGACGGTGCCGGACGCGGACGCGGAGGTGAAGACGCAGACGCAGACGGGGCCGAGGTGTCCACGACCGCCGTGTCCAGGGCGAGGACCCGCCACGCCCCCGCCCGGAACGCCTCGGCGACGGTCCGGCCCTCCAGATGCGGATGTCCCGCCACGTCCAGGGCGGCGAAGAGCAGCACCCGGCGTTCCACGGGGATCGCCCCCAGGATCTGGCGGCCCATCATCGCTCCGGCGAAGGCGGGCGCGGCCAGATGGGAGACGCTGCGGCTGCGGGTGAGCGCGTGCGGGTGGGTGGCGCGCAGGGTGCGGTAGACGGCCGTGGCGAAGTCGTCGTCGTACAGACGCAGGACGACACGCAGATCGGGGCGCACCGACCGTGCGTACAGGGCGGCTTCGAGGTTGGTGGTGTCGGCGCTGGTCAGCGCGAGCAGGGCGTGCGCCCGATGAATCTTGGCGGCCTCCAGGACGCCTTCCTGGGTGACGTCACCGAGCACGACGGGCACGCGCAGCCGGCGCGCCAGCGCGAGCCCGCGCGCCTCGGGATCGGCCTCGACGCACACCACGGGGATGTGGAGTTCGCGAAGGCGCGCGAGGACCCGCGTACCGATCTTGCCGACTCCGAGGAGGACGACGTGACCGGAGAGCCCCCGGGGTGGCTTCCGCAGCGCCGTCCCGCTGCGGAACGTACCGAGGCCCTCCAGGACGGCGGCGAGGAGCACGGGAAGCAGCAGCAACCCGACCAGCCCGGAGAGGAGTTGGAGGATCTGGCGGCCG
Organism: Streptomyces tauricus; assembly: GCF_014650955.1. Taxonomy (GTDB): domain Bacteria; phylum Actinomycetota; class Actinomycetes; order Streptomycetales; family Streptomycetaceae; genus Streptomyces; species Streptomyces tauricus. The sequence continues at coordinate 99,713 of NZ_BMVY01000009.1, forward strand.
AGGGGGTCGTCGAGCGCGGGGTCGTTGATCGCGAAGAGGTCGAGGAGGGTCAGGTAGGTGGCGTGCAGCGGATGGGCGCCCGTGACGAGCATGGACGCGACCGCGAGCGCGACGACACAGGCCACCAGACCGGCGAAGGACCAGCGCAGCCGCCGCGAGAACAGCCTTCCCAGGGGCAGCCCGATGGACATCCCGCCCGGCAGGACACCGCGTCCGGCGGGCAACGGGGGACCGGAGTACGACACGGTCTCCAGGACGATCGTGCCGCGCCCGGTCGCGGCGGCCACGGACGCCTCGTCGGGCAGCAACCGTGGCCCCTGATCGCCGCTGCTCTCCGAACCGTCAGCGCCGGCCGGGTCGTTGGTGGTGGCGGAGAGCAGGGCCAGCGTGCACAGCCCGGGGTCGGCGACCTCCCCGGGCCCCGGCGGCTGCCGTTCCACGGCTCGCAGCATCAACCCGTCGGTCTGTACGACCTTGGTGGTTCCGGCGACGGCGGTGGCCGCCAGCGCGGGCGCGGCGGTGTCCGCGTCGGAGAGTACGGTCGTGGAGGCGTCGACAAGACCGGGCCCGGGCGAGCCCGTGGCCTCCCCGATCCCCGCCATGGCCAGGGCGGACGCCTGGTCGAGCAGGGCCTCGATGTGCTGGCCGAGGCGGCGGTTGTAGAGCCGTATGACCAGGCGCAGGCGCGGGTTGAGCCGGCGGGCCATGAGGGCCGCGCGGATGTTGGTCTCGTCGTCGTCATGGACGAGGGCCAGCGCGTGGGCACGCTCGACCCCGGCCTCGGCGAGCACGGCCTCGGTGAGTACGGCGGCCTCCAACACCTGGTCCGCGGACCGTCCTTGGGAGGCCCCGCCGCCACCGCCTCCGCTTCCACCCTCACCGCTCCCGCCGGTGACGCCGTTGCCCGCCGCCCGGGTCATCGCGGCCGACACGCGGTCGAGCAGGGTCGAGGCGCGGGCGCGTCCCACGACCGGGGGCCGCACGTTCCGCTCGGCGGACGGCACGACCAGCGTCACGCGCTCCCCGTAGACGCCCCGCAACTCGGCCGCGAGCCGGTGCGCGAGAGCGTCGTCCCCGCACACCACCATGTGCGTGGCTCCGTCATTCCGTCCGCGATCGTGCCGTCCGCGATCGCTCGGCCCGCGGTCGTCCGCTCCGCGGTCGTTCGGTCTGCTCTGATTCGGTCCGCTCTGGTTCGGAAGGCTCCCCACAACAGCACAGAGTGCCGTACGGGCACGGTCGGTTGCACGGTGACCTGCCACGAGGGGACCGGCGGCGAACCGGCCCAGGACACCGGCCCAGGACACCGGCCCCGGACACCGGCGGCGGACCGGGATGAGAAGCTGTGCCGGATCAGGCGTACTCAAGGTGGAGGGCGATCCACCCACGGAATCCACCGACGGAGTCCACCGACGGAGTCCACCGACGAAGCCCCTCCCTACCGGAGGTACCTCTCCCGTGACCACAACCAACGCGACGCGGCCCGCGGTGGAGGACAGCGAGCCGGACGGCACGACGGCCGATGCCGGCGAACCGAAGGGCTGGCAGTTCAACTCCCCCCTCGTCCTGACCATGCTGCTGCTCGCGGGTGTGGTGCTCCAGGGACCGATCCGCGGGGCGTTGTCCGCACCGGTGATGCAGAGCTGGATGACCGTGTTCGTCGCGGTGATCGTGCAGGCGCTGCCCTTCCTGGTGCTCGGTGTGATGCTGTCGGCGGTCATCGCGGTGTTCGTCCCGCCGTCGTTCTTCGCCCGCGCGCTGCCGAAGCGGCCGGCGCTCGCGGTACCGGTCGCGGGCATGGCCGGAGCGGTGCTGCCGGGCTGCGAGTGCGCGTCCGTGCCGGTGGCCGGGGCGCTGGTACGCCGGGGTGTCACGCCCGCGGCGGCGCTGGCGTTTCTCCTGTCGGCGCCCGCGATCAACCCGATCGTGCTGACGGCGACCGCGGTGGCGTTCCCGGGCGACCCGGAGATGGTCCTGGCGCGATTCGTGGCGAGCCTGCTGGTGGCCTGCGCGATGGGCTGGCTCTGGCACCGGCTGGGCCGCGCGGACTGGCTGCGCCCGCCGGACCGCCCGTCCTGGGAAGACCTCGGGAAAGGGGCGGCGTTCTGGGGCTCGGTACGGCACGACGTGATGCACGCGGGTGGATTCCTGGTCGTCGGCGCGATGGCCGCGGCGACGCTCAAGGCGGTGGTCCCGGCGGACTGGCTCGGCCTGGCCGCCGACAACCTGGTGTTCTCGATCCTCGCCCTGGCGGTCCTGGCCGTACTCCTGTCCATCTGCTCCGAGGCGGACGCCTTCGTGGCGGCGTCCCTCACCCAGTTCTCGCTCACGGCCCGACTGACCTTCCTGGTCGTCGGCCCGATGATCGACCTGAAACTCTTCGCGATGCAGACGGCGACGTTCGGCCGAGGTTTCGCCCTGCGCTTCGCGCCCGCCACCTTCACCCTGGCCGTCCTGGTGTCGTCCCTGGTCGGGGCGGTGCTCCTGTGAACCGCCAGGCGCAGGCAGCCGTACTCCTCCTCACCGGCGGGGCGATCCTGCACGCGGGCCTCACCGACCTCTATCTGCGGTACGTCAAGGCGGGGTTGAGGCCGTTGCTGCTGACGGCGGGGGTGGTCCTGATAGCCACGGCGATCGCGACGGTCTGGTACGAACGCCGGTCGCCACGCCCGCAGCGGGATGGGGACGGAGAGCGAGATGGCGACGGAGAGCGAGATGGGGACGGAGACGGAGGCGGCCATGCCCACCGGGACGGAGACGGCCACGCCCACCGGGAACCCCGTATCGCCTGGCTCATGGTCCTCCCCCTCCTGGCCCTCGTCCTGGTGTCCCCGCCGGCGCTCGGCTCGTACAGCGCGATGCGCACGGGAACGGCGCTGCAGAAACAGCCGTGGGGCTTCGCGGAACTGCCCAAGGGGGACACCGTCCGCCTCAGCCTCGTGGACTACGCGGGCCGCGCCGCGTACGACCACGGCCGTTCGCTCGACGACCGCCGTATCAGGACGGCGGGCTTCCTGGCGGTGGGCAGCGACGGCACGCCCTACTTGATGCGCATGGCGCTCAGTTGCTGTGCCGCGGACGCCCAGCCGGTGAAGATCGGCCTGACCGGCCGCACGCCGACGGTCCTGCGCCCGGACACCTGGCTGGAGGTGACGGGCACGTACACCGGCAAGCAGACGAAGGACCCGGTGAACGACGGCATCATCCCGTTCCTGAACGTCACGGAGACGAAGCCGATCAAGGCTCCCAAGGACCCGTACGACGAGAGCTGGAACGGCTGAGGCGTCACGTACCCGCACGGGGACCGTCAAGCTGTCGATCCTCTGTCGATGCGGGGCACGGGCGGGATGGGTGGGGCGAGGTTGAGCCAGGATGAAGGTACGGCACGTACGGAGTTGAAGTTCTCAGACCCTCCAAGGAGGCCAGGAACGATGACCCACTCGATCCGCACGACCCGCGAACACCCCTCGCGCCGCACGCTGCTGGGCGGCGCGGCGCTCGCCGCGTTCACGGTGGCGACGGGGACGGCGACGGCGACGGCGACAGGAACGGTCAACGCGGCGGCGGCGATCTCCCCCGCCACCTGGCCGACGCAGTTCCCCCTCCCCGACGGCTTCCTCCCCGAGGGCATAGCCATCGGCAGGAAACCGTACGCGTACATGGGCTCGCGCGCGAACGGCGCGATCTACCGTACCGATCTGCGTACGGGCGAGGGCGGCATCCTCTTCGCGGGCGCCACGGGCCTGGTGGCGGTGGGCCTGAAACTGGACAGCGACGGCCTGCTGTATGTGGCGGGCAACACGGGAGTGGCCCGTACCCACGACTCCCGCACGGGCAATGTGGTGGCAACACACCAACTGAGCGAAGCGACGGGCCACTTCATCAACGATGTGACGTTGCTGGGCGACAGAGCGTGGTTCACGGACTCACGGGCGGCGGCACTGTACGGGGTCCCGAGGGGCCGCTCCGGAGCCGTACGCACCCTGCCGCTCATCGGCGACTGGGTCCAGCTCCCGGACGTCAACAACGCCAACGGCATCGTGGGGACCCCCGACGGCCGGGCCCTGATCGTGGTCAAGAGCAACCCGGGCGAGCTGTACAAGGTGATCACCCGGACGGGCCACGCCACCCGCATCACCCTGGCCGGCGCGGCGGACGTCGTGAACGGCGACGGCCTCTACCGGATCGGCCGCACCCTGTACGTGGTCCAGAACCGCCTGAACCTGATCAGCGTGTTCCACCTGGACTCGACCTCCACGACGGCGACGCTGACCGGCACGATCACGGACCCCCGCTTCGACGTCCCCACCACAGCGGCCCGCTTCGCCAACCGCCTCTACTTGGTCAACGCCCGCTTCACGAGCCCTCAGACCCCGGAGACGACGTTCACGGGGGTGGCGGTGCCGATCTGACCTTCTTGGTGTCATCCCCGAAGGAGGGGTACGACCGCCGTCCGAACCGCAGACCCTGCCTCCGTATCCGGCAGATCCGGAGCGGCTGCGGTCGCGGAGGCTTTTCCGGACGCTGGCCGGCACTTCGCCGACTCAGAAGCGGTACGACCCGACCTTCACCCGGGCTATGAACACGGCCCAAGCCCCCGAGTCGACGACCAGAGTGGGCCCGTACGGGACCTTGCTGTCACGGACGGGGACGACGCCGGGGAAACTGTCGGCGACCTCCACGCAGTTGCCGCCCGCCTGGTTGCTGCGCGTAACACGTACGGGGGCCCTGACTCGTCATGCGCCGCAGCAGTTACCCGTAGGCAATGTCGGCATCGATCGGCGGACCAGGTACTGGTTGACGGTGTCGCCGGTGCTGCCGGTGGCGAGGATCTTCTTCAGCGCCGCGAGGTCGGCCTTCTTGTTGCGGCGCAACCGTCCGCGGCCGTCCGCATCGAGATCCGCGGGCCGGACAACGACCAGCCGCAGCCCGTGGGCGGGAATCTCCGTGTCCCGCCGCGCGTCGTACAAGGCCCGTTGCTCGCCGCGGTGAACCCCGCTGACAGTGAGCCGGTCCGGCTTGTCGAAGTGGGGCGTCGGCTGATCGTGCTGCAGTTCGCGGTACTCGACCACGAGCCCATGGCCGGGCCAAAAGGCATCGACCGGCAGCCTGGCGCGGCGACCGTTCGTGCCGGGATCCCCCAGCAGCCAGTCGAACTTGTGCTGCGGCAGACCGCTCTCGCCGAGGATCAGGTCGCACAGACCGACGACGTACGCCTCGTCACTGTCATCTCTCGCGCCCATGGCTGAGCATCCTGCCAACTCCGCGGCCGGCGACCAAGGTTCAGGAGCCCGTCTGCCGTCGTAACCGCCCTTCGGGCGGCAGCCTCACCACCACCCGCAGTCGAGGTCGGCCGATCCCCCGCTGGCGACGGGGTTGGTGCTCGTGCCGCTGATCTGCAGAAGGCCGCCGTCCCGCCCCCAGTCCAAGGCGTAAGTGCCTGAGGCGACGGGCCGGTAACCGTCGTCGACCGTCCAGGAGCCCGACTCGCCGAAGGCCAGGCCGGTGCGCCCCACCGCCCACGCCTCGCCACCGCCGCTCATGAGGAAGGACGCCTCGCGCACCACCGCCGTGCAGCCCCCCGGCCCCGAGGGACGCAGCACGCGGTACTCCGCGCCGAGGAACAGATCGCCCAACGCTCCTCCTGCGATGCCGAACACCGCCGCGACGATCAGCAGACGAACCCCCAGCGGTACCCAGACGGTCTGCTTCCGTGGAAGACGCGCGGCATCCACCGCCGCCGGTGGATACGCCCGCTTGAGTGCCCCGCGCAGAACGAGCGCCATGACAAGCAGAGCCGCACTCAGCCCTCACCCGGGAACGACCCGCCCCCGCACGACCAGCAGGAGACCGCTCCAACTCCCGACTGCAGCGAGGACCAGACCTCCGAAGCCGAGGCCGGCGGCGCAGCCGCGCGACAACCCCAAGCAGCGGTGTGTACGAGTTCCGGTCACGGCGGATACGACTCTTTGAGAACACGGACGGTTGCAGTGCGGGACGCGACGCGGAGCTGTGGGGTGAGGGGGAAGGGCTGCCCCCTCTGGTGCGCAGTGGGCGCCGGACGAGTGAATTCCTCGACACCGGAGCGGGCGATGGGGCTTGCGTCGCGGGCGGGGGTGGTGATGTTCATGACGTCCGCCCCCTGCCCTGTCTGGAAGAGGCGCCCTCAATGAGACGTACCACCTCCCGCCGCACTCTCTGCGCAGCGCTGCTCGCCGCGTCCTTGTGGGCGCCGACGGCAGCCAACCCGGCCGCGGCCCATCCCGATACAGGCGGCTGCCGGAAGAGCTTGAGCAGCAAGCTCACATCCCGCCTCGACAAGGCGATGGACGACGTCGGACGGAAGGCGAACATCCCCGGGGCGGTCGTAGGTCTGTGGATGCCGGCCAAGGGCTGTTACATCCGTTCGATGGGCGTAGCCGACACAAGAACCGGCGAGCCGATGTCCGCGGACTTCTTCGTCAGGATCGGCAGCGAGACGAAGACGTTCACCGTCACCGCACTCCTGCAACTCGTGGACGAGGGCCGTATCGGCCTGGACGATCCGATCTCCACGTACGTCAAGGGCGTGCCCAACGGCCGCCGCATCACGCTGCGCCAACTCGCGGGGATGCGCAGCGGCCTGTTCCCCTACACCGAGGACGCCGACTTCGTACAGGACCTGTTGAGCGACCCACAGCGCACCTTCACCCCACGCCAGTCCCTCGCGTACGGCTTCAAGCACCGCAACACCTTCGCGCCGGGCGAGAAGTTCCAGTACTTCAATTCCAACCTCGTCCTGCTGGGCATGGTGATCGAAAAGGTGACCGGCCGCCCGCTCGCCGACGTCATCCACGACCGCGTGCTGCGCCCGGCGCACCTGCACCACACACTGTTCCCGCACGGCAACGAGTTCCCGCAGCCGCACCCGCGCGGCTACACCGACCAGACACTGAGCGGCGAGGTCGAGGACGCGACGGACTGGAACCCCAGCTGGGCCTGGGCGGCGGGGTCGATGATCTCGAACCTGCACGACCTCCGACACTGGGCCAAGTCGGTCGCGACCGGTCAACTGCTCAGCCCCGAGACCCAAAAACAGCGCCTCAGAACCCTCCCCACCGGCATTCCCGGAACCACCTACGGCCTAGGCATCCTCAAGACCAACGGCTGGACCGGCCACAACGGCTCGATTCCGGGCTACGAGACGGTGACGGTCTACCTGCCTTCGCAGAAGGCCACCCTGGTCATCATGATGAACACCGACATCACGAGCGAGGGCCAGGAACCGTCCACGCTGCTGGCCCGCGCGATCACAGCGATCGCGACTCCGAAGAACGTCTACGACGGCTCAGCGACGGCGCCCTAGCCGGCACCTCTCAGCTGAACAGGCACGCAGAAACAGGTGAGGCACCTACGGAAATCCGTAGGTGCCTCACCTGCTGTTTTGGCTGTCGGGGTGGCGGGATTTGAACCCACGACCTCTTCGTCCCGAACGAAGCGCGCTGCCAAGCTGCGCTACACCCCGATGTCGCTGGCGGCGAGCCACTCTCGTGGTGTGTGCCGTGGCGACGTCGTTTACTTTAGCCCACCGGTGGCCGGAGACGAAATCCGGTTTTCCGGGGCGCGGTGGCGGCGTGGGCCAGGCCTGATGTGGTCCAGGGCCACGAGGAGGACGGCCAGGGCGTAACAGGCGAGGCCGAGGATCGTCACGTTGCCGAGGATCTCGACGAAGCCGTGCTCGGACACGTCGAGGAAGGGATAGCGGAAGCGGGCCGGCGTGCCCGGGGGGAGGAGCAGGCCCCGGGTCACCGTGTACGCCAGGAATGCGACCGGGAGGATCATCCAGGTGGCCGCGCTGTGCAGGCGCAGAGCCCCCGGGCGGGTCAGCAGGAGCCAGTCCAGCGCGACCGCCACCGGGATCGCCGTGTGCAGCAGCTGGTTCGTGACCGCGTGCCAGCCGGTGAGCGCCGTGGCGTCGCCCGTCATGGAGAAGGCGGTCGCGTCGTCGGCCAGGAGCAGGTGGTAGACCAGGCCCGTCCCGACCGCGTACAGCACGGTGCAGGCGGTGAGGGACGGCCGCAGCGGGTGGCGGGCCTTCCAGGCCCGCGAGGCCGAGACGGTGAAGACCGCGGCCACCAGGATGCTGCTCAGGATCGTGGCGTAGCTCAGGACGCGGACGGGGTCGCCCAGCAGCAGGTCGAGCGCCACGCCCGCAGCCGCTGCCAGGGCGACGAGCAGGCGGTAGACGGCGACCAGGGGCCGGCGTACACGCGGGACCACCGCGTACGCGGGCACGACGGGGACGGCGGCAGCGGCGGCACTGGCGGCTATCCCGGGGATCCGGGGTATGTCCGGGATGTCCGCAGGTATGGGGGTGGTCATGCCCTCACGCTAGGAGGGCACGACAAAAGGGGCGAGGTGGATTGAACCGGATGGGTGGGGGTCGGGAGGCGCGGGCGGGGATCTCCCCGCTTACGTGCAGCCCCACCCCCTATGCGGAGCCCCGCCCCGCTACGCCGCCCCGCCCTGCTACGCCGCCCCCGCCCCGCTACGCCGCCCCGCCCTGCTACGCCGCCCCCGCCCCGCTACGCCGAATCCCGCCCCGTGAGCGTCAGCAGCGTCGCCTCCGGTGGGCACGCGAACCGTACCGGTGTGTACCTGCTCGTCCCGCAGCCCGCCGAGACGTGCAGGTAGGACGTCAGGCCCGACTCCGCCTCCGTGTACGTGGACAGGCCCTTCACCCGGTCGGTGTCCAGGTCGCAGTTGGTGACCAGGGCGCCGTAGAAGGGGATGCACAGCTGCCCGCCGTGCGTGTGGCCCGCCAGGACCAGCGGGTAGCCGTCCGCGGTGAAGGCGTCCAGCGCGCGCAGGTACGGCGCGTGCACGATGCCCAGGGAGAGGTCGGCCGCATCGGACGGGCCGCCGGCCACGCGCGCGTACCGGTCGCGCTTGACGTGCGGGTCGTCGAGCCCGGTCAGCTCGATCTCGAAGCCGTCGATCTTCAGCGTGCCCCGGACGTTCGTCAGGTTCAGCCAGCCCGCCGCGTCGAAGCCGTCGCGCAGCTCCTCCCACGGGTTGTGGACGACGTTGACGGCGGGCGCGTTGCCGTTCAGCCCGTGCCGGCCCTGTGTCTTCTCGAACAGGTAGCGGGCCGGGTTGCGGAGCGTGGGCCCGTAGTAGTCGTTCGAGCCGAAGACGTACGCGCCGGGGAACTCCATCAGGGGCCTGAGGGCGTCCATGACCTCCGGTACGCCCTCGGGGTCCGAGAGGTTGTCCCCGGTGTTGATGACGAAGTCGGGGCGCAGCCCCGCCAGCGAACGCAGCCAGCGCTGCTTCTTGCGCTGCCCGCTCACCATGTGGATGTCGGAGACCTGGAGCACGCGCAGCGGTCGCATCCCGGGGGGCAGCACCGGGACCGTCACCCGCCGAAGTCTGAACGAGCGGGCTTCGAACCCCGCCGAGTAGAGCAGACCGGCGGCGCCAGCCGCCGCGATTCCCAGTGGTACTCCGTATCGCGCGCGCATACGCCCATCGTGTCAGACCCCGGCCGCCGCGAAGCCCACGGGCCGCCGAGGAGAGCCCCGGCCGAAATGCACGGGCGTCCGCCGCACCACACCTGCGACAATCAACCCCATGACCACGCTCAAGTCGAAGCTGCAGGCAGACCTCAACGCCGCGATCAAGGGGCGCGACGAGCTCCGTTCCTCGACGCTCCGGCTGACCCTCGCCGCCGTCCAGAAGGAGGAGGTCGCGGGCGAGCAGAAGCGCGAACTCTCCGACGACGAGGTGCAGACGGTGATCGCCAAGGAGGCGAAGAAGCGCCGTGAGGCGGCCGACGCCTTCGCGAAGGGCGGCCGTGCCGAGTCGGCCGAGCGCGAGAAGGCGGAGGGCGAGGTTCTCGCCGAGTACCTGCCCAAGCAGCTCTCCGACGACGAGCTCCAGCAGATCGTCGCGCAGGCGGTCGAGGAGGCGAAGGCGGCCGGCGCCGAGGGCCCCCGTGCCATGGGTCAGGTCATGAAGATCGTGAACCCGAAGGTGGCCGGCCTGGCGGAGGGCGGCCGCGTCGCCGCGGAGGTCAAGAAGCGCCTCGCGGGCTGACCCCGGCCGCAAACGACCCGCCCTTCTCCCGTACGCCGATGGGGGCGCCCCAGAACAAGGGGCGCCCCCATCGGCGTACAAGCAGAGCGGGTAACGCAGGTAACGCAGGTAAAGCGGGTGGAGCGGGAGAAGTCAGGCCGGGCTACGGCCAGTTGCCGCCGCCGATGCCACCACCGTTCCCGTTCCCACCGCCGTTGTTACCGCCGCCGCCGTCGTTCCCACCGATCGTCCACTCGTCGGGGATGGAGAAGGTCGGCGTGGGGATCTGGGGCTGGCCACCGTCGGTGCCGCCCCCGTTGTCATTTCCCCGGTTCTCCCCGTTACCGTTCCCGTTGTCGTCGTCCCCGTTGCCGTTGTCGTCGTTGTCTCCGTCGCCCCGCCCCTTGTCGCGGTCCTTGTCGGCGTCGGGGATGTTGACGAGGTTGAAGCTCGGGGACTCCTTGCCGGACAGGGCGCCGGTCATGGCGTCCTTCCAGATCGGCCCCGGCACCGCGCCACCGAAGACCTTCTCGTGCCACGTCCCGCCGATGGTGATGTTGACCATCTTGACCTTCTGGGTGGCACTGCCGACCCAGACCGCGCCGGACAGGTTCGGCGTGTAGCCGACGAACCAGGCGTTCTTGCGGTAGTCCGTCGTACCGGTCTTGCCGGCGTTGGCGCGGTCGGTGAGACCGGCCTCCTGACCCGTACCGGAGTCGACCACACCGCTCAGCAGCGTGTTGACGGTGTCCGCGGTGGTCTCCGACATCGCGCGCGAGCAGGACGTCTTCGGAACCGGCAGGGACTTCTTCTCACCGCCGAGCTTCTGGCTGATCGACGCGATCGCGACCGGCGTGCAGTACGTGCCCCGGTTGGCGAAGGCGGCGTACGCGCTCGCCATGGTCAGCGGCGAGATACCGGTGGAGCCGAGGGTCATCGACGAGGGCTGCTCGGGCAGCTTCGTGCCGTTGCCCTGCACGACGCCCAGCTTGTCGGTCATCTCCACCACCGGGCACATCCCGATGTCTTCGAGCATCTGCACGAAGTAGGTGTTGACCGACAGCGCCATGGCCTTCTTCAGCGCGTACGGGCCGACCTCCGACTCGTCCTCGTTCTCGACCTTCGCGCTCTCGCTGTTGCGCCAGACCTTCCCGCCGCACGCCTGGACGCTGTCGGGGTACGGCATCTCGAACGGCGCCGGATAGGACTGCGTGACGGGCTTGCCGCCCTCCAGGGCCGCCGCGGCCAGGAACGGCTTGAACGTCGAACCGGTCGGGAAGCCGAAGTTCGAGCCGCCCATCTTCTGGTCGACCGAGTAGTTGATCTCGGTCTCGTTCTTGCCGTAGCCGTACGGCTTCGACTGGCCCATCGCCAGGATCTTGCCGGAGCCGGGCTCGACCAGCGTCGACGCCGCCGCGACCTTGTCCGACTGGTTGACGTGGTCCTTGAGCGAGGTCTGGACCGATTTCTGCGCCTGCGGGTCGAGCGTCGTACGGATCGTCAGACCGCCCTGGTTCCAGACCTTGGCCCGGGCCTTCTGGGTCTTGCCGAAGACCGGGTCGTTCAGGAACACCTCACGTACGTAGTCGCAGAAGAAGCTGGAGTCCTTGACGGCCGTGATGCAGCCGTTGTTCGGCTTGCTGACCTTGAGGCCGAGCGGCTTCTTCTTGGCCTCGGTGGCCTCCGCCTGCGAGATGTCGTGCACCTCGGCCATGCGCTGCAGCACCACGTTGCGCCGCTTCGTGGCCTCGGCCTCGTCGTTCACCGGGTCGTACCGGGTCGGCGACTGGACGATGCCGGCCAGCAGCGCGGCCTCCTGGACCTCCAGGTCCTTGGCGGACTTGGAGAAGTAGCGCTGGGCCGCCGCCTCCACGCCGTAGGCCTGCTGCCCGAAGAACGTGATGTTCAGGTAGTTCTCGAGGATCTTCTTCTTGCCCAGCTCCTCCTCGACCTGGATCGCGAACTTCAGCTCGCGGACCTTGCGGCCGAGGGTCTGCTGGGTGGCCTGGGCGACCTTAGTCGGGTCGTCGCCGGCCTCCTCCACGAAGACGTTCTTCACGTACTGCTGGGTGAGCGTCGAGGCGCCCTCCGAGACGGCGCCGCTCTGCGCGTTCTTGTTGAGGGCGCGCAGGACGCCCTTGAGGTCGACCGCGCCGTGCTCGTAGAACCGCGCGTCCTCGATCGCGACGATCGCCTTCTGCATGTACGGCGAGATGTCCTTGAGGTCGACCACCGTGCGGTCACGTGAGTAGACCGTGGCGATCTGGCCGCCCTGGTTGTCCAGGATCGTGGTGCGCTGGCTCAGCGGCGGCCGCTTCAGGTTGGCCGGGATCTCGTCGAACCCCTCCACCGAACCCTTGGCCGCGAGTCCGAGCGCACCGAACGCCGGCACGGCGATCCCGGCCATGACGGCCCCCGCGAGCACACTGACACCGAGGAACTTGGCGGCCTGCTGCGTGGGAGACAGACCACCGCCCGAGCGCTTCTTTGGCATGAGGGCAGCCTACGTTCTCATTCGCCGGACACGCGTATAGGCATTGGCCTAAGCTGCTCTCAACTGTCACAGCAGTAGGACCACGTATCAATACGTCCGGCGACCCCTAATCGGTTCGGTCGACACTCGACTTTTTTGTTGAGGACGTGCCCGAATCCGCCTTATGTGTCACCTGGTGTCCGTTGTGACGCAACTCAACTGCCCCGGTTTGCCGGGAAAGTCACGTATGTCGTCGGGTCACTCCGTTGGGTGATCTGTCGCGTACCCATAGTCCATTCGGGCCATTCAAGATTGGGCCCGAAGGGGCTGGTTGACTGTGCCCACCTTCCGTAACGTCCTGAACTGGTGGCGGTGAATATGCCGCTGCCGCCGTGGGGGAGCCTCGATTCGGGAGAGGACGGCGCCGGTATGGGCTGGGTAACCGACTGGAGTGCGCAGGCGGCCTGCCGCACTACCGATCCGGATGAACTGTTCGTTCAAGGAGCAGCGCAGAACCGGGCGAAGGCAGTGTGCACCGGATGCCCGGTGCGCACGGAGTGCCTGGCCGACGCGTTGGACAACCGCGTCGAGTTCGGCGTGTGGGGAGGGATGACGGAGCGGGAGCGCCGCGCACTGCTGCGCAGGCGGCCAACCGTCACCTCTTGGCGCAGGCTGCTCGAAACCGCGCGTACCGAGTACGAGCGGGGGGCGGGAATCCTGCCTCTCGACGAGGAAGAGGTGTACGAGAACTACGCAGCGGTGGGCTGACCGGGCTCCGCGCACGCAGCGGACTCACAGCGCTTCCGTATGCGCCAGAGGTGCGAGTGGCGTCCTCAGAGGTACGAGTGACGTCCACGTGACCCCGTACAACGGCGTACGCGCGGTACGACGACGGCGTGCGCCACGTACGCCACAGCGGGCCCCGTGGCCCCGCGAGGCTCAGAAAGCTGTCGTCGAGCGGCTCAGGAGGCCGCCGTCGGTGAGCTGTCCGCCGCGAGCCGGTCCCCGATGTGTCGCAGCCCCGCGAGGTCGTGCACATCGCCGGGCAGCGCGGCCACTTCGGCCACCGCCACCTCGGGGTGGAGCGCGGCGAAGCGATCACGTGTGCGCTGCTCGCGGGAGAGCAGTTGCATACGTTCGGCGTGCAGCCTCAGCAGGCCTGCGGTGAGTTGTTCGACGGTGCGGCCTTCCGTGCTGCGGTCGTCGTCGGCTTCGGCGCTGGGGTCCGCCGTGCCGCGGTCGTCGTCCGTTCCGGCTCCGTCGGCACTGGTCCGGTCCGCGGCGGGGGAGCCTGCGTCGGATGAGGGAGCCTCGGGAACGGCGGTCTCGGTAGCGGGTGGTTCTGAACTGCCGTACGTGTCGGGAGAGTTACGAAGTCCAGCTTTCCCGCCCACCTGATCCACAATGCGGGCCTCGGCAAGATTTTCCGCGGCGGCGAGCGCGCGCTCGGCGGACAGCTGGGTGGCACCGCTGCCGTGGACCCGGTTCAGCACGAGACCGGCGAGCGGCATCTCCTCCGCGGCCAGCCGTTCCACGAAGTACGCCGCCTCGCGCAGCGCGTCCCGCTCCGGGGCCGCGACCACCAGGAACGCCGTACCGGGCGCCTGGAGCAGCTTGTACGTGGCGTCCGCGCGCGTACGGAAACCACCGAAGGTGGTGTCCATGGCGGCGACGAAGGTCTGCACGTCCTTGAGGAGCTGGCCGCCCAGCAGTTTGCCCAGGGTGCCGGTCATCATCGACATCCCGACGTTCAGGAACTTCATCCCGGCCCGGCCGCCCAGCTTCGCCGGCGCGGTCAGCAGCCGGATCAGCTTGCCGTCCAGGAACGACCCGAGCCGCTTGGGGGCGTCCAGGAAGTCCAGGGCCGAGCGCGAGGGCGGCGTGTCGACGACGATGAGGTCCCACTCGTCGCGCGCCCTCAGCTGCCCCAGCTTCTCCATCGCCATGTACTCCTGCGTGCCCGCGAAGCCGGCGGAGAGCGACTGGTAGAAGGGGTTGTTCAGGATCGTGGCGGCCCGCTCGCGGTCCGCGTGCGCCTCGACGATCTCGTCGAAGGTGCGCTTCATGTCGAGCATCATCGCGTGCAGTTCGCCGCTCGCGGAGTCGTCGATGCCCTTCACCCGGCGCGGGGTGTTGTCGAGCGCGTCGATGCCCATCGACTGGGCGAGCCTGCGCGCCGGGTCGATGGTCAGGACGACCACCTTGCGACCGCGCTCGGCGGCCCGCAGGCCCAGCGCCGCCGCGGTGGTGGTCTTGCCGACGCCGCCCGAACCGCAGCAGACCACGATGCGGGTCCCGGGGTCGTCGATCAGCGCGTCGACGCCCAGGACGGCCGAGGACGCGGTGTCGATCGCGCGGGCGGTGTCGACCGAGCCTGCGGTGCCGGTCGTGCGGGCGGCCTCAGACGCGCGGGCGGGCCCGCGTCCGCGGGCAGAATCGTTTGCGCGGGCCGGGTCCTGACTCATGAGATCCCTTGCTGACGCAGTTCCTTGGCGAGTTCGTACAGGCCCGCGAGGTCCATTCCCTCGGCGAGCAACGGGAGTTCGTGCAGCGGCAGCCCCAGGCCCTGGAGCACCGTCCGCTGCTCGCGCTCCAGCGCGTACCGCTCGGCGTACTCGTCCGCCTGGGTCAGCAGCGGCTCCACCAGGCGCTCGGCGACCCCGCCGCGGCGCGCGCCGCCGAGTCCCGCGGCCGACAGCGACTTGGCGACGGCCGTTCGCGGTGCCTCGCGCGCGAGCTCCAGGTCGGCCTCGTCCAGGATCGCGGGCCGCACCATGTTCACGATGGTCCGCCCCACCGGCAGTCGCGCCGCACGCAGCTCCGCGAGGCCGTCGGCGGTCTCCTGGACGGGCATCTCCTCCAGGAGCGTCACCAGGTGCACGGCGGTCTCGGGCGACTTGAGCACCCGCATCACGGCCTGCGCCTGATTGTGTATCGGACCGATCTTGGCGAGCCCGGCCACCTCGTCGTTGACGTTCAGGAAGCGGGTGATCCGCCCGGTCGGCGGCGCGTCCATCACCACGTAGTCGTACGCGAACCGCCCGCGCTTGTCCTTGCGGCGTACGGCCTCACAGGCCTTGCCCGTCAGGAGCACGTCCCGCAAGCCCGGCGCGATGGTGGTCGCGAAGTCGATGGCGCCCAGCTTCTTCAGGGCGCGGCCCGCGCCGCCGAGCTTGTAGAACATCTGGAGGTAGTCCAGAAGGGCCAGCTCGGGGTCGATGGCGAGTGCGTACACCTCCCCGCCCCCTGGAGCGACGGCGATCTTCCGCTCCTCGTAGGGCAGCGCCTGCGTCTCGAAGAGCTGCGCGATGCCCTGTCTGCCCTCGACCTCGACCAGAAGGGCACGTTTGCCCTCGGTCGCGAGGGCGAGCGCGAGTGCTGCGGCGACCGTGGTCTTTCCGGTACCGCCCTTGCCGCTGACGACCTGAAGCCTGCTCACGTCTTCGAGCCTAATTCCTCACTGGGTGGTGCGGTGGCCGTGGGGCCCTGCTTCGCATACGGGTGCCCACGGAGCGCCCTGCCCAGTCATCGGCCCGGCCGCCGCTCAGCCATCGGCCGGGTCGCCGTCCCGGCCTCGGCCCGGTCGCCGCCCGGTGTCGGACGGGGCGGCGGCGGGGCGGCGGGCGGAGGTCCAGGAAAGGCGGGGCGCGCCAGCGGATACAGTCGCCCCCATGACCAAGTGGGAATACGCAACCGTGCCTCTGCTCGTCCACGCCACGAAGCAGATTCTGGACACCTGGGGCGAGGACGGCTGGGAGCTCGTCCAGGTCGTGCCCGGGCCGAACAACCCCGAGCAGCTCGTCGCCTACCTGAAGCGGGAGAGGGCCGCGTGAGCGCTGTCGAGGCGAAGCTCGCCGAACTGGGGCTGACCCTGCCGGGCGTCGTGCCGCCGCTGGCCGCGTACCAGCCCGCCGTGCAGTCGGGTGTGTACGTGTACACGGCCGGCCAGCTCCCGATGGTGGACGGCAAGCTTCCGCTCACCGGCAAGGTGGGCGCGGAGGTCACCCCCGAGGAGGCCAAGGAACTGGCCCGCACCTGCGCGCTGAACGCCCTCGCGGCGGTCAAGTCGGTCGCGGGCGACCTCGACCGCATCGCGCGCGTGGTGAAGGTCGTCGGCTTCGTCGCCTCGGCCTCCGACTTCACCGGCCAGCCCGCTGTCCTCAACGGCGCGAGCGAGCTGCTGGGCGAGGTTCTCGGCGACAAGGGCGTGCACGCGCGCAGCGCGGTCGGCGTGGCGGTGCTGCCGCTCGACGCACCCGTCGAGGTCGAGATCCAGGTGGAGCTGACGGAGGCATAAGCACGCCTTCGCCTGCCCCCGCCGGGGAGACGACGCGCTGATGGGGCCCTCCGGGGGACCGATCGTTGCCTCTCGAACATCAGCTCACTCCGGGATAGCCTCCGCCCATGGCGAATGGGCAGTGGTACCCCCCGGAGTGGCCCGAGAGGATCCGCGCACTCGCGGAGGGCACGCTCACACCGGTCGTCCCCAGGCGGGCGGCCACCGTCATGCTGCTCAAGGACACGGGTTCCGGTTCCACCGGCTCCCGCCCCGAGGACACCGGCTCCCATCCCGCCGTGCACATGCTGCGCAGACGCGCCTCCATGGCCTTCGCCGGAGGCGCGTACGCGTATCCGGGCGGCGGTGTGGACCCCAGGGACGACGACCATCACGTCCGCTGGGCGGGCCCCACGCGCGCGTGGTGGGCGTCCCGGCTCGGCGTCGACGAGACCGCCGCCCAGGCGATCGTCTGCGCGGCGGTCCGCGAGACGTACGAGGAGGCGGGCGTCCTGCTCGCGGGCCCGGCCGCGGACACCGTGGTCGGCGACACCACCGGGGACGACTGGGAGACCGACCGGGCGGCCCTGGTCGCCCGCGACCTCTCCTTCGCCGAGTTCCTCGACCGCAGGGGGCTCGTGCTGCGCTCCGACCTCCTGGGCGCCTGGACGCGCTGGATCACCCCGGAGTTCGAGCCCCGCCGCTACGACACCTTCTTCTTCGTGGCCGTCCTCCCGGAGGGCCAGCGCACCCGCAACGCCTCCACGGAGGCCGACCGCACCGTCTGGATCCGCCCCTCGGAGGCGATCGACGGCTACGACAGGGGCGACCTCCTGATGATGCCGCCCACCATCGCGACCCTGCGCCAGCTCGGCGCGTACGGGAGTGCCGCCGAGGCCCTCGCGGCGGCGCCCGGACGGGACATGACACCCGTGCTGGCCCGGGCCAGGCTGGTGGACGGCGAGCTGGTCCTCAGCTGGCCGGGCCACGACGAGTTCACCAAGCACATCCCGACCGGTGGAGCCTCCGCATGACCGACGCCGCAGCACTGCCCGGCCAGCCGCGCGGCGGGGTGCTCTCCGGCCCCGCCACCGCGCGCGCGGTCAACGTCCTCGCCCCGAACGCGTCCGCGATGACCCTGGACGGCACGAACACCTGGATCGTGGCCGAGCCGGACTCCGAACTGGCGGTGGTGATCGATCCGGGGCCCCTGGACGACGTACACCTGCGCGCTGTCGTCGACGCAACCGAGAAGGCCGGCAAACGGGTCGCGCTGACCCTGCTGACGCACGGGCACCCGGACCACGCCGAGGGCGCCGCGCGGTTCGCCGAGCTGACGGGCACGAAGGTGCGGGCGCTCGACCCGGCGCTGCGGCTCGGCGACGAGGGCCTGGCCGCCGGGAACGTGATCACGACGGGCGGCCTGGAACTGGTCGTCGTCCCCACCCCCGGCCACACCGGCGACTCACTCTGCTTCCATCTGCCCGCCGACCGGGCCGTGCTGACCGGCGACACGATCCTGGGCCGGGGCACCACCGTCGTGGCCCACCCCGACGGGCGTCTGGGCGACTACCTGGACTCCTTGCGGCGGCTCAGGTCCCTGACGGTCGACGACGGCGTGCACACGGTCCTGCCGGGCCACGGGCCGGTCCTGGAGGACGCGCAGGGCGTCGTGGAGTTCTACCTGGCCCACCGCGCCCACCGCCTCGCCCAGGTCGAGACGGCCGTCGAGGACGGCTACACGGACCCCTCCCAGGTCGTCGCGCACGTCTACGCGGACGTCGACCGCTCCCTGTGGCCGGCGGCGGAACTGTCGGTACGGGCGCAGCTGGACTACCTCAAGGAGCACGGGCTCATCGGCCGGGAGTGAGGCCCCGCAGAGTGTTCGCTCAGGGGCGCGGGTTCTTGACGCCGTGCACGCGCGCGTACTCCTCGGCGAGCCACGGGCCGAGATCGTCGACGTACGACCGCAGGACGGCACGGTCGCCGACAGGCTCGTGGCCGAGGACGGCGGCCTCCCGCAACCGGACGGCCCGCCGCGGGTGGTCCCGCTCCGGGTAGTACGCGGCGAACACCTCGGCCATCTCCGTCAGATCGCTCGTCCAGCCGTTCCAGCGGGGCATGACGAGCGTGAAGCCCGTCCGGACGAGATGACGGGACAGGTGGCGCACCAGGGGCCGCAGGGCCTCCTCCGAGCCGCCCGCCCCGGTGACCCCCGCGACGCGGGCGATCCGCTCGCGCCAGCGGGGGAGGAGCAGCGCGAGGTCGCCGTTCGTCTCACGGGCGAGGAGCGTGTCGGGGCGGTAGCGCGGCAGTTCCTCGGCGAGGTCCTCGCCCAGCAGGGGCGTACAGAGGCACGCGACGAACCACCCGAGGTCGTGCCTCTCCAGGTCGCTCAGCACCTGCGCCCGGCCGACCAGCAGCGTCCCGGCCCCGTCGATCTGGGCGAACTCCTTGTCGAGGGCCTCGTCGAGGGTGCGCGCGTCCGCCCGGTCCGCCTCCGTGGGCTCCTCGCGCAGGGCCAGCAGCAGGTCGAGGTCGGAACGGCCCGGGCGCGCGGTGCCGCGCGGAATCGACCCGTACAGGTACGCGCTGTGCAGCCGGGCCCCGAAGACGTCCAGCACCCGGTCGCGGGCCGCGGCGACGACCGGCCGGAACGCCTTCGGTACGCGCCCCAAGGAACCTTCGCGCTCGATGTACCCCAGGGCGTCGAGCCCTCTCTTCGACATGCGACCACTGTGCCCGGACAGGGCCCGCGCGGGCATGCCATTTCCCCTCCTCGCGAGCGGGAGACGCGCGGAGGAGGAAACAGGCGCGGGCGGACAGAAGAAGGGCCCTGCCGTGTGGCAGGGCCCTTCTGTAAAGAAGCTGTGACTAGCGCAAGAAGTCGTGACTAGCGCGAGCGCTTCGCGAGGCGTTCCACGTCCAGGAGGATCACCGCGCGGGCCTCCAGGCGGAGCCAGCCGCGGCCCGCGAAGTCGGCGAGCGCCTTGTTGACCGTCTCACGGGAGGCGCCGACCAGCTGGGCCAGCTCCTCCTGGGTCAGGTCGTGCACGACGTGGATGCCCTCCTCGGACTGCACACCGAAGCGGCGCGAGAGGTCCAGGAGCGCGCGGGCCACCCGGCCCGGCACGTCGGAGAAGACCAGGTCGGACATCTGGTCGTTGGTCTTGCGCAGCCGCCGGGCGACGGCGCGCAGCAGGGCAGCGGCCACCTCGGGCCGCGCGTTCAGCCAGGGCTGGAGGTCGCCGTGGCCGAGTCCCAGCAGCTTCACCTCGGTCAGCGCGGAGGCGGTCGCCGTCCGCGGGCCGGGGTCGAACAGCGACAGCTCACCGATGAGCTCGCCGGGGCCGAGGACCGCCAGCATGTTCTCGCGGCCGTCGGGTGAGGTGCGGTGGAGCTTCACCTTGCCCTCGGTGACCACGTACAGGCGGTCTCCGGGGTCGCCCTCGTGAAAGAGCGCGTCCCCGCGTGCGAGGGTCACCTCACTCATGGAGGCGCGGAGCTCCGCGGCCTGCTCGTCATCGAGCGCCGCGAAGAGCGGGGCGCGCCGCAGAACGTCGTCCACGAGTTCTCTCCTTGTCGACCTGCATAGGGGATCTTGGTCCCGGTGTACCAGGGGTCCGTGTTCCCCGTTTTGCTGGACGGTCCAAACAGTGTGATCAGTCACAAGTCTGCCGCACCGGCGTGTCCGACAGTGCGGCAGGGGGCCAATTGGGGGCTGATGGATGGTGGCCGGGCCAGATGTCGGTGGTGGGCTTTAGGCTGGCCGGGTGTCCAAATCGCCGGTGAGAGCACAGGCCAAGGGGGCTGGGCGCGTGGGTGTACGTCGTGATTCCGCTGTGGGCGAACAGGGCTCCGGTGGAGCGAAGAAAACGACAAAAGCGGCAGGGTCGAGACCGGCGACGACCGCGGCGGGGGCCGCCGGGAAGGCCGCGGGGGTCGCCGCGTCGGAGATGGCCGCTGCCGCGAAGAAGGCTGCGGTCGCCAAGAAGGCCGCCGCCGCGAAGAGGACCGCCAAGGAGACCGCGAAGAGGAGTGCGCCGGTGAAGGCGCCCGGCAAGAAGGCGCCCGCGAAGAAGATCCGGGCGTCCGGGGCGGGTACGGCCCGGTCCTCCGGAGCGGGCGCGACGAAGAGCGCGTCCGTGAAGGCGGCTGCCGAGAAGGCCGCGCCTGCCGATGAGGCCGTGACGGTCAAGAGGGCGGTGACGGTCAAGAGGGCGGTGTCGGCCACGAAGGCCGAGCCTGCCCGGAAAGCCGTGCCGGCCGAGAAGACCGCTCGCGTGAGGAAAGCCGTGCCAGCCAAGAAGTCAGTGCCCGCCAAGACGTCAGCGCCCGCCGAGAAAGCCGCGTCGGCCGCGAAGTCGGCGTCAGCCGCGAAGTCCGCGCCCGCCAAGAAAGCCGGGGCCGCGCCCGCCAAGAAAGCCGTGACTGGGACGGCCAAGAAAGCCGTGGCCGGGACCGCCAAGAAGGCTGTGACTGGGACCGCCAAGAAAGCCGTGGCCACCGAGCGCATCGCCCCCGCCAAGCCTCCCCGGAACGAGTCGCACACGGCTCTCGTCCGGCGGGCCCGGCGTATCAACCGCGAACTGGCCGAGGTGTACCCGTACGCCCACCCGGAGCTGGACTTCGAGAACCCCTTCCAACTGGTCGTCGCCACCGTCCTGTCGGCGCAGACGACCGACCTGCGGGTGAACCAGACGACACCGGCGCTCTTCGCGAAGTACCCCACGCCCGAGGACCTGGCCGCGGCGAACCCGGAGGAGGTCGAGGAGATCCTGAGGCCCACCGGGTTCTTCCGGGCCAAGACCAAGTCGGTGATGGGCCTCTCCAAGGCCCTGCGGGACGACTTCGGCGGCGAGGTGCCCGGTCGTCTCGAAGACCTGGTGAAACTGCCCGGCGTCGGCCGCAAGACCGCCTTCGTCGTCCTCGGGAACGCCTTCGGCCGCCCCGGCATCACCGTGGACACCCACTTCCAGCGGCTCGTACGACGCTGGGAGTGGACCGCCGAGAAGGAGCCCGACAAGATCGAGCGGGCGATCGGCGAGCTCTTCCCGAAGACCGACTGGACGATGCTGTCCCACCACGTGATCTTCCACGGCCGCCGGATCTGCCACGCCCGCAAACCCGCCTGCGGCGCCTGCCCCATCGCCCCGCTCTGCCCGGCGTACGGAGAGGGCGAGACCGACCCGGAGAAGGCGAAGAAGCTCCTGAAGTACGAGAAGGGCGGCTTCCCGGGCCAGCGCCTCAACCCTCCGCAGTCCTACCTCGACGCGGGCGGCATCCCGGCCCCGCCCCTCGGAGTGCCCGCCTCCACCTCCGCCTCACCCGAGCCCGAGCCCGCTGCACCCACCTCACCCCCGTCCGCGTCACCCGCCGCGCCCGCGACCGGTTCACCCTCGCGGGGCACCGGATGACGGAACGATCTGCGGTCTCGCGGGCGTTGAGAGCAGCAGAACGGGGGTGGCGATGACGCGCGCGAGCCATACGCACGACATACAGGACGGCACACACCACACGCGGTACGGCGATCCGGTCGTGACCAAGGCCGGGCTGCCCGGCTGGCTGGACCCGGTGGTGCGCGCCGTCGAGACGGTCCAGCCCCTCCAGTTGAGCCGCTTCCTGCCTCCGGAGGACGGCGCGGGACGCCAGTCGGCCGTACTGATCCTGTTCGGCGAGGGCGAGCGCGGCCCCGAGCTGCTGCTCATGGAGCGCGCCACCTCGCTCAGATCGCACGCCGGGCAGCCGTCCTTCCCCGGCGGCTCCCTCGACCCCGAGGACGGCGACCCGAAGACCGACGGGCCGCTGAGGGCCGCCCTGCGCGAGGCCGAGGAGGAGACCGGGCTCGACCCCCGGGGCGTCCAGCTCTTCGGGGTGCTCCCGAAGCTCTACATCCCGGTGAGCGGCTTCGTGGTGACCCCCGTCCTCGGCTGGTGGCGCGAGCCGACCCCGGTCGACGCGGTCGACCTGAACGAGACCGCGAGGGTCTTCACCGTGCCCGTGGCGGATCTCACGGATCCGGCAAACCGCGCGACGGCGGTGCACCCCAGCGGCCACCGAGGTCCGGCATTCCTGGTCGAATCGGCCCTGGTCTGGGGCTTCACAGCCGGAATCATCGACCGCCTGCTGCACTACGCCGACTGGGAGCTGCCCTGGGACCGCGACAAGCAGGTCCCGCTCGACTGGCGCGCATGACAGGGTGGCCCCCGTGCTGTGTCTTCCCGGGAGGCTCCGTGTCCCCCTGCCGCCGTGCGGCGGGCCGGCCCCCCGGCCAGGGCGTGGCCACCGCAAAGTGATGAGGCGAGGCTTGAGGCAGTGGCAGTGAACGTGCTGGACATCCTGTTGCTGGTCGCCGCCGTGTGGTTCGCGATCGTCGGCTATCGGCAGGGGTTCGTCGTCGGCATCCTGTCGGTGATCGGTTTCCTGGGCGGTGGCCTCGTCGCCGTCTACCTCCTGCCCGTCGTCTGGGGCGCGGTGACGGACGAGGCGGAGGTCGGTACGACCGCCGCCGTCGTCGCCGTGGTCGTGGTGATCGTCTGCGCCTCGGTCGGCCAGGCCCTCACCACCCATCTCGGCAACAAGCTGCGCCGGTACATCACCTGGTCCCCGGCCCGCGCCCTGGACGCCACGGGCGGCGCCCTCGTCAACGTCGTGGCGATGCTCCTCGTCGCCTGGCTGATCGGCTCGGCCCTGGCCGGTACGACGCTGCCGACGCTCGGCAAGGAGGTCCGCGGCTCCAGGGTGCTGCTGGGGGTGGCGCGGGCGCTGCCCGCCCAGGCCGACACCTGGTTCGCGAGCTTCTCCAAGGTCCTCGCGCAGAACGGCTTCCCGCAGGTCTTCAGCCCCTTCTCGGACGAGCAGATCGACAAGGTGCCCGCTCCCGACCCGGCCCTCGCGACGAGCCCGGTCGCCACCCGGGCCAAGCGCTCCATCGTCAAGGTCACCGGCACCGCCCAGAGTTGCGGCAAGGTACTCGAAGGCACCGGCTTCGTCTTCGGACAGCGCCGCGTGATGACCAACGCGCACGTGGTCGGCGGCGTGGACGAGCCGTACGTCCAGATAGGCGGCGAGGGCAGGCGGCTCGCCGCGAAGGTCGTGCTCTACGACTGGGAGCGCGACATCGCCGTACTCGACGTGCCCGATCTGCAGGCACCCGTCCTGCAGTTCTCCGACCGGGCGGCCGTCCGGCTGGACGGCGCGATCGTCGCGGGCTTCCCGGAGAACGGCTCGTACACGATCAACGCGGCGCGGGTGCGCGGCCCCATCACGGCCAACGGCCCGGACATCTACCACCGGGGCACGGTGAAGCGCGAGGTGTACTCGCTCTTCGCGACCGTGCGCCAGGGCAACTCCGGCGGCCCTCTGCTCACCCCGGAAGGCAAGGTGTACGGCGTGGTGTTCGCGAAGTCCCTCGACGACCCCGAGACGGGTTACGCGCTGACCGTGGACGAGATCCAGGACGACATCACGAAGGGCCGCACCGCCAACCAGCAGGTGGACAGCGACAGCTGCGCGCTCTGAGGCCCGTCACACGGGTCGCACGAACCGCCTGTCCGCGAGGGCGGCGAGCCCCACGCGGGGAAGGTCCCTGGCCGGTACGGCCGCGTCTCGCGCGGCTCAGCCGCGGGGATGACGCAAACGCGCCGAGACCCATCGGGCCCGGCGCCTCAGAATGTGCGGGATTCCCAGCCGGGGGTCCGTGCCCTGCAATTGCGGGGCGCCCCTCCGGTGGGAACTCAGCCCGCCGATCGAGCGGCGGTTGCGTGCTGCGTCACTGTAGTCGTGCGTCCAGCCCATACACCGACGTCTGCCCCAGCCCCAAGGTCGATAACCGCCCCCACGCCCCCCAATTGGCCTATGCGTGAGGCAATTGGCGTTCGTAGAACAGACGTTCCTGGGGCCCGTGTGACGCACGGGGCGACAGCCTGCGATCGGACCCCCTTGAGAGGCCGCCCGAGGCGCCGTCCGTGGGCTGACCGAGAGGCGGGCCGAGGCCGCCTCAGCGGTCCGGCTCGGGGTCCTTCAGCCAGTTCACCAACTCGGTGGAGAACGCCACCGGATCCTCCTCGTGCGGGAAGTGCCCGAGCCCGTCGAACAGCCGCCAGCGGTACGGCGCTTCGACATACTCCCCGGACCCCGCCGCACTCCGTGTGCGCATCACCGGGTCGAGCGATCCGTGCAGATGCAGCGTCGGCACCCGCACCGGCCGCTTCATGCGCCGGTTGAACTGGATGCCGTCGGGACGGGCCATCGAGCGGACCATCCACCGGTAGGGCTCGACCGAGCAGTGCGCGGTCGAGGGGATGAGCATCGCCCGCCGGTACGCGTCCACGACGTCGTCCTCCGGCAGCCGCGGCCCCGACCAGTCCCGGATCAGCCGGCCGACCAGCGCGCCCTCGTCGGCGATCAGTTGGCGCTCCGGGACCCAGGGCCGCTGAAAGCCCCAGACGTACGAACCGGCCGCGGTCTGCTTCATGTCCGAGAGCATCGCCGAGCGCCAGCGCCGGGGATGGGGCATCGAGGAGACCACGAGCCTGCGCACCAGCTTGGGACGCATCACGGCCGCCGTCCACGCCAGATAGCCGCCGAGGTCATGGCCGACCAGCGCGGCGTCGGGCTCACCGAGGGACCGTACGACCCCGGTGATGTCGAGCGCGAGGTTCGCGGGGTCGTAGCCGCGCGGGGTGCGGTCGCTGCCGCCGACGCCCCGCAGGTCCATGGCGACCGCGCGGAAGCCCGCGTCGGCGAGCGCCACCAGCTGATGCCGCCAGGCCCACCAGAACTGCGGGAAGCCGTGCAGCAGCAGGACCAGCGGCCCGTCACCCGTCTCGGCGATGTGGAAGCGCGCCCCGTTCGCGGCGACGTCCCGGTGGATCACCTCTTTCGCGCCGGGCACGTCGAGCCGTACGACAGAGGTGGGTTGCGCCGAGGATGAATGCCCCGCGGAGGCCGAGGATGGTTGCCCCGCAGGGAGGGAGGAGCCCGTCATGAGGACGAGCGTGTCACAGCCTCGACCCCGTCACCGACCCCGTCACCGACCCGGTACACGGTGGTCACCTCACGGGGGTGCGGCTTCACGTTCTGCAGTACGGCCGCCGACTCCTTGACCGAGGCCGCCGTCTTCTGCGGGCCCTTGCCCTTCTTGGCCTTCTTCGCGAAGACCACACCGATCAGTGCGAGGACCGCGGCCACCAGCACGTTCGCGGCGAACGACAGCAGGAAGCAGACGGCCATGTTCCAGCCGCTCCAGGTGCGGATGCCGTAGGCCAGGGCGAAGCTCAGCATCGGCAGGGAGAAGATCAGTACCGCGCCGGCCGCGCTGAACGCGCCGCCGCCGACCGCCCCGCGCTTGACGTCCCGCTTGAGCTGGGCCTTCGCCAGTGCGATCTCGTCGTGCACCAGCGCGGACATCTCGGTCGTCGCCGAGGCGAACAGCTGGCCGATGCTGCGTTCGGCGCCGACCGGGCTGCCGTCGGGTGCGCTCATCGCGTTCTCCCTGTTGTCTTGGTTGTCGTGTCGCCGTTGTCTTGGCTGTGCCGTGGCCGTCCGTACGGTCCGGCCGGTGGTTTCGGACCGTCAGGTCCGGGCCGTACGTTTCGGACCGTGTGTGTCAGATCATGCCGGACCGTCGTGCCCCACGCCTGCCCCGCCCGTCACTTCGGCAAGCCTTCGGTGCTCGGCGGCCTTGCGCTCGTAGATCTCGGCCATGCGCAGGTGGTAGGCCGGATCGTCCTGCTCGTACACGTCGGGGACGCCCGAGAGGTCCTCGTCGCGCTCCTCGGCCTCCCACAGCTTGCGGTACCTGGCGTTGCGCAGCTTCAGCAGCACGCCCGACAGGACGGTCGCGATCAGCGAGCCCGTCAGGACGGCTGCCTTGACGCCGTCGCTGAGCGCCGGGTCGTCCGCGAAGGCGAGTTCGCCGATGAGCAGCGACACGGTGAAGCCGATGCCCGCGAGGGAGGCCACCGCGAAGACGTCCGGCCAGGCGAGGTCGTCGGAGAGCGACGCACTGGTGAAGCGGGCCGTCAGCCACGTACCGCCGAAGATCCCGACCGCCTTGCCGACCACGAGACCGAGGACGACCCCGAGTGTCTCCGGCTGGGTGAACACCTCGCCGAGCGCGCCGCCCGACACCGCTACCCCGGCGCTGAAAAGGGCGAACAGCGGTACGGCGAGGCCCGACGACAGGGGGCGTACGAGATGTTCGACCTGTTCGCCCGGTGAGTGCTCCTCGCCCTCGTCCACGCGGGGGGTGCAGCGCAGCATCAGGCCCATCGCGACGCCGGCGACGGTGGCGTGGATGCCGCTGTTGTACATCAGGCCCCACACGACCAGCGCGAGCGGCACGTACACGTACCAGCCGCGTACGCCCTTCCTGAGCAGCAGCCAGAAGACGGCGAGGCCCACGACGGCGCCGCCGAGCGCGGCGAAGTCCAGGTCATCGGTGAAGAAGACCGCGATGATCAGGATCGCGAAGAGGTCGTCGACGACGGCGAGCGTGAGCAGGAAGGCGCGCAGGGCGCTCGGCAGCGACGTACCGAGGACGGCGAGGACGGCGAGCGCGAAGGCGATGTCCGTCGCGGTGGGTACGGCCCAGCCGGCGAGCGAGCCGCCGCCGGTGACGCCGACCAGGGTGTAGACCAGCGCGGGCATCACCATCCCGCAGAGCGCGGCGACCACGGGGAGCGCGGCGGCCCGTGGGTCCCTGAGGTCACCCGCGACCAGTTCGCGCTTGAGCTCGATGCCAGCGACGAAGAAGAAGACCGCGAGGAGTCCGTCGGCGGCCCAGTGCTCGACGGAGAGGTTCAGACCGAGCGCGGCGGGCCCGAGGTGGAAGTCGCGGACGGACTCGTAACTCTCCCGGACGGGGGTGTTCGCCCAGATCAGCGCGGCGACGGCGGCGACGAGCAGGAGGACGCCGCCGACCGTCTCGGTGCGCAGCGCGTCCGCGACGAAGGTCCGCTCGGGCAGCGAGAGGCGTCCCAGGACCTTGCGGTCCTTGTCACGGCCTTCGCGTTCCTGGGCGGCCTGGCGGTTGTCGCTGTCGCCTGGCGTGGGGGAGGGGGTGGGCGCGGACACGGGTCGACCTCCGGTCGGTGGGCAGGGCGGAGCACATGCCGACCAGACTTCCCGGCGCACCTATGGAAACTCCGGGCTCGTTCGGAGCTCGGACGTTGTGTTGTCGTGTGGTTACGTGTCGCAGCCTACCCGCGATGGAAAAGGGGCACCCGGCGAGTCCGCCGCCGGGTGCCCCTTCGGAGCCCGCGCCCGTACGGGACCTGGGTCCGCGCCCGTACGGGATCTGCCTCAGTCCTCGCTGGACGCCGCGGGGAGCTTCGTCTGGATGAGGTCCATGACGGTGGAGTCGGTCAGCGTGGTGACGTCACCCAGCTGGCGGTTCTCCGCGACATCGCGCAGCAGCCGGCGCATGATCTTGCCGGAGCGGGTCTTGGGCAGCTCGGCCACCGGAAGGATCCGCTTCGGTTTGGCGATCGGGCCGAGGGTCTTGCCGACGTGGTCGCGCAGCTCGCCGACGAGGGTCTCGGTCTCCGACGCGGAACCGCGCAGGATCACGAAGGCCACGATCGCCTGTCCGGTCGTCTCGTCGGCCGCGCCCACGACCGCCGCCTCGGCGACCGACGGGTGCGAGACGAGCGCCGACTCGACCTCGGTGGTCGAGATGTTGTGCCCGGACACGAGCATCACGTCGTCCACCCGGCCGAGCAGCCAGATGTCGCCGTCGTCGTCCTTCTTGGCACCGTCGCCCGCGAAGTACTTGCCCTTGAAACGCGACCAGTAGGTGTCGATGTACCGCTGGTCGTCGCCCCAGATGGTGCGCAGCATCGACGGCCACGGCTCGGTCAGGACGAGGTAACCGCCGCCGCCGTCGGGGACCTCCCGCGCCTCGTCGTCGACGACCGTCGCCGAGATGCCCGGCAGCGCCCGCTGCGCGGAGCCCGGCTTGGTCTCGGTGACGCCCGGCAGCGGCGAGATCATCATGGCGCCGGTCTCGGTCTGCCACCAGGTGTCCACGATCGGGGTGCGGTCTGCGCCGATGTGCTTGCGGTACCAGATCCACGCCTCGGGGTTGATCGGCTCGCCGACCGACCCGAGGACCCGCAGGCTCGACAGGTCGAACTTCGCGGGGATGTCGTCGCCCCACTTCATGAACGTACGGATGGCTGTGGGGGCCGTGTAGAGGATCGTCACGCCGTACTTCTGGATGATCTCCCAGAAGCGCCCCTGGTGCGGGGTGTCGGGCGTGCCCTCGTACATCACCTGGGTCGCGCCGTTCGCCAGCGGTCCGTACGTGATGTACGAGTGCCCGGTGACCCAGCCGATGTCGGCGGTGCACCAGTAGACGTCGGTCTCCGGCTTGAGGTCGAAGACGGCGTGGTGCGTGTACGCGGCCTGGGTGAGGTAGCCGCCGGAGGTGTGCAGGATGCCCTTGGGCTTACCCGTCGTCCCCGAGGTGTAGAGGATGAACAGCGGGTGCTCGGCGTCGAACGCCTCGGGCGTGTGCTCCGCGGACTGCTTCTGCGTGATCTCGTGCCACCACACGTCGCGGCCCTCGGTCCACGCGACGTCCTGGCCCGTACGACGCACGACGAGGACTTTGGCCACGCCGTCGACCCGGGAGACCGCCTCGTCGACGGCCGGCTTGAGCGCGGCGGGCTTGCCGCGGCGGTAGCCGCCGTCCGAGGTGATGACCAGCTTGGCGTCGGCGTCCTGGATGCGGGTGGCGATGGCGTCGGCGGAGAAGCCGCCGAAGACGACCGAGTGCGCGGCGCCGATGCGGGCGCAGGCCAGCATCGAGATGACGGCCTCGGGGATCATCGGCAGGTAGACGGCGACCCGGTCGCCCTTCTCGACGCCCAGCTCGGTGAGGGCGTTGGCCGCCCTGGAGACCTCGTCCTTCAGCTCGGCGTAGGTGATGGCGCGGCTGTCGCCGGGCTCGCCCTCGAAGTGGATGGCGACCCGGTCGCCGTGGCCGGCCTCGACATGGCGGTCCACGCAGTTGTAGGCGACGTTGAGCTTGCCGTCCTGGAACCACTTCGCGAACGGGGGGTTCGACCAGTCCAGGGTCTCGGTCGGCTCGGTGGCCCAGGTCAGCCGGCGGGCCTGCTCGGCCCAGAAGCCGAGCCTGTCAGCCTTGGCCTGCTCGTACGCCTCCGCGGTGACGTTGGCGTGTCCGGCCAGGTCGGCGGGCGGCGCGAACCTGCGTTCTTCCTTGAGCAGGTTGGAGAGTGAGGACGGCTCGCTCATGCTTTCCCCTCCTCGCTCAGCAGGTTGGCCAGGCTTTCGTTGCTCACGACATCTCCCTTGCGGTGCTGTGCCAGGGGCGCCCGTTGTGTCCCAGGCCACAGCTCATCAGACGCAAGCCCCTGGTGACAAGGGCCGTCCGGGAATTGGTTTAGACCTGTGTGCCGGATCATGGACGCTGGATCCTGTGTGCGGGTGGCCTGCCCGCGGACACGGGCGGCCACACGTTCTCACGGACGGGGGAAGGGAGCGGTTCAGGCCGGGGTGCCGCCCGGACGCGGTGGTTCAGGCCGAAGCGCGGCGCCCGGGCGCGGTGGGGCAAGCCGAAGGGGCGCCCGGGCTCGGTGGGTCAGGCCGCGGTGGTTCAGGCCTGGGTGTCGTACAGGGCCGTCGCCGCGACCCGGTCGAAGAGCTCTCCCTCCTCCTCGTCGCGGGGGGCGGCCGCCGTGAGGAGGTAGGCCTGGGCCTCGCCCACGTGGAAGTACATCCCGTGCAGTTCGAGCACACCCTCCTCCAGTGCGCGGGCCACGGACTCGTAGGCCCGCAGATGCTCCAGCTGCTGCACGACGTTGGTGAGACAGAGTTGCTCGGTGGCGTCGGCGGGCGCCCGTCCGGCGATCCGGGTCCAGGGCCGGTCCTCGGCGGTCATGCGCTCCACGCTCGGCAGTCCGTGCCGCAGCCACCGCTTCAACGGTGTCCGGGCGCCTCCCGGTTCGGTGTTCATCAGCGCCTGCATCGCCCCGCATCCGGAGTGCCCGCACACGGTGATGGACCGCACCCGCAGCACCTCCACCGCGTACTCGATCGCGGCGGCCACCGAGTCGTCGCCGCTCTCCTCACCGGGCGGCGGCACGAGATTGCCGACATTGCGTACGACGAAGAGGTCGCCGGGGCCGCTGGAAGTGATCATCGATGTGACCAGCCGGGAGTCGGCACACGTCAGGAAGAGCTGTGAGGGCTGCTGCCCCTCCCGGGCGAGCCGGGCCAGCTCGCCGCGCACCAGGGGTGCGGTGTTGCGCTGGAACGTGCTGATGCCGCTGGCCAGTTGGTGCCCGCTGCGGTGCCCGCCGGGCGGCGGTGTCTCGGGGCTCTCGCAGTGGTGGTTGCGCCAGGGCGTCCAGGGACGGCAGTGGCAGTGTGACGACTGCCCGTCGTCGTCCTTGACGTGCGGTTCCGCGAGCCGCGCTCCGGTGCGCCCGGTCAGCTCGACGGAGCCGCCGTGGCTGGTGTGCGCGCTCTGCCAGTCGTGCAGCGACTCGTACGCCGCGTGGTCCATGAAGGAGCCGTCTAGCTCGATCACGGCATCGGCCCCCGGCGGCACCAGATGCAGGGCCCGGCTGAGCCGGGGCACGGCGAGGAACGTCAACTGCCCGCGCACGCGCACGTGGTGGACGCCGTCCGGGCCCACCGAGCGGGTGATCCGCGTCCGGGTGAGGCGGTGCAGGGCGACGCCGACGGCCATGGCGATCCCGAGGGTGACGCCCTCAAGGACTCCGAGGACGACGACGGCGAGGGTGGTGACGGCGTACACCAGCACCTCTCGGTGGCGGGTGACCGTGCGGATGTGGTGCAGGGACACCATCTGGATGCCGACGGCCATCACCAGGGCGGCCAGTGCCGCGAGGGGGATCAGCTCCAGGAACGGGACCATCAGCAGCGCGGCCACCGTGATCCAGACGCCGTGCAGCATCGTGGAGTTCCGGCTGAGGGCGCCGGCCTGGACGTTCGCCGAGGTCCGTACGGCCACGCCCGCGACGGGGAGCCCGCCGAGGGTGCCGGAGACGATGTTGGCGGCGCCCTGTCCGAGCAGCTCGCGGTCGAGGTCGGAACGCCCCTGCTGAGCCGGCCGTCTGGCCGTGAGCTTGTCCACGGCGACGGCACCCAGGAGCGACTGGACACTGCACACCAGCGTGGTGGTGAGCACGGCGGCGACGATTCCGAGTGCCGGACCCTCGGGCAGTCCGGCCAGCGCGTGACTGCGCCAGGACGGCAGATCGACCTTGGGGAGGGTGAGCCCGGCGAGGGCGGCCGTCGTGGTGGCCGCGGCGACGGCGACGAGCGCGGCCGGGACGGTACGCAGCATCCGCCCCACGCGCCCGGGGACGCGAGGCCAGGCCAGCAGCACGGTCAGTGTCAGGGCGCTCATCGACAGCGCTGCCACCTGGAGGTGCGACAACTGGGCGGGCAGCGCCCGGATGTTGTCGACGACCGAGCTGCTGGGGGAGCCGCCGAGCACGATGTGCAACTGGGCGACGGCGATGGTGATGCCGATGCCGGCCAGCATGCCGTGCACGATCGCGGGGCTGACGGCGAGTGCGGAGCGGGCCACCCGCAGGAAGCCCAGGCCGAGCTGGACCAGTCCGGCGAGGACGGTGATGGCGCAGGTCGTACGCCATCCGTACTTCTGGATGAGATCGGCGGTGACCACGGTGAGCCCCGCGGCGGGGCCGCTCACCTGGAGAGGTGAGCCACCGAGTCGGCCGGCCACGAGTCCGCCCGCGGCGGCGGCCACGAGCCCCGCCTGCAGCGGTGCTCCGGTGGCGAGGGCGATGCCCAAAGACAGGGGCAGGGCGATCAGGAAGACGGCGACCGAGGCCGACAGGTCGGCGGCCGCGATCCGGGGGAGCCGAGGGGGCCTCGGCAGGCGGAGGATCCGTGGGATCCGGGCGGTGTCGCGGCAGGGCGGGGACGGGCTGTGCGGCCGCCCCTCGTCCGGGGTGTGCGAAGAGTCGTCGGTGCGAGTGGGGACGAAGGCAGTCATGGTTCCCGTCTCCTCCGGGGCTACGCGGTCGCTTGGGGGCGCGGCCGTGGGTCACGGCGTACAGCGGCGGGATTTAACAACGCTCGGTAAATGAATCGTAATGGAGAGTAAAGGACGTGTCAGGAAAAATAGCGCAAATGGTCCAACGCTTCATTCCGGAGAGTGATTAGTCATTTTGATCGGCTTGTCGCACCACCTCCTTTCGGGACCCCTGCGATCTTGGCCTCGCCGTCTGTTTTGTCCCGATTGAAGGAAGAAGGTGGGCGGAGCATGGCCGCCACTCAGAGGTTCACCAAGAGCGTCGCCGTCATCGCGGTCTGTGCCGCGGCGCTCGCCGGATGCGGGATCGGCGACACCGGAGCCGAAAAAGGCGCACAGGGCGAGGGGGCCCACGGTGAGAAGGCGCACGGCGAGGGTGCGCACGGGGCCAGGAAGGGCGTGGGTGCTCCGGCGCCGAAGAACGCGGTCCGGCTGATCGGCGACGGCTCCACCGCGTTCACCGGCGCGCAGCCGCGTCTGCCCCGGGCCGAGCGGCTGAAGCCCGGGCAGCGGCCGCCGCAGTTCGTGGTCTTCTCCTGGGACGGGGCGGGCGAGGACAGCCAGAAGCTCTTCTCGCACTTCCGCAAGGTGGCCAAGGACAACCGGGCGACCATGACGTACTTCCTCAGCGGCGTGTACATGCTCCCGGAGGGCAAGCGCGATCTGTACCGGCCGCCGCAGCACTCGCCCGGGCGCTCCGACATCGGCTTCAACGACGAGCAGGGCATCCGGGACACCGTGAAGCAGCTGCGCGGCGCCTGGCTCGAAGGCAGTGAGATCGGTACGCACTTCAACGGCCACTTCTGCGGCAGCGGCGGCGGAGTGGGTGAGTGGTCGGTCGCCGAGTGGAAGGACGAGATCGCCCAGGCCAAGTCCTTCGTCAAGTCCTGGAAGACCAACACCGGTACGGCGAAGGGCTCACCGCTGCCCTTCGACTACGACAAGGAACTCATCGGCGCCCGCACGCCCTGCCTGGAGGGGCAGAAGAACTTCACGCGGGCCGCCCGCGAGCTCGGCTTCCGCTACGACACCAGTGGCGTCAACGACCAGGTCTGGCCCAGGAAGAAGGCGGGCCTGTGGGATCTTTCGATGCAGCTCGTCCCGGTCCCGGGCCGCGGGTTCGAGACGCTGACCATGGACTACAACTTCATGGTCAACCAGTCGGGCACCACCTCCCAGGGCGATCCCGACAAGCACGAGTACTGGGGCGACCAGATGCGTGACGGCCTGCTCAAGGGCTTCTCCCGGGCCTACCGGGGCAACCGCGCGCCCCTGATCATCGGCAACCACTTCGAGTCCTGGAACGGCGGCACGTACATGCGGGCCATCGAGGAGACCATCGAGCGCGTCTGTACCAAGCGCGAGGTGCGGTGTGTCTCCTTCCGGCAGCTCGCCGACTGGCTCGACGCCCAGGACCCCAAGACCCTCGACAAGCTCCGCACGCTCAAGGTGGGCCAGGCTCCGAAGCAGGACTGGGCGTCGTTCCTGTCCGACCGGCCGGCCCCGGCGCCGAAGGGAGTGCCGGGCGCCCCGGCGGTCAAGCCGTAGCGCCCGGGCCGCGTGCGGCTCACGCCGTGGCGGCCTCGGCCTCCCTCAGGACGAAGGCGGGGTCGACCTGGGCGGCCAGGTCGGCACCCGTGCGCTCATTGCCCCACGACTGCGCGTTCTTCAGATGGAAGTGGACCATCTGCCGTGTGTAGCGCTCCCAGTCGCGCTGCCCGTAGGTCGCGTCGGCGGCCGCCTGGAGGGCGCTCAGCGCACGGCGGTTGCCGTCCTCCAGCTGCTCGAACCGGGGCGGACGGCCCTTCTCCATGGCGCGTACCCAGTCCGAGTGGCCGACTGTCAGCAGCAGGTCGTCGCCGACCTCGCCCCTGAGGAAGTCGATGTCGTCCTGGCCCTGCACCTTGTTGCCCACGACCTTCAGGGTGACGCCGAAGTCGCGCGCGTACTCCTTGTACTGCCGGTAGACCGAGATGCCCTTACGGGTGGGCTCCGCGACGAGGAACGTGATGTCGAAGCGCGTGAACATGCCGGACGCGAAGGAGTCCGAGCCTGCCGTCATGTCCACCACCACGTACTCACCGGGGCCGTCGACGAGGTGGTTCAGACAGAGCTCCACCGCGCCGGTCTTGGAGTGGTAGCAGGCCACCCCCAGGTCGGCCTCGGTGAAGGGGCCGGTGACCATCAGACGAACGGCCCCGCCGTCGAGTTCCACCGGCCGCGCGCAGGCCTCGTACACCGGATTGTCCTCGCGCACCCGCAGGAGCCGGGAGCCCTCGCCGGGCGGGGTGGTCTTGATCATCGTCTCGGCGGAGGTGATACGCGGGTTGGAGCCGCGCAGGTACTCCTTGATGAGGCTCAGGCGGTCGCCCATGGCGGGCAGGCTCTGCGCCTCGGTGTCGGTGAGGCCGAGTGCCGGGCCGAGGTGCTGGTTGATGTCGGCGTCCACCGCGACGACCGGCGACCCGGTCGTCGCGAGGTGACGGACGAAGAGCGAGGACAGGGTGGTCTTGCCACTGCCACCCTTCCCAACGAAAGCAATTTTCATGTTCATGTAGCGTAGTGGTCCCGCCGGCCCGGAGGGCTCCGGGACGTGAAGAAGACCACTCGTTCGTGGGGTGCGGGCCGGGGGTGCGTAGGGTCGTACTCATGAGTACGACAGGAGCGGGTGCGACAGGTGCGAACGCCGACCCCCTCGCGGCGCTTGGCTCGCTGCCCGGTGTGGCGGAATCCGTGGAGTCCGTGCGCAAGGCCGTGGACCGGGTCTACGGGCACCGCATCATGCGGCGCCGCAGCAACGAGATCACCGGAGAGGCGGCGCTGCGGGGCTCCCGTGGATCCGCGGCGCTGTCCGGCGCGGACTGGGCCCTGGAAGAGGTACGCCGAAGGGCCGACTTCAGTGGGGACGACCAGGCCAGGGTGGTGGGCGCGGCTCTGCGGCTGACCGCCGAGTCGGGCGAACTCCTGTCCATCTGGCGCCAGTCGCCCCTGAGGGTGCTGGCGAGGCTGCACCTGGTCGCCGCCGCCGACAACGGGGACGCGGTCGGACGTCCACGTCGGGACGGGGAGCCCGCCACGGAGACCCCGGCGGCGGGCGCCGCGGGGCCGCCGCTGATCGGGCTTCCGCTGCCGGACGCCGCCGAGGTCGAGGGCCGGCTCGACGGACTGGCGCGGCTGGTCATCGCGGGGAGTTCGGCGCCCGCCCTGGTGACCGCCGCCGTGGTGCACGGCGAACTGCTCGCGCTGCGCCCCTTCGGCTCCCACAACGGCCTGGTCGCGCGCGCGGCCGAACGGATCGTCCTCATCGGCAGCGGTCTCGACCCCAAGTCGGTCTGCCCGCCGGAGGTCGGCCACGCGGAACTCGGCCGCGCCGCCTACGCCGCCGCTCTCGACGGCTATGCCTCGGGCACTCCGGACGGGATGGCGGCCTGGATCGCGCACTGCGGCAAGGCGGTCGAACTCGGCGCCAGGGAGTCGACGGCCGTGTGCGAGGCGCTGCAGCGGGGCGCGGCATAAGTACCTGCACAGGGTTGCGGCGGTACGGGTTCCCGTACCGCCGCTGGCATGTTCACCGGGTTACCAAGCGTCCTCGGAGTGTTGCCCATCAGGTCGGGAACTGTTGCCCGTCGCCTGGTGCGGCTGGCCCGTAATCGACGGGTCGACGTCGCGTGGGTGCCCGGTGTTCATGCGCGGTCCGTGGGGCCTCGGTTGCGTTTGAAGGTGATCCTTTCGGATGTCCTTGGTCTCGCGGGCCGTTAATCCCTTTGTACTCCTGGTCCAAGGCAAGCGGAACCCCTCGCTGTACTTCTTTACTTTTGGGATCAAAAGCGAGCGAATCGGGCGGTCGACTCGTAGGGACGGACAAGGAGTGGGCAAGAAGGGGCCCACAGGAGGCGAGGGGGCTGGAGTGACGCCTCCTGGGCGGGGTCAGCTCACCGTCGCGCGGCGCCTGCTGGCGTACCAGACGAGTCCCGCGGTGGCCGCCGCCGCCCCTATGGCCGCCGCCGCGACGATGGCCGGCCGGGGCGTCACGGACAGCCGCTGCTTGAGGCGCACCGGGTGGTTGAAGTCGAGGATGGGCCACGCGCGCGCGAGGGCCTCGCGGCGCAGCGCGCGGTCCGGGTTCACCGCGTGGGGGTGGCCGACCGCCGAGAGCATCGGGATGTCGGTCGCCGAGTCGCTGTACGCGTAGCAGCGCGACAGGTCGTATCCCTCGGACGCGGCCAGCTCCTTGACGGCCTCGGCCTTCGTGGGGCCGTACGCGTAGTACTCCACCTCGCCCGTGAAGCAGCCGTCGTCGCCGACGACCATGCGGGTGGCCACCACCCGGTCGGCTCCCAGGAGTTCGCCGATCGGCTCGACGACCTCCGCGCCGGACGTGGAGACGATCACGACGTCGCGGCCGGCGGTGTGGTGCTCCTCGATGAGGGAGGCGGCCTCGTCGTAGATGATCGGGTCGATCAGGTCGTGCAGGGTCTCGGCGACGATCTCCTTGACC
Source organism: Streptomyces tauricus (assembly GCF_014650955.1). Lineage (GTDB taxonomy): Bacteria > Actinomycetota > Actinomycetes > Streptomycetales > Streptomycetaceae > Streptomyces > Streptomyces tauricus. The sequence goes on from NZ_BMVY01000009.1 coordinate 137,079, forward strand.
TGCTGGACGTTCCAGCCGCGGCACAGCGCGGACAGGTACTCGCGCATCCGCTCCATCTGGTCGTGGTCGGCGCCGCCCGCGAGGAACACGAACTGGGCATATGCGGTACGCAACACCGCGCGGCGGTTGATCAGACCGCCTTGGTAGAACGACTTGCTGAAGGTGAGCGTGCTCGACTTCGCAATGACCGTCTTGTCCAGGTCAAAGAAGGCCGCTGTACGAGGCAAGGAGTGGTTTTCCACGGGTTGAGCATATGCGCCCGCCATTCGGGCTAGTGTGGGACGTGTGGGTTTGCCTGAGAGAGCTCTCGGGTACACCATGGAAGTCACGGATCGTTCGCGACCGTGCTAACCCGGTTTGGCTCCTCCCCCCCCGAGTCAAACCGTGGGGACGACCCCCGCTCTCCCCCCCGGCGGGGGTCGTCGCATGTCCGGACGGGTTTTCCCGTCCGTTGTTGAGAGCGCCGGGTCCCGCACTGCGGGGCCCGGCGTTTCTCTGTCTCCGCACAGGATTCGTCACTGTGTGTAGCTGTGCTGTCGCGCCAAGGAAGTCGTACAACGCTCACCGGTTTGGGTGAAGGCGATATTCACAGGCGCCGAGTTGTCCACAGTTATCGACCAAGATCCACACGATTTCCGGCTTCGCTGCACCGTGATTCCAGCGCGTACCGCTTGCGGAAGTTCATGGCCGGTTCCGTTTGTTCGGCGGCTATGGCCGGTTCGTATCGGCGGTTCATATGGAGGGCCGGTTGACGGCTCTCGCGCTGGGCGGGAATCGCGGGGCCGCAGAGGTTCCGCGGGGGAGCAGCGAAGGGGGCTGGAGAGCGTGGCGGGAGCCATCACACACGGCCGGCCGTCGGCCGCCGAGGGGCGGCAGGGCGGACCGTTGATCGTCACCGAGGACGTGGATCTGCTGGACGACCTGCTGCGGCTGTGCGCCGCGGCCGGCGCCCGGCCCGAAGTCCACCACGGCGTGCCGGAGCGCGGCGGCGGCTGGGACACGGCACCGCTGGTGCTCGTCGGCGACGACGCCGCGCGCCGGGTGCGCGGCGCCGCACGCAGACGAGGCGTCGTGCTGGTGGGTCGGGATCAGGACGATCCCGGGGTCTGGAGAAGGGCTGTGGAGATCGGTGCCGACCATGTGCTGATGCTGCCGGATGGCGAACAATGGTTGGTCGACCGCATCGCCGACGTGGCCGAGGGGGTCGGACCGCCCGCCCTCACCGTCGGCGTGATCGGCGGTCGCGGAGGCGCCGGATCGTCCACGCTCGCCTGCGCGCTCGCCGTCACCTCGGCGCGCCAGGGCGCCCGCACCCTCCTTGTCGACGCGGACCCCCTGGGCGGCGGACTCGACGTACTCCTCGGCGGCGAATCCGTCGAGGGACTGCGCTGGCCTGCCTTCGCCGCCTCGCACGGACGCGTCGGCGGCGAAGCCCTGGAGGAGTCGCTGCCCGCACTGCACGCCCTGCGGGTCCTCAGCTGGGACCGCGGCGACTGCGTCACCGTGGCGCCCGAGGCCGTCCGCGCGGTCCTGGCCGCCGCCCGGCGGCGCGGCGGGGTGGTGGTCGTGGACCTGCCGCGCCGGATCGACGAAGGGGTCGTGGAGGCCCTCGCCCAGATCGACCTCGGGGTGCTCGTGGTTCCGGCCGAGCTGCGCGCCGTCGCGGCGGCCGGACGGGTGGCGTCCGCGGTCGGCATGGTCCTGAGGGACCTGCGCGTCGCGGTCCGCGGACCGTACGCGCCGGGTCTGGACGACCGGGAGGTCGCCCGGCTCCTCGGACTGCCCCTGCTGGGCGAGGTGCCCACGGAGCCGGGGCTGTCGGCGGCCCAGGAGCGGGGCGCCCCACCCGGCGGAGACGGCCGAGGCCCGCTCGCCCGCTTCTGCTCGTCGTTCTGGGCGCGGGCCGCGATCGCCGGAGGGGGCGTATGAACGGGGGTACGGGGCTGCGTGGTGGTTCTCCGGTGCGCGCGGGGCGGGAGGCGCGGGAGGTGCGGCCGGGGGGTCGGTTGTCGGGCGGGCGACCGGGCGCGGATTCACTCGTGGGCGGGCAGCCGGGCGGCGTGATCGCCCGGCGGGAGGCGCGGCCGGGGAGTCGGCTGTCGGGCGGAAGTCCGGGCATGGGTCCGTTCGCGGGCGGTCGTCCCGGTGCGGGTCCGTTCGGGGGCGGGCAGCCGCGCGGCGGCGTGAGCGCCGACACGGGGTTGCTGGACGGGGTCCGGCAGTGGCTGGCGGAGAGCGGGGGCGAAGCGACCCCCGCGCGCGTGGCGCAGGCTCTGCGGGAGCAGGGGCGGGTGCTCGGGGACGCCGAGGTCCTCGGCGCGGCCGAGCGGTTGCGGTCGGAACTGGTCGGCAGCGGCCCGCTGGAACCACTGCTCGACGATCCCTCGGTGACCGATGTGCTGGTCTCGGCGCCCGACCGGGTGTGGGTGGACCGTGGCGGCGGCCTGGAGCTGACCGCCGTGTCCTTCCCGGACGCGGCGGCCGTACGACGGCTCGCACAGCGGCTCGCGGCCGTGGCCGGGCGGCGGCTGGACGACGCCCACCCCTGGGTGGACGCCAGGCTTCCCGACGGCACCCGGCTGCACGCGGTGCTGCCACCGATCGCCGTCGGCTCGACCTGCCTGTCCCTGCGGGTGGTACGGCCGAGGGCGTTCACGCTCGCCGAACTGGTGGCCGCCGGGACGGTACCGCCGGGCGGGGACCGGCTGCTGCGCGCGTTGCTCGACGCGAGGCTGTCGTTCCTGATCAGCGGCGGGACGGGCAGTGGCAAGACGACTTTGCTGAGCGCGCTTCTCGGCCTCGTCGGGCCAGGTGAGCGGATCGTGCTCGCCGAGGACTCGGCGGAGCTGCGCCCCGACCACCCCCATGTCGTACGGCTGGAATCCAGACCGCCCAACCAGGAGGGCGCGGGACTCGTCACGCTCCAGGATCTGGTGCGCCAGGCGCTGCGCATGCGACCGGATCGCCTGGTGGTCGGTGAGGTCCGGGGCCCCGAAGTGGTCGCGCTGCTGGCCGCGTTGAACACGGGGCACGAAGGCGGCTGCGGGACCGTGCACGCCAACGCCGCCTCGGGGGTGCCGGCTCGCCTGGAGGCGCTGGGAACGGCCGCCGGGCTCGACCGGGCCGCCCTGCACAGCCAGGTGGCGGCGGCGCTGTCGGTGGTGCTCCATCTCGTACGCGACCGGGCCGGACGGCGGCGGATCGCCGAGGTGCACGTGCTGGAGAGGGATCCGGCAGGGCTGGTCGTGACGGTGCCCGCGCTGCGCTGGGGCGCGGAGGCCTTCAGGTACGAGCGCGGATGGAAACGGCTGCGAGAACTGCTCGGCGGCCCGGGTGACCTGGGTGGTGTGGGAGATGCGCTGGGCGTGGGTGACGTGCGTGGCACCGGTGGCATGAGCGAACGGAGGGGTGGGCTGTGACGGGGGTCGGCGGGATGTCGGTGGTGGCGGCGACGGTGTGTGCCGGGGCGGCGCTCTGGCTGACGGGCGGGCCGGGGCACGGGGCGCGGCGGGCGCGGCTGGTGTGTGCGGGTGGCGGGGCGGCCGGGACCGGGCCACCATCACCGCCGTCGTCGCCGTGGAAGCGGGCGCTGCGGACGGGCGAACGGCTTCGGCGGCTGCACGGGACGCGGGGCGAGTGGTGGGCACTGGTCGCCGGGGCGGTGGTCGGACTCCTGGGAGCGTCCGTGGTGCCGGTCGTCCTCGGGGCGTTCGGAGTCCCGCTGGTAAGGAGGGTTCGGCGGGCCGGAGCGGCGCGCCGGGCCCGGGAGCGGCGGGCAGCGGCGGTGATCGCGCTGTGCGGGGCGCTCGCGGGGGAGGTCAGGGCCGGACGGCAGCCGGGCGAGGCGCTGCTGGGCGCCGCCCGGGACTCGGGAGGGCTCGGAGACGTCCAGGCGTCGGTACTGGCGGCCGCGAGATTCGGAGGGGATGTGCCGGGCGCGCTCACCGAGGCGGCCCGGCGGCCCGGGGCCGAAGGACTGCTGGGGCTCGCCGCGTGCTGGCGTGTCGCCGTGGACCGGGGCGCGGGTCTCGCGGCCGGGCTCGACCGACTCGAAGGGGCGCTGCGCGCGGAGCGGGACCAGCGTGCGGACTTGCGGGCCCAGTTGGCGGGCGCCCGGTCGACGGCGGTACTGCTCGCGGGGTTGCCGGCGCTCGGGCTGCTCCTGGGCACCGCGCTCGGCGCCGACCCGCTGCACGTCGTGCTGCACACCGGGGCGGGACTCGGCTGTCTGCTGGTCGGCGGGGTTCTGGAGGGCGTCGGCCTGTGGTGGGCGCTGCGGATCGTACGGGGAGCGGAGGACGGATGAGTGCGGAGGTTGTCCACAGGCTGGGGGCGGCGGTGTGCGTGGCGGTGGGACTGTGGGCGCTCGCCCGGTCCCTGGGAGCGGCACGGCGGAAGCGGAGGGTCCGCGGGCGGTTCGAGGCGCTCCTGACGATCCTGGCCGACGAACGCGAACCGGCTGTGGAGGCCGCCTCCTTCGCACGGCGCTCGCAACTGCGTGACGCGGTACGGCGATGGCTGCCGGTGATCGGCGCCCTGAGCGCCTGCTGGGTGTTCGTCGGGGGTGCGACCGGGGTCCTGGTGGGGCTGGTGGCCGCGTTCGGGATGTGGAGGTGGCAGCGCAGACCGGTGCCGACGGAGGAGTTCGACGCGGTACGGGCCGCGCGGCAACTGCCCCTTGCCGCCGATCTGCTGGCCGCCTGCATCGCGGCGGGCGCGAGCCCCGTCATGGCCGCCCGGGCGGTGGGGGACGCGCTGGAGGGGCCTGTGGGGGCACGGCTGGCGCGGGGAGCGGCCGAGGTGCGACTCGGCGGTGAACCGGCGGAGGCCTGGCGCGCGCTGGCCGCGTTGCCCGGGGCCCGGGGACTGGCCCGCCTGCTGGAACGGGCCGGTGAGTCGGGAGTACCGGCGGCGGTACCGGTCGCGCGCCTCGCCGCCGAGGCCCGCGCGGAACGGGGGCGCGCCGCCACGGCTCGGGCGCGACGCGCGGGCGTCCTGATCACCGCTCCCGTCGGGCTGTGCTTCCTGCCCGCGTTCATCGCGATCGGCGTACTGCCGGTAGTGCTCGGGCTGGCGAGCGGGGTGCTGGGTGGGGGTGATGGGTGACGGGAGGGGTGCTGGGTGACGGGCGAAACCACGAGTGAGCGAGGTCGACGGCTCCACAGGTCGACGGTGAACGGTCAACGGAACAGAGCTGTACGGGGGTTCGGATGGGCAAGGCAGTGCGGGTACGGGTGCGTGTACGGGCGTGGGCGTGGGTTCTGGAGGGGTGGGACCGGGTGTGTCGGGCAGGGCTGGCAAGGCCGGGGCGGAGGGACGCCGGGATGGTCACCTCCGAGTACGCGATGGGGCTGATCGCGGCGGTGGGGTTCGCCGCGCTGCTCTACGAGGTGCTGACCAGCGGGCAGGTGCGCGGGGCTCTGCAGGACATCGTCGGGCGGGCGCTCAGTGGGGAGTTCTGAGGCGAGGGCGCGCGAGGACCGCGGTTTCGTGACGGCGGAGGCGGCTGTGGTGCTGCCGGTGCTGGTCGCGTTCACGATGGCGCTGGTCTGGGCGTTGCTGGCCGCTGCCGCGCTGATCCAGTGCGTGGACGCGGCCCGGGCGGGCGCTCGCGCGGCGGCCCGGCAGGAACCGCCGGGCACGGTGACGGAGACCGCCCGGCAGGCGGCGCCGAGTGGCGCCAGGATCTCCGTCCGACGCGAAGGCGACCTCGTACACGTCCGGGTCCAGGCCGAGACCCCCGGCCCGGACGCGCTGGCCCTCGACCTCACACAGGAGGCAACTGCCCTGGCGGAGGAGACGGTGGGGGCGGTGCGGTGAGAACGGCGGGGGTGGTGGGAGTGACAGAGACGGCGAGGGCGCCGAGAAGGCCAGGAGGGCCCGGAGAGTTGGGTGAGCCGGGTGAGCGGGTAGAGGCGAGGGGAGGTGGTCTCCGGGGGCGTACGAGGTCTTGGGCGGTGGGGTCGGTGTCGGACCGGGGGTCGGCCACCGTCTGGACCGTGGGCGCGCTCGCGGTGCTGTGCGTGGTCTTCGGTGCCGTGCTGGCGATGGGGCAGGCGGTGGTGGTTCGTCATCGGGCGGGCGGCGCGGCCGACTTGGCGGCGCTCGCGGCGGCCGACCACTGGATGCGCGGCGGGGCGGAGGCATGTGCCCGGGCGGACCGTGTGGCACGGGCCCAGGGCACCCGGATCGTGCGGTGTGACGTCCGGGGCGAGATCTCGGACGTCACGGTCGAGGCGGGGCGGGGGCCGCTGACGGCCGAGGTGAGGTCACGGGCAGGCCCACCCGCCGGACCCATGGCGCCAGGGGTCACGGCAGGTCCGCCGGCACCCGCGGCGCCAGGCTCTACCCCTCCGCGGGCTCGGTCGCGGTGACGACGTCCGGCTGCTGGCCGACGTGTTGCTCCGCCTCCTCGGGCGAGCCTCCCCCGGGTTGTTCCTCCGGTGCTGCTGGTGCTGCCGGTGCTGTCGGGGCTCCTTGCAGGAGGACTGTCAGCAGGCGTACGGCTCCCCGTTTGTGCAACGGCTCGTTGCCGTTGCCGCACTTGGGGGACTGGATGCAGGACGGACAGCCGGCGTCGCACTCGCAGGACGCGATGGCCTGGCGGGTGGCGGTGAGCCATTCGCGGGCGGTGTGGAAGGCGCGCTCCGCGAAGCCCGCGCCGCCGGGATGGCCGTCGTACACGAAGACGGTGGGCAGGAGGGTGTCCGGGTGCAGCGGCACGGAGACGCCGCCGATGTCCCAGCGGTCGCAGGTGGCGAAGAGCGGCAGCATGCCGATGGAGGCGTGCTCGGCGGCGTGCAGGGCGCCGCCCAGGATCTCGGGGTTCACCCGGGCGGCGTCGAGCTGGTCCTCGGTGACCGTCCACCACACGGCGCGCGTACGGAGTGTGCGGGGAGGCAGGTCGAGTTTCGTCTCGCCGAGCACCTCTCCGGTCATGAGACGACGACGCAGGAAGGAGACGACCTGGTTGGTGACCTCGACGGAGCCGTAGCACAACCGGCCGTCGCCCCAGGGGATTTCGACGTCCGTCTCCAGGACGGAGATGGCCGTGGTGTCACGGGCGACCGTCGAATACGGCGGGTTGGCCTCGGTGACCAGGGCGACCGAGTCGTCCAGGTGCAGTTCGTCGACCAGGTACGTGCGGCCCTGGTGGAGGTGGACCGCGCCCTCGTGGACGCTGGTGTGCGCGGCCCCGGCGTCGACCGTGCCCAGCAGCCGTCCGGAGCCGGTCTCCACGATCTGCACCGGGTTGCCGCCTCCGCCGCGGATGTCGGTCAGGTCGGCGGCCCGTTCCCGCCGGGTCCAGTGCCACGCCTTGGTGCGGCGGCGGAGCAGTTTCGCGGCCTCCAGCTGCGGCATCAGTTCGGCGGTGGCCGGGCCGAAGAGTTCGAAGTCCTCCTCGGTGAGGGGAAGTTCGGACGCGGCGGCGCACAGGTGGGGCGCGAGGACGTACGGGTTGTCCGGGTCGAGGACGGTGGACTCCACCGGCTGGTCGAACAGCGCTTCCGGGTGATGGACGAGGAAGGTGTCCAGCGGGTCGTCCCGGGCGACCAGTACGGCCAGTGCCCCCTGTCCGGAGCGGCCCGCGCGGCCTGCCTGCTGCCACAGGGACGCGCGGGTGCCCGGGTAGCCGGCGATGACGACCGCGTCCAGGCCGGAGACGTCGATGCCCAGTTCGAGAGCGGTGGTGGCGGCGAGGCCGAGGAGTTCGCCGGAGTGGAGGGCTTGTTCGAGGGCGCGGCGTTCCTCGGGGAGGTATCCGCCGCGGTAGGCGGCCACGCGGCGGGCCAGGGAGCGATCGACCTCGGAGAGCCGTTCCTGGGCGATCACCGAGATCAGCTCGGCCCCGCGGCGGGACCGTACGAAAGCGACCGAGCGGACGCCCTGCACGGTCAGGTCGGTGAGGAGGTCGGCGGTCTCGGCGGTGGCGGAGCGGCGGACCGGGGCGCCCTTCTCGCCATGCAGGTCGGTGAGGGGTGGTTCCCAGAGGGCGAACACCAGTTCACCGCGGGGTGAGGCGTCGTCGGCGACCTCCACCACGGGCAGACCGGTGAGACGGGAGGCGGCGACGGAGGGCTCGGCGGCGGTCGCCGAGGCCATGAGGAAGACGGGGGAGGAGCCGTAGCGGGCGCACAGGCGGCGCAGCCTGCGGAGCACCTGGGCGACATGTGACCCGAAGACGCCCCGGTAGGTGTGGCACTCGTCGATGACGACATAGCGCAGGGCGCGCAGGAAGGAGGCCCACTTGGGGTGGGAGGGAAGTATCCCGCGGTGCAGCATGTCGGGGTTGGTGAGGACGTAGTTGGCGTACTGGCGTACCCACTCGCGTTCCTCGACGGGGGTGTCCCCGTCGTAGACCGCGGAACGTACGGCGTGGCCCAGCGGATGTGAGAGTTTCTTCACGGATCGGCGCTGGTCCGCGGCGAGGGCCTTGGTCGGGGCGAGGTAGAGGGCGGTCGCGCCGCGACCGTTCGGCGCCTCGGAACCGTCGAGGAGTGTCGACAGGACCGGGACGAGATACGCCAGGGACTTGCCGGAGGCCGTACCCGTGGAGACGATCACCGACTCGCCGTCCAGGGCGTGCTCGGCCGCGAGTGCCTGATGGGCCCAGGGGTGCTCGATACCGGCGGACTGCACCGCCGCGATGACCTCCGAACGGATCCGGTCGGGCCACACGGCATGGCGACCCTCACGTGGGGGCAAGTGCTCCGTATGAGTGATGCGCGAAGCCCGGCTCGGCCCAGAGGCCAGCCGGTCCAGGATCTCGCCCGGCGAGGGGCGGGACGCGGTGTCCGTCGAGGTTCGATCGGGTCGGAGATTATTGGCCATCGGCATCGAGTGTGTCACTGGCATGACGGACAATGGGCCCAAGGCGTCGTGCACGCCTGCCGGTAAGTGATTGAATGCCATCGCGGCTGGCGAACCGTCCCGGGGGCTCCGCCGAGGTGTCCCTTGGGATGACCGCTCGATAGCAAGGTGCTGGAGGATCCGTGGACCTGTCCCTGTCGACCCGTACCGTCGGCGATCGTACGGTCGTCGAGGTCGGTGGCGAAATCGATGTATATACCGCGCCCAAGTTGCGCGAACAGCTGGTCGAGCTGGTGAACGACGGCAGTTTCCACCTTGTCGTCGACATGGAGGGCGTGGACTTCCTCGACTCGACCGGTCTCGGCGTTCTGGTGGGCGGCCTGAAGCGGGTGCGTGCCCATGAGGGTTCGCTCCGGCTGGTCTGCAACCAGGAGCGCATTCTGAAGATCTTCCGCATCACCGGTCTCACCAAGGTGTTCCCGATCCACACCTCGGTCGAAGAAGCGGTGGCGGCCACCGACTGAGCGGCCACGGTCCGGCCCGTCCCTGCTGACTGGCCGGTCAGCCGTCACAGCCGAATCCCGGGCACGGCCCGGGAGGCAGAAGTCAATGGAGGGGGGTCAGGTCTCGGCGACCCGACCCCCCGACCGCACGCCCGTAGTTCCGAGGGGGATGCATGGCCACCGTTGAACTCCGCTTCAGCGCGCTGCCCGAGCACGTCAGGACCGCCCGACTGGTGGCGGCAGCGGTGGCGCGCAGGGCCGGAGTGGACGAGGCCGTCCTCGACGAGGTCAGGCTCGCCGTGGGCGAAGCCTGCACCCGGGCCGTCGGCCTGCACCAAAGCGCCGGAATCTCGGCGCCGGTGCGGGTCTCGCTGATCGAGGAGGAGAAGCTCTTCTCCATCGAGGTCGGCGATGAGGCGCCGCACACGGTTCCCGGTGACAAGTCGCCGGGTGCCCATGGCGGAGCCGACGGCGCGGACGTCGAGACCGAAGAGGACGAGATGGGCCTCGCGGTCATCAGCGGCCTCGTCGACGACGTGGAAGTGACCGCCGGTGAGAACGGCGGACTGATCAGGATGAGCTGGCCCACCACGCCGCCGGCCACGCTCGTTTCCTGATCCACCCCTCTTGGTACTGCCTGAACCTGTGCGAAAGGGCCCTGCTCACCAGGGCCCTTTGGCATGCCCGCCCGCTTTCCGGCCCCGCAGCCGACCGACCGGCCCTGCTGCGACCGGCCGCCCGGCCAGCCACCCGGCCCCGCAGCCCGGCTGACCGGCCGGCCGGTCCGTCAGCCGGCCGGCGGCCGTGCTGGTGCCGGCTCAGCCGGTCATCCAGGAGCCTGCCTCGCGGCCCGAGTCCGTCACCCGGCCCCCGCCTGTCGGCGTTCGCCCCGCTGTCGCTCTGGCGCCCTCTCTGGCGCGTTCGTCCCCGTCCCTGAGCGGAGGCTTTCCGGCGGCCTTCCATCGCGCACCCCCTCAGGTGTCGACAGCCGTCCCTCTCGGGAGGCATCCCGGAAGGGCGCCGGCGCCCACCGTCGCTCGGCGGTTCGCCCGTCATCAGCGACCCTCGTGCCACCCCATCGGGCACCCGACGACAGTTGCCCTTGGACCGGGCTGGGCCCCCGCAGGGCCCCCCACGCCCTCCGGATCAAGCCACGCCTATTTCGTGAATTAATTCACGATCTGGATTTCGATCAACAATACGATCAGCTTTACGCCGCGCCGCACGGTAATGGACCTGGCGTCAATGCGTTTGAGGCATTACCACTTTCGAGCCCCTTGCGGATCGCCGGATCATTTGCTGAAGAGCATGTGAAGGCCAATTCCGCTTACCGCGCACTGTTTTGATCAGGTTCCGGTACCTACAATCCGTCCACATCTTGAGCTCGGTCCAAGCGTCAAGGAGGACGAATGGCGGGGCTTTCTACCCCTCATCAGTTTGACCAGTCCACTACCCTCGCAGCCGCAGTACTGACAGACGACAACCGTCTCATCGTCGTGGTGATCGCGGTCGTCGCCCTTGCGGCGCTTGCCGTCGCCGGGGTCCTGGTCCGCCAGGTGCTCGCGGCGGGCGAGGGCACCGAAAGCATGAAGAAGATCGCGGTCGCGATCCAGGAGGGCGCGAATGCCTACCTGGGCAGGCAGATGCGTACCCTCGGGGTATTCGCCGTCGTGGTGTTCTTCCTGCTCATGCTGCTGCCCGCGGACGACTGGAATCAGCGTGCCGGCCGATCGGTCTTCTTCTTGATCGGCGCGGCGTTCTCGGCGACCACCGGATATATCGGCATGTGGCTCGCCGTACGCAGCAATGTCCGCGTGGCCGCCGCGGCACGGGAAGCGACCCCGGCGGAGGGTGAGCCCGAAAAGGATCTCACCGCCGTCTCGCACAAAGCCATGAAGATCGCTTTCCGCACGGGCGGCGTCGTCGGCATGTTCACGGTGGGGCTCGGTCTGCTGGGCGCCTCCTGTGTGGTGCTGGTGTACGCGGCCGACGCGCCGAAGGTCCTGGAGGGCTTCGGTCTCGGCGCCGCGCTGATCGCCATGTTCATGCGTGTCGGCGGCGGCATCTTCACCAAGGCGGCCGACGTCGGCGCCGACCTGGTCGGCAAGGTCGAGCAGGGCATCCCGGAGGACGACCCGCGCAACGCCGCGACCATCGCGGACAACGTGGGCGACAACGTCGGCGACTGCGCCGGTATGGCCGCCGACCTCTTCGAGTCGTACGCCGTCACGCTCGTCGCCGCGCTGATCCTCGGCAAGGCGGCGTTCGGCGACTCCGGGCTCGCCTTCCCGCTGATCGTGCCCGCGATCGGTGTGATCACCGCGATGATCGGCATCTTCGCGGTCGCGCCGCGCCGTGCGGACCGCAGCGGGATGAGCGCCATCAACCGTGGCTTCTTCATCTCCGCGGTGATCTCACTGGTGCTCGTGGCCGTGGCCGTCTTCGTCTACCTGCCGTCCTCGTACGCCGACCTGGACGGTGTCACCGACGAGGCCATCCTCGGCAAGGCCGGCGATCCGCGGATCCTCGCGCTCCTCGCCGTCGCCATCGGCATCGTGCTGGCCGCGCTGATCCAGCAGCTGACCGGCTACTTCACCGAGACGACCCGTCGCCCGGTGAAGGACATCGGCAAGACCTCGCTCACCGGCCCGGCCACCGTCGTCCTCGCCGGTATCTCGCTCGGTCTCGAATCGGCCGTCTACACCGCCCTGCTGATCGGCCTCGGCGTCTACGGGGCCTTCCTGCTCGGCGGTACGTCGATCATGCTGGCGCTGTTCGCGGTGGCCCTCGCCGGAACGGGTCTGCTGACCACGGTCGGCGTCATCGTCGCCATGGACACCTTCGGGCCCGTCTCCGACAACGCGCAGGGCATCGCCGAGATGTCGGGCGACGTCGAGGGCGCGGGCGCGCAGGTGCTCACCGACCTGGACGCCGTCGGCAACACCACCAAGGCCATCACCAAGGGCATCGCCATCGCCACCGCGGTACTGGCGGCGGCGGCGCTCTTCGGCTCGTACCGGGACGCCATCCTCACGGCCGCGAACGACGTGGGGGAGAAGGTCTCGGGTCCGGGCGCTCCGATGAACCTGATGATGGACATCTCGCAGCCCAACAACCTGGTCGGGCTCATCGCGGGCGCCGCGGTCGTCTTCCTCTTCTCGGGGCTGGCGATCAACGCGGTGTCGCGGTCGGCCGGGGCCGTGGTCTACGAGGTGCGGCGGCAGTTCCGCGAGCGCCCCGGGATCATGGACTACACAGAGAAGCCCGAGTACGGGCGCGTCGTAGACATCTGTACGAAGGACGCGCTTCGCGAGCTGACCACGCCCGGTCTGCTCGCCGTACTGACGCCGATCGCGATCGGGTTCACACTCGGGGTCGGCGCGCTCGGCGCCTTCCTCGCGGGCGCCATCGGCACCGGCACGCTGATGGCCGTCTTCCTCGCCAACTCCGGAGGCGCGTGGGACAACGCCAAGAAACTCGTCGAGGACGGCCACCACGGCGGCAAGGGCAGCGAGGCCCATGCCGCGACGGTGATCGGCGACACGATCGGTGACCCCTTCAAGGACACCGCGGGACCCGCGATCAACCCCCTCCTGAAGGTGATGAACCTGGTGGCGCTGCTCATCGCGCCGGCAGTGGTCAAGTTCAGCTACGGCGAGGACAAGAGCGTGGCCATGCGGATCCTCATCGCGGCGCTCTCGCTCGCCGTCATCATCGGCGCGGTGTACGTGTCCAAGCGGCGCGGCATCGCCGTCGGCGACGAGGGCAACTCCGAGCGGGTGGCCAAGCCGGTCGATCCGGCGGTGGTCTCCTAGCCCCCTGGCCCGGCTGAGCGGATTGCGCTCAACGGGCGGGCGGACGGTACGTACTGACGTGCCGTCCGCCCGCCCGTCTGTGTGTACGCCTGCGTGTACGCCCTGTTTCGTGAGCCTTATCTCGCCCGTTCCGCGCCTGGTGCAAATGGCTTCAATAGTGGTCCAAACGGATGTTCGTCACGGTGGTGTCGCCCGATTGGCGTGTATGTTCCGGGGCCGAGAGCCATGGAAGGGACCAACCCGGTGAACAAGAAGCTCGCGGCCGCGCTGTCCGGCGGTGCGGTACTGGTACTGGCGCTGTCGGGATGCAGCAGCAGTGACGACAGCAGCGACAAGCTGAACTCCTGGGCCAAGCAGGTCTGTGACGCGGTGAAGCCGCAGGCCAAGAAGATCTCGGCCGCCAACACCGCCATCCAGAAGCAGACCTCGGACAACAGCACCCCGGCGGACGTCCAGAAGACCGACGCCCAGGCCTTCCAGGACATGTCCGACGCCTACAAGGCGATCGGCAGCGCCGTGAACAAGGCCGGGGCGCCGGACGTCGAGGGCGGCGAGAAGAAGAAGACGGACGCCGTCAAGGAGCTCAACACCATCTCCGCGTCGTACGGCGACCTCAAGAAGCAGGTCGACGACCTCGACACGAAGGACCAGGCGAAGTTCGCCGACGGTCTGAAGGGGATCGCCACCCAACTGGACAAGCTGAGCCAGAGCGGCAACGACGCCCTCGCGAAGCTGGAGGAGGGCGACGTGGGCAAGGCGATGGCCAAGCAGGAGAGCTGCAAGAGCGCGTCCCCGTCGGCCGCGGCGACGAAGAGCTGACCCCGGCGGAGTCGCCGCCCGGCGCGGGGGTGCCGGGCGGCGACTCCGGCGCGTGGCCCCGCTCGGGCGGACCACACGGGGCATATGGCGCGGGCCAGGACGTAGCGCGGGCCGCGTGACGTAGGCCGGGTGACGCGGGCCGCGTGGCGTGGATGCCGCCCGTCCGGCGTCGTTCGCGCGTCACAATGGGCGGGTGAGTAACACCAGCCTGGCACCGCTGCCCTCGTTCGACCGCACCGACGTCACCGCACGGCTGCGGGACGCCCTCCTGGGCGCCTCCTTCAGCGCCGACGGGCTGCTCGACCTGCTCGGAGCCCCCGCGTACGCGGCGCTGGCCCGCAGCGAGACCGTGCCCGCGCTCCGGGCCACCCGGGGCGACTCCCCGCTGGAAGCACTCGTAAGGCTGTTCCTGCTGCAGCAGCCCGTGCCGCACGCGCGCGTGGCGGACGTTCTGCCGGTGGAGGACTGCCTGGAGAGCGGCTGGCTGACCCGCGTCGGCGGGGACGAGGTCGCGGCCGTCGTCGACGTACGGCCGTACGGCGGACCGGGCGGCGAGGACTGGTTCATCGTCTCGGACCTGGGCTGCGCGGTCGGCGGGGCCGGCGGCATCGGCAGCCATGACGAAGGCGTCGTACTGGGAGTGGGCGGCGCGTCCACGACACTCGCGGGCATCACCGTGCGCACCCCCGTCGCCTCCGCGCTCGACCTCGGCACCGGTTCCGGGATCCAGGCGCTGCACGCCGCACAGCACGCCACGCGCGTGAGCGCGACCGACCTCAACCCCCGCGCGCTGCACATCACCGCGCTCACGCTCGCCCTGTCCGGGGCCCCGGCGGCCGACCTGCGCGAGGGCTCCCTCTTCGAACCGGTGGGCGACGAGACGTTCGACCTCATCGTCTCGAACCCGCCCTTCGTGATCTCCCCAGGCGCCCGGCTCACCTACCGCGACGGCGGGATGGGCGGGGACGATCTGTGCCGCACGCTCGTCCAGCAGGCGGGCGACCGGCTGAACGCAGGCGGATACGCCCAGTTCCTCGCCAACTGGCAGCACGTCGAGGGCGAGGACTGGCAGGAGCGGCTGCGCTCCTGGGTGCCGCGCGGCTGCGACGCGTGGATCGTGCAGCGCGAGGTCCAGGACGTCACGCAGTACGCCGAACTGTGGCTGCGCGACGCGGGCGACCACCACGCCGATCCCGTCGAGTACCAGGCGCGGTACGACGCCTGGCTGGACGAGTTCGAGGCGCGCAAGGTGAAGGCCGTCGGATTCGGCTGGATCACGCTGCGCAGGTCGGACGCGGAGCTGCCCTCGGTCGTCCTGGAGGAGTGGCCGCACTCCGTCGAACAGCCCCTCGGCGACGCCGTGCGCGCGCATTTCGAGCGGGTCGACTATCTGCGGGAGCACGACGACGCGGCCCTGCTGGCGGCGCACTTCCAACTGGTCGGCGAGGTCGTGCAGGAGCAGGTCGGGCTGCCCGGTGCCGAGGACCCGGAGCACGTCGTGCTGCGCCAGCACCGCGGTATGCGGCGGGCCACGAAGGTGGACACGGTCGGCGCGGGGTTCGCGGGCGTCTGCGACGGCACGCTGAGCGCGGGACGCATCCTGGACGCCATCGCCCAACTGGTCGGAGAGGACCCGGTGCTGCTGCGCGACCGGACGCCCGCGCAGATCCGGCTGCTGGTCGAACAGGGATTCATCGAGCCCGCGGCGCGGTGACGTTCGCGGGGCCCCGGGACGCCTTCCCCGCTGCCTCCCGGTGTCCGGGGGCAGCGGATGGAGTGAAGCCGTTGAGGACGGGGGACTGTGTGCGGGCCGTCCGGTCCGGAACGCCGTCCGAGTCGGTGCCGAACCTCGGCGTCGTGGACTGCATGCGCGCAGACGAGCGGAAAGACGCCGGCCCCCGGCGCGGTGTGACGGACTCCACCCGGCGGCGTGGTCGGCTCCGTGTGCGTGCGGTGGCGGGTCCCTTCCGGGCGGCCCGCTCCCGGTGAGGGAGTGGCGGTGCGGCAGCGGTGTGGGCGGTTGTGAGCTGTCCCGCGCCGGGGTGCACGGAGCCGGCCGCCTCCCGTTCACCCCGGGTTGGGATTCCGGTCTCCCGGAGGTGCCAGCGTCCCGACCAGAGCACGCGAAGGCGGGACGCGGGGCACGCGAAGGCGAGACCCAGAGCACGCGTAGGCGAGACCCGGGACACGCGAGAGCGGGACCCCGAGGGACACACGAGGGCGGAGGGGCGAGTCATGGAGAGCGGACCGGCGATCTTCACGGGGTCGGTGTTCGCCCTGTTCGGGGGCGGGCTGCTGCTGTGGACCGCGGTCCGGCTGCGGCAGCGCGCCCCCGTCGCCCACGGCGTGAGCCCCGTCGCATCGGCGACGGTCGCGGCCTTCGCCGGGACGGCCGCCGTGCTCCTCGCGGTGTGGTGTTTCACTCGCGTCTGAGCGCCGGCAGCGGTCGCCGCGCCGGTCTGCCCCGCGCATAGACCACGCCTCCGCTGTCCGCGCGCTGCCGCCCCGCCGCCCGCGCAACGCCGGTCCGCTGTCCGGGAAACGCCGTCCCCGCTGTCCTGGAATCGCCGTACGGCGGCGGGCGCGGGCAAGATCGACGCCGGTCGGACTTCTCCTCTCCGGTAATTGATAGGTCACGCTCCGGATGTCCCGGAAAGGGCTGGTCGGCACTCCGGGCGGCAGGAATGGCGGGAGTCGGGTTACCGTTCGAGTGGCCGTTGCGGGCTTTTCCCGTTTGACACGGGGGCGGGATGTACCGTCACACTCCGCAGCGTCAGCATGACCCGACCCCCGGGTTCAAGGCCTGGGGCGAGACCCCCTGCGTCGACCGGAGAGAAGAGCGAAGTTGTCCCCGACCAGCGAGACCGCACACGGCGGCCGCCGACTCGTCATCGTCGAGTCGCCTGCCAAGGCGAAGACGATCAAGGGCTATCTCGGCCCCGGATACGTCGTCGAAGCGAGTGTCGGGCACATCCGCGACCTCCCCAACGGCGCCGCGGAGGTGCCCGAGAAGTACACCGGCGAGGTGCGCAGGCTCGGCGTGGACGTCGAGAACGACTTCCAGCCGATCTACGTGGTCAACGCTGACAAAAAGGCCCAGGTAAAGAAGCTCAAGGATCTGCTGAAGGATTCCGACGAGCTCTTCCTCGCAACCGATGAGGACCGCGAGGGCGAGGCCATCGCGTGGCACCTCCTCGAGGTCCTGAAGCCGAAGGTCCCCGTCCACCGGATGGTCTTCCACGAGATCACCAAGGACGCGATCCGCAGCGCCGTCGCCAACCCGCGCGAGCTCAACCAGCGCATGGTCGACGCCCAGGAGACCCGCCGTATCCTCGACCGCCTCTACGGCTACGAGGTCTCGCCGGTCCTGTGGAAGAAGGTCATGCCGCGGCTGTCGGCCGGCCGCGTCCAGTCGGTCGCGACCCGTCTCGTCGTCGAGCGGGAGCGCGAGCGCATCGCCTTCCGCTCCGCCGAGTACTGGGACCTCACCGGCACGTTCGGCACCGGCCGTGCCGGCGACCGCAGCGACCCGTCGAACCTGGTCGCCCGGCTGACCGCGGTCGACGGCAAGCGCGTCGCCCAGGGCCGTGACTTCGACTCGCTCGGGCAGATCAAGGGTGCGAACACCCTCCACCTGGACGAGACCAACGCCCGCGCGCTGGCCGCCGCCCTGGAGAACACCGCCTTCGCCGTACGGTCCGTCGAGTCGAAGCCGTACCGACGTTCGCCGTACGCGCCGTTCCGTACGACCACGCTCCAGCAGGAGGCGAGCCGCAAGCTCGGCTTCGGCGCGAAGTCCACGATGCAGGTGGCGCAGAAGCTGTACGAGAACGGCTTCATCACCTACATGCGTACGGACTCCACGACCCTCTCGGACACCGCGATCACCGCGGCCCGCGCTCAGGTCACGCAGCTGTACGGCGCGAGCTACCTGCCGGACAAGCCGCGTACGTACGCCGGGAAGGTGAAGAACGCGCAGGAGGCGCACGAGGCGATCCGTCCCTCGGGCGACCGTTTCCGCACCCCGGCCGAGACGGGTCTGACCGGTGACCAGTTCCGGCTGTACGAGCTGATCTGGAAGCGGACCGTCGCCTCCCAGATGAAGGACGCGGTCGGCAACTCCGTCACCGTGAAGATCGCGGGCAGGGCCTCCGACGGCCGGGACGCCGAGTTCAGCGCGTCCGGCAAGACGATCACCTTCCACGGCTTCCTGAAGGCGTACGTCGAGGGCGCGGACGACCCGAACGCCGAGCTGGACGACCGTGAGCGCCGCCTCCCGCAGGTCGAGGAGGGCGATCCGCTGACCGCCGAGGAGATCTCGGTCGACGGCCACGCGACCAAGCCCCCGGCCCGCTACACCGAGGCCAGCCTGGTCAAGGAGCTCGAAGAGCGGGAGATCGGCCGCCCGTCGACGTACGCGTCGATCATCGGCACGATCCTCGACCGCGGCTATGTGTTCAAGAAGGGGACGGCCCTCGTGCCCTCCTTCCTGTCCTTCGCCGTGGTCAACCTCCTGGAGAAGCACTTCGGGCGGCTCGTCGACTACGACTTCACCGCCAAGATGGAGGACGACCTCGACCGCATCGCGCGGGGCGAGGCCCTGTCCATTCCGTGGCTGAGGCGCTTCTACTTCGGTGAGGGCGAGGCGACCGGCGCCGCGGAGGCGGGCAACGGCGACGGGGACCACCTCGGCGGCCTCAAGGAGCTCGTCACCGACCTCGGTGCCATCGACGCCCGCGAGGTGTCGTCGTTCCGCGTGGACAGCAGCGACATCATGCTGCGCGTCGGCCGCTACGGCCCGTACGTGGAGCGGGGCGAGAGGGACGCCGAGAACCACCAGCGCGCCGACGTGCCCGAGGACCTGGCACCCGACGAGCTGACCGTCGAGCTGGCGGAGGAACTGCTCGCCAAGCCGAGCGGTGACTTCGAGCTGGGCGCCGACCCCGAGACGGGCCACCAGATCATCGCCCGTGACGGCCGCTACGGCCCGTACGTCACCGAGGTGCTCCCCGAGGGCACCCCGAAGACCGGCAAGAACGCCGTGAAGCCGCGTACGGCCTCGCTCTTCAAGTCGATGTCCCTGGACACGGTGACGCTCGCGGACGCCCTCAAGCTGATGTCGCTGCCGCGCGTCGTCGGCACGGACGCCGAGGGCGTGGAGATCACCGCGCAGAACGGCCGCTACGGCCCGTATCTGAAGAAGGGCACCGACTCGCGCTCCCTGACAGCTGAGGACCAGCTCTTCACGATCACCCTCGACGAAGCCCTCGCGATCTACGCGCAGCCCAAGCAGCGCGGTCGCGCGGCCGCCAAGCCGCCCCTGAAGGAACTCGGCGCGGACCCGGTCAGCGGCCAGCCCGTCGTCGTCAAGGACGGCCGCTTCGGCGCGTACGTCACCGACGGCGAGACCAACGCGACCCTGCGGTCCGACGACAGCGTCGAGGCGATCACTCCGGAGCGGGGCTTCGAGCTGCTCGCGGAGAAGCGGGCGAAGGGGCCGGCGAAGAAGACGGCCAAGAAGGCGGCGAAGAAGGCCCCCGCCAAGAAGGCGCCGGCGAAGAAAACAGCGGCAAAGAAGACGGCCGCTACGAAAACGGCGGCAAAGAAGACCACCACCGCCAAGAAGACGGCCGCCAAGAAGACCACCGCGAAGGCCACAACCGCCAAGGTGACCGCCGAGGACTGAGCTGTTCCTCACAGAGGATCAACTGACCTTCGGTACCCGGAACGAACGCCCTGACACCACTTGGTGTCGAGGGCGTTCGCTTGTTCGGGGCCCTCTTCGGGGACCGGGCCGGTCCGGATAGGCTGGCGGGATGACGCGAGCCGAGCAGCCAACGGCCCACACTTCGGCCCCCGACGACTCCCTGGTCGCAGACTCACGGGAGCGAGCCGTCCGGGCGCTGTTGCGTGTACCGCAACTGAGGCGGCTGTGGAGCGCCCAGTTGGTGAGCGGCGTCGGCGACGCCCTCGCCCTGCTGGTGCTGGTCCTGCTCGCCCTCCAGGCGGCGGTGTCCGACGGCTCCTTCGGAGGCGGCTACCGCGGAGTGGCCCTCGCCGTGTCCGCGGTCTTCGGAGCGCGCATCCTCGCGACGCTGCTCTTCGGAGCGGTGCTTCTGGGCCCGCTCACCTCCCTCACCGCCCAGGACGGCCCGCTCGACCGCCGCTGGACCATGGTCGGCGCGGACGGCGTACGGGCCGTACTGCTGATCATCGCGCCCCTGTGGATCGACTGGACCCCCGAGAACGCGCTGGCCGTGCTCCTCGTGACGGCGTTCGTCATCGGGGTCGCCGAGCGTTTCTGGACGGTGTGCCGCGAGAGCGCGGCGCCCGCGCTGCTGCCCGCGCCGCCCCTGGAGGGCGCGACGGTACGGCCGCTGCCGGACCACATGGACGCCCTGCGGCGCCTCTCCCTGCGTACGGGATTCGTCGCGGCGCCCCTCGCGGCGGCGACCCTCGTCGTCGCCGGGCTCCTCAACAACCTGCTGGGCGCCGGACTCGCGTGGTTCGACCAGCACCAGGCGGCGCTCGCCTCGTACGTCTCCGCGGGCCTGTTCGCAGCGTCCCTGTCGGTGCTCACCTTCCTCGAACTGCCCGGCGTACGGACCCCGCGCGCGCGGTCGCCGCTGGAAGGGCTGCGCCGCCCCAGGACGGGTTCGGGCATCGACAAGGGCCGTACGGGGGCCATCCCGCTCCTGGTGCTCGCCTGCGCGGCCGTCGCCGGGGCCGTCGCGGCCGCCGTCGCCGTGGCCGTGCTGCACGCCAAGGACCTGGGCGGCGGCCCGGTGACGTTCGGGCTGCTGGTGCTCGCGGTGACCGGCGGGGTCGTGGTCGGCATCCGTACGGCCCCCAAGCTGCTGCCGTCCCTGTCGCGCCGGCGGCTGCTCGCCCTGGCGATCGCCTTCACGGGCATCGCGCTGCTCGCCGCCGGACTCGTCCCGGACGTCACCACCGTGCTCCTGATCGTCGGCCTCGCGGGCATCGGCGCGGGCGTCGCCGCCAACACCGGCCACGCGCTCCTCGACCAGGAGGCCGAGGACTACCGCCGCGCGCGGACGACGGAACACCTGCACGCGGTCGTACGGGTCTTCGTGGCCGTGGGCGTCCTGGTGGCGCCGCTGGTGGCGGCCGCCATCGGCCCGCACCGCCTGGAGAACGGCAAGTTCGTGTTCGCGCACGGCGGCGCCGCCTTCACGCTGATGCTGGTCGGCGCGCTGCTCCTGCCGGTCGCCGCACTGGTCCTCGCCAAGGCCGACGACCGCTCCGGAGTACCCCTGCGGCACGACCTGCGGGACGCGCTGCGCGGCGGGGACGACCCGGTGCAGGCGCCCACCGACGCCGGGTTCTTCATCGCCCTGGAGGGCGGCGACGGAGCCGGCAAGTCCACCCAGGCCGAGGCCCTCGCGGAGTGGATCCGCGCCAAGGGACACGAGGTCGTGGTGACGCGCGAGCCCGGCGCCACCCCCGTCGGCAAGCGGCTGCGGTCGATCCTGCTCGACGTGTCGTCGGCCGGACTCTCGCACCGCGCGGAGGCGCTGCTGTACGCCGCCGACCGCGCGGAGCACGTGGACACCGTGGTGCGGCCCGCGCTGGAACGGGGCGCGGTCGTGGTCTCGGACCGGTACATCGACTCCTCGGTGGCCTACCAGGGAGCGGGGCGCGATCTGTCCCCCACCGAGGTGTCCCGCATCAACCGCTGGGCCACGGACGGGCTCGTACCGCATCTGACGGTGCTGCTGGACGTCGCCCCGGAGACCGCGCGCGAGCGGTTCACCGAGGCGCCGGACCGGCTGGAGTCGGAGCCCGCCGAGTTCCACGCGCGCGTGCGGTCCGGTTTCCTCACGCTGGCCGCCGCCGACCCCGGCCGCTACCTGGTCGTCGACGCCGGGCAGGAGCCCGAGGCCGTCACGACCGTGATCCGGCACCGGCTCGACGTGGTGCTGCCGCTCTCCGAGGCCGAGATCAAGGCCAAGGAGGAGGCACGCAGGGCCGCCGAGGAAGAGGCACGCCGCAAGGCCGAGGAAGAGGCGGCCCGCAAGGCCGAGGAGGAGCGGCTGGAGCGCGAGCGCCAGGAACAGCTCGCCCGGCTGCGCGCGGAGGAGGAAGAGCGCAAGCGGCTCGAACTGGAAGAGGCGCAGCGCCGCGAGGCGGAGCGGCAGGCCGAGGAGGCCCGCCAACGCGCCGAGGCCGCACGCGTGCGTGCCGAGCAGGAGAAGGCACGGCAGCTCGCGGAGGAGAAGGCCCGCGCGGCCGAGGAGGAGCGCCGGCGCAAGCAGGCGGAGGAGGAGGCCCGGCTGCGGGCCGAGGCCGAGGAACGGCGCCTGGAGAAGCAGCGGAAGGCCGAGGAGGCGCTGGTCAAGGCCGAGGAGGCGCGACGGGCGGCGGAGGCCGCTGCCGCTGCCGCGGCGGCCACCACCGCTTCCGCGTCCGCGGCGGCTTCGGCACGGGCGGCGGCCGCGGCGCCGTCCGGGGCGGGGGTTGATAGTAGGGGCGCGGGTGGCCGGGGCCTGGACCGCGAGAGCCCGGACCGCGAGAGTCCGGACAGTGACAGCCCGGACAGTGACAGCCCGGACAACGAGAGCACCGTGCAGACGCCCATGGTGACGCCGACGAACGCCTCCGGCGGTCCGGTCGACGAGACGGCCGTGCTGCCTCCGGTGCGGCCGCAGGACGCCCGGCCGACTGACGGTCGGGCCGCTGGTCCTGTCGGCGGGTCGGCCGGCGACGAGACGGCTGTGCTGCCGCAGGTCCCACAGGGCTCACAAGCCCCGCATGCTCCGCAGGGAGCCGCCGATGAGACCGCGGTGCTGCCGCCGGTCCGGCCGGAGCCCGCCGCGGACGAGACGGCGGTCCTTCCCCCGGTACGGGACGAGCGCGGCCGTGGGCCCGAGGACCGG
This sequence comes from Streptomyces tauricus, assembly GCF_014650955.1. Taxonomy (GTDB): domain Bacteria; phylum Actinomycetota; class Actinomycetes; order Streptomycetales; family Streptomycetaceae; genus Streptomyces; species Streptomyces tauricus. The sequence continues at coordinate 159,924 of NZ_BMVY01000009.1, forward strand.
GTGCCTCCCGGGTACCGGACCGACCGGACCGGTGCCTCCGACGGCGGCACCCGTGAGCTGCCCCAGGTCGACGCCGAGGGCAGGCCGCGGCGGCGCCCCCGTTCGGACTGGGCGGAGGAGACCCCGCTGGACGATCTGCCGACCCTGGCCGACGAGTTGCTGGGCCCGCGTGAGGACGACGAGCGGGACGGGCAGGGCGAGGGCAACGGGCGCCGGCGGCGCTGACCGCACCGTCGGGAAGGACGTCGGCAGCGGGCGCTGCCGGCGTCGGGCCTCGTTGTCAGTGCCCTCCCGCACAATGGGACGCGGCGACACAAACGACAGAAGCGACACAGCAGGGCACCGGTGCGACGGCGGGCGTGACGACACGTGCGCCGTGGGACGCGGCGGCGGGCATGACGACACACGCGCCGTCGAACCCGCCGTCGGGTGAGACGGTGGGTTCGACGGCGGGTTCGACGAAAGGGCGGCGCCCCATGACCGTATGGGACGACCTGGTGGGCCAGGAGAAGGTGAGCGGGCAGCTCGAGGCCGCCGCGCGGGACGCCGACGCCCTGGTCACCGCGGTCGCGGCCGACACCCCGTTGCCCGAGGCCTCGAAGATGACGCACGCGTGGCTCTTCACGGGGCCGCCGGGCTCGGGCCGTTCCACCACGGCGCGCGCCTTCGCGGCGGCCCTGCAGTGCACCAGCCCCGACCGAGCCCTCGGCGGGATCCCCGGCTGCGGATTCTGCGACGGCTGCCACACGAGCCTCATCGGTACGCACGCGGACGTGCAGATCATCCGCACCGACCTGCTCTCCATCGGTGTGAAGGAGACGCGCGACCTGGTCCGCCGCGCCCAGCTGTCCCCGGCGGTCGGCCGGTGGCAGGTCATCGTCATGGAGGACGCCGACCGCCTCACCGAGGGCGCGGGCAACGTCCTGCTGAAGGCCGTCGAAGAGCCAGCCCCCCGCACGGTCTGGCTCCTGTGCGCGCCTTCCCTGGAGGACGTGCTGCCCACGATCCGCTCCCGGTGCCGCCACCTCACGCTCAGGACGCCCTCGGTGGCCGCGGTCGCCGATGTCCTCGTACGCCGCGACGGCATCGAGCCGGACATCGCCGCCGCCGTGGCCCGCGCCACCCAGGGGCACATCGGGCGCGCCCGGCGCCTCGCCACCGACGAACGGGCCCGCGCGCGCCGGGCCGCCGTCCTGAAGCTGCCGCTGCGGGTCGACGACGTGGGCGCCTGTCTCAAGGCGGCCCAGGAGCTGATCGACGCGGCCTCCGAGGACGCCAAACAGGTCGCCGAGGAGGGTGACGTCAAGGAGACCGAGGACATGAAGGCGGCCCTCGGCGCGGGGCCCGGCGGCCGTATGCCGCGAGGTACCGCGGGTGTGATGAAGGAGCTGGAGGACAAGCAGAAGCGCCGCAAGACACGTACGCAGCGCGACAGCCTGGACCTGGCCCTGATCGACCTCACGGCCTTCTACCGCGATGTGCTCGCCCTGCAGTTCGGCACGGACCTCGCCCTCGCCAACACGGAGATGCAGGACGCGCTGGACCGGCTGGCCCGCGGCTCGTCGCCCGAGGCCACCCTGCGCCGGATAGAGGCGATCGCCGCCTGCCGGGAGGCCCTGGACCGGAACGTGGCACCGCTGCTGGCGGTGGAGGCCATGACGATGGCACTGCGGGCGGGGTGACGCGGGCCCCCACCGAGGGCTGAGCGCTGAGGGTAGGCGGCCGGGGGCTGAGCGCGGCGGGTTGGCGGACACCGGGGGCCGGCTGAGCGCGGCGGGTTGGCGGACACCGGGGGCCGGCTGAGCGCGGCGGGTTGGCGGACACCGGGGGCCGGCTGAGCGCGGCGGGTTGAGGTTGCTCGAACGGGGAGTTGGCGTCGTCACTCGTACGAGGCATGCGTGCAACCCTGAGCAATCAATCCGTCGCACAGGGTTACGCTCGGTCGATGTACACCAGGCGCAGGCCCGGGTCGTCCCGGGCCCATCGTTCCCTCCGCGCGTACGGCACCCTGTTCGCCGTCGCCGGACTCCTCGTCTCCGCCTGCTCCGCGGGGAGTTCGACGAGCTCCGCGAGCCCGGCCGGATCGGTGGCGCTGCGCGCGCTGCCCGAGGCCACCCCGTCCGCGCTGGCCCCGTACTACGGGCAGCGGGCTGTCTGGCGGGACTGCGGAGTCGCCGGCTTCGAGTGCGGCACGCTGAAGGCCCCGCTCGACTACGCCGAGCCGACCAAGGGCGACATCAAGCTGGCCGTGGCGCGCAAGAAGGCCACGGGGCCGGGCAAACGGATCGGCTCGCTGCTGGTCAACCCGGGAGGGCCGGGCGGATCGGCGGTGGACTACCTCCAGTCGTACGCCGGGATCGGCTACCCGGCGAAGGTGCGCGCCCGCTACGACATGGTGGCGGTCGACCCGCGGGGCGTCGCCCGCAGCGCGCCCGTCGAATGCCTCACCGGGCGCCGGATGGACGCGTACACGCAGACCGACACGACCCCCGACAACGCGCGCGAGACCAGTGAGCTGGTCGACGCCTACAAGGAGTTCGCGGAGGCCTGCGGACAGCGTTCGGGGAACGTGCTGCGCCATGTGTCCACGGTCGAGGCGGCCCGTGACATGGATCTCGTACGGGCCGCGCTGGGCGACGAGAAGCTGACGTACGTGGGTGCCTCGTACGGCACGTTCCTCGGGGCGACCTATGCGGGCCTCTATCCGGAGCGTGTCGGCCGGCTGGTCCTGGACGGCGCGATGGACCCGTCCCTGCCCGCGCGGAAACTGAACCGGGACCAGACGGCCGGCTTCGACACGGCCTTCCGGTCCTTCGCGAAGGACTGCGTGACCGAGTCCGACTGCCCGCTGGGCGGGAAGGGCACGTCGCCGGAGCAGGTCGGCAAGAACCTGAAGGCCTTCTTCCAGCAGTTGGACTCCGATCCCATCGACGCGGGCGACGCGGACGGCCGCAAGCTGGGCGAGGCGCTGGCCACGACCGGCGTCATCGCCGCGATGTACGACGAGGGGGCCTGGCCGCAACTGCGCGAGGCCCTCACCACGGCCATGCAGGACAAGGACGGCGCGGGCCTGCTCGTCCTGTCCGACAGCTACTACGAGCGGGAGGCGGACGGCACGTACGCCAACCTGATGTCCGCCAACGCGGCGGTCAACTGCCTGGACCTGCCCGCCGCCTTCGCCTCCCCCGAGGAGGTCGAGAAGGGCGTCCCCGACTTCGAGAAGGCCTCCCCGGTCTTCGGCAGGGGCCTCGCCTGGGCCTCGCTGAACTGCGCCTACTGGCCGGTGAAGCCGACCGGGGAGCCGCACCGCATCGAGGCGAAGGGCGCGGCGCCGATCGTCGTCGTCGGTACGGTCCGGGACCCCGCGACCCCCTACCCCTGGGCGCAGGCCCTCGCCACCCAGCTCTCCTCCGGAGCGCTCCTGACCTACGACGGCGACGGCCACACGGCGTACGGGCGCGGCAGCGCCTGCATCGACTCCGCGATCAACGAGTACCTACTGGAAGGCACCCCTCCCCAAAAGGGAAAACGCTGCTCGGCGACGTGATCACGGGTCCGCGACGGGTGCGCCGCCGACTCGCCGCCGGTCCGTCACTGGGCCGACGCCGGTCCACCACCGGGTTGACGCCGACCCGCCACCGACCCGCCGCCTGTCCGTCACCGGGCTGTCGGCGAGCCCGCCGGGGGTGCCTCTGAGGGTGACTCCGGGGGCGCCTCCGGGGCGGTACGGAGCACCCCCGGAAACTGTGTAGACTTGCTGACGTTGCAGATCGCACCATAGTTCCGCAGCGCGCCGCCTTAGCTCAGATGGCCAGAGCAACGCACTCGTAATGCGTAGGTCTCGGGTTCGAATCCCGAAGGCGGCTCTGTGGAAGCCTCAGGACTCACTCGCCGTGACCTGGGGCTTTTGCTTTTGGCGGGTGCGGCGACGCCGGAGAGCGCGCGCCGTGCGACGGTGTGCCGCAGGATCTCCATGATCGTGGGTATGTCCACCCCCAGCTCGTTCAGGATCGTGCCGGCGGTGTGGCGGCTCCCGTCGTACAGACGGCGGTCGTCGATTCCCGCTTCGGCGAGCAGGTCTTTGAACTCCTCCCAGTCGGCTCGGGGATCGAGGGGGCGACCGTCCGGCCGCGTGAAGAGTGCGTCGTGCTCCTGCCACTCGTCCCCGGCGACGGCCCGCATTCCCTCCTGCTCTGTCTTGTGCGCGTGCAGGTACGGGATGAACGGCGGGGGATCGGGACGGGGTTCGAGCTTTTCTTGGTCTTGGGACGGGTGAAACCAGGCCACCGCCTGCGCGCTCAGGGCACGCGCCGGCGTGCGACGTGCAGCCTTTCGGGTGATGGATTCTGCTGCCCTGACCTGCATCGTTCGGGTGGTCGCTTGTGTGTGACACTCCACGGCACACGAAACAATGCGAAGGCAGGACACATGCGTGGGGTGGGAGTGGCCGTGGCCGCGATAGCGGTGACGACGGCGCTGACAGGTTGTGGCGGCGGTGACAGCGACGGCGCGGCGGGCGAGCGGGCGACAACGACCGCTCGTGTGGCGGAAAAGGCGGCCGAGGACGAGGTGACCGTCGATGCCGTGCAGGGTGATGTCCGGTCTGCGGTCAGGGCCGCGGGGATCGGGCGGTTGAGTTTCCCTGACATGAGCGAGTTGGGCAATCCGTGCCGTGTGGTGGGGGTCTTGCGGACTGAGGACGCGCCGAAGCGTGAGGCCGTGGACTCGGTGTTGGCCGTGCTGAAAGCACGGGGCTGGGGACGGATGGAGCGGATACCGGCCGAGGACGGTGGCGAGGGTTGGCACCTGGTGAAGAACGGCTGGGAGGTTGTCCTGAGCGCGGGAGAGGTCCCCGAGGGGGCGGGGATCGTGTTCGACGCGTCGGGGAAAGCATGCGGGGTGCCCATGCCGTCGCGGCCCGCCACCTCCGACATCGCGCCTCCTGAGAGGCCCGTCCTGCCCTGAGCAGCCGCCCTCCGCGCGTACGAGCGGCTATGCGCCGAGGGCTTCACCAGTCGCCTCTTGGCGGACGAGGCGACTCGGGGCTGCCGACGGTAGGACGGCCATTCTTCCGCGGTTCTATTGCCTCATAATTTGACACCGGAGATTACCTGCGATCAGGCGGTGAAATGCGCGACTCGCGGGACCAGTAGCGCTGACGCAGTTCCCCCGCCGGGGAGAACTGCGGGATCGTCAGCGCGGCCGAACGCCTGGGCAAGACCGGAGCCCAACCTGCGGGCGGCCGCTTCAAGTTCTGGACCACCGGCGGCTAGCTCGTCCACGTTGGAAACGGTGAAGCCGACACGGCCTCGGTGCGGGCCCGGGCCCCCGAGAGGCTCGGCGGAGTTGTGGTGACGGTAGTGCATGAACTGGGCGGACACTCCGCCGTCACCGGCTGAACCGTTGCCCGCAGTAAGGCGTTGCCGCTTGCCGCCGCGCGATCACGTGTATGGAGCGCGAGGTACTGGAGGCCGCTGAGCAGGCCGTCAGCGAGATGCTCGTCGCCGGTGTCGGCCTGGGCCGCGTACCCGGAGGGCCCGTTCCGGACGGTGTACGCGCGGCTGGTCGACGAGGGTCTTGTCGATGGCCGTGAGTCCTGGGGTCTCTCCGAGGGTGAGCTGGAGGAGATCTCCCGGGACCAGGGGGTGCCGCTGGATCCCGAATACGCCGACTTCCCGCGGTGGATGGGCGCGGGCCGCGGGCGGACGCTCGCGGGGGAGACCGTCTTCCGCTCGGCGGTGCGCGGTATCCGGGCAGGCGCAGAGGCGATGTGCGCGGAGCTCGGCATCGACGGGTGCGTGCTGGTACGAGTTCCGCTGGGACGCGTCCATGGGTGAATTCCCATGAATGACTCCTGCGGTATCGCCTCGGCACTCGCGGACTGTGCACTGCCTGACACGATTCCCGCGATCCTCGGAGAGCTGCGGCAGCGGTAGCGGGCGGGGCTGCGGGCGTTACGAGGCCAGGGTCGTCAAGGCTGGGGCGAAGGCGATCAGTAGTGGGATCAGTGGGGCCAATGCCGCGGCCGTTGTTGTGCCTCGGCGGTGGGAGCGGGTGAGGCGGGGTGGGGGGTCCAGGAGGCGTTCCACGCGTTGGTGGAGCAGGGGTCTCGGGGTGGCGCAGGAGAGTACGCCCCGGTGCTGGTTCAGTTCGATCAGGGCCAGCGCCGTCGTGAGGTGGCCGCAGCGGCGCGAGGCCGTGTCGTCGGCGGAGAGTTCGACGAGGCGGTGCGTCTGGTCGCGGAAGTCACGGAAGACCGGGATGCCCGGGAAGCCGCCGGCCAGCGCCTGGGAGAGATGCAGGAGCCAGTCGTGGCGGGCGCGGGCGTGACCGAGTTCGTGGGCCTGGATGGCGTCCAGCTGGTGGTCGGTGAGGCGGTGCAGGGCGCCCGTGGTGACGACGAGCTGGGCCGGGTTGCCCGGCATCCACCAGGCGTCCGGGTACTCGTCCTCCAGTACGAGGAGCGGGCCGCGGGAGGTCGGCAGCCCGGCCGGCAGCTCGGGGGCCCGTTCGCGCAGGTGCTCCCGGCGCAGCCGACTGCGCCTGCGGGCCTCCGTCACCTCACGGGCGAGCATCGCCGTCGTCCAGGCGGCGCCGCCCGCCAGCAGCAGCGTCAGCGCGGTGGTCCAGGGCGGGGCGGCGGCCAGGTCGTACGCCGCGGTGACGGAAGGCGGCGCGGGTGCGAAGACGTGGGCGCGGACCGTGTGGAAGACGGCGGAGGCGCTCAGTACGAGCGACGACAGACAGCACAGCAGGACCGTGGCGACCAGGCACTGCCACACCCACAGCGCGAGTACGGGCTCCCGTTCGGGCCAGGAGGCGCCGGTCAGGACGCGGGGCCCCACGACCGCGGCGGTCAGGGCGACGGCCGCCATCAGCATGAGGGAGACGGTTACGGTCATGTCGTGGGCCCTTCTTCCCCTCGGTCCTGTTCTTCCCTCGGTCCTGCTCGGCCCCGCTCGGCCCTGCGGGTCGGGCTTCTAGCTTCTAGCTTCTGGCTTCTGGCTTCTGTGGTCTGTCCGGGCGCCGGAAGCGGGTCATGGACACGCTACCGGTCGTCGGGCCCCCTGAGGCACCCAGCGGAGTGGCACCCAGTGGAGTGGCGGTCCGGAGTGACGGCCTGGCGTGGCGGTCCGGTGTGGCGGTCCGGTGTGGGGGCCTGACGTGATGATCTGGCGTGGCGGCTTTGGCTGACGGCCTGGCGTGACGGGCGTCGGAGCGTCGCGCGGTTGTGAGACGGCCGGGGGCCAGGTACGTACAGGACGGGGAACGCAGTCCGGGACGCGCCGCGACACCCTTACGAAATCGCGTACTTGAGGAGTCCACAGCGTGAACGGCTAGCATCGTTCTCTGATTGTCCGACGAGGTCGAGATCGGGGTGGGCGTCGTGTCGAGGGAGCCGCGGATCGCGGTGGCCGTGGTGACGATGGGGACGCGGCCCGAAGAGGTCGACGCGTTGCTCGCGTCGGTGGCCAAGCAGGACGTCGCACCCGAGCGGATCGTGATCGTCGGGAACGGCTGTCCGCTGCCGGAGTTCGCCGAGCGGCTGGGCCTGCCCGGTGAGGTCACCGCCATCGAGGTCGACGAGAACCTCGGCTGCCCGGGCGGCCGCAACGTCGCCCTGCGGCGCCTGCGGGAGTTCGGGGACGTGGACGTCGTCGTAGAACTGGACGACGACGGGCTGCTCATCGACCCAGACGTCCTGCGGACGGTACGGGACCTGTACGCCGTCGAGCCTCGCCTGGGCATCGTCGGTTTCCGCATCGCCGACGAGAACGGCGAGACCCAGCGGCGCCACGTACCCCGGCTCGGCGCCAAGGACCCCCTGCGGGGCGGCGAGGTCACCTGCTTCCTCGGCGGCGGCCACGCCCTGTCCATGGAGATGCTCGCGCAGACGGGGGACTGGCCCGCCGAGTTCTTCTTCGCGCACGAGGAGACCGACCTGGCGTGGCGGGCCGCCGACGCCGGCTGGACCATCCGGTACGAGCCCCAGCTGCTGCTCCAGCACCCGAAGACGTCGCCCGCCCGGCACGCCATCTACTACCGCGTCACCGCCCGCAACCGCGTCTGGCTGGTCAGGCGGCGGCTGCCCCTGCCGCTCATCCCCGTCCACCTGGCGGTCTGGATCGCGCTGACCCTCGTACGGACGCGGTCCGTCGGTGGGCTGCGGGCGTGGTTCGGCGGTTTCGTGGAGGGGCTGAGGGCGTCGGCGGGGGAGCGGCGGCCGATGCGCTGGAGGACCGTGTGGCGGCTTACGCGGCTGGGGCGGCCACCCGTCATCTGAGGTAGCGGTGAGGGGCCGGAGCTTCTCGAGGTCGAGGGTTCCGCCCGGTACGCGGGTGTCTCACGCGTCTTCCATGGGACCTTCGGACCCGGTCGCGACGGCGACACTCCCCCGAGTCGCGGCGACCTACGACGCCTACCGCGTACCGGAGCGACCGGATCCGATGCGGTGATCAAATCAGGCCACGCCAACCGATCGCTAACATGGGGCGAACGGTGCGGCGGGGCACGTAGTTTCGCCCGAGGGTTGGCGGAGCGTCGGATTCCGGCCGCCCGACGCCGCCGACGGGGAGGGCGAACGGGTGGGCGAACGGGTGGATGGCGGGACACGGTCGGAACGGGGGTCCGGTCTGCCCGGCACGTCCCCGCCCCCGTCCACGTCCACCCCCACTTCCGCGTCTGCGTCTGCGTCCACGTCCATCCCCGCGTCCGCGTCCACGCCCGTGCGTCCGTGCCGGTTGCGCTTCGGGCTGCTCGGGCCGACGGTCCTGTACGACGCCGGTGGCGTCCCCCGCCCGGTCAGCAGCGCCAAGGGGCGCGTCCTGCTCACCGCTCTGCTCCTGGAACCGGGGCGGGTCGTCTCCGTGCACAAGCTCAAGGACGCGTTGTGGGGCGGGTTCCCGCCCGCGTCCGCGCATGCCTCGCTGCAGAATCACGTGACTCGTCTGCGGCGGCTCCTGGACGATCCGGACCGTCTGAGGTCGGTGGCGTCCGGTTATCAACTGCGCGTAGCCGGTGATGAGTTGGATGTACGGGTCTTCGAGGCCCGGGTCCTGACCGCCCGCGCGGCACACGCGCGGCGCGACTGGGAGAGGGCTTTGGGCGAGGCCCTGGCGGCGCTCGCGCTGTGGCGCGGCACGCCGTTGGACGGCTGGTCCCCGGAAGGTGGCGGGATCTCCCTCGTCCAACGGCTGGAGGAGGCACGGCTGTTCGCGCTGGAGTGGCGTTACGACGCCGAACTGGGGCTCAGCCGGGGAGCGGCCGACCAGGGCGTACGGCTTTCCGGGCTCGCTCCCGAACTGGCCGCGTTGGTCGCCGAGTTCCCACTGCGTGAGGCCTTCCACCGGCAGCTGATGCTGGTCCTTCACCGGTTGGGCCGCCAGGCGGAGGCGCTCGCCGTCCACCGCGACCTGCGCGACAGGCTCGTCCGCGAACTCGGTGTGGAGCCGGGGAGCGCGGTGCGGGAGGCCCATCTGGAGATCCTGCGGGAGCCGGGGGGTGGGGGCCCTGGGGGTGAAGACCTGAGGGATGGAGGTCTGGGGGATGGGGCCCTGGGAGGCGAGGCCGCGGTGACCGCCGCCGCCCGCTCCCGAGCGCGGACCGTCGAGCTGGCTGCCGCCGAGTCCGGCTCCCCGCGGGACGCCCCGCTTCTGAGGCCTGCCACCACCACGATCCTGGCGGAGACCTACGGCACGGGTGCGGGCACGGGCACGGGTGCGGGTGCCGGTTCGGGGCCGGCGCTGGTTCCGGCTTCGGCTTCGGCTTCCGCCATTCCCGTGCAGGTCTCCCGGGCTTCCCGGGTCTCGCGGGTGGATGCGTGCGGTGCCCTTCGCGTGCCTCGGACGGAAGCCACTCCGAATGGAACTGTTGCCGCCGCCTCCGCCGCTGCCAGCACCATCGCCGCCGACGTCACTGGCGCCGCTGTTCCGAAACCTGCTCAACTTCCTCCCGTACCGGTCCACTTCACCGGCCGCGACGACACCGTTCAGGCGTTGCGCGCCGCGCTTCTGCCCGCCGGGGACGGCCGCCCCCGGGTCACCGTCGTCAGCGGTATGGCGGGGGTCGGGAAGAGCGCGCTGGGTGTCCAGGTGGCGCACGGGCTGCGGGCGGAGTTCCCCGACGGCCAGCTGTACGTGCGCCTGCACGGGGCGACGCCGGGCGTGCCGCCGCTCACCGCCGGGCAGGCCCTCGCCGCGCTGCTCCGCGACCTCGGTGTGGAGCCACGAGGCGTGCCCGAACACCCGGACGCGGCAAGCGCGTTGCTCCGGTCGTTGCTCGCGCCCACCCGCACCCTGCTCGTGCTGGACGATGTCGCGAACGCCGCCCAGGTCCGCCAGTTGCTGCCCGCGGGCCCCGGTTGCGCGGTGATCGTCACCAGCCGATCGCCCCTCACCGCGCTGGACGGCGCGACGCGCTTTCCGCTCGCGCCGCTGTCCGACGAGGAGAGCGCCGAGCTGTTGCGCGCCGTCTCCGGGCGGGACGGCCTCGACGGTACGCACCCACTCGTCGGCCTCACCGGACGGCTGCCCCTCGCGTTGCGGATCGTCGCCGCGCGCCTGGCCGCCCGGCACGTTCTCACACCGGACGCGCTGGCGGGTCAACTGGCCGCCAGTGAAGGACGGTTGCACCAGCTGGAGTACGACGACCTGAGTGTGCGCCGTTCGCTCGCGGTCGCCCTCGACGCGCTGCGTGCCTCGGACCGCGAGGCCGACCGGGATGCCGCGCTCGCTCTGCGCCGGATCGGCGCGCTCGACCTGCCGACGTACGGCATTCCGCTCCTCGCGCGGCTGCTGGGCACCGGCGAACGGCGCGCGGAGGCCGCCCTCGACCGCCTCGTCGACGTCGCCCTCCTCGACGAGATTACGTACGGCCGCTACGCCCCCCACGACCTCGTACGGGATTTCGCCCGCGAGGTCTCGCGCGACGCTTCTCGCGAGGACGCGGCCGATTTCGCCCGTGCGGCGGGGGCGGGGCCCGGCCCCTCGGGACCGCCGTGTTGCTCGGACCCCTCGGGCCTGGCCGGGCCGGAACCGGAACCGGGTCCCGCGGACCCTGCGGACCCTGCGGACCCGGTGGACCCCGCGGACCCCGCAGATTCCGCAGACCCGTACGACCCCGCAGACACCGCCCTCCGTTGGTACATCGCCTCCGCTCGGCAGTGCGTCGTGGCCCTGACTCCCTCCGGGGGCGACCGGGACAATCGGCTCGGGGTGACCGTTGCCGAGAGGGCGCGCGTCGCCGCCGAGGAGGACGGGGCCCCGGCGTTCGGTTCGGTCGCCGAGGCCGTCGCCTGGGGGGACCAGGAGGTGGCGAACGTCGTCGCGCTCGTCGAGGGGCGGGCCGCCGCCTCCCCGCTCGTCCCCGTTCTCGTCCGCGCCCTCTTTCCGTATCTGCAACGCCGCGGCCGGCTCCGCGAGCTGGCGACGCTCGGGCGGCGGGCGCTGGACGTGGCGCGGCGCCTCGGTGACGACGCCGCCGAGGCGATCGCGCTCTCCGACCTGGCGGGGCTGCACTTCATGCAGGGCCGGGCCGGCGAGGCGCTCGTCCTGACCGATCAGGCGCTCGCGCGCTGGCGCGGTCTCGGCGTCCTGACGCGCGTCCAGCGCTGTCTGAGCAACCGGGGACTGCTGCTCGAAAGCCTGGGCCGGTACTCCGAGTGCGAGACCGCCCTGCGGGAAAGCCTCGAACTGGCACGGCAGGCGGGCGACGCGGACGGCGAGGCCGTCGCCTACAGCCACCTCGGCAACCTGTACGAGCACAGCGACCCGCGCGCCGCCATCGAGTGGCACGAGAGGAGCCTCGCGCTCGGGGAGGCCATGGGCGACTCACGGGTGCGCGAGTCCGGGCACTGCAACATCGGGTACGCCCACCTCACGCTCGGCGAACCGGCCGGTGCGCTGGAGCACTTCGACCGTGCCCTGAGCATCTCGGACGGGGTCGACTGGCAGAGCGGTTCGCAGACCCGTCTCGGTCTGGTGCGTGCTCTGCGCGACCTCGACCGCTCGGAGCGGGCCGCCCGGGAGTGCGCCCTGCTGCTGGAGCGGGCCGAGCGGCGGGCCGACCGCTACACCGCGGGGCTCGCCCGGCACCAGCAGGGACTGCTGCTCCGGTCGGCGGGCCGCACCGAGGAGGCGTACGAGCAGTGGGAACTGGCCCTCGACGATCTCGACGGCACGGACAGCCCGGTGGTCGAGGAGCTGAGGGACCTGCTCCTGAGCCGAATCGGCTGACCACCGCTCACAGCTCTGACCGGGACCGCCGGGACCGCCGGGCTCATCGGGACTGCCGCGCTCACCGGGCTCATCGAGATCACTTGGCGTATCGGGACCGCCGCGCTCACCGGGCCCCCGAGGTCACCGCGCTTCGCGCGGTCACTTCGCGTCCGCGTAGCACTTCACCACCGCCGTGGTGAACGGGAACCGCACCGGCGTCTCCCCGAACGTCAGCCGTCCCGCCTCCTCCGCCGCCTCCCGGATCGCCTGGACCACCGCGTCGGCCTCCTCCTTCGGGCAGTGCACCATCACCTCGTCGTGCTGGAAGAAGACCAGCTCGGCCGCCATGTCCCGGCAGGTGCGCCGGAGCCCGGCGAGTACGAGGAGGGTCCAGTCGGCGGCGCTGCCCTGCACCACGAAGTTACGGGCGAAGCGGCCCCGGGCACGGGAGTTGCTGGACGCGTAACCGGGCACCCAGTCCTGGGCGCCCCCGTCGGCGCCCTCATCCGGGCCGCCCAGGCCGGCGGGACCCCCCGAGCCGCCCGGCCCACCCGCCTCCTCGCTGTCCGGGATGCCGGCCTCCTCGCCCGAGGAGTCCGACCCCGCCGCCGGTGGGCAGGTGCGGCCCAGCCAGGTCCGTACGAGCCGGCCCTCCTCGCCCGCGCGGGCCGCGTCGTCGACGTACGCCACCGCCTTCGGGAAGCGGCGGCGCAGCAGCGCGAGGTTCTTGAGGCCGTCGCCGGACGTCTGGCCGTAGATCGCGCCGAGGACGGCGAGCTTGGCCTGGGCGCGGTCGCCGGAGAAGGCCCGGTCGGAGACGGACTGGTAGAGGTCGCTCTCGCGGCCCGCCACCTCCATCAGACCGGGGTCGCGGGAGATCGCGGCCAGGACCCGCGGCTCCATCTGGTCGGCGTCCGCCACGACGAGCCGCCAGCCGGGGTCGGCGACCGCGGCCCTGCGTATGACCTTGGGGATCTGCAGCGCGCCGCCGCCGTTGGTCACCCAGCGGCCGGTGACGGTGCCGCCCGCCTGGTACTCCGGTCTGAACCGCCCGTCCCGCACCCAGTCCTGGAGCCACGACCAGCCGTGGGCGACCCAGATCCGGTACAGCTTCTTGTACTCGACCAGTGGCTTCACCGCCGGGTGGTCGATGGCCTCGATCTCCCAGCGCCGCGTGGACTTCACCTTGATCCCGGCCTGGGCGAAGGCCTTGATCACATCCGCGGGCAGGTCGGGCCGGACCCGGCGGCCGAACGCGGCCGACACCTCCTCCGTCAGCTCGGCAAGGCGCCGTGGCTCACCGCCGCCCGCGTACCGCTCGCCGAGCAGTTCGTGCAGCACCTCCCGGTGCACGTCGGTGCTCCACGGCAGCCCGGTCTCGTTCATCTCGGTCGCCACGAGCGTGCCCGCCGACTCGGAGGCCGTGAGCAGCCGCATCCGTTCGGGCAGCGCGGTCGCGTCGTGTCTTCGCTGCTGCTCCCCGTACACCTCGATGAGCTGGGCCAGCGGTACGTGGACCGGGCGCGGCTCGAAGAGGGAGGACTGCGAGCCGGGCTCGGCGGAGCGCTGCGGAGGGTCGGGCGGTACGGGGCCGCCGCGCAGCCTGGCCAGGGCGGCGGCGGCCGAGCGGGGTTCGCCGAGCCGTCCCTCGTGGCCGAGCAGGAGGGTCTCGGCGGCCTCCAGGTCGTAACACCGCTCGACCCGGACGCCCTCGGCGCGCAGCCGTGGGTAGACCTCCGCCGTCGCCCGCCACACCCAGCGGGTGACGTCCGGCCGCGAACGTACGGACTCGGCGAGGTCCGTCTCCCGCAGGAGTGGTCCGGCGGGCAGCCCGTCGGGGCCGAGGGGGGCGAGCTCTGCGCCGCCGTCCTCGGCCGGCGCGAGAGCCCACCGTCCGGTCATGACGTGAGTCTCGCAGGAGGGTCTGACAATCCGCCCTCTCCCCCGCTCTGCCTGACCTGAGGGGATCACTGGAGCGGCTTGGTGACCTCCGCCAGCGACTTCGCGATGTCCGCTTCCGTCGCCGCCTTGGTGATCCCCAGCCCGCTCAGTACGCCCGTACCGGCCTCGTGCTCCAGGAGGGCGAGCAGGATGTGCTCCGTACCGATGTAGTTGTGGCCCAGGCGCAGGGCCTCCCGGAAGGTGAGTTCGAGGGCCTTCTTGGCGCCGGCGTCGAAGGGGACGAGTGCGGGCATGGTCTCCGCACGCGCGGGGAGGCCGGCGCTCGCGGCCTCGCGTACGGCGTCCAGGGTGACGCCCTGCGCGGTGATCGCCTTCGCCCCGAGGCCCTCCGGTTCGGCGATCAGGCCGAGGAGCAGGTGCTCGGTGCGGATCTGGTCGTTGCCCGCGGTCCTGGCCTCCTCCTGGGAGGCCACCACCACGTTCCTGGCGCGTGGTGTGTAGCGGCTGAAGCCCTGGCTCGGGTCGAGGTCCGACTCGGCCTTCGGTACGAAGCGCTTCTGGGCCGCCTGCCGGGTGACCCCCATGCTCCTGCCGATGTCCGTCCAGGAGGCGCCCGAACGCCGGGCCTGGTCCACGAAGTGCCCGATCAGGTGATCGGCCACGTCGCCGAGGTGGTCCGCGGCGATCACCGCGTCCTGGAGCTGGTCGAGGGCGTCTTCGTGGACCTTCTTGATGGCCTCGATGAGGTCGTCGAGGCGTACGGAGGTGGTGCCGCGTGGATTCGTGGTCATGTGTCAACCGTAGGTTGACGGTGAAGGGGTGTCAACCTCGCGTTGACAGCCGGTTCGACGGCTTGCCTCAGGAACCTCCTTCGACTGCTCCGACTGCTCCGACTGCTCCGACTGTGCGGCTGCTTCGGCCGCTTCGGCTGTCTCGGCGGCTTGGTGGAGGCGGCTGTCCCGGCCGCGTCGGCTACTTCGGGGACGCCACGAGCAGGCGCACGGCCAGCCCCGTGAAGACCGTGCCGCTGAAGATGTTGAGTGCCCGGGCGACCCGGCGGCTGCGCCGCAGCAGGTCGGAGAGGCGGCCGGAGAGCAGCCCCACCGACGCGTCGAACGCGAAGCCCATGACCACGATGGTGACGCCGAGGACGAGGAACTGGCCCATCACATGGCCGAGTGCGGGGTTCACGAACTGCGGCAGGAACGCCACGTTGAAGAGGATCACCTTGGGGTTGAGCAGGTTGGTGACCGCCCCCTGCCAGAAGGCCCGCCGCCGGCCCGGACCGACGGCGGCGCCCTCCTCGACCGGCACCGAACGGTCCCGGAACGCCTTGACCGCGAGGTACAGGAGGTAGGCCGCACCGGCCCAGCGCAGTACGTGGTACAGCGTCGGCAGCGCCGTGAACAGGGCGGAGAGACCCAGCATCGCGGCGACCGAGTGCACGAGCATCGCCGTGGCGACGCCCGCCGCGGCCATCACCCCGGTGACCGGGCCGCCCCGGCCTCCCATCGCCACGATGAACATCATGTCGGGGCCGGGGCTCACCACGAGCGCGAGCGCGGCGACCAGGAACGCGACGTACAGAGAGGTGTCGACCATGGGGGCATGCTCGGGCCCGCCGCCCTTCGGGTCGAACGATTTTCACCCGCTGAGACGTCCGCGTACCCGAGCCCGCGTCCGTGCCGGTGTCCGCGCCCGCGCCCGCGTCCGTATCCGGGCCCGGGCCCGGGCCCGGGCCCGGATGACATGCCATGACACGATCGGCGAATGAGTAGTACGTCCTCCACGGTGGAGCGCGCCTTCGCGGCCGCCCTCTACGCCGACTCCGACGCGGCCCTCGACACCGGCGCCTCCCTGCTCGCCGCCGACCCCGCCGCCGACGCCGAACTCGCGCGCCGCGGTGAGGAGTTCGTCGCGGCGGCCTGGCGGCGCGGCTGGCAGCCCGCGGACGTCGTACGGATCGTGCGGCGCGAGTTGGACGACGTGCACGTACGCCTCGTGTCGGAGCTGGTCCTCGCCGAGGCCGCCCGGGACCGCGCGTCCCGGACCCCGCGCTGGACCGCGCAGCTGGACGAGCTGAAAGGGCTGGGCGCGGAGCCGGGCACCTCCCGCCCGGACCGGTTCCAGTACGCGACCGCCGCCCTGGAGCTGTACCGCCTGCTGCTGCGCCTGCCCTCCCTGGAGCCGCTGGACGCCCACGTACCCAGCGCGCCCCGCGCGCCCGGGGGCGGCGCCGCCCCGCGGGACACCCGCATGCTCACCCGTATCCGCGCGCTCCTCGCCAAGGCGGAGGCGACCGGGTTCCCGGAGGAGGCGGAGGCGCTGAGCGCCAAGGCGCAGGAGTTGATGGCGCGGCACAGCATCGACGAGGCGCTGCTCGCGGCCCGCACCCACGCCAAGGACGCGCCCGGTGCCTGCCGGATCGGCGTCGACGCGCCGTACGAGACCGCCAAGGCCGTACTCCTCGACGCGGTGGCCGGCGCCAACCGCTGCCGGGCCGTGTGGAACGAGGCCCTCGGCTTCTCCACCGTCGTCGGCTTCGAACCCGACCTGGAGGCGGTCGAACTCCTCTACACCTCGCTCCTCGTGCAGGCCACGGCCGCGATGACGAAGGCGGAGGCGGCGCAGCGCGCGGGCGGCAGGAAGCGTACGAAGTCCTTCCGGCAGTCCTTCCTCGCCGCGTACGCGCATCGCATCGGCGACCGGCTGGCCGACGCGGCCGAGGGGCAGGTGACCGCCACGGAGGGGGAGGCGGCCGCCGCGGCGGGGGAGCTGCTGCCGGTCCTCGCGGCGCGCGACGTCGCGGTCACGGACGAGACGGAGCGCATGTTCCCGGACACCGTCACGACCCGGATGCGCGGGGTGAACGACTTGGCCGGCTGGCAGGAGGGGGCCGCGGCGGCGGACCGCGCCCAGGTCAGGGCACGGCCACCGCTGCGCAGGCCCTGACCGTCGGCGGCCCGCCCCCGTCCTGTCCGGGGGCGGTCACCCCGCCGCTCAGTCCCCCGTGCGCTGCAGCGGAGTCACCGACGCGTCCGGCTCGGCGCCGCCCGCGCCCCGCAGGGCCACCTCGCCGTACTTCCAGGCGAAGGACAGATCGCCGTCGGCCCCGGGCAGGGTGAACTTCGCGGTCGTCACCGCGGCGGCCTTCTCGGCGTCACCGGCGGGCCCTCGTACGTACGTGATCGTGAAGCCGACCGTCTCGTCCTTCTTCACGGTCAGCTTCTCGGGCTCCGCGGACTTCTCCGGAGCGACGGACAGCGCGGTGCCGCCGGCGTCCAGGCCGACGGTGGGGAAGCCCTGCAGTGTGCAGTCGGCTCCGGAGCCGTTCGTGAGGGTGACGGAGACGGTCCCGGTGTCGCCCGCGGCCGGGGCCTCGCTGGCGACGACCTCCTGGCCGAACTTGTCGGCCGCGCAGGCGGACGAGGAGGCGTCCGTCCTGGACCCGCTGGGCTTGTTGTCACCGCCGCCGTCGTCGCCACCGCAGGCGGTCAGGGTCAGGGTGAGCGTCGCCGCGAGGGCGGTGATGGCGATCGGCAGGGTGCGCATGGATGTCCTCAAGCCTCATGGTCGTACTGCTGGTGCTGGTGCTGGTGCTGGTGCTGGTGCGGTTGCATGCTGATGCTGCTGTAAGTACTGCCGTTGTAAGTACTGCCGTTGTAAGTACTGCCGTTGTGAGTACTGCTGCTGTGAGTACCGCTGCTGTAAGTACTGCTGGTGATGGTGCTGCGGACTGATGACGGTATCCGTAGATCATCATGGATCCTCCACCCCTGCGGCCCCTCCCGTACGCTGGCGCGGTGAGCTGGCGACGAGCGCTTAAGGACACCGCGCGCTCGGGGCTCGCCGTGGAGAAGACACGGCTCGAACCTCTCGTCGCGGTGCGCGGAGCGGTGGGGCTCGCGATCGTGATCGCGGTGAGCCTGTGGGCCTTCGGTCCGGCCGCCGCCGCGAGTTCGGCGTTCGGCGCGTTCCAGGCGGCGATCGCCACGTTCCAGCGCAGCTGGCGCCCCCGCCCCGAACTGGCCCTCGCCTCCGGTACGAGCCTCGCCGTCTCCACCTTCCTCGGCTACCTGACGATCTCCCAGGAACCGCTCTTCCTCGCGCTGCTGGTGGTGTGGACGTTCGCCGCGGGGATGAGCTGGGCCGCGGGCCCGACCATCGGCCTGATCGCGTCCTCGAACGTGGCGATCATGCTGGTGACGGTCACCCTGCCGACCTCCGTCGCCCAGGCCGCGGGCCACGCCGCCATGATGATCGTGGGCGGTGTCGTCCAGGCCGCGCTGATCGTGCTCTTCCCCGTACGCCGCTGGGGCGCCCACCGTGACGCGCTCGCCGACGCCCTGGCCGCCGAGGCGGACTACGCGCGCAGGCTGCGCCACGATCCCGTCGCGTCCTTCGACCCGCTGCCCCTGATGGAGGCCCGCAACGCGGCCGCCGTCACACCCCGCCAGGCCCGTCGCCGCCCCGCCGAACTGCACGGCGCCCGCGGTGTCGCCGAGCGCATCCGCCCGGTCCTCGCCTCCCTCGCGGACCCGGCGACGGGCGTGCCCGCGGAGGGGCGCGCCCGCGACCGCGTACGTGAACTGCTCGCCGCCGCCGGCACCATCCTCGACGTGGCGGCCCACTCGATCCGCCGGGGCGAGCCCGTGACCGTCCCGGGCGCGGCCCTGGCCACCTTCCGCACCCCGGACACCGGGAGCATCCTCACCGGCCGCCCCTACCGCGCGGCGTCCCGCCTCAACACCCTCCTCCAGGACGTACTGGAGACGGCGGGCGGCAGTGCTCCCAAGAGCACTCCTGAGCCCGCGCCGAAGGGCACCCGGGCGGGGACGCCGAAGGGCACCCCGCCGCACCCCCCGTCCCTCCAAGGTCCGCACAGCGCCCGCAGCCGTCCCACCCTCCTCGCGCTGATCCCCACCGCGCTCCAGGCCATGCGCAAGGAACTCCGCAGGGGTTCCCCGATCACCCGCCACGCCACACGGGTGTCGGCGGTCGCCGCCGTCGGCTACATCCTCGGCACCGCGCTGCCCCTCGGCCACGGTTACTGGGCCCCGTTGACCTCGGTCATGGTCATGCGCCCGGACTTCTCACAGACGTACAGCCGGGCGGTGGCCCGGCTCGGCGGAACCGTCGTCGGGGTGGCCGTGGCCACGGCCGTGGTGCGGCTCGCGGACCCGGGTACGTACCTCTCCGGCCTACTCGCCGTGGTGAGCGCCGCGCTCATGTACCTACTGATGCGGACGGGCCAGTTCGCGGCCCAGGGCTGCATCGCCGCGTACGTCGTCTTCCTGCTCGGCATGGGCGGCGAACAGTGGACGCAGACCGTGCCCGAACGCGTCCTGCTCACGCTGCTCGGCGGGGTGCTGGCGATGATCGCGTACGCCGTCTACCCGGCGTGGGAGACGCCGCGGCTGCGTACCCGACTCGCGGACTGGCTGGCCACGCAGGGCCGTTACGCGGCCGTGGTCTTCGACGCCTACGCCGACCCGGCGCTGCGCAACGCCCCGGACGTCCGTGAGGCACTGCTCGCCGCGCGCACCGCCCGCGCGGCCTGGCACACCGCCGTGGCCCGCGCCACCGCCGAGCCCGTCCGCCACCGCGGGCTCTCCCGGACCGCCGCCGACGACGCGGAGGACGCGCTCGCGCAGCTGGGCCGTGTCGCCATGCTCCTGGAGGCCCATCTTCCGGAACGCGGCGCGACACCGGTTCCGGCGGCCGCCGGCCTCGCCGAGGCTCTGCGCGAGTCCACCCAGCAGGGGGCGAAGGGCATTCGCGAGCGCCGGGTGCCGGGGTGGGACGCGGTACGGGCCGCCCTGACGGCCTGGGAGCCGGAGGCGACTCCGCCGGCTGACTCGGCCATCCCGGAAGCTCCCGTCGCCTCTGCCGTCCCCGACAACGACACGTTCGTGGGTGACGCGGCGCGCCTCGTCCTCGATGCGCTGATCGAACTTTCCGAGGCCCTCGACACCGCCGTACCGCCCATGACGCTCGACGGGACGTCGGCGGTCACGGAGCCGTCCACGAAGACGGCCGGTGTCAGGAACCCAGGCTCTCCGTAGGCAGGCCGGGCGGCAGGCCCTCGCCCTCCGACCTGGTGTACGTCTCCGAGCCGAAGCCGTCCCAGGTGACCTTGAGGGTGGTGGAGTTGACGGAGTCCACCATGCCCTCGGCGCGGTCCTTGTTCCCGTCGGTGCACTTCAGCGTGATCATGCGCATGCCGGAGGTGTCGGCGGCGGTGCCGCTGCAGATGGATCCGCTCGTCGAGAACAGACCGGCCTCCTTGCCGGTGATCACCAGGGCCACGGCCTTGCCGTCCTTGGTGGTCAGCCAGTTGCCGTCCAGGCTGTTGGCTTCGGCGGTCCCGGTGTCCGCGGACGGGGTCGGTTCGGCGCTCGTCGTGGACGAGGGGGTCTTGTCGCCGTCGCCGTCACCGCCGTCGCTGCTGCAGCCCGTCGTGAGGGCGAGCGCGGCTGCGAGCCCTGCGGCTTTGGCCGCGATGCGCGTGTGCGTGTGCGTGTGCGTGTGCGTGTGCTTGCGCGTGCGCGGGAAGGTCGCCGACGTCACTGAAGCCTCCAGGGGTGTGGCGGGCGGGTCCAACCGCTGCAAGTTACCAGCAGTAGGCGCGCGGGTTCGCGGGCGCGGGCGGGCGGGGGTGGGCCGCGCAGTTCCCCGCGCCCCTGAGGGGCGTGCCTGGGTGGGACGGGTTCGTGGATGCGGGTCGGTGAGGGCCGCCGCGCAGTTCCCCGCGCCCCTAGGGGGCCTGCCCGGGTGGGGCGAGTTCGCGGGTGCGGGGCCGTGGGGGGCACCCGCGCAGTTCCCCGCGCCCCTGAAGGGGCACACCCGGGTGGGGTGGGTTCGTGGGTGCGGGGCGCTGGGGTGGGCGGCGCAGTTCCCCGCGCCCCTAAAGGCGCCGGGGCGGGGCTGACCGCCCGCTTTTAAGGGGCGCGGGTAACGGCGCGGGTGACCCCCGTCGGCCCGCAGTCGGCACTCGGCCTCAGTCGTCTCGCCCCGCCCCGAGGGGCCCGAGGAACTGCGCGACCGGCCCGCACCGCCCGTTTTTAGGGGCGCGGGGAACTGCGCGATCAGCCCCAACCGGCCCGCAGTCGGAACTCGGTCTCAGTCGTCTCGCCCCGCCCCAGGGGGCGCCCTCGCCGGCCCGCAGCCCTCGCCCCCCGCCCAGGGGCAACCCCTACCAAGAAGATTTCCGCACCCCCGGCAGGAAGCCCCCGTGCGCCAACCCCCGCAGATTCACCCGCGAGACCCCGAACGTCCGCACATACCCCCGCGGACGCCCGTCCACACTGTCCCGGTTCCGCACACGCCCACCCGCGGCGTCCCGCGGCTGACGCCGCAACTCCCGCCCCGCGGCCAGCCGTTCCGCCTCCGTGGAAGACGGGCCGCGCACGATCTCCTTCAGCTCGGCCCGCCGCAGGGCGTACCGCGCCACGATCACCTTCCGCGCCTCGTTCTTCGCGATCTTGCTCTTCTTGGCCATCAGACCCTCACCCCGCGGGCCCGGATCCGGGCCACCGCGGCCTCGACGCCGATGACGTCGACCGTCTTGATGCCCTTGGTGCTCAGCTTCAGCCGTACGTACCGCCCCTCGCCCGGCAGCCAGTACCGCTTGCTCTGGATGTTGGGGTCGAAGCGGCGCGACGTGCGCCGGTGCGAGTGGGAGATGGAGTTTCCGAAGCCCGGCCGGGTCCCGGTCAGCATGCAGTGCGCGGACATGGTGAGTGACGTACCTCTCTGTCTTCTTCGCCTCCCACTTATTGATAATGGGAGTCGTTTTCATATACTAGCCACATGGCACGCAACGAACTCCGCCCGGTCGTCAAACTCCGGTCCACGGCCGGGACCGGCTACACCTACGTCACCCGCAAGAACCGCCGCAACGACCCCGACCGGATGACCCTGCGCAAGTACGACCCGGTCGCAGGCCGCCACGTCGACTTCCGAGAGGAGCGCTGAGCGTCATGCGCGAGGGAATCCATCCGGCGTACGGGCCCGTCGTCTTCCGGGACCGGGCCGCGAACCACGCCTTCCTGACCCGCTCGACCATGACGAGCGAGAAGACGATCGACTGGGAGGACGGCAACACGTACCCGGTCGTCGACGTCGAGATCTCGAACGTGAGTCACCCCTTCTATACGGGGACGGCCCGCGTACTGGACACGGCCGGCCGCGTCGAGCGCTTCGAACGCCGCTTCGGCAGGCCTGACGAGAACCGCTTCGGCAGGCCTGACGAAAGCCGGGCCGACCGGCGTGACGAGAGCCGGGCCGACCGGCGCGGGGAGCGCTGATGCTGTCCGTCGCCGTCGTCGGCGGGCTGCACGCCGACGCGCGCAGGCAGGCGGTGGAACGGCTGCTCACGGACGTGCCGGGCGCCGTCGCGCTGCACCACGACCTCGCGACGGCCGCGACGGGCACCGTGGTCCGTACCGTCCGCGACCGCACCGGCATCGTCTCGGCCGGTGAGGCACCACTGGTCAACGACTGCGCGTGCTGCGCCCTGCGCGAGGACCTGGTCCCCGAGCTGGAGCGGCTCGCGGCGGACGGCGTGACCCGTCTCGCGATCGTCGAACTCTGGGACTCCGTCGAGCCCAAGGCGATGGCCGAGGTCGTCGCGAGCGCGGGGCTGCGCCTGACGGGTGTCATCACCGCGGTCGACCCCGCGCTGGTGCTCCCGTACCTCGGCAACGGCGACGACCTCGCCGACGCGGGTCTCGCCGCCGCCGCGACCGACCAGCGCACCATCGCCGACACCTTCGCCCGCCAGTTGGAGTACGCCCCGGTCCTGGCCCTCGCCGACTCGCAGGAGGCCGACGACGAGGACCGTGCCCTGCTGGCCCAGCTCCACCCGACCGCCCGCCGGATCCCGATCGGCCACCCTTCCGCGCTCGGTGCGGAGGCCCACACCCCGTCCCCCCTCGCCACCGCCGCCCTCGCCGGCTTCGACGTGGAGTCGGCTGCCGCGGCCCAGCATCCGGCCTGCGCGCTGCTGCCGGCCGAGGCGGACGAGTGCGGGGTCTCCACGCTCGTATGGCACCGGAGCCGGCCGTTCCACCCGGAGCGGCTCTACGCGGCGCTGGAGGAACTGGCCTGCGCCGCCGCGCGCAGCCGGGGCCGGTTCTGGCTCGCGGACCGCCCCGACACCCTGCTGCACTGGGACGCGGCCGGCGGCGCGCTGTGCGTGGAGAGCGCCGGGCCCTGGATGGCGTCCCTGCCCGACGCGGCCTGGGACATGGTGCCGCCGGTGCGCCGGGCCGCCGCCGCGCTCGACTGGCACCCCGAGCACGGCGACTGCTGCCAGCACCTCGTCTTCACCTCGCCGGGCCTGGACCGTGACGGGCTCGAACTGCTGCTGGAGTCCTGCCTGTTGACCGACGGGGAGTACGCCGCCGGCCGCACCGCCTGGAAACGGCTCCCGCCCGCCTTCGACACCCTCCTGGAGGTCTGACCCCATGGCCCGTGACACCCGTGACACCCGTGACGCTCGTAGTGCTCGTAACCCCGGTCGCAGGCCGTCGTCGCCCCGGCCCAACCCCTTGGATGCGGCGAAGATCACTTACATCGACTACAAGGACACGGACCTGCTGCGGAGGTTCCTCTCCGATCGCGGAAAGATTCGCAGTCGCAGGGTCACCCGCGTCACCGCACGGCAGCAGCGGCGGCTGGCCCGCGCGATCAAGAACGCCCGCGAGATGGCTCTGCTGCCCTACGCGTCCCGCTAGTCCCGGCCGCCGCGGCGGCCACGGCCGACCAGCGCGGGTGCCTTGAGAACCTCCGCTCCCCAGGTCCCCCATGGCCTCTGGGGGCCCGAGGGCCCCAGCCGCCCCCGCCTGTCCGACAGCCCCGCCCCGCCCGTTCATTCTTCGGGCGGGGTGCGGTCGTATCGGAACAGGAACGGCCCGGTGTGCGTCTCTTCCATTGGCAGGGCGCGGAGTTGGAACGATTCGGGCTTCGCGACCGTCAAACCTGTAACCAGGAGACCACCCCCCGTGCACGTGCATCTGCCCATGCATCTGCATGTGAAGACAGCTATGATCCGGGGCAGTTGACCACTGCATCTATGGCAACAGACGCCAATGCACCACCGGGGAGCGACCTGTGGACCACGACGTGTACAACGGCATGGCTGCCACGGAGCTGCACGAGGCGGCCTGGCAGAAGAGCCGGCACAGCAACTCGCAGGGTTCCTGCGTGGAGTTCGCCCGGCTGCCCGGCGGCGAGGTGGCCGTGCGCAACTCGCGCTTCCCCGACGGCCCGGCCCTCGTCTACACCCGCGCGGAGATCGAGGCCATGCTCCTGGGCATCAAGGACGGCGAGTTCGACCACCTGATAGCGGGCTGACGCCGGCAGCGGCTGTCAGGGGTGCGCCGGGGTGTATACGGCCTCTGCCGCGCGCGCCCCCGGTTCCCCGCGGCTCCCTGGGGGCTCAGGAAGCCCGTAACGCGCGTAGAACCGCGGCGCGAAAAAGCGCCGCGGTCCGTCACGCGGAAGGCCCCAGGCGGAACAGCGCCCACACGACCTTGCCGTTCAGCGTGTTGGCGAGCGGGTGCCATCCCCAGCCGTCGGCGAAGGACTCGACCAGGAACAGGCCCCGCCCCGACTCCGCCGCGAAGTCGTCGGAGTCGCCCGCGACCGGGCTGTCGTGGCTGGGGTCGCGCACCGCGCACACCAGTCTCTCGGTCCACCGCATCAGGTGCAGCCGCACGGGCGGGTCCTGGTCGGCGGAGCGGGGGGTGTCCGCGGGCAGCGCGTGCCGCAGCGCGTTGGTGACGAGTTCCGAGACCACCAGACAGACGTCGTCGAAGCGGTTGCCCACGTCCCACTGGTCGAGCGTGCGGCGGGTGAACTGCCGTGCGTCGCGCACCGCTTCGTAACGGGGCGGGAGGGCGCAGGAGGCGGCGTTGGAGACGGCCGCCGGGTCAAGTGGCGGAAGCCCCTGCCTTAACGGCTCCAGCATGGTCGATCCATTCGTCCCCATGCGAGGCACTCCCGGGGTTCGCGGTCGTTGCGATGCAGCGGTGGCGCGAGACCATCGTTCCGTCTGCGTTCAGCAGATGCAAGGGCAGATGCACGTGCACGCGCCCGAATTGGACCTTCCCATACCGCTTCTTGGTGCTTTTTTCCGCCACCTCTCCGCCACATTTCTCGGTCTGGCTGGTCTTCTCCTTGTCGTTTCCTGTGTAACTCCCCTGAAAGCTTGCCGTTTCTGTAACCGAACGAGTACTGCTTGAAGTGTTTTAGTGGCAGACTGCGGCCCTTGAAGACGGGTTGGGGAGGCTGGCGAACGTGAGCGCGCAGGAGTCGGGATCGGTGGTACGGCGCATGCTGCTCGGCTCACATCTGAGGCGGCTGCGCGAATCGCGTGGGATCACCCGTGAGAAGGCCGGTTACTCCATCCGAGCCTCCGAATCGAAGATCAGCCGTATGGAGTTGGGTCGGGTGAGCTTCAAGACGAGAGACGTCGAGGATCTGCTGACGCTCTACGGGATCGCCGACGAGGCCGAGCGCAGATCACTGCTGTCGCTCGCCAAGGAGGCCAACGTCGCGGGCTGGTGGCACAGTTACTCGGACGTCCTGCCCAGCTGGTTCCCGACCTATGTCGGCCTGGAGGGCGCCGCGGCCCTGATCCGGTCGTACGAAGTGCAGTTCGTGCACGGTCTGCTGCAGACCGAGGCGTACGCGCACGCCGTCGTCACCCGGGGCATGCGGGGCGCGAGCGCGGCCGACATCGAACGGCGCGTGGCGCTGCGCCTGGAGCGCCAGAAGTATCTCGTGGCCGAGAGCGCGCCCGAGTTCCATGTGGTGCTGGACGAGGCCGCGTTGCGGCGGCCGTACGGCGACCGGAGCGTGATGCGCGGTCAGCTCCAGCACCTCATCGACATCTCCCAGCGCCCCAACGTGCGCCTCCAGGTGATGCCGTTCAGCTTCGGCGGGCACGCGGGCGAGAGCGGCGCCTTCACGATGCTGAGCTTCCCCGAGTCCGATCTGTCCGACGTGGTCTACCTGGAGCAGCTCACCAGCGCGCTGTATCTGGACAAGCGCGAGGACGTCGCCCAGTACGAGAAGGCGATGAAGGAGCTCCAGCAGGACAGTCCGGGCCCCGACGAGAGCCGCGATTTGCTCAGAGGACTGCTCCAACTCAGTTGAAACACCCGTACGATGACATGTGATCAGACCGTGAAGATGCATGGGCTGTTGCCTTGGGCAGCAAGGGATTGAGGGATCACATGTCGTCGTCCTACTTCACCGACCTGGCTCAGCAGTACATCGACGGCCGATGGCGTCCGGGTACCGGGTCCTGGGACATCATCGACTTCAATCCGTACGACGGTGAGAAGCTGGCCTCGATCACGATAGCCACGGTCGACGAGGTGGATGAGGCCTACCGGGCCGCCGCCCGCGCCCAGCGGGAATGGGCGGCGACGAACCCGTACGCGCGGCGCGCGGTGTTCGAGAAGGCGCTGCGGATCGTCGAGGAGCGCGAGCAGGAGATCGCCGAGGTGATCGTCGCGGAGCTGGGCGGCACGCGGCTGAAGGCCGGCTTCGAACTGCACCTCGCCAAGGAGTTCCTGCGCGAGTCGGTCAACCTGGCGCTGCGGCCCGAGGGAAAGATCATCCCCTCGCCCGGCGACACCAAGGAGAACCGCCTCTACATCGTGCCGGTCGGCGTCGTCGGTGTGATCAGCCCCTTCAACTTCCCGTTCCTGCTGTCGCTGAAGTCCGTGGCGCCCGCCCTGGCCCTCGGCAACGGCGTGGTTCTCAAGCCGCACCAGAACACCCCGATCGTGGGCGGTTCCCTGGTCGCGAAGATCTTCGAGGACGCGGGCCTGCCGGCCGGTCTGCTGAACGTCGTGATCACCGACATCGCGGAGATCGGCGACGCCTTCCTGGAGCACCCGGTCCCCAAGGTCATCTCCTTCACCGGCTCCGACAAGGTCGGCCGCCATGTCGCGACCGTGTGCGCCGCGCACTTCAAGCGCTCGATCCTCGAACTGGGCGGCAACAGCGCCCTGGTGGTCCTGGACGACGCCGACATCGACTACGCCGTGGACGCGGCCGTCTTCAGCCGGTTCGTGCACCAGGGCCAGGTCTGCATGGCCGCGAACCGCGTCCTCGTGGACCGTGCGGTCGAGGCGGAGTTCACCGAGAAGTTCGTCGCGAAGGTGAAGTCCCTCAAGGTCGGCGATCCGAGCGACCCGGCGACCGTGATCGGACCGGTCATCAACTCCTCGCAGGCGGACGCCCTTTCGTCGGTCGTGAGCCAGGCGCTCGCCGAGGGCGCGACCGCGCTCGTGCAGGGCACCACCACCGACAACCTGGTCGAGCCGACGGTCCTGACCGGTCTGCCCGCCGAGTCCGACATCCTCCGGCAGGAGATCTTCGGCCCCGTCGCGCTCCTCGTGCCGTTCGACGGCGAGGAGGAGGCGGTACGGATCGTCAACGACACGCCGTACGGGCTGAGCGGCGCCGTGCACACCGCCGACGTCGAGCGCGGTGTCTCCTTCGCCAAGCGGATCGACACGGGCATGTTCCACGTGAACGACGGCACCGTGCACGACGAGCCGCTGGTCGCCTTCGGCGGCGAGAAGTCCTCGGGTGTGGGCCGGCTGAACGGCGAGGCCACGGTCGAGGCCTTCACCACCCAGAAGTGGATCTCGGTCCAGCACGGCCGCAGCCTCTTCCCGTTCTGACCCTTCCCGTTCCGAATACAACCGTTCCGAATCCACCCGTTTACAACCGTTCCGAATCCACCCGTTCTGATTCCTCCCGTTCCGAGCGGTGGTGCGCCGGCAGGTTCGCGCCGGGTCCCGGTGGGCCCGGCGCCCGGTGCGGAGCGCGGCGTCCTACGCTTGACCGCATGTCAGCGATCCGCCTCCTCGTCCTCGGTGCCGTACGTCAGCACGGCCGGGCCCACGGCTACCAAGTGCGCAACGACCTGGAGTACTGGGGCGCGCACGAGTGGTCCAACGCCAAGCCGGGCTCGATCTACCACGCGCTCAAGCAGATGGCGAAGCAGGGAATGCTGATCGCCCACGAGATCGCGCCCTCCACGGTCGGCGGCCCGCCGCGCACGGAGTACGAGATCACGGAGAAGGGCACGCAGGAGTACCTCACCCTGCTGCGCGAGTCCCTGACCTCGTACGACCAGAAGCCGGACGTCCTCTCCGCGGCGCTCGGCTTCGTGGTGGACCTCGGCCGCGAGGAGGCGCTCGAACTCCTGGAGGAGCGGGTGCGGGGCATCGAGGAGTGGCGCACCGCCGTCACCGAGCACTACGTGCCGGCCGACGGGCCCGGACAGCTCGGCCACATCGGCGAGATCATGAACTTCTGGGTCCACTCCGCCGACAGCGGCGCCGAGTGGACCCGCGGTCTGATCCAGCGGATCAAGGGGGGCGCGTACACCTTCGCGGGGGAGGGCGAGCCGTTCGTGGGGGTGCTCTCGGCAGGCGAGGAGAACCCGTACAGCACGGGAGAGACGCATCCGGAAGACGCCGAATAATCAAGTTTGACTAAAGCCTTTCGTGGGCATACCCTCCGCCTGTGACCTGGTAGTCAAGTTTGAGTACCAGGGAGATGTCTGTATATGGAGGGAGCCCGATGACTGACGTGATCGTCGTCGAGGGCGTTCGGAAGCGGTACGGGGACAAGGACGCGCTGGACGGGCTCGACCTGCGGATCGCGCGCGGCACGGTGCACGCGCTGCTCGGCCCCAACGGCGCGGGCAAGACGACGCTGGTCAGGGTCCTGTCCACGCTGCTGCGGCCCGGCGGGGGCCGGGTGGAGGTGGCCGGACACGACGTGGTGACCCAGGCACGGGAGGTGCGTCGCCGGATCGGCCTGCTCGGCCAGCACGCGGCACTCGACGAGGAACTGGGCGGACGGCAGAACCTGGAGATGTTCGGCCGCCTCTACCACCTGAGCGCCCGGCACGCGCGCGTACGGGCCGACGAGCTCCTGGAGCGCTTCGGCCTCGCGGACACGGGCCGCAAGGCGGTGAAGCGGTACAGCGGCGGCATGCGGCGGCGCCTCGATCTGGCCGCCTCGCTCATCACCGAACCGGAGGTGCTCTTCCTGGACGAGCCGACCACGGGCCTCGACCCGAGGGGCCGCACCGAGGTGTGGGAGGCGGTGCGCTCCCTGGTCGGCGGCGGTACGACGGTGCTGCTCACCACGCAGTACCTGGAGGAGGCGGACCAGCTCGCCGACGGGATCTCGCTCCTGGACCGGGGGCGGATCGTGGCGGGCGGCACGGCGAACGAACTGAAGGCGCTGGCGGGCGGCGACCGGATCGACGTGGTGCTGCGGGACGGCGGCCAGCTGGGCGCCGCGGTGGCACTGCTGCCGCTCGCCAGGGCGGAGATCTCGGTGGACGTGGACCGGCGGCTGCTGAGCGCCCCGGTCGTGGACCGTATGAAGGCGCTCGCCGGGGTCGTACGGGCCCTGGAGGAGGCCGGCATAGAGGCGGAGGACGTGGCGCTGCGGCGGCCGACGCTGGACGAGGTGTTCCTGCGTCTGACCGCGGACGGCGACCTCGGATCCGACCCGGCGAAGGAGGCGGTGTGAGTACGTACGCGCTGAGCGATTCCTGGGTCATGACCCGCCGCGAACTCGCCCACTGGGTGCGGCAGCCGGCCCAGGTCCTGGTCGGCCTGGTCTTCCCCGTCATGCTGCTGCTGATGTTCAGCTACCTGATCGGCGGCGGCCGGGGCGTCGAGGGCGACTACGTCGACTTCCTGGTGCCCGGCATGTTCGCGCTGACCATGGCCTTCGGCCTGGAGGGCACGATGCTGGCCGTCACCCAGGACCTCAACAAGGGAGTGATCGACCGCTTTCGCTCGATGCCGATGGCCAACGGGGCTGTCCTGGTGGGCCGTTCGGCCGCCGACATGCTCCAGTCGGCGCTCGGCCTGTTCGTGCTGATGGGGGTCGGGTACGCGCTGGGCTGGCGCGCGCACGGCACCTTCGGCGCCTTCATGGGCGCCGTGGGCCTGCTTCTGCTGCTGCGGTTCGCGATGCTGTGGATCGGTATCCTGCTGGCGATGGTGGCCGGGAAGCCGGAGATGGTGCAGGCCGTGCAGATCCTGGTCTGGCCCGTCGGCTTCCTCTCCAACGCCATCGCGACCCCGGAGTCCATGCCGGACTGGCTGGCCACGGTCGTCGACTGGAACCCGCTGTCCCAGACGGCGACGGCGGTACGCGACCTGTTCGGCTCGCCGGGCGCCGAGTCGGGTCACATCTGGGCGGCGGTCGTTTGGCCGCTGGCCCTGCTGGCGGTGTTCTTCCCCCTGGCGGTACGGAAGTTCGGAGGGCTGAGCAAGTAGTGCCGGGCGAGTGGCTCCGAGCGGGTGACGACGGCGGGGCGCCCGGTGACCCGGGCGCCCCGGTGAGCGGGCGGACCGCGGCAGTGCCCGCCCGCTCAGTGATGGAAGCCGGTCGCCGCTTCCTTGTCCCGTGTCGCGGGGCCCTGCTGGCGGCGCAGTTCCGGCAGGAGGCGCTGCAGGTCCTCCAGGAACAACTGGGCGAGGTCGGAGGAGAAGCCGTTGCGGCACACCACCCGCAGGACGGACAGGTCCTCGCGATTGGCCGGGAAGGTGTACGCGGGCAGCAGCCAGCCCCGCTCCCGCATGCGCCGGGACACGTCGAAGACGTCGAACGCCGTGATGTCCGGGGCGGTGGTGAAGGCGAACACCGGCAGCTCGTCGCCCCGGGTGAGGAGCCGGAACTCGTCCAGGGCCCCGATCCGGTCGGCGAGCCCCGTGGCGACGTCCCGGGTCGTCTGCTGGACGGCCCGGTAGCCCTCCCGGCCCAGCCGCAGGAAGGTGTAGTACTGCGCCACCACCTGGGCCCCGGGCCGGGAGAAGTTGAGCGCGAAGGTCGGCATGTCGCCGCCCAGGTAGTTCACCCGGAAGACCAGTTCCTCCGGCAGCTCCGCGGGCGAGCGCCACAGCGCCCAGCCGACCCCCGGGTAGACCAGCCCGTACTTGTGCCCCGAGGTGTTGATGGAGGCGACCCGCGGCAGCCGGAAGTCCCAGACCAGGTCCTCGTCCACGAAGGGCGCCACCATCGCGCCGGACGCGCCGTCCACGTGGACGGGGATGTCCAGGCCCGTGCGGGTCTGCAACTCGTCGAGCGCGGCGCAGAGTTCGGCGATCGGCTCGTACGACCCGTCGAAGGTGGAGCCGAGGACGCCGACGACCCCGATGGTGTTCTCGTCGCAGAGTTCGGCGGCGGCCTTCGGGTCGAGGTGGAAGCGGTCGCCCTCCATCGGCACCTGGCGGGCCTCGACCTCCCAGAAGTTGCAGAACTTGTCCCAGCAGACCTGCACGTTGACGCCCATGACGAGGTTCGGGCGGGCTCCCGGATACCGGTCCGCGTTCCGCCGGGTCCAGCGGCGCTTGAGCGCCATGCCCGCGAGCATGCACGCCTCGCTCGACCCGGTGGTGGAACAGCCCACGGCGGCGGCCGGGTCCGGCGCGTTCCACAGATCGGCGAGCATCGCCACGCACCTGCGCTCCAGCTCGGCCGTGCGCGGGTACTCGTCCTTGTCGATCATGTTCTTGTCCCGGCACTCGCCGAGCAGTACGTCGGCCTGCGGCTCCATCCAGGTGGTGACGAAGGTCGCGAGGTTGAGCCGGGAGTTGCCGTCCAGCATCAGCTCGTCGTGCACCAGCTGATAGGCGGTGGAGGGAGTCAGCGGTCCGTCGGGCAGCCGGTGCTGGGGCGGGGCCTCGGTCATGCCGCCGACCGGATTCGCCTCCCCGTAGAAGGGGTTGACGGTCGAGGGGTGCTCGTCGGACTTCGCGGGGCCTTGGTGGAGCGCCATGATGCCTCCGGTCGTCTGGACGGGGGTCCAGGGGGTCGAGGGGGTCCAGGACTCCATGGTGGGCCACCCTCACGCCAAAAGCGGGTAAAAGCGACATCGTGTGAGGCGGCTGTCCGGCTTGCACCTCACGTGGCGTGAGGCGTCAGCCTGGACCGCGTACCGAGTTGTGTACCGAGAAGAGGGAGCGGAGGCCATGAGCTACCCCGTGGGAGAGGTCGCCGGTCTCGCCGGAGTGACGGTGCGGACGCTGCACCACTACGACGAGATCGGGCTGCTCGTACCGGGCGGTCGCAGCCACGCGGGCCACCGGCGCTACAGCGACGCCGACCTGGACCGGCTGCAGCAGATCCTGTTCTACCGGGAGCTGGGGTTTCCGCTCGACGAGGTCGCGGCCCTGCTCGACGACCCGGAGGCGGACCCGCGCGCGCACCTGCGCGGACAGCACGACCTGCTGACCGCCCGGATCGAGAAGCTGCAGAAGATGGCCACGGCCGTGGAGCACGCCATGGAGGCACGCACGATGGGAATCAGGCTCACACCCGAGGAGAGGTTCGAGGTCTTCGGCGGCAAGGACCCCGAGGAGCACGCCCAGGAGGCCGAGCGCCGCTGGGGCGGCACGGAGGCGTACGCCGAGTCGCGGCGCCGCACCGCCCGCTACGGCAAGGACGACTGGAAACGGATGCAGGCCGAGGTCGCCTCCTGGGGCGGGCGTTACGACGCCCTCATGGCGTCCGGCGAACCCGCCACGGGGGAGCCGGCCATGGACATGGCCGAGGAGCACCGGCAGCACATCACCCGCTGGTTCTACGCGTGCTCGTACGACATCCATCGCGGGCTCGGCGAGATGTACGTCGCCGACGAACGGTTCAAGGAGTTCTACGACTCCATGCGCCCGGGCCTCGCCGAGCACCTCAGGGACGCGATCACGGCGAACGCGGCCCGGCACGAGGGATAGGGCCCGTCACGAGGGATAAGGCCCGGCACGAGGGATAGGGCTCGTCACGGGAACAGTGGCCCGGTAAGGGGCGTCGGCAATGGCCGACGCCCCTTACCGAAGCGTCGCGCTACTCCTTGACCATCACCACGGCCGTGCCGTACGCGCACACCTCCGTGCCCACGTCCTGCGCGTCCGTCACGTCGAAGCGGAACATCAGCACGCCGTTGGCGCCCCGTGCCCGCGCCTGCTCGACGAGCCGTTCCATGGCCTGGTTGCGGGTCTCCACCAAGGTCTTGGTGAGGCCCTTCAGCTCGCCCCCGATCATCGACTTCAGCCCCGCGCCGATCTGGCTGCCCAGATGTCTGGAGCGGACCGTCAGCCCGAAGACCTCACCGATGACCTGCTCGACCCGGTAACCGGGCACGTCGTTCGTCGTCACGACCAGTACGTCGGGCTGAGGGCCCTGGCCCCCGCCGTATTCTTCGATACCCATGGCCCACAGCTTTGTCCCAGTCGGGGCACAGTGCATCCTGTAGGAGCCGGTGGAACCTGGTCCCATCGTGGCGCGTTGATAACTTTGGTCGGCCACACCTTCGCCCGCCGCCGCATCCACCACCCTCAGGAGCCCGGAATCGTGACGACGCTTGCCCTTGGCCCGAGCTGGTTGGATCCGGACTACCTGCTGGACTCGTTCGGTATCTGGGGCCTGCTCCTCATCGTCTTCGCCGAGTCGGGCCTGCTCATCGGCTTCTTCCTGCCGGGTGACTCGCTGCTGTTCACGGCGGGCATGCTGATCACCTCGGACGCCCTGGACTTCCCGCTGTGGGGCGCGGTCGTCCTGATCTGCATCGCCGCCATCGTCGGTGACCAGGTGGGGTACATGTTCGGCAAGAAGGTGGGGCCGTCGCTCTTCACCCGGCCGGACTCCCGCCTCTTCAAGCAGGAGAACGTCACCAAGGCGCACGAGTTCTTCGAGAAGCACGGCCCGAAGTCGCTGGTGCTGGCCCGGTTCGTGCCCATCGTGCGCACGTTCACGCCGATCATCGCCGGTGTCAGCGGCATGAAGTACCGCTCGTTCCTGATCTTCAACGTGATCGGCGGCATCCTCTGGGGCGCGGGCGTCACCCTGCTCGGTTCCTGGCTCGGCAGCATCGAGTTCGTCCGCAAGAACATCGAGCCGATCCTGCTCCTGATCGTCTTCATCTCGGTGGTCCCGATCATCATCGAGTTCCTGCGCGCCCGCGGAAAGTCCAAGAAGGACACGGCGAACGGGTCGCAGGCCGAGTCCCAGGCCACCCCCGCCCCGCGGACGGGCCCCGTCATGGACGACCGCACGGCCCAGCTCCGCCAGATCCCGCAGCCCCACCAGAACGGCTACGACCAGCGGCACGACCAGGGGTACGGCCAGGACCGGGGCTACGGAGACCAGGGCTACGGGGACCAGGGCCACCAGCAGCAGTACGACCAGTACGGCAACCCGATCCAGCAGCAGGACTACTACCAGCAGCAGCCGTACGGCCAGGACCAGAACTACGGGCAGCAGCAGTGGCAGTACCCCGACGACCAGCAGCAGTACCAGCAGGGCCAGCAGCAGCCCTACCCGTACGGCCAGGACTACCCCCGCAGCTGATTTCGGCGCCCCGCGCCCTTCAGCCGGCGGCCGGCCGAACGACGGCACAGGGCACCCCGCGCCCTTCAGGGGCGCGGGGAACGGCGCCCTCTCAGAACCCTCGGGTCCGCTTCGCCGCCCGCCGGGCCCCCGCCGCGGCTCCCGGCAACCGCAGGAACAGCCGCGAGATCTCGGACCCCAGGTTCATCCCGATCGCGATGGCCATCGCGAGCGCGGCGGCCTTGCTGAGCTGTACGAGGCCCTGGTCGACGTCGTTCTGGGCGATGGCGAGCAGCCCGAAGTACGTGGCGGAGCCGGGCAGCAGCGGCCCGATCGCGGCGGTCGTGTACGGCAGCGCGGAAGCGAACCGGTAGCGCGACATGAGCTGCCCGAAGAGCCCCACCAGACCGGCGGCCACCGCCGTAGAGGCGACCGGTGAGATCCCGCCCGCGTAGTGCATCGCGCCGTACACGCTCCACGCGACCCCGCCGTTGAGGGTCACGACCAGCACGGTCGAACGTTCCTGCTGGAGCAGTACCGCGAAGGCGAGCGTCAGCAGCATCGACGCGCCGATCTGCCACAGCGGCCGGTTGGTCGACAGCAGGGCCGCGTCCGGGTTGAGCTGGGCGCCCAGCGTCACCCCGAAGTACAGGATCACCAGGACACCGATGACGATGCCCACGTAGAAGTACATGACTTCCAGGAGCCGGGCCGACGCGGTGATGTAGTAGCCGGTCAGGCCGTCCTGGACGCCCGCCACCAGCGCCCTTCCTGGCAGCAACGCGAACAGTCCACCGGTGATCACCGCGGACGCCCGTACGTCGACGTGCGCGATCGTGAGCGCGGCGCCGATCGCGGCGGCCGGCATCGCGGCCACGGTGAACTGGTAGAACTCCGGCAGCCCGCGCCCGGCGCACAGCCACGCCAGCCGGTCGCCCAGCATCGCGCCGACGACCGCCGCGACGAACACGATGAGGTCACCACCGACGAGCACGGAGGCCGCGCCCGCGAGCAGCCCGGTGGCGAGGGTCAGCACCCAGCCGCTGTACGGGTGCCGGTTGCGGCGGATCTCCGCGAGCCGCCGGTAGGCCTCCTCAAGGGAGACCTCGATCTCGTCGTCGCTGATGTCGTCGACGAGTTGGTACACGGCCGCCAGCCGCGTGTAGTCGGTGCCCCGGCGCCGCACGGTCCGCGACGCGGTCACCGGGTCGTCGACCAGCGAGGGCTGGTACGAGATGGACAGCAGGGTGAAGGTGACGTTCGGCTCGCAGCGGTCGAGGCCGTAGGAGCGGCAGACGGCGAACATCGCCGCGTCCACGTCCTCGGCACCCTCGCCGCCCGCGAGCAGCAGCTCGCCGACACGCAGGGTCAGGTCGAGGACGCGCGGTACGGCGGGACCCTCGTCCTCCGTCTTCTGCACGGTCTCGGGCACGGGCCGGTCGGCGACCGGCATGCGCAGCATCGTGCGCATGCGGTCCTGCCAGGGGGCGTCCTTGATGAGGTCGACCCGCGGTATGCCCGCCGGCGGGGTGAAGGCGGGCGGCGCGTCCCGGGAGCTGTACGTCCTCGGCATGCTGAACGCCGACCCCTCGGGGTCGGCGACGGGCGGCTGCGCGACGCCGTAGCCCTTGGGCAGCGCGAACTCGGACGTCGTCGAGGACTCCTCCTCGACCGGCG
The DNA here is from genome assembly GCF_014650955.1 of Streptomyces tauricus. Lineage (GTDB taxonomy): Bacteria > Actinomycetota > Actinomycetes > Streptomycetales > Streptomycetaceae > Streptomyces > Streptomyces tauricus. The sequence continues at coordinate 196,106 of NZ_BMVY01000009.1, forward strand.
GGGCCTGCGTCACCACACCGCTCGGTGGCACGAAGGCGCTGCGTGCCTCGTCCGACTGCGGCTTGCGGTCCTCGGCGTCCGATTCCGTCACGCACTACTCCTGGTTCGCACGTCCAGTACGCCCCAGTATGCGCACTGATACACAAACGGGCCGCGCGACCCGGTCGGGGTCACGCGGCCCGCAGGACACAGGGTGATCAGTGACCGCCCGCGTCCTTGGCGCGCTTGTACGAACGCTCGATCTCGGCCTCGGCGTCCGTGCGCCCGACCCAGTTGGCGCCCTCGACGGACTTGCCCGGCTCCAGGTCCTTGTAGACCTCGAAGAAGTGCTGGATCTCCAGACGGTCGAACTCCGACACGTGGTGGATGTCGCGCAGGTGCTCCACGCGCGGGTCGTGCGCGGGGACGCAGAGCAGCTTGTCGTCGCCGCCGGCCTCGTCCGTCATACGGAACATGCCGATCGTGCGGCACTGGATGAGGCAACCGGGGAAGGTCGGCTCGTCCAGGATGACCAGCGCGTCCAGCGGGTCGCCGTCCTCGCCGAGGGTGTTCTCGACGAAGCCGTAGTCGGCCGGGTAGCTGGTCGAGGTGAAGAGGCGACGGTCCAGACGGATCCGACCGGTCTCGTGGTCCACCTCGTACTTGTTCCGTGAACCCTTCGGAATCTCGATCGTGACGTCGAACTCCACCGGTGGCTCCTCCATGATCAACACATAGTTCTGGTGGTTAAGTGTCCCTCACGCAGGTGTGTGATCGCGAAAGGGGCTGGTGGTCGTGCCAGAGCTGAGGGCTTGGCGGGCCGCGAGACCGCATGTGGTGCGGGTCGCGCGATCCGTGGGACCGCAACTCGTACGGGCGGCGGAAGCCGTGAAGCCACCGCTCGTACGGGCGGCGGAAGCTGCGAAACCACCGCTCGCCCGGGCGACTGGAGTCGTGAAACCGCTGGTCAAGCGGCCGTCCACCGTGCAGTTCACGACGGGCGCCGCCACCCTCGGACTCGTCGTGGCGGCCACCGTGGTCACCGCGGCCGGGCCCTGGGACTCCACCGGTCAGCGTACGGCGGAGCGCGACTGGGCCGCATCGCGGGAGCGCGCAGGTGGCGCAGATCACGGTGCTGTGTCCGGTTCGTCCGGCAAGGAGCCGGCGCCCGCGCCGAGCGCCGTGTCCGTGCTCACCGGCCTCGGCGGCCTCAAGGGCTCCGCGCCGTCCCCCACGGAGAAGGCCCTGGGGGGCGTCCTCGGACCGCTGCTCGACGATCCCGCGCTCGGCTCCGACCGCGCGGGCGCCGTCGTCGACATGGCCACCGGCAAGCGCCTGTACGGCAAGGGCGCGGACGATCCGCTGACCCCGGCCTCCACCACGAAGATCGCGACGGCCGTGGCGGCGCTCACCGCGGCCGGCGCGGACCACCGCATCGCGACCCGGGCCGTCCTGGAACCCGGCACCGAGGAAGTCGTCCTCGTCGGCGGCGGCGATCCCACGCTGACCGCCCGCAAGGACGCGGACGGCAACGCGAGCCTGCGCGACCTCGCCGACGACACGGCCCGCGCCCTCAAGTCCCGCAAGGCCGGCGGCAAGGGCGGCGAGGTGACGCTCTCGTACGACACCTCGCTGTACGCGGGCACCGCCGCGCACCCCATCGGCGCCGACAACACCAACCTCGCCCCGGTCACCGCCCTGATGGCCGACGAGGGCCGCCTCGACGACTCCTCCAGCGGGCCCGCGGACCGCAGTGACGATCCGGCGGCCGACGCGGCCGAGAAGTTCGCGGACCTCCTCCACGAGCGGGGCATCAGGACCACGGTCCCCGGTACCTCGAAGGCGTCCGCCCGCGCCAAGACCCTCGCCACCGTCAAGTCACCGCCGCTGTCCGCGCTCGTCGAACGCATGCTGACCAGCAGCGACAACGACATCGCCGAGGCCCTCGCCCGCCAGACCGCCCTCGCCGCGGGCGAACCGGCGAGCTTCAAGGGCGGCGGCGCGGCGACCCACGAGCAGCTGAAGAAGCTCGGACTGCCCCTCAAGGGGGCGAAGTTCGCGGACGGCAGCGGGCTGGACCGCGCGGACAAACTCACCGCGGACCTGCTCACGGCCCTGCTGGCCGAGGCGGCCGATCCGGACCGCCCCGAGCTGCGCCCGGTCCTCACCGGCCTGCCCGTCGCCGGGTTCACCGGCACCCTCAGCAAGCGGTACGCGGGTCAGCCCGGCACCGGGCTCGTACGCGCCAAGACCGGCACCCTGACCGGCGTCCACACCCTCGCGGGCACGGTCGTCGACAGTGACGGCCGCCTCCTGGCCTTCGCCTTCCTGACGGAGTCCGACCCACCCACGGACGCGACAACCACCCAGCAGGGCCTGGACACCCTGGCCTCGACGTTGGCAACCTGCGGCTGCGACTGACCCCTCTCCGCCGCCCGGCCCCGCCCCACCAGGGGCGCGGGGAACGGCGCACCCAGCCACGACGCACCCGCACCCGCACCCGCCCGCCGACCCGCCCCCTCCGACAAGGGGGCGCGGGGAACGGCGCAAGCGGCCACAGGGGACCCGCACGGTCCCAGGAGGCGCACCCCCACGGCCCACCCCTGCCCCCAGCGCCAGCGCTCACGTACGGTTGGCAGCATGACGAGCATCCGTGGTGCCGAGATGGTCGACTGGAATCTCGCGGTGGCGACCGCGACCCGGCTCGTACGGCCGGGCCCAGAAGCGAGCCGAGACGAGGCCAGGGCAGTCGTCGCCGAGCTGCGCCGGCATGCAAAGGCGTCGGAGGAACACGTCCGCGGCTTCACGCGGATGGGCGGGGACGACCTCCACGACACCCCCGTACTCGTCGTCGACCGCCCGGGCTGGGTCCGGGCGAACGTCGCCGGGTTCCGGGAGATCCTCAAACCGCTCCTCGACAAGATGCAGGAACGTCGCGGCAACACCCCGGGCGGAGCCGTCCTCGGCGCCGTCGGCGGCAAGGTCACCGGCGTCGAACTGGGCATGCTGCTGTCCTTCCTGTCCTCCAGGGTCCTGGGCCAGTACGAGACGTTCGCCCCGGCCACCCGGGAACTGCCCGCCGGGCAGAACGGCGGCGGCAGGCTCCTCCTGGTGGCCCCGAACATCGTGCACGTGGAGCGCGAACTCGACGTCCAGCCCCACGACTTCAGGCTCTGGGTCTGCCTCCACGAGGAGACCCACCGCACGCAGTTCACGGCCGTGCCCTGGCTGCGCGACCACCTGGAGGGTGAAATCCAGTCGTTCTTGGGGGAGACCGAGGTCGACCCCATGACCGTCCTGGAACGCGTCCGCGAGGCCGCCCAGTCCCTCACGGGCAGCCGTCCCGAGGGCGAGGAGGGTGACGAGGCCCGCTCCATCGTCGAGATCGTGCAGACCCCCGCCCAGCGCGAGATCCTCGGCAGGCTCACCGCGGTGATGTCACTCCTGGAGGGCCACGCGGACTTCGTGATGGACGGCGTCGGACCCGCCGTGGTCCCGTCCGTCGCCGAGATCCGCGAGAAGTTCCAGCAGCGGCGCGCCCGCGGCGCCTCCCGCCTCGACCTCGCCCTGCGCAAGCTGCTGGGCCTGGACGCGAAGCTGCGCCAGTACCGGGACGGCGAGCGCTTCGTCCGCGCGGTCGTGGGCGAGGTGGGCATGGACGGCTTCAACCGCGTGTGGACCTCGCCGAACACACTTCCCACCAAGTCGGAGATCGCCAAACCCGCGGACTGGGTCGCGCGGGTGCACCGTAAGGCAGAGTCGTGAATTGAATTCGGCCGACGGCAGGTGAACGCCCCTCCAATCACCCGTCCGAGGGACCGTGAGCCATGGGTAGGCGTGCAATGCTCGGGGAACGGCCCGGTTCTGTCACCATCGACACACTCTGAGTGACCGAACCCGGGCTCACCCCCCGACAATTTCATGAAGGGAACCGGACATGGGTCCCCATCCTGCGGTCGCGGCGATACGCCTGGCGGTCCGCCGCGTACTCCATGACGTCCTCACCGATCACGCCCCCTCGCTCGACCCCGATCGCGTCCCCGACACGCCCTCGCGTGCGCCGCTCGTGCTGGTCGCGTGCTCCGGCGGCGCCGACTCCATGGCGCTCGCCTCGGCCCTCGCCTTCGAGGCACCCAAGCTCGGCATCCGCGCCGGCGGCGTCACCGTGGACCACGGTCTGCAGTCCGGTTCCGACCTGCGCGCCGACGAGGTCGTCCTGCGGCTCACCGAGCTGGGACTGGCCCCCGCCGAGTCCATCGCGGTGAGCGTCGGCCGTGACGGGGGCCCCGAGGCCGCCGCCCGCGACGCGCGGTACGCCGCCCTGGACGACGCGGCCGACCGTCACGAGGCCGCCGCGGTCCTGCTCGGGCACACCCGCGACGACCAGGCCGAAACCGTCCTGCTCGGTCTCGCGCGCGGCTCCGGGACCCGCTCCCTGTCCGGCATGGCCGCCGTCTCCGGCGGGCCGGGCGCCGACCGCCGCTACCGCCGTCCCTTCCTGCACCTGGACCGGCAGACCGCCCGCAAGGCCTGCATGGTCCAGTCGCTGCCCGTCTGGGACGACCCGCACAACGCCGATCCGGCGTACACCCGCTCCCGGCTGCGCCACGAGGGGCTGCCCGCCCTGGAGAAGGCGCTCGGCAAGGGCGTCGTCGAGGCACTCGCCCGTACGGCCCAGCTGTCCCGTGACGACGCCGACGCGCTCGACGCGTGGGCCGGCCGGGCCGAGGCCTCCGTACGCGACGCGGCGGGCCTCCTGGAGTGCGCCAAGCTGTACGCCCTGCCGCCCGCCGTGCGCCGCCGCATCCTGCGCCGGGCCGCCATCGAGGCCGGGGCGCCCGCCGGTTCGCTGTTCGCCCGGCACATCGAGGAGATCGACCGGCTGATCACCGGCTGGCGAGGCCAGGGAGCCATCAACCTCCCGGGCAAGGTCGTCGCCCAGCGGCAGGGTGGCAGACTGGTGATTCGGCAAGGCTGAAAAAGAGTCGCCCTTCGGGTGGCGACTCCCCCGGAGGGCAACCCCTTCGGGGAGCGGCCCCTCTTCGCTGAGGGCCGGGAAGCAGCCGGTGGGACGACCGAAAGTGATGCGGGTGGACGCGAAAGACCTGGGCACCGACCTCCAGTCGGTGCTCATCACCAAGGAAGAGATCGACGCGAAGCTGGTCGAGCTGGCCGCGAAGATCGACGCGGAGTACGCGGGCAAGGACCTGTTGATCGTCGGTGTCCTCAAGGGCGCCGTGATGGTCATGGCGGACCTGGCCCGGGCCCTGTCCACCCCCGTCACCATGGACTGGATGGCCGTCTCCTCGTACGGCGCGGGCACCCAGTCCTCCGGAGTGGTGCGGATCCTCAAGGACCTCGACACCGACATCAAGGGCAAGCACGTCCTGATCGTCGAGGACATCATCGACTCGGGCCTGACGCTGTCCTGGCTGATCTCCAACCTCGGCTCCCGCGAGCCCGCGTCCCTCAAGGTGTGCACGCTGCTGCGCAAGCCGGAGGCCGCGAAGGTCGCAATCGACGTGGAGTGGGTCGGCTTCGACATCCCGAACGAATTCGTCATCGGGTACGGCCTCGACTACGCGGAGAAGTACCGGAACCTCCCGTTCGTCGGTACGCTCGCGCCCCATGTCTACGGCGGCTGAGGCACCCTGGACGGGTGACTCACCCTGACGGGGGTCAAGCCCCCGTGGGACGGCCGGGAACCCCAGGGGGTTCCGCGCCGTTGGAGCATACGTAGACGGGGCTTGTCAGCCGGACCGTGCAGCTTCCGGTGGCAATGCTGGGGTACCGTCCGAAGAACAGTCTTATCAAACTCACTATGGCAGGAGGGACGGGGCGGCACCGCTCCGTATGGATGGACGTGAAGCGATACTTCCGTGGGCCGGTCATGTGGATCGTGCTGGCCGTCCTTGCCGTGGTCGTGTTGATGCAGGTCGTCGGCTCGTCCGGCGGCTACAAGACGGTGGACACTGGCCAGGTCGTCCAGGCGATCAATGACAACAAGGTCAAACAAGCCAAGATCACCACCGGCGACGAGCAGGTCGTAAAGGCCGAGCTCAAGGACGGCGAAAAGATCGAGGGCAGCTCGAAGATCCAGGCGAGCTACATCGGCGACCAGGGTGTGAACCTGGCCACGATCCTCCAGGACAAGTACCAGAACAAGCAGATTCCGGACGGCTACACGGTCTCGCCGACCAAGCAGAACGCTTTCGTCGGCATCCTGCTGTCCCTGCTGCCCTTCGTCCTCATCGTCGTCGTCTTCCTGTTCCTGATGAATCAGATGCAGGGCGGCGGCTCCCGGGTCATGAACTTCGGGAAGTCCAAGGCGAAGCTCATCACCAAGGACACCCCCAAGACGACGTTCGCCGACGTGGCGGGCTCGGACGAGGCGGTCGAGGAACTCCACGAGATCAAGGAGTTCCTCCAGGAGCCGGCGAAGTTCCAGGCCGTCGGCGCCAAGATCCCCAAGGGCGTCCTCCTGTACGGGCCTCCCGGTACGGGCAAGACGCTGCTCGCGCGTGCCGTCGCGGGCGAGGCGGGCGTTCCCTTCTACTCGATCTCCGGTTCCGACTTCGTCGAGATGTTCGTCGGTGTCGGTGCCTCCCGAGTGCGTGACCTGTTCGAGCAGGCCAAGGCGAACGCCCCGGCGATCGTCTTCGTGGACGAGATCGACGCGGTCGGCCGCCATCGCGGCGCCGGCCTCGGCGGCGGCCACGACGAGCGCGAGCAGACGCTGAACCAGCTGCTCGTCGAGATGGACGGCTTCGACGTCAAGGGCGGCGTGATCCTCATCGCCGCGACGAACCGGCCCGACATCCTCGACCCGGCCCTCCTGCGCCCCGGCCGCTTCGACCGCCAGATCGCGGTCGACCGTCCGGACATGCTGGGTCGTCTGGAGATCCTCAAGGTTCACCAGAAGGGCAAGCCGGTCGCGCCGGACGTCGACCTGTCGGCCGTCGCGCGTCGCACGCCGGGCTTCACGGGTGCGGACCTGTCGAACGTGCTGAACGAAGCGGCGCTGCTCACCGCGCGCAGCAATCTGAAGCTGATCGACAACCACATGCTCGACGAGGCGATCGACCGTGTGGTCGCGGGCCCGCAGAAGCGGACCCGGATCATGTCGGACAAGGAGAAGAAGATCACCGCGTACCACGAGGGCGGACACGCCCTGGTCGCGGCGGCCTCACCGAACTCCGACCCGGTTCACAAGATCACGATCCTCTCCCGAGGCCGTGCTCTGGGCTACACGATGGTCCTGCCGGACGAGGACAAGTACTCCACGACCCGCAACGAGATGCTCGACCAGCTGGCTTACATGCTGGGCGGGCGCGCGGCCGAGGAGCTCGTCTTCCACGACCCGACCACGGGCGCGGCGAACGACATCGAGAAGGCCACGGCGACGGCTCGCGCGATGGTCACGCAGTACGGCATGACCGAGCGCCTCGGCGCCATCAAGTTCGGCGGCGACAACACCGAGCCCTTCCTGGGCCGGGAGATGTCGCACCCGCGCGACTACTCGGAAGAGGTCGCCGCGCTCGTCGACGAAGAGGTCAAGAAGCTCATCGAGAACGCGCACAACGAGGCCTGGGAGATCCTGGTCGAGAACCGCGACGTGCTCGACGCGCTGGTGCTGCAGCTGCTGGAGAAGGAGACGCTGAGCAAGGAGCAGATCGCCGAGATCTTCACTCCCCTCGTCAAGCGTCCGGCCCGCCCCGCGTGGACCGGCTCCTCCCGCCGCACCCCGTCCACCCGCCCGCCGGTGCTCTCCCCCAGGGAGCTGTCACTGACGACCGGGACGAACGGTTCGAGCCCCGCGATCACCTCGAAGGCCAACGCATCCGCCGAGGCCCACCCGGTGACCGAGACGGCTCCCGAGGACCGCACCGAGAGCTGACAGCACCCTGGCTCCCGGGGCCCTCACCAGGCCCGGAATGAATGCCGCGCCCCTCAGGTTCTAGCCTGGGGGGCGCGGCATCTTGGTATGCCCGATGGCGGTACGCGCGGTTCGCGCATGTGAGAGGCACAGGAACGAGGCACGAGATGACCGACCCCGTGAGGCTGGACGGCGAGGGTGTGATCGGCGACTTCGACGAGAAGCGCGCCGAGAACGCCGTACGAGAACTGCTGATCGCGGTCGGCGAGGATCCGGACCGGGAAGGGCTGCGGGAGACGCCGGGGCGGGTCGCCCGGGCGTACCAGGAGATCTTCGCGGGGCTGCGGCAGCGGGCCGAGGACGTCCTGACGACGACGTTCGACCTCGGTCACGACGAGATGGTCCTCGTGAAGGACATCGAGGTGTTCTCCACGTGTGAGCACCATCTGGTGCCGTTCCGGGGGGTGGCGCACGTGGGCTACATCCCGAGTACGTCCGGGAAGATCACGGGCTTGTCGAAGCTGGCGCGGCTCGTGGACGTGTACGCCCGGCGGCCGCAGGTGCAGGAGCGGCTGACCACGCAGGTCGCCGACTCGCTGATGGCGATTCTTGAGCCGCGGGGGGTGATCGTGGTGGTGGAGTGTGAGCACATGTGCATGTCCATGCGGGGGATTCGTAAGCCGGGGGCCAAGACGATAACTTCTGCGGTGCGTGGGCAGTTGCGGGATGCGGCTACGCGTAATGAGGCGATGAGCCTCATCATGGCTCGGTAGCGGGCTGCCGTTCCCCGCGCCCATGAAGGGCGGAAAGATTGCGCCGTTCCCCGCGCCCCTAAAGATCAAAGACCAAAAGACTGCGGCGTTCTCCGCGCCCCTGTAGGGCGGAAGGCTGTGGCGTTCTCCGCGGCCCCGGAGAGGGGGCTAGGCCGGGGCCGTGTTGCCTGTTGTGTCGTCGTCTTCCGGGAGTTTGCAGACTCGTTCCAGGAAGAAGGCTGCCGCTATGACGGCGAGGCCCGCCAGGACCGAGAAGCCGGCGTAGATGGCCTGGTCGCGGCGGGCGGGGATGTCGAGCGACTCCAGCAGGAACGCGCCCGTGCCGCCGTACATCCCGGCGACGAGGGCCGCGACCAGCGCGCTGGCCTGGCCGAAGACGACCGCGCGGGCGGCCATCAGCGGGTCGACCCCCTTGGCGCCGACCACCCGCTCGCGCTGGGCCTTCAGCCGGGCCCGCAGGGAGAGCGCCGTGGCCAGCAGGACCACGGCGATCAGCGCCAGGACGATGGGGGCGGCCAGGGGGACCCGGGGCAGCGTGCCCACCGAGTTCCACAGACGGGCACCCGCCCAGGACAGCACCCCGGCGACGAGGAACACCGCGGCCAGCGTCCTGATGCGCAGCTCTTTCACTCAGTCCCTCTCACGATTGCGTGTCCCGGCCCATGGCGGTCCGTGTGCGTCTTGACCTTAACGACTACTCGGGCAGCTGGAGTTCCAGGTCGGCCCGGGGCGCGACACCGTCACGGGTGACCGCGGCGAGCAGCTGTGCCACGGGGCCGCGGCCGGGCAGCTGGGCCTCGGGCTCCACGTCGTTCCAGGGGGCGAGGACGAAGGCGCGCTCGTGGGCGCGCGGGTGGGGGAGTGTCAGCGTCGGATCGTCGGAGACCAGGTCCGCGTACGCCACGATGTCGACGTCGATCGTGCGGGGGCCCCACCGCTCGTCCCGCACCCGGTGGAAGGCCTCCTCCACGGCGTGGGCCCGCTCCAGGAGCGAGGAGGGCGGGAGAGTCGTCTTCAGGACGACCACCGCGTTGAAGTACGACGGCTGGCTGTCCGCCGCCACGCCCCACGGCTCGGTCTCGTACACCGGGGAGACCGCCTTGACGCGGACGCCGGGGGTGTCCTCCAAGGCGTCGACGGCGCCCTGGAGGGTCTCCAGGCGGTTGCCGAGGTTCGAGCCCAGGGAGATCACGGCCCGCTCGGGGTTCTGCAGGGTCGTGTCGGCGGCGTCCACCCGTTCCACCACGGAGGCCGGCACCGGCTGGACGGTCGGGTCGCTCTGGCCGTCGGCGAACGCTGTCATGCACGGCTCCGGATGATGGTGACGGTCACGTCGTCGAAGGGGACCGTGATCGGGGCGTCCGGCTTGTGGACGCACACCTCGACCTCCTGGACCCCGTCGTGCTTGAGGCAGGTCTCGGCGATCCGCTCGGCGAGGGTCTCGATGAGGTTCACCGCGTCGCCCTGGACGACGGCCACGACCTCCTCCGCCACGATGCCGTAGTGCACGGTCTTCGTGAGATCGTCGTCGGCCGCGGCGGGCCGGGTGTCCAGGCCCAGGACGAGGTCCACGATGAAGGTCTGGCCCTCTTCGCGTTCCTTCGGGAAGACGCCGTGGTGACCACGGGCCCTGAGGCCGCGCAGCGCGACACGATCCACGCGAATCACTCCTGCAATCGTCGTCGGTGAGGGCCGGCCCTGCCGTGTGCGGGCGGTGCGCCGACCTGGAACGAATCTACCCGCGGGTACTGACACGGCCGGTCGGCCGGGCCACGGGGCCGGCGTCGCGATCACCAACGTACTACGGCGGTGATCGGCCGCCGGGCCTGCCTCGGGGCCTCGGCGGGCCTCAGGGGGCCGGGTCGTCCGGTTCGTCGTCGTCGGTTTCGGCCAGGACGGGGGAGGCGTGGTGCGACCAGAGCTTCCAGCCGTCCGAGGTGCGGCGGAACACGTTCGTGGCGACGACGAGCTGGCCCACGAGCGGCCCCAGTTCGTCGCTGTCCTCGGGCGGGGGGCCGCCGCTGAGGATGTTCTCCGTGCAGGTCACCAGCGCGGTGTCACCGGTGACGGAGACGTGCACGTCGGTCAGGAAGAACTGGATGTACTCGGTGTTCGCCATGATCAGCGCGTACGACCGCAGCACCTCGCCGCGGCCGTTGAGGACCGGCCAGCCGGGGTGGACGCAGGAGATCTCGCCCGCCTGCGCGGGGTCGTGGTACTCCTCGTCCTGGCCCAGGTCGGAGGGCGTCAGCCAGAGCGAGGACAGTTCCTCGAAGTCGCCCTGTTCCAGCGTCTCGTAGAAGGCCGTGTTGGCGAGTTCGACCTGTTCGACGTCCGTGTGCGGGGCGCTCACCGGGCTCCCTCGCCGGTCGCGGCTCCCTGGGCGGTCCGGTCCCCCTCCGCGGTGCGGGCGCCCTCCACGGCCCGGGCGACCCGGACGGCGTCGGCGGTGGCCCGTACCTCGTGGACGCGGACGGCCCACGCGCCCTGGTGGGCGGCGAGCGCGGAGACCGCGGCGGTGGCCGCGTCCCGCTCCCGGGCGGGCGGCGGGGCACCTTCAGGGCCCGCCAGTACACGGCCGAGGAACCGCTTGCGGGACGCCGCCACCAGCAGGGGGTGGCCGATCTCCCGGAGGCGGTCGAGGTGGGCGAGGAGGACGAGGTCGTGCTCGGCCTCCTTGGAGAAGCCGAGACCCGGGTCGACGACGATGCGGTCCGGGGCGATACCGCCCGCCAGAACGGCCTCCACGCGTGCGTGGAGCTCGTCGACCACTTCGGAGACGACGTCCTCGTACGACCCCCGTACGGTGCTGCCCTGGAGGAAGCCGCGCCAGTGCATGACCACGAAGGGGGCGCCCGCGGCGGCGACGGCGGGGATCATCGCCGGATCGGCGAGGCCGCCGCTGACGTCGTTGACGAGGACGGCGCCCGCCGCGAGCGAGCGCTCGGCCACGGAGGCCCGCATGGTGTCCACGGAGACCGTGACGCCCTCGGAGGCGAGGCCGCGGACAACCGGTATGACGCGTTTCAGCTCCTCCGCCTCGTCGACGCGGGCGGCGCCGGGGCGGGTGGACTCGCCCCCCACGTCGACCAGGTCCGCACCCTCCGTGACCAGGTCGAGACCGTGCTTGACGGCGGCGGTCGTGTCGAAGAACCGGCCGCCGTCCGAGAAGGAGTCGGGGGTCACGTTCACGACGCCCATGACCGCACAGCGGTCCCACGCCGGGAGCCCTGACACTTGCCCTCGCCCACTCATCTTGCTCATACCGTCCAGCCTAGGCCCAAGGGGTGGATGGCCGGTCTGCGCTGTGTCCGGCCCGGACCGGCCGCCGCGCGGCACGGGGGTGGGCGTCGCGAGGCGGCCGGCGTTCCTGGTGGGGGTGGTGGGAAGGGGGCGTGATGGCGCTCAGGCCGGCCGTGCGCGTTCCACCGGCGCGTGGGCGCACGGGCGGGGCGCCTTCGGGCGGCGGCGCAGGACGCGCGGCAGGGCGAGGCTCACGAAGCCCTCGGCCTGCAGGGCGGCGAGGCCGATGCGAGGGAGGTCGCGGGAGGTGCGGTAGACGACGAAGCGGGGCTCCCACGAGGGGCGGAACTTCGCGTTGAACTTGTACAGCGACTCGATCTGGAACCAGCGGGAGAGGAACACCAGCAGACCGCGCCAGACCCGCAGGACCGGGCCGGCGCCGATCTTCTCGCCGCGGGCCAGGGCCGCGCGGAACATCGCGAAGTTCAGCGAGACGCGAGCGATGCCCAGTCGGGGGGCCGCCTGGAGGGCCGCCACGATGAGGAGTTCGTTCATGCCGGGGTCGGCCGAGCGGTCGCGGCGCATGAGGTCCAAGGAGACGCCGTCCCCACCCCAGGGGACGAAGTGGAGTACGGCCTTCAGGTCGCCGTACGGGCCGGGCTCGCCGTCCGCCTTGTGCGCCGTCGCGATGAGGCAGTCGCCGTCCGCCGGGTCGCCGATGCGGCCGAGCGCCATGGAGAACCCGCGTTCGGTGTCCGTGCCGCGCCAGTCCTCCGCAGCCCCGCGGATCCGGTCGAGTTCGCCCTCGCCCAGGTCACGGATGCGCCGTACCCGGGTCTCGTAGCCGGCCCGCTCGATGCGCTTGACCATCTGGCGCACGTTCCGCATCGCGCGCCCGGCCAGGGAGAAATCCGCGGCCTCCACCACCGCCTCGTCGCCCAGTTCGAGGGCGTCGAGACCGGTCTCGCGGGTCCAGACCTCGCCGCCCGTCTCGGAACAGCCCATGACGGCGGGCGTCCAGGAGTGGGCGGTGGCCTCGTCCATGAAGCGTTCGATCGCGCCGGGCCAGGCCTCGACGTCGCCGATCGGGTCGCCGCTGGCGAGCATCACCCCGGAGACGACCCGGTAGGTCACGGCCGCCTTGCCGCTGGGGGAGAAGACGACCGCCTTGTCGCGGCGGAGCGCGAAGTGGCCGAGCGAGTCGCGCCCTCCGTGCTTGTCCAGGAGGGCGCGCAGACGCGCCTCGTCGTCCTCGGTGAGGCGCGCGGCCGGGTGTTCGGGACGGAAGGCCAGATAGATCGTGGTCACGGCGGTCAGTAGACCGAGCGCGCCCAGGGAGAAGGCCACCGTCCAGGACGTGGTGCCCTGGTAGTCGAGGGGCCCCTCCAGCCCGAACAGGCCGTACAGCACATGGGCGATACGGTCCGCGAGGCTCGGGTCGCCGATCAGGCGGCGGGGGTGGGCGCTGACGATGACCAGGCCGAGGACGAGCGAACCGGCGCCCATGAGGACGAAGTTGGCGAGCGCCCGCCAGCGGCTGCGCGGATCGGGCAGCGCGGTGAACTCGTCCCGGTGACGCAGCAGCGGGGCCAGCAGCGCGAGCGAGACGACCACGCCGACGAGCGAGTGCCGGTACGTGAACTGGGCGAGGGCGCCCGCCGGGAGCAGCCCCACCGCGGCCCGCCACGCCCGCCGTTTGCGCCGGCGCAGCCCGTGGGCCAGGAGCAGCAGCAGAACACCCGTACTGAGCGACAGGGCGGCGGCGAACGGGCCGAGCGCGCCCGGCAGTACCTCCGCGAGCGTGTGCATCCGGCTGTGGCGGAAGCGCGGGAAGACACCCGCGGCGATGTCCAGGACGCCCACGAGCGTGCAGGCCCGGGCGACCCAGGCGGGGACGGCCTCGGGGCGCGGACCGTGGAAGACGCGGCGCGTGCCGTGCGGTGCGCCGCCCGGACGGCCGAGTGCGCCCCGCGGCCGGTCCGTTCGTTCCGGAACCTCGCCCGACTTTTCCCCATCTATCCTGACAGACATCGCATCCCGTGGTTCTGCGAGAGACCGTGAATCCGGTGCCAATCCGGCATCCGGCGACATTGCGCCCTCTAGGACGGTGTCTTTTGGAGCCAGGTTCACTCCCTTGCGGAAAACCGCTCCAAAGGGAAAGGAAAGACCGGGGCAAGGCGCCGTGAAGGCAGCGGTGCGGCCACCCGTCGGAAAGCGCAGGCAGGAACAGCTCATGGGACTCACGAGCAAGAAGGTGCTGGCACTGGTGCTCCTCCTCGCGGTGCTGCTGTTCGTCGGCACGGTGTGGTGCTGGCCGCTGCTCGCACGCCGCGACTGGCGTGCCGTGGCAGGGCGGATCGCCCTGCTGACGGCCACTCAGCTCACGGTCTTCACAGCGGTCGGCCTTGGCGCCAACCAGGCCTTCGGGTTCTACGCGAGCTGGGCCGACCTCCTCGGCCGGGAGTCCGGACAGGGCGTGGTGGTCGACCACGACCCCGGGGACGCGGCCGGGCCGCTCCAGGTGGTCGACACCCGGCACGTCAACGTGTCCGGCGGGGCGCGTCCCCAGGTCGGCGGTCAGATCCAGAAAGTCGAACTGGTCGGCAGGCGGACGCACATCGCCAGTCCCGCGTACGTCTATCTGCCGCCGGAGTACTTCCAGCCGCAGTACCGGACCCGTACGTTCCCGGCCGCTGTCGTGCTCACCGGCTATCCGGGCACCGCGGAGGCGCTCATCAAGGGCCTGCACTATCCGCAGACCGCCCACGCGCTGGCCGAGGAGGGCCGGATGCAGCCGATGATCCTGGTCATGATGCGGCCGACCGTCGCACCGCCGCGCGACACCGAGTGCGTGGACGTGCCCGGCGGACCGCGGACCGAGACGTTCTTCGCCCAGGACCTCCCCGACGCCGTGTCACATCACTACAGGGTGGGCGGAGAACCCGGCGGCTGGGGCATCGTCGGCGACTCGACGGGCGGCTACTGCGCGCTGAAGCTCGCGATCCACCACCCGGGGACGTACGCCGCCGGGGCGGGCCTGTCCCCGTACTACCGGCCGCCGTCCGACCCCACGACGGGCGATCTCTTCCACGGGGACGAGGAGTTGCGCGACAACGCCGACCTGATGTGGTTCCTCAAGCACCGGCCCGCGCCCGACACCTCGCTGCTCGTCAGCAGCAGCAGACAGGGCGAGAGCAACTACCGGGAGACGCTGCGGTTCATCGACCTGGTCGGGGCGAGGAAGCCGACCCGGATCTCGTCGATCATCCTCGACAGCGGCGGCCACAACTTCAACACCTGGCGGCGCGAGATCCCGGCGACGCTCCAGTGGCTGAGCGGGCGGCTGAGCGACCACTGAGCGGCCCCGGGGGATCACCGAGCGGCCGTCGGTCAAGGTTTCTGACGACGGCTGTACGCGAATACGCGGTGAAGTCCGCTGAATTCACCGCCGGTCGCCGGCCCGGAGATTCTTTCGGATCTCGGGAAGTCCGGTCGCAAGGCCGGCGATCCCGCCCCGGGGACGAATGCGGGGGAGCTTGATCGAGAAGTGGCGCGGCGGCCACGGGGGAGTCCGCGTCGAATAGGCGGACGGCGGCCGGACGGCGGACCGACGGGGCGGGACCCGTGCGACTGCTGGTGGCGGGCCCAACTCGTGGTCCTGGAGGGGCCGGTGCGGGGATTGTCCGGTGAAGGGGCGGTGAGAAGGTTTCGGTGTGGCTGCGTTTTTGCCATGCGGGGCACCATCATTCGCCTACGCGCGGTAAGTTTCTGGCCATGCCACGAGGACGTCACCGCCATTCCCCACCTCTGCACCGGCTGTTGCCCCCCTCGGCGATCGCAGGCGTATCCGTCGTCTGCGCCGTGGGGCCATGGCTGTTCTCCGAACCGATGGTGCTCCGAGGGCTGGCCGCGGGCGCCGCGCTGACGGCTGTCGTGGGCGCGATCGTCATGCGCCGCTGGGACGCCTCGGCGGGCAGGCGCGTCGCGGATCTCGCACGCGGGCGCGCGAGCGACGAGTGGCGTCACGAGGAGCGGGTCGCCGAACTGGAGAGCGACCTGGACGAGTCGCGCGAACTCCGTACGAAGCTGGAACAACGGCTGCGCGCCAAGCGTGCCGAGCTGGCCGGGCTGCGCAACGAACACGCCGCGCTGCTGCGGCGGTACGCCACGGCGGAGACCGAGCGGGCCACCGCGCTGGAGGGCCGCCGGCTCCTGGAGATAGAGGCCGCGCCCGCCCCGGAGGCCCCCGTCACGGCTTCGACGGCCGAGGAGACGGCCCCTGAGGGATCCGCCGACACGGCTCCCGAGGCGGAGGTGCCCGAGGCGACGACGGCAACGGTCCAGGCGGCCCTGGCGGCGTCCTCCGCGGCCTCGGTCCTCTACGTGAAGGCCAACTCGGCGCTGGACCGGCTCCTGGGGGCCCGCAACGGCGTCGCGGTCGAGGAGGCGGCTCGGGCGGATGACTCGAACGACCCGGACGACTCACACGACCCGAACGACCCGGACAACTCGGACGCCTTGAACGGCGACGGGTCCACGGCCGAGCCCGGGGACGACACCGCGGACACCGCGGTCGAGGCCGCCTCTGAGGAGTCCGGCCCCGCGCGGTCCGGCTCGCCGACGGACGGATCCATAGCCGCCGGTGCGGAGGCCGGGACCGACGCCGAGGCCGGCGCCGCTGGAGACCAAGGCGCCGAAGCTGCGGCTGCCCCGTCGACTACCGCGCCCGCCGCGACCGGCGCCACCCCCGACGACCCGGCCCCGGAAGACCCCGACACCGGCGGCCCCGCGCCGACCACGCCCCCCAAGGGCGGCCCGGCCAAGCGGACGGCCCCGAAGGGCGGGACCCGGAAGGGTTCGCCGTCGCCGGGCGGCCCCGGCAAGGGCGCGCCCAGGCCGGGCGGCTCCCCGAAGGCCGCCGCCGCCTCCACCGCGGGCGGCGCCATGACGGGTGCGCCGACGAAGGCTGACACCCGCCAGGAGGGCGAGGCGCTGGGGAGGCCCGAGGCGGTCGGCGGGCACGAGCGCACGGCCGCCGCGACCGCCCCGAGGCCCACGCAGGCCGCCGAGACCGAGAACGTACGGCCCCACGCGCAGCCCGCGGAGACCGCACAGCCCGCCGGGACCGCCCGAGCCACCGGGACCGCTCGGCCCCGCGCACGGTCCGGCGCCGTCGGTGTGACGTCCCTGCAGTCCACCGCGACCCGTACGGCGTCCCGGCCCGCGCAGGACACCGCGCCCGCGCCGGAGTCGTCTCCGGGCAGCGCCCTCGCGCGTCCCACCCCGTCGGAAGTGGCCCGCGTACAGCAGCCGCCCGTGGCGGATGCCGGTCCGTCGCCGACGGGCGCCGCCGCGCTGACGCCCGCCGCGCGTCCCGCCCGTCCCGCCGGACACTTCGCCGTGCCCACGGCCGTGGCGGTCGCACCGGCCGCACCCGTGCGGCGGCCCGCCGTCGAGGGCGGCTTCGACTTCTTCGGTACGCAGAAGGGCGCGGAAGCGCTGGAGGCCGTGCAGAACGAGGACCTCGCCGACGTGGTCGGGCAGGAGGCGCTCGCGCTCCACAAGGCCGAGGCCGAGTCCGGCTTCAAGCCCGCGGGCGACGAGTCGCGCGGTGTCGGCCAGGTCATCGACCTGACCGCGCACGACGAGACGGAACAGATCGACCTGACGGAACTGCGGAGCGCGGTCTCCTAGAAGCTCCCGAGGATCCCTCAGGGGCCCGGAGATCCCTGAGGGGCCCGGAGATCTCTGAGGGACCCGGAATCCCTGAGAGGGCCGGTCAGGCCATCCAGCGGTCCGGCCGGGCCTCGCGCCGGCCGGTCAGCGCACGGTCCGCCTGCGCGTACAGCAGCTCCGCCGCCTCCGAGGCGTCCCGCAGCCGGGCCGTCACCGTCTTGTTGGCGCCGGTGTCCACCCGGACGTCGGCGAGCCCCTGGCGGCGCTGCCACGGCCCCTGCTCCAGGCGCACGCTCTGCACCTTCGCGTGCGGTACGAGCGCGATGCTGCGGCGGAGCAGCCCGTGCCGGGCCACGAAGACGGTGTCGGTGACGGCGATCCCGTAACCCCGCCACCACAACGGCAGACACCGGCCCGCCCGGCGCGGGGGGCGCGCGAGGGTGGCGGGCACGGTCACTCCCGGCAGCACGCGCGCGATGACCGACTCGGCGACCTCGCGCGGGGCGACCGGTATGAGGACGGAGTTGGACGAGCCCGCCACGTCCAGTTCGATCCGGACCCAGCCGCGCCGCCGCCACAGGAGCGGTTCGACGATGTGGATGGTCTGGACGCGCCCGGGCGGCACGGTCTCGTGCGTACGGTCGAGCAGCCCGTGGTCGATGCGCAGTCCGTCCGGCGACTCGCCCACGGTCCAGTCGTACTCGGCGACGAACCGGCCCACGCTGCTCGCGCCCGCCGCGCCCAGCAGCGGCAGCGCCGTCGCGAGGACCGTCCACACGCTGTGGGTGGCGAACCACAGCAGCGGCGGTACGACGAGGGCGGCGGCCAGCGTCCCCCAGGTGGCCCCGGTCAGGACGAGCGAGACCGCGAGGACCCTGGCCGGTACGTGCAGGAGTTGCCTGACCGGCGCCTCGCCCACCTCGTGCACCGTCTCGGGGGCGAAACCGGCGGCCCGGGCGAGCAGTTCGGCCCGTAGTACCCGGGCCTCCTCCTGGCCCAGATAGGCCAGCTCGTCCTTCTTGTCGGTCCCGACGACGTCGAGTTTCAGCTTGGCGACCCCGGCGACGCGCGCCAGCAGCGGCTGGGTGACGTCGACGGCCTGGATCCGTTCGAGCCGGATGTGCGCGGTACGCCGGAACACCAGGCCCGTCCGGATGCGCAGCTCGGTGTCGGTCACCGAGAAGTGCGTGAACCACCAGCTCAGGAAGCCGTACAGGGCGGCCCCCAGGACGGCGGCGGCGAGGGCGGCCAGCAGGACGGTCGTCGTGAGCCGCATCAGCTGCCGCTGCGCCTGGTCGGGATCGTGCACGGCCCAGCCGGCGATCACGGCGACCGGCGCCCACGCGCGCCGCAGCGGAGTCACGGGATGCAGCCGCCGCTCGCGCGGCACGGATTCCGGTGGGGTGGTCACAGCCCCGCCGATCGGGCCTCGCCCAGCTCGGTGAGCCGGTCGCGCAACCGTTCCGCCTCCGCCGGTACGAGCCCCGGGATACGGGCGTCCGTCGCCGCGGCGGCCGTGTGCAGCTGCACGCTCGCCAGCCCGAAGTGCCGCTCCACGGGACCTGAGGTGACCTCGACCAACTGCATGCGCCCGTACGGCACGACGGTCTCCTCGTGCCACAGGACACCCCGGCTGATCAGCAGGTCGTCCGCGCGCTCGGCATAGCGCCAGGAACGCCAGTTGCGGCCCAGCATCGGCCAGCCCCACAGCAGCGCGGCCAGCGGCAGCAGCGCGAACGCCGCCCAGACGGGCCCCGCGAACAGACCGAGCAGCAGGCCCGTGGCCAGGGTCAGCAGCCCCAGCCACACCACCAGCAGCAGCCGTCGCATCCTCAGCAGCCCCGGCGGCAGCGCGATCCACACCGGCTCGTCCGCCGGCACCCCCGCTGCCCGCCCGGCCGGCCGCCCCGCTGTCTGCCCCGCGTTTTCCGAGGTCCCCGTCTCCATGCAGCAAGCGTACGTACGACACACTGTCCGCATGACTCCTACGACGGAGACCATGGTCGGGATCGGCGGCGCCGCGGAGAGCACCGACATGGTGCTCAACATCGGGCCCCAGCATCCGTCCACCCACGGCGTACTCCGGCTGAAGATCGTCCTGGACGGTGAGCGGATCCAGCACGCCGAGCCGGTGATCGGCTATATGCACCGCGGCGCGGAGAAGCTCTTCGAGGCGCGCGACTACCGGCAGATCATCATGCTGGCCAACCGCCACGACTGGCTCTCCGCGTTCTCGAACGAACTGGGCGTGGTCCTCGGTGTGGAGCGGATGCTCGGCATGGAGGTGCCCCCGCGCGCGGTATGGACGCGCACGCTCCTCGCGGAGCTGAACCGGGTCCTGAACCACCTGATGTTCCTCGGCTCGTACCCCCTGGAGCTGGGCGGGATCACCCCGATCTTCTACGCGTTCACCGAGCGCGAGGAGCTTCAGCACGTCATGGAGGAGGTCTCCGGCGGGCGCATGCACTACATGTTCAACCGGGTGGGCGGCCTCAAGGAGGACCTGCCGGCCGGCTGGGCCACGCGCGCGCGGGAGGCCGTTTCCGGGGTGCGCTCCCGGATGGACCGGTTCGACGGCCTGGTGCTCGGCAACGAGATCTTCCGGGGGCGTACGCGCGGGGTCGGAGTGCTCTCCCCCGAGGCGGTGCACGCCTACGGAGTGAGCGGGCCGATCGCGCGCGCCTCCGGTGTCGACTTCGACCTGCGCCGGGACGAGCCGTACCTCGCGTACGGGGAACTCCAGGACACGCTGAAGGTCGTCACGCGCCAGGAGGGCGACTGCCTGGCCCGGTTCGAATGCCTCCTGGAGCAGACCCACAACGCGCTCGACCTCGCGGACGCCTGTCTGGACCGGCTCGCGGAGCTGCCCCCCGGCCCGATCAACCAGCGGCTCCCCAAGGTTCTGAAGGCTCCCGAGGGCCATACGTACGCCTGGACCGAGAACCCCCTCGGCATCAACGGCTACTACCTCGTCAGCAAGGGCGAGAAGACGCCGTACCGGCTGAAGCTGCGGTCGGCCTCGTACAACAACATCCAGGCGCTCACCGAGCTGCTGCCGGGCACGCTGGTCGCGGACATGGTGGCGATCCTGGGGTCGCTGTTCTTCGTGGTGGGGGACATCGACAAGTAGCCCTCTACGGAGAGGGCTTTTCCTGTTTCGGGAGAGGGTCCGCAAGCGGGAGCGGGTCCGGGATGCCGACCGGCTGGGTCAGCCAGCCGAAGTCGCCCAGGCCGCCCCGGGCGGTCAGTTCGGCGGCCTCGCCCGCGCCCGCCAGGGCCCGTACGTAGGCCGCGGGGTCCGTGGCGGCCAGGGTGAGGGGTGGCCGGTCGCCGCTCACGCCCAGCGTCCGCAGTGCCTCGCGCTGGCTGAGCAGGCGGCCACCGGGCAGGGCGCACGCGTCCAGCGCCACGTGTGCGGTGATGTCGCAGGAGCCGTCCGGCACGGGTGCCGTCTCCCGGCCCTCCCTGAAGCCCGTCAGCGTCCCGAAGGGCGGCCGTGCTCCCGCGTCGTGCCCGTAGTCGACGGCGACCGCCAGACCGCGGCCCAGGGCCGCCACGGCGGACGCCCAGGCGGTGTCCCTGGGGCGACCGATCTCGGCCCGCAGACCTTCGGCGGATGACGAGCTGTCGGCGGATGACGAGCCGTCGGCCGGGTGCGGGAGCGGCCACCACTTCTCCAGCCAGCGCGCGTCCGCGCCCCCCACCGGCTCCCCGAGGGCTTCGGTCCCGTCCGGGGCCACCAGGACGAGACGGGGCACCCCGTGCGCGTCCACCTCGACCACGTCCACCGGCACGTTGTCGAGCCACTCGTTGGCGAACAGGAGGCCCGCGACACCCGGCGGGGGTTCCGGGAGCCACTCGATCCGGTGATCGAGTCCTGCGGGGCGGGCGGCGCGTTCCACCGCGTACCCACGCGCGCGGGAGGCCACTTCGGCGGGGAGCGCCTTCAGGACGGCACGCACCAGTTCGCCGCGGCCCGCGCCCAGGTCGACGAAGGCGAGTTCTGCGGGGTGGCCGAGCGCCTCGTCGACGAGCCGCAGCAGCTGGGCCACGGCCCCCGCGAACAGCGGTGACGCATGCACCGAGGTGCGGAAATGGCCCGCGGGACCCTCCGGTCTGCGATAGAAACCGCGGGGCCCGTACAGCGCTTCCTCGGTCGCCGGGCGCCACCCGCGCATCCCGCCCGCCGCCTCACGCTCCACTGCGCCCACCCCTGTTTCCCTCGCCGTCACCGCGCCAGGCTAAGCGCCAAGTTCACGGCGGCCTCCACCTTGGGGAGTACAAGCACCGCTTACGGATCGACCCTCCGGTTGACCCCTGCACACAGCACGCTTCCCTACGCTGGGTTACGTGCAGCGCCTCTATGATTTTCTCCGCAGGCACCCGACATGGGTCGACGGCTTCTGGGCCGTCGTCCTGCTCGGGATCTCGGTCGCGAGTGGAACGGCCGGGCAGGAGAATTCCGACTCCGGGACCGACCACCTGGCCGTCACCCTTCCGATCACCCTCCTGCTCTGCCTGGTGATCGCGCTGCGCAGGCGGCTGCCCGAGTCGATGCTGGTCCTCGCCGTCGCCATGGGCGGGGCGCAGCTGGTGCTGGACATGCCGTTGGCGCCGGCCGACTTCGCGCTGCTGGTGATCACCTACACGGTCGCCTCGAACGGCACCCGGTGGGCGTCCCGGCTCGCCCTCACGGCCGGTCTGCTCGCGGCCCCGCTGGCGCAGCTGCGCTGGCCGGAGGAGCACCAGAGCGCCGGCGGGCAGGTCGCGATAGTGATCTTCCAGACGGTCCCCTTCGCCCTCGCCTGGGTCCTCGGCGACTCCCTGCGGACCCGCCGCGCCTACTTCGCGCAGCTGGAGGAGCGGGCCGCGCGCCTGGAGAAGGAGCGCGAGGCTCAGGCCAAGGTCGCGGTCGCCGCCGAGCGCGCCCGGATCGCCCGCGAACTGCACGACGTCGTCGCGCACAACGTGTCGGTGATGGTGGTCCAGGCCGACGGCGCGGCGTACGTACTCGACTCCGCGCCGGACCAGGCCAAGAAGGCCCTGGAGATCATCTCCGGGACGGGACGGCAGGCCCTCGCCGAGATGCGCCGCCTCCTCGGTGTGCTGCGCACCGGCGAGCACCAGGAGTCCGGCGAGTACGTGCCGCAGCCCGACGTGGAGCAGCTCGACGAGCTGATCGAGCAGTGCCGGGGCTCCGGTCTCCCCGTCGACTTCAAGATCGAGGGCACTCCGCGTCCGCTGCCCAGCGGTGTCGAGCTGACCGCGTACCGCATCGTGCAGGAGGCCCTCACCAACACGCGTAAGCACGGGGGGCCGAACGCGGGAGCGAGTGTGCGCCTGGTCTACTTCGACGACGGCCTCGGCCTGCTCGTCGAGGACGACGGCAAGGGCGCCCCGCACGAGCTGTACGAGGAGGGCGGGGTGGACGGCCAGGGCCACGGGCTGATCGGTATGCGCGAGCGCATCGGCATGGTCGGCGGCACCCTGGACGCCGGGCCGCGTCCCGGCGGCGGCTTCCGCATCAGCGCCCTGCTTCCGCTCAAGCCCGCTCACTGACACGTGCACGCATGCGAAGACGCGTACGCGCATTCGAACCGACCGGAGGACCTCCCCATGCCGATCCGCGTGATGCTCGTCGACGACCAGGCGCTGCTGCGCACCGGGTTCCGGATGGTGCTCGACGCCCAGCCGGACATGGAGGTCGTGGCGGAGGCGGGCGACGGGGTGGAGGCGCTGCAGGCACTGCGCGGGCGGGATGTCGACGTGGTTTTGATGGACGTCCGCATGCCGAAGCTGGACGGGGTGGAGACGACCCGCCGTATCTGCTCGGACCCGAATCCGCCGAAGGTGCTGATCCTGACGACCTTCGACCTCGACGAGTACGCCTTCTCGGGGCTCAAGGCGGGTGCCTCCGGCTTCATGCTCAAGGATGTGCCGCCCGGGGAACTCCTCGCGGCGATCCGTTCCGTGCACAGCGGGGACGCGGTGGTGGCGCCCTCGACGACGCGGCGTCTGCTGGACCGGTTCGCGCCGCTGCTGCCGAGTGCGGGCAAGGATCCGCAGCACAAGGAGCTGGAGCGGCTCACCGGGCGGGAGCGCGAGGTCATGATCCTGGTCGCCCAGGGACTGTCCAACGGGGAGATCGCGGCGCGGCTGGTCCTGTCCGAAGCGACGGTGAAGACGCATGTGGGTCGCATCCTCACGAAGCTGGGGTTGCGGGACCGGGTCCAGGTGGTCGTCCTGGCGTACGAGACGGGCCTGGTACGGGCCGGCGGGCAGGGCTGACGCCCCTGGCCGCGTCGCCGACCGCCAGCCGTGCGTGGCTGGTTGCGCCGTTCCCCGCGCCCCTGGGTGGGTGGGGGCTCGGTGGTGGGTGGGTGCGGGTCCGCTGTTGCTTGCCGCGCAGTTCCCCGCGCCCCTTGGTAGGTGAGGGCTCCGGTGGTGGATAGGTGCGGGTGCGCTGTTGCTGGCCGCGCAGTTCCCCGCGCCCCTGGGGTGCCTGGGGCTTGGGGAGCCGTGTGAGGTGCCCCGGCCTTGGCCCCCTAGGTGCGCGGGGAACTGCGCGGGTGCCCCCTACCGGGCGGCAGTCGTGTCCCGGCCGACTCTGGTCCCCTGGGGGCGCGGGGAACTGCGCGGGTGACTCCGACCGGGCCGCAGGCGGGGGCAGGGGGCGAGGCCGGGCGCGGGGCGGTCAGCGGAGGATTCCCTCCAGGAAGTCGCTGCCCAGGCGCGCCACCATCGTGACGTCCAGCTGGTGCAGGACGTACCGCCCGCGGCGGCGCGTGGTGAGCAGCCCCGCCTTCTTCAGCACGCTCAGGTGCCGGGATATCTCCGGAGCCGTCATCCCGTGCGTCTGCGCCAGCTCGCTCGTGGTGAACGCGCTGCGGGCCAGGCTCCGGCACAGCCGCATCCGCATCGGATGCGACAGGGCCGTCATCCGCAGGGTCAGCTGCTCGACGGAGGTCGGAACCGTCAGCTCCGGGGAGCCCACCGGATAGTGGATCACCGGCTGCCAGCCGTACCGGTGCAGCACCATGAGATGCGGCCAGCCGAGGCTCGTCGGCACCAGCAGGAGACTGCCGGCCCGGACCGACGTACGGCCGTGCCCCAGTTTGTCCACGACGATCCGGCCCGCGTCCTCGTCGAGCGTCACCGCGGCCGACACGGACGCCAGCGCCTCGCCCAGGCCCCGTCGGCCGAGCAGGTCCGTCTTGCGGCGGGCGTCCGCCGCGAGCTGGTGGCGCAGCCGGGACCAGGTGTCGGCGAAGAATGCCTCGTCGCAGTCCTCCAGGAACTGCCGCAGCCAGGCCCGGATCCGCGGCGGGTCGGCCAGCAGCCGTTCGGTGAACTCCGCCGGCCGCGGCCCGCGCGCGGCGGCCAGCTCCAGGGCGCGCCGACGGGACGCGGGGTCGGCCAGGGCGCCGGCGCCCTGCGCGTCGTACGGGAGCGCGCAGGTGAACTCCAGGGCCGCGTCCACGAACTGCTCGTCCGTCAGCTTGTCGACCAGGTCCAGCTCCTCGGCGAGGGTGGCGCCGGGGAGCGTGCTGCCGCCCGCCGCTCCCGCGTACGGCAGGAACAGGTCCGAGAACGTCGTCCGCCACAGGAAGTCGGCCTCGCACATCCGGTCGGCCAGATGCGGGTCGAGGCGGGCGGTCACGCCGGTCGCCCAGCCCTGGAGGCCTGGGTGGTGGCCCGGCTCGGCCAGCGCGTGCAGTGCCATGCACAACTCGGCCAGGGGCGAGGGCACGACGGCCACCCGCTCCCTGCGCAGCCCGGAGATGTCGATGGTCACGCTCATGACCTCATGGTGCACCCCGCCACCGACAACGCGGCCCCCGATTGACGAGCGCCGTCAATCGACGGGACGGCGACGGCGGGCCGGGCGCACGCTGGGTCCACCGGGGCACCGCGGGGCCCACGGAGCACGTCCGGGAGCCGGAACCGGCATCGGAACCGAAGAGGAACCGATGGCGGGGCCGGGCCCGGCAGACGTCCGTACCCGTCCCGAGAAGGCGATCAGCCATGAGCATCACGCAGCAGTACCTACTGGACACCTACCGCGCCCGGCAGCACGGCGACCCGACCCCGCCGGCTCCCGGCGCCCACGACTGGCAGGTCATGCGCGAACTGCCCGACCACCGGCGGTTCCGCGCGGTCCTGACCGGCCGCCCTGCCCGGGGGCGGGTAGGGGCGCGAGTACGCGCACGGGTACGGGCGGTCCGGATCGCATGGTTCGGCCGCCCCGGCCGCCTCGGTCACTCCGATCGCCCCGACCTGATCGGACGGAGCCGCCCGCGGAGTCCGAGCGGGCCGAGCGGCGGGGTCGGGCCGGCCAGGACGGCCGGCCCGGTGATCAGCGGGGAATGCGCGCCGCGAACTCCCTGACAGCGGCCCGTACGTCGTCCGCCGTCCACTCCAGGCCCGGCGCGCCCACCGTGACCTCGGTGTACGCGAGGCCGGGCCCGCCCCGGTTCCAGACCTGCGGGAAGAGCGACACGCCCGTCTCCTCCGCCTGCAGCGCCCCCGTGTCGCTCAGGTCGTCGGCCTCGTACGGCAGCCACACCTGGAACTGGTGCGTGTGCGGCTCCTCCGGGTGGACCCGCGCCCAGGGGAGCCCCGCCCCGGCGAACCCCTCGCGCAGCGCCGCGGCGACCACGCGCGCGTGGGCCACGTACTGGGGGAGCCGGGGCAGTTCCCTCTCCAGGCCGATCAGCGCGGACAGGGCGGTGGGGAACTGCTGGAGGACCTGGCCGCCGTACCGGTGGCGCCAGGCCTTCGCCTCGTCGACGAGCGTCCGCGGGCCCGCGAGAGCGGCGCCGCCGAACCCGCCCAGCGACTTGTAGAAGGACACGTAGACGCTGTCCGCGAGATCGGAGATCTCGGCCAGGGAGCGGCCGAAGTGCGTGCCGCACTCCCACAGGCGGGCCCCGTCGAAGTGCACCACGGCGTCGCGTTCGCGTGCCGCGTCCGTGACGGCGACCAGCTCCTCCCAGGAGGGCAGGAGGAAACCGGCCTCCCGGAGGGGCAGTTCGAGGAACAGCGTCCCGAAGGGCTCGTCCAGGTCGCGCACCTCGTCGGCGGAGGGCATCCGCGGCTCGCGCGTGGGATGGACGGTCCGCAGGCCGCCGAGGGCGCTGAGGGAATGCCTCTCGTGGACCTCCGGGTGGGACAGGGGATGCATCGCCACCGTCGCGTTGCCCGTACGGCCCGCCCAGCAGCGCAGCGCCACCTGCTGGGCCATGGTCCCCGACGGGAAGAAGGCGGCGGCCTCCTTGCCGAGCAGTCCGGCGGCCCGCTCCTCCAGGGTCTCGACGATCCCGTTGCCGTACATGTCCACCGGCAGGTCCAGGTCGTACACGTTTGGCGCGGCGTCCGTCAGACCGGTCAGCAGCTCACCGACCGTGGAGCGGAAACCGGGCCGCCACAGCGCCCGCCGGGCCCCTCGCCAGGCGACCCTGCGCCGCTCGCGCCGCTCCTCGGGCGTCCGCTCCGCCACTTCCGACTTCTCCGCCGAATCGTTCATGCTCCGGATGATGCAGGACGCCATGACGGGGGGCACGCGAATTCATCGGCGGCCCCCGTGCCACGGCCGGTCGATTTCCCACAGGCTGTGGACAAGAACCTGTGGACAGAAAAACGGCCCCGGACCGATCGCGTTAACATGACGAGAAAGCGTCCGGTACCCCGAGCGGACTGGAACGGAAGGCCGCCGTCGAGTGAGTACATTCCCCCAGGCAGACCCCAAGGACCGCCCCGCGCGGCTCACCGTCGGCGTCGTCGGCGCCGGCCGGGTGGGCCCCGCGCTGGCCGCGTCGCTGCAGCTCGCCGGGCACCGCCCGGTGGCCGTGTCCGGGGTCTCCGACGCCTCCCGGCGCCGCGCCGCGCAACTGCTGCCCGACGTGCCGCTGGTGACACCCGAGCAGGTCCTGGAGCGGGCCGACCTGGTCCTGCTCACGGTCCCCGACGACGCCCTGCCGGGCCTGGTCGAAGGGCTCGTCGACACCGGCTCCGTCCGCCCGGGCCAGCTCCTCGTGCACACCTCGGGACGGTACGGGTCGAGGATCCTCGACCCCGCTCTGCGCGCCGGGGCACTGCCTCTCGCCCTGCACCCCGCGATGACGTTCAGCGGCACCCCCGTGGACGTACAGCGGCTCGCCGGATGCTCCTTCGGGGTCACCGCCCCCGAGGAACTGCGGCTGGCCGCCGAGGCCCTGGTCATCGAGATGGGCGGCGAGCCCGAGTGGATCGCCGAGGAGTCCCGGCCGCTGTACCACGCGGCCCTCGCGCTCGGCGCCAACCACCTGGTGACCCTGGTCGCCGAGTCCATGGACCTGCTGCGCACGGCGGGGGTCGACGCCCCGGACCGGATGCTGGGCCCGCTGCTGGGCGCCGCACTGGACAACGCCCTCAGGTCGGGCGACGCGGCCCTCACCGGGCCGGTGGCGCGCGGCGACGCGGGCACGGTCGCCGCGCACATCTCCGAGCTGCGCGAGCACGCCCCGCAGACCGTCGCCGGCTACCTCGCGATGGCCCGCGCGACGGCCGACCGGGCCCTCGCCCACGGCCTGCTCAAGCCGGAGCTCGCCGAGGACCTGCTCGGCGTACTCGCCGACGGCCCCGAAGGACCGGACGTCCCCGAAGGAGACGCCCGATGAAGCGCGCAGGTTCAGGCTCGGGCGCCGACAGCCCCGGCGCCGGGAACGGAGCAGTCCGATGACCACCGTCCTGCTGAGCACCGCCGACGAGCTCCACGCGCGCGTACGCGCGGGCCGCCGCGCCGTCGTCATGACGATGGGCGCCCTGCACGAGGGCCACGCCACCCTGATCCGCACCGCCCGGGAACTCGCGGGCGGCGACGGCGAGGTCGTCGTCACCGTCTTCGTGAACCCCCTCCAGTTCGGCGCGGGCGAGGACCTCGACCGCTACCCGCGCACCCTGGACGCCGACATCAAGATCGCCGAGCAGGCGGGCGCGGACGTCGTGTTCGCCCCTTCCGTGGACGAGGTCTACCCGGGCGGCGAACCCCAGGTCCGGATCAGCGCGGGGCCGATGGGGGAGCGGCTGGAGGGCTCGACGCGGCCCGGGCACTTCGACGGCATGCTCACCGTCGTCGCCAAGATGCTGCACCTCACCGGGCCCGACGTGGCGCTGTTCGGGCAGAAGGACGCCCAGCAGCTCGCCCTGATCCGCCGCATGGTGCGCGACCTGAACTTCGGCATGGAGATCGTCGGCGTCCCGACGGTGCGCGAGGCGGACGGTCTCGCCCTGTCCAGCCGCAACCGCTATCTGTCGGCCGCCGAGCGCCGCACCGCGCTCGCCCTCTCCCAGGCCCTGTTCGCGGGCAGCGACCGGCACGCCGCCCAGGAGGCGCTGTGCGCGCGTGCCCGCGAAGTGCCCGCCACGCACGCGCGTGCCGAGGCCCTGAGCGCACTCGGCGAGTCCCGCGCCGCCGCCGACACGCACGCCGTCGCCAAGGCGGCCCCAGGGGGCCCCGCCGCCGTCCGCGCCGCCGCCCGGCTGGTCCTCGACGACGCGGCCCGGCTCAGCCCGCCGCTCGTCCTGGACTACCTGGCGCTGGTCGATCCGTCGGACTTCACCGAGATCGCGGACGGTCA
The DNA here is from genome assembly GCF_014650955.1 of Streptomyces tauricus. Lineage (GTDB taxonomy): Bacteria > Actinomycetota > Actinomycetes > Streptomycetales > Streptomycetaceae > Streptomyces > Streptomyces tauricus. The sequence goes on from NZ_BMVY01000009.1 coordinate 225,271, forward strand.
CACCGGTGACGCGGTCCTCGCCGTCGCCGCCCGGGTCGGGACGACCCGGCTGATCGACAACATTCCTCTGACCTTCGGAGCCGCCTCGTGACCAGCACAGGCACCAGCACGGGCGCCGGTACGGGCACCGGCACAGGTATACGTCTGCACGCGCCCGCGCCAGGCTGGTCCGTCACCGCCGACGTCGTGGTCGTCGGCTCCGGGGTCGCCGGACTCACCACCGCGCTGCGCTGCGACGCCGCCGGTCTGCGGACCGTCGTCGTCACCAAGGCCCGCCTCGACGACGGCTCCACCCGCTGGGCCCAGGGCGGCATAGCCGCGGCCCTGGGAGAGGGCGACACCCCCGAGCAGCACCTCGCCGACACCCTGGTGGCGGGGGTCGGCCTCTGCGACGAGGACGCCGTCCGCACCCTCGTCACCGAGGGCCCCGACGCCGTACGCCGTCTCATCGAGACCGGCGCCCACTTCGACGAGTCCGAAGAGGGCGACCTGGAGCTGACCCGCGAGGGCGGCCACCACCGCCGCCGTATCGCCCACGCGGGCGGCGACGCGACCGGCGCCGAGATCTCCCGGGCCCTCGTCGAGGCCGTCCGCGCGCGTGGGCTGCGCACGGTCGAGAACGCGCTCGTCCTGGACCTCCTCACGGACGCCGACGGCCGTACGGCGGGCGTGACCCTGCACGTCATGGGAGAGGGCCAGCACGACGGCGTGGGAGCCGTCCACGCGCCCGCCGTGGTCCTCGCGACCGGCGGCATGGGCCAGGTCTTCTCGGCGACCACCAACCCGTCGGTGTCCACCGGCGACGGTGTGGCGCTGGCGCTGCGGGCGGGCGCCGAGGTCTCCGACCTGGAATTCGTGCAGTTCCACCCGACCGTGCTGTTCCTCGGCGCGGACGCGGAGGGCCAGCAGCCGCTCGTCTCCGAGGCGGTCCGAGGCGAGGGCGCCCACCTCGTCGACGCGCACGGTGAGCGCTTCATGCTGGGGCAGCACGAACTGGCCGAACTGGCGCCCCGGGACATCGTCGCCAAGGGCATCACGCGGCGCATGCAGGAACAGGGCGCCGAGCACATGTACCTGGACGCCCGGCACTTCGGGGCGCACATGTGGGAGCACCGCTTCCCGACGATCCTGGCCGCCTGCCGCGCCCACGGCATCGACCCGGTCACCGAGCCGGTCCCGGTCGCCCCGGCCGCCCACTACGCCTCCGGCGGCGTACGCACCGACTCCCGGGGCCGTACGACCGTGCCGGGCCTGTACGCGTGCGGCGAGGTCGCCTGCACGGGTGTCCACGGAGCCAACCGGCTCGCCTCCAACTCCCTCCTGGAGGGCCTCGTCTACGCCGAGCGCATCGCGGCGGACATCGCGCACACCCACGAAGGCCACGAAGGGCGAGAGGGGCGAGAGGGGCGCGTAGGGCACGAGTACGGCGAGCACTCCCACGAGGAGGCCGGGCACGAGGAGGCCGGGCACGACGAGAACCGCCTCCACGCGCGCGTGCCCTCGCCCGCCGCCCGGCCGGAGAAGCCCGACCACCCGCTGCTCGCCGCCGAGGCCCGGTTCGCGATCCAGCGGATCATGACCGACGGCGCCGGCGTCCTGCGCTCGGCCGCCTCCCTGGAGATCGCCGCCGACCGCCTCCAGCAACTGCACGCCGACGCCCGCGACGCCCTCGACGAGAACGGCAAGACCGCCGAACCCGGCGTCGACACCTGGGAGGCGACCAACCTCCTGTGCGTGGCCCGCGTCCTGGTGGCCGCCGCCCGCCTCCGTGAGGAGACCCGCGGCTGCCACTGGCGCGAGGACCGGGGCGAACGGGACGACGACAACTGGCGGCGCCACATCGTCGTACGGCTCAATCCCGACCGGACGCTCGCGGTACACACCACCGACACCGCAGACTTCCCCCCGACACTCCCCACGGCCGCCCGCGACTCCGTGCGCACCGAGGGAACCCCCACGCCCAGCCCCCAGGAGCAGTGACAGCAGTGAGCACTCCGGACCTTCCCCTCCTCGACGGCGGTGGCTGCGGCGACGGCTGCGGCTGCGGCGAGTACAGCGCCGACGACGCGGAGTACGCCGAGTACGCCGAGTGCGGGCTCGACCCCGCCCTCGCGCAGCTCCTCACCGACGCCGGGCTCGACCCCGTCGAGGTCGAGGACATCGCGCATCTGGCCATCGAGGAGGACCTCGACCACGGCGTGGACGTGACCACGGTCGCGACCATCCCCGAGGAAGCCGTCTCCACCGCCGACTTCACCGCCCGCGAGGCCGGGGTCGTGGCGGGCCTGCGGATCGCCGAGGCGGTCGTCTCCGTCGTCTGCACCGACGAGTTCGAGGTCGAGCGGCACGTCGACGACGGCGACCGCGTCGAAGCCGGCCAGCGGCTCCTGAGCGTCACGACCCGCACCCGCGACCTGCTGACGGCCGAGCGCAGCGCCCTGAACCTGCTGTGCCGCCTGTCCGGCATCGCGACGGCCACGCGCGCGTGGGCGGACGTCCTGGAGGGCACCGGCGCCCGCGTGCGGGACACCCGCAAGACGACGCCCGGGCTGCGCTCCCTGGAGAAGTTCGCGGTCCGCAGCGGCGGCGGTGTCAACCACCGCATGTCCCTCTCGGACGCGGCCCTCGTCAAGGACAACCACGTGGTCGCCGCGGGCGGTGTCGCGCAGGCCTTCAAGGCCGTCCGGGAGACCTTCCCCGAGCTGCCGATCGAGGTCGAGGTCGACACCCTGGACCAGCTGGGCGAGGTCCTGGCCGCGGGCGCCGACCTCATCCTCCTGGACAACTTCACGCCCAGCGAGTGCGAGCAGGCCGTGGCCCTGGTGGGCGGCCGCGCGCTCCTGGAGGCCTCGGGCCGCCTCACCCTGGACACCGCGGCGGCGTACGCGCGTACGGGCGTCGACTTCCTCGCGGTGGGCGCCCTCACGCACTCCTCGCCCATCCTGGACATCGGCCTCGACCTGCGCGACGCCCCCGAGTCGCCCTTGAGCGAGGCTGAGTAGGCATGCTGCTCACGATCGACGTCGGCAACACGCACACCGTCCTCGGGCTCTTCGACGGCGAGGACATCGTCGAACACTGGCGCATCTCCACGGACGCGCGCCGCACCGCGGACGAACTGGCCGTGCTCCTCCAGGGCCTGATGGGCATGCACCCGCTGCTCGGCGACGAGCTGGGCGACGGCATCGACGGCATCGCGATCTGCTCGACCGTCCCCTCGGTCCTGCACGAGCTGCGCGAGGTGACCCGCCGCTACTACGGGGACGTGCCCGCCGTCCTCGTCGAGCCCGGCATCAAGACGGGCGTCCCGATCCTGATGGACAACCCCAAGGAGGTCGGCGCCGACCGCATCATCAACGCGGTCGCGGCGGTCGAGCTGTACGGGGGGCCGGCCATCGTCGTCGACTTCGGTACGGCGACGACCTTCGACGCGGTGTCCGCGCGCGGGGAGTACGCGGGTGGTGTCATCGCGCCCGGTATCGAGATCTCCGTCGAGGCGCTCGGGGTGCGGGGGGCCCAGCTGCGCAAGATCGAGATCGCGAGACCGCGCACGGTCATCGGCAAGAACACCGTCGAGGCGATGCAGTCCGGCATCATCTACGGCTTCGCCGGGCAGGTCGACGGCGTCGTCCACCGTATGGCCCGCGAACTCGCCGAGGACCCGGACGACGTCACGGTCATCGCCACGGGTGGGCTGGCGCCGATGGTGCTGGGCGAGGCGTCGGTGATCGACGAGCACGAGCCGTGGCTGACGCTGATCGGGCTGCGGCTGGTGTACGAACGGAACGTCTCCCGCACGTAGGCGCTCCGCTTTTGGCGGCCGTTGGTAGGTGACCGTGAGCGGGCGGGTGCGGGTCCGTTGCGGCTGGGTGCGCAGTTCCCCGCGCCCCTGGGTGGGTGGGGTGGGGCCGGTTTGCCACCTGCGGGTCCGCTGTGGCTGATTGCGCAGTTCCCCGCGCCCCTAGGTGGGTGGGGGTGAGCCGGTGTGCCACCTGCGGGTCCGCTGGGGCTGATTGCGCCGTTCCCCGCGCCCCTAGGGAGCCGACCCTGACCCCAGCCACGGCCTGGGGACGCGGTCGACCGCGACGAACCCGCACCCACCCCGCCCCGTAGGGGCGCGGGGAACTGCGCGGCCAGCTGCGGCGGACCCGCACCCGTCCACCCACCTAGGGGCGCGGGGAACTGCGCAGGTCAGCCACGGTGGGCCCGTGCCTGTTCGCTCGGTTGCTGTGGTGTTCCGCGCGGCGTTGCGGGGGTGTGGGGTGGAGCCACGCCGGGGCGTGGGGGTCTGCGGGGTTTGTCTGATTAGCGCGTATCGTCGTGATCATGCCCACGCCTCACGGATCCCGCGGCGGCATGGCGTTCGGTACGGAGGAGCTGCGTGTGCTCCGACGTGCGCTCGCTCTCGCCCTTCACCCCGGCCCCGCCCCGGCCCAGGACGTCCAGGACTGCCTCCGCCTGGCGGAGAGCGTCGACGAGGTGACCCGCGAGGGCGCCCGGCTGCGCACCTTCCTGCTGGCCGACCTCGCCCGCTACCGCGCCGCCCTGCCGGGAACGGCGGCCGGCTATCTGACGCTCATGGAGGAGGCCCTCGGCGCCGGCCACCGCCCGGTCCCCGACGACATGGCCGCCCTGCGCGCCCTGCGCGGCAACCCCGTGGCGGCCGCCCTCCTCGACCGCTGCGAGACGCTGGTGGAGCAGGACGTGCGCATGCGTCTGGCCCGCCACTCTGTGCCCGCCTCGCGCACCAGCCCTCGTATGCGCTCCCGTACGCGCCTGACGGCCCTTCCCGGCGGGAAGCCCGCCGAGCGGCCCGCCGGGGAGCCGGCCTCCCGGCCCGCCCCGGAGACGCCGCCCAAGGACCGTCCCATTCCGACCCCGGGCGAGGTCTTCCCCCCGAAGCGCAAGCCGTCGGCTCCGCAGCCGAGCCCCGACGGCCCCGCCCGGCGGCTCGCCGCCGTGTAGGCGGGTCCGTGACCCCGATCCCCGCCCGCCCCGCAACCCTGGCTACTCTGGACGGCATGGAATACGTCTCCGCGCTCGTGCCCCCGGTAGTGATGGCCGTGTTCTTCGTCGGTCTGATCGTGACGATCGTGAAGACCCAGGGCGGTGCCAACAAGGCCAAGGAGGACGCGGTCGTCGACGCGGTCCTGGCCCGCGCCGAGCACACCCGCCAGACCCCCCGCGACACCGAGGCCTGAGCTCGGCTTCCCGGCCCGCACCGGGCGGGACCGCGCACGCCCGCTCACGGAACGGCGTACGACTCATAAGCTTTTCGAGTCGTACGCCCTTTTTGTTGCTGTTTGTCGCTCAACGCCACGTCCACCACGTGATCGGTGACATCTCCCCCTATTGTTCTGGCTGTGCCTCGCCCATTGGGAGAACTCGAAGACTCGGTCATGACGCGGGTGTGGAAGTGGAACCGCCCGGTGACCGTACGAGAAGTCCTGGAAGACCTTCAGCAGGAGCGGTCCATCGCCTACACCACGGTGATGACCGTTTTGGACAATCTCCATCAGAAGGGCTGGGTGCGTCGTGAGGCGGAAGGCCGGGCCTATCGATATGAGGCGGTCTCCACCCGGGCCGCCTACTCGGCCGCACTCATGAACGACGCCTGGACGCAGAGCGACAACCCGACCGCCGCTCTCGTCGCCTTCTTCGGCATGATGTCCCCGGAACAGCGCGAAGCACTGCGCGATGCCGTACGTATCGTCCAAGGGCCGGAAACACCCCCTGTGCAGAACACGGCCGGCGAGAACCCCGCCGCCGCAGAGGGCACGGCCGGGGGATAGCGTCCGGTTCATGCCAGCAGAGCAGCCCGAAGTCAGCACTAATGCCCTCACTGTCCGCCGGGCCAGGACCAGCGATGTCCCGGCGGTTCGCGGCCTCCTTGACTCGTACGTCCGAGGGCGCATCCTGCTCGACAAAGCGACGGTCACGCTTTACGAGGACATCCAGGAGTTCTGGGTCGCGGAACGCGGTACCGGTCCGAGTTCGGAGGTCGTGGGCTGCGGCGCTCTCCACGTCATGTGGGAAGACCTCGCGGAAGTGCGCACTCTCGCGGTGAACCCGGTGATGAAGGGGGCGGGGGTAGGTCATCAGTTGCTGGGGAAGTTGCTGGAGACCGCCCGCTGGCTCGGTGTTCGCCGCGTATTCTGCCTGACCTTCGAAGTCGACTTCTTCGCGAAGCACGGCTTCGTCGAGATCGGTGAGACGCCTGTTGACACCGATGTCTACGCCGAGCTGTTGCGTTCCTATGACGAGGGCGTGGCCGAGTTCCTCGGGCTCGAACGAGTGAAACCGAACACCTTGGGCAACAGCCGGATGCTTCTGCATCTGTGATCGCCTCCGCGTAATACCCCGGACATACCTCCGCTCCCGGCCCGTCGGCCCATGCCCGGTGCCTCTATGTCCGAAACGCGCATGTTTCCGGTCTTCGGGGGTCCCGTCGGTCTCTCCCAGGGGTTTGTGTTTTTCCATCAAAAGCGGTTTGCTTTCCGACGTACTGCAGTAGTGCATATAACAGGGGACACGAAACTGCGGCAGCCGCCGTGGATCCTCGGCCCTGAAGATATCGATGAAAGGAAATCCGGTGGCACAGAAGGTTCAGGTCCTTCTTGTCGATGACCTCGACGGCGGCGAGGCGGACGAGACCGTGACGTTCGCGTTGGACGGCAAGACGTACGAGATCGATCTCACGACTGCCAATGCGGACAAGCTCCGTGGACTTCTTGAGCCGTACGTCAAGGGCGGCCGTCGTACCGGAGGCCGTGCCTCGGGTGGCCGTGGAAAGGCGCGCGCCGCTTCGGGTGGCAGCCAGGACACCGCGCAGATCCGTGCCTGGGCGAAGGAGAACGGTTACGAGGTCAATGACCGTGGCCGCGTTCCGGCGTCCATTCGCGAGGCCTACGAGAAGGCCAACGGCTGAGCACAGCCACGGCGCAGCCGGACGCGATGGCACTCCGAGGCCATCGTCTCCACGAGTCGTACGAGATCGGGGGCGCCCCCACCGCCCCCGCCAAGTGCCGACAGGGTCGGCAGCGACGACTCCACCTCGCAGCCGGGCTCAGGGGGCCGCAACCAGACGGCGGCCCCCTGCGAGCCGGCGGCCCCGCCGGGAGTCACCTCACCAGCACCAGCCTCGCCGGAGCCCCCGTGCGTGCCGCGGGCCGGACCCGGTGGCAGTGGCGCCTCCACGCGCCCGCCCGAGCCGGTCGCCCCGAGGTCCAGCGCGAGAGAGCCCCACTCCAGCCAGTCGAGGAGTCCCGGCAGTTCCTCCGCGCTCCCCGCGGCGACGAACAGCCGCATCCGGTCCGCCCGCACGGCCACCGGAGAGCCCGGCCGCAGATGCCGCAGCGCCGCGTAACCCGCTTCCGCCGGCACCTCCAGGACGTCGAAGCGCAGCCCCGTCAGCAGGTCGACCGGGGTACCGGGCACGGTCGCCCACCCCAGTTCGTTCTCGTACCAGTGCCGGACCGTTTCGTCCGGACGGACCGCGGCGGCCGCACGACGGGGCGCGTCGGACGGACGACGGGGAAAGGGGACCGTGGAGACCATGCAAGGCCAACCGCCACGGGAGCGCCCGGGTTACGCTGGGTGGTCCGGCATGTGCGAAGGGTGCCCGGAAAGTGGGCGCCCGGAGGCGGTCGGCGACGCAAGGGTGTTCGCCCGTAGCGGAGGGAACCGGCGCACTCGGCATGGAGTGTCGGTGCGTACGGGTAAGACATCCCTAGTGGGAGGGGCGACACGCATGGATCGGGCATCTCGCGTTCGCCATCGGCGTACTGATGGTGGGGGTATCTGTCTGGCCTGCGGGAACATCGTCTCGCACCATCGGGTTGGAGCAGATGTCGGCGTTCGGGGTCAGGAGGCCAAGGACGGTGTCGGCAGTTGGAATGAGCGGTCCCCGCTTGCGGGACTAAGCTGCGGAAGGACAGGGAGGGGAGCGTCCCCTTACTGCCTGACCGCTCTGAGGAGCGATTAACGATGTTCGAGAGGTTCACCGACCGCGCGCGGCGGGTTGTCGTCCTGGCTCAGGAAGAAGCCCGGATGCTCAACCACAACTACATCGGCACCGAGCACATCCTCCTGGGCCTGATCCACGAGGGTGAGGGTGTCGCCGCTAAGGCCCTGGAGAGCCTCGGGATTTCACTTGAGGCGGTCCGTCAGCAGGTGGAGGAGATCATCGGGCAGGGCCAGCAGGCTCCGTCCGGTCACATTCCCTTCACCCCTCGTGCCAAGAAGGTCCTGGAGCTCTCGCTCCGCGAGGCCCTTCAGCTGGGTCACAACTACATCGGCACGGAGCACATCCTGCTCGGCCTGATCCGTGAGGGCGAGGGCGTCGCCGCCCAGGTCCTGGTCAAGCTGGGTGCCGATCTCAACCGGGTGCGGCAGCAGGTCATCCAGCTGCTCTCCGGTTACCAGGGCAAGGAGACCGCCGGCGCCAGTGGCGGTCCTGCCGAGGGCACCCCCTCGACGTCCCTGGTCCTCGACCAGTTCGGCCGGAACCTCACCCAGGCCGCTCGCGAATCCAAGCTCGACCCGGTCATCGGGCGCGAGAAGGAGATCGAGCGGGTCATGCAGGTGCTGTCCCGCCGTACGAAGAACAACCCGGTGCTCATCGGCGAGCCCGGCGTCGGCAAGACCGCCGTCGTCGAAGGCCTCGCCCAGGCCATCGTCAAGGGCGAGGTGCCCGAGACCCTCAAGGACAAGCACCTCTACACCCTGGACCTCGGCGCGCTGGTCGCCGGCTCCCGCTACCGCGGTGACTTCGAGGAGCGCCTGAAGAAGGTCCTCAAGGAGATCCGCACCCGCGGCGACATCATCCTGTTCATCGACGAGCTGCACACGCTGGTCGGTGCGGGTGCCGCCGAGGGCGCCATCGACGCCGCGAGCATCCTGAAGCCGATGCTGGCCCGTGGTGAGCTGCAGACCATCGGTGCCACGACGCTCGACGAGTACCGCAAGCACCTGGAGAAGGACGCGGCCCTTGAGCGCCGCTTCCAGCCCATCCAGGTCGCGGAGCCGTCGCTGCCGCACACCATCGAGATCCTCAAGGGCCTGCGGGACCGCTACGAGGCGCACCACCGCGTGTCCATCACGGACGAGGCCCTGGTGCAGGCGGCGACGCTCGCCGACCGGTACATCTCGGACCGCTTCCTGCCGGACAAGGCGATCGACCTGATCGACGAGGCCGGTTCCCGGATGCGCATCCGCCGGATGACCGCGCCGCCGGACCTCCGTGAGTTCGACGAGAAGATCGCCGGCGTCCGCCGCGACAAGGAGTCCGCGATCGACTCGCAGGACTTCGAGAAGGCCGCCTCGCTGCGCGACAAGGAGAAGCAGCTCCTGGCCGCCAAGGCCAAGCGCGAGAAGGAGTGGAAGGCCGGCGACATGGACGTCGTCGCGGAGGTCGACGGCGAGCTGATCGCCGAGGTCCTCGCGACCGCCACCGGCATCCCGGTCTTCAAGCTGACCGAGGAGGAGTCCTCGCGTCTGCTGCGCATGGAGGACGAGCTCCACAAGCGGGTCATCGGCCAGGTCGACGCCGTCAAGGCGCTGTCGAAGGCGATCCGTCGTACGCGCGCCGGTCTGAAGGACCCCAAGCGCCCCGGTGGTTCGTTCATCTTCGCCGGCCCGTCCGGTGTCGGTAAGACCGAGCTGTCCAAGGCGCTCGCGGAGTTCCTCTTCGGTGACGAGGACGCGCTGATCTCCCTCGACATGTCGGAGTTCAGCGAGAAGCACACGGTCTCGCGGCTCTTCGGTTCGCCCCCCGGTTACGTGGGCTACGAGGAGGGCGGGCAGCTGACCGAGAAGGTCCGCCGCAAGCCGTTCTCCGTCGTCCTCTTCGACGAGGTCGAGAAGGCGCACCCGGACATCTTCAACTCCCTGTTGCAGATCCTGGAGGACGGTCGTCTGACCGACTCCCAGGGCCGGGTCGTGGACTTCAAGAACACGGTCATCATCATGACGACCAACCTCGGCACCCGGGACATCTCCAAGGGCTTCAACCTGGGCTTCGCGGCCTCGGGTGACAAGAAGACCAACTACGAGCGCATGAAGAACAAGGTCTCGGACGAGCTCAAGCAGCACTTCCGGCCCGAGTTCCTCAACCGCGTCGACGACGTGGTCGTCTTCCCGCAGCTCACCCAGGACGACATCCTCACGATCGTCGACCTGATGATCGGCAAGGTCGACGAGCGCCTGAAGGACCGGGACATGGGCATCGAGCTCTCCCAGTCCGCCAAGGAGCTGCTGTCCAAGAAGGGTTACGACCCGGTGCTGGGCGCGCGTCCGCTGCGTCGCACGATCCAGCGCGAGGTCGAGGACACCCTGTCGGAGAAGATCCTCTTCGGCGAGCTGCGCCCCGGCCACATCGTGGTCGTGGACACCGAGGGCGAGGGTGAGAACCAGACCTTCACCTTCCGCGGCGAGGAGAAGACCGCGCTGCCGGACGTCCCGCCGATCGAGCAGGCCGCCGGTGGGGCCGGTCCCAACCTGAGCAAGGAGGCGTGACCTCCGGGTCCGTCTGAGAACAACTGATGGGGCCGGTGCTTTCGAGCACCGGCCCCATCGGCATGCCGGGGTGACGCGGGCAGGGTGGCCGGCCCGTCAGGAGAGCTGACCGTCGTAGTCCGGCAGCTTGTACGTCTTCTCGGCGTGCCCGCCCGACAGGTCGGTGGCGCTGTTGCCGATGTTCGCGATGATCGTGTAGCCCTTCGCCTCGACGGCCTTGCGCTGCGCGGTCTTGTAGGCGGCCACGTCCTTGAAGAGGTCGACGAAGCTGCGTACGTACAGACCGGAGACCTTGTAGCCGACGTGCTTGAGGTTGTAGTCCGTCACCGACTTGATGATGTCCGGGCGGGCCGTGACGAAGAACAGGGCGACGCCGTGGTCCTGCGCGTACTTCGCCACGTCGAGGACGGGCGCGTTGGCCGGCGAGGGATAGCTGAAGCCGAAGTCGGTCTCCAGCGTGGTGTTGTCGATGTCGAAGACGATGGCCTGCTTCTCGCCCGGGGCCGCGTCGGCGATGCGGTCCTTGAGGTAGGGCAGCGCCTCGGCCATGACGGCCCGGCAGTCCTGCTGCCAGGTGGCGTGGTCGACGTCGGCGGCGGCCGCGGACGCAACGGTGGTGGGGGCCGCGGTCGGGGTCGCGGCGCCGGCCGGGCTCATCAGGGCCGCGGTGGCGGCCGTGGCGGCGACGGCCACGCCGATCAGGCGCTGCAGGCTGCTTCGGGTCATGGGTGGGGGTTCCTCTCGCGTGGGGCGCGTGGGGCGCGTGGGGCGCGTGGAATCGCACGGGAGCGCTGCGGGGCAGGGCTCGTGGTGCATGCTCGTGGGCGCGTGGGGCCGGTGGGGGGCGAGGAGATTACTGGGCGGTAACTGTAGGGCGCCCAGGTGGGGTTGGGCCAGACCTCTACAGGACGGTGTACGTCCTTGTGACGGTGTGGATGCCCGGGAAGAGCCGGCGAGTGTGTTCGGGCACCTCCCCTGCTTCCGGGGCGAGGATGAATTCGACGGAGCACAGCCCGGGAAACAGAGCCGGAACTGCCGAAAGGTCTTCGAATCCGGTGAATTTCCTCAGGTAGAGCCGCTTGATGCCCGGCAGAACGGGGCCTTCACTCCATCGAAGGGCGGTCCACTTGATGCTCAATTCCTCAAGTCCGGGGAGCTGTGCGACCTCTTCGTAGTCCTCGGGAGTGAGCGGTTCGAGGAGGGTCCCGAGAGTCAGCGTTTTCAACGAGCGCATACGCCGCAAGCCGCGCAGTCCGGTGAACCGGAGGGCGTTCTTGGTGAATCGCAGTGATGTCAGCGGAAGCCGCGGGAGTGCGACATCGAGGGATTCGCCCTGGAGCGGTACGCCGGTGTCGAGTTCGCGCAGGGTGGCCGAGTCCGAAAGCGGGGCCAGTGCTTCCGGCTTTTCCAGCCCCGGCATGTAGTCCAGCGACAGTTGCTTCAGCGGCAGTCCGGCCAGCGGGGCGAGGTCGTCGACGTGGACGCTGCGGCTGATGGCCAGCTGCTGGAGCCGGTGCAGAGGCGCGAGGGCGGTCAGGTCGCGCAGCCGGTCGTTGTCCCGGATGACGAGCAGCCGCGTCGTGTCGGCTCCCAGGCAGGCCGTCAGCTCCGTCGCCTCGATATCCCCGACGAGCTGGAGGTGGGGGCGTCCGCCGAAGGAACGCAGGACCCTCAGATGCCGCGTCGAGTGCGCGGTGAAGTACAGGTCCTCCTCCGGTAGGTGGGCGATGACATCGGCGGCGTACCGCTCGGCGTCGAAGCGGTGCCAGGTCCACGTCAGCTGGGCGCGGACCGACAGGGAGGGGTGGGTGCGGAAGCGGGCCAGGACCGGGACGGCCGCGTCGGTGCCGATGAGGGACGCGGTGACGACGACCGCCCTGGCCTCCTCCTCGGACAGGCCCTCCGGCCCGGGCAGGAGTTCCAGTACGAGCGGGCCCACCGCGGCCAGCTCGCGCGCCTCCTCCGCCGTACGGGGCGGGATGAGGGTGGCCGCCTGCTCCTCCACGGCGGCCCGGACCGTCGGGTCGAGTTCCGTGGCGTGCTCCAGGCCGGCCAGGGCGAGCAGCCGGACACGGGTGCCCCCGGCGGGCCCGGACTGTTCGGCGGCGGCCAGTAACTGGCGCAGGAAGTCAGCGCGTTCGCGGGGCCGGGCGTGGGCGACGGCCATCCGGATCACGTCCGACCACTGGTAGTCGGTGGCGTTGCGGACGAGGAGCCCGAAGTCGCCGTCCTCCACCGCGGCCTTCGCACCGAGGTAGTCCTGGAAGGTGCGGTGGACGAACTCGACGGTGCCCACGGACGGTTCGCGGAGCAGTCCGCTGCGCAGGAGGAGATGGCCATAGATCGTGGAGGCGTCTCCCTGGCTCGCGACGGCGGGCAGCGCGGGCAGGGCGTCCGCGATGAGCCGCTCGGCCCGCTCGCGGTCCATCTCCAGCCGCCCGTTGCGGATCAGCCAGTAGGCCAGCCGCTGGAGGAGCTGGATCTGGGGCAGCTCGGTGAGCCGGACGGTGTCGTGCGGGAGCATGTCCCGCTCCTGGTCGCGGCGCGCGAGAAGCATCAAGAGGGCGGCGTCGTACAACTCCTGCCGTCCGTGCGGCAGATAGCCGCGCCGGTCCCGGTGCAGCGCGCAGATCAGGGCGCACATCAGGGGGTTGGTGGCGAGGCGGCCGAGGTCGGGTTTGGTGCGGACGGCGTCGAGGAGCGAGGTCTCGTACGTGGCGAGGCGCTCGGAGTCGCGTTCGGTGTCCGGGGTGTCGGCGCGGGCCGCGGTGTGCCAGCGCTCGACGAACGCCGTGACGTCGTCGCGGCTCATCGGGGAGAGCGCGAGTTCCGTGAAGCCGTCCGCGGCGAGCCAGTTCTCGCGTACGGCCGAGGGGCGTGAGGTGACCAGCCACTGGTTGCCCGGATAGGCGTCGAGCAGGTCGCGCAGCCAGCGGCGGGTGCGCTCGCGGTCGGGTTCGGGTATCTCGTCGATGCCGTCGACGAGCAGCAGCCCGCGGCCCGCCGCCAGCACCCGGTCGGGCCAGCCGTCCGGCGCCGCGCCATGGAAGGGCACGCGGACCGCGGCGAGGAAGTCGGCGGGCGCGGGCAGCCCGTCGGGACGGCGTACGAGCGTGCGCAGCGGCAGGACGAACGGGACCCGGTCGTCGCGCTCGCCCCGCGCGGCCGTCACCGCGAGCCACTGCACCAGCGTCGTCTTGCCCGAGCCGGCCACGCCCCGCAGCAGCACCAGGTCCTGCTCGGCCAGTACCTCCTCGGCGCACAGCGGAGGACCGGGGGCGCCGATGACCCCGTCGTCCTCGTCGCCGGTGGTGGGGCACAGGGCCTGGAGGGTGAGGTAGGCGGCGTCCAGGGGCCAGCGGTCGGGCGAGTTCACGAGGTCGAGCCCGTAGATGGTGAGCTGGCTGTGCTTCGTCGCCGTGTACGCGAGGAAGCGCCGCTCGAACGCGGCGTCGCCCCCGCCGGGCAGCGGGGTCCTCGCGATCAACTCGTCGACCTTCGCGATCAGTTCGGCCTGCCTGCGGGTCTGCTCGACGAGTGTCCTCGCCACGAACGTCGAGCGCTGGGTGAAGAAGTGCAGGATGTGCAGACAGGCGGTGTCGAGCAGCCGCTCGTAGAACAGCGTCGCGTCGAGACCGAGGTCCCGGTCGGGGTTCCCGGCGGCGCTCCGCAGCCGCAGGGCGAGACCCGCGTGACCCAGCTCCACGGCCTGTACGTCCGTCATGGTGAGGTCGCCGAGGGCGTACAGGGTGTCGGCGAGTGCGTGGACGAGGGGCTGTTCCTCGTCGGCGACGACGGGCCGTTCGGCAGCGTCCTTGAGCGCCCGCCCGACCAGTTCGGCGGCGAGCCTGGTCACGTCCCTCTCGCTCAGCGTGCGCTGCTCGCCCCTGAAGGAGACGCGGGACGAGATGCGTACGGGCTTGTCGACCAGGCCCGCACCCGGACCCTCCGTCACGAAGAGTTTCCTGATGAGCGGTGTGGCCACGCCGGATGCCAGCCGCACGCCTACGGTTGCCGGTTCCATGACGCTCCCCCGAGGGCATGGTGGGTGGTGGGCGGCTGCCAGCGTAACCGCCGGGCGCGGCCGTGTCCGTGGATCTTGGCGCCACAAATGCGGTGGCCGTACGACCCGGTGCGGCGGGAGGATTCGGGCCGTCCCGAACTGTCCCAGGTCTCAGGAGGGAGCCGCCATGGATGTCGACCGACCCGAAGTCCGCACGCAGGCAGGGGTGTTGAGGGGCGAGGCCGGGAGGGCGGGTACGGCCGTGTTCCGGGGTGTCCCGTTCGCCGAACCCCCCGTCGGCGCGCTGCGGTTCGGGGCGCCGCGGCCCGCGCGCAGCTGGGACGGCGTACGGGAGGCGACCGCGTTCGGGACACCGCCGCCGCAGTCCGCGGTGTTCGGCATGGACGCGCTCGCGCCCCCGGACGCCGACGACGGCGACTGGCTGACCCTCAACGTCTGGACGCCCGACCCCGCCCCCGGTGCCGGGCTTCCGGTGATGGTGTGGCTGTTCGGTGGCGCGTACGTCATCGGGATGTCGGGCCAGCCCGAGTACGACGGCGGGCGGCTCGCGGAGGAGGGCGTCGTCCTGGTGACGCTCAACTACCGGCTCGGTGTCGAGGGGTTCGCACAGATCGAGGGCGCGCCCGCCAACCGTGGACTGCTCGACCAGGTCGCCGCGCTCGCCTGGGTGCGGGACAACATCCGTGCCTTCGGCGGCGACCCGGACCGCGTCACGGTCTTCGGCGAGTCGGCGGGCGCGGGGTGTCTCGCCGCGCTGCTCTCGATGCCGCGCGCGGCCGGGCTCTTCCGGCGGGCGATCACGCAGAGCGTGCCCGGCCCGTTCCTGTCGGCGCCGCTCGCCGCGGACATCGCCGGGGAGTTCGCGGCGGAGCTGGGGCTGCGGCCGACCGTGGACGACCTGGGAGGGGTCGAGCCGGGGCTGCTGTCCGCGGCGGCGGACGCCGTCGGGGCGCGGATGGAGCGGTATGCGCACCGGTGGGGGGTACTGGCGCACACGGCGATCCCGCTGGCGCCCGTGGTGGACGGGGACGTGCTGCCCCGCGCGCCCTGGGAGGCGCTCACGGCCGGAGCCGCACGAGACATCGAGCTGTTGGCGGGCCATACGCGGGACGAGTACCGGCTCTTCATGGCACTCGACGGAACGCTCGGCGAGGAGCTGACGGAGGAGCGGGCGACGGCGACGCTGCGGACGTTCTCGCCCGGCGCGGGTGGCGGGGGCGACGCGGGTAACGCGCGTGGCGCCGGTGGCGCTGGTGGGGTTGGAGGCGAGGAGGCGTACCGGAAGGCCGTCCCCGGGCTCGACGCGGCGGGTCTGTACGAGCTGGTCCGCTCCGACTGGCTGTTCCGGATGCCGTCACTGCATCTGGCCGAGGCCCAGGTCGCGGGCGGCGGCCGCGCCCATGTCTACGAGCTGGTCTGGGAGACGCCGGGCATGGGCGGGCTGCTCGGGGCCTGCCACGGGCTCGATGTGCCGCTGGTCTTCGGGAACCTGCGCGGTGGGCTGCCCACGGTGCTGTTCGGCGAGGCGCCGCCCGCCGAGGCGGAGGAGCTGTCGGCGCTGTTCCGGGCCGCGTGGACGGGCTTCGCGGCGGGGCGGGGGCCGGGGTGGCCGGCGTACGACACCGATCGGCGGCCGGTACGGCTCTTCGACACCCGGCCGACCGTGACGGCGTACCCGGAGGAGGTGTCCCGGCAGCTGTGGCGGGACCACGTCTTCGGGGTGTTGCCGCTGCTCGGGTAGGCGGTCCGACGGGGGAGGGCTGTAGTCGCCGTCACATCGCCGACCTCCTGGATCTTGCCGCCCGGTGACATGACGCACAGGCGTTTCGCGCCCTACTAGGGGCGGTAGTGGCGGACGCGAGGTGGACAAAAAGGACCTTTGACCCTAGGGGTGGGTCGGAGGTCCTTCGGGGTGGGCGGGCCGGTCGGCGAGGTGGGGTCCGGGCTGCGGGGGGCCGTTCTGAAGTGGGCGTAAACCAGACTTCTGGCATAAAAGCGGGAGGTTCTCGTATTCGACGGTGGTTCTGTCAAGGAGTCGGAAGTTTCAGGGTCAAGTACGACTTGAGATCGTAGAAGGGGGTTTTGGGGGACGGCGGGAGTACGGGTTACCAAGGGATGACCCCCGCCCGGCGCACCGACAGCGTGCCGGGTCGTTCGTTGCCCGTCCCCCGGAGGTAGTCCCCATGTCGCAGCGCACCACGTCCCGCATACCCGGCACGTCCCAGCTCCGTGCCCGGGCGGCCGTCCTGGCCCTCGGCCTGGGAGTCTCGGCCGCCGTCGGAGCCGGGGTCGCGGTCGCCGCGGACGCCAAGCCGAGCGCGGTCTCCCTGTCGAGCGAGGCCGCCGTCTCCGTGCAGAAGCAGGCCGCCGCCCAGGCGAAGGCCGCCCAGTCGAAGAGCAAGGCCGCCGCAGAGAAGGCGAAGGCCAAGAAGGCCGCGGCCAAGCCCGTCGCCGCGAAGACGGCCTCCTCCTGGGTCGACCCCGTCAAGAAGTACAAGCTCTCCGCGAGCTTCGCCCAGGCCGGCAACCTGTGGTCGTCCACCCACTCCGGCCAGGACTTCGCCGTCTCCTCCGGCACCCAGGTCGTCGCCGCCCACGGCGGCACCGTCGTGAAGACCGGCGGCAACGGCGCCGGCGACGGGCCCGCGTACGGCAACGCCGTCGTGATCAAGCACAGCAACGGCACGTACTCGCAGTACGCGCACCTGTCCCGCGTCGACGTGAAGCCCGGCCAGGTCGTCAAGACCGGCCAGCGGATCGCGCTGTCCGGCAACACCGGCAACTCCAGCGGGCCGCACCTGCACTTCGAGATCCGTACGTCCGCCAACTACGGCAGCGCGGTCGACCCGGTCGCGTTCCTGCGGTCCAAGGGGCTCAGCCTCTGACGGATTTCAGGGCTCGGCCCTGATGGACCTCAGGGCTCAGCCTCCGGCGGGCTCCGGGGCTCGTCCCTGATCGAGTTCAGGAGTCGTGTCTGACGGGCTTCAGGACTCGTGCGGGCCCGAGTGTGCCCGGGTGACCAGTTCGACGGCGACCTCCAGGACGGCTTTGCGCTTGTCCTCGGGGTCGCCTTCGATGTCCTTGAGGGCGAACATCCCAGCGTGCATGGTGAACAGGGCGCTCACACAGCGGACCTGGTCCGTCAGCGGGGCCTCGGGCTCCCTGATGATGTCCAGCATCTTGACCATGCGGTCCTTGAAGGACTCGCCGATGCTCAGCTCGCGGACCGTCGCCTGGTTCTCCTGCATGAAGCGGAAGAGGGGCGCCGCGTCGGTGAGGGCCTGGCTGTACCGGCGCAGCAGCTCCTGCTTGGTGTCCAGGGAGCGCGGCTGGCCCTTGCCCCACTCGATCAGCTCGTCCATCGGCCTCGTCAGATCCTCGAAGAGGCTGATGAGGATGTCTTCCTTGGTCTTGAAGTGGTAGTAGAGCGCCGCTTTGGTTACGTCCAGCCGTTCGGCGATCTCGCGCAGGGACGTCTTCTCGTAGCCCTGCTCGGCGAACAGTTCGACGGCCACGTCCTGGATGCGCTGGCGGGTGTCTCCGCGCCGCCGCTGCCTGTTGCCGCCCATCGTGGCCGCCCCTCGTCCTGGTCGCACGCCGCAGCGTCGGTAAAGAAAAAACTTACTTGACGCCCGGCTAGTTACGGGTCTACTTTCCCCAGTGTAGTCAACTTGCCGGTCGGCAAGTAAGTGGCAATGGCGGTACCCAGGGGAGTGGGCAGAGTGGCGGACACCAGGACGGCCGGAGCGGCCGGAGCAGCGAATGAGGCGGAGCCGGCGGACGCGATGCCGGAACCGGCTCCGGACGCGGGCGCGGATGCCGGCGCTGACGCGGACGCGTCGGAGAGGCCGCCGAGGTCGCGCAGGCCGATCAAGCCGATGAGGTCGGCCAAGGGGACGAAGGCGGCGGAGTCGGCGGAGTCGGGGAGCGTGCCGGGGAAGCCCGCGGTGACGGCTCAGGCGGCATCGGCGACTGTGACGGCGGCTGCGACGGCGGCGGCGTCGGACACCGTGGCCGTGGACGCCGTGGGTGCTGCTGACGCCGTGGGTGGTGCGGACGCGGGCAAGCAGCCCAGGAGCGTACGGGTCGTCCTGCTCGCGCTGATGATCGCGATGCTCCTCGCCATGCTCGACAACATGATCATCGGCACCGCGATGCCGACCATCGTGGGCGAGCTGGGCGGCCTGGAGCACCTGTCGTGGGTCGTCACCGCCTACACGCTCGCGACCGCCGCCTCCACCCCGATCTGGGGCAAGCTCGGTGACATGTACGGGCGCAAGGGCGTCTTCATGACGTCGATCGTGCTCTTCCTGATCGGATCGGCGCTCAGCGGAATGGCCCAGGACATGGGCCAGCTCATCGGGTTCCGGGCGATCCAGGGACTCGGCGCGGGCGGTCTGATGGTCGGCGTCATGGCGATCATCGGGGATCTGATCCCGCCGCGTGAGCGGGGCAAGTACCAGGGCATGATGGCCGGCGTGATGGCCCTCGCCATGATCGGCGGACCGCTGGTCGGCGGCACCATCACCGACCACTGGGGCTGGCGCTGGTCCTTCTACATCAACCTGCCGCTCGGTGTCGTAGCCCTGATCGCCATCAGCGCCGTACTGCATCTGCCCAAGAAGCGGGTGGACGCGCGGATCGACTATCTGGGTGCCGCGCTGCTCACCGTGGGTATCACCGCGATCGTGCTGGTCACCACCTGGGGCGGGACCGAGTACGCCTGGGGCTCCGCCCGGATCATGGAACTGATCGGCATCGGGGTCGCCGCGCTCATCGGCTTCCTGTTCGTGCAGACCAAGGCCGCCGCGCCGGTCATGCCGCTGCACATCTTCCGCAGCCGCAACTTCACGCTGATGTCCGTGGTGGGCTTCGTCGCCGGGTTCGTGATGTTCGGCGCCGTACTGTTCCTGCCGCTGTACCAGCAGTCGGTGCAGGGCGCGTCCGCGACCAACTCCGGGCTGCTGCTCCTGCCGATGCTCGGCGCGATGCTGGTGACCTCCATGGTCGCCGGGCGGGTCACCACCAGCACCGGGCGGTACAAGGCCTTCCCGATCGTGGGCAGTGCGCTGATGGTGATCGGTCTGTACCTGCTGTCGCTCATGGACACGGACACGTCGCGGCTGACGTCCGGGGTGTACATGGCCGTCGTCGGCGCGGGCATGGGCTGTCTGATGCAGATCACCATGCTCGTGTCGCAGAACAGCGTCGAGATGAAGGACATGGGCGTCGCGTCGTCCAGCACCACGCTGTTCCGTACGCTCGGCTCGTCCTTCGGCGTCGCCATCATGGGGGCGCTGTTCAACAACCGCGTCCAGGACGTGATGTCCGAGCGGGCCGGGGCGCTGGGGTCCAAGGTGACCGAGCAGTCCGCGCAGCTGGACGCGGCGAGTCTGGCGAAGCTGCCGGTGGCCGCGCGGGAGGCGTATCAGCACGCTGTCGCGTCCGGGACTCATTCCGCGTTCCTGCTGGGGGCGGTTGTCGCGGTGGTCGCGCTGGTGGGGGCGGTGTTCGTGAAGGAGGTTCCGCTTCGGGGGGCGGGCTCGGCCTCTGGCGGCTCCGGAGACGCTGCCGGGGAGAAGCCGGCGGAGGCTGTCTGAGGCTGCGCCTCAGCCTGCGCGGCTCATTGGCCCAGGGGCCCCGGTTCCGGACGACGTGCGTCTGGGGCCGGGGCCTTTTCCGCCCCCGCCGCCCCTACCCATTCCCGTCACGTACTCGGGGGCTCCGCCCCCGAACCCCCGCTCCTCAAACGCCGGAGGGGCTGGGGGTCGGGCGCCGAGGGGCACATAGCCGGGGCCGGGAGCCTGGAGCCGGAAGGGACGGATGCTCGGATGTCACCGGCTGCGCGCACGCCAGCGGTCTGAAAATAGGGGCGCAGCCCCATTTTCGGGGGCGCGGGGAACTGCGCGGCCCACCCCCACCGGCCCGCACCCGTGATCCGCCCCCACACCCCCCAGCCCGTCCGGCGATTGAGGACAAAGGGGGGCCGGGGCGACAGCCCGGGGACAGGTCACTCCGGCAGCATCGGGTAACTGCCCGTGTTCGTCGGAGCGTGCTCCGGAAGCCACAGCACCGCCACCGCCCCCTCCGAAGGAACCCCCTCCGCCGCCCCCACCGCCCGCACATTGCGGAACGTGAGCCGCGCCCCCAGCACCCGCGCCTGCCCCGCCGCGATGGTCAGCCCCAGACCGTGCCCGTGCCCAGCCCGGTCACTGCTGCCGGTACGGAAGCGGCTCGGCCCGTCGGCGAGGAGCGCGTCGGGGAAGCCGGGCCCGTGGTCGCGGACCCGGATGACCCGCCCCTCGACGGTCACCTCGATGGGTGGCTTGCCGTGCTTGGCGGCGTTGACCAGCAGGTTGATGAGGACCCGTTCGAGACGGCGCGGGTCGGTCGTGACCGCCGACTCGTGGACCACCCGGACCACGATCCCCGGGTCCCGCGCGATCACCCGCCGCGTCACGAACTCGCCCAGCAGGATGTCCTGCAACTCGGCCCGCTCGGACGCGCTGTCCAGCCGGGCCACCTCCAGCACGTCCTCGACCAGCTGCCGCATGGCCTGCGCCCGGTCCCGTACGAGCTCCGTGGGGCGCCCCGGCGGCAGCAGCTCGGCCGCGGTGAGCAGCCCGGTCACCGGGGTGCGCAGCTCGTGCGCGATGTCCGCGGTCACCCGCCGCTCGGCCTCGATGCGCTGCTGCAGCGCGTCCGCCATCGCGTCCACGGCCCGCGCGAGGTCGTCCGTCTCGTCGCGCACGACCCCGCCGATGGAGTCCCGTACGCGTACGTCCGGTTCGCCCTGCGCGACCCGCCGGGCCGCCGTGGCCGCCTTGCGCAGCCGCCGCGAGAGCTGGCCGCCGATGAGTACGCCGAGCGCGCAGCCGCCGAAGACCACCGCGATCGAACCGATGAGCAGCGCCTCGTCGAGATCCTTCAGGACGGTCGTGCTGCGGTCGGTGAAGTTCGTGTGCAGCGACAGGATGCGGCCGTCCTTGAGCGGTACCGCCGCCCAGATGTCGGGCACGCCGTCGGAGTGCTCCGTCACATACGTCGCCCGGCGCCCGGCCGTCGCCTTCGCCAGCAGGTCCTTCGGCAGGGCCGGGTCGTCGATCTTGACGCCGGGGAAGTTCGGCCGCCCGGACGCCTCGTAGTTGCGCTGCGCGATCTGGACGCGTTCGTCGGCGAGGTCGCGCGCGTTGTCGAGCATCGAGACGCGGGCGGCGTTGTGCACGACCAGGCTCAGCGCGACGGCCACCAGCGCCCCGACCGCCGCGATGGCGGCGCTCAGCTTCCATCTGATCCCCGTACGCGGCATCAGGCGCCCGAGTCTCTCGCGCCGCCCGCCCGCACCGAACCGAACCGTCTGCCCGTGTCCTTCACCGTCCCCGGCCCCGTCCCGCCCACCGTGTCCGTGCCCGTTCCCACGTCCGCGTCCGTCGTCGCCGAACTCACCTTGCCGCCCGTCCGCCGGGTTGCCGTTCGTCCCCCGCATCGCCCGCATCGACCGCTCCGCTCAGGCCTTCAACTTGTAGCCGAAGCCGCGGACCGTCTCGATCCGGTCCTGGCCGATCTTCGTACGCAGCCGCTGCACATGGACGTCGACGACCCGGGTGTCACCGCCCCAGCCGTAGTCCCACACCCGCTCAAGAAGCTTGTCGCGCGACAGGACCGTACCGGGCGAGGACGAGAACTCCAGGAGCAGCCGCATCTCGGTGGGCGTCAGGGACACCGGGGCGCCGCCCCTGCGCACCTCCATGCCCTCCGTGTCGATCTCCAGCTCGCCGGCACCGGAACCGGAGCCGAAGGTCAGCACGCCGCCGGCGGGCTCGTGCGACGCGCCGTCGGTCCCGTCGGCGCCCGAACGCGGTCCGCTCGCGTGTCCGAAGCGCCGCAGCACGGCCCGGATGCGCGCGACCAGCACGGCCCCGTCGAAGGGCTTGGTCACGTAGTCGTCGGCGCCCGCCTCCAGGCCCAGTACGACGTCGATGGAGTCGGCGCGGGCCGACAGCATGATCACGGGGACGGTCGACTCGTCGCGGATCCGGCGGCACAGCGACACCCCGTCGAGGCCGGGCACCATCACGTCGAGGAGCGCGATGTCGGGCCGGTCCGCGCGGAACGCCTCCAGTCCCGACAGCCCGTCGGGCATGGCGGTGACCACGAAGCCGTCGCGTTCCAGCGCGAGCTGGGTGGCCTCGCGGATGACGTCGTCGTCCTCGACGAACAGGACATGGGTGTGCTCTGCCATCCGGGTGCTCTCAGTTTCTCGGTCGGTCCATCGGTCCATCGGGCGGTCGGTCGATTGCGGGCTACGGCACTGCTGATCTCGACGGCGCCACGGGTCTGCGACGGCGCTACTGATCGGTGGGGGCCGCCGACTCGCCGCCCACCACCTTGCTGTAGTCGTTGTGCGTCCTGGCCTGCTCGGTGAAGCGGGTCGCCCGCCAGTGGTACGTGATCACTTCCTCGCCGGACGGATACGTCACCGAGTCGTCCTTCTCGTACACCTGTTGTGTGATCACCAGATCGCCCCGGTCGATCTCCGCGTACACGGGCGGCTCCTCGGCGCGGAAGACGTTCTTGTACTCGTCGCCCTCCTCGCGGTACACGTACGAGCCGACGCCGACCGCGTCCCCGCAGGTCATCACGTTGATCACGACGTCGGCCGCGGTACCGCCGGTGAGGTTGCCGTACGACACGTCGACCGGGTACTCGTCGCCGACGCACGGTTTCAGGTCGCGCTTGACCGCCGTGCTGACCCCGGGGTCGGCCCTGACCAGACGTACCGCGTCCACCCGGTCGGGCGTCGGCGAGGCAGAGGCCGACGCCGCTGCCGATACGGAGGGGTCCGCGTCCCGGGCGCTCCCGGCAGCCGAGTCGGAGAGGGCGGGGCCCTCGTCGCGGGCGCCGGTGCCGCCCGTACCGCAGGCGGACACGGAAAGGCCGAGGGCGGCGAACACGGCCGCTGCCGTGATCACCGCCTTTCGGACCCCACGGGTCCGCGGAGCCTCTGGGTCTAGGCCGCGCAACGCTCCCGCTCCTCACGCTCCGGCACACCTGCGCCGAGCCCGCCGTTCCCGTTGTTGTCGCTGTCCTCGTCACGGGCCCGGCGCTCCAGCTCCTCGCGGAGCCGGGCGAGTGCCCGGTGCAGTGTGCTCTTGACCGTGCCGGCCGACATGCCGAGGGCGGCGGCCGTCTCCTCCGTGGACATCTGCTCCCAGTGTCGCAGCACGACGACGCTGCGCTGCTTGGGAGCCAGCACCTTCATGATGTCCATCAGGAGCGCGCGGTCCGCGTGCTGCTCGGTGGAGTCGTCCACGCTCGCGTCCGGCAGCTGCTCGGTGGGGACCTCCTCCAGCTTGCGGGCCCGCCACCACTCCGTACGCGTGTTGATCATGACGCGGCGCAGATAGGCGTCGGCGAGGCGCTTGTCCGCTATGCCGTCCCAGCGTCCGTACGTCCGTACCAGCGCGGTCTGCAGGAGGTCCTGGGCGTCGACCGGGTCGGGGACCAGACGGCGTGCGCTGCGCAGCAACGCGTCCTGCCGAGTGCGTACGTACTCCTCGAACTCAAGCACCTCGCCGTGCGCCATTCCAACCGCCTCCGTCCCCGTACCGGCCTGGGTGCTGCCGGCTGTCCGTTGCCTGCCGTACCGCTGGTCCGCGGTACGGCACTGAAGTTACGGAGCTGTTGTCACGGGGTTGTCCGAGCGAGCATGCGACAAGCGCTCGGCTGTCCATAGGTTGTGTAACGGAAGTAGGGCCTGGGTAAAACGAGGTGCCGACTGGGGCGGGTACGGGGCGTTTTGCCCGCCGCGGGCCTGTCACCGGGCTCGGTGACGGCTGTGGGTCAGCTCTGCGGGAGCCGGTACAGACCGCCGGCGAGCGGTTCGACGAGTCCGTCGGCGACCAGTCCGTCCAGCGCGCGGGCCCGTTGCACCGGTTCCTCCCAGACACGGTCGAGGACCGGCTGGGGGACGGGGTCGACCGCCTCGCGCAGTACGGCGAGCAGCTGGCCGCGCACCTGCCGGTCCGTACCCGCGTACGTCTGGCCGCGCCGCGGCGGTCCGTCGTGCGCGGGCTTCCCGGCCAGCCGCCACGTGCACAGGGCGGCGATCGGGCACCGTACGCACGTCTCGTTCTTCGCCGTGCAGACGAGCGCGCCGAGTTCCATGGACGCGGCGGCCCAGAGCGCGGCCGTGCGCTCGTCGTCGGGCAGGAGCGTGCGGGCGAGCTTCCGCTCGGCGGCGGTCGTGGCGTTCGGCGGGTACTGGACGCCGGTGACCGCGCGCGCGAACACCCGCCGCACGTTCGTGTCGAGGACGGCGTGCCGTTGCCCGTACGCGAACGAGGCCACCGCCGCCGCCGTGTACTCGCCGATGCCGGGCAGCGCGAGCAGCTGCGCGTGCTCCGTGGGTACGTCGCCGCCGTGCCGCTCCGTTATGGCGACCGCGGCGCCGTGCAGGCGCAGGGCGCGGCGGGGGTAGCCGAGGCGGCCCCAGGCGCGGACGGCCTCGCCCGGGGTGTCCTCGGCGAGATCGGCGGGGCGCGGCCAGCGGGCCATCCACTGCTCGTAGACCGGGAGCACGCGGCTCACCGGGGTCTGCTGCAGCATGAACTCGCTGACCATCACCCCCCACGGGCCCGCGTCGGGCCGCCGCCAGGGGAGGTCGCGGGCGTTCTCCTCGAACCAGTCGATGACGGGGGCGTGCAGGTCGTCGCCGATGGTCTCGGCTGTGCCGGCCTGGGCGTGGGGGGAGGGTTTCGTGGGCGCAGTCATGGCACGGCCGATTCTTTCATGCGGGGGTGCGTGTGCGGGTGCGGGTGGCCGGGGTGCGTCGTGTGGTGTCCGCGCCCCCGAAACGCCCCTGAAGGTGCTCCCTGACGGCCCTCCGAGCTGATGATCGGAAAAAGTTGGGGCCGTTGACGGCGGGTGGGGCCAGTGAACTCCCCGATCTCTCGTACAGTTTGCGCCGTGGGATCTCTGCGCAATCCGGTCGGGCCGCTTCCCTCCTCCATCTACTGGCGACGGAGGGCCATTCTGGCGTCCATGTTCGCCGTGATGGCCTTGTTGGTCACCTGGGTGGTGACCTCCGACGGCGGAGGCGGCGGCAGGAACGACGCCGACGGGGACAACGGCAAGAACCCCACCGCGTCGATCACGCCCGGCCCCTCGGACTCGGAGTCCGCGATCAGCCAAGCGCCGGGCGGGCGCGACGAGTCGAGCGACGGCGGCTCCGAAGGGTCGGGGGGCTCCGGGGGTTCGGGAGGCTCCGGGGGCTCCGGCGGTTCCGCGGGAGCGGGCGGGGCCGGTTCGGGTTCCGGCTCCGGCTCGGGTTCCGGTGGGGGCGGCGCAGACGACGGCGAGGGTGGCGGTGGGTCGGGCGACACGGTTCCGGCCGGGTCCAGCCTTCCCAACTGCACGCCCGGGTCGGTGAAGTTGACGCTGCGCAGCGTCCACAACTCGTACACGCCCGACGAGAAGCCCACGTTCGAACTGATCGCGAAGAACTCCTCGGGCAGTGACTGCAAGCTCGATCTCGGTCCGAAGAGCGCGGTCCTGACGATCACTCAGGCGAAGAGCGACGACGAGATCTGGTCCTCGGCGGACTGCCCGACGGGTGCGGCGAGCGTTCTGTTCCGCATCCCGGCGAACGATCAGGTCATCCGCACGGTCGAGTGGAACCGCAAGGCGAGTGCGCCGCAGTGCGCGACTCCGCCGGCGCTGTCGGCGACGCCGGGCACGTACTTGGTCGAAGCGAAGCCGGCGGGGCTGCCCAAGTCCCAGACGTCCTTCGTCCTGAAGAAGGACTGACCACCCGCCTCGCGAAGACGACGCACGACGTCCGTTCTGCGCCACGGGCGCGGGCCCGCCGGGGGCACCCAAAAGATCGCGCAGTTCCCCGCGCCCCCAAGAAGCCCGCCCACACGCCGACCTGGTGCTTTCAGGGGCGCGGGGAACTGCGCGAACGGCCCGCACCGGGGCGCACCCGACGAACGGGTCAGACTGCCGCCCCGTTGCTTTTAGGGGCGCGGGGAACTGCGCGAACGGCCCGCACCGGGGCGCACCCGAACCCCACGATCGAGCCCGCCCCCCGGAGGGCCCCGCCAAACCGCCGGACGGCTACACGTAGCGTTCGAGGATCGACGACTCCGCCAGCCGCGAGAGCCCCTCCCGCACGCTGCGCGCCCGCGCCTCCCCGACCCCGTCCACGGTCTGCAGGTCGTCCACACTCGCCGCGAGCAGCTTCTGCAACCCGCCGAAGTGCTCGACCAGCCGGTCGATGATCGCGCCCGGCAGCCGCGGCACCTTGGCCAGGAGCCGGAACCCGCGCGGCGACACCGCGGAGTCGAGCGCCTCGGGCGACCCGGTATACCCCAACGCCCGCGCCACGGTGGGCATTTCGAGCAGCTCCGCATGGCTGAGCGCGTTCAGCTCGAACAGCGCCTCGTCCACCGTGCGGGACCGCTTGGCCGTCGGCTCGGGCACATAGTCCCGCACGACGAGCTCCCGCTCGGGCTCGACCCCGGCGATCAACTCGTCCAGCTGCAGGGACAGCAGCCGCCCGTCCGTACCCAGCTCCACCACGTACTCGGCGATCTCCGTGGCGATCCGGCGCACCATCTCCAGCCGCTGCGCCACCGCGGACACGTCCCGGACGGTGACCAGGTCCTCGATCTCCAGCGCGGACAACGTGCCCGCGACCTCGTCGAGCCGGAGCTTGTACCGCTCCAGCGTGGCCAGCGCCTGGTTGGCACGGGAGAGGATCGCGGCCGAGTCCTCCAGGACCCGCCGCTGCCCGTCCACGTACAGCGCGATCAGGCGCATGGACTGGGAGACGGAGACGACGGGGAAGCCGACCTGCTTGCTCACCCGGTCCGCCGTGCGGTGCCGCGTACCCGTCTCCTCGGTGGGGATCGTCGGGTCGGGCACCAGCTGCACACCGGCCCGCAGGATCTTGGTGATGTCCTTGTCCAGCACGATGCCGCCGTCGAGCTTGCACAGCTCGCGCAGCCGCGTCGCCGTGAACTCGACGTCCAGCACGAATCCGCCGCTGCACATGGCCTCGACGGTCTTGTCCCAGCCGAGCACGATGAGCCCGCCGGTGTTGCCGCGGAGGATTCGCTCCAGGCCGTCACGCAGCCCTGTGCCGGGTGCCACAGCGCTGAGAGCCGTGCGCATCAGGCCATCGGTGCCGGAACTCCCGCCGGACTTGCCGGGAACTGCTGCCCGGTCGTTGGCTGCCACTGCACTCCTCCGGTCGCAGGCTTTTTGAGGGCGCCCTCGGTTCGTACGGACGGGCGAGACCTGGGCAAAGTCTACCGGCGGTCTTCCTCGTCCCGTGGGGCGTCTCGCCGACGCGACCTCGGGAGGACCCGGAGAGCGTCCCCCATGTCGGCGACTTCCAGGACCTTCATACCGGGAGGGATCTTGCCCGGGTCGCTCGGAACGAGGGCGTGGGTGAAGCCCAGACGGTGGGCCTCGGCGAGTCTGCGCTGGACGCCCGTGACCCGTCTGACCTCGCCCGCGAGCCCCACTTCACCGATCGCGACGAGGTTCTGCGGGAGCGGGGTGTCGCTCGCCGCGCTGGCCAGCGCGAGCGCGATCGCGAGGTCCGCGGCGGGCTCGGACAGCTTCACGCCGCCGACCGTCGCGGTGTAGATGTCCCGCTTCCCGAGGGCGCTGATCCGGCCGCGCTGCTCCAGGACGGCGAGCATCATCTGGACCCGGGAGGTCTCAAGCCCGGAGGTCGTACGCCGCGGGGTGGGGATCTGGGTGTCCACGGTGAGCGCCTGCACCTCGGCCACCAGCGGGCGGCGGCCTTCGAGGGTGACGGTCAGACAGGTGCCGGGGACGGGCTCGGCCCGGCGGGTGAGGAACAGCCCGGAGGGGTCGGTGAGCCCGGTGATCCCCTCGTCGTGCAGTTCGAAGCAGCCGACCTCGTCCGTGGTGCCGTACCGGTTCTTGACGCCTCGTACGAGGCGCAGGCGCGCGTGCCGGTCGCCCTCGAAGCTCAGCACGACGTCCACCAGGTGTTCCAGGAGACGCGGTCCCGCGATGGCGCCGTCCTTGGTGACATGGCCGACCAGGAGGGTGGCCATGCCGCGCTCCTTGGAGGCGCGGATCAGGGCCCCGGCCACCTCGCGGACCTGGGACATGCCGCCGGGGGCGCCGTCGATCTCCGGAGAGGCCACGGTCTGTACGGAGTCGACGATGAGCAGCGACGGCTTCACCGCGTCCAGATGGCCGAGGACCGCCGACAGGTCGGTCTCCGCCGCCAGGAAGAGGTTGTCGTCGATCGCCTTGATGCGGTCGGCGCGCAGCCGGACCTGGCTCGCCGACTCCTCACCCGTGATGTAGAGCGTGCGGTGCTCGTCGCTAGCCGCCTTGGCCGCCACGTCCAGCAGCAGCGTGGACTTGCCGACGCCCGGTTCGCCCGCCACGAGCACCACCGCGCCCGGTACGAGGCCGCCGCCGAGCACGCGGTCCAACTCGGGCACACCGGTCGAGCGGGCGGTCGCCTGCCGGCCGTCGACCTGACCGATGGGCAGCGCGTTCGTGGTGACGCGGCCGGGGGCCGTCGTACGCACCGCGGGCGCGCCGTACTCCTCGACCGTGCCCCAGGCCTGGCACTCGGAGCAGCGGCCGAGCCACTTGGCCGTCTGCCAGCCGCACTCGGTGCAGCGGTAGGACGGCCGGTCCTTCGCGGTCTTCGTACGGGCAGCCATGACACGAACCGTAACCGCCGCCACTGACAGAGCGGTGACGGCCCGTTCGCCGACCGATGCCGATAACGGGGCGTTCCTCGCGAACCGGCCACGGTGCGACGGTGATCCGGCAGGGGCACGACAGAGATGCGACAGGAGCGTGACCGAGAAACGCAGGGACACGACACGCGATACAGGGCCCCTGCCCTCTTATGAGGGATCGTTTCACCCGTATGGATTAAATGTGCTCAAGCGGGGAGAAGGGGCCGCCACAAGGCACCTACGGTCGCACGGGTGATGAGCAGCAGTCCCGAGACCTCGACCCGCACCACCGGCGCACACCGGGCGCACCGCGAGGCGCGCGACCGGGCAGCGGCGCGCACGGTGGCGCAGTGCCCGCCGACCCGTTACGAGCCCTACCTGGACGGCTTGTTCACCTACTGCCTGTCCGTGCTGTGCGACCACGACACGGCGACCGCCGCCCTCGGGGACGTCCTCGCACTCGCCGAGCGCCGCGGTCATCGCGGCCGGGAGACGCCCGACGACCGCAGGGCCTGGCTGTACGCGCTGGCCCGCTGGTCCTGCCTGCGCAAGCTCGCCGAGGCCAGGCAGCGGCCCCACGGCGCCCACGCCGCCGGCCGCTCCGGCGCCGGCCCGGCTGCCCCGGACGGCCCTCGTCCCGAAGCCCGGGCCGAGGGTGCCCCCGCCGCCGCCCGTGCCGCCGCTTCCGCGGGACCGGGGCGTACCAGGGGGCGGGCCGGTGCGCACGTCGATGACCATGCCGGAGACCGTGCCGGAGACCGGACCGGCGGGCGCGTCGGCGGCCGTACCGCCGGTGGCCGTGCCGGCGACCGAGGCGGTGCGGGCGTCCACGAGCACGTCGGTGGGCGGGACGGCGAGCGGGCCGCCGACCTCCTCGACGACGCCGAGAAGGACCGTCGCCGTCGCGAACTCGCCCTGCTCGCCTGGCCGGAGGCGGCCGGTACGACGCCCGAGCAGCGCGAGGCGCTCGAACTCGCCGTACGCCACCAGCTCGCCGCGCACGAGGTCGCCGCCGTCCTCGGCACCGACCCGGTGGCCGCCCGGGAACTCCTCGCGGCGGGCGCCTGCGAGGTCGAGCGCACGCGCGCGGCCCTGGCCGTCGTCGAGACCGGTACCTGTCCGGGCGTGACCCGGCTCACCGGCGACCACCACCTCGTCCTCAGCACGGCCCTGCGCCGCGAACTGGTCCGGCACGTCGACGACTGCCCGCGCTGCCGCCGGACCGCCGAGCGCGCGGGCCCCGGCTCCTGGCCCGGCACCAGCGTCACGCCCGCCGCGCTGCCTGTACTCGAAGCCCCGCGCGCGGCCCTCCACCTGGCGATGACGCGTCTGCCGCGCGCGCGGGGCGCCGGTCCGCGCTTCGACCGGCGCGGCTTCCCGATGGACCCCAAGGACCACGCGGCCCGTCGTGACCGGCTGCGCGCGCGTGCCGTCACGACCACGGTCGTCGCCACCGTCGTGGCGGCCCCGGTACTCGCCCTGTGGGCGGCCTATCGAGGGGCGCCCCTCATCGGTGAGGGCGCCGACGGCCGACCGGTCACCGCGAACGAGGCGCAGGGCCCCGACGAACTCGGCGGCGGGGCGGCCGGCTACGAGAACGCGGGCAACGCCCATACGCGGCCCGGCTCCCGCTTCACCCCGCGCAGCGGCTCGTCCGACGTCTCCGTAGAGGTCGTCAGTGTGGCGCCGGGGCAGCGGAGCGGGCTCTCCGTGGCGGCCGGTTCCAGCGGTGACACGACACTGATCACCCTCACGGCGACCGGCGATTCAGCGGTCCGCTGGTCGGCGCGGACCGGGGCGTCCTGGCTCTATCTGAGCCAGTCGTCGGGGACGCTGGAACCGGGGGAGTCGCTGACGATCAAGGTGTACGTCGATCCGCTGCGGGAGCCGATCGGGGCGTGGAGCGCGCGGGTGTCGGTGGGGCCGGCGGGGGCGGTGGTCACCATCGGCGGGTACGGGACCGCGGGGCCCTCGCAGCCGGGGCCCCGGCCGGATCCGCCCGCGCCGAGTGGGCCCGGGCCGTCGGATCCCGGGCCTGGACCCGGACCCGGTCCGGGGCCGTCGGATCCTGAGCCGTCGCCGTCCGAGCCGACGCCGTCCGATCCCGGGCCGTCGGATCCCGGGTCGGAGCCGACGCCCAGCGGGCCGGAGCCGTCCGATCCGGAGCCGGAGCCTCCGCCGGGTTCCCCCGGAGGGTCTGCGCCGGGGGGCGGCGGCACCGGTGACGGCAGCGGTGAGCCGCGCCCGTCGGGGAGTTGACCGCTTCCGCGGGTGGTTTTCTGGGCGGCGCGGGTCCGCTGTGGCCGGCCGCGCAGTTCCCCGCGCCCCTTCGGGGGTGCGGCCTTGCCGTGGGCTCTAGTTGAGGGTGTGGGGTGGGTCCGCCGGGTGGGGGGCCAGCAGGGGGAGCTGGGAAGCCAGGCGTTCCTCGCAGAGTTCCACCAGGCGGTCGTAGCCCGACTTGCCCATCAGTTCGATCAGTTCCGGGCGGTACGAGACGTAGACCGGGTCGCCCGCGCCGTGGGCGGACGTCGCCGACGTGCACCACCAGTGCAGGTCGTGCCCGCCGGGACCCCACCCGCGGCGGTCGTACTCGCCGATCGAGACCTGCAGCACCCGCGTGTCGTCGGGCCGGTCGATCCACTCGTACGTCCGCCGGACCGGCAGTTGCCAGCAGACGTCCGGCTTGGTCTCCAGGGGCTCCCGGCCTTCCTTGACGGCCAGGATGTGCAGCGAGCAGCCCATGCCGCCGGCGAAACCGGGGCGGTTCTGGAAGATGCAGGACCCCTCGTACGGGCGCGTCTGCCGGTCGCCGTCCTCGTCCTGCGAGACCCAGCCGGTCGCGGTCCCCACGTCGTGGTGCTGCCAGATGTCCGGCGTGAGCCTCGCCACGTGACCGGCCACGCGCTTCTCGTCGTCCTCGTCCGAGAAGTGGGCGCCCAGCGTGCAGCATCCGTCGTCCGCGCGGCCCGCCTGGATCCCCTGGCAGCCGCTTCCGAAGATGCAGTTCCAGCGAGAGGTCAGCCAGGTCAGATCGCAGCGGAAGATCTGCTCGTCGTCGGCCGGATCCGGGAACTCCACCCACGCGCGCGCGAAGTCGAGCCCCTTCTCGTCGCCCTTGGGAGGCTTGGGAAGCTTCCCCGCCTTCCCGGCCTTCTCCACCCTCTCCGCCTTCTCCGACTTCACTGTCCTCTTGGACCCGGACGTGTTCACCCGAAGCGGATCCTCCGCGGACCCCGTGGCGGAACCCTCGTCCGATTTGTCGCTCTTCGCCTTTTTCGTCTTTGGCACCAGTCCAGAGTAAGTCGCTGACGAGCACTCTGGGGACGGCCGAGCGGCCCGGGCGCAGTAGCGTGCCGTACATGAGACTCGGTGTCCTGGACGTGGGTTCGAACACGGTGCACCTGCTGGTGGTGGATGCACACCCCGGCGCGCGCCCGCTGCCCGCGCATTCGCACAAGGCGGAGCTACGGCTCGCCCAACTCCTCGACGACAGCGGCGCGATCGACGCCCAGGGTGTCGACAAACTGATCGCCGTCGTCCAGGAGGCGTTGCAGGCCGCCGAGGACAAGGGCGTCGAGGACCTGCTGCCGTTCGCGACCTCCGCGGTGCGTGAGGCCAGTAACGCCGACGAGGTACTGGCCCGGGTGCGCGAGGAGACCGGGGTGGAACTCCAGGTCCTCACCGGCGCCGAGGAGGCACGGCTGACCTTCCTCGCCGCGCGCCGCTGGTTCGGCTGGTCGGCCGGGAAACTGCTCGTCCTCGACATCGGCGGCGGTTCGCTGGAGATCGCGTACGGGATAGACGAGGAGCCCGACGCGACGGCCTCGCTGCCGTTGGGCGCGGGCCGGCTGACCGCGGGCTGGCTGCCGACCGATCCGGCGGACCCGGCGGACATAAAGGCCCTGCGCCGCCATGTGCGGGCGCAGATCGCCCGTACGGTCGGGGAGTTCAGCCGTTTCGGCGCGCCCGACCACGTGGTCGCCACGTCCAAAACCTTCAAGCAGCTCGCCCGCCTCGCGGGTGCCGCCCGCTCGGTCGACGGCCTGTACGTCCAGCGCGAGCTCAAGCGCCGGTCCCTGGAGGACTGGGTCCCGCGCCTGGCCTCCATGACGACCGCCGAACGCGCGGAACTCCCCGGCGTCTCCGAGGGCCGCGCCAACCAGCTCCTCGCCGGCGCGGTGGTGGCCGAGGGCGCGATGGACCTGTTCGGAGTGGAAACGGTGGAGATCTGCCCCTGGGCCCTCCGAGAGGGAGTAATCCTCCGAACCCTGGACCAAATGCCCCCGACCTAACCCCCGCCCCTAAGGGGCGCGGGGAACGGCGCGAGCACCCCCGACTCACGACCACCCACCGTACGAGGCCACCCCGACTCCCTAAGGGGCGCGGGGAACGGCGCGGGCACCCCTGACTCACGATCACCCGCCGCACGGGGCCGCCCCCGACTCCCTAGGGGGCGCGGGGAACGGCGCGGGCACCTCCGACCCACGATCACCCGCCGTACGAGGCCACCCCGACTCCCTAAGGGGCGCGGGGAACGGCGCGGGCACCCCCGACCCACGATCACCCACCGTACGAGGCCACCCCCGACTCCCTAAGGGGCGCGGGGAACGGCGCAACAATCCCCGAACCGGCCACCACCTCACCCCCACCCCCCAAACCGACGGCCCTCGGCCAAACAACCCCACCCCGCCACACCCGACGGACCCACCCCGTAACCTGTCCCCGTGGCAGAACCAGTCGTGCGCATCCCGGATGCGAAGGTCGCCCTGTCCACGGCCTCCGTCTATCCGGAGTCGACAGCGACGGCCTTCGAGATCGCCGCACGCCTCGGCTACGACGGCGTCGAGGTGATGGTGTGGACCGACCCGGTCAGCCAGGACATCGAAGCCCTGCGCCGCCTCAGCGACTACCACCGCATCCCGATCCTCGCCGTACACGCTCCTTGCCTGCTCATCACTCAGCGCGTCTGGTCCACCGACCCGTGGACCAAACTCCAGCGCGCCCGGGCGGCAGCCGAGAAGCTCGGCGCGAGCACGGTGGTCGTACACCCCCCGTTCCGCTGGCAGCGCCAGTACTCCCGTGACTTCGTCACCGGAATCTGGCAGATGGCCAACGAGACGGACGTACGATTCGCCGTCGAAAACATGTACCCCTGGCGCTACCGCGATCGCGAGATGCTCGCCTACGCACCCGACTGGGACGTGACGAAGGACGACTACCGGCACTTCACGATCGATCTGAGCCACACCGCGACGGCCCGCACGGACGCGCTCCAGATGATCGACCGCATGAGCGACCGCCTCGGCCACGTCCACCTCGCCGACGGCAGCGGCTCCATCAAGGACGAGCACCTGGTCCCCGGCCGCGGCACCCAGCCCTGCGCCGAGCTGCTCGAACGGCTCGCCCTGTCCGGCTACGACGGCCACGTCGTCATCGAGGTCAACACCCGCCGGGCCATGTCGAGCGCCGAGCGCGAGGCCGATCTCGCGGAGGCCCTCGCCTTCACCCGCCTCCACCTGGCTTCGGCGGTCCGGGTCCCGCGTACATGACCGCCGCCACCCCGCGCCGCCGGGGACGCCCCTCCCGTACGGACTCGCAGGACACCCCCGCGGCCCGCGACCGCATCCTGGCGGCGGCCCGCGAGGAGTTCGCGGAACGGGGCTTCGAGAAGACCTCCATGCGCGCCATCGCGAAGGCGGCGGACGTGGACGCGGCGCTCGTACATCACTACTTCGGTACGAAGGAGCAGGTTTTCGAGGCGGCCATCGAGGTCGCCATCGGCCCCCTGCTGAGCGCGCCCGGCTCGATCGGCGAGGGCCCCCTCGACGGCGTGGGCGAGCGGCTGGCCCGTTTCTTCTTCGGCGTCTGGGAGAACCCGGCCACCCGCAAGGCCCTGCTCGCGATCGTCCGCTCCGCCGTGAACAACGAGACCGCCGCCGGCGTCTTCCGCCGGCTGATCTCCACCCAGCTGCTGCGCCGCGTAGCCCTCCAGCTGGACCTCCCGGACGCCGAACTACGCGCCGAACTGGCCGCCGCGCAACTCGTGGGCATCGCGATGCTCCGTTACGTGATCAAGGTGGAACCCCTCGCCTCCGCGGCCCCGGAACAGATCATCACCCGGGTCTCCCCAGTGATCCAGTCCCACCTGACAGCTCCCTGAGCTGCCTCCGCTGCCTCCAGGGACGCGGGGAACCGCACGACCACCCACAGCGGCCCCGGACCCGAAGCCCACCCGCCCGCCCGTCGCCCAGCGCTGAGCGCCCCGCACCCCTCGAACCCGAGTCAACCGCCGAGACAGCAATCCCGCATACCGGACACCATGTCCGAACCCTGGATGCCGGGCGTACGCTCGACAGCAGTCAACACTCTCCGAAGGAGCGAGCGGCCATGCCCGAGCTGAGGTCCCGCACAGTCACCCACGGACGCAACATGGCGGGCGCCCGCGCCCTTATGCGCGCCTCCGGTGTACCGGGCGCGGACATCGGCCGAAAGCCGATCATCGCGGTCGCCAACTCCTTCACGGAGTTCGTGCCCGGCCACACCCACCTCCAGCCGGTCGGCCGGATCGTGAGCGAGGCCATCACGGCCGCGGGCGGCATCCCGCGTGAGTTCAACACGATCGCCGTCGACGACGGCATCGCGATGGGCCACGGAGGCATGCTCTACAGCCTCCCCTCCCGCGACCTGATCGCGGACAGCGTGGAGTACATGGTGGAAGCCCACTGCGCCGACGCCCTGATCTGCATCTCGAACTGCGACAAGATCACCCCCGGCATGCTGATGGCGGCCCTGCGCCTGAACATCCCGACGGTCTTCGTCTCCGGCGGCCCCATGGAGTCCGGCCGCGCCACGCTGGTCGACGGCTCGGTCCGCACGCTCGACCTGGTCGACGCGATCTCCGACGCCGTGAACGACAAGATCTCGGACGAGGACATCCTCCGTATCGAGGAGAACGCCTGCCCGACCTGCGGCTCGTGTTCCGGCATGTTCACGGCCAACTCCATGAACTGCCTGACCGAGGCCATCGGCCTCTCCCTCCCCGGCAACGGCTCGGTCCTCGCCACGCACACGGCCCGCAAAGGCCTGTACGAGGACGCGGCGCGCACGGTCATGGACGTCACCCGGCGTTACTACGAGCAGGACGACGAGTCGGTCCTGCCGCGCAACGTCGCCACGATGGCGGCCTTCGAGAACGCCATGGCCCTCGACATCGCCATGGGCGGCTCGACCAACACGATCCTGCACCTGCTGGCCGCCGCCGAGGAGGCGGGCGTCCCGTTCGGCCTGGACGAGATCAACGCGGTCTCGCGCCGCGTGCCGTGCCTCGCCAAGGTCGCCCCGAACGTGGCCAAGGACCGGACGTACTACATGGAGGACGTGCACCGGGCCGGCGGCATCCCCGCCCTGCTCGGCGAACTCCACCGCGCCGGCCTCCTGAACGAGGACGTGCACGCCGTGCACAGCCCGTCCCTGTCGGACTGGCTCAAGACCTGGGACGTCCGCGGCGGCTCGCCCTCCCCGGAGGCCCTGGAGCTGTGGTACGCGGCGCCCGGCGGCGTCCGCTCGTCCACGGCCTTCTCCCAGTCCGAGCGCTGGGCGGCCCTCGACGAGGACGCGGAGGGCGGCTGCATCCGCTCGGCGGAACACGCGTACTCCAAGGACGGCGGCCTCGCGGTCCTCAAGGGCAACCTCGCCGTCGACGGCTGTGTCGTGAAGACGGCGGGCGTGGACGAGTCGATCTGGACCTTCGAGGGCCCGGCGGTCGTCTGCGAGTCGCAGGAGGAGGCCGTCGACAAGATCCTCAAGAAGGAGATCACGCACGGCGACGTCGTCGTCATCCGCTACGAGGGCCCCAAGGGCGGCCCCGGCATGCAGGAGATGCTGTACCCGACGTCGTTCCTCAAGGGCCGCGGTCTCGGCAAGACCTGCGCCCTGGTCACCGACGGACGCTTCTCCGGCGGCACCTCGGGCCTGTCCATCGGTCACGCGTCGCCCGAGGCGGCGTCGGGCGGCACGATCGCCCTCGTCCGGGACGGCGACCGCATCCGCATCGACATCCCGAACCGCAGCATCGAGCTCCTGGTCTCCGACGAGGAACTGGCCGAGCGCCGCGAGGCACTGAACGGCGTGTACGCCCCGGTCGCCCGCGAGCGCAAGGTCTCGGCCGCCCTGCGCGCGTACGCCGCGATGGCGACCAGCGCGGACAGGGGCGCCGTCCGGGACGTCTCGATGCTCGGCTAGTCCGCCGCCGCAGCGGCCGTCCCGGGGCTCGCCCTGACTGGCTCGCCGCCGCCTCTCGGCACACCGAACCCGCCCGGTTCTCCGCACCGGGCGGGTTCGCCGTTTCACCGGGACGTGTCAGCAGTCACCGGAGACCAGGGACATGGGACCCGGGACCAGTCACCCAGTCACCAGTCATCGGTCACCAGTCGGCGGGCTTGCGGGCGTCCACGGCGAAGACGCTGCCGTCGGGCGCGCTCGCGTAGACCCGGTCGCCCACGACCATGGGTGCGAGCACCTCGGCCACGACCCGTTCGCCGTCGTCGCCGAGCCGAGGAGGCGTCTGGCCCACGAGCTTCCCGGTACGGACATCGGCCGCGAGCAGCCGGCCGTCAGGGGCGCTGACGTACACGTTCCGGTCGTCGGCGGTCGGCGCCGACGCTCTGCTGACCGAGGTCTCACGATGCCAGCGCTGCTTGCCGGCCTCGATGTCGACGGCCACCAGCGCACCACCCGCGGCCAGTAAATAGACCGCGTCGCCGTGCAGGGCGGCCGAGGCGGACGGAAGCGGGAGGTCGAGCGCAATCCGCTGCTCCTTCTCGCCGCCCGATGTGCCGCCGGATGCGCTGCCCGACGCACCGCCCGGCGTGTATCCGACGATGCTCCGCGTCTCCTGGGACGCGTTCTCGGCGGTGAGCCAGAGAGTGCCCTTTCGCGTGCCGACCGGAGTGAGCAGCCCGTCGAGGCGGTGTCGCCAGCGCACGTCCCCGGTCCGTGGATCGACCGCGATCACCTGCGTGCCCGTACCGTCGGACGTCAGCGTCGTCGCGTACGCGAGGTCGCCGCCGAAGTACGCGAAGGCGGGCTGGGCCCCGTCGGCGACGCGCCCGCTCCAGAGCCGCTTCCCGGTCTTCCCGTCGACGCCGGTGACCGTGCCGTCGCCCGAGGTCAGCAGAACGGTGTCGCCCGCGTACTGCGCACCGCCCCCGTACACCGAGGTGTTCAGCTTCCAGCGGGTCCTGCCCGTGGCGGGGTCGAGTGCGACCAGTTGCCCGCCGGCCGCGGTGACCGCGTGCACGAGACCCCCGGACAGGACGGGCGCGGAGACCGAACTGTCCTCCCCGGTCTCCGCCGAGCGCGTCCACCGCACCTTTCCGTCCCGCGGACCGAGGGCGCCGGCGAGCACACCGGGACCGGCACAGAGCAGGGCTCCACCGCCGTACGTGCACTTGGCCATGCCCTCCCGGCCCGTGCCCACCTTCGTGACCCACGGCCGGAACGCCTCGGCGCCGGACGCGCGCCCGGCCCCGGCGCGAACTCCGGAGCCCCCGTCACGGTCGTCGCCCGGCAACCCGGCCAGCAGCGCACCGCCGACCGCGAGCACGGCCACGACACCGATCGCGGCGGCGAGAAGTCCCCGACGGCGTCCGCTGCCGCTGTCGCTGCCGCCGTTGTCGTCGGGGGCCGCGGGCGTACGCGGCTTGCCGCGCACGTGAGTCGTACGGTCACGGGAGTCGACCACGACGTCCCCCGGTTCGGCCGCCGACTTCGCCGCACCCGCCCCCGCACCCGCGTCCGCCTCCGTTGCCTCCGCCGTGCGCTGCGCCGGGATGAACGCCTGCGTGTCGTAGAGGGACGAGACATGCCGCAGCTCGGTCATGAGCTGGTCGGGCGTCGGCCGTTCGTCGGGTTCCTTGGCGAGGCAGCGGGCGATCAGCGGAGCCAGGTCGTCGGGGACGTCCGTCAGGTCCGGTTCGTCATGGACGACCTGGTAGGCCACGACATAAGGGCTGTCGGAGTCGAAGGGCCCGCGCCCGGTCGCCGCGTGCACCAGCACGGACCCGAGCGCGAAGATGTCGGCGGCCGGTCCCACCTCGCGCGGGCGGCGGAACTGCTCGGGGGCCATGAAGGGCGGAGTGCCGATCAACTTGCCGGTCTCCGTGCGCAGTTCGCTGTCCGACGGCCGTGAGATACCGAAGTCGATGACCTTGGGGCCGTCCTCGGCGAGGAGAACGTTGCTCGGCTTGAGGTCGCGGTGCACCACACCGGCACGATGGATGTCGCGCAACGCCTCGGCGAGCCCGGCCATCACCTGACGCAACTGGGCCGACGACAGCGAACCGTTCCGCTTCACATGCTCCGCGAGGGTCGGCCCCGGTATGAACAGGGTGGCCATCCAGGGCCGGTCCGCCTCAGGGTCGGCGTCCACGACCGGCGCGGTGAACGCGCCGCTGACCCGCCGCGCGGCCGCCACCTCCTGCTTGAAACGCCCTCTGAACTCCGGGTCCCTGGCGAACTCGACGTTGATGACCTTCACCGCGAGCCGCAGCCCCGACGCCGAGCGGGCCAGATGGACCACGCCCATGCCGCCCGAGCCGAGGCGTGACTCAAGGCGGTACTGCCCTGCGTACTCGGGAAGTTCCGCTTCGGCATCCGATCCGGCGATGCGTCTTGGCGGCATCGTCCACCCCCGTGAATTGCGTACG
The DNA here is from genome assembly GCF_014650955.1 of Streptomyces tauricus. GTDB lineage: Bacteria > Actinomycetota > Actinomycetes > Streptomycetales > Streptomycetaceae > Streptomyces > Streptomyces tauricus. Next base: position 265,260 of record NZ_BMVY01000009.1, read on the forward strand.
CACGCGCGACGCACGGAGCCTAGTCGATGGTTCGTACGAGACCCACGCGGCTTGCTAGCCTCCGCGTGCACAAAACAAAGACAGCGTTTCGAGACACCACATTCGAGACACCGCGTGCACCACATCCAACGGGGAGACACACATGGCTGTTGAAGAAGTGAGAGAAACCGAAGCGACCGAAGCGACCGAGGGAGCCGAGGGAACCGTGGAGACGGGGACCACGGCGGAGAGCGCGGAGATCGTGGAGGCGAGTGCGGAGGCGAGCGCTCAGGCGGCCGCGGCGGTCGCGGCACAGACGCTCTACTCGATCGCACCCGGCTACACCCTGAACGTCCGCAGCGGCCCCGGCACCCAGTACCGCCTGATCCGCACCCTGGCGCCGGGCTCCAAGGTCCCGATCTTCTGCCAGCGCCCGGGGGAGACGATCAGCGGTCCCTACGGGACGACGAAGATCTGGGACAACATCGAGGTCGGGGAGTACGTCTCCGACGCGTACGTGCGCACCGGAAGCGACGGGTACGTGGCATCGCGCTGCGCCTGACGCCGTCGCCGAGGCGATAATCGAGTCGTGAGCGACAAACCAGGCACGACTTCCGCCGGTCTTACCGGTCCCGCAGGCCGCGCAGGTTCTGCGGGACCCCGCCCCGAACCGATCCGTTTCTTCGGGACGACCTGGGTGGACCACGACGGCGGCTACGCGGTCCGCCGCGCGGCCGTGACCATCGGCTCGCTCGTCGCGATCGCGGTCAGCTGCCTGGTCCTGCGTTTCGCGTACGAGGGACTGGAGATCGCGGCTGTGGGCGGCTTCGTCACCGGACTGGTCGTGGTGATGTTCGCCGTCTGCAGCGCGCTCGCATTCCGCCACACGTGGGCGGGCTACACGAAACGCCCGGCTCCGGACAGCCAGTCCGCACTGCGGGGCCTGCTGACCATCGGCTTCGTCGGCACCCTCACCGCGTACTTCTTCCGCTCGCTGACGGAGGCCCCGGGCGAAAGCCTCCACCGCCAGGAACACGAAACGACACCCCACCGCAAACGCAACTAGACCCGCCATCACCTGCGGGCCCGGTCGGGAGCACCCGGGCAGTTCCCCGCACCCCCAAAAAAACGGGCTACACCCCGCTTCCGAGGCGCACGAGGAACGCACCGGAGGCGCGGGAAACGACGCGACCAGCCCCGCCTGTTTGGGGGGCGCGGGGAACTGCGCGAACGGCCCGCACCCGGCGACAGGGCTAGAGCACAGCCCCGCCCGCAAGGGGGCGCGGGGAACGGCGCGGACGGCCACGATGAACCCATGACCGCCGAAACCCCCTCCCGCCCCACCTACGCCCACTCCTTCAACCGCGCGGCAGCCCAGTACGCCGCCAACCGCCCCTCCTATCCCCCCACCCTCTTCGACACCATCGAACGAGCCGCCGCCCGCCCGCTCAAGGGCGCCCGCATCGCGGACGTGGGCGCCGGTACGGGCATAGCCACCGCGCTCCTCCTGGCCCGCGGCGCCGAGGTGATCGCGGTCGAACCCGGCGACGGAGGCGTCCCAGTTCCGCCGCTCCCTCCCCGACACCCCCATCGTCCGGGGCGACGGCGACTCGCTGCCCCTGGCCACCGACTCCGTCGACTTCCTCACCTACGCCCAGTCCTGGCACTGGACGGACCCGTCCCGCTCGCTCCCCGAAGCCATGCGCGTCCTGCGCCCTTCCGGCGCCCTGGCCCTCTGGTGGAACAACCCCGCCCTCGACGTCCCCTGGCAGGCGGAGCAGAACCGGCGCGTGGAGGAGTTCATCGGCGGTGACGTCGCCGAGAAGCGCGGCTCGGGCCGCCGGGCCCATACGGAGGACGTCTTCGCCCGCGCCCCGTACATGCCCGCCTGCACCCGCCACGAAATCCGCTGGAGCCGAACCGTCCCCCTGGACACCCACCTCGCCAACATCAGCAGTTACTCCGTCTTCCTGGTCCTCGGAGAAGACGCGACGGCCGCCTTCTTCGCCGAAGAGCGCGCACACCTCCTGAAGACCTTCCCGGACGGCCAGGTGGAGGAGAGCTACAAGATCATCCTGATCGTCGCCCAGGCTGCTTGACGGGGTCTCCGCCCAGGCGCATTATTCATCACATGATGAATAATGCGTCCGGCACCCCTGCCCCCACGCCACCACCCTCCGACCACCCCGCGGTCCACGCCGCCGGCCTCACCGTCGTCCGAGGCCCTCGCCAAGTCCTGCGCGGACTCGACTTCGACGTCCCCCGCGGCCGGATCACCGGTCTGCTGGGCCCCTCGGGTTGCGGCAAATCCACCCTGATGAGGTCGATCGCCGGCACCCAGGCCAAGGTCACCGGCACCCTGGACGTCCTCGGCCTCCCCGCGGGCCACGCCGCCCTCCGCTCCCGCATCGGTTACGTCACCCAAGCCCCCTCCGTCTACGACGACCTGTCGGTCCGCCAGAACCTGGACTACTTCGCCGCGATCCTCGACCCCGGTCGCGCCGCCGCCGACCGCCGCCACGAGAACGTCGAGCACGCCATCTCCGACGTCGACCTCGCCTCCCACGCCGACGCCCTCGCGGGCAACCTCTCCGGCGGCCAGCGCAGCCGCGTCTCCCTCGCCGTGGCCCTCCTCGGCACCCCGGAACTCCTCGTCCTCGACGAACCCACGGTCGGCCTCGACCCCGTACTCCGCCGCGACCTGTGGCAGCTCTTCCACACCATCGCCGCCGACCGGGGCACCACCCTCCTCGTCTCCTCCCACGTCATGGACGAGGCCGAACGCTGCCACCGCCTGCTCCTGATGCGCGCGGGCGAGATCCTCGCCGCCGACACCCCGGACGCCCTGCGCACCCGGACCGGCACCGACACCGTCGAGGCGGCCTTCCTCCACCTGGTCGACGAAGCGATCGCGGCCGCCGCCGACAACCAGTCCCGCAAGGAGTCCGTCCGATGACCACGACCGCCACCCCACGCACGAGCCCGACCGCGCTCCCCGAGCCGCGCGCGATCAACCTCGCCCGTACCACCGCCACCGCGACCCGCGTCCTGCGCCAGCTCCGCCACGACCCGCGCACGATCGCGCTGATGATCCTCATCCCGTGCCTGATGCTTCTGCTGCTCCGCTACGTCTTCGACGGCAGCCCGCGCACCTTCGACTCCATCGGCGCCTCACTGCTCGGCATCTTCCCCCTCATCACGATGTTCCTGGTGACCTCCATCGCCACTCTCCGCGAACGCACCTCCGGCACCCTGGAACGCCTCCTCGCCATGCCCCTCGGCAAGGGCGACCTCATCGCCGGCTACGCCCTCGCCTTCGGGGCGATCGCCCTCATACAGTCGGTCCTCGCCACCGCCCTCGCCGTCTGGGCCCTCGGTCTCGACGTCACCGGCTCGGCCTGGCTGCTCCTCCTCGTCGCCCTCCTCGACGCCCTGCTCGGCACCGCCCTCGGCCTCTTCGTCTCGGCGTTCGCGTCCTCCGAGTTCCAGGCCGTCCAATTCATGCCGGCCGTGATCTTCCCCCAGCTCCTCCTCTGCGGCCTGTTCACCCCGAGGCCCGACATGCACCCCGTACTCGAAGGCATCTCCAACGTCCTCCCCATGTCGTACGCCGTCGACGGCATGAACGAAGTCCTCAAGCACACCGACGTCACCGCCGCCTTCGTCCGCGACGCCCTGATCGTCGCGGCCTGCGCCCTGCTCGTACTGACACTCGGCGCGGCAACCCTCCGCCGCCGCACGGCCTGACCGCGTCCCGCCCAGCGGACAGCGCGGCCCGTACCCATGCCCCCGGTGCGAGGATGGGCCCCGGACGACGCACCCCCGGAGGGCAACCGAACATGACCCAGAAAGTCGCAGTGCTCGGCACCGGCAAGATCGGCGAGGCCCTGCTCAGCGGAATGATCCGAGCCGGCTGGGCCCCCGCCGACCTCCTGGTCACGGCCCGCCGCCCCGAGCGCGCCCAGGAACTCCGGGAGCGCCACGGCGTCACCCCGGTCAGCAACCAGGAGGCCGCCAAGACGGCGGACACGCTGATCCTCACGGTCAAGCCCCAGGACATGGGCACCCTCCTCGACGAACTCGCCCCGCACGTCCCCGCCGACCGCCTGGTCATCAGCGGCGCGGCGGGCATCCCCACCTCCTTCTTCGAGGAGCGCCTGGCCCAGGGCACCCCCGTCGTCCGTGTCATGACGAACACCCCCGCCCTCGTCGACGAGGCCATGTCCGTCATCTCCGCCGGCAGCCACGCCACCGCCGATCACCTCGCGCACGCCGAGGAGATCTTCGGCGCCGTCGGCAAGACGCTCCGCGTCCCCGAGTCCCAGCAGGACGCCTGCACCGCCCTCTCCGGCTCGGGTCCGGCGTACTTCTTCTACCTGGTCGAGGCCATGACCGACGCCGGCATCCTGCTCGGCCTGCCCCGCGACAAGGCCCACGACCTCATCGTCCAGTCCGCGATCGGCGCCGCCGTGATGCTCCGCGACAGCGGCGAGCACCCCGTGAAGCTCCGCGAGAACGTCACGTCCCCCGCGGGCACCACGATCAACGCCATCCGCGAACTCGAGAACCACGGTGTACGGGCCGCCCTCATCGCGGCTCTCGAAGCAGCCCGCGACCGCAGCCGCGCACTGGCCTCCGGCAACAGCTAGAACCCGACGGTGCGGGAGCGGCCCCCCTCCGCTCCTCACCGCTCAAGGTCGCCGCCGCCGTCGCCGTCCCGCGCCGTGACCGTGACCGTGACCGTGTCCGTCCCCGTCACCGAGCTTCAACCTGCCGGCAGCAACCCGATCGCCCGGTACGCCGCGTCCACCCTCGGCCGCGCCATCTCCCTGGCCTTCTCCGCACCCTCGCGCAACACCCCTTCCACGTAAGCAGGATCGGCGCACAACTCCTTGTGCCTCTGCTGTACGGGCCTGAGGAACTCCACCACGGCCTCGGCGGTGTCTTTCTTCAAGGATCCGTACGTCTCATATACACCGGCCAGGTCGTTCGGGTTCCCACCTTCACAGGCAGCGAGGATCTCCAGCAGGTTCGAGACGCCGGGCCGGGCCTCCCGGTCGTGAACGACCTCGCTCCCGCTGTCCGTCACGGCCCGCATGATCTTCTTCCGCACGGCCTCGGGCTCGTCGAGCAGATAGACGACCCCGGGCCCCACGTCGTCGGACTTCCCCATCTTCGACGTCGGGTCCTGCAAGTTCATGACCCGGGCCGCCACCTCCGGATGCGTGGTCCGCGGCACCACGAACGTCCGCCCGTACCGCTGGTTGAACCGCACCGCGACATCCCGCGTCAGCTCCACGTGCTGGGTCTGGTCGTCCCCCACCGGCACCTCGTCGGTCCCGTACGCCAGGATGTCCGCGGCCATCAGCACGGGATAGGTGAGCAGCGACAGCCGCACACTCCCGCCCCGCGCCCGCTCGGCCGCCGCCTTCTCCTTGTACTGGATCATCCGGCGCATCTCGCCGTCCGTGGCCACGCACTCCAGCAGATACGACAGCCGCGCGTGCTCATCCACATGACTCTGTACGAAGACGGTGCACAGCTGGGGATCGAGCCCCGTGGCCAGCAACAGGGTGGCCGCCTGCCGACTCAGCCTGCGTACGCGTCCGGGATCGTGGTCCACGGTCAGCGCGTGCAGGTCGACGACGCAGAACAACGCGTCGGCCTCGTGCTGGTCGACCGCGCTCCAGCGCCGCATCGCCCCCAGGTAGTTGCCCAACGTCAGATGCCCGGTCGGCTTGATCCCGCTGAAGACCCGCTTCATCCCTCTACCTCCTGGTCGAGGCCGCCACCACCGCCGGCCGGCGCTCCAGGAAGGAGATACAAAAACGGCCGCCGAGGGGGCGGCCGTTGAGTACACGCGTATGTACGGCCGCCGTCAGGCGGCCCACCACAGCTGGGTGCACGCGTGCGTAGTCATGGGACCGAGCGTACGCCTCAGGGGTGGTCCCCGTACCCGAGTTGACACGCCCCTGCCCGCTACGTAGTGTTCTCCGAGTTGTCCGACGTGAGCGCCGACTTCGGTTGGTCCCCGGACAGCCATTCCGCAACAAGCACACAGCGATCGACGATCCGTCGTCGGTTCGCTTTCATGCGTGTTTGCGAAATGAGGAATCCGCGTTCGAGAGGGCGTAACCCCGATTAGCTCGGGGGCCAGGATTCCGCTAAAGTCTCACTCGTCGGAACGGCCCAACAGCCGGGACGACAACCCCCACTTCGACTGGGAATCGGGCCTGAAAGGGTCTGATAGAGTCGGACTCGCCGGAAAGGGAAACGCGAAAGCGAAAACCTGGAAAGCACCGAGGAAATCGGAACCGGAAACGGTCTGATAGAGTCGGAAACGCAAGACAGCAGGACCGAAGGGAAGCGCCCGGAGGAAAGCCCGAGAGGGTGAGTACAAAGAAAGCGTCCGTTCCTTGAGAACTCAACAGCGTGCCAAAAATCAACGCCAGATATGTTGATACC
>NZ_BMVY01000010.1 GCF_014650955.1 Streptomyces tauricus
ATGCGCGTCATCATCGACTTCGTCATGAACCACACCAGCGACCAGCACCCCTGGTTCCAGGCTTCCCGCAACGACCCCACCGGGCCTTACGGCGACTACTACATGTGGGCCGACAACGACCAGCAATACGCCGACGCCCGCATCATCTTCGTCGACACCGAAGCCTCCAACTGGACCTTCGACCCCATCCGCAAGCAGTACTACTTCCACCGCTTCTTCTCCCACCAACCCGACCTCAACTTCGAAAACCCCGCCGTCGTCGAAGAAATCATCTCCGCCCTGCGCTTCTGGCTCGACCTCGGCATCGACGGCTTCCGCCTCGACGCCGTCCCCTACCTCTTCGCCGAAGAAGGCACCGACTGCGAAAACCTCCCCGCCACCCACCAGGTCCTCAAACAGGTCCGCGCCGAGATCGACGCCCACTACCCCGACACCGTCCTGCTCGCCGAAGCCAACCAATGGCCCGAAGACGTCGTCGACTACTTCGGCGACTACACCGCCGGCGGCGACGAATGCCACATGGCCTTCCACTTCCCCGTCATGCCCCGCATCTTCATGGCCGTCCGCCGCGAATCCCGCTACCCCGTCTCCGAAATCCTCGCGAAAACCCCCGCCATCCCCTCCGGCTGCCAATGGGGCATCTTCCTGCGCAACCACGACGAGCTCACCCTCGAAATGGTCACCGACGAAGAACGCGACTACATGTACGCCGAATACGCCAAAGACCCCCGCATGCGCGCCAACATCGGCATCCGAAGGCGCCTGGCCACCCTCCTGGACAACGACCGCAACCAGATCGAACTGTTCACCGCCCTCCTGCTGTCCCTCCCCGGCAGCCCGATCCTCTACTACGGCGACGAGATCGGCATGGGCGACAACATCTGGCTCGGCGACCGCGACGCCGTACGCACCCCCATGCAGTGGACCCCCGACCGCAACGCCGGCTTCTCCTCCTGCGACCCCGGCCGCCTCTACCTGCCCACCATCATGGACCCCGTCCACGGCTACCAGGTCACCAACGTCGAAGCCTCCATGAGCAACCCCTCATCACTGCTGCACTGGACCCGCCGCATGATCGAGATCCGCAAACAGAACCCCGCCTTCGGCCTCGGCTCCTACACCGAACTCCCCTCCTCCAACCCCGCCGTCATCGCCTTCCTGCGCGAATACAAGGACGACCTCGTCCTGTGCGTCCACAACTTCTCCCGCTTCGCCCAACCCACCGAACTCGACCTCCAGACCTTCAACGGACGCCACCCCGTCGAACTCATCGGCGGCGTCCGCTTCCCCGCCATCGGCGAACTCCCCTACCTCCTCACCCTCGCCGGCCACGGCTTCTACTGGTTCCGCCTCCGCAAGGACGCCGTCTAGGCCCCGGCCCGGACAGGCACGTACAACGGGCGGCGGGGCGGTTTCCCCCGCCCCGCCCTGGGCACGCAGTAGTAACACCCCGACTCCGGGGAAAGGACGCGACGCCATGTCCGAAGCCGTCACCCGCTCCACGCACTCCGCTTCGACGAGCCCCGGTCTTCTCGCGTCCCTCGATCCACTGCTTCGCGAGTGGCTTCCACGGCAGCGGTGGTTCGCGGGAAAAGGCCGTCCCGTCACCGGGTTCTCCCTGGTCTCGGTGACCGAAGTGCTGCCACTGAACTCCCGGCTGGGCCTGCTCCATCTGCTCGTCCGGGCCCACCAGCCGCTCGTGCCCACGCAGAGCGCCCCCGCGCATCCGGCCGACTGCTACCAGCTGCTGCTCGGCGTGCGCGAGACACTGCCGCCGCACCTGGCGCCCGCGCTGATCGGCCATCCGACACAGGGGCCGCTGGCCGGACTGACCGTGTACGAGGCCCTGCACGACCCGCGCCCCGCCGATGTCCTCCTGGAGGCCCTGCGGGAACGCGCGCACATCGGTGAGCTGCGCTTCGAGCGGGACATGGCACAGGAGATCCGGGGCGATCTGGTGCCGCGCCTGGTCACCGCCGAGCAGTCCAACTCTTCTCTCGTCTACGGAGATACGTTCATCCTGAAGCTCCTGCGCCGGATCGTGCCCGGGATCAACCCCGATCTGGAGCTGCCTTTGGCGCTGGCCCGCGAGGGCTGCGCACGGGTTCCGGCGCCCGCCGGCTGGGTGCTCGCCGATCTGGCCGACGACCCCGGCGACCCGTACGTCCTGGGTGTTCTGCAGCCCTTCCTCCAGGGCGCCTCGGACGGCTGGGACCTGGCACTGCGCGAACTCGCCAAGGGTGAGGACTTCAGCGGTGCCGCGCGGGCGCTCGGCCGGGCCACGGCCGAGGTGCACACCGCGCTGGCCCGCGCGCTGCCCGAGGTGACCATGGGACGCGCGCAGATGGAACTGCTGGTGGAGGGGATGACCGAACGGCTGACGGCCGCCGTCCAGACCGTCCCCTCGCTGCTGCCGTACGCGCCCGGTCTGCGGTCCGCGTTCGACGCGCTCGCCGATCTGGCGAGCGAGGGCCAGACCTGGACGGCCCAGCGGATCCACGGGGACCTGCATCTGGGCCAGTGCCTTCGGTCGCCGTCCGGCAGCTGGTCGCTGATCGACTTCGAGGGCGAACCCTCCAAGCCGCTCGCCGAGCGCCGCCTGCCCCAGCCGACCGCGCGGGACGTGGCCGGCATGCTCCGCTCCTTCGACTACGCCGCGCACTCGCTGCGCGCGGGGGCCACCGCCCCGTCCGCCGTGCCCGGCTGGGCGGACGCGTGCCGGGCCGCGTACTGCTCCGGTTACGCCGAGGCCGGCGGGCGTGACCCGCGTACGGATCCGGTGCTGCTGCGCGCCTACGAGACCGACAAGGCGATCTACGAAGTCGTGTACGAGGCACGGCACCGGCCCGACTGGCTGCCCGTGCCGATGGCGGCGGTCCGCCGGCTGGCCCTTCCCGAACCGTCCTGACCGTCCTGACCCGCTCCACCTCATCACTGTGCCGAGGAGGCTCCGCCCGTGACGCCCCGCCCGAACCCGCCCGCCAAGAAGCCGAAGAGCTCGAAGGCCAAGGCCAAGGCCGCAGACAAGGCCGCCGACAAGGCCAAGGTCACCGGCAAGGCCGCCGACCAGGCGCAGGCCGGGCCGGCGGTGGAGGACGTGCGGGCCGAGGCCCCGGAGCCCGCCCCCGTCACGCCCACCGACACTCCAGCTCCGGCCGCTCCTGTCACTCCTGCCGCTGCCGTCGTACCGGTTGCGGAGCCCGTCCAGGAGGTACGGTCGCTGGCCGTGCTGGACCGGGCCGACCGGGAACGGCTGCTCGGGGGCGCGCACCACGATCCGCACGCCGTGCTCGGGGCCCACCCCGTGCCGGACGGTGTGGTCTTCCGGGTGCTGCGGCCGTACGCGCTCGCCGTGACCGTCGTCGCGGAAGGGCTGCGAGCCGAACTGCACGACGACGGGGACGGCTTCTTCTCCGCCGTACTGCCCCTGCGCGAGGTGCCGGATTACCGGCTGACGGTGGAGTACGAGGGGGCGGTCCAGGACGTCGAGGACGCGTACCGCTTCCTGCCCACCCTCGGCGACTTCGACCTGCATCTGTTCGGCGAGGGGCGGCACGAGCAGCTGTGGACGATCCTCGGCGCGGAGCCGATGGAACACCAGGGCGTGCCCGGCACCCGCTTCTCGGTCTGGGCCCCGAACGCCCGCGGTGTGCGGATCTCCGGCTCCTTCAACTTCTGGGACGGGACCGCGTTCCCGATGCGCTCGCTGGGCTCCTCCGGGGTGTGGGAGCTGTTCGCCCCCGGCGTCGGCGAGGGAGAGCTGTACAAGTTCGAGATCACCCGGCCCGACGGTACGAAGACGATGCGCGCCGACCCGATGGCCCGGCGTACGGAGCTGCCGCCGGCCACGTCGTCCGTGATCCACTCCTCGCGACACGAGTGGCAGGACCAGGAGTGGATGGAGCGGCGGGCGGACCGCCCCGCGCACCAGGCCCCCTTCTCGGTCTACGAACTCCACCTGGCCTCCTGGCGACCGGGGTTGACATACCGTCAGCTGGCCGAGCAGCTGCCCGTCTACATCTCCGACCTCGGCTTCACGCACGTCGAGCTGATGCCGGTCGCCGAGCACCCCTTCGGCGGCTCCTGGGGCTACCAGGTCACCGGCTTCTACGCGCCCACCGCCCGGCTCGGTACCCCCGACGACTTCAAGTACCTGGTCGACGCGCTGCACCGGGCCGGTATCGGCGTGATCATGGACTGGGTGCCCGCGCACTTCCCGCGGGACGAGTGGGCGCTCGCCGAGTTCGACGGGCGTCCGCTGTACGAGCACGAGGACCCGCTGCGGGCCGCGCACCCCGACTGGGGAACCCTCGAATTCGACTACGGGCGCCGCGAGGTGCGCAATTTCCTGGTCGCCAACGCCGTGTACTGGTGCGAGGAGTTCCACATCGACGGGCTGCGCGTCGACGCGGTTGCCTCCATGCTGTACCTCGACTACTCGCGCGAGGCCGGCCAGTGGACGCCCAACGTCCACGGCGGCCGGGAGAACCTCGACGCCGTCGCCTTCCTCCAGGAGATGAACGCCACCGTCTACCGGCGCGAGCCCGGGGTCGTCACGATCGCCGAGGAGTCGACCGCGTGGGACGGTGTCACCCGGGCCACCCACCACATCGGGCCCGGCGGCTTCGGCGGACTCGGCTTCGGCCTGAAGTGGAACATGGGCTGGATGCACGACTCGCTGGACTACGTCACCCACGAGCCGGTCCACCGCAAGTACCACCACCACGAGATGACGTTCTCGATGGTGTACGCGTACAGCGAGAACTACGTCCTGCCGATCTCCCACGACGAGGTCGTGCACGGCAAGCGGTCGCTGGTGTCGAAGCTGCCGGGTGACTGGTGGCAGCAGCGTGCCACCCACCGTGCCTATCTGGGCTTCATGTGGGCGCACCCCGGCAAGCAGCTCCTGTTCATGGGGCAGGAGTTCGCGCAGGGCGCCGAGTGGTCCGAGGCGCACGGGCCCGACTGGTGGCTCCTCGACCCGTCGTACGGGGCGGAGGCCGACCACCGGGGTGTACGCGATCTCGTGCGCGACCTCAACGCCGTGTACCGGCGGGTGCCGGCGCTCTGGGAGCTGGACACCGATCCCGCCGGGTTCGGGTGGGTCGCCGGGGATGCCGCCGAGGACAACGTGTTCGCGTTCCTGCGCTTCGGGGTGGACGGGGTGCCGCTGCTCGCCGTGTCCAACTTCTCGCCGGTGGTGCGGCAGGAGTACCGGCTCGGGGTGCCCGATGACGTACCCGCGTGGCATGAGGTGCTGAACACGGATGCGGGGCGGTACGGCGGGGGTGGGGTGGGGAACGCCGACCCCCTGAAGCCGGACGACCAGGCGTGGCACGGCCGCCCGGCCTCCCTCCGCCTGACCCTGCCCCCCCTGTCAACGGTATGGCTCCGCCCGGCCTAGCCCTTTTTCCTTCGCCCCCGCCGCCCCTACCCTTCCCGTCACTGCATGGGGGCTGCGCCCCCTCGCCCCCGTTGTCCTCAAACGCCGGACGGGCTGAAAGACATACGCCCGTCCGGCGACATCTCAGCCCCTCCGGCGTTTGAGGAGCGGGGGTTCGGGGGCTGGCCCCCGAGAACGGAACGGGTAGGGGCGGCGGGGGCGAGGGAAAGGTCAGAGCGCTTTTGCCAAGGGGGCCGGGAGGGGGGTGGCGTGGACGATGCCGAGGGACTGCGTGGCCCGGGTCAGGGCCACATACAGGTCGCTCGTTCCGAACCGCCCCGGCTCCACCACCAGCACCGCATCGAACTCCAGCCCCTTCGCCTGCCGCGGATCGAGCAGCACGACCCCACGGGTGAGATCGGGCGCCTCCCCCGCCGCCACCCCGTCGAGCCCCGCGGCCAGCACCCCGTGCAGTTCCCGCGGCGCGATCACCGCGAGCCGCCCTTCGGCGGGGGTCAGATCGGCGACGGCCTTCTCCACCGCACCGGCCAGGTCGGAGCTCTCGCGCACCCAGGGCCGTACCCCCGTCGACCGCACCGAGCTCGGCGGCTCGAAGCCGGGCCGCTCGGCGCGCAGCACCGCCGCCGCCACCTCCATGATCTCGGACGGCGTCCGGTAGTTGACCGCGAGACGGGTGTGTTCCCAGCGGTCCTCGACGTACGGGGACAGGATCTCCGACCAGGAGCCCACACCCGCCGCCTCGGCCGTCTGGGCCGGGTCCCCCACCAGCGTCATCGACCGCGTCGGACTGCGCCGCATCAGCAGCCGCCAGGCCATCGGCGACAACTCCTGCGCCTCGTCGACGATGATGTGCCCGAACGCCCAGGTCCGGTCGGCGGCGGCCCGCTCGGCGGCGCTGCGGTGGTCGTCCTCCTCGTGGCGCTCGGCCATCCGTTCGGCGTCGATGATGTCGTGTGCCGACAGGACCTCCGCGTCCTCGACGTCCATGTCCTCGAACTCGTACGTCCTGGACGCGTAGGAGACGTCCAGGACGCCCTGCGCGTAGGCGATCTGGCGGTCCCGCTCCTGTTCGGCGGCGGCGCGTGTCATCCGGTCGTCCTCGCCGAGGAGTTCGGCGGCCTCGTCGAGGAGGGGGACGTCGGAGGTGGTCCAGGCCCGGGTCACGGGCCGGCGGACGGCTTCCGCGTCGGCCACGGTGAGGTACGCGTCGGGTTCGGCGAGGAAGTCCGCGACGAGGCGCCGCGGGGTGACGCGCGGCCACAACTGGTCGATGGCGGCCCAGACCTCGGGGTTCTCGGCGAGATCGTCGCGGATCTGGGTGATGTCGCTGGGGTCGAGCAGGTTCGTACCGTCGAAGGGGTCCGTGCCGATCCGCTCGGCGAGCATGTCGGTGAGGGTGTTGAAGATATGGCCCTCGAAGTGTTCGCGGGCCACGTTGTGCGGCAGCCGCGCCTCACGGGTGCGGTCGCGGGCGACGCCCACGAGACCGGCGTCGAGCATCAGGATGTCCCGGTCGTGCTCGATGGCGATGACCGGGTCGGGCAGTGCCTGACGGTCGCGTACGACGGCGGCGAGGACGTCGGCCATGTCGGCGCGGCCCTTCACTGCGGCGGCCTCGGGGGTGTCGGAGGCGGTCGCCCGTACGCCGGGGAACAGCTCGCCGACGGTGGCGAGCAGGACGCCCGTCTCGCCGAGTGAGGGCAGTACCTCTCCGATGTAGCCGAGGAAGGCGGGGTTCGGGCCGACGATCAGGACGGCCCGCTTGGCGAGCAGTTCCCGGTGCTCGTAGAGGAGGTACGCCGCCCGGTGCAGCGCGACCGCCGTCTTGCCGGTGCCGGGGCCGCCCTCCACCACGAGGATGCCGCGGTGCGGGGCGCGGATGATGCGGTCCTGCTCGGCCTGGATGGTCTGCACGATGTCGCTCATGCGGCCGGTGCGCGCGGAGTTGAGCGCGGAGAGCAGCACGGCGTCGCCGGTCGGGTCCTCGTGGCCCGTACGCAGCCGGTCGCCCAGGTCGAGGATCTCGTCGTGCAGGGCGGTGACGGTACGGCCTTCGGTGGTGATGTGCCGACGGCGGCGCAGGCCCATGGGGGTGTGGCCGGTGGCGAGGTAGAAGGGGCGGGCGACCGGGGCCCGCCAGTCGATCAGGATCGGCGTGTGTTCGGCGTCGTCGGCGCGGATGCCGATACGGCCGATGTGGTGGGTGCGGCCGGAGGTGCCGCCGGTGGTGCTGCCTGTGGTGCCGTCGGAGGAGGCGTCCGTGAGGTCGATCCGGCCGAAGCAGAGCGAGCCGTCCACCGCGTTCAGCGCGGCGAGCAGGCCGGAGCGTTCGGCGACCAGGACGTCGCGTTCGAGGCGGGCCTGCATGGGGGTGCTGCCCTGGGCGAGGGCGTCCGTCACCGAGGCCTCGGTACCGCCGCGCAACGCGTCGACGCGCGCGTACAGGCCGTCGATGAATTCCTGCTCATGACGCAATTCATCGTCCGGCAATCCATTGGTCGAGTTTGTGTCTCGGTCTGTGTTCGAGGGCCTGTTTGACAATTCCGCTCCCGGCCGGATATACTGTGCACAGTGAACTTCTCCGTGACTTGTTTTACGCAAGTCGCGAACCATTCAATATACGCAAAGAAATCCCCCGCAAGCAATTGCTTGCGGGGGATTTCTTTATTCCGCCCGGCAGAGTCCGCCGCCGTGCCTCAGAGCACGTCCGCCAGCTCCTCCAGGAGCCGCCGCTTGGGGCGGGCGCCCACCATCGACTTCACCGGCCGCCCGTCGCGGAACACGATGAGCGTGGGCATCGACAGCACCCCGTACGCGTTCGTGGTCTCCGGGTTCGTGTCCACGTCCAGCTGCACCACCTTGAGTCGGTCGCCCTCCTCGGCGGCGACGGCGCTCAGCACCGGCGCGATCTGCCGGCACGGCGGGCACCAGTCCGCGGTGAACTCCACCAGCACGGGCAGCTCCGCCCCGATCACCTCCGCCTCGAAGCTGTCGTCCGTCACCTCGGCCACACCCACTGCCTTGATCACCCCGTCCGCCCTCCCAGTTCGCATACCGGTTCCGGACCGCCCGGAACCGCCGCCTCGGACGCCAGCTCGTCCATCGCCCGCTCGGCGCGCGCCAACTGCCCGCCGACCTGGTCGCGTACCGACCGCAGCTCGTCGATCAGCGCGTCGAGCTCGCCCAGCTTGCGCCGGTACACGGCGAGCGAGGCCGGACAGGCGTCGCCCTCCGGGTGGCCGGCCCGCAGACACTCCACGAAGGGCCGCGTCTCCTCCAGGTCGAACCCGAAGTCCTGCAGCGTCCTGATCTGCCGCAGCAGCTTCAGATCGTCCTCGTCGTACGTCCGGTACCCGTTGCTGCCGCGGCGCGCGGGCAGCAGGCCCCGCGACTCGTAGTACCTGAGCGTGCGCGTGGTGGTGCCGGCCCGCTCCGCCAGCTCGCCGATTCGCATGCGGTGACGGTAATCCTTGACGCCGACGTCAAGGCAAGCATGCGCGGTTCCCCGCGCCCCCAAAGACCAAAGATTGCGCCGTTCCCCGCGCCCCTAAAGACCCAAAGACTGCGCAGTTCCCCGCGCCCCTTGAGGGGCGCGGGGAACTGCGCGGCCAGCACTCACTCACCCGCATCCTCGACCCGCATCCGTCCACTGGGCTCTCGACACAGTCGAAACCACCGGCGGCCGCCAGGTGGGGGGACCTGGTCGGCCGCCGGCGGCCGGGGGAGGGAGATGGCTTGCTACGCCTTGGCGAGTTCCTTGTCGCCAGGCCCGGACTGCTCCGGCACATCAGCGGCCTCGGACGAACCGTCGCCGTCGGCACGACCCCCGTGTCCGTCGTCCAGCAGCGTCGTCTCGTCGAACGGGATCCGCCCCGCCAGCACCTCGTCCACCCGAGGCCGGTCGATCTCCTTGGTCCACGTACCGATCAGGACCGTCGCCACCGCGTTGCCCGCGAAGTTCGTCAGGGCGCGCGCCTCGCTCATGAAGCGGTCGATGCCGACGATCAGGCCGATGCCGTCCACCAGCGCCGGCTTGTGGGACGAGAGACCGCCCGCCAGGGTGGCCAGACCCGCGCCGGTGACCCCCGCCGCGCCCTTGGAGGCGACGAGCAGGAAGAGGAGCAGCGGGATCTGCTCGCTGATGGCCATCGGCGTACCCATGGCGTCGGCGATGAACAGCGACGCCATGGTCATGTAGATCATGGTGCCGTCGAGGTTGAAGGAGTAGCCGGTCGGGACGGTGATACCGACCACCGGCTTGCTGATGCCCAGGTGCTCCATCTTCGCGATGAGCCGCGGCAGCGCGGACTCGGAGGAGGAGGTGGAGAGGATGAGCAGGAACTCCCGGCCCAGGTACTTGAGGAGCAGGAAGATGTTCAGGCCCGCGACGATCCGCAGCAGCGCGCCGAGCACGATGAAGACGAAGAGGAAACAGGTCACGTAGAAGCCGAGCATCAGGACGGCGAGGCTCTTGAGTGCGTCCACACCGGCCGAGCCGGTCACCGCCGCGATCGCGCCGAACGCGCCGATGGGCGCCGCCCACATCACCATGGCGAGGATGCGGAAGACGAGGCGCTGGATGTGTTCGATGCCGCGCAGGATCGGCGCACCGGACGAGCCCATGGCCTGCAGCGCGAATCCGGTGAGCAGCGCGATGAGCAGGGTCTGCAGGACCTCGCCGCCGGTGAAGGCGGAGACCATCGTCGTGGGGATGATCCCGAGCAGGAACTCCTCGGTGTTCTTGGCCTCGACGACCTGTCCCTGGCCGGCGTCCTTGATCGCGTCGGTCACCGCGAGGCCCGTCCCGGGCTCCAGGATGTTGCCGACGACCAGGCCGATGGCGAGCGCGACGAACGACATGACCACGAAGTAGCCGAGCGCGATGCCGCCCACCGCGCCGACCTTGGCGGCCTTGCGTACCGAGCCGATGCCCAGGACGATCGTGCAGAAGATGATCGGCGAGATCATCATCTTGATCAGGTTCACGAAGCCGGTTCCGATCGGCTTCAGCTTCACCGCGAAATCGGGGGCGATCAGCCCCACCGCGATACCGGCGGCCACGGCGATGATCACCGCGATGTACAGATAGTGCGTGCGGTCCCGCTTTGCAGCGGGAGCGGCAGGTGCCGTATCGGGTGTGCTGGTCACGGCTGCCCTCCTTGACGACGTCGTCGGCATCATCCGGCGTGCGGCTCACGTCCGGGGGTTGTCGGTGACTATCTCCCAGCGTGTGAGGGCGGTCACCCTTCCGTTCATTTCGTTCACACATTTCCAGCCAGGCAGACTGTGCGCATGCGCCTTCCCCGTGCCCCCCGACCGCGCAGCCTGGCGGGCCAGCTCTTCGCCATGCAGGCCGTGCTCGTCGCCGTGGTGGTCGCGGGCTGCGCGCTCTTCACGTACGTCAGCGACCGCAGCCAGGCCGAGGACGCGGCGGGCCGGCAGGCGATGGGGGTGGCGCGTTCGGTCGCGGACTCCCCTTCCGTACGGGGGGCCATCCGCACCGAGGACCCGACGAGGACGCTCCAGCCGTACGCGCAGGCGGTGACGCGGGGCGCACAGGTCGACTTCGTCACGATCATGAACCCTGAGGGCATCCGCTGGACCCACCCCAACGAGGAGCTGATCGGCAAGCACTTCCTGGGGCACACGGACCGTGCCCTTCTCGGCCAGTCCTTCACCGAGACGTACACGGGGACGCTCGGCGAGTCCGTGCGGGCCGTCACCCCCATATACGACAGCGGCAGGATCGTCGGCCTGGTCAGTGCCGGGATCAAGGTCGACGAGATCAGCCAGCGGGTCGAGGGGCAGGTCAAGGCCCTGATCGGGGTCGCCGCCGCGGCGCTGGCGCTGGGCGCGGTCGGTACGTACGTCATCAACGCCCGCCTGCGCCGCTCCACCCACGGGATGAACGCGGCCGAGCTGAGCCGGATGCACGACTACCACGAGGCGGCCCTGCACGCGGTGCGCGAGGGGCTGCTGATGCTGGACGGGCAGTACCGGGTGGCGCTGATCAACGACGGCGGGCGTGAGCTGCTCGGGGCGCGCGGTGACGTGGTGGGCCACTCGGTGGCGGAGCTGGAACTGCCGGCTCCGCTGACGGGGGCGCTGCTGTCGGGTGAGCCGCGGGTGGACGAGGTGTATCTCACCGAGTCGCGGGTGCTCGTCGTGAACACCTCGCCGGTGTCGGGCGGCGAGCGCCGGGGCACGGTCGTGACCCTGCGCGATGTCACCGAGCTGCAGTCCCTGATGGGCGAGCTGGACTCCGAGCGGGGCTTCACGACGGCGTTGCGCTCGCAGGCCCACGAGGCGGCGAACCGGCTCCACACGGTCGTCTCGCTGATCGAGCTGGGGCGGGCCGAGGAGGCCGTCGACTTCGCCACGGCCGAGCTGGAGCTGGCGCAGGCCCTGACCGACCAGGTGGTGGCGGCGGTCAGCGAGCCGGTCCTCGCCGCGCTGCTGCTGGGCAAGACGGCCCAGGCGAACGAGCGCGGTGTCGAGCTGGTGGTCTCCGAGGACAGCAGCATCGACGACGGTCTGCTCCCGGTCTCCCTGACCGCCCGTGACCTGGTGACGGTCCTGGGCAATCTGATCGACAACGCCGTGGACGCGGCGCAGGGCTCGGTGGGCGCCCGGGTCACCGTCACCGCGCTCGCGGACGCGGAGGGTCTTGTCCTGCGGGTCACCGACACCGGGGCGGGGGTGGACCCGGCCCACACGGAGGAGGTCTTCCAGCGCGGCTGGTCCACGAAGCCGGCGGGGCCCGGTGGGCGCGGGCTCGGCCTGGCCCTCGTACGGCAGGCGGTGGCACGGCACGACGGCACGCTCACCGTGACCACGGCCCCCGGCGGCGGAGCGTCCTTCGAGGCGCGCCTGCCGTTGCCTCCGGCGGTGGAAAGGTCCCGGGAAGGGGCTAGGGTCCACGCCGGGGCCGGAACCGACTCCGAGCCGTCTTCGAGGGACGCGGGGAACGGCGCGGTCCTTCGCCCGTCAGGGGCGCGGGGAACGGCGCGGCCGGCCCCCGCCGACCCGCACCCCGCAACCGAACCCGGCCCCGGGGCGGGGGCAGAGCCAAAAGCCTCGCCCCCGCCGCCGCACGGAGGCACCGTATGAGCACGCCTTCCCCCGGTCAGGACATCCGCGTCCTGGTCGTCGAGGACGACCCCGTCGCGGCGGACGCGCATGTCCTGTACGTGGGGCGGGTGCCCGGATTCACCGCGGTCGGCAAGGCGCACACGGGTGCGGAGGCCAGACGCGCGCTGGACCGCACACCCGTGGACCTGCTCCTCCTCGACCTCCACCTCCCGGACGTGCACGGTCTGCAGCTGGCCCGCTCGCTGCGGGCCGCCGGCTACCACGCGGACGTGATCGCGGTGACGTCCGCGCGCGACCTGACCGTCGTACGGGAGGGCGTGTCGCTGGGAGTCGTGCAGTACGTACTGAAGCCGTTCACCTTCGCCACCCTGCGGGACCGGCTCGTCCGGTACGCCGAGTTCCACGCCGCGGCCGGCGAGGCCAGCGGTCAGGACGAGGTCGACCGGGCCCTCGCCACGCTCCGGGCGCCCGGCCCGGCGGCCCTGCCGAAAGGGCTGAGCGCGCCCACGCTGGAGAAGGTCACCCGGGCGCTGCGCGACCACGCGGAGGGGCTGACCGCGACGGGCGTCGCCGCGGCCGTGGGCATCTCGCGGATCACGGCCCGGCGGTATCTGGAGCATCTGGTGGACGCGGGGAGAGCGGGGCGCAGCCCTCAGTACGGGCAGGTGGGCCGCCCGGAGCTGCAGTACCGATGGGTCAAGGGGTGACCGGCGGCGTACCCGGACACGTACGCGCGGCCGAACATTCAGGCCATATGCGGGACTACACGGCGCTACGGGACCACGACGGGCCGCGACAGGGCACGATGAGACACGACCGTAACGGAGCAGTCGCGCAAGGTCATTGACCTGACATGACCACTGCTCTTACGTTCGGGCCATCGAACAACGGCCACAAAGACGTCGGCCGGCAGGAGGTCGTACCCGTGCGTCCCACCCCCACTCCGCTCCTTGTCGCGACCCTGCTCACCGCCACCGCGCTCACCGCCTGCGGCAGCGGTTCCGGCAGCGATCCGGACACCGTGGAGATCTCCTACAAACAGTCGACGGACAACTCCGTCCGTGTCATGGACAAGTACCTCGCGGACATCAAGACGCAGTTCGAGAAGGCCAACCCGGGCAAGAAGGTCAAGCTGGTCCCGATCAAGGCCCCGGACTCGGAGTACTACACGAAGCTCCAGCAGATGCTCCGCTCCCCCAAGACCGCACCGGACCTGGTCTACGAGGACACGTTCCTCATCAACTCCGACATCACGAGCGGCTACCTCAAGCCCCTGGACCCGTACCTCGACAAGTGGGACGACTGGGGCCAGTTCATCGACACGGCGAAGTCGGCGGCGCAGGCGGAGGACGGCAAGACGTACGGCGTCCCGGACGGCACGGACACCCGCGGTCTCTGGTTCGACAAGGGCATCTTCAAGGAGGCCGGACTGCCGGCCGACTGGCAGCCGAGGAACTGGGACGACATCCTCGACGCGGCCCGCACGATCAAGGAGAAGGTCCCGGACGTCACCCCCATGAACGTGTACACGGGCAAGCCCGCGGGTGAGGCGGCCACCATGCAGGGCTTCGAGATGCTCCTGTACGGGACGGCCACCGGCGCCACCGAGAGCCCGCTGTACGACACGGGGTCCAAGAAGTGGATCACCGGCAGCCAGGGGTTCAAGGACTCGCTGCAGTTCGTCGAGACGGTCTTCAAGGAGAAGCTCGGCCCGGACGTCTCGGACGCCCTCGACCCGAACTTCGCGACCCGCGTCCGCGGTGAACTGCTCCCCGAGGGCAAGCTCGGCATCAACCTCGACGGCTCCTGGCTCCCGCAGGACTGGCTGAAGGGCAGCGGCCACGAGTGGCCCGAGTGGTCGGAGAAGCTGGGGCTCGCGTACATGCCGACGCAGAACGGCCAGTCCCCCGGCAAGGTGAGCATGTCGGGCGGCTGGACCTGGGCCGTCCCGAGCAAGGCCGCCAACCCCGACATGGCCTTCGAGTTCGTCAAGCTGATGCAGACGAAGGCGAACGCCCAGAAGTGGTACATCGCCAACTCCGGTATCGCGGTGCGCACGGACGTGGCCGAGGACCCGGCGTACGCGAAGGCGCAGCCCGGCATCGAGTTCTTCACGGATCTGGTGGCCAACACGCACTACCGCCCGGCCTACCCCGCGTACCCGAAGGTCTCCACGGCCATCCAGGAGGCGATGGAAGGGGTGACGACGGGCGACAGCTCGGTCACCGAGGCGGCCAAGGGCTACGACGAGGAACTGAAGTCGGTCACGGACAACCAGGTCATCAAGAAGTGAGCACAGTGTGGTCGTAAGTCAGCGGGGAGCGGGTCCCGGTGAGCGCACGGTGGTCGGCAAGGAGAGCGGCAGCAACCGCGCCCCTCGGCTGCGCACCCTCACCCGGGCCCTCCCCGTCACCCCCGCCCTCGTCATCCTCGTCCTCTTCCTGGCCGGGCCGATCGCGTACTGCGCCTACATCGCCTTCACCGATCTGCAGCTCACCGGCCAGGCCGAGTCGTCCTTCACCGGTTTCGACAACTTCCGTACGGCGTTCGAGGACGACGCGTTCCTCAACGCCGTATGGCTGACGCTCGTCTTCACGTTCCTCAGCTCGATCGTCGGCCAGAACACGCTGGGCCTGGCCCTGGCCGCGCTGATGCAGCGCGCGTCGAAGCCGATCCGTACGCTCACGGGCGGGATCGTCGTCACGGCCTGGGTGCTCCCCGAGGTCGTGGCCGGCTTCCTGCTGTACGCCTTCTTCCGCCGCGAGGGCACACTGAACGCGATCCTCGACTGGCTGCATCTGCCGTCCCAGAACTGGCTGTTCACCCTGCCGATCCTGGCGGTGTCGTTCGCGAACGTGTGGCGCGGGACGGCCTTCTCGATGCTGGTCTACTCGGCCGCCCTGAACGAGATCCCCAAGGAGATCACCGAGGCGGCCGAGGTGGACGGCGCGGGCGGCTGGCGCCGGATGTGGCACATCACGCTGCCGATGATCCGCCGCTCCATCGGCACGAACCTGATGCTCAACACCCTCCAGACCCTTTCGGTCTTCGGTCTGATCTGGGTGATGACGCGGGGCGGCCCGGGAAACCGCAGCCAGACCCTCCCGCTCTTCATGTACGAGCAGGCCTTCCAGAAGAGCATGATCGGCTACGGGACCGCCGTCGCCCTTCTCCTGCTGGTGGTCGGCTCCCTCTTCTCCCTGGTCTATCTGCGCCTGCTGCGGACGGAGGTCTGAGATGGCCGCGCGTACGACCCTCAACACCCGCCGCGCCAAACGCCGTTACGCCGCCGACGCGAGCCTGCTGTTCGTCGCGGCCGCTTTCGTCCTGCCGCTGGCCTGGGTGATCCTGTCCTCCCTCGACCCGCGCGCCGGGCTGAAGGTGAAGCTGCCCGACGGGGTCACGCTCGACAACTTCGACGCGGTCCTGAAGCCGGACATCACCTTCACGCCCCTGCTCAACAGCCTGATCCTGTGCGGCGGCGCGACCCTGCTGACGGTGGTCTGCGCGGCGCTGGCCGCGTATCCGCTCTCACGTTTCCGGTCCCGGCTGAACCGCCCGTTCCTCCTCACGATCATCTTCGCGACGAGCCTGCCGATCACAGCGATCATGGTTCCGGTGTACGCGCTGTTCGTCCAGGTGAACCTCATCGACACCATGCAGGGCACGATCTTCTTCTTCACCGCCTCCCAACTGCCGTTCGCCATCTGGCTGATGAAGAACTTCATGGACGGCGTGCCGAAGGAGCTGGAGGAGGCGGCCTGGACGGACGGGGCGTCGTCGTTCCAGTCGCTGCTGCGGGTCGTGCTGCCGCTGATGGGCCCGGGGATCGCGGTGGTGACCGTCTTCTCGTTCGTGGCGATGTGGGGGAACTTCTTCGTCCCGTTCATGCTGCTGCTCTCACCGGAGCAGATGCCGGCGTCGGTGAGCATCAACGACTTCTTCGGCAACCGCGGGACGGTGGTCTACGGACAGCTGGCCGCGTTCTCGATCATCTACTCCACCCCGGTGATCCTGCTGTACGTGCTGGTGGCGCGGAAGCTGGGCGGGGGGTTCGCGCTGGGCGGGGCGGTCAAGGGCTGACCGCCCCGCGGGTCACCCCTCTATGCCCCCGGCAACTCTGTGTGACTCCTGTGTCGAGGCTGTGCGGGCGGCGGCCGTCACCGTCCGTAGACGTTTCTCTCACCGAATGGTTCGCGCCGCGCGTTCCCGAAGCACTGGGCCGCCGACGCGCCCACCAGGGGGCGCGACAGGGGGCGCACCCGCGATCGCCCGCCCGTCGGCACCTCCGCCGGAAGCCCGCACTCCGCCATCGCGGCGCTCTTGCCGCATATGCCCTTCGATGCTGCTCATGGCGCATGCCCCAGCCGCCGGGCGCTCACGCGCCGCGACCGCCCGCCCGCGCGTGCGCCGCGGTCCGGGCCCGCCGGTCTACGCGTGAGTTCCCTGGACAACTGTCCGAAATAGTAGGTTCCCACAATCCGTGAGCCTGGCCGAACAGACCGTAGTCACCGCAGCCCCGGGCCCATACGTTGTGCCCGTGCACCAACAGTCGGCCCCGCAGCCCACCCCGCCCTTCGACGCCCCTACCGCCCGGACCCTGCGTATCGCCCTCGGCATGGGTCCCGAGCATGTCGCCTACGGGATACGGACCTCGTTCGGACTGCCGCACGTGACGCCCGACCTGGTCGACGCCTGGGAGCGGGGCCTGATCGCACCGGGCAACAGTGAACTGATAGCCCTCGCGGGCGTGTTGTGGTGCTCGCCGAGCGAACTCATCGGCGCGCCGCGGACGTTGCGCGAGCACCGGATCGCCCGCGGTCTGCCGGCCGAGGACGTCGCACGCGCCGTGGGGCTCGAACTCCTCGCGTACGTACGGATGGAGGAGGCCGACGAATGGCGCGGCAGCGAACGGCAGTCGGCAGCGCTCGCCCGGGTGCTCGACCTCTCGCCGGCCGACCTCGTCACGGTCACCGGCCGTGAGCCGAAGCTGGCGATGATGCTGCGCGGCGCGGTGACGACCCGCTGGCAGGCGTACGTCCGCCCGGTGGGCAAACTGCTGACGCTGGAGCGGCGGATCGTGGGGCACGCGCTGCGGGCCCTGCACACCGAGTACCAGGGGCGGATGGTGCCGACCCTGAGCTGGGGCGGCGGCGCGGCGGCGGCCGAGGCCGACGACGCGGGCCGGGACTTCCTGGACCGGATCGTCGACCGCTTCTGGACGACGATCCGGCGCGACGGCGAGAGGTGAGGGCCGAGCGCCCCGCCGGTAGCGCGATGACAAGACCGCGGGCCCGGTGAGGCCGGTCGCGCCCCCGTGGCGGAGCCGCACCTCGCCCCTTCAAGGGCGCCGGTACGGCGCCGCGACGTCCCGGTGCCGCCTAGAAGACCGACTCCGCCTCGTCCATCCGGTCCTTCGGGACGGTCTTCAGCTCGGTGACCGCCTCGGCCAGCGGCACCATCACGACGTCCGTGCCGCGCAGCGCCGTCATCCGGCCGAACTCACCCCGGTGCGCCGCCTCCACCGCGTGCCAGCCGAAGCGCGTCGCGAGCACCCGGTCGTACGCGGTCGGCGTGCCGCCCCGCTGGATGTGGCCGAGGATGACCGGCTTGGCCTCCTTGCCCAGGCGGCGCTCCAGCTCGTACGCCAGCGCCGTCCCGATGCCCTGGAAGCGCTCGTGGCCGAACTGGTCGATCTCGCCGTGGCCGTAGTCCATGCTGCCCGCGGCGGGGTGCGCGCCCTCGGCGACGCAGATGACCGCGAACTTCTTGCCGCGGGCGAAGCGCTCCTCGACCATCTTGATCAGGTCGGCCGGGTCGAAGGGCCGCTCGGGCAGGCAGATGCCGTGGGCACCGGCGGCCATGCCGGACTCCAGGGCGATCCAGCCGGCGTGGCGGCCCATGACCTCGACGACCATCACCCGCTGGTGGGACTCGGCGGTCGTCTTGAGGCGGTCCATCGCCTCCGTGGCGACGCCGACGGCGGTGTCGAATCCGAAGGTGCGGTCCGTGGACGAGATGTCGTTGTCGATCGTCTTGGGGACGCCGACCACGGGCAGGCCCGCGTCCGACAGCATCCGCGCCGCCGTCAGTGTGCCCTCGCCGCCGATCGGGATCAGCACGTCGATCCCGAACTCGCGCGCCATGTCCTGGGCGTTCTCGCAGGCCTCACGGAGACGGTCGCGCTGGAGGCGGGAGGAGCCGAGGATGGTGCCGCCGCGGGCGAGGATGCCGCTGACGGCGTCCAGGTCGAGGCTGCGGTAACGGCCTTCGAGCAGTCCCGCGTACCCGTCCTCGAAACCGACGACCTCGGCGTCGTAATTGGTGACGGCCCGGTGCACGACCGACCGGATGACGGCGTTCAGTCCCGGACAGTCGCCGCCTGCGGTAAGAACTCCGATACGCATCGTGCTGTGTCTCCTGCTCGCTGTGGGGCCGTGTCTCCTGTGGTGCCTGAGAGCCAGTCCGATTGTTTCATGGGCCACCGGGGGCCGCTGTCCGCACCCTTCGCGCCCCCTCGACCACCGACGCGCCCCCGCCGCTCCCCTCAGGCCCCCGCCGAGCCCTCCTGAAGCCCCCGACCCCCCTTCCCCGCCCCGCCGGAACCCCCGCCCGCCCTCGGCCTGACGGGCGCCTTAACCATGCCCGGAGGTACTGTCAAGAGGGCTCAGCCGACGACGTCGGCTGCGTTTTTACCGACATCGGAGGAAACGGAGAGCACGCGTGACGCGCAGCGTGTACGTGACCGGGATCGACCGAGGTGACGGCCGCCAGGTCATCGAGCTGGGAGTCATGGAGCTCCTGACCCGCCAGGTGGACCGGGTGGGGGTGTTCCGGCCCCTGGTCCACGACGGCCCCGACCGGCTCTTCGAGCTGCTGCGCGCCCGCTACCGCCTCGCGCAGGACCCGGCGACGGTCTACGGCATGGACTACCACGAGGCGTCCGCGCTCCAGGCCGACCAGGGCACCGACGAACTGGTCTCGCAGCTCGTCGACCGCTTCCACCGGGTGGCCCGCGAGTACGACGTCGTCCTCGTCCTGGGTACGGACTACGCGGACACCCAGTTCCCGGACGAGCTGGCGCTCAACGCGCGCCTGGCGAACGAGTTCGGCGCGTCCGTGATCCCCGTGGTGGGTGGCCGCAAGCAGACCGTGGAGTCGGTGCTCGCCGAGACCCGCAACGCGTTCCGCGCCTACGACGGGCTGGGCTGCGACGTCCTCGCGATGGTGGTGAACCGCGTCGCCCCCGCCGACCGCGGCGACCTCCACGAACAACTCGCCGACCGCCTCCCCGTGCCGTGCCACGTCCTCCCCGACGAGCCCGCGCTCTCCGCGCCGACGGTCGCCCAGATCACCCACGCCCTCGGCGGCAAGGTGCTGCTCGGCGACGACGCCGGACTCGCCCGCGACGCGCTGAACTTCGTGTTCGGCGGCGCCATGCTGCCGAACTTCCTGGGCGCGCTGACCCCGGGCTGCATGGTCGTCACCCCCGGCGACCGCGCCGACCTCGTGGTGGGCGCCCTCGCCGCGCACAGCGCGGGCACCCCGCCCATAGCCGGCGTGGTGCTCACCCTGAACGAACGCCCGAGCGACCTCGTCCTCACCCTGGCCGCCCGGCTGGCCCCCGGCACCCCGGTGATCGCGGTCGAGACGGGCTCCTTCCTCACGGCGTCCGAACTCTTCGCCATGGAAGGCAAACTGAACGCGGCCACACCCCGCAAGGCGGAGACGGCCCTCGGCCTCTTCGAGCGGTACGTGGACACCGGCGACCTCCTCAGGCGCGTCTCGGCGCCCAGCAGCAGCCGCGTCACGCCGATGATGTTCGAGCACAAGCTCCTGGAGCAGGCCCGCTCCGACAAGCGGCGCGTCGTGCTGCCCGAGGGCACCGAGGCACGCGTCCTGCACGCCGCCGAGGTGCTGCTGCGCCGCGGTGTCTGCGACCTCACCCTGCTGGGGCCCGTCGACCAGATCCGCAAGAAGGCCGCCGACCTGGGCATCGACCTCGGCGCCGCCCAGCTGATCGACCCGCAGACCTCCGAGCTGCGCGACCGGTTCGCCGAGAGGTACGCCCAGCTGCGGGCCCACAAGGGCGTATCCGTCGAGCTGGCCCACGACGTCGTCTCGGACGTGAACTACTTCGGCACGCTGATGGTGCAGGAAGGTCTCGCCGACGGCATGGTCTCGGGGTCCGTGCACTCCACGGCGGCCACCATCCGCCCGGCCTTCGAGATCATCAAGACCAAGCCGGAGGCGTCCATCGTCTCCTCGGTCTTCTTCATGTGCCTCGCCGACCAGGTCCTCGTGTACGGCGACTGCGCGGTCAACCCCGACCCGAACGCCGAGCAACTGGCCGACATCGCCATCCAGGCCGCCGCCACCGCCGAGCAGTTCGGGGTCGAGCCGCGGATCGCGATGCTCTCGTACTCGACCGGCACGTCCGGCTCGGGCGCGGACGTCGACAAGGTGCGCACGGCCACCGAGCTGGTGCGCTCACGGCGCCCCGATCTGAGCGTCGAGGGGCCGATCCAGTACGACGCGGCCGTCGAGCCGTCCGTGGCGGCGACCAAGCTGCCGGGGTCGAAGGTCGCCGGGCAGGCGTCCGTGCTGATCTTCCCGGACCTCAACACCGGCAACAACACGTACAAGGCCGTGCAGCGGTCGGCCGGCGCGATCGCCGTCGGACCGGTCCTGCAGGGTCTGCGCAAGCCGGTCAACGACCTGTCCCGTGGCGCGCTCGTCGGGGACATCGTGAACACGGTCGCCATCACCGCGATCCAGGCGCAGGCCCGTCCCGCGACCGGCCCCGCGGAGCAGGCCCCCTCCCCCGACGCCACCCCCACCACGAAGGTTTCCGTCCTGTGAGTGCCACCCGCGTCCTCGTCCTCAACTCCGGGTCCTCCTCGGTGAAGTACCAGCTGCTCGACATGGGCGACGGCAGCCGGCTGGCCGCAGGCCTCGTCGAGCGCATCGGCGAGGAGACCTCCCGGCTCAAGCACTCCCCGCTGGCGTCGGGCGGTGAGGCCCGCGAGAGCGACGGGCCGGTCGCCGATCACGAGGCCGCGCTCAAGGCCGTCGCCCAGGAGCTGTCCCGGGACGGGCTCGGCCTGGACTCCCCCGAACTGGCCGCGATCGGCCACCGGGTCGTGCACGGCGGCAAGCGGTTCACCCGGCCGACCGTCGTCGACGACGCGGTCCTCGCCGAGATCGAGCGCCTCATCCCGGTGGCGCCGCTGCACAACCCGGCCAACCTCACCGGCATCCGGACCGCCCAGGCGCTGCGCCCCGACCTCCCCCAGGTCGCGGTCTTCGACACGGCGTTCCACACGACGATGCCGGAGTCCGCGGCCCGTTACGCCATCGACGTGAAGACCGCCGACGAGCACCGCATCCGCCGGTACGGCTTCCACGGCACCTCGCACGCGTACGTGTCCCGCGAGACGGCGCGGCTGCTGGGCCGGGCGCCCGAGGACGTGAACGTCATCGTGCTGCACCTGGGCAACGGCGCGTCGGCCTCCGCGGTCGAGAAGGGCCGGTGCGTGGACACCTCCATGGGCCTGACGCCCTTGGAGGGGCTCGTGATGGGTACGCGCTCCGGAGACGTGGATCCGGCGGTCATCTTCCATTTGACGCGCGTTGGCGAAATGTCCACGGACGAGATCGACACTCTGCTCAACAAGAAGAGCGGGCTGCTCGGACTGTGCGGTGACAACGACATGCGGGAGATCCGCCGCCGAATCGACGAGGGCGGCGAGGACGCCGCCCCGGCACAGCTCGCCTTCGACATCTACATACACCGACTGAAGAAGTACATCGGCGCGTATTACGCGGTACTGGGCCGGGTCGACGCGGTCGTCTTCACGGCCGGCGTGGGGGAGAACGCGGCCGCGGTGCGCGAGGCCGCGATCGCGGGCCTGGAGTCGCTGGGCCTGGAGGTCGACGGCACGCTGAACGCCGTACGGTCCGGCGAACCGCGGCTGATCTCACCCGAGGGCGCGCGGGTCGCGGTGGCCGTCGTGCCGACCGACGAGGAACTGGAGATCGCGAACCAGACGTACGCGCTCGTGCGGGACGGGAACGCCGGGGCCGCCTGAGAAAGCCTCGAAAACATTAGAAAGTCAGCCGGGAGAACGACGGGAAAACAACCGCACAGGTCCACGCCTGAGCGCACGCCCGCCCATTTGTATCTTCCGCCAGACGGAATATTCCGAAGCGAAACAAACCGATAGGATCGCCCTCATGCGCCGTTCCAAAATCGTCTGCACACTCGGTCCCGCCGTCGACTCCCACGAACAGCTCGTCTCGCTGATCGAGGCCGGCATGAACGTGGCCCGTTTCAACTTCAGCCACGGCTCCCACGCCGAGCACCAGGGCCGCTACGAGCGGGTCCGCTCCGCCGCCCGGGAGACCGGCCGCGCCATCGGCGTCCTGGCCGACCTCCAGGGCCCGAAGATCCGGCTGGAGACCTTCGCCGAGGGCCCCGTGGAGCTGGAGCGCGGTGACGAGTTCACCATCACGACCGAGGACGTCCCGGGCGACAAGTCGATCTGCGGCACCACCTACAAGGGTCTGCCGGGCGATGTCTCCAAGGGCGACCAGGTCCTGATCAACGACGGCAACGTCGAGCTGCGGGTCGTCGAGGTCGACGGCCCGAACGTGAAGACGATCGTCATCGAGGGCGGCGTCATCTCGGACCACAAGGGCATCAACCTGCCCGGTACGGCCGTGAACGTCCCGGCGCTGTCCGAGAAGGACGTCGACGACCTGCGCTTCGCCCTGCAGATGGGCTGCGACCTGGTCGCGCTGTCCTTCGTGCGCGACGCCCACGACGTGAACGACGTCCACAAGATCATGGACGAGGAGGGCCGCCGGGTCCCCGTCATCGCCAAGGTGGAGAAGCCCCAGGCGGTGGAGAACATGGAGGCCGTCGTGGCGGCCTTCGACGGTGTCATGGTGGCCCGTGGCGACCTCGCCGTCGAGTACCCCCTGGAGCGGGTCCCGATGGTGCAGAAGCGCCTGGTGGAGCTCTGCCGCCGCAACGCCAAGCCGGTGATCGTCGCGACCCAGATGATGGAGTCGATGATCACCAACTCCCGCCCGACGCGCGCCGAGGCGTCCGACGTGGCCAACGCGATCCTGGACGGGGCCGACGCGGTCATGCTGTCCGCCGAGTCCAGCGTCGGCGCGTACCCGATCGAGACCGTGAAGACGATGTCGAAGATCGTCGTCGCGGCCGAGGAGGAGCTGCTCTCCAAGGGGCTGCAGCCGCTGGTGCCCGGCAAGAAGCCGCGTACGCAGGGTGGTTCCGTCGCCCGTGCCGCGTGCGAGATCGCGGACTTCCTCGGCGGCAAGGGCCTAGTGGCGTTCACCAAGTCCGGTGACACCGCGCGCCGCCTCTCCCGCTACCGCGCCGCCCAGCCGATCCAGGCGTTCACCACGGACGAGGGCACCCGCAACCAGCTCTCGCTGAGCTGGGGCGTCGAGTCGCACGTCGTGCCGTTCGTGCACAGCACCGACGAGATGGTCGAGCTGGTCGACAGCGAGCTGCGCAAGCTCAAGAGCTTCAGCGACGGCGACATCGTCGTGATGACCGCCGGCTCGCCCCCCGGCGTCACCGGCACCACGAACATGGTCCGCGTCCACCACCTGGGCGGCTGACCGCTCCCGTACGCAGCTGAGGGCGCCCCTTGCCACACGGGGGGGCGCCCTCGGCCGTTCGCGGTGCCGTCCGGTACCGCTACGGCAGGTCGCCTGCCAGTCGTTGCCAGGCCTCGTGCTCGGGCCACCGGGGATGGTCCTCGACGTGGGGCGCCACGGAACGCATGACCGCCAGCAGTTGCTTCGCTCTCCGGAGGGAGAGCATCTGCGGCCGCGTCAACTCCCGCCACCGTGGGGCCAGTTCGGCCGTCTCCGGATGGCTCATGGGCAGTGCGTCCAGGGCTCGGTCGAAGGGCGTCCGCGGATCGAGCAGGGGCACGTCCGGGCGCGGCCCCACGTTCTCCAGCAGCCACGCCCTGAGCCACAGGTCACGCATCAGCCATTCGCCACCCTGCGGCCCGGCCGACCGCTCGGCGGCGGCCAACAGAGCCGCTCACGCCGCTCCGACCGCGCGCCACCGCTCGTCGGAGAGCGGCACCGGGTCCGCCTGGAGCCGGAAGGTGAAGGCGCCGGCCGCCGCGATCCACTGGTTCACCTCCCCGCCGGCTCGCGCGACCTCCCGCGCCGACCACCGACGCACATGCCCGTCGAGGTCGAGCCGGTCCAGGTCGTCGAAGAGACCGTTCATCAGAAACCTCCAAGCGCGTACCCGCCCCGGGCCGGAACGCGGCGGCGCCCCGGCTTCCGCGTGAGCGGAAGAACCGGGGCGCTGCCCTGTGCGGCTCCCGAACCGGACCGAGGGGTCCAGCGGGGTTCTGGCGGGGTCTAGCCGAGGGGGGTGTTGTACTGCCGCATCCCGGGGATCGTCAGGTCTCCGCCGAACTGGGCGGCCTGGACGACCTTCACCTTCGTGAAGTAGATCAGCGGGATGTTCAGCGGCGGAGGGTTCTCCGGGTCGAACGTGATCGGGATCAGACCGAGCAGGTTCCCGGAGATGCTCTCCGTGTACATGACCGTCTTGCCGCCCTTGATGGTGGACGTCGTGCCGCTGCCCCCCTGGACGTGGTAGCGCACGCCGGCGTCCTTGTCGTCGACTATCTGGTGCAGGTCGCCGATGTCGGTACCGTTGGAGATCACGTACTTGAGGACCTTCTTGACCGAGCCGTTGGCGGTCTTCACCTTGACGATGCCCTGGTAGTCGGCGCCCTTGAGGGTCAGGGAGCTGGCCTCCAGCATCCACGGGTCGTCGGCCAGGGCGGGGATGCCCTGCTCGACACCGCTCTCGTCGTCCGTGGCGGCCGGGCAGTCGTCCGGGTCCGTGGTGGAACTCGCGGACGGGCTGGGCGTCGGGGAGGCGGTGGCCTCGTCGGCCGCGTCCTCCGCCTTCTCCGTGGCGTCCTTCGCGGCCTCGGACGCCTTGTCGGTCACGTCCTTGTCCGTGTCCTCGGCCTTGCCGGCCGTGTCCTTGACGGTGTCCTCGGCGTCGTCGACCGGGTCGGACGCGCTCTTCGTGGCGGACGGGCTCGGCGTGGCGGACGGCTCCGCGGTGGGGGTCGCGGTCTCCTTCCCGCCGGGCGTGAGGATGTCCTCGAGCGCGTCGCCGATCTCGTCCAGGACGTTGCCGGTGCTCTGCGAGGGGGTGGGCGTCGGGGTGGACGCGCCGCTCCCGGACTCGGCCGGCTTGCTCGTCGAGGCGGACGGCTCGGGGTCGGGCTTGTCCTCGGAACCTGAATCCGAGGAAGAGCCACCACCCGTCGAACCGTTGCCTTCGGAGTCGTCGGCGGAGTCGTCGTCCGAGGCGGGAGCGCTCGTCGAGGCCGAGGCGGAGGGCGACGGGGTCGCCGTCGGGTCCTGCTCCTCGTCGGCCTTGTCGTCCTTGCCGCTCTCGTCCAGCGCCTCGACGCAGTCCTTGTACTCGTCGATCGTGAGGTTCTTCGCCGACGGCTTGTCGTCGGCCTGGGCGAGGGTCGGCGTGAACCCCATGCCCATGAGGATCGCGGTCGGCATCGACGCTATGGCTATCGCCTTGCCCGCGGGCACGTGCAGCCTGGTGAACAGCGGTTTCCTGGGGGCTGCGTGCCGCGGCCCGGTTCTCGCACGAGACTCGCCCGCGGAGTCCGCGTATTGGACCTCGTCAGCCGGCACTGTGCCTCCCGTTCGCCCCGTTGGTGGGGCTCGTTCCTGACAGATCGTTCGGCTCACTCGCCCCGTCGGCCGGCGCGGCCTGCGGAACGCCTCCCTTGTCCGTACGGTCCGTCCCGGTCCGGTGTGCGGCCGACTCGTCGCCGGGCACCCACGCGACCGCCATCCCACCGCCGATCAGGGCCAGCAGGAATCCGATCAGGAAGCCACCGAGGTTCGACACGGGGATGGAGACCAGCCCCAGCAGGATCGCCGCGACACCGGCGAAGACCCGCACGTGCTTCTGGTACCAGAGGCTGATGCCGAGCACACCCAGGAGCACTCCGATGATGAGCGAACCGGCACCCGCGGTCGTCGCCATGGCCAGCGTGAGATGCCCGATCTGAAGGTTCGCGTACGGGAAGTACGCGATCGGGAATCCCGCGAGCAGGATGAACAGGCCGGCCCAGAACGGACGGCCACCACGCCAGGCACGGAACCGCAGCCGCCAGTAGGTGAATTGACCGCGCGCGGCAGGATTCCCTGCAGGAGTCTCGGCGCTCATGGAAAACAGCTCCCTGGAACGGCGTTGCTGTGAGAGGTTCACGTACTACTCAGCAGGACTGAGCAACGTACTGCTCAGTGGGACTGAGCAGGGGGGACGGGCGGGCGAGGCAGCACAGGCTCCCTCACCCGCCCAGGGAGTGCTTAGTAGCACTCCTTGACACCCTTGGACAGCGACATCTTCAGACCGCTGAGCTTGAAGGTGCCGGCGGTGGTCGCCCACGCCGTCTGCTTCACGTCGGTCAGCACGGCCTTCTCGGCCTGCTGCGCGAAGCCGTAGGGGTTCGCCTGGTCACCCTTGGCGATTCCCGGCCCCTTGCTGGCGTCCTTGGCCGCAACACCGATGTCGATGTTGGTGAAGGTCGCGTTCGCCGAGAGGTCCTCGACGTCGATGTAGAGGTTCTCGGCCTCTACCGGCTTGCTGCCGCCGCCGGCCTTCAGGGTCAGGCTGACGGACCCCAAGAACGGAACGTCCGGGGTGACCACGGACTGGCACATGTTCGTGATCGAGGCGGACTTGAACGCCGACACCGCGACCGGGTGCGCCGTCTTGTCGCCCTTGAGCGTGTACCCCTGGTCGATGGCTCCGTACTGCGAGAAGCCGGTGCCGACCAACTGGTCCGCCGTCACCTTGAACGACTGACCCGACACGCTGAACGACGCGGCGAGAGCGCCTTGTGCAAGGGCGATGCCTATGCACGCCGTGGCGGCCACGCTGGGCACCATGACAACGGCGAACCGCTTCCATCTGGTCCCGCCACGCACCTGGGACTCCATATTTCCTCCTTCTCGGACGTACATCTCCGGCCCTGGCCGCCGCCAGACAGCGACTCAGCCGGGCAGGGATGGGAGAAGTGCTACGTCCTCGGGAAGGAGAGCGCCCGAACCCGGAGGCGCGCAACGCACCCGAATCACCGGCGATCACCCCCGAGCGACAACCACTGGTCGCGCCTGAACACTTCACGCACAACCTGCCGGACAGGCTCCGCCGAGCGGCGAAGACCCCCCTGTCCAAGGACCGGCGCCACTGCCGCCGCCCCTACTCGGTGGGGACCCAAGAAAACCCGCTGACCCGAGTGGTTGTCGGGGGAGGGTAATGGACCGAGCGTCGCCGATCGTGGTGCATTCTCGCCGCCCGCACAAGGGGGTTCGTTACTGGCTAGTAACGGGCGGATAACCGAACAACGACCCGTCGGTGTCGAGCGACCACCGAGGGTGGCCCCTACGGAGGCGACAAAGTGATCGAATATTGGACGGAATCCGACAGATCAACGCCCCGGACTTACTCCCAGTAACAGTGGCCGCGTTTACCAAGTTTTGGTAAAGCGCGGCCACTATGTAGCTGTGTCGGCAAATCTTTCACCCGGGCATCACGGGTGTCGGCGTTTAGCGACTGGTCAGAACAGAGCGCGGGCGAGGGCCCTGCGCGCGGCCGTCACACGCGGATCGTCGCCGCCGACGACCTCGAAGAGCTCCAGCAGCCGTACGCGCGCAGCCTCACGGTCGTCGCCCGCCGTACGCGCCACGGTGTCGACGAGCCGTCCCAGGGCGTCCTCCACATGGCCGCCCACCAGATCCAGGTCCGCGGCGGCGATCTGCGCCGGTACGTCACCGGGCCGGTCCGCGGCCTCCTTGCGCACCTGCTGGGGGTCCACGCCCTGCACGCGCTGGAGCAGTTCGGCCTGGGCGAGGCCCAGCTTGGCCTCGGTGTTCGCCGGGTCGTCGGCCAGCACGTTCCTGTACGCCTGGACCGCGCCGCCCAGGTCACCCGCGTCCAGCGCCTGCACGGCGGCTTCGAGGAGCGCGTCGTACGGTCCGGCCGGCACCTCGGCAGCCCCCGCGGACTCACCCGGCCGACCCCCGTCGCCGTCCTGGTCCACGATCAGGCCCGTGAGCCCGAACCGCTCCTCGGCGACCTGGACGAGCTGGTCCAGGGTGCCCCGGATCTGTGCCTCGGGAGCGGCGCCCTGGAAGAGCGGCAGGGCCTGGCCGGCCACCACCGCGAAGACCGCCGGAATCCCCTGGATCCCGAACTGCTGCATCAGCATCTGATTGGCGTCGACGTCGATCTTGGCGAGAACGAACTTGCCGTTGTACTCGGCGGTGAGCCGTTCCAGGAGCGGGCTGAGCTGCTTGCACGGCTCGCACCACTCGGCCCAGAAGTCGATGACGACCGGCACCTCGGTGGAGCGCTGCAGGACGTCCCGCTCAAAACCCGCCTCGTCGACGTCGATGACGAGACTCGACGCGGACACGGCGGGAACGGCCCCGCCCCCCTGTCGTACCGCTTCGGCGCGCGCCTGCTCCGCCTTCGCCTTGGCCTCCTGGGCCGCTTTCACCGCGGCGAGGTCGACGACTCCGCTCATGGACATGTTCCGTGGCTGCATGCGTCTATCCTCCCCCCTCCGCGCGCCTGTGTGAAAAGCGCTGTGAAAGCCAGTCCTGATACGTGTTTCTGACGCCGGGTCCCCACCTGGCGCCGCGTGGTCGTCGCGCTTTCGCTACGGCTCGTAGCGTAACTGTGCCGGGACGGCCGGGGGAAGCCCGTCCCGGTGATCTCCCTCACCCGTCCACAGGATCCCCCTCAGCGGAACGTCCGGATATGGTCGCCGACATGCAGAGTCGCGGTTCCGCCCACCGAACGGGACGTCCACGCAGCGTCGAGGCCGACGAGGCGATCCTGGCGGCGACGCGTGCGGCTCTCGTGGACCTGGGCTGGTCCGGCCTGACACTGGGCGACGTGGCGACCCGCGCGGGCGTCGCGAAGACGACGCTCTACCGACGCTGGGCGGGCAAGAACGAGCTGGTGGTCGACGCGGTGGCGGCCCTGTTCGACGAACTGGAGCTGCCCGACCGGGGGACTCTCGCGGCGGACATCGAAGGGGTGGTGCTCCAGTTCGCGGCGATCCTGGCCCGCCCGGAGGCGAAGAGCGGGCTGCTGGCCGTGCTCGCGGAGTCGACCCGGGACGACGCGCTGCGGGAACGCATCCGGACGTCGGTCGTCGACCGTCAGAAGCGGCTGGTGCTGGAGGGGCGGGCTCGGGCGCAGGTCCGTGGTGAGCTTCCGCCGGAGTCGGACCCCTCTTCCGCGGATCGGACGGTGAATCTCATCTTCGACATGGTGGCGGGGGCGGTGGTGCACCGGACGCTGGTCAGCGCGGAGCCGGTGGACACCCCCTGGGCCCAGTCCTTCACCCGAGTCCTACTCCTGGGCCTGGCCGGAGCGGCCTCCCACCCGTGAGCCGCTCCGAGAACAGGCCGGTCAGAAGCCCGGCGGCTCCGTGTACACCCCCCACTCCTCCCGGAGTACATCGCAGATCTCACCCAGCGTCGCCTCCGCGCGCACCGCGTCCAGCATCGGGCCGATCATGTTCGAACCGTCCCGCGCGGCGGCCAGCATGGTGTCCAGGGACGACCGCACGGCCGCCTCGTCCCGCGCGGCCCTGCGGCCGGCCAGCTGACGCACCTGGTCCCGCTCCACCTCGTGGCTGACCCGCAGGATCTCCAGGTCACCCGTGACCGACCCGTGGTGGACGTTCACCCCCACGACCCGCTTGTCGTCCTTCTCCAGCGACCGCTGGTACTGGAACGCCGACTCCGCGATCTCCCCGGTGAACCAGCCGTCCTCGATCCCGCGCAGGATCCCGGACGTGATCGGCCCGATCGGGTGCCGCCCGTCGGGGTGGGCCCGCAGCCCCCGCTCGCGGATCTGCTCGAAGATCTTCTCCGCGTCCGCCTCGATGCGGTCGGTCAGCTGCTCGACGTACCAGGAACCGCCCAGCGGATCCGCGACGTTGGCGACGCCGGTCTCCTCCATCAGGACCTGCTGGGTGCGCAGCGCGATCTCCGCCGCCTGCTCGGACGGCAGCGCGAGCGTCTCGTCCAGCGCGTTCGTGTGGAGCGAGTTGGTGCCGCCCAGCACCGCGGCCAGCGCCTCGACCGCCGTCCGGACGACGTTGTTGTACGGCTGCTGGGCCGTCAGCGAGACACCTGCGGTCTGCGTGTGGAACCGCAGCCACTGCGCCTTGTCGGAGCGCGCCCCGTACACGTCCCGCATCCACCGCGCCCAGATCCGCCGCGCCGCCCGGAACTTGGCGATCTCCTCGAAGAAGTCGAGGTGCGCGTCGAAGAAGAAGGAGAGGCCGGGCGCGAACACGTCCACGTCCATGCCGCGGCTGAGCCCCAGCTCCACGTAGCCGAAGCCGTCGGCGAGGGTGTACGCCAGCTCCTGCGCGGCCGTCGAACCGGCCTCGCGGATGTGGTAGCCGGACACCGACAGCGGCTTGTACGCGGGGATCTTCTGCGCGCAGTGCTCCATCAGGTCGCCGATGAGCCGCAGATGGGGTTCGGGCTCGAAGAGCCACTCCTTCTGCGCGATGTACTCCTTGAAGATGTCGGTCTGGAGCGTGCCGTTGAGCAGGGCCGGGTCCACGCCCTGCCGTTCGGCGGCCACCAGGTACATGCAGAAGACCGGTACGGCCGGCCCGCTGATCGTCATCGACGTCGTCACGTCACCCAGCGGGATGTCCTTGAACAGGACCTCCATGTCGGCCGCCGAGTCGATCGCGACTCCGCAGTGGCCGACCTCGCCGAGCGAGCGCGGGTCGTCGGAGTCGCGCCCCATGAGCGTGGGCATGTCGAAGGCCACGGAGAGCCCGCCCCCGCCGTTGGCGAGGATCATCTTGTAGCGCTCGTTGGTCTGCTCGGCGTTCCCGAAACCGGCGAACTGCCGGATGGTCCACGTCCGCCCCCGGTAGCCCGTCGCGTGGAGACCCCGCGTATAGGGGTACTCCCCGGGCCAGCCGATCCGCTCGAACCCCTCGTAGGCGTCCCCGGGCCGCGGTCCGTAGACCGGTTCCACGGAGTCCCCGGAGAGTGTCGTGAAGTCGGCGTCACGCTTGCGTGCAGCGTCGTAACGGGCCTGCCAGCGTCGGCGGCCCTCCTCGATGGCGTCAGCGTCCATACCCTCGAATTTACTAGGACGTCCTAGTAAATGTCGATGGCAGACCGCCACGGATACGTCCGTGGCGGTGGTGAGTCCCCTGAAGCCGACGCGTCCCGAGCGTCCCGAGCAGCCGGGGAGCGGCCCGTGCGCCCGGCGCTAGGCCTTCGCGACCGCGCCCGGGTCCTCGGTGACCTTGGACTCCAGCTCGCGGCTGACCTTGCGCTCCACGAAGAAGGCGGCGGTCGGGACCGTGCCCGCGAGCAGGACCCACAGGAGCTTGGGTACCGGCCACTTCGCCTTGGAGCCCAGGTCGAAGGCGAAGACCAGGTAGACGACGTACAGCCAGCCGTGCGCGACGCTGACGACACGCGTGAAGTCCGCGGCGCCGTCCAGGTCGAGCACGTACTTGCCGATCATCCCGAGGACCAGCAGGACCAGCAGGACACCGGTGACGTAGGCCATGACGCGGTAGCGGGTCAGCACGCTCTTTTTCATGGCTACGAGCGTAACCACCGGTTTGCCACGATCTTCGCGCGCCCCCGCGTCCCGCCGCGCCGAGCGGGCGCTACTCCTCGTCGAAGTCGTGCGCCGCCACCCGCAGCGGTCTGAGCATGGCGAAGATCTCCCGGCACTCCTCGGCGTCGTACGCCCCGAGCCCGAAGTCCATCGCCATCAGGTCGCGGGTGGCCGCGTCGCAGACCTCGCGGCCCTTGTCGGTGATCGAGGCGAGGGTGCCGCGTCCGTCGTTGGGGTTGGGCCGCTTGTCGACGAGCCCGGACCGTACGAGCCGGTCCACCGTGTTCGTGACGGACGTCGGGTGGACCATCAGCCGTTCGCCGATCTTGGACATCGGCAGCTCGCCGGCCTTGGAGAAGGTGAGCAGCACCAGCGCCTCGTAGCGGGCGAACGTCAGCCCGTACGGCTTGACCACCGCGTCGACCTCGGCGAGCAGGATCTGGTGCGCGCGCATGATCGAGGTGATCGCGCCCATGGACGGCACGGACCCCCAGCGCTGTTTCCAGAGTTCGTCGGCTCGGGCGATGGGATCGAAGGCAAGGCTGAGCGGCTTCGGCACGGCAAAGACCCTACCGGCCGGTCATATCGTGGTCAGCCCCGTCTCGCCTTTCGGTATTCGCCCCGCTTCCTCACCCTTCTTTCCGCGCCCCGACCGCGGCGTCCGCCGTACGCCGCACCTCCAGCGCCAGGAGCAGACAGCACACCGTCCCGAGCACGCCGACCCCGCCCACCACCGTGCTGACCGGCCAGAACTCGGCGGCCGCCCCCGCCAGCGCCATGCCCACGCCCTGGATGGTCATCAGCCCGGCCGTGTGCACGGTCATGGCCCGCCCGCGCAGTTCCTCGGGCACGGCGTCCACGAACCAGCGGTCGAGTCCCAGGGTGTACGCGCCCGTCACCCCGGCGACCAGCAGGGCGAGCAGGATCCAGCCGAGGTCCGGGTGGAACGGGTAGGCCAGCAGCGGCAGCAGCCCGCAGCCCGCGAGGGGCAGCACGATCCGGGAGCGGGCCGCGGGCGACAGGGCGGCGCCCGCGTACAGCTCCCCCGCGATCGTCCCGACGGGCATCGCGCACATCAGCAGCCCGACCCAGGCCGTGCCCACCCCGATCTCGTCCGCGTACGCGGCGGCCAGTGCCTCCGGCGCGACGACGAACATCGGCGGCACCCAGAGCAGGAGGAGCAGCGCCCGGATCCGGCGGTCGGCCAGGACCTGCCGGGTGCCGGCGAGCGAGTACCGCATCAGCGCTCCGCCACCGGCCCGGGCGGGCCTGCGCCGGGTGCCGACGCGCAGCAGCAGCGCGGAGGCGAGGAAGGTGCCGAAGGTGATGACCAGCGCCCCGCGCGGCGGTACGAAGGTGAGCAGGACGCCGCCCAGGCCGAAGCCCACGAGCACGGCGCTCTGCGACACGATCCGCAGCAGGGAGCGGCCGAGCACGAACAGGTCGCCGTCCCCGAGGATCTCCGTGAGTGTGGCCATCCGGGTGCCGCTGAACACCGGCGAGACGGCGGCGATGGCGCACCGCAGGGCGAGCAGTGCGGCGACGGGGGTTGCGGGCAGGGCCATCAGCGCCGCGCATCCGGCGCACACGAGGTCGCACACGACGAGTACGCGGCGGGCCGGGAACCGGTCGGCCACTCCGGACAGCAGCGTGCCGCCCACGAGGTACGGCAGGAAGCCCAGCGCGAAGGCGAGTGCGCTGAGCAGCGGCGATCCCGTCAGCTCGTACACGAGGACGGTCAGGGCGATCTCGCTGACGACGACGCCCAGCAGGGACAGGGCGTGCGCGGCGAAGACGACCCGGAACTCCCCGACGGCGAAAACCCTGCGGTACCCGCTCCCCCGCGCGTCGACCGGGGGCGCGTCGACGGAGGGGGTGCCGACGGAAGGTGGCTCGGGTGCCGGCGTCGCGGTCTGTGTCTCTTCTGGCATGGCAGCAGCGTCGCGTGGCCGTACCGGACGCCATAGAGTTTCGGCCCAGGCCGAATCTTTCCGCCCCGCACCCGGGAGGCGCGATGCCGTACCACCTCCACTTCGGGGAGGACGACTTTCTCAACTGCCGTTTCGCGCTGTCACCCCTGTGGGAGACGCACGAGGCGGTACGCACCCTGCGGCGCCCGGAGCGGCAGGGCTACCACTCCGCCTGGCTGCGCCGCATCCGTTCGGCGGCGGCCGAGCTGGACCTGGAACCCCTGTGGCTGCTGATGCCGCAGCGCGGGAACAGCCCGGACTGTCTGATGCCGCCGCCGATCGGGCCCGCGGCCACGTTCGAGGAGGAGATCGCCGCCGTGCGCGCCACGGCCCCCGGGGTCGCGCGGGCCGAGCTGGCGCTCTCCCTCGCGGACACCCCGGGCGCCACGGAGTCCCCGGCCGGGCGGGCGATGCTCGCCGATCCCGCCCGTGCGGTGCGCGAGCTGGCGGACACGATGGAGGCGGCCTGGCACACCCTCGTGGAACCCGTCTGGCCAAGGCTCCGGGCCCTTCTGGAGGCCGACATCGCCTTCCACTCCCGCCGTCTCGCCGAGGTGGGCCTCGCCGGACTGCTGCCCGAGCTGGACCGGCGGGTCGCCTGGGACGCGGGCAGGCTCACGGTCGACTCGCGGGGAGAGCACGTACGCGAACTGGGCGGCCGGGGGCTGGTCCTGATGCCCAGTGTCTTCACCTGGCCGGACGTGGTGAGCGGCTTCGACCCGCCCTGGCAGCCGGCGCTGGTCTACCCGGCCCGGGGCATCGGGGGTCTGTGGGCGGAACCGTCCGACCGTACTCCCGAAGCCCTCGTACGGCTGCTGGGCCGGGGCCGGGCGGCCGTGCTGGCCGCGCTGGCGGAACCCGCCGCCACCACGGCCCTCGCGCACCGCCTCGGCCTCGCGCCCTCGTCCGTCTCCGCGCACCTGGCGACGCTGCGCGACGCGGGCCTGCTCGTCCCGCACCGGTACGGGCACCAGGTGCTGTACGAGAGGACGCCGCTCGGCATCGCGCTGGCCTCGGGCGGGGCCTGACGGCACGACAAGGGACGGGCGGCTCGCGGTGTCGCACCCATGACCGATAGATCCCTTATGTCACGATGGCCGGAAAACCGTCACTGACGGTCACCTTCACCCGAGGGGGCAGGATGTTCCGGCCGACCCGTACCCGTGTCCGTACCCGTACCTTCGCGGCGCTCGCCGCGTTCGCCGCGCTGGGACCCGTGACGGGCTGCTCGTCGCCGTCCGGGGACGGTCCGGTCGCGCCGGCCGGTGAGACCCGCGCGCAGGCGAGCCCCGCCGCCGGTTCCCCGTTCTGGATCGATCCGCAGAGCCCCGCCGCCCGGCAGGCCCGCGCGTGGGAGCGGCAGGGCAGGGGGAACGACGCCCGGCTGCTCAAGCGCATCGCGGACCGGCCCGCGGCGCTGTGGCCGGCGGGCGACCACCCCGAGGCGATGATCAGGAAGGCGACCGGGGCGGCGGCCGGGGAAGGGCGGACGCCCGTGTTCGTCGCGTACGACATCCCGCACCGCGACTGCGGTCAGCACTCGGCGGGCG
The DNA here is from genome assembly GCF_014650955.1 of Streptomyces tauricus. Taxonomy (GTDB): domain Bacteria; phylum Actinomycetota; class Actinomycetes; order Streptomycetales; family Streptomycetaceae; genus Streptomyces; species Streptomyces tauricus. Next base: position 35,758 of record NZ_BMVY01000010.1, read on the forward strand.
GGGCGCGTGACGCGGCCGCCTACCGGGACTGGATCGACCGGTTCGCACGGGCCCTCGGCGACAGTCCCGCGCTGGTCGTCCTGGAGCCCGACGCGGTCGCCCACATCGTGGACGGCTGCACACCGGGCGAGTACCACGCGCAGCGCGAGCAGTTGCTCTCCGAGGCGATCGTGCGGCTGAAGGAGCAGCCGCACACGAAGGTGTACCTGGACGCGGGCAACCCGGACTGGATCCAGGAGCCGCAGAAGCTCGTGGAGCCTCTCGGGCGGGCCGGGGTGGCGAACGCCGACGGCTTCGCCCTGAACGTCTCCAACTTCCAGACGGACGGGATCACCAAGGAGTACGGCCACCGCCTCTCGGCGGCTCTCGGCGGCAAGCACTTCGTCGTGGACACCAGCCGCAACGGCAACGGCCCGTTGCGGGGCGACCCGTCGCAGGCCTGGTGCAACCCGCCGGGCCGGGCGCTCGGCACCCCGCCCACCACCGACACGGGCGACCCGGTCGTGGACGCGTACCTGTGGATCAAGCGGCCCGGCGAGTCGGACGGACAGTGCCGCGGCGGCCCCGCGGCCGGCCAGTGGTGGGCGGACTACGCGCTGGGGCTCGCCCGCAACTCCAGGTCCCAGTAGGGCGCGTACGTCACGTGACCTGGACCCACTTCGCCTCGGACGGGGTTCCGTCCGCGTCCGACACGAACAGCATGTACCAGCCGGGCGGCACCAGCGTCCGGTCCTTCGGCACGGTCACGGTCACCGAGTCCTTGGACTTCGTGACCTCCAGCGCGATGGACCGCTGTTCGACGTCGGTCGTGTGGGTGACCGCGCTGGGCCGCATCAGCCGGGCGTTCACGACCTTCTCCGGGTGCCGGGTGGCGAAGGTGGCGCGGCCCTCGCCGTCCACCTCCTGCGGTCCGTCGCCGAGGACCGGCCTGTTCTTGCCGTTCTTGTGCAGGGCGGGCGGGGTGAAGACCTCCATGCGCTGCTCGAAGTGACCGAGCTTGGTGTTCTGCTGGTCGTCGAAGAGCGGGTCGGAGCCGAAGGTGGCGATCCGGCCGTCGGGCAGCAGAAGCGCCTCGGAGTGGTAGTTGCGGCCGACCTTCGGTGAGGCGGCCTGGCGGAACGAGTTGGTCTTCGGGTCGTAGAACTGCGCCTTGTGGATGTTGCTGGCGCCGCGCCCGCGGTAGTCCCGGGCGCCGTTGGACGTGAACACCGAGTCGTCCGGCATGATCACGCTGTTCAGATAGCGGGTGCCCTGCGGCAGGTCGGGGCCGTCCTCGAAGGCGGGGTTCGCCTTCTTGAGGTCGACGACGGCCGTGCGCGAGGTCGACTTCTTGGACTCGCCGACCCCGCCGCCGCCGAGGATCATCACCTTCTGGTCCTGGGCGGGCGGCAGCAGCAGCGAGGTCGAGGTCTCCGTCACGTCCGGGTCGCTCAGCCCGGGCACCTTCTGGAACTTGTTGGTCTTCAGGTCCCACAGGCCCGCGTCCCGGCCGAGTTCGGCGGGCCCGTAACCGGCGTTGGAGGCCGGGTAGAAGAGCTTGCCGCCCTTGGTGAGGAAGAGCGCCGGATAGGTGGGGAAGTAGCGCTTGGGCCCAGGGGTCCACTTCTTGCTCTTCGGGTCGTAGATCTCGTTGTCGCCGGGGTCGATCACGCCGACGTCGTCGAGCCCGGAGACCGCGAGCACCTTCCCGTCCTGGAGGCCGACGAGCGTCGGGTACCAGCGGGCCTTGTCCATCGGCTCGACGGGCACGTACTTCTCCGCCGTCGGGTCGAACTCGTAGGCGGCCCTGATCCCCTGGAAGTCCTGCTTCTCCATGGTGATCTTCTCGGAGAGGCCGTACGTGTTGTCGGCGTCCTTGCCCTTGAGACCGAGGATCTCGTACTGGGCGCGCTTGTCCGTGACCGGCGCGGGGCCGTCCTCGGTGGCCTCGACGAAGACCCGGGCCTCGCTCGCCTTGACCTTCGTCTTCCAGGGCTGCATGACGCCCGCCCTGTTGTAGGTGATCTTCTGGGTGCGCTCGGCCTTGGGCACGGTGACGTCGAAGCGGCTGACGTACTCGACGCCGGAGGGCGAGCGGAAACGGGTGCCCTTCTTGAGGACGATGGGCTTGTCCGGGTTCTCGTTCTTCACACGCATACCGCCGCCGGCCCGCTCGACCTCGCCGTCGAGCAGTTCGTAGCGGGCCGTGCCACCGGCCACCAGCATGCGGCCGCTGGGCAGTTGGGCGTGTCCGGCGCAGAAGAAGTCCACCGGGGTGGCGATCTTCTTGTAGGTGTCGGCCTTCGGGTCCCACAGGACGGTGTCGAAGGACCCCTTGTCGAACTTCTTCTGCTCGTTGCCGGAGCCCGCGACGATCAGCACCTTGCCGGTGTGCAGGAGCGCCGCGTGGATGGCGTTGGTGCGGAACTCCTTCGGGATGGCCAGCTGCTTCCACGAGCCGTACTTCGCCTGGTAGCCGGGCTGGGCGATCTTGTACTCGTGGTACTGCTCCGAGGCGAAGCCGATGGCGGCCGGCGCGTTGAGTCCGGCGAGCAGTGCCACACCCCCGACGCCGAGCAGCCGCTTCTGGGTCTTCTTCGACAGCGTCATCTTCAGTGACGCCTTCTGCAAGGGCCGGTGGGCCATGGCCTAACTACCTCCTGTCGTACTGCTGGAGACCGATCCCGCGGCGGCGCTGCCCGCGAGGGCCGGGGCGGGTTCCGCCGTCTCGCCGATCCGCACGGAGGGCACGAGGTGCCGGTCCGCCCTGCGGGCCCTGGCCCGGGTCGCGGTCCACACCGCCACCGGGGCCAGCGAGATGGCCAGCGCGAGGACCGCCCAGGTGCGCATGGCCGCGTGGGTGTGGTCGAGCACGAACGACGCGACCAGGGCCGACGTCAGGACGGCTGCCCAGAAGAGATGGATACGGAAGGTCGCGACGCGGTCGGGGCTGGTGTCGTCGCCCTTGGGGGTGATGACGAAACGGCTGGGACGGCGGACCAGGGCCGCCCCGAGGGACTTCAGATAGATGGGCGCGGAAAGAGCCGACATCGCCATGCCCGCAAGCCCTCCCGAGCCCTCCGGTTCGTGCGGGGAGACGTTGTGCCGCCGGTTCCACAGGTACAGGCCGACCTGGAGCGCCGCGGCGTCGCTGTAGAGCATCAGCCACATGGAGGCGGAGACCTGGGTGCCGGACGCCCCGAAGCACAGGAACAGCACGCAGCTCAGGATTCCCAGCAGCCAGTTGACGGCCGTCATCGGGTAGTAGACGAGCATCAGCGTGTACGAGAAGAGCCGCCCGGGCGGCATCGTGAAGGGTGCCTTCCAGTACTGCTTGAACAGCGTCTCGTAGGTGCCGCGCGACCAGCGCAGCTGCTGGGTGAAGAAGTCGGTCCAGGAGGCGGGGCCCTCACCGACCGCGAGTACGTCAGGGGTGTAGACGGACTCCCAGTGGTGACCGGTCCTCGGGTTACGGTGCCGGTGCATCTCGAAGCCGGACGCCATGTCCTCGGTGATGGAGTCGTACAGGCCGCCGATCTGTTTGACGGCCGCGATCCGTACGACGTTGTTGGTGCCGACGAACATGGGCGCGCGGTAGCGGTTGCCGGCGCGCTGGATCAGGGCGTGGAAGAGGAACTGCTGGGACTCGGCCGCCTTGGTGACGGGAGTGGTGTAGTTGCCGTACACCTGCGGGCCGACGACGAAGGCGACGTCCGGGTCGCGGAAGTAGCCCATCATCCGTTCCAGGAACTCCGGGAGCGGGACGTGGTCCGTGTCGACGGAGGCGAAGAAGTCGTATTCGCCGCCGTGCATCGCGATCCACGCGTTGTAGTTGCCGTGCTTGGTACGGGTCTTGTGGACGCCCTTGGGCCTGTTCCACTCGGGCACACCGTGCCGGGTGAAGTGCCGTACGCCGAGCTCCGCGCACAGGGCCTTCGCCTGTTCGTCGTCGCCCTCGTCGAGGAGCCAGACGTCCACCGGCCCCGTGTGGGTGACCTTGACGGCCCCTTCGAGGGTGGCGCGGACCATGGAGAGCGGTTCCTTGCCGGGGACGAAGGTGGTCAGGAAGGCGACCCGGGTGCCCTTGGCGGGGGTGACGGGGACCGGATCCCTGGCGACCATCGTCGCGTGGGCGATCGACACGACGTTGACGACCATGAAGAGCTCGATGAGGCCGATCGCCACGAGCATCGTGATGTCGAGGCCGACCAGCCAGCGGGCGCCGCCCTCGCGTTCCACCCAGTGGGTGGGCCACACGAGGTAGACCAGGAGAAGTCCTGTGAGCACCGGGGCGAGCGTCATGAGCAGGACGGCTCGTATTCGGTGGGGCTCGCTCGACAGGAGCTTGGTGTACTGCACCCGGTAGGCCGAGCCGGACGGCTCCGTGAGCGGTCCGGCCAACCTGCTGTGGGTGTCGTAGTCGTAGCCCTCCGGCCGCACAGCGCCCTCCAGTGCCCGTGATCGAACAAGCCGATACCCACACAAAAGTGGCATTACGTCGGCGTGTCGAACGGAGGGGGTCCAGGTGGGTGTTGCCTCCGGCGGTTAAACGGGGGGGGCACGCTGGCGGGTGCGGGTCGGCGGAGGCTGGGTGCGCAGTTCCCCGCGCCCCTATAAAGCGGCCGACAGGTGCGGGCCGACCGCGGCTAGGTGCGCAGTTCCCCGCGCCCCTGAAGACGGCGGTCGGGTGCGGGCCCGACTGCGGCTAGGTGCACAGTTCCCCGCGCCCCTTAAGGCGGCGGTCGTTTGTGGCTGGGTGCGCCGTTCACCGCACCCCTCGAAGCGGCGGTGGGCGGCTGCTTTCAGGGGCGCGGGGAACTGCGCGGCCAGCTCTCCCCGGGGCGCGGGCGAGACGTACCCGCCGCGTCACGCACCCCCAGGGGCGCGGGGAACTGCGCAACCGGCCCGCAGAGGACCCGTCCCACCGCGCGAGCGGCCCGCGTCAGCGTGACAAGTGGTGTTCCACCGTCGACACCTTGGACGTCAATCCGTCCGTGACGCCCGGTCGGATGTCGGCCTTCAGGACCAGGGACACCCGCGGCGCCCGCGCCTCGACCGCCGCCACGGCCCGCCGAACCACGTCCATCACCTCGTCCCACTCACCTTCGAGCGACGTGAACATCGCGTCCGTACGGTTCGGCAGCCCTGATTCACGAACCACCCGCACCGCGTCCGCCACGTACTCCCCCACGTCCTCCCCGACCCCCAGCGGCGTCACGGAAAAGGCGACGATCATGCGCCCACGATCCCCTCGTTGCGCGCGCGGGACGCGATGACCGCACGCTCGGCCTCACCCTTGAGCTTGCGCTCGGCGAAGAAGCCACCCGTCGGCAGCACGGACAGGACGAAGTACAGGGCCGCGGTCTTCAGCCCCCACTTCGCCCGGTTCCACGCGTCGGCCCAGAAGATCACGTACAGCACGAAGAGGATTCCGTGGACCATGCCCATCACCGGCACCGCGTTGAAGTCCGTGGTCCGCTTCAGCACCGAGCAGACGAGCAGCAGCAGGAACGAGACGGCCTCCGGGGCGGAGACCAGACGGAGGCGGCGGAGGGCGGAGGCGGTCTTGATGTCCACGGGTCACCTTCGGTGGGAGAGGGGAGGTCGGAGAGACGCCCGGTTTGTGAATGGAAGCACAAGCGTTCGCCCATTGTGGCATTGGAGTGCCGGCGGGCCGCCCCAGGGGTCCCGGCGTTCCGGGACCGGCCCCCTAGGGGAACGCTCCGGGTCGTTCTCCACCCGTGGGACCTGTCGGCGGAGACTTCCCGCCCGCTACCGTCACCTCGTGGCGATGTTCCGACTACAAGGCAGCAAGGTGCTGGCCGTCGACATGACCGGCGACGCCGTGAAGGCGAAGAACGGCTCCATGGTCGCGTACGACGGTCAGATGGCCTTCAAGAAACTCAGCGGCGGCGGCGAGGGCATCCGCGGCATGGTGACGCGCCGGATCACCGGCGAGCAGATGACCCTCATGGAGGTGAAGGGGCAGGGCACGTGCTGGTTCGCCGACCGGGCCAGCGAGATCAACCTCGTGAGCCTTCAGGGCGACAGACTCTTCGTCGAGTCGAGCAATCTCCTCGCGACCGCCGCGGGTCTGCGTACGGGCACGTCCTTCACGGGGCTCCGGGGCGCCTCGCAGGGCAACGGGCTCTTCACGACGACGATCGAGGGCCACGGCCAGGCCGCGATCATGTCGGACGGCCCGGCGGTCGTGCTGCGGGTCAGCTCGCAGTACCCGCTCACCGTCGACCCGGGCGCGTACATCGCGCACCAGGGCGATCTGCGGCAGTCCTTCCAGTCCGGCGTGACGTTCCGCACGTTCATGGGCGAGGGCGGCGGCGAGGCCTTCCAGATCCGCTTCGAGGGCGACGGAGTCGTCTACGTACAGCCCAGTGAGCGCAACTCGATCGCGGGAGACGTGTGACATGCCCTTCCGTGAGATCAACTCGAAGATGATCGAGGCCACCGTCGCACCGGGCCAGAAGCTGTTCAGCCAGCGCGGCGCGATGCTCGCCTACAAGGGCGAGGTCTCCTTCACCCCCAACCTGCAGAGCGGCCAGGGCGGGGTCATGTCGATGATCGGCCGTCGCGCCGCAGGCGAGGCGGCCCCCCTGATGACCGTGGAGGGCTCCGGCACGGTCCTGTTCGGGCACGGCGGCCACCACATCCAGGTGATCGGGCTGACCGGCGACACCCTGTACGTGGAGGCGGACCGGCTCCTGGCCTTCGACGGCACCCTGACGCAGGGCACGATGTTCATGGGTTCGCAGGGCGGGGTCATGGGCATGGTGCGCGGCCAGGTGACGGGTCAGGGCCTGTTCACCACGACCCTCAAGGGCCACGGCTCCGTCGCCGTCATGGCGCACGGAGGGGTCATCGAGGTCCCGATCACCCCGCAGCGCCCGGTGCACGTGGACCCGCAGGCGTACGTCGCCCATCACGGGGACGTCCGCAACAAGCTGTCCAGCGCGCTCGGTCTGCGCGATCTGGTCGGCCGCGGTTCGGGCGAGGCCTTCCAGCTGGAGCTGAGCGGCAGCGGAGCGGTGTACGTGCAGGCGTCGGAGGAGAAGCTGTGACCACCTACCCGGGCACGGGCCCCGTGATCCACGACCCGGCGACCCTGCCGGTCGACGACAACGTGAACGCGTACACCTTCTGTGTGGAGCTCAAGGGGAGCGAGTGGTTCCTGCAGAAGGGCAAGATGATCGCCTACTACGGCTCGATGGAGTTCAACGGCATCGGGCACGGCCGTCTGGACCGGCTCGTGCGAACGTCGTTCCATTCGCCGTTGCACGCGAGCGACTGGGTGGTGGCGTCCGGCTCGGGCAAGATGCTGCTCGCCGACCGGGCGTTCGATGTGAATTCCTTCGACCTGGAGGAGGGCAACCTGACCATTCGCTCGGGCAATCTCCTCGCTTTTCAGCCAAGTCTCGCGCTCAAGCAGTCGATCGTGCCGGGCTTCCTGACGCTCATCGGAACGGGCAAGTTCGTCGCCGCCTCGAACGGCCCCGTGGTGTTCATGGAACCCCCGATCCGGGTCGACCCGCAGGCCCTGGTCGGGTGGGCCGACTGCCCCTCGCCCTGCCACCACTACGACCACGGGTACATGACGGGCCTGATGGGCGGTCTACGTGCGATGACGGGGATCGGCGGGGCCTCCGGCGAGGAGCACCAGTTCGAGTTCGTGGGGGCCGGCACGGTGCTGCTGCAGTCCAGCGAGGCACTGATGGCGGAGCAGGCGGCGGGGGCGGTGCCGAACGAGCCGGGAGTACCCGGTGGCGGCGGGGTGCCAGGTCACCAGGGACAGCAAGGCGGCGCACCGCGTCTTCCCGGACAGCTGGGGGACCTCCAGCGTCGCTTCGGGCTGTGAGCGGTAGTCTGCAGAGTGTGACGTCGAACGTGTGCACGTCGTCACACCACCCTCACTAGTTCGCCTTTCAACCTTTTAGGTAGACTTGATTCATGGAGACCGAGACGGCCACCCGCTGGCTGACCGATGCGGAGCAGTGCGCATGGCGCACCCACCTGGAGGTCAACAGGCTGTTGACGTATCAGCTCGAAAGAGACCTCCAGCCGTTCGGCCTGACGATGAACGACTACGAGATCCTGGTGAACCTCTCCGAGTCGGAGGGCGTACGGATGCGGATGAGCGACCTCGCGTCCGCCACGCTCCAGTCCAAGAGCCGCCTCTCGCACCAGATCACCCGCATGGAGAACGCGGACCTGGTCCGGCGTGAGAACTGCGAGTCCGACCGCCGCGGTCTGTACGCGGTGCTCACGGACCACGGCATGGAGACGATGCAGAAGGTCGCACCCCATCACGTGGGCTCCGTGCGCCGCCACTTCATCGACCTCCTCTCGCCGGAGGCCCTGGAGGAACTCCACAAATCCCTGACCCCGATCGCAGAACACCTCCGGGGCCAACGGGGCCGCCCGTAACGCGCGCGGCGGCGCCCCCAAAGGGGCGCGGGGAACGGCGCAGTCTCTTGGTCTTTAGGGGCGCGGGGAACGGCGCAATCTTTCGCCGTCAGGGGCGCGGGGAACGGCGCGACCAGCCCCACCGGCCCGCAGGACCATCACCGTTCCCCCAGCGGAGCGGGAAGGCGGAGTTCGAACAGAGCTCCGCCCCCCGCCGCCTCCCGGACGCCCAGCGTCCCCCCGTGCCGCACGGCCACATCCCGGGCGATGGCCAGCCCCAGCCCGGCCCCGCCGTCATCCCGCGCACGGGCCTCGTCGAGCCGTACGAACCGCTCGAAAACCCGCTCGCGTTCCCCGGCGGGCACCCCCTCCCCGTCGTCGGCGACCTCAAGAACCGCCCAGTCCCCCACCCGCCGCACCCGCACGGCGACGGACGACCGCGTGTGCCGCTGCGCGTTGTCCAGCAGATTGCCGAGGACCCGCGCCAGCTGCCCGCGGGACCCGCTCACCTCGACGGCCTCCGCGTCCACGGACACGTCGACCCTGTCCCCGGCCCGCTTTCCGGCCTCGGTACGGACGAGTGCGGCCAGATCGAACCGCGCGTCGGCCGACCGCTCCCCCGCGTCCAGCCGGGCGAGCAGCAACAGGTCGGCGGCGAGCCGCTGGAGTCGTACGGTGTCCTCGACGGCCCCTTCCACGTCGAGCAGCTCCGGGTGTGCGGCGCCCACTTCGAGCTGGGTGCGCAGGGAGGCGATGGGGCTGCGCAGTTCGTGCGAGGCGTCGGCGACGAACGCGCGCTGCCGCTCCACCGAGGCCTCCAGGGCGGCGAGCGTCTGGTTCGTCGTCCGGGCGAGTCGGGCTATCTCGTCGTGGGTGCCGGGCTCGGGTACGCGCCGCGAGAGGTCCTCGGAGGCCGTGATGGCGGCCATCTCGGCACGGATTCCCTCCACCGGGCGCAGCGCCCGCCTCGTGACGACGTACGTCACCCCGCTGACCGTCACCAGCAGCAGGGGCAGGCCGATCAGCATGGCCGTCAGCGCCGTGCCGACGGCGCCCTGTTCGGCGGAGAGCGGCGCGCCCGCGTAGACGGTGAGCGGGACACCTCCCTTCGTGACCACGTCGACCCCGGCGAACCGGTAGTCGTCCGTCTCCCCCTCGACGGTCGCGGTGCCCTCGCCGTACCAGGTCTCGTCGGCGATGTCGCCGGCCTCCAGCGCGTCCTCCTCGTCCGCCACTCCCTCGTCCGTGTCGCCGGCGTCGTCGTTGGCGACGGAGTTCAGCCGCTGCGATTCTTTGGCGACCACGCTCATGCCCTCGACGTCCTCGCCGGAGGCGACTGCCTTCCCCTTCCGGTCCAGGACCTCGACAGGGTTCTCGTCGCCGTCCGGCAGGTCGAGGTCGTTGTACGCGAACCCGTTCGACAGCGCCGAGGCGGCGTTGCGGGCCACCGAGTCGGCCTCGGTGTCCGCCTGGCCGATGAGGCTGGCCCGCAGCGCGAACAGCACGGCGGCACCGGCCGCGACCAGGGCCACGGCGACGACGAGGGTCGCGGCGAGCGTGGCGCGGGCCCGTACCGATCTCATGCGCCGCCTCATGCCCGCACCTCCAGCCGGTACCCGGCCCCGCGCACGGTCCTGATGAGCTCCGGGCCGAGCTTGCGGCGCAGGGTGCTGATGTACACCTCGACGATGTTCGGGTCCCCGTCGTACGCGAAGTCCCAGACGTGCTCCAGGATGTCGGCCTTCGAAACGACCTCCCCGGCCCGCACGGCGAGCTGTTCGAGCACGGAGAACTCCTTGGTGGTCAGGGTGATCTCGTCGTCCGCGAGGAACACCCGCCGGGAGGCGGTGTCGACCTTCAGGTTCCCGACCTCGTACACGGGTGAGGCTCCGCCCGCCGGGCCGCGCCGCCGCAGCAGCGCCTTCACCCGGGCCACGAGGACGACGTACGAGAACGGCTTGGTCAGATAGTCGTCGGCGCCCGTGTCGAGGCCCTCGGCCTCGTCGTACTCGCCGTCCTTGGCCGTGAGCATCAGGATCGGCACGTCGTTTCCCGCGGAGCGCAGGGCGCCGCACACCCGGTAGCCGTTCATGCCGGGCAGCATGATGTCGAGGATGACGAGGTCGTACGAGCCCTCGCCGGCCATGTGCAGCCCCTCCAGGCCGTCGTGGACCACGTCGACGGCGTACCCCTCGGCCGTCAGGCCCTTGGCGAGCGACAGGGCGAGCCGCTTCTCATCCTCCACGATCAACAGGCGCATGCGTAAAGAGTCGCAAACCGAACCTGAAGAAGCCTTCAGGGTGCTTCAGGTCCGCTTCAGCGTCGGTCGGCCACCTTGGTTCCTGTCGAGCAGCAGACGAGGCACACAAGCCACCTGCAACCGGCGACACCATCCGTTACTGGTTGCAGCCAGTCGCATTCAGGAGGAATCTCATGAAGCGCAACATCGTCATCGCCACCGTCACGGCCGCTGTCCTGATCGGCGGCGGCACCGCGACCGCCATCGCGGTCTCGGGTGACGACGAGGCGCCGACGACGAAGTCCGACGTACGGGCGTCGAACGACGACACGGGCCGTGACGACGACACGGACGCCAACGACGCGGACGACAACGACGCCGACGACCGGGCCGAGGATCAGGCCGAGGACCAGGCCGCGCGGGACTCCGGCGAGGACGCCGAGGACAAGGCCGAGAACGCCGCCGACGCCAAGGTCGCGAAGGTCGACGCCGCCGACGCGATCGAGGCGGCGCTGCAGAAGACGGCCGGCACGGCGGTCTCGGCCGACCTCGACGACGAGGGCACGAAGCACGTGTGGGACGTGGACATCCTCACGAACGGCGGCGCCTGGCACAGTGTCCAGGTCGACCCGGCCACCGGCAAGGTCGTCGGCTCCCACGTCGACCGGGACGACGACGGTGACGACGCCGCCGAGACCGCGCAGATCCGGGCCGCTCTGAAGGGCAGTTCCGTCACCGCCGCCGAGGCCGCGGAGGCCGGTGCCGCCAAGGGCACGGTGACGTCCGTCGACCTGGACGAGGAGAGTGCCGACAAGGCGTGGGAGGTCGACACCACCGCCGCGAACGGCACCGGCAGTGACTGGAGGGTCGACACCGGCTCCGGCAAGATCACGGCGGACCGCACCAACGACTGACGCCTCCCCCGGCAGGCAGCAGGGGCACCCGCGACCGGGTGCCCCGCACCGGCGTCTCCTCGCCCCCGCCGCCCCTACCCGTTCCCGTCCCGCATGGGGGCTGCGCCCCCTCGCCCCCGCAATCGCGCTGACGCGCTCGTCCTCAAACGCCGGACGGGCTGAAGGACTAGCCCCTCCGGCGTTTGAGGAGCGGGGGTTCGGGGGCAGCGCCCCCGAGTACGTGACGGGAACGGGTAGGGGCGGCGGGGGCGAGGAAAAGGGCTCTCAGGTGCCGGTCAGGTTCTGGATCAGGGAGTCCGCCGCCTCGTAGGGGTCCAGGTCGCCGGCGACGATCCGGTCCGCGAGCGCGCTCAGGCGCCGGTCCCCGTGCAGGTCACCGATCCGCGCCCGCAGCGCCGTGACGGCGATCGTCTCGACCTCCCGCGCCGCCCGGGCGAGCCGCCGAGCGGCAAGCTCCCCCCGCTCCTCCATCCACGCCCGGTGCTTCTCCAGCGCCTCGACGACCTCGTCGATACCCTCCCCGCGCGCGGCCACCGTCTTCACGATGGGCGGCCGCCAGTCCCCCGGCCCACGGGACTCGCCGAGCCCGAGCATGTGGTTCAGCTCACGGGCCGTCGCGTCGGCCCCGTCCCGGTCGGCCTTGTTGACCACGTACACGTCGCCGATCTCCAGGATTCCGGCCTTGGCGGCCTGGATGCCGTCGCCCATGCCGGGGGCGAGGAGCACCACGCTCGTGTCCGCCTGGGAGGCGATCTCGACCTCGGACTGGCCGACGCCGACGGTCTCGACGATGACGACGTCGCAGCCGGCCGCGTCCAGTACCCGTACGGCCTGGGGCGCGGCCCAGGCGAGCCCGCCGAGGTGTCCGCGGGTGGCCATCGAGCGGATGTAGACGCCGGGGTCCGAGGCGTGGTCCGACATCCGGACGCGGTCGCCGAGCAGCGCGCCGCCTGAGAACGGCGACGACGGGTCGACGGCGAGGACGCCGACCCGCTTGCCCTGCCGTCGGTAGGCGGACACGAGCGCCGACGTCGAGGTCGACTTGCCGACACCCGGTGACCCCGTGAGGCCGATGACGTACGCGTTGCCCGCGAGCGGGGCCAGCGCGGCCATGACCTCGCGCAGTTGCGGGGACGCCCCCTCCACCAGGGAGATCAGCCGGGCCACGGCCCGCGGCCGGCCTTCCCTGGCCGCGGCCACCAGCGAGGGGACGTCCTGCATCACAGCTCCGTTCACTAGATCAGCCGGCGGATACGCCAGCCGGCTCCCGATTACGTGTGCGTCAGGCCTTCGGGACCCGCACGATCAGTGCGTCGCCCTGGCCGCCGCCACCGCACAGCGCCGCCGCGCCCACGCCGCCGCCGCGCCGCTTCAGTTCGAGGGCGAGGTGCAGGACGAGCCGGGCGCCGGACATGCCGATCGGGTGGCCCAGCGCGATGGCGCCGCCGTTGACGTTCACCTTTTCCGTGGACACGCCGAGATCCTTCATTGACTGGACCGCGACGGCGGCGAAGGCCTCGTTGATCTCGATCAGGTCAAGATCCTCGACGCCGATGCCCTCCTTCTTGAGGGCGTGCTGGACGGCGTTCGACGGCTGCGACTGCAAAGAGTTGTCGGGTCCCGCGACGTTTCCGTGGGCGCCGATCTCCGCGATCCAGTCGAGGCCGAGCGCCTCGGCCCTGGCCTTGCTCATGACGACGACGGCGGCGGCGCCGTCGGAGATCTGCGAGGCCGAGCCCGCCGTGATCGTGCCGTCCTTGGTGAAGGCGGGGCGCAGCCTGCCGAGCGATTCGGAGGTGGTCTCGCCGCGGATGCCCTCGTCCTGGCTGAAGACGACGGGCTCGCCCTTGCGCTGCGGGATCTCGACCGGGGTGATCTCCGCCTCGAAGGTGCCGTTCTTCTGGGCGGCGGCGGCCCGCTGGTGCGAGAGGGCCGCGATCTCGTCCTGCTCGGGCCGCAGGATGCCGAGCCGCGTGTTGTGCTTCTCGGTCGACTCGCCCATGGCGATGTTCTCGAAGGCGTCGGTCAGCCCGTCGTGCGCCATCGCGTCGAGCATCTCGATCGCGCCGTACTTGTAGCCCTCCCGGGACTTCGGCAGCAGGTGGGGGGCGTTGGTCATGGACTCCTGGCCGCCCGCGACCACGATGTCGAACTCACCGGCGCGGATCAGCTGGTCGGCGAGCGCGATGGCGTCGAGACCGGACAGGCACACCTTGTTGATCGTGAGCGCCGGGACGCTCATCGGGATGCCCGCCTTGACGGCGGCCTGGCGTGCCGGGATCTGCCCTGCCCCGGCCTGGAGCACCTGGCCCATGATCACGTACTGCACCTGGTCGCCGCCGATGCCCGCACGGTCGAGGGCGGCCTTGATCGCGAATCCACCGAGGTCGGCGCCCGAGAAGGACTTGAGGGAGCCGAGCAGCCGCCCCATCGGGGTGCGTGCACCCGCAACGATGACGGAGGTGGTGTTGTTCGTTCCAGACATGAGGAGCGATCCCCTTCCAGCTTGCACAGCCGAGGAGTGAACGAGGGTTTACCAAAGAAGGTACTGAGCGGTAGGCCAGCCGTCATCCGGCCCGTCGTGTGATCGCGCGCACGTTGCGTAACCGCCGTCGGAGCGCTGCACTGACAGCATGCTGACGCGAATCGACCACATCGGGATCGCCTGTTTCGACCTCGACGCGACCGTCGAGTTCTACCGGGCCACATACGGCTTCGAGGTGTACCACTCCGAGGTCAACGAGGAGCAGGGCGTGCGCGAGGCCATGCTCAAGATCAATGAGACGTCCGACGGCGGCGCCTCCTACCTGCAGCTCCTGGAGCCCACCCGCGAGGACTCCGCGGTCGGAAAGTGGCTGGCCAAGAACGGTGAGGGCGTACATCACATCGCCTTCGGCACGGCGGACGTGGACGCCGACGCGGCCGGCATCCGGGACAAGGGCGTACGCGTGCTGTACGACGAGCCGCGCAGGGGTTCGATGGGCTCCAGGATCACCTTTCTGCACCCGAAGGATTGCCATGGCGTCCTGACAGAACTGGTCACTTCGGCGCCAGTTGAGTCACCTGAGCACTGACCTCCGTATATCTGGGCCGGTAGGGTTGGGCACGGCCGTCGCCTCCATGGGGCGGTCCGGGTCCTCATCGTCAGGATCCGAGGGCCGGGGTCCAGGTTTCGGGGGACGAGCGTCGGGGGAGCAGCCCTTGCTCCGCCGTTGATCTGACACCATTCCCCGGGGGCCCTGTCCGGCGGATGGACGGTGCTCGTTTGGAGAGACTTGCGACCAGGGGACGGATGGGACCGCGCAGTGCGGGGCTACGAACGCCAGGAGCGAGAGCCGGCGGCTGACGTCGACCACCTCTCTCGGTTCGAGGCCGAGATGGAACGGCTGAAGACCGAGCGGGAGAAGGCCGTCCAGCACGCCGAGGACCTCGGCTATCAGGTCGAGGTGCTGCGCGCCAAGCTGCACGAGGCGCGCCGCAGTCTGGCGACCCGGCCTGCCTACGACAGCGCCGACATCGGCTATCAGGCCGAGCAGATGCTCCGTAATGCGCAGGTTCAGGCAGATCAGCTGCGCCAGGACGCGGAGCGGGAGCTGAGCCAGGCCCGCGCGCAGACGCAGCGGATCCTTCAGGAGCACGCGGAGCAGGCCGCCCGTCTCCAGGCGGAGCTGCATCAGGAGGCGGTCACCCGTCGCCAGCAGCTCGACCAGGAGCTGGCCGAGCGCCGGCAGAGCGTCGAGTCGCACGTCAACGAGAACGTGGCGTGGGCCGAGCAGCTGCGGGCCCGCAGCGAGCAGCAGGCCCGGCGGCTGGCCGACGAGTCGCGCAGCGAGGCCGAGCAGGCCCTCGCCGCCGCCCGCGCGGAGGCCGAGCGGATCACGGGAGAGGCCCGCCAGCGGCTGCAGAGCGACGCCGAGCGGGCGCGTGCGGAGGCCGAGGCGCTGCTGCGCCGGGCCCGCACCGACGCCGAGCGGCTGCTGAACGCCGCGTCGACGCAGGCCCAGGAGGCCACCGAGCACGCCGAGCAGCTGCGCAGTTCGACCGCGTCCGACTCGGACGCCGCCCGCCGTCAGGCCGGCGAGCTGAGCCGCGCCGCCGAACAGCGCATCAACGAGGCCGAGGCGGCGCTGCGCGAGGCGCGGGCCGAGGCGGAGAAGGTCCTCGCCGAGGCCAAGGAGACCGCGGCCAAGACGCTCGCGAGCGCGGAGTCGGCGAACGAACAGCGCACGCGTACGGCCAAGGAGCAGGTCGCCCGGCTGGTCAGCGAGGCCACCAAGGAGGCCGAGTCCACCAAGTCCGAGGCCGAGCAGGTCGTCGCGGACGCCCGTACCAAGGCCGAGAAGATCATCGCGGAGGCCGAGGAGAGCGCCCGCAGCCTCACCGCCGAGGAGACCGCGTCCCAGCTCGCCAAGGCGGCCCGTACCGCCGAGGACGTCCTGAACAAGGCGTCCGAGGACGCCAAGGCGACCACCAGGGCCGCCGCCGAGGAGGCCGAGCGCATCCGCGCCGAGGCCGAGGCGGAGGCGGACCGGCTGCGCGCCGAGGCGCACGACATCGCCGAGCAGCTCAAGGGCACGGCGAAGGACGACACCAAGGAGTACCGCGCCAAGACCGTCGAGCTGCAGGAGGAGGCGCGCCGGCTGCGCGGCGACGCCGAGCAGCTGCGCGCGGACGCCAACGAAGAGGGCGAGCGGATCCGCTCCGAGGCCCGGCGCGAGGCCGTCCAGCAGATCGAGGAGGCGGCCAGGACCGCCGAGGAGCTGCTGTCCAAGGCGAAGGCCGACGCGGACGAGCTGCGGTCGAACGCCACGACGGAGAGCCAGCGGGTCCGCACCGAGGCCATCGAGCGCGCGACGACGCTGCGCCGGCAGGCCGAGGAGACCCTGGAGCGCACCCGCGCGGAGGCCGAGCGGCACCGCACGGAGGCCGTCGAGCAGTCCGAGGAGATCAAGGCGGAGGCCGAGCGGGCCGCCGCGGAGCTGCACGAGGACACCGAGCGGGCCATAGCGGCCCGGCAGGCCGAGGCGGCCGAGGGGCTGGCGCGGCTGCACACGGAGGCCGAGGAGCGCCTCGCCTCCGCCGAGCAGGCGCTGACCGACGCGCGGGCCGAGGGCGAGGCCATCCGCCGCGAGGCCGCCGAGGAGATCGACCGGCTGCGCGCCGAGGCCGCCGAGCGGATCCGTACGCTCCAGGCGCAGGCCGAGACGGAGGCCGAGCGGCTGCGCACGGAGGCCGCCTCGGACGCGTCCGCGTCGCGTGCCGAGGGCGAGGCCATCGCCGTACGGCTGCGTTCGGACGCCGCGGTGGAGGCCGAGCGGCTGAAGTCGGAGGCGCAGGACACCGCCGACCGCGTACGGGCGGAGGCGCAGGCCGCCGCCGAGCGGCTGGCCACGGAGGCCGCCGAGGCGCTGTCCGCGGCCCAGGAGGAGGCGGCCAGGCGCCGCCGCGAGGCCGAGGAACTGCTCGGTGCCGCGCGCCAGGAGGCCGACCAGGAGCGCGAGCGGGCCCGCGAGCAGAGCGAGGAGCTGCTGGCCTCGGCGCGCAACCGCGTGGAGGAGGCCCAGACCGAGGCCGTACGGCTGGTCGAGGAGGCGGACCGCCGGGCGACCGAGATGGTGTCGGCCGCCGAGCAGACCGCCCAGCAGGTGCGCGACGCCGTGGCCGGGCTGCACGAGCAGGCCCAGGAGGAGATCAACGGCCTGCGCAGCGCCGCCGAGCACGTGGCGGAGCGCACGCGCACGGAGGCGCAGGAGGAGTCCGACCGGGTCCGCGCCGACGCGTACGCGGAGCGGGAGCGGGCGACCGAGGACGGCAACCGGGTCCGGCGCGAGGCGCGGGAGGAGGCGGAGGCCGCCAAGTCCCTCGCGGAGCGCACGGTCGCGGAGGCCATCGCGGAGTCCGAGCGGCTGCGTTCGGACGCCTCGGAGTACGTACAGCGGGCGCGGACGGAGGCCTCGGACGCCATCGCGGCGGCCGAGCAGGACGCCTCGCGCTCCCGGGCCGAGGCACGGGAGGACGCCAACCGCATCCGCTCGGACGCGGCGACGCAGGCGGACACCCTCATCACCGAGACGACGGCCGAGGTCGAGCGGCTCACCGCCGAGACGAACCAGGAGGCGGAGCGCGTCCGCGCCGAGTCCGTCGCGAAGGCCGAGAAGCTGATCTCGGACGCGACGGGCGACGCGGAGCGGCTGCGCGCCGAGGCGGCCGAGACGGTCGGCACCGCGCAGCAGCACGCCGAGCGGATCCGGTCGGAGGCCCAGCGCTTCAAGGCCGAGGCCGCCCAGGAGGCCGACCGCCTCATGTCGAACGCACGCGACGAGGCCGACGACACCCTGGACAAGGCGCGCAAGGAAGCCAACAAGCGGCGTTCCGAGGCGGCCGAGCAGGTCGACAAGCTGATCACGGAGACGACCGCCGAGGCCGACAAGCTCCTCTCGGAGTCGCAGCAGGCCGCGCACAAGACCACCGCGGACGCCGAGGCACAGGCCGACACGATGGTGGGCGCCGCGCGCAACGAGGCGGAGCGGCTGCTGTCCGAGGCGACGGTCGAGGGCAACTCCCGGGTGGAGCGGGCCAGGGCGGACGCCGACGAGCTGCTGGTCGGCGCGCGCCGGGACGCGACGGCCATAAGAGAGCGCGCCGAGGAGCTGCGCGACCGGATCACCGGCGAGATCGAGGAACTGCACGACCGGGCCCGCCGGGAGTCCGCCGAGACGATGAAGGCGGCGGGCGATCGGTGCGACGCGCTGATCAGGGCCGCCGAGGACCAGCTCAAGGAGGCCGAGGCGAAGGCCAAGGACCTCGTGTCGGAGGCCGGTTCGGAGGCGAGCAAGGTCCGGATCGCCGCGGTGAAGAAGGCCGAGGGGCTCCTCAAGGAGGCCGAGCAGAAGAAGGCCGCGCTCATCGCCGAGGCCGAGGCGATCAGATCCGAGGCGGTGCGCGAGGCGCGGGCCGCGGTCGAGGAGGGCAAGCGCGAGCTGGAGGTGCTGGTCCGCCGTCGGCAGGACATCAATGCCGAGATCTCCCGTGTCCAGGACGTCCTGGAGGCGTTGGAGTCCTTTGAGGCGCCGTCGAGTGGCAAGGACGGGGGCGTCAAAGCGGGCGCGGCGGCCGGTGCGACCCGTTCGGGTGGCAAGCCGTCCGAGGGCTAGCCAGATGGGCAACTTCCGTGCATGCCGGGGGGCTTCGGTGAAGCTCCCTGGCAAGCGTTCCGGCCGTTAGCCACCAAAAAGGGTGTCATTCTCCATATCAATCGGGCTACTGCTCGATGACACACCGTTTTGGCCCCTAGGATTCCACCTATCACCTCACCGGTCTCATTCGACAGGAACCCCATGAGCGACACTTCCCCCTACGGCTTCGAGCTTGTGCGGCGTGGGTACGACCGCGCTCAGGTGGACGAACGCATTTCGAAGCTCGTCTCCGACCGTGACAGCGCTCTGGCCCGTATCACTGCTCTCGAGAAGCGCATCGAGGAACTCCATCTCGAAACGCAGAACGCCCAGGCCCAGGTAAGCGACGCCGAGCCGTCGTACGCCGGCCTCGGTGCCCGCGTCGAGAAGATCCTCCGCCTCGCCGAGGAGGAGGCCAAGGACCTGCGCGAGGAGGCCCGCCGCGCGGCGGAGCAGCACCGTGAGCTGGCCGAGTCGGCAGCCCAGCAGGTGCGCAACGACGCAGAATCGTTCGCTGCGGACCGCAAGTCCAAGGCGGAGGACGAAGGCGTCCGGATCGTCGAGAAGGCCAAGACGGACGCCTCGCAGCTCCGTCAGGAGGCGACGAAGGACGCGCAGTCGAAGCGCGAGGAGGCGGACGCCCTCTTCGAGGAGACCCGCGCGAAGGCCGCGCAGGCCGCCGCCGACTTCGAGACGAACCTCGCCAAGCGGCGCGAGCAGTCCGAGCGTGACCTGGCCTCGCGTCAGGCCAAGGCCGAGAAGCGTCTCGCGGAGATCGAGCACCGTGCGGAGCAGCTTCGGCTCGAGGCCGAGAAGCTGCGTACGGACGCCGAGCGTCGTGCTCGTCAGACCGTCGAGACGGCTCAGCGGCAGGCCGAGGACATCGTCGCCGACGCGAACGCGAAGGCCGACCGGATCCGGTCCGAGTCCGAGCGGGAGCTCGCGGCGCTCACGAACCGGCGTGACTCGATCAACGCGCAGCTCACGAACGTGCGCGAGATGCTCGCGACGCTCACGGGTGCGGCTGTCGCCGCGGCGGGTTCGCCCGCCGAGGACGAGCCGATCACCCGCGGGGTGCCGGCTCAGCAGTCCCGCTAGACGCCGGCCCGCTCGGCGCCGGCCCGGCACGGGTCGGGTTGAGGCTGTGGGGATCTGCGGGCCGGCCACGGCTGGTCGCGCAGTTCCCCGCGCCCCTGAAAAGGGCTGTGGCTGGTCGCGCCCACGCGGCGGAGCCGCACATCCATACAGCCCCGCGCCTCTTCGGGGGCGCCATCCGAGCCCCCTGCCTCCAGTGGCAGGGGGCTTTGTCGCGTTTTAGCGTGGGCGCATGATCGAGGTTGCGGGGCTGACCAAGCGGTACGGCGAGAAGATGGCTGTGAATCAGCTGACGTTCGCAGTGCGGCCCGGGATCGTCACCGGGTTTCTCGGGCCGAACGGGGCCGGGAAGTCCACGACGATGCGGATGATGCTCGGGCTCGACCGGCCGACCGCGGGGGACGTCCGGATCGACGGGCAGCACTACGACCGGCTCAAGGACCCGCTGACGTACATCGGCGCCCTCCTCGACGCCAAGGCCATGCACGGCGGCCGCAGCGCCTTCAACCACCTGCTGTGCCTCGCGCAGAGCAACGGCATCCCGCGCAGCCGGGTGCACGAGGTCCTCGACACCGTCGGGCTCACCGCGGTGGCGAAGAAGAAGGCCAAGGGCTTCTCGCTCGGCATGGGCCAGCGGCTCGGTATCGCGGGCGCGCTGCTCGGCGACCCCCGGATCCTGATGTTCGACGAGCCGGTCAACGGGCTCGACCCCGAGGGCATCCACTGGATCCGGAACCTGATGAAGTCCCTCGCCGCCCAGGGCCGTACCGTCTTCGTCTCCTCGCACCTGATGAGCGAGATGGCGCTGACCGCCGACCATCTCGTCGTGATCGGCCAGGGCAGGCTGCTCGCCGACACGTCCATGGCCGACTTCATCCGGGAGAACTCCCGGTCGTACGTACGCATCCGGTCGCCCCAGCGCGAGCTGCTGCTCGACGTGCTGCACCGGGCCGGGATCATCGTCGTGGAGAACGGCGTCGGGACGCTGGAGGTGGACGGGCACCGGCCCGAGGACATCGGCGAGCTGGCCGCACAGCACCGGATCGTGCTGCATGAACTGAGCCCCCAGCAGGCCTCGCTGGAGGAGGCCTTCATGCAGCTCACGGCGGAGTCGGTGGAGTACCACGCGCACACCGACACCCCGCTGGGCGCCGCGCCACCGCCCCTCCCCGGCGAGCAGCCGGGACCGCCGGCGCCGGGCCCCCAGTGGGGCGACGACTGGAAGAAGGGCTGACTCCATGGCCGCGACCCAGGTGCTGAGGTCCGAGTGGACCAAGATCCGGTCGGTGGCGTCCACGCTGTGGACGCTGAGCCTCGCCGCCGTGGTGACCGTCGTGCTCGGTGTGCTGATCTCGCTGCTGTCCAAGAACGAGTTCGACAACATGAGCGCGAAGGACCGGCTCTCCTTCGACCCGACCTACATCAGTTTCGCCGGGATGAGCCTCGGCCAGCTGGCGATGATCGTGTTCGGTGTGCTGGTGGTGTCCAACGAGTACAGCACCGGCATGATCCGCACCTCCCTGTCCGCCGTCCCGCAGCGCGGCACGTTCCTGTTCGGCAAGATGGCGGTGGCGACCGTACTCGCCTTCCTCGTGGGCATCGTGACCAGTTTCGTCGCGTTCTTCCTCGGCCAGGCGATGCTCGGTTCGCACAAGGCGGCGATCGGCGACCCGGGTGTCCTGCGCGCGGTCATCGGCGGCGGCCTCTACATGACCCTCATCGCCGTCTTCTCGATGGGCGTCGCGACGATGCTCCGCAGCCCGATGCTCTCCCTCGGCATCCTGATGCCGTTCTTCTTCCTGATCTCCGCCGTCCTCGGCAACGTCTCCGCCACCAAGAAGATCGGGCAGTTCCTCCCCGACCAGGCCGGCAGCAAGATCATGCAGGTGGTCACCCCGCTCGACGACGACGTACCGTACGGGCCCTGGGGAGGGCTGGGCATCATGGTGCTGTGGGTCGTCGTCGCGGTGATCGGCGGATACGTGCTGCTGAAAAGGCGCGATGCGTAGCGTGCGGTTTTTTACCCGCTCTTGAAGGGAACCGTCAGCGCCCCGATATCCTCCTAATCCTTACGGGGGCGTGTGCCCCGACGTCCTGAACCTTTCGATGGGTGCGGAGAATGATCGAGGCAGTCGGCCTGACGAAGCGCTACGGCGACAAGACGGCCGTGTACAACCTTTCCTTCCAGGTCAGGCCGGGCTCCGTCACCGGCTTCCTCGGCCCCAACGGGTCGGGCAAGTCCACGACCATGCGGATGATTCTCGGGCTGGACAACCCCAGCGCCGGGCAGGTGACGATCGGCGGCTACCCGTACCGCAGGCTGCCCAACGCCCCGCGCCAGGTCGGCGCGCTGCTCGACGCCAAGGCCGTGCACGGCGGCCGGCACGCCCGCAACCACCTGCTGTGCCTGGCGCAACTGTCGGGCATCCCCGCCCGCCGGGTGGACGAGGTGCTCGGCGTCGTGGGCCTCCAGGACGTGGCGAAGAAGCGCTCCAAGGGTTTCTCGCTCGGTATGGGCCAGCGGCTCGGCATCGCGGCCGCGCTGCTCGGCGACCCGCAGGTGCTCCTCTTCGACGAGCCGGTCAACGGACTCGACCCCGAGGGCATCCTCTGGGTGCGCAACCTGATGAAGTCGCTGGCCGCGGAGGGCCGGACCGTCTTCGTCTCCTCGCACCTGATGAGCGAGATGGCCGTCACGGCCGACCACCTCATCGTGATCGGCCGCGGACAGCTGCTGGCCGACATGAGCGTGCGCGACTTCATCTCGCACAACTCGGCCGACTTCGCCCGGGTGCGCACCCCCGGCACCGATCCCGCCCAGCGCGAGAAGCTGACGGCCGCGCTCACGGAGGCGGGCGGTCAGGTGCTGCCCGAGCAGGACGGCGGGCTGCGCGTCACCGGGCTGCCGCTCCCCCGCATCAGCGACCTCGCCCACGAGGCGGATGTACGGCTGTGGGAGCTGTCCCCGCATCAGGCGTCGCTGGAGGAGGCGTACATGCGGATGACGCAGGGCGCGGTCGACTACCGCTCCACCACCGACCAGCGCGCGGGCCTGCAGCAGCAGCTGCCGCCGGGGGCGGTGCCGCCGCCGCAGATGCCGGTGCCGGGCCAGGGCCAGCCGGGCTGGTACGCGCCGCCGTCGCCCCAGCACGGCGGGCAGCCGTTCGCGATGCCCCAGGGACAGCCGCCCGCGGGCCCTTACGGCGCTCCGGGCGTCCCGGGTGCCGGAGTGCCCAATCCGTACGCCCAGCCCGCTCAGCCGGCCCCTGCGCAGCCCGCGCAGCCCGCTCCCGCACCGTCTCCGGCCGCCTCCGCGCAGCCCTCCTCCGCCGCCCCCGACCTGACCAAGCCCGAGGACGCCCGATGAGCACGCCCCAGCCGCAGACACACCAGCAGGCCGCCCCTGCCCCGAACTGGCAGTCGGCGCCCGGGACTTCGTACACCTCGCCGATTCCGATCACGCGCACCCATCTCGGGCACGCGCTCACCTCGGAGTGGACGAAGATCAAGTCGGTGCGCTCCACGATGTGGACGCTCGGCGTCTTCCTGCTCCTGGTCGTGGGGATCGGCCTCCTCGTCGCCGCCAACACGGACAGCAACGACTACGCGGACGTCCCCTACACGATCCCCGCGTTCTTCGGGCTGATCCTCGGGCAGATCTGCCTGATCACCCTGGGCGTGCTGGTGGTCTCGTCCGAGTACGGCACGGGCATGATCCGTACGACGTTCACGGCCTCGCCGCAGCGTCACCGGGTGCTCACCGCCAAGCTGCTGATCTTCTTCGTCGTCGCGTTCGTCGTGTCGGCGTTCGCCATCGGGTTCGTCGGCCTGATCACGTCGGGCATGCACGGCGGGGCCTCGGACAACAAGTGGGGCGGGACCGTCCTGATGGGCGCGCTGTACGTGTCGCTGCTCGGCGTGCTCGCGCTCGCCGTGGGCTCGATGCTGCGGCACTCCGCGGGCGCGATCACCGCGATGCTGGGCCTGGTCCTCGTGCCGGCGATCCTGCCGGCGTTCCTGATGATGTCCGAGAGCCTGCGGACGCTCGGCGAGAAGATGACGGAATACAACGCTCCGAACGCGCTCGCCAAGATCTTCGAGCTGGACTCCGAGAACGGCGGGGGCGGCTCGCAGCTCGTCCTGCTCGTCGGGGTGACCGCCGCGGCGATCGCGGGCGCGTACGCGCTCCTCGAACGACGGGACGTCTGAGCGCCGGGCTGTCCGAGCGCCGGCCCGGGGCCTAGAACCTCGGCGCGTTCCGGGACCGCTGCACCCTCGTGGTGCGGCGGTCCTTCGCGTTCCAGCACGACTTGTGCCAGTGGCGGCGCTCGTCCACACCGGAGTGCTCCGGCCAGGCCACCACGTGCGGGACGCCGGAGGGGATCTGCTGGTCGCAGCCCGGGCAGCGATAGGTCTTGCCCTGCGCGCTCGCGCCCGCCACGTGCCGCACGCTCCACGACTCGCCCTGCCAGCTCTCGGCCGACTGCCAGCCGCCGTACCGGTCGGACGGGTCCTCGTCCGCGCTCCGGCCGGAGCCACCGACGTGGGGACGGTTGCGACGCGGGGACACAGGACACCTCACGGAGCTATACAGGGAGCAGGGGCCGCGACCAGCCTACGCGGAGCACCCGGGGGTACGCGTACGTCACCAAACCCCACAGATCCCCCGCGCAGTCGGCTCATTCTGCAGACAATCCGCCAATCTCCCCGCCAAGCCGTGTCTTTGGCACGTGTCAGACGGTTATGCGGGATGGGGGAGCCTCGTCGGCTCAAGGAGGCAGGAGCGCGATGCGCGTAGGAAGTTTCGTTCTGGCGGCCCAGTTTCCCGGTCAGGGACAGGGCGAGGCGCTGCACCGCGCGGTGCGGTCGGCGGAGGTCGCCGAGGAGGCCGGGCTGGACACGGTGTGGCTGGCCGAGCACCACTTCGTGCCGTACGGGACGTGCCCGTCGGCCGTGACGCTCGCGGCGCTGCTGCTGGGCCGCACCCGCCGTATCCGCGTCGGCACGGCGGTCAGCGTGCTGCCCACCGTGCACCCGGTGGCCCTCGGCGAACAGGCCGCGCTGCTGCACGTGACCTCGGGCGGGCGCTTCTCTCTCGGGGTGGGGCGCGGCGGGCCGTGGGTCGACCTGGAGGTCTTCGGGACGGGCCTCGAAGCATACGAACAGGGGTTCCCGGAATCACTCGATCTGCTGATGAGCTGGCTGCGTGAACCGGCCGTGGCGGGCGGCTCCGAGCGCTTCGGCTTCCGTGAGGTCGCGGTCGTGCCACGGCCGTCGGAGGCCCTGTCGGGCGGCGAGAGCCCCGAGGTCGTCGTCGCGTGCACCTCGCCTTCGAGCGTCAGGATGGCCGCCGAGCGCGGGCTTCCGATGCTTCTCGGGATGCATGTGGGGGACGAGGAGAAGGCCGAGATGGTCGCGCTGTGGCGTACGTGCGCGCTCGCGGCGGGGTACTCCCCCGACGACATCGCGGTCGCCGCAGCGTCCCATGTGTCGGCCGGAGTGGCACAGATCGCGGACCGGCGGACGGACGCCGTCGAGACGCTGCAGAAGGCCATGCCGGGATGGCTGCGGCAGGGGCTGGAAGCCCATGTGACGGTGGACGACCGCACGCGCTCGATGCGCGACCCCGTGGCCTACACCGAACTTCTCTGCGGGCTGCACCCGGTGGGCACCCCCCGGCTCTGCGCGGACCGCCTCGCGGCGACCTCCGAGCGCACGGGCATCACCCGCTTCGCGCTCCTCGTGGAGGGCTCCGGCGATCTGGCCGCCACGGAGGAGAACGTACGGCGGCTGGGGGACGAGGTACTGCCCAGGCTGCGGTGAGCGGCGGACCGGCGCACCGGCCCGGGAGCACGACACCCCGCCTCCGCGGACCCGGGGCCCGGGCCGAACAGGCCCGAGCCACGGGAGGCTTGCCGCTCCCGTACAGAACACCTCCCGCGTACGGAGCGGCAAGCTGGGCGGCATCACCGCATCAGCAGTCCCGGAACTCCGGTGACTGGTTCAGCAGCTGACTGCGCACCGACGTGAAGCGGGTCAGGGTGTCGTCCACCGAGCCGTCCAGCGGGAACACCGCCACCCGGTGGCAGTTCTGGAAGGCCAGGCGCACCCCGAAGTGCCGCTGCAACGCACCTCGTATCGCGTCACTCGCGAGGGCACGCAGCAGCTGGCCCCGCGCCTGCTCGTCCGGCGGCGGCGTCTGGTTGTCGGCGAAGTTGCCGCCGTCCACCTTCAGCTGGGCCACCAGGGAGCTGATCATCTCCCATGCGTAGGGCAGGGAGCTCCGGACGCAGTCGACGAATTCCGCTTCGTCGACCTCGCCTCGCTCGGCCTTTTCGAGTAGGGCCGGTGAGACGTCGAGCGACATGGGTTCTCCTCTCGCACCCCCTCGGCAGAGGGGGTTGACGGACAGGGAAGGAGACCGCGATGCCGAACACGCTGAGTACATACATCGCGACCTCCCGTTTATACGGTAGGCAACTGTTCGTGGCCGCACCAGGACATTGAGCACACGGCGAAGACCCAACGTGCACACAACCGGCCACTTTCGAACAGGGCTTATACGGGGAAACAGGGGCGACAGGGAAGGTGACGGGAAACGCTCCGGTCAACGAGCCTCCTGGCCGGATCGCGCCGACCCGTGCCGGTCGAGTAGCGTTGCCGACCATGCGTCTCGTCATTGCCCGCTGCTCCGTTGACTACGCGGGCCGGCTCACCGCCCATCTCCCGTCGGCCCCCCGTCTCATCCTCGTGAAGGCGGACGGCAGCGTCTCGATCCACGCGGACGACCGGGCCTACAAGCCCCTCAACTGGATGTCGCCGCCCTGCACCCTGAAGGAGGGTTCGGGGGACGACGAGGGCGTGTGGACCGTCATCAACAAGGCGGGCGAGAAGCTCATCATCACCATGGAGGAGGTCCTCCACGACTCCTCGCACGAGCTCGGTGTCGACCCCGGCCTGATCAAGGACGGCGTGGAGGCGCACCTCCAGGAGCTCCTCGCCGACCGGATCGAGATCCTCGGCGAGGGCTACTCGCTGATCCGCCGCGAGTACATGACGGCCATCGGCCCGGTCGACATCCTGTGCCGCGACGCGGACGGCAAAACCGTCGCCGTGGAGATCAAGCGGCGCGGCGAGATCGACGGCGTGGAGCAACTGACGCGCTACCTGGACCTGTTGAACCGCGACCCGCATCTCGCGCCGGTCCGCGGCATCTTCGCCGCGCAGGAGATCAAGCCGCAGGCCCGTGTGCTCGCCACGGACCGGGGCATCGGCTGCACGGTCCTCGACTACAACGCGATGCGGGGCATCGAGGACGACAAGCTGCGGCTGTTCTGAGCCCGGCCGAGATACTTCGTACGACATGGCGGTGGGCCGGAACCCTTGAAGGGTTCCGGCCCACCGCCATGTGCGGCGTCCGCGTGCCTCAGATCACCGTCGGCGACCCGGGTGCGCCGCCGGTCGCGGAGCTGCTGCTCGTGGCCGGGCTGGACGCGGGGCCACTGGCCGAGTCGGAGGTCGACGGTTCGGTCGGCGGCGTCTCGCTGGGCTCCCCGGAGGGCCCGGTCGGTGTCGGCGTCGGCGTGGGGGTCGGCGTCGAACTCGTCGGCGGCTTCGAAGTGTTCGACGGCTTCGGTGAGGTCGGCGGCTTCGTCGTGGACGACGGCGGCTTCGTCGTGGACGTGGTCGGGCTCGGGTCCTTCGACCCGCTCGGGTCGTCCGACGGCTCGCCGGTCGACGTCGGTGTCGGGTCGTCCGAGGTGCCGAGGACGCCGTCCTTGCCCGGGTCGGTCGGACGGGCCGTCGAGTCGGCGTCGCCGCTGCCCTTCTTCGGGCGGTCCGCGCCGAGCCCCTCGCCGTCGTCGTCCGCGCTGGCCGACGGGTTGACGCCGACCTTCTCCGACGGGGTGTTGTCGTCGGGGTTGGAGGTCGCGCCGAGCGTCACCACCGTGCCGAGCACGGCGGCGAGCAGCGCGCCCGCCCCGGCGGCCACCAGATTGCGCCGGGTGCCGTTGACCAGGCCCTTCATCCCGCCTGCCCGCGCCCCCGCGGCCTTCGCTCCCCCGGCCCCGGCCGAGGCGGCGGGCCCGGTGCGGTGCGTGACCAGCGTGGCGGGCTCGCCGGGTCCCTGCGGCGAGGGAACCGGTGCGAGCGCGGCCGGTACGCCGCCGGGCGGGGACGCCGACTCCTCGTACCGCGCGTCGGGCACCTCCTCGCCGGACGTGGAGCCGATCGCCGCGGGCAGCGCCGGGGGTCCCCCCTGCCCGAACGAGGCCGGGAGGCTGGAGAAGCCCGAGCGGTCCGCGACCAGGGCCAGGGCCCGCCGGCCCGCGACGGTGCCGCGCTTGTCGGCGAGGGCGCCGCGCAGGCCGACGGAGGCCTCCAGTTCGGCGCGGGCCCGGTCGAGCTGTCCGCCGCAGAGCGCGAGGATGCCCAACTCGTGGTGGAAATAGGCTTGATCCGAGACCTCGCCGGCGAGCCGGGCGGCCTCGCTGCCGGAGCGCAGCGCGCGCTCCCAGGCGCTCCAGTGCAGTCCCGCGGCGAAGGCGGGCGCGGCCGTCCGGGCCAGCTCCACCGCCGTGGCGTTCTCCTCGTCCTCGGCCGGCGGCACGGTCAGCGGCACCAGGGCGACCAGGGCGGCGAGCACGGCGTCGGCCTCGGCGCAGACCCGCTCGGGGGTGACGGACGGGTGCCCGGCCCACCAGGCGTAGTGCCGGGCGGCGGCGCGGGCCGTCTCCTCGGCGTCCGCGGCGTATCCGGCGCTCTCCAGCTGGGTCTGCACGCCGGCCGCGAGCCGGTAGTGCGAGCCGACCGGGGTGACGAGCGCGCAGCCGACGAGTTCCGCGAGCGCGGCGTCGGCGTGGGTGTGCCCCACGATGGCGGGCAGATGCGCCTGGTGCGGCACCTCGCCGCCCAGGGCGACGGCGAAGCGCAGGGTGGCGCGGGCCGACTCGCTGAGCCGGGAGGCGAGCAGCGCGGCGGGCGCGGCACCCTCGGCGAGCGAGGGCAGCGGTACCTCGCGGCGGTCCTCGGTGCCGGAGGACTCGTCGGCGGAGGAGACGGACGGGACGGCAGAGGCGGCGGAGTCGGCGTGCGCGTCCACGGGCGCGTCGTCGTACTCGCCGGAGTAGCGGCCGAAGTCGTCGAAGGCCGCCGGGTCGGCGCTCAGCTGGTCGCGCTGCCGCAGCAGGGCGCCGGCCTGGACGAAGCGCAGCGGGAGTCCCTCGGACTCGAACCAGAGGTCGCCCGCCCAGTTGGCCTCCTCCTCGGTCAGGACGCGGCCGACGGCACGCTCCAGCAGTTCGAGTCCGCCGGCGCGGCCGAGACCGCTGAGGAAGACCTCTTCGAGGAGCGAGTCGGCGGACGGCGCGGCGATCTCGGGTGTCGCGGAGACGAGGAAGGCGCACTCGGGTGTGGCGTCGAGCAGGTCTTCGAGCGCGTTGCCGCCGAACTCCACGTCGTCCAGGACGACGACCGCGCCGATCTCGTGGACGAGTGCGAGCAGTTCGTCCTGTTCCGGCCGGTACAGCGGAGCGTCGTAGACGGCGGCGAAGAGGTCGTGCAGCAGATCGTCGGCCGTGCGGCGGTGGCCGCTGAGGCGGATCACGCCGTCGGGCGCGAGATCCGCGCAGTCGTCGGCCACGGCGTCCAGGAGGACGGTGCGGCCCGAGCCCGAGGGCCCGGTGAGCCGTACGGAGCGTCCGCGTGCGAGCAGCCGTACGAGCCGCTCACGCTCCTCCTGGCGCTCCAGGAGCGGCAGGCCGGGCCCCGGCGCCCCGGGCGGGACGGGCGGCCGTGCGGAGCGGGTCTGCTCGGTGCGCTCGGCGGCGCTGAACTTCGTGGGCCGCGGCGGCCGCTCGCCCGGCGGGCAGAGCTCGATCTCGCTGCCGTCGACGGGATTGACGGTGAGCAGATGGTCGCCCGCGACCAGCTGGACGGTCCGGGCCGGTGCGGGTGTGTGCTGGACGCCACCCTGCCCGAGCACGTGCGTCAAAGGCTCGCGCGGTGGGCGCTGTCGTGGCGCCGAGTCGTCGTCGTGACCGTAGTCTTCGGGTCCCCGGTTGGTCGGGTCCATAGGTCCAAGCCCCCCAAAAGCGTCGTGTGCCGAGCCCCCTCCGGCCTGCCGCACACTGCGCTGTCGCTTCTGGTCCGGTGCCCACTGACGGGTTCATCAACACGCGGGCACGCGAACCCTAAACCTTCGCACAGTATCTACGAACACACGGGGTACCGCGCCGTCCGAGACGTCACAGCTTCGTGAGGATTGTTCGCGAGGTACGGGTTTCGTACGCCGCTTCCGTTCCGATCTTCGCCGTTTGCGGCAGTGACGCGGAGCCACCCGCCCAAGGGGCCGAAGTGACGCCCGGGGCGTCACACCCTGGGCAGTGATTCGACCCCGATACCGCCCTCGATCGCCAGGATGCGGTGGAGTCGGGTGGCCACCAGCAGGCGCTGCATCTGCGGCGGGACGCCGCGCAGCACAAGCCTCCGGCCGTACCGCCCCGCCCGCCGGTGGGCCCCCATGATGACACCGAGCCCGGTGGCGTCCCAGGAGTCCAGCTCTGACAGGTCGAGCACCAGGTCGCCGACGCCGTCGTCGATGGCCGTGTGCAGGACCGTACGGGCGTCCGCCGCGCTGCGGACGTCGAGGCGGCCCCCGACGACCAGCTCGGCGTGGTCGCCCCTGATGTGCATATGCGCTCCCCGAGAGTGCGTTTTTCGTACTCGGCGTCTTCGTCGTGTCCTGTGTGCAAGGTGTTGCCAGGACTGACTGCCGTACCGGGGCAGAAGTTGCCGTCCGTGAGCGAACCGATACCCAAATCACCCTGACGAGTGACGGTGTGACGGGCCGTGGATCACCACAGAGTCGGTACGTGTGTCAGTACGTGTAAAAGCCCTGCCCGCTCTTGCGTCCGATGTCACCGGCGTCAACCATCCGGCGCATCAGTTCCGGCGGGGCGAACTTCTCGTCCTGGGACTCGGTGTAGATGTTGCTCGCCGCGTGCAGCAGGATGTCGACACCCGTGAGGTCGGCGGTGGCGAGGGGTCCCATGGCGTGACCGAAGCCCAGTTTGCAGGCCAGGTCGATGTCCTCGGCGGTGGCCACGCCCGACTCGTACAGCTTGGCCGCCTCGACGACGAGTGCCGAGATGAGCCGGGTGGTGACGAAGCCGGCCACGTCGCGGTTGACGACGATGCAGGTCTTGCCGACCGACTCGGCGAACTCCCGCGCACTCGCGAGCGCTTCGTCGCTGGTCTTGTAGCCGCGGACCAGCTCGCAGAGCTGCATCATCGGCACCGGCGAGAAGAAGTGGACGCCGACGACCCGCTCCGGGCGCTCGGTGGCCGCCGCGATCTTGGTGATCGGGATGGCGGAGGTGTTGGAGGCGAGCACGGTCTCGTCCCTCACCAGTTTGTCGAGCGTACGGAAGATCTCGTGCTTGACTTCCAGCTTCTCGAACACGGCCTCGACGACGATGTCGACGTCGGCGACCGCGTCCAGGTCGGTGGTCGTGGTGATGCGGCCCAGCGCCTCTTCGGCCGCGCCGGCGTCCAGCTTCCCCTTGCTCACGAACTTGTCGTACGAGGCCTTGATGCCGTCGGTGCCACGGGTCAGCGCCGCGTCGGTGACATCCCGCAGGACGACGTCCCAGCCCGCCTGTGCGGCGACCTGGGCGATACCGGACCCCATGAGTCCGGCCCCGATGACGGCGAGCTTCCCTGCCACTGTCCGACTCCCCTGCTGCTTCTTCCCGGGGGCCGCGTCGATGGGCGGCCACCGCCGCGCGACCCCGGACTCCGGCCGGCGGAAGGCCGACCGGGACGACTGGCGTTGACATCGCGAGACAGCCCCGAACAACACACCTCCGAGTTGCCTCTCCGGCGGACCATAGCGCTCGTGAGGTGCCGTGTGACCGCTAAGTAATGCGCGTCACGTCTCATCTGACGGACATCACACCGGGCGGCTCATTCCGCCGCCCGGACGGCGTAGTTGAGGACCTTCTCGCTCAAAAGGTCCTCCATGCCGTCCAGCAGGACCAGCACCTCGCGCGAGACCTCGGCCGGATCGCGCCCGGCGACCATCTCACGGCCGACGGCGCTCATGACCGTCTGGTGGAGCCAGCCGATCTGGCCCGCCATCAGCCCGGGCATCGGATCGCCCGGGGCCGCGCCCGTCTCCTCGCGCAGGGTGTCCGCCAGATGGTCGTGGACCTCCTGCTGAAGGCTCCACAGGCGGGAGCGGAGCGCGGGCGCGTCATGGATGACCCGCATGAACCGGTCGTAACCCTCCATCAGGCCGACCCGCGGCGAGACCGCCTCGACCTCCTCGCGCAGTTCGCGCAGGACGGCGGCGGCGGCCGACTCGCCGGGGCCCCGGCCGCGCACCCAGCGCGAGAGCCGGTCGATCACGCCCTTGCTGCGGTCGAAGAAGAGGTCCTCTTTGGCCGGGAAGTAGTTGTACACGGTGTTCACGGACACATCGGCCGCTTCCGCGACATCGACCATCGTGACGGTGACGAAGCCGTGCTCCAGGAACAGCCCCGTGGCGATGTCCGAGATGCGCTGCCTGGTCTCGCGCTTCTTCCGCTCCCTGAGCCCCTCTGCCATGGCCTCATCGTAGGCCGGACCCGGACTTATTGGACTCCCTTAAATCTTGGAGGCATTGCAAAATTTAAGTGCCTCTGTTTTTCTTGACCCATGCCCATCATCAGCACGGCCGGCCTGGCCCGGACCTTCCAGACCAAGAGCGGCCCCGTCGAGGCGGTCCGCGGCATCGATCTCACCGTGGCGCCGGGCGAGATCCTCGGCCTCCTCGGCCCGAACGGCGCCGGCAAGACGACCACGCTCCGGATGCTCACGACCCTGCTGGCCCCCACCGGCGGCGCCGCCACCGTCGCCGGCCACGACCTCGCCACCGACCCGGCGGGCGTCCGCCGCGTGTGCGGGTACGTGGCGCAGTCGGGCGGGGTCGACCCCCAGGTCTCCGTACGGGAGGAACTGGTCACGCAGGGCCGCCTCTACCGCCTGACGAAGCGGCAGGCGGTCGAGCGCGCCGACGAATTGGCCCGTGACCTCGACCTGACCGGCCTCCTCGACCGCAGGACGTCGGCGCTCTCCGGCGGCCAGCGCCGCCGGCTAGACATCGCGCTCGGCCTCGCCCACCGCCCGAAGGTGCTGTTCCTCGACGAACCGACCACCGGCCTCGACCCGGCGAGCCGCGCCGACCTCTGGGACCTCGTCCGCCGCCTGCGCGACGAGCACGGCACCACGGTCGTCCTCACCACGCACTACCTCGACGAGGCGGACGCGCTCGCCGACCGGCTGGTGATCGTCGACGGGGGTGTCGTGGTCGCGGAGGGCACGCCGAGCGCGCTCAAGCTCCGGTACGGGGGTTCGACCGACGCGACGCTCCAGGACACGTTCCTGGCGATCACCGGCCGTACCCCGCAACCGGCGGCCCCCGCCCCCGCGACCGTCTGACCATCCAACCTCCGAGGTCGTGACCGACATGCTGCTCCAGGACACCGCGCTGATCTTCGGGCGCTATCTCCGCCAGACCCTGCGTTCCCGCTTCGCGATGCTCTTCGGCGTACTGATGCCGCTGCTGTACCTGCTCTTCTTCGGCCCCCTGCTCACCGATCTGCCGCTGGGCGGCGGCGGGAGTTCCTGGCAGGTCCTCGTACCCGGACTGCTGCTGCAGCTCGGCCTGTTCGGCGCCGCGTTCGCCGGATTCATGATCATCGTGGAGAAGAACCACGGGGTCGTGGAGCGGATGCGCGTCACCCCGGTCAGCCGGCTCGCGCTCCTGCTCGGCCGGGTGCTGCGCGACACGGCCGTCTTCGTCCTCCAGGCGGTCCTGCTGGTCCTGGCCGCCGTGGTGATGGGCCTGCGCGCACCCGTGGCGGGCATCCTGATCGGCTTCGCCTTCGTCGCGCTCCTGACGATCTCGCTGGCCTCGCTGTCGTACGCGCTGGCCATGCGCGTCAGCTCGCCCCACACCTTCGGCCCCACCGTCAACGCGCTGACCATGCCGTCCATGCTCCTGTCCGGCCTCATGCTGCCCATGTCGCTGGCCCCGGGCTGGCTGGACGCCCTCTCGCACGTCATGCCGTTCCGCTATCTGGTGGACGCGATGCGGGACGCGTACGTCGGCTCGTACGCCACCGCCTCCATGGCGTACGGGGTCCTCGTGGCCGTCGCTCTCGCCGGACTCGCCGTGACAGTGGGCACACGCGTCTTCCGAACGGCCGGGGCGTAACTACGCTGGCCGCATGGTCAATCTGACGCGCATCTACACCAGGACCGGCGACCAGGGCACCACCGCCCTCGGCGACATGAGCCGCACCGCCAAGACGGATCCGCGGATCTCGGCGTACGCCGACGCCAACGAGGCGAACGCGGCCCTCGGCACGGCGATCGCCCTCGGCAACCTCGACGAGGAGATCGTGAAGGTCCTCTCCCGCGTCCAGAACGACCTGTTCGACGTGGGCGCGGACCTTTCGACCCCGGTCGTCGAGAACCCCGAGTTCCCGCCCCTGCGCGTCGAGCAGTTCTACATCGACAAGCTGGAGGCGGACTGCGACCGCTTCAACGAACGGCTGGAGAAGCTGCGCTCCTTCATCCTCCCCGGCGGCACTCCCGGAGCGGCGCTGCTCCACCAGGCGTGCACGGTGGTCCGCCGGGCGGAACGCTCGACGTGGGCGGCCATGGAATCCCACGCCGAAGTCATGAACCCCCTGACGGCGACCTACCTCAACCGCCTCTCGGACCTCCTGTTCATCCTGGCCAGGACGGCCAACAAGGAGATCGGCGACGTGCTGTGGGTCCCGGGCGGCGACCGCTGAGCGCGTCTTCTTGGGGGCGCGGGGAACGGCGCAATCTTTTCGCCTTCAGGGGCGCGGGGAACGGCGGAATCTTTTAGGGGCGCGGGGAACGGCGCGGTCTTTTCGCCCTTCAGGGGCCCGGCGAACGGCCCCGTCACCGTTTCGTCAGGCTCCCCGCCACGGACTCCGGCGCCTTCTTCGGGAACACCAGATACGTCAACGCGATCACCCCGTGGATCCCCGCCGCCCGCCACGCCACATACCGCCAGCTCTCCAGCGAGGACACCCGCCCCGGGTCACCGACGTACCAGATCGCGATCTGAAGCAACCCCGTGGCGACGGCAGCCGCCACCACCGTGCCGAGCCACACCCGCCCCTCGTGCCGCGCCCGAGCCATCCCGTACTTCGGCGGCCCGGCCGGCCGGGCCGCACCGCCGAGCCGATGCGCGGCATGCCCGTCGAGCCACTTCACGGTCCGGTGCCCGTGCCCGACGGTGTAGCCGATGTACAGCGCGGCCAGCCCGTGCGTCCAGTTCGGCTCGGCCCCGGCCTTGAGATCAAGCGCGGTGACCACCAGCAGCACGACCTCCAGCAGGGGCTCGCACAGCAGCAGGGCCAGCCCCGTACGGGGCATCCTCAGCAGATAGCGGAAGGCGAGCCCTCCGGCCAGCAGCACCCAGAAGCCGACCTCGCACACAACGATCAGCGTGACGATCACGACGCACTCCTCTCGGTCACCCTTCAAGGCTCGCGAAAGAACGGCCGAAGATCGTCGTCGGCGATGACGAACCGCCCCTGCATCCTTCGATGTACTCGGACGCGCGCACGGACCGTCCTCCAGGACCAGGCGGCGAGCGGACACTGCCTGTTGGATGGAGGCATGGCCATGCGACAGCCCCGCCCGCACCGCGACGACGTGCGCATCGCGCTGGCGGGACTGCTCGGCGGTCTCCTCCTGTGGGGCGCCGGCCTCGGCACCCGCACGGCCGACGACCCGATCGTGCTCTGGTCGGGCCGCTGGCCGATCCTGCTGCCGCTCGCCGTGATCGCGGGCTGCGAACTGCTGCGCCGGACCCACCCGCGCACCGGTCTGCTGGTGGGCGTCGCCGCGCTGACCCTCGACACCGTCACCCAGGGCAACCTGGTGACCCTCGTGATGTTCACGGACCTCGTGTACGCGGCCGTCCTGTACGGCACGCCCGCCACCGCCCGCCGCGTCCTGTGGATCAGCGGGGCGCTGACGGTACTGGGCACGGTGGTGCCGCTCGCCGTCTGGCGGGTTCCCGAGGCGCTGCTGATCGGCGTGGTCATCGGCGTCGTGGCGTTCACGCCCGGCGCGACCGGCTGGGTGGTCCGCAACCACCGCGACGCCGCCGAGGCCGCCCGGCTGCGCGCCGAGCAGACCGCCCTGCTCGCGGAGATCGACCGCACCCAGGCCGTCACCGCCGAACGCGCCCGGATGGCGAGGGAGTTGCACGACATGGTGGCCAACCACCTGTCGGCGATCGCCATCCACTCCACGGCCGCGCTCTCCCTCGACGACCCGGACACCTCCAAGCAGGCCCTCGGGGTGATCCGCGAGAACAGTGTCGAAGGGCTCGCGGAGATGCGCCGCCTCATCGGCATCCTGCGCGACAGCAGCGGGGACACCGAGCCGGCCGCCGCGCCCACCCTGGACGGACTCGCCTCCCTGGTGGAGCACGCCCGCGGCAACGGCCTGGACGTCACGCTCGACTGCGCCCACACCGCGCTTCCGGCCCCGGTCGAACTGGCCGCCTACCGCATCGTGCAGGAATCCCTGACCAACGCCCTCAAGCACGCCTCCCCCGGCCGGGTCACCGTCTCGCTCGTGCAGCGCGACCACGCCCTCGACGTACGCGTGACCAGCCCTTTCGGTGACGTCCGCAAGGACGGCCCCCGCGCCCCCGGTTCGGGCGCGGGACTGATCGGCATGCGCGAGCGGGTCGCCCTGCTGCAGGGCACGTTCGAGGCCGGACCCGAGACCGGACCCGAGGCCGAGGCAGCGAAGACCGAGGCGGCGAAGGCCGGCCCGCACGGCACCACGGGCGGCGGAACCTGGACGGTCCGCGCCACCCTCCCGATCACCGAAGGAGAATCCGCATGATCCGTGTGCTCGTGGCCGAGGACCAGTCCGCCGTACGCGCCGGTCTCGTCCTCATCCTGGGCAGCGCCCCCGACATCGAGGTGGTCGGCGAGGCCGCGGACGGCGAGCAGGCGGTGGCCATGGCCAGGGAACTGCGCCCCGACCTGGTCCTGATGGACGTCCAGATGCCCCGCCTGGACGGCGTCGCCGCCACCCGCCAGGTCGTCGGGGAGGGAATCGCCGACGTCCTCGTACTGACCACCTTCGACCTGGACGAGTACGTGTTCGGCGCGCTGCGCGCGGGCGCGGCCGGCTTCCTGCTGAAGAACACGGAGGCCCGCCAGCTCCTGGAGGCGGTCCGCACGGTGGCGGGCGGCGAGGGCCTCATCTCACCCGCGGTCACCCGCCGGCTGATCGCCGAGTTCGCCGCGCGGCCCGTCCGCGAGCCGTCGGCGGACCCCTCGGTCCTCGACGCGCTGACCCGGCGCGAACGGGAAGTCCTGGCCTGCCTGGGCGAGGGCCTGTCCAACGCGGAGACCGGGGTACGCCTCGACATGGCGGAGGCGACGGTGAAGACGCACGTCAGCCGCCTCCTGGGCAAGCTGGGGCTGCGCAGCCGGGTACAGGCGGCGGTACTGGCCCAGGAGTTGGGCGTGTAACAAGTAGTCACACCAACCCCCACAGTGGTCTGGACCTATTGACCTATGGTCCAGACCTTTCTATTGTCCTGCGCACCTCATAAAACTCCCCCAAGGAGACGCGGATGCGCCTCAGACGCAGACTCGGACACAGAGCCATAGCGGGGTTCACCACCCTGCTGCTGCCGTTCGCCGCCCTGGTCGGGCTCGCGAGCCCCGCCTCCGCCGCCACGTCGGCGACCGCCACCTACGCCAAGACCCAGGACTGGGGCACCGGCTTCGAAGGCAAGTGGACCGTCAAGAACACCGGCACCACGGCCATCAGCTCCTGGACCGTCGAGTGGGACTTCCCCTCGGGCACCTCGGTCACCTCCGCCTGGGACGCCGACGTCACCAGCTCCGGCACCCACTGGACCGCCAAGAACAAGTCCTGGAACGGCACCCTCGCACCGGGCGCCTCCCTCTCCTTCGGCTTCAACGGCTCGGGCACCGGCTCCCCCGCCAACTGCAAGCTCAACGGCGGCAGTTGTGACGGCGGACCCACGGTCCCCGGCGACAGCGCCCCCTCCGCGCCGGGCAAGCCGACCGCCTCCGACATCACCAACACCTCGGTGAAGCTCGCCTGGAGCGCGGCCACCGACGACAAGGGCGTCAAGAACTACGACGTCCTGCGCGACGGCGCCAAGGTCGCCACGGTGACCGGCACCTCGTACAGCGACACGGGCCTGACCGCCGGCACCGACTACTCGTACACCGTGCAGGCGCGTGACACCGCCGACCAGACCGGACCGGTCAGCGGCGCGACCGCCGTGCACACCACCGGCGGCACCACCGACCCGCCGCCCACCGGCGACAAGGTCAAGCTCGGCTACTTCACCGAGTGGGGCGTCTACGGGCGCAACTACCACGTGAAGAACCTGGTCACCTCCGGCTCCGCGTCGAAGATCACCCACATCAACTACGCGTTCGGCAACGTCAAGGGCGGCAAGTGCGTCCTCGACGACGCCTACGCGGCCACCGACAAGGCCTACACCGCCGACCAGTCCGTCAGCGGCACCGCCGACACCTGGGACCAGCCCCTGCGCGGCAACTTCAACCAGCTGCGCCAGCTGAAGGCCAAGTACCCGCACATCAAGGTGCTGTACTCGTTCGGCGGCTGGACCTACTCGGGCGGCTTCGGTGAGGCCGCCGCCAACCCGGCCGCCTTCGCCGCCTCCTGCAAGGCCCTCGTCGAGGACCCGCGCTGGGCCGACGTCTTCGACGGCATCGACATCGACTGGGAGTACCCGAACGCCTGCGGTCTGAGCTGCGACACGTCGGGCTTCAGCTCCTTCAAGACCCTCAGCCAGGCGCTGCGCAACGAGTTCGGCTCCAACTACCTGGTCACCGCCGCCATCACGGCCGACGGCTCCTCCGGCGGCAAGATCGACGCGGCCGACTACGGCGGCGCCTCGCAGTACCTCGACTGGTACAACGTGATGACGTACGACTACTTCGGCGCCTTCGACGCGGACGGTCCGACCGCCCCGCACTCGCCGCTGACCTCGTACAACGGCATCCCGGCGGCCGGCTTCAACTCGGCCGACGCGATCGCCAAGCTCAAGAGCAAGGGCGTACCCGCCAAGAAGCTGCTGCTCGGTATCGGCTTCTACGGGCGTGGCTGGACCGGCGTCACCCAGGCCGCCCCCGGCGGTTCGGCGACCGGCGCGGCACCCGGCACGTACGAGGCGGGCATCGAGGACTACAAGATCCTCAAGAACTCCTGCCCCGCCACCGGCACGATCGCCGGTACGGCCTACGCGTTCTGCGGCAACAACTGGTGGAGCTACGACACCCCGGCCACCATCGGCTCCAAGATGACCTGGGCCAAGAACCAGGGCCTGGGCGGCGCGTTCTTCTGGGAGTTCAGCGGAGACACCACCAACGGCGAACTGGTGACGGCCATCAACAACGGTCTGAACTAGCAATCCCGCGGCCCTGAACGACAACCGCCCGGGCAGCGAGTGAATGGTTACGCCACATTCACTCGCTGCCCGGGCGGCGCGGCTTCCAGCCAGGCAAGAAAGCCGGTCAGCGCGTCCTCGCTCATGGCGAGTTCGAGCCGCGTACCGCGATGGACACAGGTCAGGATGATCGCGTCGGAGAGCAGCGCCAGCTCCTCCTCGCCCTCGGGGGCCCGCCGGCCGGCCACCTCGATCGCCGAGCGCTCAAGCACGCGACGCGGCCGAAGCGCGTACGAGAAGACGCGGAACCACTCGATCCGGTCACCGCTGTAGCGGGCGATGCCGTAGCCCCAGCCCTTGCCACTGGTGTCGGTCTTCTCCGGGACGTCCCACCGCAGGCTGCAGTCGAAGGTGCCGCCCGAACGCTGGATCACTCTGCGACGCAGGCCGAAGACGAAGAGTCCGAGGGCCACCAGCAGAACTACCGACCCGACCACAGTCAGAGCGAGGACCATCGACACCGACCTCCTCGTCTCCTAGGTAACGGAAAGGAAAAAAGCACCCGCATCGCCTCAGCCGCGACCCGGTCCGGAAAAGCTCCGGTCCTGGCCGCGGCTGAGTCACTTCCTGTGGCGCGCTGGTTTCAGTGCGCCGACACCGCCCGCAGTCGGACGTCCGCACGACGCTCGGCGGACGCGTCCGCGTCCGACTTCGCGCGCTCGAACGCCCGCTCCGCACGCTGGACGTCGATCTCGTCCGACAGCTCGGCGATCTCGGCCAGCAGCGACAGCTTGTTGTCCGCGAAAGAGATGAAACCGCCGTGCACCGCGGCGACGACCGTTCCACCATCACTCGTACGGATGGTCACCGGGCCCGACTCCAGCACACCGAGCAGCGGCTGGTGACCGGGCATGACGCCGATGTCGCCGGACGTGGTACGCGCGACGACCAGGGTGGCCTCGCCGGACCAGACACTGCGGTCCGCGGCGACGAGCTCGACATGCAGCTCAGCAGCCAAGGTGGGCTCCTCGGGTCACCACCCGGCGTTCGCTGCCGGGTGTTGGGTCAAAGTCTAATGGGCGTAGTGAGGGGGGCGGGACCCGCCCCGCGAGGCACGGCCCCGCCCCCCTCACTCAGAACACGAGGTTCAGGAAACGCCGAGGTCCTTGGCGTTCGCCTTCAGGTCCTCGATGCCACCGCACATGAAGAACGCCTGCTCCGGGAAGTGGTCGTACTCCCCGTCGATGATCGAGTTGAACGCCGCGATGGACTCCTCCAGCGGAACGTCCGACCCGTCCACACCGGTGAACTGCTTGGCGGCGTGGGTGTTCTGGGACAGGAAGCGCTCCACACGACGGGCACGGTGGACGACGAGCTTGTCCTCCTCGCCCAGTTCGTCGATACCGAGGATCGCGATGATGTCCTGGAGGTCCTTGTACTTCTGCAGGACCGTCTTGACGCGCATGGCGGCGTCGTAGTGGTCCTGCGCGATGTAGCGCGGGTCCAGGATGCGGGACGTGGAGTCCAGCGGGTCCACGGCCGGGTAGATGCCCTTCTCGGAGATCGGACGGGAGAGAACCGTCGTCGCGTCGAGGTGGGCGAACGTGGTGGCCGGGGCCGGGTCGGTCAGGTCGTCCGCGGGAACGTAGATCGCCTGCATCGACGTGATCGAGTGACCACGCGTCGAGGTGATGCGCTCCTGCAGCTGACCCATCTCGTCGGCCAGGTTCGGCTGGTAACCAACCGCGGACGGCATACGGCCGAGCAGGGTGGAGACCTCGGAACCGGCCTGCGTGAAGCGGAAGATGTTGTCGATGAAGAACAGCACGTCCTGCTTCTGCACATCGCGGAAGTACTCCGCCATGGTCAGACCGGCCAGGGCCACGCGCAGACGGGTGCCCGGGGGCTCGTCCATCTGGCCGAAGACGAGAGCGGTCTTGTCGAGAACACCGCTCTCTTCCATCTCCGCGATGAGGTCGTTGCCCTCACGCGTGCGCTCACCGACACCCGCGAAGACGGAGACGCCCTCGTGGAGGTTGGCGACACGCATGATCATTTCCTGGATCAGCACGGTCTTGCCGACACCGGCACCACCGAACAGACCGATCTTGCCGCCCTTGACGTACGGGGTCAGCAGGTCGACGACCTTCAGGCCCGTCTCGAACATCTCGGTCTTCGACTCGAGCTGGTCGAACGCGGGGGCCTTGCGGTGGATGGTCCACCGGTCGCCCGTGTAGGCCTCGTCGGAGTTCAGGACCTCGCCGAGGGTGTTGAACACCTTGCCCTTGGTGAAGTCACCGACGGGGACGGAGATGCCCGTGCCCGTGTCGGTCACCGCGGCCTGGCGGACCAGACCGTCGGTGGGCTGCATGGAGATGGTGCGGACCAGACCGTCACCCAGGTGCTGGGCGACCTCAAGGGTCAGCGTCTTCTTCTCGCCGGCGTTGGCCGGGTCGGCCACCTCGACGTGAAGGGCGTTGTAGATCTCCGGCATGGCGTCGACGGGGAATTCCACGTCGACGACCGGGCCGATGACCCGGGCGACGCGGCCCGTGGCAGCGGCCGTCTCAACTGTCGTCGTCATTTACCTGTCACTCCCCGCGGTCGCGTCGGCCAGCGCTGCGGTGCCACCGACGATCTCGCTGATTTCCTGGGTGATTTCGGCCTGGCGGGCCGCGTTGGCAAGTCGGGAGAGTGAAGTGATCAGGTCTCCCGCGTTGTCGGTCGCCGACTTCATCGCGCGGCGGGTGGCGGCGTGCTTGGAAGCAGCCGACTGGAGCAGCGCGTTGTAGATACGGCTCTCGACGTACCGCGGCAGGAGGGCGTCCAGGACGTCCTCCGCCGACGGCTCGAAGTCGTAGAGCGGGAGGATCTCGTCCTTGCTGGACGACTCCTCCGCGACCTCTTCGAGGCTGAGCGGCAGCAGGCGGCTGTCGACCGCCGTCTGCGTCATCATCGAGACGAACTCGGTGTAGACGATGTGGATCTCGTCCACGCCGCCCTCCGCCGTCTCCTTCTCGATGGCCTCGATCAGCGGAACGGCAACCTTCTTGGCGTCCGCGTACGAGGGCTCGTCGGTGAAGCCCGACCACGAATCCGAGACCTTGCGCTCACGGAAGTTGTAGTGGGCCAGACCACGGCGGCCGACGATGTACGTGTCGACCTCCTTGCCCTCGGCCACCAGACGGGCGGTCAGCTTCTCCGCCGCCTTGATGGCGTTGGAGTTGAAGGCGCCGGCCAGCCCGCGGTCGCTCGTGAGGAGCAGCACCGCGGAACGGGTCGCCGTCTCGGCCTCCGTGGTCAGCGGGTGCTTGGTGTTCGAACCGGTCCCGACCGCCGTGACCGCGCGGGTGAGCTCGGTCGCGTACGGCGAGGAGGCCCGTACCTTGCGCTGCGCCTTGACGACACGCGAGGCGGCGATCATCTCCATCGCCTTGGTGATCTTCTTGGTCGCGGTGACGGATTTGATGCGACGCTTGTAGACCCGGAGCTGGGCTCCCATGAGTCAGGTCCCTTCCGTCGTCACTTGCCCGCAGCGGCAGGGGTGTCCTCGCCGAGCAGCTTGCCGTCCGACGTCTCGAACTGCTTCTTGAAGTCCGCGATCGCGTCGGCGATGGCCTGCAGGGTGTCGTCCGACATCTTGCCGCCCTCCTTGATGGAGGTCATGAGGCCCTGCTCCTTGCGGTGCAGGTACTCGAGCAGCTCCTTCTCGAAGCGGCGGATGTCGGCGACCGGAACCTCGTCCATCTTGCCGGTGGTACCCGCCCACACGGAGACGACCTGGTCCTCGGTGGCCATCGGCTGGTACTGAGCCTGCTTGAGCAGCTCGACCATCCGCTGACCGCGGTCCAGCTGCGACTTCGACGCGGCGTCCAGGTCGGAACCGAAGGCGGCGAACGCCTCCAGCTCACGGAACTGGGCGAGGTCCACGCGCAGTCGGCCGGAGACCTGCTTCATCGCCTTGTGCTGCGCGGAACCACCGACTCGGGAGACGGAGATACCGACGTTCAGCGCGGGGCGCTGACCGGCGTTGAACAGGTCCGACTCCAGGAAGCACTGGCCGTCGGTGATGGAGATGACGTTGGTCGGGATGAACGCCGAGACGTCGTTGGCCTTCGTCTCGACGATCGGCAGACCGGTCATCGAGCCCGCGCCCAGCTCGTCCGAGAGCTTCGCGCAACGCTCGAGGAGACGGGAGTGCAGGTAGAAGACGTCACCGGGGTAGGCCTCGCGCCCCGGCGGACGGCGGAGCAGCAGGGACACGGCGCGGTAGGCGTCGGCCTGCTTCGAGAGGTCGTCGAAGATGATGAGGACGTGCTTGCCCTCGTACATCCACTGCTGGCCGATGGCCGAACCGGTGTACGGCGCCAG
This sequence comes from Streptomyces tauricus, assembly GCF_014650955.1. Lineage (GTDB taxonomy): Bacteria > Actinomycetota > Actinomycetes > Streptomycetales > Streptomycetaceae > Streptomyces > Streptomyces tauricus. Next base: position 79,459 of record NZ_BMVY01000010.1, read on the forward strand.
GTACTTGAAGCCGGCCGGGTCGGACGCCGGGGCGGCGACGATGGTCGTGTACTCCAGCGCGCCGGCCTCTTCGAGGGCGCCACGCACGGAAGCGATGGTCGAGCCCTTCTGACCGATGGCGACGTAGACGCAGCGGACCTGCTTCTTCGGGTCGCCGGTGCGCCAGTTGTCACGCTGGTTGATGATCGTGTCGACGGCCAGAGCGGTCTTGCCCGTCTGACGGTCGCCGATGATCAGCTGACGCTGGCCACGGCCGATCGGGGTCATCGCGTCGACGGCCTTGTAGCCGGTCTCCATCGGCTCATGGACCGACTTACGGGCCATGACGCCCGGTGCCTGCAGTTCGAGCGCGCGGCGTCCGGACGTCTCGATCTCGCCGAGGCCGTCGATCGGGGCGCCGAGCGGGTCGACCACGCGGCCGAGGTAGCCCTCGCCGACGGCCACGGACAGGACCTCGCCGGTACGGGTGACCGGCTGGCCCTCCTCGATACCGCTGAACTCACCGAGGACGACCGCACCGATCTCGCGCTCTTCCAGGTTCAGCGCGAGACCGAGGGTGCCGTTCTCGAACCTCAGCAGTTCGTTGGCCATGGCCGAGGGCAGGCCCTCGACCTTCGCGATGCCGTCGCCGGCAAGGGTGACCGTACCGACCTCCTCGCGCGAGGCCGCGTCCGGCTTGTACGACTGGACAAAGTTCTCCAGCGCATCCCGGATCTCCTCCGGCCGGATCGTGAGCTCCGCCATCTGGGTTCCCTGCTCTCCTTGTTGGGCCCGAAGTTTTCTTGGGGGGTCTGGGGCTTTTTCCCTCAGCGGCTGCGCCGCGGGCCCCCAGGAATCCTCTTCACGGCCCAACCAGGGCCGTAAGCACTGCGGTGTACTGCTTGTGTACGCGTATTGAATTGCTGCTAGCTCGCCATGCGGCGGCTGACTGCTTCCAGCCGGTCCGCGACGGAGCCGTTGATGATCTCGTCGCCGACCTGCACCCGGATCCCGCCGAGGACCGCGGGGTCCACGTCGAGGTTGAGGTGCATCGGGTGGCCGTAGAGCTTCGCGAGGGCGGCGCCGAGGCGCTGCTTCTGCACGTCGCTCAGCGGAACCGCCGAGGTGACGACGGCGACCATGCGGTTTCGACGGTCGGCCGCGAGCTTGGACAGGGATTCGAGTCCCGACTCCAGGCTACGTCCCCGGGGCGCGGTCACAAGGCGCGTGACCAGCCGCTCGGTGACGGCGTCGGCCCGGCCGCCGAGCAGGCTGCGCAGCAGCTCGCTCTTGGCCGCGGCCGTGGCGCCGCGGTCGGTCAGCGCGGCACGCAGCCCGGTGTCCGAGGCGACGATCCGGCCGAACCGGAACAGTTCGTCCTCGACGTCGTCGAGCCTGCCCAGCCGCTGCGCCGCCGTGAGGTCGGCGGTGTCGGCCAGCTCCTCGATGGAGTCGACCAGGTCGCGCGAACGCGACCAGCGGGAACGCACCAGACCGGCCACCAGGTCGACGGCGGTGCCGCTGACCTGGCCGCTGAGGAGCCGCCGGGCCAGTTCGGCCTTCGCCTCGCCGGGCTGCGCCGGGTCGGTGAGGACCCGGCGCAGGGACACCTCACGGTCGAGCAGCGCGGTGACGGAGGCCAGCTCGCCGGCGAGCTGCGCCGCGTCGACGGACGTGGAGTCCGTCAGCGCGTCGAGACGCTCACGTGCGGCGGCCAGCGCGTCGCGGCTCGCTCCGTTCATCGCGTGGCCTCGGCCTTCGAAGCGGTCTCGTCGAGACCGTCGAGGAACCGGTCGATCGTGCGGCTCTGCCGGGCGTGGTCCTCGAGGGACTCGCCGACGAGCTTGCCGGCCAGTTCGGTGGCCAGCTGGCCCACGTCCTGACGCAGCGCGGACGCGGCGGCCTTGCGGTCGGCGGCGAGCTGCGAGTGACCGGCGGCGACGATCTCCTCACGCTGCCGCTGGCCTTCCGCGCGCATCTCGGCGATGAGCGTGGCACCCTGCTCCTGCGCCTCCTGGCGCAGACGCGCGGCCTCGTGCCGGGCCTCGGCGAGCTGGGCCTTGTACTGCTCCAGCACGCTCTGGGCTTCGGCCTTCATGGCGTCGGCCTCTTCGATACCGCCTTCGATCGCCGCGCGGCGCTCTTCCAGAACCTTGTTGATGTTCGGGAGGAGCTTCTTCCAGAAGAAGAAGAACACGATGGCGAAGGCGATGGTGCCGATGAGCAGCTCGGGGCCCGGAGGAATGAGCGGACTCTGCTCCTCCTCGGCCGCCAGCTGAACCAGGTTGGCGATCACATCAGTGCCTTTCGTCGAAAGTGTCGGTAAGGAGTGACTACTTACCGAACACGAACGGCATAACGATGCCGATGAGGGCGAGCGCCTCACAGAAGGCGAAGCCGAGGATCTGGTTGGCGCGGATCAGACCGGCAGCCTCGGGCTGACGGGCCAGGGCCTGGGTGCCGTTACCGAAGATGATGCCGACGCCGACGCCGGGACCGATGGCGGCGAGGCCGTAACCGATGGAGCCGAGCGAACCGGAGACGGCGGCGAGGGTCTCAGTGGCAGCCATGCTGATTCTTCCTTCTCTTTACGGACCGGTGGAGGTTGGCCACCGGACGACTAAGGGGGTGTGGGTTGACTCAGTGCTGCTCGGCGAGAGCGCCCTGAATGTACGAGCAGGCCAGCAGCACGAAGACGTACGCCTGGACGGCCTGGACGAAAAGCTCGAAGAGGATCATGACGATGGTCATCACGAACGAGATGCCGGCCGCCGGGATCATCCAGCTGTTCAGCAGGTACCAGGAGGCGACGGTGAACATCACCAGCATCAGGTGACCGGCGAACATGTTGGCGAACAGTCGCACCGCGTGGGTGAACGGCCGGACCACCAGGTTCGAGAAGAACTCGATGATCATCACGAGCGGCAGGACCGGGCCGAGCGACTTGTCGTAGCCGGTGACGTTCTTGAAGAAGCCGACGAAGCCGTGCTTCTTGAAGGTCAGCGAGACCCAGACGATGTAGACGATCGCTGCCAGCACCATCGGGAACGCGATGACCGACGACACCGGGAACTGGGCCAGCGGGATCACCGACCAGATGTTCATGATCCAGATGAAGAAGAAGAGCGAGACCATCAGCGGGACGTACTTCTCGCCCTCCCGCTTGCCGAGGGTCTCGTACACGATGCCGCGGCGGACGAAGTCGTAGCCGGCCTCGCCGACCATCTGCAGCTTGCCCGGGACCACCTTGGCCTTGCCGAAGGCCGCATAGAAGAAGCCGATGACGAGGAAAGTGGTGATGAGCGCGAGGAGCATCACCTTGTTGAACTCGAACCCGCCGGCCTCGAAGAGGGGCTGGAAGAGGAACGAGTGCAGGCCCGGTGCCGGGAAGCCGCAGCCGTTGTCGGCCATGATCCGACAGTTCCACTCAAAGGCGAGCTGGGTCTGGTCAGCACTCACCACGGGCTCCTTCGGCGTGACGCATAGGTACGGCAACCTCGTTGTGTCGGCGCGGCGCGCAGCCGCGAGTCGGCACTGGACTGGTGTTTCGGATGTGAGGGCGGCTGGGGGGCATCAAGCCTCGCGATGGGACAGGCGTCAGCTCGAATGCCCGCGCCCGCGATGCCGCAGTTGGCACCGGACGATAGCAGGGTCTCCCAAGTGGCTTTATACCGGCCCTACTCCTCACGAGGACGGCCCCGTCTTCTCGGGCTTCTCGCTCTTCTCGGAATCGGGGTCGATATAGAAGATCTTGGCCTTCATGTGCGCGCGAGCCTGTGCCGCCATCCACACGACGGTCGCGACGACAAGCCCGACGGCGAATGCCTTCGGGTTGAAGAGGGACGTGTCCTGGAACAGTGCCACGAAGATCAGGAGCAGCAGGAGCTGGGCGACGTAGAGCATCAGACCCATGGCCTGGAACAGCTGCGGAAGAGTTTTCGCCGTCCACTGGAGCACGTACAGGCCGATCCCCATGAAGAGGATCGCCAGCAGTGTGCCGACGCCCGCCCCGACCGCCCCCTTGCCCCCCGCGACCACACCGCTGACCACGGCGGCGATCGCGCCGGCGGCAGCTGTGGGCACAGCGGTCTGGAGGAGGATCCGGACGTCATTGGAGGGCATGGCGGCAACTCCGCTTTGCTCAAGGGGGCAGGTGTCGTCATGGACGAGCGTAGTCCCGGACAGCGAGAGAACCTCACCGCCGGTGAACCGTCGCACTGCGGTCCTTCGGCTCTGTCCTGGGTTCTCGTGAACCGTATCACAAACTATTTGATGAGGTCTTTACCTGGTTGGTGTGCTCGGTGTCACACATGAGAGTGAACATGCACGTCTGTGCACTCAGGCGACCCTCTTGTCTGGTATTGGGATGCTTTCGAAGAGCCGCCCCGAGGGCGGCTCTTGCGAAACTCTTACCCGGCGTCAGCGCGACGTCCCGGCCCCTCGCTCGTCCAGGAGACGCGAACGGGCACCGACAGCGGTCGCCCCGTTGACTCCTGAGACACCGACGGCCACCGGAGTACGGCGCTCCTCGTCCCGTTCCCCTTCGTGCGCGAGGTCCTCGCCGGCCTCGTCGTGCGCGACCGCCGGGCCCCTGTCCGCCGGCAGGTCCACGGCCTTGCGGCGGCGGTAGCGCGGCGGCACGAAGTGCTCGGCCCAGCGCGGGGCGCGCGGGGTGAAGCGCGGCAGGAGAAGCAGGAGCAGGCCCACCGCGCTGAGCGCCATGATGCCGAGCACGATCCACATGGCGCCCGAGTTCACCGAGTAGGCGAGGGCTCCGAAGGCGATCAGCGCCGACCAGAAGTACATGATGAGGACGGCCCGGCTGTGCGAGTGCCCGATCTCCAGGAGCCGGTGGTGCAGGTGTCCGCGGTCGGCGGCGAACGGGGACTGGCCCCGCCAGGTGCGCCGCACGATGGCGAGCACCAGGTCCGCCGCGGGGACGGCGATGATCGTGAGCGGCAGCAGCAGCGGGATGTAGACCGGCACCGTCTGGTGCACGGCCTCCTTCTCGGACCCCGCGAACAGGTTCATCGCGTCCGGGTCGACCTGCCCGGTGATGGAGATGGCGCCGGCCGCCAGCACGAGCCCGATGAGCATCGAGCCCGAGTCGCCCATGAAGATGCGCGCGGGGTGCATGTTGTGCGGCAGAAAGCCCAGGCACATGCCCATGAGGAGCGCGGAGAAGAGAGTGGCGGGGGCGGCGGACTCCAGCCCGTACCCGTACCAGATGCGGTAGCCGTACATGAAGAACGCGGCGGCGGCGATGCAGACCATGCCCGCGGCGAGGCCGTCGAGACCGTCGGCGAAGTTCACGGCGTTGATGGTGATCACGACGAGCGCCACGGTCAGCAGCGTGCCCTGCCACTGGGTCAGCGAGACCGAGCCGACGCCGGGGATGGGCAGCCACAGGATCGTCAGACCCTGCATGACCATGACGCCGGCGGCGATCATCTGGCCGCCGAGCTTGATGAGGGCGTCGATCTCGAACTTGTCGTCCAGGACGCCGATCAGCCAGATCAGCGCGGCCCCGGACAGCAGCGCGCGGGGCTCATTGGAGTTCTCGAAGACCTCGCTGAGGTTCGTCAGATGGTCCGCGACCAGCAGGCCCGCGCACAGTCCGAAGAACATCGCGATCCCGCCGAGGCGCGGGGTGGGTTCTCGGTGCACGTCACGTGCCCGGATCTCCGGCATCGCTCCGGCCACGATCGCGAATTTCCGCACCGGCCCGGTCAGCAGGTACGTCACCGCGGCCGTGATGCAGAGCGTCAGGAGGTATTCACGCACGGGCATTCCCCACAGGTCTCGCTGGCCATCTCAGCCCCACACCATAGCTTCGTGCGCATACGGTTGAGGACTTCCGGGTAGAGCCGATGGTTGCACGAGTGGCTGTACCTCCACGCCCACCCACCCCACGCTATCCGGGATAGGGGGGAAATCTCCCGGTCAGATCCCGCACTTCTTCACGTACGCGCCGGCCTGCGGACTCGTCCCGCAGGGCCGTGCCGAACAGCACCGCGATACGGGCCATCTCGGCCTCGCCCATGCCCTGCGTGGTGACGGCGGCGGTGCCCAGGCGCAGGCCCCGTACGTCGGGGTGGGGCAGCGCGCAGGTGTCGAGGACCATTCCGGCGGCGGCGAGACGGCCGCGGGCGGTCCGCCCTTCGACGCCGAGCGGCGCGGGGTCGACGGTCAGCAGGTGGGTGTCGGTGCCGCCGGTGACGACGGTGAGCCCTTCGGCGGCCAGGGCCTGGGCCAGCACCCGCGCGTTCGCGACCACCTGATGGGCGTACGCCGTGAACGCCGGTGTTGCCGCCTCGCCGAACGCGACGGCCTTCGCGGCGACCGTGTGCATCTGCGCGCCGCCCTGGGTGAAGGGGAAGACGGCCCGGTCGACCCGGTCGGCCAGCTCGTTCCCGCACAGCAGCATGCCGCCGCGCGGCCCGCGCAGCACCTTGTGCGTGGTCGCGCACACGACGTCGGCGTACGGGACCGGGCTGGGCGCCGCTCCCCCGGCGACGAGGCCGATGGGGTGGGCGGCGTCGGCGATGAGATACGCGCCGACCTCGTCCGCCACCTCGCGGAAGGCCGCGTAGTCGATGTGCCGGGGGTAGGAGATGGACCCGCACACGACGGCCTTGGGGCGGTGCGTGCGGGCCAGCGCCCGGACCTGCTCGTAATCGATGAGTCCGCTCTCCGGATCGACGCCGTAGCCGACGAAGTCGAACCACCGGCCCGAGAAGTTCGCGGGCGACCCGTGGGTGAGGTGGCCGCCGTGCGGCAGGCCCATCGCCAGGACGGTGTCCCCGGGGCGCAGCAGGGCGGCGTACGCGGCCAGTACGGCCGAACTCCCGGAGTGGGACTGGACGTTGGCGTGTTCGGCGCCGAAGAGGGCCGTGGCGCGCTGTACGGCGATCCGCTCGGCGAGGTCGACCAGCTCGCAGCCGCCGTGGTGCCGGGCGCCGGGGTATCCCTCGGCGTACTTGTTGGCGAGCGGCGAGCCCAGGGCGGCCAGCACGGCCGGCGAGCTGAAGTTCTCGGCCGCGATCAGCTGCAGGGTCGTGGTCTGCCGCGTCAGCTCCGCGAGGAGGATCTCGGCCAGCTCCGGATCCTGCCGGCCGAGCACCTCGACGGACAGGGGGCCTTCAAGCGTGTGTGTGACCGGCATGGCGGACTCCGGACCTCGGCGGGGGATCGCTAAGTCCAATGTAGGACCGGGACCCCTGCCGCGCCCGGTGTTACGCCCGAGCCCCCCGCACGACGTCCGAACAGCCCTCCCCCACCCGGCCCGCACGGCGGTACCCGCCGGCGCCCGTTCAGGTGCGAGCGGGCGCCCCCGTCAGTGCCGTCACCACGGGGTCCAGCGCCTGGTTGAGCCCCATCTCCCACGCGCCCCTCGCACCGCACGGCCCCGGAGGGCCTTCCGGGCTTCGAGCCGCTGCGCCGGACTCCGTCCGCCGGAGACGGACGCCGTCCGGCTCAGGTGCGAGCGGGCGCCCCCGTCAATGCCGTCACCACCGGGTCCAGCGCCTGGTTGATCTCGTCCCCCACCGAGCGGAAGAACGGGAGCGGGGCGCCGTACGGGTCGTAGACCTCGTCCGCCTCCGCCGTCGGGGCCAGGAGCCACCCGCGTAGAGCCGCCGCGGCGCGGACCAGGGCCCGCGCGCGTTCGACCATGCCGTCGTCCAGCGGCGGCAGTGTCGTGGGGTCTATCGCACGGACCAGGCGGGTGAACTCCTTCAGCGTGAAGGTGCGCAGGCCCGCCGAGTGGCCCATGGAGATGACCTGGGCGCGGTGGTCACGGGTCGCGGTCAGTACCAGGTCGGCCCGGATGACGTGCTCGTCCAGCAGCTCGCGGCCCACGAAGCCGGAGGCGTCCGCGCCGAAGTCCGCGAGGACCGCCTCCGCGTTGGCCTCCATGGGCGCGCCCTCGTGCCCCCAGGTACCGGCGCTCTCCACGATCAGGCCGCCCCACAGGGGGTCGCCGAGCCGGTCCGCCAGGGCATGGCGGGTCAGCCGCTCGGTGATCGGCGAGCGGCACACATTGCCGGTGCTGACGTGGAGGATGCGAAAAGAGGAGTCGCCCGAGGCCCCGTCGCCGTAAGCCCCCGTGTACCCCGTCCCCGTACCTATGCCACGCCCCGCGTCAGGGGCTGTCAATTCGCCACCTCGAGGTCGGGTACGACCTTCCGCAGCTCCTCGGCCGACAGCGCGCCGGCCCGCAGCAGCACCGGCACCTTGCCCGTCACGTCGACGATCGACGACGGGACGATGCCGGGGGTGGGGCCGCCGTCCAGGTACACGGAGACGGAGTCGCCGAGCATCTCCTGCGCGGCGTCACAGTCCTCGGGGGACGCGTGTCCGGTGAGGTTGGCGGACGAGACGGCCATCGGGCCGGTCTCGGTCAGCAGCTCGATGGCGACCGGGTGCAGCGGCATGCGCACGGCGACGGTGCCACGGGTGTCCCCGAGGTCCCACTGCAGGGACGGCTGGTGCTTGGCGACCAGGGTCAGCGCGCCCGGCCAGAAGGCGTCGACGAGCTCCCAGGCCATCTCGGAGAAGTCCGTGACCAGGCCGTGCAGCGTGTTCGGGGAGCCGATGAGGACGGGCGTGGGCATGTTCCGGCCGCGGCCCTTGGCCTCCAGCAGGTCGGCCACGGCCTCCGAGCTGAACGCGTCGGCGCCGACCCCGTACACGGTGTCGGTCGGCAGCACGACGAGCTCGCCCCGGCGCACGGCGGACGCGGCCTCGCGCAGACCCGTCGAGCGGTCGGTGGCGTCGTTGGTGTCGTATCGCCGTGCCATCAGCAAGCCTCCTCGCACACGCGGACCCCGGTGGCCGCGCATCTAACGGTTTCCACGTCGTCCACGCGGGACATCGCCGTGGTCATGGCGTCGCCCTGCGGGCGGTCGCGAACCGCGGCCGGTTGTTGAGGTCCGGGTGGTCGGCCGCGTCGGCCCAGCCCCGCTCCTCGGTGAAGATCCACGGCACCTGACCGCCCTGGGTGTCGGCGTGCTCGACGACGACGACACCGCCCGGCCGCAGCAGCCGGTGCGCGGTGCGCTCCAGACCGCGGATCAGGTCGAGGCCGTCCTCCCCGGAGAACAGGGAGAGTTCGGGATCGTAGTCCCGGGCCTCCGGAGCGACGTACTCCCATTCCGTGAGCGGGATGTACGGCGGGTTGGTGATGACGAGGTCGACCTGGCCGTCGAGGTCGGGGAAGGCGTCCAGGGCGTTGCCCTGGCGCAGGTCGACCCTGGACCCCTCGACGTTCTTACGGGTCCACTGCAGGGCGTCCTCGGACAGCTCCACGGCGTGCACGCGCGAGCGCGGCACCTCCTGTGCGAGGGCGAGCGCGATGGCGCCCGAACCGGTGCACAGGTCGACGATCAGCGGCTCGACGACGTCCATCGCGCGGACGGCGTCTATGGCCCAGCCGACCACGGACTCGGTCTCGGGCCTGGGCACGAACACACCCGGTCCGACCTGGAGTTCCAGATAGCGGAAGTAGGCCCGCCCGGTGATGTGCTGGAGCGGTTCGCGTGCCTCGCGGCGCGCGATCACCTCCCAGTACCGGGCGTCGAAGTCCGTGTCCTTGACGGTGTGCAGCTCGCCCCGCTTCACACCGTGCACGAACGCGGCGAGCTCCTCGGCGTCGTTGCGCGGCGAGGGCACGCCGGCGTCGGCCAGCCGCTGGGTGGCCTGGGCCACTTCCGCGAGCAGCAGGTTCACGCGTCCTCCGGGCTGAGCTGTTGTCCGTCGTGCGGATGTGTACTGCGACTGTCCACTGCGGCCGTGCTGGTACGCGTCCTAGGCCGCGGCGAGCTTGGCCGCCGAGTCGGCGTCCACGCAGGCCTGGATCATCGCGTCGAGGTCGCCGTCGAGGACCTGGTCCAAGTTGTACGCCTTGAAGCCGACGCGGTGGTCCGAGATGCGGTTCTCCGGGAAGTTGTACGTACGGATCTTCTCGGAGCGGTCCACGGTGCGCACCTGGCTGCGGCGGGCGTCGGCGGCGTTGCGCTCCGCCTCCTCCTGTGCCGCGGCCAGCAGCCTGGAGCGCAGGATACGCATCGCCTGCTCCTTGTTCTGCAGCTGGCTCTTCTCGTTCTGGCAGGAGGCGACGACTCCGGTGGGAATGTGCGTGATGCGCACCGCGGAGTCGGTGGTGTTGACGGACTGGCCGCCGGGTCCCGAGGAGCGGTAGACGTCGATCCGCAGGTCGTTCGCGTGGATCTCGACATCGACCTCCTCGGCCTCGGGCGTGACGAGCACACCGGCGGCGGAGGTGTGGATACGGCCCTGCGACTCGGTCGAGGGCACCCGCTGCACGCGGTGCACCCCGCCCTCGTACTTCATCCGGGCCCAGACGCCCTGGCCGGGCTCGGTGGCGCCGTTGCCGCCCTTGGTCTTCACGGCGACCTGGACGTCCTTGTAGCCGCCCAGCTCGGACTCGGTGGAGTCGATGATCTCGGTCTTCCAGCCGACGCGCTCCGCGTACCGCAGGTACATGCGCAGCAGGTCACCGGCGAACAGGGCCGACTCGTCGCCGCCCGCGCCCGCCTTGATCTCGAGGATGACGTCCTTGTCGTCGCTGGGGTCGCGCGGGACCAGCAGCAGCCGGAGCTTCTCGGTCAGCTCGTCGCGCCGCTTCTCCAGGTCCTTGACCTCGGCGGCGAAGTCCGGGTCGTCGACGGCGAACTCCTTCGCCGTCTCGATGTCGTCCCCGGTCTGCTTCCAGGAGCGGTACGTCGCGATGATCGGGGTCAGCTCGGCGTAGCGCTTGTTGAGCTTGCGCGCGTTGGCCTGATCGGCGTGGACCGACGGGTCAGCGAGCTTCTTCTCAAGATCGGCGTGCTCGCCGATGAGTTCCTCGACCGCCTCGAACATCTCCGGCTCCAATGGACTGCCCCCGATGCCGTCACGGGCTCGGGGACGTAGGTACGGCTTGGGGGTTCGCGTGGGGGTTCCCCTGCTCGATCGAACTGCTCACGCGCGTCCGAGAGCGGGGGGGGTGGGGCTGCGGCGCGGGGCCGCACCGCAAAGCGCCGGTCCCAGCGCCCCCGGACGGAGGCACCGAAGACCGGCGCTGTGAGCTCGCTACTTGGTGTCGGCCGCGGCCTTGGCCTTGCCGAAGCGGGCCTCGAAGCGGGCCACACGGCCACCGGTGTCGAGGATCTTCTGCTTGCCCGTGTAGAACGGGTGGCACTCGGAGCAGACCTCGGCGCGGACGGTGCCGCTGGAGATCGTGCTGCGGGTGGTGAACGACGCGCCACAGGTGCAGCTGACCTGCGTCTCGACGTACTCGGGGTGGATGTCGCGCTTCAAGGTGTCTCCTAGTTTCGGGAGGGCGCCGGGTCGCTGCCGCGGATTGCGGGGGCGTGAACCGGGGCCGACTGTCCAGTCTGCCAGGACTGGTGCCATCTCCCCAAACCGGGGGATGGCGCAGGCTATTCCCCGCCCCGCGAAACGAGCCCCGTAAGGGGCGCGGGGAGCTGCGCGACCAGCCACGACGCACCCGCGCCCACCCACCGGCGCCCCGCTCGCCCACCCCCGACGGACGCACGCGGCCGCGGCCCCGCCCCAGGGGCGCTCGTCACGAAGTGACTACGCCCTTCGCGTCGCCGCTGGCCGTGCCCTTCGTCGCCGACTTCGGGATAGGGCGGTCGTTCCTCAACGCCTCCCAGACCTGCGCGGCCTTGTCCTTCTCGACCAGGACGCGGTTGCCGTCGGCGGGGTCGTACTGGACCGGCAGCGTGACCATGTTCATCTGCGACGAGCCGATGCCCTTGAGCCCGTTGGCGAAGGACGCCAGGTCCTTGACCGAGGCCAGGTCGGAGTCGGTGGTGACCGTCTTGGTCGCGGTGTCGGCGAGGTCGTACAGCTTCTTCGGGCTGGTCAGTACGCCGACGTCCTTGACCTGCTCGACGAGCGCCTTGATGAACGCCTGCTGGAGCTGGATCCGGCCGAGGTCGGAGCCGTCACCGACCCCGTGCCGCGTACGGACGAGACCGAGCGCCTGCTTGCCGGTCAGCCGGTGTGTGCCGGCCTCCAGGTCGAGGTGGCTCTCCTTGTCGCTGATGTCCTTGGTCGTGGTGACCTCGACGCCGCCGAGTTCGTCGATGAGCTTCTGGAAGCCGCTGAAGTCGACCTCGACGTAGTGGTCCATGCGGATGCCGGTCATCGACTCGACGGTCTTGACGGCGCAGGCGGCCCCGCCGGTCGAGTACGCCGAGTTGAACATCGCCAGGGACGCGGCGTCGTGCTCGGCGCCCTCGCTGTCGGTGCAGGCGGGCCGGGGCACGAGCGTGTCGCGCGGTATGGAGACCACGCTGGCCTTCTTGTGGCCCTCGTAGACGTGCACGACCATCGCGGTGTCCGAGCGGGCGCTGCCGTCGTCGGTGCCGCCGCCCAGCTCCTTGTTGCTGCCGGAGCGGGTGTCGGAGCCGAGCACGAGGATGTCCTGCGAGCCGTTGTCGACGTCCAGGGGCCGGTCGGTGCCGAGTGCCTGGTCGATGTCGACGCTCTTGATGTTGTCGTTGAGGTTGAAGTACACGTACCCGAGACCCGTGCCGCCCAGAACGAAGACACCCGCCGCGGACCAGGCCGCGATGACGAGCGCCTTGCGTCGCTTGCTCCGCGGTTTACGGCGATGGCCGGATTCAGGTGTGCTCTCGGCAGGCATGTGCTCCTCAGTTCTCGCCGGTCGGCTCGTACCCCCTGCGGTCAGGGTCAGGCGTGGTCATGTGCCGTGACGTCTCTGTCAGGACTCGTCTGTTCAGACGTTGAAACCGAAAAAAGGGTTGCACAACGCACTGTGACCGTACTGTGCGACCACGGGCACGTTGTGTGACCGGCGGGCGGGCCGTGAGCGGCTTACCTGCGCTTATGCGGGCGGACGCCCTGCTTCCGCACGACCGTGGCGGCCGTCACATCTGTGGTGAAGGTCTCGTGACGGACAACGCGGAGGGCCGCCCCCCGATGTGACGGGGACGGCCCTCCGCGGTACCGGCTGCGCCGGCTGTGACCTCAGTCGTTGCCGTTGCCCGGCATCGGCGTCGTCTTCTGGATCTGCAGCAGGAACTCGGCGTTCGACTTCGTCTGCTTCATCTTGTCGAGCAGCAGCTCGATCGCCTGCTGCTGGTCGAGCGCGTGCAGCACACGACGCAGCTTCCAGGTGATGGCGAGCTCGTCGCTGCCGAGCAGGATCTCTTCCTTACGCGTACCGGACGCGTCGACGTCCACCGCCGGGAAGATGCGCTTGTCGGCGAGCTTGCGGTCGAGCTTGAGCTCCGCGTTGCCCGTGCCCTTGAACTCCTCGAAGATGACCTCGTCCATGCGCGAGCCGGTGTCGACCAGCGCGGTGGCCAGGATCGTCAGCGAGCCGCCGTCCTCGATGTTGCGCGCGGCACCGAAGAAGCGCTTCGGCGGGTACAGCGCGGTCGAGTCGACACCACCGGACAGGATGCGGCCGGAGGCCGGGGCGGCGAGGTTGTACGCACGGCCCAGACGCGTGATCGAGTCGAGCAGCACGACGACGTCGTGGCCCAGCTCCACCAGCCGCTTGGCGCGCTCGATGGCGAGCTCGGCGACCGTGGTGTGGTCCTCGGCGGGACGGTCGAAGGTCGAGGAGATGACCTCGCCCTTCACCGACCGCTGCATGTCGGTGACCTCCTCCGGACGCTCGTCGACCAGGACGACCATCAGGTGGCACTCGGGGTTGTTGACGGTGATCGCGTTGGCGATCGCCTGGAGGATCATGGTCTTGCCGGTCTTCGGCGGGGCCACGATCAGACCGCGCTGGCCCTTTCCGATGGGCGCGACGAGGTCGATGATCCGGGTCGTCAGCACACCCGGGTCGGTCTCCAGACGCAGCCGGTCCTGCGGGTAGAGCGGCGTCAGCTTGTTGAACTCCGGCCGTCCGCGCCCCGATTCGGGCGCCATGCCGTTCTGCGAGTCCAGGCGGACGAGCGCGTTGAACTTCTCGCGGCGCTCGCCGTCCTTGGGCTGACGGACGGCGCCGGTGACGTGGTCACCCTTGCGCAGACCGTTCTTGCGGACCTGGGCCAGGGAGACGTACACGTCGTTCGGGCCGGGAAGGTAGCCCGACGTACGGATGAACGCGTAGTTGTCGAGGATGTCCAGGATGCCCGCGACGGGGATCAGGACGTCGTCGTCGGCGACCTGCGGCTCGTTCGGGCCGAACTCGTCGCGGCCACGACGGCCCCGGCGGTCGCGGTAACGACCGCGGCGGCCGCGGCGGCCACCCTCGAAGTCGTCGTCGTCCTGCGGGCCGTTGTCACGCTGACGGTCCTGGCGGTCCTGACGGCCGCCGCCCTGCTGGCGGTCCTGCCGGTCCTGGCGCTGCTGGTTGCCGCCGCCCTGACCCTGGCCGCCCTGACTGCTCTGGCCGCCCTGCTGCTCGTCGCCCTTGCCACCACGGCGGTCGCGGTCGCGGCCCCCGCGGTCACGGTCGCCGCGCTCACCGCGGTCGCCACGATCGGCGCGGTCACCACGGTCGGCGCGGTCACGACGGTCGCGGCGGCCCTGACGGCCCTCGGCCCCGCCGTCCGAGCCGTCGCCCTTGGCCTCGCCCTGCGACTGCGCGGGCTCCTCGGTCCTGACCTCGGTCTTCGCCTCGGCGGTGATCGTCTCGGGGCTGCCCGCCTCGGCGGTGGCGCGACGCCGGCGGCGCTCGGCCGGAGCGTCGTCCCCACCGCGCTCGCCGCCCTCGCTCGCCCGGACGGGGCCGCCGGCCGGCTGGCCGGGAATCTCGATCTGCTGCTGTGCCACGGCCTTCTCGGCCTTGGCCTCCGCCTTCTTCTCGGCGGGAGAGACGGCCTCGTCCCCCGTACGAGCCTTCGAGGTGGCCCGGCGCTTGGGCTTCGTCTCGGTGGCGTCCCCGGTGGCGGACGCAGCCTTGGCCGAAGCACCGCCCCCGCCGCCCTGCGCCTCCTTGATGACCTCGATCAGCTGGCTCTTGCGCATCCGCGCGGTGCCCCTGATGCCGAGGCCGGATGCGACCTGCTGCAGCTCGGCCAGCACCATGCCCTCAAGGCCGGTGCCGCGGCGCCGACGGGAGCCGGCACCGGTGGCAGGCGCGGAGGCGTCCGTGGAGGGCGCGGCAGCGGTCTCCTCGACACGTGCGCCCATCAGATCGGTGGTGTCGCTCACGAAGGGTCCTTCCCTGGAGCGGACGTCGGCCTGTCTGGCTCGGCGACCGGTTGTGCTGTCCGACAGTGGTCCGTCTTGTGTGGACCGTGCCGGGGCGGTGGTCCGCCAAAGGCGGAGGGAATTTCTGGGATGACGTTTCCCGGGGCCGCGGACTTGAGGTTCTGTGTCCATCGGCTCGTTCACGCCGGTTCCGGAGCGTACTCAGCACCGCTCAGCGCCTAGCACCCAATGCATGGCACAAAGCGATTTGGGGGGCTCCCGGAAGAATGATTGTCCCGGACGGGGACGTGAAGCACCTCGCCATGGTGGGGTCGGGTGCAGACTTGAGGTTAACACTACCGGATCCAACAAACATTCCCCCTCTCGAAATCCGGCAACCGAGTGTCACGGAGCAAGCGGCAGCACGCTCGCTCCGGTGGCGTCGAGGGCCAGCCGGTTGGCCGCCCAGCCCTCTCCCGCCAGTTGTGCGACCTTGTCGGCCGCGGCCTCGTCGGCGAGCGCGAGCACGGTGGGCCCGGCGCCGGAGATGACCGCGGGGATGCCGTCCGCCCGCAGCCGCTCCACCAGCGCCGCGCTCTCCGGCATGGCCGGGGCGCGGTACTCCTGGTGCAGTCGGTCCTCGGTGGCGGGCAGCAGCAGCTCGGGGCGCCTGGTGAGGGCCTCGACGAGCAGTGCGGCACGGCCCGCGTTGGTGGCGGCGTCGACGTGCGGGACGGTACGGGGAAGGAGTCCGCGGGCGGTCTCCGTCAGTACGGCCTTACCGGGTACGAAAACCACCGGAACGATGCAATCGGCGGGTTCCATCCTGATGGCGCGCGCCGCCCCGTTCTCCAGCCAGGACAACGTGAATCCGCCGAGCAGACAGGCCGCGACGTTGTCGGGGTGGCCCTCGATCTCGGTGGCGAGTTCGAGGAGCGCGGTGTCGTCGAGCTTGCTGTCGCCGCCTATGGTCACGGCGCGTGCGGCGACGATGCCGGCGCAGATCGCGGCGGACGAGGAGCCGAGCCCGCGGCCGTGCGGGATGCGGTTGGCGCACACGATCTCAAGGCCGCGGGGCTGTCCGCCCAGCAGGTCGAAGGCGGTGCGCAGGGACCGTACGAGGAGGTGGCGCTCGTCGCGCGGCAGCGTCTCGCTTCCCTCGCCCGCGATGTCGATGTGCAGGCCGGAATCGGCCACGCGGACGACCACGTCGTCGTACAGCCCCAGTGACAGGCCGAGGGCGTCGAAGCCCGGGCCGAGGTTGGCACTGGTGGCGGGGACGCGCACCCGGACGGCGGCGGCGCGGAACGCTGGACCGGCCATCGCTCGATGACTCTCCTTGAGCTTGAGCTGCGAGATTTTCGAAATCCTGCGAGACGTACGGAGAATGCGGAAGACCCGGAGGCCGCAGGGGCGGCGCGGCACCGCGGCATATGCGGCGGGCGGGTTCGGTACAGCTTATCGAAGGAAGGTTCTGTGGCGACATAGGGCGCACAGGAGGCGCACGATGCGTGTCGCAAGCCCGCATGTGCACCCCCTTTTTTTGGAGCTCGGTTCGCCTCCGGGGCGCTGGAGCCTGTGTCGAGAGGCCGACCGTGCTCGACCCTCCTTCGTCGGGCGCTCCGCGCGATCGCCGCCTCGACACAGGCGCGCTCCTTCGGCTCACTCGCTGCCGCCAGTGGGGGTCAGGCACCCTTGTGCGGCCGGTAAGGAGTGACCAGGCCTCTTGTTACGCGAGGCCCAGGCGCTCGGCGGCCGTCGCGGCGTCGACCGGGACCGTGACCGGCTGCGGGGCGCCCGCGACAGCCCAGTCGGGGTCCTTGAGGCCGTTTCCGGTCACCGTGCAGACGATGCGCTGGCCCGGATCCACCTTGCCCTGCTCGGCGGCCTTGAGGAGACCGGCGACCGAGGCGGCGGAGGCCGGCTCGACGAAGACGCCCTCCTGCGCGGCCAACAGCCGGTAGGCGCGCAGGATCTCACGGTCCGTCACCTCGTCGATGAAGCCGCCCGACTCGTCCCGCGCGGCGAGCGCGAACTGCCACGAGGCCGGGTTGCCGATGCGGATCGCGGTGGCGATCGTCGAGGGGTCCTTGACGACCTCGCCGCGCACGATGGGCGCGGACCCGGACGCCTGGAAGCCCCACATGCGCGGAGTCCGTGCGGCGATCTTGTCGGCGGCGTACTCGGTGTACCCCTTCCAGTACGCGGTGATGTTGCCCGCGTTGCCCACCGGAAGGACATGGATGTCGGGGGCGTCGCCGAGCATGTCCACGATCTCGAACGCGGCGGTCTTCTGTCCCTCGATACGCACAGGGTTCACCGAATTGACCAGTGCCACCGGGTAGTTGTCGGACAGATTGCGCGCCAGGGTGAGGCAGTCGTCGAAGTTGCCGTCGACCTGGAGGATCTTCGCGCCGTGCACGAGGGCCTGGCCCATCTTGCCGAGCGCGATCTTGCCCTGCGGCACGAGGACGGCACAGACCATCCCGGCACGTACGGCGTAGGCGGCCGCCGAGGCAGACGTGTTGCCCGTGGAGGCACAGATGACGGCCTTCGCGCCTTCCTCCTTGGCCCGTGTGATGGCCATGGTCATACCGCGGTCCTTGAAGGACCCGGTGGGGTTGGCACCCTCGACCTTGAGGTGGACCTCGCAGCCCGTGCGCTCGGAGAGCACCTGCGCGGGCACGAGCGGCGTACCGCCCTCACGCAGCGAGACGACCTGCGTGGTGTCGGATACCGGCAGCCGGTCCCGGTACTCCTCGATGATTCCGCGCCACTGGTGGGTCATTGCTCGTTACTCTCCTTCAACCCGCATGATGCTGGCGACACCCCGGACGGTGTCGAGGTTGCGCAGCGCCTCGACGGTCCCCGTCAGGGACGCGTCGGACGCGCGATGGGTGACGACCACGAGGGAGGCATCGCCGCCTCCGTCGAGCCGCCCCTGCTGGCGAACCGTATCGATCGACACTCCGTGTTCGGCGAAGACGGTCGCCACCTGGGCGAGAACGCCCGGTTTGTCCGCCACGTCGAGGCTGATGTGGTAGCGGGTCACGACCTCGCCCATGGGCGAGACCGGCAGCTGGGTGTACGCCGAGTCACCCGGCCCGGTCGCGCCGCTGAGCTTGTTGCGGCAGACGGCGACCAGGTCCCCGAGGACGGCGGACGCGGTCGGCGCGCCACCGGCACCCGGCCCGTAGAACATGAGCTGCCCGGCGGCGTCGGACTCGACGAACACGGCGTTGTAGGCGCCGCGCACGGAGGCCAGCGGATGGGTCAGCGGAATCATGGCCGGGTGCACACGCGCGGTCACGGACCCCCCGTCGGCGGCCCGCTCACAGATGGCGAGCAGCTTGATGGTGCAGCCCATCGCCTTCGCGGAGGCGAAGTCGGCGGCGGTGACCTCGATCATGCCCTCGCGGTACACGTCGTCGAGGCGTACGCGCGTGTGGAAGGCGATCCCGGCGAGGATGGCGGCCTTGGCGGCGGCGTCGAAGCCCTCGACGTCGGCGGTGGGGTCGGCTTCCGCGTACCCGAGGGCCGTGGCCTCGTCGAGGGCCTCCTGGTAGCCGGCGCCCGTCGAGTCCATCTTGTCGAGGATGAAGTTGGTGGTGCCGTTCACGATGCCCAGCACGCGGTTGACCTTGTCGCCGGCGAGGGACTCGCGCAGCGGCCGGATCAGCGGGATGGCACCGGCGACGGCGGCCTCGTAGTAGAGGTCCGCGTCGTGCTCGTCGGCCGCCGCGTGCAGCGCGGCGCCGTCCTGTGCGAGGAGCGCCTTGTTGGCGGAGACCACGGACGCGCCGTGCTCGAACGCGGTGGTGATGAGCGTACGGGCCGGCTCGATGCCGCCGATGACCTCGACGACCACGTCGATGTCACCCCGTTTGACCAGGGCGGTCGCGTCGGTGGTGACCAGGGCGGGGTCGATGCCCGCACGCACCTTGGAGGGGCGTCGCACGGCGACGCCCGCCAGCTCGACGGGAGCTCCGATCCGCGCGGCGAGGTCGTCGGCGTGCGTCGTCATGATGCGCGCCACCTCTGAGCCGACGACCCCACAGCCCAGCAGCGCCACCTTCAGCGGACGCGTACGCATCATCCGACCTCGTTTCCTCATACCGTCACGGTGGGACCAGTCTCACTCACCGGACGGGGGTTTCTACCCTTCGTCCGGATCGTGAGATGTCGATTTCATTTACGCGGGGCCGGAAAACAGGAGATCTTCCGCCCCGGCTCATTCGTGCATGTCAGCCGACGTCGAGCCTGAGAAGATCCTCCTCGGTCTCGCGGCGGACGATGACCCTGGCCTCGCCGTCGCGGACCGCGACGACGGGCGGACGCAGGGCGTGGTTGTAGTTGCTCGCCATCGAGCGGCAGTACGCGCCGGTGGCCGGCACCGCGATGAGGTCACCGGGCGCCAGGTCGGAGGGCAGGAAGGCGTCCTTCACGACGATGTCACCGCTCTCGCAGTGCTTGCCGACCACGCGTACGAGCATGGGCTCGGCATCACTCGTACGGGAGACCAGGGCGACGCTGTACTCGGCGTCGTACAGCGCGGTACGGATGTTGTCGGACATGCCGCCGTCGACGGAGACGTACGTACGCAGTCCTTCGAGGGGCTTGACGGTGCCGACCTCGTAGAGCGTGAAGGCGGTGGGGCCGACGATGGCGCGCCCCGGCTCGACCGAGATACGGGGCGTCCGCAGCCGGGCGGCCTCGCACTCCCGCGTGACGATCTCACCGAGGGCCTTGGCGATCTCGTGGGGCTCGCGGGGGTCGTCGTCGCTGGTGTAGGCGATACCGAGGCCGCCACCGAGGTCGATCTCGGGCAGCTCGACCCCGTGCTCGTCACGGACCTGGGCGAGCAGCGACACGACACGCCGCGCGGCGACCTCGAACCCGGCCATGTCGAAGATCTGCGACCCGATGTGGGAGTGGATGCCGATCAGTTCGAGCCCGTCGAGGGTGAGCGCACGCCGTACGGCCTCGGCGGCCTGTCCGTCCGCGAGCGCGATCCCGAACTTCTGGTCCTCGTGCGCGGTGGCGATGAACTCGTGCGTGTGGGCCTCTACGCCGACGGTCACTCGGATCTGCACGCGCTGCCGCTTGCCGAGGCTCTGCGCGATGTGCGCGACCCGCACGATCTCCTGGAAGGAGTCGAGGACGATCCGCCCGACGCCGACCTCGATGGCCTTGGTGATCTCTTCCACGGACTTGTTGTTGCCGTGGAAGGCGATGCGGTCGGCGGGCATGCCGGCGGACAGGGCGGTGGTCAGCTCTCCCCCGGAACACACGTCCAGATTGAGCCCCTCCTCGTGCAGCCAGCGCACGACGGCACGGGAGAGGAAGGCCTTCCCGGCGTAGAACACGTCGGCGTCGTGCCCGAAGGCGGTGCGCCAGGCGCGCGCCCGCGCCCTGAAGTCGGCCTCGTCGACGAAGTAGGCGGGCGTGCCGAACTCCTCGGCGAGGTCCGCCACGTCGATCCCGCCGACACTGACCGAACCACTCTCGGTACGCGTCACGGTCTGCGCCCAGACCTTCGGGTCGAGGACGTTGAGGTCGGCCGCCGGGGCGGTGTAGTGCCCCTCGGGCAGGACATCGGCGTGGCGGGGCCCGGCGGGGTGTGCGGAACGGCTCATGTCTGTATGGCTTTCTCGGAGATCCCGGATCAGATCGGTTCGGACCGTTGCAGATCAGTTCAGATCAGTTCAGTGCGGATGACTTCAGATCAATTCAGACCTGATCAGAGATGTGTCGGGGCGTCGATGCCGAGCAGGGACAGGCCGCCGGCCAGCACCGTCCCGGCGGCTTCGGCGAGCGCGAGCCGGGAGCGGTGGGCGGCCGAGGGTTTCTCGTCGCCGAGCGGAAGCACGGTGTGCTGGAAGGCGAGCAGCGCGTCGGCGACGGTGACGAGATGCCGCGCGAGCCGGTCGGGCGCGTGGTGGCGCGCGGCGGCGGCAAGGGCGTGGGGGTAGGCGTCGAGAGCGTCGAGGATGTCGAGGAGCGTGCTGGACGCGCTTGCGCGGTCCCCGGAGGCTCCGGAGCCTCCGGCGTGTCCAAAAGCTCCGGAGTCCCCGGGTGCGGCGGAGAAACCGAGCGCGGCGGCGTTACGGCCGAGGGCCTGGCAGCGGGCGTACGCGTACCGGACACGGAAGAGGGGGTTCCGCTCGGCCTGGACGAGATGTTCGTCGGTGATGCGCGGCCGGTCGTGGGGCGCGGGGTGAAGCAGTGCCCAGCGGGCGGCGTCACGGCCGAGGGGGATGGGGTCCTGGGCGGCGGGCACGGGGCGGAGGGTGATGTTCAGGGGCGGGGACGGGGGTGCGGGCGCGTCGGGCGGGGTGGGGATATTGGGGGCGCCGGGGGCGTCGACGGTGACGCCGAGGGGGCCGGCCCAAACTGGTTCGGGCCCGGCGGGGGCGGAGGGGCCGGACCCGGCGAGGTCGGGCTCGGCGAGGTCGGGCTCGGCGAGGTCGGGCTCGGCCTCGCAGGAGATCTCGCCGGGGATCCCGGGGGAGATCTCGCCGGGGATCTCGCATGAGACACGGACGACGGCGCCCTGGGACCGCAGAATCCGGGCGAGCACCTGTGCGGTGACGGCGGCGCGGACTTCGCGGGGGTGATGCAGTTGCACGACCTGACCGGTCGGCCCGTCGGCGTACCCGTACCGCTGCCGCCGACGCAGGATCTCCGCGATGAGGGCGTGCTCCCGGCCGCTGAGGGTGATGTTGAGGAACCCGGGCCCGGTGATGTCGACCCGTGCCACGCCCGCCACTCCGCCGAGGTGGGGACGCAGGATCTCGGCGACTTCCCGAGGCGGCCGACCGGCGGGGCGGGCCAGTTGCAGGGCGACGTTGGTGGCGTAGTCCCCGCGACCGCCGGGCCCCGGCGGCACGACCTGCGCCCGCTCGGGCACGGAGACGGCGAGCTCACCGTCGTCGACCGCACGGCGCACGGCGCGCAGAACGGTGCTGGAGAGCTCGACGGGGGTCACGGGACAAGCGTAGGGGAGGAGGGGGGTGGGTAGGCGAATGGGTTTGGACGAGGGTCCGACATATGGACGCCCACGTGCCTTCTGCTTCCGGTTCTGCCGTCTGCTTCTTGCTGTGCGCGCGTCCGACTCAGTTACCGGCACGGCCGGCGCGCTCGGGCCCGCCGGGCCCGTAAAGACTCTCGGCACTGTCGAACGACGCACCGGGCCCACTGCCGGAGGCACTGCCTACACCGGTGTCGGCAGTCTCGCGCCGTTCCAGCAGCTGGTGGACGAGCCGGACCAGATCCGAGGGCTCGAAGGGCTTGGAGAGGAAGGCGTCGACGCCGACGTCGAGGCCGCTCTCGACCTCGTACTGGGTACAGGCGCTGATGATGGCGAGGGGGAGGTTGCGGGTGCGCGGATCGGCCCGGAGCCGGGCGGCGGTACGCAGCCCGTCGAGCCGGGGCATGACCACGTCGAGAGTGACCACATCGGGCCGCACCTGGTGGATGACGTCCAGGCACTCGACACCGTCAGCCGCGGTCACGACCTCGAAACCCTCCAGTTCGAGGTTGACCCTGATCAGTTGCCGGATGACCTTGTTGTCGTCCACAACAAGCACCCGACCCGACGCGCCTGGCACAACTCGAGAGTAGGTCGGCGCGCGGGTTCGCGTCCGGCTTTTCCCTACTTCCACCCCGTGAGGGGGATCCCGACCTGTCCACCGGCCCAAGATCCAACCGCCCTCCGGGCAACGCCCGACACCCTCTCCCCCACCCCCGAAATCCGTTCATGAACACCCGGAGAGAGCTGGTAGTGTTCAACCCGTCGCCGCAACCACAGCGGCCGACACGCCCCCGTAGCTCAGGGGATAGAGCAACGGCCTCCGGAGCCGTGTGCGCAGGTTCGAATCCTGCCGGGGGCACACTGTGTAAGTGTGCCCAAGACCCCGCCGTCAGCGGTTTCGCTGAGGACGGGGTCTTCGCGTGTCTGGGGGCGTGTGCAGGCAGAGGCCGCCGAAAGCAGGCGTTTGCCAGTGATCACGTAATGACGACGTAATGACCTTGGCGACCCTTCTGGCAGGTCAACGGCCCTTTGCCGCCCCCTTGAGCGTAGCTTTCCGACACACCTCCGACACGACGAAAAGCCCCGGATCACTCCGGGGCTCGCGTGAGGGGCCTGTCGGTCAGTGTTCGGTGTCGACCCCCTCCCCCAGACCCTTCAGGATCCGGTCGTTCATCTCCTGCTCCTGGCCGTCGATGCACTTGGCGTAGATCTTCAGCAGGACGTCGACCGAGTGACCGGCACGGGCCGCGACTTCCGGGGCGGGTACGCCGGAGTTGAGCCACTGGGAGACGCCCGCGTGACGCAGGTCGTACGGACGGAAGGCCAGAACCGACGACACCTGGTGCGGTACGAGCGCCAGCTCCCGAGCCTGCTTCCACGCCCGGGAGTACGACGAGGCCGCGATCACGTTTCCTCGTTCGCTGGAGAACAGCCGGCCATCGGTGGCTGTACCGAACTCCTTCAGGTGCTCACGCAGCAGTGCCACCAGCGGAGGCGGTATCGGCACGATGCGCACTTCGCCGCGCGCTCGCTGCTTCAGGCCGCGCCGGTCATGAGCCTCGCCGGAGTCTGTCCACGCCTTCCCAGCCGTGGGACGGGTCTCCGTCAGCTCGATCCGACCCCAGCCGGATGCCGGAAGCGTGCAGTCGGAACGGCGGAGTCCCAGCGCCTCGCCCGGCCGCATGGCCGCGTAGTACAGGCACCCGAAGAACGCCTTCAGCCGCCGCCCGCTCGCACGGTCGTAGCCGCCGACGTAGGTGAGGGCGGTCAGCAGTTTCCGAGCCTGCCGAGGGTTGACCACCACCCGACGGTCAACTTCCTGCACCGCACTCTTGCCCCGCTTACGCCGCACCCGACTCAGCGGGTTGGAGGGCAGGTGTTCCAACTCCACAGCGTATTCCAGCGCGTTGAAGGCGACCGCCCTGCGCCGACGATACGTCTGGGTTGCCGCGGGCTTGCCGTCCAGCCTCCGGCTCAACCCGTCGATCAGTTCATGCACTCGGGCGATCTCCTGCAACTCCCCGACGGGAAGCGAGGCTCTTTCGATCCACCGAACGGCCGCCGCGATCTCCTCTGGCCGCTCCCGCTCCCTACGAGGAACCGGCAGAACATACGAGCGCAGCGCCCGCCGCAGCACCTCGGGAGTGGGTCGCCCCCTCCCCGGCTTCACGAGGAGGGGAACGACCGTCGCCAAGGCATCAGTCATGCTGTCCCGTTGCTTCGCTGACGCTTCCGCCCAGCGCGCTTCCACGTACCTCCGCGCCAGGTCGAGGAACGACAAGGCCGCTTTCCCTCCGCGAAGCGAGTCGGGCAGACCGGTGACTGTGTCGAACGGTTCGCCCTTGTCAGCAGCACGGAGGAGCTTGGCCCGGAAGCGGTCCGCAAGCGCCTTCGTCTTGTGCGACTCGTGGAACGGCTCGCCGTCCACGGACCAGCGAACGAGGTAGGTCGGTTTCTTGGCGGAGCGGTTGATACTCAGCTTCCAGATCACGACCTTGTACGACTTCACGACGCAGCCCCCTCTGCACGCTGCTCCAACCAGTCGTTGAGCGCGTCTCGCCGGACCCGTAACTCGCCGTTGGGTAACCGGATACAGCGCGGGGCTATGCGCAGTTCCCGCCAGCGATAGAAGGTGCGCCGGGAGATCCCGCCCAGTTCGTCGAGCACCTGCCACACGGTGAGCAGTTCGGCCGACCTCTCACGCGCCATGAGGATCACCGCTCTCCCGCATCGACGCGGCCAGGAGCGCGGCCTCCGGCGAGTAGCCGCGCCCGGCGTAGCGCCACTGGCCGACCGTGACGGTTGGTCGTTCGCCGATACCGAGAGCCGTCCTCTGTTCCTCCGCGCGGTGGTCTGCACGGGCTCGACGGAGTGCGGTCAGAGTGGTGGAGTAGCGGCGTGACTTGGTGGAGAAGTGGCCGCCGTAGCCGAGCATGTGCGCCCAGCGCCGTAACCCGAGAGGTTCGAACGGGGGCAGGCCGCCGAGCCACCAGCAGGTGCTGATCAGGCGGAGTACGTGGGCCCGTACGGGCAGCATGACCAGGTCACGTGCGTGGTGAACCCGGCCGTCCACCGCGCCGGCGGACTCCGCTCCCTTGGCCGCGTACTTGGCGATGTAGCCCGCGACAGCAGCCGAGGTCAGCCGTTCCCCCGCGCCGAACGCCGCGATGGGGCGCACGTCGACCTGTTCGCCGAACCTCAGCACCCGAGGACCGATGACCTCCGCGCCCGGAGCAACGAGCCGAACCCGCACGACGACCGCCCGCACGGCCTCCGCCAGGAGGCTCGTCGTCGCCCAGCCAGGCGGGACCGAGGCCGGTCCGTCCGGGCCATCAAGGCGGATCACGGCATGGAAGTGGACCAAGCCGCGCCGCTGATACTCGGCAACCTTCGCATACGACAGCCTCACAGCCTCGCTGATCTCCGTACGGGACAGCCCGACCCTCCGGGCGATCTCGCGGCGCAACTCCAGCCCGAAGCGGTGCCAGAGTTGCCCGGCGTGCGCCTGCCAGAGCACAGCCCCGGCGTAGTCGTAGCAGCGCGGGCAGAGCGGTTCGCCGAGCCGGGGGTCCTTCACAGCGTGCCGCTCGTGGCAGCCGCCCGGCGATCCGTGTCGGCAGCGCTCCCCCGCCTTCCGGGGACGGCAGGCGCGTACCCGTCCGTCTCGTTCACGGCGAGTGTGGACCGGGCCGAAGCTGGGAGCGGTCAGGGTGGCGAACACCCGAGGATGCCCGCTCACCTCCTCCGTGACGTTCTTGCCGCCGACGAGTCCGGCCCTGATCAGCTGATACGTGTCTGCCCGGTAGAGCCGGGAGCAGGTCGGGCAGACGGTCGCCCGACGGTTGCCGCACGCGGTCAGCAGCCGACCGCCGTAGACGTCCGACTCGTACGAGAACAGTGCCTCGCCGGTAGTCGTGTCGAAGACGGTTGCCCCGCCGACCAGGTGAATCGGGTTGGTGCAGCCGCCGAGGCGGACGATGTTGCGCCGCCAGGCCGCGAATTCGGGCTCCGCTGCTTTGGCGACCAAGGCCGCGACGTTCTCTGGGAGAAGCACGGTCATCGCCGATCACCGCCCCCGAACGCCTGCCACATCACGGCGGTGATCCCCTGCGGTCGGGTCTTGGCGCTGAACCTGAGTGTCGGATCGGTCAGCCAGAGTGCGGCGGCATGCGCCGGGCACAGGTGTTGCTCGAAACCGTCGAGCCCGACGAGGACGATCTGTTCCCGTCCTACGCAGGTCGGCCGTTCTTTCTCCCTCAACTCGCAGTCCGGATGAGGGGATTTGCGCGAACGATGCGCGGTGGACAAAGTGTGAGTGCTCCTTTCACTGCTCATGTGGCGGATGGAGTGGGTTCCTGACGGGGTCGGGTTTGGCGACTTCGCGCCCCGTCGGGAGCCCGTCGTACGGGCGGTCACTGCCACTCCTCGGGCGGCACCCCAACGGCGTCGACCAGGACGGCCACGGACACGTGCCGCGGTAAGAGGACCGCAGGATTGGCGGTCGGGAAGTCGACCAGCTCCCTCAAACCGGCCAGGAAGGCGGCGCGGTCACCGGAGCGGATGACGTAGTCGGACACGGGAGATCCCCTTCTCGGATCAGCGGGTGTGTTCAGAAGCGGAGTTGGCCAAGGAAGCCGTTCACGCCGTCGAGGAGCGTTTGGACGAACGGCGCGGCCACGGTCCGGGAGAGCAGGAAGCCGAAGGTTCCGCAGATCAGCGCATCGGCCCACCTCAGGTAGCGGATGCGCAGGAGGAACCAGATCAGCAGGCCGAGCAGCAACACGGCGGACATGGACACCAGCACGGCAGGCCCCTTTCACTGCGCTTCGACGCGCAGTTCGGAGAGGACCGGGGTCAGGTGCGCGTACTCGGCGGCCACTGCCTCCGCCTCCACCTCCGTGATCAGGTGCGACCGGGCGCGTTCCCAGCCGTCGCCGGAAGCCAGGACAGCTGTGCCGGCCTGTTCCGGGGTGATGGCCTGCGCCGCCTTGAGCGCGTCAGGGTTGAGGTCACCGAGCGCCATCTCTGCCGTACCGGGGTCGGCCACGCGGTGACACACACGGCCGCCGAGCTGGGCCCGAAGTGCGGTGACACCGGGTCCCAGGTCGGAACCGACACGTTGACCGGCGACGACGAGGAAGACTCCGAGGGCCGCGCCAAGCTGAGCGAGACGGATCAGTGCCGTACCGGCCGCCTGCGCTTCGTCCTTCTCGTTCCGGCTGGCGACGAGGAAGAGTTCCGCGATCTCGTCAACGATCACGACAACCGGGACCGGACGTTCCTTGTCGGATAAGCCCCAGATGTTGCGGACGCGAGCCGCCCGGCAGACGGTCATGCGGTCGAGGGTGAGGTCTACGAGTGCGGTGAGCAGTTGGACCGCCTGCTCCCTGTTGGTCGCGAGGGCGGACAACCGCGTTTCGTAGAGGGACAGTTCCATGCCGCCCTTGCAGTCGATGCCGACCAGCGCGACGGGTTGCGGGGCGAGGCCTGCCACGAGTGCGTTGATGAGCGTCGACTTGCCGGAGCGGGTGGCTCCAACGATCAGCCAGTGCGGTATGCGCCGTAGATCGAGCACCCACGCGGTACCGGTCTCCAACACGCCTACCGCCACACGGAGCAGATGACCGGGCCCGCGCTGCTTCGGCACCCGAGGAGCCGCCAACGAATCGGACACCGAGGCGGCGACGCGCACGGTCCCCGGCTTCCAGGAGGTCACGCGCACCGCGTGAACCTGCCAGTCCTCAGCCATGGCGGGAGCCGCCTTGACGAAGTCCTCGGGCACCTGCCCCGGTAACAGCCGTACCAGCAGCCAGAACCCGCCGGTGGTCGGCCGTACGAGACCGCGCCGGGGCACACGCGGTTGAGGCGGAGGTGCCCCGTTGCCGACGAGCCCGGACACCACGGTCAGTGCCGGCCGACGGCTGACAGCCAGTCCGCACCCGGCCATCAGGGCTCGCCAGGTGTACATCACTCGGAGGGCGGTGGCCGGGTAGCCGAGTAACAGCCACCAGGCCAACGGATAGCGGCGGCGCAGGACCGGGCCTGTGATGACCAGGCCCGACACCAGCACGGTGGCCACCAGCAGAACCCAACTCGGCCAGGTCTCCCGGCCCGAGGACGCGGAGGCCAGGATCATCACTGCGCAGCCCCCTTGCCCGCCGAAGTGGGAGCGCTCAGGGGCCGTATCTCCGCGGCACGGAAGGCGACGCCGTGCCGCCCGTCGTTCTCCCACGGAGTGGCGACCAGGTCCCGCACGGCCACCGGCATACCGAGCTGGATGCCGACCGGCTCCCCGGCGACGCTCACGTTCACGACGTCCGCGGAACCTCCCGCCATCAGGCAGAGGCCGACTTGGTACACGGTCTTTCCGGTCTCACGGTCAACACGAAGCTGACCGGTCTCACGGTTGGCAACCCGCGGAGCAGGGGGAACGGCACAGATGATCCCCGTGAACTTCGCGGTGTCGATCGGAAGGCTTGCCACTGTTCGGATCTCCTCATCTCTGGCACCCGAAGGCTGACCCTTCGAGTTGCTTTACCACCCGTACTACGGGTGACGAGAACAAGAGTGACCACCCGTAGTACGGGTTGTCAACCGTCTAGTGATGAGCGAAGCTGTTCACGACCGTGGACAAGCTGTCTACGGAAACGCACAACCGCAGAGGTCACGGCCACGGAGGGCCCCACATGCCGCCGAAGAACACGCAGCCGAAGTACCGGCAGATCGCCGACTACCTGCGCGAAGGCATCCTGAACGGCACCTACCCGGCCGGCCAACCGCTCCCGTCGGAGGAATCGTTGGCGAAACAGTTCGGAGTGACGCGCCCGACTGTGCGCCAAGGGCTCACAGAGCTTCGGGCGTCGGGTCTGGTCGAGGCCATCATGGGCCGCGGTACGTTCGCCCGCTCCCCTCACGGCCGTCCCAGTCACACGCGCCCGCGCGGCGTACGCCGGACCACGGACGGTCGATACTCCGAGGCCGACGGGCTCCGCTGGACGGATGCCGAGCCACCCGTAGCCACCCGTACCGACGCCCCGTTGGCCCTGGCGGATCTGCTTCGCATCCCGCCGGGCGAGCCGATGTTCACGTACGACGCCCTACAGACGGCGGACCAGGGCCACTTGCGCCAGCTCCACCGGACGCACGTGCCATTCTCGGTACTCCTCGACACCAAGTACGAGGAGGAGGCCCCGCCGCCAGCACCGGGTCTCTACAACGCGCTCGCCGAGCTGGGCCACGAACTCCACTTCACGGAGTACATCCGCACCCGCATGCCGCTGCCGGACCAGGCCCAAGCTTTGCGGCTATCGGACGGAGTCCCACTCCTACACGTCCTCCGCGTGACGCTCACAGAGACAGACCGACCCTTGGCGCTGGAAGAGTTTCACTTGCCGGGAGACGAGTTGGAGCTCTCATTCAGGCTGTAGCGAACCATGGTTGGCTCAGACTTTCTCTACGTCATCAAGTGCCCGCGCAAGCGCGGGCTGGCCCCTGGGTCCCGACCCCTCTGCGCCTTCGGCGCCGGGGCCGGGACCCTGGGGCCGCAACAGGCTACGGCCCACGAGTAAAGACCTGGACACGGAGTGCTCCGGTCAGAACGTGCCTCCGGCGGGGGCTCTCGGGCTCCGAGATGGCGAGGGCTCTGTTCGCGGGTGCCGGCCGAGTGTGGTGTACGTGGGGTGCTCCCATCCCGTCTGCCGTCGACCCAGGCAGAGCCGAGCAGTCGCGGCCCAGGGCGTCAAGGTCGTTCGTCCGGCGGGGCGCTCCACCTTGACGCCCTGAACCACGCCCGCTCCACGGTGTGTGGGTCGACGGCAGACGGGATGGGAGCTGGGGTGAGTGGTGCGTTGAGGCGGAGTCGCGCCCTGGATCACGCGAGATGCACCCACCAGCGGTTCGCAGGCGCGCAAACGGCCCGCGATCTGTGGCTCCGTCCGGCCCATCGACGTGCGTGCGGGGTGATGGACCGCCCAACGGGTCGGTGGGCACTCAGAAAGCAAGAGAATCAACGATCGCGGGCAGCGAAGTTCCCGTTTACGCCACAACTAGGCGTGCGTGCGTGCTGTACTACCTCATGTAGACCGTTTCATGGAGGGGGCGCCCCAATGGATCTAGCCATTACACCAAGCGTTGCTAAGGTAGTGGCTCCTCTAACGTCAAAACTGGTTGCAAAGATTTTCCAGAAAGAATCCGGGGGTGCCGGGCTAGTAGGCAACCCTGTGAGAATTTCATCATACGTTTCCTTCAAGGGTGAAAAATCCGTACTCACTGAGGCAGAGATTCAGAATCTAGTAACTCGACTGGTCGAGAATGCCACTACGAGCTCCCCTCATGAATATCGCGAAATTGGCGATGAGCAGGAAGCTATCGCTGGTGCCCTTTATCGAACACTGCTCTCCTTGGGGCAGATTACTATGAGTGACCTGCAGGCCGTGGAACTTGGCTATCAAGACTTTGCGACTGAATTGAGGCGTGTCGACCCGCATGCCGCCTCCGACTTATCCGGTGATGCCGAGTCTCTGTATGACAATCTCCTTGAGGTTTGCTGTCTGTACATTCTGAATTTTTTCACGAGTCGATCGACATTTATCCAAAGAACTCAAGTCGAGAACTCTCGTCGGATCGCGCGTCAATCCCGCCAACTTGCTGCACTAACGAGTCGCATACCAAGTCAAAATAGTGCAGACATAGCGTTTGAGGAGAGCTATGCGGAAGCGGTGAAGGCCGAGCATGGCAAGGTTCGCATATTTGGCCTTGATCTAGACCGTTCCCGTGGGCGCGGATGGGATCTGGACACAGCATATCTGAATTTGGAGGCAGCACGCCCGGAAACCGATCAGAACGTCGAAACACACGGCGAACTCGATACAGAGGCTTGGAGTGCCTCGAGTGCGCCTCAGCGGGTGGACGAAGTTCTGCGCGAAAGGCCCCGAGTTCTGCTTCGTGGGCAAGCAGGGGCCGGTAAATCAACGCTTATTCAGTGGCTGGCCGTAAGCTCTGCCTTCGGTTCATTCAGCGAGGAGCTCGCCTCGTTGAATTATCGCATTCCGTTTGTCCTGAGGATGCGTAAAATGTCCCGCCAAGGAGTCTTGCAGCCGAGGCCAGCACAGTTTCTCGAAGTAGACGACAATCTTCGCGCAGAAAGCCAACCAGATGGTTGGGCCGATCGAGTCTTGCGTAGCGGACGAGCGCTGCTGCTCATTGATGGCATGGACGAAGTCAGCAGCATCGAGCGTGACGAAGCGCGTGATTGGCTGGAGCGTCTCCTAGCTCTCTATCCTGAAACGAGAACGGTCGTCACGGTCAGACCAGCTGCCGTACCTCCCGGATGGCTTAAACACCTAAATTTCGAAGAATTGTCGCTGTGCCCCATGAGTCCAGAGGACCGCGAAGTTTTTATTCAGCGATGGCACAGCGCAGCCCTATCTTTTGCTAATTCCGATGGCGAGGGGTTTGAAGGGAAACGCGAGAGTCAAGAGTTGACCGCCTTACAGGAAAGCCTTCTTCGTTCCCTCGGAAGCTCGCCTGACCTGTCAGCCCTGACGGACAGTCCGCTGCTGTGCGCCATGATCTGTGCATTGCACAGAGAATGGGACGGGACGCTCCCTAAACGGCGTATGGATGTCTACCGTGCTGCTCTGAGCATGCTCTTGGTCCGTCGAGATCAGCAGCGCAGAGTGAAGCCATCGGAAGGCACCAATATCGGAGAAGAAGAGCAGCTGGCAATTTTGCAGAAGATCGCTGCGTGGCTTGTCATTAATCAGAAGGTAGAAGGTGAACACAGCCGCGCAGTCGATCAGGTAAACAAACTTCTCCCTAGTCTGCCTGACGTCCAACGCAGCGGAAGCGCTGACCGCGTATTCTCACATCTTGTCAATCGATCCGGGTTAATTCGAGAGACAAGCGTCGAGACCTTCGACTTTATACATCGCACATTTCAAGACTATTTGGCAGCCAAAGAATTCAAAGAGGAAAAAAGTTTCGGACTCTTGGCCAGTAAAGCTGAGAGTGATCAATGGACTGACGTGATCCGGATGGCCGTGGGACATTGTGACCCAATTGATCGCGGGGCATTAATCAAAGAGATCATCACGAAGGCAGGTAAGGCGAATGCGGAAGGTCGTCGCCGAATCTACCTCCTGCTCGGCAGTTGCCTAACTTACGCATCGCGTCTCGATAATCATGTACGCGCTCAAGTTCTAGAAGCGGTCAAGAGCATTATGCCCCCTCAGGAAAACGAGGCGGATCAGTGGGCAATGGTGGGTGAGCCCGTCCTGCCCCTCCTGGCTGAATGTGCGCAAGATGGCAACTTTCAACACTTCCACCCTCACATAGCGGTACTTGCTGCAGGCAATGAGGCGATCCCCTATCTGCGTGAACTGGTACACTCTGGGCACCCAGACAGAGTGCATGCCACCCTGCAGGAATGGTCAGCCTATGATGTCCATTTGTTTGCTTCGAGAGTAATGGCCGGGGCTGATCTTTCGCAATGCAGAGTCACGGCTGACACTCGGGCCAGACTTCAGGAAATTCCATCGCTTGGCAGGCTGAAATTTCTTCACTGTGTGGGAAATCCCTCTCAGGACGACGTTGATGAACGTCTAGGAAACTTGAATGCTGGTTGGCTCGTTCTTTCCGGTGACCGCCTTCGCGATATCTCTTTCCTCTCCAATGCGCGCGACTTGAGAGGATTGTCGCTGTTTGATTGCGGTCAACTGAACGACCTGTCTCCGGTCAAACTCACCCACATTAAGGGGCTTTACGTCAACGACGTGGGCAGCAATGTAACGGGTGCAGATGTTTCCACCATTGCATGCCAAACCAGTTCGATTGAGATTTTGGGAGTTCCTGTCCGCTCTCTGGCCTCACTGGCCGACTTTTCCCCTAATCCGAGGCTGAGGAAAGTTCTTCTTTACAGTGTCACCGACTATGAGCGGACGGACTTGCTGCGGCAGGCATTTCCAAACGTCCAAAGTATCTACATGGAAGTCGAGGATCAGGGTTCCCCGTTGGACCTTACGGTAATTAGGGGGCACTCCATCCAAGTGGCACTAGGTTCCCGCGAGCGACCTGAGATCTTGGGAGAGGAGCTGGTGACCACGTCGAATATCTCCTTCGAAGTCGAAGAGGAATAGACGCGCCTTCAGCCGTGTGATCCGAGGGAGTTGGGTGATCAGCTCGATGTGGACTCAACTCTGGAGACGCTATTACCCCAGAGCGCGCTTGTCGGGTCGCTGTGGAGAGGTCCTGAAGACGATCTTGCGATAGCGGCTCCAGAGCAGCACCGTGCTTGGCTAGGACTGGGCCGGCAGACGAGGCCTATGTTCGCGCAAGATCTTCGAGAGTGGCCGAGTGCGTGCATCGGCGAGCACGGCACGTTGGACATAGCTGTGAGTGGTGAGCTGATTGGATCCTTCGCCTCGTCACCGCAGCCCCCGGCGCCCTGTGGTGCTTCACCGAGTTCTGTAAGAGCTTCGGTCAAGCGATGGAGGACTGCGGCAAGCTGCCGCCAGCCGCGGAGACGCCTTCTGGGGATACCCGGTGAGTGTCTAACTGCGTGACAACGCCGACGAACACCAGCGGACAACCGCGGACGTCTGTGGACCGTCGCGGCAGGCAAGAGGCGCAGCGACTCAAGGTCGAGCGCCCACCGAAGTTGCTTCGGGACGAAAAGGTCATCGCGCAAGATGCGATCCATGCGCCTCCGCCGTGGAACCTTGCTGTAGTGGGTGCCGACTAGTCTGGCCGTAGCGGACATCACCGATGACGGCGATGTCCCAGCAGCGCTATTGCCTGGCCGCCGTTGAGGTTGGGCTGGTACGGGCTTCATCTACAGCTAGTAGGTGGCCTGGGTGGTATAGGCACCGGCTGTCCCGTCCGATGCGCGTGGTGCTCACGTATGCAGTGTGCCGGGACAGGGGGTGGTCGCTCTTACGATGTCACTCATCATCTAGCGCCGAGGCGTCCTCTGCCTCGCACGGCTCAACGGGTCCGGTCCATGAGCGCTGCGGGAACGGCTGCGCGGGGTTCCAGTCGGCCTTGTATTGCGCTTCAAGCAGGCCCTGGATCTCGTCTGCACATGCCGCCCTGAGCCCGGACTCGATGACGAAGTGCCGTGCCCACTCGTAGTCATCGACGGTCCGGGACTCGCACCAACTGCTGACGGCGTACCGCCTGCTTCCGTCTGCGTAGCCGAACACGTGAGGTGTCACGATTTTGAATCGCGCCAGCCCGGCGTAGTCAATGCCCAGCGCCATCGCGCGCAGCGCTTCTTGCGTGGAGTCAGCGATCTTGCTCAGCTTCTTCAACCGTTTGAGACGACGGCCGTCCGCTCCGGTGATTTGCGGCTCGTCAAAGGGATCGAGGTTCGGTCCGAAGGTGAATACGGCCTGTCGGGGCCGGGTGAACCGGCCCGAGTAGTGGTCGAGCAGCTCGTCGAAGGCAAGTGAGAGACCAGCCAGGGCATGCGGATAATCTCCGATGTCAGCATGGGTCTGCGCTTCGCGGAGAAACCTGGCTACCCCTGGCTGGGTGAGCAGGTCGACCATGTCGATCGAGTCGAATTCGACACCGAAGACCTGTGGCGTGACCACGGTGAAGAAGCCGTCGAGGGTCGTTCGCGCCTGCTCGATCTGGTGCTCCGATGGGAACGTCCCGTTGTGCTTGAGCGCCACGCGCGCGTCGTTGAGACGCTTCATCGAGTCCTTCTTGGGCAGGTCGAACTTCGGCTTGATCAGCGCCCAGTAGGCGATGAAGTCGACTCCTTTGTTCAGGTCGATGCCCAGATGCTGCGCGACCAGGCCGACGAAGTTCTCGACGGCATCATGGAAGGCGGTGATGGCGCGGGACCGAAGGGGGGCTGGCTGTCGGCTCTGCTCGATGCCCTCGTGGTACAGGTACCGGACGTACGCCAGCCGTTGGACGGTGAGCTGGTCAAGAGATGGCAGCATCTCAACTCCACGCATTAGTCGGACACCTGATTGTGACGGGGCCCGGTCGCCAATGCATCCAGATATGACGGCTGGACGCTCCCACACACGAGTACTGCTCGGCATCGGCGGCGCTGGGCTTGCCCTCCCCGGTCCCTACTGGAGGGCAAGCCCAGTGTCGGCCTAGCCGAGTGCCGTGCCGATGGCGATGCCAGCCAGGCCGACGACGATCGCCGGGATGCCGAGCGCGGCAGCTTGCTGCTTTGCGACCTTGCCCAGCAGTACCTGGCCAATAATGGCAGCGCCCATCCAGACGAATGCCTGTTGTTTCTTGGACATAACACACCTCCCTTCAGAGCTGGGGCGCAGCATGACACATGGGTCTGACAACGCCCGGACAGACGGGAGGAGTTTGAGCAGCTACTTGATAGTGCTGGTCCAGTTCGGGTCGTTGCCGAGGAAGCTGCCGTTCTCCAACGTTCAGGCAGTGCCAGACGTCAACCGCGAGCCTGAGGTCAGCTGGCCGACGGTCCGCCTAGGAGGCAATCCGATGCCTACGGGCCGGTCAGCGCCTCTTAAATTCGACTGGTCCCGCGTTCATCTCGATGGTCCCGTCCGGATGGAGGACCGGGCGGCGTTCGGTCATGCGGGCGCTATAAGCCTCGATGTGGTGGATAGCCGCTCCGTCCGCCGCAGTGAAGTCGACGAGGGCGATGGCCACCCAATATCGGGTCTTGGTGTTCTCGAACAGCGGGACTGTAACGGTGGAGCCACGCCCGTCCGTGATGACAACCTTCGCGCCGAAGCTACGAAAAGAGCCAAAGCCGTTGCTGAGCGCAGAGTAGGCGCAGAGGAGGACGTAACCCTGCTCGTCGGGACGAACGATATGAAGTGACTCACGCCCCGGAATACGTGAATCGCCATCGAGGCGAATGTACGGTCGGCTCTTCACCGAACCAAGGCGCTTGTAGTAAACGACATCGGCGCCCTTGCCCTTCTTCGCTCTCCCCGGAACAACTGCTCCCGATCGCAACGGCTCACCTTGTGCCACGTACCGGGACCTGACGAGGGTGCCGGGTGCCTTCTTCCCACGCAGGGCCTTCGAAGCGGGCACGAACAAGGCGTACAGGTCGAGGTCGGCGCCAAGCCTGCGGCGCCGCTCGCTCCCGCCATCCCACTCCAGGGAGGCTGTGACCACCAAATCGCGGTCACTCTTGTCCAAGCCCATGGAAACCCGGTCGCCTTTGTCGAGGCTGATCTTGCCGAGCGGGGGCTTGCGCAGGCTCATCGGGCTCGCAGTGGTGGCGTCCTGCGTGACCGGCTTGGGGGTCTCCGCGGTAGTCACGGTGTCGAGCAAGGATCCACTTTCTCCCTTGTCGGGTCGGTCCAACAGGGAGGGCTCCTGCGACTCCTCCACTTCAATCCCGAAGTCGGTGGCGAGGCCGGCCAGACCGTTGGCGTAGCCCTGGCCGATGGCGCGAAGCTTCCATGCCAGGCCCCGACGGTAGAGCTCCACCAGGAGCACAGCGCGCTCACCGTCACTGAGGACAGGCGGGCGGAAACAGACCGGATCGGCACCATGCTGAACGACGCGCATCAGCACCTCTTTGACGTCACCAAAAGTGCGAGTCGCATCGTCGGGGTCGCAACTGCCGACCAGAACAACCCGATCCACGTCCACAGGGAGCGCGGCCGGGTCCATCTCAATGCGCTCGGGGCCTCCGGCATCTGCGGCGAGGTGCCGGACGGCACCAGACTCGGCAGAAGGCTGGTTGTAAAAGACCAAGTCGTCGTCGGACCTGACCTTGCCGTCCACAGCAACCAGCAGCGCGCTGAGATCGACCTGATCGCCCAAATTATGCAGCTCGGCGGTCATGCGCGTCGAGCCCACTGCCGTGTTCTCGCCCTTACGGAGCTCCGACATGCCATCCACCCTTGCAGAATCTCCATGTCACTTTCGCGTTACCTTGTCACAAGAGGCCCGTATCGGAAGTTCTTTGACGCAAGTGCCCCTTGAGATGCGGCCCATGACGACCTTGCCGTCGTCTCCTCGGGCAGAACTCATACGGGGGTGCACGGACGTCCGCTCAGCGACCTTGGAGCGCAATGGCCGTTCGGTCGAGAGTTCGGGACGAGGAGATCCGTGCCATAGGCGAGCCAGATGCAGCGGGGAGTCGTGGGCGACACCGGGGAATCGGGTGACGACCAGCAAGGCACGAAGCCGCTCAGTCGCAGGTTAGTACGGCCCGCGCTTCTAGAACATCCGAGCTTCCCAATCTGATGTTCTGCTGCGCGAATCCCAACATCCGTCCCGCCTTCGTTCCCCTAGCTCATCGGTCTGCCGTTCGTCCGGGCTGCGGCGCTGGGGCGCCGGTCCCGGCCGAGCGGCAGACCGCAGCAGTGCGGAGACCGAGGACAGCGAAGCGCCCCGCACATCATCCGCCGGGGGAACGGAGACGTACGGGGCTTGGATAGCCGCTTGCGGGAGCAGGCTCGTACCGCAGCCGGCCGAAGCTTCTCGGGTCGAAATGGGTCAGGCAGCCGACGAGTCGCGTCGGGCGTTCCCCGCCTCGCGCATCATCGTCTCCACTTGCGTCGGCGCCTGCGCCGCAAGGCCCGACATGATCAGTTCCGCCAGCATCGCAGCTGCTTCAGGGCGAACGTTGCCGAGGCGTACCAGGCCATCACCCGAGACGTTCACGTCGGCCGTGAGGCCGGGGAAGTCTGGCTCCAGGCCCAGAGCGGTGAGTTGCGCGGCCAAAACGCCAGCGCTGCGTCGAGCCTGTGCCCAGCCCCGCACGTAGGGCACGCCGGGCAGCAGGTTCTCGGCTCGTTTGGCGACGACGCCCCGTCGGTCGGTCATCACGTCAGTCCCTTCCTGATCGGTGTTCCGGAGGTTCGGCCCCGCTCTCTTCCAGTCGTCGCAGTCCCGCAGCGAGCGCCAGGCGCAGCAGTTCCGCCAGGCGCTCCGCGGTGGCCGGTGAGACACGGCCAAGCTCGACCAGGCCCTGACCGAACGCATTCATTTCGGCGCGCAGGTAAGGGAAGTCCCTTTCCAGGCCGGCAGCCAGCAGAGCATCCCGGAGGGCCGTCGTGGCGTTGCGTGTGGTGTACCAGTCGTCGCTGTCCAGAGGCGACCAGGTGGCAGCGTCGTGCCGGTGAGTGGCGTCATTTCCCATCGGGCCGGTCCCCCTCGAAGGCGGAAAGCGCGAGGGCAGCCGCGGACGGGTAGCGCGCGCCGTACCTGTCCACACGAGAGAGCAGTTCGGCAGAGGCAACCAGCATGGTGGCCAGGGCAACCGGACGCAGCGGGTTGGCGATGGGCCGCCGAGTTGGAGCACGGAGCCACTGGTAGCGATCACCACTCATAGGCATGGGTCCCGGGACAACGACCACAGAGCCGTCTCCCAGATAGCGGTATGCCGGTGGGGCGCCCTCCTCCTGTACCAGGTGTTGGGTGAACATCTCCTCGCTGTGCGAGCCGAGGAAGAAGCCGACTCGCTGCGCCTTGCGGTCGAGCACGGCAGGCCCGAACGGCAGACCTCTGCGCAGGAGTTGGTCGAAGGTTTCCATACCGACCCGCTGCTCGACCGTCACCGTGTCGAAGAGACGGCCGGCTGCCAACACGTACGGTGCGCGAGGATTGCTCGCCCAAGCCATCCTGCATTCGACCGGATCATCTGCCGCCGCGGAGAGCCATTCGACGCCTCTCGTGGTCATCCTCTGCACGTCATCTCACCTCGGTCTGACTCGGTCACGGCCGCGATGCCGTCCTGTGTCCAGACTCGGGGCTGGGCCCCCGGCCAGGGCAGATGACGAGAGGTGACGGGGGATGACGCGTCACGCGAGGACGCGTCATCCCCCGTCAGGGCGCAACCACTGTCTATCTGGGCTTACTTGGGGCGCTCGGTAGCGAACCGCGCGTACATTCAGACGTGGGTCCACAGAGTCACTGACCTCAGCAGTCCCACCAGTGCACGCGCAGGGAGGGAATGGTCACGTCTTCCATGCAGCCGACCAGCATCCGCTTACGGCAGGTCCGTACGGACAGAGGTTGGAGTCAGCCGCGGTTGGTACGTGAGTTGCGGCAGGTCGCTGCTCGACGCGGGCACCAGCTTCCGGCGGACACCAGCGTGAAACGCCGTATCGCAAGCTGGGAGAACGGCCACAGCGTCCCGGACGACTTCTATGGTCCGTTGCTGTGCGAGGTGTTCGGACTCAGCGCCGCCGAACTCGGACTTACCCAAGGGAGCGGACGGGACACGTCGCTCATGGACGTCACCTATCCGGCCAGCCCCGACGACGCGATCGAAGCAGTCGGCCAGCTGTGGCGTGCTGATCTCAATCGATACGAACCGCTCTTGCAGGCTGAGCCGTCCGGGCCCGCGTGGAGCGAAGCGTCCCTCCGGTGGCTGGTTGCGCCGGACCCGGCGATTCCCAGGCAGCGCAAGGACGGAATCCGGGTCGGTCTCGGAGACGTGGCAGCGATCAAGACCACCGCGGACATGTTCGCCGAACTGGACGACCGGTTCGGCGGCGACCACGCTCGGCACGCGGCCATCCAGTACCTCAGCACCGAAGTGGTGCCGCTTCTGCGCGGGCAGTACACCGAGCAGGTCGGTCGGGCCTTGTTCTCCACCGTGGCAGAAGCGACGCTCCTCGCCGGTTGGATGTCGTACGACGCCTGCCGTCATGGCTTGGCGCAGCGGTACTTTCTCCAGGCCCTCCGGCTGGCCCAGGACGCCAACGACCGCCGGCTCGCCGGAAGCATCCTGTCGGCCATGAGTCATCAGGCAACGTTCCTCGGTCGCTACACGGAGGCCGCCACGCTCGCTCGGGCTGCACTCATGGGGATCTCCCCTGTGGCAACCCCGACGCTGCGCGCGCAGTTCCATGCCATGGAGGCTCGTGCCCTCGCTCGAACCGGCGACGTGCGCGCCTGTGAGGCAGCGCTGAACGCGGCCACGAAGGCACTGGAGAGCCGCAACAGCGATGACGAGCCGGAGTGGATCAGCTACTTCGACGAAGCCGAGCTTGCCGCCGAGGCCGCGCACTGCTTCCGTGACGTCGACAGCGCCCGCCAGGCCGTCGCCCACGCAGAGAACGCCATGAGCGGCAGCCACGTTCGGAGCGACTTTTTCGCGACCATGGTCCTGGCCGACGCACATCTACGGGCCGGAGACGTCGAGGAGGCCTGCCGTGTGGCTCTGGACGCGCTCGATTTGGGAGAGCAGCTGAAGTCCGCGCGGTGCGTGAGTTATCTCGGCGAGTTCCGGCGGAACCTCGTAATGGCTGGCCAGAGCACCGAGGTACACATCTTCACCGAGCAAGTCAGAGACCACAGACTGTGGGTCGCTTCCGGCGATCACGCCACTGTCTGAGGACGCTACGAGCGCGCAGACCCGCCGCTCAGAATGCGTTCCACTCGTCTCGTCCCTCCCCCGTGCGGAGAGACCGGACCCGTCGGGCGAACTCCGCGGCGGACCGCTCGTTAGCCGTGACCTGGTGACCGAGCCAGACAACCATCATCAACTCACGCAGATCAGCCAGCGTCTCGTACCCCGGCCAGTTCATCAGGTCGAAGCCGTAGCGATGGACGAACTCCGCGTACTCCGCCTTTGAGTGCCAGCCGTAACGGTCGTAGTAGATCGCCGTCAGGATCAGGTCCCATTCGCGCGGGGCGAGCGTGAAGCCGTCCAGGTCGATGAAGACCGCGTGACCGTCGCTGTGGCGGAGGACGTTTCCGATGTTGGCGTCCCCGTGGATCATGCCGAAGGGGAGCACGAAGTCCAGGCGGTCGTAGTCCTTGGCGAGCTTGGCCGCTCGTTCCTCCAAGAACTGCCGGTCCTCCCCCTCGACGCCATCCAACCCTTCGAGGGACGCCGTCAGCTTGGCCAGCGGGTCGAAGTACGGCAGGCCCAGCGACTGTGGCTCTTCGAGCCAGTGAAGGCGGCGCAGCAGGTCGGCCAATTCGCCGATGGTGGCGTACTCCACGTTCTCCTGGACGCTCTCCCAGAAGGTCACGACCAGGCCGCCGACAACGAGCGGCTGAGCGATCTGTGCCGGCACTCGTGTGGCCGGGAAGTCCTCTGACTCCAGCCAGCGGGCCACCTTCACCGCTCGGTCCATCTCCGCCAGGACCGACGGGTCACGCGCGATGCGGACGATGATCGGTAACGACGCCAGGCGGTAGACCGCGTTCGATCCGAGCCGCAGCAACTCGGCGCCGGCGGAGTCGAGTCCGGCCGTCGTGCACGCCTCCCGTAGGACGGGCACCAGGCCCTCCGCCGTGAACTCCGTGCCGCCGCCGTCCGGTCCCCCGCCGCTGCCCGAGATCATGCTCCGACGATACGGGCCCGACCGACCGCCTGACAGGTCGCCCGCGTAATAGGGGCGTGATGATGTTGCTCAGCATCCGCGCTGGAGGAGCTTCCGCCGCTGGTCAGACGCCCTGTCACCCCTCGCTCTCATCTGGGCTCCGGAGCCGTGTGCGCAGGTTCGAATCCTGCCGGGGGCACACTGTGTAAGTGTGCCCAAGACCCCGCCGTCAGCGGTTTCGCTGAGGACGGGGTCTTCGCGTGTCTGCGGGCGTGTGCAGGCAGGTGCCGCCGAGAGCGGGCGTTTGCCAGTGATCACGTGATGACCTTGCACAGGCAATCGCCAGGTCAGGCAACCTTTCCCACCAATCACGCAGTAGCACTACCTACCGCAGCCTCTATCCACAAGAAGCACATACGTGATCCAAACCATCGTTAGCTCTCAGGTAGTAGCGGCTCGTTGTCGTGGCTGTCAGGCGCTGGGTGAAAACTACCGCTTCTCCGCGAACGTGCAGGTCATCGTCGATGCCGACACCCGCCTCGTGATCGCAGCGGCCCGACCGGCACCGGGCACCACAGCCGACGCCCACGCCTGGCATGCCTCCGGACTCACCGAACACTGTCAGGACGTGACCGTCCTGGGCGACGGCGCCTACCTCAACTGCCTGATGGTC
Source organism: Streptomyces tauricus (assembly GCF_014650955.1). Taxonomy (GTDB): domain Bacteria; phylum Actinomycetota; class Actinomycetes; order Streptomycetales; family Streptomycetaceae; genus Streptomyces; species Streptomyces tauricus. Next base: position 121,538 of record NZ_BMVY01000010.1, read on the forward strand.
GCGCCGCACCGCAAACGCCCTCGCCGGCCCCTGCTGGCCGGCGAGGAAGCCGACAATGCCGCCCACCGCACGGTGCGCGCCCGGGTGGAGCATGTGATCAGCCGCATGAAGAACTACAAGAAGCTCCGCGACTGCCGACAGCACGGCGACGGCCTCCACCACGCCGTCCAAGCCGTCGCCCACATGCACAACCTCGCCCTCACATCATGACCAGAAGACTGTGGTCACAGGCCCTGACCTGCCCAAACACGGCCTTCTGCGACACCCTTTAGGGATGTGTCCTACAGGTGGATCTGGAGGCGAGACATGATCGGGCAGCAAATTGTCACCATACTCGCTGTGGTCGTCGGCGCGGTGATGTCGTTTCTCGGGACGTTTGCCCTTGAGGAACGTCGCCGCAAGGCCGACAAGTCCAGGCAGTGGAGCGAGCTGCAGCTACAGGTCTACTCCACGCATCTGATGAATGCCCAGCGCGTCGTCGCGATCACCAGGACGTTGGTCCTGGACCTGCTGACAGAGGAGGACAGCAGGCGCGTGCGCGCCGAACTCGAATCCGCACACATGGAACGCAATATGAGTGTGGAGCATGTTCGGCTACTGGCTCCTCCCGTGATAGTCGAGGCCGCGTACCTTCTCAATCGTTCGGTATGGCAGCTACAGGACTTCGCCCGCGGCGAGCTCGAATGGGATGAGCAAGTCTGGCGGCGGCGATACGAACACTTCACCGCGAATCTCTTCGGATTCGAGAAAGCCATCCGGGCGGAACTGGGGGTTCCTGGCGACATTCCCTATCCCCCGAGGCCACCGGAGTGGTTTCTCCGCAAGCGCACCTGAGCAGGATCGATGGGGCGAAGTGAACTTTGGTGGACATAGGAGTGCGTTGTTCTCCGGTGGACAGGCGGAACTCGCATCGAGTGCAAAATTTACCTAGCGCAATGATTGCCTTGTGCTTCTCTTACGTACCTCCTGTGGATCGGGCCGTTCTTCTCAGGAGGCAGCATGCGTGTCACGCAACGCACCGCAGGGACCGTATTCGTGATCGGTGGGCTGGCGGTGACGCTGGCCGCGCTCGCATATCCGGCTCTTGTCGGGGTGGAGACCACCACGACCAGCCAGGACCGGATCATCGCCAACACCCGGTACGGGTCCCTGACCGAGGCCGATCGCGACTTCGTCGTCAAGGTGCGGGCCGCCGGGCTCTGGGAGCATCCTCTGGGGCTCATGGCCATGGAGCGTGGCACCACCCCCGCCATGAAGGAGGCCGGGAAACATCTCGTCGCCGGGCACTCCGGGCTCGACGCCATGTGCCGGAGGATGGCGCCCGAGTTGGGGATCACCCTGCCCAACCAGGCCAGTCCGCAACAGCAGCAGTTCGTGGCCACCGTGGACGGCAGCACGGGGCAGCAGTTCGACACGACCGCCGTCAACATCATGCGCGTCACGCACGGACAGATCTTCCCCGTCATCGCCAAGATCCGCGCCAACACGAAGAACACCATGATCCGTGAACTCGCCGACCTGGCCAACGACACCGTCCTCGACCACATCACCGTGCTGGAGAAGACCGACCTCGTCAACTACGACCAGGTCAACTTCCAGCAGACCACCCCGCCCAAGCTCCCCAAGGCCGAGATGACCCCGCCCGCCCCGCAGCCGGGCGCGCCCGTCCTCGTCCTCAACGAGCCCGAGGGGTTGGGCGTCAACACGACCTCTCCGACCCCGACTCCGACCCCCACCCCTGCCGTCGGGTGAACGGCGGAGCCCTACGCGTCGTGGACCGTCGGCGGGTCCACCCAGCCCAGCGGGTGCGGCACCCCGTCCTCCGCGTCGTCCACGTCCGGGACCGGGGGCTCGCCGCCCGCCTCGTTGAACGCGGTCAACGCCTCGACTATCGCCGTCCGTTGGCCAGGAGTGAGGCGTTCCACGATCGTGGCGATCTCCGCGCGCCGGCGGGCCGTGACGTCCTCGACCGTGCGCCGGCCCTCCTCCGTGAGCTGGAGCAGGGTCTCGCGGCGGTTGCCGGGGTTGGTCTGCCGGTCGGCCAGACCTGCGCTGATGAGCCGGTCGACCATGCGCATGGCCGTGGACGGCGCGACCTGGAGCAGTTCGGCGAGCGTGACCAGCTTGGTGGCGCCGCGCGTGGACAGCACGACCAGCATCCGGACCTGCGGCAGCGTCACCCGTTCCTCGACCTCGGCGAGCGAACGGGCCGAGACCGCCACCAGCACGCGCGACGCCGTCAGCACCGCCCGGGTCACCGCGTCGACATCGTCGACGGCCGCCCCCCTGGCCGCGGCACCGTCGGCGGTCATCTCCTCGGCTGCCGCGACCGCGACGTCGTCGACCGCCGTGTCGTTCTTCGTGACCACTTCAGTTGCGTCCCTCACGACGTCCAGGTCCTTCGTGACATCGACGTCATCCATGGCTCCGACGGGGGTCTCGTGCTCCGGCATGTGTTCTTTCTATCCCGCCTGAGTGCCTGCCCACTCACCTGATCCACACAGATTTTCCTCGTCCATGACCGTGTGATCGCTCAGCCGCTCCGCCGCTCAACGGGCCGGCGCCGGGCCCGTACTTCTGCGCACGATCAGCTCGACCGGCACCACCCGGCCCAGTTCCGGTTCCGGCGGGCCGTCCAGCTGGGACAGGAGCAGCCGCAGCGAACGCGTACCGATCTCGGGGAAGTCGGTACGGACCGTGGTCAGCGGGGGAAGCAGGTGCGCGGCCTCGGGGATGTCGTCGTAGCCGACCACGCTGACGTCGTCCGGTACACGGCGGCCCGACTCGTGCAGGGCGCGCAGCACACCGAGCGCCATCTGGTCGTTGGAAGCGAAGATCGCGGTGACAGCGGGGTCGTCGGCCAGTCTGCGGCCCAGTTCGTAACCCGAGTCGGCGCTCCAGTCACCGACGAGCGGCTCGTGGACCGTGGCCCCCGCCGCCTTCAGCGTGGCCCGCCAGGCCTCCACCCTGCGGTCCGCCGACAGCCAGCCCGTGGGGCCCGCGATGTGCTGGACCGTCGCGTGCCCGAGGTCCAGCAGGTGCTCGGTCGCCTTGCGGGCGCCCGCCCGGTTGTCCGCCGTGACGAACGACGCGTCCTTGCCGAGGTCGTTCTCCAGGACCATCAGCGGGGTGTCGAGCCGCGCCTCCGCCAGCGCCCTGCCCACCCAGCGCTGCGGGGCGATGGCGATCACACCGTCCGCCCCCTCGGCCGACAGGGTGTCCACGGCCCGTACGACGGTGGCCCGGTCCGCCGTGTCGAGGGCGATGGAGCTGACCAGGTAACCCGCCTCCTGGGCCGCGCTGTTGATCGCGGTCAGGATGGAGGCCGGGCCGAAACGGGCCGCGTCGAAGGAGATCACGCCCAGCATGCGGGTCCGGCCGCTGGCGAGGGAGCGTGCGCTGCGGCTCGGGCGGTAGCCGAGCGTGCGCATGGCGGTCCTGACCGCCTCGCGGGTCTCGGGGCGGACGGCCGGGTTGTCGTTCAGCACACGGGACACGGTCTGCTTGGACACCCCGGCCAGCCGCGCCACGTCGTCCATCACCGGCCGCGCGCCCGCGAAGTTCCGGCGACTGCGGCCCTTGGGAACAACTTCGGAGGCGCCAGAAGCAGACCCATCTCCAGGTCCAGGTCCAGGTGAAGGCCCAGGACCAGGTCCCTGGGGCGGCGCGCCGTCACCGGTACTTCGGGTCATGGCGGGTGATGTCCTTCGGGTTCGTGGTTCGTCCCGGCGGTCGTTCCCTCGCCCGGCTGGCCCACAGAATAGGCCGCCGGGCGAGAGGGCGCCGCCACGGGCTCACCCCTCCCCGACCACCCACGTACGGGTCATCACCCACTCGACCCGCCCGACGGCCACCACGGCACCCCCGGCATCGGAGGCCCCTTCCGTCGACGGCGTCCCCTGCGCCCCCTCCGGCACGTACACCCGTGCGTCCGCCGCCCTCGGCAGCACCCTCAGTCGCAGTCCCTCCCCCCGGAGGGCGAACGCCGGGAGCCGGTCCAGGGCGATGTCCCAGACCCGTCCCGAGTGGAACTGGTCCGCCACGAGCGTGTCGCCCACGTACGCGCGTGCCACGTCCCCGGACCAGTGGACGCGCAGGAGGGTTCCGGTGAGCGGGAGTCCGTCCGGGACGGTGATGGCGTACTCGGCGGCGGTCGTGTCGTAGTGCTCGTCGGCGGGAGCGCTCGCCCGGCCCCGCACACCCGTCACGGGTTCGGGCGCCGGGCCGACGGCACGGACGAGCACGGCCTCCGCCGCACGCAGCACCGGACGCGGCTCCCGGCCGTCGCCGGTCACCCGGTACCGCGTGAACACCCCGTCCGCCGACTCGCGCACGTACGCGCCCTTCACCACCGGAGGCCGTGGCGGCGCGGGCAGCACGGCGAACGATGTCGCGCCGGCCGGGCCGTGCACCCGTAACTCGCCCTGGCCGTCCCGCGCGTGCTCGTCGAAGACGACGCCCGCGCCCGCCTCGCAGAGCACCAGCCGCTCCGCTCCCCAGGCGACTCCCTTGTAGGCGGTACGGGCCGTCCTCGCGTCCAGGACCAGGAGGCCGACCCGTTCGCCGTCCGCCGTGTCCACCTCCACCAGGGCGTCGGTGCCGGGACGCAGTCCTGTGATCAGGACCCGGTCGTCGAGCGTGACGCACGCTCCGGAGGGCGCCCGTACCGACGTCAACGTCCGCGCGTCCAGCGCCAGTTCGACCGGCACACCCTCCGTCGCCGCCAGCACCAGAACCGTACGACCGTCGCCGTCGCCGTCGCCGTCGCCGTCGCCGTCGCCGTCGCCGTCGTCGTCACCGTCGTCGACGACCGTGCATACGGGCTGTGCCGTCGCCCAGTCCAGGCGCAGGCCTCCCACGTCCAGGCGGAGGGGCCAGCAGAAGTACGCGCCCGTCGGGACCGTCACCGGTGTGCTCGGGAAGGTGAGGGCGGGACCCGCCGGGAACTCGACCGTGAACGAGGTGTCCGGGTGCGCCGGTAACTCCTCGTGCGGCTGGTGGTTGTTGACGAAGAGGAAGCCGGAGTCCGCCGAGGCCCGGACCGCCCAGCGCAGGGTGTCCCGGTCGTCCTGCCCCGACGGCTGCCGTACGGGGAGGAATGACTCCATGGGCGCGAGGAGAGATCCGAAGTCCGCCAACAGCAGGTGTTGCAGGCGCAGTTCGTCGTACGAGGGGCGGTACTGGCCGTACTCGCCGAGCGGGGCCTGGAAGTCGTACGTGCGGACGGGGAGGTCGTTGGGGTAACCCGTCGCGTGGGACTCCTGGAGGGTCGTCCGCTCGCCCAGCGGATTCGTACCTCCGTGGAACATGTAGTAGCCCTGCCACACGGAACCGCAGCCGATCTTCGTGAGGCCGAGCGCGCCGACGTCGGCCGCTTCGACGCGTGGGCGGCGGTGGTACGAGACCGCCATGCCGCCGCCCAACTCACAAGTGACCCAGGGAACTCGGGCCGCCGAGTCCGCCGAGTCCGTGGGGGCGGCGCCGCGTACCGGGGTCGGGCGCAGGTCGGCGCCGATGCCCTCGTCGTCGCGCTGGTGGGTGAAGAAGAAGTGTTTGCGGCAGGTGTCGGGCCAGCCGCCGTCGGCCTCGGTCCAGAAGGTCTCGGGGTAGCCGCCGTACAGCGGAAGCAGTTCACCGGGCGGGAGTTGGACGCCGCCCCATGCCGTCGACGTCCACAGCGGGGCGCTCAGTCCGGCGGCCTGGGCCATGCGTTTCAGGGTGAGCAGGTGGCCCGGCTGGTCGTACAGCTCGTTCTCGATCTGGATCGCGACGACCGGACCACCGTGTGCGCGGTCGAGTCCGCTCAGTTGGCCGGCGATCGCCTCGAACCAGGTGCGTACGGGTTCCAGGTAGGCCGGATCGTCGGTGCGCGGAGTGCACGCGCGGATGAGCAGCCAGTCGGGTAAGCCGCCGTTGCGGACCTCCGCGTGGGACCAGGGGCCGATGCGCGGGATGAGATCCAGGCCGTGGCGCGCGCAGAGTCGGGCGAAGCGCCGCAGGTCACGGTCGCCGTCGAAGCGGATCCGGCCCTCGGTCTCCTCGTGGTGGATCCAGATGACGTAACTCGCGACGGCCGTCACCCCGCCCGCCTTCATCTTCAGCAGCTCCTCCTCCCACTCCCCCGCCGGGTAGCGGGTGTAGTGGAACTCGCCGGACACCGGGAACCAGGGCCGGCCGCCGCGGGTGAGGTAGCGGCTGGTGACCTCGATCGGGTCGGGGACACCGGGGGCGTCCGTCAGAGGGAGGTGACCTGTGAGGGGAGGCTCGGCGGGCGCGGACACCCGCAGACGGAGGGACGTCGAGCGCGGGGGCGGGCGGAGGGAGGTCATCAGGGCTTCACCGGTCCGAGGTCGGGCGTGTCCGTGAGGTGGGCGCGCGGCTCGGTCGTGGCCTGCAGCTCCAGCAGGACGAGTTCGTTGGTGCCGGGGCGCAGGACGGGCGCGGGCACGTACAGCGTGCGCTGCGGGCCGCGGTTCCAGTAGCGGCCGAGGTGGAAGCCGTTGATCCAGGCCTGGCCCTTGGTCCAGCCGGGCAGGCAGAGGAAGGTGTCTGCGGGCGTGCCGACCTCGAAGGTGCCGCGGTGGAAGGCGGGCCCGGCCTCCGGGGGTGAGTCCGCCACCGGCGCGAAGGGCACCGGGTCCACGGTGTCCAGGGCCAGCGGGTGGCAGTCCCAGCCGTGCAGGGCGGTGCCGTCGAAGGTGACGGGGCCGAGCAGTCCCTTGGGGGCGCCGATGCGCGGGCCGTAGTTGACCCCGCCCATGTTCTCGACGAGCACGTCGAGCGTGGCGCCGGTACGCGGAACGCGCACGGGCAGGGCTTCTTCGTGCCGTTCACGTTCGAGTACGCCGACGGGGGCGCCGTCCACGAAGACCTGAGCCCGGTCGCCGACCCCGCCCGTGAAGCGCAGGACACCGTCGCCGGAGACGGGCAGCGTGGTGCGGTAGAGGGCGTACCCGGCGTGCCGGCCCAGTTCCTCCATCGTCACCGGGTCGGCGTCGACGCGTACCGGCTCGGCGAGGACGCCGACGTGCGGGAGCAACGGCGCACGGTCACTCAACTCCACCACCCGCGGCGGCAGTTTGGGGCCGGCCGCCGGAGCGGGCTTCTCCGGGACGGGGGCGTGCCGGGCGATGACCTCGCGGAAGGCGTGGTACTTCGGACCCGGGTCGCCGGACTCGGTGAGGGCCGCGTCGTAGTCGTACGAGGTCACGATGGGCTCGTACGCGTGGTCGTGGTTGGCGCCGTTCGTGAAACCGAAGTTGGTGCCGCCGTGGAACATGTAGATGTTGACCGAGGCGCCCGCGGAGAGCAGCCGGTCGAGGTCGGCGGCGGCGTCGGCCGCGTCGCGCACGTGGTGCGGTTCGCCCCAGTGGTCGAACCAGCCGATCCAGAACTCCGCGCACATCAGGGGCCCTTCGGGCCGATGGGCACGCAACCGCTCCAGGGATTCGGGGATCCGGCTGCCGAAGGTGCCGGTGCTGAGGACGCCGGGGAGGCTGCCCGCCGCCAGGTGCTCCGGGTCGGCCTGGTCGCAGGTGAAGAGGAGTTCCCCGACGCCCCGGGTGCGGAAGGCCTCGGCGAGGTGTTCCAGGTACGCGCGGTCGTCGCCGTACGCCCCGTACTCGTTCTCCACCTGTACGGCGATCACCGGGCCGCCGTTCGCGGCGAGTTGGGGCAGGAGCGGGGGCAGCAGCAGGTCGAGATAGCGGTCGAGGGCGTCGGTGAAGCGGGGGTCGCTGGTGCGCAGCCGGATGCCGGTGTCCGCGGTGAGCCAGGAGGGCAGACCGCCGCCGTCCCACTCGGCGCAGATGTACGGGCCCGGGCGCAGCAGGACGTGCAGGCCCTCGGCCCGGGCCAGCCGCAGATAGCGGGGCAGGTCGAGGATGCCGTCGAGGACGAGGGTGCCGGGTTCGGGCTGGTGGAGGTTCCACGGGACGTACGTCTCCACCGTGTTGAGACCCATGAGCCGGGCCTTGCGGAGCCGGTCGGCCCACTGGTCGGGGTGGACGCGGAAGTAGTGCATCGCCCCGGAGATGATCCTGAACGGCTCCCCGTGGAGCAGGAACCCGTCGGACGAGGTAGTGAGTGACGGCGCAGTGAGGGACGACGAGCTCGGAGGCGACGTGTTCGGAGCGGACATGGGGATGCTGTTTCCCTTCGGCTCGGACAGGGGGTCGGAGGTACTGGCAGCGCGTCAGCGGGTGTGTCGGCGGACGTGTCAGCGGGCGGCGGGCGTGCGCGTGGCACGGACCAGCCGGAGGGTGGCGGCCGGGCACAGCGCCGAGACCGCGTCCAGCAGGAGCGGTACAGCACGCACCCCGGACCACTCGACGGCCTTGCCGAGCGCGGGCCCGGCGGCGACTCCGTAGTCACTCACGCGGACTCCAGTCGGCGGTTGACGGCCCGCGCCGGCGCGGGCGACGAGCCGACCGGGGCGTCGGCGTTGGCGCTGCGGCACCATGATGTTACCGGTAACTCCAACGCGTCAAGATCCCCGCTGCGGGAGCGTGCGAGGAGTGAAAAGCGGGCCTTGGGGGGCCGCTGCGCTCAGGGCAGAGTGATGAGGCGCAGGGCGGCGTGGAGGTGGGCCGGGTCCGTCCAGTGGCGGGTCCTGGTCGGCGGCACGCGCCAGTGCAGACCGGGCGCGTACGTACGATGCCGGGGCGGGACGGCCACGTGGGAGCCCGGGCCGAGGATCTGGGCCGGGGGAACGTCCCAGGTGGCGGCCTCACCGGGCGGGATCAGCCAGTACAGGACACCGCCGTAGCCGTCCTCGATCACCGCTCCCGTGCGCGAACCCAGATGTTCGAGGATGCGCAGGCCCGCGGCCACCGGCACCCGCACCGCGTCCCACCACTCTCCGGCCGGGAGGGTCCGCACGTCCGGGCCCAGGGGCCGCAGCCACCTCGGCGCCTCACTGCTCGGCATGGTTCGGCTGCCACCACCTCTCACCCGGGATCATGACATTAGAACGGACCGTGGGCCTCAACTTGCCAGTACGCGTAGGTAACTTGCCGAAGTGCGCAGTGGGTCCCGCCCGGTCTCGTTGGGTCCCCCCATGGACCCGTGACGTCACCCGGCGTATTGGTGTTGGCACGGTTCCCGTTTCAAGTACTGGGAGGCTCCCATGTCCGAGCAGGGATCCATCGTCATCGACCCGTCCGGTCGTGACATCCACGGCGAGGCGGCACGGATACGCGAGCGCGGGCCGGTGACCCGGGTCGAACTCCCGGGTGGCGTCCAGGCCTGGGCGGTCAGCAGTACGGACCTGCTGAAACGGCTGCTCACGGACCCGCGGGTGTCGAAGGACGCACGGCAGCACTGGCCGCTGTGGATCAACGGGGAGATCTCGCCGGAGTGGCCCCTGTTCACCTGGGTCGCCGTACAGAACATGTTCACGGCCTACGGCGGGGAGCACAAACGGCTGCGGGCGCTGGTGGCGAAGGCGTTCACCGCTCGCCGCACCGCCGCGCTGCGGCCGCGTATCGAGGAGATCACCGGGCAACTGCTCGACCGTATCGAGGAGGCCGGGCGGCGGTCCGAAGTCGTCGACCTGCGCGAGGAGTTCTGCTACCCGCTGCCGATCCAGGTGATCAGTGAACTGTTCGGGCTGCCCGAGGAGAAGGGCGCGGAGCTGCGGGCCGTCGTGGACGGCGTCTTCAACACCGCCGCGACGCCGGAGGAGGTCACGGACATCTACGCGCGGCTGTACGCGGCACTCGGTGAACTCGTCGCCGCGAAGCGGGAGTCGCCCGGGGACGACCTCACGTCCGCGCTCATCTCCGCGCGGGACGACGAGGGCGGTACGCGGCTGAGCGAGCAGGAGTTGCTCGACACGTTGGTGCTGATGATCAGCGCGGGGCACGAGACCACGGTCAACCTCATCGACAACGCGATCCACGCACTGCTCACCCATCCGGAACAGCTCGCGCATGTCCGGGCGGGGCGGGCCGGGTGGGACGACGTGATCGAGGAGACGTTACGGGTGGAGGCGCCGGTGGCGAGTCTGCCGTTGCGGTACGCCGTGGAGGACCTGGCGGTCGGGGAGCTGGGCGGGCCCTCGGGGGTGGTGATTCGCAAGGGCGAGGCGATTCTTGCGGCCTACGCGGCGGCGGGGCGCAATCCTGTGGATCACGGGGCTGATGCGGGGCTTTTCGATGTCACCCGGGTCGGTAAGGAGCATTTGGCCTTCGGGCATGGGGTGCACTTCTGCCTGGGGGCGCCCCTGGGGCGGATGGAGGCTCGGGTCGCGCTGCCGGCGCTTTTCGAGCGGTTTCCGGATGTGCGGCTTGCGGTTGGTGGTGGGGGTGGGTTGGAGCCGGTGGGGTCGTTCATCTCGAACGGGCATCGGGCCCTACCGGTCCGGCTGGCCGCGGGTGGGTGAGGGGTTGCCTCCGGCTCCGGCTCCGGCTTCGGCCGGTGGGGGTTGTTGCGCCGTTCCCCGCGCCCCTTGAAAGCGGTGGGTGGCGCGTCGTCGGTGAGGGTTGAGTGCGCCGTTCCCCGCGCCCCTGAAAAGCGGCACTTGGTGTCGGGTTGGTGGGCGGCGCACCGCCGTTGCGGATTGCGTGCGCCGTTCCCCGCGCCCCCAGGGGTGCTCTGGAGGGTGCGGGTGGGTGGTTAGGCTGATGCTCGTTTTTTGGCCGGGGTCTTCTTGGCCGGGGGGTTGGCCGTCTTCTTTGTTGCTGTCTTCTTTGAGCCCGCCGTCGCCTTCGTGGTTGTCTTCTTCGCTGCTGTCTTCTTCTTGCCCGAAGCCGGCTTGGAGGACGCTGCCGGTGTCTTTCGGGCCGGACTCTTGCGGAGAGGCTTCACCTCGGCCCCGTCACCCGCGGACGCGGCTTCGGCGTCCTCGCCGCGCGCGACCCGCGCCTGCCGCACGCTGTTCTCCAGCGCGGACATCAGGTCGATGACCTTGCCGCCGGACCTCTCGGCGGCGGGAGCGGACGGCGCCGCCTCCCCGGACGCCTTCGCCGCGATCATCTCCTCCACCGCCTCGCGGTAGTCGTCGTGCAGCTCCGCGAGGTCGACCTCCCCCAGCGTGTCCATCAGCGCGTCCGCCAGGTCCAGTTCCTTGTCCCGGACGGTGACGCTCGTGTCCGGGGCGACGCTCTCGGGCGTCCGGATCTCGTCCGGCCACAGCAGCCCGTGCATGGCGATGACGTCGTCGACGACCCGCAGCATGCCCAGCCGCTCCCGCCCGCGCAGGGCGAACTTCGCGATGGCCACCTTCTGGCTGCGCTTCAGCGCCTCCCGCAGCAGGGTGTACGGCTTGGCCGCCGGCACCCCGTTCGCCGACAGGTAGTACGCCGTGTCCATCTGGAGCGGGTCGATCCGATCGGCCGGTACGAAGGCCACGATCTCGATCGTCCGGGCGGTCGGGATCGGCAGGGAGGCCAGATCCTCGTCCGTGATGGGGATCATCGTCCCGTCCGCGTCCTCGTACGCCTTGCCGATCTCCGACGACGTCACCTCGCGCTCCTCCATCTCGCACACCTTGCGGTAGCGGATGCGGCCGCCGTCCTCGGTGTGGATCTGGCGGAAGGAGATCGCGTGGTTCTCCGTGGCGTTCACCAGCTTGATCGGGATGCTGACCAGGCCGAAGGAGATGGCACCGTTCCAAATGGATCTCACGTTCGACACCCTTCAGGTAGCTTTCACCCGCTTCCCCGCCTACCCGTTTTCGTACGAATACGTGGGATTGTCATCCTATGACGCCAATCACTGAGGTGGCCGGGCGAAAGGTGACCCTGAGCAACCTGGACAAGGTGCTCCATCCGGCGACGGGCTTCACCAAGGGCGAGCTGCTGCACTACTACGCGACCTCGGCCCCGGCGCTGCTCCCCCATCTCCACGACCGCCCCGTCTCCTTCCTGCGCTATCCCGACGGTCCGGACGGCCAGGTCTTCTTCACCAAGAACGTTCCGCCCGGTACGCCCGACTGGGTCGCCACGACGGAGGTCCCCCGTTCGGAGGGTCCGGCCCGGATGGTCATGGTCCAGGACCTGCCCTCCCTGATGTGGGCGGCGAACCAGGTCACCGAGTTCCACACCCCGCAGTGGCGGGCGCAGGCCCCGGACCTCGCCGACCGGCTGGTCCTCGACCTGGATCCCGGTGCGCCGGCCACGATCGTGGAGTGCTGCCTCGTGGCCGTATGGCTGCGCGACCGGCTGGCGGCGGACGGCCTGACGGCGTACGCGAAGACCTCCGGCTCCAAGGGACTGCATCTGCTGGCCGCCCTGGAGCCCACCCCGTCCGCCGACGTCTCCGCCTACGCGAAGGCCCTCGCGGTGGAGGCGCAGGCCGACCTGCCCGGCCTGGTCATCCACCGGATGACCCGCAGCCTGCGCCCCACCAAGGTCTTCGTCGACTTCAGCCAGAACGCCGCCCGCAAGACCACGGCCGCCCCGTACACCCTCAGGGCGCGCGAGGCTCCCACGGTCTCCACGCCGGTCACCTGGGACGAGGTCGAGTCCTGCGCCGACCCGGCCGAGCTGGTCTTCACGGCCGGGGACATCGCTCCCCGTCTGGAGCGGCACGGCGATCTGCTGGAGCCGCTGCTGGACGCCGGTCTGGCGGGATCACTGCCCTGACGTTCCGCCGTGCGCTCGGCTTTGCGCTCCACCGGGCTGCGCGGTGCCGGAAGTGCGGGCCGGTGGGGGTCGGCCGCGCCGTTCCCCTCGCCCCTTAAGACCGTGTCCTACGTGGTGAGGCGGACGTAGAATCCGGTATGGGGCGGGGAACTTGGAGTTGGATCGTTCCGGATGGATTGTGGGAGATCGCGGAGCCGCTGATCCCACCCTCGAGGGTGCGCCCGCAGGGCGGCGGGGCGCCGGACACACCTGATGAGACGCTGTTTGCGGCGATCATCTACGTATTGGTCAGTGGCTGTGCCTGGCGGGCCTTGCCGCCATGCTTCGGCATTTCGAAGTCCACCGCGCACCGCCGGTTTTTGATCTGGTCCAGAGCCGGTGTCTGGGGCCGGCTGCACCAGGCCGTGCTGCACCGGCTCGACGATGCCGGTCTCATCGACGTCACCCGCGTCGTCCTGGACACTGCCCACGTCCGGGCAAAAAAGGGGGCGAACACACAGGTCCGAGCCCCGTGGACCGGCGTAAGCCGGGTACCAAGATGCACATCTTGTCGGACGCGAACGGACTGCCTCTCGTCGTCGGGATCTCGGCCGGCAACGTCCACGACAGCGAGGGCCTGAAGCCCATGATCGCGGGTCACCAAACGCAACACGACCCCTACCGGGGCCGGTACTTCAAGGCTCAGCGGCTGCATGCGGACAAGGCGTACGACGTGCCCCACCTGCGCAGATGGCTATGGGGAAAGCACATCGGGGTGCGCATCGCCCGGAAAGGAATCGAGTCCAGCGAACGATTAGGACGCCGACGGTGGGTGATCGAGCGCACCCTGTCCTGGCTGTCCGGCTACCACCGCCTCAGCCCTCGCTATGAGCGCAACCCCCGCAACTACCTGGCATTTCTTGGACTCGCCGCCGCCCTGTGCTGCTACAAACGACTCGTCCGCCTCACCACGTAGGACACGGTCTAAGCACCGTTGCAGTACTAGGCACCGGTGCAGCGGATCTGACTGTCCTTCCCCGGGCGCTGAGCAGGCCGAGGCCGTGCGTACCGCGTATCTGGATCGGAGTGTTACAGGCGGAAGGCGCCGCCCTGGATGGGGTGTCGAGCAGACCAATGCCGATCAGGACGACGGGCGGAAGAATACGGCCCCAGCGGCGCGCGGCCGGCGCGGCGGGCCGGTCCCGAAGCGGCTCAGTGGGCCCACCGAAGGACGAGCTGGCGCAGATCCGCCTCTGTCGGCTGATCGGCGGGCAGGCGCTCACGTGGAACCAGGTCCGTGGTGATGCCGTCGAAGAAGACGGCGGCATATCTGCGCCACAGTCCGGTGTTCGGGTGGACCATCGAGATCAACATCGTCATCAGCATCTCGAAGTCGGCCGTGCCGATGTCCGGGCGGATCACGCCGGCCTGGTGGGCCCGCTCCACCAGCGCGGCGAGCCGGGGGTGCAACTGGCCGGCGCAGGTCTCCACTCGCCTGCCGTACAGAGCGGACCGGGTGAGGACCTGTGCGAAACCGCGGTCGCCGGCCTGGGCCGTCATCACCTTTTCGACGAACGACCGTAGCCCCGTCCAGGCGTCCTCCATCTCCAGCGCCTCGTCGCCGCGCTTGGCAAGGTCGGCCACGCGCTGGTCGAAGAGGGTGACGATGAGGTCGTCGCGTTGCGGGAACCGCCGGTAGACCGTCGCCACTCCGACGCCTGCCCGACGTCCGATGTCGTCGTAGGGGACGTCGAGGCCGGACTCTGCGAAGAGGTCGCGCGCCGCAGCGACGATGAGCTCACGATTACGTGCCGCGTCCCGTCGCAGCGGTTGGTGAAGTTCAGTGCTGTCCGTCACGGATCTCAGTGTAGGCGACGGCTTGCAAAAGTGGAGAGTTCTCTCCAGTATGAGAAGCGGAGAAGGTAGTCCACTTTAGGGAAGCTTCGAGATGACAACAGATCCGACGCAGTTGCTCTCCGGCCCCAAGGGGCCGGACGGCCCAACGGGCCACGACGAGAAGGCTCAGCCAAGCGAGAAGTCGGCGGCGCGGCGCAGGTGGGCTGTGCTGGCTGTCCTCGCGCTCGCACAGCTGCTGATCTCGCTCGACTCCACGGTCGTCACCGTTGCCCTGCCGAGCGCGCAGGCCGAGCTCGGGTTCTCGGCCGGCGACCGACAGTGGATCATCACTGCGTACGCGCTCGGGTTCGGCGCGCTGCTCCCGCTCGGAGGACGCCTGGGCGACCTGTTCGGTCGCGAACGCGTTTTCCTGGCCGGCCTGGCCGGCTTTGCCGTGGCCTCGGGGCTCGGAGGCGCAGCGCAGGGGTTCCCGATGCTGGTCGCGGCTCGGGCGCTTCAAGGCGTCTCGGGCGCCATCCTTGCTCCTGCTGCTTTGTCCCTCGTGAGCACGACCTTCGCGCTGCCGACGGAACGGGCCCGTGCCTTCGGTGTCTTCGGAGGCATCTCGGCCGGCGGCGGAGCTGTGGGGCTGCTGCTGGGCGGTTCCATGACCGAGTATCTGTCGTGGCGTTGGAGCCTCTATGTGAACGTACCGCTGGCCGTCGTGGCCGCGGGCGGCGCGCTGTGGCTTCTCACCTTCAAGCGTATGAGCGGGACCCGCCCCCGGATCGACTGGCTCGGGGCGACGCTCGTGGCAGGTGGCCTGTTCTCCGTCGTGTTCGGGATGTCGAAGGCGGAGACCTCCGGCTGGGACAGCACCGGCACGATCGCATGGATCGGCGCCGGAATCGTGGTTCTCGGTGCGTTCATCGCCACGCAGGCACGTGTCCGTGAACCGCTCCTGCCCTTGCGCGTCCTGGCGGACAGGACGCGGGCGGGGTCGCTCCTGTCGATCGGTGTCAGCGGCATCGGGCTCTTCGTGACCTTCCTCTTCATGACCTTCTACATGACCGAGCTGCTGGGCTACGGCCCTCTCGACACCGGCTTCGCGTTCCTGCCGTTCATCGCTGCGCTCATCCTTGCCTCCGGCGTCTCGGCAACCCTGGCGAGCCGGGTCCCCACTCGCGTGATCGTGCTGGTCGGCATGCTGACCGCGGCAGCCGGCATGCTGCTGTTCACCCAGCTCCCGGTCGACGGCACCTACGCCGCGGACGTACTGCCCGGCATGCTGGTCGCGGGCGTCGGGGTCGGTCTGTTCATCGCGCCGGCCATGGGCGCAGCCACCTCCGGCATCGATGACCGGGACGCGGGCGTGGGCTCCGCATTGGTGCACGTCGCCCAGCAGGTCGGCGGCTCCATGGGAGTGGCAGCGCTCAGCGCTGTGGTCACATCGGCCGCCGAGGACTCCCTGCGCGGCCAGGTGGTCGACGCGGCGAGCCGCGCCGCGGCAGCCGTGGACGGCTACCAGTCAGCGTTCGCCTGGACAGCCGCCATCCTGGCGGCCGGCGGGGTCATGGCCGCCCTGCTCATCCGCCCAGGCACCGTTGAGTCATCGGAAGCGATCGAGGTGCCCACCGCGGCTTGAGACACGCAAGCCGCGGACCCCGCCCGCACGTGATCGTGGGCTGCCGGCGCTCCTGCCCGGCAGCCCACGACGGCGGCGCGCAATCAAGTCTCCACGGAGGCGGGGGTCGATCCGTCCACAGCGACGCCCCAACGGGCGCCCCCCACTACGGTTTTCGCAGTCCCGCAACGGGGCTACCGGCCTTCGGAGTTGGCATGACTACCTCCCTTTGTCGAGCGCATGGCCCGGGGGTGGTGTCACCAGCTCCGAAGGCACTGACAGACCGCTCATTAAGGAGCGCCGGGGCCGGGTCTCAGACCCGTACCCATGTCCCCCGGTCGCGGGCCATCGCGTGCAGGGCCTCCACGTCCGCCGGTTTGAGGACGCCTCCCGCGCGGGCCAGTGACGTGACGTCGGTGTCCAGCAGGATGCGCATCTCACGCAGCGGGGCCGTCACCGAAACATCCCTGGGGCCGAAGAGGGCGAGGACGGGGCGTACCTCGGCGGTGAGGGCGTACGAGGCGCGGTTCGCGTCGGCGCGGACCACGCGCAGCAGGGGCCGGGCCTCCCGGCGGCCCACCGTGACCATGGGATCGGCGACGAGGACGCGCTGCTTACGGGCGTACACCGTGTGCACGGCGAACAGGCCGCCCGGGCCGATCACCAGGTGATGGACGCGGTCCCCGCCGGGCAGCGGCACCGAGTGCAGGGTGCGCCACCCGGCCCCGTCCAGCCGGTCCAGCGCCTCGCCGACCGCCAGCTCCGCCGCGAGGGCGTGCCGCCTGGGATCCGGTCGCATCCGCCGCTGCGGACCCGGCTCGTGGTCGAGCACGGTCTGCAGGGCCTCGCCGGGCCGGTTCGGCGCGAGGTCGTCGTCCGGGTGCAGGGACAGCCGGACGAGTTCGGCGGGGGTCGGCACCGGGGGCGGTCCGACCGTCACCGCTCCGGTCAGGAACGGTCCGAGCACATCGAGCACGTCCTCGCGCCGCTCCTCGCTGAGCAGATTGACCCGGGCGGCCTCCCTGTCGTACCAGGCGACGTTCCTGCCGTCCGTGCGGCAGACGTAGAGCCGTTCCTGACCGTGCCGCCAAGTCGGTATGACGCGCAGTGCGTTCATGCATCATCACCCCTCGACCATGGGAACAGGCGGGGTGCTCCAGGGGCAAGAAGGCGGTTACCTTTGGGAGCAGTTGGAGGGGGAGGCGCCGTTGCGGGCTCGCAGGAAGCAACCCGATGTGCCGGTCCCGGACAGCCCGTGGAGTGAGATAGTGCCCGGCCTGTGGATGGGCGGGCACGAGTACACGGGCCGGTCGGGAGAACCGGAATTCGCTGTCGTACACGACGAGTTCGACCTGGTGCTGACCCTGCTGCGACTGCCCGGCCACGGGCCCGCGCCGGGTGTGGAGCACCATGTGTGGCCCATTCCGGACGGGCCGCTGGACGGCACACAGCTGACCGGTGTGATGCGGCTCGCCCGGACCGCGGCCGAGGCGCTGGACGAGGGCAGGCGCGTCCTGGTCCGCTGCTACCACGGCTACAACCGTTCGGGCCTCGTCGTCGCCCACGCCCTGGTCCTCGCGGGCCGTACGTCCGACGAGGCGATCCGGCTGATCCGCTCCCGCCGTTCCCCGTGGGCCCTGCACAACGAGCTCTTCGTGGAGTACCTGGGGGCCGGGCTGGCCACGGCCCGGCTTCTGGAGGAGCTCGCGGAGTAGGCGGCCCCCGCCGGAGGCCGGAGCTTGCGCCGTTCCCCGCGCCCCTTGGAAGCGAGAGACTGCGCCGTTCCCCGCGCCCCTGAAGCGTGACACCCCGCCGTTGCCCGCGCGCCCCCAAAGACAAAAGATTGCGCCGTTCCCCGCGCCCCTGAAGGGCAAAGGACTGCGCCGTTCCCCGCGCCCCTTGTGGGGAGCGGGGACGCCCCGATGGCTCAGTGTGGCGGGCGGCTCGGGAGAGGCGCTTCTAATGTGGCGATTAGTCAGCTATGACCCTATTTCACGGAGGAGCCCGCCATGTCTCTGCGTACCGTTTTCGTTCGTCTTGGGATAGCCGCCGCCGGTGGCGCTCTCATCGTCGGGGGCACGAGTCCCGCGTTCGCGGGGGACGACTGGGGTGACCACCACGGCAACCACGACAGCAGCCACCCCAGGTACTACAAGGGCCGCGTCAGCGCGCCCGGCGGACTGAACCTGCGGGACAAGCCGACCCGCGGCAGCGCCGTCATCGGCTTCGCGGAGTACGGCGAGGTCGTCTCCATCTTCTGCAAGACGCCCGGCCAGAGTGTCCAGGGCAACCACCTGTGGTACCTCCTCGCCGACGGCACCTGGGCCTGGGGAGCCGCCCGCTACATCGACAACATCGGCGCCTCGCCCCGCTGGTGCTGAGCGGTTCCCGGGTGCCTCCCGAGGCGCACCGCAACAGTCCAGTTGTCGCCGTATAACAGGACATCGGGCGATCAGCTTGCTAACTTCCGGACATGCTCTCGCCCGGAACGACAGTGCAGGCGGACCCGCCGGCTCCCGTTGTACGCCTCCCCCGGCGCCGTGGCATCGAGTTCACCCTCCTCGTCGTGGCCGTCCTGCTCTCCGTGTACGGCTACTGCGCCGTCGGTCTCGCAAGGACCGGATCCGTCCCGCCCGGTGCCGCCGGATACGGCGCCGGGCTGGGCGTGCTCGCGCTCCTCGCGCATCTCGCGGTGCGCCTGCGCGCCCCCTGCGCCGACCCGCTGCTGCTGCCGATCGCCGTGCTGCTGAACGGCCTCGGCCTGGTCCTGATCTACCGGCTCGACCTGGAGACCCCGGGCGACCGGGCGGCGCCCACGCAACTCGTCTGGTCGACGCTGGGCGTGGGCCTGTTCATCGCGGTGGTGGTGCTGCTGCGCGACCACCGGGTGCTCCAGCGCTACACGTACGTGTCCGTCGTCACCGCTCTGGCCCTGCTCGTCCTGCCAATCTTCTTCCCCTCGGTGAACGGCGCCCGGATCTGGATCAGGATCGCCGGGTTCTCCATCCAGCCGGGCGAGTTCGCGAAGGTCATGCTCGCGCTGTTCTTCGCCGGCTATCTCGCCGCCAACCGCAACGCGCTCGCGTACACCGGCCGGCGCGTCTGGCTGCTCCAACTGCCCACCGGACGCGTACTCGGCCCGATCCTCGCGGTCTGGCTGCTGAGCGTCGGCGTACTGGTCCTCGAACGCGACCTCGGCACCTCGCTGCTCTTCTTCGGCCTCTTCGTGATCCTGCTGTACGTGGCCACAGGCCGCACCGGCTGGATCGCGGTGGGGCTGCTGCTCGCGGCGTGCGGGGCCTTCGCCGTGGGCTGGCTGGAACCGCATGTGCACAGCAGGGTCGAGGACTGGCTGCACCCCTTCGCGTCGATCGAGGCGGGCCAAGGCCCGAACCAACTCGCCCAGTCGCTCTTCGCGTTCGCCGCCGGCGGGTTCCTCGGCACGGGCCTCGGCGCCGGCCACTCGGTCCTCATCGGCTTCGCCGTCAAGTCGGACTTCATCCTGGCCACGGCGGGCGAGGAACTGGGCCTGGCGGGCCTCTCCGCGATCTTCATCCTGTACGGGCTGCTCGTCGAGCGCGGTATCCGGGCGGGCCTCGTCCTGCGCGACCCCTTCGGCCGGCTGCTCGCGGTCGGGCTCGCCTCGATCGTCGCGCTCCAGGTGTTCGTGATCGCGGGCGGGGTGACGGGGCTGATCCCGCTGACCGGGATGGCCATGCCGTTCCTCGCGCAGGGCGGTTCGTCGGTCGTCACCAACTGGATCATCGTGGCCCTGTTGATGCGCCTCAGCGACTCGGCACGCGGCCGGTCCGAGGAGGAGCAGCCGACGGGAGAGGTGGCGTCGTGACGGGCAACGGGCGGCCCATGACCCGGTACATCCGGCACGCCGCCGCGTTCTGCGCGCTCCTGCTGCTCGCCCTCCTCGTCAACGCCGCCCGGGTGCAGATCGTCCAGGCCCGCGCGTACGACGAGAATCCGGCCAACCGCCGTCACACGATCGCCCGTTACGGGCAGCCGCGCGGCGACATCCTCGTCGGCGGCCGGGCGGTCACCGGGTCCCGGGACTCCGGCGAGCAGTTCCGCTACGAACGGACCTACAGGGACGGCCCGTTGTACGCCCCCGTCACCGGCTTCGCCTCCCAGGTGTACGGGACGTCCCTGCTGGAGGGCGCCGCGGACGGCGTACTGGCGGGCACCGACCCGGCGCTCTCGCTGCTCCCGCTGTGGAACGACCTCGCACGGGCCCGTAACCCCGGCGGTCATGTGGTCACGACCCTCGACGCGGCGGCGCAGCGGGCCGCGTACTCCGGGCTCGGCTCGCGGCGGGGCGCGGTGGCCGCGCTGGAACCGTCCACCGGCCGGATCCTGGCCCTCGTCTCCACCCCGTCCTACGACCCGGGCGAGCTCTCCGGGACGGGCTCCGCCGTGGCCGGGGCGTGGGCGCGGCTGAACGGGGCGGCGGACCGGCCGATGCTCAACCGGGCGGTACGGCAGACGTATCCGCCGGGTTCGACCTTCAAGGTGGTCACCGCGGCGGCGGCCCTGGACTCGGGCGTGGTGCGTGACCTGGACGCGCCGACCGACTCCCCGGACCCCTACCGGCTGCCGGGCAGTTCGGCGCGGCTGACGAACGAGGTCGAGGGCTGCGCGGACGCGTCGCTGCGGTACGCCTTCCAGTGGTCGTGCAACACGGTCTTCGCCGGTCTGGGTGTGGAGGTGGGCCAGGGCGCGATGCGCAGGACGGCGGCCGGGTTCGGCTTCAACGACCGCAAGCTCGGAATTCCCTTCCGGGTCTCCCCCAGCACCTTCGACACCCGGGTGGACAGGGCGCAGCTCGCACTGTCCTCCATCGGCCAGTACAACACCCGTGCCACACCGCTGCAGATGGCGATGGTCGCCGCGGCCGTCGCCGACCACGGCTCGGTGCGTACGCCGCATCTGGTGGAGCGGACGATCACGGACGACGGCGGCCTGGTGTCCGCCACCGGGCAGCACACCCTGCGCCGGGCCATGAACCCCGCGACGGCCGTCCGGCTGCGCGAGCTGATGACGGACGTGGTGGAGAAGGGCACCGGCAAGAACGCCGCGATCCCCGGTGCCACGGTCGGCGGCAAGTCCGGCACGGCCCAGCACGGCATCCACAACTCCGGTACGCCGTACGCCTGGTTCATCTCCTGGGCGCAGGCCGACGACTCCATGGAACCGGCGGTGGCCGTCGCGGTCGTCGTCGAGGACGCGGCGGCCGACCGGGGTGACATCAGTGGTGGCGGGGACGCGGCACCGATCGCGCGAGCCGTGATGGAGGCGGTGCTCGACCGGTGAGACGGGGGTGGTGGCACGGCTGTCGCCCGACCTAACGTTCGGTCGATGACTCAGCCCGCAGCCGCTTACGAACTCGCCCAGGTGAACATCTCCCGACTGCAAGCCCCGCTGGACTCCCCGCAGTTGAAGGACTTCGTCGACGCCCTCGACCCCGTGAACGCGGTCGCCGACGCCGCCGACGGGTTCGTCTGGCGGTTGCAGAGCGACGACGGCAACGCGACGGACGTGTCGGTCTTCGGCGACGACTGGCTGATCATCAACATGTCGGTGTGGCGGGACGCGAACGCCCTCACCGCCTTCATGTACCAGGGGCGGCACCGTGAGCTGCTCAGCCGCCGGAACGAATGGTTCGAGCGGATCCGGGAGGCGATGACGGTCCTGTGGTGGGTGCCGGCCGGGTACCGCCCGACGGTGGCCGAGGCGGAGGGGCGCCTGCTGCATCTGCGGGCGCACGGGGCCACGGCGTACGCCTTCACCCTGCGGACGCCGTTCCCGCCCGGGGAGTCCGGCCCCGTTCTCGGGATCCAGGACCAAGCACTTGAGGCCCAGGTCCAAGGGGCTTGAGATCCAGGACCAAAGGGGATGGAGGTCCAGGGCCAAGGGGGATGGAGGTCCAGGGTCAAGGGGTCTCCGTGGACCCTTAGGAGGCTTCCGCTCCCGCGTTGATCGCGTCGTTCACCTCCGTCACCCGCGCCTGTTCCTCCGCCGCGAAGCGGTCCGCGTCGAGCTTCTCGGCCAGTTCCTCGTCCTGGGACATGAGGAGGTCGAGGTTGGAGTTGCCCATGTCGAAGACGCCCATGTCGACGTAGGCCTGCTGGAGGCGTTTGCCCCACAGGCCGATGTCCCGGACGCAGGGCACGATGCGGGAGAACAGCAGCTGGCGGAAGAGGGCCAGGAACTCCGACTGCTCGGTGTACTGCTCGGCCTCCGCCTTGGGTACGCCGAAGTTCTCCAGGACCTCGGTGCCGCGCAGGCGGTCCCGCATCAGGTAGCAGCCCTCGATGACGAACTCCTCGCGTTCGCGCAGTTCGGCGTCGGAGAGCTGCTTGTAGTAGTCGCGCAGCGCCATCCGGCCGAAGGCCACGTGCCGGGCCTCGTCCTGCATGACGTACGCCAGTATCTGCTTGGGCAGCGGCTTCTCGGTGGTGTCCCTGATCAGGCCGAACGCGGCGAGGGCGAGCCCTTCGATGAGGACCTGCATCCCGAGGTAGGGCATGTCCCAGCGGGAGTCGCGCAGGGTGTCGCCGAGCAGCGACTGGAGGTTGTCGTCGATCGGGTAGACCATCCCGACCTTCTCGTGCAGGAAGCGGGCGTAGATCTCCGCGTGCCGCGCCTCGTCCATCGTCTGGGTCGCCGAGTAGAACTTGGCGTCCAGGTCGGGCACGGACTCGACGATGCGGGCCGCGCAGACCATGGCGCCCTGTTCGCCGTGCAGGAACTGGCTGAACTGCCATGAGGCGACGTGCTTGCGGAGTTCGCCCCGGTCGCGGTCGTTCATCTTCTCCCAGTACGGCGTGCCGTAGATGGAGATCGACTCGTCGGGGGTGCCGATCGGGTCGTGCGGGTCGACTTCCAGGTCCCAGTCGATCCGCCTCTGCCCGTCCCACTGCTTGTCCTTGCCCTTCTGGTAGAGGGCCAGCAGTCGGTCGCGCCCTTCGTCGTACTCCCAGCTGAACCGTGCCGCGCCGGTCGCGGGCACCTGCCAGAGGGAAGCTCCGGGGTCCTTGGCGTACAGGTCGTAGGTCGGCATGTCTCGCAGGCTCACACGTGGTAGACGGCGGGTCAACAAGTTGCGCGGAAGGGATTGACGAGCTTGCTGACAAGCAGTCTCATAAGACGTGACCGGCGGTAACCGGATGACTTCCGGTACGCCGAGGCACTACGGGCCCTTCCAGGCACGACGAGGCACCAAGAGGCACCAAGAGGCACGACGACGTACGGCGAGGTGGGCACAGCCATGACGACCGTGACGGAGGCCGAGGTCCTGCGCGACGCGCTCGGCCTGCTCAAGGACAGGGAACAGGTGGCCGAGCGGCTGCTCGAATCCTCCAGGAAGCACTCCTTCGACCCGGACACGGAACTGGACTGGGACGCGCCGTTCGAGGACGGCAAGTGGTTCTGGCCGCCGGAGCTGGTGTCGCTCTACGGCACCCCGATGTGGAAACGGATGAGCGAGGAGCAGCGCATCCTGCTCTCCCGGCACGAGGCGGCGGCGCTGGCCTCGCTGGGGATCTGGTTCGAGATCATCCTCATGCAGCTGCTGGTGCGGCACATCTACGACAAGGCGGCGACGAGCGCGCACGTGCGCTACGCGCTGACCGAGATCGAGGACGAGTGCCGCCACTCGAAGATGTTCGCGCGGCTGATCGCCCGGGGCGGGACACCGCACTACCCGGTGAGCCGGACGCACCAGAACCTGGGCCGGCTCTTCAAGACGGTGTCCACGACCCCCGGTTCGTTCACGGCCACGCTGCTCGGCGAGGAGGTGCTCGACTGGATGCAGCGGCTGACGTTCCCGGACGAGCGGGTGCAGCCGCTGGTGCGCGGGGTGACACGGATCCACGTGGTGGAGGAGGCGCGCCATGTCCGGTACGCCCGTGAGGAACTGCGCCGCCAGATGATGAGCGCGCCGCGCTGGTCGCGGGAGTTCACCCGGATCACCTCCGGTGAGTTCGCCCGCGTCTTCTCGGTCGCCTTCGTCAACCCGGAGGTCTACACGAACGTCGGCCTCGACAGGCGCAGGGCCCAGGCCCAGGTGAGGGCGAGCGGCCACCGCCGCGACATCATGCAGACCGGCGCGAAACGCCTGACGGACTTTCTGGACGACATAGGCGTACTCCAGGGCCCGGGCCGCCGCCTGTGGAAATCCTCGGGCCTACTGCCCTGAGCCGGACGGGGGTGGTGGAGGGGCAGGGGCGCAGCCCCGTCCTGGGGGGGGGCGTGGGAACCGCGCGGCCGACCCCCGCTGGCCCGCACCCACCCCCACGCCACCCCACTCCGCACCCCCGGGAATCCGGCTACCCTGCGAGACATGACCTCGCCCGCCCCCACCCGCGCATACCGACGCCTCAGCGTCGAGGAACGACGAAGTCAGCTCCTCGACGCCGCGCTGTCGCTGTTCGCGGTACGGGCCCCGGAGGACATCTCCCTGGACGACGTGGCGGAAGCGGCGGGCGTCTCACGACCGCTGGTCTACCGCTACTTCCCCGGCGGCAAGCAGCAGTTGTACGAGGCCGCCCTCCGCTCCGCCGCGGAGGAGCTGGAGCACTGCTTCGCCGAGCCGCCGGACGGCCCGCTCACCCGCCGCCTGTCCAACGCGCTGGACCGCTACCTCGCCTTCGTGGACCAGCACGACGCCGGTTTCAGCGCCCTGCTGCAGGGCGGCAGCGTGGTCGAGACGTCACGGACGACGGCCATCGTGGACGGCGTACGACGGGCCGCCGCCGAGCACATCCTCAGCCACCTGGCCGTCGAGGAGCCGGGCAACCGGCTGCGGATGACCGTCCGGATGTGGATCACGGCCGTCGAGGCGGCCTCGTTGATCTGGCTGGACGAGGAGAAGGAACCGCCGCTGGACGAGTTGCGCGACTGGCTCGTCGAGCAGTTCGTGGCGTGCCTGGTGGCGACGGCCGCCCGCGACGAGCAGACCGCCGCGGTCGTACGGGCCGCGCTGACGCTGGAGTCCGCGGACGGGCCGATGGGCTCGCTGGCCCGCCGGGTGCTGCCCGTGGTGAGCGACGCGGCGCACCTGCTGTGACACTGGCCCGGTGAAGAGCGAAGACACCCCCTTCGAGGGCGGCCCCCTGGACGGCCGGGTGCTGCCGGTCCTGCTCGGCCCGACCGGACACCCGCCGAAGGTGTACCGCGTCCCGGTGCCGGCCGGCGACGGCGGCCCGCCCGCCCTCCTGGTCTACCGCCGTGTCCACGCGGCCACGAGCAGTCGGCTCGGCCTGCACCAGGGCTGGAAGTACGAGTACGACCCCACGGGCCGCGCCGGCAAACTCAAGTGGCCCTGGTCGAAGCCCGACCCCGCGCCCGATCCGGCACCGGACACCACGCCAGACGCCACGCCGGACGGCAAGCCGGAGGACCCGCACGGGTGACCTCGTTGGGCCGGTCCGCCCACGGTCGGCGCGCGCGGCTCGCGCGGGCGTCTGATGCTCACGGTGCGGAGGAGCGGAAATACCGCCCCGCACCGGAGGTGACGACGTGTCAGGAAGGCTTCTGCGACTGGTCTGCACGGCGGCGATCGCGGCCGGCGCGGTCCTCGTACCCGCGCCCGTACCCGTATCGGCCTCGGCGGCGCCCGGCCCGGACGAAAGCCGCTCCCCCGCAGCCGAGCGGCCCGCAGCCGAGCGGCCCGCGGCAGAGCGCCCGGTCGCCGAGTTGCTGACGGATCTTCAGCGGCTGTACCGGGAGGCCGAGAAGGCCACCGAGACGTACAACGCGACCGAGGAGCGGCTGCAACGCCAGCGGGCCGAGGTCGCGAAGCTCAACGGCCGGCTCACCGCGGCCCGTCTCGCGCTCCACGGCAGCCGCGGCGCGGCGGGACGGCTCGCCCGTCAGCAGTACCAGGGCACGAGCGAGATCTCCTCCTACGTACGGCTGCTGCTCGCCCGAGACCCGCAGCACGCGCTCGACCAGGGCCACGTCATCCGGCAGGTCTCGCAGGAGCGGGCCGGGACGATGGAGCGGCTGGCGGGCAACGAGCGCAGGACCGACGAACTGGCACGCCGGGCCCGTACGGCCCTCGACGGCCGGCTCGCCCTCGCCGAGAAGCAGAAGAAGGACCGCGACCTCGTCCGCGAGCGGCTGCGGGACGTCGAGGAGCTGCTGGCCTCGCTCACCGAGGAGCAGCTCTCGCGGGTGGCCGAGCTGGAACGGGCCGGGGTGGCGAAGGCCCAGGACGAGCTGGTGGCGTCGGGCGCGCTCAGCAGCACGCGCCGGCCCACCGCGGAGGGCGGCGAGGCGCTGCGCTACGCCGTGGCCCAGATCGGCAAGCCGTACCAGTGGGGCGCCGAGGGCCCGGGCTCGTACGACTGCTCGGGTCTCACCTCACAGGCTTGGGCCGACGCGGGCCGCCCCATCCCCCGCACCAGTCAGGAGCAGTGGGCCACGCTCCCCCGGGTCCCCCTGCCCGACCTGCGCCCCGGCGACCTGGTGGTCTACTTCCCCGAGGCGACCCATGTGGCGATGTACCTGGACGACGGCCTGGTCGTCCAGGCCCCGCGCCCGGGAGCGCGGATCAAGGTCTCCCCGATCGCGGCCAACCCGATCCTGGGCGCGGTCCGCCCGGACCCGTCCGCCGAACCCCTGCGCCGCTACACACCCCCGAAACTCCCCGAGAACGCGATGGACGGCTCGGACGAGGGCTACCGCGCCGACACCCGGTAGGCGTCCCGAGGGCAGCGACCCCGAAGGGGCGCGGGGAACGGCGCGACCGGCCACGACGGGACGCCCGCGCGGTCGCCGCCCTCGTAGTGGGTACGGGCGCTCCTCAGCCGCCCGTCACGGACGTCAGGTACGCGCCCGTCTTCTCCGGCTCGTAGAAGAAGTTCTCGAAGTCCGACGGGTCGTTGAAGCCGTTGGCGAAGCGGTCGGCGACCGGCTGGAGTTGGCCTGCCGCGCCGATCAGGTTCAGGACGTGCTCCGGCGGCGGGCCGAGCATCGCGTTCGTCCACTTCGTGACGTGCTGGGCCGTGTCCCAGTAGCG
The DNA here is from genome assembly GCF_014650955.1 of Streptomyces tauricus. Classification (GTDB taxonomy): domain Bacteria; phylum Actinomycetota; class Actinomycetes; order Streptomycetales; family Streptomycetaceae; genus Streptomyces; species Streptomyces tauricus. The sequence continues at coordinate 148,599 of NZ_BMVY01000010.1, forward strand.
CTCGAACGTGGCGCGCATCCACTCCTCGTCGAACTCCTTGTCCCCGTGGCCGAGGATCGAGCCGAGGTAGGAGGCGGCGCACTTGGAGGCCGAGTTGGAGCCCTGGCCGGTGATCGGGTCGTTCGCCACGACCACGTCCGCGACACCGAGGACCAGGCCGCCGCCGGGCAGCCGGCCGACGGGGTTGCGGACGGTGGGCGCGTAGCGTCCGGCCAGCGTGCCGCCCGCGTCGGTGAGTTCGACCTTGGTGGCCCTGGCGTACTCCCACGGCGTGAACCGCTCCATGAGTTCCAGGGTCAGGGAGAGGTGTTCGGCCGGGTCCTTCACGCCCTGGAAGGCGTCCAGCGGGCCGCCGGGTATGCCCTCCCAGAAGAGGATGTCCGCGCGGCCCGACGTGGTGAAGGTGGGCATGACGAAGAGCTCGCCGACGCCCGGGACGAGGTTGCAGCGGACCGCGTCGAACTCCGGGTGCTCGGGGCGCGGTCCGAGACCGTGCACGTACGCGACGGCCAGCGCGCGCTGCGGCTCCGCGTACGGGGAGCGGGAGGCGTCGCGGCCGAACATCGACACCAGTTCGCCCTTGCCCGCCGCGACGAGGACCAGGTCGTACGTACGGGCGAAGTAGTCGAGGTCGGAGACCGCGGCGCCGTGGATGACGAGCTGACCGCCGCGCTGCGCGAACGTCTCCATCCAGCCGGCCATCTTCACGCGCTGGTCGACCGACTGCGCGTACCCGTCGAGCTTGCCCACCCAGTCGATGGCGCGCTGCGAGGGGCCCGGGTCGAAGGAGCCGGGGGCCGCGACCGAGACGCCGAGTCCTTCGATCTTCGGGGCCTGGGACTCCCAGAAGTTCAGCTGGAGATCGCGCTCGTTCTGCAGTGCCGTGTGGAACATGCACTGGGTGGACATGACGCGCCCGGTACGGATCTCGTCCGCCGTCCGGTTGGACATCAGGGTGACCTCGTACCCGTTCGACTGGAGTCCGAGGGCGAGCTGGAGTCCGGCCTGGCCGGCTCCGACGACGAGTATCTTCCGCATGCGGGTCCTCACTGTGCTTACGGCTGGTTCGGGGCTGGCGTCCCCGAACCGGGCTATTCGGGACTGACGTCGAGCGCGTGCCCCACCAGCGCGAGCAGGCTCTCGACGACCGAGATCCTGCGGCGCGCGTCCATGATCATGACAGGTATGTGCCGGGGGATCGTGAGCGCCTCCCGCACGTCGTCCGGGTCGAACCGCTCGCTGCCGTCGAAGTGGTTGACGGCGACGACGTACGGCAGCCCGCAGCTCTCGAAGTAGTCGAGCGCCGGCCAGCAGTCCTTCAGGCGCCGGGTGTCGGCGAGGACCACGGCGCCGATCGCGCCGCGCACCAGGTCGTCCCACATGAACCAGAAGCGCTGCTGCCCGGGCGTACCGAACAGATACAGCACCAGGTCGTCGTCGAGCGTGATGCGGCCGAAGTCCATCGCCACGGTCGTGGTGGTCTTCTCCGGGGTCGAGCTGAGGTCGTCGGTGCCCTCGCTCGCCTGTGTCATCAGCGCCTCCGTCTGGAGGGGCGTGATCTCGGAGACGGCGGTGACGAGGGTGGTCTTGCCCACCCCGAAGCCACCCGCCACCACTATCTTCGTGGCGATCGGCGCGCGGGTCCGATCCTTCTGCCAGGCTTTCAACTCCTCGTCGGGCTCCACGACTTCGGGGAGGCCGGACGATCGGGAGACATCCGAGACGCGGGAGACGTCAGAGACGACGGAGTCCACTCAGCACCCTTTCCAGCAGAGCACGGTCCGGCTGTCCCGGGCCGTGACCTGTTCCGTACACACGGATCTTGCCCTGGTCCGCCAGGTCGCTGAGGAGCACCCGGACCACACCGAGCGGCATCTTCAGAAGGGCCGCGACCTCGGCCACCGTACGCATCCGGCGGCAGAGTTCGACGATGGCCCTCATCTCCGGCATGACCCGGGTGGAGAGTGAACCATTCTCCAGTTCACGCCGCTCATCCGGGGCCTCCAGTGCGGCCACGAACGTCTCGACGAGCAGCACGTGCCCGAAGCGCGTACGGCCGCCGGTGAGCGAATAGGGGCGTACGCGGGCGGGTTTGCGTTCGCCGCCGCGGACCGGCAGTTTGGGCGTGCCGGAGGTGCCGGGCGTGCCGCTGGCATCGCTCACTTGGCCGTCTCCATCGTCGTGGCCGCGAGCGACTGGCGCAGCTCGCTGCGGAGTTCGGGAGTCAGGACGTGTCCCGCACGGCCCACGAAGAGCGCCATGTGGTAGGCGACGACGCTCATGTCGCAGTCCGGGGCGCCGTGCACGCCGAGCAGCGAACCGTCGCTGATCGACATGACGAAGAGCCCGCCCTCCTCCATCGCGACCATCGTCTGCTTGACGGTGCCGCCGTCCATCAGCTTGGCGGCGCCGATGGCGAGACTGCCGATGCCGGAGACGATGGTGGCGAGGTCCGCCGCGGACCCGCGGGGACCCGAGGGTCTCCCTTCGTCCTGCCGCGCCTGCGCGTTTCTCCCGGGGTCCGAGGAGAGGAGCAACAGGCCGTCGGAGGAGACCACCGCGACCGACAGGAGGCCCGGCACCTCCTCGACGAGGTTCGTCAGCAGCCAGTGCAGGTTACGGGCTTCATGGCTGAGTCCGTAGGTACTGGGCGCGGTCAACTGCTTGCCTCCTCGACTGTGTCCCCCTTGGTTTCTACGGCATGTGCGGCGGGCGTCTGCAGCTCCGACGTCTGTTCGGCGATCTCCGCTTCGACATCGCGGCGGCCTTCACTGGCACCCCGGTGGAACCCGCCGAGGCGGCGGCGCAGTGCCTCGGCGTCGACGGGCGTCTGGCGGGGACCGGCGGCCGGCGCGGGCGCGGCGATCTTCGGGGTCCGCTTGGGCAGCCCCTTGTCGGTGATCGGCTCCGGTGCCTCCTGGGTCCCCTGTGACGTCTGTACGTCGTCCGGGACGCGCTCGTGGGCGTCGGGGCCGATGGCGTACGGGTCGGGGGCGCGGTGCGTCGCGGGGCGGTGGTCCGTGGTGGCCTGGGCCGGGAGCCGGATCGCCGGGGCGTCCTCGGGGGCCGCCGCGCGGGGCTCTTCGGCTGCGGCGGAGTCGGCGGAGTCGGCGGGCTCGGCGGAGTCGGCGGGCTCGGCCGCCGGAGACTCGGGGGATGCCGGAGGCACCGGGGCCATGAGGACCATGGTGGTCTCGGGACCGGTGGGCTGATCCGGCTCCGGCTCCGGCTCCGGCTCCGGCTCCGGCGCGGCGGACCCGGACGGTTCCGGGGCGGCTTCCTCGGCGGTGGCCTCAGGGGCCGCAGACCGGGTGGTGGCTGCGGGCTCCGCGCTGGCCGCAGGCTCGGTCGCGGCAGCCGGCTCGGGAGCAAGGGCCGTGCCCGCCCCGTCCGTCTCTCGCAGGGTGTCCTCCGCCGCCGCGATCAGCGGGTCGCGGCCCTGACGGCCGTACAGGACATTGGAGTTGACCTCGGCGTCCGCTCCCGGCAGGGACATCGCGGACGCGCCGCCGGGGGTGGGCGCGGTCGCCTGCGGGACGGCCACGGCGGGCGCGGCGGCGAGCAGCGCCTTGGGCAGGACCACGACGGCCGTGATGCCGCCCTGCTTCTGCTCGCGCAACTGCACGCGTACACCGTGCCGGTGGGCGAGCCGGGCCACCACGTACAGGCCGAGGCCGAGGCCCTCGCCGCTCTCCTCGTCGTACGGGTCCTCCGCGTCGAAGGCCGCGAGGCGGGTGTTGAGCCGTTCCAGCCGCTCACCGGTCATACCGATGCCCTCGTCCTGGACGGAGAGCATGACCTCGCCGCTCTCCAGGAGCCAGCCGGAGACCTCGACGGGGATGTCGGGCGGCGAGAAGGAGGAGGCGTTCTCCAGGAGTTCGGCCACCAGGTGGCTGATGTCGTCCGCGGCGAACCCGGCGAGGTGCGCGTGCGGCGGCAGCGCGGAGATACGGACGCGCTCGTAGCGTTCGACCTCGCTGACGGCCGCGCGGACGACGTCGACCAGCGGGACGGGCCCGGGGTGCTGGTGGCCGTGCTCGGCGCCCGCGAGGACCAGCAGGTTCTCGCTGTGGCGGCGCATGACGGTGGCGAAGTGGTCGAGCTTGAAGAGGGTGGCGAGGCGCTCGGGGTCCTGCTCGCGCTCTTCGAGGCCCTCGATGACACCGAGCTGCCGTTCGACCAGGCCCAGGGTGCGCAGGGCCAGGCTGACGAAGGTGCCGTGGATGTTCTGCCGGACCTGCTCCAGACGGTCGGTGGCCTCGCTGAGTTCGGTACGGAACTTGTCGCGCTCGTCGGCCATCTTCTGGCGCTGGCCGATGAGGTGCTTGCGGTCGCCCTCCAGCGTGGCCAGCCGCTCCTGGAGCGCGACGGCGTGCGTGTGGAGTGTGTTGACGGAGCGCACGACCTGGGCGAACTCGTCGTTGCGGCCGGTGAACTTGACCGGTTCGCCGGTGCCGGGCTCGGCGGCCAGGCGTGCCGAACCGCGGCGCAGGACGGACAGCGGGCGCGTGAGCGACCGGGCCATACCGGTGGAGACGCCCACGGCGAGCAGCATCAGCGCGCCGAGGATCGCGACCCGGATCTCCAGCGCGGTGACGTCGTCGTCGCGCAGCTGGGCGAGGTCCTTGGCGCGCTGGGTGTTGAGGGAGGCCTCGACCCCGCGCATCAGCTCGACGCGGGAGGAGAGCGCCGCGTCCAGCTTCTTGGTGCTGGTGGCCAGTTCGGCGTCGGAGAGGGTGGGCTGGTCCGCCAGGCTCGCCAGGTACTTCTCGGCGGACGCGACATCCGGACCGTTGACCGTGGACTCGTACGAGCTCCGGTCCGCCTTGGGTGCCGTGCCGGCGAAGTCGGCCAGGGCCGCCTGCTCACGGACGTTGGCCTGCTGGGCCGCGGCGGTGAGCGCGTCGCGCTGCTTCGACGCGGCGGCCGACGACGTGGTGGTCGTGGTGGGCAGGCCCGTGATCGGGTCGGTGGTGGTCTGTTCGGTGGTGGGCACGCTCAGCGCGGCGAGGAGCAGACCGCGCGTCGAGGCGGCCTGCTGGACGGCGGTGTCGAGGTCGGCGAGGGCGTGCGCTCCGGAGCCCGCGCGGGGCGGAACGTCCTCGGCCAGCTCCTCGGCGAGCGCGTGCAGTTCGGTGAGAGCGGTCGAGTACGCCTGGTGCGCGTCGAGGGCGCTGCTCTCCCCGGTCAGCGCCGACCTGCGGACGGCGGCGATCGCGTCGAGCGTCTTCAGGAAGGACGCGGGGGCGTCCGCCTCGACGGCGGCGACACGCAACTCGTCGACCTGGCGGTCCACGCGGGCACTGCGGCGCTCCGAGGGGCCTTCGCCCTTGGGCCGGCCGGCCGCGAGGAACGAGGTGACCTCGTCGCGTTCGTCGGCCAGTGAGTGGGCGAGGGCCAGGGCGTCCTGGGTCCGCTCGGCCGACGTCACCAGGTTCTGGGAGTCGTTCAGCTCTCCGGAGGCGGCGATCACGGACGGAGCGCCCGCTCCGGCGATCGCGGCGGCCACGACGGCGACGGCGACGATCAGCCGACTGCGTACGTGAGCGGGCCGACCTCGTCCCGCGGGGTCCGGAGTGTCCTGCGGTGCCGGTGAGTTCGGGGTGTGCCCTGAGGCTCCACCCGAGGCCGGCTGCCTGCCTTTGCGCCGAGGCCGCATTTTCTGCACCGGTGCTCGCATTCTTGACTCGTGTCCCCATGGGCCCGGGTGACGATCCGTCAACTCGCGTGTCGTCCCGGTTCGGCTCCCGACCCTCCCAGTGCCGGTGGGCAGTGGTCGCGCATCGCCTGACCCGCCACACGAAGGAGTGAACATCGCCGGGGAGCGGCCGGGCAAGTTCCCCTGGCGCGTGCGACACCCCTGCGCGGCAGGCCGGTTGGACGTCCACGGCAACCGATGGCAGGATGCGCCGCCACGCTTCGCCGGAGTCGGTGAATCCGTCGCAAAATGGGCGCCTGACCTGCTCGTCCAGACCTTTCCCACGGCGGTTGCCAGCCTTTGGTGAAGCTCGTGAAGGGGTCGTGCAGACTGGCCGGATGCGCTCGGAACTGATCTCGGTACCCGGTGACCCCGCCCGCCCCGACGAGGACTACGCATCGGTCGGCCTTCCCGCCTCCGGACAAGGCGGTTCGATCGTCGTACTGGACGGTGTGACGCCTCCCGCGACCGACGACGGCTGTCTGCATTCCGTCCCCTGGTTCACCGCCCGGCTGGGCGGCGCGTTGAGTGAACTGTCCGTTTCACGACGAGATCTGACGCTCACTGAGGTCTTGGGACACGCCATCGCCCGTACAGCCGACGCACATCGGGCAACCTGTGACCTTTCTCACCCACGCACCCCGCAGGCAACCGTGGTGCTGGCGCGCTGGTCAGAGGCGTCGGTCGAGTACTTGGTGCTCTCCGACTCGGCGCTGCTCATCGAGTCCCCGGCGGGAGCGGTCATCCCCGTCCTGGACGACCGCCTCTCGCGCGTCCCGCACGCCACGCTGAGGTCGGCGGCGGCGACGGACGCGATCCTGCGCAACAAGGAGGGCGGCTTCTTCACGGCCGCGGCGGATCCCTCGGTGGCGGCGCGTGCCGTCACGGGGTCTCTTCCCCGCTCCGAGGTGCGCGCCCTCACCGCCCTGACGGACGGCGCGACGCGCTGGGTGGAGAAGTTCGGCGAGGGGGACTGGCCGGACCTGTTCACCCTGGTCCGCAAGGAGGGCGGCCGGTCCCTGGTCGACCGCGTCCGCGCGCTGGAGCGGGCGGACACGGCCGGCGTCCACCTGGGCCGCTCCAAGCCGCACGACGACGCGACGGTGGTGTACGCGGAGCTGTAACCCCGCGGGCCCCCGGGGGTCGCGGGGCGGCTCGGGATCGTAGTCAGGTGCGAGTACGCCGTAGCTGGCCGCGCAGTTCCCCGCGCCCCTCAAAAGCGGGGCTGCGCCCCGGCTTTTGCCCCTTCAGGGGCGCGGGGAACGGCGCAATCTTGCGCCCCTCCAGGGGCGCGGGGAACGGCGCAGTCTTTTGGCTTTTCAGGGGCGCGGGGAACTGCGCGACCAGCCCCGCCGGCCCGCACCCGCGCGGCCGTCAGCCCCGTTCGACCCCCCGGTTCAGGCGGTGCAGCAACCGCGCCAGCTCCGCCACTTCGTCCCGGTCCCAGCTGGCCAGTTCGCGGACGTAGCGCGCCCGCCGAGCGTCCCGAACCCTCCCGAACCGCTCCCGACCCACGTCAGTGAGGTGCACGAGCCACGCCCGCCCGTCCGCGGGATCAGGCTCACGGGCGACGAGCCCGAGCTCCTCCAGCGCCCGCAGCTGCCGCGACATCGTGGCCTTGCCGACCCCGATGTAGGCGGCCAGCTCGGTCGCCCGCTGCCGCCCCCGCTCCTCCAGCCGCACGAGCAGCCCGTACGCGGAGGACTCCAGGTCGGGATGCACCTCGCGGACCATCTCCCCCGACGACGCACGCGCCCGCCGCAACAGAACGGTCAGCTCGCGTTCCAGCGCCAGGAACTCCTGGTCCACACCACTCCCGGAACCACCGGATCCCGCCCGGTGCCCCTCGCCCTTACCGCCCTCGTGCACGTCAGCACCCATGACCCGGTTTCCCGATCCTGAAAGTTTCCGCCAAAGACCGCCATTGCCGCAGCTCGGCCAGTATTTCGCAGGATTAGACCAACGGCAGCCGCCGGACCCTCTTTCCGCCGGTCGTCCGCGTGCGTAGCGTCTTCAACAAGTACCCCGCATGGCATGCCCACGCCACTCCACGGAGCACCACCACCCGGGCACCACCGAGCCTTCGGAGGCACGAACATGTCCGTGCACAGATCCGGAACGGCCCACCGCTCGCACGCACGCGACCACCTCAGAACGCGCCTCGGCGCGCTGGGCATCCTGCTCCTGTCCCTCTCCCTGCTCCTCGCCCATCCCGCCCACGCGGCCGACGTCCCGGCCCGCGGCTCCGCGTACATGGGTATGGGCGTCATCCCGCACGACGGCCAGGACGGCCTGCCGACCCCCGGCGACGCCACCCAGACGGAGGGCGTGGACGTCAGCAGCCACCAGGGCAACGTGGCCTGGTCGACCCTGTGGAGCGGCGGGGTCAAGTGGGCCTATGTGAAGGCCACCGAGGGGACGTACTACACGAACCCCTACTTCACCCAGCAGTACAACGGCTCGTACAACGTCGGCATGATCCGGGGCGCGTACCACTTCGCGACCCCCGACACGACGGGCGGCGCCGCGCAGGCCAACTACTTCGTGGACCACGGCGGCGGCTGGTCGCGGGACGGCAGGACCCTGCCGGGCGCGCTCGACATCGAGTGGAACCCGTACGGGGCGGCCTGCTACGGCAAGACGCAGAGCGCGATGGTCACCTGGATCCGCGACTTCCTGAACCAGTACAAGGCCCGCACCGGCCGGGACGCCGTCATCTACACGGCCACCAGCTGGTGGACCCAGTGCACCGGCGACTACGCCGGTTTCGCCTCCGCCAATCCGCTCTGGATCGCCCGCTACGCCTCGGCGGTGGGCACCCTCCCGGCGGGCTGGAGCTTCTACACGATGTGGCAGTACACGTCCTCCGGCCCGACGGTCGGCGACCACGACAAGTTCAACGGCGCCCTCGACCGCGTGGTGGCCCTCGCCAACGGCTGACACCCACCACGTCCCTCGCGTACGCGGAAGGCCCGGACCCCTCACGAAGAGGGACCCGGGCCTTCCTGCACCGATGGCGTCCGTCACGCCGCCACCGGAACCTCCGTCGCCGCGCCGCTGGTCGCCGGCGCGAGCGCCAGTTCCAGGACCTGGCGGACGTCCGTCACCGCGTGGACGTCGAGCTTCTCCAGGACCTCGGCCGGGACGTCGTCCAGGTCGGCCTCGTTGCGCTTCGGGATGATCACCGTGGTGACCCCCGCTCGGTGCGCGGCGAGCAGCTTCTGCTTGACGCCGCCGATCGGCAGTACCCGGCCGGTGAGCGAGACCTCACCGGTCATGGCCACGTCCGTACGGACCAGCCGGCCCGACAGGAGCGAGGCCAGTGCGGTCGTCATGGTGACGCCCGCGCTCGGGCCGTCCTTCGGCACCGCGCCCGCCGGGAAGTGGATGTGCACGCCCCGGTCCTTCAGATCGGCGACGGGCAGTTCCAGTTCGGCGCCGTGGGAGCGGAGGAAGGAGAGCGCGATCTGCGCCGACTCCTTCATCACGTCACCCAGCTGACCGGTGAGGGTCAGACCCGCCGCGCCCGTCTCCGGGTCGGCCAGCGACGCCTCGACGAACAGGACGTCACCGCCCGCGCCGGTGACCGCGAGACCGGTCGCCACGCCGGGCACCGCCGTACGGCGCTCGGCCGGGTCCTGGGCGGACTCGGGCACGTGGTGCGGCCGGCCGATCAGCCCGCGCAGTTCCTCGTCGGTCACCGTGAACGGCAGGTCCCGCTCGCCGAGTTCGTGCTGCGCCGCGACCTTGCGGAGCAGCCGTGCGACGGACCGCTCCAGATTGCGGACGCCCGCCTCACGGGTGTACTCGCCGGCCAGCTTGCGCAGCGCGCTCTCGTCGAGAGTGACCTCGTCCTTCTCCAGACCGGCCCGCTCCAGCTGGCGCGGGAGCAGGTGGTCCCGGGCGATGACGACCTTCTCGTCCTCGGTGTACCCGTCGAGCCGCACCAGTTCCATCCGGTCGAGCAGGGCCTCCGGGATGGCCTCCAGCACGTTGGCCGTGGCCAGGAAGACGACATCGCTCAGGTCCAGCTCGACCTCCAGGTAGTGGTCCCGGAAGGTGTGGTTCTGGGCGGGGTCGAGGACTTCGAGGAGGGCCGCCGCCGGGTCGCCCCGGAAGTCGGAGCCGACCTTGTCGATCTCGTCGAGCAGGACCACCGGGTTCATGGACCCGGCCTCCTTGATCGCCCGTACGATCCGGCCGGGCAGCGCACCGACGTACGTACGCCGGTGGCCGCGGATCTCCGCCTCGTCCCGTACGCCGCCGAGGGCGACCCGGACGAACTTGCGGCCCATGGCGTGCGCGACGGACTCACCGAGCGAGGTCTTGCCGACGCCGGGAGGCCCGACGAGCGCGAGCACGGCACCGCCGCGACGGCCGCCCACGACACCCAGACCCCGGTCGTTGCGCCGCTTGCGGACCGCCAGGTACTCGGTGATCCGCTCCTTCACGTCGTCCAGACCCGCGTGCTCGGTGTCCAGGACCGTCTTGGCGCCCTGGATGTCGTACGCGTCCTCCGTGCGCTCGTTCCACGGGAGTTCCAGCACGGTGTCGAGCCAGGTGCGGATCCAGGAGCCCTCGGGCGACTGGTCGCTGGAGCGCTCCAGCTTCTCGACCTCCTTGAGCGCGGCCTCACGGACCTTCTCGGGGAGGTCGGCGGCCTCGACGCGGGCCCGGTAGTCGTCGGACTCCTCGCCCTCGGCCTCGCCGTTCAGCTCACGCAGCTCCTTGCGCACGGCCTCCAGCTGCCGCCGCAGCAGGAACTCGCGCTGCTGCTTGTCCACACCTTCCTGTACGTCCTTGGCGATGGACTCGGCGACATCCTGCTCGGCGAGGTGCTCGCGCAGCTGCTCGGTGGCGAGCTTCAGCCGGGCCACCGGGTCGGTGGTCTCAAGCAGCTCGACCTTCTGGGCGGTCGTCAGGAACGGCGAGTAGCCGGAGTTGTCGGCGAGCGCGGACACGTCGTCGATCTGCTGGACGCGGTCCACGACCTGCCAGGCGGCGCGCTTCTTCAGCCAGTTCGTGGCCAGCGCCTTGTACTCCTTGACCAGCTCGGTCACGGCACCGGGCAGCGGGTCGGGCACGGTCTCCTCGACCTGCGTGCCCTCCACCCACAGGGCGGCGCCGGGACCGGTCGTACCGGCGCCGACACGCACCCGGCCGCGACCGCGGATCAGGGCACCGGGGTCACCGTCGGCGAGGCGTCCGACCTGCTCGACCGTGCCGAGCACCCCCGTGTTGGCGTACGTGCCGTCGATCCGCGGAACAAGAAGCACCCGCGGCTTGCTGGCACCGGTGGAACGGGCTGCTGCCTGCGCGGCCTCGACCGCGGCGCGTACATCGGCGTCGTTCAGGTCCAGGGGCACCACCATGCCGGGCAGCACGACCTCGTCGTCGAGCGGCAGCACGGGCAGGGTGAGCGGTTCGGACGTCAAAGCCATGATCTCCCCTTCGGCATTCAAGTTGAGCTATGCCGACTCAATGCACGTGAGCCCCTGATTGTTCCCCTGCCGCCGTTCGCTGTGAGCGATCATCCGGAAGGGCCGTTCACCGAAGGCTGTGACCAGGCACGACGTCCGATCGCACGAGAGACCGAACGTCGGGGCGGGCTCCCGCGTCACAGGTACGTCGCCGGTGTCGGTCCGGCCGTCTGCCCTGGGGGTGTCATGCGGAACGCCACGCTGTTGCGGCTGCTCGTCGTGGGGAGCCTGTTCGCCGGAGCCGTCGCGTGCGGCGACGAGAGCGCCGGGGACATCGGCGTCGGGGGCGGCTCGGCGCACGACCCGGAAGGGAGCACGGAACGCGCCCGTGAGGTGGCCGAGGCCTGGGCGGACTCGAAGGCGGCGCGGATCTGGCGCGAGCGGTACTTCCCGACGGACGACGCCGTCCAGCTTCCCGAGGGCGCCTTCCGCAGCGAGGCCGACGAGCGCGCGTACGCCACCCAGAACTTCGAACCGGGCGGCCCGCTCCCGTCCCGTTCACCGAAGGAGGGGGAGGTCGGCTGGCGCGACGGCGACGCGCTCGCCCTGCCCGTGTCCTCCGCGCGAGCCGCCTACGAGAAGCTCGCCAGGGGCAGGAACTCCGGCCCCTCCCTCGTCGTGACCGGTGCGCGGCTCGGGACGATGTCCCTCGACACCAGCCGGGGGCCGGCCACCGTGCCCGCCTGGCTCTTCACCGTCAAGGGGTACGACACACCGCTCAAGCGCGTCGCGGTCGCGCCTTCGAAGCTCCCCAGGCCGCCGATCGGGCCCCTCGATCAGTCCGCGGGCTTCCTGCAGCCGCTCTCCGGGCTCAGCTCGGTGTCGCGGGACGAGCGCACGGTCACGCTGCGGGCCCAGCACGGCGCCTGCGACAAGGGTCCGGCGGTGGCCGTCCTGGAGACCGCGGACAACGTGGTGTTCTCCGCCGGGGTGCGGGACCCGTCGGACGGTCCGTGCACGTCCGAGATGCGGTCCAAGAAGGCGCGGGTGAAGCTCGACCGCCCGGTCGGCGACCGCATGCTCCTGGACGCGCTCACGGGCAGGCCCGTCCCCTACGACGCGCCGGCGGGCTCCCCGGCGCCGTCCTGGAGCTGAGCGTCGGCCAAAAACGGCTGCCCGGTCGGGGCGCGCTTGCCAGGATGGGTTCATGACCGCGTACGACATCCCGCACGGCAGCCCCGAAGTCATCGACCGTCGCGAGGGCCCGTACGGCGAAGTCGTGCTGCGCCGCCACGGCGAGCTGCTGCAGATCATCGCCAACGGCTGTTTCCTCATGGACACCTCCGACGGCCGCTCGGAGCGACTGCTGGTCGACGCCGCGCTCGGCGCGCTGGACGGCCGCCCCGGCCCGGAGATCCTGATCGGCGGCCTGGGCGTCGGCTTCTCCCTCGCCCACGCGGCGGCCGACCCCCGCTGGGGCCGTATCGCGGTCGCCGAGCGGGAGCGGGCCATCATCGACTGGCACCGGTCCGGGCCCCTCGCGGAGCTGTCCGCCCGCGCGCTCGCGGATCCGCGCACCGAGATCATCGAGGTCGATCTCGTCGCGCACGTCCATGAGACATCCGACACGTACGACGCCCTGTGCCTCGACATCGACAACGGACCCGAGTGGACCGTCACAGAGGGCAACGACAGCCTGTACTCACCGGCCGGACTCGCCGCGTGCGCACGGGTGTTGAGGAAAGACGGGGTACTCGCTGTTTGGTCGGCCAAGCCTTCGCCTGATTTCGCAAGAACCTTGCGGAATGCCGGGTTCCGACACGTGCGTACCGAAGAGATCCCCGTTGCCCGGGGCGTTCCGGACGTGGTGCATCTCGCGGTAAGACCTGGATAGCCGAGCGACGGTCACTGCCCGTACCCTGCTGCTCTGACGCCGATCATTCAAGCGTCAAGCGCAGTCATGGAATCACCCCACTGGTTCCGGAAAGCACACTCAGGGGCGGGCGATGGAGCAGACACACACCTCGCACAACGGCACGGCGGCCACGCCGGGCGCTCAGCGCCGGGTGCTGGTGGTCGAGGACGATCCGACGATCGTCGACGCCATCGCCGCCAGGCTCCGCGCCGAGGGATTCCTCGTGCAAACAGCGGGTGACGGACCGGCCGCCGTCGACACGGCCGAGGCATGGCAGCCCGACCTGCTGATTCTCGACATCATGCTGCCGGGCTTCGACGGCCTGGAGGTGTGCCGCCGCGTCCAGGCGGCCCGTCCGGTGCCGGTGATGATGCTCACCGCCCGCGACGACGAGACCGACATGCTGGTCGGCCTCGGCGTGGGCGCCGACGACTACATGACGAAGCCGTTCTCGATGCGCGAGCTGGCCGCGCGCGTGCACGTACTGTTGCGCCGCGTGGAGCGGGCCGCGCTGGCCGCGTCCACCCCGCGTTCCGGCATCCTGCGCCTCGGCGAGCTGGAGATCGACCACGCCCAGCGCCGGGTCCGGGTGCGCGCCGACGACGTGCACCTCACGCCCACCGAGTTCGACCTGCTGGTCTGCCTGGCGAACACGCCCCGCGCGGTCCTCTCGCGCGAGCAGCTGCTGGCCGAGGTCTGGGACTGGGCCGACGCCTCCGGCACCCGGACCGTGGACAGCCACATCAAGGCCCTGCGCCGGAAGATCGGCGCGGAGCGGATCCGTACGGTGCACGGCGTGGGCTACGCGCTGGAGACCCCGACACCCTAGAGTCGGGCACCCTGACCGAGGGGGCGTATGTGATGAGGGGTCTCGGCGTACTGCGCAAGCGCGTCAAGGCGGGCGCGGGACGGGTCTCCGGCACGGGTTCCGGCGCCGGTTCCGGTACGGGTCCCGGCGCGGCGTCTGATGCGGGGCTTGGTGCGGGGCCTGTTTCCGGCGCGCCGTCCGGTGCCTCGTCCGGCACCAGTACCGGCACCGATCTCCACGCCGACGCCGTCTCCGGCGCAAGTCCCGCGCTGAGTGCCGGTCCGGCCGTAGGCACAGGTGCGGGCGGCTTCCCGGCGACGCGCCCGACGCCGGGTCCGGCCCCGGGCGCCGGTGGAACGTCCGGCACGACCTCCGGCACCACGTCCGGTACGAGCGCGGGTGCCGGCCCGGGTAGCGGCTCCGGTGCCGGCTCGGGATCCTGGGGTGACGTGCGGCCCTTCTCGATCAAGACCAAGCTCGGCACCCTGGTCGTCGTCGCGGTGTTCATCACCACCGGTCTGTTGATGATCGCGGTGCGCACCGAGACGGAACTGCGCTTCATCACGGTCTTCTCGATGATCGCGACCCTGCTGATCACCCAGTTCGTGGCGCACTCGATCACCGCCCCGCTGGACGAGATGAACACCGTCGCGCGGGGCATCTCGCACGGCGACTACACCCGCCGGGTCAGGGGCGCCGACCGCCGCGACGAGCTGGGCGACCTGGCCCAGACGATCAACCGCATGGCGGACGACCTGGAGGCCCAGGAACGGCAGCGCAAGGAACTCGTGGCGAATGTCTCGCACGAGCTGCGCACGCCCATCGCGGGCCTGCGGGCGGTCCTGGAGAACGTGGTGGACGGCGTCTCCGCCGCCGACCCCGAGACGATGCGCACCGCCCTGAAGCAGACGGAGCGCCTCGGCCGGCTGGTGGAGACGCTGCTGGACCTCTCCCGCCTGGACAACGGCGTCGTACCGCTGCGCAAGCGCCGCTTCGAGGTGTGGCCGTACCTGTCGGGCGTGCTGAAGGAGGCCAACATGGTGGCCTCCGCGCGCGCGGGCATCGCTTCCGGCTCCGGCAGTCACACGCGTACGGACGTCCATCTGCACCTCGACGTCTCGCCGCCCGAGCTGACCGCGCACGCGGACCCGGAGCGGATCCACCAGGTCGTCGCCAACCTCATCGACAACGCGGTCAAGCACAGCCCGCCGCACGGCCGCGTCACGGTGAAGGCCAGGCGCGGCGACGGCCCCGAGTCCCTGGACCTCGAAGTCCTGGACGAGGGACCCGGCATCCCGCGCTCGGAGTGGCACCGGGTCTTCGAGCGGTTCAACCGCGGCGGGGTCGTCGCGCCGCACGGCCCGGGCAGCGACGGCGGTACGGGGCTGGGGCTGGCGATCGCCCGCTGGGCGGTCGATCTGCACGGTGGCCGGATCGGCGTGGCCGAATCCCAGCGCGGTTGCCGGATCCAGGTCACTCTTCCGGGAGTGCCCTCGCCGGACAGGTTGACGTAGGGTTCGAAGCGAGAGCCCAAGATCCACGTGATGGGGCAGCAGGACACGTGTCATCGTGCGTTCCTGGCACGGAGATTCGGTCTTCCGAGGCCGCAGCTCCGAACAGGCGCGTCCATTTCACATCGGAACCTCGCTTGTTTCCCGCCATTTCGAACGCCGAAACACGCTTTTCGATGTGACTTACGCGACGATGACCAGGCCCGGACTGACCTAGCCGGTCCGGGGGGCGTAGCCTTTATTCCCGCTGTCCATCACCTTGTGAAGCGGAAGAGGGCGGTTGCCGCCGTGTCGCCACAGTCCCCCAGTAACTCATCGAGCGTCTCGACCGAGGACCAAGCCGGGAAGAACCCCGCCGCGGCCTTCGGACCGAACGAGTGGCTCGTCGACGAGATCTATCAGCAGTACCTCCAGGACCCGAATTCGGTAGACCGAGCCTGGTGGGACTTCTTCGCCGACTACAAGCCCGGCGGCGTGGCCGCCTCGGCTCCGGCGGGTACCGCGGCCGCGGGGGCCGCGGGAACCACCACCGCGCCCAAGGCGGCTCCGGCCGCCGCTGCCGCACCGCAGGCCCAGGCTCCGGCCCAGGCCGCTCCTGCGAAGGCTCCGGCCCAGGCCCCGGCTCCGGCCGCTCAGGCCCAGGCCGCTCCGGCTGCCGCGAAGGCCGCTGCCGCCGCGCCGGCCAAGGCCGCGGCTCCGGCCGCCACCCCGGCGAAGCCCGCAGCGGCCAAGCCGGCCGCGGCGAAGGCCGCGCCCGCCCAGGAGGCACCCGAGGGTCCCGAGTACGTGACGCTGCGCGGCCCGAGCGCCGCGGTCGCGAAGAACATGAACGCCTCCGTCGAGGTCCCCACGGCGACGTCCGTGCGCGCGGTCCCGGTGAAGCTGCTCTTCGACAACCGCATCGTCATCAACAACCACCTGAAGCGTGCCCGGGGCGGGAAGATCTCCTTCACCCACCTCATCGGCTACGCGATGGTGCAGGCCATCAAGGCCATGCCCTCGATGAACTACTCCTTCACGGAGAAGGACGGCAAGCCGACCCTGGTCAAGCCGCCGCACGTCAACTTCGGCCTCGCCATCGACCTGGTGAAGCCCAACGGCGACCGCCAGCTGGTCGTCGCGGGCATCAAGAAGGCCGAGACGCTGAACTTCTTCGAGTTCTGGCAGGCCTACGAGGACATCGTCCGCCGCGCCCGTGACGGCAAGCTGACGATGGACGACTTCTCGGGTGTCACGGTCTCGCTGACCAACCCCGGCGGCCTCGGCACCGTCCACTCGGTCCCGCGTCTGATGCCCGGACAGTCGGTCATCATGGGCGTCGGCTCGATGGACTACCCGGCGGAGTTCCAGGGCACCTCCCAGGACACCCTGAACAAGCTCGGCATCGCGAAGGTCATGACGCTCACGTCGACCTACGACCACCGGGTCATCCAGGGCGCCGCGTCCGGCGAGTTCCTGCGCGTCGTCGCGAACTACCTGCTCGGCGAGAACGGCTTCTACGACGAGATCTTCGAGGCCCTGCGCATCCCCTACGAGCCGGTCCGCTGGCTCAAGGACATCGACGCCTCGCACGACGACGACGTCACGAAGGCCGCCCGCGTCTTCGAGCTGATCCACTCCTACCGGGTCCGCGGCCACGTCATGGCCGACACCGACCCGCTGGAGTACCGCCAGCGCAAGCACCCCGACCTGGACATCACCGAGCACGGGCTCACCCTGTGGGACCTGGAGCGCGAGTTCGCGGTCGGCGGTTTCGCGGGCAAGTCCCTGATGAAGCTGCGCGACATCCTCGGTGTGCTGCGCGACTCGTACTGCCGCACCACCGGCGTCGAGTTCATGCACATCCAGGACCCGAAGCAGCGCCGCTGGATCCAGGACCGTATCGAGCGTCCGCACTCCAAGCCGGAGCGCGAGGAGCAGCTGCGGATCCTGCGCCGGCTGAACGCGGCGGAAGCGTTCGAGACCTTCCTGCAGACGAAGTACGTCGGCCAGAAGCGCTTCTCCCTGGAGGGCGGCGAGTCCGTCATCCCGCTGCTCGACGCGGTGCTCGACTCCGCCGCCGAGTCGCGTCTCGACGAGGTCGTCATCGGCATGGCCCACCGCGGCCGGCTGAACGTCCTCGCGAACATCGTCGGCAAGTCGTACGCGCAGATCTTCCGGGAGTTCGAGGGCAACCTCGACCCGAAGTCGATGCACGGCTCCGGCGACGTCAAGTACCACCTGGGCGCCGAGGGTGTCTTCACGGGCCTGGACGGCGAGCAGATCAGGGTCTCGCTGGCCGCGAACCCCTCGCACCTGGAGGCGGTCGACCCGATCCTGGAGGGCATCGCCCGCGCCAAGCAGGACATCATCAACAAGGGCGGCACGGACTTCACCGTCCTGCCCGTCGCCCTGCACGGTGACGCGGCCTTCGCGGGCCAGGGTGTCGTGGCCGAGACCCTGAACATGTCGCAGCTGCGCGGCTACCGCACCGGCGGCACGGTCCACGTGGTCATCAACAACCAGGTCGGCTTCACCGCGGCCCCGGAGTCCTCGCGTTCGTCCATGTACGCCACGGACGTGGCCCGCATGATCGAGGCGCCGATCTTCCACGTGAACGGCGACGACCCCGAGGCCGTCGTCCGGGTCGCGCGGCTGGCCTTCGAGTTCCGTCAGGCGTTCAACAAGGACGTCGTGATCGACCTCATCTGCTACCGCCGCCGCGGTCACAACGAGTCGGACAACCCGGCGTTCACGCAGCCGCTGATGTACGACCTGATCGACAAGAAGCGCTCGGTGCGCAAGCTCTACACCGAGTCGCTGATCGGCCGGGGCGACATCACCCTGGAAGAGGCCGAGCAGGCGCTGCAGGACTACCAGGGCCAGCTGGAGAAGGTCTTCACGGAGGTCCGCGAGGCCGCTTCCGCGCCCGGCGAGTCCCACGCCCCGGACGTGAAGCCGGAGTTCCCGGTGGCGGTCACCACGGCGATCTCCCAGGAGGTCGTCAAGCGGATCGCCGAGTCCCAGGTCAACATCCCCGAGCGCGTCACCGTCCACCCGCGTCTGCTGCCCCAGCTGCAGCGCCGCGCGGCGATGGTCGAGGACGGCACGATCGACTGGGGCATGGGCGAGACGCTCGCGATCGGCTCCCTGCTCCTGGAGGGCACCCCGGTGCGCCTCTCGGGCCAGGACAGCCGCCGCGGCACGTTCGGCCAGCGCCACGCGGTCCTGATCGACCGGGAGACGGCGGAGGACTTCACTCCGCTCCAGTACCTCTCGGAGGACCAGGCCCGCTACAACTGCTACGACTCGCTCCTGTCCGAGTACGCGGCGATGGGCTTCGAGTACGGCTACTCGCTGGCGCGTCCCGAGTCCCTCGTGATGTGGGAGGCGCAGTTCGGCGACTTCGTCAACGGCGCCCAGACGGTCGTGGACGAGTTCATCTCGTCGGCGGAGCAGAAGTGGGGCCAGACGTCCGGCGTCACGCTGCTCCTCCCGCACGGCTACGAGGGCCAGGGCCCGGACCACTCGTCCGCGCGTCCTGAGCGCTTCCTCCAGATGTGCGCGCAGAACAACATGACGGTCGCCATGCCGACGCTCCCGTCGAACTACTTCCACCTCCTGCGGTGGCAGGTGCACAACCCGCACCACAAGCCGCTGGTGGTCTTCACCCCGAAGTCGATGCTCCGCCTCAAGGCGGCCGCGTCGAAGGCGGAGGAGTTCACGACGGGCGGCTTCCGTCCGGTCATCGGGGACGACTCGGTGGACCCGGCCGCGGTCAAGAAGGTCGTCTTCACGGCGGGCAAGGTGTACTACGACCTCGACGCCGAGCGTAAGAAGCGCGGCATCACGGACACGGCCGTCATCCGCATCGAGCGCCTGTACCCCCTCCCGGGCGCGGAGCTCCAGGCGGAGATCGCCAAGTACCCGAACGCCGAGAAGTACCTGTGGGCCCAGGAGGAGCCGGCGAACCAGGGCGCGTGGCCGTTCATCGCCCTGAACCTCATCGACCACCTGGACCTGGCGGTCGGCGCGGACGTCCCGCACGGGGAGCGCCTCCGCCGCATCTCCCGCCCGGCGGGCTCGTCCCCGGCGGTCGGCTCGGCCAAGCGCCACCAGGCGGAGCAGGAGCAGCTGGTGCGCGAGGTGTTCGAGGCCTGACCGGTCACTGTATGTACTGACCGTACGGACGAAGGGCCCGGTCCTGAGCTTCGGCTCGGGGGCGGGCCCTTTGGCAACCCCCGCCTTCTTCCAGCCCGCCCGGCACCCGCCTTGCGACTCCGTCCGGCGCTCGCCTTTCAGCCCGTCCGGCGTTTGCGGACGAGGCCGTTCAGGCCAAGGCGGGGTCCGGGGGCGCAGCCCTCAGGAGGAGCGGCCCCACACGGTCAAGCACTCGGTTTGTCCCGACAAGAGCGCGCGTCAATGGACTCGTCACTGGGCTTGTAATCGCTGATCCACCCCGGCTCCTGAACCGGAATATCGGGCAACGACGTCTCCATGTCCTTGATCCAGTCGCTGCTCTCGACATACCGCTTCACGAACTCCCGCAGCTCGACACAGTCCTCCCGATGCCCCTTGGGCAACCCGATCCCGTAATGCTGCGGCGCCCCGATGGTGACGTCGGGAACAACCCGCAGCCCGTCCTTCGCATGGTGGCGGGCGAAGCCGTAAAGGATCATCTGGTCGGTCGAGACGGCCTGCACCTCACCCCTCTTGAGCGCGTCGATGCAGTCGGAGGCGTCGACGAGCTCCTTGATCTCGATGCCCTCGCGCCGGAACTCCTGGAGCGTCGCCACGGACGTGGTGCCCTCCCACGAACAGACGGCCTTGCCCCTGAAGTCGTTCAGCTCGTGGACGGCCACCGACTTGGGCCCGACCAGGAACCCCTGCCGGGTGGTGGCGTACGGCCCCACGAAGTCGATCGCCTTCATGCGCTCGGGTGTGATGGAGAAGGCCGCGATCACCATGTCGACCTCGCCCTTCTCCAGCGCCGGGATACGTCCCTCGGAGGACAGGTTGGACGGCGAGGCGGACTTGATGCCCAGCCCTTCCTTGATCTGCTCGAACACCAGCTGGTCGAGGCCCGACCGGCGGTAGTTCTCCTCGTAGGAGATGCCGGGCAGGTCGTTGTGCATACCGACACTGATCCGTTCCTTGCCCAGGAACGTGTCGTCCGGTTCGTCCGAGCCCGAACTGACAGCGAGCGTCAGCCCGACCGCGACGATGACGCAGAACGCGCCCACCGCCACGTACACACGGCTTTTCGAGCCCACCTTCGTACTCACCCGGTACCCCCGTACCCCTCAGCCGTGCAGCACGGCGTCGTCGACGAACACGTTCATCCGGCAGCCGGCGTCGGTGCGGACGGTGACGGTGACGCGTATGCCGTCCCGCACCCCGCCCAGCCGCATGTCGACCGGCCGGCCCGACCGGACGTCGTCGACGGTGCTCGGACCCCCGCCGAGCCGGAGGGCGAGCCGGGTCTCCGGAGTGCAGGACTGCGTGCCGGGGTCGGCATCGTCGACCCTGAGGACGAGACGCAGATGCGTACGGACCGGTCCCCCGTCCACCCCCACGACGAGCGTCTCCCCGTCTCCCAGCGGCCGGGACGGCGTCACCGTCGTCAGACCGGCGACATCGACCTCTCCGTGACCGCGTACCTGCTCCACCCAGACCGTCCCACCGACGGCGAGGGCGACGGACAGGGCGGAGGCGAGGGCCTGGGCCCCGGCGCGCCCCCGTATGCCGGCCACCCGCACGAGGGCGATCAGCACGGCGGCGCCGATCATCAGATACGACCAGAGGACCTGGCCGCCCGGTCCTTCGGGAGTCCTCAGCAGGGCGGCGCCGCCGAGCCCGAGGACGACGAAGAACGGCGGCCAGTTCCACACGCGCCAGCTGCGGGCGCCGTCGAGGGTGCTCTGCAGCGCGTCGCCGACGACCAGGCTGACGACGAAGTTGCCGAGCACCTGCCCGACGGCCGTGACCCAGGTGCCCTCGCCGCGCGCGCTGGGACCCTGCGCCCCCGCGGCCCCCTCACGGACGCCCTCCCGAAGGCCTTCGGCGGGTTTGTTCATCTGCCGCTCTGCTGATCGGTCCGGTCGGCCTCTCGGGGATGGGGGTAGGAGAGATTGAAATCCCCCTGAACCCGCCCGACGGCGACGGCATGGCTCCCGGTGGCTGTCACATGAATGTCTCCGCCCGGCCGGAGAGCGGCGGCTTTCGCCACCCACCCCTCAAGAGCGGACGCGCTCAGATCATCACCCGCGAGCCAGTGCCCGACGGCAGCTTCAAAAACTTCAAGCTCAGCGCCCGACAACCGCGCAAGAACAGCGGAAGCACCCCGGTCATCACCGTCCCCACCCTGTTCACCCTCCCGCCGCAGGACCGCGTCCAGGAACGTCCGACCGCCCTGTACGACGCTCTCGGCGAGCCGGTCCCGGGCGGTCACGAGCACAGCCGTCCCCATCGAGGCGGCCGCGGCGCTCAGAAAGGGAGCCAGCTGACCGGCGGCCGTCATCAGTTCGGACATCTCACGGCTCCGTCTCGCGCCGGTCGGCGGCAGCAGAACCGCACGGCTGAACAAGGATGAACAGGCTTTCGGGAAAGGGGAGTTACCCATTCTGCGCCAGATGCACACCTTAGTGACGGGATCGTCCCGGCAAGGGGCATCGACCGGTTTCGTAGGCTGTGCGCAGGAGAACGACCGGGTACGCACGCAGGAGAGCAACCACCATGTACTTCACCGACCGCGGTATCGAGGAACTTGAGAAGCGGCGCGGCCAGGAAGAGGTCACTTTCGAGTGGCTGGCCGAGCAACTGCGCACGTTCGTAGACCTCAACCCGGACTTCGAGGTCCCGGTGGAACGCCTGGCAACCTGGCTGGCCCGCCTGGACGACGACGAGGACGAGGACTAGCCCACCCTCTTTGCCCTGTCCCAGCCCGTCCGGCGTTCGAGGCCGAGCACCCCTCCAGCCCGTCCGGCGTTCGAGGCCGAGCACCCCTCCAGCCCGTTCGGCGTTCGAGGACAAGCGCCCCTTCAGCCCGTCCGGCGTTTGAGGACGAGCGCGAAGCGCGATACGGGGGGCGAGGGGGCGCAGCCCCCATGACAGGGACGGGAACGGGTAGGGGCGGCGGGGGCGAGATCCCCGTTCGCGACACACCGAGCCGCCCCGCCCCTCCCCGCCCACAGCGGCACCCACCACCCACGCCAGGGTCGATTTATCCACATTCGCCCCCATCGAGACCCCCCAGTTCACCGGAAAGAGCACCTTGACTTCCCCAACCCGCGATATATCGTGTCTATCAGAAGACGCGATATGGCGCGTCGAGCGCCACGCCCACCCCCGCCCGAGGAGGTCAGCACCATGTCCGAGTGGTCCGTCGCAGAGCCAAGGAAGCTCACATTCGACGAACCGGTGACGGCTCTCCACGTGCGCATCGCCAACGGCACGGTGAACGTCGTGGGCACCGACGAGGGCCCCGCCCACCTCGAAGTCTCCTCGATAGAGGGCCCGCCCCTGATCGTCGCCCAGGAGAACGGCACACTCACGGTCGCGTACGAGGACCTGCCCTGGAAGGGCTTCCTCAAGTGGCTCGACCGCAAGGGCTGGCGCCGCAGCGCGGTGGTCTCCCTGGCCGTACCCGCCCGCACCCGCGTCGAGGTGGGCGTGATCGGCGCCACCGCCGTGGTCTCCGGCATCGACGGCCGCGCGGTGGTGAAGGGCGTCTCCGGAGACACCACACTCGTGGGCCTCTCGGGCCCGGTCCGTGCGGACACGGTGTCGGGGAACGTGGAGGTCCAGGCCCTCACCGGCGACCTCCGGCTCAACTCCGTCTCCGGCGACCTGACGGTCATCGAGGGCTCCAGCCCTTCCGTGCGGGTCGACTCGGTCAGTGGTTCCGTGATCGTCGACCTGGACCCGGCAGGCCGGTCCAGTGACATCCGGCTGGCCAGCATCTCGGGCGAGATCGCCGTCCGCCTACCGCATCCGGCCGACGCGGAGGTCGAGGTGGACTCGGCGAGCGGCGTGGTCTCCAGCGCGTTCGAGGACCTGCGCATCGACGGCCAGTGGGGCGCCAAGAAGATCACCGGCAGGCTCGGCGCGGGGAACGGCCGCCTGAAAGCGACCACCGTCTCCGGTTCGATCGCACTGCTGCGCAGGCCACCGGCGGAGGACGAGCCGTGGGACCAGGAAGTGGATTTCGAGAAGAAGGCGGACGTCGGGGAGGATGACCCACAGGACACGGCTCCTGACCCGTCCGGTACCGGACCCACCGCCGAGACGCCCGCGTCAGCCGCCCTCTCCACCCCCGCGACACCCCCAGCCGCCGACGCCGCCACCGCCACTGACGCCACCGACGGATCACCCGACGGCCCGACCCACCAGAAGGGGCTCTGACATGGCTCCCGTCTTTGCCCATGGCCGCCTGCGGCTCTACCTGCTCAAGCTCCTCGACGAGGCACCACGCCACGGTTACGAGGTGATCCGCCTCCTGGAGGAGCGCTTCCAGGGGCTGTACGCGCCGTCGGCCGGCACCGTCTACCCCCGGCTGGCCAAGCTGGAGGCCGAGGGCCTGGTCACCCACACCACCGAGGGCGGCCGGAAGGTGTACGCGATCACGGACGCCGGCCGTGCCGAGCTGGCCGACCGCAGCGGTGAACTGGCCGATCTGGAGCTGGAGATCCGCGAGTCGGTCGCCGAGCTGGCCGCGGAGATCCGGGCCGACGTGCGCGGCGCCGCGGGGGATCTGCGCCGCGAGATGCGGGCCGCGGCGAGCGAGGCCCGGCGGGGTTCCACGGGAGCCGGTGCCAAGGCGCACGGCGAGCGCGAGAGCGGCCACGGCGACTTCACGGACTTCGGGGACAAGGAGGCGTGGCGCGTCGCCAAGGAGGAGATGCGTCGCGTCAAGCAGGAGTGGAAGGAGCAGGCCCGGCGCGCCAAGGACGAGAGCCGGCGGGCCCGCGAGGAGGCCCAGCGGGCCCGGCACCAGGCCAAGGAGGCCCAGGAGCGGGTCCGGGCGCAGGCGCAGGAGGAGCTCCAGCGCATCGCCAAGCGCGTCCAGGACCAGGTGCAGGACCACTTCACCCGGGGCGACTGGCCGACGGGGGTCCGTGAGGGCCTCACCGAGCTGGCCAAGGAGTTCGGCGATTTCGGGAAGGACTTCGGCAAGGAGTTCGGAAAGGACTTCGGCTTCGGCAGGGCCGGGACGGGAGCCGGGAGGGAGACGAGGAGGCCCGACTACACGGACACTCCGGAGGACTTCCCCGCCGGTTACGAACCCTCCTGGGCCCATGAGGACTCCACGGGCGATCCCGCCCGGGACCTGGACCGCCTGCTGGACCGCTTCCGCGACGACATCCGCGACGCGGCCCGTGATCACGGGGTGACGGAGGACCAACTGCGCGATGCCCGCCGGCACCTGTCGTCGGCGGCGGCGCACATAGGGGCGGTGCTGCGGACGCCCAAGGGCTGAGCGACGGCCGAGGCGGTCCGGGAGCGGACCGCCTCGCCCTCTCAGCCGGCCTTCGCCTCTCCCCCGCCGTACAGCACGCGCCGCAGTGCCACGTAGGTCACGCCGTGGTCGGCCAGGACCTCCGACGGGACACCGGGGCGGGCGGCGAGAGCGAGTAGGAGGTGCTCGTCGCCGATGTGCCGGTCCTGCTGGGCGAGGGCCATGCGCAGGGACTCGGTGAGGACGTCCTTGGCACCTCGGGCGAAGGGACGCCGCCCGCCGACGAAGCCGGACCACCACCCCTTGCCACGCCCGCTGTCATGGCCGTCGCCCCTCCCGTTCCCCTTCGTGTTCCCGTGGGCGGCCTCCAAGGCGCCCTCGCCATGAGCCTCCTCGACGCGGGAGACGATCGCCGAGACGTCGATGCCCAGCCCCGAGAGGGCGTCGGTGTCGGCGCGGGAGAGCCCGCCGCGACGGCGCGCCTCGGCCAGCGCCCGCTGGACGGACTCCCTGCGTCCTGCGAGCCCCAGCGACGTCAGGGCGAACGACGCACGGCTGGCCTCGCGGTCGAGGAGCGCCAGCAGCAGGTGCTGCTCCTCGACCGCCTCCGCCTCCAGGCGCTCGGCATGGCCGACCGCGCCGAGGACCACCGCGCGGGCGTCCTTGGTGAACCGTTCGAACATCACTGCCTCCCGTACTTCTTGTGCACGGCCTGCCTGCTGACACCCAGTTCCGCGGCGATCTCCTGCCACGACCAACCCTGATTGCGCGCACTGCGCACCTGCACCGCTTCGAGCTGCTCCAAGAGCCGCCGCAACGCGGAGACGGCCCGCAGCCCGATCCGCGGATCGCGGTCGCCCGCGCGCTCGGCGAGATCCGTTGCTTCGGTCATGACGTCAACTTAGATTGACACGCCGGGAATTGTCAACTGTGGTTGACGGCCCGGGGTGTCAGAAGCCATGAGGTGTCAGGAGGTATCAGAAGTCAGGGCGTATCAGGAGGCGGTCAGCACGACCTTGCCGAAGAGTTCGCCGGACTCCATCCGCTCGAAGCCCTCGCGGGCGCGGTCCAGCGGGAGAACCTCGTCGATGACGGGGCGGACGCCGGTGGCGGCACAGAAGGACAGCAGATCCTCCAGCTCGTCCTTCGTACCCATGGTGGAGCCGACGACCTTGAGTTCGAGGAAGAAGATGCGGGTCAGCTCGGCGTGCGGGGGCCGGTCACCGCTCGTGGCACCCGAGATGACCAGGGTGCCGCCCGGCTTCAGGGACTTGACCGAGTGGGACCAGGTGGCGGCGCCGACGGTCTCGATGACGGCGTCCACGCGGTGCGGCAGCCGGGCTCCGGACTCGACGGCTTCGACAGCGCCGAGTTCCAGGGCGCGCTTGCGCTTCGCCTCGTCGCGGCTGGTGGCGAAGACGCGAAGCCCCGCGGCCTTGCCGAGCGCGATCGCCGCCGTGGCGACGCCGCCACCGGCTCCCTGGACGAGAACCGAGTCGCCGGGCCGTACGCCCGCGTTGGTGAAGAGCATGCGGTACGCCGTCAGCCAGGCGGTGGGCAGGCAGGCGGCCTCTTCGAAGGAGAGTTCGGCGGGCTTGGGCAGGACGTTCCAGGTGGGGACCGAGACCTGCTCGGCGAAGGTTCCCTGGTAGCGCTCGGTGAGGATGGAACGGGGCTCCTTCGGGCCGACGCCGTGGCCCGTCTGCCCGATGACGGAGTGCAGGACGACCTCGTTGCCGTCCTCGTCGATCCCCGCGGCGTCGCATCCGAGGATCATCGGCAGTTTGTCCTCGGCGAGGCCGACCCCGCGCAGCGACCAGAGGTCGTGGTGGTTCAGGGAGGCGGCCTTGACGTTGACGGTCGTCCAGCCGGGGCGGGGCTCGGGAGCGGGGCGGTCACCCAACTCCAGGCCGTTCAAGGGCTGGTCACGGTCGATATGGGCGGCGTAGGCAGCGAACATGTGCCGACCCTAGGTGGCGGGTGCGTCCGACGGAACGGGCCCCGCCTGTGACACACGTCCCCCACCCCAAACCCACGCAGTCCCCCACACCCCCAAAGACGCCGCCCCACCCACCGCCGTGGCCGCTCGCGCCGTTCCCCCCACACACCAGGGGCGCGGGGAACGGCGCGAGCAACCCCCACCCGCCCGCACCCAACACACCACCCCCACCACTCCCCACCTCAGGGGCGCGGGGAACGGCGCAAAACCCCCCACCGGCCCGCACCCGGCTGATCGCCCGACCGCCCGGCGCAGCCCACACCACCCGCTCAGCCGAACCCCCCGCCGAAAACTTTGGGCCCCGTCCAGGAGGACGGGGCCCAGAGGCGTGCGTGCGGCGGGCGCAGGGCGCGATGCTAGCGCCGCGCCACGCCCTCCGCCCGCGCCGCCGCGGCAACCGCCGCCGTGACCGCCGGCGCCACCCGCTCGTCGAACGGCGACGGAATCACATAGTCCGCGGCAAGGTCGTCCCCGACGACCGCGGCCAGCGCCTCGGCTGCCGCGATCTTCATGCCCTCGGTGATCCGAGACGCCCGCACCTGCAGCGCCCCCGCGAAGATCCCGGGGAACGCCAGCACGTTGTTGATCTGGTTCGGATAGTCCGACCGCCCCGTGGCGACGACCGCCGCGTACTTGTGGGCGACATCGGGATGCACCTCGGGATTCGGGTTCGCCATGGCGAAGACGAACGCGCCCTCGGCCATGGAGGCCACGGCCGGCTCCGGCACCGTACCGCCGGAGACACCGATGAAGACGTCGGCGCCCGCGAGCGCCGACTCCAGCGAGCCGGAGAGGCCCGCCTTGTTGGTCATGACCGCGAGGTCCCGCTTGACCGGGGTCAGATCGTCCCGGTCGACCGACACGATGCCCTTGCGGTCCGCGACGGCGACGTCTCCCAGCCCCGCCTCCAGCAGGAACTTGGCGATGGCCACCCCGGCCGCACCGGCGCCCGAGATCACGGCGCGCAGCTGCCCGAGCGAGCGCCCGGTCAGCCGCGCGGCGTTCCGCAGGGCGGCCAGCGTGACGACGGCCGTCCCGTGCTGGTCGTCGTGGAAGACGGGAATGTCCAGCCTTTCCTGGAGCCGGCGCTCGATCTCGAAGCACCGGGGTGCCGAGATGTCCTCCAGGTTCACGCCGCCGAAGGACGGCGCGAGCCGCACGACGGTCTCGACGATCTCGTCGACGCCCGTGCAGTCCAGCGCGATCGGCACCGCGTCGACCCCGCCGAACTGCTTGAACAGGATCGCCTTGCCCTCCATGACGGGGAGCGAGGCCTCGGGGCCGATGTCGCCGAGACCGAGCACGGCGGTCCCGTCCGTCACGACGGCGACCACGGACGACTTCCATGTGTAGTCGTGGACGAGTTCCGGCTGCTCCGCGATGGCCATGCAGACCTTCGCGACGCCGGGCGTGTACGCGAGGGACAGGTCGTCCTTGTCACGGACGGGCACGGTGGCCTGCACGGCCATCTTCCCGCCACGGTGCAGCGCGAACGCCGGGTCGAAGGAATCGAGGGGCTCGGCCCCGCCGTCCTGATCCGTACTGCTGTCGCTGCGAGGATTGACGATCTCCGCTGCCACTTTGTTTTACCCCTTAAGTCTTAATGGTTGAGGGTCGCCGCTCCGGGTGAGGAGCGGGCGGGCACCGCGCATGTCCCTGATGACTGTTAAGTGCGGAACATGCGCGACGGGCGCGCCGCACACGCGCCCTGAGCCCCGGATGAGGGGTGTAAGGATCCTTCTTACCGGACGGACCGCACCGCGGACGAGTCCATAAAGCGAAGGTCACACGTGGGCGGCCGAAGCTCGCGCGCCGGAGGGCAGGGACCGGCAGATCGCGGCACCCGGGCCCGTATACCGGAGTGCGAAGGTCACATACCGGTGACATGACTCATGGCCGAATACGTCGATCAAGCCCACTTCACGAACAATCCGCCGATAGGCGCCATGGTGTCGCAAGTGCGCAGAAGTGGTCGCTCGTCTCGCGGGATCCGCCGAAGATCCTCCGGCCCTCGCGGAGGTTTTCCGCACAAGATCCGGTCGAGCCGGACCGCTTCGGTCCGGTTAGGGGGTCACCCGTTATCCGATTTTGACATGGCGGGAACCCTGAAGGGACGAGTCCGAATGGCAAGATGCCCTAATCACACGAGGTCGCGACACCCGAAGGTGTGTGTTCTCGTCGACCCATCGGCTACTGCCGACCCATCGGCAACTCCACCCACCCGCCGGAGGAACCCACCATGACCGCACGCTCCACCCGTCGTACGACCGCCGCGCAGTCCCGGATAGCCGCGGTCGGTGCGATCGCGGTCGCAGGCGCCCTGCTGCTCACCGGCTGCGGTGACCAGACCAAGGACAAGGAGAGCGGCGGCAGCGACACCGCCGACTCCAGCGCGGCCCCGCTGGCCGACAAGCTGCCCCAGGCCATCCGCGACAAGGGCGTCATCAAGGTCGGCTCGGACATCGCGTACGCGCCGGTCGAGTTCAAGGACGACTCCGGCAAGACGGTGGGCATCGACCCCGATCTCGCCGACGCCATGGGCAAGCAGCTCGGCGTGAAGTTCGAGTTCGAGAACGGCACGTTCGACACGCTGCTCGGCGGCCTGCGTTCCAAGCGGTACGACATCGCGATGTCCGCGATGACGGACACCAAGAACCGCCAGGACGGCGTCGACGCCGACACCGGCAAGAAGGTCGGCGAGGGCGTCGACTTCGTCGACTACTTCACCGCGGGTGTCTCGATCTACACCAAGAAGGGCGCCGACCAGGGCATCAAGACCTGGTCCGACCTGTGCGGCAAGAAGCTGGTCGTCCAGCGCGGCACCGTCTCGCACGACCTGGCGAAGTCCGAGGCCAAGAAGTGTGCCAAGGGCAAGGCCATCTCCATCGAGGCCTTCGACAACGACCAGCAGGCCCAGACCCGGCTGCGTTCCGGCGGCGCGGACGCCGGCTCCTCCGACTTCCCGGTCGCGGCGTACGCGGTGAAGACCTCGGGCGGCGGCAAGGACTTCCAGCTCGTCGGCGAGCAGGTCGAGGCCGCCCCGTACGGCATCGCGGTCGCCAAGTCGAACACCGAGGTGCGCGACGCCGTCAAGGCCGCGCTCGACGCGATCATCGCGAACGGCGAGTACAAGAAGATCATCGAGAAGTGGGGCGTCGACGCGGGGGCGGTCGAAGAGGCCACGATCAACGGCGGAAAGTGACCGTGTCTCGCTCTTCGACACGTCACTGAAAGGCATCACCCGTGAATGACTTCAAGAAGACCGACTCGTCGGCGGACACCCCGGCGGCCGGGCCGGAGGCGATCAGAGCCATCCCGGTCCGGCACTACGGCCGGTACGTCGCCGCCGTCGTCGCCCTCGGCATCTTCGGCCTGCTCGTCTGGGCCTTCGCCAACGGCGACATCAACTGGGGCGCCATCCCCGACTACTTCTTCAACGACCGCATCCTCAAGGGTGTCCGCGAAACCCTGGTGCTGACGTTCCTGTCGATGCTCATCGGCATCGTCGGCGGCGTGGTCCTGGCCGTGATGCGCCTGTCGAAGAACCCGGTGACCTCGTCGATCGCCTGGTTCTACATCTGGTTCTTCCGCGGCACCCCGGTCCTGGTCCAGCTGTTCGTCTGGTTCAACCTCGGCTTCGTCTTCGAGTACGTCAACCTCGGGCCGATCTACAAGGACCAGTGGGCCGACTTCATGACGCCGTTCCTCACGGCGCTGCTCGGTCTGGGCCTGAACGAGGCCGCGTACATGGCGGAGATCTGCCGCGCGGGTCTGCTCTCGGTCGACGAGGGCCAGACCGAGGCCTCGCACGCCCTGGGCATGAGCCACGGCAAGACCCTGCGCAGGATCGTGATCCCGCAGGCGATGCGCGTGATCGTGCCTCCCACGGGCAACGAGGTCATCAACATGCTGAAGACGACCTCCCTGGTCGCGGCGGTGCAGTATCCCGAACTCCTGCGGTTCTCCCAGGACATCGGCACCACCTCCGGGGCCACGGTCGAGATGCTGTTCCTGGCCGCCGCCTGGTACCTGATCATGACCTCGGTGCTCAGCGTCGGGCAGTACTACGTCGAGCGGTACTACGCCCGCGGGTCGAGCCGTGCGCTGCCGCCCACGCCGATCCAGAAGATCAAGGCGAACGTGCTGTCCCTGTCCAACCGGTCGGGCGGAGGAGCCAAGGCATGAGCACCGGTACGAACGACACGAAGAACGTGCCCGGTGCGGGCTCCGGCACGGCGATGGTGAAGGCCGAGGGCGTCCACAAGTCCTTCGGCCCGGTCGAGGTCCTCAAGGGCATCGACCTCGAAGTGAAGCCCAGCGAGGTCTTCTGCCTGATCGGCCCGTCCGGCTCGGGCAAGTCGACGTTCCTGCGGTGCATCAACCATCTGGAGAAGGTGAACGCGGGGCGGCTGTACGTCGACGGGGAGCTGGTCGGCTACCGCCAGAAGGGCGACAAGCTGTACGAGCTCAAGGACAGCGAGGTCGCGCTGAAGCGGCGGGACATCGGCATGGTGTTCCAGCGCTTCAACCTGTTCCCGCACATGACGGCGCTGGAGAACGTCATGGAGGCGCCGGTCCAGGTCAAGGGCGTGAGCAGGGCCCAGGCGCGCGAGCGTGCGGGTCAGCTCCTGGAGCGGGTCGGGCTGGCCGACAAGGCGGGCAACTACCCCTCGCAGCTCTCCGGCGGTCAGCAGCAGCGGGTCGCGATCGCGCGGGCCCTCGCGATGGAGCCGAAGCTGATGCTGTTCGACGAGCCGACGTCGGCGCTCGACCCCGAGCTGGTCGGTGACGTCCTCGACGTCATGCGCGACCTCGCGGAGTCGGGCATGACGATGATCGTCGTGACCCACGAGATGGGCTTCGCCCGGGAGGTCGGCGACTCGCTGGTCTTCATGGACGAGGGTGTGGTGGTCGAGTCCGGCCACCCCCGAGAGGTCCTGACGAACCCGCGGCACGAACGGACGCAGTCGTTCCTGTCGAAGGTGCTTTAAGCCGTCCGGCGGTCACGGAGGGCACACGCAGGGGCGGTACGGGAAATCCGTACCGCCCCTGCCTTTCAGCCCGTCCGGCGTCTGAGGACGAGCGCGTAGCGCGATACGGGGGGCGAGGGGGCGGAGCCCCCATGCAGTGACGGGAAGGGTAAGGGCGGCGGGGGCGAGAAGAACGCCTACCTGACGGCCAGGACCAGCGCGTCGGACGGCGACCGCCACACCTCCCGCGACTCCGCGAACCCGGCAGCCCGCAGAGCCCCCACATGCCACCCGGCGGACGGAGTGTCCCCGTCCGCATGCTCGCCGTAGATCTCGAACCGCCGGGCCGTGGGCTCCGCGAGCACGGGATCCTGCGCGGCGAGCTGCCACCACGAGGCCCAGTCGAGCGCCCCGGCGGCCTTCGCCGCCTCCATCCGCTCATGCCGCTGCGCCCGGTCCGCCGCGTTGATCAGCGGAGTGCTCTCATCGACCATGTGGTCGGCGTTCATGAACACACCCCCCTCCCGGACGACCCCGGCGACCTGCCCGTACAGGACCGCAAGCGGCTCACTGTGCAGCCAGTGGAGCGCGGTCGCCGTGAGGACGGCGTCGTACGAGTCGTACGGCAGCAGTGAGGCCCACTCGGGGTCCTTGAGGTCCGCCGTGACGAACGCGACCCGGTCGTCGCCCGCGAACGTGCCCTCGGCGATGGTCAGGAGCGCCGGATCGAGATCGACACCGGTACTGACCGCCTTCGGGAACCTTTCGAGGAGCCGGGCCGTGATACTTCCCGTACCGCACGCGAGGTCCAGGACCCGTGGCTCGGGGCCCACCAGTGCCTCGACCATGTCGAGCATGACCCGGAACCGCTCCTCGCGGTCCGGGAGGTACCACTCCTGCTGCCGGTCCCAGCTCTCCTGCCACGCCTGCCAGTCGGACCCGAGGGTGGTCGTCATGAAAGCCCCTTTCCCCACCAGGATGTAATACCCTGGAAGCACAATCAGCCATTACGTGCCCGCACCACGACCATAGAGCGCCCTCGTAAGGACTACAAGTGGAACTGGCCTATTACTCGGATTACGCCGTCCGTCTCGTCAACAGCGAGGAGCCGGCCCGGGGCAAGGACACGCTCACCTCGGTCGAGGCCGTCCGTGACCTCTTCGGGGGCAACGCGTCGGCGGCCCGCCGCGCCAACGACTCGGACGTGACCCGCTTCCGCGGCGTACGGGCCCGGCTGCGCGCGGTCTTCGAGGCGGCCGACGGCGGCGACGAGACGCTCGCCGTGGACCTGCTGAACTCACTGCTGCTGGAGTTCCCGGTCAGCCCGCAGATCTCGGGCCATGACTTCCGGGACGACAACGGCCGCCCGCTGTGGCACATGCACCTGGCGGACCACCCGTCGAACGCGACCGCCGGTTACGCCGCGATCGCCGCGATGGGCCTGGCCTTCCATCTCACCGAGTACGGCGTGGACCGCCTGGGCCTGTGCGAGGCACCGCCGTGCCGCAACGCCTACCTCGACACCTCGACGAACCGCTCCCGGCGCTACTGCTCGGACCGCTGCGCGACCCGGGCGAACGTCGCCGCCTACCGCGCCCGCAAGCGCCTGGAGGCGGACCGGCCGGAGAGCACCGGCCGGGCGGCCGACCACAGCCAGCGCGCGACCGCGAACGGCGAGCGCTGACCCTTCGTGGGCGGCCGGTAGCGGAACCAGACCTTCCCGAGGACCAGTTCCTCGGGCACGGTCCCGTAGTCGGTGCTGTCCCCGCCGGCGAACGAGTTGTCGCCGAGCACCCACCAGCCACCCTCGCGCCGCTCGGCCGCCCGCTTCACGACCAGCAGGTCCTGCTGGAACGGATGGCGCAGGACGACGACGTCACCGGGCCTGACCCTGGCCCCGTACTGCACGACGAGTTGATCGCCGTGCAGCAGCGTGGGCACCATGGACGGCCCCGTCACCTCGGCGGTCCCGAACGGCAGGACACCCCTCACGCGCTCGGTCTCCTGTGACAGCTCCGGCATCCCGGCACCTCCCCGGTCCTATCCTCCACGAGTCCCAGTCTGACCCTGGACTTTTGTCCTAAGCCCATGGGGGCACTCGCGAAAACCCGTCCCTCACGGAGTAATGTCCCACCTGAGAAGACGATCACGAGGAAGGACAGCTCAATGCTTTCCCGCCTGTTTGCCCCCAAGGTCAAGGTCAGCGCACACTGCGACCTGCCCTGTGGTGTGTACGACCCCGCCCAGGCCCGCATCGAGGCGGAGTCGGTCAAGGCCGTTCAGGACAAGATGGCCGCCAACGACGACCCGCACTTCCAGGCCCGCGCCACCGTCATCAAGGAGCAGCGCGCCGAGCTCGCCAAGCACCACGTCTCGGTGCTGTGGAGCGACTACTTCAAGCCCCCGCACTTCGAGAAGTACCCGGAGCTGCACCAGCTGGTCAACGACGCCCTCAAGGCCCTCTCGGCCGCGAAGGCCTCGACCGACCCGGCGACGGGCCAGAAGGCTCTCGACTACATCGCCCAGATCGACAAGATCTTCTGGGAGACGAAGAAGGCCTGACCTCGCGTCAAGCTCTCTGACTTGCGATCGCTTCGATCGCAGCGCCTTCCTGACCGCGCCCGGTCCGCAGGCCGCCGAACCCGGCGTCCGTCGCGGTCCGGGTGCGGTCGTTTTCCGTGCCTCTCGCATACAGGGAATCTCCCCATGGGAGAGAAAAGAAGTTGAGCTGATCGTTGTCAACCCCGCGGTCGGCGGAGTATAGAGAACGGTGACGCGGGAGGGGTGACGCCATGATCACCGAACTGGCTGTGGAGCGGGTCGAGTTCACCTGCGGCCAGTGCCGGGACCGCTGGACCGTCGACTACGACGTACAGCGCTTCATGGACGGCCTCGGCCACGAGTGGGAGTACTTCTCCTGCGACAGCCGCAGTGTGCCGTCGCCCTACACCCTGGAGGGTGCGCCCCGTTGCGGCCACTGCGGCCACCGCCCCGCGGGCCGTCTCACGGCTCGCCGCCCCGTACCGCTGCCCGGCATGCCCGGCTCGCCCCGCAGCCCGGTCCCGGACGCCGGCGGCCACCGGCCGGAACGGCACAGCGCGCCCATGCTGTCGGCGGCCGGCGACCCCCAAGGCGCCGCTCCCTGACGGGCGGTGCCCGTCAGCCCCTCGCCACGCGGCCGCTGTCGACGCGCCGCTCCTGCCGCAACTCGGCCAGGTCGGACTCCAGTTGGGCCACCCGGTGCCGGAGCGTCAGCACATGCCGTACGCCGGCCAGGGTGACGCCCTCCTCGATCAGCGCGAGCGTCTCGGTCACCTGGCCGATCTCCCTGCGGGTGTAGCGCCGCTGGCCGCCGGCCGACCGCACGGGAACGATCACGCGCTGCTCGTCGAGGCGGCGCAGGAAGGCGAGTTGCACGCCGAGCATGTCGGCGACCTGGCCGATGGTGTAGAGCGCCGCGTTCTCGTCGTCGATCGGCAGGGTCGGCACGACCATCCCCCCGTTGAGGCCTCGCAGAAATCCGGCCTGGCACAAACCTGCAAGCCAGTT
This sequence comes from Streptomyces tauricus, assembly GCF_014650955.1. Lineage (GTDB taxonomy): Bacteria > Actinomycetota > Actinomycetes > Streptomycetales > Streptomycetaceae > Streptomyces > Streptomyces tauricus. The sequence goes on from NZ_BMVY01000010.1 coordinate 183,905, forward strand.
TACAGATTTCATGGACCGTACTTAATAGAAACGAGGACGGTTTCACCGGCACGCGGACGGTACTCGGGCCGCGCGCGCCCGCGCCACGGCGAACTCGAGCAGGCTTCGGGCAGGCCTCGCGTCCGGCTCGTCGCGCTCACGTCCGCGCGGGGTTCTGCGGCACACGGCCCGGACTGCGCAGCGGAACCCGCCGGCCCACGAGCATGGGGTGGGTCATGGCCAGGAACCAGGTGTCGGACCTGACGTCGAGCCCCCGGGCCTCGGCCAGTCGCCGGCACTCGCGCACGTCGTCGAAGCCAACGATCCAGCGGGGCCGGGCGACGGCGGTGACACTGTGCACCTCGTGCCGGGCGTCGGTCAGGTCGTCGGTCTGCAGCGCGACGAGCCTGCGCGGGGAGATCACCTCGGACAGCGCACGGGCGACGGGACTGTCCTCGGGCAGGAGCGCCACCGGTTCGCCGTCGAAGTGGACCAGCCCGACCAGTTCGATCCGGGGCAGACCACGGCGGGTGACAGCCAGTCGGGCGGCCGGTGTGCGGGCCAGGACCTCCCGGCACTCCTGCTCGGTCAGCCGGGTCCGATGGTCCTGCTCGGTCGTCCGGGCCCGGTCCTCCGGCCCGCTCCGGTGCCGCATGTCCACGCTTCGGCCCTCCGCCGGCGCCCGCTCACGCCGAGGTGGGCGCACGCGGACCGCGTCCGATGTGGGGGTGCCTGCCGGGGTCCTGGGCCGGCGCCCCCGGACCGGGTGAGCCCGGCGCGGGAGCGCCTTCCCACTCTCGTACGGCGAAGGGGCCCCGGCAAGACGCTGTCCGGTCAGGCGGGGACCCCCCGCCCGGAGGCCTTGTCGCACGGTGACCTGGGTTCGTCCAGGAACGTGAAGGTGCGTTCGAGCCGGGAGAGGCGCAGCACGCGGCGGACCTTGTCCGGGGTGTTGGCGAGCCGCAGTTCGATGCCGCTCAGGCATGTCCGGTTCCGGAGGCGGACCAGCATGCGCAGACCGCCGGCGTCCAGGAAGGTCACGGCGCCGAGGTCCACGACGACACCGGACAGGGCCGGGTCCCGAGGGCGGTCGAGGAGTTCGGCCATGCGCGGGAACAGCTCCTGGTCGGCCCAGGCGTCCAGTTCACCGCGCGGCAGGAGTAACAGCGTGTCTCCCGTCGTCCGGTGACGGAGGCCGAAGGTGACGTGATGGGTGCCCATGGCCCACCTCAGTGTTCTTTCCAGGTACGACGTCAAACGCGAGGGCGCGGCTGGGGGGGACGCGCGGCGGATGCCACCAGGGTCTTGGGCGGCACCGAAGTGATACTCAGCATCGTGCCCGGTCAAACACGGTCGTACGCCGTACACGGGGTGGTTCTTGGTGGTAGTTGCACGGATCGGGCGCCCCTGCGCACGCCGTTGCGCAGGGGGCGTGCACAACAGCTCGCGCACGCGGTTGTACAGGGGCGTGCACGACAGCTCGCGCACGCCGGGGTCATCCCCGTGCGGCGAGCACCACGGACGGTTCGAGGGTGCGGCGGACCAGTGCCTGGGCCGTCGAGGTCAACCGGTTGCCGTTGCGGCCGCTGTAGGCGAGCAGGGCCTCCATCGCCTGAGCGGGTTCGAGCTGCCCGTGCTCGACGAGCATGCCCTGCGCCATCTCGACGGTGGCCTTGGCTGCGACGGCCGCCTGGACATGGGTGAGGATGTCCATGGGCCGGGCGGGGTCCGGGCTCCAGTGGACCAGCGCCACGGCGGCCACGTCCGCCAGCGCCTGGGCCAGCCGCAGGTCGCCCGGCAGCAGGCCGGTGGGCGCGGCGAGCAGGAGGCTCACGGAACCGATGGTCTGGTGGTTGACCCGCAGCGGCAGCGCGTGCGCGGCGCCGTAACCGGCTTCCTGGGCCTGGGCCGTGAACCGCGGCCACCGGCCGTCGAGGTCGTCGAGATGGGTGGCGTCGACCGGCAGCCGGGTCCGGTAGCAGTCCCGGCCGGGGCCTTCCCGGGTCTGCGTCTGGACCAGTTCGGCCGAGGCCGCGTGGGCGGAGACCGACATCGTACGAAGGTCGCCACGGACCGTGGCCATCATGACGCTGACCGTGTCGGCGCCCACGATGCCGACGCAGTGCCCGGCCAGGCGGTCCAGCAGCACCACCGGGTCGAACCCGTCGGCGAGGGTATCGGCCAGCCCGACGAACGCCTCTGCGAGCTGCTCTTCTCGGGTCATGACCGGTCACCGTCTCCTTCGTCGCCGAGCCGACCGCGGCCCTTCTGCTGATCGTCGTCCGCTTCCGGATGGAAGCGCAGCGTTCGGGCCAGAATCTCCTGTGCCACCTCGGTGACCGTCCGTCCTTCCGAGAAGGCATGCGCCCGCAATCGGTCCAGTGCCTGCTCGGGATCGACCCCAAGTTGGACCATGACCATGCCAACGGCCTGATGGACCTCGATGTGGTCGGCTTCCGCGGCGTCCACCCATGACGCTACTCCTGCTTCGTCCGCCGACAGGAAGCCGTCCGAGGACGCTTCGAGGTTCAGTACGGCGAACGTGACCGCGTCCCTTGCCAGCAGCGCGATCCGCAGGTCGCGCGGGGACAGGGCGCCGGCGGTGTCCCGGTAGAGGTCGAGGGTGCCGATCGCGAGCGCGCCGGCGCCGAGAGGCAGCGAGAAGACCGCCCGGACACCCAGCTCGACGGCCTGATGGGCGAAGACCGGCCACCGGCGGGCGTCCGGCCCCTGGGTGAGGTCCGGCGCGAGCACCGGGGCGGCCCGGTCGAGGGCACTCTGGCAGGGGCCGTCGCCCAGCGTGTACTGCGCCTCGGCGAGGCGGGCGGCCGTGTCGTCACTGGCGCACCACAGCGCCCGTGCGGTGCTGCTGCCGGTGATCGAGATCGAGGCGCCGGTGACGGGCAGCAGATCCACGCAGGCTCCGCACAGCAGCTCGGGCACCCGGCGCACCTGGCTGGAGGAGGTCAGGGACGTGAAGGCCTCGGTGACCCGGCGACGATCCTCCACATCGGACGGCTGTATACGGTCGGGCATCTCGCTCCCGCCGCCGCGGTTCTCGTGCCGCATCGGCTTCACCTCCGCCCGGTCGCACGGCCATCAGCATGATCCGTCAGTATCGCTCACGCAGGCATCCCCGAAGGGCCGTCACCCGCCCGTCGCGCCTTGTCACGCCACGGCACCCGAGTTCCCAGTCTCGTCCTTCCGACCGCTGCGGGCTCACACCGGTCGGAGTCTTACCGGAACCGACGCACACCGGTTTCGGACTCGTACGGTTTCAGCCGCGGTGACCTCCGCCGTACCGCACGCGCCTCCCGCGCGCTGCCGACCGTGGCCTCCCCGCCGCGCTTGTCGCGCCACCCGCGAGTGGCCGGTCACCCTCTGTCGCGCACTGCCGATCCGGCCTAGGGTGATCAGTGCCCGAGCCCCCGGCGAAGCACCGCGTGTATCAGTGATCCATGAGCGGAAGCCGAGGTGAGGGCCGTGCGAAGGGGGCCGCGCGCCCTGGCGCATCGGCATGCGGCGACCGGCTTCGCCGTGCCGCGCACCGCCCTCGGACGTACGCCGTCCGGCCGCCGTCCCGCACCCGCCGGGTACGCCCGCCGTCACAGGTGCCAGTTGAGCCCCGCCCTGCCCCGGGCCCCCCGCTGTCCCGCCCCGGCACACCTCCCGGCCTGTCGTTCGATCCCGGCGGCGACCGCCCGGACACCCCGCCCGGATCGCGAACACGAGCGCGGACATGTCTGCACCAGGAGCGCCCCACACCAGATTCCCTACGCCGAAGAGGGAGTGTTCCGATCCCATGAGGACGCTGGTCGGCTACGCCAGTGCGCACGGAACCGCCCGGACCTCAACCGAACACCGCCCGGCCGGACCGGTCGAGCACGCTCGCACCGGGACCGTCCCGCACCACTGCCCGGCCCGGCAGGCGTTCGCGTACGAGGCCTTCGCCCTCGGTGGCGCACCCCGCGCCGGTGCCCGGCCGCTGATCCGTCCGCGGGGGCGTGGCGGGCCGCCCGGTGCCAGGCCGCCCCGGGGCGAACGGGTCGGGCACAGACGGGCGACGGTCGGGCGGGAGGCGCCCGTCGGCGACTGACGAGCCGGGATTCCCGCCCGTGGACCGGCTGTGGGAGGTGTTCGTGGCGGAGCTCTCCCGCGGGCTGCGCGCAGGAGAGTCCAGGAATCACGGCACGCCGCGGGACAGGGACCGGAGCGCCCCCGACAAGGAGAACAAGGTCCGGCGCCCTCCTGGAGACGGCGGCGAAAGGAGGAAGAAGTCATGAACCCAGGCCGACCGGCGCAGGAGGGGTGGCCGGCGCAGGAAGGGATGACCGTGGTGCGGCCGGTCGCGGACGGCTCCGCATGACGCCTCGTCACCTCACCCGCGCACGGGCCCCGTTCCCGAGGCGCCCGGACATCCGGTCCGGAACCAGCGCACAGCCGGCCCCGGACGGCGAGGTCCTGGCACCGGCGGGCGGACTCGGGCACCTCTTCCGTCCGCGCTCACGTATCCCCGCGCCGCGAAAACGTCAACGGTTCGTAAAGCTTTGCACCCTCGAAAGGACGCGGAGCGGGAGACACCACCGACCCCGACTCACCGTAGTCGCGCGATGGCGCCATGTGCTTGGCTGTCGTGTGGAACGAACGACAACCCCTCGGTCCGGCGGCGACACCCGGTCACCCGGGGGGCGGTTCGTTCCGGCTCGGCCTCCCACCCAGCCGTCAGGAAAAACGTGAATGAGCAGCGAACCGCTTGACACCACCCGGGCGCAGGAACTGGCTGCGAGCCTGCTGACTCTGGCCGACGCGCCGGCCCGGGGTGAGAACGACGAGCATCTCCTGCGCCGGCTCGCGCACGTCACGGCCCTCGTGCCCGGCGTGGACGCCGCCGCCTGCAGCCTGATCGGCCCGGAGGGCGTTCCCTGGCGGATGGCCGCGTCGGACGAGCGCACGCGCCGGCTGGAGTGCCTTCAGGCCGAGTCCCGGATGGGGCCTTGCCTGGACATCGCACGCGGCAGGGGACCTCTGGCCAACGTTCCGATGTCCCACCCGCACAGCCGGACCCGCTGGCCCCGCTTCACCAGCCGCGCCCTGTCCGAGGGCTTCACCGCTGTCACGGCCCTGCCCCTGGCCCATCAGGACCGGGCGCTGGGCGCGCTCGATCTCTACCACCAGCACGGCCGGCTGGAACAGTCGGGCATCGGGTGGGCCCGGCTCCTCGCCGACGCCACGGCCGTCGGGCTGACCCATCGTGAGGTGCTGCGCGACGCGCTCGTCCGGGGCGATCAACTGCAGAACGCCCTGAACAGCCGCGTCGTCATCGAACAGGCCAAGGGCATCCTCGCCGAACGCCTCGACTGCGACCTCCAGGAGGCGTTCGAGCAGTTGCGCGGCCATGCCCGGGCGGAGCGCATGAAGCTCGCCGACCTGGCCGCCCAGATCGTCGGCAGCCCGTCCGACAGCTCGCCTTTTCCGCGTCGGCGCCGGGCCGTCTGACGACCGTCGAACCGGCCGCGGTCACCGGAACCGCGGTCCCGCTCCGGCCGATCGGCGTGCGGCGGGAGTCACCGAACGGAGCCGACCCGTCGCGTGATTGCCATCGAACCCGAACCGCCGTAGTCGTAGGCTGGATGCCGCCCGCCGTCCCGCGGACCGCCGCCCCGCCGACCGGGGGCCGGAGCGGAACGGAGCCGGCAGAACGAACCGGCGCGGGTCGCTGCGAGTCGGCGTGATCCGCAGGAACGTACCGGCAGAGACAGGCACGAGAAGAACAGGGGAGGCAGCCGGAATGCCCGAGCAGCCGCGCGAGGAGCGGTTGGCCGCCGCTTTCGTGGAACTCGCCACGACCCTGACGGGCGACTTCGACGACATCCACTTCCTGCGCACCCTGTCCGAGCGCTGCGTCGAACTGCTGGACATCGCGGCCGCGGGTGTCGCCCTGGCCGTACCCTGGGACGGCCGGGCGCAGGTCACCGGATCCGACGCCCGTGTCCGCAGCCTCGAACGGAACGGCGTCGACTGGGGCGAAGGGCCGTGCCAGGACTGTCTGCGCACCGGCAACCCCTCCGAGGGGATCGCCCTCGACCACCCCGCCGCGAGTGCGGCCTGGCCCCGGTTCACCCACAGGGCCCGCCGACTGGGATTCCACTCGGTCGCCGCGACGCCCCTGCGCGTCCGCGACGAGGTGGTCGGCGCCCTCAGCTTCTTTCTGGACGGGCCCGGCACACCGGACTCCGGGCAGCTCAGGCTGGGCCGGGCCCTGGCCGACTTCGCCGCCATCCCGATACTGCAGCAGCGGGAACTGCGCCGGCAGATGCGGCTCACCGAGCAGCTGGAGACCGCGCTGGAGTCCCGCATCCTCGTCGAGCAGGCCAAGGGCGCCCTCGCCCAGCGGCGCCGGATCACCGTGGACGAGGCCTTCGCGCTGCTGCGCGACCACGCCCGCTCCCGGCGGCGCCGGATCTCGGCCGTGGCCCGGGAGGTCCTGGACGGCACCGGCGAGCTGTCGCTCTCCGAGCCCGCGGAGCCCGCGGAGCCCGCGGAGCCCGCGGACTGATCCGGGGGCACTGTCAGTGGGCCGTGGGATGCTGAGGGCATGACCACGGAGGACTTGGTCCGACTGCGCAAGGCACGCGACCGCATGGACCGTGAGTACGCGCAGCCGCTGGACGTGCCCATGCTCGCGCGCACCGCGCTGATGTCCCCCGGCCACTTCCAGCGCAGCTTCCGCGCGGCCTTCGGCGAGACGCCGTACGGCTATCTCATGACGCGCCGCATCGAGCGCGCCAAGGCGCTGCTCCGGCGCGGCGACCTGAGCGTCACGGAGGTCTGCTTCGCGGTGGGGTGTACGTCGCTCGGTTCGTTCAGCTCCCGCTTCACGGAGCTGGTCGGCCAGACGCCGAGCGCGTACCGGGCGCGGTCGCACGAACCGGGGGCGGCGATCCCGGCCTGCGTGGCGAAGATGTACACGCGACCGGTGCGCCGAGCGGCGGCGAAGCCTCTAGCGTGAGGCCATGGACCTCAAAATCGCGCAGTGCTTCATCTCGGTCGACGACCACGACCGGGCGCTCGCCTTCTACCGTGACGTGCTGGGCCTGGAGGTCCGTAACGACGTCGGTTTCGAGGGCATGCGCTGGGTGACTGTCGGCCCTCCGCTCCAGCCGGACGTGGAGATCGTCCTGGAACCGCCGCTGGCCGATCCGAACGCACCGGCGGCGGACCGGCAGGCGGTGGCCGAGCTGCTGGCCAAGGGGCTGCTCCGGGGCGTCATCTTCACCACGGAGAACTGCGACGCGACGTACGAGCGGCTGCTCGCCGCGGATGCCGACATCATCCAGGAACCGATGGACCAGCCGTACGGAGTCCGTGACTGCGCGGTCCGCGACCCCGCGGGCAATCTGCTGCGCTTCACCCAGCGCAAGTGACGGGAGCGGGCACCGGCTGTCGGGTGCCGCCGGTCAGGAGTTCCGCTCCGTGGCGGGGCGGGGCTCCTCGGACGGCGCGCCCGGCTCGGTCATGAGCACGGGCTCCGCCTCGGCGGCCGTCAGGGCCGGCTCGGCCCCGGCCTTCGCGGGCTCCTCCCCCGCCTCGTAGCTCGCGCAATGGGGGTTGCGGCAGGGGCCGGGGCCCCAGACAGGCACGTAGACACCCAGGGTCTTGTGCCGACGCACGACCGTGTCGACGGACTGCTCGCAGACCGGACAGAGGGACTCATCGCTGGCCATGCCTCCAGAATATTGCGCAAGGGGCCGGGCCGACAGCCGGGCGGCAGCCCCGGAATCAGCGCTTCCGGCTGTACGTCCGCACGACCGCCCCGTTCTTGAACGTACGCACCTCGCCGAGCGTGAACTCGCTGATCGCGAAGCCGGAGCCGAACATCGGCATGCCGGTGCCCAGCACGATGGGATACGTCTTGATGACCAGCTCGTCGATCTCGTCGATCAGCTCGCCCGCGATCTGCGAGCCGCCGCAGAGGTAGATGCCGAAGTCGCCGTCCTCCGCCTTGAGTTCGCGGACCTTGCCGACCAGGTCGTCGGCGACGATCTCGACGTTCGGGTCGGGTGACTCCTTCAGCGTGCGCGAGGCGACGTACTCGCGCAGGTGGGCGTAGGGGCTGGTGACATCGACCTGCAGCGCCAGGTCGTAGCTGGCGCGGCCCTGGACGACCGTGTCGTACTTCTGGTTCGCCAGGTCGTCGAGGCCCAGAGCGCGGCGGCCGTGGGTGGGCAGCGTCTCCGGATACTCGGTCTTGAGGAACTCGAAGAACTCCTCGTCCACGAACGGGATCATCATCGACCCGTCGCCGCCCGGATCGCCGATGAAGCCGTCGATCGAGCAGGCGATGAAATACGTGAGCTTTCGCAAGCCGGTCTCTTTCCGTAGGCTGTCTGAACCACTCCATTCATAGTGCTTCACTTGTAGTGGTTGCAAGGTGATAACTCGTGGATCCCCGTACGGGACTCAAGTGGGAGAAAGGCTTCCGGATGGCGAGCAACCCGCAGCGCCGGGCCGCGCTGGTCGACGCCGGGGTGGAGGTCCTGGCCCGCGAGGGCGCGCGCGGGCTGACCTTCCGCGCGGTGGACGCCGAGGCCGGGGTACCGGTGGGCACCGCCTCGAACTACTTCACCGGCCGCGACGACCTGCTCCGCCAGATCGACACCCGGCTCCACGAGCGGCTGGCCCCGGATCCGGAGGTCATGGCCGAACTCCTGAAGTCACCGCGGGACCGCTCGCTGATCACGGCTTTCATGCACGACCTCATGGCCCGCGCCCAGCGCGACCGCACGGGCTACCTGGGCCTCCTGGAAATGCGCCTGGAAGCCACCCGCCGCCCCGAACTGCGGGCCTCGTACACGAAGACCGTCCGCGCGGACCTCGAGTACGGCATGGAGTTCCACCGCGCCGCGGGCCTCCCGGGCGGCGACGAAACCGTGACGATCCTCTACGTCGCGATGCTCGGCCTGATCCTCGAACACCTCACCCTGCCGGGAGTACTGGACGGCGTCCTACCAGGAGTAACCGTCCCGAACGACCTGGTAGAACGAATCGTCCACACAATCGTCCCCAGCATTTAGGGGCGCGGGGAACGGCGCACTCAGGCGCAACGGGCGCCCGCCGCCTTTAGGCGCGCAGGGAAATACGCACCGAGCCTCTGCGGCGCCGCAGCGACAAACGCAACGGCCGGCGCACGTTTTTAGGGGCGCGGGGAACTGCGCACCCCAGCCTCAGCGGCGCCGCACCTCAAAACCCCTACCCCCGCAGCGGCGAGCGCAAGGGCTCGCGCCACATCGGCCACATCGACGGCCCCGCGGGCAGCGCGACCGGCCGCCCCGTGAAGGCGAACCCGAGCCGCTCATAGAGCCCCCGGCTCCGCACCCCGCTCGCCTCCAGGTACGCCGCCAGCCCCGCCCCGTCACACCGTTCGAGCACGTGCTGGACGAGCGCCGTCCCGAGCCCCTCCCCCTGCCGGTCCGGCCTGACCGCGATCATCCACAGATATTCGTGGGCCGCGCCCGCCGGATGCGCCTCGGCGGTGAGCCGGGCGATCAGCTCGACCCGTTCGTTGCCGGGATCGACGGCCGCACGCAACTGGGCCGGCCCCTCGACGTCCTCCTCGTGCTCCCCCGCCGGTATCGACAGCCACAGCGCGCAGGCCGAGCCGTCCTCCGTCACGTCCACGTACCCCGCGTCGAGCACGATGTCGAGGAAGGCCCCCATCAGCAGAGGATGCGTACGCCGGCGGTGCTCCGCGTCGGGAAAGACCCAACTGCTCACCGGGTCGTCCTGGAACGCCTCGTCGAGGAGCCGCGTCACGTCCTCCCGGTCGGCCTCGCCCGCTCTTCGGATCGCCACGCCCATGTCCCGCCCCTTTGCCTCAACGGCCCCTGTCCACTTGGCCGTTACAGCCTAGGCGATCACCTGGGCGAGGGGTGGCGGGTCCCGCGCACCGTGGGGATGCGCGGGGCCCGCCGAAACCGGAACCTCTCCGCCCCGCCGCGCCGTCAGGTGCCGCACGCGACAGAGAGGTCCGGTGTCTCAGACGGCCCTCCTCATGACGTCCGGCGGGTCACGAACTCCGCCAACGACAGCAGGCCTTCCGCCGCTTCCAGGTCCGGGACCGCACGGGAGAGATGCCCCAGGGCCCGCGCCATCCGGTCGGCCGCCTGCATCTGGGCCCAGTCGCGACCACCCGCCCGCTCGACCGCGAGGACCGTGCGCTCCAGATCGCCGTCCCGGTACGGAGTCCGGTACAGCTCGGCGAGTTCGGCCGCCGCCGGTGTGCCGGAGGCGAGCGCCGCGACCACGGGGAGGGACTTCTTGCGGGCCATCAGGTCCGCCCCGGCCGGCTTGCCGGTGCGTCCCGGGTCCCCCCAGATACCGATCACGTCGTCGATGAGCTGGAAGGCGAGCCCGGCCTCGCGCCCGAAGGCGTCCAACGCCGCGACATCCGCGTCGTCGGCGCCCGCGTACAGCGCCCCCAACGCACACGCGCAACCCAGGAGCGCCCCGGTCTTGGCCTCGGCCATGGCCAGTACCTCGTCGAGCGTGATGTCGTCCGGGGCACGACGCTCCATCGCGGTGTCGGCCTGCTGTCCCGCGCAGAGCTCGACGACACAGCCGGCGAGCCGCGCGGCCGCCGCCGCGGACGCCGGATGCGGATCCTCGGCGAGCAGCCGGTGCGCCAGCGCCTGCAAGGAGTCCCCCGCGAGGACCGCGTCGGCGTCACCGAACACGGCCCAGGCGGTGGGCCGGTGCCTGCGGGTGGTGTCCCGGTCCATCACGTCGTCGTGCAGCAGCGTGAAGTTGTGCACCAACTCCACGGCGGCGGCCGCCCGTACGGCCGTCGTCCGGTGTCCGCCCAGTGCCCCGGCCGCGGCCAGCACGAGCGCGGGCCGGATGGCCTTGCCCGCGTTCCCCGCCGCCGGAGTGCCGTCCGCGTGCTCCCACCCGAAGTGGTAGAGCGCGACCCGGCGCATCGAGCCGGGCAGCGACTCGACGGCGCGGCGCAGTTCCGGTTCGACCGAGACCCGGGCCCTGTCGAGGATGACGGCCGCCTCCTGTCCTTCGGGCGAGCCGTGCGGCCCGACAGGTACCGGCCCCTGCTCCGGAACGATCCCCTCCGCCACGGACGACGAGCTCTGCCGCGGCCCCGCCGGCGCTTCCGCACCCGTCCCCGTAAGCGGCCCCGCCGGCGCTTCCGCACCCGTCCCCGTAAGCGGCTCCGCACGCGGCTCCGCACGCGTCCCCGTGCGCGTCTCCGTCATGAACTCACCCATGGATCCGCCTCGAAGGTCGCGCGGCCGGTGGCGGTTTCCCCGGCACCGGCGCGTATCCCTGGGGTCTACCCGGTCCGGCGGACGGGGACACGGCACGCACTGCGCCGGAGGTCACCGCCAACGGCCGATCTCGACGTTCTCCAGGACACCGAGCGCGTCGGGCACCAGGACCGCGGCCGAGTAGTACGTCGTGACCAGGTACGACATGATCGCCTGCTCGCTGATGCCCATGAACCGCACGGACAGGCTCGGCTCGATCTCGTCCGGGATACCCGCCTGCTGGAGTCCGATGACCCCCTGCTCCGCCTCGCCCGTACGCATGGCGATGATGGACGTCGTCCTGGCCTCGGTCACCGGGATCTTGTTGCACGGGTAGATCGGCACTCCGCGCCAGGTGGGGATGCGGTTGCCCGCCACGTCCAGGGTCTCCGGGACGAGGCCCCGCCTGTTGAGTTCGCGTCCGAAGGCGGCGATCGCGCGGGGGTGGGCGAGCAGCAGCTTGGTGCCGCGCCGCCTGGTGAGCAGTTCGTCCAGGTCGTCCGGGCTCGGTACGCCGTCGTGCGGCTGGAGCCGCTGGTCGTACTCGCAGTTGTTGAGCAGCCCGAACTCCCGGTTGTTGATGAGCTCGTGCTCCTGGCGCTCCTTCAACGCCTCCACCGTGAGCCGCAACTGCTGCTCGGTCTGGTTCATGGGCTGGTTGTAGAGGTCGGCCACGCGGGTGTGGATGCGCAGCACGGTCTGGGCGACGCTGAGTTCGTACTCCCGTGGCGCCGCGTCGTAGTCGACGTACGTCCCCGGGATGGCGGGCTCTCCCGTGTGGCCGGCCGCGAGGTCGATCTCCTTCTCGCCGTACTTGTTGGCGCGCTGGTGCGGGATCGCGCGCAGTTGCGCGAGGTGCTCGCGCAGGGACTCGGAGCGCTCCGAGATCGTGTCGAAGTGCGTGCGGGACAGCACGAGGACCGTGCACGCGGTGGTCGCGCGGGCCGTGTACTCCCAGATGGCGTCCGGGTCGAGGATCGCCTGGTCGCCGAAGTAGGCGCCGTCCGCGAGCGTCCCCAGCTCCGCGTCGTCCCCGTACGGGCCCGTGCCGATCTTCTCGACCCTGCCGTGTGCCAGCAGGAACACCTCGTCGGCCGGGCTGCCGAAGGAGGCGATCACGCCGCCCGGCTCGAACTCCCGCTGCTCGCAGCGCGCGGCCAGCTCGGCGAGCACCTCCTGGTCCTCGTAGGTGCGCAGCGCCGGCAGTTCGCCGAGCTCCGCCGGGATGACCTGGACGCGGTCACCGGTCTTCACGAAGGTGACGCGGCCGTCTCCCACGGAGTAGCTGAGCCTGCGGTTCACCCGGTACGTGCCGCCCTGCACGTTCACCCACGGCAGCATGCGCAGCAGCCATCGTGAGCTGATCTCCTGCATCTGCGGTGCGGACTTGGTGGTCGTGGCCAGGTTCCGCGCCGCGGATGTGCCGAGACTCTTCTGCGGCTGGTCCTGGTCCGCGCGGATCTCTTCGCCTACCGACATGAAAATGTCCTCCCCATCGTGCAATGAGCGTGCGGCGCCCACACTTCCATCACGGACCGTGCTGGTGCTATTACACGAAAGAGCGGGAATGGATCTTCGCGAAGCGGGGCATACTGCGGGCGCCCGGCCGGACCGGGTGAACCGGGCCGACGGGTCCGAGGGCCCTCCGACCGGGGAACTCCAAGATCGGGCGGCCCGTTGAACAGGCAGAACGCACGACGACGGAGGAGACGGCCATGGCAGGCTTCCTGGACCGCGCGAAGGAACAAGCACAGCGCGGCCTCACGCAGGGCAAGCAGAAGATCGACGAGGTGCAGGCGCAGCGGACCGGCGGCGATCTGCTGAAGACCCTCGGCGCCGCCTACCTCGCGGAGCGGCGTGGCAGCGGTTCCCCGCAGGCCACGCAGCAGGCGCTCCAGGCGGTGGAGAGCCACATCGCGACACACGGGGACGGCTTCCTGCGCGCCTAGCACCTGACGCCCGGCGCCTGGTCCTGGGCACCGGGCGGACGAACAGGTGTTCGCTGCACGGGAGTTGCGGGTACAAGCAGCGGTACGAGGCGGCCACGGCGGGTGGCCGTCGCGCCCCGTGAGGAGGCGGCCGTGGCCTCACCCATGTCCGCGGGCAGTTTTCTGAGCCGGCTCAAGGCGGAGGGAATCACCGTCGTCGAGGTCGGCGACTGGGAGCATCACAACCGCAATCACAAGGGCCCGTGGGGCCCGGTCCACGGCGTGATGATCCATCACACGGTGACGTCGGGCAGCGAGCACACGGTCGAGCTCTGCCGTGACGGTTACAGCGGGTTACCAGGCCCGTTGTGCCACGGTGTCATCACCAAGGACGGCCGCGTCCATCTCGTCGGTTTCGGCCGCTCCAATCACGCGGGCCTCGGTGACGACGACGTCCTGCGCGCGGTGATCGCCGAAACGGCGCTGCCGGCGGACAACGAGGCGAACACCGACGGAAACCGCCATTTCTACGGCTTCGAGTGCGAGAACCTCGGCGACGGCGAGGACCCGTGGCCCGAGGCCCAGTTGGAGGCCGCCGCGCGGGCCGCGGCGGCGGTCTGCCGCCACCACGGCTGGACGGAGCGCTCGGTGATCGGTCATCTGGAATGGCAGCCGGGCAAGATCGACCCCCGGGGCTTCACGATGGCCGCCATGCGGGCGCGCGTCCGGGACCTCCTGCAGTGACGGCCGGGCTCCGCCCGCGGGGCCGGACCTGACCGGGGCGGTGTCGGCGAAGCCCATGTGCCGGCGCAGCCCGCGTGTCGCTCGGACGGGTGTCCGACAATGGGGGTGTGACCGGCCCCGACACCCCTGAAGCAGCCACCCCCGACCTCGGCGTCCTGCGGCCGCGGCTGCCGTCGCCGCTGCGGGAGGTCGTGGACGAGCGGTTCGCGCGCCGCGGTGTGCGGCTGCTGCTCAAGCGGGACGATCTGATCCACCCGGAGCTGATCGGCAACAAGTGGCGCAAGCTGGCCCCGAACCTGCGCGCGGCGGCCGGCCGCACGGTCCTCACCTTCGGCGGCGCGTACTCGAACCATCTGCGGGCCACCGCCGCCGCGGGCCGTCTGCTGGGCCTGCCCACCGTCGGTGTGGTCCGCGGCCAGGAGCTCGCCGACCGCCCCCTGAACCCGTCCCTCGCCCGGTGCGCGGCCGACGGCATGCGGCTCCACTTCGTCGACAGATCGACGTACCGCCACAAGAGCGAGCCGAAGACACTGGCCGCCCTCCTTCGCGCGACCGCCTGCGAGGACGCGTACGTGGTCCCGGAGGGCGGCAGCAACGCCCTCGCCGTACGCGGCTGCACGGCGCTGGGCGAGGAGCTGGGCGAGCACGCCGACGTCGTCGCACTCGCCTGCGGCACGGGCGGCACCCTGGCGGGTCTGGCCGGCGGCCTCCCTCCCGGCAGACGCGCGCTGGGCATACCCGTCCTGAAGGGCGGCTTCCTCGGCGCCGACATACGGGCCCTCCAGGAGGAGGCGTTCGGCGGGCCGCGCGGCGACTGGTCCCTCGACGACCGCTTCCACTTCGGCGGCTACGCCCGTACGCCTCCCGAGCTGGACGCCTTCGCGGCCGACTTCGAGCAGCGCCACGACCTGCCCGTCGAACGTCTCTATGTCGCCAAGTCGCTCTACGGACTCGTGACCCTCGCCGCGGAGGGCGCGTTCCAGCCCGGGACGACGCTCGCGGCCGTCATCACGGGCAGGCCGGACAGCGCCCTGCCGACCGCTCGGACCTAGGTCGTCTCGCGGAACGCGGCGGCCTCCTCCAGGTCCAGGCGCCGCAGCAGGGTCCGCAGCATCTCGTCGTCGATGAAGCGGCCGTCCCGCAGCTTCACGAACACCGCGCGCTCGGCGCCGATCATCTCCCGGGACAGCCGCCTGTAGGTGTCGTCGGCGGTCTCGCCGGTGACGGTGTTGACCTGGCCGAGACGTTCCCAGACGGCGTTGCGGCGGCGCTCCAGGACCGTGCGCAGCCGGTCCGCCAGGGGTGGCGGAAGGGTGTTGCGCTCGTCGGAGAGGAGTTCCTCCAGGCGCCGCTCGGCGGCCCGGGAGGCCTGCGCCTGGGCGTTCGCCTCGGCGAGTGTCTCGGCCTGCTGGTCCCGCCCCGGGAGTTTCAGCATGCGGATGAGCGGTGGCAGCGACAGCCCCTGCACGACGAGCGTTCCGATCACCGTCGTGAAGGTCAGGAAGAGGATCATGTTGCGGCCGGGGAAGTCCTCGCCGCCGTCCGCGGTGAGCGGGATCGAGAAGGCGATGGCGAGCGAGACCACGCCTCTCATACCGGCCCAGCTGATGACGAAGGCCCCCTTCCAGGTGGGGTTCTCCTCCCGTTTCCTGATCCGCGCGGACAGCAGGCGCGGCAGGTAGGTCGCGGGGTACACCCAGGCGAAGCGGGTGGCGACGACGATCAGGAAGAGGACCACCGCGTACCAGGCCGCGCTCGGCCCCTCGTACTCGCCGAGGCCCTTGAGGATCACCGGCAGCTGCAGGCCGATGAGGGCGAAGACCGCCGACTCCAGGATGAACGCGACCATCTTCCAGACGGCCTCCTCCTGGAGCCTGGTCGCGAAGTCGACCTCCCAGTTGCGGTGGCCCAGGTAGAGCGCGACGACGACCACGGCGAGCACTCCGGAGGCGTGCAGCTGCTCGGCGACCGCGTAGGCGAAGAAGGGAGTCAGCAGCGACAGGGAGTTCTGCAGCAGCGCTTCTTTCAGATGCGTGCGCATCCAGTGGATCGGCACCATCAGGACGAGTCCGACGCCGATGCCGCCCAGCGCCGCGAGCAGGAACTCGCCGATGCCGCCCGCCCAGGTCGCGCCCTCTCCGACGGCGGCGGCGAGCGCCACCTTGTAGGCGGTGATCGCGGTCGCGTCGTTCACCAGTGACTCGCCCTGGAGGATCGTGGTGACCCGCGACGGCAGCCCGACCCTGCGCGCCACCGCCGTGGCCGCGACCGCGTCCGGCGGCGCCACGACCGCGCCGAGCACCAGCGCCGCGGTCAGCGACAGGTCCGGCACGATCATGTACGCGGCCCAGCCCACGGCGAACGTCGCGAACAGCACGTACCCGACCGACAGCAGCGCGACCGGGCGGATCTGCGCCCGCAGGTCGAGGTACGAACTGTCCGTGGCGGCCGTGTAGAGCAGCGGAGGCAGCAGCAGCGGCAGGACGATGTGGGGGTCGAGGGTGTAGTCAGGCACCCCTGGGACGTACGAGACGATCAGGCCCGCCGCCACGAGGAGCAGGGGCGCGGGCACCGGAGTACGGCGCGCGGCGCCCGCCACCGCGGCACTGCCCGCGATCAGCAGGAGCAGGGGCATCACATGCATCGGTATCGGCCCGCTTTCATTTCCGCGCGGATTCCCGCACACCCGACGTAATCTGGCAATCATGAAACAGTGCACGCACGCCGACGCGCTGCCGCAGCCGGAACCCGCGCCGCTGAGCGACACCTGCCTGGAGTGCCAGGCCGCGGGCACGCACCCGGTGCAGCTACGACTGTGCCTGGACTGCGGGCACGTGGGCTGCTGCGATTCCTCGCCGATGCGGCACGCCACAGAGCATTTCAAAGAGTCGGGGCATCCGATCATGCGGACCTTCGAGCCCGGTGAGAGCTGGCGCTGGTGCTTCGTCGACCACGTGCTGGTGTGACGTGGGTTCCGGACGGTTCGATGCTCTGACGTCTGGGTACGTCAATCCGGCGCGCCCTCTTCCCAATTGGGCCCGCAGACCTCTAGCCACTGTGCGTATACATAGGTTTACTATGAGTGACAGCAAGGGGTTGGGGTCCCGGGGACAGGAAACCTGAGAGCGCGATAGCGTCACCGCTGAACCACGTAGCGCGTTACCCCGGGGGGCGACCCTCGGCCCCCGAAAGAGCTTGTACCACCTTGGAGGTGAGGGTGTCCCAGATCGCAGGCGAGCCCGCGACCCAGGACTTCGTGGAAGTCCGGCTGCCGGCTGCGGGTGCCTACCTGTCGGTGCTGCGTACGGCCACGGCCGGCCTCGCGGCGCGCTTGGACTTCACCCTCGACGAGATCGAGGATTTGCGTATCGCCGTGGACGAGGCGTGCGCGATCCTCCTGCAACAGGCGGTGCCGGGCTCCGTGCTCAGCTGTGTCTTCCGCCTGATCGACGACTCGCTCGAGGTGACTGTCTCGGCCCCGACCACCGACGGCCACGCCCCCGCGCGGGACACCTTTGCCTGGACCGTGCTGTCGGCCCTCGCAGGCAAGGTCTCCTCCTCGGTGGCCGATGACAAAACCGTTTCGATCAGCCTCTACAAACAGCGCGGCGCGGGACCCGGGCCGGCGTGAGGAACGGGGACGGGCCGGTGCGGGACGAAGAGCGCGGCACACGGGAACTTTCCGCCGAGGGCGAAGGCGGCCCGGGCGGGCCCCGGCGTCTGGTGGAAGGCGTCGACGGCATCCCCGAACAGCAGGCCCGGCCGCACCCGGAGGACGGCAGTTCCCCGGCGGCCGGGGCGGCTCGGGGAGAGCCGGTCGACCAGGACGAGCGCGAGGCGCTTTCCGGCAGTGACGGGCGACAGGATCCAGACGTTGCCGCGCAGTGGGGGTCCCCCCGGACGGAGTCTGGGGGGACGTCCTTGGAAGGGCGGCGGCGGGTGACGGGCGGGATCATGAGCGAGCAGCACGAACACGAGCGAAACGCCGACAACGGCGCGTCGGGATCACAGCACGACCCCCACAACAGGAGCGGGGCGCGGGCCAAGTTCATCGAGCTGCGCAAACTGGACAGCACCAGCGCGGAGTACGCGGAGCTGCGCAATCAGCTGGTCCGCATGCATCTGCCGCTCGTCGAGCACCTCGCCCGCCGCTTCCGCAATCGCGGCGAGCCGCTGGACGACCTCACACAGGTCGCGACCATCGGCCTGATCAAGTCGGTCGACCGGTTCGACCCGGAGCGCGGTGTCGAGTTCTCGACGTACGCGACCCCCACAGTCGTCGGTGAGATCAAGCGGCACTTCCGGGACAAGGGCTGGGCGGTGCGCGTGCCGCGCCGGCTGCAGGAGCTGCGGCTCGCGCTGACCACGGCGACCGCGGAGCTCTCGCAGCAGCACGGCCGCTCGCCGACCGTGCACGAGCTGGCCGAGAAGCTGGGCATCTCGGAGGAGGAGGTCCTGGAGGGCCTGGAGTCGGCCAACGCGTACTCCACGCTGTCCCTGGACGTCCCCGACACGGACGACGAGTCCCCGGCCGTCGCGGACACGCTCGGCTCCGAGGACGAGGCCCTGGAGGGCGTCGAGTACCGGGAGTCCCTCAAGCCGCTCCTGGAGGACCTGCCCCCGCGTGAGAAGCGCATTCTGCTGCTGCGTTTCTTCGCGAACATGACCCAGTCGCAGATCGCCCAGGAGGTCGGCATCTCGCAGATGCACGTCTCCCGGCTGCTGGCCCGGACGCTGGCCCAGCTCCGCGAGAAGCTGCTGGTGGAGGAGTAGGCGGCACGTCACACGGCTCGCGCCCCGTCAGGGGCGCGGCGGACCCGGTGACCCGCCCGGCCCGTGCGCCCCGTGCGCCGGTTCACGCTCAGCGCGCGGCGCGGCTTTCCGTCACTCCGAGTCCCGCACCGCGCCCGGCCCGGTGATCCCGAGCGCCCGTGTCGTCTCGGGGTTCAGGATCAGTACGAGCGTCGCGACCGCCACCACCGCCAGGGCGATCCCCCCGGGGATGGCGAGACTGTCGGCCTGGAGCAGGTTGTACGCGACGGGCAGCGCCATGATCTGCGTGATGATCGTGGGCCCCCGGCTCCAGCTGCGCCGCAGCAGCAGTCCCCGCGCGGCCAGCAGAGGCAGCAGGGCGAGTGCGATCAGCGTCACACCCCCGGTGACCGCCTGGCTCCGGTCGTCCGGATGGCCGGTGAGGCCCATCACCAGCAGATAGACGCCTCCGGCGACGAGGGCGACCCCCTCCAGCCCGACGAGTGCGGCCGCCATGGTCAGCCGCCCGGGGCGGGGGTCGGCGCCGACGTCTTCCGGGGTGGGATTCTGCTCAGAGCTCACCCCTGAAGGGTAGCCCTCGCGTCCTGTGCGCCCCCTGCCCGCCCACGGCCCCGGGGCTCCCACCGGGCGATCCGCACGCGAGCGACGGGCTCCGCGGCTCTCACCTGATCCTCACCTCGGTATGGGACGAGTACCACGCGGTAGGTACGCTGCATCGCATGCGTGCACTTCTTGTGGTCAATCCGGCAGCTACCACCACCAGCGCACGCACGCGTGACGTCTTGATCCACGCGCTGGCGAGCGAGATGAAACTCGAAGCGGTCACCACCGAGTACCGCGGCCACGCGAGAGACCTCGGGCGGCAGGCCGCGGAGAGCAAGGACATAGAACTGGTCGTGGCTCTCGGCGGCGACGGCACGGTCAACGAGGTCGTGAACGGTCTGCTGCACAACGGCCCCGACCCCGACCGGCTGCCCGGCCTCGCCGTCGTCCCCGGCGGCTCCACCAACGTCTTCGCCCGCGCCCTGGGCCTGCCCAACGACGCCGTCGAGGCGACGGGCGCCCTGCTGGACGCCCTGCGCGAGGGTCGGCAGCGCACGGTGGGCCTCGGTCTCGCCGCGGGCACCCCGGGCACCGAGGACGAGGCGGTCCCCTCCCGCTGGTTCACCTTCAACGCGGGACTCGGCTTCGACGCCGGCGTGGTCGGCCGGGTCGAACAGCACCGGGAGCGCGGGAAACGCTCCACGCACTCGCTCTATCTGCGTCAGGCGATGCGCCAGTTCTTCGGGGAGACCCACCGCCGGCGCGGCACCATCACGCTGGAGCGGCCGGGTGCCGACCCGGTGACCGATCTGGTGCTGTCGATAGTCTGCAACACCTCGCCGTGGACGTATCTGGGTAATCGCCCGGTGTACGCGTCACCTAAGGCCTCGTTCGATACCGGCCTCGACGTACTCGGTCTCAGCCGCATGTCGACGAGCGCGGTTGCCCGGTATGGCACCCAGTTGCTCACTTCGTCCCCCGAGCGCGGACCCCACGGCAAGCACGCGGTGTCCCTGCACGATCTGACCGACTTCACCTTGCATTCGAAGGTCCCACTCCCCCTCCAGATGGACGGCGACCACCTCGGACTGCGTACGAGCGTCGCGTTCACAGGCGTTCGCCGTGCACTGCGTGTGATTGTGTGAGCGGATACGGCTGTGACCTAGTCGACACCGAGGAATCAAAAAAAACTTTCCGGTAGGGGTTGTATCCGTCGCTGAGGTTTGCGAGTCTCTACGTGGCGCTCGGGACGGGCCGCAACATCGCCCCCACAGAGCGCCGGAACCCCTCCTCACTTCAAAGGACCACACCAGTCCGTCTGGTAGTCGGCCCTTCACTTGTTGAGGGATTCGTGAAAGCGTTCACATTCACAAGCAACGTGCATGTAATACCAAGGAGAGGTAGCAGCCATGGACTGGCGTCACAACGCCGTTTGCCGCGAGGAAGACCCCGAGCTCTTCTTCCCCATCGGCAACACCGGTCCTGCGCTGCTGCAGATCGAGGAAGCCAAGGCCGTTTGCCGTCGTTGCCCCGTTATGGAGCAGTGTCTGCAGTGGGCGCTTGAGTCCGGCCAGGACTCCGGCGTCTGGGGTGGTCTCAGCGAGGACGAGCGCCGCGCAATGAAGCGCCGCGCCGCCCGCAACCGGGCCCGTCAGGCTTCCGCCTGACAACCCACCCCGCGACAGCCCTGAGCTTGGCGGCGCGTACAGCGTGTACGCATCTCCCGCCCCCGAGCCGCAGCGCGCAGTACCCCCGATGCGCAACCGAATGACACTTTGAGCCCCGGACCACTCAGTGGTCCGGGGCTCATTGCTGTGTGCACCGGGGTGAAGATTACGCAGCGTGTTCGTGAAGTAGTGGTGCGGGAGGTACGGGAGTTACGCGAGGGGTGATGGGGGCCCGGGTTACTTGGGGTTCCGTACCGGGATGTCCAGGACGACCTGGGTGCCCCGCTCGGGGGCCGCGACCATGTCGAAGGTGCCGCCCAACTCGCCCTCCACCAGCGTCCGGACGATCTGCAGGCCGAGATTGCCCGAGCGGTGCGGGTCGAAGCCCTCGGGCAGGCCCACCCCGTCGTCCTGGACCGTGACCAGCAGGCGGTTCTCCTTCGATGTGCCGCCGCGGACCGCGGACACCTCGACCGTGCCGCGCTCGCCCTCGCGGAAGCCGTGCTCCAGGGCGTTCTGCAGGATCTCGGTGAGGACCATGGAGAGCGGGGTCGCGACCTCGGCGTCGAGTATGCCGAAGCGGCCCGTGCGCCGGCCGACGACCTTGCCCGGCGAGATCTCGGCGACCATGGCGAGCACCCGGTCGGCGATCTCGTCGAACTCCACACGCTCGTCCAGGTTCTGCGAGAGCGTCTCGTGCACGATCGCGATGGAGCCGACCCGGCGCACCGCCTCTTCGAGTGCTTCGCGGCCCCGGTCGGACTCGATGCGGCGGGCCTGGAGGCGCAGCAGGGCCGCGACCGTCTGGAGGTTGTTCTTCACCCGGTGGTGGATCTCCCGGATGGTCGCGTCCTTGGTGATCAACTCGCGCTCGCGACGGCGCAGTTCGGTCACGTCACGCAGGAGGACCAGGGAGCCGACGCGCGTCCCCTTGGGTTTCAGCGGGATCGCGCGCAACTGGATCACGCCGTCGTTGCTCTCGATCTCGAACTCGCGGGGTGCCCAGCCGCTGGCGACCTTCGCCAGCGCCTCGTCCACCGGGCCCCGCGACGGGGCGAGTTCGGCGGTGGTCCTGCCGAGGTGATGGCCGACCAGGTCGGCGGCGAGGCCGAGGCGGTGGTACGCCGACAGCGCGTTCGGGGACGCGTACTGGACGACGCCGTCCGCGTCCACCCGGATCAGGCCGTCGCCCACGCGCGGCGAGGCGTCCATGTCGACCTGCTGGTTGGGGAACGGGAAGGAACCCGCCGCGATCATCTGGGCCAGGTCGGACGCGCTCTGCAGATAGGTCAGTTCGAGCCGGGAGGGCGTGCGGACCGTGAGCAGGTTGGTGTTGCGGGCGATGACCCCGAGGACCCGCCCTTCCCTTCGTACGGGGATGGACTCCACCCGTACGGGGACCTCCTCGCGCCACTCCGGGTCGCCCTCGCGCACGATCCGGCCCTCGTCCAGGGCCGCGTCCAGCATGGGGCGCCGGCCGCGCGGGACGAGGTGGCCGACCATGTCGTCCTGGTACGAGGTGGGGCCGGTGTTGGGCCTCATCTGGGCGACCGAGACATAGCGGGTGCCGTCGCGGGTGGGGACCCACAGGACGAGGTCGGCGAAGGAGAGGTCGGAGAGCAGCTGCCACTCCGAGACCAGCAGATGCAGCCACTCGAGGTCGGAGTCACCGAGCGCGGTGTGCTGGCGTACGAGGTCGTTCATGGAGGGCACATGTGCGAGCGTACCCGTCAGGTACGACAAGACCCGAAATCAGCCACCCGTAAGGGCCCCGGAGACACCCGCGGGCCGCGGCGCCTGAGAGGGACCCTCAACCCTCCCGGCACCGCAGCCCGGAGCAACATCGGCCACGGGGTGTGCGGTCCCGATCGGCCGAGGATGAGGACCCGGTGCAGTCAGGGCAGAGAGCGCCGGCTCCTCGATCCGCCTTCCTGTGCGGGGAAGGCGGAGGCTTGGTCATTCAGCTGCGCGTGTGTGCTTTGCCTATGATTCTGGACTAGACCACTTCGGCTGTCCATGCGTTGTCGGATGTTTGTTGTTGTCCATTAATCCAACAACACGCGTCCTGCTTCACCCCGCAGCCTAACCCCGGGCGGTTCACGGGTGGGGCCGGATACGCGGAGCGAGTTGCGCCAGTGCCTCCCATTGCTCCCGGGTGGCTCCGTCCCGGGCCTGCTGGGACATTCCCTGGATCATGGCGCCGGTCGGTCCTCGACGGTGGCGGTGTCGGCGTTGCGCGTGCCGTACACGGACAGCCGTCCGGGAAGGCGCGACTGGAGAGGAGTGCTCTGCTAGATTGGTCTATACCACATACGCAGGTGAGTTCCCCTTCAGAACGGCAGGCCCAGCGTGGAAGTTGTCATCGTTTCGGACGCCAAGGCGGGTGGCGAGCTCATTGCCGGGGCCATGGCGGAGCTGCTCCGTCACAAGCCCGACGCCCTGCTCGGGGTGGCCACCGGTTCGACACCACTGCCCATCTACCAGGCGCTGGCGGCGACGGTGAGCGCCGGCGGCGTGGACGCCTCGCGGGCGCGGGTCGCGCAGCTCGACGAGTACGTGGGGCTGCCGGCCGAGCACCCCGAGTCGTACCGGTCCGTACTGCGGCGCGAGGTGCTGGAGCCGCTGGGGCTCGACCTGGGCGCGTTCATGGGGCCGGACGGGACCGCCGAGGACGTCATGGCGGCGTGCGAGGCGTACGACAGGGCGCTCGCCGAGGCGGGCGGGGTCGACCTCCAGCTGCTCGGGATCGGGACCGACGGGCACATCGGGTTCAACGAGCCGTGCTCCTCGCTGGCCTCGCGTACGCGGATCAAGACGCTGACCGAGCAGACGCGGATCGACAACGCGCGGTTCTTCGAGGGCGACATCGAGCAGGTGCCGCATCACGTGATCACGCAGGGGATCGGGACGATCCTGGAGGCGCGGCACCTGGTGCTGCTGGCCACGGGTGAGGGCAAGGCGGACGCCGTGGCGGCGACCGTCGAGGGGCCGGTGGCCGCGGTGTGTCCGGCGTCGGCGCTGCAGTTGCATCCGCATGCGACTGTCGTGGTGGATGAGGGGGCTGCGTCCAAGCTGAAGCTTGCGGAGTACTTTCGGCATACGTATGCGAACAAGCCGGCTTGGCAGGGGATTTAGCTGCCCTGGGGCGCGGGGGTTGTGTGGCCGGCCACGACTCACCTGCGGTGGGCGGGTGCGGGTTCGTTGTGGCTGGTTGCGCCGTTCCCCGCGCCCCTGAAGCGAACGACTGCGCCGTTCCCCGCGCCCCTAGAAGCTAAAAACTGCGCCGTTCCCCGCGCCCCTGAAAGCCAAGGACTGCGCCGTTCCCCGCGCCCCCAAAGGCCACAGGACTGCGCCGTTCCCCGTGCCCCTTATGGGGCGGTGATCGCCTCCGCTGCTGCCTGGCCGCAGGCTTGGGCTGCTCCGTGGGTGGCTATGTGGAGGGCGCCCTGGGGTGGGGCCTGGGGGACGCCCATTTCGATCACGATCGTGTCCGGGCGGGCGGTGATCAGCGTGTCCAGGGCCTCCGCCATCCAGGCGTGGCGGTGGGCGTCGCGGACCACGGCGACCACGCGGCGCGAACCGGCGGCCGCGATGACCTCGGCCCCGGCCCCCTCCCCCGTGAAACTGCCCGTCTCCGTGCCCGGCAGGATGCGCCGCAGTTCGGCGGCGACGCCCCAGGGGGTCTCGTCGCCGACGGCGATGTTGGCGACGGGGGTGAGGGAGGCGACGTACGGGGCCTCGGTGAGCGGGGTGTGGTGCTGCCCGCGGGTGATGGTCAGTGCTCGGCGGGCCGCCACCAGGCCGATGTCGGGGGCCGAGGCGGTCGAGGGCGCGGGCGTGACCTTGGCCGATGTCGTCCAGGAGGCCAGTGCGCGGACCCGGGCCGCCGCGTCGGCGAGGCGTTCCTCGGGGAGTTCGCCGGAGCGGACCGCCGTGACCAGCGCGTCCCGCAGTCGCAGGACCGTCTCCTCGTCGGCCAGTCCGCCGCCCACGCAGATCGCGTCGGCGCCCGCGGCGATCGCGAGGACACTGCCGCGTTCGATGCCGTAGGTCGCGGAGATGGCCTGCATCTCCATGCCGTCGGTGACGATCAGCCCGTCGAAGCCGAGTTCCTCGCGCAGCAGCCCGGTGAGGACGCGGCGGGAGAGGGTCGCGGGGTGGGCCGGGTCGAGCGCCGGTACCAGGATGTGCGCGCTCATCACGGCCCGGCTGCCGGCGGCGATCGCCGCGCGGAAGGGGGCCAGTTCACGGGCGTGCAGGACCGACAGGTCGGCGTCGATGCGCGGCAGCGCGTGGTGCGAGTCGACCGCCGTGTCGCCGTGGCCCGGGAAGTGCTTGGTGCAGGCGGCGACCCCGGCGGACTGGAGCCCCGAGACGTACGCGGCGGTGTGCCGGGCCACCAGGTCGGTGTCGGCGCCGAAGGACCGTACGCCGATGACGGGGTTGGAGGGATTGGAGTTGATGTCCGCGGACGGGGCCCAGTTGAGATTGACCCCGCAGACGGCCAGCCGGCGGCCCAGTTCATGGGCGACGGCCTCCGTCAGTGCCACGTCGTCGACCGCGCCGAGCGCGTGGTTGCCGGGGAACGACGATCCCGTACGCACCTCAAGGCGCGTGACGTCACCGCCTTCCTCGTCGATGGCGACCAGGACGTCGTCGCGTTCCGCGCGCAGTTGGGCGGTGAGGGCGGCGAGCTGGTCGGGAGAGGCGATGTTGCGGCCGAAGAGGCCGACGGAGGTGAGGCCCTCGCCGAGCCGCCGGAGCAGCCAGGAGGGTGCGGAGGTCCCGGTGAAGCCGGGCTGCAGGACGGCGAGGGCGTCACGGGTCAGCGTGTCCGTGCCGGAGGCAATGGTGGTCATCGGGTGGCGTTATCCCTTCACGGCGCCGGAGGTGAGTCCGCTGACGGCCTTGCGCTGGAGATAGACGAACAGGACCAGGATCGGGATCGCGAAGAGCGATGCCGCGGCCATGGTGGCCCCCCAGTCGTCGCCGAACGTCGTCTCGAAGCTGGAGAGCCACAGCGGGAGCGTCTGCTTCTCGGCGTCCTTGTTGAGGATCAGGACCAGCGGGAACTCGTTCCACGCCGTGATGAAGCCGAAGAGCGAGGTCGCCATGAGACCCGGGGCGAGCAGCGGGAAGATGACCTTCACGAAGGCCTGCCGGCGGGTGCAGCCGTCCACCATGGCCGACTCCTCCAGTTCCTTGGGCACCGCGGCGACGTAGCCACGCAGTGTCAGGATCGTGAAGGGCAGCACCATGATCATGTAGAAGGCGGTGAGCGGTATGAGGCTGTTCAGGAGGTCCGCGTCGCGCACGATCATGTAGATCGCGATGACCATGACCTCCCAGGGGGCCATCTGCGCGATCATGAAGGTCAGCAGGAAGCCGCGGCGGCCCTTGAAGCGCATGCGGGCCAGCGCGAAGGACGCGAGCAGTCCGATGACGAGGGAGAAGACCACCGCGAGGACGGTCACCGTCAGGGAGTTGCCGACCAGCGTCCAGAAGTGGTCGGCGTCGAGGGCCTTCTTGAAGTGGTCGAACGTGATGTCGGTCGGCAGGAAGACCGGGGTGTCCGCGATGATGTCGCCGGTCGGCTTCAGCGAGGTCGCGAACATCCAGTAGACGGGGAACGTGAAGACCACGAAGAGGACGAGGGCCGTCGCGTTGGGCCACAGCCGGGCCATCAGGGAGCGCTTCACAGCTCGTCCTCCTCTTGCTTGAGAACGGTACGCAGGTAGTAGGCCGTCAGGGCGAGCAGGATGAGGATCGTCAGGAACGAGATCGCCGCTCCCATCCCGTAGTGCTGGTTGCCGGGGCCCTCGACGAACGCGTAGATCGGCAGGGTCTCGGTGAGCCGGTCCGGGCCGCCCTTGTTCATCGCGAAGATCTGCGGGAACGCCTTGAAGATCCAGATGACCTCCAGGAAGGTCGTCGCCCACAGGAACGGCCGGATGAAGGGGAAGGTCACGGAGGTGAAGCTCTTCCAGGTGCCGGCCCCGTCGATGGAGGCGGCCTCGTACAGCTCCTTGGGGATGGTGGTCGTGGCTGCGTACAGGTTGATCGCCACGAACGGGATCGACTGCCAGACGATCAGCAGGGTGATCACGGAGAAGGTGGAGAGCTGGGTGCCGAACCAGTTGTAGTCGGCCATCGACGTCCAGCCCGCCTTGGCGAGCAGCCAGTTGACGACGCCGAAGCGCTGGGCGAACAGCCACTGGTAGACCGTGGTCGCGGCGATCACCGGCATCGCCCAGGCCAGGACGACGCCGAGCAGCAGCACCAGCCGCATGCGCTTGCCCAGCCGGGCGAGGAGCAGGCCGACGAGGGTGCCGAACACCATGGTGAGGACGACGTTGACGGCGGTGAAGACGACCGTCCGCTGGACGACCTTCCAGAAGTCCGCGCTGCTCAGGACGTCCGTGTAGTTGTCGATCCCTCTCCACTCGGTGAGGTGGAGGATCAGCTGGCGCGGGTTGAGGTTCTGGAACGACAGCATGCCGTTCTTGATCAGCGGCCAGCCGAGCAGGATCACCGTGGCGAGCAGGGCGGGCAGCAGGAGCACGTACGGGGCGGACGCGCCGCTGCGTCTGCCGGCCGGGTCCTTGCCCCTGCCCTCGTTCTTGCCCTTGCGTATGCCTGTGCCGTCGGGCGGGGGTACGTCGGTCTTACGGACACCGGGCGCGGCGGCCGTGCCTGTGTCCGTGCGGTCGGTCTGCACTGACATGCTCGCCATCTCTTCCACCATCGGGGTTCGCAGTTGAATGCGCCGGCGTGCCGGGGACGGAGGGACCGTCCCCGGCACGGAGGTGATCAGCTGCTCTGCGCGAGCCGCTTGTTGATCTCCGCCTCGACCTGCTTGGCGGCATCGGCGGGCGACTTACCCTTCAGGACCGCGGTCATGTAGGCCTTGATCGGGTTGGGGTCGTTCTCCACGGCGGCCCACTCGGGGATCAGCGGCGTGGTGCCACCGCCGGCCGCGGCCGGAGCGGCGGCCTCGGCGGCGCCGTTGCCCGCGAGGTGGATCTGCAGCGCCTCCTTGTTCGGGATGACGCCGTTCTCCTTGGCGAGCGCGCCCTCGAACTTGTCGGACAGGGCGAGCTTCAGGAACTCCTTGGCGAGCTCCTGCTTCTTGC
Source organism: Streptomyces tauricus (assembly GCF_014650955.1). GTDB lineage: Bacteria > Actinomycetota > Actinomycetes > Streptomycetales > Streptomycetaceae > Streptomyces > Streptomyces tauricus. The sequence goes on from NZ_BMVY01000010.1 coordinate 211,987, forward strand.
TGCCCGCGGCGACCGCGAAGTTGGAACCGCCGAGGAAGACACCCTCGGGCGAGTCGGCCGTCTCACCGGGGATGGTGAAGTAGCCGATGTCCTTCTCGATCTTCTTGTTGGCCGCGATGGCCGTGCCGGCCTCCCAGCCCATGCCGATGAAGGCGCCGACGTTGCCCTTGGCGAAGACCTCGGCCTGCTGCGGGGTCGCCTCGTCCTTGTCCTTGGGGGCCTTGGAGTAGGACTGGTACTCCTTGTAGATGTCCATGGCCTTGCCGACCTTCGGGTCGGAGAGGTTGGAGACGTACTTGTCGCCTTCCTTCTTCACCAGGTCGGCGCCCTGGCCGATGGTCAGACCGTCGAAGAAGTACCAGTTCTGGCCGGGCAGGTAGATCGGCTCGGCGTCGGTCTTCTTGTCGATGGTCTTCAGGGCGTCGAAGAACTCGGCGCGCGTCTTGGGCGTGTCCGTGATGCCGGCGTCGGCCCAGACCTTCTTGTTGTAGATGACGACGCGGTTGGCGAAGTACCAGGGGGCGGCGTACTGCTTGCCGTCGAAGACCGAGGACTCGTTGAGTGCCTTGGTCCAGTCGGCGCCGATCTCCTCCTTGAGGTCGCTCAGGTCGGCGAGACCGCCGGTGGCCGCGTAGGCCGGGGTCTGCGTGTTGCCGACCTCGATGACGTCCGGCGGGTTGTCCTCGGAGAGCGAGGTGGTGATCTTCTGCTGGATGCCGTTCCACTGCTGCGTCTCGAACTTCAGCTTGGCCTTCGTCTTCTTCTCGAAGGCGGCCGTGAGGTCCTTGGTCCAGCCCTCGGGCGTGGAGCCGTCCATGGCCCAGACGGTCAGGGTCTGGCCCTTGTAACCGTCGGCCCCCGCCTTGCCGCCGTCGTCACCGTCGTCGCCGCCACAGGCAGCGACCGACATCAACATGCCCGCGACACCGACGGCCGCGATGAGCTTGCGATTCACGTCATCCTCCTCAGGGATGCCAGCAACCCCCCTGCCCACCGCGTGACTTACGACGAGTACTGCCCGTGGGGCTGGGACCTGGTCCTCAATGGTTTAGACCAGTACGGGGAGCTTGGCCTAGACCTAGAGGGGTGTCAAGGGTGAAAAAGCCGCTCCCGACCGTCCGTTACGCGACCTACATATGCAGGGACCTTTCACTACACGGGTGACAGATCGGGCGGGCCCGCGCGCAGGTCGCGACGGCGCCTCCGGGCCGGGCTGCGCGCCCTATGGACTAGACCAAAAGGGACCCCGACGGTATATAGAGGGGATCACGCAGCGTGCGGGGGGACACTCGCACGGCTGGGCGTGCCACGATGTGAGCCGTGGCCGGCGCGTACGTCGGCCGCATCGGCACTCGAAGCCGGGAAGGCAGAGTATGAGCACCGACGTCAGCAGTGCGGAGAACGAGGGTGGCGCCCCCATCCGTACCGCGCGCGTGCCCAAGTACTACCGCCTGAAGAAGCATCTGCTCGACATCACGGACACACTGCCGCCCGGTACACCGGTACCGCCCGAGCGCACGCTCGCCGCCGAGTTCGACACCTCGCGCACGACCGTGCGTCAGGCGCTGCAGGAGCTGGTCGTCGAGGGGCGGCTCGAACGCATCCAGGGCAAGGGCACGTTCGTCGCGAAGCCGAAGGTCTCGCAGGCGCTGCAACTCACCTCCTACACGGAGGACATGCGGGCGCAGGGGCTCGAACCCACCTCGCAGCTGCTGGACATCGGGTACATCACCGCCGACGACACGCTCGCGGAGCTGCTCGACATCAGCGCCGGGGGGCGGGTGCTGCGGATCGAGCGGCTGCGGCTCGCGAGCGGGGAGCCGATGGCGATCGAGACGACGCATCTGTCCGCGAAGCGGTTTCCCGCGTTGCGGCGGTCCTTGGTGAAGTACACGTCCTTGTACACGGCGTTGGCCGAGGTGTACGACGTGCGGCTGGCAGAGGCGGAGGAGACGATCGAGACGTCGCTCGCGACTCCTCGGGAGGCGGGGCTTCTCGGTACGGACGTGGGGTTGCCGATGTTGATGCTGTCCCGGCACTCGATCGATCAGGATCAGCAGCCGGTGGAGTGGGTGCGGTCCGTGTACCGGGGGGACCGGTACAAGTTCGTCGCGCGGCTGAAGAGGCCCACGGACTGATTGGGCCGGGGTGGGCTGGGGGGCGTCGTCGGGTGCGGGTGCGTTGTGGCTGGCCCGCGCCGTTCCCCGCGCCCCTAAAGACGAAGGACTGCGCCGTTCCCCGCGCCCCTGAGGGGTGCGCCCCTGGGGGTGCCCCCAAGCTCCGCTGCATAGCGGGGAGTTGGGCTGGTGGGATCAGGTAGTGCACGTGGTGTAGCGCTGGGTTGGATCCTGTTCTACCGTCCTCCCGTCACTCATGGACGGGAGGACGACCCGTGCGCACCGACAGTCCCCGGACGGCATCTCCGCAAGGCCCCCGTAAGGCAAGTCCCCGCAGCATCGTCATCTGGACCCTCGTCGCGCTGGTAGCCGCGGCCGGGTGGTCCGTGCTCGCACTCTCGCGGGGCGAGGAGGTCTCGGCCGCCTGGATGGTCGCCGCCGCCCTCGGCTCGTACGCCATCGCCTATCGCTTCTACTCGAAGTTCATCGCGTACAAGGTTCTGAAGGTCGACAAGACCCGGGCCACCCCGGCCGAGCGGCTCAACAACGGCATCGACTTCCATCCCACCGACCGGCGCGTGCTGCTCGGCCACCACTTCGCGGCGATCGCCGGCGCGGGGCCGCTGGTGGGGCCCGTACTGGCCGCGCAGATGGGGTATCTGCCCGGCACCATCTGGATCATCGTCGGCGTGATCTTCGCGGGCGCGGTCCAGGACATGGTCGTCCTCTTCTTCTCCACCCGGCGCGACGGCCGTTCGCTGGGGCAGATGGCGCGTGAGGAGATCGGCCCGTTCGGCGGCGCGGCGGCCCTGATCGCCGCCTTCGCCATCATGATCATCCTGCTGGGCGTGCTCGCGCTGGTGATCGTCAACGCGCTCGCCCAGTCCCCGTGGGGCGCCTTCTCCATCGCGATGACGGTCCCGATCGCCCTGCTGATGGGCTTCTACCTGCGGGTCCTGCGGCCCGGCCGGGTCGCCGAGGTCTCGCTGATCGGTGTGGCGCTGCTGCTGTTCGCGCTGGTCGCCGGCCGCTGGGTCGCCGAGTCGTCCTGGGCCGACACGTTCACGCTCGCGCCCTCGACCCTGGTCATCTGGCTGGTGGCGTACGGGTTCATCGCGTCGATCCTGCCCGTGTGGATGCTGCTGGCACCCCGCGACTACCTCTCCACGTTCATGAAGATCGGCACGATCGTGCTGCTCGCGGTCGGGGTCGTCGTCTCGCTGCCGACCCTGAAGATGGACGCGGTCACGGACTTCGCCTCGCAGGGGAACGGGCCGGTCTTCGCGGGCTCGCTCTTCCCGTTCGTCTTCATCACCATCGCCTGCGGGGCGCTCTCCGGCTTCCACTCCCTGATCTCCTCCGGCACCACGCCGAAGATGATCCAGAAGGAGACGCAGGTCCGGATGATCGGGTACGGCTCCATGCTCATGGAGTCGTCCGTGGCGGTCATGGCGCTGGTCGCCGCGTCCGTGATCGACCCCGGCCTGTACTTCGCGATGAACGCGCCGGCCGGTGTCATCGGTGACACGGTCCAGAACGCCAGCCAAGTGGTGGGCGGTTGGGGCTATCAGATCTCCCCCGACGACCTGGCCGCCGCGGCGAAGAACGTCGAGGAGTCGTCCCTGCTGTCGCGGACCGGCGGCGCGCCCACGCTCGCGATCGGCGTCTCGGAGATCTTCTCCGACGTCACCGGGGACGGACTGCGCGCGTTCTGGTACCACTTCGCGATCATGTTCGAGGCGCTGTTCATCCTGACCGCGCTCGACGCGGGCACCCGGGTGGGCCGCTTCATGCTGCAGGACACCCTGGGCAACCTCTACAAACCCTTCAAGGATGTGAGCTGGAAGCCCGGTCTGGTCATCACGAGCGGCATCGTCTGCGGTCTGTGGGGCTACTTCCTGTGGGTCGGCGTCCATGAGCCGCTCGGCGGGATCAACCAGCTGTTCCCGATCTTCGGTATCTCCAACCAACTGCTCGCCGCGGTCGCCCTGGCCGTCTGCACGACCCTGCTGGTGAAGTCCGGGCGCCTCAAGTGGGCCTGGATCACCGGGATACCGCTCGTCTGGGACGCCACGGTCACGCTGACCGCGAGCTGGCAGAAGGTGTTCTCCAGCGACCCGCGCGTCGGCTTCTTCAAGCAGCGCTCGATCTACCAGGACGGCATCGACCGGGGCGAGATCGTCGCACCCGCGAAGAACATGGACGACATGCACACGATCGTCACGAACTCCACGGTCGACGGTGTCCTCACCGCGGTTCTCGCCCTGCTCATCGTCGTGGTGATCGCGGACGCGACGCGGGTGTGCATCCGGCACATACGCCGTCCCGCGCTCTCCACGCTCAGCGAGGCGCCGTACGTCGAGTCGCAGATCGTCGCTCCGGCCGGGCTCATCCCGACCAAGGAGGAGAGGGAGGAGGTACGCGATGCGGTCGGCGCTGAACCACGCGGTTAGGGCGGCCAGGGGCGTGCGCTGGTACGTACGGGAGCTGACCGACGAGTCCGCGTACGACCGGTACGTGGCGCATCTGCGCGCGGAGCGGGCCGACGCGGACGTGCCCTCGCGGCGGGAGTTCGAGCGGATGCGCACGGACCGTCAGGAGGCGGATCCGCGGCAGGGCTTCCGCTGTTGCTGACCCCGCTGACGCCGTGACGGATGCGGTCGTTGCCGCTGAACGACACGGCGCATCCGTTATGCGGACAGGGGTTCCATAAAGCGGAACCGTCCCTTAGATTTCCTGCGCGTTGCACAGGTGATCAGTGAGGGGACGGAGCCGCCGTATGTCGGAAACACCGGATGTGCCAAGAGCACCCGAAGGGGAACCGCCGGTGGTGACACCGGTCCGCGTGGTGATCGCCCTCTGCCTGATCGCGCCGTTCGTGGCGATGCTCTGGGTGGGGTCGTACGCGAAGGTCGACCCGACCTTCATCGGCATCCCGTTCTTCTACTGGTACCAGATGCTGTGGGTGCTCATCTCGACCGCGCTCACGATGACCGCGTTCACACTGTGGAACCGTGAGCAGCGCGCCCGCAAGGCCGCCCGCCAGGCGCAGAACGGGGGCGCGTCCGCATGAAGGACGGCGTGAACGGCGTGGCACTCGCCGTCTTCATCTTCTTCTTCCTGGCCGTCACGGTCATGGGCTTCCTGGCCTCCCGCTGGCGCCGGGCCGACGGCGAGCAGACCCTCGACGAATGGGGCCTGGGCGGCCGGTCGTTCGGCACCTGGGTCACCTGGTTCCTGCTCGGCGGCGACCTCTACACGGCGTATACGTTCGTGGCGGTCCCGGCGGCGATCTACGCGGCGGGCGCGGCCGGCTTCTTCGCCGTCCCGTACACGATCCTGGTCTACCCGCTGATCTTCACCTTCCTGCCCCGCCTGTGGTCGGTCTCCCACAAACACGGGTACGTCACGACCTCGGACTTCGTACGCGGGCGCTTCGGCTCGAAGGGGCTCTCGCTCGCGGTCGCCGTCACCGGCATCCTCGCGACGATGCCGTACATCGCGCTGCAACTGGTGGGCATCCAGGCCGTGCTCGACGTGATGGGCGTCGGCGGCGGTGAGGACACCAACTGGTTCGTCAAGGACCTGCCGCTGCTCATCGCCTTCGGTGTGCTGGCCGCGTACACGTACTCGTCCGGGCTGCGCGCGCCCGCCCTGATCGCGTTCGTCAAGGACACGCTGATCTACATCGTCATCGCGGTCGCGATCATCTACATCCCGATCAAACTGGGCGGCTTCGACGAGATCTTCGCCAAGGCGGGCGAGGCGTACAACCAGACCAACCCGGCGACCGGCGCGCCACGCGGCTCGCTGGTACCGGGCGAGGCGGGCCAGTGGACGTACGCGACGCTGGCGCTCGGCTCCGCGCTCGCCCTCTTCATGTACCCGCACTCGATCACGGCGACGCTGTCCTCGCGCAGCCGTGAGGTGATCCGCCGCAACACCACGATCCTGCCGCTGTACTCGTTGATGCTGGGCCTGCTCGCGCTGCTCGGCTTCATGGCGATCGCGGCGGGCATCAAGGTGGAGAACGGGCAGCTGGCGATCCCGCAGCTCTTCGAGACCATGTTCCCGGACTGGTTCGCGGGCGTGGCGTTCGCGGCGATCGGTATCGGCGCGCTCGTGCCGGCGGCCATCATGTCCATCGCGGCGGCGAACCTCTTCACCCGCAACATCTACAAGGACTTCATCAAGCCCGACGCGACGCCCGCGCAGGAGACGAAGGTCTCCAAGCTGGTCTCGCTCCTGGTGAAGGTGGGCGCGCTGGTCTTCGTCCTGACCATGGACAAGACGGTCGCCATCAACTTCCAGCTGCTCGGCGGGATCTGGATCCTGCAGACCTTCCCGGCGCTGGTCGGCGGGCTGTTCACGCGCTGGTTCCACCGGTGGGCGCTGCTCGCGGGCTGGGCGGTCGGGATGCTGTACGGCACGCTCGCCGCGTACGGGGTGGCTTCGCCTTCGCAGAAGCACTTCGGTGGGTCGTCGAAGGAGATTCCCGGGATCGGGGAGATCGGGTACATCGGGCTGACCGCGTTCGTGCTGAACGTGGTGGTGACGGTGGTGCTGACGTTCGTGCTGAAGGCGGTCAACGCGCCGGACGGCGTCGACGAGACCTCCGCCGAGGACTACACGGCGGACGCCGGCGACAAGGGAGTCCAGGTGGACCTGCCGCCTGCCACGGCGGGCACGGCCGGCCACTAGGGCCGTACTCGGGGGCCAGCCCCCGAACCCCCGCTCCTCAAACGCCGGAGGGGCTGAGATGTCGCCGGACGGGCGTATGTCTTTCAGCCCGTCCGGCGTTTGAGGACAACGGGGGCGAGGGGGCAGAGCCCCCATGCGGGACGGGAACGGGTAGGGGCGGCGGGGGCGGATAACCTGGACCGGTGACCCCACGCGCGCCCATCGTCCTCGACAGCGACCCCGGTATCGACGACGCCGTAGCCCTCCAGTACCTGCTCGGCACAGGCCTGTGGGACCTGAAGGCCTACACCTCCGTGGGCGGCAACCTCCCCGCCGAGCAAACCTACCTCAACGCCCGAGCCCTCGCACGAGCGATGCGCATCGAAACCGAAGTCCCCGTACACCGCGGCGCGGGCCGCCCCCTCACCCGCCTCCCCCACCGCGTCGCCGCCGACTTCCACGGCCCCGCGGGACTCGGCGACGAGACGCTGCCGGACTCGACCGCGGCCCACCCGACGGAGTCCTCCGCGCAGGCCCTGCTGCGGCTCTCCCGGGAGTACGAGGGCGAGCTGACCGTGTGCGCGACGGGCCCCCTCACCAACATCGCGATCGCCCTCCTGGAGGACCCCGCGTTCGCCCGCCGCGTCGGCAGGTTCGTGTTCATGGGCGGCGCGGCGCAGGTGCCCGGGAACATCACGCCGGTCGCCGAGTTCAACATGTGGGCCGACCCGGACGCCGCCGAACTGGTCCTGTCCTCCGGCATCCCGTTCACCATGGTCGACCTGGACGCCTCGCACCGCTGGCTGTTCAGGCCCGCCGACCTCGCGGCCCTGGAGGCGGCCGGCCCCGGCACCGCGCTCGCCGCCCGGCTGCTGCGCGTCTACATGGAGGCGTACCGGCGCAGCGGCGGTGACGGCACCTGTCCGCTGCACGATCCGCTCGCCGTCGGTGTGTGCGCGGACGAGTCGTTCGTGACGCTCGCGGAGGGGGCGGTCGTCGTCGAGTCCGCCGCCGAACTCACACGCGGCCAGACCGTGTTCGTCCCCGCCTCCGCCGGGCGGATCTACTACCCGGAGTCGCCCGCCCTGACCGCGCGGGCCCGTCTCACCGGCCGCGTCGCCCTCGGCCCGGGCCCGCGCGACTTCACGAAGGACTTCGTCGCGACCCTGCAGTTGTGGCCGAGCGCGGGCTGAGAACGACCACCCGAGCCACCGGCAGACTGCACACTGCACACTGCACACTGCTCAGCATGGACATCGTGATCAGACGGGCGGAGCCCGGGGAGTACACCGCGCTGGGAGAGATCACCGCGCAGGCCTATCTCGGGGACGGGCTGCTCGACTTCGGGGAGAGCGACGCGTACCTCGGCGAGCTGCGGAACGTGGCGAAGCGGGCCGCCGCCGCGGACGTGCTGGTGGCCGTCGAGGACATGGAGGGCGGCGGGGCGGGGGCGCGGGGCCGGCTTCTCGGCGGGGTGACCTTCGTGCCGGCCGGCGGTCCCATGGCCGAGGTCTCGCGCGACGGCGAGGCCGAGATCCGGATGCTGGCGGTCGCGAAGGATGCCCGCGGCAGGGGCGTGGGCACCGCCCTCGTGCGCGCCTGTGTCGACCGCGCACGGGCCACGGCCGGCTGCGGATCCGTCGTGCTGTCCACCCAGCGCACCATGCGCAGCGCCCACCGGATCTACGAGCGCCTCGGCTTCACCCGCGATCCGGCCCGGGACTGGAACCCCGTCCCGCACCTGGACGACATCATGCTCCTCAGCTATGAGTTGACGCTCTGACACGCTCCGCTACCCATTCCGGAGTCGACGCGACACAAGATGTGGGGGTGCTTCCGGAGCCCGGCACAAGATGTATGCTCATGCTCGCTGTCGTCGCAGGGGAATCCGGTGCGAATCCGGAACTGTCCCGCAACGGTGTACTTGTACGGGATATACCCGCATGCCTCCATGTCCGCATGGCCGCGTGCCCGCGTATCGCGTACAGAAGTCAGTCCGAGGACCTGCCGACAGCGCGCCCAGGCCGACCGGCCCGGGTGCATGACGTCCGGGCCTCGTGGAGTGGGCCGGTGGACGCGGAGTACCGCTGCGCAGAGCGCGTACCCCCGTGTGCCCCGATCCCCTCTCCCCCGAGGCCCCGTGCCGAGCGAGGGAGAGCCCCACGTGACCATCGCGCCAGCCGATCCGGTCTCCGCGACAGCGAACCGGGACCAGCAGGACAGGGCCGAGGCCGACGGACCGGGAACCGCGCTGCTGCGGATCCTGACCGACTTCACCGCCGACCTCCCCGGCGCCGACCCCGGCCGGGTCGCCGCCGCCGCGCTGCGCGGCCGGTCCGCCGCCGCGGACACCGCGGAGCTGCGTGAGCTGGCCACGGAGGCGGCCGCCGGTCTCATCTCCGAGGACCCCGTCTACTCGAAGCTGGCCGCCCGCCTGCTGACCGTCGGCATCGCCGAGGAGGCCGCCTCGCAGGGCGTGCGCTCCTTCTCCGAGTCGGTCGCCGTCGGTCACCGCGAGGGCCTGATCGCCGACCGCACGGCCGAGTTCGTACGCCTTCACGCGGCCCGGCTCGACACGCTGATCGATCTGGCGGGCGACGACCGCTTCGGCTACTTCGGTCTGCGCACCCTGCACAGCCGGTATCTGCTGCGGCACCCGATCACGCGGTCCGTCATCGAGACGCCCCAGCACTTCATGCTGCGGGTGGCGAGCGGTCTCGCCGAGGACGACACCACGCGCGCCCTCGACGAAGTCGCCTCCCTGTACCGGCTCATGAGCCGTCTCGACTACCTGCCGTCCTCCCCCACGCTCTTCAACTCCGGTACGCGCCACCCGCAGATGTCGTCCTGCTATCTGCTCGACTCCCCGCTGGACGAGCTGGACTCCATCTACGACCGCTACCACCAGGTGGCCCGCCTCTCGAAGCACGCGGGCGGCATCGGGCTCTCGTACTCCCGGATCCGGTCACGCGGTTCGCTGATCCGCGGCACGAACGGGCACTCGAACGGCATCGTCCCGTTCCTGAAGACCCTCGACGCCTCGGTCGCCGCCGTGAACCAGGGCGGCCGGCGCAAGGGCGCCGCCGCCGTCTACCTGGAAACCTGGCACTCCGACATCGAGGAGTTCCTGGAGCTGCGCGACAACACCGGTGAGGACGCCCGGCGTACGCACAACCTGAACCTCGCGCACTGGATCCCGGACGAGTTCATGCGCCGGGTGAACGAGAACCGCGACTGGTCGCTGTTCTCGCCCTCGGACGTGCCCGAGCTGGTCGATCTGTGGGGCGACGCGTTCGACGCCGCCTACCGCGCGGCCGAGGAGGCCGGGCTCGCGAAGAAGACCATTCCGGCCCGTGATCTGTACGGCCGCATGATGCGTACCCTCGCGCAGACCGGCAACGGCTGGATGACCTTCAAGGACGCCGCCAACCGCACCGCCAACCAGACGGCCCTGCCCGGCCACACCGTCCACTCCTCGAACCTGTGCACCGAGATCCTGGAGGTCACCGACGACGGGGAGACCGCCGTCTGCAACCTCGGGTCGGTCAACCTGGGCGCCTTCGTGGACGCCGACGCGCAGGACATCGACTGGGAGCGGCTCGACGCGACCGTCCGTACCGCCGTCACCTTCCTCGACCGGGTCGTCGACATCAACTTCTACCCGACCGAGCAGGCGGGTCGCTCCAACGCCAAGTGGCGTCCGGTGGGCCTCGGCGCGATGGGCCTCCAGGACGTCTTCTTCAAGCTGCGGCTGCCGTTCGACTCCCCGCAGGCGCGCGCCCTGTCCACCCGGATCGCCGAGCGGATCATGCTCGCCTCGTACGAGGCGTCCGCCGACCTCGCCGAGCGCAACGGGCCGCTGCCCGCCTGGGAGAAGACCCGTACGGCCCAGGGTGTGCTGCACCCGGACCACTACGACGTCGAGCTGAACTGGCCGGAGCGCTGGGCGGCCCTGCGGGAGCGGATCGCCTCCGTCGGCATGCGCAACTCGCTGCTGCTGGCCATCGCGCCGACCGCCACCATCGCGTCCATCGCGGGCGTGTACGAGTGCATCGAGCCGCAGGTCTCCAACCTGTTCAAGCGCGAGACGCTGTCCGGTGAGTTCCTCCAGGTCAACTCGTACCTGGTGGCCGAGCTGAAGAAGCTCGGCGTGTGGGACGCGCAGACCCGCGAGGCGCTGCGCGAGTCGGGCGGCTCGGTGCAGGGCTTCACCTGGGTCCCGCAGGACGTGCGTGACCTTTACCGCACGGCGTGGGAGATCCCGCAGCGCGGCCTGATCGACATGGCCGCCGCCCGGACCCCGTTCCTGGACCAGGCGCAGTCGCTGAACCTGTTCCTGGAGACGCCGACCATCGGCAAGCTCTCCTCGATGTACGCGTACGCCTGGAAGTCGGGGCTGAAGACGACGTACTACCTGCGCTCGCGCCCGGCGACCCGGATCGCCCGCGCCGCCCAGGGCCAGCAGGCCCAGGCCCAGCCCGAGAAGACCATTCCCCTTCAGCAGGCCGCCGACCCCGACGCGGTCGCCTGCTCCCTTGAGAACCCCGAGTCCTGCGAGGCCTGCCAGTAATGACCACCGCACCCGAGACGGCCGCCGAGACCGGCACGACCGAGAACGCCGAGAAGACCGAGAAGATCGAGAAGAACCTTCTCGACCCCGGCTTCGAACTGACCCTGCGCCCCATGCGCTACCCGGACTTCTACGAGCGCTACCGGGACGCGATCAAGAACACCTGGACCGTCGAGGAGGTCGACCTCCACTCGGACGTCTCCGACCTCGCGAAGCTGTCACCGGGTGAGCAGCACATGATCGGCCGGCTGGTCGCGTTCTTCGCGACGGGCGACTCGATCGTCGCGAACAACCTGGTGCTGACGCTGTACAAGCACATCAACTCCCCCGAGGCGCGGCTCTATCTGAGCCGTCAGCTCTTCGAGGAGGCCGTGCACGTCCAGTTCTATCTGACGCTGCTCGACACCTATCTGCCCGATCCGGCGGACCGGGCGGCGGCCTTCGACGCCGTCGAGAGCATTCCGTCCATCCGCGAGAAGGCCGAGTTCTGCTTCAAGTGGATGGACTCGGTCGAGAAGCTGGACCGGCTGGAGACGAAGGCCGACCGGCGCCGCTTCCTGCTGAACCTGATCTGCTTCGCCGCGTGCATCGAGGGCCTGTTCTTCTACGGGGCCTTCGCGTACGTCTACTGGTTCCGCAGCCGGGGCCTGCTGCACGGCCTCGCGACCGGCACCAACTGGGTGTTCCGCGACGAGACGATGCACATGAGCTTCGCCTTCGAGGTCGTGGACACCGTCCGCAAGGAGGAGCCGGAGCTCTTCGACGAGGAGCTCCGGCAGCAGGTGACCGACATGATGCGCGAGGCCGTGGAGGCCGAGCTGCAGTTCGGGCGCGACCTGTGCGGTGAGGGCCTGCCCGGTATGAACACCGAGTCGATGCGGCAGTACCTGGAGTGCGTGGCCGACCAGCGGCTGCAGCGCCTCGGCCTCGCCCCGGTGTACGGCTCCGAGAACCCCTTCTCCTTCATGGAGCTGCAGGGGGTTCAGGAGCTGACCAACTTCTTCGAGCGCCGGCCCTCGGCGTACCAGGTGGCGGTGGAGGGGACGGTCGACCTCGACGAGGACTTCTGATCCACCGAGGGGCCCTGCTGCCGCGCGGGGCCCTGCTCGGCCTCCCTGAGCTGACGGTCGACGCGCCGGTCGCGCACGATGCCGAACACCGAAGGGAGGACGAGCAGGACGAGGATTCCGAGGACGAAGAGCATTCCGATCAGGCCTTCCAGCTGTGTCGTATTCATGGACACCACTGTCGCGCCGAATACTCCTTACCGTGAGTGGCAGTACTGCCGCACACCCTCGATTTCCTGCCAGATCGGGTGCACACTGTCAGCATGCTGACCAACGTGGCCGCCGTCCTGCTCAACGGCGCGCATCCCTTCGAACTCGGCGTCGTGTGCGAGGTGTTCGGCCTCGACCGCAGCGACGAGGGCCTGCCGGTGTACGACTTCGCGGTCGCCTCGGCCGAGGGGCCGACCCTCGCCACCCACGTCCCGGGCTTCACGGTCTCCACCCCGTACGGGCTCGACCGGCTGGAGGAGGCCGACCTGATCGTCGTGCCCGCCGGGAGCCACTACATCGGGCGCACCTACCCGCCCGCGCTGCTCGACTCCCTCGTCCGGGCGGCCGACCGCGGCACCAGGGTGCTCAGCGTCTGCTCCGGGGTCTTCGTGCTCGGCGCGGCCGGCCTGCTCGACGGGCGGCGCTGCGCGGTCCACTGGCGGCACGCCGAGACACTGGCCCGGCGCCACCCGCGCGCGAAGGTCGAACCGGACGTGCTGTACGTGGACGACGACCCGGTGATCACCTCGGCGGGCACCGCCTCCGGCATCGACGCCTGTCTGCACATCGTCCGCAAGGAACAGGGCCCGGAGGTCGCCAACAGCATCGCGCGCCGCATGATCGTGCCGCCGCACCGCGACGGCGGCCAGGCCCAGTACATCGAGCGCCCGCTGCCGCGCTCGACGTGCGACACGGTCGGCGGGGTGCTCGCCTGGATGGAGGCCCACCTCGACGAGGAGGTGACCGTCGAGCAGCTGGCCGCCCGCGCGCACATGTCGCCGCGCACCTTCGCCCGGCGCTTCCAGCAGGAGACGGGGACCACCCCGTACCGCTGGCTGCTGCGTCAGCGGGTGCTGCTGGCGCAGGAGTTGCTGGAGGCCACGGACGAGACGATGGACTTCATCGCGGACCGCACGGGGTTCGGGACGGCGGCGGCGCTGCGCCATCAGTTCGTCCGCTCGCTGGGGACGACACCGAACGCGTACCGGCGCACGTTCAGGGGCCCGCAGGCCGCCTGAACGTGCGCCGGGAGCGGTCAGCGCGGTACGCCCGCGCTCACCTCGGTACGAGCACGCTCACCTCGGCAGGAGCCGCGCTCACCTCGGTACGGCCCTCAGCAGCAGCCGGTGCGGTCGCAGCGTGATGCCGACGCGCGTGGTGTCGTTCGACTCGGACACCTGCTCCAGGCGCCAGCGCGAGGCCACCGCCGCCGTGACGAGGCCGAGCTGGGCCATCGAGAAGTGGTCGCTCGGACACTTCCGGTTGCCCACACTGAACGGGCTCATCGCGTACTTCGGCACGTCCTTCGCGCGTTCCGGAAGCCAGCGATCGGGGTCGAACTCCAGGTTTGTGCCGTACGAACGCGCGTCGCGCTGTATCGCGTACGGACTGTAGACGATGTCGGCCCCGGCCGGAATGCGATACCCGCCGAGTACGGTTTCGGTCACGGCCCGGCGCGTCAATATCCAAACGGCGGGACGCAACCGCATGGCCTCGACGACGACATTGTTCGTGTGGGACAGCTTCCGCACGTCCGCGAATGCGACGGGACGGCCATCGGTGACCGATTCGACCTCTTCGCGTACTCGGTCCGCCTGTTCCGGATGTTCCGCGAGGACCTGGAGAAGCCACATGATCGTGGAAGCGACGGTTTCGCTTCCGGGGGTGAGTATCGCGACCACCTGGTCGTGGATCTCCTGTTCCCCGATGGGCTCGCCATTCTCGTCCTTCGCTTCCAGCAATGCTGTCAGCAAATCGTCCGGCTTTTGACCAGATGCACGGCGCTCGGCCACGATCTCGTCGACCAGGAGGTGCAAATCGGCCAATGCGCGGTCGAATTTACGATTGGCCGGAAGCGGAAGCCTGTAGAGCGGCCCCGCGGGAACGACCATACGGCGGTACATGCCGCGGAACACGGTGGCGAGGGCGATGCTCAGCCGCTCGGCCCGCTCGTCCATGAAGTCGCCGCGCAGCAGACAGCGGGCGGCGATGCGCACGGCGACGCGGAACGACTCCGCGGTGCAGTCGATCGTCTCGCCGGGGCGCCAGCGCTCCGCGAGGGCATGCGCCTCCTCCTCCATGATCGGCCCGTAGCCGGGGATGGCGTCCAGCCGGAAGGCGGGCTGGATCGTCCGGCGCTGACGCCGGTGCCGCGACCCGTTGGCGGTCGCCACTCCCTCCTTGCCGAGCAGGCCTTCCAGGGACTCCCACAGGGGTCCGTCGATCTTGAAGTCGGGGCTCAGGGCCAGTTCCCCGGTGAGGGCCGGCGTGGTGACGGCGTACACCGTCTTGGGGCCCAGCTTCAGCCGGACGACATCACCCTGGTCGCGCAGCCGGGAGAGGAAACCCAGCGGGTCGCGGACCAGTTTCAGGCCGTGCCCGAGGCCGGGGACGCCGCCTCCGGCGAGGGGCGGGGTGGACAGTTCTGCCGCTTGGTGTGCAGCGGACCGTACCGACTCGACGGTCATTTCTCACCTGCCGCTTCGTTGTTGACGTACGGGGGTGTGGTGCGGTCGTCCCAGCTGTCGACCATGTACCGTCCCGACTCGTGGTGGAACCAGTACACGGAGCTGAACCAGTTCCGCATATTGAACAGACACGCCCGTACGGCAGCCGCTAGTTCGGCGCCACGGACGGACCCGTTGTCGATCCTTGCCGCGTACCCCAATACCTCCTGTTCGGCGTCGAGGAATTCCGTGACACATTCCTCGACCCGTCGCCTGACTTCCTTGACCGATTCTTCGAGTCGCATTCCCTCGTGATGAATGAGACTGATACCGAGATTGTGCACCTCGTCGCCCGCGATTTCTTTGGGCAGCGAACACAGGTCGTTGTACCAGGCGGCGAAATCCTGGCACAGCAAAGCAGCCCTCTGATACGCGGAGTTCTCCCGCACTGCGACGGGGAGTTCGTACCCGGCGCTCGGTTCGAGCAGATCGAGCCAGATCCAGTGCGCGAAGGTGTTCCGCCGCAGTTCGAGATATTCCTCGACGGTCGGGACAATGCCTGCCGCACGGTTGTGGAACTCCTGGTCGTACGCCTCTATGACCGCGTGGAAATGCTCCGCGAAGCGTGCGTTCCACCCCTCGCCCAGGAACGAGTACAGCCGGAGCACGCTGTCCGCGAACCCCGCGACCACGGGGTCCTGGTGGTGCAGATGCTCCTTCGGGGAGTCCAGAGCCGTGTGCAGCCGGATCCTGAGCAGCTCCCAGGCGGCCGGCCGGCCGTGGATGACATCGCGGTCGTGACGGTCGTCCCAGACGAAGAACCACGCGCTGTAGTCCGCTATCGCCTGGAGAACCTCGTCCGGGGCGCCTATGTAGTAGCCCGCCATGAGGTCCGTGTAGCAAAGCCCGTCGGCATATGCCTCTACCTTCGCCGCCGACATGAGGCCCATTTCGAGGAGCCAGGCCCTGGTGTTCTCCTGGAGCCTGGGCCAATACGGATGGAGTTGACGGGGAAACTCCGCCTCGATCACCGGAAGAGAGAGCGCCGGTGGAACGAGCGCCGCAGTGTACGTCGTTGAGGTGCTCTGTGAGAAAGCAGGCACGAACAAACCCCTCTCAGCCGCCTGTTGACGACACGCCCCTCCCGCTGTGCCGGGCGTGCGCCGTTGCGTATCCCCGCACTTCCCATTCAGCACCACAACTGACCGTTCTGGGAACGCAGTTGCTCTACTAACTAGCTCACGGTGCCGAGAATCTCCCTATGTGTGACTGAATATGGGCTGTTAAAGCGCACAAAGGATCGAACGCAGGACGCACACGCGAACGACGCCTGGTCGGAGGGGAATCCGACCAGGCGTCGTGGGTGCGGGACGCTCACGCCCCTGCTGTCGTTCTCTGTCTCAGTCGTTCACGGCCGTTCTCAGTCGTTCGCGCCGCGGTCTCGGTCGTGCGCGCTGCGGCTCGGTCGTTCGCGGCGCGGTCTCAGTCGTTCGCGACGACGGGGTAGCGCGGTTCGTTCTCGGCCATCTGCCGCAGCGCGTCCTTGCGCTCGCGCTTGGAGAGCCGGTCGATGTACAGGTACCCGTACAGGTGGTCCGTCTCGTGCTGGAGGCAGCGCGCGAAGTAGCCCGTGCCGCGCACCTTGATCGGGTTGCCCTTCTCGTCCTGCCCGGTGACCTCGGCGTAGTCGGGGCGAGCCAGCGGCGCGTACGCGGTCGGCACCGACAGGCAGCCCTCGTTGCTCTCGTCCAGCTGGCGCCGCTCGGCGGGCAGCTCGACGAGGACGGGGTTGCAGATCACGCCCGTGTGCCGCTTGCCCTCGTCGTCCGGGCAGTCGTAGACGAAGACCTTGAGGTCGACACCGATCTGGTTGGCGGCGAGGCCCACGCCCTCGGCGGTGTGCTGGCTGGCGAACATGTCGTCGACCAGCCGGGCGAGGTCGTCCCCGAAGTCCGTGACGTCCCTGCACTCCTTGTGCAGCACCGGGTTCCCGACGACCGTGATGGGCCGGGAGGTCCCGCGACCGCGGTAGGCCGCCTCGCGCTCCTCCGGGTTCTCGGTGTCGATGACGAAGCCCTCGTCGTCCACGGGGAGCACTCCGGAGTGCTGCTGCTCAGTGTCCTGCTGCGCCATGACCGACGTAAGCCTTCCTCGGATAACGGGGTTGCGATGCGGTACAGGGTACGGGGCGCCCCTGACAGGGGCCGCCCCGCAGGGGCGCCTTCCGGGAGCGCGGGGCTGTGCCGGTGTGCGGCTCCGCCGCGGGGCGCGACGGGCCACGAGGGACCCGCACCACCCGACGAACGGCCACCGCGAGGCCTCCGTACCCCCGGCGGTCGCCCCCGACGCCTCTAACAGACCTCTTCGAGATCACGCCAGTCCCGTGTATCGGGACTGTCGGCGACCCACCCGTCCAGCAGCCCCCGCACCAAGGAGGCCGGGGCCGCGAGGCCGCATTCCCGCTCCGGCACCCACAGCTGCCCGTCGGTCCGGTGACCGAGCGGCCCGGGATGCCCCGGCTCACTGTGATCGTGCGGATCGAGATGCTCGCCGTCCCCCTCGTCGGACGGCATCCGTGACTCGGAGCACATCCGGCACAGCAGCCGCACGGACGACGACCAGTCCTCCGCGGCGAACCCCGCGTCGGCCGCGAGCCGCTCCAGGGCGTCCCGGTCGTCCTCGGTCTCCGCCTCCAGGAGCACGACCCAGGTGGGCACCGGTGAGGGCGCCCACAGCTCGATCTCGTCGAATACGGGATACGCGTGCCCCGCGGCGGTCGTCCGCTCCCCGTGGGGAACTCCGTCGTGCAGGACGACCTCGCCCCAGCGCCGCCCGGAGGACGGCAGCGGGATGGAGAGGACCTCGATACGGGCGGGGTCCAGCCGCCGGCCCCACACGACCTCGGCCTCGCCCTCGGGCGACAGCCTTACGGCCGCGCTGCCCAGGTCCATGCCGACCGGCTCACCGGAGGCGCCCGCCCCCGTGCCGGTCTTGGGCCGCGAGGCGCCGCCGGGCACCTTCAGCCCGTACGCCTGCCAGGCCCGCCGGGCCAGCGGCCAGTCCTGAAGGGCGGTCGCCGCGATGCCGACGTTCCACCAATCGGGGGCCCCGGTCTCCCGGTCGAGCAGGGCCACGGCCCGCAGACCGGCCGCTCGCGCCTGTTCCCAGTCGTGCCGGAACTTGTGCAGCAGCGCCAGGTTGAACCAGGACTCGGAAAGCCAGGGTTCCAGGTCCGCCGCACGTGTCAGCAGCGCCCCCGCGTCCTCGTACCGGCCGTCGCCGATGAGGGTGAACGCACGGTCGGTGGCCTGCCGCCATGAGGCGGAGGGCCGGTGCCGTCCCTTGCCGAAGATCCTCACGATTCCCGCCTGCCAGTTCGTTGAAGAGCGTGCAGCCTCGGGCTGGACTGTGCCCCCTGATGCCTCTTCCTCGCATCCAACCACGGACGGTCGGAGGGGCGCTCATTACCCATGGGTTACCCAACCAGAGGCAAGGTAAGACCGTCTCTCGCCAGCACCCTGGCCAGCGACTCGACGACCTCGGGCCGGTAGTCGCGCGCGGTGCCCAGCCGCAGCTCCTCCAGCGCCCTCAGCGGCCCCTCGGGGCCCGCTTCCCCGGCTGTCTCCTCGTACGCGTTGACGGCCCGCACGATCGACGCGCTGACCGGTTGTTCGCGGTACGGGTCCGCCTGCCGTTCCACCACGACGGCGACCGCGGCGGCCACGCCCGTCTGGCGCACCACGGCACCGCCGAGCAGGGCGATGCGCCGCTGTTCGGCGGGGGCCAGGGCTGCCGTGGCACCGGCGGGTACGGGGTCGACGAGCGAGAGCTGGCCGATGTCGTGCATCAGGGCGGCGTACTCCAGGATCGTCAGTTCGGGTCCGGACAGGCCCAGCTCACGGCCGACGGCCCGGCTGAGCGCCGCCACGCGCCGGGCGTGCCCCGGCGGGGTGTAACCGGCTATCTCCGTGGCCCGGGCCAGGGAGGCGATGGTCTGGCGGTAGGTGGTCCGTACGGCCGCGTACCGCCGGAAGGACAGCTGGGTGAGCAGCAGCGGCAGGGAGAAGACGGGCAGCGCCCACAGGCCCGCGACGGCGACCGCGAGCGCCATCACAGCCCCGGTCGCGCAGACCGCCGACCCGATGCCGAGCGTGCTCCGCAGCTCGTCCCGCAGCAGCGGTCCGAAGGGCCACCGGGTCCGCGCGTGCGCCATGGCCGCGGCCAGCACGGCGTCCCACAGCGCGGTCAGCAGGAGCAGCGCGACGACGAGCGCCGCGTACGCGGGTCCGGTCGCGACGCACTCAGCCAGCCTGCCCTGGTTGTAGAGGGGTTGGAAGCAGACCGCGGCGAACGCGACGGTCAGGACGCGCCGGGTGAGATGGTCCGCGGTGGGACCGCGGCCCTTCGCCACGTGCGGCACGCAGCCCAGCAGGGAGGCGGCCGTGACCACGGCGACGATCTGCGGGACCCCGTCGTGGGTGGGGTGTCCGGCGTTCTCGCCGAGCAGCGCGTAGGCGAGGGCCCCGGCGGCGGCCAGCGGCGCCGACTCGCGTTCCTCGGCACCGCTCCACCGGGCCAGCTCGCCCATGCCGATGAGTACGGCGAAGGCCAGAGCGGCCCCGCGCTCCTCGATGCCACCCCAGAGGGTGACGCCGAGGGCGACGACGGCGACCAGCGCGGCACCGGCCCGCACGGCCGTGAGGGCGAGCGGGACACGGGGGAGGTTCACCTCGGCGCCCACCGACGAGGCGACACCGCTGTCGTTGCCGTGGCTGCTGACGCTGCCGTCGCCGTCGCCGTCGCCGTCGCCGGCTGACGGGAGCGGTCTGGTGTCGTCGTCGGTCGACGGGAACGGCCCGTTGTTGTCCGTCGTGCTCATGGGCCGGGCCCGCCGACGGTTCCGCGGTGGGGTGCCAGGTTCGTGGGAGCGCGTGGCGCCGGCGGGTGGGGCTCGGCGCCCGGCCGTGTCTCGTCGGCGGTCACCACCGGGTGCCACCCCTGCCGGACGAGCGCCCGCACGAAGGCCTCCACCATCCGCGGATCGAACTGCGCCCCGGCGCAGCGCTCCAGCTCCTGGAGCGCCACCGAGACCGGCCGCGCCCGCCGGTACGAGCGGGTCGACGTCATCGCGTCGAACGCGTCGGCCACCGCCACCACCCGGGCGAACTCCGGGATCTGGCACCCCTTCAGCCCGTACGGATAGCCGCTCCCGTCGAGCCGTTCGTGGTGGTGCAGGATCGCCGACCTGGCCTCGCCGAGGAATCCGATCCCGCGGACCATCTCGTGCCCGTACTCGGGATGCAGCTCGATCACCCGGCGTTCCTCGGGCGTCAGCGGCCCGTCCTTGCGCAGCAGCCGGGTGGGCACGCCGAGTTTGCCCACGTCGTGCAGGATGCCGGCGAACCTGAGCACCTCGGCCCGTTCGTCGTCCATGCCCAGTTCACGGGCGATCATCATCGACGCCTGTCCCACCCGTTCGCTGTGCCCGCGGGTGTATCCGTCCTTGATGTCGACGGCTTGCACCAGCGCCCGGATGGTGGCCCGGTGGGCGGCCCGCTCCCGGTGGTACTGGGCGAACACCCACCAGGACACGTACATCGGCAGCAGCACGAGCAGCGCGGCGGCCGGGCCGTACGGGCTGCGCCAGAGCACCGCCATCATCAGCCCCGCGAGGCCGTGCACGGCGACGGGCGCGAGCGAGCGCAGGAACAGGCCGCGCCAGGCGGCCCGTACCGGTACCCGCTCGGCGAGCGCCAGGATGCCCCCGTCGAGCACGGTCAGTACCAGGCAGAACGCCACCACGGCCGCGCCGGCGGCCACCAGGGCGTAGGGGAAGTCGGACGTGACGACCGCGTCCCGGCCGCCCAGCGACCAGTGGACCTTCGACGCGGCCCACGTGCTGAGCGCGAGCTGCGCGGCCCGCCACACCCGGCGCAGCCACCGCGGCCGCTGCTCGACCCGGGCCAGCAGCGCCCCCGGCAACGGTACGAGCGCGGCGGCGGGCGGTGGCAGCAGGAACGCGGCGGCGAGCATGACCGGCGTATGCCATCTGAGGGAGGCCCCTGCCTCGCCGGACGCGCCCGCGCCCTCGGGCTCGCCGTCGCCCGCGAAGCGGCTCGCGGCGAGCAGTTCGCAGGCCGCGCAGAGCGCCGCGAACAGCGCCACCGCGGGCCAGGGAGCGCGGGTGTCCGGAACCGGCACGGCACAGAACGCCGCGGCGAGCGCGGTGCAGACGACGTAGACACGCGCCCACGGCGGGACCGACCGCATGGCGCAGCTCCCCTCCGGCACAGACCACTCGCACGAGCCCTGTACGGATCCGGCACGGGCCCCGTGCAGACCTCGTGCAGGCCTCCGTACAGCCTTCGGGACATGGACGATAGGGCGGTCGGGTGGGGCTCGGGGGAGGCATGGGCCGATTCACCGGGCCGAGGGGAGCAGATTCGCCCGTTCGAGTGAGCCGCGCGCTCGTACGAGGTTCGCGCCGGGCCGGAGCCGTCAACGCCCGGATCGGTCTCCGGGCCGGCGGTTCAGCGCGCCACGTCGGCCGCGAGCGCCTGGGTCAACTGCTCCACCGTGGCGGGCGACTCCCGCTGGAGCGCGGCGAGGTCGAGGCCGTCGTCCCCCATCACGGTCAGCAGGGCACGGTCGCCCACGGCCATGACGATGACGTGTCCCGAGCCGCACCTCGCCACCACCTCGCGCAGCGCCCCGACGCCCGTCTGGTCGGCCATACGGCGGGCCACCCCGAGGGTCGCGGCGGCGAGCGCGGCGACGGACTCGGCGTGGGAGGAGTCCGTGTCGGCGACCACGAGGAGTCCGTCCGCGGTGGACAGGACGCTTTCGGAGACCCCCATCACCCGGTCGCGCAGAGAGGTCAGGATCTCGGTGAGGGGATTGGGCTGCGACGTGTCGCTCATGGCGCTCCTTGCTGCGTGCATGTGTGGTCGTGGTGCGGTCGGAGCGGTATCAGTCGGCTTCCGGAAGTGCGCCCAGGCCCCGGCGGACCCGGCGCAGCATGTCGAGAGAGGGCTGATCGGCGGCCAGCTGCTCGGGCGACAACGGGGGCAAAGCGAACGGCTTCGCACCGGCGGACGAGCCGTCCCCCCGCACCGGCAGGGGCGGCGGCCTACGCGCGAACGCCGACGGCGGGCTACCCGCCCCCCGCTCGCCACCCGAACCCGACGCCGCGCCCCCGCCCCAGGCCCCGCCGCCAACTCCGGCTTCGGCACCGGACACCGCCCCCGGCTCGGCGCCCGTCCGCGGCGCCGACCCGGCATCCGCTCCCGGTACGTCCTCCCGTGCCGACGCGGTGTCCGAACCCGACCCGGCGTCCGATCCCGATACGCCATCTGACGCCGGTACCACATCCGGCCCCGGTACGGCACCCGCTCCGGGTACGCCATCCCGTGCCGACGCGAAGTCCCGCGCCAACCCGGCATCCGGACCCGAAGCGGCATCCGGACCCGAAGCGGCGCCCGGACCCGGCCCGGCATCCGCGCCGCGCGTTCGCCGGTTCGCCGTGCGTCGGGCTTCCGCGGCTGTCCCCCGTCGAAGACGCTTCGCCGCCCGACGTCTGCTTGAACTCACTAGCCCCCGTGCCCCCCGGTCGTCCCCGCGGGCAGAGCGTCGCTTCCCTCAGCGGGCGTCTGCCCCGACGGGCCTTCCCGCGCCTGCCCGTCCGGCACGAGGGCCTCGCGCGGCTCGCCCTCGCGGGCCCCGACTGCCTGCGACTGGCCGTCGCGCGGTCGGCTCGCGCCGGTCCGGTCGTCCCCCGGCCATGAGGCGCCGCCGCGCGTACGCCTCGGCAGCGGTGCCGCCTTCGCGGGCGGCTCGGCCTGCGGGGTGTTCGTCGCGGGCGCGTCCGGGGCGCCGCGGGCCGGCAGCACGCGCGGGGCGGTGCTGGGCCGCCCCTCGGACGGGCCGCCCGTCTCCCAGCGGATGAGGCCCTGGGCCTCCAGACGGGTCAGGTCCAGCATGATCGCGTACAGCCCGCGCCCGAGGGTGAAGGCCATGTCCCGGGCGGTACGGCGGCCGTTGACGGTGCTCAGCACCGCGCGGTGACGGTCCGAAAGGCCACGGCGCAGGCCGGCGTCCGGAACCGCCGCGGGCCGTATCCGGGCGAGTTCACCCGGCGCGCCCCACGCGCCGGAGAGCCGCACGATGCGCCGAGTGGTCTCCTCGGTCAGCCGCCGCGGCTCCACACCGGACCCGGCGTGGAGGGTCGGTTCCGGGCCGTCCAGCGTCCAGCCGCCGGGCGGCCCGATCGCCACGGCGAAGGCCGCGTCGAACACCGCCGCGGTGCACACGACTTCCAGTTCGGCGGCGCCGATCAGCCCGGCGGACACCAGGTACCCGCCCAGCCGGTCCGTGTCGGGCTCCGCCGCACAGGCGGCCAGCCAGGTCTCGTCGTCGACACGACCCGGTGTGAGCAGCACGGAGGTGGCGGTCGGGGCCCCGGGGGTCTCGACCGCGACAATCAGTCCGCCCCTCAGGTGAATCGTTCCGCCTGGGGATCCGGACACCCGGACGGTGCCGCTGTGACCGTCTTCGTGCAACCCCTGCAACAGCGCGGGCAGATTGCGCGCCTCGGCTGTCGTCATGCGAGCACCTCGGCGGCCCGGTCGGCCAGACTCCGCGTGGCGAGCGCCAGGTTGGCCCGTTCCCGGTCCATCCCCGCGGTCAGCAGCAGCGGGTCGCCGACCGGCCGCGCGACGGCGAGCAGCACCTGGTGGCGCCGCGTGCTGGTCATGATCACGCTCTCCAACTCCCCCTCGGCGCCCGCCCGCCCCAGTCGTTCGGCGATGAGGGCCGCGAGTTCGGCGCACTCGGCGCCGTCCCCCGCCTCGTCCGCGTTCCCGGCCACCCCGTAGGTGAGGCCGGTGACCGCGTCGACCAGGGCGACGCCGGTGACTCCGGGGGAGTCGAGAAGCCGGACCAGGGAGGCATCAACGGCCGTCGTCATTACCCCGTTCCCCCTTCACGTCTTGACGTCGCACACTACTTTGAGCTTCAACTTACGCAACAGACGCCATATTTTGTATTTTGTGACGCACTACCCGCTTGTGTTCGATCGTAGTTGTACAGGCAACGACCGAACAGCGTCACCGAGGAATTGGGGCAGCAGCATGAACATCGAGACCGCGCTCAAGGAAGCCATGTCCGTGGAAGGCGCCATCGGCGTCTCCCTCGTCGACTACGAGAGCGGCATGGCGCTCGGCACGCTCGGCGGCGGACCGACGCTCGACCTGGAACTCGCGTCGGCGGGCAACACCGAGGTGATGCGCGCGAAGCTGCGGACGCTCTCCTCGCTGGCCATGGACGACACCATCGAGGACATCCTGATCACGCTGGGCAAGCAGTACCACCTGATACGCCCGCTCACCGCCAGCGGCGGCACGCTCTTCCTGTACCTCGCGCTCGACCGCAGCCGCAGCAACCTCGCGCTGGCCCGGCACAGCCTCAAGCGGATCGAAACGGCACTGGAGGTCTGACGCCAAGCCCGCCGCGTCTGCCAAGCCCGCCACACGCCCCACGGCGGCCACACCCACAACGCACCGATGCCGGACCGGCTGAACCGGTCCGGCATCGGGTGTGTCTACAGGGGGCTCGGGAGCCGCTCAGCCCTCGGCGGCGGCGCCGCGCACGTCCGCGGTCGTGACCTCGTGCTCGGGCACCGCCTCGCCCGAACGGATCAGCTCGATACGGCCCATGACCTTCGCCCGCAGATCGGTCGGCACGTCGTCCTGACCACAGCACCGCTTGACGAGCTTCTTCACGGCCTGCTCGAGCCCGTACTTCTCAAGGCACGGTGAGCACTCCTCGAAGTGCACCTCGAACTTGGTGCAGTCGGCATCGGGCATCTCGTGGTCGAGGAACTCGTAGAGATGATCGAGTACTTCACTGCAGTCCGTCTCGTGCGGCTCTCCGCAGCTCATGAGCCCGAGCCTTTCGTTCCGTCCGACTCTCCGGCGCCCGCCGGGACGAGGCCGCGGTCCTTGGCGTAGTCCTCCAGCATGCCGCGCAACTGACGGCGACCCCTGTGCAGGCGGGACATCACCGTACCGATGGGTGTCCCCATGATGTCCGCGATCTCCTTGTACGCAAAGCCCTCGACGTCCGCGAGATAGACCGCGATGCGGAACTCCTCGGGGATCGCCTGCAGCGCCGACTTGACGTCCGAGTCGGGCAGGTGGTCGAGCGCCTGCGACTCGGCGGAGCGCAGACCGGTCGACATGTGCGACTCGGCGCGCGCCAGCTGCCAGTCCTCGATCTCCTCGGCGGCGGACCGCTGGGGCTCGCGCTGCTTCTTGCGGTACGAGTTGATGAAGGTGTTGGTGAGGATCCTGTACAGCCACGCCTTGAGGTTGGTGCCCTCACGGAACTGGTGGAAGGACGCGTACGCCTTGGCGTACGTCTCCTGCACCAGGTCCTCGGCGTCGGCCGGGTTCCGCGTCATGCGCAGCGCGGCCGAGTACATCTGGTCGAGGAACTCCAGCGCGTCCCGCTCGAAGCGCACATTGCGCTCAGCGGTCGACTCGCTGCTGCCCGTGTCCTCGGGCTGCTCCGCCTGGCCGTTTTCGGTCCCTGCGTCGGTCCCTGTGACCGGACCCACCTCCTCCAGAGTCTGGGCGGGGCCGAAACCGGTCCCACCTGAATCGGAGAATAGACGACCAGCGGTCGCGGCGGCTTGCCGATCCGGTCCGCCCGCCACCCGAACAGGGGCGGTCTTCGCCGCGTGCAGCACCGACCACTCCAGGTCTGTGCTGCTGCCACGGCTCGGGCAGATGGTCGAACCCATGCGGCGGACTTCCTCTCGTACGACGTCTCCCAGCACACCTTCCGTGCTGTCTGATCCGCACAACAGTGGTCCGCTGCGCAACATTCCCGGGGTCACGGGAGTGACGAAACCCACTTCAGGACGCCGTCCGTGATGACCGTCAGGCTCTCGTCCTGGTCGACGGGCGCACGCTTCGGGACGGCGAACCCATGATCGCCGTACGGCACCTCGACCAGCTCGTACGAACCCTGCGGGAACTCCTCGGGGCGTCCGAACGGGTCGTTGCCGCCCTGTACGACGAGCGTGGGCACCCCGGCTCCGAGCAGTTCGGCGGCGCGGGACTTCTCCGGCCTGCCGGGCGGGTGCAGGGGGAAGCTGAGGGCGAGTACGGCGTGGGCGCCCAGCTCGGTGGCCGTGCGGCAGGCGACGCGGGCTCCGGCGCTGCGGCCGCCCGCGACGACCGGGAGCCCCGGCCCGGTGAGCGCCGGCCACAGGCCCCGCCAGCCCACGTCCAGCGTCCTCGGCGCGGGCGCGAGCTTCTTGCCCGCCACCCGCCAGGGCTGTTCGACGAGGGCCACGGTCACGCCGTGCGCGGGCAGTACGGCGGCGAGCGCCTGGAGGTCGCGGGCCTCGATCCCGCCTCCGGCGCCATGGCTGACGGCCAGCACCAGCCGCGCCCCGCTCTCCGACTTCCCGGTCTTCTTCTTCGCCGGGTGCCAGGTGATCCGGGCCGTACCCGCGTCCGTCTCGACCGTCTCGACGGCCCCGGGTGTCTCGACGGTCCCGGGTGTCTCGGTGGTCCCGGGTGTCTCGGTGGTCCCGGCCGTCTCCATGCTCTTCGTCACATGCGTCACGTCAGAAGAGTGTGCCCTCCTCGGGCCCCTCCAGCTCCTTCAGCAGCTCCGGACCGTTGTTGCGGACGTTGCTCACCGCCGTGGAGACGGGATACGCCCGCATCAGCCCCTCGGGCGGCGGCGCGAGCAGGGAGCGCAGGTCCTCGACGTCCGTACGGGAGGGGTCGAGCCAGGCGTCCCAGCGGTCCGGGGTGAGCATGAGCGGCATCCGCGGGTGGATGTCGGCGAGGGAGCGCGGGCCCTCCTCGGGGCCGACCGCCAGCGGGGAGGTCTCGGCCTCCGTGGTGATGACGGAGCACGTCGCCCACCAGGCGCGGGGGTGGTCGTCGGGCAGCGTCCGGTCCCGCCAGAACTCGTACAGCCCGGCCATCGCGAAGACGGAGCCGTCGGCGGGGAGCACGAAGTACGGCTGCTTGCGGGGCCGCTTCTTCTTGCCCTCCACCTCCAGGTCGCGCTCGCCGGTGCCGGTCACCCACTCGTAATACCCGTCGGCCGGTATGACACAGCGACGGGAGGTGAAGGCCTTCCGGAACGAGGGCTTCTCATGGACGGTCTCGGCGCGGGCGTTGATCATCCGGGCGCCGCCCTCGGGCGTCTTGGACCAGGAGGGGATCAGGCCCCACTTGAGGCGGCGCAGCTGGCGGACCGGCTCGGGGTCCTCGGTGCCCTTGAGGGGTCGGTCCAGGACCGCGTAGACCTCTTTGGTCGGAGCCACGTTGTAGTCGGGCTCCAGGGCGTCGTCCGGTTCCCACTTCTCGATCTCGAAGACCCCCGCGAGATCTTCGGGCCCACGACTGGCCGCATACCGTCCGCACATCTGGAACCACCCCTCCACCTGCGAAAACGCCA
Source organism: Streptomyces tauricus (assembly GCF_014650955.1). GTDB lineage: Bacteria > Actinomycetota > Actinomycetes > Streptomycetales > Streptomycetaceae > Streptomyces > Streptomyces tauricus. Next base: position 239,561 of record NZ_BMVY01000010.1, read on the forward strand.
GATCGTGCCGCCTCAGTCAGCACCGGGCAATTATCCACGACCAGGAGCGGGCCCGTTCCGGGAACGCCCATGTCCCCGGCCCGCCGCGCGACGGTGTGCTCTCCTCGGAGCGCGTGCGCCGGCAGGAACGATCGCCGTCGTTCCTGCGTCTCACCTACCGTTCGCCCATTCGTGTCAGACTGCCAGGCCACCCGTCGCCTGATCACCGCCACTCGACGACCGCGCCACGCGCGGCACCCGCCGACCGCGCCCCAAGGGAGCCCGAGCCGACCATGGACAGCACCGCAGCCACCTCGCTGGCGACCGTCTGGGACGAGGTCTTCGGGAGCCAGCCCGACCCCGACACCTGGGTCGTCGTCACCACGATGGTGGCCGCGCTCGCCGTGATCGTGCCGCACCCGGTGTGGCGGCTCTCGCGCAACGCCATCACCATCGCCCACGAGGGCGGCCACGGTCTGGTCGCGCTGCTCACCGGCCGCAGCCTCAGCGGTATCCGGCTGCACTCCGACACCAGCGGTCTCACCGTCAGCCGCGGCAAGCCGACCGGTCTCGGCATGATTCTCACGGCGGCCTCGGGCTACACGGCTCCCCCGCTGCTCGGCCTGGGCGGCGCCGCGCTGCTGGCGGCCGGTCACATCACCGCCCTGCTCTGGCTGGCCACGCTGCTGCTCGTGGCCATGCTGGTGATGATCCGCAACGCGTACGGCGCCCTCACGGTCCTCGTCAGCGGCGGCACGTTCGTGGCGGTGTCCTGGCTGGCCGGTCCGCAGGTCCAGGCGGCGTTCGCGTACGCCGTCGTCTGGTTCCTGCTCCTGGGCGGCGTGCGCCCGGCCTTCGAACTCCAGGCCAAGCGCATGCGCGGTGGAGCGGGCGACTCGGACGCGGACCAGCTCTCCCGCCTGACCCACGTACCGGCGGGCGTATGGCTGTTCCTCTTCCACGCGGTGTCCCTGTGCTCCCTGATAGCGGGCGGCACATGGCTCCTGGACCTGCGAGGCGCGTGAGTCACGGGACGGGGCGCGCCTGAGACGGGGCGCGGCCCCTTTCGGGGGCGCGGGGAACTGCGCGACCAACCACAGCGCACCCGCACCCGCACCCGCACCCGACGGCTGCCCCCACCGAGCCGGCGGCAGCCGAACCGCGGCCACTTCCCGGGCAAACCCAGCGGAGCGAACCCCCACTAAAGTGAGGGCATGCCCGTTAACCCCGCACTCACCGCCCTCTGGCCCGCCCCGCACGCGAGCGGAGCCGTCGACGCGACGGTCCACGTGCCCGGGTCCAAGTCGGTCACCAACCGTGCGCTCGTCCTCGCGGCGCTCGCGGCAGAGCCCGGCTGGCTCCGCCGCCCGCTGCGTTCCCGCGACACTCTCCTGATGGCCGGTGCCCTGCGGGCGATGGGCGTCGGGATCGAGGAGGGCGTGGGCCCCGACGGTTCCGGCGAGGCATGGCGTGTGATCCCCTCGGGCCTGCAGGGCCCGACCACGGTCGACGTGGGCAACGCCGGCACGGTGATGCGCTTCCTGCCGCCGGTCGCCACGCTCGCCGACGGCCCCATCCGCTTCGACGGCGACCCCCGTTCGTACGAGCGGCCGCTGCACGGCGTGATCAACGGTCTGCGTGCCCTCGGGGCCCGGATCGACGACGACAACCGGGGCGCGCTGCCGCTGACCGTGCAGGGTGGCGGGGCGCTGGAGGGCGGCCCGGTCGAGATCGACGCGTCCTCGTCCTCGCAGTTCGTGTCGGCGCTGCTGCTGTCAGGGCCGCGGTTCAACCAGGGCGTGGAGGTACGGCACACGGGCTCGACGCTGCCGTCCATGCCGCACATCCGGATGACCGTCGACATGCTGCGCTCGATCGGCGCGCAGGTGGACACCCCGGAGTCGGGCGGCGAGCCGAACGTCTGGCGGGTCACGCCGGGCGCGCTGCTGGGCCGCGATCTGACGGTCGAGCCTGACCTGTCGAACGCCCAGCCGTTCCTGGCGGCCGCGCTGGTCACCGGCGGCACGGTCGTCATCCCCGACTGGCCGGCCCGCACCACCCAGCCGGGCGACCGGCTGCGCGAGATCTTCACCGAGATGGGCGGTTCCTGCGAACTGACCGACCGGGGCCTTGAGTTCACCGGTTCCGGCTCGATCCACGGCCTCGACGTGGACCTGGGCGAGGTCGGCGAGCTGACCCCGGGCATCGCGGCGGTCGCGGCGCTGGCCGACTCCCCCTCGACCCTGCGCGGCGTGGCGCACCTGCGGCTGCACGAGACGGACCGGCTGGCCGCGCTCACCAAGGAGATCAACGAACTCGGCGGTGACGTCACCGAGACCGCCGACGGTCTCCACATCCGCCCGCGCCCGCTGCACGGCGGCATCTTCCACACCTACGACGACCACCGCATGGCGACCGCGGGCGCGATCATCGGCCTCGCGGTGGAGGGCGTACAGATCGAGAACGTGGCGACGACGGCGAAGACCCTGCCGGACTTCCCCGATCTGTGGTCCGGAATGCTCGGGAACTGACGGGCGGACCGGGATCATGCGCCGTTACGGCAAGCACACCGACGAGGACGACATCCCCTCGCGCCCCAACCGCAAGGGCAACCGCCCCCGGACGAACATCCGGCCCAAGCACGAGGACGCGGCCGAGGGCATGGTCATCACCGTCGACCGCGGCCGGCTGACCTGCCTCGTGGACGACCGCGTCGTCTTCGCCATGAAGGCGCGCGAGCTGGGCCGAAAGGCGGCGGTCGTCGGCGACCGGGTGGCCATCGTCGGCGATCTGACCGGCAAGAAGGACACCCTCGCCAGGATCGTCCGCATCGAGCCGCGGACCTCCGTCCTGCGCCGCACGGCCGACGACGACGATCCGTACGAGCGGGTGGTCGTCGCCAACGCCGACCAGCTGGCCATCGTCACGGCCCTCGCCGACCCGGAGCCCCGCCCCCGCCTGATCGACCGCTGCCTGGTCGCGGCGTACGCGGGCGGCCTCGACCCGCTCCTCGTCCTCACCAAGTCGGACCTGGCGTCCCCCGACGAACTCCTGGAGGCGTACGGGGCGCTGGGCGTCCCGTACGTCGTGACGAGCCGGGAGGAGCTGGAGAGCGGCGAGGCCGTCGAGCGCGTACGCAAGCAGCTGGACGGCAAGATCACGGCGTTCGTCGGGCACTCGGGCGTGGGCAAGACGACGCTGGTCAACGCGCTCGTGTCGACGGAGCGGCGGCGGTCCACGGGTGTCGTCAACGCGGTCACGGGACGCGGCAGACACACCACGACCTCGGCGCGCGCGGTTCCCCTGCCCGGCGACGAGGGCTGGCTCGTCGACACACCGGGCGTGCGGTCCTTCGGGCTGCACCACGTGGACCCGTCGCAGGTCATCAAGGCGTTCCCCGACCTGGAGCCCGGCACGGAGGGCTGCCCGCGCGCGTGCAGCCACGACGAGCCGGACTGCGCGCTGGACGCGTGGGTCGCCGAGGGCCACGCGGACCCGGCCCGCCTGTACTCGCTGCGCCGGCTGCTCTCGACCAGGGAGCGGCGCGAGGGTGACTGATCCCCGCGGGTGATCCCCGCGGGTGATCCGCACGTGCGATCCGCGCCCGTGATCCCTGTACGGGTGACCTCTGTGTTGTTTGCGTCCTCGGCGCGACGGTAAAGGCATAATCGCACCGAGTTGGGTCCAGGTGCGACGAAGCGGTCACGGAGCGTGGGAGGGCATCACATGGCGTGGCTGCTGGTCGTCGTGGCGGGGTTGCTGGAGACGGGTTTCGCCGTCTGCCTCAAGCTCTCCCACGGCTTCACGAGACTCTGGCCGACGATCGCCTTCTGCGTCTTCGCACTGGGCAGCTTCGGCCTGCTGACCCTGTCCCTGAAGAAGCTCGACGTGGGCCCCGCCTACGCGGTGTGGACGGGCATCGGCGCGGCCGGCACCGCCATCTACGGCATGATCTTCCTCGACGACCTGGTGTCCACGTTGAAGATCGTCTCGATCTCGTTCGTGATCATAGGAGTCATCGGCCTGCAACTGTCGGGCTCGTCCCACTGAGTCGGCCCCGCCGCTCCGTCTCTCCGTTCGCGCGGGCGCCTCAGACCACGGACCGCACGGTGGCGAGCGCGTTGCGGACCAGCCCCGCCGTGCCCCCCTCGCCCGCCGGGGCCAGCACGCACGACACCCCCAGCCGCACCGCGAGTTCACAGGCCCGGGCCAGCTCCGCCGCCTCCGTCTTCGACCCGCCGTGCGCGGCCAGCGAGGCGACGGCCCGGTCCCGTACCAACGCCACGAAGTCACCGGGCGAGGGCAGCGGCCCGTCGGCCCGGCGCTGAGCCGGCACGGCGGAGGACGACGGCACGGCCGACAGGGTCGGGGAGGGCAGCCGCTCGCCCCAGCACCCCGTGAGCATCGCGCGCACCAGCACGTTCCCGCGGGCCGCCGACGCCGTCCACTCCGCCGCCGCGGCCAGCCTCTCCCGGGGCTCCGGACGGCTCACGAGTGCGCGCTCCACGCCCGCGAGATACGCGTCGGCCTCCCGTCGTACGAGCGCGCGGGCGAGGCCTTCCTTGCTCCCGAACTCGTTGTAGAGGGTCTGCCGGGAGACTCCGGCGACGGCGGCGACGTCGACCATCCGCACAGCGGACCACGGACGGCGTCCGAGCGCCGTGTAGGCGGCGTCCAGTAGGGATTCCCGCGCTGCTGGCATCATCGCCTCCCTGGGGCGATCGGCTCTGCGCATCAGAGTTGACGCGCGCGGGGGCACTGTCAAGAGTTCGCACGGGGTAGGGGGCGTACGGCCTCCGCGGAAGCGGGGGTGTGCGCCCTTGGGCGCGTCTTGGGGTGCGGCTGGCCCCGCCGGGCCGGGATGGTCCCGCCGGGCCGGGATGGTCCGGTCGGGCCGGGGGGTCCGGTCGGACGGTGAGGGTCGGGACGGGCCGTGGGGGCGGAACGGGCCGTGGGGGGCGGAACGGGCGGTGGGAAGGTGCGGCGGCGCTGTGGCTGGTCGCGCAGTCCCCGCGCCCCTCAGGGGCGAAAGACTGGGGCGCACCCCACGCTTTTAAGGGGCGCGGGGAACTGCGCGGCCAGCCCTCACTCACCCGCACCCCTCAACCACGCCGACCCCTCCTCCCCCAACCCCGCGGCCCAGCGGCCCCGCGGCCCCACGCTCCGTACCGTCTCCACAACCCCAGCCCTATAGCCGCACCCCACGGAGCGGTACCGTTCCCTCATGCCCGACTATCGCGATGACCTGCGCCTCGCCCATGTCCTGGCGGACGCCGCCGACGCCGCGACGATGGACCGGTTCAAGGCGCTCGACCTCAAGGTCGAGACCAAGCCGGACATGACCCCGGTGAGCGAGGCCGACAAAGCCGCCGAGGAACTGATCCGCGGTCACCTCGGACGGGCACGGCCACGGGACGCGATCCTCGGCGAGGAGTACGGGGTGGAGGGCACGGGCCCCCGCCGCTGGGTGATCGACCCGATCGACGGCACCAAGAACTACGTACGCGGAGTGCCCGTCTGGGCCACGCTGATCGCGCTGATGGAGGCAGGAGAGGGCGGCTACCAGCCGGTCGTCGGCGTGGTCTCCGCGCCCGCGCTCGCCCGCCGCTGGTGGGCCTCGAAGGGCCACGGCGCCTTCACCGGCCGCAGTCTGTCGTCCGCGTCCCGTCTGCGGGTCTCCCAGGTCTCGCGGATGAAGGACGCCTCGTTCGCGTACTCCTCGCTGAGCGGCTGGGAGGAGCGCAGTCTGCTGGACGGCTTCCTCGATCTGTCCCGCGAGGTGTGGCGCACGCGCGCGTACGGCGACTTCTGGCCGTACATGATGGTCGCCGAGGGCTCGGTCGACATCTGCGCGGAACCCGAACTCTCGCTCTGGGACATGGCCGCCACCGCGATCGTGGTGACCGAGGCGGGCGGCTCCTTCACCGGCCTCGACGGCCGTCCGGGCCCGCACAGCGGCAACGCGGCGGCCTCGAACGGCATCCTCCACGACGAGCTGCTGGGGTACCTGAACCAGCGCTACTAGTCGCCACCGGTCGCCGTCACCGGCCGGCGCCACGGGACCGGCGCGCGTGAGGCGCGTGGCATCGTCCGGGGCACGGGCGGGAGATCACGCGCCCCGAACCAGCCGCGTACGCCCTCTTGTTGACCCTCCCTTTAACTGCGACTCTGAGAGTTCCCCCACTTGTGAACTTGTGAATTCGTTAACGAACGGATTCGTAGGAGGTGGCTCCGTCCATGCTCGTCCGCGACGCCATGAGCACGGTGGTCCTCACCATCGGCCCCGCCCACACTCTCCGGAAGGCATCCACCCTGATGGCCGCGCGCCGCGTCGGAGCGGCGGTGGTCCTCGATCCCGACGGCATGGGGATCGGCATCCTCACCGAGCGCGACATCCTCAACTCCGTCGGCCTGGGCCAGAACCCGGACACCGAGCGGGCACACGCGCACACGACCACCGACGTGGTGTTCGCGGCCCCGACCTGGACGCTGGAGGAGGCCGCCCGGGCGATGGCGCACGGCGGTTTCCGCCATCTCATCGTGTGCGACCGGGGCGAGCCGGTCGGCATCGTCTCGGTCCGCGACATCATCCGCTGCTGGGCACCCCTCCGTCAGCCCACTCCCGCCTGACAAAAGGTGAGCGGGCCGGCTCCCCGGTACGAGGGAATCCGGCCCGCTCTCTACGGCAAGCGATCCAGTGCTGGTGTCGGCAGCCGCCGACGCCGGCCGTTGCCGACGTCAGCCGCTGCCGGTGTCAGCCGCGCAGGGCCTGGACCGCGGCTTCCAGCCGCTTGCCGAAGTCTTCGTCGGCCTGACGGAAGTTGCCGATCGCCCGCGCGGCGATGTCCTCGCGCGAGACCTGGGAGATGAAGCCCGCCAGGTTGTCGATCAGCCGCTCCTGCTCGCCCTCGGACATCAGACGGTAGAGATTGCCCGCCTGGACGAAGTCGTTGTCCTCGGCGTGGACCGGCGCCTCGCCGTTGCCGGTGACACCGGTGACGGGCAGGGGCTGCCACAGCGGCCGGTCCGTCTGGACGGGACCGCCGAAGCTGTTCGGCTCGTAGTTCTTCGCACCCTTGTGGCGGCCGTCGTACAGGAAGCCGTCACGGGAGTTGGTACGCGCCTCGGTGGCGTGCGGACGGTTCACCGGCAGGTGGTCGGCGTTGACGCCGACGCGGTAGCGGTGGGCGTCGCCGTACGCGAAGAGGCGGCCCTGGAGCATCTTGTCGGGCGAGGGTCCGATGCCCGGCACGAAGTGCGCGGGGCTGAAGACGGACTGCTCGACCTCGGCGAAGATGTTCTCCGGGTTGCGGTTGAGCTCCAGCTTCCCGATCTCGATCGGCGGGTAGTCCGCGTGCGGCCACACCTTGGTGAGGTCGAACGGGTTGAAGCGGTAGGTCGCCGCGTCGGCCGCCGGCATGATCTGCACCTGAACGGTCCAGGACGGGAAGTCGCCGCGCTCGATCGACTCCCGCAGATCACGCTGGTGCGAGTCGGGGTCGAGACCGGAGACGTTCACCGCCTCCTCGGTCGTCAGGTTCTTGATGCCCTGGTCGGTCTTGAAGTGGTACTTGACCCAGAAGACCTCGCCGGCCTCGTTGTTCCACTGGTAGGTGTGCGAGCCGTACCCGTTCATGTGGCGGTACGAGGCGGGGATGCCGCGGTCACCGAAGAGCCAGGTCACCTGGTGGGTGCTCTCGGGGCTCAGCCCCCAGAAGTCCCACACGTTGTCGGCTTCCTGCGAGCCCGTGTACGGGTCGCGCTTCTGCGTGTGGATGAAGTCGGGGAACTTGATGGCGTCCTTGACGAAGAACACCGGGGTGTTGTTGCCGACGAGGTCGTAGTTGCCCTCCTCGGTGTAGAACTTCAGCGCCCAGCCGCGCGGGTCACGGACGGCGTCGGCCGAGCCGAGGTTGCCGGCCACGGTGGAGAACCGCAGGAAGGTCTCGGTCTGCTTGCCGACCTCGGAGAGAAACGCGGCGCGCGTGTACGGGGTGACATCGGCGGTGACCGTGAACGTGCCGTAGGCGCCGGCGCCACGGGCGTGCACGACCCGCTCCGGGATGCGCTCGCGGTTGAAGTGCGCGAGCTTCTCCAGCAGGAGCTGGTCCTGGACGAGGACGGGGCCGCCGATGCCCGCGGTCTCGCTGTTCTGGTTGTCGGCCACCGGCGCGCCGGCCTCCGTCGTAAGCGGTCCCTGCGTCACGTGCGCCTCCTGCGTCATTCCTTGCCAGTCCTGTCCACGGGCCCGACCTTGGGCCAGAGCCAAGCTCGATCCTACAATAGACTTTGTCTAAGTCAATCCAAGCTCCAAAGTCACACCTGTTCGGGTTCTGGTCCAGCAGACTGTTAAGCTGTGCGCATGAGCGACCTGTTGGAACGACTGCGCGGACGCGGCTGGCGCATGACCGCGCAGCGGCGCGTCGTGGCCGAGGTCCTGAACGGGGACCACGTCCACCTGACGGCCGACGAGGTACACGCACGCGCCGTGGTGCGACTCCCGGAGATCTCCCGGGCGACCGTCTACAACACCCTGGGTGAGCTGGTCTCGCTCGGCGAGGTGCTGGAAGTCGCCACGGACAAGCGCGCGAAGCGGTACGACCCGAACGCCCACCGGCCGCACCACCACCTGGTCTGCGCCCAGTGCGGCGCGATCAAGGACGTGCACCCGGACGGCAACCCGCTGGCGGACCTCCCCGACTCCGAGCGCTTCGGCTACACGGTCTCGAACGTAGAGGTGACATACCGAGGTCTCTGCCCGAACTGCGCGGCAGCCTGAGGACCCCGTTTCCGCGGGGCCCCGCGGAAACACCGGAGGCCCGGAACCAGTGATCTGGTTCCGGGCCTTCGGTCTTCAGTAGCGGGGACAGGATTTGAACCTGCGACCTCTGGGTTATGAGCCCAGCGAGCTACCGAGCTGCTCCACCCCGCGTCGATGAACTGAACACTACGCCACCCCCGCCGACCAGCGCAAATCCCGGCTTTCCAGCCCGTCCGGCGCTTGAGGACGAGCGCGAAGCGCGACAGGGGGGCAAGGGGCGCAGCCCCCTAAGCCTCAGCCCGTCCGGCGCTTGAGGACGAGCGCGCAGCGCGATACGGGGGGGGGCGAGGGGGCGCAGCCCCCATGCAGTGACGGGAAGGGTAGGGGCGGCGGGGGCGAAACCCCCCACCCCCACTCCCCCATCGCCCCCCACCCGGAGGGTTCACGCAGACAGCTCCTGCCGCAACGCGTCCCGCAACCGCGCAGCCCGCTCAGCCACTTCCCCCGGCCCGAGCGACACCGCCCGATCGGCCCACCGCTGCCCCTCGGCCAGCTCCCCACGACGCGCGTAGACAAGGGCGAGCCGCAGCGCCGCCCGTCCATGCCCCGCGTCGGCGGCCCGGGCCCACCACAGCGCGGCCTCGGGCTCACTCCCCTCCCGAGCCAGCAGCAGCCCCAGGTTGAACGCCCCGTTCCGCGACCCCGCCTCCGCCGCCTCGCGATACCACCGGGCGGCCTCCACGACGTCCCCGCGCGCGGACGCCAGCATCCCCACGCGCACCTGGGCCCGCCGATGCCCCTGGGAAGCGGCCCGCTCGTACCACTCCTCGCACTCGCTCTTCTCGGTGGCGGGCTCCCCCAGCTCGTGTTCGGGCGCGGGCGGACGCCGCGCGTCGAGCACGGTGGCCAGCCGGTACGCCCCCTCCGCGCTGCCACCTCCGGCGGCGCACCGCAGATGCCGCTCGGCGGCCGACTCGTCGCCGTCCCGGAGCCGGGCGATGCCGACCTGGAGCGCGGCCTCGGTGTGCCCGGCCGCGGCGGCCCGCTCGTAGCACCGCAGCGCAGCCGCGTCCTCACCGCGCCCGGCGTGCAGGATGCCGAGGTTGAACGCGGCGTCGACGCTGCCGGCCTCGGCGGCCTTGGAGAACCACGGCTCGGCCCCGGCGGCGTCACCGACCTGCAGCAGCAGAATGGCCAGCGCGTTCGCCGCCTCGCGGTGCCCCGCGTACGCCGCCCGCCGGTACCACTGTTCGGCCTGGGCCGTCCGCGACTGCTCGGCGCAGAGCAGCCCGAGGTTGTACGCGCCGTTCACGTCGCCCGCGTCCATCGCGGCCCGGTACCAGCGCTCGGCGGTCTGCGTCTCGCCGCGCTCGGCGTGCAGCGCGCCCAGGGCGTTGGCGGCGTTCCCGTCGCCGTCCTGGGCGGCGCGCAGCCACCACACGGCCGCGCTCTCGGTGTCGCCCGCGTCCCGCAGCAGGAAGCCCAGCGCGCAGGCGGCCCGCGCCTCGCCGTCCTTGGCGGAGGTCAGATACCAGCGCCCCGCCTCCTTGAGCTGCCCGCGCCTCTCCAGGATCGCCCCGAGGTGCAGCGCGGCCCGGCGGTGGCCGCGCGCGGCGGCCTGCCTGTACCACTGCTCGGCCGCCTCGCCCGCGCTCTCGGAGCCGGCGGCCCCGGTGTCGGTCTCGCCCGCGTGCGCGGTGGTGCGGTCGAGTGCCCGCGCGAGCCGGTAGGCGGCCTCGCGGTGCCCTCGCTCGGCGGCGGCACGCATCCAGTCCTCGGCGCGCGGGTCACCGCGGTGCTCCAGGAGATCGGCGAGCGCGTACGCGCCCAGCGCGTGGCCCTGCTCGGCGGACTGGCGCAGCCAGTACTCGGCGGCGGGCTCGTCGCCGCGCTCACGGTGGTGGCGGCCCAGTGCGTGCGCGGCGGCCGCGGAGCCGGCGACGGCGGCGATCCGCCACCATCCGGCGGCCTCCTCCGCGTAGCCGCGCTGGTGCAGGAGGACACCGAGGTTGTTGGCGGCGGCCCGGTCACCGGCCGCGGTGGCAGCGCGCAGCTGCGGCTCGGCTCCGTCGAGATCACCGCGGCGGAGCAGCATGGCTCCGAGGACACTCATCGCCTCGGCGTCGCCCTGTTCCGCGGCGAGCCGTTGACGAGCCTCCTCCACAGCCTCACCGGTCTCGTCCCGGTCGGAAGGCTGCACAAACCGCCCTGTATCCAACAGAGTTGCCTTGTCCCCCATAACGTCCATCGTCGCACCACCTGCAACCTGGGTACACCTGGTATACCGCAGCCAGTGAGGTCACTTCAGCGTTTTGTCGACATGCCCACAGAGAGACAAGTGAAACACAGTTCCCGCAACTCCCTTCGTCCGGCGCGGCCTTCACCGCGGCAGCACTGGTGAACGAGGGGCGTCCTCGCACACCCGGCTGACGGTCCGCACACGCAGAAGGACCCGGATCCTGTGAGGATCCGGGTCCTTCAACATCAGTAGCGGGGACAGGATTTGAACCTGCGACCTCTGGGTTATGAGCCCAGCGAGCTACCGAGCTGCTCCACCCCGCGCCGTTGTGTTGCAACCGTACCACGGCGCGGGAGGAGCTCCTGACTCAGCTCCGCTCAGCCACTGTCCGGGCTCTTGCTGCTGCTCGGACTGCTGCTCGGCTTGCCGCCCTCCTCGGTGTTCTTGTCTCCCGAGTCGCCGGCCTTGTCGCCGCTGCCCGCCTTCTTGTCGGCCGCGGCCTGGGCGTCCTCGGCCCGCTCAAGCGCGTCCTCCAGGTCCTTCTGCGCCGTTCCGTACGCCTCCCAGTCGCCCTTCTTGAGGGCTTCCTGGCCGTCGTCGAAGGCCTTCTGGGCGTCGTCGAGCGCTTCCTGGACCGTCGGGTCACTGGAGGTCGGCGGCGGGTTCGTCTCGTCCTCGTCCGGCGGTTCGACGGTCGAACCCTCCGCTCCGAAGACCTTGTCGAGCGCCTGCCCCAGTGTGTCCTCGAAGGCCGTCGCGCCTCCGTAGGTCACCAGCACCTTCCGCAGCAGCGGGTACTTCAGTCCACCACCGCGTACGTAGACGGGCTCCACGTAGAGCAGTCCGCCGTCGAGCGGCACCGTCAGCAGGTTGCCGTACTCGACTTCCGAGTCACCACCTCTGAGGAGCCTGATGGACTCGGCGATGGACGGCTCGGAGTTGAACTGGCTCTGCACCCGTTTCGGTCCGTCGACCGTTCTGCCGGTGGGCAGTTTGAGAATGTTGATCTTGCCGTAGTCGCTCGTGCCCGCTTCGGCGTTGACCGACATGAAGGCACTCAGGTTGTCGCGGCCGTTCGGAGTGAGCGTCGTCGTCAGGGAGAACGCCTGCGACTGCTCACCCGGCATCTTCATGCTGAGGTAGTACGGCGGAACCGCGTTGCCCGACTTGTTCGTCGGGTCGTCCGGCACCTGCCACACCTCGCTGCCGCTGAGGAACGTCTCGGCGTCCTTCACGTGGTAGCGGGTCAGCAGCTCGCGCTGGACCTTGAACAGGTCCTGCGGGTACCGCAGATGGTCCATGAGGGCCTGCGGGATGTCGCCCTTCGGCTTCACCGTCCCGGGGAAGGCCTTCTTCCAGGTCTTCAGGACCGGGTCCTTGGTGTCCCACTCGTAGAGCGTGACCTTGCCGGTGTACGCGTCGACGGTCGCCTTCACCGAGTTGCGGATGTAGTTGACCTGGTTCTGCTGGGCCACCACCGCCCGCTGGTTGTTGGCGGCGGTCAGCGAGTCGGCCGTCGTGTCGCCGAGCGTGGTGCGCGAGGCGTACGGATAGCCGTTCGTCGTCGTGTACGCGTCGACGATCCACTCGATCTTGTCGCCGACGACCGCGGGATAGGCGTCGCCGTCGATGGTCAGCCAGGGGGCCACCGCCTCGACGCGCTCCTTGGGCGTGCGGTTGTAGAGAATCCGCGAGCCCTCACCGATCGCGCCGGAGTAGAGGATCTGCGGCTCGCTGAAGGCCACCGCGTACGCCGCCCGGTTGACCGGGTTCGAGAGGTTGACGCCGCTCTTGCCCTTGTAGCTGGTCGTCTTCTCACCGGTGTCGTCGGAGTAGTCGATCTCCTTCTGGGGACCGCCGACGATCGAGTACTGGCTGGTCTTCTCGCCGTAGTAGATCCGCTGCTGGTAGTCGCCGAGGTCGCCCTTGGACGGCAGGTCGTACTCGGTGAACTCCGGGCGGCCCTCGGCGTCGGCGTTGGTGCCCTTGGCCGCGACCACTCCGAAGCCGTGCGTGTAGCGGAAGTGGTTGTTGATCCAGTTGCTCTTCGGGATGCCCTGGAGGTTCAGCTCGCGCAGGCCGATGACGGTGTCCTGGTCCTTGCCGTCCTTGCTGTAGCGGTCGACGTCGAGGTTCGACGGGAACGCGTAGTAATTACGGACCTGCTGGAGCTGCTGGAACGTGGGCGAGACGACGTTCGGGTCCAGGAGCCTGATGCTCGCGGCGCCGTCGGCGTCGTCGCGCAGCTTGGTCTTGTCCTCGGTCGTGCTCGTGCCCGCGTACTCGGTGACCTCGGTGCCCGTGATGCCGTACGCGTCGCGGGTCGCCTTGAGGTTCTTCTCGACGTACGGCGCTTCCTTGGCCTGCTCGTTCGGCTGGACCTGGAACTTCTGCACGATCGCCGGGTACAGACCGCCGATGAGGATCGCGGAGAGCACCATCAGGCCGAAGCCGATGACGGGCAGCTGCCAGGTGCGCCGCCACAGGGTGGCGAAGAACAGCAGTGCGCAGATGACCGCGATGCAGAAGAGGATCGTCTTGGCCGGCAGGTAGGCGTTGGCGTCGACGTACCTGAGGCCCGTCCAGTTGCCGGTCGCCTTGAAGTCACTGGACTTCACCGCGAGGCCGTACCGGTCCAGCCAGTACGCCACCGCCTTCAGCGTGACGAAGATGCCCAGCAGCACCGACAGATGGCCGGTGGCCGCTGCCGTGGCGCGCGCTCCGGGGCTGGTGACGCGCAGTCCGCCGTACAGGTAGTGCGTCAGCGCCGCGGCGATCAGGGAGAGGATCGCGGCCGCGAAGCCGAAGCCCAGCATGAAGCGGTACCAGGGCAGGTCGAAGGCATAGAAGGACACGTCCAGGTGGAACTGGGGGTCCTTCTGGTTGAAGGGCACTCCGTTCACCCACATGAGCCACGTACGCCACTGGCCGGCCGCGGAGGCTCCCGCGATCAGCCCGACCAGAGAGGTGATCCCGAGAAGAATCCACTTCTTGTACGGGGCCACGCTCATCCGGTACCGGTCGAGGCTCTGCTGCTCCATCGACATGGCGCTGAGCGGCGGCCTCAGACGGTGGGCCAGCCAGATGTTCACGCCGACGGCCACGGCCATCAGCAGCCCGAAGACGAAGAACAGACCGATCTTGGTCCACAGCGTGGTCGTGAAGACCGACGAGTACTTCACCGACCGGTACCAGAGCCAGTCCGTCCAGAACCCCGCGAACATGACGAAGGCCATGGCCAGCACGGCCAGTACGCCCAGTGTCATGAGCAGGGTCCGGACGCGCCGGGACGGTCGGCCCACTCTCATCCGCGGCCCTGTCGGGCCTCCGCCGCGGTCCGGCATCTGGAAAGCCAAGGTGCGCACCTCGAAGTTCGCTGTTGGAATCTGGGGGCCCCGCAAACGCCGGGCCACATCTATGCAACTTACTGATGCTTTACCTGGTTCCCGCTTCCGGGGCCGAACGAGGCAGGATTGTGACCATGTCCAACACCGCCTCCTCAGGCACCCCCATGGCCGCCGGGCCGCTCACCCGCGCCGCACTCGAGATCGACGAGTACGTCTCGGGGCTCGGCTGGGACCAGCCCGCCCGGCTCTTCGCCCTGGTCGACACCGGCCGACTGCGTTCTCAGGAACCCGGACTGGCCGAGCGGCTGGGTCTGACCGAAGACGTGCCCGACGGCACCCTCACCCCTATCGAGCAGGAGGAAATTCCCGCGGGCAGCCCGCTGGACGAGTTCCTGGGCACCATCGCCTGGCCGGACTCCGTGGTCGGCTGCGCGCTGTCCGTGGAGCGGCTGATGCTGCCGCCGTCCGCTGAGGCGTCCGTACCGGACGGCCTCGACGAGAAGCGGCTGGCGAAGTGGGTCGCCGAGCACCCGGAGCGCCAGGAGGTCCGGATGACCGTCGCGGTGCTGCGGGGCGGGAAGCGCGACTCGGCGCTGCGGTTGCGCGAGAAGGACTCGGCGAACGACGTGCTCACCGGCTCCGACCTGGTGCCGGGGCTGGCCGACGCGCTCACGGCGACGTTCGCGGAGTAGTCCGGGCGGACACGGCCTGCCGGTGCGCCCGGACCTGTGGTCCTAGGCGCATTTCGGCAGGTCGTCCGTCTTGCCGCCACGGATGTCCTTGAGGGCGCTCACGGCGTCGTCGATGGTGTCGACCTTGACGAGCGTGAGCCCGTCGGGGACGTCACGGGCGGCGGTCGCGCAGTTGTCCTTGGGCGTCAGGAAGTACTGGGCGCCCTTGGCGCGGGCGCCGACGGTCTTCATCTCGATACCGCCGATCGGGCCCACCTTGCCCTCGTCGGTGATCGTGCCGGTGCCGGCGACGAACTTGCCCCCGGTGAGGCTCCCCGGGGTCAGCTTGTCGACGATGCCGAGGGCGAACATCAGACCGGCGCTGGGACCGCCGACGTCGGCGAGCTTGATGTCGATGGTGAACGGGAAGCTGTGGTCGGTCCCCGCCTCGATGCCGACGATCGCCCGGTCCTCACCGCTGTCGTGGAACTTGGCGGTGGTGAGCGTGATGTCCTCGGTCCTGGTCGCCGTCTTCTTCGCCTTCTCGGCGGCGGCCTGTTCCTTGGCCGGCACGACCGTGAAGACGACCTTCTCGCCTGCCTTGTGCTTGGTGACCAGCTTCGCGACGTCGTCGAACGCCTTCACCGCCGTGCCGTCGACGGCCTTGATCACGTCACCGGCGTGCAGCTTGCCCTCGGCGGGGGTGTCCTTGACGACGGTGGAGACGATCACCCAGGACTTCACCGGGATGTCGATCTCCTTGAGCGCCGCGACCTTCGCGCTCTCCTGGGACTGGCTGAACTCCTCGGCGTTCTCCTGCGTCGACTGCTCCTCCGTCTTGCCGTCGGGGTAGAGCGTGTCGTGCGGAACGACCTTGTTGTCGTGTGCCAGCCAGCCGTACACGGCTTCGACGAGGTTCATGTTGTAGTCGGCGCTGGTGACCCGGACGGTGGTCATGTTCAGGTGACCACTCGCCGGGTACGTCTTGCGGCCGTTGATCTGGAGCACAGGCTCGCCGTCGTGCTCGCCGAGCGTGTTCACCGTCGGACCCGGTGACATCTCCGAATACGGCACATTGATGAAGACTCCCGCGCACAGGAGCGCGATCAGCATCAGGGTGGAGGCGAGCATCGTCGCGGTGCGGCGTGGCATGGAACGACAGTACGGGACAGCACTGTCAACGCACCGTCGGGGCCGCCCGTCCGGGGGGCCGACGGCCGGTCAGGCGTCCGAGTGCGACTTCTCCATGGCCTCGCGGAAGCGGGTGTAACCGGCGAGCTCGTGGCCGTCACCGATGGTCTTGCGGTTCCGTCCCGCCCAACTTCCCCAGGCTCCGGCACCGATCGCGGCGAAAAGCGGAATCAGCAACCAGGCGAGCGCTGCCATGCCGACCTCCCAACCCCATGTACCACCACAACTGACTGATCAGCAGATTAACCATCCGCTTGTTCAACGCTCACGGCAGGGGTCGGGTTACGCAACCGGAGCGGTCAGCATGCCCCGACCCATTCCTCCGTGCCGTCGGAGAACGTCTGGTGCTTCCAGATCGGGACTTCGTGCTTCAGGTCGTCGATCAGCTTCCGGCAGGCCTCGAAGGCCTCCCCCCGGTGCGGGCAGGAGACGGCGACGACCACCGCGAGATCGCCCACCCGAAGGTCACCGATCCGGTGCACGGCGGCGAGCGCCCGTACCGGGTACTCGGCGACGACCTTCTCCGCGACCCGCCGCATCTCGGCCTCGGCACTGGGGTGACAGGAGTATCCGAGGGCGTCGACGTCCGCGCCCCCGTCGTGGTTGCGCACGGTCCCCACGAAGAGCGCGGTCCCTCCGGAGGCGTCGTCACCGACGGCCCGGAAGACCTCGTCCAGGGAGAGGTCGGTCTCCCGGATCGCCAGAAGCTTGATGGGGTCCTGCGCCGCCTGCTCACCGGGATGGTCGCTCATGGGTGCCATACCCCCATCGTGCCCCACCCCGACGGCCCCGTGGAACGCCTCTTTCCCACACACGGACGCCCACCCCGTAGGAGCCTCCTACAGAACCGCCTCCAGCCCTCGCCCCGCCCCCCTCGGATCCGGCGCCGGCTCGGATTCGAATCCGGCACCGGCACCGGCTCGGCTCCGATGGCGGCGACGGCGACGTGGATCCGGCAGGCGCCGCGGAAGCGGCACCGCCTCAGATCCGCCGACGGGCCTTCCGCGCCCGCCGTACCAGCGCGGCCGTGCCCAGCAGGGCGACCGTCGCGCCCGCGGCTCCCGCCGCCGTGGCGTCCTTGCGGCCGAGCCGCCGTCCGGCGAGGGTGTGCCGCCCGGCGACCTCTCCCAGGAGCTCGGCGAGCACCTCCTCGTTGGTCCACTGGGGGCGCCATCCGGCATCGTGCAGCCGGCTCCCGCTGACCACCCAGGGATACATCGTGTACGCGAGGTCCCCGGCCGGTGACGGCGTGAGCCCGATCCGGTGCAGCCGGGCCGCGGCGCCCAGGGCGACGGCGGACGGCAGCTCCATGCGCCGGATCCCGCTGAGCTCCTCGACCTCCTCCTGCTCCAGCCATCCGTCGCACCCGACGGCCAGCTCTCCGTCGACCTTCTCCAGGGCGGCGTACTCCAGAGCGACGCACAGGTCCTCGACGTGGCAGAACTGCCAGGCGGGCCGGGAACCGGCGACGACCAGGAGGCGAGGCGACTCGAAGTACCTGGTCAGCGCGGTGTCGGTGCCTCCGACGAGCACGGCGGGGCGTACGACGGTGACGTTGAGCCCGGGGTGCGCGCGGGGCGCCCGCCGGGCGAGCCGCTCGACCTCCAGCAGGTCCCCGACGCCCGTGGCCTCGGCGGTGGCCCGCAGTTCGGCGTCTTCGGAGAGGGGCAGTTCGTTGTCGGGCAGCGCTCCGTAGACCATGGCCGACGTACACAGCACGACACGGTGGACCCCGGCAGCGGCGGCGGCCGTGAGCACGGTCTGGGTACCCCGCACGTTGTACGCCGTACGCGCCGCCGGATCCGTCTCGAGGTCGAGGTCGAGGGCCAGGTGCACCACGACGTCCGCCCCGCGCAGCTTCTCGGCGATGGCCGGGTCCCGGACGTCGAGGATGTGCCACTGCGCGCCCGCGCACTCGCCGCGCCGCTCGTCGATGGCGATGACCTGCTTGATCTCGTCGCTGGCGACGAGCCGCTCGGTGAGCATCGCGCCGATCCCGGCCGCGGCGCCGGTGATCGCGACGACGGGGCCGCGCGCGGCGGAGTTCCCGTCGGCGCGCTGCGCCGCAGGTGAGGGCCGATGTTCGGGTGACGGGTGGGTTGAGAGGTTTCGCGCTGCGCGAACCTGTGGATCTGGGGAACTCACCAGGCGTCTCCAGCGGTTGTCTTCAGTAAGAACGCGAGTGACGCGTACGTACCAGGTGGCATCCATCCTGCCGCAGCCGCCGAGTCGGCGACGCACCGAGGCCCGAACCGGTTGTGGTGTCTACGCTGGGTGGTGATGCAGGGCAGCCGCCGTCGGAGCGAACCGGCGGCCTTAACAGCCGAGGAATCCCGTGAGTGACACCCCATTCGGATTCGGCCTTCCGCCGGAGGAGCCGGAGAACGGCGACGAGGGCAAGAAGAAGGACCAGCAGAGCGGTGGTGGTCAGGGACCTGCCAACCCGTTCGGTTTCGGGCCCGGCGGACCGGGAGGCGACAACCCGCTCGCAGCCATGTTCGGCTCGCTGAACCCCAACGACCTGGGCGCCGCGTTCCAGCAGCTGGGCCAGATGCTCTCGTACGAGGGCGGCCCGGTGAACTGGGACATGGCCAAGCAGATCGCCCGCCAGACG
The DNA here is from genome assembly GCF_014650955.1 of Streptomyces tauricus. Lineage (GTDB taxonomy): Bacteria > Actinomycetota > Actinomycetes > Streptomycetales > Streptomycetaceae > Streptomyces > Streptomyces tauricus. Next base: position 258,363 of record NZ_BMVY01000010.1, read on the forward strand.
GTGTCCCAGGGCACCTCCGACGGCACCAAGGACGCGAGCGTCGGCCCCGCCGAGCGCGCCGCGGTCCTGGACGCGGTGCGGCTGGCCGACCTGTGGCTGGACGACGCGACGTCGCTGCCGTCCGGCGCCACCTCCGCGGTGGCCTGGAGCCGCGCGGAGTGGGTCGAGGCGACCCTGCCGGTGTGGAAGGAGCTCGTCGACCCGGTCGCCGAGCGCGTCGGCGCGGCCATGGGCGACGTCCTGCCCGAGGAGATGCAGGCCATGGCGGGCCCGCTGCTCGGCATGATGCGCTCCATGGGCGGCGCCATGTTCGGTACGCAGATCGGGCAGGCCGTCGGCGTGCTCGCGGGCGAGGTCGTCGGCTCTTCCGACGTCGGCCTGCCGCTCGGCCCGGCCGGCAAGGCGGCGCTGCTCCCGCTGAACATCGAGGCCTTCGGCAAGGACCTGGGGATCGCCCAGGACGAGGTGCGCCTCTACATCGCCCTGCGCGAGGCCGCCCACCAGCGGCTCTTCGCCCACGTGCCGTGGCTGCGCTCGCACCTGTTCGGCGCGGTCGAGGGGTACGCGCGCGGCATCAAGGTCGACACGGCGAAGCTGGAGGACGTGGTCGGCCAGTTCGACCCGCAGAACCCCGAGGAACTGCAGCAGGCCCTCCAGCAGGGCATGTTCCAGCCCGAGGACACGCCGGAGCAGAAGGCCGCGCTGGCCCGTCTGGAGACGGCTCTCGCGCTCGTCGAGGGCTGGGTCGACGCGGTGGTCCACTCGGCCGCGAAGCCCCGTCTGTCATCCGCCGACGCGCTGCGCGAGACACTGCGCCGCCGCCGCGCCACGGGCGGCCCGGCCGAGCAGACCTTCGCCACGCTGATCGGCCTGGAGCTGCGTCCGCGCCGGCTGCGGGACGCCTCGCGCCTGTGGGCCTCGCTCACGGACGCGCGCGGGGTCGACGGCCGGGACAACCTGTGGGAGCACCCGGACATGCTGCCGACCGCCTCCGACCTGGACGACCCGGACGGCTTCGTGCACCGCGAGCAGCTGGACTTCTCCGAACTCGACAAGATGCTCGGCGAGGCGGCGAGCGGTTCACCCGAAAAGCCCAACCTCACGAAGGACGACAGCCGGCCCGAGGACAAGAAGGACGACGACAAGGACGACAACGACAAGTGAGCCTGTACGACGACGCCGTCCTGGTCCTGAAGGGCATCGAGGGCCAGGAGGAGCTGCGCCAGGCCTACCTCGACCATCTGGAGGCTCATCCGGACGGCATGTGGAAGGCCTGCACGGCAGGACACCTCACGGCGAGCGCCCTGGTGATCGACCCCGAGCAGGGCAGGGTGCTGCTGACGCTCCACAGGAAGCTGCGGATGTGGCTCCAGATGGGTGGTCACTGCGAGCCCGGGGACACCACCCTGGAGGCCGCGGCCCTGCGTGAGGCCACGGAGGAGTCGGGGATCACGGGTCTGACACTGCTCCCGGGCGGGCCCGTACGGCTCGACCGGCACCCCATCCCGGCGCCGTGCCACTGGCACTTCGACGTCCAGTACGCGGTCGTGGCCGAGCCGGGCGCCGTCCAGGAGATCAGCGACGAGTCCCTGGACCTGCGCTGGTTCGCCTACGACGAGGTGGCCCAGGTGGCCGACGACTCGGTCGTCCGCCTCCTGGACGCGACACGAACGAGACTCTGAAGAGGGCGTGTGTAAGGGGCGGTCGCAACGGCGACCGCCCCTTACACACTGCCCCGCCAGAGGTGCTCTTCAGGGGCACGGGGAACTGCGCGACCGGCCACGACGGACCCGCATCCGTCCATCGCCCCGCCCTGCCCCGACACGCCTAGCTCCAGGCGTTCCCCTGGTTCTGCTGCCGAACCCCTTGCTGCCCGACCCCGTACTGCGCCCCGATCCCGGACCCGATCACCGCGTTCTGCGGCGGCAGCATCTCGCTGGGCTGGACGAGTGCGTACCCCTGCCCCATGAAGCTGAGCTCCCAGCCCTCCCCCGTGTTGCCGCGGCGGCGGAACACTCCGGAGGAATGCGTCTGGGCCTGCATCTGTACGCGCAGACTCGTCGACCAGGCGACGATCGCGTCCGCGTCGCAGTTGACGTACTTGTCCGGCGTGACCTGCAGCATCAGCGGCATGCCCGACGTCATCAGGGCGACCTTGCCGCGCCCGGTGATGTTGAGCTGGTACTTGCCGGAGCCGGAGATGCCGTACTGGCTGTCCACGGCGATCACCTCGTGGTGCAGCGCCGAGTCCATCGCCAGGACATAGCTGCTGTCCACGGTGAGGCCGTCCTGGTCCACGTCCACCACATGGATGTGCTGGGCGAGGTTGGCCAGGAAGACGGTGCCCTGCCCGTGGCAGCGCATCAGGTCGAGGCCCTCCCCGGTGTGGGCGCGCGAACGCTGCTGGCCGGAGTTCTGGTACTCGGCGTCGAACTCCACGAGCCCCTGGTAGGCGATCATGGTGCCCTTGCGCGCGAGCACGTCGTCGTGGCCCTCCAGGAGGACGCGCAGCATCTGCTTGTTCTGCAGGCTGTAGCGCTCCTGGGACTGCTGGTCGTTGTAGGCGAAAAGCGAGCTCTGCATGGTGTGTGTCCTCCCCCTCAGCCCCGCACCCGAAGGCGGTCGGTGCTGTCCTCGCTGGGCTGGACGACGACGATGCCCTGGCCCGAGAAGGCCATCTGGAAGGCCTCGCCGCTGCCCCGCCCTATCAGCGACTGTGCCTTGAAGCTGCGCTTGCCCTTCACCTTGAGGTTCGGGGACCAGGCGACGAGCGCGTCCGGGTCGACGTACGTCTCGTCCTCGCCACCGCCGCAGTCGACGACGATGGGCTTGCCCCGGGAGGTCAGCGCGACCCAGCCCTGCCCGGAGATCTTGGTGTTCCACAGGCCCTGGCCGGCGAACTTCGCCAGCCCCTTGACCCGCTCGACACCCCATGTCAGATGGGCGTCGAAGGCGAGCAGGTTGGTGGCGTTGACGGAGATCGCGTCGCCGTTGAGGTTGATGACGACGACGTTCGCCCCGTAGTCGGAGAGGTAGAGCAGGCCGTCTCCGGAGCACTTCATCAGGGGTGCGCCCTCGCCGGTCATCCAGTCCTTGGCGATCTGGCGCACGGCCGGCGGATTGGGCTCGTACTGGACGAAGCCCTCGTAGGCGACCATCGACCCCACGCGCGCGAGGAGGTCGTTTCCGGTCTGCATGGCGACCTTGAGCATGTGATTGCCGTGGTTCTCCATGCGCGCGGCAACGGGTGCCGGGGCGAAGCCCGCGAGTTGCTGGATCATGAAACGGGCTCCCTCAGACCTCGTACGGCTGGACGACGATGAAATTGCCGGGCGCGCCGCGGAACTGGAGGTTCACGCTCTCGCCGGTGTCGCCCGGATAGGCGTTGCGGCGCATCCGCACCTGGCTGGAGACGATCACCTGGGAGGCGGCGGACCAGGCGACGACGGCGTTGCAGTCGGCGAACGTCGTCGGTGTCACGGGCAGGACGACGGGCACGCCACGCGTCTTGACGACGATCGTGCCGGTCCCCTGGAACTGCATCGTGAACAGGGCGCCGCCGGGGATGCCGTGCCCTTCGACGCGGCGCACCTCGTACTGCAGCGTCTCGTCGAAGGCCAGGACGTTCTCCGCGGAGACGCAGACGGCGTCCCCCTGCAACTCGATGGGGTGCAGCATGGCGCCGTTCTCCGCGAGGAAGACCTGGCCGCGGCCCGAACAGCGCATGAGCTGCATCTCCTGGCCGGTCGCGTTGCCCACGATCCGGCCGGAGAACCCGGCGCCCTTGTAGCTGAAATCGACCTTGCCCTGGTAGAGCACCATGCTGCCCTGGCGGGCGAGTACGGCCTGGTCGCCGCCCATGCCGAGGTCGACACGGACCATCTTCTTGTTCTGCTGGGTCCAGCGCTGCCCGGTGGGCGTCTCCTTGTACGCCTGCAGCGCCGCGGTGACACCGGCGCCGCCCTGGGGAGCGCCCTGCGGCACTCCGTATCCGGCGGGCGCGCCCGGCGTGCCGGGCTGACCCGGCACCTGACCGAACGGCGGCTGCTGTCCGTAGCCGGGCGGCGGAGTCGGCTGCCCGCCGTAGCCCGGCGGCGGGGCGGGTGCCTGGGGCGCCTGAGGCTGTCCGTAACCGGGCGGCAGGGGTGCGGTCTGGCCGGGGGCCTGGCCGTACGGGGGCTGCTGGCCCGGCTGTCCGTACGGCGCCGGAGCGGGCGCCGGCGGCGGTACGGGGGCGCCACCGGGCGGAGTCATCGGCGCGATGATCGTCGGCGCGGCGTGCACCGGGGGCGCCGGCGCCGGTGGCGGCGTCTGGCCCGGAGGTGGCGCGAAACCCTGAGCGGGCTGCGGCGCCGGAGGGGCGGGCGCCGGCGCGGCGTGGCC
>NZ_BMVY01000011.1 GCF_014650955.1 Streptomyces tauricus
GGTCCGGCGGACCCGGGCCCCGGGTCCGCCGGACCGGCCGCCGTCCGCACCCACCGCCCCACCCGGCCCACCGGGCCGCCCGTACCCCCGTCCGGCACCCAGCAGCAGGAGATCGTCCCATGGCCGGTGAAAAGGCCGACGTCAAGCATTTCGACCTCAAGCAGATGGAGAACTTCCGGGACAACGAGGTGCAGCCGGTCTACACGGCGGCCAAGAAGCACCGCGAAGAGGGCGACGGATCCACCATCCGCCCGCTCGGCCACCTCGTCGACGGGCACACCACCCCGGACAACCTCGACCAGAACCAGCAGCTCCTGCGCATCGGCAAGATGGCCACCGAGCCCCTGGTCTCGGGACCGAAGCTGATCGAGGGCGTCCGCACCACCGCGGAGGCCATCGACAAGCTGCTGGGCGACCAGATGGATCTCTTCAAAGAGCTGAAGGAAGCCCTCTCGGACACCATCGAGGAGGCCAACAAGACCAAGAACAAGAACCTGGACGCGATCGACGCGCAGACCCTGCTGCAGACGTTCGAAGAGGTCGACACCCTCACGGCCGGCGGCACGGAAGAAGAAGACGAGGACTGACCCCGCCTGTGCCGGCGGTGGCCACGACCAGCCGGCGCGCTCCGTAAGACACCCACGCCCGCGCACCCGTACGAAGAAACGGTGTGCCGGTGCGGACGACAACCGACCAGAAAGGGCGCCCGGTGGCCGATCGCTACGACCCCAACTCCGGCACCAACCTCGACAAGTTCGACAACGCCGGCGACCCGTCGAGTGACGTCTGGGCCACCCTGGTCAAACACATCACCGGTTATCCGGTGCCGGACCGCAGCACCATCTTCGACACGCTCCGCTCCGACCACGGCGGCAAGCTCTTCCGGATGGACATCAAGGAGCGCAGCCTCAGCCTGATGGTCAAGGACTCCGGGTTCCTGACCAACACCGGCGAGGACTACGACATCTTCTTCTTCGACGGCGGCAAGAAGACGAAGATCATGCAGGCCCGGATCGTGTTCGAGGGCCGCGTGAAGGCCGGCGAGGAGATCATCTTCGCCGGTCCCGGCTCCGACAACGTCAATGACGCGCAGGTCCGTGAGGGCAACGAGTTCACGGACTACAACAAGGACAAGATGTCCACCATCCCGCTCGCCCGGTACATGAACGGGCCGCGGACGGCGCTCCTGGAGCTGCTGAGGGGCGGCACCCAGAACGCCCGGTTCAGCAACCTGAGCGTGGGCGGCAGCGACGCGGTGGACCTGAACTCCTTCAACCGGACGGGCGAGTCCTTCGACTACGCCGCCAAGTTCTTCCGGGACCACCAGGTGGTCCTGAAGGACTGGGAGGACCGTTTCAGCAAGGATGACGCCAGCTGGAAGGGCGAGGCCGCGGAAGTCTTCCGCAGCCTGCTGAAGAAGATCCGCGAGAACTACGACGCCTACATCGAGACCTTCGACTCCTCGGCCGGCACCGGCGACGAGACCGGCACCGGCAACACGGTGTACTCGCGCGCCCTGTCGCTCGGCCGCAAGTACCTGGAGGACTCCGCCAGCAAGCTGCTGGAGGCCTGGCTGGCCTGGGCGAAGTCCCCGTACTACGACCCGCACCAGGTGCTGCGCTACGTCCTGGACGACCTCGCCCAGTGGGTGGACGCGAACAACGTCGCCAAGACGAACATCACGTCCACCAGCAACCGCTACACCACCACCGTCCGGCACAGCCCGCAGGGCGGCTTCACCCAGACGCACCCCGAGTACGGCGACCTGACCGACATCGCCAACTGGGCCAAGGTCGGTGACAAGGCGGTCAAGGTCTGGAGCCAGGGCGTCGAGGACTACCTGAGCAAGCCCGCCGCCACGGTGCAGTCGAACCTGAACAACCACTTCCTCGAACTCGGCGAGGACTTCGCGGACAACGTGCCCAAGCCGAAGTCGACCAGCACGGCCTCGGAGGAGTACGAGGAGAAGAAGGCCGAGGAGGAGAAGGAGGAGATCAAGAGGCAGAACGAGGAGAACAAGAAGTACCAGGACGAGCTGCGGGAGGAGCAGAACCGGCAGCGCGAGGAGGACAAGAAGTACCAGGAGGAGCTGCGTGCCGAGCAGGAGAAGCAGCGCGAGGAGGACAAGAAGTACCAGGACGAGCTGCGGGAGGAGGCGAACAAGCAGCGCGAGGAGGACAAGAAGTACCAGGACGAACTCCGCAACGAGCAGAAGGCGGAGCAGGAGGAGGCCAAGCGTGAGGCCGAGGAACTGCGCAACGAGCAGAACCAGCAGCGCGACGAGGACAAGAAGTACGCGGACGAGCTCCGCGAGGAGCAGAAGCGCGAGCAGGAAGAGGCCAAGCGCGAGGCCGAGGAGCAGGCCAAGGAGGTGCAGGAGAGCCTCGGAGGCATCAACGACCCCAACAATCCGGCCAACCAGCAGAACCTGGACAGCCTCGACGACCTGCTGAACCAGAACAACCCGGTCACCACCGAGAGCCTTGGCGACCTCGGAGACATCAACGGCAACGGGAACGGCGAGGGCAACGGCAACGGCGAGACCGACCTGGGGCCGGTCACCTCGAACCTCGGTAACCTCGGCTCGCTGAACTCGCTCAAGTCCCCGACCGGCGGCAACACCCAGGCCGACGGCGGCAAGCTCACCACCGACTTCCCGGACGGCAGCACCACCTCGTTCGACCCCGACACCGGGACGCTCACCACCACGTCCCCGGACGGCAATGTCACCACGCAGGACCTGGGTGACGGTCTGAAGGTGACCAACCCGGACGGTTCGGTGACGTCGCTGGGTGACGACGGGAAGCTGACGACCACGTTCCCGGACGGTACGACCCAGACCGTGGACCCCACGACCGGCCAGGCGATCACCACCAACCCGGACGGCACCACCACGACGACCGACCTGGGCAGCCTCACCGACCTCAACGGCACCGCCAACGGCGACGGAGTGCTCGACGGCCCGACCGGCGCCAGTACGCAGCTGAACAACGCCGGTGACCTGACCACCGACTTCCCGGACGGCAGCACCACCTCGTTCGACCCGGACACCGGGACGCTGACCAGCACCTCGCCGGACGGCAATGTCACCACGCAGGATCTGGGTGACGGTCTGAAGGTGACCAACCCGGACGGTTCGGTGACGTCGCTGGGTGACGACGGGAAGCTGACGACCACGTTCCCGGACGGCACCACCCAGACCGTCGACCCGTCGACCGGCCAGGCGACCACTGTCGACCCGGACGGCGGGACGACGACCGAGAACCTCGGCAACCTGGGCAGTCTCAACAGCCAGAACAGTCAGAACAACCTCAACGACCTGAACAACCTGAGCGATCTCAACGACCTGAACGATCTGAACGACCTCAACAACGACGTGACCACCGAGTCGCTCGGCAACCTCGGGGACCTCAACGCCGACCAGTCGGCCCTGGAGACCCCGACCGGCGGCGAGGTCCAGCTCGACGACAGCGGCGACTTCCTGACCACGTTCGCGGACGGCGGCTCGTCCACGTTCGACCCGGACAACGGCATGCTCACCACCACCGACGCCGACGGCAACACCCAGACCGTCGACCTCACCCACGGCGCACGGGTCGCCAACCCGGACGGGTCCTTCACCACCCTGGACAACGGTCAGCTGACCACCACGTTCCCGGACGGCAGCAAGCAGGTCATCGACCCGGACACCGGTATCGCCACCGTCACCGACGCGCAGGGCAACACCGAGAAGGTGGACCTGCACGACCTGAACTCGTCGAACAACGACAGGTCGAGCGTCCTCGACGGGCTCGGAGACCTCAACGGCGTCGGAGACATCGACGGGCTGGGCGGGGGCGGCGGGGGCGACGGCACCACGTCCCGCGACGTACCGCTCTCCGAGCTGAACCTCGGCGGCGGCGGTACAGGACTCGGGTCCACCGGCGGCGGCCTCTCCGGGTCGGACTCCCTGTCCTCGGACTTCAGCTCGTCCGGTGTCGCCCCCCTCTCCGACAGCACGGCCTCCCCGCTCGGCGCCGCCACCGCGGCGGCCGCCGCGGGCGGGACCCCCGGCGCCCCCGGGACGCCCGGCAGCCCCGGTATGCCGATGGGTGGCGCGGGCGGCATGGGCGGCGGCGCCGAGAAGGGCAACGGCGAGCGGGTGCGCTCCGTCCTGGTCGACGCGGCCGAGGAGAGCGAGCGCCGCAACCGCCGGCGGCGCAGCCCGTGGAACCGGCAGGAGGACAGCGACACGTTCCTGGCCCCGGCCTCCCGGGTCAACACCACCGGCGGCGGTGGCGACTCCACCGAGGAGGAGCAGGAGCCGGGCCGCAGGGCCACCAGCTCCGTCGACTACCTGGACGAGGACGCGGACGTGTGGGGCACCGAGGAGGGCGGCACGCCGGCCGTGATCGGACGGTGAGCACGGGGGAGGGCCGGTGCGATCGCCGCGGGGACCTTCGTGACCACTACGAGGCCCTTCATGACCACCGCGGAGACCGGCGGGATCGCTGTCGGGACCGGCGCGACCACGGGGGAGAGACGAATGCCACCCCTTCCCGGCTTCCGCGAAGCGGCCCTCACCAGGCAAGATCAGTGGGGGAGTTGCCGACGAGAAGGGCGGGGCGGGCGTGACGGAACCGCTGGAGAAGCGACTGGAGAAGGCGATGGCCGAACTCCAGGCCGCCCAGGAGGCGGTCGCGCGCACCGAGCGCGAGCTGCGCCAGGCGTCGTTCGCGGTGCTCTCCTCCGACCGCGCGGTCCGCGCCACCGTGGGCCCGCAGGGTGAGCTGACCGGGATCGAGTTCCTGGAGAACAAGTACCGCGACATGTCCCACCAGGAGCTGTCCGCCAGCGTCCTGGAGGCGGCGAACGCCGCACGCCTGAAGATGAACAAGCACGTGATGAAGGCGATGGCACCCTTCGCCGAGCCGAGCGCCGACGTGCCGGAGCTGAAGGGCTTCGAGTTGGACTGGGAGCGTATCTTCGGCCCCGAGGTGCTGCGCGAGGACGACGAGGACACGGCACGCGAGGTCGAGGCCGCCCCCGGCTGGCGGGACGCGCTCGGCGAGGACGGGGAGGACTGACCATGGGACAGCGCTACTACGTCGACCCGCAGCGCATCGAGGCCCTGGCGGGGCAGCTCGAGGAGATCGGCGCCCTCACCAGGAGCATGACCGAGGAGTTCTTCGACGAACTGGCCCCCACGGTCAGGTGGCCCGGCACGGAGGGCGAGTTCGCCGAGAAGGCCAAGCCCCAGGAGCAGAAGGAGCGGCAGACCACCAAGGACACCATGATGTCCATCCGCGACGCACTGGTGGGCATCACCGACGCCACGGTCAGCCAGGTCCGGCTGATGAAGAACACCCGTGACGCCAATATCGAGGACATCGAGCAGAACAACAGGGAAATCGACACCCATGGGCTGGACGGCAACAGCGGCCCGGGCGGGCATGGTCGCCGCTGACCTCCGCACCGAAGGCCGCTCCCGCGTCATGATGCCGGGAGCGGCCGCTCCGTCCTGCCCGAACGCCGCGCGAGCCTGCCCTGACGGCGCGCCAGGCGACCCGAACGGCACACCAAACAGCCCGGACGGCGCACAGGGTGGTGGCCCCCGGTGAGCATGATGGCGTCGCCCGAGGTCAACGCGATGCTCTTCATCCTCACCGGGGAGAAGCTCATCGACGCCGACGAGGACCTGGCCTTCGAGAGCCGCCGGCCCTACTCCGGTCTCGGCCGCAAGCTCGACCGTGTCTCGTCGCTGATCGAGAAGTCGATCCACGACATCGCCGAGGTCATGCCCGACGACCTCTCCAAGTCGTACGCCAAGGCGATGGGCATGCTCATCGACGACGGCGGCAAGAACTACCTGCGCGAGTTCGCCGACCAGCTCGACAAGATCGCCGAGGGCCGCCGGAAGACCTCCATGGACATCATGGAGTCCAAGTGGCAGGTCATCGCCGAGGTCATCCGGCTGCTCATCGAGATCGCCATCTATCTGGCGATGTCCTTCTTCACCGGCGGCGCCTCAGCGAGCCAGATCATGCTGGCCAAGCTGCGCAGCCGGTTCATGATCCTCACCACGCTCAGCCATCTGCTCCAGCGGCTGCACCTGGCGCCCTCGCTGACCGAGGCGTTCGCCGAGGCGTTCACCACCTTCGCGGTGCGGCTCGCGATGATGAACTTCGCCCCCAACGGCCGCCGCCCCGACGGGTTCGACTGGAACGACATCCTCAAGTCCGCCGCCTTCGGTGCCGCTGCGGGCTTCTTCACCAGTGTTTTCGACCAGTTCGCGAAAGACATCGTCAAGGCCTTCGACAAGAACTTCCTGAAGAACGGTCCGGATCTCGACTTCAAGAACGGTCCCAACTTCAACAACCCCCCGAAGCTCGACTACAACAACGGGCCGAACCCCAAGCCGAACCCCGACCCGGGTCCCGGCCCCGGCTCCAAGAACGACAATCCGCCGGTCGACAGCCCCGGCCCCAACCCGAACCTGAACAGCCCGAACCTCACGAACAAGAACTCCTTCTCGTTCCGGTTCAACCCGGCGTCCTTCAAGAACAACACCAGCCTGTGGCGCAACAACCAGATCCTGAAGCACAACGCCGACCGTCCGGGCGCGCTCGCCGGGCACTACGGCCTCAAGGGCACCGCCGACTTCCTCGCCGCCGGCGCAGGTGAGGCGGTCGCGGAGATCCTGATCAAGGGCGCCTTCGACGGCGACTGGTCCACCAGCTGGTCGACGTTCGTCGGCGCGGGCGTCAGCAGCGCGGTCGAGGGCGGGCTGTCGTCCACTGCCGTCAACAGCGGCGCCGAACTGCGCAACGCCATCGAGAAGTTGCGCAACCAGCCGCCCACCGTCTCCGGCGGCAACACGGACTCGGACACGCGGGACTCCGACGGTGACACGCGCTCCCGCGGCGACTCGGACAGCGCCGACGGCCCCTCGAACACGGACACGTCGGGCTCCTCGGGTTCCTTGGGCTCCTCGAATTCCTCCGGTGGCGGAGCCACGCGCAACTCGCCCCCGGCCGTCTCCCAACAGAACACCGGCACGGGAGACTTCACCGGGGACTTCACGGGAAGCGACCTGCCTCCGCCCTATTCGGTCGGCGACCCGCCCCCGTACAGCAGCGTGAACCCGCCGGCGTACGCGCCGGGCCCGATGCCCGTGACCGCCGCGGAGAACGAGTTGTGGCAGCAGGTCCACAACGGTTCCCCCGAGGTCCGCGAGCAGGCCCTGCGCGATCTCGCCCAGCTGCGCGGCTCCCAGCCGCCGGGCGCCGCCGAGATCGGTGTCCGCGACAATCTGCACGGCAACCTGTCGCAGCTGCCCGAGGTCCGCGTGATCCCGGCCGGGAACAGCCCCGCCGCCCAGATCGACGCCGACGAGGTCCGCCGCGCCCTCGACGGTTTCGGCACGCCGGTCACGGTGGACAACCCCGCCACGCTCGACAACCGCGCCACGCTCGACAACTCCGTCGCGCTCGACAACTCCGTCGACCTGGACGGTGCCGCCCCCGCACCCTCGCCGGAGAACCCGGTCGTCAACTCTCCGGAGAACGACGTCCAGAACGTCCCGGAGAGCAACCTCCAGAACTCGCCGGAGAGCAACCTCCAGAACTCGCCGGACGTGGTGGCCGAGCGCGGCGACAGTATGGCGGAGACACCGGGGCAGGGGACCGCCGGTCCCGTCGCCGCCAACGGCCCCACGTCCAGTGCCCCCGGCACCGGCACGGGCACCGGCACCGGCACGGGCACAGGCGCGGGCAACAGCACCGGTACGAGCAACAGTGCCGGCTCCGGTACCGGTACGGGCAACAGCGGTGGCGCCCGGCCGGGGGGCGCCCCCGGCGCCGGAAGCACTCAGAACCCCTCCGCCACTCAGTCCCAGGGCACGCGTGACCCGGGCGGCACGACCTCGGTGGACGGATCGCAGTCCTCGACCGACAACGACTCGCAGATCTCGACGGACGACGGGCCGCAGGTCACGACGGACAGCGGCCCGCAGATCTCGACGGACAGCGGCCCGCAGGCCTCGCAGTCGTCGGAGTCCAGCACCTCTCCGGAGACCGTCAACTCGGCCGACACACCTGTCACTTCGGACTCCGCCGAGAACACCCCCACCCCGGACGCCGACATCACCACGGCGCCCCCGAAGGTGAGTACCACCGGCTCGTACGCCGACACCGGCGATGTACGTGACCTGGATGGCCCGCGTGATGTGAAGGCAGGTCCCACCGCCGTCACGAGCCCCGAGGCAACCCAGGCACCGCCGTTGACGATCGTGGTCTCGGAGGCGCCGCCGCCGGGGGAGGGGGCGCCGGAAGCGGCCGAGCTGCTGGACGGGGCCGGGGTCGACCGGGCCGTCGTGCTCGGGCCGGCGGTCGCGCCGGACGGGACGGGCCGTCCGGTACGGGCCGCCGTCGAGCTGACCCGCGAGGGTCCCGGCGCCCCGGTCCGGGTCCGCCCGCTCGCCGGTCCGCCGCCCGCCATGACGACCGACGGCACCTCGGACACCGCGGTCACCCCGGACACCGACTTCCCCGGCGCGAACGTGCTGCTGCCGCTCGCCGACGCGCTCGGCGCGGCCCCCTCCACGACCTCCGGCCCCGCCCCGCAGGCCGGCGCGACGACCGACAGCGACCCGGCGCCCGCCCCGGCCGCGCGCCCCAAGCTGGTCTCGGAGGTGACGACCGGCCTGAACGGCAACGGGGTCGGTCCGCACTCCACGGACACCGCTCCTCCCGTCACGGCCAAGCTCGCCGACCTGTCCCGTCCCTGGACCGAGACGGCCACGGACCTGCACCTGGAGTCGGGCAACGGCGACACGACCGGCGGACAGGTCAACGGCCTCGGCGGCGGACGCGGACCCGGCGACGGCGGCACCCCGCCGCCGCCTCCGCCCACCACGTCCTCCGATACGTCACCCACCCCGTCACCCACCACGTCGGACAGCACCCCCGTGACGCCCCCGGTGATGGCGCCCGTGGCACTGCCCGCGGTGCTCCCGCCGACCGGGCGCATCGTCGCGCGGCCCGGGAACGCGTCGGCGGTCACCACCCTGGACGGCCACACGATCCCCCTCGCCCAGCTGCGCCGCCTGGTGCCGAACTCGGCGGTGAAGCCTCAACCGGGGCGTGCCGTGCAGATGTTGACCATCTCGCAGGACCCGGCCGAGGACGGCACGGCGCACGGTGCGGCGCGTCGCGCGCTGCTCGGCCAGGACACCTTCCGCGGTGTGCGCACCACCTCCGTCTCCCCCTCCCCGGCTCCGGACACCGCCGCGGAGCCGCCCCTCCGGCGTACGGTGTTCACCGGCCCGCCGACCGCACTGCCCGGCTCGGGCACCGAGCGCGGCGCCGACTACTTCGCGGGGCACGGCACCCCTCGTACCGTCACCCTCGGCACCGACGACGCGGCCCACCCCACCGTGAAGGTCAGCGGTGTGCAACTCGGTGAAGTGCTCAACTCCTGGGCGCAGGACGGCGATCAGGACCGGCCCCTGGTGCTGTTCTCCTGCGAGACCGGGCGGCAGCCCGAGATCGCGGGACTGCCCGTGGCACAGCACGTGGCGAACCGCACCGGGCGGCAGGTGTACGCGCCGACCACCGAGGTGGGCACGGCCAGGGACGGGGACGGCAACGTCCGCGCGGTGCTCACCGAAGGCCCGGACGGGCCGGGAAGGTGGCGGCTGTTCACCCCGGAGCCCAGCGGCACCGACCTGGACGATCTGGCCCGCGCCGCCGGTCTGCACGCGGGCCCGGAACCGGCCGACGCCTTCGCCCGGGCCCGTACCCTCCAGCAGATCCGCACCCTGCGCGGTGCCCTCGGTCCGGACGCCGAACAGCGGCCGGAGAACCGGGAGTTGCTGGCCGGGCTCGCTTACGTGGACAACCTGCGCTGGCTCAGCCAGGACACCGCTGCCCGTTACGGCGACGGCCGGATGACTCCGGACCTGCTGCGCCGGATGACCGTCGACCGGCGGAGTACCACGGCCCCAGGCCTCAGCACTGGCCCCGGCACCGACCCCGCGGCCGACCCCACGGTCGAGGAGTACACCGAATTCCTGCGCGCCGCGGCCGAGTTGCGGTCCACCGCCGGGCCCTCCACCACGCTCGACGCCCTGCTGCCCCCGCCGCCGCCCGCGCTCCCGCCCACCACCATGGTCTCGCCGGAGGACGTACGCGGTCTGTCCTACGCGCCCGCCGCGCAGATCACCTGGTCGCTCGCCGGTACCCCGCTGCCGCTGTCCGAGCTGAACCTGAGCCCCGAGGACACCGCCGAACTCGCCCGCCGCAGACCCGATCTGGCGCCCACGCCGAGCCGCCCGGAGAGCATCGCCGAGGACCTGACGCTGCTCAGCAAGCACAAGCCGGGTTCGGTGGGCATCGTGCGCGCGGACGGCATCGCCTTCCGGCGGCTCACCACCCCGGGTGGCGGTAACTGCCTCTTCCGGTCGGCGCTCGACAGCGCGCGCAGTCGGCCCGTCCCGCCCGCGTGGGCCGCGCGGAACGTCGCCGGGCTGCGTGCTCAGCTGCGTGACCGGATCACCGGGTCCGAACTGGGCGACACCATGGCGCGCGCGATCCCGGACCCGGTGTTCTCCGTGGTGGACGACCTGCGGATGCGCGCCCTCGCCGGGGCGCGGAACACGGCCGAGCGGAACCGCATCACCAGGCGCTGGAACCGGATCGCGCAGGACGTCGTCACCGGCGCCGACGCGGCCGAGTGGCAGCGGATCATCGGGGAGAGCGACTACCCGCAGCTCGCCGCCGTGGTGCCCACCCCCGCCGACGCCCGGCGCCTGGGAGCCAGGGGACTCGTGGCCGCGGCCGCCGAACTCTCCGACTTGTGGGCCTCACCCTTCGCCGACCTGCTCCCGGAGGCGCTGGCACACACCCTCGACCTCGATCTGCGGCTCGTCCAGCCCGACCCGCGGGTGCCGGGGACCACCTTCGTCAACACCCTCAACCCGGGCGGCCAGGGCGGCACCCTGCACCTCTCCTACAACGGCACCGACCACTTCGACGCGCTGGTCCCGGCCTCGGCGCCGCTCACCCCCGTCCCGGATCCGGCCATCACCAAGCCGGACCCGAACGCGACCAAGCCGGATCCGAACGCGACCAAGGGCCCGGCCACGCAGGGTTCCGTCACCCAGGACCCGCTCACCCAGGATGCGGGCGCCGACGGTGTCTTCGGGGAGTGGCTGCGCAGCATGGGCGGGGTCACCGACCTCGACACCCCCGCGCCCGAGACCCCCGACCGCAGTGACCCGGTACCGCTGGAGACCCAGCTCGAACGGTATCGCCCGGCGCGGCTGCTGACCGGCCCGGACGCCCGGCCGCCGGGCCCGGCGCCGAGGACCGTCACGTTCGAGGACGGCAGCCGGCTGCCCACGGTGCTGATCAGCCCGGACGCCGATCCGGGCGACGGCACCCCACCCGGCCCGGCGACGGCCACAGCGACCCCGCCCGGCCGTCGGACCGGACTCTTCACCGGCCTCGGCAAGACGACCCTCCGCTCGCCCGAGCAGGTGGCCGAGGAGATCCTGGGCAAACTTCCGCCGAAGCTGCGCGCCCAGTTCGACGAGGCGGAACTGCTGCGACTGCTGATCCGGCAGCCCGACGCCTTCACCGCCCCGCGCGGTGCGCGTCTCGTCGGCCGGGAGAAGTCCGGGGTCGGCCACGAGATGACGGTCGAGGCCATCCCGTACCACCGCTGGGAACGCTTCTCCAACACGGGCGGCGGCACCGTCCGGCTCGACACCATGCGACGCGGTCAGGCCGGTACGGGCGGCGGGCGCAGCGTGGGTTTCGGGCGCCGGATCGCCGGCGGGCTCAGCATGGGCCCGCCGCTCAACTGGCTGCTGAAGATCGGCTTCTCGCTGGGCTGGACGCGCAAGACCGACTACGCGCAGGGCACCCAGGCGTACAACCAGTCCGAGTGGCGCAACTGGGAGGGGTCACACCTGCACCTGGACGACGTCCACTACCGGGTGCGGGTGGACCGCGTCACCGAGGCGCCGAAGGCCACCACGGCCACCCCCACCACGGCCACCCCCACCACGACGTCCACCTCCACGACCACCACTCGGCCCACTCCGCCCCCGGCGACGCCGAGTTGGCAGCGCACGCAGGTGCACACCGCCGAGTTCGCGATGCGCGACGGGCTGAGCTGGCGGCTGCCGGACGAGCTCACCGTGCCCTACAAGGGGCCGCAGCGGGCACCGAGGACGCTCACCTTCCCGGCCGGCATCGAGCCGCGGATGACCGACACGACCGGGCTGCACCTGACGGACCCGCCGGAGGACGTGGCGATCGCCATCTCCGGTGCGCGGCCCGGCAGTTCGGCGCACCGCACCCTGATCTCGTACGTCCGGCCGGGCCGGCTGCTCGCCCTGTTCGGGCGGCTCTCCGGGCCGGTCACCGGGCCCGAGCTGACCCAGGGCAGTGGACAGCGTCCGCTGGGACACCTGATCGTGGAGCGGTCGGTGCCGCACCGGGCGACCCTGGTCACCGAGTCGGTCAAGGCGGAGCTGCGCGACCTCACCCAGACCACGTACCAGAACGAGCGCGGGCACGTCCGTGACACCCGGCTGGGCTTCCAGGTCACCGCGGGACCGAACTACACCCTCGCCGGCCTGGAGACCGACGTACGCCTCCAGGGCGGCCCCCTCGTCCGCGCGGACCTCTCCACCGGGCGCGGCCACTACCTCGGCGTCGACGCGGCCCGCAAGACCACCGGCCGCATCCGCAACCAGCCCGTGGCGCTCTACCGGGTGGAACGCACCCTGATGGTGCGCAAGCCCGGCGAGCCGTCGTCCGCCGCCCGGCCGGTGCGGGTGGTCAGCCTGGACTGGATCTCCACCCAGGACGCGCGTCGCCTCGCGGGCTGGGACAGCCGTACGCCCGGCCAGGCCGGCCCCAACCCGGACGCCGAGCCGCCGGTGCCGTGGTACCTCACCCGGGAGGACCCGGTCCACCTGAGCGGGCAGGTCCGTGCCGAAGGGTTCCGCCCGGTCGCACCCCCGCAGACACAGACCCAGACTCCGCCCCCGCCTCCGGTGCAGACCCAGTCCCAGCCGCAGACCCAGGGGCAGCCGTCCACCCAGGGGCAGCCCCAGACACAGACCCAGCCGTCGGCCCAGAACCAGACGCCGCCGCCCGCCCCGCAGGACCCCATGGTGGCCTTCACGGACTCCGTGCTGGACACGCTGCACCAGTCGTACCCCTCGCTGTTCGTGCCGCCGTTCATGCTGCGGCATCCCCGGCTGGCCAAGTTCTGGTACGGCGACGGGCGGATGCGGACCGCGCTGCACAACGACCGCCAGGTGCGCGAGGCGCTGAACCGGCCCAGCCTGGCGCAGAGCCTGGACGACCTGTCCACCACGGGCGTCCCCGTCACCCTCACCGAGGACGGCAAGGTGCGCCGCGGCCACCACACGCTCATCCTCAGGGCACGCCTCACCGACCGGCGGTTCGAGACCACCATGAGTGAGCGCTCGCTGCGCAACGCGGTGATCGGCACCGAGGTGTCCGGCCAGGGACAGCAGGCGTCCGTCACCCTGTCCGGCGGTGTCGAGATGGGCGTCGGGCCGCGCGACCACGACAAGGACCCCGAGGCCGGGGTGCCGCGCCAGGCAGGCAGCGTGGCGGTCGGGCTCCGGCACGCGCACACCGACCAGAAGGCCACCAGGAACACGGTCGCGGTCGTCCACGACCACCTGATGTACCAGACCGGCGCCGACCTCTACAGCTACCAGGTGGAACTGGGCGCCACCTTCGAGGGCCACCGCCGCCCGCGCGGCTGGGCCAGGCTCGCCTCGGTCGGCCTGCTCGGCGCGGGTGTCTTCGTCAGCAAGGTCGAGGAGCGGCCCCTGTTCACCCGGGGCAACGAGACCGTCGGCCGGGTGGAACTGGCCGTACCGGCCGCGCACGGCTCCGACCGTTACGCCCCCGCCGACCCCTCGCCGACCGGTACGACATCGACCGGTACGACGTCGACCGGTACGGCGCCTGCCGCCGCGACCACGCCCGCCCCGACCCCGCTCTCCAGTGCCGTGGCGGACCAACTCCTCGACGGCACGCACCCGTTGCCGGATGCGAACTCGGCCGACCAGCAGCTCACCAAGAAGCTGCTGAGCGCCCCGCACGTGGTGCTCAGCGCCGAGGGCGGCCCGCAGCGCCAGCAGCTCATGCAGGACACCGCCGACCGCGCCTCCGGCACCTCCTGGCACGTCAGCGCACCCGGCGCCCCGGTACGCACCGCGCTGCGCCGCGCGATGGCGAACCTCAGCGTGGCCGGTCAACTCGGCCAGTACCTGGGCCCGTTCGGCTCCCGCGTCGCCGGACTCAACGGCGCGGGGCCGTTCAGCACCCACTACCTCAAGGGCGTGATCCGCGGCGAGCTGAGCAACTTCCAGGTCAGGAGCGACCCGAAGCCGGCCAGCTCCGAGACGACCGTCGGCAACGAACACCGCGTCAACGGCAGCGCGAGCACCGGCTCGCGCACCACCCTCGGCCTCCAGGGCGCCGACACCCCCCTGCAGCGGTCCCCGGGCGGACCGGCGGTGGTCGGCTCCTACTCGGCCGCCCTGCAGTACGCCTGGGGCAAGGGCCGCAGCGTCTCGCAGACCCTCACCCGAGGACGTAACACCACCCTCTCCTACGCCGGGCGGATGTACCTGGTCGTCGCCGACACCGCCGAGACCATCGCGGTACGGGACCGGTGGACGGCCGCCATGGGCGCGATCGGCACCCGTGCCGGGGCCGGGATCAGCTCCGCGGCCGGACTCGTCTCCGACCGCCTCGGCAACAGCCTCGCCCCACGCAGGGCCGCCGCCGCGCTCCAGCGCATCCGCGACGCGGTGATGTTCCACCTGCCGATGCAGGACGTCATCGAGGCCGGACTCGCCCCGGACGGACTCGGCGCCACCACCCCGCACAACCTCGGCCGCGGCTACC
Source organism: Streptomyces tauricus (assembly GCF_014650955.1). Classification (GTDB taxonomy): domain Bacteria; phylum Actinomycetota; class Actinomycetes; order Streptomycetales; family Streptomycetaceae; genus Streptomyces; species Streptomyces tauricus. Next base: position 14,949 of record NZ_BMVY01000011.1, read on the forward strand.
GGCTGCCCCCCTACCTGCGGTTCCGCCGCTTCCCGACCCACCCCAGCGGCCGGCTCGACGCCGGCGACGTGGCAAAGCTGCTGATGCCGCAACTGGAGCGGATCGGGGTGCCCGCGCACGACCGGGAGCAGGTCCTCCAGCGGCTCTCCCCGGACTTCCTCGCCGCCCACCTGCACGAGCTGACGACCGACGGGCTGAACCTGCCGGTCCGCTACCGCACCTGGAAGAAGCCCTTCCACCTGCCCGTCAACGGCAGCCCCGGACAGCTCCAGTTCAAACTGACACCGGTCACCACCACCGTGGACCGGCTGCGCACCGGCTACGAGCTGGAGGACTACCGCACCACCGCCCGCGACGACGCCGGCGGCATCTCGCAGGACCGCGGCGCCGACGTGACGCTCAGCGGGGGCCAGCGCGCCGCCGAGGACGGCATCCTCATCGCCAACCCCTCCCTCCAGGGCACCGCGGCCAAACAGCGGTCCAGCGCCAGGACCCAGACCGCCGGCACCACCGCGATGCCCAACATCGCCACCACCCAGGCCCACGCCGAGGTCATCACCAGCTACGAGCTCACCGTCACCATGACGAACTCGACCGGGGACGCGCTGGCCCCCAACGTCCCCGCCACCCCCGTGGGCACTCTCAACGAGGTCCTTCCGTCCAGCCTGCTCACCCCGGACGGCGACGGGTCCGACGGCGCGCTCACCGAGCAGGACGTACCGGAACCCGAGCGCGCGGTACGTGTACTGACCGCCGCCCAGGCCCGCCCCGAGTCCATCGCCGCCTGGCGGACCTCCGCCGCCGGGGACCCCGGCGGCAGCCCGGACCCGGACGTCCTGCCCTTCGACGACGAGATCGGCTCCGGCATCCTCGCCGTGGACATCCGCGGCGCCGCCAACGTGCACGACGCCCTGACCCTCGCCACCGCCCGCGCGGACGGCTTCGGGGACAGCGACCTCGGCAGCCGGCACACCGGCACCGGCCTCGGCAGCCGGGTACGCATGGCCCGCCTCACCTCACTCACCGGCCTCGGCACCGCGCCCGGCCAGGCACAGCAGGAGGCCACCACCCAGGTCGGCCTGACCGGCGGATTCCGCGAGGCGCTCGGCGCGAACGGCACACCACTGCCCACCCAGGCGTCCTCGCACCTCTTCGGCCAGTCCCACACCGCCGACTCCCGCCTCTACGCCAAGATGCACCGCCGCGGCGCGCGGCTGCTCGCCGTGGAGAACAAGCCGCGCATGGAGGCCATGCAGCGGGCCAAGACCTCCGACGCGTTCGAGGCCGGCATCACCGACAACGTCGAGGGCGCGGTCGGCACCGCGCCGCTGGCGGGCAACAGCAACGCCGGTGTCACCAACCCCGGCGCCACGGTCCCGATCGGCGGCACGAACGACGGCACCACCCTCAAGAGCACCACGGACACCACCCTCGGCACCCACAACAAGGTCCTCACCGACCGGAGCATGCTCTTCGCCCTGCCGGTGAGCTGGCTGTCGGTGGCCGAGGTGGACCACCGGTTCACCGACAGCCGCGCGATGTACGCGCTCGGCAAGGCCAAGCGCGGCCCGCGCGCCGCCGAGGCCGAGACCACCGCCCTGGTCTGGCTGCGCGAGGACCTGGCCCGTGACTACGGGCTCCTGGACGAGACCTCGTTCACCGACGAGGTACTCAAGGCCTGGGACAGCCAGGCCAAGGCGGCCGCCGACCTCGCCACGGCCGAGAAGAACTACTACGACGCCCGGGCGCGCTCCCGGGAGACCTGGCTCGACCTGAGCGACGAGGACCGGGCCGCGCTCGGCGACGACAACTCCGGCGAGCCGACCGACCTGCCGCCGAACGTGCTCTACTCCCCGGCCGTCATCGCCTGGCAGGCCGCCCGCGCGGAGGTGTACCGCTGGGAGCAGCGCACCGACGCCGCCGCCGCGGACCACCACCGGCTGCAGCTCGCCGCCTCCCGGCTCACCGCCCACCACCAGGGTTCGGCCACGGTCACGGTGCCGGACGCGCCGCAGGAGTACACCGCGCCCGACTGGCGCTCCGAGGCCCCCGAGCCCTACACCGTCACCGACGCCACCGACTCCGCGCCGCACACCCTCACCTCGCCGGACGGCGCCACGGTGCGCGAGGTGCACGACATGCCGCACGACGGCGCCTCGTTCTTCCACGCGCTGCTCGCCACCGCCGACACCCGGGGCCGCCTGCCGTACCTGCTCGGCGACGACCTCGCCGCCCGGTTCAGCAGCGCCCCCGGCGACCCGGCGGTCACCGCGGAGGCCATCGGCGCCGCCCGCGACCGCCTCGCCTGGTCACTGGGCGAGGACGGCAACCAGGACCTGCTCGACGCCCTCGCCCTGGACGCCGCGGACACCTTCACCCAGGCCGAACTCGACACGGCGGGCGTGGTGCTCACCCCCGCGCAACAGGCCGAGTTCGACGCCTTCGGGCGCCTCCCGCAGACCTACTGGCCGACCCCCGACCAGCGGGTGGCGCTCGCCACGGTGGCGCTGTCCCGCCCGTTCGCGACCGAGCCGCGGCAGGACGGCGGCACGGAGGCGACCGACGGTGTACCGGCACCGCCCGAGCGCCGCGCGGGCGACCACGGCGGAGCCGACCTGCTGCCCGCGCTCGCCGCCCGGGTCCTCGGCACACCGCTCACGGTGGTGACCGGCGAGGGCCGCGACCAGCTGTTCCTCCCGCACGGCGTCGACCCCGCCTCCGTCGACCCGGCCGCCGATCCGGTCCTCTTCACCACCGACGGCTTCTTCCACGCCGCCCTCCCGCCCGGCAGCCCGGCTCCGGTCGCCACCGCGCTGCCGCCGAGCACGGTCGCCTCCGGTACGACGACCGGAACCTCCGCCGTCGGCACCACGCGCCCCGCCCCCGAGCAGCCGCCCGCGCACCGCAGCCACAGCACCGCGCCCTGGCTGCCGCCCGCCGACAGCACCGGCCCGCGCTACCGCCTGGACCGCGACGGCGTCCTCACCGCGCCCGACGGCGCCACCTACACCCAGGGCACACCCACCGGCCGCGGCAACGGCTTCTTCGGCGCGCTCTCCACGGCCCTGCTCCAGGCCACGCAACAGCCCGGAGTCGTCGGCCCGGAGGTGGCACGGCTGCGCAGGCGCGCCGCGGCGCCGCCCGCCGAACTGATGCGCCTGAACGGCCTGCCCGGCGACCGGGCGGCACACGACACGCTTTTCACACCCCCGCCGCTGCCCGCCGGCAGGCCCGGCGATCCGGCGCCGTCCCAGCACACCCGCGACGGCCATCTGCGCCGTTACCTCGCCCAGGCCCCGTGGGGTCCCGGCGCCGACCGCGCGGTCGCCGAGTGGGCCGCCGCGGCGACCGGCACGACCGTCACCCTGATCGAGGAGAACGGCACCGCCCACACCTACGCGGGACCGTCCGGCGACAGCGGCCCGCACATCCGGCTCCGGCGCCGGGGCGGGGACTTCGTCCCGCTGACCCTGCTCACTCCGGCGCCCACGCCGAAGACTCCGGAGCCGAAGGACTCGAAGACTCCCGAACCCAAGGGCTCGAAGGCGCCCGAACTGAAGGGTTCGAAGGCGCCGGCGCCGAAGGACCCGGTCCAAGACCAGAACCTGCGGGATGCGATCGCGCTTCCGCTGCCCCCGTCACCGACCGGCAGCGACCTCCCGGGAGACCTGGAGGAGGAAGCGTACGAACTGAGCACGTTGTCCGGTACCGGTACCGGCACCGACGCCCCCACGGGGCCGGAGCAGGACCCGAACCCCGCGCCGGACCCTGCGCCCGTGCCCGAGCCGGCCCTCCGCCCCTTCAAGTTCGGGAACTACGAGTTCACCAACCTGAACCAGACGGAGGGGTACGTCGACAAGGCGATCCAGATCATCGAGCTGCTCGACGCGCACAACACCATCAAGTCCTACGTCGGCGGCCGTCCGGTCCGGATCACCCTGCACGTGCGGACGACGGAAACCCCCGCCGACGTACGCGACCTGGGCGCCGACGGTGTCCAGATCAACCTCGCGAGCTACTACTTCGAGGGGTACGACATCGGTTATGTCATGGGGATGCTGGCCCATGAGATCGGGCTGCACCCCCTCGCCTCCCGCAACCCGGACATCCCCGAGGAGGAGGACGCGTACCGGGGGAACAGCCTGCCGGTACCGGGACTGACCGACCAGGCCACTCCGCCCCTCATGAACACCGACGGCGCGGGCCAGGCCGACCACATCATGGCCGCCCACCCGAGGACCATCCGGCACGGCATCTATCGCGACATCGTCATAGAGATGGCCGAGGTCCTCGCTCAACGCGTACGGGACCGTGTCCCGGGAGCCAAGTCCCAGGACATCACCGACCTGTTCGAGACCTACCTGATGGACCTCGCCTCCATCGCGGTCACCAACGACCACCGGCTCAACGCGGTCGGGAAGCCCAACGACACGGCGAGGGTCTACAACCACTACAAGGAACTGCTGCGCGCCGAGCTGGCGGGGAACACCGTGCTCCAGGGCCTGCTGCCCTCGCGGAAGACCCTGTTCGGCGTGGCACGGTCCTTCACGCAACTCGCCGGCAAGATCGCGACCAACAATCTCGGCCGCAGCATCCAGCAGCCCGTCCAGCCCGCCGCGGGTGTTACGGAGCAGGCCGCGGCCGACACCGGCGAGGTACGCCCGAGACTTCCCCAGGCCGACACCGCCAGCGGTACCGGCACCGGCAGCGGTACCGGCACAAGCAGCGACACCGGCATCAGCACCCCCGCCGGCCCGCGCGACGCCCGTCCCCGGTTCGTGGTGCGTTCCGGCTTCGACGCCCGGCGGTTCTCGTACCAGGGCGAGCCGGTCACGGAGCTGACCGTACGCGTCGCGCTGCGCGGCACGGACGAGCAGGTCAACCAGGTGTTCGACCAGCTCAGGGCGGGGGTGGACGAGTTCCTGAACGACCCGGCCCATCGCCTCTTCAACGGCGACCGGCTGCACGTGACCGTCGAACACGTCGACCTCCCCGAAGTCCCGCGTGCCCCGGGCGCGGCGGACGCCCCGCATCTGACCGTGGATCTGGTGGGCCGGGACCAGGCGATGAACCAGGTCACCTGGTGGGCCGACGCCGCCCCGGTCCAGTTGGTGCACGAGCTGACCCACCAGCTCGGCCTGCGCGACGAGTACCGGGACGCCGATTCCCCGCACCGCCCGCACATCCTCGGCAGCCTGCTGGGCGACCTCGACGCGGCGCCCGAGGACTCCACGCTCGTCCCCGCCGGCCTGCGCGACCGGCACCTGGCCCTGCTCGGAGCGCTCATCGGCGAGGTGACCCCGGCGCCTTCGCAGAACGGCGACCAGTCCGCCCCGGCCGACCAGAGCTGGGCGGCGGCCCGAAAGGGAGCCACCGCGGAACTTCGCGAGGCCATCTGGGTCGACCCGGTCTCCCTGCCCCGGTCGGCCGACGGCACGGCGGTCACCGAGGTTCCGGCCCGTACGCCGCAGGACCTGGACGACACGAGCACGGCGCCCACCGCGCCGGAGCCGGTGCTCCGCCCGTTCAAGCTGGGGAATTTCGAGTTCACCAACTTGAATCAGACGGACAGGTACGTCGACAAGGCGGTCCGGATCGTCGAGCTGCTCGATGAGCACAGCACCATCAAGTCGTACGTGAACGGCCGTCCTGTGCGCATCACCCTGCATGTGCGGACGACGGAGACGCCTGCCGATGTGACGGACCGCGGTGACGCGGGTGTCGAGATCAACCTGGCGAGTTACTACTTCGAGAAGTACGACATCGGTTATGTCATGGGGATGCTGGCCCATGAGATCGGGCTGCACCCCCTCGCCTCCAGCAACACGAAGATTCCTGAGGAGGAGGAGCTGTATCAGGGCATGCCCCTGCTGGTACCGGGGCTGGAGACCCTCAACACACCCCGCTTCATGAACACGGAGGGGGCGGGTCAGGCCGACCACATCATGGCCGCGTTCCCGCACACCATCCGGCACGGGATCTACCGCGACATCGTGCTGGAGATGGCCGAAGTGCTCGCGCGGCACGCACGGGTGGGTGTGGCGGGTGCCAAGGCCAAGGACGTCACCGACCTCCTCGACACTTATCTGATGGACCTGGCGTCCATCGCGGTCACCAACGACCACCGGGCGCGGGCGATGAGGGATCCGGCGTACACGGCGCGGTCCTACAACGCCTACAAGACGCAGTTGGCGCAGCACATCGCCGACGACAGTCCTGTGCGTGCTCTGCTGCCCGCGGACAAGGGCAGGTTCGGTGTCCTGGGTGACTTCGCGGCGCTTGCCACCAGTGTGGGGACCAACAACCGCGGCGACAGCATCCAGCGGCCGACCGCTCCCGAACCGACTGGGGGCGGTAATCCAGGCGAGGCACGCCCGAGGCTGCCTCAATCCGACACCGACAGCGCGCCGACCCCTGCCGTCGAACCGACCCTCACTCCCTTCAAGTCGGGGAACTTCGAGTTCACCAACTTGAAGCACACGAACGAGGCGTACCGCGACAAGGCGGTCCGGATCATCGAGTTGCTGCGCAAGCACGACACGATCCGGGCCTACGTCGGGGACCGTCCGGTCCGGATCACCCTCCACCTGCGCACGACGGAAACGCCCGCCGATGTGACGGACCGCGGTGATGCCGGTGTCGACATCAACCTCGCGAGCTACTACTTCGAGAAGTACGACATCGGCTACATCATGGGCATGCTGGCCCACGAGATCGGCCTGCACCCTCTCGCCTCGCAGGACACGAACATCCCCGACGAGGAGGAGATGTTCGCAGGAGTGCCGCTGACCGTTCCGGGGCTGGAGCACCTGACTCCGCCACGGACCATGAACACCCAGGGCGCGGGTCAGGCCGACCACATCATGGCCGCGTTCCCGAGCAGTACGAGGCACCGGATCTACCGGGACATCGTGCTGGGCATGGCCCATGACCTGGCGGAGGAGGCACGAACGGGCGAGGAGGGTGCCAAGGCGAAGGACGTCACGGACCTGATCGACACCTACCTCATGGACCTGGCGACGATCGCGCTGACCAACGACAAGCGCAAGGACGCGGCCTGGGAGCCGCGTTACACGGCGAAGGTCTACAACGCCTACAAGGAACAGTTCGCCGCGCAGTTGGCGCAGGACAGCCCGGTACGGCGGCTGCTTCCGGCCGACAAGAGCTGGTACAACGTCACGAGCAACTTCCTGGGCCTGGGCAGCATCGTCGCGTTCAACAACCAGGGCGACAGCATCCAGACCCTCGCCCCGACCGGTGAAGCGCGCCCGCGGCTGACGGGGATCGGCACGGATGCGGCGCCGCACACCGGACCGGTCGGCACGCCGCGTTCAGGTGGATCGCGGGACAGGCGCCCCCGTTTCGTGGTGCGGTCGGGCTTCGACGCGCGGCGGTTCACCTACGACGGCGATCCGGTCACCGACCTCACGGTGCGTGTCGCGATGCGTGGCGGCACGGACGGGCAGGACGCGCAGACCTTCGCGCAACTCCGCCGGGGCGTGCACGAGTTCCTGAACAACCCCGGCCACCGGCTCCCCAACGGCGACCTGCTGCACGTGACCGTCGAGTTGGTCGATCCCGAGAAGTCCCCGCACCTGACCGTGGACTTGGCGGGCCGGGACCGTGCGATGGATCAGGTGACGTGGTGGGCGGATGCCGATCCGGTGCAGTTGGTGCATGAGCTGACCCATCAGCTCGGGTTGAGGGATGAGTACAGGGATGCCGATTCCCCGCAGCGCCCGCACATTGCGGGCAGTCTGCTGGGTGACCTGAACGCCGCTCCCGAGGACTCCTCGCTCGCCGCCGGTGGGCTCCGTGGACGCCACCTGGCCCTGCTGGGCGCATTGATCGGGGACGTGACTCCGCGGCCCGACGAGCGTGTCGCGGGGGAGGACAGCGAGCAGACCTGGGACGAGTTGCGCCAGGACGCCGACAAGGTCCGTCGCGAAGCGGTCTGGGTGGACCCGGTCTCCCTGCCCCGACCGTCCGCCGGTGACACGGGTGACACGGCGGTCACCGAGGTCCCGGCGCGTATGCCGCAGGGCCCGAACGCGACAGCGGACACCACTGCCGCGCCCGTCCCCGGGCCCTTCGTGATGGAGAACTTCGAGTTCACCAATCTGAAGAGTTCGAACGAGCGGTACCGGGCCAAGGCGACCCGCGTCGTCGAACTGCTGCGGGACCACCCGACGATCAGTGCGTACGTCGGCGGCCGTCCCGTCCGTATCACCTTGCACGTGCGGACGACCGAGCCTCCGGCCGACGTACGCGACCTGGGCGACGACGGTGTCCAGATCAACCTGGCCAGTTACTACTTCGAGAAGTACGACATCGGGTACGTCATGGGGATGCTGGCCCACGAGATCGGCCTGCACCCGCTCGCCTCGCGGGACACGAGCATTCCCGACGAGGAGGAGATGTTCGCCGGGGTGCCCTTGGCCGTTCCGGGGCTGGCGCACCTGACTCCGCCGCGGACCATGAACACCCAGGGCGCGGGTCAGGCCGACCACATCATGGCCGCGTTCCCCAGCAGCACCCGGCACGGGATCTACCGCGACATCGTGCTGAAGATGGCGGAGATGATGGCGGAGTTCGCGCAGGCGCAGGTGCCGGGAGCCAAGCTCCAGGACGCCACGGACCTGATCGACTCCTACCTCATGGACCTCGCCTCCATCGCGATCACCGGCGACCACCGTGTGAGAGCCGCGAAGGAACCGGGCAACACGGCGAAGGTCTACAACGAGTACAAGGCGCTGTTCGCCGCGCGCATGACCCCGAACAGTCCCGCCCGTGCGCTGCTGCCCGCCGACAAGGGCATGTTCGGCGTCGTACGGGACTTCGCGACACTGACCGCCAGTGTGGTCACCAACAACCGCGGCGACAGCATCCAGCCGCCCGCACCCGTACCCGCACCCGCGCCCACCTCTCCGCCCACGGACGAGGCCCGTCCCCGGCTCCCGCAAACCACCGACCACGCGCAACAGGACGAGGGCAGTGTCGAGCAAGCCCCGCTCGTCACACCGCAGTTGCGGGGCGCTCGCGACAGCCGGCCGCGGTTCGTGGTGCGGTCGGGCTTCGACGCGCGGCGGTTCACCTACGACGGCGATCCGGTCACCGACCTCACGGTCCGTATCGCGATGCGGGGAGCGGCGGAGCAGACGCCGCGTGTGTTCGGACAGCTCAGCGCGGGTGTCGCCGAGTTCCTGAACAACCCCGGCTACCGGCTGCCCAACGGTGACCTGCTGCATGTGACTGTGGAGCTGGTCGATCCCGAGAAGTCCCCGCATCTGACAGTGGACTTGGCGGGCCGGGACCGTGCGATGGATCAGGTGACGTGGTGGGCGGATGCCGATCCGGTGCAGTTGGTGCATGAGCTGACCCATCAGCTCGGTCTGCGGGACGAGTACAGGGATGCCGATTCCCCGCAGCGCCCGCACATCCCGGGCAGTCTGCTGGGTGACCTGAACGCCGCTCCCGAGGACTCCTCGCTGGCTGCCGGTGGGCTCCGTGGACGGCACTTGGCTCTCCTGGGCGCACTGATCGGGGACGTGACCCCGCGACCCTCCGAGCAAAGCACGCAGGAGGACACCGAGCAGAGCTGGGACGAGGTGCGCGAGGGTGCCGAGAAGGTCCGCCGCGAGGCGGTCTGGGTGGACCCGGTCTCCCTGCCCCGCCCGGCCGACGGTGACACGGCGGTCACCGACGTCCCGGCCCGTACGCCGCAGGACCCGGACGACACGAGCACGGCGCCCACCGCGCCGGAGCCGGTGCTCCGCCCGTTCAAGCTGGGGAATTTCGAGTTCACCAACTTGAACCAGACGGACAGGTACGTCGACAAGGCGGTGCGGATCGTCGAGCTGCTGGATGAGCACAGCACCATCAAGAGTTTCGTCGGCGGCCGTCCGGTCCGTATCACCCTGCACGTGCGGACGACGGAAACCCCCGCCGATGTCACGGACCGGGGTGACGCGGGTGTCGAGATCAATCTCGCGAGCTACTACTTCGAGAAGTACGACATCGGTTACATCATGGGGATGCTGGCCCACGAGATCGGGCTTCACCCCCTGGCTTCGAGCAACACGAAGATCCTTGAGGAGGAGGAGCTGTACCAGGGGATGCCCCTGATGGTGCCAGGACTGGAGACCCTGAGCACGCCGCGCTTCATGAACACGGAGGGGGCGGGTCAGGCCGACCACATCATGGCCGCGTTCCCGCACACCATCCGGCACGGCATCTATCGCGACATCGTGCTGGAGATGGCCGAAGTGCTCGCGCGGCACGCACGGGTGGGTGTGGCGGGTGCCAAGGCCAAGGACGTCACCGACCTCCTCGACACCTATCTGATGGACCTGGCGTCCATCGCGGTCACCAACGACCACCGGGCGCGGGCGATGAGGGATCCGGCGTACACGGCGCGGTCCTACAACGCCTACAAGACCCAGTTCGCCGAGCACCTCGCCGAGGGCAGCCACGTACGCGCTCTGCTGCCCGGGGACAAGGGCAGGTTCGGTGTCCTGGCCGACTTCGCCGCGCTTGCCACCAGCGTGGGGCCCAACAACCGCGGCGACAGCATCCAGCGGCCGGCTGCCCCGGAACCGACCACCGGAGGCAGCAACCCCGGCGAGGCACGCCCCAGGCTGCCCCAGTCCGACGCCGACGCAACCCCGGCCCCGACGACCACCCCCGCCGTCGAGCCGACCCTCACTCCTTTCAAGTCGGGGAACTTCGAGTTCACCAACCTGAAGCACACGAACGAGGCGTACCGCGACAAGGCGGTCCGGATCATCGAGTTGCTGCGCAAGCACGACACGATCCGGGCCTACGTCGGGAGCCGTCCGGTCCGGATCACCCTCCACCTGCGCACGACCGAGACTCCCGCCGATGTGACGGACCGCGGTGATGCCGGTGTCGACATCAACCTCGCGAGCTACTACTTCGAGAAGTACGACATCGGCTACATCATGGGCATGCTGGCCCACGAGATCGGCCTGCACCCGCTCGCTTCGCGGGACACGAACATCCCCGACGAGGAGGAGATGTTCGCCGGGGTGCCGCTGACCGTTCCGGGGCTGGAGCACCTGACTCCGCCACGGACCATGAACACCCAGGGCGCGGGTCAGGCCGACCACATCATGGCCGCGTTCCCCAGCAGCACCCGGCACCGGATCTACCGGGACATCGTGGTCGGCATGGCCCATGACTTGGCGGAGGAGGCACGGACAGGGGAAGAGGGTGCCAAGGCCAAGGACGTCACGGACCTGATCGACACCTACCTCATGGACCTGGCCACGATCGCGCTGACCAACGACAAGCGCAAGGACGCGGCCTGGGAGCCGCGTTACACGGCGAAGGTCTACAACGCCTACAAGGAACAGTTCGCCGCCCAGCTCGCACAGGACAGCCCTGTACGGCGGCTGCTCCCGGCCGACAAGAGCTGGTACAACGTCACGAGCAACTTCTTCGGTCTGGGCAGCAGCGTCGCGTTCAACAACCAGGGCGACAGCATCCAGACCCTTGCTCCCGTGCCGAGCAGCAGCGATGCCGGCGAGGCGCGCCCGCGGCTCTCGCCGGGCGGCACCGAGCCCGGGCCGCGGACCGACCCGCAGAATGGGCCGGCCGACACCACGTCGACGAGAGAACCGCGTCCCAGTCGGCCGCGTGACAAGCGGCCACGGTTCGTGGTGCGTTCCGATTTCGACGCGCGGCGGTTCACCTACGACGGCGATCCGGTCACCGACCTCACGGTGCGTGTCGCGATGCGTGGCGGCGGGGACGGGCAGGACGCGCAGACCTTCGCGCAACTCCGCCGGGGCGTGCACGAGTTCCTGAACAACCCCGGCCACCGGCTGCCCAACGGTGACCTGCTGCACGTGACCGTGGAACTGGTCGATCCCTCGAAGTCCCCGCACCTGACCGTGGACCTGGTGGGCCGGGACCGCACCATGGATCAGGTGACGTGGTGGGCGGATGCCGACCCGGTGCAGTTGGTGCATGAGCTCACCCATCAGCTCGGCTTGAGGGATGAGTACCGGGATGCCGACGCCCCGCAGCGCCCGCACATCCCGGGCAGCCTGTTGGGTGACCTGAACGCCGCTCCCGAGGACTCCTCACTGGCTGCCGGTGGGCTCCGTGGCCGCCACCTGGCCCTGCTGGGCGCGTTGATCGGGGACGTGACCCCTCGGCCTTCGGAGCAAGGCACGCAGGAGGACAGCGAGCAGAGCTGGGACGAGGTGCGCGAGGGCGCCGAGACGGTCCGTCGCGAGGCGGTCTGGGTGGACCCGGTCTCCCTGCCCCGACCGTCCACGGGTGACACGGGTGACACGGGTGACGGGGGTGACACAGCCGTCACCGACGTCCCGGCCCGTATGCCGCAGGACCCGAACACGACACCGGCCACCGCCACCACGGCTACCGCGGCCGCCGCCGAACCGACCCTCACCCCCTTCAGGTCGGGGAAGTTCGAGTTCACCAACCTGAAGCACACGGATGAGAAGTACCGCGACAAGGCCGTACGCATCATCGAACTGCTCCGGGACCACCCGACGATCAGTGCCTACGTCGGCGACCGTCCCGTCCGTATCACCTTGCACGTGCGGACGACGGAGACCCCCGCCGACGTACGCGACCTCGGTGACGCCGGTGTCCAGATCAACCTCGCGAGTTACTACTTCGAGAAGTACGGCATCGGTTACATCATGGGGATGCTGGCCCACGAGATCGGTCTGCACCCGCTCGCCTCCCGGAACCGGGACATCCCCGACGAGGAGGAGATGTTCCGAGGCATCCCCCTGCCGGTGCCAGGGCTGGGCGACCTGCGGACCCCGCGCACGATGAACACCGACAGCGCGGGTCAGGCCGACCACATCATGGCCGCGTTCCCCAGCAGCACCCGGCACGGGATCTACCGCGACATCGTGCTGAAGATGGCCGACATGCTGGCCGAGGCCGCGCAGGCAGGTGTGGAGGGCGCCAAGGCGAAGGACGTCACCGACCTGATCGACACCTACCTCATGGACCTCGCCTCCATCGCCATCACCAGCGACTACCGGATGAACGCGGCCAAGGAACCCGGTAACACGGCCAAGGTCTACAACGCCTACAAGGCACTGTTCGCCGCGCGCATGGCCGCTGACAGCCCCGCCCGTGCGCTGCTGCCCGCCGACAAGGGCATGTTCGGCGTCGTACGGGACTTCGCCACGCTGGCAGCCAACCTCGCGACCAACAACCGCGGCGACAGCATCCAGCGGCCCATCCCGCCGGACGAGGCCCGCCCCCGGCTCCCGCAAGCCACGGACAGCGCTCAGCAGTCAGGGATGAGCATCGAGCAAGCCCTGGCCGGTACGCCACAGTTGGTGGGCCCGCGTGACAGCCGGCCGCGCTTCGTCGTGCGGTCGGGCTTCGACGTCCGGCGGCTCTCGTACCAGGGCGAGCAGATCACGGACCTGACCGTTCGTCTCCAGCTGCGCGGTACGGACACACAGGCGGCGCACGCGTACGAGCAACTCTCCGCAGGTGTCCATGAGTTCCTGAACGAACCCGGCCACCGGTTGCCGAATGGTGACCTGCTGCACGTGACCGTCGAGCTGGTCGATGCCTCGGAGGCTCCGCATCTGACCGTGGACTTGGTGGGCCGGGATCGCACCATGGATCAGGTGACGTGGTGGGCGGATGCCGACCCGGTGCAGTTGGTGCATGAGCTGACCCATCAGCTCGGCTTGCGGGACGAGTACCGGGATGCCGACGCGCCGCAGCGTCCGCACATCCCGGGCAGCCTGCTCGGCGACCTGAACGCCGACCCCGAGGACTCCTCGCTCGCCGCGGGCGGTCTCCGCGGACGGCATCTGGCGCTGCTGGGCGCGCTGATCGGGGACGTCAGCCCCGACCCCGAGCCTGAGTTGGGTGAGCAGGGCAACCCGGGTGAGCAGGGCATCGCGCAGACCTGGGAGGAGGCCCGTGAGGGGGTCGACGGGATCCTCCGCGAGGCGGTCTGGGTCGACCCGGTCTCCCTGCCCCGCCCGGCCGACGGCGCCGACACCGCGGACGGCGCCGAAATCCCGGCCCGTATGCAGCAGGACCCGAACACGGCGTCCGACCAGGCAGCCGAACAGTCAACCGGCCAAGCCGCGAACCAGGCGACAACCCTCTACGCCCCCTTCTCCTCAGGGAACTTCGAGTTCACCAACCTGAAGCACACGAACGAGAGATACCGCGACAAGGCGATCCGCGTCATCGATCTGCTCCGGAAGCACGACACCATCAAGGAGTACGTCGGTGACCGTCGCGTCCGTATCACCCTGCACGTGCGGACGACGGAGACCCCGGCCGACGTGACGGACCGCGGCGCCGCCGGTGTCGACATCAATCTGGCCAGCTACTACTTCGAGAAGTACGGCATCGGCCACATCATGGGCATGCTCGCCCACGAGATCGGCCTGCACCCCCTCGCCTCCCGGAACCGGGACATCCCCGACGAGGAGGAGATGTTCCAAGGTGTCCCGCTGGCGGTACCGGGCCTGGGCGATCTGACGACGCCACGGACCATGAACACCGAGGGCGCGGGTCAGGCCGACCACATCATGGCCGCCTATCCCAGCAGCACCCGGCACCGGATCTACCGCGACATCGTCCTGAAGATGGCCGCTGTCCTGGCGGAGGACGCCCGCGCGGGAGAGGACGGGGCCCGGGCCCAGGACGTCACGGACCTGATCGACTGCTACCTGATGGACCTGGCCTCCATCGCCCTCACCAACGACTACCGGATGAACGCGGCGAAGGAGCCCAACTACACGGCGAGGGTCTACAACGCCTACAAGGAGATGCTCCGCGCCCGGCTGGCGGACGATGCTTCCGTCCGGGCCCTCCTGCCGTCCGACAAGAGCATGTTCGGCGTGATGAACGACTTCCGGCGCATCGGCACGTACATCGCGATCGGCAACAGCGGCGACAGCATCCAGCAGGCCGGCACGACCTGAGCGAACCCGACCTGAGCGCCTAAGCGCCTCCCGCACGCCGGCCCGCGTATCCCGTACGCGGCCCCGCGCACCCCGTACGGCCGACCGCCCGGGGGCATGACGGCCGAGGGCGTTCGTCAGCGCTCGGCGGGCGGTGTACGCCGGACGGCCTGCGGCTGGCGTGTGCGCCCGGTGCGCCCGGTGCGCCCGGCACGACCGGTGCGGCCGATACGGTCCACGCGGCCGACTCGCCCGTCGCCGTCCGCGTCGGCACCCCCGCCGCCGGTGTCGGTGTCGGACTCGGACTCGCCGAAGGGCGACCCCGCATAGCCCACCGTGCCGAGGCTGAGCAGGACGTGCCGCTCGGCGACCTCCTCCGCGGTCAACGGGCCGTCCACGTGGTACCAGTTGGCCACGCCCTGGCACATGATGAGGATCGCCCGCACCGCGTCGGCCGGGATCGGTGTGGTGAACGCGCCCTCGCGGATACCGGCCCGGACGGTGTCCAGCAGCATGTGCTGCAGATAGTCGCGCAGCGCCACGTACCGGGCGCGGTTCTCGGGCTCCAGGCTGCGGATCTCCGTGTCCAGGAACGCCATGCCCTTGCGGTTGGCCATGTAGAGCACGATCGACTCCACCATGCCGCAGAACCGCGGCAGCGGATCGTCGCCCGCTTCGGCCGCCGCGGCCCGGCAGCGGTCCAGGACGTCCTTCATGGACGTCTCCAGCAGCGTGGTGAGCAGGGCCTGCTTGTTCTCGTAGTGGTAGTACAGCGCGGGCACGGTGACGCCGACCCGGGTGGCGATGTCCCGCACCGAAGTGCCGTGGTAGCCGTGCTCGTTGAAGGCCTCCATGGCGTGCAGGAGGATGGGGTGCAGATCGAGCGGACCGTACGAGCGCCAGTGCTGTGCGGGCGCGACGGCGGCCAGGCTCGGTTCGCTGCTCAACTGGGCTCCTCGGATGGCTCGGTGGCGAGTGACATCGTATGTCGGTGGGACGCCGTGCGCTGCGATCCGTCACTTATCGATCGATCAGGGGATGCGAAGGCACTGGTATCGGCGGACGGGCCCCCTTGCCTGAAGTCTGCCCGAAATCCCGCTGTCTGTACGTCACTTCCCCTCTTGGCACCCCGTCACTCCGATCGAGAATCCCTTGTCTCCGAGGCGTTGACCCGTTCTTCGCCTGCTTCTACTGTCTTAGCGAACGCTCAGTAAGTTCTCGGTCTGGTTGAACCGGAGACCGTGTCGACCCCGCAGCCAAGGACGTCAACTGATGCACCTGTCCACACCCCTGACCTACGCCGGGGACCCGCGCACCGCCGCGGACCGGGCCGCCGCCCTGGAGTCGGCCGGCCTGGACGCGGTCTGGGTCGCCGAGGCCTACGGCTTCGACTCGCCGACGATCATGGGATATCTGGCCGCCAGGACCGACCGGATGCAGATCGGCTCGGCCGTCCTCAACGTCTACTCCCGCACCCCCGCGCTGATCGCGCAGACCGCCGCAGGACTGGACGCCCTCACCGGCGGACGCGCCCTGCTCGGCCTGGGTGCCTCGGGACCCCAGGTCGTCGAGGGCTGGCACGGCCGCCCCTACGACAAGCCGCTCGGCCGTACCCGCGAGACCGTCGAACTGGCCCGCCGTATCTGGCGCCGCGAGGTGATCGAGCACCGCGGCATCACCGAGATGCCCCTCTCGCCGCAGAAGGGCGGCACGCTCGGCAAGCCGCTGAAACTGCTGACCCGCCCGGTACGCGACACCATCCCGGTGTACGTGGCCGCCCTCGGCCCCGCGAACGTCCGGATGACCGCCGAGATCGCCGACGGCTGGCTGCCGTTCCTCTACGTACCGGAGCACGCGGCCAAGGTGTGGGGCGGATCCCTCGCGCAGGGCGCCGCGCTGCGCGACCCGGCCCTCGGTCCTCTGGCGGTCGTGGCCGGCGGTCTCCTCGCCTTCGGGGAGGACGCGGAGGCGGTACGCGATCTGATGCGGCCCACCATCGCGCTGTACGTCGGCGGCATGGGCGCACCGGGCCGCAACTTCTACCACGACCTCGTCTGCTCGTACGGCTACGAGGCGGAGGCCGCCGTGATCCAGGAGCACTACCTGGCCGGCCGCAAGAAGGACGCGGAGGCCGCGGTCCCGGCCGAGCTGTGCGAACTGGTCAGCCTGGCCGGACCCGAGGGTTATGTACGGGACCGTGTCGAGGCGTTCCGGGAGTCGGGCGTCACCATGCTCAACGTGACGCCCGTGGGGCCCGAACCCGCCCGTCTGGTGGAGCGCGTCAAGGAGTGGCTGTGACAACCGAATCCTCAGCACGACCCCCCGCCGAACAGACCCTGCCGCTGCTGCTGGAACGCAACGCGCGTCTGTACGCCGAACTGCCCGCCCTCTCCTGGCAGAAGCCGCCCGGCGCCTCAGCGGGCGGCACCGGGCCGGACGGCACAGGACCGGGCGGCACCGGGCCGGGCGGCACAGGACCGGGCGACACCGGCCATGACGACCCCGCACCGGACGACGGCGGCTGGGTGACGCTGACCTGGGCGCAGGTCCGGGAGCGCACCACCCGCCTCGCCGCGGGCTACGCGGCGCTCGGCGTCGGCCGCGGCGACCACGTGCTGCTCATGATGGCCAACCGGCCCGAACACTGGCTCTCCGACCTGGCGCTGGTGCGCCTCGGTGCCGTACCCGTCACCGTCTACGGCACCTCCGCCCCCGAGCAGGTCGCCCACATCGCTCGCAACTGCCGGGCCCGGCTCGCCGTCGTCGAGGGGGCCGCCCAAATGGCTTTGTGGGAGCCTCTGTTGGCCGAGACCGCCGTCCCGCTGGAGCGGATCGTCGTGGTGGAACCCGGCGCGCGGGGCGGCCACCACCCCTTCGCCGCCCTGGGCCGCGAGCCGGTGCCGGAGCGGTTCGAGAAGGCCCTGGACGCCGTGCGTCCCGACGACCCGCTGACGGTCGTCTACACCTCGGGCACCACCGGTGAACCCAAGGGCGTCGTCCTGAACCACCGCCATGTGCTGGCCAACGCGGCGGCGCTGGACGAGGTGGTCGACCTGCCGCCGCACGTCGAGCACATCTGCTACCTCCCCTTCGCGCACATCGCCGAACGCATGCTCGGCATCTACCTGCCCTGCCACCGCGCCTCGCACGTCCATCTGTGCGCCGACCCGACAGGCGTCGCCGCGGTCGTGCGAAAGGTGCGCCCGGCCCAGTTCTTCGGCGTGCCGCGGGTATGGGAGAAGCTCGCGGCCGCCGTACGGGGTGTCCTGTCGCTACTGCCGGCCGAACAGCAGGCGGCGATCGAGAAAGCCACCGAAGTGGCCCGGGAACATGTCGCGCACCGGGAGCGGGGCGAGCGACCACCCGCCGCACTCGAAGAGGCTTATGCCCGGCAACGGGCCGAGGTGCTGCTGCCGTTGCTGGCCGCGGGCGGCCTGGACCGGATCAGCTGGGCGGCCAGCGCCTCGGCTCCCATGTCGATCGACGTGGTGCGGTTCTGGGCCGGGTTCGGCATCGTGATCATGGACGCGTGGGGGCTCACGGAGACCACAGGAGTGGCGACCACCAACAGCCCGCGCACCGGTTTCCGGCTGGGTTCGGTGGGGCGTCCCGTCTCGTCCGTGGAGGTCCGCGTCGCCGGGGACGGCGAGATCGAGGTGCGCGGCTCGACGGTGTTCTCCGGCTATCTGCGCGAGGACGGCACGGTGGGACCTGCGGTGGACGAGGAGGGCTGGCTGCGTACCGGTGACATCGGCCGTCTCGACGACGACGGCTATCTGTGGCTCACCGACCGCAAGAAGGAGATGATCGTCACGTCGACGGGCAAGAACGTCTCCCCGGCGCTGGTGGAGAACGCCCTCAAGGCACACCCGCTGATCGGCCAGGCCCTGGTGCACGGCGACAACCGCTCCTACCTCGTGGCACTGCTGGTCCTCGACGCGGAGGCCGCTCCCGCCTGGGCCGAGGCCCACGGCATCGACAAGGCCAGCGGCCCCGAGGCCATGGCGTCCCTGGCGGCCCATCCGGTCGTACGGGAGGAAGCGGAGCGGGCGGTGGCGGCGGCCAACGCGCGCCTGAACCGCACCGAGCAGATCAAGCGGTACCGGCTGCTCGCGGAGGAGTGGGGCCCGGCGACGGGGGAGCTGACCCCGTCGCTGAAGATGAAGCGCCGGGTCATCCGGGAGAAGTACGCCGTCGCGCTGGGGGAGTTGTACGAGGACTGACCGCCGGGCCGGGTGTGCGTGACGGCGGGCGCCCCACTCCGGGGGGAGTGGGGCGCCCGCCGTTCGCGGAGGTCCGCCCGCTACAGCCCGTAGGTCTTGCCGATCACGTCCCGCTGGATCTCGCTCGTCCCTCCGTAGACGGTGGAGACGACCGCGGCGCGCAGATGGCGTTCCATGTCGTACTCGGTGGCGTAGCCGTAGCCGCCCATCATCTGCATCCCTTCCAGAGCCGCCCTCTTGGCGGTCTCGGTGGCCTTGAGCTTGGCCATGGACGCCTCGCGCGGGAACAGCCGCTCCGGTTCGGCGTCGCAGTCCAGGGCCACCTCGCGCACCAGCAGCCGGGTGCACTCGATCTCCGTGGCGAGATCGGCGATCCGGTGGCGCAGGGCCTGGAACGAGCCGACGGGACGGCCGAACTGCTCCCGCTCGCGTACGTACCCGACGGCGTCGTCGAACGCGCGGCGGGCCAGGCCGAGCATCGAGGCGGCGAGGAAGAGCCGCTCGTGGTTGAGGCCCGCCATGAGCTGTCGCCATCCCGCGTCGACCTCGCCGACCACGGAGTCGGCGGGCAGCCGGACGCCCGTGAGATGAACGTCGTTGACCTCGCGGCCGCCCATGGTCTCGATGCCCCGGATCTCCACGCCGGGCGTGCCGGCCGGGACGTGGAACATGGTCAGGCCCGCGTGCTTGTCCCCTGAGGTCCGGGCCACCAGCAGGATGCTGTCGGCGAGGTGTGCGTTGGATATCCAGGTCTTCTGACCGTCGATCAGCCAGTCGCCGTCGGGGCCCCGCCGGGCGCGGCACGAGAGCGCCCCCACGTCGGAACCGGCGCCGGGTTCGGACATCGCGATCGCGAGGACCCTGCCCCGCCCGACATCCGTGAGCACCTGCCGCTTCTGCCGTTCGGTGCCGAACCGTTCGTAGGCCTTGGCGGTGATCACGCTGGTGACGAAGCCGCCCGCCGGGATCATTCCGTACGAGGTCTCCTCCAGGAACAGACAGGCGTCGGCGAGTCCGCCGCCGGAACCGCCGTACTCCTCGGGCAGACACACACCGAGCCAGCCGAGTTCGGCGAGCCTGCCGTAGAGCTCGGCGTTGTGGGGGTGCCGGCCGCCCCCGGTCAACGCGTCCCGCAGTTCACGCGTACCGCATTCGCGTTTGGCGAAGTCGCGGACCGCCGCGACGAAGTCGGACTGTTCCGGGGTGAGTCGACTGCCCATGAGGTCCTCCGGGTTCCGGATGGTTACAAAGAGATGGTAGTTGTTTCATAGTCTCTTCGGTGGATCTCGGGCGGTATCGTGGGGAGCACCATGACGACTTCTGCGAATGACTCCCTGCTCGCCCGGGCCATCGCCCGGCCCGAGACGGAGGAAAAGGTGGCGCGGCGCATCCTGGACGCCGCACTGGATCAGTTCACGACGTTCGGCCTGCGCCGCTCCTCCATGGACGACGTCGCCAGGCGGGCCGGGGTCTCCAGGGTCACGGTCTACCGCCGCTTCCAGACCAAGGACGGACTGGTCGAGGCCTGCCTGCTGCGCGAGGGCAGCAGGTTCTTCCAGAAACTCGACACCGCGGTGGCCGCTCTGCCGACCATGGAGGAGCGGGTCGTCGAAGGCTTCGTGGTGGCCCTGCGGTACACCAGGGCCCACCCGCTCTTCGGCGGTCTGCTGCGCCTCGAACCCGAAGTCGTGCTGCCCTACTTGACCGTCCAGGGAGGTCCGTCGCTCGAAGCCACCTGCGACTACCTGACGGCACACCTGCGGCGTGCCCAACAGGTCGAGGGGAGGGGTGACTCCGACCCGCGGCCGGTCGCCGAACTCATGGTCCGCGTCGCCGTCTCCTTCCTGCTGAACCCGTCGAGCTGCATCGAGATGGAGGACGAGGACCAGGCGCGCGCCTTCGCCCGCCGCTACCTGGCCCCACTCCTGGACGCCTGACACCTCCGCGGGGCCGGGGCGACGCATACGCGCCCCCCGCCTCGCGCCGTCAGCGGTGTCGGTGGAGCCAGCGTGCCGCCGCGACCGCGCGGGCCCGGGCGGCCGCGGGCGTGCTGAAGGAGGTCAGGTTCACCGGCGGGGTGAAGCGCTGCACGGTGACCGACTGGGGCGCGGTGAACGCCCGCAGCCCGTCCGCGCCGTGGATCCTTCCGAAGCCGGACTCCCCGGAACCGCCGAACGGCAGAGCCGGGACAGCGGCGAAACCGAGCACGGAGTTGACGGACACCGCTCCGGCCCGCAGCCGCGCGGCGATCGCGGCACCGGCCCGCCGGTCGTGGCAGAACACCGAGGCGGCCAGCGCGTAGGGCGAGGCATTGGCGCGCCGAACGGCCTCGTCGACACTCGCCACCGCGTTGATCGCCACGACCGGCCCGAACGTCTCCTCGGTCATCGCGGGCGAGTCCTCCGGCACGTCGGCCAGGACGACCGGCGCGACGAACGCCCCGGTGGTCGCGGAGGTCCCGGAGACGCCGGAGGGCGCGGAGGTCCCGGAGGTCCCGGAGGTCGCGGTCGAGGTAGACATCGAGGTCGCGTCGCCGAGCAGGGCGCGCGCGCCGCTCGCCAGCGCCTGTTCCACATGCCGCCGGACGACGGCCGTCTGAGCCGGCATGGTCATCGGTCCGTAGACGGCGTCAGGCACCGGGCCGACCCGCAGAGCACGGACCCGCTCGACCACCTTGCGGCACAGCGGGGCGTGCACCTCCCGCACGGCATAGACGCGCTCGACACCCGCACAGGTCTGCCCGGCGTTGCTCAGCGCGCCCCACACCACGGCGTCGGCCGCCGCGTCGAGATCCGCGTCGGCCGTGACGATAGTCGCGTCCTTGCCGCCGCACTCGGCGAGGAAGGGTGTCAGCGACCGCGCGCACACCGCCATCACCTTGCGCGCCGTGCCGGGGGAGCCGGTGAACGCCACCTTGTCGACGTCCGACCCGGCCAGTGCCTCACCCGTGGCCCCCGTACCGGTCACGGTGGTGAGCAGACCGGCGTGCTCGGGCACGGCCGAGGCCAGGAGTTCGGCCAGCAGTACGCCCGTACCGGGGGTGTGCTCGGACGGCTTGAACACCACGGCGTTACCGGCGGCCAGCGCGTAACCGATGGACCCCATGGGCGTGTAGAGGGGGTAGTTCCACGGGCCGATCACCCCGATCACGCCGAGCGGCCGGTGGACCACCGAGGCCCGCTGGTTGGCCGCCAGCAGACCACTGCGTACGCGCCGCCCGCGCAGCACCCGGTCGGCGTTGCGGGCCGCCCAGTTCAGGTGCTCCAGGGTGAGGATCACTTCCAGTACCGCGTCGCCGCGCGGCTTCCCCGTCTCCGCCGCGATCGTCTCCGCGACGGCGTCGAGCGACGACGCGAGCGCGCGCTTCCACCGCAGCAGGTGTGCGCGTCGGTGCGCCGCGGACAGCGCCGCCCACCCGGCCGCGGCGGTCCGGGCCCGCTCCACGGCGCGGGCCACCTCCTGCGGACCGTGGACGGGGTGCTCGCCGACGGGATCGCCGGTGGCGGGGGAGCGGACGGTGAAGGTGGCGGGGCGGGTCGCCGCGTCCTGGTCCGTACTTGTCATCGAAGCTCCTGATGTGTGGGACCGCCACCGGCCGGTGGGGTGCGCTGTCCGTTCGCGTCGGAGGAGGGCCGACTCCGGTCGCCGGACACGGGGTTCGGGTCGTCGTGTACAGGACTCCGGTCGCCGGGTGCGGGGCTCGGGTCCTCGCGTACGGGACTCCCGTCGTCCTCGTCCGGGAGCGGTCGCAGCGGCCTGGAGTGGGCCCAGTACGGACCGAGGTCGTCCAGCGTCCAGCCGAAGGGGTAGGTACGGGGCTTGGGCCGGTACGGGTGCCAGGTGGGCCGGGGCGGCAGCCGGCGCACCAGGGCGGCCCGGGCCCGCAGCGCGCGGTGGGTGGCGGTCCGCACCCGGCGCGGCTGCGGCGGGAAGCCCAGCGCGGTGAGTAACGAGTCGTCGAGCACGGCGAGCAAGGCGCGCGCCACCAACGGCCGCAGCCAGTGCGGGTACCACTGGGTGACGACCCGCAACGTGGCCGCCGCGACCCGCCGGTTGGCCGGGTCGTACGCGAACATCCGCTGCTCGTAGGAGTCGTGGAGGCGGGCGAAACCCGCGTAGTCGACGGGCAGTCCGGCGATGCCCATCAGCTCGCCCATGCGCCGCCCCACGAGCGCGAGGCTCTCGGTCTCCTGCGGGGACAACCGCCGCCAGCCGAACCGGTCGATCCAGCGCTTGGGACCGACGACGGTGGTGGCCAGGACGTAGAGATAGTCCTCGTCGGCTATGCGATAGCGGCCGTGGATCCGGTTCAGATGGCGGGCGGCGGCCCTGCCCTGCTCGGAGTCCATGCCGGCGCGCACCATTTCGTGGGCGATCAGCACGGTGTCGTCGTACCGCTTCTGTCCGGCGCGCTCGAACTCCTGGGTGAGGTCGAGGAGTCGGGATATGCGCGGCACGCCGTAGTCGCGCAGGAAGGCGACCGAGACGCCCTGGAGATAGTCCCAGGGGAACTCATACTCGGTGAGGAGACGGAAGATCTCCTCGTAGTCCTGCCGCGGGTCCATCTGCTCGATGCGGTGGAGCCGGCTGTAGCGGCCCATGGGTGGGTCTCCTATCGATGCCTGCTGTGTACTTTCAGGTCGGTGAAGTTCACGGTCTCGGCGTCGACCAGCCGGTCGGCGTGCACCTACTGGGTGCACCTACTGGCGCTCATGGGAAGTCCCTTCCGCGGGGCCGGGCGACAGCGGCGACGCGCACTCGGCGCCGATCTCCACGGCCATCGATGAGTCGAAGATACAAAAACTATTGACTTGTTTCAGGAGGCACGTCAATACTCCCGACACAACGGAGACCCGAAGGCGCCACGACCGCTCTGCCGCACACATCCGCCGAATCAACACCCGAATCAGATAACGGAGTTGACGGATCGACAGCCGTCCGGACGCCACACCGGGGCGGTACGGCCCGGCGGTACTTCGGCGACGCCCGCTCGACGCTCATGGCGCCCCAACTGCTGCTTCTGCGGGTCGCACACCCGTCGTGCACGGAGGCCGCGCCGCCGCGTTCCGCCGCCGCCCGGCTCGGGCCCTCTGCTCCGCCGCCTCTGGCTCGGCGCCCTGGTCCGTGCCCTCGTCCCGCTGCTCCCCGAACGCCTGCGCTACCTCCCCACGGCCCGCGCGGCCCGCTCCGGTCCGCTCCGGTCCTGACGGTTCGCTGCTGGCCTGACGGTTCACTGCGGGCGTGAAGGTTCAGATCAGCCCGGCCCGTATCGCGTAGGACACGGCGTGCGCGCGGTTGCGGGTCCGGGTGCGCTTCATCGCCCCGTACAGGATGTATCTCACCGTGCGTTCGGAGTAGGAGAGTTCGAGCGCGATCTCGTCGCACTGCTTTCCCTCCGCGATCAGGCGCAACACGTCCACCTCGCGGGAGTTCAGCCTGGGTGCGGCGGTCCGGACGCGGGTGGGAGCGCTCCCGTCGGTGCCCGCCACACCCCGCACGGTCCGGACGAAGACGTCCGGGCTGCAGAAGTCCCACCACACGACGGCGCGTACGCCCCGCTGCCGTGCCGCCGCCAGATCGGCCCGCCACTCCTTGCCCACGACCACGAGGAAGCGTGCGTCGGGTGCGTCGCTCAGGCGGGGGAGCAGGTCCAGCGCGGAGGCGTCCGCCATCTCCACGGCGACCACGATCGCGTCGGCCTCCCGGATCCTGTCCGGCGGCAGCTCACGCAGCCGTGGGTCCAGGGCGACGAAGCCGGCCAGTCCGGCACGGACCAAGGGCGCGGGCGCGTGGATCGCCACGCGCACGGTCTCGGTGAGTACCTGCTGGGGCATGGGCCCTCCCGCTTCGCTCCTGTGGTCGCCCATGGGGAATGTGGTCGTCCAGATGTTCCGGGAGCTGATGCTGCCACCCGCGGAGACCGGACAGCCGTGCCGAGGGCCCCCGGCCCCACAACCGAGGGAAACCTGGCGCGAGTACGCGGCCGCCCAGCTCAAGCCGCCACTGCGCAAGGCGGCTCGGCCGGAGGTGCGCGAGAACTTTCTGTACGGAACGGCAAGGTTCGCGGGGACGACTTCACCGGGGGAGCCGGCGGCACGACGATGGGGTGAGAGCGCGTTCCGACGCACTCCGGATGCCGGAGCGTGCGTGCGGGATGCCGTGCGGCCCGTGACCACTCCTGGCCGCGCTCGGCCGCTCGTGGCAAATGCCCGGCAACGCACCGCAACTTCTGCCACTTCTAGCAACAAAGGTAGTCGCATGATCGTGTCCCTTGTCCTGTTCGCGGTGCTCGGCCTGGTGCTGCTCGGGGCCGCTGCCGTACTGACCCGGCGGAAACTCGGTTCCTCCGCCGGACAGGCCCGTACCGCGGGGCCGGGCGCCGACCGGAAAGTACTGGAGGCCGTCGCCCTGGGGCTGCAGGCACTGGCCGAGGGGCGTGCGAGGGACGCGCGCCGGCTGCCCGACGTACAGACGGTCGTGCACTCGGGACAGCGGCTCACCGTGCAGCTCGCGCAGGCCGACGCGGCGGCGCCCTCGCCGTGGACGTCGGACGTCTCGGGCAAGGAGTGGTCGCTGGACCCGGCGAGCCTGCGCGCAGCCGGCGCCTCCGGCGGCGGACCCACGCATCCGTACTCCCTGACCGTCACCCTCGGCCTGCACAGGGGAGACAGGGTGCTGGTCGACCTCGCCCAGCTGTCGGGGCCGATCGCCTTGACGGGGGACGACCACGAGGTGCTGCGTCTGGCGCAGGCCCTCATCACCGAAGTCGTCTCGGGGCCGGTCGGGCACCTCGCCACGGTCGTCCTGGTGGGTTCGGCGACCACCCCTCCGGTGACCGACGGACTGGGCGCGCGCTCGGCCCGGCTGTACCCCGCGGCCACCCGGAAGGAGGCCCTGGCCCACGAGGACGGCGGGACGGCCGCGGGGGCGACGGCCGGCGGAACGCACGCCCGCCGTCTCTTCGTGGTCACCGCCGCCCAGTTCCGGGACGAGAGATGGAGCGACGCCCCGCTGCGCGAGACCGACGCGCTGCTGGTACTCGGCTGGATCACCGATGCTCAATGGCACATCGGGGTGAACACCGACGGCTCCTTGGACACCGGCCGCCTGGGTGTCCTCGTCGACACCCACACCGCCCGCTTCTCCTGACCCGTCCGACCCGTCCGCTCCTCCGTCCCCTTCGACGACCCGTCCGACCCTTCTGTCCCCTTCGACGACCCGCTGGTCACCGGGAGGTGCCGGGCACACCGTCCGGCACCAGCCCGCGGTCGGCGAGGCTGCCGTCCAGCCAGGCCGCGGCCAGTTCGGCCCGGGAGCGGCAACCGGTGCGCTGGAACAACTGGGTCAGCCGCCGCTCCACGGTCTTCTCGCTCGACGCCAGCCGCGCCGCGATCTGCCGGTTGGTCGCCCCGTCACTGACCAGCACGGTCAGCCTGATGTCCGCCTCGCTCAACCGGTCCCTGGCCGGCCGCAGTCTCGGCAGTACGAGACTCCGGCGCCGCGCCATATGACCCAGGGTCGTACGGGTCGCGCGTCCGATCCCCAGCGACTGCGCGAGGTACGAGGCCTCGGCCAGCCGCCGGTCGGAGTCGTCGCCGATCTCCACCAGGCACAGACGGCAGAGCAGGCCCATGTACACATCACCCCGCTGGTCCACCGACCGCAGGGCGGCCAGCGCTCCGTCCACCTCTCCGTGCACCAGGCCCCGGCCCAGCAGCACCGTCTCGCGCGTCATGGCGGAGCCCACTTCCTCGTGCAGTGCCTCCAGTTCGCCCAGCGTCCGGCGCATGACCTGCGGCATGCCTTCCAGCAGGGCGTACGACAGGTGCCGCAGCAGCACCTTCTCGATGCCCGACAGCAGACCGCTCCCGCGCGCCCGCCGTACGTCCTCGCGCGCTCCCTCCAGCGCCTGGGCCGTCCGGCCCGACCAGTACCGCAGACTCATCCGCGCCCAGGCGACGAGTGGGTGGGCCACGCTGTCGGGAACCAGCTCCAGCCAGGCCCGGGCGTGCCCCAACTCCCCGCGCGCGCAGTGGATCTCGGCCGCCAGCGCGCGGGCGCACTGGGCGGTGGCGGCTTCCGTGCCGCGGGTCCGGCTGCGTGCCTCGATCCGGCGGGCGGCCGAGAGAGCCTGGTCCCAGTCACCCTCCAGATAGGAGCGCACCATGGCGTGGTACCGCGTGGCGGTGCTGTCACCCGCCCCCGTGTACCGGTCGCCGAGTACGGCGGCCAGGGCGTCGGCGAGGTCCGCGTGGGTGGCCGCGTGCCGCAGCCGGTCCACGGTGCGCGCGCTGTCGGCTTCCGACGGCAGGGTGCCCAGGGCCGCCAGCAGTTCGGCGCGTCCGCCCGCGGCGGCGGCGAGCAGCCGCAGTTCCGCGGGCGAGGGCAGCGGACCGGATCCAGGCCGCCGGCCGACGACCGGGGGGAACGTCGTCCGGCGGCCCTCGCCCGCCGGTCGGTCCGCCACCCGGCCGATCCCGTACGGACCGGCCAGCGCCGCGAAGCCCTCCACGGCGGCCAGGTGTTCCGCGACGCTTGTGTTCGGGGAGCCGGAGCCGGAGTCAAAGCCGGGGCCGTCGGCGTCGGCGTCGGTGTACGGCAACCGGTGCTCGTGCAGCGACGCCAGGGCCCACACTTCGGTGACGTACACCAGACGGTTCCGATCCTGATCCTGATCCCGATCCAGGTCCAGGTCCCTGTCCCCGTCCTGGGGTTCGCTCCCGTCCCGCTCGGCGGGGGACGCGTCCAGGCAGGCGAGCAGCGGTTCGCCCAGGGCCAGCGCGCCGGGATGGTCGGCGTGGCGGAGGCTGAGTTCGGCGGACTCGTACAGCACTCCGGGCGTCCTGCGGTCGTACGGAGCCAGGCGTCCCAGCGCCGAGGAGTAGGCGCGGACCGACCGCGGCCAGTCGGACCTGGCGTCCGTACGGGCCGCCGCCAGCAGTACGTCGACCGCGAGCGCGTCGTCCAACTCGGCCCCGGCGGCGGTCACATGGTCGGCGAGGCGGGGATGGCCGCCTCCCGCGGTCTCCGCGCCCAGCCGGTCGCTCAGCGATCTGGTGATCAGGGCGTGCAACGACGACACCTCGTGGTGGGTGGGCAGGGCGCGCAGCGCCGCCGCGAGCGCCGGGACGGCGAACGACGCCCGGCCGTCCTCGTCCACGGTCAGGATCCCGTCCCCGACCAGCGGTGTCAGGGCGCGGTCGACGAGGCCGGCCCGCCGGGGGCCGCCCGGCTTCAGCCGGTGCAGATCGTCGAACCGTATCTCGGCGTGTTCGAGGGCGCGGGCCACCGCGGCGGCCGCGTCCAGATCGGCGGTGTCCGGGGGCTCGCCTGGCCAGCAGAGCCGCCTGAGCTGTGCCAGGTCCGTGGTGAGCCGCAGTGCCTGTTCCGGTTCGGTCAGGCAGACATGGCCGCCGAGTTCGAGGAGGCCGCCGCGCCCGTCCATCGAGTCGAGCACCGACAGGACGGCCTCGGGGGTGCCCGCCATCGGGCCCAGCGCACGCAGTACCGCGGTCACCAGGGCCGGCTCGACCGGGCGGCCGAGCACGTGCACCATCAGGGCCTCCACGTCGGCGGGCCGCAGCGGGGGCAGTTCGAGCAACCTGTCCGCGGCCGAGGTCAGTTGGGAAGCTCCGCCGTCTCTCGGGTGTGCCGGTCGGCCGGCCATCACCATCGGCACACCGGCCGGGCGGAAGACACGTATCAGCAGGCCGAGGGCGGAGGCCGTGGCCGACGGCAGCCGGTCGACGTCGTCGAGCAGCAGCGCGAAGGGGGAGTCACGGGCGGCCTCGGTGAGCGCTTCACTCAAGGCGGAGAGCTGACTCAACTCACCGTACGAGACTACGCGTTGGCGTCCTGGTCGGCGAGCGCCGCTGACGCGGACCGTGGTCCGGCGACCGTGGAGCTTGGCGAGTGCGCTGTGGACGCCGTCGGCCAGGGCGGCGGCGCCGGGCGTGCTTCCGCCGTCGTGGCAGCGCAGCCGCAGGACTCTGGCGCCCTCCTCGACCGCGGCTCGCCGGGCGTGTTCCAGTACGGCGGTCTTGCCGGTTCCGGCCGCGCCGACGAGCAGCAGGACGCGGGCCGGGTCACCGGTGGACAGCAGAGTCCGGGTCACCTCCCGGAGCTCGCTCTCCCGGCCTATGACAGGTCCGCCGTCACGCACGTCCACGCCTCCTGATCCGGTACTCGCCGGACGCGAATGACCAGCGGAAACGACCACATGTAAACAGCCACCGGCACATGACCATAATGGCTGTCGCCGGCCGAAAGCCCGGACGAAGGGCCGGCCGCCGGCGCTCTCCCCGTGTGGGCGCGTCACCGCCCGCCCGGCCCATGTCGTCGAGGAGAGCGCGGTGGACCATGACTGCTCCGTCCGAAAACCCCTGGCTGCTCCACGGGGGTACGGCCGTGAGCCTGGACCGTACCGCCGGCCGACCGGTGGGCCACGAGCGGCAGTCGGCCGAGGCCCATGACCGGCTGAGTGATCCGGGCGGGCCGCGCCTGGTACTCGTCCGCGGCGAACGGGGCACCGGGCGCACCGAGTTCGTGCACGCGGTCGGTGAACTGCTCCGCGCGGAGGGGGCGGTCGTGCTGGACGTGGGCTGCGTTCCCGGCGACGACGTACGGCCGTTTCTGCTGGCGCTGCGGTTGATCATGGCGCTGGAGGAGCACCGCCCGTCGACGCGGCCGGCCACGGAGGCCCTGCGGGCGGCCGAGCGGCGCGACGGGACGGCGATGGCGGGCCTGCTGCGCGCCGCTCTCACGAGACCCGTGCCTGTGTCCGCGCCCGTGGTGGTGGTGATGGACGACATCCAGCATGCCGACGCCGGTTCGCTGACCGTGCTCCGGGAGACCGACTTCGCACGAGTGCCGCACACCGTACGGCTGTTGGCCTCGGAAGTGGGACGCGGCGAGGGGCGCCGGGCGACCGGGCTGGGGACCGTCCGGGGCGCCCACCCGATCGTCCTGCCCCGGCTCGGACCGGAGGAGACCACCACCGTGGTGGCACGCCGGCTGCGGGCCACACCCGACACGACGCTGGCCCGACGGGTGCGGGAACTCACCCTCGGGGTGCCCGGCGCGGTCGACGCGCTGCTCACCGGGTGGACGCGGCAGGGCGCGATCAGGGTGGCCGACGGCCACGCCTTCGTCGGCGCGAGAAGCCCGACACCGGTCCTGTCGGACAACGACCGGTTCATGACGGCGCTGG
Source organism: Streptomyces tauricus (assembly GCF_014650955.1). GTDB lineage: Bacteria > Actinomycetota > Actinomycetes > Streptomycetales > Streptomycetaceae > Streptomyces > Streptomyces tauricus. The sequence goes on from NZ_BMVY01000011.1 coordinate 45,332, forward strand.
ACGCACTGGGCGAGCCGTGCCGCACGGTGGCCGGCGCGCTGAGCATCCTGTGGCCACTCGGCGACCGAGCCGCACACCTGATAGCGACATCGACCGGCCTGCCCCCGACCACGGTGAACACCGCACTCCACACCCTGACCACAGCGGACCTCACCGAACCCCTCCCCGCACCGGACAGCGCCGCCACCGACATCCCGGACCGCGCCGACGCCGACGCCGGCACGCGGGGCTCCGCCGACCCGGCCGCCCTTGGAGCCGACGAGGCTGCGGCCGTGGGGCTCGGCGCGACCGCCGGCGGGTATGCCGCTGCGGCCGACGGGCCTGACGACGCCGGTGGCGTCGGGTCCGACGCTCCCGTGGTGCCCGGGCCCGGCGCTGCAGCCACCGGGGCCGCTGACGACGGCGTCCTCGGGTCCGGCACGGGCGGCCTCACGGGCGGCGCCGCCCGCGATGTCGGCCCCCAGGTCGTCGAGGTCCCCGGCCCCGACGACACACCCCCGCACGGCTGGCGGTTCAGGTTGCCTCTTGTGGCGTTCGCCGTTCGGGAGCGGCTCGGGCCGTTGGAGCGTAGTCGGCTGTCCGCCGCCGCGGTGGAGGCGTTGTGGGCGGAGCAGGACGCGGCGAGCGCGGAGGGCGCCCCTCCGCGAAGACGAAGACCCGTGCTCGCGGCCCTGCCGGACGAGGCGGACGCGGTGGCCTACCTCGCGGACCGGGTCGCGGAAGCGGGATCGCTCGTCGACCCCGACCGCGCCGTCACCGAACTGACGGCCGCCGCCCGGAGACTGCACCCCGACTCCGAGGGCAGGGGAGTCCTCCGGTGGTGCCGGGCGGCCTGCCACCTCGTGGAGCGGCCCGCCGACCGGGTCGCGGCCCTGCAGCGGTACGCCAAGGCCGCCTACAACGCGGGCGACCACCACACCGCGCGAACCATCGCGGAGTCGATCCTGCGCGACCTCGCGGACGTCCTCGACCCCCGGGAACTGCAGGACACCGCCAGTCTGTTCACGGCGGCGACGGCCAACGACCTGGACTGGCGGGCCCTGTCCCGGCTGACCACGGCGCGCTGGTGGGACGAACTGCGGCTGCCCGGCCCGGCCGTCGTGACCGGCCGGGCCCTGGCCCTGAGCCAGTTGGAGAGGTGGCAGGAGGTACTGGACCTGCTGTCACGGACCGAGCCGGTGTGGACCGCCGATGCCCACGCCCGGGTGAAGCCCGCCTATTTCCGGGCCGTCGCGGAACTGGCGCTGGGCCGCCCGGAGCGCTTCCGGGAGTCACTGGCCTTCCCGGAGGCGTCGTACCTCGACCGCGGTCACGTCCATGCCCTCTCCACCACCATGTTCGACGAGCTGCTCAGCGGCCGGGACCTGCGCGCGGCCGAAGCCCTGCTGGACGCACGGGGACTGACGGCGGACCTGCTGGCCCCGCGCAGCCTCTTCCTGTGGCGCCATCTCCAGGGGCGTTGGGACGAGGCACTGGAGTCTGCCCGCTGGATGCTGGCGAACAACCAGACGAGCACCCCGGCAGCGGACAGCCATCTGATCCCGGCGCGGACCGCGGCCGTCCTGCTGGCCCGGGGCCGCCCCACGAGCGCCCGCCGCCTCCTCGACAGCGCGCGCGGCGGGAGTGCGCGCGGCCACGGAGAAGGCCCGCTGGAGTACTCCCTGGACGCCGTCGAGTCGGAGGTGCTGCGGGCGCTCGGTGATCCGGCCGGCGCCGAGAAGGTACTGCGCCGCGGCCTGGACGAGGCAGCGGTCCGCGGACAGATCGCCGGCACCGGCGAACTGTGGGCCGCGCTCGCCGAGACGCACGCGGAGGAGGGACGTACGGCGGACGCGGCGACCTGCCTGCGCCACCTGCGGCGGATCTCCGACCGCACGGGCGACGCACGGACCCGGCTGAGGTACCTGCTGGCCTCGGCCCGCGTCCTGCACCGGAACGGCCAGGACGGACAGGTCCCGCACGGCGGCCCGGACGGCGGCTTCGGGACCGTCCGCGGGAACCTGCGGGAAGCCCTGGAACTGGCCCGCTCCCGCCGCCAGCCCTACGAGACGGCCGTGACCCTCGTCGCCGCCGCGGGCGCGGGCGCGGGCCTGCCCGCCCTGCTGCACGAGGCGTACGAACTGTTCGGCGAGACCCGCGCCGCACTGCCCCGCTTCCACACCAGGACCGCCATGCGCGAGGCCGGAACCCCCGTCCCCGGGCGCAGACAGGCCACCGCCGAGAACGAACAGCTGCTCGCGACCCTGATCGCCGAAGGACTCACCAACCGCCAGATCGCCACGGTGCTGCGGCTCAGCGAGGACGCGGTCGCCAACCGCCTGACCCGGCTGTTCACCCGTACCGGGCTGCGGTCCCGTACCGAAGTGGTCACCGCCGTGCTCACCAACTACCGCGTCCACCGAGGAGCGACCGAGCCGGGCTGAGGACGCGATTGTTAGCCTTGCGTGTGATCGGTTACCCCATACCCGCCCGGACTCCGCGATGAACGCCGCCGGTTCCGCCCCGTCCGGCGCCGCGACCGCGTCCTTCCCCCTCGGTGCCGCGACCACGCTCGCCGAACTCACCCGGGACCCCCACACACGCCTGGCGCGACTCCGCGCGGACGAACCCGTGTCCTGGTTGCCCGAGCTGGACGGCTGGCTGGTGACCCGCCGGGACCTCGCGATGAGCGTGATGCGGGACGCCGGGACCTTCACGGTCGACGACCCCCGGTTCTCCACCGCGCAGGTCGTCGGGCCGAGCATGCTGTCCCTGGACGGTGACCCGCACGCCCGCCACCGCGAACCCTTCACCGCGCCCTTCCGCCCCCGGGCCGTCCACGACGGCTTCGCCTCGTTCATCGAGGAGGAGAGCGACCGGCTCATCACCGCACTGGTACCGGCCGGCACCGCCGACCTGCGCCGCGCCTTCGCCGGTCCGCTCGCGGTCGCCGTCGTGACCGAGGCGCTCGGGCTGGTCGGCACGAGTACCGCCACGGTCCTGTCCTGGTACGACTCCATCGTGGCGGCGGTCTCGGACATCACCGCGGGACAGGAGGCGGGTTCCGCCGGCACCGCGGCCTACGCCCAGCTGCGGGCCGCCGTGGAGGCCACCGTCGCCGACCGGAACGCGGCCTCGCTCCTCGTCTCCGCCGCCGGCCGGCTGACCCCCTCCGAAGTGGCGTCCAACGCCGCGGTCCTGATGTTCGGCGGCATCGAGACCACCGAGGGCATGATCACCAACGCGCTGCTGCATCTGCTGAGCCACCCCGACCAGCTCGCCCTCGTCCGCGCCGACCCCGACCTGCTCGACGGCGCGATCGAGGAGTCGCTGCGCCTCGAACCGGGGGCCGCGGTCGTGGACCGCTACGCCACCCGCGACACCGTCCTCGGCCCGGTCACCGTCCGCCGGGGCGACCTGGTCACGGTCTCCCTGGCCGGCGCCAACCGCGACCCCGACGTCTTCCCCGACCCCGACAGGTTCGACGTCCGCCGCGAGAACGCCCGTCTCCAGCTGGCCTTCGCCCACGGCCCGCACTACTGCCTCGCCGCGCATCTCGCGCGCCTGGAGACCCGTATCGCGCTGCGGCACCTGCTCGAACGCCTTCCCGCCCTGCGTCTCGACCCGGCCCGTGCCGCCACCCCGTACGGACTGGTCTTCCGCAAGCCGCTCAGCCTGCACGTCCTGTGGGACCGCCCGGCCTGACCGGCCGCCCCGCCTGACCGGCCGTCGCCCTGACCGGCCGTCGCCTCGATCGACCGCCGTCCCCGCTGGTCAGCGGAGTGCGATCGTCCGCCCACGTCGTACCGCCGACCCTCCCGCGGTGCATTGCGGCCCGGCCGGAACCGTCCGATGGTGGACGCACGTGCCGGGCTGTGAGGAGGACGGGCGATGACAACTGACAGTGGCGCACCGGACGTCGAGCGGCGGCGACTGGCCGAGGCCGACGAGGGGGTGGCGCCCTGGCGGCGCTGGGGGCCGTATCTGAGCGAGCGGCAGTGGGGGACGGTCCGTGAGGACTACAGCCCCGACGGGGAGGCCTGGGCGTACTTCACCCACGACCAGGCGCGCTCGCGCGCCTACCGCTGGGGCGAGGACGGGATCGCCGGTGTCAGCGACGACAAGCAGCGGCTGTGCTTCGCCCTGGCCCTGTGGAACGGCCGCGACCCGATCCTCAAGGAGCGGATGTTCGGCCTGACCAACAGCGAGGGCAATCACGGCGAGGACGTCAAGGAGTACTACTTCTACCTCGACAGCACCCCCACCCACTCGTACATGAAGTTCCTCTACAAGTACCCGCAGGGGGAGTTCCCCTACGGTGACCTCGTCGCCACCAACCGGGCCCGGGGCCGCAAGGACTTCGAGTACGAGCTGCTGGACACGGGTGTCTTCGACGCGGACCGCTACTTCGACGTGTTCGTCGAGTACGCGAAGGCGGGCCCGGAGGATCTGCTGGTCGAGATCACCGCGCACAACCGCGGCCCGGAGGAGGCCACCCTCCATCTGCTGCCGACCCTCTGGTTCCGGCACACCTGGTCCTGGGCCGGTGGCACCGCCGTGCCGAGTCTGCGGCGGATGCCCGGCGGAATCCTCGCCGAGCACGAGGAATTGGGCACGCGGCGGCTGTACTGCGAGAGCGACGTCCCGTCACTGTTCACCGAGAACGAGACGAACGACGAGCGCATCTTCGGCAGTCCGAACCCCTCCCCGTACGTGAAGGACGGCATCGGCCGTCATGTCGTCCACGGCGACACCGCGGCCGTCAACCCCGCCGGGACCGGCACCAAGGCGGCCTTGCACAGTGTGCTCACCGTGCCCGGCGGCGGAAGCGCGCGGATCCGGCTGCGGCTGACGGACGCCGTCGAACTCGCGGAACCCTGGGGGGAGTTCGACCAGGTGATGCGGGCCCGCAGGGCCGAGGCCGACACCTTCTACGACGGAGTCACCCCGGACGGGACGAACGAGGACGAGCGGCGGCTGGTCCGGCAGGCACTCGCCGGGATGCTGTGGAGCAAGCAGTACTACCACCTCGACGTGGAGCGCTGGCTGGCCGAACACGGCGTCGACCCGCTCGCCGCCGACCCCCGCCTGCGCAACAGCACCTGGTACCACATGGTCAACGACGAGATCATGTCGATGCCGGACACCTGGGAGTACCCGTGGTACGCGGCCTGGGACCTCGCCTTCCACACCCTGGCCCTCGCGATGGTCGACATCGAGTTCGCCAAGGGCCAGCTGGACCTGCTCCTGCGGCGCCTCTATCTGCATCCCAACGGCCAGATCCCCGCGTACGAATGGAACTTCGGCGACGTCAACCCGCCGGTGCACGCCTGGGCGACCCTCTTCGTCTACGAGCTGGAGAAGCAGCGCACCGGACACGGCGACCGCGCCTTCCTGGAGAACGCCTTCCTCAAGCTGATGAAGAACTTCACCTGGTGGCTCAACCGCAAGGACGCCGACGGCAACAACGTCTTCCAGGGCGGCTTCCTCGGCCTCGACAACATCGGTGTCTTCGACCGCAGCGCGCCCCTGCCGACCGGCGGCCGGCGACCAGGCCGACGGGACCGCCTGGATGGCGCTGTACTGCCAGAACCTCCTGGAGATCGCCATCGAGCTGGCCGTCGAGAACCCGGTGTACGTGGAGCAGGCGCAGACCCTGTTCGAGCACTTCGCGTGGATCGCGGTCGCCACGAACCGCGTCGGCAAGGACAACGAGAGCCTGTGGGACGAGGAGGACGGCTTCTTCTACGACGTCCTGAGGCTGCCCGACGGCCGGGCGATCCGGCTCAGGGTGCGCTCCCTCGTCGGGCTGATCCCGCTCGCCGCCACCAGCGTGGTCGGCGGCTGGGCCGATCAGCGCTTCCCCGAACTGGTTCCGGGAGCCCGGGAGTTCATCGACCGGCACCCGGCCGTGCAGGCCGTCGTGTCCGCGCAGCAGGCCGAGGGGTCCGGTGTGCGCGGACGGCATCTGTTCGCCCTGTTCGGCCCCGACCGGTTGCGGCGCGTCCTGGCCCGCATGCTCGACGAGGACGAGTTCCTCGGCCCGTACGGCATCCGCTCGCTCTCCCGCCGCCACGCCGCCCACCCGTACAGCTTCCAGGTGCAGGGGCAGACGTACGGTGTCGGCTATCTGCCCGCCGAGTCCGACTCGGGCATGTTCGGCGGCAACTCCAACTGGCGCGGCCCGGTGTGGTTCCCGGTCAACGTCCTGCTGATCCGGGCCCTGTTGAACCTGCACGCCTATCACGGTGAGGAGTTCACCGTGGAGTGCCCGACCGGCTCGGGACACCGGATGAACCTCTACGAGGTCGCCCGCGAGCTCTCCGGCCGGCTCACCGCGACGTTCCTGCGCGGCCCCGACGGGCACCGACCGGTGCACGGAGCCCAGGCCAAGTTCGCCAAGGACCCGCACTGGCAGGACCTGCTGCTCTTCTACGAGTACTTCCACGGCGACAACGGGGCGGGCCTCGGCGCGTCCCACCAGACCGGCTGGACGGGGCTGGCCGCGGTCACCGCGACCCTGTTCCACCAGGTCGGCCCGCAGGACTGGGGCGCCCTGCGGGACGAACACCTGACCTGAGGCCACGGGAGCCGGTCCTCACCGGCCCGGGGCCCCCGCGCGCAGCCCGTCCATGACGAAGTCCAGGAGGCGGGCCGCGCGCGCCTGCCAGTCCCCGTGGGGGTCGAGCTGCCAGAGGCCGGCGATGGCGAGGATGAAGTCGTCCGAGGTCACGCCCGGGCGGATGGTGCCCGCCTCCTCGTTGGCGCGCAGCAGCCGGTCCGCCGCGGACGCCACCGGAGTGGGTTCCGGCTTCGCCGGGCTGCCCGGGGCGCTGGTGGCCTGCCGGATCGCGTCCGCCAGACCCGCCTTGGTCATGGCGAACCGGGCGAGGTGGTCCATCCACTCGCGCAGGGCCCGCTCCGGCTCGTGGGTGTCGAGCAGTTCGCACGCCGCGTCGGCGACCTGCTGCATCTCGTGGCGGTAGATCTCCAGGACGAGAGCCTCGCGGTTGGGGAAGTTGCGGTAGAACGTGCCCTGCCCGACGCCCGCCTTCTTGGCGATGACGCTGAGCGGCGCGTCCGCGCAGAGCGTCAGCTCGGCCACGGCCACTTCCAGGATGCGCTCGCGGTTCCGCTGCGCGTCCGAGCGCAGAGGTGCGTCCTTCTTGTGCCGCACGCGTCCTCCTCGCGGGTTCGTGGCCGAATCCCGTCCTTGCTAAGCGGACAAGTGTCCACTACGTTTTCTCGTGAGCGGACAACTGTCCGGTTAGGTACACCTTACCGGTGCGTCGTCCGGCCTGGACAGGTGGCGGTGGTCGGCCGCGGCCCTGTCTGCTTGCATCCTGCACGCTTCCGGCCCGCCACCGCTACACGCGGCGGTGCCCCCACCCGACACATCCGCCGGCCCCATCTCCGACGCGTCTGCGCGTCCCTTACGTCTATAGCGTTTTTCCGTTCTCTCTGCCTGCCGGACCGTCCTCGTGGGGTGGCCCGGGAATGTGAAAGAAGGCTGATCATGGCCACAGCGCCCCCGTCGACGTACAGCGCCGTCACTTTGAACATCAACGGCGAGAAGCACACCCTGACCGTCGACCACCGCACCACCCTGCTCGACGCCCTGCGTGAGCGCCTCGATATGACCGGCACCAAAAAGGGCTGTGACCAGGGGCAATGCGGGGCGTGTACCGTCCTGCTCGACAAACGGCGGGCCGTCGCCTGTCTGCAACTGGCGGTGGCGGCCGAGGGCCGGGAGATCACCACCATCGAGGGCGTCGCCGAGGGCGACCAGCTGCACGCCGTCCAGCAGGCGTTCCTCGACCTCGACGGATACCAGTGCGGGTACTGCACACCCGGCCAGATCTGTTCGGCCGTCGCGGTCATCGAGGAGCACGCCGCCGGCTGGCCGAGCGCCGTCACCGACGACGTACGCCCCGAGGCGGGACCGCCGCCGTTGACCCCCGACGAGATCCGCGAACGGATGAGCGGCAACCTGTGCCGCTGCGGCGCCTACGTGTCGATCGTGCAGGCGGTCGCCCGCGCGGCCGAGGCAGACGCCGCCGCGCGAGCCGACCGGGCCGAGCAGGGCACCGAGCACGAAGGGGCAGCGGCATGAAGGAGTTCGGATATCAGCGCGCCCTCGACGTCTCCGGCGCCCTCGCACTGCTCGACGCCGACCCGGACGCCCGGTTCCTCGGCGGTGGCACCAACCTCGTCGACCTGATGAAGACCGGCGTGGAGCGGCCCGGCCGCCTCGTCGACGTACGCGAGCTGCCGCTGGACCGCATCGAGCCGACCGAGGACGGCGGGCTGCGCATCGGCGCGACCGTCACCAACAGCGACCTCGCCGCGCACCCCGACGTGCGCCGCCGCTACCCGGCCCTGACGCAGGCGGTACTCGCCGGCGCCTCCGGACAGCTGCGCAACATGGCGACCGTCGGCGGGAACCTGCTGCAGCGCACCCGCTGCGGCTACTTCGCCGACGTGACCAAGCCCTGCAACAAGCGCGACCCCGGCAGCGGCTGCCCCGCCATCGAGGGCGAGCACCACAACCACGCCATCCTCGGCGCCTCCGACCACTGCGTGGCCACCCACCCCTCCGACCTGGGGGTCGCGCTGACGGCCTTCGGCGCCGTCGTCACGTACGAGACGGCCGACGGGCCGGGGGAGCTGCCCCTCACCGACTTCTACCTGCCGGTGGGCGACACCCCGCACCTGGAGACCGCCCTGCCGCCGGGGGCACTGATCACCGGCGTCGTCCTGCCGCCCGCCCCGGTGGCCGCCAACTCCCGCTACCGCAAGGTGCGCGAGCGGGCCTCGTACGCCTTCGCGATCGGCTCGATCGCCGCCGCGCTCGACGTACGGGACGGCGTCGTGCACGAGGTGCGCCTCGCCTTCGGGGCCGTCGCGTCCCGACCCTGGCGCGCCCACGCGGCCGAAGCCGCCCTGACCGGTGGCCCGGCCGACGCCGAGGCCTTCGCCGCGGCCGCCGACGCCGAACTGGCGGCCGCCCGGCCGCTGCCGCACAACGGATACAAGGTGACACTCATGCGCAACCTCGTCGTCGCCGTGCTGAGCGAACTCGCCGAGGAGGCCGCCCGATGACCACCACCACGACCGGACTCAGGGCGGTCCCCGCCGTCGGCACCGCGCACACCCGCGTGGAGGGCCGCGACAAGGTCACCGGAGCGGCCCGCTACGCGGCCGAGATCCCCTTCACCGAACTGGCCCACGGCTGGCTGGTGCTGTCCACGGTCACCCGTGGCCGCATCAGCTCGGTGGAGGACGCTCCGGTCCTGGCCATGCCGGGCGTCCTCGCGGTCCTGCACCACGGGAACGCCCCGCGCGTCGACACCGACTACGTCGGCATGCTCGGCATGCCGCCGGACCCGACCATCGCCGTCTTCCAGCACGACCGGGTGCCGCACGCGGGCTGGCCGGTGGCGCTGGTCGTCGCCGAGACGTCCGAGCAGGCCAGGGAGGCCGCCGAGGCGCTGGTGGTGCACTACGAGGAGGAGGCGCACGACGTCACCTTCGCGAAAGAACACCCCGACGCGTACTCGATCCCCGGCCCCGGCGGACCGGCCGTGACGGAGAAGGGCGACCTCGAAGCCGAACTGGCCGCGTCCCCCGTCACCGTGGACGCGGTGTACACCACGCCCGAAGAGCACCACAACTCGATGGAGCCGCACGCGGCGACCGCCCTGTGGGACGGCGGCCGTCTCGAGGTCGTGGACTCCAACCAGGGCACGATCTGGGTCGCGGCCGAACTCGCGAGTCTCTTCTCGCTCGACCCGGCCTCGGTGCACGTGCGCTCCGAGCACGTCGGCGGCGGCTTCGGCAGCAAGGGCGTCCGCGCCCACCAGGTGGCCGCGGTGATGGCGGCGACCGTCCTGTCCCGCCCCGTCCGGGTCGTCATGACCCGCCGCCAGATGTTCTCGCTGGCCGGCTACCGCAGCCCCACGACCCAGCGGGTGCGGCTCGGCGCCGACGCCGAGGGACGGCTGCGCGCGCTGGAGCACAGCTGCCTGAGCCTCACCTCCACCGTGCACGAGTTCATCGAGTCGGGCGCCGGTGTGGCCCGCGTGATGTACGACGCCCCCGCCCACCACACCGCCAACCGGGTCGTACGGCTCGATGTGCCGAGCCCGACGTTCATGCGCGCCCCCGGTGAGGCGCCCGGCTCGTTCGCGCTGGAGTCCGCCCTCGACGAACTCGCCGAGAAGCTCGGCATCGACCCGATCGAGCTGCGTACGCGCAACGAGCCCGCGGTGGGTCCGGTCTCCGGGCTGCCGTTCAGCACCCGCAACCTGCCCGCCTGCTTCGAGGAGGGCGCCCGCCGGTTCGGCTGGGCCGACCGTGACCCGCGGCCGGGCCTGCGCCGGGAAGGGCGCTGGCTGATCGGCACGGGCACGGCGGCGGCCTCCTTCTTCGTGGGAGCGATGCCGTCCACGGCCGCCGCGACCGCGGAGGCCGACGGCACCTTCACCGTGCGGATCAACGCGGCGGACATCGGAACCGGGGCCCGGACGGCGCTCACCCTGATCGCCGCCGACGCCCTTGAGGTGCCGACCGACCGCGTGCGGGTACGGATCGGCGACAGCGACTTCGGTCCGGCGATGATCGCCGGCGGATCGATGGGCACCCGGTCGTGGGCCTGGGCGGTCACGGCCGCCGCCGGGGAACTGCGGGAGCGGCTCGCCCTGAGCGACACCATCCCGCCGGAGGGCATCACCGTACGGTCGGACACCACCGCCGCCGTCGGGGCCCTCGCCCAGAAGGAACGACACTCCTTCGGGGCGCAGTTCGCCGAGGTCGCCGTGGACGTCAGCACCGGAGAGGTGCGTGTGCGCCGGATGCTCGGCGTGTTCGCCGCGGGGCGCATCATCAACCCGCTCACGGCCCGCGGCCAGTTCACCGGCGGCATGATCTGGGGCATCTCCATGGCCCTGCACGAGGAGGCGGTCAGGGACCGGAACACCGGCGCCCTCTACGGCGCCGACCTCGCGGGCTACCACGTCGCCAGCAACGCCGACGTGCCGCTCGTCGAGGCGGACTGGGTGGACGACACGGACCCGGACGACCCGGTCGGGATCAAGGGCATCGGCGAGATCGGCATCGTGGGCGCCGCGGCGGCGATCGCCAACGCCGTCTGGCACGCGACCGGCGTACGCCACCGCGACCTGCCCATCCGGCCGGACCGCGTCATCACGGCGGGCCCGCATGTTTGACATCGCCGACGAGCTGACCCGCTGGGTCGAGGAGGGCCGTGAGTTCGCCGTCGCCACCGTCGTGGCCGTCGGCGGCAGCGCACCGCGCGGTCCGGGCGCGGCCCTCGCCGTCGACAGCGGGGGCACGGTCATCGGCTCGGTCTCCGGCGGCTGCGTGGAAGGAGCGGTGTACGACCTGTGCGTGCAGGCGCTCCAGGACGGCGAGAGTGTCCTCGAACGGTTCGGCTACAGCGACGAGGACGCCTTCGCGGTCGGTCTGACCTGCGGCGGGGTGCTCGACATCATGATCACCCCGGTCGCCGCACAGGCACCGGTCCGCGAGGTGTTCCGCTCGGCGCTCTCGGCCGTCACCTCGGGCGAACCCAGGGCGCTCGCCCGGGTCGTCCGGGGCCCGGCCGAACTCCTCGGCAAGGCCCTGCTGGTGCACCCCGACGGCTCGTACGAGGGGTCCTACGGCAACGGCTCCGCGGAGCTGGACCGGACGGCGGCGGCCGAGGCGCGGGCGATGCTGGACGGCGGACGCACCGGCACCCTCGACCTCTCGGAGGACGGCAGCAACTGCCCCGGCGGGCTCACCCTGCTCGTCGAGTCGAACGTGCCGCCGCCGCGCATGATCGTGTTCGGGGCGATCGACTTCGCCGCGGCGCTCGTGCGGGCGGGCAAGTTCCTCGGCTACCACGTGACGGTGTGCGACGCCCGTCCCGTGTTCGCCACCCGGGCCCGCTTCCCCGAGGCCGACGACCTGGTCGTCGACTGGCCGCACCGCTATCTGCGGGGCACCGCCACCGACGGGCGCACGGTGCTGTGCGTGCTCACCCACGACGCCAAGTTCGACATCCCCCTGCTGGAGCAGGCACTGCGGATGCCGGTCGCGTTCGTCGGGGCCATGGGCTCGCGCCGCACCCACGCGGACCGCGACCGGCGGCTGCGCGAAGTCGGCCTGACCGAGGAGGAATTGGCGCGGCTGCGGTCGCCGATCGGCCTCGACCTCGGGGCCCGTACGCCCGAGGAGACCGCGCTGTCCATCGCGGCGGAGATCGTCGCCGCCCGGCGCGGCGGAACGGGCGTCCCCCTCACGGGGTCGGGAACCCCGATCCACCGCGACGGGGTGAGGCGGGACGCGACGGAGGCCGCGGAGGCGGCCTGAAGGCCGGGAGCCCGGGCCCGGCCGTCGATCACGACGGCCGGGCCCGGTTCCGGTTCAGGGCACGTCAGACACGGTCGGCCACGATGAGCAGGTACTGGAAACTGCCGTTCCGGTAAGCGTTCAGGAACGTTTCTTCGATGCCGGTGACCAGATGGTCCGCCTGCTGCCGCAGCTCCCAGTAGGGGATCGTGTCGGCGGTGAGGTCCTGCACCTGGACCGGTACGAGCCGGTTGCGGGCCATCGCGCGGAAGTACTCCGAACGCGGATGGATGTCGCAGATGTAGTGCGCGTTGATGAGCGACACCTCACGGGAGGCCCGACCGTAGGCGTCGTTGTAGCAGCCGGTGATCGTCACATAGCGGCCGCCGCGGCGCAGCAGCCGGGCGTGCTCGGCGAAGAGCAGGTCCAACTCCACGTACATCGTGGACTCGTTGTTCCAGGAAGCCGCGTACGCGCCGCTCTCCAGACCCGTGTCGAGCATGTTCCGGTGGTGGTAGCGCACCTTGTCGTCGATGCCCCGCTTACGGGCCTGCTCGTTGGCGAAGTCGGCCTGCTTGCGGGAGAGCGTCACCCCGTCGGCGTGGCAGCCGTACCGCAGATGCGCCACCACGCTGCCGCCGCCGCGCCCGCAGCCGGCGTCGAAGACCCGGTCGGCGGGGGAGAGGTCGCCGAGCCGGGAGGCGAGCAGATCGGCCTGCGCCTGCTCCAGCCGGTGCAGTTCGGCGGTGATCCGGTCGGGGTCCGCGCCGCGGCCCTCGTCGAGCACGGACCGGTCGACGGCTCCGATGCCGTAGTGGTGGTGGTACAGGTCGTCGATCTTCCCCAGTTCGAGGTTGACCGGGTTCTCCTCCGCGTTCCAGTAGTCCGCGACGCGGGTCTGGTACGTGGACTGGCTCGGTACCGACGCCGCGGTGGTCTCTTCGTTGGTGATGGTCAAGTGGGCACTCCTCGTTGTTCGGTGGCGGTAGGCCGGGACGGCGGGTGTCACCAGTAGTTGGGCAGGTGGTAGCGGTGGGAGTTGGTGGCGTGCCATTCGTGGTTTCCTGACACCCACGCGGCCAGGCCCTCGGCGTAGCGCGCGACGAGGGGTGAGGTGGCGGACAGGGCCGCGGACTCCTCCTCGAACGCTTCCATGATCCTGTTGTGGATCTCGACGGACCGCAGATAGGCGGCCTTCAGCCCGCACCGCTCGTTGGCGGCGACGACCTGGGGCAGGTTCAGATGGGTGGGGTCGGAGGCCAGCTCCTTGGTGAAGGAGTACAGGTCGTTGACGATCGTCGTGGCGTTGCAGGCGAGCGCGGTGATCCGCTGGATCTCGGACCGGGCGTACAGCGCCGCGGGCAGTTCGTAGCCGTCGACGGCGTCGACGATCGACAGACAGGGCCTGAAGTTGTTGAACTGCCGCATCACCAGGTACTCCCAGGTCTGCGGCACGTACCGGATCTCGGACCAGGCGGCCTCCGCGAGATAGCCCATGTGCAGCCGGGCCAGGTCGTGCACGATCCGGTCGCTCTGGCTGGGGGTGGCCAGTTCGCGGTAGTCCCGCAGGGCGTGGTGGTACGAGCGCAGCGGCCCGTCGGCCTCCATGCCGCGGCGCCACTCCTCCTCCAGTTCGGGTGTGCCGTGGTACGGATCGAGCGCGGACTGGGCGATGACCAGCCGTCCGCCGAGGCCGCGGGCCGCGCCGCCCCTGCCCTCGACCTCCTCGCAGTAGCAGTCGTCGACGACGTTCTCCGCGAGCAGCAGCTTCCCGGCCGCCATGAGGTGGTCGAGGCTGATGGCGCCGGGGTGCTGGAGCACGACGGCACGGCCGCACTGGAACCCCGCGAAGTCCCCCGTCCAGCTCTGCGGGAACAGGTCGAGCGCGCGGGCCCAGTCCTCCAGTCTGCGGTCGATCTCCGCGGCCTTCTCCGGGTCCGCGGGCACGGCGGGCCGGTACCGCAGCCCCGGCACGGCGCCACCGCGGCGACCGGTGGTGGCGCGGGCGAGGTTCGGCGGCCCCGGCAGTCGCGGGCCCGGGTGGGACACGGGCGGGGCGCTCACTCGGCGGTCCTCCCGACCTGCACGTTCTCCAGGATGCCCGCCGCGTCGGGAACGAGGATCGCCATCGAGTAGTAGGCGGTGACCAGATAGTTCATGATCGCGTTGGTGTCGACGTTCATGAACCTGACGTTGAGCCCCGGCTGGTACTCCTCGGGAATACCGGTCTGGTAGAGGCCGACGACACCCTGGTCGGCCTCTCCGGTGCGCAGGGCGATGACACTGCTGGTGTGCTGCGGGCTGATCGGGATCTTGCCGCAGGGCAGGAACGGCACACCGCGCCACGCCGGCACCTCGTGACCGTCGAGGGTGGTCGTGCCGGGCACGAGACCGCGCCGGTTGCACTGCCGGAAGAAGGCCGCGATCGCCTTCGGGTGCGCCAGGAACACCCGGGTCTTACGGCGCATCGACAGCAGTTCGTCGAGGTCGTCGGGGGTCGGCGGGCCGGAGAACGTGCTGACGCGCTGGGCGTGGTCGACGTTGTGCAGCAGCCCGAACTCGCGGTTGTTGACCAGCTCCCACTCCTGGCGCTCGCGGATCTCCTCGATGGTCAGGCGCAGTTGCTCCTCGGTCTGGTTCATCGGGCTGTTGTAGAGGTCCGCGACGCGGGTGTGGACGCGCAGGACGGTCTGGGTGAGCGACAGCTCGTACTCGCGCGGGGCGAGGTCGTAGTCGACGAAGCCGCCGGAGAGGGTCGGCTCACCCACGTGTCCCGCCTGCAGGGGGACGTCGGCCTCGCCCTTGCGGTTCATGGGCTTGCTCTGCCGCTCGGCGAACGCGGCCAGCTGAGCGGCGAGGGACGGGGTGCGCTCCACGAACTGTTCGAGGCTGTCCCAGTTGAGCGTCAGCACCACGCCCGCGGTGTCGGCCCGTACCGAGTGGTGCCAGCGCGGGTCCTCCTGGCCGATGGCCTCGTCGCCCAGCTGGTCGCCGTCCGTGACGACCCCGGTGACCTCCTCCTCGCCGTACTTGCCGGGGGCGTAGCGGGTGAAGCGGCCGTGGACGACGAGATACGCGTCCGTGACGGGCTGCCCGGCGCCGAAGAGGACCTGGCCGGCGCGCACCTCCCGTACGCGGAACCGCGCGGCGATCTCCCGCAGGGCCGCCGTGTCGGTGTAGCCGCGCAGGGCGGGCAGTTCGGTGAGTGTCTCGGGGACGACCTTGATGTCGTCGGCGCCGTTGTGGTCGAACTGCACCCGGCCCCGGCCGACGCGGAGCTGCAGCCGCCGGTTGACCCGGTAGGTGCCGCCCTTGACGTCCACCCACGGCAGCATCTTGAGCAGCCACCGCGAGGTGATGGCCTGCATCTGCGGGGCGGACTTGGTGGTGGTCGTGAGCTGGCGCGCGGCCCGGGTGCCGAGACTGGTGAACGGTGTTCCGGCGTCGGGCGGGCCGACGGCGCTGTCGGGGGGACTTTCCGGGGCAGTCACATGTCCTCCGAATACGGGATCCGAATGCGTGCGCGGGATACGTGAGTGGCGGGGCGGCGGCCGGCACCTCCTGGGGTGGGCTGGACAGTGCGTGCCGCCTGTAAAGCCAAACAGCCGCGGGTGGCGGCGGGGAACCGCGTGAAAGGGGCGTGTTCACGCCCCGGGAGTGGTGATCCGCCGCGCGGGGCGGCGGGACGGCGACGGTGTGCTCCCCGCGCCGGTCCGGACGCCGTATGCGTCCGCTTCACCTGTTCGGGGCGGCGCCGGCCGGTTTGAGGCGCCGCTGCTCGCACCCGGGTCTTGCCCGGCCGCCGGAAAGACGCCACACTGATACCGAACGAATGGTCGGTAGGGAAGCTGGTATCGATGACCACGACACACTCCGCCGGGACGCCCCTCCCGGAGCAGTCGTTGCAGGAGCACTTCGACGCGACGATCGCGCGGGACCAGCGCGTCGAGCCCCGCGACTGGATGCCCGACGGCTACCGGAAGACGCTCGTCCGGCAGATCGCGCAGCACGCGCACTCGGAGATCATCGGCATGCAGCCCGAGGGCGAGTGGATCACCCGCGCCCCGTCACTGCGCCGCAAGGCCATCCTGTTCGCCAAGGTGCAGGACGAGGCGGGCCACGGGCTGTACCTGTACTCGGCCGCCGAGACACTGGGCGCCGACCGCGCGGACCTGACCGAGCGGCTCATCGAAGGGCGCCAGAAGTACTCGTCGATCTTCAACTACCCGACCCCGACCTTCGCCGACGTCGGCGTGATCGGCTGGTTCGTCGACGGCGCGGCGATCTGCAACCAGGTCCCGCTGTGCAGGAGCTCGTACGGGCCCTACGCGCGCGCGATGGTGCGGATCTGCAAGGAGGAGTCCTTCCACCAGCGGCAGGGCTACGAACTGCTGCTGACCATGATGCGCGGCACCGAGGCCCAGCGGGACATGGTCCAGGACGCCGTGAACCGCTGGTGGTGGCCCTCGCTCATGATGTTCGGCCCGCCCGACGGCGACTCGCCCAACTCCGCGGCCTCGATGGCCTGGAAGATCAAGCGGCACACGAACGACGAACTGCGCCAGCGGTTCGTCGACATGACCGTCCCGCAGGCCGACAAGCTCGGCGTGACACTGCCCGACCCGGAGCTGCGCTGGAACGCGGAGCGCGGCCGGCACGACTTCGGCACCCCCGACTGGTCCGAGCTCAAGCGGGTCATCGGCGGCGACGGACCGTGCAACGCGGAGCGGGTGGAGCGGCGCAGGTCCGCCCACGAGGACGGCGCCTGGGTACGGGAGGCGGCCACGGCCCACGCCGCCAAGCGGGCCCGGCGCGCGCGTGCGCAGGAAGGGGCGACGGCATGAGCGACTCCACCCCCGGTGCGACCCCGGACACCACGCAGGACGTGGCAGCCAAGGGTGACTGGCCGCTGTACGAGGTCTTCGTGCGCGGCAAGCGCGGACTCAACCACGTCCACGTGGGCTCCCTGCACGCCGCCGACGACACGATGGCCCTCACCCACGCGCGCGACCTCTACACCCGCCGCAACGAGGGCGTCTCGATCTGGGTGGTGCGCTCCGAGCACATCGCCGCCTCCACCCGAGACGAGAAGGACCCTTTCTTCGCGCCGAGCGCCGACAAGGTCTACCGCCACCCGACGTTCTACGACATCCCCGACGACGTCCCGCACATCTGAGGAGCAGGGCATGAGCGACGACCATGTCTATCTGTCCCTCGCCGAGGGACACGAGGACGACACCCGCTGGGCGTACGGCACCGGCTTCGAGGACCCACTCCACGGGGTGGACACCACCGTGCCCGAGGGCGTCGACGCCGCATCGCTGGCCGCGGACTGCGTGGCCCTCGCCGACGACGCCCTGGTGAGCGCCCAGCGCCTCGCCGAGTGGACCACCCGCGCCCCCGAGCTGGAGGAGGAGGTCGCCCTCGCCAACATCGGCCTCGACCTCCTCGGCCAGGCCCGCCTGCTCTACGCCCGCGCGGGCCAGGTCGACGGCACCGGACGCGGCGAGGACGCGTACGCCTACTTCCGGGGCGCGGACGACTTCAGGAACGTCCGGCTGGCCGAACTGCCGGGCGGCGACTTCGCGTTCTCGGTCGTCCGGCTCCTGGTGCTGTCCAGCTGGCGGCTCGCGCACTTCGAGGAGCTGTCGTCACACCCCGACCCCGTCCTGGCCGCCGTCGCGGCGAAGGGCGTCAAGGAACTGACGTACCACCGGCAGTACGCGGCCGAGTGGGTCGTGCGCCTGGGCGACGGTACGGAGGAGTCGCACCGCCGTACCCGCAGGGCGATGGAGCGGATCGCCCCGTACTTCGGCGAGTTGTTCACGGCCTACGACGTACGGGACGAGGTGGTCGCCGTCCTGCGGCAGGTCACCGAGGCGGCCGGGCTCCCCATGCCGGTCTACCGGCCGCTGCCCGGCACGGGCAGGGCAGGGGAGCACACCGAGCATCTCGCGCCGCTGCTGGCCGAGTTGCAGAGCGTGGCCCGCGCGCACCCGGGGGCGACATGGTGACCGCGGTGGGCAACGCGCGGCGCGCCTGGCACATCGCCGAACAGGTGCCGGACCCCGAACTGCCCATGCTCACACTGGCCGACCTCGGCGTGCTGCGCGGGGTAGAGGTGGGCGCGGACGGCACCGTGGTCGCGCGCCTGACACCCACCTACTCGGGCTGCCCCGCGATGGCCGAGATGCGCGCGGACGTGGCGGCACGCCTGCGCGGCGCCGGGTACACCCGCGTGGAGATCCGTACGGTCCTGGACCCGCCGTGGACGAGCGACTGGATCACTGCCGAGGGCCGCCGCAAGCTCACCGAGCACGGGATCGCGCCGCCGGGAGCCGCCCCCCGGCGCGCCGCAGGTCCGGTGCCCCTCGTGCTGACCCCCACCCGCCGCACGGTGCCCTGCCCCCGCTGCGGCGCGACGGACACCGAGGAGACGTCCCGCTTCTCGGCCACGTCCTGCAAGGCGCTCCACCGCTGCCGCGCCTGCCGCGAACCGTTCGAGTACGTCAAGGAGATCTGATGGAAGGCCTGAGTCAACACCCGGCGGAAGGCGCCACGGTCCCGGCGGCCCAGGCCCCGGCCGCGGTCGCGACGGCCCCCGCCCCCGCGCCGGTCGTGCCCGCCCGGGTCCGCCGCCGCCCGGCCTTCCACACCCTGCGCGTCGCCGCCGTCCAGCCGCTCTGCGAGGACGCGGCCGCCGTGAGTTTCGAGATCCCGGCGGAGCTGGCGGCGGAGTTCGCCTTCGCGCCCGGCCAGTCGCTGACACTGCGGCGCGTGGTCGACGGACGGGACGAGCGGCGTTCGTACTCGATCTGTTCACCGGCCGGTTCGGTGCCGCGCATCGGGGTGCGGGTGGTGCCGGGCGGTCTGTTCTCGGCCTGGCTCGTGCGGGAGGTGCGCCCCGGCGACACGGTCGAGGTGATGGCCCCCACCGGCACGTTCACGCCCGACCTCGCCGCACCCGGCCACCACGTGCTGGTCGCGGCCGGTTCCGGTGTCACGCCGATGCTCTCCATCGCCGAGTCCGTCCTGGCCGCCCACCCGCGCTCCACGGTGACCCTCTTCTACGGCAACCGCCGCACGGACACGGTGATGTTCGCCGACGAGCTGGCGGACCTGAAGGACCTGTATCCCGCCCGCTTCCAGCTCGCCCATGTGCTCTCCCGTGAGCCCCGCGAGGCCGAGGTGCTGTCCGGCCGCCTCGACGCGGAGCGGTTCTCGGCGCTGGTCGGCTCGCTGGTCGACGTGGAGTCCGCGGACCACTGGTGGCTGTGCGGGCCGCACGGCATGGTCGTCGACGCCCAGCGGGTCCTGACCGGCCTCGGCGTGCCCGGCGACCGGGTTCACCGGGAGCTGTTCTACGCCGACGACGAACCGGTACGAGAGGTGCGTCACGAGGAGGCGGCCCTGGAGGGGCCCGTCAGTCAGGTCACCGTCACCCTCGACGGCCGCTCCACCACCTCGGCCCTGGTCAGGGACCGGAGCATCCTGGAAGGCGCCCAGCGGACCCGGCCCGATCTGCCCTTCGCCTGCAAGGGTGGCGTCTGCGGCACCTGCCGTGCTCTGATCACCGACGGCAAGGCCGACATGCGCCGCAACTTCGCGCTGGAGGACAACGAGGTCGACGCGGGTTACGTACTGACCTGCCAGTCGTACCCGGTCTCCGAGACGCTGACCGTGGACTACGACAGCTGAGGCGGCGGCCGTCCCGCGACGACCGAGAGGGCCGAGGTGGCCGTTCCGTCGGCCGACCGGTCGGCCGTCCGGTGCGGACAGGCACGGATATCACTCATAAGTCGGCCTTATGGGGTCATAGATCCAGCCCGGCTACTGACTTAGGATTACCTTAGTTTAGGCTCCCGGTGAGTACTCCTGATCACCGCTCGAAGGGAACCTGATCATGCCTCGCCCCCTGCGGGTAGCCATAGTCGGAGCCGGCCCCGCCGGGATCTACGCCGCCGACGCGCTGTTGAAGTCCGCAGTGGCCGTCGAGCCCGGTGTCTCCATCGACCTCTTCGAGCGGATGCCGGCCCCCTTCGGCCTGATCCGCTACGGCGTCGCCCCCGACCACCCGCGCATCAAGGGCATCATCACGGCCCTGCACCAGGTGCTCGACAAGCCGCAGATCCGCCTCTTCGGCAACGTCGACTACCCGGGTGACATCAACCTCGACGACCTCCGCGCCTTCTACGACGCGGTGATCTTCTCCACCGGGGCGACGGCCGACCGGCACCTCGACATACCCGGCATCGAGCTGGACGGCTCGTACGGCGCGGCGGACTTCGTGTCCTGGTACGACGGGCACCCGGACGTGCCGCGGACCTGGCCGCTCGAGGCCGAGAAGGTCGCCGTCCTCGGCGTCGGCAACGTGGCGCTCGACGTGGCCCGCATCCTCGCCAAGACCGCGGAGGAACTGCTGCCCACGGAGATCCCGCCGAACGTCCACGAGGGGCTCAAGGCCAACAAGGCCCTGGAGGTCCACGTCTTCGGCCGCCGCGGCCCGGCGCAGGCGAAGTTCAGCCCCCTGGAGCTGCGGGAGCTGGACCACTCCCCGAACATCGAGGTCATCGTCGACCCCGAGGACATCGACTACGACGAGGGCTCGATCGCGACCCGCCGCGGCAACAAGCAGGCCGACATGGTCGCGAAGACCCTGGAGAACTGGGCGATCCGCGACATCGGCGAGCGGCGGCACAAGCTGTTCCTGCACTTCTTCGAGTCGCCGACCGAGATCCTCGGCGAGGACGGCAAGGTCGTCGGTCTGCGCACCGAGCGCACCGCCCTTGACGGCACCGGCAACGTCAAGGGCACCGGCGAGTTCAAGGACTGGGACCTCGGCGCGGTCTACCGTGCCGTCGGCTACCTCTCCGACAAGCTGCCCAAGCTGCCCTGGGACGTCGAGTCGGGCACGGTCCCGGACAAGGCCGGCCGTGTGATCGAGGAGACCGGCGAGCACCTGACGTCGACGTACGTCACCGGCTGGATCCGGCGCGGTCCGGTGGGCCTCATCGGCCACACCAAGGGCGACGCCAACGAGACGGTCGCCAGCCTGCTCGACGACCACGGGAACGGCCGTCTGCAGACGCCCGCCTCGCCGGAGCCCGAGGCGGTGGACGCGTTCCTCACCGAGCGGAACGTCCGCTTCACCACGTGGGAGGGCTGGTACCGCCTGGACGCCGCGGAGAAGGCGCTCGGCGAGCCGCAGGGCCGCGAGCGGGTGAAGCTCGTGGAGCGCGAGGACATGCTCGGCGCGAGCGGAGCGTAAGCACGGAAGCAACCCGTCGACGGGAGTGGCCCCAGCTGTGACAGCTGGGGCCACTCCCGTTTTCGCGTCCGCTCTCCGTCCGCTCTCCGGCGGTGTGACGTTCGACGCGCGGCGTGCGACTTGCGCCGTGAAACCGATCGGTTTACCTTTTGAGGGAAGGGAAACCGATCGGTTTCCGCATCCTGCGTTCTGAGGTTCGGAGAGAGTCATGACCGCAATCGAGGGTTCCGTCGTCCTGGTCACCGGTGGCGGCAGGGGAATCGGCAAGGCGCTGGTGGAAGGGCTCTTCGAGCGGGGCGCGAAGAAGGTGTACGCCACCGCCCGCGACCCGCGGACCGTCAAGGACACCCGGGCCGTACCGCTGGCCCTGGAGGTCACCGACCCCGCCTCCGTCGCGGCAGCCGCCGAACAGGCCGGCGATGTCACCATCCTGATCAACAACGCGGGCGTCTCCATGCAGACGTCGTTCCTGGACTCCCCGGTCGACGACGTGCGCAAGGACTTCGAGACGAACTTCTACGGGCCGCTGCTCACCGCCCGCGCGTTCGTCCCCGTGATCGAGCGCAACGGCGGCGGCCACATCCTGAACGTCCACTCCGTCCTGTCGTGGATCGGCCTGGCCGGCTCGTACAGCGCGTCCAAGGCGGCGCTCTGGTCCCAGACCAACTCCCTGCGGCTCGACCTCGCCCCGCGCGGGATCAGCGTCACCGGGCTGCACGTCGGTTACGTCGACACCGACATGACCGCGGCGATCGACGCGCCCAAGTCCTCGCCCGTGGACGTGGCGGCGCAGGCGCTCGCCGGCATCGAGAGCGGTGCCTTCGAGGTGCTCGCCGACGACCTGACCCGCCAGGTCAAGTCCGGTCTGTCGGCCGACATCTCGGTCCTGTACCCGCAGCTGGTCGCCTGACCGGCAGCCGGTAGACCGATCGGTTTCTACTGACCGGGGGACGGAGGTAGCCTCGCCCCATGGCCACCACCACGGACAAGGCATCCACGAGGGACCGGCTGCTCGACGCGGCCGCGGAACTCTTCTACCGCGACGGCGTCTCCCTCGGCGTCGAGGCGCTCTGCCGGGCCGCCGGGGTGTCCAAGCGCTCCATGTACCAGCTCTTCGCGAGCAAGGACGAGGTGCTCGCGGCGAGCCTGGAGCGGCGGGCACCGGAGTACGGCCGCATGCTGCACCTCGGCCCCGAGGACCCGCGCTCGCCCCGGGAGCGGATCCTGTACGTCTTCGAGCAGCTGGAGCGGGTGTCTGCGGAGGACGACTACCGGGGGTGTCCGTACCTGTCGGCGCTGGTCGAGCTCAAGGACCCCGAGCACCCGGCCAGCGTCGTGGCCCTGCGCGTCAAGGGCGCCCTGACCGAGGCGTTCCGCGCGGACGCGGAGCGTGGGGGCGCCCGTGACCCGGAGCTGCTGGCCCGCCAGCTCACGCTCGTCTTCGACGGGGCGAGTGCGCGGGCGGGCGCGAAGGCGGAAACGCTGACGGGTCTGACGACGTCCACGGCGACAGCGCTACTGGACGCGTCAGGCATGTAGCCCCTGTGCGAACGGGGCTGCACCCCAGCTTCCCTCGCCCCAGACCGGCGGAGGCGGATTGCGCAGTTCCCCGCGCCCCAAAAAACGGCAGTGCGCGCCAGTTTTCCCCCGCGGGCCGGTGCGGGTGGGCCGCGCCGTTCCCCGCGCCCCCAAACCTGCGGGCCGGTCGGGGTGGGCCGCGCAGTTCCCCGCGCCCCTGAAAACGGGGCTGCGCCCCAGTTTTCCCGCTCCTCTCGCGCGGCGAACAGCGCAGCCTTCCACCCTCCAGGGGCGCGGGGAACGGCGCAGTCTTTTGGCTTTTGGGGCGCGGGGAACGGCGCAGTCTTTGGCCTTTCAGGGGCGCGGGGAACTGCGCAACCACTCAAGCCGGCGACCCCGCGAGCCAGTCGTATGCCTGTCGAGCCGTGAACTCCCCCTGGCCGCCACGGAAGACAAGCCCCGCCGCGGCGAACACGGAATCCTCGGCCTGCGCCACGACATACGGCACGGCAACGCACCGCATCCCCGCAGCCCCCGCCGCCACCACCCCCGGCACCGCGTCCTCCACCACCACACACCGCCCCGGCGCGACCCCCAACCGCCGCGCGGCCTCCAGGAAGACATCCGGCGCGGGCTTGCCGTGGGCGACCTCCTCCGCCGACACGACGACCCGCAGACGCGCGTCCAGCCCCGTACCCGCAAGGATCGCCTCGACGGCGGACCGCGACGACCCGGACGCCACCGCCATCGGAACCCCGTCCCCGGCCAGCAGCTCCACGAACGCGCGCATCTCCGGGTAGACCGGGGTCGACGCCCGGGCCAGCTCCAGATACCGCCGGTTCTTGTCCGCGAGCAGCTCCTCGGCCGAGGCGTCGAGCCCGTACCGCTCCTTCCAGAGCGCGATCGTCTCCTGCGTGCTGATACCGACGTACCGCTCGTGGTCGGCCCACGTGAAGTCCGTGACGCCCTGCCCGGCGAGCGTCTGCCGGCCCGCCTCGTAGTAGTTCGGCTCGCTGTCCACGAGGGTGCCGTCGAGATCGAAGATGACCGAGATGCCGTCGAGATCGCTCATGGCATCCAGGATGCCAATGATCAGCCCCGGGCCGAACGGCCGATCGACTCCACGAGCGGCAGCACCCGCTGCGGCACCCGTTCCCGCAGCGCCACCTCCGTCCGCGTACGAACGACCCCCGGCAGACTGATCAGCGCCTGGATCACATCCTCCAGGTGCCCGTTGTCCCGCGCCACGACCCGCGTCAGCAGATCCCCGCCACCGGTGATCGAGAACGCCTCGATGATCTCCGGCACGGCGGCCAGCGCGTCCCCCACGTCGTCGAGATGCCCCTGGGTCACCTCGATGTGCACGAACGCCAGCACGGGGTGGCCCAGCGCGGCGGGGGAGAGCGAGGGAGCCGTCCCGGTGATCACCCCGTCCCGCTCCAGCCGGTCGAGCCGCGCCTGCAGCGTGCCGCGGGCGACCCCGAGGACCCGGGCGTACTCCCGCACGCTGGTGCGCGGCTTCTCCAGGAGCAGCCGGAGGATGCGGGTGTCGAGCTCGTCCACGGCCATGGTCCGTTGGTCTCCCTGCGGTACGGAGTGATCGTTCCTGACTGTACCAATGGCTCAGTGGATCAGAAGCCTGTTGAGCCACTGCCCCTCTCCTGCTTAACGTGGGCGTATCGATGGCGTCGTGACGCGCCGGACGGCAAGGAAGCCGGACCGGACCCACGACGCCATTCCCATGCCTGTGGGCGGTGTCCGCGGGGCCAGAGGCCCACCGGGCCACACACCCACAGGTGGTGTCGACGCGAATCGGGGGCGGGCAGCAGACGGTGAAGAAGATGTTCATGGCTCCGGATCCGGGCCTGGTACGGCTGCGGATCTCGCTGCGCGCGGTGCTCGGCATCGGTCTCGCGGTGGCCCTGTCGGAGCTTGCCGGGCTCTCGCTGCCCGCCTCGATCACCGGGGGTCTCACCGCGCTCCTCGCGCTGTTCACGGTCGGCGACGCGACCGTGCGGGGCCAGGCGGTCACCACCGCCCTGCTGCCCGCCGTCGGCTTCCCCGTACTCGCCCTCGCGGCCGTACTGCACGCCGTACCGACCGTCCGCGACGCCGTCTGGCTGGCCGTCGTCCTCGGCGGGGTGTACGCCCGCCGCTGGGGCCCCCGCGGCCACGCGCTCGGCATCTTCGCGTTCATGACCTTCTTCATCACCCAGTTCCTGCACGCGGTCCCGGCCCAGCTTCCGCAGCTGTACGCCGCGATGGCCCTGTCGCTGGCGGCGTCCTCGGCGGTGCGGTTCGGCGCGTGGTGCATCGAGCGGCGCACCCCGGCACCGGCCGCGCCCGCGCCCCCCACCGGCCGTGGCCTCGCCCGGCCGACCACCCGCCAGGCCTTCCAGGCGACGGCCGCCTGCGCGTTCGCGATCGCCGCGGGCCAGGTCCTGTCGCACGAACGCTGGTACTGGGCCGTAGGCACCGCCTGGTGGATCTTCGTCAACACGTCCTCACGCGGCGAGACCCTGGTGCGGGGCTTCCGGAGGGTCCTGGGCACCGTCATCGGTATCGCCGTCGGCCTGGTGATCGCGGTTCCGCTGGAGGGAGCCGTCGCTCCCACCGCGGCGCTCGTCGCGGTCTGCGTCTTCGGCATCTTCTACGCGGCCGCGGTGTCCTACACGTGGATGATGCTGGCGGTGACGGTGATGGCGGGCCTGCTGTACGGGCTGCTGGGGGTGCTCGATCCGGCGCTGCTCATGCTGCGCGTGCTGGAGACGGGGGCGGGGGCGCTCGGCGCGGCGCTCGCCGTCCTGCTGGTGCTGCCGGTGACCACGCACGCCACCACCGACGCCTGGATCGAGCGCGCGCTGCACTGCGTCCATGCCTGCACCTCCGAGGCCGCCGCCCGCCTGGCCGGGTCCCCGACCGCGGACCCGGCGCGGTATGTCGCCGAGCTGGAACCGCTGTTGGGCCGGGTGCGTCTCTCGCTGGCCCCGCTGGTCCATCCGCTCGCGCCGCTGCGGGCCCGCAGGGCTAGAGCCCGCCAGGTCGTCGAACTGCTCGACCGGTGCGCCCAGGAGGTGCGCGGCCTGGCATCGATCGCCGCGGATCCCGACGCCTCCCACGACGCGAGGCTCGCCGCCGCCTGCTGGCGGGTGCAAGCGGCGGTCGAGGCCCTGACCGGGCCCGCCGCGGCACGCGGTGAAGTCGATGTACCCGTCGCCGCGGCGCACCCTTCCGGTGCTGAGCAGGCTCTGACCCATCTGCACGGTCTGGAACAGGCGTTGCAGGCCCTCGCCGTGCCCTTGCGGGCCCGCCCCCAGCCTCAGCTGACGACGGCCTGACCCCGCACTACCCCCCGGCCCCCCCGGGCGGCCCCTGGGCGCCCATCACCTCGCCGACACCGCGACCAGATGAGCCGCGAGCCGGCAGCCGCCCAACCGTGAGCTGCTAGCTGCTAGCCGCTAGCCGCCAGCCGACAGCCGTGAGCCTGCGCACCGCCCACACAGCCGGCGCCGGCAGCCTCGAACGGGTACGCGACTGCATCTCGTCGGCTACCGCGGCTGCCGCCGCAACACGTCGATGGCCGGGGAGGTCGGCCGGCACCTGGAGTTCTGCGCGCTGACCGGCAACGAGGCACGCGGCCTGGAACTGCTGTCCGAGAACCGGAACCTCTTCGACGAGGTCGAATCGCCGCTGGACCAGCTCGACTTCCTCACCGGCGTGGAAGTCCTCCTCCAGCGCGTCGCACTCCTCGGCCACGACGCCCTGCCCACCACCGGGTACGCGGGCCGGACGTGGACCGTGGCCGCGCTGCGCGCCGAGGTGAAGAGCCGCGCCGACGACCTCGCGGCCCGCTTCGACACCCGCAACGGCACCACGGTCCACACCGACCGCCGCAGGTCCCGGCTCGACCGTGCCCCGCTCCTGGAGTCGCTGGAACTGACCCTGCGCCCCCGCGGCCTGGACGACCTGGCCCCGGCCGAACCCATCGCCGCACCCGCACCCGCTGCCCCCCCCCGTACGGTCACCGCCGTCCCCGATTCGCTGCCCGAACTCATCGTGCGCGCGCGGGCGTTGGACGAGCAGGGGCACCCGGACGCACAGGCCTGCTGGGCGCGGCTGCGTACGCTCGTCACCGCCCGCGGCCACGTCCACCCCGACGACCCGGCCGTGGGGCCGCTCGTACGGCTGCGGGCGGACCTGCTGGCCGACGAGGGGAACCGGGCGGGCGAGAGGGACGAGTACGCCGACGCCGCCGACCTCCACGAGGAGGCCGCGGGTCTGTACGACGACGCGGGAGCGCCCGGTCACGCGGCGCTCGCCCGCGCCTCCGCCCTGCTCGCCACCGCCGAGATCCCCGCGCCGGACACCGACGCGACGGACACGACGGACACGACAGGTACGGACACGACAGGTACGGACACCGACGCGGCCGAGGCGAAGGTCGCCGTGCTGACCGCCGCCCACGCCGCCATGGTCCGCCTGCACGAGGAGACCCCCGGCCTCGCCCCCTACCAGGAGGCCCGCCTGCTGCGGATGCGGGCGACCGCGCTCGGCCTGCGCCTGCAGACCTCGCACAGCGAGGAGCATGCCGCGCCCGTCTTCGCCGAGGCCGACCTGCTGCACGCGTTCGCGGTCCGGCACGACCTCCCCGGGCAGATCTCCAACGCCCTGCTGCTACGGGCCAGCACCCACGCCCTCTCCGGCGACCTGCCCGCCGCGGTCGCCGAGATCGACGCCCTGCTCGACCGGCTGAAGGCACAGGGGCCCGCCTGGCACCTGCCCCGCACCCTCGGTCTGCGCGGCCGGCTCCAGCTCGGCCTCCGGGACGCCACGACCGCCTACGCGGACTTCTCCGAAAGCCTGCGACTGGCCGCGGACTGGCCGGCCGACGCGGTCGGCACCGATCGCCTCCACGGCGATCTGGCCGAGGCCTGTATGCACCTGGGCCGGCCCGACGAGGCCCTGCGGCACCTGACGCTCTCCGCCGAGGCGCACCTGCGCCGCGGCAGCCGCACGGACGCGTTCTGCGCCTACAGCAACGCGGCCCAGCTCAGCCTCGAACTCGGCCGCGTCGAGGACTGCATCGCCCTGCTCGACTCCGTACTGGCCGAACCGGACGCCGCCGCCGGAGAGCTGGACGACCGGCTCCTCGCTCAGCTGCGCCTGACCCGCGCCCGCGCGTTGCACGCGGGGGAGGACCTCAAGGCGGCCACGGCGGAGTTCGTCACCCTCGCGGCCGAGTCGGCCGGCTGGGACGACGACCCGGGGAGCCACGCCATGATCGCCGCGGAGACGGCCGTACTCCTCGGCGAGTCGGGCGAGTTCGGCCGGGCCCGCCAGGCGGCGGACCAGGCGCTCGCCGCCCACGCACGGGCCCCGCGCTACGAGAAGGTCAGCAACTGCGTGCGCGAACTGGCCCGCCTCCAGGCCCAGCAGCAGGGCGCCGACGGGCTGGCCGACGCCCTCGACCTCCTCGCCGTCGCCGGCCGGATCGCCGACGAGGCCCGCACCGCCGGGTACGAGGCGCACGGCCGCTCCCTCGACACGGCCCTGGCGTACGAACACGGGCGGGTCAACGCCTACGCCGGCACGTACGAGGACGCCCTGACCGCGCTGAACAGGGCCGTCGCCCTGCTCGACGAACGGAGCCCGGAGCCGGACCGCGCCGAGGAGTGGGCGGAGGAGTGGGCCGAGTGCGTCCGGCTCGCGGGCGCCGTGGAGGGCATCTACCTGGAACGCCCCGCACCCGCCCTCACCCGTATCGACGCGGCGGTCACCCGGCTGACCGCCGCGGGCCACACGGAGCTGACCGAGCCCCTGATATCCCTGGCGGCCCGGCTGCGCGACGAGGAGTGACGCGGCGGTGCCGGGGCGTCGACCCGCCCCGGCACCGGCTCCGTGGGGCAGATCTGCCGCTTCACGTCCTCGCGCGAGGTGAGACGCCTGGGACTTCCGGTCCGGTCTAGTCGTTTGGTCTAGGCCATTCGCTGCTACCGTCGGCCCAGGAACGCGAGAAGGGCGTGGCGATGACGTGGCACCGAGAGGGGACGCAGTGACGGACGGCGGCGGCGGACGGCAGCGGCGGGCCTACATCGGCTCCTTCACGGCGGCGGGCGGCCTGGGGGTGCTCACCGCGGCCGTGGACGGGGACACCGGCGCACTGACGCTGCTGAGCGCCGTGAACAGCGTCGCCGACCCCTCGTACCTGGCCCTGTCGCCCGGTGGGGACATGCTCTACGCGGTGAGCGAGACGACACAGGGCGCGGTCGCCGCCTACCGGGTGAAGGGCGACGAGCCGTCCCTGGCCGGCCCGTTGGTACGGGTCGGCGGCAGCGGGCCCACGCACCTGAGCCTCTTCGACGGTCATGTCCTGACCGCCAACTACGGCTCAGGCAGCGTCAGCGCCCTGCCCGTGCGCCACGACGGGAGCCTCGGCGCCGTCTCCGGTGTGCTGCAGCACGAGGGCGCCGGGCCGCACACCCAGCGCCAGCAGGGCCCGCACGCCCACCACGTCCAGCCCGATCCGAGCCGCCGGTGGGCGGTGAGCGTCGACCTCGGTACCGACTCGGTCCGGGTGTGCGCACTGCGCGACGGCACGCTCGCGCTGCACCGGGAGATCGCGCTGCGGCCCGGTTCGGGACCCCGCCACCTGGCCTTCCACCCCGACGGCGAACGCGCGTACGTCCTCAACGAACTCTCGCCGACCGTCACCGCCTGCCGCTGGGACGCCGTCAAGGGCGCGCTCAAGCCGGTGGGGAAGACCGCCGTGCTGGCCGACCCCCCGGACGGCGACGCCTACCCGTCCGGCATCGTCGTGTCGCCCGACGGCCGCTTCGTGTGGACCGCCACGCGCGGCCAGGACGTCGTCTCCGTGCTCGTGCCCGGCGCACCCGACGAGGGCCTGAGACTGGTCGCCACGGTCCCCTGCGGCGGCACCTGGCCGCGCGCCCTGGCCCTGGACCCGACAGGCCGCTTCCTGTACGTGGCCAACGAGCGGTCGGGCCATGTCGCCTGGTTCTCGGTGGACCCCGACACGGGCATCCCGCAGCGCGGCGGGTCGGTCAAGGCGCCCGCGGCGTCCTGCGTGGTGCTCGACTGAGAGTCCCCCAAGGCACCAACCCCGAAGGGCCCGGCTCCGGAGACGGAGCGGGCCCTTCGGGGTTGGTGCCTGTGCGTGACCGTCCGGCCGGCGCGTCAGCGGACCGGCGCGCCCTGCGGCTGCGGCGGTGCGATACCGAGCGCCGACGTGTACTTGGCGAGCGCCAGCTTGCCGATCGCCGGGTACGGGCCCAGCGCCTCGGCGGCGGAACAGCCCGCCTCCTTCGCGGCCTCGTCGAGCAGACCCGGGTCGAGCTCGGGGCCGATCAGATACGGGGCGAGCGCCAGCTGCTGGGAACCCGAGCTTCGCAGCTGCTCGGCGGTGGCCGCGATCGACCCCTCCTCGTCCAGCGCCGCCGCCATCACGGGCACGGCGAGCCTCGCGGCCAGCAGCATGCCGGTGATCCCGGCCGCCTGCACGGCCTCCTCGCCGCCCACGGACGCCAGGATGATGCCGTCCGCGGCGGTCGCCACGGTGAACAGCCTGGCCCGGTCGGCGCGCGCCAGACCCGCCTCGGACAGGCGGACGTGCAGCGCCTCGGCGAGCAACGGGTGCGGGCCGAGCACATCCGTCAGGTCGGCCGCGACACGGCTGTCCATGACGGCCTGGCGGACGCGGCGCAGCAGCGCGTTGTCCGGACCGGCGAGCAGCGGCACGACCACGGCGACGGGCCCGTCGGGCTCCACCACGTCCACACCGGCCGCGCGGGCCTGCTCGAAGCGCTGCGCACGCTCCTCGGAGGCGTGCGCGAGCACCGACTGGAGGGTGGGGAACTCGGAGTCGTCCCCGTCGAGGTACCCGATCCTGGCGTCGAGGCCGGGCAGCTCGGAGCGCGCGATGCTCACGACCTCCTCGACGAGGCTGCGGGTGGCGGCGCTGGGCGTGCCCGGCACCGCGAGGACGAGCGCGGGCGCGCCCTCGGGAGCCGCCAGCGGTTCCGGCCGGCGGTGCCGACCGGGCTGGCGGGGTCGCGGCATTCGTACTGGCAGGCCGGACGCGGGCCCAGTGGGGGAGCTCATGGCGCCGAATGTTACTGGTTTCCTGGGCTCCCCTGTTCGGGGAGGGTGCAGGTGAGCGGTATCCGTCCGGTTTTGTCTGATGAGTTACGCGCGGAGCGATCTCCCTGGTTATCTGTGGATCACGGAGAGCGATCTTGCGAACGGATGTCCGGGGTATCCGCGGCACGCGCGACGCCCTGTTCGGCGCCGTCCGGGACGTCCCGTACGACGTACAGCATGCTGTCGTCGCGCGGCAGCGCGAGCCGGTCGTCGGCCAGCTCGACGGCGATGCCGACGGCCCCGTCGAGCGGGTCGCCCGCGGCCGGCACCTCCCGCACGTACGGCAGCCGCTCCGCCAGCGCGGCCCGCAGCGGTACGAGGAGGGGGTCGCCCATCCTGAACAGTCCGCCCGTGAGCGCGAGGCACACCTCGCCCGCCCCGTCGGCCCCCGTGGACGGCATGTCCGCCTCCGTGGGGCACACCGCGGCGGCCGAGTCGGCGATGTGCCGGGCCGCGGTGGCCAGGACGCCGGTCGCGACCGGGTCGCCGCCGTCGGCGCAGGCGGCCACCTCGGGGGCGAAGGCCGCCAGTACGGCCGGCCGGTCCGGGCGCGGATAGAGCCGGCCCGGTACGGCGGGAGCGGAGCCGAACACGGCTTCCACACGGGCCAGGAGCGGCGCCGAGCCGCCCGGCCGCCGGTCGTAGGCGCGCAGGGCCGCGTCGAGGCCGGCCCGGCCGATCCAGGCGCCGCTGCCGCTGTCGCCGAGCAGATGGCCCCAGCCGTCCGCCCTGCGCCACTCACGCAGGTCCGTGCCGATCGCGATCATCCCGGTGCCGGCCGCGACGACCACGCCCACCCGCTGTCCCAGCGCGCCCGTGTACGCGGCGACGGCGTCGGCGACCAGGGCCAGCCGCCGTACGCCGAGCTCACGGGCCAGCGCCGACGGCAGTTCGGCGCGCAGCGAGTCACCCAAAGTGGTGAGCCCGGCGGCCCCGACGGTGACGGCCCGGAGCGTGCCGACCCCGGTGTCGGCCATCAACTGCCGTGCCATCGGCAGGAGTTGGCCGAGCAGATGTCCGGCGTCGATACCGCGCGGTCCGGTGCGCACCGGCTCGCCGGACGCCAGGGGGGCCGTGGTCCGGCCCCCGTCGACGGCCAGGACGACGCGCATCCCCGACCCGCCGGAGTCCACCCCCAGGACGCCGGTCCCGCCGCCGGTCGTCCCGCTGCCGGTCCCGCCGCCGGGACCGGTCACGGCAGCCGCCAGTCCACCGGTTCGCCGCCCTGACGGGTCAGCAGGTCGTTGGCCCGGCTGAAGGGCCGCGAGCCGAAGAAGCCGCGGTCCGCCGACATCGGCGACGGATGCGCGGACTCCACCGACGGCAGGTCGCCGAGCAGGGGCCGGGCGTTGCGGGCGTCGCGCCCCCACAGGATCGACACCAGCGGCCTTCCCCGGGCGGCCAGGGCCCGGATCGCCTGTTCGGTGACCTCTTCCCAGCCCTTGCCGCGGTGTGCGGCCGGCTTGCGCGGGGCCGTGGTGAGCGCCCTGTTGAGCAACAGCACGCCCTGCTTGGTCCAGGGGGTCAGGTCTCCGTTCGACGGCGGGGGCAGGCCCAGGTCGGTGCCCAGCTCCCGGTAGATGTTGATGAGGCTGCCGGGCAGCGGTCGCACCTCGGGCGCGACCGAGAACGACAGCCCCACGGCGTGCCCCGGGGTCGGATAGGGGTCCTGGCCGACTATGAGGACCCGGACGTCGTCGAAGGGCTGTTGGAAGGCGCGGAGTACGTTCGGGCCCGCGGGTAGGTAGGTGCGTCCCGCGGCGATCTCGGCCCGCAGGAAGTCCCCCATCTCCGTGATCCGTCCGGCCACCGGTTCGAGGGCCTTGGCCCAGCCGGGTTCGACAATCTCATGCAACGGTCGTGGTGCCACGGCGTCACCCTACTGCCGTACACGGGCCGCCGAACAACCCGAGGCCACCGCACGCCCGTTGGTGACATCCACGGTGCCACCGGCGGGCGTTGACACCCGACGGACCCACCCGCCCCGACCGCCCGCGCCGCCCCGGCCGCGTAACGGAGACCGGCCGTGCGGCGGAGACCGGCCGTGCGGCAGGGCGCACCTGTGCGACGGAGACCGGCCCTGTGGCGGAGGCCGGTCGTGTGCGCGGGGTCAAGCGATCACCGCGGCTCGTACGCAGAGCACGTCCGGGAGGTGCGACGCCAGTTGCTGCCACGTGTCGCCGTCGTCGGCCGACGCGAACACCTCGCCGTTGCGGTTGCCGAAGTACACGCCCGCCGGGTCCGCGCCGTCCGTGCACAGCGCGTCCCGCAGCACCGTGCCGTAGTGGTCCTCCTGCGGCAGCCCCGCGGTCAGCGCCTCCCAGCTCTTGCCCGCGTCCGCCGTGCGGAAGACACGACATCGGCGGTCCGCCGGCACCCGGTCGGAGTCGGCGTTGATGGGAAACACGTACGCCGTGTCGCCGCGATGGGGGTGCGCGGCCGCGGCGAAGCCGAACGTGGACGGCAGGCCCCCGCCGATGTCCGTCCAGTGCGCCCCGGCGTCGTCGCTGCGGTACACCCCCCAGTGGTTCTGCAGATAGAGCCGGTCGGGAGTGGCCGCGTCCTGCGCGACCTTGTGGACGCACTGGCCGAACTCCGGGTTCGGATCGGGCAGGAACACCGCAGAGACCCCGGAGTTGGCCGGCGCCCAGCTCTCCCCGCCGTCCTGCGTACGGAAGACACCGGCCGTGGACACGGCGACCGTCACCGCCCGCGGATCGCGGGCGTCGGTCAGGATCGTGTGCAGACCCTCACCGCCGCCGCCCGGCACCCACCGCGAGCGGGTGGGGTGCTCCCAGAGCGGGCGGACGAGCTCGAAGGACTCGCCGCGGTCCGTCGAGCGGTACAGCGCGGCGGGCTCCGTGCCCGCGTACACCACGTCCGGCTCGGCCGCCGCCGGGTGCAGCTGCCAGACCCGCTCCAGCGAAGCACCCGTGTCCTGGGGGAACTTGACGGCCGCCTTGGCCGGTTCGGTCCAGCTGCGGCCCAGGTCGTCGGAGTGGAACACCGACGGGCCCCAGTGCGCGCTGTCACCTCCCACGAGGAGTCTCGGCACGTCCCGCCGGGTGTCGATCGCGATCGAGTAGACCGCCTGGGCGTTGAAATACGGGCTGTCGTCGAACTCCCACGCGCCGCCGCGCCGCCTCCCGACGAACAGTCCTTTGCGCGTGCCAACCGTGAGCAGAACCTCGGTCATGCCGATCCACCTCCGGACGTCGTTGTCTCAGATATCGGCCAGTCTGCACCCCACCACTGACAGTCACCCCCGGACGGCATATCGGTGCAGGTCAGGGCGATTCCCGGGGGGTGTCGGCGGTGCGGCGGCGATGTGGGGCAGGTCTCGTGAGCAACCGGGCGGCCTCTCCCGTATGGGAGGGGGTCCGGTGTGCGCGTGTGGAGAGGGGCCCCGATGGCGGCTTTGCGTGGTCCGAGGGCGTTGCTGTGGCGTTGGTGGCCCAATCCGCTGCGGCGGCGCAGCGACAGGATCGAGGCGTGGACCATGCTCACCGTCGGGCTCCTCACCGTGCTCGTGGGGACACTCGCGGGCCTGTGGGCGACGCGGTCGGTCGAACTCGGCCTCGCGCGGGAGCGCGTGGAGTGGCGGCCCGTGACCGCGCGGCTCACCGAGCGCGCACCCGGCACGGCCTCCGGTTCCGAGCAGGTGTGGGCCGAGGTCCGCTGGTCCGGCGCGGACGGCTCCACCCACGAGGGGCAGACCCGGGTCGACCCGGGCAGCGCGGCGGGGACCCGGGTCACGGTGTGGAGCGATCTCCAGGGGCGCCAGGTCACCAGGCCCGCCACGGAGGCCCAGGCGAGCCTGCGGGCGGGGCTGATCGGGGTCCTGGTGGGCGCGAGCGCGGCGCTCGTGCCCCTCGCGGGCGGGCGGCTGGTCACGGGGCGCCTGGAGCGCCGGCGGTTCGACCAGTGGGACACGGAGTGGGAGCGGGTCGGCCCCCAATGGAGGTGGAAGACCGGCTGAGGTGGCGCCGGCTGTCACAGATCCGGGTCCTGCCCGGTCAGCATGGTGAACACGTCCGATTCCGACGGACGAAACCGGAAAGGTCGCACCATGAAGATCGTAGTGATCGGCGGTACCGGGCTCATCGGGTCGAAGCTGGTGGACAGGCTCCGGGCGGACGGCCACGACGTCCTCCCGGCCTCCCCGAACACCGGCGTCGACAGCATCACCGGCGAGGGCCTCGACCAGGCGCTGAAGGGTGCCGAGGTCGTCGTGGACGTGTCGAACTCGCCCTCCTTCGAGGACAGCGCGGTACTGGAGTTCTTCCGCACGTCCACGCGCAACCTGCTCGCGGCCGAGGCCGCGGCGGGCGTGGGACACCATGTCGCCCTGTCGGTCGTGGGCAGCGACGCGCTCCCCGACTCGGGCTACCTGCGCGCCAAGGTCGCCCAGGAGGAACTGATCAAGGAGTCCGGCATCGGGTACTCCATCGTCCGTGCCACGCAGTTCTTCGAGTTCGTGAAGGGCATCGCGGCCGGGTCCACCGAGGGCGACACGGTCCGGCTGCCCTCCTCGCTCCTGCAGCCCCTCGCCTCCGACGACGTGGTCGCGGCGGTCGCCCGGGTCGCCGTGGCGGCCCCGCTGAAGGGCACCACCGAGGTGGCGGGCCCCGAGGAGCTGCACTTGGACGAGTTCGTCCGCACGGGCCTGGCGGCCGAGAAGGACCCGCGCGAGGTCGTCACCGACGAGTCCGTCGGCTACTTCGGCGCGCACCCCCGGGGCCGCGAGCTGCTGCCCGGCCCCGGGGCCCACCTCGCCGGGACCCGCTTCGCGGACTGGCTCGCCGGCCGCCGCTAGATCAGGTCAGACCGAGCGGTGGTACTGGTCCGGTACGTGCACGGAGGCTCCGAGTTCGCGGGCCGCGTGCCGGGCCCACGAGGGGTTGCGCAGCAGTTCCCGGCCGAGCAGCACGGCGTCCGCCTCGCCGTTGGCGAGGATCTTCTCGGCCTGCTCGACATCGGTGATGAGACCGACGGCGGCGACGGCCATGGAGGTCTCGTCCTTGACGCGGGCGGCGAACGGGACCTGGTAGCCGGGCCCGACCGGGATGCGTACACCGGCCGCGTTGCCGCCCGTGGACACGTCGAGCAGGTCGACACCATGGGCGGTCAGCTCGGCGGCGAAACGGACCGTGTCGTCGGCCGTCCAGCCGTTCTCCTCCAGCCAGTCGGTGGCCGAGATACGGAAGAACAGCGGCTTGTCGGCGGGCCACACCTCGCGCACGGCGTCGACGACCTCCAGGGCGAAGCGCACCCGGTTCTCGTACGAGCCGCCGTACGCGTCCGTGCGCCGGTTGGAGTGCGGGGAGAGGAACTCGCCGATCAGGTAGCCGTGCGCGCCATGGATCTCGGCGATCTCGAAGCCGGCCTCCAGCGACCGCCGTGCGGCGTCGGCGAACTGGCCGACGACCTCACGGATCCCGTCGACCGTCAGCTCGGTCGGCACGGGGTGGCTCTCGTCGAAGGCGAGCGGGCTCGGCGCGAGCGCCTGCCAGCCGTGCGCGTCGGGTCCGACCGGCGCGCCGCCCGTCCAGGGGCGGTCCGTGGAGGCCTTGCGGCCGGCGTGCGCGAGCTGGATCGCCGGGACCGTGCCCTGCGACACCAGGAAGCGCGTGATCCGCCGGAACGCCTCGACCTGGCGGTCGTTCCAGATGCCCAGGTCGTACGGGGAGATGCGGCCCTCGGCGCTGACCGCGGTGGCCTCGACGATGATCAGGCCCGTTCCGCCGGCGGCACGCGCCCCGTAGTGCTGGAGGTGCCAGTCGTTCGGCGCGCCCACGTCGGCGCCCTCCGGCGCGGCCGAGTACTGGCACATCGGCGGCATCCAGACCCTGTTCGGGACGGTCAGCTCGCGCAGGGTGTAGGGCTCGAAGAGCGCGCTCACGGCGGACTCCAATCATGGGGGGGCCGGGTTGTCTACTCGTACGATAGACATCGTAGTACGGCGGATGTCAAACTACGAGAGTTCTCGTACAATGGGGAACTCCGGGGAGACCTCCGGACCCGACGCACTGGAGCCGCCGTGACGATCGCCGCCCCGACCGGCAGCAGCCGTGATCTGCCGCACCCGCCGCGCGCGGAGATCCGGCTGGAGGCCGTGCTGCACGCGCTCTCCGACCCGCTGCGCCTCCAGGTCGTGCGGGAGCTCGCCGCCGACGGCGACGAGCTGTCCTGTTCGCACTTCGACCTGCCCGTCACCAAGTCCACGACCACGCACCACTTCCGGGTGCTGCGCGAGGCCGGGGTGATCCGGCAGATCTACCGGGGCACCGCCAAGATGAACGGGCTGCGCCGGGACGACCTAGACGGCCTCTTCCCGGGACTTCTCGACAGCGTCCTCGCCGCCGCCGCGCGCCAGGCCGTCCGCCTCGGGAGCCGCTGAACCGCCCTGCGCGGGAATCCCGGTACCTTCCGCACCGGCGCCCTCCGCGCCGGCTGCCTCTGCGGTCCCCGCCTCCGAACCGCCCTTGCCCGCAAGGTGGTTGAAGAGCAGGTTCAGTACGATCGCCGTGAGGCAGCCCGCGCTGATACCGCTGTTCATCACCGTCTGGAACCAGTCGGGGAACTTCTCGTACACCGTCGGAACGCCGACCGGCAGCATGCCCACGGCCACCGAGACGGCCACGACCGTCAGGTTGTCGTTGCCCTTGAAGTCCACCTGGGCCAGGGTCCGCAGCCCGCTCGCGGCGACCGTGCCGAACATGACCAGGCCCGCGCCGCCGAGCACCGGAGCCGGTATCGCCGCGACCACCGCGCCCAGCTTGGGCAGCAGTCCGAGCAGGACGAGGATGCCACCCGCGGCGGCCACGACCCAGCGGCTGCGGACCCGTGTCATGCCGACCAGGCCGACGTTCTGCGCGTACGCCGTGTACGGGAAGGTGTTGAACACGCCGCCCAGGACGGTGGACAGACCATCCGCGCGCAGGCCGTCGGCCAGCGTCCGGGGCTCGATCCGCCGGTCGGTCATCTCGCCCACCGCGATGAAGTCGCCGGTCGTCTCGGTCATCGTCACCAGTGCCACGACCAGCATCGACGCGATCGCCGACGCCTCGAAGGTGGGGGCGCCGAAGTGGAACGGCGTGCTGATGCCGAGCCAGTGCGCGTCCCCGACCCCGCCGAAGTCCGTGAAGCCGAACGGGACCGCGACCGCGAGGCCCACGACGATGCCGATCAGTACGGCGATCCGGCTCAGGAACGCCGGCGCGAACCGCTGCACGCCGAGGACCACCGCGAGTACGAAGGCGGCGAGAGCCAGGTTCTTCGGCTCGCCGAAGTCGGGTGAACCCGCGCCGCCCGCCGCCCAGTTGCCGGCCACCGGCAGCAGCGAGAGGCCGATGATCAGGATCACCGTGCCCGTGACGAGCGGCGGGAAGAACCGCAGCAGCTTCCCGAAGACCGGTGCGAGCAGCATGATCGCGAGACCGGCGACGATCACCGAGCCGTAGATCGCGGGCAGTCCGCCGCCGCCCGTCCCGATCAGCACCATCGGAGACACGGCCGCGAAGGTGCAGCCCTGCATGATCGGCAGCCGTACCCCGAACCGCCAGAAGCCGACGCACTGGATGAGCGTCGCGATGCCGCACACCAGCAGGTCCGCGGTGATCAGGTACGCCATGTCCGCGGGCGACAGCTTCATCGCGCTGCCGACGATCAGGGGGACGGCGACGGCGCCCGCGTACATCGCGAGGACGTGCTGGAGGCCGAACGCGGCCAGTTTGTGGACGGGCGGGACCTCGTCCACGGGGTGCACTTGCCGTGCGGGAGCGGGAGCGGGGGTGGGTACGGGGGCAGGGGTTGCCATGGGCACTCCAGGAGCGGCGGGGGAGTGGGGACTGCACGTGACCGTACGGGCGTTAAACAGTTTGTTGATTTCCGGGGTGTTGCCGCCTGGTGTCCTGCCCGGAGGGGTTCGTGGATATCCGCGGGCCGGTGGGGGCCGGTCGCGCAGTTCCCCCGCGCCCCTGAAGCCCTTGAAGGGGCTGCTGCTCGCGCGGTTCCGCGGCCCTGACGGGGTGGCCGCTACAGGGGGTCTTTGGCCTCGGCCGCCGTCATCAGGGCCTGCCAGTCGGGGAGTTTGACCACGCCCCGGCCCAGGGAGGCGCCCAGGGCCGCCTCCGCCCGTTCGATCGCCTGCCAGCCGGACCATTCGACCGGGCGCAGACCCTCCGCGCGCAGCGCGGCCAGCGGGTCGCGCGGGACCTCGCGGTGCACGAGGGCGGGGGCGTCCTCCAGCAGTGACGTCACCGTCTCCTTCGCGCAGGGGCGGTTCGTGCCGATGACGCCCGTCGGGCCGCGCTTGATCCAGCCCGCCACGTACTCGCCGGGCGCGACCGAGCCCGCCCGCAGGACGCGGCCCGCGAGGTGCGGGACGGTACCGCGGTCCGCGTCGAACGGCAGCCCCTCCAGCGGCACCCCGCGGTAGCCGACCGAGCGCAGGACCAACTGGGCCTCGACGTCCTCGTACCGCCCCGTCCCCGTCACGCCGCCGAGGCCGTCCGGGAGGGTCCGTTCGAAGCGGACCGCGCCCACGTGCCCGATGCCGTCGGGGAGCAGTTCGACCGGTCGCAGGAAGAAGCGGAGCCGGATCCGCCGGGAACCGGCGGCCGGCGGACGCTCGGTCCACCCGCGCAGCACCTCCACGTTGCGGCGCTGCGCGGCGGGCAGCGCGGACGGATCCAGGTACGCCGGATCGAGCGCCAGCTCCGCCGGATCCACGACCACCTCGGTGTCCGGCAGGCCGCCCAGCTCACGCAGTTCCTTGGTGGTGAAGCGGGCCTGCGAGGGACCGCGCCGCCCCACCATCTGGATCTCCCGCACCTGGCTCCCGGCCAGTGCGGCGAGGGCCGCCTGCGGCATGTCGGTCGCACTCAGTTCCGCGGCGCCGCGCGCCAGGATCCGGGTCACGTCCACCGCCACGTTCCCCACGCCGATGACGACCGCGGCCCGCGCGCCGACCACGAAGCCGTCGGACTCGACATCCGGATGCGCGCTGTACCAGGACACGAAGTCGGTCGCCGACCAGCTGCCCGGCAACTCCTCGCCCGGCACCCCGAGACGCCGGTCGGTGGCGGCGCCCACGCAGTACACGACCGCGTGGTAGAGGTCGCGCAGCCGGGTGGCGGGCAGACCGTCCGGGCCGATCCGGATCCCGCCGAGGAACCGCACCCGCTCGTGCTCCAGGACCGTACGCAGCGTGCCCTGCAACGACTTGATCTTCTCGTGGTCGGGCGCCACCCCGTAGCGCACCAGGCCGTACGGGCACGGCAGCCGGTCCAGCACGTCCACCCGGATCCCGGGCACCTGGTCCTGCTGGACGAGACCCTGTGCGGCGTACACCCCACTCGGCCCCGAGCCGACGACGGCGACCTGCAGCACGGCACAACCCCTTCCCCGAGGAGAACGAGGAGCTCGCTGGTCTTCCAGCATCGCACCGCACCGCGCGCCGGGGGAGGGGCGGGAACCGGCCGGGACCGGTCGCTGCGCCGACAGTGTGCCGCGCGGACCTCCCGTGCGTGCCTGTCCGCAATGAATGTGATCATGAGGTTACGTTGCGTATGTGCTGGAAACATCCTTTCTTAATCTTTCTGATCGTGATGAGCCGGACGGGGCGGTGTCCGTGCGGCGCGCCTGGGAAGTGCGGGAGAACGACACCGCCACGACGTGGTGCGACGTCCGGCTGAGCTTCGCCGACGGCGCCGGTGTCGACCTGCTCGCGGCGGTGTGCGAGGGCTGCGTCTGCATCGAGGACGTACGCGCCCGGCCCGCTCTCTCCCTCGACGACATGGCGGTCCTCGCCGACTGGATCGAGGGGCCGCTCCTCGAGGCGTGCGGGGGCGCGGCCGTGGAGGCGGGCGCCGCGGGCGGTGACGGGAGCCCGGACAAGCGGCACGCGCGCCCTGCGCTGCCGCGCGGTGTCGAGAGCCGTCGCCTGGTCGCCGGGGAGTATCTGGCGGCCCAGCGGGCGGGGCGGGATCCGGTGCTCGCGGTGATGTCCGCGACGGGGTACAGCCGGCGGCGGTCGCTTCGGCTGATCGCGGGGGCGCGGGACGCGGGGCTCTTGGCGCCGCGCCACGTTCGGCGTTGACGTCAGCTGTCGAGTTGGCCCGCCGCCCGCCGCCCGCCACGTGGCTCTCGGGTGCGGGTTCGTCGTGGCCCGCCGCGCAGTTCCCCGCGCCCCTGAGGGGCGTCCTTGAAGGGGCGCGTCACATCTCTCGCATGCGGCTGATCTCGCTTGTCTGCTGGGCGATCACGTCGTCGGCCATCTCGCCTATCTGGATGTTGTTGCCCTGGGAGAGGACGTCCGTGGCCATGGTGATCGCCCCGTTGTGATGGGTGATCATCAGCTTCAGGAAGAGCTCGTCGAACGCCTTGCCCTTCGCCGCGCGCAGCGTCTTCAGCTGCGCCTCGGTCGCCATGCCCGGCATCACGTCGTGGTGGTGCCCGGTGCCCTTGCCGCTCTTCTTGTCGCCGCCGTGGTTCTTGAGCCAGGCCTCCATCGTCTCGACCTCCGGGCCCTGGGAGGCGGCGATCCGCTCGGCGAGCCGTTTCACCGGCGTCGACGAGGCCTGCTTCGGGGCGAGTTCGGTCATCTCGATGGCCTGGGTGTGATGCTCGATCATCATCCGGGCGTAGTCGAAGTCCGCGGAGTTGGGGGTGTCGTCGTCGGAGCGCTGTTTCGCGGCGTCCGAGGCGGACAGCGTCTCGGCGGCTTCACCCGGTTTGCCCGGTGCGATCACCGAAGGGCCGGTCTCGGGCGCGGCCTTGGTGTCGTCGTCGGAGCCCGTGCAGCCGCCGAGCGCGAGGACGGCGGCCGTCACGGACGCCGTGATCAGACGGCGGGACGTACGGCGAGCTAGCACAGTGACCTCCTGCGGCACATGAATCGGCAGACACCTCGTGAGTGTTGATGACCGTCCTAGCACGCTTCCGCGCGCCAATGATCAAAAACATTCATTACGAATGCGTTGCCACCTGTTGATCTGTGCATGCTGAAGACGATACTGCGGAGGTACCTGAACCGTTCGACTGCGAACGGCTACTAGGGAGGACGCAGTGACCCTGTTGAACAATCACCGAACGCGGCGCAGACGCCTGGGAGTTGCCGCCACCGCGGCCGGCCTGCTGGCCGCCCTGCTCACGGCAGGTCCCGCGGTCGCGACCCCCGACCCCGGGGACGCTCCGGTGACTTCGGAGAAGGTCTCCAAGAGCGAGGCGGCCGAGGCCCGAGCGGCGATAGCGAGCGGCGAGATACCCGGGCAGGACGAGATCGTCCACTCGGACAACATCCAGCACCTCGCGAACATCCCCAAGGACGCGTTGCCCGGCACCAACTCGGACCTCGCCTTCCAGGGCAAGTACGCGTTCGCCGGCAACTACGACGGCTTCCGCATCTTCGACATCAGCAACCCGAAGGCCCCGAAGACGGTCTCCCAGGTGCTCTGCCCGGGCTCGCAGAACGACATCACCGTCTCCGGCGACCTGCTCTTCCTGTCCACGGACTCCTCGCGCAGCGACAACTCCTGCAGCAGCACCACGCAGCCCGCGACCGAGAAGTCCTCCTGGGAGGGCATGAAGGTCTTCGACATCAGCGACAAGAAGAACCCGAAGTACGTCGCCGCCGTCGAGACCGCCTGCGGCTCCCACACCCACACGCTGGTGCCGGAGCGCAAGAACGTCTACATCTACGTGTCCTCGTACTCGCCGAGCGCCACGTTCCCCGACTGCCAGCCGCCGCACGACGGCATCTCGATCATCAAGGTGCCGCGCAAGGCGCCCGAGAAGGCAGCGGTCGTCAACTTCCCCGTCCTGTTCCCCGGTGAGGGCGCGGACGGCGGCGGCAACCCGGGTGGCCCGACCAACCCGGGCGTCTCCAAGACCACCGGCTGCCACGACATCACCGTGCTGCCCTCCAAGGACCTCGCCGCGGGCGCCTGCATGGGTGACGGCATCCTGTTCTCCATCAAGGACCCGGAGAACCCGAAGATCATCGACCAGGTCCAGGACAACGTGAACTTCGCGTTCTGGCACTCGGCGAGCTTCAACCAGAAGGCCGACAAGGTCGTCTTCACGGACGAGCTGGGCGGCGGCGGCGCGGCCACCTGCAACGAGGCCGTGGGCCCGAACCGCGGCGCGGACGGCATCTACGACATCGTCGGCAAGGGTGACAAGCGCAAGCTCGTCTTCAAGAGCTACTTCAAGATCCCGCGCCACCAGGCCGACACCGAGAACTGCGTGGCCCACAACGGCTCGCTGATCCCGGTCAAGGGCAAGGACATCATGGTCCAGGCCTGGTACCAGGGCGGTATCTCCGTCTGGGACTTCACGAACTCCTCGAAGCCCAAGGAGATCGCCTTCTTCGAGCGCGGTCCGCTGAGCACCACGACCATGGTCACCGGCGGCTCCTGGTCCGCGTACTACTACAACGGCTACATCTACTCGAACGACATCGCCAAGGGCTTCGACGTTCTGAAGATCAATGACCGTCGTACGGATCCGGCGAAGAAGAACCGGCTGAACGAGCTGAACGTCCAGACGCAGCCGGACTACTTCGACTGACCGGCCGCGTCCGTCTCCTGGTTCGCCACGCCACCGTGACCGCGGCCTTCGTCGAGCTCGCGGCTCCCGGGAGCGAAGAACCGTGAGAGGTCCTCGTGGTACGTCCCGCCGGGCGCTTCGGCGCCCGGCGGGGCACCCCGCTCCCACTCCAGCCCGTAACGCCGGAACAGCTCGGCCCGCAGCACCGGTACCGGCATCGGGACCCCGGGCACCAGGGCCGCGTACACCGCGCCCATCAGCAGCGCCCGCAGCATCGGGTAGTCGGCGGCGGTGTCCGGTGAGCCGTAGCGGGACATGGTGTCGCTCAGCAGTTCCGCCAGCCGGCGCTGCTCCGGACACTGCTTGAACCCCTCGCCCTGGAGGATGCCCGCCATGTGCTGGCGCATCAGCACCGGGTGGTCCCGGGCCAGGCCCAGAATCGCGTCGATGGCCCGCGCCATCCGCTCCTGACCGTCCTCGGTGCGCGGCTCGCGCTCCAGCGCCTCCTCCAGCGTGCGGTGCATCAGCCGGTGCACCGCGGACTGGACGAGCAGACGCTTGCCGGGGAAGTAGTACGAGACGAGGCCCCGGGCGGAGCCCGCGCGGTCCGCGATGTCGCCCAGCGTCGTGGCGTCGTACCCCCGCTCGCCGACGAGCTCCAGCGCCGCCTGCAGAAGCCTCTCGCGGGAACGCCGACGCAACTCTTCATTGACCGATGCGCTGCGAGGGGACATCCTATGTACTCCTGCGTTGACTGGCTGCCAGCCAACTATACTCAGCGCGTCCGGGCCGGTCCCCTCGGGGATCACTTCC
Organism: Streptomyces tauricus; assembly: GCF_014650955.1. GTDB lineage: Bacteria > Actinomycetota > Actinomycetes > Streptomycetales > Streptomycetaceae > Streptomyces > Streptomyces tauricus. The sequence goes on from NZ_BMVY01000011.1 coordinate 89,973, forward strand.
GGGCTGCCGTCCGTCCGGGGCGACGCGGGGGATCGTCCCGGGCGGTCGGCAAGGAACCGGCGCGCCCTTCCTGCGGGGCTCCTCGGAGCTGAGGGACGGCCCGGGATCTGGCGCGGGTCGGGCGGGGATCAGGCGGGAATCAGGTCCAGTACCGGGCGGAGTCCGTTCGGCCGGTCGCTCACCGGGAGATGGTCGACGAAGTGGACCCGGCACCCCAGGGTCGCCGCTCCGCCGTCCGCCTGCCGGTCGTCCCCGACCATCAGGGTCTCGCGCGGATCGGCCCCGAGCGCGTCGCAGGCGGTCGCGAAGAGCCGGGCGTCCGGCTTCTGGACACCGTGCTCGTACGACAGGACGTAGGCCCCCACGTACGCGTCGAGGCCGTGCTCGCGGAACACGGGCCGCAGATCCCAGCCGATGTTGCTCACCACCCCGATCGCGACCCCGCGGTCGCGAAGCGTGTGCAGCACGTCGATCGCGTCGGCGTACGGACGCCAGGCCACCGGGTCCATGTGCCGGTCGTACAGCGCGTCGTACAGCTCCGGAGCGGGCAGCGCCACCTGACGGCACGCTCCGGTGTACGCGGCCCGGTGCGCCTCGGCGCTCTCGTCGCGGATGCCCCACAGCGAGGCCAGTTCCGGCGGCACGGGGCCCCTGTGCGGAGCCCCGCCGGGCAGCGCGCCCGCCGCCTCCAGTTCCTTCACCGTCCGGAGCAGCTCCTGCTCCGGCAGGGATGTCCCGGCCTCGGCCAGTACGGCCCGCAGCCAGGTCTCGGTGGATTCGATACGGAAGAGGGTCCCGGAGAAGTCGAACAACACGGCAGCCATGCGGGGGAAGTTACCCACACCGCGGTCCGGGTATGTCCTCCCGATCTCCTGCGCCCCTGGTCAGAGAGGTGCCGTCCATGCCGTAGGGTGGAGGCATCGACGCGGGGTGGAGCAGCTCGGTAGCTCGCTGGGCTCATAACCCAGAGGTCGCAGGTTCAAATCCTGTCCCCGCTACTCGTTTCCGAGGGCCCGTACAGCTGATGCTGTACGGGCCCTCGGGCGTCGAGCCGGGACGTCTGGCGCCCGCGCACGCTCAGGGCCTGCGGCCCCGGAACATGCGGCGCAGGTCGCCCATCCAGGCGTCGGGGTTCTCCCACGGGATGAAGTGACCGCCGTGGTCGTGTCATTGCTCGGTCGGGTCGCAAGAGCGGTCCGTCACGCCGCCGCCGCGTCCCTACTCCGCGGGCGGCAGCGGGCCGAGGACCGGGTTGGTCAGGTGCTGGTAGATGATCGAGGTGCGGAAGGCGATGATCTCGCGGCGGTTGGTGAACTGGTCCAGGAGGAAGGCGTGCAGGTGGTCGATGTCCTGGGCCGTGACATGCACGAGGAAGTCGTCGCTCCCGGCCATCGTGTACACGGAGACGACTTCCGGCAGCCGGGTCACCGACTGCTCGAACGCGGTGACCACGTCCCGGCGCAGCGGGCGTACCTGGGTGAACACCATGGCCTGGACCGAGCGGTTGAGGGCCTTGAAGGAGACCTCGGCCCGGTAGCCCTGGATGATGCCGCGCCGCTGCAGGAGCCTCGTGCGTTCCAGACAGGTCGAGGGGGCGATGCCGAGCTTCCCGGCGAGGGCGCGGTTGGACTGCCGACCGTCGGCCTGCAGTTCGCGCACGATCGCCGAATCAAGTTCGTCCACGGCTTCCTCCCCTGTCCGCCCGCCGAATTTGATTCGGCGCAACTCCCGGTGGTCCGCGCATCAGCCTAGCTTCGGCGCCATGAGTCAAGCATTCGCACATGAAGAGGTCGTCGTCCGCCGCGGACAGCGCTCCGGCCTGTCGCTGATCGTCGCCATCCACTCCCGCGTGCTGGGGCCGGCGGCCGGCGGCTGCAGGATGCGCCGCTACGACACCTGGCAGGACGGACTGACCGACGCGCTGCGCCTGTCGGAGGCGATGACGTACAAGTCGGCGGTGGCCGGACTGGACTTCGGGGGCGGCAAGAGCGTGATCGCCCTGGACAGGGACACCGAACTCACCCCGGAGCTGCGGGAGTCCGCACTGGAGGACCTGGGCGAACTGGTCGCCTCCTTCGACGGTTCCTACCGCACCGGTCCCGACATCGGCACCGGCCCCGCGGACATGGTGGTCCTGCGCCGCTTCTCGCCGTACGCGTACTGCGCGCCCGAGGAGCACGGCGGCACCGGGGACTCCGGCGGCCCCACCGCCACCGGTGTCCTGGCCGCTCTGCGGGCCGGCGCCCGGCATGTCTTCGGCGACGCCTCCTGCGCCGGCAGGACGGTGGTCGTCAGCGGGTTCGGCTCGGTCGGCAGCCGGGTCGCCGCCGGTCTGGCCGCGGAGGGGGCGCACGTCGTGGTGTCGGACGTGGACCCCTCCCGCAAGGAGGCCGCGCTGGCGAGCGGGTACGGGTGGGTGGAGCCCGGCCGGGCCCTGTCGGCCCCGGCCGACATTCTCGTGCCGGCCGCCGTGGGCGGGGTGTTCGACGCGGCGAGTGTTGCCCGGCTCACCGCGCCGCTGGTCGTCGGCCCGGCCAACAACCAGCTCGCCGAGGAGTCGGTCGCCGATGCCCTCGCGGAGCGCGGCATCGTCTGGGTGCCGGACTACGTGGCCGGCGCCGGAGGTGTCGCCTACACGCTCAGCCGCGAGTCGGAGGGCTACGGGCACGAGGCCGCCCTGGAGCGGGTGGCGGGCATCGGGGACACCGTCGGCCACATCCTCGGCCTCGCGCGCACGAGTGGCGTCACCCCGGTGCGGGCCGCCCGGCGGATCGCCGAGCGACGCCTCACCTCGGCCGGCTCCGCGGCGGCGGTGGCCACTTGAGCGGCAGCGGCGACCGCCACCCGGCCCCTCAGCCGATCGTGACGACCCGCGCCCAGGAAGGCGGAGCGTCCGGTACGTAGTCGGGGTCCTCCTCGTCCGCGGCGCGGGCCGGACGGGGGAAGAGACCGACGACCGTACGGCAGGGCGGTGGCGCGGACGGCCAGGGGGTCTGGCCGTCCGTGAGGGCGACGATCACGTCGGGGCGCGGCCGGGCACGCAGGGCCCGGGCGAACCCGGAGCGCAGATCCGTGCCCCCGCCGCCGACCAGCTCGATGTTCTCCGCGCGGCAGAGCGGCACGGCGACGCCGGCCGCCGCGTCGCAGGAGATCACCGAGACCAGGTCGCGCCGCCCGCCCACGGCCCGTGAGATCGCCGCCACCTCCAGCAGCGCGCTGCCCAGTTCGGCGTCGCTCACGGACCCGGAGGTGTCGATGACGACGCAGACACCGGGCGGCGTACGGCGCAGACTCGGCAGCACCACCCCGGGGACACCGGCCGAGCGCCGGGACGGGCGCCGGTAGCTGTGGTTCTCGCCCGCGCCCGGCGCACCCGCCGCCGACCGCACCGCCGCGCCCAGCAACTGCCGCCACGGCTGCGGCGGTTGGAACGCCTCGTCCGCCCACCGGCGCCATCCTTCCGGCGCCTCGCCCGGCCGGCCCTTGATGCCCTCCGCGACCCGGAAGCGGACCGCGTCCTGCTGCTGCCGGCTCAGCGCGTGTGCTCCGTCGGGCCCCAGTTCCCACGGCCGGTGCTGCCCGTCGGCGCCGCTGCCGCAGTCCAGCCAGGCCAGGTCCGAGGAGACCCCCAGCATCGACGACCTCGCCAGGTACTCCTCCATCAGCAGCCCCTCCGGCAGCCCCAGCAGTGACGGAAGCACCGCTCCGGTGGGCCGGGGCAGACCGTCACCGTAGATGTCGTCGTTGATCTCGAAGTCCGCGGCGATGTTCCGGCGCAGCCTCCCCCAGCCTTCGGCTGGGGGGACCCCCATCTCGCTTCGCTCGCCCGGTCCGAACTCCTCCTGCCGCCGCGCGTACCGCTCGCCCCGGCCGTGGTGGTCCCGGAGCAGATGGGAGACCTCGTGCACCCACACACCCGCCAGTTCCTCCACCGGCAGGCGCGCCACGAACGCGGGGGACACATAGCAGCGCCAGTGCGCGTCCACCGCCATCGTCGGCACCGACCGGTCCTCCACCACATGCAGGGCGAAGAGCGCACCGGCGAGGTAGGGGCGTACCTTCACCGCGTGCAGCCGGGCGGCCAGCAACTTCTCCATGTCCAGGGGGAGTCCGGCCCGGTCGGCCGGCCCGCTGACGCGGCCGGGAGCCCTGGGCGGGGCGGCCCGCACAGGTCGCGGCGGCGCGGGCCGGGGCAGCGGACGCGGCCGGGCGGGCGACCGTGGGTGCGGCGCCGGGGGCTTCGAGGTCCTCGGGACCCTTGGGGTGTCCGTCATCGGCAGGTCCCCGCCGCCGCGCGCTCGGCCGCCGCGGCCGCCGCCGCGACCCGCTCCACCGACCGGTCCGCCCGCCGGACGAGACCCACCACTCCGGCCAGCCGGTCCATGGTCCCTGGCACCTCCCAGTCGTCGCGCCGCAGCGCGGCCAGGGCCGTCGCCGGGGCGACCAGCAGGTCTGCGGTGCCGGTCTCCAACGCCCGTACCAGTACGGCCCAGCCCGCCTCCCAGCGTGCCCGTTCCGGCCGTGCTCCGACGGCGGCCACGACCGCCTCCAGCGCGGCCTGCCGCAGGTCACCCCGCTCCGGCAGCTCGGCGGCGGCCGGGTCGGCGAGCAGGGTCTCCGGGTCCGGCAGGTCCATCCGGTCCAGATGGGCGAGGAGTTCGAGTCCGGGCCCGTCGCCGACCGCACCCCGTACGAGCAGGGCCAGCACCTCGCGGGAGACCGAGGCGGCCGTACCGAAGGCCAGCAGGGTCAGCGCGGCGTCCCAGCTCCGGGGGGAGGGCCACGCACCGCCGCGCCGTGTCTCGGTGCTCGGCAGCCGGTGGATCAGCGTCGGCCGGGCGGTCAGGAAGCCGCAGACCACGCGCCGGGCGAACGCCACCGCCTCCGGCAGCGACTCCGGCGCCAACCGGGGCAGTTCGGCACGCGGCCAGACACCGCCCAGTCCGCGCACCACCACCTCCTGGTCGTGCACCCAGTACAGATGCACGAACCGGTTGGCCAGCGGCGGGCTCAGCTCCCAACCGTCCGCCGCCGACGCGCGCGGATTGGCGGCGGCCACGATCCGTACGCCCGGCGGCAGTTGCAGCGCGCCGACCCGCCGCTCCAGGACGACCCGGAGCAGGGCGGCCTGCACGGCCGGGGTGGCGGTGGACAGTTCGTCCAGGAAGAGGAGCCCGCGGCCGGCCCGTACGAGTTCCACGGCCCACTGCGGCGGTGCCATCGGCACGCCCTGCACCGCGGGGTCCTCGCCCACGATGGGCAGCCCGGAGAAGTCGGACGGTTCATGGACGCTGGCGATGACGGTCGTCAGCGGCAGGTCGAGAGAGGCGGCGAGCTGGGTCAGCGCCGCGGTCTTGCCGATCCCCGGCTCACCCCAGAGCAGCACGGGCAGGTCCGCCGCCACGGCCAGCATGAGCGCTTCGAGCTGTTCGTCGGGGCGCGGCTCGGTGGTGGTCGTCCGCAGGAGGGCCAGCAGGCCGTCGGCGACGGCGAGATGGGTGTCCGCGTCCGCTCCGGATCCACGAGCGGGTACGGGTACGGGGCTGCCGTCGGCCGGGACGGGGGTGGGCAGGAGGGTGCTGAGCGTCATGGGCATCACCTGGAGGGGGTCTGGAGAAAGGAAAGGGGCTTCGGCGAGGACGTCGCCGGTCACGAGGCCAGGCCGGCGCGGGGCCGGGACCGGCCGGTCAGCTTGCTGCGCATCGGAAGCGGGACGGAACGGTCGAGCCGGGGGCGGTGGCCGGCCTTGGCCCGTACCGTCCCCGAGCCGTCCTCGTCCCCCGCCGTACCGGCGGCGGGGTGCACGGCGACCAGTCCCGAGCGGAAGAGCCCGTGGTCGACATGGCGGGCCGCGGCCTGCTCCAGCTCCTCGCGGAGCGGCCCGTCCCGCAGGACCGCGTCAGGGCCGAGCAGGCCTTCGACAACGGCCAGTGCCCCGGTGACATCACCGTGGCGGAGCCGTTCCCGGACCGCGGGCAGTGCCTCGGGATCCCGGTGCACCGTGTCGATCGCCCGCAGACAGGGCAGCGCGGGCCCGCCGAGCGCCACGAGCAGTTCCTCGCGCCGCAGTTGGGCGGGGTCGTGGTCGACCGCGGTCAGCACTCCGTCCCGCAGCGCGATCCGGTGGGTCTCGCCACGGCACTCCACGCGATGCGGATCGCCGGGCTCGGGAACGGGGCCGCGGACCGGCGCCGATCCGTGTCCCGAAAGGGCCGCGGCGACGAGCGGATGCAGCCGCCCGGGCGGAAGGAGCCCCGTCCGCAGCAGTTCCAGGTCCGGCAGGACCCGGGCCGCCACCTCCGGCAGCACCGGAAGGGCCGCGACCTCCTGCGGCGGCAGCGCCCCCTCGCGCAGGGAACGGACCGTCGGTACATGGCTGTCGTCGGGGGCGACGAGTTCGAGTACGGCGCGCCTGCCCGCCCCGAGCCGCACGGTGAAGGCTCCACGGGGCAGCCCTTCCGCCCGGAACAGCGACTGGGCCTCGGCGGCCCAACTCCGCTTCGCCCAGGGCGAGGTGTCCGCTGCCCCGCAGCGCGCCGCCAGTTCACCGCTGCGCCCGGCGTCCCAGAGATGCCGGTGCAGATCGAGCCGGAAACGCCGTTCGGGATGGGGATGGGGGTGGTGCGCGGGGAGGCCGTTCGCCGACCCCTCCCACAGCGCCAGGGACATGCGCTGCCCGCCGTCCGCCCAGGCCGGCGGTGTCCGCACCACGAGATGCAGGGGCGCGCCGCCGGAAGGTCCGTAACGGGCCAGCGAGAGCGTGAGGCCTGGCCGGAGCCGCCCGTCCGGGGCGATCCGGGGCATGTGCCAGCGGAGCAGATCCGGCGCCAGTCGGCGCAGGTCGTCCCGGAGCCGGGTGACTACATGGGTGCCGTGGCGACGGCGCACGGCGCGCAGATCGAGATCGACGTATACACGAGCGGCGGCGCAAGCCCCCGCCCAGTCGCCGACCGCACGCCGTGCGGTGGCGTTCTCGATCATGGACGGTGGCACGGCGTACTCACGTACGCGCCGCCACATCAGCAGGTGGGAAGGAATCCCATTCGCGAAGTGAGGTGCCATCAGCACTCACCTTGCGCGAATGATTCCCCCAATCCGGAAAAGGAGAAGGTGTTCATCGCCCGCATGGTAACCACACCGGCGACGAACTGTCTGCTGTCTTTTTCTGACCTGTTCGATCACAGGGTGCCGGATCCCGGACGGGGGCTGCCGACCGCGACGCGGTCGGCAGCCCCCGTCCGGGTCATGGGCGTCGCGCGTGGGCGAAGCCCCGTCGGTGCCAGAGCAGGCCGCCCGAGTGCGCGGGCTCGCCGCCCACAGCGGTCACCCGTCCCACGAGGATCGTGTGGTCGCCTCCTTCCAGGACGTCGTGGCGGACACAGCGCAGGGTGAGAGAGGCGTCCCTGATGACGGGGGCCCGGTGGGAATCCGCGGCCAGGGGTATGCCGTCGAAGCGGTGCTCGGCCGGCCGCATGAAGCGTTTGACGAGGTGTTCCTCGCCCGGGCCGAGCAGGTGCACGGCGAAGTCCTCGGCGCCGGTCAGCGTGTCGTGCGTACGGGAGGTGCGGTCGAGGCAGACGAGGAACAGCGGCGGGGCCAGCGACAGCGAGCTGACGGCACTGGCCGTCAGGCCGCGCGGCCTGCCCAGGTCGTCGTAGCAGGTGACCAGGGTGACGGGGGCGGCCAGGGCGGACATCGCGGCGCGGAAGGCCTCCGCGAGATCCTGAGCCGGCGATACGGGCTGAGACGCGCCGGGCTGCGACGTGCTGGGCGCAGACGTGCCGGGCGGTGACTGGGATTCGAGCAGGGTCGACGTCATCGGGCCACCTCCAGAGGCCGGGCCGAGCCCTGCAGCCAGCGGCCCTCGGGGCGGCCGGAGAAGCCGTCCCGGATGTCCCACACGACCTGGCCGCCCTTCACCGTGGTGGTGAAGCGTCCGGTGAAGGTCCAGCCCTCGTACGCGGACCAGCCGCACAGCGCCTGGACGTCGTGCGCGGAGAACTGCCAGCGGTCGGACGGGTTCAGCAGGGTCAGGTCCGCGTCCGCGCCCGCTTCGAGGCGGCCCTTGCCGGGCAGGTCGAAGAGCCGGGCGGGTCCCTCGCCCATGAGCCGGGCCAGATGCGAGGCTGCCTCGTCCGGGGCGATGTCCCGGGTCCGCAGACCGGTCCAGACGGCCGTGGCCAGCTCCTGGACGCCGGGCAGACCGGGCGGCGCGTCGGCCGGCGGACGGTTCTTCTCCTCCACGGTGTGCGGGGCGTGGTCACTGCCCAGGGTGACGACTTCGCCGCGCAGCACGGCCTGCCACAGCCGTTTCTGGTCACGGCACTCGCGGATGGCGGGGGAGAGCCGGGTCCGTGGACCGCGCCGGGTGGTGTCGTCGTGGGTGAACGAGAGGTGATGCCCCGTCACCTCGTAGGTGAGCGGCAGCCCTTCGGCCGCCGCGGCGGACAGCAGGTCGGCCTCCTCGGCCGACGACACATGGAGGATGTGCGTCTTCGTGCCGAACTCCCGCACCAACCGGACGACATTGGCGACGGCGACGATCCCACCGGACCGCGGCCGGTGCGGCTCGTACCCGGCGTACGAGTCCGGGGCGCCCGCACTCGCGTCGAGCAGGTCGAAGACGTGCTGGTCCTCCGCGTGCAGGACGAGCCGGACACCACCGCGGGCGGCGGCGGCGAAGGCCCGCCGCAGCTGCTCGCCGTCGCGGAACACGACCGGGGCCGTGTGATGGCCGGCCATGAACACCTTCGCCGAGCTGGCGATCCGCGGGTCCAGTTCGGCCAGCAGCTCCGGGTGGTCGGGGTCGGCGCCCATGTGGAAGCGGTAGTCGATCCACGAAGTGCCCTGGATCACCGCGGCCTTGGCGAGCATGCTGGACTCGTCCAGCGACGGCGGACGGGTGTTGGGCATGTCCAGCACGGTCGTCACCCCGCCGACGAGGGCGGCCCGGCTGCCGTGTTCCCAGTCCTCCTTGTACTCCAGTCCCGGTGTGCGGAAGTGCACGTGGGAGTCGATCAGGCCCGGCAGGACGTAACGGCCGGCGGCGTCGAGACGCGGGCCCGGCGGCAGCGGCTCGCCCGGCGCGAGGAGGGCCGCTATGTGCCCGTCCCGGACGACCACCGTGCCGTCGCGGACACCGTCCGGGGTGACGAGCCGGCCCCCTTCGACGACCAGCTCGGCGGGCAGGTCGGCCGACGAGACGGTACGGAGGTCGGCGGACAAGAGGGCGGGAAGGTCGGCGGATTCGGGATTCAACTGTTCCACGGCAGACTCACCAGTTCCTTGCAGAGGTCGTTGGTCGGTCCCATCAGGGCGACGGCACGTGCGTCGCGTCCGTAGCGGTTGATCTCGTTCGAGGCGACATAGCCGGCCGAGCCGAGCATCCGCTCGACGGCGTTGATGACACGCTCGGCGGCCGAGGAGGCGACGAGCTTGGAGTGGAGCGTGGCGATCCCCGGGTCGTCGGCGGTCCGCCGGCCGGCCCGCTCGACGATCGCGCGGGCGGCCTCGACCTCGCCCGCGATCTCCACCAGCCGGTGCCGGACGGCCTGTTGGGCCAGCAGACCCCGCCGCTCGGCATGCCGGTGGGCGAGATCGAGGGCCGCCTCGGCCAGGCCGACGGACACGGCACCGAGCGTGGCACCGCTGTCCCGGACCCCGGCGATGATCGAGGCGGCGGCGCCGATCGGGCCGAGCCGCGCGGTGTCGGGTACGTGGCAGTCGCGCACGGAGACGAAACCGGTCGCCGAACCGCGCATGCCGGTCAGCCGCAGCGAGGTGTCGGGTTCCAGACCGGGCGCGTCCGCCGGTACGAGGAAGAAGGTCTGGCCGGCGGAGCCGTAGCCGGTGTCCGGGGCGGCGTCCGGCGCGGGCTCCTCGGTCTGGGCGAGCACCAGGTAGATGTCGGCCAGACCGGCGCTGGTCGTGAAGGACTTGGCGCCGTCCAGGACCCAGCCTCCGTCGGGGGTGCGGCGGGCGACGGTGGACAGGTGCTTCTTGTTCGCGCCCGCACCCGTCTCGCTCCAGGCGGAGGCGGCGAGCCAGTCACCGCGGGCGAGTTGGGGCAGCAGCCGGCGCCGCAGGGCGGGACTGCCGTGTTCGAGGATGCGCCTGCTGACCGCGTAGTGCTGGAACAGCATGATCGAGGCGGAGGCGTTGACCTGCGCGACCTGCGCGACCGCCGAGTTGAGGCCGTGCGCGTCGGCGCCGGTGCCGCCGTACTCGTACGGCAGGGCGAGCCCGAGCAGTCCGCTCTCGCGCAGCAGGGCCAGCGCCGGCCGGTCGGGTTCGCCGCTCACGTCGGCGTCGCGGGCGGCGGCGGCGAGACGCTCACGTATCGCCGGGGTCAGCCCGGTGGACGGGCCGGCGGGCAGCCCGGTGGCCGGCGCGGGGAGCGGCACGTCGGTCAGCGCCGGGGCTTCGGGCACGGTCAGGCTGTCAGCGGAAGCCATGACAACTCCTCGGAGGTGGGGGCGGGCAGGAAGAGGCCGCGGTAGTCGACCTGCTTCTCCGCGACGGAGATCCAGGCGAGCCGGCGGTCGCCGGGGCCGCCCGCGATACGGGCCGAGGCGCGGACCGTGGCACCCGGTGTGCGCAGGGAGAGCATGTCGTTGTCCGGCTGCTCCGAGACACCGGACAGCAGGTAGGGGATCGTGCCCTCCACGGCGGCGCCCGCGGCGAGGCAGGTGGCGCCGGTCAGTGCCACCGTCGGGTGCCAGGACGGTACGGAGATGGCGCGGACCGCGAGGGCGCCCGGACCGTCGGGGAGCAGTGCCGCCACCTTGGGGAAGGCACCGGTGGTGTCCCAGCCCTGGGCCCGGCAGACCGCGAGACGCAGCCTCTTCATCCGGTCGAACAGGACGAGGTCGTCGGCGAAGAGGTCCTCGACCGTGTGGGCGCCGAGCTCGGCGGCGTGCACGAAGAGGTACGGATTGCCCATGGAGACCAGCGAGACGGGGACCGTACGCCCCTCGAAGGGGATGCCGGTGACGGGCTCACCGGTGATCAGCAGCTCGTTCACCGGCCGTGGCGGCGAGCAGAGGAAGTGGGCGGTGAAACGGGTGCCGCCGTCGTCGGTCTCCTCCGCCTCGCACACCACGTTGTCCCCGTTGTTGAGGACGTTGACCCGGACCCGGCAGCCCGCCACGAGGGGCTGGATCATGCCGGTACGGGCCGCCGCCTCGACCGCCGCCAGGATGGAGTGGCCGCAGGAGCCGCGCAGGTCGAAGCTGTCGAGACGGTCCGGCATCGACTGGACGAAGCGGTAGTCCAGGTCGAACAGGGGATGCCGGGAGGGCTGGACGAGGGCGTTCTTCAGGACGTCGGAGGCTCCCTGGTCGGCGAGGGCCGTCCGTAACTCGGTGAGCCGGGCCAGGAGTTCGGGTTCCGAGTCGGGCAGGGTGCGCGCGTCCATGACGGCCGTCGGGCACGGGGTGCCGTGCGCTCGGGCGAGGCTGACAGTCACGCCGCCTCCTGGAGAACGCGTACCGGAGTGTGGAGGGTGATCGGGGTGCCGGCCGTGGCGAAGAACTCCTGGCGCCACAGCTGGTGCGACATCAGGGACCACAGGGCCAGGGAGACGGTGTCGCTGGGGCGGGTGGCCTGCTCGTCGAAGAGGGCGTCGACCCGCTCGGGGCGGATCCGGCCGTCGGCGCGCAGGGTGTGCGGGGACAGGACGTCACGGGCGAGGGTCCACAGCCGCTGGCCGGGTGTGAGCATCGCGGTGACGGGGAGCGTGAAGGGCTGCTTGGGCCGTTCCAGCACACTGCGCGGGATCAGCCCCTGCGCGGCCTGGTACAGGGCCCGCTTCACCCCGAGGCCAGGTACGAGCCGCTGCTCGTCGGTGAGGGTGGAGGCGAAGCGCACGACGGACGGCTGGGTGAACGGCAGCCGCACCTCGACCGAGCTGGCCATCGACAGATGGTCGACGCGCCGCAGGTGGTAGGCGGGCAGCCGGTAGCGCTGCTCGACCGCGCCGATGCGCTGCAGCCGGGTGCCGGGGCTGCTGTGCAGGATCCGCCGGATGCCGGACGGCAGGGCGGGGCCCACGGCGTTCACCGCGAAGGCGTACTCGTCGGTGTACAGGCTCTGGCGCAGCGCCCGCGGGACGGCGGCGAGGTGGTCGAGGTAGCCGTCGATCCAGCTCGAACCGTGGTGCGCCGCGACCGCCTGGGTCATCCGGGAGTAGCCGCTGAACAGTTCGTCGGCCGCGTCGCCGGTGAGGGCGACCTTGAAGCCGGCGTCACGGACCGCGCGGAAGAGGGAGAACGTGGACAGGGTGATGGGGTCGGCGTTGGGCTGCCCCAGGTGGCGTACGACGTCGGTCATGAGGTCGGGGAAGGTGGCGGGATCGACCTCGACCTGGTGGTGGGTGGTGCCGGCGGCGCGGGCCACCTCGGCGGCGTAGGCGCGTTCGTCGCTGGGCCAGGTGCCGGTGTAGGCGATGTTGAAGGTGTGCAGGCTGCCGGTGCCGCCGCCGTCACGCAACGCCCGGGCCGCGAGCGCGGTGACGAGGCTGGAGTCGAGGCCGCCGGAGGTGACGGCCGCGACGGGCGCGTCCGCGATCAGGAGGCGGGACACCTCCTCGGACAGCAGGGCGCGCAGCTGGTCGCCCGCCTCCTCCAGGGTGCGGTCCTTGTCGGGGCGCAGGCCCTGCTCGTGGGCCATCGGACGCTGCTTGATCCGCAGTCCGTCCCGGTGGGTGAGGACGACGGTGGCGGCCGGCGGGAACACCTGCACCCCGCGGAACATGGTCCGGTTGCCGAACGGCGTCTTGGAGGTCAGGTAGGCGTCGAGACCCGCCTCGTCCTCCTCGGCCCTCACCCCGGCGAAGCCCAGCAGCGCGGGCAGTTCGGAGGCGAAGTGGAAGCGGCCCGCGGCACGGTCCCAGTGGTAGTAGAGCGGCTTCATGCCCGAGTCGTCGGTGGCCAGCACCATGCGGGGGGTCTCCCGCAGGTCCATGACCGCCACCGAGTACATACCGTCCAGGTGCTCGGCGAACCGGTCCCCGTAGGTGATGTACAGCGCGGGCAGGATCGAGCCGTCGCACAGGTCGTCGAAGTGGAAGCCGAGGCCGGCCAGGCGCGAACGCAGCTCGTGGTGGTTGTAGATCTCACCGTTGAAGACCACGGTGACGCGACCGAGGTGGTAGGGCTGGGCGCCCCCCTCCGGGTCCATGATCGACAGACGGTTGTTGCCGAGGGCCCAGTCGGGCCGGTGCGCGACCCCCTGGGCGTCGGGGCCGCCGTGGTGCATCAGATCGGCGACGCGGCGCAGTTCGGCCTCGTCGGACTGGACGTTGAAGGTTCCGTATATGCGGCACACGCTGCGTTCACCTGACCTGTGAGGAGTAGCCGGCGGCGGAGTAGAGCGCCGGGTCGAAGGGGCTGGGTCCGCCGCACGTCACGAAGCGGCGGGCGGTGGGACCGGTGTGCGGGTTGCGGGCGCCGTGCAGCACTCCGGGGGACGCGTACAGGACGTCGCCCGCGCTCACGTCGATCCAGCGGTCGCGCAGATACATCTGGCCGACGCCCTCGAAGGCGATGAACGCCTCGTCGCTGTCGGGGTGCAGATGGACGTTGAAGGTCTCGCCCGGTTGCTGGATACCGCAGTGCAGGCACAGACGGCTGCTGCCGTTGCCGGGCCAGAAGACGAAGTTCATGGTGGCCCGGCGCTCTGCGGCGTCGACCTGCCCGGTGCCGCCGAAGCCGCGCAGCTGGGTGGTGTCGTCCCAGAGGGAGGAGTGCAGGTTCGGGTCGCTGCCGACGGGGGCGCCCGCGAGGGGGGTGCGCCACACGTACGCGGTCAGCCCCCTGCCGTCCGCCGTCAGGGTGAGGGCGCGACCGGTGGGCGCGTAGGCGGCGGATCCGCGCTCGACGGGCGCGTCGAGGTCGCCGACGGACGCGGTGCCGGTGCCCGAGAAGACCACGACGGTGTTCTCCTCGGCTGCGCTGTGCTCGGGGGTGAACGACTCGCCGGCGGCTATCCGGACGACGTGCAGGGTGACGTGGGTGGCGCCCGCGGCCGGACTGACGGGCGTGGCGACCGTGGTGCGCGCGCCGGAGCCGGCGCCCGCGACGGGGCGGAACTCGAACTCGGCCGCGGTGATGATCCGGGCATCACCGAGGGCGGTGACGCCCGGAGAGGACACGGGTGCGGAGGCGGATGCGGTGGATGGGGGCATGCCGGTGGCTGCTTCCTGTGTACGAGGGCCGGCGCGGTGGCGCCGACCCGCTGACGCGGTGGGGGAGTTGGGGGAGGGGAGATGGGGGAGGCGGGAGAGGTGTGCGGATGGGGTCGCAGTGGCCGGAGGGGCTGCTGTGGCTCCTTCTCTCTGCCTCACGCAGACTCGCGCGGCGGGTTCCCGGTCGTGTCCCACGTCGCTCCCGGAGGGGGGAGCGCACGCGGGAACCGGGCGGGGCGCGCGGGGCGACGGGCGCCGGGTGGTGCGCGCGGGGTGGTGCGCGCCGCGCTGCGGGCACAGGGAGGTGCGCGTTCTCGGCCGCGGGGCCGGTGGGGCCGGTCGCGCGGTTCCCCGCGCCCCTCGGGGCTGCGCCCCGCAAGGGGCGCGGGGAACGGCGCAGTCTTTTTGCCTTGAGGGGCGCGGGGAACTGCGCGGCTCGCCCTCACGTACCCGGGCCCCGGGCCCCGGGCCCGAGGCCCCGGACCTCGGGGCCGGGACACGCGGGCAGCCGGCAGCCGGCCCCACGCGAACGCCGCACGGCGCGCCCCCTGAGCAGGGGGCGCGCCGTGCGGCGTGCTGCTGTGCGCGGAGTCGCCTGGAGAGGCCGCGACCGGTCCGGGTGGGCCCGAACAGGCCGGGACAGGCCGGCTCAGCAGACCTCCCGGGCGACCACGGGCTGGGCCCGGTCGGCCCGCTCGGTCCGGTCGATCGGGTCGGCCCGGTCCGTCGGGTCGGGAGCGGGCGGGACCGGCGCGGGCGGTACCGCGGCGGCGGCCGGCGCCTCCGTGGCGCGGCGCGCCGGCAGCGGCAGCCGGCCCTCCGCGAGAGCCAGCGCCGCGATGACCACCGCGCCGCCCACCGGCACGTTCCAGGTGACGGACTCGCCGAGGGCCGCCGCACCGACGATCACGGAGAACACCGGGACCAGGTAGTTGACGCCGGAGGCCGTGGTCGGACCCGCGTCCGCGATGAGCCGGTTCATCAGGACGAAGGCGATACCGGTGGAGGCGCCGCCGAGGACCAGGAGGGACAGCAGCGGACCGGCCGTCAGCTCGCCCGGCAGGTCCCAGCCGATGCTGAACGTGGTGATCAGACCGGTGATGACCATGGCGGAGGTGAGCTGCGCCGCGGTCACGGCGAGCGCCGGGATCTTGTACGGGGAGATGAAGCGACGCAGGTAGACGAAGCTGATCGCGTAGCTGACGGCCGCCCCGACACACGCCAGTTGGCCGCCGATGGAGCCGAAGCCGTGGGTCCGCCACGGTCCGACCACGACGATCAGTCCGACGAAGCCGATGACGAGCCCGGTCACCTTGCGCGCCGTGGGCTTCTCCGTGCGGATGGCCACGGCGGCGAGCCCGAGGGTGACCAGCGGCGTGGCGCCCTGGATGACCCCGGCGATGGTCGCGGTGGTGTGCTGCTCGCCGACGGCGAAGAGGGTGAACGGCACGACGTTGCCGAACACCGAGGCGACGGCGATGTGCCCCCAGACCTTGCGCTGCGGGAAGGAGCCCTTGCTCACGGCGAGGATCAGACCGACGACGAGGGCGCCCACGAGGAGCCGCCCGAAGGCGAGTTGGAGCGGGGCGAAGGCGTCCAGCGACACCTTGATGAAGGCGAAGCTGCACCCCCACAGGGCGGCGAGCAGGCCGAATCGGGCCCAGTTGACGGGATGCATGTGATGACTCCTGAGGTGAGGGTTGCCGAGCGGGACGGGAGCGGAGGAACAGGGACGGAGGTGGGAGGTCAGGGCTCGTCGATCTCGAACTGGTCGTACTTCTCCATGAGCGCGACCATCTCGGCCCGGGACGGCGTGTTGCCGTTGGCCAGCAGCTCCGCCAGACCCGTGAAGTAGGCCTCGCGGTTCTCCGCCGGCGTGAAGATGATCAGCATCTCCGCCGGTGCGTCGCTGTCGTTGCGGAAGCCGTGCACGGCGTGCTCCGGCACGTGCAGGAAGTCGCCGGCGTGGGCCTTGTGCCACCCCGTGCCGTCGTGGACGGTGACCTCGCCCGAGATGACGTAGAAGGACTCCGAGATACGGGTGTGGTAGTGCGGGGCCGCTCCGGCGGCGCCCGGCAGCATGTGGTGGTGGAAGAGGCCGAGGCGGCCGTCGGTGGTCTCGGCGAGCGCGATGTACCGGGTGGTGGTCGTCTCCCCGATCCGGACCTTGACGGCGTCGCCGAACCTCTTCAGCGTCGAGACCAGCAGCGTCATGACGGGTCCTCCCACATGCTCAGGTACCGCTCGCCGGTGTCCGGCAGGACGGTGACGACGGTCTTGTCCCGGTACTCGGGGCGGGCGGCCACCGACTGCGCGGCGTGCACGGCCGCACCGGAGGAGACCCCGACGAACAGGCCCTGCCCGGCGGCGAGTCGACGGGCGGTGTGCAGCGCGTCGGCGTCGCTGACGGCGATCACCTCGTCGATCAGGGAGACGTCGGTCGTCGGGGCGATGAAACCGCCGTTGAGGCCGGGGATGCGGTGCCGCCCGGCCTGTCCGCCCGACAGCAGCGGGGACCCCTGCGGCTCGACCGCGACGATCCGTACCCCGGAGTCGTGCTCCCGCAGATGACGGGCGATCCCGGTGAGGGTTCCGCCGGTGCCCACCGCGCAGACGAGGGTGTCGACGCGGCGGCCGGTCGCGGTGAGCGCGGCGGTGATCTCGGGACCGGTGGTGGCGTAGTGGGCCTCGACGTTGTCCGTGTTCTCGTGCTGGCAGGGGAACCAGGAGCCCGGGGTGAACGCGTGGATCTCCTCGGCCTTCTCGATCGCTCCCGGGTAGCCCCGGTCGGCGGGGGTCTGGACGACCTCGGCGCCCAGCGCCGCCAGCAGCCGCACCCGCTCGGTCGTCGCGTTGTCGGGCAGCACGATGACGCAGCGGTAGCCGCGGGCCGCGGCCAGGGCGGCGAGCGAGATACCGGTGTTGCCCGAGGTGGCCTCGACGATCGTGCCGCCCGGCGCCAGGTCACCGCGCGCCTCGGCCGCCCTGAGCATGTACAGGGCCGCCCGGTCCTTACTGCTGGACATCGGGTTGGCGGCCTCCAGCTTGGCCAGTATCTCGGCGCCCGGCGCCAGGCCTTCGAGCCTCAGCCGGACCAGCGGTGTGGCGCCCACCAGGTCGTCGATGCCGTCGGCGACGGCCGGCCGGACCAGGGACGGTCGGGAGGTGTGCGGTGCGAGGGTGCGCATTGTGTGATTCCTTGTCAGATCTGGGCCTGCGGGCGGAAGGGGCGGGAAGACCGGCCCGCGGGCGGAAGGACCGGTGGGGGACGGACCGGTGGGAGACGGACCCGAGGGAGGCGGCCCGGTGGCGCGGAAGGCGGAGGGGCGGGCGACGGGGGAGCGGGCGGCGGAGGACCCGCTACCAGGAACCGGCCGAGGCGATGCTCGCGATGGTGTCCTCGGACGGCCGTCCCGGCCTGCGCCCGGAAGCGGTGGCGGCCAGCATCCGCGCCCCTTCCGGCACGTCCTTGTTGACGAGGGCCTGCGCGCCGATGATCGCGTCGTCGCCGACGGTCACCGGGCCGAGCACGGTGGCGTTGGTGCCGAGGATGACGTTGCGGCCCACGACCGGATGCCGGCGATCGCCCTGCGGCCTGTTGTTGTCGCTCCACCAGCCGACCGCGCCGAGCGTCACCTGGTGGTAGATCGTCACGTCGTCGCCGACCGTGCACGTCTCACCGATGACGACCGCGGCTCCGTGGTCGATGAACACCCGGCGGCCCAGTACCGCTCCGGGGTGGATCTCGACGGCGGTCAGCCGGCGGGCCCAGCGGGCCAGCAGCCGTGCCGTCATCCGGTGTCCGCCCGTGTGCAGCCGGTGCGCGATCCGGTGCGTCCACAGGGCGGTCAGCGCGGGGTGCAGCGCGGCTTCGAGACGGCCGCGGACGGAGGGGTCGCGCTCGACGACGACACGCAGGTCCTCCCGCATCACCCGTGCCAGGCGCAGCGGACCGGTACCGGGGAGGGAGGGAGGGGTGGCCGTCGGCACGGCGGCCCGGGTGCCGGCCGCGTCGGTCCGCCGGAAGGGCAGGACAGAGGCGGGCTCCTTGTCAGCGGGTTCCTTGTCGGTGGCGCTCAAGGGGGCTCCAGTCGGTGAGGAAGAGGCGGCCGTGGACGGGTCCGGGACGGTACGCGGGGGACGTTCCGCTCCCGGTGAGGAGGGGGGAGCCCGACGGCCGCACCTGTGGTCGAGGTCCCGAGAAGACCGTGCCCCAGCCCGTTCCCGCTCCCTTCCCGCCCCGTTCCCCCCGTCCACCGGCGCGCGGGAGCGGCTCGCGGGCCCGGCCGGGAACGTACGGGGAGGGATCCGGGAACGGGCGGCGGGACACTCCCGTCGAGCGCCACTCCGCGCGGAAACGCGTGGGTATGACCGGAACAGTCGGTCCGGCGCCGCCATGTATCAAGGAAGCATCCACACATGTACGAACCACCAGTTGACCGGCCATCAGGTGCCCGGCCGTCAGTTGTCCGGGGCACGCGGGACACGGGCGAGCGCGACAGCCGCCGGATCCCGCCCGCCGTCGAGGAGACGAGGAGCCAGCCATGAGCGCGACGGCCGACCGCTACCGAGAGCCTCACCCCCCGGACAGTGCCCCGCAGCGCCTGCTGCTGCTCTGTCCTTCGACCCGCCTCGTCCGCGAGGCCGTCGCGGCGGGTTTTGCCGTACGGGTGCTCGCGGACGCCTCTCTTCCCCCGGACTCGCCGGCTTCCGCGGACTGTCCGGACGACGGCGTTCCCCCCGGGACACCGGTGGATCTCGTCGACCTCACGGACGAGACCGCGCTGACCGAGGCCATCGAGGCCGCGGTCCGCGTCCACGGGACGCAGCGGCTGCTCGCCTTCGCGGGCACGGCGGCCCTGCCCGCCGTCGCGAAGACCGCGGCCCGCCTGGACGTGACCCCCAACCCGGTCGACGCGGCCCGACTGCTGGGCGAGCCCGCGGCCATGAGGGCCCTGCTCAACGGCAGCAGGCACTCGTACGTGCCCGCCGCACAGGCCCGTACGGCCCAGGAACTGCCCGCCGCGGTCGAGGAGATCGGCGCGCCGGTCACCGTACGCACCCTGCCGCCCTCCGCGCAGAGCGCGGCCTGTCGCAGCGAGCCGGCGGGTGAGCGTTCCTATCTCGTGGAGCAGTATCTGGAGGGCCCGGAGTACGGGGTCGTGACGCTCACCGTCGACGGGATGCACCGGGTCGTGGGCGTCGTGGCACTGCACGGCGCCTGGCATCCCAGCAGCCATCTCTTCCCCGCGCCCCTGGGGGAACGGGACGAGGCGGAGGCCCGCGCGATCGCGACCGAGCTGCTCGACCTCGCCGGGTACGAGTTCGGCTACGCCTACACCGTGGTCGTCCTGACGGCCGACGGCCCACGCGTGGTGCGTTCCCGGGCCGACTACCCGGACGAGCCGCTCGCCTCGCTGATCGAGCTCGCGACGGGCTTCAGCGCCGAGGCGGAACTCGTCCAGGCGCTGGCCGGGAAACCCGTGAACGTGCCGACGGCCGACCGGTACGCCGCCGTCGCGTCCTACCGGCTGCCCGTGGGACGGCTGTTGTCGGTGTCGGGCCTCGAGTCGGTGTCCGAGCTGCCCGGCGTGCACCGGGTCCACTTCCCGTACGCGTCCGGGGACGACATCCCCGGCCACGGCGGCGGCGAGGACGGCTATGTGCTGCTGAGCGCGGAGTCCACGCAGGAGGCGGCGGAGACGGTCACCGCGGCGGCACGGCTGCTGCGCGCGGAGGTGAGCCGGCGCCCCGACCACATCTGAGGTCCGGTACGCCGCTGTCGTACACCCCTGTCGTACTCGTATGTCGTACGCCGCCCGCACGGCCCGCAGCAGGCCGTGCGGGCGGTCGTCGTCGGCGTGCGCGGGCAGTACCGACGGGGTTCCCGGGTGCTTCCCCGCCGCACCCGACGGGCCGGTAACGGAAGCGGAACGGGCCGGGAGCGCCCGACGCGACCTTTCTTTCTGTCAGCACCGCAGATCGCGACGACAGAAGGCGGACATCATGATTCTCAAGGGCTTCGGAACCTCGGCCGGTCTCTTCGCCTCCGCGGCGGTCACTCTGGCTCTCGCAGCCGGTGTCGCCGCCGGGACGGCCGCCGCGAGCCCCGCCTCGGACGAGGGCCCGAACGCCGTCCCCGGCCTCTCCCTCGCCCAGGACATCGCCTCGGACCGCGGCCCGGCTTCGACGCCCGCCTCCGACGAGGGCCCGAACATCATCACGATCGGCGTGGAAGGCGACGAAGGCCCGAATGTCGTCACGGCGGGTGTGGAGGGCGACGAGGGTCCGAATGTCGTCACGGCGGGTGTGGAGGGCGACGAGGGTCCGAATGTCGTCACGGCGGGTGTGGAGGGCGACGAGGGTCCGAATGTCGTCACGGCCGGTGTGAACGGTGACGAGGGGCCCAACTTCCTCGCAGCCTGAGCCGCCTGAGCCGCTTGAGCCGCTTGAGCCGCTTGAGCCGCTTGAAGGTTCGGTCCCCGGGCGGCGCGTCCGCCCCGCCCGCTGAACCGCCGAACCGCCGAACCTCGCCCCACCTGCCGATGCCCGCCGTGACGAACGGCGGGCATCGGCATGTGGTCGTTCACCCGGCAGAGACATCAGTCCGGACGTCAGTCCGCGCGGCGGAACCGCCCCGGAATCCCCATGGCGCGGAACGCCTCCTCCGCGGCAGCCCCCCGCTCGGCCGCCCCCTCGGCGTCACCGAGCGCCGCCAGCGCCCGGGCGATGCCGTCCAGGGCGTAGGCCTCCTCCACCCGGTGGCCGAGCCGGGCCGCGGACACATGGGCCTGCCGGTGCAGGCCCAGCGCCCGCTCGTGGTCGCCGTCCCGGTGGAAGAACCGCCCCGCGGTGTTCCACACGGTGACCTCCCGTACGGGCGCGTCCTCAAGACCCTTGGTGGCAAGGGCCTCCTCCACCCAGGACAGCACCTGCTGCCGCCGCCCGAGCCGCCCCTCGGCCTCCGCGGAGAGGACGAGCTGCAGCGCCCGGTCGGCCGGGGCCAGCGCCCCGGGGGCACGCTCGCGGGCCGCCGCCAGCGTACGGGCGGCCGTCGCCACCTCACCCATGGCCAGCTGGACCTGCGCGAGATCGGTCAGCCCCACCAGCTCCTTCTCCGACGCGCCCAGTGTGCGGGCGAGTTCGATGGAGCGGGTCGCCGCGCTCACCGCCTCCTCGAAGCAGCCGCGTTCCATGTAGACGCCGCTGACGTTCGACAGGGACTCCGACTCGGCCCGTTCGGCGCCGAGTTCGCGCTTGAGGGCGATCGACTGCTCCAGGCGGGGCAGCGCCTCGTCGAAGCGGCCGGTGGTGGCGAGCAGCAGGCCCAGTACGCCGGTGTCCTTGGCCTGGCCGCGCCGGTCGCCCAGTTCCACGGCCAGTTCGTGGGCCTCGACGGCCGCCGCTATGCCGTCCTCGAACCTGCCGCGTTTCCAGCAGGCGACCGCCAGGTTGGACAGACTCAGCCGCAGGAGATCGGCCTCGTTCAGCCGGCGGGCCGCGGCGAGCGCGGTGCGGCACAGGGCGAGGAAGTCGTCGAGCCTGCCCCGCAGATCGAGGTGGAAGACGACGTTCGCGGCGAGCAGGGCGACCTCGCGGTCCAGGCCCCGGCGGAAGGCCAGGGCGATCGCCGCGAGCAGACTGTCCTGCTCGCGTTCGAACCAGTCGCGGGCGGCTTCCGGCGTGGACAGCGGGGCCAGTTCCGGCCGGAACGAGGGCGCCGGGCGGGCCATCCGCACCCGGCCGGGGAAGAGCAGGTCGCAGGCGGCGTCCGAGGCGGTGAGCGAGAACTCCAGAAGCCGGCGTACCGCGCCCGCCGCCTCCTCGGAGAACTCGCCGGTGCCGCCGGAGGACCGGGTGTGGGACAGCAGGAGGGCGAAACTGCGCACCAGGTCGTGGAACGCGTAGCGGCCGGGCTCGTGCTGCTGGACGAGGTGCATGTCGAGCAGGTACTCCAGGACGTCCTCGGCGTCCCGTACTCCCAGGTCGAGCAGGGCCGCCGCCGTGTAGACGTCGAGATCGGCGCCCGGGTACTGGCCGAGGAGCCGGAAGGACTTGCGGTAGTCGGCGCCCAGTCCCTCGTACGACAGGCGCAGGGTGACCTCCACGCTGCGTTCGCCGGCGCTGAGTTCGGCGAGGCGGTGGGTGTCGTCACGGAGCCGGTCCACGAGGTAGCGCACGGTCCAGCGGGGTCGTTTGCGCAGCCGTGCCGCGGCGATGCGCAGGGCGAGCGGGAGGTGGCCGGCCAGGTCGGCGAGGTCGGCGACGGCCGAGGGCTCGGCCTCCGCCCGGCGCTCCCCGATGATGCCGACGATCAGGGCGACGCTGTCCGGCGGCGCCATCGTGCCCAGGGAGACGGAGTGCGCCGCGTCGAGGTCCACGAGCAGGGCGCGGCTGGTGATCAGGACGACCGTGCCGGTGGGCGAGGCGAGGAGCGGCTTGACCTGAGCCTCGTCGACTACGTTGTCAAGGAGCAGGATCATCCGGTGCTTGGTCATGGTGGAGCGCCACAGGTTGATCCGGCCCTGCGGGTCGTCGGGGATGCGTTCGCCCGGGATGCCGAGCATGCGCAGCAGGGCCTCGGCCGCGGCGGGCGGGGCGAGGGGTTCCTCGCCCGGGGTGTAGCCGCGCAGGTCGAGGTGGAGCTGGGCGTCGGGGTACTGCTCGGCGAGCTGGTGTGCGGCGCGCACGGCGAGGGAGGTCTTGCCGCTGCCTCCCATGCCGTCGATGGCGATGATGAGCGGGCCGGAGCCGGTGGCGCCCTCCACGAAGCCCAGCAGCTTGTGCAGTTCCTCCTCGCGGCCGGTGAAGTCCCGCAGGTCGTAAGGCAGGGTGGAACGGCTGCCCGTCACCGCGGGGGCCGCGGCCGGCGAGGGTGCGGCGGCGACGGTCAGCGAGGGGTCGTTGCGCAGGATGGCCTGGTGCAGCTCGCGCAGGGCGTCGCCCGGCTGGATGCCGAGTTCCTCGTCGAGCAGCGCGCGGATGTTCCCGTACTCCTCCAGAGCCTCGGCCTGGCGGCCCGAGCGGTACAGGGCGAGCATGAGCTGGCCGCGCAGGGTCTCGCGCAGCGGGTTGCCGCCGATCGCCTCGCGGATCCCGGCCACCAGTTCGGCGCCCTCGCCGGCCTCCAGCCTGAGGTCGAAGAGCTGCTCCACGGCGGTCATGCGGCGTTCCTCCAGCGACGCGGAGGCCGCGTCGACGACCGCCCCGCCGTTGCCGGACAGCACCGGGCCGCGCCACAGGGCGACGGCTTCGCGCAGGAGTGCCGTCGCCTCCGCGGTGAGGCCCGCGGCGGCGTGGTCGCGGGCCCGCCGCAGGGCGTCGGTGAACTGCAGCAGGTCCAGTTGTTCGGGGGTGACCGCGGCACGGTAGCCGGGGCCGTCCGTCGCGATGAGGGTGCGTCCGTCGGGGATGCGCTGGCGCAGTTCGGCGACGGCCTTGCGCACCTGGTGTGCCGCGGTGGCGGGGGCGTCCTCGTCCCAGACCGCCTCGACGAGCCGGTGCACCGGCAGGACGCGCTGGGGTTCGAGGAGCAGCGTCACCAGGACGCGTTCGCTGACGGGCCCGCCGACGTGGACGCGCTCGTCCCCGTCCCAACATTCCAGAGATCCGAGGATGCGAAAGCGTACGGGCGGTGTTTGGCGCATGGCGCGTGCCCTCTCCTCGGTCCGGGGGCGGCCGCCATCCCGCTGCTCGCCTGCGGGGAGGAGCTCGCGGCGGGACCGCGGAGCGCTTCCCGTTCCTCGATGTCCGCAGGGAACCGCGCTGGGCGGCCGTCGTGTCGTGTACATCCTGGCCCACAATGTGTACCGACCGGTGCGGCTTCATATGTCTCGTGTCGGCGGCGTGGGGCGCGCTGGTGGATATCGGACAAGTTTTTGTAGGGGTTTAGGCTTTGCGCAGGTCGCCGACGCGTGAACGGACCGGGCGCAACGGGTGTACCGCGGGCGGGTGTTGAGGGCCGGGTGCCGCTGCCGCGAAGAGGCCGTTCCCGGCGCGCGGGAACGGCACGGCGGGAAGCATCGTTTCTGCAGCGGCTGTGTCGCAGAGCGTAGTTCCCGTCCGCTTCCCGGCCGGGCCGAGAGGCGGGAGCGCGGGCCCGCATTCCAGGGACGGGGGGAACCGTGCGACCAGCCCCCACGGGCCCGCGGACGAAGTCCCCGGCCCGAACAGCGTTCGAGAACGAGCGCGCGAGCGCACACGGCCGGTGGCCGACAGCGGGAACCGTCGGCCACCGGCCGTGTGCGTCCGTTGTTGTCAAGGGCGCCTCGACAGCACGGGTTCGGCGTCCGGGGGCACCGGCGCGGGCTCCGCCGGCTCCTCGATCGGCGTGTCGGCCAGCACGCCTCCACGGCCCCAGTGATCCTGCTCGACGTCCCGCACGAGCACGGTCACGACCTCTCTCGGGCATCCCGCGATCCGGGCCACGGTCGTGGTCAACTCGTCCACGAGATCGGCTCGTTTCTGTCGGTCGTTGCCCTTCCACCAGTCCACGGTCACCACAGGCACGGTTCTCTCCTCATTCGTTGTGTGCGTCGAAGGATGTGTCGGGGGACTTCTCAGGGGTGATGAGGCCCTCGGTCGCCGGGAACTGGTCGAATCTGCGCGCCAGTTCCGCCATCATCTCGGGGGTCGGTTCGGGCGAGGAGTTCAGCAGCTCACCCAGTTCGCGGAAGTACTTCTCCCGGCCGCCGTCCGGGGTGAACATCACCAGCAGGGTGGCGGGGTCGGCGCCGGGGTTGCCGAACGCGTGGTTCGTGCCGGGCGGCACCATCATGAACGTGCCGGGTCCGGCGATGCGCCGCTCCGCGCCCAGGGTGAGCAGGACGTCGCCGCCCGCCACGTAGAACATCTCGGTCAGTTCGTTGTGGAAGTGCAGGGGTGCGCCCGGTGCGCGGGGCGGGAGCCGGTGCTCGGTGAGGCCGAAGCGGCCGGCCGTGTCGTCCCCGGTGACGAGGAAGGAGACGGGGGTGCCGCCGACGACGGTGGTGGGACCGGCTCCGGGCTCGATCACCCGGGGGAGCGTCACCGCTCGTCCCCGGCATCCGCCCGGACGGCCGCCGCAGGAGGTGACAGGGTCCGCAGTGCCACTCCGGCGGCCACCAGGGCGAGGACGGCGGTCAGCGCGTACGCCCGGCCGAAAGCCCCGCCGCCGGGCGCGTCACCGAGTACGAGGACCAGTACGGCCAGTCCCATGGCGCCGCCCGTGTACTGCGTCGTCGTCAGCACGGCGGAGGCGGTGCCCTGTTCGCTGTCCGGTACGTCCTTGGTGCCCGCGATGTACATCCCCGCGAAGGCCATGCCCTGCCCGAGCCCACTGACCAGCAGGCCCGGCAGTACGGCCGTCCAGTAGTCCGAGCCGCCCGTCCCGAGGCCGAGGAGGGCGAGGCCCGCCGCGCCGACCGCGAATCCGGTGGCGAGGGTGCGGCGGATGCCCCAGGACCCGGCGAGCTGCCCGGTGACGAGGTTGCCCGCCACCACGCTCAGCGCCAGCGGCAGGAAGGCGATGCCCGCGCCGAGCGGACCGTACCCCCACACGTCCTGGAGGAAGAGCGTGATCAGGAAGAACTCGGCGCCCACGCTCGCCATGTAGAGCGCCGACATCGTGCTCGCCCCGGCCAGCGAGCGCACCCGCAGCAGGGCCGGCGGGATGAGCGGGGTGGCGGCCGGACGCCGGTCGTACGCCGACCAGGCCGTGCCCAGCGCGAGGGCCGCGGCCAGGCAGCCGAGGCAGGACGCGGAGGCCCAGCCGTCGACGGCGGCCTGGGTGAGCGCCGCCACCAGGAAGAGCACGGCACCGGTGAACAGGGCGGCGCCGGGGATGTTGAGGTGCCTGACCGAGGCCTTGGTCCGCGCGCCGGCCGGCAGCACCCGCAGCGCGAGGGCGACGGTGACCAGGATGAGCGGCACGTTCACGAAGAACACCCACCGCCAGGAGAGCGCCGCGGTCAGCACACCGCCGATCAGCACACCGGCCGCGAGTCCCACCGCGCCGATCGCACCCCAGATCGCGAGCGCCCGGGAACGGACGGGACCCGCCGGGAACGCGGCACCGATCAGGGCCAGCATGGCCGGGGTCAGGGCGGCGGCGCCGATGCCCTGGGCGGCCCGGGAGGCGACCAGCAGCCACTGGTCCCCGGCCAGTCCGGCAGCGAGCGAGCCGAGACCGAACAGCGCCAGCGCGCCGAGGAAGAGCCGGCGTGGCCCGGTCAGGTCGGCGGCCCGGCCCCCGACCACGAGGAAACTCGCGAAGAAGACGGCGTAGGCCGACACGACCCACTGGAGCCGTTCCGGGGCGAGGCCGAGCCCCGATCCGATGCTGGGCAGCGCCACGTAGATGATCGAGTAGTCGAGCGCCACCAGGAACTGGGCGATGGACAGGGCCAGCAGCGCGGCCACCATACGACCGGTGAACCGGGTGGACGGGGGAGCGGGGGAGGGCGCGGGGGCGGGGTCGGAGGTCTTGGTGGAGGTGTGGGGGGTCTGGGCGGTGGTCATGACAGGGCTCCGGTCGGTTCCGGGCTGGTCCCGGTGAGGGTTCGGGTGGTGACTCGGGTCGTGGCACGGGGCGTGACGCGGGCGGTGAGCGGTGTTCCGCGCAGGAGAACGTCGATCACCGACGGGAAGTCGGCCACGACATGGTCGGCACCGGCGGCGGCCAGCGCCTCGGCGGTGTCGACGCCGTAGGAGACGGCCACGGTCCGCAGGGCGGCGGCGCGGGCCATCGTCATGTCGGTGACGGTGTCGCCGACGTACCAGGACAGCGAGGCCTGTGCGCGGAGGTCGGCGAGGGCCCGCAGCGCCATGTCGGGGTGGGGCTTGCCGCGTTCGACCATGTTGTGGCAGATGACGGTGTCGAACCGGTTGAGGATGCCGGTGGCGTCCAGCAGCGCGTGGGCGCTGGCGTAGATCTTGGACGTGGCGATACCGAGGGGCCGCCCCGCCGAGCGCAGCCGGTCAAGTCCTTCGGCGACGCCCGGCAGCAGCAGCTCCGGCCCCCGGCTGAGGACGTCCGTGGTGAAGCGGCGGCGGTAGCGGGCGGCGGCCTCGGCGGTCACGGTGTCGTGGACGCACGTGCCCAACAGCCCCGCGAGGGAGGCCTCCAGCGGCTTGCCGACCGTGGCCAGCACGTCCGCGTGGGAGGGATCGGCGCCGAGGCCGCGCACCACGTCGCCGATCAGCTCGGCGATGGCGGACGGGGTGTCGGCGAGGGTGCCGTCGATGTCGAAGACGAACGCGGAGGTCATACCGCAGCCGCCTTCCCGGCCGGCTCGGCGGTGGCGGCGTAGGCGACCGCGAGGTGTCCGGCGAGCCGGGCGGTGCTGATGAGGACCTCCCGGTTGGCGGCGGCGGAACGGCCCTCCGTGGCCCGCGAGACGGCCTTCATCAGGTACGGGGTCGCTGCGGGCCCGCGCACTCCGTCGTCCTCGGCGGCGCGCAGCGCCTCCTGGATGACACCCTCCATGAGGTCGCTGTCCAGGGCGTGTTCCTCGTCGATGGGCGCGGTGATCAAGGCGCCGCCGGGCAGACCGGCCGCCCAGTGCATCCGTACCGCGCGGGCGATGTCGCCCGGGTCGTCGATCCGCTGGGGCACGCGCAGGCCGCTGGAGCGGCAGTAGAAGGCGGGGAAGTGGTCGAAGCGGTAGCCGATCACCGGAACGCCGAGCGTCTCCAGGTACTCCAGGGTCAGCCCCAGGTCCAGGATGCTCTTGGCGCCGGCACAGACGACGGCCACCTTGCTCCGTGTGAACTGCACGAGGTCGGCGGAGATGTCGAAGCTCTCGCCCGCGCCGCGGTGGACACCGCCGATGCCCGCCGTGGAGAAGAACGGGATGCCCGCGAGATCCGCGGCGACGAGCGACGAGGCCACCGTGGTGGCACCCAGGCCGCCACCGGCCAGTACGACCCCGACATCGCGGCTGGACACCTTGGGCACATCGGGGCCGACCGCGAAGCGTTCCATGTCGTCGGGGGACATGCCCACGGTGAACCGGCCGCCGTCCAGCCCGACGGTCGCCGGCACGGCACCCGACTCGCGGACCGCCTTCTCGATGGCGAGCGCGGTCTCCACGTTGCCCGGATAGGGCAGTCCGTGCGCGATCACCGTTGATTCCAGGGCGACGACGGGCCGGTTCTCGGCCAGCGCGTCACCCACTTCCTCACTTGTACGCAGCAAAGGGTGCACGAGGGTCTCCTGAACGGTTCGTCGAACGGCGGTTGGGGGGCGGAGGCGGTGCGTGCGACCCGGGTGGCGCCGGAGCGTGCCGCCCTCCGAGTCACCGCGACTGTCCCGAACCCCGTTCCCGTTCCGTTCCCACCCCGCGGTCGCCCGCCTTCCCGCGGTGTCGGTGGCGGGCGCTTGAATGGCGGCATGAACCTCCACGATGTCGCGCTGCGGCTGCCGGGCACCGCCGAAGTCCTCGACCGCTGCGGCTCGTTGGCGGTCCTGCACGCGCTCCTCGAACCGGATCCCGCCCGTCGGGGCTGCACCTGCGCCGTGTCGGGGAACGGGTCGCAGACGGCACACCTGCGGCACCCGGACGGCCGGTGGCTGCGCGTCGGCTTCTGCGAGGCCGGGGCGATGCTGCACTGGCATCAGGAACCGGGGCAGGGGCGGCCCGGAGTGCTGGACGACATCCCCAAGGCGCTGTGGCGGATCCTGGAGGACGCCTCGTGCGACTGCCTGGGCGACGAGCGGCTGATGGCCGCCGCGATCTGGCGGGAGACGGGCGACGCCAACTGGCGGGCGAGTGACGCCTCGGCCCCGGGAGCCGCCCCCTCCCTGCTCCGCTGTCTGATTGACCGTTCCCCCGAGCGGGCCCGCCGGTTCGCCTTCAAGCACTACGGCACACGCGCGACCCGGGAGGCGGTCCGGGATACGGTCCGCCACCTGACGGACCTCCGGCCGCCGGCGGCCCCGCCCTCCGCCGCGTACGAACCGGGCTTCACGCCCCTCGGCGAACACCGTGCAGCACCCCTGAACGCGCCGGTCGAGCCCTTGCGCACGCCGGTGAAGCCCTTGTCGGGTGCGCGGGTCGAGCCCCGGCGGAGCGGTGAGCTGTTCCGGCGCGCAGACGCCTCCGGCCTGGTCACCACCGCGGTCTTCCGCCACCGCGCCGGCCGTGACCAGCAGCACTTCACCGACCTCGCCGCCGAGGTCGACGGCGACATGGTGGCGATCGGCGGCGGCGCCACCGCCGTGGACTCACCGCAGGGCGCCCTGCTCACCGCCTCGTACCCGGCGGACGACGGCTCGGCCTGGCTGGCGTCGTCCAAGGACCACAACATCCCGCAGCCGCACCGGCTGACCGCCTTCGCGATCGGCATGAGGATCGCAGGAGTCAGCCGTGAACGGCTGGCAGGGGAGCTGCTGACCGTCGTCCGCACCCGGAGCGCGCACGCGGCCCACCCCTTCGCCTCCGCCCGGGTCCCGGAGGGGCACACGCTGATCGGCGGGGGTTTCCGCGTCAACTGGCGCGATCCCAGAGGCGGTCACACCGAGGGCAACCTCGCCACCGCCTCGTTCCCGCGGGCGGGAGGCGCCTGGACGGTGCGTTCCAAGGACCACCAGCTGTCCAGCCCCTGCACCATCGACGCCTACGCGGTCTGCCTGAAGTCCTCGTTCGTGATCGACGGCGTCCGGTACCGCGTCGACGTCTGGACGGACTTCGCCGAGAGCGACGGCGGCCCGGTGCCGCATCCGTCCGCCGCGCTGCCGCTCCCCGCGAACGGACACGTACTGACCGGCATCGGCGCCGAGGCACTCCCCACCGAACCGGGCTCCCTGCTGTGGCAGTTGGAACCGACGGCGGACGGCACGAACCCCGGTGTCAGATCGGGCTCGAAGGACCACGGCGTGTGGTCACCCGACACGCTGTGCACGTGGGCGCTGGGCATCCGCCTGCTACGGAGCTGACCGGGGCGCGGGCTGCTGCCGCGGCACCAGTGCCGTCGTTCCGCCGGTCGAAGCCGCCGCCCGCCGGCCACGGGTCCACCGGCCGACGTACCGCACCGACCGTCCCAGACGCCGGTAGAAGCGGTCCGGCAGGAACACGGCGTCCGCCACGATCATCGCGCCGGAGAAGAGGGGGAGTCCCATGAGCACCGCGATACCCAGGTGCATACCCAACAGCATGGAGAGCACCGGGTATTTGAGCCGTCCGAACAGGACGAACGGGAACGCGACCTGCAACAGCACGGTCAGATAGCAGGCCACGGCGATCAGTACGTCGTGCTCGTCCGCCAGGACCGAGAGCTCCGGCCAGGGCCTGAAGAGGCCGAGGTTGAGGACGTAGTGGAGGGCGGTCCCGTTGCCCCAGGAGCCGCCCTGCACCTTGTAGAGCCCCGCCGATCCGTAGAGAAAGCAGACCTGGGCCGCGATGACGAACATGCCGCAGTTGTGAAGCACCGCTGTCAACGTCGTTCGGGATTGCTCCAGTTGATATTGGAGGGCGCCCGTGTCCAGAACCGCCGACCCGGTCCTCGTCCCGCCCGCGGAGGCTCGCCGCCGGGCCCTGCGGGCGTCCAGGGACCAGCGACGGCCGCACGCGGTGAAGACCAGGTACACCGCCATGAGGAGGATGAGGTTGTCTCCTCCGTCGGTCATGAAGATGGCTCTGGCGTGGAAGGACGCGACCACGACCGCGAAGAGCACGGACACCGCTCTGGTGCGCCAGCCCAGCATGAACAGTGCGGCCGTGACGACGGCCGCCGCGTAGCAGGCCTCGAAGTACGGCCGGCTGTCGGACAGGGTGAGGATGCTCGCCCACCCTGTCTGGTCGAACAGCTGAGCGGCCAGCTCGGGGGTCCACGGCGATCCGGGGCCCCAGATCTCGTTTCGGTGCGGCATCTCCCTCAGCAGAAAGACAAGGTAGAGAAATCCGTAGCCGATGCGCAGCACCGCGGCGGCGTACAGACTGACCGGCCGCTCGGTCAGGACGCCGAGAAACGCGCTGATCCGCTCCGGCGCCCGATACGGCACGCTCGTGTCGGCCCCCACGGGCCCACGCGGGCGCGGTGTGAGTGGCTGCTCAGTTTCCACGGGAGTCGACCTTCCACCAGGGCAGATACCGCGTATCGGCGGGCTTCGGAGCAGCGGTGGGCGAACCGGGGCCGGCTGCCGGGGCGATCGGCACGGTGACGACCCGCAGCTGGACGGACTCGAAGGCGCCGCCACGGTGGGCGGTGAGGCGGTCCGCCGCGATGTTGGTCAGATACCGCTGCATCATCAACGCCCTTTGCGAGCGCGGCTGGTCGTCGCCGCCCTGGGTCTCCAGGTACGAACTCCAGGCCCGGCGCAGCATGTTCTGGGCCGTGTGGCTCGGGAAGGGCTGGTGCCTCACCGCGGAGTTGTCGACGGCGGTCAGGTCGGACCAGCCGCTCACCCGCACACTGCCGTCCGGCGCGGTGTGCAGGGTCCTCGCGGAGATCTGGTGGTTGACCGACTCGGGATCCGGTGCGAAGAGCCGCCAGTTCTGTTCGAACAGTGGGAAGACCCACGCGTCGACCTGCCGGTTGTACTGCTGTGAGAGGGGGTTGGGAGGTGCCACGTGCAAGAACACCAGGAGCACGTGGATCAGCGCCGTCGCCAGGCACAGGACCACGGCGGCTCCCGAGCCCGCCTTCAGGACCCGCGCGGGCCATGACGTGCGCTGCGGAGCCACTCGGTCTGCGGGGGGTCTCCCACCCTCATCGGGAGCCGGCTCGACCGCCGTCCGGCCCGCTTCGTCCGTCTCCACCCTTTCAACGCCGCCTAGCACGGCCCCACCCGGCCTTTCCATCCCGGCTTCTCCGATTCTCCTGGGCCTCCACGGACGGCGCGCGACGGAATCGATGCCGATCCGATCCGCCGCGCGCCGTCCGTCCTCCTCGCTCACATCGAGCTAGGCGGCCTTCTCGTGGCGACCTTTGTGATCGCCGCCGTACCCGTCGGGATGACCGGGCTTGCCGTCGTGACCACCGTGGCCGTCGTGGCCGCCGTGATCGTCCGGCTTCCCGCCGTGGTCGTGGCCGTTTCCACCACTGGAGCCGCCGTGACCGCCGCCTGTGTGGCCGCCGTGACCGCCGCCCGTGGAGCCGCCGTGACCGCCACCTGTGGAGCCGCCATGGCCGCCACCTGTGGAGCCACCGGGAGCACCCCCTGTGGTACCGCCGGTGGTGGCGCCCGCGACGAGACCGCCAAGGACGCCGCCGGTGGTGCCGCCGCTTGTCAGGACACCGCCGAGCAGCCCACCCAGGGCGCCGCCGGTTCCGCCACCCGTCGGCACACCGCCGATGACCCCGACTGTGGTGCTGCCCGTGGTGCCCGCTGTGGTGCCACCCGTCGTGGCACCGGCGATCACACCACCCGAGACGAGACCACCGGTTCCACCGGCAGTTCCCCCGGTGGTTCCGCCGGTCGAACCCGCGGCGCACGTGCCCCGGTCGATCACGTTGGTGTCCAGGGTCACCGCGCCGTTACGGGCCAGCGCCCGGCCGTCGATGCTTGCGCCTGTGGTGAGGCTGATCGAGGTCAGAGCCAGGATGTTGCCCACGAAGGTGGAGTCGGTCCCGAGCGTGGCCGAACTGCCGACCTTCCAGTACACGTTGCACGGTGAAGCGCCGTTGACGAGGAGCACTCGGCTGGCGGATGCCGTCGTCAGACCGGAGCCGACCTGGAACACCCAGACGGCGTTGGGGTCGCCCTCGGCGTCGAGCGTGAGGGTGCCGGTGAGTCCGAGGGTGGAGGAAGCGGTGTAGACACCCGGTACCAGCGTCAGGCCACCGGCGTCCGCGGGAAGGGCGGCATCCGTGGCCTGCCCCGCAGCGTCGTTGTAGGCCGCGACCAGGTCGCTCTTTGCCTGGGCCGCCACAGCGTCCGCGGAATGCTGGGTCCCCAGGACGATTCCTGGCGGGAATCCCGAGATCGCCGTACCGGGATGCACCCCGAGATCCCCGGTGATCTGCGAGGGCCCGGTATTGGTGACCTCGGAACCGGCCAGAACGGCGAAACTGGCCGCCGTACCGAGAGGCACGGGTGTGGCAATGGCGCTGGCGCGTGTCGGCATCATCGCGAGCACGGCAGCCGCGACGGCCACGGCCGTCACCGCCGCGATCCAGGCCGACATGGTGCGCCGCGTTGGGGCGTCAGGAATATTCAACGTCATCGAGGGGCCAACTCCTGTGAGGGGATGGGGCCTGCCCGGCGGTTCTCGGTCACACGGAATCGCCTGTTTCTGTCGTCGGCATATTACGCAGATGACGAATCCGGCAATGTTCAATTAGAGCGGCTCTGCTTGAATAGATTAGAGAGGCATGAAATGCATAGGAATGCTTAAAGGGCCGGATGCCGCAGATTTCTGGCCCCCGAACCCGTCGGGAAATCGTTTCCTTGCGTCGACGAGAAGTATGAGAGCTGCCGAGCCGTGCTGACAGTAGGAATATCGAAAATTGGTCGATTCACTCTTACGTGATGGCGGCCGAAAGAGTAATTCCGGCGTGTACACGAAGGAGCCGCCCGCCGTGAAGTGACGGCAGACGGCTGGAGGTCAGGACGGCGGTAGGTCGGGAGGGCGGTAGGTCGGGAGGGCTGGAGGATCGACGGGCCGGAGGGCTGTGCCGTCACCCGCCGAACAGGTCGGAGACGGCGTCGGCCAGCCCGTCCAGGAGGCCCGTGGGTGTCCCGGTCGGGGAGGGTTCGGTCGAGGGGGCCGGGGGGGTGGGGTCGGCCGCGCTCGGAGCGGTCGTCGGATCCTGCGCCGCACCGGTGGGGGTCGCCCCGCCGGGCGGCCCGGCGACCGTCTCCGTGTCTCGCGCGGGCACCGACCCGGCGCCGCTCGCCCCGGCGGACGGGCCGGCCGCGGACGGTTCGCCGGTCGAGCTGTCCGTGTCCTTCTTGTCCGACGGACGGCCGTCCGCCGTACCCGTGGCCGTGGTGCCGGTTCCCTCACGGAACGGCGATCCCACGCCGGCGGGCGAGGGGTTGTCGGCGGAAGGGGAGACGGGGCCCTGCTGTACCGGCTTCCGTACCTCCTCCACGCTTCTGTTCTGGCCGGAGCCGCCGAGCATGCCGGGTATCTGGAGCCAGGGTGCGGTGGAGTTGCCGCCGGCGACCGCGACGCCCAGGGTGGCGGCCGAGCACACGCATCCGGCCGCTACGAGCCAGCCCATGCGGCGCATCCGGCTGGCCCGCCGCCCGCTCGGATCGACGAACACGGGCGCACCGCCCGCCGGGTCGGCCAGGTTCTCCGTGCCGTGGTCCATGACGTCCGTCCCGTGCTCCGGGCGTATGTGCCCTTCCTCGCCCGCCTTGTCTGTCATGCAACTGCCCTTTCACCGTGATGTGGTTCGTGCGTCGTGCGGCGTGCCTTGCGCCTTATGAGCATGCTCAAGTGATCCGTTGCCACCGTTGCGTACGGATTGGTCGGAAGAGGAAAAGTCTTGTCACTCTTGGCGGCTCGCGGCCGGAACCGCGGCCCGACGTTCGCATCGGCGGCCTCGGACAGTCGTGAACTGTCTCGAACAGCCGCGGGCGGACCGGTTGGTGGCGTCGTCGCCCCGCTTCATTGTGCCCTGCTTCCGAGGAGGGAGTGACAGCGGAGCCCATGACGACCACGGAGGCGCGCCGGCCACCACGGAGGCACGCTGTCGTCACCACGGGGCGGCGACGGATCCGTCCGCTTCGAGGCCGTACCGCTCGAAGCCGCTCCACTCCGGACTCCCCGCCTCCACCCGGTGCCGGGCGAAGTCCGTGAGCGCCGTCGTGGCGCCCGCGTCGGCTGCCGCGCGCGCGAGCCGCTCGGCCGCTTCCAGGTCGTGCGACTGCCGGCGCCGCCATTGACAGGTTCGGCTAACGCCATTAGCTTTTAGCTAACGAGATTAGCCAATGAGTCCTGGGAGACGTCATGACCGAGTACCTCGCCGTCGACGGTGGCACGATCGCTTACGAAGTGGCGGGGTCCGGCCCGCTGGTCGTCCTCGCGCACGGCATCGGTGACAGCCGCGCCGCCTACCACGCGCTGATCCCGCGGTTGGTGGCGGCGGGCCACCGCGTCGCCGCCGTCGACCTGCGCGGCTGCGGCGAATCCAGCACCGACTGGCCCGCCTGGAGCCGCACCGCGATCGCCGGTGACCTGCTCGCCCTGATCCGGCACCTCGGCGGCCCGGCCGTCCTCGTCGGCCACTCGATCTCCGGGGGCGCCGCCACCATCGCCGCGGCGCGGGAGCCCTCACTGGTCACCGCGGTCGTCGAGCTGGCGCCTTTCACCCGCAAGCAGTCCGTCCGCCTCGGCGACCTGCGCCTCAGGCGTTACCGGCAGGGCATGCTGCGGCTGCTCGGCGCGGGCGTGTTCGGCAGCGTGGGGCAGTGGCGCTCGTACCTCGACGTGGCCTACCCCGGCCCGAAGCCGGCCCACTGGGCCGAGCGGCTCGGCCGTATCGACTCCCTGATGCGCGAGCCCGGCCGGATGAAGGCCATGCAGAGTATGGGCCGCAGCGCCCCGACCGACGCGGGCGCACAGCTCGGCAACGTGCGCTGCCCGGTCCTGGTCGTGATGGGCACCCTCGACCCGGACTGGGCCGACCCGCACGCCGAGGGGGCGGCGATCGTCGGCGACCTGCCGGCCGGCCTCGGCCGCCTTGAGATGATCGAGGGAGCCGGACACTATCCGCACGACCAGTTCCCCGACGAGGTGCTTTCGCTCATGCTCGACTTCCTGCGGTCGGACGCCGCCCGTGCCTAGGGCCGGCCTGGACCCGGCGGCCGTGGTCGCGGCCGGGGCCGCCCTCGCCGACGAGGTGGGCTTCGCCCACCTGACGATGGGCCTGCTGGCCCAACGGCTCGGCGTGCGTACGCCGTCCCTGTACAAACACGTGGGCGGCCAGGACGACCTCAACCGGCGCATCGCGGCCCTGGCGATGAGCGAGGCCGCCGACGCCGTGGGCGGCGCGGTCCAGGGCTACGCGGGCCGCGACGCCCTGGCGGCCGCCGCGCGCGCCTTCCGTGCCTTCGTCCTGGAGCATCCCGGCCGGTACGCCGCGACGATCGGCGTGGAACCGGCCGACCGGGACGACCCGATGGCCGTCGCGGCCCGGCGGCTGCTCGGCGCGTTCACGGCGGTCCTGCGCGGCTACGAGATCGCGGAGCCCGACGTGGACCACGCCCTGCGCATGCTGCGCAGCCTCTGCCACGGGTTCGCCACACTGCAGGCGGCCGACGGCTTCCAGTGGAGCGCCGACATCGACGAGAGCTTCGAATGGCTCATCACCTTCGCCGACCGGGGCCTGCGCGCGGTGCGGACCGGCGACGTCAGTTCCGCCGCCCCGTCCCCGTGAGCGACGCCCGCTGCCGTGCGGCGCGCACCGCCGCGGACAGTGCGGCGATGTCGTAGGCGCCGTGGTGACGGCGGCCGTTGACGAAGAACGTCGGTGTGCCCGACACCCCGCTGAGGTCGGCGGACTCCACGTCCGCGGCGACCCGGGCGGCGCCCGTTCCGGCCCGCAGGTCGGCGCGGAAGCGGTCGGTGTCGAGGCCGATCTCCTCGGCGTAGCGGAGCAGGTCCTTCGGCAGCAGATCCCCTTGGTGCCGCATGAGCTGCTCGTGCATCTCCCAGTAGCTGCCCTGCCGGTCGGCCGCCTCGGCGGCCTCCGCCGCGAGCTGCGCGCCCGGGTGCACGTCCGGGAGCGGCAGATGCCGCCAGACGTACCGCACGTCGCCGAAGTCGGCGAGCAGTTCGCGCACCACCGGCTCGGCCAGCCCGCAGTAGGGGCACTCGAAGTCCCCGTACTCCAGCAGCGTCACGGGTGCGTCCCGGGGGCCGCGTACGTGGTCGCGGTCCATGTCGACGGGGTCGCTGAGGTCGACGATGGTCTGGCCCGTGCCCAGCAGGGCGCGGGCCCGGGAGGGCGCCGACAGGGCGCCGGTCACCGCGGTGACCAGCCAGGCGAGGAGGAACGAGCAGAGTACGGCGCCGAGGATGCCGATCTTCGCCTGCTCCAGCCGGTCGCCGTCGAAGGCCAGCGTGGCGATCAGCAGGGACACGGTGAAGCCCACCCCGGCCAGCGTGCCGCCCGCCGAGATGGCGCCCCAGCCGACCGGCGGATGCAGGCGCCCCTTGCTGACACGTGTCGTGAGCCAGGTCGCGCCGATGATGCCGACCGGCTTGCCGAGCACGTACCCGAGCAGGATGCCGAGGGTGACCGGTGAGGTGAACGCGCCGGTCAGCTGGTCGGCACTGAGGGCGATGCCGGCGTTGGCGAGGGCGAACAGCGGCACGATCACATAGCTCGTCCAGGGGTGGAGCATGCGCTGGAGGCGGTCGTTGGGGGAGAGCGTCGAGGCGATCTGGCGTCGTACGGTGCGTTCGAGTTCGGGGGTCGGCTGCTCGCGGAAGCGCCGGAACTGTCTGCTGGCCAGCTCCAGGTCGCCGCGCTCCGCCGGGCGGGCGTAGGTCAGCAGTCCCATGGCGAGGCCGGTCACCACCGGGTCCACCCCGGATTTCAGGAGCGCCACCCAGATCGCCACGCCCAGCAGCGCGTACAGGGAGGGGATGCGCATGCCGAGTGTGCGCCGCACCAGCAGGACAACGGCGAACAGGCCGAGCGCGGTCAGCAGCGCGGGCAGGGAGATGGCTCCGCTGTACGCGAAGGCGATGACGGCGAGGGCCAGGAAGTCGTCGACGACGGCCACGGTGAGGATGAAGACCCGCAGGCCGGCGGGCAGCCGGGTCCCGAAGACGGCGAGCATGCCCAGCGCGAAGGCCGTGTCCGTGGACATGGCGGCACCCCAGCCGTGCACGGAGTCCTCGCCCGCGTTGAGGGCCAGGTAGATCGCGACGGGTACGAGCATGCCGCTGAGCCCGGCGAGCAGCGGGAGCGTGATCCGCCGGCGTTCCCTCAGCTCGCCCATGTCGAACTCGCGGCGCGCCTCCAGGCCGACGACGAAGAAGAACAGCGTCATCAGCCCGCTGTTCAGCCATTCCCGCAGCTCCAGGGAGACTCCGCCCGAGCCGAGGTGGACCGACAACTCGGTCTCCCACAGGGACGCGTACGAACCGGCGTCGATGTTGGCCCAGACGAGGGCGGCGAGCGCGCCGACGAGCAGGACCGCGGCACTGCCGGTCTCCGTCTGCAGGAAGGCGCGCAGGGGGCTGCGGGGGGCGGTGCCGCACAGGGTCTGCAGCGCCGGCGGTGGGGTCTCGGATGGCACGGTCACCCCCTGATTCTGACCCCACTCATGATCCGGCACCCCACGGGGCGGGGGGTGGCGACGTCAGCGGTGTGCGGTGGAGGACAGGAGCATCGGCAGGGAGACGAAGTCGGCGAGCGCCCGCTGGCCCGCGACATTGGCGTGCACGCCGTCGCCGGTGTCGTAGGCCGGGTTGATGCTGTTGGGCTTCAGCGGGTCCTTGAGCACCTGGTCGAAGTCCACGACGCCGTCGCACGTTCCGTCGCAGGTGTTCCCCTTCTTGACGTGGGTGCCGACGGCGTGGCGGTCGAGGTTGTTCTGGTCGGAGTAGCCGGGACGCGAGGTGATGGGCGTGACGTAGACCTTGATCCCGGCGGCCCGCAGACGCTGGAACACCTCGTCGTAGCTGCGCAGGATCAGGTCGGCGTCGCAGCCGTTGGCGAGGTCGTTCGTGCCGTAGTAGTAGATGACCCCGGTCACCCCGTGCAGGGCGAGCACATCGCGGTCCAGCCGGGCCGCCGCGTCGAGACCGCGTATCCCGGCGGGGTTGCGCGGGCAGTCGGCGGAACTGGTCGTGCCGGCGATACCCGCGTTGGCGATCGCGACCTGCCGGGTGCGGGGAAGCTCGGCGGTGACCCGGCGGGCGAGCTCGTCCGTCCAGCGGTGATCGGTCCCGTCGGGCGTGCAGCCGGGCCCGCAGTCGGTGCTGCCGGTCCCGTCGACCACCGAACTCCCGTACGCGACGATCGTGCCCCTGAGCTTCGGGTTGTGCACGTCGACGGCACTGACCAGGTATGTGGACCCGACGGTCTGCGTGTACGCGGCGCCGCTCGCCTCCGCCGTGTGGTCGCCGGAGCCGGGCGCGGTCAGGTAGTTGGTGCGGAAGGCGCTGGTGTGCCGTCCCGGTGTGACCGTGCCGGAGACCGACAGGGAGACGGCGACGTCGTCCTGCGCACGGGTCCTCAGCGCCGCCGCGTCGCTCCACACCTCGCCGCCGGCCGGTACGACGACCTCGCGCCGCCCGTCGAAGGTGACGGCGTGGACGTCACCCTCGACCGCCGCGCCCGCTCCGCTGCGGCCGACGGTGGCGGCGTCCACGGTGAGCGGGGTCGTGCCGAAGGTGTTCTGGATCCGTACCCGCAGTGCCCCGCCGCCCTGGCCGAGACGGGTGATCATGCGAACGGACTGATCGCGCAGGGGAGTCGGGGCGAGTTCCTGCTGGGACTGGGCCCAGGAGGTGAACCACGCGCGCCCGGCCGGCGCCGCCGAGTGCCGGCCGCCAGAGGCGGACGCGGGGGCGGCGGCCCGGCTGGTGTCCGCCGTGGCGGCCGTGGTCGCGGAGACCGCCGACCCGGACGCCACGAGCGTCAGGGCCAGGGCCGACGCGGCACGGCGCAGCGAGGACGTACGGAAAGAGGGCATGGGGGAGTCCCTTCGGGTCGTACGGCCCCGGCGCACAGGCGGAACTGCCGGGACCACGGCGGCTCACTCCCGTATGACCTGCCCCTGGGGCTCGTGGGTCAGACGTGACGACCGGTGCCAATTACCGGATCACGTCGACGACCGGCGCCAACTACCGGATAACGTCAGGGGGTTGCAGCGCCGCCCGGCCCCCGCCGAGGGCCCGCGGTCACGAGACGCGGGCCACACCCGTGTAGATGCCGCTGCCTTCGGCCGCCTCCAGCTTGCCCGAGGCGTCCCACTCGGTCGCCGTCACCAGGCCGGGCGGTACGAGATCGAGGCCGTCGAAGAACCGCTCCACCTCCGCGCGGGTGCGGAAACCGAGCTGGATACCGCCCTTGGCGTACTCGGCGGTGACCTGGGCGGCCAGTTCCGGATACAGGTCGGAGGCGGCGTGCGACAGCACCAGATAGCTGCCCGGCGGGAGCGTGGCGACCAGGTCGCGGACGATGGCGTGGGCGTCCTGCTCGTCGGGGATGAAGTGCATCAGCGCGATCAGCGACAGCGCGACGGGACGGCTGAAGTCCAGGACGCGCCGGGCGTGTTCGACGATCGCCTCCGGCTGCCGCACATCGGCCTCGATGTAGTCGGTGACTCCGCCGGGACGGCTGACGAGCAGCGCCTCGGCGTGCCGCAGCACGATCGGGTCGTTGTCGGTGTAGACGACCTTCGCCGTCGGCACGATGTCCTGGACGATCTGGTGGAGGTTGGGCTCGGTGGGGATGCCCGTACCGATGTCCAGGAACTGGTCGACGCCCTGGGTGGCGAGCCAGGCAGCGGCCCGGTGCATGAACTGCCGGTTCTGCCGGGCCGCGTCCTTCGCCTCGGGCGGCAGTTTCTCGCCCACGGCCTCGTCGACCGGGTAGTTGTCCTTGCCGCCCAGCAGCCAGTCATAGAC
This sequence comes from Streptomyces tauricus, assembly GCF_014650955.1. GTDB lineage: Bacteria > Actinomycetota > Actinomycetes > Streptomycetales > Streptomycetaceae > Streptomyces > Streptomyces tauricus. The sequence goes on from NZ_BMVY01000011.1 coordinate 130,680, forward strand.
CCGCGCGGGATGTGCCTTGTCGGTAACGATCTGCGAGAACCGCTGTGGGCCGGTCGACATGACAAGCAACTCCATCGCGCCAGGAACGGGTTGGATCAACTATTCGATCACGTCAGGGGAGTACATCATGTGCTACGCGCGGGAGGGAAGCGCCGGGCGTACGAGACCATCGCGAGCGCCACCGCCAACGCGCCCAGGAGCCAGCCGCCGAGCACGTCCGACGACCAGTGCACGCCCAGCCAGATCCGGGTGAACCCCACACCGACGACGGACACCACCGCCACGGCCAGCGCGACACGCCACAGGACGCGCCCGGCGCCGTACAGGCGCATGACCCACAGCAGCAGGCCGCACGCCACCGCGGCCGTCATGGCGTGCCCGGAGGGGAAGGCCGCGAAGTGGGCGGAGTCCACCGGGTCGGCCCAGACGGGGCGTTCGCGGTCGACGGCCGCCTTGATCCCCTGCGAGAGGAGTCCGGCGAGGAGGCAGGTGGCCGTCAGCCACACGGCGAGCCACCACGCGCCGTGGTGCAGCACCAGCCAGAGCACGGTGACGGCGATCAGGGCCCGCATCGTCCAGGGGTCCCACACCCAGTCGGTGAGGACGCGGAACGTCCGGGTCAGGGCCGGCTCGTCGACGGCCCAGCGGTGGGTGGTGCGGGCGATGTCGCCGTCGAGGGCCATGAGCGGGTCCCAGGAGGCCGCGACCAGGACGAGCAACAGCACGGTGGGCGGAGCGAGAGCCATGGCAACGCGCGCGGCGATCCCGGGGCCGGTCGCGTGGGGCGGCGAGTCGACGGGAGAGTGCATACGTCGATCCTCGCCGACGGACGGGCCCCGAGGCGAACCCGGGGTTTCCCGCGTGTGCTGTCTCCGTTCACCTGAGCGCCCGCAGCCCTGGTCCCCCGAGCGTCCGCGGGCCCGGTTAGCCGAGTGCCCGCAGCCCCGGCCCGAAGGCCACCAGGACCGGGATCACCGGCACCAGCGCCCCCGCCGCCGTGAGCTTCAGCCGACGGGTGGGCGGGAGGCGGTCCGGGGGAGTGAGCAGCCGGTGGACCCGCTGCGGGACATGCGCGTGAGGGGTCGGGCAGGGGCCGAACACACCGCGGTCCTCGTTGAGTTCCACCAGGGCGAGGGCGGTCGTCAGCCGGCCGAACCGGCGTGACGCCATGTCGTCGGCGGCGAGTTCCACCAGCCGGTGCATCTCGTCGCGGAACGCCGCGAACACCGGGACCTGCGGAAAGCCGCCCGCCAGCGCCGCCGAGGAATGCAGCAGCCAGTTGTGCCGGGCGCGCGCGTGCCCCTGCTCATGGGCGAGCACGGCGTCCAGCTGCTGCCCCTTGAGGCGGCGCAACGCGGCCGTGGTGATCACCAGTTGGGGCGCCGCGCCGGGCAGCCACCAGGCGTCGGGACGCTCCCCCTCCAGGACGACCAGCCGCTCACCGCCCGGCTCCTCACCGGGCAACAGCGGTGCGCGGACGAGGAGTTCGGTGCGCCGGCGACGGCGCCGGGCCGCGGCCCGGCCGATCTCGCGGGCCAGCATGGCCGCGCTCCACACACCGCCGAGCGCCAGCGTCACCGCCGTCGCGGCGGCCCAGGGGCCTCCGGCGAGCGCGTATGCCTCCACCACGGCGTGCGGGGCGGGGGCGAAGAGCCGGCCGCGCACCGCCTGCCAGGCGGCGGCAGCGCTGAGCGCCATCGACAGGGCGCAGCAGAGCAGGACGGCCACCACCACGCACTGCCACACCCACAGGGCGACCACCGGTTCGCGGTCCTGCCAGTCGGTCCGCGCGAGCAGCCGCGGAGCGAGGACGGCGGCCAGGGCGCCGAGCAGCAACAGTGCCGCGGGGACCATCATGGACGCAGCCTATGAGCGCGGCGGCGCCGCCGGATACGGCCGGTCGCGGCAAGTGACGCAGACCACGGGTGCGTACGGTCGTGAATCCCCTCAGAGGGTGAGAAGCATCGCCAGCATCCCGATGCCCATGGAGAGCCGGCACGCCCGCGCCAGCTCCAGCCGGTCGCCCCAGCCGGGCGCGGGGACATCTCCCGCCGGAGCGGCGGCCGCGACCGGCACGAGCCGCGTCCCGGTCCACAGCACATACGCCGTGAAGTACAGGAGCAGCACCCCGGTCAGGACGGGTATCCCGGCATGTGACCCGCCCGCCATCAGCACGGCCATGTAGACCATGGCGAGGGCGCCCACCAGGTGGTGCAGATGATGGGCGCCGCTCCGGGCCGCCCACAGGGCGCGCAGCCCCGCCGCCCCGAACACGGCCGCGTAGACGGCCCAGGCCCAGCTCGGTGGCGCCACCGCCGCGGGCACCGCCATCGCGGCCATGCCGAAGCCCATCAGCGCCTCGCCACCCGCGGTGCGGCGCTGCTCCTCGACCCTGCTGCGCATGCGCAGCAGGCAGTAGGCCCCGGTCGCCGCGCACAACGCGACGAGCAGCCAGCCGGACGATCCCGCCCCCGGTCCGTGCACCGCGTACCTCCCCGCTCGACGGTGTCGACAGTCCGGTCGAAGAGATGCCCCGGCCGGACGGAGCACAAGCGGGCGCGAACGAGCGCAAGGGGGTACGCGGGGAGCGTGCGGGAGTGCGGCACAGGTCAGCGGCCCGGCCGTCATGCATATTTTACGAGTAAAACACCTGCTAACCTTATGGGTATGAGCAGTGCCCGCCTCCGCCACCGCGCCACCCCCGTCCGCCGACTGCCCCTCGCGGGCGCCTTGCGCCTCAACCGCCCTTCCGACATCTGGTTCAAGCCCGCGCTGAGCGTGGTCGTCGCGGTCGGGGTGCCGAACCTGACGCTGCTGGCCCTCGGCCGCCTCGACCTCGCCCTGTACTCCATGGCCGGCTCGCTCTGCGCGCTCTACGCGCACAACCTGCCGTACGCGGCCCGTGGCCGCGCCCTCGCCCGGGTCGTCCTCGGCATGCTCGTCTCGGTCGCGATCGCCCTGGTCACGGCGTCGCTCACGTCCTCCGCGGTGGTCCTGGTAGCCGTGGGCGCGCTGCTCGCCGCCGCGCACAAGGCGGTGACCGACCTGACGCGGATCGGCCCGCCAGGACCGGTGATCTTCACCTTCATCAGCTCCGCCTCCCTCTTCGCGCCCCAGACCCTCGGCCAGGTCCCCGGACATCTCGCCCTCGCCGCCGCCGCGGGCGCCTGGGCCTGGCTCGTCGGAATGGCACCGGGCCTCGTGCGCCCGCACGGCCCTGAGCGCCGGGCCACGGCCCGCGCCCTGAACGCCGCCGCGGGGTATGTGGACGCGTACGCGGCGGTGTTCCCTGCCGGTGAGCGCGGTGAGCGCGGTGAGCGCGGTGAGCGCGGTGAGGCGAGTGGCCCCGGCCACGAACGGGCCCGCGCCGCCGCTGCCGCCGCCGTGCACGCCGCCTGGCAGTCGCTGCTCGCCGCCGGCGCGCGCCCCGGGCCCCGCCGCGCCCTCGAACGGCTCGTCGTGCGGGCCGAGGTCGCTCTCGCGGCCCCCGCCGACACGGATCCCGCCCGGCTGCGTACCTGGGCACACGACCTGCGCGGCACGCACCCCGTACCCCGTCCGGAGCCCGGCCGCGACGCCGACGAACTGCTCGGCGTCGAGGTCGAACTGCTGGCGGCCGGACCGGCTGCCGGAAAGAGAGGCAAGAGGCGGTGGACGGAGGGGCTCGGCCCCCTCCTGCCGCTCGCCCTGCGGACCGCGCTCGGCTGCGCCCTCGCCGGTTACGTGTCCCTGGCGCTCGGCGTCGGCCGCCCGTACTGGGCCCTGGTCACCGCGGCCTCGCTCTATCAGGCGAACCTCACACTGACCTGGAGCCGAGGGGTCCAGCGCGTCGTCGGCAACCTCGTCGGCGTCCTCCTCTTCGCGGCCGTCGCCCCGCTCGCCCACCTCGGCCCCGCCGCCCTGGTCCTGTGCTGCCTCGCCTTCAACTTCGGCGCGGAGGCACTGATCACCCGCAACTACTGGCTCGGCAGCGTCTGCGTGACCCCGATGGCCCTGCTGATCAGCGAGTTCACCGGCTTCCAGGAGCCCGGCGGGCTGATCACGGACCGGGTCGTGGACACGCTGGTCGGCGCCGTCGTCGGATTCGTGGCCGCGGTCGCCGTCACCAACCGACGCGCCGGAGACCGCATCGAGGACGCCCTCGACACCGTGGAGCGCGCGCGTGAGCACGCGGCACGACTGATCGCCGCCGAGCGTCCGGGCTCCGGTCCCGGCTCCGGTCCCGGTTCCGGCTCCGGCTCCGGTCCTGGCCCGGGCCCCGGCGCCTTGGAGGCCGCCCGTCGGCGCCTGGCCGCCGCGCTCGTCGAACTGCGCGCCACGACCGACGCGGCGTCCGGCGAATGGTGGCAGCGCGCCCTGCCGCAGGAGCGGGTGATGCTGGCCGAGCAGGCCGGACACCGTACGCTCGCGGCGACGGTACGACGGCAGGGACCGCACGTTCTGGAGGACGCAGAGGCATGACGGCAGCGAACGGTCACAGGGCGGTCGGAGCCGGCGTCGCCGGTGGCGAGTCGCACGGGGACGGCACGGCGGGGCGGCCCGTCGCGGGCGACACGGTCGCCGCGGTGGTCCGGCAGTGGCGGACGGTCCATCCCGACCTCGACACCGGACCCATGGAGGTCATCGGCCGCATCAACCGCTGTGCCGCGCTGCTCCAGCAGGCCGAGGACGCGCCGCTGCGGCACGCCGGACTCACCCGCCCCGAGTTCGACCTCCTCGGCGCACTGCGCCGCACGGGCCTCGAACTGACACCCGGCGAGCTGGCCCGGGAGACCTTCTCCTCCGGTGCCGCCGTCACCAAACGGCTCAAGCAGCTCACCGAGCGCGGTCTCGTCGACCGGCGGGGCGACGCCCGCGACCGGCGGGTCGCCCATGTCCGCCTCACGGACACCGGCCGCGCCCTTGTCGACGGCATCCTCCCGGAGCAGCTCTCGTACGAGAAGGCGGTCCTCTCCGGGGTCGACGGCACCGGGCAGCGCGAACTCGCGGTCCTGCTCGGCGACCTGCTCGTCCAGCTGGAGGGCAGGCTCAGCGCCCCACGCGCCTGAGCCGGGCGCCTGCGGCCATCGGCCCAGAAACCCGCGCGGGCATCCGCCCAGGCACCTGCGCGGGCATCCGCCCGGAAACCTGCGCGGGCTTCTGCCCAGGCACCTGCGCGGGCTTCTGCCCGGGATCCCGCCAGAACCCGCCCGCGTGGCTTCTCCCTGTGTGCCGAAAATGCCGTGACGGCGTCCTCCGAGCGGCGTAGTCTCCCCCGCGTACCGCACCTCATGGCGGCCTCCTCGTACAGCCAGACCCGGAGGTCCCCTATGTCCGCGCCACAGGTGCGCCCCTTCCACCGCGACGATCGCGACCAGCTCACCGAGCTGGTGAACGCCCATGTCGCGGCGGTCGTCCCTGGTCTCTCCGTCTCGGTGAACACCGTGCTCAGCGCCATGGCACGGCAGCCCGACGAGTTCATCACCGACGCATGGGTGGCCGAGCGCACGACACTCGTCGCCGAACAGCGCGGTCACCTGGTGGCCGGCGCGCATCTGCTGCGCTACCGCGCCGACACCGGGGTCGGGGAGCAGTACCGGAACGCCGGGTGCGTCGAGTGGTTCGTCTGCCGGCCGCCCGGCTCCCTCTGGCCGGACGCCGACCAGACCGCAGACCTGCTCATGGCGGCCTGTCTGGCCCGGCTCGCCCGCTGGAACGTCCGCGTCCGGTACGCCGACGGGGCCCTGCCCGCCCCGGCGGTGTACGGCCTTCCCCGCCCCTGGCCGCACATCCGCGCCGCCTGCGAACGCGCCGGATTCCGGCACACGGGCGACACGGAGGTCCTGCTGATCGCGGAGGTGGCGGACCTGCCCTCGGTCACGCCGCCGGCCGCCGTCCGCGTCGACCGGAGCGTGGGGGAGTGCGGGACCAGGTTCACCGCCCGCTCCGACGCCGACGAACTCGGCTTCGTCGAGATCGACACCACCCTCGACCGCCCCGAGCGCCACGCCCGCGGCGGTGGCCTCGCCGACATCGGCAACCTCCATCTCGCGCGCCCGGTGGCGGGCCTGGAGACCTGGCTCCTCGCGCGAGCCGCCCGCTGGCTGCGGCTCTCCGGCGTGCGCATCCTGCTCGCGTACGAGTCCGCCGGGGACGCGGCGGCGATCGGGCGGCTGACCTCGGCAGGGTTCCACGAGCTGACCCGTACGGACCGCGGCTGGGAACACCGCCCGACGGGCTGAACGACCCCATGAGGAGGGGAGTCGTACGGCGACGCGGTCATGCTCCGGAAGGCCGCGCCGTCAGGTCCGTGCAGTCAGGTCCGTGCCGGTGCAGTGCTGGACCGTACGACCAGTTCCGTGGCCAGCTCCACCCGGGGCGAGTCCAGTTTCTCCCCCCGGGTCAGCCTCAGGACCGTGCGGACCGCGAGCTTGCCCATCTCCGCGAGGGGCTGGCGGACCGTCGTGAGCGGCGGAGCCGACCAGCGGACTTCCGGAAGGTCGTCGAAACCCACCACGCTCATGTCCTCCGGGACGCGCAGCCCGCGCCTGCGCAGCGCCTCGACGGCCCCCATCGCCATCTGGTCGCTCGCGGCGAACAGGGCCGTGGGCGGCCGGTCGAGGTCCAGGAGCGCGGCGCAGCCGGTGAACCCGGACTCCGGATAGAAGTCGCCGGGCACGATCAGCGACTCGTCGACGGCGATCCCCGCCCGGTCCAGGGCCGCGCGGTAGCCGTCCAGGCGGGCCCGTGAGCAGAGCAGCCGGGGCGGCCCCGCGACGAACCCGATCCTGCGGTGCCCGAGCCGCACCAGATGCTCGGTGGCGGCCATCCCGCCCGCCCAGTTGGTGACACCCACCGTGGGCGCGTCCAGGGCGGGGGAGCCCGCCGGATCGACCACCACGAGCGGGACCCCGAGCCGCCGCAGCTCGTCGTGGAGGACGGGTTCCAGGACGGACGTGACCAGGATGACGCCGTCCGAGGCGCGCGCCCGCAGGTTCGTCATCCACCGGCGCGCGTCCCCCGAACGCCCGTGGATCGCGGAGACGACCGTCCCGACGCCCGCCGCGTGCGCCACCTCCTCCACACCCCGGATGATCTCCACCGCCCAGGGGCTGTCGAGGTCGTCGAAGACCAGGTCGATCAGCGCGGCCCGCACCCGCGCGCCGGGCGGCCGTCTGCGGTAGCCGTGCAGATGCAGGAGGTCCTCCACCCGGGCGCGGGTGTCCGGCGCCACGTCCGACCGGCCGTTGACCACCCGCGACACGGTCGGCACGGAGACCCCGGCCTCCCGGGCGATCTCCGTGATCGTGACCTTGCCCCGCCCCTCCCGTGCCCCGCTGCCCACGGCGTCCTCTGCGGCCAACTGCCCCACCTCCGTTGACGGTCACCCCGTACGCCTCTACCGTTCCGGACGCACTCTCGAAACTTTGCAGAGGTCTTCCGGAAATTCCGGGAGCGACGTGAAGCCATCATGAGAGGGACGTCCATGAAGCCCCAGAGCTTACGGAGAGCCGCGTCCGCGATCCTGGCCGCGGCCTCGCTCGTGATCGGGGGAGCCGCCTCCGCTCACGCCGCCGTCGGACCGCAGCCGGCCGCCGCGGACCGACAGGCCGCCGCCGAGCCCGTACTGCGGGACCTCGCCGCCGCACAAGGCATCTACTACGGGACGGCCGTCACGGCCTCCAAGCTCAACGGCACCTACGGCACGATCACCGGCGAGCAGTTCGACTCCATCACCCCGGGCAACGAGATGAAGTGGGGCTCGGTCGAGGCGACCCGCGGCAGCTTCACCTGGTCCGGCGCCGACGCCGTGGTCGACTTCGCCGAAGCACACGGCCAGAGGGTCCGCGGCCACACCCTGGTCTGGCACAGCCAACTGCCCGACTGGGTCAGCAACGGCACCTGGACCGCCGACACCCTGCGGACCGTGATGACCGACCACATCGCCACCGAGGCAGGCCGCTACCAGGGCCGCATCGACCACTGGGACGTCGTCAACGAGCCGTTCAACGAGGACGGTACGCGCCGCCAGTCGGTCTTCCAGACGGCGATCGGCGACTCGTACATCGCCGACGCGCTGCGGGCCGCCCGCGCCGCCGACCCGGCCGCGAAGCTGTACGTCAACGACTACAACGTCGAGGGGGTCAACGCGAAGAGCACCGCGCTCTACAACCTCGTCAAGTCCCTCAAGGAGCAGGGCGTCCCGATCGACGGGGTGGGACTGCAGGCCCATCTGATCCTCGGCCAGGTGCCGTCCACGCTCCAGGCCAACATCCAGCGCTTCGCCGACCTCGGCGTGGACGTGGCGATCACCGAACTCGACATCCGTATGACCGTCCCGCCCACGAGCGCCCAACTCGCCCAGCAGAAGGCCGAGTACAAGGCGGTCACCGCCGCCTGTGTCGCCGTGGCGCGCTGCGAGGGCATCACCGTCTGGGGCTTCACGGACTCCGACTCATGGATCCCGGACTTCTTCGACGGCTACGGCGCGGCGACCCCGTACGACGAGAACTTCCAGCCCAAGCCCGCCTATTACGGCATCGCCGAGGCGCTCGGCTGGGTCGACGACGGTTCGCCCGACCCGGTGGGAGCGTGCGCGGTCGGGTACGCCGTGCAGAGCCAGTGGAACACCGGCTTCACCGCGCAGGTGACGGTCAGGAACACGAGTACCACCGCCATCAGCGGGTGGCGGCTGGCGTGGAGCTGGCCCGCCGGGCAGAGCGTGACGCAGGCGTGGAACGCGAACGTCACCCAGTCCGGGGCCGCCGTCACCGCCGCCAACGCGAGCTACAACGCGGCCATCGCCCCGGGCGCGGCGGTCACCTTCGGCTTCAACGGCTCCTGGGCGGGCGGCAACACCGCGCCCACGGCCTTCACCCTCAACGGGACGGCCTGCACGATGTCGTAGGCCGTCGTAGGGGCCTAGGGGCCTGGGGCCGTACCGAGTCGTAGGGGACGGGTGCCGAGCGGGAGCGTTTCCCCTCGGCACCGACACCCCCGCGCCCCGCCGAGGGTCAGGGTGAGGAGGAGGCCGAAGGGGCCGGCTCGGGCGTCGCCCCGGCCTCGCGCAGGGGGCGGAGCACCAGCGGCCTCGCGGACGGCACCGCGCTCTCCTGGGCCTCCACGCCGTACGCGTCCCACCAGTCGGAGCTGCCGTCCTCGATGCAGCGCAGCAGCACCCCTTCGCGCAGCGCCCAGGGGCAGATGGTCACCTCGTCGATGCCCATCAGCTTCATCGTGGTGTGCGCGACGATCGCGCCGGCCAGGGACTGTCCGGCGCGCGCGAGGGAGATACCGGGCAGCAGAGCGCGTTCCGCGGCGGGCAGCGCCGCCAGCTGCTCCACGGCCCTGCCCAGGTCGGAGCGGGTCATGCTCCGCGTGGTGAAGGGCCCGGACCGGCCGGGGGCCGCGCCGCACAACCTGCCGAGCTGCTGGAACGTACGCGAGGTGACGACCGCCGTCCGCGGCGCCTCCCAGCGGATACGGGCCGCGACATCGCGCAGCTGATGGCGTACGTGCCGGCGCAGCAGGCGGGTCCGGTCCGGGGACGGCGGGTCCTGACCGCGGAAGAAGTCACGGGTCAGCCGGTTGGCGCCCAGCGGCAGCGCGATGGCGAAGTCGGGCAGCCTGCTCCGGCCGAAGGCCACCTCGAAGGAACCGCCGCCGATGTCCAGCAGGGCCAGTGGTCCGGCGCGCCAGCCCATCCAGCGCCGGGCGGCCAGGAAGGTCAGCTCGGCCTCCACCTCGCCGGGCAGCACATGCAGCGGCACGCCCGCCTCGGCGGCGATCCGCGCGAGGACCTTGTCGCGGTTCGGGGCGTCCCGCACGATCGCGGTGGCGAAGGCGAACGGCTGGGCGACCCCCCAGCGCCTGCCCTCCTCCTTGGCCTCCTTCACCGCTTCCACCAGCCGGTCCACCTGTTTTGTCGGCAGGTGGCCGCCCCGCTCCACATGGGCGGAGAGGCGCAGCTGACGCTTCGCGGTGTGCACGGGAAGCGGAACCGCTCCGTCCGTTTCGGCGATCATCAGCCGCACCGTGTTCGAGCCGACGTCAAGTACACCCATTCGCATCCCCTCCCCGTACCCCGGGCGGCCTCCGGCACACCGGGCCCCGTACACGGATCATGTCCTGTTTGGGTTGTTCTGCGGGGGTACTCGCCTCCCATGGTGAGCTTCGGCAGGGACAGAGTGATCCCGCACGAGGTCGTGGCCGGTTCGGAGCCCTTCGTCGTGGGACCCCTCATGGTGGGACTTCTGGTCACGGCGATGCTGGTCGTCGCGGTGTGGTGGGGCATGCGGGTGCGCAGGGGTGAACCCGGCCCGCCGCGCGCCGAGGACCATCCGAAGCTGCCCGAGACGGGCGCGGTGTACGAGGTCTCGGAGATGCGCGAGCCCGACGAGATGCCGCACGACGGAAGTGTCCTCACCCCGCATGAACTGCGTTCCTCGGGCAACATGTCCACGCGGCGCGCGAGGAATCAGAAGCGGCGCCGGTGGAGCGGGAACAACAGCGGTGGATTCGGGAGCGGCGGCCTCGGCAGCCACTGAGCCCTCGGGGGGCGGGGATGTCCATGGAGCCGTTTCTCGACCGGCTCGATCACCCGGTGTACGTGGTGACGGCCGAGGCCGACGGGGAGTGTGCGGGCTGTCTGGTGGGGTTCGCCGCGCAGTGCTCGATCCGGCCGGCCCGCTTCATGGTGTGGCTGTCGAAGGTCAACCGCACCTACCGCGTGGCGCGCTCGGCCCCGCGGCTCGCCGTCCATCTGCTCGGCCGTGACCAGTACGCGCTCGCCGAACTGTTCGGCGGCGAGACCGGCGACGACGTCGACGAGGACGGATGCCGCGTCGACAAGTTCGCCCGCGCGGAGTGGACCCCCGGCCCCTCCGGTGTCCCCGTGCTGGACGGCGTGCCCGCCTGGTTCGTGGGGCAGGTCGAGGGGCACGTGGACGCCGGCGATCACGTGGGCTTCCTGCTCGCCTCGATCGCGTCCGGAAGCCGTGACGGAGGTGGCCGAACCGGCGGGGAGCCGCTGCGGCTGAGCGACGTGAGCCACATCGCCGCCGGCCACCCGGTCGACTGACCCGCACCGTGACCCGCGCCCGGCCGGCTCGTCGGCGTACGGGCACTCGGGTGCCACGCGCGGGAAGAACGTTTCGGGTGGTCCCGACCGGCTACTCCGAGAACATGGTGCAAATCGGATACACGATGATGACCGAACAGGCCGGACCCCGTGAGCTCGTCCAGCACGTGGTGGCCGCGGAAAAGGCGGGCTTCGACTTCTCGGTCACGTCCGACCACTACTTCCCCTGGCTGGCCGAGCAGGGACACGCGCCGTACGCGTGGAGCGTTCTCGGGGCCGCCGCGCAGGCCACCTCCACGATCCCCCTCATGACGTACGTGACCTGCCCGACGACCCGCTACCACCCCGCGGTTGTCGCGCAGAAGGCCGCCACCACGCAGCTGCTCGCCGAGGGCCGCTTCCGGCTCGGGCTCGGCTCCGGGGAGAACCTCAACGAGCACGTGGTGGGTGGCGGCTGGCCCGCCGCACATGTGCGCCTCGACATGCTGGAAGAGGCCATCGAGATCATCCGCGCGCTGTTCGAGGGCAAGAACGTGAACCACCACGGCGCGCACTTCGACGTGGAGAACGCCAAGCTCTTCGATCTGCCGGACGAGCCGACGCCCATCGGTGTCGCCGTCTCCGGCGAACGCTCCTGCGCCCTCGCGGGGCGGCTGGCGGACCTGGTGATCGCGACCGAGCCGAACGCCGAGCTGATCGAGTCCTTCGACCGGCACGGTGGCAGCGGCAAGCCCAGGGTGGGCCAGCTGCCCGTCTGCTTCGACAGGGACAAGGACGCCGCCGTGGCGCGGGCGCACGAGCAGTTCCGCTGGTCGCTCGGCGGCTGGCCGGTCAACTCCGAACTCCCCGGCCCGGCGAGCTTCGACGGGGCCACCCAGCACGTACGGCCCGAGGACATCGCCGAGAACATCCCCTGCGGCGACGACGTCGACGCCTTCGTCGAGGCCGTCCGCCCCTACGCGGAGGCGGGCTTCACCGAGATCGCCCTCGTCCAGATCGGGGGCGACCACCAGTTCCCCTTCGTGGAGTGGGCCGAGAAGGAACTGCTGCCCGCCCTGAAGGACCTCTGAGCTGCGACGGCTCCCTGAGCTTCGACGGCCTCCTGAACGAAGGGAACGACATGGCCATAGCCACGTACGGCCTGGTGGCACTCGACTGCCAGGACCCGCCCGCCCTGGCGGAGTTCTACGCGAGCGTCCTGGGCGGCGAGGTCAAGCGGTACGACGACGACTGGTACGACCTCTACGCGCCCGGCGGGCACCGGATCTCCTTCCAGCGGGCCCCTGACCACCGCCCGCCGGACTGGCCGAGCGCCGACGGCGGCTCCCAGCAGCTGCACCTGGACTTCGACGTACGGGACATGGACACGGCGCAGGCCCAGGTACTGGCCCTCGGCGCCACCCCGCTCGACCTGGACGACCGGGGCGGCAGCCGCGGCTTCCGGGTGTACGCGGATCCGGCGGGCCACCCGTTCTGCCTCTGCCAGGAGGACCGGGAGCAGAAGGACTGAGAGCGGGCGGCTGAGAGCGAGTTACTGAGAGCGGGGGACGGCGGGATCTCACGGCCGGTACCGCAGCGGATGGTCCGACGGCACCTCCACCACCGCGATCCGCGTGCCGTCCGGATCCGTGAGCCACATCTCGACGAGCCCCCACGGCTCCTTCACCGGCGGCCGGTCCACCTCGACACCGGCGGCCACGAGTTCCTCGTACGCCGCCCGCACATCGGCCACCTGGAGCCACAGCCCGACGGCGGGTGACGGCCGCTCCGAGGCGCGGCCCGAGACCTCCAGGAAGCCGCCGCCGAGGAAGTAGACGGTGCCCCGCTCGGGGCCCGTACCGAACTCGCGGTAGACGGGCAGGCCCAGCTTCTCGCCGTAGAAGGCACGGGAGCGCTCGGGATCGGCGGGGTGGAGCAAGGTCCGGCTGCTCAGTACATGCACCATGCGTCCCGATCGTAGGGGGAGTGGACGGGAGCGTTACCCTCGTCCATGGCCGAGCCGCGCCCGAGATCGGAGAACCGTTCCATGCCCACCGCTCCCGACGGACTGACCTTCCGAGACGCCGTGGACACCGACGTGGACGCCTTGGTCGCGCTGGTCGAGTCGGCCTACCGAGGGGACTCCAGCCGGGCCGGCTGGACCACCGAGGCGGACATCCTCCAGGGGCAGCGGACGGACCCGGAAGGCGTCCTCGCCGTCATCAAGTCGCCGGACAGCCGGCTGCTGACCGTCGAACGCGACGGCACAGTAGTCGCCTGCTGCCAGCTCGAACACCGGGGTACGCACGCCTACTTCGGCATGTTCGCGGTCAGTCCCGCACTCCAGGGCGCGGGGCTCGGCAAGGTGATCATCGCGGAGGCGGAGCGGCTGGCCCGTGAGACCTGGGGCGCCGAGGAGATGCACATGACCGTGATCTCCGTGCGCGAGGACCTCATCGCCTGGTACGAGCGGCGCGGCTACCGCCGTACGGGAAAGATGACTCCCTTCCCGTACGGCGACGAGCGGTTCGGTGTGCCGCAGCGAGACGACCTGCAGTTCGAGCTGCTGACGAAGCCGCTCGCATAATCGTTACGCCCTCGGTCGTCCCCTCGGCCGATCGTCGCGCCGCCGGTCGCCGCGTCGGCGACGGCTACGCCTACGCCGTGAAGCGGCCGGTGCGCTTGATCTCCGGGTAGTCGGTGGTCGCGCCGTCCAGCTCCAGGGCGCGGACCAGCCGCAGATGGTCCTGGGTGTTCACGACCCAGCCGATGATCCGCAGATCCGCCTTGCGCGCACGCTCGACGACCTCCAGGGTCAGCCGCCGGATGTTCAGTACGAGGGTGGTGGCGCCGACCGCGGTCGCCCGCTCGACGACATCGATGCCATAGCGGCTGGCGACCAGCGCCGTACGCACCCCCGGCACGAGCCGCGCGATCTCGGCGACCGCCTCGTCGTGGAACGACAGCACCTCGACCCGGCCGACCAGGTCGCGCCGGTTCATCACCTCGGCGAGCGCCCGGGCCGCGGCCACGTCCTTGATCTCGGCCTGGAGCGGGGCCGTGACGGCGTCCAGGACCTCCTCGAACACCGGTACGCGCTCACCGCGTCCCGCGTCCAGCACGCGCAGCTCCGCGAGGGTCTTCTCGGCGATCGGCCCCGAACCGTCGGTCGTACGGTCCACGTCGGCGTCGTGCATGACGACGAGCGCGCCGTCCTTGCTCAGATGCAGATCCAGCTCGATCAGGTCGAGGCCCGCCTGCTGGGCGGCGGTGAAGGAACGAAGGGTGTTCTCCGGTTCGACACCCATGATCCCGCGATGACCGATGGTGAGGAAGTTCAAGGGTTGACTCCGCTTCCGTCGACGGCGGCTCGGCTGCCGCGCGCGGCGGTCCCGTGCCCACGCGGCAAGGCCGCAGCCTAATGGTCCCGGGAGAGCTTGTACCCGCTCCGGTGGCCGGGAATGAGGCCTGCCGACTGGGCGAACGCGCCCTGCCGCCCCCGGTGCGCCTCACCCCCCGGTGGGCGAGTCCCCGGTGGGTTGACCGGACGCCGGGCCGGGCTTCCGCAGTGGGTCGCCCGAACTCCGGCGTCTACCCGACTGACGGCGGAAGTATTCGCCCTCGCGGTTTCCCACAGGAAAAATAGCGGTGAAGATGCGAGGGGGCAGGATAATCTCCCGAGACTCCACTTGTCCCGGAGAGTCTCAGACGCATACGGTGTCCATACGCGAGGTTCTCCCGTGGAAGGTGGGTCATGACGGAAATTCTTGTGCAGGTCGGTGCGGAGGAGCAGATTCCTCCCCGGAGCAGGGTGGTGAGCCACCCGGCCTGGCCCGTGCTCAAGGATGCCGTGGAGCGGATCCGGCCATGGCAGTCCAAGGACGGGTCGATCGACTTCGACGCCGAGAGCGCCCCCGATCCGGCCGACGCCGACCTGGCCGTGCGCCACATCATGGACGCCGTCCAGGAGCTGTCGCCGCTCGTCCCGCACGACGCCGAGTACCACGCGGCGCTCGTCAAGGACCTGCGCCGCTGGGCCGACGGCGGGTTCCAGGTCCCCGACTTCCTGGACTCGCTGCTGGCCTTCCAGCCCGCCGCGCACCGCGAGGACGGCCTGCAGCACCTGGTCCTCTTCCCCATGTACACGCAGAACGGGAACCCGGACCGCAACTTCGAGGCGGTCGTCCTGCGCATGGTCTGGCCCGACTGGCTGGCCGACCTGGAGCGCACCCGCTACGACAACCCGCTGTTCTGCGGCATCACCTTCGAGGACTTCACGGCCGGTTACGACACCAACTCGGCCGTCCTCTTCCCGGAGACCATCGCCGTGCGCGAGGCCCCCGAGCGGTTCAGCTGGGGCGGTATCTTCTGCGACCGCGAGGCCGCCCGCTTCCGCAAGGTCACCGAGGCGGCGGTCGAGACCCTCGGCCTCGAACTGCCCGACGACATCCGCGAGATGGTCGGCGACCAGACGCGCTGCGAGCAGGCCTTCGTCCTGTGGGACATGGTCCACGACCGCACCCACAGCCACGGCGACCTGCCCTTCGACCCCTTCATGATCAAGCAGCGCCAGCCGTTCTGGATGTACGGCCTCGAAGAGCTGCGCTGCGACCTCACCGCCTTCAGGGAGGCCGTCAAGCTGGAGGCCGACGGCTTCCCGCAGGGCCGTGACGTGCAGTACGCGGTGCTGTTCGACCGGATGTTCCGCTTCCCCGTGACCGGCGACCGCGTCCGCAACTACGACGGCCTCGGCGGACAGCTGCTCTTCGCCTACCTGCACAAGCACGACGTCGTCCGCTGGACCGACAACAAGCTCTTCATCGACTGGCAGCGCGCCCCGCAGGTCACCAACGAGCTGTGCGCCGAGATCGAGAAGCTGTACCGCGACGGCATCGACCGTCCGAAACTGGTCCACTGGTTCGCCGCGTACGACCTGGTCTCCCAGTACCTCGCCCCGCACCCCGGTTCCCGCTGGGCCAAGGGCCCCGACGCCCTCGACCTGACGCTGCCGCCGCGAAAACTGGTGGACGAGGTGCTTCCGGACGAGTTTCCCCTGAGCATGTTCTATGAGGCACTCTCGAAGAAGCTGAAGAACGTGATCGCCAGTACCCGGGGCATCACCGCTGCGAGTGCCGAGCGGGTGGCCGCGTGAGCGACCGCGTCCGTACCACTGCTCAGGAGGCGAAGACCATGGGGAACGGTAACGGCGGGGCACTGAGCGGCGCGGTGATCGCGGTGGCCGGCGCGGGCGGTCCGGTGGGCCGGGCGACCCTGCTGCGGCTCGCCGAGGCCGGGGCCGTGGTCGTCGGGTCCGACAACGACCCGGAGCGGCTGGCCGAGGCCGTCGACGCGGCCCGTTACGCCCACGGCGGCGCCACCGTCGTCGGCGACACGGTCGACCTGCTCGACCGGGACTCGGCCAAGGACTGGGCCGCGCGCACCGAGAAGGAGTTCGGGCGCGTCGACGGACTGGTCCATCTCGTCGGCGGCTGGCGCGGCAGCGAGACCTTCACCAAGACCAGCCTCGACGACTGGGACCTGCTGGAACTGCTGCTCATCCGTACCGTGCAGCACACCTCGCTCGCCTTCCACGAGGCCCTGCAGCGCAGCGACCGCGGCCGGTACGTCCTGATCAGCGCCGCGGGCGCCGGCAAGCCCACCGCGGGCAACGCCGCGTACGCCGCCGCCAAGGCCGCCGCCGAGGCGTGGACGCTGGCCATGGCCGACTACTTCCGCAAGGCCGGGATCTCCGAGGGCGCCGAGGGGCCGACGTCCGCGGCGGCCATCCTGGTGGTGAAGGCGCTGGTGCACGACGCGATGCGCGCGGAGCGCCCGAACGCGAAGTTCGCGGGCTTCACGGACGTCAAGGATCTCGCCGAGTCCATCGCCGGTGTCTGGGACAAGCCCGCCCCCGAAGTGAACGGAAAGCGTCTGTGGCTGACCGACAAGCCGTGAACCCCGGCCGGGAGACCGCTCGTCCCCACCGGGAGGCCGTGAACCCGCCGAAGACGGATGCCCGGCGGCGCCACGATCCGCAGGTGCGCGGCTTCGCCAGCGACAACTACGCGGGGGCCCACCCCGAGGTGCTCGCCGCCCTGGCCCTCGCCAACGGCGGGCACCAGATCGCGTACGGCGAGGACGACTACACCGGCCATCTCCAGCAGGTGATCCGCGGCCACTTCGGCGCGGGCGCCGAGGCGTTCCCCGTCTTCAACGGCACGGGCGCCAACGTCGTGGCGCTGCAGGCGCTCACCGACCGCTGGGGCGCGGTGATCTGCGCGGAGAGCGCGCACATCCACGTCGACGAGGGCGGCGCTCCCGAGCGCATGGGCGGGCTCAAGCTGCTCACGGTCGCCACGCCCGACGGCAAGCTCACGCCCGAGCTGATCGACCGGCAGGCGTACGGCTGGGACGACGAGCACCGGGCGATGCCGCAGGTGGTGTCGATCACCCAGAACACCGAACTGGGCACGGTCTACACGCCCGACGAGGTCCGCGCGATCTGCGAGCACGCCCACGCGCACGGCATGAAGGTGCACCTCGACGGCGCCCGGATAGCCAACGCGGCCGCCTCCCTGGACGTACCGATGCGGGCGTTCACCAACGCGGTCGGCGTGGACGTCCTGTCCTTCGGCGGTACGAAGAACGGCGCGCTGTTCGGGGAGGCGGTCGTCGTCCTGAACCGCGACGCCGTCAGCCACATGAAGCACCTGCGCAAGCTGTCGATGCAGCTAGCCTCCAAGATGCGGTTCGTGTCGGTGCAGTTGGAGGCCCTGCTCGCCAAGGACCTGTGGCTGCGCAACGCCCGCCACGCCAACGAGATGGCCCAGCGCCTCGCCGAGGGTGTGCGCGCGGTGCACGGCGTCGAGATCCTGTACCCGGTGCAGGCCAACGCGGTCTTCGCCCGGCTGCCCCACGACGTGAGCGAACGCCTGCAGAAGCGCTACCGCTTCTACTTCTGGGACGAGGCGGCGGGAGACGTCCGCTGGATGTGCGCCTTCGACACGACCGAGGACGACGTCGACGGTTTCGTGGCGGCGCTCAAGGAGGAGATGGCGGCCTAGCGCCGCGCCCTGCGCCTCAACCGGCCTGCTGCATAGATATACGATCACCCGGAAAAGTAGTTGACCCCCGGGTGATCGTATTCCTATGCTCTGCAGGCATGGAGCTGATCCAGAACGACCCCGACCTGTCCGCCTATCTGGCCGCGGACGAGGCCATAGACCACGATCATCCGCTCGTGCGAGAGATCTCCGCGCGACTGGCGGCCCAGGTGGCCGACTCGTATGCCTATGCACAGGCCGCCTTCGAGTTCGTGCGCGACACCATCCCGCACTCACAGGACTCCGGCGACCTCCGCGTCACCTGGCGCGCCTCCGACGTCCTGGAGCAGGGCACGGGCATCTGCTACGCCAAGTCCCATGCCCTGGCAGCCCTGCTGAGAGCGGAGGACATCCCGACGGCGTTCTGCTACCAGAAGTTCGACGTGGTGCACGGACTCGTCGCGGTCCGCTTCAACGGCGCCTGGCACCGGCAGGACCCCCGCGGCAACAAACCGGGCGTCGACGCCCGTTTCTCCCTCGACGGCGAACGCCTGGCCTTCACACCCGACCCGGCCTCCGGCGAACTGGACTACCCGACGCTGTACGCCGCTCCGCACCCATCCGTCCTGAAAGCCCTCAAAGCCGCCCACGACCGCCCACACCTGTGGCAGTTGCTGCCGGTCGCACTCTGACCGGTGGATCGGCGGGGCGGTGGATCAGTGGGTCGGCGAGTCGGGCCGCGGCGGGCCCGCGGACGGCACACCTGCCTGTCCGCGGAGCGCTCAGCGGGCCTCGGAGGCCTTTACCTCTTCCGGGGTCGGCGCCGTGCCGCCGAGGTGGGCCGGCATCCACCATGTGTCGTCCGGGCCCTTGGGGCGTACGGGGTAGGCGCGCTGCGCCGCTTCCAGGAGTTCCTGTACGCGCTCGCGCACCTGCCGGGTGATCGCGCCCGCGTACTTGTCGCGGGAGGCCTCGATCGCCTCGCCGACCCGGATGGTGATCGGGATGTGGCTGCGCTTGAAGTTGCGCGGGTGGCCCTTGGTCCACAGCCGCTGCGTACCCCACACGGCCATCGGGATCAGCGGGACGCCCGCCTCCTGGGCCATGCGCGCGGCACCCGACTTGAAGCTCTTCAGCGTGAAGGACTGGGAGATCGTGGCCTCGGGGAAGACGCCGACGATCTCACCGGAGCGCAGCGAGGCCAGCGCGTGGGCGTACGCAGTCTCTCCCTGCTTGCGGTCCACGGGGATGTGCTTCATGTTGCGCATCAGCGGGCCGGAGATCTTGTGCCGGAACACCGACTCCTTGGCCATGAAGCGGACGAGGCGCTTCTGCGGCAGGGCGGCGAGACCGTCGAAGATGAAGTCGAGATAGCTGATGTGGTTGCTCACCAGCACCGCACCGCCCGTGCGCGGGATGTTCTCCGTCCCCTTGAGATCGATCTTCAGGTCCCAGGCCTTGAACAACGTCTGGGCGAGACCGATGGCGGGACGGTAGGCAAGCTCAGCCATGAACGGAGTGGACCCTTCTCTCTGTTCTGCCTGGGAAGGGGTGCTCCCGGCGGGAAACTTACGCTGCCGTAGGTTTACGGCATTGCGCAGATCGTGCCCGAAGAACGGACGAGTGACCAGTCCTGGTGCCCGAGATTGGCGAGATCCTCGTCACGTCACCCCTTGATCCACCTCGGCGTTTTACGCCGTCTTTACTCTGCGCGAACCGCCACCCGCCGTACGAGCAGGTACATCTCGCACCCGAGGCAGTACCCGAACGCCGCGTTGAGAAACGCCGCCGCGAGCGCCGCGCCGGTCGCGGCGAGTCCCAGCCACTCGGGGCCCACCGTGTAGCCGAGGAGACCGATCGCCGCGAACGCGAACCCGACCGCCTGGGCGAACCGCGGCGGCTCGGGCGCCTCGAACTCCGTCGGCGGCGCGATCCGCGGCCGGATCACCCCGCGGAACAGCAGACCGTACGGGGAGCGGCCGACGCCGCCCGCCGCGCCGAGTGCGAACGCCAGCGTCTGCCAGGCCAGGAGCCAGGCGCTGGAGGTGATCAGTACGACCGCCAGGACCACGGCCGTCACGGCCGCGCCGAAGCGCGGCCCTCGTGCGTCGATGTTCATGAAGCGAGTATTCCGCAGGGAGGACTTCCCCCGGCCCGGGAATCTTTGCAGCCTCGTGAACGCTGAAGCCGAGGATGACCGGACTTGCGGTGTGTGTGGCGGTGCTCGTGGTGGCGAGCGCCTACGGAGTGCTGAACCGACGTCGGAGCGGGAGAGTCAGAGTGCGTGGGCGGGACGGCGGGAAACGGCTGGGTGCGGCCGAGTTGGGCGAGGACCTCGGCGAGCGGGCCACGCTCGTGCAGTTCTCCAGCGCCTTCTGCGCGCCGTGCAGGGCGACCCGCCGGGTGCTCGGCGAGGTCGCCGAACTCGTTCCGGGCGTGCGGCACGTCGAGATCGACGCCGAGAGCCGTCTCGGACTCGTCCGCGAACTGGAGATCCTCAAGACGCCGACCGTGTTCGTCCTCGACGCGGAAGGGCGCATCGTGCGCCGCGCCACCGGACAGCCGCGCAAGGCGGACGTGATCGCCGCGCTCGGCGAGGCGGTCGGCACCACCTGATCGTCCGGAAGCCCCTGATCATGAGGCTGGAGGCCCTCGGTGACGCAGCTCCCACATGCCGGGACGTACTTGACTGCATACGCCAGCTATCGTCAGTCTGACCGTATGCCCACGGAACTCCCTCTTTCTGCGCTCCCCGAGCTCTTCGAGCGTGAACGCCATCGCGCCGCGGCCCTCGTCCGCGGCGCGGGCGGGCGCTGTCCGGGCTGCTGAGCAGCCCAGGACCCCCGCCGCCGGCTTCGCGCAGAAGGACCCATTCCATGACGGCCACGCCCGATCTCCGCACCTCCCGACTTGCCTCCCCCGACCTGCTCCGCTCCGTCTTCCGGCAGCACGCCGCCGGTGTCGCCGTGATCACCGCACGCGGCGACGAGGGCCCCGTCGGCTTCACCGCCACCTCGCTCGCGTCCGTGTCCGCCGAGCCCCCGTTGATCTCCTTCGGTATCGGTACCGGCGCCTCCAGCTGGCCGGCCATCTCCCGGACGGAGTACGTGGGCGTCCATGTGCTCGGCGAGCACCAGCGGGAACTGGCCGCCACCTTCGCCCGCAGCGGCGCCGACCGCTTCGGGGAGCCGACCGCCTGGCGGGAGGGCCCCGAGGGCGTCCCCGTCCTCGACGACGTCCTCGCCTGGCTCGTCTGCAAGGTCGTCACCCGCGTTCCCGCCGGGGACCATCGCGTCGTGCTGGCCGAGGTGGTGCTCGGGGACCCCGCCGGTGCCGGCCGCCCGCTGCTGTACCACCAGGGGCGGTTCAACGCTCTCCGGGAATGAGGCACCGGTCCGCCCGGCTCACGTCGACTGCGCGGGCGCCGAGTTCCGATTACGCTGCGTTGCGAAGGTCACAGTTCAAAGCGCTTGCTTAGAGGGAACCAGCTACGGGACCGTAGAAGCGCGTACTGGCGAGTAATATTTCGCCCGGAGCGCGGGTCGCCCCCACCGGGAACGGCCGCTTCAGGCGCCTATGCTGCCCGTAGGCAGGCAGCCCAGAAAAGACGATGCAGTAGGAGAGCCGGCGTGAGCTTGAGGATCGTTGTCACTGTGAAGTACGTGCCCGACGCCACTGGCGACCGGCACTTCGCCGAGGACCTGACCGTCGACCGTGACGACGTGGACGGCCTGCTGTCGGAGCTCGACGAGTACGCGGTCGAGCAGGCCCTGCAGATCGCCGACGAAGCGGACGACGCGGAGATCACCGTGCTGACCGTGGGCCCCGAGGACGCGAAGGACGCGCTGCGCAAGGCGCTGTCCATGGGCGCGGACAAGGCCATCCACGTCGAGGACGACGATCTGCACGGCACCGACGCGGTGGGCACCTCGCTGGTGCTGGCCAAGGCGATCGAGAAGGCCGGCTACGACCTGGTCATCTCCGGCATGGCCTCCACCGACGGCACCATGGGCGTGCTCCCGGCCCTGCTCGCCGAGCGCCTGGGCGTCCCGCAGGTCACGCTGCTCTCCGAGGTCTCCGTCGCGGACGGCGTCGTGAAGGGCCGCCGTGACGGCGACAGCGCCTCCGAGCAGCTCGAGGCCTCGCTGCCCGCCGTCGTGTCGGTCACCGACCAGTCGGGCGAGGCGCGTTACCCGTCCTTCAAGGGCATCATGGCCGCCAAGAAGAAGCCCGTTCAGTCCTGGGACCTGGAGGACCTGGAGATCGAGGCCGACGAGGTCGGTCTCGAAGGCTCCTGGACCAAGGTCGACTCCGCCACCGAGCGCCCGGCGCGCACCGCGGGCACGATCGTCAAGGACGAGGGCGAGGGCGGCAAGCAGCTCGCCGAGTTCCTGGTGGGCCAGAAGTTCATCTGAGCCCGACTGTTGCCGCCCGCCCCGCATCTTTCGCAAGCAGGAGAGAAGAAGTCCCATGGCTGAAGTTCTCGTCTACGTCGACCACGTGGACGGCGCCGTCCGCAAGCCCACCCTGGAACTGCTGACGCTGGCCCGCCGCCTCGGCGACCCGGTCGCCGTCGCGCTGGGCAACGGCGCCGCGAACACCGCCGCGACGCTCGCCGAGCACGGCGCCGTCAAGGTGCTCACCGACGAGGCCGCCGAGTACGCGGACTACCTCGTCGTACCGAAGGTGGACGCGCTGCAGGCCGCCGTCGAGGTGGTGTCCGCCGCGGGCTCCCTGGCCGCCGTGCTGGTCCCCTCGTCCGCCGAGGCCAAGGAGATCGCAGCCCGTCTCGCGCTGCGCATCGGCTCGGGTGTCATCACCGACGCCGTCGACGTCGAGGCCGACGACGAGGGCCCGGTGGCCACCCAGTCGGTGTTCGCCGCCTCGTACTCCACCAAGACCCGGGTCTCCAAGGGCACCCCGGTCATCACCGTCAAGCCCAACTCGGCCCCCGTCGAGGCCGCCCCGGCCGCGGGCGCCGTCGAGGCGCTGTCCGTCACCTTCTCCGCGCAGGCCACCGGCACCAAGGTGACCGGCCGCACCCCGCGCGAGTCGACGGGCCGCCCGGAGCTGACCGAGGCCGCGATCGTGGTCTCCGGCGGCCGTGGCGTCAACGGCAGCGAGAACTTCGCGATCATCGAGGCGCTCGCCGACTCCCTCGGCGCGGCCGTCGGCGCCTCGCGCGCCGCCGTGGACGCCGGCTGGTACCCGCACACCAACCAGGTGGGCCAGACCGGCAAGAGCGTGTCCCCGCAGCTGTACATCGCCAACGGCATCTCCGGCGCGATCCAGCACCGTGCCGGTATGCAGACCTCGAAGACGATCGTGGCGGTCAACAAGGACGCCGAGGCCCCGATCTTCGACCTGGTCGACTACGGCGTGGTCGGCGACCTCTTCGAGGTCGTCCCGCAGCTCACCGAGGAGATCAAGACCCGCAAGGGCTGAGCACTCCCGCAGCAGTACGAGGCCCCTTCGACCGTGCCAGGTCGAGGGGGCCTCGCCGCGTCGGGGCCCGGCTCAGCCCAGGGTCAGCGACGCCTGTACGGGCAGATGGTCGCTCGGGAACTGCCCGTCCACGGAGAAGGTGTTGATCGACGCCCGGTGCGCGCTCACGCCCGGCGAGGCGAGGATCCAGTCGATGCGGTCGCCGTCCGGGGTCAGCGGCCGGTACCCGTGGAACGTGGCGTACAGCTTGCTCCGCTCGGCCGCCGTCTCCCAGGTGTCGACGAGGCCCGCGCCCAGCATCGTGTCGTAGACCGGGTTCTTGTGGGCGGCGACGTTGAAGTCGCCGGTCACCACCAGCGGCAGGGAACGGTCGAGTCCCGCGATCCGTTCGGAGATCAGGGCCGCGGCACGCGCGCGTGCGTTCTGACTGGCGTTGTCCAGGTGGGTGTTGAGGAAGTAGAACTCCCGCTGCCCGTCCCGCAGATCACGGAAGCGGACCCAGGTCACCATGCGGATGGAGCCGCCGCCCCAGGTGTTCGAGCCGATCACGGAGGGCGTTTCCGAGAGCCAGAAGTGGTCGTACTCCACCGGGGCGAGTCTGCGCGTGTCGTAGAAGACCGTCATGAACTCGTCCCGGCTGCCGCCCGCGCGGCCCGTGCCGATCCAGTCGTAGTGCGCGCCGAGATCCGTCGCGATGTCGCGCACCTGCTGGTAGAGGCCTTCCTGGGTGCCGATGACGTGCAGCCGCTCCCGGCGCAGCAGTTCGCGCGTGACCGGGCGGCGGACGGCCCAGCTGTTGGGTTCGGCGGTGCTCGCGTACCGCAGGTTGAAGGACATGACGTCCAGGTGGTCACGGCGGTCCGCCGCCGAGGCGGACGACCTGGAGAGCGCTGTACTGGACAGGGGCAGGGCGACCGCGGCGGCGAGCGCGGTCTTGAGTCCCAGGCGGCGCGTGACTCGGCTGTGACGGGGCACGGGATGCTCCTTCTGTGGCCAAATGCCGGTCTGTGGTGCGGACCGTTTCTGCGACGGATGCCGGTCGAGTCGTGCGCCATGCAGTCTCGAAGTTGGGCGTGAACATGTCGAGATGCCGGGATGGACCCCGGGGGAAGTCCGCGCGTGTTCCGGGAGGGACCTGGGGGAGGATCGCAGGGCGAGCGGGGTGGAATGCGGGTGTTGACCAGCCTGAAAGTCGCGGATAACTTCGCTCTACGGATTGTTGATTCCGCTGAGCGGAAAACAGGAGGGTGCGGAATGGGTCAGGGTCAGCAGGAGAAGGTGGCGACCAGCCTCACCGGCGCCGTCAGCGAGGAGATCAGCGCCTCCCTCGCCCCGGTCGACGCCGAGTTGGAGCGCCGCTACCCCGGAGACCCCGGCACCCGCCAGCCCGTCCACACCGTGTACGTACCGGGCGACGCCTTCACCGCGGACACCGTCCGCTCCTGGGGCGACCAGGCACTCACCGCCCTCGACCGGCACGCGCCCGACGCCGCCTCCCTCGCCGCCGTCCTCGGCCTCTCCGACGACCTCGCGGAGCCCGTGTACGCCCGCGTACGCGCCAAGCTGGAGCGTGAGCCGATCGAAGACCTGCGGGTCGACTTCGAGGACGGCTACGGACCGCGTCCCGACGCCGAGGAGGACGAGGCGGCAGCCCGCGCCGCCCGGCTCATCGCGCAGGCCTACCAGGACGGCACGGCGGCCCCGTACATGGGCATCCGGATGAAGTGCATGGAGGCGCCGGTCCGCGACCGGGGCATCCGCACGCTCGACATCTTCCTCACCGGCCTGATGGAGGCCGGCGGGCTGCCCGGCGGACTGGTGCTCACCCTGCCGAAGGTCACGTACCCGGAGCAGGTCACCGCGATGGTGCGGCTCCTGGAGGAGTTCGAGAAGGCCCACGGGCTGGAGCGGGGCCGGATCGGGTTCGAGATCCAGATCGAGACCAGCCAGTCCATCCTCGCCACCGACGGCACGGCGACCGTCGCCCGGATGATCCAGGCCGCCGAGGGCCGCGCCACCGGCCTGCACTACGGGACCTTCGACTACAGCGCCTGCCTCGGCGTCTCGGCCGCCTACCAGGCGAGCGACCACCCGGCCGCCGACCACGCCAAGGCGATCATGCAGGTCGCGGCCGCCGGTACCGGCGTACGGGTCTCGGACGGCTCCACCAACGTGCTGCCGGTCGGCCCGACGGCGAAGGTCCACGACGCCTGGCGCCTGCACTTCGGCCTCACCCGACGCGCCCTCGCCCGCGCCTACTACCAGGGCTGGGACATGCACCCCGGGCACCTCCCGACCCGGTACGCGGCCGTGTTCGCCTTCTACCGCGAGGGGTTCGAGCAGGCCGCGGCGCGCCTCGTCGCGTACGCCAACCGGGCCGGCGGCGACGTGATGGACGAGCCCGCCACCGCCAAGGCGCTCAGCGGCTATCTGCTGCGCGGCCTGGACTGCGGGGCCCTCGGCATCGCCGAGGTGGCACGGGCGACCGGGCTCACGCGCACGGACCTGGAGGGCTTCGCGGTACCGAGGCGGGCGGACCTGACCGTCTTGGCCAAGTAGCGGCCCTGTCACAGCCCTCGCCACCGGCCCTCGCCGTCACCCGGGCCCCGTACTGTGGGCGGCACTTCATTGACATGTCACAGGAACGGGGCAGCGGTGTCTGCGGGGGAGAACCAGCAGCCGGGGGAGAAGGCCCGGCCCGGGGAGACGGAACAGCCCGGGGAAACGGAACAGCCCGAAGGGGCCGGGCGGCTCCTGGTCGGCCGCTACCGCGTCGTGGCCCCGCTGGGCCGCGGCGGCATGGGCGTGGTGTGGCGGGCCCGTGACGAGGTGCTCGGCCGTGAGGTGGCGGTCAAGGAGCTGCGCACCTACACGGACGCGGACGGACCCGAACTCGCCGACCTGGGGCTGCGTATGCAGCGCGAGGCCCGCGCGGCGGCCAGGGTGCGCCACCCCGGCGTGATCGCGGTGCACGACGTGGCGGAGGTCGACGGCCGCCCGCTGATCGTCATGGAACTGGTGGACGGCCCGTCCCTGGACGACGTCCTGCGTGAGCGCGGCACGATCGGCGCCCGCGAGGCCGCCGGGATCGGCGCGAAGGTCATGGACGCGCTCGCCGCGGCCCACCGCGCGGGAGTCCTGCACCGCGACGTGAAACCGGGCAACATCCTGCTCGACCGCTCGGGCCGGGTCGTCCTCACGGACTTCGGCATCGCCACCATGGAGGACCCCGGCGACGGCTCCACCGCGCATCTCACACGCAGCGGTGAACTGGTCGGCTCGCTGGACTACATGGCACCCGAAAGGGCTCAGGGGTACGAGCCGGGCCCCGCGTCCGACATCTGGGCCCTCGGCGCCACGCTGTACGCGGCCGTCGAGGGGTCCTCGCCGTTCCGCCGCACGTCCACGTGGTCCACGCTCACGGCGATCGTCGTCGAACCGCTGCCCGAACCGCGCCGGGCCGGACCCCTCGGTCCCGTACTGCGCCAGCTGATGCACAAGCAGCCCGAAACCCGTCCGGCCGCCGGCCGCGCCAGTGAGCTCCTGGAAGCCGTAGCGGCGGCGACCGCCCAGGACGCGACCGGCCCGGACCCGGTCGCCCAGGACCCGGTCGTCCAGGACTCGGCGACGCGCGGGCTGAGGGCGCCCGCGCCGCCGGTACGGGAGGCGACCGAGCGGAGCGTACCGGTGATACCACCGGGTTTCGGGCCGCCGCAGCCGATGTCGCAGCCGATGTCGCAGCCGGTGCCGCAGTCGATGCCGCGGGCGGCCACCCCGGCGGACCCGGTCGTCCCGGCCACGGCCGCGAGCTCGCGTCGCGGCAGGGGCCGTGTGTGGCTCGTCGGCGCGGCCGTCGCCGTCGTACTGGCCTCGACCGGCGTCATCGTCGCCCACCTGACGGGCTCCGACGACTCCGGGTCCGCCGCCAGGACCGGGGCCTCCAGGGGCGTGGACGGCACCGCCTCCCCGGGGGCCACCCGCGGCTCGGTCGACCTGACGGACGACAAGAAGCCCGCGGATCAGGGCGACAAGGAGAAGTCCCCGTCCCCGAGCGGCAAGCCGGACCGCACGGCGGACGCCGGCGGCGCCGGGGACACCGACGGCGCCGACCCCAAGGACAAGGCCACCGCTCCCTCGCCCGAGTCCACCAAGGGCGGCACGACGGGTTCGGGCGGAGGGGAGACCGCGAGCTCCGCACCGGTCTGCCACGCCATCGGAGGCGGCAAGTACAACTGCCAGGTCTGGAAGACCGCGACGTCGTACACCGCCGCGGGAGCGCGGGCGGGCACCCTCTACGCCGGCACCAACTACTTCTACTGCCAGCAGGACCTCGGGCGCCGCGAGACCTCCGGGAAGTGGACGAACACCTGGTGGGCGAGGACCGACGACGACAGCGGCAACACCGGCGTCTACGTCAGCGACGTCTACATCCAGGGCGGCGACAACGACTCACCGGTGCCCGGACTGCCCGTCTGCTGACCCCGTACGTACTTCTCCAGGCCGGAAGCCGTCGTGCGCCCCTCCCGGGCGAAGAGCCGCGTCCCCTCGGCGCAGAGCCGCAGGTCGCCGCGCGCCCGGGAGCAGAACTCCTCGGGCGTGGCCCCGAACAGCTTCCGCAAGCCCGGTGACTCCGCGAGCAGTTCGGTGAGCAGCCGACGCTCACCGGGGTGCTCGCGCGGGGTCCCCGTGCCGTCCTGGAGGACACCGTGACGGTTCACATAGAGATGCACACCGTCGAGCGGCCGCCCACCGAGCTCGCCCGGCCCGCTCGGCTCCGGCTCGACGCGGAAGCCGGTCGAAGGCAGCAGCACGCGATCGTACGCGCCCGACGGCCGCGTGACTCCCTCGCTCGCGTCGATCGCGGCCAGCTGTGCGGGGTCCAGCCAGGTGATGAACAGTTCCCGGGTGTGCCCGGGGGCGCGAAAGGGCGAGGCGGACACGTATCCCAGGGCGCTGACGTGCGCCGACACGCCGATCTCCAGACCGGTGACCCGCGCCTTCACCAGGGGGATCGGGGACGACAGCTCGTACTGGCGCATCTTGTGCCGGAGTTGCGCGGGGGAGGCGTTCGAGCCGACCGCGAGGACGGGCACCCGGCCCGGGAACGTGCGCCGGGTCAGGGGCAGCAGCCGGTCCCCGTCGAGGAGCCCCGACTCCGCGGGCCAGGCGCCGGGGTAGACCAGAGGGTGTTCGCGCGGTGCCACGGACAGGCCGAGGGCTTCGAGCGTGCGGTCGGCGGGGTGCTGCCGGGGCTCTCCCATGTATCGGGCGGTATCAGGCGGCGGGCGGCAGTTCACCCGAGCCACGGGTGATCAGACGCGTCGGGAGTTCGATGCGCTCGGGCAGCACGAGGGAGCCGTCCAGCTGGCGGAAGAGACGGTCGGCGGCGGTGCGGCCGAGCTGGGCCGCGTCCTGGGCGACGACGGTGACCCCGGGCTGGAGGAGATCGGCCAGTTCGATGTCGTCGAAGCCGACCAGGGCGACCGGGCGGGCGCGCTCGGCGATGACGCGTACGACGGTGACCGTCACGCGGTTGTTGCCCGCGAAGACCGCGGTCACGGGGGAGGAGCCCGAGAGCATGGTCTCGGCCGCCAGACGGACCCGCTCCGGGCCGGTGACGCCCAGGGACATCCAGTCGGGCTCCACCGGGATGCCGGCGTCCTCCATCGCGGCGCGATAGCCGCGCAGCCGCTCGGCGGCGGTGTGGATGCGGGGCATGTCGCCGATGAACCCGATCCGGCGGTGGCCGTGCGCGATGAGATGGGCGACGCCGTCGCGCGCACCGCCGAAGCTGTCGGAGAGTACGACGTCCGCGTCGATCTGCCCGGCGGGCCGGTCCACGAACACCGTGGCGACGCCCGCCTTTATCTCGGGCTCCAGATAGCGGTGGTCGTCCCCGGCGGGGATGACGACCAGGCCGTCCACGCGGCGCGCGCAGAGCGCGAGGACCAGTTCCTGCTCGCGGTCCGGGTCCTCGGCGCTGGAACCGTTGATCAACAGGGCGCCGTGGGCGCGGGCCACCTCCTCCACCGCGCGGCTCAGCGGACCGTAGAACGGGTCCGCCAGGTCCTCCAGGACCAGGCCGATGCTCGCGGTACGGCCCTTGCGGAGCACGCGCGCGCTGTCGTTGCGCCGGAAGCCCAGCGCGTCGATGGCCTCCTGCACCCGGCGCTCGGTGTCGGGGGTCACCCCGGGCTCGCCGTTGACTACGCGCGATACCGTCTTCAGGCCGACCCCGGCACGCGCGGCGACGTCCTTCATCGTCGGGCGGTTGCCGTAGCGGCTCTCGGTTCGGCGGGCGGTCTCGGCCACGATGCGCTGTCCTGTCCTGTAGTCCTGTGGGGCCGCGTCGGACGTGACGGGCCCGATGGGCACCCGGATCGGGATGTGGCGTCGAGCATAGAGCCTGGACAACGTTGTCAGATGCGAGAGAGACTGTCCATCGCTTTCTCCGGCCCGCTCTCCCCACCGCGCGACCGGCCTGCCCTTTCCTCATGGTCCAATCGGGATCCGATCGGGAGAACTGACACTGATGCACACCGACCTCGTGGCCGCGCTCGACATCGGCGGCACCAAGATCGCCGGAGCGCTGGTGGACGGCCACGGCCGGATCCTGCTGCGCGCCCAGCGGCCGACGCCCGCGCAGGAGCACGGCGACATCGTCATCCGGGCCGTCGAGGCCGTACTCGGCGAGCTGACCGCCTCGCCGCTGTGGAGCGGGGTGACGGCGGTCGGCATCGGCAGCGCCGGGCCCGTGGACGCCTCGGCGGGCACGGTGAGTCCGGTGAACGTTCCCGGCTGGCGCGACTACCCGCTCGTCGAGCGGGTCCGCGCCGTGACGGGCGGGCTGCCCGTCGAGCTGATCGGCGACGGGGTGGCGATCACGGCGGCCGAGCACTGGCAGGGGGCGGCGCGGGGGCACGACAACGCGCTCTGCATGGTCGTCTCGACGGGTGTGGGCGGCGGGCTGGTCCTCGGCGGCAAGCTGCACCCCGGGCCCACGGGCAACTCCGGCCACATCGGTCACATCAGCGTGGACCTCGACGGAGACCTGTGTCCGTGCGGGTCCCGTGGCTGCGTCGAGCGCATCGCGAGCGGGCCGAACATCGCGCGCCGCGCCATCGAGGGCGGCTGGCGGCCGGGTCCCGAGGGTGACGCCTCCGCGGCGGCGGTGGCGGTGGCGGCGCGGGCCAGCGACCCGGTCGCGACGGCCTCCTTCGAACGGGCCGCGCAGGCGCTGGCGGCGGGCATCGCGGCGACCGCGACCCTCGTGGAGATCGACATCGCGGTGATCGGCGGGGGAGTGGGCAAGGCGGGCGAGGTGCTGTTCGCGCCGCTGCGGGCCGCGCTGCGCGACTACGCGACGCTGTCGTTCGTCCAGCGGCTCACGGTGACGCCCGCGCAGATGGGAACGGACGCGGGGCTCGTGGGCGCGGCGTCGGCGGCGCTGAGCGTCCGCCCCAGCCCCACGGCCGTCGTCGGCTGAGCCGCCCGCCGTTTTCTGGAGGGGCCTCCGGCTGCCGTGATGCGACGTGACATGGTGCGGGCCGATGAGGGCTGGCCGCGCAGTTCCCCGCGCCCCTAGGGGGTTGGGGCGGGGCCGGCTCTACGGGATGGGCCCGCGTCCGGGGGCCTTGGGGGCGAGGGGAACTGCGCGCTCAGCCGCGACGGACCCGCACCCTGGAGACGACCGTGCCCGTGGGGGTCGCGCTGCGGGTGGCCGCGGGGCGGGCCCGCCCCGCGGTCTTGGGGGCGCGGGGAACGGCGCACCCAGCCACGACGGACCCGCACCCGGGAGGCCACAGTGCCTGTGGTGGCGTTGTGGGTGGCTGCCTCCGGGAGCGGGCCCGCGGCCGAGGGGCTTCAGGGGCGCGGGAAACTGCGCGCTCAGCCCCGACGGACCCGCACCTGCGAGGCCGTCGCGGCCGAGGGGCCCCAGGGGCGAGGGGAACTGCGCACCCAGCCGCGACGGACCCGCACCCGCCAGGCCGTCGCCGCCGAGAGGGGCTTCAGGGGCGCGGGGAACTGCGCGAGCAGTTGCCGCGGGCCCGGGCCCGGGGAGGCCGGCGCTCCCCGGGCGGTGCCGTCAGCAGGCGAGTTGGGCTGATGCCCAGTCGCCGTGGTCCGACGTGATCCCGTCGCCGCCGTCCG
This sequence comes from Streptomyces tauricus, assembly GCF_014650955.1. Lineage (GTDB taxonomy): Bacteria > Actinomycetota > Actinomycetes > Streptomycetales > Streptomycetaceae > Streptomyces > Streptomyces tauricus. The sequence continues at coordinate 162,357 of NZ_BMVY01000011.1, forward strand.
TGGCGACCAGGCGCACCACCTCCGCCCCGCGCACGTCGGCCGAAAGGCCCACCGCCGCGTCCGCGTTGGTGAGGACCCCGGTCGAGGCGACCTTCGTACCGTCGGCCCAGATCTCGAACGCGACGGACCCGTCCGCACCCTCCTCGTCGTCGACCCCGACCTGCGCGCTGACGGTCTCGCACGCCTCACCGGTGTAGTACTCGACGGCGCTCTCCGCATGGACGCCGAGCCCGGTGGCGTACACGACCCCGTTGATCGTGAGCGGCCCGCCGTCGCCCGCCGCGCTCTCGCCGTTGCTGGTGTCGCGCTCGACCGGCCCCCAGCCGTTGCTCGCCGACAGCCAGGGAAGACGGCCGAGATCTGACGTGCCGGAGGGCGGCGCCACCGCCACGGTCGCCGTGAGCGGCAGCACGCTCTCGGCCCGCACCCCGCTCGGAGAGCGGTAGGCCGCCTTCAGCGTCACGTCGTACGACCCCGCAGGCGTACCGGCGGGCGCGGTCACCGTCCACCCGGTGCGCAACGCCCTGCCGGTCGGCAGGGAGCCCGCCGTGGTGGGCGACGTGGCCCGCACCCGCCACCCCTCGGGTCCGCTCAGGGACACGGAGACGCGCTTCGCGGGCGTGCGGCCCAGATCGGTGACCGACGTCGTCAGGGCGGTCGCCCGGCCCGCCTCGGTCAAGGTGCTGCCGTCCACGCCGAGTTCCACGGCGGGCGGGTGCACGGCCCACCGGCCGTCGGCCGAGACACGGACGAGGACCGTGCCGTGCGCGGGGACGGTCGCCGAGATCGTGCCCGCCGTGTGGTAGCTCCGGTGCTGCCACAGATCCCGCAGCGTGTAGGCGTCCGCCTCGGGCAGTCCCACGGCCTTCGCGCTGGTGGCGACACGCTGCGGACTGCCGGTCTCGTTGAAGAGGGCGACCGCGCGGCTGCCGTCCTTCATCTCCTTGGCGACCACCCAGCGGCCGCCCTCGGAGGAGACCACCGCGCCCTGCTTCCCGAGCGGGTCCTGGTCGACCGCGATGACTTCCTTGTTGCCGATGATGTCGAAGGTCTCGTCGGACACGGACCGCAGGTCCGAGCCGATGAGCAGCGGCGCGGCCATGACCGACCACATCGAGAAGTGGGTGCGGTACTCCGTGTCCGTCATCCCGCCGTTGCCGACCTCCAGCATGTCGGGGTCGTTCCACCGCCCGGGCCCGGCGTACGGCGCGAGCGGCAGGTTCTGCTTCATGATCGAGAGCATCGAACCCCAGTTGTCGCTGATGTCCCCGGTCGTGCGCCACAGATGGCCGACGTCCGCCGCCCACTCCCAGGGCTTGTTCTCACCCCACTCGCAGATGCTGTAGACGATGGGGCGGCCGGTCGTCTCGGACGCGGCCTTCAGGGCGTCACGCATCGTCGTGTAGCGCAGTTTGGCGTCCACGCCCTGGTTGTTGCAGTTGTCGTACTTCAGATAGTCGACACCCCAGTCGGCGAACTGCTGGGCGTCGCTGTACTCATGGCCGAGCGCGCCGGGAAATCCCGCGTCGTTGCAGGTCTTCGTGCCCGCGCTGGTGTAGATGCCGAGCTTGAGCCCCTTGGCGTGCACGTAGTCCGCGACCGCCTTGATCCCGCCGGGGAAGCGGACCGGGTCCGGGACCAGCTTGCCGTTCGCGTCGCGGGCGGGCAGCGCCCAGCAGTCGTCGAGGTTGACGTACTCGTACCCGGCGTCCTTGAGCCCCTTCTCGACGAAGATGTCCGCGATCCCCTTGACCATCGCCTCGTCGAACTCCGCACGGCAGTGCGTGGAGTTCCAGTTGTTGAAGCCCATGGGCGGAGTGAGCGCGAGACCGTCGTCCAGGCCCGGAGCGGCCGACGCCGACGCCGACACGGCGGACGCTGACCCGGCGGTCGCCGACACGGCCGATGTCGCGGCGCCGGCGGTCTGGACCGGTCCGGCCGTCCCCCAGGTGCCGGTCAGGCCCAGGGCGCCGAGCAGTCCCGCGGTGAGTGCTCCGACCGCTCTTCGGCGAGTTGTGCGGGTGGGAAGGTGACGCATCGTTACGTTCCTCCGTACTCGCGAAAGGTTGGATGTCCGCATGTCCGCGTCATCCATGCGCGTTTACGGTAGGACCTGTTGCACTGTGGTGGAAGGGATGCGGTCGTGGTGGTTCGATATCCCGTCAAATCCCTTGACCATGTCTCTTGGAGCAAGAGCTCCGGACCGCGCGTGCGCTTGTGTTGGATTGAGCCATGGGAAGGTTTTCGGGCGCGGTCAGCACTCGTCCCGTATATGGCGCCTGACAACGAGTCAGGACATCGGATGTCAGCCACCTCGGTGAAAAGCCGACCGTGGGTTCCGGAAGGCCCGGCCGTGACCCCTGGGCGGGTCGGCAGTTGAGTGGGGCATGAAGAAGCGCAGCATGCTCGCCATCGCCTCCCTCGCCACCGGCTTCGTGGTGGCGGCCGTCACCCCGTCCCACTCCCTCGACGGCGACGCCCTCACCAGCCTCAGCACACTCGACCTCCAGGACACCCTCAGCACGGTCGACCAGACGGTCAGCGAAGGCAGCCTGGCGACGGACGAGACCCCGGGGCAGGACGGCTGACCGGGCCGTTCCCGCCCGCTCCGTCCTGTTGCGACCCGAAGCCCGGCCCGTCGTGGGCCGGGCTTCCGTGCGTGTTCGACCCCTCGAACACGCACTCATCAGGACCTGGTTTCCGTGGCAGGGTGGAGCGGGCAAGCCTCAGGGGGCCAACAGCAGAGGGGGGAACCGTGATCGTCTGGATCAACGGTGCGTTCGGTGCGGGGAAGACCACCACCGCACGGGAACTGATCGACCTGATCCCGAACAGCACACTCTTCGACCCCGAGTTGATCGGCACCGGGCTGGCGCACCTGCTGCCCGCCAAGCGCCTCGCCGAGGTCGGCGACTTCCAGGATCTGCCGATCTGGCGGCGGCTCGTGGTGGACACGGCGGCCGCGATGCTCTCCGAACTCGGGGGCGTGCTCGTGGTCCCCATGACCCTGCTCCGCCAGGACTACCGCGACGAGATCTTCGGCGGACTCGCGTCCCGCAGGATCGCGGTACGCCATGTGCTTCTCGCCCCGGCGGAAACGATCCTGCGCGAACGAATAGCCGGCCGGGAGGTCCCGCCGGACCTCCCCGACGGGGAGATACGGGTGCGCCAGTGGTCGTACGACCAGATCGAGCCGTACCGTGCCGCCCTGGCCGGCTGGCTCACCGCGGACGCCCACCCCGTCGACAACGGCACCCTCACCCCGTACGAGTCGGCCGTGCGCGTCGCCGAGGCCGTGAACAGCGGATCCGTGCCGGTCTGCGACATCGTGCAGACCCCTGAGCCCACCTCGGAGACCGTCGCGGCGGGCGTGCTCCTCTTCGACGAACGGGACCGGGTGCTGCTCGTCGACCCGACGTACAAGGCCGGCTGGGAGTTCCCCGGCGGCGTCGTCGAGTCCGGCGAGGCACCCGCGCGCGCGGGCATCCGCGAGGTCGCCGAGGAGACCGGCATCCGGCTGACCGGCGTACCCCGCCTGCTGGTCGTCGACTGGGAGCCACCGGTACCGCCCGGGTACGGCGGTCTGCGCCTCCTGTACGACGGAGGCCGGCTCGGCGGCGGCGAGGCCCGGCAGATGGTGCTGCCGGGCCCCGAACTGCGCGACTGGCGCTTCGTCACCGAGGAGGAGGCCGCCACGCTCCTGCCCTCCATCCGCTACGAGCGCCTGCGCTGGGCCCTACGGGCGAGGGAGCGGGGATCCGCGCTGTACCTGGAGGCAGGGGTACCCCAGGGCTGACGGACGCGCGTCCGTCAGCCTGTAGGGCCCCCGCCTTCCAGGCCGCCGGACTTCTGCCTTTCGGCCCGTCGGGTCTTCGCTTCCCAGGCCGCGGGGCGCTTGCTCTTCAGCCCGTCCGGCGTTTGAGGACGAGGCCGTTCAGGCCGATGGGGGGCCTGGGGGCGCAGCCCCCAGAAACCCCGGGCACGCCCGGCCAAGGGGCGTACCCGATCAGGACGCCGCGTAATTCCGGAGGAACAGCGCCTCCGCCACGGCGAGCCGCTCCAGCTCGTCGGGCGACACGCTCTCGTTCACGGCGTGGATCTGCGCCTCCGGCTCGCTCAGCCCGATCAGCAGGATCTCCGCCCGCGGATACAGCGACGCGAGGGTGTTGCACAGGGGAATGGACCCGCCCTGTCCCGCGTACTGCATCTCCGCCCCGTCGTACGCGGCGCTCATCGCCTCGGCCATCGCCGCGTACGCCGGACTCGTGGTGTCGGCGCGGAACGCCTGGCCCTGCCCGATCTGCTCGGTGCTCACCCGCGCGCCCCACGGCGTGTGCGCCTCCAGGTGGGCCTGGAGCAGCTTGGTCGCCTCGACGGCGTCCACGCCCGCCGGCACCCGCAGGCTGACCAGCGCCCGTGCGCCGGCCTGCACGGACGGGGTGGCGCCGACCACCGGCGGGGCGTCGATGCCGAGCACGGTCACGGCGGGCCGCGCCCAGATGCGGTCGGCGACCGTGCCGGAGCCGATCAGCTCCACACCGTCGAGCACCTTGGCGTCCTTGCGGAACTGCTCCTCGTCGTACTGCAGCCCCTCCCACGACGAACCGCCCGTCAGCCCGTCGACCGTCGTCGAGCCGTCCTCGGCGCGCAGCGAGTCGAGGACGCGGATCAGCGCGCCCAGCGCGTCGGGTGCCGCGCCGCCGAACTGGCCGGAGTGCAGATTGCCTTCGAGGGTGTCGACCTGGACGCGGACGAGCGTCATACCGCGCAGCGCGGTGGTGACCGTCGGCACCCCGACCCGGAAGTTCCCGGAGTCGCCGATGACGATCGCGTCGGCCGCCAGCAGCTCCGGGTGCTCCTCGGCGTACCGCTCCAGACCGCCCGTGCCCTGCTCCTCCGAGCCCTCCGCTATGACCTTGACACCGACCGGGACGCCACCGGTCGCCTTGAGCGCGCGCAGCGCCAGCAGGTGCATGATCAGGCCACCCTTGCAGTCGGCGGCCCCGCGCCCGTACCAGCGGCCGTCCGCCCGCTCGGTCAGCTCGAAGGGCGGCGTCTCCCAGCCGGCCTCGTCGAGCGGCGGCTGCACGTCGTAGTGCGCGTACAGCAGAACGGTCTTCGAGCCCTCGGGGCCCGGCAGGAAGCCGTACACCGACTGTGTGCCGTCAGGTGTGTCGAGCAGGGCGACGTCCTGGAAGCCCTCGGCGCGCAGCGCGTCGGCCACCCAGTTCGCGGCGCCCTCGCTCTCGCTCCGGGGGAACTGGTCGAAATCAGCCACCGATGCGAAGGCCACGAGCTCGGTCAGCTCCGTCTTCGCCCTGGGCATCAGGGAGACGACGGTCTCGGCGACCGGATTCGACGACATGGGCACGCTCCTCGTGGGTGCGACGTTGTACGAGTGGGTACGGCTGCGGTGAGCGCGCGAACGGATGTGCGCGCTGCATACGCTGCCGATCCTCCCACAGCGGTCTTCGCCGGACGCCGCCGTAGGATGCGTGGAGTAGGTGCGGCAGGCGGCTGGATCGGAGCAGCAGACCATCGTGAGCAGCGAGAACTCTTCGGACGACGGACAGGACGACGGGCAGCAGGTGTGGGACGTCGTCGTGGTCGGGGCGGGACCGGCCGGCGCCTCGGCCGCCTATGCGGCGGCGGTCGCGGGGCGCCGGGTCCTGTTGCTGGAGAAAGCGGAGTTGCCCCGCTACAAGACATGCGGCGGCGGGATCATCGGACCCACGCGTGACGCGCTGCCGCCCGGTTTCGAGCTGCCGTTCCGGGACCGGGTGCACGCGGTCACGTTCTCGCTGGAGGGCAAGTTCACGCGGACGCGGCGCTCCAAGCAGATGCTCTTCGGGCTCATCAACCGGCCGGAGTTCGATCAGCAGCTCGTCGAGCACGCGCAGAAGGCGGGCGCCGAACTGCGTACGGGGGCCACGGTCTCGCGGGTGGAACAGCACGGTTCGGCGGTTCCCGACCGGCGCTCGGTCGCGGTCGTCCTCCAGGACGGCGAGACGCTGCTGGCGCGTGCGGTGGTCGGCGCGGACGGCAGCGCCAGCCGCATAGGAGCGCACGTCGGCGTGAAGCTCGACCAGGTCGACCTCGGCCTGGAGGCGGAGATCCCGGTGCCGGAGACGGTCGCGGAGGACTGGAAGGGCCGGGTCCTCATCGACTGGGGCCCCCTGCCCGGGAGTTACGGGTGGGTGTTCCCCAAGGGCGACACCCTCACCGTCGGAGTCATCTCGGCGCGGGGCGAAGGCGCCGCCACCAAGCGGTACCTGGAGGACTTCATCGCCCGGCTCGGCCTCGCGGGCTTCGAGCCCAGCATCTCTTCCGGGCATCTGACCCGCTGCCGCGCCGACGACTCGCCGCTGTCGCGGGGCCGGGTGCTGGTGTGCGGGGACGCGGCCGGGCTCCTGGAGCCGTGGACCCGCGAGGGCATCTCCTTCGCGCTGCGTTCCGGGCGGCTCGCGGGGGAGTGGGCGGTGCGGATCGCCGAGGCCCACGACGCCGTGGACACGCGGCGGCAGGCGCTGAACTACGCCTTCGCGATCAAGGCGGGGCTGGGCGTGGAAATGAGCATCGGCCGGCGGATGCTCACGATCTTCGAGCGCCGCCCCGGGGTGTTCCATGCGGCGCTCACCGGTTTCAGACCCGCGTGGAAGGCGTTCGCGGGGATCACCCGCGGTTCGACCTCGCTGGGCGACATGGTCCGTTCGCACCCGATGGCGGAGCGGGCCCTGAGCAGGATCGACCGCTGACGGTTAGCTGGCCGCTGGCCGCTGACGGGTGACCGCCAACCGCTGACGGCGGCCGGTCGGTCGGTCGCCGACGGTCGGCCGCCGGTGTGGGACGAGCGCGTACTCCGCCGGGAGTACGCGCGATCACCACGCTCGACGGACGCCCCGGTGGGCCGTGACGTCTAGCGTGGCGGACATGGAGGAGCAGCGCGGACGCCGGTGCGGCGGACCCCCCTGGGCCAGGGGCGGTCCACCGGGGAGCCGGTGGCAGGGGCCCCCGTGGTGGAACCACCGCGGGGCGGAGGAAGAGGGCGGCGCCCGCACCCGGTGGCCGTGGCGTTCGACGCTGCTCCTCGCCGCGTTCGTCATGGTCGGCAGCAAATTCGCCGCCGAGGCGCAGCCGGCCCGGGAGCAACTCGACGCCCTCGCTCGGTCGCTGCTCCTCGGCGGCGCCCTCCTGCTCCTGTGGCGGCAGCGGTACCCGGCGCTCGTGATGTGCGGCACCGCGGCCTCGGCCCTCGTCTACTTCAGCGCGGGATACCCGTACGGGCCGGTCTTCCTCACGGTCGCGCTCGCCTGCTTCAGCGCGGTCCTCGCCGGGCACCGCCGGCTCGCCTGGGCCGCGCTCGGCACGTTGTGGACGGTCCATCTCCTGGTGGGGCACTGGCTCTACCGCCGGCTGCCGCCAGACGGCGACCCGGCCTCCTCCTGGGGCGAGGAGGTCGCCCTCGCCGCCTGGATCGTGGCGATCCTCGCGGTCTCCGAACTGGCCCGCGCACGCCGCGAGCAGTGGGACCGCGACCGGGCGGAACGCCGGCAGGCGGCCGGGCGGCGCGCCGACGAGGAACGGCTGCGGATCGCCCGCGAACTCCACGACGTGCTGGCGCACAGCATCTCGGTCATCAACGTCCAGGCAGGAGTCGGCCTCGCGCTGCTCGACTCCGACCCGGAACAGGCACGGACCGCGCTCACCACCATCAAGGCCGCGAGCAAGGAGGCGCTGGGGGAGGTGCGCCAGGTGCTCGACACGCTCCGCACGCCCGGGGACGCGCCCCGCGCTCCGGCGCCCGGCCTCGACCGGCTCCCCGAACTCGTGGAGCAGGCCGCGGGCGCCGGTCTGACCGTCGCCGTCGAGGACCGGGACGGCAGCCGGGACCTCTCGCCGGGCGCCGATCTCGCGGCCTTCCGCATCGTCCAGGAGGCGCTGACCAACGTCGTACGGCATTCCGGGTCGCGGCACGCGCGCGTGCGCGTCGAGCGGACGGGCGACGCCCTGCGGCTGCGGATCGACGACGACGGCCCGGCGACCGGCGAGGAGGCGGGCGGCAGCGGCAACGGACTCGCCGGAATGCGGGAGCGCGCGGCGGCCCTGGGTGGCACCATCGAGGCCGGACCGCGGGACGACGGAGGATTCCGGGTGCTTGCCGTGCTGCCGCTCAAGAAGTCCCGCATGCCCGAGGAGGACCGGTGATCCGCGTACTGCTCGCCGACGACCAGTCGTTGGTCCGCGCGGGCTTCAAGGCGCTCCTGGACGCCCAGCCGGACATCGAGGTGGTCGGAGAGGCCGCGGACGGGGCGGAGGCTCTGCGGGCAGTACGCCAACTGCGGCCCGACGTCGTCCTGATGGACATCCGGATGCCGGTGCTCGACGGCCTCGCCGCGACGCGCCGCATCACCGACGTGCCGGACCTGGCGGACATCAGGATCGTCATGCTCACCACCTTCGAACTCGACGAGTACGTCTTCGAGGCGATCCGTTCCGGGGCGTCCGGCTTCCTCGTCAAGGACACCGAACCGGAGGAACTCCTGCGTGCCGTCCGGGCGGTGGTCGACGGTGACGCGCTGCTCTCGCCGGGTGTGACACGTCGGCTCATCGCCGAGTTCGCGGCCCGGTCGAAGGAGCCGGCCGCGGCGGACGTGCTCGCCGGACTCACCGAGCGGGAGCGGGAGGTGATGGCGCTGGTCGGCATCGGACTGTCGAACGACGAGATCGCGCGGCGCCTTGTCGTGAGCCCCCTGACGGCCAAGACCCATGTCAGCCGCACGATGGTGAAGCTGGGCGCCCGCGACCGCGCCCAACTGGTCGTGCTGGCCTACGAGTCGGGGCTGGTACGGCCGGGCTGGCTGGGCTGAGGCCCCTGACGGAAGCGGACCAGCACCGAGATCACCCGTAGGAGGAAGAGGGCGGCCGCGAGCGCCGTGCCGGCGACGAGCAGGACCTTCTCGGCGGCCGTCGGCAGGTCGAAGAGCAGTGCGGGACCGGCCAGGACCCCGAACAGCACGGCCGCCGCGAACACGGCGCTGGCCAGGGCGTATCCGATCTCCACGGTGATCGCGTCCCGCTCGGACTGTGTCCGGTGCCCCCTGGTGTGTTCCATGCGGGGAGTGTCACAGCTGTGCGCCCGGCAGGGCAACAAGGCCCTCCGGACGCACGACGCCGAGGTCGATCCCGGGGTGATGTGAAGGGGGAGGCCGGGGGTCAGTCGCGTACCGTCACGCGGTCGTCGTCCTGCCGCTCCCGTGTCTTCCGCGCCGCCTGCGGGGCGGGCTCGGACGCGGCGACCAGGATCGTGGTCTGCGGGGTACGCCGTCCGCGCAGGCCGGTGGCCGTGATCAGCAGGCCGGCCAGGGCGACCGCGGTCACCACGACGAGACCGGGCCGGTAGCTGTCCAGGACCGCCTGCGGCGAGGAACCGCCGGACGAGTTCGCCGTCACGACGGCCGTCACGATCGCCAGGAAGATCGCACCGCCCACCTGCACCGAGGTGTTGAGCAGACCCGAGACCATGCCCTGCTCGTGGTCCTCCACGCCGTTGGTGGCCTGGATGTTGAGCGAGGGGAAGACCAGCGCGCAGGCAGCGCCGATCAGCAGCATCGACGGCAGGATCACCGCCGCGTACACCGGGTCGAGGTCGACGCGCAGGAACAGCGCGTAGCCGACAACCATCAGGGCGAAGCCCAGTACGAGGAGCCGTGGCGTCCCGAACCGGTCGACGATCGCGCCCATCTTCGTCGCCGAGAGCGCCACGAGCGCGCCCGCGGGCAGGAAGGCGAGCGCGGTGTGCAGGGCCGACCAGCCGAGCAGCGACTGCATGTACAGCGTGACGAGGAACTGGAAGCCGACGTACGAGCCGAAGAACATCATGGCGCCCAGCTGGGCGCGGACCTGGTCGCCGGAGCGCAGCACGCCGAGCCGGATCAGCGGACTGGCGCTGCGCAGTTCGACGCGGACGAAGACGGTGAGCAGGACCGCGACCGCGAGGAACGACAGCAGCGTACGGGCCGAGGTCCAGCCCACCTCGGGTGCCTCGACGACGGTGAAGACGAGCAGCAGCATCGAGGCCGTGCCGATGACGGCACCGGGGATGTCGTAGCCGCGGTGGGTGCGGTCGCGTTCGCTGCGCGGAATGAGCTTCAGGCCTGCGATCAGGGCGAGGATCGCGATGGGCGCGGGCAGCAGCATGGTCAGCCGCCAGCTGGCCTCGGTGAGCAGCCCGGACAGGACGAGGCCCATCGAGAAGCCGGTGGCGGCGCAGGTGGTGTAGATCGACAGGGCGCGGTTGCGCAGCGGGCCCTGCGGGAACGTCGTGGTGATGATCGACAGCCCGGCGGGGGCGGTGAACGCCGCGCTCAGGCCCTTGATGAAGCGGCTCGCGATCAGCAGAGGACCGGAGTCGACGAGGCCGCCGAGCAGGGAGGCGAGGGCGAAGACGGCGAGGGCCACCAGGAACACCTGGCGGCGGCCGAGGAGGTCGGCGGTGCGACCGCCCAGGAGCAGGAGGCCGCCGTAGCCGAGTATGTAGCCGCTGACGATCCACTGCAGGGTCGAGGTGGAGAGGTCCAGTTCGGAACCGATGGACGGCAGGGCGACACCGACCATCGACACGTCGAGCGCGTCCAGGAACATCGCGGCGCAGAGCACCAGGAGGGTGCCCCACAGGCGAGGCGTCCAGTGTCCCCGGGGCGCCGGGGTGGTGAGCGGAGAGGTCATGCGCGACACAGTACATGCGCGTGCATTGAATGCAACTGCATTTAATTCCGACGCAACAAAGTCGCGTTCCGCTAAAGTGCGGCCATGGCGGCTGCGGAGAAGGCCGAGCAGGGGCTCGTGGACCGATGGCGCGACATCCTCGCGGTGCACGCGCGCACACTGTGCGAACTCGACCGCGCCCTGCACCAACACGGCCTGGGTGCCAGCGACTTCGAGGTGCTCGACGTACTGGCCGCGGGCGCGCCGGCGGACGGCGGGAACGCCTACCGCGTCCAGGAGATCGCCGAACGGGTGCATCTGAGCCAGAGCGCGCTGTCCCGGCTGATCGGTCGCCTGGAGAAGGACGGCCTCGTCGAACGCTGCATGTGCCCCGAGGACCGGCGAGGCGTACGGGTGTCCCTCACGGAGAAGGGGCGCACCCTGCACGGTGAGGTGCTGCCGCTTCAACGGGCGGTGCTGGGACGGATGTTGGCGGACGGGTCGCGGGACTGACCGCGGGCCCGCCCGCCCGGCGCCCCGGCGCGGGCGGACCGCTTCGGCCCGGCGCCCGGCCGCCGAGGCTGTCGCCCCGCAGGGCGGCCAACCCTCCGGAGCTGTCGCCCTACCTGGCGGTCGAACCCCCGGAGCTGTCTATCGGGCGGTCGCTTCCCCGGCCCCCTCGTCGAAGCTCGCGAAGTAGGCGGCGGCCATGTCCTCGTCCCCGTGGCCCTGCGCGGCGGCCCGCGCGAAGCGTTCGGCGCTCGCCGCCGCGACGTCCAGGCGGACCCCGTGCTGCTCACCGGCCTCGACGATGAGCCGGGCGTCCTTGCCCGCGGTGGACACGGCGAAGGCGGCGGGCGACAACCGGTCCTCCAGGATGAGGGCGCTCTTGGCGTGCAGGTACCCCATGTCGAGTGGGCCGCCGGCGATGGCGTCGAAGAAGCTCCGCGGCTCCACGCCCAGCGCCTTGGCCAGGGCGAGGGTCTCGCCGGTCGCGCTGGTGGCGGCGATGACCCAGCTGTTGGCGACGAGCTTGAGCCGGGTGGCGCTGCCCGCCGCCCCGTCCTCGCCGGTCCACACCGTACGGGCGCCGACCGCGTCGAAGACCGGTGCCACGGTGTCCCGGCCGTCGCCCGGACCGGCGGCGAGGACGAGCAACTGCCCCGCCTCGGCGGGCTGCCGGGTGCCGAGCACGGGAGCGTCGTAGAACACGAGGCCCTTCTCGCGGGCGAAAGAGGCCAGTTCGGCGACGCCGTCGAGGCCCGCGGTCGTGGACTGCACCCACGCCGTGCCCGCGCGCAGGGCGGGCGAGGCCTGCCGCATCACGTCCAGCGCGGCGGGACCGTCGTACAGCATGGTCACCACGACGTCGGCGCCCTCCACGGCCTCGGCGGGCGTCGAGGCGATGTGCGCGCCGTCGGCGGCGAGCGGTTCGGCCTTGTCCCGGCTGCGGTTCCAGGCCCGGACGGTGTGTCCGGCGCGCGCGAGGTTGCGGGCCATCGCGGCGCCCATGATCCCGGTGCCCAGGACACTGACGGTGAGCTTGTCGGTCATGACATCAACTTCCCTGTCCGTTCGGTGCGGTGGGTACCCACTCTGCCGTGCGCGGCGGGACGACGCCGGTACGGGTCCGTGCGCGCCGCCGTGTCGTCCCGCCCCTCTCGGCTGCTTGCTCCAGGGCAGGCCGGAATTCGCCCCACGACAGTCAGCCCTGATCAGGAAGTCACCAACAAGAGTCAGCGGCACCCGGGGTTCCCGACGCGTGGATACGTTGGCGCTTTCCGCGTCTTGCTGGGAGCCGTACGTGCGAACCGCCCTCTGGATCCTTCTCGCGGTCCTGCTCACCTATGTCACCGGGGCGGCCCTCCACAACGCGGCCCGCAGCGGCGACAGGGAGACCCTCGTCGGCAACGTACTGCTCAGCTGGTGTGTCGGCTGGTACGCGGTCAGCGGCTGGCGGCGTGCGTACGGGGCGATGAGGCGGCGCGCGCCCTGGGCCCGGGCGGGAGCAGCCGGTGCAAGGGCTTCTCTTGGAATCGCCAAGAGTGGTTCAACAACTGCTCAGGATTGAGCAACCCGAACAGAGGGACGGCGGGACGGACGTACGTTCCCCTCCGTGATCTCTGACCCAGCACCTCACATAACCGCCGACGCGGCACCCCCCGCCCGGCGTTCCCTCCTCCGCGCGGCCCTCACCGGGACCGCGGTTCTCGGCGCGGGGCTGACCGTCGGCGCCGGATCCGCGGTCGCCGCGGCCCCGGCCGCCGCGCGCAAGCGGCCCACCACCGCCGAAGAGGCCCTGCGGGAGCTGTCGGCGGGCAACCGCCGCTGGCGCACCTTCCGCGAGAAGCACCCCGACGAGTCCCCCGCCGTCCGGCAGACGCTGACGACCGGTCAGCACCCCTTCGCGCTGCTGCTCGGCTGCATCGACTCCCGGGTCCCTCCGGAGCTGGTCTTCGACCAGGGCCTCGGTGATCTGATGACCGTCCGCAGCGCGGGCCAGGTCCTCGACGAGGCAGTGCTCGGCAGCCTCGCCTACGGGGTGCTCGAACTGGGCATCCCCCTGCTCATGGTGCTCGGCCACCAGTCGTGCGGTGCCGTGAAGGCGACGGTCCAGGCCGACGAGTCGGGCGAGCGGCTGCCCGACCACATCCAGTACCTGGCCGACCAGATCAGCCCGGCCATCGATCGCGGCAAGGAGGGCGACGCCCGCGTCGACGCGACGATCGACGCCAACATACGGCTCATCCGCGCACGGCTCGCGGCGGAGCCCGACCTCGCCGCCAAGGTGGACTCGGGGGCGCTGCAGATCGTCGGCGCCCGCTACGAACTGACCACTCAACTGGTGCACCGCGTCGCCTGACCCCCGTCCACACGGTCGCCACGGCCGGGGAGCCGCAGGTCCGAACCCGTCAAGGGCTCGAACCTGCGGCTCGGACCGGCGCTCCCGGCCGACGGCCGGACAGGCGGTGGGGGTGGGGACATGCGGCGCGGCGCGTGCGCACTACCGGCGCGGGCGGCCCTCGTCGTCGTCCTCGATGCCGTCGGCGGCGATCCGTTCCTTGCGGACCTGACCGGTGACGGTCTCCTCCTCGGTGACCTCCTCGGTGCTCAGCCGCACCCGCTCCACCGGAACCGTCTCGGTCTCCACGACGGGGCGTTCGGCGTGCAGCGTGACCTCGTGCTCGGCCTCGGAGATCTCCGCGCCCGACAGGGCGTCGCCCACGTTCGCGTCCGTGATCGGCTCGCGCACGACGCGTACCTCCTCGTGGCGCAGGGGTACCGTCTGCTGGACCTCCTCCGTCACCACGTACTTGCGCAGCCGCGCCCGCCCCGTCTCGTACCGTTCGGCGCCGACGTGCATGTGCTCCTCGGACCGCGTCATCGCCTCGTCCTCGGGCGTGCGCATGTCCGTGTCCGTGGTGCCGGCCGCCGCGGTCGTCCCGGCGGTGTTCGAGTGGGCCCAGCCGCCCGCGTCGGGCTGGTTCGCCTGCTGCCAGGCGTCGTCCCAGGCGATGCCGTAGTGCTCGTACAGCCGGACCTCCTCCGACTCGGACAGGTGGCCGCCGCTGTCGACGTCGACGTTGGGCGCGTCCTTGACCATGCTCTTGGCGTAGGGCACCTCAAGGTGTTCCTCGACCACGACCGCCTCGCGGATCGGCACGAACGACTCGCTGGTGCCGAAGAAGCCGGTCTTGATGCTGACCCATTCCGGACGACCGGTCGCATCGTCGAAGAAGACGTGGTTCGCGTTCCCGATCTTGCTGCCCTCGGCGTCGTACACGGGATGTTCCAGTACTGCCGGTATCTGCTCCTGGGTGATCATCCTTCAGCACCCTCCTTCTGGGTCCGGTGTGCTGTCCGGGTCACCGCGACGGAAGGCATGAAACATAGCAAAAGCGACAATAGTTATAGAAAGGGCAACTACCGCGCGGCCGGGTCAGGCCCTCGCACGGACACGGGTCACGACTTTCCGCAACAGGGGCCAGAGCAGCAGCAGGGCCGTCACCGCGTACACGGTCACCGCGAAGGGCGTGTCGACCAGCCCCGACACGCTGCCGTCGCTGATCTGCAGAGCGCGCCTCAACTGTTGCTCGGCGTTGGGGCCGAGGATGACGCCGATGACGGCGGGCAGCACCGGCAGACCGTAACGCCGCATCCCGAAGCCGATCAGGCCGATGATCAGCAGGATCACCAGGTCGATGACCTCGCCGCCGACCGCGTACGCGCCGACCGCCGCGAAGAACAGGATCCCCGCGTACAGATACGGGCGCGGGATGCGCAGCAGCTTCGCCCAGACCGGGGCCAGGGGGAGGTTGAGGGCCAGCAGCAGCACCATGCCGACGAAGAGGGAGGCGATCAGACCCCACACCAGGTCCGGCTCGCGCTCGAAGAGGAGGGGACCCGGCTGGATGCCGTACTGCTGGAAGGCCGCCAGCATGACGGCCGCGACCGCCGTCGTCGGCAGGCCAAGCGTCAGCATGGACACCAGCGTGCCCGCCGCGGAGGCCGACGCCGCCGACTCAGGACCCGCCACGCCCTCGATCGCGCCCTTGCCCCAGTCGTCCGGGTGCTTCGACAGCCGCTTCTCCGTGGCGTACGACAGGAACGTGGGGATCTCGGCGCCGCCCGCCGGGATCGCGCCGAAGGGGAAGCCGATCAACGGCCCGCGCAGCCAGGACTTCCAGGTCCGCCGTACGTCGTCGCGGCCGAGCCACGGCCGGCCCACCGGGATCGGTCTGCCGGGGCTGCGCCGCAGGTGCGCCGCCACCCACAGGGCCTCGCCGATCGCGAACAGGCCGACCGCCACGATCACCACGTCGATGCCGTCGGCGAGTTGCAGCGAACCGAAGGTGAGCCGCTGCTGGCCGGTCATCTGGTCCAGGCCGACGAGGCCCAGGGTCAGGCCGATCAGCAGGGACGCGAGACCTCTGATCCGCGACGAGCCCAGCACCGACGTCACCGCGATGAACGCCAGCACCATGATGGCGAAGTAGTCCGGCGCGCCGATGTCCACCGCCAGGTCCGCGACCGTCGGGGCGAGCGCGACCAGCAGGACCGTACCGATCAGGCCGCCCGCGAAGTGGCCGATGGCGGCGGCCGCGAGCGCCTGCGCGCCCCGCCCCGCCTTGGCCATCGGGTTGCCCTCCATGGCCGCGACCACGGCGGCGCTCTCGCCGGGTGTGTTCAGCAGGATCGAGGTGGTCGAACCGCCGAACATCGCCCCGTAGTAGATCCCCGCGAACATGATGAACGCGCCGATCGGTTCGAGTCCGTACGTCACCGGGAGCAGCAGCGCCACCGCCATCGCGGGGCCGATACCGGGCAGTACGCCGATCGCGGTGCCGAGCAGCACACCGAGGGCGGCCCACAGCAGATTGACCGGGGTGAGGGCCGTACCGAAGCCGTCCATCAGGGAGTTGAGGGCGTCCATGTCAGAGCACTCCCATCAGCGGGCCGCCCGGCAGCGGTACCCCGAGCAGATTGTTGAAGACGACGTACGTGCTGAGGGAGAGGGCCGCCGCGATCAGCGGGTCCTTGTCGAACCGGCGGCTGCCCAGCGCGAAGGCGGCACCCCAGAAGAGGAGGGCGCCCGCGACGGGGAAGCCGAGCGGTTCGATGAGGACGGCCGAGCCGAGGAACACCCCGGCGAGCAGCGACACCGTGCGCCAGTCGGCCGGTTCGGACAGGTCGACGTCCTCGCCGCCCTCCGCCTCGCCGTGACCGCCGCGCAGGACGTCCACGGCGAGCAGCGCGGCGATCACGAGCAGTCCGGCGCCGACCACGATCGGCACGGTCTTCGGTCCGACGGGCCCGCGCTGGGTGATGTCGACGTCCATGGTGAGCGCGTCGGTCAGCACCAGCGCGCCGAGCGCCAGCAGCAGGACGCAGACGCCGAGTTCGGAGTGCTCCCTCAGCCAGGCGCGGCGCGGGTCCGCGGGCTTCGGGGGTGTGGGCGGCGTCGCGGGGACGTCGGTGGCCGGCGTCGTCACAGTCCCAGCTCCTTCAGCACCGACACCACGCGCTCGTCCTGGGCGTCCAGGAACTCGCCGAACTCCGTACCGGTCAGGAACGCGTCGTCCCAGCCGTTCGTCCGCAGGGACTTCTGCCACTCGGGGGAGTCGTGCAGCTCCTCGACGAGGCGTACGAGCTTGTCGCGTTCGGCCTCGGACAGGCCCGGCGGGGCGACGATGCCGCGCCAGTTGGTGAAGTCCACGTCGTAGCCGGACTCCTTGAGCGTGGGCGCGTCCAGCTCGTCGACCCGCTCGGGTCCGGTGACCGCGAGCACCCGCAGCTCACCTGCCTTGATCTGGTCGAGGTACTCGCCGACGCCGGACACGCCGAAGGCGACCTTGTCGCCGAGGATCGAGGCGAGCAGCTCGCCACCGCCGTCGAAGGGGACGTAGTTGACGTCCTTGGGGGCGATGCCCGCGGCCTTCGCCATCAGCATCGGCGCGAGGTGGTCGGGCCCGCCGGGCGAGGAACCGCCGCCCACGGGCAGCTTGCCGGGATTGGCCTTCCAGGCGTCCACGAGCTGGTCGACCGACTTGTACGGGGAGTCCTTGGAGACCACGACGACGTCCTGCTCCTCGGTGAGCCGGGCGATGGGGGTGGTGTCGGCGAGCGTCTTGGGCGCGTCGTTGGAACGCACCGCGCCCACCACACCGAGCCCCATCGACATGGCGAGCTTGCCGTTGCCGTGCTCGCTCACCAGCCGGCTCAGCCCGACGGTGCCTCCGGCGCCCGGCAGGTTGAACACCTCGATGTTGTGGGTGAGTTCGGCGTCCTCGGCGTTCTTCGCCGCCGTACGGGCCGTGATGTCGTAGCCGCCACCGGGCGTGTTGGGGACCATGAAGCGCAGGCCGGGGATCTGGGTGCCGGTCTCGGCACCACCGCCGGCCGTGAGCAGCGGAGGTCCCACGAGCACGAGCACGGCGGCCCCGAACAGGGCGAGGGGAGTGCTCAGGCGCACGAGTTCCACCACCTGTACATGAGATACGGGGGAGGGGCGTCCCCGTACTGGAGCCGGGGGGATACGGGGACGCCCTGGATGGGGGGGGAGGGTGACGTGGGCCACATACTGCCCGCGCGCCGGGCGGCTGTCTCTCTTGCGGAACCAACGGAGGTTGTGGTCTTTGTGTCAGCCGGTCCCTTCTCCCGGCCGCGGGCGCGGGCCATGATGGTGCGACCCGGCAGCCGAGCCGTGCAACGCCGTGTCAGCACGAGAGATTGAGTCCGTCGTGGTCGCCGCCTTCCGTCGCCAGACCCTCGCGGGCGAGATGCTGGTGCTGCAGCTCGCCATCGTCGTGGTGGTGCTGCTGGCCGTCGCGGCGGTCTCCCTCAGACAGTCGGAGGCCACCTTCAACCGCGTCGAGGGCCGCCGCGTCATGGCGCTCGCCGAGCAGCTGGCCGCCTATCCGCTGACCCGCAGCCAGCTCGTGCGGCCCGCGCCGCAGCAGGCCCTCGCCCCGCTGGTGAACTCCACGCAGACACAGTCCGGGGTCACCTCGGTGACGGTCGCCGACGCCGACGGCCGGATCGTCAGCTCCACCGACCCCACCGCGATCGGCGGCCGGCTGACCCTCGGTGAGGGCGTCGCCGACGGCCGAGGCTGGTCCGGCTCGCTGACCCTGGACGGCAGCCGCGAACTCGTGGCCCAGGTACCGGTGCTCGGCGCGACACCGGAGAACCTCGGGCGGCCGCTGGGCACCGTGATGATCGGCGAGGCGGACCCGACGGTGTGGCAGCGGCTGAGCGGAGCGTCCTCGTACCTCCTCGCCTATCTCGGCATCGCCAGCGGGCTCGGCCTGGTCGGCTCCTGGCTGCTGGCCCGCCGCGTCAAACGGCAGACCCTCGGCCTGGAACCGCGCGAGATCGCCGGCCTGGCCGAGCACCGGGAGGCGATGCTGTACGGGATCGCCGAGGGCGTGATCGCCCTGGACCCGCAGCACCGGCTGACCCTGGCCAACGACATGGGACGGCGTCTGCTCGACCTCCCCGCGGACTGCGTGGGCCGCAGCCTCGCCGAACTCGGCGTCGAGGGACGGCTGCGCGATGTCCTGGCGGGGGACCGGGACGGCGCGACGGGCCCCGGGCACGGGCACGACGGCCGTGACGGGCACGACGGGTCCGGGGAGGCCGGCGAACGCGACGAGGTCGTCGTCCTGCACGGCCGGGTGCTGGTGATGAACCGGATGACCGTGACCAAGGACGGCCGCCCGCTCGGCTCGGTCACCACCCTGCGGGACCGTACCGAACTGGCCAGGCTGGAACGGGAGATCGGGTCCTTCCGCAGCTCCTCCGAGCTGCTGCGCGCGCAGGCCCATGAGTTCGCCAATCAGCTGCACACCATCTCGGGGCTGATCCAGATCGGCGAGCAGGACGAAGTGGTGCGCTACATCCGTGCGTTGAGCCGGCGCCGCCAGTCACTCGACGTCACCCTCAGCCGCCGTGTCCGTGACACCGCCGTCGCCGCCCTGCTGATGGCGAAGTCCTCCCTGGCCGCCGAACGGAAGGTCAGCCTGCGCATCTCGGACGCGACCGCACTCGACCGGCTCATCCCGGAGGACGCCGCCGACGTGGCGACGGTGGTCGGCAACCTCGTCGACAACGCCGTGGACGCCGCGTCCGTCGCGGCGGCGGGCCATGACCCCCACGGCCGCGAGACGCCCGACGGCCACGAGGCCTGGGTCGAGGTCGAACTGCGGCAGGATGCCTCCAGCGTGGAGATCGTGGTCCGCGACTCGGGGCCCGGCGTCGCTCCCGAACTCGCCCGGGAGGTCTTCTCGCACGGCTTCACCACCAAGGCCGCCCAGGAGGGCGAACGCGGGATCGGCCTGGCGCTCACCCGGCTGGTCTGCGAGCGTCACGGTGGCGAGATCTCGGTGACCAACACCCCCGACGGGGCGATGTTCACCGCACGCATGACGGTCAGCCACCTCACCGACGCGGTGGCGGAAGGAGCGACACGATGAACGGGGCGCCCGGCGGGGCAGACACGATCGACGTCCTCGTGGTCGACGACGACTTCATGGTGGCGCGGGTCCACCGTGCCTTCGTCGACCGCGTCGAGCCGTTCCGGGTCGTGGGAGTGGCCAGCACCGGCGAACAGGCCGCCCGCGCGGTCGACGAACTGCACCCCGACCTCGTCCTGCTCGACCTGTATCTGCCGGACGTCTTCGGGCTCGACGTCATTCCCCGGCTGCGCACCGCGGGACACGACTGCGACGTCATGGTCATCAGCGCGGCGCGGGAGACCGACACGGTCCGTGGCGCCGTCCGGCACGGCGTCGTCGACTACCTGCTCAAACCGTTCGAGTTCGAGGACCTGCGGGCCCGGCTCGCGCGGTACGCGGTCCGGCGCGGCCGGGTGCTCGCCACCGTCGTGCACGGCCAGGCCGATGTCGACCGGGTGCTGGCCGGAGCGGCCGTGCCCGCCTCGGCACCCGCCACCCTGCCCAAGGGCCTGAGCGTGGAGACGGCCGCGCTGATCGAACGCACGCTGCGAACCGCGCAGGACACCCTGTCCGCCGCCGAGTGCGCGACCCTGGCCGGCATCTCCCGCGTCAGCGCCCGCCGCTACCTGGAGCACTTCCACTCCATCGGCAGCGCCGAGGTGACCCTGCGCTACGGAGCGGCGGGACGACCCGAGCGCCGCTACCGCTTCCACGACCACGCCCGGCCGCTCCGACGCCCGGGCGACGAGGCTCGCACCTGAAGGGCGGGGCCGACTCCTCCGGGCCTCAGACCCGGACGACCCCGATGCCCGCAACGCGGTGAAGTTCCGCCACGGACGGCTGCTCCCGCTGGCCCGCGCCGCCGCCGCCACGGCCGAACACGCCGCCGTCCCGGTCGCGTTGCACCTCGACCATGTGCAGAGCGACGAACTGCTCCGGCAGGCGGCGGACGCCGGATTCGGCTCCGTCATGTACGACGCCGCCCATCTGCCCTATGCCGAGAACCTCGCCGCCACCCGGGCCGCCGCGGACTGGGCGCACGCCCAGGGCCTGTGGATCGAGGCCGAGTTGGGTGAGGTCGGCGGCAAGGCGGGACAGCCCCCGCTGGACGCCCACGCGGCGGGGGCCCGTACGGATCCGGCCGAGGCCCGCTCCTTCGTCGCCGACGCGGGGGTGGACGCCCTGGCCGTGGCCGTCGGCAGCACGCACGCCATGACCACCCGCACCGCAGCCCTCGACCACGCCCTCCTCGGGCGACTCACCGCCGCCCTCGACGTACCGCTCGTCCTGCACGGCTCGTCCGGTGTCCCGGACGCCGAACTGAGGGCGGCCGTCACCGGCGGCATCACCAAGGTGAACGTGGGCACCGCCCTGAACATCGCGATGACCGGCGCGATCAGGGAGTTCCTGACCGCGCACCCCGAGGCGGTGGACTCCCGCAAGTACCTCGTGGTGGCGCGCGAGGCCATGGCGGAGGCGGTGACCCGGATCATCGGCGTCCTCGACGCCCGCTGACCCGCTCACCCCTCCGCTGCCCCGCCCGCTGACCCACTCACCCGGCCCGCTCACCCGTCCCCGGGCCGCCCGACGGCACGTCGACGAGCTTCTCGAAGAAGAACTCGTGCTTGAGGAACGACACGTCGTACTCGCCGCCCGGGTACGGCGGGATCAGCTGGGCCGCCTGGAACAGCCGCCAGCCGTCCCGCAGCGCCGCCACGCCCGACGCGTACGGGGGCTCGTCACCGTCCCCTGTGGTGGGCGACGTGCGGCCCGTACCGTCGTACACCGACCAGCCGACCACCGGGGAGTCCAGCGCCGACGTGCCCAGATACAGGACCAGCACCTGCTGACGGACACTCATACGACCTCCTCCTGAGGCCGGTTGGAGACGCGGGTGACCCAGTGCTCCGGATCGAAGGACTCGTCGCCCGTGAGCGAGCGCCACAGCAGTACGCGGTTGTACAGCTCCAGACGGCCGGTGGCGTGCTCGTACCAGGGGAACGTCGTCGAGAGTTCCGCGGCCACCCGTGGATCGGCGAGGTCGGAGGTGTCCCACAGCCGGCGCTGCCGTACCGACGGGTTGAAGCGGATCTTGAACATGTACCGCATGCCGTCGCTGTCGTTGCGCCGCCCGCCGTGCCAGAGGCCGTGGTGCAGAAACACCACGGTGCCCGCCGGGCAGACCAGCCGTGACTGGCCGAGCAGGTTCTGGTAGCGGCCGGTGTCCGACTCGTTCGTGCGCCGGAGATGGCTTCCGGGCACGCTCAGGGTGCCGCCCATGTCCAGGGTCACGTCCTGCGGGTAGTACATCAGCTGGACGTCGAAGGCGTCCGTGCGGACGTCGATGATCGCGTCACCGTGCAGGGGCTGGGCCGACCCCTCGTGGGGCTCGCGGACGTGCACGGCGTGGTGGTCGACGAGCGGGTCGGGACCGACGAGACCGCGCAACGCCCCGGCCACCGCCGGTACGGCGAGCAGCCGCCGCACGAAGGAGCCCTCGGGATAGGCGTCGGCCACCGTGCTGCCGTACGGCACGTCGGGTACGCCCCGGCCCAGGAAACCGATCGCCTCGGTGTTCAGCTCCGCCGGGACCACCGCGTCCAGGCGCAGCGAGCCGTGCGCCACGAAGCGGGCCATCCGGACCGAGTCCAGCAGGGGAGGGTGCTCGGGATGCGTCATGCGCCGACCGTACGGAGCCGGGCCCGCCGCGCGCGTTGGCCCCTTTCACCACCACTGGTAGTTTTTCACCATGCGGGAGACGAGTATCCACCTCGGCGAGCCGCCCGTCGTGGCCAACGCGGGCGTCGGCGTGCACGGAGTCGCGAGCCGCACGGACGTCTTCCGGCTGCCCGAGCTGTGGCAGCTGCACCTGTACCAGTACGAGGCCGAGCTGACCGTGGACGGCACCCCGCACCTCATCCGGCCGGGCAGGGTCAGTCTCGTACCGCCGGGCGCGACGGTCCGCTACCGCTACCAGGGCCGCTCTGAACATCTGTACGCGCATGTGCGCATCGCCGCCACCGGGACGCCGCGCACCGTACCGGTACTGCAGGACGCCGGAGCCGAACTCCCTGTGCTGACCGGCCTGTTGCTCCAGGCGGTCGCCTCCGCGCCGGGCGAACCCGAGCGCACCAGGGCCGAAATCTGGGCGGCTCTGTGGCGCGTCGCCCACCTGGCTCCGGCCACCGGTCGGCCCGGACCGCATCCGGCCGTCACCGCCGCGATGGCGTACATCGAGGGCCATCTCGCCGCCCCGCTCACCGTGCCCGCGGTGGCCCGCTCCGCAGGCGTCTCGCACAACCACCTGACCCGGCTCTTCCGCGCCACGACCGGCGGCACGGTGGTCGCGTACATCCGCCGCCGCAGGCTCGACCGCGCCCGGCACCTGCTGCGGGCCTCGACCCTGTCCATCCCGGCGGTCGCCGCGTCGGTCGGCATCCCCGACCTGCAAGCCTTCAACAAGGCCTGCCGACGTGAACTCGGCGGCTCCCCGCGCGCCCTGCGCGGCGGGACAGGGGTTACTGCTGAGCCTGCTTGACGGCTTTCAGGACCACGAACTTCGCGTCGCTCGCGACCAGTTCACTGTTGCCGAAGAGACGCCGCAGCTTCACGTGATAGCCGAGATGGCGATTGCCGACCACCCACAGCTCCCCGCCCGGCCGCAGCGCCCGGCGCGCCCCGACGAACATCCGCCACGCCGTGGCGTCGGTGGTCGCCTGGTGCGAGTGGAAGGGCGGGTTGGTCAGGACCAGGTCGACGCTGTCCTCCGGGACTCCGTTCAGGCCGTCGTCGACGCGGAACTCCGCCTTGCCGTGCCCGGCTGTGTCGTCGGTGTTCACCCGGTACGTCGCCTCCGCCGAGGCCACCGCCTGGTACGACTCGTCGACGAACAGCACCTCGGTCTCCGGCCGCGCCAGTGCCGCCGCGGTACCGACGACACCGTTCCCGCAGCCCAGGTCCACGACACGCCCGGCCCCGCGCCCGTACGGCAGGTGCTGCAGGAAGAACCTGGTGCCGATGTCCAGGCGCTCGGCGCAGAAGACGCCCGCCTCGTTGACGACCGTGCGGCCCGAGACGGGTCCGATGCCGTCGGGCAGCGTGTAGCTGAGCGGCCAGGGGTTCGCCGACGGCACGACCCCGGGGTTCGGGGTGCAGAAGATCAGCCGGGCCTTCTTCTCGGCCAGCGACGTCCGGGTCGGTCCGAGGATCCGCTCGAACAGCTTGAGCGTCGAGGTGTGGATCTCCTTGACCATGCCGGTGCCGACGACGACCGTCCCCTCGTGCACGGAGGGCGCCAGCCGCAGCAGCTGGTCCTCCAGCAGCGCGAGGCTCTTGGGCACACGCACCAGCAGCACGTCGACGCGCTCGGGCACCGCGTCCTGCGTGGTGAGAAGGCGTACGGATGCCTCGTCGGCGCCGTTGCGCGCCAGGTTGGCGCGGGTCGCCTCCCTGGTGAGGTACGAGTCGGTGACCTGCACCGGCGCGTGCGCCTGGAGGGCGGTGGTGAGGGCGCCCCAGCGGTCACCGACCACGACGACCGTGCCGTCGAGCCCCTGCCCGCTCTCGGCGAGATGCTTCAGCAGGTACTCGTCGGAGGCGTCCCACGCACGGAGCTGGTCACGGGAGTCCTCGGGGAAGCGCGCCAGCATCAGCTCGGCCGAGGGGGTCGTCATACGGTCGGTCATTGGGTCCAGGCTAACTGAGGCGCAGCTCAGGGACTCCCGGCGGCCACGTGGGAGTACGGCGGGAGTGTGTGCGGACCCTGCGCGAGGATGGGAGTCATGGACGCCGAACTGTTTCCCCGGAGCCGGACGGAGATCGCGCCGGGCGCCGTGCACCTGCCGGACTGGCTGACGGCCGGGCGCCAGAAGGAGCTTCTGGAGGCCTGCCGCGCCTGGGCCAGGCCGCCCGCGGGACTGCGCACGGTCCGTACCCCGGGCGGCGGCACGATGACCTCCCGGCAGGTCTGCCTCGGATGGCACTGGTATCCGTACGGGTACGCGTCAACGGTCGTCGACGGGGACGGGGCGCCCGTGAAGGAGTTCCCCGCCTGGCTGGGCGAGCTGGGGCGCCGGGCGGCCCGGGACGCCCTGGGCGACCACACCCCGACGGAAGAGGCCCCGCCGGCTGCGTACGACTACGGCCCGGCCCCGTACGACTACGACATCGCGCTGATCAATTTCTACGACGCCGACGCCCGCATGGGGATGCACCGCGACAGCGACGAGAGGTCCGACGCACCCGTCGTGTCGCTGAGTCTCGGTGACACCTGCGTCTTCCGGTTCGGCAACACCGCGTCGAGAGGCCGCCCCTACACGGACGTGGAACTGCGCAGCGGCGACCTGTTCGTGTTCGGTGGCCCGGCCCGGCTCGCCCACCACGGGGTGCCGCGCGTCCACGCGGGTACGGCGCCGCCCGAGTTGGGACTGACCGGCCGGCTGAACATCACCCTGCGGGTGAGCGGTCTTCGAAGCGTGTGACCGGCTACTGACCGGTCACCGGGCCACCGGATCATGGGAGACTCGCCCCCATGAGCGGCGATGCGACCCCCGGAGCGGTGGGAGAAGGAAGCACCAGGACACGACTGGACCGGGGGCGGGGTGCGCTCGGACCCGCGTTGGAGCTCGTGCACACGGGACGCGCGCCGACCCGGGCCGTGCTCACCGCCGAGCTGGGTGTCACCCGGGCGACGGCGGGCGCGGTCGCCGCGGAACTGGAGGCACTCGGTCTGATCCGCGTCGACGCCCGCCCGGGCGCCGCGGCCGGCTCGCAGGGCCGCCCCTCGCACCGCCTCGAAGTCGCCGAGGACGGCCCCGTGGCCCTCGCCGCCCAGGTGCACGCCGACGGCTTCCGGGCCGCCCTGGTCGGCCTCGGCGGCCGGATCGTGGCGACCGCCCCCGGCTGCGAGACCGTGGACGCCGACCCCGCCAAGGTGCTCGGCTCGGTCGTGGAGGCGGGTGCCGAACTGCTCCGGGAGACGGGCCGCCGCTGCGTGGGCGCCGGAGTGGCCGTCCCGTCGGCCGTCGCCGAACCCGAGGGCACCGCCCTCAACCCGCTGCACCTGGCCTGGCCGGCCGGCGCGCCCGTGCGGGAGATCTTCGCGGAGTGTGTCCGCGCGGCCGGCATCACCGGCCCGGCGTTCGCGGCCAACGACGTCAACCTCGCCGCGCTCGCCGAACACCGGCACGGCGCCGGCCGCGGCGCCCGCGACCTGCTGTGTGTGGCGACCGGGCACCGCGGAGTCGGCGGCGCGCTGGTGCTCGACGGGCGTCTGCACACGGGCAGTTCGGGCCTCGCGCTCGAAGTCGGCCACCTCACGGTCAACCCGGAGGGCCGCGCCTGCCACTGCGGCAGCCGGGGCTGCCTGGACGTCGAGGCGGACCCCCTGGCGTTCCTGACGGCGGCCGGCCGCGACCCCGGCCCCGAGGTGTCCCTGCTCCAGCAGGCCAACGAACTGATCCGCGACCACCAGGGCGACCCGGGCGTACACACCGCCGTCGAGGCACTGATCGACCGGCTGGGCCAGGGCCTCGCGGGCCTGGTCAACATCCTCAACCCGGACCGCATCATCCTCGGCGGCCTCCACCGAACCCTCCTCGACGCCGACCCGGAGAGGCTGCGGGCCGTCGTGGCGGACCGGAGCCTGTGGGGGCGGAGCGGCGGCGTACCCATCCTGGCCTGCACGCTGGACCACAACAGCCTGGTGGGCGCGGCCGAGTTGGCGTGGCAGCCGGTGCTGGACGACCCGATCACGGCCCTGGCGCACACCTGAGGCGCGCCGCCGCGCGCCGACCGCCGCCCCTGTGGGTGTGGGTCTACGTCCACCCGACGGCGTACGCCCGCTGCGGGTTCGCCGTCAGGATGCGCTCCACGAGCTGCGTCCCCAGGGCGAGTTCGAGCCTGGGCCGGACGCGGCGCAGGAGGTACGGCATACCGGGCCCGCCGTTCACCGAGCGGGCCCCGGCCGTGGTCGTGTCCCCGCCGAGCAGCAGCCGGTCGCCGAACCCGGCCTCCGCGAGCTCGCGTACGGACTCGGGCATGCGCCAGTCCGTCGCGTGGTTCGCGCGTGAGGGGCCGTCAAAAGCCAGATAGGCACCCGACTCGGCGGCCTGCCGGTGCACCACCGGGTCGGGGGAGCGGTTGAGGTGCCCGAGGATCACACTGGCCGGGGCGACCCCCAACTCGCCGCACAGCAGGTCGAGCACGTCGAGCGCGCCCGTGCCCAGCTCCAGATGGACCGCGACCGGCGCCCCCGTGGCGTGGTGCGCCTCGGCCGCCGCGGTCATCGTCCAGCGGGCATGCGCGTCGAGCGCGTGGAAACCGCCCGCGACCTTGATGAAACCCGCCCGCACACCGGACGTGGCGAGCCCCTCCGTCAGCTCGGACACGAAGACGTCGGCGAGCCGGCCCCGCAGCCGGTCGAGCACCTCCGGCGCGTAGTGGACGGCCTGGTGCAGTCCCGTGGCGGCCACGACATGGACCCCGGCGGCGCGGGCGAGCGGCGGCAGATCGGCGGCCCGCCGCCCGAGGCCGTACGGGGTCCACTGGGCGACGCTCGCGCCACCCGCCGTACGGAACGCGGTCAGCTCGGCCCTCGCAGCGCCCGCGTCACGCAACTCCTGCCCCGGCAGGCGGGGGCTGCTGAAGAAGAGGTGGTCGTGCGCGTCACACACCCCCAGCTCGGCCGGAGGCACGTCGCCGAGGACCGTACGAACGGTACGAGCCCCAGGGACCTGGCTCACCACTGCCGTCCGCGACGCAGCCGGTCACGCCCCGGCGCCGACAGATGCAGCACGCGGTACCTCTCGCCGTCGGCCTCGGGCTTGTCGTGGGCCCAGAGGGAGAAGTGCACGACCTCCCAGTGACGCGGGTCGACGGCGACGGCGGCGCCCACGACCCCGTCAAGCGCGGCCAGCCGCGCCGTCTCCCGTACGGCCTCCCGCGCCACCTCCGTGAGCGGCACGCCGTCGGGCACGCCCACCCGTCTGCGTACCGCGACCTCGGGCGGGGCACCGGCGGCGCCCCCGTCCTCGTACGCCAGACCCGCCCAGTGCTGCACCACGGGGCGCCCGAAGTCGTTCACGAGCCCCTGGAAGCCGGGCCCCCAGAGGAAGGAGTTCATGCCCTCGGGGGTGTCCCACAGGTAGAACGGCGCGTACTGGTTGACCGGCGAGCCGTCCACGCCGCGCTCCCGCAGCAGATAGGCCTTCAGCCCGAGCCCGTCCCAGTCGTCGAGCAGATGCCCGACGCGGGCCACCCTGTCCCGGACGACGCCCATGTCGTAGTCCGCGGGCAGGGTGATCTCGTACTGCATGGCGTGCATCGATGCCTCCCGGCGGCTCAGGCCTTCGTGGGGGTGGACGAGCCGCGGGCGGGGGAGTCGCCGGCGGGGGAGCGGGGTGCGAGGAGGGAGAGCAGCCCGCGGACCCCCGTGTCGAAGGCGGCGGCCGAACCGGACGCGCGGGCCAGCACATAACCCCCTTGGACCGTGGCCACGATCGTCGCGGCGATCTCCTCGCCGTCCAGCGCCGGCGGGAACTCGCCCAGCTCCTGGCCCTCCTCGACGATGGAGGCCAGCCGTTCGCGCAACCAGTCCAGTGTCTCGTCCACGGGCGCGCGCAGGTCGTCGCTCGCGACGACGTCCGGGTCCATGGTCAGCCGTCCGACCGGACAGCCGCGCAGGACGTCCCGCTCGCGCCGCAGATACGCCTCGATCCGCTCGTACGGGGAACCGGGCCCGCCGAGCACCGCTTCCGCGGCGGCGCGCGTCTCCTGGGCGGTACGCCGGATCGCGGCCAGGGCCAGCCCGGGCTTTCCCGTGAAGTGGTGGTACATGCTGCCCTGGCCGGCGCCCGCCCGCTGCAGGATCGCTTTCGGGCTCGTGCCCACGTAACCGCGCTCCCACAGCAGTTCGCGGGTGGCTTCGATCAGACGCTCCGGAGTGCTCACACGGATACTGTACATACTAGTAGTTACAGAATCGAGGGGCAGACAGACCCACAAGGAGCAGGCGCAAGGAGCAGGCGACGCCCTCCTGCCTACTCCCACGGAGGTACCCGTACTGCCGCTGGCCGTACGACGACCCGGACCCCTTCCCGGCGCGAGCCTCGGAGCATCACCGGAACACCTCCCTAGGAGATGACCTCAGATGCAGACCCTGGCGAACTGGGACGGCGGGCCCGGCCCGTGGATCCTGTTCCTCCCGCTGATCTGGGCGGCCGTCGTGATCGGTGTCGTGACCGTCCTGCGCCGCACGGTGTGGCGCGGCCGTCGCGGCCCGTGGCGCGGACCCGACCGGCCCCGCCCGTCCGGCGACTCACCGATCGCGCTGCTGGGCAGGCGCTTCGCCGCCGGCGAGATCGACGAGGACGAGTACTGGCGCCGCCTCTCCGTCCTGGACGAGCAGTTCGGACACGCGGATGCCGACGGGCGCTTCGGACACACGCTCGCCGACGAGCGTTTCGGCCGTACGGGCAAGGGCGGTGCGGCATGAACGCGGCGTCCTCGGCGACCACCACCAGGGGCACACGGACCGCGGCGCGGGTCGCCGGAGCGGTGAAGGTGTACGGCGCCGGCGACACCGCCGTACGGGCCCTGGACGGGATCGACGTCACCTTTCCCGCCGGACGCTTCACCGCGATCATGGGGCCCTCGGGCTCCGGCAAGTCCACGCTGATGCACTGCGCGGCGGGTCTGGACACCCTCACCTCGGGCGCCGCCTTCATCGGCGACACCGAGCTGGGCACGCTCGACGACCGCCGCCTCACGCTGCTGCGGCGCGACCGCGTCGGTTTCGTCTTCCAGGTGTTCAACCTGGTGCCGACGCTGACCGTCGCGGAGAACATCACGCTGCCCATGGATCTCGCCGGCCGCGGGCGTGGCCGCGGGCGCGGGGGCGAGGGCGGGAGCGACGGCTCCTCGGATCCATGGATCGACGCCCTCGTGGACGTCGTCGGTCTGCGCGACCGACTGCGCCACCGGCCCGCCGAACTCTCCGGCGGACAGCAGCAACGCGTCGCCGTGGCACGGGCGTTCGCCGGCCGGCCCGATGTCGTCTTCGCGGACGAACCGACCGGCAACCTCGACTCGCGCTCCGGCGAGGAGGTTCTCAACCTCCTTGGCCGGGCCGTGCGGCAGATGGACCGCACGGTCGTCATGGTCACCCACGACCCGGTCGCCGCCGCGCACGCCGACGAGGTCGTCTTCCTCGCCGACGGCCGCCTCGTGGACCACATGGAGTCCCCGACGGCCGACCGGGTCCTGGACCGCCTGAAGGCTTTCGACAACGGGTCGGACGCCAGGTCGGACGGCAGGCGGGACAGCAGGTCGGCGGGCGGGTCGGACGGCAGGTTCGGCAGCGGCTTCGGGAGCGAAGGGGTCATGCCGTGAACGCGTCCGTGCGGATCAGTGTCTCCTCGCTCCGTGCCCACAAGCGCCGCTTCGCCGGCACCTTCCTCGCGGTCCTCCTGGGGGTCGCCTTCCTCGCGGGCACGCTCGTCATGGGCGACACCCTGCGCGCCTCCTTCGACACGATGTTCGGCGACGCCACGAGCGGCACCGACGCCGTGGTCCGCAGCGCCGACACCATCACCACGCCGGGCGAGAGCCAGGGCGTACGGGCGCCCGTCGGCGCCGGCCTGGTGGCCGTCGTCGGGAAGACCCCGGGTGTCGCGGCGGCAGCACCCGACATCCAGGGCGCGGCCCAGCTCGTCGGCGCCGACGGCGAGCCCATCGGCGGCCAGGGCCCGCCCACCCTCGCGGGCAACTGGATCGACGACCCCGAGCTGAACGCCTACCGCCTGGCCGAGGGCCGCGCCCCGGCGAAGTCCGGCGAGGTCGTCGTCAACCGGGGCGCGGCCGAGCAGGGCGACCTGCGCATCGGCGACACGACGACCCTGCGGACGCCCGACCCCGTCGAGGTGACGATCGTCGGCCTCGCGACCTTCGGCGGCGAGGACGGCATGGCACAGGTGACCTTCACCGGCATGACACGCCCCGACGCCGAGAAGTACCTGACCGCGAAGCCCGGCGAGGCCGCGAGCATCCTCGTACGGGCGGGTCCCGGCATCGATCAGCGGGAACTCGTCGACGCCCTGACTCCCGTACTGCCCGAGGGAGTCGAGGCGATCACCGGTCAGGAACTGGCCGAGGAGAACACCGAGATGATCTCCGGCCAGTTCCTGACGCTCTTCACCACGTTCCTGCTGGTGTTCTCCGGTGTCGCGCTGCTCGTCGCGACCTTCTCCATCCACAACACCTTCGCGATCGTGGTCGCCCAACGCACGCGTGAGAACGCCCTGTTGCGCGCCCTCGGCGCCTCCCGCCGCCAGGTCACCGCGTCGACGCTCGTGGAGGCGGGCGTGGTCGCCGTGGTCGCGTCCGCGGCCGGTCTCGCGGCCGGCATCGGTATCGCCGCCGGTCTGCAGGCGCTGTTCCCGGCCATCGGATTCCCCTTCCCCGAGGGTGACTTGGTGATCAGCGCCCTGTCCATGGTCCTGCCGCTCGCGGTCGGCGTCGTGGTCTGCCTCGGCTCCGCGCTCCTGCCCGCCGTACGGGCCGGGCGCACCGCACCGCTGGCCGCCCTGCGCGAGACGTCCGTCGACCGGTCCGGCGCGTCCCGGGCCCGCGCCGTCGTGGGCACCGGACTCGCGGCCCTGGCGGTCGCCGTCACCCTGACCGGCGTCGTCAGTCCGTCCCTGTGGCTCGCGGGCGGAGGCGCGGTGCTGGCACTCGCCGCCTTCGTGGTCCTCGGCCCGGTGGCCGCGACCACCGCCGTACGCGTCCTGGGGGCTCCCCTCGACCGGCTGCGCGGTGTCACCGGCGCCCTGGCCGCGCGCAACGCCCTGCGCAGCCCCAGGCGCACCGCCGCCACCGCGAGCGCCCTGATGATCGGCGTCGCCGTGGTGTCCCTGTTCACGGTCTTCGGTGCCTCGCTGAAGGCGACCATGGATCAGACGGTGTCACGGTCCTTCGCCGGGGACGTCGTCGTGAGCACCCCGTCCTTCGGCGCGGGCGGCAGCGGACTGAGCCCCGCGCTGGCCGGTGCCGTCGCCGACCGCCCCGAGGTCGACACGGCGGTCGGGCTGGGCCGCGGGGTGGCCGAAGTCGACGGCAGCGGCCGGGCGTTGACGGTGACGGACCCGGTCGGGCTGGAGCGCACCTTCGACCTGGGCGACGTACGGGGCTCGATGCGCGCCCTGGGCGCCGACGGGATCGCCGTCACGGAACAGGAGGCCGACAAGCAGGACCTCGAGGTGGGCGACACCACCCGGCTCGCCTTCACGGACGGCACGACGGAAACCTTCACCGTCCGCGCGGTCTACGGCCGCTCCGAGCTGGCCGGTGAGTACGTCATCACCCGCGAGGCCTGGGCCCCGCACCGAACCCAGGACTCCGACACGGTCGTCGCCGTGAGCTTCAAGGACGGTGTGGACGCGTCCGAGGGCAGGGCGGCGGTCGAGAAGGTCGCGAGGGCGTACGGCAACCCCGAGGTGCAGACCCGCGACGAGTACGCGCGGTCCTCGGCCGGTGCCATCGACATGATGCTCACCCTGGTCTACGCGCTGCTCGCGCTCGCCGTGCTCATCGCACTGCTCGGCATCACCAACACACTGACCCTCGCGGTCCACGAACGCACCCGCGAACTCGGCCTGTTGCGGGCCGTCGGACAGACCCGCTCGCAGGTGCGCGCCATGGTCCGCTGGGAGTCGGTGCTGGTGGCAGCGTTCGGCACGGTGGGCGGACTCGCGCTCGGCGGGTTCCTCGGCTGGGTGCTCGTCAAGGCGTCCGACGGCGCGTCGAACAGCGCGTTCGCGTTCGCGCTGCCGCCGGCGCAGTTGCCCGTGGTCGCCGGCGTGGGGCTCGCGGCGGGGCTGTTCGCGGGGCTGCGTCCGGCGGGCCGGGCGGCACGTCTGAACGTACTGAAAGCCATCGCCACAGAATGACCCCGCCTTGGGGGCCACGCCCC
The DNA here is from genome assembly GCF_014650955.1 of Streptomyces tauricus. Classification (GTDB taxonomy): domain Bacteria; phylum Actinomycetota; class Actinomycetes; order Streptomycetales; family Streptomycetaceae; genus Streptomyces; species Streptomyces tauricus. The sequence continues at coordinate 194,985 of NZ_BMVY01000011.1, forward strand.
TGGGGAGCGGGGCTGCGCGCCCCTGCTCCCACCCCGAAGCCCGCGCACACGCTCCCCTCAGCCCGCCCGGGCGACGTTCTCAGCCCGTCCGGCGTTTGAGGACCGGGGGTTCGGGGGCGGAGCCCCCGAGTACGTGACGAAGGGGGAGGGCAGGGGCGGCGGGGGCGAGAACGACTCGCCCCCGCCGCGGAGCGCCTGTCACCGCCCGGTCAGCCGGCAACGGCCGACCGGGCGGGAGCGTGTCCGCCCCCAGGAGCGGGCGCCAACGCATCCCCGCCACGCTCCACCTCCACGAACCCGAGACCGCCCGCCCCCGAGACCGCCGCGTACGGCGGCCGACCGGACCCCGCCACCGCCGCGGCGGAGGGAGCCGTGAGGGTGAACCACACGACCTTCCCCGTCTCGCCGTCCGGCCGCACACCCCAGCTCTCGCTCACCGCGGCAACCATCGAAAGGCCGCGTCCGCAGGTGGCGAGGGAGTTGGCGTCCCGCACCTCGGGAAGGCGCGGATCGCGGTCGTGCACCGAGACGGTGAGCTGGTCGAGCAACAGCTCGATCTCGACGGTGCACAGCTTGTCGGGCCGGGCGTGCAGATGGACGTTGGTCAACAGCTCGGTCACGCCGAGCGCGGCCCGGTCTATCAAGGGATCGAGACGCCAGTAGCGCAATTGCGCAGATACGATTCTGCGGACCTGGCCGATCCGCGAGGGCAGAGCGTTGAGCTCCACCGTGCAGTGTTTGCTTGGCTGGCTGATCACGGCTGCGACTCCCCGAATTGAGGTCCGGAAGAAGACGAGTGCGGATCCAGCGGGCTGCCTGCGCGCGCCGACCGCCTGCTGTCGGTGGCCGGCGGGCTGGTTCGCAGCGTTATCGCCGGTAAACCCAGAGTGACGTGACAACAGAGTGGCTCAGGAGGCGCGCTCCCGCAACTCGCGGTGATCTCGGCGGCCGGACGGGCGCCCCGCGCGGAGCTCAGCGCACGCGCCCCGCCGCATTGCGCACGGCTTCGATGAATCGGCGGGCCGCCGGCGGACCGGGCTCTCCGGGAGCCGGATCGTGGTCGCCGAGGGTGAGCAGATAGCGGGTGCCGTTCACATCCGCGAGCGCCCGGTCCTCGTGGGCGAACCAGGGCTTCGACGCACGGACCGCCTGCACCGGCGCGCTGTCGATCTCACTGCCGTAGCTGGTGAGCAACTCCAGCCTGCCGTCGCTGATCCGGACCTGCCCGGCCCGGGTGAGCGAACGCAGCCGCTTCCCGATCCGCACGCCTGTGGCTGTGAACTCCGGCTCCGCCATGTGCCCCACCCCCTTGTGCGATTCGGTCGTGCTCCGTCGTGCTCTGTCATGCGCCGTCGTGTGCCGTCGTGTGTTCGGTCGTGAACAGGGGCGTGCCCGTCGTGCATCCAGGTCGTGCCCCGTCGTGCGTGCGTACGCCGCGCGTCCCGTTCCGCTGTGTCCATTGTGCGTCCCGCCGGGAGCGGCGTCCTGTGCGTGCAGTCTGCCCGCGTCGGGCGTCGAGCACCAGTACGCATCCCGGGGTGGCACATGCCCTCCGGCGCACTCGCGTGAATGCGCCCCCCAACCCCTCTCCGACCTGTGGCACCAGCAGTCCCTTTGGGATCCTCAAAGGAGTGTTTATGCAGGTGAGAAGGTGTGCGCAAGGTGCCTATGATCGAGGCGTCCGACCGCGCGACCCGATGTCGGCACGCACCTGAAGGAGCCCCGCCGTGACCACCCCGCAGCAGGCCCGCCCCCATGAGCCGACGGCCACCCTCGATGTCGACCACAGCGACGCGGAGTACCGGCACTGGCTCAAGGAAGCCGTGCGGAAGGTCCAGGCCGACGCCAACCGATCGGCCGACACCCATCTCCTGCGCTTCCCGCTGCCCGAGCGCTGGGGCATCGACCTGTATCTCAAGGACGAGTCCACCCACCCCACCGGCAGTCTCAAGCACCGGCTGGCCCGTTCCCTCTTCCTGTACGGGCTGTGCAACGGCTGGATCCGGCACGGCCGCCCCGTCATCGAGGCGTCCAGCGGCTCCACGGCCGTCTCCGAGGCGTACTTCGCCAAGCTGATCGGGGTGCCGTTCATCGCCGTCATGCCCCGTACCACCAGCCCGGAGAAGTGCCGGCTGATCGAGTTCCACGGCGGCCGGTGCCACTTCGTCGACGACCCGCGGACCATGTACGCGGAATCGGCGGCCCTCGCGGCCCAGACCGGCGGTCATTTCATGGACCAGTTCACGTACGCGGAGCGGGCCACGGACTGGCGCGGCAACAACAACATCGCCGAGTCGATCTACCGCCAGCTGGAGTTGGAGCGGTATCCCGAACCCGCGTGGATCGTGGCCACCGCGGGAACCGGCGGCACCTCGGCGACCATCGCCCGCTATGTGCACTACATGCAGTTCAACACCCGTATCTGTGTGGCCGATCCGGAGAACTCCTGTTTCTTCGAGGGCTGGACCACGGGTGACGCGGAGGTCACCACCGACTGCGGTTCGCGGATCGAGGGCATCGGCAGGCCGCGGATGGAACCCAGCTTCGTACCGGGGGCCGTCGACCGGATGATGAAGGTGCCGGACGCGGCGAGCGTGGCGGCCGTGCGGGCACTGGAACAAGCCATCGGGCGCAAGGCGGGCGGCTCGACCGGCACGGGCCTGTGGAGCTCGCTGAAGATCGTGGCGGAGATGGCGGCGGCGGGGCGCACCGGGAGCGTGGTCACGCTGCTGTGCGATCCAGGTGACCGCTATCTGGACAAGTACTACTCGGACGACTGGCTGGCCGCCCAGGGACTGGACATCGCGCCCTACGCGGCCACGATCGACTCCTTGCTGGCCACGGGCATCTGGCCCGCCTGAGCGGTTTCGTTCCGAGGACCTGGGAGTGGCCCCCGGCCCCGGGTGGCCACTCGGGCCCTCGGCTCCAAGAGCCGCGCCACATGGGGCCGGGAGCCCGGGGTGGCGCGGTTCCTGTGGAGTGGCGCCCGGTGGCGTCGGCCCCGGATGGTGCGGGACCGCCGGCCCGCCGGCCGTCAGGGCGCCCGCGTCGAACCGATCCGCCGGTCCAGCTTCCCCACCGCGTCGCGGAACGCCCGGCCGAGCCCTGCCCGGCTCACCTTCATCACCAGGCGGAACGCCGCCGTGCCGTCGGCGGCCACCGTCCACCGCACCCGCGTACCCGAGGCGCCGTCCGGAGTGAGCCGCCACTCCTCGACCAGGGCGCGTACACCCGGGGCGTTGGTCACGTCGACGCGGTACGCGTACACCGTGTGGGGCACGGCCGCGACGATCGTCTCCTCGAAGCGCGTGCCGCCCCTGAGACGGATCCGCCGCCCGGAGCCGCCGTCGGCCGAGTGCGCCGACGAGACGGCGGAGAACCACTCCGGCCAGCCCTCGACATCCTCGGCCAGCGCGCGGTAGACCGCTTCGGGGGACGCGGCCACCCCTCGCGTGAACACCAGCCGCACGGGAGCGGTCCCGACGAAGTCGAGTTGCACGGGGCGCAGTCGACGGACCATGCGTACGACCCCCTCGTGGGAACGAGTCCGGAACGCGGCCCGCGACACGGCGGTCGGCGGGGCAGGGTCACCATAACCGGCGGTACGTCAGCTGTCTGCAGCGCTGAGGGCGCCCCGGCGGACACGTCAGGCGTCCGGCGCGTCCTCGTCGTCGTCCTCGAACTCCCCCGCCACCACCAGGCGCCGCAGGTGCTCGGAGATCTCCGTGCGCGCCTCGGCGGGCAGCCCGTCGTCCGTCACCAGCGTGTCGATCTGTTCCAGCGCGGCGAACGAACTCAGCCCAACCGTGCCCCACTTGGTGTGGTCCGCGACCACGACGACCCGCCGCGCGGACTGCACGAGACGCCGGTTCGTCTCGGCCTCCGCCAGGTTCGGCGTGGACAGACCCGCCTCCACCGATATGCCGTGCACCCCGAGGAAGAGCACGTCGAAGTGGAGCGCCTCGATCGCCTGGTCGGCGACGGGACCCACCAGGGAGTCCGAGGGTGTGCGCACCCCGCCCGTCAGCACGACCGTCGCCGCCCCTTGCCGCTGCCCCGAGGTGCGCTGCGCCGAGTGGAAGACGTCGGCCACCCGCACCGAGTTGGTCACCACGGTCAGGTCCGGCACGTCGAGCAGCTGATGGGCGAGCGCGTACGTCGTCGTGCCGCCGGACAGCGCGATCGCCGTGCCCGGCGCCACCAGTGCCGCGGCCGCCCGCGCGATGTCCTCCTTGGCTGTCAGCTCCAGACCCGACTTGGCCTCGAAACCCGGCTCGTGCGTACTCGCCTCGACCACCGGGACCGCGCCGCCGTGCACCTTCTCCACCACGCCCTGGCGGGCGAGCGCGTCAAGGTCCCGACGGACCGTCATGTCGGACACGCCGAGCTTCCTGGTCAGTTCGTTCACGCGGACGCCACCGCGCCGCCGGACCTCGTCCAGGATCAGAGCGCGCCGCTGCTCCGCGAGCAGGTTCTGATTCTCGCTCACGTCCGCTCCGGTTCCCTTCGCCTCGACCCGCTCGACATAGCCCTGTGCAGCCCCTGCGTCGAACACCGACAAGGACATTCCCCTCACCTGTGGACCGCGGGACGCCCCATCCTCGCACGGGGCGCCACAGGTCGCGCCACTGCCTGTGGCGACGCGCACACGTCACGCTGCCACCTCCTGTCCGGCACTGTCACACGGATCGGGGAGATTCCGTGACGAGTGGTGCGCGCAGGGTCAGCAGAGGCGATCCTTGTATCTGGACATGACACATGTCGACAGGCATCACGGGGGACACACAACAGTGGAGCGTCTACAGGGGCACGCCCCGACGAACGAGGCGAACGGTTCCGGGCGGCAGCAGGCAGCCGACACCGCGCTCGAACTCCTGGTCCACGGCGTCGGTGGCACGACGCCCCAGGAAATGCTGAACGATCCGCGCACGGTCCGGATCACCGGTGACGACACGGCCGCGGTCTTCCGCCGCGCCGACGACGTCGAAGCCGAGACCAACGCGGCACGGCGGCCCGCGGATCACCAGGGCAAACCGATTCCCGAGGCGTACGTCTGGTGCAACCTCACCTCGGGCAACGGCTCCCGGGCGCTGTGGCTGCTGCTCCTGCCGTTCATGGTGGTCAACCTCGCCCACTGGATGCGGCCCACGGTGAGCGACAACCGAAAGCCGGCGGTCCGCCTCTACGGCCTGCTGGTGCGCCTGGCCGGTCTGACCCTCACGGTGCTCCTGGTCGCCGCGGCCTGCGAGGTCGCCCTCGACCTGGCCGTATGGCAGTGCGCGGGTACGGCCGCGTGCGCCCAGGAGCACTCCTGGCTCGGCTTCCTGTCCCCGGCGGTCTCCGACGGCGGCTGGTGGAGCCAGCCCGGCCGCCGTCTGGCCCTCGCCGCGCTGGTGCCCGCCGCTCTCACGGGTCTCCTCTGGTACCTCTCGCACCGCACCTGGAGCGCCTACGAGTCCCAGCGGCCGAGGCCCCGCGAGAACGAGCCGGAGGAGGAGACCAGCCGGGCCGGGCTCGGCCGCCCCGGCTTCTGGTACGGACGCCGGCTGGTCGCCCGGCTGCGGGTCGCCCACACCGCCGCGGGTCTGCTGACGATCGCCGCGGCGGTCGGCGCCGCCGCGGCCCGCTACGACCGCGAGGCCGGCGGCCCGGCCGCCCTGGACGTGCTCGGGTGGGCCCTGAACGGGTCGTTCGTGCTGGGGGCGGTCTTCGTGCTGTGGGTCGTCTGCAGCAGGGGCCGCAGCGAGCAGCGGCTCGACCAGCAGCTCGACGCGGCCCTGGTGCGCCGGCTGCCCCTCGGCTCGCTCGCCCTGCTCGTCCTCACCTTCGTCTACGCGGGCTGGTCGCGTCCCGGCTGGCGGTCGGACCACCGGCTGTCCGGCGGCGGCACCGCCTTCGGCACCATCGCGCTGGTCGAGTGCCTGCTGGTGATCGCCCTCGGCGTCGTCGCCCACGTCCTCTACCGCGCCCGGCCGGATCCCCGTACCGCCATGCGGGGCCTCGCGGGGCCCGCCGTCGCGATGCTGGCCTGCGCACTGGGCGGGGTGATGTCCGGCGGGGTCTCCCAGCGCGTCGCCGACTGGCTGGACGGCACCGGCGGCACGATCGCGGGGCCGCCCGTGCTGCTGACCTGGCAGGCGTCCGTCATCCCGCCCCTGCTGCTCGTCGTGGTGGTCCTCGTCGGCTGGCTGGCCCGGCGCACGGTCGTACTGCGCCGCACCGAGACGGCCGCGGTGGAACGCGCCTACGAGGACGAGCCCAAGGACGAGACCACCACCCGCCGCATCGCGAGCATCCGCGCCATGGCCTCCCTCACCGACCGGGCTCCCCGGATCATCGGCATCACCTCCGTCGTGACGCTGATCCTGGGCGGCCTGGCCGTCGCGGGCGCCCTGGCCACCGGCGACGCCCCGGGCGAGGCGGCCCACGGCACGTACCCCGTCGTACAGGGCGCGGCCGAGACCGCGCAGGCGCTCGGCTCCTGGCTGATCGGCGTCGGCTTCATACTGTTCGTCACCTGGGGCCGCCGCGCCTACAAGGACCAGACCGCCCGCCGCACCATAGGCATCCTGTGGGACGTCGGTACGTTCTGGCCGCGCGCGGCACACCCCTTCGCGCCCCCCTGCTACGCCGAGCGCGCCGTACCCGACCTGACCTGGCGCATCGCCGGCTGGACCCGCGCCACCGGCGGACGTCTCGTCCTCTCCGGCCACTCCCAGGGCAGTGTCCTCGCGGCCGCCGCGGCCTGGCAGCTCGAACCGGCGGTACGCAAGCGGGTCGCGCTGCTGACCTACGGCTCACCGCTGGAGCGGCTCTACGGGCGCTGGTTCCCGGCGCACTTCGGGCCCGAGGCGCTCACCGGACTGCACCGGGACGTCGACTGCTGGCGCAACCTGTACCGGGCCACCGACCCCATCGGCGGCCCCATGCGGCTGCCCGGCGACTGCGGCCCCGAGGTCGACCGCGAGGCGCTGGAGGACCCGCTCGCGTACTGCCGGTCGGAGAAGCACCCCCTGCCCGCGCCGATCCTCGGACACTCGGACTACCAGGCGGACCCCGTCTTCGCCGAGGAGCGGGAGAAGCTCCTGGCGCGCCTCAGGCCGGACGTCCCGGCCCCGCGGCCGGGCACCGACCCCGAGGAACCGGAGGGCGGCCCCCGGACGGAACCGCCGCCCGTCTAGGCCCCGGCCTCAGGGGAGTTCCGGCAGGTCCTCCGCGTACAGCAGGGTGAGGTCGTCCGTGCTCGTCTCGGCGAGCTGGGCGACCCGCCCCGCGTGCCGCTCCACCATCGCCTCGAAGGTCTGCCGCGCGGTACGGCCGTTGCCGAACGCGGGCCCCTTGGGGATCGCCTCGAAGTACTTCAGCAGCGCCTGGTCCGCGCCCGGCGCCAGCCGGTACTCGTGCTCCTCCGCCTGCTGCTCGACGATCCGCAGCAGTTCCTGGGGGCCGTAGTCGTTGAAGGTGATGGTCCGTGAGAAACGGGACGCCACACCGGGGTTGACCGACAGGAAGCGTTCCATCTCGGCCGTGTAGCCCGCGACGATCACGACGACCGCCTCCCGGTGGTCCTCCATGAGCTTCACCAGGGTGTCGATCGCCTCGCGGCCGAAGTCGCGCCCCGAGTCCTCCGGCGACAGCGCGTACGCCTCGTCGATGAACAGGACACCGCCGCGCGCCTTGTCGAAGGCCTCCTGCGTACGGATCGCCGTGGACCCGATGTGCTCGCCGACCAGGTCGACACGGGACACCTCGACGAGATGCCCCTTCTCCAGGACACCGAGGGACGCCAGGATCTCGCCGTACAGGCGGGCGACCGTCGTCTTGCCGGTGCCGGGGGAGCCGGTGAAGACGAGGTGGCGCCGGGCGGAGGCGGCCTTGAGGCCCGCCTGCTGGCGCCGGCGGCCCACCTCGATCATGTCGGTGAGCGCCCGCACCTCGCGCTTGACGCTGTCGAGGCCCACCAGCAGGTCCAGTTCGCCGAGCACGGCCTCCGAGGTGCGCGCGGGCTGCTCCGGCTCCGAGGCGGCGACCAGCGGCTCCTGCTCGGTGACACGCTGGCCCGGGATCGACCCCAGCAGACCGGAGGACTGGCCCGCGGTCTGCACGGCGGGCTCCGGGGCCGGGGTCCGCACGTGGGCGCTCTCGTCGCTCGTGCAGTCCTCCACCAGCGGCCCGGTGCCGGCCGCCTGGTCGCCGCCGGCGTCGGCGAACTCGTAACCCCCGCGCGCGCACCGCTCCGTACGGCACTTCTTCAGCGTGGCGCGGCAGCCGTCGATCACATGGAAGCCGTAGCCGCCGCTGCCCGTCACCCGGCAGCCGTGGAAGCTGCCGCGACCGCCGGCCGACACATAGAAACCCGCCTCGGCGGGCGAGGTGACCGTGCACCGCTCGATCGTGGGATCGGCGCCCTTGGTGACGATCACGCCCGTCTGCGTACCGTCGATCGTGCAGGCGGAGAGCGTCCCGCCGCTGCCGTGGTCGCGGAACCAGGCGCCCGTCGCCGCGTCCCTGATCCGGCAGTCGTCGAGCTGCGCGGTGGCGCCGTCGCTCACCGACACGGCCGTGTTGCGGACCTGGGTGATGTCGCTGTCGACGACGTCCGCGCGCGAACCGCGGTCGAGCACGAAGATGGCGTCCGGCACGTCGTGCACGCGGCAGGAGTCGAGGACGACCGTCGCGCCGTCGCTGACCCACACCGCCGGGTAGTCGCCCGTGCTGTCGTGGATCTCGCACTGGTTGGCGTCCACGCGGGTGCCGGGATCCCAGACGGACAGGCCGTTGCGCCCGAACTGGCGCACCGTGGAACGCGTCATGGTGAGGACCGAGCGGGACCGCAGGTCGACCGCGTTCTCCGGGATGTCGTGGATACGGCAGTCGGCGAGCGTCAGCACGGCGTCCGTGTCGAGCGTGACCCCGTCCGAGGTCGTACGGTGCACATCGCAGTCCGTGAGGTGCGCCGTGGCCCGCGCGGAGATCTGTACGCCGCTGCCCCTGACCTCGTAGACCTCGCAGCCCACCGCCTCCAGGGCGGACTGCTCGCCGGTCACCGACAGGCCCGCGCCCGCCGTGTGGTGCACCCGGCAGCGCTCCAGCCGCGGATGCGCGCCGCCGCGCACCGAGATGCCCGACTGGCCGGCGGCCACGACCTCGCACTCCTCGAAGACCCCGCCCCCGCCGTCGAGCACGGAGATGCCGACGCCCGCCGGATTGTCCACCGTGCACCGCCGCACCGTCGGGCGCGCGCCGCCGCGCACCTCGATACCGGCCGCGGACCGGGTGACGATCCGGATGTCCATGAGCTCCGGAGTGCCCTCCTCGACGAGCAGCGCGGGCGCGGCCGAGTCCTGGCCCTCCACGAGCAGGTCCTGGACCACGGCGGAGGCGCGAACGGTCAGCGGCACTCCGTCGACGGGCGCGATCCGCACGGAACCGGCCGATCCCTCGGGACCGCGCAGCGTCACCGCCCGCTCTATGACGAGGTTCTCCCGGTAGGTCCCGGCGGCGATGGTGAGCACGTCACCGTCGGCCGCGGCCTCCAGGGCGGCGGCGAGCGATGCGTACTCACCTGTGCGGCGCCGCCACCGCGACGTGCCGGTGTGCGTCACCTGGACCGTGCCCTGTGCCATGGCGCTGCTGTGCCCCCACCTCGTCGTACGCGGGTCCTGACAAGCCGTGTTCCCAGCGCCTGGCCGTCAACTCGGCTCACGGGGAACGGGAAACAGCCTCTCATGACGGTGCCGAACACCTCGGCCGGTCCACCGTAGCGTGCGCGGGGCCGCGCGGTTGACCGGAGAGCGCAAGGCCGTCAGCTGCCCGTGCCCGTCCTGCCCCAGTCCGGCCCCGCCCGGGACCACGCCCGGTCCCAGCGGTCGTACCTGCGGCGCACCATGCGCCACACCAGCAGACGCCGGGTGCCCTCGACGAGACCGGCGCACGCGGCGCCCGTGCCGAACCCGGCGAGGACGGCGTGCGTCGCGGCGGTCGCGGTGTCCAGCGGCCGGCCCACTATTCGGCCCTGTCCGTCCGTCCACACCGTGAAGTGGTCGCCGCGCTCGGGGGTCTTGAGGTCCGCCATGGCCGTGCCGCGGCGCGCGGTGCCGTCCGGTGCCGTCCAGCGGGCCAGTACCCGGCTGTGGGAGTCACGTCCGGAGGCCGTCTCGGGATCGGGGTCCAGCGGAGTGCGGTCCGACTTCCTGATCACGGTCGCGACCACCGGGTGGTGGTTCTCCCGCTGATCGCGCACGGACCGCTGGAGGGCGTCCCCGGCGATCCCGCCGACCAGCACACCGGCCAGGGGCGCGGCGACGAGGATCAGCACAAGTGCCCCCAGCGCCAGCCACGCCTCGACGAGGTCCGTCGTACGCCGAAGCGGGTTGTGCCGCCAGCGCCAGATTCCCCGGATTGCCCGCACCGCTCCGCACCCCCTTTGCGTCCGTGATAACCCCCCTCGGAGCCGTTCACGCGCGCGGCCGGGCAAGAGAGAGGCACATCACCCCTCCTGCCGGCCCCTCATGAACGCCTCACACGGACTCAACGGCTGTGCCCTGCGTGGGTGTTCCCCGGGCGAAGCCCTATTCGAGGATCCGCACGGGGTCGCCCACCCGGACCGAACCGGGGGACTCCGGTACGAGATTCTGCCCGAAGACCAGCTTGTCGCCGAAACGGCGGTGACGGGCCAGCGTGCGCAGCGGCTCCCTGCCCCGCTCGGCCGTCGTCTGGTCGGTGGTGGTCACGACACAGCGCCCGCACATCTTGGCGACGCGCAGGACGACCTCGCCGACGGCGATCCGGGACCAGCCGTCCTCGGCCCAGGCGGCGGTGCCCCCGACCACGAGGTTCGGCCGGAAGCGGTTCATGGGGAGCGGGCCCTCCTCGGGCCGGTCGCCCTGCGCGATCAGTGTGTTCAGGGCGTCGAGCGAGGCGAGCGTGGTGACGAGCAGGGGGTAGCCGTCCGCGAAGCTGACGGTCTCGCCCGGTCGCGCGAACAGCGGGTCGATGGGTCTGCGGGTGGCCGGGTCGTCAAGATGCACCAGCCGCACGGCGATGCCGAGGAAGTCGCTGAACCAGGCGTCCGCCGCGACCCCGGCGGGGACCCCCTCCACCTTGTCGTTCCAGATCTCCACCGTCGTGGTGCCGCCCGGTGCGGGCACGGGGACGGTCAGTGGTTCACGGCCGGGCGCGGACGCCAGGATCGCGCCGCCGGCCAGTGCCTCGACGCAGACCAACGCCATCCGCGGGCGCGCGCGTTGGGTGATGATCCTGTTCTTCTCGTCGGTCAGCACCCAACGCCGGTCGCCCGCCGGGCCCCATGGCTCCACGACGGCCTCGTGCGGGGCATGCCCCGCGGCCGCCTTCAGCGGGTAGACGTGGATCGAGTGCAGTACCGGCTTCGACATGAGGTCATCCTGCCGGAGGGCTCGGACAACCTCCGCCGCATCACCCTCAGTAGCCGCGGTACTGCTGGTTGTTGTACGGGTCCTGGTACGGCGCCGGGGCGGGGCGCGGCGCCGCGGGGGCGGGACGCGGCGCTGCCGGACGCATCGCCTCGTAGCCCGTGCCGCCGCCGTTCATGGGGCGCTGCGGCTGCTGGGCCTGAGGGCCTGGGTAGCCGCGCGGCGCGCCGCCCTGCTGCGGGATGTAGGGGGCCGCGGCCTGCTGCAGCGGAGCCGGTTGCTGGGCCTGGGGGTAGCCGTACTGGGGGGCCTGAGGAGAGGGTGCGGCGGGCAGAGCGGGCAGCGCCGACGGAAGCGCGGGCAGGTTGCCGCCCGTGTCGTACGCCGCGGGAACCCGGATCGGGGCGATCTGCGGGGTTCCGCGCTCGGCCACGAGGGAGTCGTAGATCGGGGTGTCCGGGAAGGAGGCGGAGTAGTAACCGCCGCCATAGGTGGAGCGGGGGGAGGTCATGGGACATAAGTTAAGCCCACGATGTGCTGGTTGGGGAGACCGATAAGAGGGTTGTTTTCCGTGTCGGCAGTGACGCGGGACCCTCAATGCGAGCGAACTTGGTGAAAAAGGGCAGCGGGGAGCGCACGGATCGTGTAAAGGGCGAGTTCCGGAGGGGTTACCCACGGGTCGGCCGCCGATCTTCCCGGCCCGCGTCATGGGCGTTCGCCGCTCGGGGGATTAGGTTGGCGCAGAACGGGCGAACGTACCGAGTCGCGGTCGTCGCGGAGACACCCGATGGGGGCGGACATGTCAATGCCTAAAGGATCGAACGTTCCGGTGCCGACGACGGGGCTCCGTGTCGAACTGGGCTGGCGGACGGGCCCCGGAGTGCCCGACGCGGACGCCTCGGCGCTGCTGCTGGCGTCCGGGAAGGTCCGCTCCGACCAGGACTTCGTGTTCTACAACCAGCCGGCGCACTCCTCCGGCGCGGTGCGCCACGAGGGCAAGCGCAACGCCGGCGGCCAGGTGAACGACACCCTCTTCGTCGACCTCGCGCGCGTAGAGCCCGGCATCGAGACGGTGGTCCTCGCCGCCTCCTCGGACGGCGGCACGTTCGGACAGGTCCCCGGGCTCTACATCCGGGTCCTCGACGCGCAGCAGGGCACGGAGGTCGCCCGCTTCGACAGCGAGGGCGCGAGCATCGAGACCGCCTTCGTGCTCGGCGAGTTCTACCGCAGACAGGGCGCCTGGAAGTTCCGCGCCGTCGGACAGGGCTACGACAGCGGGCTCATGGGGCTGGCCACGGACTTCGGCATCACCGTCGACGAGCCGCAGCAGCCGGCGCCGCCCGCCCCCGTGGCCCCGCCGGTCACGCCCGCCAGGCCTCCGGCCCCCGTCGCCCCACCGGTCACGGCCCCCCGGCCGACGACACCGCCGCCCGCCCCGCCGGCCCCTCCCGCCCAGCCCGCGGCTCCCGTACGCCTGACCAAGGTGACGCTCACCAAGGACGCCCCGTCGGTCTCGCTGACCAAGCAGGGCGGCACCTCGGGTGTGATGCGCGTGAACCTCAACTGGACGGTGCGCAAGCAGTTCTCGGGATGGCAGGCCAAGCTGGGCCGGGCGATCGCCATGCACGCGGACCTCGACCTCGACCTGTGCGCCCTCTACGAACTGTCCGACGGAAGCAAGGGCGTCGTCCAGGCCCTGGGCAACGCCTTCGGAGCGCTGCACCAGCCCCCGTTCATCCACCTCGACGGCGACGACCGGACCGGCGCGTCGTCGAGCGGCGAGAACATCAGCGTCAACCTCGACCACATCCGCGACTTCCGCCGCATCCTCATCTTCGTGACCATCTACGAAGGGGCACGCTCCTTCGCCGACCTTGACGCCACGGTGACCCTCCAGCCACTGCACGGCGCACCCGTCGACTTCTCCCTCGGCGAGTGCACCGTGCCCTCGACGGTGTGCGCGCTCGCCCTCATCACGAACACCGGCAGCGACCTAGTGGTCCAGCGCGAGGCGCGCTTCCTCGTCCCCGACCGGGGCGTGAGCCCGCAGCGCACCGTGGACTACACCTACGGCTGGGGCATGAACTGGACCCCGGGCAGGAAGTGAGCCGACCGGACACGCCCCGCTCGCGCGAAAGCGCTCACCTCTGCTCGGACGCCGTGTCGGGGCGGGCGTAGGTGCGGCCCTTCCAGGCCGCGCCGCGCCCCCTGTAGTGCTGCACCGCGGAATCCACCGTCATGAAGAGGTACAGCAGGGCGGTCACCGGCAGCAGCGGGGCCAGCGGGAGCGGCTGCCGGTAGTGGCGCAGCATCGGCAGATACGTTCCGGTCATGATCAGCCACGCCAGTCCGCCGACCAGCGAGACCACGGGGGCGCCCGTCACGAGACCGGCGACGAGCGCCACCGGGGGCACCAGGTAGACCAGGGCGAGACCGGCCACGGTGCCGGCCAGGACCAGCGGACTGTGCCGCAACTGGGCGTACGCGCTGCGCGAGACCATCCGCCACAGATCGTGCAGCCGCGGATAGGGACGCACGCTGTCCACACGCTCGGCGAGCCCGAGCCAGATGTGCCCTCCGGAGTCCTTCACGGCCCTCGCCATCGCCACGTCGTCGATGACCGACTGCCGGACGGCCTCCGGGATCCGGGCCCGCTCGGCGGCCGTGGCACGCAGCAGGACGCAGCCGCCCGCCGCGGCGGCGGTCCGCGAGCCCTGCACGGCGATCCACCGGAACGGATACAGCTGCGCGAAGAAGTACACGAACGCGGGTACCACGAGCCGCTCCCAGACGCTCTCCACCCGCAGCCGGGCCATCTGGGAGACCAGATCGAAGCCCCCGGCCTCGGCCGAGGCCACCAACTCCCGCAGACTGTCCGGCGCATGGGCGATGTCCGCGTCCGTGAGCAGCAGATACTCGGGTGCACGCGCGCGAGCCAGCCCCATGCCGTGCCGTACGGCCCACAGCTTGCCGGTCCAGCCCGCGGGCGGCTCCCCGGGCGAGCCGACGGTCAGCGGCAGCCCGCCGTGCCGCCGCCCCAGTTCACGGGCCAGCTCCCCGGTGCCGTCCGAACTGCCGTCGTCGACGAGGAAGACCTCCGCCCGCCCCGGATACTCCTGCGCGAGGAGCGAGGGCAGGCTCTCGGGCAGGACGGCGGCCTCGTCGCGCGCCGGTACCACGACACACACAAACGGCCAGGTCTCCGGCTCCCCGCGCGGCGGCAGCCGCAGGTCCGTACGCCAGAAGAAGCCCTGGCCGAGAAGCAACCACAGCCAGGCTGCCAGCGATCCGACAGCGGTCCACACAAGGGCGCTCACCCGCCGCAGTCTGCCCCACCACGGCGGCCCGTCGAGGCGTATCGACTATGGTGACCGGGTGAAGATCGCGCTCATGGACTCCGGAATCGGACTGCTCGCGGCCGCCGCCGCGGTACGTCGACTGCGCCCCGACGCGGAGCTCGTTCTCTCCTCCGACCCCGGCAGCATGCCCTGGGGGCCCCGTACGCCCGAGGACGTGACCGCGCGCGCCCTCGCCGTGGCGGAGGCCGCCGCCGCGCACCGGCCCGACGCCCTGATCGTCGCCTGCAACACCGCGTCCGTGCACGCCCTGCCCGCCCTGCGGGCCCGCCTGGAGCCCGGGATCCCCGTCATCGGCACGGTCCCCGCGATCAAGCCGGCCGCGGCCGGCGGCGGACCCTTCGCGATCTGGGCCACGCCCGCCACCACCGGCAGCCCCTACCAGCGGGGACTCATCCGCGAGTTCGCCGACGGAGCGAGCGTCACCGAGGTGCCCTGCCCCGGACTGGCGGACGCCGTCGAGCACGCCGACCAGGCGGCCATCGACGCCGCGATCGCCGCCGCCGCGGCGCGCACCCCCGAGGATGTAACGACCGTCGTCCTGGGCTGCACCCATTACGAACTGGTCGCCGAGCGGATCCGCGCGGCCGTGCAGCGGCCCGGCACGCCGCCGCTCGTCCTGCACGGCTCGGCCGGTGCCGTGGCCGCCCAGGCACTGCGCCGCACCGGCCAGGCCGCCGCCCCGCAGGCGCCCGACCAGGGCACGCTCACGGTGCTGCTCGGCGGACAGGAGGGCGTACTGCCCGCCACCGCGCTGACGTACGACGAGGGCCGGCTGCTCCAGGCGGTCAGCCCCGCGCGCTGACCGGCGCGCCCGGCGGCGCTCGCCCGGTGGAAGCCGCGCCTCCGTGCTCACGGTCACGGTCCGCGATCAGGTGCCCTCGCCGCGGAACGTGAGTACGCTCATTGGCATGACGGACCACCCCCACGGCGAACAGGGCGCTGCCGACGCCCCGCATACCGAGGTCTGGCACGGCCGCGCGTCCAACCGTATGCAGTGGCTGCTCGCGTGCATCGGCGCAGCCTGCCTGGCGCTGGGCATCCAGCTGGCCGTCGACTCGACCTGGACGTCGGGCATCGCCGCCCTCGCCATGTCCGTGGTCGGCTGCATCGCCGCGGGGCTTCTCGTCCTCTTCGGGACGCTGGCGTTCGTGCACGTGGCGGTGAAGGTCGACAAGGAGTGCCTCGAAGTGCGCTGCGGCCACATGGGCCTGCCGCGCCGCCGCATCCCGCTGTCGCACATCACGGGAGCCGACTTCGCGCCCCGGGTCACCCCGCGGCAGTGGGGCGGCTGGGGTTACCGCTGGCGGCCCGACCAGGGGACCGCCGTGGTCGTCCGGCGCGGCGAGGGCCTGGTGCTCCTCCTGGGCGACGGCCACACGTTCACCATCACGGTGGACAACGCGGAGGCGGCCGTGCGCGTGATCCGTGACCGGCTGAGGATCGCCGCCACGGGCCGGACCCACTGACGCCGTAGACACCCGCCGTCGGTCGCCGGCCGCCGGTCACGGGTCGGCGATCACCGGTGGGCGGTCGCCGGCCGCCGGTCACGGGTCGGCGATCACCGGCCGTCGGTCACCGGTCGGCGGTCGCTGTCGGCGGTCGTTTTTCGGCCCGGGTCCCGTCGGCTATCCCGTCGGGAGGGTCGGCGCGGTCGGTGCGGGACGCGCCGTGGCCAGGCCCGCGAGCAGGCCCGCGCCCGCCGTGACCGTCGTGAAGCTCAGGGCGTTGCCGACCGAGGCGATCGCGGCCAGTGCCGCCAGGGCGGCGCCCGCGGTGAGTACGACCGGGGTGGGGCGCGGTGACCTCCACAAGGCGTACAGGACCCAGCCGAACACCGCGGCGAGCAGGACCATGCCCACGATCCCCTGCTCGGCGGCCTGCTGGAACGGTGCCGAGTGGGGTTTGCCGTCGGGTGGCAGCGTCTGCGTGACGGTCGGGCTCAGCTCCGCGAAGCGTCCGGGGCCGATGCCCAGCCCTGGTTCCCGGGCCGCCATGTCGAGCGCGTCGTGCCACAGCAGTACCCGGTGCTGGGTGAGCTGCCCCTCCAGGGACGAGGTCAGACCGTCCGGCAGCGCGTCCTCGGCCGTCGCCCACGTCGCGCCGGTCACCAGGGCCACGGCGAGCGCGAGACCGCCGAGCCCCACGGCACGGCGGCGCATACGGTCGGCGGCGAGCGAGCAGAGCAGCACTCCCAGGCAGGCCACGAAGCCCGACGTCGATCCCAGGACGGCCGCGGTGACCGCGACACCGGCGGCCATCAGCCGCAGGGCGAGCCGCAGCCCCGGCGGGCGGGCCGCCCAGGCCGCGCAGCACGCGGCGCCCGCGGAGAGGGTGAGCAGCGCGGCGGTCGCGCCGGTCTGGCCGAGCGGCGAGGTCACCTGGCTGCCCGGGTTGATGTGGGGGGCGGCCACGGCCAGTCCGAGTCCGGCGAACGCGCCCGCCGTGGGAACGGTGACCGGCAGCAGTTCGCCGCAGATCCGCCCCACCGCGTAGCCGGCGGCCACGGCGAGCACCGCGAGCAGGACACCTTCGGGCCGGCCGCCGTGCGCCGCGGCCGTGATCAGGGACCAGGCGGCGCACGCTCCGAGTACGACCACACCCGTCGCGTCCGACGCGCTGCGTCTGTCATGTGCCGACGCCGGACCGGTCGCCGAAGTCATCCCCGTGGACCCCACCCCGACGCCCCCCGACCTGTGACGGGCCCCGACCGCCCGGCCGGAAACGGCCCGTACGTCGAAGGCTCCGGCACACCGTAACGGGTGATGCGCCGCTTTGTGGACGAGTTGCGCAGAAACGATGCGGCAAGTGAGGGGGGAACACCTGGTCAGTACTCGGCCAGTACCCGGTCCGCGCTTGGTCGGGCGCCGGGGCCGCGCTGTCGGCGGCGCGGTCACGCGCCGTAGACTCCCCGCGTGACCGCCACAGCGACCCCCGTAGACGAGCCGGAACAGCTCGACCCGCAGGACCGGCCCGTTTCGCGCATGGTTCGCCTGGCGCGGCGGCTGCTTCCGGCCGCCGCCGCGGCACTCTCCGGGGTGCTGCTGTACGTCAGTTTCCCGCCGCGCACCCTGTGGTGGCTGGCCCTGCCGGCCTTCGCGATCCTCGCCTGGTGCCTGCACGGCCGCAGCTGGAAGGCGGCCCTCGGCCTCGGCTACCTCTTCGGCCTCGGTTTCCTGCTGCCGCTGCTCGTCTGGACCGGCGTCGAGGTCGGCCCCGGACCGTGGCTGGCGCTCGTCGTCATCGAGGCCGTGTACGTCGCGCTCGTCGGCGTCGGCATCGCGGCCGTCTCGAAGCTGCCCGGCCGGCCGCTGTGGGCGGCCGCCCTGTGGATCGCCGGTGAGGCGGCACGCGCGCGCGTGCCGTTCGGCGGCTTCCCCTGGGGCAAGATCGCCTTCGGCCAGGCCGACGGGGTCTTCCTGCCGCTCGCAGCGGTGGGCGGCACCCCCGTGCTCGGTTTCGCGGTCGTCCTGTGCGGCTTCGGCCTGTACGAGACCGTCCGCCTCGGCCTCGAAGCGCGCCGCACCCGTGTCATCCGCCGGGGGGCCGCCGCGGTGGCCCTGGTCGGTCTCGTCCTCCCGGTGGCGGGCGCCCTCGCCGCCCGCTCCCTGGTCAGTGACAAGGCCGAGGAGGGCACCGCGACCGTCGCCGTCATCCAGGGGAACGTCCCGCGCGCGGGACTCGACTTCAACTCCCAGCGCCGCGCCGTCCTCGACCACCACGCACGGGAAACCGAGCGCCTCGCCGCCAAGGTCAAGGCAGGCAAGGCCGCGCAGCCGGACTTCGTGCTGTGGCCGGAGAACTCCTCCGACATCGACCCGTTCCGCAACCCCGACGCCTACGCCGTGATCGACCAGGCGGCCAGGGCGATCGGCGCGCCCATCTCGGTCGGCGGCGTCGTGGAGAAGAACGGCAAGCTCTACAACGAGCAGATCCTGTGGGATCCGGTGAAGGGCCCCGGCGCCACCTACGACAAGCGGCAGGTCCAGCCGTTCGGCGAGTACCTCCCGATGCGTTCGCTCCTCGGCGCCATCAACGAGAACTGGACCTCCATGGTCCGCCAGGACTTCAGCCGGGGCGACAAGCCGGGCGTGTTCACCATGGCGGGCACCCGGGTCGGCCTCGCGACCTGTTACGAGGCCGCATTCGACTGGGCCGTGCGCGACACCGTCACCCATGGTGCCCAGATCATCTCCGTACCGAGCAACAACGCCACGTTCGACCGCAGCGAGATGACGTACCAGCAGCTCGCCATGTCCCGTGTCCGGGCCGTCGAGCACAGCCGGACCGTCACCGTCCCGGTGACCAGCGGCGTCAGCGCCGTGATCATGCCGGACGGGAGGATCACCCAGCGCACCGGCATGTTCGTGGCCGACTCCCTCGTCCAGAAGGTGCCGCTGCGTTCCTCCGAGACCCCCGCCACCCGCTTCGGGATCGCGCCCGAGATGGTGCTCGTCCTGATCGCGGCGGGCGGACTCGGCTGGGCGGTGACGTCGGCCGCGCGCGGACGTCAGAACCGCGCTCGTCGGAACGCCGCGGAGTGACGGGACCGGCCCGTTAGGGTCGGTCCATGGCTACTCCTGACTTCATCCGTACGATCCGGGCCAGCGCCGGCCAGCAGCTGCTCTGGCTTCCCGGAGTCACCGCCGTCGTCTTCGACGACGAGGACAGAGTCCTGCTCGGGCGCCGGGTCGACACCGGCAAATGGGCCGTCATCGCCGGAATGTCGGAGCCGGGGGAGCAGCCCGCGGCCTGTGCCGTCCGCGAGGTCTACGAGGAGACGGGCGTACGGTGCGTCGCCGAGCGCGTCGTTCTCGTCCAGGCACTGAAGCCGATCACGTACCCCAACGGCGACATCTGCCAGTTCATGGACATCACCATCCGGTGCCGGGCCGTCGGCGGCGAGGCCCGTGTCAACGACGACGAGTCCCTTGAGGTCGCCTGGTTCGCCGTGGACGCGCTGCCGGACCTGAACGAGCACGGGCTGGTCCGGATCAAGCAGGCGCTGTCCGACGAGCCCACGTGGTTCGACCCCACGACCTGAGAGCGAAGTGTGGGTTGTGACCACATGGGTCGAGCGCGAGGGGCTCCCTAGGGTCGGAACATGACCGCGCGCAGTGTCCTCGCAGGCCCCCACGTCTCCTCCTCCTTCGACCTCGGCGGCGACCTCGGCGGCCGTACCGCCCTCGTCACCGGCGCCGCGGGAGGTATCGGCCGCGCGTGCGCGCTGCGGCTCGCCGCGGCCGGTGCGAAGGTGCGGGCGGTCGACCGGCTGGCCGAGGGACTGGAGACACTCGCCGAACAGGCCCGGGGCCTCCCGGGAACCGTCGAGCCGCACCTGCTCGACCTCACCGACCTGGACGCGGCGGAATCCGCCGCGGCGGGCACCGACATCCTCGTCAACAACGCCGGACTCCAACTGGTGCGGCCCATCGAGGAGTTCCCGCCCGACACCTTCCACACCGTGCTGACCGTGATGCTGGAGGCACCGTTCCGGCTCATCCGCGGGGCGCTGCCGCACATGTACGGGCAGGGGTGGGGCCGCATCGTCAATGTGTCCTCCGTCCATGGGCTCCGCGCCTCCGCCTTCAAGTCGGCCTATGTGGCGGCAAAACACGGCCTGGAGGGCCTCTCCAAGACAGCGGCCCTCGAAGGCGCCCCCCATGGAGTCACCTCGAACTGTGTGAACCCCGCCTATGTGCGCACACCCCTGGTCGAGAAGCAGCTCGCCGACCAGGCGGCCGCCCACGGGATACCGCGGGAGCGGGTCCTGACGGAGATCCTGCTGCGG
Source organism: Streptomyces tauricus (assembly GCF_014650955.1). Classification (GTDB taxonomy): domain Bacteria; phylum Actinomycetota; class Actinomycetes; order Streptomycetales; family Streptomycetaceae; genus Streptomyces; species Streptomyces tauricus. The sequence continues at coordinate 215,525 of NZ_BMVY01000011.1, forward strand.
GACAGTGCCGTCAAACGCCTCATCGAACCCGAGGAGGTCGCCGAGGCCGTGGCGTACCTGTGCGGCCCTGCCGCGTCCTTCGTCACCGGCACCTCGCTGGTGCTCGACGGCGGCTGGACCGCGCACTGAGGGGAAGTTGTCCACAGGGCCGGGCAGGCTGTCGGCGCGACGGGTCATTCTGGTGGACATGTTCCGTGATCAATCGAAGTCGACCGGGCGCTCCGAGGCGAGCGCGGAGACGCCGTTCCTGAAACTGCTGGCCAGGGGCGCGTCCGCCGACGCGTACGAGCAGCCGGTGCTGCTCGCCCGTGCGGACGGCGCGGCCCCGGACCGGATCGCCGCGCTGGAGGACGCCAAGGTACTCGCCCTGCGCGTGCGCGCGGAGATGGAGGGGCGCCGCAGACGCGAGGCCGAACTGTCCGCGCTCTTCGAGACGGCCCACGACCTGGCGGGACTGCGCGACCTCGACGCCGTGCTCCAGGCGATCGTGCAGCGCGCCCGCTCGCTGCTGAGCACGGACGTCGCGTACCTCAGCCTGAACGACCCGGCGAGGGGCGACACGTACATGCGGGTCACCGAGGGCTCGGTCGCGGCGCGCTTCCAGCAGCTGCGCCTGGGCATGGGGGAGGGACTGGGCGGGCTCGTCGCCCAGACGGCCCGGCCCTACGTCACGGACGACTACTTCCGGGACGACCGCTTCCGGCACACCCTGACGATCGACGCGGGGGTACGGGACGAGGGGCTGGTGGCGATCCTCGGCGTGCCCCTCACGCTCGGCCCGCACGTCATCGGGGTGCTCTTCGCCGCCGACCGCCGTGCGCGGGTCTTCGAGCGACAGGAGATCGCGCTGCTCGGCTCGTTCGCGGCCCTGGCGGCCGCCGCCATCGACGCCGCGAACCTGCTCACCGAGACCCGTCAGGCGCTGGCGGACCTGGAGCGGGCCAACGAGATCATCGGGGACCGCAGCGGGGTCATCGAGCGGGCCTCGGACGTCCACGACCGGCTCGCCGAGCTGGTCCTGCGGGGCGGCGGGGTCCATGACGTCTCCGCCGCGGTCTCCCAGGTCCTCGACGGCACCGTGCGCTTCGCGGACGCCGCGGCCGTGCCCGGTGACGCGGTCGAGGTGTCACGTGCCGAAGGGCACGCCGTCCGCCACAAGGACGCCTGGGTCGCGGCCGTCGCCGCCGGCGGGGAGCTGCTCGGCGCACTGGTGCTGGACGGCCAGCCGGGACTCGACCCCGTCGACCAGCGCACCCTGGAGCGGGCCGCCATGGTCACCTCGCTCCTGCTGCTCGCCCGGCGTTCGGCAGCCGAGGCCGAACAACGCGTGCGCGGCGAACTGCTGGACGATCTGCTCGACGCCCGCGACCGCGATCCCCGGCTGCTGCGCGAGCGCGCGGCCCGGCTCGACGCCGACCTCGACTCCGTGCATGTGGTGCTCGCCGCCCGCCTGGACAGCCCGGTGGCCGACGCCGACCAGGAGGCGGCCGCGCGGCGCAGACTGTGGTCCGCGGCCTCCCACCTCGCCGCCACCCGGCACGGACTGGCCGCGGCCCGCGACGGCGGCACCGTCCTGCTGCTGCCCCTGGGCCCCGGCGACACGGCGACCGAGCTGGCCCGCCGCACGGCGAGAGACCTGGGCACGGCCGTGCACGAGGCGGTCACCGTCGGGGCGTCCGCGCCCGTCCGGGATCTCGCCGTGCGCCCGGAGGCCGTGGCCGGGGCGTACGCCGAGGGGCAGCGGTGCCTCGACGCGTTGCGGCTCCTCGGCCGCCCGGGAGACGGCGCCGCCGCGGAGGACTTCGGGTTCCTGGGGCTGCTGCTGGCCGGGAGCAGGGATATCCCCGGCTTCGTCGAGCGCACCATCGGCCAGGTCGTCACGTACGACGAGAAGCGCGGCACGGATCTGCTGCGCACCCTCGACGCGTACTTCGCCTGCGGGATGAGTCCGGCTCGTACCAAGGACGAGCTGCACGTCCACGTCAACACGGTCGCGCAGCGCCTGGAACGGGTGGGCCGGCTGCTCGGCCCCGAGTGGCAGAGCCCGGCCCGCGCGCTGGAGATCCAGCTCGCCCTGCGACTGCACCGGTTGTCGTCCTCGCCGCCTCCCGGACAGCACTGACCCCCGCACGCACGGGCGCGCGGGGGTCGGTCGCCGCACAGCGGCTTGAAGAGTGCTCGGTTGGGCTCAACCGGTGTGGGCCGGGGCTGACCCCGATGTTCAGACGCTGCTCAGCCGGTACGGGCGTCCGCGGGGCGGGACTCTTTCCCAGCGGCCTCCGCGGGACGGGACCCCTTCGCCGTGGCCTCCGCGCCCGGCGGCACGGCACCGGACGTCCCGGTTCCGGCGTCCACCACCGCCTCCGTCTCCCCGTCGACGTCCGCGAGGTCGCGGTGGCGGGTCTCCTTCGCCACACCCACGGCGATCAGGGTCAGCACGACCGCGCCGATCACGTACAGGGCGATGGGTGTCGAGCTGTCGTAGTCCGCCAGCAGCGCGGTCGCGATGAGCGGTGCGGGCGCGCCCGCGGCCACCGACGAGAACTGCGCGCCGATCGAGGCCCCGGAGTACCGCACACGGGTCGCGAACATCTCCGAGAAGAACGCGGCCTGCGGCGCGTACATCGCCCCGTGCAGGACCAGACCCACGGTCACGGCGAGGATCAGGTTCCCGAAGCTCCCCGTGTCGATGAGCGCGAAGAACGGGAACATCCACAGCCCGATGCCGGCCGCGCCCAGCAGGTACACGGGCCGGCGGCCGACCCGGTCGGACAGGGCGCCCCAGGCCGGGATCGCCGCGAAGTGCACCGCGGACGCGATGAGCACCGCGTTGAGCGCGGTCTGCTTGGACAGCCCGGTCGACGTGGTGGCGTACACGAGGATGAACGCGGTGATCACGTAATAGCTGATGTTCTCCGCCATGCGCGCGCCCATCGCGATGAGCACGTCCCGCCAGTGGTGCCGCAGCACGGAGACCAGCGGCAGCTTCTCGGCGGCTGTGCCCTCGTCCGCCCTGCGTGCCTCGGCCCGGGCCAGGGCGGCCTTGAAGACGGGTGACTCGTCGACGGAGAGGCGGATCCACAGACCGACCATCACGAGCACCCCCGACAGCAGGAAGGGAATGCGCCAGCCCCACGCCGTGAACTGGGCGTCGGAGAGCACGGCCGTCAGCAGCGACAGCACACCCGTCGCCAGCAACTGCCCGGCAGGCGCCCCGGTCTGCGGCCACGAGGCCCAGAAACCGCGCCGCCGCGCGTCCCCGTGCTCCGACACCAGCAGTACGGCGCCGCCCCACTCCCCGCCCAGGGCGAAGCCCTGCACCAGGCGCAGCACGGTCAGCAGCACCGGGGCCGCCGTACCGATGGTCGCGTGGGTGGGCAGCAGCCCGATCGCGAAGGTCGCCCCGCCCATCAGCAGCAGACTCAGGACCAGGAGTTTCTTGCGCCCGAGCCGGTCACCGTAGTGCCCGAAGACCAGCGCCCCGAGCGGCCGGGCCGCGAACCCGACCGCGTACGTCAGAAACGACAGCAGCGTGCCGACGAGCGGGTCGGAGCCCGGGAAGAACAGCTTGTTGAAGACGAGCGCGGCGGCGGATCCGTAGAGAAAGAAGTCGTACCACTCGATGGTGGTGCCGATCAGGCTCGCGGCGACGATGCGCTTGAGGCTGCTGGGTGGTGTGGAGGCTGATGGTGGGGGAGCGGTTGCTGCGGAGGCCATGTGCACCACTTCCGGGTGTTCGGTGGGGACGGGTACGTATCGGCACACCGTAGGAAGGCGCAGATCAGGCGCACATGTGGTGGGACAACATAGTTCCGACCGGTGAAGTGCGTGCGCCCACCATGCGGACGCGATGACGGACGCCATGACGGACGCCATGACGAACGTCAAGGCGCGCGGTGACACCGCGGAGTCGCGCCGATGCCCGCCTGCGACCGTCCGTGGCGGAGTTGTACAGCCTCCTGTCCGGTCCGGCCCCATCACGAGATATCTTGATGTCGAGCAATGTTGCAGACTTTGCAGACGTGGAGCGGAGCACCCGGTGACTGACTCGACCATCATCTATACGCACACTGACGAGGCCCCGGCCCTGGCGACGTATTCGTTCTTGCCGGTGGTCCAGGCGTACGCGTCGCAGGCCGGTGTCACTGTGGAAACCCGTGACATCTCGCTGGCCGGGCGGATCATCGCCCTCTTCCCCGAGTTCCTGGAGGAGGGGCAGCGCATCCCCGACGCCCTCGCCGAGCTGGGCGAGCTGGCCAAGACGCCCGGCGCCAACATCATCAAGCTGCCGAACATCTCGGCCTCGATCCCGCAGCTGAAGGCCGCGGTCGCCGAGCTGCAGTCGCAGGGCTACGCGCTGCCGAACTACCCGGACGACCCGAAGACCGACGAGGAGCGCGACATCCGCGCCCGCTACGACAAGGTCAAGGGCAGCGCCGTGAACCCGGTGCTGCGCGAGGGCAACTCCGACCGCCGCGCCCCCGCGTCGGTCAAGAACTACGCCAAGGCCCACCCGCACCGCATGGGCGCCTGGACCGCCGACTCGAAGACGAACGTCGCGACCATGGGCGTCGACGACTTCCGGTCCACCGAGAAGTCCGTGGTGATCTCCGAGGCCGGCTCCCTGCGCATCGAGCTGGCCGGCGACGACGGCTCCACCACCGTCCTGCGTGAGTCCGTACCCGTCCTCGCGGGCGAGGTCGTCGACGCCTCCGTCCTGCACGTGGCCGCGCTGCGCGAGTTCCTCACCGCGCAGATCGCCCGGGCCAAGGCCGACGGCGTGCTGTTCTCCGTGCACCTCAAGGCCACCATGATGAAGGTCTCCGACCCGATCATCTTCGGCCACGTGGTGCGCGCCTTCTTCCCGAAGACGTTCGCGCGGTACGGCAAGGCGCTCGCCGCCGCCGGTCTGACCCCGAACGACGGTCTCGGCGGCATCTACAAGGGCCTCGAGTCCCTGCCCGAGGGCGCCGAGATCAAGGCGTCCTTCGACGCCGAGCTCGCCGAGGGCCCCGAGCTGGCCATGGTCGACTCCGACAAGGGCATCAGCAACCTGCACGTCCCCTCCGACGTCATCGTCGACGCCTCCATGCCGGCGATGATCCGCACCTCCGGCCACATGTGGGGCCCGGACGGCCAGGAGGCCGACACCCTGGCGGTCCTCCCGGACTCCAGCTACGCCGGTGTCTACCAGGTCGTCCTCGACGACTGCCGCGCCAACGGCGCCTTCGACCCGTCGACGATGGGCACCGTCCCGAACGTCGGTCTGATGGCACAGAAGGCCGAGGAGTACGGCAGCCACGACAAGACCTTCGAGATCGCGACCACCGGCACGGTCCGCGTCGTCGACGAGGCCGGGAACGTCGTCCTCCAGCAGGCCGTCTCCGCCGGTGACATCTTCCGCGCCTGCCAGACCAAGGACGCCCCGATCAGGGACTGGGTCAAGCTCGCCGTCACCCGCGCCCGCGCCACCGGCGACCCGACCGTCTTCTGGCTGGACGAGAGCCGCGCCCACGACGCGAAGCTCATCGAGAAGGTCAACGCCTACCTGCCGGAGCACGACACCGAGGGCCTGGACATCCGCGTCCTGTCGCCCGTCGAGGCGACCAAGCTGTCCGTGGAGCGCATCCGCCGCGGCGAGAACACGATCTCGGTCACCGGCAACGTCCTGCGTGACTACCTGACCGACCTCTTCCCGATCCTGGAGCTGGGCACCAGCGCCAAGATGCTCTCGATCGTCCCGCTGATGAACGGCGGCGGCCTCTTCGAGACGGGCGCCGGCGGCTCCGCGCCCAAGCACGTGCAGCAGCTGGTCAAGGAGAACTACCTGCGCTGGGACAGCCTGGGTGAGTTCCTCGCGCTGGCCTCCAGCTTCGAGCACCTCGCGCAGACCACGGACAACGCGCGCGCCCAGGTCCTCGCCGACACGCTCGACCGGGCGACGGCCACGTTCCTGGAGAACGACAAGTCGCCCAGCCGTCGCCTCGGTGGCATCGACAACCGCGGCAGCCACTTCTACCTCGCGCTGTACTGGGCGCAGGAGCTGGCCAAGCAGACCGACGACGCGGAGCTGGCCAAGGTGATCGCGCCGCTCGCGGAGACGCTCACCTCGCAGGAGGAGACGATCGTCTCCGAGCTGAACGCGGTGCAGGGGTCTCCGGCGGAGATCGGCGGCTACTACCAGCCCGACCCGGCCAAGGCCGAGGCCGTCATGCGGCCGTCCGCGACGCTGAACGCGGCGCTCGCCACGCTGGCGTAGGCGCTCCGCTCCGCGCCCGGACTGCACCTGGGGGTGCGGGTGCGTCGTGGTTGACTGCGCCCGCGCGGCGGAGCCGCACATGGACACGGCCCCGCGCCCCTTTCGGGGCGCGGGGTTGCTGTATCCGGACTCCTGATGGGCAGGTCGGTGATGGCGTTGCAGGTTGAGGTGCACGGGCTCGATGTGATCGGGGACGGGGAGCGGAAAGGCACGCCCCGTACACTCTTCTGGCCCTGGTTCGGGGCAAATGTCTCTATTCTCGGGCTCAGCTATGGGTCCTTCGTGCTCGGGTTCGGGATCTCGTTCTGGCAGGCGCTGGCCGCCGGAGTGATCGGGATCGTCTTCTCCTTCCTGCTCTGCGGGCTGGTCGCGGTCGCCGGCAAGCGCGGTTCGGCGCCGACGATGGTGCTCAGCCGGGCCGCCTACGGTGTGCGCGGCAACCGGCTGCCCGCCGTCGTGTCCTGGATGCTCACCGTCGGCTGGGAGACCGTCCTCACAGCGCTGGCGACCATGGCCACCGCGACCGTCCTCGACCGGCTCGGCTGGGGCGGCGGCACCGGGACCGAGGTGGTCGCCCTGATCGTCGTCGGCGCGCTCGTCGTGGTCGGCGGAGTGATGGGCTTCGACCTGATCATGCGGCTCCAGACGGTCATCACCGTCGTCACCGCTGTCCTGACCGTCGTCTACATCGGGCTCGTCGCCGACCACATCCACTGGTCGGCCGTCAGCGCCGTACCGGCGGGCTCCGCCCAGGAGTTCATCGGCGCGCTGGTCTTCATGATGACCGGCTTCGGCCTCGGCTGGATCAACGCCGCCGCCGACTACTCGCGCTACCTGCCGCGTAACTCCTCCGGCCGGGGCGTGGTCGGGTGGACGACGTTCGGCGCGTCGGTGGCGCCGCTGGCCCTTCTGGTCTTCGGCCTGCTGCTCGCCGGATCGTCCACGACGCTCAGTACGGCCATCGCCGCCGACCCGATCGGCGCGCTCACCACGATCCTGCCCACCTGGTTCCTGATCCCCTTCGCCGTGGTGGCCGTCCTCGGCCTGGTCGGCGGAGCGGTCCTCGACATCTACTCCTCCGGCCTGGCCCTGCTCGCGGCCGGCCTGCGCGTACCGCGCTATCTGGCGGCCCTGCTGGACGGCGTCCTGATGATCGCGGGCTCCGTCTACATCGTCTTCTTCGCGGACGACTTCCTGGGCCAGTTCATCGGCTTCCTCACCACGCTCGGGGTGCCGGTCGCGGCCTGGTGCGGCGTGATGCTCGCCGACCTGGCGCTGCGCCGCCGCGACTACGACGAGGCCGACCTGTTCCGCGTGAAGGGCCGCTACGGAGACGTCGAGCCGCTCCCGCTGCTGCTCACCCTCGCGGTCACCGCGGTCGGCTGGGGGCTGGTCACCAACTCGGCCGCCGGCTGGCTGGAGTGGCAGGGCTATCTGCTCGGCCCCCTCGGCCTCGGCGGCAAGGACGGCACCTGGGCCTACGCGAACCTGGGCGTACTCGCCGCGCTCGCCCTCGGCTTCCTCGGCACCCTCGCACTCGGCCGCGGCAGGGTCCGTACGCAGGAGGAGCAGCCCCCGAGCGGACCTGTGGACGGGACGACGGGGGAGGCGCTGAAGGCATGAGCGGCACCGGACCCCGTGGCCACCTGGCCGTCATCGACATGCAGCGCGTCTTCGCCGAGCCGGACAGCCCCTGGGCCACGCCCCGTTTCGGCGAGGCCGCCGACGGAGTACGCCGTCTGCTGCCCGCCTTCGCGGAACGGGTCACCTTCACCCGCTTCCTGGCCCCCGCCGAACCGGCCGGCGCCTGGCGCGCGTACTACGAGCAGTGGCCCTTCGCGCTGCGGCCCCCGCACGACCGGCTGTGGGAGCTGGTCGACGAACTCGCGCCCCACGCACGGTACTTCGTGGACGCGCACACCTTCGGCAAGTGGACCCCGGACCTGGCCGAGCGCGTCGGCCCCGGGGGCCACCTGGTGCTCGCCGGAGTCAGTACGGACTGCTGCGTGCTGTCCACCGCCCTCGCGGCGGCCGACGCGGGTGTCGAGGTACGGGTGGTGGCCGACGCCTGCGCGGGCGCGGACGACGCCTCGCACGCGAAGGCCCTGCAGCTCATGGACCTCTACCGGCCGCTGATCCGGGTCGTCACCGTGGCCGAGGTGCTCACCGGGACGAAGTGAGCACCGGACGAGGTGAGCACCCCGAGGAGGTGAGCACTGGGGCGACCTGAGCACCGGGACGAGCAGGTCAGAGTCGCCCGGCCCCCGTGTAGAGGTCCAGCTCCCCCTCCAGTTCCACGGCCAGTACGGTCGCCTCCTCGTCCAGGTCGGCCGCCGCGGGCGCGTCGATCCAGGTCACCCCCGGTACGGCGTCGAGGCCGCCGGTGACATGGTGGCCCAGTTCCGTGCCCGTACCGAGGACCGTGACGCGCCGGACCCGGTTGCGCAGACCCCGTACCGACACGGAGTCGCGCGGGGCGTCGAAGCACACCAGATAGAGCGTGCGCCGGTCGGCGGACAGGGTGCTGGGGCCGTAGTGGTGCCCGGCGGGCAGCCCGGCGACCGTGTCGTACACGGCCTCGGAGTGCCGCGCGATCCACGCGCCGAGGCCCTCCATGCGCGCGATCTGCTCCTCGGGGATCGTGCCGTCCTCGCGCGGTCCCGCCGCCAGCAGCAGGTTGCCGCCCATGCCGATGGTCTCGGTGAAGTAGCGCACCAACTGGCGCACCGACTTGAAGGCGCGGTCCTGCGGCCGATGGCTCCATGAGTCGTTGATCGTGAGGCACAGCTCCCACGGACCGTCCGGGGCCTGGAGCGGGGCGCCCTGTTCAGGGGTGGCGTAGTCGCCGTGGTGGAGCATCCGGCCGTTGAGGATCGTGTCGGGGTTGCCCGCGAGGATCAGTTCGGCGAGGTCGTCCATCCGCCACTGCTCCTCCGTACGCTCCCACTCGCCGTCGAACCAGAGGACGTCGGGCCGGAAGCGTTCGACGAGTTCGCGGACCTGGCCGTCGCGGTACGCGAGATAGCGCGCCCAGGCCGCAGGGTCCTCGTGGCCGGGCTCGGCCTGCGAGTACGCGTTGAGGGGCACGACGTACGGCCCCGGGTGCCGCTCGCTCGCGTAGTCCGGGTGGTTCCAGTCGGAGTGCGAGTAGTAGAGGCCGACCTTGAGGTCCCGGGCGCGCAGTGCCTCGACGAACCCGGTGACCAGGTCGCGGCCCGCCGGGGTGTCCCGGACCACGTCGAGATTGCGGTGACCGGTGTCCCAGAGGGCGACGCCGTCGTGGTGCCGGGTGGTGAGGACCGCGTACCGCGCGCCGACGCGGGCGAACAGCTCGGCCCAGGCGTCGGGATCGTAGTGCGAGGCGCTGAAGCCGTCGAGCTGTTTCATGTACTGCTTGTGCGTCATCTCGCCCGTGTAGAAGGACCATGACTCGGCGGCGCCACCGACGGCGTAGACACCGTAGTGGATGAAGATGCCCAGCTTGGCACCGGGAAACCAGGGTTGCATCGGCATGTGTCCACGCTAGGCGCGGGCCCTCGTCGGCGCGTGGGCGCCGGTCACCACTACTGGTCCGTTTTCACCCCGTGGCCCGGCCTTCGCGCGATCTCTTTACGTGACTGTCATGTACCTGTAGCTTCCGCGCTGCAAGGAATTTCAGGAACTTGCCGGTTCTCTTTGCAGGGCAACTCCCCACCCACCGGCCGTCATTGGAGACACTCATGGGACGCATCCCCCTCCGTCGGTCGCGGCGCCCGTTCCTGGCGGCGGCGGTGGCGACGGGACTGCTCGGCGCGCTCGCGGGGCCACCGGATCCGGGGCCGGCCCCGATGGAGCCGACCGCCGCCGAGGCGAACACGGCGACCGTCTTCTACTACACGAAGACCAAGAACTGGTCGTCCGTCCATCTGCACTACGCGCCGGACGGCGGCACGTGGACCACCGCGCCGGGTACGAGGATGGAGGCGGCCTGCACGGACTGGGTGAAGGAGACCGTCGACCTGGGCCCGGCGGCCGGACTCGCGGCCACCTTCAACAACGGCGGCGGCACCTGGGACAACAACGGCAACGGCGTCTGGGACAACAACAACAGCGCCGACTACGCCCTCACCACGGGCACTTCGACCGTCAGGGACCGTACGGTCACCAAGGACGCGAAGGACCCGTGCGCCGCCGAGGAACCGGACACCGAGGCGCCGACCGCGCCCACCGAGGTGACCGCGAGCGCCACGCACACCTCCGTCGTCCTGAGCTGGGACGCCTCGACGGACGACACCGGAGTGACCAAGTACCAGGTGACCCGCACCGGCGGCACGAAGGGCACGCTCGTCACCGACATCGGATCGACGGTGTTCTCCGACACGGGACTTGAGGAGAGGACCGCCTACACGTACACGGTGAAGGCGGTCGACGCGGCCGGCAACACCTCACCCGCCTCCGCCGCGGCCACCGCGACGACCGGTGAGAAGGCCCCCGAGCCCGCCTCCGGCACCCCGCTGGGCACCGACCCCCGCCAGGACCCCATCTACTTCGTCCTCACCGCCCGCTTCCACGACGGCGACAGCTCCAACAACCGGGGCGGCAGCCGGCACACCAAGTCCGGCAACGCCGCGAACAACGACCCCATGTTCCGGGGCGACTTCAAGGGACTGGTCGAAAAACTCGACTACGTCAAGGCGCTCGGCTTCTCGGCCGTGTGGGTCACCCCGGTGGTCCTCAACCGCTCGGACTACGACTACCACGGCTATCACGGCTACGACTTCTACAAGGTCGACCCGCGTCTGGAGTCCGCGGGCGCCTCCTACCAGGACCTGATCAACGCGGCGCACGCCAAGGGCATGAAGATCTACCAGGACGTCGTGTACAACCACAGCTCCCGCTGGGGCGCCAAGGGCCTGGCCACCCCCACCGTGTACGGCGTCCGCGACTCCCAGTGGAGCTGGTACTACGACGAGAGGAACGACGGCTTCGAGTACGACGGCCTCACCGTCGAGCCCAAATCCGGGAAGTCCTACTACAACGGTGACCTGTGGTCGACCGCCGAGCCGTCCGGCAACACCTGCCTCAACTGGGGCAGGCCCACCGGCGGCAAGAGCGCTGAGGGCTACACGCTCTACAACTGCCAGTGGCCGACCCCCACTTCGGGCATGTTCCCCAAAGCGCTCTACCACCAGTGCTGGATCGGCAACTGGGAGGGCGAGGACGCCCGTTCCTGCTGGCTGCACGAGGACCTGGCCGACTTCGACACCGAGAACACCACCGTGCAGAACTATCTGATCGGCGCGTACGACAAGTACATCGACATGGGCGTCGACGGCTTCCGGTTGGACACGGCCGTGCACATAGCCCGCGTGACCTGGAACCGCCGTTTCCTGCCGGCCATCCAGGAGCGTGTCACCCAGAAGTTCGGCGCCGAGGCCGCGAAGAACTTCTTCGTCTTCGGTGAGGTCGCGGCCTTCGTGAACGACAAGTGGAACCGCGGCTCGGTCAACCACTCCGCGCAGTTCTACACCTGGAAGGAGCGCAAGGAGTACAGCGCGGACGACGAGGCGGCGGCCCTGGAGCAGTTCACCTATGAGAACGACCAGGGCACGGGAAACCAGCCGACCTCCACCAACGCCTTCCTGAACGGGAACAGTTACCACACGCCCGACCGCAGCCGGTTCTCCGGCATGAACATCACCGACATGCGGATGCACATGAACTTCGGTGACGCGCAGAACGCCTACGGCAACGGCAAGGACTCCGACGACAGCGTCAACGACGCCACGTACAACGTCGTCTACGTCGACAGTCACGACTACGGGCCCAACAAGAGCAGTGAGCGCTACCCCGGCGGCACCGACGCGTGGGCCGAGAACATGGCCCTGATGTGGACCTTCCGCGGTATCCCGACCCTGTACTACGGCTCGGAGATCGAGTTCCAGAAGGGCAAGAAGATCGACTGCGGTCCGAGCTGCCCGCTGGCGACGACCGGTCGCGCGTACTACGGCGACCATCTCGGGGGGAGTGTCACGGCCTCCGACTTCGGCACGGTCGACTCCGCGAGCGGCGAGGTCGCCAACACCCTCGCCCAGCCCCTGGTCAAGCACATCCAGCGGCTCAACCAGATCCGCCGGGCCGTTCCCGCCCTCCAGACGGGCCAGTACTCCACGGAGGGCATCAGCGGCTCGATGGCCTTCAAGCGCCGGTACACCAGCGGATCGACGGACAGCTTCGCCCTGGTCACCGTCACGGGCGCCGCCACGTACACGGGCATCCCGAACGGCACCTACAAGGACGCCGTCACCGGGGACGTGAAGACCGTCTCCAACGGCACACTCGGCGTCGGCGCACCCGGCAAGGGCAACCTGCGGGTGTACGTGCTGAACGGCCCTGGGAAGATCGGCGCCGACGGCCCGTACCTGAAGTAGGCCCGGGGGCGGTCCACTTGGCGGTATCCGGTGGGTACAGCGGGCACTGGTCGCGTGTTCAATCACGGGTAACGCGTCACGTACGGACCGCCCCACCTGTCAGGAGGCACCGTGATCGCCCCTCCGGAACCCGGACTGACCGACCGCGAACTCATCGACCGGGCCATCGCCCTGCGGCCCGCCCTGCTCGAACGCCAGGCGGCGACCGAGGAGTTGACGCGCTACCCGCAGGAGACCCACGAGGACTTCCTGCGGGCCGGCTTCTACCGGACCCTGCAGCCGCGCCGCTACGGCGGCTACGAGTTCGGGCTGCCGACCTTCTTCCGCGTGGTCACCGAGATCGCCCGCGGCTGCCCCTCCACCGGCTGGGCCCTGTCCCTGACCGCCGCCCATGTCCTGCAGTTCGCCGCGCAGTTCGACGAGCGGGCCCAGGACGAGGTCTTCGGCGCCGACGGCGAGTTCCGAGCCGCGTCCACCGTCGCACCCGTCGGAGTCGCCGAGCCGGACGGCGACGGCCAGGTCGTCCTGGACGGCACCTGGCCGTACTCCTCCGGCTCCCCGTACTCCACCCACTACCTCGGCCAGACCCTGCGCGCCCCCGAGAAGCCCGGCGACCCGCCCGGACCGCTGGTGCTGTTCGTCGCCCCGCGCCCGGTGTGGACCCTCGTCGACGACTGGCACGGCGTCCTCGGCCTGCGCGGCAGCGGCTCCAACAGCGTGCGCATGGACCGGGCCCGTATCCCCGCACACCTCACCCGGGAGGTGAGCCTGCTCGACCTGCCCGTGGAGGGCGGCACCCCCGGCTCGAAGCTGCACGGCAACGCGCTGTACGCCGGACGCGCGCCCAGCGTCTACCACGGGGAGCTGGCGGCCATCATGACCGGCATCGGGTACGCCGCCGCCGACGAGTACGCCCGTATCCTCGCCGACCGGCCGCTCACCCTGGAACCGGACCGCACCCGCTCGGAACTGCACGACTACCAGCGCCACCTCGGCGAGGCACTCGGCATGATCCACACCGCCGAGGCAGCCCTCCAGCGCACCGCCGAGGACTACATGGAGGCCTGCCGCCGCAATGTCTCGGGCGAGGAGTCCTTCACCGTCGCCGACGACAACCGACTCGCGATCGTCTTCCTCAACGCCGGCCGCACGGCCTACGACGCCCTGCAGAACATCCTCTTCCGCACGGCCGGATCCCGCTACGCCCGGGACGGCGAGCGGATGCAGCGCTACTTCCGTGACGCCGCCACGTACTGGTCGCACATCGGGGCGAGCATGGCCGAACCACTGGCCCGGCGGGTCGGCTGCGACCGGCTGGGACTGCCCTCGCACGACATTCCGCTCATTCCGTGACCGTTGAGTGACGGGTGTGTGGAGTGGGCATGGCACCCCGCAGGACGGGTACGCAATCAGCCGCGCCCGAGTCGGAGACGACACGGGCGGCCTGTTTTCGCCACTACGTCTGGATGTGCCATGGAGATCTCCTCGAACGACAGCGCCGCGGTGGACGCCCAGCGCGCCCTGAGCGCCCTGGCCGAGAACGCCGGGGACGGCGCCGCGCTGGACACACTGGCCGGTAGTGACGTGCTGGTCCCGGTGCCCGACGACGCCCAGGACGAGACGGTGGCCGACCCCACGGTCGTGGCCCTGCCCGTCCTCGAACAGCCGGGAGCCGACCCGCTCGTCCCGGTGTTCACCTCGGAGGCGACGATGGCCGAGCTGCTGCCGTCCGTGTCGCGCTACCGCCTCGTACCCCTCGGTACGCTCGCCGCGCAGTGGCCCGCCAGCGACCTCTCGCTGAGCATCGACGCCAGCACGCCGCACGGCCTGACCCTCGACTCCCATGGTGTACGCACCCTGCTGGCGTCCCGCGCCTGAGACGGCGGTGTGGACGGCGGATCGGGCCCGGCCACATGTCGGAGGGGAGCGGCCGGGCCCTGGAGCGCGGGCGTGTTCCCGCTCCCGCGCCCCTGGTCCGAAGCCGTGAGGGATGAACGGCGCCGACACCGCTCATCCCTGACGCACGGGCGCCGTGATCAACGGTAGGACGTCACCGCGCCGGAATCGCTCCGCAAAGCGCGGCGCTTGTCCGGTATGCGAGGTGGCGTCCGTCAGCCGGAGCGCAGCGTCTGCGCGGGCGATGTCCCGAACCGGGTCCGATAGCGCTGCGCGAAGCGCCCGAGATGCGCGAACCCCCACCTGTACGCCACCTCCGTGACCGTGATCGTCGCGGGATCGGCGGCGAGCAGTTGCTCGTGCGCCCGCCGCAGACGGACCTCGGTGACATAGGCGGTGGGGGACATCCCCACATGTTTGCGAAAGGCCTCCTGGAGGGCGCGCACCCCGATCTGGGACAGGGCGGCCAGTCGCGCCGCGTCGTAGTGCTCGTCCGGCCGCTCCTCGATGGCCTGCATGACGCGTCTCACCGTCGCGGGCCGCGCCGTCGGCACGGGCGCCTCCAGGGCGCCGCGGTAGGAGTGGCCGCAGGCGAGCAGCAGCCCCTCCAGCAAGGTCTGCTCGATCCGCGACCGGATCAGGGGACGGCTCAGCATCCCGTCCGAGGCGTTCTTCTCCAGCAGACACCACAGCGCGAGATCCGCCCAGCTGCGCCCGGCCCCCTGGGTGACGTCGATGTACGTCTCGAAGGACGGCGGACGCCGTACGGGCCCGCCGAGCAGGGCCTCCAGCCGTTCGTGCAGGGCGGCCATGTCGATCTTCACGGTGAGGGCGCGGCAGTCGGCCGACCAGTCGTCCACCAGGATCCCGCGTTCCGGCTTGAGGAAAAGCGCGCGCTCGGGAGCGGTGTACGCGTGCGCCCCGTACCCCTGTCTGCAGCGGAAACGGCCGGTGAGAGGCACGGTCACGTGGTAGACCCGCGGCTGTGCGAAGGCGATCGCCACCTCGGTACCGAAGCTGATGTCGCCGACGGTCAGCGCGCCGAGTTCGGCCACGCTGAGCCGGGTGAGGAAGTCCTCGGCCCGGCCCGGTATGTCGAGGCGGAGGTCGTAGTAGTGCTCCGCGATGAAGCCGTGGGACTCCTCCACGCACCGCGTCTCGTAGCAGCTGATCGCGGCCTGCCGCTCTTCGTCTCCGACCACGGTGATCCCCCCGACACGGCCCGCGCCGTCCTGCGCGGAGCGACATATGTGACGGTACGGGATGTGCCGCGCTGGGCGTAGGGATCCTCAGGCGTCGGTGAGCATGCGCGCCAGGGCGGCCCGCTGGAGGGGACGGACCCGGGCATGCAGGTCACGGCCCTTCTGGGTGAGGGCCACCCAGACACCGCGCCGGTCCTCCTGGCAGATGCTCCGCTCCACCAGGCCCTCCTTCTCCAGGCGTCCGATCAGCCGGGAGAGGGCGCTCTGGCTCAGATGGATCCGGTCGGCGATGTTCTGCACGCGGCACTGCTCGGCGGGGGCCGGGGCGCTGTCCACGCGCGCGTGCGGGTCCGAGGTGCTCGACACGAGGATGTCGAGCACCTCGAAGTCACTGGCGCCCAGTCCGTGCGGATGGAGTTCGCGATCGATCTCGCACATGGTGCGCGCGTGCACCGACAGGATGTCCCGCCACTGGTCCTCCAGCCGGGGAGCGGCCTTCTCTGCTGCCATATCCGCACGGTAACAGAGAAGAGGCCGCTCGTTGAGTATGCAACTAGTGCAGTTGCATACACTTGGCCGGCTTCAGGACGCCTCCTGGACCAGACCGACGGCGTTGCCGTCCGCGTCCTTCACGGAGGCGATCAGCATGCCGCCGCCGACGTCCTGGACATCCTGGACCACCTCGGCACCGGCGGCGACGAGACCGGCGAGGCCCGCCTTGATGTCGTCGACGTACCAGTAGGGGACCGGCCCGGTCAGACCCTTGGCGTGGCCGTTCGGGTCGAGCCCGACCTCGGGCCGGCCCGGCGCCCGGAAGCCCACGTAGTACGCCTCGTCCACGTACGGCTCCACTCCGAGGAGCGCGCCGAACAGGGCCTTGGCCCGGGCGAGGTCCTTGACGGGGTAGTTGATGGTCTTGAGGCCTTCGGGCATGACGGGCTCCTCCGCGGTCGTGATCGCTGGTCGTGATCGAAGTCGATCGAACGGCGTGATCGCACCGGCGGTGTCCGCCGGTGTCCCGGCGGTTTCTCGCCGGTGTCATCACGCTACGACCGGGTGGTGCCGGGCCGCTTCTCCGATCCTGACCGTTCCTGGGCGGGGCGGTCCTGACCGGTCACGGGCGGGGCCCCGCCGCGGCCCGCCGGCCCGTCAGCCCGCGAAGATCTCCACCACCGACCAGACGGCGAGGCCGAGCATGCAGATCCCGCCGACGCGCTGCACGGTCTTGAGGGGGACGCGCTTGGCGATGAAGCGCCCGGCCAGCAGCGCCAGCGCGGAGACCGACATGAGGGCCGCCGCCGAACCGACGGCCACGGACGCGACCCCGTTCGTGGCGGCGAGGTTGGCGGTCGTGATCTGTGTCAGGTCGCCCCACTCGCTGATGAAGACGGCCATGAAGGCGGTCGTGTAGACGGGCCAGAAGCCGGTGACGGTACGGCCGCCGGCGTCCTCCTCGTCGTCGTCCCCGCCGCCGCGCAGCAGCATGAAGGCACCGAACGCGAAGAGGGCGGCCGAGACCGACTTGACGGTCCAGTCGGGCAGCAGGCCGATCAGGCTTCCGGCGCCCACCGCGATGGCGACATGGACGATGAACGCGGTGGACGTACCGAACCACACGTAGAGCGGCCGCATACGCGTACCCATGGCCAGCGACGCGAACATCGTCTTGTCCGGCAGCTCGGCGAGGAAGATCAGCCCGAAGGCGGTGAGGATCGCCAGAGGGTCGAGATGCATTCCGGTGGCTTTCTGTAGGGACCGGGCCCCCGGATCTTCGCGAAGCGCCCTAGGTCGGGGCGACGGGAGAACCGATCGGCCCGGCATGTCGGGTGCGCCGCGGGATCGCGGGCACGGCAATGCCTGGCCGAAGGTCTCGTCCGCCCATGTGTCACATGGGCCCGGCCACCGGGAACCCGAGGGTTCCAGTGTGTCGACGACCGGTTCGCAGGACTACTCCCCTTCGCAGTCACTCAGTGTACAGGGCACCTGCTTGGGTGGCGCATGGGGGCAGGATGAGTGGGTAGAAGAGGTGCATTCCGTGCGGACGGATCATCTCCGGGCAATCGGGTCTCCGGGGGCCGCGCGGGGAGGGTGGAGCGCGGCACCATGACCACGACCGACGTGACCGGCGAAGACACCGCCGATGTGATCCTGCGGGCCCTGAGCGTCCTGGCGTACGACGGAGGGGACCCGCGCGCGCGGGCGACGCTCGCCGACAGTGACGTACTGATCCCGTCCTACGGCCCGGACGACGACGGCGGGGATCCGATAAAGCTGAATCTGCCGGTGACGGAGCGGACCGTGCGGGTCTTCACCTCGGAAGCACGCATGATCCACTCCCTGCCGGGCGTCCGCTACTACTGTGTCGTCCCGCTCGGCACGCTCCCGGCGTACTGGCCCGAGCGGAACCCCTCCCTGACCATCGACGCCGGCTCACCGGACAGCGTGATGCTGACCGCCGAGGGAGTACGGACCCTGCTGTCGGCGGGCGGCCGGTGAGCCCTCGCCTCAGGTCGACCGGCGTTTCACCAGCTCCGTCGGCAGGATCACCGCCGCCGGGTCCTCGCCGCCGATCTGGGCGAGCAGCACCCGGACCATCTCGGAGCTGATGCGGTCGTAGGGCTGGCGGATCGTGGTGAGTTCGGGGCTCGCCGCGACCGCCGCGGAGGAGTCGTCGAAGCCGCCCACCGCCACGTCACCGGGGACGCTCCGGCCCGCCCGCTGCAGTGCGCTCAGCACGCCCTGCGCCATCAGGTCGGAGGCCACGAAGACCGCGTCCATGTCCGGCGCCCGCTCCAGCAGGAGTTCGGCGCCCGCCTCGCCGCTGGCCCGGCTGTAGTCACCGGACGTGACGAGGCGTTCGTCCAGCTCGATGCCCGACTCGGTGAGCACCTCGCGGTACCCGGCGAGGCGCTCGACACCGCCGGGGGTGTCCAGCGGGCCGGTCACCATGCCCACCCGGCGCCGCCCGAGCGACACCAGATGGCGCACCATGTCCCGGGCGCCGTCCCGGTCGTCCGCGGCCACGTAACTGATCTTGGAGCCGACGCCGATGGGCTTGCCGCACATGACGAGCGGCACACCGGCGTCGCGCAGCTGCTCGGCCACCGGGTCGCCGGAGTGGCTGGAGACCAGCAGAACCCCGTCGACATGGCCCGCCGTGATGTACCGCGTGATGCGGCGCCGCTCGTCGTCGGTGCCCGCCAGCATCAGCAGCAAGGGGATGTCGTGCGCCGCCAGTGCCTGCGTACAACCGCGCAGCAGGACGTTGAAGTTGGGGTCCTCGAAGAACCTCTCCTGCGGTTCGGTGAGCAGGAAGCCGATCGAGTCCGAGCGTCCGGTGATCAGCGAGCGGGCGTGCCGGTTCACGACGTAACCCGTCCTGCGGATGGCGGCGTTGACCGCCTCCTGGGCGGCGGGGCTCACATAGTGCCCGCCGTTCAGGACGCGGGACACGGTCCCCCGGGACACTCCCGCCTCGCGCGCGACGTCGTGAATCGTCGGCGGTCGGCGCCGGCCCCCCGATTGGCTCATGGTCACGACTTTACGGCTCCCGACAGCAGATCGAGACTCCAGAACCGCTGGATGACCAGGAAGAGCGCGACGAGCGGGACCACCGCGAGCAGCGCGCCGGTGATCACCAGCGTGTAGAGGGCCGGGGTGTTGGAGCCCTGTTCGAGGAGGGTGAACAGACCGAGGGTGATCGGGAACTTCTCGTCGTCGCTGAGCATGATGTACGGCAGCAGGAAGTTGTTCCAGACCGCCACGAACTGGAACAGGAAGACCGTCACCAGGCCGGGCACCATCATCGGCAGCGCGATCCGGGTGAAGATCCGCAGCTCGCTCGCGCCGTCCATCCGCCCCGCCTCGACGACGTCGGCGGGCACGGCCGCGGCGGAGTAGATCCGCGCGAGATAGACGCCGTACGGGGACAGGACCAGCGGCAGCAGCACGGACGCGTACGAATCCGTGAGGTCGGCCTTGGCCATCAGCAGGTACTGCGGGATGGCGAGGATCACCGGCGGCATCAGCACACCCGCGAGGAGGATGTTGAAGACGGTCTCGCGGCCGCGGAAGCGGTAGATCGCGAGGGCGTAGCCGCTGAACGCCGACACGACCGTCGACAGGAGGGCGCCGAGGCCCGCGTAGAGGGCGGAGTTGCCCATCCACTTCCAGTACACGCCGTCGCGGTAGGCGTTGAGGTCCCTGATGTTCTCGGTGAAGCCCGTGCCGGGCAGGAACGTGAACGTCGAGAACAGCTCGCTGCCCGACTTGGTCGCCGCGATCACCACCCACGCCACCGGCAGCAGGCAGTAGATCGCGCCGATCAGCAGGGTCACCGTCGGGACGAAGGCGATCCGGCGGCGCAGCGGCGGCCCCTGCGCGGTGCCGGGTGTCGTGCCCGCGGCAGGGGCCGCCTTGCGGACGGCAAGAGAACTCATCGTGCTGCCTCCTGCTTGGTACGGGAGTTCGCGGCCCGCAGGAAGCCGAAGGACAGGACCAGCGTGACGAGGGCGATGATCACCGCGGTCGCCGCGGCCGAGTGGATGTCGCCCTTGCGGAAGGCGTCCTGGTACACCTTCATCAGCGGACTCCAGGTCGTGGAGACGGAGTTGGTGAGGGGCTTGAGCGTGGTCGGCTCGCTGAACACCTGGAGCGTCGCGATGATCGAGAAGAAGAAGGTGAGCACCAGTGAGGGCGCCACCATCGGGATCTTGATCCGGATCGCGGTCTGCAGCGGGGTGGCGCCGTCCAGCTTGGCCGCCTCGTACACCTCGGCGGGGATGGCCTGCAGCGCGGTGTAGATGACGATCATGTTGAAGCCGGTGCCGCCCCACACCGCGATGTTCGACAGCGCGATGTACAGCGGCCCGCCGTCCAGTAGATCCGGCTGCGGCATGCCCAGTCTGTCGAGGACGAAGTAGAAGGGGCTGACGTCCGGCAGGTAGAGGAAGCCCCACAGCATCGCCGCGACGACACCGGGGATGGCGTACGGGAGGAAGATCGCGAGCCGGGTGACCGGTGCGAGGCGCACCCGGTCGGCGTCGAGCATCAGCGCGAAGAGCAGCGCGAGGCCGAGCATCACCGGGACGACGATCGCGCCGTACCCGAGCACGCGCAGCGCTCCGGCGAGCAGCTCGGGGTCGGTGAGGGAGTCGGTGTAGTTCTCCAGGCCCGCCCAGACTTCCTTCCGGGCCCCGGAACCGAGTCCCAAACCCTTGACCTGGACCTTGTGCAGGCTGAGCCAGATCGCGTACCCGATGGGCAGTGCGAAGAAGAGGGCGAACAGGATCGTCGCGGGGAGGAGGAAGAAATAGGGGGCGCTTCGCGCTCGGTCGAGGGTGGTGGTGGGAGACGGGTGGGCGTACGGGGCCCCCTTGACCCCGTACGACCTCCGGCGTGCGCTTGTCACTCCGCGACCTCGAAGCCCTGCTTCTCGAGGTCGGCGACGGTCTCGTCCTGCATCTTCGCCAGGGCGGCGCCGAAGTCCGACTTGTTCTTGGCGGCCGAGCCGAACGCGTCGTTGAACGTGGTGTACGCGACGTTCACGTTCGGGCCCCACGCGGAGGGCGCGGCGGTCTTCGCGATGGCGGAGGCCTGGGTGTAGAAGTCCGGCTGGTTCGAGAAGTACGCCGGCGGCTCGGTGAAGGCGCCACTGGTCTGCGCGTTCGTGGCGGCCGGGTAGATGCCGCCCTCCTTCGCGAGCGCGGTCAGCGCCTCGGGGTCCGTGTTCAGCCAGGCGGCGAACTTCGCGGCGGCCGACTTGTGCTGGGAGTCCGTGGTGACGGCCGTGGACGAACCGCCCCAGCTGCCCGTGACGTTCTCACCGGCGGACCACTGCGGCAGCGGGGCCATCGCCCACTTGCCCTTGGTCTCGGGCGCGGCGGTGGTGAGGGTGCCCGGCGCCCAGACCGCGCTGACCCAGGCGATCTGCTTGCCGGTGTTCAGCGCCTTGTTCCAGGACGGCGTGTACATCGGCTGGTTGTCGATGGCGCCCTCCTTGACGAGGCCGCCCCAGAAGTCGGCGACCTTCTGCGAGGCCGCGTCGTCGATGCCGACCTTCCACTTGTCGCCCTCGGTGGTCCACCACTTGGCACCGGCCTGCTGGGCGAGCCCGGCGAAGAGCCCGGAGTCGTTGGCGGAGAACGTGGTCAGGTCCGTGCCCGGCGACTTCTTCTTCAGCGCGCGGGCGGTCTCGGCGAACTCCTCCCAGGTCTTGGGGACTTCGAGGCCGTACTTCTTGAACAGGTCCTGGCGGTAGTAGAACATCATCGGCCCGGAGTCCTGCGGGATCGCGTACACCGCGTCCGAGCCCAGCGTGGTCTGCTGCCAGACGCCCTCGGCGAACTTGTCCTGCACGCCGTCCACGTCGCCGGCTATGTCGGCGAGCGCGTCATTGCTGACCAGCGTCGGCAGCGCCTGGTACTCGGCCTGGACCAGGTCCGGGGCCTTCTTGGCCTTGTGCGCGGTGAGGATCTTGGTGACCAGTGTGTCGCCGGACGCCTGCTTCTTGACCGTGACCGTGATCCGGTCCTTCTTGCCCTGGCCCTTGTTCCACAGGTCGGCGACCTTGTCCATGCCCGGCGTCCAGGACCAGTACGTCAGTGAGACCGGCCCCGAGTCGGCCCCGTCGTCTTTGCCGGAGTCGTCGTCCGAGGACCCGCAGGCGGCGAGTGCGGTGGCGCCGAGCGTCACGGCGACCGAGATGGTCACGAGGCGACGCAGCTTCGTGTGTGGCATGGATGTATCTCCCTGACCGTGGTCTCCGCCTGCTGCGGAGGCCTGCCATGCTTCTGTGAGCGTTCACAGTAGAGAAACATCCCGGACACTTGTCAATGGTTGTTGCTGTGCGGTTATGTTGGCCTCGCGCCGCTGGCGCTGTGTGTGCACGTTCCCAAATGATCGATTGACCGGGAGACATTCCATGCCGGAGACCACCCCCAAGGGCCTCACCGGGCTCGCCTTCGGTGGGGACTACAACCCCGAGCAGTGGCCGGAGGCCGTGTGGCCCGAGGACGTCCGGCTGATGCGCGAGGCCGGCGTCACGATGGTCAGCGTCGGCATCTTCTCCTGGGCCCTGCTCGAACCCTCGCCGGGCACCTACGACTTCGGCTGGCTCGACCGCGTACTGGACCTGCTGCACGAGAACGGGATACGCGCCGACCTCGGTACGCCGACGGTCGCGCCGCCCGCCTGGTTCTACCGGGAGCATCCCGAGGCGCTGCCGGTGGCCGCCGACGGCACCCGGTACGAGTTCGGTTCGCGCGGCGCGATCTGCCACAGCAACCCGCACTACCGTGCCGCCGCCGCCAACATCACCACGCGGCTCGCCACCCGCTACGCCGAGCACCCCGCGCTGGCCCTGTGGCACGTCCACAACGAGTACGGGGTCCCCGTCTCGGCCTGCTACTGCGAGAACTGCGCGGCCCACTTCCGCCGCTGGCTCACCGAGGCCTACGGCACGGCCGGCCCGGACGGTACGGTGCACGCGATCGACGCGGTCAACGAGGCCTGGGGCACGGCCTTCTGGGGCCAGCGGTACGCGGACCTCGACCAGATCAACCCGCCGCGGCTCACCCCGACGGTCGGCAACCCGGGCCAGGCCCTCGACTACAAGCGGTTCGCCGACGCCACCATGCGCGAGAACTTCGTGGCCGAGCGGGACATCCTGCACCGCCTGGCACCCGGCATCCCGGTCACCACGAACTTCATGACCGCCCTCAGCCAGTGCGACTCCGTCGACTACTGGGCCTGGGGCCGCGAGGTCGACCTCGTCAGCAACGACCACTACCTGATCACCGACGGCCGCCGTACGCACGTGAACCTCGCGATGGCCGCCGACCTGACCCGTTCCGTGGCGGGCGGCGCCCCCTGGCTGCTGCTCGAACACTCCACGTCGGGTGTCAACTGGCAGGCCCGCAACCCCGCGAAGGCGCCCGGCCAGATGGCCCGCAACTCCCTCGCCCATGTGGCCCGCGGCTCCGAGGGCGCGATGTTCTTCCAGTGGCGGCAGTCACGGCGCGGCGCGGAGAAGTTCCACTCGTCGATGCTGCCGCACGCAGGCACCGACTCGCGGGTGTGGCGCGAGGTGGTCGAACTCGGGGCGTCCGTCGACTCGCTGAGCGCTGTGCGCGGCACGCGCACGGTGGCCGACGCGGCCGTCCTGTGGGACTGGCACTCCTGGTGGGCGCAGAACCTCGCCTGGCGGCCGAGCGAGGACCACGACCCGCGCGAGCGCGCCGACGCCTTCTACGAGGCCCTCTACGACCGGCACCTCACCGTCGACTTCGCCCACCCCGAGGCCGACCTGTCGGGCTATCCGCTGGTCGTGGTCCCGGCCCTCTACCTGATGACGGAAGCCGCCGGACTGAACCTGAAGGAGTACGTCGAGAACGGCGGCACCCTCGTCGTCTCGTACTTCTCCGGCATCGTCGACGAGCACGACGCCGTGCACGACGGCGCCTACCCCGGCCCGCTGCGGGACGTACTCGGCCTGACCGTCGAGGAGTTCTCACCGCTCCTCGCCGGCGACCGGGTGCGGCTCACCGGTCCCGACGGCTCCGAACTCGCCGGTGACGTGTGGAGCGAGTTCGTCGTGCCACGCGGTGCCGAGACCGTGTGGACGTACGCCGACGGGCTCGCCGCCGGGCATCCCGCGGTCACCCGGCACCGGCTCGGGGCGGGGTCCGCGTGGTACGTGTCCACGCGGCTCGGGGCGCAGGGGCTCGACGCGCTGATCGGGTGGGCCGCCGACGACGCGCGGATCGCTCCGCGGGCCGATCTGCCCCGTGACGTGGAAGTGGTGCGGCGGGTGGGGGAGTCGGGGGTGTTCCTCTTCGCGGTCAACCACTCGGGGGTGGAGGTCAAGGTGCCGCTCGATGCGCACGGGACGGAGTTGCTGACCGGTGAGCGGGCCGCGGGGCGGCTCGCGGTGCCGGCGGGGGCCGTACGGGTCGTACGACTCGACGACTGACCCGACCAGCTGATTTCGCCCCCGCCGCCCTTACCCTTCCCGTCACTGACTCGGGGGCCAGCCCCCGAACCCCCGCTCCTCAAACGCCGGAGGGGCTAACCACCGGCAGCCCGTCCGGCGTTTGAGGAGAACGGGGGCGAGGGGGCGCAGCCCCCATACGTGGACGGGAACGGGTAGGGGCGGCGGGGGCGAGTACAACCCCCCGTCGCCACGCGACGCGGGGTCTCATCCACATCACGTCGAAGGGACAACGACGACGATGTTCCATCCAAGACGCACACTCAAGGCCCTGCTGCTCCCACTGGCAGCCGGCCTCGCCCTGACCGTACTGCCCGCGCAGAGCGCAAACGCGGCCACCACCCTCACCAACCCCGGCTTCGAGTCGAACGGCACAGGCACAGCCACCCCGACCGGCTGGACCACCTACTCGGCCGCGGGCCAGAGCGCCGCCTCCTTCACCGAGGCCGGCGGCCACAGCGGGAGCCACCGGCTCACGCACTACTCGGCCTCCGCGTACAAGGTGGAGACGTACCAGTACCTCTCCGGCCTCACCAACGGCACCTACAAGCTCACCGCCTGGGTCCGCTCGGGCGGCGGCCAGAACTCCGCCTATCTCGCGCTCAAGAACTGCGGGAGCGCGGAGCAGCGCACCGACATCCCCGTCTCGTCCAGCGGCTGGCTGCGGATCGTCACCTCCATAGCCGTGACGAACAACCAGTGCACGATCAGCGTCACCTCCGACGCCAAGGCCGGCAACTGGGTCAATGTCGACGACCTGACCTTCGCGCCGGGCTCGACAGGCCTGTCCGTCAAGGGTTCTGACGTGTCGTCACTCGCCAAGAGCGAGGCCAAGGGCGGCGTCTACAAGAACAGTTCCGGCACCACGGGCGACGCGCTCGCCATCCTCAAGTCCGCCGGGCAGAACTACGCGCGCCTCAAGGTGTGGGTGAACCCCGCCGACGGCTACAACAACAAGGCGCGCGTCCTCGCGATCGCCAAGCGCGTCAAGGCACAGGGCATGAAGCTCCTCGTCGACTTCCACTACTCGGACACCTGGGCCGACCCGGGCGCCCAGTCCAAGCCGGCCGCCTGGTCGGGACACACCTACAGCCAGCTGAAGACGGACGTCTACCACCACACGTACGACGTGCTGAACGCCCTGAAGGCCCAGGGCACCACCGCCGACATGGTGCAGGTCGGCAACGAGATCAACGGCGGCATGCTCTGGAACGAGGGCTCCACCTCGAACTGGTCGCAGCTCGCCGGTCTGCTCAACTCGGGCTACGACGCGGTCAAGGCCGTCAACTCGGGTACGGCCGTGGCGATCCACCTCGCCAAGGGCGGTGATCTGGCCGGCACCCGCTGGTGGTTCGACAGCGCCGTGTCCAACGGCGTGAAGTTCGACGTCATCGGGCTGTCCTACTACGGCTACTGGCACGGCACGCTCGCCGACTTCCAGACGACCCTGGACGACGCGGCGTCCCGTTACGGCAAGCCGGTGTACCTCGCCGAGACGGCCTACCCCTTCCGGCTGGACAGCAAGGACACCCACGAGAACATCATCGACCTCGCGAGCGAACTCGTCCCCGGCTACGCCGCCTCGACGGCCGGCCAGACCCAGTGGATGAAGGACGTGGCGAGCATCGTGGAGGCCGTCCCGAACGGCCGCGGCCTCGGCATCTTCTACTGGGAGTCCACCTGGACCGCGGTGACCGGCAACGGCTGGGACCCGGCGGACCCCTCGTCCGGCAACGGCTGGGAGAACCAGGCCCTGTTCGGCTACGACGACAGGGCGCTGCCGGCGATGGCGTGGTTCAGCCACCGGTGACGGCCCGGACGTGAGCAACGGGGTGGGGCGGAGACGGGCGGCCGTTCCCACCCCACCCCTACCGCTCCCGTCAGTCCCGCCAGAACGGCTCCCGCAGCTTGAACTTCTGCAGCTTCCCGGTCGCCGTGCGCGGCAGCGACTCCACGAAGTCGACCCGCTTGGGTGTCTTGAAACCGGCGAGCCGCGTACGGCAGTGGGCGATCAGCTCCTCGGCGGTGACCCCGGATCCGTCCGTCACCACGAGCGCGGTCACCAGCTCGCCCCACCTGGCGTCCGGAATGCCGATCACCGCCACCTCACGCACCGCGGGATGCGAGGTGATGACGTCCTCCACCTCGATCGACGAGACGTTCTCGCCGCCGGAGATGATGACGTCCTTCTTGCGGTCGGAGATCACCAAGTACCCCTCGTCGTCGAGGTATCCGCCGTCCCCGGTGTGGAACCAGCCGCCCTCCTGGGCCTTCGCCGTCTCCTCGGGCTGCTCCCAGTAGCCGTCCAGGTTGTGGTTGGACGCGGTCAGCACCTCGCCGTCCACGTCGACGTCGACGCGCACGCCGAGCGCGGGCACCCCGGCCCGCCCGAGCCTGCGGGCCCGTTCGGCGGGTGCCAGGTCGTCCCACTCCGCGCGGCCCCGGTTGACCGTGACGAGGGGCGAGGTCTCGGTGAGCCCGTAGATCTGGATGAACTCCCAGCCCAGTTCGACCGTCACACGCTCGATCGTGCGGGTCGGCGGCGGCGCGCCCGCGCAGACGATACGCACCCGGTCGCGGCCGGGGATGTCGCCCTGCCAGTCGGCGGCGGCGTCGAGCACGGCGTTCAGGACGGCGGGCGCCGCGCACATCAGGGTGACGCCGTGCCGCTCGACGCGGCGCAGGATCTCGGCCCCGTCGATCTGCCGGAGCACGATGTGCCGGCCGCCGACACCCGTGACGCCGTACGGCATGCCCCAGCCGTTCGCGTGGAACATCGGGAGCGTGTGCAGATAGACGTCACGGTCGCTGATCGTGGTGTGCAGGCCGAACACGGTCGCGTTCAGCCACAGATTGCGGTGGGTGAGCTGAACTCCCTTGGGGCGGGCGGTCGTTCCGGAGGTGTAGTTGACGCTGGCCGTCGCGCCCTCGTCGGGCTCCGCCCAGTCGCGCGGTGCGACGCCGTGCAGGAAGAGATCGTCGTCGTCGCCGAGGACGAACGTGTGCTTGACGTCGAGGGTGTCGAGCACGTCCGCGCAGGAGGCGTCCGCGTACACGACCGAGGCGCCGGAGTGCCGGACGATGTAGTCGATCTCCGACGGGGTGAGCCGGAAGTTCACCGGTACGAGGACGCGCCCCCAGCCGGAGACGCCGAAGAACGAGGTCAGCAGGCGCGCCGAGTTCTGTGAGATCACCGCGACCCGGCCGCCCACCGGCACGTCCAACGCGTCGAGCCTGGCCGCCTGCGCGCGGGCCAGCGCCGCCAGCTCCCGGTAGGTGAGCTCGCCGAGGCTCGGCCCCGGCTGTTCCGGTTCGTCGACGACCGCGACGCGGTCCGGGTAGACATGGGCCGCGCGGTCGAGGAAGTCACGGACGGTCAGCGGGTAGTACACGACAGCACCTCCGGTTCGGTGGTTCCTTCCTACCTCTCCAGGCCGCCCGTGTACCCCCGTGGACCCGTTGCGGGTTGACGGACCGGGAGAGTAGTGTCCGACACACCTATTCAACGTATTGAGTATGAGAGCGAGAGGTGGAAGATGACGCATCCCTTCCGCAAGGCGGTCGAGGACGGCGACCACGCGGCCGTCGTCGACCTGCTCTCCGAGGACGTCGTGTTCACCAGCCCGGTGGTCTTCAAGCCGTACGCCGGAAAGGCGATCACCTCCGCGATCCTGGGCGCGGTCATCCAGGTCCTCGAGGACTTCCACTACGTCCGCGAGGTCGCGGACCCCGGCGGCCGAGACCTCGTCCTCGTCTTCGAGGCGCGGGTGGGGGACCGTGCCCTCCAGGGCTGCGACATCCTGCACTTCGACGAGGAGGGCCGAATCGACGACCTCACCGTGATGGTCCGCCCCCTGTCGGCCGCCCAGGCGCTCCAGGCGGCGATGGCGGCCCGCTTCGACGCCATCGCCGAGGAGGCCTCGGGCGCCTCCTGACCGGCACCGGCGGTTAGCCTGATCTCCGGCCCGAGATCAGGAGACACGGCGCATGACCAGCCCCTACCAGGAGACGGTGGACGAACCGCCGGAACCCGGCGCGCCCGCCCGGCGCACGCCGCTGTGGCGGGGGCAGGGGCCGGCCCTGGCGGTCGTCGCGGTCGGCGGCGCGGCCGGGGCGTCGGCGCGCTACGGAGCCGCACTGCTCTGGCCCGCGCGGACGGGCGGCTTCCCGTGGACCACGTTCGGGGTCAATGTCGTCGGCTGCTTCGTGATCGGCGTCTTCATGGTCCTGATCACCGAGGTGTGGACGCCCCACCCGCTGGTGCGCCCCTTCTTCGGCACCGGGGTGCTGGGCGGCTTCACCACCTTCTCGACGTACGCCGTCGACATCCAGCGGCTGATGGACGAGGGCCACCCCCGCACCGCCCTCGCCTATCTCGCGGCCACCCTCTTCGCGGCCCTCGCGGCGGTGTGCCTGGCCGTGATGCTGACGCGCCGGGCGGCGGCCCGGTGGAGCGCGGGGCGGGAGCCGTCATGAACTGGGTGCTGGTGATCGTCGGCGGCATGGTCGGCGCGCCCCTGCGCTACCTCACCGACCACGCGGTGCGCTCCCGGCACGACTCGGCCTTCCCCTGGGGCACCTTCGTCGTGAACGTCGTCGGCTGCCTGGTCCTGGGCGCCCTGACCGGCGCGGCCACGGCGGGAGCGGCCTCCTCCCACCTTCAACTGCTGCTCGGTACGGGCCTGTGCGGGGCGCTGACCACGTACTCGACGTTCTCGTACGAAACGCTGCGGCTGGCCGAGAGCGGCGCCCGTCTCCACGCCGCCGTCAACGTCGTCGCGAGCGTGACCGCGGGGCTCGGGGCCGCTTTCGCGGGGGTCGCGGCGGCCCAGGCCGTCTGGGCATAGCCGCCGAGGGGGATGCCGAGGGGATGGGCGCGGAAGCACAGAGGAGCAGGTCGGAGGTGTGGTGCCGCACGGCCGACCTTGACAGTCGCCTCCCGTGCCCCGCAGGATCACCAACGTGAACCTGTCAGACAGCCAGACAGCCGGCTCCGTACCGAGGCGTATCAGCGCCATGGAAGCCGTGCTCGGGCACCTTCGCGGTGCCATCGAGCGCGGCGAGTACGCCGTGGGGGACAAGCTGCCCTCCGAGGCGGAGCTGTGCCGACGGCTGGAGGTCAGCAGACCCGTGCTGAGGGAGGCCCTGCGCGCCCTGCAGACCATGGGCCTGACCGTGTCACGGACCGGCAAGGGCACCTTCGTCGTGTCCAGCGGCCCCGTCGAGGACCCCACCTTCGGCGACTACACGGCCAGCGACCTGATGGAGGTCCGCCGGCACGTCGAGATCCCGGTGGCCGGCTACGCGGCGGTGCGCCGGACCCCCGAGGACCTGGACCACCTGGCCCACCTGCTCGAACGGATGGAGCGCGAGCGGGACACCACCGCGTGGGTCGCCATGGACACGCTCTTCCACCTCGCCGTGGCACAGGCCGCCCAGAACCCGGTCTTCCGCCGCGTGATCGAGGAGATCCGGGACGCGCTGGCCCGCCAGTCCGCGTTCCTCAACGAGCTCGGCGGCCGTCGCGAGCAGTCCAACCGTGAGCACCGCGCCATCGTCGAGGCCCTCGTCGACGGCGACGCGGCCGACGCGGCCGACGCCATGGCGCACCACCTCGACCGCGTCGAGACGACCCTCACCGCGATCGTGCGCCCCGAACGCACGGACCCCGCGGGCACCCCCACAGAAAACGGAACCAACGCGTGAGCGAGCAGTCCCTCGAAGAACAGACGCAGCCCGCGGAGCGGAAAAGGAGGGCGAGCGGTCATGTCGACGCCGGTGACGCGGGGTACAGCAAGTCCCTGAAGTCCCGGCACGTCAACATGATCGCCATCGGCGGGGCCATCGGCACCGGCCTCTTCCTCGGCGCCGGCGGCCGGCTCGTGGACGCGGGCCCGTCCCTCTTCATCGCGTACGCCGTCTGCGGAGTCTTCGCCTTCCTCGTCGTCCGCGCCCTCGGCGAACTCGTCCTGTACCGGCCGTCCTCCGGCGCCTTCGTGTCCTACGCCCGGGAGTTCCTCGGCGAGAAGGGCGCGTACACCGCGGGCTGGATGTACTTCCTGAACTGGGCGACCACCGGCGTCGCCGACATCACCGCGGTCGCCACCTACACCCACTACTGGGGCATGTTCTCCGACATCCCGCAGTGGGTGATCGCCCTGATCGCGCTGACCGTCGTACTCACCGTGAACCTGATCTCGGTGAAGATCTTCGGCGAGCTGGAGTTCTGGTTCGCCATCGTCAAGGTCGGCGCGCTCGTCGCCTTCATGCTGATCGGGATCTTCGTCCTGGTCACCCAGCACCCCGTCGACGGAGCCACCCCCGGCCCCTCCCTCATCACCGACAACGGCGGCCTCTTCCCCAACGGCCTGCTGCCGATGCTGCTGATCGTCCAGGGCGTCGTCTTCGCGTACGCCTCCGTCGAACTGGTCGGCGTCGCGGCGGGCGAGACGGAGAACCCGGAGAAGATCCTCCCCAAGGCCATCAACTCGATCATGTGGCGGGTCGGCCTCTTCTACGTCGGCTCGGTGCTCCTGCTGTCCATGCTGCTGCCCTGGAACAAGTACACCGCCGGGGAGAGCCCGTTCGTGACCGTGCTCTCCAACATCGGTATCCCGGCCGCGGGCGGCGTGATGAACCTGGTCGTGATGACCGCCGCCATGTCCAGCCTCAACTCCGGCCTGTACTCGACCGGCCGCATCCTGCGCTCCATGTCGATGGCCGGCTCGGCGCCCAGGTTCACCTCCGTGATGAGCCGCAGCCAGGTCCCGTACGGCGGGATCCTGCTGACCAGCGGTATCTGCGTACTCGGCGTCGGGCTCAACTTCGTCGTGCCCGCCGACGCCTTCGAGATCGTCCTCAACTTCGCCGCGCTCGGCATCCTCGCCACCTGGGGCATGATCATGATCTGTCATCTGCAGTTCTGGCGGAAGTCGCAGGAGGGCGAGGTGGACCGTCCCGGCTACCGCCTCCCGGGCTCGCCCTGGACCGAGGTCGTCACCCTCTTCTTCCTCGCCTCCGTCCTGGTCCTCATGTACGCGGACGGGGGAGCGGGCCGTACGACGGTCCTGTGCCTCCCGCTGATCGTGGCGGCGCTGGTGGCGGGCTGGTACGGCGTACGCGGCCGGGTCGCCGCGCTGCGGAACGGCCGGGTGGACGCATGAGCCCCAACGCCCTTTCCGGATGCGGGAGTTCGCTCGGCGCGGCCCCTTCCGTACGGGAACCGCTGCATGCGCCCGTCGCCCATCTCGTACGCGGCGGGGTCATCGAGGGCATCCACTACGGCTCGGTGGTCGTGCTGGCCGCCGACGGGAGCGTGGACCTGCAGATCGGTGACATCGAGGCGGCCTTCTACCCGCGCTCGGCTCTCAAGCCCGTCCAGGCGGTGGCGATGGTACGGGCCGGGCTGCCGCTGGAGGGCGACCTGCTCTCGCTGGCCGCCGCCAGCCACTCCGGCGAGGAACGCCACCTCGCCGGCAGCCGGCGGATCCTGGAACTCGCCGGACTCACCGAGGACGACCTGCGCAACGTCCCGGACCTGCCCTTCGACCCGGTCGTCCGGGAGGACTGGATCCGGGCCGGGCGACTGCCGTCGAGACTCGCCCAGAACTGCTCCGGCAAGCACGCGGCGATGCTCTACACGGCGCGGCTCAACGGCTGGTCGCTCGACGACTACCTCGACCCCGCGCATCCGCTGCAGCAGGCGATCGAGGAGATCGTCGAGGACCTGACCGGGCAGTCCGTCGCGCAGGTCACGGTCGACGGCTGCGGGGCTCCGCTGTTCGCCGTCTCGCTGCACGGCCTCGCCCGGGCCGCCGCGCGGATCACGACGGCCCCGACCGGTACGCCCGAGGCGCGGGTCGCCGACGCGATGCGCGAGCACGCGGAGATGGCGTCGGGGTCGGGGCGGGACGTCGCCGCGCTGATGCGGGCCGTGCCGGGGCTGCTGGCGAAGGACGGGTTCGAAGGTGTGCAGGTCGCGGCGCTTCCGGACGGCCGCGCCGTCGCCGTGAAGATCGCCGACGGCGCGGACCGCGCGCGGGTGCCGGTCACCGCGGCGGCCCTCGCCCGGGCCGGGGTCGACCCGGGCGCGCTCGCCGAGTTCGCCGGGGCGCCGCTGCTCGGGGGCGGCGAGGTGGTGGGCCGTATCCGCCCGACCCGAGCGCTCGACCCCCTGACGGAACCACCGGCCGCCGCGTGAACGCGCCGGCCGGGCCCCACGCACCGAAACGTGTGCGAGGTGCGGGTGGGTCGGAGTTGCCCGCGCCGTTCCCCGCGCCCCTTAGGGGGTCGGTGGCCCGCCGCGTGACGAAGTGACGGCCGGTTGGGGTTGCCCGCGCAGTTCCCCGCGCCCCTAGGGGGCGCCCCTCAGGGGCGCGGGGAACGGCGCAGTCTTGTGGCTTTTGGGGGCGCGGGGAACGGCGCAGTCCCTTGGGTGGGGGGCGGCGGGGGACCCCGTCGTCGGCCGCGTGGGCGTGCCGGCGGAGGCAGAATGCGATCATGAGTTCGCCCCTGACCTTCCAGCCCGTCCTGGACCGCATCGCCGCCGAGATCGAGCAGACCCCGGGCCGCGGCCGGCCTGCCGACTACATCCCGGCCCTCGCCGCCTGCGACCCCCGCCGCTTCGGCATGGCCGTCGCCGAGCTGGACGGCACGGTGTACGGCGTCGGCGACTGGCGTCAGCCCTTCTCGACCCAGTCCATCACCAAGGTCTTCACCCTCGCCCTGGACCTGGCCCACGAGGCCGACGAACTCTGGGAACACGTCGGCCGCGAACCCTCCGGCAACCCCTTCAACTCCCTCGTCCAGCTGGAGTACGAGAACGGCATCCCCCGCAACCCCTTCATCAACGCGGGCGCCCTCGTCGTCACCGACCGCCTCCACACCCAGACCGGCGACGCGGCGGGCACCCTCCTCGACTTCCTGCGCGCGGAGAGCGGCAACGAACACCTCGCCATCAACGAGGACGTGGCCGCCTCCGAGTCCGCCCACGGCGACCGCAACGCGGCACTCGCCCACTTCATGGCGGCCTACGGGAACATCGGCAACCCGGTCCCGGTCCTGCTCGACGAGTACTTCCGGCAGTGCTCCGTCGAGGCGTCCTGCGCCGACCTCGCCCTGGCCACCGGCTTCCTCGCCCGCCACGGCATCCGCGCCGACGGCAGCCGCCTGCTGACGATGAGCCAGGCCAAGGAGGTCAACGCGGTCATGCTCACCTGCGGCACGTACGACGCGGCGGGCGAGTTCGCGTACCGCGTGGGCCTGCCCGGCAAGAGCGGTGTCGGCGGCGGGGTCATCGCCGTCGTCCCCGGCCGCTGCACGCTCTGCGTCTGGAGCCCCGGCCTGGACGGACACGGCAACTCGGTCGCGGGAGTCGCCGCCCTCGACCGCTTCACCACCATCACCGGCCTCTCGGTGTTCTGAGCGGCCGGCCGGATCGGTAAGACGGCGGTCATGCCGCGGCTGCCGCTCCGAGGCGGGCGCGTCGTTTTCCGGCCACCCCGCCTTGACACGCTTGCCGAGTGTTGGCCAAGGGTTTCACCGTCGATCTGCGTCGCTGTCAGCTGCTCGGGCTCGCGGGCTCGGTCGTCCTCGCGGCGGGCGGCGAGACGGCCGGCGCCCTGCCCGTCCGGGAACTGCCGTCGCTCGCGTCCGGACGCGCGGCACTCGGCCTGGTCGGCGTGTACTTCGGGGTCGTTCTGCTCATCGCCGCCTGGGCGCTGCTGGGGCGGGTCATCCGGGGACCCGAACCGCCGACTCCCCGTGCGCTGCTGATCGTCCTCGCCGTGTGGGCGATCCCCCTGCTGCTCGCTCCGCCCCTGTTCAGCCGGGACGTGTACAGCTATCTGGCCCAGGGCGCGATGGTCGACGCGCACCTCGACGTGTACACGCACGGCCCCGCGATCCTCGGCGGACCCCTCGCCGACGAGGTGGCGCCGGTCTGGCGGCGGACCGCGACCCCGTACGGGCCCGTCTTCCTCGCCGTGGCCTCCGCGCTGTCGGGCCTGACGCGGGGCGAGGTGCCGGCCGGACTGTTCGGCATGCGGGTCGTCGCGCTGCTCGGCGTGGCGCTGATGGCCGCCGCACTGCCGAAGCTCGCCCGGCACAGCGGCGCCGACCCCGCCGCCGCGCTCTGGCTGGGCGCGCTCAACCCGCTCGTGCTGCTGCACCTGGTGGCCGGAGCGCACAACGACGCCATCATGCTCGGCCTGCTCGGCGCCGGACTGGTGGCGGCCCTCGGCCGCTGGCCCGTCCTGGGCGCCGTCCTCGTCACCCTGGCCGCACTGGTCAAGGCCCCGGCCGTCCTGGGCCTCGCGGCCGTCGTGGCACTCCAGGTGCGCGCCGGACGGGGCACGGTGAAGTCCACCGTCACGACGATCGCCGCCGCGCTCGCCACCACCGTCGCCGCGACCGCCGCGGCCGGTACGGGGTACGGCTGGATCGCCGCGCTGAAGACACCCGTGTCCCCGCACAACTGGTCGCCCACCAGCCTCCTCGGCCGGGCCACCGGCGACATCCTCCGCGCTCTGGGCAGCGATCTCGCCCCGTACGCGCTGCCCGCCTGGCACGCCTTCGGCCTGCTGCTCACCGGTGTCGTCATCGCGGCCATCTGGCTGCGCCGCCCCCGCGTGAGCCCCGTCTACGCGCTGGGCCTCAGCCTGGCGACGGTGGCCGTGCTCGGCCCGGCCATCCGGCCCTGGTACGCGCTGTGGGGCCTGTTCCTGATCGCCGCGGCGGCGCCCAGCACGTCCGTACGCCACCGGGTGGCCGCCGTGACCGGAGCCCTCGCCCTCGCCGTCCTGCCCAGCGGCGCACCGCCCGACAGCGAGCAACTGGCGCTCGCGGTGTCGGGCGGGATGCTCGCGCTGGTCGTCCTGTGGCAGGCGCACCAGACGTCGAACGCCCCCGTCCTGGGGCGGACGGCATGAGGCTGCCGCGCACCGACCGGGGGCGTCTGCTGTTCGTCCTCGTCCTGGCCACCGCCGTGACCGTCTTCACCGCGACCGTGCCCCTGCTGCGGGACTGGTTCGACCTGCGCGTCTACCACGGAGCCGTCGACACCTGGATCCACCACGGCGGCCACCTCTACGACTACCGGGTGCCCGGGACGACGTACGGCTTCACCTATCCGCCGTTCGCGGCGGTCAGCATGCTGCCGATGGCGCTCCTCGGCCTGCACACCGCGATCGCCGTCGGCCTGCTGCTCAACCTCGCCGCGACGGCCTTCGTCCTGCACACCCTGTACGTGCTGACGGGGCGCAGGCTGCGCCGGTACGGCCTGTTCGGGCTCGCCGTGGGCGTCTGTCTGCTCGCCCTCCTCGAACCGGTCCGCGACACCTTCAGTTTCGGCCAGGTCAACCTCCTGCTGCTGGCCCTCGTCCTCGCCGACGCCCGGCTGCTCGCGGCCGGACGCGGCCGCTGGGCGGGTGTCGGGATCGGTCTCGCCGCGGCGGTCAAGCTCACGCCCGCGATCTTCATCGTCCTGCTGCTGCTCGCCCGGCGCCCGCGCGCGGCGGCCACCGCCACGGGGGTCGCGACGGCCGCCACCGTGTTCGCGGCCGTGGTCGCGCCGGACGCCTCGCGCTTCTACTGGACCGACGCGCTCTGGGACACGTCCCGTATCGGCCGCCTCGCCTACGTCTCCAACCAGTCGCTGCAGGGCGTACTGGCCCGTCTCACCGACCCCGCCGAACCGAGCCGTGCCGTCTGGGCGCTGCTGGCCCTGGGCGTTCTCGCGGTGTGGGCGTGGCGGGCACGCCGGGCCCTCGCCGCGGGTGACGTCCTCGGCGCGTTCGCCCTCACCGGACTCGCCGCCTGCCTGGTCAGCCCCATCACCTGGGTGCACCACCTCGTCTGGTTGCTGCCCTCGCTGGTGATCCTCGGCGAGACGGGCCTGCGGCTGCGGCGCGGACGGCTGCTGTGGCTCACCGCGGGCCTGTACGTCCTGCTGTGCAGCAGCGTCGTGTGGCTGTGGTTCGACGACGCGTCGGGCCTCGTCGGCTTCGTCGGCGGCAACGCGTACGTGTGGATCACTGTGGGACTGCTGCTCGGGCTGCCCGTCGGTCAGGGCCGGGGGGCGGAGCGTCGGCCGTGGAGGCGCAGGGCCAGCGCCACGGCACCCCCGCCGAGGGCGGCGGCGCCCGCGAGCGTCCCCGCCGTCGCCAGCGCGTCACCGGGACCGCCGGAGTCGCCGGCGGCC
>NZ_BMVY01000012.1 GCF_014650955.1 Streptomyces tauricus
CAGCCGCGCGCCCACGACCTGCCGGGCGTCGGCGCCGGTCAGGTCGCCGCCGGGCAGCAGCCAGCCGGCCAGTGCCAGGCAGGGCGCGACCAGCAGGCCGAGGGCGGTCGCGGAGAGGCGGTCACCGACCGCGCGGCTGGCCGAGCCGGCGCCCGCGAGCAGCAGCAGGCCGGTCACGGCCGCGTAGGCGACCCGGGAGAAGCCGGAGTTGGCGGTGCCGGGCCACAGCACCAGCGCGAGGGCGGCCACCACGGTGGCCACGGCGGTGCCGACCAGGAGCGCGCGGGCCGCCTCGGGGTGCCAGGTGTTGAGGCGCCGGCCCGCGGTGTCGGCTATCCCGTCCACCAGGTCGTCGAGCCGGGCCTCGGGCAGCGCCTCGGTGTGCGGGCGCAGATAGAGCACGGCGCCGTCGGAGAGCCCGGCGTGGGCGAGGGTGGTCTCCTCGTCGAGCGGTGCGTCGCCGAGTTGCTGGAGCACCCAGCCGGCGTGGTCGAGCCCGGCTTCTTCCGCCTCTTCGCCGACATAACGCAGCAGCGTGGGCAGCAGATCGGCGACCGGTACGTCGGCGGGCACGGCCAGATCGACGGAGACGCTCGGCGCACGTACGGTCAGGCGGC
The DNA here is from genome assembly GCF_014650955.1 of Streptomyces tauricus. Taxonomy (GTDB): domain Bacteria; phylum Actinomycetota; class Actinomycetes; order Streptomycetales; family Streptomycetaceae; genus Streptomyces; species Streptomyces tauricus. The sequence continues at coordinate 618 of NZ_BMVY01000012.1, forward strand.
ACAGTTCGGCCACAGCGCTGTCGGTCATCAGCTGAACTCTCGTCTTCCGTGGGGACTTTGGCAGGAGGACTTCCCCGGGACGGTGGGTGGGCCTCCCCGGGAGAGGGATGTGCGAAGAGTACGGAAGGCCCGCGAGCGGTCGGGATCGGGGGTGCCGGACCGGTGAATTTCGTCCGCGCGGGCTGCGACCGCCCCTCCCGCGTGGACAGGTCGCGTTCCGTGAATGCAGACTACTGCCTACGCCCGCCGGATCGTGCTGCGGACCGGACTCATTGTCCGGTATGGAGTTGTCCAACACGGGAGTTGACCGTCCCCGCTATCCGCTCGAAACATTCACCCCGCCTTCCGCGGATCACGCGGGACCCGGAGAATGGGCTCGGTGCGGTCTTTACCACTGCCGGGTGCGCCGGTATTCGGTGCGGGCCGGAAAGCCAGTAAAACCGGAGGTTCTGTTCCTTGAGTGTCGTGCTGTTTCGCCGGCCGGCCCGCAGACGCGGACCGCAGATGCCCGAGGGGCAATTGACCCTTCAGGAGCCACCGGTCCTCGCCGAGACCGTGCCCGACACCTCGGCGATATGGACCTATTTGCCGATGGCACTGATGTCGGTGTCGATGATGCTGATGTTCCTGCGCCCCGGCGGCGGGAACGGCGTCTTCATGTATCTGGCGATGGGCGTCATGGCGCTCTCCGCCGGTGCGATGCTGCTGGGGCAGCTGATGCGCCGCTCCAGCGAGCGCAAGCAGCGCCTGAAGGGCGAACGGCGCGACTACCTCCGGTATCTGGCGCAGACCCGCAAGCGGGTCCGGTCCACCATCACGGAGCAGCAGCGGGCGCTCGCCTGGCGCCACCCCGACCCCGCCTCGCTGCGCTCGCTGGCCCGCACCTCCCGGCTGTGGGAACGCCGTCCGGCCGACGAGGACTTCGGCGAGGCGCGGCTCGCGGTCGGCGAGCAGCAGCTCGCGCTCACCCTGCAGCCGGTCTCCACCCGCCCGGTGGAGGACCTCGAACCGCTCTGCGCGCACGCCCTGCGCCGTTTCATCCGCGCCTACTCCACCGTCCCCGAGCAGCCCCTCGGTCTCTATCTGCGCTCCTCGGCCCGGGTGCTGGTGCGCCCGGCGGAGGCTCCCGGCCAGGCGGCACCCACCGAACCGGGCGTGCCCCCGCAGGGGGAGAGCGGCACGGCCGGGGGCAGCATCCCGGCGGAGGGCCCCGGCGCCGAGGCCGTACGGGCCCTCGTGCGCGCCGCGCTCGCCCAGCTCGCGGTGTTCCACGCGCCCGAGGAGCTGTGGATCGCGGTCTGTGTCAGTGACGAGCGGCGGCCCGACTGGGAGTGGGTGAAGTGGCTGCCGCACGCGCTGCACCCGCACGAGGAGGACGGCGCGGGCCAGGTCCGCCGGATCACCGCCGAACTCACCGAGCTGGACGACCTGCTCGGCGCCGAGTTCGCCGAGCGTCCCGGCTTCGACGCGGATGCCCGCCCCGGCCGTGACGAGCCGTACACCGTCGTCGTCCTGGACGGTGTCAGTGTCCCCGAGGGCCATCGCTGGGAGGGGCACGGCTATCGCAACGCCGTGGTCATCGACGTCTCCGGGTCGCTGCGCTGGAAGCCCGGCCGCAACACGCTGCGGCTGACCGTCGGGCCTGACCAGGTGAGTCTGGTGCGCACCGACCGCAGCCGCAAGGAGCGTTCCGTGGCGCTCGGCCGCCCCGACCGGCTCGGCCCGCTCGGCGCGGAGTCGCTGGCCCGGCTGCTGACCGCCCGCCGGATCAGCCTGGGCACGGACATCTCGCAGCCGCTGGAGACCGACGTCGAACTGACCACGCTGCTCGGCATCCCCGACCTGCACCGGCACGACCCGCAGACCCTCTTCAGCAAGCACATCGGCTCCGCCCGGCTGCGGGTGCCGGTCGCGGTCGGTGTGGACGGCCGCCCGGTGGAACTCGACATCAAGGAGTCCGCGCAGGGCGGTATGGGCCCGCACGGCATGCTCATCGGCGCCACCGGCTCCGGCAAGAGCGAACTCCTGCGCACCCTGGTCCTCGGCCTCGCCCTGACCAACTCCTCCGAGACCCTCAACTTCGTCCTGGTCGACTTCAAGGGCGGCGCCACCTTCCTCGGCCTGGAGGAACTTCCGCACACGTCCGCCGTCATCACCAACCTCGCCGACGAGGTCGCCCTGGTGGAACGTATGCAGGACGCCCTGCACGGCGAACTCATGCGCCGCCAGGAACTGCTGCGCTCCGCGGGCAACTACACCTCCGCCCTGGAGTACGAGCGGGCCCGCGCCGCCGGGGCCGACCTCGCCCCGCTGCCCAGCCTGTTCGTGGTGGTCGACGAGTTCAGCGAACTGCTGTCCACGCACCGCGAGTTCATGGACCTGTTCGTGATGATCGGCCGCCTCGGCCGCTCCCTCGGGGTCCATCTGCTGCTCGCCTCGCAGCGCCTGGACGAGGGCCGTATGCACCAGTTGGAGAGTCACCTCTCGTACCGCATCGGTCTGCGGACCTTCTCCGCCATGGAGAGCCGCGGTGTGCTGGGTGTGCCGGACGCCTACCAGCTCCCGGCCTCGCCCGGCAACGGCTATCTGAAGTCCGGTGTGGAGGCCCTGACCCGGTTCCGGGCCGGCTACTCCTCGGGCACCTACCGGCGGCGTACCGGCGCCGTGGTCCAGGCCCGGGTGGCCAGCCAGGTGGTGCCGTGGACCAGCGGCTGGGTGGTGCCCCGCACGATCGAGGCGTCGCCCGAACCGGAACCGGAGACGGAGGAGAGCGAGGAGGACGAGGAGACCCTGCTCGCCGTGGCCCTGGACCGGCTGCGCGACTCCGGCCCCGCCGCCCACCAGGTGTGGCTGCCGCCGCTGGACGAGCCCTCCCCGCTGGACGTGCTGCTGTCCGGCATCACCCCCGACCCGGTACGCGGCCTGACCGCCGCCAACTGGTCCGGCACGGGCAGGCTCCGGGTGCCGGTCGGCCTGGTGGACAAGCCCTTCGAGCAGCGCCGCGACCCGCTGGTCGTGGACCTCTCCGGGGCCGGCGGCCATGTCGCCATCGCGGGCGGTTCACAGAGCGGCAAGTCCACGCTCATGCGCACCCTGATCGGTGCCCTCGCCCTCACCCACACACCTGCCGAGATCCAGTTCTACTGCCTGGACTTCGGCGGTGGCGGTCTCTCGCAACTCGCCGCGCTCCCGCATGTCGGCGGCGTCGCGGCGCGCCTCAACCCGGAGCGGGTGCACCGGGCGGTCGCCGAGGTCATGACGCTGCTCGCCCGGCGCGAGCAGTTCTTCGTGGACCACACCATCGACTCCATGCAGTCCTACCGCCGGCGCCGGGCCGCCGGGGAGTTCCCCGACGAGCCCTTCGGCGATGTGTTCATGGTGGTCGACGGCTGGTCGACGGTCCGCCAGGACTACGACGACCTGATCCAGAAGTTCAACGAACTGGCCGCGCGCGGCCTCAACTACGGCATCCACCTGCTCATCACCACCACCCGCTGGGTGGAGCTGTCCGCCCAGGTCCGCGACCAGGCCGCCACCCGTCTCGAACTGCGGATGGGTGACCCGATGGACTCCGAGATCGACACCCGCAAGGCCCGTTCGGTGCCGCGCAGCGGTGGTCGCGGCATCACCGCGGACACCAAGATGCACTTCCTGGCCGGGCTGCCCCGCCTCGACGGCAGCGGCTCCCTCGAAGACCTCGGCGACGGCGTCGGACATCTGGTCGCGGAGGTCGCCAAGCACTGGCCCGGGGCGCCCGCCCCGCAGGTCCGGATGCTGCCGCACCGGCTCCCGCTCTCCGAGCTGCCCGCGCCCGAGTCCACCGAGGGCGACGGCATGCGGCTGCCCCTCGGTATCGACCAGGACGCCCTGGAACCGGTCTGGCACGACTTCAGCCGCACCCCGCACCTGGTCGTGGTCGGCGACACCGAGAGCGGCAAGACCAACCTGCTGCGCCGCATCACGGAGGGCATCACCACCCGGTACTCGCCCACCGAGGCGAAGATCATCGTGGTGGACTACCGCCGCACGCTGGTGGACACCGTGCCGGAGGAGTACCGCATCGGGCACGTCATCTCCCTGGACAACCTCAAGGAGACCATCGAGGGCGCGGCGCGGGCGATGAAGACCCGTGTGCCGGGGGCCGACATCGCCCCGGGCCGGATGCGCAAGTGCGACTGGTGGACCGGCCCGCGGCTGTTCATCCTGGTCGACGACTACGACATGGTCTCCGGCAGCTCCTTCCAGAGCCCCATGGAGCCGCTCTTCGAGTACCTGACGCTCGGCTTCGAGATGGGGCTGCACCTGGTCGTCGCCCGCAGTGCCATGGGCGCGGGCCGGGGTCTCAGCGACGGTCTCATCCGCCGCCTCGACGAGGCCAACAACCCGGCGGTCCTGCTGTCCTGCCCGCCCACGGAGGGCCGCCTCTTCGGCAACGCGAAGCCGCGGAACCTGCCGCCGGGCCGGGCCCTGCACATCGCGCGCCGCCGCGAGCGTCTGATGCAGACGGCGCTGGTGGACGAGCCTGCGCCTCAGACTGACTGAGGGCAAAGGATTGCGCCGTTCCCCGCGCCCCTCGAAGGGGCGCGGGGAACGGCGCAATCCTTTGCCCTTGGAGGGCGCGCAGCCGACAGCCCGCTCAGTCCTCCTCCACGGCGGCCGGGGTGGCCGCTCCCGCCCTGGCCGGCCGCCACCCCCGTGCCCGGGCCCTGGGAAGGGCGAAGGCTCCCCACAGAACGGCAAGCACGCCACCCGTGCCGAGGACCACGAAGAGCGTGGCCCGATCGGTGGCCCGGTCGGCCCCGGACGTGTCACGAACGGTCACGGGATCGGCGGCCCGCTCCACCCCGCCGGCCGCACCGGAGTCACCGAGCACCGTGGTGACGGCGGCGTACGCGTCGAGCTGCGGGATGTCCGCCGGATAGGCGGTCGCGGTCACCCGCCGGGCCACCTCGTCGGCCGAGTCGTCGGGCCGGGCGGCCCGCACCGCCGCCACCGCCCCGGCGGCGTACGCGGTCGCCACGGAGGCACCCGCGCCGAGGTAGTGCCCGTCACCCCGCGGGCCGCCGGAGACCACCCCGGCGCCGGGGGCGACCAGATCGACCCCGCTCGTGCGCAGCGCGTTGTCCGGCCGGACCCCGGCGGGCAGCATGTCGGCGACCGACAGGACACCGGGTTCGGCGGCCGGCCAGTAGCTACGGGCCGGGATCTCGTCGTTGGCACCCCGTGGCGGATCCGGCGTCGCCGCGGCGACCACCACCGCACCCGCACGGCGGGCGTCGGCGACCGCGCGCGTCAGCTCGGCGTCACGGCGTGGCAGGGCCACCGGGACCGCGATGACCTCGGCGTCGGCCTCGATCGCGGCCCGTACCGCCGCCACGACCAGGGCGGAACTCGCCTGACCGCGCTGGTCGGTGCCGCGCAGGGCCAGGATCTTCGCGCCCGGGGCGACACCGGTCAGGCCCGCGCCGTCCCCGCCGTCCCCGTCGGCCCCGGCGATCAGGCCGGCCAGGAACGTACCGTGTCCGACGCAGTCGTCACCGGCCGTGCCCTCGGCGGTGACCCGGCCGTCGAGGCCCACGGCCCCGGTGTCGACACCGGTGTCGATCAGGGCGACGGTCACACCCGCACCGGTGCTGTACCCGTGCAGCCGGTCCAGATCGAGGCGCTGGCGCGACCAGTCCTGCTTCTTCGCCTTCTCGCGGGAGGCGGGGGTGCAGGGCGCGTCCGAGTCGATCGCGGAAGGCATGCCGGGCAGTTCCTGGCCCTTCTTCCCGTCGGCCGCCGGTACCCGTGACAGGGGTGCCGCCTGGGCCGGCAGGGCCGTGGGCAGCAGCAGGGCGGCGACGCAGCCGACCCCGGACAGCAGGCGGGCGGCCTCGCGGGCGGACGACCTCATCGGGGAGCCGCCTTCGGTGCCACGGCCACGACGTCGCCGGGAAGGAGGATGCGCAGATCGTCCAGGGTGGGCGCGGCCAGCGAACTGAGCCGTCCCGCCTGCCGGGTGACCATCGACTCGACCACCTGGCGGGCCAGCCGGGCGTTGCCGAAGGACCGGTCCCGGGGCAGCGACTCGAAGTACTCCTTGAGCAGCGGGCCGGTGCCGGGTCCGCACTCGTAGCCCATGTTCGCGGCCTGGGTCCGCACGATGGTGACCAGTTCCTCCGAGGAGTAGTCGGCGAAGGCGATCCGGCGCGGGAAGCGGGAGGAAAGGCCCGGGTTGGAGGCGAGGAAGCGCTCCATCTCGTCGGTGTAGCCGGCGACGATGACGACGACCTCGTCGCGGTGGTCCTCCATCAGCTTCAGCAGGGTGTCCACCGCCTCCTGTCCGAAGTCGGCGCCGTTGCCGCGCGGGGTGAGGGTGTACGCCTCGTCGATGAAGAGCACACCGCCACGGGCCTTCTCGAAGACCTCGCGGGTGAGCTGGGCGGTGTGCCCTATGTAGCGGCCGACGAGATCGGCGCGGGCCGCCTCGATCAGCTGGCCCCGCTGCAGGACGCCGAGCTGGGTGAGGATCTCCCCGTAGAGCCGGGCGACGGTCGTCTTGCCCGTACCGGGCGGGCCGGTGAAGACCAGGTGGTTGCTGAGCGAGGGCACCGGCAGCCCGGCGGCGGCACGGTGGCGGGCCGTGGTGATGAGGTTGACCAGGTCGGCGACCTCGCGCTTCACCTCGGACAGGCCGATCATGTCACCGAGGCGGGTCAGCGGGTCGTCGGCGGGGGCCGCGGTCTCGGCGGCCTTCGTGGCGGCGGTCGCGGAGACGTCGTCCGGGAGGAGCAGTCGCAGGTCGCGCTCGCCGACCTGCTGCTGGGAGGCGAGCCGGACCGCCTGTCTGTCCACCATCTCCTCGAACACCCCGCGCGCGGCACGGCCGTTGCCGAAGCCCGCGTCCCGGGGCATCGCCTCGAAGTGCGCGGCCAGCGCCGCCTCGGTGCCCTCACCCAGCTCGTACTGGTGCTGGGCGCACATGTTCTCCATGATGGCGACCAGTTCGGGCACCGAGTAGTTCTCGAACTCGACGGTCCGCGAGAACCGCGAGGCCAGGCCCGGGTTGGAGGCGAGGAAGGAGTCCATCTCGCGGGAGTAGCCGGCGGCGACCACCACCACGTCGTCGCGGTGGTCCTCCATCAGCTTGAGCAGGGTGTCGACCGCCTCGCGGCCGAAGTCGGCGCCGCCGTTGTTGCTGTCCGAGGTGAGGGTGTACGCCTCGTCGACGAACAGCACGCCGCCGAGGGCGCGTTGGAAGGTCTCGGTGGTCTTGATCGCGGTACCGCCGACGACCTGTGCGACCAGGTCGGCGCGGGAGACCTCCACCAGGTGCCCACTACGCAGCGAGCCCAGTTCGGCGAGGATCGCCCCGTACAGGCGGGCGACGGTGGTCTTACCGGTGCCCGGCGGCCCCGCGAAGATCAGGTGCCGGCTCATCGGCGGCGCCGACATGCCGAGTTGTTCACGGCGCTGGGCGAGCTGGGTCAGGTTGACCAGCGTACGGACCTGCTGCTTGACGTTCTCCAGGCCGATCAGCGCGTTCAGGGCGCCGAGCGGGCCCTCCGGGCGGTCCGCCGGGGGCGCGTCCGCGGCGCCGGAGCCGGCCGGGTCGGTGTTCTCGGCGCTGCCGGAACCCCAGGCGTCCCGCTTGCCGTTGCCGGTGCTGTTCAGGCCCTCCACGGCCAGCCGCTCGCCGGGGGCGGTCTGCACCAGACCGCCGCCCTCGTTCTCGCGGGCCAGGCAGTTCACCACGGAGACCGGGGCGGTGGACTCGACCCGGAAGCCGTCCTGGGCGCCACCGGACACCTCGCAGCCGCTGAGCGAGGCGAGCGCGCCCTCGCGGAGCAGGAAACCGTGGCCTCGGGGAGCGTGCACCGAGGTGCGGTTGGCGGTCAGTTCGCCTCCCGCGGCGACGATCACGCCCTCCTCGCCGGATATCTCGATGCGGAAGTCGCGGACGGTGACGTTGCCGCCGTCCTCCACGACCAGACCGCTGGTGGCCGTGTCGGAGACCCCGCCGCCGGCCAGGTACAGGGTGCTGCCGGAGGCCACACGTACGCCCGCGCCCTTGGGCCGGACGATCTCGCAGTCCTCGGCGCGGCCACGGGCGTCCTTGGAGGCCACGATGCCGTCGCCGGAGGGCTCCACCAGCCGGGCCCGGCGCAGCAGCGGGTTGGCGCCGCCGCGCACGGCGATCGCGGGCGAGCCGCCGATCACCTCCAGGTGGTCCAGCTCCGGCGCCGAGTCCTCCTCCAGGAGCAGCCCGGTCTGGTCGCAGTCGCGGACCGTCAGACCGGTGAGGGCCGGGGAGGCCGCCCCGGCGACCCGCAGGGCCGCGCCCTGCGCGCCGTCCACCCAGCAGTCCTCGAAGGTGCCGCGCGCCCGGTCGGTGACCAGCACGCCGTGTCCGCGGGTGCGCGAGACGCGGCAGCGGCGCAGCACCGGGTCGGTGCCCTTGGCCAGGACGATCCCGTTCCCCGACGAGCCGGTGACGCGGACGTCCTCAAGTGTCGTACGGCCCCCGCTGCTCAGGTGCACTCCGGTGCTGGTGTCGTGCACCACCGTGCGGATCACCGAGAGGGAGCTGTTCTCCTCCAGGGCGATGGAGGGCTTGTCGGTCGAGGAGATGTCGCAGTCCTCGACGGTGCCGCGGGACTCGCCGTTGGCGAGCAGGCCGTTGCCGCGGGCGTCGCGGACCGTGCAGCCGCGGACACGTGCCTCGCCCTGCTCGGCGAGGACGAGGCCGCTGGTGCCCAGGTGCTCGAAGGTGCAGGACTCCACGGTGGTGGGCGTGGTCGAGGTGACCACGATGCCGGCGCCCTGCGAGTTGCTCACCCGGCACTCGCGCAGCGCGATCGAGCCGGTGCCCCCGGCCAGCAGCGCGGTCCAGGCGGAGCCGATGACCTCGCAGCCGTCGAGCGCGGCCTGGCCGCGCCGCACGTCCACGGCCGGCTGCTCGGCGTCGCCGCCGCGCAGGGTCAGTTCGGAGAGCATCACGGCGTCGGCGCGCAGCGAAAGCACACTGCCCGAGCGCGGCCGGATCTCCACGGTGCCCCGGCCCTCTTCGGCAGTGAGGGTGACCCTGGTGTTGATCACCAGGTTCTCCGCGTACGTCCCGGGCCGGACGCTGATGAGCGCGCCGGTACGGGCAGCCGAGAGTGCCTCACCGATCGTCCGGTAACGATCCCGGTCCCCCGGACCGACCGTCAGTACCTGGCGCGACACGCACCAACCTCCTTGCCACGGGGGCTTCAGCTACGGGCGCCCCCTCACCGGGGGCGCGTGTCGGTGAAACCGACGGTGCCATCATGCCTCGCCCTGGGGCGGGCAGTTGCCGAGAGGGGTGCTCCCGGGTTCTCCGGGGCTCCTCTCGGGCTGCGGGCGCCTTGTCTCAGACGCTCCACTTCTGGTTGTCGGTCCCCGCGCAGCTCCACAGCTGCAGCCAGGCACCGGCGCCCCGGTTGTTGTCCTTGATGTCGACACACTTGCCGACGACGGTGTTGACCAGGTCGTGGCTGCCGTTCAGCACGAACTTCTGGGCGGCGTTGCCACTGCACCTGGCGATCTGGATGGGAGTGCCGTCGCTGTAGTTCGCGTTGGCCACGTCCATGCAGAGGCCCTTGATACGGATGGTGCCGTCGGAGGCGAACTGCCATTTCTGCGCGGCCCCGCCGTTGCAGTCCCACACGAACAGCTTCTTGCCGTCGCCGAAATCGCCGCCCGGTACGTCGACGCACTTGCCCGAGAGGTGACTGCGCAGGGAGACGGAGGCGCTGAGCGTCACCCCTGAGCCGGCCTTCGTGGACTGGCTCTTGCCCCCGCCGGACGTCGTCTTCCCGCCGCTCCGCTCCTCCGGCTGCGTCTTCCGGCCGGTGTCCTTCCGGGCGGTGTCCTTCTTCGAGCCGCCGTCGCTCGTGCCCTTGCCCTTGTCCTCGCCCTTGTCCTCGCTCTTCGCCGGGGCGGACGTGGCGGCGTTCTGGGCCGACTTGCCCGGCTGGACGGGGTCCTTCTTGCCGTCGGCCGCGGAACCGGTGTCGGGCGAGGTCTGCGCGAACTCGCCCGGTACGTCCCGGGCGTTCCCGCCCAGCACGGTTCCGGCCGACGCCGGTCCCCCGCGGTCCTTGTCGTCGTCCCCGCCGAGCATCAGCAGCGGCACGGACACGAGCAGCGCGCCCGCGACGGCGGCCCCGGCCAGCACCGCCTTGCCCGGCCGGCCCACGGGCCCGGTCTGCTGCTGCGGCCGGTCGATCGCGGTCGCCGTCATGGTCCGTACGAGCGCGGGGAGCCGGCTCTTGGCCGCGGCGGCGGCACCGGGCTCTGCCTCTGCCTCTGCCTCGGACCGATCACCAGCGGCTTCTCCGGCCTCGGAGTCGGCACCGGCCTCGGACCTGGTCCGGGCGGGCTCGGTCCCGGCCTTGGGCTCGGTCCCGGCTTCGGCTTGCGGCTCGGCCTCGGGCTCGGTGGTTTTGCCCTGGGGGGCGGGCCCTTCGGTCTCACCGGCCTCCGTAGTGGTCTTCACCGCTGCGGGCTCGGGCTGGGACCGGGGCTCGACGGCGGCGGTAGCGGTCGTGGCCGCCTCCTCGCCACCGGAACCGGAACCGGAAGTGGAACCGGAACCGGAACTCGGGGAGGCAGGGGGCTGCTCGGCCGAACGTGTCACGGGGTCCTCCCTGCGATGTGAGGGCTGTGGGGGATGTGGGGGTGGAGTTCAGGAGAACTGTCGGTCAGGGGCGGCGCGGTCACAGAGCCGGTGTCGACACGGTCCGCTGTGCCCGTACGGTCCCCTGTGCCGGAGGGAGCCTCGGGAACCTCCTCCGCGCCCGGTCCTCGTACGGGACCGAGAAGGCTGTCCGCCGGGACCAACAAGGGCGCGGCCGCTCCGGCGTTGACCATCAGCTGGGTGCCCGAACCGCTCAGTGACCGGGCCAGCTGCCGCGCCGGAAGCCTGCCATGGCGAAGTACCGGGGACATGAACTCGTGTGCCGGTGAGGTGAACAACAGGACCACCGGCGCACCGTCCTGACCGGTGGCGGTGAGCGGCCCGCCGTCCGGCGCGCGCACCACGGTCACCTCCGCCTCGGCGAGCGCCGCGAGTGCCTCGTCCACCGAGCCGTAACCGGTGGCGGCCCGTTGCGCCGCCGCGTCCACCGGGTCGGTCGGCTCCGGCCAGCCGAGCACCTGGGCCGAGGGCCGGTACGCGGGGTTGGCGCGGTACTCGCCCACGCCCCCGCTCTCGTCCGACTGCCACTCCCCCAGGACCGCCCACTCCGGCGGGGTCCGCTCCTCGGTCCACTCCGGGTCGACCATCCCGATCCAGTGACCAGGAGCCCGGCGGGCGGCGGCCCGTACGGCCTCGGGTATCTCGGGGATGTCCACAGCGTCCACAGTGTCAGCACTGTCGACGGTATCCGCGGTTTCCGTCGTGTCCGCTGTGCCGACGACAGGTGACTCGGTGACCGCGGTCGGGCCGGAACCTTCGGGCGCCACAGGCAAGTCGGACGCCACGGGCGAGTCTGGCACCACGGGCGAGGCGTCGTGCCTGCCCTCCTGCCGTTCTCCGGGCCGCATCTTCACCTGAACTCTTCGGTCCGTACGGATTGCTGGGTGCCGCGCCACACGCGCGCACGCCGATGCCGATATCGATCAGATCGGGGAGCCAACAGGATGCCACACGCGCCCCGTGCGTGGGGCGTTGGGGCAGGCCCGTATCGGGCGACCACGTGCCCGTTTGCTGCCCGGGTGGAGAACTTTCCGGGAGCAGTGAGGCGTGGGTGGACAAAGCGATGGGGCGGTTGGGACTGAGGGTGCTGCTGTCGCCCCTGCGACGGGCTAGGTTGGGTTCGCCATCGGACCCGTCCATGTACAAGTGCCCTGTACCGCCTTGTGCACGTGCCGTCCATCCGGACGTCCACGCCAGGCCCGTACGGGAATGCCTCGCAGCGCAGAGGGCATCGGATCGGTCCGCGGCCGCCACCGAGGAGGAGTACCGCATGTCCCCCCACCAGCACCACACCCCCGGCGCGAACGCGGAGGGGGCCGCCGCCGGCGCGGAGGAAGCCGAGTCCACACCCGCGCCCCCCGCGTCGTCGTCGGCACCGGACGAGCGGGCGCCGGCCCCTGCCGAGGCGCCGGAAGCCCCCGAGGCGCCGGAGGCCCCCAAGGCACCCGAAGCCGCCGAGGCGAAGTCAGGTGCTGCCCCGGCCGGGAAGAAGGGCACCACGCCGGACGCGGAGGGCGGCACCGACCCGGACGCGGACGGCGGCACCACCCCGGACGGAGAGACCGGTGCCGCCGCGGCCGGGAAGACCGCCGGTACTCCTGCCACCCCGTCCGCCTCGGCCGCTCCCGCCGAAGGCGTCGCCGTGGCGGTGGCCGTCGCGACGACCCCGCCGGGTACGAAGACCGGCACGGGGGTCAACAGCGGGCGCCCCCGCAAGCCGGTGCTGGCCGGGGCCGCGATCGCCGGCGCCGTCCTGATCGCCATACCGCTGCTGCTGGCCGGGAGCGCGCAGGACGACGGGCGCCCCGACACCAAGGGGCTGGCCGCGGAGGGTTCCGACACCGTCCTGAACGCGACCTCCGCACCCGCCGGCCTCGACGACTACGTGGCGGAGACGCCCAGTTCGTCCCCGCGCAAGGAGAAGAAGAAGGAGAGCGAGGCACCCCAGGTCGTCCCCAAGGCCGTCGCACCCGTGCCGGAGGCCAGGACGAGCAGCCCGGCCGCGAAGAAGTCGAAGGCCCCGGCCGCCAAGGAGAAGCCGAAGGCGGACCCGAAGCCGAACTGGGGCACCAAGACCGTCTACGCGACCACCGTTCTGCAGGCCAACCAGTCCTGGAGCACCAACCGCATCCGCATGGTCATGCAGGGCGACGGCAACCTCGTCGTCTACAACGAGAAGAACAAGCCGATCTGGGCGTCCATGACCTTCGGCAGCAACCACCGGGCGATCTTCCAGGAGGACGGCAACCTCGTCATCCACAACGGAGACGACCGCCCGATCTGGGCCTCCAAGAGCCACGGCCACGCGAACGCCCAACTGGTCCTGCGTGCCGACGCGAAGGTGGTCATCCTCCACAACGGCGCGGTCATCTGGTCGACCTGACCCCGCGCGGCCCGTCGCACGACCCACCAGGCCCCTGGTCCGTTCCCGAATTCGGGAACGGACCAGGGGCCTGCGGCTTCCTCATACTGGGGAGCCCCCGCACACCCCCACGCACCAGCGACCCGCCCACGCACGAACGAACGGACTCATGACTCCTCCTGAAACGCTCCTGGACGTGCTGCTGGACGCGGCCCACCGGGCACCTGGACAAGTCGTCGTCCACGTCCGCGGGGACGGCGGCGAAGTGTCCGTCACCTTCCGGCAGCTCCTCGAAGAGTCCCTGCGGGTCGCGGGCGGTCTCCGTGCGGCGGGGATCGCCCCGGGTACCTGTGTGCCGCTGCTCGCGGACCGCAGCGAGGATTTCCAGCCGATGTTCTGGGGTGCGCTGGCGGCCGGCCTGGTACCGGTGCCGCTCGCGCCCGACGTACGGCGGGTCGGGCCGGTGTGGGAACACCTCGGCCGCCCGCCCGTCATGGTGGACGCGGCCTGCGCGGAGGTGGCCGCCGAACTGCCGTGCCCCGTAAGGGTGTTGCGGCTGGAGACGCTGCGCGAGTGCCCCGCGCCGGCCTCACCCGCGCAACCGGCGCCGGACGACCTGGCGTTCCTGCAGTTCTCGTCCGGCAGCACCGGCGCGCCCAAGGGTGTGGAGCTGACCCACGCGGCCGTGGTGGCCAACCTGCGTCAGATAGTCGCCGTCTCGGCCCTGTGCGAGCAGGATGTCCTGGTCAGCTGGATGCCGTACTTCCACGACATGGGTCTCATCGGCACCCATCTGGCACCCCTGGCCGCGCGGACGAAACAGGTGAAGATCGGCCCGCTGTCGTTCGCGAAGAACCCGCGCCTGTGGCTGGACGTGACCGCCCGGCACCGGGGCACGGTCCTGTCGGCCGCCAACTTCGCGCTCGCGCTGACCGTCCGGCGCGTACCCGACGACGTACTCGCCGGACTCGATCTCAGTCCGGTACGGCTGATCCTGGTCGGGGCCGAACCGATCTCCGCGACGGTGTGGCGGGACTTCGCCGCCAGGATGCGCCCCGCCCGGCTGGACCCGCGGGCGGCGACCCCCGTGTACGGGCTGGCCGAGGCGACCTTGGCCGTCACGTTCCCGCCGCTGGGCGAAGTGGCGGTTCCCGTCGCCCTGGAGCGCGCCGCACTCGCCCGGGGCGTCGCCGTGGAGCGCGGGCCGAACGGGAAAAGCCTGCCGGGGACGGATATCTCGGACGCGGCCGGTGTCGTGGAAGCGGTCGACGTCGCGGAAGCCATGGACGTCGTGGAGGTGATGGACGTCGGCCCGCCGGTGCCGGGCTGCTCGGTCCGGATCACCGACGACACCGGCCGGCCGTTGGGCGACCGGCGGGTGGGTCACATCGAGGTGCGGGGCCCCCAGACCGCCCGCGGCTACCACCGGCTGCCGGAGACGACCGCCCTGTCCTTCGCCGAGGACGGGTGGCTGCGGACGGGTGACCTGGGGTTCCTGCGCGACGGCCGCCTCTGCGTCAGCGGCCGTCACAAGGATGTCCTCTTCCTCAACGGCCGTACCTTCCACGCCCCGGACATGGAGGAGGTCGCGAGCGCGAGCCCCGGGCTGCCTCCGGGAAGCCCGGCGGTGATCGGCTCGACCGACCCGGTGACCGGCGGCGAACGCGTGGTGGCGTTCGTGCCCTGGGCCCGGCCGCCCGGCGGTGCCGTCGAGGTCCTGGACGGGGTCGCGCGGCGGATCCGTACCGCGCTGGGGCACGACGACGTACGCGTACTCGCGCTGCCGCCGTCGGCGTTCCCGCGCACCACGAGCGGCAAGCTGCAACGGCAGCGGATGCGGGCCCGCTTCGAGGAGGGCGCGTACCGGCCCGCGGCGTCCTCGTCGTGGCCCCCGCCGCCCTCGCCCGGGAGGCTTCCCGCAACCCCCGCGGCCCCCCGCTCGTACACCGCCATGCGGCAAGTGGTGCGCAGTGCCTGGGCCCAGGCACTGCACCTTCCAGAGGCGTCCTTCGGGGACAGGGACCGCTTCTCCGAGGTGGGCGGCACCTCGCTGAAGGCCATGGAGGCGCTGGCCCGGCTGGAGGAGTCCCTGGGGGTCGTACTGGGGCCGGCCGTGATGCGCCACGACACCGTCGCCGCGCTCACCGACCACCTGCTGGCCACCAGGGAGGAGGGCACTGCCGCGCACAGGCCCGCCACGGACGAACCGTCGGTTCTTCCCGCGCCGGACGACGCGCCGTCCGCGACGGCGGTCGTCGCGATGGCCTGCCGCTTCCCCGGCGCGAGCACACCGGAGGAGTTCTGGGACCTGCTGACGGCCGGCCGTGACGTCGTCACCGAGGTGCCACAGGGCCGTTGGGGAACCGGCCGCCGGGACACCGGCCGTTGGGGCGCCTTCCTGGACGACCCCGCCGCCTTCGACGCCACGCACTTCGGCATCGGCGACGAGGAGGCCCGTACGCTCGACCCACAGGCCCGGATCTTCCTCGAACTCGCCCACGAGGCCCTGGAACGCGCCGGTTACGCCGGACCGCGCCGGCGCGGCCTCCGCGTCGGGGTCTTCGCCGCCGTCGGGGACAGCGGCTACCGCCAGATCCTCGACGGCGCCTCCCCCGCCCCGTCCCGCTCCGCGACGACGCTGACGGGCAATCTCCCCAACCTCGTCGCCGCCCGGGTCTCGCACTGCCTCGACCTGGACGGTCCGGCCCTCGCGGTGGACACCGCCTGCTCGTCGGGGCTCGTCGCACTGCATCTGGCCCGGCGCAGCCTCGCGGACGGAGAGTGCGACATCGCCGTCGTCGGCGGAGTCAACCTGCACCTCACTCCCGACGGACACGAGGCCCTGGAAGCCGCCCAGGCCCTCTCCCCCACCGGCCGCAGCCGCGCCTTCAGCACGGCCGCCGACGGGTTCGTACCCGGCGAGGGAGGCGCGGCCCTCGTCCTGCGGCGCCCGCACGACGCCCAGCGGGACGGCGACGACGTACTCGCCCTCGTACGCGGCACCGCCGTCAACAACGACGGCACCTCACTGAGCCTGATGGCACCCAACCCCCTGCGGCAGCGTGAGGTGATCACGCGCGCGTACGAGGTCTGCGGCGTCGATCCGGCGTCGGTGACGTATGTCGAGGCGCACGGGACGGGCACGGCCGTCGGTGACCCCATCGAACTGCGGTCCCTGGCCCATGCCTTCCCCGCACGCGAGGACGGCCGGCCGCGACTGCTGGGCTCGGTGAAGACGAACGTCGGGCACCTGCTGAACGCGGCGGCCCTGCCCTCACTGGTGAAGGTGGTCCTGGCCCTGCGGCACGGCCGGCTGCCCGCCTCCCTGCACCACACACCGCCCTCGCCCGCCGTCGAGCGGTCCGGGTTCGCGCTGGTCACCGAGGCGTCTCCGTGGCCCTCCACCGGCCCGTCCGGGCCGCGCAGGGCGGGCGTCAACGCCTTCGGCTTCGGCGGCACGAACGCGCACGCCGTGCTGGAACAGGCACCGCCGCCCCTGACACCCGAACGGGCCGATGACCGTGGCCCGCACCTGCTGACCCTGTCGGCACGCGGCGCGGCCGGGCTTCACGCGTGGGCGTCCCTCCTCGCCGACCATCTGCACGAGCACCCGGAGTTGGACGAGGGCGACGTGTGCCGGGCGGCGGCCACGGCCCGTGACGAGGGCCCGTACCGCCTCGCCGTCGTGGCCGACGGCGACCTGCGGGAACGTCTGACCGCCGCCACGGCTCCCGGCGGTGGCCGGTTGCCGGGCGTGGTCACCGGGACGGTGGCGCACCGGCCGCGGACCGTCTTCGTGTTCCCGGGCCAGGGCTCGCTGCGACCCGGCTCGGGCCGTGCGCTGTACGCGACGGCGCCGGTGTACCGCGACACGCTCGACGAGGCCTCGGCCCACGTCGGCGCGGTGCACGGGCGGGAGTTGACGGCCTGGTGTGTCGACCCAGGCCTCGACGCGCGGGCCCAGGCGTCGACGGAGGTGGCTCAGCCTTTGCTGGTGGCCCACGGGGTCGCGCTCGCCCGGCAGTTGCTCGCCTGGGGCGTACGGCCGGACGCACTCGTCGGGCACAGCGTCGGGGAACTCACCGCCGTCTGTGTCAGCGGGAGGGTCCCGTACCCCGACATGCTCACCTTCGCGGTGGAACGCGGCCGTCTCATGGGCACGTCGACCCCGCCAGGTGCGATGGCGGCGGTACGGGGAGCCGACGAGGAGCAGGTGGCGGCGCTGATCGCGGCGGCCCCCGGCACACTCGCGGTCGCCGCCCACAACGGCCCCGGCAGGCTGGTCCTGTCCGGCAGCCCTCACGCGGTCGAGCGGGCGACGCGGGAACTCTCCGCGCGAGGCGCGTGCGTACGCGCACTTGAGGTGTCCCGGGCCTTCCATTCACCGCTGATGGAGCCGATCACGCGCGAACTGGCCGAAGCGGCACGCCAGTTGAATGTCATCGAGTCCGGCCTACCGGTGCTGAGTACGCTCACCACCGAGTGGCAGCCGCGCATGGACCCCGAGCATCTGCGCGAACACGCCCTGCGGCCGGTGCTGTTCGGGCGGGCCGTGGCCCGGCTGCTCGACGAGGGCTACGACACGTTCGTGGAACTGGGCTCGCGGGACAGCCTCGCCGGTCTCGTACGAGCGACCGCCGCCGCGCGGCAGCCGGTGGACGGCACCGACAGGGACGTCCTGGTGATCTCCGCGCCCCTCGCCCCCGAGCGCTCCGGGACTCCGCTGGACAGTGCCCCGGGCGGGGCGGGCGAGCTGCTGGAGACGGTGGCCCACCTGTGGGCACGCGGCGCGTCACTGGACCGTACGGAACTCGACGCGGGCCGGCGGCGGATTCCGCTGCCGCCCTACCCGTACCAGCGGCGCCGCCACTGGCCCGAGGCGACGCGGCCCGGCCTGCTGCACGACGTCACCTGGCAGAAGGCACCCCTGTCACCGGACGCGTGCGGACCGGTGCTGGTGACCGGTCCGGACCCGGCGGCCGTGTATGACCTCACCCGGCGCCTCGCGGACCAGGGCGTGCGGACGAGCGCGGCCCCTGAGGACCGCCCGCGGACGGTGATCCTGCTGGCCGGGCCCGCCGCGCGTGCCACGTCCACGGAGATCGAGCGGATCCAGCGCGAGTTGGTCACGGCGTTCCACGAGGCGCTGACCCTGTTCGACCTGACCGGGGCCGGTCGTCTGCTCGTCGTGACCGAGGACGCGCACGCCACCGGACACGGCCGCGAACGGCCGAACCCGGTCCAGGCGGTACTGGGCGGCCTGACGCTGGCCGTGCCGTCGGAGTCCGCGGGAGCGGTGGCCAACTGGGTCGACCTGTCCTCCCTCGACGACACCGGACAGCGGCTGCGAGCCGTCATCGCCGAGGCGACGGCACCCCAGGCGGTCGGTGCCGTCGCCTGGCGGGACGGACAACGGCTCGTACGGACCGTCACACCACGGGCGTCGAACCTGACAGGTGTCCAGGACAGGCCGCCCGCCGACGACACCCTCCTCCTGCCCGCCGACGGCACCTTCCTCATCACGGGCGGCGCCGGAGGCCTCGGCACCGCCCTCGCCCGGGAACTCGCCGGGCGTGGCCGCCCGGTGCTGCTGCTCACGGGCCGTTCCCCGCAACCGCCCGCCGGGCTGCTGGCGGAACTCACCGGTCTCGGCGCCGACGCCCGCTACCACCGGGCCGACCTCACCTCGCGGGACGACGTCGAGGCGCTGGTCGCCGGACTGCCCGCGCCGGACGCCGTCTTCCACGCGGCCGGAGTCGTGCGCCCCGGAAGTCTGCGCGCGACGAAGGTGGAGGAGACGATGGAGGCACTGGGCGCGAAGACGCTCGGCACCGTGCTGTTGTCGGAGGCGCTGATCCGGCACGGCCGCGCGCCCGGGGCGTGCGTGGCGTTCTCCTCCGTCTCCTCGGTACTGCCGGGACTCGCCGGCGCACTTGGTGCCTATGCCGCCGCCAACTCCTTCCTCGACTCGTTCGCCGGCGCCGAACGGCAGGCGGGGCGGCCGTGGCTGTCGGTGAACTTCGGGCCGTTCGCCGAGACGGGGCTCGCCGCCGCGTTCGCCGCCGATGCCCTCGCCGACGAGGGGGGCCGGCCACTGGCGACCGCTCCGGCGTGGGCGGCCCTGCGCACCGCGTGCGGCACCGGCCGAGCCCAACTGGTCCTGGCCGACCGAGCAACAGACCGGACGACGGACCGGACGACGGACGGGCCGACAAACCGGCCGGTGGACCGGCCGATGGGCGGGCCCGCGGACGGGCCGAACCGGTCCGACACCCGCCCGCCCAGTACGCGCCCGCCACAGCGCGAGCCACGGTCCGCGGCCGACACGGCGACGCCCCTCTCCGGCACCGCCGCGGTGCTGCGGGAACTGCTGGCACAGTCGCTGGGCGTCCCGGCGGCCACCGTCGACGACGACGCACCGTTCCTCTCCCTGGGGCTCGATTCGCTGGGCGCGGTCGACCTGGTCAAGCGGCTCGAACGCAGGACGGGCCGGTCCCTGCCCGCCACGCTCTTCTTCGAGTACCGGACCGTGCGGGAACTGGCCGCCCACCTGGACACGGACAGCGCCCCGGCGGCGAAGGAGGAGGCGGTGGCGAAGGAGGCGGAGGAGGAGGCGTCTGCTCCCGTACCCGCCACGGACCCCGCCCCCTTCGCTCTCACCCCCGTACAACTGGCCCTGCACACCAGCAGTCGGCTGCATCCCGGTGTCCCGGCCCGCGGACATCTGCGGATGACCGTTCGCGGCCCCCTGGACACCCATGTACTCGGTCAGGCACTGGCGGGCCTGGCCGAACGGCACGGCATGCTGCGCCTGCGCATCGACGATCCCGGCACCGGCCCCGTGCAACGTCCGGCGCCGGCCACCCCGCTGTCGGTCTGGTACGAGGTCCGCGAGTGCGGTGCCGAGCAGGTCGCCGACCTGGAAACGGCTCTCTGCAACCAGCCCTTCGACCTGGGCGTGGAACCGCCGATACGGGCTGTGCTGCTCCAGCAGGAAACGGGCCTGGCGCATCTGCTGCTGGTGGTCCACCACGCGGCGGCGGACGGCTACAGCCTGAACGTCCTGGCCGAGGAGCTGTGGTCCTCGTACACCGCGCTGTGGCGGGGAGACGATCCGCAGCCGGCGCCGGACGCGCCGAGCTTCGCCCGGTACGCCCGCGCCACCCGCTCGGCCGGCACCACAGCGTCGGATGCCGACCGTCGCTACTGGACCGCTCGCCTGGCCGAGCACCGGGCCGGGGGCGGCGAACCGCTGCGGCTGCTCTACGACGGCGATCCCGACGCACCGCCGTCGGGTCCGCTCGTACAGCACTACGGCTCGCTCGACGCGGCCCTCACCGGCGGCCTGGAACGGCTGGCCGCCGCGCACGACGTGTCCCTGTTCCATCTGCTGCTCGCCGCTTACGTGCGCTGCCTGTCACGGTGGACGGGGCGGCAGGACATCGCGGTGAACGTGGCACGAGGCCGGCGCGAGGAGCGCTTCCCCGGCGTGGACCGGCTCGTCGGCCCGCTCGCCGACACCCTCCCCCTGCTCTGCGACACGGCCCCCGACGAACCGGTGGTCGCGCTGGCGCGACGGCTGCGCCTCGTGTGGCTGGAGAGCGAACGGCACTCCGGGCTGAGCAGTCTCGATCTGGCCGCCCTCCTGCCCGGCGCGGGCCCCCGCACGGCGAGCCCCGCGGGCTTCAGCTTCGCCCGCTTCCCCACGCGCCTGCCTGCCGACTGCCCGGTCGGGGTACGGGCCGAGGCGGCCGGCACCGGTTCGGCGGCGACCCGGCTGAGCCTGCTGTGCTGGGCGGACGAGTCGACGCTGCGCATGTCGTGGAACTTCCCGCTGCCTCTGTTCGACCCGCGCACGGTGGCGCGTCTGGACGCGGAGTACCGCGCCGAGCTGGCCGCTCTGTGCACGCCGTTCCCCGAGTCCCCCCGTGAGGCCGGGGAACCGGGCGGTGTGGTCGGCCGACTGCTCCGCCGGTTCCGTGCCACGCCCGACGCGACCGCCGTGGCATCCGACGGGAGCACCCTCACCTACGCGGCACTCGACCGCGCCTCCCGGCTCCTGGCGACACGGCTGCACACCGAGGGCGTACGCGCGGGTGACCTGGTCGGGCTGCTCACCGAGCCCGGCCAGGACACCGTGATCGGCGTGGTCGGCATCCTGCGTGCCGGAGCGGGCTGGGTCCCGCTGGACGCGACGTACCCGCCCGCCCGGCTGAGGGATCAGCTGCGGCGCGCGGGCGTCTCCACCGTGGTGTGCCATGAACCGACCGCGCGTGACGCCAAGTCGCTCGGCGACGACGGAGTGCGCGCGATACGCGCCGACGGCCCGCCGGAGCCGCGGACCGACACCACAGCGCCCGTACCCACGCCCACCCCGGACCCGGACGCGATCGCGTACGTCATCTTCACCTCCGGTTCCACCGGCCGGCCCAAGGCGGTCCCGGTCACGCACCGGGCGATGGGGAACTACCTCGACTGGGCCCTCGGGACATTCGGCTACGACGCCGGTGACCGCCTGGCGCAGACCGCGTCCCCGTGCTTCGACGCATCCGTACGCCAACTGCTCGCGCCCCTGCTGGTCGGCGGCACCGTGGTGGCCGTACCGAGGGAGCTGCTGCGGGACCCGGAACTGCTGCTGGCGTACGCGGAACGGACCCGGATCACCGTGTGGAGTTCCGTCCCGACGTTGTGGGAGCAACTGCTGTCGGCCGCCGAGGAGCGGGTGCGGCGGGGAGCGGGACGGCCGGACCTGTCGGCGCTGCGCTGGGTGCACGTGGGCGGGGAGGCCCTGTCCGCCGCGCACGTACGCCGTTGGTTCGACCTGTTCGGCGACCGGCAGCGGATCGCCAACCTGTACGGCCCCACCGAGACGACCATCAACGCCACCTGCCACGTCATCACGACGCGTCCGGCCGACGACGTGCACACTTTGCCGATCGGACGGCCGGTGACCGGTACCGAGTTGGCGGTGGTCGACGCCGACGGCGTGCCCTGCCGCCCGGCGGAACCGGGCGAACTCCTGATCGCGGGAGTCGGTCTGACACCCGGCTACCTGGGCGAACCCGAGCTGACCGCGCGGGCGTTCACCGTACGGGACGGTCGGCGCTGGTATCGCAGCGGCGACCGGGTCCGGTTCGGCGCGGACGGCGCTCTGGAGTTCCTGGGGCGGATCGACGGACAGGTGAAGATCCGCGGGAACCGGGTGGAGACGGGAGAGGTCGAGGCAGCCCTCCAGACGCATCCCGGTATCGCGCAGGCGTCGGTGGTCGCCCGCGAGGGGCGGCTGCTGGCGTTCGTCACCGCCCGGCCGGGTGCCGGGCAGCCCGAACCGCCGGACGTGCGACGCCACTTGGCCGGTCTTCTGCCGCCGTACATGGTCCCCGCCCGGATCACGGTCTTGGAGCGGCTGCCGCTCAGCGGTACCGGCAAGGTCGACCGCCGCGCGCTGGCGGATCCCTCCTCGGCGCCACCGGTGGCGGCCACCGGCGGGAAGGTCCTCCCCGCCACGGACACCGAGCGCCAACTGGCTTCCATCTGGACCGAGTTGCTGGAGGTCGACTCCATCGGCCGGGAGGACGACTTCTTCGACCTGGGCGGTGATTCGCTGCTCGTCCTTCAGGTGTTCGCCCGGCTCGGCGAGGGCAGGGCGCGGCTGCCCCGGCCGACGGTGATCTACGACAACCGCACGCTCACGAAGCTGGCCGCCGCGGTGGACGCGGCGGATGCGTTGGATGCGTTGGATGCGGTGGACGCGGTGGACGCGGTGGACGCGCCCAGCACACAGCGGCACCCGGCACCGGCTGCGACCACGACGACGACCGCGCCCACGGATCACGCGGTGCCCTTCCCCGTGACGCCGGCCCAGCGCGGTTTCCTCCTCGCGGAGGCCCTCGCGCCGGGAGGAGGCGGTTCCTGGCCCGCGCGGCTGCGGCTGTCCGGCCCCCTGGACCCGGAGGTGTTCCAGGCTTCCGTCGACCCGCTGGTGGAACGGCACGGCATGCTGCGTACCGTCTTCCCCGCCGGCGCCCGGCCGCCCGTCCAGCAGGAACTCCCGCCCTCCCTGCGCCTACCGGTCGTGTTCGAGACCCTCGCCGACCCCGCCGAGGTGGACGAACGGGCGGCGGCCGAGGCGGAGCGGCGCTTCGAACCGTGGGCCTGGCCGCTGCTCCGGCTCCGGGTCCTCACCCTCACCGAGCGCGAACACGTCCTCCTCGTGCACGCACACCACCTCATCGGCGACGGCTACAGCGCCGCACTCCTCGTACAGGAACTGACGGCCGTCTACGACCGGCTGGCCGCGGGCCGCGCTCCCGAACTGCCCGCGCCCCGTGCCACCTTCCGTGACCACGCCCTGCTGTCGGCCGAGTCGGAGCCCGGCACCGCGCCGGGTGCGGCGGAGCGCCGGGCCCGGCTCGACGCCCCCTACCGCCAGCCCGCGCTGCGCACCGCGGTCAAGGACGGTGGCGCGGACTCCGGGTCGGCGGAACTCGAATCGGCCGGATACATGTCGGCGGGATTCGTCCTCGATGCCCGGCGGACGGCGGCGCTGCGGGCGCTCGCGTCGGAGGCCGGGGCCACCCTGTACGCGCCGCTGCTGACCGCGTACCACCAGCAGTTGACGCGGCTCACGGGTCAGGAGGATCTCGTCGTCGGTCTGGCGGTGAGCGGTCGCGACCGGGGACTGGCGCACGACGCACACCGCGTTTTCGGCCCGTTCGCCACCGCCGTGCCCGTGCGGCCGGCGGTCGCGCCGCCCGGCGAACCGGCGCAGGACCTCGGCGTTGCTCTGCGGCGGGTCGTGGCCGAGGCCGAAGAGGCGCGCAGGCACGAGGACATCGTGCCCCGCGACGCCGATGGACTGCCCCTGACCTCGCAGTTCTTCTTCACGTACCTCGACTTCTCCGTCCTCGCCGCGCCGCACGGGCAGTCGCTGACCGTGTCGTGGGAGGACGGGGACAGCGCGTTCGCCCCGCCGTCGTCGGCGACGGACGTGTTCCTGGCCGCCCGCCCGGAGGGCGCAGGACTGCGGGTGACGGTCCGTGGATCGGCCGCGGCCCTGTCCCGGCCGGCGCTGGACGACTTCGCCCGGGGGCTGCGGGACCGGCTCGTACGCGCCGTGCGCCCACGCGACACGAACCGCCCGTCGAGCCCGCCCCGGGACACGATGGACGCGGCCCTCGTCGGTTATCTGCCCGCCCCCGGCCAGTTGGCCCGGCTGGCAGGCCTGCCCGAGGAGGCTCTGCGACGGGAGGACCTGCGCGCGCTGCTGTTCCCCGACGGCGCGCCCCGCCTGCTGGAGACGGTCCACACGCCTCTGGGCAGGTCGGGTTTCGTCTGTGTGCCCTTGTTCTCCGACGAGTTGGCCGGGGATCCCGGACTCGTCGCGCACACCGCCCGCGCGGCGTCCCTCGCCGCCTCGCTCGGCGCCCGGTGCGTCTCCCTGGCCGGCATGATCCCCTCGCTGACCGGTTACGGCTTCGACGTGCTCCGGTCCCCGGACCTGGGACGGGCGGTCGTGACGACCGGGCACGCGGCGACCGTCGTCTCCGTGGTCCGTACGGTGCACGCGGCCCTCGACGCCACCGGAAAGGACCTGGCTGATCTCGATGTCGCCTTCGTCGGCCTCGGCTCGATCGGCACCGCTTCCCTGGAGTTGCTGCTCTCCCGGGCGGCCCGGCCCCCACGGCGGCTGCTGCTCTGCGACGCCCCCGGCAGCGGACCACGGCTGCGGCACCTCGCACAACGGCTGAGGGAGCAAGGCCACGTCGGTGACGTGGAGGTGGTGGAATCCCGGCCCGCACTGCCCGACGCCGTGTACGCGGCCGGTCTGCTGGTGACCGCGGTGAGCAGCACCCATGCGCTCCTGGACATCGACCGGCTGACGCCCGGCACCCTCGTGGTCGACGACTCCTTCCCGCACTGCTTCGACACCGGGCGGGCGCTGGCCCGCATGCGGGAACGCCGGGACGTACTCGTCCTGGGCGGCGGGCTCCTCCATCTCGGCGACCTCAGCCGGGAGATCGCCGAGGGGCTGCCGGCCCCGGCGGCGGCCGGATATCTGGCCCAGCCGTGGCTGGAGGGGACCCTGGCCTCCTGCCGCACGGAATCCCTCCTGCACGCGGCCGATCCGCAACTGCCGCTGGTGCACGGCCTGGTGGACGGGTCGGTGGCCCTCGCCCACTGGCGGGCCGCCGAACGCGCGGGGGTGACAGCGGGCCCACTGCACCTGCTGGGCCACACCGTCGGCCCGGACCCCCTGGCCGGTGCGAGGAGGGCTCCCTGAGCGATCAGCGCGCACCACGGCGGTCCGGGGCTTGATCGCGTCGGTCCGCTCCCGGTCCCGTCCGCGATTCCAAGATCATGTACAGGACAGCCCCTAGAATGGCGGGGCACAGTGTTCGGATGCGCGCGGAGTTGCGTTCACCGCAGGGAGATGCCCATGGGCACCACAGAGGCCGTAGGTTCACCGTTCGACAGCGGTGTCTCCGACCGCAGAGCTCTGGACGGCCACGCGGCCGGCCCCGTGATACCGCGTCTGGTGCTGGGCGCACGGCTGCGCGTGCTGCGGGAGGAGAAGGAGATCTCCCGCGAGGCCGCGGGCCATGTCATCCGCGCCTCCCGGTCCAAGATCAGCCGTCTGGAGGCCGGCCGGCACGGGTGCAAACTGCGGGACGTGGCCGATCTGCTCACGCTCTACGGAGTCACGGACGACGCCGAACGCGCCACCTTGCTGGCACTGGCCGAAGAGGCCAACGCCCCCGCCTGGTGGCAGTACTACAGCGACGTGGTGCCCACCTGGATGCAGACCTTCCTCGGGGCCGAACAGGCGGCGAGCGTCATCCGCTGCTTCGAGGTCCAGCGCGTCCCGGCCCTCCTGCAGACCCCCGCCTACGCCCGCGCCTCCATCGGCCTCGCCCACCCGGGCGCCGACGCGCAGGAGATCGAGCGGCGCGTCACGCTGCGCATGGAGCGCCGGCGGACCCTGCACCGGCAGCCGCCCGCCCAATTGTGGGCCGTGATCGACGAGGCGGCGCTCCGGCGCCCGATGGGCGGCGTCGACACGATGCGCGCCCAGCTCAGGCATCTCATCGAGATGTGCCGGCTCCCGCAGGTCACCGTCCAGATCATCCCGTTCCTCGCCGGCGGGTACGCGGCCGAGGGCGGTCCGGTCACCATCCTGCGCCTGCCCGGTGGTCAACTGCCCGACGTGGTCTGTCTCGAACAGCTGGCCACCGCCCTCTATCCCGACAAGCCGGCCGAGATCGAGCGCTACTGGGATGTCATGAACCGCCTGGTGCTCGAAGCCGAGTCGCCGGACGAGACGGCCACGATCCTGCACCGCATCCTCCAGGAGACCTGACCCCCGAAGGGTGAGGCGTCGGCCGGCGGGCGCCGGCCGACGGGCCGCCTCAGCGCTTGAGGGCGACACCGCCGTACTGGTGCACCTCGGCGGGCAGTCCCAGGGCCTCGGTGTCGGGGCGCCAGCGCGAACAGGACGCCACACCGGGTTCGAGCAGCTCCAGACCCTCGAAGAAGCCCTCGATCTGCTCCGGGCTGCGGAGGATGTACGGGATCGAGCCACCCTCGTTGTACTGCTGGATGGCCTCGACGTACGCCTTGCTGGTGTCGGTGCTGTCGTACTGCACGAGGTAGCTGCCGGGCGGCAGCGCGTCCACCAGCCGCCGCACGATCGAGCGTGCCTCGTCGTAGTCCTCGATGTGGCCCAGGATGCCCATCAGCATGAGGGCGACCGGCTGGTCGAAGTCCAGCGTCCTGGCGGCCTCCCGCAGGATCGTGGCCGGGTCGCGCAGATCGGCGTCGACGTAGTTGGTGACACCTTCCGGTGTGCTGGTGAGCAGCGCGCGGGCGTGTGCCAGCACCAGCTGGTCGTTGTCGACGTAGACGATCCGGCTCTCGGGCGCCACCCGCTGGGCGATCTGGTGGGTGTTGTCCACGTTGGGCAGTCCGGTGCCGATGTCGAGGAACTGCCGGATGCCCTCCTCGGCGGCCAGCTGACGGACGGCACGGGCGAGGAAGTACCGGGCGGCGCGCGCTCCGGTCTCGATACCGGGGAAGACGGCACGGAACGCGTCGCCGGCCACCCGGTCGACCTCGTAGTTGTCCTTCCCGCCCAGCCAGTAGTTCCAGATCCGGGCCGACTGCGGCACGGAGGTATCGATCTTGGAGAACGCCTCCCGCTCGGGGTTCTCTGCCTCGTCAGTCATGGACGCTCCTGTGCGTGCGTGTACGTGGGTGGGGTGCGGACCACGAAGCCGTCCTACGCCGGTCGTGGGCGTCCACGTTATTCCTCACGCCTCGCCTCATGTGCAACACCAGCCCCCAACGCACCTTGTTCGGCCACTCGTTGGCTCGATTGCCGTCTTGTCTCCGCTCTCCCCCCCGGCGCCGTGCTGGTGGTTGCTTCTCTCAGCGGCGCGCCGTGGCGGGCCACACGTCCTCGTCCAGGGCGAGGCAGCGGTCGGTCTCCGTACGCGACGGCATGACGGGCACGTCGTCCCTGGTCCGCAGCGCGGCGGCGGCCGCCAGGTGGCCGAGGCGCAGCCGGGAGCGTTCGTCGCGGTCCTCCAGCACTCCCGTCAGATAGCCGGCCGCGAACGCGTCGCCCGCGCCGACCGGTTCGACCACCTTGGTGGGCAGCGAGGGCACGAACGTCCGCAGACCACCGGCGTACGAGGTCGCGCCGTGCTCGGCGTCCTTGACGACCACGGCGGGTGCGGGCGCGAGCAGTTCCGCGATGTCGTCCGGACGGGCGGTGCCCCACAGCTCCTCGGCCTCGTCCCGGCCGACGAACACGATGTCCGCGGCGCGGGCGAGCGCCAGCAGAGTGCGTGCGGCGTCCGCGCCTTCATGCCGTTCATGCCGTTCATGCCGTTCATGACGTTCATGGCGCCAGAGCGCGGGACGGTGGTTCACGTCGAAGGAGACGAGCGGACCGGGCGCGGCGCGGTCGTCCCGTCCGGCGAGCAGCGTCTCCAGCAGCCGGGCGCAGCTGTCGGAGAGGGCCGCGGCGACCCCCGACAGATGCACGATCCGGGCCCGGCGGAGCGCGGGATGGTGGGCCAGGTCCGGTCCCATCGCGGACGCCGCGGACCCGCCCCGGTAGTAGTACGTGCGGGTGTGGCCCGGGCCGGATCCAGGGTCCGGGGCCGGGTCCTTGAAGTAGACCCCGGTCGGGCGTGCCGGATCGGTCTCCACGGCGCTCACGTCCACGCCGCGCGCGGTCAGTTCGGCCAGGACGCGACGGCCGAACGGGTCGTCGCCGACCCGGCTCAGCCAGGCGGCCCGGCGCCCGAGTCCGGCGAGCCCGCAGGCGACGTTGGACTCGGCGCCGCCGACGGCCATGCTCAGCAGGGACTGCTCGGCGAGCGGTCCGGTGTCCGGCGGACTGAGAACGGCCATCGTCTCGCCGACGCACACGACGTCGGCCACCCGCTCGTCACGGTCGGCGGCGCGGGGAGGGGGCGGCAGGGGCACGGGCTTCTCCTGGCGGATGGGGACGGCGGATGGCGGGACGTGGGTTCACGGGGTTCGGACGGAGCCGAGCCGCAGCATGACCTTGCTGCTTCCGCTGCCCGGGTCGGCGGCGACGGCGAGCGCCTCCTCGGCCCGTTCCAACGGGAAGCGGTGGGTGATCAGCGGGGTCACGTCCAGTCCGGCCCCGAGGGCGCGCAGCGCGTCGTCGATCTCCTCGACGAAGCGGTACGAGCCGATCCAGGTGATCTCCCGGGTCACCAGGTCACCGAGGGCCGCCGCCACGGCCGTGCCGGGCAGGTTGCCGACCTGGACGAGGGTGCCGCCCCTGGCCGTGGCCCGCAGCACCGGTCCGAGCGCGGCCGGGGCGCCGGACGCCTCGAAGACCACGTCCACGTCCTCGGGCAGCACCTGTCCCGCGGAGAGGTCACGTGTCTCGGCGGCGCCCATGGCGCGGGCGACGGCGAGCGAGGACGACGAGAGGTCCGCGGCGATCACCCGGCCCGCGCCGCGGTACCGGGCGGCGGCGACGACCAGCGAGCCGATCGGGCCGCAGCCGTTGACCAGGACCGTACGGCCGCGCAGCTCCGGCACCCGGCCGACGGCGTGCAGCGCGACGGCCAACGGCTCGGCGAGGGAGCCCTGTTCGGTGGTCACACCGGCCGGCAGCGGCCGGATCTGGTCCGCGTCGACCGTCCGGTACTCGCTGAACCCGCCGTCGGTGTGCGGGTCGAAGGCCGCCGAGCCGAAGTAGCGGACGCGCGGGTAGAGGTTCGTCCGGCCGGCGATCCGCTCGGGAAGGACGCCGTCGCCGACCGGCCGGGCGGGATGGACGGTGACCGCCTGTCCCACGTCGAGGCCGGTGACTTGGTCACCGAGTGCGGCGATCCGGCCCGCGAACTCGTGCCCGAGCACCAGCGGATGCGCGAGCGAGGCGGTGCCGGACGCGCCCTTCTTCCAGTACGCGATGTCGGAGCCGCAGATTCCGCCCCACTCCACGGCCAGCAGCACCTCGCCCGCGCCGGGTGTGGGCCGGGCCCGTTCGTCGACGCGCACGTCGTCGGGGCCGTGCACCACGACCGCCCTCATCAGAGGGGTGAGCGTCTTCATACGGCGTCCTCCAGCCGGACCAGGTCGCGTCCGCGTGTCTCGGGGGCGAGGTACGCGCTGACGAAGGTGATGAGCGAGTAGACGATGAGCATGGCGGCGATGGGCCACCAGCTGTCGGTGACGGCGGTGAGTGTGGCCGCGAGGACCGGTCCGATCGCGGTGGCGAGGATGCCGCCGATCTCCTTGGAGAGCGCGAGCTGCGTGAACCGGGTGCGGGAGCCGAAGAGTTCGGCCATGGTGACGCTTTCGAGGGAGAACAGACCGAGGACGCCGACGTTCAGACCGAGGACCATGCCGAGCATCACGCCCGGGGTGGAGCCGGAGGTGATGAGGAGCATCACCGGGAAGGCGAGGACGACGGTCAGCGCGGAGAGGACGAGGTAGACCGCGCGGCGTCCGAAGCGGTCGCCCAGCAGACCGATCAGTGGCACGGTGGCGAAGCCCGCCAGTGAGCCGTACACGATCGCGTCCGTCGGCACGGACCGGCCGACCGCGAGGTTGGTGGCGATGTAGCCGACGAGGAACGTCTGCATCAGGCCGGAGTTGCCGGCCTGGCCGAAGCGCAGGCCCAGTGCGAGGAAGAACGCCTTGCCCTTGCGCTGCCGGATGCCCGCCGCCAGGACACTGCCCTCGTGTTCGTCGGCGGTGGCGATCACGGACTCGACCTCGTCGCGGGCCAGCGCCACGCCGTCGACGACATCGGGGCGCTTCTCGAAGACCGGGCTCTCCTTGAGGCTGCGCCGCACCCAGACCGCGAAGATCATCAGGCCGAAGCTCAGCAGGAACGGCAACCGCCAGCCCCAGGAGAGCAGTTGGTCCTCGCTGAGCACGGCGAGCAGGATGGCCCACAGGCCCGACGCGGCGAGCGTCCCGGAGTTCGTGCCGAGCGAGACCAGCGAGGAGATCAGACCGCGCCGCTTGACGGGCGCGTACTCGGCCAGCATGACCGTGGCTCCGGCGATCTCGGCGCCCGCTCCGAAGCCCTGTGCCAGCCGCAGTACGACGAGCAGGATCGGCGCGAGGATGCCGATGGTGGCGTACGTGGGCAGGGCACCGATCAGGGTGGTGGAGGCGCCCATCAGCAGGATGGTGATGTAGAGGACCTTCTTGCGGCCGAGCCGGTCGCCCATCCGCCCGAAGTAGACGGCTCCGGCGAGCCGGGCGACGTACCCGACGCCGTACGTGGCCATGGCGGCGATGAGTCCGATGGCCGGGCTGACGTCCGGGAAGAAGATCTTGTTGAAGACGATCGCGGCGGCCAGCGAGTAGAGCTGGAAGTCCATGAACTCCATGGCCGTACCGAGCCAGCCCGAGACGGCGGCGCGGGTCAGATCGCGGGTGCTGCGCTGGGCGGAAGGCGTCTGCTGAGCGGCTATGACGCTGTCCTTCATCGTGAACTCCGTTGTTCGTAACCGAGGAAGCTGTTGGGGACGGGGGGCGGGACCGGGAACCGGGGAGGGTCAGAGCTCGACGCGTCCGGCGGCCAGGGCCGGGAGCCGGTCCGTGACGGCGGCGATGAGGGCGTCGTCGTCCGCGAGATCCGTCGCGCCCAGGACGCGCAGCAGCGCGCGTACCGTCTCGACGGGGCTGGTCGCGGGCGCCCAGCAGGCGGCGAGCGCCTCGGCGGCGGGATCCGAGGGGACCTCGGCGTCGGCCGGTCCGGCCGGGCGGGTGCCGTGCGCCCAGCCGGCGAGGGCGAGTTCGAGCACCGGGGCCGCCGTTGTCACCGAAGTGTTCGCGTGGTGGGCGCGCAGTTCGCGCAGGGCGGGGAGCCAGCGCTCCGTGATCTTCAGGGATCCGTCGGAGCCGATCTGCCGCAGCAGATGGCGCATGGCGGGATTGCGGAAGCGTACGACGAGGTCGTCGGCGTACGCGACGGGGTCCGGGCCGCCCGCGGGGAGGGTGGGTGCCACTTCCGCGCACAGCGCCCGTACGACACGCTCGCCCCAGTCCGTCGCCATGGTCTCGGCGATCGTGCTGAGTCCGGCGGCCAGGCCGAGGTGGGCGAGGGCGGAGTGGGAGCCGTTCAGCAGCCGCAGCTTGGTGAGCTGATAGGGCGCCACGTCCGGCACGAACAGGGCTCCGTCGAGCTCCCAGGGCGGCCGGGGCGCGGTGAAGGAGTCCTCGAGGACCCACTGGCGGTACGGCTCCCCCGTCACGGCGAGCGCGTCCCGTACGCCGAGCGCGGCGGTGGCCGTCGCCCGGTCGGCGTCGCCGGTGGCGGGCACGATCCGGTCCACGACGGTCGCGGGGAAGGCGACGGCCCCCGCCATCCGGTCCAGGATCTCCGCGCGGTCGGGCCAGTCCGACGCGCGGACGAAGTCGTGGACGACCCGGGCCAGTACCGCGCCGTTGCCCGCCATGTTGTCGCAGGACACGACGGTGAGCGGGGGCGCGCCCGCCCGCATCCGGGCGGCCAGTGAGGCGGCGAGCCGTCCGACCACCGTGGTGAGCGGCCCGTCGGGGCCGGCCGCGAGGTCGGCGGCCACGGGCCCGGCCATGAGGTCGAGCCCGCCGGTCGACGCCGACCGGTGATAGCCCTTCTCCGTCACAGTCAGCGTCACCACCGTGATCTCGGGGTCGGCGAACAGTGCGTCGACGGCCTTGGCGTCCGGCCCCATGGCCAGCGCGCCGACGACCGAGCCCACGACGCGTGTGCGGTGGCCGTCCGGACGGCGTTCGGTGAGCGAGTACAGACAGTCCTGGTCCCGCAGGGCGCGTACGGTCCCGGCCGAACGGGGCGCGACCGCGGTGATGCCCCAGGGCTCACCGGAACGGGCGGCGGCCTGCTCGGTGTACACCGCCTGATGGGCCCGGTGGAAGGCGCCGAGGCCGAAGTGGACGACACGGGTGCGTAGTTCGGCCGGGTCGACGGCGGGCCGCAGTGCGGGCGCGAGCCGGGAGAGGGTCCCGCGGCTCAGCAGATCGTCGGTGCTCACCAGTCGTGCACCGACCCGTCGAGCCGGCGGGCCACCGGGAGGTAGCGCCGCTGGTAGGGGAAGCGCTCGGCC
Source organism: Streptomyces tauricus (assembly GCF_014650955.1). GTDB lineage: Bacteria > Actinomycetota > Actinomycetes > Streptomycetales > Streptomycetaceae > Streptomyces > Streptomyces tauricus. Next base: position 33,298 of record NZ_BMVY01000012.1, read on the forward strand.
GCCTTCTCGTCGTACTCGACGCCGAGGCCGGGCTCGTCGGAGGGGTGGAGCATGCCGTCGGCGAGCGTCACTCCCGTACGGAACACCTCGGCGGTCTCGTCGGGGTGGCCCATGTACTCCTGGATGCCGAAGTTCGGTACGGCGATGTCGAGGTGCACGGCGGCGGCCATGCTCACGGGCGAGAGGTCGGTCGCCCCGTGGGAGCCGGTCCGCACCTGGTGGAGCGCGGCGAGGTCGAAGATCCGGCGCAGATGGGTGATGCCGCCCGCGTGGACGACGGTGGTGCGTACGTAGTCGATGAGCTGTTCGGTGATGAGGTGCTGGACGTCCCAGATCGAGTTCATCACCTCGCCGACCGCGATCGGTGTAGTGGTGTGCTGCCGGATGAGGCGGAAGGACTCCTGGTTCTCGGCCGGGGTCGGGTCCTCCATCCAGAACAGCCGGGAGGCCTCGACGCTCTTGCCGAACCGGGCCGCCTCGTTCGGGGTGAGCCGGTGGTGCACGTCGTGCAGGAGGTGGAAGCCGAAGCCGAAGCGCTCCCGCACCGCCTCCAGATACCGGGGCGCGAAGTCGAGATAGGCCTCGGTGTCCCAGGGCTGTTCGTCGGGCAGTTCGGTCGCGGCGGGTTCGTAGACCTTGCCCTTGCGCACCCCGTACGTTCCCCCGACGTCGGGCACGGCGGCCTGGGCGCGTACGGCCTTGTAGCCCAGCTCCAGATAGCGCTGCACGTCGTCGAGGAGCGAGGGCACGTCGGTGCCGCTGGCGTGCGCGTAGACGAGTACGCCGTCGCGTGACCGGCCGCCGAGCAGCGCGTGGACGGGCAGTCCGGCGGTCTTGCCCAGGATGTCCCACAGGGCGGTGTCGACGGCGGCGATCGCGGTCATCGTGACGGGCCCGCGCCGCCAGTAGGCGCCCTTGTAGAGGTACTGCCACATGTCCTCGATACGGGCGGGGTCCCGGCCGATCAGCAGCGGGACCACGTGGTCGCGCAAGTAGCTGGCGACGGCCAGTTCCCGGCCGTTGAGCGTGGCGTCGCCGAGGCCGGTCACCCCGTCCGTGGTGGTGATCCGCAGCGTGACGAAGGTCCGGCCGGGGGAGGCGACGAAGACCTCGACGCTTTCGATCCTGCTCACAGGCACTCCTCGGTACTTCTCTGCATTTCTCTGTACGTCACAGCTCTGCTGTTTCTCGGCACTCCTGGTCGCGGAGTACTTGTATACAAGCATCCGTATCGCAGTACGGCAATACTTGTGCCGCGGTTCTACGTACGATGTGCACATGGCTCAAACGAACGGGCGGACGAACCGGCGCGACATCTATCTGAAACTGCGCCAGCTGGTCCTGACCCTCGAACTCGCCCCGGGCGCCGCCCTCTCGGAGAACGAACTCGCCGCGTCGCTGGGCGTGAGCCGCACGCCGGTGCGGGAGAGCCTGATCCTGCTGGCCCAGGAGGGCCTGGTGCAGGTCTTCCCCAAGATCGGGTCGTTCGTGTCCCGGGTCGATCCGGCACAGGTGGCCGACGCGCAGTTCCTGCGCGAGGCGGTGGAACTCGCCTCGCTGGACGATCTGCCCGCGGCACTCGACCCCGCGGTCGTCGGCGAACTGCGAGCCAACCTCGACCGGCAGCGCCGGTCGGACCTCGGCCTGGAGGAGTTCTTCGACCTGGACGAGGCGTTCCACCAGGGTCTGATGCGGCTGAGCGGGCACGGGAACGTCTGGACGACCGTCGCCGCCGCCAAGGGCCACCTGGACCGGGCCCGGCGCCTCGGTCTTCACGAGAACGAGTCGCCCGCCGTGTTCGTCGCCCAGCACCGCGAGATCTTCGACGCGATCACGGGCGGGAACGTGCCGCTCGCCCGCACCGCCATGCGCACGCATCTGCGCGCCGTCTTCGACGACATCGAGCGCATCCGCGCGCACTCGCCCGAACTGTTCGCCACGGACGCGTCGTCCGTGCCGGTGCGCCGCAACATCGTGGTCTGGGAGTGAGCGCGCCGTAGCCCCGGCCGGCCGCGCGCGAATCCCGGGCGGCGGCCCTCACCGACGTCATCGACGGCACCGACGCCGCCGACGTCTCCGGCCTCGCCGGTAAGTGAGAGGAACCCGCCATGTTCGACTTCACCGGTAAGACCGTGCTCATCACCGGAGCCACGGGCGCACTCGGCATCACGCTGTCCACCCGCTTCTCCGCGGCCGGGGCCAACACCGTCGCCGCCGCCCGAACGGGCGCCGACCGGCTCGCCGCCCAACTGGACGGCCCCTCCCTCGGCGTACGGCTCGACGTCACCAGCGAGTCCGACCGGACCGAGGCCGTCCAGCGGACCGAAGAACGCTTCGGCCCGCTGGACATCCTCATCAACAACGCCGCCTACCTGCGCGTGGGCACCGTGGAGAGCATCCCGCTCGACGAGTTCCAGCGGGTGTTCGACACCGATGTCACCGGCGCGCTGCTCGGCATCCGCGCCGCGGCCCCCGCCGACTTCATCCTCTTCGCCGCCTCGGACCGGGCCCGCTTCGCCACCGGCTCCGAACTCGTCGCAGACGGCGGCTTCACCCTTGGGCCCTTGTCATAGCGCGGGCGCAACTCGTCGCGCCGGCGGTGAGGCTCACGGCGCCGGCCCGACGGCCTCCACCCGAAGTCGAGGGGCCGGCGCCCGTGTCAGGCCGTCAGGGCCGCGAGCACCATGGACCTGGCCTCCTCCTGGATCTGGTGCAGGTGCTCAGGGCCGGAGAAGGACTCCGCGTAGATCTTGTAGACGTCCTCGGTGCCCGAAGGGCGGGCCGCGAACCAGGCGTTGGCGGTGGAGACCTTGACCCCGCCGAGGGCGGCGCCGTTGCCGGGTGCCTCGGTGAGGACCGAGGTGACCGGCTCGCCCGCGAGGGTGTCGGCGGTGACCTGGCGCGGGGACAGCTTCGCGAGCAGCGCCTTCTCCTCGCGGGAGGCCGGGGCGTCGATGCGCGCGTAGGCGGGGGCGCCGAAGCGCTCGGTGAGCCGCGCGTAGTGCTGGGAGGGCGTCTCGCCGGTGACGGCCGTGATCTCGGAGGCGAGCAGGGCCAGGATGATGCCGTCCTTGTCGGTGGTCCACACCGAGCCGTCGCGGCGCAGGAAGGACGCGCCCGCCGATTCCTCGCCGCCGAAGCCGAGCGTCCCGTCGGACAGGCCGTCCACGAACCACTTGAACCCGACCGGGACCTCGACCAGTTTCCGGCCGACGTCCGCCGCGACCCGGTCGATCATCCCGGACGATACGAGGGTCTTGCCGATCCCCGCCCCGGCGGGCCACTGCTCGCGGTGCGAGAACAGGTAGGAGATCGCCACGGCCAGGTAGTGGTTGGGGTTGAGCAGGCCGCCGTCCGGGGTGACGATGCCGTGCCGGTCGGCGTCGGCGTCGTTGCCGGTGGCGATGTCGAACCGGTCGCGCTGCTCGATCAGCGAGGCCATGGCGTACGGCGAGGAGCAGTCCATACGGATCTTGCCGTCCCAGTCCAGCGTCATGAAACGCCAGGTGGGGTCGGCGAGCGGGTTGACCACCGTCAGGTCGAGCCGGTGCTGCTCGGCGATCCGGCCCCAGTAGGCGACCGAGGCACCGCCCAGCGGATCGGCGCCGATGCGCACGCCGGCCGCCCGGATCGCGTCCAGGTCCAGCACGTTCGGCAGGTCGGCGACGTAGGTGCCGAGGAAGTCGTGACGGCCGGTGCCGGGGGCGGCCAGGGCACGGGTGTAGGGGACGCGGCGTACGTCCTTCATGCCCGCGGTGATGATCTCGTTGGCGCGGTCCTGGATCCAGGAGGTCGCCTCGGAGCCCGCGGGTCCGCCGTTCGGGGGGTTGTACTTGAAGCCGCCGTCGGCGGGCGGGTTGTGCGAGGGGGTGACCACCACACCGTCGGCGAGACCCGAGGTGCGGCCGCGGTTGTGGGTGAGGATGGCGTGCGAGACCGCGGGGGTGGGTGTGTAGCCGTCGCCCTGGTCGATGAGGACGCTCACGTCGTTGGCGGCGAACACCTCCAGCGCCGTGACCCGCGCGGGCTCGGACAGGGCGTGGGTGTCGGCGCCCAGGAAGAGGGGGCCGTCGGTGCCCTGGGCGGTGCGGTACTCGCAGATGGCCTGGCTGGTGGCCGCGATGTGGTCCTCGTTGAACGCCGTCGCCAGTGACGAGCCGCGGTGCCCCGAGGTACCGAACGCGACCCGCTGCCCGGGCTCGGCCGGGTCGGGGTGCAGCGCGTAGTACGCCGTGACCAGGCGGGCCACATCGACGAGGTCACCGGGTCCGGCGACCTGCCCTGCACGCGCGTCCTGCATGTCCCGCTCCTTAAGCCTCAAACAAGGTCGACCGTCGAGTCCGTTGCCTACCGACCCATTCTCCCCTGCCCGGCCTCCCGGGACGCACACCGCGCGCGTACGGATAGGGGGGCGAATGCCCGGGTGGAGGTCCGACCGGAAGCCCGGTCGGGGCGAGCGCCCGGCCGCCTCGCGAACTGGTCGGGGCGAGGGCCCGGCCGCCTCGCGGACTGCCGGACCCTCACCCCACCTACCCGCGTACCCGGCTACCCGCCTACGCGACGTCCTTGATGACGGCGGTGAGCGTGTCCTCGTTCATGGTGTCGGGAACGTCGACACCCGACGGCAGCTTGTAGGCCTGGCCGCGGACGGCCCCGCCGGGGAACTCACCGGTGTGGAGGTTGAAGTACCAGTTCTCCGGGTTGGCCTTGATGCCCGCCAGCAAGTCCTTGTCGTCGACGGTGACCGTGCCGAAGACGAACTTCTTGCCGTCCTCCAGCTTCTTCGTGAAGAAGGGGATCTTCACCTCGCCGTTGACACCCTTGACTCCCTTGTGGAGGTGTCCCAAGGTCGGCGTCTGGACCCCGGCGAAGGTGAACGCGTAGGAGACCTGGTCGCCCTGGATCCGCATCAGGGCGAGCGCGTGCCCGTCCTTGTCCCCCACCGCGGGACCGCCCTCGACGGGGACCTCGTCGGCACCGGTCATCACCGAACCGAAGAAGGCCGCGTCCTGCGCGTTCTTCTCCCACGTGCCGACGCCCTGCGCACCGCCGTGCCCCGTACCGGATGACGCGTGCCCACCGCCGGCCTCGGCGCTCGCGGCGGAGCCGGCGCCGGTCACGGCGTCCTCGCCGTTGCAGGCGGTCAGCAGAAGCGCCCCCGCGACAGCGGATGCGGCGATCAGTCCAAAGCGCTTGCTCTTCATGGCAGTCATGCCTTTCCCCGTGCTGCGACCGCGGCTGTTTCGCGGTCCGTCACCCACAACACGGACTGCCCTTCCGACACCCCTCACCCCATGACAGCCCTGAGACATTCCTGAGACGGCCTCCGCGCACTCGCAACGCGACCTTGACACCGAGCCCGGCGCCCGGGGGCCTCGGAGCCTCTCGTCGGAAGGGCGCTCCCGCTCACCCCAGGAAGCTCAGCCGCACGGTGCGGTCGGGGTTGTCCTTGTTGGTGTCGACCAGGCACACCGACTGCCACGTCCCCAGTTCCAGCCGCCCCCCGATCACCGGCAGGGTGGCGTGCGGGGGCACGATCGCCGGCAGGACGTGGTCCCTGCCGTGGCCGGGGCTGCCATGGCGGTGCTGCCAGCGGTCGTCCGCGGGAAGCAGGGTGTGGAGCGCGGCGATCAGGTCCTCGTCGCTGCCGGCGCCCGTCTCCAGGACGGCCACGCCCGCTGTCGCATGGGGGACGAAGACATTGAGCAGGCCGTCACGGCCGCCCGCCGCTTCCCGGAGGAAGGTCTCGCAGTCACGGGTGAGGTCGACGACCGCTTCCGTGGAGCCGGAGGTGATGTTCAGGACACGGGTGGTGAAGGCATCGGACATGAACCCATCCTGACCCACACGGCGAACTCCACACCCGCGACGGCTCCGGGAGGGCTTCGGGAGTCTTCGGGAGGGTTTTGGAACGGCCGTGCCGTCGGTTCCGGACACCCGGTTCCGGTCCGCGAGACGGCGTTGACCGTACGCGGTCCAGCTGGCTACGTTCGGCGGATGTTGCGCTCAGTTCTGCTCACCACGCGCGGTCACATCGACCTGCTGCGGGTGGCCTCCGCCGCGTGTCGCACCGGCAGCTGACGCCTCCTCAGCCGTTCTCCCTCCCCGCTTCGCCCTCTCCGCTTCGCGCTGCGCGCGACGGCGGCTCCCCGAAGCTCTCCAGTCATGGAATCCCATGAGCCTCAGCCATGCCCCGCAGGCGGTACGCGTCGAAGGGCTGACCCGCGCCTTCGACGGCCGCGTCGTCATCGACGACCTCCGACTGGACATCGGACAGGGCGAGTTCGTGGCGCTCGTGGGTCCTCGTGGATGCGGCAAGTCCACCCTCCTGCGCATCCTCGCCGGACTCGACCGCGACCTCCGGGGCACCGTGCTCGTACCGCGCCGCAAGGCTCTCGCCGCCCTTGAGCCGCACACGGGCCCGAGGCCGAGGCCATGGAATGGGAGACGGGCCTCACTTGCCCGTGTGGTGGCGCGTGAGCCCGATCTTCTGCTGCTGGACGATCCGTTCGGCGCCCTGGACGCACGGGCCCGGGCCAAGGCGCGGCGGCTCGTCGGCGAACTGTGGCAGCGCCGCGGCTGTGCCGTACTGCTGGCCACGTCCGACGTGGAGGAGGCCGTGCTGCTCGCCGACCGTGTCCTCGTGATGGACGAGGGCGTCATCGCGTACGAGACCGCGGTCGGGCTGGACCGGCCGCGCGACCGCACCGGTCCGCGCTTCGCCGCACTGCGCGCCGAACTGCTGGCGCGTCTGGGCACCGAACCGGCCGCCTGAACCGGCCTCCCCGAGAAGACCCCGCGGGGAGGATGCGTCCGGGAAGATCCGCGCCGCCCGCACAGTTGGTAGAAGCGTGAACAACACCGGAGCGCGGGTACGGGAAGTCGATGTCGTCGTCGTGGGCGCCGGCCAGGCCGGTCTGTCCGGCGCCTACCACCTGCGGCGCACCGGTTTCGAGCCGGAGCGGGACTTCGTGGTCCTGGACCACGCGCCGCGGCCGGGCGGCGCCTGGCAGTTCCGGTGGCCGTCGCTCACGTACGGCAAGGTGCACGGGATGCACTCGCTGCCGGGCATGGAGCTGACGGACGCGGACCCCGACCGGCCGTCCTCCGAGGTCGTCGCCGAGTACTTCGACGCCTACGAGCACGCCTTCGACCTGCGCGTACGGCGGCCGGTCGACGTGCGGGCCGTACGCGAGGGCGACGCGGGCCGGCTGCTCGTCGAGACGTCGGACGGTACGTGGTCGGCGCGGGCGCTGATCAACGCGACCGGTACCTGGGACCGGCCGTTCTGGCCGCGCTATCCCGGTCAGGAGACGTTCCGGGGGCGGCAACTGCACACCGCCCAGTACGCCGGCCCGCGGGACTTCGCCGGGCAGCGCGTCGTCGTCGTGGGCGGGGGCGCGTCCGGTACGCAGCATCTGCTGGAGATCGCACCGTACGCGGCCGCGACCACCTGGGTGACGCGGCGGCCGCCGGTCTTCCGGGAGGGGCCGTTCAGCGAGGACGTGGGCCGGGAGGCGGTCGCCCTGGTGGAGGAGCGGGTCCGTCAGGGGCTGCCGCCGAAGAGTGTCGTGTCGGTGACCGGGCTGCCGCTCAACGACGCGATCCGGCAGGGCCTCGCGGACGGGGTCCTGGACCGGCTGCCGATGTTCGACCGGATCACCGAGGACGGCGTGGAGTGGGACGACGGGCGTCGGGTGGACGCGGACGTCATCCTGTGGGCGACCGGTTTCCGCGCGGCGGTCGAGCATCTGGCCCCGCTGCGGCTGCGCGAGCCCGGCGGAGGCATCCGCGTCGAAGGAACCCGCGTGGCCGCCGATCCACGGATCCATCTGGTCGGGTACGGGCCGTCGGCGAGCACGATCGGCGCCAACCGCGCCGGGCGGGCGGCGGTACGGGACATCAGACGGCTGCTGTCGGACGCTCAGAAGGGCGCCCCGGTGGCCGCGCCGGCCACGCCGGTCGCCGTGGAGGCCGGTGGCTGAACGTACGGGCCGCGTACGGGATGCGTACGGGATGCGCGCGGACTGCGTACGGGTGGGCGGCGTACGGGATGTGTGCGGGTGCGCCGCGCCCGTGCGACGACGTGAGCGAGCAAACTCCGTGATCACTTCCCGCGCCCCCGGAGGGGCGCGGCGGGCCCCGGGAGCACCTGCCACGCCGTGGTGACGGCCCGGCTCAGCTGGACGACGCCGAGGCGCCCTTGCCGGCGCGGTTGAACTCGGCGACGTTCTTCTTGTGCTCCTCGTAGTCGGCCGTGAAGCGTGTGTCGCCCCGCTTGACCGTGACGAAGTACAGCCAGTCGCCCTGGGTCGGCGCGACCGCGGCCCGCATGGCCTCCTCACCGGGATTGGCGATCGGCGTCGGCGGCAGCCCCATCCGGGCGTACGTGTTGTACGGGCTTTCGAGCTGGGTGTCGTTCTCGCTGGTCCGCAGGGTGCTGCGGTTGAGCGCGTAGTTGATGGTGGAGTCCATCTGCAGCGGCATGCCCCGGTCGAGCCGGTTGTAGATCACCCGGGCCACCTTGCCCATGTCCGCCTTGGTGGCCGCCTCCGCCTGCACGATGCTCGCGACGGTGACGGTCTGGTAGACGTTCATCGCGTTGCGCTCGGCCCCGGCCGTGACCGTGCCCCCGCCGAACTTCTTGTTCGCCGTGTCGACCATGTACGTGAGCAGGGAGACGGGGGTCGACTTCTTGTCGAGGGGATAGGTCGCCGGGAAGAGATAGCCCTCGGGGTTGCCGCTCGCGTCGTTCGGCAGCTTGAGGCGGGCCTTGGCCAGGGACTTCTTGCTGGAGCCCGCGGGGAGGGCGAGGGCCTTGTCCATGGCCGCGTAGACCTGGCCGGTGCGGTAGCCCTCGGGGATCACCAGAGTCCGCGGTTCCTTCTTGTCGTCCGTGCTCAGCAGCGGCACCGCCACGGCGGTGGCCGCCACGACGGCGCCGGTCGCGATGAGGGCGGTCCGGCCCCGGCGCGTCAGTCGGATCGTGCTCCGGGGCGGAGTGGGCGGAGTGTAGTTCTGCATGCGGGCACGTTAACCCGTATATCGTCCTAAACTCGACATATCTTCATCTTGTTGGCTCCAGTTGGGCGTCTCTGCGGACCAGTGCGGCGTAACGTCCGTCCCGCTCCAACAGCTCCTCGTGCGTGCCCCGTTCGGCGGTGCGCCCGCGGTCGAGGACCACGATCTGGTCGGCGCCCCTAACGGTGGACAGCCGGTGCGCGATGGTGATGGTGGTCCGGTTGGCCGACAGCGCGTCGATGGCCTCCTGCACGGCTCGCTCGGTGCGGGTGTCCAGGGCGCTGGTCGCCTCGTCGAGGATCAGGACCGGCGGATCGCGCAGGATGGTGCGGGCGATGGCCAGCCGCTGCTTCTCCCCGCCGGAGAACCGGTGCCCCCGCTCCCCCACCACCGTGTCGTACCCGTCGGGCAGGGACGTGATGTGGTCGTCGATCTGCGCGGCCTTCGCGGCGGCGCGCAGTTCCTCGTCGGTGGCGTCCGGCTTCGCGAACCGCAGATTGTCGGCGACCGTGGCGTGGAAGAGGTACGTCTCCTGCGAGACGACGCCTATCCCGCGCGCGAGGGTGTCGAAGTCCAGGTCGCGCACATCCACTCCGTCGAGGGTGACGCGGCCTCCCGTGACGTCGTACAGACGGGGGACGAGGTGGCTGAGTGTGGATTTCCCGGCGCCCGTCTGGCCGACGACGGCGAGGCTGCTGCCCGCGGGCACGGTGATGTCGATGCCGTCGAGGATCGGGCCGCTCTTGTCGTCGTACCGGAATTCGACGCCCTCGAAGCGCACTTCGCCCTTGACCTGGTCGAGATGGACCGGCTTCTCGGGCTCGGTGATGTCGATGGGCAGGTCGAGGTACTCGAAGATGCGCTGGAACAGGGCGAGCGAGGCCTGGATCTGGACGCCGGTGGACAGCAGGCTGACGGCCGGGCGGAACAGTCCCTGCTGGAGCGAGACGAACGCGACCAGGGTGCCGATGGAGACCGCGGGTCCGCCGAGCTGGAGGGCCATGCCCGCGGCCCAGTAGATGACGGCCGGCATGGCGGACATGACGATGCCGATGACGGCCATCCGCCAGCGCCCGGCCATGTTCGACCGGACCTCCAGGTCGACGAGGCTCTCGGACTCCTCCGCGAAGGAGCGGGTGAGGGAGTCGGAGCGACCCATCGTGCGGCCGAGCACGATGCCGCTCACGGAGAGCGACTCGGTGACCGTGGCGGCCATGACCGCCATCTGCTTCTGGCGCTGGGTGGTGATCTTCTTGCGTTCGTTGCCGACGCGGCGGCTGATCCACACGAACACCGGCAGCAGGAGCAGCGAGACGACGGTCAGCCGCCAGTCGAGGGCGACCATCGCGACGATCGTGGCGACGACGCTGGTCAGGTTGGAGACCAGCGAGGTGGCGGTCGAGGTGACCGTCGCCTGCATCCCGCCGATGTCGTTCGCGATCCGCGACTGGACCTCGCCGGTACGTGTCCTCGTGAAGAAGGCGAGCGACATGCGCTGCAGCCGGTCGTAGACGGCCGTGCGCAGGTCGTGCATGACGCGCTGGCCGACCGTGGTGGAGATCAGGGTCTGCAGGACACCGAAGACACCGCCGAGCACGGCACTGAGGATCATGCCCAGTGCGAGCAGGCTCAGCAGGCCGGTGCGGCCCTGCGGGATCGCGGTGTCCAGGATCTCCTTGAGCAGGAAGGGCGTGGCGACCGAGACCAGGGACGCGGCGGCGACGAGCAGGCCGACGACGGCCAGCCGGCCGCGGTAGGGACGGAAGAGGGTGAGGATGCGGCGGACCTGCCGGGGCTGTCCCGGCTCGGCGGGTGGCGGCGTCCAGTTGATGTCGTCGCGGGGCATGGGCTCCTACGGGATGTGAGAGGAATTCGACTGACGGAGCATAGCTCATTGTTACCTATACTCACAATGAACTAGGTCCTGATATTGTTCCCGTCATGGACTCCCCCGATGCCGACGGTCTGCTCGCCGAGCAGCTGTTGCGGCTGACCCGCCGTGTGCACCGCATCCAGAAGCACCATCTGGAGACGCGGAGGCTCGGCATCACCCCGGCCCAGTCCCGGCTGCTGCGGACCCTCGCCCACTACGGCTCGCCACCCCGCATGGCGGACCTGGCCGAGCGGCTGGAGGTGGTGCCGCGGGCCGTGACCACCCTGGTCGACGCTCTGGAGGCGAGCGGCAAGGTCCGGCGTGTACCGGATCCCACCAACCGGCGGGTCATCCGCATCGAGCTGACGGAGGACGGCGGGCGGGCGCTGCGGGAACTGCACAGCGCGCGCCGGGCGGCCGCGGAGGACATCCTGGCGCCCCTCACGGACGAGCAGCGCGCGGTGCTGGGGGGACTGCTGGACACGCTGGTCGACGGTACCTCCGTGCCTGCCGACAGTGCCTCCGTCCCGGCCGGCGGGGCCGATGCCGCCCGGGGGCCGGGGCGCGACTGCTGACGGGCCGGCGCGGAAAGTCCAACTCCCTGGCCACTTCCGTCCCTTGTCCCCCGGCCGACCCCCTAGGAGGGTGACAGCGCGGCGAACCCGCGCTCCCCCACCGAGGAGGTCCGATGCACGACGAGAACACGACACCGGAATCCGACGACAACCCCGAAGGCCATTCCCGGCGCTCGGTACTGCGCACGGCGGGCATCACCGGCACGGGACTGGGCCTGGGGCTGGGGCTCGGCGCGGTCGCGGGAGGCGGCACCGCCCACGCCGCCGCCGGATCCGGGGCGCCGGCGGAAGCCCTCGCGAACACCGGCCCGGCCCAGTCCTCCGCACCCGCCGCGCGGGGCCGAACCATGATCGGCGTGCCCTTCGAGGGCCGCGGCACGGTACGGGTCGGGATCATCGGACTGGGCAACCGCGGCGGCGGCATGATCGACCTGTTCCTGGCCCTCGACGGCGTCCGGGTCGTCGCCCTGTGCGATCCGGTCAAGGACAAGACCGCGTCGGCCGCGGCCAAGGTGGTGGCCGCGGGACAGCCCGCCCCGGCGACGTACACGAAGGGGGAGCACGACTTCGTCAACCTCTGCGAACGCGGTGACCTCGACTTCGTGTACGTGGCCACACCCTGGGACCTGCACTTCGAGATGGCGCGCACGGCGATGCTCAGCGGCAAGCACGTCGGTGTGGAGTGTCCGGTCGCGATGCGGCTCGACGAGCTCTGGGAGCTGGTCGACCTCTCCGAACGCACCCGCAGACACTGCATGCAGCTGGAGAACTGCTGCTACGGCCGCAACGAGATGCGGGTCCTGCGCATGGCCCACGCGGGGAAGTTCGGCCGGCTGCTGCACGGCGCCGGGGCCTACAACCACGATCTGCGCGGCCTGATGTTCGACCCGGACTACTACGAAGGTCCCTGGCGGCGGCTGTGGCACACCCGGCTGCGCGGAGACCTCTACCCGAACCACGGCTTCGGCCCGGTCGCCAACTACATGGACGTCAACCGCGGTGACCGCGTCACCCACATCTCCAGCTTCGGCACGCCCTCGTTGGGCCTCGCCGAGTACCGCGCGGAGCACATGCCGCCGGGCGACCCGAGCTGGAAGGAGACGTACATCGAGAGCGACCGGACCATCAGCCTCGTACAGACCGCCAAGGGGCGGGTGATCCGGCTCGAACATGATGTGTCGACGCCACATCCGTACTCCCGGATCAACAGCCTCGGCGGCACGAAGGGTGTGTTCGAGGACTACCCGGAGCGGATCTATATAGAGCCCGACCACACAGATGACGTCTGGGGCGACTTCTCGGCGTATGCGGAGTGGGACCACTGGCTGTGGAAGGAGCACTCCGACCCGCCCGGCGGACACGGCGGGATGGACTACATCATGCTGTTCCGGCTGATGCAGTCCATCCGGCTCGGGCTCGTACCGGACTTCGATGTCTACGACGCCGCCATCTGGACCGCTCCGGTGCCGCTGAGCCACGCCTCGATCAAGGCGCACGGGGCACCGCAGGCGATCCCGGACTTCACCCGCGGTCTGTGGAAGAAGGAGCGCCCTGGCATGGACTCGCCGAAGCCGCAGGACGGGTAGGGCCCGCGGGGCCGGTGAGTACGCCCTGCACGGTCACCAGACGTCGGTCGTAGCATCCGTCCGAGCCGTACAGCCGGTAGCGCTCGCTCGTGGTGCCGACGGCGTGCCGCTGGTCGCGCGGCACGTTCGCCGTGTAGGTCGCGTCGCCCGTATAGCTGTCGTCGAGCCGGGACCACGCGGTGCGCCGGCCACCGCGGGTCTCCACGACGGACGCCCGGTCCCCCAGCGACAGCACGGTCCGCAGCCGGTCGCCCGCACCGAGGGTGGTGGTGCCGTCCATGGTGTACGTGCGGTCCGTACGGGTCGTCACGGCGGGCCCGCGCCCGTCCACGGTGACCTTCTCGTCGTCGGTCCAGATCCCGTCGAGCGCGTCCGTGGCCTCGCCGTCGGTCCAGCGGTGCACGGAGGTACTGGCCAGTTCACGGTCGACCGTGGTCGCGACCCGGCCGTGCGAGGTGTCGACGTACCCGGACACGGTCAGCCGGTGCCCGGCGTCGGTGTCCAGCCGGTGCTCGGAACCGGGCATGTACGTCGAGGAGTTCGTGAGGTCGCGGGCCTGGTGGGCGGTGAGCTTCCCGGTGACGTGCGTGCTCTTGGCGTCCTGCCAGACGAGGACGTTCACCGGGGTGCTCCAGCCGCTCTGCCCCTCGGGAACGCCCACTACGGAGACGTCGATCCGGTGCGGGCGCCCGTCGTTGAGCAGCCCCGCGAACGGGGTCAGGTCGTACTCGACGGGCTTGATGTCGAAGGCCCGCGGGCCCGGGATCACGTACCAGAGGAAGGGGTTGGACCAGCCTCCGGTCCATACGGTGGGGAACGGCGCGGCGATGCCCGCCAATTCACCGTCGACCTCTATCCGCACCTCGCGGTAGGGGCCGTCGCCGGCCTTGCAGGAGTAGGGCGCGGCGTCGGGCACGGTCAGATACCAGTACTCCTCGCAGCCGCCGCCCGACCCCGTGGCGTACACCTCGGCGACGATGCGTTCGCTGTTGCGGGGTGTGGTGAGGGTGCCGTCCTGGAGGGTCAGGACGCGGTCGGGAGTCGCGGCGGCCCTGACCGTGTGCTGCTTCCCGGCCGGGTAGAAGGTCAAAGTCACCTTGACGTCGATGATTCCCGTGTAGGTGTCGTCGACGACGTTCCCGATCAGCATCTCGACGTCCTGGCCCGCGCGGAACGTGTCGCTGTAGCGCGTGACGTCCTTCTCCACCGACCACTCGATGCCGTCGGGCGAGGGCTGCGGGGTGGACGTACGGAAGACCTCGACGCCGCCGATGTGCAGATACCCGAGCCGGTCGTACTGCCGTCCCTTGACCTTGCCGTCGAGGCGCAGCACGACCTTGCTCCAGCGGTCTCCGCACCCGCTCGGGGGCGCGTACGTGCCCCTGTACGGCGTGAAATCGCGGAACTGCGCCTCGGCGACCGTCACTTCGCAGGACGCGCCGCCGGGCCTGGAGACGGGCGGGGCGGCGGTCACCGGGTCGTGCCAGTCGGTGCCGAACTCGGCGGGCGGGTCGGCGAGCGGGGTGGCCGTCCGGGCTTCCGTGGGCCGCGCTTCCGTCGGCCGGGCGGCCAGGGCCGGGTTCGCTCCGAGGAGGGTGCTCGCCACGAGGGTCGCTCCGGCGAGCATGGACATGATGATCCGTCTTCTCATGAGCGGTGTTCTACGGGGAGTCGGCCCGGCCCGCAATGCTGCCTCGCCACACTCTGGCCATATGAGCTACGCCGACCGGGGCCCGCCGCCCGACTCGGTTCTACGGGACCGGTCGTGAGGGGCTGTCAGGCCCTGAGGTCCGCCTTGTCGCCCATCACCACGACCGGGTGCTTGGCCGGGTCGAGGGTGCGCAGCAGGTACTTCATGCCCGACTTGGACAGGCTGACGCAGGCCGACGTACCGCTGCCGTGGTCCATGTGCAGCCAGATGCTGCCGCCCTTGGACTGGCCCTGAGGGCGGGTCGGGTCGTTCGGCGAGGTGCCCTTGACGCGGTTGTAGTCGATGGCGATGACGTAGTCGAAGTCGTTCCAGTGCGACTTGGCCCAGTAGTGCGGGGCCTGGAAACCCGAGGACTGCGTGTACGGGAGCTTGGCGCCGGGGTCGGCGAGGACACCGCCCGCGTCGCTGAGCGTGAACACTCCGACGGGGCTGCGCTTGTCGCCCTCCGCGTGGTCGGTCGTCCAGCCCTTCTTGCCGTTGTGCCCTTCCCAGCTGCGCGTCTTGTCCCAGGTGGAGCCGGACTTGGTGTAGAGGACGATCGTGGACTTCGCCGAGTCCTCGCCCTGTCCGTAGACCGCGACGACCTGCCGGGAGTTCGCGGGGATCTTCTTCCGCAGCTTGTCCCCCACGTCGGGGATGCGCTTGAGGTCGACCGTGCGCGCCTGCTCGGGCCAGGACCCGTCCCCCGCCTGGCCGTTGCTCTTCTTCCCGCTTCCGTCGTCCGAACCGCCGCAGGCCGCCAGTGGCATGACCAGGGCGCCCAGGACCGCGGCCACGGCCGTCGTACGCATCCCTCCGCGTATGTGCATACCGTCCATCGTCGCACCACGCCGCGGACGGCCGTGCCGACCCCCTCGGCTTACCGGGCATATCCGGGCGGTCCGGGCCGAATCTTTGCCTTGCGACGGAAAAGCGTTTGCCTGCGGACACGCTGCGACGCGAACCTTGCACGGTTTGTTGCCTTCCCTTGTCGCCTCTCCACCTCCGTACTACGAGCCCTTTGGAACGTCATGCAGATTCAAGACCTTCCGTATCCCGATCCGGGTGTGCCGGACGCACGCTCGGGGCCCCGATTCCTGGTATGGCTCGGCCGGAATCAGCTCGGTGGACAGATGAAGGCCCTGGTCTGGGGGCTGCTGCACTTCCTGTCCGTGTCCGCACTGCCCTTCTGTGTCGGCTTCGCCGTCCAGGCCGTCGTGGACCACTCCGGTGCGCGCCTCGGCCTCGCGGGCGGACTGCTCGCCCTGTGCGGCTTCGGTATCGCGCTGGGCGACACGATGCTGCACCGGGCCGCGGTCACCAACTGGATCACCGCGGCAGCCCGCGTCCAGCAGTTGCTGGCCCGCAAAACCGCTCTGCTGGGCTCCGCGCTGACCCGACGCGTCGCGGCCGGAGAGATCGTGGCGGTCAGCACGGGTGACGTCGAGAAGATCGGCTGGTTCGTGGAAGCCGTGTCGCGGTTCACCGCGGCCGCGGTGACCGTCGTACTCGTCTGCGTCGCTCTGGTCGTCTACCAGCCGGCACTAGGCGTCGTCGTCGCCGTGGGCCTGCCCGTCCTGGCGCTGTCGGTGCTGCCGCTGCTGCCCCGGGCCACCCGCCGCGCGGACTTCCAGCGTGAGAAGGCGGGGCGCGCCACCGAGCTGGCCTCGGACACCGTGGCGGGCCTGCGCGTGCTGCGCGGGATCGGCGGCGAGGAACTGTTCCTCGACCGCTACCGCCGTGCCTCGCAGGAGGTCCGGCACGCCGCCGTACGCAGTGCCCGCATGTGGGCGCTGATCCACGCGATCCAGGTCTTCCTGCCCGGTCTGCTGCTGATCGTGGTCGTCTGGCACGGCGTGAACCTGGCTCGCGAGGGCCGGATCACCGTCGGCGAGATGGTCACCGTGTACAGCGCGGTCATGATCCTCACCTATCCGCTGCGGCACTTCACCGAGATCGCGATGGCGTACTCCTTCTCCCGGCCGTCCGCCAGGCGCGCGGCGCGGGTGCTGTCGCTCGAACGGGCCACGGACGGCGAGGGATCGCGTGAGGCCGTCGTGCCGACCGGTGACCTGTACGACCCGGCGACCGGACTGCTCGCGCCCGCGGGACGGTTCACCGCGGTGGTGTGCGGTGACCCGGACGCCGCAGGCGAACTGGCCGAACGGCTCGGCGGTCATACGGCGGAGTCCTCGGAGCTGCCGTCCGCGCTGGTCGGCGGCGTACCGCTCGACGAACTGCCCCTCGGTTCCGCCCGCAGTGCCGTCCTCGTCCAGGACAAGGATCCGGTCCTGCTCTCCGGAACGCTGCGCGAACTGCTCGACGTGCCCTCGTCGGGAGACGTCAGTCCCGAGAAGGCGCTGTCCGCGGCCCAGTGCGGCGACGTCCTGGACGCGCTCGCGCAGGGTTCGCTGGACGCCGACGACCCGATGGACGCCCGGATCACCGAACGCGGCCGGTCCCTGTCGGGCGGCCAGCGCCAGCGTCTCGCGCTGGCCCGGTCGCTGGTCACGGCCCCCGGGGTGCTGGTCCTGGACGAACCGACGTCCGCGGTCGACTCGCACACCGAGGCTCGGATCGCCGAAGGGATCCGCTCCCTCCGGGAGGGACGCACGACGGTGATCTTCACCTCGTCGCCGCTGCTCCTGGACCACGCGGACCGGGTCGTACTCGTCCACGAGGGCGAGGTGGCGGCGGTCGGCGTGCACCGCGCACTGCTGCACAGCGACGCGCGATACCGCGCCGTGGTGACCCGTGAGACCGACGACGAGGCCGCCGGACAGGAACTGAAGCAACTCCAGGAACTTGACGAGATCCAGGAACTGGAAGAGATCGAGGAGACGGCATGATCGGCGTGGCGCCACCGGCCTACGACCCGGCGGCCCCGACGACCGCAGAGACCCTGCCCGTCGGCGCCCCCGCGACCGTACGCGCCTACGTGGCCGAACTGTTCCAACGGCATCGCCGTACCTTCCTGGTGCTCGTCGCCGTCAACACGGTCGCCGTCGTCTCCTCGATGGTGGGCCCCTATCTGCTGGGCAACCTGGTCCAGCACGTCTCCGAAGGCGCGACCGCCGCGCGCGAACTGCACCTGGAGCGCACCGCCGCCCTGTTCGTCCTCGCCCTGGTCGTCCAGGCCGTGTTCGTGCACCAGGTGCAGCTGCGGGGGGCCATGCTCGGCGAGCGGATGCTGGCCGACCTGCGCGAGGACTTCCTCGTACGGGCCGTGGGGCTGCCGCCCGGCGTCCTGGAGCGGGCCGGTACGGGCGATCTGCTCTCCCGGATCACCACGGACATCGACCGGCTGGCCAACGCCATGCGTGAGGCCGTGCCCCAGCTGGCCATCGCCGTGGTGTGGGTGGCGCTGCTGCTCGGCGGGCTCGTCGTGACGGCGCCGCCGCTCGCGCCCGCCGTGCTGGTCGCCGTCCCGATCCTGGTGGTCGCCTGCCGCTGGTACTTCAAGCGCGCCGCGTCCGGCTACCGCTCCGAGGCCGCCGGCTACGCGGCCGTGGCCGCCGTCCTCGCCGAGACCGTGGACGCCGGGCGCACCGTCGAGGCGCACCGCCTGGGTGAGCGCCGGATCGCCCTGTCGGACCAGCGGGTCGCGGAGTGGACCGCGTGGGAGCGGTACACCCTCTGGCTGCGGTCGGTGCTCTTCCCCGCCATCAACGCCACGCACACCACGGTCCTCGGCTCGGTCCTGATGATCGGCGGGTACTTCGTCCTCCAGGGCTGGATCGACGTGGGCCAGCTGACGACGGGCGCCCTGATCGCGCAGATGCTCGTCGACCCGGTGGGCCTGATCCTGCGCTGGTACGACGAGCTGCAGGTGGCCCAGGTGTCGCTGGCCCGGCTGGTGGGCGTCCGGGAGATCGAGCCGGACGCGGGTGACGGGTCGCTGACCCCCGACGGCCGTGACGTGCACGCCGACGAGGTGCACTTCGGCTACCGGGCGGGCGTCGACGTGCTGCGCGAGGTCTCCCTGGAGGTCGCGCCCGGCACCCGGCTGGCCCTGGTCGGCCCGTCCGGCGCGGGCAAGTCCACGCTGGGCAGGCTGCTCGCCGGGATCTACGCGCCCCGCACGGGCCAGGTCACCCTGGGTGGCGCCGAACTGTCCCGGATGTCCGCGGAACGCGTCCGCTCCCATGTGGCCCTCGTCAACCAGGAGCACCACGTGTTCGTGGGCGCCCTGCGCGACAACCTCCTCCTCGCCCGTACGGGTGCCGACGACGCCGAGCTGTGGGCCGCCCTGGGCGCGGTCGACGCCGCCGGGTGGGCACGGGCGCTGGACGGCGGTCTCGACACCGAGGTCGGCTCGGGCGGCGTCGCGCTCACACCGGCCCAGGCCCAGCAGATCGCGCTCGCCCGCCTGGTGCTCGCCGACCCGCACACCCTGGTCCTGGACGAGGCCACCTCGCTCCTCGACCCGCGGGCGGCCCGGCACCTGGAGCGCTCCCTGGCCCGGGTCCTCGACGGCCGCACCGTGGTCGCCATCGCCCACCGGCTGCACACCGCCCACGACGCGGACGTCATCGTCGTGGTCGAGAACGGCCGCATCAGCGAACTCGGCAGCCACGACCAGCTGGTCGCCGCGGACGGCGCGTACGCGGCACTGTGGCGGTCCTGGCACGGCTGACCGCCCACGCGGGCGGGCCGCCCGAAGGGGCCGGTCCGCCCGTGAGCGGACCGGCCCTCCCCCCGCGCTCCTACGAGCGCGCCGACGCGCCCGGCCGGGCTCCGTGGCGTTGCGCGGTGTCGCAGGTGGGTGGAAGTGTGGAGGTCGGCACCGGCTCGGGGAGCGCTCGGGAACCGCCCGGTTCCACGTGTTCCGTACGGGCGAGGCCTGGGCCGAGCGGTCCGCGTACCCGCCGCCGAACGCGGTGACAGCAGGCCGGCCCGCACCACCTGGAGGTACCCGTGGACAGCGCCGACGGTTGGGGAGACGATGTCTACCAGCCCGACGGATCCGAGGTTCAGGACGACGCCGGACTGCTCGACGCCGAGGACACCCTTGAAACCGACGGTGTGAGCGACCCTCTGGACCGCGGCTGGTCACCTCCGGAACGCCCCTGGGCGGTGGAACGCAACGACGTGACAGCGGCCGAGCGCCACCGCGGCGAAACCCTCGACGAACGTCTCGCGGAAGAACTCCCGGACATCGCGGCACCCGAAGGCGACGGCATCGGAGACTGCCCCGACTCGGACGGCGAACCCCTGGACAACGAAGTGGGCGCCCTGCGCTCCGGACGTCTCGTGGCCCCCGGAGAAGGAGCGCACGAGGACGGGGAGAGCGGGCTGATCGCCACCGACGTGGGCATAGACGGAGCGGCTGCCTCCGCGGAGGAGGCCGCCATGCACATCGTCGACGAGGACTCGCTGCCCGGCTGACCCCGTCTCCCCCGCTGTCCCGTCCGCGCACCCCTCCCCCACGCAAGGAGCACTCATGCAGCAGGACAAGCACCCCGACTACCACTCCGTCGTCTTCCGCGACCGCGCTGCCGGGTACGCCTTCCTGACCCGGTCCACCGCTGCCAGCGACCAGACCATCGAGTGGGACGACGGCCGGACCTACCCCGTCGTGGATGTGGAGATCTCCTCGGAGAGCCACCCCTTCTACACGGGCACGGCGAGGACCGTGGACACCGAGGGACGCGTCGCCCGCTTCGAGAAGCGGTACGGCGGCGGAGGCCAGGACAAGGCCTCGGGCGGGGACGACGCGTCCTGACCCGGGTGGAACGGGTGCCTTCCGGCGGCGGGTGACAGCTGCGCGGTGTCCGTCGACGGCGCCACTCGTCCCGGCGGCGGCGCTTGTCCTGGTGGCGCCACTCGTCCTGGTGGCACGCGTTCTGGCGGCACGGCCGCCGGGACGCGCCCGCCTCAGATGAAGTTGAGCGCGGCCGCGCCGCCCACTCCGCCCAGCACCATGAACGCCGGCATCAGCACCTTCAGCTCCACCCAGCTGCCCGCCCTGAAGCGCAGCACCTTGGGCGGCCCGAGCGGGTACCAGCGCTTGCGGCCGACCGGGATCGGCCACAGTATCGGGCAGCCCGACACCGTCAGCGCGTCCCCGATGTCGTGCACCAGCGCTCCCAGGATGATCGGCAGTCCGAGCCACAGGTACTCCTGGCCCGGCTCCGTGAAGAGCCAGTCGGCTCCGTTGCCCGGCTTGTCCAGCACTCCTGCGATGATCCACGCGCTCGCCGCCGCCAGCAGCCAGACCAGGACGTCGGAACTGGAGCCACGCGTCGCCCGCCACAGCAGTCCCTCGATGGCGAGCACCATGTGGACGGCCAGCAGCGCCAGCACCGCCCAGCGGCCTCCCGTGATCGCGAGGACCGACGCTCCCGCGCCGATGAGCACCGCCCACAGCCATGTGTGGGTAAGGGTCCGGTGACCACCGGAACGGCTCGGGTCGCCGGGCTTCTTCGTCGCCTTGTAGACGGCGTACGAGAGCTTGTCGACGATCTCGCACAGGCCCCGGGACAGGGGTCCGAAAGCGCGCGAGATCGTGGCGGCCTTGTGATCCAGGTCCGGGGCGAGCGCGGCACCCGCGCAGATCAGCGCGCCGGCCACCAGGACCGGCCACGGCATCGTGTGTCCGGAGGCGGCCGCCGCCGCGCCGACGCCCAGCCAGGCCGCCGCCCCGGACAGTGAGTGTGCTGGTCCCATCATGGCCGTGCCCCGCCCCATTCCTCTTGTGCCGACTGCCAGTTGTCCGCGTGGGCTGACACCTGGTCGGCGACACAGCGTAGCGTTCGTGATCTTCGGCCCCGCATCCGATTCCCTCATCGGGTGGGATGACAGGCAAGATGGGTGTGTGACCCTTATCGATCAGCTGCCGCAGACCGCAGATCCCGACGCCCTCTACGAAGCCTTCGAGTCGTGGGCCGGGGAACGCGGTCTCACGCTCTACCCCCACCAGGAGGAGGCGCTGATCGAGGTGGTCTCGGGTGCGAACGTGATCGTGTCGACCCCCACCGGGTCCGGCAAGAGCATGATCGCCGCGGGTGCGCACTTCGCTGCGCTCGCCCGGGACGAGGTCACCTTCTACACCGCGCCGATCAAGGCGCTCGTCTCGGAGAAGTTCTTCGAGCTGTGCAAGATGTTCGGCACCGAGAACGTCGGCATGCTGACCGGCGACGCGTCCGTGAACTCCGACGCCCCGGTCATCTGCTGCACCGCCGAGGTCCTCGCCTCGATCGCGCTGCGCGACGGCAAGCGGGCCGATGTCGGCCAGGTCGTGATGGACGAGTTCCACTTCTACGCCGAGGCCGACCGCGGCTGGGCCTGGCAGATCCCGATCCTGGAACTGCCGCAGGCTCAGTTCATCCTGATGTCCGCGACGCTCGGCGACGTCTCCATGTTCGAGGAGGACCTGACCCGGCGGACCGGCCGCCCCACTTCGGTGGTGCGCTCGGCGACCCGTCCGGTCCCTCTCTCCTACGAGTACAAGCTGACTCCGCTCACCGAGACGCTGACCGAGCTTCTCGAGACGAGGCAGGCGCCCGTCTACATCGTGCACTTCACGCAGGCGCAGGCCGTGGAGCGGGCGCAGGCGCTGATGAGCATCAACATGTGCACGCGCGAGGAGAAGGACCAGATCGCCGCGCTGATCGGCAACTTCCGCTTCACCACCAAGTTCGGCCGCAACCTCTCCCGTTACGTACGGCACGGGATCGGTGTGCACCACGCCGGCATGCTGCCCAAGTACCGCCGCCTGGTCGAGAAGCTGGCGCAGGCCGGCCTCCTGAAGGTCATCTGCGGCACGGACACCCTCGGTGTCGGCGTCAACGTGCCCATCCGCACCGTGCTGTTCACCGCTCTGGCGAAGTACGACGGCACGCGCGTACGGACTTTGCGCGCGCGGGAGTTCCACCAGATCGCGGGCCGGGCCGGCCGGGCCGGCTTCGACACGGCGGGCTTCGTCGTGGCGCAGGCCCCCGAGCATGTGGTGGAGAACGAGAAGGCCCTCGCCAAGGCCGGTGACGACCCGAAGAAGCGCCGCAAGGTGGTGCGCAAGAAGGCCCCGGAAGGCTTTGTGGGCTGGACGGACAACACGTTCGAGAAGCTGATCTCGTCCGATCCGGAGCCGCTGACCTCGCGTTTCCGGGTCACGCACACGATGCTGCTGTCCGTGATCGCACGGCCCGGCAACGCGTTCGACGCGATGCGTCATCTGCTGGAGGACAACCACGAGCCGCGCAAGCAGCAGCTGCGGCACATCCGGCGGGCGATCGCCATCTACCGCTCGCTCCTCGACGGCGGAGTCGTGGAAAAGCTCGACACACCGGACGCGGAGGGACGCATCGTGCGCCTCACCGTCGACCTGCAGCAGAACTTCGCCCTCAACCAGCCGTTGTCGACCTTCGCGCTCGCCGCGTTCGACCTCCTGGACCCGGAATCCCCCTCGTACGCCCTGGACATGGTGTCCGTCGTGGAGTCCACGCTGGACGACCCGCGGCAGATCCTCGCGGCCCAGCAGAACAAGGCCCGCGGCGAGGCCGTGGGGGCGATGAAGGCGGACGGTGTCGAGTACGAGGAGCGCATGGAGCGGCTCCAGGACGTGTCGTACCCCAAGCCGCTGGAAGAGCTGCTGTTCCACGGATACGACACCTACCGCAAGAGCCACCCGTGGGTAGGCGACCATCCGCTCTCCCCGAAGTCCGTCATCCGCGACATGTACGAACGGGCCATGACCTTCACCGAGTTCGTGTCCCACTACGAACTCGCCCGCACCGAGGGCATCGTGCTCCGCTACCTGGCGAGCGCCTACAAGGCCCTCGACCACACCGTCCCCGACGACCTGAAGTCGGAGGACCTGGAGGACCTGATCGCCTGGCTCGGCGAGATGGTGCGGCAGGTCGACTCCAGCCTCCTCGACGAGTGGGAGCAGCTCGCCAACCCCGAGGTCATGACGGCCGAAGAGGCCCAGGAGAAGGCCGACCAGGTCAAACCTGTCACGGCCAACGGGCGCGCCTTCCGGGTCCTCGTCCGCAACGCCATGTTCCGGCGCGTCGAACTCGCCGCCCTCGACCACGTCGCGGAGCTCGGCGAGCTGGACTCCGAGGCGGGCTGGGACGCCGATGCCTGGGGCGCGGCCATGGACGACTACTGGGACGAGTACGACGACCTCGGCACCGGCCCCGACGCACGCGGCCCCAAGCTCCTGCTCATCGACGAGCAGCCGGAGAACGGCCTGTGGCGGGTCCGGCAGACGTTCGCCGACCCGAACGGCGACCACGACTGGGGCATCAGCGCGGAAATCGACCTCGTGGCCTCCGATGCCGAGGGACGTGCCATCGTCAAGGTCACCGCCGTCGGCCAGTTGTGAGCACAGGAGAACGCGACACATGACGAATCCAGCGGAACGGCTCGTCGATCTGCTCGACCTGGAGCAGATCGAGGTCAACATCTTCCGTGGCCGCAGCCCGGAGGAGTCCCTGCAGCGGGTCTTCGGCGGACAGGTGGCGGGCCAGGCCCTCGTCGCCGCCGGCCGCACCACGGACTCGGACCGGCCCGTGCACTCACTGCACGCGTACTTCCTGCGTCCGGGCCGGCCGGGCGTGCCCATCGTGTACCAGGTCGAACGGGTACGCGACGGGCGGTCGTTCACCACGCGCCGAGTCACCGCCGTGCAGCAGGGCCGCACGATCTTCAATCTGACCGCCTCCTTTCACAAGCCTGAGGAAGGGAGCTTCGAGCACCAGCTGCCGCCGGCCCGCAAGGTCCCGGATCCCGAGTCGCTCCCGAGCGTCACTCAGGAGATCAAGGAACATCTGGGCACGCTCCCCGAGACGCTGGAGCGCATGGCCCGGCGCCAGCCCTTCGACATCCGCTACGCGGACCGGTTGCGCTGGACACCCGAGGAGATCGAGCACGCCGAGCCGCGCAGCGCCGTATGGATGCGCGCCGTCGGACCTCTGGGCGACGACCCGCTGGTGCACACCTGCGCGCTCACCTATGCGAGCGACATGACTCTCCTGGACGCCGTCCGTATCCCGGTGGAACCCCTCTGGGGCTGGCGCGGTTTCGACATGGCATCCCTGGACCACGCCATGTGGTTCCACCGGCCGTTCCGCGCCGACGAGTGGTTCCTGTACGACCAGGAGTCCCCGATCGCGACGGGTGGCCGCGGGCTGGCCCGGGGGCGGATCTACGACCAGGAGGGACGCCTGCTCGTTTCCGTCGTCCAGGAAGGGCTGTTCCGCAAGCTGGAGGGCTGACCGGGCACCGGGCCGGGTCAGAGGTTTCTGCGCCGCAGCCAGCCGAGGAGGCGCCCGGGGCGACCCGGTTCATCGAGCGCGGGTCGTACCTCGGCAGGCCGTCGTGCTCCTGCCTGAGACCGCGCGTCGGTCAACTGCCGTACATCGGCCGAGTGTTCCCCTGTGGCCGACCGTCGTACTGCGGCCGGGTGGGGCGCCGCAGCCGGGCGTCGTGCTTCGGCCGGATGCCGTCCCTCGACCGGATGCCGTCCGACCGGATGATGCCGTGCTTCGGCCGGGCGCCGCTGCTCTCCCTGGCGCCGCTGCCCGGCCGGACGTCGCACTCCGGCCGGGTGCCGCAACTTGGTGGCCACTCGCAGCTCGGCGAGCTGCCGGTGGTCGACCGGCACGCGGTGTCCCCCGAGAGGTGTCGACCGGTCGTGCCTCACCTCCGGAGCCCCAGTCGCCACCGGAGCCTCGGTCACCCCCGGCGTCCCGGTCACCCGCGGAGTTTCGGTCTCCGTCGTCGGCCGCGGAGCGGCCCGGCGGTCGCGTGCCTCCTGCAGTCCGTTCGCCAGGTCGGCCCGGAGCCAGCTGATCTCGTCCGGATCAGTCGCTGTCATGATCCGGGCGGTGATGAGGGCGGCAGGCGTGTCGGGTGCACCGTGAATGATCTGTTCGGGCCGGTACCGGTCCAGGTGGGCCCGCTCGTAGGGATCGGGGACCATCTCGGCGACCTGAACGGGGTCGAGCAGCGACGCCACGACTGCGGCACGCGCCCACGGATCCTCGTTCTG
Organism: Streptomyces tauricus; assembly: GCF_014650955.1. Lineage (GTDB taxonomy): Bacteria > Actinomycetota > Actinomycetes > Streptomycetales > Streptomycetaceae > Streptomyces > Streptomyces tauricus. The sequence continues at coordinate 59,042 of NZ_BMVY01000012.1, forward strand.
CCGCAGCAGGAAGCCGAGGTGCCGACCTCGCCAGTTCCGGGCCCGCAGGTCGAGGCCCGCCTCCAGTTGGTCCCGCAGCCCCTCGGGCACCCGGCCGTTCAGCAGCGGCGCATGCTTCTTGTCCTGGGCGAACTGCCGCACTTCCTCGGCCAGATACAGCCAGACCACGGCCCGGTAGCGGTTCAGGTAGAACTTGACGGGCACGATGAGGCCCAGGCGGGCGAAACGCGTGAACCGGGCGGTCGTGACCTCCATGAGGGCCGCGCCCTCCGAGGTGCCGACTGCTTTGACGCGTTCCCGCAGAGTCTCGGGGAAGCCTTCCTCGGCCCGTACCCTGTCGATCTCCGCGCGGGTGACGCGATGGCCTCCGCCGCCTTCGTCGGGCACTGTGCGGATGCGCCCGAGCCGTACCGCGAGGTCGAACTCGCCCCGCTTCAGCCCCAGCTCCCGCGCGGCGCGACTCTGCGCGAGGGTCGAGGCCTGTGCCGAAGCCGAAGTGGGATTCGGAGTCGGGGGCGGAGTCGGTAGCGGTGGCGGCGGCTGGGCGAGGGTCGCGCTCGTGGTGGCGGCAGATGCGTCCCTGGCAGCGACGGACCCGTCAGAGCCACCGACAGGCCCGCTCGGACCGGACATGACGGACTGCGTGATGGTGTTGCCGGACATGATGGTTCTCCCCCGTGCAGCGGTGTGCGCTTTGCGTGCGCTTGCTTCGGGAAAAACCGTAGCCGGTTCACCGGACCTCGCGTCGAGCCTGTGGATAACTTCGATCGCGAGGACGTCTGCGCAGGTCAGAGGTCTATGGAGGGCGAGTGTTCCGGATGTCGGGCATCGACGTGAAGGTGCTCGCCGACGCGATTGACGAGCAGCGTCATCTCGTACGCGACCTGGCCGATGTCGGCTTCGGCCGCGCTGAGCACGCACAGACAGCTGCCGGTGCCGGCCGCCGTGACGAAGAGGACCGCGTCATCGAATTCGATCATGGTCTGGCGGACCCGGCCCGCGCCGAAGTGCCTGCCCGAGCCCTTGGCCAGGCTGTGCAGGCCGGACGAGACGGCGGCGAGGTGTTCGGCGTCCTCCCGCCGCAGACCTGTGCTCGCCCCGGTCACCAGCCCGTCGTTGGACAGCACGAGTGCGTGGCGTATGTGCTCGACACGCTGGGTCAGGTCGTCGAGCAGCCAGTCGAGTCCCCGGTTCTCCGCCATGATCCGTCTCCCCGTGATGTGTGGTTCCCCCGGGCCGGAGGATCCGATCGACCAGCCTTCCCCACCGTCGCCGTCCGGGCAAGGAGGATAGGGGCATGGCACACAAGATGACCGATGAGGAATGGCGGGCGTTCGTCTCGCACGGCACCCGCACTGGCAAGTTGTCGACCGTCCGGGCCGACGGGCGCCCGCATGTGGCACCGATCTGGTTCGTGCTCGACGGCGACGACCTGGTCTTCAACACGGGGAAGGACACCGTCAAGGGGCGGAATCTGGCTCGGGACGGCCGGGTGGCCCTGTGCGTGGACGACGACCGGCCCCCGGTCGAGGTCCAGGGCCCGTGACACCTCGTGGGCGCCGTACGCGCGCGCGTCCGTGAAGCAGTTGACCGCCACCACGAAGGGGATGCGCCGGTGTTCGAAGTAATCCACGGCCGGGAAGCAGTCCTCGAGCCGGCGGGTGTCCGCGAGGACGACAGCACCGAGGGCTCCTTGTGCCAGCTCGTCCCACAGGAACCAGAATCTGTCCTGTCCCGGCGTTCCGAACAGGTAGAGCGACAGGCCGGACCTGATGGTGATGCGACCGAAGTCCATGGCGACGGTCGTCGTCACCTTCCGGTCCACGCCGCCGGTGTCGTCCACCGACCGGCCGGCCTCACTCAGTAGTTCCTCGGTGCGCAGCGGTCTGATCTCACTGACCGCGCCCACCAGGGTGGTCTTGCCGACCCCGAAGCCGCCGGCGACGAGGATCTTCAATGCCAGGGCGGCCGTCTCACCGCTGGTGGCATCGGAGTGTTCAGAGACCATTGATCACTTCTCTCGGGATTGTCGGTGTCGGTCGACGGCTACGGGGCCCTCGACGTCTACAGGGCCCTCAGTCCGTCGATGACCTCGCGCAGGATGCGCTCGTCGGGCAGGTGCGCGGGCGGCACCGGGCGGCTGACCGTCACGCAGCCCAGTTCGAGCAGATCGCCCAGGAGTACGCGCACCACACCCACGGGCAGATCGGTGTCCGCGGCCAGTTCGGCGACGGACTGGGTTTCGGCCCGGCAGAGTTCGACGAGGGCCAGGTGCTCCGGACCTAGTGCGGTGTCCGCACCGGTCTCAGGCGCCCCCGTGGCGAGTGTGACGAGCGCTATCAGGTCGAAGCGGGCCCCGGAGGGTCCTGGCTCGGTGCGTCCACCCGTCATGGCGTACGGGCGGACGAGCGGCCCGGCCTCGCTGTCGTACCACTGGCTGCCCTGCTGCTCAGGGGTGGCTGCCTGCTCCTCGGTCATGTGCGACGTCTCCCCGCTCACCCGGCCGCGGGCGGACGGGCCTCCGCGCGGGGAGCCGAGCAGAGATGCTCGCCCACCCGTCTGACCAGGCGTGCCATCTCGTAGGCGATCAGGCCGATGTCGGCCGTCACGCCGCTCAGGACGGCGAGGCAGGACCCGTCTCCCGCGGCCACCACGAACAGGAAGCCGTCGTCCATCTCCACCATGGTCTGGCGTACTCCGCCGGCTCCGAAGTGGCGGCCCGCGCCTTTGGCCAGGCTCTGGAAACCGGAGGAGACCGCAGCGAGGTGCTCGGCGTCCTCGCGTCCGAGGCCGGTGGACGCCCCCACCGCGAGTCCGTCGTTGGAGAGCACGACAGCGTGCCTCACCTCGGCGACGCGCAGCACCAGATCGTCCAGCAGCCAGTCGAGTTCGCCGGACTGAGCTGCGGTCCCCGTACCCGCACTCGTACCCGGATCCTGGATCATGCGAGGTCTCCTTCGCTGCTGTCGCTGCCCTCTGCTGGGCCGGACGTGGCGCGGGGGCCGGGGGAACGGCCGCCGCCGCGGGCCCACCCGGCGCGGTAGGCCGCCATCCGGTCCCGTACCGCTTCGGGGGTGCGATCGGCGTCGTCGTCCCGGTGACGTGCCGGGTCCGTGGGCTCTTCGGCGCGTTCAGCGCGCAGTTGCGGGGCGAGGCTGGCCTGTCGTACGCGCCGCGGGAGGCCGTCGGACGCGTCGGACGGCTCGGCGTCCTCGGAGGAACGGTGCAGGCGCAGGGTGATCACCTCGGGCGGTGGTCCGGCGTGCGAGCCGTCCGCCGACGCCTCCGCCGGGGCGGCTACGGGCGAGACGAGTGCGGGTCGCTCGATGTGGGCCTCCACGGAGTCCTGCCGTGGGGCTGGCCCCACGGAGTCCTGTGGGGACGTGGGACCGGGCACGCGCGCGTACGCGCGTCCGGCCGCTTGTCCGGTAGCCCGTTCGACAGGCTGGTCCACCGGCCGGCCGACAGGCTGTCCGGCAGGTCGCCCGACGGTCCTTCCAGCAGGTGGCTCGGCCTGGACGCGACGCGCACCGGAACGTTCCTCCGTACTCGTGTGCAACAGCGCGGTGGGAAGGAGGATCACGGCAGTGGTGCCTCCGTAGGGCGAGGTCCGCAGGTGCACCTTGATTCCGTGGCGGGCGGCGAGCCTGCTCACCACGAAGAGGCCGAGCCGGTCGCTGTCGAACAGGTCGAGTGCCTGGGACTGCTCGATACGGCGATTGGCCTCGGCGAGGGTCTCCTTGCCCATGCCCAGTCCCCGGTCCTCGACCTCCACGGCGTATCCGTTGCCGACCGGTTCGCCGGTGACCCGCACCCTGGTGTGCGGCGGTGAGAACTGGGCGGCGTTCTCGACGATCTCGGCCAGCAGATGCGTGAGGTCGGCGATCGCGGCTCCCACGACCAGTGTCTCCGAGAGCTGTCGTACCTCCACGCGCGCGTAGTCCTCGACTTCGGAGACGGCGGCGCGCACCACGTTCGTCAGGGAGACCGGCATGCGCCATGCCCGGCCCGGGGCTGCTCCCGAGAGGATGATCAGGCTCTCCGCGTGGCGTCGCATCCGTGTCGTGAGGTGGTCGAGACGAAAGAGGTCGCTCAGCTCGTTCGGGTCCTCGGAGCGCCGCTCCATGCTGTCCAGCAGCCTGAGTTGGCGGTGGACGAGAACCTGGCTCCGGCGGGCGAGATTGACGAAGACACCGGAGATGCCACCTGCCAGCTCCGCGCGTTCGACGGCCGCGTGCAGGGCGGCACGGTGCACGGTGGTCAGGGCTTCCGCGACCTGCCCCGCCTCGTCCTCGGCGGGCGGCCCCGGCGGCGCCTCGGCACGGACGTCGATCTCCTCTCCGGCCCGCAGTTTCCGCATGGCGTTCGGCAGTTTGCGCCGGGCGATCTCCAGGGCGCTGTTGCGCAGGGTCACCAGTTCGACGACGAGGCCGCGTCCGATGCGTACGGAGATGACCAGCGAGGCGGCCACGGCCGCGAGCCCCAGGAGGACCGCGGCACCCGCAGGCGACAGCAGGCCTCGCTGGAGGGGGTCGGCCCGTTCCGCGACGTCACTGCCGGCGTCCGCCTCCATGGTCCGCATGTCGTCCCGCACGCGCGCGTGAGCCGCGTTCCAGGTCGCCCCGTGCGCGGCCCCCAGGTCCGTCGCGCCCGCCGGAGCGGTGAGCACCACGTCCTCGACGGCCGTCATGTCGGCGTACGCGCGACCCTCCGTGAGAGCCTGCCAGGCGGCTCGTTCGGGTTCGCGGAGATCGACGACGGCGGAGCCGGTGAGCAGCCTGCGCGTGTCGACCGCGCCGGTGAACAGCCGCAGCCGCTGTCCGTCGAGGGTCCCGGTGAGGCGGGCACCGGCGAGTACCGCGTCCTCCTGCGCCAGGGCCTCCCCCGCGCGGGAGAATTCGAGCAGTACGCGCGCGTCGGAGCCGATTTCCGCGTCCTGGATGCCGGTAAGCGCTCCGCTCACCCCGAAGGCCGACGCGATGGTTCCGGTGTACCGCCTGTGTGTCTCCTCCCAGCCGGTCCTGCGGTCGAGTACGGCGGTCCGCCGGGAGGGGAGCTGTTCCGCGTTGGTCACGAAGGATTCGAGGCGTGCGGCCACTCCGGGGGGCAGTTCCTCGCTGTCGGCCACGGTGCTGCCCGCTCCGAGGCGGAGTTCCGACACGGTCCGATCGGTGCGTGTGGCCAGCCTCTTGAGGGCGCGCTCCCGGTCGGCCGAGGGGCGCGTGGCGTACCGGACGGCCGCCACGCGTTCGTCCTGGAGCGCGATGACGGCCGTGGCGACCGGCGCGCGGACCTCGGAGTCCACCCGCTGCAACTGCCGCAGCCGTGCCACGTCCTGGGCCGTGGTGACGGTGGTGTGTGCCCAGAGGGCGAGCAGGGAGACGACCGGGACCATGAGCAGGCAGACGATCTTCGCCCGCACGGTACGGGGTCGCAGACTCCAGTTCGTCGCACGCGGGGGCGCGTTGCCCGACTCCGTGTCGTCGGTCTCCTCGGGCCCGGAGTCTTCGTCGGCCGGCGGTCCGGCATGCGCGCGACGGCCCCGTACCTGGGCCGTCGACGGTTGCGCACCGTCTGTCGGGGTCCTTCGGGATGTACGCATGGCCTTCTCGCTGGGAGTGGTTCGGTGTGCGGTGATTCGGCGGACGGTGGTTCGACGCGCGGTGGTTCGGCAGGCGCAGGTTCGGTGGGCGCTGGATTGGCGGGCGCTGGTTCGGTGGGCGCGCCTTGCCGGGCGTCGGCCCGGGTTGGCCGCTAGGGGACGGCACTCGTGGGCGGCGCCAAGGGGCGGTCGTCGTCGACGGGCCGCTGGGCCGACGCGGAGGCCTCACGCTCGCCCGCTGTCGGGGAGAGCGCGACGAACGCCGACGTCAGGAAGAGATAGGACCCGAGGCCGACGGCGAGGGGGAAGATGAACTGCATCGCCGTAGCCCCGGGCAGTGCCTCCCCGGAGGGTGTGACATGGACGCCGACCGCCATCATCCCCGTGTAGTGCATGCTGCTGACCGCCCCGCCCATGACGAGCGAGGCGACGGCGACCGCGATCGGTGAGCTGATGTTGAGCGCCGCCCACAGTGCGGCGGTCGCCGCGACCACGGCGATGACGACGGAGACACCGACGAGCAACGGGTCGTACCGCACCTCGCCGTGCAGCCGCAGCGCGGCCATGCCCAGGTAGTGCATGCTCGCCACACCCAACCCGGTGGTCAGCCCGCCGAGGACGAGCGCGCGGCCCCGGTCCCGGCCGTAGCCCACGGCGAAGACGCCCGCACCGACGACGATCACCGCGACGAGCAGGCTCAGCACGGTGAGCGGCACGTTGTAGCGGATGTCGGTGCCGCTGACACCGAAACCGAGCATCGCCACGAAGTGCATGGTCCAGATGCCCGTGCCGATCGCGGAGGCCGCGGTGAGCAGCCAGTTGCGGCGCGATGGGCCACACGCGGCGAGCCCGCGGACCGTACAGCGCAGCCCGAGCGCGGCGCCGATGCATGCCATGACGTACGACAGCACAGGGGTAAGCCAGCCGAGCGTGGCGTGGTCCAGGTGTCCCATGGCTCCGGGACGCTAGTCCGGCCCGGGGCGCGCACAGGGGGCGCGTTTCGAAAGCTGTTGGAATATGGCGGAGAGGTGAGGGGGAACGATCGCGTCACGCTCGAACGTGTGCACCGGCTCGCGTTTCGCGTCGCCGTTCGATCGGGTCGCTCACCATGCGATGCGGGATCATGCGGTGCATGAGCGACGACCACACGCATGTCCAGGAGTTCTTCTCGGTTCGCGCGGCCGGCTGGGACGAGCGGTTCCCCGACGACGGCCCGGCGTACGCGGCAGCCGTCTCCGAGCTGGGGCTGCGGCAGGGCGATCACGTGCTCGACGCGGGTTGCGGCACGGGACGGGCCCTGCCGGCCCTCAGGGATGCCGTGGGGCCCTCCGGGGCGGTCTTGGGCGCAGACCTGACGTCGGCCATGCTGGAGGCGGCGGTACGGGCAGGGCGTGACCGGGCGGGGCAGTTGCTCCTCGCCGACGTGTCACGGTTGCCGCTGCGCGCACAGTCGCTTCATGCGGTCTTCGCGGCCGGGCTCATCGCGCATCTTCCGAACCCGGCCGAGAATTTGCGGGAGTTGGCGCGGGTCGTACGGCCGGGCGGGACCCTGGCGCTCTTCCACCCGATCGGCAGGGCCGCTCTCGCGGCGCGCCAGGGACGGCAGATCACCCCGGACGACCTGCGGGCGGAGGCCAACCTCGGCCCGCTCCTGTCCGCCTCCGGCTGGCGCATGACCTCGTACGTGGACGAGGACGCCCGTTTCCTCGCACTGGCCGTGCGCCGTCCCTGAAATGCCGCCCCGAACCGTGCGGTTCGCTGAACCACAGACGACCACCGGCCTGGCCGCGAGTCCATGATCGGCACGCTCGACCGGCGCGTTCGGTGAGGGTTCACGACACCGCCCCCTTCTGGTGTCGAAGTTTCAACTCTACGTTGAACAGAGACAAATGGGCGATGACCGAAGAAGCGGTACGCGGGGGAAGGTGGCCCGAATGTCCGGCACGATGGCTCGACTCCGGAAGCTCTTTTCACGTCCACGGCCGGCTGAGTCCGGGCGCCCTGCGCCGTCGGCCGTGTCTCGTCCGAAGAAACAGACGCACAACTTGTTCGAAGCCGCGGCGGCCTATGTGGCGGCGGGTGTCGAGGACGACCAGGACGGCGTCGACGAAGCCGCGGCCTGGGTGTCACCGGAGGCTCTCTCCTTCGGTGTGAACGAGTTGGCGTGCCGGGCCGTGATCGCGCTCGCACGAGAACGCGACGAATCACCCACCGCGGTGGCCCGAACGCTCCTCGGCCTGCCGGTCGCCTGACTGGGCCGGGGCTGGGGTGGGGGCGGGGGCCGGGAACCAGTGATGAACCCGAGCCGGGGCGAAAGCGGAATGGGCGCGACCGCAGGTGGTCGTTTCGCCCTCGTCCTGGAGGATGGCCGCAGCTCCCCGCGTATTCCGGCCTCGTGACAACGGCCCCGGCGCGCATTAAGGTGCGCCGACGGATGTAGCGAGGGGAGGCTGGGATGGCCGGGACGGACGATGAGGCCGTCGCCACCGGGGACGACGACGCACTGTATGTGCTGACGGCGGTGCTGTTGACGCCGGCGCAGTTCCCCAGCGTGCTGGGCGACGACTACCCGGAGGCCTGCGCGGCACTCGGCCTCGCACCCCTCGCCGACGGGTACGGGCTGGTATTGGGGCAGGACGGCGACGGCGCGCGGTGGACCGTCGTCATCGACGACGTCTCGCTGGTGGCCGTCGCCATCGCTTCCTGGGACTGCGGCATGGAGTACGACCTGTCGCCGGACGACCGCTCGATGGTGGCCGCGCTGCCCGGGTGGCCGCTGGCCGTGGCGGTCGCGGCGCCCGGTGTGCCCGCCCCGCACGATCCCGCGCCCGACGTCGCGGAGCAGGCGCCCCTGTGTCCGCCGGACGCGTCCGCCTGGGGTGCGGCTCAGCGGCGCCTCGGTGCCGACGAGATCGCGCTGCAGTGGGCCGCCTGGCGTGAGCAGATCGACGAGACCGAATTCGCCGTTTCGACGGACGAGAAGCCCGCTCCGAGCGACGAGTCCGCCCGGACCGGCGGGGACCGCGTCAACGAAGCCGGGGACGGCGAGGACGGCGGACGGGCACCACTCAGCGGTGTCCAGCGCGTTCTCTCCGAAGCGCACGCGTACGTGGCCAGCCCTCCGCCGCTCGGCCGCGTCCGCTCCTCCTTCGCCCCGGGGGACGCGCGGACGCTGCGCGCCGACGGTCCCGGCTGGTCGTTGGTCGCGCGGACCGACGACATCGCCTTCGTACTGCTCGACGAGAAGCCCGGCGAGATCCTTCCGGTCGGCCGCGGGCCCGAATTGCCCGGCCTCCTGGAGGCCCTGGACAAGATGGCCGTACGCCCGAACTGAACCCGGCCGCCCAGGTCCGGCTGGATTTCTCGCACGCCGCACCCACCAGCTGCGGAAGTGCGGCGCACACGCACCGGCTTCGGGAGTGCGGCACGCACCCACCGGCTTCGGGAGTGCGGCACGCAGCCGCCCGTGGACCACACCATCGGCAGGCCCACGAGCGGTGACGCCGTCATCCACTTCGTTCCGGAAGAGACCCGTTCTCCGGACCGGTGGAGCTCTGTGCTCCGGAGGAGAACCGACCGAGCGGGTGGCGCCTCAGCGGCCGAGTTCCTTGCGGCCGACGCGGCGCAGCCTGCGCCGCTGTGAGGGGTCCAGCGTCAGATACGCCGCCGCGGGAACTCCCAGGACGATCAGTAGGGCGGCCCACCAGGGCAGCCAGAAGAGCAGGACGATGCCGACCGCGACACCGCCTGCGGCTATCTTCGCGTTCCTTGACATGTGCGTAGCCTCCTTAGCGGCCACTGCCGCTCTCTGTTCTGAGAACGGCCCCGCGCTCCCGGCGGTTCCGGACGGCGACCCTGATACGACCCTGAGGTGCGCCCCTAGCCGACCCTGAGAGGCTCTCCTCGTGCGTGTGCGTCAGGGCTTGACTATAGGAGCCCACGAGCCTCGTCTCGGCGTAAGGAATACCCAACTGCCCGCAATGAGTACGCACCAGGGGCTGGACGAGCCTGAGATGCGGCCGGGGGAAGGCCGGACCGCCCGGTGGGCCTGACACCACCCCCAGGAAGCAGTGACTGGCATCACAGGCCGAACGCTTGGTTCGGTCTGTGCCGCGCTGTACCCTCGGCGACCTCCACCCCCGGTAGTCAAAATTGAGGAACACGCTCATCCCTGTGCAGAGGATTCCGGCCCCCACCCCCTCCGAGATCTCCGAACTGGCGCGCTGCCGCGCCACCTTCCTCCCTGCCGACCCGGCCCGCACGGGCAGCGTCGCCTTCTGGCTGCCCGCTGGCGAGGAGCCTCCGTCCATCGGTTCCGGCACCGGTTACGGCTCCGACTCCGGTTACGACTCCGACTCCGGCTCCGCTCACGGCTCCGTGGAGGAGCTGTCCGTCGTCCTTCCCTGTGCGGACGGGGTCGAGTTGGTGAGGGTGTCGGCCGTCGTCCTCCCGGTGCGGATGGCGCTCCCCGTCCTCACGCGCGCGCGTGCCGCCGCGCGGACCCACGGGGCGACCGCCTTCTGGGGTGCCGCGGCCGTACTGGCGCTGCAACTCGCCGCGCGCGGACTGCTGCTGCCCGGTCTGAGCGCCGGTGACCACGACGCGTGGCGCGCGGGCCCCCTGGGCTCGGGGGACCTGGAGCGGATCCGTGAGCTGGCCGCAGCGATGCCGCCGCACGCCCACGCGGTGCCCGTCGACGCGAGCGAACCGCTGCGACTGCCCGATCCAGAGTGGCTGCTGCGCGCCTTCCTCGACGCCGTCGCCGATACCCTCCCCCGCTCCCCCGCGGCGGCACTCGCCGCGGGTGGCCCGGCCTTCGCCGCCGCCGAACCGCAGCATGTGCCCGAGCATCGCGCCTGGGCGGCCGATGTCGCGGCCGGGCACGACGCCGGCGTACGGATCTCGCTGCGCGTAGAGGTGCCGGGGCTCGCGTCGGCCGTGTCGGACGAGGACCGGTTGCCGTTCCGCGCGGTGCTGCAACTGCACAGTGTCAGCGACCCGGCGCTGCTGGCGGACGCGTCCGAGGTGTGGAGCGGGTCGAGTCCGGCGTTCGGCCCGCGCGCGCGGATGGACGCCCTGCTCGCGCTGCGCCGCGCCGCACGGGCCTGGGCGCCGCTCACACCCCTGCTGTCGGCGACCGTGCCCGACTGGATCGAACTCGCCGACGAGGAGGTCATCGAGCTTCGGGGCGAGGGGGCGCGATCCCTCACCGCCGCCGGTGTGGAGGTGCACTGGCCCAGGGAACTGGCCCACAAGCTGACGGCCCGTGCGGTCATCGGCCCCTCGGACGACGAGAGGGGCGAGAGCGGGGGGCCGGTCTCGGACGCGCCCTCCTTCCTGTCGGCCGACGCGCTTCTGACGTTCTCCTGGTGGTTCGCACTGGGCGACCAGCAGTTGACGCGTGCCGAACTGGACCGGCTCGCCGAGGCGAACCGCCCCATGGTGCGGCTGCGTGACCAGTGGGTCCTGATCGATCCGCAAGAGGTGCGCCGCGCCCGTACCCAGCAGGATCGCAAACTGACGCCCGTGGACGCACTCAGCGCCGTCCTCACGGGTTCCACGGAGGTCGACGGCCGCCGGGTCGACGTCCGCCCCACGGGGTGGCTGGCGACGCTGCGGGAGCATCTGTCGGACCCGGAGGGGCTGGAGCCGGTCGGACAGCCCCCCGCACTGGCCGCGACCCTGCGCGACTACCAGCTCCGAGGGCTGAACTGGCTGGCCCGCATGACCTCCCTGGGGCTGGGCGGCTGTCTCGCGGACGACATGGGTCTCGGCAAGACGATCACACTCATCGCGCTGCATCTGCACCGGCAGACCGACGAGTCCGCGGCGGGCCCCACTCTCGTCGTCTGTCCGACGTCCCTCATGGGCAACTGGCAGCGCGAGATCGAAAGGTTCGCTCCCGGCACTCCCGTCCGCCGTTTCCACGGGGCTCGACGGAGCCTGGAGGACCTGGCCGACGGCGAGTTCGTCCTCACCACCTACGGCACCATGCGCCTCGACACGGCACGTCTGGCGGACGCTTCCTGGGGCATGGTCGTCGCGGACGAGGCACAGCACGTGAAGAACCCGTACTCGGACACGGCCCGGCAGCTGCGGAGGATCGACGCACGCGCGCGTGTGGCGCTCACCGGCACTCCGGTGGAGAACAACCTCTCCGAGCTGTGGGCGATCCTCGACTGGACGACACCGGGTCTGCTGGGCAGGCTCGGCACGTTCCGCAACCAGTACGCGAAGGCTGTCGAGGGAGGGCAGGATCCGGGGGCGGCGGACCGGCTCGCACAGCTCGTACGGCCGTTCCTCCTGCGCCGCCGAAAATCCGACCCCGGTATCGCGCCGGAGCTCCCGCCGAAGACGGAGACCGACCGCGCCGTGACCCTCTCCAAGGAACAGGCGGGTCTGTACGAGGCCGTGGTCCGCGAGACCCTCGCGGAGATCGCGGGCGCCGACAGCATGGCGCGGCGCGGACTGATCGTGAAGCTGCTCACCGGGCTGAAGCAGATCTGCAATCACCCGGCGCAGTACCTCAAGGAGGACCGGCCGAAGATCTCCGGGCGCTCCGGGAAGCTGGAGCTGCTGGACGAACTGCTCGACACCATCCTCTCCGAGGGGGCATGCGTTCTGGTCTTCACGCAGTACGTGCGCATGGCCCGCCTGATCGAGCGCCATCTGAACGCGCGCGGTGTGCACTCGCAATTCCTGCACGGGGGTACGCCCGTCGCCGAGCGCGAGGCCATGGTCGAGCGCTTCCAGGAGGGCGAAGTGCCCGTCTTCCTGTTGTCGTTGAAGGCCGCGGGCACAGGCCTGAACCTGACGCGGGCCGAGCATGTCGTGCACTACGACCGCTGGTGGAACCCGGCCGTCGAGGCCCAGGCCACCGACCGCGCGTACCGCATCGGCCAGACGCGGCCGGTGCAGGTGCACCGGTTGATCGCCGAGGGGACGATCGAGGACCGCATCGCGGACATGCTGCTGCGCAAGCGGGAGCTGGCGGACGCGGTACTCGGATCCGGCGAGTCGGCTCTCACCGAACTCACCGACGCGCAACTGGCCGACCTGGTGGAACTGCGTGGAGGCGCCCGATGAGCGATCCGTACGAGAACACTCCGGAGCGCGTTTTCGCCGCCTTGCCGCCCGCGCAGGGCCGGGGCTTCGCCCAGAGTTGGTGGGGGCAGGCCTGGCTCAAGGCGCTGGAGGACGCCACGCTGGACTCGCAGCAGCTGAAGACGGGCCGCCGGCTCGCGCGCGCGGGAGCCGTGGGCGCCGTGTCGGTCCGCCCCGGACGCGTCACGGCGGTGGTCAAGGACCGCGACCACACGGCTCATCGCGCGGACGTCCTGCTCCAGGAGCTGTCCGAGGAGCAGTGGGACCGGTTCCTTGGCATGGCGGTCGAACGGGCGGGGCACATCGCCGCGCTGCTCGACCGCGAGATGCCGCCGCATCTGGTCGAGGACGCGGCGACCGCGGGCGTCGAACTCCTGCCGAGCCTGGGCGATCTGGAGGCGGAGTGCGACTGTGACGCGTGGGACCACTGCGGTCACACCGCCGCGCTCTGCTACCAGGTGGCGCGACTGCTCGACCAGGATCCCTTCGTGCTGCTCCTGCTGCGCGGGCGCGGGGAGCGAGAACTGCTCGACGAGTTGCAGCTGCGCAGCGTCTCGCAGGCCGAGACCGCCGCGGTGCCGCAGGAGACGTACACGGGCGTGGACGCCGCCGAGGCCTACGGGGTGGGGGAGATCCTGCCTGCGCTGCCCGAGGTGCCTGCTGTGCCCGCGGAACCGGGCCTGCCGCCGTCGCTGGACACGGAGACCGATCCCGCGCCCGGGGTCGACCCGGCCGCGCTGGAGTTCCTGGCCGCGCAGGCCGCCCGAGAGGCGCACCGGCTGCTCGTCGACGCGCTCAGGCCGGGCCACGAACAGCGCGGCACGGAGGCCGAACTGACGCCTGCGCAGGATGCCGTACGGCTTGCCTCGGGCGGGCCCCAGGTCTCGGTGGCCGTTCGTCTCGCCGACGGGTCGGGGCGCGACCGCGAGAGCCTGGCACTCGCGGTCCGCTCCTGGGAGTACGGGGGTGCGGCCGCACTGGACGTACTGGAGACGGACCGGCCGGCGGAGCCGGAAACACTCGCACGCGCGCGTGCCGCCCTGGAGTCGGCCTGGGAGGAGGACGAACGGCCCGTCCTGCGCGCGTCCCGCAGCCGCTGGACCGTGGTCGGCGGACAGACCCAGCTCCGGCTGGGACCGGACGGACGCTGGTGGCCGTACCGCAAGGAACGGGGCCGCTGGGCTCCGGTCGGCCCGGCCTCCCAGGACCCGGCGACGGCACTGGCCCTGGCCGACGGGCTGGAGTGACACCGGACCGACGACTGGAGTGACACCTGACCGGGGAACGGGGCCGCGGACAGGGCCCGCGTTCACCGGATGAGCGCTGGACGCCCGGCGTTCATGTGCCGGCCGTACGGCGTTCGACGCGAGGGCGAAATCTGGCGACAGTCATCGAACTTGTGCACCAGGAGGCCCCATGTCCCCGTACGCCGCAGGCCGGCGCTGTGTCCACCGTTCCGTCGCCACGGGCGTGCCGCTCGCCGTGCTCGCCGCTCTCGTGGTGGCGGGCCCCGCGGTCGGCGCGCCCGCGGGGGACGCGCGGGTCACGGGCTCCGCGACGCTCGGGGACATCCCTCTCGGCACGTTCAGCAACGGGCTGCTGCCGGGCACGGTGGCCGACGACCGGGGTGTGGACCTCGGCGGCATCGGGAGCGACATCTACCCGGCAGGCCGCAAGGGTGAGTTCTGGACCGTCACCGACCGTGGCCCCAACGGCCAGATCAAGGTCGACGGCGTGAAGCGCCGGACGTTTCCCGTGCCCGGCTTCGACCCGGCGATCGTGAAGATCCGGGTGTCCGGTGACGCGGTGAAGGTACTGGACGCGATACCGATCACCACCGGTTCGGGCAAGCCCGTCACCGGCCTGCCCAACCAGCGGGCACGCGACGAGGCTCCGTACTCCTACGACGCGACGACACCGCTCTCGTACGACCCGAACGGTCTGGACACCGAGGGGATCGTGCGCTCCAAGGACGGTGGTTTCTGGCTCGTCGACGAGTACGGGCCCTCGTTGGTGCACGTCTCCGCGCGCGGGAAGGTACTCGCCCGGTACGTCCCCAAGGGGCTGAACCTGACCGGCGCGGGTTATCCGGTGATCGAGGCGCTGCCCGCGGTGCTGCTGCACCGGAAGATCAACCGGGGCTTCGAAGGGCTCGCCCAGCTCCCGGGCGGCGACCTGGTGCTGGCCGTGCAGAGCCCGCTGTCCCTGCCGGACACGGATGCGGGCGAGGAGTCCCTGACCGCGCGTCTGCTGCGCTTCTCACCGAAGAAGCGGGCCGTCACCGCCGAGTACGCGTACCGGTTCGACGCGGTGGGCGTGGTCGATCCGGGCGAGGACGACCCCTCGGAGCTGAAGATCTCGTCCGTGGTGGCCGTGGGCCGCGAAGAGTTGCTGGTGGAGGAGCGCACCGACAAGGCCGCCCGGTTGCAGGTCGTGAAGCTGAGCCGCGGGGCGGACATCCTCGGGGACAAGTGGGACGACAGCACGACGTCGCCGTCCCTTGAGCAGTTGGAGGACCCCGCCGCGGCCGGTGTTCCCGTGCTGCGCAAGCGTCTTGTCGTCGACCTCGGAAAGGTGAAGGGGATCCCCGGGAAGATCGAGGGCGTCGCGCGCGTGGACCGTGACACGCTCGCGCTGATCAACGACAACGACTTCGGGATGACGGACGGCACAGGGGCCTTCGACGCCCAGGGGCGCCTGGTGGACAGCGGGATCGAGACCACCGTGACGTACGTACGCCTGCCGCACGGGATCTGAACGGACGGCTCCGCCCGGCGTTCGCGTCCCCCGCTTCGTCCGCTCAATTCTCCACGCGCGCGTGGTTCACTTCAGTGGCTCGGTGAGCTTGCGGTTCCCCCGGGCGTCGTCGGCGGCCAGGCTGCACGCGACGTTGTCGATGCCGATCTTGAATCCCGCGGGGTCCGGGTACTGCACCAGCGTGCCGCGGACGGTGTCGGCGGGCTGCTTGGCCGCCTTGCTGTCCAGGGGATCCCTGCAGAGGCCCGATGCCGCCTTCTTGAGGGCGGCATCGGTCGTGTACGCGCCTTCCAGTTCGGTCACCGTCACGACCTCGGCATCGTGCTTCTGGTCGCACGGACGCTTCACCGCCTGGCCCGGCCGGCTGTCGTCGATGTCGAAGCAGTCACCGGTACGCAGCATGTAGTACGGCACTTCGTCGCTCGCGAGGGACGGGAGCAGCGACTCCACGCCGCTGGGCAGCTCGGACGGCACTCCCGAGGGCAGGGAAGGCAGTTCGCTCGGCAACTGCGACGGAATGCTCAATGAGGGTGACGGCAGCCGCCCTTTGGAGGAGCTGCTCTCCGTCGGCGGCTTCTTGTCCGACGAGCCGTCACCACTGGTGACCACCAGGGCGACCGCGGACACCGCGCCGATCCCCAGGAGCACGGCCAGCAGGATCAGGAGCGTCCTGCGGCGTCCACCGGGGCCGCCCGGCGATCCAGGGGGCGGCGGTGACGGTGGAGGCGGCTGCCAGCCGCCTCCTCCCCCGCCGTTCCATGGCGGACCGCCGTCTCCCGGCGGTGGGCCGTAACCGTCAGGAGGAGGGCCGAAGCCTCCGGGCGGGGGACCATATCCGCCACCACCGTACGGCGGCGTGTTGTCCGGCGGCCGAGGAGGCTCGGGCGGTAAGGGCGGCGTGGCCATACCATCAAGAGTCGCCTCGAACCGGTCACGAAGCGACCCCTGCGCGGAACTTGATACGGAACTCGATACTGGAATCGCTCCGTGACCCGTCACGAACTCATGGCGTGGACCCCATGATTCCGGACGCCTCCGCGCAGAGGTCGTTCGTCGGCCTTGTACGTGATCAGCCGCGAGCACCCAGCAGGTGGTCCATGGCCAACTGGTCGAGACGCTCGAACGCCATCCCGCGCGCGGCGGCCGCCTCGGCGTCGAAGCCCTCGAAGGACGCGCTGTCGGCCAGCAGCGCCTGGAGGCCGTCCGCGGCGGTGGGCTGTGCCAGTTCGTCCAGACGCGAGGTCCGCAGGGCCTCCTGGACCTCGGGGTCGGCCCGGAAGGCCGCGGTCCGCTCCTTCAGGATCAGGTAGTTGCGCATGCAGCCGGCGGCCGAGTCCCACACGCCGTCGTAGTCCTCGGTCCGCGGCGGCTTGAAGTCGAAGTGCCGCGGGCCCGCGTAGCCGGCCGTCTCCAGGAGGTCGACCAGCCAGAAGGCGGAGCGCAGATCGCCCGCTCCGAAGCGCAGGTCCTGGTCGTA
This sequence comes from Streptomyces tauricus, assembly GCF_014650955.1. GTDB lineage: Bacteria > Actinomycetota > Actinomycetes > Streptomycetales > Streptomycetaceae > Streptomyces > Streptomyces tauricus. The sequence goes on from NZ_BMVY01000012.1 coordinate 75,982, forward strand.
CTTGATGCCGGACTGGCCGTTCAGGTCGATGTGGAAGAGCTTGTCCGCCCACAGGGCCTGGGCGATGCCGTGCGTGAAGTTCAGCCCGGCCATCTGCTCGTGGCCCACTTCGGGGTTGACGCCGTACAGCTCCGGCCGCTCCAGGCGCTCGATGAAGGCCAGCGCGTGTCCGACCGTCGGCAGGAGGATGTCGCCGCGGGGCTCGTTCGGCTTGGGCTCGATCGCGAAGCGCAGATCGTAGCCCTGGGTGGTCACGTACTCGCCGAGGAGGTCGAAGGCCTCCTTCATGCGGTCGAGCGCGACCCGTACGTCCTTCGCGGCGCCGGACTCGGCGCCCTCGCGGCCGCCCCACGCCACGTAGATCTGGGCGCCCAGCTCGACCGCCAGATCGATGTTGCGGATCGTCTTGCGCAGCGCGTAGCGGCGCACGTCCCGGTCGTTGGCGGTGAAGGCGCCGTCCTTGAAGACGGGGTGGGTGAACAGGTTCGTGGTGGCCATCGGCACGGTCATACCGGTCGTGTCGAGAGCCTGCCGGAAGCGCTTGATGTGCGACTCGCGCTCGGTCTCCGAGGACCCGAAGGGGATCAGGTCGTCGTCGTGGAAGGTCACTCCGTGGGCGCCGAGTTCCGACAGGCGCTGCACCGATTCGACCGGGTCCAGGGCGGCCCGGGTGGCGTCGCCGAACGGGTCCCTTCCCTGCCAGCCGACGGTCCACAGGCCGAAGGTGAACCTGTCCTCGGGGGTGGGCTGGTAGTTCATGCCGCGGCTCCTTGCTTGCTCCGACTATTTCGTCATGGCGCTTAACAAATTAGTATGCGGAGGCATCCCTGGGAAGAGACAAGATGTCCCGGAAGAGGGACAGCGGGCGGAATCCGGGCTGTGCCACCCTGGAAGAAACCCGAAAACACCAGGTCAGACCCCGCGGAGCCGCGGAAGAGGGAGAGCTCGATGTCAGCAGCCGAGGGTCCGCTCGTCGTTGGCGTGGACACGTCCACCCAATCCACCAAGGCCCTGGTGGTGGACGTGGCCACCGGTGACGTGGTGGCGAGCGGTCAGGCGCCGCACACCGTGTCCACCGGAGCGGGCCGCGAGAGCGACCCCCTCCAGTGGTGGGACGCGCTGCGCGAGGCGCTGCACCAGTGCGGGGACGCGGCACGCGAAGCCGCGGCGGTCTCCGTAGCCGGTCAGCAGCACGGACTCGTCACCCTCGACGCGCAGGGCGCTCCGGTGCGTCCCGCGCTCCTGTGGAACGACGTACGGTCGGCGCCGCAGGCCCGCCGCCTCGTGGAGGAGCTGGGCGGGCCCAAGGCGTGGGCCGAGCGCACCGGCAGCGTGCCGGGGCCGTCCATCACCGTCACCAAATGGGCGTGGCTCGCCGAGCACGAGCCCGAGTCCGTCCGCGCCACCGCGGCCGTACGGCTGCCCCACGACTACCTCACCGGACTCCTCACCGGGCTGGGCACGACCGACCGCGGCGACGCCTCCGGTACGGGCTGGTGGGCGTCCGGGACGGAGGCGTACGACGAGGAGGTCCTCGGCCACGTGGGGCTCGACCCTGCCCTGCTGCCCCGGGTGGTCAGGCCCGGCGAGGTCGTGGGGACCGTCCGCGACTCCGCCGATCTGCCCTTCGCGAAGGGCACGCTGGTCGCTCCCGGCACCGGTGACAACGCCGCCGCCGCGCTGGGCCTGGGGCTGCGCCCGGGCACCGCTGTGCTCAGCCTCGGCACGTCCGGCACGGTGTACGCGGTGTCGACGCGGCGGCCCGCCGACCCCACCGGAACCGTGGCGGGTTTCGCCGACGCGCGGGGCGACTGGCTGCCGCTGGCCTGCACCCTCAACTGCACCCTCGCCGTGGACCGCGTCGCCGCCCTCCTCGGTATCGACCGCGAGGCCGTCGAGCCCGGTACGAGCGTGACGCTGCTCCCCTACCTGGACGGAGAGCGAACCCCGGCCCTGCCGCACGCCTCGGGCCTGCTGCACGGGCTGCGGCACGACACGACACGGGGGCAGCTGCTCCAGGCCGCGTACGACGGCGCGGTCCACTCGCTGCTCGGCGCCCTCGACCTGGTGCTCGACGAGGACGCGGACCGTTCGGCGCCGCTCCTCCTCATCGGCGGGGGCGCCCGGGGCAAGGCGTGGCAGGAGACCGTACGACGTCTGTCCGGGCGTCCCGTTCAGGTGCCCGAGGCCAAGGAACTGGTCGCGCTCGGCGCCGCCGCGCAGGCCGCCGGAGTGCTGACCGGTGAGGATCCGGCGGCGGTGGCCCGGCGCTGGAACACGGCACGCGGGCCGGTACTCGATGCCGGTGAACGGGACGAGGCGGCGCTCGCGCGGATAGCCGGGGTAATCTCCGACGCGGCCCCGCTGCTGGAGCGGGAGGCCCATCAGCGCTGACGGCCTCGCCTCCGGGGAGCGGGGGCCGGTAGTCGCCTCCGTGCGGCGGCACCGGCTCCCCGGGCGCCGCCGCACGGACAGGACAGCCCTCAGGGGACCGGCCGGACGAGGACCGACTCAGGCAAATGACAGCACCCCTCCACGAGGCGCACCCCAGCAGTCCCGGCCGACGGCTGCCCGATACACAACAAGGCATGCGGCGGCGCAACCTCTCGCGGGTGCTGCACACCGTGAACGCCGACGGGCCGCTGTCCCGTGCCGCCGTCGCCTCGCGCATCGGGCTGACCCGGGCGGCCGTCTCGACCCTCGTGGACGAACTGATCCGCTCCGGCCTCCTCGACGAGCTGGGCCCCGAGCGGCCGGGGCGGGTGGGGCGGCCCGGTTCGGCGCTGGCGCTGAGCGGACGCGGCCCGGCGGGGATCGGCGCGGAGATCGGCGTCGACCACCTCGCCGTGTGCGCGGTCGACCTGCGCGGCAAGGTGCGTGCGCGGGTCGTGCGGCACGGCACCAACCGCGGCCGTGCGCCCGAGCCCGTACTGGGTGAACTGACCGCGCTGATACGCCGGATCGTCGCCGAGGCCGACCAGGAAGGGCTGTGGCCGGCGGGTCTCGCCGTCGCCGTGCCCGGTCTGGTGGCGCGCGACGCCCGGACCGTGGTGCGCGCCCCGAACCTCGGCTGGCTCGACACGGACCTCGCTCCCCTGCTGCCCGACGTACTGCCGCTGACCGTCGACAACGAGGCGAACTTCGGCGGACTGGCCGAACTCTGGCTCAACGAGGACGCACCGCGCGACTTCCTGCACGTCTCCGCGGAGATCGGCATCGGTGGGGCCGTGGTCGTGGACGGGCGGCTGCTGCGCGGGACGCGTGGCTTCGCGGGCGAGCTGGGACATGTGCCGGTACGGCCCGAGGGGCCCGCGTGCGCCTGCGGCGGGCGCGGCTGCCTGGAGCAGTACGCGGGCGAGGAGGCCGTGCTGCGCGCGGCCGGCCTGGAACCGGGCGAGGACCGGGTCGGCCTGCTCGCCGAACACGCCGCGGGAGGCGACAAGAACGTACGGCGGGCCTTGCGCGACGCCGGTACCGCGCTGGGTATCGCGCTGACGGGTGCGGTCAATCTGCTGGACCCCGAGGCCGTCGTGCTGGGCGGCGCACTGTCCGGGCTGGCGCCCTGGTTGCTGCCCTCGCTGGAGCGGGAGCTGGCCCGCAGGACGGCGGGTCCCGCCTGCTCGGTGTCGGTCTCCCGGCTCGGCCCGGAAGGCCCGCTGCTGGGCGCCGCGCACTCCGTCGTACGGGCCGTGCTCGACGATCCGGCGGCGGTGGGGGGCGGGGCGTAGGTCTGGCGGGTGCGGCAGGTCCGGCAGGTCCGGCAGGTCCGGCAGGTGGGGTCTCGCTTGTTGTTGGCGTCCAGGGGTCGTAATCACCCTTTCGGGTGGCCGAGTTGTCCACAATCACAGTGCTGTCCACGGACCTGGGCGGGCCTCTCCTCGCCAACCGGCAAGACCCGTACCGTGTTTCACGTGAGAACCGCGCGACTACGAGTTCCCGCACGAAACCGGCGCTGCCCCGACTCGTTGAGCCCTGTCCCCCACGTCGTCCCTCCGAGAGGAAACCTGTGGACCGAGCCAAGTACCTGCCAGCCACCCTGCCCAGTCGGCGGCGCCTGCTCCAGAGCGCGGCCCTCGCCACGCTCTCCACCGCACTGCTCCCCACCACGCGGGCCGACGCGGCGCCGCGGGGCTTCGACTACCCGCAGTCCGAGTGGTCCCCGGCAAGCCCCTCCAACTACACGGTGGCCAACCGTCCGACGAGCCACCCCGTCGACTTCGTCGTCATCCACGTGACACAGGCGACGTACTCGGACACCCTCGCGATCTTCCAGAACCCGAAGAAGCAGGTGTCCGCGCACTATGTCGTCAGGTCCGCCGACGGCCACATCGCTCAGATGGTGCGCGAGCGCGACATCGCCTGGCACGCGGGGAACTGGGACTACAACACCCGCAGCATCGGCATCGAGCACGAGGGCTGGGTGGACAAGCCGGAGTACTTCACCAACGCCCTGTACGAGGAGTCGGCGAAACTCACCGCGGCGATCTGCACCGAGTACGCGATTCCCAAGGACCGCTCACACATCCTCGCCCACTACGAAGTACCGGGCAGCGACCACACCGACCCCGGCCCGAACTGGGACTGGACGCGCTACATCAGACTCGTCAACTTCGCCTGACCGTCCGAGAACCGAGGGTCGAGAAGCATGGGTCGAGGACCCGAGGTGGGGACCCTGGGGTGAGGACTCAGGGGTGAGGCCCAACGGGTGGGCGTGGTCGTCCCGACGGACCGCGACGCTTGTCCGCGTCCACCACCCGAGTGACGATGTCACCAGCCGCATCACGTCCAGTCCCATCGCTTTGCGGGAGGCCGGGTTGACCGATCCATGGGTGGCCCTGAATCCGGGCGCCGACCCTGTCGAGCGGGTTCGCGTGCTGCGCCGCGCCCACGACACGTTCACCGAGGCGGGTACGGTCTCGCGACCGGTGCGGTCCGTGGTGGCCGACTCGTGGCGGCGTTCGGCGCGGGCCGGGGTCGGACCGGACGGCTCCGCGTGTGTGGAACTCTCCGACGGAGACCTCGGGGCGTATCGGGCGGAGCACCCGTTGGCCCCGGTGATGCCGCTGTTCCGTGAACTCATGGGCACGTTCGCGTCGGACGGCGAGCACCTCCTCGCGGTCTGCGACGCGCAGGGCAGACTCCTGTGGGTGGAAGGCCATCCCGCCACCCGGCAGAAGGCGGACGGTATGAACTTCGTGCCGGGCGCGCGATGGGCGGAGTCCGCCATGGGCACGAACGCACCGGGTACGGCGGTCGCGCTCGACCGGCCGGTGCAGGTGTTCGCGGCGGAGCACTTCATCCGGCGTGTCCAGCCGTGGACGTGCGCGGCGGCTCCGGTGCACGATCCACGCACGGGACGGCTGCTCGGCGCCGTCGACATCACCGGCGGGGACGGGCTGGCGCATCCGCACAGCCTGGGGTTCGTCCAGGCCGTGGCGCGCGCCGCCGAGTCCCAGTTGGCGCTGCTCACCCCGATACCGGCCGCCACCGACGCCCTGCAGCTGACCGCCCTGGGCCGGGACGAGGCGCTTCTCGTGGCAGGCGGCCGCAAACTGCGCCTGAGCCGCCGGCACAGCGAACTCCTGGTGCTGCTGTCCCGGCATCCGGACGGCCTGACCGGCGACGAGTTGCTGTGCTCGCTGTACGAGGACGAGTCGGTGACACCGGTGACGCTGCGCGCGGAACTGGCCCGCCTGCGACGGCTGCTCGGCACCGGGATCCTCGGTTCACGGCCCTACCGGCTCGCGATTCCGGTCGAGTCCGATGTCGCGGTCGTGGAGCGCAGACTCGCCGCCGGTGCGATCACGGCGGCTGTGGCGGCGTACGCCGGGCCGTTGCTGCCCGGTTCCCAGGCGCCGGCGGTGGTGCGGCTGCGCCGACGGCTCGCGGACGGACTGCGCGCGGCGCTCGTCTCCGGTGGTGACCCCGACCTGCTGGCGTGCTGGGCCCAGGAGTCGTGGGGCGAGGACGACCTCGACGTCTGGAGGGCGCTGGCCGCCGCCCGCCCGACGGCTCCGGTACGGGCGCGGCTGACAGAGCTGGAGGCAGAACAGTCGGCGTACCCGTGGCGGGCCCGCCACTGACGAGCGCGGCCACAATTACGACCACGACCAGACCTCAACTACGGCTACGGCTACGGCTACGGCTACGCGACTATGACCGTGGTCTCGTTCCCATCCCCATCCCAGCCCTTGCTGCCCCCTCGCCATCCACCATCCGCCATCCGCCACGCAACGTATCTGCAACCTCTCCGTCCCTACCCTCGCCGCGAGAGCTGTCCAACGGCGGGCGGCCCTTCCTCGGGAGGCACAGCACATGACTCGTTACGCAGCGCCCGGCACCGAAGGCGCGATCGTCTCCTACCAGTCGCGGTACGACCACTTCATCGGCGGCGAGTACGTGGAGCCCGCTCGTGGGCAGTACTTCGAGAACCCGAGTCCGGTGAACGGGCAGCCGTTCACCGAGATCGCGCGGGGCACGGCCGAGGACGTGGAGCGGGCCCTGGACGCGGCGCACGCCGCCGCACCCGCCTGGGGCCGCACGTCGGTGACCGCGCGGGCCGACATCCTCCTCAAGGTCGCCGACCGGATGGAGGCGAACCTGGAGAAGCTCGCGGTCGCGGAGAGCTGGGAGAACGGCAAGCCGATCCGGGAGACCCTGGCCGCCGACATCCCCCTCGCCATCGACCACTTCCGTTACTTCGCGGGGGCGGTCCGTGCGCAGGAGGGGTCGCTCAGCGAGATCGACGACGACACGGTGGCGTACCACTTCCATGAGCCGCTGGGCGTCGTGGCGCAGATCATTCCGTGGAACTTCCCGATCCTCATGGCCGTGTGGAAGCTGGCGCCTGCGCTCGCGGCTGGCAACGCGGTCGTGATCAAGCCCGCCGAGCAGACACCGGCGTCCATCCACTACTTGATGAGCCTGATCTCGGACCTGCTGCCGCCTGGCGTCGTGAACATCGTCAACGGCTTCGGTGTGGAGGCGGGCAAGCCGCTGGCGTCCAGCGCGCGGGTGGCGAAGGTCGCGTTCACCGGCGAGACCACCACGGGGCGGTTGATCATGCAGTACGCCTCGGAGAACATCAAACCGGTCACGCTCGAACTGGGCGGCAAGTCGCCGAACATCTTCTTCGACGACGTATGGGCGCAGGACGACGCCTTCCGGGACAAGGCGCTCGAAGGTTTCACGATGTTCGCGCTGAACCAGGGCGAGGTGTGCACCTGTCCGTCCCGGGCGCTCGTCCAGCAGGGCCACTACAGCGAGTTCCTCGACGCGGCTGTCGCCCGCACCGAGTTGATCAAACCAGGTCACCCGCTCGACACCGAGACGATGATCGGCGCTCAGGCCTCCAACGACCAGTTGGAGAAGATCCTCTCCTACCTGGACATCGGCCAGCAGGAGGGGGCCAAGGTCCTCACGGGCGGCCACCGTATCGAGTACGACGGGGAGTTGGCGGGTGGGTACTACGTACAGCCGACGATCTTCCAGGGGGACAACCGGATGCGGATCTTCCAGGAGGAGATCTTCGGTCCCGTCGTGTCCGTCACGTCGTTCGCGGACTTCGACGATGCCATCAAGCTCGCCAACGACACGTTGTACGGACTCGGTGCCGGGGTGTGGACGCGGGACATGAACACGGCGTATCGCGCGGGGCGTTCGATCCAGGCGGGCCGGGTGTGGACGAACTGCTACCACGCGTATCCGGCGCACGCGGCATTCGGCGGCTACAAGCAGTCGGGCATCGGCCGTGAGAACCACAAGATGATGCTGGAGCACTATCAGCAGACGAAGAACCTTCTGTGTTCTTACAGCCCTCAGAAGCTCGGCTTCTTCTAGAGTCTCGCGTCGGTTGCCTGGGGTCTCCGTTCCGCTCCGGGCAACCTTCACACGTGTTCCGCTCTCCGCTCTCCGCTCTCCGCTCTCCGCTCTCCGCGATCACCTCAGAGTGGACCGGGCATGGGAAGTGACCGTCAGGCGGCTTCGGCACCCCTGTAGCGTGGCCGTCTGCCGCATGGGGTGCCATGTGTCCGGACAGCCCGTAGGAAGGGCGTTCGGCAGCGAGCCAGCGATGAGAGTGCGATGAGTGAACTGACGAAGCCCGAGGTCGACGTTCCCGAGGGTGACGCGCCTACCGAGTTGACCATCCGGGACCTGGTCGTCGGGGACGGGGCCGAGGTGAAGTCGGGCATGGTGGTCAGGGTCCACTACGTCGGGGTGGCCTTCGAGTCCGGGAAGGAGTTCGATGCCTCCTGGGACCGGGGCCAGCCGTTCAAGTTCGCCCTGGGCGGTGGCAGGGTCATCAAGGGCTGGGACCGAGGGGTGAAGGGGATGAAGGTCGGCGGTCGACGCGAGATCATCGTTCCCCCACGTCTCGGGTACGGCAATCAGTCGCCATCACCGTTGATCCCGGCGGGCTCGACCCTCCTCTTCGTGGTGGACCTGCTGGACGTGTACCGCGGCACAGCCGGGTGGACCCACGCCTAGCGCCCATCGCGACCGTTCACCCGCTGTGCGCCATCCGCCACCCGACCCACCGACCCACCGACCCACCGTCCGGCATCCGGCATCCGGCATCGGACAACCTGACGGCTCGGCGATGAGTTTTCGAGGCTGCGTCGGTCAACCGCTTCGACGCACGCTCACACGCCTACTCCTGAAGGAGGAGTCTGATGGCAAGCCTCATGGTGGACTTCATCATCTCGCTCGACGGATACGCCTCCGCTGAGGGCTGGCCCGGGTTCTGGGGCCTGGAAGGGCCCGAGTACCTCGCCTGGCTCGACAGTGACGGCGAGAAGCAGCACGTCAGCCTGATGGGCGCCACGACCTACCGGCTGATGTCGGGTTTCGCCGCCCAGGCACCCGACGACCCGGGCTTCGCCGAGCTGAACACCATGCCCAAGATCGTCTTCTCGTCGACCCTGAAGGAACCCCTGGACTGGCCGAACACCACGCTGGTCACGGAGGATGTCATCGACGCCGTGCGGGACCTGAAGAAGAACACGGCACAGCCCCTGCGCACCCTCGGCAGCCTCACTCTGTGCCGCTCGCTGCTCGCGGCTGGTCTCGTGGACCGCTTCCGCGTCGTCGTCTTCCCGGTCATCACCGGAGCCACCGGGAAAGAACGGATCTTCGACCAGTACCCCGACGTCCGCCTCGAACTCGTCGAGAACCGCACCTTCGACGGCCGACTCCAATTGCTGGAGTACGCGCCCACCGTCCTCGACGGGCCGCCCACCACGAACGGCTAGGTGGCGTGCGGGGAGCGGTGGGGCTGTCGGTGCGGTCCCGTGTCGTGCCGACTCGGCACGACAAGCAGTGCACGACAGGCAGTGCACGACAGGCAGTCGGACTTCTGACTCACGGACGCATGAGGTAGGAAGACATCCGTGATCGAACCGCCCCGGACCGCCACCCAGCACGCGTTCATCGCCCTCGCGCCGCCCGACGACGCGAAGGACGAGCTGGCGCACGCGCTGAGCCCGGCCTACGCCGCCTGCCCCGACCTGCGCTGGAACCGCATCGAGGACTGGCACATCACCCTTGCCTTCCTGGGCGAGGTGCCGGTGCAGGTCGTGCAGACGCTTCGTTCACCCCTCGCTGATCTCGCGGCCACCCGCCCCTCTCTCGAACTGTCACTGCTCGGTGGCGGTCACTTCGACGAGCGAGTGCTGTGGAGCGGCATAGCGGGCGATGTCGACGGACTGCATGAGCTGGCCGAAGCGGTACGGGCGCGGGTCAGGGACTGCGGCCTCGCCTTCGTCGAACGTCCGCTGCGTCCCCACCTCACGCTGGCCCGCGCTCGCCGCTACGACAACGCGTCCGTGACGGCGGCGGCCGCCTGCCTCAACGGCTTCACCGGCCGCCCGTGGCAGACCGAACGCCTCCACCTGGTCGGCAGCACGGTAAGCGGCCACCCGGGTCCGCGGCGCTACCAGGACATCGACGCATGGTCACTGGCCCCTGCTTACTGATCTTCCGCCCTCGCCATCCTCGTTTCCGCATTCACCCCCAGCGCTGCGGCGCAACCTGACAGGTGTCAGGACAGTGGCCCCCTCTCCCCTGGTTGTCTTGCAGCGGCGCCGCCGGGGTTCGGCACATGCGGCGCCCACAGCCCGAGCCGTACTCGCCGTACGCGCTCTGCTCGCTGTACTCGCTGTTCGTCGACCCAGGGGAAGGCATCGTCATGACCAGACGTGCAAGGGCCAAACTAGTCTGCACCGCCGCCGCCGGCGTACTGCTGGCAGGCGGAGTCACCGTCGCCGTGCCGGGTACGGCACTCGCGGCCCCGTCGGACTGCGAGCGTGGCGCCAACGGCTTCCGCGACATCGCCGACAATCTGGCCGGTGTCCCCGCCGGCCCGGCGGACAGGACGCTGCACCCCTCCGACCCGCAAGGGCTCATCGGGCGCATCAGCCTGCGAGCAGTCAGCATCGACAACAAGGTGTACGGGTTCGCCGCGCTCGCGGCCCCGCGTACCGGAGACGAGATCTGGATGGACTGGACTCTGAACGGCCGGGATGTCCATGTCCAGTGCGGACCCTTCAGGGCAACTCGCGACGGCTTTCCGCTGACCAGCGCCGCGAAACTGACGGACAACAGCCCGAACTACCGGTTCCGCGCCTGCGGAGGCGGGGGTGGCCAGGTGGTGCAGTGCACCGACTGGTGGTAGCCGGACCCGTCCACCTGACAGCGCGCTCCGGCATCCGTGGATGCCGGAGCGTGCTGTCGCACCACGACCGCCCTGGCTTGATCGCATCGCTCGCCCGCTCTCAACACCCCCTCACAGACAACCCACAGCCACTCCGCCTCCGTCCTAGGGGACGCGAGAGGCGCCCGGGACCGACGGGACGTCCGCGCATGCGGTGGTGAGGAGTGGATCATTGATCCGTACCCGGCGAATACGTGTGACCGCCGTGGCGGTGCTGGTGGCCCTGGCGGGCTCGCCCGGACCGGCACAGGCCGAACAGCCGCACGAGGCGGGGCTGTTCAGCGCGAAGGACGACCATCCGCTGCCGCCGGGGTGGCGGATCGGCGGGGAGCGCGGGGCGCGTGAGCTGGTCTGGCGGGCGGCGAAGGCCGTGCCCATGGGGGATGCGCGCGTCGAGTTCCGTACCGGGGACCGGCTGCTCGGGGTGCCGGAGCCGGCGAGAGACGGGCGGACGTTCCGGCTCGCCCTCGGCGAGACGCGGCCCGAGCAGCTGTCGGATCTGCAGGTGACGGCTGCGGGGCGCCGGTTGGACGCGGCGGCCGACGACACCCACAGGTCAGGCCCGCACGTACCCCGCGTACCCGAGAAGGCCCGGACGCAGGTACCGGCGAACGGCGTCGATCCGGGCAGGCCCGGTGCGTACCGTACGGTCACCGGGGAGTACGACCTCGCGCCCGTGCGGCTGCCCGGTTTCGACACCCCGGTGGAGATGACCGCCGAGGTGGTGGCGCCGAAGGGGGCCACCGGCAGCCGGCCGCTCGCGCTGTTCCTGCACGGCCGCCACGACACCTGTTACAAGCCGGGCTCCGAGGACGACGTGACCGGCGACTGGCCCTGCGCGGACGGCTACAAGCCGATTCCGAGCCACCTGGGCTATCTGCGCGACCAGCAACTGCTGGCCTCGCAGGGCTATGTGACGGTGTCGATCTCGGCGAACGGCATCAACGCCCAGGACTGGCAGGCCGAGGACGCCGGCGCGCAGGCGCGTTCCTCGCTGGTACGGCAGCACCTCGCCCACTGGGCCGACTGGACCGCCCGGCGTTCCTCCGCCCCGGCCCCTCGCTCCTCCACCCCGGCCGTCGTGCGTGAGGCGGCGAAGGCGGACCTCTCCCGGGTGCTGCTCGTCGGTCACTCGCGCGGCGGCGAGGGCGTCAACCGGGCCGCCATGGACAGCCTGTACCCGCCGCCGGCCGCCGAGGACGGCTACCGGGGCCCGGTGCGCTGGAAGGTACGCGGGACCGTGCTCGTCGGACCGACGATCTTCGGTCGGAATCCGGTCGCGGACGTGCCGTCCGTGACGCTGCTGCCGGGCTGCGACGGCGACGTGTCGGACCTCCAGGGCGAGGACTTCGTCGACGGGACGCGCGGGATCGGCCGGGGCACGGCACTGCACAGCGCGGTGTACATGGTCGGCGCCAACCACAACTACTTCAACAGCGAGTGGACCCCGGGTGAGGCCGTCGCGCCGGCCAGGGACGACTTCACGATCGACCCGGAGGAGCCGGACCCGGTGTGTACGCCGGGTACCGCGACCCGGCTGACCGCCGCCCAGCAGCACAAGGCGGGCGCCACGTACATCGCCGCCGCGGCCCGGCTCTTCGTCGCCGGGGACGACCGGGTGCGTCCGCTGCTCGACGGTTCCGGCAGGCGGGCCCCGTCCGCGGACCCGGCGCGGGTGCTGACCCACGCGGTCGGGGCCCGCCGCAGCGGTGGTTTCCTGCCGGACGGCGGGGTGGAGGTGACCGGCGCCCGGCTGTGTTCGGCGGCCGATCCCGACCCGGCCGTGGCCTGTCTGGACCCGGAGACCCCCGGATCGTCACCGCACTTCGCGTCGTGGGAGACGGAACAGGAGACCGGCCGTAGCGCGGTGGACCTGAAGTGGTCCGCGCCGGGCTCGGCCGCGCGTATCACCCCGGCCGAGCCGCTCTCCCTCCGCGGCTCGCAGAAGCTCGCGCTCCGGGTCTTCGTACCGCCGAACACGACCGGCACGACGTTCGACGTGTCCCTCACCGACTCGTCCGACCGTCGGGTGACGCTGGGCTCGGTCCGGGTGGACGGACTCCCGGGTTCCGCGCGCACCGCCTCCTACTGGGCTCAGGAGCTGCGCGTCCCGCTGACGGCCGCGAACCGGGCCGGACTCGATCTGCGGCGGGTCACGTCCCTTGAGCTGACGCCCCGTTCGCCGTCCGGGCGGGCCTGGCTGATGGACGCCTGGGGCTGGGCGCCCGGTACTCCGGCGGTGCGGGCGGCCGTACTGCCGCGTGTCGACGTGGGCCGCACGACCGTCGAGGAGGGCGACTCGGGCACCCGCACCTACCGGATCCCGGTCGAGATCTCCGGGCACGGCAGCGGGCAGGTCCGCGTGTACGTCCTCGACCCGGAGAGCGGCCGGGCCGAGAACCGCCTCGTGACCGTACGGCCCGGCAGTGACGCGATCGACGTGCCGGTCGAGGTGAGGGGCGACACGGTCTACGGCTACGACGTGGAGCACGACATCGCCGTCGAGGCCGTCCACCACGCCGTCGTCGGCAAGCACCGGGGCGGGATCACCGTCGCGAACGACGACCCCGAGCCGGTGGTCACCCTGTCGCCGGTCGCGGACCGGGTGACCGAGGGAGAGGCGCTGACCTGGCGGCTGTCCGTGGACGCGCCCGCGGCGGTGGACATCTGGCAGCCGGTACGGGTGCTTCCGGTCACCGAGGGCGCCGAGCTGTCCACCAGGGACGTGGACCCGCGGTGGCTCGCGGAGTGGTCCGGTGAAGTGCCCGACCCCGAACGGCCGCTGTCGGACGCGAGCCTGTGGGCGTGGCTGAACATCCCGCCCGGGGCGACCGGCGTGGACTTCGTCGTACCGACCGTGCGGGACGAGGTGGCCGAGCCGGCCGAGTCGATGCGCCTCGCCATGACCGACAACAACGCCGAACCGCTGCCGGGCGGGCCGGTGCTGACGGGGACGGTGCTCGACACACCGTAGGCGAGTTCGAGGCCCGGTGTTCCGTGACGCGGTCAGGGTGCGGGTGGCGGGGTGAGGAGGGTGTGGGCGGCGGTCAGGATTCCGACCGTACGGGGGAAGTCCTTGAGCTGGTTCAGCAGCGAGTCCAGGGCGGGCAGCAGGCACCGCGGTGGGACGCCGCGGGCCGCCAGGATGTCCGCCGTCCACGTGATGAACCTGGTGAACAGGTCGGGGTCGTCGACGTAGAGGGCGGTGGCGAGGTAGCTGACGATGAAGTCGATGTCCTCGACGGTGCGTTCCATCTGGTACTGGCTGTACTCGCGCGTCTCGGGAGACCTCTCCTCGACGTCGGCGAGGGTCTGCTTGACCAACTGGAGCTTTGTTCGGCGGACCATGGTGTATTCCTGGTCGCCCAGGTGCGGCAGGTCCAGATCGGGCAGGCGGGTCGCGTGTGTACCGGACGGCGTCAGCCGGCCGAGCAGGGCGGCCGCGTCAGGTGCGTCCTTGGCCCACTCGGCCCGCATGAGCCGGGCATAGCGGCCCTGCGGACCGAACGCGGCCCCTCCGGCGAGTACCGGAAGGCCCGCTCCCTGGCACGAGCTGATCGCGTTGTGCGCGCCGGGCAGCAGCGTCGGGATGGACGAGGACAGCAGCACCGCCTGTGCGCGGGTGCGGCGCGCGTGCGCGACCAGGTGCTCGGTGGGGACCTGCGCCCCGAGATAGTCGACCCGCCAGCCCCGTAACCGCAGCACCTCGCTGACCAGACGTGCGGGCAGGGAGTGCCACTCGCCGTCGACGCACGACACCAGAACCCTTCCCACGCACGTACCGGTGACGGCGGGCGCGGTGGCGTCGGCGACGGCCGCGACGCACCGTTCGCTTATGGCCGTGGCGGCGTGTTCCTGCGCCACCGTCATGTCGTTGGCCGCCCAGGCCCGGCCCATCCGTTCCTGCGCCGGCGCGATCAGTTCGAGCAGAACGCGCTCGCCCGCGGCACGCATTCGTGCAGCGGCCGAAGAGTCGGCAGGGGTTGCCCGCATGTGCGCTGGCACCTGCACGTGCTCTGGCGCCCGCACGTGCTCTGGCGCCCGCATGTGCTTCGGCGCCCGCATGTGCTCCGGCGCCTGGGTGGGTTCCACCGCCGCCCGGTTGCGTTCCGTTGCCGTCTGCCGGCGTTCTGCCTCCTGCCGGTGTCCTGCCGTGTCGAGCGCGCGGCGCACGATGGCGACGGCGCGAGTCTCGTCGCACTCCCCCAGCGCCTGCCACAGTTGCTCTCGCGGCTCGGCGAGGGAGTGGACGTCCTTGCCGTCGGTCACGCGTTTCACCTTTCCCTGGGTGGTTCGTTCACCGTTGTCGGACAGGTGTCGCGGGGCGCGCCGATCGCGAGAACGGCCATGTCGTCGTGCGGGCCCTCTCCCACCCACTGGGCGATGACCATCTGCACGCGTTCGGTGATCGCTTCGGGCGGCATCCCGGCGCACTGGGCCAGTACGGCGCGCAGCCTGTCCTCGCTGAACATCACGTCGTTCAGCGGCCCACCGCGCGCTTCGGTTATTCCGTCGGAATACAGCAGGCAGGTCTCACCGGGTTGCAGGGCGACTTCGGCGGTCCTGAACGCGATGTCGGCGAACACGCCGATCAGTGTGCCGTCGGTCGGGGCCTCTTCCACCTGGCCGGTGACGCGCACGATGAGCGGGGCGGGATGGCCCGCGCTGGAGATGCGCAGTCGCACCCCTGCGTCCTGGCGCACAGCGGTGACCAGGACCAAGGTCACGAAGGGTGTCCGGTACGAGGACAGCAGTGCGCCGTTGAGGAGGGTCAGCAGGCGGGTGTGGTCGGCGGCGAAAGGAATCAGCGCCTGAAGCGCGTGGCGCACTCTGCCTGCCACGACCGCCGCTTCCAGCCCTTTGCCGCACACGTCACCGAGTACCGCGACGGTCTCGGCCTCCGGTGTGTCGGCCGGGTAGAGGTCGTAGAAGTCACCGCCGACGAGTTCGTCCGCCACCGAGGCGCGGTAGCCGCCGGAGAAGCAGATGCCGTGTACCCGGCCGAGTGAGGGCGGCAGCAGGTCGCGTATCAGCACGTCGGTGCTGTGCGCCTGACGGGTGTGGCTCCGGGCCACGGACAGGGCTGCGCCCGCACGTGCGGCGAAGAGCTGGGCGAAGGACTCCTCGGCGGGGGTGAACTCGGTCTGCCGGCGGCGGCGCAGGAGGATGAGGCATCCGGTCGGCACACCGTGGCCCGGTAACGGCACCACGGCGACGGAACCGATGTCGGCGACGCCGCCCGTGAACCCCTCGGGTACGGCCCAGGACGGCACCTCGCGGGGATCGATCCAGCGGGAGGACACCGCGGGAAGCCCCTGTAACGCCTCGGCGAGGCCCGGCAGTTGTCCGGGATCCAGGGCAACCCGCTCCTGCACCACGGGCCCGTCGGCAGTGCACCGCGTCACGGGGAAGGTGCGTCCGTCGCCCGTCCCGACCACGACAGCCGCGTCCGCCAGGTCCCGGGCCGCCCGTCTCGCGGTCATCGCCGTACAGCGGTCGACGTCCAGCGAGGTGAGCAGGTCGGAGGAGAGCTCCTGCAGCAGTCCGGCTCTCGCCCGCTCGTGCGCCAACTCCCCCGCGGCGCTTACCGGGGTGCTTGCCGTCGTGCTTGCCGGGACGCTTGCGGGAGTGCTTCCCGGAGTGCTCTCGACGACCAGCCACCAGGTCACCGCGCCGTCCACGCCCGGTGCGGCGAGCGCCTTCACCCAGTACGCGTCGATCCGGCCCTCGGCCCAGGCCGACGGGTCCGGGGCGCCGTCGGCCCGCGCCGACAACTCCTCCCCCGCGCCGCCGCCCAGCCGCATGTGTGCCTCGGTCAGCCAGGCGGGCGCGATCTCGCCCAGCACGACACCGGCAGCGACCCGCGGCAGCAGCACGGCGGCCTGCGCGTTGTGGGACAGCACGATGCCGGACGCGTCCGCCGTCACCGCCGGATACGGTTCGCGACGCCGCGCGGCAGGACCCGCACCACGCGTGCTCGTCTGCTCCGTCTGCTCCGGCGAGTGCTTCGGCAAGCGCTCCGGCAAGGAGACCATCGATTCGGAACCCGCTGGCACGGACCCCCATCACCCTTCCACTCGAAAGCAGGAGACCCGCAGATTACCGACGGCATATGACTACAGACAGTATTTGGCGATACCTCCGACAACGTCTCGCCGACTACTGGACAATGCGCGCGACTCGGGCCGGACGGCGCATCTGACCGCCTCGCATTTTAAGTCAGTCGGTTGACTTAATCAGCGGGCAGGTGTCTAGTGATCGTGAACGTCGGCTCAAGGAGACTGCCATGGGTGGAACCCACCAGACCCGCACCGGCCGCGGCGCCGACACACGCGAGGCCATCATGACGGCGGCCGAGCGCCTCTACGCCGAGCACGGGCTGTCGAACGTCTCCAACCGGCAGATCGGCGAAGCCGCCGGGCAGGGCAACACCACCGTCGTCAGCTATCACTTCGGCAGCAAGGCGACGCTCGTACGGGCCATCATGAGCAGGCACGGCACCCAGGTCGACACGATCCGCACGCGCTATGTGGAGGCCGCCGGAGACAGTTCCGACCTGCGGGACTGGGTGCGCTGTCTGCTGCGACCGGTGACCGAGCACAACGCCGAGCTGGGCGTTCCGTCCTGGCACGCGCGGTTCGCCGCGCAGGTGATGACCGACCCGTTGATGCGGACGCTGGTGGAGGACGAGTCGCTCACCCGCGACAGCCTGCGCCGCACCCTCCAGGGGCTGGGCCGGTGTCTGTACGACATCGTGCCCCCCGAGATCCGCCCGCAGCGTGCCGCGATGGCCCGTCATCTGATCACCCACGTCTGCGCGGAACGCGAACGCACCCTGGCCACCGAGGCCGCGACCGAGCCCGGCACGTCCTGGGAACGCACCGCCGACGCCCTGGAGGACGCGCTGGTGGGGATGCTCGCCGCGCCCACCACCAGCCACTGAATCGGCCACCTGGAACCGCCACCTTGAGCAGAGGAGACAGCATGAGGATCACCGTGGACGAGGAGAAGTGCTGCGGCGCGGGTCAGTGCGTCGTGATAGCGCCCGAAGTGTTCGATCAGCGGGACGAGGACGGGATCGTCGTGCTGCTCGACGCCGCGCCCGCCGCCGACCAGCACGAAGGAGCCCGCGAGTCCGCCGGCGTATGCCCCGCCGCCGCCATCCAACTGCACGAGGACGCGTGAGCACGCCGTCCGACGTGCTCGTCGTCGGGGCGAGCGCCGCGGGCCTGGCCGTCACGGAGAGCCTGCGCCGCAAGGGCTACCGCGGCCGGATCACCCTGCTCGGTGAGGAAGCGGGGGCCCCGTACGACCGGCCGCCCCTGTCCAAGCAGGTACTCGCCGGGACCTGGGAGGCAGAGCGCACCCAACTGCGTACCCGTGACGTACTGGACGCCCTGGACGCCGAACTCGTCCTCGGTGAGCGCGCGGTGGCCCTCGACGCCGCCACCCGCACCGTGCGTACCGGGAGCGGAGCGGAGCTGCGCGCGGAGGCCGTCGTGCTGGCCACCGGCCTGCACGCCCGCAGACTGCCCGGCTTGTCGGGTGCGGCGGGCGTGCATGTGCTGCGGACCCTCGACGACGCCGGCCGGCTGCGCGAGGAACTGCTGAAGGCCGAGCGGGTCGTGGTCGTCGGCGACGGGGTGCTCGGCGCCGAGATCGCCGCCACGGCCCGCCTCATGGGCGCCGATGTCACCCTGGCCGGGCCGCAGACGGCCCCGATGCGGGCGCAGTTGGGCGACGACGTGGCCCAGCTCCTTGCCGCACTGCACAGCGAGCACGGGGTGCGGCTGCGCCCGGACTCGCCGGTGGACGGACTGGAGACGGCGGGCGGACGCGTCACTGGTGTCCGCACGGTCGGCGATGTCCGCACAGTCACCGATGTCCGCGCGGCCGTCGGTGACCGCCCGGTAGGTGGTGGCGAAGTTCTTCGCGCGGATCTCGTCGTCGAGGCGGTCGGCGGCATCCCTGCCACCGACTGGCTGACCGACAGCGGACTCGTCCTGCGGGACGGAGTCGTGTGCGACTCCCGCTGCCGTGCCGCCGACGGCGTCTACGCCGCGGGAGACGTGGCCCGCTTCCACCACGAGGGCCTCGGACGGTCACTGCGGCTGGAGAACCGCACGAACGCCACCGAGCAGGCCACGCTGGTCGCGGCGAACATCCTGGGCGAGGACCGCCCGTACAGCCCCGTCCCCTACTTCTGGACCGACCAGTTCGGCGTCAGGATCCAGGTGTACGGGCTGCCCGCGCCCACCGCCACCGTGCGGATCGTCGAAGGTGCCGTGGAACAGGGCCGGTTCGTCGCGCGGTACGTCGACAACGAGGACCGTCCGGTCGCCGTCCTCGGCTGGAACATGCCCAAACAGGCGCGCCTGCACAGTCAGCATCTCCTCGGCCGTTACGCACCCGCGCCCCGGCCCACATCCGCCGCCACCCCGCGGTGATCCGCCGTACGCCTTCCACCGCCATCCGTCGCTTGCACCCCCTGCGCCTCTTTCATCCCAAGCACCTCTTACGTCTCTCGCACCCTTTGCGCCCCTTACGCCTCTTACGCCTCTCATGACCGAGGCGGCCCCCACTGGAGGACACCATGACCGGCAAGCCCGCCACCCCCGACGCACGCAGCCACGACATCCCCGACTTCCCCGCGCCGCGTTCCGCCGAGTGCCCCTTCGCCCCCTCCCCCGACATGCGGGCGTTGTCCGGGTACGGGCCGCTCACCCGGGTCCGCTCCTGGGGTGGCAGCACCCCCTGGGCCGTGACCGGGCACGCCGAGCAGAAGGCCCTGCTGTCCGACCCGCGCCTGAGTGTGCAGTTCACCCGGCCCGGCTTCCCCAGCCCCGTGGACCCGGCCCACGCCCACGCCGGCGGCACCGACCTGAGCTTCGTCGGCATGGACGACCCCGAACACGCCCGGCTGCGCCGCATGGTCAGCGGCACCTTCACGATCAAGCGCGTCGAGGCGACGCGCCCCCGCGTGCAGCAGATGACCGACGACTTCATCGACGCGATGCTGGCGGGCTCCGCATCCGCCGACCTGGTCCAGGATTTCGCCCTGCCCATCCCGTCCCTGGTCATCTCCGAACTGCTCGGCGTCCCCTACGAGGACCACGAGTTCTTCCAGACCAACAGCAAGACCATCGTCTCCGCCGTCGCCTCCCCCCAGGAACGCCGCACGGCCCACACCAACCTCGCCACGTACCTCGACGAGCTCGTCGGCCGCAAGCTCGTCGAACCCGGGGACGATCTCCTGTCCAGCCTCTGCACACAGATCGAGAAGGGCGAACTCACGCGTCGTGAGGCCGCCACGATGGGTGTGCTCCTGCTCCTCGGCGGACACGAGACCACCGCGAACATGATCAGCCTGGGTACGCTCCTGCTGCTGCAGCACCCCGATCAACTCGCCCTGATCCGCGACACGGACGACCCCGCCGTCATCCGCGACGCCGTCGAGGAACTCCTGCGTTACCTCTCCATCGTGCACCTCGGCCGCCGCCGCACCGCGGTGGAGGACATCGAGGTCGCCGGCCACACCATCCGCGCCGGAGAAGGTGTCATCCTCCTCGGCGAACTCGCCAACCGGGACCCCTCGGTCTTCCCCGACCCCGACCGCCTCGACCTGACCCGCAACGCCCGCCAGCACCAGGCGTTCGGCGCCGGCGCCCATCACTGCGTCGGCCAGCCCCTGGCCCGTATGGAACTCCAGGTCGTCTACCCGACCCTCTTCCGCCGCATCCCCACGCTCCGCGCCGTCGACGACCTCGACGCGATCCCTTTCAAGTACGACGCCATCATCTACGGCCTCCACGCCCTGCCCGTCACCTGGTGACGGGCAAGCCGATCCCCGCGACGTCCACGCCCGCGCCCTCACCCATACCCACGCCGACCGTCTCCTGAGCCAGAGGGTTCTGCCTGCTCCAGCTCCCTCTCCGCCCCCGCCGCCCTTACCCGATCCCGTCACCGACTCAGGGGCTCCGCCCCCGAACCCCCGGTCCTCAAACGCCGGACGGGCTGGATGATTCACGGGCCGTCGGCGTCCTCTTCAGCCCGTCCGAGCGGATTGAGTACGGGTACTCATGTGGGCGGTGGCGGCAGCCTGCGAACCTCATCTCGCAGAGCTGCGCCCCGAAGGTCTCCAACGGGGCCGACGCCCGACTCCACGCTGCCCGTCCTGGTCGACCCTGTGCCGCTGAACGCGCCGGAGAAGTGCGCGGCGCAGAAGCACCAACTGAGCATCAGCAACGCGTTCTCCGGCAAAGGGAGTGATGGTCGAGGCGTTCGGGGCTCCGGAGGGCGTGAGCGTGACCGAGGTACGCCTGAAGCCCCGGTTGGACCCGCCCACTTCGTGAGGCATGTGCCGACACCGCTTCGGCCGGGCGCCGTTCTCCGGGCTCAGCCGTTGAAGCGGTCCGGGTCGAAGCCTGTCCGCTCGTTCCGGTTCAGCGCGCTGATCTCACCGATGTCGCCTTCGCTGAGTTCGAAGTCGAAGAGGTCGAAGTTCTCCTCGATGCGCTTCTGTGTCACCGACTTGGGGAAGACGATGTCTCCGCGCTGGATGTGCCAGCGCAGGGTCACCTGGGCGGGCGACTTGCCCTCCCGCTCCGCGATGCGGTTGATGGTCGGATCGTCGAGCACCTTGCCTTGTGCGATGGGCGACCAGGCCTCGGTGGCGATCTCGTGCTCGGCGCCGAAGGCCCTGACCTCGTCCTGGGTGAGGTAGGGGTGCACCTCGATCTGGTTGACCGCGGGCACCACGTCGCTGTTCTCCAGCAGCCGGCGCAGATGGCGGGGCTGGAAGTTGGACACCCCGATGGCCTTGGCCCGACCGGAGCGGTAGATCTCCTCCAGGGCCTTCCAGGTCTCCACGAACAGGCCCTTGGCGGGCAGCGGCCAGTGGATGAGGAAGAGGTCCAGGTGGTCGAGGCCCAGCTCATCCAGGCTGCGGTCGAACGCCCGGAGAGCGTTGTCGTGGCCCTGCGAGTCGTTGTTGAGCTTGCTGGTCACGAAGACGTCGGCGCGGTCGAGACCGGAGTCCCGCACCGCCTGGCCGACCTCCTTCTCGTTGCCGTACATCTGCGCCGTGTCGATGTGCCGGTAGCCGGCCTTCAGTGCTGCCAGCGTCGTCTCGCGGGTGTCCTCCGGCGGGATCTGGAAGGTGCCGAAGCCGAGCTGCGGGATCTGCACCGCGTTGTTGAGGGTGATGGCGGGTACTGCGGTCACTGGTGACTCCAGTCGTCGATCGGATCGGGGTCGCTCAGTCTGCGATCCCACTGAGCTCGGCGTCCGGCGGCAGGATCCGCATCAGCTTGCGGTTCACAAATTCCTGCATGCCGAGCTTCGAGAGCTCCCGCCCGCAGCCGGAGCGCTTGATGCCGCCGAACGGCAGGTCGGGCTGGGTCCACGCGCAAATCTCCATAACGACGAGGGAGAGCGAGCCCAGGCGGAACGTCGCGTTCCGCCCTGGTGCCGGGTACCCGGCACCAGAATGCGAAACAGTTCGTATGAGCTAAAAGGGTGCGCCCTACGCGCCCGGCGCGTGCCACGCCTGCTACGCGCGGGCTACGCGTCCCGCGCGCGCAGCAGCCAGCCGCCCGCGGTCATCGCGCCGAGCGTCCACAGGGCCAGGACGCCCAGGCCCTGCCATGGGCCTATCGGCAGGTCGGCGGTGTGCACGGTCGTCTGGACCGCGAGGCCGGCCGTCATCGGGGCGATCTGCTGGAGGTGGCGCTGCCAGTCCGGGTCGGCGACCACCTGGGTCAGGATCGGGAAGACGAACAGCAGGGCGAGAACGATCCCGATGGCGGTCGCCGCGTTCCGTACGACCAGGGTTGTGCCGAGGCTGAGGAGACCGATCAGCACGAGGTAGAGGACCGAGCCGACTGCGGCCCGCAGTGTCGCCCCGTCGGTCAACGACAGGGGCGGGAAACCGTGTTCCTCCGTGAAGCCGCGGCCGGGGCGCACGAGACCGCCGATCAGCAGGGAGCCGAGGACGGAGACCGTGCCCGTCACCAGCGTCACGGCGGTGAGCACGGCGGACTTCGACAGCAGGACGGTCAGTCGGCGGGGCACCGCGATGAGTGTCGTGTGCATCATGCCGGTGCCGTATTCGTTGCCGACCATCAGCACCGCGACGATCGCGACGACGACCTGGCCGGCCAGCACGCCGGTGAGGCTGAGCCGCGTCGGGTCCCCGCCGCAGCCGGTGGCGTCGCACCTCGACGTCATGGCCACCGCGGCACCGGCCGCCAGGGTGAGCACGACCACGCCGAGCGTCAGCCAGCTGTTGCCCGCGTCGGTCCGCAGCTTCGTCCACTCGGCACGTCCGGCGGATTTCACGCGTCCCTCCGGCGCAGCAGGACCACGGCGGCGGCGAACGAGACCGCCGCGTAGGCGCCCAGGACCGCGAGACCGGCCCAGGGAGCCAGCGGGAAGTAGCCCGACGAGGGCGCGTAGACGGTGACGACCTGGTCGTAGCGCTCGATGCTCTGCTGGATGGCGAATCCGGCGGCGGGGGTGACCCTCAGCAGCCACTGCGACGCCCCGTCGGGCAGGACGGACGCGGTCGCGAGGAGGTAGGGCAGCACCATGCCGACGACGACCATGGTGACGGCCACGGCGCTGCGCCGCAGGAGGGCGCCGACGGCGAGGGCGAAGACGCTCGCGGCGGCGAGCAGCAGGCCCGTACCGACGATGACGCGCAGTTCGGTGGCCGTCGGTACCGTCAGCACGGGGAAGCCGTTCGCCTCCGACCGCCGGCCCCCGAAGGGCACCATGACCGCGGCGGAGACCACGCCGACGGCGAGGGCCACGGAGCCGACCACGAGGCCCTTGGCCACCAGGACGCGGCCCCGGCGCGGACTGGCCGCGAGGGTCAGGCCGATCATGCCCCGGCGGTACTCCACCGTGACGCAGCCCGCGCCCACGACGACCATGATGATCAGTCCGGCGAACGTGCCGACGAGGAAGTTCTCGATGGTCCGTACACCGCTGGTGGCGGGGCCGCCGACGACGGGGGCGATGTCGCCCGCGCCGGTCACCGCGAAGCCGTCGCCGGAGGGGGTCGCTCCGCCCTTGGCGTCCTGGCTGTAGCTGGCGGAGGTGCCGGCGTCCCTGCCGACCTGGTCGTTCCTCCAGGAGCCGCCGGTCCACCGGCCGCCCAGGGTGACCCGGTCGAAGGTGCCGGTGGCGACGGCCGGGGCGAAGCCCGTTCCGGTGCCGGTCTCCTCCTCGACGGACGGGGAGGTCACGAACAGTCCGACCTCCGGTGTCGCCGACAGCCCGGAGAGGTCCGCGTGGCCCACCTCGGTCCACTTCGCCCCGTCGGCCGACTGGTAGCCCGTGAGCGTGTCGCCGGTGCGCTGAAGGCGCAGCCAGCGCGGCGCCTCCCGGGAGGCCGCACCGGTCATTCCGGCTCTGTCGTGCGTGTAGTCGTACTGCATGCGCACGCCGTGGCTGCCGGTGACCATCATCGCCGCGTACGACGATCCCTGGTCGAGGCCGTCCTTCACGATGACGCCGGCCTTCGCCCACGGCGCGAGGCCGCTTCCGCTGTCGTCCGGGTCGGTCGTGACGGCACCGGCCAGCGAGGACACCGAGACGGTGATGCTGCCGTCGCCCCGGAGTTTCTGGTGGACGAAGTAGAAGCTGTCGTTGACCGCCTCACCGCCGGGGCCGACGGGGAGCGCGGAGCCGCCGTCCGGGTCGGACTCGTTGCCGGCCGCCGTGGCGAGCAGGCCCACCAGGCAGATGATCAACACCGCACCGACCGCGCTCCACACCCAGCCCCGTACCGTACGGAACTTGGTCCATTCCGCGTGCAGGAGCCGTCCGAAGCCGCCCCGGGCCGGTCGCGCGGTCGTGCGTGGCGGTGTCAGCGTGGAGGTCATCGGCCGGCCTCCTCGGGAACGACACCGCGGTACCGCACGGCGTCCCGGGTCAGCTCCATGTACGCCTCCTCCAGCGAGGCGCGGTGCTCGGAGATCTCCGAGAAGGGCACCGCGTGCCGGCTGAGGAGGGACACCACGTTCTCCGCGGGCAGTTCCGTCACGCTGATCGTGTCGGATCCGGTGGAGCTCACCGTGGCGCCCGAGCTGGCCAGCACCGTCATGGCCCGGGCGAGCGCGGAGGTCCGCAGGGTCACCCTGCCCCGGGACACCGAGGCCAGCAGCTCGCGCACGCTCATGTCGGCGACGACCTTGCCGCGTCCCACGACCACCACGTGGTCGGCGCTGTCCTGCAGTTCGCTCATCAGATGGCTGGAGACCAGCACGGCCCGGCCCTGTCCGGCCAGCGAGGCGAGGAAGCCGCGCATCCACCTGAACCCCTCGGGATCCAGGCCGTTGAAGGGTTCGTCGAGCATGACCACCGGAGGGTCACCGAGCAGGGCGACCGCGATGCCCAGGCGCTGCCTCATGCCCAGGGAGAAGCCGCCCGCCTTGCGCCGGGCCACGTCCTGGAGGCCGACCTTCCGGATCACCTCGTCGACCCGCCCGGCCCCCAGCCCCTGGGAGTGGGCCAGCCACAGCAGATGATGGCGGGCGGTGCGGCTCGGCTGTACGGCCGCGGCGTCCAGCAGCGCCCCGATGTGGGTGAGCGGGGTCCGCAGGTCCTGGTAGCGGCGCCCGCCGACCAGTGCCGTTCCCCTGTCGGGTCGGTCCAGGCCGAGAATGACGCGCATGGTCGTGGACTTGCCCGCGCCGTTCGGACCGACGAAGCCCGTGATCTGCCCCGGCCTGACGTCGAACGTCATGCCGTCCAGTGCCTGGTTGCTTCCGAAGTGCTTGTGCACGCCTCTGACTTCGATCCTCGCGTCCGACCCGTCGATCGTTTTCTCCATAGCCGCAGAGTAGGGAGAAGGGAGTGGTCGGGTCGTCACGACCGAGAGCCAGGTTCCGCGCCACTCACAAGAGCCAGTTCGCGGTCCGCCCGTCCCCCTCAGGAGGGACGGACGGAGTGCTACCTGAGGGTGCCCCCCGTGCCGACGCCGGTCGCGCTACTGCGGCCTGCGGGAACCGGGCACGACAAGTCCCGTCTCGTACGCGGCGATCACGGCCTGTGTGCGGTCGCGCAGCGCGAGTTTCGCGAGGATACGGCTGACGTGTGTCTTCACCGTCTCCTCGCTGACGGTCAGCCTGGCGCCGATCTCCGGGTTGGAGAGTCCCTCGGCGACGAGCAGCAGGACCTCTCGCTCGCGTGCGGTGAGCGCCTTCATACCGGGCGGTGGCGTGGCGTCAGGTCTGGCGGGCATCAGCGCGAACTCGCTGATGAGCCTGCGGGTGATGCCGGGCGCGAGCAGCGCGTCCCCGGCGGCGACGACACGTACGGCGTCGAAGAGCCGTTCCGCGGTGACCTCCTTGAGGAGGAAGCCGCTTGCTCCGGCGCGCAGGGCGTCATACACGTACTCGTCGAGGTCGAACGTCGTCAGGATCAGGACGCGCGGTGCGTCGACGCCTTCGGGCGAGGAGCCCACGAGTTGTCTGGTGGCCTCGATGCCGTCCATCTCGGGCATGCGGATGTCCATGAGGACCACGTCCGGGGAGACCTCGCGGCAGACCCGTACGGCTTCCGCTCCGGAGGTCGCGGTCCTTACGACGGTGAAGTCCCGCTGGCTGTCGAGCAGCGCGGCGAACCCGGTGCGGACCACGACGTGGTCGTCGGCGACGACGACCCTGATCGGCGTGGACGGGCTGGTCATGAAGTCATTTCCGGCATGGAGTCTCTTCCGTCACGGGGTCTTTGGCGTCATGGGGTCTACGACGTCGTGGGGTCTTCGGCGCAACGCGGTCATCGGCGTCACGGGATCTTCGGCGTCATCTGGGCTTCTGGTGTCTTGAGGGGGAAGCGTGCCTCGACGACGAAACCGCCGCCGCCGAATCCCGAACCGGTGTGTACGTCGCCGCCGACCGCGGACGCGCGTTCCCGCATGCCGAGCAGGCCGTGTCCGCCGGTGGCACGGTCGCGCGGCGGGCCCGGGCCGTTGTCGCGGACGCGCAGGTGCAGGGCTTCGTCGGCGTAGACGAGTTCCACGTCGACGGCGGCGCCCGTGGCGTGCTTGCGGGCGTTGGTGAGGGATTCCTGAACGATGCGGTAGGCGGCGAGTTCGATGCCCGGGTCGAGTGCGCTCGGTGGGCCGCTGAGGATGAGGCGGATGGACGTGGCGGACACCTTGCGGGCCTCTTCGAGCAGTTCGTGGAGCTGTCCCAGGTCGGGCTGCGGCCTGCGGTCGCCACCGGTGACGGACTCGGTGTCCTCCCGGAGCACGCCGAGCAGCCGGCGCATCTCGGTCAGGGCCGCGCGGGCGGTGTCCCCGATGCCGAGCAGTCGTTCGGCGCCCTCGGCGGGCATGCCCGGGGTGGCCATCCGGGCCGTCTCGGCCTGCACGGCGATCATGGAGATGTGGTGGCCGACGACATCGTGCAACTCGCGGACGATGCGTACGCGTTCGCCGCGTGCGGCGGCCTCCCACCGGGTGCCGTCCATGACCTCACGGATGGCGCTGTGCCGCCGGTACTGCTCCTGGGAACGGGCGGCCAGTCCGGCGAAGGCGGCCAGCGGGGCCAGTGCCGCGACGAGCACGACCCGTACGCGGTGGTCGGTACCGTCGGGCCCCGCCAGGGCCAGGACGAGGAAGGGCGTGCCGAGGAGTGCCGCGGGCAGGACGGAGCCGACGCGGCCGAGCCGGTACTGGGCGACGAGTTGGGCGGCGAGGCCCGCCACGGTCAGCGTCTCGAAGACGAGGAGCGAGCCGACGCTCGCCGCGGTGACGGTGACCCCGGCCGCCAGGGGACGCAGGAAGACCAGGGGCAGGGCCGTGGCCAGGCACAACAGCCCGACCACCATGGCGAACTGCACACCTGCCGCACCACCGTGCGAGCCGGCTCGCGCGGTGGTGTCGGCGAACAGTCGGGGAATCGAACCATGGGCGCCGACGAACTCGGCGAGTGATTCCAGGACAGCCAACAGGCCGAGCAGAGTCCCGGACAGCGCACCCCCATGCGGGAGTTCCGACACTCGCCGTCGCGTCGCGATCCAGGTGTCACGCCAAGCCGTCGCACGGGGCACGCCGGTCAGTATGGCAGTCGGGCCTGTTCGGGATCATCCCTCCAGCAGGCGAGACGCCGTCCCTCCTGCGGGGGACGACGCCGTCACCGGTCAGGGGGACCCACCGGCCGATCGGGCCGCCGGGGTGCGGTCACGGGTGTCAGGCCTTCATCGTCACCACGAACCGCCGTTCGCGCGTCCGTCAGCGCGTTGCCGTACGCGCACCCTCGGGCACCGGCTGTAACATGAACGCGCTCTGGGCCGAAGGGACATCGATGCACGCCGGGGACGAGGCCAACTCTCTTGAGACGGCGACGAAGCAGTTCGTCGCGGCACGTCCTCAGCTCTTCGGAGTCGCCTACCGCGTGCTGGGCAGCGCCGCGGAAGCCGAGGACGTCCTCCAGGAGGCGTGGGTCCGGTGGCAGAACACCGACCGCACGAACATCGTCGAACCGGCCGCCTTCCTGACCACCGTGGCCACCCGTCTGGCGATCAACACGGCGCAGTCCGCCCGCGTACGGCGTGAGGCGTACGTCGGACCGTGGCTCCCCGAGCCCGTCGACACCAGCCTCGATCCGCATCTGGGGGCGGAACGTGCCGAGGCGGTGGAGCTGGCGGTTCTCCTGCTCCTGGAGAAGCTGAATCCGGTGGAGCGGGCCGCCTACGTCCTGCGGGAGGCGTTCGACTACCCCTACCGGCAGGTCGCGGAGATCCTGGAGACGAGCGAGGCCAACACCCGCCAGCTGGTGAGCCGGGCGCGCAAGCACCTGGCCACCGAGCGGAGGGAACGGGTCAGCCGCAGTGAGCACCGGCGGCTGCTGACGGTGTTCCTGACCGCGGCGCAGACCGGCGATCTGAAGTCGCTCGAAGACGTCCTCGCGGCCGACGTCGTCAGCTACTCCGACGGTGGAGGGATGCGCGGCGCCTCGCGGATCCCGGTGGTCGGACGCCCGCACGTCTCGCGCTACCTCGCCGCCTTCGCGCCGCGGTTCTGGCCGCGGTCGGACGTCCGCTGGGTCGAGGCCAACGGCCGCCCGGCCGTCCTCGTGCGGTTCGGCGGAAGCGCCGTGGCTCTGCTCTCGGTGGACGTGTCGGCGGAGGGGATCGACCGGATCATGTGGGTCATGGCCCCGGACAAACTGTCGCCCTACGTGGCGTCGCTGGACGGCTGAGCACCACCCGCTTCGAGGCCGCCGCAGGGCCTCCCGTCGAGCCCAGTACTTACTGTCGGGCCCAAGACCTACCGTCGGCTCCGTACCAGTAGGTACAGGAAGTACGGTGTGCCGATCACGGCCGTCATCAGGCCCGCGCCCAGCTGCGCGGGGGCGATGACCGTACGGCCCAGGAGGTCGGCCGTGCAGACCAGCGCGGCGCCCAGCAGGACGGCCACCGGCACCACACGCACGTGCCGTCGGCCCACGAGGGCGCGGGCCGCGTGCGGGGCCACCAGACCCACGAAACCGATGGTGCCGGCCGAGGCGACGGCGGTCGCGCTGAGCAGGACGGCCATCACCAGGAAGCCGAGCCGGGCCCGGGACAGCGGCAGGCCGAGGAGGCGCGGGGTGTCCTCGTCCAGGGAGACGAGGTCCAGTTCGGTACGCCGGGCGAAGGCCACGACGAGGCCAAGTACCAGTACGAGTGCGACGGGCAGCACGTCCGGCATGGTCCGGCCGTACGTCGAACCGGACAGCCAGGTCAGCGCCTTCGTGGCGTTGAACGGGTCGGTCAGCACGATGAGCAGGCTGATCAGCGCCGCGGTCCCGGCGGCCACGCCGATGCCGACGAGGACGAGCCTGTTCTGCTGGTAGCCGCCCCGGGCCGCGAGCCCGAAGACGACCACGGAGGTCACCGCGGCGCCCGCGAACGCGGCACCCGCGACACCCCACGTACCGGCGACGGGCGCCGTGGTGACGAGGAGTACGGCGCCCAGCGCTGCGCCGCCCGACACACCCAGGACGCCCGGCTCCGCCAGCGGGTTGCGGGTCACGGCCTGCACCAGCGTGCCGGCCAGGGCGAGCGCCGCGCCCGCGCACAGGGCCGCGAGCACGCGCGGGATCCGGGTTTCGAGGACGAAGGACACGGCTCGCCCCGCCCGGCCCTGCGCCCAGTTCGCGACATCGCCGAGCAGGAGTTTGCTGTCGCCGAGCAGGGCGCCGGCGATCGTGACGCCGACGACCACGGCGACGAGGCCGATCAGTGTCACCAGGAAGACGGTCCGGCTGGGGATGCGTATCCGGTCGGGGGACTCGGCTCCGGAGGTGTCCCGCAGCCGCAGGGCCATCGCCACCAGGAACACTGCGCCGACCAGGCTGGTGACGACGCCCGTGGGCACGGCGACCGCCCTGTCCGAGGGGACGAGGGCCCGTAGCAGCACGTCCGAGCCGAGGACGAGCGCCGCGCCGACGAGTCCCGCCACGGGCAGCGTCGTACGGGCGCGGGAGAAGCCCCGGAGTCTGCGGGCGAGCGGACGGACCAGGGCGGGTGCGCACAGGCCGACGAAGCCGATGGGTCCGGCGAGTGTGACGGCCGTCGCGGACAGCAGCGAGGCCAGGACGACCACCGTGACGCGGGTGGCGCGGACCGGGACGCCGAGGCCGCGCGCGGCGTCGTCGCCGAGGGCGAGCGCGTCGACCCGGCGGGCGGTGAGCAGCAGTCCGACGATCCCGATCAGGGCGATGGGCAGCATCTGGAGGACGCCGTCGAAGCCGTTCTGGCTGATGCTGCCCTGGTTCCACTGGTAGAGGCCCTCGGTCTGCTCGGGGAACAGCAGGAGCAGGCCCTCCGTCACGGAGTTCAGGCCCAGGGCCAGCGCGGTGCCGGCGAGGACCAGCCGTACGGTGCCCGTGCCGAGACCGGACAGGGCGAGTACGACGGCCGCGGCGAGAAGTCCGCCGACGAAGGCGACCGAGGAGGAGGCGAGCAGCGGCAGCGAGACGCCGGTCGCGCCGACCAGGCCGAGCGCCAGATACGAACCGGCGTTCACCGCGAGGGTGTCGGGTGAGGCGAGGACGTTGCGGCTGACGGCCTGCAGTACGGCGCCCGCCACGCCGAGGATGACGCCGACCAGGATGCCGGCGGCCATCCGCGGCAGCCGGGAGGCGATCACCACGGACGCGTCGGCCGCCTCGGCCTGTCCGGTCAGGGCCTTGAACACCTCGGCCGGTCCCACGGCGGCGGTGCCCTGGGTGATGTCGACGATCCCGAGGGCCACGACCAGGAGGACGAGCGCGGCCGTCACCGCGGCCGCGCCCGCCCGGGACGTGGCCGTCGACGGGCGGGTGACGGGGGTGGTTGCGGTGACGGCCATGGCTCCGTTGCTTCTGCTTCGCCGACTTGTGCTGCTGCTACTGCTGCAGCTGCTGTGCTGCTTTGTTGTGCCGTTGCTACTGCCGCTGCTACTTCGTCAGCGCGGCGACGAGAGAGTCGATGTACGCCGACATCGAACCGGGGCCGCCGAACATCCAGATGCCGTCGTCCAGTCGGTGCACGTCACCGGCCTTCACGAACGGCAGGGACTTCCACACGGCGTTCTTCGTGAGCACGCCGGTGAAGGGCGTGGCGCTCTTGTCGTCGTCGTTGCCGATGTACGCGAACTGCGTGTCCTTCGGCAGGTCGGTGAGGCCCTCGACGTCGGTGGATCCGAGCCCGTAGGCCGCGTCGCCCTTGACCTTCCAGGCGTTCTTCAGGCCGAGGCGCTTGTTGACGGAGCCGATGAGGGAACCGTCGGTGTACGGGCGCAGGGACACCTGGTTGGAGGTGACGTAACCGTCGGCGAAGGCGATCTCCGTGCCAGCGAGGTCGGCGTCGGCGAGGGCCTTCTTGCCCTCGGTGACCTTGGCCTCGAAGTCCTTGCGGGCGGTCTCGGCCTTGTCGGTGGTGCCGGTGGCCTTGGCGATGAGGTCGAGGTTCTCCAGCATCTGCCCGATCTGGTCGGAGCCGTCGGCTGACTTCACCTCCAGCACGGGGGCGACCTTGCGCAGCTGCTTCAGGGCCGCGGGCGGCAGGTCGGAGGTGGCCACGACGAGGTCGGGCGAGAGGGAGGCGACGGTGTCCATGCTCGGCTCGCCGCGGGTACCGATGTCCTTGGGCTCGTTCTTCAGCGGGACGGCGGAGACCCAGGTGTTGTAGCCCTTGACGTCGGCGGCGCCGACCGGGTCCACGCCCAGCGTGACGAGGCTCTCGACCACGTTCCACTCGGTGGCGACGACCTTGGTGGCCGGGCCGTCGAGCTTGACCTTCTTGCCGGAGCCGTCGGTGAGGGTGATGGCCTCGGACGTCTTCTCTTTTTTGTCGGCGGCGGGCTCGGTGGTGCCGCACGCGGCAAGGGTGAGCGCCGCGGCGGTGGTGGCGGCCGCGGTGAGGAGGAGGCGTCTCATGAGGTGGTGCCGAGCCTTTCGGATTCAGTGTGGCGAGTGTGGCGAGTGTGCCGGGTGTGGTGTCGGCCGATCGGGCGGGTGCGCAGCCGGCCGGTGAGGGGGTCGTGGTCCACGTCGATACGGATGCCGTAGACGGTGGTGAGGCGTTCCGGGGTGAGGACGTCCTCGGGCAGGCCGTCGGCGACGATGCGGCCCGCTTCGAGCAGGGTGATCCGGTCGGCGATGGCCGCCGCCTGGTCGAGGTCGTGCAGCACGACCCCGACAGCGATGCCGTGGTCGTCCGCCAGGTCGCGGATGAGGTCGAGGAGTTCGATCTGGTAGCGCAGGTCGAGATAGGTCGTCGGTTCGTCCAGCAGCAGTACGCCGGTCTCCTGGGCGAGGCAACTGGCGAGCCAGACGCGCTGCAGCTGTCCACCGGAGAGGTGGTCGGCGCCGCGTTCGGCGAGGTCCGTGACACCTGTCAACGCGAGCGCGCGGTCGATGGCGGCCGACGCGTCCGGGTCGGGGCGGCCGAAGCGGCCCCGGTAGGGGTAGCGGCCGAACTCGACGACGTCCCGCACGGTCAGTCCGCTGGGGGTCGGGCGACCCTGCGTCAACAGGGCGACGTGCCGCGAGAACTCACGGGCGCTCAGGGCCAGTCCGTCGGTCTCGGTGTCGATCCTGAGCGTGGCGTGGCGGGCCCGCTGCAGACGGGCGATCGTCCGCAGGAGCGTCGACTTGCCGCTGCCGTTGGGGCCGACCAGGACGGTCACCTCACCGGGCCGCAGGGCGACCGCCGCGTCGTGCACGACGTCGACGCCGTCGTACGCGACGGTCACGCTCGTGGCCGACAGTTGGTGACCGCGAAGACGCGGGGTGTCGGCTGTTTCTTCACCAGATCTCACCTGACGAAGGTTAGCCTACCCTTATTTGCACTGGACAGGGGGTGCCCGAGGACCGGTTCGGGCGGTACGCCCCCGGGTTGCCCGGCCGGCGGGGTGGAGTGGTCAGCCGGCGGGCCGGTCAGCCCGCGGTGGGGCCGGTCAGCCAGGACTCCGGATCCCACACCCCCGAGCGCCTCAGCGACGCCGGGCAGTGCAGATATATCTCGTCGATCTCCAGGACCAGCGCCAGCGTGGGGCGCTGCCCCTTCACCGTCATGGCATCGAAGAACGGGGCGTCGGTGAGGATGCGGGCCCGGCCGTTGACCCGCAGAACCTCTTTGCTGCCGGGTATCAGATAGAGCAGCCCGGCGTGCGGGTTGTCGAGGATGTTGTGGAAGCTGTCGCCCCGACGGTTCCCCGGCCGGTCGGGCAGGGCGAGCGTGCCGGAGTCGATGACGTGCGTGAAGCCCGCGGTGTCCCCGCGCGGGGAGACGTCGCAGTTGCCGCGCGAGTCGGAGGTGGCCAGCAGACAGAAGGGCGAGCGGGCGATGATGTCCCGGTCCTGGTCGGCGAGCCG
The DNA here is from genome assembly GCF_014650955.1 of Streptomyces tauricus. Classification (GTDB taxonomy): domain Bacteria; phylum Actinomycetota; class Actinomycetes; order Streptomycetales; family Streptomycetaceae; genus Streptomyces; species Streptomyces tauricus. The sequence goes on from NZ_BMVY01000012.1 coordinate 109,552, forward strand.
GTCGTGGACCTTCTCGATCACGATGGGCCAGGGTTCGCCGAGCAGCTCGCGCAGCTCGGCGCTCGACCCCAGTTCGACCCAGCCTTCCTCGCCGTCCTCGGTCACGGCGTCCGGCCCTTTGGCGGCGGTGTCGATCGTGTGCGGCAAGGCCGACTCCAAACATGCGTGCGTCCGGCGGGTACAAGTAGTTGCACGCAGAACATTATCCGACGTCGTTAGGCATGCCTTACCTGAGAGAAGCCAGGGGCGACCGCGACGAGGCGGTCCCGCTCGGCCCGCGTGAACCGCCCCTCGGACAGCCAGGGATCGGTGCGATCGCCCCGGAGCGTGACGTCGGGCGAGTGGTCTCGCCCGACGGACCTCCCACGAACCTCCTACGGATCTCCCACAGACCTCCCACGAACAGCTCGACGGGGAAAGGGAGTCAGGACGCGAGCACGGCACGCCCCTCGGCGATGATGGCCGCCAGCTCCTCGATCTCCCCCGCGCCGAGGGAGGTCAGGGGCGGGCGGACCGGCCCCGCCTTGTTCCCCTCCAGCGTCACCCCCGCCTTCACGAGGGCCACCGCGTAGCCGGGAACCCGCTTGCGCAGCCTGACCAAGGGGTGGAAGAAGGCCCGCTGCAGCGCGTCGACCCGCTCACCGTCGTCCTCCTCCACCGCGCGGTGGAAGGCGAGGGAGATGTCGGGGGCGAACGCGAACGCGGCCGAGGAGTACAGCTTCACACCCAGGGCGCGGTAGGCCGGCTGGCTCGCCTCGGCGGTGGGCATGCCGTTGAAGAACTGGAACTCCTTGCCGGACGCGCTCAGCGACTCACGTACGGCGGGAATGATCCGGGCGACGAGATCGAGGTCGCCCGTGCCGTCCTTGAAGCCTGTCACCGTGGGCAGTTGGGCCACCTGTGCCGCAGTGTCCTCGTCGAATCGCGCGTTGCCACGGTTGTAGACGATCACCGGCAGGGAGGTCTCCTGGGCGACCGCGCGGACGTACGCGACCAGGCCCTCGGCGGGTGAGTCGACCAGGTAGGGAGGCATGAGCAGCAGGCCGTCCGCGCCGGCTTCGGCGGCGGCGCGGGCGAAGCGGCGGGCCAGCCCGAGCGCACCTCCGGCCCCCGCGTACACCGGGACCCGTCCGCCCACCGCGTCGACGGCGGTCCGTACGACCGCGGTGAACTCCTCGACGTCCAGGGCGTGGAACTCACCGGTACCGCAGGCGACGAACACGCCACCGGGACCGGCGTCGGTCCCCGCCGAGACGTGCTGGTGCAGGACGGCCAGGTCGACCTCACCGAGATCGGTGAAGGGCGTGACGGGGAAAAAGAGGACGCCTTCGAGCATGGGGGTCTTCAACTCCTGAGGCAGAGAGGCGGAGAGACAGCGAGGGTGGAAGGGCGGCGAGGCCGCTGGGGCGGGGCGGGTGCCGGGGCAGGGGGCCGGGTCAGAGGGCCGGGGAGGTGGCGGCGCGCACCACGTTGACGAGCGGACGGCCCTGCTCCAGGCGGTTGATGTTGTCGGCGATCTCCGTCGCACGGGCGGCGAAGGTGTCGGTGGTGTGGCCCGAGTGGTGCGGGGTCATCAGCACGTTGGGCAGCCGGTGGAACGGCAGCCGGCTCGGTGCCTGCGGCGGGCCCGACCACCACACGTCAAGCGCGGCACCGGCGATGACACCGGTGTCGAGGGCCTCGTACAGGGCCTCCTCCTGAACGACGGGCCCGCGGGCCACGTTGACCAGCAGGGCTCCCGCTCCCATGGCCGCCAGTTCGGCGGGGCCGATCAGCCCGCGGGTGGCGGGGCCGAGGGGGACCGTGACCACCACGACGTCGGATTCGGCCAGCAGGTCGGGCAGCCGGTCGTCGCCGCCGATCCAGTCGGTCCGCAGGTCGGCGGGGACGGGCGCGGAGGGGTCGCGCCGCACGGCACGCACCCGCATGCCGACCGCCTGGCAGAGGCGGGCGACCTCGGTGCCGGTCTCACCGAAGCCGATGACGCCGACCCGGCGGCCCTCCAGTGTCGTCCCGAACGGCAGTTCAGGGTCGACGGCCACGTTGCGCCACCGCCCGGACCGCAGCGCCCGGTCGGCGCCCAGGACGTCGCGGGACAGCATCATGACGGACATGAGCACGTGCTCGGCGATGGAACGGCCGTGGTGGTGCGTGGTGGTGACCGACACCTGCGGGCCGAGCGCGTCCAACGGGATGCCGTCGTAGCCGGCGCCGACGACGTGCACGAGCCGGAGCCGTTCGGCGCGCCGGGCGTCCTCGGCCGGCAGTTGTGAACCGACGAACACCTCGACGTCGGTGATGGCTTCGGAGATCCGTTCCGTCGTCCAGTCGAAGGACTCCAGCCAGGTGTGCGGGCCCTGCGCGCGGGCCTTGAGCGGTGCGTGGAAGCGGCTCAGGATGCGGTGGTTGAGCATGATGTGCACGGGCGGGTCACCACCGGGGGGTCTTGGTCGAGAAGGAGGGGTCCACGGTGCGCATGTAGCCGGTGTCGTCGCGGTCGCGCAGTCCGCAGTCGAGGTACTGCCGGTGGAGCCGGGCGAGGGCGTCCCGGTCCAGTTCCACTCCCAGACCGGGTGCCGTCGGGACGGTGACGCGGCCCTCGGTGAAGCGCAGCACCCCCGTGTCGACGACATCCTCGTCCGGCTGCTTCCACGGCGTGTGCGTGTCACAGGCGTAGGTGAGGCGCGGGGTGGCCGCCGCGAGATGGGTCATCGCCGCGAGGCTGATGCCGAGGTGCGAGTTGGAGTGCATCGACAGGCCGAGGCCGAACGTGTCGCAGATCGCGGAGAGTTGGAGTCCGCGCCGCAGCCCGCCCCAGAAGTGGTGGTCGGACAGGACGATGCCCACGGACCCGCGGGCCACGGCCGGGGCGAGGTCGTCGAAGGAGACGACGCACATGTTGGTCGCCAGGGGTGTCGGCGTCCCCGCGGCGACGGCCGCCATGCCGTCGATGCCCTCGGTCGGGTCCTCCAGGTACTGCAGGGCTCCGTCCAGTTCGCGGGCGACGTACAGCGAGGTCTCCGTGCTCCAGGCCGCGTTGGGGTCGAGGCGCAGCGGCAGGTCGGGGAACGCCTCGCGCAGGGCCCTGACCGCCGCGATCTCCTCGTCGGGCGGGAAGACACCGCCCTTGAGCTTGATGGAGGAGAAGCCGTACGTGTCGATCATGCGGCGGGCCTGGTCGACCAGGCCCGCCGGGTCGAGGGCGGCGCCCCAGTCGTCGTCCGGCTGCCCGGGGTGTGCGGCCCACTTGTAGAAGAGGTAGGCGCTGTAGGGGACCGAGGGGCGGACGGCTCCGCCGAGGAGGTCGCTGACCGGCCTGCCGATCAGCTTGCCCTGGATGTCCAGACAGGCCACGTCGAACGGCGACATGACCCGGTCCACGGCGCTGCTGCCGGTGACCATGCCGGACATGCCGTCGCCGCCTGAGGTGTCCTCGCCCAGCGCGCGTGTGGTGCGGGCGACCAGGTCGTTGAGGTTCCAGACGTCCAGGCCGATCAGTCCCTCGGCGGCGCGGCGCAGCCGTTCCAGGTGGACCGTGCCGCCGTAGGTCTCCCCGATGCCGGTGACACCGGACTCCGTGGTCATCTCGATGATCGTGCGCAGCGCGTAGGGCTCGTGCACCCCGACCGTGTTGAGCAGTGGGTAGTCCTTGAAGGCCACGGGGGTCACGGTGACGTCGGCGATGCGTGCTGCGTTCCCTGCCATGAATGCCGTCCTCATATGTAGTCCGCGTTCTCATTTGTAGACAGCCGCCCTCGCGGCTGTCAATGGCCGACCATGGAACGACCACCGAACAGGGCTGCGGAACAGGGGCTACGGAACAGGAGTGAGCAGGACCCCCTCCGCCATGAACCGCTGGACGTTGCCCAGGACCAGGTCGGCCATCGCCTGCCGCGTCTCGTGCGTCCCACTGGCCACATGGGGCAGCAGGAGCACCCGGTCCGACTCCAGCAGCGCCTGTGGCACGTTCGGTTCGTCGGCGAAGACGTCGAGCGCCGCACCGGCGATCCGCCCCTCCCGCACCGCCGCGACCAGCGCCGGCTCGTCGACGACGCTTCCGCGCGCGACGTTGACCAGGAAGCCCCGGGGACCGAGCGCGTCCAGCACCTCCGCCGAGACCAGCCCCCGGGTACCCGCCCCGCCCGCGACCGTGACGACGACCGCGTCGCACTCGGCGGCCAGCTCCCGCGCGGTGGGCAGGTAGCGGTAGGGGACGTCGGACACCGGGCCCCGCGAGCAGTACGCGATGTCCATGTCGAAGCCTTCGAGCCGCCGCGCCACGGCCCGGCCGATCCGGCCGAGACCGAGGATGCCCACCCGCTTCCCGCTCACCCGGGAGGTCAGCGGGTAGGGGGCCGCGCCCCACCGGCCGGCCCGTACGTACCGGTCGGCGGCCGACAGCTCGCGCATCACGTCGATCAGACCGCCCACGGCGAGGTCGGCCACGCAGTCATTGAGCACGTCGGGGGTGTTGCTGACGTCGATGCCGCGCGCCCGGGCGTGGGCCACGTCCGTGGTCTCGTAGCCGACGCCGAAGTGGACGATCGCACCCAGTTTCGGCAGCGCGTCCATGAGGGAGTTGGCGACACCGAAGCGCGCGCTGGTCACCGCGGCCACCACGCCCTCGGCCTGCTCGCGCAGGTAGGCCGCGGGGTCGGGCAGTTCATGCAGCCGGACCGTGCGGTGACGCTCGGCCAGCGCCTTCTCCAGGGCGGGGAGCAGCGGAGACACCTGAAGGACGGTGCCCTGGGCTGCCGGGTCGGTGGGGGCGGAGGTGGCCTGGGCGGCGGGGGTGGCGGAGTGGGACATGGTGGTACTCCCGTCAGTCTGAAAATCCACTGCTGAAGATTCGGTGCTGGAGGCTGGGCGCTGGAGTCGGGCGCCGCAGGTCGGGCGCAGGTCGGGTGACGTGTGTCAGCCGGCCCGTACCCACCGGCATCCGGACCGGACCGGATGGTGGTCGCGCGGCGACAGGCGGTTACGGCAGCGCCGCCGCGACTCCCCGCCGGCGACGGCACCGGCAAGATCCGTCGACGCGCATCCCTTGACGCTGCCACGGTGCCGGTTTAGCTTCGGCGTTCACAGATGCGGACCGAGTACGTAAGTGTAAACAGCTCAGGAGGTCGGCCCGAACTCGGAACGTGACACATCAGCACTCCCCCGGAGATACGCCGACGATGAAGTCCCCCGTTTCCTCCCCTCCGCCCGGCCGACGGCGGCCCCGCCCGACGACCGCCCTGCTGCTGGCGGGCGCGGTGCTGGTGTCCAGTGGCTGTGCCGTGGCCAACAGCGCCGGCGGCGACGCCGGTCAGGCCGACGGCCGCACCCTGCGCGTGGTGCTCACCCAGGAGCCACCCACGCTTGAGCCCTGCGAGGCCTCCCTGACGAGTACCGGCGTCGTCGTGCGGTCCAACATCACCGAGCCGCTCGTCGAACGCGATCCCGACTCCGGCGAACTGCACCCGCTGCTCGCGACGGGCTGGAAGCAGACCGGGCCGCGTACCTGGACCTTCGACACCCGTGACGGGGTGACCTTCCAGAACGGTGAGCCCTTCACCGCGAAGGACGCCGCCTTCTCCATCGACCGGGCGGTCAACTCCGACCTCGCCTGCAACGTCGAGGGCTATGTCTTCGGCGACGACGACCTGAAGGTGAAGGCGGTCGGCGACAACCGGCTGACCGTCACCACGCCCGAGCCCGACCCCATCCTTCCGCTGCGCCTGAGCTTCGTGGAGATCGTGCCGCGCTCCACGAGCACCGAGGCCAAGGTGCGCGTCCCGATCGGGACCGGCCCGTACGCCGTGCGCTCGTGGCAGGCCGGTACCGCGATCTCCCTCAGCCGCTACGACGACTACTGGGGCAAGGCTCCCGCCTTCCCCCGGGCCCGTTACGTCTGGCGCAGCGACGCCAGTGTCCGGGCCGCCATGATCGACAAGGACGAGGCGGAGATCGCCGTCGCGCTGGACTCGATGGAGGCGGAGAAGGACACGACCGCCTCCTATCCCAACAACGAGACGACCGCGCTGCGCCTGGACGGCCGCGAGGCGCCTCTCGACGATCTGCGGGTGCGCCGGGCCATCGACCTGGCCGTCGACCGCCAGGGCATCATCGACGCCCTGCTCGGCGGACTGGCCGAACCCGCGGGCCAGCTCGTACCGCCCGGAGTGGTCGGACACAGCGACGCGATCGAGCCGACCCGCCAGAACGTGGCCGAGGCCCGCGCCCTGGTGAAGGAGGCCGAGGCCGACGGCGTACCCACGGACCGCACCATCACCCTGGTCGCCCGCAACGGCATGTTCTCCGGGGTGTCGGAGACCGCGGAGGCCCTGCAGTACCAGATGAAGGAGATCGGGCTGAGCGTGCGGGTGCGCATGGCCGACACCGCCACCCAGCTCCAGTACCAACTGAGGCCGCTGCCGAAGAACGTCGGGCCCATCGCCCTGCTGATCATGCACGGCAACCAGGCCGGTGACGCGGCCTTCACCGCCAGCCAGTACCTGCTCAGCGACGGACCGCAGTCCACCTTCGGCACCGGGGAACTCGACCGGCGCATCGCCGACGCGGGCCTGCTGTCCGGGCGGAAGCGCCAGGACGCCTTCGCCGACCTGCTCGCCGACCAGAACGACACCGTCGTCCAGTACACCCACATCGCCCATATGACCGGACTGCTCGGGCTGTCACCGTCGATCCGGTACGAACCGAACTCCGCCACCGGCGACGAAATGCGGCTGGCCGAGGTCGGTCCCGCCGAGGGGGCGAAGGACTGACATGATCCCCTTCCTGCGCAAACGCATGATCTCCAGCGCCATCCCGCTCTTCTGTGTGGTGCTGGGCGTCTTCTTCCTGGCCCGTATGACCGGCAATCCGGTCGACCTCTACCTCCCGCTGAGCGCGACCGCCGAGCAGCGCGCGGAGTTCTCCGCCGCCCAGGGCTTCGACCTGTCGATCCCCGCACAGCTGTGGAACTACCTCGTCGACGCCGCCCACCTCGACTTCGGCACCTCGCTGCGGACCGGGCAGCCGGCGACCGAGATGGTGCTCGACGCCTTCCCGGTCACCCTGCAGCTCGCCGGTGTGACCATGCTGCTCGCGATCACCGGGGCGCTGCTGGTCGGCAGCCTGGCCGCCTACCGCCCCAACTCCCTGGTCGACCGGATCGCCAGCCTGCTGTCGATGACGGCCGCCAGCATCCCCGACTTCTGGTTCGCCATCATGGGCGTGCTCGTCTTCGGGGTGAGCCTCGGCTGGCTGCCGACCTCCGGCACGCTCGGCGGACCCGAGATATGGGTCCTGCCCGTCGCCACCCTGCTGATCCGGCCCTTCGGCGTACTGGTCCAGGTGGTGCGCGGCAGCATGGTCACCGCCCTCTCCGCCCCCTACGTCAAGATCGCCCGCAGCAAGGGCGCCACGCCCCGGCGGGTGATCTTCGGGCACGCCCTGCGCAACGCGGTGACGCCGGTCCTGACCGTGGCCGGCGACCTGGCGGTCGGCCTGGTCAACGGCGCGGTCATCGTCGAGACGATCTTCGGCTGGCCGGGCATCGGCAAACTCATGATCGACTCCATCCTCCAGCGCGACTTCGCGGTCCTCCAGGCGGCCGTGCTCCTCACCGCGGTGACGATTTTCGCGCTCAACATCCTGGTCGACGTGTGTCACGCGCTGACCGATCCCCGTGTGCGACTGGCGGTGCCGGCGTGAGCGAAGGAAGCACCATGCCCCGAGAAGAACCCACGACCGCGGACACGACCGCGGGCGCCGGCGCGGACACCACCACCGTGGGCACCACCGCTGCCGACACCCGGGACACCACCGCCGCCGGCGCCCCGGACACCACTGCGGCCGACACCGCGGCGGACACCGGCGCCGACACCCCGGCCGGCGCCGCATCCTCGCCCCACCGGGCGAACTGGTGGCGAATGCTGGGCCGTGACCGCGCGGCGGCCGTCGCCGCCGTCGTCCTCTCCCTGGTCGTCCTCGTCGCGCTCTTCGGGCGGCTCGTCATCGGCGACCGCGCGCAGCGGCAGGACCTGGACTCCTCCCTGCGGCCCCCGTCCCTGGGCGACGGGGTGTACGGACTGTTCGGCACCGACGTCCTCGGGCGCAGCGTGCTGGCCAGGCTGATCGACGCCGCCGCGACGACCCTGTCCGTGGCCGTCCCGGCCGTGCTGTGCTCGCTGCTGATCGGCTCGGCGCTCGGCCTGTGGGCCGGCTACCACGGGGGCCGCCGGGAGAGCCTCGCTATGCGCGTCGCCGACGTGATCCTCAGCTTCCCCTCCCTGCTGATCGCGGTGGTCGTGCTGTACGTGTTCTCGCCGAGCGCGCTGAACCTCGTACTGATCCTCGCGGTGGCCCGTATACCGGTGTATCTGCGCACCGCGCGGGCGGAGGCGGCGGAACTGCGCAGCCGCCTGTTCGTGGACGCGGCCCGCACCTTCGGTACCCCCAGTCGCAGCATCATCTACCGGCACATCCTGCCGATCGCCCTGCCGACCCTGCTGACGGTCGCCGCCCTCGACTTCTGCTTCGTCATGCTGACCGAGTCCTCGCTCAGCTTCCTGGGCATCGGTATCCAGCCGCCGGACGTCAGCTGGGGCCTGATGGTCGCCCAGGGCCGGCAGTACCTCCAGACGGCCTGGTGGATCACCGTGCTCCCGGGGCTCGCCATCGTGTTCACGACGGTGTCCGCCACGGTGCTCGCCGCCTGGGTCCGCATGGCCACCGACCCCGCCCAGCGCTGGCGCCTCACGCTGCCCACCAAGCGCCGCGGTGCCTCCGCCGCCGTACCTCCGGAGCTGATCCCGTGACGACCACCGCCGCGCCCTCGCCGGCCGCCGCCGACATCCCCGACAACACCCCCGCCCTCGACGTCGAGGGGCTCTGCGTCGACCTGAGCACACCCTCCGGGCAGGTACGCGCCGTCGACGGCGTCAGTTTCAGTGTCCGTCGCGGCCGTACCCTCGCCCTCCTCGGTGAGTCGGGCTGCGGCAAGTCCATGACCGCGCTGTCGGTCGTGGGGCTCCTCGACCCCGCGGCCGAGGTGACCGGCGGGGCCGTACGGGTCAGGGGCAGCGACACCCTGCGGATGAGCCCCGCGGAACGCCGGAAACTCGCCGGCCCCGTGCTGTCGATCGTGTTCCAGGACGCCCTGACCGCCCTCAACCCGGTGCAGCCGGTCGGCCGGCAGATCGGCGAGCCGTTCCGCATCCACCGCGGACTCTCCCGGCGCCAGGCGCACGAGAAGGCGATCGAGCTGATGACCCGGGTCGGCATTCCCGAGCCGCGGCAGCGGGCCCGTTCGTACCCGCACCAGTTCTCCGGCGGTATGCGGCAGCGGCTGCTGATCGCGATGGCCGTCGCCCTCGACCCCGACGTCCTCATCGCCGACGAACCCACCACCGCGCTCGACGTGACCGTGCAGGCGCAGATCATGCGGTTGCTGCGGGACCTCCAGGACGAGCGGGAGATGGCCCTCGTCCTGATCACGCACGACCTGGCCGTGGTCGCCCAGCGCGCGGACGACGTGGTCGTCATGTACGCGGGCACGGTCGTCGAGAACGGGCCGGTGCGCGAGGTCTTCGCCGCCCCACGCCACCCCTACACCCGCGGGCTGCTCGACTCGGTGCCGGAACACGCCGTACGCGGACGCCCGCTGCCCGCCGTGCCCGGCAGCCCGCCCGAACTGAGCGCGGTGCCGGCCGGATGCGTCTTCCAGGACCGCTGTCCGCTGGTGCGCGAGCGCTGCGTCCAGGAACGGCCGACCCTGCGCGCGTCGGGCGACGGACGCTCGGCCGCCTGCCATTTCTCCGAGGAGCTCGCCCGTGCCTGAGAGCCGCACGTCCGAAAGCCGCATGTCCGGGAGCGGCGGGCCTCAGGGGTCCGGGCCCCTGCTGGAGGTCAGCGGCGTCACCAAGACCTTCGGTCACGGCCGCCGCCGGCTGACCGCCCTGGACGGGGTGGACATACAGCTCGGCCGGGGCGAGACCCTGGGGCTCGTCGGCGAGTCGGGGTGCGGGAAGTCCACCCTCGCCCGGGTGCTGCTCGGCCTGGAACGGCCCGACGCGGGCACCGTACGGTTCGACGGCACCGACCCGTTCGCCCTGCGCGGCAAGGAGCTACTGGCCTGGCGCCGCCGTGTCCAGATGGTCTTCCAGGACCCCTTCGCCTCGCTCAACGCGCGGATGTCGGCCGCCGACCTGATCGGGGAGCCCTGGCGCACCCACCGGGACGTCGTGCCGGACGCGAAGGCGCGGGAGAAGCGCGTCCGCGAACTCCTCGCCCTGGTCGGGCTGCGCGACAGCGACGCGCACCGCTACCCGAACGAGTTCTCCGGCGGACAGCGCCAGCGCATCGGGATCGCCCGCGCGCTGGCCCTTGACCCCGACCTCATCGTCTGCGACGAGCCGGTGTCCGCGCTGGACCTGTCGGTGCAGGCCCAGGTCCTGAACGTCCTGTCGGAACTGCGGGAACGCCTCGGCGTGGCGTACGTCTTCATCTCCCACGACCTGTCCGTGGTGCGGTACATCGCCGACCGGGTGACCGTGATGTACCTGGGCAAGGTCATCGAACACGGCGCCACGGAGGATGTCTTCGAGCGGCCCCAGCATCCGTACACCTCGGCACTGATGTCGGCCGCGCCGGTCCTGGACGCGTCCCGTGTGTCCGGCGACCGGGAGATCCAGCTCAAGGGGGAGATCCCGTCCCCCTTCGACATCCCGTCGGGCTGCCGGTTCCGCACGCGGTGTCCGCGGGCGGAGGAGCGGTGCGCCACGCAGGCGCCGCCGGCGGCGGTACGGGATGCGCCGGGCGCGGCCCCCCACACGGCCCTGTGCCACTTCCCGCTGGCGGCGGCATGAACGGGTAGTTCATCACCTGCGGCCCCGCTGGGGACCGACTGCGCAGTTCCCCGCGCCCCTAAAAACCCGGGGCACAGCCGGTCCCCACGGGCGCGCCCCCGGAAAGACCGGGGCGCAGCCCCGTCTTTTTGGGGGCGCGGGGAACGGCGCGGACCACCCCCACCGACCCGCACCCGGAAGCAAGGCCCCCCGCCACTCCCCAAGCACCTGGGGGCGCGGGGAACGGCGCGGACCACCCCCACCGACCCGCACCCGGAGGCAGGGTCCCGCGCCACTCCCCAGGCGCCTGGGGCGCGGGGAACTGCGCGGGGGCAGCCCCACCCGGCCGCGGCCGGAGGTAGGGTCCGCGGCAGTACTCCCGGAGATGAGGAGTGATGCCCCGTGCCCTCGACCGACCCCACCCCACGCGTGGAACTGACCCCCGCCGCAGCCGACCTGCTGCGCAAACTGCGGGACGCACACGGTCCACTGATGTTCCATCAGTCCGGCGGCTGCTGCGACGGCAGCGCCCCCATGTGCTACCCGGAGGGCGAGTTCAAGACGGGCGACTCCGACGTGCTGCTCGCCTCACTGGCCGTCGAGGGAGTCGAGGAACCGGTCACGTTCTGGATGTCACGCAGCCAGTACGAGGTGTGGAACCACACCAGGCTGATCGTGGACGTCGTGCCCGGCAGAGGCAGCGGCTTCTCGCTGGAGGCGCCCGAAGGGGTACGTTTCCTGACGCGTTCACGCCTCGTCGGCACGTAGTCATCGTCAAGGCACCCACTCTGTGGTGAACTCCCCCGTGTCCTGGGCCATTTGAGGAGACAGCGGAGAGAGCAGGGGCACCGTGACACTACGCACCGGACGACTCAGAACCGCACTGACGGTCTTCGCCGCATGGAGCGCGCTGGCCGGCGCCGCCCTCGTCGGAGCGGCACCGGCCAGTGGTGCGCCGACCGGCGGCGCCCCGGCCTTCAGCCGGATCGCGCCGGGTGTGCGCTATATGGAGTTCGACATCCCGGCCGCCAAGGGGGTGGCGCACGCACACGTGCTCAGCGTCGACCTCGCCCACCCCAAGGTGAGCGTCGACCTGCTCCACCCGGGCGTGGTCGCGGCCCGGGCGACGGTCTCCCGGCTGGCCGACGCCCAGGGTGCCGTCGCGGGCGTCAACGGCGACTTCTTCAACATCACCGAGACCCAGCACCCAGGGGTGGAGGCGACCGGCGCGCCCGTCGGACCGGCCGTCGCGAGCGGGCACACCTTCAAGGCGGCCGTACCGAACGGCCAGCGCTTCGGCCCCGCCCTGCCGCCCGGCACGAGCACCGAGGACGTGCTCGGCGTGGGTACGGACCACCGGGCCCGGCTCGACAGCCTGGCCCTGGACGGTTCGGTCGAGACACCGCAGACGCGGCTGCCGCTCGGCGGCCTCAACCAGTACGCGCTGCCCGTGGGCTCCGTCGGCGCGTTCACCTCGGACTGGGGTCAGGTCTCCCGGGTGCGGGCCACCTGCGGGACGGACACCGACCGGGCCGCGCCCTGCAGCACGGACACCTACGAGGTGACCGTCCAGGACGGCCGGGTGGTGTCATCGGCCGACACCCCCGGCAGCGGACCCATCGCTTCGGACACCACTGTTCTGGTCGGCCGGGAGGCGGGAGCCCAGCAGCTGCGCAAGCTGTCCGTGGGCGAACAGGTCGTGGTGCGGCATCGCCTGGTGGCGGCCTCGTCGAAGACCCCGTACCACTTCGCGATCGGCGGTTATCCGGTCCTGCGGGGCGGGCAGCCGCTCGCCGGGCTCGACGATGTGACGGCGGCGGTACGGACCGCGGCGGGCATCTCGGACGGTGGCCACCGGCTGCTGTTGCTGGCGCTCGACGGGGCGGTGGAGTTCCGCAGCGGTCTCACCATCGCGGAAGTCGCCGACACGATGAAGGAGTTGGGTGCGGTGGACGCGTTCAGTCTGGACGGCGGCGGCTCCACGACGATGGCCGCCCGGGAGCCCGGATCGACCACCGCGACCGTACGCAACCACCCCAGCGGCGGGGCCGAACGCCCGGTGCCCAACGGCATCGGCGTCTTCTCCAAGGCGTGAGGCCGCCGACTCATGAGGCTGCCGGGCGGCCGGAGCCCGAGGCCGTCAAGGCCTGAGGCTGCTGACGATGTCGGTGGTCGCCGCGACCCCGTTGTGGATGGTCGGCGCCATGCTGGTGCTCGCCAGATAGAAGCCGAGCAGGACGCAGACCAGCGCGTGCGAGAGCTTCAGCGCGCCGTTGCGCAGGAAGACCACCGTCAGAATCACGAGCAGCAGCACCACAGAGATGGAAATAGCCACCGTCAACCTCCTCCGCCACGCCACACCGCGGCTTTCGGCCGCAAGTGTGGCGTAACGGGTGGTTCGTCCGTGCGGCTGACGCGTAGGCCGAACGTGTGTTGACTGTGCGTGAAAGCGCTGGGCTACGCCCGTGCCGGTCTACGCCTGCCGGTGGGCGTCCAGGAAGGCTTCCAGGCCCGCGAGGTCGTCGGTGTTGAGGTAGTCGGCGTCCGCGGCGAGGAGTTCGCTCCAGACCGCGTCACGGGCGGGCCCCGCCAGGTCCGGGGTGGCCCAGAAGCGGACCTTCTGCCCCCGGGAGTGCGCGGCCAGGATGATCCCGCGCAGCTTCTGCCGCTCGACCTCGGGGAACGTGCCGACGCCCTGCCAGGTGAAGTTGAGCGTCCAGTTGTCGCTGATCAGCGGGATGAAGGAGGCCGGGGCCGGGGCGGGGGCCAGCAGGTCGAGGAGGCGGCCGTCGTAGAAGGCGTGCCGTACGGTCTGGGCCTCCATGGGCACCCGGGCGGCCCGGTCGCCGGAGATCACGGCCGTCACCGCGCCGGGGTGGACGCGGCCGTGGGCGTACGTGGTGAACAGGTGCCGGTAGCGGCGCAGTCGGCGGTCCAGTTCGAGGTAGGTGGCCGAGCCCTCGGTCTTGATGTCGATCAGCAGCTGGAGCGGCTTGCGGTATCCGCGGTACACCGAGCCCCGGTTGGCCTTCACCCGGGCGGCGAGGGGCTTCAGGTAGAGGGATTCCAGGGTGCGGGCCGGGTCCAGCTCCACCGGGTCGTGGGCGACGAGGAGTTGGCCGTCGACGAGGAAGATGTCGGCCTCGACGCTGCCGAAGCGGTGGTCGAGCGCGTCGAACAGGGGCCGGGTGTGGAGATAGTCGTTGTGGGCGTGGGCACGCCACAGCGGACGCGGGCGGTGCCGGTCCTCGCTCGCCTGTGCGTACGCGGGCAGGGCGATACCGCCCGCCAGACCGGCGGCGAGGGTGGTGAGGGCTCTGCGACGGGTGGTGAGGGCCATGTCTGCCTCCCTGGGAGTGCCGTACGGGGTCTCGGGGAGCCCCGGCCGACGAAGTCGGGACTGGGGAGAGTATGGAGTCTTGACATGTCCAAGGAGCAGAGCCGTGCGGGGAGTTGGCCGGACTGCCGCTGTGCGTTCACTTCATCGGGCCGCGTACACGCGAAGGCCCGCTCCCGTCCCCCAGGGGGCAGAAGCGGGCCTTCGTGCACTGCGTGCCGGTGAGCCGGTGCGCGTGAGCCGGTGGGCCGGGTGAGCAATCAGGGGGCCTGGAGATCCACCAGTCCGGCCAGTGCCTCCCGGTGGCTGCCCGCCGTCCCGTACGCGATCGAGTCGGCCTTGGCCCGCTTCAGATACAGGTGCACCGGGTGCTCCCAGGTCATGCCGATACCGGCGTGCAACTGGAGCGCCTCCTCGGCGGCGTGGACGGCGACGGGTGCCGCGTACGCCTGGGCGAGGGCGACCGCCACGTCCGCGTCCGCGCTCCCACCGGCCAGCGCGTCGGCCGCGTTGCGGGCCGCGGCACGTGTGTGGACGGTCTCCAGCCAGAGCTGGGCGAGCCGGTGCTTGAGCGCCTGGAAGCCGCCGACCGGGCGGTTGAACTGCTTGCGCTCCTTCAGATAGCGCACGGTCTCCGTCAACGACCATTCGGCCAGGCCGAGTTGTTCGGAGGCGAGCAGTCCGGCGCCGGCCCGCAGGGCACGTCGTACGGCGGGGGCGGCGTCGCCGATCCGGCGCGCGTCCGCTCCGTCGAGGACGACCTTCGCGACCGGCCGGGTCAGGTCCAGGGACACCTGCGCGGTGACGGTCACGGCGTCCGCGTCGACGGCGTACAGGCCGCCGTCCTCGGCGGGGACGAGCAGCACGTCGGCGGCGGCGGCGTCCGCGATGCCGGTCAACTCGCCGTGCAGGGCGCCGCCTTCGACGCGTACGGTCCGGTGGGCGCCGCCGGGGGCGATGTTCAGGGCGACGGCGAGGGCGCCGATACGGCGGCCGGACGCCAGCTCGGCGAGGAGGTCGTCGGCGTCGCACGCCAGCAGGGCCTCGGTGGCGACGACCGCGCTCGTCAGATACGGCACCGGGGCGACCGCGCGGCCCAACTCCTCCAGTACGACGGCGGCTTCGCGGTGCGTGGCGCCCTGTCCGCCGAGCGCTTCGGGCACCAGCAGGCCCGCGAGGCCCATGCCCTCGGCGAGGGCCTTCCACGCCTCACGGTCGTGCGGCGCGCCGGACTCCGTGCGGGCGATCACGTCGGCCGGGTCGCAGTGGTCGGCGAGCAGGTCGCGGACGGCGGCGCGCAGCGCCTCTTCCTCCTCCGAGTACAGCAGGTCGGGCTGGGCGCTCTGCGTGGTCATCGGGCGAGGTCCTTCCAGGCGACGTCCTTGTCGGTGCGCGGCTCGGAGGGCAGGCCCAGCACGCGTTCGGCGACGATGTTCAGCAGGACCTCGTTGGTCCCGCCCTCGATGCTGTTGCCCTTGGAGCGGAGATAGCGGTAGCCGGCGTCACGGCCGGTGAAGTCGACCTTGTCGGGGCGGCGCATCGTCCAGTCGTCGTACAACAGGCCCTCCTCACCGAGGAGTTCGACCTCCAGGCCGCTGATCTCCTGGTTGAGGCGGGCGAACGCGAGTTTCATGCCGGAGCCCTCGGGGCCCGGCTGTCCCGCGACCATCTGCTGACGCAGGCGTTCGCCGGTGAGGCGCGCGACCTCGGCCTCGACCCACAGCTTCAGCAGGCGCTGGTGCAGGTCGTGGGTGCGCAGGTCGGGGCGTTCGCGCCAGGTCTTGGAGACGGGGCCGATCATCCCGCCCTCGCGGGGGATGCGCATGCCGCCGATGGAGACCCGCTCGTTCATGAGGGTGGTCTGCGCGACCCGCCAGCCGTCGCCGACCTCGCCGAGGCGGTGTGCGTCGGGGATGCGGACGTCGGTGAGGAACACCTCGTTGAACTCGGCCTCGCCGGTGATCTGGCGCAGCGGCCGCACCTCGACCCCGGGGTCGGTCATGTCGCAGACGAAGTAGGTGATGCCGCGGTGCTTGGGCGCGTCCGGGTCGGTGCGGGCGATGAGGATGGCCCAGCGGGCGAGGTGGGCGCTGGACGTCCACACCTTCTGGCCGTTGACCACCCAGTCTCCCCCACCCTCGCGAACCGCGCGGGTGCCCAGCGCCGCGAGGTCGGAGCCGGCGCCCGGTTCGCTGAACAGCTGGCACCAGACCTCCTCGCCGACCCACAGGGGCCGCAGGAAGCGGTTCTTCTGCTCCTCGGTGCCGTAGCCGAGGATCGTCGGGGCGGCCATGCCGAGGCCGATGCCGATGCGCCGCGGGTCGTTGTCGGGAGCGCCCGCGGCCTCCAGTTCGGTGTCGACGACGGCCTGGAGGGAGCGCGGCGCGCCGAGGCCGCCGAGCCCTTCGGGGTAGTGCACCCAGGCGAGTCCGGCGTCGAAGCGGGCCTTGAGGAAGTCCGTCCGGTCCGTGCGGTCGACCGGGTGGGCGGCCAGCAGCTCCTGGGTGCGGCGGCGCAGTTCGGCGGCGTCGACCGGCCCGCCCCCGTTCGCGGCGTCGGTCATGCGACGGCTCCGTTCTCGTCCGTGTCCGTGTCCGTGTCCGTGTCCGTAAGGGTGGTGGTGAGGGAGGGCAGCACGGCGACCCGGCCCGTGGTGACGCCGTCGGCGACCCGCTGGACGGCGTCGGCCGCGCCGTCCAGCGGCACGCGCTCGCTGACGAGCGGCCTGATCGCCCCTCGGGCGGCCAGCTCGGTGAGCTGCTCGTGGCAGCGCAGGACCAGCTTCGGGTCCTTGGTGTTGTAGAGACCCCAGTGCAGGCCGAGGATCGAGTAGTTCTTCACCAGGGCGTGGTTGAGCCCCGGGCTGGGGATCGTGCCGCTCGCGAAGCCGACGACCACGATCCGGCCCTCGAAGGCGACGACCTTGGTGGACTGGGTGTAGGCGTCACCGCCGACGGGGTCGTAGATCACGTCGGCGCCCCGGCCGCCGGTGGCCTCCTTGACGGCGGCGACGACGTCCTCGGTGCGCCGGTCCACGACGACGTCGCAGCCCAGCTCACGGGCGACGGCGGCCTTGTCCGCACCGCCCACGACACCGATGACGGTCGCTCCCGCCGCCTTGCCGAGTTGCACGGCCGCGCTGCCGACCCCTCCTGCGGCAGCGTGGACGAGCAGGGTCTCGCCGGCCTCCAGACGGGCCCGCCGGTGCAGGCCGAACCAGCCCGTCTGGTAGCCGATGTGCAGGGCGGCCGCCTCGGCGTCGTCCAGCGCCTCGGGTGCGGGCAGCAGGGCCGCGGCGTCCGCGACGGCGTACTCGGCGAAGCCGCCGTACGGCAGTGCGGGGTTGGCCATGACCCGCCGGCCGTCCTCGGTCTCGCCGCAGATCTCCACCCCGGGCGTGAACGGCATCGGCGGCCTGACCTGGTACTGCCCGCGGCACATCAGGGCGTCCGGGAAGTTGATGTTCGCCGCGCGCACCTTGAGCAGGACCTGGCCGTCACCGGGGACGGGCCGCTCCACCTCCGCCAGCCGCATCACCTCGCCCGGCTCACCGATCTCGTGCACTTGCCATGCCTGCATGCGGGGCCTCCACGGGACTGTGTCGGTAGCGGTTCGCGCCTCGGGGTCAACCGCATACTAAGCGGTCGCTTGCCGATCAGGGAACCGGTAGGGACCGGTCGGCGTCAGTCGGCCCGGTCGCCACCGCGTTTCGGGCGCGCCCGGACGTGCATGCGCTCGCCCTGCCGGCCGAAGAGGCTCAGGAACTCCACCGGCCCCTCCCCCGTCGACCCGAACCAGTGGGGCACGCGTGTGTCGAACTCCGCGGCCTCCCCGGCCCCGAGTACGACGTCGTGCTCGCCGAGTACGAGGCGCAGCCGCCCGGAGAGCACGTACAGCCACTCGTAGCCCTCGTGGACGCGGGGCTCCGGCTCCTCCTTCCGCTTCGGCTCCAGCACCTTGTAGGCCTGGAGGCCGCCGGGCTGGCGGGTGAGCGGCCAGTGCGTACGGCCGTGCATGACGATCGGTTTGGCCGCCCTCACGCGCGGGTCGCCGACCTGCGGCGCTCCGACGAGCTCGTCGAGGGGCACCTGGTGGGCCCGCGCGATGGGCAGCAGCAGTTCCAGGCTGGGTTTGCGCAGTCCGGACTCCAGGCGGGAGAGGGTGCTCACGGAGATGCCGGTGGCGGTGGACAGGCCCGCGAGGGTGGCACCGCGCTCCTTGCGGACGCGGCGCAGCCGGGGGCCGACCTCGGCGAGGACACCTTCCGTGTCGCGGTCGCCCTGCTCCCCCGGGTCCCGCTCCCCGTGCTCCGCGTGCTCCCGGTGGTCTGCGTGGCCCCTGTGCCGCTGCTCGCTCATGCCCTTATTGCAGTTTCGGCAAAGCCATTTGTCAATGCGGGGGCTGTGGCGCGACCTTCTCAGTGGAGGTGGTCACCATGACCGATACATACGAAGTGGTCGTCGTCGGCGGGGGTGCGGCCGGACTGTCCGCGGCGCTCGTCCTGGGGCGCGCACGCCGGAGTGTGCTCGTGATCGACGGGGGCGAGCCGCGCAACGCGCCCGCCGCCCACATGCAGGGCTATCTGACCCGGGACGGCATGTCACCAGCCGAGTTCCTGGCCGTGGGCCGCGAGGAGATCGCGCGGTACGGCGTCGAGCTGGTCCGGGACCTGGCGGTGGACGTGGCGCGGGACGCGGACGGGGAGTTCGACGTGACGCTCGGCGGCGGACGCAGGGTGCACGGGCGCCGGCTGTTCGTCGCCACCGGCCTGGCGGACGAGCTGCCGGCGGTGCCGGGGGTCGCGGAGCGCTTCGGCCGGGACGTGCTGCACTGCCCGTACTGCCATGGCTGGGAGGTGCGGGACCAGGCCTTCGGCGTACTCGCCACGACCCCGATGGGCGTACACCAGGCCCTGATGGTCTCCCAGTGGTCCAAGGACGTGACCCTTTTCCTGCACACGGTCGCGGAGGAGGAGCTGGCGGACGAGGATCTGCGCAGACTCGCGGCGGCCGGGGTCGCGGTGGTGCCCGGCGAGGTCGCGGGGCTCGACGTCGAGGACGACCGGCTCACGGCGGTCCGGCTGGCGGACGGCACGGCCCATGAGCGCTCGGTGCTGTTCGTGGCACCCCGGGCGGTCCCCCGTACCGGCCTGCTGGAACAGCTGGGCGCCGACCTCCAGGAGACCCCGTTCGGCTCGTACGCCGTGGTCGACGCGACGGGCCTGACCAGCGTGCCCGGCGTCTGGGCGGCGGGCAACGCGATCGGGTTCGGCGAGCAGGTCGTGAACGCGGCGAGCGGCGGCTACCGGGCGGGCGCCACGATCAACGGCGAACTGCTGTTCGCGGACCTGGACGCGGCGGTAGGCGTGCGGTGACGTGCGGTACGCGTGCAGTGACGTGCCCGTCGGGGTGGGCGGCGAGGGCCCGTCCAGGCTCGCCCAGGTGTAGACGGGGCGTCTCCGTAGCACCATGACTTCATGCTGCTGTCCCGGCTCGCCAACGTGTCCCAGGAGGTCGCCGCCACCTCGGCGCGGTCCCGCAAGGTCGCTCTGCTCGCGGAGCTGTTCCGGGACGCGGAGGCGGACGACGTACCGATCGTCATCCCGTATCTGGCGGGCCGCCTGCCCCAGGGGCGGCTCGGTGTCGGCTGGAAGCTCCTCGGCACGTCCGTGCCGCCCGCCGGGGAGCCCACGCTGACCGTGCGGGAGGTGGACGGCCGCCTGACCGCTCTCGGCGCCGTCTCCGGCACCGGCTCGCAGGCCGAACGGGCGGGGCTCGTCGGGGAGTTGATGGGCGCGGCCACCGAGTCCGAGCAGAAGTTCCTGCGCGCGCTGATCGGCGGCGAGGTACGGCAGGGCGCCCTCGACGCCGTCGCCGTCGAAGGGCTCGCCCGGGCGACCGGCGCGCCCTCCGCCGACGTACGCAGGGCCGTGATGCTGGCGGGTTCGCTGCAGACCGTGGCCGAGCGGCTGCTCGCCGACGGACCCGAGGCTCTGGAGGCGTTCCGGCTCACCGTCGGCCGGCCCGTCCTGCCGATGCTGGCGCACAGCGCACCCTCCGTCGCCGAGGCGCTCGACAAGCTCGGCGCCTGCGTGGTGGAGGAGAAGCTCGACGGCATCCGCGTCCAGGTGCACCGGGACGGCGACGAGGTACGCGTCCACACCCGCACCCTGGACGACATCACCGACCGGCTGCCCGAGATCACCAGGGCCGCGAGGGAGTTGAAGGGCGAGCGTTTCATCCTGGACGGCGAGGTGATCGCGCTCGACGGGAACGGGCGGCCCCGGCCCTTCCAGGAGACCGCGGGCCGCGTCAGTTCCCGGGTGGACGTGGCGACCGCGGCCGAGGCCGTGCCCGTCTCCCCCGTCTTCTTCGACGCCCTGTCCGTGGACGGCCAGGATCTGCTGGACCTGCCGTTCGCCGACCGCCACGCGGAGCTGGCCCGGCTGGTCCCCGAACCGATGCGCGTACGGCGTCTCCTCGTGCCGGATCCCACCGACGAGGCGGCGCGGGCCGCCGCCGAGGAGTTCAGTACCGACACGCTCGCGCGCGGCCACGAGGGGGTCGTCCTCAAGTCACTGGACGCCCCCTACAGCGCGGGCCGGCGCGGCGCCTCCTGGCTGAAGGTCAAACCCGTCCACACGCTCGACCTGGTCGTGCTGGCCGCCGAGTGGGGCAGCGGGCGGCGCACCGGCAAACTCTCCAACCTGCATCTGGGCGCGCGCAGACCGGACGGCTCGTTCGCGATGCTGGGCAAGACGTTCAAGGGCCTCACCGACGTGATGCTGGCCTGGCAGACCGAGCGGCTCCAGGAACTCGCCGTCGACCCCGTCGAGGAGAGCGGCTATGTGGTGACGGTCCGTCCCGAGCTGGTCGTGGAGATCGCGTACGACGGTCTGCAGCGTTCCACCCGCTACCCGGCGGGCGTCGCCCTGCGTTTCGCCCGGGTCGTGCGCTACCGCGAGGACAAGACACCCGCGGAGGCGGACACCGTCGAGACGGTGCTCGCCGCGCACCCGGGGGTCGCGTCATGACCCCGGCCGCCGCCGCGAGACGCAGCGCGGGTTTGCTCCTGTTCCGCCGCACCGACGGCACCGAGCAAGGCCATCACGGCGACGACGGCATCGAGGTGCTGCTCGGCCATATGGGCGGCCCGTTCTTCGCGCGGCGCGACGCCGGGGCGTGGACCGTGCCGAAGGGCGAGTACGAGCCCGACGAGCCGGCCTGGGACGCCGCCCGCCGCGAGTTCCAGGAGGAACTGGGCCTGCCACCGCCCGACGGCGAGCCCGTCCCCCTCGGCGAGGTCACCCAGACGAACGGCAAGATCGTCACGGTCTGGGCCGTCGAGGCGGACCTCGACCCGACGGCCGTGGTCCCCGGCACCTTCACGATGGAGTGGCCCCGGGGCTCGGGCCAGGTCCAGGAGTTCCCGGAACTGGACCGGGTGGAGTGGCTGGACATGAACCGCGCCAGCGCGGTCCTGATCAAGGCCCAGGCGGAGTTCCTGGACCGCCTGGAACGGCATACGCGCTGACGAGAGGGGCACGCGCCCCGTCAGGGGACGCGGGGACCTGCGCGCCCGGCCCCCACGGACCCGCACCGGACACACAGCATCAGGAGGCCAGAAGAATGCCCATCGCAACAGTGAACCCGGCAACAGGCGAAACCCTGCAGACCTACGACGCCCTCGACGACAAGGAGATCGAACACCGCCTCGCCACCGCGGAGGCCGCGTTCCGAACGCACCGCACCACGTCGTACGAGGAACGCGCCCGTCTGATGCACCGGGCGGCGGACCTCCTGGAGAGCGACGCGCCGGACATCGGCCGGACGATGACCATCGAGATGGGCAAGCCCGTCAAGCAGGCCCGCGCCGAGGCGGCGAAGTGCGCGAAGGCGATGCGCTGGTACGCCGACCACGCGGCGGAACTCCTCGCCGACGAGGAGGGCGCGAAGGCCGACGCGGAGGACTCCGGCGCCTCCCGCGTCCTCGTGCGCTACCGCCCGCTGGGCCCGGTCCTCGCCGTCATGCCGTGGAACTTCCCGCTCTGGCAGGTGATCCGCTTCGCCGCGCCCGCGCTGATGGCGGGCAACGTCGGGCTGCTCAAGCACGCCTCGAACGTCCCGCAGACCGCCCTCTACCTGGAGGACCTGTTCCGCCGGGCGGGCTTCGCGGAGGGCTGCTTCCAGACCCTGCTCGTCGGCTCGGACGCCATCGAGGACATCCTGCGCGACCCGCGGATCAAGGCGGCCACCCTGACCGGCAGCGAACCGGCCGGCCGCGCGGTCGCCTCGGTCGCCGGGGACGAGGTCAAGAAGACCGTCCTGGAGCTGGGCGGCAGCGACCCGTACGTGGTGATGCCGTCGGCCGACCTCGACAAGGCGGCGAAGACGGCGGTGACGGCCCGCGTGCAGAACAACGGGCAGTCCTGCATCGCCGCCAAGCGGTTCATCGTCCACACCGACGTCTTCGACGCCTTCGCCGAACGCTTCACCGAGGCCATGAAGGCCCTCACGGTGGGCGACCCGCTGGACGAGGGCTCGGACGTCGGCCCGATCGCCACCGAACAGGGCCGCGACGACCTGACGGAACTCGTCGACGACGCCGTGGAGAGCGGCGCGACCGTGCTGTGCGGGGGTGAGCGTCCCGAAGGCGCCGGCTGGTACTACCCGCCGACCGTCCTCGCCGACATCACGCCCGAGATGCGTATCCACCACGAGGAGGCGTTCGGGCCCGTCGCCACGCTCTACCGCGCCGCCGACCTCGACGAGGCGGTGGCCATCGCCAACGACACGCCGTTCGGGCTGAGTTCCAACGTCTGGACCCGCGACGAGGCCGAGACCGACCGTTTCGTACGGGATCTGGAGGCCGGCGGGGTCTTCTTCAACGGGATGACCGCGTCCCACCCGGCGTTCCCGTTCGGCGGGGTCAAGCGGTCCGGCTACGGGCGGGAGCTGTCGGGGCACGGAATCCGAGAGTTCTGCAACATCACCACCGTATGGCACGGAGCGTGAGCCTTCCGCGGCTACGATCCCCAGTGTGAACCGCGAAGTGACCCTGCCTCTGATCGTCGACGACCGCGGGACCCTGCAAGTGGCTGCCGCCGATGTGAGCAAGCTGCTGCGCACGATGGGGGGTAGGTGGCTGCATCTCGTCGAGGCCGGGGAGGACGGGCTCGACGAGGACACGGTGGCCGCGCTCACGATCGAGCTGGCGAAGCTCGCCGACCGGATCGATGTGGCGTGCATCGCGCACAGCAGCGGGGGCGCCTCCGGCTGAGGGGGCGTTCCTGGTTGTCCGCGGGGTGCGGGTGCGTCTTGGCCGGGTCGCGCCGTTCCCCCGCGCCCCTGAAGGCAAGAGACCAAGACTGCGCCGTTCCCCGCGCCCCCTGAAAGCCAAAGACAGAAGATTGCGCCGTTCCCCGCGCCCCTTGAGGGCGCGCCCTTGTGGGCCTGTGCCCAGGGGCCGCCCGCGGTCGCTGTCCCCGGTCTGGCGTAGTCCGGCGCGATAAACGGGACTTCTCGGGTGATCGTGGTGGGACCACCCTTCCGCTGGGAGAGGGCGTTCCCGGCGGGCGAGAGAAGGCGCAGGCACATGGCGACTTTGTGCAGACCCGCGGTCTCTGTCCCGGAATACGTGATCACGATGGAGGACACGCTCGAGCTGGCGCGCTCCCGCCACCCCGATCACCCCCAACTGCCGCTCGCGCTGCGGCTGATCGAGAACACCGGTGTACGCACCCGGCACATCGTGCAGCCCATCGAGGAGACCCTGAAGCACCCCGGCTTCGAGGAACGCAACAAGGTGTACACGGCCGAGGCGAAGGCCCGCGTACCGGCCGTCGTCCAGCGCGCGCTGGACGACGCGGAGGTCCTGGCCACCGACATCGACGTGATCATCTACGTCTCGTGCACGGGCTTCATGATGCCGTCGATGACGGCCTGGCTGATCAACTCCATGGGGTTCAGCAGCGACACCCGCCAGATACCCATCGCGCAGCTCGGCTGCGCCGCCGGAGGCGCCGCGATCAACCGCGCGCACGACTTCTGCACGGCCTACCCGCAGGCCAACGCGCTGATCGTGGCCTGCGAGTTCTGCTCGCTGTGCTACCAGCCGACCGACCTCGGTGTCGGCTCACTGCTCTGCAACGGGCTGTTCGGCGACGGCATCGCCGCCGCGGTGGTCCGCGGACAGGGCGGCGAGGGCATCCGGCTGGAGCGCAACGGCTCGTACCTGATCCCCAAGACCGAGGACTGGATCATGTACGACGTGCGGGCCACCGGCTTCCACTTCCTGCTGGACAAGCGGGTGCCGGCCACCATGGAACCGCTCGCCCCCGCGCTGCACAATCTGGCCGACCTGCACGGCTGGGACGCCTCCGACCTGGACTTCTACATCATCCACGCCGGGGGTCCGCGGATCCTCGACGACCTCAGCAAGTTCCTCCAAGTGGCACCGGAGGCCTTCCGGTTCAGCCGGGCGACGCTCACCGAGTACGGGAACATCGCCAGCGCCGTCGTCCTGGACGCACTGCGCAGGCTGTTCGACGAGGGGGGCTCCCATCACAAGGCGCGCGGACTGCTCGCCGGCTTCGGGCCGGGGATCACGGCCGAGATGGCGCTGGGCCGCTGGCACCGTACGAGCGAAATGACGGCGTGACATGACCTCTGACATGACCTCCGACACGGCCCTCGGCCGCGAGACGATGGCCGCACCCCCGGTACGGCACTGGCCCGCCCTGGATCTGACCGGGGTCGACTTCGACCCCGTCCTGTCCGAGCTGATGCGCGAGGGCCCCATCAACCGCATCCAGCTGCCCAACGGCGAGGGCTGGGCCTGGCTGGTCACGCGCTACGACGACGTACGGCTCGTGACGAACGATCCCCGGTTCAGCCGGGCGAAGGTCCTCGGCCGGCAGGTCACCCGGCTGGCGCCGCACTTCATCCCGGCGCCGGGCGCGATGAGCTTCGTCGACAAGCCCGACCACGCCCGGCTGCGCAGG
This sequence comes from Streptomyces tauricus, assembly GCF_014650955.1. GTDB lineage: Bacteria > Actinomycetota > Actinomycetes > Streptomycetales > Streptomycetaceae > Streptomyces > Streptomyces tauricus. The sequence continues at coordinate 134,723 of NZ_BMVY01000012.1, forward strand.
GCGGTGAACGCGGCGTTCACCTCGCGCGGGGTCGAACGCCTGCGCGCCACCGCGCAGCAGACCCTGAGCACCATGGTCGACGACATGCTCCGGGACGGGCCGCCCGCCGATCTGATCGAGCGGGTCCTGTCCCCCTTCCCGATCACCGTCATCTGCGAGCTGATGGGGGTCCCGGCCGACGACCGGCACACCCTGCACGTCTGGACGCAGTCGATCCTCTCCTCCAGCCAGGGCGCCGAGGCCAGCGAGCGGGCCAAGAAGGACATGGAGGTGTACTTCGCCAAGCTCATCGCCGAGCGCCGCGGCGCGACCGGCGAGGACGTCACCTCGCTGCTCGGCGCGGCCGTCGGCCGGGGCGACATCACCGAGGAGGAGGCGGTGGCGCTCGCGGGTCCGATCCAGATCGGCGGCGAGGCCGTCACCAACAACACCGGCCAGATGCTCTACATCCTGCTGACCAGGCCGGCGCTGTTCGACCGGCTGCGCGACGAGCCGTCACTGCGCCCGCAGGCCCTCGACGAGCTGCTGCGCTACATCCCGCACCGCAACGCCGTCGGTCTGTCCCGGATCGCCACGGAGGACGTCGTCCTGCACGGCGTACGGATCAGGAAGGACGACCCGATCTACGTGTCCTACCTGGCCGCCAACCGCGACCCGGACGTCTTCCCCGACCCCGACCGTATCGACTTCGACCGCGCCTCCAACCCGCATGTGGCGTTCGGGCACGGCCCGCACTACTGCGTGGGCGGGATGCTCGCCCGGCTGGAGTCGGAGCTGATGGTGAACACGCTCCTCGACCGCATTCCGACGCTGCGGCTGTCCGTCTCGGCGGACGAGGTGCCGTGGCGGCGCGGCGCGCTGATCCGCGGGCCCGAGGCCCTGCCCGTCACCTGGTGACCGCGCTCACGCCGCCCGAGGGTCTGCTGGTGCCACCGGGGCACGGCCGTACGGTACGGACGCCGGCCCAGCACGTGACCTTCAAGGTCACCGGCACGCACTCCCGGGCGGCGTCCAGCTTCGAGGTGGTCGTGCCGCCCGGCTTCGACGTCGGCGCGCACGTCCACACGCGCAGCGAGGAGCTGTTCTACGTGCTCGAAGGGGAGCTGGACGTGCTCGCCTTCGAGCCGCTGGTCCGGACGCGCGACAACTGGCAGCGCTGGCAGTCGGGTTCGGGCAACCGGGTGGTGCGGGCGACGCCGGGGACGGTGATCGTCGTGCCGCCGGGGTGTCCGCACGCGTTCGCCAACCCGACGGGGGCTCCGGCGAAGATGTTCTTCCAGGCTTCGCCGCCGCCGGATCACGAACGGTACTTCGACGAGTTGCTCCGCATTCTTGACGCGGGGGGTCCGCCGGACGTCGCGGCGATCGAGGAGCTGCGGTCGCGGTACGACATCGAGCAGCTGACGCCGCTGCGCCACGCATAACTGCCCGCCCACCGACCCACTGCGGGCAGATAACGGCCGTCCGCGCCGTTCCCCGCGCCCCTCAAAAGATTGCGCCGTTCCCCGCGCCCCTGAAGAGCGGGGCTGCGTCCGGGCTTTTCGGCCCTTAGGGGCGCGGGGAACTGCGCAGTCTTTTGTCTTTGGGGGCGCCGCCCCGCACCCCCCTGGGGGTCAACGGATCGGCATGCCGGAGAGCGTGCGGGCGATCACCAACCGCTGGATCTCGCTCGTGCCCTCGAAGATCGTGTAGATCGCCGCATCCCGGTGCATCCGCTCGACCGGGTACTCGCGCGTGTACCCGTTCCCGCCGAGGATCTGGATCGCCTGCCCGGTCACCTTCTTCGCCGTCTCGCTGGCGAACAGCTTCGACATCGACCCCTCGGCCGACGTGAACTGCTTCCCGCTCACCGCCATCCACGACGCCCGCCACACCAGCAGCCGCGCCGCGTCGATCGACGTACGCATGTCGGCGAGCTGGAAGGCGACCCCCTGGTTGTCGATGATCGGCCGCCCGAACTGCTCGCGCGTCTTCGCGTAGTCGAGCGCCACCTCGTACGCGGCGCGCGCCGTGCCGACCGCCATGGCGCCGACGGCCGGGCGGGACGCCTCGAACGTGGCCATCGCCGCGTTCTTCAGCCGCTCGCCGTTGCCCGCCTTGGCCCGCTCACGGGCCCGGGCGAGGCGCTCGTCGAGCTTCTCCTTGCCGCCGAGCAGGCAGGAGCCGGGAACGCGGACGTTCTCCAGGACGACCTCGGCGGTGTGCGAGGCGCGGATGCCGTGCTTCTTGAACTTCTGCCCCTGCGACAGACCGGGCGTGCCCAGCGGGACGATGAAGGACGCGTGGCCCTTGGAGCCCAGCTCGGAGTCCACGACCGCGACGACCACGTGCACGTTGGCGATGCCGCCGTTGGTCGCCCACGTCTTCGTACCGTTGAGGATCCACTCGTCCTTGGCCTCGTCGTACACGGCCCGCGTACGCATCGAGGCGACGTCGGAGCCGGCGTCGGGCTCGGAGGAGCAGAAGGCGGCGACCTTGACATCGTTGGCGTCGCCGTACATCTGCGGGATCCAGGTGCCGATCTGCTCCTCGGTGCCGTTGGCGAGGACGCCCACGGCGGCGAGGCCGGTGCCGACGATCGACAGGGCGATGCCCGCGTCACCCCAGAACAGCTCCTCCATCGCCATCGGGATGCCGAGGCCGGTGGGGTCGAAGTACTGCTGGGCGTAGAAGTCCAGGGAGTAGATGCCGACCTTCGCGGCCTCCTGGATGACCGGCCAGGGAGTCTCTTCCCGCTCGTCCCATTCGGCGGCCGCGGGGCGGATCACGTCGGCGGCGAAGCCGTGGATCCAGTCCCGCACCTCCTTCTGTTCGTCGTTGAGCTCCATGGTGAACTCGGCCATGACCCCTCCAGCGCTGCACTCATGTGTTACTTGCGGTAACGGTAGCCTGTTACTGGGCGGTAGTAAAAGTCAACTCCCCGTTCCAGGTCGGCAGCCCGTTCGAGGCGGGGTCGGCGCAGGGTGTTACGTTGCGCAGGCGTCACCGAATCAGCACGGGTGGGGAGAGATCATGGACACCACGCAGCGGACCGATCAGCAGAGGTCCGCCGACCGCCGACGGCGTGAGCTGTTGGAGGCCGCCGACCGGGTGGTGCTCCGCGACGGCCCGGGCGCTTCGATGAACGCCATCGCGGCGGAGGCGGGCATCACCAAGCCGATTCTGTACCGCCACTTCGGCGACAAGGGCGGACTCTACGCGGCCCTCGCCAAACGTCACACCGACGCGCTCCTCGGAGCGCTGCGCGCCGCGCTGGACGCGCCCGCCGAGCGCCGGGAGCGGGTGGAGGCCACCCTCGACACGTACCTCGCGGCGATCGAGGCCCGCCCGCAGGTGTACCGCTTCCTGATGCACCCGTCGGAGGGCGGCCCGCAGAACGAGCAGGGCTTCGACATGGGGGCGTACTCCTTCCCCCTTCTGCGCCGCATGGGCGAGGAGTTGGCCGACGTCATCGAGGAACGCGTCGATCTCGGCCCGAACAGCCAGCAGTTGGCGCGCGTCTGGGGCCACGGCATCGTCGGCATGATGCACGCCGCCGGCGACTGGTGGCTGGGCGAACGCCCCTGCGCCCGCGCCGAGTTGGTCCAGGCGCTCGCCGACCTCCTCTGGGGCCGCCTGGCAGCGGCAGGCGACAAAGCAGGCGGCCCAGGCTTCTGACCAAGGCCTCCCGGCCCCCGCCCTCCCCAGGGGCGCGGGGAACGGCGCAGTCTTTTCGCCCTTCAGGGGCGCGGGGAACGGCGCAGTCTTTGTCTTTGGCCTTTAGGGGCGCGGGGAACGGCGCGATCTCTTGGCTTTCAGGGGGCGCAGCCCCCAAGGGGCGCGGGGAACAGCGCAATCAGCGACCCCTCAAGACCCCCAGGACGCCCGCCGCGCCTGCCGACGCACGCGCCACCGCCGCCACCCCGTGACCCGATCCACGTACAACCCACCGTCAAGGTGATCGCACTCGTGCTGAAGGCACCGGGCGAACCACCCGCTCCCATGCACCCGCACCGGCGCCCCGTCCAGGGACACCCCCTCCACCACGGCGTGGTCGTACCGCTCGGTCCCCGCCTCCAGCCCCGGCAGCGACAGACACCCCTCGGGCCCCCGCAGCACCACCCCGTCCACCTCGACGAGCCGCGGGTTCACCACATGCCCCACATGCCGCCGGTCGTCGTCATCGGGGCAGTCGTACACGAACACCCGCAACGACTCCCCGACCTGGTTGGCGGCCAGCCCGACCCCTTCCGCCGCGTACATCGTCGCGAACATGTTCTCGACCAGTCGGGCGAGTTGGGGACCGAACTCCGTCACTTCTTCACACCGTGTGTGCAACACGGGGTCGCCGAGCAAAGACAGAGGTAGAACGCGCCCTCGGGCGCCGGGGATCGAGCCGCTTCGCATGGCGGCAAGGGTACGGTCCTCCATGCAGCACGGGCTTCGGAGTGGTGCCGCGGTTCGGGCCTGCGAGTGGATCTCGATAGGCTGAGGGCCAGACGTTGCCGGGGGCAGTGCGCGGCGCCGTACGCAAGGAGGATCGGGAACTGATGGCAGGCAACTCGGACCCGCTGTCGCCGCGGGCCAAGCTCGCCGTGACAGCGGGCAAAGCGGTCGCGGCGGCATCACGTGCCGCGGGCCGCGGCAGCGGATCGGTGATCGGCGGCCGGGTCGCGCTCAAACTCGACCCCGACCTGCTGGCCAGGCTCGCCCAGCACCTGGACGTGATCCTGGTGTCGGCCACGAACGGCAAGACCACCACGACGCGGCTGATCGCCGAGGCGCTGCGGGCGGCGGGCCCCGTCGTCTCGAACGCGCTGGGCGCGAACATGCCCGCGGGCATCACCTCGGCGCTGGCCGGCGGTTCCGACTCGCGGTTCGCCGTCATCGAGGTCGACGAGAAGTATCTGTCCGGGGTGGCGCGGGACACGGATCCCAAGTGCATCGCCCTGCTCAACCTCTCGCGCGACCAGCTCGACCGCGCGGCCGAGACCCGCATGATGGCCGAGCACTGGCGCGAGGGCCTGGCCGGCTCCAAGGCGGTCGTCGTCGCCAACGCCGACGACCCGCTGGTCGTCTGGGCCGCGTCGTCCTCGCCGAACGTGGTGTGGGTGGCCGCCGGTCAGATGTGGAAGGACGACGCCTGGTCGTGCCCGTCGTGCGGCGGTGTGATGCAGCGCCCCGGCGACGACTGGTTCTGCGGCGACTGCGGTTTCCGCCGTCCCACGCCGACCTGGGCGCTCTCCGGGGACCATGTCCTGGACCCGCACGGTTCGGCCTGGCCGATCCACCTGCAGCTGCCGGGCCGGGCCAACAAGGCGAACGCCGCCTCGTCGGCCGCCGTCGCCGCCGTGTTCGGCGTACCGCCGCAGGTCGCCCTGGAACGCATGTACCAGGTGCAGGCCGTGGCCGGGCGCTACGACGTCGTGCAGTTCATGCAGCGCGACCTGCGCCTGCTGCTCGCCAAGAACCCGGCGGGCTGGCTGGAGACGTTCTCCCTGATCGACCCGCCGCCGACCCCGGTGATCCTGTCGGTGAACGCGCGCGGCGCCGACGGCACCGACACCTCCTGGCTGTGGGACGTCGACTACACCCGGCTCACCGGTCACCCGATCTTCGTTCTCGGCGACCGCAAGCTGGACCTCGCCGTTCGGCTGGAGGTAGCGAACCAGCAGTTCCAGGTATGCGAGAACCTCGACCAGGCCGTGCAGCAGGCACCGCCCGGCCGGATCGAGGTCATCGCGAACTACACCGCTTTCCAGGACCTGAGGCGTCGTGTCGGCAACTGAACCCCGAAGGACGAAGAGAATGAGTGACAACAGCCTTCGGCTGGTGTGGATCTATCCGGACCTGCTGAGCACGTACGGCGACCAGGGCAACGCGCTCGTCGTCGAGCGCCGGGCGCGCCAGCGCGGTCTGGACGTGGCCCGTCTCGACGTACGCAGCGACCAGCCGATCCCCACCTCCGGCGACATCTACCTCATCGGTGGCGGCGAGGACCGGCCGCAGCGTCTGGCGGCCGAGCGGCTGCGCCGCGACGGCGGTCTGCACCGCGCGGTCGGCAACGGCGCGATCGTCTTCTCGGTCTGCGCCGGCTACCAGATCCTCGGCCACGAGTTCATCAACGACCTGGGCCAGCGCGAGCCGGGCCTCGGTCTGCTCGACGTGCACTCCACGCGTGGCGAGGGCGAGCGGTGCGTCGGTGACGTACTGGGCGACATCGACGCGCGTCTGGGGCTGCCGCCGCTGACCGGCTTCGAGAACCACCAGGGCATCACGCACCTGGGCCCCACCGCCCGCCCCTTCGCCAACGTGCGCCTGGGCAAGGGCAACGGCACGGGCGACGGCACGGAGGGCGCGTACAACGACACGGTCTTCGGGACGTACATGCACGGGCCCGTGCTCGCCCGCAACCCGTTGATCGCGGACCTGCTGCTCAAGCTGGCGCTCGACGTGAACGCGCTGCCGCCGATCGACGACCGGTGGTACGAGGCACTGCGCTCCGAGCGCATCTCGGCTGCTCAGCAGCCTGCCTGACCCCACCTGAACAGCCCATCCGGCGACGTGCCCGCTCACCTGTGCGGGCACGTCCAGCAGGCGGACGCACAGTGCGGAAACGCCCCCTGCCGCCGGTAGGGTGGCGGCGTCCTGCCGGACAGCGTGGTCCGGTTCCCGGTCCACGTTGAGAAGGTATTCCGGACTATGCGTATTGGTGTCCTCACGTCCGGTGGCGACTGCCCCGGTCTGAACGCCGTCATCCGGTCCGTCGTACACCGCGCCGTCGTCGACCACGGCGACGAGGTCATCGGCTTCCGGGACGGCTGGAAAGGCCTGCTGGAAGGCGACTACCTCAAGCTCGACCTCGACGCGGTGAGCGGCATCCTGGCCCGCGGCGGCACGATCCTCGGCTCCTCCCGGGTCCAGCCCGCGCATCTGCGGGACGGTGTGGAGCGGGCCAGGGGCCATGTCGAGGAACTGGGGCTCGACGCGATCATCCCGATCGGCGGCGAGGGCACGCTCAAGGCGGCCCGCCTCCTGTCGGACAGCGGTCTGCCGATCGTCGGCGTGCCGAAGACCATCGACAACGACATCGCCGTCACGGACGTCACCTTCGGCTTCGACACGGCGGTGGGCGTCGCCACCGAGGCCCTCGACCGGCTGAAGACCACCGCCGAGTCCCACCAGCGCGTCCTGATCGTCGAGGTCATGGGCCGCAACACCGGCTGGATCGCGCTGCACTCCGGTATGGCCGCGGGCGCCCACGCGATCGTCGTGCCGGAACGGCCCTTCGACATCGCGGAGTTGGCCGCCAAGGTCGGTGAACGCTTCTCCGCGGGCAAGAAGTTCGCGATCGTCGTCGCCGCGGAGGGCGCCAAGCCCCGCGAGGGCACGATGACGTACGACGAGGGCCGCAAGGACGTCTACGGGCACGAGCGGTTCGCGGGCATCGCCCGGCAGCTCTCCATCGAGCTGGAGGAGCGCCTCGGCAAGGAGGCGCGGCCGGTGATCCTCGGGCACGTCCAGCGCGGGGGGACGCCGACCGCGTACGACCGGGTGCTCGCCACGCGGTTCGGGTGGCACGCGGTGGAGGCCGTGCACCGGGGTGAGTTCGGGAACATGACCGCGCTGCGCGGGACGGACATCGTGATGGTGTCGCTCGCGGAGGCCGTGGAGACGCTGAAGACCGTGCCGGACGAGCGGTACGCGGAAGCGGAAACCGTGCTCTGACGCTCAGCCGGGAGAGCTGCGGGACCGCGGGTGGTTCGTACGCTGCGGGTTCGGCGTGGCTGAGCGCGCCCGCGCGGCGGAGCCGCATGTCGATACAGCCCCGCGCCCCTAGAAAACGAACCTGCCCCCGGTCGTAGGCCCGACCGGGGGCGGTTCTAGTCTGGGTGGGACAGACAGCGCGCAACCCGTACGAAACAGGAGCCGGCGGATGGATCACAGCGGGCACGGCACGTCCATGGATCTGCCGCCGTTCACGCTGGGGCGGGGGCTCGAATGGTCCCCGGACCCGTTCTTCCTCGTCGCCTGCCTCGTGGGCCTCGCCCTGTACGGGTGGGGTGTGACGCGGCTGGTGCGGCGCGGTGACGCGTGGCCCGTCGGGCGGATCGTGGCGTTCGTCGTCGGTGTCCTGAGCGTCATGCTCGTCCTGTGCACCGGTCTGAACGACTACGGCATGGTCATGTTCAGCGTGCACATGGTGCAGCACATGGTGATCAGCATGCTGTCGCCGATCCTGATCCTGCTCGGCGCGCCGATCACCCTCGCACTGCGCGCGCTGCCGACCGCGGGACGCGGCAACAAGGGGCCGCGCGAGCTGCTCCTGATGCTGCTGCACAGCAGGTTCATGCGGGTCGTGACGCATCCGGCCTTCACGATCCCGCTCTTCATCGCCAGCCTGTACGCGCTGTACTTCTCGCCGATCTTCGACTTCCTGATGGGGTCGAAGACCGGGCACGTCGCGATGATGTGCCACTTCCTCGCCGTCGGCCTGGTGTTCTTCTGGCCGATCATGGGGGTCGACCCCGGCCCGCACCGGCCCGGCTATCTGATGCGGATGCTGGAGCTGTTCGCCGGTATGCCGTTCCACGCGTTCTTCGGTATCGCGTTGATGATGGCGTCCGAGCCGATGGTCGAGACGTACAAGAACCCGGCGGCCTCGCTGGGCATCGACGCGCTCTCCGACCAGAACGCGGCGGGCGGCATCGCCTGGGCGTTCAGCGAGATCCCGTCCGTGCTCGTGCTGCTGGCCCTGCTCTTCCAGTGGTACCGCTCCGAGCAGCGCCAGGCACGGCGTTCCGACCGGGCCGCGGACCGTGACGGCGACAAGGAACTCGAGGAGTACAACGCCTATCTGGCCTCACTGGCCGCACGTGGTAACTGAGTTTCGCTCCACCTCTTTCTGCCTTCCGGCCACTCCGCGCACTTTGCCAATTCCCCTTGACTGAAAGGCTTTGCCATTCAGTAGCATGGCGCGTGACGCCCTGCTTCCGTTCTGCAGGGTTCGGGGGAACCGCCGCCGGGGGGAGCGGTCATGACAATTCACGCATGCTTGCGAAGGACCGGAAAAACCGTGGTCCGAAGGCTCGCCGTACTTCTGGCCGCTGTGCTGATCCTCAGCGGATGCAGCGAACAGCGCCTGTTCGTGGTCCGGGCGGTCGCAGCCGGAATACCGTCACTCGCACCTTTTTTCGAGGAGGACGGATCGCTGGGCAAGGACCGCAGGGGACTCGCGCCCCAGGAGGCGCACAGCGGTCTGCAGCAGGGCAACACCCCTGGTCTGTACGAGGGCACGCGGGACCAGCAGGTCTGTGACGTCGATCGGCTGAAGGATTTCCTCACCGATCCCAGGAATCGACAAAAGGCCCGGGAATGGGCGCGGATCGTGGGTATCACGCCTGATCGGATCGAGGACCATCTCGACGACCTCACACCGGTCCTGCTGCGTCACGACACCCTCGTGAAGAACCATGACTACAAGAAAGGCAAAGCGGTCCCCTACGACTCGCTGCTCGAGGCGGGGATCGCGGTTTTGGTGAACGACCAGGGACTTCCCGCCGTGAAGTGCTCATGCGGAAATCCACTGAAGGCCTTCGACAAGGATCCCGAGAAGATCTCGGTCAAGTTCGAGGACGGCAACAAGAAGTGGGCGGGCTACGAGAAGTCCGACGTCGTGACCGTCAAGCCCTCGCCGAAGCCGCTGGAGCGGATCGCCCTCCTCGATGTGGACGATCCCGACACGGCCATCAACCGGCCCGTCGGCACCACGGGCGAGCAGGACAGCACCTTCGACGCGACGAAGCAGCACGAGGTGCCGCCCGTGGCGGGGATGACCTTCGACCAGGCCGGTCAGGCGCTGGCCCGGCTGGGTCTGGCCGTGGCGTACGACGGGGACGAACTCCCACCGGGTGACGCCGCGGTGACCGGCTCCACGCCCGGGCCCGGGACTCCGCTGGCGTTCGCGGAAGCGGTGACGCTGAGCGTGGACGCGGACTCCGGCTCGGGTCCGGGATCCGGGTCCAGTTCCGATTCGGGTTCCGTCGGGACGCCCGGCACGCCTCCACCGGCCGAGTCGGACACGTCGACCCCGCCGTCGGGCTCGGGTACCGGGTCGACGCCGGGAAAGGGGACCCCGTCGGACGAGGAGTCCGAGTCCGGTGGCGGGACCTCGTCGGGCTCGGGTTCGACGTCGCCCGGCGGCGGGACACCGTCCGAGACGCGGTCGACGCCCGGTGGTGGGACGGCGTCCTCGCCCGCCGGCGGCACAGCCACCGCGACCGAGTCCACGCCGGTCGAGAAGACGACGCCACCACCGGCCTCGTCGTCCTCGGCCCCGACCGCGTCCAGTACGCCGCCCACGGCAGGTCCCCCATCGGTGGAGCCCACATCCATGGAGCCCACGTCCACGGGGCCCACGGTCAGCGAACCAGCGGCGAGCGGGCCGGTGTCGAGCGGGCCCGCCTCGTCCGGCGGGCCGGGCACCGGCGAGGCGGACCAGGGCCCGGCGTAGGCCCACCAGGAGCAGAACCCCGGGAGTGACCGGATGGCATCAGGAACACCGCAGTCGGGAGTCGGCCGGGTCATCGGCGGCCGCTACCTCCTGCTGAACCAGCTGGGCAGCGGCGGCATGGGCCACGTCTGGCTCGCGTACGACCAGCGGTTGGCCTGCGAGGTCGCGCTCAAGGAGATCGTGTTCCGCGACCCGGCCGAGGCGGACCAGGACCGCTCGGCCCGGGTGGCGCGGGCCCGCGCCGAGGCCCGGCACGCCGCCGGCCTGCGCGGTCACCCGCACGTCGTGACCGTGCACGACGTGCTGGAGCACGAGGGCCTGCCCTGGATCGTGATGGAGTACGTGGCCGGGGCACTGGACCTGAGCGCCCTGGTCGCCCAGCGGGGCGCCGTGGCGCCCGTCGAGTGCGCCCGCATCGGGCTCGCCGTGCTGGACGCGCTGACCGCCGGGCACGAGCGCGGGGTCATGCACCGGGACGTCAAGCCCGCCAACATCCTCCTGGCCCCGGACCGCACGGGATCGCCGTACGCCCGTGTCCTGCTCACCGACTACGGCATCTCCGTGCAGCCCGACGGCGACGAGACCCGGTACACGCTGACCTCCGCGCTGGTGGGCACCGCCGGCTATCTGGCCCCCGAGCGGGCCCAGGGCGGGCCGCCCACCGCGGCGGCGGACCTGTTCTCGCTGGGCTGCACGCTCTACTACGCCGTCGAGGGGTACGGGCCCTTCGACCGTGAGTCGGGGCTCGCGGCGCTCACCGCCGTCGTCCTGGAGGAGCCGCGGCCCGTGCTGCACGCGGGCGCCCTGGAGCCACTGCTGTCGGCGATGCTCACCAAGGACCCGGTGCGCCGGATCACCGCCGAGGAGACCGAGGCCGCGCTGTCGGCGATCCTGACGCCCCAGCCGCATCCCCGCACCCAGGTGGACCCCGGCTCGGAGCCTCCGTGGGCGGACGGCATCACCCATACGGCCGCACCCCGCACTCCACCCGTGCCCGAGCGCCCGCGGAGCCACGGAGGGGGCCCGCAGTGGTACGCGCCGCCCGCCGACCAGCAGTCGCCCTCGCTGCCCCCTCGCCAGGAGTCCGCCCCCCATGCCTGGCCTTCGGGGCAGGTCCCGGACCCGTGGTACGACGGCCAGGGCTTCGGTCCTCCTCCCCCGGCGGCCCCCGGGCGGCGCCGCCGTCCCCGCAACCGCGCCCGTACGGCCGTCCTGGCGACCGCGCTGGGGCTGGCCGTCGCGGGCGGCGGAGCCTGGTACGCGATGGCGAACCTGCCGGGCGACGGCGACCGTGACGCCAAGCCGTACGGGGACGCCGTCGGGCTGTCCGAGCCGCTCGTCGACGGGAACTGCGTCGCGACGAAGTGGACCGGCACCCCCTTCGTCGGGGACCCGGAGCTCAGGGTCGTGAAGTGCCTCAGCGAGGAGACGTACGGGCAGGTGATGGCGGTGGTCGAGGCGGCGTCCGCGCAGGACGCCCGCTCGGCCGGTGCCACCCGGTGCGAGCAGCGCACCGAGGAGACCCGCAGAAAGCTGGCGGACGTCCGCTCCTACGCCGCCGTGCCGACCTCCGAGGGCTTCGAGGCCGCCGGGCACCGTGTGGCCTGTCTGCTGCTCGACGCGCGCGGCAAGCCGCTGTTCGGGCCGATCGGGGACCGTCGCCCCCTGGGCATGCGGTTCAGCGACACGGCCACCATGCAGAAGCGCGACTGCCTCGACCGGATCAGCGACAACATCGCCAAACTCGTCTCGTGCCAGGGCCCGCACCAGGAGCAGGTGCTCGACTTCCACCGGATGAGCCCGGACACGACCCTCGCCCAGGCCGGGCGGCGGGCGACCGGAGTCTGCCGCCAGGAGGTGCCGCCGAACGACTACGGCTACGACCCGAACGTCTATACGGGCTCGTCCTGGGTGGGCAACAGCGCCTGGACCTCCGGTACTCATTTCGTGGTCTGTACTGCAATTCGCAAGGACGGGGGCACCATGGAGAGGGACGAACCATGAGGAGGGTGTTGCGATGCCCGGTTCCACGAAGACCATGGGAGTGCTCACCGTCGGCGGCCTGGTGATGGTCACGGCCTACACGGTGGCGCTCGGCAGCAGCGGCTGGCTGTGGTTCGGCTGGGTGGTGCTCGGTCTGATCACGCTGGCGATGGTGGCCTCCCGGCCCACCTGAGGCACGCGCGACCGGTTCCCCGGGAAGCCTCGCGGCTCATCCCGGGGGATTCGTTCGTGCGGGATTCTTTCGTGCCGGATTTGTTCGGACGCGCTCCGGTCGAGCGGGAATCGGTCGTGCGGAATTTCATCGCGGGCGGCTCATTCGCGGGTCAGCAGCCCCGCCGAGTGCACGCCCGGCTGGTACTTCGGCAACCGGGCGGTGATTTTCATGCCCGCGCCCGGCGCGGTCTCGATGACCAGGCCGTAGTCGTCCCCGTAGACCTGCCGCAGCCGGTCGTCGACGTTCGACAGGCCGATGCCGTCCGAGGGGTCGGTCTCCCCCGCCAGGATGCGGCGCAGCCGGCCGGGGTCCATGCCCGGGCCGTCGTCCTCGATGACGACGAGCGCCTCGGCGCCGGCGTCCTGCGCGGTGATGCTGATCCGGCTCTTGTCGACCTTGACCGTGCCGCCTTCCAGTCCGTGTTTGACCGCGTTCTCGACGAGCGGCTGCAGACAGAGGAAGGGCAGGGTCACCGGCAGCACCTCGGGGGCGATCTGCAGGGTGACCGAGAGCCGGTCGCCGAAGCGCGCCCGGACCAGTGCCAAGTAGTGGTCGATGGCGTGCAGTTCGTCGGCGAGGGTGGTGAAGTCGCCGTGCCTGCGGAACGAGTAGCGGGTGAAGTCGGCGAATTCGAGGAGCAGTTCGCGGGCACGCTCGGGGTCGGTGCGCACGAACGAGGCGATCACCGCGAGCGAGTTGAAGATGAAGTGCGGGGATATCTGGGCCCGCAGCGCCTTGATCTCGGCCTCGATCAGCCGGGTGCGGGACTGGTCGAGGTCGGCGAGTTCCAGCTGGACCGACACCCAGCGGGCGACCTCTCCGGTGGCCCGCACGAGCACGGCGGACTCGCGGGGCGCGCAGGCGACGAGGGCCCCGTACACCCGGTCGTCGACGGTGAGCGGGGCGACGACGGCCCAGCGCAGCGGACAGTAGGGCTCGTCGCAGACGAGGCGGAAGGCCTCGCCGCGGCCGGTCTCCAGGGGGCCGCCGATCCGCTCCATGATCTGCTCCCGGTGGTGTTCGCCGGCGCCCTCCCAGGCCAGTACGGTCTCCTGGTCGGTGAGGCAGAGCGCGTCGGTGCCGAGCAGGGTGCGCAGCCGTCGCGCGGACTTGCGGGCCGTCTCCCCGGTCAGGCCCGCGCGCAGCGGAGGCGCGGCGAGGGAGGCGGTGTGCAGGGTCTCGAAGGTGGCGTGTTCGACGGGGGTGCCGAGGCCGCCGGGGCTCGGTGAGTGCGCGGTGCGCCGGCCCAGCCAGAAGCCTGCCGCCAGCAGCGGCAGCACGGCCACACAGAGCCCCGCCAGGAATCCGCTCACGCCTTGATCTCCTTGATCTCCTTGGCCTCCGTGCGTACCTGTCCCCCGGCGAGTTCCTCCGGCAGATGGAAGCGGGCGAGGATGGCCGCCGTTCCGGCCGGTACGCGCCGGGGTGTCGCCAGCGACACCAGCACCATGGTGAGGAAGCCCAGCGGCACGGACCACAGCGCGGGCCAGGCGAGGAGCGCGTGGAGCGAGCCCGTCCCGGGGAAGCCGGCCATGGTGGCAGCGACCGCGAGGAGCGCCGAGCCGCCGCCGACGAGCATTCCGGCGGCCGCGCCGGGCGGGGTGAGCCGGTGCCACCAGATGCCGAGGACGAGCAGCGGGCAGAACGACGAGGCGGAGACCGCGAAGGCGAGCCCGACGGCGTCGGCGACGGGCAGTCCGCCCACGAGCATGCTCGCCGCGAGCGGCACGATCATGGAGAGGACGGTGCCGAGCCGGAAGTGCCGTACGCCCCGGGAGGGCAGCACGTCCTGGGTGAGCACGCCCGCCACGGCCATGGTCAGGCCCGACGCCGTGGACAGGAACGCGGCGAAGGCCCCGCCCGCCACCAGGGCGCCGAGCAGGTCCCCGCCGAGGCCGCCGATGACCCGGTCGGGCAGCAGCAGCACGGCCGCGTCGGCGTCCCCGGTCAGGGTCAGCTCGGGGGCGTACAGGCGGCCCAGCGCGCCGTAGAGCGGTGGGAGGAGGTAGAAGAAGCCGATCAGGCCGAGTACGGCGACGGTGGTGCGGCGGGCGGCCACACCGTGCGGGCTGGTGTAGAAGCGCACGACGACGTGCGGCAGCCCCATGGTGCCGAGGAAGGTGGCGAGGATCAGCCCGTACGTGGCGTACAGCGGCCGTTCCTCGCGGCCCGCGGCGAGCGAGGTGGACATGCCCCCCTTGTCGCCGCGGTCGGCGACGGGCACGGGGTCGCCCTTGCTGAAGGACAGCCGGGTGCCCCGCTCGATGCGGTGTACGCCCGCGAGCAGCCGTATCCGCCGGTCCTCGTGGCGCACGCCGTCGACCGTGCCGTCCGCGGTGACGGTCAGCGGCCCGGTGAGCTTCAGGTCGAGTCCGGCGTCGATGCGTACGACCCGGTGTTCGCGGAACGCGGCCGGTTCGTCGAAGGCGTGGCGCGGCGCCCCGTCGTCCTGCCAGGCGAGGACGAGGAAGAGCGCGGGGACGAGCAGGGCGGTGAGCTTGAGCCAGTACTGGAAGGCCTGCACGAAGGTGATGCTGCGCATACCACCCGCGGCGACGGTCGCCACCACGACGACCGCGACGATGACGCCGCCGAGGGACTTGGACGCCCCGGTGAGCACGTTCAGCGTCAGCCCCGCGCCCTGGAGCTGGGGCAGCAGGTACAGCCAGCCGACCCCGACGACGAAGGCTCCGGCCAGCCGGCGCATGCCCTGCGAGGCGAGCCGCGCCTCGGCGAAGTCGGGCAGCGTGTACGCGCCGGAGCGGCGCAGCGGGGCCGCGACGAAGATCAGCAGGACGAGGTAGCCGGCGGTGTAGCCGACGGGGTACCAGAGCATGTCCGGGCCCTGGACGAGGACGAGGCCCGCGATGCCGAGGAATGAGGCGGCGGAGAGGTACTCGCCGCTGATGGCGGCCGCGTTCAGGCGGGGCCCGACGGTGCGCGAGGCCACGTAGAAGTCCGAGGTGGTGCGGGAGATGCGCAGGCCGAAGGCGCCCACGAAGACGGTCGCGACGACGACGAGCGCGACCGCCGGGACGGCGTAGTTCTCGTTCACGGGCGGTTCTCGCTCACACCTTCCGGGTTCACGGGCTCAGCGGTCCTCGACCAGGCGGACGAAGTCCTTCTCGTTGCGGTCGGCGCGGCGCACGTACCAGGCGGCGAGCAGCACCAGCGGCGGGTAGACGCAGAAGCCGAGCACGATCCATTCGAGGCTGGAACTGTCTCTCATCACGCTGAAGACGAGGGGCAGCGGCGCCACGAGGAGGACGAGCACGGCGAAGACGGTGAGCGCGGCCCGCAGTTGGCTGCGCATCAGGGAGCGGACGTAGGTGTGGCCGAGCGTGGTCTGCTCGTCGATCTCGGTCCGCGGCCGGGAGCGGCTCAGCGGACGCGTGCGGCGCGGCGGGCCCGTGACGACGACCCGGCGGTCGGTGGGGACACGCCGGTCGGTGGGGTCGTGGGGCAACTCCGCCTCCTCAGCTCGCGGTCCGGCGCATCAGCAGGTCCCGCAGTTCTCGTGCGTGGCGGCGGCTGACCTGGAGTTCGACCGAGTCGACCAGGACGCTCACGGTACCCGCGTCCAGGCGGAGTTCGCTGATGTGACCGAGCGCGACGAGATGACGGCGGTGGATCCGGACGAATCCGCGCGAACGCCAGCGCTCCTCAAGGGTGGAGAGGGGGATGCGGACGAGGTGGCTGCCCTGGTCGGTGTGCAGCCGCGCGTAGTCGCCCTGGGCCTCGACGTGGGTGATGTCCTCGACGGCGACGAACCGGGTGACTCCGCCGAGCTCGACCGATATGTGGTCCGGGTCGGGTTCGTGCACGGGTATCAGCGGGGCCGCGTCCATCTGCTCGACGGCCCGGCGCACGGCCTCGGCGAGGCGCTCCCTGCGGACCGGTTTGAGGACGTAGTCGACGGCCTTGAGGTCGAAGGCCTGGACGGCGAACCCCTCGTGGGCGGTGACGAACACGACGAGCGGCGGTTTGGCGAACCCGGCGAGCAGCCGTGCCATGTCGAGTCCGTCGAGGCCGGGCATGTGGATGTCGAGGAAGACGACGTCGATGCCCTCGTCGCCGCCGGGGCCGCTCTCCAGGGCCCGGTTGATCCGCCGCAGCGCCGCCGTGGCGTCGCTCGCGCCCTCGACGCTGCTCACCCGTGGATCCGCGTCCAGCAGATAGAGCAGCTCTTCGAGGGAGGGCGGTTCGTCGTCGACGGCGAGGGCGCGCAGCATGAACCCGGAGTGTAGGAGCAATCCGCGCGCCTGCACATGCGGCGGGCAAGGTCGTCGTGGCGGGATCGTCGCTGGATACAGTGCCCGCATGAGACCCACGTCCGCGCCTTTCGACGAGCTGGACCGGAAGATCGTCACGGCTCTGATGGCGAACGCCCGTACGAGTTTCGCCGAGATCGGCGCGGCGGTCGGGCTGTCCGCCACCGCCGTCAAGCGCCGGGCCGACCGGCTGCGCGAGACGGGCGTGATCACGGGGTTCACGGCGACGGTGAAACCGGCCGCGCTGGGGTGGCGTACGGAGGCGTACGTGGAGGTGTACTGCGAGGGCGCGGCGCCGCCGCGGCGGCTCGCGGAGGTGGTGCGCAACCATCCGGAGATCACGGCCGCGATGACGGTGACCGGCGGGGCGGACGCGCTGCTGCATGTGCGGGCCCGGGACGTGGAGCACTTCGAGGAGGTCCTCGAGCGGATCCGGGTGGAGCCGTTCATCCGCAAGACGGTCAGCTTCATGGTGCTGTCGCATCTGCTGCCGGAGAGCCCCGAGGCGGGGGCGAACCAGCCGGCTCCGGAGGCGTGACCCCGGCGGGGCGCTCGCGGCCGGAGGAGGGGGATCCGGTTCTTCTTCCACCCTTTCGGGTCAAGCGCGCATCAAACGTGCGCCGAAGCCGCCAAAGACGCAGCGTTTCTTCGGCAGCGCGCAATTTCTGATTCTTGTCGCGCCGCTCCCGCGCTTCCTACCGTTGAGGCATACCACCCGACACCTCAGGAAAGCGGAGGAGCCCCTCTGTGCCCATGAGCCGTGTGCCGCGCCCCAGGCGGTTTCTGGTCTGCGAACCCAGACACTTCGCCGTGCAGTACGCCATCAATCCCTGGATGCGTGAGGACACGCAGGTCGACGTCGAGCTGGCCCGGGGCCAGTGGGCGGAGCTGGTCTCCGCCTACCGCGCCCACGGCCACACCGTCGACAGCGTGGAGCCGGTCGCCGGTCTGCCGGACATGGTCTTCGCCGCGAACTCGGCGCTGGTCGTGGCCGGCCGGGTCTTCGGCTCGCTCTTCCACGCCCCGCAGCGCCGCCCGGAGTCGACGGCGTACGAGACGTGGTTCAGGAGCGCGGGCTTCGACGTCCGCCAGCCGGAGTCGGTGTGCGAGGGCGAGGGCGACCTGGTGTTCGCCGGCCGCCATCTCCTGGCGGGCACCGGATTCCGTACGGCGCGGGCCGCCCACCACGAGGTGCAGGAGTACTTCGGCGTCCCCACGGTCAGCCTCACGCTGGTGGATCCGCGCTTCTACCACCTCGACACCGCGCTGTTCGTGCTCGACGACGGCCCCGAGGCGAACATCGCGTACTACCCGGAGGCGTTCTCGGCGGGCAGCCGCGAGGTGCTCCGCCTGCTCTTCCCGGACGCGGTGGTCGCCACCCACGAGGACGCGATGGCGTTCGGGCTGAACTCCGTCTCGGACGGCCGTCACGTCTTCATCGCGCCGCGGGCCGAGGCCCTCGCGGGCGAACTCGACCGCCACGGCTATGTTCCCGTCCCCGTCGACCTGTCGGAGTTCCAGAAGGCCGGCGGCGGCATCAAGTGCTGCACACAGGAGATCCGCTCATGACTGTCGCGCCCAGCCGTTCCCTGCGCTCGTCCGCCGAGCTGATCCGCGCCGAGGAGCCCGTCCTCGCGCACAACTACCACCCGCTGCCCGTGGTCGTCGCCCGCGCCGAGGGCGCCTGGGTCGAGGACGTCGAGGGCCGCCGCTACCTCGACATGCTGGCCGGCTACTCGGCGCTCAACTTCGGGCACCGCCACCCGGCCCTGATCGAGGCCGCGCACCGCCAGCTCGACCAGCTGACGCTGACCTCGCGCGCCTTCCACAACGACCGGCTGGCCGGGTTCGCCGAGTCCCTGGCCGCGCTGACCGGCCTGGACATGGTGCTGCCGATGAACACGGGCGCCGAGGCCGTGGAGAGCGCCGTCAAGGTGGCCCGCAAGTGGGCGTACGACGTGAAGGGCGTCCCCGCCGACCGGGCGACCATCGTGGTGGCCGCGGACAACTTCCACGGCCGTACGACGACCATCGTGAGCTTCTCCACCGACGAGAGCGCCCGCGCCGGGTTCGGCCCCTTCACCCCCGGGTTCCGGGTGGTCCCCTACAACGACCTCGCCGCGCTCGAAGCGGCGATCGACGAGACGACCGCGGCCGTGCTGATCGAGCCGATCCAGGGCGAGGCGGGCGTCGTCATCCCGGACGACGGCTATCTGCGGGGCGTGCGGGAGGTGACCCGGCGGACGGGGTGCCTCTTCATCGCCGACGAGATCCAGTCGGGCCTCGGCCGCACGGGCCGCACCCTGGCCGTCGAGCACGAGGACGTCGTCCCGGACGTGGTGCTGCTCGGCAAGGCGCTCGGCGGCGGCATCGTGCCGGTCTCCGCGGTGGTCGCGCGCCGCGAGGTGCTCCAGGTGCTGCGGCCCGGCGAGCACGGCTCGACGTTCGGCGGCAACCCGCTGGCCGCGGCGGTCGGCTCCGCCGTGGTGGAACTGCTGGAGACCGGCGAGTTCCAGCGCCGGGCCGAGGAGGCGGGCGTCGTCCTGCGGGACGGCCTGACGGCCCTGGTCGGCAAGGGCGTACGGAGCTTCCGGGCGCGCGGGCTGTGGGCGGGCGTCGACATCGACCCCGCGATCGGTACGGGGCGCGAGATCAGCGAGTCGCTGATGCGCGAGGGAATCCTGGTCAAGGACACCCACGGCTCGACGATCCGCCTGGCCCCACCCCTGACGATCACCAACGAGGACCTGACCATGGCCCTCGGCACCCTGGAGCAGATCCTCCGCAAGGGCGCCTGAGCCCCGGGCCCCCAGCCCCCTCAGGGGCGCGGGGAACGGCGCAGTTTTTAGGGGCGCGGGGAACGGCGCAGTCTTTGGCCTTTAGGGGCGCGGGGAACGGCGCAGTCTTTACGCCTTTCAGGGGCGCGGGGAACAGCGCAACAGGCCCCACCGGGCCGGAGGCCGTTCCCCGCGCCCCCAAAAGGCGCCGTGGTCCGTCAGGGCTTCAAGAGCGTCTTGACCATCCCGTCCTCCTTCGCCTGGAACATCGCGTACGCCTTAGGCGCATCCTCCAGCGCCATGGAGTGCGTCTTGAACGTATCCACGCCGAGCGGATCCTCATCCGTCAGCAGCGGCAGGATGTCGTCCACCCAGCGCCACACATTCGCCTGCCCCATCCGCACCTGGATCTGCTTGTCGAACATCGTCAGCAGCGGCATCGGGCTGACCGCGCCGCCGTAGACCCCGGAGATGGACAGCGTGCCACCGCGGCGCACCAGCTCGATGCCGGCGTACAGCGCGCCCAGCCGGTCGATGCCCGCCTTCTCCATCATCGGCTGCGCCACCGCGTCGGGCAGCAGGCCGGTGACCCACTGGGCCGCCTTGGCGAAGGGCGCCCCGTGCGCCTCCATGCCGACGGCGTCGATGACGGCGTCGGTCCCGCGCCCGTCGGTGAGGTCCCGGACGGCGTCCGCCAGGTCCTTGCCGTTCATGCGGGCGTCGAAGCACGTGACGCCGTGGGCGCTGGCCCGGGTGAGGCGCTCCTTGACCAGGTCCACTCCGATGACCAGGCCGGCGCCGCGCTGCTGGGCGATCCGGGTGGCCATGTCGCCGATGGGGCCGAGGCCCAGCACGGTGAGGCTGCCGCCCGGCGGAACGGCCGCGTACTCCACCGCCTGCCAGGCCGTGGGCAGGACGTCCGAGAGATAGACGTACCGGTCGTCCGGCGGCCCCTCGGGCACCTTGATGGGCAGTTTGTTGCCGAACGGCACCCGCAGGAACTCGGCCTGTCCGCCCGGCACCTGCCCGTACAGCTTGGTGTACCCGAACAGGGAGGCGCCGCTGCCGCGCTCCCGCACCTGGGTCGTCTCGCACTGCGACTGGAGTCCTTGGTCGCACATGTAACAGTCGCGGCAGGAGACGTTGAAGGGGATGACCACCCGGTCGCCGGGCGCCAGGGCGGTGACCTCCGGCCCGACCTCCTCCACGACGCCCATCGGCTCGTGACCGAGGATGTCGCCGGGGTCGATGAAGGGGCCGAAGAGTTCGTACAGGTGGAGGTCGGAACCACAGAGGCCGGTGGAGGTGATCCGGACGATGATGTCGTCGGGCTTCTCGATGCGCGGATCCGGGACGGTCTCCACCCGGACGTCCCGCTTGCCCTGCCAGGTCAGTGCGCGCATGGTATGGCTCCTCCAGCGATCGTGATCGTTGTCCACTGCCATCGCCCGAGTCCCCTTTCTCCGCATTCCGACACTCCGGCAGACACTCCGGCCGAACCGCCGGGTGGCACTCCGGCCGAACCGCCGCCCGTGGGAAGCGTGACCGCTCCCCTGCCCGGGTACCTGGGCCGGGCGCGGCCCATCACTCTTCGAGGGTCGGTACTTTTCGAGCGGCCTGTGCCGATGCGCGGTGAAAGAAAGGGAACGTCACTTGTGGAACGCCCTCATCCGGGAGGCCGCCGCCGTAGGGCGTTCGGTGCGCAGATGCTTCACCGAGGCCGGGCCTGAGCGCGAGACGGCGGTCCAGTCGCTGAAGGCGGCGGGCGCCGCGCTGCTGGCCTGGGCTCTCGCCGGCTGGTGGTGGAACGCGCCGATGGCGCTCCTGGCACCGTGGACCGCGCTGTTCCTGGTGCAGAGCACCGTCTACCGCTCGCTGCTGACCGCTCTGCAGCAGGTCGTGGTGGTCGTCACCGGCACCCTGCTCGCCACCGCCGCCCTCGCGCTGACCCACGACACGATGGCAGCGATGGCGCTGGCCCTGCCGCTGACCGTGCTGCTCGGCAACTACGCGCGGCTCGGCACCCAGGGCCTCTACGCGCCGACGGCCGCGCTGTTCGTCCTCGCCTACGGCACGTACAGCGGCTTCGACATACTGCACCGGCTGCTGGAGACCCTGCTCGGAGCGGCCATCGGGATCGCCGTGAACGCGACCGTCCTGCCGCCGGTCCACTCCGGCCGCGTCCACCATCTGCGCGCCCGGCTGCCGCGGGACTGCGCCCGCCTGCTGCACGAGGTAGCCGACGGCATCGAGACGTCGTACGACGAGGAGCGGGCCCGCGGCTGGTACGACAGCGCGGTGCGGCTGGCCGACGAGGTGACGAAACTGCGGACCGCGCGCCGGTGGTCGGACGAGAGCCACCGCTTCAACCCGGGGCGCAGGATGCGCCGTTCGGCCGCCGCGCCGCCGTCCGCCGAGTGGGACTTCACCTGGGACCGGATCACCGAGCACATCAGGGCGATCACGCGGTCGCTGTCCGAGGCGGTCTCCTACCCGGAGTCCGCACTCGGCGTACCGGGCATCCTGTCGCCGCTCCTGCGGGCGGCGGGTGACGTCCTCGACTGCCGGGACGGCGCGGACGACGGGCATCACCGGGCCCGCCAGTCGCTCCAGGCGGCCGTCGCGGCCCAGGACCGGCTGGCCGCGTTCCTCGCGGAGGGCCGTCAGGAGGCCATGCCCGCTCTCGGCGGTCTGACGGCGGACACGGAGCGCCTGCTGGACGACCTGACCATGGTGGTCGACTCGTGGGACGACGACACCACAGAGGACCGGGCGCGCAGTTCCCCGCGCCCCTGAAAGGCGGGGGCCGAGTGTCGGGTGCGGCGGGAACTCGCCATTCGGTGTCTCGGTGGGTGGTGCGGCAAGGCTCGTCGGTCCAGCATGAGTCCGATCAGGGGCGGTTACAGGGGCGGAGGCCTGCACCTACACTGGCGTCCCGCAGCACACCTGTTTGACCAGCCAGGACCTGTCCGGTCGATCCGGCGAAGCGAGGAGCGACCCGTTGTTCTACTACGTTCTCAAGTACGTGATCCTGGGCCCGCTGTTGCGGCTGGTCTTCCGGCCCCGGATCGAGGGTCTGGAGCACGTACCGGCGACGGGGGCGGCCATCGTCGCGGGCAATCACCTGTCGTTCTCGGACCACTTCCTGATGCCCGCGATCCTCAAGCGGCGCATCACGTTCCTCGCCAAGGCCGAGTACTTCACGGGGCCCGGTCTCAAGGGCCGGCTGACGGCGTTCTTCTTCCGCAGCGCCGGGCAGATCCCGGTGGACCGCTCCGGCAAGGAGGCGGGCAAGGCGGCGATCCGTGAAGGACTCGGCGTCCTGAGCAAGGACGAACTGCTCGGCATCTACCCGGAGGGCACCCGCTCGCACGACGGCCGCCTCTACAAGGGCAAGGTCGGCGTCGCCGTGATGGCGCTCAGGGCCGAGGTGCCCGTCATCCCGTGCGCGATGATCGGCACGTTCGAGGCCCAGCCCCCCGGCCGGAAGATCCCCAAGGTGCACCCCGTGGCGATCCGCTTCGGGGAACCCCTCGACTTCTCCCGCTACGCGGGCATGGAGAACGAGAAGGCAATCCTGCGCGCCATCACCGATGAGATCATGTACGCGATCCTCACCCTCTCCGAGCAGGAGTACGTGGACCGGTACGCGGCCGACGTGAAGGCGGCGGAGGCCGCGGAGAAGGCGAAGTCCCGCAAGTTCCCGCGCCTGCCCCAGCGTTGAGGCTCCGCGCACACCGTCATCCTCTCCTTGGTTGCTGAGCCTTCGACTACGCGTCCGAGGACGCCCGGCTCGCCGAGCAAGGCGCCTGAGGCACGGCACGGGGGAGGGGGCGGCCGCGTGAACGGCCGCCCCCTCCCCCTCCTCGCCTGCCTGCGTTACAGCTATGGCTACGGCTTGGGCGTGGCGTGCGGGGTGCACGTCACGTCGGCCGCGTCGACCTTGCCGGTGAGCAGGTAGGTGTCCACCCGCTCGTTGACGCACGGGTTGGTCAGCCCCGTCACGCCGTGCGAGCCCGCGTCCTTCTCGGTGATCAGACGGGAGCCCTTGAACCGCTTGTGCAGTTCGACGGCGCCTTCGTACGGAGTGGCGGCGTCACGCGTGGACTGCACGATCAGGACGGGCGGCAGACCCTTGCCGGTCTTCACGTTCACCGGGGTCTGCTGCTTGGCGGGCCAGGTCGCGCACGGCAGGTTCAGCCAGGCGTTGGCCCACGTCATGAACGGGTAGTTCTTGTGCAGCTTCGAGTTGTCGCGGTCCCACTTCTTCCAGCTGGTGGGCCACTTGGCGTCGGCGCACTCGACGGCCGTGTAGACGGCGTTGCCGTTCTCCGAGGCGATGTTGCCCGCGGTGTCGGTCAGGTCAGGCGCGGCGGCGTCGACGAGCGCCTGGGTGTCACCGGCGACGTACTTGCTGAAGACGGTCGCGACCGGCACCCACGACGAGTCGTAGTAGGGCGCGCTCTGGAAGAAGCCGATGAGCTCGGCCGGGCCGACGACCCCGCCGATGGGGTTCTTCTTGGCGGTGGCACGCAGCTTCAGCCACTGTTCCTGGACCTCGGCCCGGGTGTCGCCGAGGTGGAAGGCGGCGTCGTTCTTGGCGACCCAGTCCTGCCAGTCCTTCCAGCGCATCTCGAAGGCGACGTCCTGGTCGAGGTTGGCCTCGTACCAGATCTTCTCGCGCGACGGGTTGACGACGCTGTCCGCGATCATGCGGCGCACGTGCGTCGGGTACATGGTGCCGTAGACGGCGGCGATGTACGTGCCGTACGAGACGCCGAGGAAGTTGAGCTTCTTCTCGCCGAGCGCGGCCCGGATGACGTCCAGGTCACGGACGGTGTTCGGGGTCGTCATGTGCGGCAGCATCTCGCCGCTGCGCTCGGCGCAGCCGGCCGCGTACTCGGCGGCGAGCTTGCGCTGGGCGCGCTTGTCGGCCTCGGAGTCGGGCACCGGGTCCATCTTGGGTGCCTTCACGAACTCCTGCGGGTCGATGCAGGAGATGGGCGCCGAGTGGCCGACGCCGCGCGGGTCGAAGCCCACGAAGTCGTACGCCTTCGCGGTGTTCACCCACAGCGGGTTCTTGTTGGTGACCCGGGTCGGGAAGCGCAGTCCGGAGCCGCCGGGGCCGCCCGGGTTGTAGACGAGGGCGCCCTGGCGCTCCGCCTTGGTGCCCGTGTTGCCGATGCGGTCGACGGCGAGCTTGATCTTCTTGCCGTTGGGCTTCGCGTAGTCGAGCGGCACGGTGACCCAGCCGCACTGGATGGGCTTCGCGATCCCCCAGTCCGCCGGACAGTCCTGCCAGTCGATGCCGGCCTTGGCCGCGCGGGCGGCGGCGATCTCGGCGCCGCGCGCCTGGCTGACGTGGCTGTTCTGACCGTGGCGGGATTCCGCGGTGGCCGTCGGAGCCGCGACGGCACCGGCTATGAGTGTCGCGGTGACGAGCGCTCCGGCCGAGCCGAACGCCGTCACCTTTCTCATACCTCTCAAGAGAGTTCTCCCCCTACTGTCGTCGTGGTCAGTACGGGGGATCCTTTCGGCTGTGAGGTACCTGAGAACAGGGGCGATGTGTCTTCTTTGCCAATCCGATAACCGGAACACTTCTGTCCGTTGAGCGGTGATGTTCGTTTCGCGGATGCTTCAGCCCAGTAGCCGCAGGGCCTCGTCGAGGGTGCGGCGCAGCTGGAGCGCGTCGGCGGCGACGGCGGTCACCAGGGCGCCAGGCCCGGCGAGTGGGGCGAGTACGGCGTACTCCCCCAGCAACCGCGTCTCGACCGGCCGCGTCGCGTACTCGGGCCGTACGACGAGCAGCTGGCCGAGTGCGCGATGCCCGGCCAGCACGGCGGGCCCGTCCCAGCCACCGGGTGCCCCGGGCCCGCAGGAGAGCTCCTGGTCGAGCAGCGGCCGCCCGCCGAGCAGCACGGTGAGCCGACTCGTGAGCGACCCTGGCTCCTCACCGACCCGCCCGAGAACCTGCTCCTCGCGGAACGTCAGCCGGGCGCCCGCCGCGAGCTCGACACGTGTCGTGACCTGCAGTCCACTGCCGTTGGCTGAGATCAACTGCTCGGGGAGCCAGCACAGTTCACCGCTGTCCCCCACCGTGAGACGTACGTCGTAACGCGCCTCGCCCTTGGCCTGCCCCGGCAGTGCGATGGTGGCCGCGGCCGACCCGACGTGCAGGCGCGCCCCCTCGGCCACATCGGCCTCCACCGTGAAGTGGTCACCGCCCAGCGGCCCGCTCATCGCCCCGACCAGCATGACGCGGGCTTCGGACCCACCGGCCCGCGTCCGCCGCAGGGCGAGCGGCCCCCCGCTCTCCAGAACGGGCAACGCGGTACCGCCCCGCCCGTCCGGACGGGCCCCGATCCGCGCGACGGCGAGCACGCCCGCCGCCCCGGCCGTCTCTCTCACTCCGCCCACGCGGCGAGCCGCTCCCGCACCCAGGCGGCGACGTCCTTGACACCGTCCTCGGCGCGCAACGACTGGAACACCACCGGCAGTTCGGCCCGCTGTGCCTTCGCGTCGGCGGCCATGCGGCCGAGATCCGACCCCACGTAGGGCGCGAGGTCCGTCTTGTTGATCACGAGCAGGTCGGCGGTGGTGACCCCGGGCCCGCCCTTGCGCGGAATGTCGTCGCCACCCGCGACATCGATCACGAAGATCTGCGCGTCGACGAGGCCCTTGGAGAAGGTCGCCGTCAGATTGTCGCCCCCCGACTCGACGAGGATCAGCTCCAGCGGCCCGACCTCGTCCTCCAGATCCTCGACCGCTTCGAGATTCGCGGAGATGTCGTCACGGATCGCCGTGTGCGGACAGGCCCCGGTCTCGACGGCGGTGATCCGCTCGGGCGGCAGCACGGCCTCCCGCAACAGGAACTCGGCGTCCTCGCGCGTATAGATGTCGTTGGTGACAACGGCCAACGACCACTCGTCGCGCAACGCTCGGCACAGCGCGGCCACGGTGGCGGTCTTCCCGGACCCCACGGGCCCCCCGAGCCCGATCCGCAGAGCCCGCCGCCGCCCGTCGGCCCGACGAGCATCGGCACTGACGGCACCGGGCCCGTCATGGGTGTGGTGATGATCGAGATGCATGACTACAACTCCAACTGTTGTCTTCCAGCCCGTCCGGCTGGTTGCCTTTCAGCCCGTCCGGCGTTTGAGGACGAGCGCGTAAGCGCGATTGCGGGGGCGAGGGGGCGCAGCCCCCATGCGGGACGGGAACGGGTAGGGGCGGCGGGGGCGAAACCCCCTAGGACGCGAACAACCGCACGGCCCAGGCGGCATGCACCTCCGCCCCGATCTCCAACAGCGGAGCACCCCCCGCAGGCAACACCCCCACCCCACCCTCACCCGCACACCGCGCCCCCTCAACCGCCCGATGTGCGACCAGATCAACCTCAGGAGCCAACCGAGCCAACACCCCGGTCGCGTCGAACGGATCCAGACTCAACAACCGCACCACCGCACTCGCCGGCCCACTGACACACTCGTACACGGAGCAGTACGCCGCATCGTCCGCCCCGAGCCCAGCGGCCCGGGCGACCAGCCCGAGGACCACCGGCTGATGCGCACCCTTGGGGAACCGCCCCGCCAACGCGTCGAGTTCGGCGGACGGCCAGGTCGCCCGAGCGGCCCGCATCAACTGCCGCCCGAGCTTGCGCGAGGCGACCCGCAACGCGGGCGAGGGCGTACGCGCGTCCGCGGCACCGTCCAGTTCCACCGGATCGAGCCCGAGTACGGCAGCGGCGGCGAGCGAGGCCGACACGAGCCCGGCGGTGTGCAACCGCCCCCGGCAGAACTCCTCCAGGTCCGCCGCCCCGGTGATCCGGCCGGCCTTGACCGCCGCCTCGGCCCCGCCGGAGTGGGCATGCCCTCCGGCGGGAAACCGGCCGTCGGCCAGCACAAGCAACGCAGCACGCGACATGACGAACCTCGGAACGCTGGGTCGTTGTCGGGCCGGGGCCGATGTCAGCCCCAGCCTCAGGACAGAAGATGCCTCAGAACAGGAAATACCGCTGGGCCATGGGCAGTTCGGCCGCAGGCGTCGCCTCCACCAACTCCCCGTCGATCGTGACGGCGAAGCTGTCGGGATCGACGCGCACCCGCGGCCGCGCGTCGTTCTCCCGCATGTCCGCCTTGGTCACCCCCCGCGTCGACTCGATCGGCACGAACCGCTTCCCGAGCCCGAGCCGCTCCGGCAGCCCGTCCTCGATGGCGATCGGCGCGACGAAGTTGAACGAGTTGGACGCGGGTGCCCGCCCGATCGCCCCGAACATGGGCCGCGGCAGGATCGGCTGAGGCGTCGGGATGGACGCGTTGGCGTCGCCCATCTGCGCGTACGCGATCTGCCCGCCCTTGACGACGAGATGCGGCTTGACCCCGAAGAACGCGGGTTCCCACAGCACGAGGTCGGCGAGCTTGCCGGTCTCGACGGAACCGATCTCACGGGCGAGCCCCTGAGCGATGGCCGGATTGATCGTGTACTTGGCGACATAGCGACGTACACGACGGTTGTCCGCGCGCCCGTCCCCCGGCAGCGCTCCCCGCCGCCGCTTCATGACGTGCGCGGTCTGCCAGGTCCGCATGATGACCTCGCCGACGCGCCCCATGGCCTGGGCGTCGGAGGAGATGATCGAGATCGCGCCGAGGTCGTGCAGGATGTCCTCGGCCCCGATGGTGGTGGGCCGGATCCTGGACTCCGCGAAGGCCAGGTCCTCCGGCACGGCGGCGTTCAGGTGGTGGCAGACCATCAGCATGTCGAGGTGTTCCTCGGCGGTGTTGACGGTGTAGGGCCGGGTCGGGTTGGTCGAACTGGGCAGCACGTGCGCCTCGGACACCACGGTCATGATGTCCGGCGCGTGCCCGCCGCCCGCACCCTCCGTGTGGTACGCGTGGATCGTGCGCCCCGCGATGGCGGCGAGCGTGTCGGCCACGAACCCGGCCTCGTTGAGGGTGTCCGTGTGGATGGCGATCTGGGCGCCGGTCCGGTCCGCGACGGTGAGCGCGGCGTCGATGACGGCGGGCGTGGAGCCCCAGTCCTCGTGGAGCTTGAGGCCGAGCGCGCCGCCGCGCAGCTGCGACAGCATCGCCTCTTCCGAGACGGTGTTGCCCTTGCCCAGCAGCCCGAAGTTGAGCGGGTACTGCTCCATCGCCTCCAGCATCCGGGCGAGGTGCCATGGGCCGGGGGTGACGGTGGTGGCCTTGGACCCCTCGGCGGGTCCGGTGCCGCCGCCGACGAGGGTGGTGATCCCGGAAGCCAGCGCCTCGTCGGCGATCTGCGGACAGATCAGGTGCACATGGGCGTCGATGGCGCCGGCTGTCAGGATGCGCCCGTTGCCCGCGATGATCTCGGTCTCGGGGCCGATGACCAGGTCCGGGTGCACCCCGTCCATGGTGTCGGGGTTGCCGGCCTTGCCGATGCCGGTGATACGGCCGTCGCGGATGCCCACATCGGCCTTGATGATCCCCCAGTGGTCGACGATCACCGCGCCCGTGACGACCGTGTCGGGGGTGCCCTCGGCGCGTGTCGCCCGCGCCTGCCCCATGGACTCCCGGATGACCTTGCCGCCGCCGAACACGGCCTCGTCACCCGCGCGTCCGGGCCCGCCGGAACGATCCTCCTCGATCTCGATCAGGAGGTCGGTGTCGGCGAGCCGGATCCGGTCGCCGGTGGTGGGCCCGAACAGGTCGGAGTAGGCGGCACGCGAGATCTCAGGCATCGAGGGCTCCTCCGGTCTCGCCGCGCAGACCGGGCACGACACGGGCGCCGGCGATCGGGACGAGTTCGACCTCGACGGGGATCCCGGGCTCGAAGCGCACGGCGGCGCCGGCGGCGACGTTCAGCCGCTTGCCGTGTGCGGCGGCGCGGTCGAAGTCGAGGCCGGGGTTGGCCTCGGCGAAGTGGTAGTGGGAACCGACCTGGACGGGCCGGTCGGCGGCGTTGAGGACGGTGAGCCGGGTGACCGCGAGGCCTTCGTTGAAGGCGACCGGCCCGTCGGCGAACAGGATCTCTCCGGGAATCATGGCTGCCGCTCCCCCGTCAGACGATCGGGTCGTGGACGGTGACGAGCTTGGTGCCGTCGGGGAAGGTGGCCTCGACCTGTACGTCGTGGATCATCTCGGGGATGCCCTCCATGACGTCCTCGCGGGTGAGGATCTTGCGTCCGGAGGCCATGAGTTCGGCCACCGTGCGGCCGTCCCGCGCCCCTTCGAGGATGTGCGAGGTGATCAGTGCGACGGACTCGGGGTGGTTCAGCTTCAACCCCCGGGCCCGGCGCTTCTCGGCCACGTCGGCGGCCACATGGATGAGCAGCCTCTCCTGCTCGTGCGGCGTCAGTTGCACGGCTTCCCACCTCACAGTCCTCGCTCCGGACCGTGCGGGGTCCGGCTGCCGCAGCCACCATGCCGGGTCCGACCGCAGTACGTACCTGCCGTGACTGCGACACACGGCCGGAAGACACGCCTGGACGCGCCCTCCGCCCCGAAAACCCCTGGTGACGTGGTGGTGCAGGCTAGTTGCGCAGAGTTTCAGACACGTTAACCGCCCCCACCCGAGCCACGCTCACCCCGACACCCCCCACAAGGGGCGCGGGGAACGGCGCAGGCATTTAGGGGCGCGGGGAACGGCGCAGTCTCTTGAGGGGCGCGGGGAACGGCGCAGGACTACCCCGGCGCCCTCACGCTCATCAACCCCCGCAGCCCATCCTGCAGCACCTCCACCGGCGCGGTACCGAACAGCGCCTGCTGCGCAGCAAACCCCTGCGCCGCAGCAATCAGCGTCCGCGCCACATGCTCCGCAGGAACATCCGCCCGCATCACCCCCGCCTCCTGATACCCCTCGACAACCTTCACCCACGCGTCACGCACCGCGCCGAACCCCTCCCGCAGCAACGCCGACAGCTCACTGTCGCGGAGGGTCTCCGTCCAGACCTGGACCATCAGCCGCGGAAAGGACGCTTCCCCCTCCCAGGTCAGACCGTGCTTCCCCGGACCCCCCAGCCCGAGTACCTGGGTCATGACCAGCCCCACCAGCACGTCGGGCATGGGTGGCGGGGTATGCCGGGCGGCGTCTTCGAAGGCCTCACGGACGCCCCCGAGGACCTCGGTGACGATCGCGGCGATCAGCTCGTCCTTCCCGCTGAAGTAGCGGTACACGGCCCCCGCCGAGAGGTTCACCTCTTTCAGCACGTCCTGCATCGACGTGGCATGGAAGCCGTTGCGGGCGAAGCAGCGGGCCGCGCCGTCGAGGATCTGGCGGCGACGGGCGTCGAGGTGTTCCTGGGATACGCGAGCCATGAACGAAAACTAAAACGAACATTCCTTCTTGACAAGCTCAAGCGTCGGCGTGACAGTGAACCCACAGCTAAAACGAACGATCCTTCTTTTTAGCCGCACTCACTCGAATCGAGGAAAGAAGCATGTCGGCCACCTCCGCTACGCCCGCATCCACGCCCACGTCATCGACGCCGACGCCGACGCCGAGCGCGTCGACACCCCGCCCCGCACAACAGCCTTCGCACCGCCGCCACATGGCGGCGGTCGTCCTGCTGGTCCCGGTCCTGGCGGCGCTCGCCCTGTGGGCCTTCGCCTGGCCCGCGGCCCGTACCGCCCCCCATGACCTGCCGCTCGGCGTGGCGGGCCCGGCGACCGCGACCGCCCAGGTACAGAAGCAACTCGAAGCACACGAGGGCGCCTTCGAGATCCACCACTACACGGACGAGGCCGCCGCCCGGGACGCCATCGAGGACCGGACCGTATACGGCGCGGTCGTCGTCACCGAGCAGGGCCCCAAGCTGCTCACGGCCTCGGCGGCGAGCCCGCTCGTGGCGCAGTCGCTCCAGCAGGCGGTGGCCCAACAGTCGGGCGGCGCCCCGATGGAGACCGTCGACGTCGTACCGGCCTCCGCGGACGACCCGCGCGGCGCGGTCCTGACGTCGAGCGTGCTGCCCATGACGCTGGCCGGTATCGCCGCGGGCGCCGTGGTGACCCTGCTGGGTCTGCGCGGCCGACGCGCGGTCGCCGCGCTGATCGGCGCGGCGGCGGTCGTCGGTACGGTGGCCGCGCTCATCGCGGGCAGCTGGCTCGGCGCCTTCACCGGTAGCTGGTGGCCCGAGGCGGGCGCGCTGGCGCTCTCGACGCTGGCCGTGAGCGCCGCCGTCGCGGGACTCGCGGCGCTGCTCGGCACGCCGGGGATCGGGCTCGGCGCGTTCGTCGTGATGATGCTCGGCAATCCGTTCTCCGGGGCGAGTTCGGCGCCCGAGATGCTGCCGGCGCCGGTCGGCGTGATCGGCCAGTGGCTGCCGCCGGGGGCCGGGGCCTCGCTTCTGCGCTCGGTCTCCTTCTTCGACGGAGCGGCGGCGTCCGGGCCCGCGCTGACGTTGGCGTGGTGGGCGGCGCTGGGGCTCGGGGCGGTGCTGCTGGGCAGCGCGCTGAAGCGGCGCAGGTCGTCCGGGTCGTCGGCCCCTGAGCCGGCCCCCCTCACGTCCTGACCGTCCACGCGACCCGCCCCACAGACCGACCGTGCACCCCCGCAGTAGCGGACGGGGGTGCACGGTCCTTTGCGCTCGCGTTCGACGCGGGGTGCGGGCCGGCGGGTGCCGGCCACGCAGTTCCCCGCCCCTACGACACCCCCGGCCCTCGATGCTCCGCCGCGATTCCGAACCGCTGACGTTCGCCCGGAGCGGACGCGGGCGTGGACGCGACCCCGTGGACGCCGGACACCGCGCTGACCACCTGCTCGTCGCCCACCGCGTCGAGCTTCTCAAGTCGCTCCAGGTCAGCCGCGGACACCAGGGCGACGAGGGGCTTTCCGTGGCGCGTCACGACGACGCGTTCCGCGCCGTACACCACGCGGTTGATCAGGTCGGCGAGCTCAGCCCTGGCTTGCGTCACCGGAATCTCGTAGGCCATGCTCCCCATCATAACGTCATGTACGTCCTGTACATTTTTTACAGGACCTCTCCCGGAGGAGGCGTGTGTCATGACCCGACCGCCCGCCCGACCGTCCGCCCGCCACGTCCTGCCCGAGTTCACCGAGCGCACCAGTTCGGGGACGAGGACCATGGACCCGTACTCCAAGCTCCTCGAAGAGCGGATCGTGTTTCTCGGGACGCCGATCGACGACACGTCCGCGAACGACGTGATGACCCAGTTCACGCACCTGGAGTACCAGGCACCCGACCGGGACATCTCGCTCTACATCAACTCCCCCGGCGGCTCCTTCAGCGCGATGGCGGCCGTCTACGACACGATGCGGTTCGTCAGCTGCGAGGTGGAGACCGTCTGCCTCGGGCAGGCCGCGTCGGCCGCCGCGGTGCTGCTCGCGGCCGGCGCACCGGGCAAGCGGTACGCGCTCCCGGGCGCCCGCGTCCTGATCCATCAGCCGTCCCTGTCCGAGCCGGTCCAGGGACAGGCGTCCGACCTGGCCATCCAGGCCGACGAACTGCTGCGTACCCGCGCCCGAATGGAGGAGATGCTGGCCCTGCACACGGGGCAGAGCCGGGAGCGGATCGGCGCGGACATCGAACGGGACAAGATCCTCGACGCCCGCCAGGCCCTGGAGTACGGCCTGGTCGACCGGATCATCCCCAGCCGCAAGGCCACCCTCGGCGCGTCCGACACACCCGGCGCGTCCGGCACCTCCAGCCCGTCCGGCGCATCCCACGCCCCCGGCACATCCGACGCACCCGGCGCGGGGTGATCCGTCGATGCTTCCACCCGAGTTGCCTCCGCTGCCGGCCCTGACGCGGGCCGAGGGCGAGCTGATCGACCGCTATCTGGAGGTGGTCGACCTGCTCGGCCGGATCAACCCGGCACACTCCGGCGACACCTACCGCGGACTGCGCGCGGCCCAGGCGCTGGTCGGCAGGGCCACCGCGCTGCGCGACGCCCTGACCCTGATGCACCAACGGGGCGAACACGAGCTGCACGCGGCAACCCTGGCCCGCGCTCTGCGCGTCCTCGACGGTGAGCGCAGGGCGGGCCGGGTCGCCCTGCCGCCCGACTCTGACACCTGACGTACGCACACGGCCCCGGCCTCACGCAGGCACTTGACGAGGCGTCCGCACGGGAGTTGAAACGGACCAGAAGGCGTACCCCCGGTTGGCGTATTCGGAACTGCTCCCGCAGGCCCCCGGGAGTTGCGCAACGCGCGTACGTCCGGGGCGGAATCAACCATTCCGGTGCTGGTGCGAGGGTCCTTGAGGCTCTCGACGCCCAGCCGTAGAAAGGGCTGTCCACCCGAACGGGTGAGTGGTGAGTAAGCCCACAAATCGCCGATTCCGCTCGGCTTTTGGGACATCAGTGCGTCAAGATCCCTGCGACGACAAGCCCCCGCCACAAGAGGCGGGGCGGTCCGGGCGGACGCCGAGTCCTGCCGCTGCCCGGATGACCGGTCGACAGAAGTGCATCGGCAGGAGTGGAGGACCCAGGCACGACGGGCCGCCGGAGAGATCCGAGTGGTCCTTGGGGTGAAGCCGCAGCTGCGGCCGGGCAACTTCGCCAGCCCGAATCCGACAGGTCATCCTTCACAGGCGGCTGACGAAGGGTTGCGCATGACTGCGCTCAATCGTGTCCCGTCGCTGTTCAGCAGGGCCGGTACCGCATCGGTTCTCACCATCGCCGCCGTAGGCGGCGGCATAGTGGCCCCCGGCTTCGCGACCGACGCGGAAGCGGCCACGCCCGCGACGAAGGCACTCAAGGTGGCGGCCTCCAAGAAGGGTGCCCCGTACAAGTACGGGGCCGCGGGGCCCAAGCGCTTCGACTGCTCCGGCCTCACGCTGTACTCGTTCAAGAAGGTCGGCAAGAAGCTGCCCCGCACGGCCGCGGCCCAGTACAACAAGACGAAGCACGTCTCCTCCTCGAACCGCAAGCAGGGGGACCTGGTCTTCTTCCACTCGGGCCGGAACGTCTACCACGTAGGCATCTACGCCGGAAAGGGACGGATCTGGCACTCCCCGAAGACCGGGGACGTGGTGAAGCTCCAGAAGATCTGGACGAAGAGCGTCTGGTACGGCCGGGTCAGGTGATCCGCCCACGGGGTGGCCGTGGCGCTCACCACGGCCACCCCGTGCGGAACCCGGCACCTCGTGCGGGCCCCGGAGCCCGGCACCCCGTGCGGGACCGACGCCCCTCGCCGCCCCGGACGCGACGTGTATCCGGGACCCGGGCGCGCCGCGTGAATTCGACGGCTGAATGGTTACTCGTTCAGCTATGGCCGAACGTCACCCTCATGAGGAGCGCGACGAGACACGTCTTGAGCGCGCCGACCGGAATTTCAACGAGCTCCTCCAGGAGCTCCGGGTCACTCAGACGGGCGTCCAGATCCTCTTCGCCTTCCTGCTGACCCTCGCCTTCACCCCGCGGTTCCCCTCCCTCGACGACGTGCAGCGCACCACGTACGTCGTCACGCTGCTGCTCTCGGTCCTGGCGGCCGCGCTCTTCACCGCCCCCGCCGCCCTGCATCGCAGGCTGTTCCAGCAGGGCGCCAAGCCGCAGGTGGTGAATGCCTCGTCCCGGCTCGCGCAGGCCGGTCTGGCCGTGCTGGCGCTCGCTCTCGCCGGTTCCGTACTGCTCGTCGTGGACGTGGCGGTGGACCGGACCGAGGGGATCGTGGCCGGGGCGACCACTCTGCTCCTGTGTGTCGGGCTGTGGGAGGTCCTGCCGTACCTGCTGAAACGGGCCGCCGACAAGGTCCCCGACAAGAGCGCGCGGGACGAGTAGTCCGCGCGGGGCTCAGTCCGCCCGCACCGGCTCCACCGGGACCGTCCAGGGCAGCATGATCGATACGGTCTTTCCGCCCTCTCTGGTGGGCCGGACCGTGAGCTTGCCACCGGATTCCGCGGTCAGCCAGCGGATGATCACCATGCCGCGGCCGTTGTCCTGCTGGACGGCGGCGGGCAGCCGTTTCGGGAAGCGCGGGTGGCTGTCGGTCACCCCGATGCGCAGTTGTTCGTCACGGTCGAGCTCGATGTCCACCGTAAAGGTGGGTGACAGCCCGAAGGTGTGCTGTACCGCGTTCGTGGCGAGTTCGGAGACGATGAGCCGTACCGTGTCGGCGGTGTCCGAGTCGGACGGCAGTCCCCATTCGGCCAGGACGTCGGTGACATACGTACGGGCGGTGGAGACCGAGGCGGGATCGCTCGGCAGAGTGACGGATGCTTCCTGGTGGTCTGCCATGCGACGTCGTCCCTTTCCCACGGGACCGGGGTCCGACCGAAGCGGGTGACTTCGCGACAGTCCCGGACTGGTGCTTGCGCCAGAGTACCACTACCTCGGCGTTCGTGGTGCCGATCCACCAAGATATGCATATATCTGTCGCTCGAAGCGGTGAACTCTGCGACCGTCGACCGTATTTGGGCGGGCAGCTGGTTTGTCCTCTACCGTCGGCGTGACGCCGGGCGTTGTAGCGCCTGCGCGACGGTCGGAAGGAGACGGCCATGCAGTACGGCCCCGCGGTGCGCCGACGCAAGCTCGGCGCCGAACTGCGAGCCCTGCGCGCCCGCGCGGGCCTCACGAGCGGTGAGGCGGCGCGCCTCGTGGGCTGGCACCAGTCGAAGGTGAGCCGGATCGAGACCGGCCGCAGCGGGGTGAAGCCCGCCGACGTGCGGAGACTCCTGGACGCGTACGACGTCCGGGACCCGGAGTTGTACGAGTTGCTGGTCGTGCTGGCGGGCGCGGACGACGACGGCCGGCACCACTGGTGGCACGCCTACCGGGGCCTCCTGCCGTCGACGTACAGCGACTTCATCAGCCTGGAGTCGCAGGCGGGTGCGATGCGCACGCTGGAGAACTCCGTGGTGCCGGGCCTTCTGCAGACGCCGGAGTACGCCCGCGAGGTGACCCGGGCCGCGGTGGACGGGGCGCACGACGGCAAGGTGGACGCCCTGGTGGAGGTTCGCCTCGCGCGCCAGGACGTACTGCGTTCGAACAAACCGCTTCGACTGAGTGCCGTTCTGGACGAGGCGGTGCTGCGTCGGACCGTCGGTGGACCGGAGGTCATGGCGCGGCAGTTGGACCGGCTCCGGGAGGCCGCGCACCTCCCTCACGTGCGGATTCAGGTGCTGCCCTTCGGAGTCGGCGCCCACGTCGGAGTCACCGGGCCCTTTGTTATTTTTTCGTTTCCGAACAGATCTGATCTGGATGTGGTTGTTCTAGACCACTTGACGAGTAGCCTTTATCTCGAACAGAGAGAAGACCTCCGGTCGTACGAGGAGGCCTTCAACTCCCTTCAGGGCCAGGCCCTTTCGCCCGAGGACACGTTGGACTTCATCGCCGGTGTAGCTGACGGCGCATAAGGAGGCACCATGCCCGCCACGCCTCGGTACGTACCTTCCAGCACCCGTCCCAGCGCTCATCCGCCCGGTCTGCGGTGGCAGCGCAGCAGCCGCAGCACGGGTATGAACAACTGCGTCGAGACGGCCCGGCCGGACTCCGGCCCCTGGGCCGGACTGCTCGCGGTGCGCGACTCCAAGAACCCGTCGGGGCCCGCCCTCCTCTTCGGCCCCGCGGCCTGGGAAGGCTTTATCGGCGCGCTTCGATGATCACGCCGACCGCCCGGTCGAGCTGCCCCTCGGTGAGATCCGCGCGGGCCGTGAGCCGCAGTCGTGAGATGCCGTCCGGCACCGACGGCGGACGGAAGCAGCCGACGGCCAGACCCGCCGCACGGCACTCCGCCGCCCAGCGCAGCGCCTGCTCCGGGGAGGGCGCGCGTACGGAGACGACGGCGGCGTCGGGCCGTACGGCTTCGAGGCCCTCGGCCGTCAGGCGCTCGTACAGGGAGATGGCCACCGCACGCGCGCGTGCGGCCCGTTCCGGTTCCTCGCGCAGCAGACGCAGGGCCGCCAGGGCCGCGCCCGCCGCCGCCGGAGCCAGACCCGTGTCGAAGATGAAGGTGCGGGCCGCGTTCACCAGATGGTCGATGACGTGGGCCGGTCCGAGGACGGCACCGCCCTGACTGCCGAGCGACTTCGACAGGGTGACGGTGGCGACGACGTCGGGCGCGCCCGCGAGTCCCGCCGCCCACGCGGCGCCCCGTCCGCCGTCGCCGATGACACCGAGACCGTGCGCGTCGTCCAGCACCAGCGCCGCGCCGGGTCTGCCGGAAGCACCGGACTTCCTGCTCGCACCGGACTCACCGGGCTCACCGGCTTCCCGGCAGGCCGCGGCCAGTGCCGTCAGCGGGGCCGCGTCGCCGTCCACCGAGAAGACCGTGTCGGAGACGACGATCGCGGGCCCGGTCCGCGTGTCCAGCGCCTTGCGGACGGCGTCGGGGTCGGCGTGGGCGACGACCTGCGTGGTGCCCCGCGCGAGCCGGCAGCCGTCGATGAGCGAGGCGTGGTTGCCCGCGTCGGAGACGATGAGGGAGCCGTGCGGGGCCAGCGCGGTGACCGCGGCGAGGTTGGCCGCGTAGCCCGAGGAGAAGACGAGGGCGGACTCGAAGCCGCAGAACTCGGCCAGCTCGCGTTCGAGTTCCGCGTGCAGTTCCGTCGAACCGCTGACGAGCCGGGAGCCGGTCGCGCCGCCGCCCCACGTCCGGGCGGCCCGTGCGGCGCCCTCCGTGACCTCGGGGTGCCGGGCCAGGCCCAGATAGTCGTTCCCGGCGAGGTCGAGGAGTTCGGAGTCGGCGGGGCGCGGGCGCAGGGTACGGACGAGTCCGGCCCGGGAGCGCGCCCGCGCCTGCTCGTCGATCCACTCGAACGGCGATCGAGCCATATGTCCTCCGGCCATGAGATGGGGGGTGGGTACGGGTGTCCCATGGGGCCCCGACACACGACTTTCCGCCCGGCCGTCCCCACTGCCCTGTGCAGACCACGCACAGCCGCCTTTTGTAGGCAACGCACAGACCCTAGCGGGACCACCAGCCGCCCATGATGTGGCAATACCCACACGTCGAACCGTCTCTGTTGTCCGGTCCCTCCTTGGCCCGGCGCGGTCGGATAGGCCAGGATCGGACCTCATGGACCTGCTGAACACGCTGCTGGACAAGGGGCTTCGGCGCGAGCTGCCGACCCGCGACGAGGCACTGGCCGTGCTGGCCACCTCCGACGACGAACTCCTCGATGTGGTGGCCGCGGCCGGCAAGGTACGCCGGCAGTGGTTCGGCCGACGGGTGAAACTCAACTACCTCGTCAACCTCAAGTCGGGTCTGTGTCCCGAGGACTGCTCCTACTGCTCGCAGCGGCTCGGCTCGAAGGCCGAGATCCTCAAGTACACCTGGCTCAAGCCCGACCAGGCCTCCGAGGCCGCGGCGGCCGGGCTCGCGGGCGGCGCCAAGCGGGTGTGCCTGGTGGCGAGCGGACGCGGTCCCACGGACCGTGACGTCGACCGGGTCTCGGACACCATCAAGGCGATCAAGGACCAGAACGAGGGCGTCGAGGTGTGCGCCTGCCTCGGGCTCCTCTCCGACGGCCAGGCCGAGCGGCTGCGCGACGCGGGGGCGGACGCCTACAACCACAACCTCAACACGTCCGAGAGCACGTACGGGGACATCACCACCACCCACACGTACGCCGACCGCGTGGATACGGTCCAGAAGGCGCACGCGGCGGGTCTGTCCGCCTGCTCCGGTCTGATCGCGGGCATGGGCGAGAGCGACGAGGACCTCGTCGACGTCGTCTACGCGCTGCGGGCGCTCGACCCGGACTCGGTGCCGGTCAACTTCCTGATCCCCTTCGAGGGCACCCCGCTCGCCAAGGAGTGGAACCTCACCCCGCAGCGGTGTCTGCGCATCCTCGCGATGGTCCGGTTCGTCTGCCCGGACGTCGAGGTACGGATCGCGGGCGGCCGCGAGGTCCATCTCCGTACGATGCAGCCCCTCGCCCTGCACCTCGCCAACTCGATCTTCCTCGGCGACTACCTCACCAGTGAGGGCCAGGCGGGCAAGGCGGACCTCGACATGATCGCGGACGCCGGTTTCGAGGTGGAGGGCACGGGCGAGGTGACGCTCCCGGAGCACCGGGCCACCGCACACGCCGGATGCGGCTCGCACGCGGGCGCCGACGCCGGCACGGACGCCGGCGCGGACGCCGGCGCGGACGCGGGGTGCGGCTCGCACGCGGGCGGCGGTTGCGGGCCCTGCGGCTCGGCCGACCGGGAGCCGCCCCGCAAGGAGCCGGTCTCCGAGGCGCGTACGGACCTGGTCTCGGTACGCCGTCGGGGCGCCGGAACGGACCTCGCGCCCAATGCCTGACCTGCCCCCGTCCCCCGGCCCTTCCGGGCCTGCCGAGCCCCCCGGGCCTGCCGTGCGTGAGCTGCTCGAACTCGACCGGCGGCACGTCTGGCACCCGTACGGGCCGATGCCCGGCCGGCAGGAACCGCTCGTCGTGGAGTCGGCGAGCGGGGTGCGGCTGCGGCTGGCCGGTGGCGGCGACGAGCTGATCGACGGCATGTCGTCCTGGTGGTCCGCCATCCACGGCTACAACCACCCCGTCCTCAACGAGGCCGCCCGCGACCAGCTCGGCCGGATGAGCCACGTGATGTTCGGCGGGCTCACGCACGAGCCGGCCGTACGACTGGCGAAGCGCCTTGTCGACATGTCACCGGAAGGACTTGAGCATGTCTTCCTGGCCGACTCCGGCTCGGTGTCCGTCGAGGTCGCCGTCAAGATGTGCCTCCAGCACTGGCGTTCGCTCGGCCGCCCCGGTAAGCAGCGCCTGCTGACCTGGCGCGGCGGCTACCACGGCGACACCTGGCAGCCGATGTCGGTGTGCGACCCCGAGGGCGGGATGCACGAACTGTGGCAGGGCGTGCTCCAGCGCCAGGTCTTCGCCGACGCGCCACCGGTCGCGTACGAGGAGGCGTACGCCGATCATCTGCGTGCGCTGATCGAGCGGCACGCCGACGAGCTGGCGGCGGTGATCGTCGAGCCGGTGGTGCAGGGCGCGGGCGGGATGCGGTTCCACTCCCCCGCGTATCTGCGGGTGCTGCGCGAGGCGTGCGACGCCCATGACGTGCTGCTCGTGTTCGACGAGATCGCGACGGGCTTCGGGCGTACGGGAGCCTTGTTCGCGGCCGAGCACGCGGGGGTGACCCCGGACGTGATGTGCGTCGGCAAGGCGCTGACCGGCGGATATCTGACGATGGCGGCGACGCTGTGCACCGCGCGGGTCGCGGAGGGCATCTCGCGGGGCGAGGTACCCGTCCTCGCGCACGGCCCGACCTTCATGGGCAACCCCCTGGCAGCCGCCGTGGCCTGCGCCTCCATCGACCTCCTCCTCGGCCAGGACTGGCGGACCGAGGTCAAGCGGATCGAGACGGGGCTGCGGGACGGCCTGGCGCCCGCGGCGGAACTGCCCGGTGTCCGGGACGTACGCGTCCTCGGTGCCATCGGGGTCGTGCAGGTGGACCACGAGATCGACATGACGGCGGCGACCCGGGCGGCGGTACGCGAGGGTGTGTGGCTGCGCCCGTTCCGGGACCTCGTCTACACGATGCCGCCGTACGTCACCGGTGACGCCGATCTGGCGCGGATCACGGCGGCCGTGTGCGCGGCGGCACGGGAGGGTTGAGATGACGGTACTGGTGATCACGGGGACGGGCACGGAGGTCGGCAAGACCGTCACCACGGCCGCCGTGGCCGCGGCGGCCGTCGCCGCGGGGCGGTCGGTGGCCGTGCTCAAGCCCGCGCAGACGGGCGTGCTGCCGGGTGAGGCCGGGGACGCGGAGGAGGTGGCGCGGCTCGCGGGCGCGGTCACGGCGGTCGAACTGGCCCGGTACCCGGAGCCGTTGGCGCCCGCCACGGCCGCGCGGAGGGCCGGTCTCGCGCCGGTGCGGCCCGAACAGGTGGCGGAGGCCGCGGCCAAGCTGGCCACCGAGCACGACCTCGTGCTGGTGGAGGGCGCGGGCGGGCTGCTCGTACGGTTCGACGACGAGGGCGGCACGCTCGCGGACGCGGCGCGGTTGTTGGGGGCGCCCGTGGTGGTGGTCGCGTCCGCCGGGCTCGGCACGCTCAACACGACGGAGCTGACGGCTCGGGAGCTGGGGGTTCGGGGGCTCGATCTGCTCGGCGTGGTGGTGGGGAGCTGGCCGAACGATCCGGACCTCGCGTCGCGTTGCAATCTGGGGGATCTGCCGGTGGTGGCGGGGGCGCCGCTGCTGGGGGCGCTGCCGGAGGGCGCCGGCCGGGTGCCGGTGGGTGACTTCCGGGTCGCGGCGGTGGGTTGGCTGGCGCCTCGCCTGGGCGGGACCTGGGACGCGGCTGCGTTCACCTCGGCGCACGTGCGCCCCTGAGGGGGCGTAGCCCCCAAAGACAAAGATTGCGCAGTTCCCCGCGCCCCTAAAAAGGGGCGCGGGGAACTTGCGTGGGCGGTCCCCGCCGAGGGCGCGCACTAGGCGGCGCCTCGGAGGTCTCGTTCATGCCTCCGGTGTCAGTAGGCGGACCAGTTCGATTCGGGAGCGGATGCCCAGGCGGGTGAACACCCCTCGGAGGTGATGGTCGATGGTCCGCGGACTGAGCACCAACCGCGCCGCGATCTCCCGGTTCGTGGCCCCCTCCGCAGCCATCCGCGCCACCGTGAGCTGCTGCGCGGTCAGCAGACCGGCCATATCGGGTGAACCGGCCGAGGACCGCACCGTCGCCCCCAGCGCCCGCAGCTCCGCCCGCGCCTCGGCCGCACAGTGCGGCGCCCCGAAGTACTCGAAGGCCTCCAGGGCACTGTGCAGCCGGTCCCGCGCCTCCGTCCGGCGCCGCAGCCGCCGCAACGCGCCGCCGAACAACAGCTCCGTACGCGCCCGTTCGAAGTCACGCGTACCGCCCGCGTGGAGGTCGAGAGCCGTCCGGTAGTGGTCGGCGGCCTCGTGCCCGGTCGCCAGCAGAGCCCGGCAGCGGGCGCTCAGCGCGAGGTCGTCCGCACTGCGCACGACCCGGGCCCAGCGGTCGTAGTCGGCGTGGGCCCTGCGCGCGACCCGGGTGTCACCGGTGCGGACGGCGGCTTCCACGTAGTGCGGGGTCGCGAGGTGGCGGACGGCCCGATGCCCGTGACCTGGGCCGAATCCGGCGAGCGCGCGCAGCCGGGACGCGGCTGCCGCGTAACGGCCCGTGCTCAGGTCGAGGAAGGCGAGCGCCCACAGCGCCAGCGCGGCGGGCAGCCCGAGGCCGTGCTCCAGGGCGTGCGCGCGGGCCAGCCCGGCGCGCGTCCGGCACAGTTCCTCGTCCCCGGTGACGGCCGCGAACATGGCGAGGGCCGCCTGGAGGTGACAGGCCCCGTTGTCCTGCCCGGTGGCGTACGCCTGTCGCAGGGCCTCCAGCGTGGCGGCTCCGGCGGAGCGCGGGCGTCCCGTCCAGAACTCGGCGTACGCCCGGAACTCCATGGCCTGCGGAACCGTCGCGGGCTCGCCCAGGGCGCGCGCCGAGGCGGCGGCCCGGACGGCCGCGGACGCGGCGCGGGTGTGGTCACCGAGGAGCAGCGCGGCGATGGAGGAGTGGATGAGGGAGGTGGGGTCGCCGCCGGGCCCGCAGCGTCCGGCCGCCGCTCGCAGCAGGTCACGGGCGTCCTCGTACCGGCCCTCGAACGCCGCGGTCAGCCCACCGAGCGTGCCGGGCGCCGCGATCCCCAGCCGGGCGGCGACGGCGGCGGCCTCCCGGCAGCGGCGCAGGTCACCGGTATAGATGGCGGCCTCGGTGGCACGTGCCACCAGATGAGCGGCGGCGTCGGGGACGGCGGGACGCACGCCGTGCGCGGCGGCGTCGAGGCACGCGCGGTGCGGGACGGCGTCGAGGCACGCGTTGTGCGGGGCGGCGTCGGGGACGGCAGGGTACGCGCCGTGCGCGACGGCGACGCCGGGGCACGCGCCACGCGCGGCGGTACCGGGGACGGCGGGACGCGCGCCGTGCGCGGCGGTATCGAGGACGCCGGGACTCACCCCGCGAGCGTCGACCGCGCCCACGACCGGCGGCGTACCTGCGACCGCACGGCCACACGGGCCACCCGAGGCACTCAGAGCGCCCGGGGCCCCTGGGGCGCTCGGGGCACCCGAGGCACCCGAGGCACCCAGGGCGCTCGACGCTCCCGACGCACCCGGGGCATCCGGGGCGTCCAAGGCCCCCGTACGCGCCCCCGCGCTCCGCTCCACCGCCGCGAGCAGCGCGTCGAATGCCTCCGTGGCGTTCTCCGCGCGTAGAGCGAGCACTCCGCTCATACCGTCGACGTCCCCGTGGGCGGCCAGCCGGCGGGCCCGGTCGCCGTCGCCGG
Source organism: Streptomyces tauricus (assembly GCF_014650955.1). Taxonomy (GTDB): domain Bacteria; phylum Actinomycetota; class Actinomycetes; order Streptomycetales; family Streptomycetaceae; genus Streptomyces; species Streptomyces tauricus. The sequence continues at coordinate 178,665 of NZ_BMVY01000012.1, forward strand.
AGCGCCAGGCGTCGGCGGCGGCCCGGGCCAGCAGGCGCGGGCGTTCGCGCGGGTCCGGGGTGAGGGCGGCGGCCCGTTCGAGGAGCCCGCACGCCAGCGCGTGTTCACCACCCGCGCGCGCCTCATGGGCCGAGGCGCGCAGGTCCGCCGCGAGGCGCCGGCTGGGGCCGAGCGCAGCGGCGGCCCGGTGCCAGGACCGGCGGGGCGCCTCGCCCTCGCCGCGCAGGACCCGGGCGAGAAGGCGGTGCGTCTCGCGCCGGTCGACGGCGGACGCGGTCTCGTAGGCGGCGATACGGGTCCAGGGATCCCGGAACACCACTCCGGCGGAGGTCGTACGGGCGAGCCCGGCCGCCTCGGCGTCGTCGAGGGGACCGGTGTCCAACCGGGCCGCGGCGACCGCGCGTTGGTAGGCGCGCGTGGCGAACGGGTGTTGGTCGGCGGCGGCGATCAGCAGCAGGCGCCGGGTGGCCGGGGCGAGCGAGCGCACCTCGGGCCGGCGGGAGCGCAGCAGACCGGGTACCGCGCCGACGAGGTCGGCCGGAAGCGGTTCGAGTCCGGCCCGTTGGCGCTCGCCGAGGACGGCCGCGAGCTCCGCGGCGGCGAGCGGATCACCGTGCGCGGCGCACAGCACCCTGACCCGAACGCCCTCGGACAACGGCGTTCGCGTGAGGGGCCGCGAGGCGTTGCCCGGATGTTCCGGGACGTTCATCAGGGGCGGTGGCGAAGGGTGCGGGAGAGGCGGGGGGTTCACCGAGGTCACCACGCCACTCACGTTACTGGCGGGTTAAGTGGTGCGTAAAGACCGGCGAGTTCACCGATGCGGCGCGCGTAGACCCCACCGGACACTCCTGACGAACCCACCCCCCTCAGGAGGCGTCATGACCCGCCGCATTCGCACTGCCGGCACGGTCTTCGCAGCCGCGCTCGCGTCGCTGCTCACGTTCCTTTTCCTCCCCGCGCCCCCGGCCCACGCCGCCGCCCACAACCCCGTCGTCTTCGTCCACGGACTGAGCAGTTCGTCGAGCAGCTGGGACGACTGGGTCGCCGACTTCAAGGCCGACGGCTACACCAGCTCCGAGCTGTTCTCCTGGTCGTACGACTGGGGCCAGTCGAACGTCACGACCGCCCAGCAGCTGGCCACCAGGATCCAGAGCGTGCGCACCCAGACGGGCGCGGCCAAGGTCGACCTGGTCGTCCACTCCATGGGCGCCCTGAACTCCCGTTACTACCTCAAGAACCTCGGCGGCACGGCGTACGTGGACGACTTCGTCTCGACGGCCGGCGTCAATCACGGGACCACCACGGCCGGTTGGTGCACCTGGCTCTACACGTCGTGCGCGGAGATGTACACCGGCAGTTCGTTCCTGACGTCGCTCAACTCGGGGGACGAGACACCCGGCGGTGTCTCCTACGCCAGTTACTGGTCGAACTGCGACGACGCCCTGACCCCCGACACCAGCGCGATCCTCAGCGGCGCCACCAATGTCGAGGTCGGATGCATCTCGCACACCGACATGAACAACGACTACGGCGTCTACGAGCAGGTGCGGGACTTCATCGCCTGACGTCCCACGAGTCCGTCCGCGCCCGTCCCGTGGCCCCGCCCGACCGGGGCCGCGGGGCGGGCGTCGGGCGGTCGCGTGACGGGCCGTGGCGGCCATACGCGGCGTCGGACGGGTGAGCGGGGCCCTCCGGGGGGACAATCGCGGTAGGTCCACACCCCAGGGGGAGGCCTCATGCGATCGCGCGGCTCCAGAACCGCCCGGACCGGCGCGCTGTCCGCGACTCCGGTGCACCATCCGCTGTTCGCCCGCTTCTACGCCCGGCTCAGCGTGGCGGCCGAGCCGACGATCGGCGTCCACCGCGAGGAACTGCTCGCCGGACTCTCCGGCCGGGTCATCGAGATCGGCGCGGGCAACGGACTGAACTTCGCCCACTACCCGAGTACGGTCTCGGAGGTCGTCGCGATCGAACCCGAGCGCAGACTCCGGCAGTTGGCCGTCACCGCGGCGCTCCGCTCCGATGTGCCCGTGGACGTGGTGCCGGGGGTCGCGGAGGCCCTGCCGGTCAAGAGCGAGGCGTTCGACGGGGCCGTCGTGTCACTGGTGCTGTGCAGCGTACGGGACCTGCCGCGGGCCCTGGCCGAGATCCACCGCGTGCTGCGCCCGGGCGGTGAGCTGCGCTTCTTCGAGCACGGCAGTGGCGGCGGCCGGGCGATGGCGGCCGGGCAGCGCCTCCTCGACCGCACGGTGTGGCCCCCGCTGTTCGGCGGCTGCCATGTGGGCCGGGACCCGGTCGGCGCGATCCGGGACGCGGGGTACGAACTCGGCCCGCACCGGCGGCTGTTGGTGCCCGAGAAGGGGCCGCGCACGCCCAGCTCGTACTGCGTGCTGGGCACCGCCCGCCGTCCGTCCGCCTCCTGAAGGCCACCCACGTGACCTCAGAGGGTGCGCTGGGGACTCAGAGGGTCCACTGGCGCAGTTCGCGCGCGATGTCATGCACCGTCGCCTCGCCCGTCTTGACCAGTCTGGCCAGGTCGCGGACCTGCTCGGGCGAGGTGACGACCTTCAGGCCGCTGGCGACGAGGTAGGCGTACGCCACGGCCATCGCGTACATCGCGTTGGAGCGCTCCAGCGCCGGGACGTGCAGCAGGACCTGGAGCAGTGCGGCGGCGCGTGCGTGCGGGCTGTCGTACACGGGGACGCCGAAGATCTCGGCCTCGTGGCGGCCGACCGCGGCGACCAGGGCGCCCCAGTCGACGACCTGCGGGTCCCCCGGTGTCTTGTGCTCGGCGACCATGAGGAGCCAGGCGAGGTCGACTCTGATGTTCAGTGGTTCGTTCACGGGCTCGGATGGTTCGTTCACGGGTTCAGGTGGTTCGTTCAAGGGCTCAGCGACGGCCTTCCCGGTCCGTGGCCCGGTCCGTTCCGCGATCCGTGGCCCGGTCCGTTCCTCGGTCCGTTCCTCGGTCCGTGCCGAACTCCTCGGCGAAGACGGACTCGTACTGCTTCATGAAGTCGGCGGCGGCCTCGACGAAGGTGTGGCCGGCTTCTCCGGTGTCCTGCTTGACCAGTTCCTCGATGTAGCGGTTGACGCTCATCCCGCGGGCCAGGGCGCGTTCCCGCGCGGCCCGGGCGGTGCCCTCGTCCACGCGCACGTTCAGCTGGGTCTTAGCCATACGTCGAAGCTAGCGCCGAAACGCTAGCAAGGGCAAGAGGGGGCGATCCCGGTCTCTCCGGGCCGATCCGCCGGCGCCCCCCTAAGGGTGTCCCTTACATGGACCCTGAGGTGACCGACCTGCGGCGGAGAACACCCGGGACTTCGGGGGGATACCGGGTGTGCCCCGCATCACACTAGGCTCGCCGCGGACACCGAAGTCCGACCACGGGGAGGCGGCCTTGTCCACAGCAGCTGCGGAGCACGCCCTCGGGCGCACGGGCCCCGAGGAGACGGCGGCCCGCGCCCGAGGACTGACGAAGGCGTACGGGTCGGGCGAGACGGCCGTGCTCGCCCTCGACTCGGTCGACGTGGACATCGCGCGTGGCCGTTTCACGGCGGTCATGGGTCCCTCGGGGTCGGGGAAGTCCACCTTGATGCACTGCCTGGCGGGGCTCGACTCCGTCTCGGCCGGACAGGTGTGGCTGGGCGACACCGAGATCACCGGGCTCAAGGAGCGCGAGCTGACCCGGCTGCGGCGGGACCGGATCGGCTTCATGTTCCAGTCGTTCAACCTGATACCGACCCTGAACGCGGCGGAGAACATCACGCTGCCGATGGACATCGCGGGCCAGAAGCCCGACGAGAAGTGGCTGAACCAGGTCATCGACCAGCTCGGCCTGCGCGACCGCCTCAAACACCGGCCCGCGCAGCTCTCCGGCGGTCAGCAGCAGCGGGTGGCCTGCGCGCGGGCGCTCGCCTCGCGCCCCGAGCTGATCTTCGCGGACGAGCCGACCGGCAACCTCGACTCACGCGCCGGCCTGGAGGTGCTCGGCTTCCTGCGGGACGCCGTCGACGAGCTGGGGCAGACCGTGGTCATGGTCACCCACGATCCGGGCGCGGCGGCCCACGCCGACCTGGTCCTCTTCCTCGGGGACGGGCGGATCGTGGACGAGATGGCCCGGCCCACGGCCGACGCGGTGCTGGAGCGTATGAAGAGGTTCGACACGATCCGCGGGACGGCCGAGGCATCCGAGGCGCCCGGGACACAGGATGCCTCCGGGACACCCGAGGTGTCCGGGACACCCGAGGTGTCCGGGACACCCGAGGTGTCCGGGATTCCCGACGGGGACGCCGCCGGCCCCGATCGTAAGAGCGTTCCCGGCCAGGGCATCGCCCCCGACAGGGACTGAGGGGGCGGGCCGTCGTGCTGAAGGCGACACTCCGTAGTTTCCTCGCTCACAAGGGCCGGCTGCTGCTCTCGGCGCTGGCCGTCCTCCTGTCCGTGGCGTTCGTCGCGGGCAGCCTGATCTTCTCGGACACGGTCAGCCGGACCTTCGACCGGCTCTTCGCGTCCACCTCGGCCGACGTCACCCTGAGCCCGAAGGAGGATCTGGAGTCCCAGATACCCTCCGGCGCCGTGCAGACGGTTCCCACGAGCCTCGTGGACCGCATCTCGAAGATCGACGGGGTCGCCCTCGCGCGTCCGGACGTGTCCGTCGAGAACGTCACGGTCGTCGACAAGGACAACGAGTCGGTGGGCCCCACCACGGGCGCGCCCACCATCGCGGCCGACTGGTACGTCACCGACCGCAGCCCCGTGGAGCTGACCTCGGGGCACGCCCCACGCGGCCCCGGCGAGGTACTTCTGGACGCGGACACCGCCGACAAGAAGCACGTGGACATCGGTGATCCGCTGACCGTGATCGCGCAGCCCGGGTCGTTCAAGGTGGAGGTCGTCGGCATCGCGACCTTCAAGACCACCAACCCGGGCGCGGCACTCGTCTTCCTCGACCCGGCCGTCGCGGCGGACAAGCTGCTGGGCCGTGACGGGGTCGCCACCAGCGTCCAGGTCGACGCGGCTCAAGGGGTGACCGACGCGGAGCTCAAGCGGCGTATCGCCACGGAACTCGGCGGCGACCGGTACGAGTTGGAGACCGCGGACGAACAGGCCGAGTCGGCCGCGTCCCAACTCGGCGGATTCCTCGACGTGATCAAGTACGTGATGCTCGGCTTCGCGGGGATCGCGGTGCTGGTCGGGATCTTCCTGATCGTCAACACCTTCTCCATGCTGATCGCCCAGCGCACCCGTGAACTGGGTCTGCTGCGCGCGCTCGGCGCCGACCGGCGGCAGGTGCGCCGGTCCGTGCTCACCGAGGCGATCCTGCTGGGCGTGGTGGGCTCGACACTCGGCCTCGCCACCGGCATCGGGCTCGCCTTCGGGCTGATCAAGCTCATGAGCGTGTTCGGCATGAACCTGAAGACCACCGAGATGGTCATCGGGTGGGGGACGCCGGTCGCGGCGTACGTCGTCGGGGTGGGCGTCACCTTCGTCGCGGCGTACCTGCCGGCCCGGCGGGCGGCCACGGTGTCGCCGATGGCCGCGCTGGCGGACGCCGAGATCGCCGGTGTGGGGCGGCCGTTGCGGGTACGGGCCGTCGTGGGGGCGATCGTCGGGGCGCTGGGCGCCGCCGCGCTCGTGGGCTGCGCGACGGCGACGGAGACCTCGTCCGCCGCGTCGCTGCTGGGCCTCGGTGTCGTCCTCACGCTCATCGCGACGGTGATCGCGGGGCCGCTGCTCGTCCGTCCGGTGATCCGGGTCCTCGGCGGGTTCTTCCCCGCGGTGTTCGGTTCGGTCGGCCGGATGAGCCAGCGCAACGCGCTGCGCAACCCGCGCCGCACGGGCGCCACCGCGGCCGCCCTGATGGTGGGGCTCGCCCTGGTCGGCGGGATGTCCGTGGCGAGCGCGTCGATGACCAAGTCGTTCGACGAGCAGATCGACAAGACGCTCGGCGCCGACTTCGTGGTGCAGAACGCCAACTTCATGCCGTTCCCGCAGGAGATCACCGAGAAGGTGATGGCCACGGAGGGGGCGGGTCTCGTCGTACGGCAGCGGTTCGCGCCGGTCGCCGTCCGGCTGCCGGACGGCGAGCGCGTCGAGACGACCGCGTCGGGCTACGACCCGGACCTCGACGAGGTCGCCCGCATTCCCTACGCCGAGGGGAACACGGCCGCCGCGCTCGCGGACGGGAACATCGCGATGGACGCCGGGTTCGCCGAGGACCACGACGTGCGCCTCGGCAGCACGATCCCGGTCGAGTTCCCGGCCGGGCGCAGGACCGAGCTGAAGGTCGCCGCGCTGACCGACCAGGACGGCGCGGAGGGCTTCGGCACGCAGGGCGGGCTCTTCCTCGGCTTCGCCACCATCGAGAAGTTCGTGCCGGGCGGCCAGGACTCGGCGCTGTACGTGAACGCCGCCTCCGGTGCCTCCGACGCGTCCCTGCGCGCCGACCTCGACAAGACGCTGGACCCGTATCCGCAGGTGCAGGTACGTGACCTGGCGGACTACAAGAAGCTGATCCACGACCAGATCGCCGTGCTGCTCTACCTCGTGTACGCGCTGCTGGGGCTCGCGATCGTCATCGCCGTGCTCGGCGTGGTCAACACCCTCGCCCTGTCGGTCGTCGAGCGCACCCGGGAGATCGGGCTGCTGCGCGCGATCGGTCTGGGCCGGCGGCAGCTGCGCCGGATGATCCGGCTGGAGTCGGTGGTGATCGCCGTGTTCGGCGCGGTCCTGGGGCTCGCGCTGGGGCTGGTGTGGGGCGTGTGCGTGCAGCAGGTCCTCGCCCTCCAGGGGATGAAGGCGTTCGCGATCCCGTGGACCACACTCGTCGCGGTCGTCGTGGGCTCGGCGGTGGTGGGAATCGTGGCAGCCCTGCTCCCGGCGCTGCGCGCGTCCCGCATGAACGTACTGGCGGCAATCGCCCACGAGTGACCGGCGGACCTGGCCCGGGCCCGGCCTCGCACCGATGCGGTGCGGGGCGCGGCCCGGGCCGACCCGGGCCCGGAGAACGGCCAGGTCCGGCCCGGAGGGCGGCCCGGTCCAGCCGGAGAGCGGACCGGCACGACCTGGAGAACGGCCTGGCCCGGCGCAGCCTGGCGGACGGTCCGGTGCGGCGCGGAGGGTGGCCCGATGCGGCCCCGAGGGCGGCCCGGTCCAGCCGGAGAGCGGACCGGCACGACCTGGAGAACGGCCTGGCCCGGCGCAGTCCGGCGGACGGCCTGGTGCGGCGCGGAGGGTGGCCCGATGCGGCCCCGAGGGCGGCCCGGCCCAGCCGGAGAGCCGACCGCACGACCTGGAGAACGGCCTGGCGCGGCGCGGAGAACCGCCCGGTCCGGCACGAGGGGGCGGGGGGAGGGCGGCCCGGCGCGGTGCGACCTGGCGCCGGTTTCGCCGGCTCTCCCCGCCGCCGCTCGGCCACGCGGTGGCCGAGCTGGCCGCTCAGGGGGTGCGCCGGTTCGCCACGGTCCCGCTGATGCTCGTGTCCGTCGGGCCCGCCGAGAACGACCTGCCGGCCGCGCTCGCCCGTGAGCAAGGAGGTGGCGCGGCCCGGCCATGCCCTGCCATGCCCTGCCAGGCCCTGCCAGGCCCGGCGCGGAGGGCGGACAAGGCCTGGCCAATAGGACATGTGGCCGCGCGCAAGCGTGTCCGTATCGTGGAATTCGGGGTTCGTTCGCGGCGCCCGTGGTGGGATCAGCGTATGAGTGATCTTCGGATACGGGCCGCCGGGCCCGGCGATCTCGACGCCGTTCTCGCCTTCTGGCGGACCGCCGCCGAGGGCACCAGCATCAGCGACGACCGGGACGGCGTGGAGCGGCTGGTCGGCCACGACCCCGAGGCGCTGATCCTCGCCGAGCGGGACGGCGAGCTCGTGGGCACGGTCATCGCCGGTTTCGACGGCTGGCGCTGCCATCTGTACCGGCTCGCCGTATCCCCGGCCCGGCGCCGCCAGGGCATCGGCTCGGCCCTCCTGACCGCGGCCGAGGAACGGTTCGTACGGCTCGGCGGGCGGCGCGGTGACGCGATGGTGCTGCAACGCAACGAGTCGGCGCACCATGCATGGCGCGCTGCGGGGTACGCGCCGGAAGAGCACTGGCGGCGTTGGGTCAAGCCGCTGATCGAGTGACACCCCAGGAAAGGTGATGAGCTTCCGCCCATGGGCGAGCCCCCCGACATCCGACGCCACGGCGTCCCGCCGCGCCGACACCGCGCGCTTCCTCCGCATCTGCCCGATCATGGGACGGAGGTGACCCGATGACAGAAGTGCTGCTCCTGGCCGTGGCCGTACTGCTCTCGCTGGCCTGCGGCGCCTTCGTCGCGGCCGAGTTCTCCCTGACCACGGTCGAACGCAGCCAGCTGGAGCGGGCCGTCGAGCGCGGCGAGGTCGGCGCGGCCGGCGCCCTCAGGGCCGTCAAGAACCTCACCTTCCAGCTCTCCGGCGCCCAGCTCGGCATCACCGTCACCAACCTGGTCGTCGGCATGCTCGCCGAGTCGTCCGTCGCGAAGCTGATCGCCGGGCCCCTGGAGGCGGTCGGGGTGCCGAGTTCGGCGACCTCGTCGGTCGCGCTGGTGATCGGTACGGCCCTGTCGACGGTCTTCCTGATGGTCGTCGGCGAACTGGTGCCCAAGAACTGGGCGATCTCCTCGCCGCTGGCCGTGGCCAAACGGGTGGCGACACCGCAGCGCTGGTTCAGCGCGGTGTTCCGGCCGTTCATCTCCCATCTCAACAACACCGCCAACCGTGTCGTACGCCGTTTCGGCGTCGAGCCCGCCGAGGAGCTGGCCTCCGCGCGCGGACCGCAGGAACTGGTCGCCCTGGCCCGGCACTCCGCGAAACTGGGCGCCCTGGAGGCGGACACCGCCGAACTGTTCGTGCGCACGCTGAACCTCGCCGACCTCACCGCGGAGAACGTCATGACACCGCGGGTCCAGGTCATCTCCCTGGACGTCCAGGCGACCTGCGAGGACGTGGCGAACGCGACGCGGGCGACCGGTCTCTCCCGCTTCCCCGTCCACCGCGGCAACCTCGACTCGGTCGTCGGCGTCGCGCACATCAAGGACGTCATCAGGGTGCCGGCCGACCGCAGGGCCCGTACCCCCGTGTCGCAGGTGATGCGCGAGCCCCTGCTCGTACCGGAGACGCTGACCGTCGAACGGCTGCTCGACCGGCTGTCCGGCAAACGCACGATGGCCGTCGTCATCGACGAGTACGGCGGTACCGCCGGGGTCGCCACCCTGGAGGACATCGTCGAGGAGGTCGTCGGCGAGGTGCGCGACGAGCACGACCCGCACGAGACGCCCGACCTGGCCCCGGCCGGCACGGACGACGAGGGCCGCACGCTGTACTCGGCCGACGGGTCCGTACGCACCGACCGGCTCGCCCGCGTCGGACTGCGCGCGCCCGACGGGCCGTACGAGACGCTCGCGGGTCTCCTGGCGACGGAACTCGGGCGCATCCCCGTCGAAGGGGACACGGTCGAGGTCGCCGGGTGGCGGCTCGACGTGGTGGACGCGACGGGGCGGCGGGCCGCGCGGGTGCTGATGCACGCGCCGGAGGCCGGGAGCACCCGCTCCGAGGAAGCCGGATCCGAAGGAGGGCGGGGACGATGACTGCCGTACAACTGCTGATCGGTCTGGCGACCCTGGTCGTGAACGCCTTCTTCGTGGCGGCCGAGTTCGCGCTGATCTCCGTACGCCGCAGCCAGATCGAGCCTTACGCGGAGGCGGGAGACCGGCGGGCGCGCGGGGTGATCTGGGGTCTGGAGCACGTGTCCGCGCTGATGGCGGCCGCGCAGCTCGGCATCACGCTGTGCACGCTGGTCCTGGGTGTGGTCGCCGAACCCGCGATCGCGCATCTGCTGGAACCGGCGTTCCATGCGATGGGGCTCTCGACCGGTACGGGGCACGCGATCTCCTTCGTGATCGCACTCGCCCTGGCCACCTATCTGCACATGCTGCTCGGCGAGATGGTGCCGAAGAACATCGCGCTGGCCGAACCGGTGCGGACGGCGCTGCTGCTCGGCCCGCCGCTGGTCGCCCTGTCACGGGCGCTGCGGCCGGTGATCTTCACGGTCAACGCGTTCGCCAACTGGCTGCTGAAGCTGCTGCGTGTCGAGATCCGGGACGAGGTGTCCGCGACCTTCTCCGACACGGAGCTGGCCCGTCTGGTGAAGGACTCCAGCGAGGCGGGGCTCATCGACGACCGCGCCCAGGAGCGGCTGCACGACGCCCTGGAACTGGGGCGGCGGCCGGTACGGGACGTGGTGCTGCCGCGGGAAAGGGTGGTCTACGCGCGCGTGGGCGTCACTCCCGAGCAGTTGGAGGCGCTGTCCGCCGAGTCCGGGTTCTCCCGCTTCCCCGTCGTGGACGACGGACTGCGCATCGTGGGCTACCTCCACGTCAAGGACGCCCTGGACGCGATGCCGCGCGACCTGCCGTTCCGGGTGCGGGACATGCGGTCCATCGCCCGCGTCCGCGAGAACACGCCGCTCGACGACGTCCTGACCGCGATGCGGCGCGGCCGTACGCATCTGGCGGCGGTCCTCGGTGCGGACGGGCGGCTGGCCGGGATGGTCACGATGGAGGACGTACTGAGGGAGCTGTTCGGCCAGTCCGCGTGATGCCGCCCGCACCCACCGGTCCGGTCGGCGGGGCCGCGCCGCACGGCAGACCGGTGGGTATGTGCACGCGCTATCATTTCTTCCGCCATGCAGACGAATGCCACCTTCACCAGCCTTGTCGCGGTCGGCGACTCCTTCACCGAGGGCATGTCGGACCGCCTTCCCGACGGTACGTACCGGGGCTGGGCTGATCTCCTCGCGGCCCGGATGGCCGCGCAGACGCCCGGCTTCCGGTACGCCAACCTCGCGGTGCGCGGCAAGCTCATCGGACAGATCGTCGCCGAGCAGGTGGACATCGCGGTGTCGATGCAGCCCGACGTGATCACGCTGGTCGGCGGCCTCAACGACACCCTGCGGCCCAAGGTCGACATGGGGCGCGTCCGCGGACTCCTGGAGGAGGCCGTGGAACGCCTGGCGCCCGCCTGCAAGCAGCTCGTCCTGATGCGCAGCCCCGGCCGTCAGGGCCCGGTCATGGAGCGGTTCCGCCCCCGCATGGAGGAGCTGTTCGTCTGCATCGACGACCTCGCGTCCCGGCACGGCGCGCTCGTGGTCGACCTCTACGGAGCGCAGTCCCTGGGCGACCCGCGCATGTGGGACGTGGACCGGCTGCATCTGACGGCCGAGGGGCACCGCCGGGTCGCCGAGGCGGTGTGGCAGGCACTCGGGCACGCGGCGGAGGACGCCGAGTGGCACACCCCGATGCCGCCCTCCGCCCCACCCCGCTGGGTCGCCCGCCGGGCCGCCGACGCGCGCTTCGCCCGCCAGTACCTACTGCCGTGGATCGGCCGCCGCCTGACCGGCCGCTCGTCGGGCGACGGCCGCGCGCCCAAACGCCCGGAACTGCTGCCGTACGACGAGTACAAGGGGTCCGTGGAGTAGGCGGCGTACCCGCCTCGTAGGTTCCCACCAACGAACCCGTGGCACCGGCCTGCAGGAACCGCCAGTAGAATCCGTACACGTGACTGCGCCCGCAAAGCCCCGTATCCCGAACGTCCTCGCCGGCCGCTATGCCTCGGCCGAGCTCGCCACCCTGTGGTCCCCCGAGCAGAAGGTGCGGCTGGAGCGTCAGCTGTGGCTCGCCGTGCTGCGGGCCCAGAAGGACCTCGGGATCGAGGTGCCCGACGCCGCGCTCGCCGACTACGAGCGGGTCCTCGACCAGGTCGACCTGGCCTCGATCGCCGAGCGCGAGAAGGTCACGCGGCACGACGTGAAGGCGCGGATCGAGGAGTTCAACGACCTCGCCGGGCACGAGCACGTCCACAAGGGCATGACGTCCCGCGACCTCACCGAGAACGTCGAGCAGCTGCAGATCCGGCTCTCCCTGGAGCTGGTGCGCGACCGCACGGTCGCCGTCCTCGCGCGCCTCGGCAGGCTCGCGGGCGAGTACGGCGAGCTGGTCATCGCGGGCCGCTCCCACAACGTGGCGGCGCAGGCGACGACGCTCGGCAAGCGGTTCGCGACCGCCGCCGACGAACTGCTCGTCGCGCACGGCCGGGTCGAGGAACTGCTCGCGCGGTACCCGCTGCGCGGCATCAAGGGCCCGGTGGGCACGGCGCAGGACATGCTCGACCTGCTGGGCGGGGACGCGGCGAAGCTCGCCGACCTGGAGCAGCGGATCGCCGGGCACCTCGGCTTCTCGCAGGCGTTCACGTCGGTGGGCCAGGTCTATCCGCGCTCGCTGGACTACGAGGTCGTGACCGCGCTGGTGCAGGTGGCCGCGGCCCCTTCGTCGACCGCCAAGACCATCCGGCTGATGGCCGGGCACGAGCTGGTGACCGAGGGCTTCAAGCCGGGCCAGGTCGGTTCCTCGGCGATGCCGCACAAGATGAACACCCGCTCCTGCGAGCGCGTGAACGGCCTGATGGTGATCCTGCGCGGGTACGCCTCGATGACGGGTGAGCTGGCGGGCGACCAGTGGAACGAGGGTGACGTGTCCTGCTCGGTGGTGCGCCGGGTCGCGCTGCCGGACGCGTTCTTCGCGCTGGACGGTCTCCTGGAGACCTTCCTCACCGTCCTCGACGAGTTCGGCGCCTTCCCGGCGGTCGTGGCGCGCGAGCTGGACCGCTACCTGCCGTTCCTCGCGACGACGAAGGTCCTGATGGGCGCGGTGCGCGCGGGCGTCGGCCGTGAGGTCGCGCACGAGGCCATCAAGGAGAACGCCGTCGCCTCCGCCCTCGCCATGCGCGAGCAGGGCACCGAGCGCAACGAACTGCTCGACAAGCTCGCCGCGGACGAGCGCATTCCGCTCGACCGCGCTCAGCTGGACGCGCTGATGGCGGACAAGCTGTCCTTCACGGGCGCCGCCGCCGACCAGGTGGCCGCGGTCGTGGCGCGCGTCGAGGAGATCCTGAAGCAGCACCCGGAGGCCGCGGGCTACACGCCGGGGGCGATCCTCTGACGCGGTTCACCTCCGCCGAACTGGAGGCCGCCCGCGACCGGCTCGTACCGGATGTCGTCGCGGCCGGTCTCCAGGTGCTGTTCTGCGGTATCAACCCCGGGCTGATGACGGCCGCGACGGGCCACCACTTCGCGCGCCCCGGCAACCGCTTCTGGCCGGTCCTGCACCTGTCCGGTTTCACCCCGCGGCTCCTGAAGCCCTCCGAGCAGGACGAGTTGCTCTCGTACGGGCTCGGCATCACCAATGTGGTGGCGCGGGCGAGTGCGCGGGCCGACGAGATCGGCGCGGAGGAGTACCGGGAGGGCGGGCGGCTGCTCGCCGCCAAGGTCGAACGGCTGCGGCCGCGGTGGCTCGCGGTGGTGGGCGTGACCGCCTACCGGGCGGCGTTCGACGACCGCAAGGCCGTGATCGGCCCGCAGGAACGGACGTTCGGCGCCACGCGCGTATGGGTCCTCCCCAACCCCAGCGGCCTGAACGCACACTGGACGGCGAAGACGATGGCGGAGGAGTTCGGCCGGTTGCGCGAGGCGGCGCGGGACCAGCACCCGTAGGGCGTGCGGGGCTGGCGCCCCCAGGAGACGCGGAGCCGGCGCCCGAAGGGGGCGGGAGCCAGCGCCCCGTCAAGGGCGCGGGGCCAGCGTCCTTTAAAGGCGCCGGGCCGGCGCCCTTCAGGGGCGCGGGGAACTACGCGGCCAGCCCCCACCGGCCCGCACGTCAATCACCGGGCCGCCCCCAGCGGAGCGCGCCGGCACGGGTCAGGGTGGAGCCAACTCCGTCACCAGGGCGAAGAGTTGGAACTCCGCCCCCTCCGCCGGCTCCGAGACCCCCACGGCCACCCACCGCCCGGTGCCGTCGGCCTCCCACAGGTCCACGTACCCCACGTAGGCGCTGAGGTAGGCCCACGGCTTCGGTATTCGCTCGTGCGGGTCCTCGGAGCGCAGGAAGACACCGGCGAGACTCTTCGGCTCCGCCGCACCCCACCGCTCCCCCAGCCGCTGCGAGACTCCCTCTCTGTACGCGGTGAACTGGTCCGCGATCTCCTCCCACCCGGACCGGTCGCCCGTCCCGAAACCGTGCGTCGTCTCCAGTACCACCAGGTGGTAGCCGGGTCCCCCCGCGCCGATCTCCGACCAGCCGTGCGCCGCGGGGAAGTCGCGGACGCACAGCTCGTCGATCGTGGCGAGGTGTCGCTCAGTGGTCATGAAGTCCAGTAAAGCGGTCACCACTGACATGTGGCGCCCCGTCAGGCGACAACGGCTGTCCGGACTCACGCGTCACGGCGGCGAACACTCCACGATCCGGCCAGGAGCGCGGCCGACGTCCACACGGCTGCCACCGCGAGCCCCGTCCACGGCCCGAGCAGGCCGTCCCACGTCTCGTGCAGGACCACCTGTCCCGCCCTGTCGGGCAGGAGGTCGGCCGCGTTGCCGGACATGTCCCCGACCACGAAGGAGACCAGCAGGAGGAAGGGGATGAGGATGCTCAGGGTGGCGACACCGCTGCGCAGCAGCGCGGTCAGACCGGCCGCGAACAGGGCCATCAGCGCCAGGTAGATGCCACAGCCCACGGCGCCCCGGAGCCCTTCGGCCCAGCTCATCGCGCTCGCCCGGTCGCCGAGGACGGCCCTGCCCACGGCTAGGGTCACAACTCCGGTGAGCAGGCCGACGGCCAGGGCGGGGATGCCGACGGCCGTCATCTTCGCCGCGAACCACCGGCCGCGGCGCGGTACGGCGGCCAGCGAGAGCCGCAGGGCCCCTCCCTGGAACTCGGCCGACATGGCCTGTGCGCCGAAGGTGATCGCCGCGATCTGCCCGAAACTGACGCCGAAGAACGCCGAGAACAGGGAGTCGAAATCCGCCTCCTGACCCTCGTCCCCGGCGTTGTCGAGTCCGGCCAGCGCGGAGAAGGCCGCGGTGACGAGGACGACGGCCCCCAGGCCCACGACGAGCGACCGCAGGGTACGGATCTTGAGCCACTCCGAGTGGAGTACGGGTGTGAACGGCACGGTCAGGCCTCCTGCCGCTGGGTCGGGGACTGCGCGGCCGGTGACGTCGGCGGCTGCGCGGCCGACGGCGTCGAGGGCTGTTCGGTCGGCGTCGGAGGCTGTGCGGCGAACTCGGCCTCCGTGGCGGTCAGATCGAGGTAGGCCTGTTCCAGCGTGGCCTCCTCGGCGACCAGTTCGAGGACGGGCAGACCCGCGCCCCAGGCGAGGCGGCCGACGTCCGCCACGCGCGCGTGGTGCACGATCAACCGTTCGCCCTCCCCCTCCCCCTCCCCCTCCCCCTCGCGCTCGACGGTGTCGTACCCGTGGCGTGCGAGCAGGTCACCGAGGGCCGCGCCGTCCGTGGTGCGTACCCGTACGCGGGGGTCCACGCGCGCGCGGATGAATTCCCGCATCGCCGTGTCGGCCAGCAGCCGGCCGCGTCCCAGGACGACCAGGTGGTCGGCGAACGACGCGGTCTCGTTCATCAGATGGCTGGAGACGAGCACGGTGCGGCCCTCGCGGGCGAGCCGGCGCAGCAACTCCCGGATCCAGATGATGCCTTCGGGGTCGAGTCCGTTCGACGGCTCGTCGAGCAGGATCACCGGCGGGTCGCCCAGGAGCGCCGCGGCGATGCCCAGACGCTGGCGCATGCCCAGGGAGTAGGTCCTGACACGGCGGTGGGCGACCGCGGCGAGCCCCGCCTCCGCCAGGACCTCGTCCACGCGCCGCTCCGGGAGGCGGTTGCTCGCGGCGAGCACGCGCAGATGGTCCCGCGCGGTGCGCGAGCCGTGTGCCGCCTGCGCGTCGAGCAGCGCGCCGACGTGCCGCAACGGTTCGTCGAACGTCGCGTACGCACGGCCGCCGAGCGTGGCGGTGCCGGCCGTGGGCCGGTCCAGGCCGAGCACGAGGCGCAGGGTGGTGGACTTCCCGGCGCCGTTGGGACCGAGGAAGCCGGTGACCCGGCCCGGCTCGACGCGGAAGGTCAGCCGGTCCACGGCGCGTGTGGTGCCGTACTCCTTGGTGAGGTCTCGGATGTCGATACTGGTCATGACTCAAGGCTGGCCGCCGGCACGGGACTTGGTCGTCCCCCGTCCGGGGAGGGTGTCTCCCCCGCTCGGGGGAGGCTCGTTGTCGGTGCCGGATGTCACGATGACGCCATGGTCCGCCTGCTGCGCCCGCTGACCCGCGGGACGACGTACACCCGCCTGGTGCACCTCTGGGTGCCCATGCTGCTGGTGAGCGTGTGGCTGTTCGTCTTCCCGGGGCAGCCGTGGGGGCCCGCGCTGCCGCTGATCCCGCTGGGACTGATCCCGGCCGTACGGCTGGGCGAGGGCGTGCAGGCACAGGTGCTGCTGACGCCGGGTGAGAAGGATCCGGGCTTCTCGGTGCGGCCTGCGGCCACCTGGGGGGACCGGTTCCGTACCGTGCTGTGGCTCGAAGTGCGGATGGTGCTGGGCGCGCTGGCCATGTTCAGCACCGTCTGGTTCCCGATGCTCGCCTATGACTTCACCGCGGCGGCGTTCGGGCACGCGGTGACGGACAACCCGCTCATGCGCATCACGCACCCGCACTGGGCGTACGGCCTGCTGGCGCCGCTCTGTCTGGTCGCGATGTACGCCTCCGTGGTCGGCCTCGGCGAGCTGGTGACCGTCGTCGCGCGCCGCCTCCTCGGGCCGTCGGCGGCCGAGCGGGTCGCCGCGCTGGAGGAGCGCACGGAGCAGCTCCTGGAGCGCACCCGTATCGCCCGTGAACTGCACGACTCGATCGGGCACGCGCTGACGGTGGCCGTCGTGCAGGCGGGTGCCGCGCGGGCCGCGGGCGACCCCGCGTTCACCGACCGGGCGCTGCTCGCCATCGAGGACACCGGCCGTGCCGCGCTGGAGGACCTGGAGCGGGTGCTGGGCCTGCTGCGCGAGACGCGGAGACCCGCGAGCGGCCGGCCGACGCTGGTGGAGGCCGACCGGCTCATGGAGTCCGCCCGCACCTCCGGGGCGAAGATCGACGCCGAGCTGACGGGTCCCCTGGAGACCGTGCCCGGGCCGGTCTCCCGCGAGGGCTACCGCATCCTCCAGGAGTGCCTCACCAACGTGCTGCGGCACGCGGGCCCGGTGCCCGTCCGCGTCCGCATCGCCGTCGAGGACCGGGCACTGACCCTGGAGGTGCGCAATCCGCTGACGGCCGGGATACCGGGGTCCGGCCCGGGCGGCGGTATGCGGGGCAGCGGGCTGCGGGGCATCCGGGAACGGTCCGCGCTGCTCGGCGGCACCGCGCGCACGGGCCCGGACGGAGGCGACTGGCAGGTGCACGTCGAACTGCCGCTGCGCTGATCTACGCTGGCCGGATGCCGGTCACCGTTCTGCTCGTCGACGACGAACCCCTCGTACGAGCCGGTCTGCGTGCCGTCCTGGAGGCGCAGCCCGACATCGAGGTCGTCGGGGAGGCCGCGGACGGTGCCGCGGTGATTCCGCTGGTGCGGCGGTTGCGCCCCGATGTCGTCGCGATGGACGTCCGTATGCCGCTGATGGACGGTATCGAGGCCACCCGCGCGGTGCTGCGGACCGTCGACCGGCCGCCGAAGATCCTCGTGATCACGACGTTCGAGAACGACGAGTACGTGTACGAGGCGCTGCGCGCGGGAGCCGACGGATTCCTGCTGAAGCGGGCCCGGCCGGCCGAGATCGTGCACGCCGTGCGGCTGGTCGCCGAGGGCGAGTCGCTGTTGTTCCCCGCCTCGGTACGGCAGTTGGCCGCCGAGTACGGGGCGGGCGACGGCAATCCCGCGGCCCGGGCGGCGCTGCGGCGGGCCGCGCTGACCGAGCGCGAGGCGGAGGTGCTGCGGCTGATGACACGGGGCCTGTCGAACGCGGAGATCGCCGCACGGCTGGTGGTCGGCACCGAGACGGTGAAGTCCCACGTCAGCGCCGTACTGTCGAAACTGGGAGCCCGGGATCGTACCCAGGCGGTGATCGCGGCATACGAGTCGGGGTTCGTGGCACCCGGCTGATTCCGGTTCCACTCGGCTGATTCCGGTCCGTGGCGGGGGTCCGGGGTGAACTGGTGATCCCCGGCACTCGCCGGGACCCGCCACGCCGAGTACGATCCGGCCAACCGACACGCGCAACGAGCTGGGAGGACGGACGTTGGGGCAGTTGACCGGCGGGGATCCCTCTCTGCTGCGGAGGATCAACTCCGCGGTGGTGCTGCACGCGCTGCGGGCCACGGATTTCGCGACACTCACCGAGATCACGCGGGTGACCGGTCTGTCCCGGCCCACCGTCGAGGGCGTCGTCGAGGGGTTGATGGACGGCGGGCTCGTCGTGGAGACAGCGGCCGACGAGAGCGCCGCGCGGCGCCAGGGGCGGCCCGCGCGCCGGTTCCGCTTCCGGGCGGAGGCGGGCCATCTGCTGGGTCTTGAGATCGGTCCGCACCGGGTGGCCGTGCTCCTGTCGGATCTGGACGGCCGGGTGCTCGGTTCGCTCGCCAAGGACGTCTGCGAGACGGCGTCGGCGGACGAACGGCTCGAACGGCTGCGTACAGCCGTCGCGGAGCTGCTGCGCCGTGCCGGGGTCGCGCGCGGCTCCCTGCGGGCCGTCGGGGCGACCTCGCCCGGCATCGTCGAGGCCGACGGCACGGTACGCCTCTGTACGGCGCTGCCGGAGTGGACGGGCCTGGCGCTGGGTGAACGGCTGCGCCGCTCCTTCAAGTGCCCGGTGATCGTGGAGAACGACGCCAACGCGGCGGCCGTCGCGGAGCACTGGAAGGGCGCCGCCACCGAGTCCGACGACATGGTGTTCGTGCTGGCCGGGCTGAGCCCCGGGGCGGGTTCCCTCATCGGCGGGCGGCTGCACCGCGGCTTCGGCGGGGCGGCCGGCGAGATCGGCGCGCTCCATCTGCTGGGCCGGGAGGTCACTCCGGAGACGCTGCTCTCCACGACCGACGAGCCGCTGCATCCGCTCGACGAACAGGCGGTGGCGGAGGTCTTCACGCACGCGCGTGCGGGCGACGAGCGGGCCCTGGCGGCCGTCGAGCGCTTCATACAGCGGCTGGTGCACGACGTCGCCGCGCTCGTCCTGGCCCTCGACCCCGAGCTCGTCGTGATCGGCGGCTGGGCGGCGGGTATCGACGGCGTGCTGGAGCCACTGCGCAAGGAGCTGGCCCGCTACTGTCTGCGGCCGCCCCGGGTGACGCTGTCGCTGCTGGGCGAGGCGGCCGTGGCGACGGGCGCGCTGCGACTGGCTCTCGACCACGTGGAGGAGGAGCTCTTCGCGGTGGAGAGCACGGTGACGGCCCGCCGCTGAACCCCGTCCGGGGTGCGCCGGCAGCAGAACGTCTCACCCCGGAGAACGGGGCGCGACGTGGGCGAACGGGTGACGACGGCAGCAGCCTGCCGGTCAGGAGGCGCGGCGCTCCGGGTCGTGGTGGATCTCCACACCGCCGGAGTCGCCGAAGGTCAGCCGGCAGGTGTCGGCGCGGTAGGTGGCGACGGAGACCGCCGCCGTGCGCCCCTCGGCGAAGTAGCGGGTCGTGACGACGAGGACGGGCGCACCGGGGAGCCGGTCCAGTTCCTTGGCGTCGTCCGCGCGCGCGGAGCCCAGCTCCACGGCGCGGTCCTCGCCCTCCAGGTCCAGACGCGCCAGCTCCCGCAGTACGGCACGCGCGCGTGCCGTACCCGACGGGGCGTCGATGCCGGACAGGTCGGGCACCGACGAGGCGGGGATGTAGAGGAGCTCGGCGGCGACGGGCTGGCCGTGCGTCACCCGGGAGCGGCGCACGATGTGCACCTGGTCCTCGGGGCCGGTCTCCAGGACCTGGGCCACCGTCGAGGGCGGGGCCGCCGTCACGCAGTCGGCGGGCTGCCAGGCGTCACCGGCGGCGCCCGGCCAGGTGTGCCGCTCGGAGGCGACGGCCACGCCCATGCGCGGCGGCGCCACGGTCGTGCCGACACCGCGGCGGCGCTGCAGTCGCCCTTCCAGTTCCAGCTGTTCCAGGGCCTGACGGAGCGTGGCCCGCGCGACACCGAACCGGGCCGCCAGGTCCCGCTCGTTCGGGAGGATCTCCCCCACCGAGAACTCGGAGTCCAGTGCTTCGCTGAGCACGGTCTTCAGATGCCAGTACTTGGGCTCCGGCACCGTATCCAACTGCGTGGTCCCCACCGTGTCCTCCGCAATCGCCGTGTCCCGGCGGCTTTTAGCGCCCTTGTTTATTAAAGGTTCCTGCACTATCCCAGCGACCATATGGCGACCCCCACCCTTGGTCAAGACCAATCCTCGATCCGTTACAGCTCGCACAGGCGCGTTGCCGCAGAGCGTTCATGCGACGTTCGCGATACGCCGCATACGTGACACAACGGCAAAGCCCCCGTCGCGCGGACGGGGGCTTTGCATACGACCGGGCGGGACCCGGCCGGTCGACGGCCTCAGTAGAAGGCCTCAGTCGATGACCCTCAGTCGGCGGCGAGGGACAGCAGCTTCTGCGGGTTGCGGATGATGTAGACGCACTGGATGCGGCCGTCGGCGATGTCCAGCTGGAAGACGCTGTCGGGCTTGTCGCCGGACAGCACGAGGAACGCCGGTCCGCCGTTGACCTCCAGGAAGCGGAACGTCGCGTCCGACACGCCCTTGCGCATGACGCCGCCGAGGAAGCGGCCCACCTTGTCGGCCGACTCGATGACCCGGACCGGAGCCGGGGCCAGCCCGCCGCTGTCGCCGATCAGGCGCACGTCCGGGGCCAGCAGGGACATGAGCCCTTCGAGGTCCCCCTCCGTCGCCGCCGCGAGGAACCGCTCGGTGAGGTCGCGCCGCTCGACGGGGTCGACCTCGTAGCGCGGCCGCCGCTCCTCGACGTGCCGGCGGGCCCGTCCGGCGAGCTGTCGCACCGCGGGCTCACTGCGGTCCAGCGTGACGGCGATCTCGGCGTACGGGTAGCCGAACGCCTCCCGGAGCACGAACACCGCGCGTTCCAGCGGTGAGAGGGACTCCAGGACGACGAGGACGGCCAGCGAGACCGAGTCCGCGAGGACGGCCCGCTCGGCCGTGTCGGGGACGGCGTCCCCGAAGTCGGTGACGTACGGCTCGGGCAACCAGGGCCCCACATAGGCCTCGTTACGGGCCCGGGCCTGCCGCAGCCGGTCGAGGGCGAGCCGGGTGGTGACCCGCACGAGATAGGCGCGCGGTTCGCGGACGTCGGAGCGGTCCCCCCCGGACCAGCGCAACCACGCCTCCTGGACCACGTCCTCGGCGTCGGCCACCCGGCCGAGCATGCGGTAGGCGACGCCCATCAGGACGGAACGGTGCTCTTCGAAGACCTCGGTCACGGTGTCGGTAGCCACGAGGCCATCCCAACCCGAGGTGTCAGCCCGTGTCCAGGCGATAAGCCCCTGTCCGGACCCTCGCGTCGGGACGGCGAGGCGGCTCACCCGGCGCGAGGGCTACCCGCCAGTAGCAATTGCTGACAAGCTGTCTAGGAGTCAGCCGGTCCCAGTCGAGGAGCAGCCCATGGCCGCCACGGTCTCCTTCAGCGTCCCCTCTCCGCACGGTCCGCGGTCCGTGACCCTCGCGTACAGGCGCGTGGGCACCGGCGAGCCGCTTCTGCTGCTGCACGGGATAGGCCACCACCGGCAGGCCTGGGACCCGGTCGTCGACCTCCTCACCTCCGAACGGGACGTGATCGCGGTGGACCTGCCCGGCTTCGGCGAGTCCCCCGCGCTGCCCGAAGGGCTCCCCCACGATCTGTCGACGATGGACGCCGCGCTCGCCGCGCTGTGCGAGACGCTGGAGCTCGACCGGCCGCATGTGGCGGGCAACTCCCTGGGCGGCCTGCTGGCCCTGGAACTGGGCCGCGAGAAGCTCGTACGGTCCGTCACGGCGCTGTCGCCCGCCGGGTTCTGGTCGCCCGGCGAGCGGCGGTACGCGTTCGGTGTGCTGCAGGCGATGCGGCGGGCCGCGCGGAGCATGCCGCTCCCGCTGGTCGAGCGGCTGTCCCGGTCGGCCGCCGGGCGCGCGGCGCTGACCAGCAGCATCTACGCACGCCCCGCCCGCCGTTCACCGGAGGCGGTGGTCGCCGAGACCCTCGCGCTGGCCAACGCCGAGGGATTCACCGAGACCCTCAGGGCGGGCACCTCGGTCCGGTTCACGGACGACGTCCCCGGTCTTCCCGTGACCGTCGCCTGGGGCACCAAGGACCGGATCCTGGTCCGCCGCCAGGGGGTCCGCGCCAAGCGGATCATTCCCCGGGCCCGGCTGGTGCGGCTGCCCGGCTGCGGGCACGTCCCGATGAACGACGATCCCGCGCTGGTCGCGCGCGTCCTCCTGGACGGCAGCCGCCCTACGTCCCACCCGGACCCGGCGGCGGCGCAACGCGCCTGATCCGAGGGCCACTCCGGCCCCCACCAGGGCGCTTCCCGCGGCCTGCGCCGGCCCGTAGGAGCCCGTTCCGACGAGCGGGGCCGTGCAGGCCGCGGCCACCGGGATGAGGCCGGAGAAGAGGGTCGCGCGCTCCGCGCCGATGCGCTGCATGGCCATGTACCAGCAGACGAAGCCGACGACCGTGACGATCGCCGCCTGCCACAGCAGTGCGACGGCCTCGGTGGTGTCCGGGGTCCGCAGCCAGGCGCGGCCGTCGAGGACGATCCCGGCGAGCGCCGACTCGGCCGCCGCGAGCCCGCACACCGTCGCGGACAGCAGCCGCGGTCCGAGCGGCCGCAGGACGGGGACGGCGAGCACCGCGAAGCCGATCTCGCCCACGAGCGCGCACACGGAGAAGGCGATTCCCGCTCCGTCGGTACGCCCCCAGCCCTGGACCGTGAAGGCGCCGGCGGCCACGAGCAACGCCCCGTACATCACGAGCCGTTGGGGTCGGCGGCCCTCCAGGAGGGGGACGACAACGGCGACGGCGACGGGCGCGCAGCCTACGAAGACACCCGGTATGGCGGGTTCCGCGGTGTGCTCCGCGGCGATGACGGCGAGGTTGAAGCCGACCATGCCGACGGCCGCGAGCAGCGCGAGACGTGCCCATTGACGGGGCGTCAGCGTCCGCAGGGGTGCCGCGCCGCCCCGTCCGACCAGCGGCAGGAGCAGCAGGCAGGCGAGGCCGTACCGCACGAACTGGCCGCCCGCGTAGGGGTAGTGGCCGAGGACGCTGTTGGCGGTGAAGGAGCCGCCGACGAGGACGGCTGCGAGGGCCGCGAGCAGGGTCCCGCGGGTGGTGGTGACGTTCATGGAAGTGACGCTATGAAGGAGGGCGGTCCGGTTTAAGGTCCACTTCCATGACGTCATCGGGGACCAATGCGCGGACCGGTCCGGATACGCCGTCGGCTGCGGGCCGGTCCGGCGCCTGGGAGACGCTCCTGCCCGCCGTCTCGGCACCGCCACGCGCGCGTGGCCGCGCTCTGCAGGCCGCGCTGCGGGACGCGGTCCGCTCGGGCCGCCTCGCGCCGGGCACCCGGCTGCCGTCCAGCCGCGAACTGGCCGCCGATCTCGGGGTGTCCCGTGGCCTGGTCACGGAGGCGTACGAGCAGTTGACCGCGGAGGGCTACCTGCGCAGCGGCCGGGGTGCCGGGACCTGGGTCGGCGGTGCCGTCCGGGCCGCCCTGCCCGGCGTACGGGACCTCGCGCCCCGCTCCCCGGGCGCCGTGGCGGACTTCCTGCCCGGCACGCCCGACCTGTCGCTGTTCCCCCGTGCGGCCTGGTCCGCCGCGGAGCGTGGCGTGCTCGCCGAACTGCCCCACCACGCGCTGGGCTACCCGGATCCGCGCGGGCTCCCCCGGCTGCGTACCGCCCTCGCCGAACTGCTCACCCGGCGCAGGGGGGTCGTCGCGGACCCGGAGCGGGTGGTCGTCGTGTCCGGGGTGGCCCAGGCGACCACCCTGCTCGGATTCGTGCTCCACGCGCGCGGGATGCGTGCTGTAGGCGTGGAGGATCCCGGCAGCCCCGAACACGAGACGCTGTACGCGTCGGCCGGCCTCGACGCCGTACCGCTGCCGCTGGACGACGAGGGGCTGGACACCGGGGCGCTGCGCGCGTCGGGGGTACGGGCCGTGGTGACGACGCCCGCGCACCAGTTCCCGACGGGGATCGCGTACTCGGCGCGGCGCCGCGCGGAACTCCTCGACTGGGCACGCGCGGTGGACGGGCTCGTCGTCGAGGACGACTACGACGGGGACTTCCGCTACGACAGGGCCCCGGTGGGCGCCCTTCAGGGACTCGATCCGGAACGCGTCGCGTACACCGGTTCCGTCAGCAAGTCGCTGGCGCCGGGGCTGCGGCTCGGCTGGCTGCTGGTACCGGCGTCGATGGCCGAGGAGGTCGTCGAACGCAAGCGCACGATGGATCTCGGACATCCTGTGATCGACCAGGCGCTGCTCGCCCGCTTCGTGGAACGCGGCGACTACGACCGGCAGCTGCGGCGCTGCCGGCGCGAGTACCGGCTGCGTCGTGACGCGCTCGTCGCGGCGCTGGCGGAGCACCTTCCCGGGACGGTGGTCTCCGGTATCGCCGCCGGGCTCCACGTCATCGCCGCGCTGCCGGCGCGGTACGGGCCGCCCGAGCGCTTCCTCGCGTCCGTGGGGGCGGCGGGGATCGCGGTCCGTGCGCTGTCCTCCTACACGCGTACGCCGCCTTCGGACGACGTGGTCCGCCTCGTCCTGGGCTACGCCCACGTCTCCCCTGCCCGCATCCGGGAGGGCGTCGGCGCGATGGCGGCGGCGATCGCCGCCAGGCCGGCGGGCTGACCGGGCCTGACCGCTGTCGCCTGCGGCGGCCTGCGCCGCGTGCAGCGCCGAAGGGCCGTCACCTTTCGCCTGCGGCCGAATGGGGGCTGGCCGCGCCGTTCCCCGCGCCCCTAAAAGCAAACGGCCCGCCCACCCCTGCGCCACCCACGAGAGGGACGCCCCTCAGGGGCGCGGGGAACAGCGCAGTCCTTACGCCCTTCAGGGGCGCGGGGAACAGCGCAATCGTTTCGCCCCCTCAGGGGCGCGGGGAACGGCGCAATCGTTTCGCCCCTCAGGGGCGCGGGGAACTGCGCAATCGTTTCGCCCCTCAGGGGCGCGGGGAACGGCGCAATCGTTTCGCCCCTCAGGGGCGCGGGGAACTGCGCAATCGTTTCGCCCCTCAGGGGCGCGGGGAACTGCGCGGTCAAACCCCGCAATGCGCGTTGTTCACTAGTGGTTTCCGCGTGCGCTGCGGCACACCAGTAGTTGTAGCCATGCACACCGGACGAACCCGCCCCAGGAGGCGCCCCATGTCAGTCAGCCCGCCGAGCCCGCTCCCCGGCCGCCGCAGCGTCCTGCGCGGCTCGCTCGCCGCGTCGGCGGCGCTCGCCCTGCCCTCCGCCCTCGGCGCCGCCGGCGCGGCCCCGGCGTTCGCCCTGTCGGGGCGCCCCCAGGCGCGATGGGGCGTCCAGGCCGGGGACGTGACCACGGACTCCGGCCTGGTGTGGGTCCGTTCCGACCGCCCCGCCCGCATGATCGTGGAGACCTCCGCGACGGAGTCCTTCCACAGGTCGCGAAAATGGCACGGCCCCCTCCTGGGCCCCGACACGGACTTCACGGGCACGGTCCCGCTGCGCGGCCTGCCGTCCGGGGAGCAGATCCACTACCGGGTGACGCTGGCCGACCCGGACGACTACCGCCGCACCGGCGACCCCGTACCGGGCACCTTCAGGACCGCGCCCTCGAAGCGGCGCCAGGACGTCCGGTTCCTGTGGTCCGGCGACATCGTGGGCCAGGGCTGGGGCATCAACCCGGACATCGGCGGCCTCTACGCGTACGAGGAGATGCGCCGCCGGAACCCCGACTTCTTCCTGTGCAGCGGCGACACCATCTACGCGGACGGCCCGCTGTCGTCGTCCGTGACGCTCCCGGACGGCCGGATCTGGCGGAACGTCACCACCGAGGAGAAGTCCAAGGTCGCGGAGACCCTGGCCGAGTACCGCGGCAACTTCCGCTACTCGCTGCTCGACGAGAACGTACGCCGCTTCAACGCGCAGGTCCCCACGATCACCCAGTGGGACGACCACGAGGTCACCAACAACTGGTACCCGGGCGAGATCCTCACCGACGCCCGCTACACGGTGAAGGACGTGAACACGCTCGCCACCCGCGCGCGCAAGGCCTTCAGCGAGTACTTCCCGATCTCCACGCTGCCCGCCACGGGTGAGGACGGCCGGGTGCACCGCGTCGTGCGCCACGGTCCGCTGCTGGACGTCTTCGTGCTGGACATGCGCACGTTCCGCAACGCCAACTCCCCGGACCGGCAGACCGACGACACCGTCGGCATCCTGGGCGCGGAGCAGCTGGTGTGGCTGAAGCGGGAGCTGGCGCGTTCGCGCGCGGTGTGGAAGGTGATCGCCTCCGACATGCCGCTCGGCCTGGTCGTACCGGACGGCGCGACGGACATCGAGGCCGTCGCCCAGGGCGACCCGGGCGCGCCGCTGGGCCGCGAGCTGCAGATCGCTGAGCTGCTGCGGTTCGTCAAGCACCGCCGGATCACCGGCACGGTGTGGCTGACGGCGGACGTGCACTACACCTCGGCGCAGCACTACGACCCGTCGCGCGCGGCCTTCAAGGACTTCGCGCCGTTCTGGGAGTTCGTCTCGGGTCCGCTCGCCGCGGGCGGTTTCCAGGCGAACGCGCTGGACGGCACGTTCGGTCCGGACCGGGTCTTCGTCCAGGCGCCCGACAGGGCGAACGTCTCGCCCATGGAGTCGCCGCAGTATTTCGGCGAGGTCGACATCGACGGGCAGAGCGGCGAGCTGACGGTCCGGCTGCGGGCGACCGGCGGAGCGGTCCTGTTCACGAAGGTGCTGCAACCGGGGCGTGTGGGGCAGTAGTTGACCGGCGTCACGCGAGGGGCTCAGGCTCCCGTAATCTCTTGCCTCGTGCCGCGTACCGGCGTCATCCCCCGGTACGCGGCACGTCGGGTTTCCCCGGTACGCGGCACGTCGGGTTTCCCGGGTCCCCGGGTTTGCCGGGCCTCTTGAGATTCTCGCGTCTTCGCAGGTCGGAGCGATTGTCAGTGGTCGCCTCTACGGTTTTTCCATGACGCGATCTTTGCAGGCCGTGGCCTACACCCGATCCTCCACGCTGGAGTCCGCACCGGACGGCCGGCGCCTGGGACTTGAGACCTCGCGGGGTGCGACGCCCCGTGGTGTCGAGGACCATCCCCGTTTCTTCGCGGGCTTCCTGACATCGCCTCAGGTCGCGTCGGCGGGGCTGCTCGCGGTGGCCGACGTGGCGGGGGCGCGCTACTACCAGCAGCAGCTGCGGTCGTCCCTCGACCCGGTGGTCACGGGCAACGGCGACCGGCTGCGTTTCGAGTCCTTCTCCGGCTGCGGCGGGGTGTACGCACGTCTGGACGTGCTGGCGGCGGGTCTCGACGGCGGCGAGATGGGCCACGGCACGACGAACGTCGACGTCAACAACCCCCTGCGCGAGGCGCTGTCGAGGATCGGCTCCGACGATCCGCTGCACCTGCGCGTCGGTCCGGACGAGCTGGCCGTGACCACCCTGGACGGGCCGGTCGTGGAGAAGAAGGTGCCCCTGCCGGACCGTTGGCTGCGGGGCTTCGCCGAGGCGCAGGTGACGGCGGCGGGTTTCGACCTGCGCGCCGAGCTGCCCGCGGCCGAGGCCGTGCGGTTCCTGCGCTCGCTGCCCCGCGCCGGCACGCGCGGCTCCTCCCGGGGTGTGCGGTGGGTGGTGCCCGCAGGAAACGTGCTGCGGCCGACGACCCGGCCGGTGCCCGGTGCGATCTGCCTCCCCGGCCCGGAGCGGCTGGTCGCCCTCCAGAGGGTCCTCCGCCACGCGTCGGCCCTGCGGGTGTACGGCCCCGCGCTGACCGGGAGCGCGGCGGCGGCCAGCGCCTGGGAGGTCGTCCTGCCCGGCATGCGGCTCACACTGACCCTGTCCCCGGAGGCTTCCCGCGGCTTCTCCGGTGAGGGCGGCGTGCTCGACGCGCTGGCCACCGACGAGGCGGCCGGGGACGCGGAGCTGATCTCGGTGCTGCTGGCGTGGGAGCCCAGGATCGACGTCGGTGATCTGGCCACCGCGTCGGGACTGCCGGCCGAGCGGGTGCGGGCGGCCCTCGTCCGGCTGGGCACCTCGGGGCGCGTGGGCTACGACACCGCGGAGGCCGCCTACTTCCACCGTGAACTCCCCTACGACGCCGAGCGCGTGGAGCGGCACAACCCCCGGCTGCGGGCCGCCCGGGACCTCGTGGGCGCGGGCGCGGTGGTCCTGGACGGCAACCTCGGCACGGTGACCGCGCAGGACGGGCACGCCCACCGGGTGCGCGACGACGCGGGAGTGCTGAGCTGCAGCTGCCTGTGGTGGGCCAAGTACCGCGGCGGACGAGGTCCGTGCAAACACGCGCTGGCGGTACGGATGGTCCGCCGCGGCGCGGTGTCCGGACAGGCGGAGGTTCTGGTCGAGGGGGGTGCGCGATGAGCGGTGCGAGCGGCGCGCCGGCGGTGAGCGGGACAGCGGTGGACGGGGCGGTATCGAGGAACGGGGTGGTGTCGGTGAGTGGTGTGGGATTGGTGAGCGGGGTGGTGTCGGTGAGCGGTACGTCGGTCAGCGACGCGTTGCTGAAGGCCGTGCGGGCGGGGCGGACGGGTGAGGCCGCGGGCCTGCTCGACGGGATGACGGATCCCGAGCGAAGGCTCTGTCTGCCGGCGCTCAAGGAACTGCGCAAGGAGTTGCGGGGCGCGCCGTGGGACGCCACGTCCCGCAAGGCGTACCCCACGCTGCACGCGGCCGGGGCGGCCTGCCACACCGGAGCGGCCGGTACGGCGGCCTGGATCGGCGCAGCCGACATGCGCTGGTCCCAGGCGTCCGCCGCGACCCTGCTGCATGTGCTGGGCGACCGGGATCGGGACTGGCTGGGCAACCTCGCGCAGCGACTCGCGGACCGCCCGTCGACCTCCCAGGTGCCCTACGAGCTGATGGCGGGACTGGTACGGCTGTCCGGTTGCCCGGTGCCGACGACGGAGACCTATGTCGTCGGCTGGGTCGAGCAGATCGGCAGCCTCTGGGAGCGCGGTGACACCGTCCTGGACCGGCTGCGTCAGGATCCGTACACGCCGGAACTCGTACCCGCCCTCTTCGAGATCCCGGACATCGGCAGCCACCTGGACTGGCTGTTCGGCGACGGCCCGGACAGCTGGATCGAAGCCCTCGCGAGGCTCACCGAGGAAGGCGTTCTCGACCGCGAGGCCATGATCGACGCCTGCGTCGCCCGGCTGCTGCGCGGTGTCGTGGCGTCCGACTGCCGGGTCTTCCTGAGGCTGTTGACGGCACTGGAGCCGACCGGGGACGAGGAGCGGGAGCGGGTGGCGGACTGGCTGGCGCTCGTCTCCCACCCGTCCTCCACCGTGGCGTCGCACGCCCGGTCGGTGCTCGGCTCGCTGGCGCTGGCCGGCGAGATCGCGCCCCGGCAGCTGGCCGAGATGTCCGCGGTCGTGCTGTTCCGCACGGAGAAGAAGCTGGTACGCGCCCAGCTCGTGCTCCTCGGGAAGGTGCTCCGGCACGACCCGTCGAGCGCGGCGGAGCTGCTGCCCGCGGTGGCGCACGCCTTCGGGCACGAGGACACGGACGTACAGGAGCGGGCGCTGAAGCTGGTGGAGCGGTACTTCGGCGGGATCGGGACGGCGGACCCGCGGGCGCGGGACGAAGTGGCCGATGCCGTCGCCCAGTTGAGCGCCGGTCTGCGGGCACGCGCGATCACGGCCCTGGGACTGGACGCGGACGAGCACGCGTCGCAGCCGCACCTGGAGCTGCTGCCGCCCGCACCGGAGCCGTCACGCCTCGCGCCGGCGCCGGACACGGTGATCGAGGTGGCCGAGGAGGTCGGCGCTCTGATGGTGTCCGCCGATACCGACATGGCGGCGTTCGAGCGCGCCCTGGACGGCCTGGTGCGGCACGCGTACCTGCGGCAGGAGGAGCTGGCCGAGGCCCTGAAGCCGGCGGTCGCGCGGAGCTGGTGGATGGGCACCGATCATCATCCCTACTCGTCGGACGAACACTTCCGGCGCGATCCCTACGGGCTCGAAGTGGTGCTCGCGGCCCTGGTGGGCCGGGTGCACACGTCCACGCTGCACGAGGCCCATGAGCACGGTCCGGTGTCGGACCCCTGTGTGCACCGCGCGCTGTCCGCAGTCTTCAACGCGCGTCTGTGGGAGGCGGCCTACCGGGTGCGGACCGACCCGATGCCGTTCCTGCTGGCCACCCCCATCTGGTCGTCGGGGTTCCTGGAGCCGGACGAGCTGGTGGCCCGCCTCACCGAGTACGACCGGCTCGGCGCCCGGCCCGGCGAGGTCGACTTCACACAGGCGCTGCTCCGGGTGCGCCGCGACGACCGGGCGGCGAGCGCGTCCGCCGCCGGACGGGCCGCCGCGCTCGGCACGGTGGAGGGCGAGCGGCTGGCCCGATGGCTCCTGAGCGAGGAGCCCACGACCCCCACGACCAGCCGCCACGTCACGGCGGAGCGCATCCTGCTCGGACTCGGCGAGCTCGACGGACTGCCGAGCGACCTCCCCCTGGCGTTCCGTCAGCTCGCTCTGCCCGTCGGCGCCTTCAACGCGCACACCTACTGCCACCACTACTACTGGAACCGGGTCGAGCGGCAGCACTGGCTGGCCGTGGTGCCCGGGCGGCGGGAGCTGGTGGCCGCGCGCCTGGTGCGCGAGGTCTCCACGGTCGCGGTGAAGGACACCCGCGGGATGGCCGCGGTCCTGCCGCTGCTCGCCGAGGCGGAGGGCGAAGCGGGTGAGGCCCTGCACCTGTGCGTGGCGTACGGGCTGGGCGCGCGACACCCGGAGGACCGGCTCAGCGCGGTGGACGCCCTGCTGGTGCTCGCCGCGCGAGGGCAGTTGGACGCCGAGCGGCTCGGCGGGGATCTGGGACAGCTGGTGCGGATGGGGGCGGTGAAGCCACTGCGGCTCACCGAGTCCGTACGGACCGCGGCGACCACCGGGGCGTACTCCACCGTCTGGTCGATACTCGGCGCCGCACTGCCCGCGATGCTCGCGGGCCTCGCCGCGGACGGCGCCGCTCCGGCCGTCCGGGGGATGGGCGAACTGCTGGCCGTCGCCGCCGAGTGCGCGGAGCGAACCGGCGCGCACGGCGATGTGGAGCATCTCGCACCGGTGGCGGAGCGGAGCGGTTCGTCGCGGCTCGTGGCGCAGGCCCGTCGGCTGCGTGCCACGCTGGAACAGGGGGTGGCTGCCTGATCCGGCCAGCCGTGGCCGACCAGGTCGTACAGGCAGGCCGACCAGGTCGTTCAGACAGGCGGACGAGTTGCGTAGGGAAATCGTAAAAAGCGCAACAAAAAAGACAGATACATACTTAACCGATCAGTCACAAAGCGTTCGCGATCACGCAACACCCGTACTTCACAGTGACTGTATGACTCCAGACATGTCTGATGTGACGCGTGCGAAAAACGGCCGGCCGGTCCACCACTGGCGCAGGGACCTCGTAGAACTGGCCGCTCTGTTCACGGCGGTGGCGGTCGCCGACGCCGTGGCGAACCTGATCGGGCACGGCCCCGACGGGCCCGCCCTCCTCGCGATCTCGGCGGTCGCGCTGATCGCCACGGCGGGTTTCCACACATGGTGGTCACGACGCCACGGTCACGCCCCGCCGACAGGCGATACCGGCGCCCGGTCCGTCGCGTCCGCGCGGCGGGCCGGGACGACCGAGGGCGACCCGAGCACACCGGAGACGGAAGCCGGCAACGGCTCGGGCGAAGGCTCCGGCTCCGGCTCCGGCTCCGGCGGGACCGTGCTGTGGCGGATGCGGACCACCGTGCGGGACGAGCCGGGTTCGCTGGCCGCGCTGTGCATGGCGCTGGCGGAGCTGCGGGTCGACATCCTGAGCCTGCAGACGCATCCGCTGACCGAGGGCACGGTGGACGAGTTCCTGCTGCGCGCCCCCGCGCCGGTGGCGGCGTCCGAGGTCACGCGGGCGGTGTCGCTGTCCGGTGGCTTCGGCACCTGGATCGAGCGGGCCGACGCGCACGACCTGGTGGACGCGCCCACCCGTGTACTGGGCCTGGCGACCCGTACGGCGCTGGACGCGGCGGAACTTCCGCTGGCGTTGCGGCAGTTGCTGGGACGGTGCACGATCCGTTCGCTGCCCGCCACATCGGTGCGCGGGGATCGTCCGGAGGCGGGGGCGCCCGTCGAGGGCGCGCTGGAGGAGACGGTGATGCGGCTGCGCGCGCCGGAAGGCGGAGTGATCACTGTGGAGCGGCCGTATCTGCCGTTCACGCCGACGGAGTTCGCCCGGGCCCGGGCGCTGGTCGAGCTGGACGCACGGCTCGGGCCGCGGGTGCCGCGCAGCCGGGACGTACTGACGCTGCCGCAGGGCAAGGACATCATCGTGCGCCGTGCCGACGCCGGTGACGTCGAGGCCGCGAAGGCCATGCACGAGCGGTGCTCGCAGCGGACGTTGAGCATGCGGTACCACGGGCCCGTCGGCGACGCGGACAAGTACCTCAAGCACCTCCTCAGCCCGCACTTCGGGCGCACGCTCGCCGTGCAGACCGCGTCGGGGCGCGTCGTGGGGCTCGGGCATCTCCTGTGGGACGGCGACGAGACCGAGATCGCCCTGCTGGTGGAGGACGACTGGCAGCGGCGCGGGATCGGCGGCGAACTGCTCCGCCGCCTGGTGGCGATGGCCGTCGAGGCCGGCTGCGACAGCGTGTACGCCGTCACGCAGGCGGCCAACACCGGCATGGTCGCCGCGATGCGCGGCCTCGATCTCCCCCTGGACTACCAGATCGAGGAGGGCACCCTCGTCATCACGGCCCGTCTGGAGACGGCGTCACCGCGCGCGGAGGACGCCGGGCACGAACGCGAGCACTCCGTGCGCGACTGACGCGGGACAGCATATGAACCCATGGATCTATTACCGCGTGGGCCCATGACCTCGTGACCTCGTGAGCCCATGAGCGTGTGACGGCGCAGGCCCGGCCCGGCCCGGCGACAATCCCGGCCGGGCCTGCCGCCGTCACGCGCTCACGTCAGACGCTTCCAGCACCCAGTGCGCCGCCGCGCCCCGCGTGCCCCGCCCGCCCCGCCGTCCCCAACGCCCCGTCCAGGTCCCGCCAGAGGTCCTCCACGTCCTCCAGCCCCACCGACAGCCGCAGGAGCCGGTCGCTCACACCGCTCCCCCGCCGGTCCGCCGCGTCCACGACACGATGACTGATCGAGGCGGGGTGCTGGATCAGCGTGTCGACACTGCCGAGGCTCACCGCCGGGGTGACCAGCCGGACCGCGGCGATCACCTCGTGCGGGTCGCCATGGACCTCGAACGCGATCATGGCGCCGCCGAGCCTCGGATAGTGGACGCGAGCGACCCGCGGGTCGTCGGCGAGACGCCGGGCCAGTTCGGCGGCGTTCGCGGAGGCGGCGCGCACCCGTACGGGCAGTGTCGACAGGCCGCGCAGCAGCAGATACCCGGCGAGCGGATGCAGCACCCCTCCCGTGGCGAACCGGATCTGCCGCAGCCGCCCCGCGAACTCCTCGTCGCAGGCCACCACTCCGGCCATCACGTCACCGTGCCCGCCCAGGTACTTGGTGGCGCTGTGGAGCACGAGCCGCGCCCCGTGTTCGACGGGCCGTTGCAGCACCGGGGTGGCGAAGGTGTTGTCGGCGAGCAGCGGGACGCTCCCGCAGGCGTGGGCGATCGCCCGCAGATCGAGTTCGGCGAGCGTCGGATTGGCCGGTGACTCGACCAGCACCAGACCGGTGTCCGGCCGCAGGGCGTCCTCGATCCCGGCGGGGTCGACCCATGTCACCTCGGAGCCGAGGAGCCCGGCCGTCAACAGGTGGTCGCTGCAGCCGTACAGGGGCCGCACGGCGACGACATGGCGCAGTCCCAGGGAATTGCGTACGAGGAGTACGGCGCTCAGCGCGGCCATGCCGCTCGCGAAGGCCACGGCGCTCTGCGTGCCCTCCAGCCGGGCGAGCGCCGTCTCGAAACGGGCGACGGTCGGGTTGCCGAGCCGGCCGTAGACCGGCGGACCGTCCGGCTCGGCCCCGTCGGTGGCGAAGGCGTCGATACGGGCCGCCTCGCCCCGGCTGTCGTACGACGGATAGGTCGTGGACAGATCGATCGGCGCGGCGTGCAGGCCCTGCCGGGCGAGATCGTCCCGCCCCGCGTGCACGGCTTCGGTGTCCAGGGCCCGTACGCCAGTACTCGAAGCCCTCACCGCCCTGGCCTGCCGGCCGCACCCGTCCGGCGTCCTGTCCCCCAAGTCGTCGCACACGTCGCGCATGCCGTCGCGTACGCCGCCACGCACACCGTCGCGTACGCCATCGAATTCGCCGTCGCGTCCGCCGTCGCGTATGCCGTCGTGTATGTCAGTGCTGCCGAGATCCATGTGCGGCAGCCTGAACAACAGGCGGGGTTGCGGGGCAGAACGCCGTGCTACGTTCGGCGGATGGCCGAATCCGTCGTACTGGACCCGGTGGACCTGCATCTTCTGCGCCTTCTGCAGAACGACGCCCGGACCACGTACCGGGATCTCGCCGCGCAGATCGGGGTGGCGCCCTCGACCTGCCTGGACCGGGTCACCCGGCTGCGCCGCTCGGGCGTCATCCTCGGCCATCAGCTGCGGCTCGATCCGGCGAAGCTGGGCCGGGGCCTGGAGGCCCTGCTGTCCGTGCAGGTCAGGCCGCATCGGCGGGAGTTGGTCGGGCCGTTCGTCGAGCGGATCAGATCGCTGCCGGAGTCGCGTACGGTCTTCCATCTCACCGGGCCCGACGACTATCTGGTGCATGTCGCGGTCGCCGACATGGCGGATCTGCAGCGGCTGGTTCTCGACGGTTTCACCGCGCACCGCGAGGTGGCGCGCGTCGAAACCCGGCTGATCTTCCAGCAGTGGGACTGCGGCCCCCTGCTGCCGCCCGACCCGCAGGGCGCGACGACTTCGGGTGCCACGCCCTCGGCGAAATCGGGCTGACACGGCAAAAGGCCTGGATAACGGGGCTGACGCGGCGGCGGTCCCCGTATGAGGATGGCTGTATGTCACAGACGAAGAACCCGCTGCCCCGCGAGGTCGCCGACACCTACGTCGACGAACTCATCGCCCTCGACCCGGTCACCGGTACGTACCTCGGCGTGAACGAGAGTTCCGGCAGGCTGTCCGACACCTCGCCCGGCGGACTGGAGGCGCTCGCGCGGTTGGCGAGGACGACGCTGGCCCGGCTCGACGAGGCGGAGCGGCAACCGGGCGCGGACAGTGACATCGAGCGCCGGTGCGCGCGCCTGCTGCGCGAGCGCCTCACCGCCGAACTCGGTGTGCACGACGCCGAGGAGAGCCTGCGGGCCGTCGGCAACATGCACACGCCCGTGCACGCGGTGCGCGAGGTGTTCACGGTGACGCCGACGGACACGGACGAGGACTGGGCCGCGATCGCCGAACGGCTGCGCGCGGTACCGACGGCACTCGACGGCTACCGCGAGTGCCTCTCCCTCGGCCTGGAGCGCAAGCTGTACGCGGGTCCGCGCCCCACCGCGACCTTCATCGGGCAGCTCACCGAGTGGTCGGACACGGACGGTTCGGGCCGCGGCTGGTTCGAGGACTTCGCGTCGGCCGGACCGGAGTCGCTGCGCGCGGAACTCGACGAGGCCGCGCGGACGGCGACCGCCGCCGTGGTCGCGCTGCGCGACTGGATGCGTGAGGTGTACGCGCCCGCGATCGAGGGCGCACCGGACACCGTGGGCCGCGACCGGTACGCGCGCTGGTCGCGCTACTTCAACGGTACGGATCTCGACCTGGACGAGGCGTACGCGTACGGCTGGGCCGAGTACCACCGGCTGCGCGCCGAGATGGAGAAGGAGGCCGAGAAGGTCCTGCCCGGCGCCGCGACCCCGTGGGTGGCGCTCGCCCACCTCGACGAGCACGGCAGGCACATCGAAGGGGTCGACGAGGTCCGCGAGTGGCTGCAGAGCCTGATGGACCAGGCGATCGAGGAGCTGGACGGCACCCACTTCGAACTCGCCGAGCGGGTACGGAAGGTGGAGTCCCGCATCGCCCCGCCGGGCAGCGCCGCCGCCCCGTACTACACACCGCCGTCGGAGGACTTCTCCCGCCCCGGCCGTACGTGGCTGCCGACGATGGGGCAGACCCGTTTCCCGGTGTACGACCTGGTGTCGACCTGGTACCACGAGGGCGTCCCCGGCCATCATCTCCAGCTCGCCCAGTGGGCCCACGTCGCCGAGAACCTCTCGCGCTACCAGGCGACCATCGGCGGTGTCAGCGCCAACTGCGAGGGCTGGGCCCTGTACGCGGAACGGCTCATGGACGAACTCGGCTACCTCAAGGACGCCGAGGAACGGCTCGGTTATCTGGACGCGCAGATGATGCGCGCGGCCCGTGTCATCGTCGACATCGGCATGCACCTGGAGCTGGAGATTCCGGCGGAGTCGCCGTTCCACCCGGGCGAGCGGTGGACTCCGGAGCTGGCCCAGGAGTTCTTCGGCGCGCACAGCAGCCGCCCCGCGGACTTCGTGGAGAGCGAGCTGACCCGCTACCTGTCGATCCCGGGCCAGGCCATCGGTTACAAGCTCGGCGAGCGCGCCTGGCTGCTGGGCCGGGAGAACGCGCGCAAGCGGCACGGGGACGCCTTCGACGCGAAGGCGTGGCACATGGCGGCGCTGTCCCAGGGGTCGCTGGGCCTGGACGACCTGGTGGACGAGCTGTCCCGGCTCTGAGACGGAACACGGCGTACGGCGCGCAGCGGCCGATCCGCCGCTGCCCGTCGTGCGCCGTGCGCACAGCACCCAGCGCACGGGTCAGGGGCGGCCGATGACCACGGCCCCGCGGAAGCGGCCTGCGGGGTCCCCCGCATCCGACGCGTCCCCCGCGCCTATCCGGGGGGCCGCATGGCCGAACGGACACCTCAGCGTCGGAATCCGCCCTCCGAGTCGATGACCTGTCCGGTGATCCACCCGGCCTCGTCCGTGGCGAGCCAGGCGATGAGCCGCGCGGGATCGTCCGGCGTCCCCCAGCGCCCGCCCGGGAACATCGAGGCGACCGCCCGGTGCGCCTCCCCGGTCAGATAGCCGGTGTCCACCGGGCCCGGATTGACGGTGTTCACGGTGACGGCGTGCTCGGCGAGCGTGGTCGCCAGGGAACGCGTGACCGAGGCGAGGGCGCCCTTCTGCAGGGCGTACGCGATCTCCCCCGGCATCCCGCCCGCGATGTCCTGACCGGACGTCATCAGCACGACGCGCCCGCCCGGTGCGGGCGGCGGCGCCGTGGCGCGCAGCCGGGCGTAGGCCTGGACGAGCAGGATCACCGACCGGGTGTCGACGGCCCAGTGCGCGTCGAGCATCGCCGCGTCGATCGCGTCCAGCGGGCCGTCCGAGCCGCTGAGCGCGTGGTTGGCGACGAGGATGTCGATCCGCCCGCCGAGCGCGTCCGCCGCCCGGGCGATCAGTTCGGCGGGCGCGTCCGGCTCGGTGAGGTCGCCCGGCCCGTGGGCGACCCGGGCGTCCGGATCGCCGAGCGCCTCGCGCACTGCGGCGGCCACCTCCTCCGGACGGTCCGCGCCCCAGGGCATCGCGGCATCGTGCGGCACGTGGTGGTGCAGATAGACGCCGGCTCCGTACGCGGCCAGGCGCCGGGCCACCGCGTAGCCGATCCCCGCGCGTCGGCCGGCGCCGGTGACGAGCGCGGTACGCCCGCGCAGCGGGAGCGGCTCGCGCCGCAGCTCTTCGGGTGTGGGCGCGGGTGCTGCAAGTGCGGGTGCGGGTGCGGTTTTCGAGGGGGAAGAGGGGAGTTCAGGCATGGCGCACCATGATGGGCCGTGCTCAGGCCGCGCGCATGCCATTTTCCGTGCCGGGGCTCACCGCCCCAGGGGCCTCAGCTGCACGAGTCCGATCCAGGTCTCCGGGCCCGGTTCGGCGTGCGCCGCGCGCACCGCGTACCGGCCCGGTTCGAGGGCGATCCGCAGATGCCCCGACCTCGTGGAATCCTCGCCCGGCCACGCCGCGTCGAACAGCACGACGGTCCCGGGAACCTCCCAGTGCACCTCGCGCCCCCACGCCGCTCCGGCGAGGGCGGCCGGCACCCCGGCCAGCAGCTCACGCTCCGAGTCGCCCGCCGACCACCGTACGAACGTGCCGTGTTCGGGCAGGTAGGAGGTGGCGGCCGGTTCGTCGCCGAGGACGAGGGCCGTGGTGTTGCCGACGGGCAGCAGGCCGACGAGGCCGTCCACCTCGCAGGCCCTGTCGTAGTCGGAGGCCAGCTCGTCGCCGTCGGCCCCCGTCCAGAACGGAAGCACCACTTCCGGGATCGCTATGAGCGGCCCGCCGCCGGACTCGACCCACTCGACCTGTTCGACCCGCTCGACCGAACTGGGGTCCGCATAACTCGCCATGGGCAGAAACTACACGCCCGGACGGACCGTGATTGACGATTCCTTTGCCCGGCCGCCGAGCTGATACGCGACTGAGTCCGTACGGCTTCGGCGGCTGCCCCGGCACCTGTGCGCGGCGGCCGTCAGCAACCGCAGTCCGCCGCGTCGGCCGGCGCCGTCAGCGGGTCCGCGGTACGCCGTTCGCGCCCCTCCCAGGTCTCGAACTCGAAGCCCTCGCGCACCCAGTACTCGAATCCGCCGAGCATCTCCTTGACCTGGTAGCCGAGTTCGGCGAGGGCGAGCGCGGCCCGGGTCGCGCCGTTGCAGCCCGGGCCCCAGCAGTAGGTGACGACCGGTACGGCCCGGTCCAGGAGTTGCCCGGCCTGCTCGGGGATCAGGGCGGTGGGCAGGTGGATCGCGCCGGGGACATGGCCCTGGTCCCAGGACTCCGTGGAGCGGGAGTCGACGACGACGAAGCCGGGGTCGCGGGCACCGCCGCCGTCGCCGTCGTCGGCCGCCAGTGCGGCGGCGACGTCGGACACGTCGGCGTGGAAGGCGAGGCTCGCCGCGAAGTGGGCGACGGCCTCGGCGGGCGACGCAGGGGCGACGCGCAGAACGGGGTTAGGGGTGACGGCGCTGCTCTTCATGCCCCGAATCTACGGCCGGTGATCCCTTGCCCAGAAGGCACGATCCCCGGCCTCGGGCTTGATCGGCCGGGGATTCCCCTGCTATTCCTCGGTCATGACCGCGTATTCCCCGGACGCCACCGACTGGCACATCCTCGACGTCCTCCAGCGCGAGGGCCGCACCGGTTTCGCCGAGTTGGCCCGTGCCGTCTCCATGTCCGCGAGCGCGGTCACCGAGCGGGTGCGGCGCTTGGAGGAGGCGGGCGTCATCCAGGGGTACGCGGCGGTGGTGGACCCCGAGAGCCTCGGCCTGCCCATCCTGGCGTTCGTGCGGCTGCGCTACCCGAACGGCAACTACAAGCCGTTCCACGATCTGATCGCGGCCACTCCCGAAATCCTGGAGGCGCACCATGTGACGGGCGACGACTGTTTCGTGATCAAGGTCGCGACCCGTTCGATGAGCCACCTGGAGGAGGTGTCGGGCCGGATCGGCACCCTCGGCTCGGTGACGACGAGCGTCGTGTACTCCTCACCCCTGCCCCGGCGCCCGCTGGGCCGCTGAAGCCCCGAACGCCGTTGAGGCTCTTGCGCCCCTCGCCTGCACGCAGGTCCACGCTGCCCCGCCGCCCCGCCACCCTCCACCGGCCGAGGGCTGACGGCCGAAGACTGGCTGACGGCTGACGGCCGCGTGCGTCAGCCGCCCTCGCCGCCCCGCTGCCGGACGACCGAGCCCGCGCGTCCCTTCACGACCTCCAGTTGGGCGTGGATGCGGCGCCGCAGATCCGCGACATGGCTGACGATGCCGACGCTGCGGTCCCGCTCCCGCAGCGAGTCCAGTACGTCCAGGACCTCGTCGAGCGTCTGGTCGTCGAGGCTGCCGAAGCCCTCGTCGATGAAGAGCGTGTCGAGCCGGACGCCGCCCGCCTCGTCCGTGACGACGTCCGCGAGGCCCAGCGCGAGCGCCAGGGAGGCGAAGAACGTCTCGCCGCCGGAGAGCGTCGCCGTGTCGCGCTCACGCCCGGTCCAGGCGTCGACGACGTGCAGCCCGAGCCCGCTGCGGCCCCGTCCGGCTCGGTCGTCGGAGTGGACGAGGGTGTAGCGCCCGGCGGACATGCGCTGCAGCCGTGCGGTGGCCGCCGCCGCGACCTGTTCCAGCCGGGCGGCGAGGACGTACGACTCCAGGCGCATCCTGCGTTCGTTGTCCGCGGAGGTGCCGGCGGCGAGGGTCGCGAGGCGGGCCACGCGCTCGTACTCCTCGCGCAGCGGTCCCAGCCGGCGCACGGACGCGGTGACCCGGTGGCTGAGCCGGTCCAGTTCCGTGCAGCGGCGGGCCGCCGCGTCGCGCGCTGAGGCGGCTTCGCGCATCCGCCGCACGGCCACGGCGGCGGCCTGTTCGGCGGTACGGACGTCTGCGGGCGGCTGCTCCGCGGCGGCGGCCGTCTCCGCCTCCGCGAGCACCGCGCGGACCGTCGCCTCCTCCTGCTGCCAGGCGTCGAGCCGTCGTTGCAGCTCCCGGTGGGCCACGTCGTCGAGGAGGGCCGCCGCGGCGGCCTGCGGCGTGTCGAACCCGGCACGGAAGGCCGCGTCGGCGAGTCGCGCGTCGGCGTCCTTGAGCCGCTGCGCGGTGTCCGCCGCGACGCGCGCGGTGTCCGCGGCCTCGGTGAGCGTCGAGACTTGCCTCTCCAACTGGGCGGCCCGTTCGGCAACGCTGCCCGCCGACCCTCTGGCCTGTGACAACTCCCCCTCCAGCGTGGCCGTTTCCTGGGCGAGGGCGTCCCGGCGTGCGCTCCGTGACGCGCCGCGTACCGCGGCCTCCTGGTGCGCGGCGAGCCGGCGCTCGTGCTCGTGCTCGGCCCGCCGCAGCGCCTCGGCGGCCGGGTGCAGCCCGGAGGCGGCGTCCCGCGCCTCGGCGTGCCGCTCCTCCAACTCCTCGGCCAGCTCGGCGAGTCGGCCGGTGGGGGTGTCGCCCGCCTCCGCGGTCGCGGCGGCCAGCGCCTCGCGCACCACGCCGAGGCGGCGTTCCTCCTCGGTGCGCCGCTCGTCGGCGCTCTGGTACGCGGCGAGCGCGGCGTCCTCGGCCCGCTGGTCGATGTGTCCGTCGACCTTCCGGGCGGGCGCGGGGTGCTCGGTGGCCCCGCACACGGCACAGGCCTCCCCGTCCACGAGGCCCGCGGCGAGTTCCGCGGCGATGCCCTTGAGGCGCTGTTCCTTGAGGTCCAGCCAGTGGGTGCGGGCATCCGCCGCCTGTTCGCGCGCGGCGAGCACGCGCGCGTGGGCCTTGTCGGTGTCCCCGGCGAGCTGGTCGCGCAGCCGGGCCGCTCCGAGCCGCGCCTGGGCCGGCTCGCGCTGCACGGCGAGCTGTTCGGCGCGGGTGGCGGCCTCCTGGGCCGTCTCGATACGGGTCTGGAGCCCGGCCCTGGTCGTCTCCCACTCGGAGAGCCACTGCTCGGCGTCGTGCAGCACGTCCTCGTCGGCGCGCTCCTGACGGTCCAACGCGGCGCGCTCGGTGGCGAGTTCGGTGAGGCGCTGCTCGCCCCGGCGGGCCGACTCCAGGCCGCCCAGTTCTTCGGCGGCCTTGCGGGCGGCGGCGGCGAGCCCGGTGGCCCCGGCCTCGGCGAAGGCCTCGGAGAGCTGTGCACGCGCGCGTGCCTCGGCGTCGGCCGCCCGCCGGTGTTCGGCCTCGGTCGCCTCGCGCAAGCCGAGCGCGGGCGCGACCGCCTCGGCCTTGCGGCCCCGCTCCATCCGCGCCTGGGCCTCCCGATGGGCCCCTGAGCGCTCCTCCAGCCGAGCGGCCCGCTCCCCGGCCTCGGCGAACCGCCGCTGCAGCCGCGCCACTTCGCGTACGTCCTCCAGTACGCGGGCCGCGGCGGCCTGGGCCGACTCGGTGGCCGCCTGGGCGCGGTGGGCGATCGTGAACCACTCGCGGGCCGTACTCCTGTTGATCGCCGCCCACTCCAGGACGGCCTCGGCCAGCCCCGGGTCGCCGGGCGTCAGCTCGGGCAGCGGCAGTTCGACGAGATCACCGGCCGCCTGCTGCATGCGGTGGGCGTCGGCGAGCAGTTCGGCGTCCCCGGCGCGTACGCGTGTCTCGGCCGTGCGCCTGCGCTCGGCCAGGCGCTGCTCGACGGCGGCGAAGCGCTGGGTGTCGAAGAGACGGCCGAGGAGCCTGCCGCGGGCCTCGGCGTCGGCCCGCAGGAAGCGCGCGAAGTCACCCTGGGGAAGCAGCACGACCTGGCAGAACTGCTCGCGGCTCATACCGAGGAGCTGGGTGATCTCCTCACCGATCTCCTGGTGGGAGCGGCTGAGGTCCTTCCAGGAGCCCGCAGGCGCGTGGTACTCGCGCAGCCAGCTCTGGGCCTTCTCCGTCGTGGTGCCCGTGCCGCGCTTCTTGGGACGCTCGAAGGGCGGCTGCCGGGTGATCTCCAACCGCCGCCCGGACACGGTGAGTTCGAGCGTCACCTCGGTGCGGGTGTCGGGGAGCGCGTGATCACTGCGCAGCGAACCGCCCTGGCGGGCGCCCGGTACGGAGCCGTACAGCGCGAAGCAGACGGCGTCCAGGACGGAGGTCTTGCCCGCTCCGGTCGGCCCGTGCAGCAGGAAGAGTCCGGCGGTCGACAGGTCGTCGAAGTCGACCTCCTGGGCGCCGCCGAAGGGCCCGAAGGCGGTGATGTGCAGCCGGTGCAGCCTCATCGGGTCCTCTCGCTGCGGAACTCTCGGTCCGGACCGTTCCGGTCGTGCCCGGCGGTCACCGGGCGACCTCGCGGACCGTGTCGTCGGCGCGGACGGTGTCGAACGCGTCCTGGAGCACGGCCTGTTCGCGCTCGTCGGGGCCCGCGCCGCGCACATGGGCCACGAAGTCCTCCGCGATCTGCTGGTCGCTGCGGCCCGCGAGCCGCCGGGCGTACGAGACGTCGGGGTCGTCGGGTGCCCGCTCGGGCTCGAAGACGAGGCTGAGCGTGTGCGGGAACCGCTCCGTGAGCCGGGCCATCGGGTCGGCGGGCCGCACCGCGTCGGTGAGGGTCGCCTCGACCCACGCCTCCTCGTGGCGTGCCAGCTCCGGATCGGCGAGCAGGTCCGCCAGCGCTCCCCGGATACGGGCCAGTGCGCGCGGTACGGGGCAGTCGAGGCGCTCGGCCTCCACCGAGCCGTCGGCTGCCAGGTCGACCAGCCACATGCTCTTGCGGTGATCGGTCTCCGAGAAGGAGTACGGCAGCGGGGAGCCCGAGTAGCGCACGCGCTCCGTGATCGTCTGGCTGCCGTGGAGATGGCCGAGCGCGGCGTAGTCGACGCCGTCGAAGACCCCGGCGGGGACGGCGGCGACCCCGCCCACGGTGATGTCCCGCTCGCTGTCGCTGGCCTCGCCGCCCGTGACGAAGGCATGGGCGAGGACGACGGAACGGGTGCCCGGCGCGCGCGTGGCGAGGTCGGCGCGCACCCGGTCCATGGCGGCGGCGAGCACGCTCTCGTGGCCGGCCTTCTCCACGCCGAACTCGTCCCGCACGAGGGCCGGTTCGAGATACGGCAGGCCGTAGAAGGCCACGTCCCCGAAGGCGTCCCTCAGCAGCACCGGAGTGCCGCAGGCCGAGGGCTCGGTCCGCAGGTGGATGCCCGCGCGGTCGATGAGTCCGGCGCCGACCCCGAGGCGGCGCGCGGAGTCGTGGTTCCCGGAGATCATCACCGTGGGCACGCCGAGGTCGGCGAGGCGGTGCAGCACGTCGTCGAAGAGCTCGACCGCGGCCAGCGGGGGCACGGCCCGGTCGTACACGTCCCCCGACACGACGACCGCGTCGACGCCGCGCTCGCGCACGGTCGCGACGAGGTGACCGATGAAATCGGCCTGGGCCCCGAGCATGTTCACGCGGTGGAACGCGCGGCCCAGATGCCAGTCGGAAGTGTGCAGAAGCCTCATGATCCCCGAGACTAACGGCCGGTTCTGACATCACGGGCGGCTACTCCCGTATCAGCCCGATATGCCGCCTATGCGTCCCCGTACGCCTCTCCGCCCAGCTCGAACCCCGCTGTCCCCGCCGTGCTGTCGGCCAGCCAGCTGCGGAAGGCCTCGACGTCGGCGTCCGGCAGCCCGATCTCGATGGTGACGGCCTCCCCGTAGCGCACGTCACGCACCTCGCGGCCGGTGGAGCGCAGGTCGTTCTGCACCCTGCCCGCCCGCTGGTGGTCGACGGTCACGGTCGCGAGGCGGAACCGTCTGCGCGTGAGGGTCCCGAGGGCGTCCAGTGCCTCGCCCACCGCGCCGCCGTAGGCCCGGATGAGTCCGCCCGCGCCGAGTTTGACGCCTCCGTAGTAGCGGGTGACCACGGCGACGACGTACCGCATGTCGCGGCGCAGCAGCATCTGGAGCATGGGGACGCCCGCGGTGCCGCCCGGTTCGCCGTCGTCGCTCGCGCGCTGTACGGCCGCGTCGGCGCCGATGACGTACGCGAAGCAGTGGTGCGAGGCGTCCGCGTGCTCCTTGCGGACGGCCGCGACGAAGTCCTGGGCCTCCCGCTCGGTGGCCGCCGGTGCCAGTGCGCAGAGGAAGCGGGAGCGGTTGATCTCGGTCTCGTGCACCCCTGCGCGGGCCACGGTGCGGTACTCGTCCTGCATCCGCCCAGCGTATGCGCGCCACGCACAAGCGTG
The DNA here is from genome assembly GCF_014650955.1 of Streptomyces tauricus. Classification (GTDB taxonomy): domain Bacteria; phylum Actinomycetota; class Actinomycetes; order Streptomycetales; family Streptomycetaceae; genus Streptomyces; species Streptomyces tauricus. Next base: position 223,291 of record NZ_BMVY01000012.1, read on the forward strand.
CGACCACCGGCCGACGCACCCACAGAGGCGCCCCTCAGGGGCGCCGGGAACTGCGCAATCCCGTACGCCCGCCACAACGGCGCCGCACCCGGGGATGCGGCGAGGGGCACAGACCGGGCTATCGCCCTCGCACGCCGTGCCCCTTCTTTCCGCGCGCCACGATCATGTCCGTGAGCAGCGCCGTGCCGGGGCCCAGGGACTCCCAGCGGGTGCCGTGCCAGGCGAGGACCGCGATCGCCGAGGTGGGGAACTTCGTCCGGACGTCGTCCAGCGCGTCGTCGATGCTGTCGCCCGCCAGCGTGAGGACCAGTTCCTCCAGGCCGGGGTTGTGCCCGATGAGCAGCAGCGTCTCGGCCTCCGCCGGAGCCTCGCGCACCGCTTCGAGCAGCTCGGGCACATCCGCCGCGTACAGCCGCGCGTCATGGCGTACCGGCGGGGGCGTGCCCCACTGGGCGGCGGCCAGTTCCCAGGTCTCCCGGGCGCGTACGGCGGTGGAGCAGAGCGCGAGGTCCGGCAGGCAGTCGGCGTCGGCGAGGACGTGTCCGGCGGCCGGGGCGTCCCTGCGCCCGCGCGAGGCGAGCGGCCGTTCGTGGTCGGGGACGCCGTCCGGCCAGGCGGACTTGGCGTGCCGCAGCACGACCAGCCGCCGCAGCGGGCCCGCTCCGGCGCGCGCGATCACGCCGGTGCCCCGCGGCCGATGTCCCGGGTCAGCTCAAGTCCGAGCAGCCGGTCCGCGTAGGCGTACGTCTCGAAGCGGGCCCCGTCCGGAACGGTTCCCGACGTCTCCACCTTCCGCAGCACGCCCAGGACGGCGGGCACGTCGAGGTCGTCCTCCCAGGCGGCGCGCAACTGGTCCCGTACGGGATCGGGGATGGGTCCCGAGGGCCGGGTGGCCCAGGTGGCGACGGCGCCCCGCCAGTGCTTCAACTGGTCCTCGGCGTCCGCCAGATCGGCCGCGTCGAGCCGTAGTTCCTCACTCCGGGGGCGGGCGAGGAGAGCGAGCCGCAGGGCGGTGGCACTCTCGTCGTCCTGCGCCACCCCGCTCTCGATGTCGGCCGGGGCGACCTCGACGCGCAGGCCGTCCGCCGTCCCGTCAACAGGGGGCACGCCGTCGGCCGGCTCGTCGGGGCGGGCGCGCACGCGCAGCACCTGCGCCTCGCCGAGGCCGGGACCGCTGTCCCGTTCGTCCTCGAACGGGCGGATGCCGAGCGCCCGGGCCCGGGCCCGGAGTTCGGCGCGGCCCTCCGTGCCGGTCAGCACGGTCCACACGGGTGTCCCGCCGATCTCCAGGGCCCGTACGAGGACGTCGGCGGTCAGGAGGACGCGCAGGCCGGTGGCGTCGGGGCGCTCCACGCGCGCCTCGACGCGGGTCAGGCCCCGGCGGGCCGGAGTGGCGGTGACGGGGTCGCCTGTTCGGGCGTCGGTGATACGCAGCACGGGGTGAGCGTAGGCGTGCGAGGGGCCGCGCGCAGGGATGCCGATGTCATTCCGGACACGTGGGCGCGGATTGCCGGGGTACGGGGCGGCTCACGGTGCCCAGGAAACGCACGTGCGGACGGCCGTCGGAGCCGTCGCGGGTGACGGCGGTCCGTACGCCGTAGACCTCGGCGATGAGTTCCTCGGTGAGTACGTCGGCCGGTGTCCCGCGGGCGACCACGCGGCCCTCGCGCAGGACGACGAGCCGGTCGCAGTACATCGCGGCGAGGTTGAGGTCGTGCAGGGCGACGACGCTGGTGACCGGCAGCGAGGTGACGAGGTTCAGCAGGTCGAGCTGGTGCTGGATGTCGAGGTGGTTGGTCGGTTCGTCCAGCAGGAGTTCGCGGGGTTCCTGGGCGAGGGCGCGGGCGATCTGCACGCGCTGGCGTTCGCCGCCGGAGAGGGTGTGCCAGGACTGGTTGGCGCGGTCGGCGAGCCCGGTGCGGGCCAGGGCGTCGCGTACGGCCTCCTCGTCGGCCGCGGACGGCGGTGTCCAGGCGCGGCGGTGCGGGGTACGGCCGAGGCGTACGACGTCCAGGACGCTCAGCTCGACCTGGGTGTCGGCCTGTTGCTCGACCACGGCGATCCGGCGGGCGATGTCGCGGCGGCCCAGTTCGGCGAGCGGGCTGCCGTCGAGGGTGACCACGCCCGAAGCCGGGGCGAGGACGCCGGAGAGCAGCCGCAGGAGAGTGGACTTGCCGGAGCCGTTGGGACCGAGGAGGCCGACGGTGGTGCCGGGGGCGGGGCTGATGCTGACGCCGTCCAGGATGACGCGTCCGTCGGCGGTACGGGTGACACGGCCGGCCCGGAGACCGGCGCCCTCGGTGGTCTCGGTGGTCTCGACGCGCTCGGCCGTCATCGTGTCCTCCGCGTCCGGTACAGCACCAGCACGAACACCGGTACGCCGATGAGTGAGGTGACCACTCCGACAGGCACCTCCTGGGGGTCGAGCACGGTACGGGCCAGGGTGTCCACCCACACCAGGAACACCGCCCCGGCGAGGGCGGCGACCGGCAGCAGCCGGGCGTGGCCGGAACCCACCAGCGCGCGGGCGGCATGCGGCAGGACGAGTCCGACGAAGCCGATGGCACCCGCCGAGCTGACGAGCGCGGCCGTCAGGAGCGCCGTCACGCACAGCAGCACCAGCCGGGTGCGGGCCACGGACACCCCGAGGGTCGCGGCGGCGTCCTGGCCGAAGGCGAACGCGTCCAGCGTGCGCGCGTACGCCAGGCAGACCGTCAGCGCGACCACCAGGACCGCGAGGCAGACCCAGACGTCGGTCCAGCCGACCCCGCCGAGTGAGCCGAGCAGCCAGAACAGCACTCCGCGGGTGGTCTCGGCATCGGCGGCGGTCATCACGACGAACGAGGTGAGCGCGGAGAAGAGCTGCATCGCGGCGACCCCGCTGAGCACCACCCGGTCCGTCGTCCCGCCGAGTGTGTGGCTGAGCAGCAGGACGAGTCCGAACGACAGCAGCGCCCCGAGGAACGCGCCCGCCGAGACCGACACCAGGCCGCCGCCCGCGCCGAGGACGACCACGACGACCGCGCCGGTCGAGGCTCCGGAGGACACCCCGAGGACGAACGGGTCGGCGAGCGGGTTGCGCAGCAGGGACTGCATGACCGCGCCGCACACGGCGAGTCCGGCCCCGCAGACGGCGGCCAGCAGGGTGCGCGGCAGCCGTAGCTGCCAGACGATCCCGTCCCGGATGGGGCTCAGCTCCGTACTCCCCCAGCCGAGATGGGACGCGACCACGGACCAGACGTCGGCCACGCGGATGTCCGCCGGGCCGATGGTGATCGCGACGGCGACCGAGGCGACGAGCAGGGCCGCGCCGGCCGCGCAGAGCAGTCCCACGCGAGGTCGGGTCACCTTGCGGGTCACCCTGTGAGCCCGAACTCCCGCAGGGCGGCGGCGACTTGTTCGACGCCCTCGACGGTACGGATGGTCGGGTTCATGGCCTGCCCGCTGAGCAGGACGTACCGCTTCTTGCGCACCGCGGTCATGTTCTTGGTGACCGGGTCGGACTCCAGGAACTCGATCTTCTTCCTCGCGGACTCGGCGGTCTGCGACTTGCGGGTCAGGTCACCGATGACGAGGACGTCGGGGTCGCGGTCGGCGACCGTCTCCCAGTTGATCTGGGGCCACTCCTCATGGGTGTCGTCGAAGACGTTCTTCGCGCCGAACGCCCTGGTGATGATGCCGGGGGCGCCGCAGCAGCCCGCCATGTAGGGCGACTCGGAGTTGGCGAACCAGTACAGGAGGGAGACGTCCGAGGCGTCGATGCCCGCGGTGGCCTTCCTCATGCGCTGCTTCAGCTCGGCGACGAGCTTGTCGCCCCGCTCCTGCACGCCGAACACCTCGGCCAGATCATGTATCTCGCCGTAGATGGCGTCGATACCGAGAGGCTTCTCGCGGGCGCCGTCCCCGTCCCCGGTGTTGTCCTTGCCCGCGCAGTCGGAGGGCGAGACGTACGCGGGTACGCCGAGCTTCTCGAACTGCTCCCGGGTGGCGACGCCTCCCTTGCCGAGCGTGGACACGAACGAGGCGGCGACGAAGTCGGGGTCGGCGTCCAGGACCCGTTCGAAGGAGGGGTTGTTGTCGGCGATCCGCCGCACCTTCGCGTCGGCCTTCTCCAGGCCCTTCATCACCGGGTCGGTCCAGGTGGCGGTACCGGCCATCCGGTCGGCGAGGCCCAGCGAGAGCATGATCTCGGTGGTGCCCTGGTTGAGGGACACGGCTCTCTTCGGCGGCGACTCCACGCGGACGGTGTGGCCGCAGTTGTCCAGGGTGACGGCCGCCGCGGAGTCCTTTCCGTCGGCGGGCGAGCCGGCGCCGCCGCAGCCGGTCAGCAGGATGGCCCCGCAAAGGAGCAGGGCGGCAGAACGGGTGGGACGTGCGATGGGCACGGAAGTTCCTCAGACGTCGAGGGCTCGAACGCGGAGCCCGGTCGTACGGTGCTCCCCCGCCGTCTCGGGACCGCGGAGGCCGCCAGCAGGTCTTCGGACTCGGGTTCACCCGGACGAGGCGCCTTCCCGGACCGTCGATCCGGTCCAGTGGCCGATGCCCCGCCCGTCACCCTCACCGCTGCGCGTCAGCTCCGGATTTCCACCGGATTCCCTGACCCACGTACATGGGTTCGACTGGCTTTCGCAAGCTATCACGGCGGCTTCCGCGGCCATGCGGCAGTCGTGCGGGGCCGCCGGACCCCGCCGCCCGTCGCGCCGGATCCCGCTGCCCGTTCCGTGCGTTTGCGCTGTTCCGGTGGCGTTCACGGCGGCGCCACGCCCGCGCCCCCGCGGCCTGACTGAGTGGTTCCGCTACGCGATCCACTCGGAGGCACGGAGGACCGGCCCATGACCGGAAGAACGGACACGACGGGAACGGCCGGAAGCGATACGGCCGGAAGGGACCCGGCGGGAACGGCCGCCGGAGAAGCGGCGGGAACGGCCGGGAGGGAGACCGCGGCGGCCATCGACCGCCGTCGCTTCCTGCTCGTCTCCGGCACCCTCGCGGTGTCGGCGGGGGCGACGGCCGCGGCGGGAGCGGCGACGCTCGTCCCGCCGCAGCGTCACGGCTCCCCCGCGGCACCCGCCGCCGCCGGGCAGGTCGCCCCGCGAGCGTCCCGGGCCGCCCGGCGACCGGCACCGTACGCGGTGACCACGCTGGACACGACCGCCCGCCTCAGCGGCGGCCCGCACACCGGCACCTATCGCCGACTGGTGTCGGGCCCCGGCTGGCCCCTGGTCGTACGGGAGGAACTCGCGCCCGCCGCCGCCGGCCGCCCGGACCGGCGTACCCCGCTCGCGTGCTTCGTCCAGTTCACCGATCTGCACCTCACCGATGTGCAGAACCCGCTGCGCACGGAGTTCCTGCGCTCGGGCGGAGCCTCGGCGTGGCGCGCCCAGGAGGCACTGACCGTGACGGGGGCCGTCGCGCTCGTGGAGCAGGTGAACGCGCTCGGCGCGGGCCCGCACACCGGGCTGCCGCCCGCGTTCGTGATGACGACCGGCGACAACGTCGACAACAACTCCGCGCTCGAACTCGACTGGTTCCTCACGCTGATGAGCGGCGGCCGGATCACCCCCGACTCCGGCGACCCGTCGGCGTACGAAGGCGTCCAGAACTCGGGACTCCCCCTCTACTGGCACCCGGACGACACGGCCCTGCGCGACCTGGACAAGCGGCGCGGGCTGCCCGCCGTCCCCGGTCTCCTCGCGGCCGCGCGGCGGCCGGTGACCAGTCCGGGGCTCGGCATCCCCTGGTACTCGACGGTGGGCAACCACGACGATCTGCCCGGCGGCTGCCTGTCGCCCGCGCTCGGCGACTTCGCGACGGGCTCCCGCAAGCTGATGGCGGTCCCGGACGCGGACACGGCCGCCTACGCGAAGGCCCTGCGGACCGGGGACGACCCCAAGAGCGAGGTGCTCGCCGCGATCCTCCGGCGGCACGCCCGCTCCGCGCGGACCGTGACGCCCGACGAGCGGCGCCGGACGTACACCCCGCGCGAGTACCTGACCGCCCACCTCGACCCCGCCCGTGCCGGGGCCGGGCCGGTGGGCCACGGCTACACGCGGAACAGCCTGGACGGCGACCGGATGTACTACTCGTTCCGGATCGCCGAGAACGTCATCGGGATCAGCCTCGACACGACGTACCGCAGCGGTCACTACGAGGGCTCGCTGGGCACCGACCAGCTCCGCTGGCTGGAGCGGACGCTGGCCGCGCACAGTTCGCGGTCCTACGACGCCGACGGCCGGCTCGTGCGCAACGCCCGGGCCGACGACGCCCACGTCCTGGTCTTCAGCCACCACCACAGCCCGAGCATGACCCGGCGCCCCGACGCGGCCCGTTCGGAGGAACCGCGCCACGACGGCGCCGAGGTCCTCGCCCTGCTCGGCCGCTTCCCGAACGTGGTGGCGTGGATCAACGGCCACAGCCACGTCAACCGGGTCACGGCGCATCCGCACGCGACCCCGGCCCGCTCCTTCTGGGAGGTCAACACGGCCTCCCACCTGGACTATCCGCACCACGCCCGGCTGATCGAACTGACCGACAACGGGGACGGGACGCTGTCCCTGTTCACCACGCTCATCGAGTCCGCCGCCCCGCACCGCACCGACCCCGACTTCACGGACCTGTCAGCGGTGGGCCTGGCCTCCCTCTACCGAGAACTGGCCTACAACGCCCCGGGCCTGGCGGAGACCATGCCCACCGGCATCCACACGACCTGGGCGGGCACCCCCAAGGACCGCAACGTCGAGCTGCGAGTAACCACCGGCAGTTAGGGACGCGGCGAACCGCGCGCTTTTAGGGGCGCGGGGAACTGCGCAAACGGCCCCACCGGGGACGCACCCCGCCCAGAAGCCCGCACCCCCACCCCTTCGCGGGAATCCCCGGACCGCCCCCGCTGTTGCGGGGCTAGCAGGCACAAACCCACCCGCAGGAGGCACCCGTGTACGGCGACCCGGCAACGATCCGCAAGATCCTGACCGAGAGCGGCGACACCTGGGCCGTCGTAGGCCTGTCGTCGAACGAACGACGCGCCGCGTACGGCGTCGCGGACGTGCTCCAGCGCTACGGCAAGCGCGTGATCCCCGTCCACCCCAAGGCGGAGACGGTCCACGGCGAGAAGGGCTACGCCTCCCTCGCGGACATCCCCTTCGAGGTCGACGTCGTCGACGTGTTCGTCAACAGCGACCTGGCGGGCCCGGTCGCCGACGAGGCCGTCTCCATCGGCGCCAAGGCCGTCTGGTTCCAGCTCGGCGTGATCGACGAGGCCGCGTACGAGCGCACCCGCGCGGCCGGCCTCGACATGGTCATGGACCGCTGCCCGGCGATCGAGATCCCCCGCCTGAGCTGACCCGGCGGGCCGCCCCTCCAGGACCGGCAAGGCCGGCAGGGCCGCCCCGGCAGCGTTCACCCGTCGCGCCGCCCCGGGCCCCCGGATCCGTACGCCCGCCGGGCCGTCCTGGGCGGAGCCTCGAACGCCGAGCCGGACCAGGCGGGCGGATCCGCACGCGGCACGGACCCGGCAGGCGTCCGGCGGCGGGACGCGTTCCGGTTCCAGTCGCCGTCCCCGAGGACGAGCATCGGGTCGAACATCACCACCACTCCCGCGAGCGCCAGGAAGAGGACCGGCCCGATGAGCATCGGGAGCAGCAGCGAGTGGGCGGACCCGCCCGAACCCAACGTGCCGCTCGCGCCGTGCAGATGCACGCTGACGGCCGCCATGCCCGTGTAGTGCATGCCGGTCACGGCGACGCCCATGACCAGGCTCGCCGCCAGGCTGGTCAGGAAGCCGCGGATCGCGACCGCCGCCCAGAGCGCGGCGGTCGCGGCGACGACGGCGATCAGGACGGAGAGGGCGACGGTGGGAATTTCGTACCGCAGGCTGCCGTTCAGCCGGATGGCGGCCATGCCTATGTAGTGCATGGCCGCGACCCCGAGCCCGGTGAACGTGCCCGCGATCAGCAGGGTGGTCGTGTTCGCGCCGCGATAGCCGACGGCGAAGACGCCGAGACCGACCACGGCGATCGCCACCGCGAGGCTGAGGATCGTCAGGCCGACGTCATAGCGGATACGGCTTTCCTCGACCTGGAATCCGATCATGGCGATGAAGTGCATCGTCCAGATGCCGCAGCCGATCGACGCGGCGCCGAGCGCGAGCCAACCCGGTTTCCACGACTGGTCGTTGCGCAGGGACCGGGTGATGCAGCGCAGTCCCAGAGCGGCTCCCAGACAGGCCATGACATAGGCCGTGAGCGGTGTGACCGTTCCATAGCTGAATCCGTCGACCGTACCTTGCATATGCCAACATCCCCCCGGAATACGACCGTTGCGGGGACAGATGTACGTGCCACAACAGGGCGACAGCAAGGGGTTTCGTGCAATTGCAGCCAACGGAATTCTGTATCAATCACTTCCGGTCATGAATGGGTGCCTTTGAGCCGGAGGGAACCATTCTGGTGGCGTGTTCCACGACTGCGGTCGGCCGGGCCCGCCCTCACACCTGAGGCTTCGACGTCACGGTGAACTGCGCCCCGTCGGGATCCCGCAGCACCGCCTCCGTGGCGGTCGCGCCGTCCCGGACCGTGCCCCCGTGGTCCAGCGCCGCGCGGATGCAGGCCTCGACGTCCGTGACCGCGAAATGGACCTGCCAGTGGGGCCGGATCGTGGGATCGGGGGCGGCTTCCACCGCGCCGGAGTGGATACGGGCCACCACGTCGCCGTCGCTGCGAAGGACCACCTCGTCCCCGTCGTAGTGCACCTCGCAGCAGCCCGGCCGCGAGGTCGCCCACTCCAGCACCTCGCCGTAGAACATCGCCGCGTCGAAGGCGTTGCGCGTGTGCAGTCGCAAGAAGGCGGGCGCGGCCCGGCGCCAGGTCTCCCAGCCGGCGACGAGCTGGCCCTCCCAGATGCCGAAGACGGCTCCGTCGCGGTCCGCCAGCAGGGCCGCCCGGCCCGGCGGGAAGCCGATGGGCCCGACCGCCGCCGTACCCCCGCGCTCCTGGCCCCTGGCCACCGCCTCGTCGGCGCTGTCCACGGCGAAGTACGGGGTCCAGGCGACGGCCATCTGCCACATCGTGGCCACGGCCGCGATGCCCGCGACGGGCACGCCGTCCGCGTAGGCGATCCGGAACCGCTCCATCAGCGCGGTCGTCCGGAACCGCCACCCCAGTACCGCCTGGTAGAAGTCCTCGGCGGCCTGCTGGTCACGCGCCGTCAGGCTCACCCAGCAGGGGGCTCCCGCGACCGAGTGGCTGGAGACGACGTCGTTGCGGACTCTTGCGTCGCTGTTCATGGCAGTACCGTTCCTGAATCGTACCGAGGGGCGTGGGCGGACACCCGACAGCGTCGAGAGCACGAGCCGGGCCGTGGTGCCGTCTTCCTCAGCATCTCCCGCTCACGCCTCCTTCGCCCGGAGGCGGGCGGGGTCCCACGCCCCGAGTACCCGGCGCTCGCGCCCGAAACAAACCGGCGCCCAGGACCGCTCAATCGTGCGCCGGCCTGTCCCGCAGCCGGTGGTCGGCCAGATTCAGCGCCTCGTCCACGACCCGTCGCAGATGCCCGTCCCGCAGTGAATAGATCACCCGGCGGCCCTCCTTGCGTGTGTTGACGAGGCCCGCGAGGCGCAGCCGCGCCAGGTGCTGGCTGACCGCCGGACGGGCGGCGCCGCACCGCTCCGTGAGGGTCGTGACGTCCGCCTCGTCCTCGGCCAGGGCGTGCAGCAGGACGAGACGGGTGCGATCCCCCAGGAGGGCGAAGAGTTCGGCGGCGAGCGCGAACTGCTCCTCGCCGGGGGTGCGCGGATGCTCATCGTGCGCAGGTGACAGGTGCATGCGTGCGCTCATACGCACATAATGGCCGGGCGGGTCGGCCGAGTCCACCGAGCGCACCGGGATCCCGGAAAGGGGAGCATGTGAGCACCGAGCACAACGGACACCACCACGGGCACGGGCTTGAGCAGGGGCATGGGCATGAGCACGGGCGGGAACACGCGCGGGAGCACGGCCATGGGCACGGGCACGATCACGAGGGCGGGCCCAGGGGTCGGCGGCGGCTCCGGCGGCGGCTGGCCCATCTCCTCACCCCGCACTCCCACGCGACCACCGACAAGGTCGACTCCGCCCTGGAGACCTCGGCCCGCGGGATTCGTACGCTCTGGATCTCCCTGGCCGTCCTCGGGGCGACCGCCGCGGCCCAGGCGGTGGTCGTCGCCCTCTCGGGCTCGGTGGCGCTGCTCGGCGACACCGTGCACAACGCGGCGGACGCGCTCACCGCCGTACCGCTCGGCATCGCCTTCGTGCTGGGCCGGCGGGCGGCCGACCGCCGGTTCACCTACGGATACGGCCGGGCGGAGGACCTGGCCGGGCTCGTGATCGTGCTGACGATCGCCGCCTCCGCGCTCTTCGCGGGCTGGACGGCGGTCGACCGGCTGCTCGACCCGCGCCCCGTCGAGCATCTGCCCGTGGTCGCCGCCGCTGCCGTCATCGGCTTCGTGGGCAACGAGTGGGTGGCCCGCTACCGCATCCGCGTCGGCCGCGCGATCGGCTCGGCCGCGCTGGTCGCGGACGGGCTGCACGCCCGGACGGACGGCTTCACCTCGCTCGCCGTGCTGCTGGGCGCGGGCGGTGCGGCGATCGGCTGGCGGCTCGCCGACCCGGTGGTCGGACTGGCGATCACGGCGGCGCTGCTGCTGGTGCTGCGCGACGCCGCGCGCGAGGTGTTCCGGCGGGTCATGGACGCGGTCGACCCGGCCCTGCTCGACGCGGCCGAGCGGGCGCTCGGGGAGGTGCCGGGGGTGCGCGGGGTCGGCGAGCTGCGGCTGCGCTGGATCGGCCACCGGCTGCGCGCCGAGGTGGCCGTGGTCGTCGACGGGGAGTCGAGCGTCCGCGCGGCCCACGGGGTGGCGGTCGCGGCCGAACACGCCCTGCTGCACGCCGTACCGGGCCTCACCGCGGCCCTCGTGCACGCCGACCCGTCGCCCGCGCCGGGCGAGTCGGACCCTCATCTGGCTCTGGCCCACCACGCGCCGGGGCCCGCCTGAGCGGTCAGGCGCTCCCCAGTCCTTCGAGGACCACGGCGTTCGGCAGTTCCGCGAAGGCCTTGCCGGGCATGATCAGCTTTCCGCGCCGCCGGCCGCTGCCCACCAGCACGTACGGCAGGTCGACGACGGCCGAGTCCACCAGCACCGGCCAGTGGGCGGGCAGTCCGAGCGGGGTGATGCCGCCGTACTCCATGCCGGTCTCGCCGGTCGCCGTGTCCATCGACGCGAACGACGCCTTGCGTGCGCCGAGTTGGCGTCGGACCACGCCGTTCACGTCGACCCGGGTGGCGGACAGCACCACGCACGCGGCGAGCGTGGTCTCCCCGCCGCGCTTGCCCGCGACGACCACGCAGTTCGCGGATCGGTCCAGGAGTTCCGGGCCGTAGTGCTCCAGGAACGTGGCGGTGTCGGCCCACTCCGGCTCGGTGTCCACGTACACGATCTGCTCGGCGGGGACGCTGCCGCGCCAGTCGCGTACGGCGTCGGCGACCGGGCGGGTCAGCAGGTCGAGGAGTCCGGTGGCGGGCGTGGCGTCGTCGAAGTGTCCGATGGGTGCGCGCATGACGGCACGCTAACAGCCGTGCGGACGGCTCCCGTTCGGGGCCTCGGCCGCCCGTACGGAGGGCTCTGGTACAGGGCTTCAGTGCACGCCGGGGACCGACACGGCCATGACCATCTCCACGGGTACGTCGCCCGCGTTGGCGTACGTGTGGGGGGTGTTGGCCTCGAAGGAGGCGCTCGAACCCGCCGGAACGCGGTACTCCGTGCCGTCGACGGTGAGCGCCAGTTCGCCCTTCGTGACGTGGAGGAGTTCGACCGTGCCCGTGGGGTGCGGGTCCGAGGGGCTGCCCTCGCCCGGCATCAGCAGCCAGTCCCACATCTCCAGGGGGCCGGGTGCCTCGGTGCCCGCGAGGAGCCGGTTGTAACTGCCGGCGTCCGTGTGCCAGAGCCGTACGGCCTGCTCCGCCGGGACGATGCGGACCTTCGGGCCCTGCTCGTAGTCGAGCAGCGTGGTGATGCTGATGCCGAGCGCGTCGCCGATCTTGACGACGGTGCCGAGGCTGGGGTTGGTGCGGGCCTGCTCGATCTGGATGAGCATGCCGCGACTGACCGCGGCGCGGGCGGCGAGGGCGTCGAGGGTGAAGCCGCGCTCGGTGCGCCAGCGTTTGACGTTGCGCGCCAGTGACTGGGTCAGGAGGTCGAGGTCCGACACATTCCGTCCAATATTCTGGATGACAGAGTCCAATGAGCTGCACTACGGTGGGGTGCACCAGATCGTTCACCGAACTGTACTGCGAGACCGTGGGACTGCGAGGCATGTGATGACGGCACTGTTCGCCCTGGCCACCAGCTTCCTGTGGGGGCTGGCCGACTTCGGCGGCGGCCTGCTGACACGGCGTACTCCCGCGCTGACGGTCGTGGTCGTCTCGCAGTCGATCGCGACGGTGGTGCTGGGCGCGATCGTCCTCGCGACGGGGGCGTGGAGCGAGGCGGGGCCGCGGCTGTGGTTCGCGGTGGCGGCGGGCCTGGTCGGTCCTGTCGCCATGCTGGCCTTCTACAAGGCCCTCGCGCTCGGCCCGATGGGCGTCGTCTCACCGCTCGGCTCGATCGGGGTCGCCGTGCCCGTGGGGGTCGGGCTCGTCCTCGGGGAGCGTCCGGGGCTGATGCAGTTCGTGGGCATCGCGGTCGCCGTCGCGGGCATCGTCCTGGCGGGGGGTCCGCAGTTCAGGGGCGCGCCCGTGCAGCGGCAGGCCGTGCTGCTCACGCTGCTCGCGGCGTTCGGCTTCGGGGCGGTGATGGCGCTGATCGCCGAGGCGTCGTCGACGCTCACCGGCCTCTTCCTGGCGCTGTTCGTGCAGCGCGTCACCAACGTCGTCGCCGGTGGCACGGCGCTGTACGTCTCCGTGCGGCGGGGCGGCACGGCTCCGCCGCGGGTCGCGTGGCGGTCGCTGCCGGCCTTCGCGTTCGTGGGGCTCGCGGATGTCGCGGCCAACGGCACGTATGCGCTGGCCGCTCAGCGGGGGCCGGTTGCTGTGGCCGCGGTTCTCGCCTCGCTGTACCCGGTGGTGACCGCGCTGGCCGCGCGGGGCTTTCTGCGGGAGCGGTTGCGTGCGGTGCAGGCCGCTGGCGCGGGGCTTGCGTTGGTGGGGTCGGTGTTGCTGGCGACTGGCTGACGGCGGCGCCGGGGTTGGGGTTGGGCTTTGGTGGGGTTGCGCACGGGCTGCGGGTGCGTTGGGGCTGGGTGCGCCGTTCCCCGCGCCCCTTTGCGGGGTCCAGGGCAGGGTCGGTCGTCGCGTGCGGGTGTGTCGTCGCTGAGTGCGCCGTTCCCCGCGCCCCTTTGCGGGGTCCAGGGCAGGGTCGGTCGTCGCGTGCGGGTGTGTCGTCGCTGGGTGCGCCGTTCCCCGCGCCCCTTTGCGGGGTCCAGGCCGGGGTCCGCCGTCGCGTGCGGGTGCGTCGTCGCTGGGTGCGCCGTTCCCTGCGGGGCGCCGGGCTTACGGGGCGTCCTCTGCTGTGCGTAGTGCTGCGATGCTTTCCGCGTCCAGTTCTGACAGGGCCTGGAGTTGTTCGGGGGTTATGCCTGCGGGGATCGGGGTGGGGGCCGGGGTACGCAGTGGGGGTTGCCAGCCTTCGGTGGGGGTCCAGCGGCGGACGACGCGGGCCGGCGCTCCGGCCACCACCGCGTGGTCGGGTACGACGCCGCGTACCACCGCGCCGGCCGCCACCACGACGTTCCGTCCGATCCGCGCCCCCGGCAGGATCACCGTACCCGTGCCGATCCAGCAGCCGGGTCCGATCTCCACCGGCTCCATCCGCGGCCACTGCTTGCCGATGGGCACCTGCGGATCGTCGTACGAGTGGTTCGTGGACGTCACGTACACATAGGGCCCGAAGTAGCAGTCGCTGCCGATCGTCACCGTCGTGTCGGCGATGACGTGGCTCCCCCGGCCGAGGACGACTCCGTTGCCGACCCGCAGTATCGGCTCGGCGCCGAGGTCGAGGTCGGGCATCAACCCGGCGGTCAGCGTGACCTGCTCACCGATGATGCAGTGGTCGCCGAGGTGGATCCACGGCTCGCCGAACACCGTGCCCTGCGGAAAGGCCAGCCTGGTGCCCGTCCCCATCGCGCCGAACCGCAGCCGGCCCGGCCGCTCGGCCGTCACCGCGCCGGTCCGCTGCACCCAGGCCCAGCCCGCGTGGACGGCCCGCTGGACGAGGCGGCTCCGCCGGGACGAGAACGTGTTCTTGCTCTTGGGCACCCGCTCACCGTACTCAGCGTCACGTCCGCCCAAGAGCTCGTGCACCTGTGATCTTCGCCCCACCGGCACCGACCTGCGGTTCACCCGCCACGGATGATGCGCTCGCGCCCCGGCGGGGGTGCGCTGGCGCAATGACCTGGTACCGCGCTGTCCATCCCTTCGACACGGCCGGACGTCTCGCGCGGTTCGCGCTGGGGACCGTCGCCGATGTCACCGACGCACTGATCCGGGGGCTGACGGCCGCGGTCGTCGACCGGATGGACCTGGACGAGCTGGTGTCCCGCGTCGACGTGAACCGGGTCGCCGACCGGGTGGACGTGAACCGGATCGCCGACCGCGTCGAGGTCGACGTCGTGGCCCGGCGCGTGGACGTCGACCGGATCGCGGCCCGGCTGAACCTCGACGCCGTACTCGCCCGTGTCGACCTGGTCGTCCTCACGAAGGGCGTGCTGGAGGAGATCGACCTCGGCCGGATCGTCCGCGACACGGGCGGCGGAATGGCCGACGAGACCGTCCACGGCCTCCGGGCACGGAGCATGCGGGCCGACCAGCGGGTGAACCGCCTCGCCGACCGCCTGCTGCGCAGACCCGATCCGGCGGGGGCAGGGACAGGGGCAGCGACGGCGGCGGCTCCGGCCGACGGGGGCGGGCCGCCGCACGAGCAGGCGCGGTGACGGGGGCGGACCGGGACGGCGGCCCGTCGGGAGAGGCCGCGGGACTCGTGTCGCGGACCCTGGCGGGTCTGGTCGACGCGTTCGTGGTCGCCGGGCTCGGGCTCGCCGTACAGCTCGGGGCCGGCGCCCTGCGTCTGCTCGCCGCCGGTCCGCCGTTCCGGCTGCCCGACCCGCCCGCCTGGCTCTCCGGTCTGTGCGGCTGGACGATCGCCCTGCTCTACCTCGCCGGCAGCTGGGTAGTGACCGGCAGCACCGTGGGCGACCGGCTGCTGGGCCTGCGCGTCACCGGCCGCGCGGACGGCCGGCTCCTGGGAGTCCCCCGCGCCCTCACGCGTGCCGCGCTGTGTCTGCTGTTCCCCCTGGGGCTGCTGTGGATCCCGGTGAGCGAGCGCCGTGCGTCGGTCCAGGATCTCGCCCTGAGCACCGCCGTCCGCTACGACCGGACGTGACAGGGCACGACGGGTCGCTACAGGCCCGGCTGGTGCCGTGGCAGCAGCGCCGCGGCGGCCAGCCCGCCCAGGCCCACGAAGGCCAGTACAGCCAGGGCCACGGCGTACGGGCCCGCGGCGGGGTCCGCGACGAGGATCGTGCCCGCGATCGCCGTACCGAGCGACGAGCCGAGGTTCGACACACTGCGGGACAGGCCCGAGATCTCCCCCTGCCGTTCCTCGCCGAAGCTCGACTGGACGACGTTGACCGACGGGGTGAGCATCACGCCCAGCCCCAGGCCGATGAGGAGCAGCCCGGGTGTGGAGGCCCAGGCGGTCTGCGAGCCCGAGGCCAGGGCGATGAGCAGGCAGATCCCGCAGATCGTGACGCCGAAGCCCACGATGATGAGCGTCCGCTGCGGCCACCGCTTCACCAGGCGCGCGGCGGCGAGCGACGCCGTGAGCAGGCCGAGAGTGGCCGCGGTGAAGATCACCCCGGTCCGTATCGCGTCGTACCCGCGCACGACCTGGAGGTAGGCGGCCACCACGAACGACACCCCCATCAGCATCAGCCACTGGGCGTGCTGGGTGATGAGTCCGAGGTTGGACGTGCGGTCGTGGAACAGGCTCGTCGAGAACAGGGGTTCCCGGCCGGAGCGCTCCCTCGCGCGTACCCACTGGAAGAGCCACACCAGGACGAGCGCGCCGAGCACCAGCAGGCCCGCCATCACCCAGGGGTTGTTGTCGGCGGCGAGGATGCCCATGACGACGAGGACGAGGCCGACCGCGGACAGGACCGCTCCGCCGGTGTCGAAGCGGCGGTCCGGCTCCGGGGGCAGGGGGTCCCGGACGTGGCGGCTCAGCATGATGATCAGCGCGACCACGGCCGCCTGGAAGACGAAGGCGGCCCGCCAGCCGATCGCCGAGGTGATGAGCCCGCCGATCAGCGGTCCCGCGGCGGCGCCGATGCCGCCCAGCGCCATGACGGTCCCGAACGCGCGGGCCCGGGAGGTCACGTCGGTGAACAGGAGCGTGGTGAGGATGTAGACGGGCGGGATGAGCAGGGCCGTGCCGACCCCCTGGAGGATGGAGTAGCCGAGGGCGAGGACCCACAGGCCCGGAGCGAGCGCGCTGAGCACGGCTCCCACCCCGTAGACCGTGAGGCCGGCGAGGAAGCAGCGCTTGCGGCCGTAGCGGTCCGTCAGCTTGCCGCCCGGGATCATCAGTGCCGCCATCGTCAGCAGGAAGACCGTGATGACGGTCTGCACGCCCTGGACGGTGGTGTCCAGGTCCTTGCTGATGTCGTTGATCATCACGTTCATGTTGGAGCCGGCGTAGCTGCAGATGAACTGCGCGAGGGCGAGCGGGGCCAGTACGCGTCGCGCGGTGCCCGACGACTGTCCCGAGGACCCCGTTTCGGGGGATGTGGGCGGCATGGCCATGTCGGCTCCCGGACATTCGGATGCGAATATCGTCCGTGGCGGCTGATCGCCCGTCATCACCCTTGCGAGGTGACGACGGGTTCGTGCGCCACCGGGTAGATGTCGTGGGGCGAGGGACCGGGCGGAGGGCCGCGATGCCAGGTGACAGGAAGAGCGCTTCGAGCGTCCCGCCCGGGCTGCGTACGCTCCTGGCCTACCGGCGGGAATGGCTGGTCAAGGACGTCGTCGCGGGCGTCGTCCTGACGACGCTGCTCGTACCGCAGGGCATGGCGTACGCGGAACTGGCGGGACTGCCCGCGATCACCGGCCTGTACACGTCCGTTCTGTGTCTGCTCGCCTACGCCGTGTTCGGCCCGTCACGGATCCTGGTGCTCGGCCCGGACTCCTCACTGGGCCCGATGATCGCCGCCACGATCCTGCCCCTGATCGTCGCCGGAGGGGACAGCGCGCGTGCCGTGGCGCTCGCCTCGATGCTCGCGCTCATGGTCGGGGCGATCACGCTCCTGGCGGGGGTGGCCAAGCTCGGATTCATCGCCGACCTGATCTCCAAGCCCACGATGATCGGCTACATGAACGGCCTGGCGCTGACCATCCTGATCGGTCAGCTGCCGAAGCTGTTCGGCTTCAAGACGGACGCCGACGGGCTGATCGCCGAGATCGGGGACTTCTTCCAGGGGGTGGCCGACGGGAAGGCGGTCGCGGCCGCCGTGGCGGTGGGCGGTACGGGGATCGTGCTGATCCTGGTCCTGCAGCGGTGGCTGCCGAAGGTGCCCGCGGTCCTCGTCATGGTGCTGCTGGCGATCGCCGCGACCTCGCTCTTCGACCTGGACCGGCACGGCGTCGGCCTGGTCGGTGAGCTGCCCCGGGGTTTCCCGCCGCTGACGTGGCCCGACATCCGCTGGGACGACCTCGGGCCGCTCTTCGTCGGCGCCCTGGGCATCGCGCTGGTCTCGCTGGCCGACACGATCTCCAACGCCTCGGCGTTCGCCACCCGCACCGGGCAGGAGATCCGCGGCAACGAGGAGATGACCGCGATCGGCGCGGCGAACGTGGCCGCCGGGCTGTTCCAGGGCTTCCCCGTCAGCACCAGCGGGTCACGGACGGCCGTGGCCGAGCGGGCGGGCGCCCGGAGCCAGCTCACCGGGGTCGTCGGGGCCGGCCTGATCGTCCTCATGCTGGTGCTGCTTCCCGGGCTGTTCCGCAATCTGCCCCAGCCCGCGCTGGCCGCGGTGGTGATCACGGCGTCGGTGTCGCTGGCCGACCTCCCGGGGACGGTACGGCTGTGGCGTCAGCGCAGGACGGAGTTCCTGCTGGCGATCGCGGCCTTCCTGGGCGTCGCCCTGCTCGGTGTGCTGCCCGGGATCGCGGTGGCCGTCGGTCTGTCCATCCTCAATGTCTTCCGGCGGGCCTGGTGGCCGTACAACACCGTGCTGGGCCGGGTGCCCGGGCTTGAGGGCTACCACGACGTCCGCTCGTACCCGCAGGCCGAGCATCTGCCCGGACTGGTGATCCACCGTTTCGACGGTCCCCTGTTCTTCGCCAACGCCAAGGCCTTCCGCAACGAGGTGACGCGGCTCGCCCTCGGCGAACCCCGGCCCGTCTGGGTGCTGATCGCGGCCGAGCCGGTGACCGACGTGGACACCACGGCCGCCGACGAACTGGAGGAGCTGGACGAGTCGCTGAACGAACGCGGCATCAGCCTGGTGTTCGCCGAGCTGAAGGATCCGGTGCGGCGCAAGATCGAGCGGTACGAACTGACGCGGACCATCGACCCGGCGCACTTCTTCCCGACCATCGAGGCCGCTGTCGCCGCCTACCGTGCCCAGACCGGCGCCCGGTGGACGGCGAGGGACCGGCCGCCGTCGCAGGACGAGCTGTCCCAGGACGGATCGCCTCAGGACCAACTTTCTCAGGACCGGCCGTCTTCTCGGGACTGATCCTGGACCGACCCTGTACCGGCGCCCTGGACCGGCCCTCTCAGGACACCGTGAAGACGTGCGTGCCCCAGGCGTCCAGGTCGACGAAGAGTCCGGGACCGGTCAGTTCGGCTCCGGAGCGCGGGTAGCGGGCGGCGTCGAGCAGACTGGTCAACGTCCGCTCCTCGGGGCCGAGTTCGGGCCAGGGCAGCCGGATCCTCGCCTGGGAGCGGTGCCCGGAGAGGTTGACCACCGTCAGGAAGAGGCCCGCTCCGCCCGACCAGCCCCAGGCGAGCAGGTTCCGGTGGGTGGAGTTGTCGGACCAGCCCTCGCAGTCGAGGAGCCGCCACTGCCCGGTGCGCATACCGCTCCGGTGGACGGCGGCGAGCAGCCGCTCGTGGAACGCGCGCAGCGCGACGTCCGGGGTCTCGTCCGGCCGTCGGTCGAGGAAGACCGGCAACTGGGTGCGGCGGCCGGTGAACTGCCCCTCGTGCCACAGGGTCGCCCCGGGCAGCGTGGCGATCATGACGGCCGCGGCCCGCTCCTTCGCCGGGTCCATCGTGTGCGCGGCCCGCGGTTCGTCATGGTTCTCCAGGAACCGTACGAGTTTGCGCTGGTAGGTCTCGTCCGCCGTGAGGTGCCCCCGGACGGACTCCGGGCCCTCGTGCAGCAGGCGGTCGTAGAGCCGTTTGTCGTAGCAGAAGTCGAACCCCTGCTGCTGCAGGCCCCATTCGAGGTCCCAGTACGCCTCGGCGGCGAAGATCATGTCGGGATGCGCACGCCGTACCCCGGAGATGACGGTCGGCCAGAAGTCCTCCGCCGGCCGCGCGCCCGCCCGCTCGCCCCAGGTCCGGGCGAAGACGTCGTTCATCATCAGCATCGCCATGTCGCAGCGGACGCCGTCGCACAGATCGCCGATCCGTATGAGGACGTCCGTGGTGGCCGCGCGCAGGGCGGGGTCGAAGGCGTTCAGCTGCACCACGTCGGGCCAGGGCGGGAAGAAGGGGTCACGGCCGCGGGCGAGGACATGGCCCGCCACGGAGAGGTAGGCCCCCGGATCGCGGTGCAGTTCCTCCTCGCTCCCCCGCACGAAGTACTCCGGGTGCACGGCCGTCCAGGGGCTGTCCGGCGCCACATGGTTGGGCACGTAATCGAGGAGCAGTCCGATGTCCCGGCCGGCGAGTTCGGCGCGCGCGGCGGCGAGCCCCTCGGTCCCGCCGAGGTCCGCGTCGACCTCGTAACGGCGGACGCAGTACGGCGAGCCGGCGATCTCCTCCTCCTGGAGGTCGGGCACGGCCCGGGTGAAGGCGGCCCTCAGTGACGGGTCCCGCAGTGCGATGGCCCGGCCCTGCGGGCTGCGCTCCCACACCCCCATGAGCCATACGGCGTCGATGCCGTGCGGGGTGATTTCGTCCCAGGCGTCCTTGGGGACATCGCCCAGTCCCCCCTGGCGGCCGGTCCGCCGCTGGATCTCGCGGAGCCAGACACGCGTGTTGACCTCGTGGACGACGGGCTGTGCCGGGATCCCGCTCATGATGTCCCCTTCTTGCCGCGGTCGGTCAGGAAGTCGTTCGGGGTGAGCGTGCCGAAGACCGTCATCAGTGTGGCGACCAGCCCTGTCCAGCCGGTCTGGTGGGCCGCGCCCATTCCGGCGCCGTTGTCGCCGTGGAAGTACTCGTAGAAGCAGATCAGATCCCGCCAGTGCGGGTCGTCCTGGAAGATCTTCTGGCCTCCGTGGACGGGCCTGCGTCCGTCGTCCCCGCGCAGGAAGAGCCGGGTGAGCCGCTCCGAGATCTCCTGGGCGACCTCGAAGAGGTTCATCTGGACACCGGATCCCGTCGGGCACTCCACGGTGAGGTCGTCGCCGTAGAAGCCGTACAGGTTGAGCAGCGCCCGGACCACGAGGGCGTTCATGGGGAACCACACGGGTCCCCGCCAGTTGGAGTTGCCGCCGAACATCCCCGTGTCCGACTCCGCGGGCAGGTAGCCGACCCGGTACTCGTCGCCGTTCACCCAGAAGCGGTAGGGGTGTTCGGCGTGGTGGCGGGAGAGGGACCGGATGCCGTAAGGGCTGAGGAACTCCTCCTCGGACAGGAGGTACGAGAGGACCCTGAGCAGTTTCTTCTCGTCGACCACGGACAGCAGACGGGGGCCGCCCGCCGTACCCGCCTGTGCGGAGGTGAGCGTGACGGAGAGCGACGGATGGCGGTCCGCGAAGCGGCGCAGCCTCTCGCCGATGCCCGACACCCTTGCCAGTTGGGAGGGCCGGAAGACGGTGGCGGCGCACAGCGGGAGCAGCCCGACCATCGAGCGGACCTTGAGGCGTACGGCCTGTCCGTCGGGCAGCCGCAGGACGTCGTAGTAGAACCCGTCCTCCTCGTCCCAGAGTTCGTCGCCGAGGTCGCCGACCCGGTCCATGGAGGCGGCGATCCACAGGTAGTGCTCGATGAACTTCAGGACCAGTTCCTCGTACGCCTGGTTGTGCTCGACGAGTTCCACGGCGATCTGCAGCATGGCCTGGCAGTACAGGGCCATCCACGCGGTGCCGTCGGCCTGTTCGAGCCGGCCGCCGGTGGGCAGGGGTGCGCTGCGGTCGAAGACGCCGATGTTGTCGAGGCCGAGGAAGCCGCCCTCGAAGACGTTGCGGTCGTCCGGGTCCTTGCGGTTGACCCACCAGGTGAAGTTGGTCAGGAGCTTCTGGAAGGCGCGCTCCAGGAATTCGCGGTCGGCGCGGCCGGTGGTGCGCTCCTCCATCATGTAGACGAAGTACGCGGCCCAGGCGTGCACCGGCGGGTTGACGTCGGCGAAGTTCCACTCGTAGGCCGGGATCTGGCCGTTGGGGTGCAGATAGGTGTCCCTGAGCAGCAGTTCGAGCTGTTCCTTGGCGAAGCGGACGTCCACGCTCGCGAGGGCCACGGTGTGGAACGCCAGGTCCCAGGCGGCGAACCAGGGGTACTCCCACTTGTCGGGCATGGAGACGATGTCGTCGCTGACCATGTGGAACCACTCGCGGTTGCGTACACCCGGCCGGGGCATGGACCACGGGTCCAGGCCGTGTTCGGCCAGCCAGGTCTCCAGGTCGAAGTAGTAGTACTGCTTCGACCAGAGCATCCCGGCGAGCGCCTGCCGCTGCACCCGGGCCCGGTCCTCGTCCGCGCCCTCGGGGGTCAGCTTCCGGTAGAAGGCGTCGGCTTCCGCGATCCGGTCCTTGAACACCGCGTCGAAGCCACGGGTGACGGACGGCTTCGAGTCCGTGGGCGCGATCCTCAGCTGCAGGGTCGCCGAACCGCCCGCGGGAACGGTGAGCGTGTGGTGCGCCGCCGCCTTGGTGCCCTCCCGCGCCGGGTTGACGGCTTCGCTCTCGCCGTCCACCACGTACCTGCCGATGCCGTCCTTGACGTACGGGGAGGAGTTGGGTGTGCCGAAGAGGCGCTCGGTGTTCGTCTCGTTCTCCGTGAACAGCAGGGGCGCGGACGCCGCGAACCGACAGTCGTAGCTGCCGAGTTGCGGGTGTCCGGCGCGGATCGTCGCCGTGCCGGGCGGACCGTCGGCCGCGCTCATCCGCGGTTTCGGGGTGTCGTCGCCGTCCGGCCACGCCCAGGTGTTGCGGAACCAGAGGGTGGGCAGGACGTGCAGGGTCGCCTCGTCGGGACCGCGGTTGTCGACGGTGATCCGGGCCAGTACGTCGTCGGACGCCGCCTTGGCGTACTCCACCGTCACGTCGAAGTAGCGGCTGTCGTCGAAGACACCGGTGTCGAGGAGTTCGTACTCGTAGTCCTGCCGGCCGCGGTCGCGGTTGACGGACACCAGGTCGTTGTACGGGAACTCGGCCTGCGGGTACTTGTACAGGTACTTCATGTAGGAGTGGCTCGGGGTGCTGTCCAGGTAGAAGTAGTAGTCCTTGACGTCCTCGCCGTGGTTGCCCTCGCCGTTGGTGAGGCCGAAGGCGCGTTCCTTGAGGATCGGGTCGCGGCCGTTCCACAGGGCGAGGGCCAGGCACAGCCGCTGCTTCTCGTCGCAGATGCCGCCCAGTCCGTCCTCGCCCCACCGGTAGGCCCGGGAACGGGCGTGATCGTGCGGGAAGTACGACCACGCGTCGCCGCCCTCGCTGTAGTCCTCCCGGACCGTGCCCCACTGACGCTCACTCAGGTAGGGCCCCCACAGGCTCCATCGGCCTCCGTCGTCGCCGGTCGGGCCGATCCGCTCGTCGCTCGTCCGCGCGCTCATCCTGGCTCCCTGTCACAGGCCTACCGGGGCTGCGTCAGTCTGTCCGGCCCGTCCCGACGGTGCCTCACCTACCGCGGGTGAGGCACCGGCCGGCCCGTCCCCTCACCTGTGGCGGGTGACGCGCACCGCGCCGGAAGGCTGCTGGATGGAGACGGACCACATCGAAGGGAGCGGCCATGGTCAGGATCGGACCCGTGCAACTGCTGACGGTCGAGTTCGGACCCGACGCGAAGTTCGAGGGAAGGATCATCGACGAGCTCGTGGCGCTCGACCGCAGCGGCCAAGTCCGCTTGCTGGACCTGCTCTTCGTACAGAAGGAGGCCGACGGAAGTCTCGTCACGCTCGACTACCAGGCGGAGGGCATGGGGCGGACCGTCGCCGCGCTGCTCGGCATCTCGCGCGACGTGCTGGAAGTCGCGGAGGCCCAGTTCCCGTCCCTCGCCGAGGGGAACGCCTTCGGCCTCGCCCCGGACGACATCCTGCGCCTGGCAGGGGAGTTGGCCCCGGGGACCGCGGCCGGCTTCGTACTGCTCGAACACACCTGGGCCAGGGAACTGAGGGCGGCGATCCGCGACGCGGGCGGAGTGCCCGTCGCGGAGGGCTTCCTCACCGAGGAGTCCCTCGGCCTGGTGGTCGTGGAACTCACCGACGCCGTCGCGCGGCTGGACGAGTCCGCCGCGGAACACACCCGCAAGGGCCGGACATCCGGCCAGGACACCAGGAGGTCCTGATGACCGATCTCGTCGTGCTCGGCTTCTCGGACAAGGAGAAGGCCGAATCCGTGCTGCGCCTCTCGAAGGACCTGTCCAAGCAGGAACTTCTCGACCTGGAGGACGCGGCCCTCGCCTGGCGGACCCCGGACGGCAAGATCCATGTCCGCCAGTCGTTCAGCCCCGCCGCGCACGGGGCCGCCGGGGGCGCCCTGTGGGGCACGCTCTTCGGCATGCTGTTCCTGATGCCGGTGTTCGGTGCCGCGGTCGGCGCGAGCACGGGCGCGCTCGCCGGGAAGCTCACGGACGTGGGCATCAACGACGCGTTCATCAAGGAGATCGCGGGCACGCTCGAACCGGGCAGGGCCGCGGTCTTCGCGCTCGTGCGGCGTTCGACGCCCGACCGGGTGCGGGAGGCGCTGCGTCCGTTCGGGCCCACCGTGCTGCGCACGTCGCTGACCAAGGAGCGCGAGGAGGAGCTGATCGCCACCCTGCAGCAGTGACGGCTCCGGCGGCAGTGAGGACGGTGGAACCGCCCGGCCGAAGTTCACCCGGGTGAGATGTGGCCCGCACCGGTCCGCGACACCCCGGTGCGGGCCACACTCTCGTCTGGCGGACGTCCACTGCTCTGGGAGCGAGGTACCGTCGATGGACGAGCGGACGGAACGACGGCGCTCGCCGAGCACGGCTGTCACGCCCCCGCCGGCCCGTATGTCCCACCCCGGTGTGCCGCCGCTGCCGAGGTGGTTGGTCCCCCGCCCCCGGCTGACGGACCGTCTCTCGCAGGGCGTGCTGGGGCCGTTGACCGTGGTCGTGGGGCCCGTCGGAGCGGGCAAGTCGGCTCTCGCCGTGGAGTGGGCGCACACCCGGCGTGCGCCGGGCCCGGTGGCGTGGGTCACCTGCGACGGGGCGGAGGAACAGCCCGACGTCTTCTGGCCGCGGGTCCTCGCCGCGTTGCGCGAGGCGTCCGTCGACCTGCCGTCGCTGTCCACCCCACCGATCCCCGCACCGCCACCCCCGGACTTCCCGACCCCGGACACCGACGCACCCGCCAGCAGGGGCGGTGACGTCCCGCCTCCGGGCGCGGGACGGTACGCCGCACTCGGCAACGGCGTCCCCGGCCGCGACGTTGGGGCCCAAGGCGCGGGTCCCTACGCCGCCACCGGCAACGGCGGCACCGGCCGTGACCTCACGGCCCAAGGCGCGGGACGCCAGGGCGGCACCGGCCTGCGCAACCAGCGCAACGCCGGCCCCCGCGGCGCAGACGCCGTCGGCCCGCGCGGCACAGCGCACGGCGCGGGACGCCAGGGCGTGCACGGCGATG